>NZ_JAEKFA010000002.1:0-4800000 GCF_016650855.1 Pseudomonas sp. TH32 | reverse complement strand
TGCAGTAGTCGAGGCCGAGATTGACGGTGTGCTCCACGAGTACAGCGCCATCGAAGGTGTACAGGAAGACGTAATTGAAATCCTGTTGAACCTTAAAGGTCTGGCTATCAAGCTGCACGGCCGTGACGAAGTTACGCTGACCTTGTCGAAGAAGGGTTCGGGGGTGGTTACCGCTGCCGATATTCAGCTGGATCATGATGTCGAGATCGTTAATCCCGATCACGTAATCGCTAACCTGGCGTCTAACGGCGCCCTGAACATGAAGCTCACCGTAGCTCGTGGTCGTGGTTATGAACCGGCCGACTCGCGTCAGAGCGATGAAGACGAAAGCCGCAGCATTGGTCGCTTGCAGCTTGACTCTTCGTTCAGCCCGGTTCGCCGTATCGCATACGTGGTGGAAAACGCCCGTGTCGAACAGCGTACTAACCTGGACAAGCTGGTTATTGATCTGGAAACCAACGGTACTCTGGATCCTGAAGAGGCTATCCGCCGCGCTGCAACCATTCTGCAACAGCAGTTGGCTGCGTTCGTCGACCTCAAGGGTGACAGCGAACCAGTGGTAATCGAGCAGGAAGACGAGATCGATCCGATCCTGCTTCGCCCGGTTGACGATCTGGAACTGACTGTACGTTCGGCTAACTGCCTTAAGGCGGAAAACATTTACTACATCGGCGATCTGATTCAGCGCACCGAAGTAGAACTGTTGAAGACTCCGAACCTGGGCAAGAAATCCTTGACTGAAATCAAGGACGTTCTGGCCTCCCGCGGTCTGTCCCTCGGCATGCGCCTCGACAACTGGCCGCCTGCAAGTCTTAAGAAGGACGACAAGGCGACTGCCTGATCGTCGTAATCACCGAACGTGAGTTTGGTAAGGAATGAACCATGCGTCATCGTAAAAGTGGTCGTCACCTGAGCCGTACCAGCTCGCACCGTAAGGCTATGTTCCAGAACATGGCGGTGTCGCTGTTCGAGCACGAGCTGATCAAAACTACACTGCCGAAAGCTAAAGAACTGCGTCGCGTTGCTGAGCCGCTGATTACTTTGGCCAAGACAGACAGCCTGGCTAACCGCCGTCTGGCTTTCGACCGTACTCGTTCGAAAGCTATCGTTGGTAAGCTCTTCAACGACCTGGGCAAGCGTTACGCTACCCGTGAGGGTGGCTACCTGCGCATCCTCAAGTGCGGTTTCCGCGCTGGTGACAACGCGCCTATGGCGTACGTTGAGCTGATCGATCGTCCAGTTGGCGGTGAAGCTGTATCCGCTGAGTAAGACGTCAGTCTGTAACGAAGAACCGGGCCCAGTGCCCGGTTTTTTGTGCGCGCTGTAAAACTGGAAGCACCTCAGCAACAGCGCATTCGACTCATTAAGTCGCTTTTAGCTATCCGCTTGGATAGTTCGTTAGTTAAATTCTATCGAAGCTCATGATTTAATGAATTTGAAGGTGTCACCTTCCTGGTCAATACTCCCTCCAAGCCGATTAGCCGGCAGTTTCGAGTCTGACCTGAGGAAGATTGAGCATGAGCCAGAATAAAACCCTTACTACCGCCAGCGGTGCTCCCGTTGCCGATAACCAGAACTCCCGCTCCGCCGGCCCGCGCGGTCCATTGCTGCTCGACGATTTTCACCTGATCGAGAAGCTCGCCCACTTCAACCGTGAAAACATCCCTGAGCGTCGTGTCCACGCAAAAGGTTCGGGTGCTTACGGTACTTTCACCGTCACCCAAGACATTACTCAGTACACCAGTGCCAAGCTGTTTGAGGCCGTGGGCAAACAAACGCCGACGTTCCTGCGTTTCTCTACCGTAGGTGGCGAGCGCGGCTCGGCTGATACCGAGCGCGACCCGCGTGGTTTCGCCTTGAAGTTTTACACCGAAGAAGGCAACTGGGACATCGTGGGCAACAACACCCCGGTGTTCTTCATCCGTGATCCACTTAAATTCCCGGACTTCATCCACACCCAAAAGCGCCTGCCGCAAAGCAACCTGAAAAGTGCACAGATGATGTGGGACTTCTGGTCGCATTCCCCTGAGGCGCTGCATCAGGTCACTATCCTGTTTTCGGACCGTGGCATCCCCGACGGCTACCGTCACATGCACGGCTTTGGCAGCCACACCTACAGCCTGATCAACGCCCGCGGTGAGCGTCACTGGGTGAAGTGGCACTACAAGACCAAGCAAGGCATCAAAAATCTGGCGCCTGCTGACGCCGCACGCCTGGCGGGTACCGACCCTGATTACGCCCAACGTGACCTGTTTGGGGCAATCGAACGCGGTGATTTCCCGAAATGGCGCGTGTGCATCCAGATCATGACTGAAGCCCAGGCCAACGCTCACTACGAAAACCCGTTCGACGTGACCAAAACCTGGTCGCAGAAAGAGTTCCCGCTGATCGAAGTCGGTGAACTGGAACTGAACCGCAACCCGCAGAACTACTTTGCTGAAGTTGAGCAAGCTGCGTTCGGTCCAAGCAACATGGTCCCAGGTGTTGGCTTGTCGCCAGACCGTATGCTGCAAGGTCGTGTGTTCGCTTACGCGGATGCCCACCGCTACCGTGTAGGCACCAACCACCAGCACCTGCCGGTGAACGCGCCACGCAGCCCGGTTAACAGCTACCAGCGCGATGGTTCGATGGCATTTGGCAGCAATGGCGGCGCGGCTCCCAACTACGAGCCAAACAGCTACGCCGATGCACCGAAGCAGGCTCCGCAGTATGCCGAGCCGGCGTTGGCCCTGAACGGCGCGGCAGACCGTTACGATCACCGCGAAGACACCGACTACTACAGCCACGCGGGTGCGCTGTTCCGCCTGATGAACGATGAGCAGAAAGCCCTGCTGATCAACAACATCGCCGGCGCCATGGCGGGTGTTTCCAGCGACGTGGTTCAGCGCCAGTTGCAGTACTTCTTCAAGGCAGATCCTGCTTATGGAGAAGGGATCGCATCTGCACTGGGTGTATCGCTTAACTAACTCTAAACGATAAGCAGAACCGCCCTCATTTGGGCGGTTTTTGCGTTATTTCAGCTACTTTTCACCGGAAATCTTCACTTTTCTGCCGTTGGTCCCGTGACCTCCGGGTCATCATGGTTCAAACTACAGACTTTCAAGCAGGGAGATGTAGGGCGATGCAAGGTCACCCCGACGTAATCGATTACCTCAACACGTTGCTGACGGGCGAACTGGCTGCTCGTGACCAATATTTCATTCACTCGCGGATGTACGAAGACTGGGGCTTTACTGAGCTCTACGAGCGTATCAACCATGAAATGGAAGAAGAGGCACAGCACGCCGACGCACTGATGCGCCGTATCCTGATGCTCGAAGGCACGCCACGTATGCGTCCCGACGACCTGGACACCGGCACCACGGTGCCTGAGATGCTCGCCAGCGACTTGCGCCTTGAGTACAAGGTCCGTGCCGCGCTCTGCAAGGGCATTGAGCTCTGCGAGCAGCACAACGACTACGTCACGCGGGAAATCCTGCGGGTGCAGTTGAATGACACCGAAGAAGATCACACTTACTGGCTGGAAAAGCAGTTGGGCCTGATCAAGTTGATTGGCCTGGAGAACTACCTGCAATCGCAGTTCTGATTCTCCCGGCTACAAAAAAGCCCCTGTCACTTACACGGTGACAGGGGCTTTTTCGTGGGCCTGAATAATCAGTCCTTGTCGCGGGCCAACAGAGGCTTGAGGTAGAAGCCGGTGTGAGATTGCTTCATCTCAGACACTTGCTCCGGTGTGCCGACCGCAATGATTTGCCCACCTTTGGAGCCGCCTTCCGGCCCAAGGTCCACCAGCCAGTCGGCGGTCTTGATCACGTCCAGGTTGTGCTCGATCACCACCACCGTGTTGCCGTGGTCGCGCAAACGGTGCAGCACGTCCAGCAGTTGCTGAATATCGGCAAAGTGCAGGCCCGTGGTCGGCTCATCGAGGATATACAGGGTTTTGCCGGTATCACGCTTGGACAGCTCGCGAGACAGCTTGACCCGCTGCGCCTCGCCACCCGACAACGTGGTCGCCGACTGACCCAGCTTGATGTACGACAGGCCGACATCCATCAGTGTCTGCAGCTTGCGCGCCAGAGCCGGTACCGCATCAAAGAACACCCGGGCTTCCTCGATCGTCATCTCGAGGGTTTCGTGGATGCTTTTGCCCTTGTACTTGATCTCCAGGGTTTCGCGGTTGTAGCGCTTGCTCTTGCACACGTCGCAGGGCACGTAGATGTCCGGCAGGAAGTGCATCTCCACCTTGATCAAGCCATCGCCCTGGCACGCCTCGCAGCGCCCGCCCTTGACGTTGAACGAGAACCGCCCAGGCCCGTAGCCACGGGAGCGCGACTCCGGCACACCGGCGAACAGCTCGCGAATCGGCGTGAACAGCCCGGTGTAGGTCGCCGGGTTGGAGCGCGGCGTACGCCCAATCGGGCTTTGGTCGATATCGACCACCTTGTCCAGATGCTCAAGGCCTTTGATGCTGTCGTGAGCGGCGGCTTCCAGGGTGGTCGCACCGTTCAGCGCTGTGGCGCTCAATGGAAACAGCGTGTTGTTGATCAGTGTCGACTTGCCCGAACCGGATACACCGGTCACACAGGTCAGCAGACCCAGCGGAATTTCCAGATCAACATTGCGCAAGTTGTTGCCACGCGCGCCCTTGAGGTGCAGTGCCATCTTCTTGTTGCGCGGCGTACGTTTGGCCGGCACGGCGATCTTCACGCGGCCAGACAGGTATTTACCGGTCAACGAATCAGGATGCGCCATCACTTCGGCAGGCGTGCCCTCGGCAACAATATGCCCACCGTGCACACCGGCACCCGGGCCGATATCTACCACGTAGTCCGCAAGACGAATGGCATCTTCATCGTGCTCGACGACGATCACCGTGTTACCGATGTCCCGCAGGTGCTTCAGAGTACCCAGCAGACGATCGTTGTCCCGTTGATGCAGGCCAATTGACGGCTCATCAAGAATGTACAGCACGCCTACCAGGCCGGCGCCAATCTGGCTGGCCAGGCGAATCCGCTGTGCTTCACCACCGGAAAGCGTGTCGGCGCTGCGGTCCAGCGACAGATAGTCCAGGCCTACGTTAACCAGGAACTGCAGCCGTTCGCGGATCTCCTTGAGGATCTTGTCGGCAATCTCACCGCGGCGGCCGGTCAACTTCAGCGTGCCGAAGTATTCGCAGGCATCGCCAATCGGCAGGTTGGTCACCGCCGGCAGGGTTTTCTCACCGACCCATACATGCCGCGCTTCACGGCGCAGGCGGGTGCCACGGCAATCCGGGCACGGCTGGGTGCTCAGGAACTTGGCCAGTTCCTCGCGCACGCTGGCCGACTCGGTCTCGCGGTAACGGCGCTCCAGGTTCGGCACGATGCCTTCGAACGGGTGGGAGCGTTTGACGATATCGCCACGGTCGTTCAGGTACTTGAAGTCGACGTTCTGCGAACCGCTGCCATGCAGGATGAATTTCTGGTGTTCGGCCGTCAGCTCGTTGAAGGGCACTTCGAGGCTGAATTTGTAGTGCGACGCCAGCGAACCCAGCATCTGGAAGTAATAGACGTTACGCCTGTCCCAGCCGCGTATCGCGCCTTCCGCCAGCGTGAGGTCACCGTTGACCAGGCGCTTGATGTCGAAGAATTGCTTGACCCCCAGGCCATCGCAGGTCGGGCAGGCGCCGGCCGGGTTGTTGAAGGAAAACAGTTTCGGTTCCAGCTCGCTGATGGCGTGGCCGCAGATCGGGCAGGCGAAGCGCGCGGAGAAGATGATTTCTTCGCCGGGTTCGTCGTCCATCGGCGCCACCAGGGCAATGCCGTCGGCCAGCTTCAACGCGGTCTCGAACGATTCCGCCAGGCGCTGCTGCAAGTCGGCACGCACCTTGAACCGGTCGACCACCACATCAATCGAGTGCTTCTTCTGTTTGTCCAGCTTCGGCGCTTCGTCCAGCTCGTAGAGCTTGCCGTTGATCCGGGCCCGCACGAAACCTTGCGCACGCAGCTCTTCAAAGACGGAAAGGTGTTCACCCTTGCGCTCGCGAATTACCGGTGCCAGCAGCATCAGCTTGGCGCCTTCCGGCTGGGCCAGCACCAGGTCGACCATCTGGCTGACGGTCTGGGCTTCCAGGGGAATGTCGTGGTCCGGGCAGCGGGGAATACCCACGCGGGCATACAGCAGGCGCAGGTAGTCGTAGATCTCGGTGATGGTGCCCACGGTAGAGCGCGGGTTGTGGGACGTCGATTTCTGTTCGATGGAGATCGCTGGCGACAGGCCTTCAATGGTGTCGACGTCGGGCTTTTCCATCATCGACAGGAACTGGCGGGCATAGGCCGACAGGGATTCCACGTAGCGGCGCTGGCCTTCGGCGTACAGCGTGTCAAACGCCAGGGACGACTTGCCGGACCCGGACAAGCCGGTGATGACGATCAGTTTGTCCCGTGGCAGGGTCAGGTCGATGTTCTTCAGGTTGTGGGTTCGAGCCCCACGAATCAGGATCTTGTCCAAGATGGCCTCGCACGGCGGGCGTAAATAATGCAGGAGTATACGGCTAAAGACTGGATGAATATACACTGTCAAAGTGCCGGGTGCAGCCTTACATGAAAGCTGCGCGGCAAAGCGCCGCATATACCCTCTCAATCGATGGGACTGGTAGAATCGCCGCCGGTTCACACGAGGTTTTTCCATGCACGATCCCCACAGCGAACGCATGAGTGGCAGCGAGACCCGCGCAGCAAGCGGTCTGGCCCTGGTGTTCGCCTTCCGTATGCTTGGCATGTTTATGGTGTTGCCGGTGCTGGCGACCTATGGAATGGATCTCGCAGGAGCGACCCCGGCCCTGATCGGCCTGGCGATTGGCGCCTATGGCCTGACCCAGGCGCTGTTTCAGATTCCGTTCGGGATCATTTCCGACCGCATCGGCCGCCGGCCGGTGATCTACCTGGGGCTGATCGTCTTCGCCCTGGGCAGCGTGCTCGCCGCCAATGCCGACTCGATCTGGGGCGTGATCGCCGGGCGTGTCCTGCAAGGCGCGGGGGCGATTTCCGCCGCCGTCATGGCGCTGCTTTCCGACCTGACCCGCGAACAACACCGCACCAAGGCCATGGCCATGATCGGCATGACCATCGGTCTTTCGTTCGCCGTGGCGATGGTGGTTGGCCCGCTGCTGACCCGCGCGTTCGGCTTGCACGGCCTGTTCCTGGCCACCGGTGGCATGGCGTTGTTCGGCATCGTGATCGTCGCCTTCATGGTGCCGCGTTCCACCGGGCCGTTGCAGCACCGTGAATCCGGCGTGGCGAAACAGGCGCTGCTGCCCACGCTCAAGCACCCGGACCTGCTCCGCCTGGATTTGGGTATCTTCGTATTACACGCGATGCTGATGTGCAGCTTCGTCGCCTTGCCCCTGGCCCTGGTGCAAAAAGCCGGGCTGCCCAAGGAGCAGCACTGGTGGGTCTACCTGACTGCGCTGCTGATTTCATTCTTCGCCATGATCCCGTTCATCATCTACGGCGAGAAGAAACGCAAAATGAAACGAGTTCTGCTGGGCGCCGTCGCGACATTGATGCTCACTGAGCTATTCTTCTGGCAGTTCGGCGACAGCCTGCGGGCGCTGGTGATCGGCACGGTGGTGTTCTTCACCGCGTTCAACCTGCTGGAGGCTTCATTGCCTTCGCTGATCAGCAAGGTTTCACCGGCCGGCGGCAAAGGCACGGCGATGGGCGTGTATTCCACCAGCCAGTTCCTCGGTTCTGCACTGGGCGGGATCATGGGCGGCTGGATGTTCCAGCATGGCGGTTTGTCGGTTGTGTTCCTTGGATGCGCCGGGCTGGCTGCACTTTGGCTGGCCTTTGCTGTTACCATGCGCGAACCCCCATACGTCACAAGCCTGCGTCTGCCGTTATCGCCCGAAGCGATTCGTGAAGCCGGTCTGGTAGAGCGCCTGAAGGCCGTCGTTGGGGTAACAGATGCAGTCGTGGTTGCTGAAGAGGCGGCCATTTACATCAAATTGGACACCGAATTATTGGATCGCGCGACGCTCGAGCAACTGGTCAACCCAGTGCCGACAGCGCGCCCAGCCTAGGAGAACGTTATGGCCCGTGGGGTTAACAAAGTCATATTGGTCGGTACATGCGGCCAGGATCCCGAAGTTCGCTACCTGCCGAACGGTAACGCCGTGACCAACCTGAGTCTGGCGACCAGCGAGCAGTGGACCGACAAGCAAACCGGCCAGAAGGTCGAGAAAACCGAATGGCACCGTGTGTCGATGTTCGGCAAGGTTGCTGAGATCGCCGGTGAATACCTGCGCAAAGGTTCGCAGGTCTATATCGAAGGCAAACTGCAGACCCGCGAGTGGGAAAAAGACGGCATCAAGCGTTACACCACTGAAATCGTGGTCGACATGCAAGGCACCATGCAACTGCTGGGCGGCCGTCCACAGGGCGACCAACAGGGCCAGGGTGGCATGTCCAACTCGGCACCGCGTCCACAGCAGCAGTCGCGTCCGCAGCCAACCCAGCAGCCACAGCGTGAGTCGCGTCCAGCGCCACAGCAGGCAGCGCCTCAGCCGGCAGCCGACTTCGACAGCTTTGATGACGATATTCCGTTCTGAGGTCGCTTGAGACCCGAACTGTCGCGTAACACCTGAAAACCCCCGATGGCCTTGGCCTCGGGGGTTTTTCGTTTCGTGCCCGCCGACCTGCTATACGTCGGTAGACGCGGCGTTCACCACCAGCTCCCGAAACCTTTCCAGTACCGACGACGTATCACCCACCCGGGTCGCCAGGTGCAACGGCGCCACCAGGCTCCGGCATTCCGAAAGCTCGCGATACACAATCCCGTCACCCCGCAAGCGCTGCATGGAGGCGGGCACAATCGAAACCCCAAGCCCCGCAGCTACCAGGCTCAACGTCGCCGTCATGCGCGGCGCCTCCTGCACCACCTGCGGGCTGAACCCCGCCTCACGGCACGCCACCAGAATCGCGTCATACAACCCCAATCCCACCCGACGCCGATACAGTACAAATGCCTCCGTCGCCAATGCCGCCAACGGCAGCGGGGTCGACGGGGCGGTCGCCAACGGATGATCAGTGGGCAGCGCCAGCAACATCGGCTCCACCAGAATCGGCTCATCCTGCAACGCTTGTGTCCCGCTCAGCGGCGAGCGGATGAACGCCGCATCGAGTTTTTCATGCAGCAACGCGTCCAATAGCTCGCCGGTACCGGCTTCTTCCAGGACCACGGAAACGCCGACAAAGGTTTCCCGAAACAGGCGCAACACGCTGGGTACAAACGGATGCAAGGCGGCAGAGCTGGTAAAACCAATGGCCAGCCGCCCGCGTTCACCCCGGGCGGCGCGGCGCACAATGTCGGCCACGCCGTCGACGCTGGCCAGAATATGTCGAGCTTCCTCCAGCAAGGCCAAACCCGCCGTGGTCGGGCGCACGCCCCGTGGCAGGCGCTCCATCAGCACCACGCCCAATTCGGCTTCCAGGCTTTGCAACAGGCGCGTCAGGGGCGGCTGCTGCATGCCCAGTCGTTCTGCCGCGCGGGTGATGTAGCCTTCTTCGGCAATCGCGACGAAGGCCTTGAGCTGCCTGAGTTCCAGCATAGGAATACTTTTGAGGTATGGGAGATGATCAATCCTGGCATTTGTTCTCATGGATCACAAGATTTAGGCTGTCGTCACTCCTCACAGAAGAAGGAATGCCGCAATGACCTGGTCAGCCAAGCAATACTCGATGTTCGAACAACAGCGCACCCGTCCCGTCCGGGATCTGGTGGCGGCTATCCCTGAGGGCGACGTGCGCACTGCCGTCGACCTGGGATGCGGCCCGGGCAATTCCACCGAGGTGCTGGCCGAGCGTTTTCCGAAGGCATTGGTCACCGGCATGGACAGTTCCGATGACATGCTGGTCGATGCCCGCAAGCGCCTGCCCACGTTGAACTTCGAATTGGCTGACATCGGCGCCTGGAACCCGGCGCAGAAATTCGACGTCATCCTCGCCAATGCATCGTTGCAATGGCTGCCTGACCACGCCGCGTTGTATCCGCACTTGGTCAATCAACTGACCGAAGGCGGCACCCTGGCCGTGCAGACGCCCGACAACCTTGATGAGCCGGCCCACAAGCTGGCGCGGGAAATCGCGGCCGACGGCCCGTGGGCCGCAAAAATCGGCGCGGTGAAACACAACGAACGCCATACCGCGAGCTACTACTTTGAGCTGCTGAGCAAACACTGCTCCACCGTGGATGTATGGCGCACCACGTACCACCATCCACTGGCAGGCTCTACCGCAGTGGTGGAGTGGTTCAAGGGGTCGGCATTGCGTCCGTTCCTGGCGCCCCTGACTGACTCAGAGAAGAGCGCCTTCCTCGATGAGTACCTGGCGCGGATCACCCAGGCCTATCCGGCGCTGGCCGATGGCACCGTCCTGCTGCCGTTCCCTCGGCTGTTCATCATCGCGACCCGTTGAACAACCCCGCCACCCGCTCGCTGTATTCCGCCGCCACTTCCTGAAGCAAGTGGCGCATCCAGCGGTGCGCCGGGTCACTGTCGAGCACTTTGTTCCACAAGGTGAATTCGCGCAGCAACGGCAGTTCAAAGGGCGGCGCCAGCGCGCGCAATGACAAAAAATCGCCATACAGGGTCGCCAGGCTTCGCGGGATCACCGCGACCCGTTGGGTGCCCACCAGCAGATGCGGCACCGTGTTGAAGCTGCTGGTGGTCAACTCGACCCGGCGCGCCTGGCCATACCCCTGAAGGATTTTTTCACTGAAGCTGGGTTCGCGGGCACTGCCGAAGTTGACCGCAATGTGCCCCAGGCTCAGGTACTCCTCCAGGCTGAGGTGATCGCCCACCAGGCTGTTCTGCGACCAGACCACGCACTGGTAGTCATCCTCGAACAACAGCTCCTTGGCATGCAGGTCCGACAGGTACTGATCGGGCATGATCACAAAGTCCACTTCGCCCTGGGTCAGCATCTGGTTGTAGTGATCGGAGGCGTGCTGGATATCGAGCGTGATGTGCGGCGCCCGTTGCTGCAGGCGTTGGGTCAGCGGGCCGAGAATGACCGTGGTCACAAAATCGGTGGCGATCAGCTTGAAGTGGCGCTTGCAGGTCAGCGGGTCAAACTCGGGTTTGTTGACGATCGTCGATTGAATATCCAGCAGCACCCGACGCACCGGCTCGGCCAGGCCTTGGGCGAGTGGCGTCGGCAACATCTTGCGCCCCACCTGCACCAGCAACTCATCATCAAAATAATCGCGCAACCGCGCCAGCAAGCCGCTGGCCGCCGACTGGCTGACGTTCAGGCGCTGCGCGGCGCGCGTGATGTTCTGTTCGGTGAGCAGGGTGTCGAGGACCACCAGCAAATTCAAATCCAGGTGATGAAAACGCATGGTCGTGCCTCCAGATGAGCATGGCGCGTTGTATCACTTTTTTTGGATGGATGGCATCCCGATAATCGATTGTTCGGATTGTTTGGCCCTCCCTATTATCGATTCCAGAAGCGGCAGGAGCGCCGGTTCTCAAAAGACCTTTCAAGACAAAAATAACAAGTCAGAGGTTGGTATTGATGAAACGGGAACGTATGAGCAGCGTCCGGCCGCCTTGCCATTGGGCCACTCTCGCCGCGGCGCTTGCCGCAGTGGGCTGGGTCCATCACGCGGGTGCATTTGAAATCGACACCGGCGATTCAGACGTGCGTCTGCGTTGGGACAACACCCTCAAGTACAACGCTGCCTGGCGCGTCAAAGACCGGGACAGCAAGCTTGTCAGCACGGTCAACCAGGACGACAGCGACCGTAACTTCAACAAAGGCCTGATCTCCAACCGGCTGAATATCCTGTCCGAATTTGATGCGCGCTATAACAACTTCGGCGCCCGCGTCAGTGCGGCCGGCTGGTATGACAGCGTGTATGAAGGCAGCAACGACAACGATTCCCCGGCCACCGCCAATCAGCGCTCAGTCAGCTACGACCACTTCACGGACGACACCCGCAAGCTGCACGGCAGCGACGCCGAGATCCTCGATGCGTTTGTCTTCGGCAAGGGCAACCTCGGCGAACTGCCCACCAGTTTCCGCCTGGGCCGGCACACCGTGCTGTGGGGCGAAAGCCTGTTCTTCGGGGCCAACGGCATTGCGGGCGGGCAAGCACCGGTGGACATCATCAAGGCCACCTCTGTACCCAATACGCCGTTCAAGGAATTGATTCGCCCGGTCAACCAATTCTCCGGGCAGGTCCAGTTGCGGCCGAATGTCTCGGTGGCGGCGTACTACCAGTTTGCGTGGGAAGAGAACCGCATCCCCGCCGTGGGCAGTTATTTTTCCACCTCGGATGTGGTGGGCGAGGGCGGTGAGCGCTTGATTGTGGGTGGCCCGATCGGCCCCAACCAACAACCGTTGGCGTTCTTCCACGGCAAGGACATCAAGGCCGATGACAAGGGCCAGTACGGTCTGTCGCTGCGGTTTTCGCCTGAAGACTGGAACACCGATTTTGGCCTCTATGCAATCCGCTACCACGCCAAAGACCCGATGGTTTACACCCGCGCCAATCCCGGCGGGCCCAACCCGTTGACCGGTCAACTGGGCGAATACCAACTGGTGTACGCCGAAGGGATTCGCGCTTTTGGCGCCAGCTTCAGCACCTCGGTGGGCGATGCCAACGTTGCCGGTGAAGTCTCGGTACGGCGCAATACGCCGCTGGTGAGCGTGTCCCAGGCCAACCCGACGGGCTTGGGAGACAACGACAGCCATGCCCTGTATGCCGTGGGCAACTCGCTGCACGCCCAGCTCTCCAGCCTCTACTCGTTCAACAGCAACGGCATTTGGGACTCCGCCAGCCTGGCGGGTGAAGTGGCCTGGCACCGGCGCACCAGCATCACCAAAAACGCTGCCGCGCTCGACCCCAACAGCGAGCGCGATGCCTGGGGCGTGCGCATGAGCTTCACCCCCAACTTCTTCCAGGTGTACCCCGGCGTCGACCTGAGTGTGCCGCTCGGCCTGGGCTACAACCCGAAAGGGCGCTCGTCGGTGATCAGCAAATTCAACAACGGCGTGGGCGACAAAGGCGGTGATGTGAGCATCGGCCTGCAGCTTGAGTACCTGCAAACCTGGAAGGCCGGCCTCAACTACACGCACTACATCGGCGGCAGCGACAACTTCCTCGATAGCCGTAACGCCAACACCTATGGGCAACCGCTCAAGGACCGCGACTTTATCGCCTTTACCGTCCAGCGATCATTTTGACCGTGGCTGCATAACAACAATAAACAGAGGTGTGTTTCATGAAACTCCAACCGTTGATGCTCGCGGGTCTGTTGGTGGCCGTCGCGCCCTCAGGCTGGGCTGCAACCGACGCCCAGGCCCAGCAACTCAAGTCCACGCTCACCCCGTTGGGTGCCGAGCGCGCCGGCAATGCCGATGGCAGTATTCCCGCGTGGGACAAGGGTTTTACCCAGGTGCCGGCTGGCGTCAACCCGGGCCCGCGCCTGCCGGACTACTTTGCCAGTGACAAACCGCTGTACTCGGTCACCCCGCAAAACGTCGCGCAGTACGCCGACAAACTCAGCGACGGGCAAAAAGCGCTGTTCGCCAAATACCCGACCTACCGCATCGACGTGTACCCGAGCCGGCGCACCGCCGCCGCGCCGCAATGGGTCTACGACAACACCCTGAAAAACGCCACGGCCGCGCACCTCACTCATGAGGGCAACACCCTGGAAGGCGCCAGTGGCGGCATTCCGTTCCCTGTCCCGACCACCGGCGCCGAAGTGATCTGGAACCATCACCTGAGCTGGCGCGGCGTGGCCTGGAAGAACGACTACAACGTGTACGTGATCACCGCCAGCGGCCAGCGCATTCTGTCAGCCACGGTACAGGCGCAGCGCGAGATGCCGTATTACTTCCAGGACGGTAAACCCGAATACAAAGGGGTGTACTGGATGACCCGCCTGGTCAACCTCGGCCCGCCGCAACGGGCCGGTGAAGCCTTGCTGGGCCGTGAGCCGCTGGATTACGCCAACGGCGGCCCGCAATCCTGGGTCTACCTGGCCGGCCAGCGCCGTGTGCGCAAACTGCCGGTGTCGTCTTACGACACGCCCACGCCCACCAGTTCCGGTGTGGCCAACTTTGACGAGGTCTCGGTATTCACCGGACCGCTCGACCGCTATGACTGGAAGATCGTCGGCAAGCAGGAAATGCTGATTCCCTACAACAGCAACAAGATCCTGCAACCGGCCAAGGACGACGCGATCCTCGGCGAACGTTTCCTCAACCCCGACCACATGCGCTGGGAACTGCATCGCGTGTGGGTGATTGAAGGCAACCTGGTCGCCGGCAAACGCCACAGCATGCCCAAGCGCCGCTTCTACGTAGACGAAGACACCTGGATGGCCGTACTCGGCGACAGCTGGGACGCCAATCACCAATTGTGGCGCACCTACTTTCAATTGCCGTACCTGATGCCGCAATTGCCCGGGCTGGTGCGCGGTTTATACGGCCAATACGACCTGCAGACCGGTGCCTGGATGGCCCACAACGTGGTCACCGAAAAACGCGTGCACAACGATGTGGTCGCGCCGTTCCCCGACAGTGATTTCAGCCCGGACGGCCTGGCGGCCGATGGTGTGCGTTGATGCGCGGGCAACCCGTATGGCTGGCGCTGGGCGTGCTGGGCATTTGCCTGGCAGCCGCTGCTGCCGAGGCGCCCGTCAGTGATGTCCTGCAGCGCCCGGCGTTGCAGGTGGCGGCGCCCACCCAGGCAGTGCTTATCGATATCGCCCAGGCAGGAGCACGCCTGGTGGCCGTCGGTGAGCAGGGCTTGATCGTGCTTTCGGACGACGGCGGCCAACACTGGCGCCAGGCCCCGGTGCCCACCAGCGCAAGCCTGACCTCGGTCAGCTTTGCCACGGCCGCGCAAGGCTGGGCAGTGGGGCATGCCGGCGTGGTCCTGCACACCGTCGACGGTGGCGAAAGCTGGCAGCTCCAACTGGACGGCAACGCCGCCGCCCAACGCGTACTCGATGTCGTGCGTGCGGCCCCGGACGCCTCCGCACGGCAACTCAAGGCGGCCCAGGGGTTTGTCGCAGACGGTGCCGACAAACCCTGGCTGGCCGTGCATTTCAGCAACGAACGGCAAGGCACTGTGGTGGGTGCTTTCGGCCTGATCCTGCATACCGAAGACGGTGGCGTGAGCTGGCAGTCCTGGGTCGACCGCCTGGACAACCCGGCGGGCAATCACCTGTACGCGATCGCTGTTCAAGGCCTACGGATTTTCGTCGCGGGAGAACAGGGCGCGTTGTGGACATCCGCAGACGGTGGCGCGCATTTCACGCGGTTGCCCAGCCCGTACGACGGCAGCTTTTTTACCCTGAACCTGGCAGCCGATGGCTCGGTCCTGGTGGCGGGATTGCGCGGGAACGTCTGGCGCAGTAGCGATCAGGGCCAGCAATGGCAGGCCGTGAATAACCCGTTCAACAGCAGCGTGGTCGCAGCGCGTTCAACCCGCGCCGGTGTGATGCTCGCTGACCAGAGTGGCCACCTTTTACTCAGCGCCGAGGGCGATGCTTTACGCGAGCAAGGGCTGCCGGCCGTTGGCGCGGTGGCTTCCCTCAGTCAGGCGGGCGACGGCCAGTGGGTCGTGGTGGGCGCGCGCGGCATCAAACGATTGGAACAGGTGAACGGGCAATGACGCATCTTCGTAATCCGCTCGACCTGCAGCGAGGCCCTGAGCACAGTCTCCAGGACTTCGACCGCCATTCCGGCTCGCTGATTGAGCGGGCGCTGTTCAACCATCGCAGCCTCGTGCTGTGGCTGTGCCTGCTGTTGACCCTGGGCCTCGGCGCCGCCAGCACCCGCCTTGGGCTCAACGCCAGCTTTGAAAAAATGATCCCCACGGGGCATCCCTACATTGCCAATTACCTGGCCAACCAAAAGGAACTCACCGGGTTGGGCAACGCGGTTCGCATCGCCGTCGAGGCGCCCGGCACCACCATTTACGACGCGCACTACCTGGAATTGCTGGCCCGTCTTAACGACAAAGTATTTTTGCTGCCGGGTGTCGACCGGCCTTTCATGAAATCCCTGTGGACCCCCAACATGCGCTGGATGGCGGTGACCGAGGAGGGCGTGGAAGGCGGCCGGGTGATCCCCGATGACTACGACGGTTCGGCCAGCAGCCTGGAAACGGTGCGCCGCAATGCCACGCGCTCCGGTGAGATCGGCCAGACCATCGCCCTGGACGGCCGCTCCAGCCTGATCTTCGTGCCCTTGATGGACGTCGACGCGCAAACCGGTAAAGCCCTCGACTACAGCGCGTTGTCCCAACAGCTGGAGCAACTGCGCAGCGAGTTCCAGGCTCAGGGCCTGACGATTCACATCACCGGTTTCATCAAGGTGGTGGGCGACCTGATCGATGGGTTGCGCCAGGTGCTGCTGTTTTTCGCGGCGGCGATTCTGATCGCCACGTTGATGCTCTACGCATTCACCCGCTGCCTGCGCAGCACCTTGCTGGTGATGGCCTGCTCGTTGATTGCGGTGGTCTGGCAACTGGGCCTGGTGGCGTTGCTGGGGTTCGAACTTGACCCCTATTCGGTGCTTGTACCGTTCCTGGTGTTGGCCATCGGCATGAGCCATGGCGCACAGAAAATGAACGGCATCATGCAAGACATCGGGCGCGGCATGCACCGGCAAGTGGCGGCGCGCTTCACCTTTCGGCGGTTGTTTCTCGCCGGCCTTACCGCCTTGCTGTGTGACGCGGTGGGGTTTGGCGTGTTGATGCTGATCGACATCAAGGTCATCCAGGACCTGGCATTGATCGCCAGCATGGGTGTCGCGGTGCTGGTGTTCACCAACCTGATCCTGCTGCCGATTCTCCTCAGCTACTGGGGTGTCAGTGCACGGGCCGCCGCGCGCAGCCTGCGCAGTGAAGAGGCTGACCGGCACGGGCGCAAGCATCCGTTGTGGGCGTTCCTCGACCGGTTTACCCAGCGCCGTTGGGCCACCGGCACGCTGATGATCAGCGCATTGCTGGCCGGCGGCGGCTGGTGGGTCAGCCAGCAGCTGCAAGTCGGCGATCTCGACGCCGGCGCCCCGGAGCTGCGGGCCGACTCGCGCTATAACCGCGACAACGGGTTTATGGTCGCCCACTACGGCGCCAGCAGCGACGTGTTCGCGGTGATCGTGCGTACACCTGACGGCGCCTGCTCCGACTACACCACCTTGATGCGCGTGGATGCCCTGGAGTGGCGCTTGCGCCAACTGCCGGGCGTGGAGTCCACGGCGTCGCTGGCCAGCCTCAACCGCAGCCTGTTGGTGGGCATGAGCGAAGGCAACCCGAAGTGGTACGACCTGACCCGGAACCAGGCGTTGCTCAACTCCATCACCGGGCGGGCACCGCGTGAGCTGTTCAACCAGAGTTGCAACACCCTCACGCTCTACGCCTACTTGCGTGACCACAAAGCCGTGACGTTGACGCGGCTGGTGAATGAAGTCGAGGCCTTCGCCCAGGCCAATGACACCGCCGACGTGAAGTTCCTGCTGGCGGCCGGCAATGCGGGCATCGAAGCCGCGACCAATATCGTGGTCAAGCAGGCCAATCACGACATGTTGTACTGGGTCTACGGCGCGGTGATCGTGCTGTGCCTGCTGACCTTCCGCTCCCTTGCCGCGGTGGTCTGCGTGATCCTGCCGCTGATGCTCACCTCGATCCTGTGCGAGGTGCTGATGGTGTGGCTGGGCATCGGCGTCAAGGTTGCGACCTTGCCGGTGATCGCCTTGGGCGTCGGCATCGGCGTGGACTACGCGCTGTACGTCATGAGCATTTTGCTGGCGCGGCGCAAGGCAGGTGACAGCCTGTCCCAAGCCTATTACCAGGCGCTGCTGTTCACTGGCAAAGTGGTGATGCTGACGGGGGTAACCCTGGCAGTCGGCGTCGCCACCTGGGGTTTTTCACCGATCAAGTTCCAGGCAGACATGGGCATTCTGCTGGCTTTCATGTTCCTGTTGAACATGCTCGGTGCACTGGTGTTGCTGCCGGCCCTGGCGCATTTCCTGCTGCCTGATGCACGTTTTGAACACCCGATAACAACAATAGGAAACCCCGCATGAACCCGTCCTCGCAAGCTGCCCCCGCGCCTCGCCCGCGCGGATCAGGCCCGTTGTTGTTGCTCGGCAGTTGCCTGCCGATTCTCGGTGGGGTGTTGATTGCCCCGGTGTTGCCACGCATCGCCGAACACTTTTCCGGCACAGCCAACGTCGGGCTGATCGTGCCCATCGTGCTGACGTTGCCGGCGCTGATGATCGCGTTGTTTTCGCCGTTCGCCGGCTGGCTCTCCGACCGCATCGGGCGCAAGCGCCTGCTGGTGTTGGCGATGCTGCTGTATGGCATCTGCGGGCCGCTGCCGCTGGTGCTGGATAACCTCGACGCGATCCTGCTCAGCCGCGCCGGCCTGGGCCTGGCGGAGGCGGCGATCATGACCTGCTGCACCGCGCTGATCGGCGACTACTTCGACGGCCGCGACCGAGTGCAATTGCTCTCGTGGCAAACCATCGTCACCTCACTGTCGGCCACCGCGTTTTTCATGCTGGGCGGAATCATCGGCGAGCACGGTTGGCGCCTGCCGTTTGCGGTGTACATCGTGGGCCTGCTGCTTGCGCCGTTGATGCACCTGGCGTTGCGCGAATCGTTGCGGGGCGCCAGCGCGGCCGTTGAGGTGGCGCGGAGCACAGGTTTTCCCTGGCGCTCACTGTCGGTGATTTGCGGCATGACCGTGCTGGCGTCCCTGGGCTTTTTCATTGTTCCGGTACAAACCGGTTTCCTGCTGGAACACATCGGCATTGATTCGCCGCAGCGCATTGGC
The DNA here is from genome assembly GCF_016650855.1 of Pseudomonas sp. TH32. Lineage (NCBI taxonomy): Bacteria > Pseudomonadati > Pseudomonadota > Gammaproteobacteria > Pseudomonadales > Pseudomonadaceae > Pseudomonas > Pseudomonas sp. TH32. The sequence goes on along the minus strand of NZ_JAEKFA010000002.1, from coordinate 4,781,159 downwards.
ATGGCCATCGGCCTGGGCCATTCGGCGGTGTTTGTCGGTGCCCTGTGCTTCCGGCGCCTGAGCCGGTTCGGCCCGGGCTTGCTGCTGGCGCTGGCGTTTGTGGTGTCCGGCATCGGCATTTTGCTGCTGGCCAACGCCGTCGACTACCGCACGGCGGTCATCGCCGTGATGGTCAACGGCCTGGGCGGCGGGCTGGCGTTGCCCACGGTCCTCAGTTGGGCACTTTCCACCCTGAGCTTCGAACACCGCGGCAAAGGTACCGGCCTGTTCAACGCGGGTTTTTCGGCGGCCAGTTTGCCAGCCCGTTATTGGTCATGGCGTTGTCCGGTGTGTCCGATGGGCGTGTAGGCGCGGTGGCCATGGTCGGCTGGGGATTGCTGCTGGCGGCCCTGTTTTCGCTGATCGCACCGTGGCTGGCCGGCGTGCGGCTGCTTGATCCGATTCAAGTGTCGGACGACATGGTCCTGCATTAACCGTTTTATTCCCTGAGGAATGCTCGATGAAACTCGCTACGTTGAAAAACGGCCATCGCGACGGCCAACTGGTGGTGGTCTCCCGGGACCTGCGCCACGCGGTCATCGCTCCGCCCTTTGCGACCTTGCAACAGGCGCTGGAGAATTGGGCCGAGGCCGAACCGGTGCTGAGCCGGCACTACCAGTTGCTTAACCTGGGGCAAGCGCCCGACTCGTTTGCGTTTGACCCTACACACGCCGCAGCGCCATTGCCCCGGGCTTATCAGTGGTGCGACGGTTCCGCGTTTCTCAACCACGCGCACCTGCTGCAAAAAGCCTTCAGCCTGCCGCCCATGGCCGACGAGCGCATTCCGTTGATGTACCAGGGCGCCAGCGACGACTTCCTCGGGCCTTGCGACGATGTGCCTTTGCCGGACGTGAATCACGGAATCGATTTCGAGGGCGAATTCGCCGTGATCGTCGATGAGGTGCCGATGGGCTGCCCCGCCGATGAGGCGTTGCAGTACGTGCGGCTGGTGCTGTTGGTCAACGACGTCAGCCTGCGGGGCTTCCTGCTGCATGAAGTCAGCACCGGCTTCGGGTTTTTCCAGGCCAAGCCCTCGTCGAGTTTTTCGCCGGTGGCCGTCACTCCGCAAGCGCTTGGCGCTGCCTGGCACAACGGGCGAGTGTGCCTGCCCCTGAGCGTCACCTGGAACCAGGGCTGGTTTGGCGCGCCCCATGGCGCCGAGATGAGCTTCAGCTTCGCTGACCTGATCGCCCACGCCGCACGCACCCGGCGCTTGCGTGCCGGCACCATCATCGGCTCCGGCACCGTGTCCAACGTCGACCGCGCGGTGGGTTCGGCGTGTATTTCGGAACGCCGGGCCATCGAGATGATTGACCACGGGCAGCCGCTGACCGGGTTCATGCAGTTTGGCGATCGCATTCGCATCGAGGCACTGGACAACGAGGGAGAGTCGGTATTCGGCGCCATCGACCAGCGCCTGGTGGATTCCACCTTACTGACTCAAGAGGCGCTTTCATGACTGAACGCAAACGTCGTCTGGTGGACCTGTCGGTCACCCTTGAAAACAACCCCTACACCGACCCGCCACCGCTGCTGCCGAAGATCGAGTACGTCGACCACCAGGGCGGTATCCAGGAGCTACTCGCGATGTTTCCGGGCCTGTGTATCGACGACATGCCCGGCCAGGAAGCCTGGGCAGCCGAGCGCCTGAACATCACCACCCACAGCGGCACGCACATGGATGCGCCGTGGCATTACGCCTCGACCACCGATGGCGGCAAGCCGGCCTATGGCATTGATGAAATCCCGCTGGACTGGTGCCTGCGCCCGGGCGTGAAGCTCGATTTTCGCCACCTGCCGGACGGGCATGTGGTCAGCGCTGCACAAATCGAGGCTGAGTTGCAGCGTATCGGCCATGTGTTGCAGCCGCTGGACATCGTGCTGGTGAATACCCGTGCGGGAGCCTTGTTCGGCCAGCCGGGCTACCTGGACGCAGGCGTGGGGATCGGCCGCGAGGGCACCTTGTATTTGCTGGAGCGCGGGGTGCGCGTGGTGGGCACCGATGCCTGGAGTTGGGACGCACCGTTCAGCCATACCCGGGCGCGGTTTGCGGCCAGCGGTGACAGCTCGATCATCTGGGAAGGGCACAAGGCGGGACGGGATATCGGCTATGGGCAGATGGAAAAGCTGGCCAACCTGGACGCTTTGCCGGCCCACGGTTTTGAAGTGTCGTGTTTCCCCTACAAGATCAAACACGCCTCTGCCGGTTTTGTCCGGGCGGTAGCGATTTTCGAGGAAACCCTTTGATCGGCGGCCTCCTAGTGAGGCCGCACGGTTTCAGTTTTAGCCCTGTGCGTTCAAATACGCTTCAGCCGACACCACGCTCGCATAAGCAAACCCCAGCGACGACATGAACGCAGCATGCACCTGGGCTGCCGGTATGGTGGTGCCGTTGAATTCCAGGTCCCGCGTGGCGCAGGCATCGTGGATCACGGTCACTGTGTAGCCCAGGTCCGCCGCTGCACGCACCACGCCGTCGATGCACATGTGGCTCATGCTGCCGACCACGACCAACTCGGTGATGCTGCGTTGTTCCAGCAACGCCCGCAGGTTGGTGTCGCGGAACGCATTGACGAAATGCTTGAGCACCACCGGCTCGTCCGCCTGGTTCAGAACCTTGGGGTGCAAATGCGCACCTTCCGAACCCGGGGTGAAGAAGGGCGCATCGTCCGAGGTGAATTCGTGGCGTACATGAATCACCGCATCGCCCGCCTGGCGGAACGCCTGGAGCACTTGCTGCGCCTTGTCTGCTGCTGCGTCCACACCGTCAAGCGGCCACTTGCCCTGGGGGAAGTAGTCGTTCTGGATATCGATTAGGATGAGCGCTTGCTTGGCCATGTTTGGTTTCCTTGTGATGGTTGATGCGTCCAGTATCGTGGCTGGCGTGGCGCCTGGGGATTGGCCGCACCGACAATAACAGAGGGAAAACTGACAATGGCGATCGTCGAACTTGGCGTGCTGATCTACAGCGGCGCGCAAATGGCCGCCGTGCATGGCTTGACCGACCTGTTCGCTGTCGCCAACCGGATCGCGGCCGAGCATCAGTCCGCGCAATTGCCGTCGTTGCGCATCAGCCATTGGCAGGCCGAGGCAGGCCATGCGCCGACCCGGGTGTTCGACAGCCAGCCCGGCAGCGGCCAAGCGCTCACGGCCTTGCTGATTCCGCCCTCGATCGCGGGGTTTTCCGAAGGCCAGGCCTCCGCCGAATTGCTGTATTGGCTACGCCAGCAGCACCGCAGCGGGACCATTCTGGGCGGAGTGTGCGTGGGCTCGATCCTGATGGCGGAAAGTGGCCTGCTGGACGGGCGCAGCGCCACCACGCACTGGACGTCGGCCAAGTCTTTCGCCGCCCGTTACCCGGCGATTCGCCTGGAAGCCGACAAACCCATTGTCGACGACGGCGACCTGATCACCACCGCCGGGCTGATGGCCTGGTCCGAACTCGGCCTGCGCCTGGTTGACCGCCTGCTCGGCCCGAGCATCGCCGCCAGCACCGCGCGCTTCCTGGTGATCGAGCACAGCGACAGCGCCAGTGAGTGCGGCAGTAACTTTGCGCCGATCCTCGCCCATGGCGACGCTGCGATTCTCAAGGTGCAACATTGGCTGCAGGCCGGCGGTGCGGTGGATGTTTCGTTGGCGGCCATGGCTCAGGAGGCGGGACTTGAGGAGCGCACCTTCCTGCGGCGGTTTCGCGCCGCCACCGGTTTGAAACCCACTGAATACTGCCAGCACCTGCGGGTCGGCAAGGCACGGCAGATGCTCGAGTTCACCAACGGCACCATTGATCACATCGCCTGGACCGTGGGCTATCAGGACCCGGGCGCCTTCCGCGCCACCTTCAAGAAAATCACCGGGCTGGCGCCAAGCGACTACCGAAGCCGTTTTGGTGTGACACCGACCAAGACCCAGGGCTGAATCGTGCAGAACGCCGCGACATCAGGAGCCCTTCGTGCAGAATAAAACAGGCCAAGTGCCATCGCTTTTTCCTCAATCGTTTGATTACCCTCGGGTTTAACCAGGCGCCGCCTTGGCTTGATCCCTGCAACCGTTTCCCTACACACATGGCAGCACAGCCAAGGGGGACGCATGACCCCGACAAATCGCAAGAAAATCGTGGTGGCGCATTCAATCCGACCGGACGCGCCGTTGCACGAAGTCGAAACCAACCGCGCCCTGGCCCGCTGGCTGGCGCACATCCTCGGGCTCAAATACGGCGGCAGCTATAACCCAGAGCTGCACAGTGGGCGCGATCTCTATCTGTTACCTACCCAGACCCTGGTCGGCGCGGCCCAGGCGCGGCAGTTGGGCGTCAAAGGCCCCGAGGACTTGTGGGGCGGTTATGTCGACCACGACTTCATTTGCACCAAGGCCATCAGCCACGGCTTGCTGAGTAAAGAGGCGGTGGCGCCTGAAGGCTGGTCGCCGCTGTTTGCCGAGCGCATCCGCAATGTGGTGCTGGATGGCTTGAGCGTGCACGCCCTGGAAGACGCGCGGCCGGCGGCGACCCATTTGCTGTACACCGGGCCGATCCGCCTCAAGCCCGTGCATGCGTGTGCCGGTCGCGGACAGGAAGTGATCCGCAGCCTCGATGAATTCGACGCCATTCTCGCGCGGCCCGAGGCGGCGCAACTGTTCGGCGAGGGCGTGGTGCTGGAGCAGGACCTGCACGATGTGGTCACCCACAGTGTCGGCCAGAGCTTTATCGGCGATCACGTCATCAGCTACTGCGGTGATCAATACCTGACCCGGGACGGGCAGGGCGAAGAGGTCTATGGTGGTTCTAACCTGCTGGTGGTCCAGGGCTACTACGAAGACCTGCTCAGGCTGGACTTGCCCGATGACGTGCGCCTGGCGATCGAACAGGCCCAAGCCTTCGATAACGCGGCAGATGAGGCCTACCCCGGGTTCTATGCCTCGCGGCGCAATTACGACATCGCCCAGGGCCTGGACAGCGACGGCCAGCGCCGCAGCGGCGTGCTGGAGCAATCCTGGCGCATGGGCGGGGCCAGCAGCGCGGAAGTCGCGGCGCTGCAAAGCTTCGTCAACAATCCCGGGCTGAAGGCGATTCATGTGTCGTCGGTAGAGACCTACGTCGACCAGCCACTGCCGGCTGACGCGATCGAGGTGTACCGGGGCCCGGCGGAAAACAGCGACTTTCTTCTCAAGTACGTAACGGTCAAATCTTATGACGGCTAGAAGTGAAACCATTGCCATTGATATCGACGACGAACAGATGAGCGGGACCTTCCTCAGTCCCAAATCGAAAGTGCCGGGGGTGTTGTTTGTGCACGGCTGGGGCGGGAGCCAGGAACGTGATCTGGAACGCGCCAAAGGGATCGCCGGGCTCGGCTGCGTGTGCCTGACCTTCGACCTGCGCGGCCATGCCGGTAACGGTATTCCGCTGTCCCGCGTCACCCGCGAAGACAACCTGCGCGACCTGCTGGCCGCCTACGACCGCCTGCTGTCACACCCGGCCATCGACACCTCGGCGGTGGCCGTGGTCGGTACCAGCTACGGCGGTTACCTGGCGGCCATCCTTACCTCGTTGAGGCCCGTGCGCTGGTTGGCGCTGCGGGTGCCGGCACTGTACCGCGACCAGGAATGGCTCAAGCCCAAACGCGACCTTGATAAAGCCGACCTGATGGATTATCGCGGGACGTTTGTGCACGCCGAAACCAATCGCGCGTTGCATGCCTGCGCAGCGTTTACCGGCGATGTGCTGATCGTTGAATCCGAAACCGATGATCACGTGCCCCACGCCACCATCATGAGTTACCGCGCCGCCTGCCAGCAGACGCACTCGCTGACCCACCGGATCATCGATGGTGCCGATCACTCCCTGAGTGACCCGATCTCCCAGCAGGCCTACACCTCGATCCTGGTGGACTGGATTACCGAGATGGTGGTGGGCGAGCGCTTGAGCATCATCCAGTCGTAGGCGTCTTCTTCACGCGCAACGCCTTGGCCTTGGCTTCCACCGCGAGGTACATCACCAGGGCCACCAGCAGCGGCAGGATGAAGTAGATCGCGCGGTAGGCGATCAATCCCGCGAGCAAACTGCCGCGGGAGGCTTCGTGTTGCAGCAGGGCGATAAACACCGCCTCCAGCACCCCAAGCCCCGCCGGGATGTGTGTAACCACTCCGGCGATGCTGCTGATCAGCAACACCCCGAGCACCACCGGGTAATCCAGTTGCTTCGGCAGCAGGGTAAAAATCACTGCGGCCATCAGCGACCAGTTCAGCGCACCGAGTGCCAGTTGCAGCACGGCCATGCGCAACGAAGGCAGGCTGATTTCGATCCCGCGCACCGACCACGCGCGCTTTTTCGACAGGCGACACGCCAGCAGATAACCCAGGCTCGCCAGTACCAGCAGCACGCCCACCCCTTGCAGCGCGCCACTGCTGAGCTTCCACCCCGGCGGCAATGTCACCAGCCCGCTGCTGAACACCGCGCCGGCAATCGCCATGTAGCCGAACCAATTGGTGGCCAGGCTCAAGCCGAGGATCTTCGCGATATTCCCGCTGCTGACCCCCAGCCGTGAATACAGGCGGTAGCGCATGGCAATGCCACCGACCCAGGCACTCAGGTTGAGGTTGAAGGCATAGCTGATGATGCCCACCGGCAAGATCTGCTTCCAGCGCAAGGGTTGGCGGATGTAGGTGCGGCCGATCAGGTCGAAGCACGAGTACACCAGGAAACTGCACAGGGTCAGCGCGCCTGCAATGAGCAAGGTGCGCAGCTTGAAGTCGCCCAGGGTGTCGAACACTTCGCTCCAGTCGATACGCCGGGCGAGCAGGGTGAACAACACAATCAGCACCAGGAAAAACACCACCGTCAGCGGCTTTTTCCAGCGCTTTAAAAAGCCGGGGTGGGCCCTTTGTTCAGCGGTGCGGGCTTGGGTCATGGTCCGGGCGCTCCTGGTGAACGAAGGGTTTCAACCTCGGTTTATGGGCCGGCAACCAGCCGGTCCACGAGGGAAAATGCCGCAGCACGTGGAACACCACAAAACCCACCGTCACCCGCCAGAACCAGCCGCGGGGCGTGCGGTTTTCCGGCATGGTCTTGCAGTGGTTTTGACTGAGGTATTCCAGGCGTTCGAATAACTGCTGATTGAACCCGCGATCACTGATCAGCACATTGGCCTCAAGGTTCAGCGCCAGGCTCAGCGGGTCGAGATTGCTCGAACCCACGGTGCTCCATTCTTCATCCACCAAGGCAACCTTGCCGTGCAGCGGGCGTTGGCAATATTCGTGGATCACCACGCCTTCCTTGAGCAAATAGTCATAGAGCATGCGCGCCGCGAGCTTGGCCAGCAGCACATCCGGCTGGCCCTGCATGATCAGTTGCACCTGCACACCGCGCCGCGCTGCATTGCGAATCTCCCGCAGCAGGCGATAGCCGGGGAAGAAGTAGGCGTTGGCAATCACCACCCGCCGCTGGGCTTTGCGCAGGGCGTGCAGGTAGGCTTCTTCGATGTCGGAACGGTGTTGCAGGTTGTCGCGGTAAATCAGCCGCACCCGGCCATCACCTTCGCCCGCCGCCCAGGGCGATGGCTGTTGTTCGCGCCGCCAGCCTCGCCGCTTGCGCACGCGCCGGCCACTTTGTGCGAGGGCGAAATGATGCAGGTCGGCCACCGCCGGGCCTTGCACCTGCACGGCATAATCCTGCTTGGCTTCGGGGCCGAAATCTCCCAGGTGATCGGCCGAAAAATTGATCCCGCCGATAAACGCCACGCTGGCATCCACCACCACAATCTTGCGGTGCAGGCGGCGAAACCAGTTGGTGCGAAAACCCAGGGTTTTGCTCGCCGGGTCGAACATCTGCACGGTCACGCCGGCCTGGCTCAGCTCACCGAGAAACCCCGGGCTCAGCTCGCCGCAACCAAATCCGTCGAGGCTGGCGACCACCTTTACGCCGCGCTGCGCCGCCTCGATCAAAATGCGCTGAAGCTCATGGCCGACCTTGTCTTCAAACAGAATAAAAGTCTCCAGCAAGATCTCCCGTTGGGCCTGGCGCATGGCCTCGAACACCTTGGGGAAATAGGCCTCGCCGTTCTCCAGCAGCTCAACCTGGTTGCCGCTTTGCCAGCTGTAATTCAGGTCCCGGGCCGCCGCATCGTCGGGCGGTTGATCGGTCGCGACGTGTTCCACCGCCACCTTCTCCAGCGGCGCGCTGTTCATAACTCGATCTCCACCGACAACGGCGCGTGGTCCGACAAATGCGACCACGGACGGCTGGTCAGGACTTGCGGCTGATGCACCTTGAGGTTGCGCACGTAGATGCGGTCCAGGGGCAGCAACGGCAGGCGCGCCGGGAAGGTGCGGGCCGGCTTGCCCTGGGTTTCGATAAACACTTCGCGCAGCCCGCAGTGGGCAAGATCGGCCCGCTGGCGCCAGTCATTGAAGTCACCGGCGACAATCACCGGCGCGTCGGCCGGAATCTCGGCGATCCGCTGGGCAATCAATCGCAGTTGCTGTTGGCGATGCACCTCCCGCAGCCCCAGGTGCACGCAGATCGCATGCACCTCCTGCACGTTGCCCGGCAGGCGCAGCACGCAATGCAGCAGCCCGCGGCTTTCGTGGCCGCTTTGGGAAATGTCGAGGTTGTCGTAGCGGATGATCTGGAATTTCGACAGCAACGCATTGCCGTGATCGCCATGGGGATACACCGCATTGCGACCGTAGGCGTATTGCGGCCAGATACTGTCGGCGAGGAACTCGTACTGCGGCATGCTCGGCCAATTGCTGTAGCGCTTGGGATGGCGCTCGTGGGTGCCGTGGATTTCCTGGAGGAACACCACGTCGGCGGCCACGCTGCGAATAGCCTCCCGCAGCTCGGGCAGGATGAAGCGCCGGTTGAGCGCGGTGAAGCCCTTGTGGGTGTTGACCGTCAGCACCCTGAAGCGGGTGATGGCTTCGATGGGTGTGGTCGGCATCAGCTCCGGGTGGGTCATGGTTGCTCCCGTCGGTTGGGTGTCGAGTGACCTCCGTTTTTGGATGACTGTGGAATTTGGCAGAAAGTTTCGGCGCCCTTACAGACGGCACACAGCAAAATGTGGGAGCGGGCTTGCTCGCGAAGGCGGTGGATCAGTTGACATCTCTGTTGACTGACACACTGCCTTCGCGAGCAAGCCCGCTCCCACATTGGGTTCTTTATCGTTGCTGGATCAGTGCCCGCCAACCACGCGGCTCGAGCTCTCGGCATACACCGGCCCCAACCGGTCGAGACGCCCGCTCCAGGCCGTCAGCGCCAGGGCCACCAACACCACCGAGCCACCAATCCACGCGGTGTGGATCAAGCCCATGTGGGCGACGATCAAGCCGCCGGCCCACGCGCCACCGGCGATGCCGACATTGAACGCTGCGATGTTCAAACCCGAGGCCACGTCCACCGCGTTCGGCGTGTGGTGTTCCGCCTGGCGCACCACGTACACCTGCAAGCCCGGCACGTTGCCGAAGGCGACCGCGCCCCACACCAGCACAGTGGCCAGGGCCAGCCATGGGTTGCCGGCCGTCAGCGTCAGCATGAACAACACGGCGGCGAGCAGGGCGAAGATGATTTTCAGGGCGCTGATCGGGCCGCGTTTGTCGGCCAGTTTGCCGCCCCAGATGTTACCGATGGCCACCGAGATGCCGTACACCAGCAGCACCAGGCTGACGGTGCCGGCGCTGAAACCGGAGAGGTCCTGAAGGATCGGCGCCAGGTAGGTGAACGCGATGAACGAGCCGCCGTAACCAACCGCTGTCATGGCGTACACCAACAGCAGCCGTGGTTGTTTCAGCACTTGCAGTTGCTGCAACAGCGACGCCGGCTTGCTGTGGGCGATGTTGTTCGGCACATAGAGCAGGCTGCCGATAAACGCGATCAAGCCCAGGGCCGAGACGGCGAGGAAGGTTTCGCGCCAGCCGAAGTGCTGGCCGATAAACGTCCCCAGCGGCACACCGGTCACCAATGCCACTGTCAGGCCGGTAAACATGATGGCAATCGCGCTGGCGGCTTTTTCCTTGGGCACCAGGCTGGTGGCGATGGTGGAACCAATCGAGAAAAACACCCCGTGGGCCAGGCCGGTGACGATCCGCGCCAGCACCAGGGATTCATAACTCGGCGCCTGCCAGGCCAGCAGGTTGCCGAGGGTGAACAGCACCATCAGCGACAACAGCAGCAGTTTACGTGGCACTTTGCCGGTCAGGGCGGTGAGCACCGGCGCGCCGATGGCCACGCCCAGGGCGTAGAGGCTGACCAGCAGGCCGGCGGACGGCAGGCTGACGCCAAGATCGGCGCCGATGGTGGGTAACAGGCCAACGATGACGAACTCGGTCGTCCCGATGGCAAAAGCGCTGAGGGTCAGCGCGAGCAAGGCAATGGGCATGGCTGCAACTCCGGTGGGTTTCAATCAGGAGCGCAGTCTCGGTGGTTGGCTTGTGCGGAAAAAGACAGGTATTGGCATTTGATATTTGCCTGGCACGCACGGATCCACGCGCCGGGGGAACGATCGGGCGCCAAACCCGTCAGTTCCTTACAGACCCTTCTGAAGGAGCCCGGTGTTTTGTTGAATTTAAAGACTGTGCTACTGCTCGCCGCGCTGCTGTTTTGCGGCAATGGCGCGCTGCAAGCGGCGGCCACCACCCCCGCGGCTCCGGCGCCTGCCGCCCCGGCCAAGCCGGAACTGTTGGTGGAAGGCGGCCTCCTCGGCGCCATCAGTTCCAGCATCGATGATGTGCAGGAAAAACTCGACCTCAACCAGAACCTTATCGACGCCTGGCGCCTGCGGGCCGACCGGGCGGCGGACGAGGTAGACAAGCTGGTCAACCAGCCGTCCGAACGTTCCTCATGGAGCGTGGCCGGGGATTTCCTGTTGTTGTCCGGGGTGTGGATCGGCGCCTTCGCTGCGTTGACGCTGCTCGGGCGGTTTATCGTCAGACGCCTGAGCCGGCAGCGGCATATCGCAACGCGCCAGCGCCTTCAGGCGTTGCTGGGTTACCTGATTCCCTACACCGTCCCGGCCTTGATCTGCCTGCCATTGACGCTTTACGTCAGCCACTTCCTGCCCACTTCCGTGGGGCGTGCGCTGGCGCTGTGTTTTGCCTACGCCACCAGCAGTGGTATTTTTTCCACCTCGATGCTGCTGTGCGTCATCGTCATGTTCAACGTCGGCCACAAGCGCCCGGCCGTGCAGATCATTCGTGACTACTGCCCCAAGCCGCTGTTCCTGATCGGCTTCCTCGCCGCCCTCAGCGACGCATTGACCAGCCCGCAGATCGCCCGCCAACTGGGGGGCAATATCACCGCCAGCGTCGCGATCTTCACCGGGCTGTTTGCCTCGGTGATTTTCGGCATGCTGGTGATTCGCCTGCGTCGCCCGGTGGCGCATTTGATCCGCAACCGGCCACTCGCCCAACGCTTGAAACACCCGGCGGTGCAGCAATCCCTGCGGGTGTTTTCCGGCCTGTGGTATTGGCCGATTTTGCTGATGGTGCTGGTCTCGGCGATCAACCTGATCGGTGCCGGCGACGACAGCCAGAAAGCCCTGCGCTGTGCGCTGTTCACCACGATTTTGCTGATCGGCACCGTATTCCTTAGCACCGTGTTGCAGCACCTGTTCCAGTCTCGCAGCACGGTGGCGGTGCAGCGCAGCAGCGCCTACAAGGAGCGGTTTCTCAGCCTGCTGCATGCGCTGTTGCGCATCGTCATGGCCATCGCCTTTATCGAAATCCTCGGGCGTATCTGGGGCGTCTCGCTGTTTGAGTTTGCCCAGCGCAACTCCGTGGGCCGGGCCATCAGCGACTCCCTGAGCAGCATTGGTTTGATCCTGTTGGTGACCTGGTTGTTCTGGGTGGTGCTCGACACGGCGATCCAGGAAGCGTTGAAACCGCCGGTCAACAAACGCTCCAGCCGCCAGCCGAGCACGCGGGTAAAAACCATCCTGCCGCTGCTGCGCAATGCGGTGAAAATCATCCTGGTGGTGATCTGCGCGATCACCACCATGGCGAATCTGGGGATCAACGTTGCACCGCTGCTGGCGGGTGCCGGGGTGGTCGGCCTGGCGATTGGTTTTGGCTCCCAGCAACTGGTGCAGGACGTGATCACCGGGCTGTTCATCATCATCGAAGACACCCTGTCGATTGGTGACTGGGTGGTGCTCGACTCCGGCCACGCCGGCACGGTCGAGGGCCTGACCATCCGTACCCTGCGCCTGCGGGATGGCAAGGGGTTTGTGCATTCGGTGCCATTCGGCCAGATCAAGGCCGTTACCAACCAGTCGCGGCAATTCGCCTATGCGTTCTTCTCGGTGCAGTTCACCTACGACACCGATGTCGACAAGGCGGTGGAGTTGATCCGCGAAGCGGGGCAGTCGATTCGCGATGACGTGTTCCTCAAGTACAACCTGCAAGGGCCGCTGGAGGTGTTTGGCGTCGACAGGATGGACCTCAACGGTGTGGTGCTGACGGCGCAGTTCCGGACGGTGTCGGGCGGGCAATATGCGGTGAGTCGCGCGTTTAACCAGCGGTTGAAAAAGCTTGTGGATAACTGCGCGTTTGTTCACTTCGCGCAAACTTATCCACAGCAGGTGATGCTGCCGCAGCGGGTGGGGCAGCAGGTGGATGAGCCGGAGGACGAGGTGCCTTCGTCGGTGGTGCTGACGGAGCAGCCGCGCACCCAATAGTTTTTATGGTGGCAGTACTGGCCTCATCGCAGGCAAGCCAGCTCCCACAGTTGGAATGCGATCAAATGTGGGAGCCGGGCTCGCCCGCGATGAGGTCGGCACAGGCGCCACACACTTCAGTGCCTGATCAGTTTTTCTCGCACCAACCCGGCCTCCTGCTGATCCAACTCCAATAGCATCAGCTGCTTGCCGGCAATCTCCACCGCAGCCGGAAAACCGTCCCGGTAAACCAGCCGATTACCGCTCAACGCTGGCACCTTGCTACCCGGCAACAATGTGCCCACCAGGTTCAGCGGATCGGCGCCGCACACCGCAATCAAGCTTCCATCATGAGGCCGCCGCCGAACTTCCCGCAGCAGCGGGATCGCTTCCGGCAACGCAAACTGTTCCCCGGCCAGTCCACTGACAAACCGCCCCCCGCGAATCTCGCCCCGGGCTTCCAGCCGATGGAAGGTGCGCAGCAATTCACGCCAGCTGGGCAGCCAATCCGCCTCACGCTCCAGCAAGCGCCAGAACACCACGCCGTAGCGGCGCAGCAAGGTCATTGCCACATGCTCCAGTGTCTCGGCCGAGTGCGACGCCGGTCGGGTGCCGTCCGCCACCGGTGCCCGTCGCACCAGCGCCCAACGCCCGGCATCGTCCATCCCGCCCACAAACGCACCGCGCCCGCGCCGACTGCTGCGGGCCTGGCGTTTGCTCGCGGGTGTGGTCAGGGCGCGCAGGCCGGCGAAGCTGTCAGCGTTCGCCAGCCCGGCACCTACCAGTTCCTGCAAGGCGGTTTCCAGTTCGCTGCGCAGCAGATGGGCTTCGTGGATCAACTCATCGAAAAACAGCGCACCGTTTTCCCGCAGCGCCTGATGGACTTTCTGCGCCTTGGGCGACAGCTCGGCGCTGTCAGGCGCCTCGGTCAGCCCACTCCACAACGGCACCTGGCTGCGGGGCAACAGCACCACCGGCGTGCTGCGCAGGGCCGTCGCGCCGGCCTTGTTGCTCAGGCGTGTCCACACCACCTTGCCGCTGCGGCACAAATCGTCCAACCAATGCGGCGAGTAATCCTTGATCCGTGCGCTGAGCAAATCGCTGTCCCAAGCCGACGTCGCGGCGGCGTAGCCTTCGAACTGCGCGACGACCTGCGGCAACACCGCGCTGCCCTGGCCGCGAGTGCCGTCTGACAGGTGCTGCCAGTCGAACAGGAACCGCATGAAATCCTGCAACGCCACCGGTTCGATTTCCCGGCGCAGGCGCTTGACCGTGTAGCGGTGAATGCGCGCCAGCAGGTGGCGCTCGCACCATTGTTCGTCGCTGGCGCCCGGGCTGAAGCGGCCGCGCAGCACGTAGCCTTCGCTTTCCAGCCGTGCGAGTGCCTGGGACACGTCGGCCACCGGCAAGGCCAGGGGCGCGGCGATCTGGATCAAGGTCAACGGGCCGAAGCCGCTCAGGCGCGCCCGCAGCACTTCCACCAGGGCTTCTTCGAAGGTCCAGGGTTCATCGAAACCCGGCAACAACGGCAGGTCATTCGGATAGATCGCGGTCAAGCAACTCAAGCGTTCCAGGGCCACCCAAATCGCCCGGTCGGTGCCGATTTGCAAGCGGCTGGCCCGCCCACCGTCAGCCAGGGCGTGCAGCCATTCGCCCCACTGCGGCGTGACTTCCGATTCAGCGATGCACGCCAGGCTCATCAACGCCTCATGCATCTCGTCCAGGCCATTGGGTGCCGGCCACGCTTCCTCGCACACACCGGCAATCGCCTCGGCATCCAGCGCGCCGAGGTCGTCGGTGCTTTGCGGGTCGCTCCAGCGTCGGTTGAGCACGGCCTGGGTGCGGCGCTCCTCCAGCGGCGCGTCGTCGAGAAAGGTGTAGGGGCGGGCGCTGAGAATCTCTGCCGCCAGGGGCGAGGGTGACGGCAGATCGCGGCTGATCAGGCGGATGTCACCGCGCTCCATGCGCCGCAGCAGGGCCAGCCAGCCTTCGCTGTCCATGGCCTCGTGCAGGCAGTCGTCGAGGGTTTGCTCCACCAGCGGATGCTCGGGCACTTCGCGCTCGCCGGCGAGGTTTTCCAGGCACGCTATCTGGTCGGGGAACACGCTGGCGATCAGGTCTTCACTCTTCATGCGCTGGATCTGCGGCGCCACTTTGCGCCCGCCGGTATAGCGCGGCAGTGCCAGGGCCACCCCGGCATTCCAGCGCCAGCGCACACCGAACAGCGGCGCATCCAGCACGGCCTGGATCAGGATGTGCTCGGCCGTGTTGCTGTTGAGGTAGCGCCACACTTCGTCCAGCTCAAAGCTGTGGCTGGTGGACAGCGACAACACGATCGCATCCTCGCTGGCGGCGGCTTGCAGTTCGAAGTTGAAGGTGCGGCAAAAACGCTTGCGCAACGCCAGGCCCCAGGCACGGTTGATGCGGCTGCCGAACGGCGTGTGGATGATCAGTTGAGTGCCGCCGGACTCGTCGAAAAACCGCTCCATGATCAACGTGTCCTGGGACGGCAACGCGCTCAATGCCAGCCGCGCCCGCGCCAGGTAATCCACCAGTTGTTCGGCGCTGGCGAGGTTCAGGCCGAGGCTGCCGGTCAGCCAGTCGAGCGCCGGTTGCAGGTTACCCGGGGTGGCGGCGAGCAACTCGTCGAGTTGCCCCTGCAATCGCGCCACGGCAAACGATAACTCCGCACTGCGCCCCGGCGCTTCACCGAGCCAGAACGGAATGGTCGGTGGCTGGCCATGGGCATCTTCGACCCGCACCTTGCCGGTTTCCACCCGCAGGATGCGGTAGGAGGTATTGCCCAGCTGGAAGATATCCCCGGCGATGCTTTCCACCGCGAAGTCTTCGTTGACGCTGCCGATGTTCAGGCTTTGCGGCTCCAGCAGCACGCTGTAGTCGGCGTTGTCGGGGATGGTGCCGCCGCTGGTCACGGCGGTGAGCTTGGCGCCACGCCGGCCGCGCAGGGTGCGGGTGATAGCGTCGCGGTGCAGGTAGGCGCTGCGGATGCCCTGGCGGCCGTTGTAGCCTTCGGCGAGCATTTGCAGCAGCGCCTGGTAGTGGCGTTCATCGAGCCCGGCGTAGGGCGCGGCGCGGCGAATCAGCGTGAGCAGCGCCTGTTCCTGCCATTCCTGGCAGCTGACTTCGGCGATGATCTGCTGGGCCAGCACATCCAGCGGCGCGACCGGGATCAGCAAGGTGTCCAGCTCGCCCCGGCGCACGCAGTCGAGGAGGGCGGCGCACTCGATCAGGTCGTCGCGGGTGGTGGCGAACAACCGGCCCTTGGGCGTGCCGCCGACCTGGTGCCCGGACCGTCCGACGCGTTGCAGGAAACCGTTGATCGAGCCGGGCGAGCCGATCTGGCACACCAAGTCGACGTCACCGATATCAATCCCCAATTCCAGGGACGCGGTGGCGATCAGCACCTGCAGCTCGCCGGCCTTGAGCCGTTGTTCGGCGTCCAGGCGCAGTTCTTTGGCCAGGCTGCCGTGGTGGGCGGCGACGGCGGTTTTGCCCAGGCGCTCGCTCAAGTGCCGGGCCAGGCGTTCGGCCAGGCGTCGGGTGTTGACGAAAATCAGCGTGGTGCGGTGTTGCCTGGCCAGCTCTGCTAGGCGGTCGTAGACCAGATCCCACACGTCGTTGGCCATGACGGCCGACAGCGGCACCGGCGGTACTTCGATATCCAGGTCCCGTGGGCGTGCGTGGCCGATGTCGACGATTTCGCAGGGGCGGTCGGTGCCCACCAGAAAGCGCGACACCGCTTCGATGGGCTTTTGCGTGGCCGACAGGCCGATGCGGGTCAGTGGCTCGCGGCACAAGCCCTGCAAGCGTTCCAGCGTCAGGGCCAGGTGGCTGCCGCGTTTGCTGGCGGCGATGGCGTGGATTTCGTCGACGATCACCGTGCGGATGCTGGCGAGCATCTGTCGGCCGGAGTCCGAGCCCAGCAGCACGTAGAGCGATTCCGGGGTGGTGACCAGGATATGCGGCGGGTGCTTGCGCATCAGGGCGCGGTCTTTCTGCGGGGTGTCGCCGGTACGCACGGCGGTGCGGATCGCCAGCGGCGGCAGGCCCAGGCGCTGCAGGTGCTCGGTGATGCCGGCCAGTGGGTTTTGCAGGTTGATCTGGATGTCGTTGGACAAGGCCTTCAATGGCGAGACGTAAACCACCAGGGTCTGGTCTGGCAGTTGGCCGCCATTGGCCAGGCCTTGATGCACAAGGTCGTCCAGCACGGCGAGAAAGGCCGTGAGGGTCTTGCCGGAGCCGGTGGGCGCGGCGATCAGGGTCGAGCGGCGCTGACGGATCAGCGGCCACGCCTGGGCCTGGGCGGCGGTCACCGACGGGAACGTGCTGCGGAACCAGGCGCTGACGGCGGGGTGGAAACCGTACAAGACCGTGTCCGTTGATTCAGGAAGGTTCATGGGGCAATCCTACCTTATTGGGGCCGCTGCGCAGCCCAGCGCGGGGCAAGCCCGCTCACCACACTGCAACCCCGCACTTTATAAGTGACGGTTGCGCTACAAACCCGCAAAATGCAACGATTCTGGCAAATGCCAACGGCAGGGCTCACAAGCCTGTCGATAATAACCATCGTTCCAAACAGACCGGGCCTGCTCAATCTATGCGAATGCGCCTTATGTTACTGGGCGGCGGGAATGCCCTCGGGCAGGCGCTGATTCGCCTCGGCGCGGAGGAAGACATCGGTTTCCTCGCCCCGCGCCCGCCCCAAGACGGCTGGGATGCCGCGAGTCTCACGCAACTGCTCGACGACACCCGTCCCGATGCCTTGATCAATCTCGCCTATTACTTCGACTGGTTTCAGGCGGAGACGGTCAGCGAGACGCGTCTGGCCGCGCAGGAATACGCCATCGAGCGCCTGGCCGAGTTGTGCCAGCACCACAGCATTACTTTGCTGCAACCGTCCAGCTACCGCGTGTTCGATGGCTCCCGCGCCACGGCCTACAGCGAAAAAGACGAACCCGTACCGTTAGGCCTGCGTGGCCAGGCGTTGTGGCGCATCGAACAGAGCGTACGCGCCACCTGCCCGCAACACGTGCTGTTGCGCTTTGGCTGGCTGCTGGATGACAGCGTCGACGGCACCCTCGGGCGTTTCCTGGCCCGTGCCGAAAAACCAGACGAATTGCTGATGGCCGACGACCGCCGGGGCAACCCGACGCCGGTGGACGATGCCGCGCGGGTGATCATTTCGGTGCTCAAGCAACTCGATTGCGCAGCGCCGTTGTGGGGCACTTACCACTACGCCGGCCACGAAGCGACCACCCCGCTGGCCCTGGGGCAGGCGATCCTCACCGAGGCGCGCAACTTCCACCCGCTGGCCGTGGAAGCGCCAACCGCCCAGGCCCACGCCGCGCGCCCGGATGCGGCCGATGAACCGCAGCACGCGGTGCTGGCCTGCAAGAAAATCCTCCACACCTTCGGCATCAAGCCACGGGCCTGGCGGGCCGGGTTGCCGGCATTGCTCGACCGGTTTTACCGACATAGCTGAAAACAACACAAAGCAAAATGTGGGAGCGGTTTGTGTGGGAGCCGGGCTTGCCCGCGATGCAGTCAACTCGGTTTGTCAGTTACACCGAGGTGATGCTATCGCAGGCAAGCCAGCTCCCACACAAACCCCTCCCACATTTCGTTAGGCGGCGTTGCTTAAAGCGTGTTTAGAACTTGTAGCCAATACCCACCATGTAAACCATCGGGTCCACATCCACGTTGACCTTGGCCCGAGTGCCCTGGCCCAGCGCGTTGTTGTCCACGGTGGCCTTGGTGCTGATGTCGATGTAGCGCGCCTGGGCGTTGATCATCCACTTGTCGTTGATCATGTAGTCCGCACCGATCTGCGCGGCCCAGCCCCAGGAATTTTCAGCCTTGAAGTTGCTGAAGCCGGCCTCTTGGGCGCGACCGCCGACGTGTTCGTCGTAGATCCAGGTGTAGTTGATGCCGGCGCCGACATACGGCTGGAACGCCGACTTGCTGTCCAGCGGGTAGTACACGACGCTCAGGGTCGGCGGCAGGTGTTTGAGCGAACCGAGCTTGCCGTTGGCGGCGCCCAGGGCGGTGTTCTTGATCTTCACATCGTGCTCGAACGGCGTGGCTGCCAGCAGTTCGATACCCCAGTGGCTGGTGAACATGTAGGCGAAGTTCAAGCCCAGTTGGGTGTCGCTGCTCATGGTCGCCTTGCCGCCCAGGTTGGTCCCGGCCAGCGGGCCCTGGTCGACCTTGACACTGCTGCTGTCCGCTTTCGGGTTGACGGTGATGGCACCGGCGCGAATCAGGATGTCGCCTGCTTCGTGAGCGTGGGCAACGGGGGCGACGAGGGCGAGCGCGACAAGCGACGCGCCGAGCAGGGACTTGTTCATGGGAGCTCCAAAGGACGTTATTAATTGCTTGTGTCCAATGGTAAAGATCGTAACGTTCGAGCTTTTGACTCAGCTCAATGAAAGCGCAATCACGGGTTATTCCTGCAACTCGTACACGTAGATCTTGTCGGCATCCATCTGGTAGCCGGCATCCGCCAGTTCGCTGCTGGACGGTTTGACCTGCATCTGGCCTTCGATCCAGTACGGTTGATACAGCTCGTCGAGCTTCACGCCGATCTCGCTTTTCACGTGCACGATCTGGTTCGACGGCGGTGGCGGTACGTGGATGCAGGCGCCGAAATACGGCACCAGCAGAAACTCCGTGGTGCGGCCTTCTTCGCTGACTTCCAGCGGCACGATATAGCCCGGCAGGCGGATGTGCTTACCGTCCAGGCTTTGTACGACTGGCGCGTTGGGCAGGTCTTGCTTGGCGGCCGGCGCAGACTCCACCGACAGCGCATCCGCCATGCCCGACAAGTCGTGCAGCGGTTTCATGTTGGGGATTTCCGGTGGCGCGTCCGGCGGGATCATCTCCTGCCACGACAGGTCCTTGGGTTGGTCTTCAGCCCAGGCGGGCAGGGCCACCAGCAGTAACAGCGCAAGCACGACGCGACGCATCAACAGCTTCCTCATAAACGTATCGACAGGCCGTCGGCCAGCGATTGCCGGTAGGCGCGCCAGGCCGGCACGCTGCCCATCAGCAGGGCGGCGACGAGAATACCGCCGAGCAAGGTCCATTCATATTCGCTGGGCAGCGACAGTGGCAGGTCCAGCCCGTAGTTGGCCTGCAAATACCCGCGCGACGCGGCGATGCACACGTACAACAGCCCGACACCGGCGATCACGCCCGACAACGCCAGGGCGAACGCTTCGAAGATCAGCAAAGTCGCGATGTGCCAGGGCCGCGCGCCCACCGACCGCAGGATCGCCATTTCCCGGCGCCGCTCATTGAGGCTGGTGAGGATCGCGGTGAGCATGCCGATCAAGCCGGTCAGCACCACGAACAGCGAGATCACGAACAGCGCTTTTTCGGCGGTGCCCATCATGCTCCACAGCTCTTGCAGCGCCACGCCCGGCAGGATCGCCAGCATCGGTTCGCCACGGAATTCGTTGATCTCCCGTTGCAGGGCAAAGGTGGAAATCTTGTTGTTCAGGCCGAGCATGAACGCGGTGATGGCTTGCGGCGTCAGGTCCATGTTGCGGGCCTGGTCGGCGCTGATGCGGCCTTTGCCCTGGGCCGGTACGCCGTTGTGCCAGTCGATGTGAATCGCTTCCATGCCGCCGAGGCTGATATGCAGCGTGCGGTCCACCGGGGTGCCGGTGCGCTTGAGAATACCGACCACGGTGAATGGCTTGTCATCGTGCTTGACCAGGCTGACCACCGCCACGCCGTGAGCCAGCACCAGCTTGTCGCCGAGTTTGTAATGCAGCGCATCGGCCACTTCGGCGCCGAGTACCACTTCAAAGGGATCGGTGGCGAAGGCGCGACCGCTGGCGAGTTCGAGGTTTTGCCGGCGGCCGTACTGGTAGTGTTCGAAATAGGATTCGTTGGTGCCCATCACGCGGTAGCCGCGGTGGGAGTCGCCGAGGGAAATCGGGATCGCCCATTTCACCTGCGGGTTGGCGGCGAAGTGCTCGTAGCTGTCCCAGCGAATATTGTTGGTGGCGTTGCCGATGCGGAACACCGAATACAGCAGCAAGTTGACCGAGCCGGAGCGCGCGCCGACGATCAGGTCGGTGCCGCTGATGGTGCTGGCGAAACTGGCCCGGGCTTCGGTGCGTACCCGCTCCACCGCCAGCAACAGGCACACCGACAGGGCGATGGCGAAGGCGGTGAGGATCGCGGTAAAGCGGCGGTTAGCCAGGCTGGCCATGGCTAGACGAAACAAATACATCTCAAACCTCTACGGGCGTGGCGGCGCGATTGAGTTCGGCCAGCGACAGGTTGCGGTCGAACAGCGGCGCCAGGCTCTGGTCATGGCTGACGAACAACAGGCTGGCGCCTGCTTCGCGGCATTCGGCGAACAGCAACTGGATGAAGGCTTCCCGGGCGTCGTAGTCCAGGGCTGAAGTCGGCTCGTCGGCGATCACCAGTTCCGGCTGGCCGATCAGCGCGCGGGCGGCGGCCACTCGTTGTTGCTGGCCGATGGACAGCGAGTCGGCGCGGCGCTCCAGCAGGTTTTTGTCCTTCAGGCCCAGGTGGGCGAGCAGGATCGCGGCGGCCTGGTCGACACTGCCGTGGCGCTGGATCGCTCGCTGCGCGCGCAGCTTGGAGAAGTGGCAGGGCAGCTCGACGTTCTCGCGTACGGAGAGAAACGGCAGCAGGTTGAACTGCTGGAAGATGTAGCCGGTGTGGTCGACGCGAAAGCGGTCGCGGGCGCCGGCCGAGAGTTCGGTCAGCTCCTGGCCGAGCAGGCGAATACTGCCGCGACTGGGCTTTTGCACACCGCCCAACAGGCCCAGCAGGGTGGTCTTGCCG
Organism: Pseudomonas sp. TH32; assembly: GCF_016650855.1. Classification (NCBI taxonomy): domain Bacteria; kingdom Pseudomonadati; phylum Pseudomonadota; class Gammaproteobacteria; order Pseudomonadales; family Pseudomonadaceae; genus Pseudomonas; species Pseudomonas sp. TH32. The sequence goes on along the minus strand of NZ_JAEKFA010000002.1, from coordinate 4,759,629 downwards.
CTGCCGCTGGGGCCCTTGAGGAACAGGGTTTCGCCCGGCTCCAGGCGAAACGCCGGGATGTCCAGCAACTGTGGGTGACCGGGCCAGTTGAAGCCCAGGTCAGACAGTTCGATAAGTGCTTGGGTCATAAGGAATCAGTGATCTGGCTCGATTTAAATGATGACACTGATCAACTGTGGGAGCTGGCTTGCCTGCGATGGCATCGCCGCGGTGTTTCAGAAAAACCGAGGCGTTTGCATCGCAGGCAAGCCAGCTCCCACATTAACCGGGGCATGAACTCAGAATTTCAGGGTAGCTGCCTGCGCCGTCGCTTCCACACCCTGCTGGCCGCTTGGGCCAATGAGTTGTACCTGAATTTTCTGGGTGGCGGGGAAGGTCTTGAACACCTGGGTCAGGTCGAGGTTGCTCAACGCGGTCGGCGTGGCGCAGGTGAACTGGTAGTGAGCGTGGATTTCGCTGTGGTCGTGATGATGTTCGTGGGCGGCGGCGCCTTTGCCATCGGTGGCGTGGTCGTCATCGTCGTCGTCATGGTCGGCTTCAGGTTTGTCGCCAAACAGCGGGCTGTTCAGCTCCTGGGTGCTGATCACACAGCCGGCGGCCTTGGGCAGGCTGAACAGCACCAACGGTTGCTCCAGTTGCTTGCGGGCAGCGGCGACCTTGGCTTTGTCGCCAGCCGTGGTGGCCAGGTGTTCGAAACCCACCAGGTTCATCGCCGGGCTGTCCAGTTCCAGCTCCAGGGCCTGGCCGTCGAGCACTGCGTTGAGGCGGCCCACACCGTGTTCGTGGGCGCCGAGGCTGCCGTGCTCGTGGTCATGGTCGTGCTCGTCGGCAGCCTGGGCGATGGCCAGTGGCAACAGGGCAAACGGCAAAGCGAGCAGCAAACGGCGCATGGTGGAGCTCCCGAACAAAGATGAAAGTTTTGTTATGTGATCTTATAACAATTTTGCGACGAGTTTGACCGCCTGCTTGGCGTAGCGCAAGACGCGTGGGAGCATGCTTGTCAGAAAAGTGCGGGAGTGAGTGCGATGTTGAGAATTCGTGGAACCGTGGGTGACCTGCCGGTGGACTTGACCCTGGAGCTGGACGACGGCGACTGGGCCCGGCTGGGCGCGCAGTTGCAGACCAGCAAAACCCCGAGTGCCGAACCGGTAGTGACGCCGGCGGCGGGTAACCTGGACGAGAGCCTGTGGCAGGCCGCCCAGGATTTGCTGCGCAAGGCCGGGCAACTCAACGGGCTGGAATTGCTCGATCAACTGGAAGGATTGGCCGGCAGCGCCTCGGCGGGCAAGCGCCTGCTGGTGCGCCTGCGCCATAGCGCCAAGGTCAAGGTGGCCAGCGGCGGGGATACGCCGCTGTACAGCTGGATCGAGTAAGGATCAGTACAGCGCGGCGAACAGCTTGCGGCGGTAAACCGTGACAAGCGGGTGATCGTTGCCCAGCAATTCGAACACCTGCAACAGCGTCTTGTGGGGCAGGCCTTCGCTGTAGCTGCGGTTGCGGATGAACAGCTTGAGCAAGCCGTCCAGCGCGGCGTCGTATTGCTGGCGCGCCAGTTGCTGCACGGCCAGTTGATACACCGCCTCGTCATCCTGCGGGTTTTGCGCCAGGCGGGCTTTCAGGTCTGCGGCGTCCGGCAGGTCGGCGGCCTGGCGCAGGAAGGTGATCTGCGCCTTGGCGCCGGCCAGGGCGGCTTTGTGATCATCGCTCTTGACCGCGTCGAGCACGGTTTGCGCTTCATTCAGCTCGCCGCGTTCAGCCAGGCAGCGCGCGTACAGAATCAGCGCGGCGGCGTTGGTGTTGTCTTCACCCAGCAGGGTGACCAGCACGGCCTCGGCGTCGGTGATACGGCCTTCGGCAAACAACGCCTGGGCCTGCTCCAGCGGATCGGCAGCGGCCGGCGGCGGCATTTGCACGTGTGGCTCCAGCATCGCGCGCACGGCAGACTCGGGTTGCGCACCGGCAAACCCGTCGACCGGCTGGCCATCCTTGAACAGCACCACCGTCGGCAGGCTGCGAATGCCAAAGCGCGAGACCACGTCCGGCTCGGCATCGCAATCGACCTTGGCCAGCAGCAACTCACCCTGATAGCTCTCGGCGATCTGCGCGAGCATCGGCATCAACGCCTTGCACGGCGCGCACCACTCGGCCCAGAAATCCACCAGCACGGGTTTTTCGAAAGAGTTCTGGATCACCGCCTGGTCAAACGTGGCGGTGGTGGCGTCGAAGATGTACGGCGTGGGCTCACTCATGGGGTATCTCGAAGAAAGCAGGGGGATGAGGGCAACTATAAAGACTGGAGGAGGTGACCGGAAGCTATGCAGCAATTAAGCGCGTTCAGGATGCCAAAAAGGGTCTTGATACCAGTCGTGGGGAAAACCCATTGCTCTGAGGCTGACATCGGGGAAATCTTCAGTCAGTTGATGTAGGCGCTGGTCCCAGTGAGCGTGTGGACCCACTTTATGCATTAGATGATTAAGAATGCAGAGTGCTGCAAACATACGGGTATGAGTGCCAGGATGAAGAAGGTGCCTGGGCCATGAGAAGTTGGCTTTTTTGGGCAGTTCCGGACGAATGCCCAATTCTCGATTCCACATTCGCGCATGGTGTGCGCAGATGTTGCGAATGGTGGTCAGGGTGTGCAGCCAAGACTGCATCAAGGGGGCCGGGAGTTCCACGCGTCTGGCGATAGCCTTCTTGTCTGAATCCTTGGCCAAGCCTTTGTAGAGGTGGGACAGGTCACCGAGTGTGAGTTCTTCCAACATCGCCCATCCGGGCATGAGTGTCGGTTGGTCGTAGGTGGTGGGGTAGTGGCGGGCGTAACTCTCCTTTGCTCTCTGGCATTTGAGATGCGCTTTGCGACTGTTTTCGGCCTGCAGTCGATCTATTCGCAGGCATTCGCGCTCATAGTCTCGGGTCGCGGCGTGTTGCTTGGACTGCAACGTTGCCAGTAGGCGCTGGTGGTCAAATGTCTGTTGAAACATTCCAGTTTCGGTATACCAATGGCTGCCATAGTGGGGCCCCATATGGTTACTGATCATTGAGCGGGTCGCTATTTCTACGCGCTCAATGGCGTCCATGCTCAACAATCTAAGCCTGCGGTCAAAATCGTAGAGTCGAGTTAGCTGACGAAAGCCGATGCCATCACGAAAACGATGATTGGCATCCCCCGATTGCTGAAAAGGGCGCATGTAGGGGCTCAAGCGGAAAAAGCTGACTGACTGCAAGAAACATTGCGCACGGGCTTCATCTTGAATGAGCAAGCCACGTTGTTTGAGCAGTTCTATCTGGGAGGGGACATCAATGGCGGGTTTGTCGAACGTTCTCATGCCCCAAAAACTCCAGGCATAAAAAACCCGCACAATTTGTGCTTAGTCACTTGCGCGACCAGAGGCATGGCGGGTGTATTACGGCAAAGACTAGGCAGTAGCGGTGACGTTTGCAAGCTTTTTGAGCAAGTGGCGACGGACGCAAATTTGGGGTTTGGCATACAGCTTGGTTGTCCAGGTTGCGTGCGAGAGGCGGTCATTTTCCACGCTACGCTGAAGGCTGTCTTACCCCATCTGTTACTGGAGATTTGCTGGTTTGATATGGGCGACTATCGCCGCGAATGGTACAGGCTCACCTTGCGAAACTCCCAGGGCTCGGCCAGGTCGGGCAGGGTCAGGGCGTCGAGGATTTCCAGGCGCTGGTAGTCCGGGTGCTGGAAGTTCCGAACCCGGGAATCGGCGACCAGCGCTTCGCGGCCCCGGGTGAGGAACTGGTCCAGCAGCGGCAGGTTCGCCCGGTCGTACAGCACATCGGCGACCAGGATCAGGTCAAACCGGTCGGCTTCGGCGAAGAAGTCTGCGGAGTAACCCAGCGTCACGCCATTGAGTTCCGCATTCGCCTGGCAGGCTGCCAGGGCCAGTGGGTCAAGGTCGCATGCCACCACTTCCAGCGCTCCGGCCTTTACCGCAGCAATCCCGGCAACGCCTGAACCTGCGCCAAAATCCAGCACCCGCTTGCCCGCGACCCACTCCGGATTGGCCGCCAGGTATCGCGCCAGCGCCAGACCACTGGCCCAGCAAAAGCTCCAGTACGGCGGCTCATGCAGGATGCGTCGGGTTTCTTCGGGGCTGAAGGCGCGGTCCATGTTGTCGGCGTCCAGCAGCCACAGCGACAACGCGGTGCCCGGCAGCGGGCAGGGCACCAGTTGGGCGTCGCCGATCAGTTCGCTGAGGGCGCGTTGCAGGTCCAGCGGTGGCGTCATGGTGCGGGAACGAGTTGCAGCGGGCCGGTGGTCTGGGTGATCGCTTGGGTGATGCGTACGGGCGGCAGGTGCAGGATCAACTGGCCGGACTGGCTGGCGCGGCCACGCAGCTCAACGCGTCCGCCTGCCGGGAAAGCCTCGGGGTTGAAGCGCAGGCGGAACGCCAACGGCTTGTTGTTGCCGATCAGCACGCTGCTGGCGAGCAGTTGTTGCGGGCGCGAACGGTCGTCGATCACCAGCAGCGCCAATTCGACTTCAGCCCCGGCCGGTACGCCGTTCAATTGGCCGCTGACTTCACGCTGGTAGGCGGGCAGCGGGCCGAGGTCTTCTTCCACACCCGGCAGTTTTTTCTCTTGTTGCGGCGCCGGAGCGGGCGGGGCGGGTTTTGGGGTATGGCTGCTGCAGGCGACCAGGAAACCAAGCAACGTGAGCAAAACAAGTGGTCGTAACTGCATGTACGGCTCCAGAAAGGACAAAATCCGTGGCTTAAAAAATATGAAACATAATAGTCAGCCTATATACCGTAAAGGCTATGGCTTGTCTTGCCACGGGGATGCGCTACCATGGCCCTCCCATTTTTTGTTGCCTGCCACCATGCACTGTCCCTTCTGCGGTGCCAACGACACCAAGGTCATTGACTCACGTCTGGTCGCCGAGGGCGAACAGGTGCGTCGCCGGCGTGAATGCCTGGCTTCTGGCTGCGGTGAACGTTTCACCACCTTCGAAACCGCCGAACTGGTATTGCCACGTCTGATCAAGACCGACGGCAGTCGCCAGCCCTTCGACGAAGAAAAACTGCGCGCCGGAATGCAGCGCGCCCTGGAAAAACGCCCGGTGAGTGTCGAGCGGCTGGAAGCGGCGCTGGTGCATATCAAGCACAAGCTGCGGGCTACCGGCGAGCGCGAAGTCAAATCCCTGGTGGTTGGAGAACTGGTGATGGCCGAGCTGCAAAAGCTCGACGAAGTCGCCTATATCCGTTTCGCCTCGGTGTATCGACGCTTCCAGGACCTCAACGAGTTCCGCGAAGAGATCGACCGCCTGGCCCGTGAGCCGGTAAAAGAATGAACCCACCTTCGGCAGAACAAGCGGTGCTCGACGCCCATTACATGGCCCGTGCCCTGGAATTGGCGCGCAAGGGCCTGTACACCACGCACCCCAACCCACGGGTTGGCTGCGTGATCGTGCGTGACGGGCAAATTGTCGGCGAAGGCTGGCACGTGCGCACCGGCGAGCCTCATGCGGAAGTCCACGCCCTGCGGGCAGCGGGCGATAAAGCCCGTGGCGCCACCGCCTACGTGACCCTTGAACCGTGCAGCCACCACGGGCATACGCCGCCGTGCGCCGATGCGCTGGTGAATGCCGGTTTGGCCCGTGTGGTCGCGGCGATGCAGGACCCGAACCCGGAAGTCGCCGGGCGTGGCATGCGCCGTCTGGCCCAGGCCGGGATCGAGACTCACAGCGGCTTGCTGGAGAATGAGGCGCGTGCGCTTAACCCGGGCTTCCTCAAGCGCATGGAACATGGCCTGCCGTTTGTGCGGGTCAAATTGGCCATGAGCCTGGACGGTCGCACCGCGATGGCCAACGGCGAAAGCCAATGGATCACCGGCCCGGCCGCCCGTGCCGCTGTGCAGCGTTTGCGGGCCCAGGCCAGTGTGGTGCTGACCGGTGCCGACACGGTGCTGGCCGATGGTGCTCGCCTGACCGTGCGCGCCGCCGAGCTCGGCCTGGATGAAGAAACCACTGCCCTGGCGATGTCCCGTCCGCCGCTGCGCGTGCTGATCGACGGCCGCCTGCGGGTGCCGCTGAATGCGCCGTTCTTCAAGGCCGGTCCTGCGCTGGTCATCACTTGCGTGACGCCGGACAACCAGTACCCCACAGGCCCTGAGTGCCTGGTGGTGCCGGGTGTCGACGGCCAGGTCGACCTGCGTTCCGCGCTGGTGGCCCTGGCCGCCCGTGGCGTCAACGAAGTGTTGGTGGAAGCCGGCCCGAGTCTGGCAGGCGCCTTCGCCCAGCAAGGCCTGGTGGACGAGTACGTGATATTCGTCGCCGGCAAGTTCCTCGGCTCCGCTGCCCGGCCTTTGTTGGACTGGCCGCTTGAGAAACTGGCCGACGCCCCCCAACTCAAGATCACTGAAATGCGCGCTGTGGGCGACGACTGGCGAGTCACTGCCATTCCTGTGCCATCAGCGAGCGTATAATTCCCGGCCTGCGCCACGTCTTCAGGAGAACGGCATGTTCACCGGCATTATCGAATCCATCGGCAGCATCCGTGCAATGACCCCAAAAGGCGGCGACGTACGCCTGCTGGTTGAAACCGGCAAGCTCGACCTGAGCGACGTCAAACTGGGCGACAGCATCGCCGTCAGCGGTGTGTGCCTGACCGTCATCGAGTTGCCTGGCAACGGCTTTGCCGCCGATGTCAGCCGGGAAACCCTGGACTGCACCGCGATGAACGACCTCAAGAGCGGCAGCCCGGTGAACCTGGAAAAAGCCCTGACCCCGACCACCCGTCTCGGCGGGCACCTGGTCAGCGGCCACGTTGACGGGGTGGGCGAAGTCGTCGCCCGCAGCGAAAACGCGCGTGCCGTGGAATTCCGTATCCGCGCACCGAAAGAGCTGGCCAAGTACATCGCCCACAAAGGCTCGATCACCGTCGACGGCACCAGCCTGACCGTGAACGCCGTGAACGGCGCCGAATTTGAACTGACCATCATTCCCCATACCCTGAGCGAAACCATCATGGCGTCGTACCAGCCGGGTCGCCGGGTGAACCTGGAAGTGGACTTGCTTGCCCGTTACCTGGAGCGCCTGTTGTTGGGCGATAAGGCCGCAGAGCCGACCGGGAGTAACATCACTGAAAGTTTTTTAGCCGCTAACGGCTACCTTAAATCCTGACCCAAGGGGGTGCCGCGTGGCGCTCAACAGCATCGAAGAACTGGTTGAAGACATCCGCCAAGGCAAGATGGTCATCCTCATGGATGACGAAGACCGCGAGAATGAAGGCGACCTGATCATGGCCGCCGAGTGCTGCCAGCCGGAACACATCAACTTCATGGCCAAGCACGCCCGTGGCCTGATCTGCATGCCGATGAGCCGCGAGCGCTGCGAGCTGTTGAAGCTGCCGCTGATGGCGCCGCGCAATGGTTCGGGGTTTGGCACCAAGTTCACCGTGTCCATCGAAGCCACCACCGGTGTCACCACCGGCATCTCCGCTGCTGACCGCGCCCGCACCGTACAAGCCGCCGCCGCGAAAGACGCCAAGGCTGAAGATATCGTCAGCCCGGGCCACATCTTCCCGCTGATGGCCCAACCGGGTGGCACCCTGGCTCGCGCCGGCCACACTGAAGCGGCCTGCGACCTGGCGCGCATGGCCGGTTTCGAGCCGAGCGGCGTGATCTGCGAAGTGATGAACGACGACGGCACCATGTCCCGTCGCGCCGAACTGGAAGAGTTTGCCGCGCTGCACAACATCAAGATCGGCACCATTGCCGACCTGATTCACTACCGGATGATCCACGAACGTACCGTTCAGCGGATTGCCGAGCAGCCGCTGGACAGCGAACTGGGCCAGTTCAACCTGGTGACCTATCGTGATTCCGTGGAAGGCGACGTGCACATGGCCCTGACCCTGGGCACCATCTGCGCTGAAGAGCCGACCCTGGTGCGGGTGCACAACATGGACCCGCTGCGTGACCTGCTGATGGTCAAGCAACCCGGGCGCTGGAGCCTGCGGGCCGCGATGTCCGCGGTGTCCGAGGCCGGCAGCGGTGTGGTGTTGCTGCTGGGCCATCCGCTGGATGGCGACGTGTTGCTGGCGCATATCCGTGAAACCGCCGACCACGCGCCGGTGAAAAAACCGACCACCTACAGCATCGTCGGAGCCGGTTCGCAGATCCTGCGGGACCTGGGCGTGCGCAAAATGCGCCTGATGAGTGCGCCAATGAAATTTAATGCCATATCCGGTTTCGACCTGGAAGTAGTAGAATACGTGCCCTCCGAATAAAGGCCGGCGTTGTTTGCCCCTTGTTCGCGGTTCAAATATCACTGAGGGGCGCGCACTAAGCGCGTCCCGGCTCTTTAAGAGATTTGTCGAATGACCCTGAAGACCATCGAAGGTACCTTCATCGCCCCCAAAGGCCGCTATGCCCTGGTGGTTGGCCGCTTCAACAGCTTCGTGGTTGAAAGCCTGGTAAGCGGTGCCGTGGATGCCCTGGTTCGCCACGGTGTGAGCGAAAGCGACATCACTATCATCCGCGCTCCTGGCGCCTTCGAAATTCCACTGGTTGCGCAGAAAGTTGCACAGCAGGGTGAATACGCAGCGATCATCGCGCTGGGCGCGGTCATTCGTGGCGGTACTCCGCACTTCGAATACGTGGCTGGCGAATGCACCAAGGGCCTGGCCCAGGTGTCCATGGAGTTCGGCGTGCCGGTGGCCTTTGGCGTGCTGACCGTTGATTCCATCGAGCAAGCCATCGAACGTTCCGGCACCAAGGCCGGTAACAAAGGTGCTGAAGCTGCCCTGTCCGCCCTGGAAATGGTCAGCCTGCTGGCACAGTTGGAGGCCAAGTGATTAGCGACGACAGCGATCAGTTCAACCCCCAGGACCCGCGCCCAGCAGACGCCGGTAAGCCATCGAAAAGCGAAAAGCGTCGTGCGGCCCGCCAGCTCGCGACCCAGGCGCTGTACCAGCGCCACATGGCCAAAACCTCGCTGAACGAAATCGAGGCGCAGTTTCGCGTCGACAACGATTTCAGCATGGCCGATGCCAGCTACTTCCACGACATCCTGCACGGCGTTCCGGCCAACCTGCCAGAGATCGACGCTGCACTGACGCCGTGCCTGGACCTGGCGATCGAAGAGCTGGACCCGGTTGAACTGGCCGTACTGCGCCTGTCCACCTGGGAGTTGCTCAAGCGCGTCGACGTACCGTACCGCGTGGTGATCAACGAAGGGATCGAACTGGCGAAAGTCTACGGTTCCACCGACGGTCACAAGTTCGTCAACGGCGTGCTCGACAAGCTGGCCCCGCGCCTGCGTGAAGCCGAAGTGAAGGCGTACAAGCGCTAACCGGCGCTTGCTGACGCTATGGGCGAGTTTGAGCTGATCCGCAACTACTTCGCCGCCGCGCCCTGTGCGCAGGGCGGCGAAGGTATTGCACTGGGGATTGGCGACGATTGCGCCCTGCTGGCGGTTCCTTCCGGGGAACAGTTGGCGATTTCTACCGATACCCTGGTGGCCGGCGTGCACTTTGCCGACCCCTGCGATCCGTTTCTGCTCGGCCAGCGCTCGCTGGCCGTGGCAGTCAGCGATCTGGCGGCGATGGGCGCCAATCCCCTCGCGTTTACCCTTGCCCTGACCACCCCGACGGTTGATGCCGATTGGCTGCAACGCTATGCCCAGGGTTTGAACGCCATGGCCCAGGGTTGCGGTGTGGTCCTGGTAGGCGGCGACACCACCCGTGGGCCCCTGAGCCTGACCATGACCGTGTTTGGGCGGGTGCCGGCGGGCCAGGCCTTGACCCGCAGCGGCGCGCAGCCTGGCGACGTGCTGTGTGTGGGCGGTGAGCTGGGTAACGCCGCGGGCGCATTGCCGCTGGTACTGGGGCAGCGCACGGCAGAGGCGGCTATCGCCGAGCCGCTGCTGGCCCATTACTGGTCGCCGCAACCGCAGTTGGCGCTGGGCTTGGCGCTGCGGGGCAAGGCCACGTCTGCGATGGATATTTCCGACGGCCTTTTGGCCGATTGCGGGCATATCGCCAAGGCGTCGGCTGTCAGCTTGTTGATCGAACAGCAAAAACTGCCGTTGTCGGCCGCCTTGTTGGCGTTCGTCGGCGAGGCGGATGCCCGGGTGGCCGCGTTGAGCGGGGGGGACGACTACGTACTGGCGTTCACCTTGCCGCCTGCCGAACTGGCGCCGTTGTTGGCTGCCGGTGTGCCAGTGCATGTGATCGGCCGGGTCGAGGCGGGGCAGGGCGTTACCCTGCTGGATGCGTCTGGCCAGGACATCACGCCAGCCATTCGTGGCTATCAACATTTCTGAAAGGCATAGAACCAAGCTGAAGGCCAATCGAACCTATTGATCTTTATCAGCGACAATTCAGCTTAAGCGTCTGTAGGAACCTGCTGTTACAATCTATCCCCTGTGAAATCTGAAATCAGGAGCACACGGTGCCCGTCGTTTTCGTTGCCGCTTCCAAGCTGCCAACCCCTTTTGCCACGTTCACCATGAATGGCTTTCTTGAAGAAGCCACCGGACGCGAACACGTTGTTCTGAGCCTCGGTGATGTGGCCGACGGCGCCCCGGTCCTCGGCCGCGTGCACTCCGAATGCCTGACCGGCGATGCCCTGTTCAGCCAGCGCTGTGACTGCGGTTCGCAACTGGAAGCCGCCTTGCAGGCTATCGCCCGCGAAGGCCGTGGCGTGTTGTTGTACCTGCGTCAGGAAGGCCGTGGCATTGGCCTGCTGAACAAGATCCGCGCTTATGAGCTGCAAGATGGCGGGGCCGACACCGTCGAAGCCAACGAGCGCCTGGGTTTCGCTGCCGACCAGCGCGACTACGCGATCTGCCTGCCGATGCTTCAGCACCTGGGGTCAAATCCCTGCGCCTGATGACCAACAACCCACGCAAGGTCAAAGCCTTGACCGACATGGGTATCACCGTTGCCGAGCGCGTGCCGCTGCATACCGGCCACAACCCGCACAACAAACTCTACCTGGCCACCAAGGCCAGCAAGCTCGACCACATGATGGGCAACGAGCACCAGGGCGAGGCCGACCGGGCGTGACGCGCGGCCAGGTCAAGCGGCGACTGTCGTTTAACTGGTGGCAATACCTGGCGTTGGCGCTGGCGCCGTTGTTTGTGATCAACCTGGTGTTTGGCAAGGCCGAGCCCTTGCTGCCGGTGCTGGCGATGCCGTTTTTTATTGCCGGCGTGGCCTCGATGTTTGTCAGCCTGCGTTACTTCCATGGCTATAAACACGCGCTGATCGCCACCGAAAAAGCCCTCGACACCCCCGAAGAACCGGCTGCCTGGATCACCCTCGCGGCCCGTCGCCGCGTGGCGTTGCTGGTGGCCGCGCTGCCGGCCTGGGTCGGCGCGCTGGCGGTGTTTGTCGGGCTGGAGGCGGTGCCGCTGTTTCTGCTGGCGCTGTCGACCCTGGTGCTGTTCTACCTCTATCGCATCCCGCGTCAGTTGGGTTGATGCGCGCCTGGCTGGCGGTGTGGCTGCTGGTGGTCGCGGCCCAGGCTGTGGCGGTTGAGCGGGTTGTGAGCCTTGCACCGTCGTTGTCTGAAATCGTCGTGGAACTGGGTGCCGCCGATTTGCTGGTGGGCGTACTGGATGGCGGCGAGCGGCCACAGGCGTTGGCGAAGGTGCCGTCGGTTGGGAATTACGGGCAGTTGGACATGGAGCGCCTGCTCAGCCTCAAGCCGGATTTGATCCTGCTGTGGCCCGGCAGCGTCGGCCCGGCCCAGCGTGAACAGCTTCAACGCCTGAACATCCCGGTGTTTGTCGCCGAACCCCACAGCCTCGAACAACTCACTTCACAAGTCGAAACCATTGCCCGGCAACTCGGGCGGGCTGACGCCGGCCGGCAACTGGCCGCGCAGTTGCGTCAGCGCTTGGCCGAGTTGCGCTCGCGCTATCACCGGGCCGAGCCGTTGCGAGTGTTTTATCAGGTGTGGAACCAGCCGCTGTACACCGTGGGCGGCGGGCAGATCATCAGCGATGCGTTGGGTGTGTGCGGGGCGCGCAATGTGTTCGATGATCTCAAGCTGCCGGCGCCGCAGGTCAGCATCGAGTCCGTGTTGCAGCGCAATCCCGAGGTGATTCTGGCGGGCGATCAAGCACAGCTGGATGCCTGGAAGGCCTGGCCCCAAGTGGCAGCAGTGGCTGCCGGGCACTTGCTGCGGGTGCCCGACAAGGGCCTGGAACGGCCCAGCGGGCAGATGCTGGAGGCGGTGGCGCGGTTGTGTCAGGTGATTGCACCGGGGCTGTGAGACCGCTATCGCAGGCAAGCCAGCTCCCACATGTGACCGCGTTCATTCATGCGACGCGGTCAAATGTGGGAGCCGGGCTTGCCCGCGATGAGGCCGGTGCAGACGACTTAGAGTTCTGGCGTCCAGGTCACCCCGAACATCAACGCACGGCCTTCTTCCCGATAGCCATATTGCTGGCCTTGATACTGATACAGCGCCCGGCTGTAGCCCTTGTTCAGCAGGTTGTCGAGCTTCATTTCCAGGGTGATTTCGTGATTCACCGCCCAACTGCTCCGTAGACCGAGCAAGCCATATCCGCCCAGGCGTTGCTGGTTCGCCGGATCGTCGTAGCTGCTGCTCACCGCCTGCCAACTGGCGCCGACGCTGAACCGGTCGAATTGGCGATCCAGGTCCAGGCTCACGGTGCGCCTTGCTCGACGCGCCAATGTGCGCCCGGTGTCGCGGTCCCGTGGGTCGATCAGGGCGATGCCCAGGCTGCTTTGCCAACCGAACAGCTCTTGCCTGAGCGCCGCTTCGAAGCCGTTGATGCGTGCTGAGCTGACGTTTTGCGGGCCGCCGCTGGCGAACACGATCGCGTCCTGAATGTCGGTGCGGTACAGCGAGGCTTCGAGTCGGCTGGTGTCGCTGAGCTGGCTGCGCCACTGCACTTCGTAGCTTTTCGAGGTTTCGGGTTTCAGGTTCGGGTTGCTGTTTATCCCGTAGCTGTCGTCCGGGTAGTAAAGGTCGTTGAACGTCGGGGCCCGGAAGCCCTCGCTGTAGCTCAGCAACAGGTCATTGTCCGGGTTCAGCGGCAGTGTAAACGTGCCGCTCCAACTGTTGTGGCCGCCAAATTGCTGGTTATCGTCGCGGCGCAGGCCCAGTTCGGTGGAGAAGGATTGCGCCTGGAAGCGGTGCTGGATAAACGCAGCGCGGTTCCAGCGACTGTCTTCATTCAGGTGGGCGCTGCTGTTGACCTGGTCCTCGTACCAGTCGCCACCCAGGATCAGGCTGTTCTGGTCGTTCAGCGTCAGGTCGTTCTGCCAGTTCAGCGAATTGCGGTAGGTGTTGAACACGCTGCGTTCGGTGCTGAGCTTGTCCAGGGTCTTTTCGCGGTTTTCGCTGTGGCCTGCTTCCAGCCGAGACTTCCACACGTCATTGATACGGGCGTCGATATAGCTGCTGACGCTGCTCACGGTGAAGTCGGTGTAGGGCTGCTGCTGGAAGCTTTGGTAGGTTGTCGTATCAAAGCGGCCGAACGGGCTATCGAATTCGCTTTTGCCGCGGTTATCCAGCACGTTCACGCCTGCTTCGAGGTCATCGTTGAAGGCATGGCTCAGGCTGAAACTGATGGCCTGATTGCGATAGGCATCATGGTCACGGTCGCTGGGGTAAGAGGTGTGCGTGCGATCGATCCCGGCCGTGTCATCCAGGCTGGCGCCCAGGTTGAAGCGGGTTTGTTCGTCGCCGCCGGACAGGCCGAGGCTGCGTTCCCACGTCTGGTTGCTGCCGAATCCCACATGCAGCCGGGGTTGTACGCCAGGCTCGGTATTGCGCCGGGTGAAGATCTGGATCACCCCGCCAATGGCATCGCTGCCGTAGATCACCGAGCGCGAACCGCGCAGCACTTCCACGCGCTCAACCTGCTGGATATTCAGGTATTGCAGGTTGCTGGTGCCGCTGGTGGAACTGCTGATGCGCTGGCCGTCCACCAGCACCAGACTCTGGGCGGTCGAAGTGCCGCGGATGTAGACGTTCGTCTGGCTGCCGCGCCCTCCGCTTTGCGCCACCTGCACACCGGGCACGCGGCTGAGCAGATCGCTCACGCTGGTGGGTTGCAGGCGGTCGATGTCATCGCGGGTGAAGACGGTGTTTGCGGCACTGCTGTCGTTGCGTGCCTGGACCTGGCGGTTGGCGCTGATCACCACGTCGGGCAGCTTCAGGGCGTCGTCGCGTTCGAAGCTGTCGGCGAGCAGGTCGGTGGCGGGGAGCAGAAGAAGGGGCAGGGCAAAGCGCAGGCGATTCATGGGCTGTCCGTAGCGTTAAGGCAATACAAAACCAATGTGGGAGCTGGCTTGCCTGCGATGCAGGCACCTCGGTTTGTCAGTAACACCGAGGTGATGCTATCGCAGGCAAGCCAGCTCCCACATTTGATTGTTGTTTACAGGTTCAAGAGTGCCATGCGCTGACGAACCGAAGCTTCAATCCCCGCTTCATCCAGCCCGCATTCGGCCAGCATCTGCGCAGGCTTGGCATGCTCGACATACACATCCGGCAAGCCCAGGTGCAGCACCGACTTGAGGATGTTCTCCCGCGCCAGGAACTCACTGACTGCCGCACCGGCACCGCCCATGATGGCGTTTTCTTCGACGGTCACCAGCAGCTCATGACTGCCAGCGATCTCGCGCACCAGGGCTTCGTCCAGCGGTTTGACGAAACGCATGTCCACCACGGTGGCGTCGATCTTCTCGGCCACTTTCAAGGCTTCGGCCAGTTGCACGCCGAACACCAGCAAGGCAACGCCGCTGCCCTGGCGACGGACAATGCCCTTGCCGATTTCGATAGGCTCAAGGTCTTTCTCGATCACCGCATTCGGGCCGTTGCCGCGCGGGTAACGCACAGCCGCCGGGCCGTTGTACAGGTGGCCGGTGCTGAGCATCTTGCGCAGTTCGTTCTCGTCACTCGGGGTCATCACCAGCATGCCGGGGATGCAACGCAAGTACGACAGGTCGAAGCTGCCGGCGTGGGTCGGGCCGTCTTCGCCCACCAGGCCGGCACGGTCGATGGCGAACAACACGTCGAGGTTTTGCACCGCGACGTCATGAATCAATTGGTCATAGCCGCGTTGCAGGAACGTGGAATAGATCGCTACCACCGGCTTGGCGCCTTCACAGGCCATACCGGCGGCGAAGGTCACCGCGTGCTGTTCTGCGATGGCTACGTCGAAATAGCGCAGCGGGAAACGCTCGCTGAACGCCACCAGGTCGGAACCTTCCTTCATCGCCGGGGTGATGCCCACCAGGCGCGGGTCGGCGGCGGCCATGTCGCACAGCCATTCGCCAAACACACCGGAATACTTCGGCCCGCTGGGCTTCTTCGGCGCGGCGGCCGGGGCATTCAGCGGCTCAAGCTTGGTGATCGCGTGGTAACCAATCGGGTCGACTTCCGCCGGGGCGAAGCCTTTGCCTTTCTTGGTGACGATGTGCAGGAACTGCGGGCCCTTGAGGTCACGCATGTTGCGCAGGGTGGCGATCAGGGTCGGCAAGTCGTGGCCGTCGATCGGGCCGATGTAGTTCCAGCCCAGCTCTTCGAACAGGGTGCCGGGAACCAGCATGCCCTTGGCATATTCTTCGGTACGACGGGCAATTTCCCACGCGCCAGGCAGACGCGAGAGCACCTTCTTGCTGCCTTCACGCATGCTGGCGTAAGTGCGGCTGGAGAGGATTTTTGCCAGGTAATTCGACAGGCCACCGACATTGCGCGAGATCGACATGTCGTTGTCGTTGAGGATCACCAGCATGTTGGCGTCCACTTCCGGCGCATGGTTCAGCGCCTCGAAGGCCATGCCGGCGGTCAACGCGCCATCACCGATCACCGCAATCGCCTTGCGATCGCTGTTCTGCAGGCGGGCGGCAATGGCCATGCCCAGCGCTGCGCTGATGGAGGTGCTGGAGTGGCCGACGCCAAAGGTGTCGTACTCGCTCTCGGAGCGACGCGGGAAGGCGGCGATGCCGTCCTTCTGGCGCAGGGTAGCCATGCGCTCGCGGCGTCCGGTGAGGATCTTGTGCGGATAGGCCTGATGACCCACGTCCCACACCAGCCGGTCGTCCGGGGTGTCGAACACGTAATGCAGCGCAATGGTCAGCTCGATGACGCCCAGGCCGGCACCGAAATGCCCACCGGTCTGGCCGACCGTGTAGAGCAATTCCAGGCGCAACTCATCGGCCAGGGTTTCCAGCTCGGCTTCACCCAGGCGGCGCAGGCCGGCTGGCGTGTTGGCACGGTCCAGCAGGGGCGTGGCCGGGCGCTTGCGGGGAATCTCTTGGAACGTCGTGGGCATCAGGCGAATCGTTATAGGTATAGAAGAGGCGGCAGTTTACCTCAAGCATCGCAAACTGCCCACGCAGAGCGCCGAACTTGGCTGATATGCGGTGGAAAAGGCCGGTGCTGTCAGTGGCGACGTTCGACGATATACCGCGCCAGGTCACGCAGTGGCTCGGCAGCCGCGTCGAAAGGTCGCAGGGCGTCGAGTGCCTGGTCCCGCAGCTCCAGGGCGTATGCCTTGGCGGCTTCCAGGCCGAGCAGCGAAGGATAAGTCGGCTTGTCCCGTGCGATATCGGCACCCTGGCGTTTGCCGAGGGTCGCGGTATCGCTTTCAACGTCGAGAATATCGTCCTGCACCTGGAACGCCAGGCCGATGGTCCGCGCGTAGGTCTGCAAGGCCGCCAGTTGCGGCGCTTCGGCACGGCCACTGGCGAGGGCGCCGAGGTGCACGGCGGCCTCGATCAGCGCGCCGGTCTTGTGGCGGTGCATGTATTCCAGGGCTTGCTGATCGAGCTTCAAGCCGACCGAACCCAAGTCAATCGCCTGGCCGCCGACCATCCCGGCCGGGCCTGCCGCCAAGGCGAGCGCGGTGACCATGCGCAGGCGGATCTCGGCGTTGACGCTGCTCAGGCGCGGGTCCAGCAGAGCGCTGAACGCCAGGCTTTGCAGGCCGTCACCGGCGAGAATCGCGCAGGCTTCATCGAAGGCTTTATGAGTGGTGGGCTGGCCGCGACGCAGATCGTCGTCGTCCATCGCCGGCAAATCGTCGTGCACCAGGGAATAAGCGTGAATCAGCTCCACCGCACAGGCGGCGCCGTTGGCTTCCTCCGCCTGGGCGCCGAGTGCTTCGCAGGCCGCGTAAGCGAGCAACGGGCGCACGCGCTTGCCGCCGTTCATTACGCTATAGCGCATGGCCTCATACAGGCGGGCCAACTCAGGGGTAGGCGAAACAAACAGTGGTGCCAGCGCAGCATTGACCCGGGCCTGGCTGCCGGCCTGATAAGCGTCGATCATTCAGGCTGTTCCGCATCGAAAGGTTCTTCGGCCAGCTCCCCGTCGCGTTCCAGCAACACCTGGACCTTCTGCTCCGCCTGCGCCAGGGCGCTCTGGCAGTCGCGGGTCAGGCCGATGCCTTGCTCGAATGCGGTCAACGAGTCTTCCAGCGACAACTCGCCGTTCTCCATACGCTCGACCAGAGCTTGCAGGTCGGCGAGGGATTGTTCGAAATCGAGTGCAACTTTTTTGCGGGCCATGGCGGCTATTCCGGTAGACGGTAAACCGGCGCGACACTAGCAGACATGGGGGATTGGGGCAAATGAGTGGGCGGGATTGCCTTGTAAATCAGTCACCTTGGGTATTGATTTGGTAACGGGTACTACGGCCGCCGCCGGGTAACCGAACCAGGCAGTTTTTTTCCAGAAGATCGGCCAGATGTCGAGTCGCCGTGGCCTTGGACACTTTGGCCACGGCCTGATACTGGGCGGCGCTGATCCCGTGCTCAAAGCCCTGGTCGCCGCCGTCGAGCAGGCGATTCAAGACTTTGGTCTGTTCAGCGCTGAGTGCGTGGTCCCGATGCCGTTGCCAGAAGCGACTTTTGCCCAGCACCCGGTCAATCCGCGCCATTGCCTGCTGCAGGCTACGAAGCAGGGTTTGCAGGAACCACTCAAGCCAACCGGTGACATCCAGCGTGGCTTTTTGACTGGTTTCCAGTGCGCGGTAATAGCCCGCCCGGTCTTCAAGGATGCTCGCCGACATCGCGTAGAAGCGGATCGCCTGGTTCTCCGCCTGGGCGAGCGCGAGGTCAGTAATCGCCCGCGTCAGACGACCGTTACCATCATCGAAGGGATGCAGGGTGACGAACCAGAAATGCGCGAGGCCTGCGCGCAGCAATGGGTCGAGGGCCGCATGATTCCGGCTGGCTTCAAACCATTCGATGAAATCGTCCAGCGACTGCGCCAGACCTTGGCGAGGTGGCGCCTCGAAATGCACAGTGGGTCGGTCCAGTCGTCCCGACACAACCTGCATCGGCTCATCGCCCCTTAGCGCGCCTACGTTCAAGGCGTGCGTGGAAAAGCGGGCTTCCTCGGCGGGAAACAACCATCGATGCCAGTTAAATAGACGGGTTAGGGTAAACGGCTGAGCAAACTGTTGTGTGGCGTCCACCATCAAGTCCGCTAGGCCCTCGCTGCGCCGGCTCACGGAGCCATCCTGCAATTGCTCAAGGCCCAGGCGGCGGGCCAGGGAAGATCGTACCGAGCCAACGTTGAGTTGCTCACCCTCGATTGCCGAGGACGTCAGGATATTTTGCAGCAAGGCATCCAGTTCATTCTCCGAACTCTGCGCCTGGCTGACCGAGCTGAGCATGCCCAGCAACTTTCCTTGCGCCTGCGTGCACTCGCGCAACAATGGTGCGAGGCGCTCCGGTTGCCAGTGAAAGTGCGGCCAGTCAGGTTGTTGCCAGATCCAGTTCGGGTGATCCATGGCGGTGTGCTCGGTGGGTGAGCCGAATAGAAGGCTTATTCGGCTCATTCGGTGAGCCGATTGTGCAAGCTATTCGGCTCATCGTCCAGTCAGCCGCGCACGATCAACACCCGGTGGGTGAGGGCAGTGGTGCGCAGGTTCTGGCTGCTGATCAGGGCGTCCAAGGCGCTGTCGACTTGATTCAGGTTGAAGCTGGCATTGATAGTGCGTTGCCCGACTTTATCGTCGAGCCAGATCACATGGCCGCCTTGATAGCGCACCAACTCCTCAAGCACCTCGCGCAATGGTGCGTCCCGCACACGTAGCTGGCCGTCTCGCCAGGCCAGCAGGCGTTCGGCGTCGACGGCTTGGGGGGCTTGAACATGCCCGCTCACCACGCGCAACTGTTCGCCCGGCTGCAGCAGTTGATGTTGCCCTGCGGCGGCCACCTCAACGCTGCCGCGTAACAGAATAACCTCGTCGGTTGTGTCGTTATGCGCGACGGAAAACTCGGTGCCCAACGCCCGAATCCGAGTGCCGCCGGCTTGCACAATAAAGGGTCGACTGTCGTGGCTGACTTGCAGATACACACGGCCTCTTCGCAGATTTACCCGGCGTTCATCGGAGGTGAGGTCGATATCGAACGCGCTGTCGCTGTCCAGATGCAGATGTGAACCGTCGGCCAGGGTGATGTCCTGTTGTTGCCCGATGCGGGTGGTGTAGTCACTGCCCCAACTGCTGATCGGCGGGGTGCCCAGCCATATCGCGCTGGCGGCGAGTATCAGGCAGGCAGCGGTGGCGTAGGTTCGGCGTCGGGAGATCGGCCGCCGGCGATCTGGTTTGCGTACTGCCCGGTTGGGGCGATCCAGCAACTGCCATAGCGTTTCCGCGTTTTGGTAGGCGTGGGCATTCAGCGGGTCTTCGCGCCACTGCGCAAACGTATTGAGCTCCTGAAACGTCACATTTTCCCCACGCAGGCGGGTAAACCAGTCCAGGGCTTGCTGGTCACGTTCGGACGGCGAAGGGGTTGGCTGATCGTTCATCGGGACTCGGTGGCTTGCGGGGTTGTGGAGCGGTGGGGCGTTGTTTGAATGTTGTTCCATTTGCTTGGAGAGCAATATTCAGACGGGCGGTAATCTCCTTGTAGCTCAATTGCGGGAGCTGGGCCAGTGGAAACACTTTGTGGAGATGCGCGGAGAGATTGTTGGGTTGCCCCTGCGATGGAGGGAAAGCGCCGCCAGTGATGGGGTAAAGGTCGTATTCGTCGTTGATGGGACGGATACGATTGCGTTGGGTGTGGTGGATGCTCGGCTAATGGCGATGTGGTGGGAGAGGCGCGTACGTTGCTGCTCCTGAAAAGCTTGCTGTTCATCAGGGCGGAGGGAGTCAGAAGAAGAAGAATATCCCGGTATTATTTTTCAAAGCCGTATTTGTGAGCTTTATTAACTTTATTAATAACTCAGGATTTTCCGGGATTGTTGAACTCTTTAGGATGGAGAGGGTGTTTTCTATTTCGTTAGTTCCTTGTATTTTCTCGTCCTCATAGTCGTCAATAATTTTTCCAAGCTTTAAGTTTATATTGTCGATGATTCCTGAGTTTGTTAATTGTCGGTATTCGGTTTCGCTCATGTAGAGCTGTTCTAACTTGTTTTTAGGGCATGCATCCACGTCCAAAAGCTCCAATGCTTCTTGGCTCAAGGGTACGGATATTAGCTTCACTTATGCGATTCCTTTTTGAAGTGAGTGACTTCATTATATTCGCTTTGCGTTCTGCCCATCTGTTTACCTGATGACGAGGTTTTGTTATTTGGTATTGTTCCATTCAAACTTAGATATTTTCTGGTTCCGGGCAGCGACGGATCATAGATTCTAAAATAACCACCATTTAAGTCCTCAACCACTTCTATGCCTGTTTGTGGGTTTTTATAGATTTTCTTACCTTTGTCGGTAGTCGTCACTAACGGGTCGTGGCCGCCAAATTTGACAATGGTCTCATTGAGATTTGCGACTGGCCAGTTAGCCGAGTACATAGCCGCTCGCGCCGCCCCCCCTGTCTTTGGTAATTCAGCGTCGCCTTTTGCAACATGTGCTGTTTTGTTCGGCTCTTCAATCTCGGCGGTCGGTTTACACTCATCGCCTCCTGGGCACGAGTTTAACCCCAACGGATCCACCCACCCCGTCGGGTTGGGCGCGTACTGGTAGCTGTTCAGTCCACCCGCCAGTTTCACGGGATCAGGCGTCAGATAGCGGCCAATGTCCGGATTGTAGTAGCGATGGCGGTTGTAGTGCAGTCCGCTTTCCGGGTCGAAGTATTGGCCCTGGAAGCGCAGCGGGTTGGTGACGGTGTTGACGTCCAGCTTCGCGATTTGGCCGTAGGCGCGGTAGTGCGCGGACCACACGATTTCGCCGTCGGGGGCGGTGAGTTCTTGTGGGGTGCCGAGGTGGTCGAGTTGGTAGTGGAAGGGTTTTACGTCTTCCGGGCCGTAGCCTTTCAGCAGCGCTAACGGTCGGAAGCTGTTGGGTTCGTAGAGGTAGCTTTGGTGGTGATCGGCGCTGTGCTCGGCGACCAACATGTCGCCTTGCCAGAAAAACTCGGTGGTCTGGCTGTTGACGACTTTGGCGACGCGTCGTCCAAACGGGTCATAGCGATAGCTGGCCTGGCGGCCGCCGGGTTGGGTGACGCTGATCAGCCGATGCTGGCAGTCATATCGATATTCGGTGACCAACTGCTGGTCGCGGCCCCGGCGCTCGCGCAGGAGATTGCCGAAGGCGTCATAGTCGTAATGACGATCGCCTTGCATCAGCAGGCGGTTGCCTTTGATCACACTCGGCCCGACGCGGTCTTGCATCAGCAGGTTGCCCGCCGGGTCGTGGAAGAAGCGTTCCTGCAGGTCGTGCGAGTGGTTGGCGCGGGTCAGGCGGTCGAGTGGGTCGTAGTGGTAGTCGTGCTGGCCTTTGCGGGTGTCGAGGATGCGGGTGAGGTTGCCGCGTTGGTCGTAGTCGTATTGGCGGCGTTGGTGACGTTGTTCCTGCTGGGTGATGGCATGGGCGTGTAGGCGGCCCTGGTCGTCGTAGTGGTAGTGACTGAGGAGTTGGCCCTGTTGGCGTTGGTGTTCGCGGCCGGATTTGAACAGGTGCGAGGTGAGCGGGTTGCCATTCAGTTCGATGGTGGCGAGGTCGCCGCCTTTGTCGTGGTGGAAGGCGAGGCGGTTGTTGTCGGGCAGTCGCAGGTAGTTGAGTTGGCCGCATTCGTCGTAGCGGTAGCGCAGGGTGCCCCAGCCCTGGTGTTCGGCGGTGAGGCGGTTTTGCAGGTCGTATTCGTAGTGCAGCGGCCAGTGGCCATCATCGACGCTGAGGAGATTGCCGAGGCGGTCGTAGGTGTAATCGACGATGCTGCGGTCTGGCAGGTTTTTTCGTGCAAGGCGACCGGCGCTGTCTCGCTGATAACCCGTAACCAGCTGACTGCCATCGTCGCCGTACTCGGTCTTTTCCAGCAGATGCCCGGCGAGGTCGTAGACATAAGCCGTGCGGCGGCCATCAAAGCCGGTTTCCTGCTGGATCAATCCGTTGGCGTGATAGTCGAGCCGATAGGTTTCCCCGACTTCGTTTTCAATCTCGGTCAGTAACAACCGGGCATTGTCGTAACGGTATTTGAGCTGTGTGCCGTCGGGGTTGATGCGGCGGCTGATCAGGTGCAGGCCGTCCGCATATTCGTAGCGGGTGACGCGGCCCAGTTCGTCGCGCTCGGCGGTGATTTTTCCGTACGGGTTGTAGCTGAATTCGCGAGTGGCACCGCCCGGCTGAATCACCTTCAGCAAACGACCTACGGCGTCCCACTGATACTGGGTCAGCGCACCGTGCTCATCCTCGCAGGCTACCTGCCGCCCAAGGTCGTCATAGCGATAGCGCCGCACACCGCCATTCGCCAATTTCTCTTCGGTGAGCTGGCCACGCTCGTTCCAGATAAATCGCTGACTGCTGTTGTCCGGGTGCCAGACGCCGGAGAGTTTTCCGTGTTGGGTGTAGGTGTATTCGGTGTAGTTGCCGTCCGGATCAGTCTTGCGGGTGATATCGCCTTGATCGTTACGCTGGTATTTCCAGACCGCCTCACCACGGCGCACAACCCGTACGAAACCGTTGTCATGCTCGTAGGATGTGGGTGCATCGTCACCGGGAAACAGCGCAATCAACCGACCGGCTTCGTCGTACTGATACGCCGTCACCGCCCCGAGTGGATCCTGCTCGACGGTCAGCCGGCCTTTTTCATCGTAGGATTTGAAGTGCTCGGCGCCGTCCGGATCAATCCGTTGCACCAGCCGTGCGCGCTGGTCGTGGACGTAGACTTCCTGGCTGCCATCGGCGTTGTGCACAGTGACCGTGCCGTTGTCATCCCACACATACCGCGTGTCCATCTGGGAAAAACTGGCCCAATGCCGGACGCATCGCGCCGCCTTGCCGGACCGTTCCCACTCCCAGAAAAAACTCGCCCCACCGGCCAGTTCCCGCTCCAGAATCACCTGCTGATCGTCGTACCGATAACGCTCGCTTTCGCCGACAGCGTTGGTCGCCTCAACCAACCTCCAAGCGTCGTCATACTTGTAGGAAACAACGTTCTGCTCGGTAACCCAGTCCAGTTCCCGCTGCACCTGATAGTCGACGGCAACGATATGTCCACGGTCATACCGCAGCAGCAATCCCTGGCCGACGTGGTTATCGATCCGCTGAATCCGCCCGGAATAATCGCGGGAAATGCGCAGCCGGTTGTCATACGCGTCGCTGATCGACGTCAGCACACCGTCGCGGAAGTGATAGAAAAGGGAGGTTTGAGCCAGTACCCACTCATCAGGCAAAGCGCCCAGATAAATCGCCGCTTCCGCCAGGCTATTGGTGATGGCTGGCCGCGTAGCAGAGGGCAGGGGAAACGTAGTGCTGCGGTTTTCGTGATCGGTCCAGACCACCGTTTCACCGCTAACCACCAACCGCTGAGCCAGCGAATGACTCCAGCCAAACCCCAACCCGCAATCCACTTCCACCGCACTGCTGCGATACAACCGCGTCCAGGCAAAGGGCAGCACGCCCTCCAACGAGCCGTCGGTGAGGGTCAGCAGTTCCTCACCGGTGACCATCGACACCGGGCAGCCATTGGTTGCGGTCTTGTCTGCGGGAGCGGCTGCATCGCCGCCGGGGTTCTTGGCAGAGGAGGGCGCATCGTCGACATGCGCTTTCTCCCGAACCACGGTGTTCTGACGCGGCCCCCAGCGCATCTGCACACCACCCTTTTTCAACCCCTCAACGGCGCCCCGAACCGCTACTGTCTTGTACCGTCCCACTGCCCCCATAAAGCTCTGAAGAACACTGAATATGCCCTTCACAAACCGAATGGCCGCCTCAACAATCCGGGCGCCATACCTGAGCGCACGCGAACTCAAATAGGCGATGCCCGCCGCCGGCAAAACAACCGTCAGCAAAGCCGCCACCAACAAATCGATCAGCAACGACACCACAAACCCGGCCACCGCCTCGGCGGTACTGCCGGCAACCTCGCTAGGCGGTAACGCCGACAGCCAAATCATCGCCGTGCGCAGCATCAGGTACAGCGCCGCCTCATCACTGGCCAGTAACATGGCCTGTTCCATCACCTTTGGCGCAGTGCGGGCCAGCTCCATCAGCTCGCTGGCTTTGGCTCCCAGGCTTTCAAACAGCTTGCCCGGATCCTTGAAGATCTCCTGCACCTGCTTGATGGCGTCCCACACGCCAGTAATTGCTGCCCAACTTCCTGCCAGCACGCCAGTGCCAATCGCGCTTGAAGTGGACCTTTCCCAATGCGGTCTGAAACCGTCCCATTGCTTGCGAAGCCAGCTTTCCAGGTCAGCGGTCAAGCCGTCGTAAGACGAAAACAGCGCCTCGACCTGCTCCTGTGAAACCCCACCCTGCACCCGCACCCGATAGCGTTTGCCGGCCACACAGGGGTGAGAGCCTTTCCCCTGTTCATCGAGCATGACGACGGTAGAGCTGCCGTCATCCAGCCCAATCACCTCAACCGGAATACCTCCCAGCGGCACGTCATACACCGACTCGAACTTGCTCTCGATCTCCAGTACGCCGCCGACCTCACAGCGCACCACCGTCGAGAAATTGTCATCGGTCATGCTCACCGATTTGCTCGAATCTCCCACCCGAATGATTCGATCCATCCCCAGCAACGACGGCAAATCTGCCCCATGGCTGACCTTGTCCAGTGCCTGCGAATACCAGGCGCCCACCTGCTGGCGATACACCGCCAGGCTCTGATGAAAGCCGTCCAGTTCGTGTTCGATATGGGCAATGTGGGACGAAGAAGCAGTCATCCGTGACGTCTCTGCAAAGGGGAGGCGTCGGAGTCTGCAACAGCAAAATAGGGGCTGGACGAGTGGTCCGGAAAATCAGATTGGGCTTACGAGGAGGGAGATTTTTTCCGTGCCGAGCTGGCGCCCGGCACTACGTAGAACAGCGATTCAGCTCATTGACGGCAGTGGCGTTTTCAGTGGTGCGGTGCATTGGCCCTGAGCATCCTTGAGACTGGCCTCAAACTCGACCAGTCCTCCATGCATCTTCTGCAATGCCTCGATCTGCCGCACCAACTCCTGCTTCTTGTTGGCGATCGCCTTGTCCGCCAGCTCCCAGGGCAGCCCATCATCGTGATGCCCACCCAGAATCGCCTGCAACTCCTTGAGCTTGAAACCCAACTGCTGGGCACACTTGATGAACGTCAGCAGCTCGACACTTTGCGTGGAGTAAATCCGATAACGGCCTTCCCGTTGCGGCAGCGGCAACAGGCCGATCGCCTCATAGTGACGAATCGCCTTGATCGTGGTGCCCGACAACTGCGCGGCTTTGCCGATGTACATGAAAAGTCCTTTTCCCAAAGAGTGCACCGGCCTGTTTCAGCCATTGTTCGCGCTGCGCTGGCGTGGAGCCCAGCACCGGTCCGAACTGCAACGTCTTGATCGGCTGGATGCCACAAAACGCCAGCGTCGTCTTGCGCATCTGATGCAGCGCAGGCATGCGGTAGAACCACCTGTAATACCACGGCGGCGTGTCCAGGGTCACCAGCAAATGCGCGGTTCGGCCCTTCAGGAGTTTCTCGGGGAAGGCCTTGCCCTTGCGGTATTTGAAGGCGAAACCGGACAGGAAAATCCGGTCGATAAAACCCTTCATCAACGCCGGGATACCGCCCCACCAGATGGGGAAAACAAACGTCAGGTGATTGGCCCACAGGATGTCGGATTGGGCGTTGAGCAGGTCGGGCTCCAGAGGTTGGACCTGGCTGTAGCCGTTGTGCAGGATGGGGTCGAACGTCAGGTCGCCCAGGCGCAGAACGCGTACTTCGTGGCCGGCAGTTTTGGCACGGGTGATGTAGGTGTCGGTGAGGGCAGAGCAGAAGCTGGTGCTCGAAGGATGGCCGAGGATGACCAGGGTGCGTTGGCTCATGGTGGTGGGGTCCTGAAAGTTAGGGCTTCAGGGTGAGGTGTGACCTTAGGGGGAGAGTCAAGAAGTGGCAGTGATTGGGAATGGCCAGGAAGACTCATCCCTTTCATTTGCAGGACGTTTCCTAGAGAATTCCAAGCGCTTGCGCCAGCAAAATCCCGCGACTAGTCTGCGTTCCGTCACCGCATATTCGGTGATCGGGTTTAGTCGCCCGGACAACGCTAGGCGCACAGTGCCATCTCAAAGCCAGGTATTTATCGCCTGCACTTTATGGTGGCTGTGCGCAGGGCACCTTCGGGTGCGCCGGTGCCTAGCGGCCGGTCGACTAACCTGCGTACAGCTGCCACCTTCTGATCGTTTAGTCGCGAGAAGTTAGTGGTTCAACTCACTGCTAGGAGTTCTACCATGGTCAAAGTTACCCCCGATCCACCCGCCTTCCACAAAGCCTTACTCCGCGATACTGATGCCTCGCGCCGAGTGATTGATCGCTACCTCAAAGCGCCGGACGCAAAGCCTTCACCCAACCCGTTTACCGTTGATGACGAACTGAGTTTCGAAGATGCTCTGGCTCATGCTGCCGAGCTGTTGCATTGCGCCGTGGCGACCGCCCAGGCGTCGACCGAGCCGCTGAATGGTTCGCAGCGGGCGGTGATGCATTTGGTGGAAATGTCGAAGGTGGTGGTGGATCGAGCGCTTGACTGTCTGCAGCCGAGGTGAGGATCCTCGGCCGACGCTGAGGTAGCGATGCATTTGGTCAGCAACCTACTGACCAAATGCTGATCAATACGGCTCATGGGCGCAAATCCCGGCAGACGATCGCCATGGATTAAAGCGGTCCCCTCAGGCGTATGGCTTGAAGTCATTGCTGTCGCGAGTGAGTAGCTGCATCAGTTTGGGATGAATGAAGAGCTTTTCCTTTCCAACCTGCACCTCTTGTAGAACGTCAATGGCGACTAGCTCTTTGAGGTAGCGGGAGGCCGCTTGACGCTGTGCAATCTGTTTGTCGACTACGTTGCTGATACGGCAGTAGGGCTGTTCGAAAATGACGTCTACCAGCTCGCGGGAATAGGTTTTCGGCAACTGCTCACGAACAAACTGAGAGGTGTGCTCGGACAGGCTGCGGATAGCGGCAATTTTTGCACAGGTCCAGCGTGCTGTTTCCTCCACGGCGCTGAGCATGTACAGCAGCCAGGGCTCCCAGGCTTGTTCGCGAGTGACGTCTAGCAACAAGCGGTAGTAATCGGCCCTATGGGCAATGATGTAACGGCTAAGGTAGAGAATCGGTAGATTCAGCAGGCCTTCCTGGATCAGGTACAGAGTGTTGAGCACTCGCCCGGTACGGCCATTGCCGTCGGTGAAGGGGTGAATGGCTTCGAATTGATAGTGACCTACTGCCATACGTACCAGTGGATCCAGGTCGGTCTCGTTGTGCAGGAAACGCTCCCAGTCGGCGAGCATGTCACGCAAGCGATCTTCGCCTTCCGGTGGTGTATAGATAATCTCTCCGGTTCGGTCATTGGCTAACTGGACACCTGGCACCCGACGTATATCCATGTTCACGCCCTTCAGCGTGCGGCAGATTTCGACTGCAGTACCTGTGGAGAGTGGGCGTTCGGCCAACGATTGATAACCTTTTTGCAGAGCTCTGCGGTAGCGCAGTGCTTCCTTGGTCGCCGGATCGGCATGGCTATCTCCATTTTGAGCATGCTGAAAAAGCAAGTCCGTGGTGGTGACAATACTTTCGATCTCCGAACTGTCCTTGGCTTCCAGCAATGGGATGGTGTTGATCAGCATTGTCTGGTTTGGGATCAACTCCGCCGCCTGCTTCAGCTCGGCCAAGGCTGTGCGGGCCTCAATGCAACGTTTGAGCACTGCACGGGTTTCCAGCTCAGTGGTCGGAGGCAAGGGGGGAAGCTGGTTATAGGGCTTGTCAGCCTGCCAGGGAAGGTGGGATGTGGTCATGGATGGGGGCCTGGTCTTTGAAGTTTCCATCTAAAGGCAAGGAGGGCTCATCAGAGCACCCTTTCGTAGCGTCAGTGTAAACATGCGTGCCTTACGTGTCGCTGGATTTTGATTTCTGCGACACGATATGTTTTTGTGTCGTTGGTGGCGACACGTTCACCCAACGTGTTCTTGAAAAGAGGTTTTAGCGACGTATAGGGCGGAGGTTCTGCGAATGGAAGAGAGTGCTTGAGTACTCGTTGGGGCGGTTGGCAAGTTCCCCAAAGAGTCTGATGCTTGATAAGTGCAGTACTTTTCTCCAGGCATTAAAAAGCCGGCTTGTGGCCGGCTTCTCGGGGACTGGTTCAGCTTATTTTTGGTAAACCTCACCAGCCTTCAAATCGTTCACCCAGACTTGCGCCCAGGTGATAGGGGCATCAGCGGGAACTCCTCCGCATCGCCAGGCAGGGCGGACCGGCTTCACGCCAACCCCCTGCCAAATGTGCGGCGCATGATACCCACATTCGCCTCAATTTCCCAGCTTCGGATCCGATTTAGAGCCTTCGTAGCCCAATAAATGCTCATCCAGCGGCACCGGCGGGCGGCGGTTGTTCAGTGTCGCCCACCAGAACACCCAGCCCAGAATTTCAAAGTTCTGCTCATGCCGCTGTTCGTAGGTCAAAAACTCGTCCGGATGTTCGGCGCTGTTGTGGCTGCGCATCCGCAGGCCGCCACCGGGGCGGTTGTAGAGGTATTTGATGCGCAACATTCCGTCGTGTTCTACCGCATAAATCTCGCCGTCGATAATCTGTTTGCGGCCGCAGTCGATGGCGAGGGTACTTCCGTCCTGGATGATGTCGATCATGCTGTTGCCGACCATGTAGGCACCGAGTGCCCGCTCCGGGTTTACGCCGATGGTTTCAAGGGTGTGCAGGGAGAGGCGGATGTTTTCGGTTGAGGTGAAGGTGGGGTGGAGGGGGATCTCCACGTCGATTTTTGCCGGCGTTGAGACCGGCTGGGCTATGTAGTTGCCGGTCTGTTCACGGGCGATACGGTGTGTGTGGTCTGCATCGGATCCTTCCAGCAGGAAGTTGGCGGGTGGATGTTTGGGGCCTTCGCCTGTGCGCAGCCAGCGGCTGGTGACGCACAGCAGTTCTGCGAACTCGTTGAGACGGCCCATGGGGACGCCGCGCTTGAACCAGTTGTTTACGTGTTGAGGCGTAACATCGCGGTTCTTGGCGAAGTCGGAAGCGGAAAGATGAACTTCCCTTAATAGCGCTCTTAAGCGATCACCTGATGTATTCATAAACGCAGAGTTTACTGGCCGTAAAACCAGATCAAATAAACCATGCGTTGAGTTGCCGTATGTAGGTGTTTCCTTATTGAAGGCTTATTCTGTTAGTTAACTAATCTAGTTAAACATGGGCTGTAAAAGTGTTTATTAAAATAGCCGGGTGTTTATATTTTTCCCACAAAAAAAGCCCCGAATAATCGGGGCTTTTTTAGAGCGAGTAGCGGTATCAGCCTTTGTAGGCAGCGACCGACTTCAGGATCTCGGCACGGGCGGCGTCTGCGTTGCCCCAACCATCGATCTTCACCCATTTGCCTTTTTCGAGGTCTTTGTAGTTCTCGAAGAAGTGTTTGATCTGTTCCAGCAGCAGTGGCGGCAGGTCGGTGTATTCCTTCACGTCGACGTACAGCTGGGACAGCTTGTCGTGGGGTACTGCGATAACTTTGGCATCGCCGCCGCCGTCGTCAGTCATGTTCAGGATGCCGACCGGGCGTGCGCGGATAACCGAGCCTGGGGTGACCGGGTAAGGGGTCACGACCAGCACGTCGAGGGGGTCACCGTCGTCAGCCAGGGTGTTGGGGATGAAACCGTAGTTGGCCGGGTAGAACATCGGGGTGGCCATGAAACGGTCAACGAACAGGCAGTCGCTGTCTTTGTCGATTTCGTATTTGATCGGCGCGTGGTTGGCCGGAATCTCGATGGCGACGTAGATGTCGTTCGGCAGGTCTTTGCCAGCCGGAATCTTGCTGTAGCTCATTGGGCGTTGCCCCCGTAGTTGGCCATGAAACATGGCCGGATTGGCCTAAAAGTGGCGGCGATTATAGGCATATTCTGACGCCGATGCCATGCGTCAGACGTCGTAGGGCGCTTGGCGTTCCGTCTGATACCGCACGTCGCCGGCCTGCAGCTGGTGCAGGCGCGCCAGTGGGTCCTGGCGGTAGAAGTGGCTCAGTTGCTCGTACACCTGTGGATAAGTGCTGGCCAGTAAATCCGGGGCGCTGAAGAAATATTCGCTGGTGACGGCAAAGAACTCGGCCGGGTTTTCCGCGGCGTACGGGTCGATGGCCGTTTCGGCGTCGGGGTTGTGGTCAAGTTGGCGGTTGAGGTCGTCGAAGGCGCTTTGCATGACGCTGGCCCATTCCTGCACGCGCATGTCGTGGTGCAGCGGCGGCAGGCCGTTGGCGTCGCCGTTGAGCATGTCCAGCTTGTGGGCCAGTTCGTGGATCACCAGGTTGTAGCCTTCCCAGTTGCCGCTGGCCAGCACGCCGGGCCACGCAAGGATCACCGGGCCCTGTTGCCAGGCTTCGCCGCTGTGTTCACCGTCCCATTCGTGTTCCACGCCGCTGGCGTCGCGATGGCGCTGGGGGCTGAGGAAGTCGTCGGGGTAGAGCACGATCTCGTGAAAACCCTGGTACCAGTCGAGGTCGCCAAGGTTCATCAATGGCAGCTGCGCCTGGGCGGCGAGCAGCAGGCGTTGTTCCTGGTGCAGTTCGACGCCGGGCAGGGCCGTGAGGTGTTTTTCGGCGAGGAACAGCACGCACGCTTCCCGCAGCCACTGGTCTTCTTCTGCGGTGATGCCGTCGAGAAAGGTCAGGTGGTGGCGCACCCGCTGCCAGGTTTCATCGGCAATCGGGTGCTTGGCCAGCAGGCGCCGGCGACGCCAGGCGCTGAGGGACCACATCGCCGGTTACTGCGGCTTGGCTTCGGTGGAGCTGCGGCCGAAGCGGCTGCGGAACACACCGATGATCATCGGTACCAGCGACAGCAGGATGATGAACACCACCAGCAGCGACAGGTTTTTCTTGATGAACGGTACGTTGCCGAAGAAGTAGCCCAGGGTTACGAGGCCGCCGACCCACAGGATGGTGCCGAATACGCTGAACCCGAAGAAGCGCGGGTACGGCATCTTGGCGATGCCGGCGACGAACGGTGCGAAGGTCCGCAGGATCGGCAGGAAGCGCGCCAGGGTCACGGTTTTGCCGCCGTGCTTGTCGTAGAAGTCGTGGGTTTTCTGCAGGTAGTCGCGGCGGAAGATTTTCGAGTTGGGGTTGCTGAACAAGCGTTCCCCGGCCGTTCGTCCGATCACGTAGTTGGTGCTGTCACCCAGGATAGCCGCGAGCATCAGCAAGCCGCCCAACAATATGGGGTCCATACCGCCGCCTGCTGCGATGGCGCCGGCGATAAACAGCAAGGAGTCACCCGGCAGGAAGGGCATGACCACCAGGCCGGTTTCGCAAAAGATAACCAGGAACAGAATGGCGTAGATCCACACTCCGTAGTTTCTCACCAGCATGTCGAGGTACACGTCGAGATGCAGGATAAGGTCGAGCGGGTTGAAATCCATGGAGGGCACCTGTGTGAATGGCCTGGCTCAGCGGGCCTGTGCGGAGGCTTCGGGTAATAAGGGCTACAAGGTTGTGGCTTGTTTCTTACGACCCTGAAAGGTCCGCATTATACGGATAGAGTCGTGAAAAGCGTGTTGGTTTTGTAGCGGGGAATGTCGCGACATCGATCGTATTGTAGACACAGCGTCCGTGTGGGAGGGGGCTCCCACAACAGATGCATGAGGTTTGGTTAATAGATGTCAGTCATCGCTGATGGGCAGCACGTAGTTTTTGAACTCGGTGTCTTCCCTGAAACCAATGGATTCGTAGGTTTTCTGCGCCACCTCGTTGTCGCTGCTGGTGGAAACACGCAGGCGCACGGCGTGCGTTTCCTTGGCCATCTTCTTCGCAGTGCGCATCAGGTTGTCGGCCACCAACTGCCGGCGTGCGTCTTCGGCCACATAGATGTCGTTGAGGATCCACACGCGCTTGAGGGAGAGCGACGAAAAACTGGGATACAACTGGCAAAAACCGAGCAGTTTTTTGTCGTCATCGTCGGCCAGCGCCAGGTAGATCACCGACTCCTTGCGGCGCAGGCGTTTTTCCAGGAAGGCGCGGCTTGAATCGGGGAAGGGCAGCGCGCCGTAGAACTCGCGGTATTTGACGAAAAGCGGGGTCAACAGGTCCAGGTGTTCCAGGGTCGCTTGAGTTATCCGCATGCCAGGCCTCAACTTCCAAATGGGGTATGACCACACAAGCGGCCGTGTCTCGATGCTGCCTAAAGCGGAGAAAAAGCGCAATCGTGCAGGGATCAGTCCTTAGGTGCGCTGAGCAGGAAGTTGCCTTTCATCAGGTCAGGATCATCCGATTCGAGCGTCTGCAACTGCGCTTCATCCTTGAGATTGACCCCCGACAACTGCCGGCGACAGGCCTCACGCATCAAGTAAAGCAAGCGATGAGCCGCCATGCCGTAGCTCAAACCTTCCAGGCGCACGTTGGAGATGCAGTTGCGGTACGCATCGGTGAGGCCCACCTTGGGGTTGTAGGTGAAATACAGCCCCAGGCTGTCCGGCGAACTGAGTCCCGGTCGCTCGCCGATCAGGATCACCACCATTTTCGCCCCCAGCAACTGGCCGACCTCGTCCGCGACGGCGACGCGGCCCTGTTCCACCAGAATTACCGGTGACAGCGACCAGCCTTCAGCGTGGGTTTGTTCCTCCATGCGTGTAAGAAACGGCAACGTATGTTTATGCACCGCCAGGGCTGACAAGCCGTCGGCCACCACCACCGCCAGGTCGACGCCGCCCGGGTTGGCTTCGGCGTAGTCCCGCAATGCCTGGGCCGACTCATCGCTCAGGCGCCGCCCAAGGTCCGGGCGTTGCAGGTAGCTGTGACGGTCGATGGCAGCGCTGTGCAGCAACAGGCTGTCGCGGCCGCGTTCGGCCAGTTGGCTGCTCAGTCCTGCATGGTCAAACGGCAGGTGCACCGCGTCCCGCGCCTGGGCGTGGGCGAACTGGAAGTCCAACTGCGCGCCGGTAGGAATACTGGTGCCGGTGCGGCCCAAGGCAATCCGCGCCGGAGTCAGGCGCCGCAGTTCCAGCCACGGGTTGTCTACATTGTTTTCCGGGGTGTCGATGTGCACAGGCGGTTCCTTCTTCATCCCAGTTGCGCCAAGGCGTGGCGAAATGCTGGCGGCAGGCTGTTGCCGAAGTGCACCTTGCCGTCGGCTTGCGTGAAGATGCCCATTTTCGCCAACCACTGTTCAAACTCCGGCGCCGGCTTTAAACCCAATGTTTGCCGAGCGTACAGTGCGTCGTGAAATGAAGTGGTCTGGTAGTTGAGCATGATGTCGTCGGAGCCCGGGATGCCCATGATGAAGTTGATCCCGGCCACGCCCAGCAGGGTGAGCAGGGTGTCCATGTCGTCCTGGTCGGCTTCGGCGTGGTTGGTGTAGCAGATGTCGCAGCCCATCGGCACGCCCAGCAACTTGCCGCAGAAGTGGTCTTCGAGGCCGGCGCGGATGATCTGCTTGCCGTTGTACAGGTACTCGGGGCCGATAAAACCGACCACGGTGTTCACCAGAAACGGTTTGAAATGCCGGGCCACCGCATAGGCGCGGGTTTCGCAGGTTTGCTGGTCGACGCCAAAGTGCGCGTTGGCCGACAAGGCGCTGCCCTGGCCGGTTTCGAAATACATCAGGTTTTGCCCGAGGGTGCCGCGGTTCAGGCTCAGGCCCGCGTCGTAGCCTTCCTGCAGCACGCTCAGGCTGATACCGAAACTGGCGTTGGCCGCCTCGGTGCCGGCGATCGACTGGAACACCAGGTCCAGCGGCACGCCACGGTTGATGGCCTCGATGGAGGTGGTGACGTGGGTCAGCACGCAGGCCTGGGTCGGGATTTCGTAGCGCTGGATGATTGCGTCGAGCATTTCCAGCATGGCGCAGATCGACGCGATGCTGTCGGTGGCTGGGTTGATGCCGATCATCGCGTCGCCGTTGCCGTAGAGCAGGCCGTCGAGAATGCTCGCGGCGATGCCCGCCGGTTCATCGGTGGGGTGGTTGGGTTGCAGGCGGGTGGACAGGCGCCCGCGCAGGCCCAGGGTGCCGCGAAACTGTGTGACGACACGGATCTTTTGCGAGACCAGGATCAAGTCCTGCACGCGCATGATCTTCGACACGGCAGCCACCATTTCCGGTGTCAGCCCGGGCGCCAGGGCGCGCAGGCTGTGTTCATCGGCAGCGTCGCTGAGCAGCCAATCGCGCAAACCACCGACGGTCAGGTGGCTGACCACGGAAAACGCCGGTTTATCGTGGGTATCGATAATCAGCCGGGTGACTTCGTCGCTTTCGTACGGGATCAACACTTCTTCAAGAAAGTGTTTCAACGGAATATTCGCCAGTGCCATTTGCGCGGCGACCCGCTCACCGTCGTTCTGTGCCGCAACGCCCGCCAGGAAATCCCCGGAGCGCGCCGGGCTGGCCTTGGCCATTACGTCCTTGAGGCTGTCAAAGCGGTAGGTCAATGCGCCGACCGCGTGGGAAAAGCTTGCCATACAGAGTCTCCTTGTCGGCGCGGGCGGAGGCCCGCACCGAGGTTTACGGCGTTTAGTGCAAGGCGGCCTCTGCGGCCTGGATCGCCGCAAACTCTTCTTCCGGCGTGCCTGCTACCAAGTGATGCCGACTGTAGAAAGCAAAGTAAGCAATTAATACTCCATAGATGATCGCGGCGCCAATCACCACGCGCGGATCCACCAGGAAGCCCGCCACAACAGCGATGCAGGCCAGTACCAGTGCGACGCCCGAGGTGAAGATGCCGCCCGGTGTGCGGTACGGGCGATCCATTTTGGGGCGGCGGATGCGCAAGGTGATGTGCGCGGCCATCATCAGCACGTAGGAAATGGTCGCGCCGAACACGGCCACCAGGATCAGCAAATCACCCTGGCCGGTCAGCGACAGGCCAAAGCCGATGATGCCGGGGATGACCAGTGCCAGGACTGGCGCCTTGCTTTTGTTGGTCTGCGACAGCTTGCGCGGCAGGTAGCCGGCGCGGGACAGGGCGAAGATCTGCCGGGAGTAGGCGTAGATGATCGAGAAGAAACTCGCGATCAGCCCGGCCAGGCCCACCAGGTTGACGAAGTGGCCCATCCACGTGGAGCCGCCGTACGCCTTGGACAAGGCTTCCACCAGCGGATTGCCCGACGCCATCAGCGCGTAGGCGCCGGCACCGCCGGGTGCGATCACCAAAATCAGCAGGGCAAAGCTGGTCAGCACCACAATGGCGCCGATCAGGCCGCGAGGCAGGTCACGCTTGGGGTTTTTGGTTTCTTCGGCGGCCAGCGGCACGCCCTCGACGGCGAGGAAGAACCAGATCGCATAGGGAATCGCCGCCCACACACCGACATAACCGAAGGGCAGGAAAGTGCTGGCGCCCTTGGCCTCGGTCACCGGAATGTCCAGCAGGTTGGCGACACTGAAGTGCGGCACCATCGCCACCAGGAACACACCTAGGGCAATCGCGGCGACGGCAGTAATCACAAACATCAGCTTCAACGCTTCACCCACGCCGAAAATGTGGATGCCGATAAAGATGATGTAGAACGCCAGGTAGATCATCCAGCCGCCAATGCCGAACAGCGACTCGCAATAGGCGCCGATAAACACCGCAATGGCGGCGGGGGCGATCGCATATTCGATCAGGATTGCGGTGCCGGTGAGGAACCCGCCCCAGGGGCCGAAGGCGCTGCGGGCGAAGCCGTAGCCACCGCCGGCGGTAGGAATCATGGAAGAGAGTTCGGCCAGGGAGAAACACATGCACAGGTACATGGTGGCCATCAGCAGTGTGGCGAGGAACATGCCGCCCCAGCCACCCTGGGCCAGGCCGAAGTTCCAGCCGGCGTAGTCGCCGGAGATCACGTAGGCAACGCCGAGACCGACTAATAGCACCCAACCGGCAGCGCCTTTTTTCAGTTCCCGTTGTTGGAAGTATTCGGTGCCGACTTTTTCAAAGTCGACAGAAGACCCGGACGCCGGAGCGCCATTCGGTTCGCTAGGCATAATGGAATCCCTTTCTTATTGTTTTTCCCGGCTTACTTAAGCCGGATGAGTCGCAAGGTCTTGTGAAGATCAAGTGTGGGAGCTGGCTTGCTGTGATGAGGGGGCCTGTCCCCCGTCGGGTTCACCACCGATTGACGGGGCTGCTTCGCAGCCCGGCGCGGGGCAAGCCCGCTCACCACAGCAAGCCCGCTCCCACATTTTTATTGCATTTCAAATGTGGGAGTGGGTTGTCAGTTAGAAGAAGCCCAGCGGATTGATGTCGTAGCTCACCAGCAGGTTTTTGGTCTGCTGGTAGTGATCGAGCATCATTTTGTGAGTCTCACGGCCCACGCCGGACTTCTTGTAACCGCCGAACGCGGCGTGCGCCGGGTACAGGTGATAGCAGTTGGTCCACACGCGCCCGGCCTTGATCGCCCGGCCCATGCGGTACGCGCGGTTGATGTCGCGGGTCCACAGGCCGGCACCCAGGCCGAACTCGGTGTCGTTGGCGATCGCCAGGGCTTCGGCTTCGTCCTTGAAGGTGGTGATGCTCACCACCGGGCCAAAGATTTCTTCCTGGAACACCCGCATTTTGTTGGTGCCCTTGAGCAGGGTCGGCTGGATGTAATAGCCGGTGGACAGGTCACCCGTCAGTTTCTCGACCTTGCCGCCGGTCAACAGCTCGGCGCCTTCGCCTTTGGCGATTTCGAGGTAGGACAGGATCCTGTCGAATTGCTGCTCGGACGCCTGGGCGCCAACCATGGTGTCGGTGTCCAGTGGGTCGCCGCGTTTGATCGACTCGACTTTCTTCATGACGACTTTCATGAAGTCGTCGTAGATCGACTCTTCCACCAGCGCGCGGGACGGGCAGGTGCACACTTCGCCCTGGTTGAAGAACGCCAGCACCAGGCCTTCGGCGGCCTTCTCGATGAATTGCGGCTCGGCTTTCATGATGTCGGCGAAGAAGATGTTCGGCGATTTGCCGCCCAACTCAACGGTGGACGGAATGATGTTCTCGGCGGCCGCATGCATGATGTGCGAGCCCACTGGCGTGGAGCCGGTGAAGGCGATCTTGGCGATGCGCTTGCTGGTGGCCAGGGCTTCGCCGGCTTCTTTGCCGTAGCCGTGTACCACGTTCAGCACGCCCGGCGGCAGCAGGTCGCCGATCAGTTCCATCAGCACGTTGATACCCAACGGGGTTTGCTCGGCGGGCTTGAGCACCACGCAGTTACCGGCGGCCAGGGCGGGCGCGAGTTTCCAGGCGGCCATCAGCAGCGGGAAGTTCCACGGGATGATCTGGCCGACCACACCCAGTGGTTCGTGGAAGTGGTAAGCGGCGGTGTGTTCGTTGATTTCGGCGCTGCTGCCTTCCTGGGCGCGGATGCAGCCGGCGAAGTAACGGAAGTGGTCAGCGGCCAGCGGGATGTCGGCGTTCAGGGTTTCGCGCACGGCCTTGCCGTTGTCCCAGGTTTCGGTGATGGCCAGCAGTTCGAGGTTCTGTTCGATGCGGTCGGCGATTTTCAGCAGCACCAGCGAGCGGTCCTGGGCCGAGGTCTTGCCCCAGGCGTCAGCGGCGGCGTGGGCGGCGTCCAGGGCCTTGTCGATATCCTTGGCAGTGGAACGCGGGAATTCGGCGATGGCCTTGCCGTTGACCGGCGAGGTGTTGGTGAAATAGTTGCCATCGACCGGCGCGACAAACTCACCGCCGATGTAGTTGCCGTACTTGGCCTTGAACGAAACGATAGCGCCTTCAGTACCGGGGTGTGCGTAACGCATGGTGGGTATCTCCTGGCTTTTTGTGTTTATTGGAGGACGCACGGTTGTGCTTGTTAAAGCGTAGAGCAAAGGTTGGGCCAGTGCCTTGCAGTGCCCGTAAATCAAGGACTTGGGGTTTGTTGCAAGCCGTTGCTGTGGCACGACTGATACAGCCCGAGTGACAGTTTGTGCCACAAACGGTACAGCCTGTGACCGGTGGGTCTGCCCGGGATTGCAATGGTCGGGAGGCTGGAGGATGCTGGGCACTCGCGCGCGGTTTGTAGTTCACGCAGGGAGAATAATAAGAACATGCAAAACGATCATTTCAGTCGCCATGCCCAGCAAGTCCTGACCGTTACCCGTGGCCAGGATCCGTTGCACGGCCCCGGCAGCGATCCGTCCATCGCCCGCTCCTGGCTGCGTTGCCTGGAGGACTATCACCTCGACCCCGCGCTGACCATCGCCCCCACGGTGCTCGAACATGGCCGCCTGCTGGAAAGCCGCGAACGCCTGCAACAAGTGCTGACCATCGCTGGCAGCGAAATGAACAGCCTGCATCAACAACTCTCCGGTGCCGGCCATGCGGTGCTGCTCACCGACGCCCGTGGGGTGATCCTCAACTGTGTTACCGCGCCCAGCGAGCGCAAGATTTTCGAGCGCGCCGGGCTGTGGCTGGGTGCCGACTGGAGCGAGGCCTGCGAAGGCACCAACGGCATCGGCACCTGCCTGGTGGAGCGCCAGTCCCTGACGATTCATCGCGATGAGCACTTCCGTGGCCGGCACACCGGCCTGACCTGTTCGGCCAGCCCGGTGTTCGACCCCCATGGCGAACTGCTTGCGGTGCTGGATGTGTCCTCGGCCCGGGAAGCCGTGTCGCGCCAGAGCCAGTTCCACACCATGGCGCTAGTCAATCTCTCGGCGAAGATGATCGAGAGCTGTTACTTCCTGCGGCATTTCGAGAACCACTGGTTGCTGCGCTTTCATTTGCAGGCCGAATCCGTGGGTCTGTTCAGCGAAGGGCTGCTGGCATTCGACGGTGAAGGGCGCATCTGTGCGGTGAACCAGAGTGCATTGAACTTGCTCGGGCAAATTCGTGGCGGGCTCTTGGGGCAGCCGGTGGAGGCGTTTTTCGATTGTTCGCTGGATGAGTTGCTCGGGCGTGCCAGCGCGAATGCCAGCGCCAGTTGGCCCCTGCGTACCCGCGACGGCCGTGGGTTGTTCGCGGTGTTGCGCGGCCAGCCACGCAGTGTGCCGGCGCCGGTTCCTCAGCCGATGCCCGAGCGGGCGCGGCTGCCGGGCATTTGCCTGGGGGACGCGGCGCTGCAAAACGATTTCCGCAAGGCGTTGCGTGTGTTTGAGCGCGACGTGCCGTTGTTGGTCAATGGCGAAACCGGCTCCGGCAAGGAGGCGTTTGCCAAGGCGGTGCACCATGCCAGCCTCAGGGCCGACAAAGCGTTTATTGCGCTGAACTGTGCGGCCATCCCCGAAAGCCTGATCGAGAGCGAGCTGTTCGGCTACCGCGGCGGCAGCTTCACCGGCGCCCGCAAGGAGGGCATGCGTGGCAAGCTGCAGCAGGCGGACGGCGGCACGTTGTTCCTGGATGAAATCGGCGATATGCCCTTGGCGTTGCAAACCCGGCTGTTAAGGGTATTGGAAGACCGGCTGGTAGTGCCTATCGGCGGCGAGCCACAGGCGGTGAACGTCAGAATCATCAGCGCCACCCACCGTAATTTGCTGGAGCGGGTACAGGACGGCAGCTTTCGCGAGGACCTGTACTACCGGCTGAACGGTCTGGAAATCGCCCTGCCACCGCTGCGTGAGCGTAGCGACAAGTCGCAGTTACTGGATTTTCTGCTGGCGGAGGAGGCGGGCGATCAGTCGGTCTTGCTGGACAGTCCCGCGCGCCAGGCACTGTTGGCATTTGCCTGGCCGGGCAATGTGCGGCAGTTGCGCACCGTATTGCGCACGTTGGCGGCGTTGTGTGACGACGGACGTATCGGGCTTGAAGACTTGCCGGCAGTGATTCGCCAGGCGCGCCCGCAGCACGTGAGGGCGGACGAGCTTTCGGACTCGCCCCTGGACGACGCAGAGCGCCTGGCGCTGCTCAATGCCCTGGAGCAACAGCGCTGGCATATGAGCCACACGGCCGAGCAACTGGGTGTCAGCCGTAACACCCTGTATAGAAAGCTGCGCAAACACGGGATTGCCCGTTAGCTAAAGGGTGCGATTTGTTCCTCCCTACGCTAACCTGCCTCGATGTTTTACGAGGTCGACTATGCACATTCATATTCTCGGTATTTGCGGCACGTTCATGGGCTCAATGGCGGTGTTGGCCAAAGAGCTGGGCCATCATGTTACTGGCTCCGATGCCAACGTTTACCCGCCCATGAGCACGCAACTGCAAGCTCAGGGCATTGAGCTGACCCAAGGGTACGACCCGGCGCAATTCGACCCGGTCCCGGACCTGGTGGTGATCGGCAATGCCATGGTGCGTGGCAACCCGGCGGTCGAATATGTACTGAATAAAGGTTTGCCGTACGTGTCTGGCCCGCAATGGCTGGCCGACCATGTGCTGCAAGGCCGTTGGGTGCTCGCCGTTGCCGGTACCCACGGCAAGACCACCACCAGCAGCATGCTGGCCTGGGTGCTGGAGCACGCGGGTATGAGCCCTGGCTTCCTGATCGGTGGTGTGCCGCAGAACTTCTCGGTGTCGGCGCGCCTCGGCGATACACCATTTTTTGTCATCGAAGCCGATGAATACGACAGCGCGTTTTTCGACAAACGCTCCAAGTTCGTCCACTACCGCCCGCGCACAGCGATCCTGAACAACCTGGAGTTCGATCACGCGGACATTTTCCCCGATCTGCCGGCCATCGAGCGGCAGTTCCACCACTTGGTGCGCACGATTCCGAGCGAAGGCCTGGTGATTCACCCCACGACCGAGCCGGCCTTGCAGCGGGTGATCGAGATGGGCTGCTGGACCCCGGTGCAAACCACCGGCGCGGGCGGGCAATGGCAGGTCAAACTGCTGAGCGAAGACGGCTCCAAATTTGAAGTGCTGTTCGAAGGTGTCGCCCAAGGCGTCGTCGAGTGGGACATGACCGGCCAGCACAACGTCGCCAACGCCCTGGTTACTCTGGCGGCCGCACGGCATGTCGGCGTGGTGCCGTCCATGGGCATTGCCGCCTTGAGCGCGTTCAAGAGCGTCAAGCGCCGCATGGAAAAGGTCGCCGACGTGAACGGGATTACCATCTACGACGACTTTGCTCACCACCCGACGGCCATCGCCACCACCCTGGATGGCCTGCGCAAGCGCGTGGGTGACGCCCAGGTGATCGCGATCATCGAGCCACGCTCCAACTCCATGAAGCTCGGCGCCCACCGTGACGGTTTGCCGGAAAGCGTCAACGATGCCGACCAGGTGGTCTGGTATGCACCGGCCAACCTGGGCTGGGACCTGCCCGCCATCGCGGCGCTGTGCACCGTACCGTCGATTTGCTGCGACTCGCTGGAAGGCATCATCGAGCACGTGAAACACCAGGCCAAGCCCGGCACCCACGTGGTGATCATGAGCAACGGCGGCTTCGGCGGCCTGCACGGCAAACTCGCCGAGGCGCTGAAATGAGCGGCCCGGAACGCGTCACCCTGGCGATGACCGGCGCGTCCGGCGCGCCCTATGGCTTGCGCCTGCTGGACTGCCTGGTGCGCGAAGACCGCGAGGTGCACTTCCTGATCTCCAAGGCCGCGCAACTGGTGCTGGCCACCGAGACCGATGTCGCGTTGCCGCCCAAGGTGCAGATGATGCAGGCCTTCCTCACCGAGTACACCGGTGCGGCGGCGGGGCAGATCAAGGTCTATGGCAAGGAAGACTGGATGTCGCCGGTGGCTTCGGGCTCCGGTGCACCGGCCGCGATGGTGGTGGTGCCGTGTTCCACCGGCACCCTGTCGGCGATTGCCACGGGCGCCTGTAATAACCTGATCGAGCGTGCGGCGGACGTGACGCTGAAGGAGCGTCGCCAGTTGATCCTGGTGCCGCGCGAGGCGCCGTATTCGAGTATTCACCTGGAGCACATGCTCAAGTTGTCGAACATGGGCGTGACCATCCTTCCGGCGTCGCCGGGCTTTTATCACCAGCCGCAAACCATCGATGACCTGGTGGACTT
The DNA here is from genome assembly GCF_016650855.1 of Pseudomonas sp. TH32. NCBI lineage: Bacteria > Pseudomonadati > Pseudomonadota > Gammaproteobacteria > Pseudomonadales > Pseudomonadaceae > Pseudomonas > Pseudomonas sp. TH32. The sequence continues at coordinate 4,717,431 of NZ_JAEKFA010000002.1, read as the reverse complement.
TGTGGTGGCGCGGATTCTCAACCTGCTGAATATCCCTCAAGACATGCTGCCGCGCTGGGGCGAACACCATTTGAGCAGTGATGAATAAACTCTTGATGCTGTGCCTGGCGCTGCAACTGACCGGGTGTGCCACGGCGCGCACGCTGGACGCCGCGCAGCCCGGCGCCCCGGTGGTGTATGCCGGGACGCGGCTGGATATGTACGCGATTCAGGGCGGGTGCTGTGCGATGGACCGCTTTGGGGCCGAAGCGCCGAGCTACCCCCATGTCGACCTGCCGGCCAGCGCCTTGCTCGACACGCTGCTGTTGCCGCTGTCGGTGCTGACGGTGTTGGGGGTTGGGTTTAACGCGACGGGCGGGCTGTAGTAGTGAATCTCGGGAGCGCCAACATATTTAATGTGGGAGCGAGCAAGCCCGCTCCCACATTTTGATTGTGTCCTGCCTCGAAATACGGGTTACTTGCCGAGCTTGCGCAGCTCATCCGACTCCACAACCCGCACCCCATCCTGTTCTTCCAGCGCCAGGCGCCACATCGCCCGCGCCAGTTCGCATACTTCAATGCCGTGATACTTGCCCGGAATCAACCGTGACAAGGGCCCGGCCAGTTGCTCGGCCAAACGTGGCTCCAACCGCTCTCCCAGCAACAGCGAAGGCCGGACGATGGTCAGCTGCGGCCAGTCCTGGGCTTTCAGCGCCTGCTCCATCTCGCCCTTGACCCGGTTGTAGAAAATCGAGGATTTCGGGTCGGCGCCAATCGCGCTGATCACGATCAGGTGTCGCGCACCCATTTCCCGAGCGCGCTTGGCGAAGGCCACGACCATGTCCAGGTCGACCGCGCGGAAGGCTTCTTCAGAGCCGGCCTGCTTGATGGTAGTGCCCAGGCAGCAGAAGGCGATGTCCACCTGGCCGCTCAGTTGCGGCAGGAATACGGCCGGGTCGCCCACCGGGTTTTCCAGGTGTGGATGCTCGGCCAACGGCTTGCGGCTAGGCGCCAGCACGCGGGTCACGGTGGGCTCGTTGAGCAGGCGGTCCAGCAGGTGCTCCCCGGTCAGGCCGGAGGCTCCGGCGAGCAAGATATGCTGAGGTGTCAGGTACATGATGTTTCCCCCTTGGTACAGATTCAGCTTAGTTGCTCTTGGCTTCCTTGCTATTCATTGAGACGCTTTCCAGCGCCTTTCGTGCCTGCTGTTTGCGTAATAATTGCCAATGGGCAATCACGCCTTTGGGGGCCCAGATCTGCGGTTCGGAGGCTTCGAAGTTATCCGCCTGTTCGCGCTCGGCCACGTGGGTTTGCGCCAGCTTGAAGGCTTGCTGCAAATCATCGGTCTGGTTGAAGGCCTGGGCGAAGAGGGCGTCGCCGAAGTAGGTGAAGTCGGCCTCTTCGGAGCAGCCGAACGACACGCGGTCGGCGCGTGAGGCGGTCATGATCAGGGTGTGTTCGTCCTTGAGGGCCGGGATGAAACCACCGGAGTAGCAGGCTGAAATCACCACGATCTTGTCGCGGTTTTTCAGCGGCGCCATTACCGCGGCCAGCTCATCGGCGGGCAGGTCGGCCAGTTCCATGCGCGGCTGGTCGAGCACCAGTTCGTGTTCGTGGGTGCCATGGCTGGTCAGGTAGATGAACACCAGGTCTTGCGGGCCGCTGCGTTCGGCGAGGGTCTGGACCGCGCGGCGCAGGCTTTCGCGGGTGGCCATGGGGCGGTCGGCGATGTGGTCGCGGTGGTTGACCAGGCGGATCTGGCCATAGGCCCCGAATCGCGTGGCGAGCATGTTGCTGACGTAGTCGGCTTCACGCAGGAATACGCTTTGTTTGCCGTCGCCGGCCACCACCAGGGTGTACAGCTCCACTCCTGATTTGGAGGCGGGTACCGCGGCGAGGGCGGCATCCAGTAGGCGGCCCTGGGCAAACAGGCCGATCTCCAGCGGGTCAGGCAACAACTTGCCATCGGCATCGCGCACGCGCATGCCGTTGACCCAGGTGCCGGCCTGCACGGTGCCATCGGTGAGCACCAGGGTGCCGCGGCCTTGATAGCTGTCGCTGTCGAAGCCGCCAATATAGAAGCTGCCGTCGGTAAGGTTCAGGCGACCGGGGCCGGTGAAGCGCCAGTCGACGAATTGGCCCACGTAATGGCTGCCGTCCACGCCAATCAGTTCGCCCTTGCCGCTGAGGGCGCCTTCCTTGAATTCGCCGATCCACACGTCGCCGTCGGCGTTTTCATAACGGCCCTTGCCGTTGAGCTGGTTCTGTTTGAAGTGGCCGATGTACATGTCGCCATCGGCGCTGTTGAAGGTGCCATTGCCTTCCAGCTGGCCATCGACGAAGTGGCCGCTGAACTGGTTGCCGCTGTCGTCGTTGCGCTGGCCTTCGCCGTTGGGCTTGCCGTGGGCGAACTGGCCCTGGTACTGGCTGCCGTCGGCCAGCTCGAGGCGGCCGAGACCGGAATACTGGTCGTCCTTGAATTCGCCGCGATAGGTCATCTGCCCTTCTTTGAGGGTGCCTTCGCCGTTGCGCTTGCCTTGCTTGAAACCGCCGACGTAACTGTTGCCCGACGTGGTCAGGCTGCCCTGGCCGTCGAAGAGGCCTTGCTGGAACTGGCCCTTGTAGACCTCGCCGTTGCTGCCATGCCATTCGCCCTGGCCGTGCCACTGGCCTTTATCGAACTGGCCGGCGTACCAACTGCCATTGGGGTAATCCACCCGGCCCTGGCCCTGCAGCAAGCCATTGACCACATCGCCACGGTAACGACCGCCATCGGGCAGCCGCGCATCGGGCGGCAACAGCGATTCGCCGTCGCCGCACGCGGTGAGCAACAGGACAAGAGCAAGGGGAGCGAGTGGGCGCATAGCGGGATCCGGATAATTGAGCGCCGAGTATGCCGCAGCTGCGAGATCTATACATAAATTTACATGAATTGTGGTGAGCAGGCGGGCTCACCACAGCCGGGTTCAGACGAAGCAGAGTGACAGCGACTCCGCAATGTAGGCAGGTTTTTCCTGGCCATCGATTTCCAGGGTGCAGGTGGCTTTAAGCAACCATTGCCCGGGCTTTTTCTCGGTGGCGTCGGTCAGGGTCACGGCCAGGCGTACCCGGGAGTCGACCTTCACCGGCTGGATGAAACGCACGCTGTCCAGGCCATAGTTGACCGCCATCTTCAGGCCCTCGGGCATGATCAGGATGTCTTCGATCAGCTTGGGTATCAGCGACAGCGACAGGAAACCGTGGGCGATGGTGCCGCCGAACGGCGTCTGGGCGGCTTTTACCGGGTCGACGTGGATGAACTGAAAATCGCCGGTGGCCTCCGCGAACAGGTTGATGCGCTCCTGGTCGATGGTGAGCCATGCAGAACGTCCCAGTTCCTTGCCGACATAATCCTTGAGTTGCGCTACGGGTACTGAGGGCATTGCGACTCTCCTTAGGTTCATCATTTTTGTATTTTTTGGACAGGTCCAGAGAACCAATGTAGATCATCATGGGCACTTGGCCCGGTCAACCCACCATGCTTTTGGCGAATGCCGTTCCATAGAGGCGGCGTGCTTATAATGCCGACACGCTTTAAGGGGGGGAGAGAACGGATGCTGTTACGCGGTCTGACATGGCTGGTGCTGTTTCAATTGCTCGGCACGGCGATCAATCATTTGTTTGTCCCGGTGTTGCCGGGGCCGATTATTGGCCTGCTGCTGATGCTGGCCTTCCTGATATGGCGCGGCGAAGTCGGTGAGCCCCTGAGCCTGGCGGCCGGCAGTCTGCTGCGTTATCTGCCCTTGCTGCTGGTGCCGCCCGCGGTGGGTGTGATGGTGTATGCCAAGGACATCGCCGCTGACTTCTGGGCCATTGTCGGCGCGTTGGTGTTGTCGCTGGTGGTCGCCATGGGCTTTGTCGGCGTGCTGATGCAAAAACTGGTCAAGCGCCAGGCGCAGCGGGAGGAGGGCCAATGACCGTGGATTGGCAGGGTGCCTGGGCCGCCGTGATTCATCACCCCTTGTTCGGCATCGGCATCACCCTCGGTGCCTATCAGTTGGTGCTGGCCGGTTTCGAGAAAACCCGCTGGATCTTCCTGCAGCCGGTGCTGGTGTCGATGCTGCTGGTAATCGGCGTGCTGCTGGGGTGTGGCCTGACGTACGCCGAGTACCGCAAGAGCACCGAGATCATGAGCATCCTGCTCGGCCCGGCGACGGTGGCCCTGGCGGTGCCGCTTTACCTGAATCTGCGACGGATTCGCCAATTGTTCTGGCCGATTTTTACTACGCTGGTGATAGGCGGCGTATTGGCCACTGGCCTGTGCGTGCTGTTGGGCTGGTGGTTTGGCGCCGAACACATGATGCTGATGACCATGGCGCCCAAGTCCGTGACCTCGCCGATTGCGATGCTGGTGGCCGAGCAGATTGGTGGCGTAGCGGCATTGGCGGCGGTGTTTGTGCTGATCACCGGGGTGATCGGCGCGATGATCGGGCCGGCGTATTTGTCACGCCTGGGCGTGCACAGCCCCGAGGCGCGCGGGATGGCCCTTGGCATGACCGCCCACGCCGTGGGAACGTCGGTGGCCTTGCAGGAAAGCGAAGAGACCGGCGCCTTTGCGGCGCTGGCCATGAGTTTGATGGGCGTGGCCACGGCAGTGTTCCTGCCGTTGGCCGTGTCGCTGGTTAGTTAAGTCGGGTTTAAGGAAACCTTTATGAGTCTGGCGCTTTTCCCGCTCAATACCGTGCTGTTCCCCGGATGCACCCTCGACCTGCAACTGTTCGAGGCGCGTTACCTGGACATGATCAGCCGCTGCATGAAAAAGGGCGAAAGCTTTGGCGTGGTGTGCATCCTCGACGGCAAGGAAGTCGGGCTGGCGCCGGATGGCTACGCATTGATTGGCTGCGAAGCGCTGATTCGCGACTTCAAGCAGCAGGACAATGGCCTGTTGGGGATTCGCGTCGAGGGCGGCCGGCGTTTCCGCGTGCGTGATGCCGGCGTGCAGAAAGATCAACTGCTGGTGGCCGAGGTGCAGTGGCTTCACGAGCATCCCGAACAACCGCTGGAGGAGGAAGACGCCGACTTGCTGGCGCTGCTCCACGCCCTGGCCGAGCACCCGATGGTCGCGTCCCTGGACATGGGCACCCACGCCGATGGCCAGCAAGCCTTGGGCAATCAGCTGGCGTACCTGCTGCCCTTCACCGAGGCCGACAAGATCGACCTCCTGCAGCTCGACGACCCGCAGCAACGGCTGGATGCGATTCAGCTGTTGCTGGATGAGTTGCAGGGCGAGTTGTTTACCTGATCCGGGATCGCTCGGAATTATCCTTCACGTTCTTCAGGAATGTCGTCGTTGCCCTGATCTCGTTGCCTGAAATAGTTGGTAATCACGTAACGATGATCAGGGGAAAAGGATGATTCGGCTTTCGCAATCTGAGCAGGTCGTGTGGGATGCGTTTTTTATGGCCATCACCACGCAAATACTTCATCTGAACGACAGTCGCGGCGCGGAGTACATCGCCGAACGCGCCGCGGATGTTGCTGACGAAATGCTTCTGGAGCGGCGCGAGCGCAGTGTGGAGCGCCGCGCTGCCCCCTCGGATTGGCTGGGCCCTGCTTAGTAGGCATACCTGAGCAACGCGTGGGACGTGCCGGTAAACGCAATGAAGCCCAGCACCGCCCCACATACTGGCAAGATCAACCACCAGACTTTCGGCGGCATCGGCGGCAACAGGCTGCGGTGCTGGCTGAAGTGCAGGCTGAAGGCGCAGACCGTCATCGCCAGCAAGGTGCCCGCGAGGATGTCCGTGGGCCAGTGGGCGCCCAGGTACACCCGGGACACGGCGATGGTGGCAGCCGGGATGCAACCCAACACCAGCCAGGTCAGGCGCAGGCGGGTCGGTTGACCGCGACCGGCCAGCACCGCCAACGCCAGGAAGAACGCAAACGAGCCGGACGCATGGCCGCTGGGCATGCTGAAGCTGGTGAGTGGGTCGGTCAGCACTTCCGGGCGCATCCGCGCAAAAAACAGCTTGGTGCCGGTATTGATCAACGCGGCGCCCAGCAGGGTGGCGCCGACAAAGATTGCCTGGCGCCATTGCCGTGCCACTACCAGCAGGCCGGTCAGCACCGCGCTGGCGACGAACATCTTCTTGAACTCACCCAGCTGGGTCACCATCACCATCGCCCGGTCGATCGCCGGGCCGCGGTGTTCCTGCACCAGGGCCATCAAGCCTTGGTCAAAGTCGTTCAGGTAGCGATAGCCGATAAACAACGCGATCAGCAGTGTGCCGCCGATGCAGCCGATCCACAGGGTGGCGCGCCGGTGGCCGCGCAGGCTGCTGTTGAGGCTCACGCCGATCAATACGGCGAGGCACGCGGCGACAATTCCGGCCTCCGGCCAGAATCCCTCGGGCAGCGGCAGGCGGAATGCGGCGCCGGTGGCCCAGCCCGGCAGCAGATACGCCACCGACCAACCCGCGGCGGCCAATAGGCTGACGGCGGCGAAGCGCGGGAAGGGCATGTCGCACATGCCGGCGACCATCGGCAACATTGGCCGCAGCGGGCCAATGAAGCGTCCTACCAGCAGGCTGGCGATGCCGTACTTCTGGAAGTAAGTCTCGGCGCCACTCATCCATTCAGGGTGATGCCGCAGGCCCGGAAGGCGCCGGATGTTCTGGTGGAAATGGCGACCAAGGAAGTAGGAAACAACATCACCCAATATGCCGCCGAGGAAGCCCAGCAACAGGGTCTCCCCCAGGGACAGTGCGCCACTGCCGGCCAGTGCGGCGATGGCGAACAGCAATACCGTGCCCGGTACGATCAGGCCGGCAATGGCCAGGCACTCCACGCACGCCACGATAAACACCGCCACGGCCAGCCATTGCGGATTCAGGGTCAGCCAGCCGGTAATGCCATCGAGCCATGGGCCCATACAATCAACTCCCTTTTGTAGATCGTCCTTGTAGGCGTCCGGCTTGCCGGCGATGGCGTCCTTGAGTCCGCTATCGCCGGCAAGCCGGACGCCTACAGGTTTATGTATGTTTTCAAATCAAAAAATAGTCGCGGCCTTCGACCTGGCCCCGGCGTAGCGGGTTCCGTGTGCAATACGGCGCATAGCCGGCATCGACGAAGCGGTACATCAGGTGTTCATCGCGACCGCCGGGAATGCCCAGGCGGGTGGTCTGGATCACTTGGCCGGGCGCCAGGCCCACGTCTTCGACATAGAGCAACTCCTGGTCAAAACGCTTGGCGTCCCACATCGGCACTTTCAAACCCAGGGCCTTGCACAGCAGGGTCTGGCCGGCACACAGCTTTTGCGAAGGGCGCGGCCTGCCGCTGGCATCCGGGTTATTCAACAGCATCTGTGCGAGGCTCGCCGGGCCGGACACTTCGTCAACCCACGGATAGGCCGATTTGATCAGCACCGCATTGCCCGGACCGTGGGCGCTGAAGTTCAGCGAATCACCGCCGCGGGCGTAGTACATATAGATGTGGCCGCCATCCAGAAACAAAGCCTTACGCTTTTCTGTGTAGCCCAGGGACGCGTGGCTGCCTTTTTCGGCGAGGTAATAGGCTTCGGTTTCAATAATTCGCGCCGACAACCACAAATCGCCGACGCGATGGCGAATGACTTTTCCCAGCAATTCCCGCGCGAGCAGTTGCGCGTCACGGTCGAAAAAGCCGTCGGGCAGGGCGTTGGCGGGGATCATTGGGGTAAAACTGGACATGGCGATCAAAGGTAATGCGGCTAAATGTGACAGGATGATAACAACTCCAGCCTTAATTCCCGCTGAACGTCGGGTTTTTACAGTTCATTTCGACCATCCGCCCCTCACCGCTGTCCGTAGGACGGCGTCACAGCTATAATCTGCCGCTTTCCTCTTTGCCAAGACCCCACCAGACCATGACTGAGTCCGTTCTTGACTACATGACCCGCCTGGGTCGCGCTGCCCGTCAGGCCTCGCGGTTGATCGCCCGTGCGAGCACTGCGCAGAAGAACCGCGCCTTGCTGGCGGCCGCCGACGCTCTGGATGCTTCGCGCTCCGAGCTGAGCGCTGCCAATGAACAGGATTTGGCCAACGGTCGCGCCAATGGCCTGGAGCCAGCCTTGCTGGATCGCCTGGCGCTGACGCCGGCACGCATCGACGACATGATCGAAGGTTTGCGTCAGGTGGCCAAGCTGCCTGACCCCATCGGTGAAATCCGCGACATGCGCTACCTGCCGTCCGGCATTCAGGTCGGCAAGATGCGCGTGCCCCTGGGCGTGATCGGCATCATCTATGAGTCGCGCCCGAACGTGACCATCGACGCCGCGAGCCTGTGCCTCAAGTCCGGCAACGCCACCATCCTGCGGGGCGGTTCCGAGGCGATCAATTCCAACCGCGCCATTGCCGCGTGCATTCAGCAGGGCCTGGCCGTGGCCGAATTGCCGGCCGAAGTGGTGCAAGTGGTCGAAACCACCGATCGCGCCGCCGTTGGTGCGCTGATCACCATGCCTGAATTTGTTGATGTGATCGTGCCGCGCGGTGGCAAGAGCCTGATCGAGCGCGTGAGCCGCGATGCCAAGGTGCCGGTTATCAAGCACCTGGATGGCGTCTGCCACGTGTTCATCGACGTCGCCGCCGACCTCGACAAGGCGATCCGCATTGCCGACAACGCCAAGACTCATCGCTACGCCCCGTGCAACACCATGGAAACCCTGCTGGTGCACGCCGGCATTGCCGAGCGCGTACTGCCGCCGCTGGCTGCCATCTACCGCGACAAGGGCGTCGAACTGCGTGGTTGCGAACGTACCCGGGCGATCCTCGGCAGCGACGTGATCGAAGCCACCGAGCAGGACTGGTACACCGAATACACGGCGCCGATCCTGTCGATCCGCATCGTTGACGACCTGGACCAGGCCATCGACCACATCAATCAATACGGCTCCAAGCACACCGACGCTATTGTCACCGAGCATTTCAGCGATGCCCGGCGTTTCCTCAACGAAGTGGATTCCGCTTCGGTGATGGTCAACGCCTCGACGCGCTTTGCCGACGGCTTCGAATATGGCCTGGGGGCGGAGATCGGTATCTCCACCGACAAGCTCCACGCACGCGGCCCGGTTGGCCTGGAAGGGCTGACCAGCGAGAAGTACGTGGTGTTCGGTGACGGTCATGTGCGCACTTGATGGGTAAACGCATCGGGCTGCTCGGTGGCACCTTCGACCCCGTGCACATTGGCCATTTGCGCAGTGCGCTGGAAGTCGCGGACGCTCTCGGGCTGGATGAGTTGCGTCTGGCACCGAATGCCAGGCCGCCCCATCGCGACACGCCGCAGGTGTCTGCGCAGCAGCGCCTGGAGATGGTCCGCCTCGCTGTGGCCGGCATTGCACCGCTGGTGGTGGACGACCGCGAACTCAAACGCGACAAACCGTCCTACACTGTCGACACCCTGGAACTGATGCGGGCCGAGTTGGCCGCGGATGACCAGTTATTTCTACTTTTGGGCTGGGACGCGTTTTGCGGCCTGCCCACTTGGCACCGCTGGGAAGAGTTGCTCCAGCATTGCCACATCCTGGTGCTGCAACGCCCGGATGCCGACGCAGAATCGCCGGATGCCTTGCGCAACCTGCTGGCAGCGCGGTCGGTAAGTGACCCATTGGCCCTGACCGGGCCGAGCGGGAATATTGCATTCGTCTGGCAAACCCCGCTTGCGGTGTCTGCCACCCAGATCCGTCAACTGCTGGCCAGCGGGAAGTCGGTACGTTTCCTGGTGCCTGACGCGGTCCTGGCCTACATCGATGCGCACGGACTTTACCGTGCGTCGAACTGAAAAGGCGCGCTTGAACGCACGAACAGTCGTGCAGCGAGCGCCCGAACATACGAGCAAAACGAGTTTTATATGACGAACAAAGACGTAAGCAAAGTTAAGCGCAAAGGCACGTTCAAGAGCGCTCCTCTGCCAGTAGAAGCCCACACCGGCCCTGAGCTGGCCGGCGAAGAGCTGGTCAAGGTGGCCGTGGCTGCCCTCGAAGACGTGAAGGCCCAGGACATCCAGGTCCTGGACGTGCGCGACAAGCAGAGCATCACCGACTTCATGATCATCGCCACCGGTACCTCCAACCGCCAGATCGGCGCGATGCTGGACAAGGTTCGCGAAGCGGTCAAAGCCCAGGGCGTCAAGCCGTTGGGTGAAGAAGGCAAGGGCGACAGCGACTGGGTACTGTTGGACATGGACGACGTGATCGTTCACATGATGACCAGCAATGCCCGCCAGTTCTACGACCTGGAGCGTCTGTGGAAAGGCGCCGAGCAGAGCCGTGCCGCCGATGGCAAGCACCACAGCCCTGAAGTTGGCCACGCGCACTTCGACAAGCTCAACAAAGACCAGGAATAAGGAACGGCTGTGCGCCTGCGTCTGATCGCTGTCGGTTCACGCATGCCCAAGTGGGTGGAAGAAGGCTGGCATGAATATGCCAAGCGCCTGCCATCCGAATTGGCGCTGGAACTGGTGGAAATACCGCTCAATACCCGGGGCAAGAATGCCGACGTGGCCCGCTTTATCCGTCAGGAAGGCGAAGCCATGTTGGCCAAGGTCGGGCCCAACGAGCGGATCGTGACCCTCGAAGTGCACGGCAAGCCCTGGAGCACCGAGCAGTTGGCGGTGGAACTGGATCGCTGGCGCCTGGATTCGCGCACGGTCAACTTCATGGTCGGCGGCCCCGAAGGGCTGGCGCCGGAAGTGTGCGCGCGGGCGGACCAGCGCTGGTCGCTGTCGCCCCTGACACTGCCGCACCCGTTGGTAAGAATCCTGATCGGTGAACAGCTGTATCGCGCCTGGACAGTTCTGTCCGGGCACCCTTACCACAAATAATCTGCGCCCTGCCTGATGACCCAGCCGATCCGCATCAAGGACCACGAGAAAGACGCACGTCTTGTACGCGCGCGGGTGGTGTTCGGCGCGATTTTGGTGGTGGTACTGCTGGGGGTGTTGATTGCCCGCCTGTATTTCCTGCAGGTGATCCAGTACGACTATCACTCCACGCTGTCGGAGAACAACCGGGTGCACGTGCAGCCGATTCCACCGACCCGTGGGCTGATTTTCGACCGCAATGGCGTGGTGGTAGCGGATAACCGGCCGAGCTTCAGCCTGAGCATGACCCGCGAGCGTTCCGGCGACTGGCAGCAAATCCTCGATGTGATCGTCGAAGTGCTGCAACTGACGCCGGAAGACCGGGTGATCTTCGAAAAACGCATGAAGCAGGGGCGCCGACCGTTTGAACCGGTGCCGATCCTGTTCGAGCTGACCGAAGAGCAGATCGCCCGGATCGCGGTGAACCAGTTCCGGCTGCCGGGTGTGGAAGTGGTGGCGCAGTTGGTGCGGCACTACCCGCAAGGGGCACACTTCGCGCATTCGGTCGGCTACATGGGCCGGATCAACGAGAAAGAGCTGAAGACCCTCGACCCGGTCAACTACAGCGGCACCCACCATATCGGCAAGACCGGCATCGAGCGTTTCTACGAGCCGGAACTGCACGGCCAGGTGGGTTACGAGGAAGTCGAGACCAACGCCCGTGGCCGGGTGCTGCGGGTGCTCAAGCGCACCGACCCGGTTCCCGGCAAGGACATCGTGCTGAGCCTGGACATCAAGTTGCAGGAAGCGGCGGAGATGGCTTTGGGCGGTCGCCGGGGTGCCGTGGTAGCGCTGGACCCGAGCACTGGCGAAGTGCTGGCAATGGTCAGCCAGCCCAGCTTTGACCCGAACCTGTTTGTCACCGGGATCAGCTTCAAGGCCTACGCCGAGCTGCGTGATTCCATCGACCGGCCGCTGTTCAACCGCGTGCTGCGCGGCCTGTATCCGCCGGGCTCGACCATCAAGCCGGCGGTGGCGATTGCCGGCCTCGACTCGGGTGTGGTGACCGCATCGAGCCGTGTGTTCGACCCTGGCTATTACATGCTGCCCAACTACGACCACAAATACCGTAACTGGAACCGCACCGGCGACGGCTATGTGGACCTGGACACGGCGATCATGCGTTCCAACGACACCTACTTCTATGACCTGGCCCACAAGCTGGGGATTGATCGGCTGTCGGCCTACATGGGCAAGTTCGGCCTCGGTCAGAAAGTCTCCCTGGACATGTTCGAAGAATCCCCCGGCCTGATGCCGTCCCGCGAGTGGAAGCGTGCGACTCGTCGCCAGGCGTGGTTCCCGGGCGAAACCCTGATCCTGGGGATCGGCCAGGGCTATATGCAGGCCACGCCGCTGCAACTGGCCCAGGCCACCGCGCTGGTGGCCAACAAAGGGGTGTGGAACCGTCCGCACCTGGCCAAGACCATCGAGGGCGAACGCCCGCTGGATGAAAACCCGATTCCGGACATTGTGCTGCGTGACCCGTCCGACTGGACCAAGGTCAATCACGGCATGCAGCAAGTGATGCACGGCGCCCGGGGTACCGCACGTAAAGCGGCGGTGGGCGCGCAGTACCGGATTGCCGGCAAGAGCGGTACCGCCCAGGTGGTCGCGATCAAGCAGGGCGAGAAATACGACCGCTCCAAAGTTCAGGAGCGTCATCGCGACCACGCCTTGTTCGTCGGCTTTGCCCCGGCCGACAACCCGAAAATCGTCGTGGCGGTGATGGTCGAGAACGGCGAGTCCGGTTCTGGCGTGGCCGCGCCCGTGGTGCGCCAGGTGATGGACGCCTGGCTGTTGGCCGACGACGGCAGGCTCAAGCCCGAATATGGCGGCCCCCCTTCAAGCACCGAGGTTACGGCCAGTGAAGAGTAATTTTGATCGCATCCTCTCCAGCGAGGATGTGATGCGCCGACGCGCCACCTTGCTGCAGCGCATGCACATTGATGGCCCGCTGCTGATCCTGCTGCTGACCCTGGCGGCCGGCAGCCTGTTCGTCCTGTATTCGGCCAGTGGCAAGAACTGGGACCTGCTGATCAAGCAAGCGTCCTCGTTTGGCCTGGGCCTGTTGTCGATGGTGGTGATCGCCCAGCTCGAGCCGCGCTTCATGGCGCGCTGGGTGCCGCTGGGTTATGTCGCCGGCGTGTTGCTGCTGGTGGTGGTGGACGTCATGGGCCACAACGCCATGGGCGCGACCCGCTGGATCAATATCCCGGGGGTGATCCGCTTCCAGCCGTCGGAATTCATGAAGATTTTGATGCCGGCGACCATCGCCTGGTACCTGTCAAAACGCACATTGCCGCCCCAACTCAAGCACGTGGGCATCAGCCTGATATTGATTGGCGTGCCGTTTATCCTGATCGTGCGCCAGCCCGACCTCGGCACCTCGCTGCTGATCCTCGCGGGCGGTGCGTTCGTGCTGTTCATGGGTGGGCTGCGCTGGCGCTGGATCCTCAGCGTGCTGGCCGCCGCCGTGCCGGTGGCCGTGGCGATGTGGTTCTTTTTCATGCACGACTATCAGAAGCAGCGAATCCTTACCTTCCTTGATCCGGAGAGCGACCCGCTGGGCACCGGCTGGAACATCATCCAGTCCAAGGCGGCCATTGGTTCCGGCGGTGTATTCGGCAAGGGCTGGCTGCTGGGCACCCAGTCGCACCTGGACTTTTTGCCGGAAAGCCACACCGATTTTATTATCGCGGTGATGGGGGAGGAGTTCGGCCTGGTGGGCATCTGCGCACTGTTGCTGATTTACTTGCTGCTGATCGGTCGTGGCCTGGTGATTACCGCCCAGGCGCAGACGCTGTTCGGCAAATTGCTCGCCGGCAGCCTCACCATGACGTTTTTTGTTTACGTTTTCGTCAACATCGGTATGGTCAGTGGCCTGTTGCCGGTGGTTGGGGTGCCGTTGCCGTTCATTAGCTACGGCGGAACTTCGCTGGTGACATTGATGTCAGCGTTTGGGGTTTTGATGTCGATCCATACCCATCGTAAGTGGATCGCACAGGTTTGAATAAGGTGAAGATGTCAATGCAAGTAATGCGCGGCTGGGCGGCTCGGCACGTGTCCTGGATGGGCCTGCTGGGCCTGCTGGGAGCCGCTGTGCAGGAAGCGCAGGCCGGCGACTATGACGGTTCGCCCCAGGTCGCCGAGTTTGTCGGTGAGATGACCCGTGACTATGGTTTCGCCGGTGAACAACTGATGGGCGTGTTTCGTGAAGCCCAGCGCAAGCAGGCGATCCTCGACGCCATCTCCCGGCCCGCCGAACGCGTAAAACAGTGGAAGGAATATCGCCCGATGTTCCTGACCGACGCCCGCGTGGCACGTGGCGTGGACTTCTGGCGCCAGCACGAAGCCGTGCTGGCCCGTGCCGAGCAGGAGTACGGCGTACCGGCTCAAGTGATCGTGGCAATCATCGGCATCGAAACCTTCTACGGACGCAATACCGGCAGCTACCGGGTGATCGACGCGCTGTCGACCCTGGGCTTCGATTACCCGCCGCGCGCCGAATTCTTCCGCAAGGAGCTGCGCGAGTTCCTGTTGCTGGCCCGCGAAGAACAGGTCGACCCGCTGACCCTCAAGGGCTCCTATGCCGGGGCGATGGGTTTGCCGCAGTTCATGCCCAGCAGCTTTCGCGCGTACGCCGTGGACTTCGACGGTGACGGCCATATCAATATCTGGAGCAACCCCGATGACGCCATCGGCAGTGTTGCCAGCTACTTCAAGCGTCATGGCTGGGTAGCCGGCGAGCCGGTGGTGATCCGCGCCGAGGTGACGGGTGACCGCGCCGACGAAGGCCTGACCCAGGGTATCGAGCCGGCCAGGACGGTCGGGGAGTTGCGGGCGCTGGGGTGGTCGAGTCAGAATGCGCCACGCGATGATATGCCGGTGACGGCGTTCCGCCTCGAAGGCGAGAACGGCCCGGAATATTGGATGGGCCTGAAGAATTTCTACGCAATCACGCGTTATAACCGCAGTGTGATGTACGCCATGGCCGTGCATCAGCTGTCAGACATGCTGGTCCAAGCACGGGGCGTCAAGTAATGCCGGTATCACCGATGTACAAACCCCTGAAGCTGGTGGCATACGCCGCATTGTCGTTGTTGGTGGTCAGTTGCTCCACCAGTCGTGCACCGGTGCAAAAAGCCGGTGGCACCGCCATCCGCTCCCAGCCGGGGCTGGACATCAACCGCGCCCACAAAGACGGCGCGCCGTGGTGGGATGTGGATGTTTCGAAAATCCCGGACGCCACGCCGACCCTGCACACCGGCCCTTACAAGGCCAACCCCTATACCGTGCTGGGCAAAAACTACTTCCCGCTGCAAGACTCCAAGACCTACGTGCAATCGGGCACGGCGTCCTGGTACGGGACCAAGTTCCATGGCCAGAACACCGCCAACGGCGAAGTGTATGACCTGTACGGCATGAGCGCGGCCCACAAGACCCTGCCGCTGCCCAGCTACGTACGCGTGACCAACCTGGACAACAACCGCACGGTGATCCTGCGGGTCAATGACCGTGGGCCGTTCTATTCGGACCGGATCATCGACTTGTCCTACGCCGCCGCGAAGAAACTCGGGTACGCCGAGATCGGCACGGCGCGGGTGAAGGTGGAAGGTATCGACCCGGCCCAGTACTGGGCCCAGCGTGGCAAGCCGGCGCCGTTGATGCTCAACGAGCCGCAGACCCCACAACCGCAAGTGACCGCATCCGCCGGCAAGATCGAGCAGTGGACACCGCCACCGGCGCAGCACGCCCCCGACACTGTCGTCGTACCGCATGCCGCACCGGGGGCTTCCACCGTGGGCGGGCAGTACCTGCAAGTGGGCGCTTTCGCCAACCCGGACGCGGCAGAACTGTTAAGGTCCAAGCTCAGCGGGATGGTCAGCGCGCCGGTCTTCATCAGCTCTATTGTGCGTAACCAGCAGACCCTGCACCGTGTGCGCATGGGCCCGATCGGTTCGCCGAGTGAAGTGGCGCAAGTACAGAACAGTGTGCGCATGGCCAACCTGGGGCAACCCAGCGTGGTCACCGCCGAATAAGCAAGACAAAGGATTGATGGCTCAGGCTCGCACGCGGGTTTGAGCCCTGGTTGTTGGCTCGTTGAACAATAAAAAACCCAGGGGCAAGGGGTGGGCGTACAACCGAACACGCGACAGTCTGGCGACGGGCTGTCTGAATAGTTTTGCCCGCGAGGGCAAGTTTCCATAAGCAATTTCGAGAGACGGATGAACATCACCACCTTAGCCAAACGCACGTGCCTGCTTCTTTCGCTGATCATCACCCCTGCCGCCTGGGCGGTGGAAATGGTGCCGGCTTCACCGCAACTGGCCGCCAAGGCCTGGGTGCTCATGGATGCCGCCAGCGGTAACGTGCTGGTGGAGAACAACGGTGACCAGCGCCTGCCCCCAGCCAGCCTCACCAAGCTGATGACTGCCTACATCGCGACCCTGGAAATCCGTCGCGGCCAGATCGGTGAAAACGATCCGGTCACCGTCAGCGAAAACGCCTGGCGTACCGGCGGTTCGCGGATGTTCATCAAGGTGGGCTCGCAGGTAACGGTCAGCGACCTGCTGCACGGCATCATCATCCAGTCCGGCAACGACGCCAGCGTGGCTCTGTCCGAGCACATCGCCGGCAGCGAAGACGCGTTCGCCGACATGATGAACAAAACCGTGGCCGACCTGGGCATGACCAACAGCCACTTCATGAACCCGACCGGCCTGCCGAACCCGGAGCACTACTCGTCGGCTCACGACATGGCGATCCTGGCCCGCGCGATCATTCGTGTCGACCCGGTGCACTACGCGATCTACTCCCAGAAAGAGTTCTTCTGGAACAACATCAAGCAGCCTAACCGCAACCTGTTGCTGTGGCGTGACAAGACCGTCGATGGTCTGAAAACCGGCCACACCGAAGAAGCCGGCTACTGCATGGTGTCGTCTGCTGTCCGTGACGGCCAGCGTCTGATTGCCGTGGTGTTCGGTACCAACAGCGAGCAGGCCCGTGCGGCCGAGACGCAGAAGCTGCTGACCTATGGCTTCCGTTTCTTCGAAACCCAGACCTTCTACCAGAAAGGCACCGAGCTGGCTCAAGCCCCTGTGTGGAAAGGCGCGACTCATCAAGTCAAGGCCGGCCTGGCTGAAGACCTGACCCTGACCATGCCAAAAGGCCAGCTCAAGAAGCTCGCTGCCAGCATGACCATGAACCCGCAATTGGTCGCACCGATCGCCAAGGGCGATGTTATCGGTAAGGTCGAAGTGAAACTGGACGACAAAGTGATCCACAGCGCCGACCTGATCGCTCTGGACGCCGTCGACGAAGGTGGTATCTTCCGACGCGTGTGGGATAGCATCCGTCTATTCTTCTACAGCTTGTTCAACTGATAGTGTGCACCTGCATGACCTCGCGCTGATCCGGCGCGGGGTTATGCCCGTCGCCACGGCTTACGCTTACGAGGCCGTTACGCCATGACCGATACCGAAGTAAAGGCGCCAAAGATCGAATTCCCAAACGTGGACTATCCCGTCAAGGTGATCAGCGATACGGGTGTGGGCAACAAAGACAAGATCATCGAGATCGTCAAGAAACACGCAACGATCAACCATGACCGTGTGGATGAGCGTCAAAGCACCAACGGCAAGTACACCACCATTCAGTTGCACATCGTGGCGACTGACCAGGACCAGCTCTACAACATCAATAGCGAACTGCGGGCTACCGGCTTCGTGCACATGGTGTTGTGATGTCACAGACCCTGGGCTTTCGCGAGCTCGGCCAAATGGCATACGAACCGGTGTGGCACGCCATGCAGCGGTTCACCAACGAGCGTGGCACCGAAGCCCCGGATGAGATCTGGCTGGTGGAGCACCCGCCTGTTTTCACCCAGGGCCAGGCCGGCAAGGCCGAGCATTTGCTGCTGCCGGGAGAAATCCCGGTGGTGCAGGTCGACCGCGGCGGGCAGGTGACTTACCATGGCCCAGGCCAATTGGTGGCTTATCTGTTGCTGGACGTGCGCAGGCTGGGTTTTGGCGTGCGTGAGCTGGTGAGTCGCATGGAGTCATGCCTGATCGAGCTGCTGGGCAGCTACGGCGTGACCGCAGCCGCCAAGCCGGATGCACCGGGGGTTTACGTAGATGGTGCGAAAATCGCCTCCCTGGGCCTGCGGATTCGCCACGGTTGTTCCTTTCATGGCCTGGCCCTGAACGTGGACATGGACCTGGCGCCGTTTCGCCGGATCAATCCCTGTGGCTACGCCGGTTTGGCGATGACCCAGTTGAGCGATCACGCAACACCACTAGAATTTGCCGAGGTAAGTGCCCGGCTGCGCGCGCAGCTCGTCAAACACCTCGACTATGCTGAGCAGACGACCCTAACGGGCGGAATCGACTGATTATGACTACTGATGCAGTGCAAACCATGATCCCGACGCTGGATATCACCGAGCGTCCGGCCCCGCGTGCCAAGGTGGAAGCCGGCGTCAAGCTGCGCGGCGCCGAGAAGGTTGCACGCATCCCGGTGAAGATCATTCCGACCACCGAACTGCCGAAGAAACCTGACTGGATTCGCGTGCGCATCCCGGTTTCGCCGGAAGTCGACCGCATCAAGTCCCTGCTGCGCAAACACAAGCTGCACAGCGTGTGCGAGGAAGCGTCCTGCCCGAACCTGGGCGAGTGCTTCTCCGGTGGCACCGCCACCTTCATGATCATGGGTGACATCTGCACCCGTCGTTGCCCGTTCTGCGACGTCGGCCACGGCCGGCCGAAGCCACTGGACGTCAACGAGCCGGAAAGCCTGGCCATCGCCATCGCCGACCTGAAACTCAAGTACGTGGTGATCACCTCGGTTGACCGAGACGACCTGCGCGACGGCGGTGCCCAGCACTTTGCCGACTGCATCCGCGAGATCCGCAAGCTGTCGCCGAACGTGATGCTCGAAACCCTGGTCCCGGACTACCGTGGCCGCATGGACGTAGCACTGGAAATCACCGCTGCCGAGCCGCCGGATGTGTTCAACCACAACCTGGAAACCGTACCGCGCCTGTACAAGGCCGCGCGCCCGGGTTCGGACTACCAGTGGTCGCTGACCCTGCTGCAGAAATTCAAGCAGATGATGCCGCACATTCCGACCAAATCCGGCCTGATGCTGGGCCTGGGCGAAACCGACGAAGAAGTCATCGAAGTCATGAAGCGGATGCGCGAACACGACATCGACATGCTGACCCTCGGCCAGTACCTGCAGCCGTCCCGCAGCCACTTGCCGGTACAGCGCTTCGTGCACCCCGACGTGTTCGCCTGGTTTGCCGAAGAAGGCTACAAGATGGGCTTCAAGAACGTCGCTTCCGGCCCGCTGGTACGTTCCTCGTACCACGCCGACGAGCAGGCGAAACTGGTCAAGGCCAGCCTGGTGTCCTGATGCCGACTGTGGGGGCGGGGTTTCCCGCTCCCACTGCTACACCCTCTTTTTCCGCATCCGGCGGCTGATTCCTCCTCTTCTGTTTGCAACCATTGCTGTTTAGAGTGCCTTGGGCAATCCACACGAGGAGAACCATGGATGACGACTCAATTGACCACTTGTGCGGTACCTGCGCTGCGCGCCGAAGGCGTGATCGGGCTGATTGCCCCTGCCGGGCCGGCCGAGCTGGATATCGACAAGGCCACGCAATGGATGCGTGCCCGGGGCTACACACTGCGGGTTTTCCCGGGTGTGGGGCAGCGTGATGGCTACCTGGCCGGCAGTGATGACGTACGCCTGAATGACCTGCACGCCGCATTCGCCGACCCGGCCATCGACGCGATTTTCTGCCTGCGGGGCGGCTACGGCACGCCGCGCCTGCTGGACCGCCTGGACTTTGAACTGCTGCGGGCCAACCCCAAGCCATTTGTAGGCTACAGCGATATCACCGCGTTGCACCTAGCGATCAATCGTTATGCCGGTTTCGTCACCTTTCACGGGCCGATGTTCAACGCCGACCTGTTGGGTGAAAAGCAACAGCCGACCGAATCTTCACTGTTCAGCATGCTGCGTGGCCAGGTGAAGGCGGGCAGCCAGCTGACCCACCCGGTGGCCTACCCATTGACCACCGTCGAGCCAGGCATCGCCTGCGGGCTGTTGCTGGGCGGCAATCTATCGATGATCGCAGCCGTGATGGGCACGGCGTTCGAGATTGATGCCGAGGGCATCATTCTGTTTATCGAAGACATCAACGAGCCGCTGTACCGAATCGACCGGTTGCTCACCCATTTGCGCCTTGCGGGCAAGTTGGCTCAGGTCGCGGGTGTGGTGGTGGGGGATGTGGCCGGGGTTGATAGCGTTGCGCTTGAACGACTGCTTAAGGAGACCTTCGAGCCACTGTGCATTCCTGTGCTGGCCGGCTGGCGCAGCGGGCATTGCAACCCGAACCTCACGTTGCCGATGGGCGCGAGGGTGCGGCTGGATGCGGGGGAGAAGCGGTTGGTGTTGGAGCAGGATGTGGTGTTTAAAGCCTGAGCCTTCTGTTGCTTCTGAAGGCCTCATCGCAGGCAAGCCAGCTCCCACCTTTGATCGCGTTGTTAGTGATATACGCGGTCAAGGTGGGAGCTGGCTTGCCTGCGATGGCGGTAGCGGCCGTACAGTAATCTAGCGGCTCTGCAACGACTCGAGCAGCTTCACCGTCGGATACCCATCCGCCGGCCAGCCCAGGGACTGCTGCGCAGCACGAATCGCCTTGCGGGTATTGGCGCCGATGATGCCGTCCGGGTTGCCTGCGTCGTAACCATTGGCGCTGAGCACCGTCTGCAAGTCAATCCGCTGTGAACGCGTCAATGGCAGCTCGTCTTTCGGCCAGCTTCCACGAATCACGCCTCCGCCCCCGAACCTTTCCGACAACAAGCCCACCGCCAGCGCGTAGGACGATGAGTTGTTGTACTTGAGGATCGCGCGGAAGTTATCCAGCACCAGGAACGCCGGGCCACGATAGCCGGCCGGCAGCAGCAGGGCTGCGGAAAGCTGGTTTACGTTGGCCGGGACGCTGGCGCCAGGTGGCACCTGGATCCCCAGTGTCAACCACTCGCCAACGGTTTTGCGCACGCTGCCATCGGCCAGGGCGTAATCAAAATTCAACGGCAGTTGCTGCACCTCAAAGCCCCACGGCTGGCCTTTCTGCCAGCCGGAGCTTTGCAGGTAGTGCGCGGTGGAGGCGAGGGCGTCGGCCGGGCTGTTCCAGATATCGCGGCGGCCGTCACCGTCGAAGTCCACCGCGTGGGTGTTATAGGTGGTCGGGATGAACTGGGTCTGGCCCATGGCCCCGGCCCAGGAACCTTTCATCTGGTCGGCGGCGATATCACCGTGCTGGATGATTTGCAGCGCCGCCAGCAGTTGCGCTTGAGCGAACGCCGGGCGACGGCCCTCATAGGCCAGGGTCGCCAGGGAGCGGATCACCGAGTTGTTGCCCTGGAACTGGCCGAAGTTACTCTCCATGCCCCACACCGAGACCAGTGCCTGGCGGTCGACGCCATAACGGTCCTCAATGCGCTGCAGAATGTCGGCGTATTTCACCAGCAGCGCCTGGCCATTGCGCACGCGCAGCGGCGACAGCGCGCCGTCGAGGTATTCCCACACCGGGCGGGAGAACTCAGGCTGGCTGCGGTCGGCGCGGATCACCGCCATGTCGGGTACGACATTGGCAAACGCAGTGTCGAACACCTGTGGCGTGATACCGGCCTTCAAGGCTTCCACGCGAAAGCCCGCCTGCCATTCGGCAAAGGTCTGGGTTGGCTGGATATCAAGATTGTCCACCGCCAGTGGTGCAACGACGGCAGGCGCAGCTACCGGTGCAGTCTGGAGCGGGGGCAGGGGTTGGGCATCGGCGGCGGTAGGTTTTTCTGCGCAGGCGACTAACAGAATGAGGCTGGAGGCAGCGATCAGTTGGCGAAGGTGCCAACGACGGGAAAGACTAGAGGGCATGCACAGGTCCAGGGAATACGAATCAGGTACAGACCTTATCATGCCAGAGGGGCGCTTGCCTTCAGGCAGCCAGAAAGTAAGAAGCCTCCCAGCTATTAGACTGGAAGGCTTCGCGGCGGTAGCTGCCTTTGCCCTTGCCGGCGCGTTCCTGGCGACTGCGGAACAACGGCTGGGCGATGATGGATTTGGCCTTGTTGGGGCCATGCTTGGATGGCTTTTTGCTCATGATGGTTACTCTTTGACGGGTTGATGATGCGGTGCGAATCATCTGCCGAAGTTTGGATTCTGTCCAGCCCAGCGACGCGTAGGACTATTCAGCAGGCAACGCCAGGCGCTGTCCTGACATCAAAAGTGACAAACGACTCAGGCTCATCCATGGCGATCCGGCGGCCTGGCCTTTGATCTGCGCGTCAATGCGCTGGGCTTCCAGCAGCAATTGCGCCCAGCGTTGCGCCGAGTGCCGTTGCAGGGCTTTGCTGATCAGCGGTTTGCGCTTGTCCCACACCGGTGGTCGCGCCTGGCTGAAGGCCTTGTCCAACGGGATGCCCTGGCTGTATTGCAGGGCAATATTGGCCAGCAGGCGCAATTCCCGGGCCAGGGCCCAGAGAATGACCGGTGGCTCGACGCCTTCACCGCGCAACCCCTCGAGCATGCGCAGGGCGTGGGCAGGTTCGCCGTTCAGGATCGCGTCCACCAGGCCAAACACGTCAAAGCGTGCGCTGTCAGCCACGGCGCCTTGTACGGTTTCGACAGTGATCTGGCCACCTTCGGCCATCAGCTTGAGCTTTTCGATTTCCTGGGCGGCGGCCAACAGGTTGCCTTCCACTCGCGCCGCGATCAGCTCTACCGCGTCATGACTGGCGGTCAGCCCGGATTGGGACAGGCGCTGGCGAATCCACTGTGGCAATTGCCCGCTGTCCACCGGCCAGATCTGCATGAACTGGGTCTGAGCCCCTTCAACCAGCGCCTTGCCCCACTTGGTTTTCTGCGCGCTGCCATCGAGCTTGGGCAGGCTGATGAGCAACAGTGTGTCTTCAGCCGGGCGCGCACAGTATTCCATCAGTGCCGCCGCGCCCTTGTCACCCGGCTTGCCCGAAGGCAGCCGCAGTTCCAGCAGGCGTTTCTCGGCGAACAGCGACATGCTCGCCCCGGCCTGCAGCAGCGTACCCCAGTCGAAACTGGCGTCGGCGCTGAACACCTGGCGCTCATCGAAGCCCTGTTGGCGGGCGGCCGTGCGAATCGCGTCCGCAGCCTCCTGGCACAGCAGCGGGTCATCACCGCTGACGATGTAGACGGGCGCAAGGCTGCCTTGCAGGTGCTTGGCGAGTTGGGCGGGGGCAAGTTTCATAGGCAGGGCGAACGGGGCGCTTGGGGCGCCCCGTCTGGCTTACTCGGCTGGGACTTCGACAGGCGATTGTTTCGGCTGGCTGTTTTCATACTCTTGCGCCGCTTTCAGCGCATCGGCATCCGCCTTGGCCTTGGCATCTGCCGTTTGCTGCAGCTTATCCAATTGCTCCGGGGTGATCAGTTGCAGGCGCAGAACCATGCGCTGCACCAGTTCACGACGCATTTCCTTGCGCACCTGGGTGACTTCGGAGTCCGAACCCACCAGGTTGTTGCCGTCGTGGCTCACGACTTTCTGCACCACGATCTTGTCGCCCATCAGCGGCAGGTGGTCGTGGCCCTGGATTTCGAAGTAGAGCGTGGTGCTCAGTTCGACGTCCGAAGAGCGCCCGGCACTGGCGTAGCTGAGGTTACGCTGGTCTTCTTTTTCGTCCGCCAGGTTCAGTTTGTAAGCCGCGCCTGAATAGACTTTGACGCCACTGCTTTCCAGGACCTGGCGCAGCTGTTTTACCGTCTCGCCGTAGGAGTTGCGGGCGGTGACGTCGAGTTCCTTGAGCGTCAGTTCGGTGTGGTTGGTGCCGCGCAGCTGGAAGCCACAAGCGCTCAGTAGCACGGCAAGGCCCATAACCAGCAGATTGCGTTTGATCATTTTGATGCTCCCCTTGAAACCATGTGGGCCTTATCGAGGCCCTGGAGGTTTTGTTCGGCGCCAGGGTATGCCCTGGCGCCCGATCCGATTAGCTAGCGACGATATTGACCAGTTTGCCGGGCACCACGATCACTTTGCGGATCGTCAGGCCTTCGGTGAAGCGCAGCACGTTTTCGTTGGTACGGGCGGCGGCTTCGACGTCTTCACGGCTGGCGCTGGCCGGCATGTCGATCTGGCCGCGCAGCTTGCCGTTGACCTGAATCACCAGTTGCAGCGTGTCCTGTACCAGGGCGCTGTCATCCTGTACCGGCCAGCCGGCATCGATGACTGCACCGCTGTGGCCCAAACGGCTCCACAGTTCGTGGCTGATGTGCGGCGTGATCGGCGCCAGCAGCAGGGTGACCGTTTCCAGGCCTTCCTGTACCAGTGCGCGGTCCTGTTCGGTGGCCTGCGGCGCTTTTTCCAGCACGTTCATCAGCGTCATCACCTGGGCGATGGCCGTGTTGAATTTGTGGTGCTGGCCCACGTCCTGGCTGGCCTGGCGGATGGCCAGGTGGGTGCTGCGGCGAATGGTTTTTTGCTCATCGCTCAAGGCGGCAACGTCCAGTTTGCCCGGCAAGCCCTGGCTGACATGGGCGTGCGCCAGGCGCCAGACGCGCTTGAGGAAACGGTGCGAACCCTCGACACCGGAGTCGGACCATTCGGCGCTCATGTCTGGCGGCGAGGCGAACATCATGAACAGGCGGCAGGTGTCTGCGCCGAACTGATCGATCATCGACTGTGGATCGACGCCGTTGTTCTTCGACTTGGCCATCTTCTCGGTGCCGCCGATTTCCACCGGCAGGCCGTCGGAGATCAGTTTTGCGCTGATGACCTTGGCCTTGCTGTCACGCACCAGTTCGACATCGGCCGGGTTGAACCAGGTGTAGGCGCCATTGGCTTCGCGACGGTAATAAGTCTCGGCAATCACCATGCCTTGGGTCAGCAGGTTCTTGAACGGCTCGTCGGAGCTCACCAGGCCTTCGTCGCGCATCAGCTTGTGGAAGAAGCGCGCGTACAGCAGGTGAAGGATGGCGTGTTCGATACCGCCGATGTACTGGTCCACCGGCAGCCAGTGGTCGGCCGCGGATTTTTCCACCAGGCCGCCTTCATAGTGTGGCGAGGCGTAGCGGGCGTAG
This sequence comes from Pseudomonas sp. TH32, assembly GCF_016650855.1. Taxonomy (NCBI): domain Bacteria; kingdom Pseudomonadati; phylum Pseudomonadota; class Gammaproteobacteria; order Pseudomonadales; family Pseudomonadaceae; genus Pseudomonas; species Pseudomonas sp. TH32. The sequence continues at coordinate 4,692,468 of NZ_JAEKFA010000002.1, read as the reverse complement.
TACCACGAGGACTCCACGAAGGTGTCCATGGTGTCGGTTTCACGCTTGGCCGGGGCACCGCATTTCGGGCAGGTGCATTCGTAGAACTCAGGCATGCGCGCCAGGGGCGAGCCGGCACCGTCCGGCACCACGTCTTCCGGCAGCACGACCGGCAGTTGGTCTTCCGGCACCGGCACGTCACCGCAGGTTTCGCAGTGGATGATCGGGATCGGGCAGCCCCAGTAGCGCTGGCGGCTGATGCCCCAGTCACGCAGGCGGAACTGGGTGCGCGAGGCACCGAGGTTTTTCTTGATCAGGGCTACTTCGATGGCGTCGAACGCGCCTTCGAAATCCAGGCCGTCGAACTCGCCGGAATTGATCAGGGTGCCGTGTTCGTTGTACGCGTCCTGCCACGGAGCCGGGTTGGTGTCGCCCGAGCTGGTGCGCACGACGGACTTGATCGGCAGGTTGTATTTCACGGCGAATTCGAAGTCGCGCTCGTCATGCGCCGGCACAGCCATTACTGCGCCATCGCCGTAGTGCATCAGCACATAGTTGGCGACCCACACCGGCAGTTTCTCACCGGTGAGCGGGTGCTCGACGAACAGCGAGGTCGGCAGGCCTTTTTTCTCTTGGGTGGCGACGTCGGCTTCGGCGACGCTGCCGCCTTTGCATTCGGCGATGAACGCCTGCAGCTCAGGGTTGTTCTGTGCGGCCTGGGTGGCCAGCGGGTGTTCGGCGGCCACGGCGACGTAGGTCGCGCCCATCAGGGTGTCCGGACGGGTGGTGAAGACTTTCAGTACGCCTTCTGCGCCGATGGAATCGACGTTGTAGGGGAACTGCACTTCCATGCCACGGGACTTGCCGATCCAGTTGCGCTGCATGGTCTTGACCTGCTCGGGCCAGCCCGGCAAATCGTCGAGGCTCGACAAGAGTTCATCCGCGTAGGCGGTGATCTTGAAGTAGTACATCGGGATTTCGCGCTTTTCGATCAGCGCGCCGGAACGCCAGCCGCGGCCGTCGATCACTTGTTCGTTGGCCAGCACGGTCTGGTCCACCGGGTCCCAGTTGACGGTGCCGCTCTTTTTGTAGATCACGCCTTTTTCGAACAGGCGAGTGAACAGCCATTGTTCCCAGCGGTAGTAATCAGGCTTGCAGGTGGTCACCTCGCGGGACCAGTCCACCGCCAGGCCCAGGCTGCGCAGCTGGGTCTTCATATAGGCGATGTTTTCGTAGGTCCACTTGGCGGGCGCTACGTTGTTCTTCATCGCGGCGTTTTCCGCCGGCATGCCGAAGGCGTCCCAACCCATGGGTTGCAGGACGTTCTTGCCCAGCATGCGCTGGTAGCGGGAGATTACGTCGCCGATGGTGTAGTTGCGCACATGCCCCATGTGTAGCTTGCCGCTGGGGTAAGGGAACATCGATAGGCAATAGAAAGTTTCCTTGCCTGGCTGTTCACTGACTTCAAAGGACTTTTGCTCATCCCAGAACGACTGGGCGGCATTTTCTATTTCACGGGGCTGATATTGTTCGTGCATGGCTACTTTTGAACTGAATAGGGGTGGCCTAATCCTCTTCGGTGCAACGTTCAGGTTGATCGACACCAAAAAGCGGCGCGTCCGTGCCCAAACCCTGCGGGAAGTGGAGTTACAGGAAGCGCCGTAGCATACATGACCCCACTCTATCGAGGGAAACCCTGATTGCGCCGCCAAGGCCGTTGGTCGCGGCGTCAGGCAGGCAGGGCCAGCAGGACTACGCTGTTTAGTGGGGAGTGAGTCTTATCTTCAATGAGGTGAGGGATGGTTGATTCGCAGCGAACTTTGACGAAACCGCAGGTGTACGAAGGACTGATCGACCGTTTGGGTCGAGCACTGGATGCAGCAAAAACCTCTGGCCGATTGTGTGATGAACGGCCTCTGGAGTTGGAACTGCGTGGCTTGAGCCAGGCAGAGCTGGAAGTGATCAGGGCGTATCTGGCGTTAAATGAGCATCGCGCGCCCCATGGCATGGCCTCCCCGCCAGCCCAGGAGTTTTCGCAGTCGGCCAAGGTGGTATGGCTCAAGGATTTATCGGCCGGTCGCAGCCCGGAAAAACTCCGGTCCGTGCGTTTCAAGTGAAGCACCGCGTTATCTGTAGCCTTCTCAGCGTGTGTTCTTGTAAAGATTGTCGCTAAACCCCGTTACACCTTAGGCTTCGGGCATCTTTGGAGATGCCCGATGCCTATTCGTTATTTCATTAAACAATTGCTGTTGCCGCCCGGCATTCTTTTGCTGTTGCTGGCCCTTGCCTGGTGGTTTCGTCGCAGCCGTCCGCGCCTCGCGGCGGTGTGCTTTGCGCTGGGGTTCGGCGGGATGTGGTTGATGAGCCTGCCGGTGGTGGTGGAGTGGGGGGCAAAAGCACTTTCGACCGAACCGCCGTTGCCGCGTGACGAATGGGCGACCCTGGCGCAGCGGGCTGATGCCATCGTGGTATTGGGTTCCGGGCGTGAGCGCGGGGATCTGGCATGGGGTGCTGATCAGCCGACCGGTATCGGCCTTGAGCGTCAGCGCTATGCCGCGCGACTGGCAAAAGCTTCAGGCTTGCCGGTGCTGACCACCGGTGGCTTGCACTACGGCACGCCGCCCAGCGAGGCGGAACTGATGGCGGTGTCGATGCAGGATGACTTCGGCGTGAGCGTGCGCTGGAAGGAAGAACGCAGTCGTACCACGTGGGAAAACGCACAGATGAGTGCCGAGATACTGTTGCCGCAGGGCATCAAGCGGGTGGTGGTGGTCACTCACGCTGCGCACATGCCGCGCTCGCGCTGGAGCTTCGAAAAGGCCGGGTTCACGGTGGTTCCGGCGCCGGTGGGCTTTATGGGGGTAGACAATGCCCGGCCATTGGGTGGCTGGATGCCGGAATTCAAGGCGATATGGCAAAGCGGGCAGTTGCTGAATGAAGCGGTGGGGCAGGTGGGTTACCGGTTGTTTTACCGATAACCCACAGGCGCCATTCCTACACGGTCTTGGACATCCGCCCGGCCAGCAAGGCCCAGCCGAACAGGCCAAGGCACAGGATGATCAACGGCCACGACCGCCATTGCAGGTACGGCGTGAGGTTGTGCATCGGCACCACCTCGCCGTAGAGAATCCCCCGCTCAAACTGCGGGATCTGCACGGTGATCTGCCCGTACGGGTTGATCAGGCCGGTGACCCCGTTGTTGGTGGCGCGGATCATCCAGCGGCCGGCTTCCAGGGCGCGCATCTGGGCCATCTGCAAATGCTGCAGCGGGCCGATGGAGCGGCCGAACCAGGTGTCATTGCTGATGGTCAGCAACAAATCGCTGCGGGCTGACAGGCCGGCGGCGAATTCCGGGTACACCACTTCGTAGCAAATGAACGGCGCAATCTGATAGCCCTTGGCCTGCAACAGTGCCTGGTCGGCCGGGCCGCGGGCAAAGTCCGACATCGGCAGGTCAAAGAACGCGATCAAACCGCGCAACATGTCCTGCAACGGTACGTACTCGCCAAACGGCACCAGCTTTTGCTTCAGGTAGGTGCCGTCGCCTTCACCCACCACAGTGATGCCATTGAAGAAGCGCTTGTGGTGGTGCACTTCCTGGCGGATCGGCACGCCGGTGATCAGCGCGGTGTGCCGGTCAGCGGCGAACTTGCCCATCATGCCCAGGTAGCCTTCGACGGACTCCTTGAGTACGGGCACGGCGGTTTCCGGCCACACCAGCAGGTCGACGGGCTTGGAGGTAAAACTCATGTCACGGTACAGCGCGAGCTGGGCATTGAGCTGCTCGGGGTCCCATTTCATGCTTTGTTCGACGTTGCCCTGGACGGCCGCCACCGTCAGCGGTGCGCCAGCCGGGGTCGTCCAGGCGTGATGCTTGAGTGCCAGGCCGATGGCCCATGGCGCCACCAACAGCAGCAAGCCGGCACCGATGAACAGGTTGCGCTTGCCTGCCAGCAAGCGTGGCAGGTTGAAGATCAATGCGGCAGTCAGCGCCAGGGCAAAGGAAATCAGCCACATGCCACCCAGTGGTGCGAGACCGGTGAGGGGGCCGTCGAGCTGGCTGTAGCCGGAATAAAGCCATGGAAAGCCGGTGAGGAACCAGCCGCGAAACGCTTCCTGGCCCACCCACAAGGCCGCGAAGGCCAGGGCATCGGCCAATGGCGCTTCGTTGCGGCGCAGCCAGCGCGCCCAGAGCCAGGCGGGCAGGGCAAAGAACCAGGCAATTGCCGCGGTAAACGCCAGCATCAACATGCCCGCCAGCAGCACCGAAGCGCCGCCGAAATGATGGATGCTGTAGTAGATCCAGCTGGTGCCGGCGCCAAACAGGCCGAAGCCGAAACACCAGCCGCGCCATAAGGCCTGGCGCGGTGTCAGCTCACGCAGTCCCGCATAAAAGAAACCGGCCGCCACCAGCGCAAACGGCCAGAGATCGAACGGCGCCAGCGCCAGGGTGGTGATGGCACCGGCCACCACGGCCAGCAGGTTACCGGGCCAGCCGGGTGCAATGATACGGCGCATGTAGGGGTGGGTCATCAGCTATTTCCTGTGTCGCGCCGGCCTGCTGTGGCGCAGGGCAAGGCGCGAGGAGTGTGGTTTGGTTTTTCCAAATGAACGACGAGTAACGCAGCCCTGCACCACAGCAGGCCGGCCCTTCGGGTTGCCCCTGAGAGCCGGCCATGCTGCGTTGCAGGCCTTGGAAAGGGAGCGCCATTCCCTGCGGCCTGCGCCTTGCCTGGCCGGCTCTCAGGGGCAACGCGACACAGGAAATAGCTGATGACCCACCCCTTCCTTAGCGGGCAATAGGTGTCAGGCGAATCAGGTGGATCCGGCGGCTGTCGGCATTCAGGATGCGGAAGCGATAGGCACCGATCTCGGTGGTCTCGTTACGTTTTGGCAGATGCCCGAACGCACTCATCACCAGGCCGCCGACGGTGTCGAATTCATCGTCGGAGAATTCGCTGTCGAAGAACTCGTTGAAGTTCTCGATCGGCGTCAGGGCCTTGACCAGGAAGTCACCGCTGGGCAGCGGCTTGATATAGCTGTCTTCTTCGACATCGTGTTCGTCCTCGATGTCGCCGACGATTTGTTCCAGCACGTCTTCGATGGTCACCAGGCCGGCAACGCCGCCGTATTCGTCAATCACGATGGCCATGTGATTGTGGTTCGCACGAAATTCGCGCAGCAGCACATTCAGGCGCTTGGATTCGGGAACGAAGGTGGCAGGACGCAGCAGGTCCTTGATGTTGAAGCTGTCGCCGTTCTCCTTGAGGATCAGCGGCAGCAGGTCCTTGGCCAGCAGGACGCCCATGACGTCGTCATGGCTTTCGCCGATCACCGGGTAGCGCGAGTGCGCGGAGTCGATGACGGCCGGGAGGAACTCCCGAGGGGTCTGGGTCGCCTTGATGCTGACCATCTGCGAGCGCGGAACCATGATGTCCCGTACTTGCAGGTCAGCCACCTGGATGGCGCCTTCGACGATGGCCAGCGCTTCGCTGTCCAGCAACTTGTTCTGATGTGCCTCGCGCAGCAGCTCCAGCAGCTCCTGGCGATTTTTCGGCTCGTGGGCAAAGGCCTGGGTGAGTTTCCCCAGCCATGACTTTTGCCCGTTGCTCGATCGGTCTTCGCTCATAGCGATTACTCTAAATCCTTTATTGTTTCAGTTAGGTGTAGTTGCAATTTCGTCGTCTGCATACGGGTCGCGATGACCCAGTTCTGCAAGCAACGTTCGTTCCAGTGCTTCCATTTCTTCGGCTTCGTCATCGTCTATATGGTCGTAACCCAAGAGATGCAAGCAGCCGTGGATGACCAGATGGGCCCAGTGGGCTTCAAGTTCCTTGCCTTGTTCCTTTGCTTCACGCTCGACCACTTCGACGCAGATAACAAGATCCCCCAGCAACGGGATATCCAGCAGCTCATCGGGTACGTCGGCGGGAAACGACAGCACGTTGGTTGCGTAGTCTTTTTGTCGCCAGGTGTGATTCAGTTCACGGCCTTCGGGCTCGTCCACCAGGCGAATGGTCAGTTCCGAGTCGGCGGTGCGCTGGCGCAGGGCCAGGGTGCACCACTGGCGGAACTGTTCTTCGCTGGGGGCGGGCGCTTCAGTGGCCAGTTGCAGGTCAAGCTCAAGCATCGCGGCGAGTGTCCTTGGCCGGTTGGTCGTCGCGGTGGTCGAAGCGCTCGTAGGCTTCGACAATGCGCTGCACCAACGGGTGACGTACCACGTCTTTGGGCATGAAGTGGGTGAAGCTGATCCCCGGCACGTCCTTGAGCACCTCGATCACCTGGGCCAGGCCCGATTTGGTGCCTTTGGGCAGGTCGACCTGGGTGACGTCGCCGGTGATCACGGCCGTGGAGCCGAAGCCGATCCGGGTGAGGAACATTTTCATCTGCTCGACGGTGGTGTTCTGGCTTTCGTCGAGGATGATGAAGCTGTTGTTCAGCGTACGACCGCGCATGTAGGCCAGCGGGGCGATTTCGATCACCTGGCGCTCGATCAGCTTGGCCACGTATTCGAAGCCGAGCATCTCGTAGAGGGCGTCGTAGAGCGGGCGCAGGTACGGGTCGATCTTCTGGGCCAGGTCGCCGGGCAGAAAGCCCAGTTTCTCGCCAGCTTCCACCGCCGGGCGCACCAGCAGGATGCGTCGCACCTGCTCGCGCTCCAGGGCGTCGACTGCGCAAGCCACGGCCAGGTAGGTCTTGCCGGTACCGGCCGGACCGATGCCGAAGTTGATGTCGTTGCCCAGAATCTCTTTGACGTAGCGCTGCTGATTCAAGCCGCGAGGGCGAATCATGCCTTTCTTGGTGCGCAGGGCCACGCTGGCTTCGGCCACCGGGTTATTGGCCAGGTCTTGCACCGCGGATTCCTGCAGGTACAGGTGCACCGTTTCCGGCGACAGCTCGCTACCTTTGGTTTCCCGGTAGAGGCGGCGCAGAAGGTTTTCTGCCGAGGTGGTGTGTTGGGGTTCACCAATAAGCTCGAATTGATTGCCGCGGTTGCGGATCTCGATGCTCAGGCGTTGTTCGATCAGGCGCAGGTGCTCGTCGAACTGTCCGCACAGATTGGCGAAACGGCGAGCCTCAAAGGGCTCGAGGAGAAAACGATGTGGTTCTATGGGTGCGTTCAAGGTCGCTTTTAGCCGCCCTGGGGCAATTAAGATGAAATCAAGGATAACGCCAGCAGGCTGCGTGCGAAAGCACTTATATATCCCGGACCCGCTCTCAAGAACAAAGGCGATCCAGTGTGGGAGCTGGCTTGCCTGCGATGAGGCCGGCACGTCCAAAAGAGAGGCTGCCTGTTATATCGCTATCGCAGGCAAGCCAGCTCCCACATTTGATCTTCATTTGCCTTGAAAACCGGGCTCTCAGTTAACCAGCGAGCCGCGCAGCGAGTGCGGTTGCGCCGCGTCGATGTGCACGTCGGCGAACTGCCCGATCAGCGTCGGATTATCGCAACGGAAGTTGACGATCCGGTTGTTCTCGGTCCGGCCCTGCAATTCGCCAGGGTCCTTTTTCGAGTAGTCGGTGACCAGGATGCGCTGGGTCGAACCCACCATCTGTCGGCTGATCTCGAAACCCTGCTGGTTGAGGCGGTGTTGCAGGGCGTTCAAACGCTCCTTCTTCAACGCTTCCGGGGTTTCGTCGAGCAGGTCGGCCGCCGGGGTGCCCGGGCGCTGGCTGTAGACGAAGGAGTAGGAGAAGTCGAAACCGACGTCTTCGATCAGCTTCATGGTCTGCTGGAAATCTTTCTCGGTCTCGCCCGGGAAGCCGACGATAAAGTCCGAACTGATGCAAATCCCCGGGACTGCCGCACGCAATTTTCGCAGTTTGGATTTGTATTCCAGGGCGGTGTGGTTGCGCTTCATGGCCGACAGAATGCGGTCCGAGCCCGATTGCACCGGCAGATGCAGGTGTTTGACCAGCTCCGGCACTTCGGCGTGGGCCTGGATCAGGCTGTCGGAGAACTCCAGCGGGTGCGAGGTGGTGTAGCGGATCCGCTCGATCCCGTCGACGGCAGCCACCACGCGGATCAGCTCCGCGAGGTCAGCCAGGCGCCCATCGTGGGTCTGGCCGCGATAACCGTTGACGTTCTGCCCCAGCAGGGTCACTTCGCGCACGCCGTTCTCGGCCAGGTGGATGATCTCTGCCAGCACGTCGTCGAACGGGCGGCTGACTTCTTCGCCGCGGGTGTACGGCACCACGCAGAAGGTGCAGTACTTGCTGCAACCTTCCATCACCGACACATACGCGCTCGGGCCGTCGATGCGCGGCTCGGGCAGGTGGTCGAATTTTTCGATTTCCGGGAACGAGACGTCGACTTGCGGCAGCTTGGTGATGCGGGCGGCGTCGATCATTTCCGGCAGGCGGTGCAGGGTTTGCGGGCCGAAGACCACGTCGACATACGGTGCACGGTCGCGGATGGCGGCGCCTTCCTGGCTGGCCACGCAACCGCCGACGGCGATCACCATGTCCGGGTTGGCCAGTTTCAGCTCGCGCCAGCGGCCCAGCTGCGAGTAGACCCGGTCCTGGGCCCGCTCGCGGATCGAGCAGGTATTGAGCAGGATCACGTCGGCATCTTCGGCGCGGGCGGTGACTTCCAGGGCCTGATGTTCACCCAGCAGATCGACCATGCGCGAGCTGTCGTACTCGTTCATCTGGCAACCGTGGGTTTCGATGTAAAGCTTCTTGGCCATGGGGGATCGTCAACTGGTGGTAAAGAACCGCGCATTATAGGGGGCATGCCGATAGGTTCCTAGCACTGTGCATCGGACGCCATGCTATAGTTCGCGCCCTCTTTTATATCCCCCGATGTGTTACCCGCCCACCATGACCAAACGTGAAGCTCCAATCTACAAGGTGATTTTCCTTAACCAGGGCCAGGTGTTCGAAATGTACGCCAAGCAGATCTATCAAAGTGATCTGTGGGGCTTCCTGGAAGTGGAAGAGTTCGTCTTTGGCGAGCGCACACAGCTGGTCGTCGACCCGGGCGAGGAAAAACTCAAGGCTCAGTTCGAAGGCGTGGTGCGCAGTTTTGTGCCGATGCATTCGATTGTGCGCATCGATGAAGTCGAGCGCCTGGGGACGCCGAAAATCAGCGAGGCCCGGGGCATGAGCAACGTCATGCCGTTTCCGATGCCGATGCCAGAGAAGTAAGACCGTGAATGTTCCCATGCCATGCATGGGAGCAATTCCTCAGCGTGAAGGATCCGGCAGTGGCGAGAATGGCGAGCTGCCATCTGCACTCTGCAGTTCCTGCAGGTAGTTGCGGAAAATCTGCCCCAGTACCTGGGTCGCCACTTCCAGTTCGTCGCGCTGCATGTGCTCGGCCACTTCGTCGGCCGTGTCCAGCGCATCTTCGGCGCCATTGACCGCCGCCATTTTCAGCACGATATACGCCTGAACGTTATTGGCTGGTACGCCTTCGCCGTGGAAGAACATGGTGCCCAGCTGGAATTGCGCCTGGGCGTGGCCCTGCAACGAGGCTTTCTCGAAGTAGTTCAAGGCTTTGTTGAGGTCGCGTGCGGGGTTTTTACTGTCGTAGAAGTACTCGCCCAACTCGTATTGCGCCTGCGCATCCCCGCCATCGGCCTGTTTCTGGCACGCGCTCAGGGCTTCGGCCTGGCTTTCTGGCTGGGTATTGAGGGTGCAACGACCCATCGCTGGGATTAACAACGAGTTGCCGCCTGCCTGGGCAAACGCCAGCAGCGGCTGAAGGAGCAACAGGCAGCCCAGAACCAGGGTGCGGCCGGTGCGTTTCATGGGAATCGACTTACCTCTGACGGGGCGCGGGACCCACGGGGGGATCCAATAAGCGCGCATTATGAAATAAGCAGGCACCTGCTTACAAAGTCTTTACTCGTTTTTCTGCTGCGTGGGCAAGTTATCTGCCGGATTGCAGGTGAATTCTCGGAAAAAGACGGAAATATCTGTAAGCAAAGTAGCAAATCTGACGCCGCCAGGGGCGACGTCAGGTTTTTGAGGCGCTTATTTCAAGGCGGCGAAGGCGCGTTCAGCGGCGTCGAGGGTCAGTTTCAGCTCGGCATCACCATGGGCAATCGAGGTGAAACCGGCTTCAAAGGCGCTCGGTGCCAGGTACACGCCACCTTCCAGCATCAGGTGGAAGAAGCGCTTGAACAGATCGGCATCGCTGCCCATCACGTCGTCGAAGGTGACGATGTCGTCGGCGCCGCTGAAGTACAGGCCGAACATGCCGCCCGCCTGGGTGGTCACGAACGGAATGCCAGCCGCGTCGGCGCGCTGTTGCAGGCCGTCCAGCAGGCGGGTGGTGTAGTCGGTCAGCTCGGCGTGGAAGCCCGGGCGGCTGATCAGGCGCAGGGTGGTCAGGCCGGCGGCCATGGCCAGCGGGTTACCCGAGAGCGTGCCCGCCTGGTACACCGGGCCCAGTGGCGCGATGTGTTGCATGATTTCTCGCTTGCCGCCGAAGCAGCCCACCGGCATGCCGCCACCGATGATCTTGCCGAAGGTGCTCAGGTCCGGCGTCACGCCGTAGTGCGCCTGGGCGCCGCCGAGGGCAACGCGGAAACCGGTCATCACTTCGTCAAAAATCAGCACCACGCCGTGCTTGTCGCACTGTTCGCGCAGGCCTTCCAGAAAGCCCGGTGCCGGCGGTACGCAGTTCATGTTGCCGGCTACTGGCTCGACGATGATGCAGGCTACTTCCTGGCCGACTTCGCTGAGCATCTGCTCGACGGCGGCGATGTCGTTGAACGGCAGGGTCAGGGTGTGTTTGGCAAACGCGGCCGGCACCCCGGCGGAGCTCGGTACGCCCTGGGTCAGTGCGCCGGAACCGGCCTTGACCAGCAGGCTGTCGGAGTGGCCGTGGTAGCAGCCTTCGAACTTGATGATGCTGTCGCGGCCGGTGAAACCACGGGCCAGGCGAATCGCACTCATGGTGGCTTCGGTGCCGGAGCTGACCATCCGCACCATCTCCATGGACGGCACGATGGAGCAGACCAGGTCTGCCATCTCGGTTTCCATGGCGGTGGGTGCGCCATAGGACAGGCCGTGTTGCAGTTGCTGGCGTACTGCATCCAGCACGTCCGGGTGGCTGTGGCCGAGGATCATCGGGCCCCACGAACCCACGTAGTCGACGTAACGCTTGTCATCTTCGTCAGTGACGTAGGCGCCTTCGGCATGCTTGAAGAACAACGGGGTGCCGCCAACGCTCTTGAACGCTCGCACGGGGGAGTTCACACCGCCGGGGATGTGTTTCTGGGCATTGGCAAACAGGGTTTCGGAACGGGACATGATCGTGTTCTCTGAATTCAAGATTTTAGAAGATCGTTAAAGGCGCGGGCGCGGCGGGTGACTTCCTGGGTGCTGTCGGCACCAAACAGGCCGTGCACCACCGCCAGCAGGTCGGCACCGTGGGCCACCAGTGGTTCGGCGTTTTCCAGGGTGACGCCGCCGATCACGCAGATCGGCAGGTGCAACCGCGCGCGGGCCTGGGCCAGCAGTTCAACGGTGGCCGCCGGGGCGCCGGGCTTGGTGTTGGAGTTGAAGAAGCGGCCGAAGGCGACGTAACTGGCGCCCTCTTTGGCGGCCTGCTCGGCCAGCTCGATCTGGCTGTGGCAGGTGGAACCGATGATCGCCTTGGAGCCCAGCAGTGCACGAGCCGGGGTCAACGGGCCGTCGGTCTGGCCCAGGTGTACGCCGACGCCGAGGCGCGCGGCCAGTTCGGCGTCATCGTTGATGATCAGTTGTGTCTTGTAGCGCGAGCACAGCTCACGCAGCTTTTCGGCTTCCCGCAGGCGGCGCGCTTCGTCGCTGCTTTTATCGCGGTATTGCAACAGGGTCACGCCACCGTCCAACGCCGCTTCGACGTAGGCGAGGAACTTGCCGGCCAACAGTTGGCTGTCGGTAATGGCATAAAGGCCACGTAGTTTCATCGGACAGGCCTCTTGGTGTTACGAGCAGAAATCCAACGGCAGACGACGAGGCACGAATTGCCCCTGGCCGAGTTGTTCAGCGTCACGCAGGGTGCGCCAAGTGTAGTTGAGGGCTGATTGCACCGCGCTCACCAAACCTTCGCCCTGTGCCAGCCGACCGGCCAGCGCGCTGGCCAGGGTGCAGCCGGAACCGTGATAACTGCCGGGCAGGCGCTGGCAGGTAAAGGTCTGGTGCGTGCCGTCGCGGCTGTAGAGGCGGTTGTGCACTTCGTGCTCGTCGCCATGGCCGCCGGTGATCAGCAGGTGCTTGATGAACGGCAGCAGCCTGGCGGCGCATTCGTCCGCCGTGCCTTCGGGCAGTTCAGCGAGGATGCGCGCTTCGGGCAGGTTTGGCGTGGCGATCAGCGACAGCGGCAACAGCCGTTCGCGCATGGCATAGCCGACTTCGTCCTTGCCCAGGCTACCGCCGCCACCGGCACGCAGCACCGGGTCGCAGACCACCGGCAGATGCGGGTGCGCCTGGAGCAGTTCGACCACAGTGTCGACCATCTCCAGGGAACCGAGCATGCCCAGTTTCACCGCCGCGACGTCGGAGTCGCCGAGCACGGCGTTGGCCTGGGCCAGCACCCACTCGCGGTCCAGCACGCGGAAATCGCTGACGTTGACGGTGTTCTGCACGGTCAGCGCGGTAACGGCCGGGGCCGCATGACAACCCTGGGCGAGCAGGGCTTCGATATCTGCCTGCAAGCCGGCGCCACCACTGGGATCATGGCCGGAGAGACAGAGGACAACGGGGCGAGAGCTGTAGATATTCATGGTGCGCGAGCTTACCACCAAACGCTTTTTGGGTGGCTGTCGGACGATGGTTGAATTTTTAGCGGAGGAGTCGGACGAAATGGCTGTTTGCTATCATGCGCAAATACAGGTCAAATACTCTGTAATGCCCGTTCTAGAGCCTTTCAAAAAATTATTTCAATGGTGTCTTTTGGCCTGTAATGGCTATGCTAGAGTGGATCCAAACCAATAACTGTATCGCCGGTATACGTCTGCTCAAAAGGAATGGAGGCTTTTGACATAACCGGACAGGTCACGCTGGGGCTCTATGCGCTATTTGCTGATGTTACTGTTGAGCGGGCTGCCGATGCTGGCCGGCGCAGTCGAGTTCAACGAGACCACCACGCGGTTGCCCCTGGGCCAAGTGATGCAAGTGCTTGAAGACCCAAGTGGCGCCCTGACCATTGGCGATATCAGCTCGCCGGTCCTCGCCAGTCGCTTCAAGACCCATGACAAAGCCACCCTGAATGCCGGCTATTCGCGCTCGGTGTTCTGGCTCAAGCTCGACCTGCATTACCGTCCGACAATTCTGGATGTCTCGCGCCACTGGCTGCTGGAACTGGCGTATCCGCCGCTCAACCAACTGGAGCTGTACGAGCCCGACAGCGTCGGCAACTATCGACTGGTCTCGCGCACCGGCAGTAGCCTGCCGTTTTCCAGCCGTGAAATTCGCCAGAGTAACTACCTGTTCAAGCTCGACTTCGCACCGGACCAACGGGAAATCCTGTACCTGCGCCTGCAAAGCCAGGGCTCGATCCAGGCACCGCTGACCCTCTGGTCCACCACCGCGTACCTCGAAGAACAGCCGCTGCGCCTGTACGTGCTGGGCGTGATCTACGGCGTGCTGCTCGGCATGCTGGTCTACAACCTGTTCATCTACCTGAGCGTGCGCGACACCAGCTACCTCTATTACATCCTCTATATTGCTTCGTTCGGCCTGTATCAACTGTCGGTCAATGGCGTGGCCGTGCAGTACTTCTGGCCTGATAACCCGTGGTGGGCGAATGCGGCGGTGCCGTTCCTGATCGGTTCGGCGGCGCTGTTCGGCAGCCTGTTTGCCCGCAGCTTCCTGCACACCGCGCTTTACAGTCGCTGGATCAACCGGCTGTTACTGGCGCTGGCGGTCAGCGGTGCGGCGGTGATGGTGCTGGCGCTGTTCACCAGTTATGCATTGGCCCTGCGCCTGGCCACCGGTTTGGCGCTGGTGTTCACCGTGACCATCTTCGTCGCGGCCATCAAGGCCTGGTACTGCGGCCAGCGGATGGCGCGTTACTTCATCATTGCCTGGACTGCGTTCCTGCTGGGCGGGGTGGTCAATACGATGATGGTGCTGGGCTACCTGCCCAATGTGTTCCTCACGATGTACGCCAGCCAGATCGGCTCGGCACTCGAAGTGGCCTTGCTGTCCCTGGCCCTGGCCGACCGCATCAATGCGATGCGTGAGCAGCAGGCGCAAATCCTGTTTGATGCCAGCCAGAAACTCGAAGTGCTCAACACCCAACTGGCCCACAGCAACCAGCTCAAGGATGAATTCCTCGCCACCTTGACCCACGAACTGCGCACGCCGATGAACGGCGTGATCGGCTCCCTGGAGTTGATGCAGACCGAGCCGCTGCAAGGCGACCTCGCCCAGTATCACCAAACTGCCGCCGGCTCGGCCCGCGAGATGATGCGCATGGTCAACGGCATTCTGACCCTCACCGAACTGCAGGCCGGGCGCCTCAGCCCGCAACCCGAGGTGTTCAGCCTGCGTGGCGTGCTCGACACCTTGCGCCAGCAGTTCGCGACCAGCGCCCAGAGTAAGGGCCTGGAGTTTTCGATCGACCTGGCGGATGAGCTGCCGGACCGCATCAACGCTGATCCCGGCAAGTTGGCGCAATGCCTGGATTGCCTGCTGGACAACGCCTTCAAGTTCACCCACGAAGGTTCGGTGCGTGTTCGGGTAGTCGGCGTGCCCCAGGCTGACGGGACGTTGCGCCTGACCTTTATCGTGACCGACACCGGCATCGGATTCGCCTACCTCGATGAAGCAACCCTGTACCAGCGCTTCTTCCAGCTTGATGGCTCGACCACGCGTCGGTACGGCGGCATGGGCATCGGCCTGGCAATCTGCCGGCAATTGATCGAATTGCTCGGTGGGCGCCTCACCCATAATTCCGAGCCGCGGCGTGGCAGCCGCTTCCAACTGGAGCTTGCGGTCAGCCCGCTCCCGCCGGAGCCCGCGCCCGTGCGGCGAGCACCCCAGGCACAACGTACACCGCAGGAGTGCGCGGTATTGCTGGTAGACGACAACGGTGTGGCGCAATTGGTGGTGCGCGGCATGTTGCTCAAGCTCGGTTACCGCGTGAAAACCGTCGACAACGGGCCGGCGGCCCTGGCGCTGTTGCAAAGTAACACCTTCGATGCGGTGCTGCTGGACGTGCCGGAGGGCGGGTTTTCGCTGTGCTGCCAGATTCGTGCATTGCCGGGTTGTGGAGAGCTGCCGGTGATTGCCCTGAGCAGCTCGGCGCAAACCCCCGAGCGAGACCATTGCCACGGTGTTGGCGTGACGGATCGATTGGCAAAACCGATTCGATTTGATGCCTTGCAGGCGATGTTGCATATTCGGTTGCTGTCGACGGAAAAGGGCGAAAGTGCCGACATTTAGGCATTTATCCCCTTTTTCTTTCTGTTGTGGTGGTGCTTAACTCAGAAACAGGCCTTTGAATCAGCAGGCCAACTTTTTCGAGGAGGCTGCCATGAACCTGCACCAGTTCGCCGAAACCCACGACGTCACCAATCAGCCACCGTCCCTGGACGGCACCAACCTGTACCGTATCGATTTGCCCCTGCAAGACTGGTCCCGGCGTTTTGGCGCCGGCTGGGCAGAGCAGCGCATCGATACCTATGGTGCGCTGGCGGGCGGGCCGCTGATGGAGGCCGGTTTTTTGGCCAACCAGAACAAGCCGGTGTTCAACAGCCACGACCGGTTTGGCCATCGCATCGACCTGGTGGAGTTTCATCCGGCGTACCACGAACTGATGCGCGCCGCCGTCGAACATGGCCTGCCGTCGTTGCCGTGGGCTCATCCGCAATCCGGCGCCCACGTGGCCCGCGCCGCGATGACCTACCTGCACAGCCAGGCCGAAGCCGGCACCGGCTGCCCGCTGACCATGACCTTCGCCTGCGTCCCGGCCCTGCGCTTGCAGCCGGACCTGGCTGACACCTGGCTGCCGAAAATCCTCGCCACCGAATACGACCCACGCAACGTCGGCATCGCCCACAAGGCCGGCGCGACCATCGGCATGGCCATGACCGAGAAACAGGGCGGCACCGACGTGCGCGCCAATACCACCCGCGCTTACCCGGTGGGCGCCGGCGGCCCGGGCCAGGCGTATGAGCTGGTGGGGCACAAGTGGTTCTGCTCGGCGCCGATGTGCGACGCCTTTCTCACCCTGGCGCAGACTGACAAGGGCCTGACCTGTTTCCTGCTGCCCCGGCACCGCCCGGACGACACCCGCAATGAGTTCTACATCCAGCGCCTGAAAAACAAACTCGGCAATTGCTCAAACGCCTCCAGCGAAGTGGAGTTTCGCGGTGCGCTGGCCTGGATGATTGGCGAGGAAGGGCGCGGCGTACCGACCATTATCGAGATGGTGGCCATGACCCGTTTCGATTGCATGGTCGGCTCCAGCGCCCTGATGCGCCAGGCGCTGACCCAGGCCAGCCATCATTGCGCCCATCGCCTGGTGGGTGGCCGGGTTCTCAGCGAGCAACCGCTGATGCAAAACGTGCTGGCCGACCTGGCCCTGGAAAGCGAGGCGTCCCTGGCCTTGAGCATGCGCATGGGGCGCGCGCTGGACCATCTGGATAACGAGCAGGAGGCCAAATTCGCCCGGCTGGTAACGGCGGTGGGCAAATATTGGATCTGCAAACGTGCCCCGGCGATGATCAACGAAGCCGCCGAGTGCATGGGCGGTGCCGGGTATGTGGAGGACAGCATTTTGCCGCGTCTGTACCGTGAGGCGCCGGTCAACTCGACGTGGGAAGGTTCCGGCAACGTGCAGTGCCTGGATGTGCTGCGGGCCTTGTCGAAAGAGCCGGGCGTGTTGGAGGCATTGTTTGTCGAGCTGGGGGATGGCCATGGTTACCAGCACCTGGCACGGCATATCGAACAACTGAAGTCGGCGTTCATGGACACCCAGGACATCCAGTACCGTGCCCGGCAACTCACCGAAGACATTGCGGTGGCGTTGCAGGCCAAGCTGTTGCTGGAGGCAGGCAATGCCTGTGTGAGTGATGGCTTTATCGCCAGCCGGCTGGGTGAGTCGTCGGGCCGGGTGTATGGCACCTTGCCGCGGGGTGTGGATGTGGAGGCCATTGTCGCCCGGTCGACACCTCTGTTTTCCTGAATAAACACGGTCAAAATGTGGGAGCGGGCTTGCTCGCGAAGGCGGTGGGTCAGCTAATACAGGTGCTGGCTGACCCACCGCCTTCGCGAGCAAGCCCGCTCCCACATTGATCGCATTCCAATTCCGGTGTTCCAGTGCGCCAGGGATACAGGCAAGATGAAGGCCTGCAAGTCAGAACACAGGATGCTTACCGTGACCGAAGCTTTTGTTGTCGTTCAAACCGCCGAAGAAGCCGTGGATCGGCTGGCGGCTCTCCATGAGCGTGCTACCGGCGCGCTCAATCAAGCCCTCAAGCGCTACCTCAAAGACCGCGTCGAACCCGATGCCGAACAACGTGCGCTGTTTCGCTACCCGGAACTTCGCCTGACCTACCTGGTGCAGGGCGAAGTCCCTCAGACCACCCGGGCATATGCCAAGGTCCAGTTGCCGGGGACCTACAGCGTCACCGTCACCCATCCGTCAGCCTTCCGCAAATACCTGCTGGAGCAACTGGTGCCATTGATGCACGACTTCACCGTGACGGTAGAAGTGGGCGTCAGCCAGCAGAACATTCCCTACCCGTACGTGGTGGAGCAGGGCGACGAACTTGCCGGCTCCGGCGTGACCGCTGCCACGCTGGCGCGGGTGTTCCCGAGTACCGACCTGTCCGCTGCCACCGATGGCATTGCCGATGGACTCTACGACTGGGAAAACACCGACCCACTGCCATTGGCGTTGTTCGACGCCGCCCGCGTCGACTTCTCCCTGCGCCGCCTGGTGCACTACACCGGCAGCGACTGGCGCCATGTGCAGCCATGGATTTTGCTGACCAACTACCACCGCTACGTTGACCAGTTCATCGTGCACGGCCTGGAACAACTGCGCAGTGACCCGCGTTTTATCCGCATGGTGCTGCCGGGCAATGTGATCATCGACAAGAGCATGGACCACGGCGAAGCGTCTGCCATTGCTGCGGGCGTGGTCTGGCACCGTTACCAGATGCCGGCCTACCACTTGCAGGCCAGCGATGGCCACGGTGTGACCCTGGTGAACATCGGCGTCGGCCCGTCCAACGCCAAGAACATCACCGATCACCTGGCGGTGCTGCGCCCGCATTGCTGGCTGATGATTGGCCACTGCGGCGGCCTGCGCCAGTCCCAGACCATCGGCGACTACGTGCTGGCTCACGCCTACATGCGCCGCGACGGGATTCTCGACCGGGTAGTGCCGCCGAACATCCCGATCCCGGCCCTGGCCGAAGTGCAGATGGCCTTGCAGCAGGCGGCCGCCAACGTCACCGGCGAAAAGGGCGAAGAGCTGAAAAAGCGCCTGCGTACCGGCACCGTGCTGACCTACGACGACCGCAACTGGGAGCTGCGCTGGGCCCAGGAACGGCCGCTGATCAACCTGTCCCGCGCCGTGGCCGTGGACATGGAAAGCGGCACCATCGCCGCTCAGGGCTACCGCCTGCGGGTGCCGTACGGCACGTTGCTGTGTGTGTCGGATAAACCGCTGCACAGTGAGATCAAGCTGCCGGGTTCGGCCAACGCGTTCTATGAGCGTGCGGTCAGCCAGCACTTGAAGATCGGCATCGAGGCGGTGGACCTGTTGCGCACTGAACTCAACTCGCTGCACTCGCGCAAACTGCGCAGCTTCGACGAGCCGCCGTTCCGCTAAACGGTTGGGATGGTTATTTAACGGTCAGGCCACTAGCATTGTCGGTCCTGACCGTTAGATGTTCCTTTGCCATGTCCCGTCCTGCCCGTCCCGTTTCCCGCCGCCCCGGTGTGAAAAGTCCGCAAACTTCGTCAGCCCCGCGTCGTGTCGCCAAGGCGCCACCGGCTGAGCCCAAGTTGATCCTGTTCAATAAACCCTTCGATGTGCTGACCCAGTTCAGCGACGAAGGCGGGCGGGCGACCCTCAAGGATTTCATCGACATCCCCGGCATCTACCCGGCCGGGCGCCTGGACCGTGACAGCGAAGGCCTGTTGCTGCTGACCAACGACGGCCAGTTGCAGGCGCGCATCGCCGACCCCAAGCACAAGCTGGCGAAAACCTACTGGGTGCAAGTGGAAGGCGAGCCGACCGAGGAACAGTTGCAACGCCTGCGCGACGGCGTGGAACTCAACGACGGCATGACCCTGCCCGCTGAAGCGCGGCAACTGGACGAGCCGCAACTGTGGCCGCGCAACCCGCCGGTGCGGTTTCGCAAAAGCGTACCGACCCATTGGCTGGAATTGGTGATTCGTGAGGGGCGTAACCGCCAGGTACGACGCATGACGGCGGCGGTGGGCTTGCCGACGTTGCGGCTGGTGCGGGTGCGGATTGGTGACTGGTCGATCGACGGCCTGGATCAAGGCCAATGGAAGGAAGTGCCGGCGCGCTTATAAGGCGCCGGACTCGATCAGGCCGATCACCACGCTCTTGATGATGAACGCGGCAACGCCCAGGCCCAGCACGAAGAACAGGATCATCGAGCCAAAGCGTCCGGCCTTGGATTTCTTCGCCAGGTCCCAGACGATAAAGCCCATGAAAATGATCAGGATGCTGACCAGGCCGGTCATCATCCATTCTTCAAACACGGCGGGATCAATCGAGTTCATCGGGTCGTTTCCGGCGGGGTAGGGCCAGAAGTATACGCCAGCATCATAGGCTCAACATTGACCTGCGTCGGTCTGTGGGAGCTGGTCTTAAGTGCGCAGGTGGGTCAGCGGCAATTCGGTGCTGTTGAGCACCTGGTTCAGCACAAAGCTTGAGCGCACGCTGGTGACGCCTTCGATGCGGGTCAGGTGGCCCAGCAGCAGTTTCTGATAGTGATCCATGTCCGGCACCACCACCTTCAGTTGGTAGTCGGCGTCCATCCCGGTTACCAGGCTGCACTCCAGCACTTGCGGCAAGGTGCGGATGGCCGCCTCGAAATTCTCGAAACGCTCCGGGGTGTGTCGGTCCATGCCGATCAGCACGTAGGCTGTCAGGCTCAGGCCGAGCATCTTGCGGTCGAGCAAGGCGACCTGGCGGGCGATGTAGCCGTCGTCCTCCAATTGCTTGACCCGGCGTGAGCACGGCGAAGGCGACAGGCCGATCCGCTCGGCCAACTCCTGGTTGGAGATCCTCGCGTCGCGCTGCAATTCCGCCAAAATACTCAGGTCGTATCGGTCAAGTTTGCTCATGGGGCTGGCCTTTGTCGTAACTATTGCGGCGAATTATCTATCCAGGGTTAAAAATTGCGCAAGCACTGTTTATTGACGCAATCTTCGCAATCATCTGCCCGAGGCCCAGGCGTAGAGTTATCAACAGAATCACTGCCCGGACATACAGTCCACTGCAGCCCGCCAATAAGGCCGGCTGCGGCCGCCAACCCCACAGGGTTGCCCCGGCCCCCGGGCTGCACACTGTCCACAAGACGGCGTGAGGTGAGCCAACGTCAAAAGCGTTGAGCCAGGACGAAGTTCTCAAGGGGCGACCGACGGGTCGCCCCTTTTTATTGCCTGCGAAAATACTTCTCGTGACTGATAACCTGTCGCAGAACCGGGCCCCGGTTTTCCAGTCTTACGTGTAGGCCCTAATCCGCAGTGAGGAATAGCATGAAGCGCATCTGGCGTTTGGCAGGTGTTGGTTTGCTGATGATGAGCGTTGGTGCGCAAGTGATGGCCGACGACCCGCCACGCCAGGAGGGCGGTGGTCAGCATGAAAGAGGCCCGGAAGGGCACCCGGGCAATAACCAGCCGCGGCCGCAGAATAACCAGCCTCGACCGCAAAACAATCAACCGCGTCCTGAAGCTCCCCGCCCCGAGAACAATCAGCCACGTCCGCAGAATCAGCATTTCGAAAATAATCAGCCCCGGCCACAGAACCAGAATTTCGAGCGCCCCAATGGTGGCGGCCAGTGGCAAGGTCGCCCGCAGGGCAATCAACAGCAACCTGCGCACCAGGCGCCCCAGCCCGCCAATAACCTGCCGATCCAGGGTCGCCCGGATACCGTGCGCCAGACCCAGGAGCCGCGCCCCGGCAACTATCAGGACATTCCGCGTCGCAACGACGGCAACCCGCATTGGCAAGCCGGCAACGGTGGCCAGGGTGGCCCGGGCCGGCCCGGCTTCAATGGTGGTAACGGCGGTGGCAACAACTACCATCCCAACGATCACCGCTGGCCAGGCCGCCCCGACGGGCACGGCAATGGCTGGGGCCCAGGCCCGCAATACCGCCCGGGTTACATCGTGGACCGCTTCCCCGACCGCAATTACCGCGTGCCGTATCGCGGCCAGGACTACTTCTTTTCGGGTGGCTACTGGTATCGCCCGCAAGGCCCGCGCTACGTCGTCGTGACGCCGCCGTACGGGATTCGCGTGCAATACCTGCCCGACTACGCGCGGGAAGTGTGGGTGGGCAGCGCGCTGTTCTTCCTCGCCGCTGGTGCCTATTACACCTACGAAGAAAGCAGCCAGCAGTACGTAGTGGTGCAGCCGCCACCGGCCGCGCCAGCGCCGCAACCCGTGCCCCAGGGCAATGGTTATGACGTGGTGGCTTACCCGGCCAACGGCCAGTCACCGGCACAAGTCCAGCAGGACGGTTACGACTGCTATCGCTGGGCCGTGCAACAAAGTGGTTTTGACCCAAGGACCGTCACCTACGCTCCAGACCCGGCGGTGGTGCAAACCTACCGCCAGGCCCAGGGCAACTGCCTGACCAGTCGCGGGTATCAGGTGCAGTACTAGGCCTTCGCGCCCTTGACCACTTCCTGCGGGTCGGCGTGCACCAGCACTTCGGCCCGCGGGTAGGCGTTGTGAATGGCATCGGCGGCCTGGTCGCTGATGCCATGGGCCACAGACAGACTCAACTCCCCCGGCAATTCCAGGTGCAACTGCACAAACCAGTGGCTGCCGGAAATCCGTGTGCGCAAGTCATGGGCGCCCAGTACGCCGGGCACGCTGCACGCCAGTTCCAGCATGTGCTGGCTGACGTCCGGCGGCAGTTCCTCGTCCATCAACACCGAAAAACTTTCCCGGGCGATCTGGATCGCGCTCCACAAAATGTAGGCCGCGATGCCCAGGCCGAACCAGGCGTCCACCTGATGGAAACCAAACGCCGCCAGCACCAGCGCCACCAGGATGCTGCCGTTGAGCATCATGTCGGAGCGGTAGTGCAGCGAGTCGGCACGGATGGCGTTGGAGCCGGTTTCACGGATCACCCGGTATTGCAGGACCAACAGCGCCGCCGTCAGCGCCAGGGACAGAATGATCACGCCGATACTCAGCCACGGTGCGCCCACCGGCTCCGGATGCTGCAAGCGCTGGAACGCCTGGAAGGCGATCAGCACCGCACTGCCGGCGATAAACAGCGCCTGGGCCATGCCCGACAGGGACTCCGCCTTGCCGTGGCCATAACGGTGGTCGTCATCGGCCGGGCGCAGCGCGTAATGCACGGCCAGCAAGTTGAGCAGCGAGGTGACGCCGTCGAGCAGCGAGTCGGTCAACCCGGCGAGCATGCTCACCGAGCCGCTGAGCCACCAGGCGATGGCCTTGGTCACAATCAGCACACAGGCCACGCCGACGGAAGCGCGGGTGGCCAGGCGCAACAGCCGGGCGTGTTCTGGACTGCTGGTCATGGGGCGGGTCAGTCCTTAAGCGGCGGGTTGCAGGCCCAGGGTGGCGAGTTGTTGCACGCTGCCCTTGAACTGGATCATGCGCGGGTCGTCCAGCGGCAGGTTACGCCCGGTTTCTTTCTGAATGATGGTTTGCAGCTTGGCGTTATCGACCTTGCCGTCGGCGCCGATGGCTTGCTGGAGTTTTTCCGGAGCGACCTGGGCGGTCTTGCCTGGCTCGAAGTAAATCGCGCCGGTGGCGAAGTCGACACCAAAGGCGATCAGGCCCGGGATCACGTAGAACAGCAGGCCGACCGCATCGAGCACGGCAATTGCCGGGTCGATCTTGCCGTCGATCTGGCCACGGCGGTCGGGGTAGAAAATCGAGCCGCAAGCTGTCAGTTGGCTCAGCAGGGTGACGGCCAGAACACCGCCGATGACACGGGAAGCAACACGCATGGAACTCTCCTTGAACATAATGAAAGTGACTATAAGCCAGTCTACAAGGCGACGATGATCAAATGTGGGAGCTGGCTTGCCTGCGATGGCGGTGGTTCAGTGTCAGGTGTGTTGGCTGACACACCGCTATCGCAGGCAAGCCAGCTCCCACCTTTGACCGCATTCCAGGCAGGACGGGGCCGTGTCGTTGAGACCACCACCGACACCCGGCAGTTCGCCGTTATACTCGCCGCTCTGCTTTGGAGCCAGTATGAATTCGTTGCCAATCGATGATGTTTTACCCGCCCTGCGTGACGCCCTGGCGACGCGCCATGAAGCCGTGCTCGAAGCACCGCCCGGCGCCGGTAAAACCACACGGGTGCCATTGGCGCTGTTGAATGAACCCTGGCTGGCCGGGCAAACCATCCTGATGCTTGAGCCCCGGCGCCTGGCTGCCCGCGCTGCCGCCGAGCGCCTGGCCAGCGAGCTGGGTGAAAAGGTCGGCGAAACCGTCGGCTACCGCATCCGGCTGGACAGTAAAGTCGGCCCCAACACCCGGATCGAAGTGGTCACCGAAGGCATCCTCACCCGCCGTTTGCAGGATGATCCGGCGCTGGACGGCGTGGGTTTGCTGATCTTCGATGAATTCCACGAACGCAGCCTGGACGCCGACCTGGCGCTGGCCCTGAGCCTGAATGGCCGGGACCTGTTTCGCGACGAGCAGCCGCTGAAAATCCTGCTGATGTCGGCCACCCTCGAAGGTGAGCGCCTCGCCGGCCTGCTGGACGATGCGCCGATCCTGCGCAGTGAAGGGCGCCTGTACCCGGTGCAGATGCGTTGGGGGCGGCCATTCCAGCCCGGCGAATTTATCGAGCCACGGTTGGTGCAGACCCTCCTGGAAGCCCTGCATGACGAGACCGGCAGCGTGCTGGTTTTCCTGCCGGGGCAGGCCGAGATTCGTCGGGTCCATCAGCAATTGGCTGACGCGCTGGGCGATAACACAGAGGTGCTGCTATGCCCGCTGCACGGCGAACTGGACCTGGCTGCCCAACGCGCCGCTATCGACCCGGCGCCCGCCGGCAAGCGCAAAGTGGTGCTGGCCACCAACATTGCCGAGACCAGCCTGACTATCAACGGCGTGCGTGTGGTGATCGATGCCGGGCTGGCGCGGGTCCCGCGATTCGACCCGGGCAGCGGCATGACCCGCCTCGACACCCAGCGCATCTCCCGCGCCAGCGCCACCCAACGTGCCGGCCGGGCAGGGCGCCTGGAGCCGGGGGTGTGTTACCGGTTGTGGTCCGAGGATCAACATGAAGGGCTGGCGGCGTATTCCAGCGCGGAAATTCTCTCGGCCGATCTTTCCGGCCTGGCCCTGCAACTGGGTCGCTGGGGCGTGGCGCCGACTCAGTTGGTGTGGCTCGACGTTCCGCCCACCGCAGCTTATGCACAGGCTCAGGATTTGCTCGAACGATTGGGGGCGCTGAGCGACGCCAAGCTGACCGCCCACGGCCAGAAAATGGCCGGGTTGCCGGCGCACCCGCGCATTGCCCATCTGCTGTTGCGTGGTCAGGATTTGGGCTTGGCGCACATGGCGTGTGACGTGGCAGCGCTGTTGGGTGAGCGCGATATCTTGCGCGGCGCCGGTGCGGATTTGCACAGCCGGCTGGCGTTGTTGTCCGGCGAAGAAAAGGCCCGTGGCACCCAAGGTGGCGTGCAGCGCGCCCGGCAACTGGCCCGGCAATACCGTGGTTATTTAAGAGGCAAGGCCGAGCAGCCGGTCGCTGATCCCGATCACCCGCGCTGGCTGGGCGCCTTGCTGGCGCTGGCCTACCCGGACCGCGTCGCCCAGCAGCGGCGTGCCGGCGGGGCTGAATACCGCCTGGCCAACGGCCGTGCTGCACTGTTCGCCGAAGCCGACAGCCTGATGAAACAACCCTGGCTGGTGATCGCCGACTTGGGCAGCCGCCAGGGCCAGCGCGAAGAACGGATTTACCTCGCGGCAGATTTTGACCCGGCGCTGTTTGACTCGGTGCTGGCCGAGCAGGTGCGCAATGTCGACCAACTCGACTGGGACGAACGCGAAGGCGTGCTGCGCGCCGAACGCCAGCGCAAGGTCGGCGAACTGGTGCTGAGCCGCGAGCCGCTGACCGGCCTCGACGAGTCTGCCCGCAGCCAGGCGCTGGTCAACCTGGTGCGACGCAAAGGCCTGGAACTGCTGCCCTGGACCCCGGAGCTGCGCCAATGGCAGGCGCGGGTGATGCTGCTGCGTCATCTGGACACCGGCAAGGCCAGCGAATGGCCGGATGTCAGCGACAGCGCCTTGCTCGCCAGCCTGGAACATTGGTTGATGCCGTACCTGGGCAAGGTGTCGCGCCTGAGCCATTTTTCCAATCTGGATATTTCCAGCTTCCTGCATAACCTGCTGCCGTGGCCGTTGCCTGCGCGGTTGGACGAGTTGGCGCCGCACCATCTGAAGGTGCCATCGGGCTCGTCGGTGCGTCTGGACTACAGCGAGCAGCCGCCGATTCTGGCGGTGCGCCTGCAGGAATTGTTCGGGCTGGCAGACACGCCGCGGATTGCCGGCGGACGGCAGGTGGTCAAGCTGCACCTGTTGTCGCCAGCAAGGCGCCCGGTGCAGGTAACGCAGGATCTGGCGAACTTCTGGCGCAGTACGTACGCCGAGGTGAAGAAGGATTTGAAGGGGCGGTATCCGAAGCATTACTGGCCGGATGATCCGTTGATTGCTGAACCTACGGCTCGGATCAAACCAAGAAAGTAAGCGCGATGAAGATCAACTGTGGGAGCTGGCTTGCCTGCGATGGCATCACCTCGGTGTGTCGGACAGACCAAGGTGCCTGCATCGCGGGCAAGCCCGGCTCCCACACAAGCCAGCTCCCACATTGTTTTGCCGCGTGGCTTACTGCGCAGCCGGCAACAGGAACCGCGCAATCACTGGCAAGTGAGTGGAGATACGCACCGTATCGCTCTGCCGCACCTTGGCCTCGACCTTCTTGATCCGCGAGCTGTAGAACAGATAATCCAGCGTACGATCCGGGCCCTCTACAGTCGGGTCGTTCGGGAAATACGTCAGCCACTGGTTCCGATCAATCCCGCTGGATTCGCTGTTACTCGGAATCATCGGATACTTTTCCCACAGCAGATGCAGTTCACTGTCCGGCGAATATTGCCCGCGTTTGCCGGCGTCCAGGCGCAGGAACTGCCCCAGCGGCAACAGGTTGAAATCCCCACCCATCAGCCATGGCGTGCCACGGCTCTCGAATTTATCCACCAGCTTGACGGTTGCCTGCACCTGTTCCTGCACCGCGTTGTGCCCCGGGGCCGTGCCGTCCAGGCGGGTATTGAGTACGGCCAACTGGCCGCCATCGCTCAGCGGCAGGTAGGTCAGCAACAACGCGGGTTTGGGCTGGAATTGACGGCTGATCAGGTTGGCGTGGGCTACCGGAAGTTGCAGGCGCTCGGCGTGTTCGATCTGGTAGCGGCTCATGGTCACGAGCTTGCGGCCGACGCTGCCGAAGATGTGCAGGTCGGGCACGAAGTCGGCTTTCCAGTCGAAGGCCTGGGCGCTGCACGGGTAGAGATCGGCCAGGCGCTCCTGGAGCAGGGCCAGTTGGTCCTGGTAGCTGGAAGGCTTGGCGCCTTCGTCGACTTCCTGCAACAGCAGGATGTCGGGCTGTTCGTCGCGGATCACTCGCGCCACTTCGTCGAGGCTGGCGGCCATGTCTTCAACGGTGGGGCGGTCGTCCGGGCCGCTGCCGTCCGGGGTGTCGTACCAGAACACGTAGTTCTTGCCCGCCAGGTACTGCACGTTCCAGGTCATCACCTTGAGCGCCTGGCCCGGCAACAGGGTGGGTGCGCGGGGCGCGACGCAGCGGATGGGCAGGGTTTCCTTGTCGGCAGGGCGCCAGGTCAGGCTGTAGATCAAGCCGGTCAGCAGGGCCGCGAGAATCAGCAGGCCCAGCAAGGTAATGCGCAGTAGTCGGGTCATCGGCTCGGCTTATGGCGTTGCAGGACAAGGCCCGGAGCATATCACCGCGCGTCGGCGTCGCCACCAATCAACATGAACAGGCGGAACAACACCACGCTGGTGAACAGCTGCAGGAAGCTTTGTGCGCTGTCGATCAGCAAGCCCAGCAGCGGGTTCGGGTCCGGGTAAACCGCCACGCTGGCGCCCTTGAGCAACCACAGCGGGGTCATCACGCACAGCAGGCACACCAGGATGCGCCAGAAATGCCCACGGGTCAGGCGCAGGCTTTCCTTCATGGCCGACAACGCCGACATGCCCCGCAGCACCAGCAGGTATTCAGCGAAGGCCAGCACCACCATCAACCACAGGCCGGGCAGAAAATACAGCGACAAGCCCAGCAGGATCAGCAGCGTGCTGACGGCCGTCAGCAAGGCAAAACGCGGCCACAGGGTCAGGGCCATGGCCAGCACGTCCAGGGTCCGTGGCGATTCGCCCCGGGTGCGGGCGTCGAGGAACAGGATCAGTGCGCCAGTGTACAGCGGATACACCAGCAGGCCGACGATCACGCTGTAGCCGGGAAACGCATCCGGGCCGAGGGTGTGGTCGAGCACTTGTTGCAGCAGGGCTTCGAAGATTACCAACGGCAGGCACAACTGCACGATGGCGCCCAGGTTGCGCTTGAAAAAGAAGAAGGAGTCGCGCAGTACGTCTAACGGATTCATCAGGGTCTTCACAGGCCGAAAAGCAAGGGCGTTACTTTAACCGATCATGACCAGATGCAAGCAAACGTAAACCTTGCGTAAAGACCATTGAAACAATCAGTAACAGCCCCATAACTGGGTTGTACCTTGCACATAGTGGGCAAGGCGAAGATTTCTACCGGCAATCTAACGAGGTCGCCATGAACAGCGAAGAGCAAACCCTGATCGATGGACTGTTTTCACGGTTGCAGCAAGCCGAAACGGACTCAGCCCCCCGCGACGCCCAGGCCGAAGCGCGGATCAAGGAACACGTCACTCGCCAACCGGCCGCTGCGTACTACATGACCCAGTCGATCCTGGTGCAAGAGCATGCGATCAAGAGCCTTGATGCGCAGAACAAGCAGCAGGCCGAGCAGATCCGGCAATTGCAGGACCAACTGCAACAGGCCAAATCCCAGGCGGCGCAGCCTGCCCCGAGCAGTGGCGGTTTCCTGTCGAGCATCTTTGGCGGTGGCTCCCGCGACTCGCAGCCGGCCCAGAGCGCCCCTGCGTCTTCCGGCGGTGGCTGGCGTGAACCGGCGCGTCCGTCGTTTGGCGGGCAACCTGCACCGCAGCAGAACTACGGCGCGCCCCAGCAGAATTACCAACAGCCGCAACAGGCACCCGCAGCGCCGATTGGCAGCGGCTTCCTCGGCGGCGCACTGAAAACCGCAGCCGGCGTGGCCGGTGGTGTGATGCTGGCAGAAGGCATCAGCAGCCTGTTCAGCCACAACTCGCAACAACCTCAAGTGGTTGAAGAGATCATCCGCGAAGAGCCGGCGCCTGCCAGCGACAACAGCAACTGGGGCAACGACGACCAGAAATTTGCCGGCAACGACAGTTGGGGCAGCGACAACTCATCCGACAGCTTCGCCGACAACGACTATTCCGACGACTCCTCCTCCTTTGGCGACGACGATTCCTTCGTCTGACCCACACTCAACCGGGGCGCTTCGTCGCCCCGGGCTGATTTTTCTCGGAAACTTCCGTGTGGCTGGCATACTGGCAACCTTTCCGGGCCTTTGAGTCCGGGGTCCATGCGCGTGTCATGAGGATTTGCGGTGAAAAAGATAGCCGTGTTCGCCGATGTACAAAACCTCTACTACACCGTGCGCCAGGCGTACGGCTGTCACTTCAACTACGCCGCCCTGTGGGCTGATATCAGCCAGCGCGGGCAGATTGTCGAGGCGTACGCCTATGCCATCGACCGTGGCGACAGCAAGCAGCAGCAATTCCAGCAGATCCTGCGCAACCTCGGGTTTACCGTGAAGCTCAAGCCCTACATCCAGCGCAGCGACGGCTCGGCCAAGGGCGACTGGGACGTGGGCATCACCATCGACATCATGGACGCCGCCGCCCATGTCGACGAAGTGGTGCTGGCCTCCGGCGACGGTGATTTCGACATGCTGCTGGACCGCATCATCAGCAAGCACGGCGTCGAAGCCGTGGCCTACGGCGTGCCGGGGCTGACGGCCAACTCATTGATACGCGCCGCCAGCCGCTACGTGCCGATCGAAGGCGCGTTGCTGCTTAAATAGATTTTTGACGGAGTTGGAACAGGTTTGGAACGTATAGCGGTCATCGACTTTGAAACCACCGGCATCCAGCCGAGCAGCAACTGCCGGGCCACGGAAATCGCCGTGGTCATCCTGGAGCAGGGCCAGATCGTGGACCGCTACCAGAGCCTGATGAATGCGGGTGTGCGCGTGCCGGGGTTTATCGAGCAACTGACCGGCATCAGCAACGCCATGCTGCGCACGGCGCCGTCGGCGGAGCGGGTGATGAACGAGGTGAACGAGTTTGTCGGCACCACGCCGCTGCTGGCGCACAACGCCGCGTTTGACCAGAAGTTCTGGGACTTCGAGCTGGGGTTGATCCGCCGTACGCGTTTGCAGAAGTTCGCCTGTTCGCTGTTACTGGCGCGGCGCTTGATGCCGGCGGCGCCGAATCACAAGCTGGGCACCCTGACCTCGTTTGCCCAACTGCCCCACACCGGCAAGGCTCACCGGGCGATGGCGGATGCGGAGATGGCGGCCAACCTCACCGCACACCTGGCCGAGGAACTGCGCCGCACCCACGGGTTGCGGGAGTTGTCACACGAATTGCTGTGCAGCTTGCAGAAGGTTCCGGCGGCGAAGATCAATGATCATCTGAAGAAGCATCGCGGGTTCTAAGCAGCGCACCAATCCCGATGGTTGGAGACCTTCTGTGGAGAGATGCTCCCTGTGGTGAGGGGGCTTGTCCCCCGTTGGGCTGCGAAGCAGCCCCTCCCAAAAACTCCACTATCTAACTGAAAGACTTCGGTGAGCCTGCTGGGGCTGCTGCGCAGCCCAACGGGGGACAAGCCCCCTCGCCACAGAAAGCACGTTTACCGAGGCTGTAAACAGTCCAGCGACCGATCCACCACCACCTTCGCCATCTCCACCAAATGCATCACCGCCCGCTGCTGCCCGTTCATGGGCTCGCCGGGTATCTGTGCGGTTGCCACGGCGCAATGCAGCAAGTCGGCCGCCCGTGCCAGGGCGTCTTCGAAGCTCATGTTGTCGTTCAGCACGAAGGGGGCGCCGTCCGGGGCGGAGGCTTTGAGGTAGTAATCGATGGCGCGGCGGGTGAGGGTGTTGTCGCTGAGGATTTCTTCGTGGGAACTGGTTGTTTTGATCATGGGGGAAACTCCTGAAACTGAAGCTATTACCTCCCGCAAATCGGACTTGCACATCCGGTCACCGAATGGTCGATGACCGGGCGAGACTAGCGATATGATCCAGCGTGGGCAAGGCTTGAAAGCGCGCTAGGAAAGGTCCTGCAAATGAAAGGGATCAGTCTTGCTGGCCCTTAAAAAGTAGGTGTATGAGGAAGGAAATGGAAAGTAACCTCACGCGAATTGAGATCAGCGAAAAAGTCATTCAACTTTTTGTTGATATCGTCGGCTTCATAGATCGAAGCCAGGTGACAGAGCAGACAGACTTTATTCATGACTTTGAGATCATTGATGACGACCTGACTTGCTTCGTCATGCAGATCAAGTGGCAGTTCGATTTGCGCGCTACCCAGGAAGACTGGAACGGAATTACTACCATCAAGCAAATCGTCGACTTGATTGTTCAGCATCAGTGAGTCGACTGACGTCATCGCAGGCAAGCCAGCTCCTACAGTCGATCGCGTGTATTTCGGGCAACTCGGTCAACTGTGGGAGCCGGGCTTGCCCGCGATGGCGATAGATCACCCACCATTCTTCCCATTCCCTTCCAACTGCCCCAGCGGCACCCGCCGTTCTATCGCACTCGACAAGATGATCGAGGTCTTGCTGAACCCGAACTTCGCCACCCGATTGATCAAACTCTCCAGCTCCGGCATCGAGCCCACCGCTGCCTGCATGATCACGCATGGATCCCCGGTCACCCGATGGCATTCAGTCAACTCGGGAATTTCCGACAGCGCGTCGTACACCTTCTGGCTCCCATGATTGGTCAGCCGCAATTCGATCACGCACTGGATCGGCAACCCCACCTTCGACAGGTCGACCTTGGCCTGATACCCGGTAATCACCCCACTGGCTTCCAGCTTCGCCACTCGTTCGGCCACGGCGGGCGCCGAGAGGTTTACCGTGCGCGCCAATTGCGCGTAGGACGCGCGGCCGTCTTCCAGCAGGGCGCTGAGAAGCATGCGGTCGTATTTGTCCATGATAAGGCTCCGGGAATGCGTGGCTTTCGAAAGCACGGTTTATAGCCTTGATAACCGTGTTTTGAAAAGTGTACTGGCGCTTTAAACAGGTTTTGTAACTTATGTTTACAGTCGGGGATTTCTAAAATAACGCTCCCTTGTCCTGCCGCAGAGCTGCCCAATGCCTGGCCCACGTCGCTTTCCCTTACCGTTGATCGCCGCCTTTTTTGCGTTGTACGTGATCTGGGGGTCTACCTACCTTGGTGATTCGCATTGGTGTGGAGTACTGGCCGCCGCTGTTGCTGGCGGGGATTCGCTTCATGACGGCAGGCGCGCTGATGTATGCCTTCCTGCGCTGGCGTGGGGCCCCGGCACCGACCTGGGTGCAGTGGAAGGCCGCCGGCAAGATCGGCATTTTGCTGCTGACCTTCGGTAACGGCGCGGTCAGTGTGGCCGAGCACACGGGCGTTGCGTCCGGCGTGGCCGCGTTGGCGGTGGCGACCGTGCCGCTGTTCACCCTGCTCTGCGGTTATTTCTGGGGTGCGCGTAATACCCGTCTGGAATGGGCCGGGGTGGTGCTGGGGATTATCGGCATCGCCATGCTCAATATGGGTTCCAACCTGCAATCGAGCCCCACCGGTGCGGCCCTGCTGATTTTTGCGGCGGCGGCCTGGGCCTTCGGTTCGGTGTGGAGCAAGCATTTGCCGCTGCCTCAAGGCGCCATGGCCAGTGCGGCAGAGATGCTGATTGCAGGTGCCGTGTTGCTGGTGCTCAGCGCCGTCAGCGGCGAACACCTGCAAGCCATGCCGCCGCTGGAAGGCTGGCTGGCCCTGGCGTACTTGACCGTGTTCGGTTCGATCATCGCCTTCAACGCCTATATGTACCTGCTCAAGCACGTGCGCCCGGCAGCCGCTACCAGCTATGCCTACGTCAACCCGGCGGTGGCGGTCGTGCTGGGGATTGTGTTTGTCGGCGAGACCATCGGCATGGAAGAAGCCCTGGCGATGTTGGTGATCATCAGCGCGGTGCTGCTGATCAGCCTGCCACAGTGGCGAAAGCCGAAACCGGAAATAAGGTAAACTGCCGCGCATTGCGACCTTGCGCTGACTTTTTCCTACGGTACTTCCATGACTTTCGCCACACTTGGCCTGATCGAACCCTTGCTGCGCGCCCTTGAGACGCTTGGCTACCAGACCCCGACGCCGGTGCAGGCGCAAGCCATTCCGGCGGTGCTGGCCGGTCGCGACCTGATGGCTGCGGCCCAGACCGGCACCGGCAAAACCGCCGGTTTCGCCGTGCCGCTGCTGCAACTGCTGACCATGGAAGGGCCGAAAGTCAGCGCCAACTCGGTACGCGCGCTGATCCTGTGCCCGACCCGCGAACTCGCCGAACAGGTTCACGCCAGCGTCGCCGAGTACGCGCAAAACCTGCCGCTGACCACTTACGCCGTGTACGGCGGCGTGAGCATCAACCCGCAGATGATGAAGCTGCGCAAAGGCGTCGATGTGTTGGTGGCCACGCCTGGCCGCCTGATCGACCTGTTCCGCCAGAACGCGCTGAAACTCAATCAGCTGCAAACCCTGGTGCTGGACGAAGCCGACCGCATGCTCGACCTGGGCTTTTCCGAAGAACTGGCGAACATCTACCGCATGTTGCCGAAAAAGCGCCAGACCCTGCTGTTCTCCGCGACCTTCTCCGACGAGATCCGCCAGTTGGCCGGGCAGATGCTCAACGACCCGCTGACCGTCGAAGTCAGCCCGCGCAACGTCGCCGCCAACACCGTCAAGCAATGGGTGGTGCCGGTGGACAAGAAGCGCAAGGCCGAGCTGTTTGTGCACCTGATGCGCAAGGGCCGCTGGAAGCAGGTGCTGGTGTTCGCCAAGACCCGTAACGGTGTGGACGCGCTGGTGGAAAAACTCCAGGGCCTGGGCATCAATGCCGACGGGATTCACGGCGACAAGCCACAAGCCACGCGCCAGCGTGCGCTGGATCGCTTCAAGAGCAGCGACGTGCAGATTCTGGTGGCTACCGACGTGGCGGCCCGTGGCCTGGACATCGAAGACTTGCCGCTGGTGGTCAACTTTGACCTGCCGATCGTGGCCGAGGACTACATCCACCGCATCGGCCGTACCGGTCGTGCGGGCAACACCGGTGAGGCTATTTCCCTGGTGTGTGCCGATGAAGTGAACATGCTGTCGGCCATTGAGATGCTGACCCGTCAGACGTTGACCCGCAAGATGGAGCAGGACTTCGAGCCTGAGCATCGCGTGCCGGACACTGATGCCAGCGGCCAGGTGGTGAAGAAGCCGAAAAAGCCGAAGAAACCCAAGGCGTCCGGTGGCGGCAAGCGCAACCTGGGCAAGTGGGTGGAGAGTGGCGAAGTGTCGGTGGCGGAGCCGTCGATCAAGCCAGTGCGCAAGGTGCCTGCGTTTAATACGGGGCCGCGTAAGAAGAAGTAAGGTCACTGTGGCGAGGGAGCTTGCTCCCGCTGGAGTGCGCAGCGCTCCCGCTTTTTTTGGGGCCGCTACGCAGCCCAGCGGGAGCAAGCTCCCTCGCCACAGGTAATCAGCTAGCGTTCAACCATTCCAGTACGCCACGCCCGGCAACCTGCCCGCTGGCAAAACACCCCGTCAGCAAATACCCGCCCGTCGGTGCTTCCCAATCGAGCATCTCGCCCGCGCAAAACACGCCCGGCAATTGCTTGATCATCAAGCGTTCATCCAGTGCCTCAAACGGCACACCGCCCGCAGTACTGATGGCCTCGTCCATCGGCCGGGTTTTCACCAGCGTCAACGGGAGTGCCTTGATATCCACCGCCAGCTGCGCCGGATCATTAAAGTGCTCAGCCGGCGTCAATTCCCGCAGCAGCGCCGCCTTCACCCCATCCAACCCCAACTGACTGTGCAAATGCTTGCTCATCGAGCGGGATCCGCGTGGCTTGCTTAATGCCGTAATCACCTTGTCCAGCGGCTTACCTGGCAGCAGGTCGATATGCACCGTGGCCGATCCATCCCGGTTGATCGCCTCACGAATCGGCGCCGACAATGCATAGATCAGGCTGCCTTCGATGCCCGTGGCGGTGATCACGCATTCACCCAGCCGAGGCTTGTCGTCTGCCAACCCGATGGCGACGTTTTTCAACGGTGCCCCGGCGAATTTGCTGACCATCAATTCGCTCCAGGCCGACACCTCGAAGCCACAATTGCTCGGTTGCAACGCCGCGTACGGCACCCCTTTGTCTTCCAGCAACTTCAGCCAGGCACCGTCCGAGCCCAACCGCGACCAACTGCCGCCACCCAATGCCAGCAGCACCGCATCACCGCGCACGCTTTTATCGCCCTCGGGGCTGTGGATAAGCAGGCTGCCGTCGGCATGCCAGCCCTGCCAGCGATGGCGGGTGTGGATAACTACGCCCTGGTCCCGTAGGCGCTTGAGCCAGGCGCGCAGCAGCGGGGCGGCTTTCATGTCGGTCGGAAACACCCGGCCGGAACTGCCGACAAACGTTTCTATCCCCAACCCGTGTATCCATTCGCACAACGCCTCGGCGCCAAACTGACGCAGCAACGGCGCCATAAACGGCGCCCGCTCGGCGTAGCGCGACAGAAACGCCGGATAGGCTTCGGAATGGGTGATGTTCATGCCGCCCACGCCCGCCAGCAGGAACTTGCGGCCCACCGACGGCATGCCGTCGTACAGGTCGACGCGCACGCAGGCCCGGCTCAACACTTCGGCGGCCATCAGCCCGGCCGGGCCGCCGCCGATGATGATGACGTGTTGAGCTGAGGTGTGAGTCTGGGGCATGGGGATAACTGCGGTTCGGCAAAGTAGGCCGAGCATTCTACCCG
Source organism: Pseudomonas sp. TH32 (assembly GCF_016650855.1). NCBI lineage: Bacteria > Pseudomonadati > Pseudomonadota > Gammaproteobacteria > Pseudomonadales > Pseudomonadaceae > Pseudomonas > Pseudomonas sp. TH32. Next base: position 4,657,130 of record NZ_JAEKFA010000002.1, on the reverse strand, counting down.
AGGATGCTCATGCTGCCTGATCAAAAAACGTACAGCGTTCTGCAGGCCATGCGGCGTATGGCTTGCAGAGGTTTCCACTCAGGTTATCCACAGGCAGTTCCACAGCGATTGTGGGTAACGTGCATAACTCAATGACAGCCTGATGACGTCCAGACGCGCTGCGCACTGTGGTGCAGAATCCCGTGGCGACGGGCCAGGGCAGGGCGGTCCTTGCTGTAGCCGCCGCCGATCACCCCGACCACCGGGATATCGCGGCCCAGGCAGTGGCGCATCACGCTTTCATCGCGGGCAGCGACGCCTTCGTCTGTCAGCTTCAGGTAGCCGAGGGCGTCGTCCTTGTGCACATCCACGCCGGCGTCGTACAGCACCAGGTCTGGCTGATACAGCGGCAGCAGGTAGTTGAGGGCATCGTCGACGACCTTGAGGTAATCCTCGTCGCCCATGCCCATCGGCAGCGGGATGTCCCAGTCGCTTTCGGCCTTGCGCGCGGGGAAGTTCTTTTCGCAGTGCAGGGACACGGTGATCGCGTCCGGGGTGTCGTGCAGGATGCGCGCGGTGCCGTCGCCCTGGTGCACGTCGCAGTCGAAGATCAGCACCCGGTTGACCCGCCCGCTGGCCAGCAGGTAATGGCTGATCACCGCCAGGTCGTTGAAGATGCAGAACCCCGCCGGGTAATCGTAGTGAGCGTGATGGGTGCCGCCGGCCAGGTGACAGGCCAGGCCGTGTTCCAGTGCCTGCTCGGCGGCCAGCAACGAGCCGCCCACTGCGCGCACGGTGCGCCGGGCCAGCGCTTCGCTCCAGGGCAGGCCGAGGCGCCGCTGGTCTTCGCGGGACAACTCGCCGCTCATGTAGCGTTCGATATACCCAGGTTCATGGGCCAGGGCCAGAATCTCGGCTGGGCACAGTTCCGGGCGCAGCAGCTGGCTGTCCCGGGTCAGGCCGCTCTCCACCAGGTGGTCACGCAGCAGGCGGAATTTATCCATGGGAAAGCGGTGGTCCGGCGGGAACTCGGGGCTGTAGTCGTCGTGGTAGATCAATGGCAAAGGCATGGCGATTTCTGACGGGAACCAGCGAAGGATCTTAACAGCGCGTTACACTCACGCACATGGCAAGGGAGGGGGACCAATGGAGCCGATACTGGAATTGGAGAGCGCACGCCTGGTGCTGCGCCAATGGAGCGATGCCGATTTGCCGGAGTTTGCGCGCATGTGCGCCGACCCGCAGGTGATGCGGTATTTCCCGGCCACCTTGAGTCGCCTGGAAAGCGCCGCGCTGATCGGGCGCATTCGCGGCCATTTCGCCGAGTACGGGTTTGGCCTGTGGGCCTTGCAGCGCAAGGACAGCGGCGAATTCATCGGCCTCACCGGGTTGTTGAATGTGAGCTTCGACGCCCCGTTCACCCCGGCGGTGGAAATTGGCTGGCGCCTGGCCAGGGAGCATTGGGGCCTGGGCTATGCCAGTGAAGCCGCCTGGACCGCCCTGCGTTGTGGTTTCGACCGGCTGAAGCTGGACGAAATTGTCTCGTTTACCACTGAAGCCAATCTGCCATCACAAAAAGTCATGCAGGCCATCGGTATGCATTACGATCCCCTGGCAGATTTTGAGCACCCCAAGGTCGCAGCGGATGACCCGGTGCGGCATCATGTGTTGTATCGCATCACCCGCGCCCAATGGTTGGACACGCTGCACGGATAAGCAGCCCGGAATGCCCAATAGATTGTTGTAGGAGATGCTCTATGAGCCAAGTGTTGGAAGATCTGGTGGACCTGCTGACCCTGGAGCCGATCGAGGAAAACCTGTTTCGCGGCCGCAGCCAGGACCTGGGCTTTCGCCAGCTGTTCGGCGGCCAGGTATTGGGCCAGTCGCTGTCGGCGGCCAGCCAGACCGTTGAGGAGACGCGGCATGTGCATTCGTTGCACGGTTACTTCCTGCGCCCCGGCGATGCGGCGTTGCCGGTGGTTTACTCGGTGGACCGGGTGCGCGATGGCGGCAGTTTCAGCACGCGCCGGGTGACGGCGATCCAGAAGGGCAATCCGATCTTCACCTGCAGCGCCTCGTTCCAGTACGACGAAGAAGGTTTCGAGCACCAGACCACCATGCCCGTGGTGGTCGGCCCGGAAAACCTGCCGTCGGAGCTGGAGCTGACCCAACAGCGTGCGCACCTGATCCCTGAGCACATGCGCGAAAAGCTGCTGTGCCCCAAGCCGATCGAAGTGCGCCCGGTCACCGAGAAAGACCCGTACAACCCGCAGCCGTCCGACCCGGTCAAGTACGTGTGGTTTCGCGCGGACGGCGCCCTGGCCGACTCGCCGGCACTGCACAAATACCTGCTGGCCTACGCCTCGGACTTCGGCTTGCTGACCACCTCGCTGCTGCCCCATGGCAAGACCGTGTGGCAGAAAGACATGCAAGTCGCCAGCCTCGACCACGCGCTGTGGTTCCACGCCGACCTGCGTGCCGATGACTGGTTGCTCTACGCCATGGACAGCCCGTGGGCCGGCAATTCCCGTGGGTTCTCCCGGGGCAGCGTGTACAACCGCGCCGGGCAATTGGTGGCGTCGGTGACTCAGGAAGGCTTGATTCGTCATCGCAAGGACTGGGCATGAGCCTGGCGGAAGTGAAGCACTGGGTGTTCGACATGGACGGCACCCTGACGGTGGCCGTGCATGACTTTGCGGCGATTCGCGTGGCGCTGGGTATTCCGGCGACCGACGATATTCTGACCCACCTGGCGGCGTTGCCTGCCGATGAAGCCGCGGCCAAGCACGCGTGGTTGCTGGAGCACGAGCGTGAGTTGGCGCTGGGTTCGGTGGCGGCGACCGGTGCGGTGGAGTTGGTGCGGGAGTTGGCCGGGCGGGGTTATCGCCTGGGCATCCTGACGCGCAATGCGCGGGAGCTGGCCCATGTGACATTGCAGGCGATTGGTTTGGCGGACTGCTTTGCGGTCGAGGATGTGTTGGGGCGTGATGATGCGCCGCCAAAGCCTGATCCGGGTGGTTTGTTGAAGCTGGCGCAAGCGTGGGAAGTGGCGCCGCAAAAGATGGTGATGGTCGGTGATTACCGGTTTGACCTGGATTGCGGGCGGGCGGCGGGCACGAAGACTGTGCTGGTCAATCTGCCGGAAAACCCGTGGCCGGAGCTGGCGGATTGGCATGCTGAAGATTGCGCGGTATTGCGCCGGATGCTCTAACCCCAGGCAATGAAGATCAAATGTGGGAGCTGGCTTGCCTGCGATGCAGACACTGCGGTGTATCAGTAACACCCAGCGGATGCCATCGCAGGCAAGCCAGCTCCCACATTTTTGATCCGGTTTCGTCAGTTATTGGGAGAACAACACCTTCTGCCCTTCAGGCGAGGTAAACATCTTGTCCCCGTTATGCCCAACGCCCGGTACTTCAACCAACTTGTGGCCCAACTGCGGGTGCCGCTGCTTGAGGTAGTCAAAATAGTTGTGCCCGCGAATCAGGCGATACGCGCCCTGGGTTTCAGCCCCGCAGCTCTTGTCGAGCGCAGGGTGATTCGGGCCGGTGTCCTGCTGGCCCAGCAGGTAGGTGACATTGCGCGACACATACGCTTGCTCCAGCTGCTCGGCACTTTGCCCCTTGGCGTAGGCCGGCAGGTTTTGCATGCCGTATTTCCAGTCATTGAAATCAGGGCAACTGGAAACGTCGAACTTCACCGGACGCTGCGGGCTGAAGTAGGCGTAGGACGACGGGTTCGCCACCACGTAGCGCAAGCTGATGCCTTCGGTTTGCAGCAGCGGGTGATCATGCCCGGTCAGGGCAAAACGCTGCACCACCTGGCCGCCGCCGGAATGGCCGGCCACCACGATTTCTTTCAGGTTCGGAAACAGCTTGCGGTTGCCCAGGTGCTTGATGATCTGGTCCAGCGCGCCATAGGAGCTGATCTGGCCCGGGCCGGTGGACGGCTCGCCGGCCATCCAGTCATTGCTGTTCCAGCGCAGGGTCTGGCTGTCGATCTGGTTGCGCTTGAGGTCGGTCTGGTTGAGGAACTGCGGTGCAATTACCAGGGTGTTGGCGTTTTGTCCTGCGGCTTCGGCGGCTTTTTCGCCGCTGTCCAGGTAGGTCATCGCGTTGCGCAAACGGCCATGCACGATGATCAGCGCGCGGGTGACTTGAGGCAGTGGCTGGCGCCAGTCCTGGCTCAAGCCGACGCTGAGGTCGCCGGCATCCAGGTGGAAACGATCGGGACTGACCTCCTTGACGCCATGCTCGGCGGCCCAGGAGGAGGAAGAACAGGTGATCAACAAACCTAACAGCAGACCCAGTCGTTTATTCATTTAAAGGCTCTTGGCGGTAAAGGTATCGCATTGAGTGATCTGGCCCTGGGCGAAGCCGGTCTTGAACCAGCGAACCCGCTGTGCCGAGGTGCCGTGGGTAAACGAGTCAGGCACTACACGGCCCTGGCCCTGTTGCTGCAAGCGGTCATCGCCAATGGCGTTGGCCGCATTCAGTGCTTCTTCAATGTCGCCGGGCTCCAGCCAGTTCAGGCGCTTTTGTGCGCGGTTGGCCCACACCCCGGCGAAGCAGTCGGCTTGCAGTTCCTGGCGCACCAGCAGGCCGCCGTCGCCTTGCATCTGCCGGCCTTGCTGGCGGGCTGCCTGAATCTTCGCGGAGATGCCCAGCAGCGTCTGAACGTGGTGTCCGACTTCATGCGCGATCACGTAGGCCTGGGCGAAATCACCAGCGGCCTTGAAGCGCTGGGACATTTCCCGGAAGAAATCCAGGTCCAGGTACACCTGCTGGTCTGCCGGGCAATAGAACGGCCCGCTGGCGGACGTGGCGCCACCGCAGGCAGAGTTCACCCGGCCACGGAACAGGATCAACTTGGGGTTCTTGTAGGTCAGGCCGTTTTCCTGGAACACCTGGGCCCAGGTGTCTTCGGTGTCACCGAGCACGGCGCGCACAAAGTCAGCCTGTTCATCATTGGCCGGCGGCGCCTGGCGGGTTTGCGGGCTGACGGAGGGCGCTTGCTCGGTGAGCTGGCCGCTGAGTTGCCCGAGGATCTGCATCGGGTCCTGGCCGGTCAGCCAGCCGATGCCGACGATCAGCACGATCGCCGTCAGGCTCAGGCCCTTGCCGCCACCAAAGCGCATGCCTGCGCCACCGCCGCCACTGTCATCGCGGGCGTCCACCACGTTGTCGCTGCGTCGGCCTTTTTTCCATAGCATGTGGCAATCCTCTTGTTGAACCTGCAGCTCAGTGTTGTTGGTGTGTAGGGTTGGCGCCAGTCCGGCTGTCGGTGGCGAGGGGCTTGTCCCCGTGGGGCTGCGCAGCAGCCCCAATAAGAACACCGAATTCCTCCAAAAAGAACACCCTGGCCTGTTATGGGGCTGCTGCGCAGCCCAACGCGGGGCAAGCCCGCTCGCCACAGGTGATAGGTGTCCGGCGGGAAGTTGTTGGTGTCAGTCGCGGCAATAACCTTCGCCGGTGTCGACGATCAGGCAGTCCTTCTTGTCGGCCAGCCATTTGAGGCCCGTGGCTTCGCCGTCACCGGCGCTCAGGATCTGCGGGCCGTCCGGGCGTTCAAAGGTGATGCCGTCTTCAGACGCCTGGCCCTTGAAGGTGCCGGAGTCATCGTCATCCAGGCCGTATTTCATGGTCAGTACATAGTGGCCACGGCCGATGCTGTCGTCCTTGGCGATGGTCAGGTTGAGGCCTTCGACGCCCATCCACTTGCCGACCCATTTGTCGGTGGGCAGCACTTCCGGCACCAGCGTCGCTTGAACCGACGGCGGAGCAGGCGCTTTAGCCGTCTCGGCTTGTTTATCGCAGGCGCTGAGCAGCGCCAGGGTCGAAAGCATCAACAGGGTTTTTTTCATGGTGAGAAGGCCTTGGTTAAAAAACGCGCAATGGGCGGGTGGGCGTGGAGCGTTGGACTGGAAAAGCGCAATTTAGTGCGCTGTTCGAACAGTGTTTGGTTATGCTCTTGAGCGAGGCGCGTCACCCGTTCTAGATTATGCCGCGGCATGCGGCGGTCATTTCAGCCTGCCACTCAAGAGAATGCAATGACCCTCAGTACCCCACTTTCCGGCGTCAACCACCCGCTCAAAGGCATTTTGCTGATTGTGGTGGCGACTTTTCTGTTTTCCAGCCACGACGCGCTGTCCAAATACCTGGCCGGGTTTTACCCGATCGTGATGGTGGTGTGGGCCCGTTACCTGGTGCACACGCTGTTGATGGCCGGGATCTTCCTGCCGCAATCGGGCCTGCGGGTGCTGCGCAGCAAGCGACCGTTGCTGCAGGTGGCGCGGGCCTTGTGCCTGCTGGGCACCAGCCTGTTCTTTACGGCGGCGCTGCACTTTATCCCGTTGGCCGAGGCTACGGCGGTCAACTTTCTTGCGCCGATTCTGGTCACCGCGTTGTCGGTGCCGCTGCTGGGCGAGCACGTGACCCGCGGCCAATGGCTGGCGGTGATTTGCGGGTTTATCGGGGTGCTGATCATCGTGCATCCGGGCGGTGAGCTGTTTACGCCGGCGGTGTTGTTGCCGCTGACCTCCGCACTGTTCTTCTGCTTCTACCAGCTGCTCACGCGCATCCTCAGCAAGTACGACACACCCACCACCAGCAACTTCTTCGCCGGGCTGTGCAACACCCTGGTGATGAGTGCACTGGTGCCGTTCTTCTGGCAGGTGCCGAGCCTGTGGCACGGGGTGTTGATGCTGGCGCTGGGCACCTGCGGCATGACCGCACACTTGATGCTGACCCAGGCTTTCCGCTTTGCGGCGCCGGCCCTGCTGGCACCGTTCGGCTATTGCCAGATCGTGTTTGCGGGGTTGTTGGGCTGGCTGGTGTTCAACCACACCCCGGACCTGACCACCGTGGTCGGGATCGGGGTGATTTGCCTGAGCGGGTTGGCCGCTGCCTGGCAGCAGCGGCGCAGGTAGGAAACTCAGACCTCGACGGTCGAAATCTTGCGTGGCGCCATGAAGTACATCCAGACCAGCGCGATGAAGTACATCGCCGGAATCAGGGTGAACAGCACGGTGTAGTTGTTGTTGGTCACGGTCAGGATATGGCCGACGATCTGGGTCATGAACATCCCGCCGATGGCCGCGCACATGCCGCCAAAACCAAACACCGTACTCATCATGTGCTTGGGCGTGTAGTCCATCACCAGGCTCCAGATGTTGGCGGTCCAGGCCTGGTGCGCGCCGATGGCCAGGGAGATGGCAAACACCGCGACCCACAGTTGGCTGGAACCGGCGGCCATGATGACGCCGACGATGCAGCAGGCGAACAGCAGCATCGACAACAGCCGCGCCTTGATCGGATTCATCCCGCGGCCAATCAGGAACGAAGACAGAATCCCGCCGCCAATGCTGCCGAAGTCCGCCGTCAGGTAAATGATGATCAGCGGGATGCCCATCTGGGTCACGTTGATGCCCAGGTTGTATTGCTGATTCAGGAACGGCGGCAGCCAGTACAGGTAGAACCAGAACACCGGCGCGGTCATCGAGTAGGCGAGGGCGAAGGCCCAGGTACCGCGCATGCGCAGGATTCGGCTGAACGGCACGCGGGGTTGTTCCGGCTCCACTTCCTGCTGCACGTAGTCCAGTTCCGATTGCTTCACGCTCGGATGGTCTTCGGGGTTGTAGTACTTCAAACCCCAGAACACCAGCCAGATGCCGCCCAGTGCCGACATGCACAGGAACGCGGCCTGCCAGCCCCACACGTGGAGGATCAGCGGCAGCAGCATCGGCGTCATCATTGCGCCGACGTTGGTGCCGGCGTTGAAGATCCCGGTCGCCACCGCACGCTCGCCGGCGGGGAACCACAGGCGGGTGGTCTTGACGCAGGCCGGGTAGTTGGCGGCCTCGGTGAGCCCGAGGATGAACCGGCACACCATGAAGCCCACCGCCGAGGTGGCCAGGCCGTGGGCGCCGGTGGCCAGGCTCCACAGCAGCACCGCGCAGAAGAACACGCGCTTGACGCCGACCCGGTCGATTAACCGGCCTTGCAACACAAAGCCGATGGCGTAGCCGACCTGGAACCAGAAGTTGATGTTGGCGTAGTCCATCGCCGTCCAGCTCATTTCCTTGGCCAGGATCGGCTGCATCACGCCGAGTGCGGCGCGGTCGATGTAGTTCAGGGTGGTGGCGAAAAACACCAGGGCCAGCATGCCCCAGCGGGTTTTACCGACAGCCATGGCGCCACGGATTTTGTCGCCGATGCCGCTATGGGGATTGCTGTGGCGCACGGCCACGGCGGGAGTTTGCGAAGGCATGAGGAAGTACCCGTTTTTTTGAAATTTTTATGGTGTGTTCAGGGTCTTGGTTAACCGAGGCCGCTCAACAGGAGCGGGACTCAATGTGCTGTCGATGGTGCGCAGTGGCTAAAAAATCGTCAATTCGCTGATTGCCATTCTGTTCGATAATCGCCCATAAAACTAACCGGTTCGTACATTTCAATTGCTGTGAGGAGTTCAGCGGCCAATAATTTGCCGTAAACAAGACATGCCTCAATGCCGGGAGTCGCCCCATGCAACGCTCCATCGCCACCGTTTCCTTGAGCGGAACCCTGCCGGAAAAACTCGAAGCCATCGCGGCGGCCGGGTTTGATGGCGTGGAAATCTTTGAAAACGATCTGCTGTATTACGACGGCAGCCCGCGTGAAGTTAGGCAAATGTGCGCCGACCTCGGCATTGCCATCACCCTGTTCCAGCCGTTCCGGGATTTTGAAGGCTGCCGCCGCGACCGCCTGGCGCGCAACCTGGAGCGGGCCGAGCGCAAATTCGACTTGATGCAGGAGTTGGGCACCGACCTGGTGTTGGTGTGCAGTAACGCGTCAGCCGATGCCGTCGGCGATGAAAGCATTCTGCTGGATGACTTGAGCCTGCTGGCCGAACACGCCGGCCGCCGTGGCCTGCGCATTGGCTACGAAGCGCTGGCGTGGGGGCGGCATTTGAACACCTGGCAACAGGTGTGGAACCTGGTGCGCAAGATCGATCACCCAAGCCTCGGCGTGTTGCTCGACAGCTTCCACACGCTGTCCCTCAAGGGCGACCCGAGTGCCATCGCCGAGATCCCCGGCGACAAGATTTTCTTTGTGCAGATGGCCGACGCGCCGATCCTGGCGATGGACGTACTGGAGTGGAGCCGGCATTTCCGCTGCTTCCCCGGCCAGGGCGAATTCGACCTGGCAGGCTTCCTGGCCCCGATCATCAAGAGCGGCTACACCGGGCCGTTGTCGTTGGAAATCTTCAACGACGGCTTCCGCGCCGCACCGACCCGGGCGAATGCCGCCGACGGCCTGCGCTCGCTGCTGTATCTCGAAGAGAAGACCCGCCAGCGGCTGGCCGAGGAAGCCAGACCGGTCCCCGAGATTTTGTTTCAAACCCCCGCCGCCAGCGAATACGACGGCATTGAATTCCTCGAATTCGCTGTGGATGAAAACCTCGGCGCCAAGCTCACCTCATGGCTGGAGCGCCTGGGCTTCGTCAAGGCCGGGCAGCATCGCTCCAAGAGCGTCAGCCTGCTGCGCCAGGGCGATATCAACCTGATCCTCAACTGTGAACCCTATTCCTTCGCCCATAACTTCTTCGAGGCCCATGGCCCGTCGTTGTGCGCCACGGCGATCCGCGTGAAAGACAGCGCCAAGGCCCTGGAGCGGGCGGTGGCCTACAAGGGCCAGCCGTATCGCGGCCTGGTCGGCCCCAATGAGCTGGAACTGGCGGCGGTGCGTGCACCGGATGGCAGCCTGATCTACTTGGTGGACCAGAACGAAGGTGGCCTCTACGACACCGATTTCAACCTGCAACCGGCGCACGCTGCCAGTGGCGGCCTGTTGCGCATCGACCACATGGCCATGGCCTTGCCCGCCGACAGCCTCGACAGTTGGGTGCTGTTCTACAAGAGCCTGCTGGATTTCGAAGCCGATGACGAAGTGGTACTGCCCGACCCGTACGGCCTGGTGAAAAGCCGCGCACTGCGCAGCCGTTGCAGCTCGATTCGCCTGCCGCTGAATATTTCAGAGAACCGCAACACTGCGATTTCCCACGCGCTGTCGAGCTATCGCGGCTCGGGTGTGCACCACATTGCCTTCGACTGCGCGGACATTTTCGCCGAGGTCAGCCGGGCCAAGGATGCCGGCGTGCCGCTGCTGGATATCCCGCTGAACTACTACGATGACCTGGCGGCGCGGTTTGACTTCGATGACGAGTTCCTCAGCCAGCTCGCGTACTACAACGTGCTGTACGACCGCGACGCCCAGGGCGGTGAGCTGTTTCACGTGTACACCGAGCCGTTCGAAGGCCGGTTTTTCTTCGAGATCATCCAGCGCAAGAACGGTTATGCCGGTTACGGCGCGGCCAACGTGGCGGTGCGCCTGGCGGCCATGGCCAAGTCCCGCAGCGGTGCGGCGCGCCAGGCCAGGCTGTAAGGTGCCGGCGCTTCCTTCGGCGTGCGCGGCAGCCCATAATCACCGCCTGCACCTAAGGCCGTGAGCGCACCATGACCCTGACTTCCGAGCTTCCCGCCGCGGCCACCGCGCCGCGCAAGAGTCGCAAGAACAACCCGGAAAAGACCCGCGAGAACATCCTTCAGGAAGCCATCGTCGAGTTTGTCACCCAGGGCCTTTCCGGCGCCCGGGTGGACGCGATCGCGGAGCGTATCCAGACCTCCAAGCGCATGATCTATTACTACTTCGGCAGCAAGGAGCAGCTCTACGTCGAGGTGCTGGAGAAGCTCTACGGCGACATTCGCAACACCGAAACCCGGATGAACCTGACGGCCCTGGAGCCTCGGGAAGCGATCCGTCGGCTGGTGGAATTCACCTTTGATCACCATGATCAGAATGTGGATTTTGTGCGGATTGTGAGCATCGAGAACATCCACAACGCCGAGTATGTAAAGCAGTCGACATCGATCAAGGCGATGAACAGCAACATCCTCGAAGCCCTCGGCACCACATTGCGCCGGGGCGCCGAACTGGGGCTGTTCCGTGAAGGGCTGGAGCCGCTGGACGTGCACTTGCTGATCAACTCGTTCAGCTTTTACCGGGTGTCCAACCGCCACACCTTCAGCGAGATCTTTCAGATCGAGTTGTCGGACGAGGCGGTCAAGCAGCGGCATCGGGCGATGATCTGCGAGTCGGTGTTGCGCTACCTGCAGGCCTGAATTTAACACTGAACAAATGTGGGAGCGGGCTTTTGTGGGAGCCGGGCTTGCCCGCGATAGGATCAACTCGGTTTGTCTGAAGTACCGAGTTGTTTGCATCGCAGGCAAGCCAGCTCCCACATTTTTTGATCCGGTTTCTACAGTTAGATGTTCATGCTCTGGAAGTGCGCGAGCATGCGCTCTGCATCCGCCACCTCCCCACTGAACAACTCAAACGCCTTCACCGCCTGAAACACCGCCATGTTGCCGCCATCCAGCGTGCGGCAACCCAGGGCGCGGGCGTTGCGCAGCAGTTCGGTTTCCAGCGGGAAATACACAATCTCGGCCACCCACAAATCAGCGCGCAAAGTGTGCAGCGGCACCGGCATGCCGGGCAGCTTGGCCATGCCCATCGGTGTGCTGTTCACCAGGCCGTCGGCCTCGGCCATGGCGCTTTCCAGGTCATTGCCCGCCTGGGCCCGGCCGGCACCGAAATGCTGGTTGAGGTTGTCCGCCAGGCTCCGGGCGCGCTCGGCGTCCATGTCGAAAATACTCAAGCGTTCCACGCCTTCGCCCAGCAGCGCATGGGCCACTGCCGCACCGGCACCGCCCGCGCCCATCTGCACCACGTGCCTGCGTGCCACGTCATTCAAGCCGCGGCGAAAGCCTTCGGCAAAACCCAGGCAGTCGGTGTTGTGGCCGATGCGTTCACCGTTGCGAAACACCACGGTGTTCACCGCGCCGATGCCCCGTGCTTCGGGTGACAGGTCATCCAGCAACGGCAGGATCGCCTGCTTGCACGGGTAGGTGATGTTCAAGCCAGTGAAGTTCATCTGCTCGGCCGCCATCAACAGGTCGGGCAGGGCGCGGGTATCCACCTGCAATTGTTCGAGGTCGATCAGGCGATACAGGTACCGCAAGCCTTGGGCATCGCCCTCGTGCTCATGCAGGGCCGGCGTGCGGGAGGCCTGGATGCCGGCGCCGATCAGGCCGGCGAGAATTCGACGTCTGGACACCGGGTTCATCCCTTCAAGGTCTTGCTGAAGTGTTCGAGGGCCAGGTGATAACCATGGCTGCCAAAGCCGGCGAGTACCGCCTTGGCGATCGGCGACACAAAGGAGTGATGACGGAACGCTTCCCGGGCATGCACGTTGGACAAATGCACTTCGATCACCGGCACTTCACTGGCCACCAGCGCGTCGCGGATCGCTACCGAGGTGTGGGTCCAGGCTGCCGGGTTGATCACAATCCCGGCGCAACGGGCGCGGGCGCCGTGGATCCAGTCCAGCAATTCGCCTTCGTGGTTGGTCTGGCGGAATTCGACTTTCAGGCCCAGTTGCTCGGCGCTGCGGCCACACAGGGCGGCAAGGTCGGCCAGGGTTTCATGGCCATAAGTGGCGGGCTCGCGGGTGCCGAGCAGGTTGAGATTGGGGCCGTTGAGCACCAGCACGATCGGGGGCATGAGGGATTCTCCACAGTTTTTATTAGTCGGCATGAAGGTGCCTTTGGTCTGCGGGTAGAAAATGTACTAATTGGTTAATTTGGTCAATCGCCGGCACAGCAAAAACGGCAAGGACGGTTCGATAATCGAACAGTCCTTGCCGGCGACACCATCAACGCGCGGGGCGGCGCTTGTGCAGGTCTCTCAAGGCATAGAGCAATTCAAAATGCTCGACGGCGTGCAGGACCGCCTTGACCTGCTCGTCTTCGGCGTTGCTTTTGGCGAGCGCCGGCAGCAGGTGTTTGACTGCCCATTGCGCGTCGATACCGACCAGCGGCACCTCGGGAGCAGTCAGCTTCAGGCTTAGCAACTCGTCAATGAGCCCGGAATGTGTGGCGGCGAACTCAGCCAGTTTGGGTTTCAGGGCGACGAAGACCGGGTCGTTTTCCCATGACTCGATCAAACCCAGGCGCGAACGAATATTGAGCAGTTGGTCCTGCACATGGGGTTGCGCCCGGCTCACGGCTTGATCAAGGGCTGTGATCAGCCATTGATCGTCGATATGCAGCCAATTGCTGTCAGTGAACGGCTGTTGGCGAAGTTGGTGGCGGCTGTCGCAAACCACCCCGAGCCAGTAGTAGTGCTGCCCGTAATGTTCCTCGATCCAGTCGGTGTGGCGTTTCAGTTGGTCTTTGGTCAGGACATGCTGGTCCTTGCGTTCAATGGCAATCACGAAGCGGTTGACGGGGTCGACCAGAACCAGATCGATACGTCCGGCTTCGGTCGCCACGCACAGGCTGTGCAGGTTCATGGCTTGCAACGTCTCGGGGGCGATCCAGCTTTCCTCCTCAATCCAGCCTTCCAGGGCGGTTTTGTTCGCCGGGCTAAACGCTGGTAGCGCGTCCAGCAAGGCTCGGACGAAAAAGTCGCCCAACTGGTGGCCTTCTCGTGGGTTGAGCAACCAGAACAACATGTTCTGGAAGTTGTGTTCGTGCAGGCGCTGGTAGTCGAGCCAGTGACGGTATTGGTTGTAGGGTAAAAGGTCCTGGAAGTCCTTTTGTTGCCGCCAGGTTTCGATGATCTGGTTGAAGCGTACTGCATCGCTCATGACGCTATCTCTTCTTGAGAATCCTGTGGTGCCCTGTCAGTAGGGCGTAATGACCTGTCAGTTTTACCGGTGTACGACGCGGCAGATTGCGGCATTTTCCGAGGGGTGTCGATATGCCATCATGCGCACTGCGCTTTCCCACAGTGGGCCCATTGATAGTGTTGGCTCACTCCTCGACTTACCCGGTGGTATCCATGTTGCGTTCCCGGTTTCTCGCTCAACCTGATGTGAAGGCCTTTATTGATTGGCTCTGCCTGGAATTGCCCCGGTTGACGGTGCAATTGAATTTTTCCCGGAGCCGCTATGTACCCATGGGTTTGAAGCAGCGTGTGGTCGGCATCGAGTCGTTGCTGCCTCACTACTGCTGGAAAACCCGCTGGCAGGATCCGGTCACCGGGCACTGGGTCACCTCACAGAACTGGAGTCAGACCCAGGCGTCATTGGCCCTGCTGCACCAACGTCTGCAAGCTGGCCTGTTGGCCAGGAATGACCAGCAAGTCTTCAAGGCGTGCGTGGCAGTCCTGCAATGGGGCGGCGTACGGGGAGCGCTGGTGTTCTTGCGTCAGTTGATGCTCAAACATGACTTGGTGGCGTACTTGACGGCCTGCCAGCCGCTGTTCGACCTTGCTGGCTCGCAAAGGCTCAGTGCCCTTGATTCGCGCACAATCCGACGCTTCGATGCCGGCCTGACCAAGATCCATGCGCTGGTCGACGTCAGCGGTTCACCGATCTACGACAGCCGTGTCGGCGCGGCCATCGCCATGCTTTATGCCCTGTATCGGCAAACGGCCACGTGCCCGGCAGTGTTGGATTTCCCCTCCGGCGCGGCACGTGGAAAGCAAATCCGTAACCCCGGCGAACTGGGTTATGCCAATGCCCCGCAGTTTTTCAGCCCTCAGGTTCCGCGCGAGAAATGGGCCCGCGCCCAGGTGCAACTGGGCTGGATCATCCGGGAGGTGCTGACGCGTACGTCGCTGTTCCAGGCAACGCCGCCGCAGCCACCGCTGTCGATACGCGAGCGCTGCCATGCCTTCGAAGCGTCGTTGTTCATGCTCGGTTATGACTTGCGCTGCTTTTTGCGCTCCGCCTCCGCGGCTTCACCCGCCCCAACGCTGCCGAAAAAACGCGGCTGGGTGCCCACCGGCCATCCCTTCGCCGCGGTGCTTAAAGCATATCGGGCGTTCCGCCAACAAAATCCAGGCATCACTTTTCTCGATTGGCTGATCACCCAAGGGCGGCCTGCAAGTACTGCGCGTGCCTACGGTTTTCCGCTGCGGGCCGAAGAGTTCGATCTGCCTGCGTGCTCACTGGACAGCCTGAAAACCATCGTTGACGGAGGGGAGGCGGGTTTGCTTGAAGCCAACGGCGGTGTGGCCACCTATTTTCATGGCGAGGAGCGTGAGCAGGTCTGCCTGGTGAATGCCTGGCTCGCAGGCCGGGCGCCTGCGTTGGCGCGGGCACAAGGACTATCGACGCAACAGTGGTTGATTGGCCATGGTTATGCCGGCACGCCGGCGTCGGCCAATACACTGTTGTCGGTTGGGCGTGGGGTGGGGCGGCATTTCGACTTGTTGACGGAGGACAATCAGCCGACCGAGTTTTTCGAGCGTTTCTTTGGCCCTGAACTGCTGGATCTCTGACGTCTCCACCCGCACCTGTTTATTCAATTGAAAATCATTCTCGATAACGCTTAAGATGCCCGCCTGTTTCCTTTACATTCCAGGGAGTCGGTTTGTCGGACGTGGATCTCAAAGGCCTGTTTCTCAAGCACGCGGATACCCTGCGCGGGTATCTCGCACGCAAGGTACGGGACCCGCAGTTGGCCGCAGACCTGGTGCAGGAGAGTTTCCTGCGCCTGGCGCAAAAGCCGGCCAGCGAGCGCATCGACAACTCCCAGGGCTATCTCTATCGCACGGCCGGCAATCTGCTGATCGACCATATCCGCCAGGAGGCGCGGCGCAAGACCGACTCCGTGCCCCATGAGGCGCTGGCCGAGATTGAAGATGAAATGGCCGGGTTGGAGGCTCAGGCGATGGCGCAGCAACAGCGGCAGGCATTGAAGCAGGCACTGGCGGAATTGCCGGAGCGTACCCGGCAGATTTTCCGCCTCAACCGGATCGAGGGCATGACCCATGCCCAGGTCGCGCGCCACCTGGGCATTTCCGACAGTTCAGTGCAAAAGCACCTGGCCAAGGCGCTGGCGTATGTCATGCAGCGTTTGCAGGAAGGTGAGGCGGGGCCGTCCGACGAATGAATTACCGACAAACCTGGGGTCAGACGTCACAGCGTTATATAACGAAAAATTCGAGATTCACACGTGAATAGCCCGGGTCCGCAACAGCACAGCATTACCGAGGCGGCTGCCGATTGGGCGGTGCGCCTGCACGCCGGCGCCCTGACCGATCAGGAGCAGGCCGAGTTGCGCCAATGGATCGCCAGGGACAGCCGCCATGAAGCGGCGCTGCGGTTTGCCGAGCAGACGTGGGCGGCGCTGGGCGAGGTGCATCGCGATGAGACGGTGCATCGCCAGCGGCCGCCCGCCACCGCGGCGCCGGTGCGCGGCTCTCGTCGCCGCAGGCCGTGGCGCATGGCGGCGAGTGTTGCGCTGTTGCTGGTGGTGGCCGGCGTCGGCTGGGTGCGCGGGCCTGAGGCGCTGCTGCAGACGCAGGCCGATTACCTCACCCAAAAAGGCGAGGTGCGCACCGTGCACCTGGCGGACGGCAGCAGCGTGCAACTGGATTCTGCGAGTGCGATCAAGCTGGATTTTGACGGTGTGCAGCGGCGCATCAGCCTGATCAAAGGCTCGGCGATCTTTGATGTGGCGCCCATGGCCGGTGAGGAGAAAAGGCCGTTCGTGGTGCAGAGCGCCAGCGGGCAAACCCGCGCCCTGGGCACGCGGTTTGTGGTCGAGCGTGAGGACGACCGGCAGGCCTGGGTCGGAGTGTTGCAACACAGTGTGGCCGTCACGCTGCAAGCGGCGCCGCAGAAAGAAACCGTGCTCAAGGAGGGCCAGGCTGCGCGCTACAGCCCCGAGAACGGCGTGGTCGCCCTCGACGACCTCGACCTGGAGCGCGCCACCAGTTGGCGTCGCGGTGTGTTGATCTTCGACCGCTTGCCGCTGGCCAAGGTCATCGAGCAGCTCAACCGCTACCGGCCGGGCAAGGTGGTGCTGACCAATGCCGACCTCGGCACCCGTGAAGTCAGCGGCGTGTTCCGCCTCGATATGCTCGACACGGCCCTCGGCACCCTGACCGAAGAATTACAGGTGCAGCGCTTTGATCTGGCGGGGCTGAGCCTGATCTATTGATGGGGTCGCCGGGCCCCATTTACGCCCTTCGGAAAAACTTTCAAAAAAACCTTACTGAGTTCCGACGCCTGACACGTCCTGTTAAGTGAGAAGTATTCGCATAAACAAGAATGGTCAGCGAAGGGATAACGTCGATGTCTGCAATCACCAAGGGGCGCAACACCGGTAGCCGGTTGGCCCTTGCCATCCACCTGGGGCTGTTCGCCTCCGCCTGCCAGGTGCAGGCCGCCGAGGCGCCGGCCGGTGAGTCACAGCCCGTCACGTTGACGTTTGATATTGCGGCGCAACCCTTGGGCCTTGCCGTACTGACGTTCGCCGACCAGGCCGGCTTGCAAGTGTTGTTCGACAGCGCGCGCCTGCAAGGCCTCACCAGCACCGCGCTCAAGGGCCGTTACAGCGCCCAGGAAGGCCTCGGCCGATTGGTGGGCAGTGCACCGGTGGAATACCGCTTTACCGGGGACCGGCAGGTGACGCTGACTCGCGTCAGCGCCGACCATGACGGTGCGCTGACCGTGGGCACCACCACCATCACCGGCAACACCAACGGCAAGCCAAGCGACTGGGTATACGACACACCGCGCTCGGTGGCCGTGATCAGTCGCGAGCAGATCGACAAACGCCCACCACGCCACGCCGCCGACATGCTCGAAGAAACCGCCGGCGTGTACACCGCCGTCAACCAGCGTGACCCGGGCCTGTCGGTGAACATCCGCGGCGTGCAGGACTACGGCCGGGTCAACATGAACATCGACGGCATGCGCCAGAACTTCAACGTCAACGGCCACCAGCAGCGCAACGGCACGATGTTGATCGACCCGGAATTCATCTCCAGCATCGAAATCGACAAGGGCAGCCAGTCCGGGCAGGGCGGTGCTGCCGTGTTGGGCGGGATTGCATCCTTCAAGACCCTGGAGGCCAGTGAGTTCCTGGCCGATGGCAAGGATTATGGCGGGCGTCTGCGTGCCGGTAGCGGGATTGGTGAACTGGGTAACGGCACCTATTTCAACGGCAGCGGTGTGTTTGCCTTTGGTGACGAGCGCGGCGACGTGCTGCTGGGGTACAGCGAACGGTATTTTGGCGACTACCGCGCCGGTACCCACAACGACCAGAAACTGGGCACTCATTTGCGCGCTCGCGACTCCCAGCCTGCGGCCTTCGACGATTGGCTGAACAGTGAGGTCGGTGACACCGGCAGCGTCACCCGCTCCCAAATCGTCAAGTTCGGCCTGAACCTGCCCAATGACCAACGGGTGCAACTGAGCTACCTGGAAAGTGACAGCGACAGCAATGACGCATGGGCCTACACCGCACCGGATAACCAGAGCGTGTACTACCAGCGCGTCAGCAAGAACAACCTCAATGCCAAGAACGTCGGGCTGGATTATCGCTACACGCCGGATAACCCGCTGATCGATTTCAAAGCCAAGGTCTACTACGTCACCACACAGATGGACCGGGACAATGCGCCCAACGCCGCGACACTGACCTCCGGCAACTATGTGGCGGGCTACACGGATCATTTTCAGACCGATACCTGGGGTGTACAGGGCGACAACACGTCGCGGTTCGACTTCGATGCGTTGGGTCATGTGAGCTGGAACTACGGCGTGGAGGTGTATCAAGACAAGTTCAAGCCCAGTACCAACAAGGTCGAGGCCACCAACCTTTCCGGCCTGTTGCCTTACGTTGAAGGCGGGACGCCCGGTGGCAAGCGCACCATCGCCAGCCTGTTCAACAACCTGCAGTACGAATATGGCGACTGGCTGACGCTGGAGGCGGGCTTGCGGTACGACCGCTATCGGCTGGAAGGGGTCACCGGGATGACGCTGTACCGGCGCGATCGGTTCTACAGCAGCACGGTAGGTGCCAAGCGTGTCGAGGAGGTTTTCGACATTGATAGAGAAGAGGGCCAGTTCTCTCCCACGTTCGGTATCGGCATAAAACCGGGGCTGGACTGGATGCAACTCTACGCCCGCTGGGGCAAGGGCTGGCGCCCGCCGGCGGTGACGGAAACCTTCATGACCGGGCGTCCTCACGGTGGCAGCTCATCAGAGCGGGTGTTTCCCAACCCGTTCCTGAAACCCGAAGAGTCGCGGGACTGGGAAGTGGGCGTGAACGTATTCAAAGAGGGGCTGCTGTTCGGTGACGACCGCCTGGGCATGAAGGTGGCTTACTTCGATACCCGGATCGAGAACTTCTCTTTCCTCAATCACAGCGTCAGTTTGCCGGAGACCTCCGCCGGCGGTTTTCTCGGCACGATGGCGTACGTCAATAACACCAACCCCACGCGCTTCCGGGGGGTGGAGTACCAACTCAACTACGACATGGGGCGGGCCTACGCCAACCTTAGTTACACCCACATGATCGGCAGCAACGAGTTCTGCTCGAAGAACTATTACATGGGCGGGGCGAAGAAGAACGGGCCGTCCACCACACGCTATGAACGCTACACCCGGCCGAACGGCACGATCGGCCTGCGCCCGGTGACCACGTATGAAGTGCTGGACGACGATGTCGCCAACAACAAGGAAAGCTGTGGCCGGATCATGGGCAACGCCACCTATATGCCGGCTGATCGCGGCTCGCTGACCCTGGGCGCGCGCTTCCTGGAAAAGCGACTCGATATGGGCGTCCGCGTGCGCTACAGCTCAGGCAATGGCGAGAACCTCGACTCACAAGGTTATGACTTCATCGACCAGGCGCTCTGGCCCCAGTACACCCTCTATGACCTGTACGCCAGCTACTGGATGACCGACCAATTGAACATCGCCCTGGCGCTGGAAAACGCCACCGATGAGGCCTACTTCGTCGCCATGGGGGATGCCAATAACCTGAGCCTGGCGCGCGGGCGAACGTTGAGCGGGATGCTCGAATACAAGTTCTGATCAAGGTGCCACGGCACTTTATCAACCAACGGTTTTGCCCAAGGGTGGGCAAAAAGTGCGCTGCATGAGCGTGCTGATCAATCGTGTTGTTTATAACGAGGTTAAGTGATGACTATTTCTGTTAGTTACGAAGCTGCGCTCGGTGCTTACTCCGTCTCGGACTACCTGACCGACTGGGCACTGGGGTTCAACACTGCGGGTCACGGCAGCAGCAACACCGGCGGCTTCAGCAACGGCTCCCTGAGCGGCGACCAGTATTCGACCCACGGCGCCAACAATTCCGACTACGCCTTCATTGCCGACAGCAACACCAGCAACGGCCTGCACTACGTATTCAACCCGGCGCTGCCAGCCAGCCACAACGAAAACCACTACCTGTGGGGCAACCTGGATAACGTTCAACTGGGCACCGGCCTGGGCGGCGGCAATGGCAGCGACTTCACCCTCGATGCGTTCAAAGTGGCTTTCAACGGCCTCGACCTGAGCGCGGCACAAGGTGCAGGCCGCGTCGGCAACGACGTTCAGAACGTGATCTACAGCCTGATGCAAGGCAACACCTCGGCACTGGAAACCGTGCTCAACAACCTGCTGGACGACTTCGGCCTGTCCACCGCCAACACCTTCGACGAGATCTCGGCCGGCCTGGCAGCACACGCTACGGCAACCACCACCGACGTCGCCCTGGTAGGCGTGCAGGACGTTGCACAGGACTGGGCACTCGCTGCCTGATTTTTGCTGCGCAATGAAAAAAGCGAATGGAAGATCGCTCTCCCATTCGCTGCGTAAACCCCGTCGTCGCCGTGAGTTTCGAAGGCCAGGGCGACGGCGGTGACAAATTCTGCGGAGCGGCGCGCGGCGTGTCAAACGCGGGCGGCGCTTCCCGATTTCCCCCATGAGACTCCCTCGATGCGCCATGCCGGCAACGAAACCCTGGCCGCTCTCACGGCCTATAAAAGTGGCTTCCTCAACATTGGCCTGTTTTCGGCAGTGATCAACCTGTTGATGCTGGCCCCGGCGCTGTACATGTTGCAGGTCTACGACCGGGTGCTGGCCTCCGGCAACCCGATGACCCTGTTGATGCTGACGCTGATGATCCTTGGCTTGTTCGGCTTGATGGGCGCGCTGGAGTGGGTGCGCAGCCAGGTGGTGATCCGCCTTGGCACACAGATGGACATGCGCCTGAACCAGCGGGTGTACGACGCCGCGTTCGAGGCGCAACTCAAGGGCGGTACCCAGGCGGCAGGGCAGGCGTTGAGCGACCTGACGACCTTGCGCCAGTTCGCCACCGGCCAGGCGCTGTTCGCGTTTTTTGATGCGCCGTGGTTTCCGGTGTACTTGCTGGTGATCTTCCTGTTCCACCCCTGGCTCGGCGTCCTGGCGCTGACCGGTGCGCTGATGCTGATGGCGCTGGCGTGGGCCAACCAGCACATCTGCCAGGCACCGTTGACCCAGGCCAATCAGCTGTCGATCAGCGCCAGCCAGCAGGCCACGGCCAACCTGCGCAATGCCGAAGCCATCGAAGCCATGGGCATGCTGGCAACCCTGCGTGCGCGCTGGTTTGCCCAGCACCAGGCCTTTCTGGCGGCGCAGAACCTGGCCAGTGAAAAGACCGCCGCCATCAGTGCCTGGTCCAAGGGCGTGCGCCTGGCGTTGCAGTCATTGGTCCTCGGTTTGGGCGCATTGCTGGCGGTGCAGGGGGCGATTACGCCGGGCATGATGATCGCCGGCTCGATCCTGATGGGGCGGGTACTGAGCCCTATCGACCAACTGATCGGCGTGTGGAAACAGTGGAGTTCGGCGCGCCTGGCCTATGAGCGTTTGACCCTGATGCTGGCGGCCAACCCGGCGCGCACCGAGCGCATGAGCTTGCCGGCGCCCAGCGGCCAGTTGACGGTCGAGCAGGTAAGCGCGTGTGCGCCCGGCAGTCGACGGCCCGCGTTGGCCAACCTCGGGTTCAGCCTGCCTGCCGGTGACGTGCTGGGCGTGATCGGTCCTTCCGGTTGCGGCAAGTCGACCCTGGCGCGGTTGCTGGTGGGGGCCTGGTCGCCGATGGCCGGCAAGGTGCGGCTGGACGGCGCGGACCTGGCGCAATGGGACAAGCAACAACTCGGCCCGCACATTGGGTATCTGCCCCAGGACATCCAGCTGTTCGCCGGCAGCATTGCCGACAACATCGCGCGTTTCGACTCCGTGGATTCGGACAAGGTGCTCGCTGCCGCGCAAATGGCCGGCGTGCATCAACTGATCCTGCAATTACCCCAAGGCTACGACACCCAGCTGGGGGAGGGCGGCGCCGGGTTGTCCGGCGGGCAGAAGCAACGTGTCGCGCTGGCGCGGGCGCTGTACGGCTTGCCTGCGCTGATCGTACTGGATGAGCCCAATTCCAATCTCGATGAGGCCGGCGAGCAGGCCTTGCTCCATGCCATCACCTTGCTCAAGGCGCAGCGTCGCACGCTGGTGCTGATCACCCACAAGACCCCTGTGCTGGCGTTGACGGACCAACTGCTGATCCTGCGGGACGGCCAGTTGCAGGCGTTCGGGCCCACGGCGCGGGTGTTGGAGGCCACGCAGAAACCGGCGGCCGCGCCACCCAAACCGGTGTCGGCGATGAGCATGAGCTACCGCCTCGGTGAAGGAAAAAAAGCATGAGCCGACCTGTGCTTGTGACGGACAACAGCGTGCCGCCGGTGAACAACGTGCTGGCGCTGGACGATAAAAAATACGCCCGCCTGGGCTGGTTGCTGGTGCTCGGCGGGTTTGCCGGGTTCCTCGGCTGGGCCGCGCTGGCGCCGTTGGACAAGGGCGTGGCGGTGTCCGGCAAGGTCATGGTATCGGGGCACCGCAAGACGGTGCAGCACCCGGCGGGCGGGATCGTCGAGCGGATCGAGGTGCGCGATGGCGAGGTGGTGAGCGCCGGTCAGGTATTGATCCGCCTGAAGGAAACCCCGTTGCGCGGGCAGATGCAGTCTTTGCGCAGCCAGTTCATTGCGTCCCAGGCCAGCGAAGCGCGCTTGAGTGCCGAGAGCGAAGGCTTGTCGGCCATCGTCTTCGGCCCCGAACTGCTGAACGAGCCTGAGGCCGCCGCCACCTTGAGCCTGCAACGGCAACTGTTCAGCAGTCGGGCCCAGGCCCTGGCCACGGAGCAGCAAGGCCTGCGGGAAACCATCGCCGGGGCCGAGGCACAATTGCGCGGCACCCGCGAATCCCAGGCCAGCAAAGTGCTGCAACGCACCGCGATGAATGAACAACTGCAAGGCCTGCGCGAGCTGGCGCGGGACGGCTACATCCCGCGCAATCGGCTGCTGGAAAATGAACGGCTGTATGCCCAGCTCGACGGTGCGATTGCCGAGGATTTCGGCCGCATCGGCCAGTTGCAACGGCAAGTCCTTGAACTGCGCCTGCGCATCCGCCAGCTCGGCGAAGACTTCCAGAAAGACCTGCGCGGCCAACTGGCCGAAACCCGCACCCGCAGCGACGACTTGCGCAACCGGCTGGCCTCGGCCGAATTCGAACTGGCCAACAGCCTGGTGCGCGCGCCGGCGGCTGGCGTGGTGGTGGGGCTGGACGTGTACACCGAAGGCGGCGTGATCAAGCCCGGCCAGGCGCTGATGGACATCGTGCCCCAGGGCGAACCACTGCTGGTGGAAGCGCGGGTGCCGGTGCAGATGGTCGACAAGGTGCACCCGGGCTTGCCGGTGGAGTTGCTGTTCTCGGCGTTCAACCAGAGCACCACCCCACGCATTGCCGGTGAAGTGACGCTGGTGTCGGCCGACCGCCAGGTCGACGAGCGCACCGATGAGCCGTATTACACCTTGCGCGCCCAGGTCAGCGCAGCCGGCATGCGCCAGCTCGACGGCTTGCAGATTCGCCCGGGCATGCCGGTGGAAGCGTTCGTCAAAACCGGTGAGCGCTCGATGCTCAACTACCTGTTCAAACCCTTGCTGGATCGGACTCACATGGCGTTGGTGGAAGAATGAAGGCGCTGTTATTCGGTCTGTGTTGTGCCTGCAGTGGATCGGTCCAGGCGCTGGGATTGCTCGACGCCTATGACTTGGCCCTGCGCAACGACCCGACGTTTCAGGCGGCAATCCAGGAGCGCGAGGCCGGCGAGGAAAACCGCATCATCGGACGCGCCGGGCTGTTGCCGAACCTGTCCTGGAGTTACAACAACTCGCGCAATGAATCCGAAGTCACCCAGTCGACGGCGGTGGGCAACGTCACCAGCGACCGCGATTACCGCAGCTATGCCTCGACCCTGACCCTGCAACAACCGCTGCTTGATTACGAAGCCTATGCGCGCTATCGCCAGGGTGCGGCGCAGGCGCTGTTTGCCGATGAACGCTTTCGCAGCAAGAGCCAGGAACTGGCCGTGCGGGTGTTGAGCGCCTACAGCCAGGCGTTGCTGGCCCAGGAGCGGATCGAGCTGAGCCGCGCCCAGAAACGCGCGTACGCCGAGCGCCTGCAACTCAATGAACGGCTGCTCAAGGGCGGCGAGGGCACCCGCACCGATGTGCTGGAAACCCAGGCACGCCTGAGCCTGGCCCAGGCCGAAGAGATCGAATCCCAGGACACCCAGGACGCAGCCTTGCGCGAGCTGGAAGCGATTGTTGGCCAGCCGTTGCAGATAGACGAGTTGGCGCCGCTGACTCGCCAGTTCGAGATCCCGCCGCTGGAGCCCAACCGTTTCGAGACCTGGCGGGAAATGGCGATGGCCAACAACCCGGAGCTCAAATCCCAGCACCACGCGCTGGACGTCGCCGAATACGAAGTGGAGCGCAAGCGCGCCGGGCACATGCCCAAGGTCAGCCTGTATGCGAGCAGCCGCCAGACCAGCTCGGATTCGGAAAGCAGCTACAACCAGAAATACGACACCAACAGCGTCGGCATCCAGGTCAGCCTGCCGCTGTTCGCCGGTGGCTCGGTGTCGGCGTCGACGCGCCAGGCCGCCAATCAACTGTCCCAGGCCCAATACGAGCTGGACGCGCAAACCGCCAGAACGTTGATCGAACTGCGCAAGCAATTCAACCTCAACACCAGCGGCGCGGCCAAAGTGCGGGCGTATGAAATGGCGGTCAGCTCGGCCACGGCCTTGGTGACGGCGACCAAAAAAAGTGTGGCCGGCGGTGAGCGCGTCAACCTCGACGTGCTGGACGCTGAGCAGCAACTGTTCACGGCCCGCCGCGACCTGGCGGATGCACGGCATGCGTACCTGCTGGCGCGGATACAGCTGAAGTATTTCGCCGGGTTGCTGAACGAGCAGGACCTGCGAGCGTTGGCGGGGTATTTCCAGCCATCGGCATGAGTGGTTACAACCCGGCATTCGACGGGTTGTTCGTGGTTACTAATCTGTGAAACAGCTTCGGGGCATGGAGCCGGTTGTCGGGTGCATGAGGAAAAGTGTTACCTGACGGAAAATAACCTAACGGATGGGTTACGATGAAAGTAGGCACTTACAAAGGATGTGTGATTGCGGTGTTTCTCAGGGATGAGCATTGCCCGCCTCATGTGCATGTGGCGGGCAAGGAATGGGATGCGCGGTTTCGTTTCAGCTTTCTGGATGGGCATGTGGCGTTGTGGGACGTAGGCCCCGAACGGCGCCGGCCATCGATGTCGATTCTTGAAGGAATTCGCTACACCTTGATGCAACCGCATTACCTGGCGCGGGCACGCCGGATCTGGTGGGAAAAACTGCAAACGGTTTGTCTGGAGAATCACTCCTGGGATTGGGAAGCCAGCGAGGTGTTGCCTGGGTTGATCATTCAGCGCGGTGTCTATGTGATCGCACGTGCCCGGCACGAAGTCGTGGGGCAGAAAACAATTTTGAATCTGGTCAGGGCACCGGGTTTTGTGGAGATCGATTTATGAAAAAAATCGTAAAGGCCAAGGTTTTACCGTATGTACCGATTACCGAGGCCGATATCGATAAGGCCATCGACCGGGGACGCAGGTCGAAGCGTTTGTACGCCAACGCCAGCAATGTGCGGTATGAGAATGACAGCATTTCCATTGGCTTCAGCGACGGCAGTCGGATCCTGTTGCCGGTGGCGGGGCTGCCGGAGTTCAAAGGGTTTACCTTGCAGGATTTCCAGCAGTTGGAGGTGGGTTTTGGCGGAAAGGCGCTTTGCTGTGAGGGTCAGGACCTGGATGTCTCCATCACGGGCCTTATCGCCACCAGCCAGCCGTTAATGGCCCTGGCTACAAGCCTGGTCGCCTCCAGCAACGGTCGCAAGAGCAGCGCCGCCAAATCCGCGGCCGCCCGAGCCAATGGCAAGAAGGGCGGCCGGCCACGCAAGGAGGTGCCGGAGGACGGTGATTCCACTGATACATGAGGATCCCATGTGAGAGCCGGCCAGCTCCCACATGGGATATTTTCGGTGTCCTGGGGACTTACCGCCGAGTCAGCAACACACCCGATTCCATGTGGTGCGTCCACGGGAACTGGTCAAACATCGCGCACTGGGTAATCCGGTGTGTGTCATGCAGTTGCGCAATGTTCGCCGCCAACGTCTCCGGGTTGCAGGAGATGTACAGGATGTTCTCGAAGCGTCGGGTCAGCTCGCAGGTGTCCGGGTCCATGCCGGCACGCGGCGGGTCGACGAACACGCTGCCGAACTCGTAGCTCTTGAGGTCGATGCCGTGCAGGCGCCGGAAAGGCCGCACTTCGTTCAAGGCTTCGGTCAGTTCCTCGGCAGACAAGCGCACCAGGGTGACGTTATCCACCGCGTTTTCATCGAGGTTGCTCAGGGCCGCGTTCACCGAAGTCTTGCTGATTTCGGTAGCGAGCACTTTGCGTACGCGGGTGGCCAGGGGCAGGGTGAAGTTGCCGTTGCCGCAGTACAGCTCCAGCAGGTCATCACTGCGATCGCCCAGGGCTTCGAATGCCCAGTTGAGCATCTTCTGGTTCACCGTGCCGTTGGGCTGGGTGAACGCGCCTTCCGGCTGGCGATAGCTGAAGGTGCGACCGCCGACGTCGAGTTTCTCGACCACGTAATCGCGGCCGATCACGTCACGCTTGCCCTTGGAGCGGCCGATAATGCTCACGTTCAAATCAGCCGCCAGCTTGTTCGCGGCGGTGTGCCAATGCTCGTCCAGCGGGCGGTGATAGCACAGGGTGATCATCGCGTCGCCGGCCAGGGTGGTGAGGAACTCCACCTGGAACAGCTTGTGGCTCAGGGCGGCGCTGGCTTGCCAGGCGGCCTTGAGCTGCGGCATCAACTGGTTGATGCGCAGGCTGGCAATCGGGAATTCTTCAATGAGGATCGGCGTGCGCTTGTCGTCCTGGGAAAACATCGCGTAGTGACGTTCACCCCCTTCACGCCACAGGCGGAACTCCGCCCGCAGGCGGAAGTTCTGCAAGGGCGAGTCGAAAACCTGCGGCTCTGGCGCGTCGAACGGCGCCAGCAGGTCACGCAAGCGCGTGACCTTGTCTTGCAGTTGAGCGGTGTAGCTTGCGGCGTCAAAAGTCATGCGTTGAACCAGCCCAGCTTGATCACAAACAGAATCGACAGGATCACCAGCGCCGGGTTCAGCTCACGGTAGCGGCCCGAAAGCAGCTTGATGGCGGTCCAGGCGATGAAACCGAAGGCAATGCCGTTGGCGATGGAATAAGTGAATGGCATCGCCAGGGCGGTTATCACCACCGGCGCGGCGACAGTGATGTCGTCCCAGTCGATTTCGGCCAGGCCCGAGGTCATCAATACGGCGACGAACAGCAGAGCCGGCGCGGTGGCGAAGGCCGGTACGCTGGCCGCCAGTGGCGAGAAGAACAGCGCCAGCAGGAACAGGATGGCGACTACCACAGCGGTCAAACCGGTACGGCCACCGGCGCTCACGCCCGCCGCCGATTCGATGTAGCTGGTGGTGGTCGAGGTGCCCAGCAGAGAGCCGGCCATGGCCGCAGTACTGTCGGCGATCAGCGCACGGCCCATTTTCGGCATGTGGCCGTCCTTGCCCATCAGGCCTGCGCGCTTGGCGACGCCGATCAGGGTGCCGGAGTTGTCGAACAGGTCGACGAACAGGAAGGCGAAAATCACGCTCACCAGACCGATGTCCAGGGCGCCCTTGATGTCCAGTTGCAGGAAAGTCGGGGCCAGCGAAGGCGGCATCGACATCACGCCGCCGAACGGGGTAAAGCCCAGTGCGATGGAGGCGATGGTCACCACCAGGATGCCGATCAACACCGCGCCGCGCACTTTCAGGGCTTCCAGCGCAACGATCAGCGCGAAACCGAGGGTGGCGAGGATCGGTGCCGGTTGTTTCAGGTCGCCCAGGCCCACCATGGTGGCCGGGTTGCTGACCACGATGCCGGCGTTGTGCAGGGCGATCAGCGCCAGGAACAGGCCGATACCCGCCGCAATCGCCGAGCGCAGTGGCAACGGGATGCTGTTGATGATCCATTCACGGATGCGGAAGATCGACAGCAGGAAGAACAGCACCGCCGAGATGAACACCGCACCCAGCGCCACTTGCCAGGTATGGCCCATGTGCAGGACGACGGTGTAGGTGAAGAACGCGTTGAGGCCCATGCCTGGTGCCAGGGCAATCGGGTAGTTGGCGATCAGGCCCATCACGGTGGAGCCGATGGCGGCCGCCAGGCAAGTCGCGACAAAGACCGCACCCTTGTCCATGCCGGTCTCGCCGAGAATACTCGGGTTGACGAACAGGATGTAGGCCATGGCCAGGAAGGTGGTGACGCCCGCGAGAATCTCGGTGCGCACATTCGTATTGTGTGCCTTGAGTTGAAACAGCTTTTCCAGCATGCCTGCTCCCTGTGACGCTATTTTGCGTCGTTATTTGTTGACCTCTAAGTCAAAGCACAAACTGCGCCAAGCGCCTGTGGTTCCAGAGAGGATCGGAAAAAGCGGCGCATCATACCAGCAGCCGAGGGCCAGTGGCGCATAGGCTTGATCATGGCCTTGAGGCATACTGCGCCGACGTTTATTACAGGGTCATCGACAGCATGAAAAAAGCCAGCGCCTGGAGTCTAGCTCTGTTCGGTTGTATCGGCCTGTGGCTCGGCGCAGCACCGGCGTGGGGCGCGCCTGCACCGGCGTTGAGCGAGGTGCGGGTGTTCAAGGTGCAGTCGGCCACTTGCACTGAAACCATCCCTGAGCGGGCGGCCAGCACCCAGATGTGCACGCACCGCGGGCAAACCTTCGTGTATGTGATGGAAGTCGGCCTGGGCAACAGCTCCCAGGCGTTTTTCGATGGCGCGCCGGTGTCCGGCAGCAGCACCGCCATCTGCCAGGTCGGCGCCATCAGCCAGGCGTGCAGCGGCGCCGGCACGTTGATGGGCTACATCTATACGTTCCAGCTGGATATCGAAGCCGGCGGCACGTTCCAGTACAGCAACACGTCGATCAACCCGCCGCGCAACCAACTGGTCACCACCCTCAGCATTCGCTGATCACCACCCATCAATTGCCTTGAACGCTCATAACCCCGGGAAGTCGTACCGCTAAGACGGCGACTTCCCTGAACGCCGCGATTGCACACCAATCCGTGAGGTGTTTATGAGCGCGACCCCCAACGGCGCGGCGGCCAAGCCGTTCGTCAGCCATCCGATACGCCTGACCCTCAATCGCCAAGACCTTCAGTTGGACGTATTGCCCTGGACCACCCTGTTGGACCTGCTGCGCGAGCAACTGGACCTGACCGGCACCAAGAAGGGCTGCGACCACGGCCAGTGCGGCGCCTGCACGGTGTTGCTCAACGGTAAGCGGGTGAACGCCTGCCTGACCCTGGCGGTGATGTGCGACGGCGCCGAGTTGACCACCATTGAAGGCCTGGCCTCGGGCGAAGACCTGCACCCGATGCAGCAGGCGTTTATCAAGCACGACGCTTTCCAGTGCGGCTACTGCACCCCAGGGCAGATTTGCTCGGCGGTGGGCCTGGCCCGCGAAGGCCGCGCCCACGACACCGCGCAAATCCAGGAACTGATGAGCGGCAACCTGTGCCGGTGCGGCGCCTACAACAACATCCGCGACGCCATTGAAGAAGCCTTGCCCGCGTGCCGCACGCAGGGAGGTGAGCAATGAATCCCTTCCACTACAGCAAGCCGGCCGACGTGCAGGAGGCGGTGCACCTGGTCAGCCCGGCGTCGCGTTTTATCGCCGGTGGTACCAACCTGCTGGACCTGATGAAAGAAAACATCAGCCGCCCCGAACACCTGATCGATATCACCGGCCTGCCGCTTCGCGACGTTGAAGAAACCACTGAGGGCGGCTTGATGATCGGCGCCCTGGTGAGCAACGCCGACCTGGCCTGGCACCCCTTGATCGAGGAGCGCTACCCGCTGCTGTCCCAGGCCATCCTTGCCGGTGCCTCACCGCAATTGCGCAACATGGCCAGCACCGGCGGCAACCTGTTGCAGCGCACCCGTTGCTACTACTTCTATGACGCCGCCGTGCCCTGCAACAAGCGCGAGCCCGGCAGTGGTTGCCCGGCGCGGGTCGGTTTGAACCGCATCCACGCGATCCTCGGGGCCAGCGACCAGTGCGTCGCCACCCATCCCTCGGACATGTGCGTGGCCCTGGCTGCCCTGGATGCCCGGGTGCATGTGCAAGGTCGTGGCGGTGCACGGGTCATCGAGTTTGCCGATTTCCACCGCTTGCCGGGCGACGCGCCCGAGCGGGATAACCAGTTGGCCGACGACGAACTGATCATCGCGATCGAGTTACCGGCCGACCACCTGGCTGCCCACAGCCACTACCTGAAAATCCGCGACCGGGCGTCCTATGCGTTCGCGCTGGTGTCGGTTGCGGCTGCGCTGGAATTGGACGGCGATGTGATCGTCGACGCCCGGCTGGCCCTGGGCGGCGTCGCCCACAAACCCTGGCGCGACCGCGCGGTTGAAGCGGCGCTGATCGGCCAGGCCGTCAGCCGCGAAACCTTCAGCGCCGCCGCCGAAGCCCTGCTGCTGGACGCCGAGCCCTTGGAGCACAACGGCTTCAAGATCAAACTGGCCCGCCGCGCGATCATTCGCGCCCTGAGCGATGCCGCTGTTGCAGGAGCCACGTCATGAGCGCGATCGGCAAACCGTTGGACCGGGTGGACGGTCTGCTCAAGGTCACCGGGCACGCGCGTTATGCCGGTGAGTTTCCCGAAGTTGGCCTGCTGCACGGCAGCGTGGTGTCGAGCACCATCGCCAAGGGGCGCGTCATTCGCATTGATGCGTCCAAAGCCCTGGCGCTGCCCGGTGTGTTGATGGTGCTCGATCACCTCAACCGCCCGAAACTGGCGAGCTACGATGACAGCTACGCCGACGCCGATGCCGCCGACGGCTCGCCGTTTCGCCCGCTGTATAACGACCGTGTGCTCTACAGCGGCCAGCCGCTGGCGTTGGTGATCGCCGATAACCTGGAACTGGCGCGCCACGCCGGCTCCCTGGTGGAGATCGAATACGCCGTCGAACCCTCCGAGACCGACCTGCTGGCCTTGCAGGACCAGGCGCACCCGTCGCCGCAAACACCGCCCAAGCCGCGCGGCAACTTCCAGGCCGAATGGACCGGTGCCGCCACCTGCCTGGATCTGCACTACAGCACGCCCATCGAACACCATAACCCGATGGAGCCCCACGCCAGTACCGTGCTGTATCAGCCGGACGGCACCCTGCATATCCACGACAAAACCCAGGGCCCGCAGAACTGCCAGGCCTACGTGCAGAAAGTCTTCGGCCTGGACAAAAGCCAGGTACGGATCTTTGCCGCGTTCGTCGGCGGCGCGTTTGGTTCCGGCTTGCGTCCGCAGTACCAACTGCCATTGGCAGTGATGGCGTCCCTGGCGTTGAAGCGCTCAGTACGCGTCACCCTCACGCGCCAACAGATGTTCACCTTCGGCTACCGTCCGCGCACCTTGCAGCGCCTGCAACTGGGCGCTGCCGCCAATGGTCGCTTGCTCGCGCTGGGGCACACCGCCATCGGCCAGACCTCGCGCTTCGAAGACTTCAGCGAACACGTGGTGGAATGGAGCGGCATGCTCTATCACTGCGACAACGTGCTGTTGACCTACAAGCTGGTGCCGCTGGATGTGTTCACACCGTTGGACATGCGCGCCCCCGGCGCGGCGCTTGGGGTGATCGGCCTGGAGTGCGCCATGGACGAACTGGCCTGCGCCCTGGGCATCGACCCGGTGCAGTTGCGGCTGATCAACTATGCCGAGCGCAATCAGAATGAAGACAAGCCCTGGTCCAGCAAGGCCTTGCGCGAATGCTACAGCGAAGGTGCCGAACGGTTCGGTTGGAGCCAGCGCAACCCGGAACCGCGAAGCATGCGTGATGGTCGCCAGTTGATCGGTTGGGGCATGGCCGGTGGCGTGTGGGAAGCCCTGCAAATGAAGGCCAGCGCCAAGGCGCGCATCGACCACCTCGGCAAACTCACGGTCAGCAGTGCCACCACCGATATCGGCACCGGCACCTACACGGTCATGGCTCAAATTGCCGCCCAGGCCAGTGGTGTTTCGGTAGGCGACGTCACATTCCTGCTGGGGGATTCGTCACTGCCGACGGCGCCGTTGCAAGGTGGCTCGTTTACCGTGTCGTCGGTGGGCAGCGCGGTGCAGCAGGCGTGTGAGGCGTTGAATGCCAAGCTGTTGGACATTGCGCGCAAGACGTATCCGGCTTTTAAGGACTCCGAGTCGGCGCGGTTCGAAAATGGCCAGTTGCATGCCGGTGACCAGCGCATCTCCCTGGCGCAACTGGTGCAGGACAGCGGCGAGCAGGCGCTGGAAGTGCAGGTGGATTGCGAGCCCGACAAGAAACGCGAAGGCTATGCCTCAGCCACGCATTCGGCGGTGTTTGTCGAAGTGCGGGTGGATGAGGACCTGGGCACCATCAAGGTCAGCCGGGTGGTCAGTGCGATTGCGGCGGGGAGGGTGGTCAATCCGAAAATGGCCCGCAGCCAGATCCTCGGCGGGGTGGTCTGGGGGATTGGCATGGCGTTGCATGAAGAAACCCAGATTGATCATCAATTGGGCCGCTACATGAACCACAGCCTGGCCGAGTACCACATTCCGGTAAACGCGGACATCGGCGAGATTGACGTGCTGTTTGTCGAAGAACACGACGAAATCGTCAACGCCCTGGGTTCCAAGGGCGTTGGCGAGATCGGGATAGTCGGGGTGGCGGCGGCGGTGGCCAACGCGGTGTATCACGCCACCGGCAAGCGGGTGCGGGACTTTCCCGTCACCCTCGACAAGGTGTTCTAAACCTTGGTGTCTTGCGCCGGCACATGCATGCGGTCGCGGTTGGCCAGGGTCGGGAACAGTTTGATCCAGACCCCGGTCACCACCAGCGTACCAATCCCGCCCATGACCACGGCGGGTACGGTGCCGAACCAGTGGGCGGTGATCCCGGACTCGAACTCGCCCAGCTGATTCGACGCGCCGATAAACAGCCCGTTCACCGCACTCACCCGGCCGCGCATTTCATCGGGGGTTTCCAGCTGTACGAACGAAGCACGGATCACCATGCTGATCATGTCGGCTGCGCCCAATACCACCAGCACCGCCAGGGAGAACCAGAACGAGGTCGACAGGCCGAACGCAATGGTCGCCACGCCAAACACCCCAACCGCCGTAAACATGATCCGCCCCACATGCCGGTCTACCGCAAACCGCGCGAGCCACAAGGACATGACCAGCGCCCCGACCGCCGGTGCCGAACGCAGCAGCCCGAGCCCCCACGGCCCGGTCAGCAGAATGTCCTTGGCAAACACCGGCAGCAGGGCCGTGGCACCGCCCAGCAGCACGGCAAACAGGTCCAGGGAAATCGCCCCGAGGATGTCGGGCCGGCTGCGAATAAAGCGAATCCCGGCCAGCAACGAGTCCATGGTCGCCTTGGCCTTGTTCAACGGCGTCTGCCGTGCCGGCAGGTTCAGGGTCAGCACGCAGGCGATCAGGTACAGCGCCACGGTCGGGCCATACACCCAGACACTGCCAAAGGCATAGAGCAAACCGCCCAGGGCCGGCGCCACGATGGTTGCCAATTGCTGGGCCGATTGCGACGACGCCACGGCGCGAGGAAACAGTGCGGTCGGCACGATGCTCGGCAGCATGGCCTGGGTGGTGGGCATTTCAAACGAGCGCGCAGCGCCCAGCAGGAACGCCAGGATAAAAATCATCTCGCGGGTGACGTTGCCGGTCAGTCCGCCGATCGCCAGGGACAGTGCGATCAAGGCCTGTACGGTCTGGCAGATGGCCGCGACCTTGCGCCGTTCGTAGCGGTCGGCCACATGGCCGGTGTGCAGCATGAACAGCACCCGCGGCACGAACTCCACCAGGCCGACCAGACCCAGGTCCAGCACGTTGCCGGTCAGTTGATAGAGGTTCCAGCCGATGGCCACGGTGAGCATCTGGAAGCCGCTGGCGGTGAAGATCCGCGCCAGCCAGAACGCGATGAAAGGGCGGTGGTGACGTAACAGCAGCGCGGGTTCACTGGGCATCGGGGAGACAGGTCTGGGTGGGGGGAAAGTGAGGTTATCACCAACTTGTAACCAATAGTTGCGTAGGTGGGGTGGGGGAGGAGATATGTACAGCTGACGGGGTACATATCCGTTTCTTTGGTAACGGCTACTTATGGTTCCGCTCTTACAGCGGGTCACTTTGCAAAAGCGGCAAAGTAACCAAAGCGCTCTGCCCCGCCTGTCGGCACCTCGCCTAGGCTCGGTGTTCCCTCACTCCGGCGATGCTCCGCGGGCCGCCGCGATGGGCCATCCTTGGCCCAGCGCGGCTAAACCGGCGTCCTGCCGGTTTACCCGCTCCGCACCACCTGCGTTCGGCCTCGGGCTTATTGGGGCAGTCAGAGCCAGATCAAAAT
Source organism: Pseudomonas sp. TH32 (assembly GCF_016650855.1). NCBI lineage: Bacteria > Pseudomonadati > Pseudomonadota > Gammaproteobacteria > Pseudomonadales > Pseudomonadaceae > Pseudomonas > Pseudomonas sp. TH32. The sequence goes on along the minus strand of NZ_JAEKFA010000002.1, from coordinate 4,622,461 downwards.
CAAAAGCAAGAGCACAGCGGCCTACAGGCCGGCTTGAGTGGTAGAAGCCAGAGCAAAAGCAAAAGCAAAAGCAGAGCCGCTTTTCTGTAGGAGCCGGCTTGCCGGCGAAAATCCTGAGAGCGCCGCGTTCATTCAGGACGCCAACGTCATCGTTAACGACCATCGCCGGCAAGCCAGCTCCTACATTTGGACCGTGCCCGCTCTGGCTTTAGATTTTGATTTTGCCTTTGCTTCACACCACTCAAGCCGGCCTGTAGGCCGCTGTGCTCTTGATCTGCTTTTGATCTTGATCTTAGGCGCCCCGTTAAACCACGCTGGCCGAACGCAGGTGGTGCGGAGCGGGTAAACCGGCAGGACGCCGGTTTAGCCGCGACGGGGCAGGGACGCCCCGTCGCGGCGGCCCGCGGAGTAGTACCGGAGTGCGGGCACACCGAGCCTAGGCGAGGTGCCGAGTGGTGGGGCAAGAGCGTTTTGCTTACTTTTGCGCTGTTCAAAAGTGAGCCGCTGTAAGAGCGGAACCATAGGCGGCCATCACCCAAATAACGGATATGCCCCCAACACCCGCCCAATCCCGCCTCAAAAGATGGGCAGCTACAGATATTACGCAGGCCCCCTCACCACTGAGGCAACCTGTCACGCGGCAAAAGACCACGCCTTGCTCTCGCGAAAATGGGACTACTCTTTCAGCAATGCTTGATCCAGATCAAAACCTTCGCCGGGATTGCTCTGGCGGCCGCAAGGCCAGAATCCCTGCGTGGCTGGTTAAAAAAAGAAACGAATTTAAATTCGCCACACTCCATATCCGTGGGGGCAGTGGGTGCAGGCCTCCAGCCAGCATTCGGTATTACCTGACAGAGGAAGACTTATGTTCGGTTTGGAGGCGCTAGATCTCGCCCGAATTCAATTCGCGTTCACCATCTCATTCCATATCCTGTTCCCGGCCATCACCATCGGTCTGGCCAGTTACCTTGCGGTGCTGGAAGGCCTGTGGCTCAAGACCCACAACGACACTTACCGTGACCTCTACCATTTCTGGTCGAAGATCTTTGCCGTCAACTTCGGCATGGGCGTGGTCTCCGGTTTGGTCATGGCTTATCAGTTCGGCACCAACTGGAGCCGCTTCTCGGACTTCGCCGGCGCCGTCACCGGGCCGTTGCTCACCTATGAAGTGCTCACGGCGTTCTTCCTCGAAGCCGGGTTCCTTGGGGTGATGTTGTTCGGCTGGAACAAGGTCGGACGCAAGCTGCACTTCTTTGCCACGGTGATGGTGGCCGTCGGTACGCTGATCTCGACCTTCTGGATTCTCGCCTCCAACAGCTGGATGCAGACGCCACAGGGCTTTGAAATCATTGATGGCCGGGTGATTCCTACCGACTGGCTGGCCGTGATTTTCAACCCGTCGTTCCCCTACCGCCTGATGCACATGGCCACGGCAGCGTTTGTCGCGACCGCGTTCTTTGTCGGCTCCTCGGCGGCCTGGCACTTGCTGCGCGGCAAGGACAATCCGGCGATCCGCACCATGCTCTCGATGGCGATGTGGATGGCACTGATTGTCGCGCCAATCCAGGCCGTGATCGGTGACTTCCATGGCCTCAATACCCTGAAGCATCAACCGGCGAAGATCGCTGCGATTGAAGGCCACTGGGAAAATATCGGCAACGAGCCCACGCCGCTGATCCTGTTCGGCTGGCCGGACATGAAGGCCGAGAAAACCAGATTCGCCGTGGAAATCCCGTACCTGGGCAGCCTGATCCTGACCCACTCCCTGGACAAGCAGGTGCCGGCCCTCAAGGAGTTCCCGCCTGAGGACCGTCCCAACTCGACCATCGTGTTCTGGTCGTTCCGGGTCATGGTGGGCCTGGGCTTCCTGATGATTTTCACCGGCCTGTTCAGCCTCTGGCTGCGCAAGGGCGACAAGATGTACACGTCCAAGCCGTTCCTGTACCTGGCGTTGTGGATGGGCCCGTCCGGCCTGATCGCGATTCTCGCCGGTTGGTTCACCACGGAAATCGGTCGTCAGCCGTGGGTGGTCTACGGGCTGATGCGCACGGCGGACGCCTCGTCCAACCACAGCTTTGCGCAGATGAGCATTACGTTGGTGTTGTTTGTGGTGGTGTATTTCGCGCTGTTCGGCGCGGGCCTGGGCTACATGATGCGCCTGGTGCGCAAAGGGCCTGTGACCCATGAAAGCACCGAGCCCACCCACGGTGGCCCCGGGCAGAAACGCACACCGGCCCGTCCGTTGTCGGCGGCCGATGACAGCGCCGACGCCGATCACGGCGACACCTTGAACAAGGGGAACTGAGCCATGGGTATTGATCTTCCGCTGATCTGGGCCGTGATCATCATCTTCGGCATCATGATGTACGTGGTCATGGACGGCTTCGACCTGGGGATCGGCATTCTCTTCCCGTTTATCCCGGGCAAGACCGACCGTGACGTGATGATGAACACCGTCGCCCCCGTGTGGGACGGCAACGAAACCTGGCTGGTACTGGGGGGCGCGGCGCTGTTTGGCGCGTTCCCGCTGGCCTACTCGGTGGTGCTCTCGGCGCTCTATCTGCCACTGATGCTGATGCTGATCGGGCTGATCTTTCGCGGTGTGGCGTTTGAGTTCCGCTTCAAGGCCAAGGACGACAAGCGTCACCTGTGGGACAAGGCTTTCATCGGCGGCTCGCTGGCCGCGACGTTCTTCCAGGGCGTGGCACTGGGGGCGTTCATTGATGGGATTCCGGTGGTCGACCGCCAGTTTGCCGGCGGCTCACTGGACTGGCTGACGCCGTTCACGATGTTCTGTGGCGTGGCCCTGATCGTGGCGTACGCGCTGCTGGGTTGCACCTGGCTGATCATGAAGACCGAAGGCAGCCTGCAGGAGAAGATGCACAACCTGGCACGGCCCCTGGCATTCGTGGTGCTGGCGGTGATCGGTATCGTCAGCCTCTGGACGCCGCTGGCCCACCCGGAAATCGCCTCGCGCTGGTTCACCCTGCCGAACCTGTTCTGGTTCCTGCCGGTGCCGATCCTGGTGCTGGTGACCATGTACGGGCTGATTCGCGCCGTGGCCCGCAATGCGCACTACACGCCGTTCCTGCTGACGCTGGTGCTGATCTTCCTCGGTTACAGCGGCTTGGGTATCAGCCTGTGGCCGAACATCATCCCGCCATCGGTATCGATCTGGGACGCTGCCGCTCCGCCGCAAAGCCAGGGCTTCATGCTGGTGGGCACACTGTTCATCATCCCGTTCATCCTGGGCTATACCTTCTGGAGCTACTACGTGTTCCGCGGCAAGGTCACCCACGAAGACGGTTACCACTAGGAGGATTGACTCATGTCCGGCAAACCTTCGTTGCACGACATCGAACAGGCCGAGAAAAAGCCGCTCTGGCAGCGGCTGGGCTGGCTGGCGATGATCTGGACCGGCAGTGTCGTTGCCCTGTTCGTGGTGGCCAGCCTGATGCGCATGTTCATGAATGCCGCGGGCCTGACCACCCACTGACATCCCGTTGTACGTATTGCCCTCCTTTATGGAGGGCTTTTTTATTTACGCGCCTTGAGCACCACGAACTTCGGCGTGGTGGCCACTTGCTCGACGCCGCGGAACAAGCGCGCCAATTTGGTGTGATAACCCAAGTGACGGTTGCCGACGATATACAGCGCGCCGCCGACCACCAGGGCTTCCCGCGCCTGCTGGAACATGCGCCAGGCGAGGAAGTCGCCCACCACCTGCTGCTGGTGGAACGGCGGGTTGCACAGCACCACGTCCAACGATTGCGGCGCTTGATCGGCCAGGCCATCGCCGGGGCGGATCAGCACGTCACGTTCGCCCAGCGCTGCGCGCCAGTTCTCGGCCGCCGATTGCACGGCCATATAAGACTCGTCCACCAGCGTGTATTGCGCCTCGGGGTTTTGCAGCGCGCTGGCAATCGCCAATACGCCGTTGCCACAGCCCAGGTCCGCAACCCGGGCGCCGCCCAGGTTGCTCGGCAGGTGTGGCAGAAAGGCGCGAGTGCCGATGTCCAGGCCTTCGCGGCAGAACACGTTGGCGTGGTTGAGCAGTTCGATGGCCGGGGTTTCCAGGCTATAGCGCGTAGGGTAGGGCGACACGGCGTGTGGCCGGTCGGCCAGGGTGGCGATCAGCAGGCGGGCTTTTTTCACCGCCAGTGAAGCGTGCATCGGGCCGATGTAGCGCTCCAGCAATTCACCGGCGGCGCGGGGCAGGTGCTTGACCATCGCCCCGGCAATCACCTCGGCACCTGGGGCCAGTTGGCCCTGCAGGCGAATCAGTTGTTCTTCCAGCAGGGCCAGGGTCTTGGGTACGCGGATCAGTACTCGGTCGAACGGCCCGACCGGCGTCTGGCTGGCGGGCAGGAACGTTACCGCGTCGAAGGCCTTGCCGTTGCGCGCCAGGTTTTTTTCCAGGCCCAGGGCACCCAGGAACGAGTCGCCGCTGGAGGTGACCTGCACATGCCCTTCGAGGCTGGCCGCCAGGGCGCCGAAACTGTCGTTGAGCACCAGCACGCGAGTGGCTGGGGTCGGCTGCTGTTCCGCCAGGTGGCTGAGCAAATACTCGTCGGCCGCATCAAAGGCTTGCAACGGGTCGTTGTGCTGTTCGGGCTGGCGGATCAGGTCGAGTTGGGCGAAGGCGCTGTCGAGCAGGGGCATGGCGGGGGAGACTCTGGGTAAACGGACCATCTGGGTGAACGGCGACGCGGCCCTTGGAGCTTGCGTCATCACCCGGAACTGGCTGCAAATGTTACGTTTTTTTTGAGGGGATTACATTCGGTGTTTTAAAACAGACCCGCTTTGACAGCGGTCATCACGGCGGCAATCTTGTTCGAGACGCCCAGCTTTTTCATGGCACTGCTGATATGAAAGCCGACCGTGCGTTCTGACAGGCAGAGAATAGTCGCAATGTCCGAGGCGGTTTTACCCATGGCCGACCATTGCAGGATTTCGGTCTCGCGCGGGGTCAATTTGCTGGGCGCTTGCACGCCGGGCTTGTCGGCATACTTCTGTGCCACCACCGCGTGCAGGGCGTGACAAAGCCATAGGGCTTGCCCGGCTTTCTCGTAAAGTTCTTCAGGGCTTACAGGGCCGGTATCGCGTCCCAGGCTCAGCATGCTGAAAACCCCCTGAAAGTCATGGACTGACTGGGTCCATCCGAAATTCAAGCCTTGGGATTGGGCGTGAACCCATAAGTCCGGTACCGAGGAAAAGGTTTTTTCGTCCCATACGATCGGCAGCACCGAGCGCTTGCAATGGGCCACAACGGGGTCCAGGTCAAAGTAGTCTTGTTGTTTGTAGAGGGTGTTCCATTCATTTGAATAGTTGTTGATGCGGACGGTCTTCGTTGGGTTGTTTGGCAGGTGAGAACTGAGTGTGAATCCGCAGTACTGAAAGTCGAGTTCGTAGGTAAGATTCAGGGCCGCTTCATACATACTGGTGATTTCGTTCTCGCCTTCCAGTTTGGGTAAGCGAGTATTGCGCCAGTTGACCATTTCTACATCTCCATGAGTTTTCCCTTTCTATCTGTGACTTGGGACTGCTCGCCTCTCAGGGTCGACCCGAAAATCAGTGTAGGACACGAGCCGGGTGTAAAAATGAAAAATTAGTTATCCCCGACGGGCTTTTAGAAGGCCAGGCGCTCTACAGAATTAAACGCTTTGTATAAGTTGTCTGTGTTTAATGCGGAATGTTTAGTGTTATTAATGGCTTGTCCTTAATGTCACTTTGATGGTGTTTATATGCCTTACACCATCTAATCGCTGATTGGGTGTGAGCTAATAGCTAAATAGTTAGTACAAATTGAAGGGTTGCTATTTTAGCTTTTCAGAAAAAACCTGCATCCCTAGCCCCTCGTGGCAGCAATGCCAGTACAAACCAGCGGTGTTTCCAGGCGCGGCTTTGAGGGACACTAGGGGTCTGTGCAAAACGGAGTTCCCCATGACGGCCAGTGCTGAAAAATTCACCCGCCAGACGTTGCTTGACGTGCAATCCCTGACCCCCAGCCTGTTTACCCTTCGTACGACCCGGGACCCGGGCTTTCGATTTCGCGCCGGCCAATTCGTGCGCCTGGGCGTCACCAAGACCGATGGCAGCATTGTGTGGCGTGCCTATTCGGTGGTGTCCTCGCCGTTTGATGAGCACCTGGATTTCTTCTCCATCGTGGTGCCGGGCGGTGAGTTCACCAGTGAACTGAGCCGCCTGCGTGCGGGCGATACCTTGTTGGTGGAGCGCCAGGCTACGGGCTTCCTCACCCTTGACCGGTTTGTGGATGGCCGCGATCTCTGGCTGTTGGGCACCGGGACTGGCATTGCGCCGTTTCTGTCGATCCTGCAGGACTTCGAGGTGTGGGAAAAATTCGAGCGCATCATCCTGGTCTACAGCGCGCGGGAGGCCCGGGAGTTGGCCTATCAGTCACTGATCCATGAACTGGGTGAACGCGAGTACCTGGCGGAACACGCCCACAAGCTCACTTACGTTCCCATCGTCACCCGTGAGCAACATCCGGGCGCACTGAATGGACGGATTACCACGCTGATCGAAAATGGCGAACTGGAGCGCGCTGCCGGCGTCGGGCTGACCCCCGAGCATTCCAGGGTGATGATTTGCGGCAACCCGCAGATGATCGATGACACCCGCCAGTTGCTCAAACAACGCGACATGCAACTGAGCCTGACCCGTCGCCCCGGCCAGGTGGCCGTGGAAAACTACTGGTAAAACAAAGGCGCCCCGAAGGCGCCTTTGCTTTATTTGCCGAGCTTACTCGGGCTTGCTGTTCTGTGCCTTGAGCAGATCGCGGATCTCCCCCAGCAGCTCTTCTTCCTTGGTAGGAACCGGCGGCAAGGTAGGCGCCACGGCCTCTTCGCGCTTCAGGCGGTTGATGGCCTTCACACCCATGAAGATTGCAAACGCGACGATCACGAAGTCGATCACGCTCTGGATGAACTTGCCATACGCCAGCACCACTGCAGGCGCATCGCCCTGGGCGGCCTTGAGTGTGACGGCCAGGTCGCCGAAGTCCACACCACCGATCAACAGACCGATAGGGGGCATCACTACGTCGCCTACAAACGAGGAAACAATTTTCCCGAAGGCGGCGCCGATGATAATACCGACGGCCATGTCGACCACATTACCTTTGACCGCGAAGGCCTTGAACTCACTTAACACGCCCATAGGTTATTCCTTGTTACAGATGAGGAGGTAGAAGCCAGTGTAAGACAGTGTGGCGAGGCTTGCTCGACACAACTGCTAACAGTGTCCGTTTTTATCGACACATTAAAACGCAAATAGTTTGCAAAGTGCCACCAATCGCGCGCGGAATACCCGCTATTTCAGGGGGTTACCACACTATTTTCTTTATCGGGGTGGTACGGCTTTTCTATTTATCTTCTGACTCGCGGGTCACTAGCCTCTGGCAAGCACAACTCAATGTGCACTAAAAAAACCAGAGGATACCTCGATGAAAAACCCTATTAGCCGCGGGCCTGTTTCTGCGCGACGGGTGCTGCTTGTAATGGGCGCCAGTCTTCTTTCGCTGTCCGTACACGCCGCCAACCTCACCCGCGATAATGGCGCGGCGGTCGGTGACAATCAGAACTCGCAAACTGCCGGGGCCAATGGCCCGGTGCTGTTGCAAGACGTGCAACTGATCCAGAAGTTGCAGCGCTTTGACCGCGAACGCATTCCGGAGCGTGTGGTGCATGCCCGTGGCACCGGCGCCCACGGTACATTCACCGTCACCGACAACCTCAGCGACCTGACCAAGGCCAAGGTATTTGCCGCCGGTGAAGCCACGCCGGTGTTTGTGCGCTTCTCTGCGGTCGTTCACGGCAACCATTCGCCGGAAACCCTGCGTGACCCGCGCGGCTTTGCCACCAAGTTCTACACTGCCGAAGGCAACTGGGACCTGGTAGGCAACAACTTCCCGACGTTCTTTATTCGTGACGCCATCAAGTTTCCGGACATGGTTCATGCCTTTAAACCTGACCCGCGCACTAACCTGGATGACGATTCCCGTCGTTTTGACTTCTTCTCCCATGTTCCAGAGTCCACGCGCACATTGACCGAGTTGTATTCGGACTCCGGTACACCGGCCAGTTATCGCGAGATGGATGGCAACGGTGTACATGCCTATAAGTTGATTAACGCCAAGGGCGAAGTGCACTACGTCAAGTTTCACTGGAAGAGCCTGCAAGGCATCAAGAACCTCGATCCCAAACAAGTGGTTGAAGTCCAGGGCCGCGATTACAGCCATATGACCAATGACTTGGTCACGCACATTAACAAGGGCGATTTCCCCAAGTGGGACTTGTATGTGCAAGTGCTGAAACCTGAGGACTTGGCCAAGTTTGATTTCGACCCGCTGGACGCCACCAAGATCTGGCCAGACGTGCCGGAGCGTAAAGTCGGGCAAATGGTGCTGAACCGCAACCCGGCCAACGTTTTCCAGGAAACCGAGCAAGTGGCCATGGCCCCGGCGAACCTGGTGCCGGGCATCGAGCCGTCGGAAGACCGCCTGCTGCAAGGCCGGGTGTTCTCCTATGCCGACACGCAAATGTACCGCCTGGGGCCAAACGCCCTGCAACTGCCGATCAACGCATCCCGGGTAACCGTCAATAACGGTAACCAGGACGGCGCGATGAACTTCGGCAAAACCACCACCGGCGTGAACTACCAGCCTAGCCGCCTGCTGCCACGGGAAGAGCCGCAAACCGCCCGTTACAGCCAGTCGGCCCTGTCGGGCAGCACCCAGCAGGCGAAGATCCAGCGTGAGCAGAACTTCAAGCAGGCCGGTGATTTGTACCGCTCGTTCAACAAGAAAGAGCGTCAGGACTTGATCGACAACTTTGGCGGCTCCCTGGCCACCACCGATGACGAGAGCAAGCACATCATCCTGTCGTTCCTCTACAAGGCTGATCCGGAGTACGGCACCGGCGTGACCAAAGTCGCCAAGGGTGACCTGGCCCGCGTCAAGGCGCTGGCTGAAAAACTGACGGACTGATGGGTTAGCCCCTGTCGGCGCCCGAGGGGGCGTCGACACCAGGCAGGAGAAACGCCATGCGTATCTACATCGCTTTATTCACCGCCTTGCTGGCTTTTACCGCTCATGCCGAGTCGTCCGACCCGGAAGCGGTGAAAACACAGCTCCAGGATTACTACTTCGACGCGGCCCGCCGTGGCGACGTGGACATGCTCAATACCTTCATCGAATCCGGCTATTCGCTGAACACCCAGGACGAAAAAGGCTACACCGCGCTGATTCTCGCGGCCTACCACGGCGAGGGTGCCTACGTGGACCGATTGCTCGCCGCCGGCGCCGATGCCTGCGTGCAGGACAAGCGCGGCAACACCGCGTTGATGGGGGCGATCTTCAAGGGAGAGCTGAAAATCGCCCAGCGTCTGCTTGCCACCGACTGCAACCCCGACCAGCGCAACGGCGCCGGACAAACGGCGGCCATGTATGCCGGGCTGTTCAAACGTGTGGAACTGCTGGACGAACTGAAAGCCAGGGGCGCCGATCTCAACGCCGAAGACCCGATCGGTAACAGCGCTTCACGTTTGGCCAGCGGTGAAATCCGTACCCCGGCGCCGCGCTGAGCTATCATCGCGGTTTTTCGGTTGGAGGTTCTCAAATGGCAAAGGCCAAGCGCATGTATGGCTGCACGGGGTGCGGCGCGACCTTTCCCAAGTGGGCCGGCCAGTGCACTGAGTGCGGTGCGTGGAACACCCTGACCGAAACCATGATTGAAAGTGGCGGCGCCGTGGCCCCCAGCGGCCGCTCCGGCTGGACCGGGCAACAAACCCAGATCAAGACCCTGGCTGAAGTCAGCGTCGAAGAAATCCCGCGTTTCTCCACAGCCTCCGGCGAATTGGACCGGGTGTTGGGCGGCGGCCTGGTGGACGGCTCGGTGGTGCTGATCGGCGGTGACCCGGGCATCGGCAAATCCACGATCCTGCTGCAAACCCTGTGCAGCATCGCCAGCCGTATGCCGGCGCTGTATGTCACCGGCGAAGAATCCCAGCAACAGGTGGCCATGCGCGCCCGCCGCCTGGGGTTGCCCCAGGACCAGCTGCGGGTGATGACCGAAACCTGCATTGAAAGCATCATCGCCACCGCGCGCCTGGAAAAGCCCAAGGTGATGGTGATCGACTCGATCCAGACGATTTTCACCGAACAACTGCAATCGGCGCCGGGTGGCGTGTCCCAGGTGCGGGAAAGTGCCGCATTGCTGGTGCGTTACGCGAAACAGAGTGGCACGGCGATTTTCCTGGTCGGCCATGTGACTAAAGAAGGCGCGCTGGCCGGGCCACGGGTGCTGGAACACATGGTCGACACCGTGCTGTATTTCGAAGGCGAGTCCGACGGCCGATTGCGATTGTTGCGGGCGGTGAAGAACCGTTTTGGCGCGGTCAACGAATTGGGTGTGTTTGCCATGACCGACCGGGGCTTGAAGGAAGTCTCCAACCCGTCGGCGATTTTTCTGACCCGCGCACAGGAAGAAGTCCCAGGCAGCGTGGTGATGGCAACGTGGGAAGGCACCCGGCCGATGCTGGTGGAAGTCCAGGCGCTGGTGGATGACAGCCACCTGGCCAACCCACGTCGGGTCACGTTGGGCCTGGATCAGAACCGTCTGGCGATGTTGCTGGCGGTGCTGCACCGCCACGGCGGCATTCCCACCCATGACCAGGACGTGTTCCTCAACGTGGTGGGCGGGGTCAAGGTGCTGGAGACCGCGTCCGACCTGGCGTTGATGGCGGCGGTGATGTCCAGCCTGCGCAACCGGCCGTTGCCCCATGACTTGCTGGTATTTGGCGAGGTGGGCCTGTCGGGTGAAGTGCGCCCGGTGCCGAGCGGGCAGGAGCGCCTTAAAGAAGCGGCCAAGCACGGCTTCAAGCGCGCCATCGTGCCCAAGGGCAATGCCCCGAAAGAAATGCCGCCGGGGCTGCAGGTGATCGGAGTGACCCGCCTGGAGCAGGCGCTGGATGCCCTGTTCGAATAATCGCCAGCCACACATCACCCCTGTGGGAGCCGGGCTTGCCCGCGATGGCGGTGTATCAGCTAATTGATATGCAAACTGACACACCGCCATCGCAGGCAAGCCAGCTCCCACATTTTCAGATCTCCAGCAAGGCGGCGAATTCCCGCTCCAACTCTGCCTGGTCGCCCAGATTCAACTCGATTATCCGCCGCAGGTGGCTGATCGAGTCGAGGTCGATGTGCTCGCACACAAAGCCCAACTGCCCGTGATCGTCATGGGTCAGCCGCACTTGCATCTTCACGTCGGTCTCGGCGTCCAGATGAATATCCACGTCGAACGACTCGTAGCGATGGCCCTGCCAGCCTTCGGGCCGTTGCACGAGCAATCCCTTGAGCGACAAATCCACCAGTTGCACCGGCCAGACATGGCCGTCTTGCGTGAGCTCGGTCTTGGCATCGAAGGCAATCCGTCGGAAACGGCGTCGGTCTGAAGGCTGTTCGCTCATGGTGAAACCCTCTGTGGATAAGAGAATTGTAGCCCTGCGCCATCATGGGGCGATTATTTCTGCTTTTTTCGCCCCGGCAAGGCTCTAGACCAACGTAGGGGGGTGGCCTTTAAGGCCAGTAGCGCTAAACTCGGGATGGCTGTCTTTCTGTCCACCCTGGCTGGAATATAAAAATGAAAAATAATAATAGCCTGCTACGCCATCTACCCTGGCTGCTGCTGGCAATCGTAGGAGCGTGCGCCCTGGGCGTAGTGGCCTTGCGCCGCGGCGAGGCGATCAACGCCTTGTGGATTGTGGTCGCAGCAGTGGCCATTTATCTGGTTGCTTACCGTTACTACAGTCTGTTCATCGCTAACCATGTGATGCAGCTCGATCCACTGCGGGCTACCCCCGCTGTGCTCAACAACGACGGTCTGGACTATGTGCCGACCAACAAACACATCCTTTTCGGTCACCACTTCGCGGCAATCGCCGGCGCTGGGCCTTTGGTCGGTCCGGTACTGGCGGCGCAGATGGGCTACCTGCCCGGTACGTTATGGCTGATCGCCGGCGTGGTGCTGGCGGGCGCGGTGCAGGACTTCATGGTCCTGTTCCTGTCCACCCGTCGCAACGGCCGTTCCCTGGGGGACATGGTCCGCGAAGAGATGGGCCGCGTGCCCGGGACCATCGCGCTGTTTGGCTGCTTCCTGATCATGATCATCATCCTCGCGGTGCTGGCGCTGATCGTGGTCAAGGCCCTGGCCGAAAGCCCGTGGGGCATCTTCACGGTGATGGCAACCATCCCGATCGCGATGTTCATGGGCATTTACATGCGCTACATCCGCCCGGGCCGCATCGGCGAGATCTCGATCATCGGCGTGCTGTTGCTGCTGGGCTCGATCTGGCTGGGCGGGCAGATTGCCGCTGACCCGGTATGGGGCAAGGCCTTTACCTTCACCGGCATCCAGATTACCTGGATGTTGATCGGCTACGGTTTCGTGGCGGCGGTGCTGCCGGTGTGGCTGATTCTCGCGCCACGCGACTACCTGTCTACCTTCCTGAAAATCGGCACTATCATCGCCCTGGCGATCGGCATTCTGGTGACCATGCCAGAGCTGAAAATGCCGGCGCTGACCCAGTTTATCGATGGCACCGGTCCGGTGTGGAAGGGCGGCCTGTTTCCGTTCCTGTTCATCACCATTGCCTGTGGCGCGGTGTCGGGCTTCCACGCGCTGATCTCCTCGGGCACTACGCCCAAGTTGCTGGCCAGTGAAGGGCACGCCCGTTACATCGGTTATGGCGGCATGTTGATGGAGTCGTTCGTGGCCATCATGGCAATGGTTGCCGCTTCGGTGATCGAGCCTGGCGTGTACTTCGCCATGAACAGCCCGGCCGCAATTGTGGGCGGTGACGTGGTGACCGTTGCGCAAACCGTCAGCAGCTGGGGTTTTGCGATTACCCCGGAAGCGTTGCAGGCAGTGGCGCATGACATCGGCGAGTCCACCATCCTGGCCCGTGCCGGCGGTGCGCCGACCCTGGCGGTCGGTATCGCGCAGATCCTGCACAGCGTACTGCCGGGTGAAAACACCATGGCGTTCTGGTACCACTTTGCGATCCTGTTCGAAGCGCTGTTCATCCTGACCGCAGTGGACGCCGGTACCCGTGCCGGTCGCTTCATGCTTCAGGACCTGCTCGGCTCCTTCGTACCGGCGCTCAAGCGTACCGAGTCCTGGACGGCCAACCTGATTGCCACCGCAGGTTGCGTGGCCATGTGGGGTTACCTGCTGTATCAAGGCGTGATCGACCCACTGGGCGGCATCAACACCTTGTGGCCGCTGTTCGGTATCTCCAACCAGATGCTGGCCGGTATCGCGCTGATGCTCGCCACCGTTGTGCTGATCAAAATGAAACGCCAGCGCTACATCTGGGTGACCATGCTGCCGGCAGTCTGGCTGCTGATCTGCACCGTGACCGCAGGCTTCATCAAGCTGTTCGACGCCAACCCGGCGATCGGCTTCCTGTCGCTGGCCAAGAAATACAGCGATGCCCTGGCCGGCGGCCAGATCCTCGCACCGGCCAAGAGCATCGACCAGATGCAGCACGTGATCTGGAACGCCTACACCAACGCAACGCTGACGGCGCTGTTCCTGTTCGTGGTCTTCAGCATCCTGTTCTATGCGCTCAAGGTCGGCATTGCCGCCTGGGGCAAAAAGGAACGTACGGATAAAGAAGCGCCATACCAGGCCATCCCGGACGCTTGATAGAGGATTGCAATCATGTTCAATGACATCAGTCGCCTCGGTAAATACCTCGGTCAGGCCGCGCGCCTGATGGTCGGCATGCCCGACTACGACACCTACGTCGAGCATATGCAAACCAAACACCCGGACAAGCCGATGATGGACTACAAGGCGTTCTTCCGGGAACGCCAGGAAGCCCGTTACGGCGGCAAGGGCGGGCCCAAGTGCTGTTGAAGCACCGCATTTGAGCCCAACACCCTACTGTAGGAGCCCGGCTTGCCGGCGATAGCGATCTTCAGACCGCCATCGCCGGCAAGCCGGGCTCCTACATTTCTTTTAGCGCATGGGAGATCGTTGTTTTGTTAACCCCCATCCCCGTCACCGTCCTCAGCGGCTTTCTTGGCGCTGGCAAGACCACCTTGTTGCGGCACCTGCTCAAGGCCGAGCACGGCTTGAAAATCGCCGTGATCGAGAACGAATTCAGCGACGCCGGTATCGACACCCAATTGCTGGGCAGCGAGCCGGTGCAAGTCATGACCCTGTCCAACGGCTGCGTTTGCTGCACCATCCACACCGACCTGACCAAGGCCCTGTACCTGCTGCTGGAACGCCTGGACAGCGGCGAGATCGCTTTCGACCGCCTGGTGATCGAGTGCACCGGCCTGGCCGACCCGGCCCCGGTAGCCCAGACCTTTTTCATCGATGAAGAACTGCGCGAGCGCTACATCCTCGACGGTATCATCACCCTGGTGGACGCGGCCCACGCCGAGCACCACCTGACCCAGACCATCGCCCAGGCGCAGATCGGGTTTGCCGACCGCCTGCTGGTGAGCAAGCGTGACCTGGTGGACGACGCCACCTTCGACGCCCTGAGCGAGCGCCTGACCCGCATCAACCGCCGGGCACCGATTCGTGTGGTGGAGCACGGCAAGATCGACCTCGCCGAACTGCTGGATGTGCGCGGCTTTAACCTGAACGCCGGGATGAGCCTGCGCCCGGTAAGCCAGGCGCCGTCCATCGACCGTATTTCCAGCCTGGTGCTGCGCACCGACCAGCCGCTGGATATCGACAAGCTCAGCGAGTTCATGAACGAACTGCTGGAAGACCACGGCAAGCAACTGCTGCGCTACAAGGGCGTGCTGAACATTGCCGGGGAAGACCGGCGCATGGTGTTCCAGGGCGTGCTGAAGCTTTACGGGTTCGATTGGGACACCGAATGGGCCGAAGGCGAGTTGCGGGAAAGTGTGATTGTGTTTATTGCCGACGAGTTGCCGGAAGAGAAGATTCGCGAAGGCTTTGCACGGGTTTACCAACCCTGAGTTGAAACGCAGTCAAAATGTGGGAGCGGGCAAGCCCGCTCCCACATTTGATTGCATTTCAGGCTGAGAAAGCAGGGTTTCCAGGCACAAAAAAGCCCGGCGCAAAGGCCGGGCTTTTCATTCAACCCACTGCAATCAAGCGCCGTATACCGGCAGCTTCTTGCAGATGGCCTTGACCTTCTCACGCACAGCGTCGATCACTGCTTCGTTGTTCAGGTCAGCCAGGATGTCGCAGATCCAGCCAGCCAGTTCCTTGCACTCTGCTTCCTTGAAGCCACGAGTAGTCACAGCCGGGGTGCCGAAGCGCAGGCCGGAGGTGACGAACGGCGAACGTGGGTCGTTCGGTACCGAGTTCTTGTTCACGGTGATGAAGGCTTTGCCCAGTGCGGCGTCAGCGTCTTTACCGGAGATGTCCTGCTTGATCAGCGACAGCAGGAACAGGTGGTTTTCAGTACCGCCGGACACCACGTCAAAACCGCGCTCGATGAACACACCGGCCATGGCCTTGGCGTTTTTCACCACTTGCTGCTGGTAGGTCTTGAACTCAGGCTGCAGGGCTTCCTTGAAGCAGATCGCTTTGGCGGCGATCACGTGCTCCAGCGGGCCACCTTGGCCGCCCGGGAAAACGGCGGAGTTCAGCTTCTTCTCGATCTCGGCGTTGGCGCGCGCCAGGATCAGGCCGCCACGTGGACCGCGCAGGGTCTTGTGGGTCGTGGTGGTCACTACGTCAGCGAATGGCACCGGGTTCGGGTAGACGCCAGCGGCGACCAGACCGGCCACGTGGGCCATGTCGACGAACAGGTAGGCGCCGACTTTGTCAGCGATTGCGCGGAAGCGTGGGAAATCCAGGATCTGCGAGTAGGCAGAGAAACCGGCCACGATCATTTTTGGCTTGTGCTCAACCGCCAGGCGCTCGACTTCGTCGTAGTCGATCAGGCCGTTGCCGTCGATGCCGTACTGAACGGCGTTGTACAGCTTGCCGGAGGAGGAAACGCTGGCGCCGTGGGTCAGGTGACCGCCGTGGGCCAGGCTCATGCCCAGGATGGTGTCGCCCGCTTGCAGCAGGGCCAGGTAAACGGCGCTGTTGGCTTGGGAGCCGGCGTGTGGCTGGACGTTGGCGTAATCGGCGCCGAACAGTTCCTTGGCGCGGTCGATTGCCAGCTGCTCAACGATGTCGACGTACTCGCAACCACCGTAGTAACGCTTGCCTGGGTAGCCTTCGGCGTACTTGTTGGTCAGAACCGAACCTTGAGCCTCCATAACCGCAGGGCTGGTGTAGTTTTCCGAAGCGATCAGCTCAATGTGCTCTTCCTGGCGCACGGCTTCTTGCTCCATGGCGGCAAAGAGATCGGCGTCGTACTTGGCAATAGTCAAATCACGGCTGAACATGGCGGTCCTCAAGGATCGGGGGCAGAAAAGAAGCGCATTCTAACCCAATGGGTTTTAGATGGCATATGAAAGGACATCATGTCGCGGACAAGCGGGATTCACTTGGGGATGAGTGGTGCCCCCTCGCCACAAAAGCCGCATCACACGCTCTTAGTCGAACATGAACAGCGCATCGTTGCTGAACTGCGCCTCAAACCGGTTCGCCGGCATCGGCCGCCCGAACAGGTAGCCCTGCACCTCGTCACAACCGTGCTCCCGCAGGAAGTCCAGTTGCTCATGGGTTTCCACGCCCTCGGCGATTACCGCCAGGTTCAGGCTGTGGGCCATGGCGATAATCGCCCGGGCAATCTGCGCATCCTGCTCACCCGACGGCAGGCCGTCGACAAAGGTGCGATCGATCTTCAGCACGTCGATGGGGAATTGCTTGAGGTAGTTCAGCGACGAATAACCCGTGCCGAAGTCGTCTACCGCAATGCTCAGGCCGAGGTTTTTCAGGCTGGCGAGGATCTGCATCGCTTCATTGACCTCGCGCATCAGGATACTTTCGGTCAGCTCCAGCTCCAGGCACGCCGGCGGCAGGCCGGTGTCCTTGAGGATAGTGGCGATGCGCTCCCCCAGTTGCCCGTCGGAGAACTGCCGGGCCGAGATGTTGACCGAGACCTTGGGCACCCGCACCTTGTTCTGGTGCCAGGTCTTGAGTTGACGGCAGGCTTCGCTGATCACCCAGTCGCCTACGTCCACCACCAGTCCCAACTCTTCCAGCACCGGGATGAAATCCCCCGGCGGCACCAGCCCGCGACGTGGATGGCGCCAGCGCAGCAGGGCTTCGGCGCCGGTCAGGCGTTTACCGTCGCCGCTGAACTGCGGCTGGTAATAGAGCACGAATTCGTTCTGTTCCAGGGCGTGGCGCAGGTCGCTTTCCAGCTCCAACCGCTCCAGGGCGCTGGCGTTCATGTCGGCCTGGTAGAACTGGAAGTTGTTCTTGCCGCGCTCCTTGGCGTGGTACATCGCCGTGTCGGCGTTCTTCATCAACTGGCTCAGCTCGTTGCCGTCCTGCGGGCTCAAGGCGATGCCGATACTGGCGGTCACGAAGAACTCGCGGCCCTCCAGCACAAACGGCTTCACCAGGCTGGCCAGGATCTGCTCGGCCACGTGAATCGCGCGGTTCAGCGCCATTTCACGGTTGACCCGTGGCTGCAGCAGCAAGGTGAACTCGTCGCCGCCCATGCGCGCCACGGTGTCGTCTTCGGCCACGCAACCCAGCAGGCGGGTGGCCATTTCCTTGAGCATGCGGTCGCCGGCGGCGTGGCCGAGGGAGTCGTTGATCGGCTTGAAGCGGTCGAGGTCGAGGAACATCAGCACCACCCACGACTTCTGCCGTTCCGCCGACTGCAACGCGGTGTGCAGGCGGTCCTGGAACAGCGTGCGGTTGGGCAGGTGGGTCAGGGCGTCGTAGTAGGCCAGGCGGTGGATCCGCTGTTCGCTGGCCTTGCGCTCGCTGATGTCACTGAAGAAGCACACGTAGCTGGCCAGGTCGCCTTCGTCATCGAACACGGCAGTAATCCCGACCCAGGCCGGGTAATGCTCGCCGTTGCGGCGCTTGAGCCACACTTCGCCTTCCCAGGTGCTGTGCTGGTGCAATTGCTTGAGCACGTAGCGCAGGTGAGCTTCCTGCTGTTCGTCGACGGTGAGCATGTTCGGCAACTGGTCGAGCACGTCCGCCACCGCATAACCGCTGACCCGGCTGAAGGCCTCGTTGGCCTGCACGATATAGCCGGCCGGGTCGGTGATCAGGATCGCCGAGGTGGAGTGTTCGAATACCGTGGCCGCCATGCGCAGGTCTTTTTCCGCGCGGCGTTGCTGGCTGATATCGCGCCCCACGCCGAGGATGCCTTCGAACGCGCCGTGCTCGTCCCACACCAGCACCAGGCGCAGCTCGATGGGGATCTTGCGCCCGTCGGCGCGCAGGCAGTCGAACAGGAACAACTGGGTCTGCACGTCGTTGCGCAAGGCCGCCAGGGATTCGGGTTGGTCCAGGGCGCGGCTGACTTGCTCCACCAGGGAGTAGATGCCGGTCAGTTGCTGCGGGTTGGCGATGGTCGATTGCCAGCCGTTTTCAAAGATCCAGTCAACGTCATAACCCAGCACCGCGTTCACCGAAGGGCTGACGTAGTTGAGGGCCAGCTTGCTGTCGGTGGAAAAGATCACGTCGCTGATGCTTTCGGCCAGCATGCGGTAGCGCTGTTCGCTGTCCCGCAGGGATTCGCTGGCCTCGATCTGGTCGGTGATGTCCTTGGCCACGCCGATAATGCGCGTCACCTGGTCGGTCTTGTCCCGGGCCAGGGCCTGTTCGCGGATATCGAAGCGCCGCCATTGGTTGTTGCGGTGACGAAAGCGCAGCTGGCACTGCAACTGGCTGAGGTAGCCGGCCTGGCGCTGTTGCTGACGCAGGTCGTGGTAGCGCTCGGCGTCTTCGGGGTGCAGCAGGATTTCCCAGAAATACTCGCCCATTTGCTGCAGTTCGGGCTTGTTGTAGCCCAGGGTGTGGCCAAGGTGGTGGTTGCTGAAAATCATCCGTTGGCTGATCACGTCCTGCACATACAGGTGATCGGGCACGGTGCGCACCACGTCCGACCAGAAACCCTCGCGCTCCACCAGCGACAGCTCGATCAGCTTGCGGCTGGTGATGTCGCTGATGCTCAGGATCACCGCCTTGAAGTCGTCCTGTTGCTCTGGCAGGCGCATCACCAGCCACAGGTATTGGTCGTTGCCTGCGACGTCGCTGAGCTGGATTTCCAGTTCGAGCTGTTTCTGTTGGGTCAGTACCGCGTCGATCACCTGGTGGCCGATGGCGGTAGGGCTCGACGGGCAGGCGTCGATCAGGCGTTCCCAGGCTTGCTCGCAAGAGGCGACATTCAGCAGGCGCACCGCCACCTGATTGACCTCGGTAATGCGCAGTTCCTTGAGCAATTGCTGGCGTTGCTCCGGGCTGTCTTGCAGTAACTGTTGCAACTGTTCGCGGGTTTGCAGTCGGGCTCTATCGAAGAAGGCACGCAGGCCAGACAGGTCCAGCACGCACAGCGCCACCCCGGTACCTTCGAAAATATCCTGGTAGCGGCGCCGCCCCTCGTGCACCTGGCGCTGGCGGCGGCGCATGTTCAGCAGCACGATCACCGGGATCAGCGAGAAGGCCAGGCCCAGCAGGCATTTGCCAATAAAGGCCGGCAGCAGTTGTTCCAGCACGGCAGCGCGGTCGAACAGGCCGCGCAGTTGCCAGTCGCTCTTGCTCAGGGGCGTGACCAGTACACTTTTGTTCAATTCGTCCGGGGTCAGCGACGAGGCCCATTGGGCCGGCATGCCGCTGTCACGGCTGACCACGCGGTGGTTGAGGCGGTTTTCGATGACCCACATGGGGCGCTGGCCCTGGCCGTCCTGGCGGGTCAGGTTGGCCAGGTAATTGGGCGCCAGGCGCAGGGCCCAGTACATCTTGGTGCCGCCGCTGGGCTGGTGCAGCAGCAGGTAGATGACGGTGCCGTCGTTGTTGTTGCTCAGGTAATAGGACTGGGCGTGGCTGCGCTTGACCAGTTCTTCAAGCCACGCGCTGTCCTGGCTGTCGCTGGCGCTGTCACTGATCATCGCGCCGCTGGGGGCGAGCAGGGCGACGCTGCGCAACTCCGGCAGGGAGCGTTGCAGGGTGCGCATCAGGATTTGTTGCTGTTCGGTGTCCCGGGGCGGCTCGACGATCGGTAGCAGGTTCAGGGCGATTTGCGCGCTGAGGGCCATGTTCAGGCTGATCTGTTCGGCCAGGTCGGCGCTGTAGTCGATGGTGTATTGCTGCTGGTTTTTCTGGTTTTGCTGCAACTGGTCCAGCAGTTGCCAGAACAATAACGCGAGCAGCAGCAGGACAAGCGTCGCCAATGCGCCCTTCAGGGTTCCGTGCAGGGGCGCTCCCGGCGCTATATGAGCGGCGCGCAGGGGAGTGGGCGGCGTGACGTTGGACAAACTGTGATCCTGCGGTTTGGCTGGACTGGCGCGCGACGTGCACTATAAGCCGGACGCCCGGAGGGCGGCTAGCATGCCTTGTGTTGTGGCAAAGTGCCAGCCCCGCCTGGCTGGACTGCCCACCCGCATTCAGGTAGCTTTGCCGGTTACGCGAGGGCGTTCCAGCCCCAGACAATCAGGCATCTACCGCACGCAGGCATTGATAGACATCAACGGCCCGCGCGGCGCATGGCCTGGCACGGGTTTCGCCCGCTTAATTCATCAGTCACTGACGCTAGGTTCACCATGGCTCAATACGTCTTCACCATGCATCGGCTGGGAAAAGTTGTTCCGCCGAAGCGGGAAATCCTGAAAAACATTTCTCTGTCCTTCTTCCCGGGCGCCAAGATCGGCGTGCTCGGTCTCAACGGTTCGGGTAAATCCACCCTGTTGAAAATCATGGCCGGCGTCGACACCGAATTCGACGGCGAAGCCCGCCCGATGCCCGACCTGAACATCGGCTACCTGCCGCAAGAGCCGATCCTGGACCCGACCAAGACCGTGCGTGAAGTGGTCGAGGAAGCCGTCAGCGTGATCAAGAACGCCCAGGCGCGCCTGGACGAGGTCTACGCGGCCTACGCTGAAGAAGATGCCGACTTCGACAAACTGGCGGCAGAACAGGCCAAGCTCGAAGCCATCCTGCAAGCCGCAGACGGTCACAACCTGGACCGCCAGCTGGAAGTCGCCGCCGACGCGCTGCGCCTGCCGGCGTGGGACGCCAAGGTTGAACACCTGTCCGGTGGTGAAAAGCGTCGTGTGGCCCTGTGCCGCCTGCTGCTGTCCGCCCCTGACATGCTGTTGCTCGACGAACCCACCAACCACCTGGACGCCGATTCCGTCGCCTGGCTGGAGCATTTCCTCCACGACTTCCCGGGCACCGTGGTTGCGATCACGCACGACCGGTACTTCCTGGACAACGTGGCCGGCTGGATTCTGGAACTCGACCGCGGTGCCGGCATCCCTTACGAGGGTAACTACTCCGGTTGGCTGGAAGCCAAGTCCGACCGTCTGGCGGCCGAATCCAAGCAGCAGTCGGCCCATGAAAAGGCCATGAAAGACGAGCTGGAATGGGTGCGTAAAGGCGCCAAGGCGCGTCAGTCGAAATCCAAGGCCCGTCTCGCGCGTTTCGAAGAGATGCAATCCCAGGAATTCCAGAAGCGTTCCGAGACCAACGAGATCTACATCCCGGCCGGTCCGCGCCTGGGTGACAAGGTCATTGAGTTCAAGAACGTCTGCAAAGGCTACGGCGATCGCGTGTTGATCGACAACCTGTCGTTCTCCATGCCCAAAGGCGCCATCGTTGGTGTGATCGGCGGTAACGGTGCGGGTAAATCCACGCTGTTCCGCATGCTGATGGGCAAGGAACAACCGGACTCGGGCACCATCGAAGTCGGCGAAACCGTGCAGTTGGCGTGCGTGGACCAGAGCCGCGACGACCTCGACGGCAGCAAGACGGTGTTCCAGCAGATTTCCGACGGTTCCGACCAGATCCGTATCGGCAACTATGAAATCCCGTCGCGCACCTATGTGGGTCGCTTCAACTTCAAGGGCGGCGACCAGCAGAAGTTCGTCAAGGACCTGTCCGGTGGTGAGCGCGGTCGCTTGCACCTGGCCCTGACCTTGAAAGAGGGCGGCAACGTCCTGCTGCTCGACGAACCGTCAAACGACCTCGACGTTGAAACCCTGCGTTCCCTGGAAGAAGCCCTGCTGGACTTCCCGGGCGCCGCCATTGTGATCTCTCACGATCGGTGGTTCCTTGACCGTGTGGCCACTCACATCCTGGCCTACGAAGACGACTCCCAGGCGGTGTTCTTCGAAGGCAACTACACCGAATACGAAGCCGATCGCAAGAAACGCCTCGGCGAAGCCGCTGCCCAGCCGCATCGTGTACGGCACAAGAAACTGGCCTGATTCGGGTTGGTGGTTTGAAAAAGCGGAGCCTTCGGGCTCCGTTTTTTTTTGCGTGTTTTCAGGTGGACCGCGTCGTCTGCATCGCAGGCAAGCCAGCTCCGACATTCGACCGCGTTGTCTTGAATGTACGCGGCCAGATGTGGGAGCTGGCTTGCCTGCGATAGCGGTTCATTTGTTGGTGCGAAACTTGGATTGAAATCCTCATTAAGGTGCAAAAACTGCCTTAATTTATATCAAATGCACCATTTAAATTCACAAAGGCGACATTTTGCCCTGTCGCGGTGCGGCATGAGTTGATAAAGTCCGGGACAAATCTCCTTTAACGACAATAAATTTGCCGAGACTTTTCATGATCGAATCCGTTGAATCCTTCCTTGCCCGCCTCAAAAAACGCGACCCCGACCAGCCCGAATTCCACCAGGCCGTGGAAGAAGTCCTGCGCAGTTTGTGGCCGTTTCTTGAGGCCAATCCTCACTACCTGAACTCGGGCATCCTGGAGCGCATCTGCGAGCCGGAGCGTGCGATTGTGTTCCGGGTGTCGTGGGAAGATGACCAGGGCAAAGTGCGGGTCAACCGCGGGTTCCGGATCCAGATGAACAGCGCCATCGGCCCTTACAAAGGCGGCCTGCGTTTCCACCCGTCGGTCAACCTGGGCGTGCTGAAATTCCTCGCCTTCGAGCAAACCTTCAAGAATTCCCTGACCTCGCTGCCCATGGGCGGCGGCAAGGGCGGTTCGGACTTCGATCCCAAGGGCAAGAGCGACGCCGAGGTGATGCGCTTTTGCCAGGCGTTCATGAGCGAGTTGTATCGCCATATCGGCTCGGACGTGGATGTGCCCGCCGGTGATATCGGCGTGGGCGCCCGCGAGATCGGCTTCCTGTTCGGCCAATACAAACGCCTGAGCAACCAGTTCACCTCGGTGCTGACCGGCAAGGGCATGAGCTACGGCGGCAGCCTGATCCGCCCGGAAGCCACCGGTTTTGGCTGTGTGTACTTCGCCGAGGAAATGCTCAAGCGCAATGGCGAGCGGGTCGAAGGCAAGCGCGTGGCCATCTCCGGTTCCGGCAACGTCGCCCAATACGCGGCGCGCAAGGTCATGGACCTGGGGGGCAAGGTGATTTCCCTGTCGGACTCCGAAGGCACCCTGTACTGCGAAAGCGGTTTGACCGAAGAACAATGGACCGCGCTGCTGGAGCTGAAAAACGTACAGCGCGGGCGCATCAGCGAACTGGCGGCGCGTTTTGGCCTGGAATTCCGTGCCGGCAAGGCGCCGTGGGAGCTGGCCTGCGATATCGCGCTGCCCTGTGCGACCCAGAACGAACTGGACGCCGAAGCGGCGCGCACCCTGTTGCGCAATGGCTGCGTGTGCGTGGCCGAAGGCGCCAACATGCCCACCACCCTGGAGGCGGTGGATATCTTTATCGAGGCCGGCATCCTGTTCGCGCCGGGCAAGGCATCCAACGCGGGCGGCGTGGCGGTGAGCGGGCTGGAAATGTCGCAGAACGCCATGCGCCTGCTGTGGACCGCCGGCGAAGTGGACAGCAAGCTGCACAACATCATGCAGTCGATCCACCATGCGTGCGTGCATTACGGCGAAGAGAACGGTCGGGTCAACTACGTGAAGGGTGCCAACATCGCCGGCTTTGTGAAAGTTGCGGATGCGATGCTGGCCCAAGGCATCGTTTAAGCCTCGGGCTCGATGCGCAGGATTTCGATCAACTGGTCACCGACGGGGCGCTTCCACAGCACCTCGTCACCCACCTGCGCACCCAGCAGCGCCCGGCCCAGGGGCGAGCCCCAGTTGATCAGGCCCACCGTGGCATCGGCCTGGTCTTCGCCGACCAACTGAATGCGCTGCTCTTCGTCCTGTTCATTGGCAAAGGTCACCCAACTGCCGATCTGCACCTTGTCGGTGGAGGTCGCCGGCGCCACCACCTGCGCGCTTTGCAGGCGTTGGTTGAAGTAACGCAAATCCCGCTCAAGGTCAGCCTGGCGCTGTTTATCGGCCTGCTCGCCCTTGGCGGACTCTTCGCTGTGCTCGTTCTGCAACTGCGCCACCTTGGCCTGCAACTGCGCAAGCCCGCGGGCGGTGAGGTGATTGGGTTGCGCGCTGACCTGGCGTTCTACCGGTTGGCTGGCCTGGGCAGCGGCGCTGTCTTCATTGACGAACGCTCGACTCATGGGATTCTCCTGCTATGGAGTTTGGGCCATGGTCGCAGGGGTTTAGTTTCGCTGGATGTCTGAAAGCGACCTATGGCGAGCGAAAGGCCCGGGCGGCGTCGCGGTCCTTTTCCTGTTGCCAGGCACGTTCGCGGTCGTCCCAGTGGCGGTTCTTATAGTCATTCAGGTCTTCGTTCTCGCGCATGGCCTTGCACTGGCGGAAGCCGTCATCCCAGCCTTCGGCGTAGGTGCGGTCCTTCAGATAACGGGGGACGTTCTTGCGAAACTCCCCGGTGATCACCCCGGCGGCCTGGCGGCCGCTGCTGCAACCGTCGTCATAGCCGTCGGCGAAGGCGGGTGGGTAACCCTTGGCCAGCAAATCCTCATGGGTTGATTGGCAACCCGAGAGCAGGGCCAACACGCCCAGCATTACAGCGTACCGCCACATCGCTTGCTCCCTGGCCGTTGAGCGGCTGATGAGGGGAGTTTAGAAGGCGATTCGTTGGGGGGATGTGAAAGGGCTGTGATTAATCTGTTGGCACTGCTGCCTCTGAAGTAACGCGGTCAAAATGTGGGAGCTGGCTTGCCTGCGATGCAGGCGACGCGGTATCTCAGGCGTAAACCAGCGATGCCATCGCAGGCAAGCCTGCTCCCACATTTGATAGGTGTTTTCCTGGAGAGTGGGGTCAGTAGTGATACCACTTCACTTCCAGCATCACTTCATTCACCGGTGTCGCCAAGTGGCTGTATTCACGCTGGGCACTCAGTCTCAACCCCAGGTTGCGGGACAATTCCCACTGTTGATTCAGGCTGATACTGCGCCGTACTTCGCCATTGGTGAAGAAATCACCCTTGGCTTCCAGGCTCAGGTTGCCCAGCGGATTGCGCCACAGCACGCCGGTGTTGAAGCCGGCCGCCGGGGAGATGGCTTCGCCAAAGTCGCTGTTGTGTTCCACGCGCACGGTGCCGAGGGCGAAGCCCAGCATGTCGTCGCGCAGCTGCCAGGTGCCGCCGGCGCCGCCGTTGACGTGGCTGACCAGGGTTTCATCGTCATGTTTGCCCGGCACGCGCTCAAGGCCGCCGGTCACTTGCCACGACCAGGGTTGCAGCAGCGCGTTGCGCGGGGTCAGTGAGCGGATGGTCGCCAGGTCCAGTTGCTGCAATTGCCAGTGGTTGCCTTCGTACTGGCGCAGTTTCATTTGCAGGATTTCGATCTGCGCGCCCAGCGGGAAGCCTTCGGCGTTGTCGTTCAGGTCGTGATAGGCCATGCGCAGGCCATATTCGCCGAAGGCCTTGTCGCCCCGGGTGCCGATGCCGGCTTGCCAGGTGCGGGATTCGTGGCCGTCTTCGGGCAGGCCGGGGCGTTCGATCTTCAGGTCCGGTGCCGGGTTCTGGTTGATCGCCCGCAGCAGTTCGAAGCTGCGCTGGGAGCGTTCGGTGTCGCGCTCCAGGCCGTTGGCGCGGTAGCGGCCGAGGCGGTAGGCGGCGTCGATGATCAGGGCCTGGCGGTCTTTGGCGATGGCCTTGAAGGCCGGCTCCTGCAGTTGTTTCTGGTCGTCGCTGATCTTCAGCACCCATTGCTGCTCATCACTGCTCAGCGGCTTGGCACGTTCCAGCAGTTCGCGTTCACGGGACGGGCGATAGTCGATTTTCTCCACCAGGCCGGCTTCTTTCACGGCTTTCACAGTGTCGGTAGGAATCGCGGTCAGCGGGAATTGTTCGGTCAGCCGCAGCGTTGGGCGGGCCACTTGCAGCAGTTCCAGCAGGCGATAGGAGCAGTTTTCGTCGAAGAAGAAGTAGTCGAACTGGATCTGTTTGAGTTCCCACACGTGCTCGACCATGCGCTCGGTCTCGACCTGGGTCAGGTTCAGGCGGTATTCCCACAGGTCGCGGTTCTCCAGGCTACGGTATTCCGAGAGCTTTTCCTGGTAGGGCACCAGCGCAAACAGGCCGGGATAACCGCCCATCAGGCCTTTCCAGGCGTAGAGGATGCTGTTGTCCGAGCCTTCGATATAGGCGCCAAAGTTGATCGCGTAGCTGAGCAGGGCGGTGTTGTTGCTCTGCACGTCAGCCTGGTCGATGCGCAGCAGGGTGTGGCCGAACATTGACGACGGGCTGTTGAGGTAAGCCGCCGGGAAGATCATCACCGCGCTGTGGGGGGCGACGTCCTTGAACCATTGCTTGAATTCCTTGCAGTCCAGCGCCGGCAGGTCAGTCAGGTGCAACTGGTCCTTGAGCCAACGGGTACGTGCGGGGTAAACGCATTGGGCGTGCTTTTCACCGAGGCTGGCCGGAGCATAGAGTGCTTCTACGGTGGCCTTCAGCTCCTGGTCCGGATGGTGGGCGCCATCGGGGGCGAGGAAGAATTTCTTGTCGCTGACATAACTGCGCCAGCCTTCGAACTTGCCGGATTCGTAATGCCCCAGCGAGAGCCAGAACGGCTCGTTGGCCAGTTGCTGCAAACGTTGATCATCAAGGTGCGGTGCCGCATACAGCGGGGCGCAGGCGAAGAGTGCCAGGTAGGCAAGGCGTTTGAGCATGTGGGCAACTTAAGTCGAGATAAAAAGACCCAAAGGGGAGGCAGGTCCAAAAATAATAAAACCCGTGCCTCGAAAGGCACGGGCGGGTCGAGCTTAAGCCTGGGTAGCGTATTTCGCCAGGCGGGTGTCGCCTTTCAGTACGGCCAGGGTGTTGTTGTGCACGTCATCAGCGGTTACGTCAGCTTTGCTGAAGATTTGCTGGAAGTGCTCGTGAGTCACCGCGGCAAAGTGCTCGCGGTCTTCAGGAGCAACGCCCAGTACCACGGCGTAGGTAGTCAGCGCTTCGCCGTTACCTTTGGCCATGTCTTCGGACAGCTCGTTCATCATGCCATTCATGGCAATCCACGATTTGCCACCGTAGGTCAGTGCGCTGTTGGTGTTACAGCCGTTGGTGCCCGAGGTCATGCCGAAGGTGGCGTTCCCCGAGGTACCGTTGGTGGTGGAAGCCAGGAAGTGAGCGGGAGTGCCGCGTTGGCCTTCGAACAACATGTTGCCCCAACCGCAGTTCGGGCCACCTGGCGCTTCAGCCATTGCATTGAGGGAGACTACGGTGAAGAGAGTACCGAGAAGGATCCGTTTCATAGCTTTGTTCTCTTTGTGTGCAAACCAATGGACAAGGGTTCAGGTGCCTGACAGCACCCTAGGGGTCGGTTATTAGTCCAACCCGCAGCAGGTTGGAGTTTAGGCACGATCCAAGGGTTCCGTTACTTTTTGTGAAACAAGCCGGAAACACTCGGTTTTTTTACAGCCTCAAAGCCGGGTCTATGCTTTCCCTAAGCCGTGCCTTGCCAGCCGGCCCAACCCGGCGCCAGAATGCCGTCATCTGCCCCGCCTGATGTAAGGAAGCCCGATGCCTGATCCTGTTGCTGCCAGCTTGCGTCTAGCGCCTGAAGCGCTGACTCGTCCTTTTTCCGCTGAACAGTTCAGCTTCTCGACCACCAATGATTTGGAGCCCTTTCGCGGTGTGCTTGGCCAGGAACGTGCGGTCGAAGCCTTGCAGTTCGGTGTGGCCATGCCACGCCCCGGTTACAACGTATTTGTGATGGGCGAGCCCGGTACCGGCCGCTTTTCGTTCGTCAAACGCTACCTCAAGGCCGAAGGCAAACGCCTGCAGACCCCGGCCGACTGGGTCTACGTCAATAATTTCGATGAGCCTCGCGAGCCCCGTGCGCTGGAGCTGCCTGCGGGCGGTGCTGCCGCGTTCATCAGCGATATCAACGGCCTGATCGACAACCTGGTCGCGACCTTTCCGGCGGTGTTCGAACACCCGACGTATCAACAGCGCAAAAGTGCCATCGATCGTGCCTTCAACCAGCGTTACGACCGCGCCCTGGATGTGATCGAGCGCCTGGCCCTGGAAAAGGACGTGGCGCTGTACCGTGACAGCAGCAACATCGCCTTTACCCCGATGCTCGACGGCAAGGCGCTGGACGAGGCCGAGTTTTCGCAACTGCCGGAAGCCGACCGTGAGCGTTTCCACACCGACATCTCGGAACTGGAAGAACGCCTCAACGAAGAACTCGCCAGCCTGCCCCAGTGGAAGCGCGAGTCCAATAACCAGATGCGCCAGTTCAACGAAGAAACCATCACCCTGGCCTTGCAGCCATTGTTGGCGCCGTTGTCCGAGAAGTACGCGGAGAACGCGGCCGTCTGCGGTTACTTGCAGGCCATGCAGGTGTACCTGCTGAAAACCGTGGTCGAGCAGTTGGTGGATGACGCGAAAACCGACGCCCAGGCCCGCAAGTTGCTGGAAGAGCAGTACTGCCCGAGCCTGGTGGTGGGCCATCCGGTCAACGGTGGCGCGCCGGTGGTATTCGAGCCGCACCCGACCTACGACAACCTGTTCGGCCGCATTGAATACAGCACCGACCAGGGCGCGCTCTACACCACCTATCGGCAGTTGCGGCCGGGCGCGCTGCACCGGGCCAACGGCGGTTTCCTGATCCTCGAAGCCGAGAAAATGCTCAGCGAGCCGTTTGTGTGGGACGCCCTCAAGCGTGCCCTGCAGTCGCGCAAGCTGAAGATGGAATCACCGTTGGGCGAACTGGGCCGCCTGGCCACCGTGACCCTCAACCCGCAAGTGATCCCGTTGCAGCTCAAGGTCATCATCATCGGCTCCCGCCAGCTGTACTACGCGTTGCAAGACGCGGATCCGGACTTCCAGGAGATGTTCCGCGTGCTGGTGGATTTTGACGAAGACATTCCGATGGTGGATGAAAGCCTGGAGCAGTTTGCCCAGCTGCTGAAAACCCGCACCTCGGAAGAAGGCATGGCGCCGTTGACCTCGGACGCCGTGGCGCGGCTGGCGACCTACAGCGCGCGGCTGGCGGAGAACCAGGGGCGCCTGTCGGCGCGTATTGGCGATTTGTTCCAGTTGGTCAGCGAGGCGGATTTCATTCGCCACCTGGCGGGCGATGAACGCACGGATGCCGGGCACATCGAGCGTGCGTTAAAGGCCAAGGCCACACGCACCGGGCGGGTGTCGGCGCGGATTCTCGACGACATGCTCGCCGGGGTGATCCTGATCGACACCGCCGGTGCAGCGGTGGGCAAGTGCAACGGGCTGACAGTGCTGGAGGTCGGTGACTCGGCATTCGGTGTGCCGGCGCGGATTTCTGCCACGGTGTACCCGGGCGGCAGCGGCATCGTCGATATCGAGCGCGAAGTAAACCTCGGCCAGCCGATTCACTCCAAGGGCGTGATGATCCTCACCGGTTACCTGGGCAGCCGTTATGCCCAGGAATTCCCGCTGGCGATCTCGGCAAGTATCGCCCTGGAGCAGTCCTACGGTTACGTCGACGGCGACAGTGCGTCCCTGGGCGAGGCCTGCACCTTGATCTCGGCCCTGTCGAAGACGCCTCTCAAGCAGTGCTTTGCCATCACCGGTTCCATCAACCAGTTTGGTGAAGTGCAGGCGGTGGGTGGGGTCAACGAGAAGATCGAAGGTTTCTTCCGCCTCTGTGAAGCCCGCGGGCTGACCGGCGAGCAGGGCGCGATCATTCCCCAGGCCAACGTCGCGACGCTGATGCTTGATGAGAAGGTGTTGCAGGCCGTGCGGGACGGGCAATTCCACGTCTACGCCGTGCGCCAGGCTGACGAAGCCCTGAGCCTGCTGGTGGGCGAGCCGGCGGGGTCGCCGGACGAGGAGGGGCAATTCCCTGAAGGCAGCGTCAACGCGCGGGTGGTGGAGCGCCTGCGGGCGATCGCCGAGATGATCAGCGAGGATGATCTGAAGGAAGCCGAGAAGGAGTTGGCGCAGGAGGCGTTGGCTGAGACCAAGCCCGTGTGATGTTGATCGGATGAGGGGCACGCCTTGTGGCGAGGGGGACAAGCCCCCTCACCACAGGGCAGTCGTCCGTTGGTCCCCCAGCCTTGGTTTGTACCGGGTTTCTTCTATTCTCAGCTCAAGGGATATCCACAGGAGTCGCTGGATAGAAACAGTCTTGCCCTGCGAGGCTGAATACCGGATCTACCGAGGGTCGCCGCCATGTCGCGCAACCTCTGCCTCACCCGCCAGTGCCTGGGCCTGGTCACCCGTATCGAATGTTCCATTCGCCCTCTCGCGGGGGATACCGGGATGTGGACCTTGTTGTTTGCCGCCGGAATGACTGGCGAACAGCCCTCCACCATCAAGTCTCAAGGCCCGTTTCACGGACCTTTCGTGGCACAAACCATCCTCGATTCGATTGTCGAAAGCCTGACCCTGCACGGGTACGAACTGGCCGACGACCCGCAGATCTGGTGCCTGCACCTCCAGGCGCACTTGCGACAGCTCAATGGCGGGCGGCAAACGGCGTTGAGTGATATCCGCTAAACATCGAAAACCCAATGTGTGGGTTTGTGTGGGAGCTGGCTTGCCTGCGATGCAGGCAACTCGGTCTTTCAACTGGACCGAGGTGATGCTATCGCGGGCAAGCCCGGCTCCCACACCAGCCCGCTTGGCGCTTACGGCTTGGGGGCAGGTGCCGACTCGGGCTTGTCCAGCTTGACCTCAAACCCATACTGCACCGTGTTCAACCCTGTGCGCTGGTAGGTCTCCAATGCGCTCGGCTGGCCGTAGAAGTAATGCACGTCGAACAACGCCGTGCCGTACTCCTCGGCGCGGTGGCTGACGCCGAGAATTTCCTTCAGGTAGTTGCCGCTGGCGTCCTTGGCATAGAACCGCCAGCTGTCGGCGGGGAACAGCTTCTGATCGACAATCAGCGCGTTGTCTTTCAGTTCCAGGCCCTTGGGCAGTTGCCCCGCCGTGAGGTTGCCTTTTTCGATGGTGGCCAGGAACAGCGGCATTGAACCTACGGCAAACCCTGGGTTCTCGGGGAACAGGTTCAGGTCATAGGTAATGGTGGCGCGCCCCGGGTCGACCTCGTAGGCCTCGGCGGGCAGCTCGATCGGCTCGCCGAGCTTGCCTTCGTCGTTGGCCGTGAGAAAGGTCACGGGGGCATCGCCGCCGCCGCGGTCGTCGCCCAGCAGGTCGTCGTTGAAGGTGTAGGGGTGATCGAACTCGATGTGCGCCGCGCTGGCGTCATCCACCGACTGATTGATGGTGACGCTTTTCTTGAGTTGGTCTTCGGACAGTGTGGCGTCCTTCAGCCAGTCGGAGGCCTGGTCGTCATACACGGTGACGGGCATTGGCAGGGGCTGTACGGTTTTCTCCAGGCTGTTCTTGTCGAAGCGCCGCACGGGCAGGTCCAGGTCCTTGCGGGTTACGGTGGCTTGGGAAAAGTCGAGGACGCTGACTTGCACGTTGTCGATCAAGCCATTGAAGTACACCTTGGTGTAATGGCTGTCCTGCTTGTGTTCGAAGGCTTTCTGCTCGTCTTCCAGCTGTTTCTCGAAGGCATCGGACCAGGCCGTCTGCTTTTGCATTTCCGCCAGTTGCTTCTCGTAGAACGCCAGTTGGGCGGCGTTCTCGTTGATCGAGCCCGAGCGCGAGAGAAATTTCCCGGTGGTATCGCGCGCCTGCACCAGCAGCGGGTTAGGCGATTCGTCGGCGACTTCCGGCGCGAGGGGGCGCTGTTGGTCAGTTCGACCTCGGCGTAGTTCTTTTCCAGGGTCAGCAGGGTGACCGTGACGTTTTCTTCGGTGCGTTTGCGGCCCACGTCCTTCTTCGACAAGTCGAAGGTGAAGACTTTGCGCGGGGCGATCACTTCGACCTTGCCCTTGAGGGTGACAGGCTGCGGCTGGCTCTTGTTGTCAGTCTCGATGCCTTCGACGAACGGGTAGGTCACCGTGAGGTCATCGGGGTTGGTCAGGTTGGAACTGGTGGGGCTCAACTGGATGCCCGGGTCGGTTTCCGACCATTCCGGCTGGAAGGGGATGACCTTGTTGTTGCTCAAAGTGACCGACTGCCATTCCAGTCCGTGGGGGAACGGGAACTGGT
This sequence comes from Pseudomonas sp. TH32, assembly GCF_016650855.1. NCBI lineage: Bacteria > Pseudomonadati > Pseudomonadota > Gammaproteobacteria > Pseudomonadales > Pseudomonadaceae > Pseudomonas > Pseudomonas sp. TH32. The sequence goes on along the minus strand of NZ_JAEKFA010000002.1, from coordinate 4,590,012 downwards.
CGGGCATGTTGAAGTTGAACGGGAAGATCGGCTGCAGGTCCGTCAGGTAGTCCGAATGGGACGCCTTGCGCAGCACAAACAGGCCATTGATGTAGGTATCAACCAGGGCCTGGGGCGTCGGGTAATGCTTGAGCAGCGCCAGGGCGTCTTCGCTGTACTCGGCCTCTATGGGCTTGGTGGCGAGCTTGACCCGCGCCCGCTCCAGCAACAGCAACGAACCACCGAGCTCGGACACGGCGTCCTTGAGCTTGGGGTCCTGGATGGCGTCCAGGGACTGTTCGAACTTGGCGGTTTTCTCTTCGAGGCTGGCTTGCTTGTGTTCATCGCTGGGGGAACAACCGCTGCCCATCAGCAACGCCGCACACAGGCCAATGCTGGCCAAAGGGGATCGCACATCCATTATCTGAGTTTTCCTGTCCGACATCATCGAGCCGAGTTGATGAGCTCGACACTAGCAGAAAAATTCTTTTACAGATGCCGTACAGATCAGTTTTCTCGACGGTTTCTGGCGTTTGGGAACGGCTGGTATACTCGGCGCCATTTTTAGCCACGCTGTGTGAGATTCAATGGAACGCTTTATCGAAAATGCAATGTATGCCTCACGCTGGCTGTTGGCGCCGATCTATTTCGGTTTGTCCCTGGGCCTGCTGGCGCTGGGTCTGAAGTTCTTCCAGGAAGTGTTCCATGTGATTCCCATGGTGTTCTCCATGAGCGAATCGGATGTGATCCTGGTGCTGCTGTCGTTGATCGACATGGCGCTGGTGGGCGGCCTGCTGGTGATGGTGATGATCAGTGGCTACGAGAACTTCGTCTCCCAGCTGGACATCGACGAAAGCAAGGAAAAGCTCAACTGGCTGGGGACCATGGACTCCTCGTCGCTGAAGATGAAGGTCGCGGCGTCCATCGTGGCGATTTCGTCGATCCACTTGCTGCGGGTCTTCATGGACGCCAAGAACGTCGACCCCGAGCACCTGAAGTGGTACGTGATCATTCACATGACCTTCGTGGTGTCGGCGTTTGCCATGGGCTACCTGGACAAAGTCACCAAGCACTAATGGACGGATGGCCGGTTTTCGCCTTGTGGTTCGAGGCGTTCCGGCCTATCTCTATAGCTCTGTCCTGGAGGTGCCGTCATGAACCTGCAAGAGCTGTATGCCTACGCCACGGTAGGCCGTATTGACCAATTGAGCCTGATCTCCCTCGAAGGCGGTATCTACGTGCTGGAAGCCCGCATGCAGGGCAGGGCGTACCCGTTGGGCGATGACCAGGGCAAAACCCTGCACCTGCGTTCGGTGGAGCACGCGCGCCAACTGCTGCACAAGCACGCGATGCCGAAAATGCCGTTTGAGCTGGTGCACACCTCGGTGCACGACGAAATGTGCGGCATGCCGCCCGGCGCCGAGGAAAGCCTGCGCTTGCCGATCGCCATCCACTCCGCCTGGTAAGGGCGGGGGCTCATCATCGGTCGTTCTTGTGTGCTAGTCTGCTCGCCCTTTTAGTTCTGGGCGGTTCGGGAAATGTTGCAGTTTTCCGGCGCTGTCCTACAGCGGAGCAGTTCCATGTCCGAAGTTAACTTGTCCACCGACGAAACCCGCGTGAGCTACGGCATTGGCCGTCAGTTGGGCGACCAACTGCGCGACAACCCGCCACCGGGTGTGAGCCTGGACGCGATCCTGGCTGGCCTGACCGACGCTTTCGCCGGTAAGCCAAGCCGTGTGGACCAAGAGCAAATGGCCGCCAGCTTCAAGGTCATCCGCGAAATCATGCAAGCCGAAGCGGCTGCAAAGGCTGAAGCCGCTGCTGGCGAAGGCCTGGCTTTCCTGGCTGAAAACGCCAAGCGTGACGGCATCACCACCCTGGCTTCCGGCCTGCAATTTGAAGTGCTGACCGCAGGTTCTGGCGCCAAGCCAACCCGTGAAGACCAAGTGCGCACTCATTACCACGGCACCCTGATCGACGGCACTGTGTTCGACAGTTCCTACGAGCGCGGCCAGCCTGCAGAATTCCCGGTTGGCGGCGTGATCGCCGGCTGGACCGAAGCCCTGCAACTGATGAATGCCGGCAGCAAATGGCGTCTGTACGTGCCGAGCGAACTGGCTTACGGCGCTCAAGGCGTTGGCAGCATCCCGCCGCACAGCGTTCTGGTGTTCGACGTCGAGCTGCTCGACGTTCTGTAAGACCTTACCTGTAGGAGCGAGCCTGCTCGCTCCTACAGCGTTTTGCGCGGTTACTCATGGATGAAACTTGCCATTGAGATCCGTCACCGGGCGCAACGCCCGGGCATAGCAGAACAGAAACAGATTTCTCACCACCTCCTTCAACACTCCAGGTTCGCTGGAGCTCAGGCCATTGACGTCCAGGTCGCCCTGATCCTGCAGTTCACTCAGCGCTTCTTCTTCCAGCACCGCGCAGACTTCCCCGGTTTCCCGATGAAGGATCCGCAGGTAAGGGTGTGGGCGGTCCAGCCAGGCATCAATCAAATAAGTCATGGGTCGCATCTCCTTGATGGGTTTCAATGAGAATAATTCTTATTCAAGGAATAGCAAGTCCCTATTGGCGATTTCCGGACTTTTCTGTGTGGATATTGTTTTTGATCAAAAGGCCTGGCCTTTTGCCGGCAGTGCGGGAGTGACGCGGGGAGGGCGAAGCGCCATCCCGTGCAGGGCACGGGATGGAGGCAGCAGATTCAGACTTTGCGTACGAACTCGGACTTGAGTTTCATCGGGCCGATACCGTCGATCTTGCAGTCGATATCGTGGTCGCCGTCGCACAGGCGGATGTTTTTCACCTTGGTGCCGACCTTGACCACCAGAGAGGTGCCCTTGACCTTGAGGTCCTTGATCACGGTGATGGTGTCGCCGTCCTGCAGGACGTTGCCCACAGAGTCTTTTTTCACGGATTCATCGCTGGCAGCCTCGGCTTCGCCTCCGACGGCCCACTCATGGGCGCATTCCGGGCAAATCAGCTGGGCGCCGTCTTCGTAGGTGTATTCGGAATTGCATTTTGGGCAGGGTGGCAACGTGCTCACTAAAGCTCCTTTAGTTTCAGGATGGCTAAAAAGCGCACATTATATAGGGTTTTAGCCGGGCAGGGTGCAGCAACGCCAGAGAACGCTGTGGGAGCTGGCAAGCCAGCTCCCACATGAAGCAGAGCAGAATCAGTGGGTGCGGGCGACCGCAAACTCACTCAGCTCAACCAGGGCGTCCCGGTATTCGCTGGCTGGAAGGGCTTCCAGGCATTGGATGGCGCGAGCGACGTAGTCACGGGCCAGTTGCGCGGTGTATTCGAGGGAACCCGAGGCTTCCACGGCTTCACGGATGCTTTCCAGGTCTTCGATCCCGCCTTTCTGGATCGCCTTGCGCACCAGGGCGGCCTGTTCCGGCGTGCCTTCGCGCATGGTGTAGATCAGCGGCAAGGTCGGCTTGCCCTCGGCCAGGTCGTCACCGACGTTCTTGCCCAGGGTTTCGGCATCGCCGCGATAATCCAGCAGGTCGTCCACGAGCTGGAAGGCTACGCCCAGGTGATCGCCGAAGGTGCGCAGGGCTTCGCTCTGCTCGGGCGTCGCTTCGCACAGGGCCGCGGCACTGTGGGTCGAGGCTTCGAAGAGCATCGCGGTTTTGCCGCGAATCACTTCCATGTAGGTTTCTTCGGTGGTGCTGGCGTCGCGAACCTTCGACAGCTGCAACACTTCGCCTTCGGCGATGATGCGCGTGGCCTGTGAAAGAATCTTCATCACCGGCATCGAGCCCAGTTCGACCATCATTTCGAAGGAGCGCGAGTACAGGAAGTCGCCCACCAGCACGCTTGGCGCATTGCCCCACATCGCGTTGGCCGTCTCGCGACCGCGGCGCATGCCGGACATGTCGACCACGTCGTCGTGCAGCAGGGTGGCGGTGTGCAGGAACTCGATGGTCGCGGCCAGCAGGCGCAGGTCATCGCCTTCGCGGCCGAGCGCCTTGCCACACAGCAACACTAATAAAGGACGCAGGCGTTTACCGCCGGCCGACGTAATGTAGTCGCCAATTTTGGAGACCAGCGGCACTTTAGAAGTCAGCTGCTTCTTGATGATGCCGTCGACGGCGCTAAAATCGTCCGCCACCGCGCGGTAGAAAGCTTGGGGTTGCATCAGCGACAGTCGCTCCAGAAGGGTTGCGCGGCATGCTAGGACCCACGTCCCGTAGTGTCAAGGCGCGATAGACGGCTACTTGCAACACCTCCATAGCTTGCGTACAATCGCGCACCCTGAACTTCCTGGGCAGCACCTGCCTTACGCAATTGCATTCGGGACGTCCATCCCATGCAGCCATGCCAGCCAATACCTCTTCTTATAAAGCGCTGGGTGAGCAGGATTATCGGAGAAATACCATGTCGTACGCAGTAATTGTTACTGGTGGCAAGCAATACAAGGTCGCCCCAGGTGAATACCTGAAGATCGAGAAGCTGGAAATCGCTACTGGCGAATCCGTTACCTTTGATCGCGTTCTGTTGGTCGCCAATGGCGATGACGTGAACATCGGCGCTCCAGTTGTTGCAGGCGCTACCGTTGTGGCTGAAGTGATCTCCCAAGGTCGTCACGATAAAGTCCGCATCATCAAGTTCCGTCGTCGTAAGCACCACATGAAGCGTATGGGCCACCGCCAGTGGTACACCGAGATCAAAATCACCGGTATTCAGGCTTAATTTCAGCCTAATTCCTCACTAGGAGAATTGACTCATGGCACACAAAAAAGCTGGTGGTAGTACCCGTAACGGTCGCGACTCAGAAGCCAAACGCCTTGGCGTGAAGATGTATGGCGGCCAGGTTATCATTCCGGGCAACATCATCGTGCGTCAGCGCGGCACCCAATTCCACGCCGGTTACGGTGTTGGCATGGGTAAAGATCACACTCTGTTCGCTAAAATCGACGGCGTGATCAAGTTTGAAGTAAAAGGCGCTTTCAACCGCCGTTACGTGAGCATTGTCCCGAAGACTGAAGTCGTCGCGGCATAATTACGTAGTTGCTGGAAAAGCCCTGTCTCGCGACGGGGCTTTTTCGTTTGTGGGGTGAGTCTCTTGCAAAGCTGTTTGTGATGGGTGAAAGCAGTGGATTTGCGGTCGTTGCTTGAGGTCGCTGCGCTCATTTTTGCAAGAGTCTTATGTCTTGGTTTCTTAAGCTCGTCCATGCGACGAGAGGCGTTTTGTTATGAAGTTCGTTGATGAAGTTTCGATCCGAGTAAAAGCTGGCGACGGCGGTAACGGTTGCATGAGTTTCCGTCGGGAAAAATTCATCGAAAACGGTGGTCCCAACGGTGGTGATGGTGGCGATGGCGGCTCGGTCTACATGGTCGCCGACGAAAACCTCAACACCCTGGTGGATTACCGTTACACCCGGCACTTTGATGCCGAGCGTGGCTCCAACGGCGGCAGCACCGACTGCACCGGTAAAAAAGGCGAAGAGCTGGTCCTGCGGGTTCCGGTCGGCACTACCGTGATCGACTCCGCTACCCAGGAAATCATCGGCGACCTGACCAAAGCCGGTCAGCGCTTGCTGGTGGCTCATGGCGGCTGGCACGGTCTGGGTAACACCCGTTTCAAATCCAGTACCAACCGTGCGCCACGCCAGACCACGCCGGGCAAGCCGGGCGAGCAGCGTGACCTCAAGCTGGAAATGAAGGTGTTGGCTGACGTGGGTCTGCTGGGCCTGCCGAACGCTGGCAAAAGTACGTTCATCCGCTCGGTGTCTGCTGCCAAGCCGAAAGTTGCCGATTACCCGTTCACTACCCTGGTGCCAAACCTGGGTGTGGTCAGTGTCGATCGCTGGAAAAGCTTCGTGGTCGCAGACATCCCGGGCCTGATCGAAGGTGCTTCCGATGGCGCGGGCCTGGGGATTCGTTTCCTCAAGCACTTGTCCCGTACCCGTTTGCTGCTGCACCTCGTCGACATGGCGCCGCTGGATGACACCAGTGCGCCGGACGCTGCAGAAGTGATCGTCAGCGAGCTGACCAAGTTCAGCCCGTCTCTGGCTGAGCGCGATCGTTGGTTGGTACTGAACAAGTGCGACCAGATCCTCGAGGAAGAGCACGAAGAGCGCGTCAAGGAAATCGTCGATCGCCTGGAATGGACCGGTCCGGTCTACGTGATCTCGGCCATTGCCAAAGAAGGCACTGAGCGCCTGACTCGCGACATCATGCGCTACCTCGAAGACCGTGCCGATCGCCTGGCGGCCGACCCTGTCTACAAGGCAGAGCTGGCCGAGCTGGATCAGCGCATCGAAGACGAAGCCCGTGCCCAGTTGCAAGCGCTGGATGACCAGCGTGCGCTGCGTCGCAGTGGCGTCAAGTCGGTCCATGACATCGGTGACGACGATTGGGACGAAGAAGACGTGGATGATGAAGATGGCCCGGAAATCATTTACGTGCGCGACTGATTCGTTGCAGTAAACTTAAGCGCCGCTCAATCGAGCGGCGTTTTGGTATCTGGAAATCGGTAGTCACGAATAACGTTATGGGCGGCGCTGGGTCGCGCGGCCCTCTATCTAAGGTTGAAGATGATGCGGAGCAAGGTGACAGGTGCGCAGCGTTGGGTCGTTAAGATCGGTAGCGCGCTGCTGACGGCGGATGGCAAGGGGCTGGATCGTGCGGCCATGAGCGTCTGGGTGGACCAGATGGTGGCGTTGCATGAGGCTGGCGTCGAGTTGGTGCTGGTGTCGTCCGGGGCAGTTGCCGCGGGCATGAGCCGTCTCGGCTGGACCGCGCGACCCAGCGCGATGCACGAGCTGCAGGCCGCTGCCGCCATCGGTCAGATGGGCCTGGTGCAGGCCTGGGAGTCCAGCTTTGCCGAGCACGGTCGCCACACGGCGCAGATTCTGCTGACCCATGACGACTTGTCTGACCGCAAGCGCTACCTGAATGCCCGCAGCACCTTGCGCGCCCTGGTTGAACTCAAGGTGATCCCGGTGATCAACGAGAATGACACCGTGGTGACCGACGAAATTCGTTTCGGCGACAACGACACCCTGGCCGCCCTGGTAGCTAACCTGGTTGAGGCTGACTTGCTGGTGATCCTCACGGATCGCGATGGCATGTTCGACGCTGACCCGCGCAATAACCCGGATGCCCAGCTGATTTACGAAGCCCGTGCAGATGACCCGGCGCTGGATGCGGTGGCCGGCAGTGTCGGTGGTGCCCTGGGGCGTGGCGGTATGCAGACCAAGCTGCGTGCGGCGCGGCTGGCGGCGCGTTCCGGCGCGCATACCATCATCGTCGGTGGCCGGATTGAGCGTGTACTGGATCGCCTGAAGGCGGGTGAGCGCATCGGTACGCTGCTGTCGCCCGAGCGCGGCATGCTGGCGGCGCGCAAGCAGTGGCTGGCGGGGCATCTTCAGACGCGCGGTACCCTGGTGCTGGATGCGGGTGCGGTGTCTGCGTTGTCTCAAGGCAACAAAAGCCTCCTGCCGGTGGGCGTAAAATTGGTCCAGGGCAGTTTCCGTCGTGGCGAGATGGTGGTGTGTGTGGCGCCGGACGGTCGCGAGATTGCTCGTGGCCTGGCCAATTACAGCGCCCTTGAGGCGCAGAAAATCATTGGGCAGTCGTCTGAAGCGATTGTCGGTCTGTTGGGTTACATGGCTGAGCCGGAGCTGGTTCACCGGGATAACCTGATTCTGGTTTAAGTAAAAAGGAAGTCTCGATGCGCGTAATGAAGGGATTGCTCGGTTTGCTGTTGGCGATGCCGCTGCTGGCGTCGGCCGAAGAGATTGGCCAGGTGTCGACGGTGTTCAAGTTCGTCGGTCCCAATGACCGGATCGTGGTCGAGGCTTTTGATGATCCGAAGGTGGATGGCGTGACCTGCTACCTGTCTCGCGCCAAGACTGGCGGGGTGAAGGGTGGCCTGGGCCTGGCGGAAGATCGTGCCGAGGCGTCGATTGCTTGTCGTCAGGTGGGCGCGATTCGCTTCAAGGGCGAGCTGAAGGATGGGGATGAGGTGTTCAAGGAACGCACGTCCCTGGTGTTCAAGACCATGCAGGTGGTGCGTTTCCTCGACAAGAAGCGCAATACCCTGGTGTATCTGGTCTACAGCGACCGCTTGATCGAAGGCAGCCCGCAGAATGCGGTGACGGCGATTCCGATCCTGCCGTGGCCGACGGCGCAGTAAATCTCTAGAAGAGCCGGCATGCCGGCTCTTTTTTTGGCTTGCCCAAATTACAGGCAATAAAAAACCGACCCTGGGGTCGGTTTTTTAACAAGCTTATCGCTTAGGCTGCAGCAGCAAGGTTCAGAGCCTTGATGTGGCCATTCAGACGACCTTTATGGCGAGCAGCTTTGTTCTTGTGGATGATGCCTTTATCGGCCATACGGTCGATAACTGGCACGGCCAGAACGTAAGCAGCTTGAGCTTTTTCAGCGTCTTTTGCGTCAATGGCTTTAACTACATTCTTGATGTAGGTACGAACCATGGAACGCAGGCTGGCGTTGTGGCTGCGACGCTTCTCAGCCTGTTTTGCACGTTTTTTGGCGGAAGGTGTGTTGGCCACCGTCGAGCTCCTCGAAAGACTTTTTAGGAAATAGCAAACAAAATAGGCCGCGAATCATGCCGATGAGTTGAAGTCTTGTCAAGGGCGTGTGATGCGAACTGCTGAGTGGTCGATCTTAAGAGGCGGGTGATTTATTTCCGGCGCTTGACCTGTAAACTCGCGAGCTTTGGCTCTGTGCTTGTTGCAGGCGCGGAGTATCGCATATGTGGGCCGTTTGTTCGCCTGCTCTTTATCTATAGGCAAAAACTCTTTCAATGAACCTGCTCAAATCGTTGGCCGCCGTCAGCTCTATCACCATGATTTCCCGGGTTCTGGGGTTTGTGCGTGACACGCTGCTGGCACGTATTTTTGGCGCCAGCATGGCCACGGATGCCTTCTTTATTGCCTTTAAACTGCCCAACCTGCTGCGGCGGATCTTCGCCGAAGGGGCTTTTTCCCAGGCCTTCGTGCCGATTCTGGCGGAATACAAGGCCCAGCAAGGCGAGGAGGCGACCCGCACCTTTATTGCTTATGTTTCGGGTTTGCTGACGCTGGTGCTGACGCTGGTGACGATCGCGGGCATGCTCGCCGCGCCCTGGGTGATCTGGGCCACGGCCCCCGGATTTGCCAATACGCCGGAAAAATTCGCCCTGACCACTGACCTGTTGCGGGTGACCTTTCCTTATATATTGCTGATTTCCCTGTCGTCCCTGGCCGGGGCGATCCTCAATACCTGGAACCGCTTCTCGGTGCCGGCGTTCGTGCCAACCCTGCTTAACGTCAGCATGATTGTTTTTGCGCTGTTCCTGACGCCGTACTTCGATCCGCCCGTGATGGCTCTGGGCTGGGCGGTCCTGGCCGGTGGCCTGGCACAACTGCTGTATCAGCTGCCGCACCTGAAGAAGATCGGCATGCTGGTGCTGCCGCGCCTGAACCTCAAGGACACCGGCGTCTGGCGGGTGATGCGCAATATGCTGCCGGCAATCCTCGGGGTTTCCGTCAGCCAGATCTCACTGATCATCAACACCGCCTTCGCCTCGTTGCTGGTCTCGGGCTCGGTGTCGTGGATGTACTACGCCGACCGTCTGATGGAGTTGCCGTCCGGTGTGCTGGGTGTGGCGCTCGGCACCATCCTGCTGCCAACGTTGTCCCGTACCTACGCCAGCAAGGACCGTCACGAGTATTCGCGGATCCTCGATTGGGGCCTGCGCTTGTGCTTCGTGCTGGTGCTGCCGTGCGCCGTGGCCTTGGGGTTGCTCGCCGAGCCGCTGACGGTTGCGCTGTTCCAGTACGGCCAGTTCACCGCGTTTGACGCCTCGATGACCCAGCGTGCGCTGATTGCCTACTCCGTCGGGCTGTTGGGCATCATCGTGATCAAAGTGCTGGCCCCTGGCTTTTATGCTCAACAAAACATCCGCACCCCGGTAAAAATCGCGATCTTCACCCTTGTCGTGACGCAACTGCTCAACCTGGCGTTCATTGGCCCGTTGAAACATGCCGGGCTGGCGCTGGCGATCAGTGTGGGTGCCTGCATCAATGCCGGGCTGCTGTTTTATCAGCTGCGCAAACAGAAAATGTTCCAGCCGCAGGCAGGCTGGGGCTCGTTTGCGCTCAAGCTGGTGGTGGCCGTGGGCGCGATGGCGGCGGTGCTGCTGGGCCTTATGCACTTCATGCCCGCCTGGGATCAGGGCCATATGCTGGAGCGCTTCATGCGCCTCGGTGTGTTGGTGGTGGCTGGCGTAGCGGTGTACTTCGGCATGTTGCTGCTGATGGGCTTCCGCTTGCGGGATTTCAATCGCAAGTCGCTGAGCTAGAGACTTTTCGTCGATAAAGCGGTTGTTTTATCGATTCGCACAAATGGCCTGCGCTGTTGCCTGTCGTCCGGGGCCGGGTGTGGTTATAATCGACCACTTTATGAGCAAGAAGCGCGTTATGCAGCTGGTTCGAGGTCTCCACAACCTGCGCCCCCAGCATCGGGGCTGCGTCGCCACTATTGGCAACTTTGACGGTGTTCACCGTGGCCACCAGGCTATCCTGGCCCGCCTGCGTGAGCGTGCGGTTGAGTTGGGCGTGCCCAGCTGTGTGGTGATTTTTGAACCACAGCCCCGCGAATTCTTTACCCCGGAAACGGCGCCGGCACGTCTGGCCCGCCTGCGGGACAAGCTGCAACTGCTGGCGGAAGAGGGCGTGGACCGTGTCCTCTGCCTGGCTTTCAACCAGCGCTTGCGCAGCCTCAGTGCCGCCGAGTTCGTCGACCGTATCCTGGTGGACGGCCTGGGCGTGCAGCACCTGGAGGTCGGCGACGACTTCCGTTTCGGTTGCGACCGGGTAGGGGATTTCGATTTCCTGCAGCAGGCCGGCGTCACCCAGGGTTTTACCGTCGAAGCCGCGCAAACCGTCGAACTGGACGGCCTGCGCGTGAGCAGTACCCAGGTGCGTAACGCCCTGGCCGCTGCCGACTTCGCCTTGGCCGAGCGTTTGCTCGGTCGCCCGTTCCGGATTGCCGGGCGGGTCCTGCACGGCCAGAAGCTGGCGCGCCAACTGGGCACGCCAACCGCCAACGTGCAACTCAAGCGCCGTCGTGTGCCGCTGACCGGGGTTTACCTGGTGAGTGTCGACATCGACGGCCAATCGTGGCCCGGAGTCGCCAACATAGGCGTCAGGCCCACGGTTGCAGGTGATGGCAAAGCCCACCTGGAAGTTCACCTTTTGGATTTTGCCGGTGATCTGTATGACCGGCGTTTGACGGTGGCTTTCCACCAAAAGCTGCGTGAAGAGCAGCGTTTCGCCTCCCTGGAGGCGTTGAAAACGGCGATCAATGCGGATGTCGCCGCCGCCCGTGCACTAGCCGCACCTAGCGCCCATCGCTAATGAAGAGCCTTAAATGACCGACTATAAAGCCACGCTAAACCTTCCGGACACCGCCTTCCCAATGAAGGCCGGCCTGCCACAGCGCGAACCGCAGATCCTGCAGCGCTGGGACAGTATTGGCCTGTACGGAAAGTTGCGCGAGATTGGCAAGGATCGTCCGAAATTCGTCCTGCACGACGGCCCTCCTTATGCCAACGGCACGATTCACATCGGTCATGCGCTGAACAAGATTCTCAAGGACATGATCGTCCGCTCGAAAACCCTTTCGGGTTTTGACGCGCCTTATGTTCCGGGTTGGGACTGCCACGGCCTGCCGATCGAACACAAAGTCGAAGTGACCTACGGCAAGAACCTGGGCGCGGATAAAACCCGCGAACTGTGCCGTGCCTACGCTACCGAGCAGATCGAAGGGCAGAAGTCCGAATTCATCCGTCTGGGTGTGTTGGGCGACTGGGCCAACCCGTACAAGACCATGGACTTCAAGAACGAGGCCGGTGAAATCCGTGCCTTGGCCGAAATCGTCAAGGGCGGTTTCGTGTTCAAGGGCCTCAAGCCCGTGAACTGGTGTTTCGACTGCGGCTCGGCCCTGGCCGAAGCAGAAGTGGAATACGAAGACAAAAAGTCCTCGACCATCGACGTGGCCTTCCCGATCGCCGACGAGGCCAAGCTGGCCGAAGCGTTCGGCCTGGCGAGCCTGGCAAAGCCTGCCTCCATCGTGATCTGGACCACCACCCCGTGGACCATCCCGGCCAACCAGGCGCTGAACGTGCACCCGGAATTCACCTACGCCCTGGTAGACGTCGGTGACAAGCTGCTGGTGCTGGCTGAAGAGCTGGTTGAGTCGTGCCTGACCCGCTACAACCTGCAGGGCTCGGTGATCGCGACCACTACCGGCTCCGCGCTGGAGCTGATCAACTTCCGTCACCCGTTCTACGACCGTCTGTCGCCAATCTACCTGGCCGAGTATGTTGAACTGGGCGCCGGCACCGGTGTGGTTCACTGCTCGCCTGCCTATGGCGTAGACGACTTCGTGATCTGCAAGCAGTACGGACTGGTCAACGACGACATCATCAATCCAGTGCAAAGCAACGGCGTGTATGCGCCGTCCCTGGAATTCTTCGGTGGCCAGTTCATCTTCAAGGCGAACCCTGCGATCGTCGACAAGCTGGCTGAAGTCGGTGCGCTGCTGCACACCGAAACCATCACCCACAGCTACATGCACTGCTGGCGCCACAAGACCCCTCTGATCTACCGCGCCACCGCGCAGTGGTTTATCGGCATGGACAAAGAGCCGACCAGCGGCGAAACCCTGCGCAAGCGTGCGATCAAGGCGATCGAAGACACCAAGTTCGTCCCGGCCTGGGGTCAGGCGCGCCTGCACTCGATGATCGCCAACCGTCCGGACTGGTGCATCTCCCGCCAGCGCAACTGGGGCGTGCCGATCCCGTTCTTCCTGAACAAGGAAAGCGGCGAGCTGCACCCACGTACCGTCGAGCTGATGGAAGTGGTTGCCCAGCGCGTTGAGCAAGAGGGTATCGAAGCCTGGTTCAAGCTGGATGCCGCCGAGCTGTTGGGCGACGAAGCGCCGCTGTACGACAAGATCAGCGACACCCTCGACGTGTGGTTCGACTCGGGTACCACCCACTGGCACGTATTGCGTGGCTCGCACCCTATGGGTCACGAGACCGGCCCGCGCGCCGATCTGTACCTGGAAGGCTCCGACCAACACCGTGGCTGGTTCCACTCCTCGTTGCTGACCGGTTGTGCGATCGACGATCACGCCCCGTACCGCGAGTTGCTGACCCATGGTTTTACCGTCGACGAGAACGGTCGCAAGATGTCCAAGTCTTTGGGCAACGTGATCGCGCCGCAAAAGGTCAACGACACCCTGGGCGCCGACATCATGCGCCTGTGGGTGGCCTCTACCGATTATTCGGGCGAGATGGCCGTGTCCGAGCAGATCCTGCAGCGCAGCGCCGATGCCTACCGCCGGATCCGTAACACCGCACGCTTCATGTTGTCGAACCTGACCGGTTTCAACCCGGCCACCGACATCCTGCCGGCCGAGGACATGCTCGCCCTGGACCGTTGGGCCGTGGACCGTACCCTGTTGCTGCAGCGCGAGTTGCAAGAGCACTACGGCGAATACCGCTTCTGGAACGTCTACTCGAAGATCCACAATTTCTGCGTGCAGGAGTTGGGTGGTTTCTACCTCGACATCATCAAGGACCGCCAGTACACCACCGGTGCCAACAGCAAGGCCCGCCGTTCGGCGCAGACCGCGCTGTACCATATCTCTGAAGCGCTGGTGCGCTGGATCGCGCCGATCCTGGCCTTCACCGCCGACGAGCTGTGGGAATACCTGCCGGGCGAGCGTAACGAGTCCGTGATGCTCAACACCTGGTACGAAGGCCTGACCGAACTGCCGGCCGACTTCGAGCTGGGCCGCGAGTACTGGGAAGGCGTGATGGCGGTCAAGGTTGCGGTGAACAAGGAGCTGGAAGTGCAGCGCGCGGCGAAGGCCGTTGGCGGCAACTTGCAGGCCGAAGTCACGCTGTTTGCCGAGGAAGGCCTGACCGCCGACCTGGCCAAGCTGAGCAACGAACTGCGCTTTGTCTTGATCACGTCCACCGCCAGCCTGGCGCCGTTTGCTCAAGCCCCTGCGGATGCCGTTGCGACTGAAGTCCCGGGCCTCAAGCTCAAAGTGGTCAAGTCGTCCTTCGCCAAGTGCGCCCGTTGCTGGCACTGCCGTGAAGATGTCGGTGTGAACCCGGAGCACCCGGAAATCTGCGGTCGCTGCGTCGACAACATCTCTGGTGCTGGCGAGGTTCGTCACTATGCCTAAAGCCTGTCGTTTTGGACGCCTGGGCTTGCTCGTACTGAGCGTGCTGGTGCTGGTCATTGACCAGCTCAGCAAGGCTCATTTCGAAGGCGCCTTGCAGATGTACCAGCAGATCGTGGTGATTCCCGACTACTTCAGCTGGACCCTGGCCTACAACACCGGCGCTGCGTTCAGCTTCCTGGCTGACAGCTCCGGCTGGCAGCGCTGGCTGTTTGCCTTGATCGCCGTGGTGGTCAGTGCGGTGCTGGTGGTCTGGCTCAAGCGCCTGGGGCGCGATGACACCTGGCTTGCCGTCGCGTTGGCGCTGGTGCTGGGTGGCGCATTGGGCAACCTGTACGACCGCATCGCCCTGGGCCATGTGATCGACTTCATTCTGGTGCATTGGCAGAACCGCTGGTACTTCCCGGCGTTCAACTTTGCTGACAGCGCCATCACCGTCGGTGCAATCATGCTGGCGTTGGATATGTTCAAAAGTAAGAAAACCGGAGAGACCGTTCATGACTGAACAGGTATTGGCTGAGCAACGCATCGGCCAGAACACGGAAGTCACCTTGCATTTCGCATTGCGCCTGGAGAATGGCGACACGGTCGACAGCACGTTCGACAAGGCCCCGGCGACCTTCAAGGTCGGTGACGGCAACCTGCTGCCGGGCTTCGAAGCGGCCCTGTTCGGTTTCAAGGCCGGCGACAAGCGCAACCTGCAGATCCTGCCGGAAAACGCCTTTGGCCAGCCCAACCCGCAAAACGTGCAGATCATCCCGCGTTCGCAGTTCCAGGACATGGAGCTGTCGGAAGGCTTGCTGGTGATCTTCAATGATGCGGCGAATACCGAGCTGCCAGGTGTGGTGAAAGCCTTTGATGACGCGCAAGTGACCATCGACTTCAACCACCCGTTGGCCGGGAAAACCTTGACCTTTGATGTTGAAATCATCGACGTTAAAGCGCTCTGACTGACGAAGCCGGCGCTGGTAAACGGCGCCGCAATGTTCCAATTTCTTGCGTTGCAAGACACGAGGCACAGCATGCAAATCAAACTCGCCAACCCCCGTGGCTTCTGCGCCGGCGTGGACCGGGCGATTGAAATCGTCAACCGCGCCCTGGAAGTCTTCGGGCCGCCGATTTATGTGCGTCATGAAGTCGTCCACAACAAATTCGTGGTCGAAGACCTGCGCAGTCGCGGCGCCATCTTCGTTGAAGAACTGGACCAGGTGCCGGACGACGTTATCGTCATCTTCAGCGCCCACGGTGTTTCCCAGGCGGTGCGTACTGAAGCTGCAGGCCGTGGCCTGAAAGTGTTCGACGCTACCTGCCCGCTGGTGACCAAGGTGCACATCGAAGTTGCGCGCTACAGCCGTGATGGTCGTGAATGCATCCTGATCGGCCACGCCGGTCACCCGGAAGTCGAAGGCACCATGGGCCAGTACGACGCCAGCAATGGCGGCGCGATCTACCTGGTAGAGGATGAAAAAGACGTCGCCGCCTTGCAGGTGCACAACCCTGAAAAGCTGGCCTTCGTCACCCAGACCACCTTGTCCATGGATGACACAAGCCGCGTCATCGATGCCTTGCGCTCGCGTTTCCCGGCCATCGGCGGGCCACGCAAGGATGACATCTGCTACGCCACGCAAAACCGCCAGGATGCGGTCAAGCAATTGGCTGACGAATGCGACGTAGTATTGGTGGTGGGCAGTCCGAACAGCTCCAACTCCAATCGGCTGCGTGAGCTGGCCGAGCGCATGGCGACTCCGGCCTACCTGATCGATGGTGCCGAAGACATGCAGCGCAGCTGGTTCGACGGTGTCGAGCGCATTGGTATCACTGCGGGTGCCTCGGCCCCGGAAGTGCTGGTGCGTGGCGTGATTCAACAATTGCAGGCCTGGGGCGCAACCGGTGCCGATGAGCTGGCTGGTCGTGAAGAGAACATCACTTTCTCCATGCCCAAGGAGCTGCGGGTTCGTTCGCTGCTCTGAGTCCCAGGGTGCCGGCATAGCCTCGGCACAACGCCTGCTCGGTCTTGTTACTGCGCAGGCTGATGCGCCCGCTGGCTGCCAGCACTATCTGATACAGGCTCAATTGCTGGTCCGTGGCACACACGTGAACCGTGCCAGCACTGAACGCCCCTGCTGACAGCAGCGGTTCACCCAGGCCGCTGAAGCGTATCTGGGTTCTCACCGGGGTATTCCCCACAATCGGTATCTGCCCACTGTCCTGGCGCTCCAGCAGCACCGGGTTGTCGTCGTCCAGATGGCCGCGACCGTTCAGGTCCAGTATCACCCTCCATCCCCGGCTCCAGTCATCGTCCAATGCATGGATAACCACTGTGCGATTGCGTGCGATGGCTTCCGTGCGCGCATAACGCACTCCGCTGGCGAGGGATTCGGCGGCGCCCTGGCGTCGTTGCGACTCAAGCAGCCCCTTGAGGCTCGGCACTGCCAGATTGGCCAGGATACCGCTGAGGAACAGGCCCAGTATCAGCTCGATCAGCGAGAAACCTCGTTGTTTCATGTGCCGTTCCTCCGTGGACGCGGTGCGCTTTTCAGTCGGTGCCGGATGGCAGACATAGTTATAGCCTCCGGGTCGGGGCGTCGAATGGTGGCCATGTAGTCCAAAGTATTTCGCTTTGTTCCGGGGTGCAGCGCTTGGACAAGACCGGCGCTAGTCTTGCGTCGCACTGCGGATTTCCCGCTGCTTTTTTGACGACCTTCGACATGGATGGCGACGGTAATGAATACGTGCCCTGCAATATTTCACCCTCGACCGACCCAAGTCGGGATGACCCTGATCGAGGTTTTGGTGTCTGTACTGATCCTGGCCATTGGCCTGCTGGGGGCGGCGGTGATTCAGCTCAATTCGTTGAAGTACACCGACAGTTCCAGGATGACCAGTCAGGCCAGTTTCATTGCGTACGACATGCTTGACCGGATCCGTGCCAACTCCGGCGCCGATTATTCGTGGGCACAGAGCGAGCGCGCGCCCGCGAGTACTTCGGTCGCGAGTGTCCGTGATCTGGATCTACACGATTTCGAAGCCAACATCGCAGGATTTGCCGGGGAGAGCGCCAAGGGTTCGGTGGTGGTCAATCAACGCGAGGTGACGATCAGCATCAGTTGGGACGACTCCCGTGGCGCGAAGGCTCAAGGGGCCCGGGAAACATTTACCCTGACCAGTCGGGTTGCCGTCGACCCGAGGGTGCGGCCATGAGAGGCCCTGATCGCGGTTTCAGCCTGGTGGAGATGCTGCTGGCATTCGCCCTCGGCCTGGTGCTGATCCTGGGGGTGACGCAGATTGCGCTCAGCTCCCGAATCACTCATGCCAGTCAGCGTGCAGCTTCGCTGCTGCAGGATGATGCACGGTTCGTCCTCGGCAAGCTGATTCAGGAGATACGCCAGGCGGGCATGTTCGGTTGCCTGTCCACGGCCTCGATCAGCAACGTGCCTGCAGGTTTCGATCGGCCCATCGGATGGAGTACCACCGGCAGCTCCCGGTCTCTGACGCTGGTGACCGCTGACGTCGGAGAGGGCGGCAGCAAGCCCGATTGGACAGTGCTCTCCGACTGTACCGCTTTTGCCCAAGCCTATGCGGGGAGCGCGCCGGCACCCGCGCCTGGGCAGATCCGCTTTCCACTGCGCAGGCTGACGTACACCTTCGAGGGCGGGCAATTGAAGTTCAGCACGCTGGCGGCCCCGAGCAAGGCGGTGCTTGTGGATAACGTGAGGGCGTTCGATATCAGTTTCGGGGTGGCCGGGAAGGCGGGCTCAGCGGTTGTCACCCGATATGACCCCAACCCCGGCGATGAGTCGCTGATACGTAGCGTGCGGATTTTACTGACCCTTCAGGATCCGGCGGGGTTGGTGAAAGACCAGACCTATAGCGTTGTAGCAGCGCTGCGTAATCGTCTGGAGTAGCGGGCTCATGGTTTATGACTTCTCCCGTTCAAGGCAGGCAGGCATGGTGTTGCTGATCAGCCTGGTCTTTCTGCTGCTGTTGGCGCTGCTGGGGTTGTCTTCGATGGAGGGGGCAATCTCGCAAGAAAAAATGACCGGCGGTGTTCGCCAGCGCAACCAGTCGTTTCAACTGGCCGAAAGCGGCCTCAGGCTTGGCGAGTCTGTGGTGCAGGCGCCCGGGTTTGCCCTGCACCCTTGTCGCTCGATTGCCGCGTGCGCGCCACCTGCCGAGTCGGTTTCGGTCGCGGGGCCCGGTACGAACCCCGTGTCGACGGTCACTTGGATCGGGATGAAGGATGGCATCTACGGTATTCAAAACCTGGGGCCGGGGACGGGCTTGGCCCATCTCCCGGCAGACATTCAGGCCACTCTCTATCGCGTGACGTCGGTGGGTGTCAGTGGTCACTCGCGATCGGTCCTGGAATCTGTGTATGCGCGCGTCGGCAGCGGCCCCGATGAGCGTTTTCGAAGAATCATGTGGCGGCAACTTCAATAGGTGAACAGCATGATGAGCAAGGATTGCACAGGCTTCACCCTGATCGAATTATTGATCGCCGTGGCGATCATCGGCCTCCTGGCCGGGGTTGCCTATCCCGGGTATGCCAGCCATATGAAAAAGGTCTATCGTGCGGAAATTGCCGGGTTGCTGACTGAACAGGCCCAGCTCCTTGAGCGCTATTACGCGAGGAACGGCACTTTTATTGATGCGACCGGCGTCATCGCCGGCAACGATCGCTATAGAATCACCCCTGCATTGAACCCTCAGGATTTCGTTCTGCTTGCCACGCCGGCGATTGACTCGGTGATGGCGGGTGATCCCTGTGCCGCCTTCAGCCTGAGCAGTACCGGTGCGCGAAGCAATCCGGGAGCCGCGCCTGATATGAGCCGCAAGGCGTGCTGGGGGCAATGATGAGGAAGCTGGACGATTGGGCGCCGGGCGTGCCTTTTTCTTTTTATCGGCTGGATCGAACAATGGCTAAGCAACAGCAAGTAGTGGTTGTGGGTGGTGGGGTAATCGGGTTGTTGACGGCGTTCAACCTGGCGACCCAGGGGCAGGCGGTGGTGCTGCTGGATCGTTCGGCGGTCGGGCAGGAGTCTTCGTGGGCAGGCGGCGGCATTGTTTCCCCACTGTACCCGTGGCGCTACAGCCCGGCGGTAACTGCCCTGGCGCATTGGTCCCAGGACTTTTACCCGCAACTTGCGGAGCGTCTGTTTGCCGCGACTGGCGTTGATCCGGAAGTTCACACCACGGGCCTGTATTGGTTGGATCTGGACGATGAAGCCGAGGCGCTTGCCTGGGCCGCCCGCGAAGGCCGTCCGTTGAGCAAGGTGGATGTTTCAGCTGCCCATGATGCTGTGCCGGTGTTGGGCGCCGGGTTTTCCCAGGCGATCTATATGGCGGATGTGGCCAATGTGCGTAATCCGCGGTTGGTCAAATCCCTCAAGGCGGCCTTGTTGGCCCTGCCTGGCGTGACGATTCACGAGCAGTGCGCGGTTGATGGGTTTATTCAGGAAGGCGGGAAGATTGTTGGCGTGAACACGGCGCTTGGGCCGATCCGTGGTGATCAGGTAGTGCTCGCCGCCGGGGCCTGGAGCGGTGAGTTACTGGGCAGCCTGGGGTTGGCGTTGCCGGTGGAGCCGGTCAAGGGCCAGATGATCCTGTACAAATGCGCATCGGACTTTTTGTCGTGCATGGTCCTGGCCAAGGGTCGTTATGCGATTCCCCGGCGCGACGGGCACATTCTGATCGGCAGCACGCTGGAGCATGAAGGCTTCGACAAGACCCCCACCGATTCCGCGCTGGAAAGCCTGAAGGCCTCTGCCGTCGAGTTGATCCCGGCCCTGGCCGATGCTCAAGTGGTGGGACATTGGGCCGGCTTGCGGCCCGGCTCGCCGGAAGGCATTCCCTATATTGGCAAGGTGCCCGGGTTTGAAGGGCTGTGGCTCAACTGCGGGCATTACCGCAATGGCCTGGTGCTGGCGCCGGCGTCCTGCCAGTTGTTCGCCGATTTATTGCTGGAGCGTCAGCCGATCATTGATCCGACACCGTACGCGCCGGCAGGCCGAATCAGCGCTGGATAGCCTTCGGCCCTTGCTCCAGATGCGCCTGGGTGCAATACCATTCCTGGCGCAGGCTCAAGGCTCGGTCCTGTGGCAGGTGAAGACCGCAGTGGGCGCAACGCACCATCTGGATCGTGCCGGGTTCGCTGGGCCGCTGCTGTTTGGCGGCCGGGCTCTTGAATTTGCGCCAAAACCATACCGCGGCAGCAATAACGGCAATCCAGAACAGTAGACGAACCATGGTGGGCAGCTTCTCGACAAGGAATTCGGCAGTTTAGCCAAGGACGTGACAGGCGCACAGCGGAATTAAATTGCAGGCAAAAAAAGGGAGACCCGAGGGTCTCCCTTTTTGCATCGCAGCGAACAATCAGTCAAAGATACCGAAAGTCATGTAGCTGAACCACGAGCGGTCTTCGTTGTTGCCCAGGGCTTGAGGCCCTTGCTCTTCGATAATGTCGCCGTTTTCGTCACGAGGCTTGAGGTCCGATGGAATCGAATCCTTGGCGTCCTGGTATTGCTTGATGATGTCCTGGTTGGCGCGGGTTTCGCCCGGCGGCAGCGGTGGACGGGACTCGATCAGGCCCAGGGTGTATTTGCTCAACCACGAGCGGTTGTCCGCTTCGGCTACCTGCGGTACGAACTGGCCGTCCTTCAGGCTTGGGTGGTCCGGGTAGTTGAGTTTCAGGGTTTCCAGGCTGGTAGCGGCCAGGGCGTCCAGGTGCAGGCGCTGGTAAGCCTCGGTCATCACGGCCAGGCCGTCACCCACGGACGGGGTTTCCTGGAAGTTTTCCACTACATAGCGGCCACGGTTCGCGGCAGCGACATACGCCTGACGGGTCAGGTAGTAGTGGGCTACGTGGATCTCGTAGGAAGCCAGCAGGTTGCGCAGGTAGATCATGCGCTGCTTGGCGTCAGGCGCGTAGCGGCTGTTGGGGTAGCGGCTGGTCAGTTGGGCGAACTCGTTGTAGGAGTCGCGGGCAGCGCCCGGGTCACGCTTGGTCATGTCCAGCGGCAGGAAGCGCGCCAGCAGGCCAACGTCCTGGTCAAACGAGGTCAGGCCCTTGAGGTAGTAGGCGTAGTCCACGTTCGGGTGTTGCGGGTGCAGGCGGATAAAACGCTCGGCGGCGGACTTGGCAGCTTCCGGCTCGGCGTTCTTGTAGTTGGCGTAGATCAGCTCGAGCTGGGCCTGGTCGGCGTAGCGCCCGAACGGATACCGCGACTCCAGTGCCTTCAGCTTTGCCGTGGCGCTGGTGTAGCTGTGGTTGTTCAGGTCGGTCTGAGCTTGTTGGTACAGCTCGACCTCGCTCAGGTTTTCGTCGACGACTTCCTTTGTTGACGAGCAAGCAGCAGTCATGGCGAGGATGGCGATCAGCAGCAGGTGTTTCACTTGCATGGCGGCTTGCGTCCCTATGACGGCCGCTGTCTTGGGCGGGGCCGTCCTGTTATGATGAGCGCCCCTTGGAAAGCCTCGGGGCAAAAGACGCCGTATTTAACCACAAGCGCGCAGCCGAAACCAAAGGCTGTGCCACGCCTAGTCTGAGCATGTCCGATAAAATTGAACTTCGCGCAGAGGTGCCGTCCGAATTGGGCGGCCAACGCCTCGATCAAGTCGCCGCACAATTATTCGCTGAGCACTCGCGCTCGCGCCTTTCCGCCTGGATCAAAGACGGCCGCCTGACTGTGGATGGAGCGGTTATCCGCCCGCGAGACATAGTCCATGGTGGTGCGATTCTTGAGCTGACTGCCGAGCAGGAAGCCCAGGGAGAATGGATCGCCCAGGACATTGAACTGGACATCGTCTACGAAGACGACGACATCCTGGTGATCAATAAACCCGCAGGCCTCGTGGTTCACCCGGCCGCCGGGCACGCTGATGGCACCCTGCTCAATGCGTTGCTGCACCACGTGCCGGACATCATCAATGTCCCGCGCTGCGGCATCGTGCACCGTCTGGACAAGGACACCACCGGCCTTATGGTGGTGGCCAAGACCATTCAGGCGCAGACGCAGCTGGTCACACAACTGCAGAGCCGCAGCGTCAGCCGGATCTACGAGTGCATCGTGATCGGCGTGGTAACGGCGGGAGGCAAAATCAATGCCCCGATCGGTCGCCACGGCCAGCAGCGCCAGCGCATGGCGGTGATGGAAGGCGGCAAGCAGGCCGTCAGCCACTACCGTGTGCTTGAGCGTTTCCGCTCCCACACCCACGTGCGGGTGAAGCTGGAAACCGGTCGTACCCACCAGATTCGGGTGCACATGGCGCACATCAACTTCCCGTTGGTCGGAGATCCGGCCTACGGTGGCCGCTTCCGTATTCCGCCTGCGGCCAGTGCAACCATGGTTGATTCGCTGAAGACCTTCCCGCGCCAGGCGCTGCACGCCCGCTTCCTGGAGCTGGATCATCCGACGAGCGGTAAGCGGATGAGCTGGGAATCGCCACTTCCAGACGATTTTGTCTGGTTGTTGTCGCTGCTCAAGCAGGATCGCGAGGCGTTTATCGGATGAGTGACTGGCTGATTCCTGACTGGCCCGCGCCGGCCGGGGTGAAAGCCTGTGTTACCACCCGTGCGGGCGGCGTTAGTGTGGCGCCGTTCGACAGCCTCAACCTTGGCGATCATGTCGAGGACAGTCTCGACGCCGTCCTTGAAAATCGCCGTCGCCTTACCGAAGCCTTCAATATTCAGCCGGCCTGGTTGCGACAGGTTCATGGTGTCGTTGTGGTTGAGGCGGACCCTGGCCGGACTGCCGAAGCAGATGGCAGTTGGACCAGCACTCCTGGCATCGCCTGCACATCAATGACGGCAGATTGCCTGCCTGCCTTGTTTTGCAATCGCGCCGGCACCCGCGTCGCCGCAGCTCATGCCGGTTGGCGTGGCCTGGCCGCTGGCGTATTGGAAGCGACCGTTGAAAGCCTGGATACCGAGCCTGCCGACGTACTGGTCTGGCTGGGCCCGGCGATTGGCCCGCAAGCCTTTGAAGTCGGTCCGGAAGTGCGTGAAGCCTTTATGCAGCAACTTCCGGAAACGATTGCGGCTTTCGTCCCCAGTCAGAATCCGGGCAAGTTCATGGCTGACATTTATCAGTTGGCCCGCCTGCGTCTCGCAGTCCGTGGCGTTACTGCTGTCTACGGTGGCGGCTTGTGCACCGTGACCGATTCCCGCTTCTATTCCTACCGCCGCAGCCCGCGCACGGGGCGGTTTGCCTCCCTTATCTGGCTTGAACGCTAGACTCCCTTGACTTGGGTCAATCCTGACGCAAGTCAGCAATAGCCCGCTTGAATCTTCCAGAATCCACCCCATCTATAAGGGTATCTGGCAGGTTTCTTCATTCAGGATGTGTTTGTTCATAGCTCCGGCCTGCTCAAAAGGAAGGTGACTAATGCGTATTGATCGTTTAACCAGCAAATTGCAGTTGGCTTTATCTGACGCCCAATCTCTGGCGGTTGGCCTGGACCATCCGGCCATCGAGCCTGCGCACTTGATGCAAGCGCTTCTGGAGCAGCAAGGCGGTTCCATCAAACCCTTGCTGATGCAGGTGGGCTTTGACGTTAACAGCCTGCGCAAAGAGTTGAGCAAAGAGCTCGACCAACTGCCGAAAATCCAAAATCCGACTGGCGACGTGAACATGTCCCAGGACCTGGCGCGCCTGTTGAACCAGGCCGACCGTCTGGCCCAGCAGAAGGGTGACCAGTTCATCTCCAGTGAAGTGGTGTTGCTCGCCGCGATGGACGACAACAGCAAACTCGGCAAACTGTTGCTGGGCCAGGGCGTGAGCAAGAAAGCCCTGGAAAATGCCATCAACAACCTGCGCGGTGGCGAGGCGGTCAATGACCCTAACCACGAGGAGTCTCGCCAGGCCCTGGACAAATACACCGTCGACCTGACCAAGCGCGCCGAAGAAGGCAAGCTCGATCCGGTGATCGGCCGTGACGATGAAATTCGTCGCACCATCCAGGTCCTGCAGCGTCGCACCAAGAACAACCCGGTGCTGATCGGCGAACCTGGCGTGGGTAAAACCGCGATTGCCGAAGGCCTGGCCCAGCGCATCATTAATGGTGAAGTGCCGGATGGTCTTAAAGGCAAGCGCCTGCTGTCCCTGGACATGGGGTCGCTGATTGCCGGTGCCAAGTTCCGTGGCGAGTTCGAAGAGCGCCTGAAATCCCTGCTGAACGAACTGTCGAAGCAGGAAGGGCAGATCATTCTGTTTATCGACGAACTGCACACCATGGTCGGCGCCGGCAAAGGCGAAGGCTCGATGGACGCGGGCAACATGCTCAAGCCGGCACTGGCCCGAGGCGAGTTGCATTGCGTCGGTGCGACCACACTGAACGAATATCGCCAGTACATCGAGAAAGATGCGGCCCTTGAGCGCCGCTTCCAGAAAGTACTGGTGGAAGAACCGAGCGAAGAAGACACCATCGCGATCCTGCGTGGCCTGAAAGAGCGGTATGAGGTCCACCATAAAGTGGCGATCACCGACGGGGCGATCATTGCGGCGGCGAAACTGAGCCATCGCTACATTACTGACCGTCAGTTGCCGGACAAGGCCATCGACTTGATCGACGAGGCTGCCAGCCGCATTCGGATGGAGATCGATTCGAAACCCGAAGTGCTGGACCGTCTGGATCGGCGCCTGATTCAACTGAAGGTTGAGTCCCAGGCCCTGAAGAAAGAAGAGGACGAGCCGGCGAAGAAACGCCTGGAAAAACTCCAGGAAGAAATTGTTCGTCTGGAGCGCGAGTATTCGGACCTCGAAGAAATCTGGACCTCGGAAAAAGCTGAAGTACAGGGTTCTGCACAGATCCAGCAAAAGATTGAGCAGTCCCGTCAGGAACTGGAAGCAGCCCGCCGTAAAGGCGACCTGAACCGCATGGCCGAGTTGCAGTACGGGGTGATCCCGGACCTGGAGCGCAGCCTGCAGATGGTCGACCAGCACGGCAAGCCTGAGAACCAGTTGCTGCGCAGCAAGGTGACCGAGGAAGAAATCGCCGAAGTCGTCTCGAAGTGGACCGGTATCCCTGTGTCGAAAATGCTCGAAGGCGAGCGCGACAAGCTGCTGAAAATGGAAAGCCTGTTGCACCAGCGCGTCATCGGCCAGGAAGAGGCGGTGGTTGCGGTGTCGAATGCGGTACGGCGTTCCCGGGCCGGGTTGTCCGACCCGAACCGTCCGAGCGGCTCGTTCATGTTCCTCGGCCCGACCGGCGTGGGTAAGACTGAACTGTGCAAGGCCTTGGCCGAGTTCCTCTTTGATACCGAAGAGGCCATGGTGCGGATCGATATGTCCGAGTTCATGGAGAAACATTCCGTGGCTCGCCTGATCGGGGCGCCACCAGGCTATGTCGGGTACGAGGAGGGCGGTTACCTGACCGAAGCGGTACGGCGCAAGCCTTACTCGGTGATCCTCCTGGACGAGGTCGAGAAGGCCCACCCGGATGTGTTCAACGTGTTGCTGCAAGTGTTGGAAGATGGCCGGCTGACGGACAGCCACGGGCGTACCGTGGATTTCCGTAATACGGTGATCGTGATGACCTCCAACCTGGGCTCGGTACAGATCCAGGAACTGGTGGGTGATCGTGAAGCCCAGCGTGCAGCCGTGATGGACGCGCTGACCAGCCACTTCCGGCCGGAGTTCATCAACCGGGTCGATGAAGTGGTGATCTTCGAGCCTTTGGCGCGGGATCAGATCGCGGGCATCACCGAGATCCAGTTGGGCCGCCTGCGCAGCCGCCTGGCGGAGCGCGAGTTGTCTCTGGAGCTGAGTCGCGAGGCGTTGGACAAGCTGATCGCCGTCGGTTACGACCCGGTGTATGGCGCACGGCCGTTGAAGCGTGCTATCCAGCGCTGGATCGAGAACCCGCTGGCACAGCTGATCCTGTCGGGCAGCTTTATGCCGGGCACCAGCGTCGAGGCGACGGTGGAGAACGACGAAATCGTCTTCCACTGAGTTCAGGCTGTAGCGCTGTAACAAGAGGCCCCGCATTGCGGGGCCTTTTTTTTCGATAGGGCGTTGAACTGTAAGGCAAAGGCTTGTAAAGTGCGCCCCGCAGCAACGTCAGCCCAACGGTTTCTTCTCCCCAAGGAGAAATCAGAAAGAAGCGCAAATCCTTGTCTTAAAAGCAATTTAAAGGGTTGACAGAGGTTTTTAAGATTGTAGAATAGCGCGCCTCAGAGGCACTAACGTAGCGATACGGAAGCGTCGAAGAGAAGGTAACAAGCAACAACGTAACACTTTGAAATATGTAGTTCCGTGATAGCTCAGTCGGTAGAGCAAATGACTGTTAATCATTGGGTCCCAGGTTCGAGTCCTGGTCACGGAGCCAATTTCAAACCGGGGTATAGCGCAGTCCGGTAGCGCGCCTGCTTTGGGAGCAGGATGTCAGGAGTTCGAATCCCCTTACCCCGACCATATTTGGGTCGTTAGCTCAGTTGGTAGAGCAGTTGGCTTTTAACCAATTGGTCGTAGGTTCGAATCCCACACGACCCACCATTTTTGAGACCAGTTAACGCTGGAATCGAATCTTAAGATCAGAGGCCAAAAGCGCTGATCGAAGAAGGCGACTGAGAGGTCGCCTTTTTTTTACCGGGGTATAGCGCAGTCCGGTAGCGCGCCTGCTTTGGGAGCAGGATGTCAGGAGTTCGAATCCCCTTACCCCGACCATATTAAAAATCCTCGTATCGAAAGATACGGGGATTTTTTTTGCCCGCGCAATCCCGGCCGCACCACAAAACAAATGTGGGAGCGGGCTTGCTCGCGAAAGCGGTGTGTCAGTCAGTACATCTGGCACTGAACCACCGCTTTCGCGAGCAAGCCCGCTCCCACACTAACCGAGTCCTATCCCGGAACGTGCTGTCAGTGCAGTTTCAGGCGCGGCTCGGTCCCGCGTCCAATCTTGCTTCCCAGCATCAGCATCGCCGTGCGGAAGAAGCCATACAGCGCCATCTGGTGCATGCGGTACAGCGACACATAAAACATCCGTGCCAGCCAGCCTTCCAGCATCACGCTGCCGGTCAGGTTGCCCATCAAGTTACCCACAGCCGAAAAACGCGAAAGCGAGATCAGCGAGCCGTAGTCGGTGTACTTGTACGACGGCAGGTCCTTGCCCTCAATCCGCAGTTTCAGCGACTTGGCCAGCAACGATGCCTGCTGGTGAGCCGCCTGGGCGCGCGGTGGCACATTGCGGTCGGTGCCGGCTTGTGGGCAGGCCGCGCAATCACCAAAGGCGAAGATATTCTCGTCGCGGGTGGTTTGCAGGGTCGGCAGCACTTGCAGCTGGTTGATACGGTTGGTTTCCAGGCCATCGATGTCCTTGAGGAACCCTGGCGCACGAATCCCGGCAGCCCAGACCTTGAGGCTGGCCGGAATGACCTGGCCGCTGCTGGTGATCAGGGCGTCGGCAGTCACCTCGCTCACGGCGGAGTTGGTCAGTACAGTCACCCCGAGTTTCTCCAGGGTTTTATGCACAGGCCCGCCAATTCGCTCCGGCAGGGCGGGCAACACCCGTGGACCGGCTTCTATCAGGGTGATGTGCATGTTTTCCGGCTTGATCTTGTCCAGGCCGTAGGCCGCCAGTTCATGGGCAGCGTTATGCAGCTCGGCGGCCAACTCGACCCCGGTGGCACCGGCACCGACGATGGCGACGCTGATCTGCTCCACCACATCCGTCTGCCCGGCATGGGCCCGCAGATAGTGGTTGAGCAATTGCTGGTGGAAACGCTCGGCCTGTTTGCGGGTGTCGAGGAACAGGCAGTGCTGCGCCGCGCCCTCGGTGCCGAAGTCATTGGTGGTGCTGCCGACCGCGATCACCAGGCTGTCATAGCCCAGCACGCGTGCAGGCACCAGTTCTCGGCCTTCTTCGTCGAGGGTGGCGGCCAGCTGGATTTTTTTCTGCTCACGATCGAGCCCGCTCATGCGCCCCAGCTGGAACTCGAAGTGGTTCCATTTGGCCTGGGCAACATAGTTGAGTTCGTCTTCCGAAGAGTTCAGCGAACCGGCCGCCACTTCGTGGAGCAAGGGTTTCCAGATATGGGTCAGGTTGGCGTCCACCAGCGTGATGCTGGCGGTGCCGCGCTTGCCCAGAGTCTTACCCAGGCGGGTAGCCAACTCCAGGCCGCCGGCGCCGCCGCCGACGATAATAATACGATGGGTCATGGGGATATCTCGCAAGGCTAAAAGAAATCGGTGCGGTTACCCGAGCGAGCGCAAGGCAGCTCATAGCGTCAGGTAACTCAAAAGGCGGCTCAGCAAACCCAGGCCGATCACTGCGACCAGCACCACGGCAAGGAGCAGCCAGGGCCGGAAAGGCTTGCGCTCGACTTGGTTCTGGGACAGTTGCAGGTACTCTTCGACATGCTGTTGGTCGTCGGGGTTCAGGCGGCTGGTCATAAAGGCCTCGTCAGGTAGACGTTGCTGAAGGGCGCCACGTTACAGTCGTGTGATTGGCGGCATTGCCAGAAGCATAGTCGCCAACCTGATCACAGGCTGATGCCCACATCAAACACTATGCTGCGCCCCAGATTGTTGCGCAAGAAGTCCGGAGCGTCCGGATGAGCAAACAATACGCGCGCAAACGTCGGGCCCACGAGGGACAGTGAGCGCCAGCCCTGGCGCAGGTACTCGGTGGGTGGCGGAAAATGGCTGTTGAGGTCCAGTACTTCGCGCTTGAGGCTGGCGAAGGCGATGAGGTCCAGCTCCCCCAGGTCCATCCCGCGCTCTTTATAGTTGTGCGCCTTCTTGCGCAGTGTGGGGGCCAGGCGCAGCAGGAATTCGTGGGCGGGAATGCGCCGGGGTTTGGCTTCTCGTCGAACCAGTTGGCTCAGGGAAAACGCGCTGCGCCGACGCAGCAGTTCGTCGCGCCACTCGTCGTTCAGGCGCCGGCCCTCATCGAGTACGAAAAACACCTCGAAACTGGCATCGCGAAACAGCACATCCGGCGGCTCTTGCCCGGCGGCGTGGAATTCTTCGGCGCGGTAGGGCACGTTCAAACCTTGCAACAGGCGCTGGCAGACCCAACGCTCACGCTCCCATTTGCGGGCATTGGACAGGAACGCATTGGCTTGTTCGGCCGCTACGGTGAGCAGGCGCAAATAATCTGAGTCATCCATGTCACCAGCTTAGCGTCCAAATGATGACCGCAGGAAGTCCCGCGTCAAAAGGTCGGTGTAGACTGGCTATTCGACAGTTTCCCCCTGGCATGAGGAGTGTGCAGTGAAGTTTTTTGTGGTGCTGTTCTTGAGTCTTTTACCCGTGTGGGCCCAGGCCGTCGAGGTGGGTGAGCGTGTTGCACCCTGGACGTTGCTTGACCAGTTCGACCAGGCCTACACCCTGGATGACCAGGTGCAAACCTTGTTGGTGGCGCGCAGCATGGACGGCGCCAAAATCGTCGACGCAGCGCTGCAAGGCCAGCCCAAGGGCTATCTGGAGGCGCGACATACGGTGTTTCTCGCGGATATCCAGCGCATGCCGCGGCTGATTGCGAAGATGTTCGCGGTGCCGGCCATGCAGGCCTACAACTATCGGGTCATGCTCGATCGCGATGCGCGTATAAGCCCGCGCTATCCGGCGGCTGTGGATAAAGTACTGTGGCTGCAACTGGATCACGGCAAGTTGGTGGCACAGCATGAATACGACTCCGCCGCTGAGTTGCGCCAGGCCCTGGAGCAGGTGCAGCCGTGATCAGCGCCGCGGTGCTGGCGCCGGAAACCCTCAGCATCGGGTGGCTGCTGTACGCGCCGGTGGTGATGTGGGCGCTCCTGCGTTCGCCATGGGTCGAGCTGTTTGCTGACCGACGGCGCCAGCATTTGCTGTTTGGCACGGTGTTCGCGCTGTTTATGTTGTGGCTGGTACGCCGGGATTTCGACACGGGGGTGTCCTACCACTTCATCGGCATGACCGCCGTGACCTTGCTGCTTGATTGGCCCCTGGCGATCGTCGGTGGCTTGGCCGCACAGCTCGGCCTGGTGTTGCTCGGCCGCCAGGACCTGGCCGCCGTAGGTGTCAATGGCATGCTGCTGATCCTGTTGCCGGTACTGGTCACCGAAGGCTGTGCGCTGCTGGTGGAGCGGGCGAAGCCGCGCAATCCCTTTGTGTATATCTTCTGCTCGGGATTTTTCGCGGCCGCGCTGTCGGCCTTGTTGTGCCTGCTGGTGGGCCTGGGGTTGTTGTGGTTCGACGGCCGTTTTGCGATGCCGGAGTGGATCGAGGATTTTGTCGGCTATTTGTGGCTGATCATTTTTCCCGAGGCCTTTATCAACGGCATGGTGATCAGCGCCCTGGTGGTGTTCTGCCCGGAGTGGCTGGAGACATTCAACCGCACCCGCTACCTCTCGGCGCCCTGGAAGGATGACGATCCACGGCCTTGATCCAGGTCAAATCCTGCACGCGCAAGTGGTCGCATGCTCTGCAAAATTTCCAGGAGCACGGAATCATGAGTGTGTACGAGTGGGCGCGGCAGGAGTTACGCAGAAGCCAGGACGCGGCGCAGGAAATCGGCTTTGACCCGGGCTTGACCCTGCGGGCCATGCTCAGTGCGGTGGTGCAGCAGAGCAAGGGCGTGCGCAGTTTTGAAGACCTGGCCGACGAGCTGCAATACCTTGCAGAGAATCTCGACGACCAGCAGGACTATGGCTTTATGCGGCCTTAGTGTTTGGGCTGAAAGTCTTCGGAGAACAGTTCGTCTTCGGCGTCCGGGCTGACCGGGATCTTGTGTTCTTCCGACGCCCAGGCGCCCAGATCGATCAGTTTGCAGCGGTCCGAGCAAAACGGGCGGTTGGGGTTGGTCGCTTTCCATTCCACGGGTGCACCGCAGGTTGGGCATTCGACGGTCAAGGGTTGGCTCATGATCGGCCTCCACGCAAAGTAAGGTAAAAGTGGTGCAGTCGCTCGACCTCGGCATGCAGCCGGGCCAGGTCCTGGTCATTGACCAGCACGTCATCGGCGTGGCGCAGGCGGTCTTCACGGGTGGCCTGGGCCTTGAGAATCGCCTGCACCTGCTCTTCGCTGATGCCGTCGCGCTGCAGGGTACGCTGAATCTGCAACGATTGCGGCACGTCGATCACCAGCACGCGCTGGGTCATGGTGTACTGGCCGGACTCGATCAGCAACGGTGACACCAGGATCGCGTACGGCGATTGGGCGCGCGCCAGGTGGCTGCGAATCTCCTCGGTGATCAGCGGGTGCAGCAACGCCTCCAGCCAACGGCGCTCGTCAGGCACTTCGAAGATCAGCTTGCGCAACGCCCCACGGTTCAGTTGCCCGTCAGGCTGCAGCACGCTCGCACCGAAATGTTCGGCAATCTGCGCCAGGGCAGGGCGCCCGGGCTCGACTACCCAGCGCGCTGCGTGGTCGGCGTCAATCAGGTCCACGCCAAGCCGTACGAAGTGTTCGGCTGCCGCGCTTTTGCCACTGCCGATACCGCCAGTGAGGCCGAGAATCCAGGGTGTTGCAACAGAAGTGGTCATCTGAAACCGACAGACTGCAAATAGAAGTCGGTTATTTGACCACCCCAGAGCAATGCAATCCAGCCGGCAATTGCCAGATACGGACCAAAAGGCATTGGAGTGGAGGCTTGGGCTTTGCGCAGGCGCAATAGAACCAGGCCACCCATCACGCCCACCAGGGATGACAGCAACAGCGTCATCGGCAGGATTTGCCAGCCGCCCCAGGCGCCGAGCATTGCCAGCAGCTTGAAATCGCCGTAACCCATACCGTCCTTGCCGGTGATCAGCTTGAACAGCCAGAACACCGACCACAGGCTCATGTAACCGGCTACCGCCCCCAGAGCGCATCGGGCAATGACACAAAAACGCCAACACTGTTGAGGATCAGCCCCAGCCACAGCAGCGGCAGCACCAGCGCGTCCGGCAGCAGTTGGTGATCGGCATCGATCAGGCTCATCGCCAGCAGTCCCCAGCTCAACACCATCACCGCACCGGCTGCCCAGCCAAAACCGAAATGCCAGGCGACAACCGCAGAGATCAACCCGCACGCCAATTCGGTGAAGGGGTACCGCGCGCCGATAGGGTGATCGCAACTTGAGCAGCGCCCTTTGAGCAGTAAATAGCTGACCAGCGGAATATTCTCCCGGGGACGAATCGGGTGGCTGCAGTTCGGGCAGCAGGAGTTGGGCCGCATCAGGTTATAGGGGGCGGCAGCGGGCTCGGCGGGAAGGCCAAGGACTTCATGGGCCTGGGCTCGCCATTCACGCTCCAGCATCTTTGGCAGGCGCCACACCAGCACGTTGATAAAGCTGCCGACAATAAGCCCCAGCACCAGTGCGCCTGATACAAACACCCAGGGCTGATAAACAAGGATTTCAGTCAGTGGCGTGCTCAAAAGGCCGTACCGAGCTGGAAGATCGGCAGGTACATGGCGAGCACCAAGGCCCCGACGATGCCCCCCAGTACCACCATGATCAGCGGCTCCATCAGGCTGGTGAGGTTGTCCACCAGGTGATCGACGTCTGCCTCGTAATGGCTGGCGACTTTTTCCAGCATATGGTCGAGCGTGCCCGACTCCTCGCCGATGGCGGTCATCTGGATCGCCATGCCGGGAAACAGGCCGCTGACAGCCATGGATTCATTCAGTTCGGTTCCGGTTGATACGTCGTGGCGCATGCGATTGATTGCCTGTTTGAACAGCCCATTCCCCGTGGCGCCTGCCACTGAATCCAGTGCTTGCACCAGCGGTACGCCCGCAGCAAAGGTCGTCGAGAGCGTGCGGGCGTAGCGGGCGACCGCCGATTTTTTCAGCAGTGTGCCTGCCACGGGTGCTTTCAACAAACTGGCATCGAGCCAGTGACGAAAGCCTGTCGATGAGCGATAGGCTTTGCGCAGGCCCGCAAAACTGGTGCCCGCGACCAGGATCAGCACCCAGCCGTTATGCCGCATGAACTCCGACAGGCTGATGACCCCGAGGGTAAAGCCCGGCAACTCGGCATCGACGCCGGCAAACAGCCCCTGGAACTGCGGCACGACGTGAATCAGCAAGATCGCACTGACCAGGGTGGCGACTGCCAGAACGGTCGTGGGATAGGTCATGGCCTTTTTGATTTTTGCTTTCAACTGTTGGCTTTTTTCCAGGTGAATGGCGACCCGTTCAAGCAGTGCTTCGAGTGCGCCCGCCTGTTCACCCGCTGCAATCAGGTTGCAGTACAGCTCATCGAAGTAACGTGGCTGTTTCTGCAAGGCGGCGGTCAGGCTGCTGCCGGCGGCGATCTCCTGTTTCAAGCCCTGAACCATGGCACGCAGGTGCGGGTTGTCGACGCCTTCGGTGATGATGTCCAGTGCCTGCAAAAGCGCGATGCCGGCCTTTAACAGCGTTGCCAGTTGGCGGGTGAAGAGGGCGATCTCTGGCGGCTTGATTGGCGCAGCAAGGCTCGGCCAGCCGGTGAATTTTTTCCGTATACGCCCGGGGCTGATCCCTTGTTGGCGCAACAGGGCCTTGATCAACGCAGGATTATGGCCGCTGGTTTCCCCAGACACTTTGCGCCCTTTGCGGTTGACGCCTTCCCAGGCATAGATCGCTGAAACATCATTCATTTCGCAGTTCCGCACACAGACAGTGGAAGATTTATAGCTTAGTCAGGTGACGGATTCGGGCAGGGGCGTCTTGAGCGAAAAAATGTCAGTTTGTGCGTCTTGTACAGGATTGGTTGCGCGGGGGTGAGTACACTGGCGCGGTTACCGAGACGGGGTGCAGGATGCGCCTTGCGACAGGTTTTATTCTGGAGAGTGAATGTGATGCGTCAGAAAGGCTTTACCTTGATCGAGTTGTTGATCGTCGTGGCGATCATCGGCATTTTGGCCACCATCGGCCTGCCCATGTACACCAAGCACCAGGCCAAGGCCAAGTTCACCGCAGGGCTGGCTGAAATCTCCGCGCTGAAGGCGGGTTTCGAAGACACGCTGAACCAAGGCACGCCGCCAACCCTGGCGTTGATTGGCGGGACCAGTCCCACGGCCAACTGCAAGATTGACGTGACCGGCGACGTGGCCACTGGCACGGGTACGATTGCCTGCGAAATCCTCGATGCGCCCGCGCCGGTCCTGGGCAAGACCATCACCTTGACCCGTAGCGCCACGACCGGCTGGAAGTGCACCACCACGGCAGAAGACCCATTCGCTGCCAAGGGTTGTGCCTCCGGCGGCGCCTGATAGCAAGGTCGTCTACTGTTTACGCAACAATGGAGAGCGTATGCGTAAATCGCTCCCTATCCGCCACAAGGACGTAGAGGTTGCCGATGACGTTGTCCGTTCAGCAGCGGGGAAGCACGTTCCTTGTGGTGGTTATGTGTTTGCTGACGCTGGCGATTTGCGCGCCCTTCAGCAGCCACGACTGGCAACGTGTGGTGCAGATATCGGTGGCGCTGTGTGCCGTGGTGTATGGGCTTAGCTCACCACGGGCAAAGCAATGCGTCGATAGGCCGACAGCGCTCGGGGTGGCGCTGGTTGGGGTGATGGGCCTGGCTTCCGCCGTGTTGGCTCATCAGCCACTCTGGGCGTTTATCGAACTGGCGCTGCTCATCAGTTGCGGCACCATTGCCGTTGTTTTCAGCCGGGTCAGGCGCAGCGGTGATGAGTCGCTGGACCGTGTCCTGATTCTGTTCGTGTTGCTGCTGTGCCTGATCAAAAGTGTTCAATATCTTCACGTTGTCATTCTCGCCTTTACCAGCGGTGACGCGTTGGTAAACACCGATTTGCTGTTTTCCGGGTTTTCCAACAAACGCTTCTATGGTCAGTTCCAGACCTTTACCCTGCCGCTGCTGGCACTTCCCTTGCTGCTTTCAACGACTTCGCGTACTGCGCGGGCGATGGTGTTTGTGCTGCTCTGTGTCTGGTGGTTGATCGCGATCAGTAGTGGTACTCGCGGCACCTGGCTGGGTATCGGCGTTGCTGGCTCCGTTCTGGCGTTCCTGGGGCCGCAGGGGCGCCGCTGGCTGGCCTGGCAATTGGCAGCGCTGGCGTGCGGCTTGTTACTGTACTGGCTGGTGTTCACCGTGCTGGCAGGGCATTTGGGGATTGAGATTTATAACGATGCCGTAGACCGCCTG
This sequence comes from Pseudomonas sp. TH32, assembly GCF_016650855.1. Taxonomy (NCBI): domain Bacteria; kingdom Pseudomonadati; phylum Pseudomonadota; class Gammaproteobacteria; order Pseudomonadales; family Pseudomonadaceae; genus Pseudomonas; species Pseudomonas sp. TH32. Next base: position 4,554,759 of record NZ_JAEKFA010000002.1, on the reverse strand, counting down.
ACGACCAGCTTGTCTGGGCGTGGGCCCATCTGGTGGCAGGCCTGGAACATGATTCTTGAGCGTCCCTGGCTGGGCTTCGGGCCGATGCATTTCGCCGATATTGCCAACGACATTGCCGCTCACCCTCACCAGGCCATTCTGCAGTGGGCCAGTGAATGGGGGGTTCCGTCCACGCTGTGTGTGATCGCGCTGGTTGCGTGGGCGGGTTGGGCAACCGTGGGCGTACTGCGTGAACGTGCGTTGTCGTTGGCGCCCGTGGATCTGCTGCGGCTGTGCCTGTTTGCCTCGCTGATTGGTGCGCTGACCCAGGCCCAGGTGGATGGGGTGATCGTGATGCCGGTTTCGCAACTCTGGCTGGCGCTGGTGGCCGGATGGCTGATGGCGTTGCATGTGTGGCGAGCTCCACCGGTCGCCCCGGCGCCGATCTTGTACAAGACCTGGATCGCGGCGAGTATCGTGGCCGTCGGCTTGCTGGTGTTTGTCGCGATTCGTGATGTGCCCCGCCTCACGGAGCGTAGCGAGCACTACATGACCCTGAGCAACGGTCACCTGCAGCCACGCTTCTGGGTGCAGGGTGTGATTGCCCTCGAAAAGCAGTGAGTTGCCGGACGTCCAAGGCAGTGCTAGCTTTAGCCCACCGCCCGTGTAGCTCAGCCGGTAGAGCAGCGCACTCGTAACGCGAAGGTCGCAGGTTCGATTCCTGTCTCGGGCAAAAAGGCAACACAGTTTTCAGATGATCCCAGAATGGTTCTGAAGGCCAGACGAACCGGTATTCATGCCTGTTCTTTTGTATCTGCGCGACCTTGATGACCCAGATGCATCCCCATTCCTCGATCTAAGAGAACGACATGACCACACAAGAAATGACCCAGGAAGCGCGGCACGAAGCAGCCCTCAAAAAGTACGTCGCGGAGTCGCCGGAACTGCTGGATGAGATCAAGGACCTGAGCGCCGATGATCAAAGGGACCAGATCCAATGGTCATTTGAGGATGAGGCCGAGGCCCAGGGCTTGCAGCCATGGGAACTGACCCTGAAGTACACCTCCACCCCCGAAGAGTTCGAGGCTGCGCGCCTGGCGTTGCACAAGGAGGCCGCCGAGGTGCTGGGTGTCGACTGGAATGAGTATTGCGGGATGAATAACCTCGCGATCTGACACGTAACCGAGCGAGCTTTTGTGGTGAGGGGGCTTGTCCCCCGTTGGGCTGCGAAGCAGCCCTTAAACCTGCTCCCCAGTTCTTGCTGGCAGAATGCGGCGATCTCTTGGGGCTGCTGCGCAGCCCAGCGGGGACAAGCCCCCTCGCCACATAGGTGTGCTCCTGCGGGTTACTTTACAGACTCAGCCGCATCGACAAATCCACCGCCTTCACATCCTTGGTCATCGCTCCGATGGAGATGTAGTCCACACCGGTTTCAGCGATGGGCAGCAGGGTGCTTTCGTTAATCCCCCCACTGGCTTCCAGCTTGGCTGTGCCGCCGTTCAGGCGCACTGCTTCGCGCATGTCATCCAGGCTCAGTTCATCCAGCATGATGATGTCGGCGCCCGCCGCCAATGCTTCGCGCAATTCCTCCAGGCTTTCCACTTCAATTTCCACCGGCTTGCCCGGGGCGATCTTGTGGGCGGCAGTGATGGCCTGGGCAATGCCACCGCAGGCCGCGATGTGGTTTTCCTTGATCAGGAACGCGTCATACAGGCCGATGCGATGGTTGTGGCAACCGCCGCAGGTCACCGCGTACTTCTGCGCCAGGCGCAGGCCGGGCAGGGTCTTGCGGGTGTCCAGCAGCTTGACCTGGGTAGACGCGACAAAGTCCGCCAAATACTGGGCGCGGGTGGCAACGCCTGACAGCAGTTGCAGAAAATTCAGCGCGCAACGTTCGCCACTGAGCAGCGATCGGGCCGGGCCTTCCAGGTGAAACAGCACCTGGTTCGGGCTGACGCGCTCGCCGTCGCGCACCTGCCAATGCACGGCAACGCGCGGGTCCAGCTGGCGAAACACCGCTTCCACCCAGGCTGTGCCGCTGATAACGGCGGCATCGCGGGTGATGATCGTGGCCTTGGCCAGGCGTTCGGCCGGGATCAGTTGTGCGGTGATATCCCCACTGCCGATGTCTTCCAGCAATGCGCGACGCACGTTGGCTTCGATTTCGGCGGTCAGGTCGGCTAGACGAAGATTGGGCATAACAGGCTCCACAAACAAAGTGCCTGGATTATAGGGGCAGGGCGGGCGTTAACCCAAGGCAGCAGGTGCCACTGACGCGGCTTGCGGTGCTCATTTACACGGCAGTCACAGAGTTTGCTGGCGCAACAACCCCCATTTGCAAGATAATCTCGCGCCTTGCAATTGGCGTCATAGCTTTGACGTCACAGTGATAGTCCGATTTTCGCAGTGCTCCGGGGCGTTTTGCTCCGTGACTGCACCGATCTTTCACAACATCGAATACCGCCGTTTCAGGAGGCCAGGATGCACAATGACGGGAAGGTGGTGCCGATCAATAAGGCACGGGCGACGCCGTCGCCGCTTGCCCGCCTGCCGGTGGTGTTGCTCCAGGTCCGTGACAAGGCGGCACAGCAGCTCAAACAGGGGTTGCAGGAGCTGTTTGATAACGCTGACGACACCCTGTTCGAAATGGCCGACAAGACCCGCAGCAACGTCGACCACGGTATTTTCTTTGAAGCCATGCGCGATCTGCGCCTCAAGCGCAAGAATTTCGAGCGCGGTTTCATGGAGCAGCTCTACGAGGCGTTTGCCAACCTTGGCAATGTGGAGCGCGGCGAGCTGCAACTGATTCCGGTGGTGTCCTACACGGCGGTGCCCGGTGTCTCGGGTGACGAACTGGAAAAAGCCGTCGCTCTGGAGGCCATGCTGGGCAAGGTGCTGCGCCGGGACGGCCTGGCCCTGGGGCAGTTGACGGCCCGACTGGGCGCGTTGCTCGACAAACGCCTGGATGATCGGGATAACCCCCTGGGCCCGGCGATGTTGTGCGCGTTCTTTCTGCAGGCAGGGCGCAGCCTTGGCGTGGAAATCCGGGTCAAGCTGATCATTCTCAAGCTGTTTGAAAAGTACGTGCTCAGTGACGCCGATCTGTTATACGGCGAAGCCAATCAATTATTGATCGCCACCGGCGTATTGCCTGAACTCAAGGCCGTGCCGTCACGCCGCGCCATTGCCACCGTGGATTTGCCCGAAGACGCCCCGCCCATCGCCAGCCATCCCGCCGACGACAGCGGGCAGGAAGTCTTCGCGGCCTTGCAGGAGTTGCTGTCTGCGGTGCGCGGCAGTGTGGCGCCCACCCTTGAGGCCAGCGCCGAGACCCAGCCCATTTCCACCCGTGACCTGCTGCGCCTGCTCTCCCATTTGCAGCAATATGTGCCTGCGCCCGAGGTCGAGGATGATTTCGACCTGCGCAACCAGCTTGAACAACTGCTCACCCGGGTCAGCGTCAAGAGTGGCAAGTCGCGGGTGGTGGAGGACGCTGACGAGGATGTGATCAACCTGATCGCCATGCTCTTCGAGTTCATCCTCAATGACGGCACGGTGCCCGAGTCCCTCAAGGCGTTGATCGCCCGGCTGCAGATTCCGATGCTGAAGGTGGCGGTGCTGGACAAGAGCTTCTTCAGTCGCGCCAATCACCCGGCGCGACGCCTGCTCAATGAAATCGCCGCAGCAGCCATGGGCTGGAGCCGGCGCGATGACTATCAGCGCGACAGCCTGTACCTGCACATCGAGCAAGTGGTGCAGCGGTTGTTGAACGATTTTGTCGATGACCCGGCGATTTTTTCCCAACTACTGACGGAGTTCACCGCGTTTACCCATGACGAGCGGCGCCGCAGCGAGTTGCTGGAGCAACGCACCCGTGATGCGGAAGAAGGGCGCGCCCGTACCGAAATCGCCCGTCAGCGAGTGGCCGAGGCGCTCAATCAGCGGCTGCTGGGCAAAGTGCTGCCCGAGGTCGTGGTGCAGTTCCTGCAGCAGGCCTGGAGCCAGGTGCTGTTGCTGGCCTGCCTGAAGCATGGCGAACACTCGCCGCAATGGGCGGCCGGGCTGCGCACCATGGACGAGTTGATCTGGAGTGTCGGCCTGAGCGAAGACACCGAAGCCGGCCGGCACTTGCTGGAGCAGTTGCCAGGCCTGCTCAAGGCCTTGCGCGACGGCTTGAGCGGCGCGGCGTTTGACCCCTTCATCACCCGGGAATTTTTCACCCGGTTGCAAACCCTGCATGTCCAGTCATTCCGGGGCAATGCCGACGACCCGCCGTCGGTGTCGCAGATCGAGGTGCGCGAGGCGTTCGTCCTCAGCCCTGCAGCACCTGCTATTACGGTGAGCCTGCCGGAAGATGATCCCGACCTGCTCAAGGCCCGTCAATTGCGCGTCGGTTGCTGGGTCGAGTTCCAGGAAGACCCTGAAAACACTCTGCGCTGCAAGCTGACGGCGATTATTGCGCCGGGCGATACCTGCATTTTTGTCAATCGAACCGGCCTCAAGGTTCTGGAAAAAAGCCCGGTCGAACTGGCGTTGGAGTTCAAGCGCGGCGCGGTGCGAACCCTGGATGATGCACTGCTGTTCGACCGGGCCCTGGCCTCGGTGATTGGCAACCTGCGTCAACTTCATCGCGCCAAGTGATCGCAACCGGGCAGTGGAACGCGGCATACTGAGTCACCCCAGCCTCGTTCAAGGAACCTGTATGCAGTTGGACCCCGCCAGCGGTTGGTGCCAGGGCATTCGTCATTGCCCCTCGCCCAACTTCAACGAGCGCCCCGGTGGCGAGATTTCCCTGTTGGTGGTGCACAACATCAGCCTGCCGCCTGCGCAATTCGCCACCGGCAAGGTGCACGAGTTTTTCCAGAATCGTCTGGATGTCACGGAACATCCCTACTTTGAAGGCATTGCTGACCTACGGGTTTCTGCGCATTTTCTGATTGAGCGTGATGGCGCGGTGACGCAGTTTGTCTCGTGCCGGGACCGGGCCTGGCATGCCGGTGTATCAAGCTTCGAGGGGCGTGAGACGTGTAACGACTTTTCCCTGGGGATCGAGCTGGAAGGCACTGACGACCTGCCTTTCACCGATGCCCAGTATCAATCCCTGATCACCCTGACGCGCCAGTTGCTGGCGGCGTACCCGGGCATTACCCGCCAGCGCATTTGTGGCCATAGCGATATCGCCCCGGGACGCAAGACCGACCCCGGACCCGCTTTTGATTGGGCGCGCTTTCGCAGCGCCTTGCAGGATGGAGGACACGCACGATGAGTTTTCTGGTGTTGGTGCTGGCGGTATGGATCGAGAAATTCTCGGCCCTGCGCCAGCGTATTCAACGTGATGGCGGTTGGCTGCGGGAACTGGCCAAGCTGGAATCGAGCGCCAGCCTCGGCAAACAGCCCTGGCTGATCCTCGCGCTGCTGGTGCTGTTGCCGGTGGCCTTGCTCGCGCTGTTACTGCTGGTGCTGGAGCCAGTGGCGTATGGGCTGTTGGCGCTGCCGGTGCACTTGCTGGTGGTGATCTACAGCCTGGGCCGTGGCGATCTATTGGCCGGGTTGGGACCGTTTCGGGATGCCTGGCGCCGGGGTGACCTGCAAGCGGCCGAACATGTGGCCGAGCGCGACTTGAGCATCAGCGCCGACAGCGGGGAGCAGCTGCTGGAAAGGGTCCAGGGCCATCTGCTGTGGCAGGCCTACCAAAGTTTCTTCGCGGTGATTTTCTGGTATTTCCTCCTCGGCCCGGTGGCGGCCCTGGCCTACCGGCTGCTGGCGCTGGCGACCGAGAACAGCCAGAACCCGCTGGTGGCCGAGCGCGCCGGGCAATTGCGCCACGCGTTCGACTGGTTGCCGGTACGCCTGCTGGCGGCGAGCTTTGCCCTGGTGGGCAACTTTGTGGCGGTCGGCCGGGTGATGCTGCATGAGCTGCTGAGCTGGGACATCACAGCGGCGCAACTGGTGGACAAGGTCGGCCTGGTGGCCGCTGAAATCCCGCCGCCGGTGGTGGGGCCCGAGGGTATCAACAGCCTGGATCGAATCTGGGAATTGCTGCTGCGCGCCGCCGTACTGTGGTACGCCGGCTTCGCCATCTGGACCGTCCTGCCCTGATCGGCATCGGCAGGCGCGAGCCACTCGCGCCTGCCGTTAACCTTAAGTTACAAACCTCCTTTTCGAATTGAGCTATACAGACAGAGCGCCAAATAGTGGCTATCTGCCGCCGCCCTGCGCCCTCAATAAAAATAAAAGAAAAGGGAGTTCACCTGTGAAGAGCTTGCTCTATCCCGCCGTCGCGTTCATGAACCGCCTGACCTTCGGCATGAAGTTCAGCCTTATCAGCGTGCTGTTCCTGTTGCCCATGCTGGCCACCAACTATTACCTGGTGCGCGACTCCTGGCGTGAATTCCAGGGCACCCGCGTCGAGTTGCAAAGCCTCGACCTGCTGACCAGCAGCCTGGCCCTGCGCCGCGACCTGGAGACCCTGAACAACCAGGTGCAGATCAACGCAACCCTCGGTCAGTCAGGCAAGGCCGGCGATATCGAAAGCAAGATCGGCGCCCTCGAACAGAGCCTGCTGCAGCGCCTGCAAAGCTTTCACGCCCTGTCCACCGACCCCGAGCAGGCCGCCGCCTTCGACGCCAAGCGCGATGAAATGGTCGCCGCCTTCAAGGCCCAACAACAGGAAGCCTCGCTGCTCAGCAAAAGCGCGCTGATCGGCAAACTGCTCAACAAGGCGCAGATGCTCAGCCAGATCATCGCCAGCCAGTCGGGCTTGAGCCGCGACCCCCAGGGCGATCTGCGTCAACTCAGCGAACTGATCACCAGCGTCACCCCGCAAGTCACTCAAACCCTGGGCGAAGGCCGGGCGATGGGCGCGTATTCGTTGGGCCAGGGCTTTCTCAACTCATCTTCCAGCACCCGCTTTGATGAATTGCTGCAGCAATTGGAAAAGCTCCAGGCCGAATACGGCCTGAAACTGCAAGACGCCCTCGGCGCCAGTCAGCCCGCCCACGCAGCACTGGCGAGCCTGGCGGACGCGAGCCGGGCCAGCCTCAAGCAAGGCAGCGAGGTGTTCGAAGAACAGGTGGTGATGGCCGAAACCCTCGACGCCCCATGGCAAGGTTTCTACGACGAAGTCAGTGCATTGATGGCCAAGACCTATCAGCTAGACGAAGCCACCCTGACGTTTCTCGAACAACAACTGGAGCAGCGCCTGTCAGAAAACCGCACGCACATGATCGGATTGGTCGCGGCCCTGGCGTCGGTGTTTTTGCTGATCTTCTACCTGTACGCCGGCTTCTACGCGTCCACCCGCACCACCCTGCGCCGTCTCGGAGCGATGATGGACAAGGTGGCAGCGGGCGACATGACCGTGACGTTCGTCGCCCACAGCCGCGACGAACTGGGGGACTTGGGCCAGGTGTTCAACGGCACCGTGGCCAAAATCCATGATTTGATCGAGCGGGTAGGGCACACCGTCAACCAGGTCGAACACCAGGCCGGGCAAGTGGAGTCGGTCTCGGCCAGCAGCAACCAGGCCGTGTCCGGCCAGCGCAGCCAGATCGAACAAGTGGCGACCGCCATGAACCAGATGTCGTCCACCGCCCAGGAAGTGGCGCGCAGCGCGGCGGCGGCGGTCAGCAGCGCTCACAGCGTCAACGATGAAACCGTCAGCGGCCGCAGCCTGGTGCAATCCCAGCAAGGCAGCATTGCGGCATTGGCTTCGGAGATCGATCAATCGGTGCGAGTGATCAACCAGTTGGCCCTCGACAGCCAGTCCATCAGCCGCGTGCTGGAAGTGATCAAGAGCATCGCCGAACAAACCAATCTGTTGGCGTTGAATGCCGCCATTGAAGCTGCGCGCGCCGGCGAGCAAGGGCGCGGTTTCGCCGTGGTGGCCGATGAGGTGCGCACCCTGGCCCGGCGCACCCAGCACTCCACCGAAGAAATCGAGCAGATGATCGCCAAGCTTCACAGCGGCGTCGGCGCAGCCGTGAAGGCCATGGGCACCAGCCACGAGATGGCCAATGGCACGGTGGGGCAGTCGGAAAAAGTCCAGCAGGCCCTGGAGAATATCCTCGGTGCCGTGGGCATGATCGTTGATCAGAACCAGCAGATTGCCGCCGCTGTCGAGCAGCAGACCGCCGTGGCCCACGACATCGACCAGAACATCGTCGAAATCAACCGTGCCGGTGAACACGCAGCGCAGGGCGCACACCAGACCGAAGAGGCCAGCCGGCAATTGTCGTTGCAAGTGATCGAGCTGAAGCAGTTGATCGGTGCGTTTCGGGTGTGAGGTTTGGCTGTAGGATTTCTTCGTAGGTGGCGTGGCACTTGTCTTGTTTTTGGCGTTGATCTTTTCCGGCTGCCAAAATGGGCGAGAATTTGTGCCATCCATTTTCGCGGAGGTTCGGTTATGACCGCTGCCATTGTCGGCGTCAGAGGGCATTGCGTTCTGTGCAAGGTGTCCTTTGAGCTCAAGCCCTGGCAACTCAACGCCATTGCCATCAACGAACCCTTTGAATGCCCGTACTGCCACAAAGGTGTGGAGCCGAGTTGCCCCAAACAGTTGAAGCAGTTCAAGTCCCTGGACAATCTTGGCCTGCTGCGTCCGAGCATGATCGTGCTGACCAGCGCGGCGCTGCTGGTGGCGCTGGTCGCCGAGTGGATAGGGCTGATCAGTGTGGCCGGGCAGCTCAACGTCTCGCTGATGGCGGTACTGATTTACTTCATGACGTTGCGCTATGCCCGTCACCGGCAGCGCATGACCCTGACACTGCGTGAGGTAAAACGCCTACCAATTGAACAGCTCGCAGGCATTGCGAGTGCTCGCCTCAGCCAACACTGAAGGGCTGATGCCCATGCGCTCCGCCAGTGCGGCACAGATGTCCGGCAGGTGTTCGGGGCTGTTGCGCTGGCCGGGGTACATCACGGGCGCCATGTCCGGTGAGTCGGTTTCCAGCACCACGGCTTCCAGCGGCAAGCGTGCAATCACCTTGTGCATGCGCAGGGCCTGGGGCCAGGTCGCCGCGCCGCCCAGGCCCAGTTTGAAACCGAGCTTGATGTACTCGCGGGCCTCTTCATGGCTGCCGGCAAACGCGTGAATGATGCCGCCCCGAGGCAGGCGAATGCGCTTGAGCGTGGCGATCACGGCGGCGTGGCTGCGGCGTACATGCAGCAGCGCCGGTAGCTGGAAATCCACCGCCAGCTTCAGCTGTGCTTCAAACAGCACTTGCTGACGTTCGCGGTCCAGCTGTTCGAGGAAATAATCCAGGCCGATTTCGCCCACCGCACACAGCTGCCGGTGGCCGTTCAGACGGGTCAGCCAGTCGCCCAGTTCCGTCAGGTCGGCGGGGCGATGGTCATCGAGGTACACCGGGTGCAGGCCGAACGCGGCGAACAGACCCGCGTCTGTTTGCACCAGGTCCCACAGCCGTTGCCAATTCTGCTGATAGACCCCAAGCACCACCAGCCTGCGCACGCCCAACTCGCGGCTGCGGCTCAGGACTTCACCGCGGTCGGCGTCGAAGTCCGGAAAATCCAGGTGGGTGTGGCTGTCGATCAGCTCCACACCGCTTACTCCGAGTGAATCCGCTGCTTGAACGTGCGGCCGATGGCATGTACGCCAGGCTGGTAGTGCTGCTCTTCAATGGCCGCCAGTGCCAGGCGCAGCGCGGTGTCGGCGATCAATTGATGCTGCTGGGCCATGGCATTCACCGGCAGCGGCAGGAAATCCAGCAACTGGGTGTCGCCAAATGTACCCAGGCGCAGAGGGCGGGATTTGAGCGGGAAGTCATGCAGTGCGTCAAACACCCCTTGCAGCAGGACGTAGGACGTCGTCACCAGTGCGTCAGGCAAATGCCCCAGGCTTTGCAGCAATTGCTCCATCAACTGTCGGCCACAGTCGCGACTGAAGGCCTCGCCCTGTTCGATCAGCACTTCACCGCTGAAGTCTTTCAGCGCTTCCTTGAAGCCGGCGGCACGTTCCTGGCTGATGCTCAGCTCTGGCCGCGCACCGATCAACACGATCTGCTTGGGCAGCGGTTGCAGCAGGCTGCTGGTCAACTGTTGGCAGGCCTGGCGATCATCACTGACCACCGAGCAAAACTGCGTAGACTCCATGACCCGGTCGATGGCGATGACCGGCAGGCCCTTGGCTTGCAGCTCGCGGTAGCTGTCGTCGCTGGCCGGCAGGCAACTGGCAACAAACAGCGCATCGCAACGGCGGGCGCGGAACAGTTGCAGCAATTGCCGTTCGCTGTCGGCGTCGTCGTCGGAGCTGGCGATCAGCAGTTGATAGCCGCGCGCCCGGGCGCCTTGCTCCAGCAGCTTGGCAATACGAGCGTAACTGGGGTTTTCCAGGTCCGGCAGGATAAAACCCAGGGTACGGGTGTGCCGGCTGCGCAGCCCGGCGGCCTGGGGATTGGGCGTAAAGCCATGTTCTTCAACCACGGCGCGCACCCGTTCGACGGTTGCGCTGCTGATCCGTTGCTGTTCGGCCTTGCCATTGATGACGTAGCTGGCGGTGGTCACAGACACACCGGCAATGCGCGCGATATCACTGAGTTTCAAACCGGGATTTCCTTGTTTTTTAGAGCTTGCCCCGACATTTTGTCCAATCGTAACCGATTACTGCAGCCGACCATTGTCGCAACTCAACAGCCGAGTGGCTCTTCAATCATGCGTAATTAACGCGTAACCTGCCATAAATTCTAGATTAAACGTTTCAGCAAGCGTATTTTTACGATTATCGCGACGAACGTGGTCCTGCCAACTGACCACTCAGTCAATTTATTCGAACGCCTTTGCACTGATTTATTCAAAATAATACCTAGTGCGCCCGCCGCACTAACTAGGAGAACGGCATGCTTGAGCTCACCTACGAGCAGATATCCATGGGCCAGACGGCTGTGGATAAGTCTGCTGCCTTGCAACTGCTCGCTGAAAAACTGGTGGCCGATGGCCTGGTCGCCGAGGGTTACCTCAGTGGCTTGCAAGCGCGTGAAGCCCAAGGCTCGACCTTTCTCGGCCAAGGCATCGCCATCCCCCATGGCACCCCCGAAACACGCGACCAAGTGTTTGCCACCGGCGTGCGCCTGCTGCAATTTCCCGAAGGTGTGGATTGGGGCGATGGCCAGATCGTCTACCTGGCGATCGGCATTGCCGCCAAATCCGACGAACACCTGCGCCTGCTGCAACTGCTGACCCGCGCCCTCGGCGAGACCGACCTGGGCCAGGCCCTGCGCCGCGCCAGCTCCGCCGAAGCCCTGCTGAAACTGCTGCAAGGTGCGCCGCAGGAGCTGGCGCTGGACGCACAGATGATCGGCCTGGGTGTGTCGGCAGACGATTTCGAAGAGCTTGTCTGGAGAGGCGCACGCCTGCTGCGCCAGGCCGATTGCGTGAGCAATGGCTTTGCCGCCGTGCTGCAACAAGTCGACGCGCTGCCCCTGGGCGATGGCCTCTGGTGGCTGCACAGCGAGCAGACGGTCAAGCGCCCCGGCCTGGCCTTCGTCACCCCGGACAAACCCATGCGTTACCTGGGCCAGCCCTTGAGCGGCCTGTTCTGCCTGGCCAGCCTCGGTGAGGCCCACCAGACCCTGCTCGAACGCCTGTGCGCCTTGCTGATCGAAGGCCGTGGCCAGGAGCTCGGGCGCGCCACCAGCAGCCGCGCCGTGCTGGAAGTGCTCGGCGGTGAGTTGCCGGCCGACTGGCCAAGCGTGCGCATCGCCCTGGCCAACGCCCATGGCCTGCACGCACGCCCCGCGAAGATCCTCGCGCAGTTGGCAAAAAGCTTTGACGGTGAAATTCGTGTGCGCATCGTTGATGGCGACGTCAGCGCGGTGTCGGTAAAAAGCCTGAGCAAGCTGCTGAGCCTCGGCGCCCGTCGTGGTCAGGTGCTGGAGTTTGTCGCGGAACCGGGCATTGCCGGTGACGCCTTGCCGGCCTTGTTGGCGGCGGTGGAAGAAGGCCTGGGCGAAGAAATCGAGCCACTGCCGGCGGTCAGCGCTCAACAGGCTGTGGTCGACATCGAACCGGTGATCAGCGCGCCAGTGTCCGGCAGCCTGATCCAGGCCATCGCCGCCGCCCCCGGCATTGCGATTGGCCCGGCGCATATCCAGGTGCTGCAACCGTTCGAGTACCCGCTGCGCGGCGAGTCGCCGGTGATCGAGCGCCAACGCCTGCACGCCGCGTTGACCGACGTGCGTCAGGATATCCAGGGCCTGATCGAACGCAGCAAATCCAAGGCCATCCGCGAGATTTTCATCACCCACCAGGAGATGCTCGACGACCCGGAACTGACCGACGAAGTCGAGACCCGTCTCAGGCAAGGCGAAAGCGCCGAAGCGGCCTGGATGAGTGTGATCGAAGCCGCCGCCAAACAGCAGGAATCGCTGCAGGACGCCTTGCTCGCCGAGCGCGCTGCCGATCTGCGTGACATTGGCCGCCGCGTCCTGGCTCAACTGTGCGGCGTCGAAACTGCCCAGGAGCCCGATGAACCCTACATTTTGGTGATGGACGAAGTCGGCCCATCGGATGTGGCGCGCCTGGACCCGGTGCGCGTCGCCGGCATCCTCACTGCCCGTGGCGGCGCCACCGCCCATAGCGCCATCGTCGCCCGTGCCCTGGGGATTCCCGCGCTGGTGGGCGCAGGCGCTGCCGTCTTGCTACTGGCGTCCGGCACGCCGCTATTGCTCGATGGCCAGCGTGGCCGCCTGCATGTCGACGCCGACGCTGCCACCTTGCAGCGCGCCACCGTCGAACGCGACACCCGCGAACAAAGCCTGCAAGCCGCTGCCGCGCAACGTCATGAACCGGCCCTGACCCGCGACGGCCACGCCGTCGAAGTGTTTGCCAATATCGGCGAAAGCGCCGGGGTGGCCAGCGCGGTGGAGCAGGGCGCCGAAGGCATCGGCCTGCTGCGCACCGAGCTGATTTTCATGGCCCACAAACAGGCGCCCGACGAAGCCACCCAGGAAGCCGAATACCGCCGCGTGCTCGACGGCCTCGGCGGTCGGCCACTGGTGGTACGTACCCTTGATGTGGGCGGCGACAAACCGCTGCCTTACTGGCCGATCGCCAAGGAAGAAAACCCGTTCCTCGGCGTGCGCGGCATTCGCCTGACCCTGCAACGCCCGCAGATCATGGAAGCGCAGTTGCGCGCGCTGCTGCGCTCGGCGGACAACCGCCCGCTGCGCATCATGTTCCCCATGGTCGGCAGCGTTGACGAGTGGCGCCAGGCCCGTGAGATGACCGAGCGCCTGCGCCTGGAAATCCCGGTGGCTGACCTGCAACTGGGGATCATGATCGAAGTGCCGTCGGCCGCCTTGCTCGCGCCGGTGCTGGCCAGGGAAGTGGACTTCTTCAGCGTCGGCACCAACGACCTGACCCAGTACACCCTGGCCATCGACCGTGGCCACCCGACGCTGTCGGCCCAGGCGGATGGCCTGCACCCGGCGGTGTTGCAACTGATTGACATCACCGTGCGCGCCGCCCATGCCCATGGCAAATGGGTCGGCGTGTGCGGCGAGTTGGCGGCCGATCCGTTGGCGGTTCCGGTGCTGATCGGCCTGGGTGTGGATGAGCTGAGCGTCTCGGCGCGCAGCATTCCCGAAGTGAAGGCGCGTGTGCGTGAATTCAGTCTGAGCGAGGCCCGCGGCCTGGCGCAAAAAGCACTGGCGGTGGGTTCCCCCGCCGAAGTGCGAGCCCTTGTGGAGGCCGTGTAAATGGCAAGGATTTTAAGCCTGACGCTGAACCCGGCGTTGGACCTGACGGTGCGCCTGGCGCGCCTGGAACCGGGCGAGGTCAACCGCAGCGAAGCGATGATCACCCATGCCGCCGGCAAGGGCGTGAACGTCGCCCAGGTGCTGGCCGACCTTGGCCATCAGGTGACCGTGGGCGGCTTTCTTGGCGAGGACAATCCCCAAGCGTTTGAGATGCTGATCGCGCGGCGCGGTTTTACCGATGCGTTTATTCGTGTGCCGGGAGAAACCCGCAGCAATATCAAGATCGCCGAACAGGATGGCCGGGTGACGGACGTCAATGCACCGGGCCCGGTGGTCAGCGAGCAGGCGCAACAGGCACTGCTTGAGCAACTGGCGCGGATCGCTCCGGGGTATGACGCCGTCGTCGTGGCTGGCAGCCTGCCTCGTGGCATCACCCCGCAGTGGTTCCAGGGCTTGCTGCAGCAACTGAAAAACCTTGGTTTGAAAGTCGCCCTGGACACCAGCGGTGAAGCCTTGCGCGCCGGGCTGAATGCCGGCCCTTGGTTGATCAAGCCCAACACTGAAGAATTGGCCGATGCCCTGGGTCATTCCACGGATGCAATCTGCGAGCTGCACCAGCTGGGTGTGGAACATGTGGTGGTCTCCGACGGTGCCGCAGGTGTGAGCTGGTATAGCCCCGGCACGGCGTTGCACGCCACGCCGCCCAAGGTCAGCGTCGCCAGCACCGTCGGTGCCGGGGATTCATTGCTGGCCGGGATGCTCCACGGTTTGCTGACCTTCGATGTGCCCGAAACCACCCTGCGTCGCGCCACCGCAATCGCCGCGATGGCGGTCACGCAAATCGGCTTTGGCATCACCGACGACGCACAGCTTGAGTCTTTGCAGAGCGGCGTCCACGTGCGCCCGCTGACAGAACAATAAGAGGGTTGGTCATGAAGTTAGCCATTGTTACTGCCTGCCCGAATGGCATGGTCACCAGCGTGCTGTGCGCCCGCTTGCTGGACGCCGCCGCACAACGTCAGGGCTGGAGCACCAGCGTCGAAGTGGTCGACGTGCAACACCCGGAACGCCAGTTGTCGGCGGCCACCCTTGAAGCCGCCGAGTGGGTGTTGCTGGTCACCAGCACCCCGGTGGATATGCAGCGTTTTGTCGGCAAGCGCGTATTCCGCAGCACGCCGGCCCAGGCGTTGCAGGATGTGGAAGCGGTGTTGCGTCGCGGGGCCGAAGAGGCTCAGGTGCAGGTGGCTGAAGCGGCTCCGGCTAAAAGCACGCCGCGTATCGTTGCGATCACCGCGTGCCCGACCGGCGTCGCCCACACCTTCATGGCTGCCGAAGCTTTGCAGCAAACCGCCAAGCGCCTGGGGTATGACCTGCAGGTGGAAACCCAGGGTTCGGTAGGCGCCCGAACGCCGCTGAGCCCGGAGGCGATTCGTGACGCTGACGTGGTGCTGCTGGCGGCGGATATCGAAGTCGCCACCGAGCGATTTGCCGGCAAGAAAATCTATCGCTGTGGCACCGGGATTGCGCTCAAGCAATCGGAGGCGACTCTCAACAAGGCGCTGGCCGAAGCCAAGCAGGAGTCCGCCGCCAGCGGTGGCGCTGCCAAGCCGGAAAAGACTGGTGTCTACAAACACCTGCTTACCGGCGTGTCGTTCATGCTGCCGATGGTAGTGGCGGGCGGTCTGCTGATCGCCCTGTCGTACGTGTTCGGCATTCATGCCTTTGAAGAAAAAGGCACCCTGGCCGCCGCGCTGAGAACTGTCGGTGACCAGGCCTTCATGCTGATGGTTCCGCTGTTGGCAGGCTACATCGCCTATTCGATTGCCGACCGTCCGGGCCTGGCGCCCGGCATGATCGGCGGCCTGCTGGCCAGCACCTTGGGTGCAGGGTTTATCGGCGGGATCTTCGCCGGTTTCCTGGCTGGCTACTGCGTCAAATTCATCAGCCGCGCGATCCGCTTGCCACAGAGCCTGGAAGCCCTCAAACCGATCCTGATCATCCCGTTGCTGGCGAGCCTGTTCACGGGCCTGGCGATGATTTACCTGGTGGGACCGCCGGTGGCGCAGATGCTCACCGGCCTCACGGATTTCCTCAGCACCATGGGCACCACCAACGCCGTGCTGCTGGGCATCTTGCTGGGCGGCATGATGTGCGTCGACCTGGGTGGGCCGATCAACAAGGCGGCCTACGCGTTTTCCGTCGGCCTGCTGGCGGCCCAGAGCGGCGCGCCGATGGCCGCGACCATGGCCGCCGGTATGGTGCCGCCGATTGGCATGGGCATCGCCACCTTGCTGGCACGACGCAAGTTCGCCCAGACCGAGCGCGAAGCCGGCAAGGCGGCGCTGATCCTCGGCATGTGCTTTATCTCTGAAGGCGCGATTCCGTTTGCCGCCAAGGACCCGCTGCGGGTAATCCCGGCCAGCATCGCCGGTGGCGCGCTGACCGGTGCGCTGTCGATGTATTTCGGCTGCAAGCTGATGGCGCCCCATGGCGGGCTGTTTGTGATGCTGATCCCGAATGCGATCAACCATGCGCTGCTGTACCTGTTCGCGATTGTGGCGGGGAGTTTGTTGACGGCGGTGGTGTATGCCTTGATCAAGCGTCCCGAAGTGGTCGAGCTGACGGTCGCGCCGGTGTCATAACCCGTTCATCCCTTCATGCTTAAGTTTCCCTTTTGCTGCTCAAGAGGGAACCTGCATGAGCCACTTCAACCTCGGCCGTCGCCGCGTGATGCAAGCCGTCGGCGCCGGCCTGTTGCTACCGGGCCTCGCGCCGGCGGTGATCGCCTCGGTCAAGGACCGCCCGCAGCTCACCGACGGCGTGCAGTCCGGCGACCTGCTGGGCGACCGCGCGATGATCTGGAGCCGCAGCGACCGCCCGGCACGGATGGTGGTGGAGTGGGACACCCGCAGCGTGTTCAGCAACCCGCGCAAATTCGTCTCGCCCCTGGCCGACAGCCGTACCGACTTCACCGCCCGTGTCGAACTCACCGGCCTGCCCGTCGACCAGGCGATTTTCTACCGTGTGCACTTCGAAGACGCCCAGACCGGTGTGGCCAGCGAACCCTGGTTCGGCCACCTGCGCAGCGTGCCGCAACAGCGCCGGGACATCCGCTTCGTGTGGAGCGGCGACACCGTCGGCCAGGGCTTCGGTATCAACCCGGACATCGGCGGCATGCGCATCTACGAAGCCATGCGCCTGCGCCTGCCGGACTTTTTTATCCACAGCGGCGACACCATATACGCCGACGGCCCGGTGCCCGCCCAATTGACCACCGAAGACGGGCGTATCTGGCGCAACATCACCACCGAAGCCAAAAGCAAAGTCGCCGAAACCCTGAATGAATACCGTGGCAACTACCGCTACAACCTGATGGATGAAAACGTGCGCCGCTTCAACGCCGAAGTGCCGCAGATCTGGCAGTGGGACGATCACGAAGTGATCAACAACTGGTCGCCGAGCAAGCAGCTGGATGAGCGCTACAAGACCCGGGACATCAACACCCTGGTGGGCCACGCACGCCAGGCCTGGCTGGAATATTCCCCGATGCGCCGGCAAAGCGCCGACCAGGGCGGGCGCATCTATCGCAAGCTCAGCTACGGCCCGCTGCTGGATGTGTTTGTGCTGGACATGCGCAGTTATCGCGGGCCGAACGACGACAACCTGGGTGGCGAAAAAACCTTCCTGGGGCGTGAGCAACTGGACTGGCTCAAGCGCGAATTGAAGGCCTCCCAGGCCCAGTGGAAAGTCATCGCTGCCGACATGCCGATCGGCCTCGGGGTGCCCGACGGCGAGGTGAGCCCCGGCGTGCCGCGCTGGGAGGCAATCGCCAACGGTGTCCCGGGCCCGGCCCAGGGGCGCGAGTTGGAAATCGCCGAATTGCTCGGGTTTTTGCGGGCGCAGCAGGTGCGTAACCACGTGTGGCTGACGGCGGATGTGCACTACTGCGCCGCCCATCATTACCACCCGGACCGGGCGGCGTTTCAGGACTTTGAGCCGTTCTGGGAGTTTGTCGCCGGGCCGCTGAATGCCGGGAGCTTCGGGCCTAATCCGCTGGATAAAACCTTTGGCCCGGAAGTGGTGTTCGAGAAGGCACCGACGGTGCAGAACAGCTCGCCGTTTGCCGGGTTCCAGTTTTTCGGCGAGGTGCAGATTGATGGGCAGACGGCGGAGCTGACGGTGATTTTGCGGGACCTGGATGGGGTGTCGGTGTTTGAGCAGAAGCTGCAGCCGGTATGAGCAGGATGTGTTCGAGGACGCCTGCCAGGTTGTGCAGGATGTCTAGGTTGCTGAAGCGCAGGACGTGGATGCCTTGTTGGTTGAGGTAGCGGGTGCGGCGTTGGTCGTAGGCGGTTTGGGTAGCGTCGTAGTGGTGGCCGCCGTCGAGTTCTATTGCCAGTTTTTGTTCGATGCAGAAGAAGTCGAGGATATAGGGCGGGTAGGGATATTGGCGGCGGAATTTGAGGTTGGCGAGTTGGCGGGAGCGTAGTTTTTGCCAGAGGATAAGTTCGCAGTCGGTTTGGTTGAGGCGTAGGTGCCGGGCGAATTGGCGTAGGGCGGGAGAAGGGCGGATGGGCATGGTTCACGTCCAGTGTGAGTTTAAGAGCCACCCCTCACCCTAGCCCTCTCCCGGAGGGGAGAGGGGACCGGACCGGGAATATTCGAGACATTTTGCGACGTGAACGCTCTGCTCTGAATCCCTAATCGCCTCAATCTTTCAGGTCGAACATTATCTGCGCACACTTCGGCCGGTCCCCTCACCCCTTGGGGAGAGGGTTAGGGTGAGGGGAGGCGATCTAAAACCGTGCATCGCCAGCGGAGCCACCTTAGTGACTCTTGTTACCAAATGAAATATATTCGCATTCATGTAGGTTCGCCCCCTCCAGGATGCCCCCATGCCCGCCAACTTTCAGCAGCCCCACCCCTGAGATGCCGTTGCTCGAATCCCCACGTAACCGCCTGCTCGGCCTGCTCTACAGCGACCATCACGGCTGGCTGCACAATTGGCTGCGTAAGAAACTCGGTTGTTCCCAGCGCGCGGCGGACCTGGCCCAGGACACTTTCATCCGCCTGCTGACCCTGGCCGAACCCGAGCGCTTGCAAGAACCCCGGGCCTTCCTCACCACCACGGCCATCCGCCTGCTGATCGACAGCGAGCGCCGGCGCAAGCTGGAACGCGCCTACCTGGCAGTGCTCGCCCACGAAAGCGCCGACGCCGCCGCCATCAGCCCCGAAGAACTGCATCAGCTCCTCGAGCTGCTGGAGTCAGTGGCGCGCCTGCTGGAAGGCCTGGCCGAAAAACCCCGCCGCGCCTTTTTGCTCAACCGCCTCGACGGCTGGACCCACGCCGAAATCGCCGAGCACCTGGGTGTGTCGAAAAGCATGATCAAGCAGTACATCGCCCAGGTCATGGTGCATTGCTACACCCTGATGTACGCAACGCCATGAACGCCGGCGAACCCACACCCGAACATGTCGCCGCCGCTGCGCAGTGGCTGTCGTTGCTGCACTCCGGTGAAGCCAGTGAGGACCAACGCCAGGCCTGCGATGCCTGGCGCGACGCCGACCCCGGCCATGCCCTGGCCTTGTCGCGGCTGGAGATCCTGTGGGGGCGTTTCGAGGGTCTGCCGGCGTCCCGTTCACGCAGGACCCTGGAACGGGTGCTGGCGCCCAGTCGTCATGCGCGCGTGGCCACCGCGCTGGTGCTGTTGATCGCTGCGAGTGTCGCCTGGCAAGGCGTGCGCCAGGCGCCGCTGTGGCTGGCCGACCAGCGTACCGCCGTGGGTGAACGCCGCAACATGATGCTGGAAGACCATAGCCAGTTGCAGCTCAACAGCGATTCGGCGGTAGACATCGAGTTCGACGGCCAGCGCCGCCTGATCGACCTGCGCCGCGGAGAGCTGTGGGTCGAGGTGGCCAAGGACCCGCAACGACCGTTTGTGGTGCGCACCGAGCAGGGCACGGTCACTGCCTTGGGCACGCGCTTCCTGGTGCGCCGTGAAGACGGCCAGACCCGCGTCACCGTGCTTGAGTCGGCCATCGCCGCCCAGCCGGCATCACCGTCGAGCACCCCGGCGCGGGTGGCCGCCGGGCAGCAGGCGACGTTGTACGCCGATCACGTCGAAGGCCTGCAAACCATCGGCAATGCCGACCCGGCCAGTTGGACCCGTGGCGTACTCAAAGTCGACGACCGGCCCCTGCTGGAAGTGCTGGATGAACTGGCCCGCTATCGCCGTGGCGTGCTGCATTACGACCGCCAGGCGTTGGTCGGTTTGCGGGTCTCCGGTTCGTTCCCGCTGGACAACACCGACGCTGCGCTCAACGCGTTGCAGACCAGCCTGCCGATTCGCCTGCAACGCTTTACCGACTGGCTGGTGCTGGTCAAGGCAGAAAAATAAATTCAGCGCTCACTGTCCCTCCAGCGTTTTCACCCGTCATGGCCTGGGAAAACCCAACAACTTCCAGGAATTGCCTCCATGACCCGCCCTGTTGTCTGGCTGCATCCGCTTGCGGCTGCGCTGTTTCCGATCTTCCTCGCCGGCAGTGTGCTGCCGGCTGCGGCTGCCCCCTCATCGAGCGCGCAAAGTCGTGTGCAAGCCTTCCACATCCCGGCCGGCGAGCTGGGCGTGGCCCTGGGCACGCTGGCTGAGCAAGCCGGCGTGGCCCAGGCGTTCGACCCGGCGCTGACCCGTGGCAAGCAGACCCAAGGCCTGGACGGCAGCTACAGCCTGGACATCGCCCTCGCGCGTTTATTGGCCGGCAGCGGACTGGAAGCCGTGCAGGCCGGTGCGACCTATCGCTTGCAGGTGATCCCCCAAGGCGACGGCAAATTGCAACTCGACAGCCTGTCGATCACCGCGCCGGAGGCCGATCAAACAACCTTCGGCGAAGTCGACGGCTATGTCGCCCAACGCAGCATCAGCGCCACCAAGACCGGCACGCCGATCCATGAAACCCCGCAGTCGATCTCGGTGATCACCCGCGAACGTCTGGAGGCTCAGGGCGTGCAGTCGGTGAACGAGGCGCTGCGTTATACGCCGGGGGTTTCCAGCTACGGTGCCAACAACCGCTCCGACTGGTACACAGTGATTCGTGGGTTCTCGCCGACCACCTACCTGGACAGCCTGCAACTGCCGACCACCACCAACCTCGCCAGTTGGATGGTCGACCCTTACATGCTCGAGCGCGTTGAAGTGCTGCGCGGGCCCGCCGGTGTGCTTTACGGCCAGGGCGATCCGGGTGGCGTGATCAACCAGGTGTCCAAGCGCCCGAGCACCGTGGCCGCCAATGAAGTGCAAGTGCAATACGGCACCGATGCGCGCAAGCAAATCAGCTTCGACAGCACCGGGCCGCTGGACGAGCAGGGCGTGTGGTCGTACCGCATGGTGGGCGTGCTGCGTGACCAGAACATTCAGGACACGCCGTGGCAGGACAAGCGCCAGTCCCTGGCACCGTCCCTGACCTTCCAGCCGGACGACGACACGCGCCTGACCCTGTTGGCGTCCTGGCTGTATGACGACAGCAACTCCGGCGACGGTTTCTACCCGGCCGCCGGGACCATCAATTTCAACCCCAACGGGCATATCCGTCGCGACGTGTTCCCCGCCGACAAGGCCTTTCAGAAGTACGAGAAGAAGCAGTTTTCCCTGGGCTACGAATTCTCCAAGCGCCTGAACGACACCTGGCAAGTGCGGCAGAACCTGCGCTATTCGCGCCTGGATCTGGACGACAATATGATCTACGGCACCGGTTTTGAACCCGGTTCCCTGACCACCATTTCCCGCGCCGCCGAGATCGACGATTTCACCTACAAGCGCTGGACGGTCGACAACCAGGCCCAGGCTGATTTCACTGCCGCAGGCATCGATCAGACGCTGTTGATCGGCCTGGATTACCAGCATCAGAACAGCAGCGGGCGTGACGTGGCCGCCGCCGCACCCTCGTTGAACCTCTACAACCCGGTGTTCGTGCCGTTCGATCCTTCGGTGTTCAACGACCCGCAGCAAAGCTCGCGTTACCGTCCGAATTCGACGCTGAGCCAGACCGGCCTCTATGTGCAGGACCAGCTCAAGCTGGATGATCACTGGCGCCTGACCCTGAGCGGTCGCTATGACTGGGCCAGCTCTGAAACCAGCGAGCATGTGTCCGGTACTCACGTCGAGCAAAAGGACGAGGCCCTCAGTGGCCGGGTAGGCGTGGTGTATGTGGCGGACAATGGCCTGGCGCCGTATGCCAGTTATTCCACCGGCTTTACGCCGAACTCGGGGATCGATGCCAACGGCAAACCCTTCGACCCCACCGAAGCCGAGCAGTACGAAGCCGGGATCAAGTTCAGCCCCAGGAACAGCAACGCCTCGGTCACTGCGGCGGTGTTCCAGATCACCCAAAGCAATGTGACCACGCCGAGCCCGCTGAACCCTAACTTCAACGTGCAGACCGGCGAGATCCGTTCTCGTGGGTTTGAGCTGGAAGGTACGGCCAGCCTGAGCCGTGAGCTGGACCTGATCGCCAGCTACACCTATCAGGATGTGAAGATCACCAAGGCCAACGACGTCAGCGAGGGCAAGACGCCAACCTTCATTCCGATCCCGCGCAACATGGCGTCGCTGTGGGCGGACTACACCTTGCGTGATGGGGTGTTGAAGAACTTCGGGGTGGGCGCGGGTGTGCGCTATGTCGGGGCCAACCCGGGGGCGGCGGACAACTCGTTGGAGGTGCCGTCGTATACGGTGTTTGATGCATCGGCGCACTACCAGACCGGGCCGTGGAAGCTGGTGCTCAATGTCACCAACCTGACCAACGACCAGTACATCTCCGGTTGCTACGACGCTACCCGGTGCCTGTTCGGCAACCCGCGTACGGCGGTGGCCTCAGCGACGTATCGCTGGTAACCGAATACCCAAGGCGAGCGGGCTTCCTGTGGTGAGGGAGCTTGCTCCCGATGGGCTGCGCAGCAGCCCCAACAAGGCCATCTCTGTACTTCCCGCAAGACCTCGGTTGCTTGGTTTTGGGGTTGCTTCGCAACCCAGCGGGAGCAAGCTCCCTCGCCACAACTAGAGCGTTCGCCGTTAGCTCAGTAAACATCCCGGCGATAGCGGCCCTGCTCGATCAACCGCTCAACCGCCTCGCTGCCCAGCACATCGTGCAGCACCTGATCCACACCCGCCGCCATGCCCTGCAGACTGCCGCAGACATATATCGCTGCGCCCTCGGCGATCCATTTACGCAGCACATCCGCCGACTCACGCAGGCGGTCCTGAACGTAGATTTTTTCGGCCTGGTCCCGGGAAAACGCCAGGTCCAGCATCGCCAGGTCGCCGCTGGCCAACCAGCCTTGCAGCTCGTCCTGGCAATGGTAGTCGTGGGCGATATTGCGTTCGCCAAACAGCAGCCAGTTGCGCTGCTGGCCGTCGGCAATCCGGGCCTTGAGCAGGCTGCGCAGCCCGGCCAGGCCGGTGCCGTTGCCCAGCAGAATCATCGGTACCGGCGCGGTCGGCAGGTGGAAGCCACTGTTGCGTCGCAGGCGCAGGCTGATCGCCGAACCTATCGGCGCATGTTCCGTCAGCCAGCCGGACGCCACGCCCAGGCCGCCGTCGGCGTGACGTTCCTGGCGCACGATCAGTTCCAGCACGCCGTCGCTGGCGATCGAGGCGATGGAGTATTCGCGCATGCTCAACGGCACCAGCGCATTGACCAGCGCCTGGGCATGCAGGCCCACCAGATGCGCGCGATTGTCCGGCAGTTGGCGGCTGGCCAACGCCTGGTCGAGGGTCTGTGCCAGGCCGTCGATGACGACACCTTCGCTGCCGGCCAGCCCCAGGCCTTCGAGGAAATGCTCGATGGCCCACGGGCAATTGCGCGGCAGCACTTCCACCAGGTCACCGGCCAGCCAATCCCGGGGGGCGGGCGGGGCGAGCCCAAGCAGATAGACGCCGGAGCCACTGCTGTCGGGATTGAGCAGGGTGCGCTGGTTCAGCGTCCAGTTTTCATAGGTCGCGGTGGCCCAGGCTGCGGCGGGTGCATGGCCGGTCAGTTGGCCCAGTTGTTGTTGCCAGTGCAGCAGCGCATCGGTGTCGCCGCTGTCGACTTCCACCGGGGCGAACAGCGGGTTGCCGCCCTGGTTGGTCAACCAGAAATGCAGGCGCCGGGCGAAGCCGCAGAAGTGTTGATACTGACGGTCTCCCAGGGCCAGCACCGAGTAGTTCAAGCCCTTGAGGGACAGGTCCTGGCCGAGCACGCTGCGCTCGAAACCACGGGCGCTGTCGGGGGCTTCGCCGTCGCCGAAGGTGCTGACCACGAACAGCGCATGGCTCGACTGGCGCAAGTCTTCTTCGCTGACGCTGCCCAGTGACTGCACATTCACCGGCAAGCCGGCGGCCTGCAATTGCCCGGCGGTCTGCCAGGCCAGTTGCTCGGCAAAGCCGCTCTGGCTGGCAAAACCGATCAGCCAGGCCGGCGCGTCGCTGTGGTTGTCGGTCAGGCCTTTGCGTGCCTCACGCACCTGGCGCTTCTTGCGGCGACGGTCCAGGTACAACAGCCAGCCGGTGATGAAGAACAGCGGCATCAGCAGCGCGGTGAAGGTCAGGATGATCCGCCCGGGCAGGCCGAAGTAGCTGCCGGTGTGCAGCGCATAGATGCTGGTCAGGATCTGTGCCTTGAAGCTTTTGCCGGCGTAGGTCTCATGGGACTTGACCTCGCCGGTGGCCGGGTCGAGGTTGATCTGGTTCAGTGCGCGGTCGTGGGGCGAGGTCTTCAGCAAGTAGTAGACGGTAGCCGGTTGGCCGGCGACCGCTGGCATGCGGATGTTATAGCCGCTCAGGCCAGGCCCGGCGTTGCTGTAGATGCTGCTCCAGATCGCGTCGTAATTGGCCACAGGCGCGGGGCCTCCCGGCGCCGGGCCGCGTTTGCGTACCCGTTCGTTCTGCGGGGCGTCGGACAGCAGTTTGGTCATGCCGTCGCTGTACCACTCGTAAGACCAGAACAGCCCGGTCAGCGCCGCCAACAGATAGAACAGCAGGCACCAGGTGCCGAACACCGAGTGCAGGTCCCAGTTGAAGCTGCGGCCTTTTTTACGCCAGTCCAGGGTCAGCCACGCGCGCCAGCTTGCCACCTGGCGCGGCCAGCGCAGGTACAGGCCCGAGAGGCAGAAGAACACCAGGATCAGCGTGCAGGCGCCGGTGATTTGCCGGCCGGTGTCGCCGATGGCGAGGAAGCGGTGCAGTTGCAGCACGAAGCCGAAGAAGTCCTGGCCGACCGGGTCGCCCAGGTAATCGCCGGTGTACGGGTCGAAGTAGCGCATCTGGCCGCGGCGTTCACCGGGCGGCGGGGTGAACCAGACCTTGGCGGCGTTGGTGCTGTCGGGTTGCACCGTGAGCATCGACACCACTTTGCCTTCCCGGGCTTCCAGCAGGCGCACCAGTTCAACGGGCGGCAGTACGCCGGCCGGACGCTTTTCCACCGTCAACACGGTCGGGTTCAGCGCCTCGATGATTTCGTCCTGGAACGACACCGTCGCGCCGGTGATCCCCATCAAGGCCAACACCAGCCCGGCGGTAATGCCGAAGAACCAATGCAACTGGAACAGGGTTTTCTTCAACACGTCGTACGGCCTCGTCATCAGGTTAGGTGGCTCACGGCGCGCATTATGCCGCGAGTATTCGAGAAAGATTCTTTTTTACATGCAAAAACCCCACGCATCCGATGCGTGGGGTTTTGTGCGGTGATTTGTATCGGTTTAGAAATGGAAACTGGTGGTCAGCATCGCCGTGCGGCCGGCGGCCTGGTTGGCGAAGTGTGCCGCGTAGGCCTTGTCGTAGTAGGTCTTGTCGGTGAGGTTCTGCACGTTCAATTGCAGGTCCACGTTCTTGGTCAGCTTGTAGCTGGCCATGGCGTCGTAGCGGGTGTACGACGGCACGTAAACGGTGTTGCCGGCATCGCCATAGACTTCGTCGACATAGAATGCGCCGCCGCCGACGGTCAGTTTTGGGGTCACGTCATAGGTTGTCCACAGGCTGAAGGTGTTCTTCGGCGTGTTGGGCATTTGGTTGCCTTTGTTGGAGCCCGCGCTGATGACGCCGTTCCGGCCGTTCAAGCCCGGGTCCACCAGTTCGCTTTTCAGGTAGCTGTAGCCGGCGAACACTTGCCATTGATCGGTGAGCTTGCCGCTGGCGGACAATTCCAGGCCGTCCACACGGGATTCGCCGCCGTTTTCATAGGTCAGCGCGTCTACCAGGATCCGCGTGTTTTTCTTCTCGGTGCGGAACACCGCGGCGGTCAGGGACAGGCGATCGTGGAACAGGTCCCACTTGGTGCCCAGTTCGTAATTGACGGTTTCTTCGGGTTTCAGGTCGCTGGTGGCGGCACCGGCAGACAGCGGGTTGCCATCTGCGCCTTCGCCTACCAGGCCGCCGGCAGGCGAGGCCGAGGTCGCGTAGGAGGCATAGATGCTGCCGTTATCCAATGGCTTCCAGACCAGGCCGGCCTGCCAGTTGAAGAATTGGCTGTCGTTCTTGATTTTGCTGCGGGCCTTGACGGTGGCGGTCGGCACCGCATTGGTGTTGGCCACGGTGTCGAAGGTGTCGTAGCGCAGGCCAACGTTCAGCAGCCATTGCGGGTCCAGTTCGATGGTGTCGAATACATAGGCGGCGCGGCTGGTGGCCTTGGTGTTGGTGCCGTTGTAGTTGCGCGCAATGCTGCCGGTCCAGGCATCGTCCGGGTTCGGATTACCCAGCGAGGTGCACTGGCCACCTTTGCCGGGCGCCGGGCAACCGGGGTTGCTGTTCGGGCTGACGGTGTAGCCGCTGTAGCGGGTTTCTTCGCCGGTGAATTCCAGGCCGGTGGAGTAGGTGTTCTTGAAGCCGAAGGCCTGGAAGCTGCCAAACAGGTCGGTCTGGTTGGTGGTGGTTTCGGTGGTGGATACGCGAGTGTTCGCGCGCCGCCACACGGTGCCGAACTGATTGACGTTGTGCTGGCTGTCGTCCGGTTGGGTGACGATGTAGTCCTGGCCGGTGTTGCCATGGCGCAGGGTGTTTTTCAGCGTCATGTTGTCGTTCAGGTCGTGCTCGATGGAGAACGTACTGATGTCGGCGCGGGTCTTGCGGAAGTCGCGATCCTTGAGGCCGTAGAAGTTGTTGCTGTCGCCGCCGTCGGTGGGTTTGTCATGCACATGGGCAGCTCTGGCGCCGCTGTTGCTGTAGCCATACGGAATGCCCGAATCCGACAGGTCGTTGCTTTCCATGTGGTAGTAGCTGAGGTTGACGCGGGTCGGGGTGCCCAGGCCGAAGGTCAGCGACGGGGCCACACCCCAACGGTCGTAGTTGACGGCGTCACGCCCGGCGACGTTCTGTTCGTGGCTCATCAGGTTCAGGCGGAACGCGGCACTGTCCAGGAACTGACGGTTGACGTCGAGCACGTAGCGACGGGTCTGGTCGGAGCCGTAGGTGAAACCACCGTTGGTGAAGTCCCGCGCCTGTGGCGTCTTGCTGACCAGGTTGAGGCTGCCGCCGGCCGACCCGCGACCACCGAAGGACGAGTTGGGGCCTTTGCTGACTTCGATCGACTCGATGTCGAAGATCTCGCGGCTCTGGCCGCCGGTGTCACGCACGCCGTCGAGGTAGGTGTCGCCCTGTGCGTCAAAGCCGCGAATGAACGGCCGGTCGCCCTGGGGGTTACCGCCTTCACCGGCGCCGAAGGTAATCCCCGGCACGGTGCGCAAGGCATCCTGCAACGAGGTGGCAGCGGTGTCCTTGAGTACTTGCTGTGGCACCACGGTGACCGAGCGCGGGGTGTCGACCAGCGGCGCGGTGTACTTCTGCGAAGAGGCTTTTTCGACCTGGTAGGACGTGTTGTCCTGTTCCTGGCCGGTGATGCTGGTGGCCCCCAGGGAAATGCTGTTGCGCTCGCCTTTCTGCTCGGTGTCTTCAGCTGCTTGCGCCATTTGGGCGGCAGCGCTGGCGCTGATGGCAACGCCGATGGCCGAGGCCAGCAAGCGTGGTGAACTGGCAGGTGTTTTTATCGAAGTGCGCGGCATGAGTGTGTCCTTTCCCCAAGGAGGTGAGGCCGCGGAATATAGGGAGAACAAGACTTCATATCAATTGCGATACATTACTATTCGCACTGAATTTACGTTCTTTACACTTTTTGCTTACGGTTTTTACGATCTCGTTCGTCGTTTGGCTGGGAGTGGGGTTGTGCACAGTCAATAAGAATCACTACCATTGGCGCCTCACTGTTTTCAGGTAACGCCCCCATGCTGCTGCACATTCCCGGCCTGTTCTCTCGCGAGGAAGTGCTGCGCATCCGCGAAGCCCTGGCGGAGGCCGATTGGGCAGACGGCAAAATCACTGCCGGTCATCAGTCGGCCAAGGCCAAACACAACCTGCAACTGCCGGAAGGCCACCCGCTGGCAAAGGAAATCGGCGCGGCGATCCTCGATCGACTGTGGAAAAATCCTTTGTTTATGTCGGCGGCGTTACCGCACAAGGTCATCCCTCCGTTGCTCAACTGTTACACGGCGGGTGGCAGTTTCGACTTCCATATCGACAACGCTGTGCGCCAGTCCAAAGGCAGTCACGAGCGCGTGCGCACTGACCTGTCCTCCACCGTGTTTTTCAGCGACCCCGACGACTACGACGGCGGCGAGCTGGAAATCCAGGACACCTTCGGCTTGCAACGGGTCAAGTTGCCGGCGGGCGATATGGTGCTGTACCCCGGCTCCAGCCTGCACAAGGTCAACGCCGTGACCCGTGGCGCGCGCTACGCCTCGTTTTTCTGGACCCAAAGCCTGGTGCGCGAAGACAGCCAGCGCACCTTGCTGTTCGAGATGGACGGGGCGATCCAGCAACTGAGCCGGGACGTGCCCGACCACCCGGCGCTGATCCAGCTCACCGGCACCTATCACAACCTGCTGCGCCGCTGGGTTGAGGTCTGACCGTGGGCTTTTTATTGCGTCGTGAAGAAATCCTCAACGTTGAGCAATTGCAGAGCATGCTCGACGACTCCCCGGTGCGGGCCGCCCAGGCGATTTTGATCGCGGCGAAGGAGGGCGTGGTGGATGCCCAGGCGCTGCTTGGGCAAATCCTGCTGGAAGGGCGTGGCATCGAGCGCGATGAAGCGCTGGCGGTGCGCTGGTTCCGCATCGCGGCCCAAGGCGGGCACTGGATGGCGCGCAACATGCTCGGGCGTTGCCTGGAGCATGGCTGGGGTTGCACGGCGGATGCGGTGGCGGCGGCACGGGAATATCGTCTGGCGGCAGAAGGCGGCTTGGATTGGGGGTTGTATAACTATGCCAACCTGCTGGCGACCGGGCGCGGGGTTGCCGAAGACCAAGGCCTGGCGCTGGCGTGTTATCGACAGGCAGCGGAACTGGGCCATGCCAAGTCAATGAACCTGCTGGGGCGTTATCTGGAAGAAGGGCAGTTTTGCCCCAGGGATCTGGAGGCGGCGGTGGCGTGGTATCGCCGGTCGGCGCAAGGCGGGGATTTTCGCGGGCAGTTCAGTTATGCGGCGGTGTTGGCGGATCGCGGCCAGGTCGACGCGGCGCTGGAGTGGCTGCGCAAGGCGCTGGCGGGCGGGAATCTGAAGTTCTTGCGTGTGGCGCACAAGGCGTTGTCTGCCGCCAACGACCCGCAGATTCGGGCGATGGCTGTGGCCTACCAGCGACGCACCGCCGAGCTTTCCTGAACCCACAAAAAAACCCATGACGCGTCATGGGTTTTTTGTTTGCCGCCGGCTTACAGGTAGAACGATTTCAGCGGCGGGAAGCCATTGAATTCAATCGCGCTGTAGCTGGTGGTGTACGCACCGGTGGACAACCAGTACATCCGGTCACCAATCGCCAGGTTCAGCGGCAGGCCGTACTTGTAGTTCTCGTACATGATGTCGGCGCTGTCACAGGTCGGGCCGGCGATGACCACTTCTTCCATCTCGCCTTTCTTCTCGGTCCAGATCGGGAACTTGATGGCTTCGTCCATGGTTTCGATCAGGCCGGAGAATTTGCCCACGTCGGTGTATACCCAACGCTCGACGGCGGTGCGGGATTTACGCGCAACCAATACCACCTCACTGACCAGGATCCCGGCGTTGGCGATCAACGAACGGCCCGGTTCCAGGATGATTTCCGGCAGGTCGTCACCGAAGTCTTCCTTGAGGAAGCGGATGATTTCCTCGGCGTAGGTTTCCAGGCTGTTGGTGCGGGTGATGTAGTTGGCCGGGAAGCCACCGCCCATGTTGATCAGCTTCAGGTGGATGCCGTCTTCTTCCTTCAGGCGCTCGAAGATCACTTTGACCTTGGCGATCGCCGCGTCCCACACGCTGATGTCACGCTGCTGCGAACCCACGTGGAAGGAGATGCCGTAAGGCACCAGGCCCAGGTCGCGGGCGAGGATCAGCAGGTCCATGGCCATGTCGGTCTGGCAGCCGAATTTGCGCGACAGCGGCCAGTCGGCCGTGGTCGAGCCTTCGGTCAGGATGCGCACATAGACTTTCGAGCCCGGGGCAGCCTTGGCGATGTTGCGCAGGTCGGCTTCGGAGTCGGTGGAGAACAGGCGCACGCCCTTCTCGTAGAAGTAGCGGATGTCCTTGGATTTCTTGATGGTGTTGCCGTAGCTGATACGGTCCGGGCTGACGCCGCGGTCCATGACCTTGTCCAGCTCGTAGATCGACGCGATGTCGAAGCTCGAACCTTTGTCTTTGAGCACGTCGATGATCTCGACGGCCGGGTTGGCCTTGACGGCGTAGTACACCTTGGCGAATTCGAAACCGGCGCGCAGGTCATCGTAGGCCTGGCTGATCATCGCGGTGTCAATCACCACGAACGGGGTTTCCTGGGTATCGGCGAACGCCTTCATTTTGTCAAAAGTGGCGCGCGCGAAATAGTCTTCGACCTGGATCGACATGCTGGGAACTCCTACTGGCAAACTAAATTGATCAATGGGTGCAAATGAACGTCCTCCGTATCCCCACTTTGGTTCGCCTACTTCCCAAGGCATGTCGCCGAAAGCAAAAAGGCCATGGGATCAACCGCTTCCCTTGGCCTTGCTGTCTCGTCGTCAGTACTTGAGCCGGATGGATCGTTTCCAGCATGGACGTTCGGCGCGAACTTTAGGACGTGAGGGGCTATAGATCAACTAAAAATGTCGCGTTTTTGCACGCGTTCGTCGTGAGGCCGCGTGCAGCTACTTATGTAACCGACCGGTATGACGGATTGATGTTCCCCCGATGGGGCAATTTGAATGGGAAACTGCTGGTTAGCGAGGGCTTTTGTGGCGAGGGGGCTTGTCCCCCGTTGGGCTGCGTAGCGGCCCCCAAAACCTGCCACCGCTTTTTGTCTGAAAAAACGCGGGGAGTTAATGGGGCTGCTGCGCAGCCCAACGGGGGACAAGCCCCCTCGCCACAGAAGCAGATTTATCAGGCCAGTGCTGTCTCGGCCGGCGAAACAATACTGGTCTTGCCCCCGCGGGACTTACCGGAGCTCAAGTACTCGGCAATCGACTCCTGGGTCACTTCCCCGAGGAACACCCGCTCCGCGTCCATCACCGGCAACCACGAGCGGTTGAACTCGTACATGCGCGACAACAGGATGCGCAAATGCTCGTCATACGCCGCCGTGGCGTTGAATTCACGCAGGTACTGGCCGCAGGTACCGGTCTGACGATGCAGGTCGCGACGTCGCACATAACCCAGCGCCTTGTTCTCGGCATCGGTGACCACCACGTAGCGACGGTCCAGTTCGTCCATCTGCTCCAGGGCCTCCGCCACCGGCGTCTCCGGGCTGACCGACGGCGCGTTGTCCGCCGCATCTTC
The DNA here is from genome assembly GCF_016650855.1 of Pseudomonas sp. TH32. Classification (NCBI taxonomy): domain Bacteria; kingdom Pseudomonadati; phylum Pseudomonadota; class Gammaproteobacteria; order Pseudomonadales; family Pseudomonadaceae; genus Pseudomonas; species Pseudomonas sp. TH32. The sequence goes on along the minus strand of NZ_JAEKFA010000002.1, from coordinate 4,523,266 downwards.
GGCTTTCACCAGCAACAGGCGCTTGAGGGTGCTGTCCTGGCCTACGAAGTTGCTGACGAATTCGTCGGCAGGGTGGGCCAGCAGGGTGTCCGGGTGATCGATCTGCAGCAGCTTGCCGGCGCGGAAGATCGCGATCTTGTCGCCCAGCTTGATGGCTTCGTCGATGTCGTGGCTGACCATGATCACGGTCTTGTTCAGCGCGCGTTGCATCTCGAAGAACTCGTTCTGGATCATCTCGCGGTTGATCGGGTCGACCGCGCCGAACGGCTCATCCATCAGCAGCAGCGGGGCATCCGCCGCCAGGGCGCGGATCACGCCGATCCGCTGTTGCTGGCCACCCGACAGCTCACGCGGGTAGCGGTGCAGGTACTGCTTGGGCTCCAGCTTGATCATGCTCATCAACTCGCGGGCGCGGTCGTGGCATTTCTGCTTGTCCCAGCCCAGCAGCTTGGGCACCACCACGATGTTTTCTTCGATGGTCATGTTCGGGAACAGGCCGATCTGCTGGATCACATAGCCGATGTTGCGACGCAGGGTCACTTCGTCGAGGTCGGTGGTGTCTTCGCCATTGATCAGGATCTTGCCGGAGGTCGGCTTGATCAGGCGGTTGATCATCTTCAGCGTGGTGCTCTTGCCGCAACCCGACGGGCCGAGGAATACGCAAATCTCGCCTTCGTTGACGGTCAGGCTTACGGAATCAACGGCGGTGATGGTCTTGCCGTTGCTTTGGAAGGTCTTGGTCAGGTTTTGAAGTTCGATCATTTGAGCAGTCCTTTTGGAGTCAGCGTGCGTTGCAGCCATTGCAGAAGCAGGTCGGCGAAGATGGCCAGGAGACTGACCAGTACGGCGCCAACGATCAGCATCGACATGTCGCTGCGGCTGATGGAAGCCAGAATAAGTACACCCAGGCCACCGGCGCCGATGGTGGCGGCGATAGTCATCACACCAATGTTCATGACGACGGCGGTGCGCACACCGGCGAGGATCACCGGCACGGCAATCGGCAGTTCGACCATGCGCAGGCGCTGGCCGAAGGTCATGCCGATGCCTTTGGCGGCTTCGCGGATGCCCGGTTCCACGCCGGTGAGGGCGAGGTAGGTGTTACGCATGATGGGCAGCAGGGAGTAGAGGAACACGGCGGTGATCGCCGGCATCGGCCCCAGGCCCTGGCCGAACTTGGAGTAGAACGGCAGCAGCAGGCCGAACAAGGCAATCGACGGCACGGTCAGCAGCACCGTGGCACTGGCTTGCAACGGGCCGGCGAGGGTCGGGAAGCGGGTCATCAGCACGCCCAGGGGCACGCCCACGACGATGGCCAGGATGACTGCGATGCCGACCAGGGTGATGTGCTGCCAGGTCAGTTGCAGGACGAGTGCCCAATCAAGATGGGAAAAGGCGTTCAGGAATTCCATGTCTTCTCCTCTTAGTTGATCGGATGCTGGCGCAGGAAATCTGCGGCCACAGCGGACGGGCTTTCATGGTCGACATCGACCCGCGCATTCAGCTGGCGCATGGTTTCGTCATCGAACAGCGCAGCCAGTGGCTTGAGGTCGGCGGCCAGTTGCGGGTGAGCGTCGAGGTAAACCTGACGCACCACGGGGGCTGCGGTGTAGTCCGGGAAGTAATGCTTGTCGTCATCCAGCAGCTTCAATTTGAAGGCGTTCAGGCGACCGTCGGTGGTGTAGACCAAACCGGCAAACACCTGGCCATTACGCAGCGCGGTGTACACCAGGCCGGCGTCCATCTGCCGGGTGTTCTTGCGGGTCAGGTTCATGTCGTACAGCTTGACCATGCCGGCCATGCCGTCGGAACGGTTGGCGAACTCAGTGTCGAGGGCCACCAAGCGTGTGCCCTTGGTTTTCTCGGCCAGGGCGCTGGTCAGGTCGCTGATGCTGTTGATCTGCGGGAATTCCTTGGCCACGTTCTCTGGCAGCGCCAGGGCGTAGGTGTTGCTGAATTTCGACGGGGAGAGCCAGACAAGGCCTTTTTTCGCGTCGAGTTCTTTCACCCGGGCGTAGGACTGTTCGCTGTCGAGCTTCTCGTCGACGTGGTTGTAGGCCACCAGCGACACGCCGGTGTATTCCCAGATCAGGTCCAGTTGCCCGCTTTCCTGGGCACTGCGCGCCAGGTTGCTGCCCAGGCCGCCGGTCACACGGGTGTCGTAACCCTTGGTGCGCAGGTACTGGGAGGTGATTTCGGCCAGCAGGGTCTGTTCGGTGAACACCCGGGCGCCGATGCGAATGACCGGTTTTTCAGCGGCTTGCGCAAACCCTGCGAACAGCAGGACGCAGCTCAATATCAATGTCAGTTTTTTCATGTGAATTCCTTTGCCAAAGCCTTAAGACGGACGCAACCCGCGTTCCAGCCAAAGGCGGCTGGCCATGGTCACCAGGCCGTCGAGCAGCAAGGCCAGCAGCGCGGTGCACGCGGCGCCGAGCAACAGTTGCGGCTGATTGTTCAGGGCGATGCCGGGGAAGATCAGGCTGCCCAGGCTGTTGGCGCCAATCAGGAACGCCAGGGGCGCGGTACCGACGTTGATCGCCAGGGCCACGCGCACACCGCCGATGATGATCGGCACGGCGTTGGGCAGCTCGACGCGAAACAGCACCTGGCGCGGCGTCATGCCGATGCCGACGGCGGCTTCCTTGAGGGAACCTTGAACGTTTTTCAGGCCTTCATAGGTGTTGCGCACGATGGGCAGCAACGAGGCGAGGAACAGCGCGAAGATCGCGGGGCCGCTGCCGATGCCAAGGACACCGAGGGCGATGGCCAGTACGGCCAGGGGAGGGACGGTATTGCCGATGTTGAAGATCTGCATGAAGCGTTCTGCGCGCCCGACCATATTCGGTCGGCTAAGCAGAATACCGGCGGGAATCCCTACGATCAGGGCGGCCAGCATCGAAACAAGGACGAGGATCAAGTGAGCTTGCAGGTAAAACAACAAATCGTCGCGGTACAGTTCGATCGTGTTGATGCCGATCCAGTGGACCAGCAGGGCCAGGAGAGCGACGACAACCGCTCCTCCTATCAGCCCTTTGCCATAGCGAATAGCCACAGGCGGACTCCTTTTTTCTTTTGTCGGCGAACACATTTCCGAGCGGCAATGCCATTCCTGGCTGTCGGCGAATGTGGTCGCGAATAGCAGCTCGCCCCTACCGGCAACGCGGTATGCGGTCGAGCCATGAGCGCAGCCTCGTCAGGCTAACTTGCTGATTTTTCAGCCCCTGTTACGAGTGCGGTAGCAGGGGAGTGGACGTCTCTACCTTTTAAAAGGTTCCATACTTGGCAGCAATTAGCCACCCCCAATGGGGTGAACGGTGGTCCGTCACCCCGGGTTTGCGCTATACTCGCCGCCCTTTTTTGACTCACCTGCCAGGCGATTTCCCATGACCCACCAGGCCGCCGAAGTCGCGAAACGCCGCACTTTCGCCATTATTTCCCACCCCGATGCCGGTAAAACCACCATCACCGAGAAGCTGTTGCTGATGGGCAAGGCGATCGCGGTAGCCGGCACGGTGAAATCCCGCAAATCCGACCGCCATGCCACCTCTGACTGGATGGAAATGGAAAAGCAGCGTGGTATTTCCATTACCACGTCGGTCATGCAGTTCCCGTATCGCGACCACATGATCAACCTGCTCGACACCCCGGGCCACGAAGACTTCTCCGAAGACACCTACCGCACCCTGACGGCAGTGGACTCGGCATTGATGGTCCTCGATGGCGGTAAAGGCGTTGAGCCACGGACCATCGCGCTGATGGACGTCTGCCGCTTGCGGGACACGCCGATTGTCAGCTTTATCAACAAACTCGACCGTGACATCCGCGACCCGATCGAACTGCTGGACGAAATCGAAGCCGTCCTGAAGATCAAGGCCGCGCCGATCACCTGGCCGATTGGTTGCTACCGCGACTTCAAGGGCGTGTACCACCTGGCTGACGACTACATCATCGTGTACACCGCCGGCCATGGCCACGAACGTACCGATGTGAAAATCATCGAGAAGCTCGACTCCGACGAAGCCCGCGCCCACCTGGGTGACGAGTACGACCGGTTTGTCGACCAGCTGGAACTGGTGCAGGGCGCCTGCCACGAGTTCAACCAGCAGGAATTCCTCGACGGCCAGCTGACGCCGGTGTTCTTCGGTACCGCCCTGGGCAACTTCGGTGTCGATCACGTGCTGGACGCCGTGGTCAATTGGGCACCCAAGCCGCTGGCCCGTGTTGCCAACGAGCGTACCGTGGAGCCGGTGGAAGAGAAGTTTGCCGGCTTCGTGTTCAAGATCCAGGCGAACATGGACCCCAAGCACCGCGACCGTATTGCCTTTATGCGCATCTGCTCCGGCAAATACGAAAAAGGCATGAAGATGCGCCACGTGCGTACCGGCAAGGACGTGCGCATCGGCGACGCCCTGACCTTCTTCTCCTCCGAGCGTGAGCAACTGGAAGAGGCGTTTGCCGGCGACATCATCGGCTTGCACAACCACGGCACCATCCAGATCGGTGACACGTTCACCGAAGGCGAAGTACTGGGCTTCACCGGTATCCCGCACTTCGCCCCGGAACTGTTCCGCCGCGTACGCCTGCGTGACCCGCTGAAATCCAAGCAACTGCGCCAGGGTTTGCAGCAGTTGGCAGAAGAGGGCGCGACCCAGGTGTTCTTCCCGGAACGCAGCAACGACATCATCCTCGGCGCCGTCGGTGTGCTGCAGTTCGATGTGGTGGCCAGTCGCCTGAAAGAGGAATACAAGGTCGAATGCTCCTACGAGCCGATCACCGTGTACTCCGCGCGCTGGATCGATTGCAGCGATAAGAAGAAGCTGGAAGAGTTCAAGATCAAGGCCGTGGAAAACCTCGCGATCGACGGCGGTGGTCACCTGACCTACCTGGCCCCGACCCGGGTCAACCTGGCGTTGATGGAAGAGCGCTGGCCGGATGTGAAATTCCGCGCGACCCGCGAGCATCACTAAGGGTTGGCAATATAAGAGAGGGCGAAGCGGTGATGGCTTCGCCTTTTTCTTTGGCTGCTATCCGGCTTGTTTCATTGGCGAAAACTTCAGTTCGGGACTAGCTTGAAGCAAGGCGACGGCGGACAGCCGTCGTACGCAATTCAACTCCTGACTGGGCGGAATTCGACCATGAGTATCTTTCAACGTGTGGTGCTGTTGCTCAAAGTGCTGGTGATGTTGTCGTTGGGTATGTCTTCCGCGTGGGCCACAACGGCTGTGCAAAGCCATGGCACCGGGTTTGTGGCGGCGAAGACGGTGCAGGCGGGTGGCTTGCTGCTGGCCAAGAGTGAATCCGAGCCTGGTGACGAGAACCAGGGCGGTTCCAAGGACGATGACGACGCCGAGAACCCGGACAATGACGGCGAAGACAGCGACACCTACAACGATGGCGACAGCGATACGTAAGTAACGCAGGCAAAAGAAAGCCCCGCTTACCGGACAGATGCGCTATCCGACAAGCAGGGCTGTAGAACACTGGAATGCTCTGGACTCACCCTCCAGAGCATTTTTTTTGCACGTCAGACCACAAATTGCTCCGCGTAGTGGCAAGCCACCTGGCGGTTGTCGAGTGGTCGCAGCACCGGTTCATCGGTGCTGCACAGCTGGGTCGCGTACGGGCAGCGCTTGTGGAACGCGCAGCCGGATGGCGGGTTCAACGGGTTGGGCAACTCGCCGACGATTTTGATCTTCGGTTTGTTCGGGTCCGGATGAATGGTCGGGGTCGCCGACAGCAGCGCCTGGGTGTACGGGTGCAGCGGGCGTGCGTAGATGTCTTCCTTCGGACCGACCTCCACCGGGCGGCCGAGGTACATCACCATCACGTCATCGGCGACGTGTTGCACCACCGCCAGGTTGTGGGAGATGAACACGTAGGCGGTGTTGAATTCCTGCTGCAGGTCCATGAACAGGTTCAGCACCTGGGCCTGGATCGACACGTCCAGCGCCGAGGTCGGTTCGTCCGCTACCAGCACCTTGGGTTGCAGCATCATCGCCCGGGCCAGTGCGATCCGCTGGCGCTGGCCACCGGAGAACATGTGCGGGTAGCGCTGATAATGCTCAGGGCGCAGGCCCACTTGCTTCATCATCGCCTGGACCTTTTCCCGACGTTCGGCGGCAGACAGGTTGGTGTTGATCAGCAGCGGCTCGCCCAGTTGGTCACCGACCTTCTGGCGCGGGTTCAACGAGGCGTACGGGCTCTGGAACACCATCTGCACGTCTTTGCGCAATTGCTTGCGCTGGGCCTTGTCGGCCCCGGCAACTTCTTGCCCTGCGATTTTCAGCGAGCCGGAAGACGGTTCTTCAATCAGCGTCAGGGCACGGGCCAGGGTGGATTTGCCGCAACCGGACTCGCCCACGACCGCGAGGGTCTTGCCGGCTTCCAGTTCGAACGACACACCATTGAGCGCACGCACCAGCGCGTGGCCCTTGAACAGGCCACGGGACACTTCGTAATGACGGGTCAGGTCGCGGGCGGTAAGTACGACGGCCATTACGCCACCTCCTGATTCAGCGGGTAGAAGCAGCGGGCGAGGCTGTTGCTTTTTGGGTCAAGGCCAGGACGCTGGGCGCGGCAGGATTCCTGCACATACGGGCAGCGTGGCGACAGCAGGCAACCTTGCGGGCGGTCATAACGGCCGGGAACAATACCCGGCAGCGTGGCCAGGCGCGTGGCGCCCAGGCTGTGCTCGGGAATCGCCTTGAGCAGCGCTTCGCTGTACGGGTGCGCCGGGATGTCGAACAACTGTGGCACCTGGCCAACTTCCACGGCCTGGCCGGCGTACATCACGCACACGCGCTGGGCGGTTTCAGCCACCACCGCGAGGTCGTGAGTGATCAGCACCAGGCCCATGTTCTGCTCTTTCTGCAAGGCCAGCAGCAGGTCCATGATCTGGGCCTGGATGGTCACGTCGAGTGCGGTGGTGGGTTCATCGGCGATCAGCAGTTTCGGCTCGCCGGCGATTGCCATGGCGATGGCCACACGTTGGCTCATACCACCGGACAGTTGGTGCGGGTAGGCATCCATACGGCTGGCTGCGCCCGGGATTTCCACCTTTTCGAGCAGTTCGATGGCACGCTTGCGCGCTTGCTTGCCGGACATTTTCAGGTGCAGGCGCAGCACTTCTTCGATCTGGAAACCCACGGTGTAGCTGGGGTTCAGTGCAGTCATCGGGTCCTGGAACACCATCGCCAGGTCTTTGCCGACGATCTGCCGACGCTGACGGTTGCTCAGCTTGAGCATGTCCTTGCCGTCGAAGTTCAGGGCGTCGGCGGTGACGATGCCGGGGTGCTCGATCAGGCCCATCAGCGCCATCATGGTCACGGATTTACCCGAACCCGACTCGCCCACGATCGCCAGTACTTCGCCTTTGTCGACGGAGATGTCGAGGCCATCGACCACCGGCACGGCGGTCTTGTCGCCGAAGCGGACATTGAGATTCTTGATTTCTAGCAGTGACATGGGAATCTCCTCAGGCGGCGTTCTTGAGTTTCGGGTCCAGCGCATCGCGCAGGCCGTCGCCCATCAGGTTGATTGCCAGCACGCTGAGCAAAATGGTCAAGCCAGGCAGACTCACGACCCACCAGGCGCGTTCGATGTAGTCGCGGGCCGAGGCCAGCATGGTGCCCCACTCAGGGGTTGGCGGTTGTACGCCAAGGCCCAGGAAGCCCAGGGCCGCGGCATCGAGAATCGCCGAGGAGAAACTCAAGGTGGCCTGAACGATCAGCGGTGCCATGCAGTTTGGCAGCACGGTGACGAACATCAGGCGCGGCAGGCCGGCGCCGGCGAGGCGGGCGGCGGTCACGTAGTCACGGTTCAGTTCGCCCATCACCGCCGCGCGGGTCAGACGGACATAGGACGGCAGCGACACGATCGCAATCGCGATCACGGTGTTGATCAGGCCAGGGCCGAGGATCGCGACAATGGCCACAGCCAGCAGCAGCGATGGCAGGGCCAGCATGATGTCCATCAGACGCATGATGGTTGGGCCGAGCAGGCGCGGGAAGAAACCGGCGAACAGACCCAGCAGGATCCCCGGGATCAACGACATCACCACCGACGACAAACCGATCAGCAAGGACAGGCGCGAGCCCTGGATCAGGCGCGACAGCAGGTCACGGCCCAGTTCGTCGGTGCCCAGCAGGAACTGGATCTGCCCGCCTTCCAGCCAGGCCGGAGGCGTCAGCAGGAAGTCACGGTATTGCTCGCTCGGGTTATGCGGAGCCACCCAGGGGGCGAAGATGGCGCAAAACACCACCAGTAACATGAACAGCAGGCCGGCAACGGCGCCCTTGTTCTTGGAAAAGGCTTGCCAGAATTCTTTGTACGGGGACGGGTACAGCAGGCTTTGATCGACTGCTACCGCGGGAGTAGGTGTGGTCATGGTCATGATCTCAGCGCTGGTGACGGATGCGTGGGTTGGCGAAGCCGTAGAGGATGTCCACCACGAAGTTCACCAGAATCACCAGGCAGGCGATTAACAGGATGCCGTTTTGCACCACGGGATAGTCCCGTGCGCCAATGGCTTCGATCAGCCATTTGCCGATGCCGGGCCACGAGAAGATGGTTTCAGTCAGGACCGCACCGGCCAGCAGCGTGCCGACTTGCAGGCCGACCACGGTGAGTACCGGGATCAAGGCGTTACGCAGGCCGTGGACGAACACCACGCGCGCCGGCGACAGGCCCTTGGCCTTGGCGGTGCGGATGTAATCTTCGCGCAGCACTTCGAGCATCGACGAACGGGTCATCCGCGCGATCACGGCCAGCGGGATGGTGCCGAGCACGATGGCCGGCAGGATCAGGTGGTGCAACGCATCCCAGAACGCGTCCGGCTCGTCAGCCAGCAGGGTGTCGATCAGCATGAAGCCGGTGCGCGGCTCGATGTCGTAGAGCAGGTCGATCCGCCCGGACACGGGCGTCCAGCCCAGGCTCACGGAGAAGAACATGATCAGGATCAGGCCCCACCAGAAGATCGGCATCGAATATCCCGCCAGGGAGATGCCCATCACCCCATGGTCGAACAGGGATCCTCGCTTCAAGGCCGCGATCACCCCGGCTAACAGCCCCAGGATGCCGGCGAACAACAGGGCGGCCATGGACAGTTCCAGGGTCGCCGGGAAAAGGGCGGTGAATTCAGTCCACACGCTGGTACGGGTGCGCAGGGATTCGCCGAGGTCGCCGTGGGCGAGCTTGCCGACATAATCCAGGTATTGCGCGTAAAGCGGTTTATTCAGACCAAGGCGTTCCATTGCCTGAGCGTGCATCTCGGGGTCGACTCGTCGTTCGCCCATCATGACTTCGACGGGGTCGCCAGGGATCATGCGAATCAACGCGAACGTCAGCAAGGTGATGCCGAAAAACGTGGGGATCAATAACCCCAATCGGCGGGCAATAAAACTAAACATCTTGTTGTGTACCTCAATCAGCCGGTTAGGCAGGTTCGGCACCGTCAATGTCGACGGTGCCGAGCGTTTCTTATCTACTTCACCTGGGTGGTGGCGAAGTTATTTGTAGTCAGAGGGCTTTGGGTATAACCCTCGACGTTTTTACGCATGGCGGTAAACATTTTCGGGTAAGCCATGGGAATCCATGGTTGGTCCTTGTCGAAAACGTCCATGGCTTGTTCATAGAGTGCAGCGCGCTGTGCGGGTTCAGCGATAGCGCGTGCCTTGTCGATCAAGTCTTGAAACTCTTTGTTACACCAGCGGGCGTAGTTTTCGCCGTTTTTCGCTGCATCGCAACTCAAGTTCGGGGTGAGGAAGTTATCCGGGTCCCCGTTATCCCCCGCCCAGCCGGCGGAGACCATGTCATGTTCGCCATTCTTGGCGCGCTTGAGCATTTCGCCCCATTCCATGACCTTGATGTTCACTTTCAGGCCGATTTGCGCCAGGTCCGCCTGCATGCGCTGGGCGCCGAGCATCGGGTTGGGGTTGGTCGGGCCGCCACCATTGCGGGTGAACAGGGTGATTTCGGTGCCTTCCGGTACACCGGCTTCCTTGAGCAGGGCGCGGGCCTTGTCCAGGTCACGTGGCGGGTTCTTCAGCTTGTCGCTGAAGCCCAGCAAGGTGGGCGGGTAAGGCCCGGTGGCGTCGACTGCGTTGCCTTTGCCGTACAGGGACTCGTTGTAGCCTTTCTTGTCGAACGCGATGTTGATCGCGTGACGCACCCGCGCGTCGCTCATGTACTTGTGGGTGGTGTTCATGGCGGTGTAGGCGGTGGTCATCGCCGCCAGTTCCGCGACCTTCAGGTTCGGGTCGGCCTTCATGCTCGGCACGTCATCCGGTTTTGGGTACAGCGCGATCTGGCATTCGTTGGCCTTGAGCTTTTGCAGGCGCACGTTGTTGTCAGTGGTGATGGCCAGGATCAGCGGGTCTGCCGGCGGCTTGCCACGGAAGTAGTCCGGGTTGGCCTTGAAGCGCACTTGGGCGTCTTTGGCGTAGCGGGTGAAGATGAACGGGCCGGTGCCGATGGGCTTGGCGTTCAGGTCATCGGTCTTGCCGGACTTGAGCAACTGGTCGGCGTATTCGGCGGAGTGGATCGAGGAAAACGCCATGGCCAGGTCGGCCAGGAACGGTGCTTCAGGGCGGGTCAGGGTGAAGACCACGGTGTGATCGTCGGTCTTCGTCACGCTCTTGAGCAGCTCTTTGAAGCCCATGCTTTCAAAGTACGGGTAGCCCACGTTGGACTTGTTGTGCCACGGGTGATTCGGGTCCAGCTGGCGCTGGAAGCTCCAGAGCACGTCGTCGGCATTCATGTTGCGCGTGGGTTTGAAGTAGTCGGTGGTGTGGAACTTGATGTCGTCGCGCAGGTGAAAGGTGTAGGTCAGGCCATCGGCACTGATTTCCGGCAGGTCCTTGGCGAGTGCCGGGATCACTTCGGTGGTGCCGGGCTTGAAGTCCACCAGGCGGTTGAACATGGTTTCAGCCGCGGCGTCAGCGGTGACAGCCGTGGTGTACAGGACCGGATCGAAACCTTCCGGGCTGGCTTCGGTGCAGACGACCAACGGTTTGGCCGAGATGCCGACCGCGACGCTCAACAGCGCAGCGGCAATGGCAGCTTGTAACGGGAGCATTTTCATCTAAGAGCCCTCTGCAATCGATTGGACCAGACAAGCGTAGGCGGCAGGCTCGTCCTGAGCCCGCCGCCTACCTGGCGCTGATTAAAGAATGTTGAACGGAATGGTGGTGACCAGGCGGAACTCACGGATGTTGCCGTCAGCCTGGTTGGCGCTGGCGCGGTGAGTCACGTAGGTACCACGGATGGTCGTGGCCTTGAGCGAGCCGCTCTGGATCGCGTAAGCCGCGCCCACGCCGTATTCCTGGTGAGTCTCGCCGTCCATCAGACGCAGGTCGCTACGCGCCACGCCGGATTCGCCGTAGGCAGTGCCGGTGTAGTGAGTACCGTCGATGCCCCAGCCGCGCGCCGAGTAGACGTTGAATTTCAGGCCTGGCACGCCGTATTCGGCCATGTTGATGCCGTAGGCGATCTGGAAGGATTTCTCGTTCGGTCCGTTAAAGTCGGAGGTCAAGGAGTTGGCTAGGTAGATGCCGTTGGTTTCGTGCAGGTAGTCGAAGTACTCGTTACCGTTGATGGCCTGGTAGGAGAAGGTCAGGCTGTGGGCTTGGTGAGTCAGTCCCAGGGACAGGGAGTAGGTATCGTTGTCGATATTCCCCATCAGCTTTTTACCGGTATCGGTAGTTTTGTAGTAGTTCAGGCCGGTGGTCAGGGACAGGGTCTGGCTGTCGCCCAGCTCGTGGGTAGCGCCGAAGTAGTACTGGTTCCAGAAGTCTTCGACGTTGGCGGCGAACAGGCTGGTCTTCAGGCTCTTGAACGGCTGGTAGTTAACGCCCAGGGTCTTGACCTTGTCGGTTTCCTGGCCATTGCCGTATTCGGAACGGAATTTCGACAGGCTCTGCTCGGTCCGTGGCGAAACGCGGTCAAACACGCCGCCCTGGAACGACAGGTTGCTGAACTCTTCACTGTTGAAGCTCACACCTTCAAAGCTTGAAGGCAGTGCACGGTTGCCGATGGTGTCGACGATGCCGCTGCTGAAGTTCTGGCGACCGGCGGTCAACGTGGTGTTCGAGACACGGAACTTGACGTTGGCCAGGCCCAGTTTGCTCCACTGGCCTACAGCATCGCCATCGGAGTCGGCCAGGGTACGGTTGGAGCCACCCTTGATGTCGCGCTTGCTGCGGTCCAGGACCAGAGCGTTGTAGACCGCTACCTCAGTGCTCACGCCCACGGTGCCTTGGGTGAAGCCCGAGGTGCCGTTGAGGATGGTGCCCTGTACCCAGTTGGTACGGTTGGCGTCGGTTTGTGTCACGTTGTGCTTCTCGTACGAGAAACGCTGACCACGGAATTTGTTCTCGCTGGAGAACCAGTTACGGGTTGTACCGCCCAGGCTGAATCCATCGATAAAGCCTTTGGCCTCGCTTTGGGCGCTGGTGCCGGCCAGTGTGGTTGGAACGAAGTCCTGGCTTGCAGGTTCAGCGTAAGCGGTGGCCGTGATGCTGCTGATGGCCAGGGCCAGTAGCGCGGTGCTGCTCAGTTTCATGGGTGAAGCTCCTTTGGTTCTCTTTTTTAATGCCGGTCTTTTTAGGTGAACCGGCTATTGGGTGTGTAACTCTTTCAAGCCTTTGCAAACGTTTGCCCTGGGGTAAAACCCGAAATAAGGCTGCACGTTTGCAGCAAGGTGAATGCTCACCCTGCGCAATCCGGTTATATTTTTATGGGGTGATACTGACGCCCGAGAACAAGTTGCGGCCGAAGGGGCTGACTTTGAAACCTTCGACTTTGGCGCTTAACGGCTGGTTGACCGTCGAGTGGGCGACTGGCGTGATCGGCACCTGTGCTTTAAGCAGTTGCTGCGCCTGTTTGTACAGAACAGTCCTTTGTTCGCGGTCGGTCACGACCTTGGCTTGCTTGATCAGCTTGTCGTACGCCGGGTCACACCACATGGAGTAGTTGTTCCCGCCGATGGCGTCGCAGCTGTAGAGGGTGCCCAGCCAGTTGTCCGGGTCACCGTTGTCGCCGGTCCAGCCAATCAGGCTGACATCGTGCTCGCCATTCTTGGTGCGCTTGATGTACTCGCCCCATTCATAGCTGACGATCTTGACCTTGAGGCCAATCCTGGCCCAATCGCTTTGCAGCATTTCAGCCATCAGCTTGGCGTTGGGGTTGTACGGCCGTTGCACCGGCATCGCCCACAGGGTTATTTCGGTACCTTCCTTCACGCCGGCGGCCTTGAGCAGTTCCTTGGCCTTTTCCGGGTTGTAGGCGGCGTCCTTGATGGTGTCGTCGTAAGACCACTGGGTCGGCGGCATGGCGTTGACCGCCAGTTGCCCCGCGCCCTGGTACACGGCGTTGAGAATGCTTTGCTTGTTCACCGCCATGTCCAGGGCCTGGCGCACTTCGAGCTGGTCGAAAGGCTTGTGCCGCACGTTATAGGCGATGTAGCCCAGGTTGAAACCCGGCTTGGTCAGCAGTTGCAGGTTCGGGTCGGCCTTCAGGGCTTCGACGTCGGCCGGGCGCGGGTGCAGGGTGATCTGGCATTCGCCGGCCTTGAGCTTTTGCACCCGCACCGACGCGTCGGTGTTGATCGCAAAAATCAGCTGGTCGAGCTTCACGCGGCTCGGGTCCCAGTACTGTTTGTTGCCGGTGTAGCGGATCTGCGAATCTTTCTGATAACGCTGGAACACGAACGGCCCGGTGCCGATCGGCTTCTGGTTGATGTCGCTGGGCTTGCCGGTCTTGAGCAAATGGTCGGCGTATTCAGCCGACAGGATCGAGGCGAAGCTCATGGCGATGTTCTGGATAAACGCGGCGTCGACCGTGTTCAGGGTCATCACCACGGTGTGCGGGTCGGTTTTCTCGACCTTGGCGATATTCTTGTTCAGGCTCATCCCGTTGAAGTACGGAAACTCGGTGGGGTAGGCCTTGCGGAACGGATGTTCGGGGTCAAGCATGCGATTGAAGGTGAACAGCACGTCGTCGGCGTTGAAATCACGCGTCGGCTTGAAGTCCTTGTTGCTGTGGAATTTCACCCCTTCGCGCAGGTGGAAGGTGTAGGTCAGGCCGTCTTCGGAAATATCCCAACGGGTTGCAAGGCCCGGTACGACATTGGTCGCGCCTTTTTCAAACTCGGCCAAGCGGTTGTAGATAGGCTCGGCGGCGTCGTTATCGGTGGCCGTCGTGTATTGCGCGGTGTCGAAGCCAGCCGGGCTGCCTTCGGAGCAAAACACCAGGCTCTTTTTCTCGGCAGCCTGGCCCATCGAGGCCACAGCCAACAGGCTGGTGCCAAATATCGCGGATAGAACGGTGGTATGGCGCATGACAATCCCGATCCTTGTTTGTTGTTTTCGTCAGTGAGCAATCGCAAGGCCTTGGCCCAGCGACAACACTGATCCCACAACGGCAGTTGCCTCACAGAGACGAAGCGTCTGCCGTGCCACGACGTTATGGGTCGGGAGCCGGGCAGTAAATGCAACGAATCTGACAGACCTTGTAGGCAACGGAGCCGCGATTCGCAGTTCGCTGCCGTAGGACGGCAGCGTGTGCGGAGGTGGTCTGTTTCCTACGGTCTTGGCGGATGCAATAACGGCGACGTTATGAAACGTCGCCGCCAGAGACCCTTACTTGCCGCTTACGCTCACACCGTAGAAGGAGTTCAAGCCAAACGGGCTGATCTTGAAGTCCTGCACGTTGTTGCGCATGGGTTGATACACCGTCGAGTGCGCGATAGGTGTCATCGGGACTGCATCTTTGAGGATATGTTGCGCCTGCTTGTACAGCTCGGTGCGTTTGGCTACGTCGGAAGTCGCCTTGGCTTCTTTCACGATGCCGTCGAATTTCTTGTCGCACCACTTGGAGAAGTTGTTGCCGGCCAGGGAATCGCAGCCGAACAGCACGTTCAGCCAGTTGTCCGGGTCACCATTGTCGCCGCTCCAGCCAATGATCATGGCCTGGTTCTCGCCGCCTTTGGAACGCTTGATGTACTCGCCCCACTCGTAGCTGACGATGTTCACTTTCAGGCCGATCTGTTTCCAGTCGTTCTGCAGCATCTCAGCCATCAGCTTGGCGTTCGGGTTGTACGGACGCTGGACCGGCATCGCCCACAGGGTGATCTCGGTACCTTCCTTGACGCCGGCTTCCTTGAGCAAGGCCTTGGCCTTGCTCACATCAAACGGGGCGTCCTTGATGGTGGTGTCGTAGGACCATTGGGTAGGCGGCATGGCGTTGACGGCCAGTTGGCCTGCGCCCTGGTAAACCGAGTCGATGATCTGCTGCTTGTTCACCGACATGTCCAGAGCCTCACGCACGCGCAGGTCGGACAGCGGGTTCGGTGCGGTCTGGCCCTTGAGGACCGGCATGACGTTGTAGGCGATGTAGCCCAGGTTGAAACCGGCCTGGTGCGGCAGTTTCAGGTCCTTGTCTTCACCCAGCGCCTTGAGGTCGGCCGGACGCGGGAACAGGGTTACCTGGCATTCGTTTTTCTTCAGCTTCTGGATGCGCACCGACGGGTCGGTGGTGATGGCGAAGATCAGGTTGTCGATCTTCACGTCTTCAGGCTTCCAGTAATCCTTGTTGCCGGTGTAACGGATGTTGGAGTCTTTCTGGTAGCTCTTGAACACGAACGGACCAGTGCCGATTGGCTTCTGGTTGATGTCCTGTGCCTTGCCTTCCTTCAACAGCTGGGCGGCGTATTCAGCCGACTGGATGGAGGCGAAGCTCATTGCCAGGTTCTGGATAAAGGCGGCGTCCACGGTGCCTAGGGTGAACTTGACGGTGTGGGCATCGACTTTCTCGATGTTCTTGATGTTGGTGTCCATACCCATGTCCGTGAAGTACGGGAACTCGGTTGGGTAGGCTTTGCGGAACGGATCATCTTTGTTGATCATCCGGTTGAACGTGAACAGTACGTCGTCAGCCGAAAATTCACGAGTTGGCTTGAAGTACGGGGTGGTGTGGAACTTGACGCCTTCACGAAGGTGGAAGGTGTAGGTCAGGCCATCCGGGGAAACGTCCCAGGTGGTGGCCAGCCCAGGAACAACAGCGGTGCCGCCGCGCTCAAACTGGGTCAGACGGTTGAACATGGTCTCGGCCGAAGCATCGAAGTCTGTTCCGGTGGTGTACTGGCCTGGATCAAAACCGGCCGGGCTCCCTTCGGAGCAGAACACCAGGTTGCTCGCCGCTTGGGCGAAAGGTGCAGCAGCCATTAAACCGGCGCTGACTAATAACGGAATGACTGCGTGTTTAAGCATGTTGGCCTCATGATTTGTTGTCATTTTTGGTAGTGAGGGCGACCTCGTGAGTCGACCTGCGGATACTTATGCAGGGCCCATACCCAATGCAAGATGTTGAGAGCCTACAACGGCTAAACAGTGGTACGAACGTACACGAATGTCGCATATGTGTAAGTTCAGACACATTTACGCACTTTTGAGGGTTTTTTTCGGTGCGATACGCGCACCAGGAATGCCCAACCGAGGCGTCTGGCGCACTCGGTTGGGGCGTGCCTGTTACTTATTCAGACTGACGCCATAGAACGGTGTGAGTCCAAATGGACTGATTTTGAAATCCTGCACTTCCTTTCGAAGGGGCTGGAAAACCGTCGAGTTTGCAATAGGCGTTATAGGTACTTGTTCCTTAAGGATTTTTTGCGCCTGTTGATACCACTTGATGCGCTGCTCGCGGTCGCTGCTGACCTTGGCCTGCTGCACCAGCTTGTCGTAGGCGGGGTTACACCATTTTGCATAGTTGCTGCCCTTCACCGCAGCACAACTGTAGAGCACGCCGAGCCAGTTATCCGGGTCACCGTTGTCGCCGGTCCAGCCGTAGATCATCACGTCGTGCTCGCCGGCTTTGGCGCGTTTGATGTATTCGCCCCACTCATAGCTGACGATATTGGCCTTGATGCCGATCTTTTCCCAATCCTGCTGGATCATCTGCGCCGACATTCGGGCATTGGGATTGGAAGCGCGTTGTACGGTCATCGCCCACAGGTTGATGGTGGTTCCTGGTGCAACCCCTGCTTCTTTTAGTAGCGCCCGCGCCTTGGCCGGATCGTAGGGCGCGTCCTTGATGTTGGGGTCATAAGACCACTGCGCCGGAGGCAGGGCGTTCTGCGCCAATTGTCCGGCGCTCTGGTACACCGCCTTGATGATGGCCGGCTTGTCGATGGCCATGTCCAGGGCCTGGCGTACCTTGAGCTGGTCCAGGGGCGGGTGGGTCACGTTGTAGGCGAGAAAACCCAGGTTGAAGCCGGCTTGCTGAAGAACCCGCAGGTTGGGATCCTGCTTCATCACTTCAATGTCGGAAGGGCGCGGGTAACCGCTGACCTGGCACTCGCCGGCCTTGAGCTTTTGCAGGCGCACCGCAGCGTCCGGGGTGATCGAGAACACCAGGTTGTCGAGCTTCACATCCTCGGGCTTCCAATACTGTTTATTGGCGCTGTAGCGAATCTGCGAATCCTTCTGGTAACGCTTGAACACAAATGGCCCGGTGCCGACAGGCTTCTGGTTGATGTCGGCGGCCTTGCCTTCCTTGAGCAGCTGCGCGGCGTATTCGGCGGACTGCACCGAAGCGAAGCTCATGGCCAGGTTCTGCACGAAGGAGGCATCGACGTTGTTCAGGTTGAAGCGCACGGTGTGCTCGTCGAGTTTTTCGACGTTCTTGATCGTGGTGTTCAAGCCCATGTCGGTGAAGTAGGGCGACTCCGACGGGTAGGCCTTGCGGAACGCATTCTCGGGGTCGAGCAGGCGCTGGAAGGTGAACAACACGTCATCGGCGTTGAAGTCGCGGGTCGGGGTGAAATAGTCGGTGGTGTGGAACTTCACGCCATCGCGCAGGTGGAAGGTGTAGGTCAGGCCGTCTTTGGACACGTCCCAACTGGTTGCCAGGCCCGGTTCGACTTCGGTGCCGCCGCGCTTGAACTGGGTCAGGCGGTTGAACACGGTTTCGGCGGAGGCATCAAAATCGGTGCCGCTGGTGTACTGGCTGGGGTCGAAGCCGGCGGGGCTGGCTTCGGAGCAGTAGACCAGGGTGCTGGCCGCCTGGGCCATCGGCATAAATGCCAGCAGGCCGGCAGCGAGGAGAAGCGGTTTAAAGGCGATTCTTTCCATGGAGACCCCTGAGATGGCAGCTGAACACTGCCCAAACGAAAACGGCGGTTACCGAGGTTACCGCCGTTCAGGCAGCAGCAGATAGAGGGGCGAGTGCTTGTCAGTCCAGGTTTGGTGTGATTTCGATACGAGTAGGCGCAGAAGGATCTATCTCATAACCGTCGCTATCAATTTCATTGCTGCTTCGTAGGGTGATTGTTCTTGACGCTTTTACATTCAGGTCGGTAATAGGATCAAGTTCACCATTGTTTTCGTCGAGTTTGGTCAGTAGGAAATCGGATTTTGCGGTGACAGTGGTTACATCATCTGCAGGGTCATAATTGATGTAGTAGTGCGGATCACGTCCGCTGGCAAAAATGGGGCCTTTGAATCGGGATGTTTGAAATTCATCCGGGGCTGCGCCCAGCAACCATTGATTGGCAACTTCAGAAATTTTTGCCCTGAGCGCAGGATCAGGAATGACCTTTTCAAACTTCTCGATGTTTTGTTGTATGACGGCATCCAGCTCGGCGTTTGACAGTTTTTTGCCTTGTTCAAGTTCCAGAGCCTGTACCTGTTTGCCGATGTCAATTTCCAGCTGGATACCGTCCGGTGTTTGTAGGGTGAACTTGCTGCGATTGATATCTTTAATAAACTGCTCACTGTAATCACTCGTACCGAACGTCGAGGCAGTGGCGGTTGGGTGCGGCGTGGCCTTGGCCGGATCCTCCTCGGCTGTCCAGGAAATCTGCGGGATGCTCTGACCTTTGTCGTCCACCGCAATGCCGTATTTGTACTCGTTTGCGTCAAGGTTCAAATACGGGTCAAATTTTTCAGCCCCCTTCATTTTTGAGCCATTTACCTCTAGAAACTGATCGGCAATCGTCAGTTGAGGTGTGGGTTCCGGGCTTGGCGGAGAATCTTTGCGTTGCCATGGCCATCCGCCTTCCATCCCTCTTCTTTTCCATAACCCATTTTTATCCGGTGCTGCCAATATACCGGTACTCACCAGCTTTGACGGGTCATTCGGGTCTTGTACGTGCAACAGGTAACTTAACCCGTCCGCATCGTCAGGCTTATCAGCGACGAAGTATTTTTCGCCCCTGAATTCTATCTCGCGCATTCCCGGAAAGGAGGGCTTGGCCGTGGGTTCTACTGGAGGCACTTTTCCTGTTGTAACGGGGGCGGGTTCAACTTTCTCCGAAGTCTCAGGTCTTCGCACCAAGTCAAATCCTTTTGCCTCCTCGTTATATCTCCAGTTGTAATGTGGGGGTGTGGGAGACTCAAACGGTATGCGTTCTACCATCGAGGGGGCCAGTTCGTGCGCCAGCTGCAGGCCTGATATCACCGCCGCCGCGTTACCGCCAACGCGATCATCGGCTGTCATGCCATAAATAGAGTCATGGACGCCGAAGTAAATATTGCCCGCGTTGCCGAGGATGGGGAAGTAACCGAAGGTGCGCCCCCACAATTCTTTCGCGGCTTTCCAGGTTTGCTGCGATGAACCAAACACTTCGGTCTGGTCGGACCATACCGCGTTGCTGGCGTTAATCTCGTGGTATTTGGCGGCAAGAGTGGTGTCCAGGTCTCCGTATTTCAACCGATAAGCACCCCCGCGTGCTTCCGTATAGTTAAATGTTTCCTGCACGGGCACCCCTTTGTCTTTGAGGAGGTTTTGATAGCCCGGGTAGGAGGCAAAGTTTCCGGCAATAAGGTTGTCGAGCACATCCCCCGCTTTTGGCCAGTGAGCATCTTTTCCGCCCTGCCTGTCGCGGGCATTAAAACTTTGCAGTAAGTCACTTCGGTTGTTTTTAGCCCAGTCGGAAAAATCCTTATCACCCTTTATTTCACGGACTGTGCCGTTCTTCAAATCGATCATCAATCCCTTATCGGGCCTGTGCTTATAGTGACCGTCAAAAGGGGTGTAAGGAATGAAGGCATACCCGGCCAGTGGGTAGCCATAGATGTTGGGGATAATAACTTGTCCATTCTTATCCAGGGTACGCCTGGTGGCCTCTTGATCTTCATTGCTTAGTTTTTCGAAAGTATCTTTATCACTCACCAGGCTTTGCAAGGTTCCCCGTACAACATACGCGTCTGCCTTCCCCGAGCGTTTCGCCAATGGGCCCGACTCGTCCCGCATGGGTTTGGCTATCTCATCTTTCCAATGACCCTGAAGTTGCGCGCCTAATGACTCCAGAATGTTGATCTTGGTCCGGTCTTCAGGCTCGATTTCCATCTCTTGGAAGTTGAGCAGGCCGCCTCCCGGTGGCCTGTCGTGCTTAAGGGCTCCGGCTGCAATTTCCCATGCAAAATAGGTGCGTTTTTCCGTATTGGTCTGTACTTCCGGCTTCCATTTTCCTACATAGGTATTGAACGTCACCGTGATTTTTTCATGGGGGTCGTATCCGGCAGCCAACAGCCCACCACTAAAGTAACCGGCAGGATCAAAGAACTGGCGAGCTTGCAGGAACCTGCTAGTGCTTGTGCTTTCGTTACTGCCTTCTATGTTCTTGATCTGCGTTACTACGCGATTCGCGTAGTCATCAATGCGTTGCTTTCGCTCTTGCTGCGTAAGATTCTGCGAGGGCGGAGGAACGGTGAACGAGCCATAAATGACGCTCTTGGCGATGTCTAATTCATGATTCGGTGCAAGGTGTGCAATGGGGTTTTGTTCGGGAGCATTTTTTTTGCTCACCTCTCCAGGAAGTCCATTTTTGGGAGAGGGCGAATAGTCAATGTTTTGTAGATGACGACTGTGCTCCTGGTGCGGCTGAATATTCAATTCGGAAGGATAGGTTGTTACTAAAGGCAGGCTCGGGGAAGACGAACGCATACTCATTATCACCTCGCGTTATGGGTGTAGCTCATCAGGTTGATTATTTGATGTGACGCAATAGTATTCCGTCCGCGCGCTGTTCTATTACGCCATCTCAGTCGTTCTGCTTTCAGCGGGTTAACGTTTAAAAAATGGAATTTTTATTATCGGGTATGCACCGCTCATCTGCCTGGCCGGGCCATAACAAACGTTATGGCGGACTTCTCTGGGACAGTGTGGCTGCCTAGTTGCAGCAAGGTCATGGATGAATTATTTATAATTGGGTGGTTATAGGCAGGCGCGCGGTTCCTTTCTGTGCCTATTCCATTCGCGAGAATTAGTTTCATAAGCGGCCGTCTGCCGTTTTTGAGAAAAGGCTGATGCTCAGACACACGGAAACGACGCGTAGGACAGCAGGCTGAAGTGAGAATCGGGTGTTGGAGATGATGTGATGGTGACGCCGCGTAAAAAAAACGGCGCTGGCCTTGGAAGGCAGCGCCGTTTTTACAGGACTACAAGGCTTACTGAAGGACTTCAATCACCCCATCGGCGCTCATGCTCACTTGACTGGTGCCGGCTTCGACTTCCGGCGTCGGCGCCGAATCCATCGCTGCGGCCTTCATCATCATCCCACCGCGGGCGTAGGGCTGTGGATAACCGTTGGTGTTGAAGTTCAGGTTGACGATTTTGTAGCCCTTGCCGCCCAGCGCGTCGGTGGCCAGTTGTGCACGGGCCTTGAACGCGGTGACCGCTTCTTTAAGCAAGGCATCTTCGCTGGCCTTGCGGGTCGGGTTGGCGATGGCGAAATCCATGCTGTCCATTTTCAGGTTGGTCAGCATGTCGCCGGTGAGCTTGGACAGTGCGGCGAAGTCGGCACTTTCCATGCGCAGTTCGGCGCGCTCACGCCAGCCGGTGATCTTCTGGTTCTTGTTGTCGTAGATCGGGTAGCTGTTGCGGCTGCCCTGGCGCAGGGTCACGCCTTTGACTTCGCGGGCCTGGGCCAGCGCCTTGTTCATGGTGGTGGTGATTTCGGCGGCCAGCTTGGCCGGGTCGGTGTTCTGCGACTCGGTGTAGAGGGTGACGATCATCTGGTCGCGCGCCACTTCCTGGCTGACTTCGGCACGCAGGGAAATCTGGTTGTAATGCAGTTCATCGGCAGCCATCGCCGGCAGGCTGGCGAGGGTAGCGGCGCCGAGGGTGAGGGTGGCTGCACTGCGAATGAAACGTGACATGGAAGCTCCTTGAGATGTTCGTGTTCGGTAAGACTGTAGACGCAAGGTTTCAGTTCTTCGGGTTTACACATTCGCTACAAGTTACCGGATGCCGACGAACGGTCATGTTCCTGACCCCTGCGTCAAAGAGCCACACACGCCGTGCCAGCGCTGTCGCTTCGTTTATACTCCGTGCGATCCGCCTGCAGCGCTCATCGGGAGAGCTCATGCTCGCCGCCGTAAAACTGACTTCCGCCACCCGCCAGAACCTTTGGCGCCTGACGTTCATCCGCACCCTGGTGCTGGCCGCACAGGCCGGCTCGGTGGGGCTTGCCTATTGGTTCAACCTGCTGCCGCTGCCGTGGTTGCAACTGGCGGTCACCCTCGGGTTTTCCACGGTACTGTGCGCGTTTACTGCCATCCGCCTGCGCACCACGTGGCCGGTGACTGAACTGGAATACGCGCTGCAACTGGCCTGCGACCTGTTTATCCACAGTGTGTTGCTGTACTTCTCCGGTGGTTCCACCAACCCCTTCGTTTCCTATTATTTGGTGCCATTGACCATCGCTGCGGTGACCTTGCCGTGGCGCTATTCGGTGGTGCTGTCGGGCATCGCCCTGGCCCTGTACACCCTGCTGCTGGCGCAGTTCTACCCGCTGCAAACTTTCCCCATCGCCCGGGAAAACCTGCAGATCTACGGCATGTGGTTGAGCTTCGCCCTGTCGGCGGCGGTCATCACGTTCTTTGCCGCGCGCATGGCGGAAGAGCTGCGCCGCCAGGAAGAGCTGCGCGCCATTCGCCGTGAAGAAGGCCTGCGCGATCAGCAGTTGCTGGCCGTCGCGACCCAGGCCGCCGGTGCGGCCCACGAGTTGGGCACGCCGCTGGCGACCATGAGCGTGCTGCTCAAGGAAATGACCCAGGACCATCACGACCCGGCCCTGCAAGATGACCTCGGCGTGCTGCAGGAGCAGGTCAAGCAGTGCAAGTTGACGTTGCAGCAACTGGTGCGCGCCGCCGAAGCCAATCGCCGCCTGGCGGTGGAGATGCAGGACGTCACCCAGTGGCTGGACGAAGCCCTGAACCGCTGGCACCTGATGCGTCCCGAAGCCAGTTACCGTTTCCACCTGCTGGGCCAGGGCGCAGTGCCGCGCATGGCGCCGCCGCCGGACCTGACCCAGGCGCTGCTGAACCTGCTGAACAACGCCGCCGATGCGTGCCCGGAAGGGTTGGAAGTGACCCTGAACTGGGACGCGGAAGACCTCACCATCAGTATTCGCGACCACGGCGCCGGTGTGCCGCTGGCGATTGCCGAGCAGATCGGCAAGCCATTCTTTACCACCAAGGGCAAAGGCTTCGGCCTGGGCCTGTTTTTGAGCAAGGCCAGCGTGACCCGCGCGGGCGGCTCAGTGAAACTCTATAGTCATGAGGAAGGCGGCACGCTCACCGAGCTGCGCCTGCCCCGTGTCGCACGAGGAGACATCGATGAGTGACGAGATCCAAGTCGAAGGCGAAGAACTGCCGCACCTGCTGCTGGTAGATGACGACGCCACCTTTACCCGCGTGATGGCCCGCGCCATGAGCCGTCGTGGCTTTCGTGTCAGCACCGCAGGTTCCGCCGAGGAAGGCCTGGCCATCGCCACCGCCGACCTGCCGGAATACGCCGCCCTGGACCTGAAAATGGACGGTGACTCCGGCCTGGTGCTGCTGCCCAAGCTGCTGGAGCTGGACCCGGAAATGCGCGTGGTGATCCTCACCGGCTATTCCAGCATTGCCACCGCGGTGGAGGCCATCAAGCGCGGCGCCTGCAACTACCTGTGCAAGCCGGCAGACGCCGACGACGTGCTGGCCGCCTTGCTCTCCGAGCACGCCGACCTCGACACCCTGGTGCCGGAAAACCCGATGTCGGTGGACCGCCTGCAGTGGGAGCATATCCAGCGGGTGTTGACCGAGCACGAAGGCAATATCTCCGCCACCGCCCGTGCTCTGGGCATGCATCGCCGGACGTTGCAGCGCAAGCTGCAGAAGCGCCCGGTACGACGTTGAACGGCGACTGAACAATCTGCTTCAGGCTGCACGGAGCCCCGGATCGATCGGCTATGATCGGTCCGACGCCTGTTCTTTATTTCCTACCGAGCCTGAACAATGAATCAGAACGCTGAGTATTCCGCGGTCAATGACGCGGTGCGTGGGCAATTTTTAAGGAAAGTCTGGGCGCTGATCACCCCTTACTGGCGCAGTGAGGAGAAGGGCAAGGCCTGGCTGTTGTTGCTGGTGGTGCTGGGGCTGTCGCTGTTCAGTGTGGCGGTGTCGGTGTGGTTCAACAGCTGGAACCGTGACTTCTACAACGCCCTGGAAAAAAGGACTACGACGCCTTCACCCATTTGCTGATGTACTTCAGCGTGATCGCCGTGGTGGCGATCGTCACCGGGGTGTTCACGTCTTATTTGCAGCAAATGCTCACCATCCGCTGGCGGCGCTGGCTGACCGAAACCTACTTCGCCAAGTGGCTGAGCCAGAAGAACTACTACCACCTGGAATACGGCGGCTACACCGATAACCCCGACCAGCGTATCTCCGAAGACCTCAACGCCTTCACCAGCAGCACCCTGAGCCTGGGCCTGGGTTTTATCAGTAACCTGGTCAGCCTGGTGTCGTTCTCGGTGATTTTGTGGGGCGTGTCCGGCAGCATTGAAGTGTGGGGCATTACGATTCCCGGCTACATGTTCTGGGCGGCGCTGGTGTATGCCGTGCTGGGCAGTTGGTTGACCCACTTGATTGGTCGAAAACTGATCGGCTTGAGCAACCGCCAACAACGGTTTGAGGCCGACTTGCGTTTCAGCCTGGTGCGGGTGCGCGAGAACGCCGAAAGCATCGCGCTGTTCAATGGCGAGCCGAATGAACACCAACAGCTGAGTGCACGTTTCGGGCGGGTGTGGAGCAACTTCTGGAGCATCATGCAGCTCAAGAAGCGCCTGAATTTCTTCACCAGCGGTTACTCGCAGATTGCGATCATCTTTCCGTTTGTGGTGGCCGCGCCGCGCTACTTTTCCGGGCAGATAGAGCTGGGTGTGCTGATGCAGGTGGCCAGTGCCTTTGGCAGCGTGCAGGGCAGCCTGAGCTGGTTTGTCGACGCATATACCGTGTTGGCCAGCTGGCGCGCGACCTGTGATCGTCTGCTGAGTTTTGGCGAGGCGATGGAAGAAAACGAAGGCCGCAACATGGGCATTGAGTTGCAGCGTCAGGGCGGCAATTTGCAGATGAACAACCTCAGCCTGGACCTGGCCGATGGTCGTCACCTGCTCGACGGCGCCAACCTGACCGTCGCCGAGGGGGAGCGCCTGATGCTCAGCGGTCGCTCCGGCAGCGGTAAATCTACCTTGCTGCGGGCCATGGGTAATCTGTGGCCAAACGGTCACGGCAACATTCGCTTGCCGGCCGAGCGTTACCTGTTCCTGCCGCAGAAGCCGTATCTGCCGATTGGCACCTTGCGCGGCGTGTTGAGTTATCCACAGGAGGAGGGCGCCTACCCGGCGGAACGTTATGCACAGGTGCTGGAAACCTGCCGCCTGGCGCATCTGATTCCGCGGTTGGATGAAGCCAATCACTGGCAGCGCATGTTGTCACCGGGTGAGCAGCAGCGTCTGGCGTTTGCTCGCGCATTGCTGTTTGAGCCGCAATGGCTGTACATGGATGAAGCTACGTCGGCGATGGACGAGGAGGACGAGGCGGCGCTGTATCAAGCGTTGATCGATGAGTTGCCGGGGTTGAGCATCGTCAGCGTCGGGCACCGCAGCAGCCTCAAGCGCTTCCATGGGCGGCATGTGCGGATCGAGAACGGGCAGTTGGCGGAGCAGGTGCTGGTTTGAGACTTTGGGGCATATCCGTTTCTTCGGTAACGGCTGCTTATGGTTTCGCTCTTACAGCGACTCACTTTGGAAAAGCCGGAATGCCGGCCCAGCCCAAAGTAAGCAAAGGGCTCTGCCCCGCCTGTCGGCACCTCGCTGTGGCTCGGTGTTCCCTCACTCCGGCATTGCTCCGCGGGCCGCCGCGACGGGGCGTCCCTGCCCCGTCGCGGCTAAACCGGCGTCCTGCCGGTTTACCCGCTCCTCAATCCCTGCGTTCGGCCTCGGGCTTATTGGGGCAGTCAGATCAAGATCAAAAGCAAGAGCACAGCGGCCTACAGGCCGGCTTGAGTGGTAGAAGCCAGATCAAAAGCGAAAACCAAATCTGAAACTGATGCAGCTCTGCTTTTCTGTGGGAGCTGGCTTGCCTGCGATGCAGACACCTCGGTTTTTCAGGTACACCCAGTTGATGCCATCGCAGGCAAGCCAGCTCCTACAGTTGGACCGTGCCCGCTTTTGATTTTGATTTTGCCTTTGCTTCACACCACTCAAGCCGGCCTGTAGGCCGCTGTGCTGTTGATCTGCTTTTGATCTTGATCTTAGGCGCCCCGTTAAACCACGCTGGCCGAACGCAGGTAGTACGGAGCGGGTAAACCGGCAGGACGCCGGTTTAGCCGCGACGGGGCAGGGACGCCCCGTCGCGGCGGCCCGCGTAGTAATGCCGGAGTGCGGGCACACCGAGCCTGAGCGAGGTGCCGAGTGGTGGGGCAAGAGCCTTTTGGTTACTTTTGGGCTCCTTTCAAAAGTGACCCGCCGTAAGGGCGGAACCCATAGCAGCCCCGACCGCAGCAACGGATATGTACTCACTCCATCCAACGAAGCCAAACAAAAAAAGCCCGGCTGATCATCGATCAGCCGGGCTTTTTCATGTCGCTTGAAAACGTATTACTTCTTCAAGCCGTAATGCTCATCCAGCATCCCCGGGGCGTTTGGCGTTTTTGGCGCGTAGTCCCGTGGCGGTTCCTGGTTTTCCCGGGGTGGGGTCAGGCGTTCCCGTGGCGCTTGCGGTGCATCGGAATGCAGCGCGGCCAGCAGACGCTGGCGGGTGATGTCGTCCAGGGCCAGGCGGTTGGCACCCTCGGCGAGATGATCCTGTACTTCCTGGTAGCTCTGAGTGAGCTTTTTCACCAGGGTCGCGGTGCTGTTGAAGTGGGTAACAACCTCGTTCTGATAACTGTCAAAACGTTCCTGAATGTCATCCAGCTGACGCTGCGTGCGGTTAGGCGCGGCATTCGGCAGCAGGCGGGCAACCAGGAATCCAATGGCGACACCGGCAACCAAGGCGAGAGTCGGCAACAACCAAACTAAGAGCGAGTGTTCCACGAGTCCTTCCTCTATAAACGGCTTTGCTTTACGTTAACGGCTCGGACCTGCGCTGTATACCGCGATTAAGCTCGCAATGATGCCATGCACAGACTTTTAGCTAGACGAGTCGACCCCTTGAGAGGTCACGGAGTTCCTTCCTTGCTGATGCGTGAAACCCCTGTTTTGATCGATGGCCCGGTAGGCCAACTGGAAG
This sequence comes from Pseudomonas sp. TH32, assembly GCF_016650855.1. Lineage (NCBI taxonomy): Bacteria > Pseudomonadati > Pseudomonadota > Gammaproteobacteria > Pseudomonadales > Pseudomonadaceae > Pseudomonas > Pseudomonas sp. TH32. The sequence goes on along the minus strand of NZ_JAEKFA010000002.1, from coordinate 4,495,709 downwards.
CCCTGTATCTGGATCACCCCGAGCCACGTGGCCTGGCGCTGATCTGCCACCCTAATCCGGTGCAGGGCGGCACCATGCTCAACAAAGTCGTATCGACCCTGCAACGCACTGCGCGCGATGCCGGCTTGATCACATTGCGATTCAATTATCGCGGTGTCGGCGCCAGCGCCGGTACGCACGATATGGGCACCGGTGAAGTCGACGACGCCGAAGCCGCCGCCATCTGGCTGCGTGAAAAACATCCCGACCTGCCGATCACCTTGCTGGGGTTTTCCTTCGGCGGGTTTGTGGCGGCCACCCTCGGCGGCCGTCTGGAAGCCAAGGGCGAAAAACTCGCCCACCTGTTCATGGTGGCCGCGGCCGTGATGCGCCTGCGGGATAACGACGTGTTGCCACAAGGCTGCCCATTGACCGTGATCCAGCCGGAAACCGACGAAGTGGTCGACCCGCAGCTGGTCTACGACTGGTCCGCCGCCCTGAATCGCCCCCATACGCTTCTGAAAGTGGCAGAATGCGGACACTTTTTTCATGGCAAGCTGACCGATCTCAAGGATCTTGTGCTGCCACGTCTTTCGAATTGATGACAAGCGATCACCCATGACGACCCGTACCCGCATCCTCACTGGCATCACCACTACCGGCACGCCGCACCTGGGCAACTACGCCGGCGCGATTCGCCCGGCGATCCTTGCCAGCCAGGACGCCAATGCCGACTCCTTCTACTTCCTGGCCGACTACCACGCCCTGATCAAGTGCGATGACCCGCAGCGCATCCAGCGCTCGCGCATGGAAATCGCTGCGACCTGGCTGGCCGGTGGCCTGGATGTGAACCGCGTGACGTTCTATCGCCAGTCCGACATCCCGGAAATCCCCGAGCTGACCTGGTTGCTGACCTGCGTGGCGGCCAAGGGCCTGCTCAACCGTGCGCACGCCTACAAGGCCTCGGTGGACAAGAACCTGGAAAACGGCGAAGACCCGGATGCGGGCATCACCATGGGCCTGTACAGCTACCCGGTGCTGATGGCGGCGGACATCCTGATGTTCAACGCCCATAAGGTGCCGGTCGGTCGTGACCAGATCCAGCACGTGGAAATGGCCCGGGACATCGGCCAGCGCTTCAACCACCTGTTCGGCAATGGCAAGGAATTCTTCACCATGCCCGAGGCGCTGATCGAAGAAAGCGTCGCCACCTTGCCGGGCCTGGATGGCCGCAAGATGTCGAAGAGCTACGACAACACCATCCCGTTGTTCACCAGCGCCAAGGACATGAAGGACGCGATCTCGCGCATCGTCACCGACTCCCGCGCGCCGGGCGAAGCGAAAGATCCGGACAACTCCCACCTGTTCACCCTGTACCAGGCATTTGCCACCAAGGCCCAGGAAGAAGAATTCCGCGGCGAACTGCTGCAAGGCCTGGGCTGGGGCGAGGCGAAGAACCGTCTGTTCCAATTGCTGGACGGCCAACTGGGTGAGGCGCGTGAGCGTTACCACCACCTGATGTCGCGCCCGTCGGACATGGAAGACCTGCTGCTGATCGGCGCCCACAAGGCCCGCGCTGTGGCGGCACCGTTCCTGGCCGAGCTGCGTGAAGCGGTGGGCCTGCGTTCGTTCGTCAACCCGGTCGCCGTTGCCGCCACCACCAGGAAGAAAGCTGCGAAAGCCGCACGTTTTGTCAGCTTCCGCGAAGACGACGGCAGCTTCCGCTTCCGTTTGCTGGCGGCCGAAGGCGAGCAACTGCTGTTGTCGCGCAACTTTGCCGACGGTAAAGCCGCCGGCGCGGTGACCAAGCAGCTGCAATCGGGTCAGGCGCTGGATGTACGCAGTGAAGCCTCGAGCTTCAGCGTGTGGCTGGACGGTGAAGTCGTCGCCGATAGCCCGGCGTTCGCCGACAGCGTCTCGCGGGATGCGGCGATCGAAGCCTTGCGCGTTGCGTTGACCCCACTCGAGGATTGACCCGACCAAGGGTTGATTGCCATTCTTCAGGGCCGTCGTTACAGTGGCGGCCCGTTTTTGTTGCCTTGCTAACGAATTATGACGCCCCTAGAACGATATCAAGCTGATCTGAAACGCCCGGAATTCTTCCATGACGCTGCCCAGGAAACTGCGGTGCGCCATTTGCAACGCCTGTACGACGATCTGGTCCAGGCCTCGCAGAACAAGCCGGGCATGTTCAGCAAGTTGTTTGGCAAGAAAGACCACACGCCGGTCAAGGGCCTGTACTTCTGGGGTGGTGTTGGCCGGGGCAAGACTTACCTGGTCGATACCTTCTTTGAAGCGCTGCCGTTCAAGGAAAAAGTCCGTACTCACTTCCACCGCTTCATGAAGCGCGTACACGAAGAGATGAAGACCCTGCCGGGCGAGAAGAACCCGCTGACCATCATCGCCAAGCGCTTCTCGGAAGAAGCCCGGGTGATCTGTTTCGATGAGTTCTTCGTGTCCGACATCACCGACGCGATGATCCTCGGCACCCTGATGGAAGAGCTGTTCAAGAACGGCGTGACCCTGGTCGCCACCTCGAACATCGTGCCCGATGGCCTGTACAAGGACGGCCTGCAACGCGCGCGCTTCCTGCCGGCCATTGCCCTGATCAAGCAGAACACCGACATCGTCAACGTCGACAGCGGCGTCGACTACCGCCTGCGTCACCTTGAGCAAGCCGAACTGTTCCACTACCCGCTCAACGAAGTGGCCCAGGAAAGCCTGCGCAAAAGCTTCCGCGCGCTGACGCCGGAATGCACCCAGGCGATCGAAAACGACAAGTTGATCATCGAAAACCGCGAAATCATTGCGTTGCGCACCTGCGATGACGTGGCCTGGTTCGAATTCCGCGAACTGTGCGACGGCCCCCGCAGCCAGAACGACTACATCGAATTGGGCAAGATCTTCCACGCGGTGATTCTGAGCGGCGTCGAGCAGATGAGCGTCACCACCGACGACATCGCGCGGCGCTTTATCAACATGGTCGACGAATTCTACGACCGTAACGTCAAGCTGATCATCTCGGCGGAAGTCGAACTCAAGGACCTCTACACCGGCGGTCGCTTGAACTTCGAATTCCAACGGACCTTGAGCCGCTTGCTGGAAATGCAGTCCCACGAGTTCCTGTCGCGGGCGCACAAGCCGTAAGCGATGTGCTCGAAATGAAAAAGGCCCGCAGCGATGCGGGCCTTTTTTACGCGGCTTGCTGGAATTGCTGGCGGTACTGGTTGGGCGACAACTCGGTGTGTTGCCGGAACAGCCGCGCAAAGAAGCTCGCGTCGTCGTAACCCACCTCGTAGCTGATGGTCTTGATGCTTTTGCGACTGCCGGACAGCAAGCCCTTGGCCGTCTCGATGCGCAGGCGTTGCAGGTAGTGCAGCGGCTTGTCGCCGGTGGCGGTCTGGAAGCGGCGCATGAAGTTGCGGATGCTCATGCCGTGCTCCCGGGCCACGTCTTCGAAGCGGAACTTGTCGGCGAAGTGTTCTTCGAGCCAATGCTGGATCTGCAGGATGATCACGTCCTGGTGCAGCTTCTGGCCGCCAAAACCGATACGCCCCGGGGCATAGCTGCGTTGCACTTCATAAAGGATGTCGCGGGCGACCGCCTGGGCGATGTTGGCGCCACAGAAGCGCTCGATCAGGTAGATGTAGAGGTCGCAGGCCGAGGTGGTGCCGCCGGCGCAGTAGAGGTTGTCGGCGTCGGTCAGGTGCTTGTCCTGGTTCAGTTGCACCTTGGGGAAGCGTTCGCTGAAGGCGTTGAAGAAGCGCCAGTAGGTGGTCGCCTCCTTACCGTCCAGCAAGCCGGCTTCGGCGAGCCAGAACACCCCGGTGGCTTCGCCGCAGAGCACGGCGCCACGGGCATGTTGCTCGCGCAGCCAGGGCAGTACTTGGGGGTAGCGTTGGCACAGTGAGTCGAAGTCGTCCCAGAAGGCCGGGAGCACGATGATGTCGGCGTTTTCGAGGCCTCCGTCCACCGGCATGATCACGTCGCTGAAGCTGCGCACCGATTGCCCGTCAGGGCTGACCAGGCGGGTTTCAAACGCAGGTGTGAGGCCCTGGCCCAGCTGTTTGCCGTAGCGCAGGCTGGCGAGGTGGAAAAAATCCTTGGCTTGCATGAGGGTTGAAGCGAATACCCGATCAATGGCCAAAATGCTGACGCGCCGCAAGGGCGTGGAGATTTGGTTAGACATAATTTCATTTATTCTTATAGGGGAAAGTGGTCACCAGACGGCTGGATCGTCTTATTTTTTGTCGCATGTGTCCAGTGTCCCGTGACGCCTTCGCGGCTTAGGCTCTGTGATCCCGGTCTTGTCCGACAATTCACGCAGGTGACCCATGATTCCCAGAACCTTGTTCAGCTCGGAGCACGAACTCTTCCGCCAGAGCGTGCGCACCTTCCTCGAAAAAGACGCGGCGCCGTTCCACGGGCAATGGGAAAAGCAGGGCTACATTGACCGCAACCTGTGGAACAAGGCGGGGGAGGCGGGGATGCTGTGCTCGCACCTGCCGGAAGAGTACGGCGGCCTCGGGGCGGACTTTCTCTACAGCGCGGTGGTGATCGAAGAGATCAGCCGGCTGGGGCTGACCGGGATTGGTTTCTCCCTGCATTCGGACATCGTCGCGCCTTACATCCTGCATTACGGCAGCGAGGCGCTGAAGCACAAATACCTGCCCAAGCTGATCTCCGGGGAGATGGTCACGGCCATCGCCATGACCGAGCCGGGTGCCGGGTCGGACCTGCAAGGGGTCAAGACCACGGCGGTGCTGGACGGTGATGAATACGTGATCAACGGCTCCAAGACGTTCATCACCAACGGCTACCTGGCGGACCTGGTGATTGTCGTCGCCAAGACCGACCCCAAGGCCGGCGCCAAGGGCACCAGCCTGTTCCTGGTGGAAGCCGACACGCCGGGCTTCGACAAGGGCAAGCGCCTGGAGAAGGTCGGGATGAAGGCCCAGGACACCTCGGAGCTGTTCTTCCAGGATGTGCGTGTCCCCAAGGAAAACCTGCTGGGGCAGGCCGGGATGGGCTTTGCCTATCTGATGCAGGAGTTGCCCCAGGAGCGCCTGACGGTGGCGATTGGCGCGCTGTCTTCAGCCGAGGCGGCGTTGCAATGGACGCTGGAGTACACCCGCGACCGCAAGGCGTTCGGCAAGGCGATCATCGACTTCCAGAACACCCGTTTCAAGCTCGCGGAAATCGCCACGGAAACCCAGATTGGCCGAGTGTTTGTCGACAAGTGCATGGAGCTGCACCTGGAAGGCAAGCTCGATGTGCCCACGGCGGCGATGGCCAAATACTGGGCCACGGACTTGCAGTGCAAGGTGCTGGATGAGTGCGTGCAGTTGCACGGGGGTACGGCTTTATGTGGGAATACCCGATTGCCCGGGCGTGGGCGGATGCGCGGGTGCAGCGGATTTATGCGGGGACGAACGAGATCATGAAGGAGATTATTGCGCGGGCGCTTTGACGGCGCAGAGAGATTCATGTGGCGAGGGGGCTTGTCCCCGTTGGGCTGCGCAGCAGCCCCAATAAGCCACCTCATTCTTTCAGGCCAGCCGAGGTGGCAGGTTTCAGGGCCGCTTCGCAGCCCAACGGGGGACAAGCCCCCTCACCACAGGGTCAATCACGGCGCAGGATTCGGATGATCCTTCTGGATCGCCTCAATCCCCGCCAGCACGTCATCCGACAGTTTCAGGTCGGCGCTGGCGATGTTGCTGTCCAGCTGCTCCAGGGTCGTTGCGCCAATGATGTTGCTGGTCACGAACGGCTGTTGTGTCACAAACGCCAATGCCATCTGCGCCGGGTCCAGGCCGTGCTCGCGGGCCAATGCCACATAGCGGCTGCAGGCTGCTTCCGACTGGGCGTTGAAGTAGCGGCTGAAGCGGCTGTAGAGGCTCAGGCGGCCCTTGGCCGGGCGTGCGCCACCTTCGTATTTGCCGCTGAGCATGCCGAAGGCCAGGGGCGAATAGGCCAGCAACCCACATTGTTCACGGATGGCGATTTCCGCCAGGCCCACTTCAAAGCTGCGGTTGAGCAGGTTGTAGGGGTTCTGGATCGACACCGCGCGGGTCCAGCCGCGGGCTTCGGCCAGGGCCAGGAACTTCATGGTGCCCCACGGGGTTTCGTTGGACAGGCCGATGTGGCGGATCTTGCCGGCCTTGACCTGCTCATCCAGGGCTTCGAGGGTTTCTTCCAGCGGGGTCAGGTCCTCTTCAGCTTTGTGCTTGTAGCCCAGTTGGCCGAAAAAGTTGGTGCTGCGCTCGGGCCAGTGCAGTTGGTAGAGGTCGATCCAGTCGGTTTGCAGGCGCTTGAGGCTCGCGTCCAGGGCTTCGGCGATGTGCTTGCGGTTGTGCTTGAGGCTGCCATCGCGGATGTAGTCGATGGTGTTGCCGGGGCCGGCGATCTTGCTGGCGAGGATCCAGTCGGCACGGTCGCCACGGCTTTTGAAGTAATTACCGATGTAGCGCTCGGTGGTGGCGTAGGTGTCGGCCTTGGGCGGTACCGGGTACATTTCTGCGGTGTCGAGGAAGTTGATTCCCGCGGCCTTGGCCCGTTCGATCTGTGCGAAGGCCTCTGCCTCGCTGTTCTGCTCGCCCCAGGTCATGGTGCCCAAGGCTATCGCGCTCACGTTCAGATCGGTTCGGCCCAGCTGTCGATAGTCCATCGAGTACTCCTTCGGGGAAAACAATCATAAAAGCAGGTTGAAATTTTTTTGGCAATCTGCATAATTGCCCACCTCTTTCTGCAGTGGAAGTGATGCGCCGCCTGCCGAAGAATCTTGCCGTTGAACGGACGCGCCGACCCGAGCCCCCGATAGCGTCTGTATCCGGCTGCCTTTGACTTGTCAAAGTACGCACTATTCAGTAAGATCCGCCGTCTAATTTACAGGGCGGCCCCTGAGGCTATTAAAGAATGACAACTTTTACTGCAAAACCAGAAACAGTTCAGCGCGACTGGTTTGTCGTCGACGCCGCTGGTCAGACCCTGGGTCGTCTGGCCACTGAAGTCGCCAGCCGTCTGCGTGGCAAGCACAAGCCTGAGTACACCCCTCACGTTGATACCGGTGACTACATTGTCATCATCAACGCTGAGCAGGTACGTGTTACCGGCAACAAAGCGCAAGACAAAATGTACTACCGTCACTCCGGTTTCCCAGGCGGTATCAAGTCTTCGAACTTCGAAGGCCTGATCTCCAAAAAGCCTGAAGCCCCGATTGAAATCGCGGTCAAAGGTATGCTGCCGAAGGGCCCACTGGGTCGCGACATGTATCGCAAGCTGAAAGTCTATGCGGGCGCTGCTCACCCTCATGCTGCTCAGCAGCCCCAAGAACTGAAGTTTTAACGGAATAGTTCATTATGTCGGCGACTCAAAATTACGGCACTGGCCGTCGCAAAACCGCTACCGCTCGCGTTTTCCTGCGTCCGGGTACTGGTAACATCTCGATCAACAACCGCACTCTGGAAAATTTCTTCGGTCGCGAAACTGCCCGCATGGTAGTTCGTCAGCCGCTGGAATTGACCGAGACCGTTGAAAAGTTCGACATCTACGTCACCGTTATCGGTGGCGGTGTAAGTGGTCAAGCTGGCGCAATCCGCCACGGTATCACTCGCGCTCTGATGCAGTACGACGAAACCCTGCGTGGCGCTCTGCGCAAAGCTGGCTTCGTTACTCGCGATGCTCGTGAAGTTGAACGTAAGAAAGTTGGTCTGCGTAAAGCGCGTAAGCGTCCGCAGTACTCGAAGCGTTAATTCGCTTTTACGTTCCAGAAAACGCCCAGCCTCCTCACGGAGCTGGGCGTTTTTTATTGCCTGCTATTTATGTAAAAAAATCTCTGTGACAACTTGCCACATCCGTAGAGCCCCTATACTCAAAGGCTTGGAGCCAGTGCCGGGGGTAATTACCTTGTCAGACGTGGGGCTTTTCATTACCATTCGGCAAAATTTTTATAAGTTCAGATTTAACACTTAGTAGACGCCTGATTTAACAGGCCACAAAGCTGATGGGAGAGGACTGAATGAGCAATGACGGCGTGAATGCAGGCCGGCGTCGCTTCTTGGTAGCAGCCACATCCGTGGTGGGTGCTGCAGGAGCGGTGGGGGCTGCGGTCCCGTTCGTGGGGTCATGGTTTCCCAGTGCCAAGGCGAAAGCCGCAGGTGCACCGGTGAAGGTGAATGTCAGCAAGATCGATCCAGGCCAGCAAATGATTGCTGAGTGGCGCGGTCAGCCAGTGTTCATCGTTCGTCGTACCGAGGAAATCCTGGGAAATCTGAAGAAGATCGAGGGCCAACTGTCTGACCCCGACTCGAAGAATTCCGACCAACCCGCTTACGTCGATAAGGAAATTCGCTCGATCAAGCCGGAGATTCTGCTGCTGATCGGTATCTGCACCCACTTGGGTTGCTCTCCCACCTTCCGCCCGGAAGTGGCGCCCGCGGACCTGGGCAAGGACTGGGTCGGGGGCTATTTCTGCCCGTGCCACGGTTCTCACTACGACCTCGCCGGCCGCGTCTACAAGTCACAACCCGCACCACTGAACCTGCCAGTTCCGCCACATCACTACGAGACTGACAGTGTCATTGTCATTGGCGTCGACGAGGGGGAGAAAGCCTGATGAGCAAGTTCATGGATTGGGTGGATGCGCGTTTCCCCGCGACCAAAATGTGGGAAGACCACCTCAGCAAGTACTACGCACCGAAGAACTTCAACTTCTTCTATTTCTTTGGCTCCCTGGCACTTCTGGTACTGGTCAACCAGATCGTTACCGGTGTCTGGCTGACAATGAGCTACACCCCGTCGGCCGAAGAAGCCTTCGCCTCCGTCGAATACATCATGCGCGACGTCGAGTACGGCTCGATCCTGCGTCTGCTGCACTCTACCGGCGCCTCGGCGTTCTTCATCGTCGTCTACATGCACATGTTCCGTGGCCTGCTCTACGGTTCGTACCAGAAGCCCCGCGAGCTGGTGTGGGTGTTCGGCATGCTGATCTACCTGGCGCTGATGGCCGAGGCCTTCATGGGCTACCTGCTGCCGTGGGGCCAGATGTCCTACTGGGGTGCCCAGGTGATCATCTCGCTGTTCGGCGCGATCCCGGTCATCGGCAACGACCTGACCCAGTGGATTCGTGGTGACTACCTGATCTCCGGGATCACCCTGAACCGCTTCTTCGCCTTGCACGTGGTGGCCTTGCCGATCGTGATCCTGGGCCTGGTGGTGCTGCACATCCTGGCGTTGCACGAAGTGGGTTCGAACAACCCCGACGGCGTGGACATCAAGAAGCACAAGGACGAAAACGGCGTACCGCTGGACGGCATTCCGTTCCACCCGTACTACACCGTGAAAGATATCGTCGGCGTGGTGGTGTTCCTGTTCATCTTCTGCTCGATCGTGTTCTTTTTCCCGGAGATGGGCGGTTATTTCCTCGAGAAACCGAACTTCGAACAGGCGAACGCCTTCAAGACCCCCGAACACATTGCCCCGGTCTGGTACTTCACCCCGTTCTACGCGATCTTGCGTGCAATTCCCGACAAACTCATGGGCGTTATCGCCATGGGCGCGGCGATTGCGGTGCTGTTCGTGCTGCCCTGGCTCGACCGTAGCCCGGTCAAGTCCATGCGCTACAAGGGCTGGCTGAGCAAGATCTGGCTGTGGGTGTTCTGCATTGCGTTCGTGATCCTGGGTGTACTGGGCGTGTTGGCGCCGACCCCGGAGCGTACGTTGCTGTCGCAGGTCTGCACCTTCCTGTACTTCGCCTACTTCATTCTGATGCCGTTCTACACCCGGCTCGAGAAGACCAAACCGGTACCGGAAAGGGTGACTGGCTGATGAAAAAATTATTCGTTGCATTCATTCTTGCGGCCTTGCCGCTGCTGTCTTTCGCCGCTGAACACGGCCCAGAGCTGGAAAAAGTCGACATCGATGTGTCGGACAAGGCTGCGATGCAGGACGGGCTGCGCACGTTCACCAACTACTGCATGGGCTGCCACAGTGCCAAGTTCCAGCGTTACGAGCGCGTAGCCGATGACCTGGGCATCCCCCATGACGTGATGCTCAGCCACTCGGTGTTCACCGGTGCGAAGATCGGCGACCACATGACCATCGGCATGCAACCGGCCGACGCCAAGACCTGGTTCGGGGCTGCACCGCCCGACCTGACCCTGGTGGCCCGTGTGCGTGGTACCGATTGGCTCTACGGCTACCTGAAGTCCTTCTACGAAGACCCGACGCGTCCCTACGGCGTGAACAACAAGGTGTTCCCGAACGTCGGTATGCCTAACGTTCTGGTCGGCCTGCAAGGCCGCCAGGTGGTAGGATGCAAGCAAGTACAAATCGTCGAAGACGGCAAGAAGCAGTATGATCCGCTCACCGGTACGCCTTTGACTCATGAAGCGTGCGATCAGCTGACCATAGTGCCGAAGACCGGCGCGCTGAACGAAGAGCAGTTCGACGAGAAGGTCAAGAATCTGGTGACCTTCCTGGCCTACTCGGCCAACCCAGTGAAGCTGCAGCATCAGCGCATTGGTACCTATGTGTTGCTGTACCTGGCCTTCTTCTTCGTGTTCGCCTATCTGCTGAAACGCGAATACTGGAAGGATGTGCATTGATCCAACCGTAAGTAATTGCTGTTAATCTTGCGCGCCCAGCGGCATCTCTGAAGGTAAGTCTGGTTTATCCAGGCGTCACGGAGATGCTCACTGGGCGCGCTCGTTTTTGAGCTTCCGATAATTTCAACAAGCGAGGAGGACCGCCATGGGCGTGACCAATCGGTTGGCCTGTTACTCCGACCCCGCCGACCACTATTCCCACCGAGTACGCATCGTGCTCGCAGAGAAGGGTGTCAGCGCAGAGATCATTACTGTGGAGGCGGGGCGTCATCCGCCGAAGCTGATCGAAGTGAACCCTTACGGCAGCTTGCCCACCCTGGTCGATCGTGACCTGGCGTTGTGGGAGTCAACCGTGGTGATGGAATACCTGGATGAGCGTTATCCCCATCCGCCGTTGTTGCCGGTGTATCCGGTGGCGCGTGCCAACAGCCGCCTGCTGATCCATCGGATCCAGCGTGACTGGTGTGGCCTGGTGGACCTGATTCTGGATTCACGCAGTAAAGAAGCGGCCCGGGTTCAGGCGCGCAAGGAATTGCGCGAGAGCCTGACCGGTGTTTCGCCGTTATTTGCCGACAAACCTTTTTTCCTCAGCGAGGAACAAAGTCTGGTGGATTGCTGCCTATTACCCATACTCTGGCGCTTGCCGATTTTGGGCATTGAATTGCCGCGGCCTGCCAAGCCGCTGCTTGACTACATGGAGCGCCAGTTTGCGCGTGAGGCTTTCCAGGCGAGTCTGTCTGGTGTCGAACGCGATATGCGCTAAGGCTTAAGGAGCCGTTGATGAACTCCAGTCGACCTTACCTGGTCCGCGCGCTCTATGAGTGGATAGTGGACAACGATTGCACCCCGCACATGCTGGTCAATTCCGAGTTTCCTGCGGTTCAGGTACCGCAAGGTTTTGCCAGTGACGGACAAATCGTCCTGAACGTTTCACCCAGTGCCGTGCGACACCTGCACATGGACAATGAAGCGGTCAGCTTTGAAGGGCGTTTCGGCGGTGTGCCGCATACGCTGTTCGTGCCTATTGGCGCCATCCTCGGGATTTACGCCCGGGAAAACGGCCAGGGCATGGTGTTTGATCTGGAGTCGTCCCTTGAGGAAGACGAAGCGATCGAGCTCGAAGGCGAAGATGATGTACCGCCGCCGGATTCCGAGCCACCGCGTCCAAGCGGTCGGCCGAGTCTGAAAGTGGTGAAGTAACAAAACGCCGGTCCTCGGGCCAGTGTTAAAAATGCCTCGGCAATGCCGGGGCATTTTTTTGCCCGATGAAAACCCCGGCGGTTATAGATGAAAGTCATGACGTAACGGTGATCGTACAACCGCCATGGGCTATCATGCGTACTTCTGATCGCCGAGATAGATGATTCATCATGGAAAACGCCAGCGCCGCCCCTCGTCTTCCCCGCAAGCGCCGCAGCCTTGCCCAGGAATTGGTCACGGTGTTGTCCGAGCAGATCCGCGACGGCCAACTCAAACGTGGCGACAAACTGCCCACCGAGTCGGCGATCATGGACGCCCATGGGGTCAGCCGCACCGTAGTGCGTGAAGCCATCTCGCGGTTGCAGGCGGCGGGGCAGGTGGAAACCCGCCACGGTATTGGCACCTTTGTGCTGGACACGCCAAGCCCCAGCGGTTTCCGCATCGACCCGGCCACCGTGGTGACGCTGCGGGATGTGCTGGCCATCCTTGAGCTGCGGATCAGCCTGGAAGTGGAGTCTGCCGGGCTCGCCGCCCAGCGTCGCAGCGAGGAGCAATTGGCCGGTATGCGCGCCGCCCTCGATGCCCTGAACGAAAGCGCGGCCCACGCCGGTGATGCGGTGGCGTCGGATTTCCAGTTCCATCTGCAGATTGCCCTGTCCACCGGCAACCGCTACTTCACGGACATCATGACCCACCTGGGCACCAGCATCATTCCGCGCACGCGGCTGAACTCGGCCCGCCTGGCCCATGATGACCAGCAGCACTACATGAGTCGCCTGAGCCGTGAACACGAAGAGATCTATGAGGCGATCGCTCGCCAGGACTCGGACGCGGCACGGGCGGCCATGCGGTTGCACCTGACCAACAGCCGTGAGCGGCTGCGCCATGCCCATGAAGAGGCAGAAGCGCAGCGCGGTTAATTCCAGCCTGGAAGGCTTGAAAGCTCATTTTGGCGAGGGAGCTTGCTCCCGTTGGGCCGCGCAGCGGCCCCAAAACCATTCCCCCGAGTTCTGTCTGAAAGAACCCCGTGTTCCCGCTGGGGCTGCTTCGCAGCCCAACGGGAGCAAGCTCCCTCGCCACAGGTTAATGCACAAAACTTAACTCATGTCGTTCAGGCCGGCTGATTCGGCTTGTAGTCCTTCAGCAGCAGATACGTGCTCCACCCCCACCAGTCATTGGTCCACTGCTTGTCGTTCAGGTTGTTGACGTCCTTGCGCCGCAGCACCTTGTCGCCTTCAGCCTTGAACAGCGGTGAAAAGTTGTTCGCCGGGTTTTGCGCGGCGTTCAGGTCCGGCACGTACAACGGCGCCTTGAAGTTGGCCGGGGAGGGTGCCACGCCGCTGATAAACGTTTCGAAGATTTCGTCGGCCGAAGCCTGCACGGAACGTTTGACCATGGCCCGGTTGGCCGCGTCGTTACTGTCGAAATAACGTTTATCGCCGTAGGCGTGCCACTGATCGCCCAAAGCGTTGCGCACATTGAGCCCGAACTTGCTGTCTTCATCGTGCATGAAGCGGCTGATCAGCGAGCCCAGTTCACCCGGTGTCACCACCGCCGCCAGTTGTTTGCGCGGAACCCGCAGGTGGCCGGCAGAAAACAGGTCGGTCAAAAAATGATCAGCAAAGCTGTTCATCGCGTAGGCCAGTTCCAGCGCCTGGTCGGTGCCGGTCTGATGGGCCACGACTGCTTGTTGCAGCGCCGCTGTATGGCCCGCGAGGTAGGCCGCCAACGCCCACTCGCCGAAGTGGTCGGCATTGTCTGCCGCCAGTTTCAGGTAACGCCCCAGGGGAACCAACGCCGACACGGCACTGCCGCCGCCGGTGATGCGGTTCCATTCTTCCGACAACGTGTCACCCAACGCGTCATAGGCCTCGTGGGGTTGCTTGCCGTCCTTGATCGCCTGGTTGACCGCGTTGATCTCCTTTTGCATCACGGCCAGGATTTTGCCCGCTTCCTCCCGTGATGCCGGGAGTACCGCCAGCGAGTTGAACGCATCGGTAAAGCGCTGCACGCGATCGGCGGGCGATGTGCCTTCGTTGATGGGGCGCCCGGGAATGCCATAGAAATCGCCGCCCAGGGCGATGATTTGGCCATAGCGCAGGGCAAGGCCGTTGGGCAGGTGCAATTCGACCTGCCGGGCGGGAATCGCCGGGGCATCCTTGACGAAGCGCAACAGGGTGTCGTCGCCGATGGCGGTGTGTTCACCGCCTTCAAAACGCAGGGTGGGCGGGGTTTTTTCAGGTGCAGCGAGATCAAGACCTGACATGTTAGCTCCTTGCTATGTCGTAGGAATCTTCCTTAATAGCTGTATGTATATACAGCTAAAGCGAGCATAGAGGAGAAATTTCCTACGTCAAGGCAGGCGTGTACAAATCCCGAACCGGTAGAAGGTCGATGAATTGCAGTTGACGAATATTTTTATAGTTGTACGATGACGTACGACATCAAGATAACCATCCGTAATCTCACAACAGAAAGTCTTCGCCCAGGGTGTTCGAATAATGAATCCACAAGAACTGAAGTCCATCCTCTCTCACGGTCTGCTGTCTTTCCCGGTGACCGATTTCAACGCCCAGGGTGATTTCCACCAGGCGGGCTACATCAAGCGTCTGGAATGGCTGGCCCCTTACGGCGCGACTGCCTTGTTCGCCGCTGGCGGCACCGGTGAGTTTTTCTCCCTGGCGGCCAGCGAATATTCGCAAGTGGTGAAAACCGCGGTGGATACCTGCGCCACCAGCGTGCCGATTCTTGCCGGTGTCGGCGGTGCCACTCGCCAAGCCATCGAGTACGCCCAGGAAGCCGAGCGTCTGGGCGCCAAAGGCCTGCTGCTGCTGCCGCACTACCTGACCGAAGCCAGCCAGGACGGGGTTGCCGCCCACGTTGAAGCGGTGTGCAAGTCGGTCAAGATCGGCGTCGTGGTCTACAACCGCAACGTCTGCCGCCTGACCGCGCCGCTGCTGGAACGCCTGGCCGAGCGCTGCCCGAACCTGATCGGCTACAAGGACGGCCTGGGTGACATCGAATTGATGGTGTCGATCCGCCGCCGCCTTGGTGACCGTTTCAGCTACCTGGGCGGCTTGCCGACTGCAGAGGTTTACGCCGCTGCCTACAAGGCCCTGGGCGTGCCGGTGTACTCCTCGGCGGTGTTTAACTTCATTCCGAAAACCGCGATGGATTTCTACCACGCCATTGCCCGGGAAGATCACGCCACCGTCGGCAAGATCATCGACGACTTCTTCCTGCCGTACCTCGACATCCGTAACCGCAAGGCCGGTTACGCCGTGAGCATCGTCAAGGCCGGGGCGAAAATCGTCGGCTATGACGCAGGCCCCGTGCGTACGCCGCTGACCGATCTGCTGCCGGAAGAATACGAAGCCCTGGCCGCGCTGATCGACAAGCAAGGCGCGCAATAACCCATCACCAAGGCCGCTGAGTAATCAGCGGCTTTTTGCGTCAGGAGAGAATTCGTGTCCCAAGCCAAGCGTTTTGAAAACTACATCGGTGGCCAGTGGGTTGCCGGCGCCGACTACTCGGCCAACATCAACCCGTCTGAGTTGTCTGATGTCATTGGCGAATACGCCAAGGCTGACCTCGCCCAGGTGCATGCCGCTATCGACGCTGCGCGCGCGGCATTCCCGGCGTGGTCCACGTCCGGCATCCAGGCGCGTCATGACTCCCTGGATAAAGTCGGCACTGAAATCCTTGCCCGTCGCGAAGAGCTCGGCACCCTGTTGGCCCGGGAAGAGGGCAAGACCCTGCCCGAAGCCATCGGCGAAGTGACCCGCGCCGGCAACATCTTCAAATTCTTCGCCGGTGAATGCCTGCGCCTGTCCGGCGACTACCTGCCGTCGGTGCGCCCGGGCGTCAACGTCGAAGTGACCCGTGAGGCCTTGGGCGTGGTTGGCCTGATCACGCCGTGGAACTTCCCGATCGCGATTCCTGCCTGGAAGATCGCCCCGGCCCTGGCCTACGGCAACTGCGTGGTGCTCAAGCCGGCTGAACTGGTGCCGGGTTGCGCCTGGGCCCTGGCCGAAATCATCTCCCGTGCAGGCTTCCCCGCCGGTGTGTTCAACCTGGTGATGGGCAGCGGCCGTGTGGTCGGCGATGCCATGGTCAACAGCCCGAAAGTCGACGGCATCAGCTTCACCGGCTCGGTGGGTGTGGGGCGTCAGATCGCTGTCAGCTGCGTGTCGCGCCAGGCCAAGGTGCAGTTGGAAATGGGCGGCAAGAACCCGCAGATCATTCTCGACGACGCCGACCTCAAGCAAGCCGTCGAGCTGTCGGTACAGAGCGCGTTCTACTCCACCGGTCAGCGTTGCACCGCTTCCAGCCGCTTTATCGTCACCGCCGGGATTCACGACCAGTTCGTCGCGGCCATGGCTGAGCGCATGAAGTCGATCAAGGTCGGCCACGCGCTGAAAACCGGTACCGACATTGGTCCGGTGGTTTCCCAGGCTCAGCTGGACCAGGACTTGAAATACATCGACATCGGCCAGAGCGAAGGTGCCCGGCTGGTCAGCGGTGGTGAGCTGGTGACGTGTGACACCGAAGGCTACTTCCTCGCGCCGACTCTGTTTGCCGACAGCGAAGCCGCGATGCGCATCAGCCGTGAAGAGATCTTCGGCCCGGTGGCCAACGTAGTGCGCGTGGCGGATTACGAGGCGGCGCTGGCGATGGCCAACGACACCGAGTTCGGCCTGTCGGCCGGTATCGCCACCACATCGCTGAAGTACGCCAACCACTTCAAGCGTCATTCCCAGGCCGGGATGGTGATGGTCAATCTGCCGACTGCCGGTGTGGATTACCACGTTCCATTCGGGGGCCGTAAGGGTTCATCCTACGGTTCGCGTGAGCAGGGTCGCTATGCGCAAGAGTTCTACACCGTGGTGAAAACCAGCTACATCGGTTCGTAACGCCAGCACTGTGGCGGGTCCGTGCCCGCCACAGGCTTACAATTTGATTACCCGCAAAAAAAATAATTAGTGGGAGTACATCTTCATGCAAGCGACCAAGCCGACTCACGTCCGCTATTTGATCCTGCTCATGCTGTTTCTGGTGACCACGATCAACTACGCCGACCGTGCCACCATTGCTATTGCCGGCTCCAGCCTGCAAAAAGACCTCGGCATTGACGCCGTCACCCTCGGCTATATCTTCTCCGCATTCGGTTGGGCCTACGTGGCCGGGCAAATTCCCGGCGGCTGGCTGCTGGACCGGTTCGGTTCGAAAAAGGTCTACGCCCTGAGCATTTTCACCTGGTCACTGTTCACCGTGCTGCAAGGCTATGTCGGTGAGTTCGGTGTCTCCACGGCCATCGTTGCGCTGTTCATGCTGCGGTTCCTGGTGGGCCTGGCTGAAGCGCCATCCTTCCCCGGAAATGCCCGCATTGTGGCGGCGTGGTTTCCTACCGCTGAACGCGGCACTGCCTCGGCGATCTTCAACTCGGCGCAGTACTTCGCCACCGTGTTGTTCGCACCGCTGATGGGCTGGATCGTCTACACCTTCGGCTGGCAGCACGTGTTTGTGGTGATGGGCGGCATCGGCATCGTGTTCTCGCTGATCTGGCTGAAAGTTATCCACAGCCCGCGCCAGCACCCGATGATCAACGAAGCCGAGTTCCAGCACATCGCAGCCAACGGCGCGATGGTCGACATGGATCAGGACAAGGGCAAAGGCAAGAAAACCGACGGGCCGAAGTGGGATTACATCCGTCAGTTGCTGACCAACCGCATGATGCTCGGCGTCTACCTGGGCCAGTACTGCATCAACGGCATCACCTATTTCTTCCTGACCTGGTTCCCGGTGTACCTGGTCCAGGAGCGCGGCATGACCATCCTCAAGGCCGGCTTTATCGCCTCGTTGCCAGCGATCTGCGGTTTTATCGGCGGCGTATTGGGCGGGGTGATTTCCGACTACCTGCTGCGTAAAGGCCATTCCCTGACCTTCGCCCGCAAGGCGCCGATCATTGGCGGCTTGCTGATTTCCAGCAGCATCGTCGCGTGCAACTACGTGGACATTGAATGGATGGTGGTGGGCTTCATGGCCCTGGCCTTCTTCGGTAAAGGCGTTGGCGCACTGGGTTGGGCGGTGGTGTCCGACACCTCGCCGAAACAAATCGCTGGCCTGAGTGGCGGTTTGTTCAATATGTTCGGCAACCTGGCGTCCATCAGCACACCGATCGTGATCGGCTACATCATCAGCACCACCGGTTCCTTCAAATGGGCCTTGGTGTTTGTGGGTGCCAACGCGTTGCTGGCGGTGTTCAGCTACCTGGTGATTGTCGGCCCGATCAAGCGTGTGGTGCTCAAAGAGCCGCCGGCCAACGGCCCTGAGCTGACTAAACTTTCTCAAGCGCATTCCTGAAGGGGCCCGCGTCATGCAGTTGATTGAACATGCCGATTCGCCACGCTCCATCCGTTTGCACGCGCTGGATAACGTGGTGATTGTGGTCAACGACCAGGGCGTACCGGCGGGGACCGAGTTTCCCGACGGCCTGGTGACGGTGGATTTCATTCCCCAAAGCCACAAGGTGACCCTGGAAGACATCCCCGAAGGCGGTCGGATCATTCGCTACGGCCAGACCATCGGGTATGCCTTGCGCCCGATTCCCCGCGGCAGTTGGGTTCAGGAAGATCAACTGCGCATGCCCACGGCGCCGCCCCTGGACAGCTTGCCGTTGTCCACCGAGGTGCCCGAGGCGCAGGCGGCGCTGGAAGGGTTTACCTTCGAAGGTTATCGCAACGCTGACGGTACGGTCGGCACGCGCAATATCCTTGGCATCACCACCACGGTGCAGTGCGTCACGGGCGTGCTGGACCACGCGGTGAAGCGCATCAAGGACGAGCTGCTGCCCAAGTATCCGAACGTCGATGACGTGGTCGCGCTGACCCACAGCTACGGCTGCGGCGTGGCGATTACCGCCACCGACGCCTACATCCCGATTCGCACCGTGCGTAACCTGGCGCGCAACCCGAACCTGGGCGGTGAGGCCCTGGTGATCAGCCTCGGTTGCGAGAAATTGCAGGCCGGGCAGGTGATGCACGACAACGACCGCTCGGTAGACCTGAGTGAGCCTTGGCTGTATCGGTTGCAGGACTCCAGCCACGGCTTTACCGAAATGATCGAACAGATCATGGAATTGGCCGAAACCCGTCTGAAGAAACTCGACCTGCGCCGGCGGGAAACCGTACCGGCGTCGGAGTTGATCCTCGGCATGCAGTGCGGTGGCAGCGATGCATTCTCAGGGATTACCGCCAACCCGGCGCTGGGTTATGCCTCGGATTTGCTGCTGCGGGCGGGCGCGACGGTGATGTTCTCCGAAGTGACCGAAGTGCGCGATGCGATCTACCTGCTGACGTCCCGTGCACAGAACCAGGACGTGGCCCGGGAGCTGGTGCGGGAAATGGACCGGTACGATCGCTACCTGGCCAAGGGCGAGGCGGATCGCAGCGCCAACACCACGCCGGGCAACAAGAAGGGCGGGTTGTCGAATATTGTCGAGAAGTCGCTGGGCTCTATCGTCAAGTCGGGCAGCAGTGCGATCAATGGCGTGCTTGGCCCGGGTGAACGGTTCAATCGCAAGGGCCTGATTTTTTGCGCGACGCCGGCCAGTGATTTTGTGTGCGGTACGTTGCAGTTGGCGGCGGGGATGAACCTGCATGTGTTCACCACCGGGCGTGGTACGCCGTATGGGCTGGCGATGGCGCCGGTGGTGAAGGTCTCGACGCGCACCGAGCTGGCGCAGCGCTGGCCGGACCTGATTGATATCGATGCCGGGCGGATAGCCACCGGGCGCGCGACGATCGAGGAGCTGGGTTGGGAGTTGTTCCACTTCTATCTGGACGTGGCCAGCGGCAAGAAGCAGACCTGGGCGGAGCAGCACAAGCTGCACAATGACATCACGTTGTTCAACCCGGCGCCGATCACCTGAGACAGATGTGCACTGTGTGGGAGCTGGCTTGCCTGCGATAGCGGTAGGCCAGTCAACAATGATGTTTGCTGTACCGACGCCATCGCAGGCAAGCCAGCTCCCACATTTGATCGGTGTGCTCCAGACGAACCTGTGCCAGGTGGCTTATCATTAGCCACCTACCGACGCCCACCCAAGGTTCTCCCCGGCATGCTGGCAATTTTCCTACAAACCCTGAATATCACCGCGCCGGTGTTTGCCATGCTGTTCCTGGGCGTCCTGCTCAAGCGCATCAATTGGATCAACGACAACTTTATCCACATCGCCTCGGCCCTGGTGTTCAACGTCACCATGCCGGCCTTGCTGTTCCTCGGGATTCTCCACGCCGACCTGCATTCAGCCCTCAAACCCGGGCTGTTGATCTACTTCGCCGTGGCCACGTTGCTGAGCTTCGCCCTGGCCTGGGGCTGGGCGATCTTTCGTTGCCCCCGGGAAGATCGCGGCATTTACGCCCAGGGTGCGTTTCGCGGCAACAACGGCGTGATCGGCCTGGCCCTGGCGGCCAGCATGTATGGCGACTACGGGATTTCCCTCGGCGCGGTGCTCGCGGCGCTGGTGATCCTGTTCTACAACACCCTGTCGACCATTGTGCTGGCGGTGTACAGCCCGGTGATCAAGTCCGACCCGTGGAGCATCTTCAAGAGCGTGCTGGCCAACCCGTTGATCATCAGCGTGATCGCGGCGGCGCCTTTCGCGTATTTCCAGATTGGCCTGCCCGGCTGGCTGGAATCTTCCGGGCAGTACCTGGCGGACATGACCTTGCCACTGGCGCTGATCTGTATCGGCGGTACCCTGTCGTTGGCGGCGCTGCGCAAAAGCGGTGACATGGCCCTGAGTGCCAGCCTGATGAAAATGGTCTGGCTGCCAGTGCTGGCCACCCTGGGGGCGTGGCTGATGGGGTTCCGTGGGCCGGAGTTGGGGATTCTGTTCCTGTACTTCGGCGCGCCCACGGCGGCGGCCAGTTTTGTGATGGCGCGGGCGGCGGAGGGCAATCATGAGCTGGCGGCCGCGATTATCGTGATCACCACCTTGATGGCGGCGGTGACCACGAATATCGGGATTTTCGTGTTGCAGGCAGGCGGCTGGATTTAAACGTCTTTCTGGTAACTGTCGATCACTTCCTGCGCGGCACGGAAGGCATCAATCGCTGCCGGCACACCGGCATACACCGCGCAATGCAGCAGCGCCTCGCGAATCTCCTCCACGGTGCACCCATTGTTCAGCGCGCCGCGCACATGGCCCTTGAGTTCCTGCGGGCACTTGAGGGCGGTCAAGGCGGCGAGGGTGATCAGGCTGCGGGTTTTCAGCGGCAACCCTTCACGATTCCACACGCTGCCCCAGGCATGCTCGTTGACGAAATCCTGCAGCGGCTGGCTGAACTCGGTGGCGTTGCCCAGCGCCCGATCGACAAACACATCACCCATTACCTGGCGGCGCATTTCAACGCCGGGCTTTTTCTGTTCGGTCATTGCGATTCCCTCTTGTGTTGGCGGCGCCAGGCTCGCAGCGAGGTGAACAACAGGAAAGCCACCAGCGCTGGCAGGACGTAATACAGCATCAGTTGTTCAAGCTTGTTGGCCAGCGGCATGCCGAAGGTGAACGACACCACATGCAGCCCATACACCAGGTACAGGCCCAGGAACACCAGGCCTTCGGCCCGAGTGACGCGGTAGCCCGAATAGAACACCGGCAGGCACAACGCGACCACGCCAAGCATCACCGGCAGGTCAAAATCCAGCGCGTTGGGCGACACCGACAGCGGCGAAGGTGCCACCAGGGCGGTAAAGCCCAGCACCCCGAGCAGGTTGAACAGGTTGCTGCCGATCACGTTGCCCACGGCAATTTCCCGCTGGCCGCGCAGGGCGGCGATCAACGAGGTGGCGAGGCACGGCAGCGAGGTGCCGACGCCAATCAGCGTCAGGCCGATGATGCGCTCCGACAGCCCGAGGTCCTCGGCCACGTCCACCGCGGCGCCCAGCAGCAGGTGCCCGGCGAGGACCAGGATCAGCAGCCCGCCGAGCATCAGCAGCACGCTGCTCAGCCACGGCGCCTGCACCACAATGTCCCGGGTACGGGGGCGGCGGGAGTGGCGGGTCTGGTAGAGCAGCACGCCGAGGTAGGCCACCAGGGCCACCAGCAGCAACAGGCCGTCGACGGGCGTCAGCTCTTCATTGGCGGCGAGCACAAACACCAGCAGGCTGGCGAGAATCATCACCGGGATGTCCAGGCGCACCAGTTGCCGCGAGACCCGCAGCGGGATGATCAGGGCCGACAGGCCAAGGGTCACCAGGGTATTGAAGATACTGCTGCCGATCACGCTGCCCACGGCGATGTCGGTATTATCGGCCAGGGTGGCTTGCAGGCTGATCGCCATTTGCGGCGCGCTGCTGCCGAAGGCGACGATGCTCAGGCCGATGATCAGCGGGCGTACCTTGAGGCTGGCCGCCAGGCGCACGGCGGCGCGCACCAGGACTTCGGCGCCGACGATCAACAGCAGCAGGCCGCTGATCAGTTCGATCATGCTAAAGAGCGAGAGGGCGGTTAATCCGAAAATGGCCTGGGCTCCGTGGGTCAGTTGCTGAGGGCTTGCACGCGAACACGCGCGGTGCCGTTGCTGATCATACCGAGCTGTTCGGCGGCTTTGCGTGAAAGGTCGATCAGGCGCCCACGGGTATGCGGGCCGCGGTCGTTGATGCGGACAACGACGCTTTTGTTGTTGTCGAGGTTGGTGACCTTCACCTGCGTGCCGAAGGGCAGGCGACGATGGGCGGCGGTCAGGGCATTCTGGTTGAACGGTTCACCGCTGGCAGTTCGGTTGCCGTGGTGTTTGGCGCCGTAGTAGGAGGCGGTGCCGGTTTCGTCGTAGCCGTTGGGGTCGATGAGGCCGCTGGCGCAGCCGGTGAGCAGTGAGAACAGGGCCAACAGGCCGAGTAGACGCTTCATTCAAGGTGTCCCCGAAAGTGATGTGGAAACCGGCTTATGTGGGAGCCGGGCTTGCCCGCGATGCAAACGCCTCGGTCTTTCAGGTGCACCGAGGTGATGCTATCGCAGGCAAGCCAGCTCCCACACAAGCCGGCTCCCGCAGTGAGGCGACCGCGATCAGCCTTCGAGCTTGCTTTTCAGCAGTTCGTTGACCTGTTGCGGGTTGGCCTTGCCTTTGGAGGCTTTCATTGCCTGGCCGACAAAGAAGCCGAACATTTTGCCGCGTTTGGCCTCATCTGCTGCACGGTATTGTTCAACCTGTTCGGCGTTGGCTGCCAACATCTCGTCGAGCACGGCCGAAATCGCGCCGCTGTCGGTGACTTGCTTCAGGCCGCGCTTCTCGATGATCTCGTCAGCGTTGCCTTCGCCTGCGGCCATGGCTTCAAACACGGTCTTGGCGATTTTGCCGGAGATGGTGTTGTCCTTGATCCGCAGCAACATGCCGCCCAACTGCTCGGCGGACACCGGTGCTTCGTCGATTTCCAGGCCCTGTTTGTTCAACAGGCTGCCCAGCTCAACCATCACCCAGTTGGCCGCCAGTTTGGCGTCGCCGGCAATGCTCACGACTTTTTCGAAGTAGTTGGCTTGCTCGCGGCTCGAAGCCAGGACGCTGGCGTCATACACCGAAAGACCGAACTGCTCCTGGAAGCGCTCGCGCTTTTGCGGCGGCAATTCCGGCAGGGTGGCGCGCACGTCAGCCAGGAACGAGTCCTCGATGACCACCGGCAACAGGTCCGGGTCGGGGAAGTAACGGTAGTCGTTGGCTTCCTCTTTGCTGCGCATGGCGCGGGTTTCGTCTTTGTTCGGGTCGTACAGGCGCGTCTGCTGGATCACCTTGCCGCCGTCTTCGATCAGTTCGATCTGGCGACGCACTTCGGTGTTGATCGCCTTCTCGATGAAACGGAACGAGTTGACGTTCTTGATCTCGCAGCGAGTGCCGTACTCGGCCTGGCCTTTTGGTCGCACCGACACGTTGCAGTCGCAACGCAGCGAACCTTCGGCCATGTTGCCGTCGCAAATGCCCAGGTAACGCACCAGCGCGTGGATCGTCTTGACGTAGGCCACGGCTTCCTTGGCGCTGCGCATGTCCGGCTCGGACACGATCTCCAGCAACGGCGTGCCGGCGCGGTTCAGGTCGATGCCGGTGGCGCCGTTGAATTCTTCGTGCAGGCTCTTGCCGGCATCTTCTTCCAGGTGCGCACGGGTCACGCCGACACGTTTGATGGTGCCGTCTTCCAGCGGGATGTCCAGGTAGCCCTTGCCGACGATCGGCAGTTCCATCTGGCTGATCTGGTAGCCCTTGGGCAGGTCCGGGTAGAAGTAGTTTTTACGGGCGAACACGTTGTGCTGGCCGATCTCGGCATCGATTGCGAGGCCGAACATCACCGCCATGCGCACCGCTTCCTGGTTCAGCACCGGCAGCACGCCGGGCATGCCCAGGTCTACGAGGCTGGCCTGGGTGTTGGGCTCGGAGCCGAACGTGGTGGCGCTACCGGAGAAAATCTTCGATTGGGTGGCGAGCTGGGTATGAATCTCCAGCCCGATCACGACTTCCCATTGCATAGTGTTCTCCTCAGAAGCCGGTAGGGGTGCGAGTGTGCCAGTCAGTGTTCAACTGGTACTGGTGCGCCACATTGAGCAGGCGGCCTTCCTGGAAATACGGGGCGAGCAGTTGCACGCCTACCGGCAAACCGTCGACGAAACCAGCAGGCATGGACAAGCCCGGCAGCCCCGCGAGGTTGGCGGTGATGGTGTACAGGTCTTCCAGGTACTCGGCGATCGGGTCGCCGGTCTTGGCGCCGATCTTCCAGGCCGGGTTCGGCGTGGTTGGGCCGAGGATCACGTCGACTTCATTAAAGGCAGCCATGAAGTCGTTCTTGATCAGGCGACGGATCTTTTGCGCCTTGAGGTAGTACGCGTCGTAGTAACCGGCCGACAGGGCGTAGGCACCGACCATGATCCGGCGCTGTACTTCCACACCGAAACCTTCGCCACGGGAGCGCTTGTAAAGGTCGGTGAGGTCTTTCGGGTTTTCGCAGCGGTAGCCGAAACGCACGCCGTCGAAACGCGACAGGTTGGAGGACGCTTCTGCCGGGGCGATCACGTAGTAGGCAGGAATCGCGTGCTGGTTGTTCGGCAGGCTGATTTCCTTGATCACGGCGCCGAGCTTTTCCAGCGCCTTGACGCTGTTGTGCACCAGTTCGGCAATGCGCGGATCGAGACCGGCGCTGAAATACTCTTTTGGCACGCCAATGCGCAGGCCTTTGATCGAGGTATTCAGGCTGGCGCTGTAGTCCGGCACGGGCTCGTCAATGCTGGTGGAGTCCTGCGGATCGAAGCCTGCCATGCCTTGTAACAATATTGCGCAGTCTTCAGCCGTGCGTGCCAGAGGGCCGCCCTGATCAAGACTGGAGGCATAGGCAATCATGCCCCAGCGGGAAACGCGACCGTAGGTCGGTTTCAAACCGGTGAGGTTGGTGAACGCGGCCGGTTGGCGGATCGAACCGCCGGTGTCGGTGGCCGTGGCGGCAGGTAACAGACGAGCGGCAACCGCGGCAGCCGAGCCGCCGGACGAACCGCCGGGCACGTGCTCAAGGTTCCACGGGTTTTTCACCGGGCCGTAGTGGCTCGACTCGTTGGCCGAGCCCATGGCGAATTCGTCCATGTTGGTCTTGCCCAGGGTCACAGCCCCGGCGGCAGCCAGCTTGGCGACCACGGTGGCGTCGTAGGGCGCCTTGAAATTGTCGAGCATCTTCGAGCCGCAACTGGTGCGAATGCCCTGGGTGCAGAACAGGTCTTTGTGGGCAATCGGCGCACCCAACAGGGCGCCGTTTTCACCGTTGGCGCGACGGGCGTCGGCGGCCTTGGCCTGGCTCAGGGCCAGTTCTTCGGTGATGCTGATGAAGCTGTTGACCGCAGGGTCCAGCTCGGCGATACGCGCCAGCAGGGTCTTGGTCAGCTCTTCGGAAGAAAACTTTTTGTCGGCGAGACCGCGGGCGATCTCGGCCAGAGTCAATTGATGCATTGCAGGCTCTTTCCCTTTAGTCGATGACTTTCGGAACCAGGTACAGGCCGTTTTCGACCGCTGGCGCGATGGACTGGTAAGCCTCGCGGTTATTGCGCTCGGTCACGACGTCGGCGCGCAGGCGCTGGCTGGCTTCCAGCGGGTGAGCCAGGGGCTCGATGCCGTCGGTATTCACGGCTTGCATTTGGTCGACCAGCCCGAGAATGCTGTTCAGGGCTGCGGTGGTCTGTGGAAGATCGGCTTCATTGAGGCCCAGGCAGGCCAAATGAGCGATTTTTTCCACGTCGGAGCGTTCAAGCGCCATGGGATTCTCCAGTGGAAAACAGAACGGAAGCTATCCGTGTGTTAGATTGTAGGAACACTACCGCATTTCTACGGTCATATGGCCGCGATTGTGGGGGTTGGTGCACAGAAAGTCGGCCAATTTAGCACATTGGCGCCTTGCCCAAAATCCCTGTCGTTGTTAGAGTTTGCCGCACTTTTTTACCCACGCGTTGCCTAGGGTCCCTTTCCCATGTTCAAGAAACTGCGTGGCATGTTTTCCAGCGATCTTTCCATCGACCTGGGCACTGCCAACACCCTTATTTACGTGCGCGAGCGCGGTATCGTCCTGAATGAGCCATCGGTTGTGGCCATTCGGACCCATGGTAATCAGAAAAGTGTCGTTGCCGTTGGCACCGAGGCCAAGCGCATGTTGGGCCGAACACCGGGCAACATTGCTGCCATTCGTCCGATGAAGGATGGCGTGATTGCCGACTTCAGCGTCTGCGAAAAGATGCTGCAGTACTTTATTAACAAGGTTCACGAAAACAGCTTCCTGCAGCCCAGCCCTCGTGTGCTGATCTGCGTTCCGTGCAAGTCCACCCAGGTGGAGCGTCGTGCCATCCGTGAATCGGCCCTTGGTGCCGGTGCCCGTGAAGTGTTCCTGATCGAAGAGCCAATGGCGGCTGCGATCGGTGCCGGCCTGCCGGTTGAAGAGGCGCGCGGCTCGATGGTGGTGGATATCGGTGGTGGTACCACTGAAATCGCCCTGATTTCCCTCAATGGTGTGGTGTATGCCGAATCCGTGCGGGTTGGCGGCGACCGCTTCGACGAAGCGATCATCACCTACGTGCGTCGTAACTACGGCAGCCTGATCGGCGAGTCCACCGCCGAGCGCATCAAGCAGGAAATCGGTACCGCTTACCCGGGCGGCGAAGTGCGCGAAGTGGATGTTCGCGGTCGCAACCTGGCCGAAGGCGTTCCACGTGCCTTTACCCTGAACTCCAATGAAGTGCTGGAAGCTCTGCAAGAGTCCCTGGCCACCATCGTTCAGGCTGTGAAGAGCGCCCTGGAGCAATCGCCTCCGGAACTGGCTTCCGATATCGCCGAGCGTGGCCTGGTGCTGACCGGTGGTGGCGCCTTGCTGCGCGACCTCGACAAGTTGCTGGCCCAGGAAACCGGTCTGCCAGTGATCGTCGCTGAAGACCCGCTGACCTGCGTTGCCCGTGGCGGTGGTCGTGCACTGGAAATGATGGATAAACACACCATGGACCTGCTCTCCAGCGAATAAGCGTTTGCTGGTTGGCCCATGCTTCGCCAACAGGCAGCACTTTGCAGTGCTGCCTGTTGGCGTTTATCTTCTTCAATCTGCATCCAGGCCGGTTTGATGCCGTATGAATAAAGAAAACATTTGCCCGGGAGGAGCGGCTTATTAAACCGCTTTTCTCCAAAGGCCCCTCATTGGGCGTGCGCCTGTTGGTGCTGGTCGTGCTATCGGTTGCGCTGATGGTGGTCGATGCCCGCTTCACACTGCTCAAGCCAGTGCGTAGCCAGATGTCGCTGGTCCTGATGCAGACTTACTGGATCACTGACCTGCCGCAGCGTCTTTACCAGGGCGTGGCCAGCCAATTTGGCAGCCGCACCGAACTGGTGGCCGAAAACGAAAAACTCAAGACCGAAAACCTGCTGTTGCAGGGGCGCATGCAAAAGCTGGCGGCCCTCACCGAGCAGAACGTTC
Organism: Pseudomonas sp. TH32; assembly: GCF_016650855.1. Taxonomy (NCBI): domain Bacteria; kingdom Pseudomonadati; phylum Pseudomonadota; class Gammaproteobacteria; order Pseudomonadales; family Pseudomonadaceae; genus Pseudomonas; species Pseudomonas sp. TH32. The sequence goes on along the minus strand of NZ_JAEKFA010000002.1, from coordinate 4,467,951 downwards.
GGCTGCGCGAGTTGCTCAATTCCTCTGCGCTGGTCAACGAAAAGGTCGAAGTGGCCGAGTTGATCGGCATGGACCCGAACCCCTTCACCCACCGCATCATCATCAACAAGGGTGAGCGCGACGGCGTGGTCCTTGGCCAGCCGGTGCTCGATGCCCGTGGCTTGATGGGCCAGGTGGTGGAGTTGATGCCTTATACCTCCCGCGTCCTGTTGCTGACTGACACCACCCACAGTATCCCGGTGCAAGTTAACCGCAACGGTCTGCGGGCGATTGCCAGCGGTACGGGTAACCCGGAGCGCCTGGAATTGCGCCACGTGGCTGATACTGCCGACATCAAGGAAGGCGACCTGCTGGTCAGTTCCGGCCTGGGTCAGCGGTTCCCGGCAGGCTACCCGGTCGCGACGGTCAAGGAAGTGATCCACGATTCCGGCCAGCCGTTCGCCATCGTGCGCGCCGTGCCGACCGCCGCGTTGAACCGCAGCCGTTACCTGTTGCTGGTGTTCAGTGACAACCGCACCCCGGAAGAGCGCGCCAACGAAGCCGCCCAGGCCCAGGAAGCGGAAGACAAGCAAAACGGCACTGCGCCGATCATTCCGGCCACCGTGCCAAAGCCGGCTGCACCTGCCGCCCCGGCTGCTGCTCCGGCAACCCCAGTCGCGCCTGTCGCAACCCCGGCCAAGCCGGTGGCCCATAGCGCGCGTCCGGCCAAGCCTGCGGCTGCTGCACCTGCCGCTGCCAAACCGCCCGCCGCCAAGCCACCGGCAGCGGCCCCGGCAACCACTCGGCAGAGGGAAGAATAATGGCCGGTACTCATTCGCGTAACGGCTGGATCGTCTGGCTGACCTTCGCCATCGGCTTGCTGCTCAGCGTTTCGCCGTTGCCGCAATTCATGGAAATCCTGCGTCCGCTATGGCTCGCCTTGCTGCTGGCGTTCTGGGCCCTGGCGTTGCCGCACAAGGTCGGGATGGTCACGGCCATGTGCCTCGGGCTGATGGAAGACGTGCTCTACGGCACGTTGCTCGGCCAGAACGCGCTGATCCTGACCCTGATTACCTTCCTGGTGCTGTCGTTGCAGCAGCGCCTTCGCATGTTCCCGATGTGGCAGCAGTGCCTGGTGATCCTGGTGATCTTCGGCCTGGCGCAGCTGGTACAGCTGTGGCTCAGTGCCTTGACCGGCAACCGCCAACCGACCCTGGCGCTGGTGTTGCCCGCCCTGGTCAGTGCGTTGTTGTGGCCCTGGATCAGTTTCGGCCTGCGTGGATTGCGTCGTCGCTATAAAATCAATTGAATGGATCGCGAGGCTCTGCCTGGTTATCGAACCCCACAGGGAGAGTCTGCATGAATTCGCTTTACCTGGCCTCGGGCTCCCCGAGGCGGCGTGAACTGCTGACCCAGATCGGTGTGCCGTTCACTGTCGTCAGCGCCGCCATTGATGAAACTCCCCTTACCAATGAATCGCCAGCGTCCTACGTAGAGCGCCTGGCGCGCGGCAAGGCGGCGGCCGGCCGTGCGGCCCTGGCCGATGCGGCTGGCGCTTGCGTGCTGGGCGCCGACACCGCCGTCATCCTCGACGGCCAGATCCTCGGTAAACCCGTGGATCAGGCCGATGCCCAGGCCATGTTGCTGGCCCTTTCTGATCGTGAACACGAAGTCCTGACGGCCATTGCCCTGATTGATGATCAGCGTTGCGAAACGCGGCTGGTCAGTAGTCGCGTGCGCTTTCGCAAGATTTCAGCGGATGAAGCCACCACTTATTGGCACAGCGGCGAGCCCCACGACAAAGCGGGCGGCTATGCTATCCAAGGCTTGGCGGCGGTGTTCGTCGCCGGACTCAATGGCAGCTACTCTGCCGTCGTTGGCCTGCCGGTCTGCGAAACCGCAGAACTGCTGGGCCAATTCGGCATACCCTGTTGGCAAAACCTTACCGTGCGCTAAACGCCGTATTCCAGCGCCAAGCCTTAAGCGATCGGTCACTATTGTGAAAACGCCTGAACGAGACCCAGCCATGAGTGAAGAGATTCTGATCAATATCACGCCGATGGAATCGCGCGTGGCGGTGGTAGAGAACGGTGTTCTGCAAGAAGTGCATGTCGAGCGCACCCAAAAGCGCGGGATCGTCGGCAATATCTATAAAGGCAAGGTCGTGCGTGTGTTGCCCGGGATGCAGGCGGCTTTCGTCGACATCGGCCTGGACCGCGCCGCGTTTATCCATGCTTCGGAAATCTCCCTGCGTGAAGGCCCGGCGGTTGAAAGCATCAGCGCCCTGGTGCACGAAGGGCAAAGCCTGGTGGTGCAAGTCACCAAGGACCCGATTGGCTCCAAAGGCGCGCGGTTGACCACCCAACTGTCGATTCCTTCGCGCTACCTGGTGTACATGCCGCGCACAGCTCACGTTGGCATCTCCCTGAAAATCGAAGACGAAGCCGAGCGCGAGCGCCTGAAAAAGGTGGTCAGCGACTGCGTGGCGCTGGAAGGCATCAAGGAAGCCGGCGGTTTCATCCTGCGTACCGCCGCTGAAGGCGCCGGCGCCGATGAAATCCTCATGGACATCCGCTACCTGCGTCGCCTCTGGGACCAGATCGGCGCGCAGATCAAGACCATTGGCGCACCGAGTGTGATCTATGAAGACCTCGGCCTGGCCCTGCGCACGCTGCGTGATCTGGTCAGCCCGAAGATTGAGAAAATTCGCATCGACTCGCGAGAAACCTTCCAGCGCACCACGCAATTTGTTGCCGAGCTGATGCCGGAAATTGCCGATCGTCTGGAGCATTACCCGGGCGAGCGGCCGATCTTCGACTTGTACGGTGTCGAAGACGAAATTCAGAAAGCCCTCGAGCGCAAAGTGCCGCTCAAGTCCGGCGGCTACCTGGTGGTGGACCCGGCTGAGGCCATGAGCACCATCGACGTCAACACCGGCGCCTTTGTGGGCCATCGCAACCTCGAAGAAACCATCTTCAAGACCAACCTCGAAGCCGCTACCGCAATTGCCCGCCAACTGCGCCTGCGCAACCTGGGCGGGATCATCATCATCGACTTCATCGACATGGAGGATGAAGAGCACCAGCGCCAGGTACTGCGTACCCTGGAGAAGCAGCTGGAGCGCGATCACGCCAAGACCAACATCATCGGTATCACCGAATTGGGCCTGGTGCAGATGACCCGCAAGCGCACCCGCGAAAGCCTGGAACAAGTGCTGTGCGAGCCGTGCAGCAGTTGCCAGGGGCGCGGCAAGTTGAAGACCCCGGAAACGGTTTGCTACGAGATTTTCCGGGAAATCTTACGGGAGGCACGCGCCTACCAGGCCGAGGGCTATAGAGTCCTGGCTAACCAGAAGGTGGTCGACCGGCTGCTGGATGAAGAGTCCGGCAACGTGGCAGAGCTGGAAGGTTTTATCGGACGCACTATTCGCTTCCAGGTCGAAACTATGTATTCCCAGGAACAATATGACGTGGTGCTGCTCTGATTCGCGTTAGCTCTTATCAACGAGACCGGCAGACCTTGATCTGCCGTCCGACTATTGCCTTTGAGGGTCGCCTGACATGGAGCGTCTGATACGCTTTTTTGCCGCATTGACCCGCTGGGGCCTTGGCCTGTGCGCCTTGTTGCTGGTATTGGCAGCGGTGTACGTGAGCCTTGGCCGTGAATTGACACCGCTGGTGGCGGAATACCGGGGCGAAATCGAAGCCAAAGCCCGTACTGCGCTGGACATGCCCTTGAGCATCGGCAGCCTGGAAGGGCGCTGGAGCGGTTTCACCCCGGTGTTGATGGCTCACGATGTGATGGTCGGCGAGGGCAACAGCGCCCTGCGTCTGGATCAGGTGCAAGTCGTACCGGATATCTGGGCCAGCGTGCTGGCGCGCGAAGTGCGGATCGCCCATCTGGAAGTCAGTGGCCTGCAAGTCAGCGTGAAGGAAGACAAGGACGGCCACTGGGCGCTGCAAGGCCTGCCGGTGCAGGATGACCAGCCGCTGGATCCCGAGCAACTGCTGACGCGCATGCAAATGGTCGGGCAAGTCTCATTGCTCGACAGCCAGGTGACGCTGCAGCCGTTCGAGCAGGCGCCGCTGACCTTGACCTATGTCGGTGTAAGCCTGCAGACCGGCGCCAACCGCCAGCGCCTGGACGCGCGCCTGACCCTGCCCGATGGCCAGCCGCTGGCGCTGAACCTGCGTACCCGGATCCGCGCCAGCCAGTGGAAAGACGGTGAAGCCGAGGCTTACCTGAGCTTGCCCCAGAGTGACTGGGCAAAATGGATCCCGGCAAAGCTGACCCGGCAATGGAAACTCACCGAACTCAAGGCCGGCGGCGAATTCTGGCTGACCTGGGGCAAGGGCACCGTGCAAAGCGCCGCCGTGCGCCTCAACGCTGCGCAACTCAAGGGCAGCTACGCCGACCGCAAGCCGACCCATATCGAGAACCTGGCCCTCACCGCGTACCTGCAACGCAGTGACAGCGGCCTCAAGGTGCTGTTCGACTCGCTGGCGATGAACCTCGGTGACACGCGCTGGGAGTCGCGCCTGCAACTGCAGCAAACCCTGGCGACCGACAAGGCCCAGGAAGTCTGGAACCTGCAGGCCGATCGTCTCGACCTGACCCCGATCACGCCGTTGCTGCATGCCCTGGCACCGTTGCCGGAGGCCCTGGCTACCACCCTGGATCACCTCAAGGCGACGGGTACGCTGCGCAACGTGTTGCTGGATTACCGTCCTGAAGACACCACTGACCAGCGCGTGAGCTTCGCGGCCAACCTCGACCGCATCGGTTTTGATGCCTACTTCGGCGCCCCGGCGGCCCGTAATGTCAGCGGCAGCATCAGCGGTGACCTGGGCAAGGGCGAGTTGCGCATGGACAGCAAGGACTTCTCCTTGCACCTGTTTCCGATCTTCGCCAAGCCCTGGCAGTACATCCAGGCCAACGCTCGCCTGACGTGGAAGCTGGATAAAGAAGGCTTCACCCTGATTGCGCCGTACATCAAGGTGCTGGGGGAAGAGGGCAAAGTGGCGGCGGACTTCCTGATTCGCCTGCATTTCGACCATAGCCAGGAAGACTACATGGACCTGCGGGTCGGCATGGTCGACGGCGATGGCCGCTTCACCCCCAAATACCTGCCCGCCGTCTTGAGCCCGGCACTCGATGAATGGCTGCGCACCGCGATCCTCAAGGGCGCGGTGGACGAGGGTTTCTTCCAGTACCAGGGCTCGCTGAACCACGATGCGCTGCCTGCTTCGCGCAATATCAGCCTGTTCTTCAAGGTGCATGACGCCGAGCTGGCATTCCAGCCGGGCTGGCCGCATGTCAGCAAGGTCAAGGGCGAAGTGTTTGTCGAGGAAAGCGGCGTGCGCATCCTGGCCAGCAAGGGCCAGTTGCTCGACACCAAGGTCAACGACATCTACGTCAACATTCCCCATGCCCCTGAAGGCAAGGACAGTCATCTGCTGCTGACCGGCAATTTTGCCGGCGGTTTGGGCGATGGCCTGAAGATCCTTCAGGAGGCGCCGATTGGCACCGCCTCGACCTTCGCCGGCTGGAAAGGCGACGGCGACCTGCAAGGCAAGCTCGACCTGGATATTCCCCTGGCCAAGGGTGCAGATCCCAAGATTGTGGTGGATTTCAAGACTGACAAGGCGCGCCTGCAATTGGCCGAGCCCACGCTGGACCTGAGCCAACTCAAGGGTGATTTCCGTTTCGACAGCGCCAAGGGCCTGAGTGGCCAGAACATCAGCGCCCAGGCCTTTGACCGGCCGATCACCGCGCAGATTTTTGCCGATGGCCGGCAGGGCAATCTCAATACCCGCGTGACCGCCAAGGGGCAGGTGACCGTCAAGCGGCTGACTGACTGGCTGAAAGTCAGCCAGCCGTTGCCGGTGTCCGGCGATATCCCCTACCAATTGCAGCTCAACCTCGACGGCGCCGACAGCCAGTTGATGGTCAGTTCCAACCTCAAGGGCGTGGCCGTGGACCTGCCGGCACCGTTCGGCATGCCGGCGAGCCAGGGCCGTGACAGCGTGTTCCGCATGACGCTGCAGGGTAAGGAGCGCCGCTACTGGTTCGATTATGGCGAGTTGGGCAGCTTCACCTTCGCCGCCCCGGCGGACAATTTTGCCGATGGCCGTGGTGAGCTGTTCCTGGGGAGGGCGATGCCGTGTTGCCGGCCGGCAAGGGCTTGCGTATTCGCGGGGTGTTGTCGGAGCTGGATGTCGATCCCTGGAAAAACTGGTAGACCGCTATGCTGGCAACGACCCGGGTGGCAGTGCCAAGCAACTGTTGAGCGGGGCTGACTTCAAGATTGGCAAGCTGACCGGCTTCGGCACGCAGTTTGACCAGGTCAACCTGCAACTGGATCGCAAGCCCGCGGCCTGGGGCTTGCAGTTCGACAGCCAGCAAGCCAAAGGCACCGTGGGGCTACCGGATGCCAAGGGCGCGCCGATCGCGGTCAACTTGCAGTACGTGAAATTGCCGGCAGTGGATCCGACGGTGCAGGCGGATGAAAATGCGCCGGACCCGCTGGCTGATGTCGATCCCAAGGATATTCCGGCACTGGATATCTCGATTGCCCAGTTGTTCCAGGGCCCGGACCTGGTAGGTGCCTGGTCGTTGAAAGTCCGGCCGACCACCAAGGGCATGGCGTTCAACAGCCTCAACCTGGGCCTCAAGGGCATGCTGCTCCAGGGCGCCGGCGGTTGGGAGGGGGCCCCGGAGCCAGCAGCAGTTGGTACAAGGGCCGCCTGGATGGCAAGAACATTGGGGACGTGCTCAAGGGCTGGGGTTTTGCGCCGAGCGTGACCAGTGAAGAGTTTCATGTGGACGTGGACGGCCGCTGGCCGGGTTCGCCGGCCTGGGTCGGTCCCAAGCGTTTCTCCGGCAGCCTGGATGCCAGCTTCCGCAAAGGGCAGTTTGTTGAAGTGGAAGGCGGCGCCCAGGCCCTGCGGGTGTTTGGTTTGCTGAACTTCAACTCTATCGGTCGCCGGCTGCGGCTGGACTTCTCGGACTTGCTCGGTAAAGGCTTGAGTTATGACCGGGTCAAGGGCTTGCTGGCCGCCAGTAATGGCGTGTTTGTGACCCGTGAGCCGATCACCATGACGGGCCCGTCAAGCAACCTGGAGATCAACGGCACCCTGGACCTGGTGGCGGATCGCGTCGATGCGAAGTTGCTGGTAACGCTGCCGGTGACCAATAACCTGCCGATTGCCGCGCTGATCGTCGGCGCGCCGGCCATTGGCGGCGCATTGTTCCTGATCGACAAGCTGATTGGCGACCGCGTCTCGCGTTTCGCCAGCGTCCAGTACAAGGTCGAAGGCCCATGGAAAGACCCGAAAATCACCTTCGACAAGCCATTTGAAAAACCAAACTGAGTGCCTGCGGAGTAGCATGGCACTATCCCTTTTTGGTGCATGCCTTTTCTGGAGTGTGGGCCCATGTCCTTCGCGGTAATTCAAATGGTCAGCCAAAGCGATGTGCTGGCCAATCTGGCCCAGGCCCGGCGCCTGCTGGAACAAGCGGCGGCGGGCGGTGCCAGGCTCGCCGTACTCCCGGAAAACTTCGCCGCCATGGGCCGTCGTGACGTGGCCGATATCGGTCGCGCCGAGGCCTTGGGCGAAGGTCCCATCCTGCCATGGTTGAAACAGGCCGCTCGCGACCTCACCTTATGGATAGTGGCCGGCACTTTGCCGTTGCCTCCAAAGGATCAACCGAACGCCAAGTCCAACGCCTGCTCGTTGCTGATCGATGATCAGGGCGAAATCGTCGCCCGCTACGACAAGCTGCACCTGTTCGATGTCGACGTAGCCGATGCCCGGGGCCGTTATCGCGAATCCGATGACTATGCTCATGGTAGCCAGGTGGTGGTGGCGGATACGCCGGTCGGCCGCCTGGGGCTGACGGTGTGCTACGACTTGCGCTTCCCGGAGCTGTACAGCGAATTGCGCGCTGCGGGTGCCGAGTTGATCACTGCGCCTTCCGCCTTTACAGCGGTGACGGGCGCTGCGCACTGGGACGTGCTGATTCGCGCGCGGGCTATCGAAACCCAGTGTTACCTGCTGGCGGCTGCCCAGGGCGGCGTGCACCCGGGGCCACGGGAAACCTTCGGGCATGCAGCGATTATCGACCCTTGGGGCCGAGTGCTGGCACAACAGGATCAAGGCGAGGCGGTGTTGCTGGCCGAACGCGACAGCAGTGAACAGGCGTCGATACGGACGCGCATGCCGGTGGCAGGCCACCGGCGCTTTTCTCGCAGGGCGCGCAGCGACCTGCTTCAGAACTGATGAATTTAAGGCCAAACCTATGAGCGAGTTGTTGTCCTCAGTCAGTGAACACCTCCTGGCGCCCGGTGGCGTGACCATCGAAAGCTTGCAAACGGTCCTCGGCGATCTGGCCGGGCCGGGCATTGATGCTGCCGACCTGTATTTCCAGGGGCAGATTTCCGAGTCCTGGGCCCTGGAAGACGGGATCGTCAAGGAAGGCAGCTTCAACCTCGACCAAGGCGTGGGCGTGCGTGCCCAGTCCGGTGAAAAAACCGGTTTTGCCTACAGCAATGCCATCACCCTTGAAGCCCTGGGCCTGGCGGCTCGCGCTGCCCGTTCGATCTCCCGTGCCGGCCAGAACGGCACGGTGCAGGCGTTCAGCACCCAGGACGCGGCCCAGTTGTATGCGCCGGATAACCCGCTGGAAGTGATCAGCCGCGCCGAAAAGGTCGAGCTGCTCAAGCGTGTGGACGCCGCGACCCGCGCCCTGGACCCGCGCATCCAACAAGTCACCGTGAGCATGGCCGGCGTGTGGGAGCGCATCCTCGTGGCCTCCACCGATGGCGGCCTGGCGGCGGATGTGCGGCCACTGGTGCGTTTCAATGTCAGTGTGATTGTTGAGCAGAACGGCCGCCGCGAGCGCGGTGGCCATGGTGGTGGCGGGCGTACCGACTACCGTTATTTCCTCACCGAAGACCGCGCCATGGGGTATGCCCGTGAAGCGCTGCGCCAGGCGCTGGTCAATCTGGAAGCGATTCCGGCTCCGGCCGGTACGTTGCCGGTGGTGCTGGGTTCCGGCTGGTCCGGCGTGCTGTTGCATGAAGCGGTGGGCCACGGCCTGGAAGGTGACTTCAACCGCAAGGGCAGTTCGGCCTACAGCGGCCGCATGGGCGAGATGGTTGCGTCCAAGCTCTGCACCATCGTCGACGACGGCACCCTGGCCGGGCGTCGTGGTTCGTTGAGCGTCGATGATGAAGGCACGCCGACGGAGTGCACCACCCTGATCGAAAACGGCGTGCTCAAGGGCTACATGCAAGACAAGCTCAACGCTCGCCTGATGGGCGTGGCCCGCACGGGTAACGGTCGTCGCGAGTCCTACGCGCACCTGCCGATGCCGCGCATGACCAATACCTACATGCTCGGTGGCGAAAGCGACCCGGCGGAAATCATCGCCTCGGTGAAGCGCGGCATCTACTGCGCCAACCTCGGTGGCGGGCAGGTGGACATCACCAGCGGCAAGTTTGTGTTCTCCACCAGCGAGGCGTACTTGATCGAAGACGGCAAGATCACCGCGCCGGTCAAGGGTGCAACGTTGATTGGCAATGGCCCGGAAGCCATGAGCAAGGTGTCGATGGTCGGTAACGACCTGTCGCTGGACAGCGGTGTGGGGACGTGCGGGAAAGATGGGCAGTCGGTGCCGGTGGGTGTCGGCCAGCCAACCCTGAAAATTGATGCGATCACCGTGGGTGGCACGGGGTCGTAAGAACGGGAGCTTCGGGTGGCGAAGGCCGCCACCCGGGGAAGAGGGTCAGCGCAGGCCGCGTTGACTATCGTCCAGCTCACGGATGTATTTGAAGATTTTTCGGCTGGAAGCCGGTGGCTTGCTTTGCGCCAGTTCGTGCTGGGCCTGACGGATCAGGGAGCGCAATTGTTGGCGATCGGCATCCGGGTATTCGATGACGAACTTCTCCAGCACCGCGTCGTCGCCGGCGATCAGGCGATCACGCCAGCGTTCCAGGTTATGGAAGCGCTCGTTGTACTGGCGAGTGGAGGCGTCGAGTTGATCGAGCAACGTCAGAATCGCGTCAGTGTCCTGGTCGCGCATCAGTTTGCCGATAAACATAAGGTGCCGTTTACGCGCGATATTCGCGGTGTGCTTGGGCGCATCGTTCAGAGCCCGGCGCAGGGCGTCGGTCAATGGCAGTTTTGCACACAAGTCAGGCTTGAGTGTTGTAAGGCGCTCGCCGAGGTCAACCAGAGCATGTAGCTCACGTTTGACCTGAGATTTGCTTTTCTCCCCATCGAGGGAGTCGTCGTAAGAATCAACCATGGTGGCAGTCCGCAAAGAAACGCCGCCATGATAACCAGTCGGGGGCCGCTTGTCCGGCCCGGTCGCTAGAAGGCCTTAACCGAAAGCAGAATTTGAGTGGAGAAAACCATGAGTGCAGCCCAAAGCGTCGGTCCGCAAGCGTTACCGGCACTGCAGGAACAAGTCGAGCAGATCATTGCCGAGGCCAAGCGCCAGGGGGCCAGTGCCTGTGAAGTGGCGGTGTCCCTGGAGCAGGGGTTGTCGACTTCGGTGCGCCAGCGTGAAGTGGAAACCGTCGAATTCAACCGCGACCAGGGGTTTGGCATCACCTTGTACGTGGGCCAGCGCAAAGGCTCGGCCAGCACCTCCGCCAGTGGCCCGGAAGCGATTCGCGAAACCGTCGCCGCCGCACTGGCGATTGCCAAGCACACTTCCGAAGACGAAAGCTCGGGCCTGGCCGATGCGGCCTTGATGGCGCGTGACCTGAAGGATTTTGACCTGTTTCACGCCTGGGATATCACCCCGGAGCAGGCCATTGAACAAGCGCTGACCTGTGAGGCGGCGGCCTTTGATGCCGACAGCCGGATCAAGAACGCCGATGGCACCACCTTGAGCACCCACCAGGGCTGCCGTGTGTATGGCAACAGCCACGGTTTTATCGGCGGTTATGCCTCGACGCGTCACAGCCTGAGCTGCGTGATGATTGCCGAAGCCAACGGCCAGATGCAGCGTGATTACTGGTACGACGTGAACCGCCAGGGCGATTTGCTGGCGGACCCGGTGAGCATTGGCCAGCGTGCCGCGCAACGGGCCGCCAGCCGCCTGGGCGCGCGTCCGGTGCCGACGTGCGAAGTACCGGTGCTGTTCTCGGCGGAACTGGCCGGTGGTTTGTTCGGCAGTTTCCTTGGGGCGATTTCCGGCGGCAACCTGTATCGCAAGTCGTCGTTCCTGGAAGGGGCGATCGGCCAGAAGCTGTTCCCGGAGTGGCTGACCATCGATGAGCGTCCGCACCTGATGCGCGCCATGGGCAGTTCGTCGTTTGACGGTGATGGCCTGGCCACCTATGCCAAGCCGTTCGTCGAGAACGGTGAGTTGGTGTCCTATGTGCTGGGCACCTATGCCGGTCGCAAGCTCGGCCTGCCCAGCACCGCCAACGCCGGCGGCGTGCACAACCTGTTCATCACCCATGGCGATGAAGACCAGGCGGCGCTGTTGCGCCGTATGGGGCGCGGCTTGCTGGTCACCGAGTTGATGGGGCATGGCCTGAACATGGTCACGGGCGACTACTCCCGTGGCGCGGCGGGTTTCTGGGTTGAAAACGGCGAAATTCAGTTCGCCGTGCAGGAAGTGACCATCGCCGGCAACATGCGCGACATGTTCAAGCAGATTGTCGCGGTGGGTAATGACCTGGAACTGCGCAGCAACATCCGCACCGGTTCGGTATTGATCGAGAAGATGACCGTCGCTGGCAGCTAACCCTTCGAAAGACGCTGTAAACAAGGCGCGCCACCCATTGGGTGGCGCGTTTTTTTTTGTGCCTGGAATTCCGAGTGATTTTTTCAGGCTCTTGTTTTGATTCTCAATATCATTTAATAATAAATATCATTACCGAATGAGCGTGGATCATGAGTTCTGTCCTGCATGAGGATCCCTACCTGGAAAGCTGGCGTTGGATGAGCCGTCAGATTCGCTGCGGCCTTGATCCCGACGAGCCCCGCCTGATCGAACATTACCTGGCCGAAGGCCGGTACCTCGCCTGTTGCACGGCGACCCATCCGTGGACCATCGGCGAGACCTCATTCCGCCTGCTGCTCGACACCGCCTCCGACATCGCCTTGCCCTGGCACTGGCGGTCCATGTGCCTGGACCAGGCCTGGCGCCCGTTGCGCGACCTGGAAAAACTGTCCCACTGTGCCTGCCGCCTCAAGCGCTGGCAGACCTTTGCCTGGCAATTGGCGACCTGCGAATTGCTGCCATCGATTTCTCACTCTGACCTGGTGCAAGGATCTTCCGATGAGTAACACCCGTATCGAACGCGACAGCATGGGCGAACTGCAAGTGCCGGCCGAGGCACTGTATGGCGCACAAACCCAGCGAGCGGTGAACAACTTTCCCATCAGCCATCAACGTATGCCGGCGCAATTCATCCGTGCGCTGATCCTGGCCAAGGCCGCCGCCGCCAAGGCCAACGTGGAGCTGAAACAACTGAGCGAAGCCCAGGGCAAGGCCATCGTTGATGCGGCCCAAGGCTTGCTGGAAGGCGACTTCATGCAGCATTTCCCGGTGGATATCTTCCAGACCGGTTCTGGCACCAGCTCCAACATGAACGCCAACGAAGTGATTGCGACCCTCGCCAGCCGTTTGCTGGGCGAGCCGGTCAACCCTAACGATCACGTCAACTGCGGCCAGAGCAGTAACGACATCATCCCCACCACCATCCATGTCAGCGCGGCGCTGGTGCTGCACGAACAAACGCTGCCGGCACTGCTGCACCTGGTGCAGGTGATCGAACACAAGGCCGAAGAGGTGCATCGCTTCGTCAAGACCGGCCGGACGCACCTGATGGACGCCATGCCAGTGCGCATGAGCCAGGTGCTCAATGGCTGGGCCCAGCAACTCAAGGCGAATATCGGCCATCTGCAAGACCTGCTGCCGAGTTTGCAGGCGCTGGCCCAGGGCGGTACCGCCGTCGGTACCGGGATCAATGCCCATCCGGAATTTGCGGCGCGTTTCAGCCAGCAACTGAGCGGCCTGACTCAGGTTCAATTCACACCCGGCAAGAACCTGTTTGCACTGATTGGCTCCCAGGACACTGCCGTCGCGGTCTCCGGGCAACTCAAGACCACTGCGGTGTCCTTGATGAAAATTGCCAACGACTTGCGCTGGATGAACTCCGGCCCGTTGGCCGGCCTCGGTGAAATAGAACTGGAGGGCCTGCAGCCGGGCTCCTCAATCATGCCGGGCAAGGTCAACCCGGTGATCCCGGAAGCCACTGCGATGGTTGCCGCGCAAGTCATCGGCAATGACACGGTGATCACCATCGCCGGTCAGTCCGGCAACTTCGAACTCAATGTGATGCTGCCGATCATTGCCCAGAACCTGCTCGGCAGCCTGGAATTGCTGGCCAACTCAAGCCGTTTGCTGGCGGACAAGGCCATTGCCAGCTTCAAGGTCAACGAAGCCAAGCTCAAGGAGGCGCTGTCGCGCAACCCGATCCTGGTGACCGCACTCAACCCGATCATCGGTTACCAAAAGGCCGCCGAAATCGCCAAGAAGGCCTATCAACAAGGCCGTCCGGTGATTGATGTGGCGCTCGAACACACCGACTTGCCCCGCAGCCAACTGGAAATCCTGCTGGATCCGGAAAAGCTCACGGCCGGCGGCGTGTAATCACCGACCCTGCTTTGGAGGCTCACCATGGAGCACTGGAAACGCACGATCGAACGGGCCAATCGCTGCTTTATGGCGGGCGAGCTGGTAGATGCCCGCGAGGCCTACCTGCAAGCCCTGGCCCTGGCTCAAGTGTTGTTTGAGCGCTGGGCGGATGCCGACGAAGCAGTGGCGGCTTGCGTCATTTCCCATCACAACCTGGCGGACCTGCATCTGCGCCTGAACCAGCCGGAAGAAAGCGCGGAATACCTCTGCGCCATTCACCAGCGCCTGTTGCAGACCATTCAGGACACCCGTCTTAACCCGCTACTGAGGGAAGCGGCCCTGCGCCAGAGCAGCAAGACCTACGTCGAGCTGCTGAATTTCATCAGCGATCACGGTGAGTACCCGCGTACTCATCGCTTGCTGGGCAGCAACGTGGCGCCCTCGGATGCGTCGACCCGCAACAGCCCTTTTTATGGAGCTCATTGATATGTCCTACACCTTGCCGGCGTTGCCTTACGCCTACGATGCCCTTGAACCGCATATCGACGCGCAAACCATGGAGATCCACTACACCAAGCACCACCAGACCTACATCAATAACCTCAACGCGGCTGTCGAAGGCACCGAGTTTGCCGGTTGGCCGGTGGAGAAACTGGTGTCCAGCGTGCAGCAACTGCCGGAAAAACTCCGGGCGGCGGTGATCAACCAGGGCGGCGGTCACGCCAACCACTCGTTGTTCTGGGCCGTCATGTCGCCCAAGGGCGGCGGCAAGCCAGACGGCGCGCTGGGCAAAGCCATCGACGAGCAGTTGGGTGGTTTCGACGCCTTCAAAGAGGCCTTCACCAAGGCTGCCTTGACCCGCTTCGGCAGTGGCTGGGCGTGGTTGAGCGTTACCCCGCAAAAGATCCTGGTGGTGGAAAGCAGCGGCAACCAGGACAGCCCGCTGATGAACGGCAATACGCCGATCCTCGGCCTGGACGTCTGGGAGCACGCTTACTACCTGCTGTACCAGAACCGTCGCCCGGAATACATCAACGCGTTCTACAGCGTCATCAATTGGCCGGAAGTTGCCGAACGGTACCAGGCTGCGCTGGGCTGAAACTCCTCTATAACAAGATCTAAGGCCGACTATGGGCACTGAAACACTGGCGATCAGCAGCGTGCGAATGTTTCGTTATGCGTTTGGCTCGCTGCTGCTATTGGCAGGAACTGCATTGCTGGTGGCCCAAGGGTTGGCCTGGCTTGACCTGGAGCCCCGCATCCTGCGCGCGTTGCAGGGGGGGGCCATTTGCGCCCTTGGCACCGCCTTGGGCGCCGTGCCGGTACTGGTGATTCGCCGGATGCCATTGGCGGTGAGTGACACGCTGCTGGGCTTCGGTGCGGGGGTGATGCTGGCGGCCACCGCGTTTTCGCTGATCGTGCCGGGTATTGCTGCTGCTGAAAACCTCGGGCTGACGCCTTGGGCCGCCAGCGGCTTGATCAGTTTTGGCATCATGCTGGGCGCATTCGGGCTGTATCTGGTAGATCGCAAGGTCTCCGGCGCCAGCCCGGAAATGCTGGTGGGCAGTCCGGAACATCCGGTGATTCCGCCGCGCATCTGGCTGTTTGTGTTCGCCATCATTGCCCACAATATTCCCGAAGGCATGGCAGTGGGTGTCTCGGCGGGCGGCGGCATGCCCGATGCCGACAGCCTGGCCATGGGCATTGCCTTGCAGGATGTGCCGGAGGGCTTGGTGATTGCCTTGGTGCTGGCCGGGGCAGGGATGTCGCGGGTCAAGGCGTTCCTGATTGGCGCGGCGTCCGGGTTGGTGGAGCCGGTGTTTGCGGTGCTGTGTGCCTGGCTGGTAAGCCTGGCGGAGGTACTGTTGCCGTTGGGGTTGGCGCTGGCGGCCGGGGCGATGCTGTTGGTGGTGACCCACGAAGTGATTCCCGAATCGCGGCGCAATGGCCATGACAAGCTCGCCAGCCTGGGACTGTGTATCGGGTTTTGTTTGATGATGGTGATGGATACAGCGTTGGGGTGAAGCCGCTTGCGGGCTTCACCCTGTCACAGGGGAGGCGGGTTCTACTCGCCTTCGTCAAAATAGTTGTTGATCAACGCCACCAGCGCATCCATCGCTTCCTGCTCTTGCTCGCCTTCCGTCTTCAAGTGAATCTTCGTGCCCTTGCCCGCCGCCAGCATCATCATGGCCATGATGCTTTTGCCGTCGACCATGGATTCCGGGGTGCGCCCGGCGCGAATCTGGCAAGGGAACTGGCCGGCGACGCCGACGAACTTGGCCGAAGCCCGGGCGTGCAGGCCCAGCTTGTTGATGATTTCAATTTCCAGAGCGGGCATCGCGGGGGTGTTCCTTTCAGCTAAGGTCGCGGTGGCGAACCTGGACGTTCTTGAGGGTTTGTTGCAGCACCTTGCCCAGGCGTTCGGTCAGGTAGACGGAACGGTGATGGCCGCCGGTGCAGCCAATGGCGATGGTGACATAAGCCCGGTTGCTGGCCGCAAAGCGCGGCAGCCATTTGAGCAGGTAGCTGGAGATATCCTGGAACATCTCCTCTACATCCGGTTGCGCTGCCAAATATTCCGCCACAGGTTCGTCCAGCCCGGACTGATCGCGCAGTTCCGGCTTCCAGTACGGGTTGGGCAGGCAGCGCACATCAAACACCAGGTCGGCATCCACCGGCATGCCGCGCTTGAAGCCAAACGACTCCACCAGAAACGCGGTGCCCGGCTCCGGCTGATTCAGCAGGCGCAGCTTTATCGCATCGCGCAGTTGATACAGGTTCAGGCTGGTGGTGTTGATCTTGAGGTCGGCCAGGTCAATGATCGGCCCCAGCAGTTTGGTCTCGTCCTCGATGGCTTCTGCCAGCGAGCGATGCGGGCTGCTCAGTGGGTGGCGGCGACGGGTCTCGGAGAAACGCTTGAGCAGGGTTTCTTCGTCGGCGTCCAGGTACAGCACATCGCAGTGGATGTGCTTGGCCCGCACTTCTTCGAGCAGTTCAGGGAAGCGGGTGAGGTGGCTGGGCAGGTTGCGGGCGTCGATCGAGACAGCGACCAGCGGTTGCGCCAACTCGGTATGGATCAGTGCACGTTCCGCCAGTTCCGGCAGCAGGCCGGCGGGCAGGTTGTCGATGCAATAGAAGCCGTTGTCCTCAAGAACATTGAGAGCCGTGCTTTTTCCTGAGCCGGAGCGGCCGCTGACGATGATCAAACGCATGATTACTGCCCGTTTTGTTCATCCAGTACAACCTGATAAAGCGCCTCATTGCTGGGAGCGCTGCGCAGTTTGTCGCGTACTTCCTTGCGGTCGAGCATGCTGGCGATCTGCCGAAGCAGTTGCAGGTGCGCATCGGTGGCAGCTTGCGGGACCAGCAGAACAAACAGCAGGTCGACCGGCGCGCCGTCGATGGCGTCGAAATCGATGGGGGCGTCCAGGTGCAGCAGGGCGCTGACTGGAGACTCACAGCCTTGCAGGCGGCAGTGAGGAATGGCGATGCCGTTGCCAAAGCCGGTCGAACCGAGCTTTTCACGGGCGATCAGTGCCTCATACACAGCTTGCGTATCCAGCTCGGGCACTTCGCGGCCGATCAGGTTGGCAATTTGTTCGAGGGCACGTTTTTTACTGCCGCCCGGCACGTTCACGAGGGAACGGCCGGGGGTCAGGATGGTTTCAAGTCGAATCATGGGTGGGGAGTGTTAGCGGCCAGTGCCTTGAAGAAGACTCTGCTGCTTTTCCTTATGCTTTTTGATTTGGCGATCCAGCTTGTCGGTCAGGTCGTCAATGGCAGCATACATATCTGAATGCTCGGCATTGGCGACTACTTCCCCGCCGGGTATACGCAAGGTGGCTTCGATTTTCTGCTTGAGCTTCTCGACAGTCATGATGACTTGCACGTTGGTGATCTTGTCGAAATGCCCCTCAATTCGTTTGAGTTTTTCGCCGATATAGGCGCGCAGCGGTTCGGTCACTTCCAGTTGGTGTCCACTGATGTTGACTTGCATACAGCTTCTCCTTCGTTGCCAGTGCATAAAGCGGCAGGCCGGGGTGCCTGCCACTGGAACGCTATGGCCCGCCCGTCACATCAAACGTTTACGCTCGCTGGAAGGCGCGATCCCCAGGGACTCGCGGTACTTGGCGACGGTTCGACGGGCGACCTGAATGCCTTGTGCCTCCAGTAAACCAGCGATCTTGCTGTCACTCAACGGCTTTTTCTGATTTTCCGCGGCAACCAGTTTTTTGATGATCGCGCGGATCGCCGTGGACGAGCATTCGCCGCCTTCGGAGGTGCTGACATGGCTGGAGAAAAAGTATTTCAGCTCATAAATACCCCGTGGGGTATGCATGAATTTTTGCGTGGTCACCCGGGAAATCGTTGATTCGTGCATGCCCACCGCCTCGGCGATGTCGTGCAGTACCAGCGGCTTCATCGCCTCATCGCCGTATTCCAGGAAGCCGCGCTGGTGCTCGACGATCTGGGTGGCGACTTTCATCAGGGTTTCGTTGCGGCTTTGCAGGCTCTTGATGAACCAGCGGGCTTCCTGCAACTGGTTGCGCATGAAGGTGTTGTCGGCGCTGGTGTCGGCGCGGCGTACAAACCCTGCATATTGCGGGTTGACCCGCAGGCGCGGCACCGATTCCTGGTTCAGCTCCACCAGCCAGCGCTCGTTGTCCTTGCGCACGATCACATCGGGGACGACGTATTCGGCTTCGCTGGACTCGATCTGCGAGCCGGGGCGCGGGTTGAGGCTCTGCACCAGCTCGATGATCTGGCGCAGGTCATCTTCCTTGAGCTTCATGCGGCGCATCAGCTGGCTGTAGTCGCGGCTGCCGAGCAAGTCGATGTAGTCGGTGACCAGGCGCTGCGCTTCGGCCAGCCAAGGCGTCTTGGCCGGCAGTTGGCGCAGTTGCAACAGCAGGCACTCGCTGAGGCTGCGGGCGCCGATACCGGCTGGCTCGAATTGCTGGATGCGGTGCAGGACGGCTTCGATTTCGTCCAGTTCGATGTCCAGTTCCGGGTCGAAGGCCTCGAGGATCTCCTCAAGGGTCTCGTCCAGGTAGCCCTGATTGTTGATGCAGTCGATCAGGGTGACGGCGATCAGGCGATCGGTGTCGGACATCGGTGCCAGGTTCAGTTGCCAGAGCAAATGGCTCTGCAGGCTCTCGCCGGCGGAGGTGCGGGTGGTGAAGTCCCACTCGTCATCGTCATTGCTGGGCAGGCTGCTGGCGCTGGTCTGGTAGACGTCTTCCCACGCGGTGTCGACGGGAAGCTCGTTGGGAATGCGTTCGTTCCATTCACCGTCCTCGAGGTTGTCCACCGTGGGGGCGGTTTCCTGGTAGGAGGGTTCCTGTACGTCGGGGTTGGGTTTTTGCTCGATGTTGTCGGCCAGCGGGTCTGCATTATCGAAGTCGTCGCCTTCTTCCTGGCGTTCGAGCATCGGATTGGACTCCAGGGCCTCCTGGATTTCCTGTTGCAGGTCCAGGGTCGACAATTGGAGCAGGCGGATGGCCTGTTGCAGCTGCGGTGTCATCGTCAGCTGCTGGCCCATTCTCAGGACTAGCGATGGTTTCATGGCAGGGGCTTAACACCTTATTCGCCGGCGCAATGCGCCATCCACGACAGGGCGCGTGAGCGCCAAACATAAGCAAATTATATGCCTGATATCGGGGGCTTTGCCTAGAGCGCGGTAACAATAAAAATACTGAGGTTTTTATTGACTCCCGCGCTCCATGGCGAATGGCCTGATACCACCGTGTTTACAGGCGGAACTCGTGACCCAGATACACTTCCTTGACCAGTTCGTTGGCCAGGATAGTGGCAGAGTCACCTTCGGCAATCAGCTGTCCATCGTTGACGATGTAGGCGGTTTCGCAGATATCGAGGGTCTCACGGACGTTGTGGTCGGTGATCAACACACCGATGCCCTTGGCCTTGAGGTGATGGATGATCTGCTTGATGTCGCCGACGGAAATCGGGTCGACACCGGCGAAAGGTTCGTCCAGCAGGATGAACTTTGGCGCAGTGGCCAGGGCGCGGGCGATTTCCACGCGACGACGCTCGCCGCCGGAAAGGCTCATGCCGAGGTTGTCGCGAATGTGGTTGATATGGAATTCCTGCAACAGGCTTTCCAGTTCTTTCTTGCGCCCGGCGCGGTCGAGTTCCTTGCGGGTCTCGAGGATCGCCATGATGTTGTCGGAAACCGACAGTTTGCGGAAGATCGACGCTTCCTGGGGAAGATAGCCGATACCCGCCTGTGCACGACCGTGCATCGGCTGGTGGCTGACGTCCAGGTCGTCGATCAGCACGCGGCCTTGATCGGCCCGAACCAGGCCGACAATCATGTAGAAACAGGTGGTCTTGCCGGCACCGTTGGGGCCGAGCAAGCCGACGATCTGGCCGCTGTCGATCGACAGGCTGACGTCGCGCACGACCTGACGGCTTTTATAGGCCTTGGCCAGATGCTGGGCTTTCAGGGTTGCCATTAATTCGCCTTCTTCGCGTCGGTTTTCGGCGTCGGCTGGGCGGCGTCGGCTTTCTGCTTCGGCTGGATAACCATATCGATGCGCGGCTTCGGCGTGCCGATCTTCGTACCGGTGGCACGACCGGCCTGGGCAATCTGCTTCACCGTGTCATAGACGATTTTTTCGCCGTCAGTGGTGTTGCCGTCATTGATGACCCTGGCCTGATCGATCAGCACGATGCGGTTTTGCTGCGCGTGGTACTGGATCGTCTTGCCGTAGCCTTTGACCGGTGTAGGGTCGCCCACTTTTTGCAGTTGTTCGAAATACGCCAGGTTGCCGACCGAAGTAACCACGTCGATATCGCCTGCCGGGGTGCGAGTCAGTGTCACGGTATTACCCGTCACTTTCATCGAGCCTTGAGTGATGATGACGTCGCCGGTGTAGGTCGCAATACCTTTCTTGTCATCCAGTTGCGCATCATCGGCCTGAATGTGGATCGGTTGCTGGCTATCGTTCGGCAGAGCCCAGGCGCTCACGCTTCCCAGTGCTGCGCCCAGGCCGAGCAAAATAGGGAGGGTTTTAACGAGCCTCATACTGTCCTCTTACGTTCGATAGCAGGTGTATCCTGCTTTCTTTCAAATACGCTTTCATTCCCTTGCCAGTCGATACACCGCCAGCGCCGTCGATTCTAACGTCTTGCTCGGTCTGCGCATATTGCTTCTGTGGGAATACGGTCATGCGACTGCTGGTAATAATGGTGTCGCGGTTCTTGGCGTCGGTACGGGCTACACGCACCGAGTCAATCAATTCCACCTGGGTGCCGTCCGGGTTGACCTCGCCACGCTCACTGGTGACGTGCCACGGGAATTCGGCGCCGCGATACAGGTTCATGTCCGGCTTGGTCAGCAAAGTGACCTCGGATGCCTTCAAGTGTTCGACCTTGTCGGAGGTCATTTCATACTGAACCTTGCCATCGGGCAGGTACTGGATGCTGTGGGCGTTGATGGCGTAATAGTCGATAGCGCTCTCGTCGACCTGCGCAACAGGCTTGTCGAGGAAGCGCTCCGGGCTGATATTCCAGTAGCCGACCGCGAGAAACACGGCGGCGATGACGGCGAATATCAGAAAATTGCGAATCTTTTTACTCAGCATAAAACGCTCTATAGGTAGGCGGCGTGAGCCGCTTCAAGGCTGCCTTGGGCGCGCAGAATCAATTCGCAGAACTCGCGGGCGGCGCCTTCGCCGCCGCGGGCGGTGGTCACACCATGGGCGTGTTCGCGAACGAACGCCGCCGCATTGGCCACGGCCATGCCCAGGCCGACCCGGCGAATCACCGGCAGGTCGGGTAAGTCGTCACCGAGGTAGGCGACCTGTTCATAGCTTAGGTTGAGTTGGCCAAGAAGCTCGTCCAGAACCACCAGTTTATCCTCGCGGCCCTGATACAGGTGAGGAATCCCCAGGTTTTGTGCGCGGCGTTCCACAACCGGGGTCTTGCGACCGCTGATGATGCCGGTTTGCACGCCCGCGGCCATCAGCATCTTGATGCCCTGGCCATCGAGGGTGTTGAACGTCTTGAACTCGCTGCCGTCTTCCAGGAAGTACAGGCGGCCATCCGTCAGTACGCCGTCGACGTCGAAAATCGCCAGCTTGATGTTCTTGCCCCGTTGCAACAGATCGGTGGTCATTTACATCACTCCTGCACGCAGCAAGTCGTGCATGTTCAGGGCGCCAACCGGGCGGTCGTCGCCGTCGACCACCACCAGCGCCAGGATTTTATGGTCTTCCATGATCTTCAGCGCTTCGGCTGCGAGCATGTCGGGGCGGGCGGTCTTGCCGTGAGGCGTCATGACTTCGTCGATGGTTGCGGTCTGGATGTCGAGGTTGCGATCCAGGGTGCGGCGCAGGTCACCGTCGGTGAAAACCCCGGCCAGGCGCCCGTCGGGCTCCAGGATCACGGTCATGCCGAGGCGCTTGAGGGTCATTTCCATCAAGGCGTCCTTAAGCAAGGTGCCGCGCGCCACTTGTGGCAACTCGTCGCCGGCATGCATCACGTTTTCCACCTTCAGCAGCAGGCGACGGCCCAGGGCGCCACCCGGATGGGAGAACGCGAAGTCTTCGGCGGTAAACCCGCGAGCTTCCAGCAATGCCACGGCCAGTGCATCGCCCATGACCAGGGCGGCAGTGGTGGAGGAGGTGGGTGCCAGGTTCAGTGGGCAGGCCTCTTCGGCAACGTGCACGTTCAAATTCACTTCGGCTGCTTTGGCCAGCGTCGAGTCCGGGTTGCCGGTCACGCTGATCAGCTGGATGCCCAGGCGCTTGATCAGCGGCAGCAGGGTCACGATTTCGTTGGTGGTGCCGGAGTTGGACAGCGCGAGGATGATGTCATCCCGCGTGATCATGCCCATGTCACCGTGGCTGGCTTCGGCCGGGTGCACGAAGAACGCGGTGGTCCCGGTGCTTGCCAGGGTGGCGGCGATCTTGTTGCCGACATGCCCGGATTTGCCCATGCCGACCACGACTACGCGGCCCTTGCTGGCCAGAATCATCTCGCATGCGCGTACGAAATCCGCGTCGATATGGGCCAGTAAACCTTCTACGGCTTCAAGCTCGAGGCGGATGGTGCGTTGTGCGGATTGAATAAGGTCGCTGGATTGGCTCATGTCTGAAATCGTATAGCCTGACGAAAAGTCGGCGATTATAGCGGTAATGATCAATTCCCTCACGCAAGTTCGTCAGGCTTTATTCATTACCCTCTGTGGTTGAGATTGATCCTCAGCAAGGATTTTTTACCTGTCCTGTTTCTGAACAAGCTCTGTTCCGGCCTTGGGGGCGCTGTACCAGCAGTGATATAGTTCGCCGCCAGTTCGGTCCGCACAGCCTTTATGTCTATTCGGCGCAAGCATTTGTCGAAAATAAGGTGTCTGAGTGAAAGGCTGCATCCCAAGGAGTTTAGATGAGTGCCGATAACGCCTACGCGGTCGAGCTGAAGGGCCTTTCCTTCAAGCGCGGTACGCGCAGCATCTTCAATAATGTGGATATTCGCATTCCCCGTGGCAAAGTCACGGGCATCATGGGGCCTTCCGGCTGCGGCAAGACGACGCTGCTGCGGCTGATGGGCATGCAATTGCGCCCCTCCGCCGGTGAAGTCTGGGTCAATGGCCAGAACCTGCCGACCCTTTCGCGCAGCGACCTGTTCGATGCCCGCAAGCATATGGGCGTGCTGTTCCAGAGCGGTGCGCTGTTTACCGACCTCGACGTTTTCGAAAACGTGGCGTTCCCGCTGCGGGTGCATACACAGCTGTCCGATGAAATGATTCGTGACATTGTGTTACTGAAACTGCAGGCCGTAGGACTGCGCGGTGCCATCGACCTCATGCCCGACGAACTGTCCGGTGGTATGAAACGTCGCGTGGCCCTGGCGCGTGCCATCGCCCTCGACCCGCAGATTCTCATGTACGACGAACCGTTCGTTGGCCAGGACCCGATTGCCATGGGTGTCCTGGTGCGCCTGATCCGCCTGCTCAATGATGCGCTGGGTATCACCAGTATCGTGGTCTCCCACGACCTGGCCGAGACCGCGAGCATTGCCGACTACCTCTATGTAGTGGGCGATGGCCAGGTGCTGGGGCAGGGCACGCCTGAAGAGCTGATGAACGCAGATAACCCGCGCATTCGCCAATTCATGACCGGCGATCCCGATGGCCCGGTGCCTTTTCACTTTCCGGCAGCGGACTACCGCTCAGATCTTCTGGGGAAGCGTTGATGCGCAAGACATCTTTACTCGAAAAGGTTCGCCTTTTCGGCCGCTCCGGCATCGATATCATTGGCGTGCTGGGCCGTTCGACGATTTTCCTGTTTCATGCCTTGCTCGGCCGCGGCGGTATTGGCGGCGGCTTTGGCCTGTTGATCAAGCAACTGCACTCTGTGGGCGTGATGTCCCTGGTGATCATCGTGGTTTCCGGGGTGTTCATCGGCATGGTGCTGGCGCTGCAGGGCTTCAATATCCTGTCCAGCTACGGTTCGGAGCAGGCGGTGGGGCAGATGGTTGCCTTGACGCTGTTGCGTGAACTGGGTCCGGTGGTGACTGCGTTGCTGTTTGCCGGGCGCGCCGGTTCTGCGCTGACAGCCGAAATCGGCAACATGAAGGCCACCGAGCAGCTGTCCAGCCTGGAAATGATCGGTGTCGATCCGCTCAAGTACATTGTTGCCCCGCGCCTGTGGGCTGGCTTCATCTCTCTTCCACTGCTGGCAATGGTGTTCAGTGTGGTGGGGATCTGGGGCGGTTCGTGGGTGGCGGTTGACTGGCTGGGGGTCTACGACGGCTCCTACTGGGGCAACATGCAGAACAGCGTGACCTTCAGTGGTGACGTGCTCAATGGCATCATTAAAAGTATTGTTTTCGCCTTTGTAGTGACCTGGATCGCCGTATTCCAAGGCTATGACTGTGAGCCCACGTCTGAAGGGATCAGTCGCGCCACCACCAAGACCGTTGTGTACGCCTCGCTGGCGGTACTGGGCCTTGACTTCATTTTGACCGCCTTGATGTTTGGAGATTTCTGATGCAAAACCGCACTGTGGAAATCGGTGTCGGCCTTTTCTTGCTGGCTGGCATCCTGGCTTTACTGTTGCTCGCCCTGCGAGTCAGCGGCCTATCGGCCAGCCCCACCGCCGATACTTATAAACTTTACGCCTACTTCGACAATATCGCCGGTTTGACTGTCAGAGCTAAAGTGACCATGGCCGGTGTAACCATCGGCAAGGTCACGGCGATCGATCTGGACCGCGACAGCTTCACCGGCCGTGTGACCATGCAGGTGGACAAGAAGGTGGATAACCTGCCGACTGACTCCACTGCGTCTATCCTCACCGCTGGCCTGCTGGGCGAGAAGTACATCGGTATCAGCGTGGGCGGGGAAACAGCCCTGCTCAAGGATGGCTCGACCATTCATGACACACAGTCGTCGTTGGTGCTGGAGGACTTGATCGGTAAATTCCTGCTCAATACCGTCAATAAAGACGCCAAATGAGGAATGTGTTCATGATCTCTACTTTGCGACGTGGCCTGTTGGTACTGCTCGCGGCACTGCCGTTGATGGCTAACGCCGCTGCTGGCGGTTCCGCACATGATCTGGTGCAGGACACTACCAACAAGATGTTGGCTGACCTGTCGGCCAACAAGGAAAAGTACAAGCAGGATCCAAGTCAGTTCTACAACGCGCTCAACACCATCGTGGGCCCTGTTGTCGATGCTGAAGGTATTTCCCGCAGCATCATGACCGTCAAGTACTCGCGCAAGGCGACCCCTGCGCAGATGCAGACGTTCCAGGAAAACTTCAAGAAGGGCTTGTTCCAGTTCTACGGCAATGCCCTGCTCGAATACAACAACCAGGGTATTACTGTCGCTCCGGCCGGTGACGAATCGGGTGATCGCACCAGCGTCAACATGAGCGTCAAGGGCAACAATGGCGCGGTGTACCCGGTGCAGTACACGCTGGAGAAGGTCAACGGCGAGTGGAAACTGCGTAACGTGATCATCAACGGCATCAACATCGGCAAGCTGTTCCGTGACCAGTTTGCGGATGCAATGCAGCGCAATGGCAACGACCTGGACAAGACCATCAATGGTTGGGCCGGTGAAGTGGCCAAGGCCAAGGAAGAAACCGACAAAGCTGCCGGGAAGCCTGCCCAATGACCGAGTCGGCCATTCGCCTTGGCGAGTCCGGTGAGCTGCTGCTCAGCGGCGTGCTGGATTACAGCACCGGGCCAGCCCTGCGCAAGCAGGGGCAAGCGCTGATCAATGCCAGTACGGCGTCCGCGCTGGTGCTGGATTGCTCGGCGGTGGTGAAGTCCAGCAGCGTCGGCTTGTCGTTGCTGCTGTGTTTCATGCGTGATGCGCAGGCCGTCAAAAAGCCGGTAAGCATCCGTGCATTGCCCGAAGACATGCGTGAAATCGCTGAGGTTTCCGGTCTGACCGAGCTGTTGGCGCATCCTTAATACACATTATTAAAGAAGCCCCCCGTCAGAGTCCTGCTATGCGGGGTTCGCAGGCGCGGGGCTTTTTTGTATGATGTGCGACCCGCGCGCACTGGGCGCCCATAGAGGTTGATCATGCAGGCCCTAGAAGTTAAAAGCTTCCTTGAAGGAAAGCTGCCCCAAACTAATGTTGAAGTTGAGGGCGAAGGCTGCAATTTCCAGCTGAACGTGATTAGCGATGAACTGGCGGCGTTGAGCCCGGTCAAGCGTCAACAGCAGATCTATGCCCATTTGAACCCGTGGATCACCGATGGCAGCATCCATGCGGTCACTATGAAATTTTTCAGCCGCGCGGCCTGGGCCGAGCGCACCTGAGCCCCCAAGGCGTCGAGATTCTTATGGATAAATTGATTATTACCGGCGGTGCTCGTCTTGATGGCGAGATCCGCATTTCCGGGGCGAAGAACTCCGCCCTGCCGATCCTGGCAGCGACCTTGCTGTGCGATGGCCCGGTTACCGTGGCCAACCTGCCGCACCTGCACGACATCACCACCATGATCGAACTGTTCGGTCGCATGGGCATTGAGCCGGTGATCGACGAGAAACTCAGCGTCGAAATCGACCCGCGTACCATCAAGACCCTGATCGCGCCGTACGAACTGGTGAAAACCATGCGCGCCTCGATCCTGGTACTGGGCCCGATGGTTGCCCGTTTCGGCGAAGCAGAAGTCGCACTGCCTGGCGGTTGCGCCATCGGTTCACGTCCGGTTGATCTGCACATTCGTGGCCTTGAAGCCATGGGCGCAACCATCGACGTCGAAGGCGGCTACATCAAGGCCAAGGCGCCGGAAGGCGGCCTGCGTGGCGCGAACTTCTTCTTCGATACCGTCAGCGTGACCGGTACCGAGAACATCATGATGGCTGCTGCCCTGGCCAACGGCCGCAGCGTGCTGCAGAACGCCGCGCGCGAGCCGGAAGTAGTCGACCTGGCGAACTTCCTGATCGCCATGGGTGCCAACATCACTGGCGCCGGCACCGACACCATCACCATTGAAGGTGTTAAGCGCCTGCACTCGGCCACCTACAAAGTGATGCCGGACCGCATCGAGACCGGTACCTACCTGGTGGCTGCTGCCGTTACCGGTGGCCGCGTCAAGGTCAAGGACACCGATCCGACCATCCTTGAATCCGTCCTGGAAAAACTCAAGGAAGCCGGCGCTGAAATCACCACCGGTGAAGACTGGATCGAGCTGAACATGCACGGCAAGCGGCCAAAAGCCGTCAACGTGCGTACCGCTCCGTACCCGGCGTTCCCGACCGACATGCAAGCGCAGTTCATTTCCCTGAACGCGATTGCCGAAGGCACCGGCGCTGTGATCGAGACCATCTTCGAAAACCGCTTCATGCACGTGTATGAACTGCACCGCATGGGCGCCAAGATCCAGGTCGAAGGCAATACTGCCATCGTGACCGGCATCGAGAAGCTCAAGGGCGCGCCAGTGATGGCCACCGACCTGCGTGCCTCGGCCAGCCTGGTGATCTCGGCGCTGTGCGCTGACGGCGACACCCTGATCGACCGCATCTACCACATAGACCGTGGCTACGAGTGCATCGAAGAGAAACTGCAGATGCTCGGCGCGAAAATCCGCCGCGTACCGGGCTAATACCCGTAACTGCAAAGACCGTCACTGTGGCGAGGGAGCAAGCTCCCTCGCCACAGGAAGGTGTTTGTTGTTAAATGGTTTGTTTCAAATCGAGGCTGTAATGGCCTCGATCTGTGTCTGGCGCCGATTGCGACCGGACAGCAATAGCCTGATGAAGGACTGACGTTTCCCATGTTGACCATCGCACTGTCCAAGGGCCGCATCCTTGACGACACTTTGCCGCTTCTGGCTGAAGCGGGCATCGTGCCGACCGAGAATCCGGACAAGAGCCGCAAGCTGATCATCCCCACGACCCAGGACGACGTTCGTCTGTTGATCGTGCGGGCCACCGACGTGCCAACCTACGTTGAGCATGGCGCGGCCGACCTGGGCGTGGCGGGTAAAGACGTGTTGATGGAATACGGCGGCCAGGGCCTGTACGAGCCGCTGGACCTGCGTATTGCCCTGTGCAAGCTGATGACCGCCGGCCGTGTCGGTGACGTCGAGCCTAAGGGCCGCCTGCGGGTGGCAACCAAGTTCGTCAACGTCGCCAAGCGTTACTACGCCGAGCAAGGCCGCCAGGTCGACATCATCAAGCTTTACGGCTCGATGGAGCTGGCGCCGTTGATCGGCCTGGCCGACAAGATCATCGACGTGGTCGACACCGGCAACACCCTGCGCGCCAACGGCCTGGAGCCCCAGGACTTTATCGCCGACATCAGCTCCCGCCTGATCGTCAACAAAGCTTCGATGAAAATGCAGCACGCCCGTATCCAGGCGTTGATCGACACCCTGCGCAAGGCAGTGGAGTCTCGACACCGCGGTTGACTCACCCGCGCGGCCCTAAGCCGCGCCCGTCTATCCGCCTCATAGCCAGAATTCTCAGGTGCCCAAGCGGAAACGACTGCTAGTTTAGGGCGCCTGAGTTTTTGCCAATTCTATTGAGGCCCTCGCTATGACCACGTCCACTGCAATTGCCCGACTCAACGCTGCCGACCCGGATTTCGCCCATCATCTGGATCATCTGCTGAGCTGGGAAAGCGTGTCCGACGATTCGGTCAACCAGCGGGTGCTCGACATCATCAAGGCCGTGCGCGAGCGCGGTGACGCGGCGCTGGTGGATTTCACCCGGCAGTTCGATGGCCTGGACGTCGCCTCCATGGCCGACCTGATCCTGCCTCGCGAACGCCTGGAACTGGCCCTGACCCGCATCACCGCGCCCCAGCGCGAAGCCCTGGAAGTAGCGGCCGCGCGGGTGCGCAGCTACCACGAAAAACAGAAACAGGACTCCTGGAGCTACACCGAGGCCGACGGCACCGTGCTGGGCCAGAAGGTCACGCCGCTGGACCGCGCCGGCCTGTACGTGCCGGGCGGTAAAGCGTCGTACCCGTCCTCGGTACTGATGAACGCGATTCCGGCCAAGGTGGCCGGCGTGACCGAAGTGGTCATGGTGGTGCCGACCCCGCGTGGCGAAATCAACGAACTGGTGCTGGCCGCCGCGTGCATTGCAGGGGTTGATCGCGTGTTCACCATCGGCGGCGCCCAAGCGGTAGCCGCCCTGGCCTATGGCACTGAAAGCGTGCCGAAGGTCGACAAGGTGGTGGGCCCTGGCAACATCTACGTGGCCACCGCCAAGCGCCACGTGTTTGGCCAGGTCGGCATCGACATGATCGCCGGCCCTTCGGAAATCCTCGTGGTGTGTGACGGCCAGACCGACCCGGACTGGATCGCCATGGACCTGTTCTCCCAGGCCGAGCACGACGAAGACGCCCAGGCGATCCTGGTCAGCCCGGACGCCGAATTCCTCGACAAGGTCGCCGCCAGCATCGCCAAACTGCTGCCGACCATGGAGCGCGCCGAGATCATCGAAAAGTCGATCAACGGCCGTGGTGCTCTGATCCAAGTGCGCGACATGGAACAAGCCATCGAAGTGGCCAACCGCATTGCCCCGGAACACCTGGAGTTGTCCGTCGCCGACCCGCAAGCCTGGCTGCCGCTGATTCGTCACGCCGGTGCGATCTTCATGGGCCGCCACACCAGCGAAGCCCTGGGCGACTACTGCGCCGGTCCCAACCACGTGTTGCCGACCTCGGGCACCGCGCGTTTTTCCTCGCCGCTGGGTGTGTATGACTTCCAGAAGCGTTCGTCGATCATCTTCTGCTCGCCCCAGGGCGCGTCGGAGTTGGGCAAGACCGCTTCCGTGCTGGCCCGTGGCGAGTCGCTGACTGCCCACGCCCGCAGTGCCGAATACCGCATCGTTGACGATAAGCCGCAGGGGAACTGAAACATGAGCAAATTCTGGAGCCCGCTCGTCAAGGATCTCGTTCCTTACGTGCCCGGTGAGCAACCGAAGCTGACCAAACTGGTCAAGCTGAATACCAATGAAAACCCCTACGGCCCATCGCCCAAGGCGCTGGCCGCCATGCAGGCCGAGCTGAACGACAACCTGCGTTTGTACCCGGACCCCAACAGCGACCTGCTCAAGCAGGCGGTGGCGAAGTATTACGGGGTCGACGCGGGCAAGGTGTTCCTCGGCAACGGTTCCGACGAAGTCCTGGCGCACATCTTCCACGGTTTGTTCCAGCACGACTTGCCGCTGCTGTTCCCGGACATCAGCTACAGCTTCTACCCGGTGTACTGCGGCCTGTACCGCATTGCGTTCGACGCGGTGCCACTGGATGAACAGTTCCAGATCCGCGTGTCGGACTACGCCAGGCCCAACGGCGGGATCATCTTCCCCAACCCGAACGCGCCGACGGGTTGCGTGATGGCGCTGGACGCCGTGGAGCAGATCCTCAAGGCCAGCCCGGATTCGGTGGTGGTGGTCGATGAAGCCTATATCGACTTCGGCGGCGAGACCGCCATCAGCCTGGTGGACCGCTACCCGAACCTGCTGGTGACCCAAACCCTGTCCAAGTCGCGCTCCCTGGCCGGTTTGCGGGTGGGCCTGGCCGTGGGCCATCCGGACCTGATCGAGGCGCTGGAGCGGGTCAAGAACAGCTTCAACTCCTATCCGCTGGATCGTTTGGCGATTGTCGGCGCGGCCGCTGCGTTTGAAGACCGTGAGCACTTCCAGAAGACTTGCCAGTTAGTGATCGACAGCCGTGAAAAGCTGGTGGCGCAGTTGCAGGCCAAAGGTTTTGAGGTGCTGCCGTCTGCAGCCAACTTCATCTTTGCCCGTCACCCACGGCACGACGCCGCCGGGCTGGCAGCCAAGGTGCGGGAGCAAGGGGTGATTGTGCGGCACTTCAAGCAGGAGCGGATTGCCCAATTCCTGCGGATCAGCATCGGCACGCCTGAGCAGAATCAGGCGCTGATTGATGCGTTGGGTGAGCTGTAATCTTTATTGACTGAACCGGCGCCATCGCGGGCAAGCCCGGCTCCCACATTGGAATGCATTGTCAGAAAGAATGCAGTCCCCTGTGGGAGCCGGGCTTGCCCGCGATGGCGCCATCAGCAACACCAAAAAGCTAAAGCCTTACAGCAACGGCTCATCCGGTTTCTTGTTCTTCCAGCCGTCATTGCCCGGCAGCAGCAGATTCAACGCAATCGCTACCACCGCACACAGGGCAATGCCCTTCAGGCCAAAGTCATCCGGGCCGGTGCCGGTACCTACCAGCACACCGCCAATCCCGAACACCAGGGTCACCGACACAATCACCAGGTTGCGTGCTTCGCCGAGGTCTATCTTATGGCGGATCAGGGTGTTCATCCCCACCGCGGCAATCGAGCCGAACAGCAGGCACAAAATACCGCCCATCACCGGGACTGGAATGCTTTGCAGCAGCGCGCCGAACTTGCCGATAAACGCCAGGCTGATGGCAAACACTGCCGCCCAGGTCATGATCTTCGGGTTGTAGTTCTTGGTCAGCATCACCGCGCCGGTCACTTCCGCGTAGGTCGTGTTGGGCGGGCCGCCGAAGAGGCCGGCAGCGGTGGTGGCGATACCATCACCCAACAGCGTGCGGTGCAGGCCAGGCTTTTTCAGGTAGTCGCGACCGGTCACGCTGCCCACGGCAATGACGCCGCCGATGTGTTCGATCGCCGGGGCCAGGGCCACCGGGACGATAAACAGGATCGCCTGCCAGTTGAATTCTGGCGCGGTGAAGTGGGGCAGGGCGAACCATGGTGCGGCGGCGATCTTCGCGGTGTCGACGACACCGAAGTAGAACGACATGGCGAAACCCACCAACACACCGGAGATGATCGGCACCAGGCGGAAAATGCCTTTGCCGAACACCGCGACGATCAATGTGGTCAGCAGCGCTGGCATCGAGATCAGCATGGCGGTTTGGTAGTGGATCAACTCGCTACCGTCGCCCGCCTTGCCCATTGCCATGTTGGCGGCAATCGGCGCCATGGCCAGGCCGATGGAAATGATCACCGGCCCGATCACCACCGGCGGCAGCAGCCGGTCGATGAAACCGGTGCCCTTGATCTTCACAGCCAGGCCCAGGAAGGTGTAAACGAAACCGGCCGCCATCACGCCGCCCATGGTCGCCGCGAGGCCGAATTGGCCTTTGGCGAGAATGATCGGGGTGATAAACGCAAAGCTCGACGCCAGGAACACCGGCACTTGGCGCCCGGTGACCACTTGGAACAGCAAGGTGCCCAAGCCTGCGGTAAACAGGGCGACGTTTGGATCGAGACCGGTGATCAGCGGCATCAACACCAGCGCGCCAAATGCCACGAAGAGCATCTGTGCGCCAGACAGGATCTGGCGCCAAAGCGGGTCGTTGAACTCATCCTGCATGGTCACGCGTCCTTCTGCTTGGTACCGAAGATCTTGTCGCCGGCATCGCCCAGGCCCGGGATGATGTAGCCGTGTTCGTTCAGGCGTTCATCGATGGATGCGGTGTAGATCAGCACGTCCGGGTGGGCTTTCTCGACGGCGGCGATGCCTTCGGGAGCGGCCACCAGCACCATGGCGCGGATGTCCTTGCAACCGGCTTTTTTCAGCAGGTCGATGGTGGCAACCATGGAACTGCCGGTGGCGAGCATCGGGTCGATGATCATCGCCAGGCGTTCGTCGATTTCCGGGACCAGTTTTTCCAGGTAGGTGTGGGCCTGCAGCGTCTCTTCATTGCGGGCCACGCCCACGGCGCTGACCTTGGCGCCCGGGATCAGGCTGAGTACGCCTTCGAGCATGCCGATACCGGCGCGCAGGATCGGTACCACGGTAATCTTCTTGCCGGCGATTTTCTCGACCTGGACGGGACCACACCAACCGGCGATCTCGTAGTTTTCCAGGGGCAGGTCTTTGGTCGCCTCGTAGGTGAGCAGCGCTCCGACTTCCTGAGCAAGCTCACGGAAGTTCTTCGTGCTAATGTCGGCGCGGCGCATAAGGCCGAGTTTATGTCGGATCAGCGGATGGCGGATCTCACGGATGGGCATGGGGAAAGGCTCCGGCGGCGGGCAAAAAAACCGGCCTAGATTAATCTATCCGAGGGTGTTGTCCTATAGACATCTAGTACGTTAGTCCATTAAGGCTTGAACGTTGCGCCTCACATGCGTACCTTTGCCCGCTTTTCTTGCCACAGCACCCCCTTGGAGAGCGCCATGTCCGCTGATCTCGAGCATATCCGTCAAATCATGCGCGAGGCTGACTGCCTGTACACCGAAGCGCAAGTCGAAGAGGCCATCGCCAAGGTCGGCGCGCACATCTCCCGCGAAATGGCCGACACCAACCCGGTGGTCTTTTGCGTGATGAACGGTGGCCTGATTTTCGCCGGTAAATTGCTCACCCATCTGCAATTCCCGCTGGAAGCGTCCTACCTGCACGCCACCCGCTATCGTAACGAAACCAGCGGCGGCGACCTGTTCTGGAAAGCCAAGCCGGAAGTCTCGTTCATTGACCGCGACGTGCTGATCATCGATGACATCCTCGACGAAGGGCACACCCTGGGCGCCATCATCGACTTCTGCAAACACGCCGGCGCGCGCAACGTGCACACCGCCGTGCTGATCGACAAGGACCACGACCGCAAGGCCCGCCCGGACCTGAAAGCCGATTACGTGGGCCTGCCGTGCATCGACCGTTACATCTTCGGTTACGGCATGGACTACAAAGGCTACTGGCGCAACGCCAACGGGATTTACGCCGTTAAAGGGATGTAAGCGGGATTCAGGCGCAGGGCTGTCATGCTATCGTGCTTGGCCCCTGCGTCTGGAGCTGTTCATGAGCCTGTTGATTCGCACCTGCGCCGCCCTGGCGCTGACCTTCAGTTTGCCCCTGGCGGCCGCTCCTGCGCCGTTGCACGGCCAGTTCCTTCCTCCCGACGACCTTAATCTGCGAGCCGAAGCTGCGGACCAGCAGCAATTGCTGCAAGTCACCGACTATTCGGTGGTGGTGGGCAACCAGCGCCAATCCACCCAGCAGCCGATTCCGGTGACCTCGCCGTTGATGATCCGCCTCAAGGGCAAATCCTTGAACAAGGGCGCGACCATCGCCCAGGTGATCCTCAACTTTGACGCCGAAAGCAAAAGCCTGAAAAAACCGGTGTTCGACGATAAAAGCAAAACCCTCACCTTGTCGTATCCGATGACCCAGTACCGGGTGATTGTCGACCTGTTGCGCAATGACACGGTCTACGTGCAATTCCTCATTTACGCCAATGGCCATATCTGGGCTGATTTGCACACCGGGGCCGTTCGCGCCAAATAATCCAGTCGACGCGGATTCGGCCGTGTAAATACAGTCAATGTGGGAGCTGGCTTGCCTGCGATAGCGATGCATCAGTAACAGATGGGCCAACTGACCCACCGCTATCGCAGGCAAGCCAGCTCCCACATTGGTTCGCGTAGCTTTCGAAGCCGCTGTGCCGCAGGTAAACTGCTTTTCCCGTGTAAATGTCTGCAGGCTGGAGTCGGTAATGCGTAAAGATAAGAAACAGCTGATTGGTGATGAAATCGGCGACGAGCAAATCAAGCTGTTCCTGGATTTCGAGCCGGTAGACGCCACTTCGCCGTCCCTGCACAAACTGATCAAGGCTTACCGTGGCCTGCGCATCGATGATTTCGAGCGTTTCCTGGTTTTCTTCAAGGAAGCCGGCCTGGACCTCGATGGCAAGGATGAGCATGGCCTGACGTTTGTTGACGTGATCAAGGACCAGCGCAACGCCGCCGAGTACATCGAGCTGATCGAACAAGCCCGCGGCTGATTGCTACGGACAAAAAAAACGCCCCATCGGGGCGTTTTTCGTTCCCACGCTCTGCGTGGGAATGCATCCACTGACGCTCTGCGTCACGACGCTCAAGCGTAGCTTTCGGTCTCGCTGCTTTGCTCAACCAGTTCCAGGCTGATGTTGTTCTGCGTGTTGATCTTGCGATACAGCTGCGCATCGGTCTCCAGGACCTTTTCCCGAGCCGGGAAGATCTCGTGCAGCTTGGCTGCCCACTCACCGGCCGCTTTCGTCGGGAAGCAGCGTTCGATGAGTTCCAGCATGATCGACACCGTCACCGAAGCACCCGGAGATGCGCCCAGCAGGGCGGCCAACGAACCGTCCTTGGCCGCAACCAGTTCGGTACCGAATTGCAGCACGCCGCCTTTCTTCGGGTCTTTCTTGATGATCTGCACCCGTTGGCCGGCCACTTCCAGGCGCCAGTCTTCGGCTTTCGCTTCAGGGTAGAAGCGGCGCAGGGATTCCAGGCGCTGCTCCATGGACTGGCGCACTTCGCTGACCAGGTACTTGGTCAGGTCCATGTTGTCCCGGGCCACGGCCAGCATCGGGCCGATGTTGCCTGCACGAATCGACAGGGGCAGGTCGAGGAACGAACCGTGCTTGAGGAACTTGGTGGTGAAGCCGGCATAGGGCCCGAACAACAGGGACTTCTTGCCATCCACCACGCGGGTGTCGAGGTGCGGTACCGACATCGGTGGCGAACCCACGGCCGCCTGGCTGTAGACCTTGGCCTGGTGGTGCTTGACCACTTCCGGGTTGTCACAACGCAGCCATTGGCCGCTGACCGGGAAGCCGCCGAAGCCTTTGCTTTCTTCGATGCCCGAGGCCTGCAGCAGCGGGAGGGCCGCGCCGCCGGCGCCGAGGAACACGAACTTGGCGTCCACATCACGGGAATTGCCGCTGTTGACATCCTTGATGCTCACGGTCCAGCCGGCGCCGTTGCGCTTGAGGCCGGTGACGCGCTTGCTGTACTTGACCTGGGCATCCGGCGCGCTGGTCAGGTGCGAGAGCAACTGGTTGGTCAGGGCGCCGAAGTTGACGTCGGTGCCATTCATCACGCGGGTGGCAGCGATTTTTTCGTCCAGCGGGCGGCCGGGCATCATCAGCGGCATCCACTCGGCCATTTCGCTGCGGTCTTCGGTGTAGTGCATGTCCGAGAACGCGTGGTGCTGGCTGAGGGTTTCAAAGCGCTTCTTGAGGAACGACACGCCTTTCTCGCCCTGCACGAAGCTCAGGTGCGGCACGGGGCTGATAAAGGACTTGGACGACCCAAAGGTGCCTTTCTTGGTCAGGTAGGCCCAGAACTGCTTCGACACCTCGAATTGGGTGTTGATGTGCACGGCTTTCTTGATGTCGATGGAGCCGTCGCCCGCCTGCGGTGTGTAGTTCAGCTCACACAGCCCGGCATGGCCGGTACCGGCGTTGTTCCACGGGTTGGAACTTTCCGCGGCACCCGAGTCCATCAGCTCAACG
Source organism: Pseudomonas sp. TH32 (assembly GCF_016650855.1). Classification (NCBI taxonomy): domain Bacteria; kingdom Pseudomonadati; phylum Pseudomonadota; class Gammaproteobacteria; order Pseudomonadales; family Pseudomonadaceae; genus Pseudomonas; species Pseudomonas sp. TH32. The sequence continues at coordinate 4,431,582 of NZ_JAEKFA010000002.1, read as the reverse complement.
ACTTCCAGCTTGAGGCCGGGGTCGAGCTCTTTGAGCAGTACGGCGAGGGTGGCACTCATGATGCCCGCACCTACCAGTACTACGTCGACTGCTTCGTTATGCGCCATTTAACGCGTCTCCAAAATCTGCAGCACCAAATTGACGGCATGGCTGCCAGGAGTGACGGGGCGGTTCACGTGATGCCCCAGGTTACCCATGGCCAGGATCGCCATGTCCGATTCTTCGCAATTTATCGCAAGCGGACGCTGCCGACCGGGCCTGATCTGCGTATGAACGCATTTACGGGCGCCTGTGGCAATTCGACTTATGGTCAAGCTCGTCCGATCGTGCAACCAAATCCGTAGCGGACAGGCTTCAAGCTCCGGTTCTTGAGGAGTACTCGGTCCTGTGTGGTGGGGCTGTTCCAGACGCTGATGGTGCTTGTACAAACGCAAAACTATTCATTTGCTCGCCACACTCTTGTGAAGTTGTGAAAACCCGTTTTTTTCACGCTCTTTTGAAGACGTGAACCTCAAAAAAGGGCTGCCCCAGCCTGGCACCTGGCCCGAAATCACTGCCGGCAAGCGGCAAAACGGGCAAACAACTCAAGTGGCCGAGCGCATGGCAGCTCTGGCAGATTCGGGTAAAGACGATGGTTTGCAGAGAAAACAGCAAGCTCGCCAGCTTCACTCGATCTGTGTGGGCGGCTCTCTGTGGGCGGTGCGGGGAGCTAATACAAGCGCATTAGCGATGCTGCGAGGCCCGATCAGGAGACGTCCTTATAATCGGGGGAGATTGTAGCGAAGAAATGCGCGCAAATGGACGTGTTTAATGACTTTTATTAGCAGTCTGGTCAGGAGACCAACGCATGCCGTGGCTGTGGCTGCGAAACCCGTGGGCTGACACGGGCGCTGGCGGGCAGCGGACGGTGCATCCAGCTCAGGCGGGTCTCTTCGACTTCGACCCAGCCTTCACCGACGGGCGGCAAGCTGCACTGCTTGAAGGCCTGGCAGCAGCCTTGGGCATCGAGCAGGGCAAAGTGGCGATGGCTGGTGTGGGAAAAGAACAGTGATTTGAGAAGGCGCATGGTTTTGTACCCGGTTCGTTACATGCTGCGAAGGTTGGCAGTCTGGCATGACATTGAGGTGACGGTTCTGTGTGAAAATTGTAATTTCGCCGACAGTTCAGCCACCGTTCAGGAATTCTGGTGAGTGGCGAGCGCTCACCGTTATACTGGCGCCCTGTTTGCATCTAGTCCTGGAGAAATGAGTATGTTGCAACGCCTGTTGTTCGGTTTGATCACTGTGACCAGTTTGACCCTGGTTGGCTGCGCCCACAGCCCGCAACAACTCAGCCCGCAACCGAAAATCACCACCCAGTTGGCGCCTGTCGGCCATGGCCAGCCGGTGTCGGTGCGTGTGGTTGACGGGCGTCCGTCGCCGACCCTCGGCACCCGTGGCGGCCTGTACCCGGAAACCAGCGCCATCACGGTGACCGGTGCCGACGTGCTGCCCAAGCTGCAAGCCCAGGCCGAAGCGGCTGTGCGCCTGCTGGGCTTCACCCCGGCCAACTCGCCCGGCGCTCCACAACTGACCATTACCCTGGCCGAGCTGAAGTATCAGTCGCCCAAGGAAGGCCTGTACGTGACTGAAGCCACCATCGGCGCGACCTTCAAGTCCGACGTGACCGCCGGCACCCGTCGCTACACTGGCCGTTACGGCGCTTCGCTGGACCAGCGCTTCGGCATGGCGCCGAATCAGGAAACCAACACCAAGCTGGTCAGCGATGTGTTGAGCGATGCCCTGACGCGTCTGTTCAAGGACCCGAGCATCGGTTCGCTGCTCAGCTCACAGTAACCGTTCATAAAAAAACCGGGCTCGTCACTGAGCCCGGTTTTTTTTCGCCTGTCGGTGTCATGCAGCCGTTTCGACATAAAAGTCCAGCACACTCACACCCGTGAGCAAATCCAGCTCCGGCAGGTCGGCATGCTGATGCCCGCCGAGGGCGCAATACACCAGCCAGTGGCGGTCCTGAACATTGAACGCGAGGCCGCCCACCAGTGCTTCCTGCTCATCGCTTGGGGCAATCAGATACAGCCGATCCTGGTTTTGCGCGTGCAACATGACAAGCTCCCGGGCTTTCGAAGGGCAACAGAGTGGCTTGTTAAGGTGACGTTCAGGTGACGCTGTAAATTACTGGATACATTAGCCGTCAATGGGGAAGGAGCAATGACGCGCAGGCGGCGCATATCATTCAGGTTTGTATCTGAACTGATACCAAGACACTGATACATCGAGGTTTGCGATGTCGCTGACCGCACTACTGCTCAATTCCCTTGCCCTGTTGCTGGCCTGCCCGGCAGCCTGGTTGCTGTTTGTCACACGCCTGCACGAACAGCGCGCGATGGCCCGGCTTGACGCGCAAAGCGCACTGCGCGCGATTGATCAACCGATGCTGCTGCTTGATGTGCTGACGCAGCGCACCCATCGCCTGTTCTACCGGCTGGGGTTTGCCTGTCTTGGGCTGGCGTTGCTGGTTTCCTTGCTGAGCAAACACCTGTAGGCGCCTGCTGGCACCTACAGGTGATCGTCTTTAGAGCGCAATCCCGGCCTTGACCCGGTACTGATTCCTCACCGGCGTCGCGTATTGCAGCACCAGATACGGCCGATGCTCGGCCGGGCATGCGTTCAACCGCCGCTCCCACTCCGCTTTTGCCTTGGCCAACTCATCCGCCGGGAACACTTCGGCGGCGGTCGGTACCTGCAATTGCGGGTCGGCATCGCTCCATTGGGCGTACGCCAGGTAATGCACCGGGAACAACCGATAACCGCCCAGGATCTGCCGGTCCATCTCGATCGCCAGCAGCTTGGTGTCTTCGAACGCCTCGGTGATCGGCGGCGCGAAGTTGACGTGCACCCGGCCCTTGTAGCCGGTGATGCCCAGGGCAATGCTCACGTCATCTTCCCCCGGTGCCTTGCTGTAGGTGCCGGTGGTGGCGCGGATGTATAGCTCGCGGGCCTTGGCTGCATCGCACGGGTCGTATTCGTAGCTGATGGACACCGGCGTCAGGTTCAGTGACTGGATGACCTCGGCGAACGGCTCGTCCTTGCGGCTCATGTGGAACATCTTGAGGATCGCCGACTCGGTGCGATCATCCCCATCCTTGGCGCGGCCTTCGGCCTGGGCGATCCAGATCGACTGGCAGTCGTTGCGAATCGAATGGTTGATGTAGGCCGACAGCAGCTGGTAAGCGGCCATCTTCTCTTTGCGCCCGGTGATCGAGCGGTGCACGATGAAACTCTTGTTCAGGCGCATCAGGTCGCTGACAAACGGCTTTTGCAGCAGGTTGTCGCCGATGGCGATACGTGGCGTGGGCAGGCCGGCGTGGTACACGGCGTAGTTGACGAAGGCGGGGTCCATCACGATGTCGCGGTGGTTGGCCAGGAACAGGTAGGCGCTGCCAGACTTGAACTGCTCCACGCCGGTGTACGTCACGCCGTCGGTCGCGCGCTCGATGGTGTGGTCGACGTAAAACTCGACTTTGTCCTGCAGCGTGGCCACGGTGGTGACGCCGGCGAACTCACGGCGCAGCTTGTGGGCGATCATCGGCTTGAGCAGCCAGCCAAAGGCGCCGGCAAAGCGCGGGAAGCGAAAGTGGGTCAGGATGTCCAGAAAGGCCTTGTCACTGAACAGTCGGGCCAGCACTGCCGGGACTTCGCTGTCGTTGTAAGGTCGGATGGTATCGAATTCGCCCATCATGCTCTCTTGTTAGAAACGGCTAGGGTAAGTAAAGGTTTGGAACAATAAATATCAGGGCGTGGTCCGGGCAATTGGCCGGGACGAAAAATAGCCCTGTAAATAGACCGGCGATTATACGCACAAGTCACCTGGGAGACCGCGATGGAAGAGGAGTCGTACGAATGTCCTTATTGTGGAGAGGTAGTTACCGCGTTACTGGACCTGTCCGGGGGCGATCAGCACTATATTGAGGACTGCCCGGTGTGCTGCCGGCCCATTACCTTCATCCTGCAGATTCATGGTGATGAATGGATGCTCGAAGTGCGCAGCGAGAACGAATAAAGGTACGCCCATGCAGCGAATCTACGAACCGGAAAACCTGATGGAAGGCGAATTGCTGCAGGGCATGCTCGAGAGCGAGGGCATCACTGCACACCTGGTGGGGCGCGATTTGCTGGGTGGCACCGGTGAGTTGCCGATCTACGGCCTGCTGGCGCTGGCGGTGGAGAACGATCAGGCCGCCTACGCCCGTGAGTTGATCACCGCCTACAACGGGGCCCAACCCGTGCCGGGTGATGAACCCGACAGCTTCCCCGACGTGTTGGTCTGTTAGGCTGTCGGCCAGTTTCTCCAAGAGTCGTGTTGCCCCATGTGTGGACGTTATGCCCTGTTTCGCTGGAACCCCGCGTTTGCTGCCTTGCCGGGCTTTCCGGCCGACCAGCAGGCCCAGTGGAACATTTCTCCCAATGATTCGGTGCTGATCCAGCGCCTGAGCGACGGCCAGCACACCCTGGCGCGGGCGCGCTGGGGCCTCACGCCGCCCTGGCTGACCGATCTTTCCCGTACGCCGGCCCACGCCCGGGCGGAAACCCTGGCGGAGCAACCGATGTTTCGCGAAGCCTTTCGTCAGCGCCGCTGTTTGTTGCCGGCCAACGGTTTCTACGAATGGCGCGGTACCCAGCGCAAGCGCCCGTATTGGCTGACGCCGGGGGAGGGCAGCACGCTGTTCTTTGCGGCGATCTGGGAAGCGTATCCAGTGCAGGAGCAGGTGTGGTTGAGTACGGCGGTGGTGACCCAGGCGGCGCAGAGCCAGCGGCGGCCGCTCATTCTCGACGCGGCGGGGCAGGCAGCCTGGCTGAACCCCGAGACGCCGTTGCACACCTTGCAGGCCTTGTTGGCCAGTGAACCCACCGCGTTGCGCGAGCGGGTGCTGGCCAATATGGTCAACGATCCGAAACTCAATGGGCCGGAGTGCCTGACGCCGGGTTGAACCTGCAGGTTTTTGCTTGGGTTTAGGGCCCTATCGCAGGCAAGCCAGCTCCCACCTTTGATCTGTGAATACATTCAAAGTGTGGGAGCTGGCTTGCCTGCGATGAGGCCCTGAACTTCACCCAATAACCTCAAACCTTGAACTGATTGATCAGCCGGCGCTGCTGCTCCGCCAGCTTGGTCAAATCCGCGCTGGCCGCGCTCGACTCGTCCGCCCCGCCCGCCACTTCATTGGCCACTTGCCCGATATTGATCACGTTACGGTTGATGTCTTCGGCCACTGCGCTCTGTTCCTCGGCGGCGCTGGCGATCTGGGTGTTCATGTCGTTGATCACCGACACCGCCTGCGTGATGGTCTCCAGCGCCTGTGCCGCCTTGGCTGCGTGTTGCACGCTTTCGTCGGTGCGGTTCTGGCTGTCTTCCATCACCCGCACCACGTCGCGGGTGCCTTGCTGCAGTTGCTGGATCATGGTCTGGATTTCTTCGGTGGCCTTCTGGGTCTTCTGCGCCAGGTTGCGCACCTCGTCGGCCACCACTGCAAATCCGCGTCCTTGCTCACCGGCCCGCGCCGCCTCGATGGCTGCGTTGAGCGCCAGCAGGTTGGTCTGCTCGGCAATCCCGCGAATTGCCGTGAGGATGGCGTTGATGTTCTCGCTGTCCTTGGCCAGCGCCTGCACCACACCGACCGCTTTGCCGATTTCCTGGGCGAGGGCGCCGATGGAGGTGGAGGTGTCGCGCACAATCTGCATGCCCTGGCTCGCCGCCTGGTCGGCGTGGCTGGCGGCTTGGGCAGCCTGGGTGGCGTTGCGCGCCACGTCCTGGGCGGTTGCGGTCATCTCGTGTACGGCGGTGGCCACCTGATCGATCTCGACCATCTGCTTGTGCACGCCCTGGTTGGTGCGAATCGCGATGTCGGCGGTGTGTTCCGACGAGTCGCTGACCTTCTGCACCGAGCTCACCACCTGGGTAATCATCCCCTGCAATTTGGCCAGGAACGTATTGAAGCCACTGGCAATCGCCCCCAGTTCGTCGGTGCGATCACTGGTCAGGCGGCGGGTCAGGTCGCCTTCGCCCTGGGCGATGTCATTGAGCATCGCCACCATTTGCTTGAGCGGCCGGGCAATGCCGTGGCCCACCAGCCAGATCACCAGCAAGCCGATGCCGGCAATCAGCAATCCGGCCACGGCCATGCCGAAAATATCGGTTTTGCGCTGGGCGTCGAGGTCATGCTGCATGGCCTGCAAGTCGGCCATGACTGCGCTCAGGGGCAGCTGCAGCATCAGCGTCCAGCGGGCGTCGGTCTGGCCGATGTTGAACGGCAGGAACAACTCGATATGCCCGTGTTCCTTGTCCACGTCGTAGCGTACTTCGCCGATCTTCAGTTGGCTGAGGTTCGCCAGTTCGTTGCTGTCGAGCAGGTCACTGGCTTTTTCCCCCAGCTTGCTGGCGTCCTGGGTGTAGGCCACCAGGCGGCCGTTGCTGGAAATCAGCGCCAGTTCACCGGCGCCGTTGTACAAATTCTGATCAGCCTTGGTGAGCATTTCCTGGATGAAGTTCACCGACAGGTCGGCGCCGACGATGCCCTGGAAGGTGCCGTCGATCATGATCGGTTCGATAAACGAGGCGAGCATCACCATCGCGTTGCCCACCTTATAAGGGGCCGGGTCGATGGCGCAGGGCTTTTTGCTTTCCTTGGAGCAGAGGTAGTACTCACTGGCGCGCACGCCGGTAGAGAGGATGGTCTGGTCGGCCACGTCCGCGAGTTTATCCAGGCCCAGGCTGCCGTCGGCATTGCGGAACCACCAGGGCAGGAAGCGGCCGTTGGTTTCGATACCGACCACCGGGCTGTTCACATAGGCGGCGTCGTTGTGGTCGATGGCGTTGGCTTCCCAGCCTATATAGGCACCGAGAATCTTCGGGTTGCGCACCACGGTTTCGTGGATCAGGTTGATCAACTGTTCCCGGGAGACCGCCAGTTGCGGGTTGCCGTTGGCGTCTTTCATGCCCATCAGGGCGTTGGCGGTGGCCAGGCCCTTGGCGGTTACCAGCGGCGCTTCCAGTTCCCGCTGGATCAGCGTCGCCTGGGTTTGCGCCAGCGCGGTCAGGCGTTGCTCGATGATCTGTTCGAATTGCCCCTGGGTGCGTTCCTGCACCATCTCCTGGGTACGCGCCCCGGCGAACAAGGCGTACAGCACCAGCACCGCCACCACGCTCAGGACAATGGCCCCGGCCAGTGCCGCGACAGAAAATTGAATCGACTTGAACTTCATGACGGCTCCGGGCGCAGTGGGAGATTGGCTGCTTTTTTATATCGGCCGCGAGCGGGGGAGACATGAGGGGCATACCCTCGAAATGACTGTGCCGGATCGGCGAATGTCGCAAATGGAAAGGTCGTCGGCGGTTTATGAATTTTTTGCGGCAGTGTGGGATGTATCTGAAAATAGGCGGCTACACGTCTGTTGTATCTGGCGCCGATACATTTGGCCGACTACGATACGCGCCATGTTTTCAGGGAGCAGGTTGATGAAAAAGACAGTGGCGGTATGTGCGTTGGGCGCGGCGGTATTGCTCGCCGGTTGCCAGTCGGTCAACACCACCAGCGGCGGTGCCGTGGGTGTTGAGCGCAAGCAGTACATGTTCAGCATGTTGTCGAGCCAGGAAGTCGACCAGATGTATGCGCAGTCCTACCAGCAGACCCTGGGTGAAGCCAGCGGCAAAGGCCTGGTGGACAAGACCAGCGCCAACGCCAAGCGCGTGCAGGCGATTGCCAACCGCCTGATCGCCCAGGCGCCGACGTTCCGGCCGGATGCGGCGCAGTGGAAGTGGGAAGTGAACCTGATCAAAAGTGACGAGATGAACGCCAACTGCGGGCCTGGCGGCAAGATCTTCGTGTACAGCGCGCTGATCGACAATCTCAAGTTGACCGACGATGAACTCGCCGCCGTGATGGGTCATGAAATTGCCCACGCCTTGCGTGAACACGGTCGCGAAGCCATGTCCAAGGCCTACGGTATCGAGATGGCGAAGCAGGGGGCCGGCGCCTTGTTCGGGCTGGGTCAGGACAGCATGGCGTTGGCCGATACCGTGGCCAACTATGGCATGACCTTGCCCAACAGCCGCAGCAATGAAAACGAAGCGGACCTGATCGGCCTGGAGCTGTCGGCGCGTGCCGGTTACAACCCGAACGCGGCGATTACCCTGTGGAACAAAATGGCCAAGGCCTCGGAAGGCTCGCCACCTGAGTTCATGAGCACTCACCCGGCCTCCAGCAGCCGGATCGCCTCTTTGCAGGCGGCGATTCCGAAGGTGATGCCGTTGTATCAACAGGCCAAGAAGTCCTGATTCATAAGGCTGAAATGCAAATCTAAATGTGGGAGCCCGGCTTGTGTGGGAGCCGGGCTTGCCCGCGATGCAGGCACCTCGGTGTGTCAGTTGCACCGAGGTGATGCTATCGCAGGCAAGCCAGCTCCTACACAAGCCCAGCCCCACATGGGGTCGCGTTTAGATCCAGCCACTGCTCTGCATGGCCTTGTACACCGCAACAATGGCCAGGATGAAAAACGCCGTGGCCGCCAATCGACGAATCAGCGTCAGCGGCAATTTATCCGCCGCAAAATTCCCTGCCAGCACCACCGGTACGTTGGCAATCAACATGCCCAGGGTCGTGCCGATAATCACCAGCCACAGTTCCGGGTATTGCGCCGCGAGCATCACGGTAGCGATCTGGGTCTTGTCGCCGATTTCCGCGAGGAAGAATGCGATCAGCGTGGTCAGGAACGGCCCGAACTTGCGGGAGGTGCTGGCTTCGTCATCGTCGAGTTTGTCGGGTACCAGGGTCCACAGCGCCGTGGCGCAGAAGCTCGCCGCGAGGATCCAGTGCAGCACCGCGTCCGAGAAGAAACTCCCGAACCAGGCCCCCACGGCACCGGCGGCCGCATGGTTGGCCAGGGTCGCGGCGACGATGCCGGCGATGATCGGCCAGGGTTTGCGAAAGCGTGCAGCAAGAATGAGCGCGAGCAGTTGCGTCTTGTCGCCAATTTCGGCCAAGGCAACGATTGCGGTAGGGACGAGCAGAGAATCCAGCATCAGGTAAGTTCCAGGGGCGGGTCGACACGGCTATGACACGTACAGCCTTCCCGCCCCGGGTAAGGTGTTCGTGTCATAGGTCTTGTCAAACCCCGGTCCGTCTGTGCGGACTCCTGGGTCGCATACGCCATGGCCTGTTGACCAAGTATGTTGACGTATGCCGGACGAGCGTGGCGCTCGTGGGAGACTACTCCCCTAGGACGGAGCGGATTCTGCCTAGGCAAAATCCATTCGGCAAGCCTTCTTTTGGAAAAAAAGTTCAGCCGCGCTTGGCACGGTAAATGCGAAAACCCTGGCCTTCTGCCTTGATTGCGCACACGCCCAGATGCTCTTCGATCAGCGGTTGGTACTTCAGGAAGCTATTCGCGACCAGGCGAAGTTCGCCGCCTTTTGCCAGATGTTTGGCTGCTTTTCGCAGCAAATTCTCGGTGGCGAAATAATCGGTGTGCACCCCGACATGAAACGGCGGGTTGCTCAGAATCGTGTTCAGATTCATCGGTGCTGCGTCGATGCCATCACCGGTCAGCACCTCGGCTTCCAGGCCATTGGCCGCCAATGTCAGGCGACTGCTGGCAGCGGCAAAGGCATCCACGTCGAGCATCGTGACCGTGTTATGCGGATAGCGACGTTTGACCGCCGCCCCGAGCACGCCCGCCCCGCAACCGAAATCCAGCAAATGACCACTCGGCAACTTGTCCAGATGCTCCAGCAGCAGCGCCGTACCGCGATCCAGCCGACCGTGACTGAACACGCCCGGCAGGCTCACGACTTTTAGCGGCCCTTCAGCCAGCGGCACCTCGAACACCTGCGCCAGGCTTTCCAGCGCTACCGGTTCGGGGGCGTTGGCCACCGTGACCAGCCACAACTGACAGTGCCGCGCGTTATCGAGCTTGCGTGGTTTGCCGAACGGGTTCAGTTGTTTGGCGGCGCTTTCGATGCCGCCTTTCTTTTCCCCCACCAGGTACAGCTCTTTGCCGGGCAAGCGCGCCGCCACGGCATTGAGCAGGTAGTCGGTGAGGTCCTTGGACTTGGGCAGGAACACCACCGCCGTCTCGAACGAACGCTCGGGCACGTTCACGCCGAACTGGCTGCGCTCGGCAAAGCGTGCGTCCAGTGCCGCCTGATCGCCGGCGTGCCAGCTCCAGCCATGGGCATTGGGCAGGCGGCCCAGCAGGTCATCGGCGGGCAAGCCCACCAGCAGCACGTCGCCCTGAAAAAGTTCGGCCTGACGAAGCAGTACTTCACTGCGCGGATCCATGGTCTGCTCCTTGAAAAGGGGCGCAGTTTATCAACTGACGACGCGCAGCGGGGCGCCGCTGAAAAAGCCCTCGGCGTTTTCGATCAATTGGCCGACGATCCGCTGCCGGGCTTCGCGGCTGCCCCACGCATTGTGCGGCGTGACGATCAGTCGAGGGATGTCGCCGGCCAGCAGCGGGTTGCCGTTGACCGGGGGCTCCACGCTCAATACATCGGTCGCTGCGCCGCCCAGGTGTCCGCTGCGCAAGGCATCGGCCAGTGCCTGTTCGTTGATCAAACCACCGCGGGCCGTGTTGACGATAAACGCGCCGGGCTTGAGCAGCGCCAGTTCGCGGGCACCGATAAAGTCGCGGGTGTGCTCGTTGAGCGGGCAGTGCAGGGTCAGTGCGTCGACTTGCGCCAGCAACTCGTCCAGCGGCACGCGATCAGCCCGGGCAGGGCGTCCCGGGATCGCGCCGAGGATCACCCGCATGCCAAAGGCTTCAGCCAGGCGCGCCACGGCACCGCCCAATTCGCCATGGCCCAGCAGGCCCAGGGTCTTGCCTTCCAGTTCCACGATTGGATAGTCCAGCAGGCAGAACTGCTTGGCTTGCTGCCAGAGCCCAGCGTTTACATCCCGCTGATAGTCGTTCAGGCGTGTCGCCAGGTTGAGCAGCAGCATGATCGTGTGCTGCGCCACCGACGGCGTGCCGTAACCCTGGCAATTGCTCACGGTCACGCCGTGGGCGCGGGCGGCGTCGAGGTCGACGTTGTTGGTGCCGGTGGCGGTCACCAGGATCAGCTTCAGGTCGGGGCAGGCCGCCAGGGTCTCGGCGTTCAGCGCGATCTTGTTGCTGATGGCCACCTGCGCGCCTTGCAGGCGCTCTACAACGTTCTGCGGGGTGGTCTGCTCGTACAGGCTCAGTTCGCTGAAGATGGCCCGCAACCCGTTGAGGTCCAGGTCCCCGAGGTCCAGGGAAGGGTGATCAAGGAAGACGGCGCGGCGATTGTTCGTCATCAACTGTACCTTTTGCGGCGGGATGTGAAGGCGTAATCTGCCGAGCCTATCAGATGAAATAATCAGTTACTTCCTGGAGTGTGCATGTACCTCACCGAGTTCTTGACCGTGGCACTGATTCACCTGTTGGCGGTGGCCAGCCCTGGCCCGGATTTCGCCGTGGTGGTACGTGAAAGCGTGACCCATGGCCGGCGCGCCGGCACCTGGACGGCGCTGGGCGTCGGTTCGGCGATTTTCCTGCACGTGGGGTATTCGCTGTTGGGCATCGGCTTGATCGTGTCCCAGTCCATCGTGCTGTTCAACGCGCTGAAATGGGCGGCGGCGGCCTACCTGCTGTACATCGGCTTCAAGGCCCTGCGCGCCCAGCCGGCCAAGCCTGCCAGTGAAGAAGACCTGCACCTTGAGGTGGGCGAGCGCACCGCGCGCGGCGCGTTCACGTCGGGGTTTGTCACCAACGGCTTGAACCCCAAGGCCACGCTGTTCTTCCTGTCGCTGTTCACCGTGGTGATCAATCCCCACACGCCGCTGGCGATCCAGGCCGGTTACGGCGTGTACCTGGCCGTGGCCACCGCGATCTGGTTTTGCCTGGTGGCGATGCTGTTCAGCCAGCAACGCGTACGCGCCGGTTTTGCGCGGATGGGGCATTGGTTTGATCGGACGATGGGCGCGGTGCTGATTGCCATCGGTGTGAAGCTGGCGTTTACCAGCATGAAATAAGCCGGATGCTGGCGCAAAGCTAGCATTCATTGGGCTCTGCAAATCATTCCTTTGGCTGATTTGGCTGAAACATAAGCGCTCTACAGTGCAGATGTTTCAGCCAAGACCGTGCAGTCAGATAAGGGATTCGTATGTTGCAGACTCGTGTTATCCCGCCCGCCGAAGGCGCCTACCAATACCCGCTGTTGATCAAACGCCTGTTGATGTCCGGGACGCGCTACGAGAAGACCCGGGAAATCGTCTACCGCGACCAGTTGCGTTACACCTATCCAACCCTGATCGAGCGCGTCGCCCGCCTGGCCAATGTGTTGACCGAAGCCGGGGTCAAGGCCGGTGACACCGTGGCCGTGATGGACTGGGACAGCCATCGTTACCTGGAATGCATGTTCGCCATCCCGATGATCGGTGCGGTGATCCACACCATCAATGTGCGCCTGTCGCCGGAACAGATTCTCTACACCATGAACCACGCCGAGGACCGCTTTGTGCTGGTCAACAGCGAGTTTGTGGGGCTCTACCAGGCCATCGCCGGCCACCTCACCACCGTCAAAAAAACCCTGCTGCTCACCGACGGCGCAGAAAAAACCGCCGAGCTGCCCCACCTAGTGGGTGAGTACGAAACGCTGCTGGCGGCGGCAAGCCCCCGGTACGACTTCCAGGATTTCGACGAAAATTCCGTCGCCACCACCTTCTACACCACCGGCACCACGGGCAATCCCAAAGGCGTGTATTTCACCCACCGCCAACTGGTGCTGCACACCATGGGCGTGGCAACCATCATGGGCAGCGTCGACAGCGTGCGCCTGCTGGGCACCAACGATGTCTACATGCCGATCACCCCGATGTTCCATGTGCACGCCTGGGGCCTGCCGTATGTGGCGACCATGCTCGGCCTGAAGCAGGTCTACCCCGGCCGCTACGACCCCGAATACCTGGTGGAGCTGTGGCGCAAGGAGAAGGTCACGTTCTCCCATTGCGTGCCGACGATCCTGCAAATGGTGCTCAACGCCAAGGCCGGGCAGGGCGTGGATTTTGGCGGTTGGAAAATCGTGATCGGCGGCAGCGCCCTCAACCGTTCGTTGTACGAAGCTTCCAAGGCCCGCGGGATTCAACTGACGGCGGCGTACGGCATGTCCGAGACCGGGCCGCTGGTGTCCTGCGCCCACCTCAATGAAGAATTGATGGCCGGCACCGAAGACGAGCGCACCACCTACCGCATCAAGGCCGGCGTGCCCGGGCCGCTGGTGGAGGCGGCGATCATCGACGGTGACGGCAACTTCCTGCCCGCCGACGGTGAATCCCAGGGCGAGCTGGTACTGCGCGCGCCGTGGCTCAGCGAAGGCTATTTCAACGAGCCGCAGAAGGGCGCCGAACTCTGGGCCGGCGGCTGGATGCACACCGGCGACGTGGCGACCCTCGACGCGTTTGGCGTGATCGATATTCGTGACCGCATCAAGGACGTGATCAAGACCGGCGGCGAGTGGATCTCCTCCCTGGCGCTGGAAGACCTGGTCAGCCGCCACCCGGCGGTACGCGAAGTAGCGGTGGTGGGGATTGCCGACCCGCAGTGGGGCGAGCGCCCGTTTGCGTTGCTGGTGGTGCGTGATGGCCATGTGATAGGGGCCAAGGAGCTCAAGGAACATCTCAAACCGTTTGTGGAGTTGGGCCACTTGAGCAAGTGGGCGATTCCAAGCCAGATTGCCGTTGTTACGGAAATTCCCAAGACCAGCGTCGGCAAGCTCGACAAAAAACGTATCCGTGTCGACATCATCGAATGGCAGGCCAACAACAGCACCTTCCTTTCCACCCTCTGACGCTGCTTGCCGTGCCCTCGCGGGCACGGCAGCGCTCTAGTCCAAGCCTTCACTTGTGATTTGCCGATTTTCAGCCATCCTTGCCTCGCTGGTCTTCGCCAGCATGGCGAAAGGACTGTGGCAGACGGGTTGGTGATGCAAATCACACTTTAGAGGGATCAAGCGGTACCCCCTGCTGGCTATAGTCCATCCCAGAGTTTTTCAAGGTGCGGTGCTGTGAGCCCGGCGGGTTCATGTGTTCGCCCGGCATTGGAATCGTTGTATTCCGGCCGTTACAAGCCCTTAGAAACGACTCACTGCCATAACAATAATGCACATGGAGTAGCGTCGATGATCTCAGCACACCAGTTCTGGCGCCGGGCAAAACTGCCTTTGGCCGTCAGCCTCGCCTCTACGCTCGCCGGGCCTGCATTCGGCGTCAGTTTCAACATCGGTGAAATCGAAGGCAGCTTTGACTCGTCCCTGTCGGTCGGGGCCAGTTGGTCGACGGCGGGTCGCAACAAAGACCTGATTGGCGCCAACAATGGTGGCAGGGGGTTGTCGCAAACCTCTGATGACGGTCACCTGAACTTCGACAAGGGTGATTCCTTCTCGAAGATCTTCAAGGGTATCCATGACCTCGAGTTGAAATACGGCGACACCGGCGTGTTTGTCCGGGGCAAGTACTGGTATGACTTCAAGCTCAAAGACGACGACCTCGACTTCAAGAACATCAGCGACAAGGGTCGCCCGATGGGCGCCAGGTCCTCGGGTGGGCAGATTCTCGATGCGTTTGTCTACCACAACTACTCGGTTGCCGATGAGCCAGGCTCCGTGCGGTTTGGTAAACAGGTCATCAGTTGGGGGGAGAGTACGTTCATCGGTGGTGGTATCAACGCCATCAACCCGATTGACGTGGCCGCGTTCCGTCGTCCAGGCGCCGAGATCAAGGAAGGCCTGATTCCGGTCAACATGTTCTATGTGTCGCAGACCCTGACCGATAACCTGTCGGCAGAAGGCTTCTACCAGTTGGACTGGGACAAGACCGTCACCGATAACTGCGGGACGTTTTTCTCCCAGCCGGACATTATTACCGGTGGCTGTAACGACAATCTGCGGGTGCTGAACAGCTCTCGCACCCTGCCGGCAGCGCTGGTTCCTGCGCTGTCTCGCTATGGTGTGGATGTGAACAGTGAGGGTGTTCTGGTTCGTCGCGGCCCTGATCGTGACGCGAGAGATGGCGGCCAGTTCGGCGTGGCGTTCCACTACAACTATGAGCCGCTCGACACCGAGTTCGGCGCCTACGCCATTAACTATCACAGCCGGGCGCCGATCTTCAGCGCCCACGGTGCTCCGCAATCTGCTTACACCGGGGCGACGCCGGGGTTGCCGGCGCAACTGCGTCCATTGATTGTTGCGGGTAACTCCAATTACTTCGTCGAATACCCGGAAGATATACGTCTCTACGGCTTGAGCTTCTCCACCACCCTGCCTACGGGAACTGCCTGGAGCGGTGAGGTCAGCTACCGTCCCAATGCGCCGGTGCAGCTGAACTCCACTGACATTCTGTATGCCGGTGTTCGCCCTATTGGCGCCCCGGTGCTCAAAGATGCCTCGTTGTTGACCGGAGTGCCCGGCCAGGACTTGCATGGCTACCGCCGCAAGGAGATCACTCAACTCCAAACCACGTTCACCCACTTCTTTGACCAAGTGATGGGCGCCAGCCGCCTGACGCTGGTGGGCGAAGTCGGCATGACCTATGTCGGTGGTTTGGAGAGCAAGTCCAAAGTTCGCTACGGACGTGATCCGGTGTTTGGCCC
The DNA here is from genome assembly GCF_016650855.1 of Pseudomonas sp. TH32. Classification (NCBI taxonomy): domain Bacteria; kingdom Pseudomonadati; phylum Pseudomonadota; class Gammaproteobacteria; order Pseudomonadales; family Pseudomonadaceae; genus Pseudomonas; species Pseudomonas sp. TH32. Next base: position 4,415,926 of record NZ_JAEKFA010000002.1, on the reverse strand, counting down.
AGGTACCCTGCCTAACGGCGCATGCCCTGCGCTCAACAACTCCACTGCCCAGGGCGCTGGCCTGCCTAACGCCAACGGCCTGAATACCAACTGCAACAACGACGGCTTTACCACTGCGACTTCCTGGGGCTACCGCGGCCGGGCGATCTGGGAATACCCGGACGTCTTTGCCGGTGTAAACCTCAAGCCTAACGTCGCCTGGTCCCATGACGTCAAAGGTTATTCACCTGGCCCTGGCGGCAACTTCGAGGAAGGCCGCAAGGCGGTCAGCCTCGGACTGGATGCTGAATACCAGAACACCTACACCGCGAGCCTGAACTACACCAACTTCTTCGGTGGCGACTTCAGCACCGTGGACGACCGCGACTTTGTCGCCCTCAGCGTCGGCGTGAACTTCTAAGCACACTCTCTTTAAGCAGTATGTTTTAAGGAAGAACCAGAACATGAAAATAACTAAAAATCTGTTGCAGGTGGGTGTGCTGGGGCTGTCGATCATGGCGAGCAGCGTCATGGCGGCAGTCTCGGCGGATGAAGCCGCCAAGCTGGGTACGACCCTGACGCCGATGGGCGCTGAAATGGCCGGCAACGCGGCCGGCACCATCCCTAAATGGTCGCCATTGCCCACCAACGCCGGCGCGGTGGATGCCCGTGGCTTCCTGGCCAACCCGTACGCCAGCGAGCAACCGCAATTCATCATCACCGCGCAGAACGTCGAGCAGTACAAGGACAAGCTGGCGCCGGGGCAGTACGCGATGTTCAAGCGCTACCCGGACACCTTCAAGATGCCGGTCTACCCGACCCATCGCGGCGCTACCGTGCCGGCTGATGTGTTTGCGGCCATCAAGAAAAACGCCACCAACACCAACCTGGTGTCCGGCGGCAACGGCCTGGAAAACTTCGAAACCGCCGTACCGTTCCCGATTCCGAAAAGCGGCGTGGAAGTCATCTGGAACCACATCACCCGCTATCGCGGCGGCAGCGTGACCCGCCTGGTGACCCAGGCCACGCCGCAAACCAACGGTTCGTTCAGCCTGGTGTACTTCCGCGACCAGTTCGTGTTCCGCGACAAGATGAAGGACTACGACCCGAAAAACCCGGGCAACATCCTGTTCTACTTCAAGCAGCAAGTGACCGCGCCGGCACGTCTGGCCGGGGGTGTGCTGCTGGTGCACGAAACCCTCGACCAGGTGAAAGAACCACGTTCGGCGTGGGTCTACAACGCCGGCCAGCGCCGTGTGCGCCGGGCGCCGCAAGTGTCGTATGACGGCCCGGGTACCGCCGCCGACGGCCTGCGTACCTCCGACAACCTCGACATGTTCAACGGCGCGCCGGATCGCTACGACTGGAAACTGGAAGGCAAGAAGGAGCTGTACATCGCCGAAAACAGCTACAAGCTCGACGATCCGAAGCTCAAGTATGTCGACATCATCAAGGCCGGCCACATCAACCAGGACCTGGCTCGCTACGAGCTGCGTCGTGTGTGGCATGTGGTCGCAACCCTGAAGGAAGGCCAGCGCCACATCTACGCCAAGCGTGACTTCTTCATCGACGAGGACACCTGGCAAGCCGCGGTCATCGACCACTACGACGGTCGTGGCCAACTGTGGCGCGTGGCTGAAGCCCATGCCGAGAACTACTACGACAAACAAGTGCCGTGGTATGCCCTCGAAACCCTCTACGACCTGCAGTCCGGCCGCTACCTGGCCCTGGGCATGAAGAACGAAGAGAAACAGGCCTATGACTTCGGCTTTACCGCCACCACCAGCGACTTCACCCCGGCGGCCCTGCGTCAGGATGGTGTTCGCTAACTTGCTGTAAACGAGGCCGCATCCTCGAAAAACGCCCCGACTGGTTCGGGGCTTTTTTTTGCGCGACCACTGTGGCGAGGGAGCTTGCTCCCGCTGGGCTGCGTAGCAGCCCCAAAAACGGGAGCGCTGCGCACTCCAGCGGGAGCAAGCTCCCTCGCCACAGAGTGTCGGTCGTTCCAGAAGAAGTCCGGATATTTTTTGTTGTAGTCTTTTTCAGACAATTGTTGCAAAGATCTACAAAGCTGCCGCTTTTACCGCTAGTCTGCGGACATCTGCAATGCCGACAACAGCCTTCTACAAGAGCCCGGCGATGACTGATCTGTCCCGAATTCAAGGGCCTGCCAGCGCGGTGATTCCGACCCTGGAAGGTCGCTTCTATCGACCCCCACTGCCTGATGGCTACGTGTTGCGACCGCGCCTGTGCGAACGGCTGAGTGAAGGGCTGGCCGGGCGTCTGTTGCTGGTCAGCGCGCCGGCCGGGTTCGGCAAGAGTTCGCTGGCGGTAGAGTTCTGCCAGAGCCTGCCGGCCCACTGGCAAAGCTTGTGGCTGGGCCTCAGCCCGCGGGACAACGACCCGGGACGTTTCCTTGAGCGCCTGCTCGACGGCTTGCAGCAATACTTTCCGCAGTTGGGCGCCCAGTCCCTGGGCTTGCTGAAAATGCGCCAGCGTCATCAACCTTTCGCCTTTGAAGAGTGGCTCGACGGCCTGCTGGATGAGCTGACGGTGCACCTTTCCACCCAGGCGCCGCTGTTGCTGGTGCTGGACGACTACCATCTGGCCCAGGGCCCGGTACTCGACCGCTGCCTGCAATTCTTCCTCAATCATCTGCCCGACGGCCTGCTTGTGCTGGTCACCAGCCGTCAGCGTCCCGACTGGCACCTGGCGCGCCTGCGCCTGTCCCGGCATTTGCTGGAACTGCACGAGCAGGACCTGCGCTTGACCCACGCCGAATCCCTGGCCTTGCTGGACCGCCACAGCAGTTCATTGCGCGGCGAAGCCCTGGACAACCTGATCCGGCGCAGTGAAGGCTGGGTGGCCGGCCTGCGTTTCTGGCTGCTGGCGGCTTCCGAGGCCGGCAGCGAAGGCGCGCTACCCCAAGGCTTGCACGGCGGGGAAGGGCTGATCCGCGACTACCTGCTCGAAGAAGTCATCGACTGCCTGCCCTCGGAGGTCCAGGCATTTCTCTACGACACCGCGTCCCAAGAGCGCTTTTGCAGCGAGCTGTGTGACGCGGTGCGCGAGGCCCACGACAGCACGGAAATCCTGCGCTACCTGCAAGCCCACCAGGTGTTCCTGGTGCCGCTGGACGAGCAGGGCCACTGGTACCGTTATCACCATCTGTTTTCCGACCTGCTGCGCACCCGGCGCGCGAGCAATGCCGTGTTGCCGGCAGCCAGCCTGCACCTGCGGGCCTGCCGCTGGTTCAATGCCCAGGGCTTGATCGACGAGGCAGTGGAGCAGGCGCTGCGTGCGGGCCACCTGGATGTGGCGGCAAACCTGGTGCAGAACCTGTCCGAAGAGCAACTGCTGGCGGAGCAAAACGTCGGCATGCTGCTGCGCTGGAAAATGGATTTGCCGGACAGTCTGTTGATGAGCACGCCACGCCTGATCGTGCTCTACAGCTGGGCGTTGGGCCTGGCCTGCCAGCTGGACGCGGCGCAGGAACTGGCCAGCCATCTCAGCCGCTTTCTGCCGGCGCCGTCGGCCACCGCGCAAAAGTCGATGTTGGCCCAGTGGCTGGCCCTCAGTGGAATCATTGCCCGGGGCCGTGGCGACCGCGAGCTGACCCAGTTGTATTGCAGCGAGGCCCTGGAAAGCCTGCCGCACAAACGCTATGGCCAGCGGCTGATGTGCCTGTCGACCCTGTCCAACCTGGCCATTGTCGACGCCGACCTGTGGCGCGCCCGTGGCCTGAACCGCGAATCCCTGGAACTGGCGCAGCGCGTCGGCAATCCGTTGTTCGAGGCGTTGGCCCATTACGACCGCGCGCGGGTGTTGCAGGCCCGCGGCGAGATCCTGCGGTCCCTGGATGAAGTGCGCCAGGGCCTGCAACGCTTGCAAGGCCTGGCGCCGCAACGGCTGTACGCGGTGCGCGCCCGACTGGCGTTGTATGAAGGCTACCTGTTGCTGATGCGCTGCCAGCCCGAAGCCGGGCTGGCTCGCCTGCGTGCCGGATTGGCCGAGGCACGGGCTTGTCGGGACATCAGCGTATTGATCGGCCATTGCGTGATTGCCAGCTTCGAAGGCCGCCGTGGCGATTTCCCCATGGCCTTTGCCGAGCTGGCCGAGGCTGAGCGCTTGATGCACATCTGGGACGTGCCGCCGATTTTCTATCTGGCGATGATCACCCTGGTCAAATGCGAGCTGTGGCTGGCCCAGGGGCGTACCGACCTGGCCGACGCCTGGCTGACCCGGCTGGGGCAAACCTACAACGGTGAACAGGCCGCCGCTGCGCCGGAGTTTCACCCGCACCTGCCGCAACATATCGAACTGCAACAGGCGGCGCTCGACGCCATCCGTCATCAGCCGACGGCTTCACTGCAACGGCTCGACGAACTGGCAAGCCAGGCCCATAACAGCGGCCGGCAGATGATCAGCCTGATGGCATTGACCCAGCAGGCGCTGTTATTGCTGGACGGCGGACAGGAGGCGCAGGCCCGCCCGGTGTTTGCCCGTGCGCTTGAGGCGGCTGCCGGTGGTGCGATGCAACCCTTCCAGCGCGTGCTGGAGCGCTATCCCGACTGGTCGCGGGAGCAGCTTGCCCGGGATTCCCATGGCCTGCTGAACCAGACCTTGCTGGCCCTCTTGCCGGAGGTCGCGGTGGTTGAAACCCCGCACACCCTTGAGACCCTGAGCACCCGCGAGCTGGCGGTACTGCACTTGATTGCCCAAGGCTGTTCGAACCAGGAGATCAGCAATCAGTTGTTCATCTCCCTGCACACCGTGAAAACCCATGCGAGCCATATCAACAGCAAGCTGGGGGTGGAGCGGCGAACTCAGGCAGTGGCGCGCGCCCAGGAGATGGGGTTGTTGGGGTAGCAACCTGGATCAATGGGATCGAAAGCCCCAGACGATTTCCACCACGCGGGCTGCCACCAGCACATAGACCAGGATAAGCAGCAGTTGCAGCACCAAGTGATAACGCAGCTTGGCGAGCCTGCGGATGCCATCGCTCACATTCAGTACCATCAGCAAGGTTGAAACCACGATCAACCCCCACCCGGCCACGCTGGAGGCCAGAATGCCGAGGAACAGCTCATGTTTCCCGGCCAGTGCATTGGTACCCGCCGCAAACAGCAGCGCGCATACCAGCAGGTTCTTCACATTGTCGAAGACCTGGGTGCTGAAGTCGTTCTCCAGCAGTTGCAGGTACCACTTCCAGAATGTGCGCATGGCTCAATCCCTTGGATCAATATTTACTGCGCTGCGGGGCATTCACTCGGTGATCTGTCGGCGACCTGGCTGAGCAACGCGGCGAACCGTTTGACGTTGTTTTGCTGCGCGATCACCAGATCATCAATGGTCGGACCGGAAGGCGACTGCACCACCGTGCGGCATGTCAGCGGCGTGCGCTCATCTGTGCCGGTCTGGCGCAGCCGCCATTTGACGTCGAGCAGGGCGTATTGCCCGGGAATCGAGTCAAAGCGCTGCACTTCAATGCGCACCGCGAGGTTTTTGCGGTGACTGGCGAGTTGATCCACCAGCGCGCTGCGCAACTCATCCACCAGGCTGGCGGCCCACCATTGCGTCTCAAGGATGGCCACGCCGCTGTCGCCCTCGCGGATGACAATCTGCGGCCGGTCGACCTGTGGCGGGACGGTGATGCTTTCAATGCGGATCTCACCCCCGGCGGCCAGTGACGCATTGCTGCGGTGCACCGGCGTCAGGGTGTGAAATTGAATCGGCTCACTGCGGCACGCCGCAAGCAGCAGCAACCCGGTGATCAGCGTGATCTTCAGCGGCAAAGCCATGGTGGTTGCTCCTGTGGTCATTTGCGCGGCGGCCCTTGCAGGTCCGAGGGCGCGGCGTTGTCGGGGCGACCGCGAATCAGCGATTCGGGATGGCGTGCCAGGTAGTCCGAGAGTTCTCGCAGGGAGCGCGACATGCGGCTCAGTTCATCCAGGGTCTGGGTCAACTGCTCCCGTTGCGGCGAATCCTCGGCCAGGGTCGAACTGGCGGACTGCAAGGTTTTACTCACGTCGGCCAGGGTGTTCTGCACGCCCGGCAGTGTCTTGGCATTGAACTGGCCGAGACCTTTGCGCAGTTCCACCAGGCTGCCGTCGAGGTTGCCGGCAATCCGCTCGATGGGCAGTTGGTTGATCTTGTTGACGATGCCTTCGAGTTTTTCCTGCAGTTGCTCCAGGTTGCCGGGGATGGTCGGGATGCTGACGGGGCGCTGGTTCGGGTCAAACACGACTTTGTCGGCCTTGGGGAAGAAGTCCAGGGCGATGTACAACTGGCCGGTGAGCAGGTTGCCGCTGCGGGCCTGGGCGCGCAGGCCGTGTTCGATGAAGCTGCCCATCAGGCGCACGCCGCCCGCTTCATCATTCGGGTCATGCTTCAAGACTGTGAGCATTTTGGTGTTGGCTTCGCCGAGACGCTGCGGGTAAATCACGATGCCGACGTTGACCGGGAAGCTGCGTTTTTTCTCGTCGAAATCCAGGTTGATCGATACCACTTTGCCGAACTCGATGCCCAGGAACTCCACCGGCGCACCCACCGTGAGCCCGCGCAAGGCCTGATCGAACCGCAGGTTCAGGTATTGCGCCTTGCCATTGGGCGGGGCCAGCGCGGTTTGCTGGTCGGCGAACAGTTCATAGGAGTGCTCCTCACTGGCCGGCTTGTCGTTGGGGCTGTACGGCGGGGCCAGGAAGGCGATGCCGCCCACCAGCATGGACGACAGGGATTCGGTTTTCAGCGCGAACCCGTTGGCGCCGACACTCACATCAATCCCGCTGGCGTTCCAGAATCGGGTGTTCTCGGTGACGTAGGCGTCATTCGGCGCATGCACGAACACGTCGATGTTCACGCCTTTGCCGTCTGCGTCCAGGGCATAGGCCACCACCTGGCCGACGGGGATTTTGCGGTAATAGACCGGGGAGCCGATGTCCAGTGAACCCAAATCCTGGGTGTGCAAGGTGAAGCGCTTGCCGGGCTCGCCATAGGTAATCGGCGGCGGGTTTTCCAGGCCTTTGAACTGGTTGGCGCGGGTATCGGACTGGCCGATGTCGGCGCCGATGTAATCCCCGGAAAGCAGCGTATCAATGCCGGAAACACCCCCGGCGCCGATACGCGGGCGGACCACCCAGAATTGCGAGTCTTCACGGGTGAAGCTTTCGGCCTGCTTGGACAGCTTGATCGTGGCGTTGACGCTTTTCTGGTCGTCGCTCAGCTCCACGTCGGTCACTTGGCCGATCACCACGTTGCGGTATTTGACGTCGGTCTTGTTGGCGGTCAGGCCGCTGCCGGTCTTGAAGGTAATGGTAATGCTCGGCCCCTGCTGAAGGATGCTGTGCACCACCAGCGAAATGCCCACCAGCACCGCGACAATCGGCACGATCCACACCAGCGAGACGCTGAAGCGCCGCGTCCTGATCGCGGGTTGGCCCGCAGGCTGCGGTTTGTCAGGGGGTTGCGACGCCATCCGGCCTCTCCTCGTTGTGTGGGGTTTCCCAGATCAGGCGTGGGTCAAAACTCATTGCCGACAGCATGGTAAATACGACCACCAGGCCAAAGAATAAAATCCCCAGGCGCGGCTCGATGGTGCCCAGGGCCTGGAACCTCACCAGGGCGGCCACCAGCGCCACCACGATCACATCCAGCATTGACCAATAGCCGATCACCTCGACAAAGCGAAACAGCTTCGAGCGCTCCTTGCGCGCCCACTGGTTATTGCGTTGCACGGTGACCAGCAGCAGGGTCAGCGCCACGAACTTGATGCCCGGCACCGCGATGCTGGCGATGAAAATGATCAGGGCAATGTCCCACGCGCCGTGCTGCCAGAACTCCAGCACACCACTCATGATGGTGCTGTCGGCGCCGGAGCCGAGCATCGAGGTGTTCATCACGGGCAGTAAATTAGCGGGAACGTAAAACGCCAGGGCCGTCAGCATGTAGGCCCAGGTGCGGGTCAGCGAATGGGTCTTGCGTCGATGCAAGGGCGCACCGCAACGCTCGCATTCGTCGGGGTTGGCGCTGACGTCGCAGGCCTGGCCGCAGCTGTGGCACAGGCACAGGTTCAGCTCGCTGGCGGTCGGTGGCCGGCTCATACAATGTCCCACAGGTCGCGAATATCACGCCCGGCAATGCGGATCAGCAACAGACTGAGGGCGGCCAGGGCAAACAGTCCGGTGCCGGGCAATACATCCAGCATGCCCGCCAGCTTGAATACCGCCACCATGGCGCCGAGCAGGCAGACCTCCAGCATGCTCCAGGGGCGCAGGGCTTCAAGCCAGCGCATGCATACCTTGAACGCCGGCGAGCGGCGGCCCTTCATCGCAAAGCTCAACACCCACATCAACAGCAGCAACTGGAACACCGGCGCGATGATGATGGAAATCGCCGCCACCAGGGCGATGAAGGTAATCGGGCCCTGGGCCAGCGCCACCACCGAATCCCATAACGTGGCGCTGCTTTTCAGGCCTTGCAGGCTGATGCTCATCACGGGGTAGAAGTTAGCGAAAATCCACAACACGGCGGCGGTCAGGGTCAGGGCCAGGCGCTGTTCCACCGACAGCCCGTTATAGCGCTGGAGCACGCCTGCGCAGCGGGTGCAGAGGGTCTTTTGATGTTTGGCGAGCGTGACTTTTTCGTACACGCAATCGCAGTGTTCACAGATGATCAACGGGCTGAGGGTCGCCATGAGTCCCACTCCAAGCGCTCTGGGTTGCGCGTTGTATGACGGGCGCCAGAATAGCTTAGCAGTTGGCAGGTTTGATACTCGTGCGCTTTCGGATCGGGCGCTTCGTCGAACATACTGTGCGCCAGAATGCAGTACAAAAGAGTGTGCCTTTGAATTTGCAGGAATACCCATGAATATTCAGTCCCCCGCGCTGATCCGCGAAACCTTCCCGGTCGGCCCGTTGCAGTGCAATTGCACGATCATCGGCGACCCGGTCACCAAAAAAGCCATCGTCGTCGACCCGGGTGGCAACCATGAGTTGATCCTGGCGCGGCTCGATGCGCTGGGCCTGAAAGTGGTCAGCATCATTCACACCCACGCCCATCTCGACCATTTCCTGGCCTCCGGGCAATTGAAGGAAAAGACCGGTGCCACCTTGCACCTGCACAAGGAAGACCAGTTTCTGTGGGACAACCTGGAAATGCAGTGCCAGATGTTCCGCGTGCCGTACACACCGGTGCCGTCGCCGGATCGCTGGCTGGAGGATGAGGAAGAGTTGGCCTGCGGCTGTGGCGTGGCGTTGCACACACCTGGACACACACCTGGTTCGATGAGTTTCTGGTTCGCCGATGCGAAGTTGCTGATTGCCGGCGACACCCTGTTTCGACGTGGTGTAGGGCGTACGGATTTGTGGGGCGGTGATCAGGCGACCATCGTGCGCTCGATCAAGCAACGGCTCTACACCCTGGATGAGGCGGCTGTGGTGGTGACCGGGCACGGGCCGGACACGCGCCTGGGGGATGAAATGCGTGAGAATCCGTTTGTGAGGGCGTAAAGCAAACGCCGGTATTTTTCCGGATACCAAGTGGCGACTATCAGACGAACCTTATAGAGAAAATGACAATTACCGTTCAGGTAGTCTCTGCTAGGGTTTCACTGTGCACACCGTTGGCCGGGCATGGAATTTTTACCGTTTGTCGTGTTCCAAGCTCGGCACAGGTCCATTGCCAATGTCCTCTGCATCACAGAATGCAAAAGTAGGAGCTTCCTTCATGTTCACTTCTCGTCGTCTGCTTGTTGTCGCTACTGCCGTAGCCCTGTTGTCCGGCTGCGCTTCACCTAATCCTTATGACGGCAGCCAGGCACAGGGTGGTGGCTCTTCCGGTGTGAGCAATACCGCCAAGTACGGCGGCCTGGGTGCCCTGGCCGGTGCGTTGGCAGGTGCGGCCATCGACCACAACAACCGCGGCAAAGGTGCGCTGATCGGTGCTGCCGTCGCCGGTCTCGGTGGTGCTGGGTATGGCTACTACGCCGACCAGCAGGAAAAGAAACTGCGCGAAAGCATGGCCAATACCGGGGTTGAGGTGCAGCGCCAGGGCGATCAGATCAAGCTGATCATGCCGGGTAACATCACCTTCGCCACCAACTCCGACGCGATCTCCAGCAGCTTCTACACGCCGCTGAACAACCTGGCGAACTCCCTCAAGCAGTTCAACCAGAACACCATCCAGATTGTCGGCTACACCGACAGCACCGGTACCCGCCAGCTCAACATGGACCTGTCCCAGCGTCGTGCGCAAAGCGTGGCTAACTACCTGACATCCCAAGGCGTGAGCCCGACCAACCTGAGTGCTCGCGGTGCCGGCCCGGACAACCCGATCGCCAGCAACGCCGACGTCAACGGTCGTGCCCAGAACCGTCGTGTAGAGGTCAACCTTGGCCCGATCCCTGGCCAGCAATACGGCCAGCCAGGCGCTCAGCAACAACAGGCGCCGCAACAGAACAATCAGTTCCAGGGCAACCCGTACTCGCAATACCAGTAACGGGCAGGCAATAAAAAGGGCGCCGTGCAGTAGTGCACGGCGCCCTTTTTTGTGGCTGTTGACGGGATCAGTCGATGTATTCGAACACCTTCACAATCTTCTGTACGCCCGATACGCCTTGTACCAGGTTGGCAGCGCGGGTGGCTTCTGCCTGGGTCAGCAGGCCCATCATGTAGACGATGCCGTTGTCGGTGACGATCTTGATCCGTGAGCCGGGGATCGCGCTGTCGGTCAGCATCTGGGTCTTGATCTTGGTGGTCAGCAGGGCGTCGTTGCTGATTGCCAGCAGCGTGATCGGCTCCATTACCTGCAATTCGTTGTGGACCTTCTTGACCCGTTGAACGGTGGAAGCGGCTTGTTCAGCCTGGGCCTTCAGGTCGGCGCGCGGGGTTTGCCCGGTGAGCAGTACCACACCGTTGAAGCTGACGACCACGATGCGCGAGGCGCCGTTGCCCAGGTCTGGAGCGGCCTTGGAAACGTTGACGGAAACCTTGGTTTCAATCAGCGAGTCGTCGATTTTGCTGCCGAAAGTACGGGTGCCTTTATCGTCCTGGATAGGCGTGTCACGGCTCGCTTCGATTACCGAGCTGCAGCCGCTGATGCCTAGGCACAGCGTGATTGCCAATAGGCTAAGGCGTTTAACGGTCATTCTTCACTCCCGAACAGTTGGCTGTCGATCAGATCGCACAGGCAGTGGATCGCCAGCAGGTGGACTTCCTGAATACGTGCGGTGACATTGGCCGGGACGCGAATTTCCACGTCTTCGGGCAACAGCAACGAGGCCATGCCGCCGCCGTCGCGCCCGGTCAATGCTACGACAATCATTTCACGATCATGTGCGGCCTGGATCGCTTGAATAATGTTCGCCGAATTACCGCTGGTGGAGATCGCCAGCAGTACGTCGCCCGGCTGGCCAAGGGCGCGAATCTGTTTGGAGAAGATTTCGTTGTAGCTGTAGTCGTTGGCGATCGAGGTGATCGTCGAGGTGTCGGTGGTCAGGGCGATGGCCGGCAGGCTCGGGCGCTCGCGCTCGAAGCGGTTGAGCAGCTCGGAGGAGAAATGCTGGGCATCACCGGCCGAACCGCCGTTGCCGCACGAAAGCATTTTGCCTTCGTTGAGCAAGGCGTTGACCATGACCTGACTGGCTTGCTCGATGTGCGGTGCAAGTACGTCCATCGCCTGTTGCTTGGTATCGATACTGGCCTGGAAAAGCTGGCGAATTCGGGATTGCATGTCCATCTGTGTGACCTTAAGTAGCGCGGCTGTTTGGCACAGGAATGTGCAGCCCGCAAAGCAAAGAGCAAAAGTGTGCGGTGTAGATGTCCGGCGAATCAGCTGTCAAAGGCATCTTGCAGCCAGTTCAGATCGGCTGTTCCCTGGGGAGTGCTTTCTATGGCAACCACATCGAAACGGCAGGGGTGATCGGCCCAGCGACGCTCCTTGAGCAGGAAAAACTGCGCGGCGAGTATCAGCTTCTGGCGCTTGCGCCCGTCGATACTGGCGAGCGCGCCACCCCATTGTGCGTGTTTTCTGTAGCGGACTTCGACAAATACTACTGTATCGCCGTCAAGCATGACCAGATCAAGCTCGCCGCGCTTGCACAACCAGTTCTGCGCCAGGAGGCGCAGACCCTGTTGTTGCAGGTACTCGAGAGCTTGAAGTTCGGCGTCCTTGCCGCTTTGCGCGCTTGACCGCTCGGGCATCAGCGCGGGGTATCAGGCAGGCGCTGGATATCGCCACCGACGAACTTCGCCCATGGCATCTGGCGGTCAACACGCTGGTTGGGGCTGATGCCCAGGCTGCCGGACAGGCCGTCAACGCGGGTGTCCGGCAGTGCCTTGAGTTGCCCCAGGCGCGGCGCCAGGCGGTAGGCGTCAACACCCATCGCGTACAGGCGGCCCAGGCTGCCGTTGGCCTGTGGCCATTGGGCAGCGACCTGGTTGCGCAGCGGGTCGGTGGTGTTCAGGAGCCAAGGGGTTTCGCAGAACATCACGTTGGTCATGTCCAGGTACTGGTTCTTGTCGCCACTGGCGCTGAACACGTGCGACGTCGCATACACCGGCACGTCACCGGCGTACTGGAAGTTCAGGGTCGGCTTGATCTGTTGGGCCAGTTGCGGGGTCACGGCCAGGAAGATGAACTCGATGTCCTGGCGGCGCGACGGCTGGGCCGAAACGTCCGAACCTACCGTGCTTTGCAGGCTCTTGGCGCGGCCTTCGCTTTTGCGCAATTGGAACAGGTCAGCGATCTGCTGAGCCAGGGCTACCGGCTGGTCAACGTATTCAACGCCTACCACGGTGCCGCCATTGGCTTCCCAATCCTGACGGAAAGCTTTGTAGACACGCTCGCCCCATTCGCCTCTCGGGACCATGGCGGCGGCGCGGTGCAGGCCGTCGGCACGGGCGCGACGGGACACTTCACGGGCTTCGTCTTCAGCGGCCAGGCCGAACTGGAACAGTTGTGCCGGGCTCTGGTCGGCTTCGCTGTAGTTCAGGGCCAGGGTGGTAATAGGCAATTGCGGACGTGCGCTGAGTTGTTTGACCAGCGGTTTTTCCAGCGGGCCGACCACCAGTTGCACGCCGGCGGCCTGGGCCTTGGCGTAGAACTCGTCGATGGAGGTGAGGCGCGAGCTGTCATAGAACTCGATCACTGGCGGCTTCTGCCCGGCTTGTTCGGCCTGGTAGTGCGCAGCCATGAAACCTTCGCGCAACGCTTTGGCGACGCCGGCCAGCGGGCCTTCCTGCGGCAGCAGCAGGGCGATCTTGTTCAGTGGCTGGCTGGCCAGTTGCTTGAGCTTGGTCAGCGGCTGCGGCAATTGCGAGGCCGCCGGGTGACCAGGGTTCTGGGCACGCCAGGTGTCGATGGCTGCCTGTTGTTGCTCCAGGGTGCCGGCGCTCTTGACCGCCTGGGCCAGGCTGATCCAGCCGTCCAGCGTCGGGTTGCCGCTGGCTTGCAGTTGTTCGGCAGGCAGGGCGGCAATCAATGCCCAGATGGCTTCGTGGTTGCTGTTGTAAGCGTCACCACTGAGCAACGGCGCCATGGCGACGCGCTCGCGCGCGGCGGCCAGGGTCTGGCCGTCGGCCTCATAAGCGCGGGCATGCACGGTGCCGGTACGGATCTGCTGTTCAGGCGGCAGCTCCTTCAGGCTTTGCAGGCTCGGGTGGTTCAACGCCGTCAACGCGGCCTTGGGCTGGTTGCGGGTCATCGCCAGTTCGGCCGACAGGGTGCTGGCAAATACCTGCGCCGCCGGTTTCAGGACGTCCAGTGGGACTTGGGCAAGAATCTGCGCCGAGCGTGCCGGATTGTTTTGGTGGAACGCCAGGTCAGCCGCACTCAAGCGCAACAGCGCGGCTTTTTCCGGAGTCTTGGCCGAAGTCGCCTGTTCGAGCAGTTGCTCGATGCTGGCATCCGGGGTCCGGGGGAGGTCGCCAAGGCTGGACGAGGGCGAGCTGGCGCAAGCCGCCAACAGGGCAGCGAGGCAGAGGGCAGAGAACAGCCGCAGGCAAGCGATCATGTAAGTGTTCCTGATACCGATCAAATTAGCGTGGAATTGTACCCAAGCACTGGCCGGGGCGCGATGTTACTGGCGTGAAACCGTCTATTTAGGTCGTGTAAATGTTGCAAGACCCAATGGATGGCTGAAATGGAGCCTGCCCGGAGGGCATATTTTCAAGGCGTCTACGCGCTACAATGTGGATTTTGCCAATCATCGAGGTGTGCGCTTTGACTGCTCCAGGTCCTTTGAATTCCACTGCAGGCTCGCTTTTTGTCGTGGCGACGCCCATTGGCAACCTGGACGACATCAGTGCGCGGGCGCTGAAAGTGTTGCGCGACGTAAAATTGATCGCCGCCGAAGACACCCGGCATTCCCAACGGTTAATGCAGCATTTTGGTATTCCAACGCCCCTGGCCGCGTGCCACGAACATAACGAGCGCGAAGAGGGCAGTCGTTTTATCACCCGCTTGCTGGCAGGCGATGATGTGGCCTTGATCTCGGATGCCGGTACGCCGCTAATTTCCGATCCCGGTTATCACCTGGTTCGCCAGGCGCGGGCTGCTGGTATCAATGTAGTGCCTGTTCCGGGAGCGTGCGCGCTGATTGCTGCATTGTCGGCGGCCGGCTTGCCATCGGACCGTTTTATCTTTGAAGGTTTCCTGCCGGCCAAGGCGGTGGGGCGCCGGGCGCGCCTTGAACTGGTGAAAGAAGAGCCGCGCACGCTGATTTTCTACGAAGCCCCGCACCGTATCCTTGAGTGCCTGCAAGACATGGAGCTGGTGTTCGGTGGCGATCGCCTTGCGCTGCTGGCGCGGGAAATCACCAAGACCTTCGAAACCCTCAAGGGCCTGCCGCTGGAAGAGCTGCGTGCGTTCGTCGAAGGTGACAGCAATCAGCAGCGCGGCGAGTGCGTGGTGCTGGTAGCGGGCTGGGCGGCGCCGGAAAGTGAAGACGCCGTGGGCAGCGAGGCGATGCGCATTCTTGATCTGCTGCTCAAGGAAATGCCATTGAAGCGTGCGGCCGCCCTGGCGGCGGAAATTACTGGCGTGCGCAAGAACGTGCTGTATCAAGTCGCGCTGGATAAACAAAAGGGCGAATAGTTCCAGGCTTTAACCTGCACTCCGTCTGAACATGATGGCATTAGTGTCTTTTAATACTTGTTCTAACGCCGCCGTGCCGTTAACCTGCGCGGCGGAGAGTCGATTGGACAGTCGCTGCCTTCTATGAAAATTAGAGGGGGGAGGAAAGTCCGGGCTCCATAGGGCGAAGTGCCAGGTAATGCCTGGGAGGCGTGAGCCTACGGAAAGTGCCACAGAAAATAACCGCCTAAGTACTTCGGTACCGGTAAGGGTGAAAAGGTGCGGTAAGAGCGCACCGCACGACTGGCAACAGTTCGTGGCTAGGTAAACCCCACTTGGAGCAAGACCAAATAGGGTCCCAAGGCGTGGCCCGCGCTGGGACCGGGTAGGTTGCTAAAGATGTCCAGTGATGGCCATCGTAGACGAATGACTGTTCAAGACAGAACCCGGCTTACAGATCGACTCTCCACCTTTTTTCCTTCTGTCCGAATCTCGGGCAGGAACCTGATAGTAACGCGAGAATCCCTCCCTGCTGAATCATTAGCAGATGCGTCTTCGTAATACCGAAAAAATCTTACTCTTAATAAATTACTTTAACTTTAAGTCATAGCTCTTTGAGCTATTTGGCGTTGTTGAATCAAAATCGCCCTCGAACTCTCGTTTCTCCTCGCTTTACCTTCCTAAATCTCCGTTCTGTAAGGCTTTTCCTTGAATCCGCGCCTTGACGGTGTGGTGGGCGCATTCCTATAGTGTGCGCAAGTGGCGGAAAGTGGCACAAAGTGGGTTTTTTGAACGTAAAACGCTAAAATTTGGAGAAACGCATCTGTGTTTCGCGGAGCTAACGCTATCAGTCTCGATGCAAAAGGCCGTCTCGCCATGCCGAGCCGGTATCGTGACGAGCTGATTTCGCGAAGTTCCGGACAGTTAATCATCACCATCGATGCCGTTGACCCTTGTTTATGTGTTTACCCGCTCGACGAGTGGGAGCTGATTGAAACCAAGTTGCGTGCGCTGCCTTCATTGCGTGAAGAAAACCGCCGCCTGCAACGTTTGCTGATTGGTAATGCCGTCGACCTCGAACTCGATGGCAGTGGTCGTTTCCTGGTTCCACCGCGTCTGCGCGAATACGCCAAGCTCGACAAGCGCGCAATGCTGGTAGGCCAACTGAACAAGTTCCAATTGTGGGACGAAGATGCCTGGGATGCTGTTTCTGCAGCTGACCTGGCTGCTATTCAACAACCGGGCGCCATGCCTGATGAACTGCGTGATTTGATCCTGTGACTATTGATAGCGGCTTTAACCACATCACCGTACTGCTTGACGAAGCCGTTGAGGCTCTCGCCGTACGCGCGGATGGCTGCTATTTGGATGGCACCTTCGGCAGGGGCGGGCACAGTCGGCTGATCCTCAGCCAGCTGGGTTCGGACGGAAAGCTCCTCGGGTTCGACAAAGACCCTCAAGCGATTGCCACCGGGCAAGCGCTAGCGGCCGAAGACGGCCGCTTTGTCGTTGTGCAGCGCAGCTTTGCCGAGCTCGGCGCAGAAGTCGCCGAACGTGGCATGGCGGGCAAGGTGGCCGGGGTTCTGCTGGACCTGGGCGTGTCTTCGCCGCAGCTGGACGACCCTGAGCGCGGCTTCAGTTTCATGAACGACGGCCCGCTCGATATGCGCATGGACCCGAGCCGTGGCATCAGCGCCGCGCAGTTCATCGCCACTGCGCCCCACGAAGAAATCACCCGTGTGTTCAAGGAATACGGCGAAGAGCGTTTCGCTGGCCGTATGGCGCGCGCCGTGGTCGAGCGTCGGGAAATCCAGCCGTTCGAACGCACCGCCGACCTGGCTGAAGTGCTGAAAGTCGCCAACCCGGCGTGGGAGAAGGGCAAGAACCCGGCAACCCGTGCGTTCCAGGGCCTGCGCATTCACGTCAACAACGAATTGGGCGATCTGGAAGCCGGCCTCGAAGCTGCCCTGGACGCCTTGGAAGTGGGTGGTCGCCTGGTGGTGATCAGCTTCCACTCGCTGGAAGACCGCATCGTCAAATTGTTCATGCGTCGTCTGGTCAAGGGCGAATCCGACAACCTGCCGCGCAACCTGCCGGTACGTTACGAAGCCTTTGTGCCGAAAATCAAAATCCATGGCAAAGCGCAGTTCGCTTCCGAAGCCGAACTCAAGGCCAACCCACGTGCCCGTAGCGCTGTCATGCGCGTTGCGGAGAAGTTGCGGTGAGCAAGCTTTTCGCCAAGCCCCTTCCGGGCGGCAGCTTCTTTATGTTGCTGTTGTTTGTTGGCGTGCTGGTGTCCGCGATTGCGGTGTCCTACAGCGCCCACTACAACCGTCAATTGCTCAATACCCTGTACGGGGAATTGAGTGTGCGCGACAAGGCGCAGGCGGAGTGGGGCCGGTTGATCCTGGAGCAAAGCACCTGGACCGCCCACAGCCGCATCGAAGTGCTGGCCACTGAACAGCTGAAGATGCACATCCCGGGCGCTGCAGAAGTTCGCATGGTGGCGCCATGATGAAACTTGAGGGCGCACTCTACCCGTGGCGTTTCCGTGTAGTGCTGGGGTTGCTGGCACTGATGGTGGGCGCGATCGCCTGGCGGATTATCGACCTGCAAGTGGTGGACCGTGACTTCCTGATCGGCCAGGGCGATGCCCGCAGCCTGCGTCATATCCCGATTCCTGCGCACCGCGGCCTGATCACCGACCGTAACGGCGAGCCCCTGGCCGTCAGTACGCCGGTGACCACCCTGTGGGCCAACGCCAAGGAAATGCAGACCGCCAAGGAGAAGTGGCCGGAACTGGCCGCCGCCCTGGGCCAGGACCCCAAAGCCCTGAGCGAACGCCTCGAAGCCCAGGCCAATAAAGAATTCATCTACCTGGTTCGCGGGCTTACCCCCGAACAAGGCCAGCAAGTGCTCGACCTTAAAGTCCCCGGTGTCTACGGCATCGAGGAATTTCGGCGTTTCTACCCAGCCGGCGAAACCACTGCCCATATGGTGGGTTTCACCGACATTGATGATCACGGTCGCGAAGGCGTCGAGCTTGCCTACGACGAATGGCTGGCCGGGGTCCCCGGCAAACGGCAGGTCATCAAGGATCGGCGCGGCAGACTGATCAAGGATGTCCAGGTCACCAAAAACGCCAAGGCCGGTAAGCCCTTGGCGTTGTCGATTGACCTGCGCCTGCAATATCTGGCCAACCGCGAGCTGCGTAACGCCATCATCGAGAACGGCGCGAAAGCCGGCAGCCTGGTGATCATGGACGTGAAGACCGGCGAGATTCTCGCCATGGTCAACCAGCCGACCTACAACCCCAACAACCGTCGCAACCTGCAACCGGCGATGATGCGCAACCGCGCGATGATCGACGTGTTCGAACCGGGTTCGACCATGAAAGCCATCTCCATGAGTGCCGCCCTGGAGACCGGGCGCTGGAAACCGGCCGACAAGGTCGAGGTTTACCCAGGCACCCTGCAGCTGGGCAAATACACCATTCGCGACGTGTCGCGCACCGAAGGTCCGGTGCTGGATTTGACAGGTATCCTGATCAACTCCAGTAACGTTGGCATGAGTAAGGTCGCCTTCGATATCGGCGGCGAAGCCATCTACCACCTCGCGCAGAAAGTCGGCCTGGGGCAACCCACCGGCCTGGACTTCCCGGGTGAACGTGTGGGCAACCTGCCGAACTACCGTGACTGGAAAAAGGCCGAGACCGCCACGCTTTCCTACGGTTATGGCCTGTCGGTGACCGCCATCCAGCTGGCCCATGCCTTCTCCGTGCTGGCCAACAATGGCCGCATGGTGCCGCTGAGCCTGATCCACCTGGACGAGGCACCGCCTGCGACCCAGGTGATCCCGGAAAACGTCGCCAAGACCATGCAAGGCATGCTGCAACAAGTGATCGAAGCGCCGCGCGGCGTGTTCCGTGCCCAGGTGCCGGCGTATCACGTGGCAGGCAAGTCCGGTACCGCGCGTAAAACTGCCGTGGGCACCAAGGGCTACGCCGAAAACTCCTACCGTTCGCTGTTCGCAGGCTTCGGCCCGATGAGCGATCCGCGTTACGCCATCGTCGTGGTGATCGATGAACCGAGCAAAGCCGGTTACTTCGGTGGCCTGGTATCGGCGCCGGTGTTCAGCAAAGTGATGTCCGGGACGCTGCGCCTGATGAACATCACGCCGGACAACCTGCCGACGACCCAACAAGCGAATGCCGGACCGCCGGCCGCTGCTGCAAAAGCCAATGGAGGGCGCGGCTGATGTCTCTTAGCCTGAACAAGATTTTTGCCCACGCTGGCCGCGATCTGCTGATTCGCGAGTTGACCCTGGACAGCCGTAACGTGCGTGCCGGTGACCTGTTCCTGGCCGTGCCGGGCGGCAAGTTCGACGGCCGTGACCATATCGCCGACGCGTTGAAGCGCGGCGCTGCGGCAGTGGCCTATGAAGTGGAAGGCGCCACCGTGTTGCCGATCACCGACGTGCCTTTGATTCCGGTCAAGGGCCTGGCGGCGCAACTGTCGGACATCGCCGGGCGCTTTTATGGCGACCCGAGCCGCACCCTGAACCTCGTAGGCGTGACCGGCACCAACGGCAAGACCAGCGTGACCCAATTGGTTGCCCAGGCGCTTGACCTGCTGGGCCAGCACTGCGGCATCGTCGGCACCCTGGGCACCGGTTTCTACGGCGCGCTGCAAAGCGGCCTGCACACCACGCCTAACCCGATTGCCGTGCAGGCGACCCTGGCCGACCTGAAAAAGGCCGGTGCCAAGGCGGTTGCCATGGAAGTTTCCTCCCACGGCCTGGACCAGGGCCGCGTGACCGCCCTGGCGTTCGACGTGGCGGTGATGACCAACCTGTCCCGCGATCACCTGGATTACCACGGCACCATGGAGGCGTACGCCGCCACCAAGGCCCGGCTGTTTGCCTGGAATGACTTGAAGTGCCGTGTGGTCAACCTGGACGATGAATTCGGTCGTCAGTTGGCCGCCGCGAACGGTGAGGGCCGCCTGATCAGCTACAGCCTGGAAGATTCCAGCGCCTACCTGTATTGCCGCGAAGCCACCTTTGATGACGAAGGCGTGCGCGCCACCCTGGTAACGCCGCAGGGCGAGCACCATTTGCGCAGCACCCTGCTCGGGCGTTTCAACCTGAGCAACATATTGGCTGCTGTCGGCGCCTTGCTCGGCCTGGATTACGCCCTGGACGAAATCCTGCGCGTGCTGCCGAAGCTGGAAGGCCCGGCCGGTCGCATGCAGCGCCTGGGTGGTGGCACCCAGCCGCTGGTGGTGGTCGATTACGCCCACACGCCGGACGCCCTGGAAAAAATCCTGCTGGCCCTGCGTCCCCACGCCAAGGGCAAGCTGCTGTGCCTGTTCGGCTGTGGCGGTGACCGCGATCGCGGCAAGCGTCCGTTGATGGCTGAAATCGTCGAGCGTCTGGCCGACGGTGTTCTGGTGACGGACGACAACCCGCGCAGCGAAGACCCAAGCCAGATTTTCGATGACATTCGTGTTGGCTTTAAAGACGCGTCCAAAGCGACTTTCGTGGCCGGTCGCGGTGCAGCCATCGCCCAATTGATCGCCAGCGCCAGCCCTGACGACGTGGTAGTGCTGGCCGGTAAAGGCCACGAGGACTACCAGGAAATCAACGGCGAACGCCACGCTTTCTCCGATCTGGTCGAGGCCGATCACGCCCTGACCGCGTGGGAGGTGGCCCATGCTTAAGGCGCTCAAGTTCAGCGAACTGACCCAGGCGTTGTCGGCCCGTGTGCTGTCGGCCGATTGCAGCTTTGATGGCGTGAGCATCGACAGCCGGACGATCAAGCCTGGGCAACTGTTTGTGGCCTTGGCTGGCCCGAGTTTTGATGGCCACAACTACCTGAACGACGTCGCCGCCAAAGGCGCTGTCGGCGCTCTGGTGCAGCGCGAAGTCGCTGACTCGACGCTCCCGCAGTTGCTGGTGGCAGACACCCGCCTGGCCCTCGGCCAACTGGGTGCCCTGAACCGTGCCGCTTTCACCAAGCCGGTTGCGGCGATCACCGGCTCCAGCGGCAAAACCACCGTCAAGGAATTACTCGCCGGCATCCTGCGCACGCGCGGCCCGGTCCTGGCGACCCGTGGCAACCTGAACAATGACTTCGGCGCGCCGCTGACCCTGCTCGAACTGGCCCCGGAACACACGGCGGCCGTGATTGAGCTGGGTGCTTCGCGCATTGGCGAAATCGCTTACACCGTGGCCATGACCAAGCCTCACGTTGCGCTGATCAACAACGCCGGCACTGCCCATGTGGGCGAGTTTGGCGGCCCTGAGAAGATCGTCGAAGCCAAGGGCGAAATCCTTGAAGGCCTCGACGCATCCGGCACCGCGGTACTGAACCTCGACGACAAAGCCTTCGAAACCTGGCGTGTACGTGCCGCCGGTCGCAAGGTCTTGAGCTTCGCGGTGCACAACGCCGCGGCCGACTTCCATGCCTCGACTATCACCGTCGACGCCCGTGGCTGCCCGGCCTTCACCCTGCACACCCCGCAAGGTGATGAGCACGTACAGCTGAACCTGCTGGGCAACCACAACGTCGCCAACGCCCTGGCCGCCGCCGCCGCTGCCCATGTGCTGGGGGTGTCGCTGTTTGGCATTGCCACAGGCCTCGGTGCCGTGCAACCGGTGAAGGGGCGTACCGTCGCGCATCTGGCCAGCAACGGCATGCGCGTGATTGATGACACCTACAACGCCAACCAGTCCTCGATCTGTGCCGCCATCGACCTGCTGACGGCCTTCGACGGTCGCAAGGTGCTGGTGCTGGGGGACATCGCCGAACTGGGCGAGTGGGCCGAACAGTCTCACCGTGAAGTCGGCGCCTATGCCGCCGGCAAGGTCGATGCTGTGTACGCCGTGGGCCCGAACATGCTTCACGCCGTGGAGACCTTCGGGCCGGGCGCCCGGCATTTTGCCAACCAGGCTGAGCTGATCCAGGCGCTGAGTGCGGCTGAACAAGACAAACACACCACTATTTTGATCAAGGGATCGCGCAGCGCGGTGATGGAAAACGTCGTCGTGGCCTTGTGTGGCTCAAGTACGGAGAAACATTAATGCTGCTGCTGCTGGCTGAGTATCTGCAACAGTTCCACAAAGGCTTCGCGGTCTTTCAGTACCTGACCCTGCGCGGGATTCTGGGTGTGCTGACCGCGCTGTCGTTGTCGCTGTTCCTCGGGCCATGGATGATCCGTACCCTGCAAAACCTGCAGATCGGTCAGTCCGTGCGCAACGACGGCCCGCAGTCGCACCTGTCCAAATCCGGCACCCCGACCATGGGCGGCGCGCTGATCCTGTCGTCCATCGGCATCAGTACGCTGCTGTGGGCTGACCTGCATAACCGCTACGTCTGGACCGTGCTGCTGGTGACTTTGCTGTTCGGCGCCATCGGCTGGGTGGATGACTACCGCAAGGTGATCGAGAAGAACTCCAAGGGGCTGCCAAGCCGCTGGAAGTATTTCTGGCAGTCGGTGTTCGGCCTGGGCGCGGCGATCTTCCTGTTTATGACTGCGCCAAGTGCGGTGGAAACCACCCTGATCATCCCGATGCTCAAGGATGCCAGCATTCCACTGGGCGTCGGCTTCGTGGTGCTGACCTACTTCGTGATCGTGGGCTCCAGCAATGCGGTCAACCTGACTGACGGCCTCGACGGCCTGGCGATCATGCCGACGGTGATGGTGGGCGGCGCGCTCGGCATCTTCTGCTACCTGTCGGGTAACGTGAAATTCGCTGAATACCTGCTGATCCCGTATGTACCGGGCGCGGGTGAACTGATTGTGTTCTGCGGCGCGTTGATCGGTGCGGGCCTCGGCTTCCTGTGGTTCAACACCTACCCGGCACAAGTCTTCATGGGCGACGTCGGCGCACTGGCGCTGGGCGCGGCCCTGGGCACCATCGCGGTGATCGTCCGTCAGGAAATCGTCCTGTTCATCATGGGCGGTGTGTTCGTGATGGAAACCCTGTCGGTGGTGATCCAGGTTGCTTCCTTCAAATTGACCGGGCGCCGCGTGTTCCGCATGGCGCCGATTCACCACCACTTTGAACTCAAGGGCTGGCCTGAGCCGCGGGTGATTGTCCGTTTCTGGATTATCACCGTGATTCTGGTCCTGGTCGGCCTTGCCACCCTGAAACTGAGGTAGAAACGAGTGTCCCTGATCGCTTCAGACCACTTCCGCATCGTTGTCGGCCTCGGCAAGAGCGGCATGTCCCTGGTTCGCTTCCTGGCGAACCGGGGCACGTCGTTTGCCGTGGCCGATACGCGGGAAAATCCACCGGAGCTGGTCACGCTGCGCCGTGACTACCCGCACGTGGAAGTGCGTTGTGGCGAGCTGGATGTGGAGTTTCTGTGCCGTGCCGACGAGCTCTACGTGAGCCCCGGCCTGGCGCTGGCGACCCCGGCCCTGCAAGCGGCTGCGGCCCGTGGTGTGAAGTTGTCCGGCGATATCGAGCTGTTCGCGCGTAACGCGAAGGCGC
Source organism: Pseudomonas sp. TH32 (assembly GCF_016650855.1). NCBI lineage: Bacteria > Pseudomonadati > Pseudomonadota > Gammaproteobacteria > Pseudomonadales > Pseudomonadaceae > Pseudomonas > Pseudomonas sp. TH32. Next base: position 4,392,379 of record NZ_JAEKFA010000002.1, on the reverse strand, counting down.
CGATCGTGGCCATCAGCGGTTCCAACGCAAAAAGCACTGTCACCACCCTGGTGGGCGAGATGGCGGCTGCGGCCGGCAAGCGTGTGGCGGTGGGCGGCAACCTCGGTACGCCGGCGCTGGACCTGCTCAACGACAACGTCGAGCTGTACGTGATGGAGCTGTCGAGCTTCCAGCTGGAAACCACCGACCAGCTCAACGCTGAAGTGGCCACCGTGCTGAACGTCAGCGAAGACCACATGGACCGCTACAGCGGCCTGCCGGCCTATCACCTGGCCAAGCACCGGATCTTCCGTGGCGCGCGGCAAGTGGTGGTGAACCGCCAGGATGCCCTGAGCCGTCCACTGATCGGCGAAGGCTTGCCGTGCTGGACCTTCGGCCTGAACAAACCTGACTTCAAGGCTTTCGGGCTTCGGGAAGAGAACGGCGAGAAATACCTGGCCTTCGAATTCCAGAACCTGATGCCGGTGCGTGAACTGAAGATCCGTGGTGCCCACAACCAGGCCAATGCCCTGGCGGCGCTGGCCCTCGGTCATGCGGTAGGTTTGCCGTTCGACGCCATGCTGTCGGCGCTGCGCACGTTTGCCGGGCTTGAGCATCGCTGCCAGTGGGTTCGCGACCTCGACGGCGTCGGCTATTACAACGATTCCAAGGCCACCAACGTCGGTGCGGCGCTTGCTGCCATCGAAGGATTGGGTGCCGACATTCAAGGCAAGGTCGTGCTGATCGCCGGTGGCGACGGCAAGGGTGCTGACTTCAAGGACCTCAAAGGGCCAGTCGCTGCACACTGCCGCGCCGTGGTGCTGATGGGCCGTGATTCCGGCTTGATTGCCGATGCGCTGGGCGACGCGGTACCGCAGGTGCGCGCGCAATCCCTGGACGACGCCATCGCCCAATCCAGATCCCTGGCCCAGCCGGGTGATGTGGTGCTGCTGTCGCCTGCCTGCGCCAGTTTCGACATGTTCAAGAACTACGAAGAGCGCGGCCAGCTGTTCGCCCGCGCCGTGGAGGCCTTGGCATGAGTATCAATTTGCGGAACATCATCAAGCCGTATCCGTCGCCGATCATTACCGGGCGCGGTATCGACCTTGATTTCCCGATGCTCGCCGGTTGCCTCGCGCTGCTGGGCCTGGGCCTGGTGATGATCACCTCGGCGTCCTCGGAAGTGGCCGCGGTGCAGTCGGGCAACACCCTTTACATGATGATCCGCCACCTGGTGTACCTGGTGATCGGCCTCGGTGCGTGCATTGTCACCATGATGATCCCGATCGCCACCTGGCAGCGCCTGGGGTGGCTGATGCTGGTGGGCGCGTTCGGCTTGCTGGTGATGGTGATACTGCCCGGCATCGGGCGTGAGGTGAATGGTTCGATGCGCTGGATCGGCTTTGGCGCGTTCAACGTGCAGCCGTCGGAAATTGCCAAGGTGTTCGTGGTGATCTACCTCGCGGGTTACCTGGTGCGGCGTCAGAAAGAAGTGCGCGAAAGCTGGATGGGCTTCTTCAAGCCGTTCATCGTGCTGCTGCCCATGGCCGGCCTGTTGCTGATGGAGCCGGACTTTGGTGCCACCGTTGTAATGATGGGCGCGGCGGCGGCGATGCTGTTCCTCGGTGGCGTGGGCCTGTTCCGCTTCACCTTGATGGTGGTGCTGGCGGTGGCCGCCGTGACGATTCTGGTGCAGGCGCAACCCTACCGGATGGCGCGCCTGATTACCTTTACCGACCCGTGGTCCGATCAGTTCGGTTCCGGCTACCAGTTGACCCAGGCGTTGATTGCCTTCGGTCGCGGCGAGTGGCTGGGCGTGGGCCTGGGCAACAGTGTGCAGAAGCAGTTCTACCTGCCGGAAGCCCATACCGACTTCGTGTTCTCGGTACTCGCCGAAGAGCTGGGCGTGGTCGGTTCGCTGTGCACCGTCGCGCTGTTCGTGTTTGTGTGTGTGCGCGGCATGTACATCGGCTTGTGGGCCGAAAAGGCCAAGCAATATTTTGCCGCCTACGTGGCGTACGGCTTGTCGTTCCTGTGGATCGGCCAGTTCCTGATCAACATCGGGGTGAACGTCGGCCTGCTGCCGACCAAGGGCCTGACCTTGCCGTTCCTCAGTTACGGCGGCAGTTCGTTGGTGATTTGCTGCGCCTGTCTCGGGTTATTGCTGCGCATCGAGTGGGAGAGTCGAACCCACCTGGGCAGCGAGGAGATGGAGTTCAGCGAAAGCGACTTCGCCGAGGAGCCGAACCATGGGCGCTAACGTGCTGATCATGGCAGGCGGCACCGGTGGCCACGTGTTCCCGGCGCTGGCCTGTGCCCGCGAATTCCAGAACCGCGGCTACACCGTGCATTGGCTCGGCACGCCCCGTGGCATCGAAAATGACCTGGTACCGAATGCCGGCTTGCCCCTGCATTTGATCAACGTCACCGGCCTGCGTGGCAAGGGCAAATTGTCCCTGCTCAAGGCACCGTTCGTGTTGCTCAAGGCGGTATGGCAAGCGCGCAAGGTGATCCGTGAAGTGAAGCCGGTGTGCGTGCTGGGCTTTGGTGGCTACGTCACCGGCCCCGGCGGCGTCGCGGCAAGACTCGCCGGCGTGCCGGTGATCGTCCACGAGCAGAACGCCGTGGCCGGCACTGCCAACCGCCTGCTGGTGCCATTGGCTGCACGGGTGTGCGAGGCCTTCCCGAAAACCTTTGGTGCCGCGGACAAACTGCGCACCACCGGTAACCCGGTGCGTACTGAACTGTTCATGGACATCGCCCGCCAGCCGTTGGCCGGGCGCAAGGCGCACCTGCTGATCCTGGGCGGGAGCCTGGGTGCCGAACCGTTGAACAAATTGCTGCCTGAAGCGGTGTCGCAACTCCCTGAGGCGCTGCGGCCCGAGATCTTCCATCAGGCCGGCAAGAATCACGATGAAGTGACCGCTACGCGTTATCGCGATGCGGGCGTGGAGGCGAATGTGCAGCCTTTCATCAAAGACATGGCCCAAGCCTATGGCTGGGCCGACCTGGTGGTCTGTCGCGCAGGTGCGTTGACCGTCAGTGAACTGGCCGCCGCCGGTCTGCCGTCCTTGCTGGTGCCTTTGCCCCACGCCATCGACGACCACCAGACCCGCAACGCCGAATATTTGGCCGGGGAGGGCGCTGCCTTCCTGCTGCCGCAAAGAACGACTGGCGCCGCCGATTTGGCCGCACGCCTGACCGAGGTATTGATGCAACCGGAACGACTGAACAGCATGGCGAGCACCGCAAGCCGCCTGGCCAAACCTGACGCAACCCGCACCGTGGTCGATATCTGCCTGGAGGTGGCCCATGGTTGAGAATCAGAAAGCCATGCCACAACCGGAAATGCGCCGCATCCGTCGTATCCACTTCGTCGGCATCGGCGGCGTGGGCATGTGCGGCATCGCCGAAGTGCTGCTGAACCTGGGTTACCAGGTGTCCGGCTCCGACCTGAAAATGTCGCCGGTCACCGAGCGCCTGGAATCGTTCGGCGCAAAAATCTTTATCGGCCACCGTGCCGAGAACGCTGCCGAAGCCGACGTGCTGGTGGTCTCCAGTGCCGTGAACACCTCCAACCCGGAAGTGGCCACTGCCCTTGAACGCCGCATTCCCGTAGTGCCGCGTGCCGAGATGCTGGCCGAGCTGATGCGCTACCGCCATGGCATCGCCGTTGCCGGTACCCATGGCAAGACCACCACCACCAGCCTGATCGCCTCGGTGTTCGCCGCCGGTGGCCTGGACCCGACGTTCGTCATCGGTGGCCGCCTGAATGCAGCCGGTACCAATGCACAGCTCGGCACCAGCCGTTACCTGATCGCCGAAGCCGATGAAAGCGACGCCAGCTTCCTGCACCTGCAACCGCTGGTGGCCGTGGTGACCAACATCGACGCCGACCATATGGCGACCTACGACGGTGACTTCAACAAACTGAAGAAAACCTTCGTCGAGTTCCTGCACAACCTGCCGTTCTACGGTTTGGCGGTGGTGTGCCTGGACGATCCGGTGGTGCGTGAAATCCTGCCGCTGGTCAAGCGCCCGACCGTGACCTACGGCTTCAGCGAAGACTGCGACGTGCGCGCGATCAATGTGCGCCAGCAAGGCATGCAGACCTTCTTCACGGTGCTGCGCCCTGACCGCGAGCCGCTGGATGTCTCGGTGAACATGCCGGGCAACCACAACGTACTCAACTCCCTGGCGACCATCTGCATCGCCTCCGACGAAGGCGTCAGCGATGAAGCCATCGTTGAAGGCCTGTCGGGTTTTGCCGGCGTGGGTCGTCGCTTCCAGGTCTACGGCGAGCTGCCGGTGGACGGCGGCAACGTGATGCTGGTGGACGACTACGGTCACCACCCGACGGAAGTCGCTGCGGTGATCAAGGCCGTACGCGGTGGCTGGCCGGAGCGCCGCCTGGTGATGGTGTATCAGCCGCACCGCTACAGCCGTACCCGCGACCTGTACGACGATTTCGTCAATGTACTGGCGGACGCCAACGTGTTGCTGCTGATGGAAGTCTACCCGGCCGGAGAAGAGCCGATCCCGGGTGCCGACAGCCGCAAGCTGTGCAACAGCATCCGTCAACGTGGCCAGTTGGACCCGATCTACATCGAGCGCGGTGTGGACCTCGCGCCGATCGTCAAGCCGCTGCTGCGTGCCGGCGACATCCTGCTGTGCCAGGGTGCCGGTGATATCGGTGGTCTCGCTCCTAAATTGCTGGCAAGCCCGCTGTTTGCCGCAGTAAAGGGGAAGTCGAAATGACCACTGACTACGGCTCCCTGTTCTCGACCATTCAACCTGCCGACTTCGGCCGCGTTGCGGTGCTGTTCGGTGGCAAGAGCGCTGAACGTGAAGTGTCGCTGAAGTCCGGCAATGCCGTGCTGGAAGCGCTGCAGAGCGCCGGCGTGAATGCATTCGGCATCGACGTGGGCGATGACTTCCTGTCGCGCCTGCAGGCCGAGAAAATCGACCGCGCGTTCATCATTCTTCACGGCCGTGGCGGTGAAGACGGCAGCATGCAGGGCCTGCTGGAGTGCCTGGGCATTCCGTACACCGGCAGCGGCATCCTGGCGTCGGCGCTGGCCATGGACAAGTTGCGCACCAAACAGGTGTGGCACAGCCTGGGTATTCCGACCCCGCGTCACAGCGTGTTGTGCAGCGAAGACGATTGTATTTCTGCAGCCAAGGAACTGGGCCTGCCTTTGATCGTCAAACCAGCCCATGAAGGCTCCAGTATCGGCATGGCTAAAGTGAACTCAGCCGCCGAATTGATTGACGCATGGAAAGCGGCCAGTACCTACGATTCGCAAGTGTTGGTGGAACAGTGGATTCAAGGTCCCGAGTTCACCATCGCTACTCTGCGTGGCCAGGTATTGCCGCCTATCGCATTGGGCACGCCCCACACCTTTTACGACTACGACGCCAAGTACGTGGCTTCCGATACCCAGTACCGGATCCCGTGCGGCCTCGATGCAACCAAGGAACAGGAATTGATGGACCTCACGGCGAAAGCCTGTGAGGCGCTGGGTATCGCCGGTTGGGCGCGGGCAGACGTGATGCAGGATGACCAACGGAATTTCTGGTTCCTTGAAGTCAACACCGCACCTGGGATGACCGACCACAGCCTGGTACCCATGGCCGCTCGTGCCGCCGGCCTGGATTTCCAGCAGTTGGTGCTGGCGATCCTGGCCGCAAGCATTGAGCCACGAGGCTAAGACCATGAACGGCGCATCGCTTCGTCATCAGCAACCCGCTCCCGGCCGCAAGCCGGTGCCGCGTGGTGCCAGCCGAATGGTGGCTAAAGAGCCGATGTCGGCGCGCATGCCGAAAGCCAACTTTGGTTTTCTCAAGGCGCTGTTCTGGCCGGTGATTCTGGTGGCGTTGGGGTTTGGTACATACGAAGGCGCCCAGCGTCTGTTGCCGTATGCCGACCGGCCGATCACCAAGATCAGCGTGCAGGGCGACTTGAGCTACATCAGCCAGCAGGCCGTGCAGCAGCGAATCGCCCCGTTTGTGGCGTCGAGCTTCTTCACCATCGACCTGGCCGGCATGCGTTCCGAGCTGGAACAGATGCCATGGATTGCCCACGCCGAAGTACGTCGTGTGTGGCCGGATCAAGTCACGATCCGCCTGGAAGAACAACTGCCCGTGGCCCGTTGGGGAGATGGGCAGTTGTTGAACAACCAGGGCCAGGCGTTTGCGCCTCGCGAGGTGGCGAATTACGAACACCTGCCGCAGTTGTTCGGGCCGCAGCGGGCGCAACAGCAAGTGATGCAGCAGTACCAGGCCTTGAGCCAGATGCTGCGGCCATTGGGTTTCTCGATTGCGCGACTGGAATTGCGTGAGCGGGGCAGCTGGTTTTTGACCACGGGTGCAGGCAGTTCCGGCCCGGGTATCGAGTTGCTGCTGGGACGCGGCAACCTGGTAGAAAAGATGCGCCGTTTTATCGCCATCTATGAAAAGACCTTGAAAGAACAGATTACGAACATTGCGAGCATCGACCTGCGTTACGCCAACGGCCTTGCCGTCGGCTGGCGGGCCCCTGCGGCGCCCACGGCAGCGCAACCTGCTGTCGCGAAGAATTAAGAAGAGGCAGGACCCATGGCAAACGTGCAAAGCGGCAAAATGATCGTCGGTCTGGATATCGGCACCTCCAAGGTGGTGGCGCTGGTAGGCGAGGTCGCGGACGACGGCACGCTGGAAATCGTCGGAATCGGCACGCATCCGTCCCGGGGCCTGAAGAAGGGCGTGGTGGTGAATATTGAATCCACCGTGCAATCGATCCAGCGCGCCATCGAAGAAGCGCAGCTGATGGCCGGTTGCCGGATTCACTCGGCATTCGTCGGCGTTGCCGGCAACCACATTCGCAGCCTGAACTCCCACGGCATCGTGGCGATTCGCGACCGCGAAGTCAGCTCGGCTGATCTGGAGCGGGTACTCGACGCAGCGCAAGCCGTGGCGATCCCGGCTGACCAGCGCGTGCTGCATACCCTGCCGCAGGACTACGTGATCGATAACCAGGAAGGTGTTCGTGAGCCCCTGGGCATGTCGGGCGTACGCCTGGAAGCCAAGGTTCACGTGGTGACCTGCGCCGTCAACGCTGCACAGAACATTGAAAAATGCGTGCGCCGCTGTGGCCTGGAAATCGACGACATCATTCTCGAGCAGCTTGCCTCCGCGTATTCGGTACTGACCGACGACGAAAAAGAACTGGGCGTGTGCCTGGTGGACATCGGCGGCGGCACCACTGACATCGCGATCTTCACCGAGGGTGCGATCCGTCACACCGCCGTGATCCCGATTGCCGGTGACCAGGTGACCAACGACATCGCGATGGCGTTGCGCACACCGACCCAGTACGCCGAAGAAATCAAGATCCGTTACGCCTGCGCCCTGGCCAAGCTGGCCGGTGCCGGCGAAACCATCAAGGTGCCGAGCGTGGGCGACCGTCCACCGCGCGAACTGTCGCGCCAGGCGTTGGCCGAAGTGGTCGAGCCGCGCTACGACGAGCTGTTCACCCTGATCCAGGCTGAACTGCGCCGCAGCGGCTACGAAGATTTGATCCCGGCCGGCATCGTGCTGACCGGTGGCACCTCGAAGATGGAAGGCGCGGTCGAACTGGCCGAGGAAATCTTCCACATGCCGGTCCGCCTGGGCGTGCCCCATGGCGTGAAAGGCCTGGGCGACGTAGTGCGCAACCCGATTTATTCCACCGGTGTGGGCTTGCTGTTGTACGGGCTGCAAAAGCAGACCGACGGCATTTCCCTGTCGGGCCCGAGCAACCGCGACAGCTACAGAAGCGACGACGAAGCGAAAGCGCCGTTGTTCGAGCGGTTGCAGGCTTGGGTGAAAGGCAATTTCTGACGATTTACCGCAACACCGTTTCAAAGCAGTAGGCGAAAAAACTAGAGAAATGAAAGGAGAGGGAAAATGTTCGAACTCGTAGACAACATCCCCGCAAGCCCGGTCATCAAAGTGATCGGCGTCGGCGGTGGCGGCGGCAACGCTGTCAACCACATGGTCAAAAGCAACATTGAAGGCGTTGAATTCATCTGCGCCAACACTGACGCCCAGGCCCTCAAAAGCATCGGTGCACGCACCATCCTGCAATTGGGCACAGCCGTGACCAAGGGCCTGGGTGCCGGCGCGAATCCGGAAGTCGGCCGTCAAGCCGCTCTGGAAGACCGCGAGCGCATTGCTGAAGTGCTGCAAGGCACCAACATGGTGTTCATCACTACAGGCATGGGCGGTGGTACCGGTACCGGTGCTGCGCCGATCATTGCCGAAGTGGCCAAGGAAATGGGGATCCTGACGGTTGCCGTCGTGACCCGTCCGTTCCCGTTCGAAGGTCGCAAGCGCATGCAGATCGCCGATGAAGGCATCCGTCTGCTGTCCGAAAGCGTCGACTCGTTGATCACCATTCCCAACGAGAAGCTGCTGACCATCCTCGGTAAAGACGCCAGCCTGCTGTCGGCTTTCGCCAAGGCTGACGATGTACTGGCCGGCGCCGTTCGCGGTATCTCCGACATCATCAAGCGTCCGGGCATGATCAACGTCGACTTTGCCGACGTACGTACCGTGATGAGCGAAATGGGCATGGCGATGATGGGCACTGGCTGCGCCAGCGGTCCGAACCGTGCACGTGAAGCCACTGAAGCGGCCATCCGCAACCCGTTGCTGGAAGACGTGAACCTGCAAGGTGCACGCGGCATCCTGGTGAACATCACCGCCGGTCCTGACCTGTCCCTGGGTGAGTACTCCGACGTGGGTAGCATCATCGAAGCCTTCGCTTCCGAGCACGCCATGGTCAAGGTCGGTACGGTTATCGATCCGGACATGCGCGACGAACTGCACGTGACCGTTGTTGCTACCGGCCTGGGTGCAAAAATCGAGAAGCCTGTGAAGGTCATCGACAATACCGTCCATACCAGCCACGCCAGCCAGCAAGCTGCCGCTCCAGCGCCTGCGCGCCAGGAACTGCCGTCTGTGAACTACCGTGACCTGGATCGTCCGACCGTGATGCGCAACCAGGCTCAGGCCGGTGCTGCTGCCTCCCGTAGCCCGAATCCGCAAGATGACCTGGACTACCTGGACATCCCGGCTTTCCTGCGTCGTCAGGCCGATTAATGGAATGTATCAGGGCTATGAAGGTGATTGGTGTTCAGCAAAGGTCTGGTCTGCTATTATCGCCAGCCTTTGTTGATACCAGTTCGCAATTTGCGCTGAAGCGGTCCAAGCCATGATTAAACAACGCACCCTGAAGAATATTATCCGTGCCACAGGTGTAGGTCTGCACTCCGGGGAGAAGGTATACCTGACCCTCAAGCCCGCACCTGTCGACACCGGCATCGTGTTTGTTCGTGCCGACCTGGACCCTGTGGTGCAGATTCCTGCTCGCGCGGAAAATGTTGGCGAAACCACGATGTCGACCACGTTGGTCAACGGTGACGTCAAAGTGGACACGGTGGAGCACTTGCTCTCGGCCATGGCCGGTTTGGGCATCGATAACGCCTACGTCGAGCTCTCCGCGTCCGAAGTCCCAATCATGGATGGCAGCGCTGGACCCTTCGTATTCTTGATTCAATCTGCCGGCCTGGAAGAACAGGACGCAGCCAAGAAGTTCATTCGCATTCTGCGGGAAGTGACAGTAGAAGACGGCGACAAGCGCGCCACCTTCGTCCCGTTCGAAGGCTTTAAAGTGAGCTTTGAGATCGATTTCGATCACCCGGTATTCCGTGACCGCACCCAGAGTGCAAGCGTGGATTTTTCCAGCACTTCGTTCGTAAAAGAAGTCAGCCGCGCCCGTACCTTTGGTTTCATGAGTGACATCGAGTACCTGCGCAAGCACAACCTCGCACTCGGCGGCAGCGTTGAAAACGCCATTGTGGTCGACGCGGATGGTGTACTGAACGAAGACGGCCTTCGCTATGAAGACGAGTTCGTGAAGCACAAGATCCTCGATGCAATCGGTGACCTCTACCTGCTGGGCAATAGCCTGATAGGCGAGTTCAAAGGCTTCAAGTCGGGCCACGCCCTGAACAACCAACTGCTGCGCAAGCTGATTGCACAGACAGATGCCTGGGAAGTCGTGACCTTCGAAGATGCCAGCACCGCACCGATCTCTTACATGCGTCCCGTCGCGGCGGTGTAAGTAACAACTCTCTTTCCTTTTGTTTTTAAAGGCTGCCTTCGGGTGGCCTTTTTTTATGCCTGATCGTTCCCCACGCTCTGCGTGGGAACGCCTCCTGTGACGCTCCGCGTCACGCCTTTAAAGCGGACGCATCCACAATGCGATTACGCCCGGTGTGCTTGGCCTCATACAACGCCTGATCCGCACTGAGCAGTAACGCTTCCAGGGTGATACGGCTTTTTTTGGTCCAGGTACTCAGGCCAATGCTGACGGTAATCGGCACCCTGTCCCCGCCGACCCTTGGCAGGTGCTCGACGCTGCTGCGGATATGTTCGGCAATCAACAACGCACCCTGGCTGTCGGTATGCGGCAGCACCACCGCAAATTCTTCACCGCCATACCGGGCCGCGAGGTCGGCAGGGCGGCGGATATTGCCCTCGACCACCTGCGCCACCGTGCGCAATGCCTCGTCGCCACCCTGGTGGCCATGCCGGTCGTTGAAGGCCTTGAAGTGGTCCACATCAATCATCAGCACCGTCAACGGCTCGCCCGAACGCTGGGCGCGGTCCCATTCCAGGCGCAGGCGCTGGTCCAGCGTGCGGCGGTTGGCCAGGCCGGTGAGGGCATCGGTGGCTGCCAGTTCTGACAGTACCTGCTCGGCGCGGTGGCGCCTGCGCAGTTCCATGCAGAGCATCCAGGTCAGCCACAGCAGGCCGATGCATAAAATCCCGGTGGCACCGCTGATCAGCAACGCCGCACGTTTCCAGGGCGCGAATATGTCGTTGGTGGACAGGGCCACCACAACAATCAGTGGTAAGTCCCCCACGGTCGAGAAGGTGTAGAGGCGGCTCTCCTCATCCACACTGGAGGTGCCACGAAAGCTGCCGTCGCCGTCGTGCAGTATGCGCGCGACGTTGGGGCGCTGGCTGAGGTCCTTGTCGATCATGTCCCGTTCCAGCAACGGCTGTTGGGCCAGCAGGATGCCTCGCTGGTTAATCAGGTTGATGGTGCTGTCATTGCCGATATTCAGGCTGCGAAACAGCTGCTGGAAATAGGACAGGCGCATGGACGCCACGGCAACCCCGAGGAACCGCCCGTCGGGCCCTGAAACCCGGCGGCTGAAAGCGATGCGCCATTGGTCGTCGCACACGCAGCGCGCCATAAAGGGCCGGCTGATGAACAGGCCCAGGTCAGGATTCTGCCGGTGGGCCTGAAAGTAGTCGCGGTCGGCGAAGTTGGCGGCTTTTGGCGTCAGCAGCGAAGAGTCGGCAATCACCTCGCCGTTCTTGTCCAACAGCAGGATATCGCCCTTGTACGGCGCCGCCTCCGAGCGGTCGAACAGCACCAGATGGCGGATGCTGGCCGATACGTCGGCCAAATCGCTGCGCTCGGCGGCTGCGATCAGGCCTTTGATCGACAAGTCGTACAGCTCGACGTTGCGCAGCACGTCTGCGTCGATCAGTTGGGTGATGTTGTTGGCCGTGCGCTGGGCGGCCTGCAAGGTGTTGGCGTGTTCGCGGATCAGCAACACCGCGACCACTGACAGGATCAGCAACACCGTGACGCAACTGCCGATAATCAGCAGCAGCTCCGGACGGTGGGTCGGGCGGGGCGGGCGGGTGGTGCTTGGGCTCATCGGGCGTACTTCTGCTTCGAGGATGCCCTTAGCGTAGTTGCTGATAACGGCTCATGTGGCCTGACTGTGAACGATGCGGTTGCGCCCGGAATGCTTGGCTTCATACAGCGCCCGGTCGGCACTCAGCAGCAGCTCTTCCAGTGCGCCACGGCTGCGTTTGTCCCAGGTGCTGACGCCGACGCTGACCGTCACCGACAGCGCGTCACCGTCGGCGGGCGGCAAGTGCTCCACGGCGCTGCGGATATGTTCGGCTATGACGCTCGCGCCGTCGCCGTCGGTGTCCGGCAGGATGACTGCGAACTCTTCGCCGCCATAACGGGCGGCAAGGTCGGCAGGGCGGCGAATGTTGCTGCCGATGACCCGGGCCACGTTACGCAATGCCTCGTCACCGCCCTGATGGCCGTGCCGGTCGTTGAAGGCCTTGAAGTGGTCGACATCGATCATCAGCAGGGCCAGCGGCTCGCCGGAGCGTTGCGCACGCTCCCACTCCAGGCGCAGGCGCTGGTCCAGGGTGCGGCGGTTGGCCAGGCCGGTGAGGCCATCGGTGGCTGCCAGTTCAGACAAGACCTTTTCGGCGCGATAACGACGGCGCAGCTCCAGGCGCAGCATCCAGGTCAGCCACAGCAGGCCGACACACAGCACGCCGGTGGCGCCACTGATCAGCAGGGCCGCGCGCTTCCAGGCGGCGAACACGTCATCGCTGGACAGCGCCACCACCACAATCAGCGGCAGTGCGCCGACGTTGGTGAAGGTGTACAGCCGTTGCGTGCCGCTGATGGCGGAGATGCCGCTGAAGCTGCCGCTGCCTTCACGCAGCATGCGTTTGAAGTTCGGTCGCGCGCTCAGGTCCTTGTTGATCATGTCTTTTTCGAGCAGGGGCTGCTGGGCCAACAGAATGCCGTCGTTGTTCAGCAGGTTGATGCTGCTGCCGCTGCCGATGGTGAGGCTGTTGAACAACTGGTCGAAGTACGCCAGGCGCATGGTCGCCACCGCCACCCCGGCAAACTCGCCGTTCGGCCCGGGCACGCGGCGGCTGAACGCAATGCGCCAGACTTGATCGCAGTCGCAGCGGATCTTGAAGGGACGGCTGATGAACAACCCGGCATCGGGGTTCTGCTGGTGCACCTGGAAATAGTCGCGGTTGGCAAAGTTGCGCGGCGAGGGTGTCAGCGTCGAGGAGTCGGCGGTGACCTCACCGGCCTTGTCCAGCAGCAGGACTTCGCCTTTGAAAGGCGCGGCCGTGGACTGGTCGAACTGCACCATGTGCAGCACTTCGGCCGAGACCTGGGGCAAGTCGTTGCGGGTGGTCGCGGTGATCAGGCCGTTCAGGGCCAGGTCGTAGAGTTCAACGTTGCGCAACACATCGGCGTTGATCAACTGCGTGATGTTGCTGGTGGAGCGTTTGGCGGCCTGCAGGGCGCTGGCGTGTTCGCGAATCAGCAGGACGGCAACGATGATCACGATCAGCGTGACGGTAAGGCCACTGCCCAGAATCAGCAAAAGCTCCGGGCGTGCAGGCAGGGTGAAGGCGCGGCGTTGACTCATGGGACTGGCTTCGGCACTCAAGATGCTGGCAGTTTAGTTCCATGCTGTGAAAAATAAGTCGTCGCCGCAAAAAGAAAGCCCGAACGTTAAAAAACGTCAATCGGGTAGTCGACGATCACCCGGTATTCATCCACGTCCCGGTCCACTGCCGCGTAGCCATTGCCGCCGCGGTTGGTCGCCCATTGCAGGCGCACGGCCAGGTCCTTGGCCTTGCCGCCTTGCACCACGTACTTGAGGTCGATGTCGCGCTCCCAGTGTTTGGCGTTCTTGCCGTCGGCGCTGTACCAGGAGGAATAGCCACGGCTGTCCGGGTCCACCGTGGTCAGGTCAGTCTTGCCGCTGATGTACGACACCGCCGAGGTCAGGCCCGGCAGGCCCAGCCCGACGAAATCGTAGGCGTACTTGAGCTTCCACGAACGCTCGTTGGGGCCGTTGAAGTCGGAGTATTGCTGGGAGTTATCCAGGTAGATGCTGTCGCCCTGGCTGATGTAGTCGAACGGGGTGTTGCCGTTGACCCGCTGGTAGGCGGCAGTGACGCTGTGATGGCCCACGCCCACGGTGAAATGCAGGCTGTAGGTGTTGTTGTCGATGTTACCCAGCAGGGCCTTGCCGGTTTCCTGGGTGTGGTAGTAGTGCAGGCCCGGGTTGAGGCTGACCAGTTCGTTCAGTTGCCAGGTGTAGTCGAGGTCGTAGTAGTACTGGTTCCAGATGTCCTTGAGCTCGGACGCGTACAGGTTGCTGGTCAACCCCGGCACGCCGCTGAAGGACACGCCGGCCCAGTCCAGGTGGCGGCTGTCTTCGCCGCTGGGCAATGCACCGTAGCTGGTGCCGATGCGCCGGTGGCCGCTCTGGTTGTAGAGCTTGGTGAAACTGGCCTGGCCGCCTTCGAACATCCAGCCGTCGAGGCTGTGATTGGTCAGGCTGACGCCACGGAACGTCTGGGGCAGCATGCGGGTCATGCCGCCGGCGATCACCGGGTTGTTGAGAAACAGGTCTCCGGCTTTCAGCTCGGTGTCGAAGGCGCGCATTTTCAGGGTGGCGCCGGCGGTGGAGAACGAGCCGGGAGCTTTGCCGTTGCCGGAGCTCACCGGCAGGATGCTGGAGCCGTCAGTGCCGCCACCGCCGTCGAGCTTGAGGCCGAGCATGGCGTTCGCGTCCAGGCCAAAGCCGACGGTGCCGGGGGTGTAGCCCGACTCGAAGATCCCGATGAAGCCCTGGCCCCATTCCTTGCTGTCATCGGTGTGAATGTCACGGCGGTCGCGGTTCATGTAGTAGTTGCGGGTGTTGATCTTGAAGCTTGCACCGTCGACGAAACCGTCGGCGGCCGGGGTGTCTGCCGCGTGGGCAAGGGGAACGATCGTTGCAGCAATCGCGAGGAATAACGGGGTGAACGTCAGCGAGGTTTTCACCGGTGGAGCTCCTTTGGGTCAATCGTAACCGGCCAGTGTTGTTGGGGTTCCTGGCCTTTTTTCAGCGCAAAAAAAAGCCGCTGAACTCAGCGGCTTTAAGACAGATTCCCAGTGTAGAGCCCTGGAAATAAGTCGAGGGAAATCGGGGGAGAGCGGGTCGGTCTTAACCGCTGCGCTCATCGATGCGACAAATTAGCGCAGGTGAGCGGTGCGATACAGAGTGTAACAAGATAATGACTGTTGCCCAAATCGCAACAGTCTGGTGGTAAGGCTGCGGGGCGTCCTGACAACCCCACGCAAGAATGTTAGCGTGCTTGCCATTCCCACGTAGTCGATGAGCCCGCCTTCCATGAAAAAGACTGTCCTCGCCTTCAGCCGCGTCACCCCGGAAATGATCGAACGCCTGCAACAGGATTTCGACGTCATCGCCCCCAACCCCAAGCTGGGGGACATCAACGCCCAGTTCAACGAAGCCTTGCCCCATGCCCACGGCCTGATCGGCGTAGGACGCAAACTGGGGCGTGCGCAACTGGAAGGCGCGAGCAAGCTGGAAGTGGTCTCCAGTGTTTCGGTGGGCTATGACAACTACGACCTGGCGTACTTCAATGAGCGCGGGATCATGCTCACCAACACCCCCGATGTACTCACCGAAAGCACTGCCGACCTGGCCTTTGCCCTGCTGATGAGCAGCGCCCGCCGCGTCGCCGAGCTGGACGCCTGGACCAAGGCCGGCCAGTGGAAAGCCAGCGTGGGGGCGCCGTTGTTTGGCTGTGATGTACACGGCAAGACCCTGGGCATCGTCGGCATGGGCAACATCGGTGCGGCCATCGCCCGTCGGGGTCGCCTGGGGTTCAATATGCCGATTCTTTACAGCGGCAACAGCCGCAAGGCCGAACTGGAACAGGAACTGGGCGCGCAATTCCGCAGCCTCGACCAGTTGCTGGCCGAAGCCGACTTCGTTTGCCTGGTGGTACCGTTGAGCGAGAAAACCCGTCACCTGATCAGCCATCGTGAGCTGGGCCTGATGAAATCCAGCGCGATCCTGGTGAACATCTCCCGTGGCCCGGTGGTGGATGAGCCGGCGCTGATCCAGGCTCTGCAAAACCAGACCATCCGTGGTGCAGGCCTGGACGTGTATGAGCAGGAGCCGCTGTCCGAGTCGCCGCTGTTCCAGCTGAGCAACGCCGTGACCCTGCCGCACATCGGCTCGGCCACCCATGAAACCCGCGAAGCCATGGCCAACCGCGCCCTGGAAAACCTGCGCAGCGCCTTGCTGGGCCAGCGCCCGCAGGATCTGGTCAACCCGCAGGTGTGGAAGGGTTAAACTCCGGCGACTTTCACGGCCCATCACGCTAAAGCATGGGCCGTGGGAGTCGATAACCCTCTATAGATCGTCATCCGTGATCCACAGAAGGTTTTTATGTCCACCACCAAAGTCCGCGCAGACTCACTCTCGCTTCTGCTCTTTACCTTGCGCAGCGGCAAGCTGATGGCGATCAACCTGCTGAAAGTCAGTGAAATCATTCCCTGCCCGCCGCTGACCAAGCTGCCGGAGTCGCACCCCCACGTCAAAGGCATCGCCACCTTGCGCGGCGCGGCCTTGTCGGTGATCGACCTGAGCCGGGCGCTGGGGGAAATGCCCCTGCAAGACCCGGACGGCGGCTGCCTGATCGTCACCGATGTGAGCCGTTCCAAGCAGGGCCTGCATGTGCAGGCGGTGAGCAAGATCGTGCACTGCCTGACCACGGATATCCGCCCGCCACCGTTTGGCTCTGGCGGCACGCGTTCGTTTATCACCGGCGTGACCCAGGTTGAGGGCGCTCTGGTGCAGGTACTGGACATCGAAAAAGTCATCCATGGCATCGCCCCGGCGCAGATCGAAGCGGCGCCCACCGACCTGACCATGGAAGAAGCCGAAGTGCTGGGCAACGCCCGAATCCTGGTGGTGGATGACAGCCAGGTGGCGCTGCAGCAGTCGGTGCATACCCTGCGCAACCTCGGCCTCACTTGCCACACCGCCCGCAGCGCCAAGGAAGCGATCGACCGTTTGCTGGAGCTGCAAGGCACGGTCGAGCAAATCAACGTGGTGGTCTCGGACATCGAAATGTCTGAAATGGACGGTTACGCCTTCACCCGCACCTTGCGGGAAACCCCGGACTTCCAGGACCTCTATGTGCTGCTGCACACCTCCCTGGACAGTGCGATGAACAGCGAAAAAGCCCGCCTGGCCGGCGCCAACGCGGTGCTCACCAAGTTTTCGTCGCCTGAGCTGACCAAGTGCCTGGTGATCGCCGCCCAGACCGTGGCGCAACAGGGCATCTGACCGGTGGGTGAATACTTCCAGCTGCTGCGCCGGGACCTCACCGGCAGCCTGCCCGCCCCGCAATGGCCGGCGGACATTCAGCTGGATCATTACCACGAAGCACTGGCCCCGGCGATTCACGCGGTATTAAGCCTGGCCCAGGAGCAGGGCGGCGGACGTGTGGGTCCTCTTGAGCATTGGCGCCAGCAGTTCGTCACCGACGCCGAGTTCGACCCGAAGCTGTGCCTGGTGGCCAGTAACGCCAGCGGCATTCTTGGGGTGGCGCAATGCTGGACCAGCGCCTACATCAAGAACCTGGCCATTCATCCGTGCGCCCAGGGCATGGGACTGGGCCGGGCCTTGCTGTTGCACACGTTCCAGGTGTTCAAGCAACGCGGCGAGGCGTTTGTCGACCTCAAGGTGCTGGAGTCAAACCTGCGGGCCCGGCACGTGTATGAGCGTGCGGGCATGGTGTTTGTGCTGCGGGACATCGCCCCCGAGGACTGAAGGCGCTGGCGCATAACTTGCTTTGTACAGGGGCAGAACGGTGAACAGAGGCAAAAACCCGCCACCGTTGATGAGTGCCTTCTGACCTTGCCTGGTGACAGATCCTCCATGAATACCCATTTTTCCTGCGTCGGTTGCGGCAAGTGCTGCACCGACCACCATGTACCCCTGACCCTTGAAGAAGCCCGGAGCTGGGCGGCTGACGGCGGTAATGTCATCGTGCTGGTGGAAGGATTCCTGGGCAGTGGCCTGGGGCTGCCCGAGTTGCAGCGCGAGCATGCACAACGCCGGTCCGCCGTCGTGCCCAGCGGCAATACCGAGGCGTATGTGGCAATCACCTTTGCTGCCTACAACGCCGGGCGCTGCCGGAATCTTGACGAAGACAACCGTTGCGGCATCTATGAGCGCCGGCCTTTGGTGTGCCGTATCTACCCGATGGAGATCAACCCGCATATCCCGTTGAACCCGGGCGCGAAGGATTGCCCGCCGGAATCCTGGGAACAGGGGCCGGCGCTGATCGTCGGCGGCGAGTTGATGGACAAGCAACTGGCCGAGTTGATCCGCCGTTCACGCCAGGCTGACCGCGACGATATCCAGGCCAAGGAAGCGGTGTGTGGGCTGCTGGGTATTCACACCACCGCCCTCAAGGGTGACGGGTTTACCGCGTACTTGCCGGACATGGGCCTGTTCGCCCAGGCCATCGAGCTGGCGCTGCACGAGACGGTGCAGGCCAATGAGTGGGTGTTTCATGTGTCCGGGATGGATATTGCCGAGCAGTTGCTGGATGCCGGCGCCCGGATTGCCACCGAGGTGCCGGCCAACTATGCGTTCATTTCGTTGCGCGCGGCTTGAGTGGGAACGATGCCCGTTATGGTGAGGGAGCTTACTGTGGCGAGGGAGCTTGCTCCCGCTGGAGTGCGTAGCGCTCCCAAGATTTTGGGGCCGCTGCGCAGCCCAGCGGGAGCAAGCTCCCTCGCCACAGCAAGCCCCCTCACCACAAAAATAGCTCATGCCGCTACTGGCGCCGCTTGCCCCAGAACTCCTCCGCCAGCCGCCGCAAGTCATCCGCCAGCCCTGCCACATCCCCCGAGCTGAGCTGGCTTTGCTGGCCGGCGGTGACCGTCACTTCCCCGGCGTTGCGAATGCCGATGATGTTGCGGTTGATGTCTTCGCTCACCGCGCTCTGCTCTTCCACCGCCGCTGCGATCTGCTGGCTCATGGCGGTAATCCGGGTCACCCGCTGGCTGATCCCGTCCAGCGCGGCGGCGGCGCGCTGGGCCTGATCGACGCTGGCTTCGACATGCTGGCTGCTTTGCGCCATCGCCTGCACCGCGTCCCGGGCGCCGCCTTGCAGGGTGCTGATCATGCGCTGGATTTCATTGGTCGACTGCTGCGTGCGCTGGGCCAGGCCGCGTACTTCATCGGCCACCACGGCAAACCCACGTCCCTGTTCCCCGGCCCGTGCTGCTTCGATGGCGGCATTGAGTGCCAGTAGATTGGTCTGCTCGGCAATCGCGCGGATCACTTCCAATACCCCGGAAATATCGCCGCTGTGGCTTTCCAGTTGATGGATCACTTCGGTGGCACGCGCCAGTTCCTGGGACAGCCGCAGCACCGCGTCGCGGCTTTCATCCACGCGCTGGTGGCCTTCCCGGGTCTCGCTGCCGGCCTGGTCAGCGGCTTTTGAGGCTTGTAATGCGTGTTCGGCGACTTGGGCCACGCTGGCGGCCATTTGATTGATCGCGGCGGCGACCTGATCGGTCTGGGTCTGTTGGCCGAGGCTGCTGCTGTGGCTGCTGTCCAGCTGCCGCACCAAAGCTGCGGCATGCCCGGACAAGCGTTGCGAGGCGTCGCCAATACGCCCCACCACGGCGCCCACCTGGGCTTCCAGCATCTGCATGGCAAACTCGATGCGCCCGAACTCATCCTCACGCCCGGTGTAGATCGCCTGGCTCAGCGGGTTGTCAGCAATCAACCGCGCTCGCCGGTTCAACCGGGCCAGGGGTCGCAACAACCCGTGAACGCCCGCTACCCCCACGGCACACCCCGCCGTTACCGCCAGCAGTTGCCAGATCACCGGGTAGCTCGCAAGCCCCAGACCCAATGCCCAGGTGGCGGCGCAAGTCCCCAAAACCCAGGCCGACAGTTTGAGGGGCATGCCCACCACGGGCCGCACTCGCCGCGTGCCGGCACGCAGGCGGGCATAGGCGCGCTCGGCCACGTGCACCCGCCGCGCATCGGGCTTGGTGCGCACCGACTGATACTCCACCGTCACGCCCTCCCGGGTGACCGGCGTGGCATAGGCGCTGACCCAGTAGTGATCGCCGTTCTTGCAGCGATTTTTCACCATGCCCATCCACGAACGGCCGCTCTTCAACACCTGCCACATGTGGGCAAAGGCAGCCGCGGGCATGTCCGGGTGGCGCAGCAGGTTATGGGGCGCGCCCAGCAACTCCTCTCGGGTGTAGCCGCTGATGTCGATGAAGTCCTGGTTGGCGTAGGTGATTGCGCTGGTCAGGTCGGTGGTCGAGAGGATGTTGGCGTCGGGGGCAAAGTCCACATTTCGACCGGTGACCGGCAGATTGATCTTCATGGAAACGCGCGCTCGTGATTGTTGGAGGAGTCGGCAGGGCGTCGACTCTAAGCGCACCGTTTGGGCAAATACTGATCCAGCTCATGTTCTGCGCAATTAATTGGCCATTACGGTTTGGAGGGCGGCGCCTCCAGGTGGTAGGGCTGGACGATGCGTTGGTACTCGCCACTCTGCATCAGTTTCTCAAGGGCGCCGTTGAGGGCATTGCGCAAGGCAATGTCGGGCTTGCGCAGCGCAATCGCCACGCCGTTGCCCAGCGATTCGGTGGAAATGGCGGGGCCGAGGAGGTCGAAATTCTGGCCCTCGTCGGTGTCGAGCAGTGCCTCACGGATCTCCACCATGCCTTGCAATGTGGCATCGATGTCACCCGCCAGCAGGCTGCGGATCAGTTCGTCATTGCGCCAGAAACTCTTGACGATCACACCCTTCGGCGCCCATTTCGACAGGGCAAAGGCCTCCCGGTTGCTGCCCACCAGCACGCCCACACGCTTGCCCTTCAGCGATCGTGGGGTCGGTTTGAAGCCTGATCGTTTACGGGCCACCAGGTGCGTGGTGATCGGATAAAGGTTATCGGTGAAGTTCACCCACTGGTGCCGCCTCGACGTAGGGGCCATGCCCATGATCGCGTCGAATTGCCTGGCTTCAAGGGCCGGGAAATTCTCCACAAGGATCTGATCCACCCAGGTGCACCGCACATTGAGCTGTATGCACAAGGCGTTGCCCAACTCGATGTTCAGCCCGACCAGTTCACCTTGTTGATTGCGACTTTGGAAAGGGGGGAATTGCGCGGCGACGGCGAAACGAATTTCGCGCCGTGGTTGATCACCGGCCGCAGCGGCGGAGAAAACACCGACCATCAGCGACAGGCCCAGCAGAGCACAGTTGCGTATCCGAATCACGGGAACGTCCTTTTCCGGAAAACCAGCGTCACCGCGGCGGGTCCCGAGAACAAGAATCGGGGCCCGCGGGTGTCGTGCAAGCTTTCAAGAATTGGACGCAGGCCTACAAGGCGAAACGTCAGTAAACGTTGTAGGCACTCATCGCGATTGCGAAGGATTTATTACCGGTCAGCGCTTGCCCATCGAACGACGGGTGCCGGGAGGTGCCATGCCCGGGCTCTTGGTATGACCGTTCTTCGCGCCGTTTTTGTACCACGGCTGGCTGGCATTTTTCGCCCCGGCCAGTTCGCCCGGCTTGAACGGAAACTTGAATGCCGGGATCTCGGCCTTGGTTTCGCCTTCGACGCTGTCAGGATTGGCCTGTGGGTCGATGTCGACCGCTTCAGCAGCGGGTTGTGTCGGGGAATTCATGGTGGCTCCGGGGAGTGCTGAAAATGACGCGGGCCCGACTTGCAGGCCACACCGGCGCGCAGTATACCTGCGCGCCTCGGATCTTTAACCACTGCTCGTACGAATGGTCGGACTTTACTGACGGCGCTGTCAGTTAGCAGTCACTTTGCTGACCGGGTTGGCGGGCTATAAAGAACCTTCATTCTTCCGATCCTTTGCCCTGGCGCCTCACCCCATGCACATTCAACGAAAACCTGCCTTGATCGTGGGCGTCCTCGTGGTACTGGCCGTGGTTGCCTGGGCGCTGACCCGCCCGGCCAAGACCAAACTGACCGCGCCCACGGCGATTCCGGTGCGGGTGATCAGCGTCAAGGAGCAGGACATCCCGCGTTTTGTCAGCGGCATCGGCTCGGTATTGTCGTTGCACAGCGTGGTGATTCGACCGCAGATCGACGGCATCCTCACCAAATTGCTGGTCAAGGAAGGCCAACTGGTGAAAACCGGCGACCTGCTGGCGACCATTGATGACCGTTCGATCCGCGCCAGCCTGGACCAGGCCAAGGCGCAACTCGGGGAAAGCCAGGCGCAACTGCAAGTGGCGCTGGTCAACCTCAAGCGCTACAAGGAACTGAGCATCGACGACGGCGTGTCCAAGCAGACCTATGACCAGCAGCAAGCCTTGGTCAATCAGCTCAAGGCCACGGCCCAAGGCAACCAGGCCGCTATTGATTCGGCCCAGGTGCAGCTTTCGTACACCCAGATTCGCTCACCGGTCACCGGTCGCGTCGGGATTCGCACCGTGGATGAAGGCAACTTCCTGCGCATGAGCGACACCCAGGGGTTGTTCTCCGTCACCCAGATCGACCCGATTGCCGTGGAGTTCTCCCTGCCGCAACAAATGCTCCCGACCCTGCAAGGCCTGATCGCTGCGCAACTGCCTGCGGACGTCAACGCCTACATGGGCGCCGACACCGATGGCGAGACCGGCGACCTGCTGGGAGAAGGCCGCCTGAGCCTGATCGACAACCAGATCAGCGGCACCACCGGCACCATCCGCGCCAAGGCCGAGTTCAGCAACGGTGCGCAAAAACTCTGGCCGGGGCAGTTGGTGACCATCAAGATCCAGACCGCCCTGCACAAGAACGCCCTGGTGGTGCCGACCACGGTGGTGCAACGCGGGCTGGATTCGCACTTCGTGTACCGGGTCAACGGTGACAAGGTCGACATCGTGCCGGTGCAAGTGGTGTATCAGGACAGCGACATCAACATCCTCCGGGGTGTGCAGGCCGGTGATGTACTGGTCAGCGATGGCCAGTCGCGGCTCAAGGCCGGCGCTCAGGTCGATGTGCTCAAGGAACCGCCACAAGCGATCCAGACGGTTGATGCCAAGGTGCAGCCATGAGTGGCAGTCGTTCGCCGTCGGCCTGGTGCGTCGACCACCCGGTCGCCACCTTGCTGCTGACCTTCGCCCTGGTGTTGCTCGGGATGATTGCCTTCCCGCGCCTGGCCATCGCCCCACTGCCGGAAGCCGAGTTTCCGACGATCCAGGTCAGCGCCACGCTGCCCGGCGCCAGCCCGGACACCATGGCTTCCTCCGTGGCCACCCCGCTGGAGGTGCAATTCAGTGCCATCCCCGGCATGACCCAGATGACCTCCAGCAGTGCCTTGGGCTCCAGCCTGCTGACCCTGCAATTCACCCTCAACAAGAGCATCGACACCGCCGCGCAAGAAGTGCAGGCGGCGATCAACACCGCGTCCGGCAAACTGCCCAGCGACATGCCGAGCCTGCCGACCTGGAAGAAGGTCAACCCGGCGGACAGCCCGGTGCTGATCCTCAGCGTCAGCTCCGACAGCATGCCCAGCACCGAGCTGAGCGACTACGTTGAAACCCTGCTGGCCCGTCAGATCAGCCAGATCGACGGTGTCGGCCAGATCAACATCACCGGCCAGCAACGCCCGGCGATCCGCGTGCAGGCGTCGCCCGATAAACTCGCGGCCATCGGCCTGACCCTGGCAGACGTGCGCCTGGCGATCCAGCAATCGAGCCTCAACCTGGCCAAGGGCGCGATCTACGGCGAGAACAGCGTGTCGACCCTGTCGACCAACGACCAGCTGTTCCATCCCGAGGAATACGCCCAGTTGATCGTGTCCTACAAGAATGGGGCACCGGTCCAGCTGCGCGACATCGCCAAAGTGATCAACGGTTCAGAAAACGCCTACGTGCAGGCGTGGTCCGGCGACACGCCGGGGGTCAACCTGGTGATCTCCCGCCAGCCCGGCGCGAACATCGTCGAGACCGTGGACCGTATTCAATCCGAGCTGCCGCGCCTGCAAGCCATGTTGCCGGCCTCGGTGCAGGTCAGCGTATTGACCGACCGCACCAAGACCATCCGCGCGTCCCTGCATGAAGTGGAAGTGACCCTGCTGATCGCCATCCTGCTGGTGGTGGCGGTGATGGCGCTGTTCCTGCGCCAGTTGTCGGCCACGTTGATCGTGTCCAGCGTACTGGGTGTGTCGCTGGTGGCCAGTTTTGCGCTGATGTACCTGATGGGCTTCAGCCTGAACAACCTGACCCTGGTGGCGATCGTGATCGCCGTGGGGTTTGTGGTGGACGATGCCATCGTGGTGGTGGAAAACATTCACCGGCACCTGGAGGCGGGCCTCGACAAACGCGAAGCCGCGATCAAGGGCGCGGGGGAAATCGGTTTTACCGTGGTGTCCATCAGCTTCTCGCTGGTGGCGGCGTTTATTCCACTGCTGTTCATGGGCGGTGTGGTGGGGCGGTTGTTCAAGGAGTTTGCGCTGACGGCCACCTCGACCATCCTGATCTCGGTGGTGGTTTCACTGACCCTGGCGCCGACCCTGGCCGCCTTGTTCATGCGCGCGCCGACCCATCACGCCCACGACAAACCCGGCTTCAGCGAACGCCTGCTCGCCGGCTATGCGCGCAATCTGCGCCGCGCCCTGGCCCACCAACGCACCATGGCCGCGATCTTCATGGTGACCCTGGCCCTGGCCGTGGTCGGCTACGTATTTATTCCCAAGGGCTTCTTCCCGGTACAAGACACCGGCTTCGTCCTCGGCACCAGCGAGGCGGCGGCCGACGTGTCGTTCCCGGACATGGTCGCCAAGCACAAGGCGCTCGCCGAGATCGTCAAGGATGACCCGGCAGTGGAAGCGTTCTCCCATTCGGTGGGCGTGACCGGCAGCAACCAGACCATCGCCAACGGCCGGTTCTGGATCGCCTTGAAGGATCGCGGGGACCGCGACGTGTCGGCCAGCCAGTTTATCGACCGTATCCGGCCAAAACTGGCGAAAGTGCCGGGCATCGTGCTGTACCTGCGTGCCGGCCAGGACATCAACTTGAGCTCCGGCCCCAGCCGCGCCCAGTACCAGTACGTGCTCAAGAGCAATGACGGCCCCACGCTGAATACCTGGACCCAGCGCCTCACCGAAAAACTGCGGGCCAACCCGGCGTTCCGCGACCTGTCCAACGACTTGCAACTGGGGGGCAGCATCACCCACATCAGCATCGACCGTCAGGCCGCCGCGCGGTTTGGCCTCACTGCCACCGATGTGGACCAGGCGCTGTACGACGCCTTCGGCCAGCGCCAGATCAACGAATTCCAGACCGAGATCAACCAATACCAAGTGGTGCTGGAGCTGGACACCCAGCAGCGCGGCAAGGCCGAAAGCCTGAACTACTTCTACCTGCGCTCGCCGCTGACCAACGAGATGGTACCGCTGTCGGCACTGGCCAAGGTCGACCCGCCTACGGTCGGGCCGTTGTCCATCAGCCATGACGGCATGTTCCCGGCGGCCAACCTGTCGTTCAACCTGGCGCCGGGCGTCGCGTTGGGCGATGCGGTGATCATGCTCAACCAGGCCAAGAATGAAATCGGCATGCCGACCACCATCATCGGCAACTTCCAGGGCGCGGCCCAGGCGTTCCAGAGTTCGCTGGCCAGCCAGCCCTGGCTGATCCTCGCGGCACTGGTGGCGGTCTACATTATCCTGGGCGTGCTGTACGAGAGCTTCGTGCACCCGCTGACGATCATTTCCACCTTGCCGTCGGCGGGGTTGGGAGCGCTGATCATGTTGTCGCTGATGGGCCAGGACTTCTCGATCATGGCGCTGATCGGCCTGGTGCTGCTGATCGGGATCGTGAAGAAGAACGGTATCCTGATGATCGACTTCGCCCTGGACGCCCAGCGGGTACGCGGCCTGCCGCCTGAAGAGGCGATTTATGAAGCGTGCGTCACGCGGTTCCGGCCGATCATCATGACCACTCTGGCCGCACTGCTGGGTGCGGTGCCGCTGATGCTGGGCTCCGGCCCCGGTGCGGAAATGCGCCAGCCGCTGGGCATTGCGGTGGTGGGCGGGTTGCTGGTGAGCCAGGCGCTGACGCTGTTCACCACGCCGGTCATATACTTGTACCTCGAGAAGTTTTTCCATAGACCCAAACCAGCTCCCCAGCTGGCAACCACACACTGAGGCTGAGGCCCCGTCCTGGAACAAAAGGCTCATGCGTGTACTGATTATTGAAGACGAAGAAAAAACTGCCGACTACCTGCATCGCGGGCTGACGGAGCAGGGCTATACCGTCGACGTCGCCCGTGAAGGCGTCGAAGGGTTGCACCTGGCCCTGGAGAACGATTACGCGGTGATCGTGCTCGACGTGATGCTGCCCGGCCTGGATGGCTTTGGCGTATTGCGCGCGCTGCGGGCCCGCAAGCAAACACCGGTGATCATGCTCACCGCCCGCGAGCGCGTGGAAGACCGCATCCGTGGCCTGCGCGAAGGGGCGGACGATTACCTCGGCAAGCCGTTCTCGTTCCTTGAACTGGTGGCGCGCCTGCAAGCCCTGACCCGTCGCAGCGGCGGGCACGAGCCGGTGCAGGTGACCATCGCCGACCTGTGGATCGACCTGATCAGCCGCAAGGCCAGTCGCAACGGGGTTCGGCTCGACCTGACCGCCAAGGAGTTCTCGCTGCTCAGCGTTTTGGCCCGGCGCCAGGGTGAAATCCTGTCCAAGACCTCGATTGCGGAAATGGTCTGGGACATCAATTTCGACAGCGACGCCAACGTGGTGGAAGTGGCGATCAAGCGCCTGCGGGCCAAGCTCGACGGGCCGTTCGAACAAAAGCTGCTGCACACCATTCGCGGCATGGGTTACGTGCTGGAGAACCGCAGTGTCGGCTAACTCCATCGCCCTGCGCCTGAGCGGGATGTTCACGCTGGTGGCGCTGCTGATCTTCCTGTTGATCGGCGGCGCGCTGTACCAGCAGGTGGACAAAGGCCTGGGCTTGCTGCCCGGTGCCGAGCTGGATGCGCGTTACAGCGTGCTGGAGTCCTCGGTGAATCGCTTTGGTACGCCGGACCATTGGGCCAAGATCACCGCCAAGCTCAAGCTGTTGGGTGAGGAAGACAAGCGCATCCGTTTCTGGGTGGTGAGCAGCGACCCCACCTACGAATATGGCAACCCGGACGCGCAGATTCGCGCCTTCGCCGAGGGCCCGACCGGCAAGCGTGATTTGCATCTGCCAGGCCATCATCATCCGTTCAAGGTGCTGGTCAGCCAGTTCCCGGCCAAGGACCAGCGCCCGCCGCTGCGCTTCATGATCGCGGTCGACACCGAGAATTTCCGCGCCACCCAACATCAACTGCTGGTGGCGCTGATCGGCCTGGCCTTCGTGGGGGTGCTGCTGGCGTCGTTGCTGGGGTTCTGGGTGGCACGTATCGGCCTCAAGCCGTTGATCAAGCTGTCGGATGAGGCACAGAAACTCGCGCCGCCGAAACTCTCCGGGCGCCTGCAATTGTCGCCATTGCCGCCGGAGCTGAAGCAGTTCGTCAATTCCTTCAACTCGACCCTCGACCGGGTGGAGCAAGCGTACTCGCGCCTGGAATCGTTCAACGCCGACGTGGCCCATGAACTGCGCTCGCCGTTGACCAACCTGATTGGCCAGACCCAGGTGGCGCTGACCCGTGGGCGTTCGGCCGAGCATTATTTCGAAGTGCTGCAATCGAACCTGGAAGAACTGGAGCGCCTGCGTTCGATCATCAATGACATGTTGTTCCTGGCCAGCGCCGACCAGGGCAGCAAGGCCACCAAGCTGATCACCAGTTCACTGGCGGATGAAGTGGCGACCACCCTGGATTACCTCGACTTCATCCTGGAAGACGCCCAGGTGCAGGTACGCGTGAGCGGCGATGCCCAGGTGCAGATCGAGAAGGCGCATCTGCGCCGGGCGTTGATCAATCTGTTGAGCAACGCGGTGCAGCACACGGCCCCGGGGCAGGTGATCGAAGTGAAGATCGAAGTGCTGGAGGATCACGTGGCGATCGGGGTGACCAACCCGGGCGATGAGATTGCCAGCGAGCATCTGCCTCGGTTGTTCGAGCGGTTCTATCGGGTGGACGCGTCCCGCAGCAATAGCGGGGCGAATCACGGATTGGGGCTGGCGATCGTCAAGGCGATCGCGCTGATGCACGGCGGGGATGTGTTTGTGCGCAGCGAGGGTGGCGGCAACACCTTTGGCATTACGCTGCCGGTGTAGCCGCTGACCACCCTCAGTTACTCAGCCGGACCCCACCCAGACTGCCACTCAGCTCATAGGCGGCCAGTTCCGCCTGATGTGCGGCCATGATTTCCGGCAGTGAGCTGCGCAGGTATTCGACCCACGTCTTGATCTTCGCATCCAGGTACTGGCGCGAAGGGTAGATGGCGTACAGGTTGAGTTCCTGGGAACGATAGTTGGGCATCACCCGCACCAGCGTGCCGTTGCGCAGCCCTTCAATCGCCGCATACACCGGCAACAGGCCAACCCCCATGCCGCTGGTGATCGCGGTTTTCATCGCATCCGCCGAGTTCACCAGGAACGGTGAGCTGTTGATCGCCACGCTCTCCTGGCCCTCTGGCCCGTTGAACGACCATTTGTCCAGCTGAATCACCGGGCTGACCAGGCGCAGGCACGCGTGGTTGAGCAGGTCACTGGGCCGTTGTGCACAGCCGTTGGCCTTGACGTAGGCCGGCGAGGCACAGGCGATGCTGTAAGTTATCCCCAGGCGCTGCGAGACAAAACCCGAATCCGGCAGCTCGCTGGCGAGCACGATGGACACGTCGTAACCCTCGTCCAGCAGGTCCGGCACGCGGTTGGCCATGGTCAGGTCAAAGGTCACGTCCGGGTGGGTACGGCGGTAGCGGGCAATCGCATCGATCACGAAGTGCTGGCCGATGCCGGTCATGGTGTGCACTTTCAGCTGGCCGGCGGGGCGGGCGTGGGCGTCGCTGGCTTCGGCTTCCGCTTCCTCGACATACGCCAGGATCTGCTCGCAGCGCAGCAAATAGCGCTTGCCGGCCTCGGTCAGGGCGATGCGGCGGGTAGTGCGGTTGAGCAAACGGGTTTGCAGATGGGCCTCAAGGTTGGAGACCGCGCGCGAGACGTTGGCAGTGGTGGTATCCAGTTGCACGGCGGCGGCGGTGAAGCTGCCGGCTTCGGCCACACAACTGAAGGCGCGCATGTTTTGCAAAGTGTCCATGGGGTGCTCTCAAGGGAGATGGCAAATTGTGACACGAAGTTGCAGGATCCAGTGATCCCTACCAAAAGATTAT
This sequence comes from Pseudomonas sp. TH32, assembly GCF_016650855.1. Taxonomy (NCBI): domain Bacteria; kingdom Pseudomonadati; phylum Pseudomonadota; class Gammaproteobacteria; order Pseudomonadales; family Pseudomonadaceae; genus Pseudomonas; species Pseudomonas sp. TH32. The sequence continues at coordinate 4,363,381 of NZ_JAEKFA010000002.1, read as the reverse complement.
CGCCTGAACGGTAACAAAGATTCACAAGAATCCCACCTTATCGCCATCCGGCCCGCCCCTTAGAATTGCGCCACCTTCCCCGCAACACCCTCTCAGGAATTCGCAGCAGTGCCGCGTCGCATCAGCAGAGAGCTGAAGACTCTCAGTGTTTGGGCCTTATCGTTAGCAATCAGCGGCTGCATCGGAACCGGAGGAATTGCCCCCAAAGGGCAGGCACTCGCCGCCAATACATTGGCCACCGACGAAGCGATCAAAACCGCTGCCCAGGACGCCCACTGGCCCACTGCGCAATGGTGGCAAGCCTACGGCGACCCGCAACTCAACCACTGGATCGACCTCGCCGTGCAAGGCAGCCCGAGCATGGCCATGGCCGCAGCGCGGGTGCGTGAAGCCCGGGCCATGGCCGGGGTCGCCGAGTCGGCCGAGTCGGTGCAAGTCAATGGCGACGCCACGCTCAAACGCCATAACTGGCCGAGCGACCAATTCTACGGCCCGGGCGCGCTGGACAATTCCACCACCTGGGACAACAACGCGTCCCTGGGCTTCAGCTATGCCCTCGACCTTTGGGGCCGCGAAAGCAATGCCACCGAGCGCGCCGTGGACATGGCCCACATGAGCGCCGCCGAAGCGCGCCAGGCCCAGCTCGAATTGCAGAGCAACGTGGTGCGCGCCTATATCCAGCTCTCGCTGCACTTCGCCCAGCGCGACATCGTCGCCGCCACCCTGGCCCAGCAACAACAGATCCTCGATCTTGCGCAAAAGCGCTTGAATGGCGGGATCGGCACCCACTTCGAAGTCAGCCAGGCCGAGACACCGTTGCCGGAAACCCATCGGCAACTGGACGCCCTGGACGAAGAGATTGCCCTGAGCCGCAACCAGTTGGCTGCGCTGGCGGGCAAAGGGCCGGGGGCGGGCGCGCAGTTGCAGCGGCCCACCCTGTCCCTCGGTGCACCGCTGAAATTGCCCTCGAGCTTGCCCGCCGAACTGCTCGGCCAGCGCCCGGACGTGGTCGCCAGCCGCTGGCAAGTGGCGGCCCAGGCCCGTGGCATTGATGTGGCCCACGCCGGGTTCTACCCCAACGTCGACCTGGTGGGCAGCCTCGGCTACGTCGCCACCGGCGGCGGCATGCTGGAGTTCCTGACCGGCAAGAAACTCAATTACACCGCCGGCCCGGCCATCAGCCTGCCGATCTTCGACGGCGGCCGCCTGCGCTCGCAACTGGGTGAAGCCAGTGCTGGCTACGACATCGCCGTGGCCCACTACAACCAGACCCTGGTCAACGCGCTCAAGGGCATCAGCGACCAATTGATCCGCCGCGAGTCGATGGACAAGCAGCAGGCCTTCGCCGCCGAGTCCGTGGCCTCGGCGCAGAAAACCTACGACATCGCGATGATCGCCTACCAGCGCGGCCTTACCGACTACCTCAACGTGCTGAATGCCCAGAGCCTGTTGTTCCGCCAGCAGCAGGTGCAGCAACAGGTCCAGGCCGCACGCCTGAGTGCCCACGCCGAACTGGTGACCGCATTGGGCGGTGGCCTCGGCGCCGGCAGCGATGTGCCTCAGGACAGCAAGACCTTACCGAGCAAGACCCCGGCGGCCCTGGCCGTGTTTGATCACTGAGTAGGATGCGATGACTCCCTTGCCTGCACCGCTGCGCTGGTTGCACTCGCTTGAGTGGCGCCGTGGTTTCTTCGATTGGGCACGCAGTGACGGCGTGACCTGGGTCTATATCTTCAAGGTGCTGATCGCGGCCTTCCTGACCTTGTGGCTCGCCATGCGCCTGGAGTTGCCGCAACCGCGCACCGCGATGATCACCGTATTTATCGTGATGCAGCCGCAAAGCGGCCAGGTGTTCGCCAAGAGTTTTTACCGCTTCCTTGGCACCCTGGCGGGGTCGGCGGTGATGGTGTTTCTGATCGCGTTGTTTGCGCAGAACACTGAGCTGTTCCTCGGTTCGCTGGCGATCTGGGTCGGCATCTGCACCGCTGGCGCGACCCGTAACCGCAACTTCCGCGCCTACGGTTTTGTACTGGCCGGCTACACCGCCGCGATGGTCGGGCTGCCGGCCCTGGCCCATCCCGACGGCGCGTTCATGGCGGCGGTCTGGCGGGTGCTGGAAATTTCCCTGGGGATTGTCTGCTCCACGCTGGTCAGCGCCGCGATCCTGCCGCAAACCGCCAGTGCCGCGATGCGCAATGCCTTGTACCAGCGCTTCGGGGTGTTTGCGTTGTTCGTCACCGACGGCCTGCGCGGTCGCAGCGAGCGCGAAGGGTTTGAACGCAGCAACGTGCGCTTTATCGCCGAAGCCGTGGGCCTGGAAGGGCTGCGCAGCATCACCGTGTTTGAAGACCCGCACATGCGTCGGCGCAATGGCCGTCTGACCCGTTTGAACAGCGAGTTCATGGGCATCACCACCCGTTTCAACGCCTTGCACCAATTGCTGGAACGCCTGCGCAGCAATCAGGCTGACCATGTGGTGGCGGCCATCAAGCCGGGCCTGCAAGACCTGGCCGAATTGCTCGACGGCTTCTCCGGTCGCGCCCTCACCAGCCCCGACGCGGCGCGCCTGGTCAGCCAACTGACGGCTTACAAAGAGGGCCTGCCCGCCAAGGTCCGCAGCCTGCGGGCGAGCTTTCAGGAAAGCGCCCCCAGCGACGCCGAGCAGCTGGATTTCCACACCGCCTACGAGCTGCTGTACCGCTTCGTCGACGAGTTGCACAGCTACGCACAAACCCATGCGTCCCTGGCCGACCACAGCCATGAGCGCGAACACTGGGACGAACCCTACACCCCGAAAACCAACTGGCTGGCCTGCGCTGCCTCGGGGATTCGCGCGTCATTTATCCTGATCGTGCTCGGCAGTTATTGGGTGGCCACCGCCTGGCCCAGCGGCGCCACCATGACCCTGATCGCTGCTGCGACGGTGGGCTTGTCCGCCGCCACACCCAACCCCAAGCGCATGGCGTTTCAGATGGCTTGCGGCACGTTGATCGGGGCGCTGGTGGGCTTTGTCGAGATGTTCTTCGTGTTCCCCTGGATCGACGGGTTCCCGCTGCTGTGCGTGATGCTCGCCCCGGTGATCATCTTCGGCTCGTTCCTGGCCTCGCGCCCGCAATACGCGGGAGTCGGCGTCGGGTTGCTGATCTTCTTCAGTACCGGTTCGGTGCCGGATAACCTGACGATCTACAACCCCTACACCTTCATCAACGACTACATCGCCATGGTCATCGGCATGCTGGTGTGTGCGGCCGCGGGCGCGATCATTCTGCCGCCCAACAGCCGCTGGTTGTGGCGCCGGCTGGAGCAGGATTTGCGCGAGCAAGTGGTGTTCGCCATCAGCGGCAAGCTCAAGGGCCTGGCGTCAGGTTTCGAAAGCCGCACCCGCGACCTGCTGCACCAGGCCTATGGTTTTGCCGCCGGGCAACCGCAGGTGCAACGCAACCTGCTGCGCTGGATGTTCGTGGTGCTGGAAGTCGGCCACGCAATTATCGAGTTGCGCAAGGAACAGGCGATCTTGCCGGTGCACCCGGCGTATGCCGAGTCCCAGCCGTGGCGCCAGGCGATCCGGGTGATGGGCCGTTCGCTGGTGCGGCTGTTCCTGCAGCCCAGCGCCAGCAACCTGGAGCGCAGCCTGATCGCCGTCGACCATGCCATCAGCCGCGTGCAGGCCACCGACGAACCCTTCGCCCCGCACTTCGACACCTCGGCCCTGCGCCGGGTGAAAAGTTACCTGCACTTTATCCGCACCTCACTGCTGGACCCGCAATCACCCCTGGCTGCCCTCAAGCCCGAAGGACCCGCTCATGCCTCGTGAAATCGCCTTCCACGGCGTGTACATGCCCACCATGACCCTGATGTTCCTGATCGCGGCGGGCCTGGCCTGGGCCCTCGACCGGTTCCTGGCCGGCTTTGACCTGTACCGTTTTTTCTGGCACCCGGCGCTGCTGCGCCTGAGCCTGTTCGCTTGCTTGTTCGGCGCCCTGGCGCTGACCGTCTACCGTTGAGAATGCCCCGATGAAAAAGTTTTTCAGCCTGCTCGCGACCTTGCTGGTACTGGCCCTGGCGATCTGGATTGGCCGCACGTTGTGGGTGCAGTACATGGAAACCCCCTGGACCCGCGATGGCCGGGTGCGTGCCGATATCATCAACGTCGCCGCCGACGTGACGGGCGAGGTGGTCAACGTCCCGGTGCGTGACAACCAATTGGTGAAAAAGGGCGACCTGCTGATGCAGATCGACCCCGAGCACTACCAGATTGCCGTCAAGCAGGCGCAGTCGCTGGTGGCGTCCCGCAAGGCCACCTGGGAAATGCGCAAGGTCAACGCCCACCGCCGCGCCGACCTCGATGCCCTGGTGATCTCCAAGGAAAACCGTGACGACGCCAGCAACATCGCCGACTCGGCCCTGGCGGATTACCAGCACGCGCTGGCGCAACTGGAAGCGGCCGAACTCAACCTCAAGCGCACCCAGGTGGTGGCGGCGGTGGATGGCTACGTCACCAACCTCAACGTGCACCGGGGCGACTACGCGCGCATCGGCGAGGCGAAGATGGCGGTGGTGGATATGAACTCGTTCTGGGTGTACGGCTTCTTTGAAGAAACCAAGCTGCCTCACGTCAAGGTCGGCGACAAGGCTGACATGCAACTGATGAGCGGCGAAACCCTCAAGGGCCACGTGGAAAGCATCTCGCGCGGGATCTACGACCGTGACAACCCGGAAAGCCGCGAACTGATTGCCGATGTGAATCCGACGTTCAACTGGGTGCGCCTGGCCCAGCGGGTGCCGGTGCGGATTCACATCGATGAAGTGCCGGAGGGTGTGCTGTTGGCGGCGGGCATCACCTGCACCGTGATTGTTAACCAAACACAGAACTGATTTTCTGTGTTGATGAGGGGCTTGTCCCCCTCACCACAGGTCAGCAAAACGTCTCGTGCAAGTGGCGCCACAGCAGGGCGCCACTGGCCTGCTTTTCAAACACCACCGTCGAACGCCGGTCGGTGTGTGTACCGCTGCCATCCACCTGTTGCTCGCGATAACTCACTGTTGCGCCACGAGCATGTCGGTCAATCCCGGCAAATTCGCTGAGGCTGATCTTGAACCCGGACCGCTTGCCGCCCGCCTGGCTGAACAGCTGCTTGAGCATCGCAAAGTCCAGTTGTTTGCCAGCCGGGGTGATCATGGAAAAGTCCGGCGAAAAACGCCCCAGCAAAACCTGCAGTGTTCCCTCGGGTGCCGTCCCGGCAAACCATTGTTCGATCTCGACATGGGCCTGGATCACTTCATCAAAAAAGTCGCGGTAATCAATCATCGTGTGGGCTCGCTGGCAGGGTGAAGCAGTGTCCGTACCGTGGACGCATCCAGGCACAGTACTGCAAATAAGGGGAACAGGGTCAACGCCGCAGCAACCACGAAAGTCGCGGTGAAGGAATGCAGTGTCGCCAGTACCGCACTGAGCAACGCCGCCGCGAGGCAAAAACTTAACTGCCGATTGATGTTCCACAACGCGCTGGCGTGGCCCATGCGGTCGGCCGCAATGTCGAGAAAGGCCAGGGTTTGCGCGGTGCTGCTGCACAGGCTGCCGCCCAGGCCCATCAGGGTGTAGGCGAGCACCACGACCAGCGGGTGTGGCTCGATCAACAACACGATGCCAATGGCTTGCAGCAGCATGCCCGCCAACAACAACGGCCTCGGCCCGCAGCGATTGAACAGTTTTTTGCTCAAGGCGATGGCTACGCCTGAGGCCAGCGCCCAAGGCAGCATCAGCGCGCCGATGTGGCTGGCGGTAAACCCCAGGCCGTGCAGGTAAAGAATCGCCACCAGGCTGGTGCCGATAAAGACGCCCGGAATGAACAGGTAGACCAGCATCGCGACCCGCAGCATTGGCTGGCGAATCTGCCCCAGGATGGCGCCGAGGTCCAGGGACGGGCGCGCGGAAGCCGGGGTGTCGGTCTCCAGCCAGCGCCACGTCAGCATCAGGGTGATCAGCGCTAACGGCAGGTTGGCGAAAAAGATCCAGCGCCACGACACACTGTCCACCACCACCCCGCCCAAGGCGGGCGACAGGGCTGGAATCAGCAGCGCCACGAACATGACTTTGGCTGTCAACTGGCTGCGTTCTGCCGGTGGAAATTGCCGATAAGCCAACGCCTGGCCCACCGGGATCAGCAAGCCGCCGCCCAAACCTTGCAGCAGGCGCCAGCCGATCAGCGCTTCAATCGATGCGGCCTGGCCCACCAGCACCGAGGCCACGCCGAACAGCAACAGGCTGACGGCAATCAACCGGCGCTCACCCAGCAGCGCCGCCAGCCACACACTCAGGGGAATGACGACGGTCAGGCCGAGCATGTAGGCGTTGCCGATCCACGCCAGTTGCGTGACCGAAGCGTGCAACTCGCTGGCGATATCCGGGTAGGCGATGGTGGCGACAAACATGTTCACCAGGTCCAGGGCGAAGCCCAGTAGAAAGATCCAGGTGACTTTCGAGCGGTAGGTCATTGCGCTGTTCCTGCAGTGGATGGCGGCAGGGTAGGCGGATGCGGGCACTTGGGAAACAGCGGTTTGACTGTTAGTTTGTCAAAAATATTTTGACAATGGAGGGTTTGGACAATGGTCAGCCTCGATCGATTCGACACCTTCAAGGCCGTAGTCGAGGCCGGTTCATTGACTGCAGCCGCGGATTTCCTCGGGCAGACGCGGGCGGTGGTGAGCTTCAACCTCAAGCGCCTCGAAGCCGAGCTGGGCGTCACTCTGTTGACCCGCAGTACCCGCCAACTGGCGCTGACCGATGCCGGTGAACGCTTTTACCTGCGCTGCACACGGATGCTGGAAGAAGCGCGGCTGGCAGTGGAAGAGGCGCGTTCGGAGCACAGCCAGCTCAAGGGCACGCTGCGCGTCACCACCACCGTCGAATACGGATTGGCGGTGGTGGTGCCGGCGCTGGAAACCTTTCGCGGCCTGCACCCGGAATTGAACATTCAGTTATCCACCTCCTCCAGCCATGCCGACCTGATCTCCGAGCGGTTTGATGTGGCTATCCGGTTGGGGCGCATGCTCGACTCCAATCATCGGGCGGTGCAGCTGTCGAGCTATGAGATCTTTGCCGTGGCCGCGCCGGGGTTTGCCGGAATCTCCACGCTGGCTGAACTGGAGCAACTGCCCAGGCTCGGTCATGGACGGCTGACGGAGTTGGCGGTGGTTGACCCGGCAGGCCACGAGCACCTGTATCGCCCCGGGCCTGGCAAGGCTTCACTGGTTGCGGACAGTGCCGCCATTCTCCAGGCCTTCGCCGTGCGCGGGCATGGCGTGGCGATCCTGCCCCAGTGGCTGGTGCAGGATGACCTCGATGCCGGGCGTTTGGTACGGCTGCTGCCGGATCATCGATTTACGCCGCAGGGCGTGTATGCCCTGTACCCGGACACCCGGCACCTGCCGCTGAAAGTGCGGGCCTTCATTGATTTCATGAAGGGCTGATCCGTCGAGAAACCGTGTGGCGAGGGAGCTTGCTCCCGCTGGGGGGCGAAGCACCCCTGAAGAGGTCAGCGCATTCTTTCAGGAAAACTTGGGCGGATGGGTTTGGGGCTGCTGCGCAGCCCAGCGGGAGCAAGCTCCCTCGCCACGGGGAGGCGGGGGCTCTTAGAGCTGGCCGCTCAGGCCAAAGCGTTTTTTCAATACGGTCTCCAGCAACCCCTTGGGCAACAACGCCGCCATCCACGGCAGCGCCTGGCTGCCATTGCCCGAGCGCAACAGGCGTGGCGGTGTGGTCTGTTGCACGGCCTTGAGCACGTCCGCTGCAAAACGGCTGGCAGGCGTAGGCCGGTCCTGGGAGGCTTTGGCCCGCGCGCGGATACTTTCGCGCAGCGGCCACCAGGGCGATTGCTCATTGATCAACAGCTCGGCCTGGGTACCGGCGTTTTTCGCGAAGCTCGTGTCAATGGCGCCCGGCTGCACTTCCATCACCCGCACGCCAAACGGCGCCAGTTCCATTCGCAACGCGTCGCTCAAGGCGTGCACCGCCGCTTTCGAGGCGCAGTAGGCACCGGCAAACGGCGTGACCAGCACCCCCGAGACGCTGCCGATATTCACCACCAACCCTTTGCGCCGGCGCAGGGCCGGGAACAGCGCCTGGGTCACCCCGACCACGGAAAACACATTGGTCTCAAACTGCTGTTGCATCGCCTGGGTGCCGCCGTCGAGCAACGGGCCCATGGCGCCGTAGCCGGCGTTGTTGATCAGCACGTCCAGTTCGCCGATCTGCCCGGCCAATTCAACGAGCGCGGTGCTGTCGTTGACGTCCAGCCGTACAGCGTTGAAGCCGGCGGCGCTCAGTGCGGCGACATCTTCGGTGCGTCGGGCGCTGGCCCACACGTCAAAACCGGCGTGCTTGAAGGCGTCCGCCAGGGCACGGCCGATGCCACTGGAACACCCGGTGATGAGTACGTTGGGCATGGATCAGTCCTTTGTCGTGATTAGTCGGAGAAGCTGCCTTGCAAATGCTCGGCGCGAAACTCCAGGGTTTGCGGGCGGTAGCCGGGGCGCAGCGGCGGCACCGGCAGGCAGTCTTCCCAGGTGGCGCCGGCCTGCAATTCGCCGGGGCCGCGATAGCGCGGGGCAGCGTACACGTTGTCGGCCAGGTTGACCGTATCGCCCGGCGCATAGGCAGCGATGCGCCAGCGCAGTTCAGTCAGCGGGACGCTGTTGCCGTTGTTCAAGGTGAGCTTGAGCGGGCGGTCCGCCGGGCATTCTTTGGGGGCGTAGACGGTGCGCAGTTCCAGGCGCGCCAATTGCTGGGCTTCGCGGTTGTCCAGCCACACCACCCATACCGCCACCAGGCCCAGCCCGACGGCAGCCGCGAGGGAAACCGGCAACGCCTTGGCCGGGTAGCGCAGCAGGAGGATCAGCCAGGTGATAATCAGCAAGACACCAAAGAACATGGCAACAACCTCGAAAACGGAACGAGCATCCTAACCAAGCGTAGGTGGAGTTGACCATCTTCGGGTTCCCGGCCCCAAAGAAAAAGCCCCCGGCCCACCGGCTGCGGATAGGGACGCAGTCGGTGGGGCGGGGGCTTCTTGTGTTGCTCTGTTTACTGCGCGATGGTTTTCACCGACACGCCACGCTCGATCGGCGTAGACCGCCCGTAGATATCTTCAAAGCGCTCGATATCGTCCTCACCCAGGTAGCTGCCGGACTGCACCTCGATAATCTCCAAGGGAATCTTGCCCGGGTTGCGCAAACGGTGCACCGAGGCAATCGGGATGTAGGTGGACTGGTTTTCGGTGAGCAGGAACACGTTCTCGTCACAGGTGACTTCGGCGGTGCCGCTGACCACAATCCAGTGTTCGGCGCGGTGGTGGTGCATCTGCAACGACAGGCACGCGCCCGGCTTGACCGAGATGTGCTTGACCTGGAAGCGGCCGCCCATGTCCACCGAGTCATACGAGCCCCACGGACGGTACACCTCGCAGTGGTTCTGGGTTTCGCTGCGGCCCTGTTCGTTGAGGGTGTTGACCATCTGCTTGACGCCCTGGACCTTGTCCTTGTGGGCAATCATCATCGCGTCCTTGGTTTCCACCACCACGATGTTTTCCAGGCCGATCACCGACACCAGTTTGCCGTTGCCGTGGATCATGCAGTTGCGGCTGTCCTGGATCACCACGTCGCCTTTGCTGACGTTGCCGTTGGCGTCTTTTTCATTCACGTCCCACAGCGATGCCCAGCAACCCACGTCGCTCCAGCCGGCGGTCAATGGCACCACGCAGGCCAACTGGGTTTTTTCCATCACGGCGTAGTCGATGGAGTTGTCCGGGCAGCAGGCGAAGGTGGACTCGTCGATGTCGATGGTGTCGGCGGTGTGGTTGCTGCGTTCCAGGGTCAGCAGGCAGGTGTCGTAGATGTCCGGGTCGTGCTTTTTCAGCTCTTCCAGGAAGCGGCTGGCGCGGAACAGGAACATGCCGCTGTTCCAGAAATAACCACCGCTTTTGACGAACTCGGTGGCGCGTTTTTCATCGGGTTTTTCGACGAACTGCTGTACCCGGCTGACGCCCTCGGGCAGCAGCGAATCGTTGGTCGACTTGATGTAGCCGTAGCCGGTTTCCGGACGGGTGGCCGGTACGCCGAACAGCACCATCTCGCCGCGCTCGGCGGCCACGGTGGCCAGGGCCAGGGCGCGTTGCAGGGCTTTCTGGTCGTCCAGCACGTGGTCGGCGGGCAGCACCAGCATCAGCTCGTCACGGCCTTCGTTGACCAGCATCATCGCGGTCAGGGCCACGGCCGGCGCGGTGTTGCGGCCGAACGGTTCCATCAGGATGCGCTGGGTGTCCAGTTTGCGGGCGGCCAGTTGCTCGTTGACGATAAAGCGGTGGTCCTTGTTGCAGACCACGATGGGCGCGTCCATGCCGTCGAATACCAGGCGCTCCAGGGTTTGCTGGAACAAGGTGTGCTCGCCGGTCAGGGCCAGGAACTGCTTGGGAAACTGTTTGCGGGAAAGCGGCCAAAGACGTGAGCCGCTACCACCGGAAAGGATTACTGGGATCATGTGTTTCTCCTTGAATCGATATGGGTCAGAGCTACGAAGGTTTGTCGTTTCACTCTTGTTTTTGTCTCGTGCCGGGCTGGCCCCGTCCCCTGTAGGAGCGAGCTTGCTCGCGAAAAACCTGAGAGCGCCGCGATAAACCAGGGGCGCTGCGTCATCGTTAACGTTCTTCGCGAGCAAGCTCGCTCCTACAGGGGTTGCGGTCAGTCCGGGAAATAGTTAGCGGGTCGACACAGGGCGCTTGACCCATACTGGCGACAGGTTGGCGCCGGTGCCGGTGACGTACAGCACTGCTGCCTCACCGCGCTCCAGGGCCACCGGCTTCACATCACCGACTTTCTTGTCGCCTTCGTACAAGGCCAGGCTGACCTTCACCGGGTTGATCTCGCGCTCGCCACGGCCCTTGGCAGCCACGGCCTGGACCACGTCGGTCTTGCCGTCGGCGGTTTTCAGGGTCAGCGACTTGTCACTGAGGTTCTGCACGCGCACCAGGGATTTCTGCTTGTTCTTGAACGGCGGTTCTTCGATCAGTTGTGGCTGACCGCTGCCGCTGCTGACCAGGGTGTAGTAGTGGTCGGCGGCGAGCTTGACCGGCAGGGTCTGGCTGCCGACCTTGGCGCTGTAGTCACCGCCCGGCATGAAGCTGAAGTCACTGCTGGCCAGCGGTGCAACCTCGTTGAGGTTGGTGCTGCCGACGGTGGCGCTGACCTCCTGGTTGCTGGCGTTGTACACCCGTACAAAGCTGGAGCCTTTTGGCGCGACGGGACCGTAGAGGGCGGCGTCGCCACCGGCGAAGGCAGACATCGAAACAACGCTCATGCCGGCGACGAGAGCAAAAGTTTTTGCGAGGTTAGTAGTGAAAGTCATGTGAGTTACCTCTCTTTCAGTTTTGCGCCCGGTCGGGCGTCTCGGATTTTTGGGTTTTAACTGGGGTGTTCAGTGCCATGTTCTGTTGGCGCGTACCGGCTTGTTTGAGCTGCGCAACCCACTGCGGGTCGGCGTCGCCGATTTCGTTGTTCACGGGCAGATAACGTTCAGGAAACTCCCAGATCAGCACCTGGGGCGGGCTGTTCTTGAAGTCGTCGCTTTTCAGGTAGCTGAGCATCGGCAGGATCGGGCCGTGGCCGTCTTCGGAGTAATTGATGACGTCGCTGCCCAGGGCTTGCTTCAGCGCGCCGACAAAGTTCCAGTTCGGGTTGGCGCTGTAGCTGGTGCCTACCAGCGCCACCGGGGTTTCGCTGTCGGTGAACAGCGCGTCGTCGCCTTTGGTTTCAGCCAGGTGAGTCACGCGCTTTTGCAGTGGCTCCTTGGGCGGCATCAGGTTTTCGAACAGCGGGTCCAGGGGCAGGAACAGGCGCAGGTCGCCCTTGTGCGGTTCGGTCTTCTCGGCTTCGGTGACAAAGCGTTGAGGCTCGCCGCTCAGTGGGGTTTTATCTTTAATCGTCTTGGCCAGTTGCTTGGCCGCGACTTCAGCGCCGTCCGGTGTCCAGTGGGTGTCGGTACGCAGGAACACTTGCTGGCCGTGCAGCTTGGCCTGTTGCAGCGGGCCCATCAGATCGGGGGCGACGATCTTGGCGGCGGCCATGCGGGCATGGAAGTCCTGGTACAGGCCGGCGTGGATGCTGGCCGGCTGCACTTCACCCAGGTGTTCCGGGTACAGGCGCACCTTGGCCGGCACGATCGCCATCACCAGTTGGATGCCCTGGGCTTTGAGCTTCTGGCGCACGCCTTCCACCAGGGCGTAGTTCCCCTGCAGGTTCTGGTCTTCGTTGACGATGGGGTTGAATTCCTCGTCGCTGTACAACCAGTGATCGCGGCCAATCACCACGCCGGGACGGCCTTCGTTGAACAGCTTGTAGTCCAGGGCTGCCCAGAGGTTGGTGCCCAGGCGCTTGATCGGGAACTGGTCGTCGTAATGGGTCTCGACGGCCTTGGTCCAGCGACCGTTGAGCACGGTCGCGTCGGCGTTGGTGCTGAAGCCCAGGAAACTGCGCATCGACCAGGCACCCAAGGCCAACAGCACGGCCAGGAACAAGGCGATATAGAGGACGCGTAATGAACGGGTCATGGTCGGCTCCCTCAGAACTGGAAGTAAAGGAACGGCGAGAAGCTCTGCGCCGAAAGTTTGAGAATCGATGCCACGAACAGCAGTAGCACTGCAGCGCGCATGGCGTAGCGTGGCCAGGTGGCGCTCCAGTAGGCCGGTTGCACGGTGGCCTCGGTGCCCACGGTGTAGCCGGGCTCATGGATGCTGCCCGGGTTGTCGCCCGGTACGGACTTGATCAAGCCCGGTTGGGCAGTGGCCGGGCCATCGGCCTGGGTGTTGACCGCAGGCTTGGTTTTTTCCGGTGGGCGGTTGCTGTAGAAATCCCGCAGGCCGAAGAACGCCAGGGTTGCGTACGCCACCACCAGGGTTGCCACTTGCAGGCCGGTGAGGCTGGCGCGGTTGAGTTCCGACAGCGACCATTCGCCGAAGCTGAACATCGCGCCGTACATGCGGCCGGCGACGTGCAGGTTTTCCGAGCGGAAGATCACCCAGCCCATCACCACCAGCAGGAAGGTGAAGGCCCAGCGGACGACGTTGAAACTGCGCGGTGCGGTGTTGAGGCCGATGGCTTTTTCAATCGCCAGCCACATGCCGTGCCAGGCGCCCCACACGATGTAGGTGATGTTCGCACCGTGCCACAGGCCACCGAGGAGCATGGTCAGGAACAGGTTGCGGTAGGTGGTCAGCGTGCCTTTACGGTTGCCGCCCAGGGTGATGTAGAGGTAGTCACGCAGCCAGGTGGACAGGCTGATGTGCCAGCGCCGCCAGAACTCGGTGATCGACTGGCTGATGTACGGCTGCTTGAAGTTTTCCATGAAGCGGAAACCCATCATCAAGCCCAGACCGATGGCCATGTCGCTGTAGCCGGAGAAGTCGAAGTACAGCTGCGCGGTGTAGGCCAGCGCGCCGAGCCAGGCGTCGCCCGTTGTCGGGTTTTGCAGGGCGAAGCAATGGTCGGCGACCACCGCCAGGGTGTCGGCGATGAACACCTTCTTGATGAAACCCTGCATGAACCGCGTGCAGCCCTCGGAGAATTTATCGAGGGTGTGGGTGCGGTTGTTGAACTGGTCGGCCAGGTCGCGAAAGCGCAATACAGGGCCGGCAATCAGGTGCGGGAAGATCGCCACGAACGCCGCAAAGTCGATCAGGTTGCGGGTGGCCGGGGTGTCGCCGCGGTACACGTCGATGATGTAGCTGATGGACTCGAAGATGTAGAACGAGATCCCGATCGGCAACAGCACGTGGGTCAGGATGAAGGGCTCCAGGCCCGCCGACTTCATCATCAGGTTGATGCTGTCGACGCCGAAGTTGGCGTACTTGAAGTAGCCGAGAATGCACAGGTCGACCGCCACGCCCAACAGCAGCCAGCGCTGGGCCGGTTTGGTGCGCACGCCTGCCGCACCGACCTTGAGGCCGATCCAGTAGTTCCACAGCGTCACGGCGGCGAACAGTGCCAGGAAGTCCACTCGCCACCAGGCGTAGAACACGTAGCTGGCAATCAGCAGCAGCAGATTGCGATAGCGTTGCCCGCTCAAGTAGTACAAGCCGAGGAAGATCGGCAAGAACAGAAACAGGAACACATTGGACGAGAAAACCATCCCGATCTCTCCATGTTTAACCAACAGTCAAGGGCCAACGGCCCCCCCAAACCCCCCACGAATCTGGGAGGGTGTACGCGTTCAGTGTGGGAGCAGGCAAGCCAGCTCCCACCTTTGGACCGAGTCCAGATGTGGGCGCTTTGTATCAGCTGCCTTTGTTGCCTTTCTCGTGCGTCGGGTCGAAGACCTTGGTCAGGTCACCCCCGAGGCGGAAGGTCTTGAACGGCTGCATCCCGTGCTTGCGTTCGATCACGTCCGGCGCGCAGGTGTAGAGGGTGCAGAAGGGCTCAAGCCAGGCAAATTTCATGTCCTCCTTGAGGTCCTTCATGTCCTGCTCCTTGCCGTTCTTCTTCTCGAAGATTTCCGGGTCTTTCACCCCGGCCAGCACCTTGTCACCCAGGCGTTTCAGCGCGCCGTTGTTTTCCTGGCGCAGGTCCACACCGTTGACCAGCGCAAAACTGGCGATCATCGACAGCGGCGGCAGGGCGTAGTTGTGGTACGACAACGCCCGTTGCTGACGCTTCAATTCGTTCGGCAGGAAGCCCTGGTCGTCGACCTGATTGGCGCCGACCTTGTATTCCTTCACGGCCCAGTCAAACAGGTCGCGGCGGTTCACGGCGATGGAAGTCGCCATGACGGACCAGGCGGCCCAGTAGGAGTGGTTGTTGGTTTTATCCAGCGGCAGGTTGTCCCAGTCGCTCACCACCTGGTCAGCCATTTTGCTGAACCAGGCCTCGATCAACTGTGACTCCTGCTGATGGTTGGCCAGCGGGTGGGAGTCGGAGAACTTCAGGCGCACATAGGCCGAGGCCATGCTGCCCAGCGCCCATTTGCGCATCGACTTGCCGGTGTGGTTGAAGTCCTTGGACATCAACGCATCGGCCTTGGCCCAGCTGGTGAGCCAATTCAAGGTGCATTCCAGCTGCTCCGGGCGACCGTCGCGCATGAACTGCATCACGCGCTTGCTGGTGTCTTTTTCCAGCTTGGTGATGTCGGCGGTGCTGTCGCGAAAGGCCTTTTCCGATTGCACATTCAGCGTGGAACGGGCCTTGTCCGAACCTTCGTACTTGCTGCGAAATTGCAGCGAGCCGGTGTACGGCGCCGGCATGGTGTCGCAGTCATTCTTGAAGTCGCCGGTCTTGAACGCTTCCACCGGGGCGAAATAACCCTGGGGCGGACGCAGTGGCGCGGCGGCGTTGACTGAGCCGGCGAAGATCGCCATGCCCAGTAAAGTTGGAATCAATAACTTCTGCATAAGTAACCTCATTGCCCGAGTTGGGCGGTCTGTTGACCACCGCTTGGGAATACGTTGCGTGTGCAAATTTTCGCTTCAACCTTCTGCGCGGCCTGACCCGCTTCGGGGCCCTGCACTTCCACGGCCAGCAGGTTTTGCGTGGCCCAGTCTTCATCGGTGCGCAGTTCAAAGGCGAAACGCCCGTCTGTATCGGATGTTTCGGGTTTCTCGATCTTGATGTCCTCGTGGCGCCCGTTCATGTACCAGAGGGTGGCTTGCAGGGTTTTCACCGAAGGGTCGGCGAAGCGGATGTCGACCTGATGGCTGGCATTGCGCAGGTCTTTGTTCGAACTGTTCACCAGCAATTCGTTCTTGCCGGGCTTCAGCGTGGTACTGGCGGTCATCTGGGCGGTCTTGCCTTCGCAGCCGTTGTCCAGCAGCGACATCATCTGGCGGTAGATGGTCTCCTGATCCAGGCGATACAGCGGCGAGAATTCCCAGATCAGAATCTTCGGCGGGGTCTTCTGGAATTCTTCGCTGCCCAGGTACTGGATCATCGAGCCTTCGAGGCCACCGCCGGGAAAGGCGACGTTGAGGATGTCGGCACCGATTTCCTGTTCCAGGAAGCCAGCGAAGTTGTAGTTCTTGCCGCTGTGGCTGGTGCCCACGAGGGTGATCTGCGGGTTGCCGGAATCGCCGAACAGGTCGCCGTCGCCCGCTTCGCCCTTGGGCTCGGTGGTGAACTGGTCCATGTACTGGATCGCGTAGCTGGTGCCGCACAGTTGCCCGGCCATGTTGTGCAAGGTGCCGGTCTTGCCCATGCGCCCGGACCGTTTGGTCTCGAATTCACGCTGCGGGATACCGGCAAATTCAGGCATCGCGCGCACTTTGGCGCCGACGATTTTGGCGGTGCGCTGGGCGCCGTACGGCGTCCAGTGTTGGTCACCGCGGAAGTAGAAGTCGTGGGCCGGCAATTCATCCGGCAGCTGCTCGTTGGTCAACGGCGACAGGTCCGGCACCACGTAGCCCATCTTGGCGAAGCGGCCGAGCATGGTCTTGTAATTGCCCAGGGCCTTGTCGAAATCGAACTTGGCTTTCTCTTCCGGGTTGAGCTTGTTGCGGTTCACCAGGCCACGGGTCGGCTGGTACACCACCACCAGTTCCACGCCCTTGCTCTTGAACGCATCGTGCAGCTGTTGCATGCGTTTGTAGCCGGCGGGGCTGGTGTCGAATTCGGTGCGCAGGTCTTCCTGGGTACGGAACAGCCAGTCACCCTGGGCTTGTACCAGGGTGGTGAAGTTCTGTTGGTAGCGCGTGGTGTAATTCTTCGCGTCGTGGGCGGCCGGGCACAGGCTGCAGCACGGCTCGGCGCTGAACTTCGGGGCCTGTACTTCGTCGGCGCGCACGCCCTGGCTGGCCGCGAGCAGGCCGAGGGTCAAACCCGAAAGGCTGAGCAGTTTGATCATGTGTGGGTGCATAAAGGTCATCCTCAGTCCTGCATTTCGGTCTGGCGTTCGACAGGGTCGATCAGCACGGCTTTCTTCTGGCGTACCAGCAAGTCGAGAATCTCTTCCTGGCGATCGCCGAGAACGCCCGAGAAGCTGATGCCACTGGATTTGGTCGGCGCAAGCATCGACACGCGGTACAGCTCGACACTCAACGGCGAGTCGATGGACAGCGGCCCGCTGCCGTTGGCGGCCAGTTCACCGCCGACCACGATCAGCGAGACCTTGGTGTCGAACGGGTCGAGGGCGATGTCGCGGTCGGTGTCGGTCAGGTCCTTGATGTGGCCGTATACGCCGGTCAGCCCGTTGGCCATGGCCACGTTTTCGTACAGGCGAATGTTCACGCTGTTACGTATGCGGATGCCGTGGCGACGGTTGCTGATCACCTTGTTGCCCCACAGCAGGTTATCGCCGCTCTCATAGAGGGTGATGCCGTCGGTGTGGTTGCGGTAGATCTCGTTGTCGGCGATCAGGTTGTTGACGCTGTTACGGTCGATCACCAGGCCCGAGAGCTTGTTGTCGAAACTGCGGTTGTTGAAGATGAAGCTGTCGTTCACTTCCCGGGAAATGATGATGCCGTGCTTCTTCTTCGTGCCGTAGACGGTGTTGTCGGTGATGATCAAACCGTGTGACCGGTCGTGGGGGTCAATGCCGTAGACGATGTTGTCTTTGTAGGTATTGCCCTTGAGCACAAAGCCGGTGGTCTCATAGCAGTAGAAGCCGTACCACATGTCCGAGAACTCGGAGTCGACGATCCAGCCCGTCGGCTCGGGACGCTTGAGCACCTTGGCCATGTTCGGCGTGTACTGGGAAATACTCACGCCATACGACTTACTGTTGGCGTAGCCGAAGCTGGCCATCTTGCTGTTGGCGATGTAGGTCTCGGTGCCGCCCCAGGCCAGCAGGAACGGACGGAATTCCTTGGGCGACTGGAAGGTCGCCGGGCCGTTGGTCTTCTCGCGCCAGCCGGTGATTCTGGTGTCGCGCACAAACAGCTGGCCGTCGTTGATCAGGAACGAACCGGCCTCCTGGGACAGGCGCAATTCCTGGGTCTGCTTGTCGATTTCGAGGATGCCTTTACGGCCCACCACGATCGGCAACTTGGCCAGGAACACCCCCGGCGAGGTTTCGCTGAAGTACTGCTTGGGCACTTTCTTCAGCAGGTCCTTGAGGTTCATGTAGCCGTCGTCGACAAAGATCGCCTGGGGAATGCCGTGCTGGCGCACCACCCATTCAGCCATCTTGTTGTCGCCGCCGATGAAGTCCTTCAGGGCGTCTTCCTGCATCATCCGGCGGATACTGATTTTGCCCGGCTTGCTGCGCACGATTTTCTTCGCGATATTCGCCGCGGTGTAGCCGGACACGTCCGGCAGCGCCGGCTTGGCCATTTCCAGCGGCTCGGTCGGCGGGCTCGAAATGGTGTAGGTCTTGGCCTGTTGCAGCTCTTTGGCGATGGTCGGCGCCTTGACCTGCTGCGCGACATCGGCGAAGGCCGAAGTGCTGGCCAGCAGCATGGCTGCGACCAGCAGGCTGACCGAGCCTTTGAGGGCTTGAGGGTTCATTGCGCAGGCTCCCATCAGAACTTCCAGATCACGTCGACAAAGGCGCGATGCATGTACGAGTCGACCTGGCTGCCATAGGCGTCGCCCGGTTTGAACACACCGGCACGGAAGCGCACCAGGGCCGACGGTTCGTCGATCGACTGGCTGAGCCCGGCCGGCAGCAGGCCTTTCTTGAAGTACTTGGTGACCACCAGGTCCATCTCCTGGCCCAGGTCTTTCTTGCCGTCTTCAAGCGGCAGGGAAGTGCTGGACAGGATCGCGCCGGTCACGTCATCGGTGTTGTTCTGCACGGCATCGATGCCGTTGCTGCCGACCGGCTTGTTGCCGTCGACGCGCCAGAACTTGTGGTACACGAGGCTGGCGTCATAGTCCTCGCGCAACTGCCAGGAACCGAACAGGCTCATGGACTGCATGTTGTTCATTTCGCCACGGAACGCTTCGCCGAAACGGTGGACACGGGACTGGGTACCGGTCCAGTTCGAACGGTTGCTTTGCAGGCCGTTCTGCTCGTATTCGGCGCTCGCGCGCGAGTAAGCCGCGCCCACTTGCCACTGCGGGTCCAGACGCAGGCGCACACCCAGGTCGGTGGCCCAGCCATTCACGTCATCGCTGCGCTTGGCATTGGCGGGGCGGGTGCCGTCGGCGTTCAAGGCGTTGACCGTGTCGCGGTCACCCTGCATGCCGGTGACGCTCGCCCAGTAGTTGACGGTGTTGGTGTTGCGCCAGTTGTAGGCGTCGCTGTTGGCTTCGATGCCGAGCCAGGTCAGGTCGCCGTTCTCGCGTTTGTCCAGCGAGTCGGTGGCCACGCCCGGTTGCGGGTAGTCGAGCTTGCCGTCGTCATGGGTGTGGTGAGCGCGCAGGCCGATCCACTGGCCTGGCGTCCACTGATAGGCGGCGTCGGCGTAAAGGTGCTGGCGGTCCTTGTCCTTGGGCGACAGTTCCTTGAGGTCGGTGCGGTATTCGCTGAAACGCTCGGCGACGCCGACATTGGCCTTGAGCAAGGTGGTGTCGAAGGTCCAGTTCAGCGCTTCGATGTTGGTGTCGCGCCATTGGCCGTCGTCATTGCGCAGGCGTTGGCGACCGAGCTTGAGGATCTCGCCGGGGTAGGGCGTGAAGCCGCCGTAGGCGACCCAGAACTCGCGCATCGCCAGGTAGTTTTTCTTGCTCTTGCGGTCGTCATTGCTGGTCTGTTGGGTGGCGTCATCCGAGGACTGTTGCAGGGTGTCGGTCTCGATGATGTCGCTGGACGTCACGGCCTGGCCCATGGCGTAGGCGCTCCAGTTGCCGCTTTCGCCGTAGATCCACGGGCGCAGGTCGAGGCCGATGCCGTTGACGTCGCCGCCTTTCTGGGTGCCCAGGTCGCGGTCATCTTCGGACTGGCCGGTGACTTTCACTTCCAGGCCGAAGTTCTTGGCTTCGGTCAGCGCGGCCAGGGTCGGGCACGACCACAGCAGGGCGAAGGTCAGGCCGATGCCGGCCATGACGAATGGATTGAGCTTCATAGGGATTCCTCGCCGTCTTCTTCTTGCAGGGCGTGCAATTGCAGCGTGCTTTGGGCCAGGGTGCCGCGCGCGGCCAGTTCCTGTTGCACCAGGCGTTGGCCTTCGGCGCGTTGTTCCGGGGTCAGCGGGGCTTCGAGCTGGGTGGCCAGGTCGTTGGCTTCCGGCGTGTCCTGGGCCTTGGCCAACTGGCTGAAGACATAGGCGTTAAGCGGATCGGGCTTGGTGCCCTTGCCTTGGGAGAACAGTTGGGCGATCGCGAAGTCGGCGCTGTTCTGGCCGTTGCGCGCGGCGGTCAGCAGGTGGTCGAGGGCCTTTTGCGAATAGACCTTGCCCAGGTAGCCACGACGATAGATCTGGCCGAGGTAGTAATCGGCAGCCACTTCGCGGCCGACGGCTTTCTGGAAGTGTTCTTCGGCAGCCTTGGCGTCAGCCGGGACCCACTTGCCTTCGTAGTAGAGCTTGCCCAGCAACAGTTCGGCGCGGGGCTGGTCGGCGGCGCGGCCGTTGTCGAGGTACTTCATCATCTGGTCGACGTCGCCCAGTTCCGGGAAGTCGTAGAGCAGTTGCGCCAGGCTGACCCAGGATGCCGGGTAGCCCGGGGCGATTTTTTCCAGCAGGGCCTGGGCAGTTTTTTCGTCGGTCTTGCCCAGGGTCGCATCGCCCAACACACGGGCAACACTGTCGACCCGTTGGGCGGTCACGGCGCCACGGCTGTAGCCGGCTTCCATCTGTTTCAGCAGCTCAGCCTGTTTTTCCGGCTCGGCTTTTTTCTGGTAGACCGTGGCCAGCTCGACGTAGCAGATATCCGTGGTGTTCAGCGCGGCCTTGCAGATGCTTTCCACTTCGTCCAGATGCTGGTCGTAGGTGTCCTGGGTGCGGTACAGCAGCACCTGGGCGAGACCTGCTTCCGGGTAACCCGAGGCGCGCCATTTGCTGATTTGCTGCTGGGCGTTGATGTTCGGGAAACTGTGGGGGTATTGCAGGTACAGCATCGCCAGCGGGATCAGGGTGTTGCCTTCGCCATTGGCAAAGGCTTTTTTCAACAGGCCTTCGGCTTCATGGTGCTCGGCTTCGGTCGCGCCAGGCTTGGCCACCAGCAGGCGGCCCAGGCGTGCCTGGGCACGGGGCGAGGTGTCGGCGGCCGCGCGATACGTGGCTTCGGCCTGCTTGATTTGCTCGGGGTCGCGGGTGCCGACCTGGATGTCAGCCAGGCCCACCTGGGCCTCGCTGTAGCCCAGGTCTGCCAGCTGCTGGTAGTTCTGCTGCGCGGTGACCGTGTCGCCACGCTTGAGGGCTTCGTTGGCCAGGCGTTGGTCGGGCAGGCCGGCGCACCCGGCGAGGGCGATGGCCAGCGCCAATGGAACCGGCAGGGATCGAAGGGCGCTCATGGTTAAAGACCTGCAGCCATGGCTTTGTCGATCAGCCAGTTCAGGGACGGGCCACGGTCGCTGGTCACTTCAACCGGGCGACCGGCGTAGGTGCTGTCCAGCGGGGCATCGGGTTTGATCTGCACACGGATGTCGGAGGACATTTCGGTGCTGTTGAGGCTGGTGCTGCTGACGATGGTGCCGGTGCGAACCTGCTCTTCATCCGCCACCTGGAAGTTCACACGGGTGCCCGGGCGAACGTCGGCAAACTGGCGATAGGAGAAGCGTGCATCCACGTTGGCCTGGCTGCCGCGTGGCACCAGCTGGAAGATCACGTCGCCTTTGCTGGCGTACTGACCGTCGGCGACCAATTGCTGGGCCACGACGCAGTCGCACGGGGAGGTGAGGGTGCCGGTCATTTGCTTGCCGAACAGCTCTTCCACCTTGGCCGGTTGCAACTGGTCCTCGTCCAGATGGCCTTTGAGCACGTCGAGCATGCTGGTGCTGAAGGTCGCCAGTGGCGCGCCCTTGGCCGCCACTGCATCCCCTTTGATCAGGCTCTGCACGGTGCCATCGCGGGGCATGGTGACGTTCATCCCGGGCACGCTCACCAGGCCGGAGGTGGCGTGGCTGACGAAGTACATGCCGTACACCGATTTGACCACGAAGCCGAAGGCGACCAGGCCCACCACGAAGATCCCGAGGCTGAAGGTCACGGCCCGCAGGCGGCCGCCGACGCTCATGTTGCTGCCGCTGTCCTTGACCTTGCGCGCCTTGGTGAAGTTGTCGCGTTGCAGGGTTGCCAGCACGTCGCCCATGGTCACGATGTCGCCGGACAAGTGCGAGGTGATCAGGTGGCGCAGGGTCGAGATGTCTTGTGCGTCGAGGTTCTGGAACTGGCAACCGGTGCGGCCGGTCTGGCGGTCGTAGGAGCGAATCTGCAGCTCGACGTCCATCGCCAGGCCGAGGTTATCGATCACGAACTGCAAGCGACCCTTGTGCACATCGCCGACTTTCAGCGGCTGCTGCGGGGCGTTGAACGCCAGGCCGCCGGCGGACAGGTCGATGACGCGTACTTCCATCGGCGTGTGGTCGGCGCCGAAGAAGCGCAGCTTGGCCGGGATTTTTACCCGGGCGTGTTGGCGCTGGGCTTCGGATTCGTGGACAACGTTGGCGTTTACTTGGCTATTCATGGTGTGTAGTTCCTAGTTAATTCAGGCTTGGCAGGGTCAAACCATCATCAGCAACACGGCGACGAAAATGCTGCCGGCGGAGAAGGTCATGGTCCGAGACGACCAGGTGTTGAACCAACGTTGAAAGCTGGCCAAATCGCGGGTCAGTTTGGTGTCCTGGCGTGTCCAGGACTGTTGATCAAGGCGGAAGAACACGTAGATCTTCACCAGCGCGCCCATGATCTGGTTGTAATAGAGAATCACCGGGTAAGCCGGGCCGACCCGGTGACCGGAGCACGACAGCAGCAGGGTCAGGATGAGGCGGGTGATGCCGATCCACAGCAGGTAGGCGAGGATGAACGCGCCGCCGTATTTGAACGTGGCGATGATCGCCACGGTCAGGCCCAGCAGCGAAGTCCACATCGACACGCGCTGGTCAAACAGCACGATGCTGGTGAACAGGCCAAGCCGGCGCATACCCAGGCCGAGGGCACGGGAGTTCTGGCGCAGGTTGTTGCCGTACCAGCGGAACATCAGCTTGCGGCTGGCCTTGATAAAGCTCTTTTCCGGCGGGTGTTCCACGGTGTGGATCGCAGCGTCCGGCACGTAGAAAGTGTCGTAGCCCAGGCGCATCAGGCTGAACCAGCTGGACTTGTCGTCACCGGTCAAAAACTTGAAGCGGCCCAGGCGCCAGTGTTGCAGCGAGTCGCTTTCCACGTCGGCGATAAAGCCCGGGTCGGTGACCACGTTGGCGCGGAACACCGACATGCGGCCGGTCATGGTCAGCACGCGTTTGGACAAAGCCATGGAGCACATGTTGATGTGGCGCTGGGCGAAGCGCAGCTTGTGCCACTCGCTCATGATGTAGCCGCCGCGCACTTCGCAGAACTCGTTGGTGGTCAGGCCGCCGACATTGCCGAACAGCTGGAACCACGGCACGGTCTTGCGCACGACGCCCTCGGCGAGCACGGTGTCGCCATCGATCACGGCCACCACGGCGCGGTCGTCCGGCAGGTGGCGGGAGATGGCGCGAAAACCGAAGGCCAGGCCGTCACGCTTGCCGGTACCGGCGATACGCACGAAGTCCAGCTTGACGTGGTCGGGCGGGTTCATCCTGGCCCACAGGCTCTTGACCAGCAGCTCATCGGACATTTCCACCAGCGAGCAGACCACGGTGGTAGGGAAGCCACATTCGATGGCTTCGCGGATCACCGAGCTGTAGACCTGGGCCGTGGTCAGCGCGTCGATCCGAAAGCTTGTCACCATCAGGAATACGTGGGACGGGTCTGCTGCCTTGCCCAGCTTGCGCACTTTGCGCCGCAGGTGCGGGTAGACCACGTACAGGAACAGCATGCCGCGAAAGAAATGCGTAGCACCCATCGAGTAGCGCCAGATACCGACGGCGCCAATCAGGAAAATAAAATTCTTCGACTCGGAGTCGAACGTACTCGCCGGCAACAGCAGGGCGAGTCCCATCAGCAGGCTCAGGAAAAACAGCCAGCCGGCGGATTGGAGGAGTACGTGTTTTAACTTGGACATAGGCGTCATTCCGCAGGTGAAGGAGGCTTCAAGCGGCAAGCGCCGGGGATCAGGACGCTTGCCGCTTGAAACTTGCCGTTGCTGTTACCAGCAAATGCCTTCGGTACGACCGCTCACGCTGGTGGCCTTGGACATGAAGCCCACCAGGTCGACCACTTGCTTGCCGTGGGGAGCGTTATGCGCCAGGGCACGGAACTTCTCATCGCGGTTGCCCAGGATGATCACGTCGGAGTTGTTGATCACTTCGTCGAAGTCCGAGTTGAGCAGGGACGACACGTGCGGGATCTTGCCCTCGATGTATTCCTTGTTCGCGCCGTGCACGCGGGCGTATTCGACGTTGCTGTCGTAGATGCTCAGGTCGAAACCCTTGCCGATCAGCATTTCGGCCAGTTCCACCAGCGGGCTTTCGCGCAGGTCATCGGTGCCGGCCTTGAAGCTCAGGCCCAGCAGGGCGACTTTGCGTTTGTCGTGGCTGGAGACGATGTCAAAGGCGTTTTGCACCTGGGACTCGTTGCTGCGCATCAGCGAGTTGAGCAGCGGCGCATCCACGTCGAGGGAGCCGGCGCGGTACGTCAGGGCGCGCACGTCTTTCGGCAGGCACGAGCCGCCGAACGCGAAGCCCGGGCGCATGTAGTACTGGGACAGGTTGAGGGTCTTGTCCTGGCAGACCACTTCCATCACTTCGCGGCCGTCGACACCCACCGCCTTGGCGATGTTGCCGATCTCGTTGGCGAAGGTCACTTTGGTCGCATGCCAGACGTTGCAGGTGTACTTGATCATCTCGGCGACGGCGATGTCCTTGCGGATGATCGGGGCGTCGAGTTCTTCGTACAGCGACTGCAGGACATCGCCGGAGGCTTTGTCGAACTCACCGATGACGGTCATCGGCGGCAGGTCGTAGTCGGCGATGGCGGTGCTTTCACGCAGGAACTCAGGGTTTACCGCGACGCCGAAGTCGACACCGGCTTTCTTGCCGGAGCAGTCTTCGAGAATCGGGATGACCACATTCGCCACGGTGCCTGGCAGCACGGTGCTGCGGACCACGATGGTGTGGCGGGTGGTCTTGTCACGCAGGACAAAACCGATCTCGCGGCACACCGATTCGATGTAGTTGAGTTCCAGGTCGCCGTTCTTCTTGCTCGGCGTACCGACGCAAATCATCGACAGGTCGGTATCACGGATTGCTTCGGCGAAATTGGTGGTGCCGCGCAGTCGGCCAGTTTGAATACCCTGGCTCAACAGCTCGCCCAGACCCGGTTCAACGATGGGCGATTTGCCCGCGTTGATCAGGTCGATCTTTTCCTTGGAGATGTCTACGCCGACGACCTCATGGCCTCGTGCAGACAGGCAACCGGCACATACTGCGCCGACGTAACCTAGACCAAATATGCTGATGCGCATCGCATTTACCTCATTGTTAATCGTGCCATTAGATGGCCGGAGTTCATGTTTTGAAGCGTCACTCAGACACTGGAAAGTGCGACGAATAAACGTCGATATATCCAGTGCAGGCATACTAAAAGTCGAGTGACTAACTAATGCACTCAAGTTGTGCGCAACTTGGCCTTATTGTTGGGGCTTGCCCTGAAATGCAGCCAGCCTTCCTGGGGAAGGGCCTGGCGCCAGTGCCTCAAGGCGTTGACAGGGGCTTTAAGCCCTTATATATCAACGGCTTGGGTTGTCTCACTGACCCATACAGGTGAGCTCAGCCTTGGCCTTTTCGGAGAAAGTAGTGAAACCTCTTCGTCCGCCTTCAACTAGTCAGTTGATGGTTTGACCATTGAGTCAAAGTTAGATGACAACTTTGCTACTTCATTTGGTCGCCGCGTAAGTCATCTCTTACATTTGCAGAGATAATCGTTACCGGTGGTATGAGCGGTGCTTTGGGACATAGTTCCGGGCCGCTCATCCTGTTTCCGGAAATTTCTTGAAATATTAGGAAAGATGGCACTAGTACTATTGTGATAGCACTTGCTATTTGGGCCAGTAGTTGCGGGGAGTTGCGAGGGCTAAATAGTTTTGTGCCACTACTCTTTGAAAAAAGTGGTGCCACTACGAAAAAAATTGACGAATGTCGAGTGAAATAAATGTTAGGAATTCTGAAGAAATATTTTTGACGCCAAATAAATGACGATTAGATGGGCTGAAGAGGGGTTTATTCGAGGGAATTGTTGTGGCGAGGGAGCTTGCTCCCGCTGGGGCGCGCAGCGGCCCTGGCTTTTTTGGGGCCGCTGCGCAGCCCAGCGGGAGCAAGCTCCCTCGCCACGGGTTTCCGGTTTTCAGAAAGACTGAGTTATTCCGGTGCGTGATCCCGCAGGAACACCAGGTTATCCGGTTTCGACTGCTCCGCATTGAAGCGGTAGCCCTGTACGTCAAATTCCTTGAGCCTGGCCGGGTCGTTGATGCGTTCTTCAATCACGAAGCGGCTCATCATGCCCCGGGCCTTCTTGGCGTAGAAGCTGATGATCTTGTACTGGCCGTTTTTCAGGTCCTTGAACTCGGTGTTGATGATCCGCGCGTTCAGTGCCGGGCGCTTGACTGCCGAAAAGTACTCGTTGGAGGCCAGGTTGAGCAGCACGTCATCGCCTTGTTCGGCCAGGGCTTCGTTGAGCCATTCGCTGATGCGGGTGCCCCAGAAGGCGTACAGGTCCTTGCCACGGGCGTTGGGCAACTTGGTGCCCATCTCCAGGCGGTACGGCATCATCAGGTCCAGTGGGCGCAGCAGGCCGTACAGGCCGGAGAGCATGCGCAGGTGGTCCTGGGCGTAGGTGAAGTCGGCGTCTGTGAAGGTTTCGGCGTTGAGGCCGGTGTAGACGTCGCCCTTGAAGGCCAGCAGGGCCTGTTTGGCGTTGGCTTGGGTGAAGGCTGGGGTCCAGCTGCCGAAGCGTGCGGCGTTGAGGCCGCCGATCTTGTCGGAGACGTGCATCAGTTCGCTGATCTGCGCCGGGCTCAGTTCACGCAGTTGTTCGATCAGCTCCTGGGAGTGGTCGAGGTATTGCGGCTGGGTGAAGCGCGGGGTGACCGGCTTTGACTCGAAATCGAGGGTTTTGGCGGGGGAAATCACCGTCAGCATGAAGTCGTCTCCTTTAATCGTGGGGGGATTCTAGGGGGTAGGGAGGTTTGACTCCACCTATGATGGTGATAGATGTCTGGGGGTTTGTGTGTATATCCGTTATTTAGGTAACGGCGGCTTAGGGTTCCGCCCTTACGGCGGGTCACTTTTGGCAAACGCCCCAAAAGTAACCAAAAGGTCTTTGCCCCACCACTCGGTGCCTCGCCTAGGCTCGGCATGCCCGCACTCCGGCCCGATTCCGCGGGCCGCCGCGACGGGCCATCCATGGCCCGGCGCGGCTAAATCGGCTTCCCTGCCGATTTACCCGCTCCACCGTGCCTGCTTGCGGCCATCGTGGTTGACGGGGCCCGCAGATCAAGATCAACAGCAAGAGCACAGCGGCCTACAGGCCGGCTTGAGTGGTAGAAGCCACAGCAAAAGCCAAAGCGAAAGCAAAGCTGCTTTTCTGTAGGAGCCGGCTTGCCGGCGAAAAACCTGAGAACGCCGCGTTCATTCAGGATGCCCACGTCATCGTTAACGACCATCGCCGGCAAGCCAGCTCCTACAGTTGGACCGTGCCCGCTTTAGATTTTGATTTTGCTTTTGCCTTTGCTTCACACCACTCAAGCCGGCCTGTAGGCCGCTGTGCTGTTGATCTGCTTTTGATCTTGATCTTAGGCGCCCCGTTAAACCACGCTGGCCGAACGCAGGTAGTACGGAGCGGGTAAACCGGCAGGACGCCGGTTTAGCCGCGACGGGGCAGGGACGCCCCGTCGCGGCGGCCCGCTTCGTGCTACCGGAGAGAGGGCACACCGAGCCTAGGCGAGGTGCCGAGTGGTGGGGCAAGAGCGTTTTGCTTACTTTTGCGCTGTTCAAAAGTGAGCCGCTGTAAGAGCGGAACCCATATCAGCCATCACCCAAATAACGGATCTACACACCAACCCAATAGCCCCCCCCACACGATCGGCTATAGTGCCCGACGACTCTGGAAAGGGAGACCCTTCGTGCGAATTGCGCTTTTACTGTCAGCCTGGCTCATCTGCCTGGGCGCCCAAGCCGCCCCCGTGGATGTCGCGACCCTGGACCGCGGCACCTGGCCCGAACGCCTCAGCAGCCCGGCCCTGTTCGATGTCGCCTCCCGCGCCGAAATCCTGATGTTCGCCCACACCCTGCTGGCCAGCGAAGCCCTCGACGAGCCCGCCCTGAAACAGCGCCTGGGCCTGAAGATCATCAACCAGGCTTCCATCGACGACCTGCGCCGCCAACTGTGGCAACGGCTGTTGGAAAACTACACCTTCGCCCAACAAAGCTGCGAACAGGACGCCTCCTTCTGCTACCTGGTGGAAAACATGGACGACCTGCGCGAACAAGCCGCCAAGTTCCAGGTCAGCGACAGCTCCTTCTATATAGGCTGGGCCGGCCCCAGCCGCGTATTCCACGAACGCTACCTGGATGAACAGTTACGCAAGGCCGCCCTGTTCCCGCAGATCAGCAGTGAAATCGCGCGCTTCGGCGATCACGAACGCAACGGCGACGAACTCAACGACCGGATGTTCCTGCTGACCTTCGACAGTGGCCCATCCCCCGTCAGCGGCAACACCGACTGGCTGGCCGACTACCTGCGCAAACAGAAAATGCACGGCCTCTTCTTCGTGCTCGGCAACAGCCTGCAAACCCGCGTTGAAAAAAGCTCGGCCACCGACGTGCAGGCGCTGTACCAGGGCCAGTGCGTCGGCATCCAGGGCTGGCAGTACCGTTCCCATAGCCACTGGGTCGACTGGCAGTCCTCCATCACCCGCAGCGCCTCCCTGGCCCAGAGCCTGATGCCGGAAAACTACGTGCCGCTGTTTCGCCCGCCCTACGGCCAGCGACGCTCCGACAGCCAGGGTTTCTTCCAGTCCCAGGGGCTGCAGGTGGCGCTGTGGGACATCGATTCAGAAGACGAAGCCGGCAAGCTCAAGGCCGATGAGTCGGCCAACCGCGTGCTGACGCTGATGCTGCTGTGGCGGCGCGGGGTGATCGTGTTCCACGACACCCAGGACAAGGCGCGCATCGCATTGCCCTGGCTTTTGCACGCCACGGCAGAAAGTGGACTCGGCTGGCAGGATTGCCGGGAAGCGTTTCGCTGAAAAGCACGAAGAGCCCGGCCCTGTTGGGGCTGAGGTTTTTTCGGGGGGAATTTGGGAGATATTTCGATACAGGCGGACTTCCGACTTTAACGGTGCAATGCCGGCTCGCCTAGTGCTATTCGTCATCCTGAAAAATAAACTTCAAAAAAGCGTCAAAGTGCTTTTTCCTGTCATGTGTTTTGCGGTATTACGAAGACAGACAGCCGAAACCTGCAACACAGGTGGCGTCTTCCAAGACACCTCTTGTGTGCACCGCACTTGACGCCCCTCAAGTGCGTTCGACGGTCGAATCGAGGCGCAGCACTGTCGCGGTATTGCGTCGACTGGCTCCCACAAAGGTGACCGAGTATGGATGATCATGGACGTAACCCTTCTTCCGACCAGCCAATCCTTTATGTGCTTGATACCAACGTACTGATTCACGATCCAAACGCACTGCTTAACTTTGAAGAACACCACGTCGCCATCCCGATGATCGTGCTTGAGGAGCTCGACAAACTCAAAAGCGGGCACCACAGCGTTGCCGCCGAATGCCGCCAGGCCATCCGCCTGATCGACAAGACCCTCGGCGAAGCCTCCCCCGATGACGTCGAGGTGGGCGTACCGATCCAGCGTGGCAAAAGCGGGCCCAAGGGCTTGCTGTCGATTCTGATGAGCAAGCGCAGCGAGCCCAACAGCCTGCTGCCGGAGAATCTGAACGACAACAAAATCATCAACCAATTGATCGACCTGCACGCACGTGACAAGGACCTGCGCCTGGTGCTGGTGACCAAAGACATCAATATGCGCCTGAAGGCACGAGCGTGTGGGATCGCTGCCGAGGACTACAGTACTGACCAGCTGGTTGACGACGTATCGATGCTGTCTCGTGGTTATCACACCATGACCGGCTCGTTCTGGGATCGCGTCAGCAAGGTCGAAACCCGTCAGGACCATGGCCGCACCTGGCACCAGGTACAGCTGATCGACAACCTGCCGGCCGTGCACATCAACGAGTTCATCATCGACGAACAGGGTTTTGTGGGCTGGATCAAAGAGATCCAGGTCGACAAGCTGCTGATCCTCGACCTGCATCAGGAGCCCCTGTTGCACCAGGAAGCCTGGGGCCTGAAACCGCGTGATATCTACCAGAGCCTGGCGCTGTACGCCTTGCTTGATCCGGACATCCACCTGGTCAACCTGACCGGTGCGGCAGGCTCGGGGAAAACCATCCTCGCCCTGGCGGCCGCCATCGAACAGACCATGGTGACGAAGCGCTATCGCCGCATCATCGCCACCCGCAGTGTGCAGGGCCTGGACCAGGAAATCGGTTTCCTGCCCGGCACCGAAGCGGAAAAAATGGAGCCGTGGCTGGGGGCGATTACCGACAACCTCGAAGCCTTGCACATGGATGACGAAAACACCCATGGCAGCGTCGACTACATCCTCAGCAAAGTGCCGTTGCAGTTCAAATCCCTCAACTACATCCGGGGTCGCAGCTTCCAGCAAAGCCTGATTTTGATCGATGAATGCCAGAACCTCACGCCGCACCAGATGAAAACCATCATCACCCGTGCCGGCGCCGGTTCCAAAGTGGTGTGCCTGGGCAACCTGGCACAGATCGACACCCCTTACCTGTCCGCGACCAGCTCCGGGCTGACGTACCTGACGGAACGCTTCAAGGACTTCCCGAACGGCGTGCACATCGCCTTGCAAGGTGTCCCTCGTTCGATTCTGGCCGAATACGCCGAATCTCACCTGTAACCACTGACCACTGTAGGAGCCGGCAAGCCGGCTCCTACAAATTCAGCTGTGCGCAAAATTGACCCGCAGGTTTACAATCGGGGCTCCTGATCAGGAGTATCCCTGTGCTGACTCATCTCGATTCCCAAGGTCGCGCCCATATGGTCGACGTCACTGAAAAAGCCGTGACGTTCCGTGAAGCCGTGGCCGAAGCGCGGGTGCGCATGTTGCCCGAAACCCTGAAAATGATTGTCGACGGCGCCCACCCCAAGGGCGACGTGTTTGCCGTGGCCCGCATTGCCGGGATCCAGGCCGCGAAAAAAACCAGTGACCTGATTCCCCTGTGCCACCCGTTGATGCTCACCGGGGTCAAGGTTGAACTCAGCGCCGATGGCCTGGACGCGGTGCACATCGTCGCCCGCTGCAAACTCAGCGGCCAGACCGGCGTCGAGATGGAAGCGTTGACGGCGGCGAGCGTGGCGGCCCTGACGATCTACGACATGTGCAAGGCCGTGGACCGTGGCATGACCATCGAAAATATTCGGCTGCTGGAGAAACTCGGCGGCAAGAGCGGGCATTTCAAGGCGGACCAGGCATGAGCATCAACGTATTGTTTTTTGCCCGTTACCGCGAAGCGGTGGACCTGGACTCCCTGGAAGTGGAAGGCGAGTTCGCTACGGTCGAAGCGGTGCGCCAGGCATTGGCGGCGGACCCCGGCTTTGAAGTGCTCAACGAAACCGGCTTGATGTGCGCCCGCAACGAAGAACTGTGCTCGCTGGACGAGCCGCTGGTTGATGGCGACGAAGTGGCGTTTTTTCCGCCCGTCACCGGAGGCTGACCATGGCGATTCGGGTGCAGGTCGAGCCGTTTGATCCGGGTGCCGAAGTTA
This sequence comes from Pseudomonas sp. TH32, assembly GCF_016650855.1. NCBI lineage: Bacteria > Pseudomonadati > Pseudomonadota > Gammaproteobacteria > Pseudomonadales > Pseudomonadaceae > Pseudomonas > Pseudomonas sp. TH32. The sequence continues at coordinate 4,331,532 of NZ_JAEKFA010000002.1, read as the reverse complement.
ACGCTATGCACGCGGCCAATGTGGGCGTGGGCGCGGTGGTGAGTTTTGTCGGCTATGTGCGTGATTTCAACGATGGCCGGGAGGTGGCGGGGATGTTCCTTGAGCACTACCCGGGCATGACGGAAAAAGCCCTCGGCAAAATCGCCGTCGAGGCCGAGCAACGCTGGCCGCTGCTCAAGTTGGAAGTGCTGCACCGCATCGGTGCCCTGGAGCCGGGTGAGCCGATCGTATTCGTCGCAGCGGCCAGTGCTCATCGCCAGGCCGCGTTTGATGCCTGCGCGTTTGTGATGGACTACCTGAAGACGCGGGCGCCGTTCTGGAAGAAAGAAAACACCAGCGAGGGCCCGCGCTGGGTGGAAGGGCGCGACAGCGATCACGCGGCTGCTGACCGCTGGACGCACTAGGTTTTTTAACCCCTCTCGACTGTGATTGTTCTGTGTTCCCCGCTGAGTTTGATCACTCGTGCGGGCTTTCCTGATGCTATGGGAATAATCACCCTGGCTGTCATTTCAAATGGTTCTTAGAAAGCACCACGTAACTGTTAATTCTAACAGTTACGTGGGGTTTCGTTAGCGCCTTTAATATGGCTGGGCGTCGACTTTTAACAGTTTCTATTGTTCTTTGTTGTTTTGTCGCTCTTTTATTCAGGTAGGTTGGGTACTGGGAGCGCAGCAATGAAAAATGATAAGGAAAGTGTCCGGTTATCACGTCTTAACATTAGTTCGTCCAATGGCGCGACCTCGACTGATGCGCTGTATGCCAATGGTCGCCATCAATGCGCGGTGATTATTGAGCTGGTTAAAGAGGTGAAGGGTGATAACGGTGTTTGGAGCCATGCACGGTTGACGGATGACGAACGTTCCTGTGTAACCGTGACGGTAGTAACGTCAGTTGATCATCAACAACTTCCGCTTGGCTGGAGTTGTGATGAGAAAAGGAATATCTATGACCTCGGACTTTGGCGTCGTGGAGCCATAGCGGCAAGGCACGCAGCGGCTTCAGACTATCAGGCGCCTGTTGAAACGGTTGTCCGTTACCTGCGTTTCAATTCGGAGCTGCCTTTGGAGTCGGTAACGTTCGTGGCTCGAGCTGTTCTGGATGGAAAAATTTATACCAGCCACATTTCCAGCGCAGAACAGGAGCATGGTTCGTCGTTGACAATAACTCCGGTGCCTCCAGAACGGCTGGCTAACGTTGATATGGTCCCATTCGTCGACCATGGAGCTTTTCGTTCCGGTATGGTGGAAATGGATGTTTATTATTGGACTCCACCCGCGGGCCTAACATTTTTAGAAAATCGTGGTCTTGATTCGCCTATAGCGTTAGTTGATGAGGGGAGTCATTTTCAGAGTTCTTACTTTTATACGGGGTCCGACGTTCCGACCAAGGCCGGGGTGATCCCAGGTAATAACACGTTCGCCATGCAATTGGTTTACAGCGATGTTCATGGAAAAGGGGCACCCGCGAATGCCTCAGTGAGATTTAATGAAAGAAACACGATTATGCGTGCTATCCGGTTGAAAGGCTGGATGCGCCTTGACCAGGGAATCAACACGAAGACGCCGTGGCGGCTGTTGGATAATTTTGGCACTGAACATGTGTTTTTCTTGAATACCCAAGACACGGGAGAGTCCATCACCCTGGGTGATTTGGGCAATGACGCAGAGTATAAAATTCAGTATTTGCACATCACGCTGCCGGGTGGTGGTACCTCGACCAGTTCGTTGTATGCCAATGGCCGTCATCAATGCAAAGTGGAAATCGAGGCGATCAAGGAAAAATATGTTCCCGAGACTGCTACTTGGATTGGTGTACCGTTGACTGATGCCGAACGCGCCAGTGCGACGGTGACTCTATATTCTGCGAATCGGGATCAACCCCTTCCTGCGGGCTGGAGTTGTGATCGGGAAAAAAACATATACGACACCGGCCTTTGGAATCGAGGTGCCATAGAACGGCAGGAACAAGAGGAAGCACCACTCCCGGAAAGTGCGGCCAATGAAGTCATTAGCAGGTACATGCGTTTCAATTCTACGCAGGCCATTGAGCCTCATCGGTTTATGGCGAGAATAGAGGTGGATGGAAAAGTCTATACCACCAATATGAAGTTGGATGATGTCGCTTTTGATGCGTGGATAAATATAACGCCTGTCAGGCCTTATGCCCTGAAAGTCGTGGATCTTGTCGAGTACGTTGATTACGACGCGCTTGATGTTCCCGTGGCGGATGTGGATGTGTACTACTACACGCCTCCGTCAGGATTGAAGTTTCTTGTAAATAGAGGGCTCGACAGTCCATTGGCGATCAGGAATGAAGGTCCATTCTTTCAAACTTCTTACACTAATATGGGAACGGGGAGCTTCAATAAAAAGTTTAGAAAAGGAGGGGTTGTCATGGGCAAGGATGCTCCTGGCTCGCGAGTTCAGATGAGTGATCTGCACCAGAATATCCCTTGGCTCAACTCTTATGTGCGGTTTCATGAGAGGGACACTATTATGCGTGCTGTGAAATTGGAGGCTGAGTCAATTTATACCAATTACGATACCAGGAGTCCTTGGCGCTTATGGGATAACTTTGGTTGTGAGCATTCTTTTTGGCTGGATTGGAAGAACGGCGGTAATGCAATCGTGTTGAAAGACTACTGAGCAAGTTTGAAGTGTACGTTGCGTGTTTATAAGGCATCGGTCGATGCGTGTAACTAATGGACCCCCCTCATGAATGTCTATTCGAACGCATTTAACTTTAGCTCTCACTTCAACGGTTCCGTCGACTTGCGCACTGGCCAATACGGTTGTCTGATCCGCCTGGCAACGTTGTGCCCTCAGGGTCCCCTGGAGGTCAGCCGGGACTTTACGCTGTCATTTTCAATGATGGATACCACCAGCGGTGTCTACGGCCTGGGTTGGCGTTTGAGCAATACCGAGTTCGACGTGGCCACCTCCAGGCTGACTCTGCTCAGTGGCGAGCAGTTTCAAACCCAGAGTCTGCCGCCCGTAGGCGGCACGCTGGTGATCAAGGATCGCAAGTTGAAAGACCTGGCGGTCAAGCGGGTGGACAGCACCACATTGCAGGTGATCTATAAGGACGGCACCGTCGAAACCCTGCGCCGTACCAACAGCACGGTGCCGTACCGGATTGTTGCCATACGCTTTGAAAATGGCGAAAGCCTGGACGTGCGGTACACCAGCAGCGGGTCTCTGGAACGGATCCTTAATCACAAACAAGAGGAACTGTTGGTACTGACCTATTCGGGCGGACGCTTGCAGATGGCCGATGCGCGGGTGGACGGTAGCCGCTATGCACGCACCCGTTTTGTATTCACTGGAGACCGATTGACCAGTGTGACGGCGCCCTATGATCGAACCGAAGCGCCCGGTGCCGCAGCGTATTTGTTCGGTTATACCCCGGCGTTCAGAAATGGCCTGGTTGCGATGAACCGGGTGCAGTCACCGATGGGCGGAGTTGAACAGATCAGCTATGTCGAAAACGGACATCAATATGCCAACGGTGCGTTCATCCCCAGGGTGGTGACGTGGCTGAATACACCCGGCGCCACTCAGCCGGCCATGTCCCGTAGTTACACGTACAGTCCCAGCAGAAATTTTACCGGCTACCCGTTTTCGGGCGGCTTTCGTGAGGGAGAGGACAACCTCTACCTCACGGCCAGTGACTACGTTTACTTCACGGAAGAAACCCTCCTGGGGGCCACGTCTGCACTTAATGTGGTGACGCGAACCACCTACAACAAGTTTCACCTGCTCACCGAGGAGCGGACCCTGCGCGAGGGCACGCAGACCCTGCAGACCATCACCTACAACATCACACCCGGTGCTGCCTTCAGCGCACAGCCGGCCAACCTCCAGTTGCCACGGGTGATAACCAAACAGTTCGGGTTAGTGGCGGGCGGGGCTGTGAGAAAGGAAGAGGTCATCAGCGAGACGGATCAATTTGGCAATGAGTTGAGCAGCACCGATGCGTCCGGCATCCGTACCGAGTACAGCTATTACCCGATTGCGGGCGACGGAGCGCGTTGCCCGCCCGATCCTCACGGCCTGTTTGAGCGATACACCCGGCAGGAGCGGATTGTCCCGGCGTTGCTTGGGCCGTTGGTCCGTGTGACCGAACATACCCACGTACGTGTGGCAGTGGGCAGTAGCTATTTTGTCGCGATGGAGTCGAGCACCGTTTCCACCGGGGTCGTGACCCGGGAAACCTATTACGAGGCGGCCGATAACCCCGCCCTGCATGGTCGATTGAAAACCACGACCATGACCCTTGATAGCCAGTCCCATGTAACGGAGGTCAATTACACCTTCAGCGGCGACATGATGACTGAAACGCGCCGCTTGAAGGGGGCGGATGGACAGTGGCTGGAATCGGCGCGCTCGCTGTCGCTGGCCAATCGACGTGTGCTGAATATGACCCGGGACAATGGAGTGGTCGTGGCCTTTGAGTTTGATGTCATTGGCCGACTGGTCGCAGAAGCGATTTCCCCCGGCACTCCACAGCAGGCGCGCCGTACCTACGCCTATCACTTCGCGACGAGCACCACCCGGGCCAACGTGGTGACCACCGATGCCCAGGGCACCCGTGTGATCAGCTATTTTGATGGCACTGGCCGGCCAGTAGCCGTGGCACAGTTGCTGGAGGGGCGTGAACGGGCGATCAGTACCCAGCGTTACGATGGCCTCGGGCAGCATGTAGAAACAACTCAAGTGGACCTGCTCTCCGGCGCCGAGCGCAGCCTGGTGACACGTTATGCCTATAACCGTTGGGGTAACCCCAGCCAGGTGGCTCATGCCGATGGGCGGGTGGAGCTCGATGAGTATGACCCGCTGTTGAATATGACGGTGACCGGAATGGCCGGGGAGGGGCGCATCGAAACCTGGTTCAACCAGTACAACCAGCCGAGGCTGGTTAACCGGGTCAGTACCAGCGCCAAAGAGATTCAGTTGGAATCACGGACCTACGATGGCTTGGGGCGGTGCACGACACTCAACGATGTGGACAAGAACCTGACCGAGTACACCTACGATCGGTTTGATCGCCTGAGTACTGTCGTCGAGCGGCCACTCGGGGCAACGCCCGCGCGCACACGGGTGCTGGCCTATGCTGCGGGAACCACGCAAGAGCTGGTCATGTCCATCAACGTGGATGGCAAGACGTTGGGCACTCGCTCCTACGACAGCCTGGGCCGGTTGAAGTCCGAGGCCAGGGGGACAACGCCGGCAACTACCTGGAGCTACGCTGCGGGCTCAACACAGCCGGCCTCCTGTGTCTCCCCCCGGGGCGACCGGCAGGATTATCGCTATGACGCGCAACTGGACGTGCTGGACCGGATCGATATGGCAGGGCATCCCCAGGTCAACAGCCAATACGATCCCGTCACCGCTTTGCTGCGCAGTTCGACCACGTCCACCTTGATTCACGAAGTGCAATACGATCTCAACGGGTCTCCCAGGGAAGAGATGCAGTCGCTCAACGGCACCCGGTTGACTGCGCAGTACCGCTATTCCCCAGCCGGGCGCTTGATTCATCACACGTCGGCGGCCGGCCAGAGCAGCGAGCTGGAATATGACCCCGCCCGCGGCCGGCTGGTTAAAACCACTACCGGGCAAGTAGTGGCACAACAGGGCTACGATGAGTTCGGCCGGCTGGCGAGCCTGACGACGACCCACGGCACCATCAGCATCGTGGCAAAAATCACCTATGACGACCTGGGGCGGGAAGTCGAGCGTCGTATCGAGCAAAACACAGCATTGCTGGAGAGCATCACCAGCACCTATTACACCAGCAGCTTGTTGGCTACCCGGGTAATCAAGGGCGCCAACAGCCAGGTCGTCGTCAGTGAAACGTTTACCTACGATGGCTATTTCCGTTTGGCGACGTACCGCTGCGAGGGGGCTGAGCAACCACAGGACCAGCAAGGGCGGGGGATTGTCGGCCAGGTGTTCAGTTATGACGGTCTGGATAACATGACGCGCGTAGTGACTTCCTTTGCCAATGGCAGCCAAGACACCTGCACCCGTTATTTCCAGGGCAGCGATCCTGCGCGCTTGACACGGTTGACCCACACCAACCCAGTACAGGATCAAACGCTGAGCTACGATGCGTCGGGCAACCTGCTGGGAAGCACGGCGTGCCGTACATTGGCTTTCAACGGCTTTGACCAACTGACGAGTGTGCAGACCGGCGCTTTCACCTACAGCTATCAATACGATGCCGAGGCTCGGCAAGTCATCACCCATCGCGGCAGCGAACAGCCGGTGATGCTGGCTTATTCCGGTGATCGTCTCGACGGCCTGGTTCAGGGCTCCAGAAAGATTCGTTTTCTCAATGGTGCGCAGGAGGTGCTGGCCCGCACCGGCGGCGCGGAAGGCGAGCAACTGCACATCAACGATAGCGCGGGCAGCGTGCGCGGACTGGTCAGTGCCGGCCAGCCGCTCAAGCGCCGGCACTATACGCCCTACGGTGATGCGAAGATTGCCCTGGATGACGGTGTGTCCCGCACCCTGGTGGATTTGCAACTCCCGGCATTCAACGGGGAGCGCCTGGATGTGGGGGTCAACCTTTATCATTTGGGTAACGGTACCCGTGCCTATGATCCGGCGCTGGGCGTATTTGTTTCTCCCGATCCGCTGAGCCCGTTTGGCGAGGGCGGAATCAACGGGTATGCCTACTGCCGGTGTAATCCGGTCAACATGACGGACGCCGACGGGTTGTTCCCTTCCTGGTTGTCATGGGCATTGACGGGGACTGCGCTGGCCTTCTCGATTGTGAGCCTGGGATTCGGTGTGGCGGGGCTGGCAGGTGTATTGGCGATGAACGCAGCGATTGCGGCGGGTACTGCGGCAGCGGGAGCGAAGGCGGTGGTGGGGGCGGCGCTTGCCGCCAAGGTATTGGGGGTTGCCGCGTCGTCGATGGGGTTGGTGAGCGTGACGCTGGCTGTTGCGTCGTTGGGGGTTGCGGCGGTCGACAAGCAGATGGGCTGGGATCGTTCACAGCACATCAAGAACCTCGGCTGGGCGTCTACCGGCTTTGGAATCGCGTCATGGGGGCGAGTTTCAGTAGTGCTTTTCTGTCCGCGAAAGGCGCGTTTGGCCGGGCTGCGTTGGCGGCCAACAATGAGAAGTTTTCGGGTTACGCCAGTCTTTTCGACACCCCGATCGGTTCTGCCGTCAGCACAGCGGCCAAACAAATTACGGGGTTGAGTTATCAATTCACGCAGAAGAGCGGGCTGACCTGGTTCTCCAGAACGTACGGCGTCGTGGGTTTTACCTTGAGGTCGTTCAATTTCACTCGAGGGGTCATCGCCCGGGTCAAAAGCCTGCAGGGGGGCGCCGTTCCTCAGGCGGACGGCCCGCCCGGTGCACACCCTCAGCCCTCGACGCATGCCAGCCGCTTTGTGGATATGCAGGGCAGCAGCAGTAGCTTCCATGAGTCGTTCAGTGAGGTGGCTGCGGCTATTCGTCGGCCAATCCTCGGTGAGCTCAATCAGGGATGAGAGGGCGTCCCAGGCGTGCGGGGCAGAGCATTGCGGCACTTAGCCCTGCCTCTTGCAGCGGTGCGGGCAATGGTTTCCCGCGTACCAGCGCGGCACTGGCCTGACCCATCGCCGGTGACGTCTGAATCCCATAGCCGCCCTGGGCCGCAATCCAGAACAAGCCCTCCACCTGTGGATCAAAGCCGCAGACCAGATCCCCATCGCTGACAAAACTGCGCAGCCCGGCCCAGGTCCGCGCAGGCCGGCGGATGCTCAGGGTGGTGGCTTCTTCTATGTGATAGATGCCCGTCGCAATATCCAGCTCTTCCGGCTGCACATCGTGGGGCTCCACCGGGTCGGCATTGGCCGGTGAGCCGAGGAACATGCCGGCGTCGGGTTTCATATAGAACGAGCCGTCGAGGGCTGCCAGTTCCGGCCATGCATGGATGTTGAGTTCAGCGGGCGCGGCGAACACGAATGCACTGCGACGCTTGGGTTGCAGGCCGATTTTCTGTGCACCGGCCAACTCACCGATGTGGTCGGCCCAGGCACCTGCGGCGTTAATGATGACCGGGGCGCTGAAGTGCTGTTGCGCAGTGCGAACTTGCCACACGCCCTGGGCGTCGCGGGTCAGTTTTTGCACGTCGTTGTCGGTGTGGAGTTCACCGCCGTTGCGTCGAATGCCACGTAAATAGCCTTGGTACAGCGCGTCGGTGTCGATGTCGCAGACGGTGGGGTCGTAGATCCCGCCATGGACCTTTTCCCGGCGCAGGATTGGCATCATGGCCATCGATTCATCGACGTCGAGCAGGCGCGTTTCCGGCACCAGGGCCTTGGCGCTCAGGTATTGGCGCTGCAATTCGTCCGGGTCGCCAGTCAAGTCCACCAGCAATTCGCCTCGCGGGGTGAGCAGCGGGTGCTCGGCAAAACCGGTGGGCGGGTGATCGAAGAAGGCGCGGCTGCCAAGGGTCAGTGCACGAACCTGGGGCGTGCCGTAGGCGGCGATGTACAGGGCGGCGGAGCGGCCGGTGGAGTGGTAACCCGGCATCGACTCGCGCTCCAGCACGATGACGCGGGCATGTTGTGACAGCCAGTAACCGGCGGATGCGCCAGCGATGCCACCGCCGATGATGATGTAGTCGGCCTGGTTCATGTGTTCCTCCTTGAATTTGAAGACGCTGAAACCAAATGTGGGAGCGGGCTTGTGTAGGAGCCGGGCTTGCCCGCGATGCAGGCACCTCGGTGTGTCAGTTACACCGAAGTGATGCTATCGCAGGCAAGCCCGGCTCCCACACAAGCCAGCTCCCACATGTTCTACCGCATTCCAGCTTAAGGGCGTTTACGCTCCACCGGGCGCAACAAATGCGTCGGCGGCGTTTCGCAGCTGATCTTGCGGCCCAGCAGTGTTTCGATCGACGGCAACTGGTACGAATCGTCTTCACCGGCAAAGCTGATGGACACGCCCGCAGCGCCCGCGCGGCCGGTACGGCCAATGCGGTGCACGTAGTCGTCCGGCACTTCCGGCAGGGTGAAGTTGATCACGTGGCTGATGCCGTCGATGTGGATCCCGCGCCCGGCCACGTCGGTGGCCACCAGCACGCGAATCTTGCCTTCGCGGAAACCTTCCAGGGTCTTGATGCGCTTGTGCTGCGGCACGTCGCCAGACAGTTGCGCGGCGTTGACGCCGTCACGCACCAGGCGTTCTTCGATGCGCCGCACTTCGTCCTTGCGGTTGGCAAACACCATCACCCGCTCCCACCCGTTGTCGTTGACCAGGTTGTAGAGCAGCTTGTATTTGTCGGCACCGGCCACTGCATAGATGTGCTGTTCGACGTTCTCGCTGGCAACGTTCAGGGCCTCGATCTCGACGATGGACGGGTCGGTGGTCCACTGCTTGGCGAGGTTCATCACGTCTTCGGTGAAGGTCGCGGAGAACAGCAGGGTCTGGCGCTCGTTTTTCGGCGGGGTCTGGCGAATGATCTGACGTACTTGGGGGATGAAGCCCATGTCGAGCATGCGGTCGGCTTCGTCCAGCACCATCACTTCGACCATGTCCAGGTGCACGTCGCCGCGCTGGTTGAAGTCCAGCAAGCGGCCCGGCGTGGCAACCAGGATGTCGCAGTGACGCGCTTCCAGGTGCTTGAGTTGCTTGTCGAAGTCCATGCCACCGACAAACGTCATCACGTTGAGGCCGGTGTATTTGGTCAGGTCGGCGGCGTCCTTGGCGATCTGGACCACCAGCTCCCGGGTCGGGGCGATGATCAGTGCGCGCGGCTCACCCATGTAGCGTTCTTTGGGCGGCGGGGTCTGCAGCAACTGGGTGATGATCGAGATCAGGAAGGCAGCGGTCTTGCCGGTACCGGTCTGGGCGCGACCGATGGCGTCTTTGCCGGCGAGGGTGAAGCCCAGCACTTGCGCCTGGATCGGCGTGCAGTACGGGAAACCCAGGTCCTGGATGGCGTGCATCAGTTCCGGGGCGAGCTTGAAGTCATGAAAGCGGGTTTTGCCTTCCTGGGGTTCGACAACGAAGTCTTCCAGTTTCCAGGGGATAACCACAGGCTTTGGCGCGCGTTCGCGGCGCGGCTTTTCCTGGCGTGGCTTCTCGGCGGGTGGTTCTTCAGCGACGTTAACCGTGGCGGGTGTGGTCACCGGCTCTTTTTTTGGCGAGGCTACAGGTGCGGTCCGGCCGGGCTGCTGACCGTCATTGCGGTTGCCTTGGGCGTGGGCGGGGGCACTGGAACCTGGCGCGAGCTGCTCAGCCTCGCTTTTACCGAACATCTTCTTGAGTGCTTTGAGCACGGTCATCTCATCAATTGGTTAAGGAATGTACGCCGGCCAGTGTAATGCAAGAATCGGGCGCGGCGTAGTGCGTTGGTCATACGGCTACACAATGTGTGGTTTTCAGCCGAGGCGGGCGGCCAACCAGGTACCGATATCGTGTATCTCCTGGGGTAACACTTCGTGGCCCATTGGGTATTCCTGCCATGCCACGGTGACACCGCGGGACTTCAAATGCTCATAGGCGCTGCGTCCCATGGCGTTCTGGACCACATCGTCGTACTGGCCATGCAGGCACAGCGCCGGAATTCGTTGCTGGCTGGCCGACAATTCAAGCTCGTCGCCGAAGGTCGGAGCATAGGTGGAAAGGGCAATCACGCCACCCAATGCGCCCTGCCATTTAAGGAACGCGGTGTGGAACACCACGGCGCCACCCTGGGAAAATCCGGCGAGGAAAATCCGCGAGGCGTCTATTCCGCTGCTTTTTTGTTCCTTGATCAGGTCGGTGACCATTCTGGCCGACTCTTCCAGCTCTTCAAGGCTGATGGAGCGCGCCGGGCTCATGGCCTTGATGTCGTACCAGCTGGGCATTTCGTAGCCGCCATTAATGGTTACCGGGCGTGTCGGCGCCTGGGGCAGAACAAAGCGTGTAGTCAGGAGTTTTTCCTGCAGGGCTTCAGCCACCGGCAGGAAGTCGTAGCGATCGGCACCCAGGCCATGCAACCAGATTACGCAGGCGTCTGCGGGCTTGGCGGGCTGAAGAATCAAGGGTTCGGTCATGTCTGCTCCATAAATGTGCGTGCGCTCCGATTGAGTGCGTCGGAACGGTGCGCGACGGGTTGATCTGTTAAGAGAATGTCGCAAGGTTGAATCTTTTGCTCTTGACCATGGGCTGAAACGACTCAGCCACCAGTCTGGTACGGGGCTTGCTATGAGAAACCCGATGTCAAGGCTCACCCCAGGCGGTAACACTATCAGTGACTGACGCCTGTGGGATAGCAACTGGACTTAAAGCAAAAACCTCATGCTGTTTGACCCCAAAAAAGCCAACACGGGTCGATGTCGCCTCATAAGGGTGCGGTGGGGTTCGAGCTCCGACACAACAAGAGCAAAACTGGAGGTTTGAATGAAGGTATTGAAATCCACCCTGGCCATCGTGACCGCGGCTGCCGTACTGGGTGTCAGTGGTTTCGCCCAGGCTGGCGCTACCCTGGACGCCGTGCAGAAGAAAGGCTTTGTGCAGTGTGGCGTGAGCGACGGTCTGCCGGGCTTCTCGGTGCCGGATGCCAGCGGCAAGATCCTCGGGATCGACGCTGACGTGTGCCGTGCTGTTGCTGCTGCCGTATTCGGTGACGCAACCAAGGTCAAATTCAGCCAGTTGAATGCCAAGGAGCGTTTCACCGCGCTTCAGTCTGGCGAAGTCGACATCCTGTCGCGCAACACCACCATGACCAGCTCCCGCGATGCCGGCATGGGCCTGAAATTCCCGGGCTTCATCACCTACTACGACGGTGTTGGCTTCCTGGTTAACAACAAGCTGGGTGTGAAAAGCGCCAAGGAACTGGACGGTGCAACCATCTGCATCCAGGCCGGTACCACCACTGAGCTGAACGTTTCCGACTACTTCCGTGCCAACAACCTGAAGTACACCCCGATCACGTTCGACACCTCCGATGAAAGCGCCAAGTCGCTGGAATCCGGTCGTTGCGACGTACTGACCTCCGACAAGTCCCAGCTCTACGCACAGCGCAGCAAGCTGGCCTCGCCGAAGGACTACGTGGTACTGCCGGAAACCATTTCCAAAGAACCGCTGGGCCCTGTCGTGCGTAACGGCGACGACGAGTGGCTGGCCATCGTGCGCTGGGTTGGCTACGCCATGCTCAACGCTGAAGAAGCCGGTATCACCTCGAAGAACGTCGAAGCTGAAGCCAAGTCCACCAAGAACCCGGACGTTGCCCGTCTGCTGGGTGCTGACGGCGAATACGGCAAAGACCTGAAAGTGAAGAAAGACTGGGTCGTACAGATCGTCAAGCAAGTCGGTAACTACGGCGAAGTGTTCGAGAAAAACCTCGGCAAAAGCACGCCTCTGGAAATCGATCGTGGCCTGAACGCACTGTGGACCAACGGTGGCATTCAATACGCACCACCTGTGCGCTGATCGCTGATGGTTCTGTCACCCGGTGGGCCAACCGCCGGGTGATGTTCTGTTCCATTATTCCTGGGGCACTTAATGCAAAATCAAATCGGCGCACCAAAACAGAAGCTCAGCTTCAGTGATCCAAAAGTGCGTGCGTGGCTATTCCAGATCATCACGATTGTGGCGGTGGTCTCGTTGGGCTGGTACCTGTTCAACAACACGCAAACCAACCTTCAACACCGGGGCATTACCTCGGGTTTCGACTTTCTTGAGCGCAGTGCCGGCTTCGGCATCGCTCAGCACCTGATCGACTACACCGAATCGGACAGCTATGCCCGGGTCTTTGTGATCGGTCTGCTCAACACTTTGCTGGTGACCGTGATCGGCGTGGTCCTGGCGACCATCCTCGGGTTCATTATCGGGGTGGCGCGTTTGTCGCCCAACTGGATGATCAACAAGCTGGCGACCGTGTACGTGGAAGTGTTCCGCAACATTCCGCCGCTGCTGCAAATCCTGTTCTGGTATTTCGCGGTCTTCCTGACGATGCCGGGGCCGCGCAACAGCCACAACTTCGGTGACACCTTCTTTGTCAGCAGCCGTGGCCTGAACATGCCCGCCGCATTGATGGCGGACGGTTTCTGGCCGTTTGTGATCAGCGTCGTGGTGGCGATCGTCGCCATTGTGCTGATGGCCCGCTGGGCCAACAAACGCTTTGAAGCCACTGGTGTTCCCTTCCACAAGTTCTGGGCGGGCCTGGCCCTGTTGGTGGTGATTCCTGCGCTGTGTTCACTGATCTTCGGTGCACCGCTGCACTGGGAAATGCCCAAGTTGCAGGGTTTCAACTTTGTCGGCGGCTGGGTATTGATCCCTGAACTGCTGGCATTGACCCTGGCGCTTACCGTGTACACGGCAGCGTTTATTGCCGAGATCGTGCGTTCAGGCATCAAGTCTGTCAGCCACGGCCAGACCGAAGCGGCGCGCTCCCTGGGCCTGCGCAACGGTCCGACCCTGCGCAAAGTGATCATCCCGCAAGCCTTGCGCGTGATCATCCCGCCGCTGACCAGCCAATACCTGAACCTGGCGAAAAACTCGTCACTGGCCGCCGGTATCGGTTACCCGGAAATGGTTTCGCTGTTTGCCGGCACGGTGCTCAACCAGACCGGCCAGGCCATCGAGGTTATTGCCATCACCATGAGCGTGTACCTGGCGATCAGCATCAGCATTTCCCTGCTGATGAACTGGTACAACAAGCGCATTGCGCTGATCGAGCGGTGAGGAAGCCTGCATGAGTACGCATACATTCAAACCTGATATGCCGCCGCCGAACAAAGTGTTCGGGCCGATGGCATGGATGCGCGCCAACCTGTTTTCCAGCTGGCTCAACACCCTGCTGACGCTGTTGGCGTTTTACCTGATCTACCTGGTCGTGCCACCGATCCTGCACTGGGCCATCCTCGACGCCAACTGGGTCGGGACTACGCGCGCCGATTGCACCAAGGAAGGCGCCTGCTGGGTGTTTATCCAACAGCGCTTCGGGCAGTTCATGTACGGCTACTACCCCGGCGACCTGCGCTGGCGCGTGGACCTGACCGTGTGGCTGGCCATTGTCGGCGTGGCGCCGTTGTTCATCTCGCGCTTTACCCGCAAGGCGGTCTACGGCCTGAGCTTTTTGGTGGTGTACCCGATCGTTGCCTACTTCCTGCTGCACGGCGGGATCTTCGGCATGACCAACGTTGCCACCAGCCAGTGGGGCGGCCTGATGCTGACCCTGGTGATCGCCACCGTCGGCATCGCCGGCGCCTTGCCATTGGGCATTGTGCTGGCGCTGGGGCGGCGGTCGAACATGCCGGCGATTCGTGTGGTCTGCGTGACCTTCATCGAGTTCTGGCGCGGTGTGCCGTTGATCACGGTGTTGTTCATGTCGTCGGTGATGTTGCCGCTGTTCTTGCCGGAAGGCATGGGCATCGACAAGCTGCTGCGGGCGCTGATCGGCGTGATCCTGTTCCAGTCGGCCTACGTGGCCGAAGTGGTGCGCGGCGGTTTGCAGGCGATTCCCAAGGGGCAGTACGAAGCGGCCGCCGCGATGGGCCTGGGTTACTGGCGCAGCATGGGCCTGGTGATTTTGCCCCAGGCGCTGAAGATGGTGATCCCGGGCATCGTCAATACGTTTATCGCGTTGTTCAAGGACACCAGCCTGGTGATCATCATCGGCCTGTTCGACCTGCTCAACAGCGTCAAGCAAGCCGCCGCCGACCCGAAATGGTTGGGCATGGCCACTGAAGGCTATGTGTTCGCCGCCCTGGTGTTCTGGATTTTCTGTTTTGGTATGTCCCGCTATTCCATTCATTTGGAACACAAGCTGGACACAGGCCACAAGCGTTAGGAGTTTTGTGATGAGTGAAGCGATCAAACAGCCTGTGAGCCCTGAAGGCATTATTCAGATGCAGGGCGTCAACAAGTGGTATGGCCAGTTCCACGTGTTGAAAGACATCAACCTGAACGTCAAGCAGGGCGAGCGTATCGTGCTGTGCGGCCCGTCGGGTTCCGGCAAGTCCACCACCATCCGCTGCCTCAACCGCCTGGAAGAGCACCAGCAGGGCCGCATCGTGGTCGATGGCGTGGAACTGACCAACGACCTCAAGCAGATCGAAGCGATCCGCCGCGAAGTCGGCATGGTGTTCCAGCACTTCAACCTGTTCCCGCACCTGACCATCCTGCAGAACTGCACGCTGGCGCCGATGTGGGTGCGCAAGATGCCCAAGCGCAAGGCCGAAGAAATTGCCATGCACTACCTTGAGCGTGTGCGTATTCCGGAACAGGCCCACAAGTTCCCGGGGCAACTGTCCGGCGGCCAGCAACAGCGCGTGGCGATTGCCCGTGCGCTGTGCATGAAACCGAAAATCATGCTGTTCGATGAGCCGACTTCGGCACTCGACCCGGAGATGGTGAAGGAAGTGCTCGACACCATGATCGGCCTGGCGGAAGACGGCATGACCATGCTCTGCGTGACCCACGAAATGGGCTTCGCCCGCACCGTGGCCAACCGCGTGATCTTCATGGACAAGGGCGAGATCGTTGAACAGGCCGCCCCGAATGACTTCTTCGACAACCCGCAGAATGATCGGACCAAGTTGTTCTTGAGCCAGATTCTGCATTGATGCGGGAGTAACGCTTAAAAATAAACCCGGCCTTGTGCCGGGTTTTTGCGGGTCAGGCCACCGTAAGATTTTCATGTTCTTTGTGCTCGGTGTATTTAAACGCTCCTCGCAGGTCGGCACCTTCGGCCAGGGCCTTTGCGTCAGCGAGCAAATGCGGGTAACGATCCAGGAGGCGCATCAGCAGCATCAATGCCTTTGGCGGAAGAATCTCGCCGCGCTCGTAACGCGAAAATGCGTTGTGGCCACCACCGGACAGCAGTTGCACGGTTTCTTTTTGCGTAAGGTGTAGTTTGCGACGGATACGCTTCATCTCGGCGCCGATCATTTGCCGGGCCGCGATAACCAGTTCATCGCCGGCTTGCCCGTGGCGCTCCGAGCTTTCGGGATCCCATTCGATTTCTCCGCACTTCTGGCACTCCCAACCAGAAAGATTATCGACACGGCGCTCCATGCCCTTGATGCTCATGGTTTCGCCGCGCCCTTCGAAATGTGTCATGCCCTCACGCGCGCCGCAGCTGAAACATTGCTGGGTTTTCATGGGTTTTTCTCCTTAAAGGAGATTACGGGTGGGCCGCCGGCAGGGCGGTATGTCACCTTTATATAAATCTCCAGATCTTGTGAGTTCGTGTGGTACACGTCCTGCCACACTCGATGGTCTTCATGGGTGGTCATCGATTTGTACAACATCTTGGTTTGCAGCTCGAAAATGACTTCCTGCATCTCTTCGATAGTCAGGCCCATCTCCTGGCCGGTCCTTTCTGCGGTATTGGTAAATGCTTTCTTCCCAAGCCGCCTGACATTCGCTTTTATCGCCGCCAAATCGTAATGAGGTGTGTACTTTTCCATAAGACACCTGAGGCCGAAATTACCCTCTAAGGGTAATTTTATCAATCGGAAATCCCGCTCCATTTGTTACCCAACCAACCCTAGTGCGTTGCCTTTGTAGGCAACTCCTAATAGGCTGTGGGAAAATTCATCCTATGATTGGACGAAAGCTCGGATCCCATGACAGACATCGCCCCTCTCATCAAACGCTCCCTCGTCGACCTGGCGCTGGACCAGTTGCGCCAGCGCATCACCCAAGGCGTGTGGGCGATCGGCGAGCGCCTGCCCACCGAGCCCGAGTTGTCTGCCGAGTTGGGCATCAGCCGTAACACCGTGCGCGAAGCCATGCGGGTGTTGGCGTTCTCCGGGTTGATCGAGATCCGCCAGGGCGACGGCAGCTACCTGCGCTCCATGACCGACCCGCTGGGCGCAATGAAAGCCTTGTCCCACTGCACCCTGGCCCAGGCCCAGGAGACACGGCAGATTCTTGAGGTCGAGGCCATAGGACTGGCGGCGTCAAGGCGTACGGATGAAGACCTGATCGCCTTGCGCGCGGCGCTGAAAGCCAGCGGCGAGCATTACCACGGCGACCTGGAGCACTACATCAGCTGCGACCTGGTGTTCCACAAACGCCTGGTGGACGCCGCCCACAACCCGGCCTTGAGCGAGCTGTACCAGTACTTCTCCAGCATCGTCGGTGCGCAACTGCGCCAGACCCTGAACATCAAGCCCCGTCGGCAAGCGGTGTTCGATTTGCACGGCGCCTTGCTCGATGCCCTGGAGCAACAGGACCCGGAGCGCGCCAAGGCCCTGTCCCGGCAGTTGATCAATGAACCTTGAACCCGAGAACCTCATGCCCCGTTCAGAAAACGCCCTTGAAGAACTGCTGATCGATGCCGAAGCCGACGACGATGAGGTCCAGCACAGCCCGCCGGTGGTGAGTCGCCCTTGGTTGTTGCTGCTGGGCCTGATCCTGGTGGCGCTGAACCTGCGCCCGGCGCTGTCGAGCATGTCGCCGCTGCTGGCTGAGGTATCGAACAGCCTCGGTTTGTCGGCGGCCAAGGCCGGACTGCTGACCACCTTGCCGGTGTTGTGCCTGGGCCTGTTCGCGCCGCTGGCACCGATCCTGGCCCGGCGTTTTGGCGCCGAGCGCGTGGTGCTGGGGATCCTGTTGACCCTGGCGGGCGGCATCATCCTGCGCAGTTCATTCGGTGAGGTCGGACTGTTCGCCGGCAGCCTGCTGGCGGGTGCGAGCATTGGCATCATCGGTGTGTTGCTGCCCGGCATCGTCAAGCGCGACTTCGCCAAACAGGCGGGCACCATGACTGGCGTGTACACCATGGCCCTGTGCCTGGGCGCGGCGCTGGCGGCGGGGTCCACGGTGCCGCTGAGTCACTACTTTGGCGACAGCTGGAACATCGGCCTGGGGTTCTGGATCCTGCCGGCGTTGATCGCTGCACTGTTCTGGCTGCCGCAAATCGGCCAGAAGCACGGCGCGCACTCTGTGGCTTATCGGGTGAAGGGCCTGTTGCGTGACCCGCTGGCCTGGCAGGTGACCCTGTACATGGGCCTGCAATCGTCCCTGGCCTACATCGTGTTTGGCTGGTTGCCTTCCATCCTGATCGGGCGTGGCTTGACCGCCACCCAGGCCGGCCTGGTGCTCTCGGGGTCGGTGATCGTGCAACTGGCCAGCTCCCTGGCTGCGCCGTGGCTGGCCACTCGCGGCAAGGATCAGCGCCTGGCCATCGTGGTGGTGATGGTGCTGACGCTGGGTGGCCTGTTCGGTTGCCTGTATGCGCCGCTGGACGGTTTGTGGGGCTGGGCGATTCTGCTGGGCCTGGGCCAGGGCGGTACGTTCAGCCTGGCACTGACCTTGATCGTACTGCGTTCGCGCGATGCCCACGTCGCCGCCAACCTCTCGAGCATGGCCCAGGGCATCGGTTATACCCTGGCGTCCATGGGGCCGTTCGCGGTGGGCCTGGTGCATGACTGGACCGGCGGCTGGGCCGCCGTGGGCTGGATTTTCGCGGTGATCGGCCTGGGTGCGATCGTCGCCGGGCTGGGCGCGGGACGTTCGCGGTACGTTCAGGTGACCAGCGAAAAGGTTTAGCGCGCAGGGCTACAGGTACACGATTTGAAGGCTGCCCGAGCCATCGATGCGTACGTCGGTGCTCAGGTCCAGGTTTTTCAGGGCCGCGAGCACCACCTCGACCTTCAGCAAGGTATTCAGGTTCTGAATCGCTGACGGCCCGGCGGTGCTGCCTTCGGTGTCGGTAAAGGCCAGGTAGCTCTGTGAACCGATGTCGATAGGCCGCAGGTTGGCCGGGCGCCAGGCGACGCCGCCCGTGGTGGATTCGGTGCCATAGATTTGCGCCACGCTGTCGACCACGGTGAGTGTCGGGTCGAAACTCACCGAGAACAGGCCCACCTTGTTGCCGCTGTTATCCAGGCCCAATCCGTAGTAGATCTCGCTGTTGACGTTCGCCGAGCCGTCGCGGTTGTCCGTCATGAGCAGGGCGAAACGGGTCGGACCGTTGCAACTGATGCCCAGGCTCAATTGGCGCAGGGGCAGGCGTGTGCCTGTCTCGATGTTCAGGTCCTGATGGGAAATTCTCCCCAGATTGACCACGCCCCCACCGGACAGCGTCGGGGTGCAGGCCAGCGGGGCGATGCGGCCCTTTACCGTCAATTCGACGGTGGAGGCGGCGTGTGCCATGGGCGGGATCAGCAAGAGTGCGGTGGAGAGTGCAATGCCGTAAAGGTTCATGGGTGGGTCCTCGATAGACGTTACAGGTAAATGATTTCGATGGTGCCCGAGCCGTTCAGGTGCACATCGTTGCGCAGGTCCATGGTTTGGCTGGGGGCCAGGATCGCTCTGATTTGCAGGCTGCCGGAGAGGTTCTGGATGGATACCGGGCCGCCGTTGTCGCCGGCACGGTCGGTGAACCCCAGGTAGCTGTTGGCGCCGAGGGGAATTGTCTGGGAGCTGGAGGTGCTCCAGGCGCGACCGGCGGTGGTGGAGTCGGTGCGGTACAGCGAGGCCAGGGTGTCGGCGCTGAAGTTCGCGGGGTCGACCTGCACGTAGAAGCGCCCGATCTTGTTGCCTGCGCCGTCCAGGTCCAGGCCGTAGGAGGTTTCATCGGTGCCGCCGGTGGCCGAGCCGTTGCGGTTGTCCTGCATGCGCACGGCGAACGGGGTGGCGGCATCGCAGGCGACGGAAAACAGCAGGTTTTTGGTCGCCAGCACGGTTTCTCTTTCAACGTTGAGCGCCTTGGCCGACAGCGTGCCGTAACTCACCACGCCACCGTTGGACAAGCTCGGGACGCAGGCGGCGGGCACGACGTGTGCACGCAGGGCCAGCTCGCGCGCACGGCCGGTGTTGACCGCATCGATCAGGCCGCTGGCTTCCCATGAGGTTGCGTCCTGGACCAGGGTGGCGCCCGCATCGGCCCAGGCGCGTACGGTCAATTGCAGCGCCAGGCTGTTGCCCGGCACCACCGCGCCGGCCCGCACCGGCGCGATGCCATAGCCAGGCCGCCAGTTGAGTACCGCGCTGGTGTCGGTGGGTGATTGGCCCGGGGCGCTCAACAGTCCCAGCTCCACGGCCTGGCCGTCGACGACGGCGTCGCTGAGCTGTATCTGAAAGTTGCCGCGTTCGGTAAACCGCAGCCGCTCGGCGCTGGCCGCCAGGCCACGGTAGAACAGGCTCAAGTCGGTGGGCTGCGGGCAGTTGAGCGTCAGGCTCAGCCGGCGTTCGCCGACCAGCTGTTGGCCCGCCGGGTCGTGGCGGGCGGTGCGGCTCAGTTGGCCGAAATCCAGCAGCGATTCACTGAGGTTCAGTTGGCACTCGTCCAGCGCCTGGGCGTTGGAAGCCATGCCGAGCAGCAGTAAGGTCGCCAGTCGTTGCAGGGTTTTATCAAGGTTCATGGCACAGTCCTCAAGGCGTCTGGCAGCGGGCGGGGGCGGTTTCGAAATACACCTGCGGGTCAGCCTTTTCCGCGAGTTTGAAGCGCAACCGGCAGCGGTTCATGCCGGGGGCGTTTACCCACAGCGAAGGTTGATCGAGCACGTTGGGCAAAAACACTTGGCTGTTGTCCTGCACCAGCGTCACGAACGCCCCCTGATCGTCGGTCACCGACGCACCGCGAGGCAGCGGTTGGCCCTGATCCGTACTGACGGTGAGCAACACGCGGCGCGTCATCGTCACGCCGAAGTCGAGTTTGTCCACCGCCCCGCGTCCGGCAGAAACCATCGCCAGGCCGTTGCTGATATCGGCGTTGCGAGGCAGTGAACGGGTTTGCACCTCCACCGCGCTGCTGCCATAGGCCGTCACTTGCGGCACCACGGCCTGGCCTTGCCAGTCGGTCCAGACCGGCCCGCTGGGGGTGTTGACCTTGATGCCGGGCATGTCGCCGACCGACAGCACGGCGAAGGTCTCGCGTACAGGGTAAGGCGACAGGGTGACGCCGCCGTCATGCACCACCACGCCGCCGCGGGCACCGCCCTGATAGCTGGATTGATCCGCGTTGGAGCGGGTGTAGTTGAAGTCGAACTGGCTGTAGCGCGGCAAGTACGAAACCCCCAGCGAACTTTCCACTTCCTGGTCACGGCTGTCGTGCTCGGCGGCAACCCGGTAGCTGAACTGGTCATTGACCTGCTCGTTCAGGCCCACGCCGACGCGGTGCTCGCCCCCCGAGTTGCGCAGCCAGGAACGGCCGCGACGGTTCTCACCCAATGGAACGCTGACCGTGAAGTACAACGCGTTGTCCTGATAATTCTGGCCGCCCATCTGGCGTTCGCCGCTGGCGGAAATCGACACGCCCCTGACGTTGGTGCCCCAGGAGGCGAAGAGGCGGCTGCTGTCATCACCGTCAAATGTGCTGGAGCGAGACGCACCGCCGCTGAATGCGCCCAGCCAAGGATGGGTCCAGGACAGCGCCAGGCTTTGTTGGTCACGGTAACGGTGGCGGGTGTTGCGGCGGGTTTCCCGCTCGTTCTGGTAGACCGTTTCTTCCAGTTCACGATACCCGGGTGTGCGGTAGGAGTTGGCTGCCGTGAATGACCATTGCTCGCCCAGCCGCTGGGTCCAGGACAGGTCGGTTTGCAGCCCGCGTTCGGCTTCGTCCAGCCGTGCGTCGGTGGCCTGGGTGGAGAGTTGGATCTGGCCATCGGCCCACGGCAGCCAGCCGAGGTTCAACCCGGCGGAGCGATAATCACTGGCCAATAACGTGCCGGCCCCCAGGCTCAGCCGCGGGTGCAGCGCACCACTCCAGCCGGCGCTGACGACCCAGGGATCGCTGCCATCGGCGTCGCCGACGTTGCGTACACGGCCGGCCCCGATTGAATAACCGGGTGCAGGCAAGCCAATCCCGAGCAGGGCCGCCGGCACGGTATAACGCCGTTCGCCACCCGAGGTTTCCTTGACCGTGACTTCCACATCCGAACGGTTATTGAGGCGCCTCACATCGGTCAGGGAAAACGGGCCGGCGGGCACTACGGTGGAGTGGATCAGTGCACCGTTCTGGCGGATTTCCACCTGGGCGGGGCTGTTGGCGATGCCGTCAATGGTTGCGCCCTGGTGCTGATCCTGCAGCGCCTGTTCAGTGAACACCTGCGCGCCGGTGATCTGCGCACCCGGCAGCACCGGGTTGTAGAGGTTGATCTGGCCGGTCTGGAGCACCGCCTGATGACGGGCAAAGGTGCGTTGCGCATAGGCTTCCAGGTGCGTGCTGCTTGAGCGGTCATCCTGCCAGGTCTGTACCTGCCGGCTGCGCACGATCCAGTCGCCGGCATTGAACCCGACCTCGGTGTTGGCGGAGCCGAAACGGTTGCTGTCGTCATTGAAGCGGTTGTAGACGCCACTCATGTCGTAGTTGAGCAGGGCGGCGACACCGCCGGTCTGGTAGCCGGAAATGTCTTGCTGGCGCGGGCGCAAGGCGTCGGTCGGCACCACCAGCGCCACGCTGAGGGTGGCGGGGTCTTGTTCAACCACGGTCTGCGGATAGGCCTTGATGAAATCATGGCAGCGCGGGTTGTCGTCGGGGACGATCAGGTTGGCCGCGTCGAGCAGCGGGCGATCAAAACACAGGGTGCCGTGCTCATCGAACTGTGCGTTGATTCGTCCTTGCCGCTGGCCGTTCACAGCGAGGCTGACGGCGTGCACGCCAGCGGTGAAGCGGGGTGTTTCCAGCAGCAATTTGGCCAGCGCCGGATCGATGCCGCGCTGGTGCAAGGTCTTTGCGTCGAACTGGCCCTGGCTGTCGGCCCAGGCCGGGGCAAGCCAGAGCAGGTTGATCAGCGGGAGCGCGGCCCTGCTTAAGAGCGTACGCGCCAGGGTGCGTTGCGAACCGTCGCGCACGGCTTCGCCGTCACGGTACTTCAATACTGTTTTCACGAAGGACACTCGGATTGTTGGGGGCGCGCAGCCTCGCTGCGTGCGGCTCCCGGCCTGTTGGGTGGTGACCGTCATGGCGCGGTCACTTCATTTTTATGGTGCGTCGGATCTCTTGAGTGGAGGGGCAATCGGCGCGTCATAGGCGGCGACCGCAAAGCCGTATACCGTCGCCGGTTGCAGGCGCACGCTGCTCGCGGCCTGCGCAGCGACACCCATCGTCAGGTGTTCGCCGGGCAAAATGTAGGTGCGGGGCAGCATCGCCCGCTGCTTGCCGGGCAGCAGTTGCAGCTCCTGGGCCAGGCGCACGACATACGGGGTGTCGTTGAGGACACTCAGTTCGTTGTTGTTCAGCGACCAGCTCAAGCCGGTCCAGGGCGTGCGATTTTGTGCCAGGCCCTTGGGGTGAATGATCACCGGCAGGTTCTGGCGCACGGTCACGCCTACCCGTGCATGCCCGGCCTCGGCGGGCGCCCGGTCCTGGGGCATGCCTTCGAAGATCGCGCGCTTGAGTCGTTGAGTGGTCAGGGGTTGCCGGTTCTGCAAAATGAAGCGCACCAGTTGGGATGCAGAGGGGTTCACCCTGGCCAGCGGCGGGGTGACCACCAGCAGGCTCTCGGTGTCTTCGGGCACGTTTTCCAGGGTGACGTGCAGCAAGGCTACCTGCGAGTCGGTGTTGGTCACCGAAACAGAGGCTTCGCCTTCTGCCTCATGGACGATCACCACGGACGTTTCCGGCACCATGCCGTCGGCCAGGGCCGCACAGCTCCATAGCAGGCTGAACAGGCCGAGGCTCAGAACGTGTCGCACATCGGGTTTTGATAATAACGGGGTCATGACGTGTCTCGTCAGGTCATTCATGACCCGGCCCCAGGCGCAAGGCCTGAGGCGCGGATCGCGAGAACGTTAAAGGTATTTGACGGTGATCGTCGCCGAACCATCCAGCGGCACTTCGTTATCCAGTGTCAGTTGGCGGGTGGGCGCGATCTCCGCACCGACCCGCACATCCGCCGTCAGGCTGCGCACGGGAATCGGTACCAGAGAACCTATATAGGCAACACTGAGAATGTCACCCCGAACAAGATTGGGTTCGGCCCACCATGAGCCGCCGTTGTTCGGCGAAGCGATGGTATGCACCGCTATGCCGTCGGCGACGGGTGAGGAAAACCTCAGCTCGAAGGCCCCGAGTTTTTCACTGCCGTTGATCAACCCCAAACCGTAATACATCGCGTCGCCCCGGTGGTCCGAGCCTTCACGGTTATCGTTGCCCTGCAAGGCCAGCAACGTGCTGCCCTCACACGCAATTGCCAGTTGCAGGTTGACGTTGGCCAGGGAGGTAGCGCGGTCGGGCCGCAGGTCCTTGGCGGACATCTTGCCGTAGTCGACCACACCGCCGCTGGTGAGCGTTGGCGTGCAGGAACTCGGTGTAACCAGTCCCTTGACTGCCAGGTCCACGGTCGAGGCCGCGTGAGCATCAAGGGCGCCCAGTAACAGGACCGGCGCGATGATGCTGAGCATCTTGTTCATGGTGAAACGAACTCCTTTTCAGTGTCGGGCCAGGGGTTACAGGTACTTCACTTCCAGTGTCGCCGAACCGTCGAGGGGCACTTCGTTGCTCAGGTCCAGGCCATCGGTGCGGGCGATTGATGTCATCACCTCCAGGTCTACGGTCAGGTTCTGCACCGGCAGCGGTTGCGAGTCATCGCTCATGGCCGCGACCGAGGACAAAAACTGTGGGTTCCAGAACGCATCGTTAAACCAGGACATCCCGTTGTCTTCGGTAATGATGGGCTGGACGGCCACGGTGTCGGCGATCGGGTTACGCAAGTACAAGTAGTAGAAACCCAGCTTTTGAGTACCGTTGATCAGGCCCAGCCCCATCCCTTGGCTCATTGATGCTGATCCGGGCCGGTTATCGATAGCCTTCAGGCCAATCAGGATTGGCGCGTCGCAGCTCACGGTCATTTGCAGGGTTTGTGCGCCGATGAAGGTGGACCCTGTGATCTTGAGGTCTTTCGCGGAGATCTTGCCGTAATCGACCTGGCCGCCACCGGACAACTGCGGCGTGCACGAGTTGGGGGTAATCAGGCCAGTCACCGTCAAGTCCACGGTGGACGCCGCAAATGCGGCGGGAGCGCAGGCGATCAACAGGGTGCTGGCAACGGTTTTGAATAGCGTGTTCACGGTAAAAACTTCCTTTGTTTAAAGCGGGATGGGGAGGGTTGTGGATCAGAGGTACTTCAATTGCAGCGTGACGTGGCCGTCGATGGACTCCTGATCGATCAGGGTCAAGCCGTCGGCCGGTGCAATGTTGGAGTAGACGCGCAGGTCCGCATCCAGGTTTTGCAGGGCGAGGGGCGTGTCCGCACCGCCTATGGCCGCAACGGAGGTGAGGGCGGCGTGCCCTACATAGGCCGCCGGGACCCAGGTGGCCCCGCCATTGGTTGAGAAAATCGGGCGTACCGGCGCGCTGTCGGCCACCGCGTTGGAAAGCCCGAACGCCACACTCCCTACCTTCTGGTTGGTGCTGGTCATGCCCAGGCCGTGCAGGCTTTCGATGTAGGAAGTGCCCGAGCGGTTATCAATCATGCCCATGGCAAAGAAGGTCGAGCCTTCACAGCGCACGCTCAAGCTCATCGCGCGTGTCGGCAACGCGGTGTGCTGATCGGGCTTCAACTCGGCCGCCGAAATCTTGCCCAGATCAACCGCTCCTCCACCAGAAAGCGTGGGGTTGCAGGAGCTGGGGGTGATCCTGCCCCGGACGTTCAGATCGGTAGTGCTGGCAGCCCAGACCGACGATGTCAGTACCGAGGCTAGGACTGCCGGAACAAGTCGCTTCATGTGGTTAAACCTTTGTGAGGGGCCGCCGTTGGCCGGTGAGGTCTTCTCCACCTTGCGGGCTGGCGGCGAGGGTCAAGCGGACCGTTGCCCCAATCGGGGTGGGGCGCAATTTAGCGGTCGGGTCGGGGAGGGGAAATACAACAATTACGAGAATCCGCCGCGTCCCTCTACGTGCTCCGGATCAAGTCGGAATAGGCGATTGTGGGTGTAGGAAAACCTGTATTTTCGTAGTTCTTGTATCGCCACGAACACGCTCATTTGGATAGGTTGTTTTTTAAATGGGTGTCGTGTGAGTGGTTGTTGACCGCTGCCGGGAGTGCCCCTCTCTTGAAGATGGGCCCGTGGCAAACAAAGACGCTGGCCCTCTGCGTTGATACCGAGGTGGCCATGGTGCCAAGCGTTTTTGCAGGCGACGGCCCGAACCGGCAAACGCCGGCATGGCGTAGCCCTCCTGCTCACTGGCGGCTCCTGAGTGTCCTGGTCGTCGACGACCATCAGACCTACCGCGCCTTGATGGGCTGGTTTTTGCAGAAGTTCGAACTGGCCCATGTACTGGTCGAGAATGGGCAAGCCGCGTTAAGCACCATGGCCCACAGGCGTTTTGATCTGGTGATCAGCGATTGCCGGATGCCGGTGATGGACGGCTACAGCATGACCCGTGAGATACGCCATCGTGAGCGTACCGATGGCCGCGAGCGTGTCCCCGTGATCGCTCTCACCGGAAAGCTGGGGCCGGACGATGCTCGGCGCTGCCTTGAGGCCGGCATGGATGACTGGCTGCTCAAGCCGCTGTCCCAGGAGCGGTTGCGTGAAGTGCTGGAACGCTGGTTGCCGCAGCGGCCGGGGGAGGTACGCCACCCGTTCAGCGAGGCCCCACAAAAAAACTGGCCAACCCGTGCCGGGCTGATCGAGATGTTTGGAGACGGGCAGGTGGTGGACCTGATGTTGGGCAGCCTGCTGCGGGAGGCCGATTCGGATTATGCGAGCCTGGTGTGCGCCTTCCGCAAGCAGGACCGGCAAGGCACGCTCGAATGCCTGCACCGACTGGCGGGCAGCCTGGCGTTCCTGGGCGGCACGGACCTGGACACTCGCGCGGGGCACCTGATCGACCGCGTGCGTGATCACGGAGTTCTGGTCAACCGGCGTGACCTGCAACGGTTTGAAAAAGAGCTGATCGTGTATCTGCGTTATTTGGCAGATTTATGACATCGGTAAAGGGGTTTGTAGGATTTTCTTCGGTTGTGGGTAGGTTTGTTTTGTAGGTGTTTTCCTTTTGTTTTGTAAGCTAAAAGTCGATCACTTAAAAACACGGGACCCAAGTGAAAACCAGTCTCGAACAGGCGGTTGTTGCCCGCTGCGGACGGGGGTATTTTGCGCCAATCAATTTGCCATCATTCGTGGGTTTCTATGCTTCGCGTAATTATTGCTGACGATCATCCCATTGTTCGTATTGGACAAAAGGTAGTGATCGAAGCGGACGGCAGGTGCAAGGTGGTGGGTGAGGCCAACGGTCCTGATGAGTTGCTCAGCGTGTTGGCTTCCACCCCCTGCGATATCCTGGTAACGGACTTTGCCATGCCCGGAAACCAGCAGGCGGATGGCTATGTTCTGCTGGGGTTGTTGCAACGCCAGTACCCCGGGTTGCCGGTGATCCTGGTGACGATGTTTGCCAATATCGCCACCTTGCGTGCCTCGTTCGCCCAGGGCGCCAGGGCCATCGTCGCGAAGAACGCCTCCGCCAAAGAGTTGCCTTCGGCGATCAAGGCGGTGAGCGAGGGCAAGACGTTTGTCAGCGAATGCCTGCGGGTGCAGTTGGTCGAGGCCGGGACCGGCGACCAGTTGCAGCCGCCGCAACTGTCCGGCAAGGAGCGGGAAGTGGTGCGCATGTTGGCCAGCGGCATGACCGTCAGCCAGATTGCCGCACGGGTCAACCGCAGCATTTCCACCATCAGCAAGCAGAAAAGCACGGCCATGAACCGCCTGTGTATCTCCACCGATGTGGATTTGTTCGCCTATGCTCGCAGCAGCGGAATGGTTCCCTGAATGTGTGGGACGGGGTATTCCTGGCGTTGATGCCAGTAGTGTTCCCGGACGTTGGGGATTATCGTACCGGCCATCCAACCCCTTTTGCGGAACCTGCCCATGAGCGACGCCCATAACGCTTTGATCACCGAGTTCTACAGTGCCTTCCAGCGCCTGGATGCCGAGGCCATGAGCGCCTGCTACACCGACGACGTGGTGTTCAGCGACCCGGCGTTCGGCGAGCTGCGTGGCCGGGATGCGGGCGACATGTGGCGCATGCTCACCACCCGCGCCAAGGACTTTTCCCTGACCTTCGACAGCGTGCGCAGTGACGAAATCACCGGCAGCGCGCACTGGGTGGCGACTTACCTGTTCAGTGCGACGGGCAACACCGTGGTCAACGACATCCGGGCGCGTTTTGTGTTTCGTGATGGCAAGATCTGCGAGCATCACGACCACTTCGACCTGTGGCGTTGGTCGCGCCAGGCATTGGGCACCAAAGGCCTGTTGCTGGGCTGGACGCCGCTGGTGAAAAACGCGGTGCGGGCCCAGGCGCTGAAAGGGTTGAAGGCGTTCCAGGCCAGTCGTTGATAAGATTGGCGTTCCTTTGGTTTGCCGAATTGATCCGTGACCACTCCCTCTGAAGCCAAGCCGTGGTTTGTGTACCTGGTGCGTGCCGCCAATGGCTCGCTCTATTGCGGCATCAGCAATGACCCGGTGCGCCGCTTTGCCACTCACCAGAGCGGCAAGGGGGCACGGTTTTTTCTCTCAAGCCCCGCCGTGGCGCTGGTGTACACCGAAGCCTGTGCCAGCAAGGCCGAGGCGTTGCGCCAGGAACGGCTGATCAAGAAATTGAAGAAAAGCGCCAAGGAGTGCCTGGCGGCGATCGGTCCATCAATTTGACTGATAGGTTCCCATGCGCGCCTTTGCCGGGTTTGCAGGCTAAGCTGGACGCTCACTCATTGAGCGGAGCCTGGCATGTCTGAGTTGATCCTCCACCACTACCCGCAATCCCCGTTTGCTGAAAAAGCCCGCCTGTTGCTGGGCTTCAAAGGCCTGTCCTGGCGCTCGGTGCATATCTCACCGGTGATGCCCAAGCCTGACTTGACCGCCCTCACTGGCGGCTATCGCAAGACCCCGGTGCTGCAGGTCGGCGCCGATATCTACTGTGACACCGCGCTGATCGCCCGCCGCCTGGAACAGGAAAAGACCGCGCCGGCGCTGTTTCCCCAAGGCCTCGAACTGGTCAGCCAGGGTTTCGCCGCCTGGGCCGATTCGACGGTGTTCTCCCATGCGGTGAGCCTGGTGTTCCAGCCGGAGTCCCTGGCGGTGAAGTTCGCCAAGGTACCGCCGGAAATGATCCAGGTGCTGGTGGCCGACCGCAGCAAGTTGTTCAGCGGTGGCACGGCCACCCGTGTGCAACTGGACCAGGCCAAACACCAATGGCCGGTGATCATCGGCCGTATCAATCAACAGTTGCAGCATCAGCAGGGCGACTTCCTGTTCGGCGAGCCGTCGATTGCCGACTTTGCCCTGGCGCATCCGTTGTGGTTCCTCATGGGGTCGCCGGTGACGTCGCCGCTGGTGGAAACCTATCCCGCCGTGGCCGCCTGGTTGGCCCGGGTGCTGGGTTTCGGCCATGGCACGTCTAGCCAGATGACCGCCGAACAAGCCCTGGACGTCGCGCGTAATGCCACGCCAGCCAACTTGCCGGAAGAAATCTTCGAAGACCCGAACGGCTTCAAGCCCGGCCAGCAGGTGACCCTCAGTGCTACCGATTACGGCGTCGATCCAGTGGCCGGCGAGTTGCTGTTCACCGGCCGTGAACAGCTGATTGTGCGGCGCACCGACGAACGTGGCGGCACCGTGCATGTGCACTTTCCACGCTTCGGATTTCGGATCCAACCGGTATGACTGAAATTATTTTCAAATCGGTGTGAGGTAAACCTGTCGGCCATCCGTGTAGTGCTTGAAACTGCGATTAATTCGCATTAACAGCGCTTTTTACACACGGGTTCTCAAGCATGAAGTCCAGGGCAACGTCGGCGGGTTCGGTTAAACAGTGGTTGGGAGCCTCGGTATTGGCGGTTTCGGGGCTGGCGCTGCTGCCCCTGGGCGTGGCGCAGGCGGCTGAGGCGCAGCAACAGAGCACGCTGTTCAACTTTGCCCTGGCCGCCAAGCCGCTGCCCCAGGCCTTGAGTGATTTCACTCGGGTGACCGGCATCAGCGTGGTCTACACCGACGAAGCGCCCTACGCGATCAAGGCCCCGGCCATCACTGGGCAGATGAGCGCGACCCAGGCCATGCAGCGCCTGCTGGGCAATTCCGGCTTCACCTTCCGCCAGATCGACGCCCGCACCCTGGCCCTGGAGCCGCTGCCGACCGACGGCGCGCTGAACCTCGGCGCTACGACTATCAACGGCGCCGCACTGGCCTCGGATACCACCAGCTATCAGCCGCCGCCTACCAGTTCGGTGATGCGTTCCCACGGCCTGCTGCTGGAAACCCCACAAACCGTCAACGTGGTGCCGGCCCAGGTGATGCGCGATCAACAGCCGCGCAACCTCGACGACGCCCTGACCAACATCAGCGGCATCACCCAGGCCAACACCTTGGGCAGCACCCAGGATGCGGTGATGTTGCGCGGTTTTGGCGATAACCGTAACGGCTCGATCATGCAGGACGGCATGCCCCTGGTGCAGGGCCGGGCGCTGAACTCCACCGCCGAGCGCGTCGAAGTGCTCAAGGGCCCGTCGTCGTTGCTGTACGGCATCCAGGACCCGGGCGGCGTGGTGAATATCGTCAGCAAGAAACCGGAATTGGTCCAATCCACCTCCCTGACCGTGCGCGGTTCGACCTTTGGTGACGGCAAGAACGGCAGCGGCGGCAACCTCGACACCACTGGCCCCATCGGTGACAGCGGGTTGGCGTACCGCTTGATTGTCGACCATGAAGACGAAGACTACTGGCGCAACTACGGCACTCACCGCGAAAGCCTGATTGCTCCGTCGCTGGCCTGGTATGGCGACAGCACCAAGCTGTTATTTGCCTATGAGCATCGGGAGTTTCTCTCGCCGTTCGACCGGGGCACCGCCATCGACCCCAAGACCAACCACCCGCTGAATATCCCGTCGACTCGCCGTCTCGATGAGCCCTTCAACAACATGGAAGGCCGCTCCGACCTGTACCGCTTCGAAGCCGACCACGACCTGAACGACGACTGGAAAGCCCACTTCGGCTACAGCTGGAACCGCGAGACCTACGACGCCAGTCAGGTGCGTGTGGTCAAGGTCAACACCAACGGCACCCTGACCCGCAGCATGGACGGCACCCAGGGCGCGCTGACCACGGACCGCTTCGCCACCGCCAGCCTTGAAGGCAAGGTGAACGTCGCCGGCATGCAGCACGACCTGACCTTCGGCCTGGATGACGAGTACCGCAAAATCTACCGGGCCGACCTGATCCGCCAATCGCCCCGTGGCACGTTCAACTACAACGATCCGGTCTATGGCAATGAAGTGGCGGGCACCACCGTCAGCGCGCCGGACAGCAACCAGACCGACCTGCTGCGCAGCGACTCGCTGTTTATGCAGGACGCGATCCACCTCACCGATCAGTGGATCCTGGTGGGCGGCGCGCGCTATCAGATGTACGACCAATACGCCGGCAAGGGCGTCCCGTTCACCGCCAACACCGACGGCAATGGCCAGAAATGGGTACCCCGCGTTGGCCTGGTGTACCGCTACACCGACGAGCTGTCGTTCTACGGCAGCTACACCGAGTCGTTCAAACCCAACTCCACCATCGCGCCGCTCGACAACAAAACGATCCTGGACGGCAGCCTCGAGCCGGAACAGTCGAAGTCCTGGGAGCTGGGGACCAAGCTCGACATGCCGGGTCGCATCACCGCGAGCGCAGCGTTGTTCAACATCGAAAAACGTAACGTGCTGGTCCAGGTGGGCGATGGCCTGACCTCGGTCTACAGCGTCGCCGGCAAGGTGCGCTCCCGTGGCCTGGAACTGGATGCCAGCGGTCAGCTGACGGACAAGTGGAGCGTGATCGGCAGCTATGCCTACACCGACGCGGTCGTTACCGAAGACCCGGAGCTGAAGGGCAACCGCCTGCAAAACGTCGCGAAAAACACCGGCTCGCTGTCGGCGGTGTATGACTTCGGCAGCATCCTCGGGGGGACCAACTGCGGGTGGGCGCCGGTGCACGTTATGTGGGCGAACGCTCGGGCGATGCGGCCAACAGTTTCGACCTGCCGGGTTATACCGTGGCCGATGCATTTGCCACGTATGACACCAAGGTCGATGGGCAGAAGGTCAAGTTCCAGCTCAACGTGAAGAACCTGTTTGACCGCACCTATTACACCTCTGCCGTGAACACCCAGTTCGTGTCCATTGGCGATGCGCGGCAGGTGTCGGTGTCCAGCACCCTGACCTTCTAAATTCGGTGACACCTTATGGCGATGTAGCGGGTTACCTCGCCATAAAGTTGTCGAGCTGCTAGCGTTGCCGCCTTTAATGACTTTGCGGGAACACAAGACCGATGCAGTTGGGACGATGGACACACGCCAGCGGGCTGCTGCTGGGTTTGAGCTTGTTGCTGGGCGGTTGCGCCACGGCGCCGAAAAACTCCACCAGCGCCAGCCTCGACCAGTTGCTGGCCGACCCGGCACTGCACGGTGCCAGCGTATCGCTGATGGTGCGCGACGCCCGCAGTGGCAGCACGCTCTACCAACACAACCCGCGCACGCGGCTGACCCCGGCCTCCAGCCTCAAGCTGCTGACCACCTCGGCGGCCATGGATGTGCTGGGGCCGCAGTATCGGTTTTCCACCCAACTGTTGGGCGATGGCCTGCGCCAGGGTGCGGTGCTTGACGGCAATCTGTACCTGCGCGGCCAGGGCGACCCGACGGTCCAGTGGGCGGATTACCAGGCGTTGGCCGCCAGCCTGGCGCAGCAGGGCATCAGGCAGGTGCAGGGCAACCTGGTGTTCGATGACAGCTTTTTCGACGCCGAGCGCCTGGGCGTCGACTGGTCCCAGGACGACGAAAGCACCTATTACGGCGCGCAGATTTCGGCGCTGACGGTGTCGCCCAATGCGGATTTTGATGCGGGCTCCCTATTGGTCACGGCCAGGGCGCCGGTGGCGGCGGGGCGCCCGGTGACGGTGGAACTCTTCCCGGCCACCGATTACGTGCAGATCAGCAACCGTGCCGTCAGCGGGGCGGGCAATAGCTACGGGATCAACCGCCAGCATGGCACCAACCTGTTGCGCCTCAGTGGCGCGCTGGCACCGGGCAAACAGAGCCCGCAACTGGTCAGTGTGTGGGAGCCGACGCAACTGGTGGCGAACCTGTTCGGGCAGGCGTTGGCGGAGCAAGGGATTAGCGTGCTGGGGCGTCGTGTTATCGGCGGTGTCACGCCGACCACGGCGACGGTGCTGGCGATGCACGAGTCGGCGCCGTTGCAGGCATTGATCACGCCGCTGCTCAAGCTGTCCAACAACAACATGTCTGAAGCATTGCTCAAGACCATGGGCCGCAAGACGGCCAATGCCGGGACGGCCCAGGCGGGTGTGGCGGCGGTGGCAGGGTTCCTCAAGCGTCAGGGGATTGATGCTTCAGCCTTGAGCCAGGTGGACGGTTCAGGGCTGTCGCGACGCAACCTGGTGTCGTCGCAAAACCTGACGGACCTGCTGCTGGCCGCCAGCAAACAGCCCTGGTTCAACGCCTGGTACAACGCGTTGCCGATTGCCGGCAATCCGGAGCGCATGGCGGGCGGCAGCCTGCGCTATCGCCTGCGGGGCACTGCCGCCGAGAACAACCTGCACGGCAAGACCGGCTCCATGACTGGCGTATCGTCGTTGACCGGTTATGTCACCGATGCCAATGGGCGTAAGTTGGTGTTTGCGGTGGTGACCAACAATTACGTGGTCGAAGGCGCGCGCATCAAGGCATTGGAGAACCGCCTGGCCACGGTATTGGCCAACAGCACGGACTAATGAACGCTGAAGATCAACTGTGGGAGCCATTAGGCAGATTGCATTTCAAGGCAGAAACGCCTGCCGGTACTCCCCGGGCGTCGCGCCCATCGCCTGGCGGAACCGGTTGGTGAAGTGGCTGGCGCTGGAAAACCCGCACGCCAGGGCGATCTCGCCCAGGGGCAACGACCCGCCCCGCAACAGCTCCCGGGCGCGGGCCAGTCGCCGCGCCAGCAGGTACTGGTGGGGCGGCAGGCCAAAGCTCTCGCGGAACATCCGCGCAAAGTGGTACTCCGACAACGCACACAACCCCGCCAACTGCCCCAGGCTGACCGGCTCGGCCAGTTGCTGGTCGATGTACTCCACCAATTGCCGGCGCTGGTGGGCGGCGAGCCCGCCTTTCAAGCGCAGGCCCTCACGCATTCCCACCTGGCTGAGCAGGGTGTGGCTGAGCATTTCATGGGCCAGGCTGCTGGTGAGCAAGCGTTCGCCGGGTTCTTTCCAGTTCAGGCTGATCAGTTGGTGAAAACGCCGGGCCTGCTGGGCATCGTCGAGGAACGTGCTCTCACGCAACAGCAACTCGCGCGGCTCACGGTCCAGCAGTGTCACGCAGCCCAGGGCGAATTGCTCCGGGCTGAAATACACGTGGGCCAGGCGGATTTCGCCGTTGATCACCCAGGCCGACTGATGATCGGCCGGCAGGATGCACAGCTTGTCCGGGCCGCCCTTGGTGCCGGGCTGGTCGCGGCGAAAGGTGCCGGTGCCGCCGCCGATGTAGCAGGACAGGGTGTGGTGGTCAGGGGCTTCGTAATCCTGGGCGTCGTGATGGTTGCTCCACAAGGCTGCAGACAAGCCGTCACCGAGCTCGGCGCACAGCTCAAGGCGAGCGTTGGGCGAGCGGTTGAGGGATTGAAAGACTTGCAGGGTTTCCAGTGGCGGCATATTCGTACTCTCTGACGGCTTGCATCCTACTCCCAGCGACGGCGGCTGTGATCCCGGCAGCCGACAAAAGCGCAAGAATCTGCAAGAGGCTGGATGCCGTCCGGGGCGAAACTGTGGCTCAACCCCAAGGAGCCCGTCATGAACCTATTCCTGTATTTACTCACCGTGCTGATCTGGGGCACCACCTGGATTGCCCTCAAATGGCAGCTGGGCGTGGTGGCGATTCCGGTGTCCATCGTCTATCGCTTTGGCCTGGCGGCGCTGGTGCTGTTCGTGATGTTGCTGCTCAGCCGCAAGCTGCAGGTGATGAACCGGCGCGGGCACTTGATCTGCCTGGCTCAGGGTTTGTGCCTGTTTTGCGTCAACTTCATGTGCTTCCTCACCGCCAGCCAATGGATCCCCAGCGGCCTGGTGGCGGTGGTGTTCTCCACGGCCACCTTGTGGAACGCGCTGAACGCCCGGGTGTTTTTCGGCCAGAAAGTCGCACGCAATGTGTTGATGGGCGGTGGCCTTGGCTTGCTCGGCCTGGGGCTGTTGTTCTGGCCGGAACTAGTGGGCCACACCGCCAGCCCGCAAACCCTGCTCGGCCTGGGTTTGGCGTTGCTCGGCACGATGTGTTTCTCGGCGGGCAACCTGCTGTCGAGCCTGCAACAGAAGGCCGGCCTCAAGCCGCTGACCACCAATGCCTGGGGCATGGCCTATGGCGCCTCGATGCTGGCGATGTACTGCGCGGTACAGGGCATTCCATTCGATATGGAATGGAACAGTCGCTACATCGGTTCGTTGCTGTACCTGGTGATACCGGGTTCGGTGATTGGGTTTACCGCCTACCTGACGCTGGTCGGGCGGATGGGCCCGGAGCGGGCGGCGTATTGCACCGTGCTGTTCCCGGTGGTGGCGTTGAACGTCTCGGCCTTTGCCGAGGGCTATCAGTGGACCGCACCGGCGTTGGCCGGCCTGGTGCTGGTGATGGCGGGCAATGTATTGGTGTTTCGCAAGCCCAAGGCTGGCGCGCCAATCAATCCGATCTACAAGGCGAAGCAGGTCTAGTGTGGAAGCTGTCGAGCCCGAGCGAGGCTGCGATGCAGGCGCTGCGGTCTTGCAGGTGCACTGCGGTGATGCCATCGCAGCCTCGCTAAAGCTCGACAGCTCCCACAGTTGATCTCTTTCGTTCGTTATTTCAGGCCCAACCGCTTGGCCATCCGCCCCAGGTTGGCCCGGTCCAGGCCCAGCTCGCGGGCGGCGCTGGCCCAGTTGTGCTGGTGGCGTTCCAGGCAGGCAGTGATGACCTGGCGCTGGTAGTTCTCGGTGGCCAGGCGCAGGTCACCGCTGACGTCCGACACGTCGACTGGCTGCTCTTCGGCCTGCGGCGCAGTGACGTTCGGCAAGTCCAGGTCTGTCGCGTCCAGGCTGAGAATCTTCGGCCGTTCCCGGCAGTTGCCCAACGCTTTCAATGCACTGCGGCCGATCAAATGTTCCAGCTCGCGCACATTCCCCGGCCAGGCGTAAGCCAACAGTGCCGCCTGGGCATCGCTGGTCAGGCGCAGGCTGCCCAGGCCCATGCGTGAGCGGTTCTGCTCAAGGAAAAAACCCGCCAGCAACAGCACATCGCGGCCACGCTCCCGCAGCGCGGGCACTTGCAGCGGATAGACGCTCAAACGGTGGTAGAAGTCCGCACGATAGCGACCGTTTCGCACTTCTTCGGCCAAATCACGGTTGGTTGCGGCGATCAGGCGTACATCCACCTGATGCTCCTTGTCGGACCCCAGGCGCTGCAACTGGCCGCTTTGCAGCACCCGCAACAGCTTGGCCTGCACGGTGAGGGACAGTTCGCCCACTTCATCCAGGAACAGCGTGCCGCCATTCGCCAGTTCGAACTTGCCCCGGCGTTCATTCAGCGCGCCGGTAAATGCCCCGCGCACATGGCCGAACAACTCGCTTTCCACCAGGGTTTCCGGCAGCGCGGCGCAGTTGAGGCTGATCAGCGGTTTCTCGGCCCGCGAGGAGGCGGCGTGGATCGCCTGGGCCACTAACTCCTTGCCCACGCCGGTCTCGCCGGTGATCAGGACCGTCAGGTCGCTGCCGCCCACCAGGTTGATTTCTTCCACCAGGCGTTTGTGGGTCTTGCTCTGGCCGACCATTTCCTTGTGCTGCTGGCCGCTGGCCTGGCGGTAGATTTCGGCCCGCTGGTGTTCGTCTTCGGCCCGCAGGGCCAGGCGTTCGATGCGCTCGGCGACATTCACCGTCGCCGCCGCGAGGCTGGCGAAGGCTTGCAGGGCGTCCAGTTCCACCCGCTCGAAACGCTCGGTGTCGAGGGCGTCGAGGGTCAGCAGGCCCCAAGGCTGGTCATCGACAAACAGCGGGCAGCCCATGCAGTCGTGGACTTCAAGATGGCCGTGCAGGCCGTCCACCAGACCGTCGTAGGGGTCGGGCAGTTCGCTGTCGCTGTCAAAACGGGTCGGGCCGGGGCTGCTGAGCAGCACGCCAAAGCGCGGGTGCTCGCTGACTTTGAAGCGCCGGCCCAGGGTGTCGGTGCTCAAGCCGTCCACCGCCAGCGGGACCAGCCATTCGCCGTCGAGGCGCAGCAGGGCGGCGGCGTCACAGGGCAGCAGGGCGCGCATGGCCTGGAGCAGGCGCCGGTAACGCTCGCCTTCGGGCAGCTCGCGGGAGAGGTCGGCGACCAGGGGCAGCAGGGTGGTGAGCAGCGGTTGCGCAGTCATAATGACTCCTTGTAGTCATAGTGACTATAAGGTGTAGGAAGTCATATTGACTATATTATTTTCAAGTTGCTGATTTATAAGGTTTTGTTAGTTGGCATGAATACTGAGTAGTAAAGGGTATTCAGTAAGAAGACTCAGGAGTCTGCCATGCTTAGTGCCCAAGACCGTGCCATCGTCAAATCCACCGTGCCCCTGCTGGAAAGCGGCGGCGAAGCCCTGATCACCCATTTCTACCGCATGATGCTGTCCGAGTACCCGCAAGTTCGCCCACTGTTCAACCAGGCCCACCAGGCCAGCGGCGACCAGCCCCGGGCCCTGGCCAATGGCGTGCTGATGTACGCCCGGCACATCGACCAACTGGACCAGTTGGGCGACCTGGTGGCGAAGATCATCAACAAGCACGTGGCCCTGCAAATCCTGCCTGAGCATTATCCGATTGTGGGTACCTGCCTGTTGCGGGCGATTTCCGAAGTGCTGGGCAGCGAAATCGCCACCCCGGAAGTGATGAGCGCCTGGGGCGCCGCCTATGGCCAGTTGGCCGACATCCTGATCGGTGCCGAAGCGGCTATCTATAAAGAGAAGGAAGAGGCGCCGGGCGGCTGGCGCGGTGCGCGCGCGTTCACCCTGGTCAAGCGGGTGGAGGAGAGCGCGGAAATCATCTCGTTTTACTTTGCGCCTGTGGATAACGGCCCGATCCTGGCCGCCGAGCCTGGTCAGTACATCGGCATGAGGCTGGTATTGGATGGCGAGGAAGTGCGCCGCAACTATTCCCTGTCGGCGCGAGGCGACTCGGGCCAGTACCGCATCAGCGTCAAGCGCGAAGCCGGTGGCCGGGTGTCCAACTACCTGCATGACCAATTCCCGGTGGGCGCGACCATCGACCTGTTCCCTCCATCGGGTGAGTTCACCCTGGCGGCCAGCGACAAGCCCTTGGTGCTGATCAGCGGCGGCGTGGGTATCACGCCAACCCTGCCGATGCTTGAAGCGGCCCTGGCCACCGAGCGTCCGATTCACTTTATCCACTGCGCGCGTAACGGCGGCGTGCATGCGTTCCGCGACTGGGTGGACGGCCTGGCTGAGCAGCATCCGCAACTCAAGCGCTTCTATTGCTACGCCGAAGATGATGGCGTGAGCCCGGCGGCGGACAAGGTCGGCATGCTCAGCCAGGAGCAACTGGCGGCGTGGTTGCCGCAGGAGCGCGACGTGGATGCGTACTTCCTGGGGCCAAAAGGCTTCATGGCGGCGATCAAGCGTCACCTGAAGGCCCTGGGTGTGCCGGAGCAGCAGAGCCGGTATGAGTTCTTTGGGCCGGCGTCGGCGCTGGAATAGGATTTAATCGATACACCGGGTCGGCCCCATCGCGGGCAAGCCCGGCTCCCACATGGGACAGTGTTTGCTTGGGCAACTCAGTCAAATGTGGGAGCCGGGCTTGCCCGCGATGGCGTCAGTACATTCACAACATTTCCCCGATTAATCCGCTGTTAACCCTCCCTGTTTAAACCTCCTCACGCCAACTGCTCAACTTTCACCGTCCGCGTGTAAACTTGCGGCCATTGGCACAACCACAATTGGCTAAAGGGAAACGGGGATGATCGACGAATTGCGTTTGGGCAGGGAGCGACGCTTTCTGGTACTGCTGGGCATCATCTGCCTGGCGCTGATCGGCGGGGCGCTGTACATGCAGGTGGTGTTGGGCGAGGCGCCATGCCCGCTGTGCATCCTGCAACGTTATGCCTTGCTGCTGATCGCGCTCTTCGCCTTCATCGGTGCCGCCATGCGCACCACCCGCAGTGTCACGGTGTTTGAAGCGCTGGTGACCCTCAGCGCCCTCGGTGGCGTCGCCGCTGCCGGCTATCACGTGTACATCCAGTTCTTTCCGAAGGTCAGCTGTGGCATCGATGTGCTGCAACCGATTGTCGATGGCTTGCCGCTGGCCTCGGTGTTCCCCTTGGGGTTCCAGGTCGACGGTTTCTGTGAGACGCCGTACCCGCCTGTCCTCGGCCTGTCCCTGGCCCAGTGGGCGCTGGTGGCCTTTGTGCTCACGGTGATCCTGGTGCCGCTGGGCATCTACCGTAATCGCCAGGGCAAAGCCTAAGCGGTAGCCCGTCAACGCCCCGGCCTTCCTATAAAGTAGGCCGGGGCGTTTTTGTTTGTAGGCATTTTGTGAAGGGACCGTGACGCGGGGCAAGTTTGGGTGCGCGCAGCATGCGACATGTTGTCACACGGACGCTGTCGCAGGACGTTTCTGACGCCCGTAAACGCGGCATAAATTTGCATGAGGCGGCGTTTTATGGCTGTCAGTTCGTCGTCTGGCCGACGCCGCGAATGGCGTGAGGTCAGCGACATTGGCGGAAGTCTGAATGCCTTGTTTTCAGGGCACTTGGATCCGTTTTCGATGCCCTTACAGCCTGTAGGGGATGTGGCAAACTGCCCAATAACACGGCATTTTTTGTGGTTTTTGTCGAGAATCAAACGCGATACGATCGCGGACCTTTGCAATAATGGTGAAGGATTATTGCTGGAAACGATAAAAATTATTTCTGGATAAGACATGGTTTATACATCGCTAGCTAACTACAATCGCCCGCACTGAATGTCCGGTGCTGCTCACCCCTGAGCAAACTAGGGCGGTCGAGAAGCGGATGTAACGTTTCATGCGACCCCAGGTGCCGGCAGCCTTTCAACTATCCGCACCAAATGGAATTGGTCTGTAACAAGGCCTTTGACCAACGAATTCGAATAAGAACTCACCGCTAGCCCGGGACGTGTCGATTCGCGCAAGGTGCGACGGGCAGGCCCTTATTCAATCGAAGAGAAATGCCAACCCTTGGCAGGGTGAAGTGTTGGCGATCAAAACCCAACTGCATTGCGCAAGCTGCTTTAGAGGTCGTGAGATGAGTAAAAACAGGTACCCCCGATTACTAGGCTTTTTGCCGCTGCTCGGCATGCTGTTAATGCTGGGAGGCTGCAAGTGGACCTTGCTCGACCCCAAAGGTCAGGTCGGTCTGGATCAACGAAACCTGATTATCACCGCCACTCTGCTGATGCTGTTGGTTGTAGTGCCCGTGATCATCATGACGTTCGCCTTCGCCTGGAAATACCGCGCGTCGAACACCAGCGCCACCTACGCGCCGAAGTGGTCGCACTCCACCAAGATTGAAATCGCGGTGTGGCTGGTTCCGATCCTCATCATCATCGCCCTGGGTTACATCACCTATAAGTCGACCCACGAGCTGGACCCGTACCGTCCGCTGGACTCCGACGTCAAGCCGATCAACATCGAAGTGGTCGCGCTGGACTGGAAGTGGCTGTTCATCTACCCGGACCTGGGTATCGCCACTGTGAACCAGATCCGGTTCCCGGAGAACACCCCGCTTAACTTCCGGATCACCTCCGACGCCGTGATGAACTCGTTCTTCATCCCTGCACTGGGTGGCCAGATCTACGCGATGGCAGGCATGCAGACCCGTCTGCACCTGATCGCGAACGAAAAAGCTGAAATGGAAGGCATCTCCGCCAACTACAGCGGTGCTGGCTTCACCGGCATGAAATTCAAAGCGATCTCGACGAGCCAGGAAGATTTCAACGCCTGGGTAGCCGAAGTCAAGGCCGCACCTAAACAGCTTGATCAAGCTGAATACGACGCCCTTGCCAAACCAAGCCAGAACAACCCAGTCGCCCTGTACTCCACGTACGAGCCGGACCTGTTTCAGAAAATCGTCGACAAGTACGAAGGTATGAAACCAGGCAAGCCGATCGAGCACGAGAAGAAAGAAGTGGCCGCGGTTGAAGGTTCTGACACGGGCTCGCATTCAACTGCTGGGGCAGAGGAGTAAACGATGTTTGGTAAATTAAGTTGGGATGCGGTCCCGTTCCACGAGCCGATCGTGATGGTGACCATCGCCATGATCGCGCTGGGTGGTCTGGCACTGTTTGCAGGTATCACGTACTTCAAGAAGTGGACCTACCTGTGGACCGAGTGGCTGACTTCGGTCGACCACAAGAAAATCGGCGTCATGTACGTCATCGTTGCCATGGTCATGCTGCTGCGTGGTTTTGCCGACGCCATCATGATGCGTACCCAGTTGGCCATGGCCACCGAGGGTTCGCCTGGCTACCTGCCTCCTGAACACTATGACCAGATCTTCACCGCCCACGGTGTGATCATGATCATCTTCATGGCGATGCCTTTCTTCACCGGCCTGATGAACCTTGCCTTGCCGCTGCAGATCGGTGCGCGTGACGTTGCGTTCCCGTTCCTGAACTCCTTGAGCTTCTGGCTGCTGGTGTCCGGCGTGGTGCTGATCAACCTGTCCCTGGGCGTCGGCGAATTCGCCAAGACCGGTTGGGTTGCGTATCCGCCGTTGTCGGGCCTGGCTTACAGTCCGGGCGTGGGTGTGGATTACTACATCTGGGCGCTACAGTTATCAGGACTCGGGACGACACTGACGGGGGTCAACTTCCTGGCCACCGTCCTGAAAATGCGCGCCCCGGGCATGAAGCTGATGGACATGCCGATCTTCACCTGGACCTGCACCTGGGCCAACGTACTGATCGTTGCATCGTTCCCGATTCTGGCTGCAACCATGGCGTTGCTGTCGCTTGACCGTTACCTGGATTTCCACATTTTCACCAACGAACTTGGTGGCAATCCAATGATGTACGTGAACCTGTTCTGGGCATGGGGTCACCCTGAGGTGTACATCCTGATCCTGCCAGCGTTCGGTATCTTCTCTGAAGTGATCTCGACCTTCTCGGGCAAGCGCCTGTTCGGTCACCACTCGATGATCTACGCCTCGGGCGCGATCTCGGTACTGGGCTTCATGGTTTGGCTGCACCACTTCTTCACCATGGGTTCGGGGGCCAGCGTCAACGCGTTCTTCGGACTGGCGACGATGCTGATTTCCATCCCGACGGGGGTGAAGCTATTTAACTGGCTATTCACCATCTATCACGGCCGTCTGCGTATCACCAGCCAGGTTCTGTGGACCCTGGGCTTCATGGTGACCTTCGCGATCGGCGGCATGACCGGCGTACTGCTGGCCATCCCGGGTGCTGACTTCGTACTGCACAACAGCCTGTTTGTAATTGCTCACTTCCACAACGTGATCATCGGCGGCGCGGTATTCGGCTACATCGCAGGCTTCAGCTTCTACTTCCCGAAAGCGTTCGGCTTCAAGCTGCACGAAGGCTGGGGCAAGGCTGCATTCTGGTTCTGGATCTCGGGCTTCTTCGTCGCGTTCATGCCGCTCTACGCATTGGGCTTCATGGGCATGACCCGTCGTCTGAACGCCACTACCAACCCTGAGTGGGTGCCGTACCTGTACGTCGCCATGGTCGGTGCACTGATGATTGCTGTCGGTATCGCCTGCCAGCTGATCCAGCTGTATGTCAGCGTGCGTGATCGCAAGCAGAACCTGTGCGAATCCGGCGACCCATGGAATGCACACACCCTGGAATGGTCGACCTCGTCGCCACCGCCGTTCTACAACTTTGCCGTACTGCCTAAGGCTGACAGCATCGATCCGTTCACCGAAGCCAAGGAAGACGGTACTGCGTACCAGAAGCCTGCGCGTTACGAACCGATCCACATGCCTAACAACACCGCCACTGGCGTGGTGATGGGTGCGCTGTTGACCGTATTCGGTTTCGCAATGATCTGGCACATCTGGTGGCTGGCCATCGTGAGCCTGGTGGGTACCATCGGCTACTTCATCGTTCACGCTGCCCGTGATGACCAAGGCTACATGGTGCCGGTCGACGTGATCGAACGCATCGAAGCCGAGCAACACGCTCGCCTGGTTGCCGAGAAGAAGATCCCGGCCAACCGTGTTGAAACCTCGTTGGAACAGGCTTAAACCATGTCGAACTTAGTGACCAATGCTGGACACGCCCATGTCGATGACCATGGGCACGATGACCATCACCACGACTCGGGGCCAATGACCGTCTTCGGTTTCTGGCTCTACCTGATGACCGACTGCATCTTGTTTGCGTCGATCTTCGCGGTGTACGCGGTACTGGTAAACAACGTAGCGGGTGGCCCGTCGGGCCACGACATCTTCGAACTGCCTTACGTGCTCGGCGAAACCGCCTTGCTGTTGTTCAGTTCGATCACCTACGGCTTCGCCATGCTGGCCTTCTACAAGGGCAGCAAGAAAGGCGTCCTGAGCTGGTTGGCACTGACCTTCCTGTTCGGCCTGGGCTTCATCGGCATGGAGGTCAACGAGTTCCACCTGCTGATCTCCGAAGGTTACGGCCCGCACCGTAGCGGCTTCCTGTCGGCGTTCTTCACGCTGGTAGGCACCCACGGTCTGCACGTGACTGCCGGTCTGATCTGGATGGCGACCATGATGTATCAGGTCAACAAACATGGCCTGACCAACACCAACAAGACTCGCCTGAGCTGCCTGAGCCTGTTCTGGCACTTCCTGGACGTGGTCTGGATCTGCGTCTTCACCGTTGTCTACCTGATGGGGACTCTGTAATGGCTAATGCACATTCCCATGACAGCCACGATGACAGCCACGGCAGCGTCAAGTCGTACGCCATCGGCTTCATCCTGTCGGTCATCCTGACGCTGATCCCGTTCGGCCTGGTGATGTACCCAACCTTGCCGAAGTCGATCACCTTGATGATCGTCCTGGCGTTCGCGGTGATTCAGGTGCTGGTTCACCTGGTGTACTTCCTGCACCTGGACCGCTCGAAGGCTCAACGCGATAACGTGATTGCGTTCGTGTTCGCAGGCTTGGTGATCCTCCTGCTGGTTGGCC
Organism: Pseudomonas sp. TH32; assembly: GCF_016650855.1. Lineage (NCBI taxonomy): Bacteria > Pseudomonadati > Pseudomonadota > Gammaproteobacteria > Pseudomonadales > Pseudomonadaceae > Pseudomonas > Pseudomonas sp. TH32. The sequence goes on along the minus strand of NZ_JAEKFA010000002.1, from coordinate 4,287,474 downwards.
TGTCGGTATGGATCATGTTCAGCATCCATACGTTCATGATGGCGAAGTGAGGTAAGACCCGATGTCGCTTAAGCACTTTATCCAAATCACCAAACCGGGGATCATTTTCGGTAACGTGCTTTCTGTGGCAGGCGGTTTCTTCCTGGCCTCCAAGGGGCATGTCGATCTGGCCATATTCCTGGCTGCGATGATCGGCACGTCCCTGGTGGTAGCTTCCGGTTGTGTATTCAACAACTGCATCGACCGCGATATCGACATCAAGATGGAGCGCACCAAGAATCGTGTGCTGGTGCAGGGCCTTATCTCCCTGAAGCTGGCACTGATCTTCGCGACCGTTTTGGGTATCGCAGGCGTGGTGTTGTTGTACAAGGTGGCCAACCCGCTGGCGGCGCTGTTTGCCGTGATCGGTTTTGTCATCTACGTCGGCTTCTACAGCCTGTACCTCAAGCGCAAGTCGGTTCACGGCACGCTGGTGGGCAGTCTGTCGGGGGCGATGCCGCCGGTGATTGGTTATGTGGCTGTGACCAATAGCTTCGACATGGCCGCGCTGGTGCTACTGGTGATGTTCAGCCTGTGGCAGATGCCGCACTCTTATGCCATTGCGATCTTCCGCTTCAACGACTACCTGGCTGCTTCGATTCCGGTCCTGCCGGTCAAGCGTGGCATCCGGGTCGCCAAGAAACACATCCTGCTCTACATCCTGGCCTTCCTCGTGGCGACCTTGATGTTGACCTTCAGTGGCTACGCCGGCATGAGCTACCTCGCCGTTGCCGCCGCCATGGGCATGTACTGGTTGTACATGGCCTGGACGGGCTACAAGGCGGTGGATGACACCGTCTGGGCACGCAAGCTGTTCGTCTTCTCGATCTTCACCATCACCGCCTTGAGCGTGATGATGTCCCTGGATTTCCAGGTGCCGAAAGAGTTGCTGCTGACGTACGCCCACTGAGTGATCAAACAGTAAAAAACCCCGCCTTCGAAAGAAGCGCGGGGTTTTTTATTGAGGGGCCTTTAAACTATGCCAAATCTTACAAATGCAGGAAGCAGCGTGATGAGTAAAAAAGCCGTTATCGTATTCAGTGGTGGGCAGGACTCGACGACCTGCCTGATCCAGGCACTGCCGCTGTATGACGAGGTGCACTGCATTACCTTCGACTATGGCCAGCGGCATGTGGCAGAAATCGAAGTCGCGCAGAAACTCGCCAAGCAACTGGGCGCCACCGTTCACAAGGTGATGGACGTGTCCCTGCTGAACGAGCTGGCCATCAGCAGCCTGACCCGCGACAACATTCCGGTGCCCACGGTGAACAGCTCGGGCGAGAGCTTGCCAAGCACCTTCGTGCCGGGCCGGAACATTCTGTTTTTGACCCTGGCGGCGATTTACGCCTATCAGGTCAAGGCAGAAACCGTGATCACGGGCGTGTGTGAAACCGACTTCTCGGGTTACCCGGATTGCCGGGACGAGTTCGTCAAGGCGCTGAATAAAGCGCTGCAACTGGGCATGGAGTACGACGTGCGCCTGGAAACGCCGCTGATGTGGCTGAACAAGGCCGAGACCTGGGCCCTGGCGGACTATCACCACCAGCTGGACCTGATCCGCAACCAGACCCTGACCTGCTACAACGGCATCATCGGTACGGGGTGTGGCAACTGCGATGCGTGCAACCTTCGCGCACGTGGCCTGAACGACTACCTGGAAAACAAGGCAGCCGTCCTGCAGAGCCTGAAAAGCAAACTGGCTTGATGCCGAGCATTCCCGTGCTGAGCACGGGAACGTTCACCGATCAGTTGGCTTGCTGCGCAGCCTGGTTATCGCCGGTGATGTAGCGCTTGAACAACGAGCGGGCGCCATAGGCCGGCAGGATGTTGAAGAAGGCAAAGCAGACTTTGATCGCGATCTGCACGTAGATCATGTTCAGGATGTCGCTGGTCTGCATCGCGCCGTAGAACGCGATGAAGCAGAACAGGAAGCTGTCGATAATCACCGCGAAAAACGTACTCAGGAAAATTCGCAGGAATAAATACCTGGAGTTGGTCAGCTCTTTGATCTTGCACAGCAGGTACGAGTTTATGTTCTCCGACACCAGGAACGAAACCGAAGAGGCGATCAACACCGACGACACCTGGATGATCACGTCGTTGTAAGGCCCGTCGAGCTTCCAGCCGGGCAAGCCGGGGAGGAAGGTCGAGCCGTAGAGCAGGATGATGATCATCGCGTTGCTGGCAAACGCAAACAGGATGGCCCTTCGCGCCAGTCGGAGGCCGAACTGCTCGTTGAGCAAGTCCACGATCAGGAATGTCAGCGGGTACAGAAACGTGCCGGGTGTGACGATAATGCCCAGCGACTCCAGGTAAATCGGTTTGGTCGCGGCGATGCTGGTAAAGATATAGAACGTAAAGAGCAGCAGGTTCAGGATGATATAGATCATCCATGAGTTCTCATTGCGGTCATTGAGCTCGTACGCGGTGAGCGCCCCGCCCTGGGAATAGAACTTCTTGTACATGTTCTTGACTTCCATTTTATTTAAATTGTCCATGATTTCGCTGTTCAGCACTTCGCTCAGCTTTACTCGAATGACCTTGCCCGTGGCGATCACCATGATCACTGCCAGGCTCTTGTCATTCTCGAACCCCAGCAACTTGTATTTGCTGTTCTCGACGTCGTGTTCATACGTGGTCATTGAAGCGCTCCTCGATGATATCTCCCACCACACAGATACGATCCGAGCTCACACACGCTTCATCCGTGATGAATAGTGTTTTGCTGACGCAGTCGTACACCAACTTTTCCTTATCGTCGCTCGACGAGCCCTTTTGCACGATCAACAAATCCCCCGGCTCGTTGACGCCGGCAATTTCATGTTCCAGCAGAACAGCGATCAAGTTGTAGGAGGTGCCGAAGTAGTAGGTCAGCGGGTACAGCGTGGCGAGTTCACCAATGCGCTTGTCCATGCTCGCCATGACCAGGCTTTGCTTGATGATCGGCACGGCAGCCGGGTTCATATTTCCCTGGGGGGAAATACTGCTGTCGATGATTTCTTTTTCTTCAAAGTCGAGGGTCTCGATTTCTTCGTAGGAGACGCCAAAGAAATCCGAGATCTTGCGGACGGTGGACTGCTGTACGTTGACGACCTTGCCTTCCAGAATGTTGTAGATCGTGGTTCTGGTCAGGCCGGCCGCGTTGCACAACGACAGTTGCGTCTCTCCGCGGCTTTTAATCAGGTATTTGATATTGCTCTTCAAATACTCGGTGCGTTCTTTTCTGTGAATCAAATGCCCACCACTTCCTTATGTTTTACACCGAGCGTCCATTCTGGCCGGGTTGCGGGCTTCGCCGCGGCGCGAAGTGTTGCATGCGCCCGCTACAAGAATAAAGACCGTGATCAGTTTTTTGGCGATTGGCCAGCATCCAGCCAGGGAAAACCGCGCCTTGTCCCCCGTACCCCGGCAAAAAGAATCATTTAATTTGGAAAATGTTCATTTTTCTGCTTAATTGCCCTGCGCCCAACGGAAAGGTGCTCGGGATTTTCAGGGAAGGAACACATGACTATGACAGTCAACACGCAACCACTTACCCACCACGCCAGCCTGTTGCAACGAGGGCGGACGGATCTTCGGGCAGAAGACGCAGAGCTGGCGGGGCTGCTGGATGCGGAAGTCACGCGCCAGCACCAAACCCTGTCACTGGCCGCTTCGTCCTGCGCCGTGAAGCCGCACATCCTGGCGGCGTCCGCCTCCGTGCTGGTCAACGTGACCGCCGAGGGTGCCCTTGGCTGGCGTCATCACGCCGGCTGCGAGAATGCCGACCGGGTCGAAGCCCTGGCGGTCCGCCGGGCGCGTGAGCTGTTCGGCGCGCAATACGCCGGCGTGCAACCTCACTCCGCATCGACGGCCAATTACCAGGTGCTGGCGGCCTTGCTGGAGCCCGGCGACACGGTGCTCGGCATGGCCACCGATCATGGCGGGCACCTGAGCCATGGCAGCCCGGTGGCGTTCACCGGCGCGTACTACAAGGCGCTCAGATACGGCACCACCTCCAAGGGCGTTATCGACTACGAACAGGTGCGCACACAGGCGCTGGCCCATCGCCCGCGCGTGATCATCTGCGGTGCGACGGCCTATTCGCACCTCATCGATTTTGAACGGTTCCGCGCGATTGCCGACGAAGCCGGGTCGATCCTGCTGGCGGATATCTCGACCATCGCCGGCCTGGTCGCCACCGGGCGCCATCCGAGCCCGGTCGACGCGGCCCACGTCACCACGCTGTGCACCCACCGGCAACTGGGCGGCCCGCGCGGCGGCCTGATCCTTGCCGGGCGCGACGCGGAAACCAAGGTGCCCGGCCTCAAGACCACCTTCAGTCGTCTTCTCGACCAGGCCGTGTTCCCGCGGATGCAGGGCGCGCCGGCCTTCAACATGATCGCGGCGAAAGCGGCGGCGTTCGGCTACGCCATGTCGGCGGAATTCGACGCCTGGATGGCGCGGATTCGCACCACCGCCGATGAACTGGCCAGTGCGTTTCAGGCCTGTGACTACGAGGTGGTGGGCGGGCGCAGTGAGAACCACTCGATCCTGATCCGCCTGCGTGGCGGCATCACCGGCTCTGTCGCCCAGGCGGCGCTGGAGCAATGCGGCATCATCGTGGACAAACATCGCGCCCCGGGTGAGACGCGACCGTCATTTGTCGCCAACGGGTTGTGTATCGGTAGCGGCTCCCTGGCACAGCGCCACATGGACACCCACGGATGCCGTCAGGTGGTCGAGCTGGTTTGCCGGGTACTCGACGCCGTCACGCCCCTCAACGAGCACAAATACACCCTCGATCCCGTCGCGCAGGAATCCCTGCGTTTACAGGCCCGAACCTTGTGTGCGAAGTACCCGCTCGCGGATTACTTGCCTGACTGAGTCATTACCCCGGGGGATGTTTCATGTTATTGCGGGATAAATTGCTGTACGGTGTTTAAGCGGCTGTTATAGACGGTCGCGCTATTGCTTATATCCATAATTAACAAGCTGCACGACAGCTTGACGTTCTCCTGGCAGTTATAAAAAGGGCTCTTAAAGTCCGTTCAACCTCCGTGAACGAAGTACTCAGCCTTTTGCAGTGAAGTCGAACTTGGCCTCTGCGCCGATCGTTGTTCGACTCATGAGGAGATACCCCGTGATAACCCGAAGAAAACTTCTTTATTCAGGCGCAGCCTTGACCGGCGCCGGCCTGTTTGCCCCGCTGTGGGCCGGTGCCGCGCTGGCGCAGGACGTCAGCAGCGCCGCCAGCGATGACATTGAATCCTTCCGCCAATTGTCGATGTTCCTCCTCGAACGCCCGAGCCTGGATGCCGCCTTGTCCTTGCGCATCCTGGCCCAGTGCACCCAGAACGACCCTGCATTCCCCGAGAAGATCAAAGCCTTGTGGAGCAAGGTTGGCCAGCATCACCTGCGCAGCGTCAGCCAGTTGTCCGGCAGCCCGTTCTACGCCGACCCGGTGGTCAAGGACACGACGCAGAAAATCGTCTCGGCCTGGTACCTGGGCTACACCGGCACCCCGGTGTCCCTGCGCGCCACCGACGGCACGCGGCTGGTGACCTTCACCGGCGCCCTGGCCTATGCGCCGACCGCAGACGCCACGGTGATCCCGACGTACTCCCGGGGAAAAACCAATTACTGGGTTAATCCTCCGGCCACGCTGGCCAACGACTAAGACAAGGCACTTTTATGAATCAGGATTTTGACGCCGATGTCATTGTGGTTGGCTCCGGCGCATTAGGCAGTAACGCAGCATTTGAATTGGCCAAACACGGCAAGTCGGTGATTATTCTGGAAGCGGGTGAACATATTCCCCGCTGGAAGATAGTCGAGAACTTCCGTAATTCGTCGAATAAAGGCAATTACAACTCGCCGTATCCGAATGAGCCGTGGGCCCATCATTCTTATGATGAGCAATACATCGAGAACACCGGTTCTTTCGAGTTTCGCCCCGGCATGTTGAAACTGGTGGGCGGCACCACCTGGCACTGGGCGGCGGCGTGCTGGCGTTACTTGCCCAACGATATGAAGCTAAAGACCCTGTACGGCGTAGGTCGCGACTGGCCGCTGGAATACAGCGAGCTGGAACCCTATTACGTGCGCGCAGAAATTGCCCTGGGTGTGTGCGGCAGCGACACGCAGGACCAGAGCGGGCAGGGCGGCGGCGCGTTTCCGCCGCGCTCAAGCCCCTATCCGATGGCGCCGGAAGGCGATACCTACCTGTTCCAGCGCCTGCGTGAACGCATGGCCCCGGCGGGGTATCACTTTATCCATGAGCCCAACGGCCGCGCCACCGAACCCTACGACGGGCGCCCGGCGTGCAGCGGCAACAACAACTGCATGCCGGTCTGCCCCATCGGGGCGATGTACAGCGGCGACGTGCATGCCCGCCACGCCGAACAGGCCGGCGCCAAGCTGATCACCGACGCCACCGCTTACAAGCTGGAAAAAGGCGCTGATGACAAGATCGTCGCGATCCATTACCGCAGCTCCACCGGCGCCGATGTGCGGCTCACGGCCAAGTACTTCATCGTCGCCGCCCATGGCCTGGAAACCCCCAAGCTGTTGCTGATTTCCGAGGTCGCCAACTCCTCCGACCAGGTCGGTCGCAACCTGATGGACCACACCGGCCAGGGCCTGCAATTTATCGCCGACGAGCCGTTGTGGCCGGGGCGCGGAGCGGTGCAACAGGGCGGGATTTTCAATCGCCGCGACGGTGAGTTCCGCAAGGAGCGTGCTTCGGTCAAACACTCGATCTCCAACAACGTGCCGAACATTGCCGTGGCCAAACGGCTGATCGCCCAGGGCGTGTACGGCAAGGAGCTGGACGAGCGCATCCGCCACGACGCGGCGCGTTGGGTCGACGTGTCCACCGTGTATGAAACCCTGCCGTTGCAGACCAACACCGTGCGCCCAAGCCGCACCCGCAAGGACGCCCTGGGCATCCCGATGCTGGTGGTCAACTACGAGGTGGGCGATTACGTGAAGGCGGCCAAGGCCGGCGTCACCGAAGACTATGCGCACTTCGTGCAACTGATGGGCGGCACGGTGGTGGAAGACAACACCGGCTACCAGAACCGCGACCACCTGATGGGCACCGTGATCATGGGCGCCAACCCCAAGGACTCGGTGGTCAACCACGAGTGTCGCACCCACGACCACGCCAACCTGTTCCTCGCCACCACCGGGGTGATCCCGGCGTCCGGCACCATCAACCCGACCCTGGCGGGCGTGGCGCTGAGTATCCGTATGGCCGACATCATTGCGCGGGAGGTCTAGGTCATGGGATTGCTTAAATTTCCGTTGCTGGCCTTGCTGCTCACCGCGTTGCCGGCGTTTGCCGCTGAAGACACCGCCGCGCTGATCCAGAAAGGCGCCTATGTGGCCCGTGCCGGTGACTGCGAAGCCTGTCACCGCACGGCTGAAAACGGCGGCGCGCCGCTGGCCGGTGGGTATGTGATCGACTCGCCCATGGGCAAGATCATCTCCAGCAACATCACCCCGTCCAAGGCCTACGGCATTGGCGACTACACCGAGCAGCAACTGGCAGACGCCTTGCGCAAAGGCATCAACGCCAAGGGCCAGCACCTGTACCCGGCGATGCCTTACACCTCGTACCAGGGCATGAGCGATGACGACATCCACGCCTTGTACGTGTACCTGCAACAGGGCGTCAAAGCCGTAGACCAGCCGGTGCCGGAAACCCACCTGGCGTTCCCGTTCAACATCCGCCAACTGATGTTCGGCTGGAACCTGGTGTTCCTCGACAGCCAGGGCTTTGTGCCCAAGCCCGGCGCCACCGAACAGGTCAGCCGTGGCCAGTACCTGGTGGACAACCTGGCCCACTGCGGCGCCTGCCACACCCCGCGTAATGCCTTGATGGCCGAGGACAACAGCCAGTACCTGGCCGGTGCGAAACTGGGTGGCTGGGTCGCGCCCAACATCACCTCCGACAAGGTCAGTGGCCTGGGGGACTGGAGCGACGACGACCTGGTCAACTTCCTGAAAAACGGTCACCTCGCCGACAAGGCCCAGGCGGCAGGCGGCATGGCCGAAGCCGTGGAAAACAGCTTCCGCTACCTCAGCGACAGCGACCTGCACGCCATGGCCGCCTACCTGCACAGCGTGCCGCCGGTCCGCGACCCCGGGCAGACCGAGCGCGTAGTGCGCAAGGTCACACCCGTGGACATGAGCACCCTGGAAACCGGCCAGGGCGACCAGGCCTCACTGGCCGACGCCACCGGCCTGAATGGCGCACGCCTCTACAACTCGGCCTGTTCCAGTTGCCATGGCCGCGATGGCCAGGGCAGTGCCGACAAGTTCTACCCGTCCCTGAGCCTCAACACCGCGCTCAACGGCAACCAGGCCAACAACCTGGTGATGGCGATCATCGCGGGCATCGACCGTAAAGGGGCCGATGGTGCCGTGAGCATGCCGGCCCTGGGCGGCGACCTGAACGACGCGCAAATCGCCGCCATTGCCAACTACAGCCTGCACACCTTCGGCAACCCGGCGCTGAGCGTCAGTTCCGAAGAAGTCACCAGCCTGCGTCGCGGCGGGGATGTGCCGTTGTTGATCACTGCCATGCCGTATCTGTTGTGGGGCGGTGGTTTTGTGGTGTTGGTGCTGATTATCGTGCTGGTGCTGTGGCGCCGTCACCGCAAACACCTGCGGGAAGTGGAGGCCAAGCGGATCGCATTGAACCGGCGTTTTCATTCCAAGTAGGTAGAAACGCAAAAGCCCCGCCTTCGGTCTGAAGCGCGGGGCTTTTTGTTGGCCGGGTAAATCACCGGGTGTTTTCCTCGTCATACCCAATGGCAGGAACGGGGGCGAATCCCGCACCTGACGCTGCGAGCCGACAAGGAGAGGTCTTCATGGTCAACGTGAGTCGTCGTTCCCTGATCGCACTGGGCGCGGCCTTGCCCTTGCTGGGGCGCCTGGAGTGGGCTGAAGCAAGTCCGGCTGTGGCGGCGCCCGAGGCGCTGCTCAACTATAACGAAAGCCCCTACGGCCCCTCGCCGGCTGCGCGGCAGGCGATGCAGCGCGGCATCGCCGCCTCGGGGCGCTATCCTTACCCGGACATGTACGCGCTGGTCGAAGAGTTTGCCAAACAGCAGGGCATTCTGGAGGAGCAGGTGGCGGTGTTCGCCGGCTCCATGGCCGCGTTGCGTTACGCGGTGCTGGCGTTTACCAGCGAAACCCGCAGCCTGGTGATGGCCACGCCTTCCTACGAAGTACCGCGCGAGGCTGCCGAATCGCGCAAGGCCAAGGTGCACGAAGTAGACCTCACCGCCGATCACGCCCATGACCTTCCCGCCATGCTCGCCATTGACCGGCAGCCCGGCCTGATCTACCTCTGCAACCCGAACAACCCCACCGGCACCCTCACACCCGCCAAGGCCATCGAACAGGCCCTGGCGAACAAGCCCAAAGGCAGCATTTTGCTGGTGGACGAGGCCTATATCGACTTCAGCGATGCGCCCAGTTGCGTGGCGTGGGTCAGGGACCATGACGACTTGCTGGTGCTGCGTACGTTCTCGAAAATCTACGGCCTGGCTGGCGCGCGCCTGGGGCTGGCCATCGGTCATCCGGCGTTGCTGGAACAGTTGGCGGTGTATGGCGGGGATAACGTGCCAGCTGCCGCCAGCTTGCTCGCCGGCCGCGCCAGCCTCGCGGATACGCAACTGGTGCCCGCGCGCAAGGCGCTGAATACACGGTTGCGGGATGAAACGGTGGCGTGGCTAAAAAGCCGGGGATTCACCTGCACGGCGTCTCACAGCAACTGCTTCATGATTGACGTGCGCCGTCCGGCCGAACAGGTCATCGAGCAGTTGGGCGAACAGGGCGTGAAGATTGGGCGCGTGTGGAAAAACTGGCCGCAGTGGGTGCGGGTCACGGTGGGCAATGCTGAGGAGATGCGGCGGTTTCGCGAGGTGTTTGCGGCTCAGATCGTAGGCTGAATGTGCTGCGACGCAGACCCAATGTGGGAGCTGGGCTTGCCCGCGATGCAGGCACCTCGGTGTGTCAGCTGCAACGAGGTGATGCTATCGCAGGCAAGCCAGCTCCCCCAGAGAGATCGGGTTACTGCTGGGCGATGCTGTAGCCCTCAAACGCGGTCTGCTGCTGCAGCGCCGTGATGATGCTTTTACGTGTCAATGGCTGCTCGGCGCCCGAGTTATCCACAAAGGTTTCAACTTCCAGTTCCGCCTCGTCACCTTCACCGACAAAGCTGAAACCGAGGAACTCAAACGCTTCACGGTCCACGTTCGGCTTGGAGCGCGGCGAACGCATCGGCAGGGTGACGCTGATGCCGTCCTTGCTGATGGCGAACACTTCCGCTTCCTTCTTCGGGCGGGAAGCCTTGCCTTTGCCGGCGCTCGGGTTGCTGATGGCCTGGTGGGTCTGGTTCAGCACCTTGAGGGCCAGGCCGTAGACCAGCTCCTGAAACTCCGGGTCGTCCTTGAAGCTGGACAGGATGCGGCTGATGGAGAATTTGCTGTTCAGGTCTTCGAGGGCGGCGTTGTCAGCGGCTTCGGCGTCCTTGAGCTGCTTGAGCTCGCCCATCAGGTCGTAGGCCTTGTCGTCGTCGAAAGCATCGTGCGCCTGGCGGATGGCCACGCGCAGTTCGCGGATCTGGTCGCTTTCCTTGGAGGTGTGGAACGCGTCCAGCACCATCTCGCTGATGGTCTTGGCCGCCGGCACGTGCTGTGAAAGATTGATGGCGTTTTCGTATTCAGCTTTGGACTGCAAGGCGACTACGGATTCTTCGGTACGGGAATCAGACATTGAAATTTCACTACTTCAGTAAACGGGGAGACGGGAAAAGCGTCGCGCATTTTCAGCGGGGAGGGGGATCAGGTCAAGGCAGCACAATGCCCTCATCGCGGCTGAATGACGCCAACGCCCGCCGCAGCTTGATCGCCCGCCCGCAAAACAGCCCCACCGTGAACCCCGCAGCCCCGCCCGCCAGGGCCAGCATCGGCGCGGTGCTCGACAGCAACGGATGCACGGCCTGTTGATAGCCGAGGTAATACTTCACGCCGAAGAACAATTGGGAGATCAGCAGGATTTTCCAGGTGCCGGGCAGCACCAGCGTGCTGCCATCGAGGCTTGCACCCCGGGCGGTGAACAGCGCCATTGCCAACAGACTGCCGACGGCCGCACCGCCCAGCCAGCAGGCGATCGAGAGTGCCGAGTGTTCAATGGACATCAGCGACCAGATCACCAGCACCACCGGCAGGATAACCAGCGACCGGCGGGTTTCGCGGCTGCCGCGGGTGGCCTTGATCCCGTACCAGCAGATCCACAGATAAACGGCGTACACCCAAAGGGGCGTGCCCTGGAGAATATCGAGCATAGTCAGCGTCCGTGCCTGATGAAGGAGGGCGTTGATAGTCGCCGGGCCACGAGGGGCTTGTCCATCGATTTAACCGAGGCGTTTGCCCATTTCGAAGGCGCGCTTTTCATAGCCCAACTCTTCGTACAGCCGCTGGGCCGGTTCGTTGAAGGCCCAGACGGTCAGGCGCAAATCCCCGGCGCCCTGGCGGACCGCCCAGCGCTCGGCCAGTGCCATCAGCTCACGGCCAATGCCCTGGCCGCGCTGGGCCTCCAGCACGCAGACCGAGCCGATCCGGGCGACGCGCAGCGGCTGCAGCAACGGGCTGGCCGTCTCGATGATTTGCACGGTGATAAACCCGACGCTCGCACCCTGCAACTCCGCCAGAAACACCGCCTGGACCCGGCTGGTGAGGCAGGGCCGCCAATGGGACTGGTCGCGCTCCACCTGCTCGGTGGCGTCACGGTAGATATCGGGCCGTTCCTGGTGGTGCAGGCGGTTCAACGGCTGGCCGAGCACGCACAGGGTGTGCAGGTCATCCAGGTGCGCCTGGCGATAGGTCAATCCTTGGGACATGCTGCTCCTTTGAAACGAACCGGGAAGGGAGCGTCTTTATGCCTGTTGTCCACAGGCATCACAAGCCTTGCAGGGCACTCAGCTGAGCTTCCAGCCCTTCACGCAAGCCACTGCCGCGCCGGGCGATAAACACCAGTTGCACCGCCAGCTCCGGCGTTTGCCCGTTGGCCAGGGTGAACTGGCTGCGACTGCCCACGTGTTGCAGCCAGAACGGTTGGTCGTTGCCTTGCAAATGCACCAGGCCCTTGAGCCGGAACAGGTCCTTGGGCAGTTGCCCCAGCCAGTCGCGCAAGGCTTTGGCGGGCAGCGGCTGGTTGCCCTGCCATACCCAGCTTTCAAACAGTTGGTCATGGCGCGGCAGCACCGGGCTCAGGCCGTTGCGCTCGCTGCGCTCACCCAGCAGCAGGGCGTCCGGCACCATCGCCTGCACCGTGCTCAGCACCCGTGCCCGCCCACCGATCTCGGCACGCAGGGTTTCCAGTTCGGCGGCGCTGATCAGGTCGGCCTTGTTCAGCAACACCAGGTCGGCGCAGGCCACCTGGGCCCGGGACAGCCGCGCGAACTCGCCTTCCAGGGCGCGGTAGCCGCTGGCGTCCACCAGGGTGATCACCGTGTCCAGGTGCAACTGCGCCTTGAGCTGTGGATAACCCAGGGTCTGTACAATGCGTTGCGGGTCGGACACGCCGCTGCACTCGATGACGATCCGGTCCAGGCGCGGGCGCATCTGCGTCAGGCTTACCAGCTGCGCCAGCAGGTCTTCCTGCACGGTGCAGCAGATGCAGCCGTTCTGCAGGCTGACCACCGCGTCGGTGACTTCGGCGATGATCGCGGCATCGATGTTCAGCTCGCCAAAATCATTCACGATCACCGCCATGCGCCCGTACTGCGGCTGCTGGGCCATGCGGTTGAGCAGGGTGGTCTTGCCGGCGCCGAGGAACCCGGCGACCACCGTCACCGCGATGCTCGCGGCGTTCATTCGATCACCGGCGGCAGGCCTTGCCACACCGCTTGTAGCGAGGTGTCGGCAAAGGTGCCGAGGCGGTCGTACACCGGGCGGCCTTCGACAAACGTCAGTTGCACCTGGGTCTGGTGGATGTAGTTGCGTGCAGGCTCGGCGAACAGATCGCGGTCGAGCACGATCAGGTCGGCCGACTTGCCCACTTGCAGGCTGCCGGTGGCGTGTTCCAGGCCCATGGCGTGGGCGCCGTTGAGGGTCGCCACTTGCAGCGCCTGTTCGAGGGTGATCGGCTCACCGAAGCATTCCGGCTCCTGGTTCCACGGGTTCTGGCGGGTGACCATGGTTTCCAGGGCCAGCCACGGGTCGATCGACGCCACCGGCCAGTCGGTGCCCATCACCGCCAGGCCGCCTTCGGCCAGTACGCCTTTGAAGTCGTAGATGCGCTTGAGGCGTTCCTGGCCATAACCGCTGCGCGCGCCGCTGGCGAAGGGTGTCGGGTACCAGGCGGCCGGGGAAAATTCGGCGATCACGTTCAGGGCCTTGAAGCGCTTGAGGTTGCCCGGGTGCAGCAACGTGCTGTGGGCACACTGGTGACGAATCCCGCTGTCACCATTGACCCGCCGGGCTTCGGCCACCGCATCCAGGAACACGTCGGAGGCGCCGTCGCCGGTGCAGTGGGCGATCACCCGCAGGCCGCGACGGTCCATGTCCACCACCATGTCGGTGATGTGTTCCGGGGTCAGGTTGAGCTTGCCGCGCCAGGTGGAATTAGCTTCCCACGGGGTCATAAGGTACGAGGATTTTGGCTCCACGGTGCCGTCGAAGTGGAACTTCACCGCGTTCGCATTCAGCCGGGCGCTGCGGTAGTAGTGCCGCTCGCCGCCGAGCAATTCCCAGCGCCGGCGCACCGGGAAAATATCGTCCTGCCAACTGATGGCGGCTTCCACCCGCAGGGTCAGTTCGCCGGCGTCGTCCAGTTCCTTGAGGGCGTCCAGGCGCCGCTCGCAGACGTGCACGTACTTGGTCGCCGTTACCCCACGGGAGCTTTGGAAATGCACGCCATCGCGATAGGCGCGGCGCAGCACGTCCACCGGGGTTGGCGGCATGGCGGCGTGGATCAGCGCGTAGGCGCCGTCGATCAGCAGGCCGGTGGGCTCGCCGTTGAGTTCGTCGCGCTCCATGTAGCCGTTGCGCGGGTCGGCGGTGTGGCGGTCGATGCCGGCCAGTTCCAGGGCTTTGGAGTTGACCATCATGGTGCCCCACATCCGGTCGAGCAGGGCCACCGGGCGGTCCGGCATGATGCTGTCGAGCCAGTCGCGGCCGGGCGTCAGCCCCGCTTCGCGGAAGGTGTAGCGCACCCAGTATTGGCCGTAGATCCAGCCGTTGCCCGGGTGGCTGTCGGCGTAGGCGTGGATCGCCGCCGCCAGTTGCTCCGGGGTCGGGTCTTCGAGGCCCACGTCCAGGTCATCGCTGTAGCGCGGGGCCAGTGCCAGGTCGGGGTGGGTGTGCATGTCGTGCAGGCCCGGCATGCAGAACGCGCCTTGCAGGTCATGCTGGCGGGTGTGCGGGCCGATCAGGCTTTGCACGTCTGCGAAGGTGCCCACGGCGATCAGGCGCCCGTCGCGAATCGCCACGGCCTCGGCCCACGGCTGGGCCGGGTCGAGGGTGTAGAGGCGAGCGTTGTGCAGCACTAGGTCGGCGTGAGGGCTGACGGCGGAGTGGGTGGAATTGAATTGGTCGGAAGCAGTCACGGGGTAAACCTCGATATTCAAAGCGGCGACGATCAACTGTGGGAACTGGCTGTGTGGGAGCCGGGCTTGCCCGCGATAGGATCACCTCGGTGTTACTGAGAAACCGAGGTGCTTGCATCGCAGGCAAGCCAGCTCCCACAGTGATTGGGTTTCGTCAGTGGATCAGCGATTGGCCCGCAGGCCCTGAACAAACCCGGCAATGCGCTGGCAAGCGTCCTTGAGGGTGTCATCGGCGACGGTGAAGGAGATCCGCACAAACCCCTCGGCGCTGGCGCCAAAGGCCTGGGCGTCGAGCACCGAGACGCCGGTGGCGCGGAACAGTTGCCAGGCGAAGTCCATGCTGGTCAGCCCGGTGCGGCGCACGTCCACCAGCATGAACATCCCGGCCTGGGGCACGCGGCAGTCCAGGTCGGTGATCGCGCTCAAGCCTTGCACCACTAGGTCACGCCGCCGGCGATACACCGCCCGTGCATCGCTGACCACCGCATCATCCACGTCCAGCGCCTTGATCGCGGCTTCCTGGATAAACCCCGGCAGGCCGTAGAGCATGCACAGCAGCAGGTTATCCAGATGCCCGATCAGGGGTTTGGGCCCCACCACCCAGCCCACGCGCCAGCCGGTCATGGCGTGGGTTTTCGACAGGCTGTTGAGCACCACGGTGCGCTCGGCCATGCCCGGCAACGAGGCGATGCTCAGGTGTTCATGGTCGTAGGTGATCTGCCCGTAGACTTCATCGGAGATCACCCACAGGTCGTATTGGCGCGCCACTTCGGCGACCATTTCCAGCTCTTCACGGCTGTAGACGTTGCCGGTGGGGTTGCAGGGCGTGGCCAGGGCGATGCCCCGGGTCTTGTCGGTGATCGCCGCTTCCAGCGCGGCGCGGGTCAGGCGAAAGCCGTTGGCCGCCGGTTGCTCGATGGTCGCGATGCGCGCCCCGGAGGCGTGGATGCAGGCCTCGTAGGTCAGGTACATCGGCTCCGGCACCAGCACTTCATCGCCATGGCTGAACAGGCACAACGAGGCGGCAAACAAACCGTTCTGCGCGCCGGCCACCAGCGCCACATTGTCGGCGTGCACTGCAACGCCTTGCAGCCGGCTTTGCTTGATGGCGATCGCTTCGCGCAGGGCCGGGCGGCCGAGTACGTGGGTGTAGTGGGTGTCGCCGGCGCGCAGGGCGTCGACGGCGGCTTCGCAAATCGCGCTGTCGGTGGCGAAGTCCGGGTCGCCCACGCTGAGCACGATCACGTCCTCGCCACGGCCCCGGGCCTCGACGGCCGCGTAGTGAATATCCCAGGCGCTGACGGACTCGCCGCTAATGCGTTCGACAAACGGGGAATAACGCATCCTTGTTCTCCTTAAAGCAAAATTGATTCAAGCCTGGCGCTGCGGGACTTTGCCCCAGCGCGAGAAGCCGTGTTCGATCACGAACGCCAACACAATGTAGATCAGCGCCACCGCCAGCAGCGGCTCATACACGCGCAGGGTCTGCGCCCGCACCAGGTTGGCGGCCCCCAGCAAGTCAGTGACGGCCACGGTGGAGGCCAGCGCGGTGGCCTTGAGCAGCAGCACCGTCTCGCCCACCAGGGTGGGCTTGACCAGCTCCAGGGCACGGGGCAACCAGACCCGGCGCAGCACCATCATTCGCTTCATGCCATAGGCCCGCGCGGCTTCCAGCTCACCCTTGGGCACGGCCCGCAAGGCGCCGCGCAGCACTTCGCCAACGTAGGCGCCCACACACAAAATCAGCGCCAGGGCCACGTACCAGAAGCCTTCGCGCAGGTATGGCCAGAGAAAACTGCCGCGAATCAGCGGGTAGCTGGCGAACACACTGCCCACGCCGTAGTACAGGATGTAGATCTGCACCAGCAGCGGCGTGCCGCGAAACACGGCGGTGTAGGCGCGCAACGGGCCGCTGATCAGCGGGTTGGACGACAAGCGCCCCAACGCCACCAGCACCGCCAGTGCAAAGCCGAAGATGCCCGACAGCACCAGCAACTTCAGGGTGATGCCGAGGCCGTGCAGCAGCTCGCCGGCAAAACTGTTGATCCAGGAAAAGTCCATCCGCCGTGCTCCTCAGTGCTGTGGCATCCAGCGGTTGATCCGGCGCTCGAACACCCGGAACGCGCCGTTGGAAATCAGCGTGATGACGAAATACACCGCCGCCACCGCCAGGTAGAACACCAGGTAATGCTTGGTGGAGCCCGCCGCCTGCTTGCCCACCGAGAGCAATTCGCTGTAGCCGACGATGCTGATCAATGCGCTGTCCTTGACCAGCACCAGCCACAGGTTCGACAGGCCGGCCATGGCAAACGGCAACATGCTCGGCAGCAGCACCCGGCGCAGCAGCAACCAGCGTTCGATCCCGAAGGCGCGTGCCGCTTCAATCTGCCCCGCCGGAATCGCCTGGATCGCGCCGCGAATAATCTCGGCCGAATACGCTCCCTGCACGATCCCCAGCACCAGCACGGCCGCGGCAAACCCGTTCACCGTGACGCTGTCGCGGCCCATGGCGGCCATGGTGATGTTCAGCAGGTCGGTGCCCGCGTAGTACAGCAGCAGAATCAGCAGCAACTCCGGCACCGCGCGGTACAGCGTGGTGTAGGCGTTGGCCAGGCGTACCAGCCAGCGCGGGCCCTTGAGTTTGATCATGGCCACCAGCAAGCCGATGGCCAGGCCCAGCACAAAGGCTCCGGCGGAGATCTGCAAGGTCACCACCGCGCCCTGGAGCAGGGCGTGAAGCCAGCCGTCGGCGACGAACAGCTGGGAAAGTTCGGACAAAGAAATCATGAGTTTTTCCGCCGGGTGTTACTGCGCAGAGATGTCGACGCTGAAGTAGCGGCTGCGGATTTTGTCGTAGGTGCCGTCGGCCTTCATCGCTGCCAGCGCGCTGTTGAGTTGCTGCTTGAGGGCGTCGTCACCCTTGCGCACCGCCGCACCGATGCCCGAACCGAACAGCGGGTCTTTCGGCGCCAGGCCCTTGTCGGCCAGGCCGCTGCCGCCGGAGGATTTGAGCAGCGGCTCGATGGTCAGCGCGTCGGCCAGCATCACGTCGATGCGCCCGCTTTGCAGGTCGGCGGTCATGTCGTCCTGGGTGGTGTAGTAACGCAGGGTCGAGCCCTTGGCGTAGTAGGCCTTGAGGTAGGTGGCGTTGGAGGTCGAGCCTTGTACGCCGATGACTTTGCCTTTGAGGCCTTCGGGGGTAGTGGTCAGGTCCAGGCTGGCATCGGCCACCCACATGGCCGGCGTCTGATAGTACGGCGCGGTGAAGTCGACGACCTTTTCACGTTCTTCGGTGATGCTCATGGAGTTGAGGATCACGTCGATCTGCTTGGAGGTCAGCGCCGGGATCAGCCCGTCCCAGGACACTTCCTTGAGCGGGCACTGGGCTTGCAGGCGCTCGCACAAGGCCTTGATCAGCTCCGGCTCGAAACCGCTCCAGGCGCCATTGCCGGCTTTCTCGGAGAACGGCGGGTAAGGTTCCAGGGCGATACCGAAGACGATTTTTTCGGCGGCCACGGCGCTGTGGGCGGCGAGCGCGAACAGGCAGCCGGCGGTGAGAGTCTTGATCAGCTTTTGCATGGGATTACCCTGTTTGAGTTGTTTTTGGGGGGCAGTGTTGGAGCGATCAAACGCGATTGTCCTGGGCCATGACGAACTGGCGGCAGCGCTCGCTATCAGGATTCTGGAAGACTTTTTGTGGCGTGCCTTCTTCTTCTACCAAGCCCTGGTGCAGGAACATCACCTTGCTCGACACATCGCGGGCGAAGGCCATTTCGTGGGTGACGAGGATCATGGTGCGACCTTCTTCGGCGATGCCCTGGATGACCTTGAGCACTTCGCCCACCAGCTCCGGGTCGAGGGCCGAGGTGGGTTCATCCATCAGCAGCACCCGGGGGCGCATGGCCAGGGCGCGGGCGATGGCCACGCGCTGTTGCTGGCCGCCGGAGAGAAAGGCGGGGAAGGCATCGCGCTTGTCCGCCAGGCCGACTTTTTCCAGCAGGTGTTCGCCGTGGGCGATGGCGTCCTTGCGGTCTTCGCCGAGCACGTACACCGGCGCTTCGATGACGTTTTCCAGCACGGTGCGGTGGGGCCACAGGTTGAAACTCTGGAACACCATCGACAGCTGGGTACGCAGCCGTGCCACCTGGTCGGGGTCAGCGATTCGCGGGTTGCCGGCGCGGTCTTTTTTCAGTCGCACCTCTTCGCCGTTGATGCGCAGGCTGCCGCTGCACGGGATTTCCAGCAGGTTGATGCAGCGCAGCAGGGTGCTTTTGCCCGAGCCGCTGGAACCGATCAGCGACACCACTTCGCCTTCGTTGGCGCGCAGGGAGATGCCTTTGAGAACGTGGTGTGCGGCGTAGCTCTTGTGCAGAGCGTCGATGGCGACCACCGGGGTGACGGAATTGGGCTGCGCGTGCAAGGGTTATCCCTCTTGTTTTTGTAAGGTAAGCGGCCTCACGGGTGCGCCGTGATGGAGGTCGAGAATAGCTACTGGCCCTTTGAGGTCAATCGAGGATTTTTCGCCCGACCTTGAAATTTAATTCAACTGTCCTG
The DNA here is from genome assembly GCF_016650855.1 of Pseudomonas sp. TH32. NCBI lineage: Bacteria > Pseudomonadati > Pseudomonadota > Gammaproteobacteria > Pseudomonadales > Pseudomonadaceae > Pseudomonas > Pseudomonas sp. TH32. The sequence goes on along the minus strand of NZ_JAEKFA010000002.1, from coordinate 4,268,276 downwards.
CTGAAAACTTCCCGGTGCTGTGGCTATGTCTGGCGGTGGATAACGGCTATGGTGCGCAAAAATACCCGCCGGTGAAGACCTATGCGCTACCCCTCCATGACCGCCTTGCGGGCGCTGGACGCGGTGGCTCGGCTGGGCAGCGTGTCGGACGCTGCCACCGAGCTGAACCTGACCCCCAGCGCCATCAGCCACCAGATCAAGAGCCTGGAGCAGACGTTGGGTTTTGCCCTGACCGAGCGCACCGGGCGCAGCATTCGCATCACCTGGCAGGGCGAGCGCTATGCCCGGGACATCCACCTGCTGCTGGCGAATATCCTCGAAGCCGGGCAGCGCTTTGACGGCCAGCAGGTCAGCGGGCGCCTGTGCATCAGCAGCCCGGCGGGGTTTGCGACGTATTGGTTGTGCACCCACATCGCGGATTTCCAGGCGCTGTACCCACAGGTGGAATTGCACCTGATTTCCCCTCGTACGCCAGACGACACCAGCGACCAGAACGCCGACCTGTTCGTGGCCTACGGCATGGGCGACTGGCCGAACCAGCATGTGCAGAAGATTGTGTCGTTGCGTTATTTCCCGGTGTGCAGCCCGCGCCTGGTCAACACCATGGGCGGGCTCAAGACCCCGGAAAACCTGGTGGGCGCGCCGTTGCTGCACATGATCGACTACTCCGACTGGCGCGTGTGGCTGGCTGCCGCGGGGGCGCCGAATGTGGATGTGCAGCGCGGCATCGTGTTTGCCGATGCGCATTTTGTGCAGTCGGCGTGCATTGCCAGCCAGGGGATTGCCATGGGCGACAACCTGATCAGCGGCGAGGCATTGGCCAAGGGCTGGCTGGTGCGGCCGTTCGAGACCGAGATCGAGTCCAATCGCGGGTATTACCTGGTGGCCGATCACCAGAAGGTCGAGCGCCCGGTGGTGCAGGCGTTTGGGGAGTGGGTGAAGTTGCAGTTGGGCAGCGGTTTACTCAGTTGAGGGCGTGACCTGTGAATTTTTTTCGGCAGTGGTGGTGAAATTTTTCGATTGTTGCGCCTCCTTGCGCGCCCTATGGTCCCGCACATCGACACAGAACAATAAAAAAGGAGTGAGCAATGACCACCTGTGCCCAGTCACTGGTGCGCCTGCTGGAAGGGTATGGCGTAGACACCGTCTTCGGCATTCCCGGCGTGCACACCGTTGAGCTCTACCGTGGCCTGCACGGCAGCCGCCTGCGCCATATCAGCCCGCGCCATGAGCAGGGCGCCGGCTTCATGGCTGACGGTTACGCCCGGGCCAGCGGCAAGCCCGGCGTGTGTTTCATCATCACCGGCCCGGGCATGACCAACATCCTCACCGCCATGGGCCAGGCCTACGCCGACTCGATCCCGATGCTGGTGATTTCCACCACCAACCGCCGCGAACACCTGCGCCTGGGCCATGGCCACCTGCACGAACTGCCGGACCAGCGCGCGATGGTCGCCGGCGTGTGCGCCTTCAGCCACACCCTGCAATCCCCGGCGCAACTCCCGGAAATCCTCGCCCGGGCCTTTGCGGTTTTCAAATGTGCACGCCCGCGCCCGGTGCACCTGGAAATCCCGCTGGACGTGCTGGACATGCCCGCTGTCGACCTCAACCTGATGCCCCGCAGCTTGCCCGGCGCGCCGGCTCCGGCACCGGCCTCGCTGGCCGCCGCCCTGCGGTTGCTCGACGAAGCACGCCGCCCGTTGATCCTCGCCGGTGGCGGTGCCCGGGACTGCGCCCCGGTGTTGCAACAACTCGCCGAGCGCCTCCAGGCACCGGTGGCGCTGACCACCAATGCCCGTGGCTTGCTGCCGATGAATCACCCGCTGTTGCTGGACGGCGTGCAGTCATCCCGTCATGGCCGTTCGCTGTTTGACGAGGCCGATGTGATCCTCGCGGTGGGCACCGAACTGGGAGAAACCGACTACGATTTCTTCGGCCTCGGCCCGCTGAAATTCAAGGCGCCGCTGATTCGCCTGGACATCGACCCGATGCAAGTCATGGGCGTGCAACGGGCCCATGTCGGCCTGGTGGGCGATGCCCGCGAAGGCTTGCAGGCGCTGCTGGAACAGGTCGCCCCGCAAGCCTCGTCCGGCAGTTGGGCGCAGGATGGCGTACAACGGGTCAACCGGATCGAGCGCGACAGCTGGACTGCCAAGCAACAGGGCCTGCAAGGCTTGCTCGACCTGCTGCGCGACAGCCTGGTGGACCCGTTGATCGTCGGCGATTCAACCCAGCCGGTGTACCAGGGCGCGGTGGGTTACCAGGCGCCGGCCGCCAACAGCTGGTTCAACGCCGGCACCGGCTACGGCACCCTCGGCTACGGCTTGCCGGCGGCCATCGGCGCGAAACTGGCCAGGCCCGAACGCCCGGTGGTGGCGCTGGTGGGCGACGGCGGCATGCAGTTCTCCTGCGCCGAACTGATCGCCGCCCGCGAGGCCGATGTGGGCGTGATCATGGTGCTGTGGAACAACCAGTGCTACGGCGAGATTCGCGACTACATGGAAGCGCGGGAAATACCGCCGCTGGGGGTCGACATCATGACCCCGGACTTTGCTGCCATGGCCCGCAGTTTCCATATCGCCCATCACGCGGTGGATACCCCACAGGCCTTGCACTCCTTGCTGCAGGAGCTGGCCGGCACCCGCCAGCCGGTGATGATCGAACTCGACGCCGCCCGCTACCTGAAAAACGCCTGATCCTCTGAAACACCGCAGATCAACTGTGGGAGCTGGCTTGCCTGCGATGGCGTCACCTCGGTGTTACTGATGTACCGAGTCGTCTGCATCGCGGGCAAGCCCGGCTCCCACAGGTGTGTGATCCCTCCTGGCCCTGACCCACATCAAGGGCCGCGCACAAAAAATCCGCTACAACGAAGCTGGGGCTGACCATGCCCCGGTTATCCGCCTGATGACCCAATAAAAACGATTGCAGACCTGCGTCGAGGGGACCACCCCAGGCCCGGGTTATTAAAGGAATAGTGCGATGATTTTTCCCCTGTCACGTCTGGGCCTTGTGGGGGTGATGCTGTGTCTGTCTCTTCCCCTGCACGCCAACGAAGCCGACCCCACGCTGATCGAACAGGGCAAATACGTTGCCCAACTGGGCGACTGCATCGCCTGCCATACCGCCAAACAGGGCGCGCCAATGGCCGGCGGGCTGGAACTGAGCACGCCGATGGGCACGATTTATTCGAGCAACATCACCCCCGATCGCGACACCGGCATCGGCCAGTACAGCTTCGAGCAGTTCGACCGGGTGATGCGTGAAGGCGTGACGCCGGCGGGGCAGAACCTGTACCCGGCGATGCCGTATCCGTCCTACGCAAAGATGAGCGAAGGTGACATGCGCGCCCTGTTCGCCTACCTGATGCAGGGCGTGGAGGCGGTGAACAAACCGAACCTGGAGGCCGAGATGGGTTTCCCGTTCAACCAGCGCTGGGGCCTGGCGTTGTGGAATTTTGCGTTCCTGGACAAGCAGCCGTTTGCGCCGGACCCGGCCAGGGATGAGGTGGTGAACCGTGGCGCGTATCTGGTCCAGGGCCTGGGGCATTGCGGTTCCTGCCACACACCGCGCGGCATCGCGTTCCAGGAAAAGGCCATGAGCGATGCCGGCCGCAGCGGCCAGCATTACCTGGCCGGGGAGACTGTGGAGCATTGGCGTGCGTTGAGCCTGCGCAACCTATGGACCGTGGACGACACCGTGCAATTGCTCAAGACCGGGCAGAACCGCTTTGCCACGGTCTCCGGCAACATGGCGGATGTGATTCATCACAGCACCCAGCATTTCACCGACGCCGACTTGACGGCTATCGCGACCTATTTGAAATCCCTGCCGCCGGGCAAGGACGACCTGCCGATGCCCGCCGTGGCCCACGAGCCTGCCGCGCCGCCCAAGGACCTGTTTACCAGCCGTGGCGGCCTGGGCTACATGCAGTTTTGCAGTGACTGCCACCGCAGCGACGGCGGCGGGGTAAAGGGCTTGTTCCCGAGGCTGGCGGGCAACCCGGGCGTTGCTTCGAACAACCCGACGTCACTGCTGCATATCACGCTTACCGGCTGGGAAACCGCTGAAACGGCAACCCATCCACGGGTCTACACCATGCCTGGGTTTGCCCGGCTGGCGGACCAGGAAATCGCTGAAATCCTCAGCTTTGTGCGCAGCAGTTGGGGCAACGAAGGCACGCCCATCACGGCTGCCCAGGTGAAGAAAATGCGCGGGCAACTCAACCCGATCACCACCGATTCTTCCGCGTTCGAAACCCCGCGCCTGGCTGAATTGCTGGCGGCGCCGAATGCCGATCAAGTGGTGCGTGGCATGCGCCTGCACTTGCAGACCAAGGAGCTGCTGCCGAACAACGTTGGCAATGCGCTGAACTGCACCAGTTGCCATCTCAACGCAGGCACCGTGGCCGACGGTTCGCCGTTTGTGGGCGTCTCGGCGTTTTTCCCCGGCTATGCGCCGCGCGCGGGCAAGGTGGTGAGCCTGCAAGAGCGGATCAACGGCTGCTTCCGGCGCTCGATGAATGGCACGCCGTTGCCCCCGGAATCGGCGGATATGCAGGCGATGGTGGCGTACTTCGACTGGATGAAAAACAACACTAAACCGCAAGACAAAGTGGCGGGGCGTGGGGTAGGCAAGGTCGACCCGGCGATCAAGCCGGACATGGAGAATGGCAAGCAGGTGTACGCCAAGCAGTGCGCGGTGTGCCATGGCGACAATGGCCAGAGTTTGACACGGGCGGATGGCGAACGGGTGTACCCGCCGCTGTGGGGCGAGCAGTCGTTCAATATCGGGGCGGGGATGGCGCGGCTGTACACGGCGGCGGCGTTCGTCAAGCGCAACATGCCGATCGGGTTCCACGAGAAATTCCCGTTGGGGCAGGGTGGTTTGTCGGATCAGGAGGCGGTGGATGTGGCGGCGTACTTCTCCCAGCAACCTCGCCCGGACTTTCCGGACAAGGTGAAGGACTGGCCTAAGGGCGGTAAGCCGGTGGATGCGCGGTACTAGTTAAGCGTTAACACCGGGACTGTAGCAAAGGTGCTTATTGTGGCGAGGGAGCTTGCTCCCGCTGGGCTGCGCAGCGGCCCCAAAATAGTGGGAGCGCTACGCACTCCAGCGGGAGCAAGCTCCCTCGCCACAGAGGTTTCAATCAGCTTTTAAAAGGTGGTACGCAGACCGACCTGCACACTCCGGCCCGGTGCCGGGGCGATGTCCCGCAGGATCGAGCTGGCATAGCGCACGGTCTGGTTCGTCAGGTTCTCGCCGTTGACAAACGCCAGCCACTGGCTGCCGCCCACATTGAAGCGGTAGCCGGCGCTGGCGCCCAGGGTGGTGTAGCCGTCGGTGCCGCTTTCGTTATCCGGTACCCGGCCTTGACCTGCTGCGTGCTCGACATCGATCCGCGCCTGCCAGCGATCCAGTTCCCACAACAAACCGCTGTTCAAACGCAACGGCGCAATCCGGGGCAACGCTTCACCCGTGTCCAGGTTGGTCGCACGGGTGTAGTCGCCCGACAGCTCCAGCGCGAACTTGCCGTAGGCACCTTCTCCCAGCTTGATGTGGTCCTGGGCTTCAAACCCTGCGAAACGCGCACGCACGCCGGAGTATTTGTACTCGGGGATGCCGCCGGCGTCTTCCTCGCCTTCGTCGTTCAGGGTACGACCGCTGCCCAGCAGGCCGATGTAGTTGGAGAAGTGGCTGTAGAACACTCCGAAGCTGCCCTTGTGGGTGCCGTTGTCAAAGCGCAGTGCCAGGTCGCTGGACACGGCTTTTTCCTTCGACAGGTTGGCGTCGCCCAGTTCATAGGTGCCGGTGGCGACGTGGGCGCCGTTGGCATACAGCTCGTAGAAGGTCGGGGCACGTTCGGTGTAGCCGAGGGTGGCAGCCAGCGACCAGATTGGCGTCAGGGTGTACACCGCGCCGGACGACAGGCTGCCGGCGGTGAAGTCGGCGGATTTGTTGGCATTGGCGAAGCGCGCGTTGCCTTTGCCGTCCGGGTCGACGTTGGTGTGTTCCAGGCGCCCGCCGAGGCTTAGCTTGAGGCGCTCGGTGGCCTGCATTTCTTCGAGGATAAACAGCGCGCCGGCATTGGTGTCGGTCTGCGGCACGAAGGCTTCTTCACCCAGGGCCGAGAATTCATTGCGGCTGACTTGCGCGCCCACCACACCGTTGAACGGCCCGATCGGCAAGTGCCGGGCTTCCACGCGGGCTTCGTAGCCCTTGTTCTTGAAGGTGGTGCCGGTCTCGCCGCCTTCGATTTCCATGTGCTTGTAGTCGGTATAACCGGCGTCGAGTTTGACCGAGGTGAACGGCCCTTGCAGGTTACGGATCTCGGACGCGAAGGCGTAGTGATCCTGCTTCATGCGGATGCGCACATCCTGCTCGGCCGGGGAGCCGTAGTTGCTGTCGTAGTTGCTGTAGGACAGCCCGGCGTAACCGTCGTCCCACGTGTAGGAACCGCCGACCGAACCGCCGTCCTGACGCCCGTTGCTGTTGCCCAGGCGACCGTTCTTGCCTTCACCGTCTTCGCTTTCCGGCGCATGGCGGCTGCGGGCAAAACCGGGGATTTTCAGGTCGTTGAATTTCCGCGCGTTGGCGTCCAGGTGCAAGGCGAAGCTGCCGTTGCCGGCCTCCAGTTTGCCGGCGCTGCTGCGGGTGGTGTCGGCGCCGCCGTAGCGCAATTCACCGGCACCGTGAATACCCTCAATGGCCTCGGTGGGGATGCGGTTGTCGAAGGTGTTCACCACGCCACCGATGGCGCTGCCGCCATACAGCAGGGCGGCCGGGCCGCGCACGATTTCGATGCGGTCGACGTTGACCGGGTCCAGCGGCACCGCGTGGTCATAGGACAGCGACGAAGCGTCCAGCGCGCCGACGCCGTTGCGCAGGATGCGAATGCGGTCGCCGTCCTGGCCACGAATGATCGGCCGGCTGGCACCCGGGCCGAAGTACGAGGATGACACGCCGGGTTGCTTGTTCAGGGTTTCACCCAGGCTGCCTTTTTGTTGCAGGGTCAGGTCTTCGCCTTCCAGCACGGTGGTGGGCGAGGCGAGGGTTTCGCTGCCCAGCGGGTTGCCGGTGATGACTTGGGGTTGCAACTCCAGGGCATTGGCCTGGGAGGTGATCAACAGGGCGGCGGCCAGCGGGGTGAGGCGCCAGAGAGAAGAGAGGGACATCGGTCGTTCCTTGGCAAACGGCAAAAAGAGAAGGCTGAAAACGGTAAGGGATTCGATACCCCTTGATAGTTATCGTTACAATATAACATCACTTTTTTCCCTGCCAAGGGGAACTTTCCCGAAAACCTGCTCGATCATTCCCACTCTGATCGTTCCCACGCTCTGCGTGGGAATGCATCCCGTGACGCTCTGCGTCACCATTGCGCAGGGCAATAAATCGCGTCGACCGCAGGACGCAGAGCGTCCAATTCGGCATTCCCACGCAGAGCGTGGGAACGATCGAATGCGTCTACAGTTAAAGCGGTGCTTCCACCGGCCCGGCCCGTCCGCTAAGGTGCGCGGCTTGGTTTTCTTCTTTTCTGCAAAAGGCCCGGCATGACCGCGACAAACAAAGACCCACTGCACGGCGTCACCCTGGAACAGGTCCTCACCGTACTGGTGGCGCATTACCAATGGGAAGGCCTGGCCGAGCGCATCAACATTCGCTGTTTTTCCAGTGACCCGAGCATCAAGTCGAGCCTGTCGTTCCTGCGCAAGACGCCGTGGGCGCGGGAGAAGGTCGAGGGTTTGTACGTGAAGCTGATGCGCACCAAGCGGCCGGTCGAGGATTGAGGTGAAACGTCACCTTATCGGCCTGGCAGCTCTCGGCGGTTGGGCTGGCCTGGCGCTGCAGCAGTACATCATTTTCTATTTTCGCTGGGTTGATGGCGCGAGCCTGTTGCCGGGCCTGGTGAATTTTTTCAGCTTCTTCACCGTGCTCACCAACACCCTGGTGGCGGTGGTGTTGACCCATGCCTGGGTGCAACGGCCAACGGCAGCGAGGCGGTTTTTCCTCGGGCCGGTGGTCAGCAGCGGCATCGCCGTGAGCATTGTGCTGGTCAGCCTCGCCTACAGCCTGTTGCTGCGGCATATGTGGGCGCCTGCAGGCCTGCAGTTTGTGGCGGACGAGTTGCTGCACGACGTGATGCCGTTGGTGTTTGTGGTGTATTGGTGGTGCTGCGTACCCAAGGGCAGCCTGCGGCTCAAGCACATCGGGCTGTGGGTGATCTACCCGGTGGTGTACTTCGCGTATGCGCTGTTGCGCGGGTATGTGTGGGGGCTGTATCAGTACCCGTTCATTGACGTGGACACGTTGGGTTATCCACAGGTGTTTATCAATGCCGGGGGGATTCTGGCGGGGTTCGTGCTGGTGGCGCTGGCAGTGGTGGGGCTGGACAGGCTTGCCAGCCGCCACCGCTGAGTTCTATTCCTCGCTGGCGTCGGCGCGCCAGTAGCCCACGGCCTTGAGGGACGCCTCATTCACCTTGTGCTGATCCAGCAACACCCGCCGTACCTGGCGCGACAGTTTGGCCTCGGTGGCGACAAAGCTGTACAGCGAACCGCCCGGCAAAGTGAGATTTTTCACCGTTTCAAGCAGGTCGTCCTGGCCACGTACCACCCAGATCACTTCAACCTCGGCAGCGCTGTGCAGCGGCTGCTGTTCCGCCGTATTTTCGATCTCGATGACCGCCAATACCTTGCGCCCCGCCGGTAATTCCTCGGCGCGCCGGGCGATGGCCGGGATGGCGGTTTCATCGCCGATCAGCAGGTAGCTGTCGAAGATATCCGGCACGATCAGCGAACCCCGTGGCCCACCGATATGCAGGTGCTGGCCGACCTTGGCCTGTTCGGCCCAGGTGGACGCAGGGCCATCGCCGTGCAGCACGAAATCGATCTCCAGTTCGCCAATCTCCAGGTCAAAACGCCGTGGCGTGTAGTCGCGCATGGCGGGTGCAGGGCCGTCGCCCTGGAGGCTGAAGTTCGGGTCGTCCAGCGCCGCTTGCTCGGCGGCGTTCTGCGGGAACAGCAGCTTGATATGGTCGTCGGCACCCAGGCTCACAAACCCGGCCAGTTGCGGCCCGCCAACGGTGATACGGCGCATGCGCGGGGTGATATCCACCACCTTCAGTACTTCCAGGCGGCGGCGTTTGATCTCGTGCATGACGCGGTGGATTTCGAGTTTATTCGGTTCAGTCATTGGGCTTGCTCCGGTACAGGTTGAACAGCCGGACCGTCGACGATGGCCTGGGCCGTGGTGTTGAGCAGGGCGGCAACCCGGACGATTTCTTCCGGGCTCCAGCGTCCGTGGTGAAGCTGCAAGGCATGGCGCAGGTTGTGCACCGCCTCGTGAATTTCCGGCGGGCGGTCATGGCCACGCAGGGAGCGCTTGCTGACGTCGATACGCATGCGCACGCCTTCCAGGGCAATTGCTTGCTCACTTAAGGAAAGACGTCCGGCGTCGGTGATTGTGTAGCGTTTTTTTCCGCCTTCGGCGTCGCCGCTGATCATTTCGCTTTCTTCAAGGAAGGTCAGGGTCGGGTAGATCACGCCGGGGCTGGGGCTGTAGGCGCCGTCGAACAGGCCTTCGATCTGGCGGATCAGGTCGTAGCCGTGGCATGGCTGTTCGGCGATCAGCGCCAACAGCAGCAGTTTCAGGTCGCCGGGGGCGAATACCCGCGGGCCGCGGCCGCCGCGTTCGCGGCCCGGGCGTTTCTCGAAGCCGTCGCGGCCCTCGCGGTGGGTATGATGGTCTCTCATATCCAGGTGCTCTCTCTCTTGGTTTAGATACAACTTAAGATATATCTTTACGAGCGAGCAACCTGACCAGACGAACGGTCATCCCACCTGAACGTTTGCTCGCCTCCCTCCCGAAGCCGATTCAGTCGGCCTATTCCTCAACCCGTTAGTTGGTTTTTATAAGTAATGACTATTGTTTTTTATAAGGTGTAATCCTATTCTTACAGACTTCCCGCTTACAAATAATTCTCATTAAATTGCATGTAGTCTAGTTCTTACAGACTATTTTTTAGTTTTGGCAAAGTGCCATAATTTTCCTATGTGTCTTGGTATGACAAAGCTACACACGTCAGCGAATCGGACGGCTTTTTTATTAAATATCGCCATGGATAATTGCCCGGCGTCGAACGAGTGACAGAAATGCAATGCAAGTAGTTGGAAAAACCAATACTTCAAATGGCTTTCTGGAAAGCGTTAAACGCTTAACAAGTCCTGCGTGCAACTGCGACAGGATACCGTTGTGATATTTAATATTATGTGAGCGTCTGCAAATGAATTCTAAAGTGAAAACTGCGCTGTTAACTCTCGGCCTGCTGGCAGGTTCGATCTCTGTTGCCAATGCTGCGGATGGAACGGTTACGTTTTTGGGGTCTGTGCACTCGGGTGCTTGCTCTATCAAACCTGAATCCGTAGATCAGAGCGTTCCCCTCGGTGCGATCGCAAAGCATCAGCTGGAATCTGGCGGCAAGTCGACAGCCCGGAGCTTTTACATTGAGCTTGAAGGCTGCGATCTGTCCAGCCTCACCGATAAGACGGTGACCACTGCCTTCACTGGCGCGCCGTCGAGCATTGTTCCTGGCGCGCTCGGCACTGTCGGTGACGCGGGCGGCATCGGCATCATGATGACCCACGGCGGCCGACCTGTCGTGCTGGGCACCCCTACGACCCCGCAAGTCATTTCCGAGGGTAGTAACACGCTGGAGTTCGGTGCCTTCGTACAAGGCCAGGCCACCGGCGCAATCGTTCCCGGTGTGTTCAGCGGGGTCACGAATTTCACCTTGGCTTATCAGTAAGTTTTTCCCCCGCCACTTCAGGTGGCGGGGGGAAGCTGGCGGGAGGTTCAGGTGAAAACATTCATAAGTCTCGCTATCGCCTCCTCATTGACGATGTTCATCAGCCCTTGGGTGTTCGCACAGACGGATGCGCAAGGCGATGGGGTCGTCACGCTGGGAGGCGTGATCATCGATTCAGCCTGCGGGCTGGAAGCGGCCACTGTCGATCAAACCATCGAGATGGATTCCGAACCCATCGGCCGGCTTTTACGAGACGGGGAGGGACAAAAAAAGCCCTTCCAGTTGCGTTTGGTGAACTGCTCGGTGACTCGTCCCGACCCCTCGCGACCCGGTGTAACGCTGCCGGATTGGGAACACTTGCGCGTGACATTCGACGGCCCTGCCGACAGGGGCGGGCGCTCCTTTGCTGCCTTTGGCGGCTCCCAAGGGGTTGCCTTCCATATCCAGGATGCGGCGGGTGAAGAGAGTGTTCCGGGAGTGCCGATGGCGCTGCATCCGGTGATTGATGGCGACATGACGCTCAACTACACGGTGCACTTGGTGGGCAACGGAGTGCCGCTATTGGCGGGGGATCACACGGCCGCCGTGCGGTTCAAGTTGGAATACTTTTGAAGAGTGATGGGTTGCTTGCATGTGGAATGCCTCGAAAGTCATAAATACGCTTCGCCCGGGATTCTTTGGCGGGTTGATATCACTGGCAGGAACTGCAATGGGGGCCGGGGATATTGAGTTCAATACCGACGTGCTTGATCTGAGTGACCGCACCAATATTGACTTGTCTCGGTTTGCACGCAGCGGGTTTATCTTGCCCGGCAACTACGCGATGGTGGTGCAGTTAAATACCCAGCCAATGACTGAATACTCCGTGGCGTTCTATCCTCCTGATAATGATCCCAAGGGAAGTCAGGCCTGTTTATCCCCGGAACTTGTAGAGCAGTTGGGCCTGAAACAGTCCGGCGTGGCCAAACTGCGCTGGTGGAAAGACGGCCAGTGCCTGGACCCTGAAGGCTTGCCCGGTATGGAGGTCAGCGCCGATCTGGCCACCTCCACGCTGAGCATCAGCCTGCCTCAGGCCTATCTGGAATACAGCGCCATCAACTGGGACCCGCCTTCGCGTTGGGATGAAGGGGTACCCGGGCTGCTGGTTGACTACAACATGACGGCGCAGTCGAGCTACCGCCGGCACGACGGTACCCGCAATGACCTCACGGGTAACGGAACCGTCGGGGCCAATGCGGGTGCCTGGCGCCTGAGGGCGGATTGGCAGGGGCGTGTCGAGAAAGACCGGGAATCGTCGGCCCGGCGGCAAAAACTGGAATGGAGCCGTTACTACGCGTATCGCGCCCTTCCGGAGATGAAAGCGCGCCTGGTGGTGGGCGAGGACTACCTGTATTCGGACCTGTTCGACAGCTTTCGTTTTACCGGGGCCGGGCTCAAGTCGGATGAAAGCCAGCTGCCACCCAACTTGCGCGGTTACGCGCCGGAAGTGGTTGGCGTCGCCAAGACCAATGCCAAAGTCATCATCAGCCAGCAGGGCCGTGTGCTGTATGAAACGCTGGTGGCGGCAGGACCGTTTCGTATCCAGGACCTGAATGACGCCGTGTCCGGCAGGCTGGATGTGCGGGTGGAAGAGCAGGACGGTTCGGTACAGAAATTCCAGCTCGATACGGCCGGTGTTCCCTACCTGACGCGTCCCGGGCAGGTGCGTTACAAGCTGTCTGCCGGGCAGCCGTCCAACCTTCAATACCACGACGACGGTGCCTTCTTTGGTACCGGGGAGTTCTCCTGGGGCATCAGCAACGGCTGGTCGCTGTTGGGCGGTGCGATATTGGATAACAACTACCGTGCGCTGTCGGCCGGGGTGGGGCGTGATCTGCTGGCGTTCGGGGCCATCTCGGTGGACGTGACAGAGTCCCGCGCACACCTTTGGAACGAGACGCTCACGGGTAAATCCTACCGGCTTCAATATTCCAAGCACTTCGAACAGTACGACAGCCAGGTCACCTTCGCGGGTTACCGGTTCTCCGAAAAGAACTTCCTGAGCATGAGCCAATACCTGGATGCCAAGCATTACGGGATGAACGGCGAGCTCGGCGGACGGGGCGTGTATGACCAGAACGGTGAGCTTGTTGAACACTGGAGGCCGATTGGCGGCAACAAGGCCCTTTATACGGTCACGGTGAACAAGCAGTTCCGTGACCTGGGCGCCACCGTCTACGCCAGCTACAACAAACAAACGTACTGGAACCGGCCGCAGACCCAGCGCTGGAACCTGTCGGCGTCACGCTACTTCAATTTTGGCACCGTCAAAAACCTGAACATGTCGCTGAACGTCTACCGCACCCGGGAGTACCACCATAAGGATAACGGGATGTCGCTGACAGTCAGTTTGCCGTTCGGGCGCAGCGGCACACTCTCGATGGATGCCAGTAGAACCGGGGGCGATAACGGCTTTTCAACGCGCTTCAGCGACCGCATCGACGAGCGTAACAGCTACCAGTTGGGTGCCAGCGATAACTCCGCCAACGGTTACCTGAGTCATATCGGGGACCAGGCCGACATCGACCTGAGCGCGAGTACCCAACAAGGCAATAACCGAACCCTCAGTGCGTCTGTTCGCGGCGGCGGCACGCTCACGCCTTACGGCGGGGCGCTCCACCGTACAACCAGTGCCGGCGGAACCCGGTTGATGGTCGACACCGGGGGTGTGCCCGACGTGCCGATACGGGGTTATGGCACGCCGACCCGCAGTAACGCCTTCGGCAAGGCGGTCATTTCCGATATCAGCAGCTATCAGCGTACGGCGGCCAGCGTCGATCTGGAGCGCTTGCCGAACAACGTCGAAGCCACTCAATCCGTGACCCAACTGACCCTCACCGAAGGGGCGATTGGTTACCGGTCGCTGGAGGTGATTAGCGGTACCAAAGCCATGGCTGTTCTTCGCCTGCCGGATGGCAGTGCACCGCCCTTTGGCGCGACGGTGCAGAACATGAAACAGCAGGACACCGGCGTGGTGAATGACGGCGGGGATGTCTACCTGAGCGGCATTCAGGCCGGCGAGAAGATGATCGTCAGTTGGGGCGGCGCCGAACGGTGCCTCATCGAACTGCCTGTGATTTTACCGGCCGATGGCCTGACCGATGCCCTGCAACTGCGCTGCCAAATGGTAGCCGTGGATCAATCCTTGTCCGAGCCAGCAGCGCTGACCGGCGAGCGTAACGATATGGAGAACACACCCTCATGATGCTGAACATACGCCTCACCTGCCAGGCCTTCGCGCTGTTGGCCCTGGCCTTGAGCCAGGGCGCCAACGCCGCGGTTGCCCTGGACCGTACCCGAGTGATTTTTGATGGCGGCAAGGATGCCACCAGCGTGAACATCACCAATAACAACACCCAATTGCCGTATCTGGCCCAGGGCTGGATCGAGGATGAAGCGGGCAAAAAAATAACCTCGCCCTTGATCGTGCTGCCGCCGGTTCAACGATTGGAGCCCGGCAAACAAAGCCAGGTGAAAGTTCAGGCGTTGCCGGCGGTCAAGTCGCTGCCCCAGGATCGGGAGACCGTCTTCTACTTCAACCTGAGGGAAATTCCGCCCCGCAGCGACAAGGCCAACACCCTGCAAATTGCCCTGCAAACCCGGATCAAGTTGTTTTACCGGCCCAAAGCCATTGCGCCCAGCCAGCAAGACCTGTCCACCCCCTGGCAGGAGAAGCTGACGCTTACCCGCCAAGGCGACCTGTATCAGGTGAACAACCCCACGCCCTACTACGTGACCCTGGTGGATGCACGCAGCAGCAAGGACGGCAATACCGTGGAGAGTTTCGAGCCGGTGATGGTCCCGCCCAGAGGTTCGCAAACCCTGGGGCCAACGGCCAAGGCACTCGGCACAACCCCCTATCTGGCCTACGTGAATGATTACGGCGGACGCCCGCTGCTGGCGTTCACCTGCAGTGGCGAAACGTGCAACGTGAACGTGCAAGCCTCGCAGCCTAGTCAGTAGTGCCTGCTGCCGGAGAAAGTCATGAAGTTAGACAACGTGAAGGTCTTGGGCTGTCTGTTACTGGCCTTGATGGCGAGTGCCCACGCCCTGGATGAAGAAGATATCGAGGGCATGGTGGGCCGGCTGAATATCCGCGGGGCCATGCATGAAATGCCGTGCAGCCTGGAGATGACGTCCGTCCATCAAACGATCGACCTGGGCGCCATCTCTGCCGGCCAGTTGCAACGGCCTGGGGATCAGGCGACCGCCAAGGCGTTTCAGCTGCGTTTCAAGGATTGCCAGCGCACCGCCGGCAAAATCGCCAGTGAGCGTACGGGGAACCTGACATGGAGTGCCCACCAACCCGTGCTGTCGGTGGCGTTTAACGCGCCTGCCGATGCCGATGACCCGCGGCTGGTCAAGGTGCAGGGCATCACCGGGATGGGCCTGCGTTTGACCGATGTCGAGGGCCGGGACGTACAGCTGGGCTCAAGGGGCGAGCCGCTGTTTTTGCCTCTGGGCGACAGCACTCAAACCTGGAATGTGCAGCCCACGCGCACCTCCGCGCCATTGACCAGCGGGGCATTTCGGGCCGTGGTGGATTTCAGGCTCAACTATGAGTAAGGGCAGAGCGATGGCTAAGTTAACCGGCTCGCGAGCCATGTTTATCGGTGGGTGCCTGTTGTGGGCGGTCAGCCAGAGTGGGCAGGCGGCAACCAACCTGACCATCCGCGCGGTCATCATCGCGCCGCCGCCGTGTGTGATTAACGGCGGCAGCACGCTCAATGTGCCGTTCGGCAATGACCTGCATACGACGCGCATTGATGGCGTCACGTATCGCCGGGATGTGCCGTATACCGTCAGCTGCACGCCCCCTGTCTACAGCAATGCAATGACCCTGGAGCTCAAGGGCGTTGGCGCAGCGTTTGATAGCAACGTGCTCTTGACCCGCAAGGCGGACCTTGGGGTAAAGCTGTTCGTCAACGGTGCTGACTGGCCGCTGAATACGGCGGTGAGATTTACCCATCCCAACTTTCCCGTCGTACAGGCAGTGCCGGTAAAACGGGCGGGCAGCACGCTGACGGGCGGGGCCTTTGATGCCACCGCCACCCTCGTGATCGAGTACCAATAATGAGGAACGATCAATGACTTTTTGGTCGCAGCGAGCGTTGCTCGCCTTGTGTTCCATCGGCCTTTGCAGTGGTGTGTCGGCCAACGTGACGTTCACTGGAACGCTGAACGAACCCCCGCCCTGCACGATTGATTCTGGAAGCACGATTGAAGTGGATTTTGGCGATGTCGGCACAAAGCGTGTCGACGGCGTGAAATACCGCAGGACGGTCGGCTACACCATCCGATGCGGCCCCTCCACGCTGCCGTGGTTGCTGAGGTTGAGCATCAACGGCACCGCCACGACGTTTGACAACTCGGCGGTGCAGACCAGTGTGCCCGAGCTGGGTATTCGGCTGTTTCAAAACAACCTGCCGTTTCGACTCAATACGCCGCTGGACATCACCTTGTCGTCACCGCCGACATTGGAAGTGGTACCCGTCAAGCAGCCGGGTTCTGTTCTGGCCCCCGCCCGGTTTACGGCGGTGGCCACGTTGTTGGCCGAATACCAGTAGGAGTCGAGTCTATGCGACATGAAAGGGTTCATAAGGGCTGGTCATGTGCCGGGTTGGCAATACTGCTGAGCTTCGGCCTGACCTCCACTGGGCATGCGGTGGATAACCTGAGGTTCAAGGGCAACCTGGTCGAGCAGGCTTGCACGATCCGGCCGGGAGACGAGGCCATCACGCTGGAACTCTGGGACGTTGCCAGCAAGCACCTCTATATCAACACGCGCACGGTCGGCAAAGGTTTCAGGCTGCACCTGGACGACTGTGACACCACCATCAGCGAGTCGGTCAGCATCACCTTCGGCGGTGTGGAAAACCGTGAGCTGCCCGGGTTGTTTGCGCTGGATGGGGGAAGCGGTGCCTCAGGTATCGGGCTCGGTATAGAAACGCTGAGCAATAAGTTACTGCCCGTGAATACCGCCAGCGACGAACAGCGGTTGAGCAATGGGAACAACGTCATTGAGCTCAAGGCCTATGTGCAGGGTGAGCCGAACGCCATCAGGGATCAGACCATTGGGCATGGTGCCTACAGGGTCAGCTCTATTTTTACGCTGGATTATCCGTAGTCGTGAACATCAGTTCGCAGGCGGAGCAACGAGAGAACAACATGAAACGACTCTATGGAGCCATTGTGCTCCTCTCCCTGATGAGTGTTACCACAACCGCGGCAGCCGTGAGTTGCCGTGTGAATGGCGGAGGATGGGTAACGGTAGGCAACGGCGGGGTTATCAATCTGCAGGTTCCCGTCACCGTCGTGCTACAGACCGGTCCGGACCGAATCTCCCTTGAAGGGGCGAGGCTCGAATGCCGATACACCATCGGCCCTCAGACACCGTCTCGAGGAGAGGACTACTGGACAACCGGAAACGGCGCACCCTGGACGCCCGGCCCCAAATTTGCTCGCGAAGGCACAGGGTTACGAATAAACGGCGTGTTCCGAAACACCCCTATTCCTATTGGCATCCGAACGAACACCATGCCTGACAACGCGGTGACTTACCCGATCGATATAACGCCCTATATTTTGACGCGTAACAGTCCGGTGACGCCTATTGATATTCGAATAGGGGACAATCTCGGAACGTTACGTATTCACCAGACAAACAATTCAATACCCATTGAGGTTGGGTCGCCGCTCACGCTCACTTACACCGCGGCCAACAACTTCACCGTCTCCCCCTCAACCTGCACGATCAACAACAACAACCCAATCGTGATCGACTTCAACGACGTGCACCAACGGGCAATCGGCACCGACCCGCTGACATCGACCGTCCGCACTAACCGCCGTTTGAACTACTCATGCCCGGGCCCGGGGAGCATCACCAGCCCGATCACCATCACCTACCAAGGCACCCCGTCGTCGTTCAACGCCAACCTGCTGACGATGAGCAATCCGGATGTGGGGACCGCCCTTGTCCGTGGGGGGAGTGCGGTTAGGGTAAACGGTTCTTTCCTGAGCCAGATTACCAACAACGCGGGGGGCGACGATGTGACGTTTGCGCTGGTCAAGCGAGCGGGGACCCTGCCTGCCGCCGGGCCCATAAACGGGAGCGGCGTGCTGGTAATGGGCGTGCCCTGACAAGGCCCGCTCGCCAGATAACGGTGATGTTTAGAGGCTTGTGGTGGCCCTGCCTACCGATTGCTCATGCCAACCGCCTCCCTTTCAGCGCGCGGCGGTGGTGGTCGGAGTCTGGCACAGGGTGTTGTTTCCCGGCTGCAAATAGGGCGTGAGAATCGGCGCCATGCCCTTGAGCACCTGCACCGGCAACGCCGAGGTGAACTTGAAGCCCTGGGCCGAGGCGCCGGGCACAAACGCGGTCAGCGCGCCGAAATGGTGGTCGCCGATATAGAACACAAACGTTGCCGTGCGGTTGATCGCCTTGGAGCTGAGGATCCGCCCGCCGGCACCGATGGCTTCGATCCGGTTGTCGCCGGTGCCGGTCTTGCCGCCCATGGCCAGCGGTGTGCCGTCGGCCAGGTTGAAACTGCCGGACACGCGGCGTGCGGTACCGGCGTCCACCACTTGCGACAAGGCACCGCGCAGGGCGGTGGCGACCTCCGATGGCATGACCCGCTTGCCCCGATTGGGGTCGTTGATCAGGCGGGTTTCATAAGGCGTGTCGGCGGCAAAGCGCAGGCTGTCGATGCGCAGGGTGGGTTGGCGCACGCCGTCGTTGAGGATGATCCCCACCAGTTCCGCGAGGGCGGCCGGGCGGTCGCCGGAACTGCCGATGGCGGTGGCCAGCGACGGCACCAGGTGGTCGAACGGGTAGCCGACTTTTTGCCAGCGCTGGTGAATATCGAGGAAGGCTTCGATCTCCAGCATGGTGCGGATACGGCTGTCGCGGGCGCTCTTGTGGCGGCTTTTGAACAGCCAGCTGTAAACCTCCTGACGCTCGTGTTCACTGGCGGCGGTGGCCTGGGTGAAGGTGGCGTCGGGGTTGTTCAGCAGGTAGCCCATCAGCCACAAATCCAGCGGGTGGACCTTGGCGATATAGCCTTGGTCGGGCAGGTCGTAGGCGCCCGGGCCGTAGTTCTGGTAGAGCTTGTCGAGGCGCTCGTCGGTGAGTTTTTCGGTGCTTTTCACGCTGCTCAGGTGTGAGCGGATAAAGCTGTTGAAGCTCGCCTGGCTGGCGTTGGGCAGCAGGTAGCGGTGCACGGCGGCCAGGCGTATGGCGGTGGGGTGCATGCTGTCGAGGAAGGTGTCGAGGCGGGCCTGGGTGTTCTTGTTGCGGTACTTTTTCCAGAACTTCAGCAGGAACGTGGTGCCTTCGCGGTCGGCGAACTGGGCGAGGTATTCCTGGCGGCGCGGGTCGTTGTCGTCCTTGAGCAACTCGGCGCTGTTGTTCGGGCCCTGGTAGGTGCTGTAGCGCACCAGGTCGCGCATCAGGCGAATGAACGGCAGGTTGATGGACTCGCGCAACGCTTCGATCAACGTCGGGTTACGGCCGTTGTCCTGGCTGCGAAAGTTGTGGAAGTGATGCAGGCCGCCACCGGTGAAAAAACCTTCGCTGGTGTTGGCCGAGTATTGGCGATTGAGGGCCGCGTCGAGCATGGTCGGCAGGCTGCGGTCGCTGTTCTGGGTCAGGTAGTCGAGGGCCCAGCGGGTGATGCGGTCCTGGTCGTCCACCTTGACTGTGCGCAGCTCGGCAGCCGGCATCGCGCCGTATTTGTCGTGCAGTTCACTGACGATTTGCAGGTAGGTGGTCATCACCCGCAGCTTGGCGGTGGAGCCCAGTTCCAGCTTGCTGCCCTCGTTGATGTCGAAGGGCTGGTCGGTGCTGTCGGTCTGCACCCGCACCCGCGCGCCGTCGGGTGTCATCTCGTAGAGGTTGAAGCTGTAGCGCACCTGGGCGGTGCTGGCGGGCGTCAGCAAGGTCGGGCCGATCAGGCCGATCTGCGCGGCAAAGGCCGGGTCGGCGAGGTGCTTGAGGTAAGCGCTGGCCTGGCGTTGCAGGTCGGCTTGCAAGGTGCTGGTGGCGGCGAGGTCGAGGCGGTCAAGGTCGTACAGCGGCTGGTTGAGCAGCGCGGCCAGGCGCGTACGGGCGACGGTGATGCCCTTGTTGCTTTCGATCGGCTGGATCGTTGGCTGCTGTTGCCAGTCGCGGTAGGTGACGTTACTGGCGAGGGCAGCCTTGGCCAGCGCCGGGTCGATCACGTTGTTTTGCGCAAGCAGGCGGATGTGGCTGTCGGTGAGGTCGGCCAGTTCCTTGTGGCCCTTGGACAAATAATGAGACGGGCGGCGCTGGGCGATCATCAGCGACAACACCTCGCGCAGGGCCAAGCCTTTTTGTGGCAGCTGTTTGGGGTCGGTGTTGTTGAGCAGTGCATTGGTCTGGTTGAAGTCGGCGCCGTACCACACGCGCAAACCTTCGGCCATGCCGTGCACTTCACCGTGGCCGGGTACCGCCGACAGGGGCACGCTGTTGAGATAGTCGCGCACGATGTCCTGGCGCGCGGCGAGGGTTTGCGGGCCGTCCTGGTAAGCCCGCACGCTGGCGGAAATCATCTGGCGGATTTTCTCGCCGCCGGACAGGGTCAGGCCGTCGGGCGAGTGGCGGTATTTCTCCAATTGAGTGGCCAGGGTACTGCCGCCTGCCGTCTGGCCGGGCAGGTGCAAGAGCTTCGCCACCTGGGACCAGGCGGCCTTGGCAAAGCGCGGCCAATCCACGGCGGGGTTGAGTTGGGGATTTTTCGGGTCCAGCAGGTCGCGGTCTTCGATAAACAGCAGGCTGTTGACCACCACCGGCGGAATCGCCGCGAAGCTTGGGTAGAACTGCTGTGGATAGGTGAACTGATACAGCGGTGCGGCGCGGCAATCGGTGATGGTCAGGCCGGCCTGGATTTTTTCCGGGTAGGGCACAAACAGGCCGCGCTGGGCGTAGGCCATCAGATCAGGGGAGAAGCGTGCTTGTGCCTGGATCAGGTAGTCCCGCTTGATCAGACGCGGCAGGAACTCGCCCAGGGCACTGTAGCCCAGGCGCTTGTCGAACGGCCCGGCCCCGGGATAAACCCGCGCATCACTGGGGCCTGCATGCATTTGGTAGGTGAGGGTTGAAGCGAGGTCGGTGAAGGTTTTGGCCTGCAGCCGTGAGGTGTGCATTTCCCTCAGGGCGGCAAAGCCCAGGGCGACCAGCGCAATCAGCAGCACCAGCCAGAGCAGCCGCCACCACAGTCGCCGGCGGGGAGGAGGGCTTTGTGGCAACGGCTGTTCATCCGGGCTATCGGTGGATACCGCAGCCTTGGTCGAAGCGTTTTGCCATAAAGCGCCCATAGTCGATTGATCCATTTACGTAGATTGATCGGACTTGGTTGAAGCTTAGACGGTGGTGGGCGAGTGGGGGGGATTTGTGACTGTGGGGTTGTTTGTGGCGAGGGAGCTTGCTCCCGCTGGAGTGCGAAGCACTCCCAAAGAACCCGCCTCGGTTTGACTGTAAAACCGTGTGCCCGGGTTTTGGGGCTGCTGCGCAGCCCAGCGGGAGCAAGCTCCTCGCCACAGTGGTTTTTATTCCCGCTCATAGCCAGCAGGCATCCCACAGTGGGTAATCGCCGGCGCGTTCGACCAGTCCCGCTCTGATGGGGTTGGCGATGATGTATCGGGCCAAATGACGCAAATCTTCACCGTCCCTGATTCCCCGGTCGTGATAGCCGTTCTGCCAAAAGGCTCCTGTGCCGTTCCTTGCGCGGTTGATTGTGTGCGTGCTGCGGGATTTAACCGCTTGCATCAGCTGGGGCAGGCTGCGTTGCTCAAGCTGGACCAGCCAATGAAAGTGGTCAGGCATGATGACCCAGGCTATGGAACTCCCCCATTTTTGCTCATGGGCACGCCTGAATTCGGTTACCAGCAGGCGACCCAGATGAAAGTTGGTAAAGAGTGGTTGGCGATTGTGGACGACGGCTGTGACCAGGTAGGCCCTGCCGGGCTCGCTGAATCTACCGGTTCTCAGGCGATGGGATTGAGGGCGTGCAGGCATTCCATTGCATTCCTTGTTGCTCCAGATGAATTGACGCTAGCAGCCTGGCAGGGACCCTGATCCCGGAACTATTGAGTACATATTTCTATGCTTGGGCATCCGCCGTGGAGAGGGCGCTTGCTGTGGCGAGGGAGCTTGCTCCCGCTGGAGTGCGAAGCACTCCCAAAGAACCCGCCCGGTCTAACTGAAAAACCGCATGCCCAGGTTTTGGGGCTGCTGCGCAGCCCAGCGGGAGCAAGCTCCCTCGCCACAGCAAGCCCCCTCACTACAGCAAACCCCCCTTGCCAAAGTGGGCTGCGGTAGCCAGGAAGTACTGAGCTAGAGCCTCCCCCCACCGGTAAATCCGCCAAAGGTAGGGGCATGACGCTGCACCATTACCGTGCAATACTCGCCGCCGTTTGTTGGCGATGATTCCTACGCGGAACAGGTAATGCTCCTCCGCCAAAGGGGGCTTTACCGCGAGTTCCCGCTGAATCTTGTCGTTTATAGAGTGAAAACCCCTGGGTTTAGCTTTTTATACTGCACCCCCGCTGATCTGGCCCGGCCAGACGGTCTTGCCCAAAAGGCAGGCCCGCTATCAGGACGCCTCGGCCACCCGCCGCGACGCCCCGGACTCGGTGGCTCATATCCAATAACAAGACGAGGTTGTATCCCTATGCCAGCTGGCAATCACCTGCCCCATGGCGAGACCGCTCAGGGCGGTCCGCTGAAACGCGAACTCGGCGAACGGCATATTCGCTTGATGGCCCTCGGCGCCTGTATCGGTGTCGGTCTGTTCCTGGGCTCGGCCAAGGCCATTGAAATGGCCGGCCCGGCAATCATGCTGTCCTACATCATCGGCGGCCTGGCGATCCTGGTGATCATGCGCGCCCTCGGCGAGATGGCCGTGCACAACCCGGTCGCCGGTTCGTTCAGCCGTTATGCACAAGACTATCTCGGCCCGCTGGCGGGCTTTCTCACCGGCTGGAACTACTGGTTCCTGTGGCTGGTGACCTGCGTCGCGGAAATCACCGCAGTCGCCGTGTACATGGGCGTGTGGTTCCCCGATGTGCCCCGCTGGATCTGGGCCCTTGGCGCACTGGTCAGCATGGGCACCATCAACCTGATCGCGGTCAAGGCGTTCGGTGAGTTCGAGTTCTGGTTCGCGCTGATCAAGATCGTCACCATCATTGCCATGGTGATCGGCGGCGTCGGCATCATCGCGTTCGGTTTCGGCAACGACGGCGTGGCGCTGGGGATTTCCAACCTGTGGGCCCACGGCGGCTTCCTGCCCAACGGCGTGACGGGCGTGTTGATGTCCCTGCAAATGGTGATGTTCGCCTACCTGGGCGTCGAGATGATCGGCCTGACCGCCGGTGAAGCGAAGAACCCGCAGAAGACCATCCCGAGTGCTATCGGCTCGGTGTTCTGGCGCATCCTGCTGTTCTACGTCGGTGCGTTGTTCGTGATCCTGTCGATTTACCCGTGGAACGAAATCGGCACCCAGGGCAGCCCGTTCGTGATGACCTTCGAGCGTCTAGGCATCAAGACCGCCGCCGGCATCATTAACTTCGTGGTGATCACTGCGGCGTTGTCGTCATGCAACGGCGGCATCTTCAGCACCGGGCGCATGCTCTACAGCCTGGCGCAGAACGGCCAGGCCCCGGCCACGTTCGGCACCACGTCGAGCAACGGTGTACCCCGCAAGGCGCTGCTGCTGTCGATCTTCGTGTTGTTGCTGGGCGTGCTGCTCAACTACATGGTCCCGGAAAAAGTCTTTGTGTGGGTCACCTCCATCGCCACCTTCGGCGCGATCTGGACCTGGCTGATGATCCTGCTGGCCCAGCTCAAATTCCGTAAGAGCCTGAGCCCGGCCGAGCAAAAAGCCCTCAAGTACCGCATGTGGCTGTACCCGGTCAGTTCCTACCTGGCGCTGGCGTTCCTGCTGCTGGTGGTGGGCCTGATGGCGTACTTCCCGGATACCCGCGTGGCGCTGTATGTCGGCCCGGCGTTCCTGGTGCTGCTGACCGTGTTGTTCTACGTGTTCAAGTTGCAGCCGACCCAGGCTGCGGCGCGCACCGCGAGCTGATTTTTCGGTGCTCAACAAAAAGCCCCTTTCGGGGCTTTTTGTTTTTCAGGCGGTAGCGACGCGTGTCGGTTGCGTGAGCCGCTCGTTCAAGTCCAGCCAGGCCCCCAGCAGCGCCATCAGCCCGGCGCCCACCATCGCGGTGAAGATTTGCATGGCGAAGGCATCGCCGGTGATCGCATTGACCATGTCCGCCAGCGGCGCCAGCAGCACCCCCAGGCAGAACACTTCGAGGGAGTAACGCCCCATGCGGCAGGTTTGCTGTGCCAGCCAGTTTTGCGTCCAGCCATGGCCGGGCAGCAGCTTGGCGGTGACATAGGCCAGCGCCAGGAAGTGCAGCAAACGCACGGGCGACAGGTCGGTCTTGCTGATGGGGTACAGCAGGTCACTGAGCACCGACGGCATCAGCGCGTCGTGGATCTCCGGCCAGCGCCACGAGATCGTGAGCACCCCCGCCACCACGGCGTACACCGCCGCAGCCACGAACAACGGCTGACGCAGCAGCCTGCGGGTTTCTGCCGGGCGTGGCTGCTGTGCATGAATCGCCGCCGCACCGCCCAGCACAAACAGCAACTGCCAGGTCACCGGGTTGAAGTACCACACACCGTCGGCGATCGCCGCCAGGTTCCAGCCCAGGTGCGGTGCCAACAGGTACACCGCCAGCGAAACCGCCACCACCGCCCAGGTCTTGCGCAGCAGCAACGGCAGCACCAGCGGCAGGCAACCCAGCAGCACGATATACAGCGGCAGCGGGTCCATCAGGTTGGGCTTGAAGCGCAACAGCAGTTCATCCACCAACGCTTGCTGGGGGTGGGTGACGAAATGCGTCAGGCCCATCTCTTCGACCAGGTCGCGGGTTTCCACATGGCTGTTGGCGAAGAACACGATGCCCATCAGCATCGCCAGCAAAAAGATATGCACCACATACAGCACCCAGGTGCGCCGCCAAATCTTCACGCAGGCGATCAAATAGCCGTCGCGCTGCAGGATCTTGCCGTAGGCCAGCACCGCCGCATAACCGGCCAGGAACACAAAGACTTCCGCTGCATCACTGAAACCGAAGTTGCGCAGGGTGATCTGGCCCAGAGGGTTGTGGGGTACGTGATCCCAGAAAATGAAGATCAACGCCAGGCCCCGAAAAAAATCGATGCGCGGGTCGCGTCCGTTCAGCATGGCAGCGGGCTCTTGAACAAGGGGTTTAGTAATGACAAGCAGGCGACGGCTTTAGTCGTGCCGTACGTCGGGCGGGCGCAGGTTGGCGGTATTTGTAAGCAATTGCAAAGCTCAGTTTTTACTGAATGTCTCATCGCGGCGTTTAAACATCGATGATCACCAGCGTGCCGTGG
Organism: Pseudomonas sp. TH32; assembly: GCF_016650855.1. Lineage (NCBI taxonomy): Bacteria > Pseudomonadati > Pseudomonadota > Gammaproteobacteria > Pseudomonadales > Pseudomonadaceae > Pseudomonas > Pseudomonas sp. TH32. Next base: position 4,242,984 of record NZ_JAEKFA010000002.1, on the reverse strand, counting down.
CTGCCGGCAAGTACGGCGTGGGCGATGCCGGCTTCCACCAGGTACATCTGGCCGGCGCCGACGTCGACGGCCTGCTCGCCGATCGACAGGCGCAAATGGCCGTCGATCACCAGGAGGCCCTCGTTGTAGTCGTGGGTTTCTTCTGCGTAGGCCTGCGCATCCATGCGCAGCACCTTGATCCGCGCCGGGCCGACCTGGCCCAGGCGGGTGGATTTCCAGGTGGCTGGCAGTTGTGCGGCGAGGGCGGTGAAGTCCAGTAACGGCATGGTGAAGCTCCTTGTTTCAACGATGCCGTTCGGTGGTCCGGTTCAGCGGGATTTTCAGTGTAGGCGACTCAGGCCGCCGCGATTTCATTCGGCTCAAAACTGTCCGCCCGAGCCATCTGCCACATGCGCGAATAAAACTCGCCATTCACTTCGCCGGTCAGCAGTTCCCCAGGCTTGAGGAACACATGCAGCTGCGAGAACAGCTTGATCTCGGTGGCCGACATGCGCCGCACCAGGTGCTTGGCCGACAGTTGCGACGGATGATCGAGGCCGGCGGCGGCGAGCATTTCGGCCAGGGCCTTCAGGGTGTTGCGGTGGAAGTTGAACACCCGCTGGGCCTTGTCCGGCACCACCAGGGCGCGTTGGCGCAACGGGTCCTGGGTGGCCACGCCGGTGGGGCATTTGTTGGTGTGGCAGCTTTGCGACTGGATGCAGCCGATGGCAAACATGAAACCCCGCGCCGAGTTGGCCCAGTCGGCGCCGATGGCCAGGACGCTGGCGATGTCGAACGCGCTGACGATCTTGCCGCTGGCGCCCAGCTTGATCTTGTCCCGCAGGTTCAGGCCCACCAGGGTGTTGTGCACAAACAGCAGGCCTTCGCGCAGCGGCACGCCGATGTGGTCGGTGAACTCCACGGGCGCGGCGCCGGTGCCGCCTTCCTTGCCGTCCACCACGATAAAGTCCGGGAGGATGCCGGTTTCGAGCATGGCCTTGGCGATGCCCATGAATTCCCACGGGTGGCCCAGGCAGAACTTGAAACCCACCGGCTTGCCGCCCGACAGTTCACGCAACTGGGCGATGAACTGCATCATCTCGATCGGGGTGGAAAACGCACTGTGCCGCGACGGCGAGATGCAGTCTTCGCCCATCATGATGCCGCGGGTATCAGCGATTTCCTGGGTGACTTTGTGCTTGGGCAGGATCCCGCCGTGGCCCGGCTTGGCGCCCTGGCTCATCTTGATTTCGATCATCCGTACCTGCGGGTTCTGCGCCTGCACGGCGAAGCGTTCCGGGTCGAAACGGCCGTCGCTGGTGCGGCAGCCGAAATAGCCGCTGCCCAGTTCCCAGGTCAGGTCGCCGCCGTTTTCCCGGTGGTAGGGGCTGATGCTGCCTTCGCCGGTGTCGTGGGCAAAGTTGCCGAGCTTGGCCCCTGGTTGAGGGCGCGAATCGCGTTGGCGCTCAACGAGCCGAAGCTCATGGCCGAGATGTTGAACACCGAGGCCGAGTACGGCTGCTTGCACTGCGGGCCGCCGACGATCACGCGAAAGGCGCTGGGGTCGCTCAACGGTGCGGGGCGCATGGAGTGGCCGATAAACTCGAAGCCCGACTGGTACACATCGATCAGCGTGCCGAACGGTTTGTCGGCGCTTTCATTCTTGGCGCGGGAGTAGACCAGCGAGCGCTGGGCCCGGGAGAAGGGCAGGGCGTCGCTGTCGGATTCCAGCAGGTATTGGCGGATTTCCGGGCGGATGCCTTCCACCAGGTAACGGATATTGCCCAGGATCGGGTAGTTGCGGCGCACCGCGTGGGGGCTTTGCATCAGGTCGAAAATGCCGATCAGGCTGAGAATGCCGGTGACCACGGCGATCGGCCACAGCCATTCGTGTTCGATAAACGGCATGCTGGCGAGGGTGAAAATGACGCAGACGGCAAAGAACGCGTAACGGCTTAGTAACGACAGGCTCATACGGTTTTTCCTCAGGTTCAACTCTACAGGTCGATCTGCCATTCTGCGCCAGTACTCAAAGCCCGGACAAGGATTGACCGCTCTGGTGCGCGTTTTACAGGCCTTGGTTCCGGAACCGTTCCTTGGGAAATTGCCACTACGGGCTTGGGGCGCGAACCCCGTACGTCAACTTTGTCCTTGGGTGAATTACTTATGAGAATCAGTGCTTCAGTTGCTCCCGATCGCTATCCGTCGCCGTTTGCGCCGTCGGGAAAACCCGACGATAGCCCGAAGAACATGACGCAGAACATCGCCGGTGCCGTCGGCAACAAAACATGGATGTTCCCCGGCCTCAGCAACATGGCCCTGGGTGTAGAAAAGTCGGATGGCAGCGCCGCCGGCATGATGGCCGGTGCAAAAACCGGGCTGGAGAAAACCCTGAACGACGGCCTGGAAACGTCGATCCGTGGCGCCGCACAGGGGAACCTGATGTCAATCTTCAAAGGCTATGCCGAGGCCGTCGCCAAAAATGAAGCCACACCGGCGTTCGTCAAGGAAGTCGTGCTCAAACTCCTCGACTGGTTGAGTTCCTGGGGCCGATCTAGCTCGTTTGCGCCTGCAGAAAAATCGAGAACAGCTCCGACTGGGATTTGATGCCCAGCTTGCTGTACATGTGTTTCTTATGGACTTTCACGGTTTCAACAGAGATTTCCAGCTTACGAGCGATTTCCTTGCTGGAGCAACCACTGAGCATCAATCGGCCAACATCCAGCTCCCGCGCGGTGAGTTGTGCGCCCCAGTCATCGTTCTGGATCGGTGCCTGCGGCGCGCTCACCTGGTTGAGTTCATGGGGCAGGCGCTGGCGCAGCAGGCTCAAGACCCAGGGTTGGATCAGCGACAGCAGGGCAATCTGCTGTGGGGCGAAACGCTGTTTGCAACCCAGGGACAGGCATAAGGTTCGCCCGTCCGGTTGCTGGCAATTGAACTGGATTTCATCGGCCACCACGTTCAGCCGGAAGTAGCGCTGGTAGTACTCGGTCAGCTCGAAATGCTCCGGCGCCACTTCGGCCAGGCGAAACAGCCCGGTGCGCGAGTGTTCGCGGCTGGCGATGTAGAAGGGGTCGAGCAGGTACAGGCCGTTGAGGTAGTCCTGGAACAGATGGTCCGGCTCGCCGTCCTGGCCGGGGCATTCGGCGAACACCAACGGCTTGTGCTCGCTGCTGAACAGCAACACCACCCAACTGTCGAACGGCACGTACTGGTCCAGCAACCGGACCAGTTGCGTCCAGAAATTGGGCTGGTCCAGGGCGTCTATCATTTGCCCCACCGAACGGTGCCAGGCGATGTCTTCCAGCGACAATGTCATGCATCTACCCCCATAGGGTTAACCCGGCTGCGTGATTTCCCGAGTGATTGCGGCCTGCGCATACTGCGCCACAGTTAAAACAACAGGACACACCATGAAGGTCGAATTTGCCCAACTGGCAGGCCGCGATAACGGCACAGCTTACAACCTTGAGCGCGCTTTGGCGGCGATTGCCGCGTGTGCGGCCGATACCCAACTGGTCGTGTTCCCGGAAACCCACCTGATGGGCTTCCCGACCGCCAGCACCGTGGCGGACGTCGCCGAACCGGTGGACGGCCCGACCGTGCAGGCCATTATCCAGGCTGCGCGAGCGCGCAACATCGCCGTGGTCATCGGCATGGCCGAGAACGACGCGGGCCAATTCTATAACACCACTTTGATGATCACCCCCGAAGGCATCGCCCTGCGTTATCGCAAGACCCACCTGTGGGCCTCGGACCGCGGCGTGTTCACCCCGGGTGATCGCTACGCCACCTGCGTGTGGAACGACGTGCGCGTGGGCCTGTTGATCTGCTACGACATCGAATTCCCGGAAACCGCCCGCGCCCTGGCGCAGGTGGGCGCTGAAGTGTTGATCGTCACCAACGGCAACATGGACCCCTATGGCCCGACTCACCGCACCGCGATCATGGCCCGCGCCCAGGAAAACCAGGCGTTTGCGCTGATGGTCAACCGGGTGGAAGCGGGTGACGACGGCCTGATGTTCGCCGGTGGCAGTGCCCTGGTGGACCCGTTCGGCACCTTGCTGTTTGAAGCCGGGCGTGAAGAAGGCCAGTTCAGGGTCGAGCTGGACCTTGGACAACTGGCGGCAGCGCGACAGGACTATCGCTACCTGGATGACCAGCGCTTGAAATTGCCGGGGGAGGTGATTGAGCGCGAGGACGGTACACGGGAGTTGTTGATCCCCAAGGCCTGATCTCACTGGCAAATGGAATTGCTGTGGTGAGCGAGCTTGCCTCGCGCGGGGCAAGCCCACTCACCACAAAGGCTGTGCCTTACATAAAAAATAAAGACATTCGCAACACCGACTTCAGTTCTGCCATAACTCTAATAATTGCGCGGAGAATCGCTCATGGCTCGTTTGCAACGCACCCTGTCGTTAGGGTCGGTGGTGCTGTTTGGCATCGCCTATATGACACCGATCATTGTCCTGGGTACCTTCGGCATCCTGGCGCAATCCACCGCCGGCATGGTCCCGGCCGCTTACCTGGCCGCCCTGGTGGCGATGTTCTTCACCGCCATGAGCTACGGCCGCATGGCCTCGGCGTTCCCGGTGGCCGGGTCGGCCTACAGCTACGTGCGCAAGGCCATCAGCCCCAAGCTCGGGTTTATCGCCGGTTGGGCGGTGCTGCTCGACTACCTGTTCCTGCCCATGGCCATCTGGCTGATCGGCGCGGCCTACCTGCATTCAGCCTTCCCGGCCGTGCCGCAATGGGTCTGGGTCCTTGCGTTTATCGGGGTCACCAGCGTGATCAATATCATCGGCCTGAAACTCGCCAACGGCATCAACGCCTTGCTGATGCTGGTGCAGTTTCTGGTGCTGATTGCCTTCGTCGCGCTGTGCATCCACTACATCGGCGGTGACGCCAGCAAGCCGCTGTGGACCGTCACTCCGTTCTTCAACGGCCAGATGCAAATGCCGCTGATCATGAGCGGCGCGGCGATCGCCTGCTATTCGTTCCTGGGCTTCGACGCGGTCAGCACCCTGACCGAGGAAACCCGTGACCCACGCCGCACCATTCCCAGGGCGATCATGTTGATCACCCTGATCGGCGGGCTGATCTTCGTCGGCGTGTCGTACTTCGTGCAGATCGCCCACCCGTCGTTCGAATTTACCGACGTGGACTCGGCGGCCTATGAGATTGCCCGCAACATTGGCGGCGACCTGTTCGTGTCGATCTTCCTGATCGGCCTGATCGTCGGCCAGTTCGCCTCGGGGCTGTCGGCCCAGGCCAGCGGTTCGCGGTTGCTGTTTGCGATGGGCCGCGACGGGGTGTTGCCCAAGTCGTTCTTCGGCACGTTGCATGCGCGCTTCGGTACGCCGGTGAACAGCATCCTGCTGTGCGCCGTGGTGGCCTTGCTGGCGCTGAAGCTGGACGTCACCACCTCCACCTCGTTCATCAACTTCGGCGCCTTCCTGGCTTTCAGCCTGGTGAACCTGTCGGTGATCTTCCACTACTGGATCGGCGCTAAACAGCGTGGGCTGCGGGAGCTGGTGCTGTTCCTGGTGTTCCCGACCATCGGCCTGCTGGCGGATGTGTGGTTGATGGTCAGCCTCGATCACCTGGCGATTTACCTGGGCCTGAGCTGGTTGGCGATTGGCCTGGTGTACCTGGGTTTCCTGACGCGGGGCTTTTCGCAGCAACCACCGGAGATGGATTTCCAGGAAGCCGCATAGAAGCTTGAGGTCTATTCTTATTGCGTTCGGTTCTCGTTTGGGTACATAATTTGTGTTACTGTATAACACTAATTGATCGCCCAGACGCCCCGGAGGCCTTATGAAACCTGGTATCCACCCCGACTACCGCACCGTGTTGTTCCACGACACCGCCGCCGATGTGTTCTTCCTGATCGGTTCCACCGTGGAAACCGACCGTACGCAAAAACACAGCGACGGCCACACCTACCCTTACGTGCTCCTCGACGTGTCCAGCGCCTCGCACCCGGTGTACACCGGCCAGCAGCGCAAGACCCAGTCCGAAGGCCGCATCGCCGGCTTCAACAAGCGGTTTGCGTCGTTTGGTTCGGCCCCGAAGAACGCCGAAGCCTGAGCCTGTCCCCTGTAGAGGCGTGCCTTTACAGGGGATCTGCCGTCTGGCGAATCGGCAATATCACCCGAAACGTCGTGCCCTTGCCCACTTCGCTGTTCACCGAAATCGTCCCGTGATGCTTCTTCACGATCCCGTACGACAGTGACAGCCCCAGGCCTGTACCTTCGCCCACCGGCTTGGTGGTGAAGAAAGGGTCAAATATTTTCTGCACACTCTCCGGCGCGATCCCGCAGCCGGTGTCCGCCACTTCCAGCCAGACCTTGTCGCCCTCCACGCCGTTGCTGAGGGTGATGGTGCCGCGTTCCGGGCCCATGGCCTGGGCGGCGTTGATCACCAGGTTCATCACCACCTGATTGAGCTGCGAGGCCAGGCATTCAATGTCCGGCAGCACCTGGAAATGCTTGACCACATCGGCCTTGTACTTGAGTTCGCTGGCGACGATGTTCAGGGTCGAGTCGATCCCCTGTTGCAGGTTTGCCCACTGCCATTGCTCGTCGTTGTCGACCCGCGAGAAATCCTTCAGGTCCTTGACGATCTGGGCCACGCGGCCAATGCCGTCCTTGGATTCGTGGATCAGAACCGGGATGTCTTCCTTGAGAAACTCCAGGTCCATGGCCTTGCGCAGGCTTTGCAAGTGCGTCAGGCATTCGCCGGGCGCGAGGGCTTCTTCGGCCTGCCGATAGGCGTCGAGCATCTGTTGCAACTGTTTGAAGTAGCCGTCCAGGGTGCTCAGGTTGGAGGAGATAAACCCTACCGGGTTGTTGATTTCATGGGCCACGCCCGCCGCGAGCTGGCCCAGGGACGCGAGTTTTTCCGATTGCACCAATTGGCTTTCCAGTTGCTTGCGCTCATCGATTTCCAGTTGCAGCGCCTGGCTGGTCAGGGTCAACGCCTGGGTGCGTTGCTCCACCAGATGCTCCAGATGACTGGTTTGCAGGGACGCGCGCCGGGCCATGTCCCATTTGGCAGCGAGGGTGCTGGCCATCTGTTGGACTTCGATGTTGTCGAAGGGTTTTTTCAGGATCAGCAGGCGGTCATGGGCGTGCAGGCGAAACAGCAGTTCTTCCCAGGAATAATCGGAGTAGGCGGTGCACACCACCACTTGCAGGTGCGGGTCGACTTTCCACAGCGCTTCGATGGTTTGCGCGCCGTCCCAGCCCTGGGGCATGCGCATGTCCACAAAGGCCAGGGCGTAGGGGCGCTCTTGTTGCATGGCCTGGCACAGCAGCTGCAACCCTTCCTGGCCACCGTAGGCTGAATCCAGCGTGAACGCCTGGGCCTGGGGTTTGACGCTGTCGCCGAACAGCGCGGTTTCCATCTCGTCCAGTTCCAGGTTCGACTCCACGGGCGGCGTCAGGATCTTGCGGAAGTCCTGGTGAATCGACGGGGTGTCATCAATCAGCAGGATTCGCCGGTTCGGTGGTTGGTTCATGCTCATGTCCGTGCGGGGTCAAGAGGGATGTGCAAGGTGAACACCGCGCCTTTGCCCGGGCCGTCGCTGTGGGCGGTCAGGCGGCCCTTCATTTCCAGGGCGGCCAGGGCGCAACTGTGCAGGCCGAAGCCGTGGCCTTCCTTGCGGGTGGTGAAACCGTGGGTGAAGATTCTGGTCATGTTTTCTGCCGGTATGCCTTCGCCCTCGTCCTTGACGCTGATCTGCAAGGTGCCGTCGTCCAGCGGCAGCACCGTCAGGGTCATTTGCCGGGTGCGGTCGGTGAGGTTGGACATGGCGTACTTGGCGTTGCTGATCAGGTTGACCAGGATCAGCAGCAACCGATGCTTGTCGGCCATGATCTCGGGCACGTCGTGGTAGTCCTTGACCACCGTCACATGGTGGCGGCTCAGGGCCCCGGAGTTCATGCGCAGGGCATCTTCCATCAACGCACTGATGTGCACCGGCTCCAGCAGCGTGGACGCACCGGCGTAGGACTGTTGGGTGGACACAATGTCCTTGATGTGGTCGACGCTTTTGCTCAGTTGCGCCAGCTCCTCGGTGAGGCCCTGCTGTTCAGTGGCGATGGCCTCGACCAACTGGTTCAGGTAGCCGGGCAGCAGCTTGCCTTTTTCATCTTCCGTGAGAAAGGTGCCGAGGTCATGGCGGTGCTCGTTGATCAACTGCATGGCCTTGCCCAGCCCCAGCGCCTTGCTGGTGCGCAGCTTGCGCGCCACCAGCTCGGCAGAGATGTTCACGCTGTTGAGCACGTTGCCGACGTTGTGCAGCACGTTGGTCGCGATCTCCGCCATGCCGGCCTGGCGCGCGCTGTCCATGAGTTCGCCCTGGGCATCCTTGAGTTCCCGGGTGCGCTCTTCAACGCGCTGCTCAAGGCTTTCGTTAACCACATGCAGGGCCCGGTTGACCCGGTTGATCTCGGCGAAACTGCGCAACAGGCGAATCGCCAGGTACAGCAGCAGCGCCACCAGCAAGGTGGAAAACACCAGCAGGTAGCGGTGGTATTTCTGGTCGAGCAGGTCGGCCGCAGTCTGGTCCTGGTTGAGCTGGTTGGTCAGGTCGTCCAGGCGTTCGGCCAGCGGCACGGCGGCGATGCGTTCAAGCAGGCCGTTGACCACGGGCTGTTCCCGCAGGATCAGCGAAATGTGATTGCTGAGAATCTCCACCGGCACCTGGAACGACTCGGGCAGGCTCAGTTTGTTGATCGCCAGTTTATTGAGGCCCACCAGGATGTCGGCGGCCTTGTCGTCGCTGGTCACCTGGGCGAATTCGAGGCTGCTGAGGAGCACGTCGTAGGTGTCGGTGGCGATGCTTTGCTGGAGCAGTTTGTCGGTGTCGGTGAGCGCCAGGAACTGCGCCTGGATATCGTCCTCGGCGGTGGGCAGGAAGGCCAGGGAATTGCGCAACACCGCGTTGTGGGACTTGAACTGGTCCACCAGCCGGGCCTTTTCCTGGATCGCCTGGCGATAGGCGTCCTGGCCGGCCTGCCAGCGGGCCGGGTCTTCGTGACGGTGTTGCGATTCGCGCCGCTCCAGGCTTGCCCACAGGCGGTTCATTTCGCTGAGGGGCGCCACCAGAGGGTCGTAGTTGTGGGTCAGGGCAATCCTGGCCTTGAGCACTTCACTGTCCCATTGTGAGTTCAGTTGCTTGATTTCGCGGATCAGGTCGCGGGACTCGGTGTAGGTGGTGGTCTGGTCACTCGACGACTTGAGGTACAAAAAAACCAGGGTCGAGGCGAGTATCAGGGTCATGGTGCTGAGCATGAGCTGGGTGGCGCGGCGTGAGAGTTTCATAGTGGCTTGCCTGCCCATTCGCCGGTCAGGGTTTTCAGGAACAGCACGATCAGGGTCGTGTCTTCAGCCGAGGGAACGCGACCCAGTTGGTACTTGAACATCACGTCGACGGCTTCTTCGAGGGTCTTGGCCGAGGCGTCGTGAAAGTACGGTGCGGTGACCGCCACATTGCGCAGGCTGGGCACTTTGAACACGTTGCGGTCTTCCTCGTCCTTGGTCAGCAGGTAGCGTCCCAGGTCGGCCTCGGTGGGGTTGCCACGGGCCTTGAAGTAGTCGCCCATCACGCCGAACTTCTGGTACATGTTGCCGCCGATATTGGCACCCTGATGACAGGCGATGCAGCCGTATTCCTTGAAGCGCTGGTAGCCGTATTTTTCTTTAAGGGTGAGGATGTCGGTGTTGCCTTCCAGGTATTGGTCGAAGCGCGAATGCGGGGTAAGCAAGGTACGCTCATAGGTCGCCAGGGCGTTTTGCACATTGGCGGGTGTGATGCCGTCGGGGTAGATCTGCTGAAATGTGGCCTGGTAATGGGGCAGTGCCGACAAGGTTGTCACCACCGTTTGCCAGTCGTTGCCCATCTCCATCGGGCTGGTGACCACCTGCTCGACCTGCGCCTCCAGGGTGTCGACCCGGGCATTCCAGAACTGCTTGAAGTTCAGGCTGGCGTTGAACACGGTCGGGGTGTTCAGCGCCACCGGCTTGCCGTCGAAACCCAGGGAGAAGGGCCGGTTGTCGACGCCGCCGGTTTGCAAGTCATGGCAGCTGGCGCAGGACTTGGTGTTATTGACCGACAGCCGTGTTTCATTGAACAACTGACGCCCCAGCTCCACTGTTGCCACGTCCAGAGACGGCACCGGCGGCAGCGGTTTGAGGGGTTCATCCAGCGGCGCGGCCATCACCGGCAGGCAGGTTGCCAGCCAAAGCGTGATGGCGAGCCCGGGCGCCCGGGAAGACCGGAGAACGTAGCGTGGCGTGGCGTCGCTCAAGCGATGATTCCTTGGGGCAGAAGGTTATTGGCTGGGCATCAGGGTGCGTCGCCCGGCTTGCATCAGTTGGGCGAACTCTTCGGCGGGCACGGCCTTGCTGAACAGGAAACCCTGGCCCTCTTCGCAGTGGTGGGCCTTGAGGAAATCCAGCTGCTCCACCGTCTCCACGCCTTCGGCAATGATGTTCAGGTCCAGGCTTTTACCCAGGCTGATGATCGCGCTGATCAATTGCGCGTCCTGGGTGTTTTTACTCAAGCCGCGAATGAACGACTGGTCGATTTTCAGCACATCAATCGGAAACCGCCGCAGGTAGCTGAGGCTGGAGTAGCCGGTGCCGAAATCATCCACCGCCAGGCGCACGCCCATGGTCTTGATTGCCCGCAGTGTGGTCAGGGTGTCCTCGACGTTTTGCATCAGCACGCTTTCGGTAATCTCAAGCTCCAGCAAGCCCGGCGCGAGGTGGGTGCGTTCGAGGATGGCCGCCAGGTTGGCGACAAAATCCCGCTGGCGAAAATCGATGGCCGAGATGTTCACCGAAATGCACAACGGGGTCAGGCCGCAGGCCTGCCAGGCTTGGGCTTGCTCGCAGGCCTGGCCCAGTACCCATTGGCTCAGGGGCACGATCAGGCCGCTGTCTTCGGCCACCGGGATAAAGGCCGACGGGTAGACCCAGCCATGGTCCGGCTGATGCCAGCGAATCAAGGCTTCCGCGCCGACGATCCGCCCGCTGTTCAAATCCAGTTTCGGCTGGTAGTGCAAGACAAACTCATCGCGTTGCAGGGCCAGCCGAATCGCGGTCTCCAGGCTTTGTTGTTCCTGGGCGCGGCGGTTCATGTCATCAATGAAAAAGCTGAAGTCATTGGGGCCATGATCCTTGGCGGCGTGCATGGCGGTTTCGGCTTTCTTGATCAACTCCACGGCGCTGAAACTGTCGTTGGGGTAAATGCTGATGCCCAGGCTGGCGGTGACGCTCAGGTCGTGGCCGGCCACGTAGCGAATGTGGCTGACGGCCTTGAGGACTTTTTCGGCAATGTGCTGGGTTTGCTGGGGATGATGAACGTCGTTGAGGATCAGCACGAACTCGTCGGAGCCATAGCGAAACACCGAGTCTGATTCGCGCACGGTCGCCACCAGGCTTTGGCTGACTTGCTTGAGCACTTCATCGCCCACCGGGTGGCCCAGGGCGTTGTTGATGCGCTTGAAGCGGTCCAGGCCGATAAACATCACCGCCAACTGGGTGTCGTGGCGCCTGCAGACCGCGATGGCCTGGGTCAGCCGATCGCCCAGCAAGGTGCTGTTGGGCAGCTCGGTGAGGGCGTCGTATTGCAGCAGGTGCGAGACCTTGAGCAGTTCCTGCACCCGCTCCTCCACCGTACGCTCCAGGCCCATCAGCTTGAGCGCGGCATCTTGTGCCAGTTGCCATTTCCAGGTGAGGGCGCTGGCCATCTGGCGGATTTCGAGGTTGTCGAAGGGTTTTTTCAGGATCAGCAGTTGGTCGTCGTATTTGAGCCGCGCCTCGATGGCTTCGAAGGAGTAGTCGGAGTAGGCCGTGCACAGGGCGATTTGCAGGTGCGGGTCGACGGCCCACAGCTGTTCGATGGTCTCCAGGCCATCCCAGCCCGGGGGCATGCGCATGTCGATAAACACCAGGGCGTAGGGCGTGTTGGCGGCCAGGGACTTGGTCACCAGGGCCAGCGCTTCCTGGCCCTGGTAGGCCGAGTCCAGCAGGAACGTCTGGCGCACCGCCGGGGCGGTGCCGAACAGGGTCTCTTCGATGCTGTCCAGGGACTGGCCGCCGTTGGCGTCGGCCTCGAGGATCTTGCGGAAGTCTTCGTGGATCGACGCGGTGTCGTCGACGATCAGGATTCGCCGGTTGGCCCGTGTGGAGCGCGGGTTCACGAGCGGTTCCGGGAGGCGCTCAACTGCATATTCTGGCGCATGTGGCTTCCTTACCTTGAGTGCATCGGTAAACAGGGGCGGTCATGGGCTTCATGCCACAAGCATAGTTGGCTCCCTTGAATAAGTCGGCCAGTTGGCGTCAAATCAACGCCAGTTACCCCCGTCTTCATCTAGCGCTCAATGCACCTGCAAGTACAGCGATTGATGATGACCGGGGTGCAATGGTGCAATTTTGTGTCATTGAGAGGAGGTGTCGCCATGGACGAGCAACTTGCTACGACTGCCCCCTACACCCCCACGATTCTGCTGGTCGATGACGAAGAGTCGATCCTCAACAGCCTGCGCCGCCTGCTGCGTGGCCAACCCTATGACGTGCTGCTGGCCGGCAGCGGCGCCCAGGCCCTGGAAATCATGGCGGCCCGGCCCATCGACCTGATCATGACCGACGCCCGCATGCCGGCCATGGACGGTGCGATGCTGCTGGCCGAGACCCACCGGCTGTACCCGGCCACCACGCGCATCCTGCTGACCGGCTACGCCGACATGAGCATGATGATCAAGGCGATCAACGAAGGGCAGATCCACCGCTACATCAGCAAACCCTGGAACGACGAGGAAATGCTCCTGACCTTGCGCCAGTCCCTGGAGCACCAGCATTCCGAGCGTGAGCGGCTGCGCCTTGAACAGTTGACCCGCGAGCAGAACGACCAGCTGAAAGCCCTCAATGCGACCCTCGAAAAACGCGTCGTGGCGCGCACCTCCGAGCTGCAGCAGACCGCCGACATGCTCGACCTGGCCTACGATGAGCTCAAGCGCAGCTACGTGACCGGTACCGAGGTGTTTTCGCTGCTGGCCAACCTGCGGCTGCCCAAGGAAAAACAGACCAACCGCCAATTGATCGAACTGATCCGCGTGTACTGCAAGTTCCAGCCCATGGACGAAGCCAGCGCGCGCGACCTGACCATGGCCGCCGCGCTCTATAACATCGGCAAGCTGAGTTGGAGCGACAGCATGATGGTGTCGCCCTCCGACCTGCTGCACAGCACCGACCGTGAACGCTACCGCGCGTACCCGGCCCAGAGTGAATCGTTGCTGATGACCCTGGAGCCGATGAAAGATGCCGCGCGCCTGATTCGCCATCACCAGGAGCGCTGGGACGGCAGCGGCTTTCCCGACCACCTCAAGGGTGACGCGATTCCGTTCGGCTCGCGCCTGTTGAAGCTGGCGGTGGACTTTATCGAACTGCAACGCGGCCTGATCCTGGAGCGGCAAATGAACAGCGACGAAGCGCTGCTCTACATCCGCAAATACGCCGGGCGTCTTTACGACCCGGACATGGTGGAAGACTTTATCCAGGCCTGTGCCGCGTTCCTCAGCGACGTGACCCTGGGCGACCCGACCGTGAAAGTCCTGACCACCCGCGAGCTGGCCGAAGGCATGGTACTGGCGCGTAACCTCAACGCCGACAACGGCATGTTGCTGCTCAACGCCGGCAAGGTGCTGAACCTGCCGCTGGTGGACAAGCTGATTGCGTTCGAGGCCATGGAGGGGGCGAAGTACAGCGTGTTTATCAAAGCGCCGGATGAGGCGCTGCTTTCGGGTTGAGGCCGGTTCATGGGATCCTTGCGCCTTTGTATCGAAGGCGACCCTCCCATGACCTCCACCATTCGCATCGCCGCCGCCCTGCTGATCGGCAGCGACGGCCAGACCCTGCTGGTGCGCAAGCGCGGCACCCAGGCCTTTATGCAGCCGGGCGGCAAGATCGACGCCGGCGAGCAACCTGCCGAGGCCCTGGCCCGCGAGCTGCACGAAGAACTGGGCCTGCGGATTGATCCGGCGGCAGCGGTGTACCTGGGCCAGTTCTCGGCCCCGGCGGCGAATGAGCCGGGTTTTGTGGTGCAGGCCGAGTTGTTCCAGGTGCACATCGACGTGCCGGTGACCCCGGCCGCCGAGATTGAAGAGGTGCGCTGGATCGACCCGGCCGGCGACGGCGATTTGCACCTCGCGCCCCTGACCCGGGACCTGATCCTGCCGTTCTACCGCGCGTCTCTAACGGGTGCGTGAAACGGTGGCGAGGGAGCAAGCTCCCTCGCCACAGGTACCCGCTGTTCATCAGCGTACGGCGCTGACCCCATCCAGGGTCGAGAACGAGGTGTCCTTGGCCGTCAGCAAAAAGTCGCGCATGTACGGCGCGTCGAGCATGTCGGCGCGAATCCCGGCGTACAGCGTGGCAAACAGGCCTTTCTCTCCCAGCCGCTTGGCTTTCACATACCCCCGGGAGCTGTATTCATGCAGTGCCCAATGGGGCATGCCGCACACACCGCGACCGCTGGCCACCAACTGCATCATCATCACCGTCAGCTCCGAGGTGCGCACCTGGGCCGGTTCCACATCGGCCGGTTCCAGGAAGCGGGTGAAGATGTCCAGGCGGTCGCGCTCCACCGGGTAGGTGATCAGGGTTTCGCTGATCAGGTCTTCGGGCACGATGTACGGCTTGTTCGCCAGCGGGTGCTGGTTGGCCACCGCGAGCATGGCCTCGTAGGTGAACAACGGCACATAGGTGATGCCCGGCAGCTCCAGCGGGTCGGAGGTCACCACCAGGTCCAGGTCGCCACGGGCCAGGGCCGGCAACGGCGCGAAGGCGAAGCCGGAGGCCAGGTCCAGCTCGACTTCCGGCCAGGCGTCGCGGAACTGGTCGATGGTCGGCATCAGCCACTGGAAGCAACTGTGGCACTCGATGGCCATGTGCAAGCGACCGGCCGTGCCGCCGGCCAGGCGTGCGATGTCACGCTCGGCGCCGCGCAGCAGGGGCAGGGTGGCGTCCGCCAGTTGCAGCAGGCGCAGCCCGGCGCTGGTGAAGCGCAGCGGCTTGGTCTTGCGCACAAACAACGGCATGCCCAGGCGTTCCTCAAGCTCCTTGAACTGGTGGGAAAGCGCGGACTGGGTCAGGTGCAGGCGTTCAGCGGCTTCCACCAGGCTGTCGGCTTCGCGCAGGGCGTGCAGGGTCTTGAGATGACGGATTTCGAGCACGGGCTCTCCATGAATATAACTTGTGACAAATTCGAATAGGGTGAGTTTGTCTCATGTTGCGATGCCTGTCGACAGTGGAGCGGTTGTTTAAATGGCGACCGCGCCGCCCGGGAGGGCGGCGTGGTGCATGCAGGTTTAGAGGTTGGCGAAGTGTTTGATGAACAGCGTGCGGCTGATATCACCGCGCCAAATCGGGTTGTGGGCGGGTTGTTGCTTTTGCCATTCCAGGCCCAGGTTGCGCTGCTCCGGCAGTTTCAGGTGGGCTTTGACCACGGTGTCGAACGGCGTGCTCGCCGAGTCGTAATGGGCGTGGGCGTACCACAGCACTGGCTCGCCGGTTTGGGTGAGGTCATGTACGGCGTACTCCTGGTAAAAGTCCGGGCGTCCGTCCTGGCGTCTTCCGTTGGCGATACGTTCACCCAGTTTGTTCAGGCGTACATAGCGCTTTGGGTCCGTCGGATGGGGCGTAAGCAGGTGGTCCAGGTACGCGCCGGTCGGTGTTTGACTGATCATCGACTGCTGAATACGCAGGCTGCGCCCGGCCGCTGTCAGCTCTTGGGCTTTGCTGCGCAGTTGACCAATGATGGCTTCGTCGGGCGCCACGCGCTGGATACGGTTGGCGCGCACCGTCAGCTCGCCGGCTTCGCTGACCAGCATGTACTCCAGGTCCACAGGTGCCGTGTTCTGCTGCGCATAGTTCTGGATCTTGTGTTTGTAACCGTCCAGGCCATTGAGCCGGGATTGCGCTTCATTGACCAGGGTGCTGCGTGCAAGGCTGCTGTCGGTGGTCGGCGCGGATTGCCGAGGGGGAGGAGCATCCAGGCGTGCGCGGTTGCTCTGTGGGTCAACGTTCCAGGTTTCGATCGGGCCCGCAGGATTTTCGATGGTGAATTGGCGCGTTCTGCTATTCGGGGGCGTTGTTTCGGTGCCGATCAGCAATTGGTTTTCGTCGGTGGCAAATACATTGAACGTGGCGTTTCGCGGCCGGGTGGGCGTGAGGCCCATGTCTCGGTGGGCCAGCTCGACCATTTTTTCCAGGTCGGCGAGCAGTTCGATGAGGCGCGGTTGGTCGAAATGTTGCGGATAACCCAGGTTCCAGGTTTTCAGGTCGCGGCTGAATGTCTCATAGCCCTGGATGCAGCCTTCCAGGAGGGTGACACGTTGAGAGCGGGTCGCGTTGGAGCGGTCCAGTGTGTAGTGGACATAGAGGGTGCGTGCGACTTCGATATGGCGTTGTAGTGTCTGTTGGCGCAAATAGAACCAGGAAAATTCGCTGATAGTTTCGAAGTGGTGAAGCGTTTCGAGGCTGAACCTGAACCTGAGGTAGCGGCGATAATCCGCGCCGAAATTGGTGTTCAACTCTGCCAGATCAGCGCTCAGCTCGGTATGGGATCTGCGGTGGTCTGGCAAGCGCGTGTGATCGGTTTCGGTGTACTGGAACTCCCGCTCGTTTCTGATTTTATCGTGCCAGGCGTTGGCCGTTTGAGCGTGTTGCTCCAGGTCATCGAGCGTCTCGCGAACCTTGATGCTGATGGTTTTGCGTTGTTTGAGGAGGTTGATCACGCTGGCGGTGTCGATCCTGTCGATGGTCAGTGCGCCGAATTGCGTGACTTGCACCTGCAGGTCGCGGCGAGCACCTTTGGCAAGCTCAATGCTGTTTCTCACGATGATTGCGGCATTGGCCTGGCGCAGGCCCTGTCGTCCATTGATCGCCTCCCGGCCGACCGGCCTGGGCAGTTGTTCTACGGCACGATCGTGACGGATCGCCACATCATTCGCAGCGCGCAAGGACTCGTACAGTTCGTTCCGGGCAGTCGGTTTGTTTTGCGGTTCTGCATTCAGGTAAATCAATTCCAGTCGCTTCGCCCGCTGGATCCGGTTGCTTAGCTCATTACCCAGAGCCATGGCTTCGTCCTGCAGACGCAACTGCTGGCGCCAGGCGCGATCCGTCCACCAGACCGGCAACCGCTCACGAATCGCCAGCGGCCAGATCGGATCAAGCCGGTCCGCCAGGTGCCCGAGCACGCCACCGCCACCGGCGAGGCCACCGTTGACCAGGGTGCCGTACACCGCACCGTGGGTGTTCCACTCGCCGGCCTCGTCAAGCACGATCGGCTGTTTGTAGCTGCGGGTGCGGGTGCCTTTCATGCGCAGGGTGTGCAGGTCGACATCCAGTTGCACCTCGAAGACACGGCCCTGGCTGAGAATGAAATCCCCCTGAGGGTGCCGATAAACGTTGCGGTAGATGCCTTCGTGGTGAGGTTGCAGGCCGTGCAGGGAGATCGGTTGTTCGTATTCGTACCCGGCGAAGCGTCCAGCGATGTTTAACGACTTGCGCAACGAAGGCGGGGACAAGGCGCCCGCGCTCTGGCTCAGCCCTTCCAATTGGCGCAGGCGCACGCGGGATTTGCTGGCGTTTTGGGCGACGCCCATCCCGGTGCCGAGGTCGACGCCGGCGTCGATCAGCGCGTGCAGGCACGAAGCCAGGGCGTCAAAACCGTCCTGCAACTCGCCGCGCAGGAACGCCGCCACGGCCAGGTTCGCCATCACCCACGCATCGTAAAGACCAATGGCGGTGCCGATAAACGGCACGAAACCCATGGCCAGCTTGATGAAGTACACCGCCTGGGCGCCGCTGCCCGCCAGCTCGCGCATCAGTTGCGTGCTGTTGGAACGCGACGTTGCGCGATGGGCTTCCAGTACTTGACCCATGTGGACGTTGAGCAGGTTTTTCGCCAGCGAGGTCGAGGCGGGCCAGGGGACGCCAACACCCATGATTGCATCGTAATTTCTGAGCACGGCCTGTTTGATACGGTGGGCATGTTTCTCTACCTCGCCGCCCAGTGCCCGACCTGCCAGGTACTGACTCATTTCGTCGCGCAGGCACCAGTTGAACAGGGCTTTGCGGGCCGATTCCAGGTTGTCGAAACGATAAAAAAACTGGCCGTCGATGCGGTCCGGCAAATACAGGAGGGTGACGCCGCTGGTCTGTTCTTCGATAAAGGTCACGCCGAGCAACGTGGCACTGTAGCTCCCAGTGTCGCTGCCGCCGACGGTGAGAGACGCCGGTTTGAGCACGATCCGGCGGTTACCTGCGTTCCAGGCTTCAGGGGAGTTGGCGTCGATGGCGATGCCCAGGATCTGCAGTGCGTCGGCATTGAGGTGGCCACGCACCTGCGCGATACGGCTTTGCAACTGGAGCAGCAAGCGCCAGTTCTCCAGCAGTGTTTGCGCTTGGTATTCGTCGCTGAAAGTGGACTGGCCGGGGCGGCCGAGGAAGGTCGCGACGATCCGGTCTTCGTATTGTTGAGCGACGTCCAGCTCCGAAATCAGCCGTCTTGCGTACGGCGCGTCGACTCCTCTGAGCAGGCGTTGGCGCTCGGCTTCATCGGTGCTGGTGACTTCGACTTTCATGAACTCCAGGCGATCCTGCAAGGCTTTGTCGACGGTAAACAGTGCCAGTTCGTGGAGCTTGACCTTGCTGCGCGCGGCACTTGGTTTGTTCACGGTTCGTGGTGAAAAAGAACCGGGTGCGCCTTTGCCCACGAGTACCTGCTGTTCAACCTTTTCCGGCAGGTCCAGCGTGAGCGTAAAGTTTTGCTTGAGGGAAAAGTCCCGGCGCAGGCGTTGATCCACCTGCTGCTGGCTGAAACTTTTGGCGGAGGGCAGGTCTCGCTGAAACAACTGTTGGGAGTGGCGCATGGCATCAACACTGGCGGCGATCGCCGGCTTGAGTTCGGCCACCTGGTCATTGGACAGTGCACTGACCCATTGCGGACGTTGACGGGCCAGTTCGACGCTGCGTTGTTGCTCCAGCAGTTGTGTGTACGCCAGCTCCCGTGCGGCGTGACGGTGTACTTGCCATTCCGGGAGACTTTTTTCCACCAGCGCGTTCAGCGCGGCGGTTTGTTGGGACTGCTGGGTTGCGTCAGGGTGCAGGGCCATGATCTGCACGGCTTTTTGCGCGCAATCCTGCAGCTGGCTTTGCAGGCTGTAGTCGAACGGTTCGGTGAGCACCTCCGCGAGGTGCAAGCTGAGCACATCATCGTCGCCGTGAATGCCGAACAGCTTGGCTTGCAACGCCTGCAGCGAGGCAAAACGTTGCAGGCCGCCCGCCTGGCCTGGCCAGTAGAGCAATAACGCCACGTCTGCCACGGGCTCGATCAGCGCGGATGCGTCGATGATCGCCAGCGGGCCATTGAGATCCTGGCTGCGCACGACGGTACTGCCGTGATCAACGCTGCGTGTGCTCTGGCTGAGTACCACGCGGCAGGCGGCCACCGGCAGGCTGCGATCCCGGCGATTGGGGTAATCCAGTACGGCCTTGAGTCGCAGGTATTCGTCGTGGCTGATTTGGCCGAGCAGTTGCTGGATCTCGGCTTCGGCGCGCACACCCTCCAGGCGCGCTGCGTGGAGCGCGTGGTAGGCCGGTTCGAGGGTCTGGCGCAGCTGTCGCAGCTGCAGGCCGGTTTTGTTTTTCAGGAGCAAAGTGGCGGCGGTTTGGGCGGCATTTTGTGCCGCGCTCAAGGTGTCCAGATGCGGTTTCAGGTTGTGCAATGGGTCGGCGTGTTCAGGGTCCAGCAGGGCTTCCAGGGCCAGGCGCTGCTGCCTGAGTGTGGCCAGACGCACGTTGAGCGGCAGGTCGGCATTGAGCAGGCCAAAGGGTTGCGGGGTAGTGTCTGGGTCTTCCGTTATCGGAGTGGGGGAGGACGGCACTGCCGTGAAAAATCCCTCTACGCGCAGGTTGCGGTAGCGCTGGTCGGCGGCGTCCAGGGCTGTGGGGCCATGGGTGGCCAGGTCAGTGCCAGTGTTTTCGCTCAGCGCTGCTTGTAGCCGGGAGCCGCGTTCGGCAAGCCAGGCGTCCATGGCGTCGGTGAGGTGGGCGGTGGTCAGTGTGTAGTCGATTTCACTGGCCGGTTTTTTTGGGGTCGATCCCAGGAGCTCATCCTGTTGCGCAATCAACCAGCTTTCCAACTCGGTGCGTTCGCTGAAGAGCTGGAACACCGGTTGCCTGAAGGGCGTGTACAGCAACTGGGCGGTCAAGGGCACGGTGTCGATGCTCAGTACCAGCGCGGTGTGCAGGGGCAGGGCCCGGCCATCGGCCGATTTGAAGCTCAGCCGCTCGGCATACACGGTGCGGTCAGGGGCGTTGGGCAGGTCCAGCATCGTGAGGACGGGCTTGAGTTGATCGGTACTCAGCTGCCCAAGCGCAAAGGCCACCTGGGCAGCGGCTTCGAAGTGGCTTTTATACAGTTGGTTGACTCGGGTCCGACGCGAAGCCGGCGTGTGCGGTGCCCGTGCGTTCCAGTAGCGGTCCCAGTGCTCAGCGACGAAGCGGTTCAGGTCAGCGGTCTTCAGGTGGTCGAGCAGTTGCCGCGGGGACAGCTCAAACAGTCGGTGTTTTCGGTCCAGGCCGACCACGATGTAATCCTGGTCAAGCGAGGCAGGCAGCATCGGGTTCTGCTGCACAAAGACCAGTGCATTGCTCAAGCTGATAAACGCGTTGTTGGTGCCGCGCAGGCCGGCGGTATTGCCATCTACGTCCAGTTGCTCCCTGAGCAGGCGCGTGACCAGGCCCGGGGTGTCGGGAATACCCGCCATCAGGTCGAGCATTGCCTGCTGGCAGTCGGCCCAGCGTTGGGTCGCCGAAAGCAACAGGCTTTCATCGACCCACAGGCGCCCCAGGTGGCTTGAATAGTTGAACTCGTCGATGCGCGCGAAGCGCTCTGTTGTGTTGTGTTCGTCAGTCATAGTGAGATGGGTTACGTGGGGAGGGGCGGGATGCTCCTCTTCAAGCCTGCGATTACACGTGAGTGCGCAGGGCATGAAGTGGTATCCCGATGTCGCAATGACCGCTGGGCACTCTTCATCAAACTGTCATGGAACTGTGGCAGCGCGCTTGAACAAACTTCATCAGACTCGCGCTCTACTGGGGTTCTGCGTTTCGGTGTTTTTCATGCGCGTGTTGTTTTTACTGGCCGCTTTACTGTTCGGCCTGCCGTCTTTTGCGGCGTCTCGATGTGATGTCAATGTCCCGACCCAAACGGTCGACCTGGCTCAGGTAAGCATCGCCTACCAGAGTATCGGGCGTGCGTCCGACCCTGCCTTGCTGCTGGTGATGGGCCTGGGCGGGCAGTTGATCCACTGGCCGGACGAAGTGGTGGTTGCCCTGTGCGAGCAGGGTTTTCGGGTGATTCGTTATGACAACCGCGATGTCGGCCTGTCCACCTGGCGCCAGGCGCCCGCCAGCGCCAACCTGACCTTCGAAGTGCTGCGCTACAAACTCGGCCTGCCGGTGGCGGCGCCCTACACTTTGACGGACATGGCCGACGACGCGCTGGGGCTGATGGACGGCCTGCACATCCAACAATTCCACGTATTGGGCGCAAGCATGGGCGGGATGATCGCCCAGCACCTGGCGGCCATGGCGCCGCAGCGGGTGGAAAGCCTGACGCTGATCATGACCAGCTCCGGCGCCGAAGGCCTGCCCGCCCCCAGTGCGGCCCTGGTGCAACTGTTGTCGCGGCGCAGCGCACCCAATCGCGAAGTGGCCCTGGAACAACAGGCCGACCTGCTGGCCGCGTTGGGCAGCCCTTATGTGAAGGATGACCGCAAGGTGCTGTTGCAACAGGCGGCGCAGTCTTACGACCGGGCGTTCAACCCCGACGGTGTAAAGCGCCAGATCATGGCGATCCTTGCCGAGCCCAGCCGGGTGCCGTTGCTGAACCAGCTGCGGGTGCCGACGCTGGTGGTGCACGGCACCGCCGACCCGCTGTTGCCGGTGATGCACGGCGTGCACCTGGCGGCGCATATCCAGGGCAGCCAGTTGCGGCTGATCCCGGGCCTGGCCCATCGTTTCCAGGAGGCGTTCAAGGCGCCGTTGCTGGCGGCGGTATTGCCGTACCTGCAGGCCCATCGCGAGGATGCGGCGCATTGGGCGCAGATCGACGCGGTGACGCCCGCCAAGGTTTTGTAAGGGCGTAACGGGGTGTATCGTGGGACCTTTCCGGCGTTTATAGCCAGCGAGGTTGCCTAGTCATGAGTACTCCCCTGAAAATCGATTTCGTCAGCGACGTGTCTTGCCCCTGGTGCATCATCGGCCTGCGCGGGCTGACCGAAGCCCTAGACCAGTTGGGGCCGGAGGTGCAGGCCGAGATTCATTTCCAGCCCTTTGAGCTGAACCCGAACATGGCGCCTGAAGGCCAGAACATTACTGAACACATCACTGAGAAATATGGCTCTACGGCTGAGCAATCCCAGGCTAACCGCGCGCGGATTCGCGACATGGGGGCGGAGTTGGGGTTTGCGTTTCGCACTGACGGGCAGAGCCGGATCTACAACACCTTTGATGCGCACCGCCTGTTGCATTGGGCCGGGCTTGAGGGGTTGCAGTACAACCTGAAGGAAGCGTTGTTCAAGGCGTATTTCACTGACCAGCAGAATCCGTCTGATCATGGGACGTTGGCAGCTATTGCCGAGGGGGTTGGGCTGGATCGTGTGCGGGCAGAGGAGATTCTGGCTTCGGATGAGTATGCGGCCGAGGTGCGGGAGCAGGAGCAGTTATGGGTGTCGCGCGGGGTGAGCTCGGTGCCGACCATTGTGTTTAATGATCAATATGCGGTGAGTGGTGGGCAGCCGGCTGAGGCGTTTGTCGGGGCGATTCGGCAGATTATCAGTGAGGCTTCCAAAGGCTGATCGGTGTACATATCCGTTTTTTGGTAACGGCGGCTATTGGTTCCGCTCTTACAGCGGGTCACTTTGCAAAAGCGGCAAAGTAACCAAAACGCTCTGCCCCGCCTGTCGGCACCTCGCCTAGGCTCGGTGTTCCCTCACTCCGGCATTGCTCCGCGGGCCGCCGCGACGGGGCGTCCCTGCCCCGTCGCGGCTAAACCGGCGTCCTGCCGGTTTACCCGCTCCTCAATCCCTGCGTTCGGCCTCGGGCTTATTGGGGCAGTCAGAGCCAGATCAAGATCAAGATCAAAAGCAAGAGCACAGCGGCCTACGGGCCGGCTTGAGTGGTAGAAGCCAGATCAAAAGCCAAAGCGAAAACCAAATCTGAAACGGATGCAGCTCTGCTTTTCTGTGGGAGCTGGCTTGCCTGCGATGGCATCACCTCGGTGTGTCTGATGTACCGAGTTGTCTGCATCGCAGGCAAGCCAGCTCCCACATTTGACCGTGCCCGCTGTAGATTTTGATCTTGATGTTGCCTTTGCTTCACACCACTCAAGCCGGCCTGTAGGCCGCTGTGCTGTTGATCTGCTTTTGATCTTGATCTTAGGCGCCCCGTTAAACCACGCTGGCCGAACGCAGGCTTTGGAGCGTGGGTAACCCGGCAGGACGCCGGGTTAGCCGCGCTGGGCCAAGGATGGCCCATCGCGGCGGCCCACGGTCCAAAGCCGGAGTGAGGGCACACCGAGCCTAGGCGAGGTGCCGAGTGGTGGGGCAAGAGCGTTTTGCTTACTTTTGCGCTTTTCAAAAGTGAGCCGCTGTAAGAGCGGAACCAATCGAAGCCATCACCCAAAAAACGGATATACCCCCAGCTCAATCAAACTTATAGCTGATCGCAGTCTGCACCTGCCCCTGATTCACATCCCCGGTTTCCTTGACGATGCTGCTATTGGCCGCCGAACCAACAAGGTGAATCCAGCTGGCACTGGTCAACAGCGACCACTTCGCATCCAGGGGAAACTCAAAACTCTGCGTCAACGTCAGGTTCTGAAACCCGGCACTGGCGTTATAAGGCCGAAACCCCGAAGCCGCCGCCTCGTTCGCATCCACCCCGAAAAACGTCTGCGCCTGACGCGCATCGGCAAAGTGCGCCATCAAGCCGGTGCTGCCGATGATGCCGCTCCCCAACGGATAACCCAGCTCACCCCCAAGCTTGCCCACCACGCCACTTTGATCCCGCGCACCGCCCACGGCCTGGCCCACTTGCGCATACACCCGCCAGAACTCAGCCGGTGCGTACTGAATAAAGCCCCCGACCTCAGCCATATCCGAAACATCCCGCAAGCCCCGCAACGACCCGTTGGCAGTCCGCCCCGGCAGGTAATTGATATAAGGCCCGGCCGTAAAGCCTTGGGTATTCAGGGCACTCCAGGTCAGCCCGTCGTCGGTACCCAGGCTGACACTCCCCCAATCCAGATCGAAGTAAGGAATGGGCCGCGTTTCGTAGCGGCTGCCCGTCGGATCATGGGGCTGATAGCTGACGCCCGCGCCGACCTCGCCGGTGATCCCGTCCGCCAGCGCAGCGCCGGAAACACCCCACAGCCCCAGCAAACCGGCGAATACAGCAAAAGTAACCCTGAACATGGAGCCATTTCCTTTTGTGAACATGCGCGCATGAACGCGCAAACACCCTGCCTTAGGCAAGCACTCATCTAGGTTGTAGCAAGCTACAAAAATTGTAGCCAGTTCCGACACAACCACACGCCGATACCCGCCAAACCCCTTGAAAACAGGGGTTGCTGGCACTTGGCACACTCCGTGCTCTATCCCCTGCAAGCGCAACAGCGCGTTCCTACTTCATAGGTAAATGCAGATGATTCACTGGCATATCGTGTGTGACTTCGACGGGACCATCACCCCCACCGACGTCATCGACAACGTCCTCCAACGCTTCGCCGGTCCCGAGTGGGAAACCATCGAACAGGAATGGCTGGATGGGCACATCGGTTCGCGCGAATGCCTGAGCCGTCAACTGGCGCTGATCAAGGCGACTCCCGCCGAGTTGCTGGCCTACTTCGACAGCGTCGAGATCGACCCGGATTTCCCGGATTTCGTCGACCATGTCATGGGCCTCGGCGCTTCCATTGAAGTGGTCAGCGATGGCATCGAACAAGGCATCGCGCGGATTCTGTCGCGCAACTACGTGACCTTGTTGCCGATCCTCGCCAACCGTCTGCGCCAGGTCGACCAGAACAGCTGGCGCATCGACTTCCCGTATTCCAGCGATGCCTGCCGCGCGGCTTCCGGCAACTGCAAGTGCAAGTCCACCCCGCGCAACAAGCGCGTGCTGGTGATCGGCGACGGCAAGTCCGACATGTGCGTGGCCTCCACCGCCGACTTCGTCTTCGCCAAGGCCAGCCTGGCCGACTACTGCGAAACCAACAACATCCCCTACGTGCGGTTCGACACCTTCGCCGAACTGCCGGCATTGCTGGCCAAGCTGCCTCAGGGCATCGCCGCCAACGCCACCTCCTTCAGCACCTCTTCCGACAATCAGGAACTCTTCCACCATGTCTGATATCCGTATTGCCACCGCAGAAGACCAGGTTCTTCTGGATAAAGAAGCCAAGTACTGCTCCTACGGCGACACCGTTCACTACATCGACCCTCCGCGTATTTTCAGCCGTTGCGAAGGCTCCTACGTGTGGGACACCGAAGACCAGGCTTACCTCGACCTGCAAATGTGGTACTCGGCCGTTAACTTCGGTTACGCCAACCCGCGCCTGAACAACGCGCTGAAACAGCAGATCGACACCCTCCCGCAAATCGCCAGCCAGTACCTGCACAAAGGCAAGATCGAGCTGTCGGAAATGATCGCAGTCGACGCCAAGAAAAAATTCGGCCTCGACGGTCGCGTGCACTTCAACGTGGGCGGTTCGCAGTCCATCGAAGACTCCCTGAAAGTGGTACGTAACGCCACCAACGGCAAGAGCCTGATGTTCGCGTTCGAAGGCGGCTACCACGGCCGTACCCTCGGCGCGTCCTCGATCACTTCGAGCTACCGCTACCGTCGCCGCTACGGCCACTTCGGCGAGCGCGCCAACTTCATCCCGTTCCCGTACCACTTCCGCGGCCCGAAAGGCATGACCAAGGAAGAATACGGCAGCCACTGCGTGCAGCAGTTCGCCCGCCTGTTCGAAACTGAATACAACGGTGTGTGGGACCCGAAAGTCGGCCAGAGCGAATACGCGGCCTTCTACGTCGAGCCGATCCAGGGCACCGGCGGCTACGTGATCCCGCCGATGAACTTCTACAGCGAGCTCAAGCAGGTCCTCGACCAGCACGGCATCCTGATGGTCGTCGATGAAATCCAGATGGGCTTCTGGCGTACCGGCAAGCTGTGGTCGATCGAACACTTCGACGTCAAACCTGACGTGATCGTCTTCGGCAAGGCGCTGACCAACGGCCTGAACCCGCTGGGCGGCATCTGGGCCAGGGAAGAGTTGATCAACCCGAAAATCTTCCCGCCAGGCTCCACTCACTCCACCTTCGCGTCCAACCCGTTGGGTACCGCGGTAGGTCTGGAAATGTTCAAGATGACCAGCGAAGTCGACTACGGCGCGATGGTCATGGCCAAGGGCAAATACTTCCTGGCCGGCCTGCAAGAGCTGCAAAAACGCTTCCCGATCATCGGCGACGTCGACGGCCTGGGCCTGGCACTGCGCTGCGAAATCTGCGCCCCGGACGGCTTCACGCCGGACAAGGCCACCCTGGACTACATGGTCGAGGAAGGCATGAAGGGCGACATGGTGGTTGACGGTCAGAAACTCGGCCTGATCCTCGACGTGGGCGGCTACTACAAAAACGTGATCACCCTGGCACCGTCCCTGGAAATCAGCTACCCGGAAATCGACCTGGGCCTGAAGCTGCTCGAGCAACTGCTTGTGCGAGCGACCAAACGGTGATCAGCCACGAGATCGACCTCGGTGAAGGTGATGCCGGCTTCGTTCTCGGTAGCGGTCCGGTGGGGATCCTGTTGATCCACGGCCTGACGGGCACCCCGACGGAACTCCGTCGGGTGGCCCAGGGGTTGGCCAAGGTCGGTAACTGCACGGTGTACGTGCCGACCCTGGCCGGCCACTGCGGGGACAACAGCGACCTGCAAGCCACTGGCTGGCAGGACTGGTACGAAGGCGTCCGCAAGACGTTCGTCGGCGTGAAGCAGCGCCACGAGCAGGTATTTGTCGGCGGTTTGTCGATGGGCGCGGTGATGTCGATGTACGTGGCGTCGCAGTTTCCCGGCCAGGTCGCCGGCTTGTTGATGTACTCCACCACGTTGAAGTACGACGGCTGGAGCATCAACAAGATGGCGTTCATCACGCCGTTGCTGATCCGTATTCCCTTCGGTGTGCGCCTGTTCCGCTTCACTGAGAAGCCGCCCTACGGCATCAAGAACGAGCGCCTGCGGGCTATCGTCGAGCGGCAGATGAAGGAAGGGGAGAGCAGCGAAGCGGGGCTGTTGACCATGGAGGGCGTCACGGTGCGCGAGTTGCACTGGATGAATGCCGTGGTGAAGAAGCTCATGCCATCGATCAAGACCCCGGCCCTGGTACTGCATTCCATCGAGGATGACATCACCAGCCGCTGGAACGCCGATTACGTGGAGCGCCACCTCGGCGGCCCCGTGACCAAGATCCTGCTGGATAACTGCTACCACATGATCACCGTCGACCTGCAATACCGCCGGGTGATCGAGTTGAGCGCCGAGTTTGTCGGGCAACACGCACACGCCACAGAGGCACCTGAAGATTATCGACAGCTGGCTTGAACCCTAAGGATTTGACGTGATCACCGCCCAAGCCTTTTCGACCATTCGGGCCATCGAACGCAGTGCCTGGAACGACTGTTTTCCCGATGCCCTGGAGGATTGGGACTATTACGTGGCCGTGGAAAATGCCGCCATTGATGATTTTCAGTGGCGGTATCTCGCGGTGTTTGACGAGGCAACGCTGGTGGCGGTCGCGCCGGCGTTCATTACGCGTTATCGCCTCGACACCACGGTGTCGGGCGTAGGCAAGCGCTTTACCGAGCGCCTGGAGCGACTGTGGCCGGGTGTTTTGAAGCTGGGCCTGTATGCCATCGGCTCGCCGGTGGCGGAACAGTGCAATGCGGGTGTCGCCAGTCATGTTCCCGAATCCGGGCGCGAGGCGTTGCTTGCGCAGTTACTCGCCGCCGCACGCCGGGATGCCGATGCGTTCGGCGTCGGGCTGGTAGCGGTCAAGGACGCACCGACCAAGGACGAAGGCTGGTCAAACAGCTGCCTTGGCGCGGGTTTCCAGAGCATGCCCAGCCTGCCCACGGCATTATTGCCGATTCCTTTTGGTTCAGTGGACGCCTACCTGGGTTCCCTGGACAAAGCCACCCGCAAGGACTTGCGCCGCAAACTGCGTGCGCCTGGCCCTCGCATTGAGTGGCGACGTAATATCGACGACGTACTGCCGCGCATCATGGCGCTGTACGAGGCCACCCTGGAACGTTCCGACCTGCAGTTCGAGCGACTGCCGGCGGGCTATTTCACCGGTATCCTTGAACAGCTGCAAGAACGTGCGGTCTGTGTGCTTTATTGGGTGGACGAGCAACTGGTGGCGTTCAACCTGATCCTGCTGAACCAGGATCGCCTGATTGACAAGTTTTTCGGCGAAGACAGTGACTACAGCCGCGAATACAGCCTGGCGGTGCGCAGTTGGTTAACCAATATCGACTACTGTATTCGCCATGACATTGCGTTGTATGAGTGCGGTCAGGCCGGCTATGCCAGCAAGTTGCTGCTGGGCTGCGAGTTCCAGGGCAACAGTATGTTTTTCCGCCACCGCAACTGGCTGGTCAACCGTGCGCTGTTCGTTGCAAAAGTGTTTCTCCGACCGGATCGATCCGACCCTGCCATGGCTGCTGCGATAAGCGAAACCTGATGATCAACAAGACCCGCCAAAAAGCCCGCCCCTTTGCCATTTCGCGTTGGAGCGTCCAGCGCAAGCTGGTGCTGGCGTTCTGGCTGGTCACCGTGATCCCGACAATGATCGCGGCGGAGCTGGCCGCCACAACGCTGTCGCAGATTTTCGACAGCAACGTGCGGATCTGGCTGCAGGAGTCGACCAAGATCGTCAAGGACGAGATCGGCGACATCCTCCACGACAACGCCCGGGTCGCCCAGCTGTTCCTGCGCTACACCAAGCCGCCGTCGTCGCGCCAGGCCGAGAAGCACGACAAACTGACCGCCGACATTGCCGCCGCCACCGACATCGATGTGGTCGCGCTGATCCGCAGCAGTGACCACAAGATTGTCTTCAGCACGGCCGCCGATGACATCGTCAAGCAAATCAACCTGGCCAGTAATGCGGTGCTGCAGACGGTCGAGGTGGCTGGCGTGACCACCGGCGTGGTGGTGTCGACCTTCGAGACCAGCGAGGACGGCGTTGACTATCAACTGCTGGTGGCCACGTACCTGGACAGCAGTTTCCTGACCAGCGTGGCCGATGTGCACTCGCTGGACCTGCGCTTGTACCTGGCCAACCCCACCGGTTTCTCGGAAATTTTCTCCACCCAGCGCTTCGTCGATCACCCCAACCGGATTCCTTCGAATATCGAAGCCGCGCTGCGCAGCACCAAGCAGCCCAGCGAACAGTTCACCAATAACTACAGCGGTTTGTACTGGCCGATCTTCAACGATGCCGGCGAGCTGCAAGGGGTGATTTTCAGTGGCCTGCTGCGGCACACCAGCCTGGTGGGCCTGGTGAACCAGAGCAACCTGTTCGTGCTGATCTTCCTGCTCAGTTCGGCCTTGTCCCTGGCGGCCGGGATGTTGGTGTCCCAACGCCTGACCCGCCCGCTGCGGGATTTGTCCGAAGGCGTCAGCGCGGTGATTTCGGGTAACTATCAGCATCGCGTGGCGGTCAGCGGCGGCGACGAACTGGCGCAACTGAGCAGCACCTTCAACCACATGACCGAGCGCCTCGGCGAGTTGCATCACCTGGAGGCGCAACTGCGCCGCCGCGACCGCCTGCATGCGCTGGGCGAGGTCGCCATGGGCCTGGCCCACGAAATTCGCAACCCGCTGGGCATCATCAAGACCGCCACCCAGTTGCTGCACCGCCGCGTCGATTTGCCGGAAACCGACAAGCGTCACCTCGAATACGTGATCAGCGAGGTCAGCCGGATCAACGACCTGATCACCGAATTCCTCGACTTCGCCAAACCCAGCGCGCCGTTGCGCACAGTGCAAGCGGCACGGCCGGTGGTGGAGGAAATCCTCGGCTTCTGCGGGCCTGAGCTGTCGACTCATAACATCGACGCGCAAATCGATGACCAGGCCCCCGGCGCGACGATTTATGCCGATGCCAAGCAGCTCAAGCAGGCCTGCCTGAACCTGATTCTCAACGCCATCGACGCGATGCCTGGCGGCGGTCGCCTGACCCTGGGCATCCACAGCGTGGGCGGCAACACAGTGATCAGCATCGCCGATACCGGCGAGGGTATTCCGCCGGACATGATCGAGCGGATCTTCACGCCATTCGTCACCACCAAGGCCTCGGGCACGGGCTTGGGTCTGGCCAAAGTCTTCTCGATCATGGAAAGTCATGACGGCAGCATTGAATGTGTCAGCGAGAAAGATGCCGGCGCCACCTTCAGCCTGTACATTCCGGCCCAGGGTGACGACGACGGCGATGATGAGGATGGTGATGACGCATAACGTATTGGTAGTCGACGACGAACCCAAGCTCTGTGACTTGCTCTCGTCGGCCTTGAGCCAGAGCGGGATCCAGGTCTTTACCGCCGGCAACGGCCTGCACGCGCTCAAGGTGCTGGAGCAGGAAGACATCGACCTGGTGATCAGCGACTGGCGCATGCCCGGCATGGACGGTCCGGCGCTGCTGGCGGAAATCAAGGTGCGCTACCCGCAACTGCCGGTGATCGTGATGACCGCCTACAGCACTGTGAAAAACGCGGTGCAGTCGATGCGCAACGGGGCCTACGACTACATTGCCAAGCCGTTCGACATCGACGAGCTGGACATCACCGTGGCCAAGGCCCTGCAGTTTCGCGACATCATGCGCGACAACGCGCGCATGCGTGCCGAGCTGGATGAACACGCCCAGTTCGACAGCCTGGTGGGGGATAGCCCGGCCTTTCGCCGCGTGCTGCATGCCGTGGATTCGGTGCGCGACAGCAACGCCACGGTGCTGCTGACGGGCGAAAGCGGCACCGGCAAAGAGATGGTCGCCCGAGCCATCCACAAACACGGCAACCGCGCCGACAAGCCATTTGTGGCGGTCAACTGCGCGGCGATTCCTGAAGGCTTGCTGGAAAGCGAGATGTTTGGCCACCGCAAGGGCGCGTTCACCGGCGCCGTGGCGGACCGGGTCGGGCGCTTCATGCAGGCCGATAAAGGCACGTTGTTTCTCGATGAAGTGGGCGACATGCCGTTGGCGTTGCAGGCGAAAATCCTGCGGGCCTTGCAGGAGCGGGTGATTGAACCGGTGGGTGACCCGCGCGAGCGCAAGGTAGATGTGCGGGTGATCGCGGCTACCAACAAGAATTTGCTGGATGCGGTGGCCAACAAAGAATTTCGTGAAGACCTTTACTACCGCCTGAATGTATTCCCGATTCCACTGCCGGCCCTGCGTGAGCGGGTGGAAGACATCGCGCCGCTGGCCCGGCACTTTGCCCAGACCTTGAGCGCCACCGCCGGTAAACGCATCACCGGTTTCAGCCCCGAGGCGTTGCAGGCGATGGGGGCGTATTCCTGGCCGGGCAATATTCGCGAGCTGCAAAACTGCGTGGAGCGGGCGACCATCGTCGCGGCGACGCCGGTGATCGAGGATATTGATTTGCCGGCGTATCTGTTTGCTTCCAAACCGGCTGAAGACGGGGTGGGCGCGATACTCAGCAACGGGCCGGGTGTGCCCCAGGATCTGGACGCGGCGCTGGCCGAGGTGGAGAAGGCGTACATCATGGCCGCGTTGCAGGAGAGCAACGGGGTGCAGGCTGCGGCGGCCCAGAAGATCGGGATTTCCGAGCGCAGCTTTTGGTACCGGTTGAAGAAACTGGGGATTCAGGTGGACAAGATTGTTCGCTAGGCGGCGCTGAGCAGTTGTTGGGGGGGAGTACATATCCGTTATTTAGGTAACGGCTGCTTATGGTTCCGCTCTTACAGCGGGTCACTTTTGAAAAGCGCAAAAGTAACCAAAACGCTCTGCCCCGCCTGTCGGCACCTCGCTAAGGCTCGGTGTTCCCTCACTCCGGCATTGCTCCGCGGGCCGCCGCGACGGGGCGTCCCTGCCCCGTCGCGGCTAAACCGGCGTCCTGCCGGTTTACCCGCTCCTCAATCCCTGCGTTCGGCCTCGGGCTTATTGGGGCAGTCAGATCAAGATCAAAAGCAAGAGCACAGCGGCCTACAGGCCGGCTTGAGTGGTAGAAGCCAGATCAAAAGCCAAAGCGAAAACCAAATCTGAAACGGATGCAGCTCTGCTTTTCTGTGGGAGCTGGCTTGCCTGCGATGCAGACAACTCGGTTTTTCAGATGCGCCGAGGCGAGGCCATCGCAGGCAAGCCAGCTCCTACAGTTGGACCGTGCCCGCTTTTGATTTTGATCTTGCCTTTGCTTCACACCACTCAAGCCGGCCTGTAGGCCGCTGTGCTGTTGATCTGCTTTTGATCTTGATCTTAGGCGCCCCGTTAAACCACGCTGGCCGAACGCAGGCTTTGGAGCGTGGGTAACCCGGCAGGACGCCGGGTTAGCCGCGCTGGGCCAAGGATGGCCCATCGCGGCGGCCCACGGTCCAAAGCCGGAGTGAGGGCACACCGAGCCTAGGCGAGGTGCCGAGTGGTGGGGCAAGAGCCTTTTGGTTACTTTTGGCTGGGCCGGCATTCCGGCTCCTTTCAAAAGTGACCCGCTGTAAGAGCGGAACCATAGGCGGCCGTTACCTGAATAACGGATAAACACACCCACCCAGCTCCACATTTTCAATAAGCGTATGTCAGGCGTGTACGCGAACCCACACACTCACCAACACCGTAGCCGCCATCAACCACGCCACTGCCGCCACCGCCAGCGAAGCCTCCAGCCGCATCCGGTCGACCATCACATACAACGTCGCCAGGTACACAAAGTACGGAATGATCGACCACATCCCGAACACGATGGTGGTCTTCAAATCCTCCACCGAACGGCCCTTGCCGACGATGTAATGCGCGATCAGCGCGAACGTCGGAAACAGCGGCACCAAGCCGGCGATGTAATAGTTCCTGGTCTTGGCCAACGCCGCCAGGATCAGCACGACCCCCGCGCCCAATGCGGCCTTCAGCAATAAATCCACAATGCGCTCCTAGTGGCTCAGCCCGTATTTCTTGACCTTGTCGAACAGCGTGGTCTTGGCCATCCCCAGTTCCTGGCTGGCCTGGGTCAGGTTGCCGCCGCTGCGTTGCAAGGCGTCGTTGAGCAGGTTGCGCTCGAAGGCTTCCACCGCTTCGGTGAACGCCAGGCCGTGGTTGCCACTGCTGGCGCCGCTCTTTTTGAACGCCGGCAAGCCCAGGGCAAACCGCTCGGCGACGTTGCGCAGTTCACGCACGTTGCCCGGCCAGTCGTGGCTCATGAGGTTGGACAGGGTCTGGTTGTCGAGGTCTGGCACGGTGCGGTCGAAACGCAGGGACGACTGCTGCAGGAAGTGTTCGAACAACTGCAGGATATCTTCGCGACGTTCCCGCAGTGGCGGCAGTTCCAGGGTCACCACGTTGAGGCGGTAGTACAGGTCGCTGCGAAACTGGTTGGCGCGGCTCAGGTCGTCGAGGTCGGACTTGGTGGCGGCGATCACCCGGCAATCCACCGCCACGCTCTGGTTCGAGCCCAGGCGTTCCAGGGTGCGTTCCTGCAACACCCGCAGCAGCTTGATCTGCAGGTTCATCGGCATGCTTTCCACTTCGTCGAGGAACAGCGTGCCTTCGTGGGCGTGTTCGATCTTGCCGATGCGGCGTTTGCCGGCGCCGGTAAACGCGTTGGCCTCGTGGCCGAAGATTTCGCTTTCGAACAGGTTTTCCGGCAGGCCGCCGCAGTTCAAGGCGACGAACTGGTGGGAATGCCGGCGGCTGAAATCGTGCAGGCAGCGGGCGACCAGTTCCTTGCCGGTGCCGGTCTCGCCTTCGATCAATACGTTGGCCGAGGTGTCGGCGACGTTGGCGATCAGTTCCCGCAGGTTTTGCATGGCGGGGGAGCGGCCGATGATCCGGCCTTCCAGGGAATCGCGCTCGGCCAGTTGCCGGCGCAGCGACCAGACTTCCCGGGCCAGGCCGCGTTGTTCCAGGGCGCGGCGGGCGACGTCCACCAGGCGCTCGGGGGAGAAGGGTTTCTCCATGAAGTCATAGGCGCCGTTGCGCATCGCGCCCACGGCCATGGAGATGTCGCCGTGGCCGGTGATCAGCACCACCGGCAGGCTTTTGTCCAACGCCTTGAGCCGGGTCAGCAGCTCCAGGCCGTCGATGCCCGGCAGGCGGATATCGCTGATGACGATGCCGGCGAAGTTTTCACCGACCCGGGTCAGGGCTTCTTCGGCGCTGGCCACGCCCACGCTGGGAATGTCTTCCAGGGCCAGGGCTTGCTGGCAGCCGAGCAATACATGGGGGTCGTCTTCGACGATCAGGACGGTCAGGTCGGTGGTTTTTTCTGCGTTCATTTCGACTCGACTTGTTGAGGGTTCACCAGCGGCAAGCTCAGGACAAAGGCAGTACCACCGCTGGCCGGGTGTTCGACAGCGAGGTTGCCGCCGGTGGCGGCCGCGAGGCTGGCCGAGAGTGTCAGGCCCAGGCCCAGGCCTTGTTCGCCGGGTTTGGTGGTAAAGAACGGTTCGAACAAATGCTTGCGGGCCTCGGGGTCAATGCCGTGGCCGTTGTCGCGCACCTGCAGGCGGTATTTGCCGTCGACGGTATCGCCTTCCAGCCACAGCTCGGGGGCCGGTTGCGCCTGCATCGCGTCCAGGGCGTTGCCGATCAGGTTGACCAGGATCTGCTCCAAGCGCGTCTGGTCGATCTGCAACTGCGCACTGCTGAAGTGGCGATGCACCGTCAGTGGCAGGGTCTCCAGGCGGCTGCCGAGGATCTGGAACGTGGCGTCCACCGCCTTGCCCAGGCTGGCTTCACCCTGGTCGTCGCCGCGCCGGGCAAAGGAGCGCAGGCTGGCGGTGATGCGGCCCATGCGGTCGATCAGTTCGTTGATGGTCTTGAGGTTGGCACTGGCGGTGTCCAGGGCGCCACGCTCCAGGAAGCGCACGGTGTTGCCCGACAGGGTGCGCAACGCGGCCAGCGGCTGGTTCAATTCGTGGGCGATGCTGGTGGACATCTGGCCGATGGCGGCGAGTTTGCCGGCCTGTACCAGTTCGTCCTGGGCCCGGCGCAAGGTTTCCTCGGCCTGGCGCCGCTCGCGAATCTGGCTCTTGAGCCGTTCGTTGCTGGCTCGCAGGTCGGTGGTGCGTTCGGCAATCCGTCGTTCCAGCTGGTTGTTGGCTTCCTGCAAGGCTTCCCGGGCGGCGAGGCGGGTGGCAATCACCTTGCGCCGCTCGTTCCAGGCGATCAGCAAAAACGCCACCAGGGCGAAGGCCACGGCCACCAGGATGCCCTGGTTGATGGCGGCCCGGCGCAGGTCATTCAGCGGAGTCAGCAGGGTGAAGTTCCAGGGGTGTCATTCAGCGGGCGGGTCTGGGCCAGGTAGCTCACCTCATGCTCGTCTGCCACCACTTCGCTGTTGGCCGGGAAGGTCAGCTTCTCGGTGCCTTCGTTGAGGCGCTCGCGGGCCAGGGGTTCCAGCTCGTTGAGCGTCGCCCAGTAGTATTGAAGGCTGTGGGCGAGGCGGTCCTTGGTGTCATCGCTCAGGGGGCGCACGGACTTGAGGCGACGGGCCGGGTCGCTGGAGAGAATGATGATGCCGTTCTCGTCACTGACGAAGGCCTCCAGGCGCGCCCGCTGCCAGCGTTCTTCCAGCGCTTCGAGGCGCACCTTGACCACGGCCACGCCGATGATCTTGCCGTGTTCTTCCAGGCCATGGGCCAGGTAATAGCCGGGTTCGCCGTTGGTGCTGCCGATGCCGTAGAACCGGCCGGGCTGGCCGCGCACGGCATTCTGGAAATAGGCACGGAAGGACAGGTCTTCACCCTGGTAACTGTCGGCGTCGCGCCAGTTACTGGTGGCCAGCACACGGCCGGTGGTATCCATCACGTAGATCGCCCGGCTGCGACTGCGCCGGTTCAGGCCTTCGAGGTAGTCGTTGACGGTTTTGCGGGTTTCCTGATTCGGGTCGGCCAAGAGCCTGGAGACGCTGGATTCCAGCTCCAGGAGGCTGGGCAGGTAGGTGTATTTGCTGAGTTCGCTCTCGACGGTGCGGGCGTGCAATTCCAGCTGGCGTTCGCCGGTGTCGGTGAGGGTGCGGATCCCATAGAACTCGCTGATCCAGAAGCCGACGTAACCCAGTCCGATCATCAGGGCGATGATCAGCGGCGGCAGGAACAATTGGCGAATCAGACGAGGCTTCACGGCAAGTGATGGCGGCGCGGCGCGAAAGAGGTTGGGGTCGCATTTCATCACAGATGCCTTGGGTCAACCAGAGCTGCCAGCTTGCGCGGTCCCGTGTGGGAGCAGGCTTGTGTGGGAGCCGGGCTTGCCCGCGATGCAGGCGCCTCGATGTGTCAGTTACACCGAGGTGATGCAATCGCAGGCAAGCCAGCTCCCACACAAGCCTGCTCCCATACAAACCCGGTTTTCACTGGGGAGCAGTGGTGCTTTTAGTGCTGCAGGATTTTCTCAAGGAAGTGCTGCGCACGCTCGGAGCGGGCGCTGATGTCGCCGAAGAACTCCTCTTTCGGGCAGTCTTCGATGATCTTGCCGGCGTCCATGAAGATCACCCGGTCGGCTACCTTGCGGGCGAAACCCATTTCGTGGGTCACGCACATCATGGTCATGCCTTCGTGGGCCAGTTGCACCATCACGTCGAGTACTTCGTTGACCATTTCCGGGTCGAGGGCCGAGGTCGGTTCGTCGAACAGCATGACGATCGGGTCCATGGCCAGCGCACGGGCAATCGCCACACGCTGTTGCTGGCCGCCGGAAAGCTGGCCCGGGTGCTTGTGGGCGTGGGCCGACAGACCGACGCGCTCCAGCAGTTGCAGGCCCTTCTTGGTGGCTTCTTCCTTGCTGCGGCCCAACACCTTGATCTGCGCGATGGTCAGGTTTTCGGTGATGGTCAGGTGCGGAAAGAGCTCGAAGTGCTGGAACACCATGCCAACGCGCGAGCGCAGTTTCGGCAGGTTGGTCTTCGGGTCGGCGATGGAGGTGCCATCGACGACCACGTCGCCTTTCTGGAACGGCTCCAGGGCGTTGACGCACTTGATCAGGGTGGACTTGCCCGAGCCGGACGGCCCGCACACCACGATCACTTCGCCTTTTTTAACCTCGGTGCTGCAGTCGGTCAGCACCTGGAAGTCGCCATACCACTTGTTGATATTCTTGATAGAGATCATACGGCAAACCTTTTTTGCAGACGCTTGACCAGCAGCGAGGCGGAAAAGCTGATGATGAAGTAGACGACACCGGCGAAGATCAGGAACTCATTGGAGCGGCCAATGATGTCGCCGTTGGAGCGGGCGGAGTTGAGGAAGTCCACCAGGCCCACGGTGTAGACCAGCGAGGTGTCCTGGAACAGGATGATCGACTGTTGCAGCAGCAACGGGGTCATCTTGCGGAACGCCTGGGGCAGGATGATCAGGCGCATGGTCTGGCCGTAGGTCATGCCCATCGCTTGTGCGGCGGCCATCTGGCCCTTGGGGATCGACTGCACGCCGGCCCGCACGATTTCACAGAAGTACGCGGCCTCGAACATCATGAAGGCCACGACGCAGGAGGTGAACGCACCGATCGGGGTGTCTTCGCCGGTGATCCAGCGCAGCACGAACGGCACCGCCAGGTAGAACCAGGTGATCACCAACAGCAGCGGGATCGAGCGGAAGTAGTTCACGTAGGCGCCGGCCAGGCGTGACAGCAGTTTGCTGGACGACAGGCGCATCAGCGCGAGGATGGTACCCAGGACGATGCCGCCGACCACGCCCATGACCATCAACTGCAAGGTCATGACCATGCCGTTCCACAGGCCCGGGATGGCGGGGATGATGCCGCTGAAATCGAAGTCCATTATTTACCCCCCACGGAGATCAGGCCGGGCACGGCGACTTTCTTCTCGACCACGCGCATCAGCAGCATCAGGCTCATGTTCAGGGTGAAGTAGATCAGCGTGGCCAGGGTGAAGGCCTCAAACAGGTTGGCCGAGAACTCGGCGGTCTGTTTGGTTTGCGCCAGCAATTCCATCAAGCCGATCAGGGACGCCACGGAGGAGTTCTTGAAGACGTTGAGGAATTCCGAGGTAAGCGGTGGAATGATGATCCGGTAGGCCTGGGGCAGCAGCACGTTCCAGTAGATCTGCGGCAGCTTGAAGCCCATGGCGCGTGCGGCGGATTCCTGGCCACGTGGCAACGCCTGGATGCCGGTGCGCACTTGTTCGCACACACGGGCGGCGGTGAACAGGCCCAGGCACACGACAACGCTCAGGTAGGCCGAGGTGGTCGGGTTGAGGTCTTGTTTGTACCAGTCTTGCAGGTTCTGCGGCAGCAGGTCGGGTATCAGGAAATACCAGATGAACAGCTGAACCAGCAGCGGTACGTTGCGAAACAGTTCCACGTAGCAGGTCGCGATGCCCGATACGATGCGGTTTGGCACGGTGCGCATGACGCCCAGAATGGACCCCAGCAGCAAGGCGATAATCCATGCCACGACGGCGATGGCAATGGTCCAGCCCAAGCCGGCGATGTACCAGTCGAGATAAGTCTCGCTGCCCACGCCGGTGGACTTGAAGAACACGCCCCAGTCCCAGTTGTAATTCATTAGGGTCTCCCCTCGAGATCGATCGATGTACAAGCACCCGCTTGGGGAAGATCCTTTCCCGCCCGGCGGTGAACGCCAGGCACACGCGATCGGCTCGAAAACCGCCAGGTCGAGTGTTCCAAAATAAAAGCCAGCAGGTAGTAACAGACGCCTGAGGGAATGTTGGCTCCCTCAGGACATAAGCTTAGTCAGGTATCAGATTTTTACGTCAGGCGCTGGCTTGTCGCTCGGAGTGGCGATCAGGTCCTTCACCTTGTCGCTCATCGGGAAGTTCAGGTTCAGGCCTTTAGGTGGAATCGGGCTTTCAAACCACTTGCTGTAGATCTTGTTGATCTCGCCGGATTTGTACAGGCCGACAATCGCGTCATCCACGGCTTTCTTGAAGGCCGGGTCGTCTTTACGAACCATGCAGGCGTAGGCTTCGAAGGACTGTGGAGTACCGGTGATTACCCAGTCATCCGGCTTCTTGGCCTTGGCTTCTTCACCGGCCAGCAGGGCGTCGTCCATCATGAAGGCAACGGCGCGGCCGCTTTCCAGCATCTGGAAGGATTCGCCGTGGTCCTTGGCGGAGATGACGTTCATGCCCATCTGCTTGTCAGCGTTCATCGCCTTGATGATGCGCTCGGACGTGGTGCCCGCGGTGGTCACGACGTTCTTGCCTTTCAGGTCAGCGAAATCGCTGTAGGACGGCTTGCCATCCTTGTCTTTCTTGACCAGGAGGCGGGTGCCGATTTCGAAGATGTTGACGGTGAAGTCGACTTGCTGGGCGCGTTCGGCGTTGTTGGTGGTGGAGCCGCACTCGATGTCCGCGGTGCCGTTCTGGATCAACGGGATACGAGTTTGCGAGGTGACCAGGTTGTACTTGGTCTTCAGGTCGGGTTTGTTCAGGTCTTTTTTCAGGGCTTCAACGATAGCCAGCTGAATGTCGTGGGAGTAGCCCACGGGTTTGCCCGAACCATCCGCGATGTAGGAAAACGGAATGGAGCTGTCGCGGTGAGCGAGAGTGATGGTGCCGGAGTCGTTGATTTTCTTCAGCGTGCCGGTGAGCTCGGCGGCGAAAACTGGAGTGCTGATCAGAGCAGCAGCGATAGCTGCGCCCAAAATATGGGGAACGATACGCATCAATACTTCCTCGACATTTGTTTTTTTTATGAGACCGGTTGGACGGCCACGTTTTTATATAAACAGTACTGCGAAAGCCTGAGACGGCTCCTGAGGCGCCTCAGGCAATCGCCTACGAGTGTAGAGCATGAGTCGTGCCAGACCAGGAATAAAAGGTTAACTGCATGATTTATATGGAGATTAAGTTTATGTGACGAGTTTTTTAGGCAGGTGAGGTCCGGCAAACCGAATAGCCGGAGGCATGGCGTTCGGAAAACCGAATGGCGGAACACGCCGGTATCGCCCATGAAAAAGCCCCGGGAGTGTGGGGCCCGGGGCTTTTTTGGTGGGGCGCTGTCAGAACGTGTAGTCGGCCGACACCACCGCTGCACGGCCATCGCCAGGCACCGCCCAGCCGTTGTTACGGATGCGGGTCAGGTACTCCTTGTCGAACAGGTTGTTGATGTTCAACTGCAGGTTCAACTGTTTGTT
This sequence comes from Pseudomonas sp. TH32, assembly GCF_016650855.1. Lineage (NCBI taxonomy): Bacteria > Pseudomonadati > Pseudomonadota > Gammaproteobacteria > Pseudomonadales > Pseudomonadaceae > Pseudomonas > Pseudomonas sp. TH32. The sequence goes on along the minus strand of NZ_JAEKFA010000002.1, from coordinate 4,202,531 downwards.
GACCTTGTAGCCGAGCATCGCACGTTGCACCGCGTAGCCCGGCGCAGTCGGTGCCCCGGCGGCGCTGACCAGGTACTGTTTGCTCTGCGCGGTGATGCCGTAGCCCACCTGGAAGTCGTAGGGCAGGTCGTACACCGTCCAGAGACTGGCCGCATGTTTGGGCGTGAACGGCAGCGGCTCGCCTTTCTGCGCGTCGAAACCGGTGGTTGCCAGGGTGTAGTCGCTGGCACTGCGCAATACGCGGGTGTCCAGGTAGGTGTAATTGGCGAACACCTTCCAGCGGTCGGTTATCGCGCCGCTCAGGCCCAGTGCGACGCCATCTGCACGCGCTTTGCCGTCGAGGGATTGAGTGCCGCTCAGGTTGGTTGGGTCGTTATCGGCGACTTTGTAGTTGGTGCGGTCATTGCGGAAGATCGCGCCGGTGACCGACAAGGCATTGTCGAAGAAGTCCCACTTGGTGCCGATCTCATAGCTGACGGCGGTTTCCGGGGCGACGTTGCAGTTGTTGGTGGCGATGCCTGAGCTTTTGGCCGGGGTGTAGCAACCGCCATTGACGCTGGCTTGTGACGGCGTCTTGCTGTTGCCGTAGGCGATATAGACGCTGCCGTTTTCCGCCGGTTTGTAGACCAGCGCCAGGCGGTAGGATGTCAGGTCATCCGCTTGGCCGTAGCGGGTGCCGGGCGTCTCCACTCCGGTGCTGGAGTAAGCATTGGTCACCGAACTGCCGGCGTTGTGCTCGTAACGCAAGCCGCCGTTGATTTCCCATTGCGGGCTGAGCTTGAGCGTGTCGAAGGCATAGGCGGCGCGGTTGTTCAGCGCGCCATCGACGTGGGCCGCCCGGGTGAAGTTGACCGGGCCGGTCCATTCGGAATTCGGATCGCTGTAGCTGACCGGTGGCGGGATTATCGTGCTGCCGTTGGCGTTGGTCAGCCACTTTCCGGTATCCGCCTCGTATTCCTCGCGGCTGATGGCAATCCCGGTCACCAGCGTGTGGTCGACAAACCCGGTGCTGAAGTGGCTGGTGACGTCGGTCTGGTTGGTGAACATCTTGTTCTGGGTGTTGCGCTCGTTGCCCAGTGAGCCGCCGCTTGGCTGGAAATAGCCTGGTTGCAGGCCCGCGGCGCACGGCGCGCCCGTGATCTGGGTGCCGCTGGCCAGGCAGCCGGCCTGTGCACCTTCGGGGCCGGAGGCGCGCAGGTCCTGGCGAACCCGCTCGACACGGGTGAAGTTGCGCACCGACACGGCGTCGTTGAAGTCGTGTTCGAGCTTCAGGCTGAACGAATCCGAAGTGATCTGCTGGTCATTGATGTTGTGGTAGCCGTAGAAATCGCTCCAGCCCACGCCCGGCATGGGTTTGCCGTTGTAGATGGGGATGCCGTATTGCGGTGTGTTGTCGTCTTTCTGGTGCTCGTAGCTGACGGTCACGCGTGTCGGCGTGCCCAGGCCAAATGCGATGGAGGGTGCAATGCCCCAGCGTGAGTAATCTTCATAATCGCGGCCTGGCACATCGTTACCATGGGCCATCAGGTTCAGGCGGAACGCGGTGGTGTCGTTGAGCGTCTGGTTGGTGTCCAGGGTGGTGCGCTTGTAGTTATCGGTGCCGATGCCGGCACTGATGGTGGTTTTGTCGCGTAATTCTGGCTGCTTGCTCACCAGGTTGATGGTGCCGCCGACCGCACCGGAACCGGAATACACCGAACTGGCGCCGCTGACGACTTCGACCTGTTCCAGGTTGAACGGGTCGGTGCGGCTGTACTGCGCGCTGTCGCGCACGCCGTCCACGTAGATGTCGCCGCTGGCGGAAAACCCGCGCAGGTTGATGCTGTCGCCATACCCGCTGCCACCTTCGCCGGCACCGAAGGTGATGCCGGGCACGGTGCTGAGCACGTCGCGCAGGGTCAGCAGGTTCTGGTCATGAATGACTTCCTTGGGCACCACCGTAATGGTCTGCGGCGTGTCGCGCAGCGCCTCGGTGTACTTGGGGGAAGACGGAGCCACAGGGTTGTAGACGCTCTGGCTCGGGGCCTGGCCTTCGATGCTGGTCGCGCCGAGCTGAATGACCCCTGTGTTGTCCTCTGGTGCGGGCTCCGCCGCGTAACTGAATCCTCCCTGCGCAGCCACTGCCAAGCCCACTGCCGACGCGAGCATATGCCGCGATGAAAGGGGGGCAGAACTGATCCCGGTAGCCATTGAGTAGTCTCTTGTTGGTGTTAGTGAGATGCGATCGTAATTGATAAGCGATCTCAAATGTAATACTTTGTAACCAAATAATTCATGAAACTTTTGCGGTCCTTGATCGCCACACGGGGCAGTCATGCAAAGTGCGCAGCCAGGCAGTGAGCCGTCTGATATCGGTGATAACCCGCGTGCCTATGTGCGGTGGGTGATGCATGCCGCTCAACTGGGTGATGCCGACGCACAGGCGACCCTGGCCCAGCTGCTGCTTGACGGTCGCGGCGTGCAGAAGGATGAGGCGCTGGCGCTGAGCTGGTTTCGCATCGCTGCACGGCAGCGCCACCCCATGGCGATCAACATGATCGGGCGCTGCCTGGAGAATGGCTGGGGCTGCACAGTCGACCTGGAAGACAGCGCGTTGCATTACCGCAAGGCTGCCGACCTGGGACTGGATTGGGGCATGTACAACTACGGGCAATTGCTGACACGCGGTCGGGGCGTGGAGCGAGACCTTGTTGCGGCCTATGAGCTGTTCGCTCGGGCTGCGGGCAACGGGCACGCCAAGTCGATGAACCTGTTGGGGCGGTTCCACCACGAGGGCGTTGTGGTGCCCAAGGATGTTCAACTGGCGAGGCAGTGGTACCGGCGCTCGGCCGAGGCCGGGGATTTCCGTGGGCAATACAACCATGCCTCGGAGCTGGCCGAAGACGGAGACGAAGCGCAGGCCTGCCTATGGCTGGAGCGGGCGCTCACAACAGCTACGCCGGGCTTTCTGCAGGCGGCGTATCCGGTGTTGGTGGGCTCTGCCCTCGCCGGGATTCGTGAAATGGGCCTGCGCTATCAGCGCCATCTGCAGGCATGAAAAAGCCCCTGGACCTTTCGGTGCAGGGGCTTTTTTACGGCGGGCTGATCAGGCGGCTTCGATCTTGCCGCGATTGTGCTCAACCTTGGACAGGTAACGCTGCACGTTTTCCTGTTCTTCCGGCGTGGTGAACAAGCCCAGCTTGCTGCGGCGCCACAGGATGTCCTGGGGCTGCGTGGCCCATTCTTCGGCGCACAGGTAATCGACTTCGCGGGTGTACAGGCCGCCACCGAGGTGGTCGCCCATGTCGGCCAGCGATTGCACGCCTTCCAGCAGGCGCCAGGTGCGGCTGCCATAAGTGGTGGACCAGCGACGGGCAATCTCGCTCGGCACCCAGTCGTATTTGCCGCGGATTGCATCGGCCAGCGCTTCTGGCGTGCTCATGTTTTCGCCACCGGGCAGGGTGGCCGTGGCAGTCCAGCTTGGGCGCATCTGCGTGAAGTACGGCGCCAGTTGTGCCATCGCCGATTCGGCCAGCTTGCGGTAAGTGGTCAGCTTGCCGCCGAACACCGACAGCAATGGCGCCTCGCCCGAGGTGCCCGACAGCGCCAGGGTGTAGTCGCGGGTCACGGCCGACGGGTTGTCGGATTCGTCGTTGCACAGCGGGCGCACGCCGGAATAGGTGTGCACGATGTCATCGCGGCTCAGCTGTTTCTTGAAGTGCGCGTTGACCACGTTGAGCATGTAGTCGGTTTCACCTTCGGTAATCGCCACTTTCGCCGGGTCGCCGGTGTATTCGCGGTCGGTGGTGCCGATGATGGTCAGGTGATTCAGGTACGGAATGGTGAAGACGATGCGCTGGTCTTCGTTCTGCAGGATGTGCGCGTGGGCGCCTTCATACAGCTTCGGCACGATCAGGTGGCTGCCCTGGATCAGGCGGATGCCGTAGGGCGAGTCCAGCTTCAAGTCATCCTTGATGAACTTGGCCACCCATGGGCCGGCGGCGTTTACCAGCGCGCGGGCACGGATCGAGAACAGGCTGCCATCGGCGCGCTCCATGTTCATTTCCCACAGGCCTTTACTGCGGTGTGCGCTGACGCAACGGGTCTGGGTGTGGATATGCGCACCCTTTTCCCGCGCGGCCATGGCGTTGAGTACTACAAGGCGGGCGTCGTCGACCCAGCAGTCGGAGTATTCGAAGCCTTTGGTGATTTCGCTTTTCAGCGGGCTGTCGGGGCCGAACTTGAGGCTCTTGGAGCCTTCGAGTTTTTCCCGCTTGCCCAGGTGGTCATAGAGGAACAGGCCGGCGCGAATCATCCACGCCGGGCGCAGGTGCGGGCGGTGCGGCAATACAAAACGCATTTGCTTGACGATGTGCGGGGCCTTGGCCAACAGCACTTCACGTTCAGCCAGGGCTTCGCGCACCAGGCGGAACTCGTAATGTTCCAAGTAGCGCAGGCCGCCGTGGATCAGCTTGCTGCTGGCGGAGGAAGTGTGGCTGGCCAGGTCGTCCTTTTCGCAAAGGAATACCGACAAACCGCGCCCGGCTGCGTCTGCTGCGATGCCGACGCCATTGATCCCGCCACCGATAACGGCGACGTCATAGACTTCAGCAAGCGGTGGGGCAGGCAAGGTAGAAGGGTTCATCGGCTGGCCTCGCAATCTTTTTCGTATTGGAATTCGAACATAAATGTTCATTTGCGAAAATGGTAGCTCATAAACGCGGGCACAGCCAGTCCGCTTCGATTGAAAATACTGATCGAAGGGCGAATAAAGGAAAATTTGTGAACATCAGGGGGCAGGACACCCCCTGTTTGGGCTTACACCACTTCCAGCCGAATCTTGTGCTGATTCAATAGTTGCACCAGCGCCGGAACCGGCTGCTGATCGGTGACTAGACAATCAATCAAACTGATCGGTCCCAAGCGAATCATGGCGTTGCGCCCGAATTTGCTGGAGTCCGCGGCCAGGATCACCTTGCGCGCATTGGCAATGATCGCCTGGGAAACCCGAACTTCCTGATAATCGAAGTCCAAAAGGCTGCCGTCTTCATCAATACCGCTGATGCCTACCAGGGCGAAATCGACCTTGAACTGGTTGATAAAGTCGACGCTGGCCTGGCCCACCACGCCGCCGTCACGGCGTACGTTGCCGCCGGTCAGGAGTACGTCGAAGTCGTCTTTGGCACTCAGCATCATGGCGACGTTGAGGTTATTGGTGATGATTTTCAGGTGGCTGTGGTTAAGCAGCGCACGAGCGATCGATTCGGTGGTGGTACCGATGTTGATAAACAGCGAGGCGTGATCGGGGATTTGCGCGGCAATCGCTTCGCCGATGCGCTGTTTCTCGTCGCGCATCTGGTCGGCACGCATGGCGTACGCGGTGTTTTCAACGCTGGAGTCATAGGCTGCGCCGCCGTGGTAGCGGCGCAACAGATTGGCTTCCGCCAGTTGATTGATATCGCGGCGGATGGTTTGCGGGGTGACAACAAAGAGCTGCGCCATTTCCTCGATACTCACATAGCCGCGTTCGCGGACCAGTTCGAGGATTTGTTGCTGGCGGGGAGGCAGATTCATGGTGCGTCCTTTGGGCTGCCGTAAAAAGTGGCCCATGATGACGCAGGAATCTGCTCCCTGCCAGTTGCAACCCTATGCGGGTCCGGCGCTTGGCTTATTCAGCGCCTTCGTGGGGTTCCCAGTCGCGGGTGCGGCTCACCGCTTTTTGCCAGCCGGCGTAGAGTTTTTCCTTCGCCGCTTCTTCCAGTTGCGGTTCGAATTGACGCTCGATCACCGCCTTGCCGCGCAGTTCGTCCAGGCTGCCCCAGAAGCCGCAGGCCAGGCCGGCCAGGTAGGCGGCGCCCAATGCGGTGGTTTCGCGCATCTGTGGGCGTTCGACCTGGGTGCCGAGGATGTCGGCCTGGAATTGCATCAGGAAGTTGTTGGCGACCGCGCCACCGTCTACCCGCAGGGATTTGAGGCGTTCGCCGGAATCCTGCTGCATGGCGTCAAGTACGTCGCGGGTCTGGTAGGCAATCGACTCCAGGGCAGCACGAATGATGTGGTCCACGCGTACGCCACGGGTCAGGCCGAACAGCGCGCCACGGGCATACGGGTCCCAGTAAGGAGCACCCAGGCCGGTGAAGGCCGGGACCAGGTACACGCCGTTGCTGTCCTTGACCTTGCCGGCGAAGTATTCGGTGTCGGTGGCGTCGGCGATGATCTTCAGCTCGTCACGCAGCCACTGCACGGTGGAACCGCCGTTGAACACGGCGCCTTCCAGGGCGTAGGCCACTTCGCCGCGGGGGCCGCAAGCGATGGTGGTGAGCATGCCGTGCTTGGATTTCACCGCCTTGTCGCCGGTGTTCATCAGCAGGAAGCAGCCGGTGCCGTAGGTGTTTTTCGCCTGGCCCGGTTCCACGCACATTTGGCCGAAAAGCGCCGCCTGCTGGTCACCGGCGATACCGCCGATGGCAATGCCGCTTTTGGTGCGGCCGTAGATTTCCGAGGAAGACTTCACTTCCGGCAGCATTTCGCGCGGCACGTCGAGAATCTCCAGCATCTTCGCATCCCACTCCAGGGTGTGGATGTTGAAGAGCATGGTGCGCGAGGCGTTGGTGTAGTCGGTGACGTGGGTTTTGCCGCCGGTAAATTTCCAGATCAGCCAGCTGTCGATGGTGCCGAACAGCAGCTCGCCGTTACGCGCACGCTCGCGGCTGCCTTCGACGTTGTCGAGGATCCACTTGAGCTTGGTGCCGGAGAAGTACGGGTCGGTGACCAGGCCGGTGGTGTCGTTGATGTATTGCTCGTGGCCGTCGCGCTTGAGCTGCTGGCAGATCTCGGTGCTGCGGCGGCATTGCCAGACGATCGCGTTGTAGATCGGGCGGCCGGTGATTTTGTCCCAGACCACGGTGGTTTCACGCTGGTTGGTGATGCCGATGGCCGCGACCTGGTCATGGTGCAGGCCGGCTTGTGCCAGGGCCTCGACCATCACCGCGCTCTGGGTGGCGAAAATTTCCATCGGGTCATGTTCGACCCAGCCGGCTTGCGGGTAATGCTGGGTGAATTCACGCTGGGCGGTGCAGACCACGTTGGCGTCACGATCGAAGATGATCGCCCGGGAACTGGTGGTGCCCTGATCGAGGGCAATGATGTAGTTCTTATTCTGAATGTCGGTCATGTCGATTGCCTTGGACGGAGAATAGGGAAGTCAGTAAACAGCCTGGGCCGCAAAAGGGCAGTACGGCCCAGGCTATCGCATCAGGAAGTACGGGTTTTGCCGGTGGCAGCCGCTTCGGTTGCATCCGTTGTAGCAGGTGCGGCGCTGGGCAGGTGACGGGCAATCAGCCCGCGATACGCTGCTGCACCGAGGCAGGCACCGACAATCGGTGCAAAGATCGGAATCAGGAAATAAGGAATGTCGCGCCCGCCGGTGAAGGCCATTTCACCCCAACCGGCGAAAAAGGTCATCAGCTTGGGACCGAAGTCGCGCGCGGGGTTCATCGCAAAGCCGGTCAGCGGGCCCATGGCGCTGCCGATCACGGCGATCAGCAAACCAATCAGCAGTGGCGCCAACGGGCCACGGGGCAGGCCGTTGTTGTCATCGGTCAGGGCCATGATCACGCCCATCAGGATCGCGGTGATGACCATTTCCACTATGAACGCCTGGGCCGTGCCCAGCAATGGGTGCGGATAGGTGGAGAACACCGACGCCAGTTCCAGGCTGGCCTGGGTGCCGCGAATCATGTGGTGGGTTTGTTCGTAATCGAAAAACAGGTTGCTGTAGAGCGTGTAAACCAACGCGGCCGAGCAGAAGGCACCGGCGACTTGGGCGATGATGTAGAACGGCAATTTGCGCTTGTCGAAATCGGCAAAAATGCACAGGGCGATACTGACGGCCGGATTGAGGTGAGCCCCGGAAATACCGGCGCTCAGGTAGATCGCCATGCTGACGCCGATCCCCCAGATGATACTGATTTCCCACAACCCAAAGCTGGCACCCGCGACCTTGAGCGCAGCAACACATCCGGTACCGAAGAAGATCAGTAACGCAGTGCCGAGGAATTCGGCCATGCATTGACTTGAAAGTGAAGGCTGTTGAAGAGCAGTTGTCATGGAAAACCTCTGTTTTTGTTGTTGTCTGGCGTTTTGCCTCAACGGGCAATCGGCGATTTTCACCGTGGCGAGGATCCCCATCCTGTTCACGGCTTACTGCTGTGAATCCGTAGGTCTATTCCTACAGTATTCGTAAACGAAAAAATATAGACAAGAATGACGGCTGTCAAAGGTCGAAAGTGAACGATCAGTCATTTTGTAATTATTGGTGTGGTGAATGATCGTGCCGTGGGCGATGGGAGACGCTGGCGGGGACCGCGCGGGGGCGTGGCAGAGGGCTTCGGACTAGAGCCTTTTGCCCTGTGTTGGCCTAGAATTGGCCGTCTGTTTTTTCACCTTTTTGCCAAGCCTGGAGCCCGCATGACGCCCGCATTGGACCTGTTGAAAAAAGTTCGCGCCGAACATCGAATCCACAGTTACGAACATGACCCCAAGGCAGCCTCCTATGGTCTGGAGGCCGCGGAAAAATTGGGGCTTGATCCTGCGCAGGTGTTCAAGACCCTGCTGGCCAGCAGTGAAAAGGCTGAGCTGCTGGTGGCTGTTGTGCCGGTCGTCGGAAGTTTGGATTTAAAAGCGTTGGCGCAGGCGGCCGGGGTGAAAAAGGTCGAGATGGCGGACCCTGCGGCGGCGCAACGGGCGACCGGTTATTTGCTCGGTGGTATCAGCCCATTGGGGCAGAAGAAGCGCTTGCGCACCTTTGTCGATGTGACGGCGCAGTCGTTTCCGACGATTTTTATCAGTGCGGGGAGAAGGGGGCTTGAAGTGGAGTTGGCAGCAGCGGTGCTGGCCGAACACACCCAGGCCAAGTTCGCGGAAATTGGCCGGGCGTGATGCGTTGACGTCAGGAGGCGGTGCTGTAGCGGCGAACGCCTGACTCAACCTGAGGGATTTGTGCTGCGGTGCTGCCCGAGGCCTGGAACAACACCAGGTGCTCGGCTGCCACGCGAATGCCCACATCGGCACCGACCAAGTGATCGGCGTGGCTGGGAAAGATCGATTCCAGCTGTGCGCCTGTCGGCAGTTGCAAGCGATACAGGGTCGACGCACCGAGGAACGTCTTGCCGACAATCCGCGCCTTCAAGGCACTGTCCGGCGCATAAACGATGTCGTCCGGGCGTAGCAATACATCCACGGCGCCGCCTGTAGGCCAGGTGTAGGCACGGTTGCCGCGCAATTCGCCCAGCTCCGTGGTGACCGATTCCGGCGTGTTCAATTGCCCGCGAATAAAGTAACCCTGGCCAATAAAGCTGGCGACAAAGGGCGTCAGCGGTTCGTGGTAGAGGTTGTAGGGCGTGTCCCACTGCTCCAGGCGGCCTTCCTTGAACACGCCGACATGGTCACTCACCGCGAAGGCTTCTTCCTGATCATGGGTCACCAGAATCGCACTGGTGCCCCGCGCCTTGAGGATGTCGCGCACTTCATGGCTGAGCTTGCGCCGCAGTTCGCCGTCGAGGTTGGAGAAGGGTTCGTCCAGCAGCAACAGTTGTGGCTCCGGCGCCAGGGCGCGGGCCAGGGCGACGCGCTGTTGCTGGCCGCCGGAGAGTTCGTGGGGGAAGCGTTTGCCCAGGTTCTTCAGGTTCACCAGTTCCAGCAGTTCGGCGACCACACGCTCTTTTTGCGGGTGTTTGCGAATGCCGAAGGCGATGTTGTCGGCCACGCTGAGGTGTGGAAACAGCGCGTAGTCCTGGAACACCATGCCGATGCGACGTTTCTCCGGGGCCAGTGTGAAACCGGCGCTGGAAATGACTTCGCCCGCCAGGCTGATCTCACCTTCGTGCACCGGCTCAAACCCGGCAATGGCTCGCAGGGTGGTGGTCTTGCCGCAGCCCGAGGAGCCCAGCAGGCAACCGATGTCGCCAGCGTTGAGGTGCAGGTTGAGGTTCTGCACCACCCGTTGATCCTGATAACCGCATGCCAGATTGCGTAGGTTCAGCAGTAATGGCTGGCTCATGCAGGGCGGTATGCCGGCGCAACCAGGAATTCGAGCAAGGCCTTTTGTGCGTGCAGGCGGTTTTCTGCCTGGGCCCAGGCCACCGAGCGCTGATCATCCAGCAGGTCGAGGCTGATTTCTTCGCCGCGGTGGGCGGGCAGGCAGTGCATGAACAGCACGTCCGGCGCGGCCAGGTCGAGCAGGGCGCGGGTCACCTGGAACGGGGCGAACAGCTTGAGGCGCTTGGCAGTTTCTTCTTCCTGACCCATGGACGTCCACACGTCGGTGCTCACCAGGTGCGCGCCGATGACCGCCTCACGCGGGTCGCGGACAATGGTCACGCGATCGCCGGCCTGGGCCAGGAAGCGTGCATCCGGCTCGTAGCCTTCAGGGCAGGCGACGCGCAATTGGAAGTCGAACTGGATCGCCGCTTCTATATAGCTGTTGCACATGTTGTTGCCGTCGCCGATCCAGGCCACGGTCTTGCCCTGGATCGAGCCGCGCTGTTCGAGGAAGGTTTGCATGTCGGCCAGCAACTGGCACGGGTGCAGGTCATCGGACAGGCCGTTGATCACAGGCACGCGGGAGTTGGCGGCAAATTCGGTCAGGGTGCTGTGGGCGAAGGTACGGATCATCACCGCATCCAGCATGCTCGACATCACAATCGCGCAGTCGCTGATCGGCTCGCCGCGACCCAGTTGGGTATCGCGAGGCGACAGGAAGATAGCCTGGCCGCCGAGCTGGATCATGCCGGCTTCGAAGGACACACGGGTGCGGGTCGACGACTTCTCGAAAATCATCCCGAGCACGCGGTTTTTCAAAGGCTCGAACAGTACGCCGCGGTTACGCAGGTCTTTAAGCTCAATGCCTCGACGGAGCACGCTGACCAGCTCTTCGGGCGTGCAATCCATCAGGGAGAGAAAGTGCCTTGCGCTCATCATTAACTACCTTTTTGCAACAGACCGCAGATACTCAAAGCCTTGTTTATTTTGAAAACGGGCGAGACCTGCGGCGAAAGCCGCACGGGGCGACGAAATAGGGGAAGGCGCGATCTTATAATTAAATGTCGCGTCTTACCAATAGGGCTACAGTTTTTAGGGGAGTTCAAGGACGCGGGGAGGGCGCTTTTGAAGCCTGTTTACTGACAGCAGCGGGTCATTTGTACACTGGCGTTACTTCATATTGCAATGCGCGAGGGCGGGCGCAGGCCAGGGTACGTCGGTTTCAGCGGGCTGCCGGAGGGCGTTGAAACATTTCCTGATGTTTCTTCATGCCCTGGCCTGATGCCGCTGGATTCACACGACGAACGTTGCTGGCGCTGCTGCCTGGGGCGGGCCATAGTTTTTGTCCGAAGCGCTCAGCCCACAATAAAGAGACTGGCCATGACCAAGACTCTCCACCACCGTGCCTGCCATCTGTGCGAAGCCATCTGCGGCCTGACACTGGAAACCACCCAGGGCGAAGACGGGAGCCTGGCGATCACCTCGATCAAGGGCGACCCCCTGGACACGTTCAGTCGTGGCCATATCTGCCCCAAGGCCGTGGCCCTGCAGGACATCCAGAACGACCCGGATCGCCTGCACCAGCCCATGTTGCGGGTGGGCAGTGAATGGCAGCCGATCCCGTGGGACGACGCCTTTGCGCTCGTAGCCGAGCGCCTCGCGGGCATCCAGGCACGCCATGGGCAAAATGCGGTGGCGGTGTACCAGGGCAATCCGAGCGTGCACAACTATGGCCTGATGACCCACAGCAATTACTTCCTCGGCCAGCTCAAGACCCGCAATCGGTTTTCCGCCACCTCCGTGGACCAGTTGCCCCATCACCTCACCAGTCACCTGATGTACGGCCACGGCCTGTTGCTGCCGATCCCGGACATCGACCATACCGATTTCATGCTGATCCTCGGCGGCAACCCGCTGGCGTCCAACGGCAGCATCATGACCGTACCGGACGTGGAGAAACGCCTGAAGGCGATCCAGGCCCGGGGCGGCAAAGTGGTGGTGGTTGATCCGCGCCGCAGCGAGACAGCGGCGATGGCCGACCAGCATCTGTTTGTGCGCCCGGGTGGCGATGCGGCGTTGTTGTTCGGCTTGCTCAATACGCTGTTCGCCGAGAACCTGACCCGTGACAGTCACCTGCCGGTCGACGGTCTGGATGAAGTGCGCCAGGCCGTGGCCGGGTTCACCGCCGAGGCCATGAGCCGTCAATGCGCGGTGCCTGCCGAGCAGATCCGTCAGTTGGCGCGGGACTTCGCCGCGGCTGACAAGGCAGTGTGTTATGGCCGCATGGGCGTGTCGACCCAGGCGTTCGGCACCCTGTGCCATTGGCTGGTGCAGTTGATCAACCTGGTTACCGGTAACCTGGACCGCGTGGGCGGCGGCGTGTGCACTACGCCGGCAGTCGACCTGGTAGCCTCCACCTCCGGCGGGCATTTCAATCGCTGGCAGAGCCGGGTTTCCGGGCGGCCAGAGTACGGTGGCGAGTTGCCGGTGTCGGCATTGGCTGAAGAAATGCTCACCGAGGGTGAAGGACAGATCCGCGCCCTGGTGACGGTGGCGGGGAACCCGGTGCTGTCCACGCCCAACGGCCGGCAACTGGAGCAGGCGCTGGATGGGCTGGAGTTCATGGTCAGTGTCGACCTGTACATCAATGAAACCACGCGCTATGCCGACCTGATCCTGCCGTCCACCTCGGCACTGGAAAACGATCACTACGACACCACGTTCAACATGTTCGCAGTGCGCAATGTCACCCGCTTCAACCGCGCCATCCTGCCAAAACCCGAGGGTGCATTGCATGACTGGGAAATCTTCGTCGGCCTGGCCCAGGCGTTTGCCGCGAAAACCGGTAATGCACTCAAGCCCACCATGCCGCCCGCGCAGATGATCGACTTCGGGCTGCGGGCCGGGCCTTATGGCGATACGTTGTCCATTGCCGCGCTGGCGGATCATCCTCACGGCCTGGACCTCGGGCCGCTGAAGCCGAACCTGGCGGGCCGCATGAAAACCGCCAATGGCCATCTGCAGGCGGCACCGCCGGTGATCCTCGCCGACCTTGCGCGTTTTGCCGCGCAGCCGGTGCCCGAGGTGAATGAGTTGCTGCTGATTGGCCGTCGCCATGTGCGCAGCAACAACTCCTGGATGCATAACTACCACCGACTGGTGAAGGGCAAGCCCCGTCACCAGTTGCTGATGCACCCCGACGACCTGGCCCACCGTCAGCTTGTCGATGGGCAGCGGGTGCGCGTGAGTTCGCGCATCGGCATGATCGAAGTGGAGGTATTGGCCAGCCTGGACATGATGCCCGGCGTGGTCAGCCTGCCTCACGGTTGGGGGCACGGCCGCCCGGGCGTGCAGATGACCATCGCGAGCGGGCAGCCGGGGGCGAGCGCAAACGACCTGACGGACGAGCGGCAATTGGATGAGCTGTCGGGTAACGCGGCGTTGAATGGCGTGCCAGTGCAGGTGGCGGCGGCGTAAGGATTGTCTGTCGGGGAGTCCGAGCGTCACGCTGGGGTTTGCGTTACAATGCGCCACCGTGCCGACCCATGAGTCGGAAAGTTCCAGCCGAGGTGTTCCATGGATATCATCGAAACGATCAAAGAGCAGATTGCCAACAACACTATTCTGCTTTACATGAAGGGCGCACCTAACGCGCCTCAGTGTGGCTTCTCCGCAAAGGCTTCCCAGGCAATCATGCAATGTGGCGAGAAGTTCGCCTACGTGGATATCCTGCAGAACCCGGAAATCCGCGCCAACCTGCCGAAGTACGCCAACTGGCCAACCTTCCCGCAGTTGTGGGTGGCCGGTGAGCTGGTCGGCGGTAGCGACATCATCACCGAAATGGCGGCTGACGGTTCGTTGCAGGCACTGATCAAAGACGCAGCAGCCAAGGCTGCGGCGAAGACCGAAGCCTGATTTTTTCCAGGCTGCGGCAATAAAAAGCCCCGCTTCTCGAAAGAGAGCGGGGCTTTTTAGTGGCCGGGAACTAAGGGTTATTCACCCATCTGCGATTGCAGGTAATTCTCGATAGTCACTTTGTCGATCAGGCCGATTTGGGTTTCCAGCCAGTCGATGTGTTCTTCCTGGTCTTCAAGGATATCTTCCAGCAACTCGCGGCTGCCGAAGTCGCCCTTGGTTTCGCAATGAGCGATGGCGGCCTTGAGGTCGGTGTGGCTCTTGCGCTCGAAGTTCAGGTCGCAGTTGATCATTTCCTGGGTGTGCTCGCCGATGTTCAGCTTGCCCAGGTCCTGCACGTTCGGCAGGCCTTCCAGAAACAGGATGCGCTTGATCAGCGCGTCAGCGTCCTTCATGGCCTTGATGGATTCTTTGTATTCACGCTTGCCCAGCTTTTCCAGGCCCCAATCGTCATACATGCGTGCATGCAGGAAATACTGATTGATCGCGACCAGTTCATTGGCAAGGATTTTGTTGAGTTGCTGGATGACTGTAATGTCGCCTTTCATGATTGGGGTCCTGCCCTGTATTAGCTGTATATAAGGCGGAGTTTGAGCGGCGTAATGACTACTGTCAAACCTAAGTTATTGAATAATAAATGAAAATTAATCGGAATAAGAATGTTTGTGTTCCGCGTCTTGGCGCTAACTGTTTGAATTTCGGGCATAAAAAAACCGGACACTAAGTCCGGTTCTTTAAAACACGCCAATTATGCGTGTGTAAATTCTGCTGAGTAGGGGATCGCAGCCTGGGCAGTTTGCAGCTGCGTCAGGGTTTCCCGTACCACTTGCTTGGCGAGGCAGGCACATTTGCCGCATTGGCTGGCCACGCCGGTGGTTTCACGTACTTCCTTGTAGCTGCAGCAACCTTCATAGATCGCTTCGCGGATTTGTCCGTCGGTGACGCCAGTGCAGAGGCAGACATACATAAGGGAGAACCATCGCGGTTTAAGGCTTAAGTGCGACGGATCTTAATGTTAACGAGAATGATTGTCAAAGTAGTTTCACAAGGCTTGCTGTTTGCAAGCAGGCTCACTGACGAACGGCTTTTTTCCGGTATGATGGTCGGTCTTCACGAAGCGTGATCGCGTCACAGGCCTGTCGTTTAGCTTCGGCACACTGGGGCGGATCCTTTTACTTCAGTCACCACCATCAGGAGATACCCAATGAGCGTACTCGTCGGCAAACAAGCCCCGGATTTCGACGTACCCGCCGTCCTCGGCAATGGCGAAATCGTAGACAGCTTCAAACTGTCTGAAGCCATCAAAGGCAAATACGGCCTGGTGTTCTTCTACCCGCTGGACTTCACCTTCGTCTGCCCTTCGGAGCTGATCGCCCTGGATCACCGCATGGACGATTTCAAGGCACGCAACGTTGAAGTGGTAGCCGTTTCCATCGACTCCCATTTCACCCACAACGCCTGGCGCAACACTGCCATCAATGATGGCGGTATCGGCAAAGTCAAATACACCATGGCTGCCGACATGAAGCACGACATCGCCAAGGCCTACGACGTTGAGTCCGAAGGCGGCGTGGCTTTCCGTGGCGCGTTCCTGATCGACGACAAGGGCGTTGTGCGCTCGCAGATCATCAACGACCTGCCGCTGGGCCGTAACATGGAAGAGCTGATCCGTCTGGTTGACGCTCTGCAATTCCACGAAGAGCACGGCGAAGTTTGCCCTGCCAACTGGAAAAAGGCGACAAAGGCATGAACGCTTCGCCAGAAGGCGTTGCGGCTTACCTGACCGAGAACGCCGGCAAGCTGTAAGCCGGATTCGCGGGACAAAAAAACCGGCCTGAGAAGGCCGGTTTTTTTATGCGCGGGCGTTGGCTTCAGTCGTTGAAGTCTTCCCAGCCGCCCATCTGTTTCCAGCGGTTGACGATGCCGCAGAACAGCTCGGCCGTCTTCTCGGTGTCGTAGCGGGCCGAGTGGGCCTCACGACCGTCGAAGTCGATACCGGCGGCCTGGCAGGCTTTGGCCAGTACGGTCTGGCCATAGGCCAAGCCAGCGAGGGTCGCGGTGTCGAAGCTGGAGAACGGGTGAAACGGGTTACGTTTCATGTCCAGGCGCGCCACAGCCGCGTTGAGGAAGCCCAGGTCGAAGCTGCTGTTGTGGCCCACCAGGATTGCGCGTTTGCAGCCATTGGCCTTCAACGCCTTGCGCACGCCACGGAAGATGTCGGTCAGCGCCGCTTCTTCACTGACGGCCATGCGCAGTGGGTGATCGAGCTTGATCCCGGTGAACTCCAAAGCCGCGGCTTCGATGTTGGCGCCTTCGAACGGCTCGACGCGGAAGAAATGGGTGTGTTCCGGGAACACGAAACCCTGTTCATCCATGCCGATGGTCGTGGCGGCGATTTCCAGCAATGCGTCAGTGGCGCAATTGAAGCCGCCGGTTTCTACGTCGATAACGACCGGCAGGTAGCCACGAAAACGCTCGGCCATCGGGTGACGAGAACCGCCACCACCGCCGCCGTGTTCCTGGTCGTCGTCGTAATGGTCTTCACTCACGGGTGTTCCTCCAGCAGGCGCCAGCGCAGTGTTTCACCGGCGCGCAGCGGGATAACGGTCAGCTCGCCAAACGGCAGGCTGGTGGGGGCGGTCCAGTCTTCACGGACCAGGGTAATGCGGTCGGTATTCGCCGGCAGGCCATAGAAACGCGGGCCGTTGAGGCTGGCGAACCCTTCAAGCTTATCCAGCGCGTTGCGTTGTTCGAACGCTTCGGCATACAACTCGATCGCCGCATAGGCGGTGTAGCAACCAGCACAACCGCACGCTGCTTCCTTGGCGTGTTGGGCGTGGGGGGCGGAGTCGGTACCGAGGAAAAATTTCTCGCTGCCACTGGTGGCGGCATCCAGCAGCGCCACCTGGTGCGTATTGCGCTTGAGAATCGGCAGGCAATAGAAGTGCGGCCGAATCCCGCCCACCAGCATGTGGTTGCGGTTGTACAACAGGTGATGCGCGGTGATGGTCGCGCCGACGTTGGCCGAAGCCTCGGTGACGAACTGCACGGCATCGGCGGTGGTGATGTGCTCGAACACGACCTTGAGGGTCGGGAACAGCTCCACCACGCGGCGCATGTGCTCGTCGATGAAGATCTTTTCACGATCGAATACATCGACATCGCCACGGGTGACTTCACCGTGGATCAGCAACGGCATGCCGACTTCCGCCATGGCTTCGATGGCCGGCAGAATCTTGTCGATACTGGTTACGCCGGAATCGGAGTTGGTGGTCGCACCGGCCGGGTACAGCTTGGCGGCGTGCACGAAACCGCTGGCCTTGGCCTGGCGAATTTCTTCGGGCTGGGTGCGGTCGGTCAGGTACAGCACCATCAACGGTTCGAAACGGCTGCCGGCCGGTCGTGCAGCGAGGATGCGCTGGCGATAGGCATCGGCTTCCGCGGCGTTACGCACCGGAGGTACCAGGTTAGGCATGATGATGGCGCGGCCAAACGTGCGCGCTACATCGGCCACGGTTTGGGGCAACGCAGCACCATCGCGAAGATGAATATGCCAGTCGTCGGGACGCAGCAGGGTCAGGCGGTCGGACATTGGGGATTCCAGGCGGGTCAATCTGGTGGGAATGCTACCGGAAAAGACTCTTGCAGGCACTCGCTATCAAGTTTTGCAGGATGCGACCGATATCCCTGGGTATGCCTTAACGATGTATGACGCCTTGATGTGTTGTAGAAACCAGTGGAGCCTCCCGTGCGCCAGCATTATCTAGCCCTGCTCAGTGTGTTCGCCAGCCTGCCCTCGATGGCCCTCACGTTCCAGACACGTCTGGAGAATATTGAGTGGAAAGTGGAGGGCGATAAATTCGAGTGCCGCTTGAGCCAGCCGATCACCGATTTCGGCACGGGCGAGTTCGTACGCCGGGCCGGCGAGCAGGCGACGTTTCGTCTGAAAGCCTTTAACGGTTCGATGGGCGGCGGTTCCGCAACCCTGCTGGCAGCGGCTGCGCCGTGGCAACCGGGACGTGGTGATATCAACCTGGGTGCGGTGCGGATCGGTAGTGGCGATGTGCTGTTTAACAGTTCCCAGGCCCAGGCGGGACGCTTGTTTACCGGCCTGCTTGAAGGTCGCAGCCCGACGGTGCGCCACTATAGCCGTGAGGGTGGTTACTCCGAAATCCGCCTGTTACCGGCGAAATTCAGCAAGGCCTACAACGACTACCAAATGTGCACCACCAAGCTGCTGCCGATGAATTTCGAGCAGGTCAAACAGACCGAGGTGGGCTTCCCGGGTGGAGGCATTGAACTGGACGCGGCGGCCAAGAAAAAACTGTCGGTGATTCTCGAGTTCCTGAAAGCCGACCCTACGGTCAATCACATCGAGTTGAACGGGCACTCCGACAACAGCGGCAATCGCCTGACCAACCGTGATGTTTCCCGGCGTCGTGCCCTGGCAGTGATGGACTACTTCAAGGCCAATGGCATTGAGGAATCGCAGATTACCCTGCGCTTTCACGGCGAAAGCTACCCATTGGCGCCGAACACCAACCCGGCCAACCGGGCGAAAAACCGCCGGGTGAATATTCAACTCGAACGGGTGGCAGCCCCCGAGAAACCGGCGCCCCAGGCCAAAGCGCCGGGCAACGCCGCCGCCACATCATAAGGTCCGGCGTTTCGTCGCCCGCTCGACATAATCTGTCGCTTTATCTTCATTTGCTGTCGCGCCTCTGTAATTTCACGGTTTTGGTCGGTAGAATCGACGCCTTTCCGTACAACCCCGTGGAGTGATGGCATGGCCGACGTAAACAAGGTCGTTCTCGCGTATTCCGGCGGCCTGGACACTTCGGTGATCCTCAAGTGGCTGCAGGATACTTATAACTGTGAAGTGGTGACCTTCACCGCTGACCTGGGTCAGGGCGAAGAGGTCGAACCTGCACGTGCCAAGGCGCAAGCCATGGGCGTGAAAGAGATCTACATTGACGACCTGCGCGAAGAGTTCGTCCGCGATTTCGTTTTCCCGATGTTTCGCGCCAACACCGTCTACGAAGGCGAGTACCTGCTGGGTACCTCCATCGCACGTCCGCTGATCGCCAAGCGCCTGATCGAAATCGCCAACGAAACCGGCGCCGACGCCATTTCCCATGGCGCCACCGGCAAGGGCAACGACCAGGTGCGTTTCGAACTGGGTGCCTACGCCTTGAAGCCAGGCGTAAAAGTGATTGCTCCGTGGCGCGAATGGGACCTGCTGTCCCGTGAAAAGCTGATGGACTACGCTGAAAAGCACGCCATCCCGATCGAGCGTCATGGCAAGAAGAAGTCTCCGTACTCGATGGACGCCAACTTGCTGCACATCTCCTATGAAGGCGGCGTGCTGGAAGACACCTGGACCGAGCACGAAGAAGACATGTGGAAGTGGACCGTCTCCCCGGAGAACGCTCCTGACAAGGCCCAGTACCTGGAACTGACCTACCGCAAGGGCGACATCGTCGCGCTGGACGGCGTCGAAATGACCCCGGCCACCGTACTGGCGACCCTGAACCGTATCGGTGGCGAACACGGTATCGGCCGCCTCGACATCGTCGAGAACCGTTACGTGGGCATGAAGTCCCGTGGTTGCTACGAAACTCCGGGCGGCACCATCATGCTGCGCGCTCACCGCGCCATCGAGTCCATCACCCTGGACCGTGAAGTGGCTCACCTCAAAGACGAGCTGATGCCCAAGTACGCCAGCCTGATCTACACCGGCTACTGGTGGAGCCCTGAGCGTCTGATGTTGCAACAGATGATCGATGCTTCCCAGGTCCACGTGAACGGTGTTGTGCGCCTGAAGCTGTACAAGGGCAACGTGATCGTGACTGGCCGCAAGTCCGACGAATCGCTGTTCGATGCCAATATCGCCACCTTCGAAGAAGATGGCGGCGCCTACAACCAGGCGGACGCGGCAGGCTTCATCAAGCTGAACGCGTTGCGCATGCGCATTGCGGCCAACAAGGGTCGCAAGTTGTTCTGAGTGTTTTAAGTTGCAATGAAAAATGGCCCCATTAAGGGGCCATTTTTTTTGGCCGAAAATACGCAGGAAATCATTATGGATGATGTGATGTTTATCGTTCGGCTCAAAAAAGCCAGTCCTGAAGGATGCGGGGTGGAATGTTTATGTTTTTACGGGGGCAATGTTTATTAGTTTCGCTCGATAAGTGATGCATTGTTGAAAGTGGCTTTTTTTTCTTGTGTGCAGGAACTATGTACTACAGAAATTTCACTCAGAAATGTACTGCGAATATGTCGGATGCCGACATGGCTGTAGGATTTATGGAGCGTAACTAGTTATGACGAATGGAACTTTAAAAAAACCGGTTTCACCCCCGATTCACAGGTTTTTCGAGGAGGCACAAGGGGTATTTGCTGAAACTTGTGTACGGCACGTTTACGCTGTCCCCGGTAATCCTGGGAATTTTCACTCAAAATATTTTTGTGCTCGGAAAGTTCTGAAGGCCTCAACAAAACTGGACACCTCCAGGTTGGCGTTTTTTTGTAGGTTAAATCCGATGTCTCTGTGGGTTGGGTCTCTGCTTGCTGTTGTTTGGGGGGGAGCACTATGCCCAGCGTGAAACGACTAGGCTATTGTGCTTACTCTTAATAATTCGAACAGCGAAATTGGACTTGCCCATGAATAAAGTGCTGATCGTGGATGATCATCCCGTCATTCGTCTTGCTGTGCGTATGCTAATGGAACGTCATAGTTATGAGGTCGTTGCCGAGACCGATAACGGTGTCGATGCCTTGCAACTTGCACGGGAGCATATGCCGGACATTGTCATACTGGATATTGGAATTCCCAAACTCGATGGCCTGGAAGTTATATGCCGGCTGTCCTCTACCAAACAGGCCCATCCGTTCAAGGTGCTGGTGCTGACGTCCCAGGCGCCCGGGCATTTTTCCATGCGGTGCATGCAGGCGGGGGCTGCCGGCTACGTGTGCAAGCAGCAGGACCTCACCGAGCTGTTGAGTGCGGTCAAGGCGGTGCTGTGCGGGTACAGCTACTTCCCCAACCAGGCGCTGAATTCGGTGCGCTCCACAATGGGCAACGCCAGCGAAGCCGACATGGTCGAGCGCCTGTCCGGCCGGGAGATGATGGTGTTGCAGCAGTTGGCCCGCGGCAAGACCAACAAGGAGATCGCCGATGGCATGTTCCTGAGCAACAAAACCGTGAGTACCTACAAGACGCGCTTGCTGCTCAAGCTCAACGCGCGCTCCCTGGTGGACTTGATCGAGCTGGCCCAGCGTAACGGGTTGGTATAGATCGGCGGCACGCTTACATGCAGTCAGAAAAAAGCCTCCGCAAGGGAGGCTTCTGCTTGTCGTTGGGTCGATTAGAGATCGAAGTCGTAATCGGCCAACTGTTTTTGCAAGCGCCGCTCTTCCAGAAGGTTGTCGATGGTGCGGCGTTTGCTCAAATTGGTCTTGGCCACCTCTACCGGTGCTTCTGCTGCATCATCGTCGGATTCAGCGCCAACAACGTCGTCTTCTACATCCAGTTGCTCTTTGCCAGTGCTCATAACGTTAACTCCAGGCTAAGACTGCCGTTGGCGCTCCTTATAACGATAATCCTGGGCCTGGTAAAAAAGATTTTTTCAATCGACTCATCGATAAAAGCAATGAAGGCTCAATCGTCGGAAGTCTTTTCCTTGTATTCGCACAGGTCTTCGATGCGGCAACTGCCACAGCGCGGCTTGCGGGCCTGGCAGACGTAGCGCCCGTGAAGGATCAACCAATGGTGTGAATCCAGCAGATACGGCTTGGGCACAAACTTCATCAGTTGTTTTTCCACCTCCACCACATTCTTTCCGCGGGCGATGCCGGTACGGTTGCTGACCCGGAAAATGTGCGTGTCCACGGCCATGGTCAATTGGCGAAATGCCGTATTGAGCACCACATTGGCGGTTTTGCGTCCTACGCCGGGGAGTGCTTCTAGGGCTTCGCGTGTCTGCGGCACTTCGCTGCCGTGCAACTCCACCAGCAGCCGGCATGTCTCGATGACATTCTTCGCCTTGCTGTTGTACAGGCCGATGGTCTTGATGTATTCGGAAAGCCCCTCCACCCCAAGCGCATAGATCGCCTCCGGAGTGTTGGCCACGGGATACAGCTTGGCGGTGGCCTTGTTAACGCCGACGTCTGTGGACTGGGCCGAGAGAATCACGGCGATCAGCAACTCGAACGGCGAGGAATAGGCCAGTTCGGTCTTCGGTTCCGGATTGTCTTCGTGAAGCCGGCGGAAAATTTCCAGGCGTTTTGCGGCGTTCATGGCGCGAGCGGTTCCTTGCAGACAGTCAGTGTGATTTTGAAAAATGGGCCCAGGCTTGTCGCCCGGCCAGCAACAACCCGAGCAGGATAAACCCGACGGGGGCCAACGCGGTGACAGAGCCGCTACCGATCAGCCCACGCAGTATGCCGAGGGTGACCAGCAGTACGCCAAACAGGCCGAACAGTTGCACGCGTGCCTTGCCCTGGCCTGCTTCGAAAAAGCCCGAAAACTCCAGTAACACGCATTGAACACTGATCAGTGCCAGGTAAATACCCAGCTGTTGATATAAGGGCAACGCGAACGCTTGCAAGAGCAGTTGTACGCAACTGACCAGTGTCGCGGCGATCAGCAGGCTGGCCATCAGTTGCATACGCTCGCCGAGGCGGTTGCGCAGGGTGTGCATGCCCAGGCCATACAGCGCCACGATCAGCACCGAGAGCACCCAGAAGCCCAACGCCTTGAGCAGCGTGTCGCTCACGCCAATCAATGGCGCCAGCATCAGCGAGCGGGCCAGAGCTTTAGTCATGGGTTGACGGCTCCAACACCCGTTGGCGGTGCTCATCAAAGTAACGCAACGCATCGTGAACCCCATTGATCACCGCCCGGGACGTGATGGTCGCGCCAGCCATCTGATCGAATTGGCCGTGGTCTTTCTTCAGCGCCCAGGCGGAATCCTTGGAGTCGTCTCGGGACAGTCCCTTGAATGCTGCAAGCCAGGGATTGCCAGGTTCTGCGATATGCCCACCGAGGCTCGGGGTTTCCGACTGACTCAAGTTTTTCACCGCCAACAGCTTGCCGTTGTAGGAGATGGCGATCAGCAATTCGATGGGGCCGCCATAGCCATTGGTTTGCGAGCGCAGCAGCACTGCGCTGGGTTGCCCGTTCAAGCTGGCGAGGTAGCCGCCCAGCAATTGGCTGTTTGCCAGTGCCTGTGGATGTATCGCGAGCGGGTGTTGCAGGGGCTGATTGTCGTAAGTGCCGACGGGGAGGATATCCAGCAAGGCCTGGCGCTGGAGGTTGTGTTGGGCTTCGCTGGCACGGCTGGCAGTCAACTGCTGCACGCCCAACGTCAGTGCGATCCCCGCCGCAGCGATCAGTAACACTGTCATCAGGCCCCGTGTGGTGTTCATGAGCTCACCGCAGGCTGTCTGGGTGTTGCCAGGCGCTCAAGAGCCGGCACCGCCAGGTTCATCAGCAGCACGGCGAACGCCACGCCGTCGGGGTAACCGCCCCACGTACGAATCAGGTAAAGTAGCAAGCCCACGCCGACGCCGAACATCAGGCGCGCACGCGGGCTTTTCGCGCCGGACACCGGTTCGGTCACGATAAAAAACGCCCCGAGCATGGTGGCACCGCTGAGCAGATGGAACAGCGGCGAACCGTGGGAGTCCGAGCCCGAACCGTTCCAGCACAACAGGCTGATAACGAACACGCTACCGAGCATTCCCACCGGCGCATGCCAACTGAATACCCGTTGTTGCAACAGCCACAGCCCGCCCGCCAGAAAGGCCAGGTTCACCCATTCACTGCCCTTGCCGGCGACGTGCCCGAAAGCGGAGTGGCTGGCAAACAGCTCATCCATGGTCAGGCTCTTATTGATCCGCAGGGCATCCAGGGCGGTCGCCTGGGCCCAGGCATCCGGCGCATCACCTTGCACACCGAACACCTGTTGCAGGCCGGCCAGCAGGTCCATGCCGTGGGAGACGGGCCAATGGGTCATGGGTTGGGGAAAGGCCACCAGCATCAGTGCATAGCCGACCATGGCCGGGTTGAACGGATTCTGGTTGCCGCCATACAGGTGCTTGCCCAGCAATAATGCACCGGCGACTGCGGCCACGCATAACCACCACGGACAATAAGGTGGCAGCGCCAGGGCCAGCAGCGTGGCCGTGACCAGGCCGCCGAGATCACTGACCGAACGCCCGCGCAGCCGCTGAACGCCAGCCTCCACGACCCGCGCACAACCACAAGCCAGCAATAGATTGATCAACACGCCCCAGCCATACAGCCAGAACATCCCCAGCAAACCCGGCACCGTCGCCAGCAGCACACGCGTCATCGCGTGCTGCTGACGATCAACGGCTTCAAGCACTGACATCGTCGCCCACCAGCGCCGCAAGCGCCTGTTCTGCGGTTTCGAAGTGCTGTTGCAGGATGATCAATTGCGACTGCTGCTCAAAGGTCGGCGGATGCCCGAACGCTTTCAGCGACTTGTGCAACTGGGCGCGGCTCATGGCCAGGTTGATCTTTGCCTTCTTCAGGGCGGCGTCCATCGCGGCGGCTTTTTGCGCGCGAACCCGCTCAATGGCTGCCTGGACCGGGTTAACCGTGACCGCGGCCGCAGCCACGGGTGCCGCGCGCTGGGTGCGGGCCAAACGCTCGGCGAGCTTCTGTTCTTCCTCACGTTGCAGCCGCGCGTTGCGCTGTTCAAACCGCCGTCGGGCCCGGTCACGCTTGAGGTCGCGCGCCTGGCGCTCGGCATCATTGGAGGCTAGCCCGCCGACTATCGGCAGCGCCGTGGTCAACGGGCGCATCTCGATGCAATCCACCGGGCAGGGCGCGACACACAGGTCACAACCGGTGCACTCGTCGATAATCACGGTGTGCATCAATTTGGCCGCCCCGACGATGGCGTCCACCGGGCAGGCCTGGATGCATTTGGTACAGCCGATGCACTCTGCTTCACGGATAAACGCGATCTGCGCGGGCGCTTCGCCCCGGGAAGTGTCCAGCTCCAGCACCGGGAGCTTCAGCAACTGCGCCAGGCCGGTGATGGTTTCCTGCCCGCCGGGTGGGCACTTGTTGATCGCCTCGCCCTGGGCAATGCCTTCGGCGTAGGGCTTGCAACCAGGGTGCCCGCACTTGCCACATTGGGTCTGCGGCAGCAGGGCGTCGATACGTTGAATCAGGCTCATGGTTTGATCATTGCGTTGAAACCCAGAAAAGCCACGGCCATCAGCCCGGCGCTGATCAACGCCACCGGCAGACCCCGAAAGGGCAGCGGTATGTCGTTGTCGGCAATACGTTGGCGCAGGTCACTGAACAGGCTCAGCACCAGCCAGAAGCCCAGCCCTGCGCCCAGGCTCAGAGCGGCCATGTGTGTCAGCCCTTTATCCGCTTGCGTGCCCAGCAGCACCACGCCCAACACCCCGGCATTCCCCAGCAATAACAGCCACAGGCCATCGAACGGCAGCTTGGGTAACCGGCGGGCCAGGACGCTCAACAGCGGCTGGATCAACAACACCGTCACCGGCAAAAATAAAAACAGCCGCAGGGAGGTCAGCGCCAGCGGCTGCAGAAGATAGTGATCAAGCAGATAACCCAGGATGCCACTCAGCAGCATCAGCACCGTGGTGGCGATGCCCAGCGCATGTACGCGCCGGCGTGAGTCGGCCGTGGATGCCAACACCGGGTCGACAGCCAGCGGCATCTGCAACACGAGGTTGCTGATCAGGGCTGTGCTGACAAGGGTGAGAAGCATATCGGTCATGGTCGTGCCGGGTTAAGCCAACAGAATCCGATTATCCGGCAAGCGAGGGGGGTACTAGCTGAAACCGCCCCATGGCCGAGACCATGGGGCCGTTCGCAGTTTTACTTGATGCGCTGACCGGGCTTGGCGCCGCTGTCCGGGCTCAACAGGTAGATCTCTTCACCGCCGGGGCCCGCCGCCATCACCATGCCTTCGGAGATGCCGAACTTCATTTTCCGTGGCTTGAGGTTGGCGATCATCATGGTCAGGCGACCATCGAGCTTGGACGGGTCCGGATAGGCGCTCTTGATCCCGGAGAACACGTTGCGTTGCTCGTCACCGATGTCCAGGGTCAGGCGCAGCAGCTTGTCGGCGCCTTCCACGGCTTCGGCCTTGATGATCAGCGCAACCCGCAGGTCTACCGCAGCGAAGGCGTCGAAGTCGATTTCCGGCGACAATGGATCTTTCGCCAGCTCGCCGTTGCCTGCCGGGGCCGCGTCGCCAGTGTCGGTCTTGCTGGCTTCGAGGTCTTCTTTCGAAGCGTCGGTCATGGCCTGGACTTTTACCGGGTCGATACGGGTCATCAGCGGCTTGAACTCATTCAGCTGATGGTTGCCGAGCAAGGTCGCGTGGTCGTTGCAGGTCAGCGGCGGCACGTTGAGGAACGCCTCGGCGTCGGCCGCCAGCAGTGGCAGTACCGGCTTGAGGAGGATCACCAGTTGGCGGAACAGGTTGACGCCCGTGGCGCAGATGGCCTGGACTTCAGCCTGCTTGCCTTCCTGTTTGTTCAGCGACCACGGTGCCTTGTCGGCGATCCAGGCGTTGGCACGGTCGGCCAGGCCCATGATCTCGCGCATGGCGCGGGCAAAGTCGCGGGCTTCATAGGCGTCGGCGATGCTTGGCGCAGCGGCCAGGAACGCATCGGTCAGCTCGGGTGCGGCATTTTCAGCCACCAGCACACCGGCGTTGCCCTTGTGGATAAACCCGGCGCAGCGACTGGCAATGTTGACGACCTTGCCCACCAGGTCCGAGTTGACCTTCTGTACGAAGTCTTCCAGGTTCAGGTCGAGGTCGTCCACGCCACGGCCCAGCTTGGAGGCGTAGTAGTAGCGCAGGTATTCCGGCGACAGGTGGTCCAGGTAGGTGCGCGCCTTGATAAAGGTGCCACGGGATTTGGACATCTTCTGGCCATTGACGGTCAGGTAGCCGTGAACCGCGATGCCGGTCGGCTTGCGGTAGCCCGAACCTTCGAGCATTGCCGGCCAGAACAGCGCGTGGAAGTTGACGATGTCCTTGCCGATGAAGTGATACAGCTCGGCGGTGGAATCCTTGGCCCAGAACGCGTCGAAGTCCAGCTCCGGCGTGCGGTCGCACAGGTTCTTGAAGCTGGCCATGTAGCCGATTGGCGCGTCCAGCCAGACATAGAAGTACTTGCCAGGTTCGCCCGGGATCTCGAAACCGAAATACGGCGCATCGCGGGAGATGTCCCACTGTTGCAGGCCGGCATCCAGCCATTCGGCGATCTTGTTGGCCACGGCATCCTGCAGGGTGCCGCTGCGAGTCCAGGTTTGCAGCATCTGCTGGAAATCCGGGAGCTTGAAGAAGAAGTGCTGGGAATCCTTGAGCACCGGGGTGGCGCCAGAGATGGCCGACTTCGGATCCTTCAGGTCGGTAGGCGCGTAAGTGGCGCCGCATTTTTCGCAGTTGTCGCCGTACTGGTCTTCAGTGCCGCATTTCGGGCAGGTGCCCTTGATGAAGCGGTCGGCCAGGAACATTTTCTTTTCCGGGTCGAAATACTGGGTGATCGAACGCGTGGCAATGTGCCCGGCGTCTTTCAAGCGCAGGTAGATCTGGCTCGACAGCTCGCGGTTTTCGTCGGAGTGGGTCGAGTGGAAGTTGTCGAAATCCACCAGGAACTCGGCAAAGTCGGCGCTGTGTTCAGCCTGGACGTTGGCGATCAGTTGTTCCGGGGTGATGCCTTCCTTCTCGGCGCGCAACATGATGGCCGAACCGTGGGCGTCGTCCGCGCAGACATAAATGCATTGGTTGCCGCGATGCTTCTGGAAGCGCACCCACATATCGGTCTGGATGTACTCAAGCATATGGCCAAGGTGGATGGAACCATTGGCATAGGGCAGGGCGCTGGTGACGAGGATCTTGCGTGGCTCGGACATGGGGCTCGGCTACTTGATGAAACGGAGGTCGGCCACTATAAAGCGCCGGGAAATTTATTTCACCCCGTGCGGCTGTTTCAGGATTTTCCCGGCGGCCGAAAGCGTGCCGCTGAAGCGCTGGAACGGTTAGGATAGCCGCCTGTTTTAGTCAGTCTTTTTTCGGGAGTAGCCCATGAGCGCCGTCAATCGCGCAGCGGTGGAAGCCGTTCTTCGCCAATACACCGACCCCTACCTGAACCAGGACCCGGTCAGCGCCGGGTGCGTACGGGCCATCGACGTGCAGGGTGACAAGGTTTCGGTCCAGCTTGAGCTGGGCTATGCCGCCGCGCTGTTCAAGAGCGGCTGGGCGCAGATGCTGCAAATGGCCATTGAAGGCCTGGACGGCGTCAGTTCGGCCAAGGTCGACATCCAGTGCGTGATCGCCCCGCACAAGGCCCAGGCGCAGATCCCGGGCCTGGCCAACGTCAAGAACGTGGTGGCCGTGGCCTCCGGCAAGGGTGGCGTGGGCAAGTCCACCACCGCGGCCAACCTGGCCCTGGCCCTGGCCCGCGAAGGCGCGCGCGTCGGCATTCTCGACGCTGACATCTATGGCCCCAGCCAAGGCGTGATGTTCGGCATCGCCGAAGGCACCCGGCCGAAGATCAAGGACCAGAAATGGTTCGTGCCGATTGAATCCCATGGCGTGGAAGTCATGTCCATGGCCTTCCTGACCGACGACAACACGCCGATGGTCTGGCGTGGCCCGATGGTTTCCGGCGCCTTGCTGCAACTGGTCACCCAGACCGACTGGGGCAACCTGGACTACCTGGTGATCGACATGCCACCGGGTACTGGTGATATCCAGCTGACCCTGGCGCAGAAAGTGCCGGTGGCCGGCGCGGTGATCGTCACCACGCCGCAGGACCTGGCGCTGCTGGATGCCCGCAAGGGTGTGGAGATGTTCCGCAAGGTCAACATTCCGGTGCTGGGTGTCGTGGAAAACATGGCGGTGCACATCTGCTCCAACTGCGGCCACGCCGAGCATCTGTTCGGTGAAGGCGGCGGCGAGAAGCTGGCGACCCAGTACGGGGTTGAACTGCTGGCGTCGTTGCCGCTGTCCATGGGGATTCGTGAGCAGGCCGACGGCGGCAAGCCAACGGTCGTAGCCGAGCCCGATGGCCAGATTGCCATGGTCTACCAGGAACTGGCCCGTCACGTAGGCGCGCGAATCGTCCTGCAGGAAGCCGAGGCCCAGGCGATGCCGACCATCACTGTCAGCGACGACTGATCCACCGGATGGGAAAAAGCCTCGACTGTGTCGGGGCTTTTTCTTGTCTGGCGAACACGCAGGGGGCGCTTGTTACCCTTTTGCGTAATTGCTGGTGTAAGCATTCACTTACTTTTTCGTAAGCGTTTGGGTTTTTTCGCCGGTGCGGACGTCTCGAATCGGCTGCCTATATTTCTATCCAATTGAAATATAACAATTATTTATTCGTGTCTGAACATCGAAACCTGTAGTCCGGCGATTTGGATCCCGTTGAACTTCCTCGGGAACTCTCTAAGATCAGCCCTGTGTCCACGGATTGACACAGTCATCACGGAACGATGATTCAGGGAACCTCGCAGGATGCGATTCATCAGGACGATGAAAAGGAACACAGGGACTAGGGAAAAAATGTGGGCGGGTCATACCGCCCCTTTTTTTTGCCTGTAGAAAAGTGAAACCCGCCCCGCAGAAATGCAAAAAGGCCCGTAACGGGCCTTTTGGAGGGCATCGACGCTATCAGCGCTCGAGGTCTGCAATCTTGCCTTTTTTGCCATCCCACTCTGCCGCATCCGGCATCGGGTCTTTGCGCTCAGTGATGTTTGGCCAGATTTCCGCCAGCTCAACGTTCAACTGAATAAATTCCTGCATCTCTGCCGGGACTTCGTCCTCGGAGAAAATCGCGACGGCCGGGCATTCTGGCTCACACAGGGCGCAGTCAATGCACTCGTCCGGGTGGATGACCAGGAAGTTCGGGCCTTCGTAGAAGCAGTCCACCGGACACACTTCTACGCAGTCGGTGTACTTGCACTTGATGCAGTTGTCGGTGACGACGAAGGTCATTTCTAATTCTCTCCTCAGGCGGCGGCAGCGAAACCCTTTGTGGCAGGGCTCGCGAGGTTCGGGAGCGATAGTCTGCAGGCCAGGCTAAAAGCCCGCAGCATCCCAAACCGCGCGAGAGTCTACCAGCTTGCAAGCGTCTGCGTTATATCCGAGTCTTAAGTGCATATAACATTTCGAGCGCTTTTCGCGGCGTCAAGTCGTCCAGGTCAAGTTTAGCCAACTCATCCAGTACCGGGTGAGGCAGGCTGGCGAACATGTCGCTCTGGTGCGGCGTGCTCGGTTTGTTGCTGGTTTTGGCCGGGCTGGCCACGGGAAGCTCGTGGGGCAGGGCGGTTTCTTCCAGG
This sequence comes from Pseudomonas sp. TH32, assembly GCF_016650855.1. Taxonomy (NCBI): domain Bacteria; kingdom Pseudomonadati; phylum Pseudomonadota; class Gammaproteobacteria; order Pseudomonadales; family Pseudomonadaceae; genus Pseudomonas; species Pseudomonas sp. TH32. The sequence continues at coordinate 4,172,227 of NZ_JAEKFA010000002.1, read as the reverse complement.
CGGCTCAGGTGCTCGCGGGCACGGGTGATCACTTCAGCCGGTACACCGGCCAGTTGTGCCACGGCCAAGCCGTAACTCTGGCTCGCCGGGCCGGGCAGCACGTGGTGCAGGAACACGATGCGCTCGTTGTGCTCGGTGGCATTGAGGTGCACGTTGGCGACCAGCGGCTCGTTTTCCGGCAGCACGGTCAGCTCGAAGTAGTGGGTCGCAAACAGCGTATACGCCCGCAGGTGCGCCAGCCGCTCGGCGGCGGCCCAGGCCAGGGACAGCCCGTCAAAGGTGCTGGTGCCGCGGCCCACTTCGTCCATCAGCACCAGGCTGCGTTCGGTGGCGTTGTGCAGGATGTTGGCGGTTTCGCTCATTTCCACCATAAAGGTCGAACGGCCACCGGCCAGGTCATCGCTGGAACCGATCCGGGTGAAGATGCGGTCCACCAGGGACAACTCGCAACTGGCTGCCGGTACGAAGCTGCCGATGTGGGCCAGCAGCACGATTAATGCGGTCTGGCGCATGTAGGTGGATTTACCGCCCATGTTCGGACCGGTGATCACCAGCATGCGGGTGTCGTCGTCCAGCGACAGGTCGTTGGCGACGAACGGCGTGGTCAACACCTGTTCCACCACCGGGTGGCGACCTTGCACGATGCGCATGCACGGCTCGCTGACAAAACGCGGGCAGTTCAGGTCAAGGTTCAGGGCGCGCTCCGCCAGGTTGCTCAGCACATCCAGTTCGGCCAGGGCGGCGGCGGTGTCCTGCAACGGCGCCAGCTTGTCGATCAAGCTTTCCAGCAACGCTTCATAGAGCATCTTCTCCCGAGCCAGGGCGCGGCTTTTGGCCGACAGCGCCTTGTCTTCGAACTCTTTCAGTTCCGGGGTGATAAAGCGCTCGGCGCCCTTGAGGGTCTGGCGGCGCTGGTAGTCGATCGGCGCCTGCTCGGCCTGCTTGCTCGGCAACTCGATAAAGTAGCCGTGCACGCGGTTGTAGCCGACTTTCAGGTTGGCCAGGCCCGTACGGGCTTTTTCACGGGCTTCCAGGTCGATCAGGAACTGCCCGGCGTTCTCGCTCAGGGATTGCAGTTCGTCCAGCTCGGTGTCGTAACCGGTCTTCAACACGCCACCGTCACGGATGATCGCGGGCGGGTTGTCGATGATGGCTTTTTCCAGCAGCGCCGCCAGGTCCGGGTAGGTGCTGGTGGTGACGGCCAGCTGTTGCAGGTGCGGCGCTTCCAGTTCGGTCATCGCTGCTTGCAGTTGCGGCAGGGCGCCAAGCGCGTCCCGCAGGCGCGCCAGGTCACGGGGCCGTGCGTTACGCAGGCCGATCCGCGCGAGGATCCGCTCGATATCGCCGATTTCCTTGAGCTGCGGTTGCAGCTTTTCAAAGCGATAGCGGTCCAGCAGGCAAGTAATGGAGGTTTGACGTGCTTGCAGTACGGTCAAATCCCGCAGCGGACGGTTCAACCAGCGAGTCAACAAGCGGCTGCCCATGGCGGTCTGGCAACGGTCGACCACCGATTGCAGGGTGTTGTCGCGCCCGCCGGCCAGGTTGGTGTCCAACTCCAGGTTGCGACGGCTCGCGCCGTCCAGCACCACGGTGTCGTCCAGGCGTTCATGACGCAGGCTGCGCAAGTGCGGCAGGGCGGTGCGCTGGGTTTCCTTGGCGTAGCTGAGCAGGCAACCGGCGGCGCCGATGGCCAGGGTCAGGGTTTCGCAACCAAAGCCCTTGAGGTCTTGCACGGAGAATTGCTGGCACAGGCTTTTCAGCGCCGAATCACGCTCGAAATCCCACGGCGCGCGGCGCTTGGTCCCACGACGACGTTCCGCCGGCAAGTCCTTTGGCCAGTCGTCCGGGATCATTAACTCCACCGGATTGACGCGCTCCAGTTCCGCCAGCAGGTTTTCCCAGCCCTTGATCTCCAGCACCGTGAAGTTGCCACTGGTGATATCCAGCACCGCCAGGCCGAACAGCCGCTCGTCCCCCAATACCGCAGCGATCAGGTTATCGCGACGCTCATCCAGCAGCGCCTCATCGCTCACCGTGCCCGGGGTAATGATGCGCACCACCTGACGTTCCACCGGGCCCTTGCTGGTAGCCGGGTCGCCGATCTGCTCACAGATCACCACCGACTCGCCCAGCTTCACCAGCTTGACCAGATAGCCTTCCAACGAATGATAAGGAATCCCGCACATCGGAATCGCCTGCCCGGCCGACTGCCCGCGCGCGGTCAGGGTGATGTCCAGCAACTTGGCGGCCTTCTTCGCATCTTCATAGAAGATCTCGTAGAAGTCGCCCATGCGATAGAACATCAACTGATCAGGGTGCTGGTTTTTCAAGCGCCAGTACTGCTGCATCATCGGGGTGTGTGAGGACAGATCTGAAATTGCTTTATTCATCAGTAGGTTAGGTAATTTCTTGAAAATGGCTGGGGCAGAAATGGGGCATTCTGGTAACCAAATTAGCTTTGATCCCTTAGAGAAATAAGGTATCAAAAGGCTATCGTCGCCGAGCTTTGCCAATGCGTTGAGGTTACCATGTCGCATTAGTATTCCTCTCCCCCATTTTTCACTGTGACGCCTGTGCGCGCCACAGTGCCGATTACCACCTTCGTAATCGGCTAAGCATCATCAAGGAATTGAAATGGCAAGAAAGCCGATTAGCCGTACGCTGCAGCTCAAACCGATACATTTTTCTCAACTCAAATCTGGGCCCAAGATTGTGCTTGCCGATTTGATGCGCGAGCTGCGCGATCGTTGTCCAACTGTTGGATCACGCATCTGGGAGCAGATGGTACGTCTCGCTGACGGCACCCAAGTTCCTCAGCAATGCTATTTTTTCAATAATTTTGAGGAATTGGACGACGATACTTGTGTGTTTGAGGTTTGGTCTTACGAGCCCGGAGCAATTCCTCCAACACTGACGCCTGATCCGCACCAGGCTAACGCTGTAATAGATGAGCGAGCAGGCGCGGAGGGAGATGAGGCTCGCGAGCTTATCTATATATCTTATATTTTAGTTTACGGTCAGGCAGCAGTTGTTGAGAGTACTCGCGGTGCTGGCGGTATTATGTACATTGAGCGTTACTTGAATAAATTGGTTCGTCAGTTCAGTTTGGGGCGCGGTTACAATTTTTATTTTACAGATGCGGTGTCTTCAGGTTTGCGTGGAGAGATTGCTCGTGGGGGAGGAGCCAAGGGCTTTACTTTAGGACTCAGTGAATCGGTTCCTAATACTGATAGTGAATTACTGGGTATGCTTTCGGGTGTAAAAAGATATATGCCCAGCACTGGAATGATGACGGTTGAGTGGAAATCTAAGGATACACTCCCAACCGAGAAGGTTATCGCGGCATACGACGAAGCGAGGGAGCAAGAAGAGATCGACGGTGTTATTATTCATCTGGCTGACGGTTCCTCGATTCGTGGTGCAGCGAAATTTAAGATTAAGAAAACGATTGAAGTTACTGACGTTGGTGGTAAGAATCCTGATAGAGCGGAACTGATCAGGAAAATGCTCGTCTATCTTGAGGAACTATGTACGCCCGGAGATAACGGAAAAAGGATTTTGGACGAATCTGGAGCGCTAGCCGACAATGAAATATTTATACCTAATTCCCGAAGAACTAAAGAACGCAAAGCTAGTAAATGATGAGCTTGGGGACGTTGCGCGCGCCTCCGCTAGCAACGTAGCATATCTAGTCTTCAATATGGTTATATTGATTCTGGGTGGTGTGCTTGGCTTTTTTTGTATTGATAAAGTTGATGATAATCTTTTAAACGCTGTGATCACGTTCAGTGGTGTGATTATTGGTTTCGTGATCACTGCTATGCTTTTTTCTGGGCGTAGTCAGTACGTAGGTAAAATGACATATGAGCAAACTTATCTTTATGGTTTAAAGGTTAAGTACATGCTCATGTCTCAAATGAATACATTGTTTTCTTTTTTGATTTGCCTTGGATTTAGTTTGCTTTCGATGCTGGCAATTAAGATGAATGTTTTCTATGGAAAGAGCATTCCTCTTGTTATGTCGTCCGGTTTTTTTGTTCTTGGTTGTTATCGGATGATGCTTCTGCCTTTCCAGATTTATGACGTGCATTCTTTGGCTCTTGATAGTCTTCTTGAAGAAAGTCGTGGAGACGTAAAGTCAGCCGTTAAATCTGCGAGCGAGGCTAGGCTGAGAAAAGTCATATAGTGTTGGCTGGTTATTTTGTTTTGTTTATGCTGTTCCAGATGTTTGCAAGCTCGGTAGGTGATTCGTCATCCATCCATTTGGCATAAACTTCCACCAGCATGGTGAAATCTTTATGTCCCATCTGCTTAGCAATAAATGCGAGGTTGCCACGGGCAGTGAGACACCAGCACGCGTAGGTATGGCGCGTCTGGTACGGTCGACGAGGGCGGATGCCAGAACGCTTTTGGATCGCCGCCCACTTGGTATTCCAAGCGGTGGGGACATACCAGAAGTTTATGATCTTCTTGCGTGCCTGAGTGGAGGGAGAAAGCAGTGGGGTGACCTTTTCTTTCCGACTCTCGTGCCTGTTCTGGAACACTTCAATGGAGCGTGCAGGGTGATCGGCCACAAGCACCATCAGCGCACGACAGGCTTCTACTGCTGGCGGCATTAATAATACTGAGCGCGGCCTCCCCGTTTTGGGAATCTTGAACGTGCCTTTGGCGGTAATGGCGCGGGTAATGTTGATCTGTCCTGATTCCAGATCTATGTCTTCTACAGCTAGCGCACATAGCTCACCTGGTCGAAGCCCGGTGTACACGGCCAGGGTAATGGCCGCAGAGTCCTGCGGGTGAAGGCATCCTTTTTCTACCAGCAGTTGGAATTCATCACGAGTAAGCGGATCTGGCTCTTGGCCTTGCATTGCGAACCGATTACACGCTTCTGATAAACCCGGACGGCAATACCCATTTATCTCGCACCAACCCAAAAAACCGGCGAACGTTGCCAGGTAGTGGTTGACGGTCGACGGCGCTCGATCTGCAATCAGCAGCATCCTTAATAACTGGATGTCTTCGGGCAACAATACGCCGGCTAGACGATCAATTCCGACCAGGGCAGTGCAGATGTCCAAGGCATAACGGTACTTCTGAATCGCCCCGGGCTTCGTAGTTCACAAACGGTCAGGTCAAATTCGCCGCTCGATGCATAAAATATGCAAATTAGCATTTGCCAAGCATCAAAACTGCCTGCACTATCCGCGTTATGCAAAAACGCAACGTTTCTATCGTCTTAAGAGAGCTGCTGGACCGCGACCGGATCTCCCCCACGGAGCTTCACCGGCGTACCGGCGTGCCTCAATCCACGCTGTCCCGGATCCTCAGCGGCAAGATCGTTGACCCGTCTGACAAGCACATCTCGCGCATCGCCGATTACTTCCAGGTTAGCACCGACCAGCTGCGCGGGCGCGCGGCGCTGGTGCCGGCGCGGTCGGAAGAGCGCGACCCGATGCATTCGGAACTCAAGGACATAAGCCTGTGGGACGACGACACCCCCGTTAATGATGACGAGGTGTCGATCCCCTTTCTGCGCGAGGTTGAATTGGCTGCTGGATCAGGAAGATTCGTCATCGAGGAAAGCGAGAAGGCCAGCCTGCGTTTTGGCAAGCGCAGCCTGCGGCACAACGGTGTGCAGTTCGACCAGGCCAAGTGCGTGACGGTGCGTGGCAACAGCATGTTGCCGGTACTGCGTGATGGTGCGACGGTGGGCGTCAACGCCGGCAAGTGCGGGATCGGCGACATCGTCGATGGCGACTTGTATGCCATCAACCACAACGGCCAACTGCGGGTGAAACAGCTCTACCGCCTGCCTTCCGGGATTCGCCTGCGCAGCTTCAACCGCGATGAACACCCGGACGAGGACTACAGCTTCCAGGACATCCAGGATGAACAGATCAGCATCCTCGGTCACGTCTTCTGGTGGGGCATGTACGCCCGCTAACCCCTCCGCGTAGGACAAAGCCCGCCAATGAGCGGGCTTTTTTTCGCCTGTGCAAAACCACCAAACCCATGCCTGCAAGGCTATGAATGCATGCGTGCATATCTATCGCAAAAATAAATGCATTTGTGCATTGACTGTATATGCATACATGCATATTCTCCATCTCAAGCCAGCCAAGAAGGTCTGGTGGAGGCGGCAAGGATGCTGCCAGGGGAGACAAGGACGTTACGCAACACCGGCAAGGACGCCATCGAAGCGATGGCACGGATGCCAGGCAACACCGGCAAGGATGCCGACGCTCTTTAGTTTCATACCGCTTCAAGAACAGGCAGCGATGAACCGGCCTTAACGGTTCAGAGGGTTGGCAACTGGCCCGGGTGTGCAGCGTAAAGCACCAGAAGCAGTTATCCGGCAGACAGGGATCGTGGTCGGAAAAACATTGAGGAAAGGTCCGTACCGCGCCAGTAGCGCCGAAAGACCGAGGAAATCATTACTGAAAAGCCCGGGCAACCGGGCTTTTTGGAATGCCTACCTATAAATGGAATTACCCAAAACCCGGCACTGCGCCGGTAATGCTCAGCCAGGAGGCGTGACATGACAAACGAGCAGCAAGCGTTAGCGGAAATGCCTATCTGGCTGGTGATCGTATTGGCCCTGATCGGCGGTGTGTCCGGAGAAATGTGGCGCGCCGACAAGGAAGGCGCCCGTGGTTGGTCGCTGTTGCGGCGCCTGGCCCTGCGTTCCGGGGCCTGCATGGTGTGCGGGGTATCAGCCCTGATGCTGTGCTACGCCGCCGGCATGTCGATCTGGACGGCCGGCGCCATTGGTTGCCTGACCGCCATGGCCGGTGCAGACGTGGCCATCGGCCTTTATGAACGGTGGGCAGCCAAGCGGATTGGCGTCAACGAAGGCACCCGTCAGGACCCGCAGTAACCGTTGCAAGGACGCTACTTAAATGACCCTCATCGAAAAACCTTCCCAACTCCCTCAAGCCATCAGCGAGGCGCTGCATATTGCCTTTCCGGACCTGAAGGTCGGCAATCACCAGGATTTTCAGGGCGCCGGGGATAACACCGGCGTATTGATCACGGTTGAAGGCAATGGCCCGGGCATCCGCTCCCGTGAAGGGCGCAAGGCCCATGCCCTGGGGATTTCACTCAAGGCCATGGTCGCTCCGGGTGCATTGCCCTTTGATGCCTGTGACCTGGCCAGTCGACTGATGGACCTGGTGCTGGACAACCGCTGGAACCTGCCGCAGGCGCAGTGCGACCTGCCGACCAACATAGTCGCCGCGCCCTCAATACGCACTCCCGCCGAAACGGACTACGACACCTGGACCGTCACCTTCACCCAAACCCTCTATATCGGACCGCCGTTGCTCAACGACCCCACAGGCAAACCGCTGTTCGCCTGCACCTGGGAAGTCTCGAACATCGACGACCCCGACCAATACAAACCACTGGCGGAGTAACCCATGTTTGACGCGCTGTTACGCATGCAACTGGGGCCAATCATCGAGCGCCTGGCTGAAATGGAAGCCCAGCTCGAAGACCTCTATCGACGCGCCGAAAGTTTCTGCCGCATCGGCGTGTGCCAGGAGGTCGATGCCGCCAGCAACACCTGCAAGGTCAGCCACGGCGACTTGCTCACCCCGGCGATCCGTTTTTTCAACCCCAGCGCCGGTGCACAGACCGAAACCCGCATCCCTTCGGTGGGCGAGCAATGCGTGCTGCTCAACTACGGCGGCGGCGAGGGCGGGGCGCAATCGGTGGCCTTGTTCGGCTTGAACAGCGATCGTTTTCCGCCGGTCTCCAGCGTTCCGACACTGACCCGGCGGCGCCATCAGGACGGCACCCAAAGCGACTACGACGACGCCAGCCACACCTTCAACTGGGCCAATGGCCCCACCACGTTCATCGGTTCCCGCGAGCAGGTCGACGTCAAGGTCGGCGCCGCCAACCTGACGATGAGCGCCCAGAGCATCACGCTGCAAGTCGGCGGCACCAGCCTGTTGCTGGATGCCGGCGGCGCGCACTTCAGCGGCCCGGTGGTGGACCACCAGGGCCGGGTCATCAGCCCCTGATAAGGACATCCCATGATTGGAATCGATCGGAACACCGGGGCGGCCGTCGATGACTGGCTGCAATTCGTACAGCGCGCCACCCGAGCGCTGACCACGCCGTTGGGCACCCGCCAGAAGCGCCCGCTGTACGGCTCAATGATCCCGCAACTGCTCGGGCAAAACCTCGGCGACGACCTGCTGATTCTCGCCCAAAGCCATGCCGCCCAGGCGTTCTACAACCCACAGAACGGCATTGCCGACTTCGAGCCGCAAGTCATCGTCGCCAACCGCCAGGGCGCCGGCCTGTTGTTGCGCTTTGCCGGCACCTGGAAAAACCGCAAACAAACCTTCGAGGTGGTGACATGAGCATGCTGATACCCGGCCAGAACCAGTTGGCCGAGCCGGCGATCATTGCCGTCGACGAGTTCGAACCGCTGTTGGCGGAGTTCAAGGCGTTTGTGGTTGATTACGTCGTTGGCCGAGCGCCGGAAAATGCGGCCAAGCTCAAGGTCAGCCTGGAGAACGAGAGCGAGTTGCTGACGTTGGCGCTCGAAGCTTTTTGCGTTCGCCTGCAAACCCACGAGCGCAAATACAACGCCCGCATCAAGCAGATGCTGGCGTGGTGGGCCACCGGCAGCAACCTCGACGCACGCCTTGCCGACATGGGCCTGGAGCGTCAAGTGCTTGATCCCGGCGATCCGGCGGCTTTCCCGCCAGTGCCGCCGACGCTGGAGAGCGACGATGACGCCCGACTGCGTTATTACCTCGCGCCCCATGCTCCAGCGGCAGGGTCGCGCATGCAGTATCGCCGGGAGGTTTTCACCCTGGGTGAGCGTCCATCAGTGAAAGTGCAAAGTGCTACGCCCGGGGTGGTGACGGTCACTTATACCTTCGACCCGGACGGCTACGCGGCACGGGTCAAGGATGGCAACGGCCGTCGCACCGCGCCGGGTGAAGTGATGGTGACGGTCTTGGCCCGAGACGGGGATGGCACGCCACCTGCTGATCTGCTCGACGGTGTACGCCGGCATTTCGCCCGGCCTGATGTGCGGCCGGAAACGGATCTCGTCACGGTGCAGGCGGCTCAGATCCTGCGCTACAAAATCCGCGTGGTGGCGAAGATCAACGCCGGCCCGGATTCCGGGCTGACCCAAGTGGCCGCGCAACAACTGCTGCAAACCTACGCCGAGTCTTGTCATCGCCTGGAAGGGCGTGTGGACCCGAGCTGGATCGACTACGCCATCCACTCGGCGGGCGCTGCGCAACTGCAAATCCTTGAGCCGCTGGAGCCGATCGTCACCACGGCGTTTCAGGCGCCGTATTGCACGGGTGTCGAGGTGGAGGTGCGCACGCTATGAACGAGCCAAAAGGCAGTTTGCTGCCTGCCAACAGTTCTCCGTTGGAGAAGGCGCTGGACATGGGTTTCGGGCAGTTGCTCGACCGGGTTACTCCACCGTTCCCTGAACTGATGGATCCGGCTCGAACGCCAGTGGCGTTTTTGCCCTACCTGGCGGCGGATCGGGCGGTCAACGAATGGAGCGCCACTGCCCCCGAAGCTGAAAAGCGCTTGACGGTCAAACTCGCCTGGCCCACTGCCCGGCAAGCGGGCACTCGCCAAGCGCTGGAAAATGCGGCCAAGGGTTTGCAATTGGCACCGGAGGTTCGCGCCTGGTACGAACAGACGCCGCCCGGCGAGCCCTACAGCTTCTCCGTGCGGGCTTACACCGAGCTGCCCTACAGCGAAGAAATTGACGCCCGTCTAGACCGCCGCCTGTCCGATGCCAAAAGCGAGCGCGACATGCTCTCGATCTCCGTGGGCTTGAGCGCGTTCGGTGGCCACAGCATCGGCGCCGCCACCGTGTGCGGCGAGCTGACCACGATTTACCCGCTGGTGCTTGCCGGGCTCGAGGCGTCTGGCAGTGCCTTCATGGCCGCCGGCCTCTACACCGTCGAAACCACCACCCTTTATCCACAGGAGTCCTAAATGGCTGACTACTACACCCTGCTTACCAATGCGGGGATCGCCTACGAAACAGCCTGCAAGGCTGCTGGCGTGCCGATCAAACTTGCGCAAATTTCAGTTGGTGATGGAAATGGGGCGGTCTACAACCCGGATGCCACAGCCAAAGCGCTGAAGCGTGAAGTCTGGCGCGGGCCGCTGAATGCGTTGTTCCAGGATGAGAAAAATCCGAGTTGGTTGCTGGCTGAAGTGACTATTCCGGCTGAGGTCGGTGGTTGGTATGTACGTGAAGCCGGGCTTTGGACGGACACGGGGATTCTTTATGCGATAGTGAAATATCCGGAATCTTTCAAACCGGTGTTGGCAACGTCAGGGACGGGGAAAGAGTTTTATATTCGGTCGATTTTCGAGACTAACAACGCTTCGCTTGTAACGTTGTTGATTGACGACACTGTCGTCAAGGCAACACGTGCTTGGGTGACGGGTTATGTGGCTGATGAGCTTGCCAAGCTAGATGCAAAGCAGTCGGTACGCGTGGCAACTACGACAAATATCGCGTTGAGTGCGGCGCAAATAGTTGATGGTGTGGCTGTCGTTGCAGGTGACCGGGTTCTAGTAAAAAACCAAACAGTTGCGAAAGACAACGGGCTTTACGTTGTGACCAACGCTGACTGGGTTCGCGCAAAGGACGCGGACTCCAGTGCCAAGGTTACGTCGGCCATGACTGTGGTGGTCGAGCAAGGGGTAACTCAGCCGGATACTATTTGGCAATTGATTACTGATGGTTCAATAGTTCTTGGCTCTACGGCGCTGACGTTCCAGAACATTACCTTTGGTTTTGCCCCTCTCCAGTCGCCCGTATTTTTGGATAACCCCACTGCACCCACGGCGCTCCAGTTTAATATCAGCAAAACACTGGCGAATACCGAGTTTGTGCAGCGAGCGTTGGGTAATTACAGTGACGTTTCAGTATTGTCGGTTAGTGCAAATTTAACGCCGCAATATTTCGGAAGGGTATTGCTGCTAAATTCAGGCACCGAAATTACCGCGACGCTGCCTCCCTCCAGCGGTGGGCAAATAGGCAGTGTGATATCTATCCGAAACGTAGGCTCCGTAAATGCGATAGTAGTTCCTTTTGGCTCTGATACTGTTGCAGCTATAGCTACCAGGCCGCTATCGCGTTTAGTTGTTCCACCTGGATCGTCGGTGGACTTGGTGCTGCAGGGAACTAACTACTTCCTGTCGGGAACGTCGGCACTTAAATTGAGCTCTGAGTTTTCTTCGTCGATAGACTACAGCGGATACCAGAAGCTCCCTAGCGGGTTGATTATTCAGTGGGGAAATACAGTTTCGAATGGCGCAGGTTTTGGGAACTGGTCGATCACGTTGCCGATAACGTTCCCGAACTCGTGTCTGAGTGGGTCGATTTTAGGAAACGGAGGAGCTACGGTTTTCTCTCTTACATCGATGACTACTAACACACTAAATGCCACCGCGATGATATCTACAACGGGCGTTGCGACTTCAAAACTTGGCGGATTTTTCATCGTTGTAGGCTACTGAGAAAGGGGGAATTAATGTTTGCTTCAAAATCTACTCGCGGCTTTTACGACCCCGACATTCATGAGTTTATGCCGGATGATGTACTTGAAATTTCCGCTAAGCGATACGCTGAACTGTTCGCGGGACAGTCAGAAGGAAAGGTAATTACTTGGGGGGATGATGACTTTCCAGTGCTCGTTGATCCTCCATCGCCAACTCATGACGAGCTGATTGTTGCCGAAAGAGCTTGGCGCGATGCTCAGCTATCTCCGACTGATGCCATTGTTTCAAGGCATCGTGATGAGCTGGAAAGTGGCGGCGCGACAACCCTTACATCTGAGCAGTACATCGAGCTGCAAGAGTATCGACGCCGGTTGCGAGACTGGCCACAAGAGGCGGTATTTCCATCGGCCAACCACCGTCCCGTAGCGCCTTTTTGGTTAACAACTCAACTTTAAAAAACGCTTCGCACTGAAGGTATATCTTCTTTCCTGTTTCACACACTTCCTGAAAACCACTCCAAGCCGCGCAGCGGCTTTTTTTACGCCCGGAGATCCACCTATGGCCAACCGCCAAACCTACACCGTCCTCATCCCGTTCCCCACCGGCGCCGGCCATTGGTCCACCGCAGGCGAGGAACTCGACCTGCTGGACGTCGAAGCATCCGCCCTGCGCACCGCTGGCCGCCTGGAACTCACCAGCGTCCTCAACTCCACTCCCAAGAAGGCTGAATAACCATGGCTGAGGTTTTGAACTTCGAGCACAACGGCATCACTGTGAATGCCACCGAATCCCCCGAGGCCATGGGTGGCCTGGGCGACAACGTCATCGGCCTGGTGGGCACTGCCCCCAACGCCCATGCCTCGATTCCGAAAAACGCCCCGTTCCGCATCAACAGCTTCACCACCCAGGCGCTGCTGGACCCGACTGGCGCTGAAACCGGCACGCTGTTCCATGCCGTGTACCAGATCCTCAAAGTGGTCAAGGTGCCGGTCTACGTGGTGATCGTCGACGAGGGCGCCACCCCGGCCGATACCCTCAATAACGTAATCGGCGGTGAAGAGCCGGTTACCGGCCGCAAACTGGGCCTCGCGGCCCTGGCCAGCGTCCCCGAAGACCTGACCATCATCGGTGCTCCAGGCTTCACCGGCACCAAGGCCGTGGCCGGCGAATTCGCCTCCTTCGGCAAGCGCATCAAGGCCCGTGTGGTGCTGGATGGCAAGGACGCAACCGTCGCCGACCAGGTGACCTACAGCGGCGAACTGGGCGGTGCCGACCTCGGTTTCGACCGTTGCCTGCTGGTGCACAACATGCCGTCGGTGTACTCCAAGGCCGCGAAGAAAAACGTGTTCCTGGCGCCGTCGTCCCTGGCCATCGCTGCACTGGCCAAGGTCAAGCAGTGGGAGAGCCCGGGCAATCAGGTGACCTTCGCCGAAGATGTTTCCCGCGTCGTCGAGTACAACATCCTCGACACCTCCACCGAAGGCGACCTGCTTAACCGCTACGGCGTGAGCTACTACGCCCGCACCATCCTCGGCGGTTTTTCGCTGCTGGGTAACCGTTCCATTACCGGCAAGTTCATCAGCTACGTCGGCCTGGAAGATGCGATCAGCCGCAAGCTGGTCAAGGCCGGCCAGAAAGCCATGGCCAAGAACCTGACCAAGTCGTTCATGGACCAGGAGGTGAAACGTATCAACGACTGGCTGCAAACCCTGGTGGCTGACGAAACCATCCCCGGCGGCAGCGTGTACCTGCACCCGGAGTTGAACAGTGTCGAGAAGTACAAGAACGGCACCTGGTTCATCGTCATCGACTACGGCCGCTACGCGCCGAACGAACACATGATTTATCAACTCAACGCCCGCGATGAAATCATCGAGCAGTTCCTGGAGGACGTTCTCTAATGTTTACCAACCGTGTAAGACAGGCCATTGCGGCCACCCTTCAGGGCTTGCCGTTGTCGGCTACCGTCAATTCCTTCACCCCGCCGAAGATTGACTTCGATATGGAGCTCATGACCGGCGGGCGCTTTATCGCCGAGGAAATGGCCAAGAGCGCCAAAGCGCTCAACGCCACATTGGAGCTGCAAGGCGCAGGTCCGGAAATCATGCTTGCCCTGGGCGTGCGCCTGGGCGACGACATTTTGCTGAACGTGCGCGAAGCCGGCCAGGACCAGGATGGCAAGACTTACTTCACCTACCACACCATCGGCGGCAAGCTGAAGACTCTGACCGAGGCACCGGTGAAGATGGGCGATAAACCCACCATCACCCTGGAGTTCTCCTGCCGCACCTACAACCGCCTGGAAAACGGCATCCCGGTAATCGACATCGACGTACGCACCCAGAAGTTCGTGCTCAACGGCGTCGACATCCTCGGCGATGCCCGCCGCGCGGTGCTGATGCCGTAAGGGCCTTGCGATTTCTGTAGGCGCTGGCTTGCCTGCGATGCAGGCGACTCGGTGTATCAGTTGCACCGAGGCGATGCCATCGCGGGCAAGCCCGGCTCCCACAGTGATCGCGTTCGCCCCGAGAGGTGCGGTGCTTTTCAACAACGTTTGACCAAGGAATTGACTCATGGCCTGGATGCCTCCGCTGCACATCCTGCTGTCGCCGATCACCGCCGATACCGGCGCGACAATCGAGCAGGTGCAACTCAAGCCGCTGTACTACGCCGCGCAAAAAGACGCGCTGGCCCGGGCCGGTGACGACGAGGACGACCAGTTTTTCGAACTGGCGAAACTCGCCACCGGCCTGTCGGAAAAAGAGCTCGACCAGCTCAAACGTCCGGACTACGTGAGCATCGCGCAATACGTACATGACATGTCGACCCGCCCGGCTTCGTTCTTCCTGGACGAATCCCGCACGCCTGGTGACTCAACCATCTCCGAACAGGTGAAGCTGCTGCTGCCGCTGAACGCAGCGGGCCGAACCCTGACCGATGTGACCCTGGAAATGCCTGCCCTGCGCGCTACCAAAGTGATGAAAAAACTCACCACGGCCAAGGAACGCGCCGAGTTCATCACTGCCCATTGTTCCGGGCTGATGATCCCCGACCTAGCGGGCCTTACCGTGCCCGACTGGACGGAACTGCAGGGGCGCATCGACGATTTTTTAAACAAACCGGCGGACTTCTTTCGGAGCGCGACATCGAAGTAATTCTCGACATCGTGCCGCTCATTTACTCGGTAAATGAAGCGGAAATCCTGGACTGGGACGCCGGAAAAGCATTGCGCCGCTACGACATCGCGATCACTCGCCTTGGCGTCAAACAGGAGTAGAGCGGATGGCAGACAGTAAATTTGGATTGAAGTCGCTCATCGCCAGGGATGGCCAGGCGACTTACGGCTCGCTTGAAACGGCCGGGGCAGGCGCCAGCATCCAGCCCATTGCGCCGATGCTGGCTGGCCCGTCCTTGCTTGATGCCTTACCCAAGGACATGCCGGGCTTTCAACTGGCAAATGTCGGTGTGCAACTGGCGCAACTGGTCGCGGGGCAGGCCCGGCTCATTGACACGTTGGAGAGGTTCAACGGCTCATTGCTCGATGTGATGAGGGCCCTGCAGGCCGGCAAAGGCAATAGCACGAGCGGCGCCTCATCCGATCCAGCCCAACCCTCGCAGGCGCTGGAAACGGCGATGACCGACCTGCATGAAGTGGTGGGGTTTGCCGGGCGTGAACGCACACAACTGCGCGAGGCCAACCTGGCCATGGCGTCCGACCCACTGGTTGCCGCGAGTGGCGCAGGTGCTGTCGATCTGGCCAGGGTCGAGCAGGTAGGTGCCCGGTCCGGTGTAGGCAAGGACCTTGAAACTCGCCAGGCTGATTTGCTGCAGTTCGCCCGCGATTCCGCGATCATCGCCGCGGCCTTTCAGACCGATATCAAGACGGCCGGCGAGATGATGGGCGGCTGGCGTGGGTCGATGAAGTTGGATCGCCCGCAGGCGCTGGATCTGGCTGACGCCACCAACGTGCTGGGCTCCCACGCTTCGCTCAAGGCCGATGCGGTGGATATCGGTACGATTGTGCGTCAGAGCACGGCCGCGAGAATGTCGGGCATGCGCCCCGAACAGGTCGCGGCGTTCTCGGCGGCGTTGCTCACGGCCGGTAACAACCGGGCGTCTGCCGGGCTTGCGGTGGAAAAAGTCGGCGCCGCGCTGGCCAAGGGTGATGGTGCCTCCGAGGGGCAGCGCGCTGCCTGGGCAGAGCTCAAGCTTGACCCGAAGGTGCTTGCGGCAGGCATGAAGCAGGACGCACCGCACACAGTGCTGACGGTCCTCGAAGCGCTCAAGGCGCAGCCCCAGGAAAGGCAGGCGGCACTGGCCACTCAGTTGTTCGACGGTAACCGCTCGATTCTGAGCCTGGTGCCGGTGATCGACACGGTGAAGCAGGCTTTCACGGCGGTGGCCGACAAGTCGACTTACGCGACTTCGGCTCTGGGCGACCAGGGCTCGGTCATGCGTTCGGCTACCGGCCGGGCAGACTCCACCAAAGCCCATGAACAGGCCTTCCAGGCCAGTACCACCCGCCTGGAGACAGCCTCCGATACGGCAATTGCACCCCTGAAAAATGGCGCGCTGACGGTGCTGACCTCTGTGGTCAACGGCTTGGGATGGCTGGCTGAATCGCTGCCCAAAGCCACGGCCGCCCTCGCATTGGCCGCCGTGGTGATGGTACCGCTGGCGAAGAAGCTCGGCGGTACTGTCGTGGACAAGGTCTTTGACAAGGTCGCCGGGAAAGTTCTTGGCGAGGATGGCGCACCCCGCGATGCAGGCGGCAACAAGTCCAACCCGTCCGGGAGCAAAGGGACGTCACAAGGCAGCGACACACGCCAGGCCGACCGCACTCCAGGCAAAAACTCAGGCCCAGATGCGCCTACGAAAACCGACAGAGCCAGCCGAATCGCGAAGCGAGGATCGTTGGCGGTGGTGGTGGCGGACGCTGGTGTCAATCTCATCAAAGGTGCGAACAACGGCACTCTGAAAGAGTCCGTTGGCGCCAGTGTGGGGTCGATAGGCGGTGGTATCGCGGGCGGTTTGGCCGGCGAGGTAGCAGGGCTGGCCATTGGGCGTGCCGTTGGCACGCTCGCAGGGGCGGCGCTGGGTTCGATTATTCCGGGCGCCGGCACATTGTTGGGCGGTGTGATCGGCGGCTTTGCCGGTGGTGCAATTGGCAAGGTGGTGGGCGGTGTTGTCGGCACTTTCGTCGGCAGCGACGTCGGTGCCAGCCTCGGCGAGAAAGTCATGAGCAGCGACGACCGTCTCCCGCCACCCGAACAGGTCAGCCAAAGCCTTCCCAACGCTCAAACAGACAACCGCCAAATCAACTTCGCCCCGCAGATCAACATCACCGCCCCCGAGCAGGCCAGTTACCAAGCGCTGGCGGCGCTCGTCGTGCAACAGATCGAGGCGCAGTTCACGCCGCTCTCGATGGATAACCTGCTGGCGACGCGACGCGACGCGGCACTCACCGATGGAGCAGTCTGATGCGACAACAAATGGTGTTGGGCAGCTTTATTTTCGGGCTGTCGCGCGGGTTTGCCTACGCGACCCTCGACCGTAAGAGTAGCGGTGGCTGGGTCGCGCTGGACATCATTGCCGGCAAACCCAAGTCCAGCCAGACCGGCCAGCCCCTCGAAACATTGACCTTTGGCGGCAAGGCGGCGCGTGGCATTGGTATGGCCAGGCTCGACGAGCTGCGCGACTTGCAGGTCTTGCGTACACCGCTGCCGTTAGTGGACGGGATTGGCCGTAACTGGGGGCTGTGGACGATCAAGTCGGTGGACGAGAAACAAGCCAACGTGATCGACGACGGCACGGCCATGCTGATCAATTGGACGTTGGTACTGGAGGAATTCGTCAATGCGTAGAGTCCGAAGTATTGCCGGTGACTCAGTCAACCTGCTGCTCTACCGCGAACTGGGTCGTAGTGACGACGCCGCTGAGGAAGCACTATGGCACCTCAACCCGGACCTCGCGGAACACGGGGCGGTATTGCCGGCCGGCATCGGTGTGATCGTGCCGGAACTGGACGCGCGCCCTGTCGCAAAAAAGCCGGTTTCGGTTTGGGATTAAGGAGGAACCATGGCACTTGGATTCACACCGATGGTGGAAATTTACGGGATCAATGCCGCGCTGCTCAACGAGCGATTATTGGAGTGGGAACACACCGATGCCGCAGGCTTCGTATCCGACCAGCTCAAGCTGACCCTTGATATCGAAGGGCTCGAGGGCTTGCCCCGCATGGGTGGAAGGATCGGCCTGCGGGTCGGTTACCTCGAGACTGGCCTGGAGGACAAGGGGCTGTTCAAGATTACCCAACGCACCCCATACCTTTTCCCCATGCGCCTGGTGCTGGTGGCCACGGCAGCGCCGTTCGACCACGACGAATTCAAACAGCGCCGCACAGCCAGCCATGGGCCGACCACCCTGGGCGCACTGTTCCGCCAACTGACCACACGTTATGGATTCTCACCCAGGGTCGCGCCGGATCTGGACGCTGAAAAGATCGCTCACATCGACCAGACCAACGAAAGCGACATGAGCTTTCTGACCCGGCTTGCCAAGCGTTTTGATGCGGTGGCCAAGCCTGTCGACGAACTGTACGTGTTGGGCCGTAAAGGCCAGCTCACCTCGTTGTCGGGCAAGCCGCTGCAAGAAGTGCGGCTGTCGGTCACCCGCGATAACCGTCCGGGCGACCACGCGTTTATCAGCGCCAGTTTTACCGAGACCAGCCGGGCCAAGTTCGAAGGGGCCAAGGCGTCCTGGTGGGATGCCGCTACTTGCAAGAAACGTGAGGTGGAGGTGGGTGGCGCGCCGTTCAAAGTGCTTGCCCAGCGCTACCAGAGCGAAGACGAAGCCAGGACAGCGGCCGAGGGCGAGATGCGCCGGGTTGGCCGTGAAGGCCTGCAGATCAATGTGATATGCCCCGGCAACCCGGCGCTCCAGGCCGAAGGGCTGCTGATGCTGGATGAAACCTGGCCCGGCTTCATGCAGGGGCGCTGGTCCATCGACACGCTGACGGCCATCGGCAAACGCAAGGAAAGCTACCGATGCACGATCAAGGCGACCGGGCTGTCATCACCTGAATGACGCGCCCGATCGGTCCCCTCTACCCACCCGCTTCGGCGGGTTTTTTATTGCCTGGTGAGGCGCCATGAAGATCACCCCTCTGGTCAGTCACCTGCGGGATCGCTGCCCATCGTTCAACCAACACATCCGCGCCGGCCTCGACCTTGACGCGCTGCAAAACCTGCCAGTGCTTGACGCGCCCCAGGCGGTCGTCACGCCGATCTGCGACAAGGCCAGCCCTAACACTACGCAAAACAGCAGCCGCCAAACCCTGCGCGAGCATTTTGGCGTGGTGCTGGTGCTGGATCTGCCGGAAGGCCAGCACGCCCAGGCGATGGACCAACTGCATGCCCTGCGCGCCGAGGTCTGGCGGGCGCTGGTGGGCTACAAGCCCGAAGGGTTCTACGAGCCTATCCAGTACGACGGCGGCGAATGGCTGTTGCTTAGCAAGGTTCGCGGGTTGTACCGGCTGCGGTTTTTTCTTGAGAGCCAGTTGGGACGCAACCTCAGCACACAGCCAGCGGAAACCTGGCTCGAGCTTGAGCTGGACGCTCTGCCGTCCTTCAACGGGGTGACGGTGCGGGTCGATGCCATCGACCCGGCCGACCCCAATCTGCAACACCCAGGCCCCGACGGGCGCCTGGAAATGACCTTTTCTGCCGAGGTAAAACCATGAGCAAACGCATCACCGTACTGCCGGTTTCCGGCCGTGCCGTACCTGACCCGGAGGCGGGCGATCTGCTGCCGGCCGAAGGTCGCGAAGTCCCGGACAACGCCTGGTGGCGTCGACGTCTGGCCGATGGCGACATCACCACCAAAGCCGTCAAGGCGGCAAAACCACAGGGAGCCAAATAATGGCGATTGGATTCAGTCATATTCCGGCGGACATTCGTGTGCCGCTGTTCTACGCCGAGATGGACAATTCGGCGGCCAATAGCGCGTCGTCGGCCTTGCGCCGGCTGATCGTGGCTCAGGTCAACGACAACGTCACAAGCCCGGAAATCGGCAGCCTGGTGCTGGTGTCGAGCGCGGCGATGGCCAAGCGTATCGGCGGCCAGGGTTCGATGCTGGCGTCGATGTACGAGACGTTCCGCAAGAGTGACCCGGTGGGCGAGATCTGGTGCCTGCCGCTGCACAGCACCGAAGGCAGTGCGGCCAAGGCCGATCTCACGCTGAGCGGTGCCGCCACCCAGGGTGGTGTTCTCAGCCTGTACGTCGGCGGCACCCGGGTTCAAGCGACCGTGATCAATGGCGCCACCGCGGCCGTTGCCGCCACCGCCCTGGCGCTGAAAATCAACGCCAGCGCCGACCTGCCGGTCAGTGCGGTAGCCGCCGAAGGCACCGTCACCCTGACCGCCAAATGGACCGGTGAGAGTGGTAACGACATCAGCCTGCAGCTCAACCGTTTGGGCCAGAGCAACGGCGAGCAAATTCCCGACGGCCTGACCGCCGTCCTCGGCAAAATGGCGGCGGGCGCCGGTGTACCGGACCAACTCGCAGCGCTGGCGGCACTGGGCGACGAGCCGTTTGAATTCATCTGCATGCCCTGGGCCGACACCACCAGCCTCAACGCCTGGCAAGCGGTGATGGATGACAACGGCGGTCGCTGGTCCTGGGCCAAGCAACTGTTCGGCCACGTCTACACGGCCAAGCGCGGCACCATCGGTACCCTGGTGGCCGCCGGGCAAGGGCGTAACGACCAGCACGTGACCATCCAGGCCATGGAGCCGGGTGTGCCGCAACCGTTCTGGGTTCAGGCAGCGGCATTGGCCGCGCGCACCGCGGTGTTTATTTCCGCCGACGCCAGCCGTCCGACCCAAAGCGGCAGCCTGCCAGGCCTCGACCCGGCCGACGCCAGCGAGCGTTTCACCCTGACCGAGCGCCAATCACTGCTCAACTACGGCATCGCCACGGCTTACTACGAAGGCGGCTACGTGCGCATTCAGCGGGCGATCACCACCTACCAGAAGAACGCCTTCGGCCAGGCGGACAACTCCTACCTGGACAGTGAAACCCTGCACCAGTCGGCCTTTATCGTGCGCCGCCTGCAAAGCGTGATCACCAGCAAGTACGGGCGCCACAAACTCGCGGCTGACGGCACGCGCTTTGGCGCCGGCCAGCCGATCGTGACCCCGAGCACTATTCGCGGTGAGCTGATCGCCCAGTACGCCAAGCTGGAACTGGAAGGCCATGTGGAGAACGCCGAACTGTTCGCCGAGCACCTGATTGTCGAGCGTGACAGCCAGGACCCAAGCCGGGTCAACGTGCTGTTCCCGCCCGATTACGTCAATGGGCTGCGGGTGTTTGCGCTGCTCAACCAGTTCCGTTTGCAGTACGACGCGGCGGTGTAACCCCCGCGCTTTTCGCAACTGATTCCAGCCCGCCGCGTGCGGGCTTATTTTTGGGAGAAACATCATGGGTCAACTGATTGCGGGCACCTGCTACGTCAAAGTGGACGGCGCTCAACTGACCATCAACGGCGGCTGCGAAGCACCGTTGATGGCCGTCAAACGGGAAACTGTGGTGCCGGGTTTCTATAAGGAAACCGACATCACCCCGTCCTTCAAAGTCACCGCGCTGCACACGCCGGACTTTCCGCTCAAGCAGCTGATCGCGGGCACCGACATGACCGTCACCTGCGAATTCAACAACGGCAAAGTCTACGTGCTGGCCGGTGCCTACCTGGTGGAAGAACCGGTGGCCAAGGGCGACGATGCCGTGATCGAGCTGAAATTCGAAGGCATCAAGGGGACCTGGCAATGAGCGATACGGTGAAGCTGCAAGTGGCCATCGAGGCCCACGGCGAGCCACTGGCCGAACTCACCCTGCGCCGCCCGACGGTGCAGGAAGTGCGGGCGATCAAGGCGCTGCCGTACAAGATCGACAAGGGCGAAGACGTGAGTCTGGACCTCGACGTGGCCGCCAAGTACATCGCGGTGTGCGCGGGTATTCCGCCGTCGTCGGTCAACCAGCTCGACCTGGTGGACTTCAATGCGCTGAGCTGGGCCGTCGCCGGTTTTTTCATGAGTGCGGCGCAGGCTCCGTCGCCGAGCTGATTGCGGTGGCCTATGACCTGGCCTGGTTCTGGAAGGTTGACCCCGAACAGATGCTGGCCAGGCCTTTGGATACGCTCCGGGAATCCCTGGAGCATGCGCAACGGATCAATGCGATGCAGCAGGTGCAGTGATGGCAGAAGCTCAGAAAGTAGAAAGTACCGCCGTGCGCCTGACCGGTATCGACCAGCTGTCGCCCAAGCTTGCTGCGTTGCAGGCCACCGTCGGGCGCTTCCGGCAGAACCTGGAACAGACCGGCCTCGGCAAGCTGGACATCGCTGGTTTGGTGAAAGGCGGTGGGCTGGCGGCGCCGTTTGTCAGCGGTATCAAATCGGCGTTGGCGTTCAAGGCTGAGGTCGGCGGGGTGAGTGCCGCCGTGGGGCGGGGCGTTACCGAAGCGGCGGCGCAGGGGATGAAGGATTTCAACGCGTCGCTGGACAAGGTCTCGGTGGCTTTTGGTACTGCACTGTTGCCGGCCGTCACGGCGGTGGTGGTCGGGCTGGAGCCGTTGCTGGCGTCGGTGGCCCAGGTGCTCACTGAAAATCCGCAACTGGTGCAGGGCCTGGCTGCCGGCGCGGTGGCGTTTACCGCGATACAGGCGGCCGTCACCGGCGTGTCTCAGGCACTGGGCTTGATGCAACTGGTGCTCAGCGCCAATCCGATTGTGCTGGTTGCCGTCGGCATTGCGGTGGCCGCGGGATTGATCGTCGCCAACTGGAAGCCGATATCGGCGTTTTTTGTCGGGCTTGGCGAGCGCGTGATGTCGGCGATTGGAACCCTGGGCGAGTTTTTTCAGACGGTCTTTGCGTTTCGTCCGCTGGAACAACTGATGCGCCTGTGGGGGCCGATCAGCGTTTTTTTTGCGGGGCTGTGGACGTCGCTGAAGGTGGCGGCGCAGCCGGTGATCGGCTTTTTCAAGACGCTGTTTTCCTGGTCGCCGATCGGGTTGGTCGTCGACAACTGGACGCCGTTGAGCGGTTTTTTTGCCGCGCTTTGGGACTTGCTCAAGGCGCTCAGCGTGCCGGTGGTCGAGTTCATGAAGAGCCTGTTCAGTTGGTCACCCTTGGGGCAAATCATTGCCAACTGGGGCGTGATCAGCGGGGTGTTTACGGCGATCTGGAGTGACTTCAAGCTCACCGCGCTGGCGGCCTTCACCGTCGTCAGCAGTTACTTCGACTGGTCACCCCTGGACAAGATCTCTGCCGTCTGGGGCACCGTCACCGGTGCATTTGCCTCGATCTGGAGCGATATCAAGTTGCAGGCCCAGGATGCCTTTGTGGTGTTGAGTGGCCTGTTCGACGATTGGCATCCGATGGAACAGCTCGAAGCCATGTGGGCGCCGGTACTGAGTTGGTTCACCGAGTTGTCGGAGAAGCTTGCGGTGATAACCGCGCCGATTCGCAAGCTGTTTGATGGTGGGCTGGGTGAAGCGATCAACCGGGCTACCGGCAGTGTGGTGGAGTTGACCACCGAGCAGCAGGCGCGCAATGCCGAAAGCGCGCGTAATCCATCCTGGTTTCGCAAGGGGCCTGAGTTGATTTCGCCGCTGGCGTCCAGCTCCAGTTCGCTGCTGCAACAAACCGCCGCCAACAACCGCACGCAGCTTAATGGCGACTTGCGGGTGAGCTTCGAGAATGCACCGGCTGGCCTGCGGGTCGACCAACCCCAGACCAACCAGCCCGGCCTGAGTGTCACTCCGCGTGTCGGCTACCGTTCCCTGTCCCTTGGAGGCTCCAATGAGCTGGCGTGATCGTTTGTTGCCGGCGTCGTTTCGTGGCGTCGGATTTTGGGTCGACCAGGCAAAAGTCCCGGTCGGCAAGAAGGGCCAGTTGCACGAGTACCCTCAGCGCGACCTGCCGTTCTTTGAAGGGCTCGGCCAGCAATCCAGGGTGCATGAGCTGACGGCGTTTGTGGTGGGCGAGGATTGCCTGGAGCAGCGCGACAAGTTGCTCAAGGCCCTGGAGGAGGGCGCCGGTGAGCTGGTGCACCCTTGGCTTGGACGGTTGCAGGTCAAGGTCGGCGAATGCGAGATGACCCAGACCCGTCAGGACGGCGGGCTGGTGACGTTTGCCCTGAAGTTCTATCCCGACGAGCCTTTGAAGTTTCCCACGGCAGCGGTCAATACCCGCCAGCTGTTGCTGGTGTCGGCCGATAGTTTGCTGGGTTCGGCAGTACTGCGTTTTGAGCAGGCCGTCGCGCTGGTGAAACAGGCGCGGGTGGGCATCCAGGCGTTGCGCAATGGGCTGGCAGAGGTTTACCAGGTGATTGAGCAGCAGTTTGCCCCACTGATTCAGTTGTATGGCGACCTGAATGCCTTGGTCAAAGCCATCAAGGACGTGCCCAAGGAGTTGAGCGCCGAGTTCAAGGGCCTGCTCGGCGATGTGAAGGAGCTGAAGGAGTTTGCCCGCACTGGCTACCGCGGCATGTTGGCCAACCTCTCGCAGCAGGTGGAAGCGGCGCGCAACATCGACGTGCCGAAGCTGACCACCGGCAAGGACAGCGTCGCGGCAGTGCAGGCTACTGCCAACCTCGTACAGGATGCGTTGTGGGTGAAGATCGCCCATTGGCTGGCGGACGTACCGGTGGCGACCAAACCGGTGACCCTCAGCACCACGCCGTCCCTGGCGCAACAGGCGGCACAGCCGGTGCAGCGCCGTGAGGTGCCGGTAGCTGACGATGTGCTGGTGCTGCGTGATCTTCTGAACGAAGCCATGTGGCAAGCCGCATTGAAGGCCGACGCCGGGCACTACGTTGCACTGAACGACTTGCGCCAACAGATGTTTACGCATCTGACGGCGGTGGCTTCGTCCGGTGTACGGCTGGTCAACCTGACGCCAATGCGCAGCATGCCGGCTTTGCTGTTGGCGTATCAGCGCTTTGGTGATGCGACGCGAGTGGGCGAGGTGGTGCAGCGCAATCGGGTGGCCCATCCGGGCTTCCTGCCGCCTGCCGATCTGCAAGTGGTCAGGGAGTAATCCATGAACGAGTCGGACAATGCCGTCACGCTGACGGTTGATGGCCTGGACTATGGCGGCTGGAAAAGCGTCGAAATCAGCGCCGACCTGGAACGCCAGTTTCGCACCTTCACCCTCAACATCACCTGGCAATGGCCCGGGCAAACCCTGGCGGTGCCAATCAAACCGGGTGCCCGCTGCCAGGTACGGATCGGTTGCGACCTGGTGCTCACCGGCTTTGTGTTCAAGGTGCCGGTCAGCTATGACGGCAAACAGATCAGCCTGAGTATCGAGGGCGGTTCGCTGACCCAGGACCTGGTGGACTGCGCCGCGATCAACCAGCCCGGCCAGTGGCGCGGGCAAAGTGTGCTGAGCATCGTGCATGCACTGACGGCTAGCTATGGCGTCGAGGTGCTCAGCGAGATTGCCGAGACCACCCGTTTGCATACTCACAGCATCGTGCCCGGCGAGACGGTATTTCAATCCATCGACCGCTTGCTGACGCTGTATCGGGTGTTCTCTACCGACGACGCGGACGGACGCCTGGTGTTGGCGTTGCCCGGCAGTGCAGGGCGCGCAAATGACAGCCTGGAGCTGGGCAAGAACATCCTTTCGGCGAATGCTCCGAGGGACTTTGGCTCGGTGTTTTCCGAGTACCGGGTCATCGGCCAGCACAAGGGCGATGATCAGAAAAGCGCGACGGCGGTGAGTGAGGTTTCAGGCATTTCCCGGGATGAAAAAGCCACGCGAAAACGCGTCACGGTGATCAGCGAACCGACGCAGTTGACGCCTGAGCTGGCTCAGCAACGCGCCGACTGGGAGCGTGCTACTCGCACTGGGAAGGCCCTGACTACCACCTACACCGTGCAAGGCTGGCGGCAGTCCAACGGCGATCTGTGGCGCCACAACCTGTTGGTGCGAGTGATCGATCCGGTGCTGGGTTTCGACCAGGACCTGCTGATCTCCAGGATTACTTATTCGCTTTCCGAGCAAGGTTCGATCACCACCCTGCAGGTGGCGCCGCCGTCCACCTTTGATGCCAATCCGTTGCCCTCTGCTTAACCCCAAGGAATTTCCATGAGCCTACTGACTCGCCTGCTGGCGCGCGGCACTGTCGTGCTCGCCCACTCGGCCACCAAGCTGCAATCGCTGCAAATGCGCCTGACCGCAGGCGAAGTGAACGACGACATGGAGCACTTCGAACCCTACGGTTTTACCAGCAACCCGTTGGCCGGTGCTGAAGGCATCGCCACGTTCCTGGGCGGCGACCGCTCCCACGCCATCGTGCTGGTGGTAGCGGACCGTCGCTATCGGTTGCAGTCCCTGGCACCGGGTGAAGTGGCGATCTACACCGACGAAGGCGACAAGGTTCACTTCAAGCGCGGGCGGGTGATCGACATTGAAACCGCCACCCTGAACATCCGCGCCAGCAGCGCCGTGAACATCGATACGCCGACCCTGACC
Organism: Pseudomonas sp. TH32; assembly: GCF_016650855.1. Lineage (NCBI taxonomy): Bacteria > Pseudomonadati > Pseudomonadota > Gammaproteobacteria > Pseudomonadales > Pseudomonadaceae > Pseudomonas > Pseudomonas sp. TH32. Next base: position 4,146,180 of record NZ_JAEKFA010000002.1, on the reverse strand, counting down.
CAGAGCGGCAAGATCATCTCCCAGGGCGACCAGATTGCCGGCGGTATCAGCCAGATCCGGCACGTGCATGTGGGCGTACAGCCCGGCAATGGCCAGACCGGCGCGCCGGCGGGAGGCCAGTGATGTTTGTCTCCGACAACCTGAAAAATGCCCTGACCCGTTCGGTGCTGATCAGCCTGTTCACCTGGCGCCGTGCCGCGCCGGACGATGCCGTTGACGATGACGAGCGCTTCGGCTGGTGGGGCGACAGTTTTCCCAGCGTGGCCGACGACCGTATCGGCTCAAGGCTGTGGCTGCTGCGCCGGGTCAAGCTGACCCGCCAGACGCAACTGGACGCCGAATTCTATGCCCGCGAAGCCCTGCAATGGCTGATCGACGATGGGCATTGCAGCGCCATCGAAGTCCTCAGTGAACGCCTCGACGCCCAGCGCCTCAACCTGCGCACGCAGCTGACCCTGGCCGACGGCGAGCGCCTGGACATCAACCCTGATAACAGTTGGCAGGTGATCTATGCCGTTTGAAACCTCTTCGCTGCCGGTGCTGATCAAACGCATCCAAAGCGACCTGGCCAGCGACTCGCTGCGCCAGTCCGATGCCCAGGTCCTGGCGCGTACCCTGAGTGGTGCGGCGTTCGGCCTGTACGGTTATCTCGATTGGATCGCTGAGCAGATCCTGCCGGATACCGCTGATGAATCCACCCTGGAGCGCATTGCCGCGTTGCGCTTGAACCAGGCGCGCAAGGCCGCGGTGGCGGCCACTGGCAGCGTGAGTTTTACCGCCGCGGCGGGCGCGGTGCTGGATGTGGACACGCTGCTGCAAGCCAGTGATGGCCGCAGCTTCAAAGTCACTGCTGCCGGTACAACCCACGCGGGCCTCAACACCACCACGGTGCAGGCGATGGACGCCGGCGCGCTGGGTAATGCCGACGCCGGGCTGAGCCTGGTTGCGGTGCAGCCGCTGCAAGGTATCGGCTCGACCTTTACCGTGCTGGCGCCGGGGCTGACCGGCGGTGTGGGGCGGGAAACCCTGGAGTCGCTGCGGGCGCGGGTGATTCGTTCCTACCGGGTTATTCCCCAGGGCGGTTCGGCGCAGGATTACGAGACCTGGTCACTCGAAGTGCCCGGGATTACCCGCGCGTGGCGTCGCGGCAATTACCTCGGGCCGGGGACGGTAGGGGTGTTCGTGATGCGTGATGACGATCCGCAGCCGATCCCGAATGCAGCGCAGTTGGCGCAGGTGCAAGCCCATATCGAACCACTGCGGCCGGTGACGGCTGATGTGTATGTGTTGGCGCCCGTGATGAAGCCGGTGGCTTATCAGCTGCGGCTGACACCCGACACCAGCGCCGTGCGGGCGGCGGTCGAGGCCCAACTGCGGGACTTGCACAACCGCGAGGCGGGGCTGGGTGAGACCTTGCTGCTGACCCATATCGCCGAAGCCATCAGCACTGCGACCGGTGAGACCGATCACAAACTGACAAGCCCGCTGGCGGACGTTACGGCAGCGACGAATCAGTTGCTGGTGTTCGGAGGTATCACATGGCTGGAGTAAGGACCGCTGGCCAGTATCAAGAACAACTGATCGCCTTGTTGCCCAGCGGTCCGGCCTGGGATCTGGAGACGGTACCGCAGTTGGAGACGGTGCTCAAAGGCATCGCCGAAGAACTCACGCGCATCGACGCCCGGGCCTGCGACCTGCAAAACGAGATGGACCCGGTGACGGTCAGCGAACTGGTGCCCGAGTGGGAAAGGGTGATGCAACTGCCCGACCCTTGCCTGGGCGTGAGCCCGCTGTACGACGACCGTCGCCTGGCGGTGCGTCGACGCTTGTTGGCGGTGGGCAGCCAGCGTGCGGCGTACTACATCGAAATCGCCCGCAGCCAGGGTTATCCGGACGCCAGTGTCACTGAACATCGCGCCCCGCGCATGGGGCGCTCGCGCTTCGGCGCTGCGCATTTTGGCACCTGGCAGGCGCACTTCATGTGGACCCTCAACACCGGCGGCCGCCAGCACCTGGGCCGACGGTTTGGGGCGAGTTATTGGGGAGAGCGGTTTGGCGTCAACCCGGGGAACGCCCTGGAGTGCCTGATTCATCGCAGCGCACCTGCTCATACGCAGGTGCACATCAATTATGACTAGAGGATAGAAGCGTGGATTATCCAAAGAGTGTGCCCAGCGTTGGGCTGGTGAATGGCAAGTTTGTGGATGAAAACCCGGTGACGGGGACGCCGGGGAGTTTGATTCCGGCGGCGTGGGGGAATGGGGTTACGCAGGAGATTTTGAATGTGCTGGCGGCGGCGGGGATTGTTCCGGATGAGCTGAAAGCTGATCAACTGTCGGCGGCGATTTCAAAGATAGTCGCTTCGGGCGTTACGTGGTCCCTGCTTTCCGGTAAACCGACAACGCTGGCGGGATATGGAATTACGGACGCGGTGGCGGTTGGGCAATATGGCTTGGGTGCAAATGTAGCTCCCAGAATTGCTATTGATACAGTGGGTTTGCCAGGCGGGTTTTACTCTTACCTCGATGGTAATACCAGTTTTGGCAACTATGTCGGCTTGGTAAATATCCCATATACCACAGGGGCTTATGCCGGACAGTTAGGGTTTCAGCATGGAAACCCGGATACCGTAGTCTTTGTCCGTGGCTGTGATCAAAGTGGTAAATGGACGCCTACTCGACAGTTATGGCATGACGGAAATCTTAAACCGGGCGATATGTTTCCTGTGGGCACCACTATTCAATATGCGGGCCCTTATCCACCGGCAGGCTTCTTGAAAGAGAACGGTGCAGAAGTTTCACGGACTGTGTACGCAAAGCTGTTTGCAGCCATCGGGACGTTCTATGGTCCTGGAGACGGCGCCACTACGTTTAATGTGCCTGATAGTCGAGGTGAATTTATTCGCGGGTTTGATGATGGCCGCGGGATTGACCCACAACGTGTACTGGGGTCGTTGCAATTGGATGCGATGCAGGGACACTGGCATGGGCCACGTCCGGGTACCACGCTAAATGGTAGTCCCGGCAGCTGGAACGCAAGCAACGGTACTAATGGTGGCTACAACATTGGCAGTACGGGGGACCCTGTTACTAACGGGGTAAATGGAATTCCAAGAACCAGTAATGAGACCCGCCCCCGTAACACTTCTCGTCTAATGTGCATCAAGTACTGAGGTTATTTATGACTAATTCTGCTCCTATGCTTTATCAGGCACACCCGGTGACCGGAGAGTATATAGGTCCTGTATTTGCCGATTCGGATCCGCTAATTGAAGGGGGTTGGCTCATTCCAGCCATGGCTTTTACTGAAGCTCCTCCAGCAGTAGAGCCTGGTTATGTTGCTGTAAATGTGAAGGGCTCTGAGCATGTGTGGAGTTTGACCCCTGACATGCGCGGTACTGTTTATCGCATCGATAGCGGTGAGGAAACCAACTGGCAGCAGTTGGGTGAACTGCCGGCTGAATTTACGCCTCTTCAACGTCCAAGCATTAATCACACTTGGAATGGTTCCAATTGGTCGCTTGATGAACAGGCAAAAAATCGTAAAGAGTGTGAGTCTGAACGTCTCTGGCGGGATCTGGAAATTGACAACACTCAGTGGCTACGAGAGCGCCACCGCGACGAGTCGGATCTGAAGCTGGATACGACTCTGACAGAAGCTCAGTTTGCGCAACTGTTGGCTTATCTCCAGTCCTTGCGTGACTGGCCGCAGCACTCAAAGTTTCCGACCTTTGAGTTTCGTCCCAAAGCGCCGGATTGGATAATTGAGTTCCAGTAGGGCCGGAGGGTCTGCCATGCCGCTCGTTCAAAATGATATTGCGCGAATCATGCCCAACGCCCGCTCCCAAGCGGGCGTTTTCATATGCGCTCTCAACACTGCAATGTTCCACCATCAAATTACCACTCCCAAACGCATCGCCGCTTTCCTAGCTCAAATTGGCCACGAATCCGGCGAACTGCGTTACGTACGTGAATTGGGCAGCGATCAATACCTGAGCAAATACGACACCGGCAGCCTGGCTGCCCGACTCGGCAACTCCCCGAAGCCGATGGCGACGGCCAGAAGTATCGCGGCCGTGGCCTGATCCAGCTCACCGGACGGCGCAACTACCTGGCGTGCAGCCAGGCGTTGTTCGGTGATGAGCGTCTGTTGCAGCAACCGGAGTTGTTGGAGCAGCCGCAATGGGCGTGCGAATCCGCCGCGTGGTTCTGGCAGAGCAATGGCTTGAACGAGCTGGCCGACAACGACCAGTTCACCACCATCACCCGGCGCATCAATGGCGGTCTTAATGGTCTGGATAACCGTCTGCAGTTGTGGGCGCGGGCAAAGGCGGTGCTATGGGTTTCCTGACGTCGTACCGCCTGCTTGGTTTTTTGCTGTCGTTGGCGGTTTCGGCAGCAATTGCATGGCAGGTACAGGCTTGGCGGTACGGCACGCAACTGGAGCGACTGGAGGCTCTGCACGCCGAAGCGCAAAGCCAGCAACAACAGGCCGAACAGGACAAACGGCTGGCACTGGAGCAACAACTCAGTGCCAGCGACCAACAACACGCCCGGGAGCTTTCCGATGCACAACGTGATCAGGCTCACCTGCGGGATCGCCTGGCCACTGCTGATGTGCGGTTGTCAGTCCTTCTCGACGCCAGCGACCCCGCCAACGGGTGCGCAATGCCAGCCACCGCCGCCCCCGGCGGCGTGGTTCATGCAGCCCCGCGAGCCCGACTTGACCCGGCGCATGCTCAACGAATTATCGCCATCACCGACGACGGCGATAACGCACTGATCGCCTTGCGCGCCTGCCAGGCATATGTCCGGGCCGTCGCGCGTTAGTCTCTTGTAACTTGCATGGCCCATGGGCTCCTGTAGGGTAGGCAAACGCCCGCGCACTCCAGGAGACGACCGTGAAGGAAATTACTCAACTCGCCGCTGAACTTGGCCGACGCTTGCAGGTTCTGAATGCCCACGTCACCACGGCCGAGTCCTGTACCGGCGGCGGTATCGCCGAGGCGATCACGCGGATTCCCGGCAGTTCGGCCTGGTTCGAAGCCGGTTACGTCACGTATTCCAATCGCCAGAAGACCCGGCAGTTGAATGTGCCGGAAGCCTTGTTCCCGAAAGTCGGTGCCGTCAGCCGCGAAGTGGTGGAAGCCATGGTCCGCGGCGCCCAGGAGAAAAGCCTGGCGCGTTTTGCCGTGGCGGTCAGCGGCGTGGCCGGCCCCGATGGTGGTTCGCCGGACAAGCCGGTGGGCACCGTATGGCTGGCCTTTGGGGTTGGCGATGAGGTTACCGCCGAGCTCGAACACTTCCCCGGCAACCGCGACGAGGTCCGCCGACAAACGGTAAAGGCCGCGCTAGAGGGCTTGTTGCGACGAGCTGCAGCAGAAATAGAAAATCAGGGGTAGGCGATCACGGATCTTTGTGGAACAATACTGTCTACTTATACAGGTGTTGGCCGCCAGGCCTTATTGATTACGTGAGGACTTTAATGGACGACAACAAGAAGAAAGCCTTGGCTGCGGCCCTGGGTCAGATCGAACGTCAATTCGGCAAGGGTGCCGTAATGCGTATGGGCGATCACGACCGTCAGGCGATCCCGGCTATTTCCACTGGCTCTCTGGGTCTGGACATCGCGCTCGGCATTGGCGGCCTGCCAAAAGGCCGTATCGTTGAAATCTACGGTCCTGAATCTTCCGGTAAAACCACCCTGACCCTGTCGGTGATTGCCCAGGCACAAAAAATGGGCGCCACCTGTGCGTTCGTCGATGCCGAGCACGCCCTGGATCCTGAATACGCCGGCAAGCTGGGCGTCAACGTTGACGACCTGCTGGTTTCGCAACCGGACACCGGTGAGCAAGCGCTGGAAATCACCGACATGCTGGTGCGCTCCAACGCCATCGACGTGATCGTGGTCGACTCCGTGGCAGCCCTGGTACCGAAGGCTGAAATCGAAGGCGAAATGGGCGACATGCACGTGGGCCTGCAAGCCCGTCTGATGTCCCAGGCCCTGCGTAAAATCACCGGTAACATCAAGAATGCCAACTGCCTGGTGATCTTCATCAACCAGATCCGGATGAAGATCGGCGTGATGTTCGGCAGCCCGGAAACCACCACCGGTGGTAACGCGCTGAAGTTCTACGCTTCGGTCCGTCTGGACATCCGTCGTACCGGCGCGGTGAAGGAAGGTGACGAGGTTGTTGGTAGCGAAACCCGCGTTAAAGTCGTGAAGAACAAGGTGGCTCCGCCGTTCCGTCAGGCCGAGTTCCAGATTCTCTACGGCAAGGGTATCTACCTGAACGGCGAGATGATCGACCTGGGCGTGCTGCACGGTTTCGTTGAGAAGTCCGGTGCCTGGTATGCCTACAACGGCAGCAAGATCGGTCAGGGCAAGGCCAACTCGGCCAAGTTCCTGGCAGACAACCCGGATATCGCGGCCACGCTCGAGAAGCAGATTCGCGACAAGCTGCTGACCGCTGCACCGGACGTGAAAGCTGCCGCCAATCGTGAGCCGGTTGAAGAAGTCGAAGAAGTCGACACTGACATCTGAAGCAAACGATGACCGTTGTCCTGGATACACTCGTCGCCGTAAGGCGCACTGCAATGGACCTGCTCGCACGGCGCGAGCACGGTCGTGTCGAGCTGACGCGCAAACTGCGGCAGCGCGGGGCAGATCCCGAGATGATCGACACAGCCCTTGACCGTTTGACGGAAGAAGGGCTGCTGTCGGAATCCCGTTACCTCGAAAGTTTTGTTTCCTACCGAGCCCGATCCGGCTATGGCCCGGCACGCATTCGTGAAGAGCTGAGCCAGCGTGGCCTGCAACGTGCTGATATTGAACTCGCCTTGCGTGAGTGCGGCATCAGCTGGCAGGCGCAATTGGAAGATACCTGGCGCCGCAAGTTTGCCGGTCATCTGCCCATTGATGCGCGGGAGCGGGCGAAGCAAGGTCGCTTCCTGAGTTACCGTGGATTCTCGATGGAGATGATCAGCCGCCTGTTGAGCGGTCGGGACATGGATGACTGAAGGCTGCGCCTGGTAAATGGTTGCTCTGATTATTGCGGGGCCTGGTGTGGCGAGGGAGCTTGCTCCCGCTGGGCTGCGCAGCGGCCCCAACCTGCGCATCGTTCTACCGGACACAACCCAAAAGGCCCGCTATGAAAATAGCGGGCCTTTTTGCGTTTCAGGGGCAGATCACGCCGTCTCCGTCACCCGCTGCTGCGTTTTCCCCTGAGCCTGGGCCCAGTTCTCCGGCAAGTTGATGTAGTCCACCAATTCCCGCAGCCGTCCCTGATCGCGCCCATTGAAGTTGAACACCAGCCGCGTCAGGTGGCTGAAGCTTGGCTCGTCATGCTCCTCGCCAACGTACGCCGTTTGCTGGAACTCCCCACTCAGCCGCAGGCTGGCAAACGCCTCTTGCAGGTGAGCCAGTGCACGGTCGCTCAACGGATGATGCATGCGAATCACAAACTGGCGCTTCAGCCAGCGCGTGGAGTGGAAGTTGGCGTAGAACTGGTTGATCTCTTCCACCGCCTCTTCAGCGCTGTACACCAGGCGCACCAGCTTGAGGTCGGTGGGCAGGATGTAGCGATTGGCTTCAAGCTGGCTGCGGATAAAGTCCAGGGCCCCTTGCCAGAAGCTGCCACCCGGTGCGTCCAGCAGTACCACCGGAACCAGCGGGCTTTTGCCGGTCTGGATCAGGGTGAGTACTTCCAGCGCTTCATCCAGGGTGCCAAAGCCGCCCGGACACAAGATCAGGGCGTCGGCTTCCTTGACGAAAAACAGCTTGCGGGTAAAGAAGAAGTGGAAGGACAGCAGGTTCTCGGTGCCATCGATGGTCGGGTTGGCATGCTGTTCAAACGGCAGGGTGATATTGAACCCCAGGCTATGTTGCAGGCCGGCCCCTTCGTGGGCAGCGGCCATGATGCCGCCGCCGCCGCCGGTAATCACCATCAGGTCCGAGCGGGCCAGAACCGCGCCCACTTCCCGGGCCAATGCGTACAGTGGGCTTTCCACCGGCGTACGCGCCGAGCCGAACACGGTGACTTTGCGGCGTCCCTTGAACTGTTCGAGTACGCGGAAGGCGTGGTCCAGTTCGCGGATCGCCTGGAGGGTGATCTTGGCGTTCCAGCGGCTGCGGTCGTCCTGGGCCATGCGCAACACGGTGAAGATCATGTCGCGATAAAGGGGGATATTTGGGCTGTTGGGCGCAATCAGGTGGAGTTGCGCGTCGACCTGCTGCGTGAGGTCGGTGCCGTTTTCTTCAAATTGATGGATCAGGAGTTCATTCGGTTCGTAAGGCATTCAACTTCTCCTTCTTCACAGAACCCTGGGTACCGGCGAGAAATTCGTCGGGACCACGACACTGCATGTGTCGCTGCCTCTGCTTAACGAGGTGGGCGAAACCGGTTCTGTATGTTCCTTATGTTTAAAAACCTTTGCACTGCACGCACAGGAGGGCAACCCTCTTTTGCCCTGAAAATGTTACAAAACGGTGTGAAAACCCGCTGTTTCAGGCTTTCGGGATGAATTGATCATGAGCCTATAAAGTCTTGGCTGGCAACCGCTTATTGATCACTTGTGAGGGAGTTTAGACGCTGCCGCGAGCGGGCAAGGGCGAATGGTTCAGAGGGGCATTTTGGGCGCCGCTGGTCAGCGGCGCGCGAAAGGGGGCATCGCTTACTTTTTCTTCTTTGCGGCAGCCGGCGCAGGGCAGTCAGCTTCCTGGAACTTCACCGACGCCACCGGGCGGTTGGTTTTGTTCTCGGTAATGTCGTAGCGCATGATCGCGCCCTTGGCCATCAGCTCGCGATAACCCTTGTTGAGGCACACGCTTTGTCCCAGCTGGAAGTACACCGCCTTGGGATTGGCGCGCATTTGTTCGGCACGGTCCGGCAGTACGCTGAGATGATCGATCAGCTGCAAGCCTTCAACGGTGTAGGCCACTTCCAGGGTCTTGTCGTCAATTTCCCGTGGCAGGTCCTTGTTGCTTTCCTCTGCGACGCTTTGCAGCTTCTTGTTCAGTTGAGCCTCCAGCAGCGAGGCCGCTTGAGCGCCCAAGGGCAAGATCAGCGCCAGGGCGACGGACGGAACTAGAACACGTGGCATAAGACGCAGCATGAAACTCTCCTGATTCGGTTACTGGTGCATAGACCAGCCACTGCGCTGTGCGTTCAGTGGCGCGGGATTATAGGTGACCGCTTGCCACTACGGCCAGCGTATTACCGGGAAGTGCAGGTGGGCGCGGGCGCCTCTGGTAAACTGCGGCAACTTTTGCCTTCCCGAGTTCTATCCGTGTCGATTTCCACTTTCCGGCGGCGCACCCGATGAGCCATGCCGTTTCCCGCTTGCGCACCCAGCGCCTGGCCCGCGCCGTAAAGCCCTTTGTTGCGCGGGGCTCGCGTGCCGAGCGCTGCCCCGGCTGCCGGGTGATTCCCGAGTACTGCCTGTGCGCCTGGCGGCCCAAGGTCGAGGCGAAATCCGCCATGTGCCTGTTGATGCACGACGTAGAACCCATGAAACCCAGCAATACCGGCTGGCTGATTGCCGATGTGATCAACGACACCACCGCGTTCCCCTGGTCGCGAACCGAAGTCGAGCCCGAGTTGCTGACCTTGCTCGCCGACCCGCAATGGCAGCCTTACATCGTGTTCCCCGGCGAATTCGTGGCGCCGGAGCGAGTGGTCAATCAGGTCAAGCTGGAGGAGGGCAAGCGCCCGCTGTTCATCCTGCTGGACGGTACCTGGAGCGAAGCGCGCAAGATGTTCCGCAAGAGCCCGTATCTGGAGCACTTGCCGGTGCTGAGCCTGGCGCCCGAGCAACTGTCGCGCTACAAACTGCGCCGCTCCAAGCGTGATGATCACTTCTGCACCGCCGAAGTGGCTGCGCTGTGCCTGGAACTGGCCGAAGACCTGGCCGCCAGCGAAGTGCTGGATGCTTATCTGGACGTGTTCAGCACCCACTACCTGGCCGCCAAGTTTCAGCTGGCACTGGACCCGGCCGACATCGTCCATACTCGTCTTGCACCTTATCTATAGGGGTCATGGCCAGCCGACCTTTGCATGATGGCCGCGTAAACGCGCAGCCCGCTAAAATAGCCACGGGCGTAGCGCTTGACCACCCAGGCTACGCTGGGCATGCTTGGCGCCGATTGGGGCGCTGTCACAGATTGGATACGTCGTTTTTTGACGTTGAGCGCGCCCTTTGGTGACTGCTGGCCTGGCAGCCACCTTGCGCGTTGGCGAGCACTGAACCCATCAGTGCCCCCTAAAAAACAGGATCATTTAATAAATGGCCACATACGAAATCCTGATTGCCGATGACCACCCGCTGTTTCGCAGCGCGCTGCACCAGGCGGTCACGCTGGGCCTGGGGCCGGATGTACGCCTCGTCGAAGTCGCCAGCATTGCCGAGCTGGAAACCCGCCTCACCGAAAAATCCGATTGGGACCTGGTCCTGCTGGACCTGAACATGCCCGGTGCCTATGGTTTTTCCGGGCTGGTGCTGCTGCGCGGGCAATACCCGCAGATTCCGGTGGTGATGGTCTCGGCCCAGGAAGAGGCCTCGGTGGTGGTGCGCTCCAAGGAGTTCGGCGCCAGTGGTTTCATTCCCAAATCCAGTTCAATGGAAGACATCCAGAAAGCCGTGCGCACGGTGCTGGACGGCGACGTCTCCTGGCCACCGCAAGCCTTTGAAGAGATCAATGTCTCGGACGAAGCCAAGGCCGCCCGCGATGGCCTGGCCAGCCTGACGCCCCAGCAGTTCCGCGTGCTGACCATGGTCTGTGAAGGCCTGCTGAACAAGCAGATTGCCTATGAGTTGAGTGTGTCGGAAGCGACCATCAAGGCTCACGTCACGGCGATTTTCCGCAAGCTGGGCGTACGTACGCGAACCCAGGCGGCGCTGCTCTTGCAACAACTTGAGTCAATTTCGCAGCACTAAGACGCTGTTCATTCACGTTTTTTTGACTTTGCTTGCTCTAGTTTCCCCACACCTTTTTGCTCAGTTGCCTACTCTATGTCGCCTTTCAAAGGTCAAACCGGTATCAAACGTATCTTCAACGCGGGGGGATATTCCCTGGATGGCCTGCGCGCGGCTTTCACCGGCGAGGCGGCGTTTCGTCAGTTGGTGTTGCTCAACGTTATCCTGATCCCGCTGAGTTTCTTCCTGAACGTCAGCCGGGTGGAGCGGGCGTTGCTGATTGCCGTGTGCCTGCTGGCGTTGATCGTCGAGTTGCTCAACTCGGCAGTCGAGGCGGCGATCGACCGGATTTCCCTGGACCTGCACCCCTTGTCGAAAAACGCCAAGGACATGGGCAGCGCCGCTCAGTTCGTCGCGCTGACCATGATTACCCTGGTGTGGGCCGTCATCCTGATCTAGGCGATGGTGGGCAACACAATCTCGTCGCTGCGCTGCACCCCGGCGGTAAAGGCGCGGCACAGTTCAAGAAATTCGCGCATCGCCGAGGTCTGGTACTTCTGCTTGTGCCAGATGAAGTAGAACTGCCGGGCCAGGTCCAGGTCCGGGGTTTCCACCGGTACCAGGCTGCCGCGCCGGAAGGCATCGCGCAGCGCCAGCCGCGAAATACAGCCAATCCCCAAACCTGACTCCACGGCCCGCTTGATCGCCTCGGTGTGTTCCAGCTCCAGGCGGATATTCAGCGCGCTGCGGTGATGACGCATGGCCTGGTCAAAGGTCAGGCGCGTGCCGGAGCCTTGTTCCCGCAGGATCCACGCCTCATGGGTCAGCTCTTCCATAGTCGCCTGGCCGCGTTTGGCCAGGTGATGCTGGGGCGCACAGAACACCACCAGTTCATCTTCCACCCAGGTTTGCACCTCGATGTCCGGGTGGCTGCAGTCGCCTTCGATTAGACCCAGATCAATTTCGTAGTGCGCCACCTGATGCACGATATGCGCAGTGTTCTGCACATGCAGCTTTACCTGGCTCTCGGGGTGCTGCTGCATAAAGCTGCCGATCAGCAGCGTGGCCAGGTAATTACCGATGGTCAGTGTGGCGCCGACCGCCAGGGAGCCGAAGCCCGACTTGCCGTTGAGCAGGTCCTCGATCTCCTTGGCCTGGTCCAGCAGCGCCACCGCCTGGGGCAATAGCTGGTGACCGAGGGCGTTCAAGCTCAGGCGTTTGCCCGCACGGTCGAATAATTGGCAGCTGGATTGGCGCTCCAGCTCGGTGATCGAGGTGCTGGCGGCGGATTGAGATAAGGCCAGAAGGCCAGCAGCGCGCGAGACGCTTTCCTGCTGGGCGACGGCGACGAAGACTTGCAGTTGACGTAGAGTAAATCGCATATCTATATAACCGATAACCCTTATCTTAATAATCCAGTTAACAGATATTGTCGCCGCCATTAGAATGCTGTGCAATTGCGCATCCAACAGTTGGCGCAGACCCATTTCCAGGAGTTCCCCGTACATGAGCAACATGAACCACGAGCGTGTCCTCAGTGTTCATCACTGGAACGACACTCTGTTCAGCTTCAAGTGCACCCGTGATCCGGGCTTGCGCTTCGAGAACGGTCAGTTCGTGATGATCGGCCTGCAACAGCCCAATGGCCGCCCGCTCATGCGCGCTTACTCCATTGCCAGCCCGAACTGGGAAGAGCATCTGGAGTTCTTCAGCATCAAGGTGCCTGATGGCCCGCTGACTTCCCAATTGCAGCACTTGAAGGAAGGCGACGAGATCATCATCAGCAAAAAACCGACGGGCACCCTGGTGCTTGACGATTTGAAGCCGGGCAAGCACCTGTACCTGCTCAGCACCGGTACTGGCCTCGCGCCCTTCATGAGCGTGATCCAGGACCCGGAAACCTACGAGCGTTTCGAAAAAGTGATCCTGTGCCACGGCGTGCGTTACGTCAACGAAGTCGCTTACCGTGAATTCATCACCGAGCACCTGCCACAGAACGAGTTCTTCGGCGAGGCCCTGCGTGACAAGCTGATCTACTACCCGACCGTGACCCGCGAGCCCTTCGAAAACGAAGGCCGCCTGACCGACCTGATGCGCAGCGGCAAGCTGTTCAGCGACATCGGCCTGCCGCCGATCAATCCTGAAGACGACCGTGCCATGCTGTGCGGCAGCCCGAGCATGCTGGATGAAACCAGCGAAGTGTTGAACAGCTTCGGCCTGAAGGTTTCCCCGCGTATGCGTGAGCCGGGTGACTACCTGATTGAGCGTGCGTTCGTCGAGAAATAAGGGAACCGATTTGCTTTTGTGGCGAGGGAGCTTGCTCCCGTTGGACTGCGAAGCGGTCCCGGCGAGGCCACCTGGTTGTTCCAGATAAAATGGGGTGTCAGGTTTTGGGGCCGCTGCGCAGCCCAACGGGAGCAAGCTCCCTCGCCACATGAATTTGGTGCGACTAAAAAGCCCGCGGTGCCTTCACAGGCAGCGCGGGCTTTTTCGTTTCCGGGATTTACTTGGCGGCAATCACTTCCAGCACACAAATCATCCCGGCCTCGGGATAGTGCCAGCGCACATCCACATCCCAGAACTGCGCCCCGTATTCCCGCTCCGGGCCGGGCGTCTGGTACGCCGGCCGTGGATCCTGGGCCAGGCACTGCTCGATCAGCGCCACCAATGGCTCGCCAAGGCGCTGAGCGTGGCCTTCTGCCTGTTGCAGTGCCGTCTTCAGCCACTGCACAGGAATCAGCGCTGGCGCGGCGCTGGCGATGCTGTTGGTCGCGGTGTCAACGATGTCTGCGTACGGTACGTACGGCTTGATGTCGAGAATCGGCGTGCCGTCCAGCAGGTCGATGCCGGATATCCACAGCCGGCCGTCTTCCACCTTGTCCAGCTTGACCACCGACTGGCCAATGCCATTGGGCCGGTGCGTCGCGCGGGTGGCAAACACGCCCATGGACGTGTTGCCGCCCAGGCGAGGCGGGCGCACTTTCAGTCGGGGCTTGTCTTCCAGCGCCTGGTGGAACAGGAACAGCAGCCACACATGGCTGACCTGCTCCAGGCCCTGCACAGCCTCACCCTGGTCGAACGGCGCCACCAACTCCACCACGCCCCGAGCGGCAGGCGCCAGTTGGGGCTGGCGCGGGATGGCGAACTTCTCCTTGAAACAGGAGCGGACAAAGCCGATGGGCGAGACGCTGTAGGTCACGGGCTTAGGCGCGAACGCGCAGGGTCAGGCCCTTGAGGAAGTTGCGCAGCAACTGGTCGCCGCAGGTGCGGTAGTTGGTGTGGCCGAACTTGCGGAACAGCGCGCTCAGTTCAGGCTTGGACACCGGGAACTCGGAAGCCTTGAGGATCGCGTGCATGTCGTCTTCCTTCAGTTCGAAGGCGACGCGTAGTTTCTTCAGGACGATGTTGTTGGTCACCGGCAGTTCGATCGGCTGCGGCGGGCGGCTTTCGTCCTTGCCGCGCTTGAAGATCACCAGGCCGTCGAGGAAGTGCGCCATGACTTCATCCGGGCAGAACACGAAGCCTTCTTCCTCGTCTTTCTTGAGGTAGGTCAGCAGGTCGTCCTTGGTGACTTCCATGCCACCGAGCTTGGTGATCTCGACCATCTTGTTGTCGCTGATGTCGAGCATGTAGCGCACGCTGCGCAGTACGTCGTTGTGAATCATGTGGGCAATCCTGGTCATTCAACTGTGAGCACCGTCCAGGCAGGCGGTGCCTTACGATTCGGCGACAAAAGAGGTGTCAGAACTTCTCTTTGCCGGACAGATAGCGCCATTGGCCTACCGGCACTTTGCCGATGGAGACTCCGCCGATGCGGATGCGTCGAATGGCGACGACTTTCAGGCCAACGGCTTCGCAGAACAAGGCAATCACACCCGGTTGCGGGTTTTTCAGTGCAAAGCGCAGGCGGTTCTCGTTCTGCCAGCTGGCTTTCACCGCGGGCAATTCCTTGCCTTTGTAGGTCAGGCCGTGGTTCAAGCGGTTCAGGCCGTGGGCGACCATGTCGCCGGACACCTCCACCACGTATTCCTGTTCGATCTTGTTCGCGTCAGCCGTCAGCTTGCGCAGGATCTTCCAGTCCTGGGTGAACACCAACAGGCCGCTGGCCTTGGCTTGCAGGTCGCTGCTGGCGGTCAGGCGCAGGAAGTGGCCTTTGAGCGGGCGCTTGCTGAAGCGGTGTTCTTCCGACAGGGTCTCGGCGTTGATCGACGCCATGGCCGTCTCGGCGTCCACACCCGCAGGGGCGTGGAACAGGATGGTCACTGGCTCCGGCGCGGTGGCCTTGGCCTCAGGGTCAAGTTCGACCTTCTGGGTGGTGACCTTGAACTGCGGCTCGTCGATCACTTCGCCATCCACCGTGACCCAGCCGCCTTCGATGAACAGCTCAGCCTCCCGACGGGAGCAACCGACCAGTTCGATGAGGCGTTTGGAGAGGCGTAGGGGTTCAGTCATGACAAGGGCCGAAACAAAAGGGGGCGGCTATTGTACCTGTGTGGCGCCGGTTAATCCCGGCTCCATTTCATTTAGCCGCGGCGCGCCTGTGGCTGGGCCTGGCGCAAACGCATGTGCAGCAACGGATAGGGCTGCCCCATGCCGTCATGCTCGGTGCGTCCGATCACCTCGAAGCCCTGCTTGAAGTAAAAGCCCAAGGCCTGCGGGTTCTGTTCATTGACGTCCAACTGGTCGGCGTTCATGCACTCGATGGCATAGCGCAACAATTGCCGTCCCAGGCCCTGGCCACGGTGCGCGGGGTCGATAAACAGCATCTCGACCTTGCCCGCCGCCACTCCGGCAAACCCGGTGATGCGCTGGCGTGAGTCCTTGGTGCAGATCAGCATCACCGCGTCGAGGTAGCGGGTCAGCACCAGGTTTTTCAGCAACTCGATGTAACTGTCCGGCAGGAAATCATGGGTGGCCCGCACCGATGCCTCCCAAATACGGGTCAGTTCCTGGTAGTCGCTGGATTTGGGTGTATGGATAACCGAATGCTGACGCATGCCCGCTGCCCCTTGCCGATGATTGGCGCTGATGGGCAAAACGATAGACCTAAAAAAGCCCCGCATCTTGTCCAGAAGCAGGGCTTTTTCAATTCTTTACACCTTAAGCGCGCTTTTCAGCCCACAGGTCGTACTCGTCGGCGTCGGTCACGGTGCACCAGACCTTGTCGCCTGGCTTCAGACCGCTGGCATCGTCGATGAACACATTACCGTCGATTTCCGGCGCGTCGAAGAAGCAACGGCCAACCGCGCCTTGCTCGTCGACTTCGTCGATCAGTACTTCGATCTCCCGGCCGATGCGCAGTTGCAGGCGCGCGGAGCTGATGGCCTGCTGGTGCGCCATGAAACGTTCCCAACGGTCCTGCTTGACGTCGTCCGGAACGATCGCAGCGTCCAGCAGGTTGGCCGGCGCGCCTTCAACCGGCGAGTACTGGAAGCAGCCAACGCGGTCGAGCTGGGCCTCGGTCAGCCAGTCCAGCAGGTACTGGAAGTCTTCTTCGGTCTCGCCCGGGAAGCCGACGATGAAGGTGGAGCGAATGATCAGTTCCGGGCAGATCTCGCGCCAGTTCTTGATGCGCGCCAGAGTCTTGTCTTCGAAGGCCGGGCGTTTCATGGCCTTGAGGATTTTCGGGCTGGCGTGCTGGAACGGGATGTCCAGGTACGGCAGGATCTTGCCGGCGGCCATCAGCGGGATCAACTCATCAACGTGCGGGTACGGATAAACGTAGTGCAGGCGCACCCAGACGCCGAGGCTGCTCAGGGCTTCGCAGAGTTCGGTCATGCGGGTTTTCACCGGCGCGCCGTTCCAGAAGCCGGTGCGGTATTTGACGTCAACGCCGTAGGCGCTGGTGTCCTGGGAGATCACCAGCAGCTCTTTGACGCCGGATTTGACCAGGCGCTGGGCCTCGTCCAGGACGTCGCCCACCGGGCGGCTCACCAGCTTGCCGCGCATCGACGGGATGATGCAGAAGCTGCAGCTGTGGTTGCAGCCTTCGGAAATCTTCAGGTAGGCGTAGTGGCGCGGGGTCAGTTTGATGCCTTGTGGCGGCACCAGGTCGATCAGCGGGTTGTGGTCCTGGCGCGGCGGCACCACATCGTGAACGGCGTTGACCACCTGCTCGTACTGCTGCGGGCCGGTCACGGCCAGCACGCTCGGGTGCACGTTGCGGATGTTGCCTTCTTCCACGCCCATGCAGCCGGTGACGATCACCTTGCCGTTTTCCTTGATGGCCTCGCCGATCACTTCCAGCGACTCTGCCTTGGCCGAGTCAATGAAGCCGCAGGTGTTGACCACCACCACGTCCGCGTCCTGGTAGGTGGACACGACGTCATAACCTTCCATGCGCAGCTGTGTAAGGATGCGTTCGGAGTCGACCAGAGCCTTTGGGCAACCCAGGGATACAAAGCCGACCTTGGGGTTGGCTTTTGCGATGGTGGTGGACATGTCTAACCTCGGTATTGAATGACGCCGCCAGTCGTGCACGAAAGGCGGCGGACGGGCGCTTGGCGCGCCTCTGATCAAAAAGTGCGCAATTCTATCGACGGGAATCGCTCTTGACCAGCTTTATGCAGGGAAATACGACGAGTGCTGCGCTATGCTTCGCGCCGTTGCACCTGAGTGAATTTCCTCGGTCAATAAATCGTCTGTAACGAGAAGTAAAACAGCGCATGCTGTGGACAGCATAGGCGCCCGCAGCAGGCGCGCTGTTTATAAAAGACCGCAGGTCAAAGGGCAGGAGTGGTTGATGGGTCAGGCAAGTAGTCAGGCAGCAGGTGCCGAGCAGTCCAACGCAAAGCCGATCGGCATGCTGGTGGCGGCGGTGGGGGTGGTTTATGGCGATATCGGCACCAGCCCGCTCTACACCCTTAAAGAGGTGTTTACCGGGGGTTATGGGGTTCAGGTCAACCATGACGGCGTGCTGGGGATCCTGGCGCTGATCTTCTGGTCGCTGATCTGGGTGGTCTCGATCAAATACATGCTGTTCGTGTTGCGTGCGGATAACCAGGGGGAAGGCGGCATCATGGCCTTGACCGCGTTGGCGCGACGGGCGGCGGGCGAGCGTAAGCGGCTGCGCAGTTTCCTGGTGGTTTGTGGCCTGTGTGGCGCGGCGCTGTTCTACGGCGACAGCATGATCACCCCGGCGATTTCCGTGTTATCGGCGGTTGAAGGTCTGGAGTTGGCCTTCGATGGCCTGGAAAAATGGGTCGTGCCGATCGCCCTGATTGTGCTGGTGGCGCTGTTCCTGATCCAGAAACACGGCACCGACCGCATCGGCAAGTTGTTCGGGCCGGTAATGGTGACCTGGTTCCTGGTGCTGGGCGGCCTCGGCGCCTATGGCATCACCCAGCATCCGGAAGTGCTCAACGCCATGAACCCGATGTGGGGCGTGCGTTTCTTCGAGGCCCACCCGGGTATTGGCGTGGCGATCCTCGGTGCGGTGGTGCTGGCGCTGACCGGTGCCGAAGCGCTGTACGCCGACATGGGCCACTTCGGTCGCAAACCCATCGCTCGCGCCTGGTTCATGCTGGTGTTGCCGGCGCTGGTGCTCAATTATTTCGGCCAGGGCGCCTTGTTGCTCGGCGATCCTGAGGCCGCGCGCAACCCGTTCTACCTGCTGGCGCCGAGTTGGGCGCTGATCCCGCTGGTGGTGTTGTCCACGCTGGCTACGGTGATCGCGTCCCAGGCGGTCATCTCCGGCGCGTTCTCCCTGACTCGCCAGGCGATCCAGCTCGGTTATATCCCGCGCATGCACATCCAGCACACCTCCAGTGCCGAACAAGGCCAGATCTACATCGGCGCGGTGAACTGGTCGCTGATGGTTGGCGTGATCCTGCTGGTGTTGGGCTTTGAGTCTTCCAATGCACTGGCCTCGGCCTACGGCGTGGCGGTGACCGGCACGATGCTCATGACCACCATCCTGGTGTCGGCGGTGATGCTGCTGCTGTGGAAATGGCCACCCATACTGGCGGTCCCGGTATTGGTCTGCTGCCTGTTGGTGGACGGGCTGTACTTTGCTGCCAACGTGCCGAAGATCGTCCAGGGTGGTGCCTTTCCGGTGCTCGCGGGGATTGTGCTGTTCGTGCTGATGACCACGTGGAAGCGTGGCAAGCAACTGCTGGTGGACCGCCTGGATGAGGGGGGGCTACCGTTGCCGATCTTTATCAGCAGTATCCGTGTGCAGCCGCCCCACCGGGTCCAGGGCACGGCGGTGTTCCTCACTGCGCGGCCCGATGCCGTGCCCCACGCGCTGTTGCACAACCTGCTGCATAACCAGGTACTGCACGAGCAAGTGGTGCTGTTGACGGTGGTCTACGAAGACATTCCGCGAGTGCCGGTCGCACGTCGCTTTGAGGTGGATGCCTACGGCGAAGGCTTCTTCCGGGTGATCCTGCATTTCGGCTTTACCGATGAGCCAGACGTGCCCGAGGCGCTGAAGCTGTGCCATCTGGATGACCTGGACTTCAGCCCGATGCGCACCACGTACTTCCTCAGCCGCGAGACCGTGATCGCTTCCCGCATCAAGGGCATGGCGCGCTGGCGCGAAGGGTTGTTCGCCTTCATGCTCAAGAACGCCAACGGCAACCTGCGCTTCTTCAAGCTGCCGGTTAACCGGGTGATCGAACTGGGTACCCAGGTAGAAATGTAAGACCAACAAAAAGCCCCCGGTGCCTTGCGGCAGCGGGGGCTTTTTTGTGGGCGCTTATTCGGCCTTGGGGGTGCCTTGGCGCTTATTGATGATGTCCACCAGGCGCTGGGCCAGCGCCGGGTAATTCTCGTCGAAGTGATGGCCGCCAGGCAGCTTCATCGCTTCGCCGACGGCGGTCTTGTCGGTACAGCCGCTTTCATCGACTTCTTCGGCTCCGTAGATGCACACCACTTTGGCCGCTGGCAGCTTGGCCATTTCCGGGCCGGTGGCGGCTTCTTTGCCGGCGTTGCCCAACCAGCCTTCCACTTCGATCTCGAAGCTGCCGGTGCGGGCGAAGGCCAGCAGGATAATTGCGTCTACACGCTGCTGCTCGCTTTCCGGCAGGCGGTTGTAGATGGCCGGCAACACGTCGGCGCCGAACGAGTAGCCGGTCAGCACGAAGCGCTTGGTGCCCCACTTCTGCCGGTAGTGCTGCATCAGCTCGGTGAGGTCCTTGGCGCTTTGTTCCGGGGTCTTGTGCTGCCAGTAGTAGCGCAGGGTGTCGATGCCGACCACCGGGTAGCCGATCTTGGCCATCTCTCCGGCCACGTCACGGTCCAGGTCACGCCAGCCGCCGTCTCCGGAGAGGAACAGGGTGACGGTGTCCTTGGCCTGGCCGGCAGGCACTTCGACCACCGGGATCGCCAGGCCGCCGTTGTCCGAACCCACCAGTTGCTTGCGCAGTTCGTTGTTCAGCACTTGCGGGTAGTGAATGTCGTAGTCGCTGATGCTGGTGGTGGCGCGCGGTGTGTCGCGTACGAAACTGGCGGCATCATCGTCAGGGTTATCGTTCCAGGCCACCAGCCAACTGCCGTGGGCCGAGGTTTTCGGCAGCGGGTCGCTGCAGCCCGGTTGTGCCAGGGCGAAGCCGACGGAGATGGCGTTGGCCTTGTCGTCGTTCTGAGCAGCCAGCCAGCGCCAGGCCAGGGCTGCGCCAGGGCCGATGCCGCTGACCAGCGTCGCCGGGCCTTTAAGCTGGCCGAGGGCGGTCTGCAGGGCTTGTTCCTGAAGCTTGCAGTCTTCCTTGGGCAGGATCACCTGGACGATCTGCGCCGCGCCGCCCTGGCTCAGGGCGATCAGTTGGCTGTCGGTCAGGGTTTCGTCGGCCAGCACGGCCACGGCCACGCGGGCCTTGGGTGCGGTGCCCGGGGTTACGCGGGTCAGGACGGTGCCGTCGGCCTGTGGCAGTTGTTCCAGAGTCGGTTGCGGTGCAGGGCGGTTCCAGTACCAGTAACCGCCACCGAGGATCAGTGCCAGTACCACCAAAAATGCCAATACATACCGCCAGGAGCGTCGAATCATCAGCGTTTCACCAATCCAGTCAAGCCGCCCGCAATCAGGGCGGCGGTGTCGGCCAGTGCCACCAGCGGATCAAGTCCTGCGGGCACGGCCATATAACGGGGTTCCCAGTCAGGCTGGAACTTGTCTTTGAAGCGGCGCAAGCCTTGGAAGTTATACAGTTGCTCGCCACGGCGGAACACCATCGAGCCCAGGCGTTGGGTCAGCGGGGCGCCACGTCGTGGTTGCAGGCCCGACAACGGCACCATGCCGAGGCTGAAGCGGGCGTAGCCATGGTTCTTATAATGTTGAATCAGGCCGACCATCATGAATTCCATGGTCAACTTCGGCGCGTCCGGGTGCGCACGCATCAGGTCGAGACTGGCCAGGTCGTGGCTGTAGGTCTCAAGCAGGTTCGCAAACGCTACCGGGCGCCCTTCGAAGCGAATGATCGCAATACGAAAGTGCTTGAGGTAGTCGTCGCTGAATCGTCCCAGGGAAAAGCCTTTTTCCCGCACGTTCTTGCCGGTCAGCCACGCGTCGGAGATGACTTTCAGCTCCTCCATCGGGGCCTGGCCGGGTTCGTGGATCTCCAGGGACAGGCCATCGCGGGTCCCGCGGTTCCAGGTGTAGCGCAGGTCCTTCATCTCTTTGCCCTTGGCTTCCAGGTCAAAGCGTTTCAGGTCGACCCGGGCTTCTTCACCCAGCTTGATCGCGGTCAGGCCGATGTCCATGTAGTACGGCAGGTTCTCCGCGCGCACCTGGTAGAACACCGGGCGGGCATGGTGAATATCACACAGGTCACGGAACTGCCAGATCATCTCGGCCCGTTGCAGGGTCGGGCCGATCGGGTCATACAAGGCCACCAGGCTGCGACCGCGACGGGCGTACATCAGGAACGCCTCGTCGTTGGGGTGAAACAGCAGGGCTTTGTCGCCGGTCAGTGCCAGGCCGCCATCGGGTTGCGCCGAGTTCATCAGGATCTTGGTGGCGCGCTCCAGTTCATCCGGTGTCGGCAGGTGGATGATCGGGCGCGCGGTGCGCAGCAGCCAGGTCAGCGAGACCACCACCAGCACCACGGCAGCGCCCAGCAGCGAGCGCAGGCCACGCGGAGCGTTGGCGTCGAGGGTGAACTGCCACCACAGTTGATGGCTGTAAGGCACATCCTGATAGGCAAACAGCAGCAGCCAGATCGACGCGCCGAGCACGCACACGCTGGCCACCAGGTACAGCGGCGAGAACGGCAGTTCGGTCAGGCGGCTGGCGCGATAGAAGGAGCGTCGAAAGATCGCCAGCAGCACCGCCGTCATGGTCATCAGGCTGGCTTCTTCCCAGTCGAAACCCTTGAGCAGCGAGAGCAGGGCGCCGGTCAGCAGCAGCACCATGGTCAGCATCCACGCGGCGGACAACCGCCGACGCAGGCCTTGTGCGAGCAACAGGCAGAGCACGCCGATCAGGCTGGCACCAAAGTGCGAAGCGTCAATCAGGCGATGAGGAATCAGGAAGCCGATGTTTTCCAGGCGTGAGTCGATTTCCGGGGTTGCGCCGGAAAACAGCAGGACCACGCCGGACAAAAAAACCAGTACGGCCAGGATCGGTGCCGCGAGGCCGGAGGCCGCCCGCAGGCTTTGTTGCGTCTGGAACAGGCGCTGGGCTTCATTGACCAGCAGGAACACACAGGCGATCAACAGCGGCAGCACCACGTAGATCATCCGGTACAGCAGCAATGCGGCAGCCAGTGGTGCGGCGCCGAGCTTGTCGGCAAAGGCCGCCAGCAGGATCGCTTCGAACACCCCGACGCCGCCCGGTACATGGCTGAGCACGCCGGCGGCCAGGGCCAGCAGGTAGACCAGCAGGAACGGGCCAAAGGGCGGCGCTTCCGGCAGCAGCATATACAGCACCGTGGCGGCGGCGGCGACGTCGAGGGCGGTGATGATCAGTTGCAGGAAGGTCAGGCGACGGCCCGGCAGGCGCAGGGTGCGGCGCCCGGCCTTGACCAGCAGGTTGTCGGGGTACGGTTGTTCCGGCAGGCGACGGCGGTAGATCCCAATACACAGCGCTGCTGTCAGCAACAGCACCGCACCGGCGATACCGCCGAGCAGGCTGGCCGGTAAATGCAGCGCGTTGGACGCGGCGGGCAGGTTGCTCAAGGTGGCCAGCGCAGCCAGTGGCGGCAGGGCACAACCCAGTGCCAGGCTGGCAAACACGGTCATGCGCGCCACTTCGGAGGCGCCGATGCCATACCGTGCATATAAACGGTAGCGAACCGAACCGCCCGAGAGCATCGACAGGCCAATCGCATTGCCAATGGCGAAGGCGGTAAAGCCACCGTAGGCCAGGGTCTTGGCCGGCAGTTTCACGCCTGCATAGCGGGCACCGGAAAATTCATAGCCCAACAAAATGATAAAGCCGGCGACCGCGGCACCGAATGCGCCCAGCAGTGCAGGTTTAGGCACTTCCAGGATCGAGTCGTGGAGCGCGTACAAGTCCAGCTCAAGCAGCAGGTGGCGACAGGCGATAAGGGCGATTGCGAACAGCAACAAGGTGACGGCCAGCCCGATGGGTTGGCGGTATTTGCTCAACAGATCCAGCCAGCGCAAACGGGTGGGAGTGATCGGTTGTGTCGCTGTGACAGTGTCTTGTGGTTCAGACGAGTTGGCGCGCATCAATCACCTCGTGGATTGTGCGCGACAGGATGGAGGTATCCAGCCAAGTTACCAATCCCTATGGACAAAATAATTACAAATATTAACGCGTATCGCGAAGTGCAGCGACAGCGCCCATTGGTCGTAGAAGGACAGTGCTTGAAGACTTAGCATAGCTTGCAATGAGATGGACTCTACAAACCGTGTACGGTTTCATGAAAGATGCCATGCCATTGTTTCAAAAGGACTTTTTCGTCAGATACAAAAAAGGCCACTCTTTCGAGCAGCCTTTTTTGATGTTTGGTTGCGGGAGCCGGATTTGAACCGACGACCTTCGGGTTATGAGCCCGACGAGCTACCAGACTGCTCCATCCCGCGTCTGTGTGGCGGCATTCTACAGAGCAACGACAGGGTGTCAACCGTTAATCGGCTGATGGGTCAAATAAGTGCGAATAAGCGTCAAATTGTCACGCACCAGCGGTAAGTGCGCGATTGGGAAAGGTTTTTTGTCAGACAATCGAAAAGGGCGCTAAAACAGACAGGCACAAAAAAGGCCACTCTTTCGAGTAGCCTTTTTTGATGTTTGGTTGCGGGAGCCGGATTTGAACCGACGACCTTCGGGTTATGAGCCCGACGAGCTACCAGACTGCTCCATCCCGCGTCTGTGTGTCGGCATTCTACAGAGGAACGCGGGTGTGTCAACCGCTGATTCAAAGAAAAGCGCTTGTGGTTCAATCGGTTAGCTCTCCAAGGCGACCCCTTGATAGGCCGCGGGGCCAGTCTGGCCGAGGCTTTCAGCTCTATTGGGGGGTGGTTTTCGATTGAGAAAATGAATTCATCTGCGAATTTTCCTACCGCTTAAGCGGAAGATTCAAACTACTGGTGCTATATACAGGTGTGAGTGAGATACTGCCCACCTGTTCGTTTTCTGCCCAGAACCACTGCCTTATATATGACGCAGCGCAAAATCATCCACGTCGACTGTGATTGCTTCTACGCCGCCATCGAGATGCGCGACGACCCGACCCTGGCGCAAAAGCCCCTGGCGGTGGGCGGCTCGGCAG
This sequence comes from Pseudomonas sp. TH32, assembly GCF_016650855.1. Classification (NCBI taxonomy): domain Bacteria; kingdom Pseudomonadati; phylum Pseudomonadota; class Gammaproteobacteria; order Pseudomonadales; family Pseudomonadaceae; genus Pseudomonas; species Pseudomonas sp. TH32. The sequence goes on along the minus strand of NZ_JAEKFA010000002.1, from coordinate 4,121,597 downwards.
ACCGTCGCGGAGTGATCGCCACCTGCAACTATGAAGCCCGGGCCTACGGTGTGCGCTCGGCCATGTCGTCCCGGCACGCCTTGAAGCTGTGCCCGGACCTGACCATCGTCAAGCCGCGCATGGACGCCTATAAAGAAGCGTCGAAGGAAATCCAGACGATCTTTCGCGACTACACCGACCTGATCGAGCCGTTGTCCCTGGACGAAGCCTACCTGGACGTCTCCGACAGCCCGCATTTCGGCGGCAGCGCCACGCGCATTGCCCAGGACATTCGTCGGCGGGTCTCCAACCAGTTGCACATCACCGTTTCTGCGGGCGTGGCGCCGAACAAGTTCCTCGCCAAGATCGCCAGCGACTGGAAAAAGCCCAACGGATTGTTTGTGATCACCCCGGATCAGGTCGAAGACTTTGTCTCGGCGCTCCCGGTGAAAAAGCTCCACGGCGTGGGCAAGGTCACCGCCGACAAACTGGCGCGTCTGGGAATTGAGGATTGTCTGCAGCTGCGGGAGTGGAACAAGCTGGCGCTGGTGCGTGAATTTGGCAGCTTCGGCGAACGCCTGTGGAGCCTGGCCCGTGGGATCGATGACCGTGTGGTGCAGAACGACAGCCGCCGGCAATCCATCAGCGTGGAAAATACCTACGATGTGGACCTGCCGGACCTGCCCAGTTGCCTGGAAAAATTACCTGAACTGATGGAAACCCTGGCCGGGCGCATGGCGCGCATCGACAGCAGCTACCGGGCGGGCAAGCCGTTCGTCAAAGTGAAGTTTCACGACTTTACCCAGACAACCCTGGAGCAGGCCGGGGCAGGGCGGGACCTGGAGAGTTACCGGCAGTTGCTGACCCAGGCATTCAATCGTGGCGGCAAGCCGGTGCGATTGCTGGGGATCGGGGTTCGATTGCTGGATTTGAGCAGCGGCAACGAGCAGCTCCAATTTCCCTGGTAGAAACCGAAAACCAAATGTGGGAGCGGGCTTGCTCGCGAATGCGGTGTGTCAGCCAGCACATGCATCAACTGACACACCGCATTCTCGAGCAAACCCGCTCCCACATTTAAAGGCTTCAGCGTGCCTCAGGATCCGCCACCAGACGCCCCGCGTCCTTGGTCAGGGCCTGCAGGAATTCCTGCTGCAATTCCGGATCATTGCGAGTCAACTCGATCAGGCTTTGTTCCAGCTCGCTGGCTTCCTCTTCCAGGCCCAGCTCCGACAGGCGCTTGACCCGGTGCACCCACTCACTGACCTCGTCGTCTTCCAGGTCGTCGTAGATCAACCCGTGAGCTTCGAGCAATTTGCCCCGCAGGGTGCTGCTGATAGCCAGGGATGAGTCCGAGTGCACGTCGTCCTGGGCATCTTCAACGCTGATCTTCAGGGTGCTGATGCGGTTCAGGTCCTGCTCGGCAAACGGGCTGTCCAACAGGTTCAGGCGCAGTACGCCATTGCGGTCGGTGGTCAGCTCATGGGTTTGCTTGCCGGCAGTCACCTGCACCGGGCGCTCGCTCCAGGGCAGGCTCGAATACTCCACGCGCTTGTCGCGCTGGACTTCATCGATACCCGCCAGGTTCTGTTGCGCACGGCCGTTGGACTGCACGTTCATGAACGGGTTGACCCCGTCCACGCCGTAGCTGAGCCAATCGCGGGTCATGCTGGCAGGCAGGTTGCCCAGGGCAAAGATATTCGCCACGTTGGCGCCGACGCCCGCCACCAGCGCGACCGCGCCAAGGGGCATCTCATAGAGTTTGCGCCAGGGCTGGTAGGGCGTGTAACGGTCGTAACGACGGGTGACTTCGAATTCGGTGACCTCAAAGGTCTTTTGCTCATGAATGCGAACCCGGCGTTGCGGCAGCTCCAGCACTTTGGGCTCGCCTACATCGATCTGCAGGCTGTGATCGAGCAATTTGCGCTCGATGCGTTCCTCGTGCTCGCTGCGTTGCGACATCTGGTTGGCGCAGCCGCTGACCAGCAGGGCGCCACATAACGTGGCGCCCCCCAGGGCTATGGTGTTTCGCTTGAACATGACGACTCTTGATCTGGGTTTCAGCGACGAATACGCGCCTGAAGGAAAGACAGCACGTCAGCCACCGGCAACGGTTGGGCTTCGGCTTCGGTCCGGCTCTTGTATTCCAGATTGCCATCGGCCAGGCCGCGGTCACTGACCACGATCCGGTGCGGGATGCCAATCAGTTCCATGTCGGCGAACTTGATGCCCGGGCTGGTCTTCTTGTCCCGGTCATCCAGCAACACTTCAAAACCGGCAGCCGTCAGTTCGGCATACAGCTTGTCGGTGGCTTCGCGCACTTGCTCGGTTTCGTAGCGCAGCGGTACCAGGGCGACCTGGAACGGCGCCAGGGCGTCACTCCAGATGATCCCTTTCTCGTCGTTGTTCTGCTCGATGGCAGCCGCAACCACGCGGGAAACACCAATGCCGTAGCAACCCATTTCCAGGGTGATCGGCTTGCCGTTCTCGCCCAGCACTTCGCACTTCATCGCCTTGCTGTACTTGTTCCCCAGCTGGAAGATGTGCCCGACTTCGATGCCGCGCTTGATTTCCAGGGTGCCCTTGCCGTCCGGGCTCGGGTCGCCTGCAACCACGTTGCGCAGGTCGGCCACGGTCGGAACCGGCAGGTCACGTTCCCAGTTCACGCCGAAGTAGTGCTTGTCATCGATGTTGGCACCGATGCCGAAGTCGCTCATCAGCGCCACGGAACGGTCGATGATGATCGGCAGCGGCAGGTTCAGCGGGCCCAGGGAACCGGCGCCGGCGCCAATAGCGTCGCGCAGTTCGGAGTCGGTGGCCATCACCAGCGGGCTGGCAACGCCTGGCTGCTGGGCGGCCTTGATTTCGTTGAGCTCGTGGTCGCCACGGATCACCAGGGCGATCAGTTTGCCTTCTTCCTCGGCGCGCACGATCAGGGTCTTGATGGTCTTTTCAATCGGCAGATTGAATTTCTCCACCAGGGCCGCGATGGTCTTGGTCTCAGGCGTATCCACCAGGCGCAGCTCTTCGCTTGGCGCAGGGCGGGAGGTTTCCCGTGGCACGGCTTCGGCTTTCTCGATGTTTGCCGCGTAGTCGGAACCGTTGCTGAACACGATATCGTCTTCGCCGGATTCGGCCAGTACGTGGAACTCGTGGGAGCCGGCGCCGCCGATGGAGCCGTTGTCCGCTTCAACCGGGCGGAACTTCAGGCCCAGGCGGGTGAACACGTTGCAGTAGGCGGTGTGCATGCGGTCGTAGGTGACCTGCAGGGACGCCTGGTCAGCGTGGAACGAATAGGCGTCCTTCATGATGAATTCACGGCCGCGCATCAAACCGAAGCGTGGGCGGATTTCGTCACGGAACTTGGTCTGGATCTGATACAGGTTGAGGGGCAGCTGTTTGTAGCTGCTCAACTCGTTGCGCATCAGGTCGGTGATCACTTCTTCGTGGGTCGGGCCGGCGCAGAAATCGCGGCCATGACGATCCTTGAAGCGCAGCAATTCAGGGCCGTACTCTTCCCAGCGCCCGGATTCCTGCCACAGCTCAGCCGGTTGGGTGCTCGGCATCAACACTTCCAGAGAGCCGGCGGCGTTCATTTCTTCACGAACGATGGCTTCGACCTTGCGCATCACCTTCAAGCCCATGGGCAGCCAGGTGTACAGGCCCGAGGCCAGTTTGCGGATCATGCCGGCGCGCAGCATCAGCTGGTGGCTGATCACGACCGCGTCGGAAGGCGTTTCTTTCTGTGTGGCGAGCAAATATTGACTGGTGCGCATGGTAGGCCGTTGTCGGTTGCTTGGACTTGAAATGACTTTTGATTGTACGGGCGGTCGCTGCCGGAGTACAGGCATCTGTGGGAGCTGGCTTGCCTGCGATGCAGGCGGCACGGGGTGTCAGTTACACCGCGGTGATGCCATCGCAGGCAAGCCAGCTCCCACATTGACCGCGTACTTTCAGTCTTCTTTGGTGGGGTTCAAACGAACCCGCCGGCTTTCCTGGAACCAATGCAAGGCAATCAGGATCAGCGTCGGCACACCCAGCAGGCAGGTGATCAGGAAGAAATTGTGGTAACCGAACTTCTCGACCATCACCCCCGAATACCCGCCGATCAAGCGTGGCAGCAGCAACATGATCGAGCTGAGCAGGGCGTATTGGGTGGCGGAGAACTTCAGGTTGGTCAGGCTCGACAAGTACGCAACAAACGCCGAGGTCGCCATGCCCGAACTGAAGTTATCCAGGGAGATGGTGAAAATCAGCATCTGCAGGTCCGGGCCCATGTCGGCGAGCATCACGAACAGCAGGTTGGTACCGGCCGATGCTATACCGCCGATAAACAGGATCGGCAGGATGCCGAAGCGCACGATCAGCAGGCCACCCATGCCGGCACCCAGCAGGGTCATGATCAGGCCGAACACCTTGCTGACGCCGGCGATCTGGTCCTTGGTAAAACCCTGGTCGATATAGAACACGTTGGCCATGACGCCCATCACCGTGTCCGACATGCGATAGGTGGCAATCAGCCCCAGCAGCAGGAGGGCCTGCCAGCGGTAGCGCAGGATAAAGTCGTTGACCGGCGTGAGCACCGGCGCCAGGCCCCGGCGACCCATGGTCGACAGGCACAGGGTGGTGAGGATGATATAGAGGATGGCCCGCAGGAACGCGCGGTCTTCCAGCAGCAAGTCCAGCAGGCTGACGCCTTGGAACAGCACGCTGGCGAAGTCTGTGTTGTACAGCTGGGTAAACATCGCCGGCACCGACACCAGCAGCACGATCAATACGAACACCGAGACCAGTTGGTGCGCAAAACTGTAGCGACCGGCCTGCAACTGGGTGCGCAGTGGCACATTGGGTTCGCGCATGAACAGGGTGGTCAGCAGCGCTGGCACCATCAGCACACCGAACAGCACATACGTGCCGGCCCACGCCGAGTGCTTGTAGTTGAACCCGGTGGAACCGAAGCCTTCAGCGAAAAACAGTGCGCCGGCGGTAGCCAGCAGGGCGGCCACGCGATACCCGGACATATAGCTGGCGGCCAGCGCGGCCTGCTGGCTGTCGCTGGCGATTTCCAGGCGGTAGGCGTCTACGGCGATATCTTGCGTGGCGGAAGCGAAGGCGACGATAACGGCGATGGCGATCAGCCAGGACAGGTGCTTTTGCGGATCGCAGAACCCCATGCCGATCAATCCGAGGATCACCAGCGTCTGGGACAGTACCAGCCAGGAACGACGACGTCCGAGCTTGCCGAGCAGCGGCAGGCGCCATTGGTCGAGCAAGGGCGACCAGACCCACTTGAAGGCATAGGCCAGGCCGATCAGGCTCGCATAACCGATGGTTTCGCGGGCCACACCGGCCTCACGCAACCACACCGAGAGCGTCGAGAACACCAACATGTAAGGCAAGCCGGCAGCAAAGCCGAGCAGCAACAGCACTAACGTCGAGGGGCTGGCATAGGCGGCGAGCGCGGCGCGCCAGGTTTTACGGGGCATGGGCTGGAGTCTGCCTCAGAATTACGCAAATAAAGCGCGCACTCTAACCGCTGTGCTCTACCGGGCGCCAGCCATGACGCTGAATATCAACACGATTGTTCAGGATGCTGACACCTTCGCCGCGCAAACGCGCGCGTTGCTCGTCCCCCGAGGCACTGCCCGCTGGCAGACTTATCCGACCGCCGGCACCCAACACGCGGTGCCAGGGCAGTTTGGTGTCTTCTGGCAACTGGCTCAGGATGCGGCCCACCCAGCGCGCGGCGCGACCCAAACCGGCCAGGTGCGCCAGCTCCCCGTAGCTGATCACGCAGCCTTCGGGCACTTGGGCGAGGGTCAGGTACAGCACGGTGCGGCGCATTTCGGCCGGGCTTTGCGGGGCGTCGGTCGTTTCGTTCACGGTGGGCATGTCCGATGAAAATATCCGTCTATTCGTAGGAAATGTCTGCAAATGTGCCGCCGGGCACGGAACTCGATACAAATACCCGAGTCAGTCCTTGCTAAGAAGTTATCCGCCCCGATAATGCCCGTTTTTTCGCCAAACTCGAGCCCCAAATCCGCTTATGTTGTCCAGAACCCTGCTGTGCCTCGCTGTTTTCAGCGCCTCCACGCCGCTGCTCGCCGATACCGTCTGGTTGAAGAACGGTGACCGCCTGACCGGCAAGATCAAGGTTTTCGACGGTGGCAAGCTACTGATCCAGACCGACTACGCCGGTGCCATCCCGGTGGACTGGAAGCAGGTCAAGACCCTGGAAAGTGACCAGGAGTTGCTGGTCAAACAGGATGCCTACACCGGTGAGAAGGCCAAGTCCCTGCAGGCGGCCGATGACGGCAAAGTCATCCTGGCCAACGGCGAGGCGCCGAAGACTGTCGAGCTGGCCAGCATCCAGCAGATCATCAAGCCCAAGCCGGTGATCGAAGACCTGGTGTGGAAGGGCAATGTCGACATGGCGCTGGACTACAAGCGTGCGGAAAAAGACACCAACGACTACGACATCGACTTCAAGACCACTGCCCGCCATGGCCAGTGGCGCCATACCGCCCAGGGCGAGTACAACCGCGAATTCCAGGACGACGTGACCACCACCGACAACTGGGCGCTGGAATATGACCTGGACCGCTTCATCACCGAACACTGGTTCTGGCAGGGTCGCTTGACCTACAAGCGTGACAAGGTCGAAGACCTGTCCCGCCAGCGCACCGTGGGTACCGGCCCGGGCTATCAATTCTGGGACGACGAGCTGGGTGCGTTCTCCCTTGGTTCGCTGGTCAACCGCACGGATTACGAATATCAGGACGGCGGCAAGGACAACTTCTACTCGCTGGCCATGAAGTGGAACTACAACCGCTACCTGGTGGGCAAGACCGTCGAATTCTTCACCAATGGCGAGCTTGGCAAGCCGTTGGCCGGGCCGTCCGACTATTCCCTGGATGCGGAAATGGGCCTGCGCTACAAAGTCACCGAGTGGGCCTCCCTAAACCTCAAGGCCGAGCGCGACATTATTAGTGGCGACTCGGAGAGTGCGTTGAGCAAGACCCGCTACACGGCAGGTTTCGGCGTCGCCTGGTAAAGAGGCGCCTGGTAAAGCGCTGCCTGGTTAAAGGCGCAACCCGCCGTCCATTTCCAGGATCCGCCCGGTGTAGTAGTCGTTCTCAAAGATATACGCCGCCGAATGGGCAATCTCCTCGGGCCGCCCCATGCGCTTGAGGGGAATGCCCGAGGTCATCTTCTCCAGGGCCTCGGGCTTCATGCCCAGGGTCATCTCCGTCTCGATAAACCCCGGTGCAATGCCCGCCACGCGGATACCGTAACGCGCCAGCTCCTTGGCCCAGGTCACAGTGGCGGCTGCTACACCGGCCTTCGCGGCGGAGTAGTTGGTCTGGCCGACGTTACCGGCGCGGGAGATCGACGAAATGTTGATGATGGTGCCCTGATTCTTCAGCTCCACCATTTTTGCCGCCACCTCGCGGGTGCACAGGAACACCCCGGTGAGGTTGACGTCGATCACCGCCTGCCACTGGGCCAGGCTCATTTTGGTCATCTCGCCGTCCTTGACCTTGAGCAGCAGGCCGTCACGCAAAATCCCCGCGTTGTTGATCAAGCCGTTGATCGCACCAAAGTCGTCGGCGATCTGCGCCACGGTGTGGGTGACCTGCTCTTCATCCGCCACGTTGCACAGATAGGCCCGGGCCTTCACGCCATGGGCCTGGCAGGCTGCCACGGCCTGGTCGAGTTTTTCCTGATTGAGGTCCACCAACGCCAGGTGTGCACCTTTGGCGGCAAAATACTCGGCCATGGAACGGCCCAAACCCTGGCAACCGCCGGTGATAATGATTACTTTGTCGTTGAGATGCATTCGCAAGTCCTGTGGGCAGAATTAAGCGGCTATCCAAGTTTGTTTTTTGACGAAATTTATCAAAGGAGTCATAAGTTGAGCGCGCACGTTGCCAAGAATGCCCGAGAACTACTGCTCAAGGAATACCGTGGGGCACTCTCCACCTTGTCCAAGGCCATGCCCGGTTTCCCGTTTGGCTCAGTGGTGCCGTACTGCCTGGACGCCGAGGGCCGGCCGCTGATCCTGATCAGCCGAATCGCCCAGCACACCCATAACCTGCAGAAAGACCCCAAGTGCTCCCTGTTGGTGGGTGAGCGTGAGGCGGACGATGTGCAAGCCGTAGGGCGCCTGACCTACCTGGCCGAAGCCGAAAAGCTCGAAGACAGTGCTGCGATTGAAGCCGCCGCCGAGCGTTATTACCGCTACTTCCCGGATTCGGCGAACTACCACAAGGCCCATGATTTTGACTTCTGGGTGCTCAAGCCGGTACGCCACCGTTACATCGGCGGGTTTGGCGCGATCCACTGGGTCGACAACTTGACCCTGGCCAACCCGTTCGCCGGCAAGGCCGAGCTGAGCATGATCGAGCACATGAACAGCGACCACACCAAGGCCATCGCTCACTACGTCGAGCTGGCTGGGCTACCGACTTCCGAGCCTGCGCAATTGGCCGGTATCGACAGCGAAGGCATGCACCTGCGCATTGGCCAGGCCCTCTATTGGCTGCCCTTTGCAGAGCCTTGCAACACGCCGACACAAGTACGCGAAGCCTTGGTTTTCCTGGCTCACGCCGAGGTCTGGCCGAAAAAAGCAGCCGCTGAAGCTTGAATTCACGAAACGGCGACGTCATCTAAGGTGAAGTAGCAAGGCATTCTTGCGTTGAGGAACCATTTGATGCGCCCTTTTTTGTTGCTCTTTTTGTTGTTTCCGGTGCTGGAGCTGTTCGTATTCGTACAAGTCAGCGGGGCAATCGGGTTTTTCCCGGCGCTGCTGCTGATCATTCTCGGCTCGATGCTCGGCGTCCTGGTGCTGCGCGTCGCCGGCCTGGCCACGGCGCTGCGTGCCCGTGAAAGCCTGAATCGCGGCGAACTGCCGGCCCAGACCATGCTGGAAGGCTTGATGATGGCGTTGGCCGGTGGCCTGCTGATCCTCCCGGGTTTCATCAGCGACGTGGTCGGCCTGGTGATGCTGCTGCCGTTCACTCGCAAGCTGCTGGCGGGCAAGATGCGCCAGCGTGCCGAAGAGGCGGCGATCCGCCAGCGCGCCTTTGCCGACGACCTGCAACCCCGCGGCGGCCCGGCTCCGCGCCAGCCCCTGGGGCGTGAAGGTGACGTGATCGAAGGCGAGTTCGAACACCGCGACCCCAAGTAATCCCCTCACTGGCACGGCACCTTCGGGTGCCGTGTGGCTTTTAAAGACGCCCCCGACACAAAAATTTTCATCTCTGCACCCTTGTAATAAGCTTATGCGCCCTTATGTAACGGTCACCGCAAGGTTTCTGGTGGCGACACCAGACAGACTTCCGCGTTTCGCACCGCGAACCGCGACCGGCACCGCCGGAATTTAACTAGCCGGAATTGACACCGGCCGATGAAAAACACAATTAGGAGAGATCGACAATGAGCAAGCTTCGTCCTCTGCATGACCGCGTCGTCATCCGTCGCAGTGAAGAAGAAAAGAAAACCGCTGGCGGTATCGTTCTGCCAGGTTCGGCTGCTGAAAAAGCCAACCACGGTGTGATTCTCGCTGCTGGCCCAGGCAAAACCCTGGAAAACGGTGAAGTACGTGCGCTGGCTGTGAAAGTGGGTGACAAGGTTGTTTTCGGCCCTTACTCCGGCAGCAACACTGTGAAAATCGACGGCGAAGACCTGCTGGTAATGGCTGAGAACGAGATTCTCGCTGTTCTGGAAGGCTGATTTCCCCGCTCATCTTCCCGTTACTACAAAGTATTTAAGGAATATCGATCATGGCTGCTAAAGAAGTTAAATTCGGCGATTCCGCCCGTAAGAAAATGCTCGCCGGTGTCAACGTCCTGGCTGACGCAGTAAAAGCGACCCTGGGCCCTAAAGGCCGTAACGTGATCATCGAGAAGAGCTTCGGCGCTCCGACCATCACCAAGGACGGCGTTTCCGTCGCCAAAGAAATCGAGCTGAAAGATCGCTTCGAAAACATGGGGGCGCAGCTGGTCAAAGACGTTGCCTCCCGTGCCAACGATGACGCAGGCGACGGCACCACCACCGCCACCGTTCTGGCTCAGTCGATCGTCAACGAAGGCCTGAAAGCCGTCGCTGCCGGCATGAACCCGATGGACCTGAAACGCGGCATCGACAAGGCGACCATCGCCATTGTCAAAGAGCTGAAGTCCCTGTCCAAGCCATGCGCTGACACCAAGGCAATCGCTCAGGTCGGCACCATCTCGGCCAACTCCGACAGCTCCATCGGCGACATCATTGCCGAGGCCATGGAAAAAGTCGGTAAAGAAGGCGTGATCACCGTTGAAGAAGGCTCGGGCCTGGAAAACGAACTGTCGGTTGTTGAAGGCATGCAGTTCGACCGTGGCTACCTGTCCCCGTACTTCGTCAACAAGCCAGACACCATGACCGCCGAGCTCGACGGCCCGCTGATCCTGCTGGTTGACAAAAAGATCTCCAACATCCGTGAACTGCTGCCAGTTCTGGAAGCTGTTGCCAAAGCCGGCCGCCCACTGCTGATCGTTTCCGAAGACGTTGAAGGCGAAGCCCTGGCGACCCTGGTTGTGAACAACATGCGCGGTATCGTGAAAGTGGTTGCTGTTAAAGCACCTGGTTTCGGCGATCGTCGCAAGGCCATGCTGCAGGACATCGCTGTTCTGACTGGCGGTACCGTTATCTCCGAAGAGATCGGCCTGAGCCTGGAAAGCGCTACCCTGGAACACCTGGGTAATGCCAAGCGCGTCACCGTGACCAAGGAAAACACCACCGTGATCGACGGTGCTGGTGTTGAAGCTGACATCCAGGCACGTGTTACCCAGATCCGCGCTCAAGTGGCTGATACCACTTCCGACTACGACCGTGAAAAACTGCAAGAGCGTCTGGCCAAGCTGTCCGGCGGCGTTGCAGTGATCAAGGTTGGCGCAGGTTCCGAAGTTGAAATGAAAGAGAAGAAAGCCCGCGTTGAAGACGCCCTGCACGCTACCCGTGCAGCCGTTGAAGAAGGCGTGGTACCTGGCGGCGGCGTGGCACTGGTTCGCGCTCTGCAGGCTATCTCCGAGCTGAAAGGCGACAACGCTGACCAGGACGTCGGTATCGCTCTGCTGCGTCGTGCGGTTGAAGCACCTCTGCGCCAGATCGTTGCCAACTCCGGCGACGAGCCAAGCGTAGTCGTCGACAAGGTCAAGCAGGGTTCGGGTAACTTCGGTTACAACGCTGCTACCGGCGAATACGGCGACATGATCGAAATGGGCATCCTGGACCCGGCTAAAGTGACTCGTTCGGCTCTGCAAGCGGCTTCGTCGATTGCCAGCCTGATGATCACCACTGAAGCAATGATCGCCGAGATCAAAGAAGATGCTCCAGCTGGCGGCGGTATGCCAGACATGGGCGGTATGGGTGGCATGGGCGGCATGATGTAAGCCAGCCTTACCCCGATACTGAAAAACCCCGCCTGCAGCGATGCAGGCGGGGTTTTTTTATGCGCGCAGGTCAACTGACGCCGCGACGCCCGAGGAGTTTCTTGAACATGAAACCACGGGCCAGCATCAGGTGCGAGGCGGGCGGCAAAGATGCCACGGGTCCCGGTGCCGCAGTGCCGGATGACGGAGGGACAGGCACGTTTGCGGTTTTTTTGAGGGGCGCCGGTTGGGGCCGCTCCCAATGGCCGGACATGACGACCATGCCCAGCAGTTTTAGGGTGTTGCCGTAGTAGTCCTGGTCCCGGATGGACTGGTGCTGCAGGTTGTCCCAGATGTTATTGAGCCACAGCTGATTGTCGGGGCTGATCATTGCGCTGACCCCGAGTGCCGCCACAAAGGCCGGCTCATTCTGCGCTTCATCAATGATACTGCCGTCGATCCGGTAACCACTGTTGAAGTTACCCGGCTCATCGTGAGTGGTGGCGCGTGCCCAGCGGTTGAAAGTGGTCAAGGTGTACAGAGCGCGAGGGTCACCGTACATCAAGTAATCCAGGCCGATGCGCCACGGGTAACGGGCGGCATTCCACGCGTAGGCGCCGTCGTATTTGCCTTCCACCAACTCGGGCCGTGCCGGGGTGAGCGAGGTGTCCAGGTGGCTGATAAAGTCCGGCACCAAAGCACTTTTGGCACTGTAGCGCTGGGTAAAGGTGCTGATGATCGAATAGGTCTTGTCGCGAACCGCCTGCCAGCGTTTATCCCCGGTCATGGCGAAAAAGCTGTAGAGGTGCGACTGCATGAAGTCCGAGCTGCGAGTCGTGTACTCCAGCTCTGCATCGCCGTCGGTACCGGCCCAGTCGCCGAGCATCAAATGGTGGGTCCTGGGATGCACCTCGTGTTTCATGATCGCCGCCATGACCGTGTTGGCCTCGCTGCGATAGTCAATCGTGCCCTGGCTGCCCCATTTCTGGTCGGCCAGCAGCAGGGCGTAGGCGATGTCCAGGTCGCCGTCGGTGGCGCTGACGTCGCCGCGAAAGGCGTCGGTGGAGTCGCCGCATCCCTCGACCTGGTTCCAGGCCATCAAGCCGGGATCGGACGCTGCCGGGTGATCCTGGAAGTAGCGCACCATGGCGTCGAAGGTCTTTTGCGCGTCGTCATCGTAGTCCGCCATCATCACCGTGAGCAGCATGCCGTAACCATGGGCCTCGGACACCGTGATCGTGCCGGGCGCAGTGCCACCGCCCACCGGTTTGTGGTCGGCGTTGACCTTGACGAAAACCCGGCCGCTGCCGCATTCGCTCGACAGATACACCGCCTTCCAGTCCTTGTAGAACGTGACCAGTTGCTGATCCATGATCGCCTGGGATTGGCGATTGGGCAGGATAGTGCCGGGGTAATAGGGCGCGTGGACACTCTGGGCCGCGAGGCTGCCTGACCATGAACCGGCGGCCATGCACAGTGATAACACCAGCGTAGGCAGATGCCGTTTAAGGTGACGCATGAAGTGACTCTCCAACCTGATCCAAAGGGTATGGACTCAGGATGGCGCGTGCGATCCTGAATCAGGTCGCGAGGTTAGCGGCAGCGGGGAGGTTCCACTGTCACAGGCTGTAACAGCCTAACCCGGGCGCAGCGCCAGGGTCAGGGTCAGGCGTGCACCGCCCAACGGGCTGCGGGAGATCGACAGTTCCCCTCGGTGCCAATGGCTGGCGCGTTTGGCCAGCGCCAGGCCCAGGCCAAACCCGCCGGGTTCGTCGCCGCCCATGGCCAGGCGCACGAAGGGCTCGAAGATCTTTTCGCGGTTTTCTGGCAGCACGCCGGGGCCGTCATCGTCCACATGCAGCACCAGGTGCTGGCCTTGGGATGAAGCGCTGACATTCACCCGTTCGCGGGCGTAGGTGATGGCGTTGCTCAGCAGGTTACGCACGATCAAATGCAGCAGGGCGCGATCACCGATCAGCTCCAGGTCGGCCGGGTCGGTGTCCAGGGTCAGCAAGCGATGGTGCCCGTCCAGCAGGGCGAACTCCTGTTGTAGCCAGTCATGGATATTGATCGGCTCATGCTGCAGGTCGCTGGGCGCGTCGGCCAGCCGGGCAAAGGCAAGGCTGGCGCGAACCAGCGACTCCAACTCTTCGATGTCGGTTTGCAGGCGCTCTTGCAGGCGGGTGCGGGTTTCGGGGTCGGCACTTTTGCTCAGCAGCGCCAGGGCAAACCGCATCCGCGCCAGGGGCGTGCGCAGTTCGTGGGACACCGCCTGCGAGACCTCCCGGTGGCGCTCACCCATCGACGTGATGTCCTGGGCATGCTGGCGCAAGGTCTGCTGCAACGGTGCCCATTCCTGGCTCATGGCCGGCAGCAGCGTGTTCGGCGTGCGGGCGAGGGTAGCAATGCTGGCGTTGAGGGTGTTGAGGTCGTGGGTGTACTTGCGCCGGGCACGCAACGCGATCCAGAGAAACAGCACCACCGGCAGGCCGGCGACACAGGCGGTCACCCAATACACCGGATATTGCAGCAGGTCCTTCACTTCGGCGGTTCCCCACATGGGGCCGAATTGAATCACCGTATCGTCGTCCAGCGGGAAGTAGGTAACGTCCTCATCACTGTTCTGCGCGGGCTGATGGTGGTCGAGCATGACCAGGGCTTCCGGCGGCAGCTCAATATCATCCTTTTTCACCAGGCTGACCGGGTACTGAAAGCGGGCTTGCAGCGCCTCGATATGCGCCTCCCGCTGTTCGGCGGGCAAGGCCTTGAGTTGCTCGGCCACCAGATAACCCGGGCCGGCCATCAAGCGCAGAAAACTGTAGTCGCCGACAAACACCGCTGCGTTCGTGCACAGCCACAACAGGTAGAAGGTGAGGGCCGCCCAACTGGTGCCGGCGGCGATGGCCATCCACGGGCGCACTTTAGACAGCATGCTGGCTCCCCGTCGGGATTTCGACGAACAAGTAACCCTGCGCGGTGATGGTCTGGATGGTCACGGGGCACTCAAGGCTCATCAGTTTTTTGCGCAAGCGCGACACCCGCATGTCAATTGAACGATTCAGGCCGTCGTACTCCAGGCCACGCAGGCGCTGGAGCAGTTTTTCCCGGGTGAGCAATACGCCGCAATGGCGGGCGAAGATGGCAAGCAACTCGAATTCGGCCACCGAAAACTGCAAGGGCGCCTCGCCAAGCCAGGCGAAGTGGTTGTTCAGGTCCAGCCGAAACGTGCCCCACTGATAGTAGCTGCGGGGGGCCTGGGGATGGCGGCGCAGCAGCGAGCGGATTCTCGCCAACAACAACAGCGGGTCGATCGGCTTGACCACGTAGTCGTCGGCCCCGGCGGCAAACCCCACCAATTGTTCGGCGTTCTCGTCCAGGGCGGTCATCATCAGGATCAGCCCGGGATAATGGTCGCGAATCTGTCGGCACAGGGTAAAGCCGTCGATGCCCGGCAGCATCACGTCGAGGATCAACAAGGCCGGCTGCTCATCACGGATGCGTTGGGCTGCGCGGTCGCCACGGTGTTCTACCGCCACGGTAAACCCCTCGGCGCGCAGGAACTCGGCGGTGAGCGCCGCCAGGGGCAGGTCGTCTTCGATCAGCAGCAGGGTATCGGACATGGCTCAGCGGGATCATTGCCAAAAAAGTGCGCAGAGTGTTGCGCCCTTGCCCCCGGCGAGGCAAGGGGTGTTCATCAAGCGGATGCGGCGGGGCGGTACAGCAAAAAGTAATACGCGCCCAAGCAAATCAGCCAGCTGAAAATCGCCGTCCACACGTTATGGGAAAGAAAGTGCGCGCCTTGCATGGTGCGGCTCACCGAAAGCACTGTGCCCAGCCCCAGCGCAAATATAAAAGCCCAGCGCGCCATTCGTGGCCGGCGATCCCTCAGGGCAAAAAACAATGCAAACAAGGCAAACCCGGTCGCCGCATGCCCACCCGGCCAGCAACGGCCCGGCTTGTCGGTAGGCGGCCTGGGGCTGAGCAGTTCGCTGTAAGTCTCCTGGCCGCCAAACTCCTTGACGCTCCACGGGCATTGCACCGCGGTTACCGTCTTCAAGGGTGAGACAAACGAGGTAGCCAGGCCCAGGGACAGCACCAGGCAGCCCAGCTCCCGACGATAGGGCTTAAGCCGTTCAACAATAAAGGCTCCGGCAAACCCGGCGATCGCCAGTACGGAAAACACGATCACCATCTGCTTGGCGCGATCGTGAAGAATGTCTTCGAGAAAAAAACTGTGCCGGCCCACAAAGCCGCCTTCGGCAGCGTTGTAGAACAGTTTGGCCACGTCCATGTCCAGCGATGTCAGCTCCAGCAACAGCATGACCACCGCCAAAACGGCTGGCACGCCGAGACCGAGCCAAAAGTTGAGGGGTTTGGAAACCGGGCGAGCAGCGATTGCGTGCATGGTGAACTCAGATTCTAAAAAAAGCCCCGGGCAGACCTGGCCGGGGCGTTTCGGTTAGCGTGCACTCACCTGGGGGACCTCGTCCTTGGGCGCCCTCCAGCTCAGCAACTGTTGTTTGTAGCCGTAACTGGCGCCCTGGTAGTAGGTAATGGCCCGCTGGATCAACGGGTCATCGCTGCCAACACGGGACTCATGGCTGTCACCCAGCGCCTGGTCATGGCGGCGCAGGCCCTGGCGTGGGCTGAGGATCGCCAGGTCGTTACCGTCGAATAAACCGAGGTACTGGTAATTGCCGACCACTACCCGTGGCGGCAGCGGGTTGTCTTGCAGCAGGTTGCGGCCAAAAAACGTCGACTCGTAGCTCAGGTTCAACAAGCCCAGCAGCGTCGGCGCGAGGTCGATCTGGCTGGCCAGCTTCGCGTTCTCCGCGGCATCAATCAGCTTGGGCGCGTAGATGAACAGCGGGATCTGGTAATTGACCATGGGCAGGTCTTCCTTGCCCGCGCTGCCTGCCGTGTGGTCGGCGACGAAGATAAAGATGGTGTTGTCGAACCAGGGCTTCTGGCGCGCCGCGTCCAGGAACTGGCCGATGGCGTAGTCGGTGTACTTCACCGCGCCATTGCGCCCGTCGCCGGATTTGATATCAACGCGGCCTGCCGGGTAGGTGTACGGGCGGTGGTTGGAGGTGGTCATCAGCTGCAGCAGGAATGGTTGCTGCTTGGCGTAGTCTTCGTCCGCCAGTTTCAGCGTCTGTTTATAGAGGTCTTCGTCGGCCATGCCCCAGGCGTTTTTGAAGCTGATTTCCGCTTCGGGCACGCTGCTCTGGTCGACCACGCGGTAACCGTTGCCGCTGAAAAACGCGTTCATGTTGTCGAAGTAGCCACGGCCGCCGTAGACAAACACGCTGTCATAGCCGATGGCGTTGAGCTGCTGTCCCAGGCTCCCGAAGCCGCTCTCCCGGCCGATGCGCTTGACGATGGAGCGTCCCGGCGTCGGCGGAATGGCCAGGGTGATGGCTTCCAGGCCACGGTCGGTGCGGGTACCGGTGGCGTAGAAGTTATTGAAGTACAGGCTTTGCTTGCGCAGCGCGTCGAGGTTGGGCGTGAGGTTATTCGGGTCGCCGTTGCTGCCCATGTACTTGGCGCTGAAGCTTTCGATGGTCACCAGCACGATATTGGGTTTGCGCAGCGTGCCCGGGTTGGTAATGGCGCGGCGGATATCCAGCGGATCAGTGCCGATAAACCGTGCGTTCGGCTCGCTGAGTTCGGCGCGCAACTGCTTGGCGACCACATCCGCCGGGAGGCTCTTGTAGAACTGGTTATAGTCCAGCTCGTTATTACGGAAGGCGGCGAAGAACTGATACGGGCCGTTGCTCGCCAGTTCATTGTTGTAGGCGTTACCGCCCTGGCTGCGCGGGCTGTCCTGGTTGATCAATTGCAGGCTCAGGCCGGCCACCACCAACAAACCGAGTGCGTTGAGCAGGCGCTTGCGCATCGCGGGCAACGGCGCATTCATCGCCGTGTTGAACGGTTTACGCAAGGCCAAGCTCAAGACGATTGCCATCACCGCCAGCAGGCTCAGCAGCTTGCCGATCGGATAGGACTCCAGCAGGTTGTTCAGCACCTCTTTGGAGTAAACCAGGTAATCCACGGCAATAAAGTTGAAGCGCACGCCGAACTCGTCCCAGAACAACCATTCGGCCACGCTGGTGAAGAGCATGGCGAACAGGCTGACGGTGAGTACGGCCTGCAGGAACCAGCGATGGCCCCGGCGACGCCACAACCCCGGCGGGCACAGCAGCAGGTACAGGCCCAGGGGCAGTGCAGCATAGGCGAGGAAACCGAGGTCATAGAGCAGGCCCACGCCAAATACCGGCAGCAGGTTACCGCTTACTTCGTCCAGGTGGGTTACCAGCAGCAGAATCCGGGTCAGTAGAAAAACAACCAGCCAGGCACCGGTCACCAACAGCAAATAGCGCATTGGCGCCGTTTTTGGAAAACCCATGTCAATGTTCCTTATTTTCGATGGGCGCGATCTTCGCGCTGACACTGTAGTCAGGTTGTGAACCTATAGTGAAAAACTCGTTAAGTCCCGCAATCGGTGAAAACAGTAATTGACGCGGCCTTCAGCCCTAGCCGTGAGCCATACTTGGCCTTAAGCTGCGCGAGCCAACACGGCCGTTACCGCGTACGGAGACACTGCCCATGCGAATTTTATTGGTTGAAGACAACCGCGATATTCTGGCCAACCTGGCCGATTACCTGGGGCTGAAGGGCTACACCGTAGACTGTGCGCAGGACGGTTTGTCGGGCCTGCACCTGGCTGCAACCGAACATTACGACCTGATCGTGCTCGACATCATGCTGCCCGGCATTGATGGCTACACCCTGTGCAAACGCCTGCGTGAAGACGCACGCCGCGACACGCCGGTGATCATGCTCACCGCCCGTGACCAACTGGATGACCGGCTGCAGGGCTTCAAGTCCGGCGCCGATGACTACCTGCTCAAGCCGTTTGCGCTGTCGGAATTAGCTGCGCGCATCGAAGCGGTGCTGCGCCGTGCCCAGGGCGGCGGTCGCCGTGCCTTGCAAGTCGGTGACCTGAGTTACGACCTCGACACCCTGGAAGTCACCCGCGAAGGGCGCCTGCTCAAGCTCAACCCGGTCGGCCTGAAGCTGCTGGCGGTGCTGATGCAAAAAAGCCCTCACGTGTTGCGCCGCGAAATTCTCGAAGAAGCCCTGTGGGGTGATGACTGCCCGGACAGCGACAGCTTGCGCAGCCATGTCCATCAACTGCGTCAGGTGATTGATAAACCCTTCGCCAAACCGTTGCTGCAAACGGTGCACGGTGTGGGTTATCGCCTGGCCGAGGGTCGTGATGGAGTTTAAGCAAAGCCTTGCCCAGCGGATCATCATTGCCTTCGCCTTGATGAGTGCGTTGGTGGCGGGGGCCTTCGCCATGGGCATCGTCGCCACGGTGCACCTGGTGGAAGAAAAACTCATTTCGGCAGGCCTTGGCGGTGACTTGCAACGCCTGCTGCTGATGGACAGCGTCGAGGACTGGAGCCACCGTCCCGAGCCGGACCAGCTGTTCTACTTCAGCGGCGGCCCTGGCGATTTCGAGCTGCCCAAAGACTTGCGCCACCTGGACGCCGGTTTTCACGAGGTATTCCGCGAGCAGCTTTCCTACCACGCGATGGTCGAAATCGTCGACGGTCGCCGCTATGTCCTGCTGCAAGACCAGAGCGATTTCGAAGAGCGCGAGCGCGTGCTGTTTGCCGTGGTGCTGGTGGGGTTTGTGCTTAGCCTGGCGCTGGCGGTGTTCCTCGGTTGGGTGCTGGCGCGCAAGGTCATGGCACCGGTGGTGCGCCTGGCTCGCCAAGTGCGCCATCGGGACCAGTTACTCGGCCTGGCGCCGCCCCTGGCCCCGGACTATGCCGCGGATGAGGTCGGTGAGCTGGCCGTGGCCTTCGACGCGACCCTGGGCCGTTTGCGCCAGGCGTTGTCCCGGGAGCAGCTGTTTACCAGCGACGTCAGCCACGAGTTGCGCACCCCGCTGATGGTGCTCGCCAGTTCCTGCGAACTGTTGCTGGAGAACCCGGCGATTGATCAGCGCGGCCGCAAGCAGGTTGAGCGCATTGCGCGGGCCTGTGAGGAAATGCGCGAACTGGTACAGACCTTCCTGATGCTGGCCCGTGCCCAGCGCGAAGAGGCGGGCATGTCGCCCCAGGCCAACCTGGCGCAGGTGGCCGACGACCTGCTGGGGATCTGGCGTGAGCCGATCGAGCGCAAAGGCCTTGAGCTGATTTATCAGCCCGGGGCACCACTGGATACCCGCTACAACGCGACCTTCCTGCATGCGGTGATGGGCAACCTGCTGCGCAATGCACTGCATTACACCGAGCAAGGCTTTATCCGCCTCACCCTGGAGCCGAGTGGCTTTGTGGTGGAAGACTCCGGCGTGGGAATTCCCGAGGACAAGCGCGAAGCGATGTTCGAGCCGTTTGTGCGCGGCAGTGAAAAGCGCGGTGAAGGCCTGGGCCTGGGTTTGTCGCTGGTCCAGCGCATCTGCGAGAACCAGGGCTGGAGCGTCAGCCTCAGTACCATGGAGCCCAACGGTTGCCGTTTTCATGTCGAGTTGAGTCAGGTCAAACCCTGATGCCTGCCCTGCCGCTACCCTGCGGCAGACTCCTCGATTTTCGCCGAAGATGGCACCATGCCACGACTTGTATCTGCAAAGTTTTGTAATGTATACGATTCGACAGGACAAGTTTTTCACAATGTGTTGACCTGTTGATCACAGGATTCTGCTTAAGGTTGTAGGCATCAGTAACTGGAGACCCGTTGATGCCTACTCCGATCAAGCTCGAATTTTCCGAAAAGTACGACGATCAGCACGCGCAGAATTATTTGCTCAAACATCAGGACAATCTGGCTCGCCGGTTGTCCCACAAACGCGACGAGCAATTGGCGCGTGGTGCGCTGGCCATGGCCGGTGAGCCTGGCCTGGTGCTGGACTTGCCGTGTGGGGCCGGGCGTTTCTGGCCATTACTGGCAGAAAAGCCCAACCGCGTGATCATTGGCGCCGACAATTCAGCGTCGATGTTGAAGATCGCCACCGTCGCCCAACCGGCGGATGTGGTGAAACGGGTACGCCCCTTGCAGACGTCTGCCTTTGATATTGATTTGCCCGACAACGCAGTCGACAGCATTTTCTGCATGCGCTTGATGCACCACATTGGTGACCCCGAGCACAGGCTGGCAATACTGCGCGAATTTCAGCGTGTTACCCGCGACAGCGTGATTATCTCGTTGTGGGTGGACGGCAACTTCAAGGCGTGGAAACGCAAGCGTGCCGAAGTGCGGCGTCGCAAGAAAGGTGAGCAGGAAGGTTACCAAAATCGGTTCGTGTTACCGGCTGCTACTGTTGAGGCAGAGTTTGAACAGGCCGGTTTCCGTGTTCAGGAATCTCTGGACTTCATACCGCTCTACGCCATGTGGCGAGTGTATGTATTGCGCAAGAGGTAACAGGATGGCTGTCGAGTGTTTAGCAGGTAGTGAAGTAGCTCCCGAAGAGCGATTTGATTATTTCTGGCGCCAGCAGGGCGAGTGGGTCGAGGAACCCAATCGTCGTCGTGGCGGTGAAAGTGGTGTGCAACGGGTTGTGGGCACCAATGGTCGTTTGCTCTACAGCAAGCGCCAGACCGGCCATATCTACCGCAGTTGGCTCCATCCTTTTGGACGCCCCACTGTTTTACGTGAGCGCGATGCCCTCAAGGGCCTGCGTTTGCTGGATGTACGCGTGCCGGAACTGGTGTTCTGCGAAGCCCGCCGCGACCCTGAGCACCAGTGGAAAGCGTTGTTGGTGACGGCGTCGCTGGACGGTTTCGACGAGATCGAAAACTGGTACGCCGCCGGTGGTCGTGAGCAGTATGGCGAGTTGGTGCATGAGCGCTTGCTCAAGGAACTGGCCGGTACCCTGGCGCGGATGCACAAGGGCCGTTGGCAGCATGGTTGCCTGTATATCAAGCATATTTTTGTGCGGGTGACGGGCGAGGGTGATGCGGCCAAGGTAGAAGTGGCGCTGCTGGACTTCGAGAAGTGCCGCCAGCGGTTGACCGCGTTTCGGGCGGCTCGGCACGACATGTTGCAGTTGCGCCGCCATTCGTCGTGGAATTCTACGGACTGGAAAAAACTCAGCTACTTTTACGAGACGGCGTTTGGCAGCGCTATCAAAGGTTTAACGTAATGAAGCTAGAAATTGCACGAGGTTTGTTTCTGTTGGGGGCGTTGGGCATAGCTGCCCTGGCCCTGGCTGCCTGGGAGCAGCCCCGGACACAAGTCCTCAGTGCGGTGCAGGGTGTCGGGCAGCAGTGCCCGATGCCGCGGATCGCCAAGGTCGGTGTCACGGCCAAGCCTGATCATGAGTTGTTGTTATTCATGTTCGGGATGTCCCAAGGGATGAGGCCACAAAGTTGAAGAGATTGAAGCCCAAATAAAAGGCCTCGCTGGTTCGAGGCCTTTTATTTGGGCTTGGTTTTTGGGGGGGGTATATCCGTTTCTTCGGTAATGGCTACTTGTGGTTCCGCTCTTACAGCGGGTCACTTTGGAAAAGCCCCAAAGTAACCAAAGGGCTCTGCCCCGCCTGTCGGCGCCTCGCTTAGGCTCGGCGTTCCCTCACTCCGGCATTGCTCCGCGGGCCGCCGCGACGGGGCGTCCCTGCCCCGTCGCGGCTAAACCGGCGTCCTGCCGGTTTACCCGCTCCTCAATCCCTGCGTTCGGCCTCGGGCTGAGTGGGGCAGTCAGATCAAGATCAAAAGCAAGAGCACAGCGGCCTACAGGCCGGCTTGAGTGGTAGAAGCCAGAGCAAAAGCCAAAGCGAAAACAGAGCCGCTTTTCTGTAGGAGCCGGCTTGCCGGCGAAGAACCTGAGAGCGCCGCGTTCATTCAGGACGCCAACGTCATCGTTAACGACCATCGCCGGCAAGCCAGCTCCTACAGGGGATCGTGCCCGCTTTAGATTTTGATCTTGCCTTTGCTTCACACCACTCAAGCCGGCCTGTAGGCCGCTGTGCTGTTGATCTGCTTTTGATCTTGATCTTAGGCGCCCCGTTAAACCACGCTGGCCGAAAGCAGGTAGTACGGAGCGGGTAAACCGGCAGGACGCCGGTTTAGCCGCGACGGGGCAGGGACGCCCCGTCGCGGCGGCCCGCTTCGTGCTGCCGGAGTGAGGGCACACCGAGCCTAGGCGAGGTGCCGAGTGGTGGGGCAAGAGCCTTTTGGTTACTTTTGGGCTCCTTTCAAAAGTGACCCGCTGTAAGAGCGGAACCCATAGCCGCCCTGACCGCAGCAACGGATATGCCCCCCGATCAAACCAGATGCAGATGGTTATCCCAAAGCCCCGCCGGCAATTCCAGCGGCTTACCCACCAACGGCACCTGCCGACAATCATAAAACCGGCAACGCCCCTGACCGGAAGTCACCACAAACCCGTCCGCCACCGCACCCACCCCGGCACAGTCCGGCAACGGCCCGTCCAGCAGCAACTCAGCGCTGTCCATGTTCCAGATAAAGAACCGGTTTCCCCGGGGCGCCGTCAGCGCCACCAGTCGCAACTCACTGTGCACCGCCACACTGGCCGTGTAATGCCCCATGGCCTGCAACTGCTCATCCGCCACCGGAAACGCCACAAACGCCTGCCCCGGCCGCTTGATCGCCAGTAACTCCGAGCGCTCATGAGACGCCCCCATAAACTGCTGCCCGGCGAGGATCGTACCGTCGCTGGCAATCCCCATATGCCGCACGCTGTTCATCTGCTGGCCCAGGGTCTCCTTGCTCAACAGTGTCCCGTCGCGCTGCATCAGGACCAGGCTCGGCTCCATGGCATTCAGGTTCATCTCGACCCGGCTCTCGGCCTCGGTACGAATCCCGCCGTTAGCCACCACCAGTGTCTCGCCGTCAGGCATCCACGACACCTGATGCGGCCCAATCCCATGGGTAGAAATCTCACCGGTGTGCACCAACCGCTCACCCTCAAACCGATACACACCCAGCAAGCCGCGACCCGGATCGGACGTGTCATTCTCCGTGGCATACAGCCACTCGCCGTCCTTGTGAACCACCGCGTGCCCATAGAAGTGGCGATTGGCCTTGGAGGTGATGGTTTGCAGCAGCGCCCCGTCCCGCAAGTCGATCAGGTAGCTCTCGGTGCCCGGCCGACGGGCGACAAACAGCGCAATCGGCAGTGTCGGGTGGTTGATGATGTCGTGGCAACGCTGGCCGACCTGGGTGGCAAACACCTGCTTGCCGTCCAGGTGGAAGCCGACGGCG
Organism: Pseudomonas sp. TH32; assembly: GCF_016650855.1. Classification (NCBI taxonomy): domain Bacteria; kingdom Pseudomonadati; phylum Pseudomonadota; class Gammaproteobacteria; order Pseudomonadales; family Pseudomonadaceae; genus Pseudomonas; species Pseudomonas sp. TH32. Next base: position 4,097,980 of record NZ_JAEKFA010000002.1, on the reverse strand, counting down.
TAGTGCTTGCCGTCGCTGTCATCCCGCGCCGAGAGCAGCAGCGGGCTTTTGCCCTTCTGCTTGAACAGCGTCCAGCCACCCAGGGTGATTGCACTGAGCAGCACGCTGCCGATCGCCAAAGCCTGTCGCCTGAGCATCATCAGTCACCGTCGTTGGCGTTAAAGCCCAGTTGGATGCCCAGCGCCTTGGCCAGTTCGCCTTCGTGCAGGCGGTGGACCACGTTGAGGCTGTCGTAGATATCGTTGAGTTGTTGGCGCCCGGCATCGTCGGCCAGCAGTTCGTTCAGCGAACGCTGGTTGCTGGCGAACAGTTTCAGGGACGCGGCATACGCGGCGTCGATCTTGTCAGCCAACGGCTTTTGATCGGCCGGCAACAGGCCGCGCAGGCCTTTGTTGTCGACGCCGACCCAGACGGTCTGGGCGGCAGCCAGGCTGGCCTCCAGGCTTTGCAGGGACGACTGGCTGCGCCACGCATCAGCCTGGAACGGCTGCGGGATACCCTTGGTCTGGCGGCCCATTGGCGTGCCGAGTTTTTTCTTCAGCGTGTCCAGCGCGGTCACTTGGACCCGCAGCAGGTCGGCGATGGCTTCGTGGGAATCGGCGTAGCGCTGGTTAGGAAACTTGGTCATCTGCGCCAGCATGCCGTCGGTGCTGTTCCAGCTCGAGAGGATTTCTTCGGCCAGCAGTTTCTGGCGCTCGCCAATGGCCACCAGCAGCGGGCAGTAACGGGCTTTTTGCGTCTCGTCCGCCAGGTCAGTCTTGGCGTCGTAGAGGATGTATTCGTAGGCCGACAGGCCCTGCACCACGACGCTGGATTTGGCCAGTGCGGCGGCGTCGATCTGCGGTTGGGTGCTCACCAGTTGTTCGACCTGACGGCCCACCAGGTTTTTCTTGTCCGGCCAGAACTGCACCTGCCACGAACGGTTGCCCTCGGCCAGCGGGCCGATCAGCAACGGCTGCAACTCGGCCCAGGCTTTTTGCGCGTGCAGGAAGTCGGCGCGGGCGGTCTCCAGGCTTTCCTTGCCCTGGCAGTAAGCCAGGGCACTGACGGCCAGTTGGCGGTCGGCTTCAACCCAGCGGCTGTAGGTCGGCAGGATCACTTGCTTGGCGATGGCCGCCGAGGTCACCGCTTGCGGGTCCTGGGGCGAGCACGCACCGAGGGCGAGGGCGGCCAGGCTGGTGAACAACAACTTGGGACGGAACATGTCGAGCTCCCTTCTGTAATTAGGACAAAGCTTATAAAGAATTTAGAAATGCCAGCAACGCAGCGCGCTGTTCGGCATTGAACGACAACACATGCTGCTGCGCCGCCTGGGCTTCTCCGCCGTGCCACAGCACGGCTTCCATCAGGTTGCGGGCGCGGCCGTCATGCAAGAACTGGGTGTGACCACTCACGGCCTGCGTCAGGCCGATGCCCCACAACGGCGGTGTGCGCCAGTCGCGGCCACCGGCCTTGAATTCGCTGCGGTGATCGGCCAGGCCGTCGCCCATGTCGTGCAACAGCAAATCGCTGTAGGGGCGAATCACCTGGTTGGCCAATTCAGGTTCGGCGGCGGTGGGCGCCGTGGTGAATTGCGGGGTGTGGCAGCCCTGGCAACCGGCCTGGTAGAACAGGTTTTTCCCGGCCAGCACTTGCGGTGCGTTGACGTCGCGGCGGGCGGGCACGGCCAGGTTGCGGGTGTAGAACAGCACCAGGCGCAGGATGTTGTCGCTGACCTCAGGCTCGCCATCTGGGCCATTGCCGTTGGGCGCCTGTTTGCAGGCCACTTGTGCATCGGTGCAGTCATCGAACGGTCTCAGGGACGTGGTGAGGCCCATATCACCAGAGAACGCGTGAACATTTTGTTGATTGAGGTTCGGCTGCCCGGCTTTCCAGCCGAATCGACCGAGGACAGTCTTGTGTTGCGCGTCGTCCCAGACCCAATTCGCCCGTCCGACGAGAGCTTCCTTGTCGGCGGTTTTCGGGTCGGTGTTGCGCAGGATGTCGGCGTCGGGAATCGCTTCCAGCAGCCCCAGGCCGATCATCGGCGGTGCAACCCGGGCCGAGAACCGCGTGTCGGGGTGCATCGGGCCGTAACCCAGCTGGGTGATTTGCAGCGCCGGCTTGCGCAGTTCGACAACGGTGCCGTCCTTGAAACGGACATTGACCGGTGTGTAGTCGACCCGCACCTTGCCTTCCGGCGCGACGCCGGGTACGGCCATGTCCTGCAATTGCCCACCGTAGACCGGCTCGGGGACTACACCCAGTTGTTCGATGACCTTGGCATAGGGCGGCGCATCGGGAATCGACAGGCGCACCAGCATCGACACCGCGTTGGGCGCATCGGGCAGCGGCGGATGACCTCGGCCGTCCTTGATATGGCAGTTCTGGCAGGCATTGGTATTGAACAGCGGCCCCAACCCGTCGCGGGCGGTGGTGGTGGACGGTGCAATCACCCAGGGGCTGCGGAAGAAACTGTTGCCCACGCTGAAGTCCAGGCGCCGGGTGGGCGACAGGTTGGCCGAAGGCAACGAGAAGGCGTTCTGGTCGGTCTTCCTTACTGTTGCCGCGCCACCGGCACGTGCTTCGCCCGGCTCCGCTTTCGTGAATCGCGGGGCGTCATCGCAGGCACTCAGGCTCAGGGCCATCAACAGTGCAGACAGGCGCAGGGGCGAACGGGACATCAGTCTTCCTGAACGTAGGCTGAAAATAAGGCCGCAAAGTCTAACAGGGCAGGGCGGATTGAATAAGAGCAATTATCGTTTGGTGGTATCCGATTCATTCCCGCTAGAATGGCTGCACATTTTTCTCTGGAGGTGGCCAATGCAGGCTCTCGACGCTTTGCTCAACCGTGTTTCCGTGCCGCGACTGCTGGACCCGGCACCGACCCAGGAGCAGCGCGACCTGCTGTTCGCCGCCGCCATGCGCGCCCCCGACCACGGCCAACTGCGGCCTTGGCGCTTCCTGACAGTGGAAGGTGCGGCACGTGAGCGCATGGGCACGCTGCTGGCCGAAGCCGCCCGTCTGCAAGACGCCGACGCGCCCCAGGCGTTTATCGACAAGGCACAAAATGGCCCGCTGCGTGCGCCGTTGGTGGTGGTGGTGATTGCCCGCCTGCAAGAACACTTCAAGGTGCCCAAGTCCGAGCAGCGCCTGGCAGCGGCCTGCGCGGCCCACGGGATTCTGCTGGCGGCGTACGCCCAGGGGATCGGCGCGGTGTGGCGCACCGGTGAGTTGTCGTACTCGGCCCACGTCGCCAAAGGCTTGGGTTTGACCGGGGATGAGGAAGTGATTGGCTTCCTCTACCTCGGTACTCCACAAAACCCGCCGCGTACGGCGCCGAAGGAAGACCTGGCGCCGTTCGTGGCCGCCTGGACCGGGGCTTAAACCCGAAACTGATCCATCAGCTTCATCTGCTGGCTGGCCAGGGCATTGAGTTGGCTGCTGATGGCCGCCGATTCGGTGGCCTGGCCGGTCAGGGTTTCGGTCACGGTGCGGATCGCCGAGACGTTGCGGTTGACCTCTTCGGCCACTGCACTCTGCTGCTCGGCGGCGCTGGCGATTTGCAGGTTCATGTCGCTGATTACCGTCACCGCGTCGTTGATCTTGCCCAGCGCTTGCACCGCCTGATGAATCTGGCCGGCATTGTTCTGGGCTTGGTTCTGGCTCGAATGCATGGTCGCCACCACCCCGCGGGTGCCGGTCTGGATGCGCTCGATCACCAGGCGAATCTCCTCCACCGAATCCTGGGTACGCTTGGCCAGGTTGCGCACCTCGTCGGCCACCACCGCAAAACCGCGCCCGCTTTCCCCGGCGCGCGCGGCTTCAATCGCGGCGTTCAGGGCCAGCAGGTTGGTCTGCTCGGCAATGCTGCGGATCACTTCAAGTACCGAGCCGATCTGTTCGCTGTTCACCGCCAGGGCTTCGACTTCGGTCACGGCCTTGCTGACTTCTTCGGCCAGGGTGGTGATGTCGCGGGTGCTGCGTTCAATAATCTGCATGCCTTCACGGGCTGACTGGTCGGCACCCCGGGCAGCGCTGGCGGCGTTGGACGCGCTGTTGGCCACATCGTGGGCGGTGGCGCTCATTTCGTTCGAGGCCGTGGCCACCTGGTCGATCTCACGGAACTGCACCTGCATGCCTTCACTGGTCTGGCGCGCGATTTCCGAAGACTGATCAGCGGTGCCACGGGCTTCGGTGATGCTTTGCTTGATCTGCGCGATGGTCGGCTGCAGCTTGTCGAGGAAGCGGTTGAACCAGTTCACCAGTTCGCCGAGCTCATCCTTTTTCCCGTAGGCCAGGCGTTGTGTGAGGTCACCGTCGCCGCTGGCGATTTCCTTGAGCATGGCGGCCACGCTGTTGATCGGCCGGGTCACGCCGGTGGCCGCCAGCCAGATCAGCAGCAGGCCCAGCAAGCCGGCGGCTGCGCCCACCAGCAACGCCTTGACGGTGCCACTGGCCTGGGCCTTGTCGAGCACCGCCTGGAGTTTCAGCGAATCTGCCAGCAGCACTTCCTTGGGCAGTTTGATGACGATGCCCCAGGATTTGGCGTCGGCAATCGGCTTGACCGGGTACACCGCGCGTATCGTGCCGTCTTCCTCGCGGATCTTGCGGGTATCGTTGGCCAACAGTTGCACAATCTCCTTGCCTTCGGCACCGAGGGTGTCGATCAGGTTCTTGCCGACTTTGGCGGGTTCGCCGCTGTAGCCGGCGATCAGGCCCGTGCTGGAGAGAATCTCCAGGTGCCCGGCACCGTCGAACAGCTCCTTTTGCGCCGCATCGGTCGCGGCTTGCAGGGTGTTGAGGGCAAGGTCGACACCCACCACGCCCATCACTTTGCCGTCGACCAGCAGCGGCAGGGAAATGGTGGTCATCAACACCGGTTTGCCGGCCACCGTGTCTTCATACGGGTCCAGCAGGCAGGTGTTTTTGGTGTCTCGCGGGCAGGTGTACCAGATGTTGTAGGGCGTGCCGCTGAGGTTGAGGGTGGTCTTGGTCAGGTCCTCTTCGACCATCACCGTGTTCAGGCCCTCACCCCCGGCGCGGCTCCAGTAGCTGGAAAAGCGGCCTTTCTCGTTGGACACGCGGGCAGCGTCGTTGACGAATTCGCTGTCTTTGCCATCGAGCGCGTTGGGCTCGAACGACAGCCAGATGCCGAGCACCTTGCTGTTGCGATCAAAGGCGGTTTTCAGGCTGTGGTTGAGTTCTTCACGCAAGGCCCCGGCGTCCAGCGAGCGCTTGCCGGCCAGGGTGCGCAGGTCCTTGATCTGGTCGGCGAGGGCGGTGACCACCAACAGGCTTTCGCCGAAGGTCTTTTGCAGTTGTACGGCTTGTTCGGCGGCCTTGGCCTGCAACAGGTTCTGCACGCTGTTGGTGAGCATTCGCGAGCTTGAGTCGCTGATCAGTTGGTCGTTCTGGCTGGTCTGGTAGAGGTTCATGCCGACCACCAGCGCGATCACCCCCAGCAGGCAGAGACCGGACAACAGCACGATTTTCAAGCGAATGGAGAGGGTGTCGAACATAGGTGTACCCGCGAATGGACTTATTGGTCTGCAAGCTCACGCGAGTCCATTCGGCGCTATGCCCGGAACATCGGCTTGGGCCGGCGGTTCATGAGCGGGAGCCGATGAGCGGTAGGCGGGTGTCAGGCGGGTTGCGGGAGGCGTTCCGGCCGTGACCAGATCCACAGGTTGCCCATGCTCATCCCGGCGATGGCCAGGTAGATCGGCCAGCCGTGTTCGAGCATCACCAGCATCAGGCCGGCGCACAGCAACATGCTGATGGTGGCGCTGACTTTGGCCCGGCGGGCGATGATTTTGCCGTTGCGCCAATTGAACAGGATTGGCCCGAACAGCCGATGGTTTTCCAGCCAGGCACTCAGGCGCGGGGAGCTTTTGGTGGCGGCCCAGGCGGCCAGCAGGATGAACTCGGTGGTGGGCAAGCCCGGTACCACAATCGCAATCAAGCCGATGCCCAGGCTGACGTAGGCCAGCAGGCCGAACAGGACGCGGGCGATTTTGGACGAGGATTGGGTTTTGCCGGTCATTTTAGTGGGGCTTGCAGGGTGGAGTGGGTTGCAGATTATAGAGACTGGCACCCGATCAAATGTGGGAGCTGGCTTGCCTGCGATGCAGACAACTCGGTGCATCAGGTACACCCGGTTGATGCCATCGCAGGCAAGCCAGCTCCCACATTGATTGGGTTTCTACAGAAAAATCAGGCCAGTTCAGGGCTGGTAGCGTACGCCTGTTCCAGCAGCACGGTGAAGCGCACGAACGCGTCAACCGCGCCTTTTTCCACTTCGGCTTCTTCTTCGGCGCTGAATTCCAGTGCGTCGAGGGTGCGGGTGAAGCTTTTCCAGCCTTCAGCGCGACCGCCTGCCGGTTCGCCCAGGTGACGGGCACCGAAGGTTTCGCTCAAGCCAAGGCCCACGGCACGCTTGATCAGGAACGCGGCGCCCAGCTTGGAGCCTTCGGACACGAACAGCCAGCCCAGCGCTTCGGCCTTGCTCGGGTTGTTCACGGCGCCGGCCACCGGGGCGGGTACTTCGGTGTCCAGGTCGCCCAGGTCCAGTTTGGCCGCTTCGGCACGGCAGCGTTCGGCCAGGTCAGGGACGATCTTGATCAGTTCGGCGTCGTTGTACAGCGCCACCAGTTCCGACTGGAACAGGTACTGCGCGACCACGAAGCGGGCGAAGTTGGCTTGGGTTTCAAACGGGGCGTGGGCCTTCACCAGGGCGTCGAGCTTGGTGTGCGGCTCGTTGGTGATCTGGTTCAGGCGTTGGGAGCGCAGGCTTGGGCGTTCAGCAGTAGAAGAAGCGGTCATGAAGATGTCCTTGAGAGGGGAAGCGTCTGGTTGCCAGGCTGTTATGAACTAGACGAACCAGAAGACGCGTCACAGTAAAAAATCCGCACCCCGGCGGAGATTAAATTCCGCCGGGGTGCGGCTCCATGGGTCAGATGTCCCAGATCAGGTTGATCGCAAAGTTGCGGCCCGGCTGGGTCAGGCGGTCCAGGTTGGCCGGGCCGGTGACGCCGGCTTCGCCCACGCTGTCGTAGCTGCGCACGTCATCCCAGTTCCAGTATTTCTTGTCGGTCAGGTTGTACAGGCCACCGTTGATGGTCACGTCGTGGGTGACCTTGTAGAAGCCGGTCAGGTCGACGATGCCGAAGCCCGGGGTCTTGAACGGGCCGTTGGCGCTGTTACCGTCGGGTGCGAAGAAGGTGGTGCTGTCTACGCGGTCCTGTTTCTTGACCAGGGTCCAGCTGACCAGGGCGCCGTAGTTCTGCTGGTCGTAACCCAGGCCGAACACGCCCTTGAGCGGGTTGACGCTGTTCAGCGGTTCGCCGTTGTCGTCATTGCGCCCGTAGGTGTAGGCAATCGAGCCTTGGGTGTACAGGCCCTGCGGTGCGCCAAACGCGTCGAGGTTCAAGCGGCCCTTGGCCTCCACGCCCTTGATGGTGGCGTGCTTGATGTTGTTGGCTTCGAACTGCTGGACGGTGCCGCCGGCGACGGAGGCGTCTTCATCGATGAAATCACGGTACTTGTTGTAGTACACCGCCACGTCAAACGAGCCCGAGTCGAAGTTGCCGCGAATCCCGGTTTCAACACCGCGGCTGCTTTCCGGCTTGAGGTCCGGGTTGGGTTCCACGGTGTAGCCCTGTTGCAGGTTTTCAAAGCGGCCATACAAGGCTTTGGCCGACGGCGTGCGATAACCTTCGGCGTATTGGCCGAACCAGGTGTATTGCTCGGTCAACGCGTAAGTGATGCCGAACTTGGGCGTTACACGGTGCCAGTTCTTTTCCGAATCGCTGTGGTCGTAGATGCGTGTCGGGTCAACGGTGTTGAGGAATTCCTGGGTCAGCTTGGGTTTGAGCTGGATGTAGTCATAACGCACGCTGGGCAGGAAGGTCCACTTGTCCCAGGCGATCTGGTCCTGGGCAAACAATGCATAGGAGTTGATGGTCGGGTCGGGGAAGTCGCTGGCCTTTTTCACGCTGTCGGAGGCCGACGGGCTAGGGGCGCCGATGGCGGTGCAACCTGCGCCGACCGCCAGGCAAGTCGCGGAGCCTTCACGGGAGCCGGTGACTTTCTGCTGCTTGAGGGTGGTGCCATAGGTCACGACATGGTCGGTTTCGCCGATGCTGAAGGCCTTGTCCAGTTGTGCGTCGAATACCCACTGTTTCTCTTCGTACAGCGTGTCGCGTGTGCGCAATACCTTGCGCGATGGCTGGTAGATTTCTGCGGTGGTCTGGTCGGTCTTGGCAATCTGGTAGTTGAGGCTGGTCTTGATGTGATCGGCAATCGGCGAGTCGAGGGCGAACTTGTTCTCGATGCCGAAACGCTCACGGGTGATGGTGTCGTTGCCCGTACGGCCCCGATAGAAGTTAAAGCCCTGGCCACCGACGAACGGGCCGCCCACCGCGTTTTTCAGGTTGGTGTCGCGGTCATCCTTGAACTTCTCGTAGGTCAGGCCCAGGCGGTTTTCTTCACCGTAGTTCCAGCCCAGTTTGGCCAGCACGTTGGTGGTGCGCGCATCTTCCGGGTTGGCGCCGGTACGGGCCAGGCCGGTGGCGTTGTTGCCGTCGTAGGATTCCATTTCGTGGCCGTTGCGCTGGCTCAGGTGCAGCAAGCCGTCGAAGTCCTGTACGCGACCGGCGACGGTGCCGGAGGTCAGCCAGCTCTCGTCGGCGGAGCTGTAGCCGGTCTTGAGGCGGGCGCCGACATCCTGGCCGGGCTTGATGATGTCGTCCGGGTCGAGGGTGAAGTAGCTCACCGCACCACCGATGGCGCTGCTGCCGTACAAGGCCGAGGCCGGGCCGCGCAGGATCTCCACGCGCTTGACGATTTCCGGGTCGACGTAGTTGCGGCGGGTCTTGGCGTAGGGGCCGTTGAAGAAGTTGTCCGGCACCTCGACACCGTCCACCTGGGTCAGGATGCGGTCGCCGTCGATCCCGCGAATGTTGTAGCCGGCATTGCTGGAGCGGGTACCGGCACCACCGACCGAAACACCCGGCTCGTAGCGCACCAGTTCACGGATGGTGTTGACGTTCTGGCGGTCCAGTTCTTCGCGGTCATGCACCGTCACGGTACTGGGCACGCTGTCCACGGCCTGTTCCTGGCGGGTGGCGCTGATGGTCATTTGTTGCAGGGTGATGGCGCCGGCAGCGGCACGCTTTTCCAGGACGATGTTGTTATTGCTCAGTTTGCGATAGCCCAGGTTGGTCCCCACCAACAGCCGGTCCAGGGCTTTATCCGCCGGCAATGAGCCGCGCACGCCAGGGGACGACACACCCTGGCCCAGCTCGGCGGGCAGGCCGATTTGCCAGCCGGTCACGGCGGTAAAGGCGTTCAGTGCCGAGACCAGGGATTGCTGTTCGATGCTGAAACTGTAATTGCCCTGGCTGCGGGTGGCAGGCTCTGCGGCGCTGGCGACCATGACGGGCGCACCGGCCAACAAAATGGCGGCCGTCAGCAGGGACAGGCCCTGGCGGCGAACGGGCGAAGAGGACCGGCGGTTGAAACGAGAGGACATCGAGAGCGCTCCGGAAGGTACGAATCTTATAGGTGCGACACTGAATCAAATAGGAATCAGTTGCATTGGCTATAACGAGACGTACCGTCGCGGGCTATCGAGTAAAAATAATTCTCATTTAGTTCAGGATCACCAGCGCCGGGTATTCCGAGAGCTTGGCCGAGGTGATGTGGGCCAGCGAACGCACGACGTCCAGCGGTTGGTCGAGGCGGTAGTTACCGGTGACCGCGACGCTGGCGAGCTTGTCGTTGTTGTTGACGATCCAGCCGGGGTAGTAGCGGCGCAGCTCGGCCAGCACTTCACTCATCGGGCAGTTTTCGAAAATCAGCCGGCCATCGACCCAGGCCAGGTCCTTGGTGGTGTCCAGTTTGGCCGGTTGGCCGAAGCCCTTGGGGCCGATGCGGATACTTTCGCCGGCGCTCAGGCGTACCCGTGCGTCGTCAAAGGTGTTGCTCAGGTCCACATCGCCACGCTGCACCTGAACCTGGGCTTCACCGTTCAGGTAGCGCACGGCGAAGGCGGTGTCGCGCACGCTGGCGCGCACCGGGCCGGCGTCGATTTCCAGGGGCAGGCCACGGCTGGGCAGCACTTCAAAAAACGCCTCGCCTTGATACAGGCGTGCGATGCGCTGGTGGTCCTTGATGCTGCTGGAGAATGCAGAATTGGTGTTAAGCAACACTTTCGAGCCATCGTCCAGCTGCAGGCGCTGGCGCTCGCCGACCACGGTCAGGTGATCAGCCTGCAGGCGCATCGGCAGGTTGCTGAAGCTGAACAGGCCCAGCAGCAACACGGCGGCGGTGGCCAGGGGCTTCCAATGGGGTTTGATACGGCGCCAGGCGCTGGGCTTGCGCGGCGCATTCAGGGCGACGGCCGCGCTGTGCACGGGCGCGCCGCCCCAGGCGGTCTGGGCCTTGATGAAGGCTTCGGCGTGCAGCGGGTCACTGGCGAGCCAGGCTTCAAATTCGGCCTGCTGCCCGGATTGCGGGCACTGCAAGGCGATCAGCCAGTCGAGGGCTTGGTCCATAGCCGTGTCTTGCAACACCTCATGAGCCAGCTCATGGGGGTGCAGTTTATTCGGATCCGTCACGGTGTTCCTCGGGTCTTCGCCACGTTTTAATCAATAGTCCTACAGACTGTGCCGACAAAGCTTAAGGGCGATCCAGTCTTTCGGCCACACCTATGCAGATGGCCATGATCAATTTCAGTTCCTTTTGCACGGTGCTCAGGGACACCTCGAGCTTGTCGGCGATCTCCTGATAGCTGCAACCGTGCAGGCGGCTGAGGATAAAGATTTGCTGTTGGCGGGCGCTCAACTGGCCGAGGCTGACGCTCAGGTGTTCGAGCAATTGCTCGGCCTGTGTCGCATCTTCGGGGGTGCTGACGGGGGAGGCGACGCTTTGCAGGACGTCCAGCGGGACATCTTCCTGCAGGGTACGGGCCTGAATCCTGCGGGCGCGCAGGTGGTCCAGCGCCAGGTTGCGTGCCGTCTGGTACACGAAGGGTTCGAGGTGGTCGATCGGCCGTTCGCTCAAGGCCCGGGTGACGCGCAGGTAGGTTTCCTGCAGCAGGTCCTCGGCGGTGCTGTGGTTATTCACCATCCGCTGCAAGGTGCGCAGCAGAATCACGCGCTGGGTGAGGAAGACTTGATTGAAGCGAGATTGGCTCACAGTGATACCAGACCGATTTGCAGCGAATGATAATGCTTATCATCAACGCAAATGGCAAGTGGCACTTTGAGAGGCTTGTGTTGGCCCAAGGCTGCGATCGACTGCGAAGCCGGCGTATTCCAGACGCTGCCGATATGTCTGAAGTACCTGTTCGCCTGGTTTACGGCTGCTTCGCAGTCGATCGCAGCCTTGTGGCCATTTAAGGTGTTACGGGGTTATACGCGGTCCCGCAGATACGCCTGGTAGTCCGGAATCCGGTGCTCATGGGCCTGTTCCATCATCGGGCTGCTGAGCAGGTAGTCGGCGCTGCATTCATTGCAGGCCACCGGGATGTTCCACACCGCGGCCACCCGCAGCAGCGCCTTGATATCCGGGTCGTGAGGCTGCGGTTCGAAGGGGTCCCAGAAGAACACCAGCATGTCCACCCGCTGCTCGGCGATTTGCGCGCCGAGTTGCTGATCACCGCCCAGCGGACCGCTGATCATGGTGTCGATGGGCAAGCCCAGGCGGGCACTCAACAGGTGCCCGGTGGTGCCGGTCGCCACGAGGTCGTGGCGGGCCAGGCGGTCTTGTTGCCGCTCGGCCCAATCCAGGAGAAACACCTTGCAATGGTCATGGGCAACCAGGGCGATACGCTTGCGCGCCGCCATGGTCTTGTTCATGAAGCCGATGCCGACCATGCCGTTACTCCGCGTTGCAGAGCGCCAGGCAGTTATCCAGCATGCGGTTCGAGAAGCCCCACTCGTTGTCGTACCAGGCCAGCACTTTCAGCAGTTTGCCGCTGACTTTGGTGTGGTTGGCGTCGAAGATCGACGAAAGCGGGTTATGGTTGAAGTCACTGGAAACCAGCGGCAGGGTGTTGTAGCCGAGGATTTTCGAGTGCTGGCTGGCTTCTTTCAGCAGCGCGTTGACTTGCTCGGCGCTGGCTTCTTTTTTCAGTTGCACGGTGAGGTCTACCAGCGACACGTTGATCACCGGCACACGTACGGCCATGCCGGTCAGCTTGCCTGCGAGTTCCGGAAGTACCAGGCCCACGGCCTCGGCGGCACCGGTCTTGCTCGGGATCATGTTCTGGGTGGCCGAACGCGCGCGGTACGGGTCGGTGTGGTACACGTCGGTCAGGTTCTGGTCGTTGGTGTAGGCGTGGATGGTGGTCATCAAGCCGCTTTCGATGCCCAGCTCGCGGTGCAGCACCTGGGCCACCGGCGCCAGGCAGTTGGTGGTGCAGGAAGCGTTGGAGATGATCTGGTGGGATTGACGCAAAATGTCATGGTTCACGCCATACACCACGGTGGCATCGGCGCCCTTGGCCGGGGCCGAGATGATCACCTTGCGCGCGCCGGCGGTAATATGGGCGGCGGCCTTGTCACGGTCGGTGAACAGACCGGTGCATTCGAAGACCACGTCCACCTTGTGTGCAGCCCACGGCAGGTCGGCCGGGTTGCGAATGGCACTCACGGCAATCCGGTCACCGTTGACGGTCAGGCTTTCCTGATCGTGGGCGACCTCTGCGTCGAAAGTACCGTGGACGGTGTCGTATTTAAGCAGGTGGGCATTGATCGAGCTGTCGCCAAGATCGTTGATGGCGACGATCTGCAAATCCTGACGGTAGCCTTGGGTATAAAGTGCGCGCAGGACATTACGGCCAATACGGCCAAAACCATTGATAGCGATACGTAGAGTCATTGGAAGGTGCCTGTCGTCGATTTGTTGTAAGAATTACAAGATTATTCGCATAAAAATAGAAAACAAGCCTTTTTAGTGGCAATATTTTGTTCAATCTACAACGAGTGACCTGAATCAACTGGTCCGATTGGTCAAGCAACACCCTGCCAACCTCTTCGCGGCGGGCTTTTGACCAGCATAGACACTCAGGTCGCCACATCCGTTAGCCTGGAGTTCTATACATGCATCCCCGCGTACTTGAGGTCACCGAACGGCTTATCGCCCGCAGCCGTGCAACCCGTGAGGCATACCTTGCGCTCATTCGCGGCGCTGCCAGCGACGGCCCGATGCGCGGCAAGCTGCAATGCGCCAACTTTGCCCACGGCGTGGCCGGGTGCGGCACCGAAGACAAAAACAGCCTGCGCATGATGAATGCCGCCAACGTGGCAATTGTTTCGTCATATAACGACATGCTGTCGGCCCACCAGCCGTACGAACATTTCCCAGAGCAAATCAAAAAGGCCCTGCGTGAAGTCGGCTCTGTTGGCCAGTTCGCAGGCGGCACCCCTGCCATGTGCGACGGCGTGACCCAGGGCGAGCCGGGCATGGAGCTCAGCCTGCTGAGCCGTGAAGTGATTGCGATGTCGACGGCGGTAGCGCTGTCCCACAACATGTTCGACGCCGCGCTGATGCTGGGCATCTGCGACAAGATCGTCCCCGGCCTGATGATGGGCGCCTTGCGCTACGGCCACCTGCCGATGATCTTCGTGCCGGGCGGCCCGATGCCGTCGGGTATCTCCAACAAACAGAAAGCCGACGTGCGCCAGCGCTACGCCGAAGGCAAGGCCACTCGCGAAGAGCTGCTGGAATCGGAGATGAAGTCCTACCACAGCCCGGGCACTTGCACCTTCTACGGCACCGCCAACACCAACCAGTTGTTGATGGAAGTGATGGGCCTGCACTTGCCGGGCGCTTCGTTCGTCAACCCGTACACGCCGCTGCGTGACGCCCTGACCCGCGAAGCCGCGCACCAGGTCACCCGTCTGACCAAGGCCAACGGCAACTTCACGCCGATCGGCGAGATCGTCGACGAGAAATCCATCGTCAACTCCATCATCGCCCTCAACGCCACCGGCGGGTCCACCAACCACACCCTGCACATGCCGGCCATCGCCATGTCGGCGGGCATCATCCTCACCTGGGATGACATGGCCGACCTCTCCGAGGTGGTGCCGACCCTGTCCCACGTGTATCCAAACGGCAAGGCCGACATCAACCACTTCCAGGCAGCGGGCGGGATGTCGTTCCTGATCCGCGAACTGCTGGAAGCCGGCCTGCTTCACAACGACGTCAACACCGTGGCCGGTCACGGCCTGAGCCGCTACACCCAGGAACCGTTCCTGGTGGACGGCGAGCTGGTATGGCGTGAAGGCCCGATCGAAAGCCTCGACGAAACCATCCTGCGCCCCGTGGCCCGTGCGTTCTCTCCGGAAGGCGGCCTGCGCGTGATGGAAGGCAACCTGGGCCGTGGAGTGATGAAGGTTTCTGCCGTGGCGCTCGAACATCAGATCGTCGAAGCCCCGGCCGTGGTGTTCCAGGACCAACAGGACCTGGCCGATGCGTTCAAGGCCGGCCAGCTGGAAAAAGACTTTGTTGCCGTCATGCGTTTCCAGGGGCCACGTTCCAACGGCATGCCGGAATTGCACAAGATGACACCGTTCCTCGGCGTGCTGCAGGACCGTGGCTTCAAAGTTGCCCTGGTAACAGACGGGCGCATGTCCGGCGCGTCGGGTAAGATTCCCGCCGCGATTCATGTCAACCCTGAAGCCCAGAGCGGCGGGCCACTGGCACGCGTGCGCGATGGCGATATCATTCGCGTGGATGGCGTCAAAGGCACCTTGGAGCTTAAGGTGGACGCCGAAGAATTTGCAGCGCGCGCGCCTGCCACGGGCCTTCTGGGCAATAACGTCGGGGCCGGTCGCGAGCTGTTTGCGTTTATGCGTTTGGCCGCAAGCTCCGCAGAGCAGGGCGCCAGCGCCTTTACCTCTGCCCTGGAGACACTTAAGTGAAGCTTGCGCTGGTCGGTGATATTGGGGGTACCAACGCCCGTTTTGCGTTGTGGCGTGATCAGGAACTGCATTCGATCCGCGTCCATGCGACGGCGGATCATGCCAGCCCGGAAGAGGCGATCCAGGTCTATCTCAAGGAAGAAGGCCTGGCCATCGGCTCGATTGGCGCGGTGTGCCTGTCGGTCGCCGGTCCGGTGAGTGGAGATGAATTTAAATTCACCAACAATCACTGGCGCCTGAGCAAGACTGCTTTCTGCAAGACGTTGCAGGTGGACGAGTTGCTGCTGGTGAATGATTTTTCGGCCATGGCCCTGGGCATGACCCGCCTGAAGCCCGATGAATTCCGTGTGGTGTGCGAAGGCACGCCGGAGCCGTTGCGCCCGGCGGTGGTGATTGGCCCGGGCACTGGCCTGGGCGTGGGCACCTTGCTCGACCTCGGC
Organism: Pseudomonas sp. TH32; assembly: GCF_016650855.1. Taxonomy (NCBI): domain Bacteria; kingdom Pseudomonadati; phylum Pseudomonadota; class Gammaproteobacteria; order Pseudomonadales; family Pseudomonadaceae; genus Pseudomonas; species Pseudomonas sp. TH32. The sequence goes on along the minus strand of NZ_JAEKFA010000002.1, from coordinate 4,082,625 downwards.
CATGGCCGTTGGGCCGCATTGCCGGGTGAGGGCGGCCATGTCGACCTGCCGGTGAGCAGCCCGCGGGAAGCCCAGCTGTGGCAGCACATCTACACTGAGATCGGCCATGTCAGCGCGGAAACCGCCTTGAGTGGGGGTGGTTTGCCCAGGTTATACCGGGCGATCTGCGCGGTGGACGGCCATGAAGCGGTACTGGAAACCCCCGAGGCCATCACTGCCGCTGGCCTGGCGGGCGACCCGATTGCCCTGGAAGTGCTGGACCAGTTCAGTATCTGGCTGGGCCGCGTCGCCGGTAACAACGTGCTGACCACCGGTGGTCGTGGCGGGGTGTACATCGTGGGCGGCGTGATCCCGCGCTTTGCCGATTTCTTTATCAAGAGTGGTTTTGCCAGGAGTTTTGGCGACAAAGGCTGCATGAGCGACTACTTCAAAGGCATTCCGGTGTGGCTGGTGACCGCACCGTATTCCGGTTTGACCGGGGCAGGTGTAGCGCTGGAGCAGGCATTTGCGTAGGCAGTGATGGCGCCATCGCAGGCAAGCCAGCTCCCACAGGGAAATGCATTCCACATGTGGGAGCTGGCTTGCCTGCGATGAGGCCCTCCAGAACAACGAATTATTAAGCCCGTCCCATCCCTAACAACAAGGACGACCCCGTGAGCGTAATCAGTAAATCCATTCTCCTGGTCGACGACGACCAGGAAATCCGCGAGTTGCTGCAAACCTACCTCAGCCGCGCCGGTTTCCAGGTGCGTGGCGTGCCGGATGGCGCGGGGTTCCGCCAGGCGATGAACGAAGCGCCGTGCGACCTGGTGATCCTCGACGTGATGCTGCCGGACGAAGACGGCTTCAGCCTCTGCCGCTGGATCCGCCAGCACCCGCGCCAGGCGCAGGTGCCGATCATCATGCTTACCGCCAGTTCCGACGAAGCCGACCGCGTGATCGGCCTGGAACTGGGCGCCGACGATTACATCGGCAAACCCTTCAGCCCCCGTGAGTTGCAGGCGCGGGTCAAGGCCTTGTTGCGTCGCGCCCAGTTTGGCCAGGAGCGCAGCGGTGGCGAGGTGCTGGTGTTTGGCGAGTGGCGCCTGGACATGGTCAGCCACCGGCTGTTCCATGTAGACGGCGAGGAAGTGATTCTTTCCGGCGCCGACTTTGCCCTGTTGAAACTGTTCCTTGACCATCCTCAGCAAATTCTCGACCGCGACACCATCGGCAACGCCACCCGTGGCCGTGACCTGATGCCTCTTGACCGGATTGTCGACATGGCCGTCAGCCGCTTGCGCCAACGCCTGCGCGACACCGAAAAACCACCCCGGCTGATCCGCACCGTGCGTGGCAGTGGCTATCAATTGGCAGCCAGCGTGGTTGCCGGCAATGCCCACTGAGCGCCTGCGTGAGCTGCGCCGGCGGATCCCGGTACCGCGCTCGCTGCTGGGGCGGATGTTACTGCTGACCCTGTTGGCGGTGCTGTTTGCCCAGGCGTTGTCCAGCGTGATCTGGGTGTCGCAACTGCGCGCTACCCAGCTCGAAGGCCTGGTGACGGCAGCCCGTAGCCTGGCGCATTCGATGACCGCCAGCGTCAGTTATTTCCGTTCCTTGCCGGTGGCTTTTCGGCCCTTGGTGCTGGACCAATTGCGCAGCATGGGCGGTACGCGTTTTGTCGTCACCCTCAACGACAAGCCGCTGGACATGGCGGTGTTGCCGCAAACCCCGCGCAAGCAGGCGGTGCTCGGCGCCGTTGAAGAAGTGTTGCGCCAGACCCTGGGCAGCGACGTGCATGTCTCGGTGGAGTTTGTCAGCGCCGAAGACCTGCGTATTTTCAATGCCGGCTTGAAGCTCGATGAGCTGCCGCGTTCCTGGGCGCATTACGCACTGACCCTGGAGCCGGTGAATCCCCCGGTATTGGTGACCCAGATCCAACTGGCACAGGGCGAATGGCTGTACATCGCGTCGTTGCTGCCGGAGCCTTACACCAGCCTTGAAGAACAAGGCCTGCCGTACCAGCAGGTGTGGTTTATCGTGCTCACCAGCGGTTTCCTGCTGCTGTTTATCGGCCTGTTGGTGCACTGGCAAAGCCGGCCGCTCAAGCGCCTGGCAAGGGCCGCGCGGGACATGTCCCTGGGTGCCGACGTGGAGCCGGTGGCCGAAGGTGGTGGCAGCGAAGTGGTGGAAGTGGGGCGCGCCTTCAACGCCATGCGCGAACGCATCAGCCGCTACCTGACCGAACGCAGCCAGTTGTTCAGCGCGATTTCCCACGACCTGCGCACCCCCATCACGCGCCTGCGGTTACGGGTGGAGTTGCTGGAAGACGAGAACCTGCAAACCAAATTCGGTCGCGACCTGGACGAGCTGGAGTTGCTGGTCAAAGGCGCGCTGCAGTGCGTCAAAGACACCGACATCCACGAAAACATCGAACCGGTAGACCTCAACCACGTGCTCGACTGCCTGGTGGAGCCTTACCTGGCGCCCAACGGCAATGGCCGCGTGACCCAGCATGGCCGGGCACTGACGACTTACCCGGGCAAGCCGCTGGCGCTCAAGCGCTGCATCGGCAACCTGATCGACAACGCGTTGAAGTACGGGCAGAACGCCCATTTGCACATTGAAGACGATGGCGCGGAGTTCATCCTTCACGTCGACGACGAAGGCCCGGGCGTGCCGGAACAGCGCCTGGAGCAAGTCTTCGAACCGCACTTCCGTCTGTCCGGGCAGCAGCAGGGGTATGGGTTGGGGCTGGGCATCGCCCGCAACATTGCCCACAGCCACGGGGGAGAAGTGAGTTTGCAGAATCTGCGCGAGGGTGGATTGCGGGTAACCTTGCAGTTGCCCCGCAGCCTCGACTAGTTGCGCGAAGTTGCTTTTGTGGCGAGGGGGCTTGTCCCCCGTTGGGCTGCGTAGCGGCCCCATCACGATCACCGCAGTCTTTCAGGCAGATCACTGTTGCAGATTTCAGGACTGCTGCGCAGTCCAACGGGGGACAAGCCCCCTCGCCACAAAAAACTTCTCACCGCAGGGTCTGCGTTAAAGGCTCTGGCGCAACCTGGCCAGATCCCGCAACGGTGGCGCACCAAACAGCCGGCTGTATTCGCGGCTGAATTGCGAGGCGCTTTCATAGCCCACCCGATAACCCGCCGCCGAGGCTTCCAGGCCCTCGGCGATCATCAACCGCCGGGCTTCCTGCAAGCGCAACTGCTTCTGATACTGCAACGGGCTCATGGCGGTCATTGCCTTGAAGCGGTGGTGCAAGGTCGAGACGCTGAGGTTTACTTCCTTGGCCAGGTCATCAATGCGCAGGGGCTGTTCGTAGTTGCCGTTCAACCAGCTGATTGCCTGGCTGACCCGATGGCTCTGACTGTTGGCCACGGCGATTTCATACAGCCGATAACCCTGTGGGCCACGCAACAGGCGGTAGAGAATTTCGCGATTGATCAACGGCGCCAGCATCGCGATGTCTTTCGGCGTGTCCAGCAAGCGCGTCAGGCGCAGCACGGCATCGAGCAACTGGTTGTCCAGGCGGTCGACATACATCCCGCGGGAGGTCGGGCGTGTGGGCACACCCATCGGGCCGGCTTCGGCGATCAGCGCGGTGATTTGCGCCGGGTCGATGTTCACCCGAATCGACAGGTTGGGGTCTTCCGGCGCGGCGTCGAGGATGCGCCCGGCCACCGGCATCGATACGGAGAACACCAGGTAATTGAGCGGGTCGTAGGCGAAGACTTCATCTGCCAGTCGCACTTCCTTGCGGCCCTGGGCGAGGATGCACAGCGCAGGCTCCACCAGCACCGGCATGAAGTCGCGCGGGGTGTTGTGGCGGTTGAGGTACAGCGACGTGATCGCCGTGCCGTAGGAACCATCCTCCCAGGTATGCCGGCGCACGATGCCGGCGAGTTCTGCGCGCTGCTTTTCCATATCGGCGTCGAGGGGCGTGGAGCGAAGTTCGGGCGACGACATGGGACATCCTCTGGTGCTTTGACGATGGGCACAGCTTAAAGGCGGCTTTGCAAAGAGTGGTACTTCGATTCTGCACAATCCTTGCCTGATCCTGCGATAAATCGTGAATCAGGCAAGCCAGGGGCTGTCATGCGCCTGAAATACGGCAGTCATGCCGGGAATAAAACCCGCGGGCCGATTGTTATCTCTACGCATCTCGCAGGATTGTGCAATAAGCCGGCAGGAATCGACTAACTGCATCCACACCTGCGCCAGTATCTTTGATCCTGTGGCAACACGCCCTCACAGTGCTTGCCGAGCATCACTTCTCAACGGGAGAGTCGAACATGTCCACCCCCATTCCCGCGAGCCATATGGCCTTTATCCGTGCCCGTACCGGGTACAGCACCGAACTCGGTGCACGCTTGAGCAGTTTGATTGAACCGGGCCGTCAGGCGCCGGGTTGCCTGCAATTCTCGTTGCAGCATTCCCAGGCAGACCCGGATGTGTGGTTGGTGTCGGGCTTCTGGAGCAGCGAGCAGGCGATGAGTGCCTACTTCAGCTCGCCGGCGCTGATGGTCTTCACCGAGTTGTTGAATGACATGGTGGTTCGCAGCATGGACTTCCAGACCTTTACCGACGCGTCGGCCGTCAATGCCTATGGCGAGTACCTGCAACTGGCGGGTTAGTGCTTTAGAATGGCCGCCTTTCCCATTGGCCAGGACCTGCAACATGGCACGTAAAGAGTTTGCCCACCACGAAGCCGTTTCCGCCCTGGTGCGTGAAGATGAGGGTGGCTATAGCGCCGCCATCGCCGTCAAGGCGCTGGATGGCATGGGCGCACCGCGCTTTCACAAGATCCTCGATGGACAGAAGTTCAAGACCGCCTCCGACGCCGACGATGCCGCAGCTCTGCAACTGGAGCGCTTGGTCGATGTAGATGAAGGCGGTCAGCTCTCTTGGGCAACTTCCGCCAACTAAAAACACCGCTGATCCAAATGTGGGAGCGGGCTTGCTCGCGAATGCGGTGGATCAGTCGGCATATGCATTGACTGACACGCCCCATTCGCGAGCAAGCCCGCTCCCACATTTTTATCGCATCCCAATCAGCGTTGCGCGGCGCCTGGGCGGTACATTTTGAACAGCGCTTCCGGCCCCAACTGAAAATAATCCGCCGGGCCGCCTCCACGCAGGATCGGCTCGGCGGCAGCGGTGTCGTACACGCCGTCTTTCAGCAGCCATTTGGCGATATGCACCGCGACCACTTCGCCAAGCACCAACCAGCTGGGCACCCGTTCCTTGTCGGCGCGCTGCAGCTGAATGATCTGCGTCACCTTGCACTCGAACGACACCGGGCTTTCCCCGACGCGAGGCACGGCGATCACCTTCGAAGCCACTGGCGTCAAGCCAGACAATTCAAACTCGTTGACCTCGGGTGATACCGGCGCGCAACTCTGGTTCATCTGCTCGGCCAGCGGGCGGGTGGCCAGGTTCCACACGAATTCGCCGGTCTGTTCGATGTTGTTCAGGCTGTCTTTGCGTCCGACACTGGAAAACCCAATGATCGGCGGAATGTAGTTGAAGGCGTTGAAGAAACTGTAGGGCGCCAGGTTCAGGCGGCCCTGGCTGTCGTGGGACGAGATCCAGCCAATCGGACGCGGGCCGACAATCGCATTGAACGGGTCATGGGGCAGGCCGTGGCCGTTGGCGGGTTCGTAGAAGTGGATATCGTCGGACATGGCCGGGGTTCCTGCTGCGCGGTTCGGGGAGGGCATCATAGTGCAATCCTATGCTGCGGATTTCTATCATCCATATGGAATTTTCATACCGCCCCCACCTATTTTTCACAGCTCCCGGTTCAGTCTGCGCGCCAGGTCGACACCCCCGATAAGTCGACCGTTTGAACGACTGAGCCTTTGGAGCCTTCTGCACAATGAACAAACTTCCTCAGATCACCCTGGCGTTCTGGGTCATGAAAATCTGCGCCACGACCCTGGGCGAAACCGCCGGGGACTTGCTGTCGATGACCTTGAATGTCGGTTACGCCATCAGCTCGATGATCCTGATCAGCGTGTTCCTGGTCACCCTGGTGACGCAACTCTGGTCGAAAACCTACAACCCGGTGCTGTACTGGATCGTGATCCTGTCCACCAGCACTGCCGGCACCACCATGTCCGACTTCATGGACCGCACGCTGGGGCTGGGTTATGCCACGGGCTCGATGATTCTGGTGTCGATCCTGGTGGCGATCTTTGCCCTGTGGCGTATCAGCGGCGACTCGCTGAACGTGAACAAGGTCCAGACCTTTCGCGGTGAGCTGTTCTACTGGATGGCGATTCTGTTTTCCAACACCCTGGGCACGGCGCTGGGGGATTTCCTGGCGGATGATTCCGGGCTGGGGTTTGCCGGTGGGGCCTTGCTGATCGGCGCGAGTATCGCGGTGGTGGTGTTGCTCAAATACTTCACGCGGATTTCGTCGGTGCTGCTGTTCTGGGTCGCGTTTGTGCTGACCCGGCCGTTCGGCGCAACCCTGGGTGACTTCCTGACCAAACCCCATGAAAAGGGCGGGTTGGACTTTGGCACCATCGGCTCGTCGGCCGTATTGGCGGCAGTGCTGGTGGTGATGATTGCCGGGGCGGCGTATGCCCAGCGCCGGTATGGGCGCCAGGCGGTGGCCGAGCTGTCCTGAAGCCAATGAAAAAGGGGCCATGTCAGTCAATGACATGGCCCCTTTTTTACACCTGGCGAACCCTTAGTCCGTGGTGATCCGCGAATGCTTGCGGGTGTCCTTCATGGTCACGTACACCAACAGCGACACGGCGATACACGCGGTGACGTACCAGTAGTAGCCGGTCTCCATGCCAATGCTCTTGAACCACAGCGCGATGTATTCAGCGGTGCCGCCGAAGATCGACACGGTCAGCGCATAGGGCAGACCCACACCCAGGGCACGGATTTCGGTCGGGAACAGCTCAGCCTTTACCACCGCGTTGATCGAGGTGTAGCCGCTGACGATGATCAGCGCCGCCATGATCAGGAAGAACGCACCCCACCAGGTCTGGATGGTGTGCAGGGTGGTGAGGATAGGCACCGTGAACAGCGTGCCGAGGACGCCGAAGGCGATCAGGATTGGCCGACGGCCAACCTTGTCCGACAGCCCGCCGATGATGGGTTGCAGGCACATGAACAGGAACAGCGTGGCCGCCGAAATGGTGGTGGAGTCGGAGATGCTCATGCCGACCGTGTTCACCAGGTATTTCTGCATGTAGGTGGTGTAGGTGTAGAACGCCAGGGTGCCGCCCATGGTCAGGCCGACCACGGTCATCAGTTCCTTGGGGTGGCGCATCAAGGTGCGCATTGCGCTTTCCTTGGCCTTTTCTTTCTTGGTGAACGACTCGGTTTCTTCCATGCCGCGACGCAGGTACAGCGCCACTACCGCACACAACGCGCCGATGGCGAACGGGATACGCCAGCCCCAGTCGTACAGTTGCTCGGTGGTCAGCAATTGTTGCAGCACGATCAATACCGCCAGGGCGATGAGCTGGCCAGAGATCAGGGTCACGTACTGGAAGCTGGAGTAGAAGCCCCGACGTTCCTTGGTCGCCATCTCGCTGAGGTAGGTGGCGGAGGTGCCGTATTCGCCACCGACCGACAGGCCTTGCAGCAAACGCGCGAACACCAGCAGGATCGGTGCGCCAATGCCGATGGCTTCATAGCCGGGGCTCAGGGCAATCAGCAATGAGCCGAAGCACATCAGGTATACCGACGCCATCAAGGCCTTTTTACGCCCGACCTTGTCGGCGTACAGGCCCATCAGCCAGCCACCGATCGGGCGCATCAGGAAGCCCACGGCGAAGATCGCGGCGGTGTTCAAGAGTTGTGCGGTGGTGTCGCCTTTCGGGAAAAAGGTCTTGGCGAAGTACAGCGAGAAGGCCGCGTAGACGTACCAGTCGTACCACTCGACCATGTTGCCGACCGACCCGCTGAAGATCGACCTGATACGGCTGGAGGTGGTGCGTTCTTTTGCCGGCGCAGCCGCCGACCCCAGAGGCAGGGAGTTGGAGTTATCCATTTAAGGATCCTTCATCTAATTGTTTTTGTGGAGCGCGCGGTAGCGCAGCCTGGTCGGGGCTATAGCAGGAGCTGTGCCAAGCAGGTGAAGGCCCGGTCTAGAAGGGTTTGCAGATTTTTTTGAGCGGAAAGTCGCTGATGATTGGAGGGTGATGAGCGGAAATCCGCTCATTCGTCTTTGAGGAACGTGTCCCGCGCCAGGCCATGGCGCTGCATTTTTTCGTTGAAGGTGCGCCGGGGCAGTTGCAGCTCGGCCAGCACCGCCTTGATATCGCCTTTGTGCCGGGTCAATGCGGCTTTCAGGCAATGGGCTTCAAACGCTTCCTGCTGCGCCGCCAACGATTGCCCGGCTTCGATGCCTTCCGGCTCCGGTTCACCCAGCCCCAATACCTGGCGTTCAGCGACGTTGGCCAGTTCCCGCACGTTACCCGGCCAGTCATGGCTGAGCAGGCGGCCCAGCGCTGGGCCGCTCAACGGGGCGAAGCTGCGGCCCAGGCGTTCGGCGGCGCTTTGTGCAAAGTGCTCGAACAGCAGCGGAATGTCTTCCCGGCGCTCGCGCAGCGGTGGCAGGCGCAGTTGCGCGACGGTCAGGCGATAGGCCAAATCCTCGCGAAAACGCCCGGCGCGGGCTTCGTCCAGCAGGTCCGGCTTGGTGGCGGCGATGATCCGCAAGTCCACCTTGATGCTTTGATTGGAGCCGAGACGCTCCAGTTTTTGCTCCTGCAACACCCGCAGCAATTTCACTTGCTGGGCCAGGGGCATGCTTTCAATTTCATCGAGAAACAGCGTGCCGCCGTCGGCGTATTCCAGCTTGCCGATGCGCTTGCCCTGGGCGCCGGTGAACGCGCCACTTTCATGGCCGAACAGTTCGGCTTCAAACAGTTGCTCGGGAATCGCTGCGCAGTTCAGCGCCACAAACGGCTTCTTCGCACGGGGGCCGAAATCATGCAGGCAACGGGCGACCAGTTCCTTGCCACTGCCGGTTTCGCCGCGAATCAGCACATTGACCGGAAGACCTGCCAGGTCCAGCACTTGCCGGCGCAGGTTCTGCAAACCCCGGGACACCCCCAGCAGGCTGGATTCCAGTTGAGCCCGGTGATCGGCCTGTTGATGCAGGCGGCGGTTCTCCAGCACCAGCCCGCGTTTGTCGAGCGCCCGGCGCAGGCTGCTGAGCAGGGCTTCGGGGCTGAAGGGTTTTTCGAGGAAGTCGTAGGCGCCATCGCGCATGGCTTCGACGGCCATCGGCACATCGCCGTGGCCGGTGAGCAGAATCACCGGCAGGTCGGCGTCGCGCCGCTGCACTTCGGCCAGCAACTCCAGACCGCTGAGGCCGGGCATGCGCACGTCGCTCAGGATCACCCCGGGAAAATCCCTGGGCAATTGCGCCAGGCATTCCTCGGCCCGGCTGAACAACTGCACGTCAAAACCCGACAGGCTGAGCCACTGCTCGACGGCCGTGCGGATACTGGCTTCGTCGTCGACCACAATCACCGCATTCAACATAGGTCTGGCGTCTCCAGGGCGATGGGCAAGGTCAGGGTAAAGATCGCCCCGTCACCTTGATTGCCGGCGCTCAGGCGGCCGCCGAGTTCGTGGACGATAGCGTACGACACGGCGAGCCCCAGGCCGAGCCCGTCGCCCACCGGTTTGGTGGTGAAGAACGGGTCGAACACGCTGTTGAGGTGCTCTTCGGCAATTCCGCCACCGCTGTCGCTGACGGTCAAGCACCACAGTTGCTGGTCGGCGTGCAGGCGGATTTCCAGGCGCTTGCGCGGCTTGTCGGCCATGGCGTCGAGGGCGTTGCGCAGCAGGTTGATCAGCACCTGTTCCAGGCGAATCGCGTCGCCACGTACCCAGGCCGGGCGGGTCAAGTCCAGCACGGTGCCGATGGCTTCGTCCCGCAGGCGGGCGTCGAGCAAGTGCAGGGACTGGTCCACCACCGTGGCCAGGTCGAGGCGTTCGCGCAGGCCGCTGGGGCTCTTGCGGGCGAAGGTCTTGAGGTGGCCGGTGAGGGCGGCCATGCGGGTGAGCATGTCGTCCAGCGGGGTCAGGGCCTGGTAGGCGTCGTCCACCCGGCCGTGGTCCAGCAGCAGCCGCAGGGTCGCCAACTGCATGCGCTGGGCGGTCAGCGGCTGGTTGATTTCGTGGGCGAGGGCGGCAGACATCTGCCCCAGCGCTGCCAGCTTGGCGGATTGCACCAAACCATCCTGCGCCGTACGCAGGGCGCGGGTGCGCTCTTCCACCAACTGTTCAAGTTCTTCGCGGCTGCGCTGACGCAGGCGGGCCAGGCGCCAGCGCTGGGTCAGGAACAGCACCAGGAACACCAGCGCCAGCCATGATCCGGCAGCGGCGAGGCCGGCGTTGCGTTGGTCTTCAAAGGCAACCTGTGGCTTGCGCAGCAGGTGCAAGGTCCAGCCTTCGGCCTTCAGCGGCAGGGATTCCCAAATGTAATTGGCCTTGCCGTCGGGGCCGTCGACGCGCATCAGGTGGCTGTTTTCGTCAAAGCGTTGCAAGGCTTCGGTGTCCAGCGGCAGCAGCTGTTTCTTGTCGTATTGGCGCGTGGCCTTGAGTTCGGCGTGGTCGCTGTCTGAGAGCGGGCGCAACGCGCGGTAGCGCCAGCCCGGCTGGTTGGCGATAAACACAATGCCGCGGGCATCGCTGACCAGCAGCAGGTCATTGCCCTGGGCCCACTCGCGCTCCAGTTCCGGGAATTCCAGCTTGACCACCATGGCACCGAGGAACTGCTCGTTCTCGCCCACTACCGCGCTGGAGAGGAAATACCCGGGAATCCCGGTGGTCACGCCCACCGCGTAGAAACGCCCGGTGCCCTGGCTCAGGGTCTGGCTGAAGTAGGGACGAAACGCGTAGTTGTGCCCGACGTAACTGCTGGGCAGGTTCCAGTTGCTGGCGGCCACGGCCAGGCCGTTGCGGTCCATCAGTTCCAGGGTGGAAGACTGGGCGGCACCGTTGATGCGTTCCAGTTTGCGGTTGAGCAAATCCTGGGTGGCGGCGTCCAGCGGGCCTTTCAAGGCGCTGATCATTTCCGAGTCGAGGGCCAGCACGGCGGGCAGGGCGCGGTAGCGTTCGATCAGGGTGTGCAGGGAGTTGCCATAAAGCATGAGCTGCTGATTGGCGCGGGCGGCGTCGTCCACCAGGGCCAGGCGTTCGGCGTGGCGGGTGGCCAGGGCGGCAGCCAGCATCGCACCGGCAATGATCAGCAGGGAGTAGAAGGTCAAACGCAACGGGCGGGGAATCGCGATCATACGAAGATGAACAGTGCAATTGGGGGCGAGCACCATAGCATGAGGCGCATGGCTTGTTGCGATGGGAGGGATTGTCCTGTGGCGAGGGGGCTTGTCCCCCGTTGGAGTGCGCAGCACTCCCGCTCTTTTCGGGGCCGCTGCGCAGCCCAACGGGGGACAAGCCCCCTCGCCACAAGGTCATTTATCCCGCAGGGGAATTGCTTACTGCACTTCTACCGCCAGGCTTTCACTGATCTTTTTCTGCCAGATGGCAGGACCGGTGATGTGTACCGACTCACCCTTGCTATCAACGGCAACCGTGACCGGCATGTCTTTCACGTCGAACTCGTAGATCGCTTCCATGCCCAGTTCGGCGAATGCCACCACGCGGGATTTCTTGATGGCCTGGGCCACCAGGTAAGCCGCGCCGCCGACGGCCATCAGGTAAACCGCCTTGTGGTCCTTGATCGCTTCGATGGCGGTCGGGCCGCGCTCGGATTTGCCGATCATGCCCAGCAGGCCGGTTTGCTCGAGGATCTGGCGGGTGAACTTGTCCATCCGCGTGGCGGTGGTCGGACCGGCAGGCCCAACCACTTCTTCGCGCACCGGATCAACCGGGCCGACGTAGTAAATGAAGCGACCCTTGAGGTCCACCGGCAGGGTTTCACCCTTGTTCAGCATCTCGACCATGCGCTTGTGCGCGGCGTCGCGACCGGTGAGCATCTTGCCGTTGAGCAACACGGTTTCGCCCGGCTTCCAGCTCTGCACGTCCTCCGGGGTCAGGGTGTCGAGGTTGACGCGACGGGCCGACGGGCCGGCTTCCCAGACGATTTCCGGGTAGGCGTCCAGCGGTGGCGCTTCCAGCGACGCCGGGCCCGAACCGTCGAGCACGAAGTGCGCGTGACGGGTGGCGGCGCAGTTGGGGATCATGCACACCGGCAGCGAAGCGGCGTGGGTCGGGTAGTCCATGATCTTCACGTCGAGCACGGTGGTCAAGCCACCCAGGCCCTGGGCGCCGATGCCCAGTTGGTTGACCTTCTCGAACAGCTCCAGGCGCATCTCTTCGATACGGTTGGACGGGCCGCGCTTCTTCAGCTCGTGGATGTCGATGGATTCCATCAACACTTCCTTGGCCATCACCGCAGCTTTCTCGGCGGTGCCGCCGATGCCGATGCCGAGCATGCCCGGTGGGCACCAGCCGGCGCCCATGGTCGGAACGGTCTTGAGCACCCAGTCGACGATCGAGTCGGACGGGTTCAGCATGGCCATTTTCGACTTGTTCTCGGAACCACCGCCCTTGGCGGCCACGTCCACTTCCACGGTGTTACCCGGGACGATGGAGTAGTGGATCACCGCAGGGGTGTTGTCCTTGGTGTTTTTACGCGCACCGGCCGGGTCGGCGAGGATCGAAGCCCGCAGGACGTTTTCCGGCAGGTTGTAAGCCTGGCGCACGCCTTGGTTGATCATGTCGTCCAGGCTCATGGTGGCGCCATCCCAGCGCACGTCCATGCCTACACGTACGAATACGGTGACAATCCCGGTGTCCTGGCAGATCGGGCGGTGGCCGGTGGCACACATGCGCGAGTTGATCAGGATCTGTGCCATGGAGTCACGGGCCGCTGGCGATTCTTCGCGCAGGTAGGCTTCGTGCATCGCCTGGATGAAGTCAACGGGATGGTAGTAGGAAATGAATTGCAGGGCGTCGGCAACGCTCTGAATCAGGTCGTCTTGCTTGATCACGGTCATGAGTCGCGCTCCTCTATAAGGGAACATTCAATAAAGGTGGCGTCAGTGTTGCATCGGTCGGCTGAAGCCACCTTTCCAAGGCACGCCAAAGTGGTGCAGGCGCGACGCTAAAAAGGCGCGGCAGTATAACCCGCCACGGTGGCCGATACACCCGACTATGGTCAAACTCTACCGGGCGTGATTCCCTGTAGACGCCTTTTTGATCCGAGTCCCTTGATGCCTGAACTTCACGTCGGCGAACGCCACTGGTCGGTAGCCACCGGCAGCAACCTGCTGGATGCCCTGAACCAGGCGGGGGTGGCCGTGCCCTACAGCTGCCGTGCCGGCAGTTGCCACGCCTGCCTGGTGCGTTGCCAGGGAGATATCCAGGACAACCAGCCGGATGCCCTGAGCCCGGCACAACGCCAGGACGGCTGGCGCCTGGCCTGCCAGTGCCAGGTCACGGCTGACGTGCGGGTCGAGACCTTTGACCCGTTGCGTGACGGGTTGCCGGCGACGGTGCTGAGCGTTGATTGGTTGAACCCGAGCGTATTGCGCCTGCGGCTGCAACCCGAGCGCGGCTTGCGCTACCGGGCGGGGCAACATCTGGTGCTGTGGGCGGGCAGCGTCGCGCGGCCGTATTCCCTGGCCAGCCTGCCCCAGGAAGACCCGTTCCTCGAGTTTCATATCGATTGCCGGCTGCCGGGTGAATTCAGTGACGCCGCCCGCCAATTCAAGGCCGGTGACAGCCTGCGCCTGGGCGAACTGCGGGGCGGCGCGTTGCAGTATGACCCCGACTGGCAATCCCGGCCGCTCTGGCTGCTGGCTTCGGGCACTGGCCTTGGGCCGCTGTGGGGCGTGTTGCGCGAGGCCCTGCGTCAGGATCACCAGGGCGCCATCCGGGTCATTCACCTGGCCCATGATGCAGACGGTCATTATCTGGCCGAGCCCTTGGCGCAACTGGCTGCGGCGCACCCGAACGTGACGGTTGAGCGATGGACAGCGGCTGAGGCAACCGAGGCTTTGGCGCAACTGCGGCTTGTTTCCCGGCAAACTCTGGCCTTACTCTGCGGGCACCCTGCCAGTGTCGAGGCCTTCTCCAAGCGCCTGTTCCTGGCCGGACTGCCGCGCAATCAACTGCTGGCCGATGTGTTCCTGCCCCGTGGTTGAGCGCTGAATTTTCCAGCCGCGAGATTTGCCATGACCGATGCCATCCTGCAGCAACGCGAACGCGGGTTGCTGATCCTGCAGCTCAACCGCCCGGACAAGAAAAACGCCCTGACCCGCGCCATGTACAGCCAACTGGCCAAGGCGCTGGAGCAGGCCGATGCCGATACCGGCGTCAATGCGGTACTGATCCAGGGCAGCAGCGAGTGCTTCACTGCCGGTAATGATATTGGCGACTTCCTTGAACAACCTCCGGCGGATCTCGACAGCCCGGTGTTTCACTTCATGCGCAGTTTGCTCAATTGCCGAAAGCCGGTGATTGCCGCGGTGGCGGGTGTGGCGGTGGGGATTGGTACAACGCTGCTGCTGCATTGTGACCTGGTGTATGTCAGCCGGGATGCGCGGTTGCGCATGCCGTTCGTCAACCTGGGGCTGTGCCCGGAGTTTGGTTCCAGTTTGATCCTGCCGCGTTTGTTGGGGCATGCCAAGGCGGCGGAGTTGTTGCTGTTGGGTGAAGGATTCAGCGGTGAGCAGGCGGCTATCTGGGGCATTGCGACCGAAGCGTTGGGCAGTGGTGAGGCGGCATTGGCCAAGGCGCGGGAAGTCGCCGGCCGGTTCGAAGTCCTTGCGCCGGGCGCGGTGCAAGTCAGCAAGCACCTGATGAAAAGCGTCGATCGCGAACAGTTGCGCAAGGTGATCGAGGAGGAAGGGGCGTTGTTTACCCAGCGGTTGAAGTCGCCGGAGGCGATTGCGGCGTTGTCGGGTTTTATCGCCAGACGATGAAGAAGTGTTGTGGGAACGGGCGCCATCGCAGGCAAGCCAGCTCCCACAGTTAATCGCGTTTCTTCAAGTCAACTCGGTCAACTGTGGGAGCTGGCTTGCCTGCGATGAGGCCCTGATAGCCAATGGAATATCCCGATCTGAAATGCAAAAAGCCCCGCCATTCACATGGCGGGGCTTTTGTTTTTCAGCGTGTCACTCAGACCATTGGGTCGCCAACGTGCAGGATCTTCATGCCGTTGGTGCCGCCGATGGTGTGGTAGCTGTCGCCCTTGGTCAGGATGACCCAGTCGCCTTTCTCCACAACGCCGCGCTTGAGCAACTCGTCGATCGCGGCCTGGCTGACTTGCTCAGGCGGCAACGAAGCCGGGTCGAACGGTACGGTGTAGACGCCACGGAACATGGCCGCGCGGGCCTGGGTTTCGCGGTGCGGGGAGAACGCGTAGATCGGCACCGAAGAACGGATGCGCGACATGATCAACGGCGTGTAGCCACTTTCGGTCAGGGCGATGATCGCTTTCACGCCCGGGAAGTGGTTGGCGGTGTACATGGCGGCCAGGGCGATGCTCTGGTCACAGCTTTCGAAGACCTTGCCGATACGGTGGCTGGAGGTCTTGCTGGTCGGGTGCTTTTCAGCGCCGACGCAGATGCGCGCCATGGCCTGTACGGCTTCCAGCGGGTACGGGCCAGCCGCACTTTCAGCCGAGAGCATCACGGCGTCGGTGTAGTCGAGCACGGCGTTGGCCACGTCGGACACTTCGGCACGGGTCGGCATCGGGTTCTGGATCATCGACTCCATCATCTGGGTCGCAACGATCACCGCTTTGTTGTGGCGACGTGCGTGCAGGATGATTTTCTTCTGGATGCCGATCAGCTCGGCGTCGCCGATTTCCACGCCCAGGTCACCGCGGGCAACCATGACGGCGTCGGAAGCCTTGATCAGGCCGTCGAGGGTTTCGTCATCGGCCACGGCTTCGGCGCGTTCGATCTTCGCCACCAGCCAGGCGGTACCGCCGGCTTCGTCGCGCAGTTTACGGGCGTATTCCATGTCGGCAGCGTCGCGCGGGAAGGATACCGCGAGGTAATCCACTTCCATTTCGGCGGCGAGCTTGATGTCGGCCTTGTCTTTTTCAGTCAGGGCTGGAGCTGTGAGGCCACCGCCGCGACGGTTGATGCCTTTGTGATCGGACAGCGGGCCGCCGATGATCACGGTGCAGTTCAGTTCAGTTGGCGTTGCGGTGTCGACGCGCATGACCACGCGACCGTCGTCCAGCAGCAGTTCGTCGCCGACGCCGCAGTCTTTCACCAGGTCCGGGTAGTCGATACCCACTACGTCCTGGGTGCCTTCGGTCAGCGGGTGGCTGGTGGAGAAGGTGAACTTGTCACCGATCTTCAGCTCGATCCGCTTGTTGGCGAATTTGGCGATACGAATTTTCGGGCCTTGCAGGTCACCCAACAGTGCAACGAAGCGGCCATGCTTGGCGGCCAGGTCACGCACCAGCTTGGCGCGAGCCTTGTGCTCGTCCGGGGTGCCGTGGGAGAAGTTCAGACGGGCAACGTCCAGGCCAGCCAGAATCAGCTGTTCGAGGACTTCCGGCGAGTTACTGGCCGGGCCAAGGGTGGCGACGATTTTGGTACGACGGACGGACATGCACGGACTCCTGAGTTCAAGCGCTGGGGAAGGCTACTATGCTCTTTGGTTGTAGTCATTGTTCGTTTGCACTACTTATCGATGATTCGCTTGTTTTCACTCTGCATGAACAGATGAACAACCTTGAAGATTTTCGATGAAGGGTCGATACACTGCACAAGACAGGAGAACCCCCCATGCGAATCGTGATCATTGCTGCCCTGGCCGTCAGTGTTGTCGGCTGCACCCGTTGGTCGATGGACCATCATTTGAACAATGCGTACCGCGCTTACGGCGTGGGCGATTGCCAGCGGGTCACCCTTGAGTTGTCCCAGGTCGACCGTGAAAGCCGTTCCCGGCGCTACGTGCAACCGGAGGTCTCGATGCTGCGCGGGCAGTGCCTGGAGCGCGAGAAACTGTTCGTCGATGCGGCGCAAACCTATCAGTTCATCATCAGCCAGTACCCGGCGAGCGAGTACGCGTTCCGCGCGCGTGCCCGTTTGGATACCCTGCAACAACTGGGGCATTACCCCGGCGCGAGCGTTGCCCAGCCGCGTCCGGCGTCATTGTGATGATATTTGTCATGCTATAGCTGGCTCGTTGCCAGTCTTGGGCTAATCTTTAAATGTCGGTTTGTATAGGTTTCTATTCGAACGGATGGAATGCCCGGATTTGGCGGCTGTAAAGTGACAAAGCACTGGCTGTTGTCGCACCGATATCCGGGGAGAGCGGGCCTGTCGGGCTCGTTCCGAATCACTGGAGCGGCCAAATTCATGGCCATTGGATGGCGACCTCATCATGTTTACTCACCGACGGATCGAGCGGCATCAGTTACCCTGCTTCCTGCAAGTGTTCAATCGCCTGACGGACAAGCCCATTGGTTATCTGGGCAATGTGTCCGAGCAGGGGCTGATGCTGATCAGCCAATTGCCCATGATGATCGACGTGGAATTCGAACTGCGCTTGAAGATTCCCGGCCCCGAGGGCGAGGTGCATGCGGTAGACCTCACGGCTACCTGCCTGTGGTGCCATGAGGATATCAACCCTCAGCATTACGACTCCGGGTTCAGTGTGTCCCGGGCGCCTGCCGAATATGGCGAGGTGATCAGTGCACTGTTGAATTACTTCAGCTTCGATCCTTTGCAGGCCTCTGCCTAGATTCTGTCGGCGTGCTGCTCGCTGGGCGGCGCGCCAGTCCTCATAACGCTCCGGCTTTTTTCCAGCCCAGGTAGCGGGTCACCAAAGCGGCTCCCAATTCCGAAGGCAGCGCGTCCAGGACCGACAGGCCGTGGGCGGTCAGGCGGTCGTGGAGTTCGTCCCGGGTATTGAGATAGTCGATGTTGCCGCAATAGGCCAGGGCTTCGGGCAGGGTTTGCACGGGGGCCTGGCGCAACTGGTCAAGGACCTCCTCCCGCAGGCTGGCGACCAGCACCCGGTGCTGGCGGCTGATGCGTTTGACGGCGGCCAGCAACTCTTCATCATCCTCATCCCGCAGATTGGTCACGATGATCACCAGCGAGCGGCGTTTCTGCCGGGCCAGCAGTTGGCTGGCGGCCGCCTGGTAATCGGCCGTGCGCCGTGAAGTGTCGAGGTCATACACCGTATTCAGCAACAGGTTGAGCTGACCACTGCTCTTGACCGGGGCGAGGTAGCGCGGCTGGTCGCTGGCAAACGTGCAAATCCCTACGGCATCCCCCTGGCGCAAGGCGACATAGCTGAGTAACAGGCAGGCGTTGAGGGCGTGGTCGAAGTGCGACAGTTCGGCGTCCTGGCTACGCATGCGCCGGCCACAATCGAGCATGAACATGATTTGCTGGTCGCGCTCATCCTGGTACTCCCGGGCGATCGGGGTGCGCTGCCGGGCGGTGGCTTTCCAGTCGATCTGGCGCAGGCTGTCGCCCTCGCGAAACTCGCGCAGTTGATGAAACTCCAGGCCCAGCCCGCGTCGTTGCCGCTGGCGTACGCCAAGCTGGTTGAGCCAGTTGTCCACCGCCAGCAACTGAGCCCCGTACAGGCGCGCGAAGTCCGGGTAGACGCGGGTGGCATCGCTGACATCTATCAGGCGCCGTGCCGACCACAGCCCCAAGGGGCTGGGAAGATGGATTTCACACCGGGTAAAACTGAAATGCCCTCGCCGCAGTGGCCGCAGGCGGTAACCCAATTCACTGTGCTCACCGGGTCGCAGTTCGATGGACTGTGGCAGGTTCTCCACCGCCAAGCCGTCAGGCACATGATCGAATACACGGGCTACCAGCGGCTGTGGATAGTCGTGTTCCAGCGTCACCCGCACATCTCCCCAGCGACCCAAAGCGAGGCTGCCGGGCATCTGCCGTCGTACGCGCGGGGAGGGCCGGCGGCGCAAGCGGCTGGCGTCCAGCAAGGCCAGCAGCAACAGGGCGAGCAGCAAGCCCCAGGTCACTGAGTGCAGGGTGCCGGGTACCTTGAACTGCAGAGCCACCAAGGCGCCGAGCACGATGCCCAGGCCCAGCAGCACAATGAGCCAGATCAATAGCAGGCGGGCGGGTCTCATGGGCGTGTCATTGCCGTGGCGCCGGGACTTGGTCCAGCAGTTGCCTGAGCACCTGGTCGACTTCCAACCCGTCGATATCCAGCTCCGGCGCGATCCGCACGCGGTGGCGCAACACCGCCAGGGCACAGCCCTTGATGTCGTCCGGGGTCACGAACTCGCCCCCGCGCAGCAGGGCTCGGGCCCGAGCGCCACGCACCAGGGCGATGGAGGCCCGGGGACCGGCGCCGATGGTCAGGCCTGGCCAACTGCGGGTGGTACGGGCCAGGCGCACGGCGTAGTCGAGTACCTGCTCATCCAGCGGCAGTTCGCTGGCAATCTGTTGCAACAACAGCACGTCTTCAGCGTGCAGCACCGTGCGCAGTGGTTGGACGTCGAGCATGTCGGCCCGGGACGAGCGGGTGACTTCGCGCACCATGTCCAGTTCCTGCTGCGCCTCGGGGTAGTCCATGCGCACTTTGAGCATGAAACGATCCAGCTCGGCTTCGGGTAACGGGTAAGTGCCTTCCTGCTCGATGGGGTTCTGGGTGGCCAGCACCATGAACGGCTGGCCGATGGGCAGCGCCTCGCCTTCGAGGGTCACCTGGCGTTCCTGCATGGCTTCCAGCAACGCCGCCTGGGTTTTTGCCGGCGCGCGGTTGATCTCGTCGGCCAATAGCAGGTTGGTAAACAGCGGACCCTTGCGCAGCTTGAACTGTTCGGTATGCAGGTCGTACACGGCATGGCCGGTCACGTCGCTGGGCATCAGGTCCGGTGTGAACTGGATGCGCGCGAACTCGCCACCAAAGCAGCGAGCCAGGGCACGTACCAGCAAGGTCTTGCCCAGCCCGGGAACTCCCTCAAGCAGGACATGGCCGCCTGCGATCAACGCAGTGAGCACGTCATCGATCACCGGGTCCTGGCCGATGACTGCCTTGCGCAATTCGACGCGCAAGGCCTGGGCCAGTTGGCTGGCGCGCTGAATAGGGTCAGCGGCTGGAAATTCGCTCATAGGGCATTCCTGAGGGTTTGCAGGCAGGCCACCTGGCGGCTGAAGTCGGCGCTGGAAAGCCGCCGTTTCGCCGGGAGTGGGCCGAGGGCCTGGCTGATGATGAGGGCGGGTTGGCGGGTCAGGCGTTCAAGGACCTGCGATTGTTCGGCGGTGTCGAGGTGTTCGAACCCGGGATGACGGCGCCGGGCTGTGCGCTGGATGTCGCGCTGCAAGGCAATTAGCAGGCTGTTTTGCCCACTGCGGCGCAGCAGGAAGTCGGCACTGGCTTTCAAGTGTTCCTGCAGTTGCCGGCGTGCCTTGGGTGCCGGTGGCCGGATCGGGCCCTGGCGCATGCCGACATGCCATAACCCCAGGGCGATCAGTGCGGCAAGTGCCACCAGGGCCTGGGGGAAGTAGCGCAGCAACAGGCTGAACAGATCCTCGACGTCGGTGTTGAACAGCAGCGTAACCTGAGTGCCCTGGCTCAGGTACCAGAGCAGCCAGGCGTTATCGTGTTTGCCAATGGCCGGGCTTTTCCACAGGTCGCTGTCGGTGACCACGGTGACGCGGCCTTGCCCGAGGTTGACCTGCATCAGGTGCGTCGACCGGGCGCTGTTCGCCGAGAATTGCGCCAGGTGCCTGGGATCGGTGAGATTGAAGTCGGTGTCGAAGCTGAAATAGGCCGGCGCCGTTTCGTTGTCCACATAGAGTTTGGTCAGGTCCGGCGCTTTCTTTTTACGCGCAGGGGCTGGTGCGTCGAACTCTTCACTGAAGGATTGGTGTATCTGGACGCGATCCAGCAGCAGGTCACCACTTTTGCCGGTGTCCTCATCCCACAACGCTTCGGCTACCAGTAGAAGGTGGCCGCCAGCCCGGGTCCATTGCAGGAGTTGATCCACCTGCGGCGGGCTCATGTTGCTGCGTTCGCCCAGCAACAACAGGCTGTTGCCTTCGGGCGAAAGGTTGGTCAGCCGCTCCAGGCTGTTGGTCTGCTCCACCACCACGCCTTGCTGGCGCAGAAAGTGTTCCGCCGCGAGGTAGGGGTTGGCGAGGGCTTCAGGAGAAGGGCCGCGATCGACCACCTCCTGGTAGGGAATCGCCTTGTGCCAGGCATAAAAGCCGCCTGCGGCCAACAGACATGCCACAAGCAGCCCCACCCACAGCAATGGCCGGTTCATTGCGCCGCACCGGAGCCGAACAGGGCTCGCCAGTTGCTGCACAGCTGTTGTTGCGCCAGGGCGGGCGGCAGGCGGTGGCCATAGGCAAGGTTTTGCCAGTAGCGGGTCAGCTCATCACTGAATGCCAGCAACTGCGGTTGTTGTAGTTGGCGGATACGCTCCAGGACCTGACCTTCGGTGTCGGCGCTTTTCAGCGGCAGGTTGAAGTCGTGCAGCAGGCGGCTGAGCAAGCCACGGTAAAGCAAACCGAGGGCTTCCCGGGGCTGGGTTGCCCAGAGCTGTTCGGCGGTGCCGGCGATGTCTTCCGGCAGCGTGTCGGCCCCCAGTTCGAGGCCGAACAGTTGTGGGGGAGCTGGGTTGGCAGCCTTGGGCTTGTGCGGTCTGCGTCGGCTGACAAACGCATGCAGCCAGTCGCGATAACGCCAGATCACCAGGGCCAGCCCACCCACAAGCAATCCCCAGAGCAGTACCTCAAGCCCTTTCGCGATGTGCTTGAACGAATCGCTGTTGAGGTTTTTCAGGAATGCTTCCAGCCAGGCCGGCAGCTTGGCGTCACCTGCCGCTTTGTTTTTGTCTGTGGCTTTATCCTCGCCGAAGCGATAGCGGGTGACGGTTTCCGGGTTTTTGAACGGTGGCTGTTCCAGCAGCGCCTTGATCGACTGATTGGCCGATTGCGTACTCAGGGGCTTTTGGGAGACCAGCTCATCCGCCCATACCGGTGGCGCCGTCGGGACCAGCATCAGCCCGATCATCAGCAACAGAACCGGCGCCACACCACTCAGGCGCTGGCGCAATCGGCGGAACACCAGTTCCAGGTCCCAGGCTTCCAGTACGGTGCGGCGGTTCAGGTACAGGCTGAAGCCACAGGCGACATAGATGGGTTCCCAGAACACCAGGATCAAGGCATAGAAGGCATTGGTCAGGTGTTCCAGCCACCGCCAGTCGTGTCCCGCAGTGAGCACCAGCTGTTGCCAATCCCAGTCCCGCTCGACCTCTTGCGGCAGGAAGAAATAGAACGCGGCCATCAACCCGAACCACAGGGCGATTTCCAGGTGCACCCCGATCAGGGTCAACCAGCGCGCGGCCCCCGCGTTGCGTTGTTGCAGCACTCCAAGACGTTGTTGGCGCGCCTGGCCGTGCAGGCCTTCGAGCTGGACCACCGGCATCTCGAAGCTGCGGCTCAGGCTGAAGCGCCGCCAGGTCAGGCTGGCCAGCAATTGGCCCTTGAGCAGGCGCGGCCATTGGCGCAGAGCCTGCTTCAGGCTGGGTGTTTCGCCGAACAGGGCCTTGGACAGGATATACAGTGGCAGGCGGTCGAAGGCGGGTTTCAACCACCAGAACAGCAACAGCGCGGTGGAGGGGTGGTTCCACAGCAGCACGCTGAACAGGGCGAAGACCGGCAAGGTCACGATGGCCCAACTGCTCATCAGCAGCAGTCGGTGTTCGCGGGCCAGCATGATGCCGAGGTCCATGGCTTCCCACGAGGTACGCGGGCGGATCACGACGCTGGCGTCACTCAGGCGCATGGCGATTCCGTCCGGCAAACAGCAGGTAGGCAGCCATCAGCAACCACAGCGCGGCGCCCACCAGGTACTTGATCCACGGTGCCACGGCAGTGGTTGAGGACCAATACGCTTCGATAAACGCGGCGATCAGCAGGAACACCATCACCCCACAAATCATTTGCACGCTTTTGCGCGCAGCCAGTCGCAGGGATTCGCCTCTTGTCAGTTGCCCCGGTGCAATCAATGCCCAGCCCAGTTGCAGGCCTGCTGCGCCGGCCAGGGCAATGGCGCTGAGTTCGAAGGCACCATGGCCAATCACAAACGACCAGAAGGTCTGGCCATAGCCGATTTGTGTCAGGTGCCCGGCAACGGCACCGATTATCAGGCCGTTGAAGAACAGGAAAAATACGCTGCCCAGGCCGAACAGCAGCCCGGCGGCAAAGGTCTGGAAGGCGATACCGATGTTATGCATGACGTAGTAGCCGAACATCATCCAGTCTTCGCTTGAGGCGCGTTCGGCTGCCCGGCCCAACCGGCTGGCATCGGGATCGTACATGCCCTGCATCTCGGCCACTTGTTGCGGGCTGACGATGCTGTAGATCAGGTCCGGAAACAGGTACACCAGCAAGGCGATGCCGATCAGGCTGCCAAAGAACAGAAGGCTGGCGGCCAGCACAAATGGCCATTGCGCGCGAACCAGCCTGGGGAAGTCGGCCAGCAGGAAGCCCAGCACGTTTGCTCCCAGTTGGCTGCGATGTCGATACAACTGTTGATGGCCACGCAAGGCCAGTTGCTGCAGCGGGTCAACCAGGTAGCTGCTGTAGCCGCGCTCCTGTGCCAGGGCCAGGTGCTGGCACAGCTGCCGGTATTGATGAGGGAAGTCGGCGAAATCGGTGTGCCTGGCTTGGCCTTTTTCCAGCTGTGTCAGCTGTGTGGCAAAGGCTTGCCATTGTGGCTGGTGGCGGCTTTCGAAAAGACTCTGCTTCATGCTGGCCCCAACAATCCGCGGGCCACGCCATTGAGTTCCGCCACGGCGCGGGCAGGGGAGACTTGCAGGGGCGTGGCCAGGATCGCAGCCAGTTCGCTGACCCGTTCCGTGGACAGTTCGCCCTGGCGTTCGGCGAAGCCGAGAATGGCCCGTTGCTCGCTCAGTTCAAGGGCGAACGGCAGGCGCAGTGCCGGGGCTTGCGGTACTTGCGGACGGGAAAGCGCTTGTTCGCGGTAGATCACCAGGGTCCCGGCTGCGAGGTCGCCCAGGCGCTTGAAGTGGGGGTGTTGCAGGCAACTGATGGCGCCGAGGAAGTAGCCGAAGGGCAGCATGTCGACAAAGCGCAGCAGGTTGCGGACCAGCGAGGCGGACCAGCCGATGGGCGTGCCATCGTCCTGCACCACCCGCAGGCCCATGATCTGCTTGCCGGGCGAGCAGCCCTGGTTGAGCACTTCGAACAGCACCATGTACCACCAACTGACGAGGAACAGCAGCAGCGAACCCAGGCCAATGCCCAGGTTGCCGAGAAAGGCCAGCGCGATGAACAGGATGCCGAGAATCAGGCCGCGCAACCCCAGGTCGAAGGCAAACGCCAGCGAGCGTACCAGCAGCCCGGCGGGGCGCAGGGGCAGGTCGATGCCCTCCGGGGTCTCGATCTGGTAGCGGGTATCCAGTGGCGCAGGTGGCATCGCGGTCCTTGGCAGTGCAGCGCTGGCGCCTGGGCGGCGGCAGCGGCGGGGTTGGAAACACGGATGCTAGCAGTGTCGACGGTGGAAGCAACCACTCAACGATTTACTGAATGTTTGTACAGTGAACACAGCGCTGGCCCCCGGTACCTTCAAGCGCCTAGACTTTGGCGGTCTTCAGCACAGGAATAGCCCGTGACCACCATTTTCTGGTACGACTATGAAACCACCGGCATCAACCCGCGTACCGACCGCCCGCTGCAGGTAGCCGGCATTCGCACCGACCTTGAGCTCAACGAGGTCGGGCCGCCGGTCAACCTCTACTGCCAGCCCAGCGACGATATCCTGCCGCACCCGGCGGCGTGCGCGATTACTGGCATCACCCCCGGCGTACTGGCGGAGAAGGGCCTGGCCGAAGCCGACTTCATGACCCGGGTGCACGCTGAACTGGCGGCGCCCGGCACCTGCGGGGCCGGCTATAACACCTTGCGTTTTGACGATGAGATGACGCGCTACAGTTTGTACCGCAACTTTTTTGATCCTTATGCCCGGGAATGGCAAGGCGGTAACAGCCGCTGGGACCTGATCGACGTGGTACGCACCGCCTACGCCCTGCGCCCGGACGGGATCGTCTGGCCGGAACAGGACGGGCGCGTCACCCTCAAGCTTGAGCGATTGACCGCCGCCAATGGCATCGATCACGGGCAGGCCCACGATGCCTTGTCCGATGTGCGTGCCACCATCGCCCTGGCCCGGTTGGTCCGCGAGAAGCAGCCCAAGCTTTACGACTGGTTGTTTCAATTGCGCAGCAAGCAGCGGGTCATGGACCAGGTGCGCTTGTTGCAGCCGATGGTGCACATTTCCGGTCGTTTTTCTTCCGAGCGTCATTACCTGGGTGTGGTGCTGCCGTTGGCCTGGCATCCACGCAATCGCAATGCGTTGATTGTCTGCGACCTGGGGCTTGATCCCCAGGGGTTGCTGGACGAGGACGCCGATACCTTGCGCAAGCGTCTATACACCCGCCGTGACGACCTTGCCGAAGGTCAGTTGCCGGTGCCGCTCAAGTTGTTGCACATCAATCGCTGCCCGGTGGTCGCGCCGTTAAGTGTGCTTCGGGCGCAAGACCGTGAGCGCCTGCAACTGGATATGGATGAGTACGCTGCCCGTGCCCTGCGGCTAAGCGACGCACAAGAACTATGGCGCGATAAATTAGCGGCGATTTACGCCGAGGAAGATTTTGCGTCGAGCGCCGATCCGGAGCAGCAGCTATACGATGGTTTTATCGGTGATCGGGATCGACGTTTATGTGAACAAGTGAGAGTCGCCGAACCTGAGCAACTAGCACGGCAGCAGTGGCCGTTCGATGATGAACGTTTGCCTGAATTATTATTTCGCTATCGCGCCCGTAACTTCCCCGAAACCTTGAATAGTGAGGAGCAACAACGCTGGAGAGTTTTCTGTCAGCAACGTTTGTCAGACCCGCAATGGGGAGCTCCAAACACCCTCGAGGATTTCAAACAGGCGCGTCTTGAGTTGGCTGTTAGTGCTACACCGTTTCAGCGGCAGGTGCTTGATGAGTGGCAGGAATATGTTGACTCTTTAGCGACTCGAATGAGCCTGTAGTCGGCTCCCGGGTAAAACGCGGACAATAAAAAACGCCAGCAAGCTGGCGTTTTTTATTGCGTTGCGAATCACGCAGCGTCCTGACGAGGCTTAGCCCAGCAGGGTAGCCCAGCCTTCAACCACGTCGCCGCCCCACTTGGCTTTCCACTCTTTCAGAGTCTTGTGGTTGCCACCTTTGGTTTCAATCACTTCGCCGTTATGCGGGTTTTTGTATTGTTTAACCTTGCGAGCACGCTTGGTGCCGGTAGTTTTTACGGCGCCACGTGGAGCCTTAACTTTCGACTCTGGATCCAGCAGCGCGATGATGTCACGCAGGGATTTGGAGTATTCGCCCATCAGGGTGCGCAATTTGCCTTCGAATTCCAGCTCGGTTTGCAGTTTGTCGTCTTGGGACAGGTTCTTCAAACGGGCTTGCAGCTCTTTGATAGCTTCTTCGGTGGCGCGGTATTCGTTGATCAGGGACATGGGGACTACCTTATGTAGGGCGCTGGGGTGAAAGGGGATAGTGGCCCAATAATAGTCAGACGGTTTGTCCAAGTAAACATTTAAGACCGCATTTATGTAATTTACTTTGGTTGTTTGTGGCAAAAGCGTGGAATTGAGTTAATTAGTAAGGGTTAAGCCCTTAAAGATACTCTCGTTAAGTCTTGGCTTACTGCCGGAGTCCACGCGTTTGCACACATATAGTGGGTAAAACCTTACGCTATTAAGGGGCAGGGCTGACGCCCGCTATCAGAATAAGCGTTGAGGAATACTGCAGTTTTTCTGCGCAATCGCTAGAATGGCGACCTTTGCGAAGTTCTGGAGTTTCCCCCTAATGCGCACTTTTCGGCTGGTGATTGCTTGCCCGGACCGGGTTGGCATCGTTGCCAAGGTCAGTAACTTTCTGGCTTCCCACAACGGCTGGATCACCGAAGCAAGCCATCACTCGGACAATCTCAGCGGCTGGTTTTTCATGCGTCACGAAATCCGTGCCGATACGCTGCCCTTTGGCCTGGAGGCATTTCGCGAGGCATTTGCGCCGATCGCTGAAGAGTTCTCGATGACCTGGCGCATCACCGACACGGAACAGAAAAAACGCGTGGTCCTGATGGCCAGCCGTGAGTCCCACTGCCTGGCTGACTTGCTGCACCGCTGGCACAGCGACGAGCTGGACTGCGAGATCTCCTGCGTGATTTCCAACCATGACGACCTGCGCAGCATGGTCGAGTGGCACGGCATCCCGTATTACCACGTCCCGGTCAACCCGCAGGACAAGGAGCCGGCATTCAACGAGGTCTCGCGCCTGGTCAAGCAGCACGACGCGGACGTCGTGGTACTGGCGCGCTACATGCAGATCCTGCCGCCGGAACTGTGCAGTGAGTACGCTGGCAAGGTGATCAACATTCACCACAGCTTCCTCCCGTCGTTTGTGGGCGCCAAGCCGTATCACCAGGCATCCCTGCGGGGTGTGAAGCTGATCGGCGCAACGTGCCATTACGTCACCGAAGAGTTGGACGCCGGTCCGATCATCGAGCAGGACGTAGTGCGCGTCAGCCATAGCGACAGCATCGAAGACATGGTGCGTTTTGGCCGTGACGTCGAGAAGATGGTGCTGGCCCGTGGTCTGCGCTATCACCTGGAAGACCGGGTATTGGTGCACGGCAACAAGACCGTCGTGTTCTGATTGAAGCGTTTTGATTGAAGAATGAAGGGCCTGGGCGTTAAATCGCTACAGGTCCTTTTTCTTTGGCAACAGGTGAGGAATGGAGAATGAGCGATCCATTGGATAAAGCCACGTCCAAAGCCCCCGCGACGCTGGGAGAGGGCTGTTTGAGTCGATATGACCCGGATGACCTGAGCAGTGAGGACGGCACCGAGTTTCCTGGCGCCGTCGAGTTGTGGGAACAGTTGCAGGACACATCTGATTCGCCGGAAGAAAAGGCGTCAGCCGCTGCGCAAGGCAGCAACTGAGCCTGCTGGATCAGATCCGGAAACTGCCCACCAATTGTTTCAAGCGGGCCGCCTGCTGTTCCAGGTCGGAACAGGCCCGTAACGTTGAATGCAGGTTTTCCACGCCTTCCTGATTGAGGGTGTTGATCTCGGTTATGTCCATGTTGATCGACTCCACCACGGAGGTCTGTTCCTCGGTGGCGGTGGCGACCGACTGGTTCATGCCGTCAATTTCACCGATGCGCAGGGTCACGCTGTTCAGGCGCTCGCCCGCGAGGTTGGCGATTTCCACGCTGTCCTGGCTGTGGCGCTGGCTTTCGCTCATGGTGCTGACCGAATCCCGGGCGCCCACCTGCAGCTCCTCGATCATCTTTTGCACCTGTTGCGCCGACTCCTGGGTGCGATGTGCCAGGTTGCGCACTTCATCGGCCACTACCGCGAACCCGCGGCCGGCTTCCCCGGCTCGTGCGGCTTCAATCGCCGCGTTGAGGGCCAGCAGGTTGGTTTGCTGGGAAATGCTGGTGATCACTTCCAGGATTTGCCCGATGTTCACCGTCTTGCTGTTAAGCGCTTCGATATTGGTGCTGGAAGCGCTGATCATCTGCGACAGCTGGTTCATCGCCTTGATATTGCGCTCCACCACCTGCTGACCGTCTTCCGCCAGGTGCCGGGCATCGCTGGCCTGGCTGGAGGCTTGCGCGGCGTTGCGGGCGATTTCCTGGGCGGCGGCCCCCAGTTCGTTGATGGCAGCGGCGACGCTGTTGGTGCGATTGGCCTGTTCGTCGGAGTTGACCATTGAGGAGTTGGAGGCGCTGACCACCCGCAGGGCCACTTCATTGACCTGCTCGGTGGCCGAGGACACTTCGCGAATCGAGGTGTGAATCCGTTCCACAAAGCGATTGAACGCGCTGCCCAGCACACCGAACTCGTCATGGTTCTGGATGGTCAGGCGGCGAGTCAGGTCGCCTTCACCGTCGGCAATGTCTTCCATGGCGCGGGTCATGACGTGCAGTGGCTGCAGCAGGATGCGGATCAGCATGCCCAGCAGGGCGATGATGATAACCACCGCGATAATCGTGGCAATGATCGCCGAGGTGCGGAATTCGCTGAGCATGGCGAAGGATTTGTCTTTATCTACCGACAGGCCGAGGTACCAGTTCACCGATGGCAAGCCCTTGATCGGGGTAAAGGTGACGATGCGGGTCTTGCCGTTAACCTCGACTTCGCTGAAGTCGCTGCTGATCTTGGGGGTAGTGTTTGGATAGACGTCGGCCAGGGTCTTCATCACCAGGCTCTTGTCGGGGTGTACCAGTACTTTACCGTCGGCGCTGACCAGGAAGGCATAACCCATGCCGCCGAAGTTCAGGGCGCCGATATTGTCCACCAGGGTTTGCAGGCTCAGGTCGCCACCCACTACGCCGACACTCTGGCCCGCTTTGCTGCTGGGGGTGGCAATGGAAATGATCAACTGGCCGGTGGCTGCATCAATATAGGGTTCGGTCAGGGTCGAGCCGTTGCTGCTCTGGGCCCCCTTGTACCAGGGGCGCACACGCGGGTCGAAGCCGTCGGGCATCTTGGTGTCGGGGCGGATCACGAAGCCGCCTTTGCTGTCGCCCAGGTAAGTCGCCATGAATGAAGAGGTCAGGGCTTTCTGTTCCAGCAGGCTGGCGACGGTGCTTGAATCAGGGTTGATGGCGATGTTCTGCGCGGCGCTTTCTATCAGCACAATGCGCCCGGCGAGCCAGGTCTGGATATTGCTGGCGGTGACATCGCCCATTTCATGCAGGTAGTTGTTCAGATCGTCGCGAATCGCATTACGCTGCAAGTAGTCGTTGTAGAGGGTAAACAACGCAAAGGCGGCAATGACGACAAGAGCGGCGGCAAGCAGGATTTTATGGCTGAAACGCAGATTTTTATTCATGGCTTGTGGGGTCCGCTATGGTCTTAATATCCGATGCACGTCCTTTTGGGGCGTGCAAAATGGCTGCGTCAAAAAAAGTGTGATATTTCCATCTGCTCCTGCAGGAATTATCCGGCCCATTTTTTCTAAGACTTTTTGGGTCTCTCGCGTTAACTGTATCGACCATGCAGTGCTAAAGATTAACCATGGGTGACAAAATGCCTGACTCTTCGCAACTCATTATTGGTGCAGATCTCAAAGGCCAGCCGATCGCCCAGTCGATGCGCCTGGCCAACCGCCATGGCCTGATCGCGGGCGCCACCGGTACGGGCAAGACCGTCACCTTGCAGCGCCTGGCAGAAGCCTTCAGCGATGCCGGCGTCGCGGTATTCGCCGCCGACATCAAGGGCGACCTGTGTGGCCTGGGCGCCGCAGCCAACCCTCAGGGCAAGGTCGCCGAGCGGATTGCCGGCATGCCTTTCCTTAATTACGCGCCCAAGGCTTATCCGGTGACGTTGTGGGATATTCACGGCCAGTCCGGTCATCCATTACGCACCACCATCAGTGAAATGGGCCCGCTGTTGCTCGGCAGCCTGCTGGAACTTACTGACAGCCAGCAATCAGCCCTCTACGCCACCTTTAAGGTGGCCGACCGCGAGGGGTTGTTGTTGCTGGACCTCAAGGACCTGAAGGCCCTGCTGAATCATCTGCGCTACCACCCGGAGTTGCTGGGGGAAGATGCGGCCTTGATGACCACGGGCTCAAGCCAGGCTCTGTTGCGGCGTTTGGCGGTGCTGGAGCAGCAGGGTGCCGAAGCGTTGTTCGGCGAGCCGGCCCTGCAACTGGAAGATATCCTGCAACCGGCCAGTGACGGCCGCGGGCGCATTCATCTGCTGGACGCCAGCCGCCTGGTGCATGACGCGCCGAAGGTGTACGCGACCTTCCTGCTCTGGCTGTTGGCCGAATTGTTCGAGCAACTGCCGGAACGCGGCGATGCCGACAAGCCACTGCTGGCGCTGTTTTTCGATGAGGCGCATTTGTTGTTCGCCGACACCCCCAAGGCTCTGCAGGATCGCCTGGAACAGGTGGTGCGGTTGATTCGTTCGAAAGGTGTCGGCGTGTATTTCGTCACCCAGTCTCCGGGTGACCTGCCGGACACCGTGCTGGCACAACTGGGCTTGCGTATCCAGCACGGGTTGCGGGCGTTTACCACCAAAGAGCAGAAGTCCCTGCGGGCAGTGGCCGATGGTTTCCGTCCGAATCCGGCGTTTGATGCGTTGGCGGTGCTGACCGAGCTGGGTACCGGTGAGGCGTTGGTGGGAACCTTGCAGGAAAAGGGGACGCCTGAAGTAGTCCAACGCGTACTCGTGGCACCGCCGCAATCGCGGATCGGGCCGTTGAGCGAAGCCGAGCGGGCGGCATTGATTGCCAGTTCGCCGTTGTTGGGGCGTTATGACAAACCGATTGATCGGGAGTCGGCGTACGAAGTGTTGATGGCGCGCAAGGACTTGGGGCCGCAAGAGGAGGCGGCGCCCGCCGCTGAAGAACCGAGTTTCACCGACAAGGCCGGTGCGTTCCTTGGCACCACGGCCGGCAAGGCGCTGAAATCCGCGATGCAGCAGGCGGCCAATCAGATGGGCCGGCAGTTGGTGCGAGGGTTACTGGGCTCGTTGTTGGGTGGCAGCAAGCGTAAGTAAAGCAGGGGAGTCGCTCGCCCTCACGCCTTCGGTTTGGCGTGAGCGGCCAGGCGCTCCAGCGCAGCGCGCAAGTTCGGATCGGTAATCCCGTCTGCCGTGGCCTGAATGGTTTCGGCCGCAATCTCCGACAAGTCCATGGTATGACCCGCTGCACCTTGCTGCACGGTCGGCGGCTGCACCTTGAACTGGATGCGCGTCAGGCTGGCGAATTCGTCAAAGGCCATCAATTGGCGCTGCAAGCGTTTTTGCTGATAGCGCAGGCGCGTCGCCCAATGGCCGTCGGTGACGATCAGCAGCAGATTGCCTTCACGCCACGAGGCCACGTGGCAGTGTTCGCGGGCGGCGGGTTGCAGTTGGCTTTCTACCAGGCGTTGCAAATGACCAAGGCGTTGCGCATGGCCAAAGATGGCTTTTAAAGGCTTGGCTTCGCGAAGCAACACGGCGGGAGCACGGGCCGTAAGAGGGCGAAATGCCATGACTAGACACCTTAAGTAACAGAGAGGCCATGGTAGCAGAAAGCGTCTGCGACGCCGCGGCCATTGCATTACCGGCAGTTTATCCATTAAATCAACGAGTAACTTATTACCTGAATGGGTTGAAGTTCAGCAAAAAGCCCTTATTTTAAACAAGCCCTCCAAGAGCGCCGTGCCAGCATCGTGGAATAACGCCACTTTCCTCACCCACGTTTCCGGGTAGAATGCTCGTTCGCATGCGGCCGTGAGGGCTGCTCGGGCGACTCACGGGGCGCCCTCCATCCCTATGTGTGGAAGAACCTGCCGATATGTTTGCGCCTTTGTTAAAGAAACTTTTTGGAAGCAAGAATGAGCGCGAAGTCAAACGCATGCTCAAGACGGTGCAGCTGGTCAATGCCTTCGAAGAGCAGATGGTTGCCCTTTCGGACGAGCAATTGCGCGCCAAGACCGAAGAGTTCAAGGCCCGCATAGCCAAAGGTGAAACCCTCGACAAGCTGCTTCCCGAAGCCTTTGCGGTCGCCCGTGAAGCCGGCAAGCGTGTCATGGGCATGCGCCACTTCGACGTTCAGTTGATCGGCGGCATGACCTTGCATGAAGGCATGATTGCCGAAATGCGTACCGGTGAAGGCAAGACCCTGGTGGCAACCCTGGGCGTTTACCTCAATGCACTGTCCGGCAAGGGCGTGCACGTTGTGACGGTGAACGACTACCTGGCTCGCCGGGATGCCAACTGGATGCGCCCGCTGTATGAATTCCTCGGCCTGACCGTCGGCGTTGTCACGCCGTTCCAGCCGCCGGAAGAGAAGCGCGCCGCCTACGCTGCCGACATCACCTACGGCACCAACAACGAATTCGGTTTCGACTACCTGCGCGACAACATGGCGTTCAGCATGGAAGAAAAATTCCAGCGCGAACTCAATTTTGCCGTGATCGACGAAGTCGACTCCATCCTGATCGACGAAGCCCGTACCCCGCTGATCATCTCCGGTCAGGCGGAGGACAGCTCGCGCCTGTACACCGAGATCAACAAGCTGATCCCGCGCCTCGAGCAACATATCGAGGAAGTGGAAGGCGTGGTGACCAAAGAAGGTCACTTCACCATCGACGAGAAGACCCGTCAGGTCGAGCTCAACGAAGCCGGTCACCAGTTCGTCGAAGACATGCTGACCCAGATCGGCCTGCTGGCTGAAGGCGAGAGCCTGTACTCGGCGCACAACCTGGGCCTGTTGACCCACGTGTATGCCGGCCTGCGCGCGCACAAGCTGTTCCATCGCAACGTCGAATACATCGTGCAGGACGGCCAGGTCGTACTGGTCGACGAACACACCGGTCGTACCATGCCGGGTCGCCGTTTGTCGGAAGGCCTGCACCAGGCGATCGAAGCCAAGGAAGTCCTGAACATCCAGGCTGAAAGCCAGACCCTGGCCTCGACCACCTTCCAGAACTACTTCCGTCTGTACAACAAACTGTCCGGCATGACCGGTACAGCCGACACCGAAGCGTTCGAATTCCACCAGATCTACGGTCTGTCGGTGATGGTTATCCCGCCGAACAAACCGCTGGCGCGTAAAGACTTCAACGACCTGGTGTTCCTGACCGCCGACGAGAAATACGCTGCAATCGTCGCCGACATCAAGGAATGCATGGCCCAGGGCCGTCCTGTGCTGGTGGGTACGGCCACCATCGAAACTTCCGAGCACATGTCGGGCTTGCTGAACAAGGAAGGCATCGAGCACAAGGTTCTCAACGCCAAGTTCCACGAAAAAGAAGCGGAAATCATCGCCCAGGCCGGTCGCCCAGGCGCACTGACCATCGCCACCAACATGGCCGGTCGTGGTACCGACATCCTGTTGGGCGGTAACTGGGAAGTGGAAGTCGCGTCCCTGGAAGACCCGACGCCTGAGCAGATCGCGCAGATCAAGGCCGACTGGCAGAAGCGTCACCAGCAAGTGCTGGAGTCCGGCGGCTTGCAGGTGATCGCTTCCGAGCGTCACGAATCGCGCCGTATCGACAACCAGCTGCGTGGTCGTGCCGGCCGTCAGGGTGACGCCGGTTCCAGCCGCTTCTACCTGTCCCTGGAAGACAGCCTGATGCGCATCTTCGCCTCTGACCGGGTGAAGAACTTCATGAAAGCCCTGGGCATGCAGTCCGGTGAAGCGATTGAACACCGCATGGTGACCAACGCCATCGAGAAGGCCCAGCGCAAGGTAGAAGGCCGCAACTTCGACATTCGTAAGCAATTGCTCGAGTTCGATGACGTCAACAACGAACAGCGTAAAGTGATTTATCACATGCGTAACAGTTTGTTGGCCGCCACCAACATCGGCGAGACCATTGCCGATTTCCGCCAGGACGTGCTCAACGCCACGGTCAGCGCACACATTCCGCCACAGTCGCTGCCTGAGCAGTGGGATGTTGCCGGTCTGGAAGCGGCGTTGAAGAGCGACTTCGGTGTCGACTTGCCGGTCCAGCAATGGCTCGACGAAGACGACCACCTGTACGAAGAAACCCTGCGCGAGAAGCTCATGACCGAGCTGCTGGCCGCCTACAACGAAAAAGAAGAGCAGGCGAGTGCCGAAGCACTGCGCACCTTCGAGAAGCAAATCGTACTGCGCGTGCTGGACGACCTGTGGAAAGACCACCTGTCGACCATGGACCACCTGCGTCACGGCATCCACCTGCGTGGCTACGCTCAGAAGAACCCGAAGCAGGAGTACAAGCGCGAGTCGTTCACGCTGTTCTCCGAGCTGCTGGATTCGATCAAGCGCGATTCGATTCGTGTGCTGTCCCACGTTCAGGTGCGTCGCGAAGACCCGATCGAGGAAGAAGCTCGCCTGCGTCAGGAAGCCGAGGCACTGGCTGCGCGCATGCAGTTCCAGCATGACGAAGCGCCTGGTCTTGAGGCTCCGGAAGTGTTGGGTGAAGAGGTCGATGTGGCCCTGGCCCAGGCCCCGGTGCGCAATGAGCAGAAGCTGGGCCGCAACGAGCTGTGCTGGTGCGGTTCGGGCAAGAAGTTCAAACACTGCCACGGCGAAATCAACTAAGATTTTCGCCTGACGCTGCAACACCCCGCGCCGCGACCGGCATCAGCCGTCGCGGCGTTTTGCCATTTTGTCACCGTCGATAGCGACGGGTCACACATCCACTATTTTTAGGAGCGCATTCATGGCTGTTGGTCTTGGTCCTTTGCCCACGTTGCACCCGGTTGCCGGTTTTGAACTCGGTATTGCTTCGGCCGGCATCAAACGCCCGGGGCGCAAGGATGTGGTGGTGATGCGCTGTGCCGAAGGCTCGACCGTCGCGGGTGTGTTCACCCTGAACGCGTTTTGCGCGGCACCGGTGATTTTGGCCAAGCAGCGGGTTGAAGGCCCGGTGCGTTACCTGCTGACCAACACCGGCAATGCCAACGCCGGCACCGGCGAGCCTGGGCTGGCCGCCGCTGCCCGCACCTGCGCCAAGCTGGCCGAACTGACTGGCGTTGATGCCATCCAGGTGCTGCCGTATTCCACCGGCGTGATCGGTGAGCCGCTGCCGGTAGAGAAAATCGAAGGCGCGCTGCAAGCGGCGCTGGATGACCTGTCGGTGGATAACTGGGCGGCTGCGGCCACCGGCATCATGACCACCGACACCCTGCCCAAAGGCGCGAGCCGCCAGTTTGTGCATGAAGGCGTGACCATCACCGTGACCGGCATCAGCAAAGGCGCCGGCATGATTCGCCCGAACATGGCGACCATGCTTGGCTACATCGCCACTGACGCCAAAGTATCCCGTGACGTGCTGCAAAACCTGATGCTCGACGGCGCCAACAAGTCGTTCAACCGCATCACCATCGACGGCGACACTTCGACCAACGACTGCTGCATGTTGATCGCTACCGGCAAGGCCGACCTGCCGGAAATCACCTCGTCCAACGGCGCGTATTTCGCGGCGTTGAAGCAGGCCGTGTTCGAAGTGTGCATGGACGTGGCCCAGGCCATCGTGCGCGACGGCGAAGGCGCCACCAAGTTTGTGACGGTTGAAGTCAACGGCGGCGGCAATCACCAGGAATGCCTGGATGTGGGCTACACCGTGGCTCACTCGCCATTGATCAAGACTGCGCTGTTTGCCTCCGACCCGAACTGGGGCCGTATCCTGGCCGCTGTTGGCCGTGCCGGTGTGCCGAACCTGGATGTGAGCAAGATCGACGTGTTCCTCGGCGAGGTGTGCATCGCCAGCCGTGGCGCCCGTGCCGAGACGTACACCGAAGCCCAGGGTTCTGCGGTGATGCAGCAGGAAGAAATCACTATCCGTATCGAATTGGGTCGCGGTGAGTGCAGCGAAACCATCTGGACCACTGACCTGTCCCACGAGTACGTGAAGATCAACGCGGAATATCGCACCTGACACCAGGCTGGTCTTCAAACCGATTCAGAGGAAATAGTGCGGTGAAACGAGTTCATGTAGCAGCAGCGGTCATCCGGGGTGTCGACGGCAGGATTCTGCTGGCGCGCCGCGCCGATACCCAGCATCAGGGTGGCCTCTGGGAGTTTCCCGGTGGCAAGGTGGAGGCCGATGAGTCGGTCGCTGCCGCGCTGTCCCGTGAGTTGCAGGAAGAGTTGGGTATCCAGGTCACAACGGCTCGTCCGTTGATCAAGGTGCAGCACGATTACCCGGACAAACAGGTGTTGCTGGATGTCTGGGAAGTCTCGGCCTTCACCGGCGAACCCCACGGTGCCGAAGGGCAGCCGCTTGAATGGGTCGCCCCGCGGGACCTGCCGAACTACGAGTTTCCGGCGGCCAATGCGCCGATCGTTGCGGCGGCACGTTTGCCGGCGCACTACCTGATCACCCCGGGTGAGCTGGAAACCCCCGTGCTGTTGCGCGGCATTCAAAAAGCCATCGCTGGCGGCATCAAGCTGGTCCAGTTGCGTGCCCCCAACGGTTACGATCCCAAATACCGCGACCTGGCGGTGGACGCCGTGGGTCTGTGTGCGGGCAAGGCGCAATTGATGCTGAAAGGGCCGTTTGAATGGCTGGGGGATTTTCCCGCAGCTGGCTGGCACATGACCTCGGCGCAACTGCGCAAGTACGCCAGCAAGGGGCGACCTTTGCCCAAGGACCGCTGGTTGGCGGCGTCTTGCCACAATGCTGAGGAATTGGCGTTGGCGGAATTGATGGACGTGGATTTCGTGACGTTGTCGCCGGTGCAGCCGACCCAGACGCATCCGGATGCCCAGCCGTTGGGTTGGGAGCAGGCGCAGCAGTTGATCAGCGGCTTCAGCAAGCCGGTGTTCCTGCTCGGTGGGGTTGGGCCTGCCGAGCTGGAAAAGGCGTGGGAAGCCGGTGCTCAAGGTGTGGCAGGGATTCGGGCGTTCTGGCCTGAGGTTTAAGGACCAGGCCGGGGCGCTTGTTGTGGCGAGGGAGCAAGCTCCCTCGCCACAAGTCTCAATCAGTCAGTAAGCGTCAGTGCGGCTTCGCGGCCGCTTGCCACAAAATCTCCGCAACACCCTGACGCTTGGCAATCACTCGTGCTGCCACAAACAGCAAGTCCGACAGCCGGTTGATATACGCCAACCCTACGCCTTCCAACGGTTCCACCGCATTCAGGTGCTGACACCGCCGCTCCGCGCTGCGGGCCAGGCTACGGCACACATGAGCCTGGGCAATCAGCGCCGAACCACCCGGCAAAATGAAGTTTTCCAGCGGCCCGACCTCTTCATTCCAGCGATCAATCGCGGCTTCCAAACGGTCGACTTCTGCCGCATTCAGCGCTTTGTACACCGGCATGGCCAACTCACCGCCCAGGTCGAACAGTCGATGCTGGCAGGGCGTAAGCACCTCGATCACATCCTTCAGCGCCGGGTGCTGCCCGCTCTGTTCCTCCAGGCCTGCTAACAACAAACCAAGCTGGCTGTTCAACGCATCCACTTCGCCAATCGCCTCCACCCGTGGATGGTCCTTGGGTACGCGGCGGCCGTCGCCCAGGCCGGTTTCGCCCTTGTCGCCGGTACGGGTGTAAATTTTCGACAGGCGAAAGCCCATGGTTAGCGCTCCAGTTGAGTGAGTTCGTTGGGTGGCAATTGGCTGCCGGCCAGGGGCAGGCGCAAGGTGAAGCAGGTGCCCTGGCCGAGGGTGGAATGGACTTCCATCTGCCCCTTGTGGTTGTTGGTGATGATGAAATACGAGACCGACAACCCGAGCCCGGTGCCCTGGCCGATCTCCTTGGTGGTGAAAAACGGTTCGAAGGTGCGCTTGCGCACGTTCTCGCTCATGCCGATGCCGTTGTCCTCCACCTGGATTTCCGCCCACGGCGGGTTCAGCCGGGTACGCAGGATGATACGCCCGGGCTCGCTGTCATCTTCGCGCTGATGAATCGCCTGGGCGGCGTTTTTCAGCAGGTTGAGAAGTACCTGTTCCAGTTCGTTGGCGGTGCCGGGCACCGGGCCCAACTGCGGGTCGAACTGGCGGATGATCGCCTGGCCCTTGAAGTCGAAGCCGACGG
The DNA here is from genome assembly GCF_016650855.1 of Pseudomonas sp. TH32. NCBI lineage: Bacteria > Pseudomonadati > Pseudomonadota > Gammaproteobacteria > Pseudomonadales > Pseudomonadaceae > Pseudomonas > Pseudomonas sp. TH32. Next base: position 4,044,120 of record NZ_JAEKFA010000002.1, on the reverse strand, counting down.
TGAGGTCGAAATCGTTGCCGGCAATTTCCACCGCCTGGTCAATCAGCGCCGGTAGATCGCAGGGTGCCATCTGGCGATCGCTGCGGCGGCTGAAGCTGAGCATGTGGGTGACGATTTTCGCCGCCCGGGCGCCGGCTTGCTGGATGCCGTCGAGCAATTGCGGCACTTCGCGGCTTTGCAGGTAGCGGTTCACTGTTTCCAGCTCGATGCCTACCTGTTCGGCATGCTCGAGGTTTTTTGGCAGCTCCGGCGACAGCCGGCGGCGGATGTTCTGCACGTTATGCAGGATCGCCCCGAGCGGGTTGTTGATTTCGTGGGCCATGCCGGCGGCCAGGCCGCCGACCGAGAGCATCTTCTCCGACTGCACCATCATTTCTTCCAGGGACAGGCGCTGGGTGATGTCGTCGATCCGGATGACCACACCGCGCCCGGCACCACCCATCAGCGGGTAGAACGTCAGGGCGTAGTGCTTGGGCTCGTCATCCTTGACCCAGGTCACCCGCTCGATCCGCTCCACGGTGTGTTGCTCCACCGTGGCCTTGATCTGCGGCAGGAAGGGCTTGAGTGGCTGGAAGGCGAGGAAGATCGGCTGGTTCAGCGCCTCATCCAGACGGGTGCCGGAAAGTGCGCTGGCCTCCTGGTTCCATTGGGTGACGTAGAGCTGCTCGTCGAGGGCGATCAGCGCCGAGGGCATCGAGTCGATGATGCTGTTGAGGTAATTCTGGAACCCGGTGAGTTTTTCTCGATCTTGCTGCGCACCTGGACTTCCAGCTCCAGCTTGCGGTTGGTGTGGCGGGTTTCTTCCGCCAGGCCCTGGGCTTGATCGTAGGCGGCCTGGGAATCGTCCCGCGCGCGCTTGAGTTGCTGCTCGCGGGCTTCGATGCGCGAAAGCATGGTGTTGAAGGCTTCGGCGAGGCTGCCGATTTCGTCGTGGTTGCCGCGACCTGCGCGCAGGGCGTAGTTCTCTTCCCGGGTGACCTGGCGCGACAACTCTTCCAGTTCATGGATCGGCCGGGTAATCAGGCGCTTGATCTGCCGGGCAATCACCAGCCACAGCAGCACACTGAAAATCAGAATACCCAGGCTGGCGGTGAACGTCCCGGTATAGAAGGCCACCGGCAGTTCGCTGCTGGCCACCAGCAGTAAATGCCCGGACGGTTGGCCGGCACGGGGAATGGTGATCACTTGATTGCTGCGAAACTCGGTGGCGCGCCAGATTTCAATCTCGCGGTAATTGTCGGGCAGGTGCAGGCGATTGGCGTGTTGCAACTGGGCCAGGCGGGTGCCTTCGCCGTCATATAAGGCGGCGGCCCGTAATGGCGAGTAGCTGGTCAGTTCATCCAGCAGGGTTTGCGCCTTGAGCGGTGAGTCCAGCGCCTCGGCCGCCAGCGACGGGTTGGACACCAGCCGGCCGATGGCCTGCAAGGCCTGGGGGGCCATGCTTTCCTGGGAGATCCAGTAGGCGGCGCTGATAAAGGTCAGGTTGGCCACCAGCAACACGGTGGTCAACAAAACCAGCAGGGCCGCCAGCAGTTTCTGCCCAACCGGTAGATTTTCGAGACGCTGGCGCAGTGGCATCGAGGTTTTCGCTGCAAAGGAACAAGCAGGCAGGGTAGCGCGTGCCTCAGTCGCTGGGCAATCCGCGTGCAGACAGTCGCTGTACCAATCGCACCTGGAGTTGTTGCAGGTGCGGCAAGGTCAGTTGATGGCGAGCCGCCGCCTGGCAGGCGTAGCCGAGCAAGTAGCTGATTTCGGTGCGCCGGGCACTGATCACGTCCTGGTACATCGACGAGTAGTTGGCCGCGGTGGCCTGGATCACGCGTTCCACTTCACTCTGCAAATCCTGCGCGGCGGCGGGTTGTCCGCAGCATTCCAGCAGGTCGGCGAGTTCGGCGCACAGGGTGGCGACTTCGCACTGATGGGCCTGCAGCTCGCCATTGCGGCATTCGTACAGCACGGTCAGCGGGTTGATCGCACAGTTCAGGGCCAGTTTGCGCCACAGGCGGGTAAGGATGTCGGTGCTCCACTCATGGGGAATGCCGGCGGCTTGCAGGTCATCCAGCCAGAGCGGCGGGGTAGGGTGGCTCGCATCCCCCAGCCAGGTATAGCCATGGCCGGCAAACACCACCCGCCAGTCGCTTTCACGAAACGCGCCTTCGGTGCTGGAGGCAAAAATGCAGCGGGCTTGGGGCAGTTGGGCGGCGACCGCGTCCTGGCTGCCCAGGCCATTTTGCAGCAGGATCAGTTCGGCGTCGGGTGCCAGCCGGTGTTGAAGCTGTGCGACGGCGTCTTGGGCGTCGTAGGCTTTGCACGCCACTAGCAGGCGATGAATTGGCCCCGGACTGTCGGACGTTTCGCCGACGACCGGGTAGGTGTGGGCCACGCCTTGCTCAACCAAGGTCAGGCCGCTGGCCGCCTGATAGCTCGCCAGCCGCGCGTGGTCCCGCAGGATCAGCCGCACGGGCAGCCCGGCACGGGCCAGGCGTGTGGCCCACAGCGTGCCGAGACTGCCGGCGCCGAGGACATGCCAGGTGGTCGACATCAGTTTTTACTCCGTAAGGCTGCCCGCAGTGAACGAGGCGAAAGAACCGCTATAATGCCCGGGCATTTTAGCCCGGGCGTGCTCCATCTCTACTGAGCCGCGCCCCTTTTTATTGGAGAAATTACATGCCGTCGTTCGACGTGGTATCCGAACTGGACAAGCACGAACTCACCAACGCCGTCGAGAACGCCGTCAAGGAGTTGGATCGTCGTTATGACTTGAAGGGCAAGGGCAGCTTCGAGTTCAAGGAAAAAGACCTCACCGTCAACCTGACCGCAGAAGCCGATTTCCAGCTTGAAGCGATGATTGAGATCCTCAAGCTGTCCCTGGTCAAGCGCAAGATCGATGCACAGTGCCTTGAAATCAAGGACGCGTATGCCTCCGGCAAGCTGATGAAGCAGGAAGTCGTGTTCAAAGAGGGCATCGACAAGGAGCTGGCGAAGAAAATCGTCGCTCACGTCAAGGACGCCAAGCTCAAGGTCCAGGCCGCGATCCAGGGCGAGCAGGTGCGCATCACCGGCAAGAAGCGTGACGATTTGCAAGAGGCCATTGCTGCCTTGCGTGCCAAGGCTTTCGACATGCCGCTGCAGTTCAATAACTTCCGCGACTGAGTGCCCCCGTCGGGAACCTGAGGGCGTTTTTGACGTCCCACGCCCAGAACCTGCAGAAACGATTGAGCCCTTCGGGGCTCATTTGTTATGTGGGCATAAATAAAGCCGCACATCCGGTAAACAGGAGAATGTAGATGGATTTGAACGCTGAAGTGGATCACCTGATCAAGACCTCGGAGTCGTGGTTACCGATGATCATGGAATATGGCAGCCGCTTTTTGCTGGCGGTGGTCACCCTGGCCATCGGTTGGTGGCTGATCAACGTCTTGACCCATCGAGTGGGGCGTTTGCTGGCCCTGCGTAATGCTGACCTGGCACTGCAACACTTCATTACCAGCCTTGCGAACATTGCGCTCAAAGTCATGCTGGTGGTCAACGTGGCCTCGATGATCGGCGTGGCAACCACCTCGTTCGTTGCCGCGATCGGTGCCGCCACCCTGGCCATCGGTCTGGCATTGCAAGGCAGCCTGGCGAACTTCGCCGGCGGCGTGCTGATTCTGTTGTTCCGTCCGTTCCGCATTGGTGACTGGATCGAAGCCCAGGGTACTTCCGGTACCGTCGACAGCATCCAGATCTTTCACACCGTGTTGCGCACCGGCGACAACAAGACGGTGATCATCCCAAACGGCAGCCTGTCCAACGGCCTCATCACCAACACCAACCGTCAGCCGACCCGCAAGGTGGTGTTTGACGTGGGTGTCGACTATGAAGCCGACCTGCAGAAGGCGCGTGAAGTATTGCTGGAACTGGCCAAGGATCCACGGGTACTGGCTGATCCTGCACCGGCAGCCGTGGTTTCGACCCTGGGCGACAGTTCAATCACCGTATCCCTGCGAGTCTGGACCAAGACGTCGGATTACTGGGACGTGATGTTCATGTTCAATGAACTGGCGCGTGACCGTTTAAAAGGTGCGGGGATCGATATTCCGTTCCCGCAGCGGGTTATTCGCGTGATGCAGGAAACTGCTGCGAAGTGAGGGTGTGACTTGCGTGTCAAACTTGTCCGATGTGTCAGGTTTGATGCGTGTAGTTAAACTAGATAGTTAGCTTGCTAGTTATCCCGGTATTGAGATTACGTTGCAATAAAAAAGCCGCTCACTTGGAAACAAGTGAGCGGCTTTTTAGTTAGGGCCGAGGCCCTAAGTCATCGTTGTAATCAAACTGCCAATTACAAGATGTTCAGCGGGTATTGCGCGATCAGACGCAGTTCGTCGATCGACGCCGAACCGTAGTACACACCATCGCTGGAGCGATAAGTGGCTTGACGTACGCGCAGGCTCAGGTCTTTGGCTGGGCCGCTCTGGATCACGTACTTGGCTTCGATGTCACGTTCCCACTCTTTACCGTTCGAAGTGTCGGCGGTGTTGGCGCCGGTACCTTTAACGTAGCGAGTCATGAAGCTCAGGCCTGGAACGCCGAAAGTCGCCATGTTCAGGTCGTAGCGAGCCTGGAAGGACTTCTCGTCTTCAGCGTTGAAGTCGGAACGAGCGATGGAGTTGGCAAGGAAGATCGTGCCGCCGCCGTCTACGCCGTAGCCGTAGTCACCGTCACCGCTAACCTTCTGGTAGGCCAGGGTAAAGGTGTGAGCCTGGATGGTGTACGCACCTTGCAAGCTGTAGGCACGGTTATCCAGTTTGGTGGTGCCGTCCTTCTCAGCCCGTTGCAGGCCAGCGCCATCGCTTTTGGTGCTGTAGATGTTGAAGTCGACCGCCAGGGACTGTTCATTGCTAAGCGCATGGGTCCAGTTCAGGTTGGCGTAGGTTTTCTTCCAGTAGTCTTCGGTCTTCGCGTAGTAGAGGCTGGCGCTGACTTCTGGAGTCAGGGCGTAGACGCCACCGATGAAGTCAGTTTTTGTCAGGCCCAGGCTGTCGCGGTAGGTCTGGGCTTGCGCCACGCTCGAAGTGAAGTGACCGCCTTCAAGTTTCAGGCCCTTGATCTCGTTGCTGGTCAGCGAGATACCTTGTGGCAATTCAGGCAGCAGACGGCTGTCATCGGATGCGAATACAGGTGCGGTGGTGTACTGGTCGCCGATTTTCAGGACCGTATCGGAGATACGGAACTTAACTGCGCCGCCGCCTTTGGAGTAATCATCTTGAGCGCGACCGTCGGAGCCTGTTGGAAACAGGCCGGTGCCGGAACGACCCTTGCCGCTGTCCAGTTTGACGCCCAACAGACCGATCACGTCGACACCCACACCGATGGTGCCTTGGGTGAAGCCCGACTGGTACAGGCCGTTGAAGCCCAGGCCGGTTTCGTCGACGCGGCTTTTACCGGTGTCGTTGTTACGGAAGTCGCGGCTAAAGTTCAGGAGGCGAGTGTTGATGCTGAAGGTACTGTCTTCAACAAAGCCCTTGGAGTCGTCCTGAGAGGACGCCATTGCGAACTGCGAGGTGCCTGCTGAAACAGCCAGGGCGATCATGCTCCACTTCATCACGCGCATCGTGATTTGCTCCTTTGGTTTTAGGAAGAGTACTGCCGTCCCACCTATATTTTTGTCTGGGCGGCTCTTTCTTTTTTGTGTCGGCGCAAACTTATATCACGCTGACAATATTGGCGATACTTGCCCATCTATCCTTTCAGCTTCTTTACGAGCCTGTCGTAAATTGCTATGTCCATGTCGCAAATTTACAGTTCGAATGTAACCGAACTGACAACTTCAATACTGTTTTAAAACCTTGAGTTCAGGGTGGAAAAGTCACCCTTGAAAGTTTTAACACTTCCCTGAAAAGCATTGACCCGCTGTTGTTTTCTGTCGCGAAACACCTGCTTCCCGCCGGTGCTGTTGTCGACCATATGGGGGTGAATGCAACAAGCGTGCACAAACGAGTAACTGAATGTGATTTTTTCGTGAAAATTGTCAATGCCCTGTAAAAACCGCATAAGCACGGGCTTTTTACGCCGTTTGGTTTGGCCTTGACGCGCCTGCTGTACTCCTGTTCGGTGGTGCATAAAACCTGCACCAGAGCAAAACGTTACCGGTTCACCCCGTTCGGTGGGTAGTCGGCGGATCCCTTTGAGGCACAAATGGGTCATTTTGGTGCAGTGGTGCCCTTGCTGTATTTTTGCTCCAGGCTGCTGTTCGCGCCTGGAAAGCCCTCTGGATCAGGTGCTTGAAGCCTGACACGCGTCCCGTCTTTGACTAAGTGAGGATGTGTTGGTCATTTAGCCTAGCCGAAATATTGACCTGTCTCGAAATGGTGCGCTTTTTTTCATGGCGTCCTGTTTGGGCGCGTATTTGGTCCGCTGCATTCGCCGTGAAGCGCCGGGCATTCGCAGGTATGCTGGGCGCCTGAAACCTGACCCGCCGAACGGGAGTGACTGCTGTGTTCGCCTTAGATCCACGTCTTCAACAAGACACCTTGCCCATCGGGGATTTCCCCCTGTGCCGGCTGCTGCTGTCCAATGACTCAAATTACCCCTGGTTCATCCTGGTGCCGCGCATAGACGGTATCAGCGAAGTGTTTCAACTGGATGTCGCTGACCAGCAGCGGGTGTGGCAGGAAAGCACGGCGCTGGCGCAGTTGCTTAATGAAGGGTTTGGCGCTGACAAGATGAATATTGGTGCACTGGGCAACGTGGTCAGCCAACTGCACGTGCATGTGATCGTGCGCAGGCGCGATGACGCCGCGTGGCCTGCGCCGGTCTGGGGCAAGCATCCGGCGAAGCCTTACAGCGACGAGCAAGTGGCGGCGATTCGTGCGCGTCTGCGCGAAATCCTGCCGGCTGACTTCACGTTCCTGGAGGCTTGAGCCATGGATCTTCAAGACCGCGTGACCGACCTGGAAAGCCGCCTGGCTTTTCAGGACGACACCATTGAGACCCTCAATGACATCCTGGTCACCCAGCAGCGGGCGGTCGAACGCCTGCAGTTGCAGATGACTGCGCTGCTCAAGCGCCAGGAAGAGATGGGCGGCCAGTTCGAGTCGTCCGAGGAAGAGGCGCCGCCGCCTCATTATTAATGCAGGGGCGAATGCCAGGGCATAAAAAAACCGCGATGCAGCCAGGCTGCATCGCGGTTTCTTTTTTCGGGGTGCTGGAATCAGCGACGCGGCAACGCGGCGATCACATCTTCAGCTTGCAGGCCCTTGTCGCGGTTCATCACGGAGAACTCCACGCGCTGGCCTTCCACCAGGACGCGATGACCTTCGCCGCGAATCGCCCGGAAGTGGACGAAGATATCGTCGCCCGAATCCCGGGAAATAAAGCCGAAGCCCTTGGAGGTGTTGAACCACTTGACGGTACCGGTATCCCGGTTGGTCATGTCGTAGGTTTGCGACGCAGCGGCCGGGGAGGAACGGTAAAAACTGATGGCCAGATGAAGAACGATGGCGACCAGTGCTATTGCCAGGCTGAGCAGGACGGCCGGGTGGCCACCGACTTCAGGCATAGGCGCCAGCAGGGTGAGGGTTTGCACGACAACAGCCAGGACCAGCAGGGCGCTGACCAGGTTTTGCAGTTGATGACGCGGGCCTTTGTTCCAGTAAGGAATGACTGGAGCCAGTGTCAGGTTAAGAAGACCAAAGAAGGTCAGGTAGAGAGCGTCAGGTTGTTGCAGGTAAGGCAGGGTTTCTGATCGCAGGCTGGGGATAAAGGACAGCAGCAAAGCTGCGGCGCCCGTTAGCAGGTGGACGATTTTCAACATTTTGATTAACTCACGTTAAGACGGATCACGAGGAAGAGCTGACTGGCACGGTTCGCTTCTGAACAATGGGAGGCGTTGGGCACGTGCGCGGGTATCAGCCTATGTCGCTACCGCGAAAAATAACGGTGGCGACACGCTGCCTATTTAACAGCAAAGCCTGTGCCTACTCAAATCAAGCATTTCAGGCTGTTACAAGGGGCACGGCATTTCTGCGGCAAACACTTGTCCTAGACAGGTGCAGGCTTTTTCGCAGGCGTTGGGTAATTTTTCTTGCAGGGCTCGAAGCCCCGTCTGTCGCGCAGATTCGCTCTGCAAGGGGCGATTTGCCGCACCTCGTGAGGGTCAGCCGGGCTGCGCAAGGCCGGTACTCTTGCTAGAGTGGTCCTGCACCTGATCAATGAATTTTTTATCAATTGAAGGGGAAAAACATGGCAATCGATATTGGTATCAGTGAAGAAGATCGTAAATCAATCGTTGATGGACTTTCGCGACTGCTTTCCGATACCTATGTACTTTACCTGAAGACCCACAACTTCCATTGGAACGTAACGGGCCCCATGTTTCGCACACTGCACTTGATGTTTGAAGAGCAGTACAACGAGCTGGCGCTGGCGGTGGATTCAATTGCCGAGCGGATTCGCGCCCTGGGCTTTCCGGCGCCGGGTGCTTACTCGGTGTACGCGCGACTTTCTTCAATCAAGGAAGAAGAGGGCGTGCCGAGCGCTGAAGACATGATCAAGCAGTTGGTCGAAGGCCAGGAAGCGGTTACCCGCACCGCCCGGGGCATCTTCCCGTTGTTGGATAAAGTCAGCGACGAGCCAACTGCGGACTTGCTGACCCAGCGTATGCAAGTTCATGAAAAGACCGCGTGGATGTTGCGCTCCCTGCTCGAAAACAAGTAACACCGGTTGCGGGTGGGCGTTGAACCGACGCCCCTCGCATGCTTGCTTCCCGGCGATTCCCTTCATCCTGCGAGCTTCCTGATACGCGCGTTGGCTTGTCCTACGGCGATCGGCTCCCTGTCTTCTGGCTGCACTTGTCTTCTTGATGTTTTATAGGCCCAACGGCCAACAAGAACGATTGATGGGTGGCCGTCAGGCAATGGAGTGTCAAGTGTATGTCACGCGGAGCAGGTAACGGAGTGATGGAAACGTGCGGGTTGCACAAGATAAAGGTAGATCCCTTTGCCAAGGGGTTTGATATGAACCTGGCCAGGCCATTGTCCCGATCCGTTCGGCTTAATGGTTTTTCGACGTGTTTGCGACTTGAAGAAGTCTATTGGAATATCCTCACGGAGATAGCCAGGATCAATACCTGTTCGGTCAGTGCGCTGCTGTCTTACGTGGACCGCGAAGTGCACTTGCGTTATGGCGGTGTAAAGAACTTCAGCGGTCTGGTCAGGGTGGTGTGCGTGGTTCATTTATTGAAAGGACGCATCACTGCGCCAAGTGTCCCTCCGGGCCAGGCGTGATCCTTGTGCCAGCCGCCAGCCCCGGGATTGTCCCGGGTCGGGCGCCTGGCACACGCCTGTTGCAGCCACCTATATAAAGAGCAGCACGCCGCCACGGCTGCACAGCCTCGATTTACCAGATATAATCCCGGGCTTTGCTGCGCATGCCGGGACTTTCCCACGGGACACAGTCAGGGCAGGGCGTGGCGCAGTAATGATCTGATCGCCGAGACATCTCCATGCCCATGTACGACTATCAATGCGCTTCCTGTGGTCATCAGTTGGAAGCCATTCAAAAGATCAGCGCCGCGCCGCTGGTCGATTGCCCTGCCTGCCAGGCACCGGAGCTTAAAAAGATGTTGTCCATGCCGGGCTTTCGCCTGAGTGGCAACGGCTGGTACGAGACCGACTTCAAGACCGGTTCGAAGAAGAATCTGGCCGGCGGCGACAAAGCAGACTGAGTTGAACTCTACGCGCAGGCTCCTGCATTATCCGTCACCTGACTTAGCTGTACGGTGATGAGGCAGGCCTCCACCGAATTTCGAATTACGAGAAGCGAAACCACTATCATGATGCGCAGCCACTATTGCGGCCAACTGAACGAGACCCTGGAAGGTCAGGAAATCACCCTTTGCGGATGGGTTCACCGTCGCCGCGACCACGGCGGGGTGATCTTCCTCGATATCCGTGATCGTGATGGTCTGGCCCAGGTGGTGTTCGATCCGGACCGCGCCGAGAGCTTCGCCGCCGCCGATCGCGTGCGCAGCGAGTATGTCGTGAAGATCACCGGCAAGGTTCGCCTGCGTCCGGCCGGTGCCACCAACGCCAACATGGCGTCGGGCATGATCGAAGTGCTGGGCTACGAGCTTGAAGTGCTGAACGAGTCGGAAACCCCGCCGTTCCCGCTGAACGAGTTCTCGGACGTTGGCGAAGAAACCCGCCTGCGTTATCGCTTCCTCGACCTGCGTCGCCCGGAAATGGCCGAGAAGCTGCGTCTGCGTTCGCGCATGACCACCAGCATCCGCCGCTTCCTGGACGAGAACGGCTTCCTCGACGTCGAGACGCCGATCCTGACCCGTGCTACTCCGGAAGGCGCCCGCGACTACCTGGTGCCGAGCCGTACCCACGCCGGTTCTTTCTTCGCCTTGCCGCAGTCGCCACAGCTGTTCAAGCAGCTGCTGATGGTTGCCGGCTTCGACCGTTACTACCAGATCGCCAAATGCTTCCGTGACGAAGACCTGCGGGCCGACCGCCAGCCGGAATTCACCCAGATCGACATCGAGACCAGCTTCCTCGATGAAAAAGAGATCATGGGCATCACCGAGCAAATGATCCGCAACCTGTTCAAGGAAGTGCTGGACCTGGAGTTCGGCGAATTCCCGCACATGACCTTCGAAGAAGCCATGCGCCGTTACGGTTCCGACAAGCCAGACCTGCGTAACCCGCTGGAACTGGTTGACGTTGAAGACCAACTCAAAGACGTCGACTTCAAGGTGTTCAGCGGCCCGGCCAACGACCCGAAATGCCGTATTGCCGCCCTGCGTGTGCCTGGCGCTGCGAGCATGCCGCGCAAGCAGATCGACGATTACACCAAGTTCGTCGGCATCTACGGTGCCAAGGGCCTGGCGTACATCAAGGTCAACGAGCGCGCCAAGGGGGTTGAAGGCCTGCAGTCGCCAATCGTCAAGAACATCCCTGAGGCCAACCTCAACGTGATCCTGGATCGTGTTGGCGCGGTCGACGGCGACATCGTGTTCTTCGGTGCCGACAAGTCCAAGATCGTCAGTGAAGCGCTGGGTGCACTGCGGATCAAGGTCGGCAACGACCTGAACCTGCTGACCTGCAAGTGGGCGCCGATGTGGGTGGTCGACTTCCCGATGTTCGAAGAGAACGACGACGGCAGCTTCAGCGCGCTGCACCACCCGTTCACCGCGCCGAAGTGCACGCCGCAAGAGCTGGAAGCCAACCCGGCTGGCGCTCTGTCCCGTGCCTACGACATGGTGCTGAACGGCACCGAACTGGGTGGCGGTTCGATCCGTATCCACCGCAAGGAGATGCAGCAATCGGTCTTCCGCCTGCTGGGTATCGACGAAGACGAACAGCAAGAGAAGTTCGGCTTCCTGCTTGACGCCCTGAAGTACGGCGCGCCACCCCATGGCGGCCTGGCCTTCGGCCTGGACCGTCTGGTGATGCTGATGACCGGTGCCCAGTCGATCCGTGAAGTGATTGCCTTCCCGAAAACCCAAAGTGCTGCCGACGTCATGACGCAGGCACCGGGTGTGGTGGATGCCAAGGCACTGCGCGAGCTGCATATCCGTCTGCGCGAGACACCAAAGGCTGAGTAAGGCCGCAGCGTGAAAGCGCGATAAGGTTTTACATTGTCAGCTAAGGGCGCATCTTCGGATGCGCCTTTGCGTTACAAGGGCTGTACGTTTAAGAGGGAAGTCCCGCCTGGGGCGGGATCGACAGGTTTCTACAGAATTTCGGAGTTGTGTTATGGCTGGCCATTCCAAGTGGGCGAACATCAAGCACCGCAAAGAGCGTCAGGATGCCAAGAAAGGCAAGATCTTCACCAAGTGGATTCGCGAGCTGACCGTCGCTGCCCGCCAGGGTGGCGGTGACCCGGGCTCCAACCCGCGTCTGCGCCTGGCCCTGGACAAGGCACTCGGCGCCAACATGAGCCGCGACATCATCGACCGTGCCGTGGCCCGTGGCGCCGGTGCGGCCGATACCGATGACATGGTCGAATTGAGCTACGAAGGCTACGGCCCGGGTGGCGTGGCGGTGATGGTCGAGTGCATGACCGACAACCGCAACCGTACCGCGGCGGCCGTGCGCCATGCGTTCAGCAAATGTGGCGGCAACCTGGGCACCGATGGTTCGGTGGCCTACCTGTTTGAACGCAAGGGGCAGATTTCCTTCGCGCCGGGCGTTGATGAAGATGCGCTGATCGAAGCGGCGATGGAGGCAGATGCCGACGACGTGGTGACCAATGAAGACGGCTCCATCGACGTGTTTACCTCGTTCGCGGGCTTCTATTCGGTGCGTAACGCCCTGGAAGCGGCCGGTTTCAAAGGTACCGATGCGGAAATCGTGATGCTGCCGACCACCAGTGCCGAACTGGACCTGGACGGCGCGCAGAAAGTGCTCAAGATGCTCGATATGCTTGAAGACCTGGATGACGTGCAGAACGTCTATTCCAACGCCGATATCCCGGAATCGGTCGCCGAACAGCTCACATAAGGGCACTGAAGATCCAATGTGGGAGCTGTCGAGCCCCGGCGAGGCTGCGATGGCATCAACTCGGTGTGACTGATGCTCCGAGGTGCCTGCATCGCAGGCAAGCCAGCTCCCACAGGATTCTATGCTGTTACACAAACCATGTGCCTCGCGCATCCGCTTTAAACCCATCTCGCAGGCGTTATGACTCTAATCCTAGGTATCGACCCCGGTTCGCGAATCACCGGCTTTGGCGTGGTGCAACAGACCCCGCGAGGCTGCGTGTACGTGGCGTCGGGCTGTATCCGTACCGGCGCCGGCGAGTTGGCTGAGCGCTTGCAGATCGTTTATCGCGGCGTGCGTGAAGTGATCCAGACCTACGGCCCGGTCACCATGGGCATTGAAAAGGTGTTCATGGCAAAAAACGCCGACTCGGCCCTGAAGCTCGGCCAGGCACGCGGTGCGGCCATCGTTGCCGGTGCGGAAGAGGGCATGGAGATCGCCGAGTATACCGCGACCCAGGTCAAGCAAGCCGTGGTCGGTACCGGTGCGGCCAATAAGGAGCAAGTGATGATGATGGTCATGCACATGCTCAAGCTCACCGCCAAGCCGCAAATCGATGCCTCCGACGCCCTGGCCATTGCCATTTGCCATGCCCATACCCGTTCCAGCCTGATGCCGCACGGCTTGGGTACGGCACGCAGTCGTGGCGGCCGGCTGCGTCTCTGATAGCATCAGCGCAATCATTCTGCGTGGGGTGCGTGAACGGCCTGTGCTGTCGGCCGGCATGCCCGCGTTATTACCGGTCAGGCCTTGATCTGAGCCGACTCTTAAGGATTCGAACGTGATTGGACGCTTGCGCGGCACCCTGGCTGAGAAACAGCCGCCGCACCTGATTCTGGATGTAAACGGGCTGGGCTATGAGTTGGAAGTGCCCATGACCACCCTCTACCGCCTACCGTCGGTCGGTGAGCCGCTGACCCTGCACACCCACCTGGTGGTGCGCGAAGACGCACAATTGCTCTATGGTTTCATTGGCAAGCGTGACCGGGATTTCTTCCGCGAACTGATCCGCCTCAATGGCGTGGGGCCGAAGCTGGCGCTGGCGCTGATGTCGAGCCTGGAGGTCGATGAATTGGTACGGTGTGTGTCGGCGCAGGATACGTCGGCGTTGACCAAGGTCCCGGGCGTCGGCAAGAAAACCGCCGAGCGTTTGCTGGTAGAGCTCAAGGACCGCTTCAAGGCCTGGGAAGTCGTACCAAGCATGTTCGCCCTGGTGCCTAACCAGCCGGACGCGCCGGGTGTACCGGTGGCCAGCGCCGAAAGCGATGCAGTCAGCGCGCTGATTTCCCTGGGCTACAAGCCGCAGGAGGCGAGCAAGGCCGTGTCGGCCATCAAGGACAAGAACCTGAGCAGCGAAGACATGATCCGCCGCGCCCTGAAGGGAATGATTTAAGTGATTGAAGCTGATCGTCTGATCGCGGCCACCGGCCCGCGTGATCGTGAAGAAATCCAGGACCGGGCGATTCGTCCCCTGAGCCTTGCCGAATACATCGGCCAGCCCACCGTGCGCGAGCAGATGGAGTTGTTCATCCAGGCTGCGCGCGGGCGCAGCGAATCACTGGATCACACGTTGATCTTCGGCCCGCCGGGGCTGGGCAAGACCACCCTGGCCAACATCATCGCCCAGGAAATGGGCGTGTCGATCAAGTCCACCTCCGGCCCTGTGCTGGAGCGCCCGGGCGACCTGGCGGCGCTGCTGACCAACCTGGAACCCCACGACGTACTGTTTATCGACGAGATTCACCGGCTTTCGCCCATCGTCGAGGAAGTGCTGTACCCGGCCATGGAAGACTTCCAGCTGGACATCATGATCGGCGAGGGTCCGGCGGCGCGTTCGATCAAGCTCGACCTGCCACCGTTTACGCTGGTGGGTGCCACCACCCGCGCGGGGATGCTGACCAACCCGCTGCGAGACCGTTTCGGGATTGTTCAACGTCTAGAGTTCTATAGCACGGCGGATCTGGCCACCATCGTCAGCCGTTCGGCGAATATCCTCGGTTTGCCCCTGGACCCGGAAGGCGCGTTTGAAATCGCCCGCCGCGCCCGCGGCACACCGCGGATCGCCAACCGTTTGCTGCGCCGTGTACGGGACTTCGCCGAAGTGCGTGCCAAGGGCCATATCACCAAGCCCGTGGCGGACCTGGCGCTGAACCTGCTGGATGTGGACGAGCATGGCTTTGACCACCAGGACCGGCGCCTGCTGTTGACCATGATCGAGAAGTTCGACGGTGGGCCGGTGGGGGTGGACAGCCTCGCAGCGGCCATCAGCGAAGAGCGGCACACGATTGAGGATGTACTGGAGCCTTACCTGATCCAGCAGGGCTACATCATGCGTACGCCGAGGGGGCGGGTGGTCACCCGGCATGCCTATCTGCACTTTGGGTTAAACATTCCGTCACGATTGGGCGAGATGCCCGTAGTAGACGAATTCCTCGATGCAGTAGACGATTAAAAAGGCTTGGCGATTCGATTTATTCGGCGTTTGTGCTGTCCTAGTGGCTGGCGTCGTCATTCTTTCGTTAGAAATGTGCCACAGAATGAAAAACAGTTGCCTGGCCGGATTGGCAACCTGAGGAGTAAGCACTAGAGTATGCGCGCGCAAAACGGGGATCAGTCGTTCGCACATCGCTGTCGCGTTTATTACGAGGACACCGATGCTGGCGGCATCGTTTATTACGTCAATTACCTAAAGTTCATGGAGCGGGCTCGAACCGAGCGGCTACGGGAGCTGGGCTTTGCCCAATCCCAGCTGGCAGGGGAGGACCTGTTGTTTGTCGTGCATTCCAGCGAGGCGCGTTACTACGCGCCGGCGCGACTGGACGACGAGCTGCTGGTCAGCGCAGAAATAACCGAATTGAACCGTGCCAGCCTGCGCTTTAAACAGCAGGTCAGGCGGGCTACGGATGCAACGCTGCTCTGTGAGGGGCAGTTCCTGGTGGCCTGTGTTCGCACCAATAGTTTGAAACCCCGGGCCATTCCCGAAACTCTACGCGCGGCCTTTGCCGGCGTGAGCGGCGCGGGTAAACATTCAGAGCAGGAGATTTAGCGTGGAACCTACCGTCGTCGACCATTCCTCCATGTGGAGCCTGGTCAGCAATGCCAGTGTCGTGGTTCAACTGGTGATGCTGGTCCTGGTAGCCGCATCGGTTACCTCTTGGGTCATGATTTTTCAGCGCAGCAACCTGCTGCGTGCCGGTCGACGTGCCCTGGAGAGCTTCGAAGAGCGCTTCTGGTCGGGTATCGACCTGTCCAAACTGTACCGCCAGGCCGGCAGCAACCCAGACCCGGATTCGGGCGTAGAACAAATCTTCCGCGCCGGCTTCAAGGAGTTCTCCCGTCTGCGCCAGCAGCCAGGCGTTGACCCGGAAGCGGTCATGGAAGGCGTGGCCCGTGCCATGCGCGTCGCGATTTCCCGCGAAGAAGAAAAGCTTGAGCAAAGCTTGCCGTTCCTCGCCACCGTAGGCTCCGTGAGCCCGTACATCGGCCTGTTCGGTACCGTTTGGGGCATCATGAACTCCTTCCGCGGCCTGGCCCAGGCCCAGCAAGCGACCCTGGCCACCGTGGCCCCGGGTATCGCCGAAGCGCTGATCGCCACCGCCATCGGCCTGTTCGCAGCTATTCCCGCAGTAATCGCCTACAACCGTTTTGCTGCTCGCGGCGAAACCTTGATCAGCCGTTACTACACCTTCGCCGATGAATTCCAGGCGATCCTGCACCGTAAAGTGCACACCAGCGAAGAATAAGCAGGTAATTCCCAATGGCTTTAATCGCTCGAGCTCGCAAAAAGCGCAAGCCGGTCGCCGAGATGAACGTAGTGCCTTACATCGACGTGATGCTGGTGCTGCTGGTTATCTTCATGGTGACCGCGCCGATGCTCAATCAGGGCGTGAAGGTTGATCTGCCCAAGGTTTCCAGCGAAGCCTTGCCGCAGGACAACAACACCCAGGTCCTGACCATTTCGATCAAGGCTGACAAGACCTATTACTGGAACCTTGGCAGCGAAGTCGACACTCAGAAACAGCAGGACAAGGCCATGACCTTGCCGCAGATGACTGATGCCGTGACCAAGATCATTCGCGCCGGCAACGAAGGTGGCAAGCACACGCAGGTGTTCATTCGCGGCGACAAAGTCGTCGACTACGGCTCCGTCATGGGCGCCATGGGCGGGCTGCAGAAGGCCGGAGTCGGTAATGTTGGCTTGATTACCGAGGCGCCCTGATGCACCAACAGCGAGAGCCGTCCGCCTCGGAAAGCTACTTCTGGCCTAGCGTCTGGGCAATTGCCCTGCACGTCCTGGTGTTTGGCATGCTGTTCGTCAGCTTTGCCATGACCCCGGACCTGCCGCCAGCCAAGCCGATCGTGCAGGCGACCCTGTATCAGCTGAAATCGAAAAGCCAGGCCACCACCCAGACCAATCAGAAGATTGCGGGTGAGGCCCAGAAGTCGGCTGCGCGCCAGACTGAAGTCGAGCAGATGGAACAGAAGAAGGTCGAGCAGGAAGCGGTGAAGGCTGCTGCGGAACAAAAGAAAGAAGAGGCGGCTCAAAAGGCCGAGGAATCGAAAAAGGCTGACGAGGCGAAGAAAGCTGAAGAGGCGCAAAAGGCTGATGAAGCCAAGAAAGCCGATAAAGCTGCCGAAGCCAAAAAGGCCGAAGAGAAACAATTGGCTGATATAGCCAAGAAGAAATCTGAAGAAGAAGCCAAGAAAGCCGCCGAAGAAGAGGCCAAGAAAAAGGCCGCTGAAGACGCGAAGAAAAAGATTGTCGAAGACGCGAAGAAGAAAGCCGCGGACGACGCCAAGAAGAAAGCTGAAGCTGACGAGGCGAAGAAGAAAGTCGCCGACGATGCGAAGAAGAAAGCTGCCGCCGATGCCTCCAAGAAAAAGGCCCAGGAAGCAGCACGTAAATCGACCGAAGACAAAAAGGCCCAGGCCTTGGCCGATTTGCTTTCCGACACGCCGCAGCGCCAGCAGGCCTTGGCCGATGAACGTGGTGATGAAGTCGCGGGCAGTTTCGATGACCTGATTCGTTCACGGGCAGCAGAAGGGTGGACCCGTCCTCCTTCGGCACGCAAAGGCATGACAGTAGTGCTGCAGATCGGCATGTTGCCGGACGGTACGGTGACTTCGGTCAGCGTGGCCAAGTCCAGTGGCGACGGCTCGTTCGACAGTTCGGCGGTAGCAGCGGTCAAGAACATTGGCCGGTTGACCGAGATGCAGGGAATGAAACCAAGCGACTTCGCTCCCTACCGTTCATTCAAGATGACATTCACACCTGAGGATCTAGCCTTGTGAGAAACCTTCTTCGAGGAATGCTTGTCGTTATTTGCTGCATGGCAGGGATAGCGGCGGCGGATGAAAAGAACATCCTGGTCACCAGCGGTAGCGATCGGGCCACCCCGATCGCCGTTGTGCCGTTTGGCTGGCAGGGCGGCAGCGTGCTGCCGGACGACATGGCGCAGATCATCAGTGATGACCTGCGTAACTCCGGTTACTACGCACCGATCGACAAAGGCAACATGATCAGCCAGCCGACCCAGGCCAGCGAAGTCATCTTCCGTGACTGGAAAGCGTTGAACGCCCAGTACCTGATGGTGGGCAGCATCACGCCGGCCGGCGGTCGCCTGCAGATCCAGTACGCGTTGTTCAACGTCGCGACCGAGCAGCAAGTGCTGACCGGCAGCGTGTCGGGCACCACAGACCAACTGCGGGACATGGCGCACTACATCTCCGACCAGTCGTTTGAAAAACTGACCGGGATCAAGGGTGCCTTCTCGACTCGCCTGCTGTATGTAACGGCCGAGCGTTTTTCGGTAGACAACACTCGTTACACTTTGCAGCGTTCCGACTATGACGGCGCTCGCGCAGTGACGCTGCTGCAATCCCGTGAGCCGATCCTGTCGCCTCGCTTTGCACCGGATGGCAAGCGTATCGCCTACGTGTCCTTTGAACAGAAGCGTCCACGGATCTTCGTTCAGCACATCGATACCGGTCGCCGTGAGCAGATCACCAACTTTGAAGGCCTGAACGGTGCGCCAGCCTGGTCGCCGGATGGTTCGCGCCTGGCGTTCGTGCTGTCCAAGGACGGCAACCCGGACATCTACGTGATGAACATGGCCTCGCGCCAACTGAGCCGTGTTACCAGCGGCCCGGGCATCAACACCGAACCGTTCTGGGGTAAGGATGGTTCGACCATCTACTTCACCTCCGACCGTGGCGGCAAGCCGCAAGTCTACAAAACCAGCGTCAACGGCGGCGGCGCCGAACGTGTGACCTTTATTGGTAACTACAACGCTGCACCCAAGCTTTCAGCTGATGAAAAGACGTTGGTGATGATTCACCGTCAGGATGGTTTCACTAATTTCCGGGTTGCGGCCCAGGATTTGCAGCGCGGAACCGTAAAAATCCTTACAGATACCAACCTTGATGAGTCAGCCACTGTTGCGCCCAACGGCACCATGGTAATCTACGCCACCCGCCAGCAGGGCCGGGGAGTCTTGATGCTCGTGTCCATTAATGGACGCGTAAGGCTCCCGCTTCCTACCGCACAAGGCGAAGTCAGAGAACCGTCCTGGTCCCCTTACCTGAACTGACGCGGCGCTACAAAAAGAAGTACTTAACACACTGGGGTTCATTAGGAGTTTCACGATGGAAATGCTGAAGTTTGGTAAGTTTGCTGCTCTGGCTCTGGCTCTGTCCGTAGCCGTTGGTTGCTCGTCTAAAGGCGGCGACAATGCCGGTGAAGGCGCAGCTGTTGATCCAAACGCTGGTTACGGCGCTAACACTGGTGCAGTTGACGGCTCCCTGAGCGAAGAAGCTGCTCTGCGCGCTATCACCACTTTCTACTTCGAATACGACAGTTCGGACCTGAAGCCAGAAGCCATGCGCGCTCTGGACGTTCACGCGAAGGACCTGAAAGCTAACGGCGCTCGCGTTGTTCTGGAAGGTAACACCGACGAACGTGGTACTCGTGAGTACAACATGGCACTGGGCGAGCGTCGTGCGAAAGCCGTTCAGCGCTACCTGGTACTGCAAGGTGTTGCTCCAGGCCAACTGGAACTCGTTTCCTACGGTAAAGAGCGTCCAGTTGCTACTGGCCACGACGAGCAGTCCTGGGCTCAAAACCGTCGCGTCGAACTGCGTAAGTAATTCGTCATGCGAACGTGCCGTCGTGCTCTAACTGTATTGGCTCTCAGCCTGGCACCGCTTGCGGTGTGGGCTGCGGTTCCTGTGGAAGATAGCAACTCTGGCTATAACAATAGCGGGAGCAGCTATCCGCCAGCGGGTTATGGCACGAACGGCGCCTATGCCGGGGGCGCGGCTACGGCCGCGCCTTCGGCACAGGGCGAGCTGTTCAATCAGCTGCAACGCATGCAGGATCAATTGTCGCAGCAACAAGGCACGATTGAAGTTCTGCAGAATCAAGTGAACCAGCTGAAGCAAGAAGGCCTGGAGCGATACCAGGATCTTGATCGACGCATTGGAGCCGGCGTTACACCTGCCGCCACTCCTGATAATTCTTCTGCCGGTGGCGCGCCCAGTGCCGCCGCCGGTGGTGCAGCAGCAGGGGCCGCGGCTGCCAGCCAAGCCCCTGCCGCGAGCAGCGAGCCGGGTGATCCGGCGAAGGAAAAGCTGTATTACGACGCAGCCTTCGACCTGATCAAGGCCAAGGATTTCGATAAAGCCAGCCAGGCTTTTACCGCATTCCTGCGCAAATACCCGAACAGCCAGTACGCGGGCAACGCCCAGTACTGGTTGGGTGAGGTGAACCTGGCCAAGGGCGACCTGCAAGGTGCAGGTCAGGCTTTTGCCAAGGTCAGCCAACTGTACCCCAAGCACGCCAAGGTGCCGGATTCGCTGTACAAACTCGCTGACGTAGAACGCCGCCTGGGTCATACCGACAAGGTCAAAGGCATTCTGCAGCAGGTGGTGGCCCAGTATCCGGGTACCTCCGCTGCGCAGTTGGCCCAACGGGACCTGCAACGCATGTAAGCGGTTGCAACCCGTTTAGAAGAAACCCGCGCCCTGCGCGGGTTTTTTCGTTAGAATCCACGCCCTTTTATGAAACACGCTTTTTGGGGTTTACGCGTTGGCGGAACTCCTTGAAGTGCCTGACGGAGGCGGACAGCCTGTTTAGCTGTTACGCCCGTGGCGACTATGCAAGACACATTACGTATCACCGAAGTTTTTTACTCGTTGCAGGGTGAAACGCGCACTGCCGGGCTGCCCACTGTATTTGTGCGCCTCACCGGTTGCCCGCTGCGTTGCCAGTACTGCGACAGCGCCTACGCCTTCAGCGGCGGCACCGTGCGTACCCTTGAAGACATTCTCGAGCAAGTAGCCGGTTACCGGCCGCGTTATGTCTGCGTCACCGGTGGCGAGCCACTGGCGCAACCTAACGCCATTCCCTTGCTCAAGCAGTTGTGTGATGCCGGTTATGAGGTGTCCCTGGAAACCAGCGGCGCCCTGGATATTGCTGCGGTCGACCCTCGCGTCAGCCGGGTCGTCGACCTGAAGACCCCGGGTTCCAAGGAAGCACACCGCAACCG
This sequence comes from Pseudomonas sp. TH32, assembly GCF_016650855.1. Taxonomy (NCBI): domain Bacteria; kingdom Pseudomonadati; phylum Pseudomonadota; class Gammaproteobacteria; order Pseudomonadales; family Pseudomonadaceae; genus Pseudomonas; species Pseudomonas sp. TH32. The sequence goes on along the minus strand of NZ_JAEKFA010000002.1, from coordinate 4,023,047 downwards.
CTACGAGAACATCGAACTGCTGACGCCCAACGATCAGGTCAAGTTCGTCATCTGTTCCCGCGAAGACTACGACTGGGCGACCTCCAAGCTGATCCAGTATGGCCTGGACCGACGCGCCGGCGAGGTGCTGTTTTCCCCAAGCCACCATGACCTGAACGCCCGCGACCTGGCCGACTGGGTCGTCGCAGACAATCTGCCGGTGCGCCTGCAGCTGCAACTGCACAAGTACTTGTGGAACGACGAGCCGGGGCGCTGACATGACGGATCAAAAGCGTGCGGTCATCCTGCTGTCCGGCGGCCTCGACTCCGCCACCGTGGTCGCCATGGCCCGTGCCGAAGGCTACAGCTGCTACACCATGAGCTTCGACTATGGCCAGCGCCACCGCGCCGAACTCGACGCCGCCGCCCGCGTCGCCCGTGACCTGGGCGTGGTGGAGCACAAGGTGATTGGCCTGAACCTCGACGGCATTGGCGGCTCGGCGTTGACCGACAGCTCCATTGATGTACCGCAAGGCCCCAGCGAAGGCATCCCGGTGACGTACGTGCCGGCGCGCAACACCGTGTTCCTGTCCCTGGCCCTCGGCTGGGCCGAAGTGCTCAGTGCCCGCGACATCTTCATCGGCGTCAATGCCCTGGACTATGCCGGTTACCCGGACTGCCGTCCCGAGTACGTCGAGTCGTTCGAACGCATGGCCAACCTGGCGACCAGGGCCGGCGTAGAGGGGCAGGGCTTTCGTATCCTGGCGCCGCTGCAGAACCGCAGCAAGGCCGATATCGTGAAGACTGGCGTAGGACTTGGCGTTGATTACTCGCTGACTGTTTCCTGCTATCAGGCGGACAATGACGGCCGCGCTTGTGGGAAATGCGACAGCTGCCGACTGCGTGCTGAAGGCTTCCAGGCGGCCGGAATTGCTGACCCAACGCGTTATTTCTGATTTATTTCAAATTAGGTGTTGAATAATCCTTAGAAATCAGTATTATACGCGCCACCACACAGCGGGTCGTTAGCTCAGTTGGTAGAGCAGTTGGCTTTTAACCAATTGGTCGTAGGTTCGAATCCCACACGACCCACCATTTTTGGCGGTTTAGAAAATCCGGAAGGCCCACGCAAGTGAGGATTTCCGGGTTTTTTTTTGCCCAGCGAAAGGCCGGTCACTCTCGGGCAGAGAGTGATCGGCCTTTTTGTTAAATCTAGCCAAAGCGCCCGGTTATATAGTCCTCGGTCTGCTTCATCTTCGGCGTAGTAAAGATCTGGTCCGTCTTGCCATGCTCAATCAGTTCGCCCATGAACATGAACGCCGTGCTGTCAGACACGCGGGCGGCCTGCTGCATGTTGTGGGTCACGATGATCACTGTGTAGTGCTCTTTCAGCTCAGTGATCAATTGCTCGATGCGTCCGGTGGAAATCGGATCGAGCGCCGAGGTCGGCTCATCCAGCAGCAATACCTGCGGCCGCAGTGCAATGGTGCGTGCGATGCACAGGCGCTGTTGCTGCCCGCCTGACAGGCTCTGGGCGCTTTGCTTGAGTTTGTCTTTCACCTCGTCCCACAGGGCGCCACCTCGCAGGGCCTGCTCGACACGGTCATCCATTTCCCGGCGTGTCAGTTTTTCATGGTGGCGTACGGCATAGGCGATGTTGTCGTAGATCGACATCGGAAAAGGCACGGGCTTTTGGAAGACCATTCCGACGTGGCTGCGCAGGCGGTTCATCGAGTAGCCCGGTGCGAGGATGTTTTCGCCGTTCAGTAGCACTTCACCGCGCGCTTCCTGCTTTGGGTACATCGAATAGATGCGGTTGAACACACGCAGCAAGGTCGACTTTCCGCAGCCCGAGGGGCCGATGATCGCGGTGATGCGTTTTTCCGGAATATCGATGTCGATGGATTTCAGTGAGCGTTGGTTGTTGTAGAAAAACTCCAACCCACGGACACGGATTTTGGTTTTTTCAGGATCAAGGCGGGTCGATTGCATCAGTGGGACCTATTGCGCAAAAGAATCAGGCGAGACAGCAAGCTCAGCACCAGTACGAACATCGTCAGTACCAGCGCGCCCGCCCAGGCCAGGGAGTGCCAGTCATCGAAGGGGCTCATGGCGTACTGGAAAATTACCACCGGCACGCTGGCAATCGGCTTGAGCAGGTTGCTGCTCCAGAACTGGTTGCCGAAGGCGGTGAACAGCAGCGGGGCGGTTTCCCCGGTAATCCGGGCCAGCGCCAGCAGGATGCCGGTCACCACCCCGGCCTTCGCCGCTCTCAATACAATCTGCAACGTCAGCTTCCATTGCGGTACGCCCAGGGCCAGGGCGGCCTCGCGCATGGTGGAAGGTTGCAGCTGAAGCATTTCGTCCGTCGTCCTCACCACCACCGGAATCACCAGCAGGGCCAATGCCAACGCACCGGCAATCGCGGAAAAGCCCACCTGGTGATTGGTCAGCAGGTTCAGTGGCAGGATCACGCCGGTGTAGATGAACAATCCCAGCACGATGGAAGGTGCGGACAACAGAATGTCGTTGATGAAACGAACCGTAGTCCCCAGGCGCGAATGGCGTGCGAATTCCGCCAGCCAGATGCCCGCCATCAGCCCGATGGGTGTGCCGATCAGCAGGGCAATCCCCGACATCAGCGCGCTGCCATAAAAGGCGTTGGCCAGCCCGCCGTCTGTTCCGGGGGGCGGTGTCATTTCGGTAAACAGGCGCAGGTTGAGCGCCTGAAAGCCGTTGATGATGGTGGTCAGCAGGATCCAGGCGAGCCAAAGCAGGCCAAAGGCTGTCGCGCCACAGCTCAGCAGCATGGCCACGCGGTTCTTGAAGGCACGCTTGCGGTACAGGCGTTCGTTGCTGTTCATAGCCCCTCCTTGCGGGACAGGCGCATCAGCATCAGCCGCGCCAGTGCCAGCACCACAAATGTCACGATGAACAGCAGGAAGCCCAGTGCGATCAGCGCCGAACGGTGCAGGTCGGTATAGGCCTCGCTGAATTCGTTGGCGATGACCGACGCGATGGAGCTGCTGGGCATCAGCAATGAGGCCGAGAACTGTTGGGCGTTACCCAGTACGAACGTGACCGCCATGGTTTCGCCCAGGGCGCGACCGAGGCCGAGGAACACCCCGCCGACCACTGCCGAGCGGGTGTAGGGCAGGACGATGTCCCACACCACTTCCCACGTCGTACTCCCCAATGCGTAGGCCGACTCTTTCAACTGAGTCGGCACGCTGCGAAAAACTTCATGCATTACCGAGGTAATGAACGGCGTAATCATGATCGCCAGTACGATGCCGGCGGTCAGCATCCCGATGCCCAGTGGCGGCCCCTGGAACAGCGAGCCAATAAACGGCAGTGCACCCAGGTAATCGTTGATCCAGGGCGACAAGTGTTCGGCCATAAAGGGCCCGAAAACAAACAATCCCCACATGCCATAGATGATCGAGGGGATGCCCGCGAGCAATTCAACGGCAGAGGCCACCGGCATTCTCAGCCAGGGCGGCGCCACTTCGGTCAGGAAAATCGCGATGCCAAAACTCACGGGCACCGCAATCAGCAACGCGAGGAAGGAGGTGACCAGCGTGCCGTAAATCGGCACCAGGGCGCCAAAGTGGTTGTTGACCGCATCCCACTCGGTGCTGGTGATAAAACCGAAACCGAAGGTCTTGAAGGCCAGGCCACCGCCCCACAATGTCGAGGCGGCAATGCTGGCCAGCAACAGCAAGACGAGCATGGCGGCGCCGAACATTGAGCGTTTGAACCACAGGTCGTTGCGTTGATCGCGGGCGGCGCGGCTGTCACCCGATACATCGCTCGCGTGAGTCGTCATGGCCAGGGGTTGGACAGTTTCGTTCATATCAGATGTGCTCATCCCCTTGCTCAAACACGTAGTGGCTCGGGCAAGGGGACTATGGGAGGGCGGATCAGTGGGCGAAGTCAGACTTCCAGTAACCTTCGATCCGGGTCACGAGGGAATCAGGCAGCGCTACGTAGTCCAAAGCCGCAGCCTGCTGCTGACCTTTTTCCAGCGACCATTTGAAGAAGTTGAAAGCGGCCTGGCTTTGCTCGGCGTTTTTCGGCTGCTTGTACATGATGATCCAGGTGGTCGCTGTGATCGGCCACGCGTTCTCGCCCGGGGCGTTGGTCATGATCAGGTTGAAGTCTTTGGCGTCGGCCCAGTCGGCGGTATCCGCAGCCGCCTGGAAGGCCTTGGCGTTGGGCTCGACAAACTTGCCCGACGCGTTCTTCAACTGGGCGTAAGTCATTTTGTTCTGCAGGGCGTAGGCGTATTCAACAAAGCCGATGGAGTTCTTGATCTGCTTCACGTAGGCCGAAACACCTTCATTGCCTTTGCCGCCCACACCGACTGGCCACGGCACGGTGGTGCCGAAACCGATCCTGGTCTTCCAGCTGTCACTGACTTTGGCGAGGTAGTTGGTGAAGTTGTAAGAGGTGCCCGAGCCGTCCGAGCGGTGAACCACGGTGATGTTCGCGCCCGGCAGCTTCAGGCCAGGGTTGAGTGCGGCAATCGCCGGGTCGTTCCAGGCCTTGATGTCGCCCAGGAAGATTTTCGCCAGGACGTCACCATCGAGTTTCAGCTGGCCGGCCGCAACGCCTTCAACGTTCATCACCGGCACGATGCCGCCGATCACGCTTGGGAATTGACCCAGGCCGCCGGCCTTCAGTTCATCCGCCGACAGCGGCGCGTCGGAGGCGCCGAAGTCTACGGTTGCCGCCTTGATCTGGGCGATACCGCCGCCGGAACCGATGGACTGGTAGTTGATCCGGTCACTGGCGCTTTTGCTGTATTCCTGGGACCACTTGGACAGTACCGGGTAGACGAAACTGGAGCCTGCGCCCGTGACGTCAGTGGCGTGAGCGACACCACTCAGGCACAGGGCAGTGAACAACACTGACAGACTCTTTTTGGTCAGCAACATCACGACGACACCTCAAAGTAAGGGGGTAAGTGGAAGGGTCCACCTGTCTAAGACGTGACGATTTAATTCCCGGGATGTTTCTGTTTGATGACGGTTTGGCTTTGTGAAGAAACATTTAGAAATATCTGTAGAAGGCCTCAAAAGAGAGATTTTGAGGCCTCCTATTGATCAACCGTGGCTGCGCACCAGGATCGATTCGTCAATCTGCGCGACTGACGTCACCCCGGTCAGCGTCATCGCCACGCGCATTTCCTTGGCGAAGATATCCAGCAGGTTCTCCACCCCGCGCTGCCCGTCAGCGGCCAGCGCGTAAGCCTGCGCACGGCCCAGCAGCACGCCTTTGGCCCCAAGGGCAAGCATGCGCACCACGTCCAGCCCCGAGCGTACGCCGGAGTCCACCAACACCGTCAGATCGCTGCCCACGGCTTGTGCGATCGGTGCCAGCGCCTTGGCCGTCGACAGCACACCATCCAGTTGCCGGCCGCCGTGGTTGGAGACGACGATGCCGTCGGCTCCGAAGCTCACCGCATCCTTGGCATCCTGCGGGTCGAGGATGCCTTTGATGATCATCGGGCCTTTCCAGAACTCGCGGATCCACTCCAGGTCTTTCCAGCTGATGGAAGGGTCGAAGTTGTTGGCCAGCCAGCCGATGTAGTCCTTCAACTGGGTGGGCTTGCCCAGGTACTTGGAGATGTTGCCCAGGTCGTGGGGGCGGCCCATCAGGCCGACATCGAAGGCCCAGGCCGGTTTGGTCATGGCCTGCAGGATTTGGCGTTGCGGCCCGTAGGCGCCGGACATTCCCGAATGGGCGTCGCGATAACGCGCGCCGGGGGTGGGCATGTCGACGGTGAACACGAGGTTCTTCACCCCGGCGGCCTGGGCCCGCTCCAGGGCGTTTTTCATGAAGCCGCGGTCTTTCAAAACATACAGTTGAAACCAGATGGACTGCGGGCTCTGGGACGCCACTTCTTCAATCGGGCACACAGAAACGGTCGACAGGCAAAACGGAATGCCCTTGTTCGCTGCCGCCTTTGCCGCCTGGACTTCACCGCGCCGGGCAAACATGCCGGTCAGCCCCACCGGGCTGAGGACCACCGGCATCGCCAGCGGCTGGTCGAACAGGGTGGTCTCAAGGCTCAGGCTTTCGACGTTGCGCAGGATGCGCTGGCGCAGGCTGATATCCGACAGGTCCGAGCTGTTGGCGCGCAGGGTGTGTTCGGCGTAGGCACCGCCGTCGATGTAGTCGAACAGGAAACGCGGCAGTTTGCGGCGGGCGGCTTCGCGGTAATCCGATGCGGACGAAATGATCATGAACAGTGATGCCCCGAGTGAAGAAAACGGTGGGGTGAGGATAGACAAAGGCCTTTCATGGTAAAAACAACTTTTCCAACTTGAATCAAGTCGTAAATGGAATACTCATGAACCTTCGCACGTTGCTGGCTTTTGTCGAAGTGGTACGCCAGGGCAGCTTCTCACAGGCGGCCGAGGTTGTTTCGCTCACCCAGTCTACCGTCAGTAAGGCAGTGAAGACCCTGGAAGATGAATTGGGCACGCCGCTGTTCAATCGCATCGGCCACAAGAGCGAACTGACGGCTGCCGGCGAAATTGCCTACCGTCGCGCCTTGGTGTTGCTGGCCGAGCGCAGTGACCTGGTGGCCGAGATCAATGACTTGCTGGGGCTCAAGCGCGGTGTATTGCGCATCGGTTTGCCGCCGGTAGGCAGTGGCGTGTTGTTTGCGGCGATGTTCGCCCTGTACCGGCAGCGTTATCCAGAGATCGAGATCGAGCTGATCGAGCACGGCAGCAAGAAGCTGGGCGAATGCCTGGAGGCGGGTGAGGTGGACCTGGCGGCCTTGCTGGTGCCGGTGGCCGGCGAATTTGAATATCAGGATGTGCGCGTCGAACCGCTGATGGTGGTCATGCCGATCGACCATCCATTGGCCGGGTGTAAAAGCGTCGACTTTTCCGACCTCGCCGACTCACCCTTCATACTGTTCGAAGCCGGGTTTGCGCTTAACCGGATTATTCTCACCGCCTGCGAGCGCAGAGGCGTAGTCCCGCGCATCACCGCCCGCAGCGCCCAGATCGACTTTATCGTCGACCTGGTTGCCGCAGGCCTGGGCGTCGCGTTTTTGCCGAGCATGCTGGCTTACAAACACCTGCACGCTGGCATTGCCCTGATTCAGTTGGACGAGCCCGAGACCGATTGGCACATCGCCATGGCCTGGCGACGACAGGCGCACTTGCCACCGGCAGCACGGGCCTGGCTGGACCTGGCCCTGGAGATGGGCAATGTGCCGGACGTGGCCCAGCTGCCGGGGTGAGCCAGCGTGAGCAATTGGTTGGCGGACAGGCCGTTTTCGAGGTGCGGCTCAAAGCTCCACCTTCATTAAAACCCATCAGTCACATTGGGGTTTCAAGGTCTGAACAAGTACCGTAAAAACCGCCGAAGTCTTTGAAATCAGAAGGATTGTAGGACAATTTTCAGTATGAAAAACTCTTCATAATTCGCTCGCTCGAAGATTGGTAGCTTCCACGTGCTGCCCAATAATTCGAGTTCTAATAATGAATAAAAAACTCTTCAAGAGCGCTTTGGCGCTGTCGGTTTCGCTTGCCTCCACTTCCCTGTTTGCCGGTGGTTTCGCCCTCAATGAACAAAGCATCAGTTCAATGGGCACCGGTTACGCCGGGCGTTCCTCCTCTGCCGACGACGCTAGTACGGTGTTCGGCAACCCGGCCGGCATGTCTCGCCTCAAGCACAATGAAGTGAGCATCGGGGCGACCTACCTGGATGCCAAATCGAACATCAAGGACGCCAGTTCCTCTCAAGGTGGCGCGGACAACCCCGGTACCAACAAAGGCGATATGGTCCCCGGCATCGCCATCCCGATGGGCTACCTGGTGACGCCGATTGATGAACACTGGGCGTTCGGCCTGGGGATCTACGCGCCGTTCGGCCTGGTGACCGACTATGAACACAGCTTCCAGGGCAATGGCTTTGGTAACAAAAGCAAGGTTCAAGTCATCACGGTCCAGCCGACGGTCAGCTACGCCTTCAACGACAAGGTTTCGGTGGGCTTCGGTCCAACGTTCAACCGGATCAGTGGCGAGCTGGACTCCAAGGTCCCGGCATTTGGCCTGGGTACTGAAAACGTGAAGGTCAAGGGCGACGACACCGCCACCGGTTTCAACGCCGGTATCCTGGTGCAGCCGATTGAAAGCACGCGCATCGGTGTGACGTACCACTCGCAGGTTGTGTATCACCTGTCGGGTAACACCAATGCCTCAGGGGTTCTCTCTAACCTGTTGGATGGCGGCCCGCAGCGGTATGACGCCAAGCTGGATGTCACCACGCCGTCGTCCGTGGACTTCTCGGTTACCCATAAACTCAACGATGACTGGACCTTGTACGTCGGCAGCACGTACACCCGCTGGAGCCAGTTGAAGAAGATCACGATTAACAACAGTGGCGTCTCAGACCTCGCCACCGAGCTGGCCGGCCTGAACTCCATTACCGAAGAACAGCACTGGCATGACACCTGGTCTCACGCCATCGGCCTGTCGTACCAGTTGAACAAACAATTGGTACTGCGGACCGGCTTCTCGGTGGATCAGACCCCTACCAACAACACCGACCGTTCCGTACGTATTCCTACGGGCGATCGCACGGTATTCAGCCTGGGTGCCGGCTGGACGCCAGTCGATAACCTGACCTTCGACGTCGCTTATTCCTACCTGAAGGAAGAGCCGATCAAGGTCCGCGACAATAATCCGCAGTTGGCACTGACCTACGACGCCAAGTATGAAAACAGCGCCAATGGCTTTGGCGGTTCGGTAACTTACCGCTTCTGATGCACCGAAAGAGGGCAAAGAGTCATTTTTCTGGCATGGCTCTTTGCTAGCAATTGTATCAATCGTGCTATCAAACCCTCCCTGTCTTGGTTAAATTAGGAGCAATCCAGCTCAAGACAGGGATCGTCATGACTACGCTTTCGCCCATCAGCTCCGCCATTGCCCTTATCAATCGGCCGACCATTATGCCGCCAGCAACGCTGACGCCAGAAACGGACGCCACGGGCGTGCGGCCCTCCTCGGTGGTCAGCCTCGGCAACGTGGCGGTTGATGTCCAGGCCCAGACCTATTCCCGAAACGGCCAATTGGGCGTCCATGAACCGATCACGGTCTGGGAAAATGACAGCCAGGATGCCGTTACACGGGCGATTGGCGCGAATATCGCCTCAACGCCCAGAGCCACCGGGTTCAGCGGCTTGGGCGCTACCCTGATCGCGCAATTCGCCAAGAGCGGTACGGACATTTCCCAGTCGGCGCTCGGCACCGCGTCGTCCAAGATCCAGAGCCCGGCCGAACTCAAGGTTCAGCAAGCCCTGCTGCACAGCGAAGCAGATAACCGGGTCAGCCTTACCGTCAAGACCGCCAGCGGCAAGACCGTCACCTTCAGCCTGGCCAGCCAGCCCGGTGGCCTGGCCGCGCAGGCCAAGGTGGACGGCGGCACCCTCAGCGCCGCAGAGCTCAAGGAAATCGCCAAGTTGGGCGAAGCTTTCCAGGGCGCCATCGACGGCCTGGCTGCCCAGCCGCCGAAACTCGATCTGAGCAAGCTGACGCAGTTTGATTCCAGTGTGTTGTCCTCGGTAGACCTCAGCGGCAAATTGAAAGCGGGGGCTGTTGACGACATCACCCTCGCGTTTCATGCGGACAGCCAGAGCCGTACCACTCGCATGAAAAGCCCGGCTGGAGAGGTGAACCTCTCGGTGGACCTGAAAAACGCCGGCATCCTCGGCAACGCCAAGCAACAGGCAATCGCACTGAAAAGCTACCTGGCCCAGTTCGACAAGGCCCAGGCGCGTGGCAAAGCCGATGCTGACCTGATGGCGATGTTCAAGGATGCGTTTACCGCCATGAACAGCAACTACCCGCAGGGCGTCAAAGCGCCACAGGCGCTGACCCGGAATGCGGCGGATCAAGGCCTGTTGACGGGCTTGGCAGATTTCAAGGCCTCCATCAGCCAGACGGCCAGCTCCCCCAACCCGGCGCGCCTTGGGGAAACCGACACGTTTGCCTATACGGTGTCCCAGAAAACCCGTGTGGGCGGCAGTGACATCTCGAATCGCACGATTGATCAGGTCCAGCAATCAAGCCTCAAAGCCAGTTTCCATCGGGACCTCAATGGCGGAAAGCCGCCGGCTTTCGACACCCACCGCGAGTCGCAGAACTACCTCTATGTGCAGGTCGACGACAAGGCCAGCAGCGCGGCGAATATCACCTACAAGGATGGCTTCCTGACCAACGCCTCCGTCGATCAAAGTGCCAGCCAGAACACCCGCACGCAGCGCTACGAGATGGCTAATCTGGTTAAGGACACTCTGGAGCCTAACCAGGCCAGCAGCCATCGCGACTACCTGATATTGCTGGAATATGCGGCGCGAGAGGGCAAGAAAGTCCAGGGCGCCGATGAAACCATCCTGAAGGATGCGCTGGCGAACATGCATCAGGGCGTGTTGCTGCAAGACGATCCTGGCGCGTTGCCGCGCTAAACCGGTCGCTGTAAAAAAGGGAAACCCCGGCGTGGGTTTCCCTTTTTTATGCCTCGCCGAATCCCAGATTAGGCTTTTGAATCCATTCGATATTCTGTAGCCTTGCGCAGCTTCACCGTGCTTGATGAACACAATCACTTCGTCCGGCGGCGCCCGAAAGGCTCCAGAGCCGGTGGTACACTCGACTTTCGCGCAACTGCGCCTGCAGGTCTTGCGAACATGACGCAAATTTCCGAACGCCTTCTGGTCCAAGCCCACCTCGACGCCAAGCAGCCCAAGGTGCTGAGCGCCGAAGAAGAGGCGGGCTACCGTGCCGCCATCGCCGCCGAGCTCAAGGCTCAGGACGCGGTGCTGGTGGCTCACTTCTACTGCGACCCGGTGATTCAGGCTTTGGCCGAAGAAACCGGTGGCTGTGTCTCCGACTCCCTGGAAATGGCCCGCTTCGGCGCGGCGCATCCGGCCAAGACTGTGCTGGTGGCTGGCGTGCGTTTCATGGGCGAGACCGCGAAGATCCTCACGCCGGAAAAACGCATCCTGATGCCGACCCTGGAAGCTACGTGCTCCCTGGACCTTGGTTGCCCGGTGGATGAGTTTTCGGCGTTCTGTGATCAGCATCCCGAACGCACGGTGGTGGTGTATGCCAACACCTCGGCGGCGGTGAAAGCCCGGGCTGATTGGGTGGTGACCTCCAGTTGTGCGCTGGAGATCGTTGAAAGCCTGATGGATAACGGTGAGACGATTATCTGGGGGCCGGACAAGCATCTGGGCACCTATATCCAGCGTCAGACCGGCGCGGACATGCTGCTGTGGGACGGTGCGTGCATTGTTCACGAGGAGTTCAAGTCCAAGCAGTTGGAGGACATGAAGGCGCTGTACCCGGACGCTGCGATCCTGGTGCACCCGGAGTCGCCGACGTCGGTGATTGAGTTGGCGGATGCGGTGGGGTCTACCAGTCAGTTGATTGCGGCGGCGCAGCGGTTGCCGAACAAGACGTTCATTGTGGCGACCGACCGTGGGATCTTCTACAAGATGCAGCAGTTGTGTCCGGACAAGGTTTTTGTCGAGGCGCCGACGGCTGGGAATGGGGCGGCGTGCCGTAGTTGTGCGCATTGTCCGTGGATGGCGATGAATACCCTGGAGCGCACGCTGCAGTGTTTGCGTGAGGGGAGTAATGAGATTTTTGTTGAGCCTTCGGTGATTCCGCAGGCTGTTCGGCCGCTTAAGCGGATGCTGGATTTTACTCAGGCTGCGCGGTTGAGGTTGGCTGGGAACGCTTGATCTGGGTTGTGTACATATCCGTTTCTTTGGTAACGGCGGCTATTGGTTCCGCTCTTACAGCGGGTCACTTTTGAAAAGCGCAAAAGTAACCAAAACGCTCTGCCCCGCCTGTCGGCGCCTCGCTTAGGCTCGGCGTTCCCTCACTCCGGCATTGCTCCGCGGGCCGCCGCGACGGGGCGTCCCTGCCCCGTCGCGGCTAAACCGGCGTCCTGCCGGTTTACCCGCTCCTCAATCCCTGCGTTCGGCCTCGGGCTTATTGGGGCAGTCAGAGCCAGATCAAGATCAAAAGCAAGAGCACAGCGGCCTACAGGCCGGCTTGAGTGGTAGAAGCCAGATCAAAAGCCAGAGCGAAAGCCAAATCTGAAACTGATGCAGCTCTGCTTTTCTGTGGGAGCTGGCTTGCCTGCGATGGCATCACCTCGGTGTGTCTGATGTACCGAGTTGTCTGCATCGCAGGCAAGCCAGCTCCCACATTTGATCGTGCCCGCTGTAGATTTTGATCTTGATGTTGCCTTTGCTTCACACCACTCAAGCCGGCCTGTAGGCCGCTGTGTCCTTGATCTGCTTTTGATCTTGATCTTAGGCGCCCCGTTAAACCACGCTGGCCGAACGCAGGCTTTGGAGCGTGGGTAACCCGGCAGGACGCCGGGTTAGCCGCGCTGGGCCAAGGATGGCCCATCGCGGCGGCCCACGGTCCAAAGCCGGAGTGAGGGCACACCGAGCATTAGCGAGGTGCCGAGTGGTGGGGCAAGAGCGTTTTGCTTACTTTTGCGCTGTTCAAAAGTGAGCCGCTGTAAGAGCGGAACCAATAGTCGCCGTTAAGAAAATAACGGATATGCCCCCAATCCAACCCTACTTCTTTTTCTTCGGAATCCGCACCAACCGCGTATCCGAATAAATGTCATGCCAGCCACGCTTCTGCTTATCAAACAACGCCCAGATAAACCCCAGCCCAACGCACAACCACGAAGCGATCGACACCACAAACCGCAACAACGCCTGCCACAGGCTGATCCGCGACCCGTCAGCGTTCTGCACCCGCACGCCCCACACCTGCATGCCCAGGGTCTGCCCCGAATACGTCCAGAACTTGGCAAAAAAACTAAACAGCACAAAAAACAAAATCGTCGACAAGAGTGGGTCACCATCCAGCGCGCCGGATTCAGAAAGCGCCCGCAGCTTGGCCTCACCGACAAACCCCATCCACACCAGCTTGTAGATAAAGGCCGTGACGATCAGCAGGGCAGTGCACAACAGGAAATCATAGAACATCGCTGCCAGACGACGGCCCAGGCCTACGGGAGGAAACTCGCCTTGGGGGCTCAGCAGGTGTTTCGACATGGCATGGCTCTCGGCAGAAAAAAGCCATTTTACGGAATAACGCTCATAAAAAAGCCCCTGATGTCATATCAGGGGCTTTTTGTCGCAGAAGAGATCAACCCTCTGCTTGTACCTCGTCGGCTTGCATGCCTTTCTGGCCTTGCACCGCGATGAAGGTCACTTTCTGGCCTTCCTTCAGGCTTTTGAAGCCGTTGCCCTGAATAGCGCGGAAGTGGACGAACAGATCCGGACCGCTTTCTGGAGTGATAAAACCAAACCCTTTCTCGTCGTTAAACCACTTGACGGTACCGCTCTGACGTTCAGCCATTTTCTTATTTCCTTGACGCAAAAAATTAATGACAGCCCCTTTCACATGAAAGAGTACTGGGCTGGGTTGCAGGAAAGTAAGAGACGTCGAACGGGTTGTAGCAAACTTTGGCTACTGCCCAGGTCCAGGTTCCAAGCGACCCATGCAAACACAGTGGGCAAACTCTACGCCAACTAAGACAGAAAAAACAAGCCCCGGGAAAAGCCCAGCGTTTACTCGGCTTTGTGACACTTCGGTCAACAATGTGGATCCCGTTTATTCGATAGAGTTGGTCACTTGTTATAGGTGACTGAACATAACATTGACTATCGTCAATGCACTTTTATGTGGCGGTTGCGTTACAAATTAGTGCGCTTTAACGCAACCGCGTTACTTATAGGAACAGTCAATCAACCACGGTAGTAACGCTGTGGCACGAATGGCATTTTACTTACACGAAGTGGCACCTTTTTCCCACGTACCAATGCAGACACTTCGGTATCCAGTGCGATGAATGCGCTGTCCAGGTAACCCATGGCCAGAGGGCCGCCCAGGCTCGGGCCAAAACCGCCGCTGCAGACGCTGCCGATCACGGTGCCGTGCTCGTCGACGATTTCTGCGCCTTCACGTACCGGCGTGCGTTCCTGCGGCAGCAGGCCCACGCGTTTGCGGCTCACACCGGTTTGTTGCTGGGTGAAGATCGCGTCGGCGCCCGGGAAACCACCGGCACGCGCGCCGTCTGCACGACGGGCCTTGGAAATCGCCCACAACAGGCTGGCTTCAATCGGTGTGGTCTCGGTGTTCATGTCGTGGCCGTAGAGGCACAGGCCGGCTTCCAGGCGCAGGGAGTCGCGGGCGCCCAGGCCGATGGCCTGTACTTCGGTTTCGGCCAGCAGGCTGCGGGCCAGGGCTTCGGCACTGGCGGCCGGTACCGAGATTTCGAAACCGTCTTCGCCGGTGTAGCCCGAGCGGCTGACGTAGCAGTCCACGCCCAGCAGGCGGGTCGGGGCGAATTGCATGAAGGTCATGTGCTTGACCTCCGGTGCCAGGCGCGCCAGTACGCTGACGGCGGCCGGGCCTTGCAGGGCCAGCAGGGCGCGTTCTTCGAACAGCGGTTCGATGGTGCACTGGTCACCGATGTGCTGGCGCAAGTGGGCCAGGTCCTGGTCCTTGCAGGCGGCGTTGACCACCAGGAACAGTTCGTCGTTACCCAGGTTGGCGACCATCAGGTCGTCCAGGATGCCGCCTTGCTCGTTGGTGAACATCGCATAACGCTGCATGCCCACCGGCAGGTCGATGATGTCTACAGGCACCAGGCTTTCCAGGGCCTTGGCGGCACCGGCGCCGGTCAGGCGGATCTGGCCCATGTGGGACACATCGAACAACCCGGCCTGTTCACGGGTGTGCAGGTGTTCCTTCATCACGCCCAGTGGGTATTGCACCGGCATGTCGTAGCCGGCGAACGGCACCATGCGCGCGCCCAACTCGATGTGCAGGGCGTGCAACGGGGTTTTCAACAGGGTTTCGGTGGACATATTCAGCTCCTGAAAAACGTGCGGACGCGCTGGTGGGCGTCAGCACTCGATAATGTTGACCGCCAAACCGCCACGGGCGGTTTCCTTGTATTTGCTTTTCATGTCGGCGCCGGTCTGGCGCATGGTGCGGATGACCTTGTCGAGGGACACGAAATGTTGCCCGTCGCCGCGCAGGGCCATGCGCACCGCATTGATGGCCTTGACCGAACCCATGGCGTTGCGCTCGATGCAGGGCACCTGCACCAGGCCGCCAATCGGGTCGCAGGTCAGGCCGAGGTTGTGTTCCATACCGATCTCGGCGGCGTTTTCGACCTGGGAAACCGTACCGCCCAACACTTCACACAGGGCGCCGGCGGCCATGGAACAGGCCACGCCGACTTCTCCCTGGCAGCCGACTTCGGCGCCGGAGATCGAGGCATTTTCCTTGTACAGGATGCCGATGGCTGCGGCGGTGAGCAGGAAACGCACCACGCCGTCTTCGCTGGCGCCCGGGATAAAGCGCATGTAGTAGTGCAACACCGCCGGCACAATCCCGGCCGCACCGTTGGTGGGGGCAGTGACTACGCGCCCGCCATTGGCGTTTTCTTCGTTGACCGCCAGGGCGTACAGGTTGACCCAGTCCAGCACCGACAACGGGTCGCGCAGCGCCGATTCCGGGTTCTTGCACAGCTGGCGATGCAGCGCGGCGGCCCGGCGCTTGACCTTCAGGCCGCCGGGCAAAATCCCTTCATTGCGACAGCCCGCGTCCACGCAGTCCTGCATCACCTGCCAGATCTTCAGCAAGCCTGCGCGGGTTTCCGCTTCCGGGCGCCAGGCGCTTTCGTTGGTCAGCATCACCTGGCTGATGGAAAGCCCATAGGTGGCGCAATGGCCGAGCAGGTCCTTGGCACTTTTGAACGGGAAGGTCAGGGGCGTGGCGTCTTCGACGATCCGGTCGTGGCCGGCGGCGTCTTCATCCACCACAAATCCGCCGCCCACCGAGTAGTACTCGCGGCTGCGAACCTGCAAACCGGCGGCGTCGAAAGCGCGGAAGATCATGCCGTTGGGATGATAGGGCAGGGGTTTGCGAATCATCGCCAGGTGTTCTTTCTCGTTGAACGCAATGCTGTGTTCACCGAGCAGGTTCAAGCGTGCGTTGCCGCGAATTTCCAACAGGCGAGCGGCGACGGTTTCAGTGTTCACGGTGTCCGGGTGTTCGCCTTCCAGGCCCAGCAATACAGCCTTGTCGCTGCCGTGGCCTTTGCCGGTGGCGCCGAGGGAGCCATAGAGTTCCACCTTGACGCAGGTGGTAGCGCTCAGCAGGTTGTCGCGCTTGAGGCCTTCGACGAATCGAGCGGCAGCGCGCATCGGGCCGACGGTGTGGGAGCTGGAGGGGCCGATGCCAATCTTGAACAGGTCGAACACGCTTAAAGACATGGTTGTTCTCCGGTTTCTTATTATTTATCGGGTGTACGCGGTCCCAATGTGGGAGCCGGGCTTGTGTGGGAGCTGGCTTGCCTGCGATAGCATCACCCGGGTCTACCGGATAGACCGAGGTGCTTGCATCGCAGGCAAGCCAGCTCCCACAAAAGCCAGCTCCCACATTGACCGCGTTCTACCGCTCAGGTTATGCGTAGCTTTCGATCGACGGGCAAGCGCACACCAAATTGCGATCGCCAAACACGTTGTCGACCCGGCCAACCGGTGGCCAGTACTTGGCTTCGATCAACGACGCCACCGGGTACACCGCTTGTTCACGGCTGTATGGGTGGCTCCATTCGCCCACCAGTTCCGCCGCGGTGTGGGGTGCGTTCTTCAGCGGGTTGTCGTCCTTGTCCAGCGAGCCGTTTTCCACCGCGCGGATTTCTTCGCGGATGGCGATCATCGCGTCGCAGAAGCGGTCCAGTTCTTCCCGGGATTCGCTTTCGGTCGGCTCGATCATCAAGGTGCCGGCCACCGGGAACGACATGGTCGGCGCGTGGAAACCGAAGTCGATCAGGCGCTTGGCCACGTCATCCACGCTGATCCCGCTGCTGTCTTTCAACGGGCGCAGGTCGAGGATGCATTCGTGGGCCACCAGGCCGTTGCTGCCGGTGTAGAGCACGGGGTAGTGCTCTTCGAGGCGACGGGAAATGTAGTTGGCATTCAGGATCGCCAACTGCGACGCGCGCTTGAGGCCCGCGCCGCCCATCATGCTGATGTACATCCAGGTGATCGGCAGAATGCTCGCGCTGCCGAACGGTGCGGCGCAGACCGCGCCTTCCTTGCGTTCCATCGCGGCATGACCCGGCAGGAACGGCGTCAGGTGGGATTTCACGCCAATCGGGCCAACGCCCGGGCCGCCACCGCCGTGGGGAATGCAGAAGGTCTTGTGCAGGTTCAGGTGGGACACGTCGCCGCCGAACTTGCCCGGGGCGCACAGGCCGACCATCGCGTTCATGTTGGCGCCGTCGATGTACACCTGGCCGCCGTTGTCGTGAATGATCCCGCAGATTTCGCGGATGCCTTCTTCGAACACGCCGTGAGTCGACGGGTAGGTGATCATCAGCGCAGCGAGGTGCTCGCGGTGTTCGATAGCCTTGGCGCGCAGGTCTTCGATGTCGACGTTACCGCGCGCATCGCATGCAGTCACCACCACGCGCATGCCAGCCATGTTGGCGGTGGCCGGGTTGGTGCCGTGGGCCGACGACGGGATCAGGCAGATATCGCGGCGCTCTTCGCCACGGCTCTGGTGATAGGCCCGGATGGCCAGCAGGCCGGCGTACTCGCCCTGGGAACCGGCGTTCGGTTGCAGGGAAATCGCGTCGTAACCGGTGGCCGCGCAGAGCATGGCTTCCAGTTCGGTGGTCAGTTGCTGGTAGCCGGCGCTTTGCGAGGCTGGGGCGAACGGGTGCAGGGCACCGAACTCGGCCCAGGTCACCGGGATCATTTCGCTGGCAGCGTTGAGCTTCATGGTGCATGAACCCAGCGGGATCATGGTGCGATCCAGGGCCAGGTCCTTGTCGGCCAGCTTACGCAGGTAGCGCATCAGCTCGGTTTCGGAGTGGTAACGGTTGAACACCGGGTGGCTGAGGATCGGCGACTGGCGCAGCAGTGCGGCGGGCAGGGTGCTTTCAACGCTGGCGGCGAGTGCGGCGAAGTCCGGCAGGGCTTTATCGCCTGCGAACACGCTCCACAGTGTTTCGATGTCGGCTTGCGAAGTGGTTTCGTCTACCGACAGGCCAAGACGCTCGCCATCGACCACACGCAGGTTGATGCGCTGGGCGCGAGCCTTGTCGTGCAGGGCGGCGGTGTGTGCGCCGGTCTTGATGGTCAGGGTGTCGAAGAAGTTTTCTTGCTCAACCGTCAGGCCCAACGCGCTCAAGCCTTTGGCGAAGATCGCGGTCAGGTGGTGAATGCGGTTGGCGATCTGGGTCAGGCCTTTAGGGCCGTGGTACACGGCGTACATGCTGGCGATGTTGGCCAGCAGGACCTGGGCGGTGCAGATGTTGCTGGTGGCTTTCTCGCGGCGGATATGTTGCTCGCGGGTCTGCATGGCCAGGCGCAGGGCCGGCTTGCCGAAACGGTCGACGGACACGCCGACCAGACGGCCCGGCATGTCGCGCTTGAACGCATCCTTGGTAGAGAAGTAGGCCGCGTGCGGGCCACCAAAGCCCAGCGGTACGCCGAAGCGTTGCGCGCTGCCGATGGCCACGTCGGCGCCGAACTCACCCGGCGGGGTCAGCAGGGTCAGGGCCAGCAGGTCGGCGGCCACGGCCACCAGGGCGTTGGCGGCGTGGAAGCGTTCGGTCAGCTCAACGTAGTCGAACACGTCACCGTTGCTGGCCGGGTATTGCAGCAGGGCGCCGAAGAAGGCGCTGACGTCGGTCAGTTCACGCTCGTCGCCCACCACCACGTCGATGCCCAATGGCTCGGCACGGGTGCGCAGCACATCGAGGGTTTGCGGGTGGCTGTGCACGGAGGCGAAGAACGCATTGCTGCCTTTGTTCTTGCTCAGGCGCTTGCAGAAGGTCATGGCTTCGGCAGCGGCGGTGGCTTCGTCCAGCAGGGATGCGTTGGCGATCGGCAGGCCGGTGAGGTCGCTGATCAGCGTCTGGAAGTTCAGCAGCGACTCCAGGCGGCCTTGTGAAATCTCCGGCTGGTAAGGCGTGTAGGCGGTGTACCAGGCCGGGTTTTCCAGGAGGTTGCGCAGGATCGGCGACGGCGTGTGGCAGTTGTAGTAGCCCTGGCCGATGTAGGTCTTGAACAGCTCGTTCTTGGCGGCAATTGCCTTGATCGAAGCCAGTGCATCGGCCTCGCTCAGGCCGTCGCTCAGGCCCAGTACGGCGGTGCCCTTGATGCTTTCCGGGATCACGCTGGCGCTCAGGGCTTCCAGGGAATCAAAGCCCAGGGTGGCGAGCATGTGTTGCTCGTCGTCCTGGCGCGGGCCGATGTGGCGGGCGATGAATTCGTTGGCGGTGGTCAGATTAACGGTCATGGCGCGCTCCTCAGGCTTCGGCGTTGGCTTTGATCAGGCGGTCGTACGCATCCTGATCCAACAGCTTAGCTACTGCACCGGCATCGGCCGGCTTAAAGCGGAAGAACCAGCCTTCGCCCATCGGGTCTTCGTTGACCAGCTCGGGGCTGCCGTCCAGCTTGTCGTTCACTTCGAGGACTTCGCCATCCAGCGGCATGTACACGCCGCTGGCGGCCTTGACCGATTCAACGGTGGAGGCTTCTGCCCCTTTGTCGTAGGACTGCAGCTCCGGCAGTTGCACGAAAACCACATCACCCAGCGCGTTCTGCGCAAAAGCGGTAATGCCCACGGTCACGCTGCCGTCGGCTTCGGCGCGCAGCCATTCGTGATCTTCAGTAAAGCGCAACTCGCTCATGGAAACTCCTCAGGGCCAGATTCGTCTGGTGGACGGGATTGGAATAATGGGGAGTTGCTTAGCAAAAACGCGGCCAATGTTTTTTTATCGTTATAAAACAAAGGTTTATTGATTTTTGTTGGCGAGGTTCGAACCGTGGCTGTAGCGATATCGCTACAGCTCGACGCACGAAAAAAAGCCTATGAGGATCAAAGCCTTGCATAGCGACGCTTGAAGGGGTGTGTATTGATATCGTTCCACTGTAGCGCTTTCAGTACAGGTGGAGGTCGCTTTTGATATGAAGGTGGAGTGCACCCAATGTGGGAGCTGGCTTCAGGGCTTGTTGGGGATGCCGTACTTGCGCAGTCGATGGGCGATGGCGGTGTGGGAGGTTTGCAGGCGGCTGGCCAGTTGGCGTGTGGACGGGTAGCTGACGTACAGCTTCTCCAGCAAGGTGCGCTCGAAGTCTTCCACCGCCTGCTCCAGGCTATCGACTTCCCCATCGCTCTGGCGCGCAACGGAGGTGCCGGCGATGTCCAGGTCGCCAATGTCCACCAGGCTGCTTTCGCAAATGGCGGCAGCGCGGAAAATCACGTTCTGCAACTGGCGCACGTTGCCCGGCCAGCGGTTGCCGAGCAGGGCCGGATAGGTGCCCGGCGCCAGGCGGCAGACCGGGCGCTGGATCTGCGCACAGGCCTGCTGCATGAAGTAACGGGCCAGCAACAGGATGTCCTGGCCGCGCTCGCGCAGGGGCGGTACTTCGACATTGAGCACGTTGAGGCGGTAGAACAGGTCTTCGCGGAAGGTGCCTTCGCTGACCATCTTTTCCAGGTCGCGGTGGGTGGCGCTGAGGATCCGCACATTGACCTTCACCTCACGGTCGCCGCCCACGCGACGGAAGCTGCCGTCGTTGAGAAACCGCAGCAGCTTGGCCTGCAAGTACGGCGACATCTCGCCGATCTCGTCGAGGAACACCGTGCCCTGGTTCGCCAGTTCCATCAGCCCCGGCTTGCCGCCACGCTGGGCGCCGGTGAAGGCGCCGGGGGCGTAGCCGAACAGCTCGCTCTCGGCCAGGTTTTCCGGCAGGGCCGCGCAGTTCAGGGCCAGGAAAGGCGCACTGTGGCGAGCGCTGATGGCGTGGCAGGCGCGGGCCACCAGTTCCTTGCCGGTGCCGGTCTCGCCCTGGATCAACAACGGTGCATCCAGCGCCGCCACCCGTTGCGCCCGCGCCTTGAGGGTGCGGATCGCCGGGGACTCGCCCAGCAGCGCGTCGAACCCTTCGGCGTGGTCGTGGTGCAGCGCCGACAGTTGTTCGCCGATGCGGTTGGGTTGGTACAGGGTCAGCAGGGCACCGGCGTCGGTGATCGGCGTGGCGTCCAGCAGCAGGGTCTGGCCGTTGACGCTGATTTCCCGCAGGGCTAGGCGAAAGCCGTGTTCCAGCAAGGTGGCCAGCAGTGATGGGTCGTCGAACAATTCGTTGATGCTTTCCCCGGCGGGCTCGCGGCCATACAGCGCGACCAGGGCCGGGTTGGCCAGCAGGATCTTGCCGGCGCTGTCCAGGGCCAATACCGGGTCGGTCATCGCGGCCAGCAGGGCGTCGAGTTGCAGGTGCTGGCGCTGGCCGGGAAGGATGTCGACCACGGTTACCGCTTGCACACCGCGCACGCTGAACAGTGCATCGCGCAGTTCTTCCAGCACTTCGGCGCTCAGGGTCGGGGCGTCGATGTAGACGTTGGGCGGCACCATTTCCACCGCATCCAGGTTGAGATTGCGCCCACCGAGCAAGGCCAGGACTTCCTGGGTGATGCCGACGCGGTCGATGAAGCTGACGTGGATACGCATGGGGCGGTTAGCGGTTCTGGCGGGCGAGAGGTGGCAAGTATGCCTTGGAGAAGATGGAGATCAAAATGTGGGAGCGGGCTTGCTCGCGAATGCGGTGGGTCAGTCACCAAATATGTTTCTGATACACCGCCTTCGCGAGCAAGCCCGCTCCCACACAAGCCCGCTCCCACATTTGATCGTTGGTGCCCGGGAAATCGGGTTATTCCAGGTGTTCAGGTTTGATCGGGTCGCCCGGCTTCACATCCAGCTGATGGCGCACATCCTCAAACATCAAGTCGTACTGCTTGTGCATCTGGCCATTGAGCACGGCAATCTTCGGCATGCCGTACTTCTGCGCGATGTTCATCGCCTGCCGGGCGAAGTCGAACGACTGGTCCTTGGGCAGGAAAAACTCTTCCTTGAGGTCCTTGCCCTGCACCGAGCCGTGCATCTTGAAGAGCATTCCCTTGCCTTCCTTTGGGTCCTGGCTGACTTCGTAGTCGATGCACAGGTTGTAGCTGTAGTCATCCTTGTTCAGCGCGTGGCGTTCGATGTGCAAGTGACCAGGTTCAAAGGTAGCCATAGGCGTTTCTCCTCTACTTCACAGGTAGGTGATGCCAGGTTTTGCGGTACTGATGCGGGTGCCGGCGCTGCCCTGGACGATCGCTTCGATGTCCGAGAGTGAACCGATCACTGCGGTTTTGCCAGTCTGGCGGGCGAACTCGCACGCCGCCTGGACCTTGGGCCCCATGGAGCCGGCGGCGAAGCCGAGCTTTTCCATTTCGTCCGGGTGCGCCTGGCCGATGGCTTTCTGTGTCGGTTTGCCGAAGTCGATAAATGCGGCATTGACGTCGGTGGCGATCACCAGCAAATCGGCGTCCAGTTGCCCGGCCAGCAAGGATGAGCACAGGTCTTTGTCGATCACGGCTTCAATGCCCTTGAGCTTGCCGTCTTCGCCATACATCGTCGGAATCCCGCCGCCGCCGGCGCAGATCACGATGCTGCCTTTTTCCAGCAGCCACTGGATCGGGCGGATTTCAAAGATCCGCTTCGGCCGTGGGCTGGCGACCACGCGGCGATACTTGTCGCCATCGGGGGCAATCGCCCAGCCTTTTTCGGCGGCGAGTTTTTCCGCTTCGGCCTTGGAGTAGACCGGGCCGATGGGCTTGGTCGGGTTCTGGAAGGCCGGGTCCTTGGCGTCCACTTCGACCTGGGTCAACAGCGTGGCGAACGGCACTTCGAAGTCCAGCAGGTTGCCCAGTTCCTGCTCGATGATGTAGCCGATCATGCCTTCGGTTTCGGCGCCCAGCACGTCCAGCGGATACGGCGAAACCTGGGTGTAGGCGGCAGCCTGCAGCGACAGCAGGCCCACTTGCGGGCCATTGCCGTGGGCAATCACCAGCTCGTTGCCGCTGTGGATCTTGGCGATCTGTTCGGTGGCGATGCGGATATTGGCCCGTTGATTGTCTGCGGTCATGGGTTCACCACGGCGCAGAAGGGCGTTGCCGCCCAGTGCAACGACGATACGCATAATGCAATCCTTCTAGAATTCGGCCTTGTGAACACAGGACAAACTGTGGGAGCGGGCTTGTGTGGGAGCCGGGCTTGCCCGCGATGGCATCACCTCGGTGCATCTGAAATACCGAGGCGTCTGCATCGCAGGCAAGCCAGCTCCCACAAAAGCACTTCCACATTGACTGTGTTCCGACAGTGGGAGCGGTATTGGTTTAGATATCCGCCAACGCCGACACCAGAATCGCCTTGATGGTGTGCATGCGGTTCTCGGCTTGCTCAAAGGCAATGTTGGCCGGGGACTCAAACACTTCTTCGGTCACTTCCACGCCGTTGGCCAGGTTCGGATAACGCGCGGCGATGTCCTTGCCGACCTTGGTCTCGCTGTTATGAAATGCCGGCAGGCAGTGCATGAATTTCACCCGTGGGTTGCCCGAGGCCTTCATCATCTTGGCGTTGACCTGGTACGGCAGCAGTTGCTCGATGCGCTCGTCCCACGCTTCCACCGGCTCGCCCATGGACACCCAGATATCGGTGTGGATGAAGTCCACGCCTTTGACCGCTTCTTTCGGGTCTTCGGTGATGGTGATGCGCGCGCCGCTTTCTTCAGCGAACTCTTGGCACTGCTTGATGAAATCAGCATGCGGCCACAGGGCTTTCGGCGCGCCGATGCGCACGTCCATGCCCAGCTTGGCGCCGATCATCAGCAGCGAGTTGCCCATGTTGTAGCGGGCATCGCCCAGATAGGCGTAGCTGATGTCATGCAGCGGCTTGTCGCTGTGCTCGCGCATGGTCAGGGTGTCGGCGATCATTTGGGTGGGGTGGAATTCGGCGGTCAGGCCGTTGAACACCGGCACGCCGGCAAACTTGGCCAGCTCTTCGACGATTTCCTGTTCAAAGCCACGGTACTCGATGGCATCGAACATCCGGCCGAGGACGCGGGCCGTGTCTTTCATGCTTTCCTTGTGGCCGATCTGCGACGACACCGGGTCGATGTAGGTGACGTGGGCACCCTGGTCGTGGGCCGCGACTTCGAAGGCGCAACGGGTGCGGGTCGAGGTTTTTTCGAAGATCAGCGCGATGTTTTTGCCCTTCAGGTGCGGACGCTCGGTGCCAGTGTATTTGGCGCGCTTGAGGTCGCGGGACAGGTCCAGCAGGTAGTGCAGCTCGCGGGTGGTGTGGTGCATCAGCGACAGCAGGCTGCGGTTGCGCATATTAAAAGCCATGGTGGATCTCCTTAGGTTTCGGTTATCCCCTTGGCCACTGCTGGATAAACAGCGGCCAAGGCCAAAAAATTAATAGTCGATTGGGTCGCGAATGATCGGGCAGGTCATGCAGTGGCCGCCGCCACGGCCCCGGCCGAGTTCACCGGCGCTGATGGTGATGACTTCCACGCCGGCCTTGCGCAGCAGGGTATTGGTGTAGGTATTGCGGTCGTAGCCGATCACTACGCCAGGCTCCACGGCCACCACGTTGTTGCCGTCATCCCACTGCTCGCGTTCGGCGGCGAAGCTGTTGCCGCCGGTTTCCACCACGCGCAGGGCCTTGAGGTTCAGGGCGGCGGCGACGGTGTCGAGGAAGTTGGTTTTTTCGCGTTGGATATCGATGCCGCCGGGCTTGGTCTCGTCCGGGCGCAGGGTGAAGGCGACGATCTGGTTCACCACTTCCGGGAAGATGGTGACCAGGTCGCGGTCGCAGAAGCTGAACACCGTGTCGAGGTGCATCGCCGCGCGGGATTTCGGCAGGCCGGCAACGATCACGCGCTCCACGGCTTTGTGCTTGAACAGGTTCAGCGCGAGTTGGCCGATGGCCTGGCGCGAGGAACGCTCGCCCATGCCGATCAACACCACGCCGTTCCCGATCGGCATCACGTCGCCGCCTTCCAGCGTGGCGTTGCCGTGTTCCTGGTCGGGGTCGCCGTACCACACCTGGAAGTCAGCGTTGGTGAACTCGGGGTGGAATTTGTAGATGGCGCTCGCCAGCAGGGTTTCCTGGCGTCGCGCCGGCCAGTACATCGGGTTCAGCGTCACACCGCCGTAGATCCAGCAGGTGGTGTCGCGGGTGAACTGGGTGTTCGGCAGTGGCGGCAGGATGAAGCTCGAATGCCCGAGGAAGTCGCGGAACATCTCGATGGTCTTGCCGCCGAAGCTGCTCGGCAGGTCATCGGCCGACACGCCACCGATCAGGAACTCGGCGACCTTGCGCGGCTCCAGGCTGCGCAGCCACGAGCCGACTTCATTGACCAGCCCCAGGCCGACCTGGTTGGCGGTGATCTTGCGCTCCAGGATCCAGTCCAGGGCTTCGGGGATGGCAACGATGTCGGTCAGCAGGTTGTGCATTTCCAGCACATCGATGTCGCGCTCGCGCATCTTGGTCACGAAGTCGAAATGGTCGCGCTTGGCCTGGGCCACCCACAGCACGTCATCGAACAGCAATTCATCGCAGTTGTTGGGGGTCAGCCGCTGGTGGGCCAAACCTGGGGAGCACACCATGACTTTGCGCAGTTTGCCGGCTTCGGAATGTACGCCGTACTTCACTTTTTCCGTGGTCATTACAGATCCTCCAGTGAACAATAATTACAGGGTCAGGAAACCGTCGTAGAGCCCATAGGCCGCCACCAGGGCGCCGATGACTACTGCGGCGAAAATCAGTTTCTCGACATTGGTGAAAATCGGTTTGCCCAGCTCGTGCTTGGCCTTGGCGAACAGGATTGCGCCGGGGGCGTAGAGCAGGGCGGACAGCAGCAGGTACTTGGTGCCGCCGGCATAGAGCAGCCAGACCGCGTAGATCAGCGCGATCGCACCGATAAACAGGTCTTTCTTGCGGTCGGCCAGGGCGTTTTCGTAGGTCTCACCGCGCACCGCCAGCAACAGCGCATAGGCCGCCGACCACAGGTAAGGCACCAGGATCATCGAGGTGGCGAGGTAGATCAGCGACAGGTAAGTGCTGGCCGAGAACAGGGTGATCACCAGGAAAATCTGCACCATGGCGTTGGTCAGCCACAGGGCGTTGACCGGCACGTGGTTGGCGTTTTCCTTACGCAGGAACTCCGGCATGGTGTGGTCCTTGGCCGCGGCGAACATGATCTCCGCACACAGCAGCACCCACGACAGCAACGCCCCCAGCAAGGAAATGATCAAGCCGACGCTGATCAGCACTGCGCCCCAATGCCCCACCACATGCTCCAGCACCGCTGCCATCGACGGGTTTTGCAGCTTGGCCAGTTCCGGCTGGGTCATGATCCCCAGGGACAGCACGTTCACCAGCATCAGGAACAGCAGCACAGTGATAAAGCCAATCACGGTGGCCTTGCCGACGTCGGAGCGTTTTTCGGCGCGGGACGAGAAGATGCTCGCGCCTTCGATGCCGATGAACACCCAGACGGTGACCAACATCATGTTGCGCACCTGGTTCATTACGCTGCCCAGGTCCGGGTTTTTCACGCCCCAGATGTCTGCGGTGAAGATGTCCAGCTTGAACGCGAAGAGCGCGATCAACACGAACAGCACCAGCGGCACCACCTTGGCAACAGTGGTCACCAGGTTGATGAACGCCGCTTCCTTGATCCCGCGCAGCACCAGGAAGTGCACGGCCCACAACAGCACCGACGCGCCGATCACCGCCGCCGGGGTGTTGCCTTCACCGAAGATGGGAAAGAAGTAACCGAGGGTGCTGAACAGCAGCACGAAGTAGCCGACGTTGCCCAGCCAGGCACTGATCCAGTAACCCCAGGCCGACGAGAAACCCATGTAGTCGCCAAACCCGGCCTTGGCGTAGGCATACACCCCGCCGTCGAGGTCAGGCTTGCGATTGGCCAGGGTCTGGAAGACGAAGGCGAGGGTCAACATGCCCACGGCGGTAATCACCCAACCAATCAGTACCGCGCCCACATCGGCGCTGGCCGCCATGTTTTGCGGCAGTGAGAAGATCCCGCCACCAATCATTGAACCCACGACAAGTGCAACCAGTGCGCCTAATCGAAGTTTTCCGGGAGATTCAGACATCGCATGACTCCAATGCAGGAGAAGAGAGACCACAGAATAAATCCGTGCGCTAATCAAACAGCTGACTCAGATCACTTCATTGGCACATTCCATTGTGAATTAATGACTTATGATGAAAGCTACGGGCGCTGAAGTGCCCCGCAGAGGCTCGTCGTAGAGCGTTTCTGCGTTTCAAACAACAGGATTTCTCATTAGCATGGACCTTTGAAGCTAGCCCGTATTTCCAGATATGCAAACTTTTCCATAGCAGCGTTATTTAAATTATAAATTTGCCTTAACGCTGTTTATTGTCATGCCTTTAAGTTATGAAGCTTGCGGCTTTATTAGCTATATCTAATAAACGCTACATCGGCTTAATAAATTAGTTGAGTACACAGTTGTTGGCTCGATTGTTGTTTTTTTCAGGAGTGTCCATGTCCCAACCCTCGGAAAAGCTGCGCCTCAATGCCTTGATCGCCTTGGTGGTGGGCTCGATGATCGGCGGCGGGATTTTCTCGTTGCCGCAGAACATGGCGGCGCGGGCCGAGGTGGGCGCGGTGTTGATTGGCTGGGCAATTACCGCCGTGGGCATGCTGACTCTGGCGTTCGTGTTTCAGACCCTGGCCAACCGCAAGCCCGAGCTGGATTCCGGCGTATACGCCTACGCCAAGGCCGGGTTTGGCGACTACATGGGTTTCTCGTCGGCCTGGGGTTACTGGATCAGCGCCTGGATGGGCAATGTCGGTTACTTCGTGTTGCTATTTAGTACCCTCGGCTACTTTTTTCCGGTGTTCGGCCAGGGCAATACCCCGGTGGCGATCGCCTGCGCGTCGGTGCTGCTGTGGGCCGTGCATTTTCTGGTGATGCGCGGGATCAAGGAGGCGGCGTTCATCAACCAGATCACCACTGTGGCCAAGATCGTGCCGTTGGTGATGTTTATCGTGATCGCCGCCGTGGCGTTCAAGGCCGATATCTTTACCCGCGACATCTGGGGCCTGAGCAACCCGAACTTCGGTGGCGTGGTGGACCAGGTGCGCAACATGATGCTGGTCACGGTGTTTGTGTTTATCGGCATCGAGGGCGCCAGCGTCTACTCGGCGCGAGCCGAGAAACGCTCGGACGTGGGCCGGGCCACGGTGATCGGTTTCCTGGGCGTGCTGGCGCTGCTGGTGTTGGTCAACCTGCTGTCGCTGGGGATCATGAGCCAGCCGGAATTGGCCAACCTGCAAAACCCGTCCCTGGCCGGGGTACTGGAACATATCGTCGGGCCCTGGGGCGCGTTGTTGATCAGCATCGGGCTGGCGGTTTCGCTGCTGGGGGCGCTGCTGTCGTGGGCGCTGCTCTGCGCCGAAATCCTCTACGCCACCGCCCATGACAAGACCATGCCCGCGTTCCTGAAGAAGGAAAACGTCAACCAGGTGCCCGTCAATGCGCTGTGGCTGACCAACGTGATGATCCAGCTGTTCCTGGTGATCACGCTGTTTTCGGAAAGCACCTACACCACCCTGATCTACCTGGCGTCGTCGATGATCCTCGTGCCCTACCTGTGGTCGGCGGCGTATGCCGTGTTGTTGAGCGGGCGCGGCGAAACCTATGAAGGCGCCCACGGCGAACGCATGAAGGACTTGCTGGTGAGCCTGATTGCCCTGGCTTACGCGGTGTGGCTGCTTTACGCCGGTGGTTTGAAATACCTGCTGTTGTCGGCGCTGCTGTATGCGCCGGGGGTGATCCTGTTTGCCCTGGCCAAGCGTGAGCAGGGCCAGCCCTTGTTTACCCACCTGGAAAAAGGCATTTTCGCCTGCGTGATCGCCGGGGCGAGCCTGGCGGCGTATGGGTTGTACAGCGGGGTGTTGTCGTTGTGAGGATTCAACTGGGGTATCAGGCGCCCTATGACTGGGCGGCGATGCTGGGTTTTCTGTCGGCCCGTGCGATCAGCGGGTTGGAGACAGTGGACGGCGGCGTGTACTCGCGCAGTATCAGTGTCGGCGGTCAGTATGGCTGGCTCAGTGTAACGCCCGGCACGGGGGAGTGGCTTGAGGTAACGGTGGGTTTTCCCGACCCGAACGCGTTGCCTGAGATTGAGCGGCGGTTGCGCGACATGTTTGACCTGGCGGCTGACCCGCAGCTGATCCAGCGGCAACTGGCGACGGATCCCTTGATGGCACGGTTGGTGGCGGCGCGGCCCGGCCTGCGGGTGCCGGGAACCTGGGACGGGTTGGAGTTGGCGATTCGGGCGGTACTGGGCCAGCAGATCACCGTAGTGGCGGCAATCAAATTGGCAGGCAAGTTGGTGGCGCAATACGGCACGCCGTTGGTGACACCCCATGCCGGCGTGACCCATGTGTTTCCCGACGCCGAGGTGTTGGCGGCGGCGGACCTGGCGAGCCTGGGCATGCCGAAAAGCCGCGGGCGGACCTTGTCGGGTGTGGCCCAGGCGTTGCTGGATGACCCCCATATCTTCCAGCCGAAAGCGAGCTTGAAGGAGAGCGTGGCGCGGCTGGTGGCATTGCCGGGGATTGGTGACTGGACGGCCCAGTACATCGCCATGCGCCAGATGCGCGAGCAGGATGCGTTTGCTTCGGGGGATATCGGGTTGATCAATGCGTTGGCCGCGCTGGAAGGCGGGCCGGTGAGCCCTCGCCAGTTGCTGGCACGGGCTGAAGCCTGGCGACCGCTTAGGGCGTACGCGGCGCAGCATTTGTGGACATCATTAAGCCGGGCAGATTGATTCTGCGTACCTGTGGCGAGGGAGCTTGCTCCCGCTGGGGCGCGAAGCGGCCCCATTGACCTAAAGGCAGGGGCCTGCTGCGCAGTCCAGCGGGAGCAAGCTCCCTCGCCACAGGATCTTCGGTCACCATTGAGGGCGATGTGAACCCAATTCAACTGCGGGCAAATCCCACTGCAACGGTGTGCCGCTGAGGGTCACCGGGGGCAGTAACCGATGGGCCGGGCCCCACGCGGTCTGCTCGACCACCAGGCCCTGATCACCCGGCTCTTCGGCTCGCAAGGGCGGTTGTTCCTGAGCGTGTCTGGCGTCCACCAACAGCTTTGCCGTGCGCGCCAATGACAGCAGCGCCGACCCGCCGCGCCCGGATTTCAAACGCTCACTCAATGCCTGGATCGCACTGGCGGCCATTAAGTACCCGGTGGCGTGGTCCAGCGCCTGCAACGGTAGCGGCACGGGTTTGTCGGCCTTTTTCCACTGCCGGCCAGCCTCGGCAATTCCGGTGCTCATCTGCACCAGGCTGTCGAAGCCCCGGCGATTGCGCCACGGGCCGCTCCAGCCATAGGCATTGAGGCTGGCATCGATCAGGCCGGGCGCCAGGGGTTGCAGCGCAGCCTCGCCGTAGCCCAGCTGCTCCAGGGCATCGGCGCGGTAGCCGTGCAGCAGGATGTCAGTGTCCTTGAGCAGGCGCTCGAAGAGGTTTCGGTCGTCGGGGTTTTTCAGGTCCAGGCGGGCGCAGCGTTTGCCCAGGGTCATTTCCGGCACCACGCCCGGTTCGTTCCAGTCCGGGGCGTCGATGCGCAGTACGTTGGCCCCAAGCCCGGCGAGAAATCGGCTGGCGGTGGGGCCGGCCAACACGCGGGTCAGGTCCAGCACCTTGATGCCCGCCAGTGGCCGCGCCACCGAGCCGAGCCAGGGTTTGTCGCTGAGGGTTGCAAAGGTCTGGCGATGAACCAGCGGTTCCTGATTGACCGCCAACCCTTGAGGATGAGCTTGCCAGTCTTGCCACGAACGCATCTGCGCGGCACAGCCGTTCGCCTCGACAATCGCTTGTTCCAGCTCGGCAGCGTTCCATTGCGCAACCTTCGCGGCCATTGCGTCACGGTCAGCGGCCTGCCCGAGTACGCGCTCGGC
Organism: Pseudomonas sp. TH32; assembly: GCF_016650855.1. Classification (NCBI taxonomy): domain Bacteria; kingdom Pseudomonadati; phylum Pseudomonadota; class Gammaproteobacteria; order Pseudomonadales; family Pseudomonadaceae; genus Pseudomonas; species Pseudomonas sp. TH32. Next base: position 3,992,132 of record NZ_JAEKFA010000002.1, on the reverse strand, counting down.
GGCGGCACGATGGTGCGGCGCATTGGTGTGCAGGCGAATCCAGCCATCGGCGCAGGCGTAGTCGCCGGCAATCGGGTCCCACAGCGGCGGTGTGGCCCAGCCGTCGGGACGCAGGGACGAGGAGAACCAGAATGAGGCGAGGCGTCGATCGACGGTCACTGAGGGCAAGCGCCCGGTTTGCTGCAACAGCAACTGGGCAACCGCCTGGCCGGCTGCGCCGATGCTGGCGCTGGCCAGTTCGGTGACGGCAAAGGTCGAGGGCAGGGCGCCGGCCTCGGTGAAGGCCAGCGCGGTGACGGGTAAGTCGAGTGCTTCCTGGATGGGAGTGAGCAGATCAGTCATCAAAGGCCCTCCTTATGAGAAGGGCCATCATAGAAGATCATCAGGGTTGAATGACAACCCCGGGTTCCAGCGGCAAATCCACGCTGGCGATAAAGCCGCCATCGGGATGATTGGCCAGGATCAGGCTACCGCCATGGCGCTCCGCCGCGCGCCGGGCAATGGCCAGGCCCAGGCCGTGGCCTTGGGCGGTTTGCCCCGGGGCCCGGTAAAACGGCTCGCCCAACTGGCTCAGGTGTTCGGCGTCTACGCCGGGGCCGTGATCGCGCACGCTGATCACAATGCGTTCGCCCTGGCGTTTGGCGTCCATTTCAATCGGTTGCCCGGGCGGGTTGAAGCGTTGGGCATTGCGCAGCAGGTTGTCCACCGCGCGTTCGATCATGGTCGGCCAGCCCTTGAGTTGCAGCCCGGCCTCGGCATCGAGCTGCACGGGCTGGTCCGGCGCACCCAGCAGCGCGTCTTTTTGCAGGGTCCTGAGCAACGGATTGAGGTCGATGTCTTCGGCGCTGGCGTTGTCGGCGTCCACTCGGGCGAGTACCAGGATTTCGCTGATCAGTGCTTCCAGGCGGTCGCATTCACGGGTCAGGCGGGGCCAGAGTTTCTCCCGTGCCTCGGGCGTGGCCCGTTCTGCCAGGGCCAGGGCGATTCGCAGGCGGGCCAGGGGCGAGCGCAGTTCGTGGGACACGTCCCGCAGCAATTGGCGCTGGCTGCCGATCAGGCTTTGCAGGCGGGCGCCCATGCGGTTGAAGTCGGTGGCGAGCACGCCGAATTCGTCGCGACGGTTGGCCAGTCGTGCCAGGCTGTTTTGCTGGTAGGTGGTCTGGCCCAGGTCGTGCACCGCGCCGCGCAGGCGGCTGAGGGGGCGAGTGATAGACAGCGTCACCAGCAGGCTGAACAGGGTCAGCACCACCAGTGCGATCGCCAGGGCACTCAACGGCCAGAGCAGGCTGCTGCGGTGCCAGGCGTCCAGCTCCGGGTGAGGGATGCGGTAGATCAACAGGTAGGTGTCGCCGGTTTTTTCGCTGGTGTATTCGGCGGTCAGGCGGCGCCAGGGCAGGTGGCGGTCCTGGCTGTCGTTTTGCCGGGCTTCGAGGGCGGCGGCCCGACGCGGGAACGTGCCGCGCACCACAGGCTCGCCGCTTTCGTTAAGCACTTGCACGTCGATGTGGTACTGGCGCTTGCGCTGCTGCAGCAAGTCCTGGGCGGCGTCCTCGCCCTGAGCCTCATAGAGCTGCGTCCATTCCTGCGCGAGGTTATTGAGCCCGGGGTGGCGGCTGAGAATCCACGCATCCTGGTTGAGCATATGCCCCAGCAGGATCGACAACCCGGCAACCAGGGCAATGGCCAGCCAGAAGCTGGCAAGGACGCGCCAGAACAATGAACGCACAAGAAATCCTCAAACAGGAAAAGCCCAGCGGCGGTGGCCACTGGGCTGTGGGAGTGAAGCTAGATCATTATTGCGCTTTTTGCGGCTGCTGGGCTTTCCAGGCCTGGAATTCCTTCCATTCGGCGCGGCGCTCGGCTTGTTTCTTCACGATCTCGTCGAATTTCTTCTGTTGATCGGGTTTCAGCACGGCACGGATATCGGCCTGGGTTTTCTGTTTGCCGGCGGCCATTTCGTCTTGCATGGCTTTCTGGTCAGCGGCCGGGAGTTTATCCAGGTACTTCTTGACCAGCTCTTTGCGAGCGTGCCATTGCTGGCCCATCAATTTGCCGATCTGCTGGCGTTGTTCATGGGTCAGATCAAGCTGGCTGAAAGGGCCACCTTTGCCCCGCATGCCGTGTTCACCGCCGTGGCCTGGGCCGCCCATCATGTGGCCTTCCGGGCCGCCCATCGGGCCAGGGCCTTCAGGTGCAGCGGCCATGGCAACGGTTGGCAGGGCGGCAGCGAACATCAGAGCGATAAGGGTCTTGCGCATGGTGATTCTCCTGTCTCTATTCCGGTGAGTCCGGATGTGAGTAGATTACGGAGATCAAGGTCAGCGGCAGTCAGGGGAGGGTAAAGCTTGGGTAAAGAGGATTTTGGGCGGGGCTGACAAAACTCACGCCATCCTTGTAGGAGTCCGGCTTGCCGGCGATGGCGCTATCGGATCTTGCGTCTCGCTTTCTGACGCCATCGCCGGCAAGCCGGGCTCCTACAAAAATAGGAGTTAAAGGCTGTAGTAATAGCCGCGGCTACGCAGCGCCACGATCCGTGGCCGGCCATCCGGGTGCGGGCCGATCTTCTTGCGCAGGTTGCTGACGTGCATGTCCAGGCTGCGGTCATACAGGGTCAGCTTGCGGCCCAGGGCGATTTGCGCCAGTTCCTGTTTGTCCAGTGGCTCCCCCGGCTGGCGCAGCAAGGCTTCCAGCAGGCGGCTTTCGGAGACGGTCAGGGCAAATTCCTGTTCATCGATAGTGACCACGCCACGCACCGGGCTGAAACACAGGTCGCCCAGCTCCAGCTGGGTGGACACGGCAGCCGGGTGGCTGCGACGCAGCACGGCGCGCAGCCGGGCAGTCAGTTCGCGAGGGTCGCAGGGCTTGGCCAGGTAGTCGTCGGCGCCCAGTTCCAGGCCGAGAATCCGGTCCAGCGGTTCGCCGCGGGCCGAGAGCATCAGCACCGGCAACTCCGGGTGGTCGCTGCGCAATTGCTTGAGCAGCTCAAGGCCGCTGCCATCGGGCAGCATCACGTCGAGCACCACCGCCGCCGGGGCGGCTTCGGCCAATGCCTTGCGGGCGCTCAAGCCGTCATGGCAGGCGCGCACCTGGAAACCTTCCTGGCTCAGCCAACTGGTCAGCAGCTCACAGAGCTCCTGGTCATCATCTATCAGTAACAGCTCGCTCATGACTCACTCAATTTAGCCATTGTCGACGGCGCCGGTGCCCGCCACTGGCGAAGATCCCGCACAACAGGGCGATCAGCGCGACTGCTCCACCGGTCACGAACCATTGCTGTTGTTCGGTAAGCCAGCGTGGCAAGGCACTGCCCTGTGCTTCTTTGAGTTGCTGGGCCAGGCGTTGGTTCTCCTGGCGCAGTTTACTCAGTTGGGTACTTTCCCGGGTGGCGTCAGCACTTTGCAATTGCTTGCTCAGTTCTTCCCGCTGCCGTTCGCTTTCTTTCAAACGTTGCTGCAAATCGGTGATCTGGCTGCCGGCACTCAAGGACAGGGGCGTAGAACTGCCGGTGTTCGAGGTTTCTTCAGCGTGGGCCGTAGCCCCGATCATTAACACTGCCAACAGACACAACTGACGTAAGCGCATCGGAACTCCTGATTCCACACGAATATTCAGAACGTTGTCGGCAGGTTACCGGGAATAATGAGCGTTTAGGAGTGCGCCGAAGCCAATTGGTTCAGCGCACAACGAATCAAGGCAGGACTTGTTTGAACGGTTTGACCAGCACTTGGGCGTACACGCCGGCCGCCACATACGGATCAGCGTCGGCCCAGGCTTGTGCCGCCGCCAGGGAGGCGAACTCGACAACCACCAGGCTGCCGGTAAAACCGGCGTCTCCCGGGTCATTGCTGTCGACCGCCGGGTGCGGGCCGGCCAATACGAGGCGGCCTTCGGCTTGCAGCTGTTTCAGGCGCTCCAGGTGCGCCGGGCGCACGCTCAGGCGTTTTTCCAGGGAGTTGGCGACGTCGGTGGAAATGATTGCGTAGAGCATGTCAGTCCTCGGTTTTCGGCGTGGTAGGGTCGGTGTCATGCAGGTGGCGCGACAGGTAGATACCCTGGCCGACCAGGAACAGCACGGTCATGCCCAGGCTGCCGAAGACCTTGAAGTCCACCCAGTAGCTCTGGAAGGTAAAGGCGACGAACAGGTTGGCGGCGCCGCAGAACAGGAAAAACACGATCCAGGCGATGTTCAGGCGAACCCAGACCGGGTCCGGCAAGCTCAGCGCGTGGCCCATGATCCGCTTGATCAGCAGGCGGTCACCGATGAAGTGGCTGCCGATAAAGGCCAGGGCGAACAGCCAGTTGACCACCGGGGCTTTCCATTTAAGGAAAGTTTCGCTGTGGAAGGCCAGGGTCAGGCTGCCGAAGACGAGGCAGGCGACCAGGGTCAGCCATTGGCTTTTTTCCAGCTTGCGCTGGGAGATGAAGAGCGCGCCGTAGACCACCACGGAGCTGATGATCAGCACGGCGGTGGCACTGTAGATGCCACCGACTGTCAGCTCGTGGCCGGCAATATCGATTGAGCGAGGGTCGATTTTGTAAACGATGAAAAACAGCAACAGCGGGATGAAGTCGATGAATTGTTTCACAGTAAGAGCCAGAAGCTGGATGTGGCGGCATAATAACAAACATCCTTGGTAGCGAAAGCGCCAGCTGACTTGAGGTTACACACTCCCGTGAATGTTGATTTGCACTGCCATAGCACAGCCTCCGACGGCGCCCTGGCGCCCGCGGTCCTGGTTGCGCGTGCGTTTGAAAAAGGCGTGCGAGTCCTGTCGTTGACCGACCACGACACCCTCGAAGGCCTGGCAGAGGCCCGCGAGACCGCGAATGCGCTGGGTATGCAACTGGTCAACGGGGTTGAATTGTCCTGCACCTGGGGTGGCGCAACCATTCACGTCCTGGGCTACGGTTTCGACGTCAACGCGCCGCCGCTGGTTGCGGCCATCGCCCAATTGCACGATGGCCGCTGGCTGCGGTCCGAAGAAATAAGCCGCAAGCTGGCCTTGAAGGGCATGCCCAACGGCCTGGAGGGCGCCCGCGCCATCCAGCAGGAACTGGGCGACAGCGGCAACGCTCCGGCCCGTCCGCATTTTGCCGACTGGATGGTGCGTGAAGGTTTTGTAAAGGATCGCGCCGAAGCGTTCCGCAAATGGCTGGGCGCCGGCAAGCTGGGAGACGTCAAGCAACACTGGCCGACCCTGGAAGACACCGTTGGCACACTGCGGGCAGCAGGCGCGTGGGTCAGCCTGGCGCATCCCTGGCATTACGATTTCACCCGCAGCAAGCGCCGCAAGCTGATTGGCGACTATATTCAAGCGGGCGGCCACGCAATCGAAGTGGTCAACGGGCATCAACCCGCCGAACAGGTCGGCAGCCTGGCGATTCTTGCCCGCGAATTTGGTCTGCTGGTCAGCGCCGGCAGTGATTTTCATGGCCCTGGCGGCTGGTCCGAGATTGGCGAGTACCGTGCCGTCCCGGAAGATTTGCCGCCCCTTTGGTGTCGCTTCAAACATGACCCCATTATTGCCACCGTCTGAACAGGTAGAACACGTGAGTCAATTCTTCCAGATTCATCCGGAAAACCCGCAGGCGCGCCTGATCAAACAGGCCGTGGAGATCATCCGTGCCGGTGGCGTGGTGATCTACCCCACAGATTCCTCCTACGCGATTGGTTGCCAGATCGGCGACAAGAATGCGGTCGAGCGCGTAAGACGCCTGCGTGACCTGGACAAGAACCACAACTTCGCGCTGATTTGCAGCGACCTGTCCCAACTGGGGCTGTTCGCCAAGGTCGACACCGGCACCTTCCGCCTGCTCAAGGCCCACACGCCGGGGCCCTACACCTTTATTCTGAACGCCACCCGGGAAGTGCCGCGCCTGCTGCTGCACCCGAAGAAGCGCACCATCGGTTTGCGGGTGCCGGAACACCCGATCGCCCTGGCATTGCTGGCCGAACTCGGTGAGCCGCTGATGAGCGTGTCGCTGATCCTGCCGGGCGAAGAGGAGCCGTTGTACGACCCTTACGAAATGCGCCGGCTGCTGGAAAAACACGTCGACCTGATCATCGACGGCGGCTACGGCGGCAACAAGGCTTCCACCGTGATCAACCTGGCCGACGGCGAGCCGGAAGTGGTGCGCGTGGGTTGCGGCGACCCGGCACCGTTCATGGTCGAGGCCTGAATGTCGGCCGTGGAAACCGTCGACAGCCAGGCGGGCGCCCAGCAGGAACTGCCATTTGCCATGGTCTACGGCCAGGCGGTCATGGAAATGCCGCTGGACCTGTACATTCCGCCGGACGCCCTGGAAGTCTTCCTTGAAGCCTTCGAAGGCCCGCTGGACTTGCTGCTGTACCTGATCCGCAAGCAGAACATCAACATCCTCGACATCCCGGTGGCGGAAATCACCCGCCAGTACATGGGCTATGTCGAGTTGATGCAGACGGTACGCCTGGAACTGGCCGCCGAATACCTGGTGATGGCCGCGATGCTCGCGGAGATCAAGTCACGCATGCTGCTGCCGCGCTCGGAAACCATCGAGGCGGAAGAGGACGACCCGCGCGCCGAACTGATCCGTCGCCTGCAGGAATACGAACGCTTCAAGGCCGCCGCCGAAGGCATTGACGGTTTGAGCCGGGTGGGCCGCGATGTGGTAGTGCCCAAGCTTGATGCCCCGGAAGCCCGGGCGCGCAAGCTGTTGCCGGACGTGAGCCTGGAAGAATTGCTGATGTCCATGGCCGAAGTCCTGCGCCGTGGCGACATGTTTGAAAGCCACCAGGTCAGCCGCGAGGCGCTGTCCACCCGTGAGCGCATGAGTGATGTGCTGGACCGCCTCAAGGGCGGCGGGTTTGTACCGTTCGTAGAGCTGTTTACCAAAGAAGAAGGGCGCCTGGGGGTCGTGGTGACTTTTATGGCGATCCTCGAACTGGTCAAGGAATCCTTGGTCGAGCTGGTCCAGAATGAGCCTTTTGCGGCTATCCACGTGCGGGCGCGAGCCGAATAAAGAGCTGAATCGATGAATTTGACTGAACCCCGCGAACTGGCGCCGCTGCTGGAAGCCTTTCTCCTGGCCTCGGGCAAGCCGCAATCTTTGGAACGCCTGTTCGAGCTGTTTGAAGAAGCCGAGCGCCCTGAGCCGCCGGTGTTCAAGAAGGCCCTGGAGATTCTGCGCAAGTCCTGCGATGGCCGTGCGTTTGAGCTGCGGGAAGTGGCCTCGGGTTATCGCCTGCAAATCCGCGAGAAGTTCTCGCCGTGGGTCGGCCGCCTGTGGGAAGAGCGCCCGCAGCGCTATTCCCGGGCGATGCTGGAGACCATGGCGCTTATCGCCTACCGCCAGCCGATCACCCGGGGCGAGATCGAAGACGTGCGGGGTGTGGCGGTCAACAGCCATATCGTCAAGACGTTGCTGGAGCGGGAGTGGATCAGGATCGTCGGCTATCGGGACGTGCCCGGCAAGCCGGCGATGTTTGCCACCACCAAGGTGTTCCTCGACCACTTCAACCTGAAAAACCTCGACGATTTGCCGCCTTTGGCCGAACTGCGGGAGATGGAACCGGACCCGGTTCTGGACTTCGACGACGCGCCCGTGCCCGCCGGATTGCAGGAGCTGGCCGACGCCAGCGCCGAGCCGGAAGAGCCGAAGGACGAAACCAGTTTCCATACGCTGTTGCTGGAACTGGACGACATGGAGCAGGGCATCAAGACCGACTTCGACGATCTGCTGCGTGATGGTGCGGCCAGCGAAGGGGAGCCGGAGCCCGCGCTGCAACTGAACGTTGAGGTTGAGGCGCCAGTCGAAGTTGAACCGGAGCCGGAACCGGAACCCGAAGAAGACATTCTCGGCGTCGCGGAGGCCCGTGCAAAACTGCTGGCCGCCGTCGCCGCTCTCGAACAGCCCGAACTGAGCGACGAAGAAGCCGAAGCCCAGGCACTGGCCGAAGCCATCGAAAACGAGCGCCGCCAATTCGAAGACTGACGCAGAACAAAATGTGGGAGCGGGCTTGCTCGCGAATGCGGTGGGTCAGCCATGCATCCGGCGACTGACACACTGAATTCGCGAGCAAGCCCGCTCCCACATTTGGATTGTCGCCAGCAAGGAGAACTCAAATGAGCTCCACCAAAGACCCCTGCATCAGCATCTGCAAATTCACTGACGACATCTGCGTGGGCTGTGGCCGCAGCAAGCGCGAGATTCGCGCCTGGAAGAAACTCGACAAGGTCGACAAGCGCACGGTGCTCGCCGAAGCCGAGTTGCGCCTGCTGGCGCTGGGGGCCACCGGTCGGCGGAAAGGCAAATGAACCTGCACTTATCGACTAGTCTCTGATGCGCAACGCGCGCCATGAGCGTATGATTCGCGACCCTTTGGCGATGCGTTTGCCAACAGCCCAGCTTTTACTATCTTCAGGCCAAGCCTGAATCGACACACCGGGAGGTGCTTAAGATGAGTGACCAAGACCAGAACGACAGCCAGGAAATCGGCCCCGCAGGTGAAAAACTGCAGAAAGTCCTCGCCCGTATCGGCGTAGGCTCGCGCCGCGACGTAGAAGCCTGGATCACCCAGAAGCGCATCAAGGTCAACGGCGTTGAAGCCACCCTTGGCCAGCGCGTCGACCTGCACGATGCCATCACCATTGATGGCAAGGTCATCAAGCGTGAAGAGGCCGCCGAATCGGTGCGCCGCGTCATCATGTACAACAAGCCCGATGGCGAAATCTGCACTCGTGACGACCCGGAAGGCCGTCCCACCGTATTCGACAAGATGCCGCGCCCTAAAGAAGGCCGCTGGATCAACATCGGTCGTCTCGACATCAACACCACCGGCTTGCTGATGTTCACCACCGACGGTGAGCTGGCCAACCGGCTGATGCACCCTTCCTACGAGATGGACCGTGAATACGCGGTACGTGTACGTGGTGAAGTCGATGACGAAATGATCGAGCGCCTCAAAGCCGGCGTTGTGCTGGAAGACGGCCCGGCCAAGTTCACCGACATCAAGCAGGCTCCGGGCGGCGAAGGCTTCAACCATTGGTACCACTGCGTGGTGATGGAAGGCCGTAACCGTGAAGTCCGTCGCCTGTGGGAATCCCAGGGCCTGGTGGTCAGCCGCCTGAAGCGCGTGCGTTTCGGTCCGGTGTTCCTCAACTCCGACCTGCCGATGGGCCGCTGGCGCGAAATGAGCCAGTACGAAGTCGACATCCTGAGTGCTGAAGTCGGCCTGACGCCGGTAGCCATGCCGCAGATGAACGCCAAGAGCAAAGACAAGCTTGAGCGTATGCAGCGTAAATCGTCGCGCCCTGTTGCGCGTACCGACCGTGTTGCCCGCACCTTGCGCCCTGCGCTGGATGCACCGGCCACTGGCGGTCGCATCTCCCGCGAGCCGCACATCGAAGGCGAGCGTCGTCCTTCGGCACCGGCTCGTCAGGATGGCGAGCGTGCTCCGCGCGCGCCGCGCCCGGCTGGTCGTGGTGGTGATGCACCGGCAGGCGGTCGCGGTAACCGTGGCGAGTCTGGCCGTGGTGCTCCGGCTACCGGCCGTTCCGACGACAGTGCCAGCACCAAACGCCCGGCCAAGCCAGCGCCGAAAAAGCGCCCGGGCTTGAAACTGGTCGATGACGCGCCATCGGGCAAGCGTCGTGGTGCACCGGCCGGTTCCGGCCAGCGTCCAGGTTTTGGTCGCAAGAAGCCGCAGTGAGTCGTTAAGCACTGCACAAAAAAACGCCAACCCTCGGGTTGGCGTTTTTTTTGGTCTGGATTTGGCGTGCACTCTACACAGCAAACCTGCTTTCCTGTGGGAGCTGGCTTGCCTGCGATGGCATCACCTCGGTATTGCCGGCGGACCGAGTTGCCTGCATCGCAGGCAAGCCAGCTCCCACATTTGATCTCCATTTGTTTTGAAAGTCGTCTCAGAACATGAACGCGCCATCAAACACCGGCTTGTCGTCGAGGGCCAACACGCCGCTGGCAAAGATCAGGTCCAGATGATGACTGCCTTTCTGCCCGCCACCCAGGCCCAGATGCAGCCCGCAGTGGCGCTCTTCAAAGCCGGCATTGCGCGCATACAGGTCCTTCACGCCTTCATTGGTGCCGATGCCCAGTTCCTCCACCCGGCGGTTGGACGGGTTGGCATTCAGGTATTTGTTGAAGTCGTCCGCCAGCCCCGGCACTTCGCTGGCGACGGTGCAGATGGTCGAGTTCTCGATCCACAGTTCCAGCGGTGATTGCAGTACGCCGTATTTACGCGCAAAGGGGATGGTGCTGAGGAAGGTGCCGACAAACCGCACCTGGCCGTTGATGGCCTCGCTGTGGGTCGCGATCTCGCCGGGCGCCAGGTCGTGGTTGCCGACGCCGTTGATATTGGTCCACTTCTTGATACTGCTCATGGGCGCTTCAAGGCGCGAGCCATGCTGGTCGGTGAAGCTCAGTACGCTGGCCTGGGACATGCGCCGGATCAACGTGGCGTTGAGGTCGGCGATTCGCTGGGGGGCGACGCTGAAGGTGTCGTAGAAGTAATCGCCATAGTCCTTGAGCAGCAGGGACTTTTTCCAGTGCTCAGCCATCACGCCCTGCAGTGCGCGGATAAAGTCCGGGCCTTCGGCGCGTGGGTTGGGCAAGGTCGAGGAATCGTAGAGAAACATGTACAGGTCGCAGTCTTCGATGGCCTTGGCCAGCGCTTCGCTGGGGGCCTGGTCCAGGCGCTGTACCTGGAAGTCGAAACGCGCGGCGCTGCCCTGGATGATCGACTGGGCGATGGCGTCGTAGCGTTCGGTATGGCCAAGCAAAATGGTGGGGCGGTGCAGGCCGGCGAGGGCCGGGTGATGGGCGAGGTAATACAGAAAATGTTCGACGGCGCGGGCCTTGTCCATGACGTCCTTCCTTCAAAGCCTTCGGTAGGAGCAGTGGCAGGTGCGGCGTCCCGCACCTGCCGGGGTGCCTGATCAGATTAGAAAGGCCACATCGCGGTGCCGAACGGCACGACGGCATCGGCTTGCATCATTTCAACGGCGGCCTCGTGGGTCGGCGCTTCAAACCAATCGTCGAGTTGCAGTTCGGTTTCCAGGTCATTTTCCAGTGCTTGCATGGTGAATCTCCTAGATGACGTTGTTTGAGAACGAGCATGCCAGCGGGCTGCGCTGGGCAAGTGGATGAACCTAGAAGAGTGTGTTTGGGAATGCAAAATTTTTATTGACACGGTTTCATTTGGATTTTTTATTCTGTTTTGCTGGCGTTTTGGTTTATGTCGATGAAACAGCGAGTTGGTTGCGTCGTTTTGTAGGAATGGTCCTTTCGTCAACTTCTCGTTATCTGAAAGAATTTTCCTAATGTCCCTCCTGTCTGCCGCACCGCATCCTGTCAGCCCAGACAGGTTTGGCGGTGTACAATGCGCCGCGTTTTACTGTGATCCAACTATTTCAGGGCTATCCGCCTTGTTCATTCCGCCTGGCCACAAGCCCGTCGGGTTCGATTTCGTCACAGATAAAAACAACAGGTGACGTATGACCGTAAGAAAAAACGCTGGACCGGGGTTTGATCGGCGCTGCTGTAGCCCGTTACCAAAGCAGCACCCCTCCATGAGCACCATCAAACCTTGCGTGAGACCCTTTCCATGAGTGAAGCCAACTCGCATTCAGGCGAACTGAAGCGCGGCCTGAAAAATCGCCATATTCAACTGATCGCCCTCGGTGGCGCGATTGGCACCGGGCTGTTCCTGGGCTCGGCCGGTGTGCTGAAATCCGCCGGGCCGTCGATGATCCTCGGCTATGCCATCTGCGGCTTTATCGCCTTCATGATCATGCGCCAGCTGGGCGAAATGATCGTCGAAGAGCCGGTGGCCGGTTCCTTCAGCCACTTTGCCCACAAGTATTGGGGTGGTTTCGCCGGCTTCCTGTCGGGCTGGAACTGCTGGATTTTGTACATCCTGGTGGGCATGTCGGAGCTGACGGCCGTCGGTAAATACGTGCACTACTGGTGGCCCGAGATCCCGACCTGGGTGTCGGCCGCGGCCTTTTTCGTGCTGATCAATGTGATCAACCTGTCCAACGTCAAAGTCTTCGGCGAGGCCGAGTTCTGGTTTGCGATCATCAAGGTGGTCGCCATCGTCGGCATGATCGCCCTGGGCAGCTACCTGCTGGTGAGCGGCACCGGCGGGCCACAAGCCTCGGTGACCAACCTGTGGGAACACGGCGGTTTCTTCCCCCATGGCGTCGGTGGTTTGGTGATGGCCATGGCGATCATCATGTTCTCGTTTGGCGGCCTGGAGATGCTCGGGTTTACTGCGGCTGAGGCGGACAAACCCCGCACGGTGATCCCGAAGGCGATCAACCAGGTGATCTACCGGATCCTGATTTTCTACATTGGCGCGCTGGTGGTGTTGTTGTCGTTGACGCCTTGGGACAGCCTGCTGGAAACCCTGAATGCTTCCGGTGACGCCTACAGCGGCAGTCCGTTTGTGCAGGTGTTTTCAATGCTGGGCAGTAACACGGCGGCGCACATTCTCAACTTTGTGGTGCTGACGGCGGCGTTGTCGGTCTACAACAGTGGCACCTACTGCAACAGTCGCATGTTGTTGGGGATGGCCGAGCAGGGTGATGCGCCTCGGGTGTTGGCGAAGATCGACAAGCGCGGGGTGCCGGTGCGGTCGATCCTGGCGTCGGCGGCGATTACGCTGGTGGCGGTGTTGATGAATTATCTGATTCCCCAGCATGCGCTGGAGCTGTTGATGTCGCTGGTGGTGGCGACCCTGGTGATCAACTGGGCGATGATCAGTTTTTCGCACTTTAAGTTTCGCCAGCATATGGATCGGACGGGGCAGGTGCCTTTGTTCAAGGCGCTTTGGTACCCGTATGGGAATTACATTTGCCTGGCGTTTGTGGTGTTTATTCTTGGCGTGATGCTGCTGATTCCGGGGATTCAGGTGTCGGTGTATGCGATTCCGGTTTGGGTGGTGTTTATGTGGGTTTGCTACGGCATCAAGAATAAGCGCAAGGCTCGGGAGGGGGTGGTGTTGAGTCGGGGTTGATCTCGGGTACATATCCGTTGCTGCGGTAACGGCCGCTTATGGTTCCGCTCTTACAGCGGGTCACTTTGGAAAAGCCCCAAAGTAACCAAAGGGCTCTGCCCCGCCTGTCGGCACCTCGCCTAGGCTCGGTGTTCCCTCACTCCGGCATTGCTCCGCGGGCCGCCGCGACGGGGCGTCCCTGCCCCGTCGCGGCTAAACCGGCGTCCTGCCGGTTTACCCGCTCCTCAATCCCTGCGTTCGGCCTCGGGCTTATTGGGGCAGTCAGAGCCAGATCAAGATCAAAATCTACAGCACAGCGGCCTACAGGCCGGCTTGAGTGGTAGAAGCCAGATCAAAAGCGAAAGCCAAAGCGAAAACCAAATCTGAAACTTATGCAGCTCTGCTTTTCTGTGGGAGCTGGCTTGCCTGCGATGGCATCACCTCGGTGTGTCTGATGTACCGAGTTGTCTGCATCGCAGGCAAGCCAGCTCCCACATTTGACCGTGCCCGCTGTAGATTTTGATCTTGATGTTGCCTTTGCTTCACACCACTCAAGCCGGCCTGTAGGCCGCTGTGTTCTTGATCTTGCTTTTGATCTTGATCTTAGGCGCCCCGTTAAACCACGCTGGCCGAACGCAGGTGGTGCGGAGCGGGTAAACCGGCAGGACGCCGGTTTAGCCGCGCTGGGCCAAGGATGGCCCATCGCGGCGGCCCGCGGAGCATCGCCGGAGTGAGCAACCGTGTCGAAATTCAAGCCATTTCAGCGAAATGCTTTTGATCGCGCACCATCGCATTCAGGATCGTCAGCAACTTTCTCATGCATGCCACCAGCGCTACTTTCTTCGTCTTCCCTGCAGCAAGCAGGTGGTTGTAAAACCTCTCGATCACCGGGTTATGGCTCTTCGAGGACAAGACAGCCATGTAAAGGACACTTCGCACCTCAGCTCGACCACCCCATATCCGTCTACGTCCTTTGTAGAGACCGCTATCACAGTTAAAAGGGGCCACACCAACCAATGCAGCCACTTGTTTGCGATTAACCTTGCCCAGCTCCGGAACCATTGCCAGCAGCGAAAGTGCGAGCACATTGCCAACGCCCGATACCTCGCGCAGCAAATCATAATTGGCCTTCCAGGCCGGCGAAGCTTTGATCGCTTCGTGCAAGTCATCGTCTGTGCTTTTAAGGCGCTTTTGAAGCCAGACGATATGTGCCTTGATGTCCCGTCGAAGTGCCTTGAATACCGCCTGTTTCAGTCGAGACTCTTCCGCCACGATCATATCGATGAGCTGGCGGCGTCGAGTCAGTAGATCCGCCAGTTCACGAGCGTGTTCATCTGGCATCTCCCGAATCTCGGGTTTGACCGCCTGGGCAAACTCCGCAATCACCTGGGCATCCAGAGCGTCGGTTTTCGCCAGCCTACCGGTCGCCTTGGCGAAATCACGAACCTGACGGGGATTGACAACAACAACGGGTAATCCAGCAGCACAAAGCTCGGCAGCGGCAAGCCGCTCATATCCGCCAGTTGCTTCCAGCACCACCAAAACCGGCTCCTGAGCCTTGAGATGTTTAGCTAAACGCTGGATATCTTCTTGAGTATTGAAAAACTGTTCGACTTGGCCAGTAGTGCTGACGAATGAGTCGAGCTTGTTTTTGGAAGCATCAATTCCGACGAACGCAGAGTCATGGTCCATAGCGTTTTCCTCACGTCCAACCTTGCAGAATCGGGCTTTGCGCCCAGGCAACCGTTCGGACTAGTTTAGGAAGGAACCTGCTCCGACCCATGCTCACTCACGATCTCGAAATCAGAGGGCACTACGGTCTGAAGCAGGTGAAAACAATCTTACAAGGGCACACCGAGCCTAGGCGAGGTGCCGAGTGGTGGGGCAAGAGCGTTTTGCTTACTTTTGCGCTTTTCAAAAGTGAGCCGCTGTAAGAGCGGAACCCATATCAGCCATAACCCAAAAAACGGATATGCCCCCAGGCCCCAGCAGCCCACCACATTGGCGTATCCTTACCCACCACCCCCAAGGCCCGATCAAAAAATGCTGGTGATTTCCAACAACGTGCACCTCCCCGACGCCGAGATCGAGTTGACGGCCATCCGCGCCCAAGGCGCCGGCGGTCAGAACGTGAACAAGGTCTCCAGCGCCGTGCACCTGCGTTTCGACATCCCGGCCTCGTCCCTGCCTGACTTCTACAAGGAACGCCTGCTGGCCCTGCGCGACAGCCGCATCACCAGCGAAGGCGTGCTGATCCTCAAGGCCCAGCAATACCGCACCCAGGAACAGAACCGCGCCGACGCCCTCGAGCGTTTGGTCGAGCTGATCCAGAGCGCCACCAAGGTCGAAAAGAAGCGCCGCCCCACCAAACCCACCCTGGGCTCAAAAAAGCGCCGCCTTGAATCCAAGACCAAACGCGGCAGCATCAAGGCCGGGCGCGGCAAGGTCGACTTCTAGCTCGCTTCCCGTTCTTCGCGATACTTCGGCGCCTGCCGGTACAGGTACAGGCTCAACAGCAACCCGCCAAACGCAGCGATCGCCGCAAACAGGAAGATCGAGGCAAACCCGAACCCCGCCGCAATCGCCCCGGCCAACGGCCCGGTGATCCCCAGCGACAAGTCGATAAACAGCGAATACGCACCCACCGCCGCGCCACGGCTTGAAGCGGGTACCAGGTTGACCGCCTCCACCCCCAGCGCCGGAAACACCAGGGAAAAGCCAAACCCGCTCAACGCCGCACCCGCCAGTGCCAGATGAGGATCCGGCGCCAGCCACAACAGCAGCAGGCCCAGGGTCTCTACCGACAGGCAGGCAATCGCCACGCGAAACCCGCCAATCCGGTTGATCAAATTCCCGAACAGCAACCGCGCCCCGATAAAGCTGGCACCAAACAGGCTCAGGCACAGCACGGCGTTATCCCAATGCTGGGTCGCGTAATACAAGGTGATGAAGGTAGCGATGGTGCCAAACCCGATCGAGCCCAACGCCAGCCCGCAACCGTGGGGCAGCACGCGCCCCAGTACATGCATGAACGGCAGGCGCTCGCCCACCACGATCGGTGCGGCGACTTTCGGCCAGGCCAGCAGCAGGCCCAGCACCGCCAGCAGGATGATGCTGACGCCCATGCTCCACAGCCCGAAATGACTGACCAGCAACACCCCCAGCGGCGCGCCGATGGCCAGGGCGCCGTAGCTGGCGATGCCGTTCCAGGAGATGACCTTGGCGGTGTTTGCCGCGCCGACCCGGCCGATGCCCCAGCCGATGGAGCCAGAGCCCACCAGGCTTTCAGCGCTGCCCAGCACCAGGCGGCCGATCAGCAGGCTGGTGAGGCTCAACGCCGGCAGGTGCGATAACCACGCCGAGAGCAACATGAACACGCCGCTTAACCCGCAACCGGCCAGGCCGTACATGACGGCGCGTTTGCTGCCGCGGTTATCGATGATGCGCCCGGCATAGGGCCGGCTCAGCAGGGTGGCCAGGTACTGCACGCTGATCACCAGGCCCGCGATCACGGCGCCAAAGCCCAGGTCGCTGTGCACATAGCCCGGCAGCACGGCCAGCGGAATACCGATGTTCAGGTAGCCGATAAAGGTGAACAGGACGATGGAAACGACTTGCAGCGTGACCGCCATGGGGCGCTGGGTATCTGGCATGGGGAGAGGTCCACTGTCGCAGCAGGAAAAGATAGGCTGCTTATGATACCGATGCTGGGCGTGCGCGGGGGCAGGAAACCAAACTTTTAGCGATCGGCGGGGTTGAGCAGTTGCGTGGTCACCAGCGCGGCGAGGGCGTTTTCCTGGGTGCCGAAGCGCTTGAGCAGGAGTGCCTGTTTTTCCGGGGTGAGGCGGTTCCAGACATCGACCATCTGCAGGGCAGTGTCGAGCAGGGCTGTATCGGGGGTGGTGTCGGTCATGGCGGGGCTCACGGTGTTCAGGCGGTGTGGAAAGCGCGCAATGTCACGCTTTCCACACGGTCTGGGTACGGCACTCAGTCTTCGCTTTTGCGGTCGACCGGTTTTGCCTCTTTTGGCTCGGGCTTGCTGGCGCCGGCCTGTTGCGGGGTTGGCTGCTCAGTTTCGCGCAGGCTTGGGAAGGGGAGATTAGGGATTTCGTGCATCGTCGTCGCTCCTCGCAAGATCTGTTTTATCAATCGCAGGTGATTCCGCGCTTTCAAAAAGCTTGTGCAGGATACAGCACTGTAAATGACAGAAAGATTTTATCTCGGAAAATGAACCCGTCTTCATCCCGCTGCGCAAGTGACGTGGCGCCACAGGTGGATCCATTGTCATCGTACAACATCACCCTTAACGGATTGACATCGCGCTGCTGACTGAATATAACGCTAATAGTTGTATGACGACATATGACGTTACAGTTTTATAGCGCCCGTAATACGGATGCGCTCGGTCGCAGAACGTACGCCTCAAATCTAAAAATAATTAAGGTGAAGCGATGAAAATCAAAGGCATCCGTTGGTGGATGGTCGGGCTGATGACGGTCGGCCTGATTATTAACTACCTGGCCCGCAACACGCTCTCAGTCGCAGCCCCCACGCTGATGACCGACCTGAGCATCTCCACTGAGCAGTACTCCCATATCGTGGTTGCCTGGCAGGTGTGCTACGCCTTGATGCAGCCGATCGCCGGTTATGTAATCGACGCGATTGGCACCAAGATGGGCTTCGCCATCTTTGCCATTTCCTGGTCGGTGGTGTGCGCGCTGGCCGCGTTTGCCACCGGTTGGCAGAGCCTGGCGGTGGCCCGTGGCGCGCTGGGGCTGACGGAGTCGGCGGGCTTCCCCGGCGGCGTCAAGGCGATTACCGAGTGGTTCCCGGCCAAGGAGCGCTCCGTCGCCATCGGCTGGTTCAACTTTGGCTCCTCGTTTGGGGCGTTGCTGGCGCCGCCACTGGTGGTCTGGGCAATTTTGCACAGCGGCTGGCAGTTGGCGTTCCTGATCGTCGGCGGCATTGGCCTGGTGTGGAGTGGGCTGTGGCTGCTGCTGTACAAGCACCCGCGTGACCAGCGCCTGCTCGCTCAGGCCGAGCGCGAGTACATCGAGGCTGGCCAGGAAACCCACCTCAAGGAAGGCGCGCAGAAGAAAGCCAGTTGGAGGCGCATCCTCAAGAGCCGCAATTTTTTCGCCATGGCCTCGGCGCGCATGCTCTCGGAGCCGGCCTGGCAGACCTTCAACGCCTGGATTCCGCTGTACCTGATGACAGAGCGGCACATGAACATCAAGGAAATGGCGCTGTTTGCCTGGCTGCCGTTTCTCGCTGCCGACATCGGCTGCGTGCTGGGCGGCTACCTGAGCCCGCTGTTCCATCGCTACTTCAAGGTCTCGCTGTTCACGTCGCGCAAGCTGGTGATGTTGTTCGGCTGCCTGTGCATGATCGGCCCGGCCTGCATCGGCCTCGTAGACAGCGCCTACACCGCGATTGCCCTGCTGTGCGTCGGCGGTTTCGCCCACCAGACCTTGTCGGGCGCGCTGTTTTCCATCGCCTCGGACTCGTTTGGCAAGAACGACGTGGCCACCGCGACCGGCGGCGGGCAGATGTGCGGGTTTATCGGGGCCGCGGCATTTACCGCCGTGTTCGGTGTACTGGTGACCAAGGTGGGCTACAGCCCGCTGTTTGTGGTGCTGGCGATTTTCGACATCATCGCCGCCATCGTGATCCTGGCGGTAGCCCGGGAGATCGTTAAAGGCCCCGAGCCAGTCGCCCAGACCGGCCAGGGCGGCACGTTGCTGCCGGTTTAGCCCTGACGCTCCATCGCGGCCTTGTAGAGCGAGTTCTTCGGCTGGGCAAACACCCGTGCCAGCATCGGTTCGAAGAAGCTCAGCGGCAGGGTGTCGTAGGCCGGATCGAACGCCGCCGCGTCGTACTGCGCGCAGAACTCGATGGTTTGCCGGTACTGCGGATGGTCGCCAAATTGCTCGCGCAGGTGGCGGTCCATCCCCAGGTGATGGAAGAAGTAATAGCCCTGAAAGATCCCGTGCTTCTCCACCATCCACAGGTTCTCGGGGCTTACAAACGGCTTGAGGATCGCGGCGGCGATGTCCGGGTGGTTGTAGGAGCCCAGGGTGTCGCCGATGTCATGGAGCAGGGCGCACACCACGTATTCTTCATCGCGCCCGTCGTGCCAGGCACGGCTTGCGGTTTGCAGCGAATGGGTCAGGCGGTCCACCGGGAAACCGCCGAAGTCGCCCTCCAGCAACCGCAGATGCGCGAGGATCCGGCTGGGCAATTGCCGGGCGTAGGCGCTGAAATCCCTGGCGATGATCGCCCAGTCTTCCTGGGTGCCGTCCTGCATATGGGTGAAGCGGGCCTGCTGGTTCATCAAAGCCTCTCTTATTGTTTTTGAGGGACGGAGCTAGAACGGCACCTTGCCCAGGATCATGTCGCGGTACATCACAAAATCCCCCAACAGGCTGTAAAGCGGATGCTGGAAGGTCGCCGGGCGATTCTTTTCAAAGAAGAAGTGGCCGATCCAGGCAAAGCTGTAGCCGGCAACCGGCAGCGCCAGCAGCAGCCACCAGGCGCCTTTGCCAATGGCGAACGCGAGAATGAAGATAACGAGGCTGGTGCCGATAAAGTGCAGGCGACGGCACGTACTGTTGCCGTGTTCGCTCAGGTAATACGGGTAGAAATCGGCGAAGCTGTTGAATTGTCTGGCATTTTCCACAGTATCCGGCCCTCTGGTTATTGTTCTGCCCGACAGATGTTCGGCGGGGAGCTTATTTGAGTCTAGAGTCATCAGTGGTAACAGCCAGTGACAATAGATGCCACTTTAGTATCCTTCGGATTCCTGGCTGTCGTTTCAGCCTTCCTTGTTAAGAAAACGCCATGAGCGAACGAACGACTTCTGCAAGCTGGGCGATGGGGATAGTCAAGGCGCTGGAGATGGACGGCCTGGATTGCCGTGCCTTGTTCAAGCAGCTCGGCCTGGATTACGCCGCGCTGAACGACCCCGATGCGCGTTTCCCCCAGGACTCCATGACCCGGCTCTGGCAGCGCGCGGTCGAGCTGTCGGGCAACCCGGCGATTGGCCTGAACATGGGGAAGGTGGTGCGACCGGCGTCGTTTCATGTGGCCGGCTATGCCTTGATGTCCAGTAACACCCTGGCCGAAGGTTTTATGCGGCTGGTGCGTTATCAGCGGATCATTGCTGAAAGCGCCGACCTGAGTTTCCGACTTTTACCCGAAGGCTATGCGCTGATTCTTACCGTGCACGGCGATCACCTGCCGCCCACCCGGCAAAGTGCCGAAGCCTCCCTGGCGAGTGCGCTGGCGTTGTGCGGCTGGTTGACCGGGCGCACCCTGCAGCCGCGCAAGGTGCTGGTGCAGGGCGATCAGCCGGTGGACTTGGCACCCTACAAACAAGCCTTCCATGCACCGCTGGTGTTCAACGCGCCCTATGACGCACTGATTTTCGAACGGGCGGACATGGAAGCGCCGTTGCCCACGGCGAACGAGGCGATGGCGTTGCTGCATGATCGTTTTGCCGGGGAGTACCTGGCGCGGTTTTCCGAAAGCCGCGTGACCCACAAGGCGCGCCAGGTGTTGTGCCGGTTGCTGCCCCAGGGCGAGCCCAAGCGCGAGGTGGTTGCGCAGACGCTGCACCTGTCCCAGCGCACCCTGCAGCGCCGCTTGCAGGAGGAGGGCACCAGTTTCCAGACCCTGCTTGACGACACTCGCCGCGAATTGGCCGAGCAATACCTGGCGCAGCCGAGCATGACCCTGCTGGAAATTGCCTACCTGTTGGGGTTTGCCGACCCGAGCAACTTCTTCCGGGCGTTCCGTCGTTGGTTCGATGCCACGCCCGGCGAGTACCGGGCGCGGTTGCAGGAAGCGCCCGTCAGTGACGCCAAAACGCCGGAATGCACAGCACAAACACCGTAATGATCTCCAGCCGGCCCAGCAGCATGCCCAGGGACAGGATCCACTTGGCGGCGTCCGGCAGGGTGGAGAAGTTGCCGGCCGGGCCGATGGTTTCCCCCAGGCCCGGGCCCACGCCGGACACGGTACTGGCGGCGCCGGTCAGCGCGGTCATCCAGTCCAGCCCCAGCAGCGACAGGGCCAGGGCGATGGCGCAGATGGTGATGGCGAAGAAAAACGAGAAGGTCAGGATCGAGCGCACGATTTCTTCATCGAGGCGATGGCCGTTGTACTTCTGCTTGATCACCGCGCGCGGGTGAATCAGCTGGTTCAAGTTGGCCTTGAGCAGGATGTAGGCCACCTGGAACCGAAAGATCTTGATGCCGCCGGCGGTGGAGCCGGAGCAACCGCCCACAAAGCCCAGGTAGAAGAACAGCATCAGCGAGAAATTGCCCCAGATGCTGTAGTCCCCCAACGCAAAGCCGGTGGTGGTCACCACTGAAGTGACGTTTACCGCCACGTGGCGCAGCGCGTCCAGCCAATGCAAGTCGGTGGTCCACCAGTACCAGGTGCCGAGTACCAGCCAGGTCACCAGCAGCAAACCGAGCAAGCCTTGCACCTGCTGGTCCTTGATCAGCGCCCGGCGGTTGCCCCGCAGCGTGGCCACATACAGGGTGAACGGCAGGCTGCCCATGATCATCACCACCACCGCCACCCAGTGCACTGCCGGCTGTTTCCAGTGGGCCAGGGATTCGTCGGAGGTGGAAAACCCGCCGGTGGAAATGGCTGACATCGCATGGTTGATCGCATCGAACAGGCCCATGCCGGCCCACCAGAACGCCAGGCTGCCGAGGATGGTGATGCCCACGTAGGCCGCCACGATCAGGCGCGCCACCATGTGCGAGCGGGGCATGACCTTTTCCGAGCGGTCGGAAGATTCAGTCTGGAACAGGCGCATGCCGCCGATGCGCAGCAGCGGCAGGATCGCCACCGCCATGCCGATAAAGCCGATGCCGCCGAGCCAGTGCAGCAAGGAGCGCCAGATGAGGATGCCCGGGGACATGGTGTCCAGGCCGCTGAGCACCGTGGAACCCGTGGCGGTGATGCCGGACATGCTTTCGAAGAACGAGTCGGTGTAGCTGATGTGCTGGGTCAGCAGGAACGGCAGCGCGGCGAAGATGCACACCACCAGCCAGCTGGTCACGGTGAGGAGGTACATGTCCCGCGGGCGCAGGTGCACGTGTTCCGGGCGGCCGGGGATGACCAGCGCCAGGCCTGCGATGAACGTGATCAGGCTCGCCCAGAGGAACGATGGCAGGTCGCTGGTGCGTTCGAAAAACACCAGGGTCGCCATGGGGATGACCATGGCGATCGCCAGGGTGATCAGGAAGATGCCGATAATGAAACCGATTATCCGTAAGGTCGGCAACGCCATGAGGTCCGCTCGGTGTGACAGGGAAAGGCGCCATTCTACCTGCGGTGCAGGGCAAGTAAACCGGGGCGCAGCTGACAGCGTATGAACCCGGTGGTGAGTGGGATTTTTGTGGTGAGCGGGCTTGCCCCGCGCTGGGCTGCGTAGCGGCCCCAAAAAAACGCCGGGTTCTTTCAGGAAGAACTCGGCGTTTGCCATTAGGGCTGCTGCGCAGCCCAGCGCGGGCAAGCCCGCTCGCTACAGTGATCAGAACTCGTGATCAGCGTTATCCGGGTTCAAGTCGCTGATGCCCAGCTTGCCAGCGGCCTGTTCGATCGAACCGGTCTGCTTCACCAGCGCGGCGATGGCATCACGCACGATCTGATTGCCTTTGTCGTTACCGGCGGCGATCAGTTGGTCGTAGTGCTCACCGTTGTTGGCGTGATCCACCATCACCTGGATCTTCGCTTCGGTCGATGCCAGGTCAGCCTTCAGGGTTGCGTCGGCAGCCGGGTCCGCCTTGGCCACCAGGGACGACAGGCTGGCGCCGGTCATTTTGGTGCCGTCGGTGCGGGTGTACTCGCCCAGGTAAACGTTACGAATACCCTTGGCGTCATAGAAGTGCGAGTTGTGGGTGTTGTCGCTGAAGCAATCCTGTTCGTCTTCCGGCGAGTTGGCTTCCAGGGAAACCTTCATCCGCTCACCGGCCAGTTCGCCCAGGGACAGGCTACCCATGCCGAACAGCATTTTGCGCAGGCCATCGGTCGCAGGCTCTGCTTCCAGCGTGGCGCGGTAGTTGTCTTCGACGTTGGGTTTCCAGTTGCCGACCATCTCTTCCAGGTCGCTGACCAACAGTTGCGTCACGGCGCGCAGGTAGGTGCGGCGACGCTCGTTGTGGCCGCCAGTGGCGCCATCACCGGTCATGTAGTCCGAGGCTGGACGGTTGCCGGCGCCCGGGCCGGTGCCGTTCAGGTCCTGGCCCCAGAGCAGGAATTCAATCGCGTGGTAGCCGGTGGCAACGTTGGCCTCGGAACCGCCCAGCTCATTCAGGCTGGCGAGTTTTTCCGGGGTGATGTCTTTCACGTCGACCTTGTCTTCGCCGACCTGGATCTCGTTGTTGGCAATGATGTTGGCGGTGGCGCCAGGGTTGCCCAGGGCGTGTTCGTAGGTCTTGTCGACGTAGTCGATCAGGCCTTCGTCCAGGGGCCAGGCGTTCACCTGGCCTTCCCAGTCGTCAATGATGGTGTTGCCGAAACGGAACACTTCGCTCTGCAGGTAGGGCACACGAGCGGCGATCCAGGCGGTACGGGCCGCTTTCAGGGTGTCGTCGTTCGGGTTGGCGAGGAAGGTGTCGATCGCGGTTTGCAGGGTTTTCGCGGTGGACTCGGCATCGCTGTACACCGCGAACACCATGTCTGCGTAGTGCGCGACCACCGCCTTGGCGGCGGCTTCGTCAACCTGGCCTGCCGGGGCAGCCGCCGGGGCGGTAGTGCTGGCGGCGGCCGGGGCTTGAGGCGCGGCGGCCTTGTCTTTGCCTTCACCGCAACCGGCGAGCGAAATGGCAATGGCGAGAAGGCTGGCGGTGGCCAGGGGCATACGAATCATGGCGAACATCCTGCTTCGGTTGTTGATGGGGCACGCGGGGGGCGCGCAAAACTGCGACATAATGCGAAAGATTTGCATTTTGTGTAAAGGGTTATAAGTAGGAAATATTTAGTATCGTTTTGCCGGCCACCGGTGCGCGTGCTCCCGGTGGCCGGCATCGCCTCAGAGAATGGCGGCGTTGTTGCGCTGGGCCTGTTTCAAATAGGCCACCAACTCCCGCGCCGGCAGGGGTTTGCTGTAGTGGTAGCCCTGACCTTCGTGACAGCCCTCGGAGATGATGTAGGCCTCCTGTTCGGCGGTCTCCACGCCTTCGGCGATCACCTGCATGCCGAGGCTTTTGCCGAGCTGGATGATCGCCCGCACGATGGTCGCATCGTCGTCGTCATCCAGCAGGTCCTGGACGAAACTCTTGTCGATCTTGATCTTGTCCAGCGGCAGGCTTTTCAGATAGCTCAGGGACGAATAGCCGGTGCCGAAGTCATCAATCGCAATCAGCGCGCCGGAGCGGCGCAGGCTCAGCAGGTGCTGGGCGGCGGTGCTGATGTCTTCCATCAGGCCGGTCTCGGTGACTTCCAGCTCCAGGCTGCGGGGCGGCAGGCGGTAGATTTGCAGCAGATTGTTGACAACCCGTGGCAGCTCGGCGTGGTGCAGTTGCACCGTCGACAGGTTGACCGCCATGCGCAGCTCGGTGAAACCCAGGTCGTGCCATTCCCGCAGTTGCCGGCAGGCCTGGTCCAGGACCCATTCGCCGATGGCAATGATGGTGCCGTTCTGTTCCGCCAGCGGGATAAACAGGTCGGGTGGCACCAGGCCGTGCTCCGGGTGCTGCCAGCGAATCAAGGCTTCGACCCCCACCACGCGGTGGTCGAGGTAGCTGATCTGTGGCTGGTACACCAGGTGGAACTGCTCGCGGCTCAAGGCATCGCGCAAGTCTTTTTCCAGCTCGCGGCGGCGGCGCATTTCGCTGTCGACGCTGGCGATATAGAACTGGTAGCGGTTGCGCGAACGGCTCTTGGCCAGGGTCATGGTCTGTTCGGCTTTTTGCAGCAACTTCTCGGTGCTGTCGCCGTCTTCCGGGAACAGGGTGATGCCGATGGTGGCGCGCAGGCGGATTTGCTCGTGCCCATCGTCGAGGGCGAACTCCGCTTCCAGGTCATCGAGGATGCTTTGTGCCAGCTCGGCGGCTTCATAAGGCTGCTCGATATCGGCCTGCACCAGGGCGAACTGGTCGCCGCCCAGTCGGGCCAGGGCACCCAGGCGGCCGCTGTGGGCGCGCAGGCGGTCGGCGAGGGCCAGCAGCAACTGGTCGCCGGCCTGGTAGGTGAACTGCTCGTTGACGCTTTTGAAGTCATCCAGCCCCACACACAACACGGCGACCCGACGTTGCCGGCGGCCGGCGTCGATCAGGATCTTGTCCAGTTGCTCCTGCAGTTTCTGGCGGTTCGGCAAACCGGTGAGAAAGTCGTATTGGGCCATGCGCAGCAGGCTGTTTTCCGCCTCGTGGCGCAAGTGCGTATTGCGCTCGATGGATTCGAGCAACTGGTTGGCGGTGTTGATCCAGATCCCCAGTTCGTTTTTCTCGTGGCCTTTCAGCTGCGGGATCTTGTGCTCGCTGGGGCGGTCGGGGTTGATCGAACTCAGGTGCTCGATGATTCGCGAGAGCGGCTTGGTGAGCAGCCAGTGATAGACCAGGTACAACACCAGGCCCATGGCCAGTGCTCGCAGCACCCCGGAGATAAAAATGATCACTGAGCTGACGAGAAAACCTTTGCCGTAGGTGGCGGTGTCGAGGGTGATGCTCAGGTCACCGTAGTACTCGCTGTAAGGCCCGCGCCCCACCAGTGGGGTGGTGAAAGTGCGTTCCTGGCCCAGAATCAGGTCGGTCAGCCAGCGGCTCGGGGATTGTTGCAGGTCGCGGGTTTTTTCCGCGAGCATGGTTTCGTTGGGGTGGCCGATGGAGGCCATGCGCACCGCATCGTCCTGGAACAGGCCTTCGATGACCTGCATGCCCATCTCCCGGTCCAGGCTGTAGACGGCCTGGGTGGACGGGTCGCGAAACATGTCGAGGATGCGCTGGGCATCACCGGCCACGGCCTGGCGCGTCTTGTACGCATCAAAGACGATTTGCGCCGCGCTCAGTACCACGCCCACTGCCAATGCCGAAAGCAGTACCACCCGTAGCAACTTCACCGACAAGCTGTTTTTGAGTTCCAGCTTCAAAGGGTTATTCCTTGTTCCATGCGGGTAGCCTCAATATGCCATGAGTATTGGCAATCCCGTGAGGGCAGTCAAAGGGACATTGTGGCCAGGGCAGGTTTTACGGTTTAGATGAGGCGCCTTGGGTATGACGTTGGGAGGGGAATGGGGAGAGAGGCCAGGCTTGCAGAACGGTCGGCGGATAGTTCCCGCCGACTTTTTGTACCGTCTTGTCAGGGCGAACACGGATTTTCCGGGCCCGCGAGACAAGCCGTCGAGTGTTCAGCGCACATCAGGAATATGAAATTTTCGGCGGTTGTTGCTGTTCCTGCGCCTGAGGGTTGATTTGCCCCATGGTCTGTTGAGCCATGTCCATGGCCTTATCAAGCATGCCCAAGCCCTTGTCCAGAAGGTCCATGCCCTTATCAGCCATATTGAGAGCTTGGGGGGCCATGCCGAGCAAAGATAGTGGATCCATATCAGGTTCTCCTGCAGTCAAATGAGAGGAACATTCCTCTTACATGCTGCGTGGCAAAATCCCCCTGATGAGTTCCAGCTTTTTCCTGGCTTTTTCCATTTGTAACTGCCCACAAAAAAGCCCGGCAATCGCCGGGCTCTTTCTACTGCAAGCGGTACTTAAGCAGTGAAGGTTTTGCCTTCGAACTGCTCAGCCACGAACTTCCAGTTGACCAGGTTCCAGAACGCTTCCACATACTTTGGACGCACGTTGCGGTAGTCGATGTAGTAAGCGTGTTCCCAGACGTCGCAGGTCAGCAGCGGGGTGTCGCCGCTGGTCAGCGGGTTGCCGGCGCCGATGGTGCTGGCCAGGGCCAGGGAACCGTCAGCCTTTTTCACCAGCCAGCCCCAACCGGAACCGAAGGTGCCGACGGAAGTCTTGGTGAACTCTTCCTTGAACTTGTCGAACGAACCGAAGGCGGCGTTGATCGCCTCAGCCAGTGCGCCGGTAGGTTGACCGCCGGCGTTTGGCGCCAGGCAGTTCCAGTAGAAGGTGTGGTTCCAGACCTGAGCGGCGTTGTTGAAGATGCCGCCCGAAGAAGACTTGACGATTTCTT
Organism: Pseudomonas sp. TH32; assembly: GCF_016650855.1. Lineage (NCBI taxonomy): Bacteria > Pseudomonadati > Pseudomonadota > Gammaproteobacteria > Pseudomonadales > Pseudomonadaceae > Pseudomonas > Pseudomonas sp. TH32. The sequence continues at coordinate 3,964,984 of NZ_JAEKFA010000002.1, read as the reverse complement.
CCAGGGTCTTGCCTTCGAACTCGGTGCCAGGCACCAGGTTGTTCAGGTTCACGACATAGGTGTTGTGGTGCTTGTCGTGGTGATATTCCAAGGTTTCCTTGGAAATGTGCGGCTGCAGGGCATCGTGTGCGTAGGGCAGCGGCGGCAATTCGAAAGCCATGATGATTCTCCTAATCAGGTCAGTTGCGGTGAGCGCAAGGCCGATCACGGGCGGCCAAACAAGCGCCGGGGAGTTTGTACTCTTTGCGGCGCAGGGGCTGGATCATAGCACCGGGGGTGCGGCAAAACCACGCAACAACTGTGTGGGATAGAGGTTCCAGAGCGTTTTGGAATATCTACGCTGCGCTGATTAATTGATAGGCCACGCTGAACATCATGGCGGCCACCAGCAGGTCCAGAATCCGCCAGGTGGCGGGGCGCGCCAGCCACGGTGCCAGCCATGCCGCGCCCAGTGCCAGGGTCATGAACCACAGCAGTGAAGCGCTGGCGGCACCGGCCACGTAAGCGCCGGGTTCGGTTTGCTGGGCGCCGAGGGAGCCGATCAACAAGACGGTGTCCAGATACACGTGGGGGTTGAGCAAGGTCACCGCCAGGGCGCTGAGCATCACTGCCTTCAGGGAGCGCACCTTGAGGTGGTCGCCCTGGCCCAGGCTTTGTTTCGAACAGGCCCGGCGCAGGGCAAGGGTGCCGTACCACAACAGGAACGCCGCGCCGCCCCACCGGGCGATCGCCAGCAGTACCGGGTTATGCGCCAGCACGGTGGCCAGGCCGAACACACCGGCCGCCACCAGGATGGCGTCGCACACCACGCACAAGGCCGCCACAGGCAGGTGATGTTCACGGCGCAGGCTTTGCGCCAGGACAAAGGCGTTCTGGGTGCCAATCGCCATGATCAAGCCGAAGGCCACCAACAAGCCGTTCATATAACTTTGCCACATAGGATTTACTCCGCGCCCGCCGCCAATTGCCGCAACACCGTCATGGCGCGCTCGGCATCGGCGCGGCCGACAAACAGGTGATCGTGGTAGTAGCCGGCAATCACGTTGCAGCTGATCCCGGCGGAGCCCAGGGCTGTGGCAAACGCGGCGGTCAGGCCCACGGCTTCCAAGGCTGAATGCACATTGAGGGTGATCCACGCCGCGACGTACTCGAAGGCCAGCCCGGCCTTTTCAGCCTGCTGGCGCTCGACGATCAGCGTCAGGCCTTCCTGCTCGCGGAAGCTGCCGATCACCTCGCATCCCTCGGGGATGCGGCTGTCGGCCAGGGTGCAGAACACGTAGTCGCCATCATTGAGGTGTGGGCTCATGCTGCGCAGCAGGGTTGCCAGGGCGGTTTCGCCAGCCATGTGGAGGGTCCTTGAATAAGAAGAAACGATGCTGGCTATTCTCACGTTCAAGGCTGTATAAGAAAAACCAATATTGCTGATCGCTCATTAGGAAAACTGATGTTCGACTATAAATTGCTTTCCGCCCTCGCAGCGGTGGTGGAACAGGCCGGGTTTGAGCGCGGCGCTCAGGTGCTGGGAATCTCCCAGTCGGCGATTTCCCAGCGCATCAAGCTGCTGGAAGCGCGAGTCGGCCAGCCGGTGCTGGTACGGGCCACGCCGCCGACACCCACCGAAATCGGCCGCCGTTTGCTCAACCACGTGCAACAGGTGCGGCTGCTGGAGCGCGACCTGCAAAGCCAGGTGCCCGCGCTGGACGAAGAGGGCATGCCCGAGCGCCTGCGCATCGCCTTGAATGCCGACAGCCTGGCCACTTGGTGGGCCGAGGCGGTGAGCGACTTCTGCGCCGAGCAGCACCTGCTGCTGGACCTGGTGGTAGAGGACCAGACCGTCGGCCTCAAACGCATGCGCGCCGGTGAAGTGGCGGCCTGCATTTGCGCCAGCGAACGCCCGGTGGCCGGTGCCCGTAGCCTGTTGCTCGGTGCCATGCGTTACCGGGCGCTGGCCAGCCCGGCGTTTGTCGCTCGGCACTTTCCCGAGGGCGTACGCGCCGATCAACTGGCCCGCACGCCGGCGTTGGTGTTCGGGCCGGATGATTTCCTGCAGCATCGCTACCTGGCTTCCCTGGGCGTTGACGGTGGTTTCGAACACCATTTATGCCCATCGTCCGAAGGGTTTATCCGCCTGACGGAAGCCGGATTGGGCTGGGGCCTGGTGCCCGAATTGCAGGTGCGTGACCAGCTGGAAAGAGGTGTGCTGGTGGAGTTATTGCCAGATAAGCCGATCGATGTGCCGCTGTACTGGCATCATTGGCGCAGTGGTGGACAATTGCTGGGCTTGCTGACCGATCATCTGGCACACACAACAGGGCAATGGTTGGTGCCGTTGGAGTGATGGCCAGCGTCAAGGCAACAGCGATGAAAAACGAAAGAATGCGGAGTAAGTCATGAAAATTCTGGTCACCGGCGCAAGCGGCTTCATTGGCGGGCGTTTTGCGCGTTTCGCCCTGGAGCAGGGCCTGGACGTGCGGGTCAACGGGCGGCGGGCCGAGGGTGTGGAACACCTGGTGCGGCGCGGCGCCGAGTTTATCCAGGGTGATTTGAATGATCCGGACCTGGTGCGCGAGTTGTGTCGCGACGTCGAAGCCGTGGTGCACTGCGCCGGGGCCGTGGGGTTGTGGGGGCGTTATCAGGATTTCCACCAGGGCAATGTGCTCGTCACCGAAAACGTGGTGGAGGCCTGCCTGAAACAACGGGTCGGGCGCCTGGTGCACCTGTCGTCGCCGTCGATCTACTTCGATGGCCGCGATCATCTGGGGCTGACCGAAGAGCAAGTGCCCAAGCGCTTCAAGCATCCCTATGCGGCCACCAAATACCTGGCGGAACAAAAGGTGTTCGGTGCCCAGGAGTTCGGCCTCGAAGTACTGGCCCTGCGCCCGCGGTTTGTCACGGGCGCCGGTGACATGAGCATCTTCCCGCGCCTGTTGAAAATGCAGCGCAAAAACCGCCTGGCAATTGTTGGTGATGGCCTGAACAAGGTCGATTTCACCAGCGTTCACAACCTCAATGAAGCCCTGCTCAGCGGTTTGCTCGCGACGGGCTCGGCGTTGGGCAAGGCCTACAACATCAGCAACGGTACCCCGGTGCCGGTGTGGGATGTGGTGAACTACGTGATGCGCCAAATGGACATGCCTCAGGTCACCCGTTACCGGTCCTACGGCTTGTCCTACAGTGTTGCGGCGCTCAATGAGGCGTTTTGCGCGATGTGGCCAGGCCGTCCTGAGCCGGCGTTGTCACGGCTGGGCATGCAGGTCATGAACAAAGATTTCACCCTCGACATCACCCGCGCACGGCATTATCTCGACTACCAGCCCAAGGTCAGCCTGTGGGCGGCCCTCGATGAGTTTTGCAGTTGGTGGAAAGCCCAGGACGTGGGGCTTAAATAACCGGCAACACACCGGGAACCGAATTTGCGACCCAGGGTCGATCAGTGCGGCAGGTCGAGGTTTATACTTCGGCGCTTGGCTATCTATATGCCACCTCAAAGGTTTGAAGGTTGATTCATGCGTAACGATGCTAACGACGACTTTGACAACGTCCCCAGCCTGCGGGCTGACACCTCGGACGACGATGATTTTGAGCCGACGCCGGCCACGTCCGTGCGCTCCCGGCCAACGCCGGTAGTCAAGGTCAAGAGCGCCAGTACCGGGCCGTTGTGGGCATTGGTCGGCGCGCTGCTGTTCGCCTTTGCCGGCCTTGCCTGGTGGAGCTTCCAGCAGATTTCCCTGATGGGCCAGCAACTGGTGGCGACCCAGGAAAGCTTCGCGCGCATCAGCGAAGAAGCGGCGGGGCGCCTGCAGGACATTTCCGGCAAGGTGGTGGCCAGCGAGGCCAGTGTGAATAACGGCAGTGAAGCCCTGAAGCTACAGATCAAGCAGCTGGAAACCCAGTTGCTGGAGCAGGGCAAGCAGCAGTTGGGCGTGGCGGGCCAGGCGACTGACCTCGACAAGCGCCTGGAGCAAATGACTGCCAGCACCACCCAACTGGCCGGCGCCAACGCGCAGTTGCAGGGCCAGGTCCAGGCGCTGACGGATGCGGTGGCAACCCTCAAGTCCCGGGACACCGAATTCAAGGAGCTCTCCGCCGACGTCGCCGCGCTGAAAAAACAGGGCAACCCTGCGGCCGCGATTGCCCGCCTGGAGCAGGACCTTGTGGTCCTCAAGAGCGAACAGGACAGCCGCCCGGCCGCCTCCGACGGCCCGTCCAACAAGGAATTCGACGTGTTCCGCATCCAGACCACGCGCAACGTCACCACTTTGCAGAGCCAGGTGCAGAACCTGCAGCAGCAGATCAACCAGCCGGCGCGGATCACCCCACTCGGGCAGCCATGATGTTGATCCCTTGTAGGAGTCATGCGCATGACTCCTACAAGCCCTAGCACACTTAATGTCACCATTCGGTGACATTTCCTACCTCCTTCGTTACTTGCCCTCGCTCCGCCCTTGTTTAGACTCCCGTCATCCCGCAAATAATAAAAAGGGCTAATCATGACCACGCAACCACTGCCTGCCAGTAGTTGGCTGAACGCACCTGCCCATCACGCCTGGCTTGCCACTGAAGGCCAGCGCCTGCTGTCATTCGCCAAGGCGTCCAGGCTGCCTGAAGGCTTCGGCAACCTCGACGACCGCGGCGTCTTGCCGCCCGATGCCGTCGCCGAAACCATGAACACCGCCCGCATGACCCACAGCTTCGCCATGGCCCACGGCCTGGGCTTGCCCGGTTATGCCGAGCTGGTGGAACACGGTGTCGCGGCCCTCAGTGGCCCGCTGCGCGACGCCCGCCACGGCGGCTGGTTCGCCAAGCCCGATGCCCGCGATGGCAACACCGGCAAGGCCGCCTACCTGCACGCCTTTGTTGCCTTGGCTGCCAGCTCTGCGGTAGTGGCCGGCGCACCCGGCGCCCAGACCTTGCTCAACGACGCGACCCACATCATCGACCAGTACTTCTGGAGCGAAGAGGAGGGCGCGATGCTCGAGTCCTTTGCCCAGGACTGGAGCGGTGTCGAAGCCTATCGCGGCGCCAACAGCAACATGCACGCCACCGAATCCTTCCTGGCCCTGGCCGATGTCACCGGTGAAACCCGCTGGCTGGACCGGGCGCTGCGCATCGTCGAGCGGATTATTCATACCCATGCGGCGGAAAACCGGGACATGGTGATCGAACATTTCGACAGCCACTGGCAACCCCTGCGCGGTTACAACGAAGACAACCCGGCCGACGGTTTTCGCCCCTACGGCATCACCCCCGGCCACGGCTTTGAATGGGCGCGGCTGGTGTTGCACCTTGAGGCCGCGCGCCTGGACGCCGGGCTCGTCACCCCCGATTGGTTGTTGACCGACGCCAAGGGCCTGTTCGCCAGCGCCTGCGAATATGCCTGGGCGGTCGACGGTGCCCCCGGCATTGTCTATACCCTCGACTGGAGCCAGCGCCCCGTGGTGCGCGAGCGCCTGCATTGGACCCATTGCGAAGCCAGCGCCGCTGCCCAGGCGTTGCTCAAACGCACGGGAGAGCTGCATTACGAGACCTGGTACCGGCGCTTCTGGGAGTTCTGTGAAAGTCATTTCATCGACCGAACCCACGGCAGTTGGCACCACGAACTGAGCCCGAAAAACCAGCCCAGCGCCAAGATCTGGGGTGGCAAGCCGGACCTCTACCACGCCTGGCAGTCTGTATTGCTGCCGGGTCTACCCTTGTCACCGAGCATGGCCAGTGCCGTGGCCGCCGGGCGTTATGTCACCAAGTGGTGACATTTTGGCGTCCCTTTGTTACCTGCACCTGAAAAATCCCTGTTTAAACTCGTTTGCAGCGCAAGCACCGACTTGCATGCATAACAACAAGAAAAAAGGTACTCAGATGAAAGCGATCAGTCGCCTCGCCGTAGCTATTTCCGTTGCCTCGTTGTTTCCCCTCAGTGCTTTTGCCGCCGACTCGAAAGGGACGGTTGAAGTTGTGCATTGGTGGACCTCGGGTGGCGAGAAAGCGGCAGTAGATGTCCTGAAGGCCCAAGTTGAAAAAGACGGTTTCACCTGGAAAGACGGTGCCGTCGCCGGCGGTGGCGGTTCCACTGCCATGACCGTGCTGAAAAGCCGCGCCGTTGCTGGCAACCCGCCAGGCATGGCCCAGATCAAAGGCCCCGACATCCAGGAATGGGCGTCCACCGGGCTGCTCGACACCGACGTCCTGAAGGTTCCCGCCAAAGAAGAAAAGTGGGACTCCCTGCTGGACAAGAAAGTCTCCGATACCGTGAAGTACGAAGGTGATTACGTGGCCGTGCCGGTGAACATTCACCGCGTCAACTGGCTGTGGATCAACCCGGAAGTCTTCAAGAAAGCCGGTATCGAAAAACCGCCTACCACCCTCGAAGAGTTCTACGCCGCTGGCGACAAGCTGAAGAAAGCCGGCTTCATTCCGCTCGCCCACGGTGGCCAGCCTTGGCAGGACAGCACCGTTTTCGAAGCCGTCGTACTCTCGGTAATGGGGGCTGACGGTTACAAGAAAGCCCTGGTCGACCTGGACGAAAAAGCCCTGACCGGCCCTGAAATGATCAAGTCCCTGACCGAACTGAAGAAAGTCGCGACCTACATGGACGTCGACGGCAAGGGTCAGGACTGGAACCTGGAAGCCGCCAAAGTCATCAATGGCAAGGCCGGCATGCAGATCATGGGTGACTGGGCCAAGAGTGAATGGACCGCCGCCAAGAAAGTCGCCGGCAAAGACTACGAGTGCGTAGCCTTCCCGGGCACCGACAAGGCGTTCACCTACAACATCGACTCCCTCGCGGTGTTCAAGCAGAAAGACAAAGGCACTGCTGCCGGTCAGCAGGACATCGCCAAAGTCGTGTTGAGCGAAAACTTCCAGAAAGTCTTCAGCATCAACAAGGGCTCGATCCCGGTTCGTATCGACATGTTGAAAGACATGGGCAAATACGGCTTTGACTCCTGCGCCCAGACCGCCGCCAAGGACTTCCTGGCAGACGCCCAGACCGGCGGCCTGCAGCCAAGCATGGCGCACAACATGGCGACCACGCTGGCCGTACAAGGCGCGTTCTTTGACGTAGTCACCAACTACATCAACAACCCGGCCGCTGATCCGGCAGCCACCGCGAAGCAACTGTACAGCGCGGTCAAGTCGGCCAAGTAACGGTTAGTACTGAATGGCCTTGCGGGGGGACCCCTAACCCCCGCAAGGCATGTTCCTGTAGTCCTTTTTCCCTGTACTGGATTTTCCCATGAGTTCTGTTGCTGTGTTCAGCAAAGCCTCGCCGTTCGATGCACTGCAGCGCTGGCTACCCAAACTGGTGCTGGCGCCGAGCATGTTCATCGTTCTGGTGGGCTTCTATGGCTACATCCTGTGGACGTTTGTGCTGTCGTTCACTAACTCGACTTTCCTGCCGACCTACAAGTTCGTGGGCCTGGCTCAATACGCGCGCTTGTTCGACAACGACCGCTGGTGGGTCGCGAGCAAGAACCTCGCGGTGTTCGGTGGCATGTTCATCGGCATCACCTTGGTGATCGGCGTGACGCTGGCGATTTTCCTCGACCAGAAAATCCGTCGCGAAGGCTTTATCCGCACCATTTACCTGTACCCGATGGCGCTCTCGATGATCGTTACCGGTACCGCCTGGAAATGGCTGCTCAACCCGGGCATGGGCCTGGACAAACTGCTGCGTGACTGGGGCTGGGAAGGCTTTCGCCTGGACTGGCTGATCGACCCGGACCGTGTGGTGTATTGCCTGGTGATCGCCGCTGTGTGGCAAGCCTCGGGCTTCATCATGGCGATGTTCCTCGCCGGCCTGCGCGGTGTTGATCAATCGATCATCCGTGCTGCGCAGATCGACGGCGCGAGCATGCCGCGCATCTACTGGAAAGTGGTGCTGCCAAGCCTGCGTCCGGTGTTCTTCAGTGCGGTGATGATTCTGGCGCACATCGCGATCAAGAGTTTCGACCTGGTGGCGGCCATGACCGCGGGTGGTCCGGGTTATTCCTCCGACCTGCCGGCGATGTTCATGTACTCCTTCACCTTCAGCCGCGGCCAGATGGGCATGGGCTCGGCCAGTGCGATTCTGATGCTCGGTGCGATTCTCGCAATCATCGTGCCTTACCTGTACTCCGAGCTAAGGACCAAGCGCAATGACTAGTCTTGTCGGCAAACCTGCCATCAGCCTGAGCCGCATCGCGATCTACGCGGTGCTGATCCTCGCTGTCCTGTTGTACCTGGTGCCGTTGGTGGTCATGTTGCTGACCAGCTTCAAGACCCCGGAAGACATCAGCACCGGCAACCTGCTGAGCTGGCCTTCCGTTGTCACCGGCATTGGCTGGGTGAAAGCCTGGGCCACGGTTGACGGTTACTTCTGGAACTCGATCAAGATCACCGTTCCGGCCGTGCTGATCTCCACCGCCATCGGTGCCTTGAACGGCTACGTGCTGTCGATGTGGCGTTTTCGCGGCTCGCAGCTGTTCTTCGGCCTGCTGCTGTTCGGCTGCTTCCTGCCGTTCCAGACCGTGCTGCTGCCAGCCTCGTTCACCCTCGGCAAGATGGGCCTGGCCAGTACCACCACGGGCCTGGTGTTCGTGCACATCGTCTACGGACTGGCGTTTACTACACTGTTCTTCCGTAACTACTACGTCAGCATTCCCGATGCACTGGTGAAGGCGGCACGCCTGGATGGCGCGGGGTTCTTCACGATCTTCCGCTTGATCATCCTGCCGATGTCGACACCGATCATCATGGTGTGCCTGATCTGGCAGTTCACGCAGATCTGGAACGACTTCCTGTTCGGCGTGGTGTTCTCCAGCGGTGATTCGCAGCCCATCACAGTGGCGCTGAACAACCTGGTCAACACCAGTACCGGGGTCAAGGAATATAACGTTGATATGGCGGCGGCGATGATCGCCGGGCTGCCGACCCTGCTGGTCTATGTGGTCGCAGGCAAGTATTTCGTGCGCGGCCTGACGGCCGGCGCGGTCAAGGGGTAATCATGGCAACGCTTGAACTTCGTAACGTAAACAAGACCTACGGTACCGGCCTGCCGGACACCCTGAAGAACATCGAACTGTCGATCAAGGAAGGTGAGTTCCTGATCCTGGTCGGGCCTTCGGGTTGCGGCAAGTCGACCTTGATGAACTGCATTGCCGGCCTGGAAAACATCACCGGCGGCGCGATCATGATCGGCGATCAGGACGTGAGCGGCATGAGTCCCAAGGATCGCGACATCGCCATGGTGTTCCAGTCCTACGCGCTGTACCCGACCATGAGCGTGCGCGAGAACATCGAGTTCGGCCTGAAGATTCGCAAGATGCCCCAGGCGGCGATCGACGAAGAAGTGGCGCGCGTCGCCAAGCTGCTGCAGATCGAGCACCTGCTCAATCGCAAGCCGGGCCAGCTCTCGGGCGGCCAGCAACAGCGCGTGGCCATGGGCCGTGCACTGGCGCGTCGTCCGAAGATCTACCTGTTCGACGAACCGCTGTCCAACCTCGACGCCAAGCTGCGGGTCGAGATGCGTACCGAAATGAAACTGATGCACCAGCGTCTGAAAACCACCACCGTCTACGTCACCCACGATCAGATCGAAGCGATGACCCTGGGCGACAAAGTGGCGGTGATGAAGGACGGCATCATCCAGCAGTTCGGCACGCCGAAAGAGATCTACAACGACCCGGCCAACCTGTTCGTGGCGAGCTTTATCGGTTCGCCGCCGATGAACTTCATTCCACTGCGCCTGCAACGCAAGGACGGCCGCCTGGTGGCGCTGCTGGACAGCGGCCAGGCCCGGTGTGAATTGCCGCTGAGCATGAACGATGCAGGCCTTGAAGACCGCGAAGTGATCCTGGGCCTGCGCCCGGAGCAGATCGTGCTGGCCGCAGCCGAAGCCACCGGCGCACCGACCATTCGGGCCGAGGTGCAAGTCACCGAACCGACTGGCCCGGACACCCTGGTGTTCGTGCAAATCAATGACACCAAGGTCTGCTGCCGCCTGGCGCCCGATGTGGCGCCGCAGGTGGGCGAGACCCTGACCCTGCAGTTCGATCCGGCCAAGGTGTTGCTGTTCGACGCCAAGACCGGTGAGCGTCTGGGCACTGCCGCTTCGTTGCCTGCACAGGAGCGCAGTGACAACGTCGCTCAATTCAAGGGACGTTGAATGGCAGGAGCGGGCACGCTCCTGTCGGGGAACCAGGGACAAAGAAGTAAACCGCGTTAGATAAAAACAGTTAATAACAATAAAGACGAGGATGTAGGGATGAAAAAGCAACACAACAACACCCGGCTGATCTGCCAACTGTCAGCAGCAGCAGCCCTGGTATTGTCCGCCAATGCGATGGCGGCCGATGCATTCAGCTCCGATTCCAAGTGGATGACCGGCGATTGGGGCGGTGAGCGTACCAAGCTGATCGAGCAAGGTATCGACATCAAGGCGGATTACGTAGGTGAAGTCGGTGGCAACCTCAGCGGTGGCTACAACAACGACAAAACTGCCCGTTACGCTGACCAGTTCGGTCTGGGCGTAGCACTGGACCTGGACAAGCTGTGGGGCTGGAGCAACACCCAGGCCAAGATCCAGTTGACCAATCGTAATGGTGCGAACATCTCCAACGACCGTATCGGTGACCCGCGTGCCGGCACCTTGAGTTCGTCTCAAGAAGTCGACGGCCGTGGCCACATGGTGCGTCTGACGCAGTTCTGGATTCAGCACCAGATGTTCGACAACAAGCTGGACGTGAAACTCGGCTACTTCGGTGAAGGCGAAGACTTCAACACCTTCCCGTGCGACTTCCAGAACCTGTCGTTCTGCGGCTCCCAGGTCGGTAACTATGTAAACACCTGGTACAACTGGCCAGTCAGCCAGGCGGCTATCCGCGTGAAGTACAACATCACGCCTGAGCTGTATGCGCAAATCGGTGCGTACAACCAGAACCCGTCGCAGCTTGAGCACGGCAACGGCTTCAAACTCAGCGGCAGCGGCACCAAGGGCACCGTATTGCCGGTGGAATTGGTCTGGTCGCCTAAGGTCAACGGCCTGCCGGGCGAATACCGTGTGGGTTACTACAAGAGCACCGCCGATGCCACCGACGTACGTGAAGACGTCAACGGCAACGATGCTGGCACCACGGGCGCAGCCTTCCGTGTTCGCAGCAGCAAAAGCGGTTACTGGGGCGTTCTGCAACAGCAACTCACCACCCACAATGGCGACGCTTCCCGCGGCTTGAACATCGCGGCCAACGTCACCTTCCACGACAAAGACACCAACCTGGTCGACAACTACCAGTCGCTGATGCTTGTGTACAAGGGCCCATTCGACGCACGTACCAAAGATGACGTGGGTATCGGTGTCTCCCGTATCCACGCCAACAGTGACGTGAAGAAAAACGCCGAGTTGCTCAATGCCGCTGGTGGTTTCACCGATTACGATCAGTCGGGCTACGCACCGCTGCGTAACACTGAGTACAACGTTGAACTGAACTATGGTTTCCACGTCACCAATTGGCTGACCGTGCGTCCTAACCTGCAATACATCGCCAACCCAGGCGGCGTGAAGCAGGTCGACAACGCGGTAGTCGCGGGCCTGAAAATTCAGTCTACGTTCTAACGTTGTTGCGATAAGCTCCTTCTCTCTGTGCGCATTTTGCGGGTAGCCATGGCTATCCGCTTTTTTTTGTGTGGGAGCTGGCTTGCCTGCGATGCGAGCCCCGCGGTGTATCTGCCACACCGAGGCGATGCCATCGCAGGCAAGCCAGCTCCTACAAAGATATTCAGGACCGTGGCACATGCATGAGCATCCGCTGCAACGCTTTTTCAAATCCCTGCGCGAGCGACCGGTATTCGCCTGGGAACGCTTTCAGATGCGCGATGTGTTGGTGATCGATCACCCGCTCTGCCAAGCGGTGTTCAGTCGCCAGGGCGCGCAATTGCTGCACTTTCAGCCCAAGGGCCAGAAACCCTGGCTGTGGTGCGCGGCCAAGTGGCCGCAGGTCGGCGCCATTCGTGGCGGCGTGCCGGTGTGTTGGCCGTGGTATGGCCGCCATCCCAGCGAAAACGCGTGGCCGTCCCATGGTTGGGCGCGGCTGATCGACTGGAAACTGCTGGACAGCAGCACCGACGACGACGGCGTGCGTTTGCACTGGCAATTGCAGCTATGCGATTGGCAGGTGGACCTGCATGCGCACCTGGGGAAACCCTGGAACTGCGCCTGGCCACCGAGCACCAGGACGAACTGCCGTGCCAGCTGAGCCATGCTTTGCACGCCTATTGGCGAATTGGCAACGTCGGTGAGATAGCGCTGTCTGGGCTCGATGGGGCGCAAGGCTACGACCAGCTCAATCGCCAGGTTTGCCAGCAGGAAGGTGAGTTGCGGGTCGATGGCGGCTGTCAGCGGGTGTTCCAGCACGAGGGCGAACTGCACCTCAAGGACCATGCCTGGCAGCGCGAGTTGTGCATCGATACCGGCGAGAGTGCCGACACGGTGGTGTGGCACCCGGGCAGCCGGCCGTTGCTGGGGGTGAGCTTCAACGAGGCGTCGGGGTTTGTGTGTGTGGAGTCGGCGATGGCCGGTGCGAGCCTGGCGCCGGGGGAGAGGGCGCATTTGAGTTTGCAGGCGCGGGTGGGGGCCTGAGGCCTGTGGTGAGCGGGCTTGCCCCGCGCTGGGCTGCGAAGCGGCCCTGAAACCAGCCACCGAGATATACCTGAATCAACTCGGTGAGCTTAATAGGGCCGCTTCGCGGCCCAGCGCGGGGCAAGCCCGCTCACCACAGAGGTCGGCACAGTCGCGTAGATTTCGAACTAGTTGAACTCATCCCCGACCGGATAACGGCTGTCATTCAAGCTCTCTTTGATCTTGCGCAAATGCGGCTGGAAATCCACCCCGCGACGCAAGGTCATGCCCGTCGCCAGCACGTCCAGCACCGTCAGCTGGATGATCCGCGAGGTCATCGGCATGTAGATGTCGGTGTCTTCCGGCAACGGAATGTTCAGGCTCACGGTACTGACCTTGGCCAGTGGCGAGTTCTCGGCCGTTACGCCCAGCACCGAAGCACCGTTTTCCCGCGCAATACGCGCCACTTCCACCAACTCACGGGTACGCCCGGTGTAGGAAATGATCACGAATAACTCCCCGGTATGGGCCACCGAGGCGATCATCCGCTGCATCAGCACATCGGCATGGGCCGTGACCGACAGGTTGAAACGGAAAAACTTGTGCAGGGCATCCATGGCCACCGGCGCCGAAGCCCCGAGGCCAAAGAAGTGGATCTGCCGGGCCTGGATCAGCAGGTCCACGGCCTTGCTGATCAGGTTCGGGTCCAGGGCCTGGCAGGCGCTGTCCAGGGAGGCGATGGCGCTGCCAAAGATCTTCTGGGTGTAGGCCTCGGGGTTATCATCGGCCCCTACCGCACGGCTGACATACGCCGCGCCACTGGCCAAACTTTGCGCCAGCTGCAATTTAAGTTCAGGGTAACCACTCACGCCGAACGAGCGGCAGAAGCGGTTCACTGTAGGTTCGCTGACCGAAGCGGCCTGGGCGAGGGCGGCGATAGAGAAGCGGGTCGCCTGCTGCGGGTTGAGCAGGATGACCTCGGCGACTTTACGTTCAGCCTTGTTCAGTTCTTCGAGGCGTTTCTGGATCTGTTCCAGTAGATTTCGCACGCGGTCCATTCATGTTTCCTTAGGGCGACGATGCAAATAAGGGTCGTCAACCAGTCGACGAGCGGCCCTTTGCGGTGGCCTATCCTACTTAGGGTAGTTGAACACCACCACTCGGAATACGTTTTTTGGGAAAATGTTGTGGTTATTACTACATTTTTCCTTGAGTGATGCCTTAAAAAAAGGTATTTGTAGCTTAACTTGATAAAAGAACAAACATCATGCCTTCGATAACCGTAGAACCCTGCACCTTTGCCCTGTTTGGCGCCTTGGGTGATCTGGCGCTGCGCAAGTTATTTCCTGCCCTTTATCAACTCGATGGTGCGGGCCTCCTGCACGAAGACACGCGCATCCTGGCCCTGGCCCGTGAGGCGGGTTCCGAGCAGCAGCACCTGGCCCACATCGAAAAAGAATTGCGCAGCTACGTCGGCAAGGAACTGGACGAAACCGTCGCCCAGCGCTTCCTGGCTCGCCTGACGTACTTGCACGTCGACTTCCTGAAAGCCGACGACTATGTTGCCCTGGCGGAAAAAGCCGGCACCGAACAACGCCTGATTGCCTACTTCGCCACCCCGGCGGCGGTGTACGGCGCGATCTGCGAAAACCTGTCCAAGGTCGGCCTGGCGGAAAACACCCGCGTGGTCCTGGAAAAACCCATCGGCTCGGACCTCGATTCGTCGCGCAAGGTCAACGACGCCGTGGCGCAGTTTTTCCCGGAAAACCGCACCTACCGCATCGACCACTACCTGGGCAAAGAAACCGTCCAGAACCTGATCGCCCTGCGTTTTGCCAACAGCCTGTTTGAAACCCAGTGGAACCAGAACTACATCTCCCACGTGGAAATCACCGTGGCCGAGCAGGTCGGCATCGAAGGTCGCTGGGGTTACTTCGACAAGGCCGGGCAACTGCGGGACATGATCCAGAATCACCTGCTGCAGTTGCTGTGCCTGATCGCCATGGACCCGCCGGCCGACCTGTCTGCCGACAGTATTCGTGACGAGAAGGTCAAGGTGCTCAAGGCCCTGGCGCCGATCAGCCCCGATGGCCTGACCACCCAAGTGGTGCGCGGCCAATACATCGCCGGCTACAGCGCCGGCAAGCCGGTGCCGGGTTACCTCGAAGAAGAGAATTCAAACACCCAGAGCGACACCGAAACCTTCGTCGCGCTGCGAGCCGATATTCGTAACTGGCGTTGGGCCGGGGTGCCGTTCTATCTGCGCACCGGCAAGCGCATGCCGCAAAAGCTGTCGCAGATCGTCATCCACTTCAAGGAACCGTCCCACTACATCTTCGCCCCCGAGCAGCGCTTGCAGATCAGCAACAAGCTGATCATCCGCCTGCAACCGGACGAAGGTATTTCCTTGCGCGTGATGACCAAGGAGCAGGGCCTGGACAAGGGCATGCAACTGCGCAGCGGGCCACTGCAACTGAATTTTTCCGACACCTATCGCAGCGCGCGGATTCCCGATGCCTACGAGCGGTTGTTACTTGAAGTCATGCGCGGCAACCAGAACCTGTTTGTGCGCAAAGATGAAATTGAAGCCGCGTGGAAGTGGTGTGACCAGTTGATCGCCGGGTGGAAAAAATCCGGTGATGCGCCCAAGCCGTACGCGGCGGGGTCCTGGGGGCCGATGAGCTCGATTGCACTGATCACGCGGGACGGGAGGTCTTGGTATGGCGATATCTGAACTGAAACTGCCTCAGGGCGTCACTGCCCATGAGTACCGCACCGCGGCGCTGCTGGCCGACGGCTTGGCCAATGACGTGGCCGAACAACTGCGCACGGCCATCAGTGCCCGTGGCGAAGCGACCCTGGTGGTGTCCGGTGGCCGCAGCCCGGTGGCGTTCTTCCAGAACCTCGCCAAACAAGGCCTGGACTGGTCCAAGGTGACCATCACCCTGGCCGACGAGCGCTGGGTGCCGGTGGAACATGCCGACAGCAATGCCGGCCTGTTGAAAAAGTATTTGCTGCAAGGGCCGGCGGCCAAGGCGAAGTTCCTGAGCCTGTACAGCGTCGCCGCCACCCTTGAGCAGGCTGCCGAGCAGGCCGATCGCCTGCTGGCCGAGTTGCCGGCGATTGACGTGCTGGTACTGGGCATGGGCGACGACGGCCACACCGCGTCGCTGTTCCCCAACAGCCCGAACCTGGCTGATGCACTGAAGCCAGATGGCAGCCGTCGTTGCTGGCCAATGCTGGCGCCGACCGTGCCGCACCAGCGCCTGACCATGAGTCGCGCATTGCTGGCCACCGCCCACTACACCGTGCTGTCGATTTCCGGCAGCTCGAAATTGACCACCTTGAGCGCCGCGCTGGCCAGTGACGACGTTGCTGCCATGCCGATACGCGCGTTTTTGCAACCTACTTTAGAGATTTACTGGTGCCCATGAGCCAAGGATCAGCCGCGATGAACAGCCCTCAACCTACCGTTTCCATGGCGGACAAAGTTGCCTTGATCGACAGCCTCTGCGCCAAGGCGCGGATCCTGCCGGTGATCACCATTGCCCGTGAACAGGACATTCTGCCGCTGGCCGATGCCCTGGCTGCCGGTGGTTTGACCGCACTGGAAGTGACCCTGCGTTCGCAGTTCGGCCTGAAGGCCATCCAGGTGCTGCGTGAGCAGCGTCCGGAGCTGTGCACCGGCGCCGGTACCGTGCTGGATCGCCATATGCTGGAAGCGGCCGAAGTGGCCGGTTCGCAATTTATCGTCACCCCGGGCATTACCCGTGACCTGCTGGAAGCCTCGGTGCACAGCCCGATTCCGCTGTTGCCTGGCATCAGCAATGCTTCCGGGATCATGGAAGGTTATGGCCTGGGTTATCGCCGCTTCAAGCTGTTCCCGGCTGAAGTCAGCGGTGGCGTGGCGGCCATCAAAGCGTTGGGCGGCCCGTTTGGCGAAGTGAAATTCTGCCCGACTGGCGGTGTGGGCCCGGCCAACATCAAGAGCTACATGGCCTTGAAGAATGTGATGTGCGTGGGCGGTAGCTGGATGCTGGACCCTGAGTGGGTCAAGAACGGCGACTGGGCACGTATCCAGGAAACCACCGCCGAGGCGCTGGCCCTGCTGGACTGATTGGATTTACCGAATCGTTGTTGCTGTGTTCTACGGCATTTTTGCGGCGCACTTGGTCGGTGCGCCGCTTTTTTTGCCTGCTGGAAACCTTCAGGGGTGACTGAGTACATATCCGTTATTTAGGTAACGGCGGCTTATGGTTTCGCTCTTACAGCGAGTCACTTTGCAAAAGCGGCAAAGTAACCAAAGCGCTCTGCCCCGCCTGTCGGCACCTCGCCCAGGCTCGGTGTTCCCTCACTCCGGCATTGCTCCGCGGGCCGCCGCGACGGGGCGTCCCTGCCCCGTCGCGGCTAAACCGGCGTCCTGCCGGTTTACCCGCTCCTCAATCCCTGCGTTCGGCCTCGGGCTTATTGGGGCAGTCAGAGCCAGATCAAAATCAAAAGCAAGAGCACAGCGGCCTACAGGCCGGCTTGAGTGGTAGAAGCCAGATCAAAAGCCAAAGCCAAAGCGAAAACCAAATCTGAAACTGATGCAGCTCTGCTTTTCTGTGGGAGCTGGCTTGCCTGCGATGCAGACAACTCGGTCTCTCAGGTGCACCGAGGCGATGCCATCGCAGGCAAGCCAGCTCCCACATTTGACCGTGCCCGCTTTAGATTTTGATTTTGCCTTTGCTTCACACCACTCAAGCCGGCCTGTAGGCCGCTGTGCTCTTGATCTGCTTTTGATCTTGATCTTAGGCGCCCCGTTAAACCACGCTGGCCGAACGCAGGTAGTACGGAGCGGGTAAACCGGCAGGACGCCGGTTTAGCCGCGACGGGGCAGGGACGCCCCGTCGCGGCGGCCCGCGGAGTAGTACCGGAGAGAGGGCACACCGAGCATTAGCGAGGTGCCGAGTGGTGGGGCAAGAGCGTTTTGCTTACTTTTGCGCTTTTCAAAAGTGAGCCGCTGTAAGAGCGGAACCCTAAGTGGCCGTTACCTAAATAACGGATATACACGCTAAGGCGCGCTCAGTTCTGTGATGGCTTTGATCAACACGTGGATGTCCGCCGCTGACGTCAGAAAGCCCGGCGTCACCCGAATACAACTGCCGAACGACGCGCCGCTGCGGGTCGTGGTAAACAGGTCATATTCCTTGAGCAACCGATCCGCCATCACCTGTTGATCCGGCTGATCAGTGAACTTGAACGAGGTGATCGCGCAATACAGCCGAGGATCGTCCGGCGTCAGCACTTCAATTCCCGGCAACTGCCGCACCTCGCTCACCCACAAATCCCGCAGGTAGTTGAGCCGGGCGCCTTTGGCCTTCGAGCCGCCCAATGCCCGATGCTCTTCGAACACCAGCGGCAACGTCATCAGTGCCGGGAAATTCGGCGTGCTGTATGGCGTACGCGCACGTACATCGGTGACCGGGTAGTGAAACTCGCCCATGTCGGGATCAATGTCCGCCAGCCGCTGCGGGTCGATATAGATAAAGCCCAGGGTCAGCGGCGCGCCAATCCACTTGTGCAGATTAAAGCCGGCAAACGCGATGCCCAACTGCGCCAGGTTGAACTCGATCTGCCCCAACGCATGGGCGCCATCCAGGATCACATCAATCCCGTGTTCTTTGGCGGCGGTGGCAATTGCCTCCACCGGCATTACCAGTCCGGTGCGGTGGGTCACGTAAGTCAGTGCAAGCAATTTCAGACGCGGGTAGCGCACGAACGCATCGCGATACGTCTGCACCAGGCTGTCGAAACTGGCCGGGTGTTCGTGGGCAATCTCGATGACCTCCACCCCACGGTTCTGCGCCAGCCAGCGCATGGCGCCCTTGACGGTGTCGTATTCCAGGTCGCTGATCAGCACCTGGTCGCCCGGCTGCAGGCGGTTGTAGTTGCGGATCAGCGACTGCAAGGCATCCGAGGCGCAGCGGGTGAGGGCGACGGCTTCAGGGTCGGCGTCCATTAACTGCGCCAACTGGTTACGAATCTCGAGGTTTTCGCCCTGCTCGAAACGCTGGCGCACATGGATCGAATTGCTGCGATTGATGAAGGCTACGTGGTCCTGATACTGCTGCAGCACCGCGCGGCTCATGCGCCCGAAGTAACCGTTTTCGAGGTTGATCGGGCCAGGCTCAAGGTCGTAGCGCTGGGCGATTTGGTGCCAGTGTTGTTCGTCGCGGGTACTGTCCATGTGCGTGCTCTATTAATGACGAGGGGCTGGCTTGCCGTGTTTGGCGCGCAGGGGTTCCAGCAGTTCGGACAAGCCGTTGTGGTCGATTTCCTGCATCAGTGCCAGTAACCCCCCCAACTCGCCGTGGGGGAAACCTTCACGGGCAAACCAGTTCAGGTAGGGCCCAGGCAGGTCGGCAATGATCCGGCCCTTGTACTTGCCGAAGGGCATTTCGCGGGTGATCAGCAGTTCAAGTTTTTCAGGGTTCATTGGGGCTTCAAGTGTTTGAGTCGATGCGTTGGAAAATACAGGCATTCTGCATGGAGGCCAAATGACAGATCATGCAAATAAAGCGGATACAGATTTTTGGTCAATATTTAACTTATTGAAATATAAGGATTAATTCGTTTTTCAAAAGCTGGCACGGGCGCTGCAATGACTAATGCACGTTACTTAACCCGCGAAGGAATTGAAAAATGACTGATATCAACAAAGAATCGATCTCC
Organism: Pseudomonas sp. TH32; assembly: GCF_016650855.1. Lineage (NCBI taxonomy): Bacteria > Pseudomonadati > Pseudomonadota > Gammaproteobacteria > Pseudomonadales > Pseudomonadaceae > Pseudomonas > Pseudomonas sp. TH32. The sequence continues at coordinate 3,945,681 of NZ_JAEKFA010000002.1, read as the reverse complement.
GTACTCAATGACCTGATCGAGACCAGCAAGGACGGCCAGGAAGGCTTCAAGACCTGCGCAGAAGACATCAAGCATCCAGAACTCAAAGCCCTGTTTGCCAAACGTTCCGTTGATTGCGCCACCGCCGCTGCCGAACTGCAGACTGCCGTTAAAGCACTGGGTGGCGATCCGGAAAAATCCGGCAGCGTCGCTGGCGCCCTGCACCGTGGCTGGGTCGACGTGAAGTCGCTGGTCACCGGTAAAGATGAAGAAGCTGTGCTGAACGAAGCCGAGCGCGGTGAAGACCACGCGCTGAAGGCTTACAAAGAAGCGATCGAGAAGATCAACAAGCACAACCTGCTGGGTATCCGCGACCTGGTGGAGCGTCAGTTCCACGGCGCGCAACGCAACCACGACCAGGTGAAAGCCCTGCGTAACCAGGCACGCGCTCAGTCTTGAGCCCGGCCTGAATAGAAAAAGCCCCGCAGATGCGGGGCTTTTTTATGCGTGGTGGTTTAACCGATGCTGATGGCTGGCAGTTCGGTCAGGGTCACGGTCTGCTGCTTGCGCGGCGCGAGGATCTCGGCTTCACCGTCCACCACCAGCTCATCGCGCTGGTTGAATACGCGGGTGGCGATGCGCACGCGAAACTTCGGCAGCTTCTCCAGGATTTCCAGACGCACGGTCAGGGTGTCGCCGATTTTTACCGGCTTCTGGAAAGTCATTTGCTGGCCGATGTAGATGGTGCCGGGCCCAGGCAACTCACACGCGACTGCCGCGCTGATCAGGGCGCCGCTGAACATACCGTGGGCAATGCGTTCCTTGAACATGGTCGCCTTGGCGAATTCGGCGTCCAGGTGCACCGGGTTGTGGTCGCCGGACATCGCCGCGAACAGCTGGATATCGCGCTCTTCGACGGTCTTGCTGTAGCTGGCGGTCTGGCCGACTTCGAGGGCTTCGTAAGGCGTGTTGGTAACCTGGGTCATCAGATGGTGCATCCTGTGGCTAATCGATAATCTTAATGTATTGATTTTAAACGAAATATCATTCGCAGCGAGCGGGGCGGCGCAGTATTGCAGCCTGGTCCAGCCACGTCAGCACATCGGCTGTGACCGCATCACGGTTGGTTTCGTTGAATAATTCGTGGCGCGCCTGCGGGTAAATGCTCAGCTCCAGGTTCTGGCAGCCGGCTTCGCGCAAAGCGTTGGCCAGACTTTTGAGACGCTTGCCTTCACTGACCGGATCACATTCTCCGCCCATTATCAGGATCGGCAGGCCCGGATCGATCTGAGCGAGATTGGACGCTTTGCTGATTTGCTGCAAGCCGCTCAGCAGGTCGATCCACAGCTGGTTGGTGCAGCGAAAGCCGCAGAGCGGGTCGCTGACGTACTTGTCGACCTCGGCCGGGTCGCGGCTGAGCCAGTCGAAAGCGGTGCGATTGGGTTTAAATGCCTTGTTGAACGATCCAAATGACAGGAAATCAATCAGCGCACTGCGCCCGCGCAAGCCCTGGCGCAAGCGCTCGATGTGGGCGATCACCTTGGCTGCGCCGTACAGCGCCACCGGCTGGAAATTCGAGCCGCTGAGAATCGCCCCGTTGAGGCTCGCGCTGTGGTGCAGCAGATACGCCTGGGCAATGTAGCTGCCCATGCTGTGGCCCAGCAGAATGATCGGCACCCCCGGCGCCTGCTGGCCGATGTGCTGATTAAGGCTCGCCAGGTCGCCCACCACTTTGTTCCAGCCATCTTTCTCGGCAAACAGCCCCAGGGTGCCTTCGTCGGCAGTGCGCCCGTGGCCGCGCTGGTCAGGGGCGTACAGGCCGTAACCGGCGTCACACAACGCCTGGGCCAGGCGCCCATAGCGGCCACTGTGCTCGGCCATGCCGTGGGCCAGCATGATCAACGCCTTGGGCGGCCCGTCCGGCAGCCATTGGTTGACGTACACCCGACTGCGGTCATTCGCGGTCAGCCAGAAAGTGGTGTGGTTCATGGCGCTTCCTTTGCTCAGGGTCGTTGCAGTGTATAGCTCATCTGCCCGCGGCTGCTGGATCAGCGCTGGCCTTGGCAGGGAGATTCACACAATCAATGACGCATCTTGTTGTATTTGCCTGATTGACCATAGCTGCTAACGTCCCCAAAGCTCCGCTTTCATCGCAGCATCAAAAGCGGCCGGACCACTCAGGTAAGAGGACAAGAATAATGCAACCTGATTTCTGGAATGACAAACGCGCGGCCGGGGTTCCCAACGAGATCGACCTCACGGCCTACAAGTCGGTGATCGAAGTCTTCGAGCGGTCCTGCAAGACCTTTGCCGATCGTCCGGCGTTCAGCAACATGGGGATCACCCTGACCTACGCCGAGCTGGATCGCCGCAGTGCAGCGTTCGCCGGTTACCTGCAATGGCACACCGACCTCAAGCCGGGTGACCGCATTGCGGTGCAGATGCCCAACGTCCTGCATTATCCGATTGCCGTGTTCGGCGCCCTGCGCGCGGGGCTGATCGTGGTCAACACCAACCCGCTGTACACCCCGCGGGAAATGCGTCACCAGTTCAAGGACGCCGGCATTCGGGCGCTGGTGTACCTGAACCTGTTTGGCTCGCGGGTAGAAGAAGTCAGTAAAGACACCGAGATCGAATACCTGATCGAAGCGAAGATGGGCGACTTCATGCCCGCCGCCAAGGGCTGGCTGATCAACACCGTGGTCGACAAGGTCAAGAAGATGGTCCCGGCGTACAACCTGCCGCAGGCCATTTCCTTCAAGCGCGCCCTGAGCATGGGTGCGGGCCAGGCGCTCAACCGCCACCCGGTGACCCTCGATGACATCGCGGTGCTGCAATACACCGGCGGCACCACCGGCCTGGCCAAGGGCGCCATGCTCACCCATGGCAACCTGGTGGCCAACATGCAGCAGGTGCGGGCGTGCATGTCGCAACTGGGCGACGACGGCCATCCGCTGATCAAGGAAGGGCAGGAGGTGATGGTCGCGCCGCTGCCGCTGTACCACATCTATGCCTTCACCGCGAATTGCATGTGCATGATGGTGTCGGGCAACCACAACGTGCTGATCACCAATCCCCGGGACATTGGCGGCTTTATCAAGGAGCTGAAAAAGTGGCGCTTTACCGGGCTGCTGGGGCTCAACACGCTGTTTGTGGCGTTGATGGACCACCCGGATTTCAAGACCCTGGATTTCTCCCACCTCAAGCTCACCAATTCCGGCGGCACTGCGCTGGTCAAGGCGACGGCCGAGCGCTGGCAGCAACTGACCGGCTGCGCGATTGGCGAAGGCTACGGCCTGACCGAAACCTCACCGGTGGCCAGCACCAACCCGTATGGCGGCAAATCGAAGCTGGGCACCGTGGGCATTCCGGTGCCGGGCACGGCGATGAAGGTCGTCGATGACAGCGGCGTGGAGTTGCCGCTGGGCGAGCGGGGCGAGCTGTGCATCAAGGGCCCGCAAGTGATGAAGGGCTACTGGCAGCAACCGGTGGCGACCGCCGAGACCCTGGACGCCGAAGGCTGGCTCAAGACTGGCGATATCGCCGTGATCGACCCGGACGGCTTTGTGCGCATCGTGGACCGCAAGAAGGATCTGATCATCGTCTCGGGCTTCAACGTGTACCCCAACGAGATCGAAGACGTGGTGATGGCACACCCGGCAGTGGCCAGTTGCGCGGTGATTGGCGTGCCCGACGAGCGCACCGGCGAGGCGGTGAAGCTGTTTGTGGTGGCTCGTGCCCAGGGCGTGAGCCTTGAAGAGCTGAAGACCTACTGCAAGGCCAACTTCACCGGCTACAAGGTGCCCAAGCACATTGTGTTGCGTGAGTCGTTGCCGATGACGCCGGTGGGCAAGATCCTGCGGCGCGAGCTTCGCGACATCGCCTGATTTGGAATAGGCTCAAAAATGTGGGAGCAGGCAAGCCAGCTCCCACATTGTTTTTTAGCCCTGTAGAGCCCATTCCAGAGCCTTTCCTCGGCTTGTAGAATCTTTGCTCTAAAAATGACTATTAGATATTCTTGAGTCATGTTTATGACCGTAGGGGCCTCTTTTGGCTCTAGGCGGCCCTTGGCAAAGCTGCTACTCTCGGCGCGCTTTGTGACCTCTTGGCTTGCTTTTAACCGCCAGACTCACCCAAAAACAAACAAATAATAATCGCATCAAATGCGATGAATGAATTCGCGTCGCTGAGGAGTGGGCTTCCATGATCGAAGACTTTTGGAAGGATAAGTACCCCGCCGGGATTGCTGCAGAAATCAATCCAGACGAGTATCCGAATATTCAGGCGGTACTGAAGCAGTCCTGCCAACGCTTCGCCAACAAACCGGCTTTCAGCAACCTGGGCAAGACAATCACCTACGGTGAACTGTACGAACTGTCCGGCGCCTTTGCCGCGTACCTGCAACAGCATACCGACTTGCAGCCCGGTGATCGAATCGCCGTGCAACTGCCCAACGTCCTGCAATACCCGGTCGCCGTGTTCGGCGCCATCCGTGCTGGCCTGATCGTGGTCAACACCAACCCGCTGTACACCGCGCGGGAAATGGAACACCAATTCAACGACTCCGGTGCCAAGGCCCTGGTCTGCCTGGCCAACATGGCGCACCTGGCTGAAAAAGTCGTGCCCAAGACCTCCGTCAAGCACGTGATCGTCACCGAAGTCGCCGACCTGTTGCCGCCGCTCAAGCGCCTGCTGATCAACAGCGTCATCAAGTACGTGAAGAAGATGGTCCCGGCTTATCACTTGCCCAAGGCGATCAAGTTCAACGACGTATTGGCCAAGGGCCACGGCCAGCCGATCAACGAAGTCAGCCCCGCCAGTGACGAAGTCGCCGTGTTGCAATACACCGGCGGCACCACCGGCGTGGCCAAGGGCGCGATGCTGACCCACCGCAACCTCGTCGCCAACATGCTGCAGTGCAAGGCGCTGATGGGCTCCAACCTCAATGAAGGCTGCGAGATCCTCATCACCCCGCTGCCGCTGTACCACATCTATGCCTTCACCTTTCATTGCATGGCGATGATGCTGATCGGCAACCACAACATCCTGATCAGCAACCCGCGCGACCTGTCGGCGATGGTCAAGGAACTGTCGAAGTGGAAGTTCAGCGGTTTTGTCGGCCTGAACACCCTGTTTGTTGCGCTGTGCAACAACGACGCCTTCCGCAAGCTGGATTTTTCGGCGCTGAAAGTCACCCTGTCCGGCGGCATGGCCCTGCAATTGGCGGCGGCCGAGCGTTGGAAAGCGGTCACCGGTTGTTCCATCTGCGAAGGTTACGGCATGACCGAGACCAGCCCGGTGGCCACCGTGAACCCGATCCAGCACATCCAGATCGGCACCATCGGCATTCCGGTGCCGTCGACCCTGTGCAAGGTCATCACCGATGACGGCGTGGAGCTGGCGCTGGGTGAAGTGGGCGAGCTGTGCGTCAAGGGCCCGCAAGTGATGAAGGGCTACTGGCAGCGCGAAGAAGCCACTGCCGAGATCCTCGACAGCGAAGGCTGGCTGAAGACCGGTGACATCGCGATCATCCAGCCGGATGGCTACATGCGCATTGTCGACCGCAAGAAGGACATGATTCTGGTCTCCGGTTTCAACGTGTACCCCAACGAGCTGGAAGACGTGCTGGCGGGCCTGCCAGGCGTGCTGCAATGCGCAGCCATTGGCGTGCCGGACGAGAAGTCCGGGGAACACATCAAGATCTTCATCGTGGTCAAGCCGGGTGCCACCCTGACCAAAGACCAGGTGATGGAGCACATGCGTGCCAACGTCACCGGCTACAAGGTGCCCAAGGCCGTGGAATTCCGCGACGCACTGCCGACCACCAACGTGGGCAAGATTTTGCGCCGTGAACTGCGGGATGAAGAACTGAAGAAGGCCGGTTTGAAGAAGTAACCGGTCTAAAACAAAAAGCCCCGCAGATGCGGGGCTTTTTATTGAACGCTGATCGCGCCACTTGAAATGCAATCCAAATGCGGGAGCTGGCTTGCCTGCGATAGCGGTGGGCCAGTCAAAGCAGTGTTAGCTGACCCACCGCTATAGCTCCCACAGGTTACAGCGCGAACTGCGCAAAGCTCACGCCAGCACCTGCCGGGCGTACATCCTTGAGGAACGAATCCTTGTCGGCACTCAGCTCCAGGGTGATCTCCGGCTTGCGCTTGCCGGCATTGCGCACCACCAGGCCTTCAAGCTTCTCGCGCAAAAACACGGTCGGCACTTTCAAGTGCAGCAACTGGTCGCTATCGGCGTTGTGCATCAACAAGTGAATCCACTCGTACTGGCCTACGGCAATCCGTCCCACCGGCAGGTCGAACCACCAGATGTTGCGTTTGCGGTCCAGGTCGGTGAAGTGGCAGTTGTTGACGCCGAGTACGGCACCGCCCAGTTCCTGGTTTCTGCGGGCAATGGCCTGTGCTTTATTGAGTTTCATAACCTTCCTACGGGATCTGTTATCCAGCGCTTGCGCCTGGATGTGCCCGGCATTCTCGTGGGTTGGCCGCAAAACATAAAGCCCAACCTGCTGCCGATGAGCAAATGCGCGATGAAATGCCCGCAAAAAATAATTGAAACTCTCTGGAAAGGCCAAGGGTCAACGATTACGTAGTGACCAAAATCCTTGATTGTTCCCAGGAGAAATACCATGAGTAGCACATCGGATAAGGCAAAAGGTTTGGCGAACGAAGCCGTCGGCAACATCAAGCAAGGTGTTGGCAAAGTCACCGGCAACGACAAGTTGCGGGCTGAAGGCGTGGTTCAGGAAAAGAAAGGCGAAGTGCAAAAAGCAGTCGGCGACACCAAGGACGCGGTAAAGAAAGCGGTCAAATAGTCCCGACCTGGCTGCGTGCATTCCAGCAGCCCGACGGCCATCCACGGATGGCCGTTTTTGTGTCACCTGCAGTGATTAAAGTTTGGAAATTGTTTCAAGGTCGCCAAATGGGCTACCTTGATGTAGAAAACGGCCCCTGAGTCGCCCACGAACTCAACCTTTTTGCGGCGAAAGGAGACGCTATGATTTTTCCAGTATTACAAGGCTTGCCCTTGCACAAAGTGCTGGTGCGCACCGTCACAGAGTTCCTCGATGACGAAATGCCTACGTACGCCTCGGCACTGGCCTACCAGATGCTGTTCTCGTTGTTTCCCTTCCTGCTGTTCCTGATTGCCCTGATCGGTTTCCTGCACCTGCCGGACTTCTTCACCTGGCTGCGCATGCAGTCGGAACTGGTGTTGCCGCCCCAGGCCCTGGAGCAGGTCAACCCGGTAATCGACCAGTTGCAGCAATCCAAAGGCGGCCTGTTGTCGGTGGGTATCGTGATTGCGCTGTACACCGCCTCGGCGGGTGTGCGTCTGATGATGAGCGCGATGAACGCCGCCTACGACGTGGTGGAAGGCCGGCCGATCTGGAAACGTTTCCCGCTGTCGATTTTCTACACCGTTGGCATCGCCGGCATGTTGTTGGCCGCCGCCGCGTTGATGGTGCTCGGGCCGCAGGTGATGGAATGGCTGGCGGGGCAGATCGGCATGCAGGAATTCGTGGTCACGCTGTGGACCATCCTGCGTTGGCCACTGATCGTGATCCTGCTGATGTTCGCCGTGGCCTTGATGTACTACTTGATGCCTGACGTGAAGCAGAAATTTCGCTTTATCACCCCGGGTTCGGTCCTGGCGGTGGTGGTGTGGATCATCGCTTCCCTGGGTTTTGGCTACTACGTCAAAACCTTTGCCGACTACAACGCCATGTATGGCAGTATCGGCGCGATCATTGTGTTGCTGCTGTACTTCTACATTTCCGCCGCCGTGCTGTTGCTGGGGGCGGAGATGAACGCGGTGATCGAACACATGTCGGCCGAAGGCAAGGACCCTGGTGAAAAGGACTTTGGCGAGCACGACGACAAACAACATGTCTCAGGCCTTGGCCGGGACCACTCACTCAAGCCCACTACCGACGAAGTCTGATCGATGATCCGTGAAATCCTGAAAATGGGCGATGAGCGCCTGCTGCGTATTGCCCCGCCGGTTCCGCCGGAGATGTTCGACAGCCCCGAGTTGTGGCAGTTGATTGATGACATGTTCCAGACCATGGAACACGTCGGCGGCGTCGGCCTGGCCGCGCCGCAGATTGGAGTGGACCTGCAACTGGTGATCTTCGGTTTCGAGAGCAGCGAACGCTACCCGGACGCGCCCGCCGTGCCCCAGACCATCCTGATCAACCCGCTGATCACGCCCCTCAGCCCGGTACTGGAAGAGGGCTATGAAGGTTGCCTGTCGGTGCCTGGTTTGCGCGGGGCGGTGGACCGTTATCAGCAGATTCGCTACGAAGGGTTTGACCCCAAGGGCGAGCCGATTGTGCGGATTGCCGAAGGCTTCCACGCGCGGGTGGTACAGCACGAATGCGATCACCTGATCGGCCGGCTGTACCCGTCGCGGATTACCGATTTCAGCAAGTTCGGGTTTATCGAAGTGATGTTCCCGGACATGGATCCGACGGCAGACGAATAACCGGCGATCCCTGTGGCGAGGGAGCTTGCTGTGGCGAGGGAGCTTGCTGTGGCGAGGAGCAAGCTCCCTCGCCACAGCAAGCTCCCTCGCCACAGAATGTGTGGTTTATTTAGCCGGTTTTACAAACCGCAACGTCATCCGGTCCGACTCACCAATCGCCACATACTTCGCCTTGTCCTTCTCCCCCAACGTCAACGCCGGCGGCAAGGTCCAGACCCCGTCCGGATAGTCCTTGGTGTCTTTCGGGTTGGCATTCACCTCGCTCTGCCCCTCAAGCTTGAACCCCGCGTCGGTCGCCAGTTTCACCACATAGGCGGTGGTCAGGTAACCGCTGTGCTTGATGTCTTCCAGCGACGCCCCGTCCTTGGCCCGGTGATCCACCACACCCAGCACGCCGCCCGGTTTCAACACCTTGAAGAATGCGCCGAACATCGCCGGCGCCGTATCCGCCATCACCCAGTTATGCACGTTGCGAAAGGTCAGCACCGTGTCCGCCGAGCCAGGCTTGCCCAGCACCGGTGCCTTGGGGTCGAACTCGGCGAAGCCGGCCTTTGAGTAATGCACCGGGTCTGCGGCGAATTTCTTTTTCAGGTTTTCTTCTGAGGTACGCGCATAAGCACTGCTGCTTGGCGCCTGCACCGCAGCGATGTAATGGCCGTTGTCCTTGAGCAGCGGCGCCAGCACTTCGCTGTACCAGCCGCCACCCGGGGTGATTTCGATCAGGGTCTGGTTGGACCGCAGGCCAAAGAATTCGAGGGTCTGTTGCGGGTGACGATACACATCCCGTGCGCTGTTGGCCGGTACCCGCCAACTGCCGGCGAGCACGGTTGCATACTGCTCGGCGGAAACCGGGGCTTCGGCTGCCTGGCTCAAGGCCGGGGCGAGGAGGGCTGCAAGGGATAAAGCTGCAAGGGTCGCTTTCATGATCATCCTGGTAATGGGCCGCTAGTGCAGCCGAGGCTAGCATGGTGCCCAAGACCGCTGATCACACTTTATTGAAGGTCGACCTCACCAACGGTTCTAAGCCCATGGCGATCATGGGCTTGTTGCGTTTGTAGCGCACCAGGCGTTCGGAAAGGGACTGCGGCAGCAACGTGTCCTGGGTAAAACCGAGACGCTGGTAAAAGCTTTCCAGCTCCGGATGGCACAGCAGCCACACCGTCCCGTCGACGCGGGTGACCGATGCCCGAATCAGCCGCGCCGCCAGCCCCTGGCTACGCAGCGCCGGGTCCACAAACAGCCCGGTCAGCCATTGCCCGCCCACCACCGGCGTCAGGCACAGGCCCGCGACAATCTCGCTGCCCTTGGCCACCCACAACTGGCCGCCCTTGAGGGCTTTCATCGGTGAGTGGTGGCTGCGGTAAAACTTGTTCAGCAGCGGCCACAAAGGCTCTGCCAGTCGATCGATGTGCAACTCGGGCATGGTTTTCAAACACACAGGTTCCGGGGCTGCGGATTATAAGTCGGGCAAAGCGCCTTCTGTTGGGCAATAGGTGTTATACCCAGTGTTACATCCCCTGTAAGTGGAGCACGCATCATGGCCAAAGGTCTGAATTCCAAGAAAGCTGACAAGAAGAAACCGGCAAAGACCGCCGATGAAAAACGCGCCGACAAAAAGGCCAAGAAAACCGACAGCAATCTGTTCGGTCATTAAGTTCTAAGCTAAGCACCAAACGATCTGCAAGATTTTCCCGCCTCATTGCACAGAGCAGGATGAAGCCGACTTTTTCGTCGGCCACGCCTGCCCTGAGCTGCCGATGTCCAACTACCTTGATGAAACCCAGCGCCGGGAAATCGAAGCCCTGGCGAAGTCCTTTACCGCCCGCACCGAGTGGCCGACCTGGCTGCTGCTGATGGGCGTGTACGCCGGCTGGTTTGCCGTGATCCTTGGCAGCCATTGGCTCGGCCTGTGGCTGAGTACCGCGCTGCTGATCCCGCTCGTGGCGTTGTGGATGTCCCTGCAACACGAACTCCTGCACGGCCATCCCACCCGTTTCACGGCCCTGAACAAAGTCCTCGGCTACGCCCCTTTTGCCGTCTGGTATCCCTACACCCTGTACCGCAACTGCCACCTTGTGCACCACAACGATGAGGACCTGACGGTGCCCGGCGTCGATCCGGAAAGCCGCTACCTGAATCAGCGGCAATGGGACGCCAGTTCACTGTTCGAGCGCACCCTGCATTGGCTGACCAAAACCGTCCTCGGGCGCTTCCTGCTGGGTTCGCCCCTGGCGCTGTGGAAGCTGGCGCGCAACGAGTTCAGGCGCCTGCGCCAGGGCCAGCGCCAGGCATGGTTGATGTGGCTGAGCCATGGCACCGTGACCGTGCTGATGCTGACCTTCATCGCCCACTGCAGCGCACTGCCCGTGTGGCACTACGTGGTGCTGGTCAGCGTGCCGGCCTTGTCGGTGGCGGCGATCCGTTCCTACTATGAGCATCGCCCGCACCCGCAACCGGAACAGCGCACGGTGCTTAACGAAGCCGCCTGGCCGTGGACCTGGCTGTTCCTCAACAACAATCTGCACCTGGTGCACCACGATTTGCCGAAGCTGCCGTGGTACCTGCTTCCCACTGTCTACCGCGCGCGCCGCGAACAATGGGTGGCGCGCAGCGGCGGGTTCCTGGTGCAGGGTTACGGCCAGTTGATCGGCCGTCACGGGCTCAAGGCCATCGACAGCCCACGGCACCCCTTTGCTTGAGAGACAACCATGAGTGATCGCTACGCCGAATTGCAGATGTACGTGGCCCCGCAGCCCGTACAACAGGCCAACGAGCGTTGGCTGTCGCGCATCCTGGAGCACCTGGGCGCGACTCGCCGCAACGCTGACCACCTCGACTTGCGCAGCCTGTGGCGCGCCCCCGAATTGCTGCTGACGCAAACCTGCGGCTACCCGCTGATGACCGAGTTGCGCGGGCAAGTCCAGGTGATCGGCCGCCCGCGCTACGAGCTGGCCCACAGCAGCGGCGGCGTCCATTGCAGCCTGCTGCTGACCCGCGACGACAACCCACGCGTTGCCTTGGCCGACTTTTATGACAGTCGCGGCGTGATCAACGGCCATGACTCCAACAGCGGCATGAACCTGCTGCGCGAACGCCTGGCGCCGTTGCAGCAGGGCGGTCGGTTCTTTGCCGACGTCGGCATCAGTGGCGCCCATCGCGAAAGCCTGCGCTGGCTGCGGGAAGACCGGGCGGACCTGGCCGCCATCGACAGCGTGACCTTCGACTACCTTGCACGCTTTGCGCCGGATGAAGTGGCCGGGCTGCGAATCGTCAGCCGCAGTGCGCCGAGCCCGACGTTGCCTTACATCAGCGCGTTGGGCGCCAGTGAAGCCCTGCGTGAAGCCATGAACCTGGCCTTGCAGGATCTGCCCGAGGTGGTGCAAACCCTCGGCGTACACCAAGTGCTGCCCGCCACTGAAGCCGATTACCAGGTGCTGCTGGATTACCGACAACAGGCCGAAGCCCTGGGTTATCCAAAGCTCCAATGATCGTTCCCACGCTGAGCGTGGGAACGATCTGTTACGTAGAGGATAGGAACTATAGGTTATATAAAAATACCTTTTAAATATTATTAAAGAATAAGCAGCCTTGCTAGGATCGCTCCACCGGAACACCGGACATAACGCGCAACCTACTCAGATGGAGCCACTATGTCCGGCGCCGACACTTCTCACAGCGACTACGTGGGCGGATTATTCCGCAGTCATTACGACTGGCTGTGCAGCCGTTTGCACCGTCATCTCGATTCCCGTGCCCACGCCGAAGACATCGCCGCCGACACCTTCGTCCAGCTTTTGAGTTCCCCGGGCGTGGCGCCGATTCGCCAGCCTCGCGCCTTGCTCACCACCATCGCCCAGCGCCTGATGTACCAGCTGTGGCGCCGCCGTGACCTGGAGCGCGCCTACCTCGACGCCCTCGACCAGGACGAAACCTCGCCCGCGCCATCCCCTGAGGACCTGGCGCAAATGCTCGAAGCCCTGCAGGCCATCGACGAGTTGCTCGACGGCTTGCCGGCCAAGGTCAAGGCGACCTTTCTGCTGTCGCAACTCAATGGCCTGACCTACCCGGAAATCGCGGCGGAGCTGGGCATCTCCCAACGCTCGGTCAGCGACTACATGACCCGCGCCGTCAATCGCTGCCTGCGGCTGTGCCTGGAATGACCGACGAACTGATCGACAGCGCCACCCGCTGGGTGGTGTTGCTGCGCTCCGGCGAGGCGAGTGCCGCCGACTGGCAGCGCTACCACCAATGGCGCGCCGAAGACCCACGCCACGAAGCGTTGTGCCAACAACTGGAAACCCGCCTCGGCGTGTTTCAAATTCCGCAGGCCCAAGGCGTCAGCGGCAAGGTATTGCAGCAGGCACTGGACGCGCCCTCCAGCCGCCGCACCGTGTTGCGCGGCGCCCTGGTCGGCGCTGGCCTGATGCTGGGCGCCGGTTGGCTGGCCCGGCCGGTGGTGGAGGATTTGACCGCCGACATTCGCACCGGCACCGGCGAACGGCGCACCGTGGAATTGGCCGATGGCAGCGAGTTACTGCTCAACGCCCGCAGTGCCGCCGACATCCAGTTCGACCCGCAACGCCGCGTGGTGCGCCTGCGCGACGGCGAGCTGCTGGCGAAGATTGCCAAGGACAGCAACCGACCGTTTTTCATCCAGACCGACCAGGCCCGGCTGCGAGCCTATGGCAACCGCCTGTTGCTGCGCGAGCGTGAAGGGCAGGGCCACGTGGTGGCGCTCAATGGCGCGCTGGAGATCGACGGCCAGAACGGCGAGCGCCTGCAACTGGAGGCCGGGCACGAGGTCACTTACGACCGCTTCGGCTTCGGCCCGGTGCTGGCCAGTTCTTCAGGGGCGACCGCGTGGGTCGACGGCTTCCTGCAAGTGCGCGACCGCCCGTTGGTGGAGGTGATCGATGCCCTGCGGCCGTACCACAACGGTGTACTGCGCCTTGATCCGTCCGCGGCAGGTTTGCGGGTCAGCGGCCTGTACCGCCTAGACAATCCCGACCAGATTCTCGACACCCTGGCCCGCACGCTGCCGATCCATATCACCCGCCGGACCGGCTTGTGGGTGACAGTCAGTGCCACATAAAAACGGTTCGCCTCGGGCAATGTGGGCGCTGGCTTGCCTGCGATGCAGACACCTCGGTGCCGCAGTTGCACCGAGTCGATCCCATCGCAGCCTCGCTGAAGCTCGACAGCTCCCACATTTGATCGAGTCGCGTCCAAAGGTCGGTTCTAACGACATAACCAAACGATCTGCAAGTTTTGCCCCGGCCATCCCACATCACTCCCGTAAGCGCTGCGGGGAGCAGCGCTCAGGAGTTTCCTTGGGGGGAGCCAACATGAGCCCATTCAACCGTACACCGCTTCGAACCTTTGCCCTGGTGCCGCTGGCCAGTCTGTTCCTGTCCTTCGCAGCCAGCGCCGAAGACGCGCGGCAGGTCTACCACATCGCGCCCGGCCCGCTGGATGAGGTGCTGCTGAACATCAGCCGCCAGAGCGGCCAGGTGATTTCGTTCACGCCGCAGTTGGGTAACTATTCCTCGGCCCGTGTCGACGGTTCGCTGTCAGCGCAACAGGCGGTAGACGCCGCGCTCAAGGGCACCGGCCTGCAAGTCCAGGTCAGCCCGGACGGTGCATTCATCATCAAGGAAGGCGCCAAAGCGCTGCCTGCCAGCAACAGCATCAAGGCGCAAACCGCCGAAGCCCAGGCGCCGACCCTCGACCGCGTGGTCGCCATCGGCACCCGTCGCAGCGACGCCACGGCCCTCACCAGCAGCGCCCCGGTGGATGTGATCAATGCCGAAGAACTCAAGCAAACCGGCGCCACCAGCCTTAACCAGGCGCTGTTCCAACTGCTGCCTTCATTCAACTTTCCACAGAACAACAGTGCGACCCGCGGGCAAGACCCCAAAGGCGCCTCCCTGCGCGGCCTGTCGCCTGACCAGACCCTGGTGCTGATCAACGGCAAGCGCCGGCACACCTCGGCGGTGGTGAATATTTCCGGCGGCGTGCCGTTCATTGGCGCGCAGCCGGTGGACCTGGACATGATCCCCATCAGCGCCATCGATCATGTCGAAGTGCTGCGCGATGGTGCCTCGGCGCAGTACGGGTCTGACGCGGTGGCCGGTGTGGTCAACATCGTGCTCAAGGAGCGGGACAGCGGTGGCGGCATCAACACCCAACTGGGCAAATACGCCCAGGGCGACGGCTTCAGCAAAACCACCGACGGCTGGTACGGCATCGGCTTGCCGGGGGACGGTTTCCTGACCCTGAGCTTCAACACCCTGAACAACAAACCCGATGACATCGGCGACAAATACGTCGCCGACGGCCAGGTACAAGACCCGCGCTGGGGCGGTGCCGGGCGCGACAAATACAACCTGGCGGCCAACGCCGAAATCGGCCTGAACGACCAGTGGCGCCTCTACAGTTTCGCCACGTTCGGCCAGGACACTTCGGTGAACAACACGCCGCCACTATTGGCCAGCAGCCCGAACAACGTTGCAGGGATCTACCCCAACGGCACCATTCCGAAATACCGCTATCGCTATGAGGACGGCGCAATCACCGTCGGCACCCGCTACGAAGACGAGAGCATCGGCCGCTTCGATTTGAGCGCCACCTATGGCCGCGACGAACACGATGAACTGGCCTTCAACACCGTCAACCCGAGCTATGGCCTGAACAGCCCGACCAAGTTCAACGTCGCCACCCTGGTCAACGACCAGACCAACATCACCCTGGATTACGCCAAGGATCTGGACGTCGACTGGTCGAGCCATCCGCTCACCGTGTCGGCGGGCGTGGCCTACCGGCATGAACAATATCGGCTGGAGGCGGGCGACTACGACTCCTACTCCTATGGCGGCATCGATGGTGTGCAGGTGGGGGCGGTGCAGGCTTCGGGCCTGACGCCGGACGACGCCGGCACCTTCAAGCGTGACGTGGGCGGCGTGTACTTCGGCCTGGAAAACCAGGTGACCGACAAGCTCCAGGTCGGTATTGCCGGGCGTACCGAGCACTACTCGGACTTCGGGTCGGCCACCACCGGCAAGCTCTCGGCGCGCTACGACTTCTCCCCGAAAGTCGGCCTGCGGGCCACGGTCAACAACGCCTACCACGCCCCCAGCCTGGGCCAAATCGGCACCTCCTGGACCACCACCACCAACCTCGACGCCAACGGCAACCCGGTGCTGACCCGCATGCTGCCGGCCGACAACCCGGCCGCCCGTGCCCTGGGCGCCCAGCCGCTGAAGCCCGAGAAGTCCACCAACTACTCCCTGGGCCTGGTGCTGCGCCCAACCGAGCAGGCCTCGCTGACCATCGATGCCTATCAGATTTCGATTCGTGACCGCCTGCTGTTCAGCGGCGGCATTTCCGGGCCGCTGGCCGAGCAGATCCTCAAGGATGCCGGCTACGGCCAGTACTCCTGGGCGCAGTTCATGACCAACGCCGCCGACACCCGCACCCGTGGCGTCGACATCGTGGGCAAGTACAACCTGGACCTTGAGCAGTTCGGCAACCTGAACCTGTCGGCGGGCTACACCAAGGCCCGTACCACCATCGAAAAAGTCCACGAAAACCCCAACGGCTTTGAAGTGCTGACCCGCGAATCCCGAGGCTTCCTGGAGCACGGTTACCCGGAAGACAAGCTGGTGTTTGGCGCGGTCCACAAACTCAACCAATGGACCATCGCCCTCAACGAAACCCGTTACGGCAAGTACCGCAAATATGCGTCCAGCGAAGCCAACGCCCAATACGACCAGACCTTCAGCGCGCAATGGACCACCGACCTGGACGTGAACTACGCCTTTACCAAACAACTGCGGGTGTCGGTGGGCGTCAACAACCTGTTCGACAGCAAGCCTGACGACTACAACACCCGTTTGCGCCAGACCCCGGGCCAGCAATACAGCTACCTGTCGCCGACGGCGCCGGAAGGGGCGTTTTACTACACGCGGCTCAGTTATGACTTTTAACCGACACCAAACTTAGGTGGATAAGTTTTTTTGTGGTGAGCGGGCTTGCCCCGCGCCGGGCTGCGAAGCAGCCCTAAAACCGGCTGCCGAGTTCTGTCTGCAGGAACACGGTGACTTGATTGGGGCTGCTCCGCAGCCCGGCGCGGGGCAAGCCCGCTCACCACATGAGGCCCGTTCACCCCATTGGAATCACCTTCTTTCACCGAACAACTACGAGGTTGACGATGAACCACTTGAAAAAATACTGAGCAGCAGCCTCCTGGCACTGAGCTTGTTGGCCCAACACACCCCGGCCGCCGAACCCGTCAAACCGATCCACTTCGGTGACATCACCTGGGAAAGCGGCAGCCTGATCACCGAAGTGCTGCGCCTGATTGTCGAGAAAGGCTACGGCCTGCCCACCGACACCTTGCCCGGCAGCACCGTGAGCCTGGAAGCCGCCCTGGCCAAGGACGATATCCAGGTGATCGGCGAAGAATGGGCCGGGCGCAGTCCGGCGTGGGTCAAGGCCGAAAGCGAAGGCAAAGTGTTCGGCCTGGGCGACACCGTCAAAGGCGCCACCGAAGGTTGGTGGGTGCCGGAATACGTGATCAAGGGCGACGCCGAACGCGGCATCAAACCCCTGGCCCCGGAGCTTAAATCCGTCGCCGACCTGGCCCGCTACAAAGACGTGTTCCGCGACCCCGAAGACCCGACCCGTGGGCGCTTCCTCAACAGCCCCACCGGCTGGACCTCGGAGATCGTCAACAGCCAGAAGATCAAGGCCTACGGCCTGACCGACAGCTTCGTCAACTTCCGCACCGGCTCCGGCGCGGCGCTGGATGCGGAGGTGGCTTCGTCGATCCGTCGCGGCAAGCCGGTGCTGTTCTACTACTGGTCGCCGACGCCCCTGCTGGGTCGCTTCAAGTTGATCAAACTGGAAGAACCACCGTTCAACGCCGAAGCCTGGAAGACCCTGGCCGACGCCAACAACCCGCACCCCATCGGTACCCGTTCGATGCCGGCGCACTTGGCGATTGGCGTGTCGGCACCATTCAAGGCGCAGTACCCGCAACTGGTGACGTTCTTTGAAAAGGTCGACCTGCCGATTGACCTGCTCAACGGCATCCTCGCGCAAATGGCCGAGAAGCGCACCGCGCCGCGCCTGGTGGCTGAAGCGTTCCTGAAAGAACAACCGCAGGTCTGGCAGCAATGGGTGCCGGCGGACGTCGCGGCCAAGGTCAAGGAGAGTCTCTGATGCGCAAGCTCATCGCAGCCACACTGTTGGCGCTGTGCGCCGGGCCCCTGCTGGCGGCAGAACCGGCCACCCTGCGCGTCGGCTACCAGAAAAGCTCGGTGAGCATGGTGCTCGCCCGTGAGCATCACCTGTTCGAAGAAGGGCTGCCGGGCACCAAGGTCGAGTGGATCGAATTCCTCGGCGGCCCGCCGCTGATCGAAGCCTTGAACGGCGGCAGTATCGACATCGGCAACATCGGTGACATCCCGCCGATCTTCGCCCAGGCCGCCGGCATCGACATCCGCTACATCGGCGTCGAACCCAATGACGGGCGCACCGAAGCCATCCTGCTGCCCAAAGACAGCACCGTGCAGAGCGTGGCCGAACTCAAGGGCAAACGCGTGGCGCTGCTCAAGGGCTCCAGCGCCCACAACCTGTTCCTCAAAAGCCTGCTGCGGGCCGGCTTGCAGTGGAAGGACGTGAACGTGGTGTACCTGTCGCCCTCCGACGGCCGTGCGGCGTTTGAACAAGGCAAGGTCGACGCGTGGGTGGTGTGGGACCCGTACTACTCGGCGGCCGTGGTGGACGGCTCGGCAAAAGTATTGGGGGATGGCCAGGGGTTGAATCCGGCGGGCAGTTTCTTCATCGCCAGCGGCCCGTTCGCCAAGCAACACCCGCAGGCGATTGCCGCGATCCTCAAGGTGTTTGCCCAGGCGCAGCGGTTGTCTCTGGATGAGCATGACCAAAGCGTCGCGCTGATGGCCAAGACCCTGGGCCTGCAGCCGGCGGTGGTGGAAAGCTACTTCCAGCATCGCTCGCCGACGCCGAGCCGGCCACTGGAAGCCGTGGACATTGCCAACCAGCAACGCACGGCCGACGCGTTTTTTGCCAACGGCCTGATCCCGAAAAAGGTCGATGTGCAGCAAGTCGTGTTCAAGGCCCCGTAACTTTTCCGGTATGCGAGTACCCCTGTGATGAGGGAGCTTTTGTGGTGACGGGGCTTGTCCCCCGTTGGGCTGCGAAGCAGCCCTGAAACCTGCCAACCCGCTCTGTCTGAAAAAGCTCGGCGATCTTATTGGGGCCGCTTCGCGGCCCAACGGGGGACAAGCCCCCTCGCCACAACGAGCCTTCCGGCCACAAAAAAAATTCTCAAGGTCCCTTCGTAACCCATCAGTGAGCAGACCATGCAACCGATCTACATCGACTTTCTCAACGGCCTGGACATCGACGAACTGGCCCTGACCAACGACGAAATCCTCAACGCCATCGAATCCAGCCTCGCCATCCAGGGTCGCCGTGAGGCGGTGATCGAGCCGCGCATGCACCTGATTCCCGGCGGCGATATCAACGGCCACTTCAACGTGCTGCGCGGCGTATTGGGCGGCGCGATCGGCTACGCCGGGGTCAAGGTGGTGGGGGATTTTGTCGACAACTACCGCAAGGGCCTGCCCTCGGAACTGGCGATTCTCAACCTGCTGGACCCGGCCACCGGCATCCCCAAAGCCATCCTCGACGCCTCGGCGATCACCGACATGCGCACCGGCGCCGTCACCGCCATCGGCGCCAAATACCTGGCCCGGCCCGACAGTAAAATCCTCGCGCACATCGGCGCCCGTGGCACCGCCTATTGGAACGTGCGCTTGCTGGATCACCTGTTCGACTTCGACGAGATCCGCGTGCACTCGCGCCGCAGCGAAAGCCGCGAAGCGTTCGCCGAACGCCTGCGCCGCGACCTCGGCAAGCCGGTGATTGTCACCGACGATTGGGAGTCCACGGTGCGCGGCGCCGACATTGTGGTCGAGGCGTCACGCCTGGATCAGCCCCAACCCTTGCTGCATACCGAGTGGATCAAACCCGGTGCATTCGTTGTGCCCTACGGCACCATGAGCGCGGTGGAACTGTCGTTGACCGACATCATGCACAAGCTGGTGGTGGACGATTGGGGCCAGTGCAAAGGTGGCATGTTTGGCGCATTGCGCGCCCATGTCGACGCCGGAAAACTCAGCGCCGAGACCTTGCATGCCGAGTTGGGGCAGATCGTGGCCGGCTTGAAAACCGGTCGGGTATCCCCTGAGGAAACCATCCTGTTCTGGCACCGTGGGTTGAGCCTCAGCGATATCGCGTTGGGCCATGCGCTGCTGGAAAAATCCAGACGCCTCGGGATCGGCCAGCGGCTGCGCTGGGCATGATTCACTTCGATACCAATGGCCTGGCAATTGAGGATTTGCTGTCGATTGCCCGGCAAGACGCGCCGGCTGATTTCAGTAGTGCCGCCCGCCAGCGTATCGACGAAGGCCATCAACTGTTGCAGCGCCTGGTGGCTGAAGGCACGCCGATTTACGGCGTGACCACCGGCCTCGGTGCAGCGGTGGATACGCCCGTGGCGCCGGTGCAGGCCAGCATTCCACTGGGGCGCGCGGTGGGCGTGGGGCGCCTGGCCAATCGACAGGAACTACGGGCGATTACCGCCGCCCGCCTGGCCGGGTTGGCCCAGGGGCGCTCGGGCATTTCGCCGGGGGCGGCGCAGGCGCTGCTGGATTTGCTCAATAGCGGCGTCGAGCCCGAGGTGCCGTTGCTCGGGTCGTTGGGCGAGAGCGACCTGGCGCCGTTGGCGCATTTGAGCCTGGCGCTGAATGTGCCGCTGACCGGTAAGGATGGCCTGGCGCTGGTGTCGGCCAACTCCGCGAGTATCGGCCTTGGCGCCTTGCTGGTGGCCGAGGCTGAGCGAGCCTTGCAGGCGCTGTTGGCGGCGCTGGCGTTGTCGTGTGAGGGTTATCGGGCCAACCTCAGTCCGTTCCAGCCATGGGCTTCGCGGTTGCGTCCGGCGCCGGGTCAGAGTGAGCAGTCAGCGGCGTTGCTGCAGTGGGTGGACGGCGGCGAATTGGCCGACAACCCACGCCGCCTGCAAGACCCGTTGAGCTTTCGCTGTGCCACGGTGGTTCAGGGCGCGGCGCATCAAGCGGTGCAGCAACTGCGTGAGCTGGTTGAGCTGGAACTGGCCAGCGGCGCGGACAATCCGGCGTTGATCAGCGAAGAGGCCTTGGTGCTGGCCACGGCGAATTTCGACAGCACGCACCTGGCGCTGGCGGCAGAAGGATTGGGCCTGGCATTGAGCCGTGTGGCAGCGTGCAGCGCCGAGCGGATAGCCAAACTGTTGTCGCCGGCGTCCAGTGAGCTGCCGCGCTTTCTGATCAATCAGCCGGGGCATGTGGGCATGGCCGCGTTGCAGCGCACCAGTTCGGCGTTGGTGGCGGAGATCGGGCATTTGGCCAATCCAATCCCGGCGGTGAGCGTGCCGGTGGCAGATCGCGTGGAAGATTACGCGGGCCAGGCGCTGACAGTGATCGAGAAAACCCGGCAGTTGGTGCAGCGGGTGGTGTGGCTGGGCAGTATTGAACTGATCGTGGCCGCGCAGGCGGTAGACCTGCGCGGCACGGTTCAACTGGGGCAGGGCACCCGGCGTATTCATCAGGCGGTGCGCCGCCAGGTGGCGCACCTGGATCAGGATCGCTCGGGGTCGGTGGATGTGTTGGCCTTGGCAGCATTCATCGAGAACGCAGGCTTGAACCCCATTCTCTAAATCAAAGAAGATCAACTGTGGGAGCTGGCTTGCCTGCGATAGCGGTGTTGGATTCACCATCGCTATCGCAGGCAAGCCAGCTCCCACATTTTTGACTGCATTTCAGGTCATGGATTTTCAGCGGCCAGGGCGGCAATCACTGCCGGGCGTTCACCGATCCGCTGTTGAAATCTCGCCAGCGCCGGCCACTGCTGCAAATCGATATCAAAGAACCCCGCCCAACGCAGCACCACAAACAGGTACGTATCCGCCACCGAGTAGTGCGCGCCCAGCAGGTAATCCTGACGCTCCAGGGTCTGCACCAGAATCGCAAACCGCTTGAACAGCGTGGCCTTGAACAGTGCCTTCACCTCCGCAGGGATCGCGTCCTTGAACAGCACCCCCAGCCCGCCATGAATCTCGCTGGAGACAAAGTTCAGCCACTCCTGCAAACGCACCCGCTCCCAACTGCCATTGACCGGTGCCAGGCCCGCCGCCGGCACTTGGTCGGCCAGGTATTGCAGGATGGCGGCGCCTTCGGTCAGCACCTCGCCGTTGTCCAGTTGCAGTGCCGCCACGTAGCCCTTGGGGTTGATCTGCAAGAAATCATCACCCTCGGCCGTGAGCTTTTTCTGGTTGTCGACGCGAATCAATTCAAACGGCAGGGCCAATTCCCGCAGCACGATATGGGAGGCGAGGGAACAGGCATTCGGGGAAAAATACAGCTTCATCGGGACAACTCCGCAGGACAGTTGCCTTCAGTCTCCTGGGCATGGCACCTTGCGTAAAATTAATCTTTCAGAATCCTGCCATAAGGACAGCTACTGCCATGATGAACCTGATGCACTGGCGCCTGTTGGTGGCTGTGGCGGACAACGGCAGTATTACCGCCGCCTCCGAACGCGTCGGCATGACCCAGTCTGCGGCCAGCCAGGCGATGGCGGCCATGGAGGCCAACCTGGGTGCGCAACTGTTTGTGCGCGAGGCGCGCCAGACTGTGCCCACCGCCCTGGGCCTGCAAGTGATCGAGCAGGCGCGGGTGATGCTCGGGGCCTTGCAGGCGATTCGCACCACAGTGGACGAAGCGCGGCCCATGCTGCGTGGGACGATTCGCATCGCGAGTTTCCCCATGGTGCTGGCGGTGTTCCTGCCGCCGCTGTTGCGTCGGTTCAACCAGCTTTACCCGGGCATTGAGGTCACGGCCCTGGAAGTCACCGACGATGAAGTGAACACCTTGCTCGACGCGAACCTGATCGACCTGGGCGTGGTGCTCAACCCGCCGTCGGAGCGCAATGCCGCAGTGCTGGGGCGCGATAACTGGGTGGCTGTGTTGCCGATGGCGCACGTGTTATCCCGGCGTCCTGCGCAGGCAACGGTCACGCTGGAGGAACTGGTGGAGCAGCCGTTCGTGCTCGCCACCGGCGGCTGCACCGTCAACGCTCGCAGCCTGGCGCAGGAGGCCGGGCTGGTGTTGCGCGAGGTGCGGGTGGAAGTGCGGGAGTGGAACAGTGCTTTCAGCCTGGTGCGCGAAGGCGTGGGTGTGACGCTGGTGCCCGAGATGACCCTGCCGGCCCAGCGCCACGGCTTGCGCATCATGCCGCTGGCGGAGCCGGTTCACCGCGAGTTTGCGTTGGTGACTTCACGCCATCAATCGCCCTCCGCAGCGGTAAATGCTTTGTTGCAAATGCTGGCTGACTAGTGGCCTTGCATAGCGCCAACGCCTGTCTATGCTCACCCAGAACCGTTGATGACGCTCGGCATATAAAGCGTTTCGGATAGGTTTCCCCATAAAGGTCTGCGATCAAGATTCAAACCGTGAATGGAATGCGCCCGCGTGGGCGTCGGGAAAATAAAGGGTGATCTGACATGTTCAACCGCCAACACAAAACCGACCTGCTGGAAATCGAACGCTTCTCCTGTGCCCTCTCCGAAGCCAAGGCTAAATTGGCCGCCATCAGCCGCTCCATGGCGATGATCGAGTTTGATCGCAACGGCATCGTGCTGGATGCCAATGAAAACTTCTGCAAGACCATGGGCTACAGCGCTGAAGAAATCCGTGGCAAACATCACCGGATTTTCTGCGAAGAGGCCTACACCCACACCGATGCCTACGCCAAGCTCTGGCGCGACCTGGCGCGGGGCGAGGCCCTCAGCGGCACCTTCATGCGCTTGAACAAGCATGGCCAGGAAGTGTGGCTGGAAGCCAGCTACATGCCGGTGCTCGGTGCCGACAACCAGGTGCAGAGCGTGATCAAGGTCGCCTCGGACATCTCGGCGCGGATTCACCGCGAGCATGAAAACCAGAGCCTGATCGACGCCATCGGCCGCTCCATGGCGGTGATCGAATTCACCCCGCAAGGCCAGATCCTGAATGCCAACGACAACTTCCTGAAGACAGTCGGCTATTCCCTCAACGAAATCGTCGGCCAGCACCACAGCATGTTCTGCCATCGTCACGAAACCGAGTCGCCGACTTACAAGGCGTTCTGGGCTTCCCTCAATCGTGGCGAGTACCACTCCCATCGTTTCGAGCGCAAAAACAAATACGGTCAGACGCTGTTCCTGGAAGCCTCCTACAACCCGATCTTCGATGCCAACGGGCGCCTGTACAAAGTGGTGAAGTTCGCCAGCGACATCACTGACCAGGTCACCACCTTGCGCACCGCCGCCGACTCGGCCCACGCCACCTCGGTGCAGAACGACGCCTGTGCCCGCAAGGGGTCGGAAGTGGTGCAGCAGACCGTGCAGATCATCGAAGAAATTTCCCGCGACCTTAACGAAGCCGCCGTGAGTATCGATGCGGTGAGCAAACAGTCGGACATCATCGGCACCATCGTCCAGACCATTCGCGGCATCGCCGACCAGACCAACCTGCTGGCGCTGAACGCCGCGATCGAAGCGGCCCGGGCCGGTGAGCATGGTCGCGGGTTTGCGGTGGTGGCGGATGAGGTGCGCAGTCTGGCGGCGCGCACCAGCCAGGCGACGATCGAGATTGTGGACGTGGTGCGCAAGAACCACGACCTGTCGATCAGCGCGGTGTCGAGCATGCAGTCGAGCTTGAGCCGTACGGGGCTTGGGGTGGAGCTGGCGAATGAGGCGGGGCAGGTGATCCTGGAGATTCAGGAAGGGTCACGGCATGTGGTGGATGCGATCAGTCAGTTCAACTCGACACTACAACTGCAGTAACACACCATTATGGTCGAGCAATAACCTGTGGCGAGGGAGCTTTTGTGGTGAGGGGGCTTGTCCCCCGTTGGGCTGCGCAGCAGCCCCAAAAGCGGCCACCTCATTCCATCAGAAGGAACGCGGCGACCGGATTAGGGCTGCTTCGCAGCCCAACGGGGGACAAGCCCCCTCACCACAGGAAAGCCCTTCGCCACAGGATTTGTATCGTCAGGGCTTAGATCGCAGCCAGGGTTTCTTTCACGTTCTGCGCCTGCGGGTCAGCCGTCTTCGCCGCTACCTGCTGCGTCTGCTGCTCTTTCAGGCGTTCTGCCACTTCTTTGGAAATAGCGTCCTGCTTTTCCTGAGGCATGTTCTTCACATCATCCTCGGTCAAACCCTGTTCCTTGAGCAGTTGCTCGCGGATGCGCTCGGCCGGGCTTTTCTTCATGTAGTCGGTGAAGTCACTGCGGGCCGAAGTGGTCGAGTCAGTCTTGGCCGTATCGGTGGTCGAGGTGGTTGCGGTGGTGGCTTGCAACTGCACACGGGTCTTGGCGAAGGCGGCATTGATGTTGTCGGCAGTGGCGTCGGCCGCTGCCTGTGTGGTCGATACAGTGGTGGTGCCCTGCTGCACGTTTTGTGCGGCGCCGCTGTACAGCGCGCTGGCTGCGGCGTTGGCCGGGTCCATGTCGGCGCGTTTGATGCGTTGGATCGTTGACTGAGCCTGGGGATTGTTGTTGATCAGCATGATCAGGACACCTGTGGATGTGAGCGGTCCCACAGGTGGAGCAATTAGCGTGCCCAGTGATATGGCCCCGTGTTTACGGGGCTTTTGGCCGCCACCGTCGGCAAACGTTGGCGTGCCGACGGCCATTGTTTGCCGCTAGTGGGCAATGTTCTCCAGCGCCAGGTTGCGGGTGCGCGGGCCGAACCAGCTGATGGTGATCATCACGATCAACATGCTGCTGGCGATAAACGCCAACACGCCCGGCGTACCGAGGTGTTCAAGGATCACACCGATCAGCAAGCTGCTGAACACCGTCGACAACCGGCTGAACGAATAGCAGAAACCTACCGCCCGGGCGCGGATGTTGGTGGGGAACAGTTCGCTCTGGTAGGAGTGATAACTGAAGCTCAGCCAGGCGTTGCAGAAGGTGATCATCACCCCGCAGATCACCAGCCCTACGGCGGTGGTTTGCAGCGCGAACAAACTGCCGAAGATCACCGCGCCCAGGGCCGAGCCGACAATCTGCCATTTGTTTTCAAACCGGTTGGCCACCTTCACAAACAGCAGCGGCCCCAGCGGGTAGGCGAGGGTGATGATGAAGGCATAACCCAAGCTGTGGGTCACGCTCACGCCCTGGCCCGACAGCAGCGCCGGCAACCAATTGCCAAAGCCGAAAAAGCCGATGGCCTGGAACACATGAAACACAATCAGCATCAACGCCCGGCGCCGGTAGGGCGGTTGCCAGATATCGGCAAACCGCCCTTGGCCCTGCACGCTGACGGCTTCCGGCTCCGGTTCATCCAGAGGCTTGCCGTGGTCCTTCTGGCAACGTGCCTCAAGGCTGTCCATGATCTGCCCGGCCTCATCAAAACGGCCTTTTTGCGCGAGCCAGCGCGGTGACTCCGGCAGGCGTTTGCGCAGTTGCCAGATAAACAGCGCAAACACCGCACTGCTCAGCACCACCCAGCGCCAGCCAGAGACCCCGAACGGCGCCTGGGGCACCAGCCACCACGACATCAAGGCCACCGCCGGCACCGACAGGAACTGGATGAAAAACGCAAAGGCAAACGCCGAGCTGCGCATGCGCTTGGGCACCAGTTCCGAAAGATAGGCATCGATGGTCACCAGCTCGATGCCGAGGCCGATGCCCACCAGGAAGCGCATACAGATAATCCCCAAGGCAGAGGTCTGAATACCCATCAGCACAGTGGCGACGGTGTACCAGATCAGCGCAAAGGTGAAGATCGCCCGGCGCCCGTAGCGGTCGGCAATCGGGCTGAGCAGGCTGGCACCGAGGAACAGGCCGAGGAAGGTGGCCGAGGCAAAGGCCGCCTGGTCGGAGAAGCCGAATACGCCCTGGCTGCCGGTGTGGAAAATCCCGTCACTGATCAAGCCCGGGCTGATGTAGGCGGTCTGGAACAGGTCATACAGCTCGAAAAAGCCGCCAATCGACAGCAACGCCACCAGGCGCCACACGGTGGCGACGGCGGGCAGCCGGTCGATGCGCGCGCTGATGTGGGCGGCGCGGATCGGGTCGATGCCGTCTGCGGTAGAGGGTGAAGACATGGGCAGAAGACTCAGTAAGTGATCGGGATCTCGAATGCCTGAAACGCATCATCCAGCGGTTGGTAACCCAGCACACGGGTTGTTTCGCTGAGGTCCAGGCGTTTGAAACGGTTATTGGAAATGCCGTGGGCGATGAGGTGTTTCACCCCGATGGTTTCCACCGAACGTTGCAGCAACTGCACGGCGTCCCGCGGGCTGAGCCAGGCGCTGAGGTCGCGGGCGTTGTTCAGGTCGTGGGTTTCGGGGAATTCAAACGCACCGATGCGCAGGGCGATGGTGGAGAGCGGGGTTTTGGCGGCGTAAAAACCGCACAAGGCCTCGCCGTAGCATTTGCTCACGCCGTACAGGTTGGCGGGCAATACGGGCATGCCGGGGGTGATCTGGCGGTCGACCGGGTAGCCTTCGATGGTCTGGGCGCTGCTGGCGAACACCAGGCGTTTTACCCCGGCGGCCACGGCGGCTTCGAACAGGTACGTGGTGGCCAGGATGTTGTTGGGCAGCAACTCGTCGAAGGTGGCGCTGGCGTGGGGGATGCCCGACAGGTGCACGATCACGTCAATCCCGTCGAGCAGCGCGGTGAGGCTGGTTTTGTCGCTCAGGTCAGCGTGCACGAAGCGGTGTTCGCCGAGGGCGAAATCCGGCTCGATGCGGTCGGTGAGGGTGAAGCGGTAGCGGTCTTTCGAGGCTTCGAAAAACGTCTTGCCGATGCGGCCGCAAGCGCCAGTGAGCAGTACGTTGAGTCCGTTCATTGTGTCGTCCTTGTTTTTAGTTGTGGCCGTCGAGGGCGAAGGCCTTGAAGCCAGGGCGCTGGCTGAGGGTTGCGTAGTAGGCGCTGACAGCCGGGTAGGAGGGATGCTCCATAGGCGTCATCCGCCAGCGGTGTACGGACAGACCGATGAGGATGTCGGCCAGTGTGAACGCATTACCGGCCACGTAGGCATTGGTTTTGGTCAGTTGCTGTTCCAGCAGGCCCATCTTGTCGTTCCAGCCGCGCACACCGGCAGCGAGGCGTTGCGGGTCTTGGTAGTCCGGGTTTTTGCGCACCAGGGCGTGGAAGGCGTAGCTCCAGGACGGGTTGAGTTCGGTGGCTTGCCAATCCATCCATTGCTCCACTTTGGCACGGGCTGCCGGTTCGGCGGGTAGCAGGTCGTGGCGTTGGTGCAGGCCCACGAGGTAGCGGCAGATGGTATTGGATTCCCACAGCACGCCGTTGTCGTCGATGAGTACCGGGACTTGGGCGTTAGGGTTCAGGGCCAGGAATTCGGGGGATTGGGTGGGCGTGAAGCCGATGCCCCAGTCTTCGCGCTCGTAGGGAATAGCCAGCTCCTGGCAGGTCCACAGGACTTTTCGCACGTTGATAGAGGAGGTGCGACCCAAGATTTTCAGCGAATGGCCCATGGTGCTTTCCTGGCGACGGTGAGAAGGCAGGGAGGCAATTTAGCAGGGGCATCAGCCGACGACGACCAAAAATGTAGGAGCTGGCTTGCGGTCTGTTAGATCAGTGGTGATTCTTGATCCATCAATTCGCCGGCAGCGCTGAAGCCGGCAACCCAAACGTGCGATCGAACAGCCAGTTGAAGGCAAAGGTGTAGCACGGAATGAAAATGATCAGCGCCAGGTCCAGCAGGAAGGCTTGCACCAGGCTGATGTTCATCCACCAGGCAATCAGCGGGATCAGGAAAACGATCAGGGTCAGCTGGAAGCCTACGGCATGGGCGATGCGCCGTTTGACGGTGCGGGTGCGGTCGGCCTGACGGCATTCCCAACGCTCGAAGAGTGAGGTGTAGATGAAGTTCCAGGTCACCGCAATGGTGGTGATGATGACCGCCAGCGGGCCGGTGCTGGAAGGGTGGGTACCGGACAGCAGGGCCAGGCCGAGGGCGGAAAAGGTCATGCCGATCACTTCATACAGCGCCACATAGACCAGTTTGCGTTTTACGCCTTGCATGCAACTTCCTCTTTTTTCGTGACAGGAGCGTCAGAAGGCGCAGAAGATAGCCTCAGTATTACTGATAGAAAAAGTCAGTAGCTTTCAGTTTTATTGATAGGTGGTGACGTGGCTTTTACCAATGACAGCGTTGAATTGTTCCTGGCCGTTGTGGACAAGGGCTCCTTTTCAGCTGCTGCGCGGTCGCTGGGTAAGGTGCCGTCGGCGGTGAGCATGGGCATCGCCAACCTTGAGGCCGAGCTGGGCTACCCGCTGTTTGATCGCACGCATCGCGAGCCAGCGCCTACCGCTCTGGCCATGGCCCTGCTGCCGCATGCACGATTGATTGCCGACCAGTTCAAGCAGTTGCAGGTGCATGCGTTGCAGTTGTCCCAGGGGTTGGAAAGCAAGCTCTCCATCGGGGTGGTGACTGAGCTGGATACTCGCCGTTTACTGGCCGCCATCGGCGCGGTTTCCCGGCATTACCCGCTATTGGAAATCGAGGTGCTGACGGCGCCGCAGGATGAGGTATTGCGCTGGCTGCACAGCGGCCGGGTGAGTGTGGGCCTGACGTTTGCCGGCTTGAGTGTTAATGCGCTGGAGCGTTTTCAGTTTATCGGCAGTGAGCAGTTGATCGCCTGCATCAGCCCCCTGCATCCCAAGTTTCAGGGCAGTGGCGAGCCATTTCTGGAGGACCTGGTTCAGGTGCGACAGATTGTGGTGGCCAGCGCAGATTTGCCCCTGAGTGACAGTCGCCCGCTTATCGGGCAATCCTGCTGGCGCACCGATAGCCTGGGGATGGCGCTGGAGATGGTGGAGGCAGGATTTGGCTGGGGTAACTTTCCGTTGTCGGCGGTGGCGCCGTTGCTGGAGGCGGGCCGGCTCAAGCGCCTGAGCTTCAGGAATATCGAAAATGGCCTGGCGATGGTGGTGAATGCGGTGTGGTTGAAACATCAGCCGCTGCGCAAGGGCGCGGCTGAGTTGGTCAGGTTTTTGAGCGTGTAGGGTCAGGTACTCTCGCGCACCTTCAGCTCAAACCCCATGTCCACCACCGGCCGGGCGATCTTGTTACCGGCCATCACCGTCAGCAAATGCTCTGCCGCGCGCCGGCCAATGGCTTCGCGAGGCGTACTGATGCTGCTCAAACGCGGCACCATGAACGAGGAGGAGGGCAGGTCGTTGAAGCCCAGCACCGAGATCTGCTGCGGTATTTTGATGCCATGGCGCAGTGCTTCCAGCAACGCGCCCTGAGCCAGGTCGTCGTTACCAAAGAAGATCGCGTCCACATCCGGATGGCTGGCCAGCAGTTGCAGGAACAACTCACCGCCCAACCCCACTGACGATGGCCGTGGCGTCAGCACTTCAAGCGCCGGGTCGTACAACCCCGCCTGCTGCAACGCCCGGCGAAAGCCTTCACCGCGCAATAACGTGCGCTGGTCCAGTTGCGCACCGATGTAGGCCAGGCGTTTGCGACCCCGCGAGATGAGATGCGCGGCCGCCGTTTCCCCGGCGTTCAACTGCGAGAATCCTACGCAGTTCAATCCGGCGCCCGGGTCCAGGTCCATCATGTACACACACGGCACGTTGCTTGATTCCACCATTCGCCGGGCACTTTCCGTACGGTCAAACCCGGTCAGCAGCAACCCCCGTGGCTGGTAGGCCATGTAGTTGCGCAGCAGGTCTTCTTCTTCGTCGCGGGAATAGTGGGTGTTGCCGATCAGCACTTCAAAGCCTTTGGGCCGCAGTACCTGGTGGATGGCTTCCAGGGTTTCGATAAACAGCAGGTTGGACAGCGACGGTACCAACACCACCACCGACTGGCTCTGGGCGGACGCCAGGGCACGGGCGGCCGGGTTGACCACGTAGCTCAATTCGGCGGCGGCTTTTTGCACTTTTTCCACCAGTTCGGTGGCCACGGTGCTGATGCCGCGCAAGGCCCGGGAGGCGGTAATCGGGCTTACGCCGGCCAGGCGGGCTACTTCATTCAGGGTAGGGCGGCCCGTGGTGCGGGTATTTTTATCGTTCTTGGGAGTCATCAGGCGGCTTGCCAAACAAAAATCGAGGCACTAAGGTAGCGCTGTCTCCAAGACCCTGCAAATTCTTGAACGTCGGGATGCCTGTTCCCGTTCAAACCTTTGGAGCAGATGCACGCGTCACTCCATAAAAATGACAAGACGGCGCGGGAAGAGCCTGTTTTTGCACTAGCCTTACAGCGTGCAAAGGTAGCGCTATCTGCGTCTTGAGGTGTTTCATGAGTCAACCTGTTACTGCCCTCGTGATCATGGGTGTTTCCGGCTGTGGCAAGTCCAGCGTCAGCGAGGCCCTGTGCCTGCTGAACGGCGCCACCGCCATCGAAGGCGACAGCTTTCACCCCGCCGCGAACATCGAGAAGATGAGCGCAGGCCATCCCCTTAACGACGACGACCGCGCCGGCTGGCTCGACATCCTGTGCGATGAACTGCGCCGCTCGCTCAAAGCCGGCGAGCATCCGGTGCTCACCTGTTCGGCCCTGAAAAAGAAATACCGCGACCACCTGCGCGAAGCCGCGCCGGGCCTGGGCTTTGTGTTTCTGGAGCTGACCCGCGAAGTCGCCGCCGACCGTGTGTCCCATCGCCCCGGCCATTTCATGCCGGCAAGCCTCATAGACAGCCAGTTCGCCACCCTTGAATCGCCGGTGGGTGAGCCGTTGACCCTGGCCCTCAACGCCAGCGTAGACAGCGTCGAAGAGCTGGCCGAGCAAACCAATGCCTGGTGGCTCGAACACGGCTTTGAACCAAACAAATAATTTTTTGCCGGACAAGATAGCGCTGTCCGCCTGCACTGAATTTTTTACCGGCTTTAATAACAACAACAAACAGGAGAGACCCCCATGTTTGGCTTGTCCCACGATACCTATCTGCTGCTCGATGCAGTGGTGACCATCATCGGCCTGATCGTGTTGATCACCCGGTTCAAAGTCCATCCGTTCATTGCGCTGATCATTGCCGCAGGCTTTCTCGGCCTGACGTCGGGCATGCCCGTGGACAAGATCATCAAGGCGTTCCAGGACGGCTTCGGCGGGGTGCTCGGCTTTGTCGGGATTATCCTGGCGCTGGGTACGATGCTCGGCAAGATGATGGCCGATTCCGGCGGTGCCGATCAGATCGCCCAAACCCTGGTGCGGGCCTTCGGCAAGGAGAAGGTGCAGTGGGCAATGATGTTCGCCGCGTTCCTGGTGGGCATTCCGCTGTTCTTCGAGATCGGCTTTGTACTGCTGATTCCGCTGGTGTTTATCGTCGCGCGCCGCACTGGCGTGTCGCTGATCAAGATTGGTATTCCGCTGCTGGCGGGCCTGTCGGCGGTGCACGGTCTGGTGCCTCCGCACCCGGGCCCGTTGCTGGCGATCGGCGTGTTCGGTGCCGACATCGGCAAGACCATTCTCTACGGCCTGATCGTCGCGCTGCCTACGGCCATCATCGCCGGCCCGCTCTACGGTTCGTTCATCGCCAAGTACATCCCGGGCAACCCGTCCCAGGAACTGGTGGACCAGCTGGCCAGCGAGCAACCGGAATCCAAGACCCTGCCGAGCTTCAGCATCACCCTGATCACCGTGCTGTTGCCGGTGTTCCTGATGCTGCTGAAAACCTTCGCGGACGTTGCACTGCCGGACGGCCACGTGATCCGCAACTGGATGGACATGATCGGTCACCCGATTACCGCCTTGCTGCTGGCCTTGCTGCTGTCGCTTTATACCTTTGGCCATCGCCAGGGCATCGGTTCCAAGCAAATCCTCAAGCTGCTCGACGCCAGCCTTGCGCCGACCGCAGCGATCATCCTGATCATCGGTGCCGGTGGTGGTTTCAAGCAGATGCTGGTGACCAGCGGCGTGGGTGATGTGATCGGCCATATGGCGGTGACCGCGCAGATCAACCCGATCCTGCTGGCCTGGCTGGTGGCGGCGGTGATTCGTGTGGCCACCGGTTCTGCCACCGTGGCGACCATTACCGGCGCAGGCATTGTGGTGCCGGTGGTGGGGATGATCCCGGGGGTGAACCGCGAGTTGCTGGTATTGGCGACGGGGGCGGGTTCGCTGGTGTTGTCTCACGTCAACGATGCGGGGTTCTGGCTGGTGAAGCAGTACTTCAACATGACCGTGGCCGAGACGTTCAAGGCCTGGACGGCGATGGAGACCATCCTGTCGGTGGTGGCGTTGGGCTTTATCATGTTGTTGTCGCTGGTGGTCTGACAGGCGCACCGCAAAACAAAATGTGGGAGCTGGCTTGCCTGCGATGGCGATGGTGAATTCAACACCGCTATCGCAGGCAAGCCAGCTCCCACATTGATTGGGTTCCGGCAGTTGGATCGGGTCAGGCGTCAGCTTTCTTGACCAGCCCATCCGCCCGGAACATCGCCCGGATGCCCCGCACCGCCTGGCGAATCCGGTCCTGGTTTTCGATCAGCGCAAAGCGCACGTGATCGTCGCCATACTCACCAAAGCCGATCCCCGGCGACACACACACCTTCGCCTCCAGCAGCAGCTTCTTGGCAAACTCCAGCGAACCCATCGCGGCATACGCCTCGGGGATTTTCGCCCAGACGTACATCGATGCCTTCGGGTTCTCGACCATCCAGCCCAGCTCATGCAGGCCTTTGACCAGCACGTTGCGGCGCTGGCGGTACTGCTCGGCAATGTCTTTCACGCACTGCTGATCGCCTTCCAGCGCCGCAATCGCCGCCACTTGCAGCGGGGTGAAGGTGCCGTAGTCGTGGTAACTCTTGATCCGCGCCAGGGCGTTGACCAGTTCCGGGTTGCCCACCATGAAACCAATGCGCCAGCCGGCCATGTTGTAGCTCTTGGACAGGGTGAAAAACTCCACCGCAATGTCCTTGGCGCCCGGCACCTGCATGATCGAGGGGGCTTTCCAGCCGTCGTAGACGATGTCGGCGTAGGCCAGGTCATGCACCACCAGCACGTCGTACTGTTTGGCCAGGGCGATCACCCGTTCGAAGAAGTCCAGCTCCACGCACTGCGCGGTGGGGTTGGACGGGAAGCCGAGGATCATCATCTTCGGCTTGGGGATCGAGCCGCGAATCGCGCGCTCCAGTTCAGCGAAGAAATCCACGCCCGGAATCAGCGGCACCGAACGCACCTGGGCGCCGGCAATCACGGCACCGTAGATGTGAATCGGGTAGCTGGGGTTGGGCACCAGCACCGTGTCGCCCTGGTCCAGGGTGGCCAGCATCAAGTGCGCCAGGCCTTCCTTGGAACCGATGGTCACGATGGCTTCGGTTTCCGGGTCGATGTCCACTTCGTAGCGGTCTTTGTACCAGCGCGAAATCGCCCGGCGCAGACGCGGAATGCCTTTGGAGGTGGAGTAACCGTGGGTGTCTTCGCGTTGGGCGACGGTGACCATTTTTTCCACGATGTGCGGTGGCGTGGCGCCGTCAGGGTTACCCATGCTCAAGTCGATGATGTCTTCGCCGCGCCGACGCGCAGCCATCTTCAGCTCGGCAGTGATATTGAAAACGTAAGGGGGAGTCGATCTATGCGCGCAAAGCGGCGCGGCGAACCTTGGTCGGCCATTGTTGCCTCGAAATACGTAAGCGCCCGGAACCGTCCGAGCGACGTCGGCCACTGCGGTGGCCTGCGGGGCAGACAATACGGTCGATGATGGCCAATTGTCCAGATGTTGCGGCAAAAATTTCTGCTTGGAGTACGGCGGGGATATGCCCCTATACTCGACGCGGGTTTGTTCCCTCATAAGAAGGAGACTGTTCAGATGGATCAACAGACAAAACTGCCATTACAGCCGCACATGGAAGAGGGCAAGGCCCTGGTGATCGCGGGTGTGCAAGGGCGTTATTCAAAGGCCACGCTGGGAGATATTCCCAAGTTGTGGGAACTGTTCGACAGCTGCTTCAAAGAGATCAAGCAGCGTGTGGGCGGCGTGACTTACGGCGTGTGCTACAACGCCAAACACGATGAATTCGACTACCTGGCGGGCGTCGAAGTGCCGACCAAGGGCGATGTGCCGAGCAACTTCGAGTCGATTGAAATTCCCGCCCATCGCTATGCGGTGTTCCCGCATTACGGCCCAGTGCAGGCGCTGGCGCAGACCTATGAACGCATCATGTTCGAGTGGCTGCCGGGTTCCGGCTACAAGGTGATCGGGGCCGATTTTGAGCGTTACAGCGCCGACTTCGATGTGGGCAAGGGCACGGGCTCCGTGGAAATCTGGATTCCGATCGAAGCCGAGTCCTGATGGCGTGAAACACCGGGTGGGAGCGCCTCCCACCCGGTGGCCGTGACTCAGGTGTCGTTGAGCAGACGCGTGATATAGGTGTAGTAGTTCGCGTTGGGGCCGGACACCAGGAATTTTTCGCCAGGGTGCTGCAACTCGACTGTGCTTACATGCGCTTGCCCCGGGCCGCTGCTCCTCGTATAGGCCAGCGCCACACCAGCATTCCCAAAACTATTATCTTTATGCCCTTCGTGGTTGTACCTCACCAGTTTGGTGGTGAAGCCCGTTGACTGTTCTCTAGCCAATACCACGATTTTTCCGTCTTGCTGCACCACATGACTGACGTAGGAGCCGTCCTCTACACCGGTTTGCACGGGGACGCCTTGATGGAAGGAAGGGTCAAGGTGTCCGTCTGCGGTGAAACTGGCGATAAAGTTATGAATGTGCCGCGGTTGTGCATCTGATCCGACGACGGTGATTTTATTGTGGGTATCTACCGCAATACTGAAAACGCTGCGGATGCGACCGTCTTGTTCGAGGGCCAGTTCAACGACACCTGCCTGGCCAAAAGGATGGTCTGGCAAGCCTGCGTCGGTGTAGCGAGCAATGATGGCGTGACCGCCGTTGTGACCCGCAACCAGCAATCCACCATTGTGTGGAAAGGCCAGGTCGTGCAACACGGTGTTGTGCAGGTTCACTTGTCCGTCATCGCCAAATGCAGTGTCCCGCAAGCCGTTGCTGTGCAATTTGATAATGACGCTGTCTGCGTGAGTCGTGGCGAATGCGGCAAACACGGCTCCGTCGCCTTCTCGAACTTTGAAACCCTGTTTTCCGAGCAGATTATCCGCGAGCGGTACATTCAGGGGCGCACTGCCGAAACCGGGGTTGAAGTTTATGTCCGTAGTCCCATCGTCATGAAAACGGGTGATGAAGGCCATGTTGTTTACGCCAGGTAGCCGTACTTCCCAAAGCATCAGGTATTTGCCATCAGTCTGCACCGCAAGGCTGACAATACGTGGATTTGCATCCGCCTGGTTGAGCACCTGCTCCTTGGGATTGTGACCGGCGGCATCGTGTTTTACCGCCTCGACCAGGTAGAACTCGCTGGGGGCGTTTTTGGGGGGCCAGGTGGCATGGGCAGGGTGCTCTTGGGCACGAGCCCACCAGGATTACGCCGGCTTCCAACGGTGATGAGGGTCTGGTCCCTCGTGAGTCGGGTGAGGCCGGCGGGGTGATCGAACACAACCTTTCCGGCGTCGCCAAAACTGAGGTCAAGGCTGCCTGCGATGTTTTTGGGGCTCTTCATGATGGTGCGCCTCTGATGGATTAAGGGCTCCATACCTGCTCGTCCAACCTTACCAAGCGACAACGTGGAAACGGCAGTACACCTCACAAACCGCAGGGCGGATAGCTGTTAGAAGTAACAGGTAGTGCACACACACAAGGGGTAGGAGGCGCTTGCAACCGCCTCTCAATACAACGTGGCCTTGACCCGCTCCGGCATTTCCCGGTCATAGGCTTCGGCGTCAAACGCCCCGTCGTTCAGCCGCTTGTGAAACGCCCCGGCGCTGGGCAGTGCCGAGCGATCCAGATGCTTTTCCGGGTTCCAGCAATCGGAGCGCACGAAGGCTTTGGAACAATGGAAATACGCCGCTTCCACCTGTACCAGGATCACCGAGCGGGCCGCTTTGCCATTCACCGCAAAGCTCTCCAGCAACTCGGGCTCGATGGAAATCTGCGCGCGACCATTGACCCGCAATGTCTCGCCAATCCCCGGAATGATGAACAGCAGCGCAATACGCGGATCCACCACCAGATTGCGCAAGGTGTCGAGGCGGTTATTCCCTGGCCGATCCGGAATCGCCAACGTGCGCTCGTCGATGATTCGTACAAACCCTGGCACATCGCCGCGGGGCGAGCCATCAATGCCGTCCGGGCCGGACGAACTCACCACCACCAAGGGTGACGCGCGGACCATCGCCTGGTAATCCTCGTTGAGGAACGAGATTTCCTTGCGCACGGCCCGTTCGTGGGGGAGGCCATAGAGGGACTCGAGTTGTTCCAGGGTTGTTAGCATTTCACCACCTCCTCGTTGTTTAAAACACCCACGCCAACCGGCGCTCATACCCAATCCGCCCCTTGTACGCCTCACCGCTGTCCACCCACCCTTGCTGCAAATACAGCCCCATCGCCGCCACATTGTCCGTGTCCACCGACAGTTCCAGGGCCTTGATCTGCGGCCAGACCAGGCGCGCAGCCGCTGGCAGGGCCTGCAGGCAGGCTTTGCCAAACCCCTGGCCTTGTTGATGGCGGTCGACTTGCAGTGCATGCAGCGTGGCGCTGTGTTCATCCGCCCAATGGGGCAGGCAGGGCGGGCGTTTGAGCAGCAGGAACGCCACGGGAATCTCGTCGGCGAGTAGGGCAAAACCCGCCACGCCGGGGCTCGGCTTGGCCAGCAGAGTGTTCAGCGCACAGTAGATATCGCCGGAAAACGCCAGTTGTTCGGGATGCACTTCCAGGGTGCCGAGTTGCTGTTGCTGCAGGGCAGTCAACGTCTCATAGGGAACGAGGCGAGTTTCCATCGGCGTAGCATCCGAAATCCTACAAAGAAGCGCGGATTCTAGCGGGTTTGCGGTATTCGCAATTATTTTTCGCGGGACTGTCGATTGGCCGATATCCCAGTCGACTAAGGGTGTCTTCAGTGATTTTTCCCGCAAGGAGTATCGCCATGAGCACTGCAATCAACAGCTTGATCGAACAATGGAAACAGGCGGTCATCGCCAAGGACGTTGAGAAGATTGTCAGCTTTTACGCCGACGATATCGTCGCGTTCGACGCCGTTAGCGCCCTGCAGTTCAAGGGTAAGGCCGCCTACCAAGCGCACTGGAAGGCGTGCATGGAGTTCTGCCCGGGCCCCGGGGTCTTTGACTTCCACGAGCTGCATATCGTCGCCGCCGATAACAGCGCCTTTGCCCACTGGCTGGCGCACTGTGGCGGCACCGGGCCCGACGGTGTGCTCAAGACCTGCTGGATGCGCGTCAGCGCCGGTTACCAGCGCGTTGGCGGGGAGTGGAAAGTGGTGCATGAACATTGGTCGGCACCCTTCGACATGGAAACCGGCGCCGGTCTGTTCGACCTGAAACCTTGAACGCCGCGAACTATAGTCAGTTGTCCGAAAACGGAGAATCCCATGAAATACCTCTGCCTGATCTATAGCAACGAGCAGGTGCTGCATGATTCGCCCGACAGCCCCAAGGACCCGGAATGTTTTGCCTATGGTGCCGCCGTGCAGGCCAGCGGGCGGTTGCTGGCCGCCGAACCGTTGGAGTCGGTGACCACCGCGACCACCGTGCGCATGCGCAACGGCAAGCTGTCGATCACCGACGGGCCGTTTGCCGAAACCAAGGAGCAACTCGCCGGGTTTTACCTGATCGAAGCCAAGGACCTGAATGAAGCGATCCAGGTGGCCGGCGGCATTCCGGCGGCCCGGGTCGGCAGTGTGGAAGTACGCCCGGTGCGTGAATTGAATCTCTGATCACAACAATAAAACTCAGGAGGTTTACCCATGACTCATCAACCCAAACCCGCCGAATTTGAACTGTCCATCAGTCGCTTGATCGATGCCCCGCGCAGCCGGGTGTTCCGCGCCTGGACCGAACCCGCCTTGTTGCAACAGTGGTGGGGCCCACACGGCATGACCACCCCCGAGTGCGAAATGGACCTGTGGGTAGGTGGGCAGTTTCGCACGCTGATGCGCGCGCCCGACGGCAGCGAGTACCCGACCCAAGGCGTATTCCTCGAAATTACCGCCCCCAGCCGGCTGGTGTTTACCGATGCCTTCACCCCCGGCTGGATCCCTTCGGGCCAGCCGTTCATGACCGCCGAAGTGACCTTTGAAGACGTCGACGGCAAGACGCTTTATACCGCCCGTGCCATGCACTGGAGCGCTGAAACCAGGCAGGCTCACGAAGCCATGGGCTTTCACGAGGGCTGGGGCCAGAGCCTGGACCGCTTGGTGACGCTGGTGACCGAAGGCATGCGCGATTGACGGTGCAGGCCCGGGTCGAAGCGGTTTATCGCAGCGAATCGCGGCGTGTCCTGGCGACCCTGATTCGCCTGCTCGGCGACTTCGACCTGGCTGAGGAAGCCTTGCACGAGGCGTTTTTCGTCGCGGTGGAACGCTGGGAGCAGGACGGTGTGCCCGACAATCCCCGGGCCTGGCTGGTCTCGACCGGGCGCTTCAAGGCCATCGACCGCCTGCGCCGCCAGGCCCGTTTTGCCGCGCACCAGAACCAGTTGCTGGCTCAGGCCGATGAACTGGAAGACGCCGACTGGAGCGCCGAAGACGTGGAAGACGACCGCCTGCGCCTGATCTTTACCTGCTGCCACCCGGCGCTGGCGGCCGATGCCCAGGCGGCGCTGACCTTGCGTGAGATCTGCGACCTCACCACCGAGGAAATCGCCCGGGCGTTTCTCGCCACGCCGGCCACCATCGCCCAGCGCATCGTGCGGGCCAAGGGCAAGATCCGCGAGGCGAAAATCCCCTATCAAGTGCCATCCCTGGCGGAATTACCCGAGCGCCTGGACAGCGTGCTGCGGGTGATTTACCTGGTGTTCAACGAAGGGTATTCGGCGTCCATGGGCGCCGATTTGACCCGGGAAGACCTGACCCGCGAAGCGATTCGACTGGGCCGCTTGCTGATGGAATTGTTGCCGGAGCCGGAAGTGATGGGCTTGCTGGCGCTGATGCTGCTCCACGAATCCCGGCGACCGGCACGCACCTCGGCGGGCGGTGAGTTGGTGCTGCTGGACGAGCAGGACCGTTCGCTGTGGGACGCTTCGTTGATCGCTGAAGGATCTGCCCTGGTGGAGAAAGCCCTGACCTCGCGACGCTTCGGGCCCTACAGCCTGCAGGCGGCGATTGCGGCGGTGCATGCTGAAGCGGCGAGCGCTGATGAGACCGACTGGCCGCAGATCGTCGGGCTTTATGACGTGCTGCTAACGGCGGTGCCGTCGCCGGTGATCGAGCTGAATCGCGCGGTGGCCGTTGCGATGCGCGATGGGGCGTTGGCGGGACTGGAGTTGGTGGACGGGATTCTGGCGCGGGGGGAGTTGGTCGACTATCACCTCGCACACTCGGCGCGGGGCGAATTTTGCCGGCGGCTGGGGCGGATGGAGGACGCGCGGCGGGCGTTTGAACGGGCGCTGGCATTGACCCGGCAAGCGCCCGAACAACGGTTTATCGAGCGGCGCCTGGCGGAATTCAAATAGCCTGTGAGACTGAAATGCGATCCACTGTAGGAGCTGGCTTGCCTGCGATAGCGGTGGGTCAGCCATACAACTGTTGCTGATACCCCGCTATCGCAGG
This sequence comes from Pseudomonas sp. TH32, assembly GCF_016650855.1. NCBI lineage: Bacteria > Pseudomonadati > Pseudomonadota > Gammaproteobacteria > Pseudomonadales > Pseudomonadaceae > Pseudomonas > Pseudomonas sp. TH32. The sequence goes on along the minus strand of NZ_JAEKFA010000002.1, from coordinate 3,905,475 downwards.
CAAGCCAGCTCCCACAGTGGATTTGTGTTGTCTGCCTTGGCTTCTTACGGCTGCTGACGCGTCGCCGCCAACACGATCTCGCGAATGCACACATGCTGCGGCTGCTGGTATGCGTAGGCAATCGCCGAGGCCACGTCGTCGGCGCTCAGCACGGTGCCGCCCATGTCCTGTTTCCATGCCTGGTAGCCGGTCTTGATAGCTTCATCGGTGGTGTGGCTCAGCAGTTCGGTTTCCACCGCGCCCGGCGCAATGGTGATCACGCGCACATTGTGCGGCGACAATTCTTCCCGCAGGTTTTCCGAAATCCCGTGCACGGCAAACTTGGTGCCGACATACGCAACGTGGTTCGGGAAGGTCTTGCGCCCGGCCACCGAGCTGACGTTGATGATAGTGCCGCCCTTGCGCTCGACCATGCTGCCGGCCACCGCATGAATGCCGTTCAGCAGGCCTTTCACGTTGACGTCGAGCATCTGTTCCCACTGCTCCGGGTCCTGCTCGCTGACGGCGCCCAGCAGCATCACGCCGGCATTGTTGATCAGCGCGTCGGCCGGGCCGAACTGGGCTTCGGCTTCTTTCACCGCCGCCACCAGCGCGGCGCGGTCGGTGATGTCGACACCGCGACTCAGGGTGTTCGGCAGGTCCAGGGCATTCAGCCGGTCGATGCGGCGGGCCAGCAGCAACAGCGGGTGGCCGGCGGCCGACAGCAAGCGTGCAGTCGCTTCGCCAATGCCCGAACTGGCGCCGGTGATGATGATCAAGGGCTTGCTCATGGTGGAACTCCTGAGATAAGAAAAACAAATAACTGAACGTGGGGCGCAGTATATTTAGCCCTTGAGTGGCTGAAAAATGCCTTATTCCTCTGTCTGTCATCGGTAATAACTATGGATGTGCGTCATCTCAAGGCGTTTCTCGCGGTGTTCGAAGAGCGCAATATCACCGCCGCCGCCCAGCGCCTGTTCATCAGCCAGCCGACGTTGTCGGTGACCATCAAGCAACTGGAAGAAGAGTTGGGCGTGGCGCTGTTCCTGCGTCAGCCCCGTGGGGTCGAGGTCAGTGATGAAGCGCGGGTGCTGTACCCGCAGGCCCGGCGCATGGTGGCCGAGGCCGATGCGTTGAGCCGGCTGTTTCGCGGGCGCGAAAACCGCATCGCCCTGGAGCTGGGGGTGGAGGGCGACATTGCCGACAGCCAGATCGAAACCTTCCTGCGCATGGCGCACCAGGGCTTGCCGGGTTTGCTGCTGACCTTGCAGGAAGGCTGCGAAGGAGAAGGTCGCCTGGCCGTGGAGGAAATGTGCTGCGAGGACGAATTGTTCCTGCCGCTTTGGGAAGAGTCCTACGTCATGGCGCTGCCGGCTGCGCACCCGATGGCGGCGGGTGGAAAAGAACAGGCCTGGGCGCCGATCGAAGACTGGATCACCTGCCCGCAGCATGACTCCCACCAGCGGCTGATGGCCCTGTACGGGCGTTCGCCCCAGGCGGTGGCCGGGCATGCCGGTTCGTTGACCCAGGCCTTGCACATGGTGGCGGCGGGAGTGGGTGTAGCGATGTTGCCGCAGTCGCTGGCGGCGGAGCGGGCCGGGGTAGTGATTCGCCCGTGGCACCTGCCGGCACCGACACGCCGGGTGGGGTTGTGCTTTGCCGCCCAGGCCCTGGAGTTGCCGGCGTTGCGGGCGCTGCATGAATACTTCCAGAACAACCGCCCGCCGCAGATTGAAGCGGCCTGAGCCGTTACTCCAGCATCTTGCCCAGCAGCCAACTGCCTGCCGGGCCGGGCGGATGCTGGCGTGACCACAATGCATCTACCGCCACCGAACGTGGCCAGCCTCGGGCCTTGATTTCATGCAGGTGGTCACCGCCAAACCGCTCCACCAGCCAGCGCGGCAGAGGCGCCCAGCCGAAACCCAACTGCGCCATTTCCATCAGCATCAGGTAACTGGGCGCCGACCACACACGGCCCAGGCCACGGGTTTCATTCGGGTTGATGATGCTCGCCAGGCGCAGTTCGCGGTGTTGTTCCAGGGTTTGCTGGTCGATGTCCACAAGGTTCGCCAGCGGATGTTTGGGGGCGACAAACAGCGCGATTTCCGTGCGCTCTTCCACAGCGGTGCTGGTGAGGTCCGGCGGGTAGACCTCCTGCATTTCGATAAACGCAATCTGCGCCCGGCCGCTTTGCACCAGGGCGATCAAGTCTTCGCATTCGGCGATCAGGCATTCCAGCTCCAGGTCCGGGTAGCGTTGCTCAAAGGCGCTGAGGGCGGTTTCGAAACGGTCCGATTGATAGGTATCGGACATTGCGATACTCAGCTTGGGCTCCAGCCCCTGGGATAACTGGCTGGCCGCCAACTCCAGGCGGCTACTGGCTTCCAGCACCTGCTCGGCGCGTTGCAGCAGTACATGCCCGGCCGGGGTCAGCGTCGGCTTGCGGCTGCTGCGATCAAACAGCACCACGTCCAGGTCAATCTCCAGGCTCGCCACTGCCGCGCTGACGGTGGACTGGCTCTTGCCCAGCTTGCGCGCCGCTGCGGAAAACGAACCCTGGGTCGCCGCCTGCACAAACGCCTGAAGCACTTCATGTGAGGCCATGACTATCGCCTTGATCGATGGTTATTGGTTATGAAGTATCGGGTTAAAGGGTAATGATGGCAACCATCGTCACTCACGGAGAACGGGTCATGACACCCACCAAGTCGATTACTGAACGCGTTTGGCAAGCCATTGGTTTTGAAGGCCTGGCCTTAATGATCTGTACGCCACTGCTGGCGTGGATCATGGATAAACCGGCCCTGGAGATGGGCATGGTGACCTTGGCCATCAGCCTCATGGCGTTGGCCTGGAACGTGATTTTCAATGGCCTGTTCGACCGTCTCAAGGCGCGCCTGCGACTGTCCGGCGGGGCCTGGACCCGCGTGCTGCATGCGTTGATGTTTGAAGGCGGCCTGGTGGCGATCTGCGTTCCGTTGATCGCCTGGTGGCTGAACATCAGCCTGATGCAGGCGTTTATCCTCGACATCGGCGTGTTGCTGTTTTTCCTGCCGTACACCTATGTGTATCACTGGGCGTATGACGCGGTGCGGGAGCGGATCCTGCAGAAACGGATGCGCACCGCGTAGGAGTCCGGCTTGCCGGCGATGGCGATTTTGGATACGTCATCGCCGGCAAGCCAGCTCCTACAGGGGGTGTAGCGAGGCCACAAAATCGAGGAATGCCCGCACCTTGGCCGCCGGCAAATGCCGCGACGGGTAGAAGGCATACAACGGGAAACGCTCGTCGGGCCAGTCGGGAAACAACTCCACCAGCGCGCCCGACTCCAGCGCCGGCGTCAGCCCAAGGTCGAGCATCTGCGCCACCGCATGCCCGTGTTCGCACACGCTGTATAAGGTCCCGGCATCGTTGACCACCAGCCGCCCGCGGGTGGCTACGTTGACTTGCTCGCCGGGGCGGTGGAATTCCCAGCCAAATGGCCGGCCGGTCTGGGAGTCGCGAAAGTCGATGCACACGTGCTGGCCGTCTTCCAGGTCCAGTGGATGGGCCGGGCGACCATGGCGCTGAAGATAAGCCGGCGAGGCCAGCGTCAGTACCCGCACCTCCATCAGCTTGCGGGCGATCAACGAGGAGGATTGCGGAATGCCAAAACGGATGGCCAGGTCAAAGCCATCCGCCACCAGGTCCCCGAGCTGATCCCGCGTGTGCAGGTCCAACTGCAGCTGCGGGTATTGGCCCATGAATTCACCGAGCACTGGCCCCAGCACCAGCCGCGAGAAGTACGGGTCGATATTCACCCGCAGCCGTCCGCGTACCGTCAGGGCGCTGTCGGCCGCCGAGCTGGCGGCCTCTTCCAGGCCGGCCAGCAGCGGGGCGATTTCCTGGTAAAAACGCCGGCCCTCGTCGGTCAATTGCACCGAGCGGGTAGTGCGGTCGAACAGGCGGATGCCCAAGCGTTTTTCCAACCGGGAAATCGCCCGGCTGACCCCCGAAGGCGTCATCTCCAGGCTGTCGGCGGCGCGGGCAAAACTGCCGCTGTCGACCACGGCGGCCAGTACGCCCATGCCGCCGGCCAGTCCTGGATCAAAACTCATGGGTGATTGCCTGTCAGGTATCCGAAAGCATTGATGCTAGCGGAGAATCAGACCGGGTTACAGAAACATCCCGCCGGAGGCCTCGACCCGTTGCCCGGTGATCCAGTTGCTGCCATCGGCCAGCAGGGTGGAGATCGCCCCGCCAATGTCATCCGGCAAGCCCGCGCGACCCAGGGCGGTGTTGTTGGCGACCATGGCGTTCACGTCCGGGTTGTCCCGCACCACGCCGCCGCTGAAATCGGTGGCAATCGCGCCGGGGGCCAGGGTGTTGACGGTAATCCCGCGGGCGCCCAGTTCCTTGGCCTGGTAGCGGGTCAGTACTTCCACCGCGCCTTTCATCGAGGCGTAGGCCGAGTAACCCGGCAGGCTGAAGCGCGCCAGGCCGCTGGAGATGTTGATGATGCGGCCACCGTCGCTGATCAGCGGCAGCAATTTCTGGGTCAGGAAAAACGGACCCTTGAAGTGAATCGCCACCAGTTGGTCGAACTGCGCTTCGGTGGTTTCAGCGAAGCTGGCATGGGCGCCGATCCCGGCATTGTTGATCAGGAAGTTGAAGTGCGCCTGACCGAACACGTCTTTCAATACTGCGCCGACCTGGGCGGTGAACGCCTCAAAGGTAGAGCTCTGGCTGACGTCCAGTTGCAGCATGGCCGCCTTGCCGCCCAGTGCTTCGACTTGGGCGACCACGGCTTGGGCTTCGTCCGCCGCGCGGTTGTAGGTGCCGATGATGTCGACGCCCTGTGCCGCCAGGTGCAGCGCAGCGCTTTTGCCCAGGCCGCGGCTGGCGCCGGTGATCAATGCAATTTTACGGGTCATGGTGTAGTCCTCGGAGCGTGTGAATGTTCGTGGGATTGAGTGTATTTGTCCGCCAATAACGTGATAAACAGCGCTATACCGGAATCACTGGCCGGATAAGGCGAACAATCCATGAACAAACTTGAGCTGCTGCGCACCTTCGTGCGCGTCACCGAACTGTCGAGTTTCACCCGGGCGGGCGAGAGCCTGGGCCTGCCGCGCTCTACGGTTTCCGAGCATGTGCAGGCGCTGGAAGAACTGCTGGGCGCGCGCCTGTTGCAGCGCACCACGCGCAAGGTGCAGGCCACCCAGGACGGCCGCGTGTTGTACGAGCGCAGCAAGGACTTGCTGTCCCACATGGAGGAACTGGAAGGCTTGTTTCGTCAGGATGAGGCGCAGTTGGCGGGACGGGTTCGGGTGGACATGCCCAACGTGATGGCCCGCGAACTGATCCTGCCGCGCCTGCCGGAATTCATGGACCAGCACCCGCTGATCGAGATGGAGATCAGCAGCACCGACCGCCAGGTTGACCTGTTGGCCGAGGGCTTTGACTGCGTATTGCGGGTGGGGGCGCAGCCGGACCAGTCGGTGGTGGCCCGGTTGCTGTTCAGCATGCCGATGATCAACTGCGCGAGCCGCACCTACCTGGAACGCTACGGCGTCCCTCAGACGCTGGACGATTTGGCCGACCATCATCTGGTGCATTACGTACGCCCGCTGGGCTCGCGTTCGCCAGGGTTTGAGTACGTGCAAGGCAACAAGGTGCACCGGGTCCCCATGGCCGGGCGCGTCACGGTCAACAGCACCGACGCTTACAGGGCGGCGTGCGTGGGTGGTTTCGGCCTGACCCAAGTGCCAGCCCTGGGCATTCTCGATCTATTGGCCAGCGGCGAGTTGGTTTCGGTGCTGCCGGACTATCCGGCCCCCGCGCTGGACGTGTCCCTGCTGTACGCCGGCCAACGGCATTTGCCGCTGCGGGTGCGGGTGTTCATGGACTGGCTGGCTGCCACCTTGCAATTCGCGTTTAACGCCGGGCTGACAACTGCTGCGGCGCAAGGAACGCATCGTGGAAGTAATCACGAAACGCCTGCATTGCCGGAGTGAAGTCACGCTCGCGGTGCCAGGCCAGGCCGACGCTCATGGGCGTGACCTTGTCCGTCACGCTCACGGTTTCGATGCGCTTGCCTTCCAGTGACCACGGGCGATGCACCAGGTCCGACAAAATCGCCACGCCGCTGCCATTGGCGACCATGCTGCGCACCGCCTCCACCGAGCTGGTGCGCAACCGCACCTTGGGTGTTTGCCCGGCCTGCTCCCAGTAGCGCATGGCGCTTTGTTCGGCTTCGTCGACGGTGAGGAAAATGTAAGGTTCCCTGGCCACGTCCGCGAGGCTGACGGCGGGGCGTTCGCACAACGGGTGATGGCTGGGCAGCCACAGGCGGCGTTCGGAGTTGAAGAGGATTTCCGAGACGATATCCGGGTGGGTGAGGTTGGCGGTGAGCACCACGGCCATGTCGAACTGGCCGTTGAGCAGGCCGTGTTCGATCGCCTGGCGTTCCTGTTCGAACACCTCGATGGTCACGTCCGGGTGCCAGTGTTCCATGCGCTGCAAATGGTGCGGCAGGAAGTAGCCGAGCACGGTGTAGCTGGCCGCCACCCGCAATACGCCGCTGGCGCGGTAGTCCGGCAGCGGGCTGTTCAGGGCATCGTCGACGCTGCGCACAATCACGTAGGCCCGGTTGAGAAAGTGCCGCCCGGCGTCGGTCAGGCTCATGCCCTGGGCCGAGCGCACAAACAGCTGGGCGCCGAGCATCGCTTCCAGCTCCTTGATCGCAGTGGTCACCGCGGACTGGGAGATGTTCAGGTGAATCGCCGCCTGGGAGATCTGGCCGATTTCGGCGGTGGCGACGAAGTAGCGGATTTGGCGCAGGGTCAGGGACATGGCGGGTATCTGATTTTCAGAAGATGGGCCATCTGATAATAGATCTTCCCAAGGGGTCAAGCCGCAGCCTAATTTCCATGGCATGAACTTCAACGGAGCGACCCCGATGCAGGCAGTGGATTTCAATTCGGACATGGGCGAAGGCTTTGGCCCCTGGACCATCGGCGACGGCGTCGACAGTGAACTGATGGCGTACATCAGCTCGGCCAACATCGCCACCGGCTTCCACGCCGGCGACCCGGGCACCATGCGTCGCACGGTCGAGCGCGCCAAGCAACTGGGCGTGGCGATTGGGGCGCACCCGGGCTTTCGTGACCTGGTGGGTTTCGGCCGTCGCCACATCAACGCCCCGGCCCAGGAGCTGGTGGACGATATGCTCTATCAGCTTGGCGCCTTGCGGGAAATCGCCCGGGCGCAGGGCCTGACGCTGCAACACATCAAACCCCACGGCGCGCTCTACATGCACCTGGCCCGGGACGAAGAAGCGGCACGCTTGCTGGTGGAAAACCTGCAACGGCTGGAGCCCACCTTGTTGCTGTATTGCATGCCCAACTCGGTGATCTGGCGTATTGCCAAGGAACTGGGCCAGCCGGTGGTGCGGGAGTTTTACGCCGACCGTGAGTACGATCTCACGGGCTCCATCGTGTTTACCCGCAATGTGCGCGCGCTGGATCCTGCGACGGTGGCGGCGCGGGTCCTGCGGGCTTGTCAGACCGGGCTGGTGCGTACCGTCGAAGGGGAAGACCTGTTTATCGAATTCGATTCCATCTGCCTGCACAGCGACACCCCCGGGGCCCTTGAACTGGTGGAAGCCACCCGTGAAGCCTTGGATAAGGCGGGGATTGTTGTGCGCACACCCCGCTGACCGACACTGGTGCCCAGACACCGGGTCTGACTGATTTTTTGCCTGCCTTTCTACAATGATTCCAAGAGGAACAGACATGGCCGAATCTTCCCCGATCCGCTACAGCTTTGGCGGTGATGAACACCTGTTTGCCGAGGTCAGTGAGAGCATGTCCCTGGAGGCCTTCTTCAAGGGCATGGCCGTGACCCGCGCGGTGGAACGCCTGGCCCTGGACGGCGTGCTGGACGTTTGCCTGGCGAATGCCTCGTTCCAGATTCGCTTCGACCCGGACCGCATCGCGCCTCACGTGCTGCTCGACGCCGTGCAAAGCGCCGAAGCTCTGGCGGTGGCCGAACGCACCTTGCACACCCGCATCATTGAAATTCCGGTGCTGTACAACGACCCCTGGACCCATGAAACCCTGATGCGTTTTCGCGACCGCCATCAGGACCCGACCGGCACCGACCTGGAGTACGCCGCACGGATCAATGGCCTGGCGGACGTGGAGGCGTTTATCGCCGCCCACAGTGGCGCGCCATGGTTTGTCTCGATGGTGGGGTTTGTGGCGGGCCTGCCGTTCATGTTCCAGATGGTCGAGCGCGAGCGGCAGTTGCAGGTGCCCAAGTACCTGCGCCCGCGCACCGACACGCCAAAATTGACCCTCGGCCACGGCGGCTGCTTCGGCTGTATCTACTCGGTACGCGGCGCCGGCGGTTACCAGATGTTCGGCGTCACCCCGGCACCGATCTACGACCCGCAGCAGCAACTGGCTTACCTGAAAGAGCACATGGTGTTCTTCCGCCCCGGCGACATCGTGCAGTTCAAACCCATGGACCGCGACGCCTATGACCTGGCCGTGGCTGAAGTGGACGCAGGGCGTTTTGACCTGCGCATCCGCCCGGTTGAATTTTCCCTCGATGCCTTTCTTGCGGACCCCATTGGCTACCCGAAAACCCTGCAGGAGGCACTGGCATGATCAAGGTACTCAAACCCGGCCTCGCCACCTCGGTGCAGGACCTTGGCCGTGAAGGTTATTACCACCTGGGCATCCCGCCGTCCGGCGCGCTGGACCAATACGCCTTGAGCGCGGCCAACCATCTGGTGGGCAACCCGGCCGGTGCTGCCGGCTTGGAATGCACGTTGATCGGGCCGGAGCTGGAGTTTCAACAGGATGCATTGGTGGCGCTGTGCGGGGCGCTGATGTCGCCGCGCCTGGACGGTGTGGTGGTGCATCAGGACACCGCGTTTCAAGTGCGTGCCGGGCAAGTGCTGCGCTTCGAATTCCCCAAGGCCGGTGCGCGGACTTACCTGGCGGTGGCCGGTGGCATCGATGTGCCGCTGGTACTCGGCAGTCGTTCCACTTACACCCTCGGCGCCTTGGGCGGGTTTCAGGGGCGGCGGTTGGTGGAGGGTGATGAACTGCCGGTCGGCGAGGCCAGTGGCAAAGGCCGGGCGGGGAACAGTTTGCCCATGGCGTTGCGCCAATCGGTAGGCGGCGACGTGACCCTGCGGGTGGTACCGGGGCTGTATTACGAGCGACTGACACCCGGCGCAAAAAGCAGCTTTTTTGCTGAACCCTGGACGGTCGGTTCGGAAGCGGACCGCATCGGCTATCGCTTCAAGGGCGGCAGCGCCTTGAGCTTTCAGCCACGGGAACAGCCGTTTGGTGCCGGGTCTGATCCGTCGAACATCGTCGACAGTTGCTACCCCATCGGCTCGATCCAGGTACCGGCCGGGCTGGAGCCGATCGTGCTGCATCGGGATGCGGTGTCGGGTGGCGGCTACGCGATGATTGGCACGGTGATCAGTGCCGACCTGGATCTGATCGGGCAGATGCAGCCGAACCAGCGGGCGGGGTTTGTGGCGGTGACGCTGGAGGAAGCACTGGAGGCGCGGCGGGTGTACAAGAAGCGGTTGAGGGTGATGGGTGGGTTGTTTAATACCTGAGAACGCCGCCGAACCCCTGTGGGAGCTGGCTTGCCTGCGATAGCGGTGTATCAGTCACCACCGCTATCGCAGGCAAGCCAGCTCCCACATTTTTATCGGGCTGTGTCAGAACAACTGGGTAAACAGCCAATACAGGCTGCCCGACAACAGAATCGCCGCCGGCAAGGTCAGCACCCAGGCCATCAGCAAGTTGCGGATGGTCTTCATCTGCAAGCCACCCCCATTCGCCACCATGGTCCCGGCCACACCCGACGACAGCACATGGGTGGTGGACACCGGCAAGCCATAGATGTCCGCCGCGCCGATGGTCAGCATCGTCACCATCTCGGCCGAGGCGCCCTGGGCGTAGGTCAGGTGGGTCTTGCCGATCTTCTCGCCCACCGTCACCACGATGCGCTTCCAGCCGACCATGGTCCCCAGCCCCAGGGCGATGGCCACCGCGATCTTGACCCACAGCGGAATAAACCGTGTGGCGCTGTCGATCTGTTGCTTGAACAGTTGCAGCTTGTTCTGGGTGTCGGCGTCGAAGTTGCCGACCTTGCCCTTGTCCATCAGGCGGATGGTTTCGCTGGTCAGGTACATGTCGTTACGCACGTTGCCCACGGCTTCCACCGGTACGGCCGCGAGGGAGCCGTAGCTCTTCACTTCTTCACCGATATGCCCGGTGATGGCGGCGAGGGCGGGCACCAGTTCCGGCGTGGCTTCCTTGGTGCGCACATAGGTCGACAAGGTGGCGCGGGAGTCGGCAGGTGCCAGTTGCGGGGCACTTTTCACCAGGGCGGCCTGGGTCACTTCGGCCACGGCGGCAAACTGCAATGACTCACCCGCCGGCATGGTGCGGTTCAACGCGTAGGCCATCGGCAGGGTGCCCACCAGGATCAACATGATCAGGCCCATGCCTTTCTGGCCGTCGTTGGAACCGTGGGCAAACGACACGCCGGTGCAGGTGGCGATCAGCATGCCGCGAATCCACCATGGCGGCGGAGTGTCGCCTTTGGGTGCCTTGTACAGCGAACGGTTTTTCACAAAGGCCCGCAGCGCCAGCAACAGCAGCGCGGCGAAGGCGAAGCCGATCAGCGGCGACAGCAGCAGCGCATAACCGATCTTGATCGCCTGGCCCCAATCCACACCGCTGGTACCGTCGCGGCCGTGCATCAGCGCGTTGGCCACGCCCACGCCGATGATCGAGCCGATCAGCGTGTGGGACGACGACGCCGGCAAGCCCAGCCACCAGGTGCCGAGGTTCCATAGGATCGCGGCGATCAACAGCGCGAAGATCATCGCAAAGCCGGCGGAGGAGCCGACCTGCAAAATCAGCTCAACCGGCAGCAGGGCGATGATGCCGAACGCCACCGCGCCGCTGGACAGCAGCACACCGAGGAAGTTGAAAAAGCCCGACCACACCACCGCGAAATGCGGCGGCAGCGAGTTGGTGTAGATCACCGTGGCCACGGCGTTGGCGGTGTCGTGGAAACCGTTGACGAACTCAAAGCCCAGGGCGATCAACAGCGCCACACCCAACAGCAGGAACGGCGTCCAGGTGGTGACCACCGTGCCCAGTTCGTGCATGTCGTGCATCAGGCTGTAGGCGGTGAACAACAGGCCCATGGCGAGCACGGCGAAGAAAATGATCACCGTGAGCAGGCCGGGTTTCTTGTCCAGGCGCGGTTTGGGATCGGTTGTAGCTGAGGAGGTGGAGGCGGTCAGCGAAGGGGTTGCCATGCCGGAACATCCAGTGTTGGGGAGGATGTCGGTCATGATCATTGCAAAATGTTACAGAGATGCTGCGGTAAGTCAGTGTTTAAGGAATTGGGATTGCCGCTTGTCTACAAACTGGCGCCGATCAAGTGTGGGAGCGGGCTTGCTCGCGAATGCGGTGTGTCAGCCAACATTTCAGTGACTGATCCACCGCCTTCGCGAGCAAGCCCGCTCCCACATTTTGAACGCACTCCAGTTTCAGTAATCCTTGCGCTTGCGGAACGCCCAGCGCCCGGCAATCAGGGTGAACGTAGCCACCAGTGCCACCAGGATCCAGAAGCCCTCGGGGTCCGTAGAAAGCGGTACGCCCCCGACGTTCATGCCAAAAAAACCGGCAATGATATTGATCGGCAGCGCCAGCACCGTGACCACGGTCAGGGTGAACAGCGTGCGGTTGCTCTGCTCGTTGAGGTTGGCGGCGATCTCTTCCTGCAGCAGCTTGATCCGTTCACCCAACGCCATCAGGTCGTTGATGATCAGCGCAAACTCCTCGGTGGATTTGCGCAACTCCTTCACGTCTTCCTTCTGCAACCATTGCGGCGGGCGATTGAGCAGGCGCAGCAACGAGCCGGGCTCCAGCGCCAGCAGCCGTTGCAGGCGCACCAGCACCCGGCGCGCGGCACCCAGTTCGGCCCGGTTGGTGGACAAGCGTGACGACAGTAACTGGTCTTCGATCTGGTCGACGCTGAGGCTGGTCTTGCGCACGATCTGCGTCAGCACCTCGCCCTGGTCCCGCAGCAAATGCACCAGCAGTTCCAGCGGCGAACGAAAGTGCTCACCGGCCTTCACCGACGACCGCAGCTTGTCCACCGAGTGCAGCGGTTGCAGACGCGCACTGACCAACAGCCGGCTGCGGGCGCAGACCCACAACGTGGAAATGTCTGAAGACACCATGCTGCTGAAGTTGAACACCACGTCGTTGACCACCGCCAGCAAGGCCGAGTCCACGTGTTCGATGCGGGTGGAGCGTGAGCCTTCGTGCAAGGCTTCGAAGAATTCTTCCGGCAGGTTCAGGTGCCCCTGCATCCAGCGCTCGCAGGCGGCGTGGGCCAGGTTCAAGTGCAGCCAGAGGAATTCCTCGGGGTCACCGGGTTGCTGCAAGGCCGCCAGGGCGGTGGCTGAGTCGATCTGTTCGCCCTTTTCACCGGGGCGAAAACGAAAACCGTAAAGCAAGCCAAACAGGTCGGAGTCCTGGTGGCTGTGGTCGATGCTGTGGTTCATGGAGGCTCGCAGGGAAAGTGCCTGTAGGAGATTTCACAGGTTCACTTGAGCGCATCATGGCAACTGGATTTGACGGTTTTGTGACAATTTGAGGTGGGCGTCAATTGCCTGTGGGCAAACTGAAGCTGAACACCGTGCCGCCCTGCTCGTGGGACGACACCTCCAGCCGCCCGCCATGGGCGTCGGCAATCTGTTTGACGATGTACAAGCCCAGGCCCAGCCCGGCCTGGGGTAGGGCGCCGGTCGGTCGGGAGTAGGGCTGGAACAGCAGCGGGATGGCTTGATCGCTGATCACCCCACGGTTTTTCACCGTCAGCTCGAACGTACCGTCGTTGACTTGCGCACTGACCTCAACCGGCCCTTCGGGGTTGCCGTGGCTGATGGCATTGCCCACCAGGTTGGAGAGCAATTGCGCCAGCCGTTCGCGGTCGCCTTGCACCCCCTTGAGGCTGCCGATGCGCGCGTGAATCTGGCGTGTCGGGTGAACGTGCTGCACCTCGTCCACCACGTGCTGCAGGGTGTCTTCCAGCCCGGAGCATTCACCGATGTTCACCGGGATGCCGCTGCCCATGCGCCCTCGGGCAAAGTCCAGTACATCTTCCACCAACTGCGAGGCGCGACGGCCGCTGGCGAGCATGTGCCGCACGAGGGTGTCGGTGGCCGGGTCCGGGTGTTTGCGCAACAGGCGCTCGGCGCCCACGTTGATTGCGAACAGCGGGTTGCGCAGGTCGTGGCCGAGTACGGCGATGAACTGTTCCCGCAGTTCGGCGGTTTCCCGCTCTTGCTGCAAGTCGGCCTCGGTTTGCTGGAGACTTTCTTCGGCTTCGATTTGCAGCGACAGCACCCGGGCAAACGACTCCATGGTCGACTGGATGGTGCTGCTGCGCAGCTGTGCCGGGTTCGGGTCCAGGGCGCAGATGGTGCCGAAAAAACGCCCGTCGGTGCGGAACACCGGCACCGAGATGTAGCTTTCAAAGTGGTAGATGCGTGGGGTGTGGTGATCGCGGTACAGCGGGTCTTCGCTGGCTTTGTCGATCACGATCGAGACGTGGGAGCCCCGGATTTCGTGGCACAGGGTGGTGGTCAGGTCCAGTTCGCCGCCGACGGGCAGGCCGAAGTCCAGGCGGTCGAGCACGGCACAGGCCGTCCATGAATCATCGGTCACCCGGGCCACGGCGGCAAACCGCAGGCCGGTCATTTCGCTGATCACCTGGAGAATGGCGGGTACAGCACTGATTCGGCCAATGGTGGCAATGTCTGCGGCTCTTTGCCCCATGGCGAACGGTCTCGATCCTGATGCTGCTGGCGTTGTGCCTTGGCTGATAACTGGGATTCTAGCGGCCTTGAAGGTTGAAGGTACAACTTCGTGCAAGGGAATTAGACTATTTACTCTTCTGGGCGACGAGCGCGCATAAAAAAGCCGCGCGGCCCGAAGGCGGCGCGGCGTTTTTGTGGTTCAACTCAGGTGTCTTGCTTGTTTTCCAGGACTTCGCCGGTCTTGGCGTCCAGCTTCACGTCCCACTTCACATTGCTGGTGTCACGCAGTTCGGTCTCGTAGACCAGGCGACCGGCTTCGTTTTCCAACTCGGTGTCAGCGATGGTGGCGCCTTTGTGCTGGGCCAGGGCCTTGGCGTTGAGTTTTTCAAAATCCATCACGGCACCGGACTTGAGCAGGCTCGGAATGTGGTCCGGGCGAACATCGGCCTGGGCGAAACCGGCGGTCATGGTCAGGGCGGCGGCAGCGAACAGAGCGGTCAGGTTTTTCATGGTGTCATCCTTTGGGGTGAGCTGTTTAAGTGGGATCAGGTTAACCAGCGCAACTTAACTCACCCTTAAAATTGCGCCGTTTGTTCAATCGGCGACGAGTGCGGGGTTTCATGCTGGCGTCTCACTTATGGGAGACACAGATGAAACGGTTGATGACCTGGGTCTATGCGCCCGTGTTCTGGGCGGGATTTATCGGTTGGGCGTTGTGGCTGGTCGAGGTGGGCGCGCTGCACTGGCTGGGGCTGGTGTTTGTAACGGCGGTGGCGGTGTCGTTTATCGCTGAGGCGTGGTCGCCTTACGAGCCCCAATGGAATCGAAACCAGGGCGATCGCAGGCGGGACGTTCTTCATGCGTTGGTCAATGAAGGCCTCAACGCATTGGGCTTGTTGATCCTGCCGGGGTTGACCGCACTGCTGTCCATCGACGGTCTATGGCCACGGGCATGGCCGCTCTGGGAGCAATTGCTGCTGGCGATTTTCATTGCCGATGCGGGCATCACCCTGATGCATTACGCCAGTCACCGGGTCGGGGCGTTGTGGCGCCTGCATGCGGTGCATCACAGCGTGCAGCGGCTGTACGGTTTCAATGGCTTGATGAAGCACCCGCTGCACCAGATGCTGGAAGCCACGGCCGGGCTGCTGCCGTTGATCCTGCTGGGCATTCCCACGGATGTGGCGCTGCTGCTGGCGCTGGCGATTGCCATTCAGCTGTTGTTGCAGCATTCCAACGTCGACATGCGCCTGGGGCCGCTGCGCTGTGTGTTCGCCTGGGCGCCGGTGCATCGGTTTCACCACATGAAATATGGCCGGGCGGGGGATGTGAATTTCGGGCTGTTTTTCAATCTGTGGGATTGGCTGTTGGGGACGGCGTTTTACCGCCAGGACTATCGAATGGGGCAGGGCGATCTGGGGATCGGCAGCCGGCCGGACTTTCCACGGGATTATGTGGCGCAGTTGCGCGATCCGTTCAGGGCCGTGCGATTGAGCAAGGAACCGCCGGTTCCGGCCGGTCTATTCCAGGATTCGCACGTGCAGGTTGCGCAACGACGCCCCGGCCGTGACGCCAAATAGCTGCTTCATGGTCCGGGAAAAATGCGCCGAATCGGCGAACCCCGCGCCATGGGCCGCCTCGGTCAAGGTGTTGCCGCCGAGCGCCAGCCCCAGCGCTACCCGCAAGCGCCGCCACAGCACCAGGCGGCGCACCGGCAACCCCAGCTGATGGGTGAACAAGCGCTCCAACTGGCTCAACGAAACGTGCGCTGCCTGCGCGAGAGCCTGGGCCGAGACCTTGCCGCTCAGTTGCTGATCCAGCGCCAGCAGCGCGCGCTCCACACGGGTGTCTTCCAGTGCGCGTCGCGGCGACTGCCGCAGCGTGCGGTCGAGTGCCTCAAGGGACAGTTGGCTATCGGCGAGGGCGGCCTGCAAAAGGTCGAGATCAAACGCGCCGGGCTCGGCATACACCATCAACACCTCACCCTCGGTGTGGAGGATGGCGTGGGGCGTTCTTGAGGGGATAAACAGGCGATGGGCCGTGGTGACACGGCCATCGAGGCTGGCCGTGATCGGCCCGCCCGGGGAGAACATCAACTGATGGGCATAGTGCGCATGGGGCCCGGTGCGCCCCGGTATGCCCTGGATCAGCCCGTAGTCAGGCCCCAGCCACAGGCGACCTGACCATTCGGAACTCACTCAGTAACCGTTGTCCTGCAGCAGGTCGGCCACGCTCGAGGACGGCCAGCGCTTGTAGTACTTCAGCAGTTCAGCGGCGCGGTTGGTGAAGATGCCATCGACGCCGGCCTTCATCACCTTGTCGAAGTCCACCGGCTCATCCACGGTGTACACGTGCACCAGCAGGCCCTTGTCGTGGGTCAACTGGTTCATCTCGGGTTTGACCAGGTCGGAGTAGCTCTGGTCGCCCAGGTTGGTCAGCTGTGCCGAAGGGCCGGTACCGATGGCGCCCAGGCTCTTGGCCTCGTCGATCCATTTTTCGAATTCGGCGGCGTCCTTGGGCTCCTGCTTGGCGTAGTAGGCGGCTTTGGTCGGCTCGCCGGACTCGGCGAAGGTCACCTTGGATTTCGGTTCGATGCTGCCTTCACCCACCCACAGCAGCAGGATTTTCGGGGTGTTGGGCATCTCTTTTTGCAGCTCTTTCAGGCTGTCCTTCTCAAAGGTTTGCAGCACTACGCGGCCCTTGCCCTGGCCGACGCCGATGTTTTTCTGGGCCTGGTTGGAGCCGGTGGAGCTCAGCCAGCCTTTATCCAGCAGCTTGTTCTTCAGGTCGGCTTCGATACCCGGGAATTGCTTCGGCTCTTTGGTTTCGATGTACAGGCCGGGTTTGTGCTGCGGGTTGCCTTCGGCGATCTTGATGATTTCGTCCAGGCTCAGGATTTTCAGGCCGACGAAGCCAGGGCGGGCGCGGTCCGGGTAGGCGGCGTTGAACCAGCTGCCGGCGTCCAGGGTTTTAAGCTCGGCCCAGGTGAATTCGTTGGCGGGGCTGTCTTTGCGCTCGGGGAACTTGGTGGCAACGTCAGTGGTGCGTTGCAGGTTGTTGTCATGGAGGGCGAACAGTACGCCGTCCTTGCTGCGTTGCAGGTCCATTTCCAGAGTAGTCGGCACCCAGGTCGCGCGCCACTTTGTAGGCCGCGGCGGTGGATTCCGGTGCATCGAAGGACGCGCCACGGTGGGCAATCACCGCAGGGTGCGGAATGCCTTCGTTGGTGGCCAACTCGGTAGGGCTGATCGGGCTTGCCGCCTGTGCGTGGCCAAGGCCCAGCATCAGGGCCAGCAGCAGGGCACTCTTGGTAAACGTGACAGGCATATGCGAAGTCCTTTCGTGGAGGTAACTTTGAGAAGGGCTCCTTTTTAACAATTGAATGCGAATGGCGCTATCACCAAACCGACATTAACGTGTTCACGGGCCATTTTTCTGCGCTTTTGTGCTGTGCTATGCAGTACTCTTGCCCTCAGCTGCCCCATCAGAGGGCAGATTTTTTGCCACGCGTGTAAACCATCTTTCCAGTCCAAGTAGGACTTTTCAGTGAGGTTTACCATGCGCATCACCTCCGAGCTTATCTGCCAGGCCGCCGACCAACTCCACGGTTTTGTCGGCCTGAACCGCAAGACCGGCCAGTACATCGTACGTTTCAGCGAAGATTCCTTCGGCATGGACGTGGCCGATGACGGCATTATCCCTACCTCCGAGTTTGTCTGGCTGCCGGTCGACGGGCAGGCCATGACCTTGTCCCGCGAGCGGATCCAGTTGTTGCTGGACCAGAATATCGACGATCGCATCAACATCACCGAACCGCTTCGGGTGTACATGCGCCGGGTGGAGATTCCACAGATCAGTGCGGTGCGTCATTTGGTCAGTTGAGCGCCACATTGCCCCTGCGGCGAGAAAGCTTTTTGTGGCGAGGGAGCTTGCTCCCGCTGGGCTGCGCAGCAGACCCAAAAGCTTGGGAGCGCTGCGCACTCCAGCGGGAGCAAGCTCCCTCGCCACAGAAGCCCCTTGCCCACATTGAGTGTTTTGCACAGGTTGATGTTTCAGCGTTCGAACGCGTAAGACCGCTCCACCTTGCACACCCGTGTATGGCACGCCGAGTACCAGGCGGCGCGCCCTTGCTCGCGCACCTCAGTGTGTTCGGCGTGCTGCTTCCAGGCCAGGATCGCGGCTTCGCTGTTCCAGTAGGACACGGTGATGCCCAGCCCGTCGTCCCCACGCGCCGATTCCACGCCGAGAAAGCCGGGTTGTTGCCGGGCCAGCTCCAGCATGCGCTCGGCGGCTTGTCCGTAGCCTTGGTCGCCTTCGGTGCGCAGCGAGCTGAAAATCACCGCGTAGTACGGCGGGGCAGGCGTCTTGGCGATCATGCGCAGGCCTTCAGCAGCGCAATGGCCAGCGGCGGGGTGATGCCTTTAAGCGCCGCACGTTCCGGCTGGAACAAGGTGGCGACAAAAAACGGGTGGTCCAGCAACTCCACCGCCCGCAGGTCGCCCGCCGAGTCGTGGCCGCTGGCGATCAGGTCGGCCTCCAGCAGTGCGCTTTCGAAGTCTGGGTTGATGCCATAGCGGCAGCGGTAGCCTTCAAGGAGATCGAGGGTGCCGTAGGCCTCGGCGATGCGGGTAAAAGCCATCAGGCGGATGCTGTCTGTCGCCTCCACCAGGGCGCAGGTCAGGGGTGTCAGTACCGCGCGCGGCGAGTCGGGGGCCAGTTCACCATGCTCGGCGTCGGCCCAGCCCAGCACGTTGCGGGCGTATTCCAGCACCGCGTGTTGAAAACCGCCGCAGGTGCCGAGGAAAGGACGCCGCTGCTCACGGGCATAACGGATGGCCAGCAAGGCACCGTCGAGGTCGCGGTAGGGGCTGGCGGGGACGCACCAGAAGCCATCGTAGTGCTGCAATTGTTCGGTGGATTTGATCGTATCGGTGGCCAGCCAGTCGAATCGCACCGTCAGGCCCAACGCCTCGCCGGCCTGTTGCAACGCCAAGGGAATGGCCTGGTGTGCCGTGACTTGCGCATCGTAGTCGCCGATCAGGGCCAGGTGCAGGGTGGTTTTATTCATCGAGGGTATCCGTGGCTTGTTGAGTCCTGGCGCTCACTATAGATTGGCGTCCACGCAATCAATATTGGCGTTAGCACATATGTTCAATGCAGCGGCGCACTATCAAATCGACTATCCCGACCTGTCCCTGATCCTCGCACTGGTGCGCGGCGGCACGCTTGCACGGGCGGCGGCGTTGCTGCGGGTGGATGTGTCTACGGTGTTTCGCGCCGTGCGGCGGCTGGAGACGGCGCTGGGCCAGACGCTGTTCGAAAAGAGCCGCGCTGGCTACCTGCCCACCACCTTGGCCACCACCCTCGCCGAGCAGGCCGAACGTGCCGAACAGGCACTGGAGGCGGCGCGCGTGGGGGTGGAGCAGGGCGGTGAAGTGATCAGCGGCACGGTACGCCTGACCTGTACCGATTCGGTGCTGCAAGCACTGTTACTGCCGGCCCTGGCGCAGTTCATGCCCGGCTACCCGGCGCTGACCCTGGAACTGAGCACCTCCAATGACTTTGCCAACCTCAGCCGCCGCGACGCGGATATCGCCTTGCGCCTGACCAAGGCACCGCCCGAGCATCTGGTAGGACGGTGCCTGGGCACGGTGTCGTATCGGGTGTGTGCCAGTGCCGACTATGCCCGCCAGCACGCGGGCGCGGAGCTGGCCGCCCTGAACTGGATCGCGCCGGATGACTTCCTGCCGGACCACCCCACCGTCACCTGGCGGCGCCAGCACTTGCCGGGGGTAATGCCGGCCTATCGCTGCAACAGCATGGTCTCGGTGACCGAACTGGTGCGCGCGGGGCTTGGCGTGGCGGCGTTGCCGGATTACCTGCTGGGCGCGGACTTGCACCCGCTGAGCCCGCCGTTGGTAGGGCACGACACCGCCCTGTGGCTGCTGACACGCCCCGATTGCCGGGCCTTGCGCTCGGTGGTGACGTTATTTGATCAGTTGGGCCAGCATGTGCGCTTGCCGGTGAACTGACTGTGGGAGCTGGCTTGCCTGCGATACAGGCGCTGCGGTGCATCAGGCATACCGCAGTGATGCAATCGCAGGCAAGCCAGCTCCCACATTGGAGGTGTGGCAGGGTCAGGTCTTGCGGACGAAGTGGTCATGCATTTCGCTGGTCAGCCCTTCAATGCGTTCGGTCAGTTGTTTGGTCATCTCGGTGAGCTTGGTGTTCTGTTCCAGCAGTTCCAGCAACTGCTTGGTGGTGTGCGCCGCCTGGGCCTGGCGTTCGGTGTTGGCCACGGCCAGGGCTTCGCGGTGCTGGGCGTCGGCGTCGGACTGGGCCTTGTCCCGCGCGGCCTGGCGGGTTTGGGCCAGCAAGATCAACGGCGCGGCATAGGCCGATTGCAGGCTGAACGCCAGGTTCAAGAGGATGAACGGGTACACGTCAAAGTGCGTGACGCCGGTCATGTTGAGCACGACCCAGAGCACCACAATCGCGGTTTGCGCCCCAAGGAAGGTGGGCGTGCCGAAGAACCGCGCAAAGGCTTCGGCTTTCAGCGCAAACGTGTCGTTGCCAAAGGTCGGCGCGAGATGGGCGTGTTTACGGTGAAAACGCAGATGATCAACGTTGGCTTCAGGTTTATCCGGGGTCATGGCGGGCTCGAATCCGTGGCGTAAGACAGGCACCACTATAGACCGAGCCCTTGACCGGGCACATGAAGAAGCCTGTCGTTTACCGGTTGCCCTGCTCATTGGCAAACGCACTGACGGCTTGCACCGCCTCGCTGGCGCCTTCGCGAATCTGCAGGATCACCGTACCGGCCTGGTTGGCCAGGTCCACGCCCTGGGCCGCGCGGTCTCGGGTGCCGTCCATGCTGTCGATGGCCTGGCGGGTTTCGTTCTGGATCATCTCGATCATCGAGGAAATCTCTGCCGTTGAACCGCTGGTGCGCGCCGCCAATTGCCGTACTTCATCGGCCACCACTGCGAAACCACGGCCTTGCTCACCGGCCCGTGCCGCTTCGATGGCGGCGTTCAAGGCCAGCAGGTTGGTCTGGTCGGCAATCCCGCGAATGGTGTTGACGATGGCGGTGATCTGCTGCGAACGCTCGCCGAGCTTGGCGATCAGCGCGGAAGATCCGTCGATGTTGGCGGCAATCTCGCGCATGCCCGTGGCGGTCTGCTGGATCACCTCGGCGCCTTTTTCGGCGATGTCCCGGGTTTGCAGCGAGATGTGATAGGCCTGGGTCGCGCTTTGCGCGTCGGCGGCGTGTTTCTCCACCATGGCCGTGACGTCGGAGGCGTACTTCACCACCTTGCACAGGCGCCCGCTGGCGTCGTACACCGGGTTGTAATTGGCTTCCAGCCACACGATCTGGCCGTTTTTGTCGATGCGCTCGAACTGGCCGTTGAACAGTTCGCCCTGGTTCAGCCGACGCCAGAAATCGCTGTAGGCGCTGCTGTTGGCCAGCTCCGGAGTGCAGAAGATGCGGTGATGTTTGCCCTGCACCTGCGCCAGGCTGTAACCCATGCGGTGCAGGAAATTCTGGTTGGCGCTGATGATGGTGCCGTCGAGGTTGAACTCGATCACCGCCATGGCGCGGTCGATGGCCTGCAGCTTGGCGTTGGCTTCGCTCTCGGCCTGCATTTTCGGGGTGACGTCCATGGCGTATTTCACCACCTTCACCACGCTGCCGGACTCATCGCGCACCGGGTTGTAGCTGGCCTCCAGCCAGATCGGCTGGCCGCTGCGGGTCACCCGTTCGAAGGTGCCCGACTGGAATTGGCCGTTGCGCAGTTGCGTCCACAACTGGCCGTACTCGGCGCTGCGGGCAAAGGCCGGGGTGCAGAACAGGCGATGGGATTGACCCAGGACTTGGTCGGCGGTGTAGTCCATGGCCTTGAGGAAATTCTCGTTGGCCCGCAGGACGGTGCCTTGCAGGTCGAATTCGATCACCGCCATGGAGCGGTCGATGGCGTCGAGAAGGCTGGCCTGCTGGGCGATTTTGGCTTGCAGGGCGCTGATGGTTTTTTTGTGGGCGTTGAATAGCATGGTCGTGTGCTCGGGGGAAGCAAGCGTCAGGGGTATCCATGGGGGCGCCTGCCACCGTAAGGCTTCAGCTTACGGCGAGCGTGCTCATTGCCAGCTTCCTTGTGCTGACAGCGGGGTGGAACAGCGGGTTCTGAGTGGTACTGCCAGCAAGAAGTTCTACGGCTGCCGACCAATGGCGGCATTATGCTATCGGTCGGTGACGGCTGCGTTTAATTCAGACGAGGTGCAGTGCGCGGGTTTCAGGCGGTATGGGCGACCGCGTAGTCGCTGATATTGACCCGGTTACGGCCGGTGTCCTTGGCGGCATACAACGCTCGGTCCGCTGCGTTGAGCCACATGGCCGCGTCGGTGAAGGCGGGTTGGAACGAGGCCAGGCCAATGCTCAGGCTGACCCTGAGCTCGGGAATTTCCGGGTTGCGATAATTACTGAACACTTCGCGCATGCGCTCCATCACCTGCGCGGCCTGTTCCAGGGGCATGTCCGGAAGAATCACACAGAATTCGTCGCCGCCGTAACGCCCGGCCAGGTCGTTTTCCCGCAGGTTGCGCCGCAGTTCCAGGCTCAGTTGGCGCAGTACCTGGTCACCGATGATGTGCCCATAGCTGTCGTTGATCTGCTTGAAGTGGTCGATGTCGATCAGCGCGATGGTGGCGTGCACGTGTTGTTGCTGGCACTTGTGAAACTTCAGGTGCAGCAGGTCTTTCCACGAACCGTGGTTGAGCAGGCCGGTGAGGCTGTCAGTGCGGCTCAGGGCACTCAGGGCGCGTTTGTGTTCCGACAATTTGATCGCCAGGCGGTAGCAGACCATGCCCAGGGCCATGGGATACAGCGTCAGCATCGGCAGGCAGGCGTAGACCTGGATCAGGCTGACGTCGGGATTGAAGGTCATCCCGAACAGCAGCCATGACACGCCGATGCCCGCCAATTGCGCCACGATGCCGTGAAAGAACAGGCGTTTGCCGCCGGCGGCGACGTTGTTCATGGTCATCATCGACAGGATGGTCACCGCCGTCAGGGGCGTGAACTGGGTGGTGGCCGCCCAGAACCCGCCGAGCAGCGAGTCGTACAGCAGGTTTCGTCGTTCAGCCTTGTAGGGGAAGTCGGAGCGAGAGGAAAGCTGATACGCCAGGTGCGCCCAGCCAAAACCATTGAACAGCAGCAACGCCCAGACCCAGCCTGGCATGTGCAGTGGGTAAAGCGCAGCGATGACGCTGATGCAGCCGATGCCCAGGCCGATGATCCTTGGCCTGTAGATACGTCTGGCAAATGACAGCCCTTTGCCTCGTTGGTTTTCCATAGATTCCTGGGTCGATTCTTTTTTTTGCAGGTACGACGGCACACGTGATCGGGAAAACCACTGGTCGGATAATACGTATGAATATTGTCAGTTATTCGCGTGGGAATAATCAGTGTCCTTCGGGGCCATTTGCAAAGGACATGAGACGAATAAGTCAAAAAACGACCTTGGGTGTCGTTCCTGCAACAGGTCAGTGCCGTGGCACGACCTCATAGCCGGCCAGGAACAGGTCGATGGCAGACTCAATGACGCTTGCCTGGGCATCGGCGTCCAGCGTGGGCTGGCCCAGGGTGATCTGCGGCCAGAAGGCGAAAGCCTTGAGCAGGCTTTGTACCTGGTGGGCCGCGAAGCACGGGTCGGTGCAGCTCAACCGGCCATCTTCCTGGGCGGCGCGCACCCATTGGGTGAACCCTTCTTCGCGTTTGCTCAGGCGGTTGACCATGTCCTGGGCGCGTTCCGGCGAATGGATGGTGGCGGCAATCGCCACGCGAGCCAGGTCGAGGAAGTTGGCGTCCGACATCATCGTCATCTTGGCTTGCAGCAGCCCGCGCAGTTGCTCGCGCAGCGGCCGGTCACTGGCGTAGCTGACGTCCAGTTGGGCAACGCTGCTGGCCCACAGCTGGTGCAGGATTTCGGCGAACAGCTCCTCCTTGCTCGGGAAGTGGTTGTACACCGTGCGCTTGGAAACCCCCGCGGTGGCAGCAATCTTGTCCATACTGGTGACCTCGAACCCGTTGTCGCGAAACTCGGCAATGGCGGCTGCCACGATGGCTTCGCGTTTACGGTCGGTGAGGCGCTGGGGTGCAGTCATGGGGGGATTTCGGCTCTGAAGGGAAACTTACACTCGGTAGTTTACTTGCTCCCGGTTTTGTTGCAATCTAGAAACTACACTGTGCAGTGTAATTTTTTGAGCAGTCTGCAGGAGTTCCTCGGTAATGGCCACGATCTCAACCCGTCTCGACAGTTCTTCTTCAGCGCCCAAGTCTTCCGAACAGCATCAAGGTCACTTCACCAATCAAAAGCCCATCCAGCATGGCGGCTTGGGCAAAACCCTGGGCATCATGTGGAAGATGCTCTTCCAGAAGCCTCGCAGTACACGGCCGGTGGGTGAGATCCCGGTGCAGCCGCTGACCCGCGAGCAACTGTTTGCCGCCCCCGACCACAGCGTTTTCCGCCTCGGGCACTCCACTGTGCTGCTGAAAATGCGCGGCAAGTTCTGGCTGACCGACCCGGTGTTCGCCGAGCGTGCGTCGCCCTTCAGTTGGGCCGGCCCCAAGCGCTTCCACCAGCCGCCGATCAGCCTTGAGGACCTGCCGCCGATCGAGGCGGTGATTCTTTCCCACAATCACTACGACCACCTGGACCACAAGGCAGTGGTGCAACTGGCGGACAAGACCCGCTACTTCCTCGCGCCGCTGGGTGTGGGCGATACGCTGGTCAAGTGGGGCGTGGACGCCAGCAAGGTGCGGCAACTGGACTGGTGGCAGGGCACCGAAGTCGACGGGATCCGTTTTGTTTCGACCCCGGCCCAGCATTTTTCCGGTCGTGGCCTGTTCGATGGAAACCAGACGCTGTGGTGCTCGTGGGTGATGATCGACGGTCCACGACGGATTTTCTTCAGCGGTGATACCGGCTATTTCGACGGCTTCAAGCGCATCGGCGAGCAGTACGGTCCGTTCGATCTGACCCTGATGGAAACCGGCGCCTACAACGTCGACTGGCCACACGTTCACATGCAGCCGGAAGAAACCCTGCAGGCGCACATCGACTTGAAGGGCCGCTGGCTGCTGCCGATCCACAACGGCACGTTCGACCTGGCATTTCACGCGTGGCACGAACCCTTCGACCGCATCATGGCGCTGGCGTGGGAGCGTAATGTGTCCATCACCACGCCGCCGATGGGGCAGGCGTTCATGCTCAATCAGCCGGAGCGCGGGCAGGCCTGGTGGCTGGAGGTTGAGCATCAAGGCAGCGAAGAGCACGTCATCGGGTAAGGGCTTGGCAGCGGGCGCTGCAAGCCATTTCCGACATACGCCCCTCCCGACAAAAAGGTGCAATTGCTCCTCGTTAGAACCTTCGAGGAGTGGGATATATGGACGATAACAGCGGGAAAGGGATAGGGCCGGGCGTGTCACTGACGATCCGGCCGTTGTTGCCCGGGAAAGGATCCGGCCCCGCACCTGACGTTCCGGTGACGGACAAGGTTGAGGGAGTGCCGTCGAAGCATCGCAACATCAGGCCCCCGTGCTTGGAGAAACGGCCGTTGTCATGCCCGGTATTGCTGCGGCAGAAAAGGGCCACGAGCCTGGCTCGACGCCACTGGTGTTCGGCAGCCACGGCGGTGGTGCGATTGTCGATAAAAGTACGCACCAGGGCGGGCTCGAGTTTGGCGCCAGTCTTCACGCCGGGAGTCCTCTGGGCGTTGATCCAGGCCCGAGGTTCGATATCCCGGGCCCCATGATGCGCACCGTGCGCGACCCCGCGCTGTCACTGGTCGCCTTGAGCGGCGTCGAACCCGAAGGGAAGGTGATGGTGGAGATTCCCCCGGTCGCCGATGCCGGGCATTTGAGGAATACTCCGTCGCTCGCCGGCAGCCGTATCGGTTTTGCCGGTGAATACAGGTGCGGTGAGCGTCGGGAAGCCGTCTCCCACAGCAAGTATTTTTCCCGGGTATTGAGCCTGCTGCGCACTGCCGGTGCCCAGTTGGTGCCCGTGCCGGCCCTGATCGCGGATGACACGCGGTATTTCAGCCTTGCCCACAGTAATGAGATCGACGAGCGGGTCACTGAGTATCAGTTGGACGCGCTGATATCCGACGCACAAAACCCCGCTTTCCATCGTGCTTCCACCACTGTTCATCCGCGTTTCTGCCTACCGGTCGGCGCTGACGTCGAGGGTGTATCGGCCGGTGTCTGGTTCTATGGGGCGCGGTGGGCCGGAGATCGCCTGGCGACGCTGGTGCACGGTTTCCGGCAGGTGCTGTTGGCGGACAAGAGCAGTCCTGACGGGCCTACTTCGCGGAGCGAGTGATCGCACAAATTTGGGAGATTTGCCCCAACGCCATTGAGTGATTCTCTTCTTAGACTGAGCCAGGGTTATCAAGTGATACCCCTCACCTTCAGACAGCCGGGGAGTCATCAATGATTGGGCCAAACTTGGGCGCGGGATGGAGTACAGGTGTTTTCGACGCGATAACGAATGCGCCGCAGGGCTTCCGGAGTGCGCAGGCGTTGGCGGCCGACATGGCCAGCCCCAACGGAGTCAGTTCGGAGGCGGTGGTGAGGGATTCGCTCAGACAAATAGCCAACCTGGACAAGGGCCTGCAGGGCGGCAACGCGTTTATTGAAATCAATCCGGATGCCCGTGAGAACGCCCGCGCACTGGACAGGGAGCGCGCCGGCGGCAAGGTGCGTGGCCCTTTGCATGGTGTGCCGATTGCTCTCAAAGACGTCTTCGACACCAGCGACAAGATGCAGACCAGCGCGGGGTCATCGGCGCTGGTGGGTACACCTGCCGCAAAAAATGCCCGGGTGGTGGATAACCTGTTGAAGGCGGGCGTGGTCATCGTCGGAAAAACCAACATGAGCGAGTTGTCCAATTTTCGCTCTGACACGCCGGTCAACGGCTGGAGTTCCCGGGGCGGTCAAACCCTCAACCCTCACCGATTAAATGGCCAGCCGGCGGGTTCGAGTACAGGCTCGGCCGTAGCGGTGGCCCAAGGGTTGGTGCCGTTGGCACTGGGGGTCGAAACCAATGGATCGATCATTGCGCCGGCGGCCTATAACGGTGTGATTGGCTTCAAACCCACCGTGGGCCTGGTGAGTACCGAAGGGGTGATGACCAGCTCGCGCCTGGACACGGTGGGTACCTTCACCCGCACCGTGCGAGATGCTGCGCAAGCACTGGATGCGATGACCGAAACAAACCATCACACCAGCGGGCTCACGCCTGACTCGCTGGTGGGCAAACGCATAGGCTACACGCCCTTGCCTGAGTTATCGGCGGATGACGCCGAAGACCCTGATATCAGAGCCGACAGGCAGCATTTTGCAGACGCTCTCACCTTGCTGCAGGCCAAGGGCGCGACACTGGTACCGGTGGGAAAGCTGGCCGAAGGTGTGTCGGACGATACCTACGACAGTTATAGCCTCGCCCTGTACGCCGACGTTAAGCAAAAGCTTGAGGCGTACCTGGCCGGGCGGGAAGGGTTGCCGGTGAAATCGTTGTCAGAGCTGGTTGAGTTCAACGAGCGCAACACCGGGCCGGGCGTTCCCGACCAAGGGCTGCTCACCATGATCAAGGACCTGGACGTGAGCGATGACGTGCGGGAAGGGCTGTGGGCCGCTATCAGCCCGATTTTCAAGGGCACCGTCAACAAACCACTGACCGAGCACAAGCTGGATGCAATCGTGTCGAACTTCCTTTCAGACAGCTACTACTTCGCAGCGGCGGCCGGTTACCCGGGAATCTCCGTGCCGTCCGGCATGGACGATGACGGTATGCCGACGGCGCTTCATTTCTACGGTGCGAGTTTGAACGAACCCACGTTGCTCTCGGTTGCCTACGGGTATGAGCAGGCCTCCCTGGCAATCAGGGAGCCTGCATTCATTCCCGGGCCGGGTTAATCCGGTTCAGTTCAACCCGTAGCGTGCGGCAGGATTACGGTGCGACAGGTTCGGACCCAATGCCAGCCGCGCGCTTTCGTA
Source organism: Pseudomonas sp. TH32 (assembly GCF_016650855.1). Classification (NCBI taxonomy): domain Bacteria; kingdom Pseudomonadati; phylum Pseudomonadota; class Gammaproteobacteria; order Pseudomonadales; family Pseudomonadaceae; genus Pseudomonas; species Pseudomonas sp. TH32. The sequence goes on along the minus strand of NZ_JAEKFA010000002.1, from coordinate 3,877,579 downwards.
CGCCTCCCAATCCGCACTGTCCGACAGCGAAGGGATCGTCACGCGTTCACCCTGGGCAAGGCCGGCGAGGGCAGCGTCCACCAGATTTTCGGTGGTCATCACCATGGTTTCCGGCAGGTTGTTCACAGGCAGCCCTGCAATGTCCCAGAACTCCGTGGCAGTGGCGCCCGGCAGCACGACCTGAACCACCACGCCCTTGTCGGCAAGTTCATGCTGCAACGATTCGCTGAAGGCCTGCACGAAGGCCTTGGTGCCGCCATAGACGCCGTTCAGCAGCTTGGGGGCGAGGGCGACAATTGAGCCGATGTTGATAATCGTGCCGCGACCCTGGGCGACAAAGTTGGTTGCTGCAGCCTTGGCCAGGCGGGTCAGCGCCAGTACGTTCAGCAGGATCATTGCGTCCATTTTGTCGGCGTCCGACTCCAGCAGCGAAGCGGTGGCTCCTACGCCGGCGTTATTCACCAGCAGGCTGATACGGCCGTCGTCGTGGGTAACCTGGGCGATCCGCGCCAGGTCGGCCGGCAGATTGAGGTCGGCGGCTATCACCTCGACGTTACGTTGAGTGCTGGCCTTCAAGCGGGTTGCCAGTTGCTCCAGGCGTTGCTGGTTGCGGGCCACCAGAATCAGGTCGTAGCCGGCACGAGCCAGGCGGTCGGCATACACCGCGCCTATTCCAGACGAAGCACCGGTGATCAGGGCATAACCTTTGTGTTGTGACATGGCAGTTGCTCCAAATGGCCGGGGAGAGGATCGGCCTTGTTAGACCCAAGATTATGGGTGTAATGTAGTGGCTGCAATGTCATATATCCCACCTTTAGAGACATGAGGGTTTGGTCATGGTGTCCGTCGGTATCGTGCTGTTTCCCGGTTTTCAGGTGCTCAGCCTGTCCACCAGCAGCGTGTTCGAATTTGCCAACTTCGTGGTGGGGCGACCGTTCTATCGCGTCGACTTGCTGTCGGAGCACGGTGGGCCGATCAAAAGCTCCATGGGCTTTGCCATCGATAGCCTGGCCTTTGGGCAGCAGGACTACGACACGATCGTGGTGCTGGGGGACAACGAATTACTGGAGCCCACGCCTGGCATGGTGGGCTATTTGCAGGCGTCATTGACGGCGTCGCGCCGGGTCACGTCGGCCTGTACCGGTTCGTTCCACCTGGCCGCGGCCGGGCTGTTGGAGGGGCGCAAGGCAACCACCCACTGGTACCACGCCATGACGTTTCGCCAGCGCTACCCCAACGTGAAGCTCGAGGAAGACCGGATCTTCACCGTCGATGGCCCTTTATGGACGTCCGCCGGGATGACCGCCTGCATCGACCTGGCCCTGGCCCTGGTAGAGCACGACCTGGGTGTGGAAGTGGCCCGCGACGTCGCGAAGAAACTGGTGGTCTACCATCGCCGTGCCGGTGGCCAGTCGCAGTTTTCCGCGCTGCTGGAACTGGACCCCAAATCCGACCGTGTACAAACCGCTCTGGCCTGGGCCAAAGGACACCTGAAGGAGGATCTCTCGGTAGAGCAACTGGCCGAAGCGGCGCACCTCAGCCCGCGCCAGTTCAGCCGACTATTCCGCGCCGAAACCGGCCAGTCCCCGGCCAAGGCGGTCGAACACCTGCGCATTGAAGCCGCGCGGCTGATGCTCGAATCCGGCAGCCATTCCATCGATGTCGTCGCGCGGGAGACGGGGTTCGGAGACCCGGAGCGCATGCGTCGTGCCTTTCTGCGGGCGTTTGGCCAGCCGCCACAAATGATCCGCCGGGCGTTGCAGTTGCAGGCATAGACGTCAATTTACGGTGGCCAGAACCTTGGGCAGCTCAGGCGAATAGCACTTCAATACGCCCTTGAGTACGCGAAGCGGGCGCAGCCGTAATGACGATTTGCACATCTCGCCCCAGGCGGGACAAACACTCAAGCATCTTGGCTTCACTGATACCCCGGAACCTGCCACGCAGCATTTCAGACACCTTGGGCTGCGATAAACCAAGGATGACGGACGCTTGTGCCTGAGTGAGGTTTCGTGTCTTGAGAATCTCCCCGATCTTCGCCGCCAGTTGAGCCTTGACCTGCATTTCACTGGCGTCGGGTTGCCCGATGTCTTCATAGACATTGCCGCTGCTTTCTTCGATCTCAATCGCGTTGTGATGCTTGTGCATGATCCTGTGCCGCCTTGAGTCGCTGTTTGATCAGTTGTATGTCGTGCTGTGCCGTAGCGATGCCTTTTGTCGACTTCTTCTGGAAGCAATGGAGGACGTAAACAGCTGAGTCAAAACGGACGGTATATACCCCTCGATAAGTGTTGCCGTCGCAATCCTCGACGACCTCAAGCACCGCATTACCGCCAAACCCTTTCAGTGCCTTGGTTTGTGAGTGCTTGCTTCCTCCCTGAGCAAGGTGGAGCGCAAAGCCAAACACATCTTGAACAGCCCCAGGCATTTGCTGCAGATCTTTCTTGCTACCGCCCACCCACAGGAGTGGCTTCTATGAACTCATGAGAGGATATACCTAAATAGGGATAAACGTCAGTGCAAAGAGAAATCTCAATCAGCCGTTTCAACCGCTGAATGCTCTGACGACAAGGGCAAAGAGCCCCTCACACTCATCCCCCACCCCGGCGCAAACCCCGGGAAAAACACCAACCCTTCAGCCTCCAGGCGAAACGCCACACTCAGGCGGACGGCATCATCCACCTCGCCATGGCTCTCAAAACGCTGAAGCGAATCCACGTCCACTTCCGCTTCCCGGGCCAGGTCTTCCCGGCTCCAGCCCAGCATGAGGCGGGCCTGCACGCTGTGCCTCGGGGTAAATTGGTGAAGGACGATCTGCTGTTCTACGGTGCTGCTCAGTGCCAGAGAGGACATGGGCTTTCTCCAGGTTCGACGGGGGAGGGCAAACTATACTGTGTTTTTGTACAGTTGTTTTGACCGCTCATCAACTGGATTTTTTCGATAGGGTGGCCGCCGCTCTATTTGGCCTCTTCAAGGTAGGTACTCGGTGCGTGGCCAAGCACCCGCCGGAACATGCTGGAAAAAGCCGCCGGGTTTTCGTAACCCAGGTCCAGGGCGATCCGGGTGACGCTTTCGCCGCTGGCTAGCCGCGCCAGGGCCTGCACCACGCAGGCTCGCTGGCGCCATTGCAGGAAGCTCAAGCCGGTTTGCTGGCGAAAATGCCGGCTGAAGGTGCGCAGGCTCAGGTGCGAGTGCTCGGCCCATTGAACCGGCGACTGATGCACATCGGGCTGCTGCAGAAACCCCAGGCACAAGGCAAGCAGGCGCGGGTCTTGCGGCAGCGGGATATGCAGCGGCAAGTGCGCGGCGCGTGCCAGTTCGTGCAGCAGCAGGCTGATCAGCGTGCCGTCGCGCCCGGTTTCTTCATACTCGAGGGGCATCTCCACCGCATCAATCAGCAACTGACGCATCAGAGGCGAAATGCTGATGACGTGGCAGTTGGGCCCCAACTCGGCGACGGCCTGGGGTTCGATATACAGGCTACGGGTCGACACACCGAGCATCAGCACCTCATGGGGCACCTGGGCGGGAATCCACACGGCGCGCTGGGGCGGCACCACCCAATTGCCTTCCTCGGTGCTGACTTGCATCACCCCGGTGGCGCCATACAACAACTGCCCGCGCCGATGGCTATGGCGCTTGAGCAGATAGCCGTGGGGATAGTCGGTGCCGATCGCCACGACGGTACGTGGCGTCAGGTCCAATTGGGCGATGGAAACGTTACGCATGGAGCTGATTCCGAGAGTGGCAAAGTCTCACATATTATTGGCCGACTTGCGCAAGCGGGCCAAGTCTTGAATCTCTATCGTCGTCAGCTCTCTCCGATTCTGAAGGCGATGCGCGATGCTCTATTTATTACTGGCGCTGTTCGGCTGCATGACCGGCGTGACCGCCGTGCTGTTCGGATTCGGCGGCGGGTTCGTGGTGGTGCCGTTGCTGTACGGCATCCTCAGCCTCAGCCACGAGTCGGGCGTAAGTGAATCGGCGATGCATATCGCCGTCGCCACCTCCACCTGTGTGATGATCGTCAACGCGCTGATCGCCACCGGAAAACACCGCCGCAAAGGTAATCTGATTCGCCATTACCTGTGGCCGTTGGGCGGGTTTATCGCGATCGGCGCAGTGCTGGGGGCAGGCGCTGCAATATTCGCCAGCGGCAATTTCATCCGCTATGCCTTTATCGCTTACCTGGCAGTCACCCTCGTCGATTGCCTGTTGCGCAGGGGCTTTCTCAGCCAGGACGACACGCGCCAACCACGGCGCCTGGGCAGCGCGGAAGTGACGGGCGGCGGCATTGCCATTGGGTTGATCGCGACCTTCCTGGGGGTGGGCGGCAGCGTGATGACGGTGCCGCTGTTGCGCCGGTGCGGCTTGAGCATGTCCCAGGCCACGTCCATGGCCAACCCGTTGAGTGTGCCGGTGGCGCTGGCCGGTACCTTTACCTACATGGTCATGGCGGGATTCGCCAAGGTGGAATTGGGCGCGTGGTTTGTCGGCTATGTCGACTTGCTGGCGTTTGCCATCCTCACCCTGGGCTCGCTGCTGGGCATTCGCCTGGCTACGCCGTGGATCGGCCGCATCCCGGACGCGCTGCATGCGCGGGTGTATATCGGGTTGTTGGGCGCGGTGATGGTGAGCATGTTGGTCTGACGCAAGTGGCTTTTGCGTTCTTTCAGTCGCAGGGCTAGGGTTACTTCTTTATTCAAAAAAAAGTGATCGGGGAGTGTGGTGTCCATTTCCGAAAGCGATTGGAAGAAGTTCAAGGCCCTCAGGGCATTGGCGCTTGAACGCTTTTACCTAGGCGTCCTGGCTGCTGCAAAGACCATCAGCGAGCGCGAAACACTGTCTGCCGAGGCTCGGTACAGGACGCTGTATCGCCTCACCAGGGATCGCGATAACGATATCGTCCGAATGTTTGATTTCTACAGTCGTTCGAAAGCCCGCGAGAGCCTTGCGCAAATGATCAGCCATGATTTGTTGACCGATTCAGAGTTGTCGGTATTAAGCGAAGAGACATTGAGTGCTATCAGCTACGCGGTCAGGCAGCGTTATGACATCGAGTGGGTTGCTGAACAGGTTTCAGGCGACTGAAAATCTTGTCTTTGACTTCAGGCAAAATGTTCAGGAAATACATTAATGCTAAGTTTTAATTGTACGCAGGCGGCTAGCGATTTTTTTAGCCGGGTTCACAAAGGCAAAAAAATCACCCCGGTTCAAAAAGCACCGCCACAGGAGAGCCAGGGCGATGACCTGTACGCCGACCCGCATCAGTGGCTGGTCCATGCCGCGACGGTGCAACGTAAACATGTGTTGTTGGCGATACATCTGAAAACCCGCTATTGCATGGTGTTTTTTGATATGAAAAAGGCCGACGCCGATAGCTTTGTACACACCTTTATTAATCGCTGGATAAGTGGCGTTTTGGATCTCGCCTTAAAATCTGATGTTTTGGATTTGGTTGATCCGTCGGTACCTGAGCAGCAATTCGTCAGTTTGGTCGAGTCGTACTACCTGCAGCAGCGGGGTGATCGGAGTGCGCAGACTCAAATCAACGAAATATTGCGGAATTTTGAGGTGGACGCAGAAGGCGTGGATCTTGCCGCAACGTCCTGGAGCGCTCTGCATTACGACGCTCAAATCAACCATACGCCTCGAAGCTTGAAAGATGTGAGGGGGCTTCACTGGCCGGATGAGGAAATGCTGATTCATTGGTTGGTCACGGTAGGCGGCTTGGACCCTGCGGGCGCCGCACTTGCACGTGAAAAGTACGGTCTGTTCAGACGAAGGGCCTGACCCGGAATCGCATTATCGTTCTTCCAACCCCGGCGCCTCGCGAATAATCAGGTGGTCCAGGTTCTCGATATTGGCACTGAACACGCCGAACGTTTGCTCGGGGTTCTTCTTGCTCGGCACCTGTTTCAGCTCCGGCGTTACCCCGTAGAAGAAGCAATACAAAGCCCGCTCACTGTCCACCGCCGCCTTGATCTGCTCCAGGAACGCTTTGCGCTTGCGGTAGTTCTCGATCAGTTTTTTGCTCAGGTAAACGTTGATGGAGTAGGGCTTCTTGTCGAGCCAGGCCTTCTTTTCGAAGTCGATGCGAAAGCTGCTGGTGTAGTCCTTGATCGCCTTGATCTTGCCCCAGTAGATCAAGCCTTTGTTGTCTTGCAGGTATTCGATCTTCTTGAAAAACGTCCAATAGGTCGCGGTGTGATCGCCGATCTTCAAGGGCATGCTTTTAAGCTTGTCCTTGTCGCCGATATTGGACACGTAGCACTCCACCGGGTGGGCGAAGACGCTGGTTTTGTCCGGGGTGGTGTCGCTTGAGCTGTAAGACACGGCGCTGCGGGTTGTGGGCGTTTTCGGTGGTTCTTGTGGGGTGCCACCCTCGGCACCGATCACCGGTGTCTTGCGTTCGTACTGGCGTCGCGTCAGGACAAATTCCGACGGGAAATTCTCCTCCGGACCATCCTCAGCTTCACCTTTTCCGGCCTGGCGGCTGGCGTAGCGGCAGCCTTCGATATGCCGGGTGCTGGGGACATTCTTGAAGTGCGGTGTGCGCAGGTAGTTGACGTTTTTCGCATTGAACGTGCCTAGCACATTGCCTGCCGCAAACGCCGCCCGGCATTCGTCGTTGGGGCACAGGAAGCTGTCCTTGTCGGAATCGAAGGCGGCGGTTTCGTCGAAATTCAGGTCGCGCACGTCATAGATCGACAGCTTGTCGTCGAGACTCAGGCTGTAGGCCGTGTCGAATTTCATGGGGCTCGGGTCCGTGAGAGATTTCGCTATTAATAGCGGGATATCGCGCAAATATCAGCAGAAATCACGTACGCACCGTCACCCGCCGGCCACTCAAGAAGCACAAGGTGCCGCCCACCGCCGTCAGCCCGCTCAATACATAGAACATCGAGGCGGGCGAGGCATTGATCAGCAGATAGCCGCAGATCACCGGGCTCAATGCGCCGCCAAATGCCGCCAGGTTCTGCGCACCGTAATAGCTGCCGCGCAGGGCGTCGGGGGCGATGGTGTCGATAAACAGGAACTCGGACGGGTAGATGATCATCTCCCCCAGGGTGAACACGAACATTGCGACACACCACGACACCAGGCCGTCCGCCATGCTGAAGCCGATCAGCCCCGCAATGAACAGCGAGGTGCCGAGCACGATCCAGTAGCGCAGCTGTTCTCGCTTGAGAAAGCGGCCAATCTGGTACTGCATCAGAATTACCGTGATGGCGTTGCACGCCAGCACCGCGGAGAGAATTTTCAGCGCGCTCTCCGGCTTGTAGGCCACCAGCAGAAACTGCGACAGATACAGGGTGTAGCGCCCGTGGACAATGGTGCTCAACAGGCTGCCACTGGTAAACAGGATCAAGGTGCGATCACTGCGCAACGTCCTCAGGGTGCTGAGAAAACTTAACGGCTTATTGCTGTCGTCGCGCTGGGTCGGCGGGATGCCGATCATCAGGAACAGGCTGCCAAAGGCAATAGCGCTGGCGATCAGGAACGGCGCCAAGGGCATCTGGCCCGCAATCACCACGCCGAGCATCGGGCCGGTGGCGTAGCCGACATTGGTCAGGGTGTAGCGCAGGGAAAACACCTTGGCGCGCTGGCCCACCGGCAGGTTCTCGCTGATGATCGCCTTGGAGCCGATCAGGAACAGCGCCGAAGCGGCTTCGGTGATCACCAGGGTCAGGGTGGTCAGGTACAGGTTGCTGGCAAAGGTCAGCAACAAAAAACCGATAGAGCTGGAGAGCATCGCCAGGATCAGCAGCTTGCGCTTTTCCAGGCGGTCGATGATGTAGCCGCCGTAGAGGCCCAGCAGGGTGGCGATGAACACGGCGATGCCCATCAGCAAGCCGATGTCTTGCTGGTTGAGGCCCAGGCGGGTGCTGAGCAACAGCGCGAGTAGCGGACTGGTCATGGCTCGGCTGACGACGATGGTCACCGAGCAGATCATCAGGCGGCGGATTACCAGGGAGTAGGTGGCCACGGTGGTGCGGATGTCCTTGTCATAAATGCGTAGTCAAACCGAGCATGGTTCTACAGATCAATGAAGATCAAATGTGGGAGCTGGCTTGCCTGCGATGGCGGTGGGTCAGCTTGTATATTCGTCGCCTGACTCACCGCCATCGCGGGCAAGCCCGGCTCCCACAGGGTTACGCGGTGTTACTGGCCGGCATTGATGCTGATTTTTTCCACCGCACCCTGCTCCAGGTCCCACTTCTTCAGGATCTTGCCGTACGTTCCGTCATCAATCATGCCCTGCAGTGCTTCGCTGATGGCCGTGACCAATTCGGTATTGCTCTTCTCAATCCCCAACCCGGTGAACTGCTTGGAAATCGCCAGGCCCACCGGCTTGTACTTACCCTTGTCCAGCGACATCAGGTAAGGAATGGTTTCACTGCCCTGCATCGCCGCATCCAGACGGTTCTGCTGCAACTGCGCCCGGGCATCCGCCGAGCCTTCAGTGCCAATCACCACGATCGCTGGCTTACCGGCTTTTTCGCAGTTTTCCTTGCTCCACGCGGCAATTTCCGACGGCCAGGTGGTACGTCGGCTGGTGCCGACTTTCTTACCGCACAGGTCAGTCAATTCCTTGAGGTCTTCACGCTTGGCCAGGGTGTAGAACTGCGGGCCGCTGGTGAAGTAGTCGATAAAGGTCACCGCCTTCTGGCGCTCGGCGGTGTCGCTCATGCCCGACAGCACGATGTCCACGCGCTTGGTGGTCAGGCCGCTGAGCATCTGTTCGAAGCCGGTTTCCTGCCACTTGATCTTTACCCCCAGACGTTCGGCCAGGGCGTTGCCCAGGTCAAAGTCCAGGCCGGCGAGTTTGTTGGTGGCGGTGTCCTTGAAATCCATCGGCGGGTAGTTCGGCACGATGGCCGCGCTGATCTCACCCTTGTCCTTGATCGCTGCCGGCAATGCCGCCAAAACCGAAGTGGAGGCCATCAGGCCTACGAGCAAACTTGGAAGAAACAGATTTTTCATGGGGGCGTTCTCGTTAGTTTTTTAGTTAAGTGCGAACGGCAGAAATAAAGCTTTGGGTACGCGGGTTTTGTGGGCTTATTAGAATTTCTTCAGGGCTGCCGGCTTCCACAATCTGGCCGGCATCCATAAACACCATGCGGTTGGACACTTCGCGGGCGAAGCCCAGCTCATGGGTGACCACAATCATGGTCATGCCGGTGGTGGCCAAGTCGCGCATCACCGACAGCACTTCTCCTACCAGCTCCGGGTCGAGGGCTGACGTGGGTTCGTCAAACAACATCAGCTTGGGGCGCATCGCCAACGCACGGGCAATCGCCACACGCTGTTGCTGGCCGCCGGACAACTCCACCGGGTAGGCATTGCGCTTGTCCGCCAGACCGACCCGGGCCAGCAACTCCAGCGCGTCCTCGGTGGCTTCCTTGGGTGAGCGCTTGAGCACCTGGCACGGGCCTTCGATGATGTTCTGCAACACCGTCATGTGCGGGAACAAATTGAAGCGCTGAAACACCATGCCGGTGGCCAGGCGCTGACGGGCGATCTGCGATTCATTCAATTCATGCAGCTTGTTGCCGACGACCCGGTAACCCACCAGTTCGCCGTCGACCCACAGGCCGCCCTTGTCAATTTTTTCCAACTGATTGACGCAGCGCAACAGGGTACTTTTGCCGGAACCGGACGGGCCGATAATGCACAGCACTTCGCCTTGTTCGACTTCCAGGTTGATGTCCTGCAACGCGTGGTACTGGTCGTAGTACTTGTTCAGGTTCACGGCCTTGACGATGCTTCTCATGGGCAAATCTCCTCAGTCAGGGCTTACGAACGCTTGCCGGCGCCGCGGGCAAAACGACGCTCAAGGCGGCTCTGACCGAATGAAAGAACAGTCACCACCGCCAGGTACCAGATGCCGGCAACAATCAGCAGCTCCATGACCCGGGCGTTGGCGTAGTAGATGTTTTGCGCGTTGTGCAGCAGCTCCGAGTACTGGATCACACTCGCCAGGCTGGTCATTTTCACCATGCTGATGAACTCGTTGCCTACAGGCGGAATGATCACCCGCATCGCTTGGGGCAGAATCACCCTACGCAGCGCCTGAAGGCTCGGCATACCGATGGACTTGGCAGCTTCGTACTGGCCGGTGTCCACCGACAACAGGCCGGCGCGCACCACTTCGGCGGTGTAGGCACCCTGGTTGATACTCAGGCCGAGGAGGGCGGCCACGAACGGCGTCATCAGGTCCACGGTGTCGATGCTGAACAGCCCGGGAATCGCGATCACCGGGAAAATCAGCGCCAGGTTGAACCACAACAGCAGTTGCAGAATCAGCGGCGTGCCACGAAACAGCCAGGTGTAGGTGATGGCCACGTAACGCAGGATCGGGTTGGCCGACATGCGCATGATGGCGGTGATCACCCCGATCACCACCCCCAGCGCCATGGCCAGGATCGACATGATGATGGTATTCACCAAGCCCCAGATAATCGCCTCGGACGTGAGGAACTGACCGATGTAGGACCATTCGATCTGACCATTGGCGAATGCACGCAGCAAGGCGGCCAGGGCGATCACGATCAACGTGGCGAAAAACATCCGCCCGTAATAGCGACGGGGCACGTGCTCGTACTGGGTGATATCGAACTGGTTCTCGGTCTGCTGGCGCTCGGCTTGCAAGCGCTCTGCCGGGGTTTGTTTCATGGTGACTCTCCAAAACAACGATCTAACTGGATACCAACATCCTTGTAGGAGCCCGGCTTGCCGGCGATTGCGCTTTCAAGAACGCTATCGCCGGCAAGCCGGACTCCTACAAGGTGGGCGCTAAATTCGAAAGCCGGTGTAACGCTCAGCCCACTGCTGCTGAGCTGCCAACGCCACCTTCAACCGCCCAATCTGCTCCCTTACCCGCTCCGGCGCCGTGCCACCCCAACCACTGCGCGCCGCAATCGCTGCTTCCAGGGTCAGGCACTCACGCACCTCAGGTGTCAGGCGTGTATCCACCTCCGCCAACAGCGCCGGCGAGGCTTCCCACAATTCAATCTCATGCTTCTCACAGGCCTGCACCAAGGCGCCGGTAATCTCATGCGCCTCCTTGAACGGCACACCACGGGTGGCCAACCAATCCGCCACCTCAGTCGCCAGGGTGAACCCCATCGGCGCCTGGCGCCGCAGCTCTTCCACCTGCACCTTCATCGTCGCGACCATCCCGGCCATCGCCGGCAGCACCAGCAGCAACGTATCCACACTGTCCAACACGCTGTGCTTGTCTTCACTCAAATCGCGGTTGTACGACAGCGGCAAGGACTTGAGCGTCGACATCAACCCGGTCAGGTTGCCAATCAAGCGTCCAGCCTTACCCCGCGCCAGTTCGGCAATGTCCGGGTTCTTCTTCTGCGGCATGATCGAGCTACCGGTGGCGTAGGCATCGTCCAACTGCACCCAGCGAAACTGCCGCGACGACCACAGGCAAAACTCCTCCGACAGCCGCGAAATATTCACCCCGAGCATGCCCGCCACAAACAGAAACTCCGCCACGTGGTCACGGCTGGCTACAGCGTCGATCGAGTTTTCGCACGGCCCGGTGTAACCCATCTCCTTGGCCGAATGTTCCGGCTGACGAGCAATCGCCGAGCCTGCCATCGCCGCAGCACCCAACGGCGACAACGCCGTGCGCGCATCCCAATCCACCAAACGCTGCACATCCCGCAGCATCGATTGCGCGTGAGCCAGCAAGTGATGGGCGAACACAATCGGTTGTGCTTGCTGCAAGTGGGTAAACCCCGGGCAGATGCTCTCGATATGCTGCTCAGCCTGGTCCACCAGCGCCTGCTGCAAACCCAGCACCTCGGTGGTGATGGTGCGCGCGTGGTCCCGCAGGAAGAGGCGCAAATCGTTGGCGGTCTGGTCATTACGCGAACGCCCGGCGCGCAGCTTGCCGCCCAAGGCGCCCAAACGCTCGGTCAACACCCGCTCGATGAAGGTGTGCACATCCTCGTCATCCAGCGTCGGGTGCAGGCGGCCAGCGGCAAAGTCCTCACCGATCCGGTCCAGCGCTTCCAGGGTGCGCAAGGTTTCCGACTCATCCAGCAACCCGGCGCGCTGCAACTCACGGGCATGGGCCCGGGAGCCGGCCAGGTCGTAGGGCGTCAGGCGGAAATAGCGCTCAGGGCAACGGGACAGCGCGGCCAAAGCAGCGGATGGGCCGGACTTGAAACGAGCACCCCAGAGGCGATCGGTGGGCTGAGACATGGTGTTCCTCACGCTTGTTTTTAGAAGTGACAAGCCCGGTGGACGAGGCTTGGCCTTATGGATTCGGAGGGCAGTAGCAAAACGAAAAGTCCTGATCGAAGTGTCAGGTTTTCATGGGCGTTAAATCAGCCGGTAAAAGCCGTTCAACCCGCTATATTCAAGGTTGCCAAGGGCGGTTAAGTATGTTCATTATTGCCGCCCGGCGATGTTCATGGAGTAGGTCAAAGCCTGTTGAATATGGCACTTGAGGTCAACACGTATTATGGAAACCCCACTTTCCAATTCTGGAAACATACCGCCAAAACCCGGCACAAGACCGCCCCTGCAACTCAGCGGCCTGGACTTCAAATTGCTGCGGGTGTTCAAGGCTGTGGTCGAAGCGGGCGGCTTCAGCGCGGCGCAGAATGAGCTGAATGTGGGCCTGGCGGCGATCAGCAAGCAGATTTCCGACCTGGAAATCCGCATCGGCATGCGCCTGTGCACACGGGGGCGGGAAGGGTTTGGCCTGACCGAAGAAGGCAAATTAGTCTATCAGGCGTCCATAGAATTATTTGCCTCGGTAGACAGTTTTCGAGACAAGCTTAGTTCGGCGCAGAATGAGCTGATTGGCGACCTTAGTGTGGGCGTTATCGATAACACCGTATCGGACGTTAATTCACCGCTGATTAAAGCGCTGGGAAAACTACATACAGAATCGCCAAAAATAAGATTACGCCTACATGCCTCGCAATTGGACGAAGTTGAACGGGGCGTGGTGGAAGGGCGGCTGATTGTCGGTATCGTGCCGGTGTACCAGCGCCGGGAAGAATTCGATTATTTCCCGCTGTACGAAGAAAAGTCCCACGCGTACTGCGCCGTCGGGCATCCGCTGTTCGAAGCGAGCAACATCAACGCAGATGTGTTGCGCCAGCATGAAGTGGTCAATCATCGGTACGCGATCCACAGCGACAAGGCCAACTTCGTCAGCTACGACAGCCAGTCCGCGTCGGCCTCACAAGTTGAAGCCGTGGCCATCCTCATCCTCACCGGCCGCTTCCTGGGCTTCCTCCCGGAACACTACGCCGCGCCGCTGGTGAGGGAAGGGCGCCTGCGCGTGTTATGCCCGGAGCAGATCCACCTGAGCACGCCGTTCAACGTCATCCTCAAACACAACACCCCGCGCAGCCCACTGGTAAAAGCCTTCGCAACGGCACTGGGTGTGGATCTCAAAGCGCCCATCTAGTGAATTCACACCACCCTAAGAACCTACAGAGCTCCCCTGTGGGAGCTGTCGAGCTTTAGCGAGGCTGCGATGGCATCAACTCGGTTTCCCTGCCCTCCCGAACCCTCAGCATCACCCCTGCACTCGACCCCTAGCACCCCATGCTAGTGCGCGATCACCGCAGTTGTTTGCGCTTCTTCTTCGCATGAAAATGCCGAAAATGCGCATCCTGCGCCGCCGCCAACAACTCCCGATCCCCGCGCGTATCACCCCAGGCCCTGAGCCGATACTCTCCCAGATCCCCATAAACCGCCTCAAGCCGAAGCACCTTATTCTCACACCGGCAGTTATTCCCTGTGAGCTTGCCGGTCAACACCCCGTCAACCACTTCCAGCTCAGTGCCAATCAACCTGATCCCAAGCCGATCCGCAAACGGCTGCAACACCAACGCCGGCGACGCTGAACACAACGTCACCACCGCTCCGGACTTCACCTCATCGGCCACCGATTGCAGCCCGGTTGGCCGCATCAACTTGTTCCAATACGCCTGGCAATACGCTTCAGCTTTCTCCTGAACCCACGCCTTGTCCACGCCGGTCATAAAGGTGCGGATCAACTGCGCCTTGAGCTCATCACGGCTGATGACGCGCAACAGAAACTGCGCGCCAGGCACCGCCAGCTTCACCATCCTGCGCAGGAATTCGCCTTTACCAAAGGCGAACTTCAGGAACGGCACGAAACTGTCGTGGTGGGTCAGGGTGCCGTCGAAGTCAAAGACGGAAAGTACTTTGGCATCCAAGGGGCCGGATTCGAGCATGTCTGGGTTCACGGGCGGGTCTCGGTCCTATCTACTATTTTTTGGAAGGTGCATCTGCTCTGACAGCAGGAGTTTACTCCGGTATCAATCTGTTGATTTTGGAGTAAAGCCCTTTGGTGAAAACATCCCGGTCGCTCGACCGGTGACACCGCTGATGGCAATTGGGGCACAAGGCTACAGCATTGGTGATGCGATCCGAACCCTTCTGGGCGAGGTGCCTGACGTGATGTACTTCAAGAAATGGCTGACCGTCGACCTCGAAAGGCGCGTTCGAGCCGCAACCTTCGCAGATGCCATCGACCTCATTCAATACCCAAGCGCGTACTTTGGGATCGCGAACATAAGTGGTACCGACAACGGACACTTTCTGTGGCTTCGCAATTCCTTCCGGCACCTTATCGATTGGCCGCTGCAGTAGCTTGGAGGCTCGGCGGACGAGGGTTTGCTCATCTGCAGTTTGGGCTGTTTCATCTGATTCAAATATACGAAAGGCGGTGAGAACTTTGCGAATCTGTTGTTCTACTCCCGAGCCCACGTTCTTTGCAGGTTTGTATCCCTTGATCCGGTCCAGGCCCATTTGGACCAGAACCGCAGAAATATTCTGCATACGAAATTCGATAGAGCCTTCTGTGCGGCCTGCGATTGGTCCCTGACGTAGCAAGCGGTTCTCATAGGCTTTGTTAAAACGTTGGCCGCTTTTTTCCCAGGCCAACATTTTCAAGTAAGCCTCTACCGCTGCGGCTAACTCCGCGTCGTCCCAGTCCGTTTTATCTTTTGTGATATCCATGCAGTCGCCAAAGGTAGAAAACCTTCGGACGATACTGAGTGGCCACTAACGCGTCCACGAAATTTCCTACCTGTCTGTCGGATTTGGCCTTCTGCAAATACAAAAAAGCCCTGATCAAGTCAGGGCTTTTTAGTTAGCTTAGGAATCAATCCCAGCTCAGCGCACCACCAGTCTGGTACTCGATCACACGGGTCTCGAAGAAGTTCTTCTCTTTCTTCAAGTCCATGATCTCGCTCATCCACGGGAACGGATTCGTCGTCCCTGGATACTCTTCCTTCAACCCAATCTGCGACAAACGACGGTTCGCGATGAACTTGAGGTAGTCCTCCATCATCGCCGCGTTCATGCCCAGCACCCCACGCGGCATGGTGTCACGCGCGTATTCAATCTCCAGCTGAGTCCCTTGCAGGATCATCTGGGTCGCTTCTTCCTTCATCTCGGCATCCCACAGGTGCGGGTTTTCGATTTTGATCTGGTTGATCACATCGATACCGAAGTTCAGGTGCATCGACTCATCCCGCAGGATGTACTGGAACTGCTCGGCCACGCCGGTCATTTTGTTGCGACGGCCCATGGACAAAATCTGGGTGAAGCCGCAGTAGAAGAAGATGCCTTCCAGGACGCAGTAGTACGCGACCAGGTTGCGCAGCAGCTCTTTGTCGGTCTCGACGGTGCCGGTTTCGAACTTCGGATCGGAGATCGAGCGGGTGTACTTCAAGCCCCAGGCGGCCTTTTTGGCGACCGATGGAATCTCGTGGTACATGTTGAAGATCTCGCCTTCATCCATGGCCAGCGATTCGATGCAGTACTGGTAGGCGTGGGTGTGGATCGCTTCTTCAAAGGCCTGGCGCAGGATGTACTGGCGGCACTCCGGGTTGGTGATCAGGCGGTACACGGCCAGGACCAGGTTGTTCGCGACCAACGAATCCGCAGTGGAGAAGAAGCCGAGGTTGCGCATGACGATGCGGCGTTCGTCGTCGGTCAGGCCTTCGGGGTTTTTCCACAGGGCGATGTCGGCGGTCATGTTGACCTCTTGCGGCATCCAGTGGTTGGCGCAGCCGTCGAGGTATTTCTGCCAGGCCCAGTCGTACTTGAACGGCACGAGTTGGTTGAGGTCTGCGCGGCAGTTGATCATGCGCTTTTCGTCAACGGCGACACGGGCGGCGGAGCCTTCGAGCTCAGCGAGGCCTTCGGCGACGTCGAGTTTGTCCAGCGCAGCCTTGGCGCGCACGATGGCGGCGGAGTCAGCGGCGGTGACGGCGCGGGCTTCGATGGCGGCAGCAGCGCCGGCACCGTCGAGGCGGTCCATGTTGGCTTCGGTGGCGTGGCCGGCGTTGGCGCCTTTGGCAACTACTTCGCCGTCTTCTTCTTTGTCGAACTCGTCCCAGCTCAGCATGACGTGTCGTCTCCTGCGTGAGGGCTCTAAGGTGCCCGTGTGAAACCGGATGGTTGGGTGTTCACACGGCCCAAAGGCCGCGGTGGATCTTAAGGAATCGTTTGTTGCAGCTAGCGCACGCATTAAACGGAATCAGGGTTACGGGTGTTCTGCTTGAGGCTTGAGGGGCGGAGCAGTGCTTGCGAGCTCCAGCGGGGGCCTCAGGTCTGGCTCTTCATCCCAGTGTAAAGGGATATTGCAGGCCCGATTTACCCGCGCATTATAGGGAAAAATTCGGCTTTGTGTTGCGGCGGATGGTCTCGGTGAGCGGCCAAAATGGTGGTGTTTGCAGCCAAGGTCCGGGTTTACAAGGCTTTGCCTGGCTTGGAATTTTTTGACGGGCGGTAGGCGTTTGTTTCGAGGCGCCGGAGCGGTGTTTATTCCAGCCCCAGCCCTTTACGGCCGAGGGCATTCAGTTGTGGTGCCATAAAGCGGTCTTTCCAGTCTTTCTCGTAGTCCTCCCGGGCAAAGTCATCCGGCGAAACCCCTTGCTCGAACGCTCGGAGCACATCCTTGGCGTACCGCTGGTTTTTCTGGCACATGGGCGCGGCGGGTACGTACATCACGTTGCCCCAACCCTGTTGGTTTTCGACGGGGGCGACGCTGTGGATCACGTCGCAGTGCCACCACACGGAATCGCCGGCCTGCACATCAGGGATCGGGGTCATGCCCTGGACCAGCAGCGGGTGCCATTTCTCTGAAATCGGCAGCACCTTTCCCGGCGCAACGCCGCACAATTCATCTTCAGGGACGTCGTCCAGCAACGGGCGCAGCAGCAGGTAGGCCATGGCCTTGGGGATCGGCAAGGTATGCAGCACGCCCTGGTCGGCCTGCATGTCGCACAGCGCGGTCCAGCCCTGGAAGGTGCGGAAGGCCGAGCATTTCACTGTGTCCTTGTAGGCGTATTCATCAACTTCGGTGCGATGCGCGGCGTCCCATGGGTCGTACGCCTTGAAGTCGTTGCGGTAGATCTTGTCGAACACCTTGAGGTAGGCGGGGTGCAGCCAGCGTTCCAGCGCGCCGGAATCGGTGTGCGGGCCAAGCCCTTTGGAGGTGGTGCCGGGTGGGCGGCGGCGCACGCGGTCGGGGTACAGCGCATTGATGTCCGGGTCGAACCATTGCCGGCCCTTGGAGTGGACGGTCCACAGGCGGTTGAGGAATGACTGTGCGGCGCCCATGCGTTCGTGTTGGCGCACCTGCATCTGGGCGTCGGACCAATAAATGGGGAATATTTCCGGGCGTGAGGCTTCGAGGTTGCCGAAGAAGTTGTCGGCCGGGCCGCGGTACACCTCGTCGAAATGGTTGTGGTCGAGGTAGTCCAGCAGGCTCTTGTCCCACCCGAGCACTTGCTGGCGGGGGAAGTGGTTGCGGATCACCAGGCAGCCCCGGCGCTTGATGAGTGCCCGTTGTTCCTCGGTGACTTGACCGTTGGCGATGGTCTCAAAGTCGAGTTCGGGCCACGCGGTAGTAGCCTTGATCGAGGCGATTTCAGCTCTGATGAACTCGCTGACCTCGGCAAACAGCGCGGGCACATCGCCGATTTGCGTGCGCAATGCCTTTTTCATCGCGACGATGCTGCGCTTGTAGTCGTCCGGCAGCTCGGCACATTCGAAGGCGTGGTAGTTGCTCATGGGGTGACCTGTATTGTTGTTGTGCATACAGGTATGGAATCACTCCGGCCTGCTCGGGCGGCAGCCTGATTTGGAGCGTTGAGCAGTACGATTCTGGCGTTTGTTGTAACGCGTGTAGAAGAATCGGCTTATTGAAAGTGATGCCCGTGCTGAGCCCGAAAGTGTGAAGGCGTCATGCCCTTGTGCGCCTTGAACTGCCGATTGAACAACGCCTGGGAGGCATAGCCTACCTGCTCGGAAATCGCGCTGACCGCCAGGTTGCCCTGCATCAACAGCGCGCAGGCGTGTCCGATACGCAGCCGAACGATGTAGTCCAGTGCCGTGCAGCGTGTGTGTTTGCGGAACATTCGGTGGAAGGCGGAGACGCTGACGCAGGCCATTTGTGCCAATTCGGGAATGCCCACAGGTTGCGCATAGTGGCCGTGCAAGTGGTCCAGGACGCGGCGGATGCGTGCGTCTTCCGTGATGTGAGGCGTCGCAACTTCTATCGCAATAGGCTGCGCGGCGATGTCCCGGGACAATGTGTTGAGCACAGTGAGCAACGAGATCAGCCGCTGTGAGGCGTCTTGCTCGACCATGGCTTCGATCACCGGCCGCAGTGCCCGGGACGTGGCGTCACTGAAGCTCAGTGCCTGCCGCGCTGCAGCCAACAGTGCGCGCGTCGACGCCATCTCCGGAAACAGCTGCACCAGCGAATCCGCCCAGGCCTCGGAAAACCAGATGACCAAGGCAATGTGCGGTTTGGCGGGGTCGATCAGCTCGGCGGAAGACCAGCTGTGGGGCACGTTCGGGCCCACCAGCACCAGGTCGCCATCATCGTACAGCGCCACATCGTTGCTGATATAGCGGTGCCCGCGGCTGTTGAGGGTCAGGGTCAGTTCGTATTCGGGATGGTGATGCCATTCAAACGGAATCGCCTCCGGTAGACGCCTGTTCAGCAGGGTCCAGGAGGTGTTCGCCTCGGTTGGGATTTTTTCGAAACTGGCTCGCATGAATGCATCCTGCCGTGCAGGTGAGGTGGCGGCGCCACAATCGTAGCATTCGATTCAAGCGGTGGGGGGGAGAAGCCGGCTCTTTGCCGCAAGAACGATTTCTTGCGGCGAATAAGATCTGAGTCAATGGCAACTAACGAAGTTATCAGCCGTTAGAGCAACCGTTACCCATGACCTGATATTGAAGAATATGACGCTGACCTTGTGAGTCTTCATATTCCATTTTTACCGGTACAACTTCGCATACATCCGGAACATTGCTCATCGACAAAACTTTGGCGACATCCAAGTGGGTGCTGTAAGTGTAATCCTCAACAATCGGAGTGCTCTGGCTGGCTACGTCAGTCGGGGCTTCGTCGGCCAGGGCGGCGGTGGCGCACAAGCTGCTAAGGGCCATAACTAATAACGCTTTCATTTACTATTTACCTTTTGGCGGTCGAAAGGGGTCACGGGGCCCTTGTGAGGCCACGTGTGTAACTTGATTGGGAAGTTCGGATTAACGTTGCCTTCGTGGGGGCTGTTACGTTGTTAATCACAGTGCCTTGATGGCGTGGTTGATTTTAGGCGCACGGGTTTAATTCATATACCCGTGCTTTTGATAAACACTATTGGTGGTTTTTGTAACAATCCCGAGATGAAGGTTTTTTCAGAAACCTGCAAAGCGCCACAGGCCGCGGGCCAGAGCGCCGCCGGGGTATAGGTGGGCAATTTGTAGGGGCTTGTTACTACCATCGTCGAATGGTTCTATAGGCCCGGCCCGGCTACAACAGGGCCATACAACAACAACTATGTCACCGAGGTAAGAAAGATGAGTGCGGCTTCTCTGTACCCCGTTCGCCCCGAAGTAGCAGCCAATACGCTGACCGATGAGGCGACCTACAAGGCCATGTACCAGCAGTCGGTGGTCAACCCCGACGGTTTCTGGCGCGAGCAAGCCAAGCGCCTTGACTGGATCAAGCCTTTCACCACGGTGAAGCAGACCTCCTTCGACGATCACCATGTCGACATCAAGTGGTTTGCCGACGGCACCCTCAACGTTTCCTACAACTGCCTGGACCGTCATCTCGCCGAGCGTGGCGACCAGGCGGCAATCATCTGGGAGGGCGACGACCCTGCCGAAAGCCGCACCATCACCTACCGCGAGCTGCATGAAGAAGTCTGCAAGTTCGCCAACGCCCTGCGCGGCCAGGATGTGCACCGCGGCGACGTGGTGACTATCTATATGCCGATGATTCCCGAAGCTGCGGTCGCCATGCTGGCCTGTGCCCGGATCGGTGCGATTCACTCGGTGGTGTTTGGCGGGTTCTCGCCAGAGGCCCTGGCCGGTCGGATCATCGACTGCAAATCCAAGGTGGTGATCACCGCCGACGAAGGCATCCGTGCCGGCAAGAAAATTTCCCTGAAGGCCAACGTCGACGACGCCCTGACCAACCCGGAAACCAGCAGCATCCAGAAAGTCATCGTGTGCAAGCGCACCGGCGGCAACATCAAGTGGAACCAGCATCGTGACATCTGGTACGAAGACCTGATGAAAGTGGCGGGCACCGTGTGCGCGCCGAAAGAGATGGGCGCCGAAGAAGCACTGTTCATCCTTTACACCTCGGGTTCCACCGGCAAGCCGAAGGGCGTGCAGCACACCACCGGCGGCTACCTGTTGTATGCAGCCCTGACCCACGAGCGCGTGTTCGACTACCGCCCGGGCGAAATCTACTGGTGCACCGCCGACGTCGGCTGGGTCACCGGCCACACCTATATCGTCTATGGCCCGCTGGCCAACGGCGCGACCACGCTGATGTTCGAAGGCGTGCCGAACTACCCGGACATCACCCGGGTGGCGAAGATCGTCGACAAGCACCAGGTCAACATCCTCTACACCGCACCGACCGCGATCCGCGCCATGATGGCGTCCGGCAAGGCCGCCGTGGAAGGCGCCGACGGCAGCAGCTTGCGCCTGTTGGGTTCGGTGGGTGAGCCGATTAACCCGGAAGCGTGGGACTGGTACTACAAGAACGTCGGCCAATCCCGTTGCCCGATCGTGGACACCTGGTGGCAGACCGAGACCGGCGGCAACATGATGAGCCCGCTGCCTGGCGCCCATGCGCTCAAGCCGGGTTCGGCGGCGCGGCCGTTCTTTGGCGTGGTGCCAGCACTGGTGGACAACCTGGGCAACCTGATCGAAGGCGCGGCGGAGGGCAACCTGGTGATTCTCGATTCGTGGCCGGGCCAGGCACGCACGCTGTATGGCGACCACGACCGCTTTGTGGACACCTACTTCAAGACCTTCCGTGGCATGTACTTCACTGGTGACGGTGCGCGTCGTGACGAGGATGGCTACTACTGGATCACCGGCCGGGTGGACGACGTGCTCAACGTGTCTGGCCACCGCATGGGGACCGCCGAGATTGAAAGCGCGATGGTTGCCCACCCGAAAGTCGCTGAAGCGGCGGTGGTGGGTGTGCCGCACGACATCAAGGGCCAGGGCATCTATGTGTATGTGACGCTGAAAAACGGTGAAGAGCCGAATGAAGCGCTGCGCCTGGAGCTGAAAAACTGGGTGCGCAAAGAGATCGGGCCGATTGCGTCACCGGATGTGATCCAGTGGGCGCCGGGCTTGCCGAAGACGCGTTCGGGGAAAATCATGCGCCGGATCCTGCGCAAGATTGCGACGGCTGAGTACGACGGGTTGGGGGATATCTCCACCCTGGCGGACCCGAGTGTGGTGGCGCATTTGATCGAGACGCACAAGACCATGAATGTCGCGTAAGGCGGGGTTGTAGGGTAGAGCCCCATTCGGCGTAGGCCGGGTGGGGCTTTTTTGTGAGGAGCGGCAAATGCCACTCCCAAGACCGCATTAATGTGGGAGCTGGCTTGCCTGCGATGGCTGCGTATCAGACCCCACTGTGTTGGCTGGCCCACCGCTATCGCAGGCAAGCCAGCTCCCACAGTGGATCGCGTTTCAACTTCCATACCAATAAATATCGGTTTTCATTGTGGGAGGTTTCTGAATGTTACCGAACCCCGTAAATGTGTAACCCCACGCCCAAACATGAGGCAAAGTGCTACGCCATGCCCCGAAAACCCGCGTTTTAGACGCCCTGAAAAATTAGATCAAACGCTACACTTGCCGTGCTAGAAGGGTTTGCGAATAATAGGCCCGCAATTTGCAGCGTTAACAGGTTTAATATCTTTTGCCTCTGCATAAAATTCAGAGGCTGTCAATGTGCTGGAACCGCTTTCTCGGTGCTTCTGTAAATTGTTGTCGCATTGAGGAAATATCGGCTTCCGGCCTGTCGTTAGAATGCCGATCACTCGCTCGTCGTCGCCGATGTTGAACTGGCGCAGGACGCAGCAACGCTATTCGGTTTCACTCAGTCGCATCGTGGGCTCTGGCTCATACTGCTGTTTTGCCCTATACCGATGGAGTCCCAAGATGAAGAAACTCGTGCTGTTGGGCGCCCTGGCGCTGTCCGTGCTGTCCATGCAGGCTTTCGCCGAAGGCAAGCCCCTGAAGATTGGTATTGAAGCGGCTTACCCTCCGTTTGCCTCCAAGGCACCGGACGGCAGCATCGTCGGTTTTGACTACGACATCGGCAACGCCCTGTGCGAAGAGATGAAGGTCAAGTGCACCTGGGTCGAGCAGGAATTCGACGGCCTGATCCCGGCGCTGAAAGTGCGCAAGATCGACGCCATCCTGTCCTCGATGTCCATCACTGAAGATCGCAAGAAGTCCGTGGACTTCACCAACCGTTACTACCTGACCCCGGCGCGCCTGGTGTTGAAGGAAGGTACCGTTGTCAGCGACAGCCTGGATGAACTGAAAGGCAAGAAGATCGGCGTACAGCGCGGTTCGATCCACGACCGTTTCGCCAAGGAAGTCCTGGCTCCGAAAGGCGCCACCGTGGTGCCTTACAGCTCGCAGAACGAAATCTACCTGGACGTAGAAGCCGGTCGCCTCGACGGCACCGTGGCCGACGCCACCCTGTTGCAGGAAGGTTTCCTCGACACGCCAGCCGGTAAAGGCTACGCGTTCATCGGCCCGGCCTTCACCGACGCCAAATACTTCGGCGACGGCATCGGCATCGCCGTGCGTAAAGGCGACAAGGAAAACCTGGACCGCATCAACGCTGCTATCGCCGCGATCCGTGCCAACGGCAAATACAAGGCAATCCAGGACAAGTACTTCAACTTCGACATTTACGGCCCAGAAGCCAAGTAAACCGTCGCAGCTGTCTGTCCAGAATGGCGCAAGCAACAGGGTCTCTGAAGTTTGCGCCATTTTTTCATCCCCCTTTTCGAGGACCTGAATCATGTTGAAAGGCTACGGGGCTGTCATCCTCGATGGCGCATGGTTGACGCTTCAGCTCGCCTTGTCATCCATGGCCCTGGCCATTGTTCTGGGTCTGATCGGGGTCGCGTTACGCCTGTCGCCGGTGCGCTGGTTGGCCTGGCTGGGCGACCTGTACTCCACGGTGATCCGCGGGATCCCCGACCTGGTGCTGATCCTGCTGATTTTCTACGGCGGTCAGGACCTGCTTAACCGCGTTGCGCCGCTGCTCGGCTACAACGACTACATTGACTTGAACCCCTTGGCCGCCGGCATCGGCACCCTGGGTTTCATCTTTGGCGCCTACCTTTCGGAAACCTTCCGTGGCGCCTTCATGGCCATTCCCAAGGGCCAGGCCGAAGCCGGCCTTGCTTATGGCATGAGCCCCTTCCAGGTATTTTTCCGGGTGATGGTGCCGCAGATGATTCGGCTGGCGATCCCCGGGTTTACCAACAACTGGCTGGTACTGACCAAGGCCACCGCACTGATTTCGGTGGTGGGCCTGCAAGACATGATGTTCAAGGCCAAGCAGGCGGCAGACGCCACCCGCGAACCTTTTACCTTCTTCCTCGCAGTGGCGGCGATGTACCTGGTGATCACCAGCGTGTCGTTGCTGGCCCTGCGTCATCTTGAGAAGCGCTACTCGGTAGGCGTAAAGGCGGCTGATCTATGATCTTCGACTACAACGTCATCTGGGAGGCCATGCCGCTGTACCTCGGCGGCTTGCTGACCACCCTGAAACTGCTGGCCATTTCGCTGTTCTTCGGCTTGCTCGCGGCCTTGCCCCTGGGCCTGATGCGCGTGTCCAAGCAACCAATCGTCAACGGCGTGGCCTGGCTCTACACCTACGTGATTCGCGGCACGCCGATGCTGGTGCAGCTGTTCTTGATCTACTACGGCCTGGCCCAGTTTGAAGCGGTGCGTGAAAGCTTCCTGTGGCCGCTGCTGTCCAGTGCGACCTTCTGCGCGTGCCTGGCGTTCGCCGTGAACACCA
The DNA here is from genome assembly GCF_016650855.1 of Pseudomonas sp. TH32. Taxonomy (NCBI): domain Bacteria; kingdom Pseudomonadati; phylum Pseudomonadota; class Gammaproteobacteria; order Pseudomonadales; family Pseudomonadaceae; genus Pseudomonas; species Pseudomonas sp. TH32. Next base: position 3,853,170 of record NZ_JAEKFA010000002.1, on the reverse strand, counting down.
GCGCCTATACCGCCGAAATCATCGCCGGCAGCCTCAAGGCCACGCCCCATGGCGAGATCGAAGCGGCCAAGGCGATGGGCATGTCGCGCTACAAGCTGTATCGCCGGATCCTGCTGCCATCGGCCCTGCGCCGGGCGCTGCCGCAATACAGCAACGAGGTGATCATGATGCTCCAGACCACCAGCCTGGCCTCCATCGTCACCCTGATCGACATCACCGGTGCCGCGCGCACGGTGAACGCCCAGTACTACTTGCCGTTCGAAGCCTATATCACTGCCGGCGCGTTCTACCTGTGCCTGACCTTCATCCTGGTGCGCCTGTTCAAGTTGGCCGAAGGCCGCTGGCTGAGCTACCTGGCTCCACGGAAGCATTGATATGGAACGTATCGATCACCTGTTGCCCTGGGGTCACCTGGGCTGCGAACGCCAGCTGACGGTGTTCCGTTTCGGCAGCGGCGAGCGCAAGGCCTTTATCCAGGCCAGCCTGCACGCCGATGAATTGCCCGGCATGCGTGCCGCGTGGGAGCTGAAGAAGCGCCTGGCCGAACTGGAACAGCAAGGCGCTCTTAACGGCGTGATCGAGCTGGTGCCGGTGGCCAATCCGATGGGGCTGGGGCAACTGTTACAAGGCAGCCATCAGGGCCGTTTCGAGATCGGCAGCGGCAAGAATTTCAACCGGGACTTCGTTGAGTTGAGCGAGCCGGTAGCCGAGCTGCTCGAAGGCAAATTGGGCGATGATCCCCACGCCAACGTGCGCATGATCCGCCAGGCCATGGGTGATGCACTCAACGCATTGCCCGAGCCAAGCAGCCAGCTGCAAGGCATGCAGCGCATACTGCTGAGCCATGCCTGCACCGCCGATGTGGTGCTCGATCTGCATTGCGATGCCGAAGCCGCGCTGCACATGTACGCGCTGCCGCAGCACTGGCCGCAGTGGCGATCGCTGTCTGCGCATTTGAATGTGAAGGTCGGCCTGCTGGCGGAAGATTCCGGCGGCAGTTCATTTGACGAAGCCTGTTCGCTGCCGTGGTTGCGCTTGTCCCGGGCGTTCCCCGAGGCGCAGATTCCACTGGCGTGCCTGGCGACGACCCTGGAGCTGGGCGGCCAGGCCGACACCGGCCGTGACGAAGCGATTTTCCACGCCGAAGGCATTCTGGCGTTCCTCGCTGAGCAAGGCCTGATCCGTGGTGAATGGCCCGCGCCGCAACACGAACCCTGCGAAGGCCTGCCCTTTGAAGGCACCGAGTTGTTGTTCGCGCCCCACGCCGGCGTGATCAGTTACCTGCGTAAAGCCGGGGATGTCGTGGAAGCCGGCGACCCGATATTTGAAGTGATCGATCCCTTGTCCGACCGCGTGAGCATTGTTTGCGCGGGCACGCCTGGGGTGTTGTTTGCCGTTGAACGGCTGCGTTATGCCCAAGCGGGTTTCTGGCTGGCCAAGGTGGCGGGGCGCGAAGCGCTGCGGCACGGGCGCTTGCTCAACGACTGACCAACTGTTTTTGTGAGAACCGACCGCATGTACAAACTTGAAGTCCAAGACCTGCATAAACGCTATGGCAGTCATGAAGTGCTCAAAGGTGTGTCCCTGGCCGCTGCGGCCGGTGATGTGATCAGCATCATCGGGTCCAGTGGTTCGGGCAAAAGTACCTTTTTGCGCTGCATCAACCTGCTGGAGCAACCCCACGCCGGCAAGATTCTGCTCAACAACGAAGAGCTGAAACTGGTGGCCAACAAAGACGGCGCCATGAAGGCCGCGGACCCCAAACAGCTGCAACGCATGCGTTCGCGGCTGTCGATGGTGTTCCAGCACTTCAACCTGTGGTCCCACATGACCGCGCTGGAAAACGTCATGGAAGCACCGGTGCACGTCCTCGGCATGTCGAAAAAAGACGCCCGGGAAAAGGCCGAGCACTACCTGGCTAAAGTGGGGGTGGGCCATCGTAAGGATGCGTTCCCCGGCCACATGTCCGGTGGCGAGCAGCAGCGTGTGGCGATTGCCCGTGCGTTGGCGATGGAACCTGAGGTGATGCTGTTTGACGAGCCCACCTCGGCCCTCGACCCGGAGTTGGTGGGTGAAGTGCTCAAAGTGATGCAGGACCTGGCCCAGGAAGGCCGGACCATGGTGGTGGTGACCCACGAAATGGGCTTCGCCCGTGAAGTCTCCAACCAACTGGTGTTCCTGCACAAAGGCATCGTCGAAGAACGTGGCAACCCGCGCGAAGTGCTGGTTAATCCGCAGTCTGAGCGTTTGCAGCAGTTTCTTTCCGGCAGCTTGAAGTAAACAGAACTGCTTTTATGCACTGAATTAGTGCAAGCTTCACAGCTTAAGCTGGCCCGGCTCCCACATTAGATCTCTATATGTTTTGAGATTTGTGTTGGTTTACGGGCTAGCATTGGCCTTTGTCTTCATTACTGTTTTTCGCTTCGGATAGCACTCCATGACTGCCCATCGAATTGGTTTCCTGATTTGGCCCAGCACTAAAGCACTGACGCTTGCGCTGGCTGAGGAGGCCTTGCGCGTTGCTCAGCGGGTGCATCCGGACGTGGTGTACGAACTCTCGTTTTTGCAGGCCGAACCGCCCGTCGACGGCGCCTGGCAACTGCCGGGTGAGCCGTGGGCCGGCAAGCTGGAAGGCTTTCAAAAGCTGTTCCTACTGGCAGATGAGCCGCCGACCGTCATCGCGTCCCAACTCAGCACCGCACTCAAACAATTGGTGCGCGCCGGTTGCGTGATTGGCGGGTTGTCGGCCGGTGTTTACCCGTTGGCACAACTCGGTTTGCTCGACGGTTATCGCGCCGCCGTGCACTGGCGCTGGCAGGACGATTTCGCCGAGCGTTTCCCCAAGGTCATCGCCACCAGCCATCTGTTCGACTGGGACCGTGACCGCCTGACCGCCTGCGGTGGCATGTCGGTACTCGACCTGCTGCTGGCGGTGCTGGCCCGTGATCACGGTGCCGAACTGGCGGGCGCCGTCTCGGAGGAACTGGTGGTTGAGCGCATCCGCGAAGGCGGCGAGCGCCAGCGTATCCCGCTGCAAAACCGCCTGGGTTCCAGCCATCCAAAGCTGACCCAGGCCGTACTGCTGATGGAAGCCAACATCGAAGAGCCGCTGACCACCGACGAAATCGCCCAGCATGTGTGCGTGTCCCGACGACAGCTCGAGCGCATCTTCAAGCAATACCTCAATCGTGTTCCCAGCCAGTACTACCTAGAATTGCGCCTGAACAAGGCCCGCCAGATGCTCATGCAAACCAGCAAGTCGATCATCCAGATCGGCCTGTCGTGCGGCTTCTCCTCGGGGCCGCACTTCTCCAGCGCCTACCGCAACTTCTTTGGCGCCACCCCCGTGAAGACCGTAACCAGCGCCGCAGCAGCAGCCCGTTCGAGTTGTCGTCGGTGCCGTCCGAGCGCGGTTAGGCTTTATTGCTCGATCGACAAACCCACGCGGTGGCGTTGCGCATAACGTCGCAGGTTGGCCAGGCTTGGCCTCGACAGTGGATTACCGTCCCATAGTATTGCGTTGAAATTTGGCGCGGGCATTTCCAGGATGCCGCTGTCGATATGCCGGATTGCATTGTCCCTGAGGTCGGCGGCGACGATGTTCCTCAATGAAAACAGCCCTTGTGGTACCTGCTGGATACCGGTGGATTGCAAGTCCAGGATCGCCAGTTGCTGCATCTTGCCCAGCCGCGGCGTGAGGCTCAATAAATTGTCGCTCAAGTCCAGATAGGTCAGCTGATGCAGGTCTGCCAGCGCGTTGTTCGACTCAACAGTGAGGTGGATATCGCCGTGTGGCAGGATCAGTTCATGCAAGCGTGCCAGCCGGAAGACTTGCTCGGGGATGCGTTGCAGCCGGTAGCCCTGGATGGAAAGGCTTCTGAGCCTGGGGAAACTTTCAAGAAAATGGCCGATGCCGCTGGTGGCGTCTTCGCCGTATAGCGACAGCAGTGTCACATGATCAAAATTGGCGGTCACGGTGGGGAAATCCCCCAGCAGCGTGGTGGTGTAACTCAGCTCGTGGGTGAGGGTGGGGCCGTCGTCGGCGTCATCCGTTGAAAGTTCCCGGCGCCAGCAGGCTTCCAGCAATTCCTTGAACGCCTGGCGTTTGACTTGCTCCTGCGCGCGAAGCTGCTGCGGGAGTTCCGTGCCCAGGATGGGGTGGTGGGTGGGGACGCTGATTTGCCACTCTTGCAGGTCTGCTGTCAGTTTTTCGTACTCGGCGCCCAGGCGGGTCAGTTCCAGTCGACCGGCTTCGAGACTGCCGGGCATGTTGAAGATGAACCGGTTGCATTCGTGGGTGCTGAAGGTCGGATAGAGTGCTTTGAGGCTATTGATATCGGGCCATGGCGCAGTCGTTTCCCAGCGTTCCCCGGTGTGCTGGAAATGCTGTTTGATACGGGCGATGAGGGGCTCGGGGAAGGGGTTGTTCTCCAGGTCTAACCCCTCACTGATCGCGCCCGACAGTTCGAATATCGCATCGGGCAATTCGGCGATGCGGTTGTTATTGAGAATTGCACTTTCAAGCCTGGGGCGTGTGAGTAAGCCGGCCGGGATTTGGTCAATCCCGGTGGAGGACAGGTCCAGGTACTTGAGGCTGGGCATCGCTTCGACACTCGGTACTCTGCCCAGCGGATTGTTGAACAGGTCCAGGGATTCCAGGCGCGTCATCGACGACAGCGCCGCCAGGCTCTGCCTGGTCAGTTGAACGTTGCAGCTGTCGAGCACCAGTTCGGTCAGTTGCGGCATCGTCGCCAATTCATCGGGAAAAACCCCCAGCGGCATGCCGCGCAATTCCAGGGTTCGCAGATTGCGAAAGTGCTGGATGAACCCCAGGGCGCCCGAGGTGCCTTCATCACCCATCAAGCCAAGTGTCGAGACATGCTCGAAGTTGGCTGTCAGCGTGGGCAGTTGCCCCATGATGGGTTCTTCGTACACCAGGCTATAGCCGACAATTCCGCCATCTTCATTCATGGCAGGCTCGGTTTCCCGGCGCCAGCAGCGTTGGATCTGCTCGGCCAGTACGCCACGTTTTTGCTGTTCATAGGCGTAGGTGTCAGCGGAAAGCGGGGCGTGTGTTTGTGGATCGGTGCGGGGGATGTCTCTACGCCAATCCGCCATATCCCGGGACAGTCGTGCGTATTCCACGTGCAGTTGCTCCAACTGTGGCAATGCACCGCCGGGGAGACGATTCAGGCGCTGCAGCAATAGTGTGTTTTGCTCTGGCGTGTCGGCGGGATAGAGCGCTTGTGCGCGCTGGAGCAAAGACAGTGGAGCACCCACCGCGGGCATCGGCGGGTGGGGTTCCGGATAACCCTTGAGGCCGCCTGGCAGCCTTGGGATTTGACCGGCGGCGGGTTGTCTGACGGGGTGGCGCTCGAGAATGGGCCGCAGCCGGTCACGGGGCAAGGCCACCCTGGCGAGGGCTTGGCGTAGTTGTGGACCTTGCCGGATGTGAAGGTTGAGTGCATTGCGCTCGTTGTCGGGCAGGGCTTGCAGCACCGCCGTGTAAAAATCGGAATCGCCCTGCAGGTGCAGGCCTTCGTTGTCGTAGGCCTGATATTGACCCTCCTCATGCACCAGTACTTTGCGATCCTTTGCGGTGGCGTTGCCAATACTGTCGCGCAGGGCGCCGCTGAAGGTGTGTTCACGCACTTCCAGTCGAACATTGCCCGACCATCCCGGCAACGCCGGCAGGGAATGCAGGGCCAGGGTGTGGGTGTCCAGGTTTGTCGGGGCGTTGAGGTACAGGCCTTCATAGGCGCGGTTCAAGCGGGTTTCCTGGCGTGCCCAGCTGGCCAGTTGGTCCAGGCGCTTGGGAATTTTTGCGCTGCGAAGTTCCGCCCGCTCCAGGTCGCTGGCCTGCTCCAGCAGCACATTGGCTACCGAGGCCGGGAGCCCGGGTTTACTGTCCATCAGTCGTTGAGCGGCGCCGTGCTCGGGTGGGTTCGCGGCCCTGTAGCGCGACTCGAACAGGTTGGTTTTTTGTGCTTCAGCGGTCTGTGCAATTTTTTTCCTGAGTAGGCGGGCGCGCGCATCAAGCGCTCGGGGCGGTTGACCAAACGCCTCGCCCAACAGTGTCTTGACCTCAGGCTCATCCAATGACAAAAGCAAGGTCTTCGGCAAGTCGCCGCTGGTGAGTTGCGCCTGGCTGATCCGCACCCGTGCGACGTTCTGGCGGGGCGCGTACTGCCACAGTGTCTGGCCTCTGGCATCGACCACTTGCAGTGTTCTGGTTTCGGGCCAGATGCCGCTGTCGCAGAGTAATTGCAGTTGAGTCAGGGGGGACGCGTTGCTATACACCGCCGGATCGTCGCTGTTCATTTGTTCGATGAAGGCCGAAATGTCTTGCTCGATCTTGAAGCGCTTGAGTGTGTCCTCCAGCAGCACGGGGGTGGGCTCGCGCTGAACATGCACCTGGCGCAGCACGTTTTCAGGGGTGTTGCTCACACGTCGTATCTGCTCCAGTTGCTCGCGGCTGAAGGTACTTGCCGTATGCCCCAGCCGACGCAGCAGTGTGTCTGTGTCCCAGTACAAGGGGTGATCAAGCTCGGTTTGCCAGGCGCCGGTTTGGTTGTGCCAGGCTTTGGGTTGATAGGCGTCGGGGCGGCGCGGATGCAACAGCGAGAAGTCGTCATCGCCGGGTGATTTATTCAGCACGTAGGGGGTGTCGTCCAGGCGGATCACGGCCTGGTCCAGGTGTTGATGGATACCTTGTTTGTTGGGGGTTGAGTGTTCGGGGAGCGTGGCTTTGCGCTCATAGGGTTTCAGGTCAGGCTTCCAGTACAGAGGTTTGCCGTTGGGAGCCTGAACCGGTTTGAAACTGTCGATGAAGGCGACCGTACGTTGCGGTAACAGCGCTCGAAACTCACCGGCGACAATCGCTGCGCCCGCACCGAAGGTACCCAGTTGCACCAACGCCTCGACCATGCCCATCAGGTGCTCAAAGGCTTCAGTGGTTTGGCCTTGCGCCCAGTCGACGATGCCTTCGAAGGTTTCATCCAGCAGTTGATAGGCCATGTAGGCCATCATCAGTTCTCCCAGTACGGGCACCAGCGGAGCAACCACCAGCGCGGCGATATCATGCAGCGTTGTGGCGATTTTCTGGAACGAATCCCACAGCTCCCAGCGCGCTTTCTGGTCGACCCTGGCGGTGGAAACGGCGATGACTTGGGCGTCGTTGAGGATCTTGTTGAGCTTTTGCTGATACACATGCGTCAATAAATCACCGGAAAACCCCGGCGCACTCAGTTGCGGGTTGGGCCGGGCCTGCGGGGTTTCGCGCCAGGTGGGTTGCGGATCGGCAGGGTTGTGAGGGTGCCAGGTGATCTTGCTCAGGCGGTCGTTGAGGTTGGCGAAAAAGAACCCACGGTCTTCGTGGGCGACGAACCGGCTGAAGAAATGTTGATAGTCGCTGTCGCGCAGTTGCCGGGTGAGTTCGGCACACAGAGCGCCCGTCGAGGCGTATTGCTTGATGGGGTGTTCCGGGTCGTCCGGGACGTAGGCCACCACCGGCACCGTGGCGCGATGGCGCTCCAGGTCGGGTGCGAAGAGCACAATCGCGGTCAGTCGCGCAGACATCATGCTCAGGTCATGGCAATGCACAGGCTTGCCCGCCATCTGCATGCCGGGCCGGCCATCCAGCACGCCCTGCAACGCCTCATAAATAGAGCCGTCCAGGTCGCCCTTCATATGGGCCAGCTTTAACGCGCTCTCCAGTGCGGCACGCTCACTCGCCCTGACTTCGCGTTGCAGAACCGTCGCGATCAGGCCATTGGTGATGCCCAGGTTCTCTTCCAGGTAGATTTTGTACTGCGCACCGATATCCAGGGTTCTGCACAGTTGGGTAAACGCGGGGACAGACAGGCTGCGGTTGATCTCGGGCAACACCTGGAAGTGGCCATGTGCATCGGGCTGGGTAATGAACGCGCTGGCGGCCTCGAAGGCGTCGGGCCGGGTCTCGCGGGCCTCGAAGTTGTGCAGCGCGGCGTCCAGCAGCGAAACGGTCCAGGTGCGCGCGGCGCCGGTTTTAACCGTAAACCAGGGAATGGTGGCGGGGATGTACAAGCGCAAAAATGTGGCCCTGACGTCCAGCGTGAGCCCGAACCGACTTTTCAGGGCTGCGGCCAGCAAGGGGGCGGCGAACGCGTTGACGTCTTGAAGCGATGCCAGGCGTTGCTCGACCTGGTTTTGCGCGGTCCAGTGGCTGGCGGTGTGCAGGCGTAACTGGCGGTGCTGCTCGCCGGTGGCGGTTTTGTACCAGGGCTTTACATGAGGCGTGGCGTTCTTGAGTCGTGCGCGGCGGTTCACGGAGGCGAGCACCAGCCATTCGGGAGTGGCCTGGGCCAGCAGTTGATAATGGCTGTCGGGGTGTTCTGCAACATCAGGGGAGAAACGTTGATCGTCGATGCCAGGCATGGCGCCTTTCCTTTTAGGCAGATGAGATCAACACTTTCACAAAGCAGTCGCCTGCCCGGGAGCTACATAGTTGCGCATTGGCGCTCGCGGCCGCCGGTTCAAATCAATTACGGCCAACGGCGCCCATAACCACGCCGGGCGGTTTAAACTGCGCCATTGCGATGCTATTTGTCGCATTGGCGTAAACCCGCGAAAATCACGGGTTGGCGCTATAAGAAGTTGTCGCTTGGCGGCAAGGCCGCGCTGAAAACTGTCCTTACAATCCCTGCATCGCCCGCCAGTTTCAGGCAGGCGTTCCTCTTCAGGAGACTCCGATGTCCGTTGAGCAAGCCCCGGTGCAACGTGCCGATTTCGACCAGGTCATGGTTCCCAACTACGCACCTGCCGCTTTCATCCCCGTGCGTGGCGAAGGTTCGCGCGTATGGGACCAGGCGGGCCGAGAGCTGATCGACTTTGCCGGCGGCATCGCGGTCAACGTATTGGGCCACGCCCACCCGGCGCTGGTCGGTGCACTGACCGAACAGGCCAACAAGCTGTGGCACGTGTCCAACGTCTTCACTAACGAGCCGGCCCTGCGCCTGGCCCACAAGCTGATCGACGCCACGTTTGCCGAGCGTGTGTTCTTCTGCAACTCCGGCGCCGAAGCCAACGAGGCCGCTTTCAAGCTGGCCCGTCGTGTCGCGTTCGACCGCTTCGGCACCGAGAAATACGAAATCATCGCTGCGCTGAACAGCTTCCACGGCCGTACCCTGTTCACCGTGAACGTGGGTGGCCAGTCGAAGTATTCCGACGGCTTCGGTCCGAAAATCGTCGGCATCACCCACGTGCCTTACAACGATCTGGAGGCACTGAAAGCCGCCGTTTCGGACAAGACCTGCGCCGTGGTGCTGGAGCCGATCCAGGGTGAAGGCGGCGTATTGCCGGCTGAGCTTTCGTACCTGCAAGGTGCCCGCGACCTGTGCGACGCGAACAACGCGCTGCTGGTGTTCGACGAAGTGCAAACCGGCATGGGCCGCAGCGGCGAGCTGTTCGCCTACCAGCATTACGGCGTCGTGCCCGACATCCTCACCAGCGCCAAGAGCCTGGGCGGTGGTTTCCCGATCGCAGCCATGCTGACCCGCGAGGACTTGGCCAAGCACCTGGTGGTCGGCACCCACGGCACCACCTACGGCGGTAACCCGCTGGCGTGCGCGGTGGCGGAAGCGGTGATCGACGTGATCAACACCCCGCAAGTGCTGGCCGGTGTTAATGCCAAGCATGACCTGTTCGTTTCCCGCCTGGAGAAGATCGGCCAGCAATACGGCATCTTCACCGAAGTGCGGGGCCTGGGCCTGCTGCTCGGCTGCGTGCTGAGCGATGCCTGGAAGGGCAAGGCAAAGGACATCTTCAACGCCGCCGAGCGTGAAGGCTTGATGATCCTGCAAGCCGGCCCGGACGTGGTGCGTTTCGCCCCGAGCCTGGTGGTGGAAGATGCCGACATCCAGGAAGGCCTGGACCGCTTCGAGCGTGCTGTTAAAAAGCTGACGCAAGCCTGATGGACCGTTTGGCGCCTGGCGATCCTGGCGTCGAACAAAAATTTTAAGGCCGGACCGGATCAAGTGTGGGAGCTGGCTTGCCTGCGATGGCGGTGCCACAGGCAACACCTGTGCTGACTGACACACCGTCATCGCGGGCAAGCCCGGCTCCCACATGGATCTGCTTACACAATAAGTCCTGTGTAGGCAGTTCCCCCCTGTCCGGCATTTTTCCCTCTGTGAGTTTTTCGAGTTAAGGAGTGACACCATGCTGGTGATGCGCCCCGCGCAAATGGCTGATCTGGGCGAGGTACAGCGTCTGGCTGCGGACAGCCCGATTGGTGTCACCTCCTTGCCGGATGATGTCGAACGCCTGAGCGACAAGATCGCCGCAAGCGAAGCGTCCTTCGCCGCCGAGGTCAGCTTCAACGGTGAAGAAAGCTATTTCTTCGTCCTCGAAGACACCGCCGCCGGCAAGCTGGTGGGCTGCTCGGCCATCGTCGCTTCGGCTGGCTACTCGGAACCGTTTTACAGCTTCCGTAACGAAACCTTCGTGCACGCCTCCCGCGAGCTGAAGATCCACAACAAGATCCACGTGCTTTCGCAGTGCCACGACCTGACCGGCAACAGCTTGTTGACCAGTTTCTACGTGGTACCGGAGCTGGTGGGTTCGCCGTGGTCGGAACTCAACTCCCGTGGCCGCCTGCTGTTCGTGGCTGGCCACCCGGAGCGTTTTGCCGATTCGGTGGTCACCGAGATCGTGGGCTACAGCGACGAGAACGGTGACTCGCCGTTCTGGGATGCGATTGGCCGCAACTTCTTCGACCTCAACTACGCCGCGGCCGAACGCCTGTGCGGGTTGAAGAGCCGGACCTTCCTTGCCGAACTGATGCCGCATTACCCGATCTACGTGCCGCTGTTGCCGGACGCCGCCCAGGAAGCCATGGGCCAGGTGCACCCGCGGGCGCAGATCACCTTCGACATCCTGATGCGCGAAGGCTTCGAGACCGACCATTACATCGACATCTTCGACGGCGGCCCCACGCTGCACGCACGGGTGTCGGGCATTCGCTCGATCGCCCAGAGCCGTGTGGTGCCGGTGAAGATCGGCGAGATGGCCAAGGGTGTCGGCCGCCAGTACCTGGTCAGCAACGGCCAGTTGCAGGATTACCGCGCAGTGATGCTGGAGCTGGACTACGCGCCCGGCAAGCCAGTGACCCTGGACCTGGAAACCGCCGAGGCCCTGGGCGTTGGCGAAGGCGCGAGCGTGCGCCTGGTAGCGGTATAAACAGAGTTTCGCGGGTGGCTGACAACAGCGGCCCGTTTGAGGAGATAGCATGATCGTTCGTCCCGTACGCAGCAGCGATTTACCGGCCCTGATTGATCTGGCGCGCAGCACCGGCACCGGCCTCACCACCTTGCCGGCCAACGAAGAGCGCCTGACCCACCGGGTCGGCTGGGCTGAGAAGACCTTTCGCGGCGAAGCCGGGCGCGGTGATGCAGACTACCTGTTCGTGCTGGAAAACGACGAAGGCCGTGTGGTGGGGATTTCCGCCATCGCCGGCGCGGTCGGCCTGCGCGAGCCCTGGTACAACTTCCGGGTCGGCCTTACCGTCAGCGCCTCCCAGGAACTGAACATCTATCGCGAAATCCCGACGCTGTTTCTGGCCAACGACCTGACCGGCAACTCCGAGCTGTGCTCGCTGTTCCTGCACGCCGATTACCGCAACGGCCTTAACGGCCGCATGCTGGCCAAGGCGCGCATGCTGTTTATCGCGGAATTCCCGCAGCTGTTCGGTAACAAGATCATCGCCGAAATGCGCGGCATGTCCGACGAAGCCGGGCGCTCGCCGTTCTGGGAAAGCCTGGGCCGGCACTTCTTCAAAATGGAATTCAGCCAGGCCGACTACCTTACCGGTGTGGGCAACAAGGCGTTCATCGCCGAGCTGATGCCGAAGTTTCCGCTGTACACCTGCTTCCTGTCCGAAGACGCGCGCAACGTGATCGGCAAGGTCCATACCGACACCGAGCCGGCCTTGAGCATGCTCAAGAGCGAAGGCTTCAGCTACCAGGGTTACGTCGACATCTTCGACGCAGGCCCGGCGGTGGAGTGTGAAACCACCAAGATCCGCGCGGTACGCGACAGCGAAGCGCTGGTGTTGGCGATTGGCACGCCGGGCGACGACGCCACGCCGTTCCTGATTCATAACCGTAAACGTGAAGATTGCCGCATCACCGCAGCACCGGCGCGGTTGGCTGCCGGCACCCTGGTGGTCGATCAGCAGACCGCCAAGCGCCTGCAACTGATCGCCGGTGATCAAGTGCGTGCCGTACCGTTGTCCGCTGCCCGGGAGTCGAAATAATGAATTCGTTGTATATCGCAGGTAGCTGGCTGGCTGGCCAGGGTGACGTGGTTGAATCGCTGAACCCGGTGACCCAGCAGGTGGTGTGGTCGGGTAACAGCGCGACTGCCGAGCAGGTCGAGTCCGCCGTTCAGGCCGCGCGCCAGGCGTTTCCAGCCTGGGCCAAGCGTTCCCTGGAGGAGCGCCTGAGCGTGCTGGAAGCCTTCGCCGCCAACCTGAAAAGCCGTGCCGATGAACTCGCTCGTTGCATCGGTGAGGAAACCGGCAAGCCTTTGTGGGAATCGGCCACCGAAGTCACCAGCATGGTCAACAAGGTTGCGATCTCGGTGCAGAGCTACCGCGAACGTACCGGCGAGAAGAGCGGCCCATTGGGCGACGCCACGGCCGTCTTGCGTCACAAACCCCACGGTGTGGTGGCGGTGTTCGGTCCTTACAACTTCCCGGGGCACCTGCCTAACGGGCACATCGTTCCAGCCTTGCTGGCGGGTAACACCGTGCTGTTCAAGCCGAGTGAGCTGACCCCGAAAGTCGCCGAACTGACCGTGCAATGCTGGATCGACGCCGGCCTGCCGGCGGGCGTGTTGAACCTGCTGCAAGGCGCACGGGAAACCGGGATCGCCCTGGCGGCGAATCCGGGCATCGACGGCTTGTTCTTCACCGGCTCCAGCCGCACCGGCAACCATCTGCACCAGCAATTCGCCGGGCGCCCGGACAAGATCCTCGCACTGGAAATGGGCGGCAACAACCCGCTGGTGGTGGACGAAGTGGCCGATGTGGATGCCGCGGTGTACACCATTATCCAGTCGGCGTTTATCTCGGCCGGCCAGCGTTGCACCTGTGCCCGTCGCTTGCTGGTGCCGGAAGGCGCCTGGGGCGATGCACTGCTCGCACGCCTGGTGGCGGTGAGCTCGACCATTGAAGTGGGCGCGTTCGACCAACAACCGGCGCCGTTCATGGGCTCGGTGATTTCCCTCGGCGCCGCCAAGGCGTTGATGGATGCCCAGGAATTGCTGTTGGCCAATGGCGCGATCGCGTTGCTGGAGATGACTCAGCCACAGGCCCAGGCCGCGCTGCTGACCCCGGGCATTATTGATGTGACCGAGGTCGCTGATCGTGCTGACGAAGAACTGTTCGGCCCGCTGCTGCAAGTGATCCGCTACGCTGATTTCGAGGCGGCGATTGCCGAGGCCAACAACACCCAATACGGCTTGGCGGCGGGTTTGCTGTCGGATTCCGAAGCGCGTTACCAGCAGTTCTGGCTGGAGAGCCGTGCCGGGATCGTCAACTGGAACAAACAGCTGACAGGTGCCGCGAGCAGCGCGCCGTTCGGCGGCGTAGGGGCTTCGGGCAACCATCGCGCCAGCGCCTATTACGCGGCGGATTATTGCGCGTACCCGGTGGCCTCGCTTGAGACCCCGAGCCTGGTGCTGCCTGCGTCGCTGACCCCAGGCGTAACGCTTAAGTGAAAGTGACACTGATCTAATGTGGGAGCTGGCTTGATCGGGTTAACAGATACAGATCTGCACTTGATGCCTATAAAAATACAGATGTTCGTGGAGCCTCGCCGATGAAATCCTGTGAAGTCAATTTTGACGGTCTCGTGGGGCCGACCCATAACTACGGCGGTTTGTCCTACGGCAACGTCGCGTCCCAGAGCAACAGCCAGCAGTCTTCGAACCCGAAGGAAGCGGCGTTGCAGGGCCTGGCGAAGATGAAAGCCCTGATGGAAATGGGCTTCGTACAAGGTGTGCTGGCGCCCCAGGAGCGTCCTGATGTGGCCGCCTTGCGCAGCCTCGGCTTTGCCGGCACCGACGCGCAAGTCATCCAGCAGGCGGCCAGGCAGGCCATGCCGTTGCTGGTCGCCAGCTGCTCGGCGTCGAGCATGTGGGTGGCCAATGCCGCGACTGTCAGCCCAAGTGCCGACACCGCTGATGGCCGCGTGCATTTCACTGCCGCCAACCTCAACTGCAAATACCACCGCAGCATCGAACACCCGACCACCAGCCGCGTGCTGGGGGCGATGTTTGCCGATCAAAAACACTTCGCCCACCACGCGGCCTTGCCGGCAGTGGCGCAGTTCGGCGACGAAGGCGCGGCCAACCACACCCGTTTCTGCCGTGACTATGGCGAGGCGGGCGTAGAGTTTTTCGTGTTCGGCCGCAGCGCGTTCGATACCCGCTACCCGGCGCCGCAAAAGTACCCGGCGCGCCAGACCCTCGAAGCTTCCCAGGCGGTCGCCCGTTTGCACGGCCTGCGGGATGACGGCGTGGTCTACGCCCAGCAGAACCCGGCGGTGATTGATGCCGGCGTGTTTCACAACGATGTGATCGCGGTGGGCAACGGCGAAGTGCTGTTCTATCACGAGGATGCGTTCCTCAATACCGAACAGATGCTCGGCGAACTGCAGGGCAAACTCGGCAAGCTTGGCGGCAATTTCCAATCGATCTGCGTGCCCCGGGCCCAGGTCGGTGTGGAAGACGCGGTGCGTTCCTACCTGTTCAACAGCCAGTTGCTGACCCGCGCCGACGGCTCGATGCTGCTGATCGTGCCGGAAGAATGCCGCGCCAACGAGCGCGTCTGGCAGTACCTGCAAGGCCTGACGTCTTCCGGCGGGCTGATCCGCGAAGTCAAAGTCTTCGACCTCAAGCAAAGCATGCAGAACGGCGGTGGCCCCGCGTGCCTGCGCTTGCGCGTGGCCTTGAATGAAACCGAACTGGCGGCGGTCAACCCAGGGGTTATCATGACGGCGCCGTTGTACGACACGCTCACCCAATGGGTCGACAAGCACTACCGCGACAGCCTGCGGGAAACCGACCTGGCTGACCCGCAATTGCTGCTTGAGTGCCGGACGGCACTGGATGAACTGACGCAAATCCTTAAACTGGGCTCGGTTTATCCTTTCCAGATCAATTAACGCCGCACGGCTGAGAACTATTTATGACCACCGACACCCTGAAACTGATCCTTGAAGACACCGACGGCACCCAGCTGGAAACTTCCTGCACCCGCGTCGCCGTGGTCTGGCAGGGCAAGGAGATCTGGATCCAGCACGACGGCCGCGGCCAACTGCTGATCGGCGTGGACGTGGAAGAAGGCGACGCCGAATACGCCAACCTGCTGATGCGCCCATTGGCCACCAACCTGATGAGCCTGCAACTGGAAATGGAACCGGCCGACGTTGAAGGTGATGACGACGATCACGTCCACGGTCCTGGCTGCAACCACTAAGGAAGCTGCTTATGCTCGCCCTCGGCAAACTGCTTGAACTGACCCTCGCCGGTCGCGAACCGGCGCAAAAAATTCAACTGACTGTCGACGGCGTGCAACTGCGCTGGCTCAGCGAGGGCGCGCTGGAAGTGCGGCCTCCTGAGGCGCGGGACAACGGCGGCGACCTGCTGTTGTCGTCCGGCATCCATGGCAATGAAACCGCGCCGATCGAATTGGCCGACCGCTTGCTGCATGGCATTGCCCGCGGGGAGATCAAGCCCCGTACCCGTATTCTGTTCCTGTTCGGTAACCCCGAGGCCATGCGCCGCGGCGAGCGTTATCTCGAACTGGACGTCAACCGGCTGTTCAACGGCCGTCACGAGCAAAACATCGGCCCTGAAGCCATGCGCGCTGCCGAGCTTGAGCAGTTGGCCCGCACGTTCTTCAGCGTGCCGGGGCGTAGCCGTTTGCATTACGACCTGCACACCGCCATTCGTGGCTCGAAGATCGAGCAGTTCGCGCTGTACCCGTGGAAGGACGGTCGCCAGCATTCACGCCGCGAACTGGCGCGCCTGCGAGCTGCCGGCATGGAAGCGGTGTTGTTGCAGAACAAGACCTCGATCACCTTCACGGCGTTCACTTACGAGCAGCTGGAGGCCGAGTCCTTCACCCTGGAGCTGGGCAAGGCTCGGCCGTTCGGGCAGAACCAGGGCGTGGACGTGTCCCGCCTGGAGGCGCGCCTCAAGCAGATCATCGAAGGCAACGAGCCGGCCACCGAGAGCCTGGACGGCCTGAAGCTGTTCAGCGTCTCCCGGGAAGTGATCAAGCACAGCGATACCTTCGTCCTGCATTTGCCGGCCGACGTGGAAAACTTTTCGGAGTTGGAGAAGGGTTACCTGCTGGCCGAAGACATTGCCAAGACCCGCTGGGTCATCGAGGAGGAGGGCGCGCGCATCATCTTCCCGAACCCGAAGGTCAAGAATGGCTTGCGAGCCGGGATATTGATTGTGCCGACCTCGGATGTTGGCCTTGCCTGAATGAAAAAACCCGGTTTTTACACCGGGTTTTTTATGCTGCTTAAACCGCTAGAGCTCGTGGCTCATTGCGACGCAGCGCGCGAACCTTGTGCAGGGTGTCGGCGCAGGTGCGTGCCGCTTCCTGGCCCTTGTGCACGAAGTGCTCATAAAAGAAGGTGTGGTGCTCGCTGCCCGCGTGGAAGTGATGCGGGGTCAGGGATACCGAGAACACCGGCACTTCGGTTTCCAGTTGAACCTGCATCAGGCCGCTGACCACTGACTGAGCAACGAACTCGTGACGGTAGATCCCGCCGTCCACCACCAGGGCGGCCGCGACGATACCGGCATAACGGCCGGACTTGGCCAGCAGCTTGGCGTGCAGGGGCATTTCAAAGGCGCCGCCGACTTCAAAGAAATCGATGTCCGATTCCTGGTAGCCCTGGGCGATCATTTCGGCGAGGAAGCCTTTACGGCTCTGATCGACAATATCCTTGTGCCAGCAGGCCTGGATAAACGCGACGCGCTCGCCGTGATGGTTTTTGCTTTTGCTGTCGATTGCGGTGGGTTGCATGTTCTGACTCCTGTTTAAGAAAAAAACAGGGCGATATGAATCGAATGGGATTTAAGGGTACGGACAGCCGGGTCATGCGAGCATGAAATCCAGCGTTCGGCCCTTAGGTGCCAATCCCGTTCTCTCTTCATCCGGACTATGACCGTCGGCCCCGGGATCACACCGGGTCTGCTGACCTTGTCGCCGTCCTGCCGAGGCAGTTCGAGGCGCCAAGCGCTCGCGGGCTATGCACGTTGCGTGCAATTACCGCCGGTGGGGAATTACACCCCGCCCTGAGAACGTTGCCGCCAGAACCCTGGCGGCGGAGAGTTTTTATCATGGTTTTTCAGAAACTGCACGGTTGGTTTATCGATAACCTATATCGGTTTGTTTGGTTGGTATTCGATTGTGCAAGCACGGGGCTTGATATTCCGCGGGTTTGCCCGCAGTAATCGTTAACACAAGAAACGCCCCAAATCCGCTAGAGGCTAGTTTGATGACCGTGATTGACCTGCGCAGCGACACAGTGACCCAACCGACCCCAGGCATGCTCGACGCGATGGCGACTGCGGCCAGTGGCGACGACGTCTACGGCGAAGACCCGAGCGTCAACCGCCTGGAAGCCGAACTGGCCAAGCGCTTGGGTTTTGCCGCCGCGTTGTTCGTGCCCACCGGCACCATGAGCAACTTGCTTGCGTTGATGGCGCACTGCGAGCGGGGCGAGGAATACATCGTCGGTCAGCAGGCCCACACCTACAAATACGAAGGCGGCGGCGCGGCAGTACTGGGTTCGATCCAGCCTCAGCCCCTGGAAGTGCAGGCTGACGGTTCCCTGAACCTTGAGCAGGTGCTGGCGGCGATCAAGCCGGACGACTTCCACTTCGCCCGCACCCGTTTGCTGGCGCTGGAAAACACCATGCAGGGCAAAGTCCTGCCCCTTGAATACCTGGCGGCTGCGCGGGCATTTACCCGGGAACACGGCCTGGCCTTGCACCTCGACGGCGCGCGGCTTTATAACGCTGCGGTCAAGCTGGGTGTGGATGCGCGGGAGATTGCCCAGCACTTCGATTCGGTGTCGGTGTGCCTGTCCAAGGGCCTGGGTGCGCCGATCGGCTCGGTGTTGTGCGGCTCCACGGCCTTGATCGCCAAGGCCCGCCGTTTGCGCAAGATGGTCGGTGGCGGCATGCGCCAGGCCGGTTCGTTGGCGGCGGCGGGGCTGTATGCCCTGGACCACCAGGTTCAGCGCCTGGCCGACGACCATGCCAATGCCCAATGGCTGGGAGATGAACTGCGCAAGGCGGGTTACACAGTGGAGCCGGTGCAGACCAACATGGTCTACGTCGATATCGGTGATCGGGCCCAGGCCTTGAAGGCGTTTGCCGCCGAGCGCGGGATCAAGTTGAGCGCCGCGCCGCGCCTGCGCATGGTCACTCACCTGGACGTCAATCGGGCACAGATGGAGCAAGTGCTCGCGACATTCGTCGAGTTTTCCCGAAAATGACAGTGCAGACCGTCTAATTGACTGTTTCTATCACATAAACACGCTGTACCACGGGCAAAGGGCCGATATAATGCGGCCCTTTGCCGTCGCTCCGTCTGATGACGTTTAGCACTGGCCTTTGGCCGCAGCCTCCGTGGAAGAACCTAATGAAAAGCGCAGAAATCCGTGAAGCCTTCCTTCGCTTCTTCGAAGAGCAAGGTCACACCCGTGTCGCCTCCAGCTCCTTGATCCCAGGCAATGACCCAACCCTGCTGTTCACTAACGCGGGGATGAACCAGTTCAAGGACTGCTTCCTGGGCCAGGAAAAGCGCGCCTACACCCGCGCCACCAGCAGCCAGAAGTGCGTACGCGCCGGCGGCAAGAACAGCGACCTGGAAAACGTGGGCTACACCGCCCGCCACCACACCTTCTTCGAGATGCTGGGTAACTTCAGCTTCGGCGACTATTTCAAGAAAGATGCGATCACCTTCGCCTGGACCTTCCTGACCGGCGTGCTGAAGCTGCCGAAGGAAAAGCTCTGGGTGACCGTCTACGCCACTGATGACGAAGCCTACGACATCTGGACCCAGCAGATCGGTGTGCCGGTTGAGCGCATGATTCGCATCGGCGACAACAAAGGCGCGCCTTACGCCTCCGACAACTTCTGGACCATGGGCGATACCGGCCCGTGCGGCCCCTGCACCGAGATCTTCTACGATCACGGCGCCGACATCTGGGGTGGCCCACCGGGCTCGCCGGAAGAAGACGGCGACCGCTACATCGAAATCTGGAACAACGTGTTCATGCAGTTCAACCGCACCGCCGATGGCGTGTTGCATCCGCTGCCAGCCCCGTCGGTCGACACCGGCATGGGCCTGGAGCGGATCAGTGCGGTGATGCAGCACGTTCACTCCAACTACGAGATCGACCTGTTCACCAACCTGCTGAGCGCTTCGGCTGCGGCCATTGGCTGCGCCAACGACAATCAGTCGTCGCTCAAGGTCGTGTCGGACCACATCCGTTCCTGCGGCTTCCTGATTGCCGACGGTGTGCTGCCGTCGAACGAAGGCCGTGGCTATGTGCTGCGCCGCATCATCCGTCGCGCCTGCCGTCACGGTAACAAGCTGGGCGCTACCGGCAGCTTCTTCTACAAGATCGTTGCCGCGCTGGTGGCCGAGATGGGCGATGCCTTCCCGGAACTCAAGCAGCAGCAAGCCAACATCGAACGCGTGCTCAAGGCTGAAGAAGAGCAGTTCTCCAAGACCCTGGAGCACGGCCTGAAGATCCTCGAACAGGACCTGGCTGAGCTCAAAGGCACCGTGGTGCCGGGCGACGTGGTGTTCAAGCTGTACGACACCTACGGTTTCCCGATGGACCTGACCGCCGACATCGCCCGCGAGCGCGAGCTGACCATCGACGAAGCAGGCTTTGAGCGTGAGATGGAAGCCCAGCGCGTCCGTGCCCGTTCCGCCAGTTCTTTTGGCCTGGACTACAACACGCTGGTAAAGGTTGATGTAGCCACTTCGTTCATTGGTTATGAGGCCACCGTTGGCTCGGCCAAGATCGTGGCTATCTATAAGGATGGCAAGTCGGTCGACGTGCTGAACGAGGGTGACGAGGCGGTTGTGGTCCTCGACCAGACCCCGTTCTACGCCGAATCCGGTGGCCAGGTCGGTGACTGTGGTTTCCTGAGCTCGACCTCCGGTCGTTTTGATGTGCGCGACACCACCAAGACCGGCGGTGCGTTCCTGCACCACGGCGTGCTGGTGCTGGGCAACCTGACCGTCGGTGCGCCGGTGGACACTCAGGTAGATGCCGACGTACGGCATGCAACTGCCTTGAACCATTCTGCCACTCACTTGCTGCACGCCGCGTTGCGTCAGGTATTGGGTGAGCATGTGCAGCAGAAAGGTTCGTTGGTGGACAGCCAGCGCCTGCGCTTTGACTTCAGTCATTTCGAGGCGATCAAGCCTGAGCAGTTGAAGGCCCTGGAAGACATCGTCAACGCCGAGATTCGCAAGAACACTCCGGTGGAAACCGAAGAAACCGACATCGAGACCGCCAAGAAGAAGGGCGCCATGGCGCTGTTTGGTGAGAAGTACGGCGACGAAGTGCGCGTGCTGAGCATGGGCGGCAGCTTCTCGGTGGAGCTGTGCGGCGGTATCCACGCCAGCCGTACCGGCGACATCGGCCTGCTGAAAATCATCAGCGAAGGCGGTGTGGCTTCCGGCGTGCGTCGTATTGAAGCGGTCACTGGTGCTGCGGCCCTGGCCTACCTCAATGCGGCTGAAGAACAACTCAAGGAAGCGGCCAGCCTGGTCAAGGGCAGCCGCGACAACCTGATCGACAAGCTCTCCGGTGTACTGGAGCGCAACCGTCAGCTGGAAAAACAGCTGGAGCAGTTGCAGGCCAAGGCGGCCAGCGCGGCGGGCGATGACCTGTCGGCTTCCGCCCTGGACGTCAAAGGCGTGAAGGTCCTGGCTGTGCGCCTGGACGGTCAGGATGGCAAGGCGCTGTTGGCCTTGGTCGATCAGTTGAAGAACAAGCTCGGCCGCGCAGTGATCCTGCTCGGCAGTGTCCATGAGGATAAGGTCGTTCTGGTTGCCGGTGTAACCAAGGACCTGACTGGCCAACTCAAGGCCGGTGATTTGATGAAGCAAGCCGCCGCGGCAGTGGGCGGGAAGGGCGGTGGTCGTCCGGACATGGCGCAAGGCGGTGGTGTAGACGCCGGTGCCCTGGACGCGGCCCTGGCCCTGACCGTGCCGTTTGTCGAGGCAGGTATTTAAGACGCTGTTAATGAGCTCGTGGTCTAGTCACGGGCTCGGTCAGTGCTGGTTGATTGAATAATAGGCGCCCCTTTACGGGCTGAGGCGGCTTAGAAATGGCTTTGATCGTACAGAAATTTGGAGGCACCTCGGTCGGCTCTGTCGAAAGAATCGAGCAGGTCGCCGACAAGGTTAAGAAATTCCGCGATGCCGGCGATGACCTGGTGGTGGTGCTGTCGGCCATGAGCGGCGAGACCAATCGCCTGATCGATCTGGCCAAGCAAATCAGTGGCGATCAACAACCGGTTCCCCGTGAGCTGGATGTGATCATTTCCACCGGTGAGCAGGTGACCATCGCGTTGCTGGCCATGGCGCTGAACAAGCGTGGTGTGCCGGCGGTGTCCTACACTGGCAACCAGGTCCGCATTCTGACGGATAGCGCCCACACCAAGGCGCGCATTCTGCAGATTGATGACCAGAAGATTCGCGCTGACCTGAAGGCCGGTCGTGTGGTGGTTGTCGCCGGTTTCCAGGGCGTCGACGAGCACGGCAACATCACCACCCTTGGTCGTGGTGGTTCCGACACCACCGGCGTGGCGCTGGCGGCAGCCCTGAAGGCTGACGAATGCCAGATCTACACCGATGTGGATGGCGTCTACACCACCGACCCACGGGTTGTGTCCGTGGCCCAGCGCCTGGACAAGATCACCTTTGAAGAGATGCTGGAAATGGCCAGCCTCGGTTCCAAGGTGTTGCAGATCCGTGCCGTTGAGTTTGCCGGCAAGTACAACGTTCCGCTGCGCGTACTGCACAGCTTCAAGGAGGGTCCGGGCACCCTCATTACTATTGATGAAGAGGAATCCATGGAACAGCCGATCATTTCCGGCATCGCTTTTAACCGCGATGAAGCCAAGCTGACCATCCGTGGCGTGCCAGACACCCCGGGCGTGGCCTTCAAGATTCTCGGGCCAATCAGCGGCGAAAACATTGAAGTCGACATGATTGTGCAGAACGTTGCGCACGATAACACCACCGATTTCACCTTCACCGTGCACCGCAACGAGTACGATGCGGCGCAGAAGGTGTTGTTGAACACCGCGAGCGAGATTGGCGCCCGTGAAGTGGTTGGCGATACCAAGATTGCCAAGGTGTCGATCGTGGGCGTGGGCATGCGTTCCCATGCGGGTGTTGCCAGCCGCATGTTCGAAGCCCTGGCCAAGGAAAGCATCAACATCCAGATGATCTCCACGTCGGAAATCAAGGTGTCGGTGGTGATCGAAGAGAAGTACCTGGAACTGGCTGTACGCGCATTGCATACCGCGTTTGAGCTGGACGCTCCGGCCCGACAGGGCGAGTGATGCGTTGCCAGGAAGGCGCGGTTATCCGCGCCTTTCATTTTTTTGCCGGGTGCGTGGTGAAGACCTGTTCTTTTACCTGTGCTCGACAATACTTAGGCGGGTAGGGCTACGGCCATTTGGTTGTAGGTCGAATGCCTTTTTTTGCAGACTGTTGTTCCCGAAATGAAATGCGTGAGGAGAAAGGTATGCTGATTCTGACTCGTCGATGCGCAGAAAGCCTGATTATTGGTGATGGCGAAATCACCGTGACCGTGCTCGGCGTCAAAGGCAATCAAGTGCGTATCGGGGTTAACGCTCCGAAAGAGGTGGCTGTCCACCGCGAGGAAATCTACCTGCGGATCAAGAAAGAGAAGGACGAAGAACCAAGCCATTAATTTTTATCGTTTTTTATGTTTGCAAACGGGGATGAAGCTGGTTAATATACGCCCCGTGTTGCGGAGAGCTGGCCGAGTGGCCGAAGGCGCTCCCCTGCTAAGGGAGTACACCTCAAAAGGGTGTCGGGGGTTCGAATCCCCCGTTCTCCGCCATTATTTGCTTAGTACGTTGCAATCTGGTTTTTTCGCTAAGTTGTTGAAACTAAACGAAAAAATAGCTTTACATAGAGATTGAACGGCCTATAATGCGCGGCAACAAATGCACTCGTAGCTCAGCTGGATAGAGTACTCGGCTACGAACCGAGCGGTCACAGGTTCGAATCCTGTCGAGTGCACCATTTAAGAGTTAGTTGCAGCAATGCAGGTAGCTTGGCTTCAACCAGTTGTGATCTGGTCTAAAAACACAATCTGCACTCGTAGCTCAGCTGGATAGAGTACTCGGCTACGAACCGAGCGGTCACAGGTTCGAATCCTGTCGAGTGCACCAAACAACAAAAAGCCCGCCTAGCGCGGGCTTTTTGCCGTCTGGGGTTTTTATTTCCCGTGGCGACTTTTTCTCCTGCCCATGTGTTTTCCTTTCGGGCTGCGTCGTCGCAGTTCATATCTGCGGCCAATGCTCAGCTTTGTGTCGCAAGCGCTTGTTCTTTCCAGTTTTTTGACGTTAAAAGCGGCCGCCCGGTGTATCATTGCGCCCGTCAGCCCCGCCGGGGCTTGTGGAACACCTCCATGGACTTACCCAGTAGTTACTCAGTACCCCGTTTTACCAATCATGAATTGACTGATTGATCCTTCCGGCGTGCCCCGCTGCTGGGAGTGGAGTTCGCCTATGACCGAAGTTGAAGTAAAGAAAACACAAGAAAGCCTGCAGGATCGCCTGGCTCAAGTCGTTGAGCTGCTGCAGCGCCAGCGCGTGGTCGAAGACCTGACGCATCGCCAGGAAGGCCCGAATCATGACCGGGTCGAGAACCTGGTTCACCGGCAAAATCTCGTCGAGCTGCAACGCAAGCTCGATGACCTGCACTCCGCCGACGTCGCCTACATCCTCGAAGCCTTGCCGCTTGATGATCGCCTGACCCTCTGGCAGTTGGTCAAGGCTGATCGCGACGGCGACATTCTCCTCGAAGTATCCGACTCGGTCCGTGAAACCCTGATCGCCGACATGGACGATCATGAGCTCCTGGCTGCTGCCAAGGACATGGATGCCGACGAACTCGCTGACCTGGCTTCCGAGCTGCCGCGTGACGTCGTCCATGAGCTGATGGAAACCCTCGACGGCCAACAGCGTGAGCGTGTGCGCTCCGCGTTGTCCTATGACGAGGAGCAAGTCGGTGCGCTGATGGACTTCGAGATGGTCACCATCCGCGAAGACGTCAGCCTGGAAGTGGTTTTGCGATACCTGCGCCGCCTCAAGGAGCTGCCAGGCCATACCGACAAGCTGTTCGTGGTCGATTACGAGGGCATTCTCAAGGGTGTGCTGCCGATCAAGCGCCTGCTGGTCAATGACCCGGAGAAGAAAGTCGCGGACGTCATGGCCAGTGACCCGGTGAGTTTCCATCCCGACGAAGACGCTTACGATGCCGCTCAGGCGTTCGAGCGTTATGACTTGATCTCGGCCCCGGTGGTCGACAAGAACGGCAAGCTGATCGGCCGTCTGACCATCGATGAAATGGTCGACCTGATTCGTGAGGAGAGCGAAAGCGAAGTCCTCAACATGGCGGGTCTGCGGGAAGAAGAAGACATTTTTGCGTCAGTCTGGAAATCCCTGCGTAACCGCTGGGCCTGGCTGGCGGTCAATTTGATTACCGCGTTTATTGCTTCACGGGTCATCGGCCTGTTCGAGGGCTCCATCGAGAAGCTCGTGGCCTTGGCCGCACTGATGCCGATTGTGGCGGGTATTGGCGGTAACTCGGGTAACCAGACCATCACCATGATCGTACGTGCCATGGCGCTGGATCAGGTGGGCACCGGGCACGGTAAGCGGTTGATGCGCAAGGAACTTGCGGTCGCGCTGATCAATGGCCTGGTGTGGGGTGGTGTCATCGGTATCGTGGCGTACCTGCTGTATGGCAGCTGGTCGCTCGGGGTGGTCATGACCGCGGCCATGACGCTTAACCTGCTGCTGGCGGCCCTGATGGGGGTGCTGATTCCAATGACCCTGGTGCGCCTCGGGCGAGACCCGGCCATGGGCGCCAGTGTGATGATCACGGCCATGACTGACAGTGGCGGCTTCTTCATCTTCCTGGGCTTGGCCACCATCTTCCTGCTTTGATCCCTTCTCCCGATCAGGGGGCTTGTGCCCCTTGATCCTTTCTTTACCAAATCACAGGCAAAAAAAAGCCAGCGCATGGCTGGCTTTCAGCTTTCGGTTGCCAATCAGTTGGCTTCTGCGGCTGCCTCAACGTCATGTGCAATAAGCGAGACGAGAGCATTTTGCTGGCGGTGGGAGAGCTGACGAAAACGCTGCAGCAGTTCGCGTTCGTGCAGTGACAGCTCGGGGCTGTCCAGGCGCATGCTCAGCTCGTCGCCCAGCGCACCTTCCTGAATCAGGCTTTGTTCCAGGCGTGCGATGATTTCGGAGTTCATGCTGCGGTGATGATTGCGAGCCACCTCGGCAATGCGTTCCCGCATTCCGTCTGGCAGACGTACGACGAACTTGTCAGCCGTACGGCTGGAATAAATTGCCTGTTTCAATGGGCGCATATATTTAACCGGTTAGTTCAGGGGAGCGGTTTTTGGAATTGGCCGCAAGATGAATGTTAGGACAAGGCTTGCTGCCAAATGTTCAACCTGAATTGCAAAGAGGCCGCATCATGCCTCAGATTTGCCAGTTCCTTGGCGTCAATTCTGTGACAAATATTGAACCGGCTACCGGCTTTATGCCAGTACTCATTTCAAAATTTGCGGACTGGTTGGAAAACTTTTCCACGGTTGCACCCAAACAGGGGGCTAGGCCGTGGGCCCTAGGCGCAAAAGGCTTTTCGGGCGCACATCCTATAGCAATATGGCCTTTTGCCCTTAACTTTAAGATTAGTGGCAAATTGCCAATTTACGAGGGCGGAGCGACATATGGTCAGCTGCCCGGACGAATGATCCGGTAGGTGGCAGCTAGTTTCGGAAGGGCGACGAGCGGGGAGATTCAGCGCAGTACGGGGTCGAATTTGATGCGGCGACCAATGACGATTGCCAGTACCCACAGGCTGCCAAACACACCGGCGGCGACGAAAGAGACGGTCTGCAGGTCTTGCGACAATACGTTCAGGCCGAGGCCGGCGCAGGCCAGGGCCAGTGTCAGAAACAGCCAGGCGGGCTTGGTCATGGAATACTCCGGTAAGCGGTTCAGAAAACCCAGTGTTCAGTCGAAGGGGCAGCTTGGGTGCCCTGGGTCAGTTGCAGCGGTGATTGCATGTCCGGCTTCATGACCGCCAATTGCGGGCGTTGCTGCAGGTGATGGGGGATCGCCTGGCTGACTTGCGCTGCATCGTCGGAGGTGTTGGATTGAAAATGGAACATCACCAGCGCAGCCAATGCAACGGTATTGAGGGCTAGTAGAAGTGCGCTGTTCATGGGCATGTTCTCCGCAGATGGCTGGGCCGGACTGTATTTGTAGGATAAAGGATTGCAGGCGCCGTGCCAGTCTTTATTTGATAATAAATCCTTTAAAATCAAATAGTTAATTAATGTCCGGGTTGGTGTCATGTTGCAATTTGCAATGATGGCATTTTGGGGGAGTGCATTTTGCACGATGGCTGCGATTGCCCGTAATCATTGGGTGCAATACAAGTTGCAGCCCCAGGCATGGGCCTACACTCAAAAAGCCCACGGACGACATGACAAAATTCACCTGCGCCGTTAACATGCACGCCGTCCGTCGCCGCGCCCATTGCCGGTTGGCTGTCATTAGTCCCAGTAGCTCAATTGGATAGAGCATCCCCCTCCTAAGGGGAAGGTTGGCCGTTCGAACCGGCCCTGGGACACCATATAATCGTTGCTGCCCAAGTGGCTGAAACGTCAGAGAGCCCCGATCAGATTTATCTGGCGGGGCTTTTTTGTGGCTGGGCGTCCAGGTGCGCCAGTCTTTTCAAACACCAACCGAACCTTGCCGGCGTTTGAGGTTCACACGGGAGGCAAGAGCGGGGCGACGCAAGTATTCGTCTGCATCGTGTACCTCGCAGGTCATTGTCGAGCGTCTGACACGTAGCCAATTGGCATGAGCAAAATATTCCCCGGCAACCGCGTGTTTTGGCTGTCCGGACCCGACGACGCGGGACTATCATTCCGGTAGCCCTGAACCCCCACTGCAAGGAGCCGCTCGGAACGCCGATGCGCCAGATCTGGAAATCTTTTCGAGCCCTTTATTTTGCCTCCTTGATGATGCTGATCGGCTCCGGCCTGCTCAGTACTTACCTGGCCTTGCGCCTGGCGGCAGACCACGTCGACAGCCTGTGGGTCGGTGCGTTGATGGCGGCCAACTATTTTGGCCTGGTATTGGGGGGCAAGATCGGTCACCGCCTGATTGCCCGGGTCGGGCATATCCGGGCGTATGCCACCTGTGCCGGGATTGTCGGCGCGGCGGTGCTCGGGCACGGGCTGATCAATTGGCTGCCGGCCTGGATCGTGCTGCGGATGATTGTCGGCCTCGGCATGATGTGCCAGTACATGGTCATCGAGAGCTGGCTCAACGAGCAGGCAGACGCCAAGCAGCGGGGTGTGGTGTTCAGCGGCTACATGATCGCGTCGTACCTGGGCCTGGTGCTGGGCCAACTGATTCTTGTGATGCACCCGCAATTGGGGCTTGAGTTGCTGATGCTGGTCGCGCTGTGTTTTGCACTGTGCCTGGTACCGGTGGCGATGACTCGCCGCATTCACCCGGCGCCCCTGCACCCGGCGCCGATGGAGCCGCGTTTCTTTATCAAGCGGGTGCCACAGTCCCTCAGTACCGTGTTGGGTGCTGGGCTGATCGTGGGTTCGTTCTATGGTTTGGCGCCGCTCTATGCCTCGCAGCAAGGGCTGACCACCGAGCAGGTCGGTCTGTTCATGGGTAGCTGCATCTTCGCCGGGCTGCTGGTGCAATGGCCGCTGGGCTGGTTGTCTGACCGCTATGACCGCGCATTGTTGATCCGCTGCTTCGCCTTGTGCCTGGCGGTGGCCGCGCTGCCGCTGGCGATCATGAGCCAGGTGCCGCTGGAAGTGCTGTTTGTTGCGGGCTTTCTCTGCTCCCTGGTGCAATTCTGCCTGTATCCGTTGGCCGTGGCGTTCTCCAATGACCACGTCGAGGGCGATCGCCGGGTGTCGCTCACGGCAATGTTGCTGGTGACCTACGGGGTCGGCGCGAGTGTGGGGCCGCTGTTGGCCGGTGTGGTGATGAAGCTGTTCGGCAGCCACATGCTGTACGCGTTTTTCAGCCTGTGTGCGTTGATCCTGGTCTGGCGCATCCGGCCGAAGGCGGTCACCAACCTGCATCAGGTGGACGACGCTCCCCTGCACCACGTGGCAATGCCCGACAGCATGTCCAGTTCGCCACTGGTGGCGTGCCTGGACCCGCGTGTGGATGAGCAGGTGGTGCAGGAGCAGATGCAGACCGCCGTTCCGGACCCGGAGCCCGAGGTCGATCCCGAGCCGGTGGTGGATGAGCAGGAACCTGTCACCGAGCCCCCGGAGCACCCGGACCCGGATGATCACCCTCACGACCTGAGCAGGGCGCGCCCCTGAAAGCAAAAACGGGCAGTTCCCTCAAGGAGCTGCCCGTTTTTTTGTCGCGACCTTTGACTGCTTAAAGATCGTCGTCCTTGTCGAACCGACGCGCTTCACGCTGCAGTTGGTAGACAAACCGCTCGACCTGGCGCTGCACCAGCCCGCTCATGTTGTGAAAGCGCACGCCGGCGAAGGTGGTGTTGATCCTTTCTTCGAAGTGCAGGTAGCGCAGTTCCACCGAGGTGGTCATGCTGCCAAAGGGCAGGGCGGCGATGAAGCGGTCGTAGACCTGGCCCAGTTGCAGGCGCTCGGAGATGTCTCCTTCGAAACGCAATTTGCAGCCGGTGGCGGAAATATCCAGCAGCTTGCCGCCGATGGGGGCCTTGAGTTTTTCACCGCCCAGCTCGACGCCCACCAGTTGCGCCAGCTTCAGCGCCGCGCGGAACGCATTGCGGCGCTGATGGTAAATCACTTCGTCGGGCATGCTGCCGCGATAAACGCGGTGGCCGTGGGCTTCGTCCAGGGTCAGGGTGCCGTTGCTTTCCCAGGCCACTCGCACGCCATCGTGAAAACCTTCGATACGGAAAGCTTCGCCATTCTTAAGGTAGCGTTCGCCGTCACGCGGGATCATTTCGTCCAGGGCCAGCGACTTGCTGTCCCGGTCGACTTCGACCAGGTAGCTTTGAAAGCGCTGGTTGCGTTCGTGGAAGGTGATGATCAGCGGGTCGTGGCTCTCTTGCAGCATCCGCAAGGTGCCAGCGATTTCCAGCGGCGTGGTGAGTACCTTGGGTGGCTGCGGAGCATCTTCCGCGTTAAGGGCGTTGAACACGGTTCTTCCATCTCCAGACAAAATACGACTACACGCAAGTGAAGTCATTTTGCCAGCATGTGGCGCGCCTTGGATAGGGCGCGCTTAAACTGGTTTCAGGCTTGGCTGCGGGTGCTTGGCTTGGCCAGGCGTGAAGTGGAGCCTTGAGCATTGTAGAGGGCCGGAGGCTCGCCGCCGTGGAGGATACGCAACTGATTGGCGGTCGTGGCTTGTTGAAGCTGGATCGCCTGGCCGTTGACGGTGTTGGTCTCCTGGCACAGGGTCAGCAACTGGTTGAGTTCTTTGCTCTGGGCCAGCAACTGGTCGCCGACCGTGGAGTGGCTGGCGAGTTGCTCCAGGCCTTTGTGGTCGGCAGGCAGGCCCAGGCTGACGAGAATCTGGCTGCGTTTCTTGCCGTGTTGTTCCAGCAGGACGATCAGCGATTGCTTGCGCGCCAGAATTTCTTCCAGCATGCGCATGTCGCGGCCGAACAGGGCCAGGGATTCTTCCCGAAGTAACTCCAGCAACTGCTGTGCGGGAGCCAAATCTTCAATGATCAGTTGTAGCAAGTTTTCGTCGTGCATGGCTGGCCTTGGGGTTTAAGCGTCCAAAAGCCTGGCGCAGGCCTTTGCCTAGCGCTCGGCTTCGAAGTTAAGCAGCTTGCTGGCTACACGGTTGCTGTCGACCTTATAGCTGCCATCCGCAATCGCCTGCTTCAATTCGGCCACGCGGGCTTTATTGACAACCGGCTGATCGCTCAGCGAGTCAGTGACCTTCTGCAACTGTTGAGCCTCATTGCTCAGGTGTACCGATTCCCCGCTTTGGCTGGCACCGGCCTGTTCTGTCTTGGCAGGCAGAGGCTGGGACTTGGCCTCAACGCTGTCTTTGGCACCGTTGGTGCGCGAAGAACCAGGCGTTGGCAGGGCGTTATTCAAACGACTGAAATCGATGACCATGTTAAAAAAACCTCTGGGTATTTGGACGCTTGCCATGTTTTCGGCCATACCCGGACAAACTTTAGGCTCGATTGACAATAAACCTATACGCGATGCTGCTTTGCGCACAGTGTAGGAAAAGCTGGCGTCCTATGCCAGTGATCTATAAAGCCACCTCAACCTGCCCCGGTGCCGTCACCCGGGCCTTGATCACGCGGTTGGAGTTGAGGTTCTTGACGCGAATCTGTTCACTCATGCCGCCATTGGACAGGGCTTCCCCGGGCATTTTTACATTCAATCCGCCGCTGCTGGCGGAAATCACCACCTGGTCGCCCTTGCGCACCACTTCGGCCTGTTCAAGGTTGACCAGGGTAATCACCTGGTCGGTGACCATTGGTCGGGTAAGTTTCTGCCCGATCGCCTGGTCAACGGACGTGAGGTAGCTCTGGGTGATCAGGCTGATGTCCCGTTCACGCATGGCAACGTCTTCGTAACCAATGATTCCGGTGCGTTTCAACGGCCGGGTCACCACCACCACGTCACGAAACAGCTTGACCTGGGCCGGCACGAACACCGTCCAGGGCGAGGCGCCTTCGCAGCGAACCTTCACGGTCACGCGCCCGATGGGTTGGGCCGGGCTTTCCAGGGAGGCTGTCAATTCCTTGTCGCACATCGGCATGCGCAGGCGCGGATCCAGCTGGTTGACCTGGATTTCATAGCGCCCGGGCGTCTGTGTGGTCGCCAGATAATCTTCTACAGTGAACTCAAGAAAGCCTTGAGTGACGCCGATAAGCAGATCAGGCAAGGTGACGTTACTGGCACGGGCCGGTTGGCCCGCAGCCAAGGCAAGCAACGCCATCGAGACGCAGAGCAATCTGCGGTACTGTGGGGATCGGGGGCGTCGGGAAACTGTCGTTTTGATGTCCATGGCCAATAAAAAAGCAAAGCTCGTGCCGTTTAGTGTTGGGTACGCGTCGTACCCCTAAGTTTTAGCGTAGGAGTCTGGGCATGGCCGGTGTAATGGATTCAGTAAACCAGCGCACACAGCTGGTGGGGCAGAATCGCCTGGAGTTGCTGCTGTTTCGTCTGGACGGCAAGCAGCTTTACGGGATTAACGTCTTCAAGGTGCGGGAAGTGCTGCAGTGTCCCAAGCTGACAATAATGCCCAAGTCCAGCCCGGTGGTGTGCGGTGTGGCGAACATCCGTGGCGCGACCATCCCGATTCTTGACCTGGCCATGGCCACCGGTTCGGCGGGTTTGCAGGACCGCGAAAGTCCGTTCGTGATCATCACCGAGTACAACACCAAGACCCAGGGTTTCCTGGTGCGCTCGGTGGAACGCATCGTCAACATGAACTGGGAAGAGATCCATCCGCCGCCCAAGGGCACTGGCCGCGATCACTACCTCACGGCCGTGACGCGGGTCGACAACCAGTTGGTGGAAATCATCGACGTGGAGAAAATCCTCGCCGAAGTGGCCCCGACCTCCGAGGCGATATCGGTCGGCGTAGTCGACGCCGAGACCGCGCACAAGGCGATCTCGCTGCGGGTGCTGACGGTGGACGACTCCTCGGTGGCACGCAAGCAGGTGTCCCGTTGCCTGCAGACGGTTGGCGTTGAAGTGGTGGCGCTCAATGACGGTCGCCAGGCCCTGGATTACCTGCGCAAGCTGGTGGATGAGGGCAAGAAGCCGGAAGAAGAATTCCTGATGATGATCTCCGACATCGAGATGCCGGAAATGGACGGCTACACCCTCACGGCCGAGATACGCAACGACCCACGCATGCAAAAATTACATATCATCCTGCATACTTCGTTGTCCGGTGTATTCAATCAGGCGATGGTCAAGAAGGTCGGTGCCGATGACTTCCTGGCCAAGTTCCGCCCTGATGACCTGGCATCCCGGGTAGTTGACCGGATCAAGGCAGCAGATCACGGCTAGGGGCTTTTTCCCTGGCGGTCACACGATTTAAGAGGCGGTATCATTGTCTACGGGTAATTTGGATTTCGAACAGTTCCGGGTCTTCCTGGAAAAAGCCTGTGGCATATTGCTCGGTGAAAACAAGCAGTACCTGGTATCCAGCCGTCTCAACAAACTGATGGAGCAGCAAGGCATCAAGTCCCTCGGGGAGTTGGTGCAGCGGATCCAGGGCCAGCCGCGCAGCGGGCTCAAGGAGATGGTGGTCGATGCCATGACCACCAACGAAACCTTGTGGTTTCGCGACACCTATCCGTTCGAGGTGCTCAAGAACAAGGTGTTGCCCGAGGCCATCAAGGCTGCCCCGGGCCAGCGCCTGCGCATCTGGTCGGCGGCCTGTTCGTCGGGGCAGGAGCCGTATTCGATTTCGATGTCCATCGACGAGTTCGAGCGGACCAACATGGGCCAGCTGAAGGCCGGGGCGCAAATCGTTGCCACTGACCTGTCCGGCACCATGCTCACCAATTGCAAGACCGGCGAATACGACAGCCTGGCACTGGGGCGCGGGTTGTCCCCGGAGCGTTTGCAGCGTTTCTTCGACCCTAAGGGTGCGGGGCGTTGGGCGGTCAAGGCGCCGATCAAGAGCCGGGTGGAGTTTCGCTCGTTCAACCTGCTGGACAGTTATGCCAGCCTGGGCAAGTTCGACATGGTGTTTTGCCGCAACGTGTTGATCTACTTCTCGGCCGAGGTGAAGAAAGACATTCTGTTGCGCATCCACGGCACCCTCAAGCGTGGCGGTTACCTGTTCCTCGGCGCTTCCGAGGCGCTGAACGGTTTGCCGGATCATTACCAGATGGTGCAGTGCAGCCCGGGGATCATTTACCAGGCCAAGTAACACGGTCTGAGTCTGAGTGAAGATCAAAATGTGGGAGCGGGCTTGCTCGCGAAAGCGGAGTTTCAGTCAAAGATGCATCGACTGACCCAACGTATTCGCGAGCAAGCCCGCTCCCACATTTTTTTGTGTACGGCCTGATATCCTTTTCGGCCATCCGCCGCAAAGCGGCAAGCCGGCATTGCCGCTTTACTGGCGTTTCGCGGAAACCCTTTGCCGCTTTTCTGGCATTGCCGCCGGCAAATCTCTCGCAAGCCCTTGATTTACGGCGCTCAGGCAACTTGGCATGGCCCTTGCTAAATCCTAGTTACGAAAAGCAGGTCAGCCCCTAAAGGTTTCCGCCATGAGCATCAGCTTCGATAAAGCGCTCGGTATCCACGAACAAGCCCTGGGCTTCCGCGCCCAGCGTGCCGAAGTCCTGGCCAACAATATTGCCAACGCCGACACCCCGAACTACAAGGCTCGGGACCTGGACTTCTCTGCCGTGCTCGCCGCACAGCAAGACAAGACCAAGAACGGCACCTTCGCCCTGAACATGACCAACAGCCGTCATATCGAAGCGCAAGGCCTGGGCAATGGTGACGAGTCGCTGTTGTATCGCACGCCGATGCAACCGTCGATCGACCAGAACACCGTGGACGCCCAGCTGGAGCAATCGGCCTACGCCGAGAACTCGGTGAACTTCCAGGCCAGCTTCACCCTGCTCAACAGCAAATTCAAAGGGCTGATGTCAGCCCTGCGTGGAGAGTAAGCCATGTCCCTCGCCAGTGTTTTCAATATTGCCGGTAGTGGCATGAGCGCGCAGACCACGCGCCTCAACACCGTCGCCAGTAACATCGCCAACGCCGAGACCGTGTCGTCGAGCATTGACCAGACCTACCGCGCCCGGCACCCGGTGTTCGCCACCATGTTCCAGGGCGGCCAGGGTGGCCAGAGCGGTAGCGGCGACTCGCTGTTCCAGAACCAGGATGCCGCAGGCCAGGGCGTGCAGGTGCTCGGTGTGGTCGAAGACCAGAGCAACCTCGAAGCCCGCTACGAGCCGAACCACCCCGCCGCGAACGAAAAAGGGTACGTGTACTACCCCAACGTCAACGTGGTCGAGGAAATGGCCGACATGATTTCCGCCAGCCGCTCGTTCCAGACCAATGCGGAAATGATGAACACCGCCAAAACCATGATGCAGAAAGTCCTGACCCTGGGTCAGTGATAAGGGGCGCCAAATAATGGCCATTGTTGATACCAGTTCGACCAACACGGCGGTCCAGGACCTTTTCAATTCCAAGGTCAAGTCTGCTTCAGACAACGTCTCCAGCGTTTCCAGCGCCGCCACCGGCAACCAGTCGTTGGGCAAGGATGCGTTCCTGCAACTGCTGGTAACCCAGCTGAAAAACCAGAACCCGCTGTCGCCCCAGGACAACGGCGCGTTCGTGGCACAGCTGGCGCAGTTCAGTAGCCTGGAAGGCATCAACACCCTGAATGACTCGGTGAACGCGATTTCCAGCAACTTCAGCTCCTCGCAGGCGCTGCAGGCTTCGTCGCTGGTGGGTCGCTCGGTGATCACCCAGACCGACAAGGCCATGGTTGATACCAGCAAGAGCATGACCGGTTCCGTGGCGGTGACGGCGGCGACGGGCAACGTCTCCGTCAAGATCACCGACAAGGACGGCAACGTCGTTCGCACCATCGACATGGGCGCCCAGAGCGTCGGCAATTCCAGCTTTGTCTGGGACGGCAAGAACGATGCGGGCGAGACCGCGCCTCCCGGCACCTACACCTTCAATGCCACTACCAAGAATGACAAGGGTGACGCGGTTGCCCTGGCCACCTCGCTGCCGGCAACGGTGACAAGCGTGACTCTGAGCCAGACCGGCGGCGAAATGCTGCTCAACCTGGCGGGCGGCATGGGCAGTATCAAGCTGTCGCAAATTCAGACTATCGGTACATAGAGCCGGCTAACTACGGCAAAAGGAGAGAACAATGTCTTTTAACATCGGCCTTAGCGGCCTCTATGCGGCCAACAAACAACTGGACGTGACCGGCAACAACATCGCCAACGTCGCGACCACCGGCTTCAAGTCGTCCCGTGCGGAGTTCGCGGATATCTACGCGGCGTCCAAGTTGGGCACCGGCCAGAACAGCATCGGCAACGGCGTGAACCTGGCGGCAGTGTCCCAGCAGTTCACCCAGGGTGACGTCAACAACAGCGGCGGTACGCTGGACATGGCGATCCAGGGCGGCGGCTTCTTCGTGCAGAAGGGCAGCGACGGCTCGCTGGAGTACACCCGTAACGGTGCCTTCCGTGCAGACAAGGACGGCTACATCACCAACAACACCGGTACCTCGCGCCTGCAAGGCTACGCGGCGGATGCAGACGGCAACATCCAGAAGGGTGGCTTGACCGACCTGCAACTCAACCTGTCGTACCTGCCGCCGAAGGCGTCCACCAAGGTGGACTCCACCAGTAACCTGAACTCCTCCGAGACGCCGATCGATCAAACCCTGCACCCGTTTGATCCGACCAAGACCGACAGCTTCACCACCCAGTACTCCACCACGCTCTACGATTCGCAGGGCAACGCGCACCCGATGGTGCAGTACCTGGTTAAAACAGACGGCAACAAGTGGAGCGCCTATACGCTGATCGATGGCCGCAATCCGGATGGTTCGTCGCCTACGGGTACACCGTCCACGCCACCGGTACCATCGACATTGACGTTTGATGGCTCCGGCAAGCTCACCGGGATTGATACCGCCGGCACGGCAGGCACCACGCTGACCATCACCGGCTGGGTACCCGGCACCGTGACCGATGGCGTGTGGAAGGCCAACGGTGCGAGCGCCAACCCTACGGGGATTGCTGTCAACATGGCGAACATTACCCAGTACAACTCCGCCACCTACCGTAACCCGCCGACCACCGATGGCTACGCCACCGGTCAAATCACCGGGCTGAAAATCGACGGCAGCGGCGTACTGTTCGCCACGTTCAGCAACCAGCAAAGCAAGGCCATCGGCCAGATCTCCCTGGCCAGCTTCAACAACGAACAGGGCCTGCAACCTGCCGGCGGCACCACCTGGAAAGAAACCTTCGCGTCGGGCCAGCCGGGTTTTGATACCCCGCAAGTCGGTACCCTGGGTTCGATCGTGGCCAACTCCCTGGAGAACTCCAACGTCAACCTGACCAACGAGCTGGTGGACCTGATCAAGGCCCAGAGCAACTATCAGGCGAACGCCAAGACCATCTCCACCCAAAGCACCATCATGCAGACCATCATTCAGATGACCTGATGCTGTCGCTTTAACCCGCTTCACCGGAAAGCCCCTCGATCGAGGGGCTTTTTTTGGTCGTCTGCCGGAACGTGCGGTATGTGGGGTTCGTCGGTATTGTTCCAGGTCTCTGCCCACGTTTTTGCGGGCAAAAGAAAACCCCCGATACGCCGTAGGCCTATCGGGGGTTTTTCAACCTTGGGTGGTTAGACCCAGGGTGGGCTCAGCTTATTGGCAAGCTTCGCAATCCGGCTCGTCGATCGCGCAGGCTTTAGGCACTGGCGCCGGGCCGGCAGGTGCGGCGAGTACCGAATCATCACCGTGGTTGCCGCCGCTGGAAACAGCGTTCAGCTTGCCGGTGTTGATGGTCGACTTCTCGGTGCTGGTAGCGGCCAGGGCACGGAGGTAGTAAGTGGTTTTCAGGCCACGGTACCACGCCATGCGGTAGGTCACGTCCAGCTTCTTGCCCGATGCGCCGGCGATGTACAGGTTCAGCGACTGAGCCTGGTCGATCCACTTCTGGCGACGGCTGGCCGCGTCGACGATCCACTTGGTGTCCACTTCGAAAGCGGTCGCGTAGAGCTCTTTGAGTTCTTGCGGGATGCGCTCGATCTGTTGCACCGAACCGTCGTAGTACTTCAGGTCGTTGATCATGACCGAGTCCCACAGGCCGCGGGCTTTCAGGTCGCGAACCAGGTACGGGTTGATCACGGTGAACTCGCCCGACAGGTTCGATTTCACATACAGGTTCTGGTAGGTCGGTTCGATCGACTGCGACACGCCAGTGATGTTGGCGATGGTGGCGGTCGGTGCGATGGCCATGATGTTGGAGTTACGAATACCTTTCTGCACGCGGGCACGTACCGGCGCCCAGTCCAGGGATTCGTTCAGGTCAACGTCGATGTACTTCTGGCCACGTTGCTCGATCAGGATCTGTTGCGAATCCAGCGGCAGGATGCCTTTGGACCACAGCGAACCCTGGAACGTCTCGTAGGCACCGCGCTCGTCGGCCAGGTCGCAGGAAGCCTGGATCGCGTAGTAGCTGACCGCTTCCATGGACTTGTCGGCGAACTCGACGGCAGCGTCCGAACCATAAGGAATGTGCTGCAGGTACAGCGCGTCCTGGAAGCCCATGATGCCGAGACCAACCGGACGGTGCTTGAAGTTGGAGTTCTGCGCCTGTGGTACCGAGTAATAGTTGATGTCGATAACGTTATCGAGCATGCGAACGGCGGTGTTCACTGTGCGTTCCAGCTTGGCGGTGTCCAGCTTGCCGTTGACGATGTGGTTCGGCAGGTTGATCGAACCCAGGTTGCAAACGGCGATTTCGTCCTTGTTGGTGTTCAAGGTGATCTCGGTGCACAGGTTCGAGCTGTGGACCACGCCCACGTGCTGCTGCGGGCTGCGCAGGTTGCACGGGTCTTTGAAGGTCAGCCATGGGTGGCCGGTTTCAAACAGCATGGAGAGCATTTTACGCCACAGGTCTTTGGCCTGGATGGTCTTGAACAGCTTGACCTTGCCTGGGTATTCGGTGAGGGCTTCGTAGTACTCGTAGCGCTCTTCGAAGGCCTTGCCGGTCAAGTCGTGCAGGTCCGGTACTTCGGATGGCGAGAACAGGGTCCACTTGCCGTCATCGAAGACACGCTTCATGAACAGGTCAGGGATCCAGTTGGCGGTGTTCATGTCGTGGGTACGACGACGGTCATCACCGGTGTTCTTGCGCAGCTCGATGAACTCTTCAATGTCCATGTGCCAGGTTTCCAGGTAGGCACACACAGCGCCTTTGCGCTTGCCACCCTGGTTCACGGCGACGGCGGTGTCGTTCACCACTTTCAGGAACGGTACAACGCCCTGGGACTTGCCGTTGGTGCCCTTGATGTACGAACCCAGTGCACGCACCGGCGTCCAGTCGTTACCCAGGCCGCCGGCGAATTTGGACAGCATGGCGTTGTCGTGGATCGCGTGGTAGATGCCCGACAGGTCATCCGGCACGGTGGTCAGGTAGCAGCTGGACAGCTGTGGACGCAGGGTACCGGCGTTGAACAGGGTCGGGGTCGACGACATGTAGTCGAAGGACGACAACAGGTTGTAGAACTCGATGGCACGGTCTTCTTTCTGCTTCTCTTCAATCGCCAGGCCCATGGCCACGCGCATGAAGAACACTTGCGGCAGTTCGAAGCGGATACCGTCCTTATGGATGAAGTAACGGTCGTACAGGGTTTGCAGGCCCAGGTAGGTGAACTGCTGGTCGCGCTCGTGGTTGATCGCCTTGCCGAGTTTTTCCAGGTCGAAGGTGGCCAGGACCGGGTTCAGCAGTTCGAATTCGATACCCTTGGCGATGTACGCAGGCAGGGCCTTGGCGTAAAGGTCGGCCATTTCGTGGTGGGTGGCGCTGTCGGCGACTTTCAGGAAGCCCAAGCCTTCGGCACGCAGGGTGTCCATCAGCAGGCGCGCGGTCACGAACGAGTAGTTCGGCTCGCGTTCAACCAGGGTACGGGCGGTCATCACCAGGGCGGTGTTGACGTCGGTCAGGGCCACGCCGTCGTACAGGTTCTTCAGGGTTTCACGCTGGATCAGATCACCATCGACTTCTTCCAGGCCTTCGCAGGCCTCGGTGATGATGGTGTTCAGGCGGCCCAGGTCCAGCGGTGCAAACGTACCGTCGGCCAGGGTGATGCGGATCGACGGGTGAGCTTGTACGGCAGCTTCTTCGGCCGGGGAGCGTACGGCACGTTCCTTGGCGCGGGAGTCACGGTAGATCACGTAGTCGCGGGCAACTTTCTGCTCGCCGGCACGCATCAGGGCCAGTTCGACCTGGTCCTGGATTTCTTCGATGTGGATGGTGCCGCCCGATGGCATGCGACGCTTGAACGTTGCGGTGACCTGTTCGGTCAGGCGGGCAACGGTGTCGTGGATGCGCGACGAGGCAGCAGCGGTGCCGCCTTCAACTGCAAGAAACGCTTTGGTGATGGCGACGGTGATTTTGTCATCGGTGTAAGGAACGACAGTGCCGTTACGCTTGATCACACGCAATTGGCCGGGCGCGGTGGCGGACAGATCCAGGTTCGAATCAGCGGCCTGCGGCACGGAGCCTTGCGGGTTCTCGCGAGTTGTGTCGGTTTGCATGGGGGTTGTCTCCACATTCTATATTTATTTGGGCACCATCACGGTGCCCACCGTTCCGTCCTGAAGCACTTACAACAGGCCAGGGCCTGGCATAACAACTTCGGGACAGGAGGAAGGGAGCTGTTCGCGCCGCTTCCATGCCGAAGTCTTCGGTTACAAGCCTTGGGGCTCTTTACCGTATTCCTGGTGGGTGACAGTTTCGTACTGCAACACCCGTACCGTTTTCGCCTGATCGGGGCAGAAAACGGCTGCCATCCGCGTGCGCGGTTTGGTCTTCTGAAAAAGGCTTAAGTTCAACCAAACAGGAGCAAGAAAGGACTTGAGTTTCTTGTCTGATTTGTGTTTGGTCTTTTCGCTGAAAACCCTACATGTAGGGTTTTTTTTGCGACGACCTACAAGATAATGCGTTTTGGGGGGCTTAGCAACGGACTACCTGTGGATAACGCTGTGGGTAAAATGTGTATGAAACGTGGAACAGCCGTGTAGGCCGCAGTACTGCTGGATTGCGCCGTTTGTCACCGGATATTCCGAGGTGAAAACACCCGGTTGAATTTTTGCGGGCGCGAACCCTATCACAAAAAAACACGATGTCCGAACGCATTTGCGCGCTTGTGCTGGAGGGCTGGCTCATGGCTACAATCGTCCTTCATTCACGCGATATCTTGTTCACTCCACATGACAACTGTAGGAGCGAGCTTGCTCGCGAAGGATGCTGGCGATAACGCTGGCAGCCAGGATGAACGCGGCGCCCATAGGCTTTCGTCGGAACGCCGCCCGGAGCAAGCCCGCTCCTACAATAATGAGAACCGAGGTAACGCATGGAGCAAGAAGCCTGGCAGGTATTGATTGTCGAGGACGACGAACGACTGGCCGAGTTGACCCGTGACTACCTGGAGAGCAACGGCCTGCGGGTGTCGGTGGAGGGTAATGGCGCCCTGGCGGCGGCACGGATCATCGCCGAACAGCCGGACCTGGTGATCCTCGACCTGATGTTGCCCGGCGAAGACGGCCTGAGCATCTGCCGCAAGGTGCGCGAGCACTATGACGGGGTCATCCTGATGTTGACTGCGCGTACCGACGACATGGACCAGGTGCTGGGCCTGGACATGGGCGCCGACGACTACGTGTGCAAACCCGTGCGCCCACGCCTGTTGCTGGCGCGGATCCAGGCCCTGCTGCGGCGCAGCGAAAGCGTCGAGCCGGCCACGCCCGAAAAACAGCGGCGCCTGCAGTTCGGCCCGCTGGTGGTGGACAACGCCCTGCGTGAAGCCTGGCTGCACGAAGGGGGCATCGAGCTGACCAGTGCCGAATTCGACCTGCTGTGGCTGCTGGTGGCGAATGCCGGGCGGATCCTGTCCCGGGAAGAAATCTTCACCGCCTTGCGCGGCATTGGTTATGACGGCCAGGACCGCTCCATCGACGTGCGCATCTCGCGGATCCGCCCGAAAATCGGCGACGACCCCATCCATCCGCGGCTGATCAAGACCATTCGCAGCAAGGGCTACCTGTTCGTCCCCGAAGCTGCTGCTGACCTTGCGCCGTGAACTCGATCTTCCTGCGCATCTACGGCGGCATGTGCGCGGCCCTGATTCTGGTGGCGTTGCTCGGCGTACTGGCCTTGCACCTGCTCAATGAAGTGCGCAGCGGCCAGTACCGCGAGCGCCTGGCCCACGGCACCTTCGCGCTGATGGGCGACAACCTGCAACCCATGAGCGCCATCGAGCGCCGCCGCGCGCTGGCGGTGTGGGAGCGCTTGCTGGGCATCCCGCTCGAGTTGCAGACCGTGGCCGAAGCGCACCTGGACCTGAGCCAGCGCACCCGCCTGCAACGCGGCCAGGTGCTGGTGGAGCAAACCGGGCCTCACGCAGCGAGGGTGCTGCGGTTGGTCAGCGACCAGGAACAACTGTTGCTCACCGGTGAAGTGCAGCAAATCAGCGAACAGCTGGCCCGCGCGACTATTTACCTGCTGGCCGATGAGCTGGTGCGTTTCCCGGTGGCCGAGCAGCCGCAGAAACTCGCCGACCTGAAAGAGGCCAAAGGCTTTGGTTTCGAGATGCACCTGGTGATGCTCGATCAGGCGGATATGGATGATGACCAGCGCCGCCGGGTGTCCGAAGGCGATACCGTGATGGCCCTGGGCAAGGGCGGCGACTCGATCCGGGTGTTTGCCGGCATGGTCGGCACGCCGTGGGTCCTGGAAATCGGGCCGCTGTACCAGATGAACCCTTACCCGGCGCAATGGCTGATCCTGATCGCGCTGATCAGCCTGACCCTGATCGGCTTGATCGTCTATTTATTGGTGCGCCAACTGGAGCGGCGCCTCAGTGGCCTGGAGGCCGCCGCCACGCGTATCGCCAAAGGCAGCCTGGAAGTGCGGGTGCCGGCCCGGGGTGCCGATTCGGTCGGCCGCCTGGCAGCGGCATTTAATGGCATGGCCGAACACCTGCAACGCCTGCTGGCGATCCAGCGCGAACTGGTGCGAGCGGTGTCCCATGAACTGCGCACCCCGGTGGCGCGCCTGCGATTCGGCCTGGAGATGATCGGTGACGCGGCCACGCCTGAAGCGCGGCGCAAGTACATGGAAGGCATGGACAGCGATATCCAGGACCTCGATGGCCTGGTGGACGAAATGCTCACCTACGCGCGGCTGGAGCAGGGTTCGCCGGCGCTGGACTTCCAGCGGGTCGACCTCAGTGCGTTGCTTGATCAGGTGATTGAGGAGCTGTCGCCGCTGCGCCCGGAAATCAATGTGGCACGGGGCATCTGCCTGTCATCGGCCCACTGGGACGATGCGTGGGTGGAAGCCGAGCCGCGCTACCTGCACCGTGCCCTGCAAAACCTGGTGAGCAACGCCATGCGCCATGCCCAGGGGCAAGTGCTGATCAGTTACCAGGTGGGCCAGGTGCGCTGCCGCATCGACGTGGAAGATGACGGGCCGGGCGTGCCGGAAAGTGCCTGGGAGCGGATCTTCACACCGTTCCTGCGGCTGGACGACAGCCGCACCCGTGCGTCGGGCGGGCACGGGTTGGGATTGTCGATTGTGCGGCGGATCATCTATTGGCACGGCGGCCGGGCATTGATCAGCAAGAGCAACAACCTGGGTGGCGCGTGTTTCAGCCTGAGTTGGCCAAGAGACCAAGAGAAAACCTGAAACGGCCATCGCAGGCAAGCCAGCTCCCACATTTTGCAGTGTGAACCCGATCAAGGGTGGGAGCTGGCTTGCCTGCGATGACGGTGCTTCAGGCGCTGACGGCCACCAGGCTCAACAACTGCCCGCCATCCACCGCAAACTGCGCCTCCAGCTCCTTGCCATGGCACCACTCGGCGGACAAGTCCGTCAGCAACCGCAGTCGCGCATGGCCGGTATCCGACCATTCCAGCAACTCGGCATGCTCAAAATAGAAGCGCTTTTGCACGATCGGGTAGAGCGCCTTGAACAGGCTCTCCTTGGCCGAAAACGTCAACGTCACCACCTGCGCAATCTGCTCCCGCGGCCCGGCAGACATACGCTGCAGTTCATCCAGCGTCAGGATTTCCCCGGCCAGGCGTTCCGCCCGCTCCAGGGTCAGCAGGTTTTCCAGGTCCATCCCCAGCCCGCGCCATAGGGCCTTGTGGGCGACGATGGCCGCCGCATGGCCGGTGCTGTGGGTGATCGACCCACTGATGTGGGCGGGCCAGACCGGCGCGCGGTCCTCGCCAATCGCCGGCACGCAATCGAGCCCATCCAGTTGTTGCAGCGCGGCGCGGGCACATAGCCGACCGGCAAGAAACTCCGCCTGCCGCTTGGCCACCGAACGCTGGATGCTCGCGGGCGGCGGCACGGCGCTGCGCTGGAAGTCGCCGATGGCCAGCAGGGCCGGGTCAAAACGGGTGCTCAGAAAGACCGTGCCGGGCAAGGCGATGGGCAACGGCCAATGGGCATCAAGTGGGGTGCAGCAAGCGGGTAGGGAATTCATGCCGGGTATTTTGCCGAGTTGGAGGGCCGCTGGATAGCCTGCGGCCGGGGATACGTAAATAACTCTTTACACAGTAGCCGGCCTCGGTTCAGCCCAGGTTCAGAGAGTGTTCAGGGGGAGTTCAGGGGCGTCTGCGTAGTCTGGCCCCGTACCCAAAGCCAAAGCGTATGAGGTAGCACCATGACTGCGATCAAGAAGCTGATGTTGGCGTTAACCATGCTCAGTGCCACTGCTGGCGTGCAGGCCTCTGACGCGAGTTTCGCGGGTTTCTCCAAAGAGAAGAGCAAAAAGCCCTACAGCCTGCTTCAGCGGGTGAGCTTCGAAGATGCCGGCGAACACGCCGCCCCCTGGGGCCAGTCCCTGGGCCAGCACCCTGCGCAGTCGGACTATCGCGTAGGCAATGAAAACCTGTCAGGTCACTTCAACGGCAGTAAACTGCGCCAGCAAGACCTGCAGGGCCGCTATGATATACCCCAGTTGGAAAGTTGATTTGCCTTGGAGAGCTTTATGAAATTGCTGGTTGTCGAAGATGAGGCGTTGCTGCGTCATCACCTGTTGACCCGCCTTACCGACAGCGGTCACGTGGTCGAGGCCGTCGCCAACGCCGAGGAGGCGCTGTACCAGACCGGGCAATTCAACCACGACCTGGCGATCATCGACCTGGGCCTGCCTGGCATGGGCGGCCTGGACCTGATCCGCCAACTGCGCGCCCAGGCCAAAACGTTTCCGATCCTGATCCTGACCGCCCGCGGCAACTGGCAGGACAAGGTCGAAGGCCTGGCCGCCGGTGCCGACGACTACGTGGTCAAGCCGTTCCAGTTCGAAGAGCTGGAAGCACGGATGAACGCACTGCTGCGCCGCTCCAGCGGGTTTACCCAATCGACCATCGTCGCCGGGCCGTTGCTGCTGGACCTCAATCGCAAGCAGGCGTCCCTCGACGAACAGCCACTGGCGCTGACCGCCTACGAATACCGCATCCTCGAATACCTGATGCGTCACCATCAGCAGGTGGTCGCCAAGGACCGCTTGATGGAACAGCTCTACCCCGATGACGACGAG
The DNA here is from genome assembly GCF_016650855.1 of Pseudomonas sp. TH32. Classification (NCBI taxonomy): domain Bacteria; kingdom Pseudomonadati; phylum Pseudomonadota; class Gammaproteobacteria; order Pseudomonadales; family Pseudomonadaceae; genus Pseudomonas; species Pseudomonas sp. TH32. The sequence goes on along the minus strand of NZ_JAEKFA010000002.1, from coordinate 3,808,477 downwards.
CGTGATCCGAACGTCATCGAAGTGCTGGTGGGCCGCCTGCGTCGCAAGCTGGAAGGCCCGGCAGGGTTCAAGCCGATCGACACCGTGCGCGGCCTGGGCTACCTGTTTAATGAGCGCTGCCGTTGATTCGCTCGTTACGTGTGCGGTTGATGCTCGCGGCCACCACCCTGGCCGTGCTGTTTATGCTGGCCTTGTTGCCGGCCATGCAGGGCGCCTTCAGCCTGGCCCTGCAGGACTCCATCGAGCAGCGCCTGGCGTCCGATGTCACGACGCTGATTTCGGCTGCCCGGGTTGAAAACAATCGCCTGCTGATGCCCGCGCAGTTGCCGGATGAGCGCTTCAACCTCACCGACAGCCGCCTGCTGGGCTACATCTATGACCGCGAAGGCCACCTGGTCTGGCGTTCGCGTGCCACCCAGGAAGAGAACATCAACTACAAGCCGCGCTATGACGGGCGCGGCAACGAGTTCGCGCGGATTCGCGAGGCCAACGGCCAGGAATTTTTTGTCTATGACGTCGAGGTCAAGCTGCTGGGCGGCAAGAGCGCGGCGTTCAGTATTGTCGCCCTGCAACCGGTGCGCGAATACCAACTGACCCTCGAAGGCCTGCGGGAAAACCTCTACCTGGGTTTCGGCGCCGCCTTGCTGGTACTGCTCACCCTGTTGTGGCTTGGCCTGACCTGGGGCCTGCAAGCGCTGCGCCGGCTGAGCCAGGAGCTGGATGAGATCGAGGGCGGCACCCGGGAAAGCCTCAGCGAGCAACACCCCCGCGAACTGCTGCGCCTGACCGGCTCCCTCAACCGCTTGCTCCACAGCGAGCGTGAGCAACGCACCCGTTACCGCGATTCTCTGGACGACCTGGCCCACAGCCTGAAAACCCCGTTGGCGGTGTTGCAGGGCGTGAGCGAAGACATGGCCCAGCGCCCCGAAGACCGGGACCAGGCCTGGGTGCTGCAATCGCAGATCGAGCGCATGAGCCAGCAGATCAGCTACCAGTTGCAGCGCGCCAGCCTGCGTAAAAGCGGCCTGGTGCGTCACCAGGTGCGGCTGGAGCCGGTGCTGCAAAGCCTGTGCGACACCCTCGACAAGGTCTATCGCGACAAGGGTGTGAAGGTGGCTTTCGATTTGCCGGACGACTGCGATGTGCCGATCGAGAAGGGCGCCTTGCTGGAGCTGCTCGGCAACCTGCTGGAAAACGCCTACCGCCTGTGCCTGAGCGAAGTGCGCATCAGCTTGCAGGAAAGCCTGGAAGGCACCGAGCTGTGTATCGAAGACGACGGCCCCGGCGTGCCACCGGACCAGCGTGCGCGCATCCTGCAACGGGGCGAGCGGCTCGACCGCCAGCATCCGGGGCAGGGCATTGGCCTGGCGGTGGTCAAGGACATCATTGAAAGCTACAGCGCACGGTTGACCCTGGGGGATTCACCGCTTGGGGGGGCCGCGTTCAAGATTCACTTTCCGGCTGTTTGATCTTTATTGGCTATGCCGGCCTCTTCGCGAGCAAGCCCGCTCCCACATTCGATGGCATTCCCAAGGTGGAACTCGGTCAAGTGTGGGAGCGGGCTTGCTCGCGAAGAGGCCAGTCGCATCAATACACACCTAACTTTCCTGTGCTCTATAGGCCCCCGGCGTCAGCCCGGTCCACTTCTTGAACGCCCGATGAAACGCCGACGGTTCGGAAAACCCCAACTGCTCGGCGATTTCCTGCAGCGACAAATCCGCCCGTCCCAAATGATAAATCGCAATGTCCCGGCGCAATTCATCCTTGAGCGCCTGAAAGCTGGTGCCTTCTTCCCGTAAATGCCGACGCAGGGTCTGCGGGCTGATATGCAGGTGCTGGGCGACGGCTTCCAGGTCGGGCCAGGGCGTACGGTCGCGGCTTAACAAGCGCCGCAACTGGCTGCTCAAACTGTCGCCTTCATCCGGGCGTGACAACAGGTCGGCCGGTGAACGTTCGAGGAAATGCTTGAGGGTGCGCTCGTCCTGCAACAGCGGCAGGCTCAGGTAGCGGCTGGGAAACACCAGGCTGCTGGCGGGCGCCGAAAACACCTGCGGGCAGGGGAACAGCAAGTCGTACTCAGTGGCGTGGGGCGGCATCGGGTAGCTGAACGTGGCCTGGTCCAGGCGGATACGCTGGCCGATCAGCCAACTGCCGAGGCGATGCCAGATCACCAGCAGGCATTCGCTGAGGAAGTGATCCGGGTCCCAGAGTTGCGAATCATCCAGGCTCAAGCGGGCCATTTCCCCCTCGCGCGTCAGGCGCCAGCGCGGACCCTGCGGGAATAGGCTATAAAATAATAGACCGCGCTCCAGAGCCTTCTCCAGGGTGCGGCAATGAATCAGCGCGTGGCACATCATGGCGAAAGTGCCGCGCTTGCTCGGGCCTTCGGCGAAACCCAGGTATTCGTCATCCAGCGCCAACCACAGCATCTGCAGCAGCCGGGTGAATTGTTCCGGGGCGATGCGGGCGCGGGGCTCGCTCAGCAATTCCGGGGTAATGCCCACTTGCTGCAGCAGGCCCGAGTAATCGAAACCGGCCCGGCGCGCACCGCCGAGGGCGGCCCGGGCGTAGTGACTGGCGATGGTACGTTCACGCATGAGGGGCCTCGTCCATTGAGTGGCGGATGTTAGCCATCCTGTGCGGGGGCAACAAGGCGGATATCCGCCAAATTGTAGGACGAGATCGGGCGTGTAGGCGGAAACCCGCCACTGTCTACAGGCGCTGTCTGAAGCTGAAAATCCCCCGAGCGCTGATGTCTAAAGGCCTTCAGCGGCTTTCAGCCAATGTGGCACGACGCTTGCGATACAGAGCGCAGGGAGACCGGCCTTGAGCGGGCTCTCAAACAACAAATCCCTCCAGTGCAGGAGGGTTCGCAATTCAAGTGTCGTGGGCAATGGCGGATATTTGCCACACGAGACGATTGAGGAACTTTGCAATGACGACTCGTCAGCCACTGTACAAATCCCTGTATTTCCAGGTGATCGTTGCAATCGTTATCGGTATTTTGCTCGGTCACTTCTACCCGCAGACCGGCGTGGCCCTCAAGCCACTGGGTGACGGCTTTATCAAGCTGATCAAAATGGTCATCGCCCCGATCATCTTCTGCACCGTTGTCAGCGGCATCGCTGGCATGCAAAGCATGAAATCGGTCGGCAAAACCGGCGGCTACGCGCTGCTGTACTTCGAAATCGTTTCCACCATCGCCCTGCTGATCGGCCTGGTCGTGGTCAACGTTGTGCAACCGGGCGCCGGCATGCACATCGACGTGGCTACCCTGGACGCTTCGAAAGTCGCGGCCTACGTGACTGCCGGTGCAGACCAGAGCATCGTTGGCTTCCTGCTTAACGTGATCCCGAACACCATCGTTGGCGCGTTCGCGACCGGTGACATCCTGCAAGTGCTGATGTTCTCGGTGATCTTCGGTTTCGCCCTGCATCGCCTGGGTGCCTACGGCAAGCCGGTGCTGGACTTCATCGATCGTTTCGCCCACGTGATGTTCAACATCATCAACATGATCATGAAGCTCGCGCCACTCGGTGCCCTGGGCGCCATGGCGTTCACCATCGGTGCCTACGGTGTAGGTTCGCTGGTGCAGTTGGGCCAGTTGATGATCTGCTTCTACATCACCTGCATCCTGTTCGTGTTGATCGTGCTGGGTGGCATCTGCCGCGCTCACGGCTTCAGCGTCCTGAAACTGATCCGCTACATCCGTGAAGAACTGCTGATCGTACTGGGTACTTCCTCGTCCGAGTCCGCACTGCCACGCATGCTGATCAAAATGGAACGCCTGGGCGCCAAGAAGTCGGTGGTGGGTCTGGTTATCCCGACTGGCTACTCCTTCAACCTGGACGGTACTTCGATCTACCTGACCATGGCCGCCGTGTTCATCGCCCAGGCGACTGACACCCACATGGACATCACCCACCAGATCACCCTGTTGCTGGTACTGCTGCTGTCCTCCAAAGGCGCGGCTGGCGTAACCGGTTCGGGCTTCATCGTACTGGCCGCTACCCTGTCGGCTGTTGGCCACCTGCCGGTTGCCGGCCTGGCGCTGATCCTGGGTATCGACCGCTTCATGTCCGAAGCCCGCGCACTGACCAACCTGGTAGGCAACGCCGTTGCGACCCTGGTTGTGGCCAAGTGGGTCAAGGAACTGGACGAAGACAAGCTGCAAGTCGAACTGGCTTCCGGTGGTCGCGGTATCTCCGAGACCCGTGAAGAAGACGACCTGGGCGTGGCCGAAGGCCCGACCCCAACCGCCGTCAAGTAAGGCTGCACCGCGTGTAAAAAACCCATCTTCGGATGGGTTTTTTTATGCCTGTTCGAGCACAACGGTCACTGTTGGTGTTGGTTAAGGTGATTGCCGCTTTCTGCCGGGATTGCCTACTCTGTGACTCATCGAACCGGAATCGGAGTGTTCATGTCAGGCCCCTTGGCGTCCCTCAAAGTACTGGATTTCTCCACCTTGCTGCCGGGGCCGTTTGCCTCGTTGCTGCTGGCCGACATGGGCGCCGAGGTGCTGCGCATCGAGTCGCCCACGCGCATGGACCTGCTGCGGGTGTTGCCGCCCCATGACCAGGGTGTATCGGCCAGCCATGCCTACCTCAATCGCAACAAACGCAGCCTGGCCCTGGACCTCAAGCAGGCCGAGGCCGTGGCGATCGTGCGGCAGTTGGTGGCGGACTACGACATCGTGCTGGAGCAATTTCGTCCCGGGGTGATGGAGCGCCTGGGCCTGGGCTACGAGGCCTTGAAGGCGATCAACCCGAAGCTGATCTACGTCTCCATCACCGGCTACGGCCAGACCGGCCCCTACAAGGATCGCGCCGGCCATGACATCAACTACCTGGCGCTGGCCGGTATCGCCAGCTACACCGGGCGTCAGAACAGCGGCCCGTTGCCCATGGGCGTGCAGTTGGCAGATGTGGGCGGCGGCTCGTTGCACGCGGTGGTCGGCTTGCTGGCGGCGGTGATCGCCCGGCAGCAGAGCGGGGTGGGGCAATACCTGGATGTAAGCATGACCGACTGCGCGTTCAGCCTGAATGCCATGGCCGGTGCGGGTTACCTGGCGTGTGGCGTGGAGCCGGCGTGGGAGAACCAGGTGCTCAATGGCGGTAGCTTCTATGACTATTACCGTTCGCGGGAAGGGCGCTGGTTGTCGGTGGGCAGCCTGGAGCCGGCCTTTATGCAGCAGTTGTGTACGGCGCTCGGGCGGCCGGAGTTGGCCGCGCAGGGCTTGTCGCCCAAACTCGAGCAGCAGAAAGCCCTCAAGCTGGCGTTGCAGGTCGAGTTCGAGAAACGCAGCTTTGATGAGCTGTGTGCGTTGTTTGCCGGAATTGATGCGTGTGTCGAACCGGTATTGAGCCTGAGCGAGGCCGTCGAGCACCCACAGTTGAAAGCCCGGGAGCTGATCAGCCAGGTGCCGCGGGGCGATGGTTCCGCACAGGCGCAGATAGCCTGTCCGCTGAAGTTTTCCGAAGGCTTGCCGGCGGCCAGGCACATCGGAGCGGCATTGGGCGCTCACAGCGATGAGGTGTTGGCAGAGTTGGGCTTCAGTGCTCGGCAGATAGACGATCTGCGGCGTGCCAAGGTGATTCAGTAGCGCCTGGGCTGACGCTATCGCAGGCAAGCCAGCTCCCACAGTTGAAATGCATTCCAATGTGGGAGCTGGCTTGCCTGCGATGAGGCCCTTATTCCACCCTGGTTTCCCCGGTAAACACCAAAGTCTGCCGGCACCTGCGGCACAAATACCGCCGCCCCTGGCTTACCAGCCCATGACGCTGGGGCGAAAACGGGAAGTCGCTGTCGGCACACGGGCAGCGGTAGATATACCGCGTCACCCGCCGCCGCTGGATTTCATAGGTGTGGCAGCGATCCGGCGGCAGTTCGTAAACCCCACGCATGATCAACTGCCATTCCTCGCCATGGGGCTGGATGTGCTCGCCGAACAATTGGTGGGCAATCAGGTGTGCCACTTCATGGGCGACCGTCTGTTTAAGGAAGTGTTGGCTGTTTTCACGGTACAACTGCGGGTTGAAGCGCAGCAGGTTCTCGTGCAAATGCGCGACACCGGCCTTCTGGCCCCGCAGCTTGAGGCTGACCTGGGGGCGTTTGAAGCTTCGTTTGAAAAAGGATTCGGCTTGCAGGAAACAATCTTCGACGCGGGTATTGAGTTGCTCGGGCATGCTGTACATATCTCCAGAGACGTCCAGTATGCCGCAAACCAGGGTGTATCCGAATCTGTCAGGCGCCGAATGGTCATGCATAACGCACAAAGCCACCTTGCGGTGGCTTTTCCTGCGGGTTGAACCGCGTCAGTTGGTGTAGATCGGGCCTACGCCCAGCCCCCAGACGATCACGGTAAAGGCCATGATCGCCACCAGCACCACCAGGCCTACTGCCAGCACCGAGCTGGAAAACAGAAATCCCTCGTCCGGATGGATATTCATGAAGGTCGGCAGCCCTACGTACAGCAGGTACACCGTGTAGCAAATGGCGGCCGTGCCGACGACCATCCCCAGCCACATATGCGGGTACAACGCGGCCAGCCCGCCGATAAACAGCGGTGTCGCGGTGTAGGTGGCAAACGCCACGCAGCGCGCCATGCTGGGGTTGGCGTCATAGGTGCGGGCCATCCAGTGAATGAACGCGCCCATCACCGCCACGCCACCGAGCATCGCGGCGTAAGACATGAGGGTCATCCACAGCGCGCTTTCCACTGTCAGCATCACCGGGGCGCGGCTGCCGATGACCCAACCTACCTGAGTGGTACCGATAAAGGCTGATACAGCGGGGATCGCCGCGAGGATCAGCGTGTGGGTGAGGTACATGTGGCCGATGCTTTCTTCTTTATCGCCACGAATTTCCCGCCATTCCTGATCGGGGTGGGTGAAAAGTCCCACGACGTGATGGATCATGCCAGTCACTCCTGTCGTTATTACCATCGCCCCCAGTGGAGCGCCCACGGGCCAATTGGCCTGAAAGGTCTGGATATATGTGCGACCTTATGTCGCAGTATAGGAAGTGATGACCTGAAAAACTGTAGGGCTTTAGAGCAAATTGCGCTGTAAACATTGGGCTTAATCGCGGCGGGGTCTGTTAATTGGAACTCGCTCGCCCATCCCGGTAAAATACCCGGCTTTTCGTCACACACCTTTCGCGGATCCAAGCGCCATGGGCACTCTTACGGTCAACCAGAACAAACTGCAAAAACGCCTGCGTCGCCAGGCCGGTGAGGCAGTCGCCGATTTCAACATGATCGAAGAGGGCGACAAGGTCATGGTCTGCCTGTCCGGCGGCAAGGACAGCTACACCATGCTCGACGTGCTGATGCACCTGCAAAAGGTTGCGCCGATCAAGTTCGAGATCGTCGCGGTGAACATGGACCAGAAGCAGCCGGGTTTTCCCGAGCATGTGCTGCCGGCCTACCTCAAGGAATTGGGGATCGAGTACCACATCGTCGAGAAAGACACCTACTCGGTGGTCAAGGAACTGGTCCCGGAAGGCAAGACCACCTGCTCGCTGTGCTCGCGCCTGCGCCGGGGCACGCTCTACACCTTTGCCGACGAGATCGGCGCGACCAAGATGGCCCTGGGTCATCACCGCGATGACATCGTCGAAACGTTCTTCCTGAACATGTTCTTCAACGGCAGCCTCAAGGCCATGCCGCCCAAGCTGCGGGCCGACGATGGGCGCAACGTGGTGATTCGCCCGCTGGCGTACTGCCATGAGAAAGACATCCAGGCGTACTCCGACCTCAAGCAATTCCCGATCATCCCGTGCAACCTCTGTGGCTCCCAGGAAAACCTGCAACGCCAGGTGGTCAAGGACATGCTCCAGGACTGGGACCGCAAGACTCCCGGCCGCGTCGACAGCATCTTCCGCAGCTTGCAGAACGTGCAGCCCTCGCAGTTGGCCGACCGTAACCTGTTTGACTTCACCAGCCTGCGTATCGACGAAAGTGCGGCTTCGCGCTTCGTCAACGTAGTGAACCTCTGAGCCATTTCACCGCTCTGACAGACGGCGCTCCTGGGCGCCGTTTTCATTTCAATCCTTAGGAGAGGGCATGCGCGATTACAAGTGGCTGCACGAATATTGTCTGAACCGTTTCGGTTCGGCGGCCGAGCTGGAAGCCCATCTGCCCGTGCCCCTGACCCCGGCGAAACTGCGCAAGATCAGCGATGACCGCTACCTGTCGACCCTGTCGCTGCGGGTGTTTCGCGCCGGCTTGAAGCACAGCGTGGTGGACGCCAAGTGGCCGGCATTCGAGCAGGTGTTCTTTGGGTTCGACCCGGAAAAAGTCGTGCTGATGGGTGCCGAACACCTGGAGCGGCTGATGCAGGACACGCGCATCATCCGCCACCTGGGCAAGCTCAAGAGCGTGCCGCGCAATGCGCAGATGATTCTGGATGTCGAGAAGGAAAAAGGCAGTTTCGGCGCGTTGATCGCTGACTGGCCGGTGACCGATATCGTCGGCCTGTGGAAGTACCTGAGCAAGCACGGCCACCAGTTGGGCGGGCTGTCGGCGCCGCGCTTTTTGCGGATGGTGGGCAAGGACACGTTCGTGCCGAGCTATGACGTGGTGGCGGCGCTGAACGCGCAGAAGATTGTCGACAAGGTACCGACCAGCCTGCGGGACCTGGCCACGGTACAGGGCGCGTTCAACCAGTGGCATGCCGAAAGCGGGCGGCCGATGTGCCAGTTGTCGATGATGTTGGCCTACACCGTTAACCACTGAGCCCGACAAATAGCCCTGTGGTGAGGGGCTTTTGTGGTGAGGGGGCTCGCCACAACAAGCTCCCCAGCCACATTGAATGCGGCTTTGCCTGAAGAAATGCATTCAGGCAGGCAAACCTTCCCCCGCCAACCGCCGATTCAACTGATGCCGGTACCGCACATACATCAACGCCGTGCAGAACACCGCCAGGCTCGCCAGCATTTCCAGCACGCCAAACCATTGCCGGTTCGGGTCATACGCTGCCAGCGCGCCCTTGATGAAGTACAAGTTCACCACAAAGCACATCCACGAATGCCCGCGCGCGCTGCCCAGAATCATCCCCGGTGCCAGTAACAGCAGCGGCACCAGTTCGATCAGCAGAATTACCCACGGCCGCGCGCCATGCAGGTCGGCGAACACCAGGTAGTAGGCGCACAGCAACCCCACCAGACCCAGAAACGCCAGCAGGCTCAGCGCCCGCATCGCCTTGACCCGTGGCTCCAGCCAGGCCTGGGGCGGGAGTACCTTAGGCTTCCTGGCCACGGCCGTTCTCCAGTAGCGCGGCGGTCTTCGCCAGGCGCAGGCCGAGGGCGCGGCACAGGGTGATCTCGTGCTGATCCAGCGCACGCTTGCCGTCGGCGCCGGAGTGGTGGCTGGCGCCGTAGGGCGTACCGCCGCCTTTGGTGTCCAGCAACGCCTGTTCGCTGTAGGGCAGGCCGGTGATCAGCATGCCGTGGTGCAGCAGCGGCAGCAGCATCGACATCAGCGTGGTTTCCTGGCCGCCGTGCAGGCTGGCGGTAGAGGTGAAGACACCCGCCGGCTTGCCGACCAGGGCGCCGGTCAGCCACAGGTTGCTGGTGCCGTCGAGAAAGTACTTGAGCGGCGCGGCCATGTTGCCGAAACGGGTCGGGCTGCCCAGGGCCAGGCCGGAACAGTTCTGCAGGTCGTCGAGGCTGCAGTACAGCGGACCGTCGACCGGAATGCTCGGCGCCACGGCTTCGCACTCGCTGGAGATGGCCGGCACGGTACGCAGCCGCGCCTCAAGCCCGGCTTGCTCGATGCCCCGGGCAATCTGCCGGGCCATTTCGCTGACCGAGCCGTTGCGGCTGTAATACAACACCAGCACATATGGCGCACTCACGAAACCAGCTCCAGGACATTCTCCGGCGGGCGGCCGATCACGGCCTTGTCGGCGGTTTCGAGGATCGGGCGCTCCATCAGTTTCGGATGAGCGGCGATGGCGGCAATCAACTGCGCCTCGCTGAGGCTGGCGTCGGCCAGGTTGAGGGTTTTGTAGTCGTCTTCGCCAGTACGCAGCAGCTGTCGCGCGCTGATCTTCAATTTGCCGAGCAAGGCCTGCAATTGCGCGGCGTCGAGCGGGGTTTCCAGGTAGCGCACCACGTTGGGTGTGAGGCCACGGGCCTCCAGCAATTCGAGCGCACCGCGGGATTTCGAGCAGCGCGGGTTGTGATAAAGCGTCAGATCGGTCATGTGCGGGTCGCATCTTGCGTAAGGTGGCGGGTATTCTACCCGCGCTGCGCCACGTCCTTAAACCATGAGAGGCGATAGGCCGCAGCCAACGTTCATTTTTACGAAGGATTACCCCATGACGAGGCGACTGTTAGGCGCATTGGCAATCATCGGCACACTGCTGCTCAGCGGCTGTGGCAATGATTATGGCGTTGACCAATACGGTCAGAAAGTGGCCGCCGAGCGCCTGGACAAGCAATGGCTGGTGGTTAACTACTGGGCCGAGTGGTGTGGCCCGTGCCGTACCGAAATCCCTGAACTCAACGCCTTGGCCGAACAGCTCAAGGGCCAGTCGGTGGGGGTGTTCGGCGTGAACTTCGACAACGCCCAGGGTGAAGAGCTCAAAAGCGCCAGCGAGAAACTGGGCATCAAGTTCACCGTACTGGCGCAGAACCCGGACGAAATCTTCGACATCCCTCGCAGCGAAGCCTTGCCGGTGACCTACATCATCGATGACAAGGGCAAGGTGCGCGAGCAACTGATGGGTGAGCAGACGGCGGAAGGTGTGTTGGCCAAGCTCAAGGCGCTGCGCGGTTAAAAAATGTGGGAGCGGGCTTGCTCGCGAATGCGGTGGATCAGTCGATGTATCTGGTGACTGTCACACCGCCTTCGCGAGCAAGCCCGCTCCCACATTTGGATCTGTTTTGCCTTAAAGATCGTGCTTGATCAGCCTTCTTCCAGCCACAACCGCAGCGGTTTGCCGTCCGCCGGCCAGAAACGGGTCTGTTCGATCGGCGAGATGTCCCAGCGCTGTACGCCCTGCAGGGCCTGGAAGAAACGGTGTTCCTGCTCCATCAACGCCTCGGCGCAGAGTTTGCGGGTGCTGCCGACCTTGCCGAAGCTCAGCTTGTCGCCGTCCAGGGTGTAGGGCGCGAACCAGTGGTTGCAGCCGCCGTTGCCGTAAGCCCGGCCATCGGCGCCGAGGGTCACGGTCAAGTGCGCGTAATCCATCAGCGGCCGCTCACCGATCCATTCCACCACGTAGCTGTGATCCTGCTTGAGCTTGACCTCATCGCTGGCGCAGCCCGCAAGGCCTGCACCCAGCACGGCCAGCATCAGCACGGCTTTCATTGCGCGGCCTGCTGGCATTTCGGGCAGCGGTGCTTGTCACCCATCGTGGCCCAGCCCAGCTCGGTAACCCGTGCAGTGGCGGCCGGTTGCAGCGGCTCCTTGGTCAGCTTGGTTTCCACCGCGAATTCAAACTCCAGAACGTTGTCGCAGCTGTCGCAGTTGACCTTCCAGGTGTGAATCTCCAGCTCGCCGAATTTCGGCCCCTGGGCCATGGCGACCCACTGGCCCGCCGGGCGGATGGAGTAGCGCGCATCGCCTTCGACGGTGAGGCGCATCGACAGGGTTTTACTGCCGCGCAGGGTGACGATCAGAACGTCGCCGTGCTTGATCGAGCCACCGTTGCCGGTGACCTGATAACGGCCCGGCACCAGGGCGCGGCATTCGATCAGGGTGTGTTGCGGGCTCAGCAAGCTGAAGCGGAAATCGTGTTCGGCCATGGATCCTCCAAATAGGCGCGGCATCCTATCACGGGCCGCGACCCATCATGGCGCGGCTATGTGACCGCTGATCATCCTTCGACGAGGTTTTGCGCCTGCCCATCAGCCCACGCCGCGATGTTGGCCAGGGTGGTGCCGGCAATCGCTCCCAGCGCCTCGCGGGTCAGGAAGGCCTGGTGCGCGGTGATGATCACGTTGGGGAAGGTCAGCAGGCGTGCCAGTACGTCGTCTTGCAGGGGCAAGTCCGAGCGGTCTTCGAAAAACAGCTGGGCCTCTTCTTCGTACACATCCAGCCCCAAATAGCCGAGTTGGCCGTCCTTGAGCGCGTCGATCAGCGCCGGAGTGTCCACCAAACCGCCGCGCCCGGTGTTGATCAGCATTGCGCCGGGCTGCATATGGGCCAGGCTTTGGGCGTTGATCAAATGTTTGCTGTCCGCCGTCAGCGGGCAGTGCAGGCTGATGATCTGTGACTCGCCGAGCAGCTGCGGCAGGCTCACATAGCGCGCACCGAGGGCCTCGACCTGCGGGTTGGGGTAGGGGTCGTACGCCAGCAACTGGCAGCCGAACCCGGCCATGATCTTGGCGAACGTGGCGCCGATCTGCCCGGTACCCACCACGCCGACCGTCTTGCCCACCAAGTCGAAACCGGTCAGGCCATGCAGGCTGAAGTCGCCGTCGCGGGTGCGGTTGTAGGCGCGGTGCAGACGACGGTTGAGGGCCAGGATCAGCGCGACCGCATGTTCGGCCACCGCATGGGGCGAGTAGGCCGGCACCCGCACGATGGTCAGGCCCAGGCGCTTGGCGGCGGCCAGGTCGACATGGTTGTAGCCGGCCGAGCGCAGGGCGATCAGGCGCGTGCCGCCGTTGGCCAGTTGCTCCAGCACCGGGGCGCTGAGGTCGTCATTGATAAAGGCGCAGACCACTTCGTGGTGTTCGGCCAGGGCCACGGTGTCGAGGTTCAGCCGGGCCGGTTGGAATTGCAGTTGCAGACCTTCGGGCAACGGTTGGGCGAGAAAGCTCTCGCGGTCGTAGGTCTGGCTGCTGAAGAGGATGATGCGCATCAAATATTCCTTCTTGATGATGGAAAGCTGATTTTGTGGCGAGGGGGCTTGTCCCCCGTTGGAGTGCGTAGCGCTCCCGCTTTTTGGGGGCCGCTACGCAGCCCAACGGGGGACAAGCCCCCTCGCCACAGGAAAGCCTCTTTGCTGTGTGAGACTTACGCGCTGACCCGCGCCTCGCTGGCCAGCCGGGCAATCGCCATGTCCAGTTCATCCAGGGCCGGCATGGCTTTGGCGTCGTCCTGTTTGAGCAGGGTCTCGGCCCGTTGGCAGGCCGCGCGCAGTTGTGGCACGCCGCAATACCGGGTGGCGCCGTGCAGGCGGTGAACCCGCTCGATCAGGGCGTTGCGGTCGTTGGCGTCGCGGGCGATACGAATGGCTTCCCGGTCGGCCTCCAGCGAAGCCAGCAGCATCGCCAGCATGTCCGCCGCCAGATCCGCCTTGCCGGCCGCCAGGCGCAAACCTTCTTCGTGGTCCAGTACTGGCAATTGCGTGGCCTGCCCGAAACTCTCGGCGCCGCGTTCCGGGCCTTGATTGCGCAGGGCCAGCCCGGTCCATTTCAACACCACTTGGGCCAGTTGCCGTTCGCTGATGGGTTTGGTCAGGTAGTCATCCATGCCGCTTTGCAACAACGCACGTTTTTCGTTGGCCATGGCATGGGCGGTCAGCGCGACGATGGGCAGCGGTGTGCCGTGGCGTTCACTTTCCCAGGTGCGAATCGCCTCGGTGCTCTGGCGACCGTCCATGCCGGGCATTTGCACGTCCATCAACACCAGGTCGAAGGCTTCCTGTTTCACCGCTTCGATGGCCGAGTAGCCGCTTTCCACCGCCTGGACCTTGGCGCCCATGTCTTCCAGCAGGGTTTGCACCAGCAGCAGGTTGGCCGGGTTGTCATCGACACACAGCACCCGCGGCGCGCGACTGGACAACGGCTCGCCGGGTTCGCTGCGCAACGGGCGCGGGCTGATCAGGTCGGCCAGGGCACGGCGCAGTTTGCGTGTGCAGGCAGGTTTGGCCTGCAACTGGCTGTTGGGGTTGGGCACCGACGGGTTGAACAGCAGCTGTTCGGTGGTGGGGCACAACACCAGCACCTTGCAGCCCAGGTGTTCGAGGTCCCACAGATGTTGGTTCAAACGCTCCGGCGGAATGTCGTTGGCGGTAATGCCCAGTACCGCGAGGTCGATGGCCTGTTCGGTCTGGTGGGCGCTGGTGATGCCGTTGGTCAGGCTCTCCAGGCTGTTGAACGGCGTGACTTCCAGGCCGCAATCTTCCAACTGGTGTTGCAGGGCCTGGCGCGCGAGTTCGTGGTTTTCCAGCACGGCCACACGGCGGCCCAGCAGCGGCGCGGAGGGCAGGTCTTCGATGTCGTCACGGGTCTTTGGCAGGTTCAGGCTGATCCAGAATTCCGAGCCTTCCCCCGGCGTGCTGTCGACGCCAATCTCGCCGCCCATCTGCTCGATCAGGCGCTTGGAAATCACCAGCCCCAGGCCGGTGCCGCCAGGTTGCCGCGACAGCGAATTGTCCGCCTGGCTGAATGCCTGGAACAGCGCCCGCACGTCCTGGTTCGACAGGCCGATGCCGGTGTCCTGCACGCTGATGCGCAGTTGCACGCTGTCTTCCTGTTCGTCTTCCAGCATGGCGCGGGCAACGATGGTGCCTTCGCGGGTGAACTTGATCGCGTTGCTCACCAGGTTCGTGAGGATCTGCTTGAGCCGCAGCGGGTCGCCCACCAGCGACAACGGCGTGTCACGGTAGACCAGGCTCACCAGCTCCAGCTGTTTGGCATGGGCGGCCGGGGCGAGGATGGTCAGGGTGTCTTGCAGCAGGTCCCGCAGGTTGAACGGGATGCTGTCGAGCACCAGCTTGCCGGCCTCGATTTTCGAGAAATCGAGGATTTCGTTGATGATGCCCAGCAGGTTGTCGGCGGACTTTTCGATGGTGCCCAGGTAATCCAGCTGACGGGGCGACAGTTCGCTTTTCTGCAACAGGTGGGTAAAACCGAGGATGCCGTTCAGCGGTGTGCGGATCTCATGGCTCATGTTGGCCAGGAACTCCGACTTGATGCGGCTGGCCTCAAGCGCTTCCTTGCGGGCCAGGTCCAGCTCGATGTTCTGGATTTCGATGGTTTCCAGGTTTTGCCGAACGTCTTCGGTGGCCTGGTCGATGCTGTGTTGCAATTCTTCCTGGGCGTTTTGCAGGGTCTCGGCCATGCGGTTGATGCCCGAGGCCAGGTGATCCAGTTCCTGGCTGCCCAGGGGCGGCAAGCGGGTTTCCAGGTTGCCGTCCTTGAGCTGTGCCACGGCCTGCTTGATCAGGCCGATCGGTGCGTTGATCGTACGGCTGATACGCAACGCCAGCGCCGCAGTGCAAATCAGCCCGATGGCGATCAGCAGCAGGCTGGCGAACAGGCTGCGGTAGCCGCGCAGCAACATGCCGTTGTGGGAAAGCTCCAGCTCGACCCAGCCCAGCAGGCGGTCGGACTCGTCGGGGATCAGGTCACCGGCGAGGTTGCGATGGCGACCGAACACCGGCAGCAGGTAACGCGTCGCGTCATTGCCGGTGCGCTGCAACAGGTGCGAACTGTTGCCGATGGGCGGCTGATTGAGCATGGTCGGGCCGGCATGGGCCAGTGGCGTGCGGTCGGGCCCGAGGAACGACACGGCGCGCACGTCGGTTTGCTCCAGGGACTGGGTGGCGATGCGTTCCAGCAGATCGGTGTTTTTAGTACTCAGGGCCGGGGCCACCAGCGGCGCCAGTTGCTCGGCGATCATCTCGCCACGTTGCAGCAACTGCGACTGCAGCTCCGACAGTTGCATCCAGGTGAAATACCCGCCCAGCAGTAACGCCATCAGGCTGGTAGGCAATAAGGTCAGCAACAGTACGCGGCCTTTTATCCCCATTCTTCTAAGCACGCCACTCTCCTGCTACCACACTGTTGTCGAAATTCCGCGCAGGCATCCGGCCCGCGCCACCTGCGCAGTGTAGCCATTTGCGCGGCGTGGAATCTTGCAAATTAATGACCTGAAGCAAACCTTGGACCATCGGGCGCCCGGCGGCGGTTGCTCATGGGGGGCCAATCTTGAATAATCAGTCATTGAGAATGACTTGCAGACGCTAATGAATCCCGCAGCAGTTGGCTTACCCAGTATCCTGGCGATTGAAGATGATCCTGTGCTTGGCGCCTATGTCCATGAACAACTGGGCCGCTGTGGCTTTCGGGTGACCTGGTGCCAGAATGGCCAGCAGGGCCTGCAAATGGCCCGTGATCAGAGCTTCGACGTGGTGTTGATGGACATCCTGTTGCCGGGCATGGACGGCCTGTCCGTGCTCACGCATTTGCGCCGGAGCCATTCGATCCCGGTGATCCTGATGTCAGCCCTGGGCGCCGAAGCCGACCGCATCAGCGGCTTTCGCCTGGGGGCGGATGATTACCTGCCCAAGCCGTTCAGCATGGCCGAGTTGCGGGTGCGCATCGAGGCGATCCTGCGCCGGGTCGCCCTGGACCGGCGGCCACTGCCAGCGCTGGCGGCGGTACGCGGCGATGCCCGCAGCCTGCGTTTCGATGATGAGCTGTTTGACGTCTTTTACCGGGACCAATGGGCCGGGCTGACCCGCAGCGAATATCGCCTGCTGGAAACCCTGCACCGCAACAGTGAGGAAGTCCTCAGCAAAGCCTTCCTTTACCAGCACGTATTTCAGCGTGGCTACGCGCCCCATGACCGCAGCCTGGACATGCACATCAGCCAGATACGTCGCAAGCTCAAGGCCATCGGCTACAGCGAGCGGGAAGTACGCACGGTGTGGGGCAAGGGCTATGTGCTGAGTGGTCACGATGACGGGCTTTAAGGCCATGCTCAAACGGCTGCCGGGCAAGCACTCGTTATTCTGGAAACTGGCCTGCCTGCTGATTGCCTTCTGCTTGCTGATGATCTGGCTCAGTTGGTCCTGGGGCCGGTACATGGAAGAGCAGAATGCCTTTCTGTCCAGCGAGGCCCGCGCCACCCTGAGCGGTTATGCGGCCGGCGCGGAGCTGGCCTGGAACCAGGGCGGCAACGCCGGTGTAGACGAGTGGCTGCACACCATGGGCCAGCGCGAGCGTACGTGGGTGGGTGTCATTGGCAACGATCTGCAATCCCTGAGCAGCTACCCGCTGACGGACAAGGAAAGCCAGCGCCTGACCTTCCTGCGTGGCCTGGACTGGCCCGTCAGCCGGCATGCCAAGGGCCTGCCATGGTTGAAAATCCCGTTCCCGCTCGACCCGGGTGCGGGGTCCCTGGTGATCGAATTACCGCGCCGGTTCATGCCCGGACAACACCAGTTGTTCTGGCGAATCGTGACCAATGGCGTGATTCCCGGGCTGTTCACCCTGTTGCTGTGCATCGGCCTTTACCGGTTGTTGATCATGCCCCTCAACCACCTGCGCGAGCAGGCCAATGCCTGGCGCGCTGATCAGCTGAGTACCCGGCTTTCCCGCGACACCACCAGCCGCCAGGATGAACTGGGGGAGTTGGGTCGCGCGTTTGACCAGATGTCTGAACGCCTGCAAGGCACCGTGGCGCTCCAGCAGCAACTGCTGCGGGATCTGTCCCACGAGTTGCGCACGCCGTTGAGTCGCTTGCGCGTGGCCAGCGACAGCGAGCAGGACCTGACCCAACTGCGCGAGCGCCTGGGAAGGGAAATCGACGGCATGCAGCGGCTGGTAGAAGACACCCTTCAACTGGCGTGGCTCGACACTGAACGCGCGCCGCTGCCCAAGGAAGACATCCAGGTGCAGGCGCTATGGGACATGCTTCGGGAAAACGCCTGTTTTGAAAGTGGCTGGTCGCCGTCACGCTTGCAGTGCGAGCTTGGTGCTGACTGCTGGGTACGCGGCCATCTGAACCTGCTGGCCCAGGCCCTGGAAAATATCCTGCGCAATGCTATCCGGCATTCCCCGCAAAACGGCACAGTGCAGTTGGGGGGCGAACGCGAGGGCGATGACTGGCACTTGTGGCTGGAGGACCAGGGTGGCGGGATTGACGAGTTGGAGCTGGAGCGGATCTTTGCGCCGTTCATCCGGCTGGACGGCTCGCGTCCCGGTGACGGCGGGTTTGGCCTGGGCTTGAGCATTGCGCGCAACGCGGTGCAGCGTCAGGACGGCAGCCTGTGGGCGGAAAATACCGGGCAGGGATTGCGCGTGCATATGCGCTTGCTCGCCCGCTGACGCCTACAGCCTGCGCTGTTTGCGTCGTTTCCACTGGCGGGCCACCCACCAGCGCCAGTAGCCCATGGTCAGGCAATAACCCAGCGCCGCCATCACCAGCCCCAATACCACCGAGCCCAGCAGGAAGGGTTGCCAGAGCGTCGACAACTGCCCGCTGATCCATTCCCAGGTCAACTCATCGGGCAGGCTGCGGGGTGGCACGTTCATCAGCCAGGCGCCGGTCATGTAGGTGCAGAAGAATACCGGTGGCATGGTCAGCGGGTTGGTCAGCCAGACCAGGCTGACGGCAATCGGCATGTTGCCGCGCACGCTGATGGCGAGGACCGCGGCCAGCAGCATCTGCAAGGGAATAGGGATAAATGCCGCGAACAGGCCCACCGCCATGGCCCGCGCGACCGAATGCCGATTGAGGTGCCAGAGGTTCGGGTCATGCAGCAATTTGCCGAGAAAGCGTAAGGACTTGTGTTCCCGAATGCTGGTCGGATCGGGCATGTACCGTTTGAATAAGCGCCGTGGCATAAGGGGTCCAGGTCAGTTCGAGGGGCAAGTATGCCCGCATTCAACGAACGGGAAATTCAGACTTTGTGACAAATAATAATAGGCCGCATCGGTAGCCCGGCTAAGACTCATTGGGTCGCTTTCAAGGAAAGATCCATGAGAACAGGGATGTTCGCACTGGCGTTGGGGCTGCTCGCCTTGCGCTTTTTACCCGCGTTGCCGTCCAGCGGCTGGTTGCTGTTGATACCGGTGCTGGCCCTGATGCTGTTGCCTTTTCGCACCTATCCGCTGGCGTTTTTCCTGCTCGGGTTGGGCTGGGCGTGCCTCAGTGCGCAGTGGGCACTGGATGACCGGCTGGGGCCGCGTCTGGATGGCCAGACCCGTTGGCTGGAAGGGCGTGTTACTGCGCTACCACAGCAGACGGCTGACGGTGTGCGCTTCGAACTGACCGACAGCCGGTCACGCAAGGACCTGCTGCCCAAGCGTATTCGGGTGTCGTGGCGCGGCGGGCCGCCGGTTCAGAGCGGCGAGCGCTGGCGGCTGGCCGTCACCCTCAAGCGTCCTTCCGGCTTGCTCAATACCGAGGGCTTTGACTATGAAGCCTGGTTGCTGGCCCAGCGGATCGGCGCCACCGGCTCGGTCAAGGATGGCCAGCGGCTGGCGCCTGCGCGACATGCCTGGCGCGACGGGATTCGCCAGCGGCTGCTGGCGGTGGATGCCCAGGGGCGAGAGGCGGGCCTGGCAGCGTTGGTGCTTGGGGATGGTTCAGGCTTGTCCGCCGAGGATTGGCGGGTTCTGCAAGACACCGGCACCGTGCATCTATTGGTGATTTCCGGCCAGCATATCGGCCTGCTGGCGGGGTTGATCTATGGCCTGGTCGCCGGTCTGGCGCGCTACGGGTGTTGGCCGAAACCCTTGCCGTGGCTGCCCTGGGCCTGCGGGCTGGCGTTCGCTGCTGCGCTGGGCTACGGCTTGCTGGCGGGCTTCGAGGTGCCGGTGCAAAGGGCTTGCGTGATGGTGGGATTGGTCCTGCTGTGGCGGCTGAGGTTTCGCCACCTGGGGATCTGGTGGCCGCTGCTCTTGGCGCTGAACACAGTGCTGGTCCTCGAACCGCTGGCGAGCCTGCAACCGGGATTCTGGCTGTCTTTTGCGGCCGTCGCGGTGCTGATCCTGGCGTTCAGCGGTCGACTGGGCCCCTGGAGTGCCTGGCAGGCCTGGACCCGTGCCCAATGGTTGATTGCCATCGGTCTGTTTCCGCTGCTGCTGGTGCTCGGCCTGCCCATCAGCCTGAGCGGGCCGCTGGCCAATCTGGTGGCGGTGCCGTGGATCAGCCTGGTGGTATTGCCCCTGGCGCTGCTGGGGACGGCGTTATTGCCGCTGCCTTATATAGGTGAGGGTTTGTTGTGGCTGGCGGGCGGCACGCTGGATTGGCTGTTCAACGCCCTGGCGCTGCTGGCGCAGTACGTGCCGGCCTGGCTCCCGGCCCAAGTGCCAGTGGGGTTATGGCTGGTAAGCGTGTTGGGGGCAGTGCTGTTATTGCTGCCCAAGGGCGTTCCGTTTCGACTGTTGGGCTGGCCGATGTTGCTGCTGGCGGTGTTTCCACCTCGGGAATCGGTACCTCACGGGCGGGTCGAGGTGGTGCAACTGGATGTCGGCCAAGGGTTGTCGATCATCCTGCGTACCCGCAACCACGTGCTGCTGTATGACGCCGGGCCACGGTCCGGCGAGTTCGATCTCGGCGCTCGTGTCGTGCTGCCCGCGTTGCGCAAGTTGGGTGTCACCGGGCTGGACCTGATGCTGCTCAGTCACGCCGACGCCGATCATGCCGGTGGTGCGTTGGCTGTCGCCCAGGGGCTGCCGATCAAGCGTGTGGTGGGCGGTGAGACCGAGCGGCTACCGGCGGCGCTCGGTACTCAAGCGTGTGTCAGCGGCGAGCAATGGGAATGGGATGGCGTGACGTTCGAATTGTGGCAATGGCCTGATGCGACGGACGGTAACCAGATGTCCTGTGTGTTGCGGGTGCAGGCCAATGGCGAGCGGTTGTTGCTGACCGGGGATATTGACCGTGAAGCCGAGCTGGCGTTACTGGCCACGCCTTTGGGCGCCCCTGTCGATTGGTTGCAGGCGCCCCACCATGGCAGCCGCAGTTCGTCGTCGGGGCCATTTCTACAGCGGCTTGCGCCCAAGGCCGTTTTGATTTCCCGGGGCCGCAGCAATGCCTTTGGCCACCCCCATCCTCAAGTGCTGGAGCGTTACCAGGCGGTGGGCGCTGCGATTTACGACAGTGCCGAACAAGGCGCGCTTCGCCTGCAACTGGGCTCTTTCCAGCCGCCCGTGGCCGCGCGCAGCCAGCGGCGTTTCTGGCGTGAACACCCGCCGCAAAACAGCGTTACCAAAGACCGGCCCCTGCGACAGGATGCGCTGGGGCAGGCCAGCCCTTCCACCGGACCCTTATGGTAAAGTGGCGCACTTTTTCGAGGGGACATTCACTGTGTGGGAATTGGTCAAATCCGGCGGCTGGATGATGTTGCCGATCATTTTGAGTTCCATCGCCGCACTCGGCATCATCGCCGAACGCCTGTGGACCCTGCGTGCCAGCCGTGTAACACCTGACCACCTGCTGGGCCAGGTCTGGGGCTGGATCAAGAACAAGCAGCTCGACAAGGCAAAACTCAAGGAGCTGCGGGCCAACTCGCCCCTGGGTGAAATCCTCGCCGCCGGCCTTGCCAACTCCAAGCATGGTCGCGAGATCATGAAGGAATGCATTGAAGAGGCCGCCGCCCGGGTCATCCATGAGCTGGAGCGCTATATCAATGCCCTGGGCACCATCGCCGCCATGGCACCGTTGCTCGGTCTGCTCGGCACGGTGCTGGGCATGATCGATATTTTCAGCTCCTTCATGGGGTCGGGCATGACCACCAACGCCGCAGTGCTGGCCGGTGGTATTTCCAAGGCCCTGATCACCACGGCGGCGGGCCTGATGGTCGGTATTCCTTCGGTGTTCTTCCACCGGTTCCTGCAACGGCGCATCGACGAGTTGGTGGTGGGCATGGAACAGGAAGCCATCAAGCTGGTGGAGGTAGTGCAGGGCGACCGTGATGTGGACCTGGTTGAGGGCAACGCGTGAAATTTCGCCGCAAGCAACGGGAAAACGTTGATATCAACCTGGCGTCATTGATCGACGTCGTGTTTATCCTGCTGCTGTTTTTTGTCGTCACCACCACCTTTACCCGGGAAACCCAGCTGCGGGTCGACCTGCCGGAAGCCGTCAGCGGCTCGCCGGCGGAAGACCAACAGGCCAAGCAACTGGACATCGCCATCAGTGCCGACGGCGTGTTCTCGGTGAATAACCAGTTGCTGGAGAAAAACGATCTGGCCAGCCTGATGGAGGCACTGCAGAAAGAGTCGGGTGGCGATACTAACCTGCCACTTTCCATCAGTGCCGATGGCAACACCAAGCACCAGGCCGTGATCACTGCGATGGACGCTGCCGGCAAGCTCGGCTTCAGCCATTTGCGCATGACCACCGTTGAGGCGGCGAGCCAACCCTGATGGCCATCTCCGATCGTTTGCTCAAGGCCTGGTACGAAGGCCATCCGGCGCTGGCGTTGCTGCAGCCGCTGGAATCCCTCTATCGCGGTGTGGTGCAGCGCAAACGTGCGCGGTTCCTGGCGGGCGAGGGCGAGATCTATCAGTCGCCGGTGCCGGTTGTGGTCGTCGGCAATATCACCGTCGGTGGCACCGGCAAGACCCCCTGATTCTTTGGCTGATCGACCATTGCCAGCGCAGCGGCTTGCGCGTCGGCGTGGTCAGCCGGGGTTATGGCGCAAAACCGCCACAATTTCCATGGCGCGTTGAAGCCAGTGATACCGCTGCGGTGGCGGGGGATGAACCGCTGTTGATCGTACAACGCAGCGGCGTACCGCTGATGATCGACCCCGACCGCAGCCGCGCCGTAAAAGCGCTGCTGGCCAGCGAAACCCTGGACCTGATTCTTTCCGACGATGGCCTGCAACATTACCGCCTTGCCCGTGACCTGGAGCTGGTGTTGATTGACGCCGCCCGTGGGCTCGGCAATCGCCGTTGCCTGCCGGCGGGCCCGTTGCGCGAGCCGGCCGAGCGTTTGCAGAGCGTCGATGCGCTGCTTTACAACGGCGCAGGCGCTGACCGCGAGGATGGCTTTGCCTTCCGTCTGCTGCCCACCACGCTGGTCAACCTGCACACCGGGGAGCGCAAACCCGTGGATCACTTCCCTGTGGGGCAGCAGGTGCATGCGGTGGCCGGCATCGGTAACCCGCAACGTTTCTTCAACACCCTTGAAACGCTACACTGGCGCCCAATACCCCATGCTTTTGCCGACCACGCGCCCTACAGCGCCGAGGTCTTGAATTTCACACCGGCACTGCCGTTGGTCATGACTGAAAAGGACGCGGTGAAGTGCCGCGCCTTTGCCAGGCCCGACTGGTGGTACCTTGCGGTGGACGCGGCACCGTCACCGGCGTTTGTCGCCTGGTTCGACACGCAGTTGATGCGCTTGCTGCCCGCCCGCCTTTTGCCTTAAAACGCTGCTCTCCAGGACACACTCATGGACACCAAACTGCTCGATATCCTTGCTTGCCCGATCTGCAAAGGCCCGCTCAAGCTCAGCGCCGACAAAACCGAGCTGATCAGCAAGGGCGCCGGCCTGGCTTACCCGATCCGTGATGGCATTCCGGTAATGCTCGAAAGCGAAGCCCGTACCCTGACCACCGACGAGCGCCTGGATAAATGACCACCGCCTTCACCGTTGTCATCCCGTCCCGCTACGCCTCCACCCGCCTGCACGGCAAACCGCTGCAGCTGATCGGCGACAAGCCGATGATCCAGCTGGTGTGGGAACAGGCCTGCAAAAGCAGCGCCGAGCGGGTGGTGGTGGCCACCGATGATCCGCGCATCATCGAGGCCTGCAAACGCTTTGGCGCCGAAGCGGTGCTGACCCGTGAAGACCACAATTCCGGCACCGACCGCCTGGCCGAAGTGGCCACCAAGCTGGGGCTGGCAGCCGACGCCATCGTGGTCAACGTGCAAGGCGACGAGCCGTTGATTCCGCCCTGCGTGATCGATCAGGTCGCAGCCAACCTGGCAGCCCATGGCGAAGCCCGTATGGCGACCCTGGCCGAGCCGATTGAAGACATCGAGACCCTGTTCAACCCCAACGTGGTGAAAGTGGTCAGCGACATCAATGGCCTGGCGCTGACCTTCAGCCGTTCCACCTTGCCGTGGGCGCGGGATGCATTCGCCAAACAGCCGGACGTGCTGCCGGCTGGCGTGCCTTACCGCCGCCACATCGGCATTTACGCCTACCGCGCCGGTTTCCTGCATGACTTCGTCAGCTGGGGGCCGTGCTGGCTGGAAAACACCGAATCCCTGGAACAACTGCGGGCCCTGTGGCACGGCGTGCGCATTCACGTGGGCGATGCCCTGGAAGCGCCACCGGCCGGTGTCGACACCCCTGAAGACCTTGAGCGCGTCCGTCGCCTGCTGGGGGCCTGATGCAGGTTCTGTTCGTCTGCCTGGGCAATATCTGCCGTTCGCCCACGGCAGAAGGCGTGTTGCGCCACAAACTGCGTGAAGCCGGCCTGGCTGATCAGGTTGAAGTGGCTTCGGCCGGCACTGGTGAATGGCACGTCGGCAACCCGCCGGACAAGCGCAGCCAGCGAGCGGCGCTGCAGCGTGGCTACGACTTGTCGGCCCAGCGTGCACAGCAGGTGTCGCGTGCGGACTTTTCCCGCTACGACCTGATCCTGGCCATGGACCAGAGCAACCTGCGCAACCTCAAGGCCATGCAGCCGGCCCAGGGCAAGGCGGACCTGGACCTGTTCCTGCGCCGTTACGACTCGGTGGTGGATGAGGTGCCGGACCCTTACTACGAAGGCGACCAGGGCTTCGAAACTGTCCTCGACCTGATCGAGCGCGCCTGTGACTTGTTGGTGATTGAATTGAAGGGCCGGTTATGACGTTGCAGGTGCAGGCACAGGTTTCCCTCAAGCCGTTCAACAGCTTTGGCATCGACGTGCGTGCCCGGCTGTTTGCCGAGGCTCACAACGACGCGGACGTGCGTGAGGCGTTGGCCTACGCCGCCGGGGAACAGCTGCCATTGCTGGTGATTGGTGGTGGCAGCAATTTGCTGTTGACCCAGGACATCGACGCGCTGGTGCTGCGCATGGCCAGCCACGGCATTCGGATAGTGCAGGATGATGGCGTGCACGTCGTGGTCGAAGCCGAAGCCGGCGAGGCCTGGCATCCCTTTGTACTGTGGACGTTGGCCCAGGGTTTTTCCGGCCTGGAAAACCTCAGCCTCATTCCGGGCACGGTGGGCGCTGCACCGATGCAGAACATCGGCGCTTACGGGGTGGAGATCAAGGACGTGTTCGCCGGCCTGACCGCCCTCGACCGCCAGACCGGCGAGCTGCGGGATTTCAGCCTGGCCGAGTGCAACTTTGCCTACCGCGACAGCCTGTTCAAGCACGAAACCGGCCGCTGGCTGATCCTTAGGGTGCGCTTTGCCTTGAGTCGCGCCGTGCACCTGAAGCTTGAGTACGGGCCGGTGCAACAGCGCCTGACCGAGCAAGGCATTACGCAGGCCACCCCCAGCGACGTCAGCCGGGCCATTTGCAGTATTCGAAGCGAGAAACTCCCGGACCCGGCGGTGCTCGGCAATGCTGGCAGCTTCTTCAAGAACCCGCTGGTGTCCCAGGCGCTGGCCGCCGAGCTGCAGCTTCAATACCCGGACCTGGTGGCTTACCCCCAGGCCGACGGGCAGATGAAACTGGCTGCCGGCTGGCTGATCGACAAGGCTGGCTGGAAGGGCTTTCGCGAGGGAGACGCCGGTGTGCATCGCTTGCAGGCACTGGTGCTGGTGAACTACGGCGCGGCCACCGGCCAGGACATTGCCGGCCTGGCGCTACGTATCCAGCAGGACATCGAAAAGCGTTTCAAGGTTGTGCTGGAAATGGAGCCCAATCGCTATTGAACTAAGCTTGTTTTTTGACGCACCAAGCCCTGCATTGCAGGGCTTTTTTATTTCCGCTGAGTTAACTTAGCTGACTACCCATATTTTTATCAGCTCATGGAAGATTGGCAGGAGGCGAACGCCTGATGGACAGTGTCGATCTGAATGTATTGCGCAGCGTGCTGGAATGGCGCCGCGCCGGGCAGCGGGTGGTGCTGTACAGCGTGGTCCAGACGTGGGGCAGCGCGCCGCGCCCACCGGGGGCCATGTTGGCCTTGCGTGGCGATGGGGTGGTGATTGGCTCGGTGTCGGGCGGGTGTATTGAGGACGACTTGATCGCCCGTTTGCAGGATGGCCGGTTGCCTGATGACGGGCCGCCAGTACAGCTCGTGACCTATGGCGTCACCCGCGATGAGGCCGCAAGGTTTGGCCTGCCCTGTGGCGGCACCTTGCGCCTGACGGAGGAGCGGGTGGGCGATCCGGGTTGGGTCGCTGAACTGCTGGCGCGTTGCGAGGCGCACGAGATTGTCGCCCGCGAGTTGGACTTGGCCACCGGTGAGGTGGTGCTGAGCGGTGCGAGCAAGACCGATACGGTCACCTTCAACGGTGACCGATTGCGGGCGATTTATGGCCCGCGCTGGCGCCTGCTGCTGATCGGCGCAGGCCAGCTGTCACGTTATGTGGCGGAAATGGCGCGGTTGCTGGATTTCGAAGTGCTGATCTGCGACCCGCGCCAGGAGTTTGTCTATGGCTGGGAAGAGCAGCACGGGCGCTTTGTGCCGGGCATGCCGGATGAAGCGGTGCTGAATATCCAGACCGATGAACGCACCGCCATCGTCGCGCTCACCCATGACCCGCGCCTGGATGACATGGCGCTGCTGACGGCCCTCAATTCCAAGGCGTTCTATATTGGCGCCCTGGGTTCGCGGGTCAACAGCCAGAAACGCCGGGAGAACCTTGCGGCGCTGGGGTTGAGTGCGGAGGCCATTGCGCGGTTGCATGGCCCTATCGGTCTGCATATCGGCAGCCATACACCGGCGGAGATCGCCTTGTCGTTGATGGCAGAAATCGTCGCCATCAAGAACGGGATTGATCTGTTGCAGAAAAAGCCGTTGCAGGCAGCAGTCAGTTGACGGGCGTCACCGCGATCATCCTGGCGGCGGGGCAGGGCAGTCGTTTTCGGGCCGAGGCGGGCGCGGATCAGGACAAGTTGCTGGCGCCTTGCGTGGGCCGGGATGGCATCACGCGGCCGGTGATCGAACAGGTGCTGGTGAATTTGCCGCCGACGGTTAGCAGGCGTTGGCTGGTGACGTCGCCGGATCGCACGGAGGTCATCCGGCTGGCAAAAGTGCACCGTTGCGAAGTGCTGCTTTTGCGCTCGCCGGGCATGGGCGACAGCATCGCCGCGGCGGTGGCGGCCAGCGGGCCGTCTGCTGGCTGGTTGGTGGTGCTGGGAGATATGCCGTTCATCCTGTCCACGAATATCGAGCAGGTGATGGCAGGCCTTGAAGAAGACGATATCAGTGTGCCGGTGCACGCAGGCCAGTACGGGCATCCCGTAGGGTTTGGCCGTTCGTTCGGCCCGGCGTTAATGGCGCTGACGGGTGATCGTGGAGCAAAGCCACTGTTTGCCCATGCGTCGCTAAAGGAAGTGGCGGTAGATGATCCCGGTGTGTTGTGGGATGTGGACGTGCCGGCTTTGCTGAGCTATCGCTAGCTGATAGGCAGACATAAAAAAGCCCCGCCTGATCACTCAGGCGGGGCTTTTTAGTGGCCGATGGAATCAGACGAGGGGTTTAGGCTCGTGCTCTTCTTCCAGGGCTTTAGGTTGGTGCTCTACCACTTCTTCAACGGAACGCACGTTCTCGTCGACGACAGGGGCAGTGTGCTCAACCACGGCTTCGGTAACCGGAGCAGGAGCTGCTTCGACCACTTCAGCGACGGCTGGAGCTGCTTCGGCAGCAGCCTTGGCAGCAGCGGCAGCTGCTTCAGCTTCCTTGCGACGACGACGCACTTCACGCGGGTCGTTCGGCGCACGACCGTTTTCGGTCAGGGCGCTGACCGGAGCGGCTTCAACCACCGGAGCGGCGACTTCGGCAACCACGGGTGCTTCAACCACGGGTGCAGGCTCGGCAACAACGGCAACCGGTTCCGCGGCGACAACCACTTCAGCGACTGGCGCTGGAGCTTCTTCGACGACCGGAGCCGGTGCTGGAGCTTCGACTACTTCAGCCACTGGAGCTGGCTCGGCGGTCCACTGGAAGGCGGTCTGTTCTTCGCGAACTTCACGCACTTCAGGGGTTGGCTCGGCAACCGGTGCTTCAACAACCGCTTCAACCACTGGCTGTGGTTCAACCACAACCTCAGGTTCGGCAACCACTTCAGCGACAGGCTGAGGCTCGCGAACTTCACGAACGTGACGAACCGGCGCGACTTCCACTTCCGGAACAGCTGGCGCTTCGACCGGAGTCGTTGCTTCAACCACCGGGGTTTCGACGACTGGCGTCTCTACCACAGTGTTTTCCTGGATGGCAGCGGTAGCGGCTTCAGCTTGCTCGTTGGCTTGGGCTTCAGCAGGCGCGCTGATGACCGAGCTGGCAACCGCGGCGGTGACGGCCAGGCCGGCAGCCAGTTCGGCGCCAGTCGGTTCGCCGGTAGCGGCTGGGGTGGCTTCGCCGGTCTCTTCCGAGCCTTCGATTTCATTGCCGTTGGCGTCACGTTGACGCTCACGACGGTTGCTGCGACGACGCTGGCCACGGGAGCGGCGGCGTGGACGATCGCCTTCGGCGTTCTCCTGACCGTCTTCCTGTTGCTGATCTTCGTTGGACAGCAGCTCTTCTTCTTCACCGGCCACAGCAGCCTGCTCGGCACGTGGTTGACGCTCTTCACGAGGAGGGCGTGGCGCACGTTCTTCACGAGGCTGACGAGCTGGACGTTCTTCAGCAGTGGCAACGGTGGCGGCAGCAGCGGCTACAGCAGGAGCGGCGTCCAGCGGCTCACGCAATTCACGCACGCGTTCTTCACGCTCGCCACGTGGCTTGCGGTCTTCACGCGGGGCGCGTGGAGTGCGCGGTGCACGTTCTTCGCGCGGAGCACGCTCTTCACGGGCTACGACTGGCGTTTCTTCACGGGCTTCGCGCGGCTGGCGCTCTTCACGTGGGGCGCGTTCTTCGCGCGGTGCACGTTCTTCACGAGGCTTGCGCTCTTCGTCACGGCGACCGTTGCGATTGCGGCTCTGCTGACGACCGTTGCGACGCTCTTCGTTGCGTGCAGGGCGTTCAGTCACAGGCTTCTCGACCACAACCGGAGCAACCGGCTCTTCCTTGGTGGCGAACAGGCTGACCAGCGACTTCACCAGGCCCTTGAACAGGCTTGGCTCAGGCAGGGCAGCAGGCGCTGCAACCGGAGCAGCCGCTTCAACCGGAACCGGTGCGTTGGCACGGGCTGGCGCGGTCTTGACGGCGGCTTCCTGGCGAACCAGGGTGCGGGTCGCAGCGGCTGGCTGGACTTCTTCCACTTCGGCAGCGGCCGCAGCGATTTCGTAGCTGGACTGGTTGACGTGGGCTTCCGGGCTGTCATCACGCAGGCGCTGCACTTCGAAGTGCGGCGTTTCGAGATGATCGTTCGGCAGGATGACGATGCGGGCACGGGTGCGCAGTTCGATCTTGGTGATCGAGTTGCGTTTTTCGTTGAGCAGGAATGCAGCAACCGGGATCGGCACCTGGGCGCGCACTTCGGCAGTGCGGTCTTTCAGGGCTTCTTCTTCGATCAGGCGCAGGATCGCCAGCGACAGCGATTCAACGTCACGGATGATGCCGGTGCCGTTGCAACGCGGGCAGACGATGCCGCTGCTTTCGCCCAGGGATGGACGCAGGCGCTGACGGGACATTTCCAGCAGGCCGAAGCGCGAGATGCGGCCGACCTGTACGCGGGCACGGTCAGCTTCCAGGCATTCGCGGACTTTCTCTTCCACGGCGCGCTGGTTCTTGGCCGGGGTCATGTCGATGAAGTCGATCACGATCAGGCCGCCGATGTCACGCAGGCGCAGTTGGCGGGCGATTTCTTCAGCCGCTTCCAGGTTGGTCTGCAGGGCGGTTTCTTCGATGTCGCTACCCTTCGTGGCGCGCGCCGAGTTGATGTCGATGGACACCAGGGCTTCGGTCGGGTCGATCACGATGGAGCCGCCGGAAGGCAGTTCGACCACGCGCTGGAAAGCGGTCTCGATCTGGCTTTCGATCTGGAAACGGTTGAACAGCGGAACGCTGTCTTCGTACAGCTTGATCTTGCTGGCGTACTGCGGCATCACCTGGCGGATGAAGGTCAGGGCTTCGTCCTGGGCTTCAACGCTGTCGATCAGCACTTCGCCGATGTCCTGGCGCAGGTAATCGCGGATGGCGCGGATGATCACGTTGCTTTCCTGGTAGATCAGGAACGGCGCGGAACGATCCAGGGACGCTTCTTTGATAGCGGTCCACAGTTGCAGCAGGTAGTCGAGGTCCCACTGCATTTCTTCGCTGCTGCGGCCCAGGCCGGCAGTGCGCACGATCAGGCCCATGTCGGCCGGAGCGATCAAGCCGTTCAGCGCTTCACGCAGTTCGTTGCGCTCTTCGCCTTCGATGCGACGGGAGATACCGCCGGCACGCGGGTTGTTCGGCATCAGGACCAGATAGCGGCCAGCCAGGCTGATGAAGGTGGTCAGGGCCGCGCCCTTGTTGCCACGTTCTTCTTTTTCCACCTGAACGATGACTTCCTGGCCTTCGCTCAGGACGTCCTTGATGTTCACGCGGCCTTCAGGGGCTTTCTTGAAGTATTCGCGGGAGATTTCTTTGAGGGGCAGGAAGCCATGGCGCTCGGAGCCGAAATCGACAAAGGCAGCCTCAAGGCTTGGTTCGATACGAGTAATCCGGCCTTTATAGATGTTGGCCTTCTTTTGCTCGCGTGCACCGGACTCGATGTCCAGGTCGTAGAGGCGTTGGCCGTCTACCAGTGCAACACGCAACTCTTCGGGTTGAGTTGCGTTAATCAGCATTCTTTTCATGTTGTACCGTCGGTTTCCGGGCTGCCGGAAACGGCGTTCGGCACACACGACTTCTCACGGTCGGTGTCAGGTGCGTCAAGAGTGGTTGGCCACTCCAGTGTCCAGCAATACCCGCCAAAATGGGCGATATCGCGACGTACGCTTCCTGCTTGCTGTGGTGACTTAAGCACTCAGTCAGGAGGAGGAATCAACCGGCGACTGTGGACGAGATGAAGCGTCTAAATATAAGCCTAGTGCTACACGGTCCGACGGTTGTGCATCTCCACCCTACACGTATCCCTGATAATTCGGGTGCTGCCGCGCGCAGAATCCGCAGCGGGTTGGCATTTACCGCGTTCTCCAATGGGGAGAACACGCTCATGGCTAAACAAGACCGGGTGTGGGCGACTGTGCTCTCACTCAGCTCGTAACAGGCGTTGTTTCCGAAGCATTCGCCGTGGTCTGGCTCAAGACTGACTGCACTTTGTGAACTGGCCGTAAATATCGGCGCAAAAGGCGAGTAATCACTCTGCTTTTTGCACTCGCTTCAGGCCTCATGTCACCTGCGCTTGTTACAATCTCGAGCCTTCCAGGGTGGCGAAAGCCCCGTAGGACGGCCTCGCGTCCTGATGAATTGCGATGGTCAGGGCCGGCAGTTTGCCGCTAGTCCTCTGTCCAGGCCGCTTTTGGCGGCGTTCGCGACTATAGCAGCAATGATTAAGTGCTTCAATTCCATAAAAAATTGTTATCATCGCCGCCATGACGACTACCGCCCCCCAGACCCCCAGCGTCCAGCTGCTTGAGGTCTCGCCGGAATATGCCGGCCAACGCATCGACAACTTTCTTCTGGCCAGGCTCAAAGGCGTGCCCAAGACCTTGATTTACCGCATTTTGCGTAAAGGCGAAGTGCGCGTGAACAAAGGCCGGATCAAGCCCGAGTACAAACTGCAGGCGGGCGACATCGTCCGTGTGCCGCCAGTGCGGGTGCCTGAGCGGGATGAGCCCGTCCCTCTGGCCCAGGGCCTGTTGCAGCGCCTTGAGGCGTCGATTGTCTTCGAAGACAAGGCGTTGATCGTGATCAACAAGCCTTGTGGCATCGCCGTTCACGGCGGCAGCGGCCTGAACTACGGGGTGATCGAAGCCTTTCGTCAGTTGCGCCCGGACGCCAAGGAGCTGGAGCTGGTCCACCGTCTGGACCGCGACACCTCTGGCCTGCTGATGATCGCCAAGAAGCGCAGCATGTTGCGCCACCTGCATGCCGCCCTGCGCGGTGATGGCGTGGACAAGCGCTACATGGCGCTGGTGCGCGGCAACTGGGCAACCTCGATCAAGAGCGTCCGCGCGCCGTTGCAGAAGAGCAACCTGCGTTCCGGCGAACGCATGGTCGAGGTAGACGAGGAGGGCAAGGAGGCGCTGACCCTGTTCAAGGTGCTGCGCCGTTTCGGTGACTTCGCGACCATGGTCGAGGCCAAGCCGGTCACCGGCCGTACCCACCAGATTCGTGTGCACACCCTGCACGCAGGCCACTGCATCGCCGGCGATACCAAATACGGTGACGAGGATTTCTCCAAGGAAATTCGCGATCTGGGTGGCAAGCGCCTGTTTCTGCACGCCTACATGCTCACCGTGCCGCTGCCCGATGGCGGCGAATTGAAGCTTCAAGCGCCTGTCGATGAGATGTGGGCCAAGACCGTGGAGCGCCTGAGTGTCGCACCCTGACTACAAGCTGCTGATCTTTGATTGGGATGGCACGTTGTGCGACTCCATTGGTCGGATTGTCGAGTCGATGCACGCTGCGTCGACCCGTTCCGGTTACGCGTTGTGCGACGACCTGGCGGTCAAGGGCATTATCGGCCTGGGCTTGCCGGAAGCGATCCGCACCCTGTATCCGGAGATTGGCGACGAGGAGCTGATAGCCTTTCGTCAGCACTACGCCGATCACTATATGGCGCTCGATGCCCAGCCTTCGCCGCTGTTTGAGGGTGTGGCACAGGCCATGGAGGCGTTTCGCGCCGACGGCTATCACCTCGCAGTGGCGACCGGCAAGGCCCGTCGCGGCCTGGATCGGGTGCTCAAGGCCCATGGCTGGGAAGATTATTTCGACGCAACCCGTGCAGCGGATGAAA
This sequence comes from Pseudomonas sp. TH32, assembly GCF_016650855.1. Classification (NCBI taxonomy): domain Bacteria; kingdom Pseudomonadati; phylum Pseudomonadota; class Gammaproteobacteria; order Pseudomonadales; family Pseudomonadaceae; genus Pseudomonas; species Pseudomonas sp. TH32. The sequence continues at coordinate 3,775,830 of NZ_JAEKFA010000002.1, read as the reverse complement.
CCGCCAGCAAACCCCATCCTCTGATGCTCGAACAGATCCTCGCTCAATGCGGTGTGTCGCCTCGGCAGGCGTTGATGGTGGGGGATGCGTCGTTCGACCTGATGATGGCGCGCAATGCTGGCATGGACTCCGTGGCGGTCAGCTACGGCGCCCAGTCTGCCGAAGCGTTGCAGGCGTACGAGCCGAGACTGACGATTGACCGTTTTTCTGAATTGCAGGCCTGGCTCAGCCGGGCCCATTAAGTCTCTGCTGGGGTAGATGGCATGACCGATGAGTGGAAAGCGCCTGAGAAGGCCGGTTCCGACAACAATGGCGATGACAAAAGCTGGAAGTTGCTGGAAAAAACCCTGCTGGCCAGTGTCCAGGAGCAGCGTCGCTCCCGGCGTTGGGGGATCTTTTTCAAGCTGCTGACCTTTATTTACCTGCTGGGCATGCTGGCGCTGTTCAGTCCGTTGATGGACATGGAAAAGAGCGCCACCCGAAGCGGTAACTACACGGCGTTGATCGAAGTGCGCGGAGTGATTGCCGACAAGGAGTCTGCGAGTGCCGACAATATTGTCAGCAGCCTGCGGGCCGCCTTCGAGGATTCCAAGGTCAAGGCCGTGATCCTGCGCATCAACAGCCCGGGCGGCAGTCCGGTGCAGTCGGGTTATGTGTATGACGAGATTCGTCGCCTGCGCGCGCTGCACCCGGACATCAAGCTCTATGCGGTGATCTCCGACCTGGGCGCCTCGGGCGCCTATTACATCGCCAGCGCCGCCGACCAGATCTACGCCGACAAGGCCAGCCTGGTGGGTTCCATTGGTGTGACGGCGGCGGGTTATGGGTTTGTCGGCACCATGGAGAAACTGGGGGTTGAGCGGCGTACGTACACGTCCGGCGAGCACAAGTCGTTCCTGGATCCGTTCCAGCCACAAAAGGCGGATGAAACCCAGTTCTGGCAGGGTGTGCTGGACACCACTCATCGGCAGTTCATCGCCAGCGTGAAGCAGGGGCGCGGTGACCGGCTCAAGGATAAAGAGCATCCGGAGCTGTTCTCCGGCCTGGTCTGGTCTGGTGAGCAGGCGCTGCCGTTGGGTCTGATCGACGGCCTGGGCAGTGCCAGTTCGGTGGCGCGGGACGTGGTTGGCGAGAAAGAGCTGGTGGACTTCACCGTTCAGGAATCGCCGTTTGACCGTTTCTCCAAGAAGCTGGGTGCCAGCGTGGCCGAGAAGCTGGCGCTGTACATGGGCTTCCAGGGCCCGACCCTGCGCTGAAGCCTTGAAAGCGGCTTGACTCAAAATGTGGGAGCTGGCTTGCCTGCGATAGCATCACCTCGGTGCGACTGATGCACCGAGGTGTCTGCATCGCAGGCGAGCCAGCTCCCACATTTGTTTTGGGGTGTTCTCAGGGAATCTGCACGCCTTCGGCCAGCAGCATGTCCACCAGCCTAATCAGTGGCAGGCCCACCAGGCTGGTCGCGTCCGGCCCTTCAGTGCTTTGAAACAGGCTCACCCCCAAACCCTCGGCCTTGAAGCTGCCAGCGCAGTCGTAGGGCTGTTCGATCCGCAAGTAGCGCTCGATGCGTGCCGCGTCCAGCGTGCGCATGTGCACGGTGAAGGGGATGCAGTCGACCTGGCAGTGCCCGGTGGCACTGTTCAGCAGTGCCAGGCCTGTGAGGAAGCTGACGCGCTTGCCGCTTGCCGCCAGCAGTTGCTCGCGGGCCTTCTCGAAGGTGTGGGGCTTGCCGATGATCTGGCCGTCGAGCGCGGCGACCTGGTCCGAGCCGATAATCAGGTGCCCCGGATGGCTGCCGGCCAGGGCGCGGGCCTTTTCTTCGGCGAGGCGCTTGACCAGTTCCACGGCGGACTCGTCCGGGCGGCGGCTTTCGTCGATATCCGGCGAGCTGCAGATGAACGGCAGGTGCAGGCGGTTCAACAATTCCCGGCGATAAACCGAGCTGGAAGCGAGTAATAAAGGCAGCATGGGCGTCTCCTCAAGGCAGTCGCGGATTCTAGCGGGGAGGTCCAGCGACGGACAGGGCTGAATTTCCTTTGACATGGCCGGGTGCATCCCTATAATGCTGCGCCTATGTTGAATGACCCGATTCCACCTCACGTTGACCCGCGCAAATTGGCTGATCGTGGCACCACCCTTCAAGGTGAGCTGCTCCTGGCCGATTTGGAGAGACTCTGCGACCCGCTTTCCGACACTGTCGGTACGGTGCAGGCTAAATTTATTTTTGAACGAGATGAACGTAAGTCTGTGGTAATCCACAGCTTTATCGACACCGAAGTCAAAATGGTTTGCCAGCGTTGTCTTGAGCTGGTCACCCTGCCGATCCACAGCGAATGCAGTTATGCTGTGGTGAAAGAGGGTGCGAATACCCAGTCGTTGCCGAAAGGTTATGACGTGCTGGAACTGGGCGAAGATCCTTTGGATCTGCAGTCACTGATCGAGGAGGAGCTTTTGCTCGCCTTGCCCATTGTGCCTGCTCATCATCCGGAAGAATGCCAGCAGCCGGCGGGTCTCGATGAGCCCGAACCGAGCGAGGACGAGGTAACGCGGTCCAACCCGTTCAGTGTATTGGCGCAGTTAAAGCGTGACCCAAACGTTTAGGAGTTAATCAATTATGGCTGTTCAGCAGAACAAAAAATCCCGCTCTGCCCGTGACATGCGTCGTTCGCACGACGCCCTGACGGCAAGCACTCTGTCTGTAGAAAAAACCACCGGTGAAGTTCACCTGCGTCACCACGTATCGCCAGAAGGCGTATACCGTGGCCGTAAAGTGATCGACAAGGGCGCTGACGAGTAATCACTTGTCTGCTCAAGTCATCGCGATTGACGCAATGGGCGGGGACTTCGGTCCCCGCAGCATTGTTCAGGCCTGCATTGCTTGCCTGTCTGCCACGCCCTCGCTGCACCTGACCCTCGTCGGTCAACCCTCCTTACTTGAAGAACTGATTGCCAGCCATCCGGCGGTGGATCGCGCGCGCCTGACTATTACACCGGCCAGCGAAACCATCACCATGGATGAAAAGCCTGCGCAGGCCTTGCGTGGCAAGCCTGATTCTTCGATGCGGGTGGCCCTGGAGCTGGTGCGCGACGGCAAGGCCCAGGCCTGTGTCAGCGCCGGCAATACTGGGGCGTTGATGGCGTTGTCGCGGCACGTGCTGAAGACTCTGCCGGGCATTGACCGGCCGGCGATGGTTGCGGCGATCCCGACCCAGCAAGGTTATTGCCAGTTGCTGGACCTGGGGGCGAACGTCGATTGCAGTGCCGAGCATCTGTTGCACTTTGCGCTGATGGGCTCGGTGGCGGCCGAAGCGCTGGGCGTGGCCCGGCCTCGGGTGGCATTGCTGAATATCGGCACCGAAGACATCAAGGGCAATCAGCAGGTCAAGCTGGCGGCGACGCTGCTGCAAGGCGCGCGAGGCTTGAACTACATCGGTTTTGTCGAGGGTGACGGTTTGTATCGCGGTGAAGCGGATGTGGTGGTGTGCGACGGTTTTGTCGGCAATATCCTGCTCAAGTCCAGCGAGGGGCTGGCGACGATGATCGCCGGGCGCATCGAGGCCTTGTTCAAGCGCAACCTTGCTTCACGCCTGGTGGGCGCCCTGGCGCTGCCCTTGATGCGGCGGTTGCAGGCTGACCTGGCACCGGCGCGGCATAATGGCGCAAGTTTCCTGGGTTTGCAGGGCATCGTGGTCAAAAGCCACGGTTCGGCGGGGGTGCAGGGTTTTCAAAGTGCAATCCAGCGGGCCTTGATCGAGATCCAGGAAAACCTGCCGCAACGTTTGCATGGGCGCCTTGAGGATCTGTTGCCTTAGGCGAATCGGGCCGGAAATGCTTAAATGTGACCGGCCAGTTCAATTGACCATCCAATCTGTCAGTTTCTCGCGCTCCCACATGTGGGGCGCCAATTTCCGACGACCAGATCATTAGGGGCTTGTTACATGTCTACATCCCTCGCATTCGTCTTTCCAGGGCAGGGTTCGCAGTCCCTCGGCATGTTGGCCGAGCTGGGCGCGGAACATCCGCTGGTCCTGGAAACTTTCAAGGAAGCTTCCGATGCCTTGGGTTACGACCTGTGGGCACTGACCCAGCAAGGGCCGGAAGAGCTGCTCAACCAAACCGACAAGACCCAACCGGCCATCCTGACCGCCTCCATCGCCCTGTGGCGCCTCTGGCTGGCTGAAGGCGGTGCGCGTCCGGTCTACGTCGCCGGTCATAGCCTGGGCGAATACAGCGCCCTGGTGGCTGCTGGCAGCCTGACCCTCGGTGAAGCGGTCAAGCTGGTGGAGCGTCGTGGCCAGTTGATGCAGGAAGCGGTTCCAGCCGGGCAGGGCGGCATGGCTGCCATTCTCGGCCTGGAAGATGCTGACGTGATCGCCGCCTGTGCCGAAGCGGCCCAGGGCGAAGTGGTCAGCGCCGTCAACTTCAACTCCCCCGGCCAGGTGGTGATCGCCGGTGCCAAGGCCGCCGTAGAGCGCGCCATCGAAGGCTGCAAGGCCCGTGGTGCCAAGCGTGCATTGCCGCTGCCGGTCAGCGTGCCGTCCCACTGTGAGCTGATGCGCCCGGCTGCCGAGCGTTTCGCCGAGTCCGTCGCCGCCATTAACTGGCAGGCGCCACAGATTCCATTGGTGCAGAACGTGAGTGCCGCCGTGGCTCCCGACCTGGATACCCTCAAGCGCGACCTGCTGGAGCAACTGTACAAGCCGGTCCGCTGGGTTGAGTCGGTGCAGACCCTGGCTGCCAACGGCGCCACCCAATTGGTAGAGTGCGGCCCCGGCAAAGTCCTGGCCGGCCTGAACAAGCGTTGCGCCGAAGGCGTGTCGACTTCCAACCTCAATACCCCGGATGCCTTCGCTGCCGCTCGCGCAGCCCTGGCCTGATAATTTCCGAACCTAGGAGAAGCCTGCATGAGTCTGCAAGGTAAAGTTGCACTGGTTACCGGCGCAAGCCGTGGCATTGGCCAGGCGATCGCCCTGGAGCTGGGCCGTCTGGGCGCTGTCGTCATCGGTACCGCCACCTCCGCCGCCGGCGCTGAGCGTATTGCCGCGACCTTGAAGGAAAACGGCGTTCAGGGCACCGGTCTTGAGCTTAACGTGACCAGCGATGAGTCCGTGGCGGCTGTATTGGCTGAAATCACGGCGCAATTCGGTGCACCGGCTATTCTGGTGAACAACGCCGGTATTACCCGTGACAACCTGGTGATGCGCATGAAAGACGACGAGTGGCATGACGTCGTTGATACCAACCTGAACAGTCTGTTTCGCCTGTCCAAGGGGTTTTGCGCGGCATGACCAAGGCCCGTTGGGGACGAATTATCAATATTGGCTCCGTAGTGGGTGCCATGGGCAACGCAGGCCAAGTAAACTACGCAGCCGCCAAGGCCGGTCTGGAAGGTTTCAGCCGTGCACTGGCGCGTGAAGTGGGCTCGCGGTCGATTACGGTCAACTCGGTGGCCCCAGGGTTCATCGACACCGATATGACCCGCGAACTGCCTGAAGCGCAGCGTGAAGCGTTGCTGACGCAGATTCCGCTGGGCCGTCTGGGCCAGGCTCAAGAGATCGCGAATGTGGTCGCTTTCCTGGCATCCGACGGTGCGGCATACGTGACTGGGGCTACAATCCCGGTGAACGGCGGGATGTACATGAGTTAAATTGTGACGGATCGCTTCAAAAAAATGTCATACGAGCTGTCTAAAATCCGTTATAAAGCTGCAATCTATTTATAGGCAGATGGCCGATAGGGTACGAGGGTGAAGCTTTCAGTTGAAAAGCTGAAAAGCCTTTCTATACACTTACCCACTGGCCAGCTGCCTGAATTTGTCCATTAGGAGTGAAAACAAGGTATGAGCACCATCGAAGAGCGCGTCAAGAAAATCGTTGCTGAGCAACTGGGCGTTAAAGAAGAAGAAGTGACCAACACTGCTTCCTTCGTTGAAGACCTGGGTGCCGACTCCCTTGACACCGTTGAGCTGGTGATGGCTCTGGAAGAGGAATTCGAGACCGAAATCCCGGACGAAGAAGCTGAAAAAATCACTACCGTTCAAGCTGCTATCGACTACGTTACTAGCCACCAGGCGTAATAGTTTGTAATCGTCGCTTGCTGTGATGGAAAAACCGCACTGCCCTATGGCGTGCGGTTTTTTCCTTTAAGCCTGATGCAAAGTGTCGTCATTAGAAAAAGGAGAGTGCTGTGTCGCGTAGACGCGTCGTAGTCACCGGTATGGGTATGTTGTCGCCACTGGGTACGGATGTGCCGAGCAGTTGGCAGGGCATTCTGGCTGGCCGCAGTGGTATTGGTCTGATCGAACACACGGACCTTTCTGCCTATTCCACCCGTTTTGGCGGCTCGGTAAAGGACTTCAATGTCGAGGAATATCTCTCGGTCAAAGAGTCCCGCAAACTCGACCTGTTCATTCAATACGGCCTGGCAGCCGGTTTTCAGGCGGTGCGTAATGCCGGCCTGGAAGTTACCGACGCCAACCGTGAGCGCATCGGCGTGGCCATGGGTTCGGGTATTGGCGGTCTGACCAATATCGAAGAAACCAGCCGCACGTTGCATGATTCCGGCCCCCGTCGAATTTCACCGTTCTTCGTGCCTGGCTCGATCATCAATATGATTTCCGGTTTCCTGTCCATCCACTTGGGTGCCCAGGGGCCTAACTACGCCATTTCCACGGCGTGCACCACGGGCACTCACTGCATCGGCATGGCGGCGCGCAATATCGCCTATGACGAAGCCGACGTGATGATCGCCGGCGGCGCCGAGATGGCCGCCTGTGGCCTGGGCATGGGCGGCTTCGGCGCGTCCCGTGCACTGTCGACCCGCAATGACGAGCCGACCCGTGCCAGCCGTCCGTGGGACAAGGGCCGTGATGGCTTTGTGCTGGCTGACGGCGCCGGTGCACTGGTCCTCGAAGAGCTGGAACACGCGAAGGCCCGTGGCGCTACCATCTACGCCGAGCTGATTGGCTTCGGCATGAGCGGTGATGCGTACCACATGACTTCGCCACCGTCTGACGGTGCAGGTGCTGCACGCTGCATCACCAACGCGTTGCGTGATGCCAAGGTCAACATCGACCAGGTGCAGTACATCAACGCCCACGGCACTTCTACGCCGACGGGTGATCTGGCGGAAGCCGAGGCCATCAAGTCGGTGTTCGGAGAGCACGCCTACAAGCTGGCGGTCAGCTCCACCAAGTCCATGACCGGCCACCTGTTGGGTGCGGCGGGCGCGGTCGAGGCGATCTTCAGTGTGCTGGCCATCAAGGATCAGGTCGCTCCGCCGACCATCAACCTCGATGAGCCGGATGCAGGCTGCGACCTGAACTTCGTGCCTCACGAAGCGCAGAAGATGTCGATCGACGTGGTGTTGTCCAACTCGTTCGGTTTTGGTGGCACCAACGGTTCCCTGGTGTTCCGCCGGTTCGCCGAGTGATGGAAAGCTGGGTCGACGGTCAGCCGGCGGGCGCAGTGCCCCTGAAAGACCGTGGCCTGGCATACGGTGATGGGCTGTTCGAGACCATTGCCGTCAAGGCCGGGCAGCCCGTGCTGCTCGACCGCCACCTGCAGCGCCTTGAAGAGGGTTGCAGGCGGTTGGCGATTGTTGCGGATCAGCCGTTGATTCGCAGCGAATTGCTGGCCTATGCCGCCGCCCTCGGTGACGGTGTACTCAAGTTGATCCTGACCCGTGGCGACAGCCAGCGCGGTTATGGCATCAGCGCTGGCGCTCCCGCGCGGCGCATTCTGCAAGGCAGCCCGCCTGCCACTTATCCCCCGGAACATGCAGCTTCAGGCATTCGCCTGTTTGCGTGTACCACCCGTTTGTCCGAGCAGCCCTTGCTCGCCGGCCTCAAGCACCTCAATCGCCTGGAACAGGTGTTCGCCCGCAACGAGTGGCAGGACGCCGATCACGCCGAAGGTTTGATGCTGGATATGTCCGGTCGAGTCGTCGAAGGCGTCTTCAGCAACCTGTTTCTGGTGCGTGACGGCGTGTTGCTGACCGCTGATCTGAGTCGCTGCGGTGTCGCCGGCGTCATGCGGGCCGAGGTGTTGGCCCAGGCGCAGGTGTTGGGCATCCCCACCAGCGTGGCCGACATCAGCGTTGAACAGCTGCAACAGGCCGACGAAGTCTTTGTGTGCAACAGCGTATATGGCATTTGGCCGGTGCGCGGATGTGCTGCGATGAGCTGGCCGGTTGGGCCGCTCACCCGTAAACTGCAGGGCATTGTTCGCGCACTATTGGATATTTGATTTGAGACGTAAATTTGTATTGCTGCTGGAGATCGGTCTGGTCCTGGCGGGTTTGCTGCTGGGCGCTTCGGCCTGGAAGCTCAACTCGGCCCTTGAGCAGCCCTTGAATCTGACCCAGGAGCAATTGCTGGACGTACCGGCCGGCGCGACGCCCACCGGCACCTTCAATCGCCTGGAAAATGACGGCGTGCTCAAGGATGCGTTCTGGTTGCGTCTCTACTGGCGCTTCAATCTCGACGGCCAGCCGCTGCACAGCGGTGAATATCGCATGACCCCGGGCCTCACCGCCGAAGGCTTGATCGGCCTGTGGCAGCGTGGCGAAGTGGTGCAGTACAGCATCACGCTGGTGGAGGGCTGGAACTTCCGTCAGGTGCGCGCCGCCCTGGCCAAGCACGAGAAGATCGAGCAAACCCTGTCGGGCCTGACTGACAGCGAAGTCATGGAAAAACTTGGCCACCCCGGTGTGTTCCCCGAAGGCCGCTTCTTCCCGGACACCTACCGCTTCGTGCGCGGCATGAGCGACGTCGAGTTACTGAAAAAATCCTACAACCGTCTGGACGATGTCCTCGCCCAGGAGTGGAGCAAGCGTGCGGCCGACGCGCCGTACACCGAGCCCTATCAAGCGCTGATCATGGCCTCGCTGGTGGAGAAAGAAACCGGCGTGCCGGAAGAGCGCGGCCAGATTGCCGGGGTTTTTGTACGGCGCATGCAGATCGGCATGCTGCTGCAAACCGACCCGACCGTGATCTACGGCCTCGGCGAGCGCTACACCGGCAAGCTGACCCGTGCCCATCTCAAGGAAGCCACGCCCTACAACACCTACGTGATCGCCGGCCTGCCGCCGACGCCGATTGCCATGGTCGGGCGTGAGGCGATCCATGCCGCGCTGAACCCGGTGGCGGGCAGCAGCCTGTATTTTGTCGCCCGTGGCGACGGCAGCCATATTTTCTCGGACAACCTGGATGCGCATAACGCTGCGGTGCGTGAGTTCCAGATGAAGCGCCGCGCTGACTACCGTTCCAGCCCGGCGCCCGCGCCGGCGGCAAAACCTGGGGACGCGCCGGTGGATACGCCCGCCGAGCCAACTCCAGCCACTGACGACGCAGCACCGCAAAGCCCGCAATGACTCTGACTAAGGACTGCCTGTGACTGGCTTGTTTATTACCCTGGAAGGCCCGGAAGGCGCCGGCAAAAGCACCAACCGTGAATACCTGGCCGAGCGCCTGCGCGCCGAAGGTATCGAGGTGCTGCTGACCCGTGAGCCCGGCGGCACGCCCCTGGCCGAGCGTATCCGTGAAGTGCTGTTGACCCCGGGCGACGAACAGATGAATCCCGACACCGAGCTGCTGCTGGTATTCGCCGCCCGCGCCCAGCACCTGGCCGAAGTCATTCGCCCGGCCCTGGCCCGTGGCGCCGTGGTGATTTGTGACCGGTTTACCGACTCCACCTACGCCTATCAAGGCGGCGGTCGTGGCTTATCCCTTGAGCGCATTGCGACGCTGGAAACCTTCGTCCAGGGCGATCTGCGGCCCGACCTGACCCTGGTGTTCGATCTGCCGGTGGAAGTCGGCATGGCCCGCGCCACGGCCCGTGGTCGCCTGGATCGTTTCGAGCTTGAAACCCGAGTGTTTTTTGAGGCCGTGCGCGGTGCGTTTCTCAAGCGCGCCGAAGCCGACCCCGCCCGTTATTACCTGCTGGACGCCGCGCAGCCCCTGACTCACGTACAACAGGCGATTGACGCCCTGTTGCCGAAACTCGTGGAGCGTGTCCGTGGCTGAAGCCTACCCGTGGCAGGACAGTCTCTGGCAGCAACTGGCGGGCCGTGCCCAGCACGCCCATGCCTACTTGCTTCACGGCCCGGCGGGCATCGGCAAGCGCGCCTTGGCGGAGCGGTTGATGGCCAGCTTGTTGTGCCAGCGGCCCAACGGCCTGGAGGCTTGCGGCGAATGTAAATCCTGCATGCTGCTGAAGGCCGGCAGCCACCCGGACAACTACCTGCTGGAACCCGAAGAAGCCGACAAGGCGATCAAGGTCGACCAGGTGCGTGATCTGGTCAGCTTCGTGGTGCAGACCGCGCAGATGGGTGGGCGCAAGGTGGTACTCATCGAGCCGGTGGAGTCGATGAACATCAACGCCGCCAACGCCTTGCTCAAGAGCCTCGAAGAACCGTCCGGCGATACCGTGCTGCTGTTGGTAAGCCACCAGTCCAGCCGCCTGCTGCCGACTATCCGCAGCCGCTGCGTGCAACAGGCTTGCCCGTTGCCGAGCGAAGCCATGAGCCTGCAGTGGCTGGCCCAGGCGTTGCCGGAGTGCGGCGAGGCCGAGCGCGTCGAGCTGTTGACCCTGGCCGCCGGTTCGCCCCTGGCCGCCGTCAAGCTCCATGCCCAGGGCGTGCGGGAACAGCGTGCGCTGGTGGTGGACGGCGTGAAGAAACTGCTCAAGCAGGAAGTGTCGGCCACGCAACTGGCCGAAACCGCCTGGAAAGACATTCCCTTGCTGCTGCTGTTCGACTGGTTCTGCGACTGGTCGAGCTTGGTCCTGCGCTACCAACTGACCCAGGACGAAAGCGGCCTGGGCCTTCCGGACATGCGCAAGGTGGTGCAATACCTGGCGCAGAAGAGTGCCCAGGACAAGGTCCTGAACATTCAGGACTGGATCCTCGCCCAACGCCAGAAAGTACTGGGCAAGGCCAACCTCAACCGTGTGCTGTTGCTTGAGGCCTTGCTGGTGCAGTGGGTCGGCTTGCTCGGCCGGCGTTAATTTCAGTGGCCGACGGGTGTATCGTTGGCCAGACACTTCCCGTGACTCAAGTTGTAGACCTCTATGCTCGTAGATTCCCATTGCCACCTTGATCGCCTCGACCTGGCCCAGCACGGTGGCTCCCTTGATGCCGCCCTCGAAGCAGCGCGCCAGCGCGGCGTAGGGCATTTCCTGTGCATCGGCGTCAGCGCCGAAAACGCCGCCGACGTCAAAGCCCTGGCCGATCGTTATGCCGACGTCGACTGCTCGGTGGGCATTCATCCGCTGGACCTGAAGCCCGGCGAAGCCCCGGCCCTCGACTGGTTGCTTGGCGAACTCAATCACCCGCGCGTGGTGGCCATCGGCGAGACCGGCCTGGATTACCACTACGAACCGGAAGCCGCCGAGTTGCAGCAGGCGTCGTTCCGCCTGCACCTGCAAGCGGCCCGGCAAACCGGCAAGCCGGTGATCGTCCACACCCGTGGTGCCCGTGCCGACACCCTGACCCTGCTGCGCGAAGCCGCGCTGCCCCAAGCCGGTGTGCTGCACTGCTTCACCGAAGACTGGGACATGGCCAAGGCCGCGCTCGACCTGGGTTTCTACATTTCGCTGTCGGGCATCGTCACCTTCCGCAATGCCGACGCCCTGCGCGATGTGGCGCGCCAAGTGCCGGCAGACCGCCTGCTGGTGGAAACCGATTCGCCGTACCTGGCGCCGATTCCCCATCGCGGCAAGCCCAACCTGCCGGAATACGTGCGGGATGTGGCGGATTACCTGGCGATGCTGCGGGGCGAGTCTTACGAGCGTTTTGCCGAACAGACCACCGAAAACTTCAAGCGCCTGTTCCCGCTGGCCCACGTCGGCCACTAAATCGCAGGCAAAAAAAACCCGGGTTCTGGGGGGTGAATCCGGGCTAAGACCATTAGGAGTAAAACAAGGGTACGCAGTCCGTCGGTACCCAGGTCGACGCGTCACTTGGGGGAGATGCCACGCCGACATTTCAAGTATTGATCAGTATCCGATTCAGTCCAGCCACATCTGATCGTTTTTTAAACAGATTTGGAATACGCCCGCTTCGGTTGAGTTCTCATTGATTGCGATGCACAGGCGGCAGCGGGCTGTTTTATTTCTGACTCAAATCGGCTTATTCGTTGGCGCGCTGTAAGTTAAGTGCAAAGGTTGTTCATATAGGCGTTGCCCAACGACCGTTCAGTCGGGATAATCCCGCGCACCGGGTAAAACGTTCCCACAAGCACGGCTTGGGGCACACCACCCTCCCAATATCCACCTCTGCAGACCTTTTTCTTATGCACAAAGAACCCCGCAAGGTCCGTGAGTTTCGCCGCCGCGAGCAGGAAATTCTCGACACCGCACTCAAGCTGTTCCTCGATCAGGGTGAAGACAGCGTCACCGTCGAGATGATTGCGGATGCCGTGGGTATCGGCAAAGGCACCATCTACAAGCACTTCAAGTCCAAGGCCGAGATCTACCTGCGCCTGATGCTCGACTACGAGCGCGACCTGAACGAGCTGCTGCATTCGGCCGATGTCGACAAGGACAAGGAGGCGCTGTCCCGCGCCTATTTCGAGTTCCGCATGCGTGACCCGCAGCGCTACCGCCTGTTTGATCGCCTGGAAGAAAAAGTGGTCAAGGGCCATCAGGTGCCGGAAATGGTCGAGGAGTTGCACAAGATCCGTGCCTCGAACTTCGAACGCCTGACCCTGCTGATCAAGGGCCGCATCAGCGAAGGCAAGCTCGAAGACGTGCCGCCGTATTTCCACTACTGCGCCGCCTGGGCGTTGGTGCACGGCGCCGTGGCGCTGTATCACTCGCCGTTCTGGAGCAATGTGCTGGAAGACCAGGAAGGTTTCTTCCAGTTCCTGATGGACATCGGCGTGCGCATGGGCAACAAGCGCAAGCACAGCACCGATCTGCCGAACGCCGAAACCCCAGCTGCCCAATGATTTACTGCCTTGCGCAGTAACCCAGGAATATACTCAGGCAAGGACTCTTGCTAAAACTTGATTTTTCAGTCAGGTTTTAGCGCGCCCCCAAATTATCCTCTGCCGGAGTGGTTCATGATCGTTGATCGTCAAGGCAGGCGATTCCGCAATTTGCGGATCAGCCTGACCTCAGCCTGCAATTACGCCTGTACCTACTGCGTGCCCAACGGCAAGCGGCTGGTGGCTGCGCAGGATGAACTCTCGGCTGAGGCGATGGCGCGTGGCGTCGAGTACCTGATCGAGGCCGCGGGCATCGAGCGCCTGCGCATTACTGGTGGCGAGCCACTGGTCAGCCCCAAGCTGGAAGCCTTCATGGGCGCGGTGGGGCAGATGGGCCTGAGTGACATCAGCCTGACCACCAATGGCCAGTTGCTGGCGCGCAAATTGCCGCTGCTGGTGGACGCCGGGATTCGCCGCATCAACGTGTCCCTCGACACCCTGGACGCCGACGCCTTCCGCAGCATCGCCCGGGGTGGCGACCTGGCCACCGTGCTTGATGGCATGGACCAGGCCAGCGCCGCCGGCATCAAGATCAAGGTCAATATGGTGCCGTTGCGCGGCCAGAACCTCGACCAGGTGATGCCGCTGCTCGACTATTGCCTGGAGCGTGGTTACGAGCTGCGCTTTATCGAATTGATGCGCATGGGCCACCTGGCCACCGATTCCAACGCGTTCCTGCAGCAGTTCGTCAGCCTCCAGCAATTGCTCAGCCTGATCGGCGAGCATCATGAATACCTGCAAGCCAATGCCCCGGTGGACGCCACCGCCGTTCGCTACGAAGTGCCCGGCAAGGGTTTCTTTGGCGTCATCGCCAATGAAAGCGTGCCGTTCTGCCGGACCTGCTCGCGCTTGCGCCTGTCGTCCACCGGCTGGCTGCATGGCTGCCTGTCGTCGAGCAACCGCCACTATGTCGGCGACCTGTTGGACAAACCCCGCCACCAGGCCCTGCCGGCCTTGCAGCGCTTGCTGGTCAAAGCCCTGGGCGACAAGCAGGAAGTGGCATTCTCCGGCGGCGCCACCATCATGAAGATCATCGGCGGCTAGTCCCGCAAGCTGGCGCAAAATCTGCATCTCGTGCCCATTCGCCGGTTTTCCGTCACCGGCTTCTGGAGAATTAGGATGCGTAGTCTGGTTTTGGTGCTGGCGTCACTCGCGCTGGGTGGCTGCATGACCGTCAGTGATATGGCCGAAGGCACGCGCTATCAGATGAGCGATGCCGGGCTGCTGGACCACAGCGATACCCGCCGCGTCAATTCGGTCCGCATACAACCGGACTCCTTCGTCTTCATCGCCCAAGGCGCATTCACTCCTCCGGGCAGCGCGTATCCGCGGCCTAACGTGGTGGCTGAGGAAGCGTTCAACGGGTTTGTCGAATATTTCCCGATGGTCCGCCGCGCCCGCAAGCCTGAAGGCCTGGAGCAGGCGATGTCTGAAGCCCGCGCAGCCGGCGCGCATTACCTGTTGTACTGCCGCTTTGCCCAGGCGGATGACCGTATCGGCAACGCCGATGAATGGTCTGACCAGGAGGCGGTGGATCGCCTGGGTATCGACACCGGGACCATCCAGGTCATGTTGATCGAGACCAGCACCCAGTATTTGATTGATACTGTGCGGATTCGCAGTCGTGGCGGTTTACTGACGTTCCACGACAACAAGCCTGAAGATCTGATCGGCAAGCCCCTGGCGCACTACGCGCGCAGCCTGTTGGGCATGAGCGATCAGTAAGACACAAGGAGTACCGCATGACCGATTCGGCCAAGGCCAATGAGTTGTTGGCGCAATTGCCCAAGGGCAAGGGGCCCGCGCCGGTGCATCTGTGGAACCCGGCGTTTTGCGGCGATATCGACATGCGCATCGCCCGGGACGGCACCTGGTTCTACATGGGCACGCCGATTGGCCGCAAGCCGATGGTCAAGCTGTTCTCCAATATCATCCGCCGCGATGGCGATGATTATTTCCTGATCACGCCGGTGGAAAAGGTCGGGATCAAGGTCGATGATGCGCCCTTCGTCGCCGTCACCCTGGAAGTCGAAGGGCAGGGCGAAAGCCAGGTCCTGCGCTTTACCACCAACGTGGATGAACAGGTCGAGGCCGGTATCGAACACCCGCTGCGGGTGGTGATCGACCCGCACACCCAGGAACCCTCGCCGTACCTGCGGGTGCGCACCAACCTCGAAGCCCTGGTTCACCGCAACGCGTTCTATCAGTTGGTGGAGCTGGCGGTGACCCGTCCGATCAACGGTAAGAACTGGCTTGGCGTCTGGAGCGGCGGGGTATTTTTCCCCATCGGCCTGGAACCCTGAGGCTGAATTTCCCCTTCTCCTGAAATAATTCGCTTGCTGTAGCCGGGCGCTTTCGGTTATCAATTTGTACATGATTAGACATGTCCGATTTGATAAGAAAAAACGCGTCGTCGACGAGCTGATCCGCCGGATTGAGGGTGGAGTGATGGCCGACGGTGTCCTGCTGCCGGGTGAGCACCAGTTGGCCGAAGAATTTTCCGTCAGCCGCGGCACCCTGCGTGAAGCCCTGGCCGAGCTCAAGCGCCGCAGCTACATCGCCACCCAAAGCGGCGTTGGCTCCATCGTCACCTTCGACGGCATGGTGCTGGACCAGCGCAGCGGCTGGGCCCAGGCCCTGGCTGACACTGGTGCGGTGGTGACCTCCGAAATCCTGCGTCTGGAAGCGGTCACCCGGCCAGACCTGCTCAGCAGCCACGGCACTGACCAATTCATCGCCCTCGACCGCCGCCGTCGCGCCGCCGACGGCACGTTCGTGTCCCTGGAGCGCTCGCTGATGCCGGCCTCCGGTGGCCTGGAAAGCCTGCCGCACGTCGGCCTGATCGATAACTCCCTGACCATCACCCTGGCGGCTTACGGCTTCGTCGGCGCCACCGGCAGCCAATGGATCGGTGCCGAGCCGTTGACCGAGGAAGACGCCCAATTGCTGGGCCGCCCGGTGGGCACGGTGTTTCTCAAGGCCCTGCGCACCACCTACGACCGGCAGGACCGGTTCATGGAATCCGTCGAAAGCCTGCTCGACCCTCTGCATTTCCGCCTGCACCTTCAATTTGGAACACCGACATGACCGCCACTACCCGTGCCCTCGGCGCCTTCTACGGCCTGGCCCTGGGCGATGCATTGGGCATGCCCACCCAGTCCCTGAGCCGCGAGCAGGTCAAGGCGCGTTTCGGCGTGATCACCGCCCTGGAAGATGCCGACGCCGATCAACCGATCGCGCCGAACATGCCCAAGGGCTCGATCACCGATGACACCGAACAGGCGATCCTGGTCGGCCAGTTGCTGGTCGACGGGCAGGGCAAGATTGAACCCACCGAACTCGCTCAGCGCCTGATCGACTGGGAAGCGGTGATGCGCGCCAAGGGCTCCCAGGATTTGCTGGGCCCGTCGACCAAACGCGCGATCGACATGATCCTGGCCGGCCACACGCCGGAAGAATCCGGGCGCTACGGCACCACCAACGGCGCCGCGATGCGCATCACCCCGGTGGGCATCGCGGCCGACGTCAACGACCCGGTGCAGTTCATCCAGGCGGTGATTCAGGCATGTCAGGTCACTCACAACACCAACCTGGGCATCTCCAGCGCCGCGGCGGTGGCGGCGGTGGTGTCTGCCGGGATCAACGGTGTCGATCTGGGCGAAGCGCTGAACATTGGCACCCAGATCGCCCAGCAGGCTGAAAGCCATGGCCACTGGATTGCCGGCGGGCGCATCGCCACCCGCATCAGTTGGGCGCGCACCTTGAGCGTCGACAGCGGCGACAAGGCCCTGTTTACCGATTTGCTCTACGAATTGATCGGCACCTCCGTCGCGTCCCAGGAATCGGTGGTGGTGTCGTTTGCCCTCGCGCAGCAAGTCGCGGTGGGTGAAGTGAACGCCTTCGAGGCGCTGTGCATGGCCGCCAGCCTGGGTGGCGACACCGACACCATCGCTGCGATTCTCGGCGCGATGCTCGGTGCGTGCCTGGGGATGCAGTGCTGGCCTGAGGCGATGATCGAGCAGGTCAAACAGGTGAATGGCCTGGACCTGGAGCCGCTGGTTCACGGGCTGCTCGCATTGCGCTGAGCACCGCCGCTCCCACATTGATCCAGTCGAGTCAGGAAGACCGGAACACAGATTCAACTTGCCAACCTGCCACAACCACAAAAAACAGGCATCAGGAGCACCCCACCATGAGTACGTCCTCTTCCGGCCAAAGCGCCGGGCAATTGGAAACACGCGGCATCGAGCCGGTCCCGGAAGGCGAGTGCAACGGCCATCCGCTGCAACTGTTCTGGGTCTGGTTTGCGGCCAACATCAGCATTCTCGGTTTGCCCCTGGGCGCGACCCTCGTGGCGTTTCGCGGCCTGGCGATCTGGCAGGCGATCATCGTCGCGATCCTCGGCGCCGCCGGTTCGTTTGCGGTGGTGGGCATCATCTCCATCGCCGGCCGTCGTGGCCGTGCGCCGAGCCTGACCCTGTCCCGGGCGATCTTCGGCGTGCGCGGTAATATCGGCCCTACGCTGGTGTCGCTGATGTCGCGCCTGGGCTGGGAAACCGTCAACACCACCACCGCCGCATTCGTGCTGCTGTCGTTGTGCTCGATCCTGTTCAACTCGCCGGTTGCGGCCAAAAGTGCACCGGTACTGACCCTGCTGTTCATCGGCCTCTTCGTGCTGCTGACCCTGGCCGTCTCCGGCCTGGGCCACGCCACCTTGCTGGTGATCCAGAAGTGGGCCACCTACGTGTTCGGTGCACTGAATATCCTGGTGGGCGGTTTCCTTTGCGCCACCATCGACTGGAGTGCGGTGTTCAACGCCACGCCTGCACCGATGAGCGCGATGATCATCGGCATCGGCACCATGGCGGCCGGTACCGGTATCGGCTGGGCCAACGCCGGTGCCGATATGTCGCGCTACCAGCATCGCAGCGTCAAGGCCGTGCGCCTGGTGGCGTCGGCCGCCTTTGGTGCGGGGATTCCGCTGGTGCTGTTGATCACCCTCGGCGGCCTGCTGTCGGTGGGCAACAACGACCTGGCCTCGGCCACCGACCCGATCATCGCGATCCGCGACATGCTGCCGACCTGGATGGCGGTGCCGTACCTGATCACCGCGTTTGGCGGGCTGCTGTTGTCGAATAACCTGTCGGTGTACTCGGCCGGTCTCACCACCTTGACCCTCGGTTTGAAGGTCAAGCGTGTGCACGCGGTGATCGTCGACATCGTCGCGATCTTCGCCGGCTCGATCTACTTCATGCTGATCGCCGACAGCTTCTACGGCCCGTTCATCACGTTCATCTCGTTGCTGGCCGTACCGATCACCGCTTGGGTCGGGATCTTTGTGGTCGACCTGATTCATCGCCACTACTACAGCCCCAAAGACCTGCTCGACGTGACGCCAAGCAGTGCCTACTGGTACCGCGGCGGGGTTGAGTGGCGTGCATTTGGCGCCTGGGCGATTGCGATTGTGCTGGGCTTCAGTTTCACCACCATCGGTACCACGGCCGAGAACATCTGGTTTGCCGGGCCGCTGTCCGATTCCTGGCTGGGCCACAACGGCCTGGGCTGGATCGTCACCTTCCTGGTGGCCGGCGGGATTTATGCGGTACTGGGTGGCGCGGCTGATCGTCGCCCGGCTTTGGTAGAGAGCGCTAATGTCTAGATTGCTGCACAGCGGCCAGGTCATCGTTGACCTGGTCATGTCCCTCGACACGTTGCCCGCCACTGGCGGCGATGTATTGGCCAACTCCGCCAGCTTCGAAGCCGGCGGCGGCTTCAACGTAATGGCCGCCGCCCGGCGCAACGGCTTGCCGGTGGTCTATCTGGGCCGCCATGGCACCGGTCGCTTTGGCGACCTGGCGCGCGCGGCGATGCAGGCCGAGGGCATTGAAATGGCCCTGGCCGCCAGCGACGACAAGGACACCGGCCTGTGTGTGTCCCTGACCGAAGCCACCACCGAGCGCACCTTCATTTCCCATATCGGCGCCGAAGGTGACTTGCTGGCGCAAGACCTGGCGAATGCCGTGCCCCACGCAGATGACTATGTGTACGTCAGCGGCTACAGCTTGCTGCTGGAGGGCAAGGCCCAGGCGTTGCTCGATTGGCTATTGGCATTGCCGCGCCAGATCACGGTGGTGTTCGACCCGGGCCCGCTGGTCAAGGCGCCGGACTCGGCTTTGATGGTCGCTTTGTTGCCGCGCATCGACATCTGGACCAGCAACGGCCCGGAAGCCCTGGCGTTCACCGGCGCCAGCGATCTTGCAGGCGCATTGCTCAAGCTCAACGAGCACCTGCCCGCCAACACCTTGCTGGTGGTACGCGACGGGCCGAATGGCTGCTGGGTCAGCCGTAACGGCGAGGCCGAGCATGTGCCGGGGTTCAAGGTCAAGGCGGTGGACAGCAACGGCGCCGGCGACGCCCACGCCGGGGTGTTTGTCGCAGGCTTGGCGAATGGCCTGGCGCCGGCGGTGGCCGCGCGTCGCGCGAATGCGGCGGCGGCACTTGCTGTCACGCGCTGGGGCCCGGCGACCTCACCGGGTACGGCAGAAGTGGATGCGTTGTTGAGCGCGGGCTGATTCGGCAGAATGGTCGCCATTCAGCACGGAGCAGCGTCATGACCCAGAACATCTACGACACCGAGGTTTTCTTCGAGGGCTACAGCAAAATGGGCCGCTCGGTGGAAGGCCTCGCCGGCGCCCCGGAGTGGCCCGCGTTGCAGGCGATGCTGCCGCCCATGTCGGGGTTGAAAGTGGTGGACCTGGGTTGCGGCTACGGCTGGTTCAGCCGCTGGGCCCAGGAGCAGGGCGCCGAGCAGGTTCTGGGGCTGGATGTCTCGCACAAGATGCTGACGCGGGCGAAAGAGATGACGTCCTCGTCGGCCATCACCTACGCCATCGCCGACCTTGAACACCTCGACCTTCCTGCCGCTACCTTCGACCTGGCCTACAGCTCGCTGGCTTTCCATTACATCGTCGATCTGAAAGGCCTGTTCGCGCGCATCCATCAGGCGTTGGTGCCGGGCGGGCGGTTTGTGTTTTCCATCGAGCACCCGATCTTCATGGCGCCCCGGCAACCGGGCTGGCTGATTGATGAGCAAGGGCACAAGAGCTGGCCGGTGGACAGCTATCAACTGGAGGGGCCGCGGGTCACCAACTGGTTGGCGGATGGCGTGATCAAGCAGCACCGCACGTTGGGCACATTGCTGACGCTGTTGATCGAGGCGGGTTTTACCTTGAGCCATGTGAACGAGTGGGGCCCGAGCGAGGCGGACCTGAAGGCCCGCCCGGCACTGGCCGAAGAGCTGGAACGACCGATGATGCTATTGGTCGCCGCTCACCGCTGACACCGCTATTGGCCCGCTTCGCTTTCCAGCTTGCGGGCCGCTTCCACGCCGGACGCGGTGAGCTTGATCGGCAGGTTCAGCGCGTGTTCACCGGCTTCGTTGCAGGTCACATGGCCTTCCTTGATCCAGCCGCGGTCCTGCAAGGTGGCCAGGGCGCTGGCCACCACTTTTTCACCCCGGTAGTTGTCCAGCACTTCCTTGCCCAGCCCACTCGGGTGGGCATGGAGCAGGCGGGTCAGGACTTCTTTTTCAAGGTTGTGATCGACGTTCATGCATACCTCTTCACTGGGAAATGGTTGGGTGTTCGTCTGTGCCGCGCGTTAAGGCGCTGGCTGTTTTGGCGCGCCGGGGATGTTGGAGTCGTCGCCCTTGTTGATCGAGGGCGAAGTGGCACCCGGGCCCATTTTGCCGTTTGGCACCGCACCGCTGTTGCGGTTGGTATCGTCGCCCTGGGTGCGCGGGTCTTTGCTGTTGTCGATGATGGCGCCGCCGTTGGTGTCCATGCCGGTGCCCATCGAGTCTTTCGACTCCTGGGTCGCCGGGTTGGGCGGGCTGCCGACAGGGTCGGTGGGGCCGGTGCTAGAGCCTGTGGTGGCGGCAAAGCTGCTCAGCGAAACGGCAGACAGCAAACCGGTGAGGGCGAGGGCGGCAAATTTGGAAGTCGTCATGATGGTGTCTCCATATGATTAATGTCCTTACCTGATATTGGTCCGCCCCTGTTTGCGATTCGTGCCTCGATACCGACGAACGGTGTTACGTCGCTTGTAAGATTTTGTGTGACGCGATTCGCCGCCATATCAATCGCGCCACCGTGATCAGCCAGTTGAGCAACGCCACGGCCAGCACGCTCATCAACAGGGTCGGCATGCCGTACTCGACGATGACCTTGCCCGCCAGCAGCGGGAAGCCGAACACCCCGATAAAGTACGCCAGGCTGAACAGCAGCAACGCCTGGGACGTGGTGCCCGCCGGTGCTTCGTTGGCGGCCAGGCCATTGATCACCGAATATGTGAGGCCATAACCCACGCCCAGGGTGACCGCCGCCAGCAGGTAGCTGAAGCTGCTACTGACCTTGAACCCGAACAGGAAAATCGACACCAGCATCAACCCGGACAACACACAGGCCGCCCAATACGGGTCACGCTTGACCACGAAGCTGGCGATCAACAGGCGGCTGGTAATCGCCGCGCTCATGAAGCCCAGAAAGAACAGCGAATAGTCCAGCCCGTGCATCGCCGCGTAGCTCGTCTGGAAACTCGACAGCCCGCCAAACACGCACCCGCCGAGGCCCACCATGATGATCGCGAACACCGCCCTCGACGACAGCACCTTGCGCGTGGCCGACCAGGAAATCTTCGACACCGGTGCGGTGTGCTGACGGAGTGCAGCACCCAGCCGCCAGAAAATCACCACACCGACCAGGCTCGCCAGCGCTGCGATGTGGAACGCTGCTGTCAGGGAAAAATCCAGGGCACTGGCCGCCCGACCCAGCAGCGGCCCGGACCCGATCCCTGTCATCATGCTGCCCGAGAGCAGGGCGAAATATTTGGCACGCTGCGCCGGCTCCACCAGCATCGCCACGATGATCGGCCCGAGGGTGTAGAACACGCCCCAGCCCAACCCCAGCGACAAGCCAAAGAACATCAGCCCTTCGCCAAACCCTGGCGCCAGCGCAAAGCCCAGGCACGCCACCACCAGCAGCACACCGAGCAGGGCGATCGACCTGGCCGCCCCCAACAGGTCAGCCAGATGCCCGGAAACCAACACCGCCACAAAGGTGCTGAGCATTGCCATGGAGATCACGCTGCCGGCGTCGTGTTCGTTACCACCGCGGGAATGGATCAGCAGCGACAGCAAAAACGTCGAGCCATAGGACAGGGAAAGCAAGTAGCTGGCGAGGCAGAAAAGGCCGAACAGTTTTCCGCCGACCGCAGGTGAGGAGTGCATGAAGGTGCCTGGAGTTTGTTGGATTTATGCCCAACTTTTTACCATGCACGGCTTGCGGGTTTGTTCTGTGGTTAGCGGTTTTTGCATTAGCCCGCAGCGGAGTAACGGCGCTTTTAGGGTGTGCCGATTTCTTCGATAAACAGGTCCATGAATCCCTTCAGACGCTCATGCCGAACCCGCGCCAGATGTTGCCCGGTCGGGGTCTGAAACCCGTCCGCCAGATGCAGAAGCTTGGTCTGGAAATGGTCGAGGCAAAAGCGCTTGTCGTCGTACTCGCGGTGCCGTGCCGTTGGGTCTGCCGGGTCATACAGCCCGCTACCCATGCGCCCGGCGATATAAAACGTGCGGGCCACGCCGATCATGCCGAGGGAATCCAGACGGTCGGCGTCCTGCACAATCTTCGCCTCAAGCGTCAGCGGCGTCAGGCCCGCCGAAAAGCTGTGAGTCTCGATGGCGTGGGTCACCGCAGCAATCGTCCCGGGCTGCCACTTCAATCCCTGCAAAATCTCCCCGGCCTTGTCCGCCGCCAGTTTCGATGCCTTGGACCGCAACGGCGAATTCTTCTCCACCGCCACGCAGTCATGCAGCAGCACCGCCGCCAGCAGCACTTCAAGTTCGCCGCCTTCCTCGGCCTGGATCGACCGCACGTTGTGCCACACGCGTTGCAAGTGGGACAGGTCGTGGGCGCCATCTTCCGAAGGCTCAAGGGCACAGGGCAATAAAGTCGCGGCGAGGTCGGTCAGTGGCGTGAAGGGCATGGGGATTCTCAACGGTCGATAGCCTGCAGGTTAGCCGCGAATGAAATTGCACTGCAATCGGTCATTAAACCGCCTTAGTATGTGTGCTTTCTTTTCCTGACAAGGCCAGTCCATGACCATCGAGATTCGCCCCGCCGTGCCCAGCGATGCTGCGCAAATCCTGGCCTTTATCACCGAGCTTGCCGACTACGAAAAAGCTCGCCACGAGGTGATCGCCAGCGTGGTGGACATCGAGCGCAGCCTGTTCAGCGAAGGCGCCACGGCCCACGGCCTGATCTGCCTGCGGGACGGGTTGCCGATCGGTTTTGCGGTGTTCTTCTTCAGCTATTCCACCTGGCTCGGCAGCAACTGCCTGTACCTCGAAGACCTGTACATCAACCCGGAGCAGCGCGGCGGCGGGGCGGGCAAGAAACTGCTGCGCCACCTGGCGAAAATCGCCTGTGACAACGGTTGCGGGCGTTTCGAGTGGAGCGTGCTGGACTGGAACGAACCGGCCATCGCGTTCTACAAATCCATCGGCGCCCAGCCCCAGGAAGAATGGGTGCGCTACCGCATGGAAGGCGACGCCCTGAGGGATTTTGCCCAGGGTTAAACGCGCATAAAGGGCCGGCGATCACAGCCGGTTTTTTTATGATTTTGCTCACTATATGGGATGATAATTTATATATTGAGATGTTCCGGTTTCTGGGTTTATAGTCTTGCGCATCAGCACTCACTACCAAAAACAAAACAGGTGAAGCGATGCAGGCACAACCGTTGTCGTTACCTCCGGTGCCCGAGCCGACTTACGGCGAGCGACTGAAGCACAAAGTCGTGGTCATCACCGGCGCTGCCCAGGGCATTGGCGAGGCCATCGTGGCTTGCTTCCAGGCCCAGCAGGCGCGGCTGGTGATCGGTGATATCCAGGGCGAGAAGGTCGAGCAAGTTGCCGCCCACTGGCGCGAACGCGGCGCCGAGATCTACGCGCAACCCGTCGACATCACCTCCAAGGACCAATGGCGCGCCCTGGTGGACGTGGCCATCGAACGCTTTGGTCGCGTGGACGTGCTGGTCAACTGCGCCGGCGTCAACGTGTTCCGTGACCCACTGGAAATGACCGACGAAGACTGGCGCCGCTGCTTCGCCATCGACCTCGACGGCGCCTGGTACGGCTGCCGCACTGTGTTGCCGCACATGATCGAGCAGGGCATCGGCAACATCATCAACATCGCCTCCACCCACTCCAGCCACATCATTCCCGGTTGCTTCCCGTATCCGGTGGCCAAGCACGGGCTGCTCGGGCTGACCCGTGCCCTGGGCATTGAATACGCGCCCAAGGGCATCCGCGTGAATGCCATTGCGCCGGGCTATATCGAAACCCAACTCAACGTCGATTACTGGAACGGCTTCGACGACCCCCACGCCGAGCGTCAGCGCGCCTTCGACCTGCACCCGCCAAAACGCATCGGCCAGCCGATTGAAGTGGCGATGACCGCACTGTTTCTGGCGACCGATGAGGCGCCCTTTATCAATGCCACCTGCCTGATGATCGATGGCGGGCGGTCGGTGATGTACCACGATTAAGCCGAACAACTCTCCAATAACAACAAGAGGTGGTTTATGTTCAAGAAGACAGTGCGCACCCTTGCGGTCGCCGTTGCTCTCAGCAGTCTCAGCACCCTCGCATTCGCTGAAGAAGTAAAGATCGGCTTCCTGGTCAAGCAAGCTGAAGAGCCCTGGTTCCAGACCGAATGGGCGTTCGCCGAAAAAGCCGGCAAGGACCATGGTTTCACCGTGATCAAGATCGCCGTGCCCGACGGCGAGAAAACCCTTTCTGCCATCGACACCCTGGCCGCCAACGGTGCCAAGGGTTTCGTGATCTGCCCGCCGGACGTGTCCCTCGGCCCGGCAATCATGGCCAAGGCCAAGCTCAATAATCTGAAAGTGCTGGCGGTGGACGACCGCTTCGTCGACGCCAAGGGCAAGCCCATGGAAGACGTGCCTTACGTCGGCCTGGACGCCTACAAGATTGGCCAGAAACAAGGCGAAGCCATGGCCACCGAGGCTAAAAATCGCAAGTGGGACTGGAAGGACACCTACGCCGTCATCAACACCTTCGACGAGCTGGAAACCGGCAAGAAACGCACCGACGGTTCGGTAGAAGGCCTCAAGGCCGCCGGTCTGCCGGTCGACCATATCCTGTTCACTGCACAGAAAACCCTCGACGTGCCGGGCGCCATGGACTCCACCAACTCGGCCCTGGTGAAACTGCCCAGCGGCGCGAAAAACCTGCTGATCGGCGGCATGAACGACAGCACCGTGCTGGGCGGCGTGCGCGCCACCGAAAGCGCCGGCTTCAAGGCGCCGAATGTGATCGGCGTGGGCATCAACGGCACCGACGCTATCGAAGAACTGAAAAAATCCGACACCGGTTTCTACGGCTCGATGCTGCTCAGCCCGGATGCCTCCGGTTATAAAACCGCTACCTCGATGTTCGAGTGGGTCACAAAAGGCACGGAGCCAGCCAAGTTCACCGCGCTGGATAACGTGACCCTGATCACCCGCGCCAACTTCAAGGAAGAGTTGAGCAAGATCGGTCTGTGGAAATGAGCAGCGCCGCCGCAGAGAGCCTGCGCTTCAACGGCATCGGCAAGGAGTTTCCCGGGGTGAAAGCCCTGGCGCAGATCAGCTTTGAAGCGCGGCCCCATTCGGTGCATGCGCTGATGGGCGAGAACGGCGCGGGCAAGTCGACCTTGCTGAAAATCCTCGGCGGTTTTTATCCGCCCAACAGCGGCAGTCTGCAGTTGGGCGAACGCAGCGTCAGTTTCAAGTCGGCGGCCGACAGCATCGCCAGCGGCATCGCGGTGATTCACCAGGAGCTGCAACTGGTGCCGGAAATGACCGTCGCCGAGAACCTGCTGCTGGGCCATATGCCGTCGCGCTTCGGCGTGGTCAATCGCGGCGCGATGGTGCGCAAGGCGCGGGAACTGCTCAAGGGCCTGGCGGATGAAATCGATCCGAACATGCGCCTGGGCAGCCTGTCCCTCGGCCAGCGGCAACTGGTGGAAATCGCCAAGGCCATGTCGCGCAACGCCCATGTGATTGCCTTCGACGAACCCACCAGCAGCCTCTCGGCCCGTGAGATCGAGCGGCTGATGGTGATCATCGCCCGGCTGCGGGATGAAGGCCGGGTGATCCTCTACGTGTCACACCGCATGGAAGAAGTGTTCCGGATTTGCGATGCGGTGACGGTGTTCAAGGACGGGCGTTTCGTGCGCACGTTTGAAGACATGGCGCAGTTGAACGTCGACCAGTTGGTTAACTGCATGGTCGGGCGCGACATCCAGGACATCTATAACTACCGGCCGCGCGAACACTCCGGTGAAGCGTTGCGGGTAGAAGGTTTGCTTGGGCCGGGGTTGCAGGAACCGGTGAGTTTGCAGGTGAACAAAGGCGAGATTCTCGGGCTGTTCGGTTTGGTCGGGGCAGGGCGCACGGAGCTGTTGCGCCTGCTGGCCGGGTTGTCGCGCAGCACCCAGGGTGCGCTGGTGTTGCACGGTGAGGCGCAGACGTTCAAGACCCCACGGGATGCGATTGCGGCCGGTGTGCTGCTGTGCCCCGAGGACCGCAAGAAGGAAGGCATCGTGCCTCGCGCCAGTGTCGCGGAGAACATCAACATCAGTGCGCGCCGTGACCATGCGCGGTTCGGTTGGCTGATCCAGGGTGGCTGGGAACGCACCAACGCCCAGCGGCAAATCAGCGCGCTGAACGTGCGCACACCGTCGGCCGACCAACCGATTCTGTTCCTGTCGGGCGGCAATCAGCAGAAGGCGATTCTGGGTCGTTGGTTGTCGATGCCGATGAAAGTCTTGCTGCTGGACGAGCCGACCCGCGGCATCGATATCGGTGCCAAGTCGGAGATCTACCAGATCATCCACAACCTGGCGGCCAGCGGCATTGCGGTGATCGTGGTGTCCAGCGACCTGATGGAGGTGATGGGCATCTCCGACCGCATCCTGGTGATGAGCGAAGGCGCCCTGACCGGCGAATTGACCCGCGATCAAGCGGACGAAGCACGGCTGCTGCAACTGGCTCTTCCGCGTACGCGGGATTGAAGAATACGAGGGGTAGGGTATGTCACAGGTAAAAACCGCGAGAAGCTTCTGGCCGGGTTTCAACCAGCGCAAGTTTCTCGATGATTGGGTCATGCTGCTGGCGGCCTTGAGCATCTTTGTGCTCAGTGCCATTTTCATCGACAACTTCCTTTCACCGCTGAATATGCGCGG
This sequence comes from Pseudomonas sp. TH32, assembly GCF_016650855.1. Lineage (NCBI taxonomy): Bacteria > Pseudomonadati > Pseudomonadota > Gammaproteobacteria > Pseudomonadales > Pseudomonadaceae > Pseudomonas > Pseudomonas sp. TH32. Next base: position 3,748,536 of record NZ_JAEKFA010000002.1, on the reverse strand, counting down.
CCTCGGGCTGGCGATTTCAACGGTCGGGATTGCAGCCTGCACCATGCTGTTCTGCCTGGCGTCGGGGCACTTCGACTTGTCGGTAGGTTCGGTGATCGCCTGTTCGGGCGTGGTGGCGGGGATCGTGATTCGCGACACCGACAGCGTGTTCTTCGGCGTGTCGGCGGCGTTGGCCATGGGCCTGGTGGTGGGGCTGATCAACGGCATCGTGATCGCCAAGCTGCGGATCAACGCGTTGATTGCGACGCTGGCGACGATGCAGATCGTGCGCGGGCTGGCGTATATCTTTTCCAACGGCAAGGCGGTGGGCGTGATGGACGAAGGTTTCTTCGTCTTCGGCAACGGCCAGCTGTTTGGCGTGCCGGTGCCGATCATCATCACCGTGTTGTGCTTTGTGTTCTTTGGCTGGCTGCTGAACTACACCACCTACGGGCGCAACACGATGGCCATCGGGGGCAACTCAGGAAGCGGCGCTGTTGGCCGGGGTGAATGTTGACCGGACCAAGATCATCATCTTTGCCGTGCACGGGGTGATCGGGGCGTTGGCCGGGGTGATCCTGGCGTCGCGCATGACCTCGGGGCAACCGATGATTGGCCAGGGGTTCGAGCTGACGGTGATCTCGGCGTGCGTGCTGGGCGGGGTGTCGTTGAGCGGCGGGATCGGGATGATCCGGCATGTGATTGCCGGGGTGCTGATTCTGGCGATCATCGAGAACGCGATGAACCTGAAGAACATCGACACCTTCTACCAGTACGTGATTCGTGGGTCGATCCTGTTGCTGGCGGTCATTATCGACCGCATGAAACAGCGTTAAGGGGCAGCGGGTTCCTTGCGGTGAGCGGGCTTTTTGTGGCGAGGGGGCTTGTCCCCCGTTGGGCTGCGAAGCGGCCCCAAAGCCATGCAACTCTGATCTGTCTGGAAAAATGGAATGACTCTCTTGGGGCTGCTACGCAGCCCAACGGGGGACAAGCCCCCTCACCACAGAAGCCCACTCGCCACAGTTACCGTGACCGCCCATAATGGCGCCGTTTTCGTACTTCCCAATAGGCCCGATATGCAGGAAAACGCCCACACTCCCGTCAAAGACGCCGCGCCCACCGGCACCCAGACCCTGCTGCGTGGCCTGGGCGTGGTGCAGGCCGTGGCGGCCGGCGCGCGGGATCTCAAGGAAATCGCCAGGCGCATCGGTACCACCCGCAGCACCACCCACCGCCTGGCCAGTTGCCTGGTGGAAGAGCGCTATCTGCGCGTGGTGCCGCAAGTCGGCTACCTGCTGGGGCCCAAACTGATCGAGCTGGGTTTCCAGGCACGGGAAGAATTGCCGCTGGTGAGCCTGGCGGTGCCGTATCTGGATGAGTTGTCGGCGTTGACCGGCGACACCATCCACCTGGCCATTCGCGAATACGACGACGTGCTGTACCTGCACAAAAATCCTGGCCGCAACGGCCCGGAAATGCGCTCGCGTGTGGGCCATCGCATGCCGTTGGCGCGCACCGGGATCGGCAAGGCGTTGCTGCTGGATGACAGCGTGCAAGAGTGGCAGCGCCTGTATGAGGTCAGCCTGCCGGCGGGCGGGAAAAACCTGCAGTGGCCGCAGCACCCCGAGCAGTCCTGGGCGCAGTTTGAACAACGCATGCAGGAGTACGTGGCGGGCGGTTATGCGTTCGATCTGGAAGACAACGAACCGTCGATCCGTTGTGTCGCGGCACCGGTGCGCGATGCCAGCCGGCGAATCGTCGCCGGCATCAGCATCGCCAGTACCGTGCCCTACATGCCGCTGGAAAAAATGGCCGAGCTGATCCCTGTGATCAAACAGGTCGCAGCGCGGCTTTCAGCGGAGTTGGGCGCGAAGGCCTGATCAGGCCTTCAGGGTCGCCATGTCGATCACGAAGCGGTACTTCACGTCACCGGCAATCATGCGGGTGTAGGCTTCGTTGATCTGGCGGATGTCGAGCATTTCGATGTCGCAGGTGATGCCGTGCTCAGCGCAGAAATCCAGGACTTCCTGGGTTTCGGCAATGCCACCGATCAGCGAACCAGCCAGTACCTTGCGGCCCAGCACCAGCTTGGCGGCATTCACGGGCGGGTCGACCGGCTCGATCAAGCCCACGAGGATGTGCACGCCATCAAAGCGCAGCACGTCGAGGTAGGGGTTCAAATCGTGCTGCACCGGAATGGTGTCCAGCAGGAAATCGAAGTGGCCGGCAGCGGCTTTCATCTGTTCAGCATCGGTGGACACGATCACGTGATCGGCGCCCTGGCGACGGCCTTCTTCAGCCTTGCTGGCGGAGCGGGTGAACAGCGTCACTTCCGCGCCCATGGCCTTGGCAAACTTGATGCCCATGTGGCCCAAGCCGCCCATGCCCAGCACCCCAACCTTGTCGCCAGCCTTCACGCCGTAGTGCTTGAGCGGCGAGTAGGTGGTGATGCCGGCACAGAGGATCGGCGCGGCGCTGGCCAGGTCGAGCGTGGCCGGGATCTTCACCACGAAGTGCTCGCTGACGACGATGCTGTCGGAGTAGCCGCCCATGGTGTTGCTGCCGTCGACCCGGTCCGGGGTGGCATAGGTCATGGTCGGGCCTTCGAGGCAGTATTGCTCAAGGTCCGCGTGGCAGGCGTCGCAATGACGGCACGAGTCGACCATGCAGCCAACGCCGACCAGGTCGCCGATTTTATGCGCGGTGACATTGGCGCCGACGGCAGTGACTTTGCCGACGATCTCGTGGCCCGGCATCAGCGGGTACACGGCGATGCCCCATTCGTTGCGGGCCTGGTGGATGTCGGAGTGGCAGACGCCGCAGTAGAGGATTTCGATCGCCACGTCATCGGCGCGCGGGCTGCGACGTTCGAAGGACATGGGGGCGAGGGGAGTGGTGGCCGATTGAGCGGCGTAACCGATAGCGGTGTACATGGAGAAACCTCGCAGGAGCAGTGACAGGTGAGGTGGCGCATTCTCCGCGCCGTGCCTGGGGGCGGCCATGGCGATTGCTCCGAGTCTCATGCCTATTCGTCCGGGAGTGCCCCTGGATTGGATCACTGTGGCGCCAGACCTGCGATGATGGTCACATCCCCTTTTTCGCGAAGTTTTTGCCATGTTGTTGACCCGCCATGTCGACGCCAATGCCGCGTTGGTTGCCCTGATCGAACCGTTGACGCCCCGCGATGGTTTTTCGCCCACGAACCTGGCCGGCGTGCAGGTATTGCGCGCCAGTTGCGACGTGGCGCGGGGCCCGCAGATTTATGAGCCGAGCCTGATGATCGTCGCCCAGGGCAGCAAGGTCGCCTACCTGGGCCCGCGTACCCTGGAATATGGCGCCGGGCATTACCTGATCCAGGCAATGCCGGTGCCGTTCGAATGCGAGACCTTTGCCATGCCCAATGCGCCGCTTTTAGGCGTGACGGTCGGCATTGACCGGGTGGTGCTGGGTGAGTTGGTGATGGCGATGGGTATCCAGAGCGGGCCACCGCCGGCGGCGCAGACGTTGGAGTCCATGAGCTCGGTGGTGCTGGATGACGCCATGCGCGGCTGTGTCGAACGGCTGCTGCAGTGCCTGCACGATCCGCTGGAGAGCCGGATCATGGGCCCGGCGCGGGTGCGGGAATTATTGTTCACGGCGTTGCGTGGGCCACAGGCCGATGTACTGCGGGCGCTGGTGGAGCAGCAGGGGCAGTTTTCACGGGTGGCGACCTCGTTGAACCACCTGCATGCGCATTACGCCGAGCCGCTGAATATCGAGACGCTGGCGGGTTATGCGCACATGAGTGCGTCGACGTTTCATGAGCACTTCAAGCGTTGCACGCTGTTGTCGCCGGTGCAGTACCTCAAGCGCCTGCGGCTGCTCAAGGCCCAGCAGTTGCTGTTGGTGGAAGGCATGGGCGTGGCACAGGCGGCGCATAGCGTGGGGTATCAGAGTACGTCGCAGTTCAGCCGGGAATACAAGCGCTACTTCGAGCGCAGTCCTGGGGATGAGCGGGCGGCCTGATCATCGGGCAATAAAAAGGCCCCCATTCGGGAGCCTTCTGTTCAAGCCAGTGACTTACATGTTCGGGTAAGTCGGCCCGCCCGCGCCTTCCGGTGTGACCCAGGTGATGTTCTGCGAAGGGTCCTTGATGTCACAGGTCTTGCAGTGCACGCAGTTCTGGGCGTTGATCTGGAAGCGCTTCTCGCCGTCTTCCTTGGTGATCACTTCATACACGCCGGCCGGGCAGTAGCGCTGCGCCGGTTCATCGTAGAGCGGCAAGTTGGTGCCGATCGGGATGCTCGGGTCTTTCAGCTTCAGGTGGCACGGCTGTTCTTCTTCGTGGTTGGTACCGGAGATGAACACCGAGCTCAGCTTGTCGAAGCTCAGCTTGCCGTCGGGTTTCGGGTAGTCGATTTTCTTGCTGTCTTTGGCCAGCTTCAGGCAGGCGTAGTCAGGCTTGGTGTCGTGCAGGGTGAACGGCATTTTGCCGCCGAGGATATTCTGGTCGAACCAGTTGAAGCCGGCACCGATGATCGGGCCGAACTTGTGCATCGCCGGGCCGAAGTTACGGCTGGCGAACAGTTCTTCGTAGAGCCAGCTGTTCTTGAAGCTGTCGACGTAAGCGGTCAGTTCATCGCCGCCTTCGGATTCGGCGAACAGGCGGTCGGCCACGGCGTCAGCGGCGAGCATGCCGGACTTCATGGCAGTGTGGCTGCCCTTGATCTTGGCGAAGTTCAGGGTGCCGAGGTCGCAACCGATCAGCGCGCCGCCTTTGAAGACCATTTTCGGCAGCGAGTTCAGGCCGCCTTTGCAGATAGCGCGGGCGCCATAGCTGATGCGCTTGCCGCCTTCCAGGTACTGGGCCAGCACCGGGTGATGCTTGAGGCGCTGGAACTCGTCGAACGGCGACAGGAAGGTGTTGCTGTAGGACAGGTCGACGATCAAGCCGACGACCACCTGGTTGTTTTCCAGGTGATAGAGGAACGAACCACCGGTGTTTTCGGCACTCATGATGTCCAGCGGCCAGCCGGCGGTGTGTACCACCAGGCCAGGCTGATGCTTGGCCGGGTCGATTTCCCAGATTTCTTTCAGGCCGATGCCGTAGTGCTGGGCGTCCGCGTCGCTGTCCAGGTTGAAACGCTGGATCAGTTGCTTGCCGATGTGCCCGCGGCAACCTTCGGCGAACAGCGTGTACTTGCCACGCAGCTCCATGCCCGGGGTGTAGACGCCTTCTTTCGGGTTGCCTTCACGGTCGACGCCGAGGTCGCCGGTGATGATCCCGCGCACCACGCCGTTCTCGTCGAACAGCGCTTCCTGGGCGGCGAAGCCCGGGTAGACTTCCACGCCCAGGTTCTCGGCCTGCTGGGCGAGCCAGCGGCACAGATTGCCCAGGGAGATAATGTAGTTGCCTTCGTTGTGCATGGTCTTGGGCACAAAGAAGTCAGGCACCTTGGTGGAAGCTTCGCTGGAGCGCAGTACATAGATGTCATCACGCACAACAGGTGTGTTGAGCGGGGCGCCGAGTTCTTTCCAGTCCGGGAACAATTCGTTCAGGGCACGGGGTTCAAACACCGCACCGGACAGGATGTGAGCGCCGACTTCGGAGCCTTTTTCGACCACGCAGACGCTGATTTCCTTACCGGCTTCGGCGGCCTTCTGCTTCAATCGGCAGGCGGCAGACAGGCCTGCCGGGCCAGCGCCGACGATGACCACGTCGAATTCCATGTATTCGCGTTCCACAGGCTATCTCCTACTCAAGGCTCAACGGCTTTTTTTCTAATGGGTGGAGGTTCGGTAATTCGTCCCACAATGCCTGCAGAAATCTCATGCAAGGGGCAGGGGACGACCCACCTTTCTCTCTAGGTGGCGCATTATATCTACACCACTCTCAGCGTCCAATACAAACGTTTGTTTGAATTGCCCGCAGGCTAGGTAAATCAAAGAGGCGCGGCTTATGACTGGCTATTTTGCCGTATTGACCAGAATAGGTGTTCCGGTCAATATACGGTCGGTTTTGCGCTTACCGTAGGCAGACTGCAGGTTTCAAGAGCACGTCCAAAAGCAAGACAGGTGACGCGCGCCCAAACGATGGCGCGCAGTTTACACGCTGCGATAAAGAATGACTTCTTGGTCACCACTGACGAACGGTCATCGCTATCCCATTGTTGTGTGAGTCCGTGCCGTTTTTGGAGGTGCCCTTGTGTGCCGATGAGCATCAACCGCCAGGTTCGCCTAGGCGACTTTCTTTTCACCGGAGAGTAACGAGGAATCCATGAAGGTTCTTGTAGCTGTCAAACGCGTTGTCGATTACAACGTGAAAGTTCGCGTCAAGGCGGACAATTCCGGCGTCGACCTCGCTAACGTCAAGATGTCGATGAACCCGTTCTGCGAAATCGCCGTGGAAGAAGCCGTACGCCTGAAAGAGAAAGGCGTTGCGACTGAAATCGTCGTCGTTTCCATCGGTCCGACCACTGCTCAAGAGCAGCTGCGTACCGCCCTGGCGCTGGGTGCCGATCGCGCCATCCTCGTCGAATCCGCTGAAGAGCTGACTTCCCTGGCCGTTGCCAAGTTGCTGAAAGCTGTTGTCGACAAGGAACAGCCATCGCTGGTGATCCTCGGCAAACAAGCCATCGACAGCGACAACAACCAGACAGGCCAGATGCTGGCTGCACTGACCGGTTACGGCCAGGGCACCTTCGCTTCGAAAGTCGAAGTGAGCGGCGACAAGGTTGCCGTGACCCGCGAAATCGACGGCGGCGCGCAAACAGTTTCCCTGAAACTGCCAGCCATCGTCACCACCGACCTGCGTTTGAACGAGCCGCGCTACGCGTCCCTGCCAAACATCATGAAAGCCAAGAAGAAGCCTCTCGAAGTGCTGACTCCGGATGCTTTGGGCGTTTCCACCGCCTCCACCAACAAGACCGTGAAAGTCGAAGCGCCGGCTGCACGCAGCGCGGGCATCAAGGTCAAGTCGGTGGCTGAACTGGTCGAGAAACTGAAAAACGAAGCGAAGGTAATCTAATCATGACTATCTTGGTAATCGCAGAACACGACAACAAGGTTGTGGCCCCGGCCACCCTGAACACCGTGGCCGCTGCCGCCAAAATCGGTGGTGATGTCCACGTCCTGGTCGCCGGCCAAAACGTTGGCGCCGTGGCTGAAGCCGCTGCAAAAATCGCTGGCGTGAGCAAAGTCCTGGTCGCCGACAACGCGGCCTACGCTCACCAGTTGCCGGAAAACGTTGCCCCGCTGGTGGCAGAGCTGGGCGCTGGCTACAGCCATATCCTGGCTGCCGCTACCTCCAACGGCAAAAACATCCTGCCGCGCGTTGCTGCGCAGCTGGACGTTGACCAGATCTCCGAGATCGTTTCGGTAGAAAGCGCCGACACCTTCAAGCGTCCGATCTACGCCGGTAATGCCATCGCTACCGTGCAGTCCACTGCCTCGGTAAAAGTCATCACCGTGCGTGCCACCGGTTTCGACCCGGTGGCTGCTGAAGGTGGTTCGGCTGCGGTTGAGGCGGTTGCGGCTGCTCACGACGCTGGCACTTCCAGCTTTGTTGGCGAAGAACTGGCCAAGTCCGATCGTCCGGAACTGACCGCTGCCAAGATCGTCGTTTCCGGCGGCCGTGGCATGCAGAACGGTGACAACTTCAAGCACCTGTACGCCCTGGCCGACAAGCTGGGCGCTGCGGTCGGCGCTTCCCGCGCTGCCGTCGACGCAGGTTTTGTACCGAACGACATGCAGGTCGGCCAGACCGGCAAGATCGTTGCGCCACAGCTGTACATCGCGGTCGGTATCTCCGGCGCGATCCAGCACTTGGCCGGTATGAAAGACTCCAAAGTGATCGTTGCGATCAACAAGGACGAAGAAGCACCGATCTTCCAGGTGGCTGATTACGGCCTGGTGGCGGACTTGTTCGAAGCCGTACCCGAGTTGGAGAAGCTGGTCTAATCCAGCCGCTTCACTTATAAAGAGCCCGGTCTTTTGACCGGGCTTTTTTTGCCCGGCAATTTTTGAATGGGAGAACCAAGCCATGGAATTGCGCCCCTGGGCTGTACTGCTGGCCCTGTCACTGCTGCCGACCGTGTCGCTGGCGGCCGGCAAGTGTGATCGCCTGGTGATCACCGGCAGCCCGGACGCACCGCCCTACCTGTGGCGTGATCCCCAGGACCCCACGCACCTGATCGGCGCCACCGCCGACATGTTGCAGCAAGTGGCCAAGGACCTCGGGGTGAAAATCGACCTGCTGTACGGCGGCAAGCGCTCTCTGGCGCTGGAAGAGGTGCGCAGCGGGCGCATGGACATCCTCGCCGACGCGCCATTGACCCTCGACGCCCTGGACGCCCTCGACTACATCCACCCGGCGCTGGTGCAAACCGATTACCTGGTCTGGACCCGCAAGGATTCGGCCCTGGCCTACCACCAGGCCAGCGACCTGCAGGGTCACAAGGGCGCGGTGTCGGAGCGGGCGCGCCTGAGCCGCGACTTCGAAACCTTCGCCGGTGAGCAACTGACCCTGCAACGCCTGCCCAGCCTGACCCCGGCGTTCCAGAAGCTGCTGCTGGGGGAAGTGGACTACGTGCTCGCCGGGCGTTATTCCGGCATGGCCATGGCCCAGACCCTGGGCATGAGCAACGACCTGGTGGCGCGCGAAATACCCATCGACCAGCCGGGCCTGTACCTGGCCATTTCCCACAACTCGGCGTGCAACGATCCGTGGTTGCGCGGACAGCTCGCCAAAAAGATGACAGAATTGCCCGCGTCCGGTCTGGCGGAAACCGCGCTGCAGAGCAATCTTGCGCGCTGGAAAGCGCAGTTGCAGCAACCCGTCGGCACCCCAACAAAGTAGGGATTTTCAGTGACTATTCGACCTCTTTTCGCGGCCCTCGCCGTTGTAGCTCTGGCGGGATGTGCAGCCGATCCTGCGCCGAATGAACAAATACGCCTGACCCAGCAAGCGCTGGAACAAGCCAACGCCGTGGGCGCCGTCGCCGATGACTCGCCCGAGCTCAAGCTGGCTGAAGACAAGTTCACCCAGGCCCAGGCCGACATGGCCGATCAATCCTACAAGGACGCCCGCATGCAGGCTGAAGAAGCCGAGCTGGACGCCCGCCTGGCAGAAGCCCGGGTGCTGACCCGCAAAAGCCAGGAGCAACTGAACGTGCTCAACACCCGTATCACCCGCCTGCGCAAGCAACTGCAGTTGGGAGATGCCCAATGAGCCCGTTGATCCGAGGGTTGAGCTGTGTGCTGTTGCTGGGCAGCGCGCTCGGCGGTTGCGCGACCCATCCTGACAGTAACGTCGCGTTGCAACAGGCGAGCAGTGACTTCCAGAAGGTCAAGGAAGATTCGAATGTGCTGCGCATCGCGCCCAAGGACGTGATCCGCGCCGGTGAGTCCCTGGCCCGTGCCGAGCGTTTTTCCAGCTTCTGGGGCAGCGGCGCCGATGTGGCCCATTACGCTTACCTGAGCCAGCGCTACAGCGCGATTGCCCGGGAACACACCGAGCAGGCGCTGAATCAGGAACGCGGGGTCAAGCTGGAGCTGGAACGCCAGCGCCTGCAACTGGCCCTGCGGGAAGCCAAGCTGAGCAGCGTGCAGCAACAGGGCAAATGGCTGGAGGCACAGATCGCCAGCCTGACCACCGTCCAGACCGATCGTGGCCTGGTGATGACCTTGGGTGACGTGCTGTTCGACACCGGCGAGGCAGAGCTGCAAAACTCGGCCAACCGCACGGTGCTGAAAGTCGTACAGTTCCTGCAATTGAACCCCAAGCGCAGAGTGCGCATCGAGGGTTACACCGACAATACCGGTGGCGAGCCGGAAAACCTCAAACTGTCCCGGGACCGCGCGCAGGCCGTGGCGGATGTGCTGAACGACTTGGGCATCGATGAAAAACGCATCCAGGTCGAGGGCTACGGCGATCAGTACCCGGTTGAAGCCAACGCTTCGGAGCGTGGCCGGGCACAGAACCGCCGGGTGGAGATTGTGTTCTCCGATGAGAAAGGCCAGTTGGGCGCCGCCCGCTGAACACCCAGTGTCACAGGAACCCGGGAATCTCCCGGGTTTTTTGTGCCTGCGATTCAGTTCGCCACCCTTACAGTTTTTTCTATCACTGCCGCCCGCGCTCGACTATTGTGGCAACTGTCCCCGTACACTTCTAAACTGTGCCGGTATGTTTCACACAAAAATAAAATACCCGTGAAATCGAGTGCTGCGTCATGACCAATCTGTTGCTTTACCAACGTATCGCCCAGCAACTGGCTGAGGATATTCGCCGCGGTGTCTATCAACCGGGCGAGCGCGTGCCTTCGGTGCGCAAAATGAGCTCCCAGCTCAACGTCAGCCACGCCACCGTGTTGCAGGCCTACGCGAACCTGGAAGACCAGGGCTTGATTCGCGCGCGGCCGCAGTCCGGGTACTACGTGCACCAGACGCCGGCGCTTACCGCGCCCACGCCGGACATCGCACGGGTCGAGCGTCCAGGGTTGGTCACCCGCAGCAGCATCATTCAACAGGTGTTGGTGGAATCCCGCCGCGAAGGCGTGTTCCCACTGGGCGCCGCCGTACCCAGTGTCGACTATTTGCCTGTACGGGCGCTGCACCAGCAACTGGCCAAGGTCACACGCTTCCAGAGCCCGCGGGCGTTCAGCTACATGTTCAGCCCCGGTTTTGAACCGCTGCGGCGCCAGGTGGCAATCCGCATGCGCGATGCCGGTGTGGTGGTCGACCCGTCCGAAGTGGTGATCACCCACGGGTGCGTGGACGCGTTGCAGATGTCGTTGCGGGTGCTGACGCGGCCGGGCGACTTAATCGCCGCCGAGTCGCCAACGTATTACGGCCTGCTGCAACTGGCGGATCTGCTCGGCCTCAAAGTTATCGAAATCCCCAGCGACCCAGCCACCGGCATGAGCCTGGAAGCCCTGCAACTGGCGGCCAACCAATGGTCGATCAAGGCCTTGGTGCTGACCACACGCCTGAGCAACCCGTTGGGCGGCACCATGCCCGAAGAGCGGCAGAAACAACTGCTGCGCCTGGCCTCGGATTTCGATATCCAGGTGGTTGAAGACGATATCTACGGCGAGCTGATGTTCGAGCTGGGCCGCACCAAGGCCCTGAAAGCCTACGACCGCCTGGACCGGGTCATCTACTGCTCCAGCTTCTCCAAGACCTTGTCACCGGGCATCCGCATCGGCTGGATGATCGCCGGCAAGTACCAGCAGGAAATCCAGCGCCTGCAAATGTTCAGCACCCATTCGGCTTGCAGCGTGACCCAGATGGGCACGGCGGCCTACCTGGAAAACGGCGGTTATGACCGGCATTTGCGCTATATCCGCCAGGAATACCGCAAAAATCTCAGCGCCTTCCAGTTGGCGGTGCAGCAGTACTTTCCCGAAGGCACGCAGATGACCCGTCCGACCGGCGGTTTTATCCTGTGGGTCAGTTTGCCCGGGCGGGTCAATACCCAGGAACTGCACGTGCGCGCCTTGCAGCAGGGCATCAGCATTGCACCGGGGCTGATCTTCAGTAATACGGAACAGTTCAACCACTGTATTCGCCTGAACTGCGGTACACCGTGGAACCGCGAGGCCGAGCGCGCGTTGATGACCCTCGGCATGCTGGCGAGCCAGTTGTGCCAGGAGACTGCGGCAGGCTTTTGAGGCGTGGAAAGGGGACATAAAGGGTAGCTGGCTATTTAGCATGCTTGTCATGCTGGCCCCAACAAGCGAGCATATGGCCTTCTGCCGTTAATGCTGCTGGCGATATGACTTATACCTTTCCTGCTGCACTGCTGATCTGCGTGTTAAGCCTGTGTAACGCGGGTGCCGTCCTGGCGGCGCCTGCCAGTGAAACAGCGCCTGCTGCCAGCACCCAGCAAAAGGCGCCGGCGAAAAAAGCCGCCCCGGCCAAGAAGGCGCCGGTGGCGAAGAAAGCACCGGCAAAGAAAGCCGCACCGACCAAAAAGCGTGCGCCTATCGCCAGCAAATCAAAATCAGCCCACGAAGTCGCCAAGACTCAGTTACCGCCTGCAGAGCTGGATTTGAGCCTGCCGTCGAACATGGTTCGCCATCTGCAGCCCCTCGGTACCATGCCGCAACCGAAGAATGTGCCGCTGTTGCCGCCGATGTTTGCCGAAAAGCCCACCGATAACAGCGCGTTCCAGATCAACGGGCGCCTGCTCAGCAATGAAATGCAGCTGCAACTGCGCAACGAAGAACGGCGCGAAGTGGAAGGCGCGGCGCTGGATTTCCAGTTCAAGCAATAAACCCGACGAGTAAAAGTGACGCGTACCCCTGACCTTCTGTCGCAGACTGGTCAGTCACTTTTGTTTTCGGTTAAAAACCCCTGTTAAGCCAATTTAAAACGTCTGTTTAAGGGCGTAGTCTTACGTGGCCATCAACACTGAGTTGTCGAGGATCTGTTCGTCATGAAATGCCGTGAAGGCTGTGGCGCTTGCTGCATTGCCCCATCCATCAGCTCTCCATTGCCGGGAATGCCTGCCGGCAAACCAGCCGGCGAACGCTGCCTGCATCTGTCGGTCGAACAACTGTGCCAGTTGTTTGGCCAGCCTGAGCGGCCGGCGGTGTGCAGTTCGTTCCAGGCGGATCTCGAGGTCTGTGGCAACAGCCAGGAAGAAGCGATCAGGTTGATCGGCTGGTGGGAACAGATGACGGCGGCTTAGTGGGCTGTTCAAAGTACTGAACTTCAACAATAAGGAATAAGACCATGGGTTCACTGAAACGAGTTGCGGTGTTGTGCGGTTTTAGCGTTTTGTTTGCGGCTGCTGCACACGCTGAAGATTGGCAGACCGCCAAGGATGAAGACGGTATCAAAGTCTCCTTGAGTGAAATCGCCGGCTCCAAGTACAAGGCTTATCGCGGTGTGACCACCATCAAGGCTCCGCTGGCCAAGATCCAGGCATTGCAGGAAGACGTGGCGGGGGCCTGTTCCTGGATCCACGAATGCAAGTCGCAAAAACTCCTCAAGCAGGAAGGCGACAAGAGCTGGACCTACACCCAGTTCAAGGCACCGTTCCCGGTGACCGATCGTGACTCGATCCTGGAAATCACCACCACCAAGGCCGCCGACGGCACGGTGACCCGCAAGCTGTTGGAAGTGCCGACCTACCAGCCCGAAGTCAAAGGCTATGTGCGTGTGGCCCAGGTCGACGGCTACTGGAAACTGGTGCCTAAGGGCGACAACCTGACCGAAGTGACCTACCAGGTGCACACCGAGCCAGGTGGCAGCGTACCGTCGTGGTTGGCCAACAAGTTTGTGGTGGACGCACCGTTCAACACCTTGAAAGCCCTGAAAGAACACGCTGAGAAGTAACAGCAGCTGATCAGGTGCCTCCGGCCTTGAGTGGAACGAATTCCAAGCCCTCAAGGTCCAGATAGAGGTAAGCCCACCCATGGGTTTTATCGAGGAGGCACTGATGCAAACGTGGAAAATTACCTTCGTTGATGATCATGGCGTGCAGTCCGTGGAGCAGTTCGTCTGCGGCGAAAGACCCAGCCTGGAAGAGGCTGCCCATATGATCCGTGCAAAGTTGCTCCCAGTGGCCGCTGAACTGGACCTCAACGACCTGGAAGGCCGCACGGCCGAGCCCACGGTAAAAAGCCTGAAAGACCAGAACAGTATTCAAATCCTCGACATTTCTCCCGCCGCCTGAACATTCCCTGTACGTCTTTAAACAGCCTCTGGTGGAGCTGATAGCTTCGCGCTACTCTGCAAGGGAGATCAGCGAATGAATCGCTAAGGTCTGGTCTTGTCAGCTACATGCTTGTCTCCCGGCGGCGACGTCATTGCCGTAACACCCGCGCCCTTGCAGCGCGGGCCTTGGGAAGCACGGAAAGTCTATCCATCGGTTTGAGGAGGACGTTTCATGAGCACAGCCTATCAAGAAGACATCAGCACCAACGTGTTGCGCCGCATGAAAGAGGGCGGCTTTGACTTCTCGCGTTTCCACCCCATCGAGTTCTACGCCATTTTCCCGGATGAGGAACGTGCGCGGCGGGCTGCGGGTCGGTTTCGTGGGGAATCCCTGAATGCCCAGGTCAGCGCGCGGGATGACGGCGCCTGGTACCTGGAACTGAGCAAAATCATGTTCGCCACCTACGACGGCATAGGAGACTTCGAGCAGGACTTTGAGGCGGTGGTCGAGCCCTTGGGCGGGATCATTGAGGGATGGGGCGTGAAACAGGAGGTGCGTGGGTTACCCATGTAGCGACATGAGCAACAACACAGCGTATCGGCTGACCTTTGGGTCGGCCGTTTTTGTTTCTGGCGCGGGAAAAATCCTGCGCAAAAAAAAGCCACCCGAGCAGGGTGGCCAAAGGGAAGATCGCAAAGGAGGAGAGCGATTCGGTACAAGCGGTAGTGCGCAATGGATGAGGCTGTAGGACGCGTCCTGTTCAGCTGATGGGGGTGATTATCCCCAGGGTTTGCCGGGCAGTGAAATCAACTCTGACTATGCTGTTGATAGTCAGGGCCTGCATTGCAATGAGGCGCCGCCCATGACAGCGGGCATTTGCTGCACCGGGACGGTGCGGTGCGGGCTGGACCTATATCCAACTGATTGATACTTAAGTGTTTATGCCGCTGGCACGGGCCTTGCGATGGTTCTTGCGTCCGGGTGACAAGGAGTACGGCATGATCCGCACTTATTATGATGAGATGTACGACGGGGCAGGGCAGGTGCGCCCCCATTACCGCGAGTTCGCCCGCTGGTTGGCCGAGACGCCCCCTGAATTACTGGCCCAGCGCCGGCGCGAAGCCGATTTGCTGTTTCACCGGGCCGGTATCACCTTCACCCTGTATGGCGACGAGCAAGGCACCGAGCGCCTGATTCCCTTTGACACGATCCCCCGCAGCATCCCGGCCAGTGAATGGCGGATCGTCGAGCGCGGCTGCATCCAGCGGGTCAAGGCGCTGAACATGTTCCTCGCCGACCTGTACCACGAACAACGCATCATCAAGGCCGGGATCATCCCCGCCGAGCAAGTCCTGGCCAACGAGCAGTACCAGTTGGCAATGCAGGGCCTGGACCTGCACCGCGACATCTATTCCCACATCTCCGGCGTCGATCTCGTACGCGATGGCGACGGCACTTACTACGTCCTCGAAGACAACCTGCGCACCCCCAGCGGCGTCAGCTACATGCTCGAAGACCGCAAAATGATGATGCGCCTGTTCCCCGAACTGTTTGCCGCCCAGCGCATCGCGCCGATCGATCACTACCCCAACCTGTTGCTCGACACCCTGAAAAGCTCCAGCCCGCTGGATAACCCCAGTGTGGTGGTGCTGACGCCTGGGCGTTTCAACAGCGCGTTCTTCGAGCATGCGTTCCTGGCTCGGGAAATGGGCGTGGAACTGGTGGAAGGCGCCGACCTGTTCGTGCGCGATGACCGTGTGTTCATGCGCACCACCGACGGGCCCAAGGCGGTCGACGTGATTTACCGCCGCCTCGACGACGCGTTCCTCGACCCGCTGGCCTTCAACCCGGATTCCATGCTCGGCGTGCCGGGCCTGCTGGCGGCGTATCGCTCGGGCAATGTGGTACTGGCGAATGCCATTGGCACCGGGGTAGCGGATGACAAATCGGTGTACCCCTTCGTCACCGAGATGATCCGTTTTTACCTGGATGAAGAGCCGATCCTGAAGAACGTTCCGACGTTCCAGTGCCGTAATCCCAGCGAACTGTCCCACGTGCTGGCCAACCTTCCGGAACTGGTGGTGAAGGAAACCCAGGGTTCCGGTGGCTATGGCATGTTGGTCGGCCCGGCAGCCTCGGCGGCGGAAATCGAAGCCTTCCGTGCACGCATCAAGGCCAAGCCCCATGCCTACATCGCGCAGCCAACGCTGTGCCTGTCGACCTGCCCGACCTTTGTCGAAAACGGCATCGCCCCACGCCATATCGACCTGCGCCCATTCGTGCTGCAAGGCAAGGAAACCCGGGTGGTCCCCGGCGGCCTGACTCGTGTGGCGCTGCGGGAAGGCTCGTTGGTGGTCAACTCGTCCCAGGGCGGCGGCACTAAAGACACCTGGGTGGTCGAGGATTGAAATATGTTGAGTAGAACTGCCTCGGATTTGTATTGGATGTCGCGCTACCTGGAGCGCGCGGAAAACCTCGCGCGCATGCTCGATGTCAGTTATTCGCTGTCGCTGATGCCCCAGGACGGGCGCGGCGATGGCCTGCATGAACTGGCGATGCCGCTGCTGATCACCGGCACCCTCGACGATTACCGCGAGCGCCACGGTGAACTGCACGCCGAACGCTTGCTGCACTTCTTCGCCCTGGATGCTGCCAACCCGGCCAGCATCTACAGCTGCCTCGGCGCTGCACGCGCCAGTGCCCATGCCGTGCGTGGGCGAATCACCGCCGATATGTGGGAAAACATCAACGCCACCTGGCTGGAAATTCGCGACATCGCCCAGCAAGGCCTGAGCCGCTACGGCATGAGCCGGTTCTGCGAATGGGTCAAGGAGCGGTCCCACCTGTTTCGGGGTGCCACCTACGGCACCATCATGCGTAACGACGCGTTTCGCTTCATTCGTCTGGGCACGTTTATCGAAAGGGCCGACAACACCTTGCGCCTGTTGGATGCCCGCTACGAAATGGCCGGCGACCAGGCCGAAGCCGTCACCGATGGCACCGCCCACGCCTACTATCAGTGGAGTGCATTGCTGCGGGCCTTGTCATCGTTCGAGGCCTACACCGAGATCTACCGCGACGCTCCCGGCGCCCGCCAAGTCGCCGAGCTGTTGCTGCTGCGCGCCGATGTTCCGCGTTCGCTGCGAGCCTGCAGTGAAGAGATCGACCAGATCCTTGGCAGCCTGCCCGGCATCAACGGTCGCCCGGCCCAGCGCCTGGCGGCCGAGATGGACGCGCGCCTGCGCTATACCGCCATCGACGAAATTCTCAAGGAAGGCCTGCACGCTTGGCTGACCGACTTCATCCCTCTCGTGCGCGAGCTGGGTGACGCTATTTACAGTTCCTACCTGGAGGCGGCATGAGACTTTCCATCAGCCACGAAACCACCTACCACTACGAAGACCAGGTGCGTGCCAGCATCCAGTACCTGCGCCTCACGCCCCATGACAGCGAGCGCCAGCACGTTCTCAGCTGGCAGTTGGACTTGCCTCGACCGGTGCGGGCGCAACTGGACCCGTTCGGCAATATCCTGCACGTGTTGACCCTGGACGAGCCCCATGAAGCCATCATCATTGGGGCCCGTGGCCAGGTGGATATCGACGAATTGCGCGAGGCTGAGCATGAAAGCCAGTCGGCCTTCCCGTTCCTGCGCTGCACCCGGTTGACCGAGCCGGACGACGCCCTGCGCAGCTTTGCCGAAAAGCACTGCCACCAGCGTCGCGACCGCAGTGCGTTGATCGACCTGATGCACGCGCTGAACCAGTACATGACCTATTCGCCGGGTTCCACTGAAGTCGACACCTGCGCCGCCAAGGCGTTTGCCGGGCGCGCCGGGGTGTGCCAGGACCACACCCACGCCTTCCTCGCCTGCGCCCGCAGCCTGGGCATTCCGGCGCGTTATGTGTCGGGGTATTTGTACAGCGAAGATTGCGAGCACCTGGCCAGCCACGCCTGGGCCGAAGCCTGGCTGGATGACGCCTGGTACAGCTTTGACGTGACGAACCAACTGGCGCGGCCGGAGCGGCATTTGAAGCTGGCGGTGGGCCTGGATTACCTGGACGCGTGCCCGGTGCGGGGCATGCGCCGTGGGGGAGGGCATGAGCAGATGCATGCCAAGGTATTTGTGGCGCCGACACCGGTGATTTCGGTGCAGCAGCAGTAGGATTCTGGGAGAGAGGGAGCTTTTCTTGGCCGGAGAGCTCCCTGTGGCAGGAAAGCTTTTTGTGGTGAGGGAGCTTGCTCCCGCTGGGCAGCGAAGCGGCCCCAAAACCTGCCCCCGAGTTCTATCTGGAGAAATGCGATCGTCTGATGGGGGCTGCTGCGCAGCCCAGCGGGAGCAAGCTCCCTCGCCACAGGTTTGCCGGAGCCTTAAGGCTGCTTTCTGCCTGCCATATGCTTCAAATACCCCACCAGCAGGTCCAGGTCCGCATCCGGCAGCACACTGGCAGCAAACGCCGGCATCTTCGCCTGCGGCCAATGCCGCATGCTTTGCGGGTCGCGGATGTAGCGCTTGAGGAAATCCCCGGCGAAATATTCGGTGGGGTTGTAAGGAATATTCAGGTCCGGCCCCACTTGCGCATCGCCGGCACCGTTCAGGCGATGACACGCCAGGCAGTTCTTCTGGAACAGCGCGAAACCTTGATTTACCGGGTCATTCGCCGCCAGCTTCGGGTCCGGCAGTAACGCTGGAAAGCGCTCCGCAACTGTCTTCAACTGCTTGATTCCGGAGATCTGAAACGGCCATTGCTCAGGGCTGATATTTCCCGCCTGCGGGTCCGTCCACACCAGATAAAAAGGCCCGGCACTGGGTTTGCCGTCTGCCAGCGGCGGCCATGGATGCGCCGGATCTTCCACGGCCAACCATGCCCGTGCACCGCTTTTTGACAGCAGCGGCGCCGCCGTCAGTTCAGCGGCAAAGCCGTCGAGGGCCACCGCCTGCAGATGATTTTCCGGCTTGAGGCCCGGCAACAGCGCCGCCAGCGGCACCGCGCGATAGGTCATGTTGCGCTTGTAGGAAACGTCATCAACGACCTGCACCGTCTGCGCATCCGGGCGCTTGAGCAGTTCGGTTGTTTCCCAGGTTTTGCTGGCGTGATCCAGCTCGACGGTCAATTGCGCGGCGTGCGCCGGCAGGGCCAGCAGCAGGGTCAGGAGGACGATGATCTGTTTCAAGGAAGGGCCACATATCGGGAAAGGCGGTGGAGCTCACGATACCGCAAAATCACAAAATTTCGGCGCGCAAAACGGCAGCTCCTGACGGGATCGCTATGCGCAATATCCCGAAAGGCGCTGCCAAAGGCTGCGATCCTGGCGCTGTGTGTGCGCAGAATGTGGAGTGCGAGTGGTCACCCAATAACCTTGGTTAGATTGGGCAAGATCAGAATCAGGGTGGTGGCGAAAAGAATAAGTCCCGCCTGCCGTACTTTCGAATGCTTGAACATGGCTGACTGCCTTTTGTTGTTATTCCTGAGCGTCAAATGCGTGCCTGTCGATTTAACTATGACGGTGCTGCATGACTCTTTTCTTACAGTTTCTACAGGTGCTCCAGCAAAACCCGGCAGCAACCCTTTACCTCTCCTACAGATTCAACCTTAGAGCCCTCGTTCTACATGGCTTAGATCCATTTCATCTCATTCGATGCGAAAATCTTATTAAAAACGCATGAGGCCAATTGCCAGCCAGACGCCAGCCCTCCGGCTAGACAGCTAAAACGATTAATCAACCGATTCCCGTAGCTTCCTACCGTTCGTCTGAGCGTGAGCGTCAAGGTCAATGAGCGGTTCGGTCATTGAATCCGGCGCCCCGGCGCCTAAGGTAAGGGCACGATTCGTTGCGCAGTCATTCGAGGACATCATGACCCAAGCTTTGATCTTTGATGCGATACGCACGCCCCGGGGCAAAGGCAAGGCTGATGGCGCCTTGCACAGCGTCAAGCCGGTAAACCTGGTGGCCGGCTTGCTGACGGCGCTGCAACAGCGCACCGACCTCGACACGCGGCAAGTGGATGACATCGTCCTCGGCTGCGTCACACCGATTGGCGACCAGGGCGCTGACATCGCCAAGACCGCCGCCCTGGTGGCGGACTGGGACGTCAGCGTCGCCGGTGTGCAGATCAACCGCTTTTGCGCCTCGGGCCTGGAGGCCGTGAACCTCGGCGCGATGAAAGTGCGTTCCGGGTTTGAAGACCTCGTCGTGGTGGGCGGTGTCGAATCCATGTCCCGCGTGCCCATGGGCAGCGACGGCGGCGCCTGGGTGCTTGACCCGCAAACCAATATGCACAGCCACTTCACGCCGCAGGGCATCGGCGCCGACCTGATCGCCACGCTGGAAGGCTTCACCCGCCACGACGTCGATGCCTTTGCCCTGCACTCCCAGCAGAAAGCGGCACGGGCCAGATCAGACGGTTCCTTCAACAAGTCGCTGATCGCGGTGCAGGACCAGAACGGCATCGTGCTGCTGGATCAGGATGAGTTCATCCGCGCCGACTCCACCCTGGAAGGCCTCGGCAAACTCAAACCCAGCTTCGAAATGATGGGCCAGATGGGCTTCGACGCCACGGCCTTGCGGGTCTACAGCCACGTCGAGCGCATCAACCATGTGCACACACCGGGCAACAGTTCCGGGATCGTCGACGGTGCGGCGTTGATGCTGATCGGCTCCGAAGCCAAGGGCCGCGAGCTCGGCCTGCAACCCCGGGCGCGGATCGTCGCCACGGCGGTCACCAGCACCGAACCCACCATCATGCTCACCGGCCCGGCGCCGGCCACCCGCAAGGCCCTGGCCAGGGCGGGGCTGCGGGTGGAAGACATCGACCTGTTCGAGGTCAACGAAGCGTTTGCCTCGGTGGTGCTCAAGTTCATCAAGGACATGGGCATTGACGCCACCCGGGTCAATGTCAACGGCGGCTCCATCGCCATGGGCCACCCGCTGGGCGCCACGGGTTGCGCGATTCTCGGCACGTTGCTCGACGAACTGGAGGTGCGCCAGCAGCGGTACGGCCTGGCCACCCTGTGTGTCGGCGGCGGCATGGGTATCGCCACCATCATCGAACGCCTCTGAGCCTAAGGAACCCATCATGACCGACGCCATTCGTTACGAAAAAGGCCAGGACCAGATTGTGGTGCTGACCATCGACATGCCCGGCCAGAGCGCCAATACCATGAACGGGGTGTACCGCGAGGCCATGGCGGCCACCGTCGCCCGGCTGGCCGCCGAGAAGGATTCGATTGCCGGTGTGATTATCACCTCGGCGAAAAAGACCTTCTTTGCCGGCGGTGACCTCAATGAATTGATCAAGGTCGACAAGCCCCACGCCAAGGAATTCTACGACAGCGTGTTGCTGCTCAAGGCGCAACTGCGCACCCTGGAAACCCTCGGCAAACCGGTGGTGGCCGCCATCAATGGTGCGGCGCTGGGCGGTGGCTGGGAGATTTGCCTGGCGTGCCAGCACCGCGTGGCGCTGGACCATAAATCGGTACAAATCGGCCTTCCGGAAGTGACCCTTGGCCTGTTGCCGGGCGGCGGCGGTGTGGTGCGCATGGTGCGCATGCTGGGGCTGGAAAAGGCCTTGCCCTACTTGTTGGAAGGTAAAAAGATTACGCCGCAGCAGGCGCTGCAAGCCGGGTTGATTGACGAGCTGGCGGCCGACCGTGACGAGCTGCTGGCCAAGTCCCGGGCGTGGATCCGGGCCAATCCGGAGGCGAAACAGCGTTGGGACATCAAGGGTTATCAGATCCCTGGCGGCACACCGTCCAACCCGAAAGTCGCGCAAATGCTCGCCATCGCACCCTCGATACTGCGCGCCAAAACCAACGCCTGCTTCCCGGCCCCGGAGAAAATCCTGTGTGCCGCCGTGGAAGGCGCCCAGGTGGATTTCGACACCGCGCACCTGATCGAGACCCGCTACTTCACCGAGCTGGTCACCGGGCAAGTGGCGAAGAACATGATTGGCACCTTCTGGTTCCAGCTCAATGAAATCAACGCCGGCAGCTCGCGGCCCAAGGGCTTTGCACCGTATGTGACACGCAAGGTCGGCGTGCTCGGCGCCGGGATGATGGGCGCCGGCATTGCCTACGTCAGCGCCTCGGCAGGCGTTGAGGTGGTGCTCAAGGACGTCAACCTGGCGGCGGCGGAGAAGGGCAAGGCCCACTCGGCAGGGTTACTGGACAAGAAGGTCGGCCGTGGGCAATTGACCGCTGAGCAGCGGGAAACCATCCTCGCGAGGATTGTTCCTACCGAATCCGATGCCGATCTTGCTGGCTGCGACCTGATCATCGAAGCCGTGTTCGAAGACCGTGAGCTCAAGGCCAGGGTTTCGGCTGCCGCACACAGTGTGGTGGGTGCCGAAGCGGTGATCGCCTCCAACACCTCCACCTTGCCCATCAGCGGCCTGGCCACGGCGGTCCCCGACCAGGGCAAGTTTATCGGCCTGCACTTCTTCAGCCCGGTGGACAAGATGCCCCTGGTGGAAATCATCAAGGGCGCCCGCACCAGCGACGAAACCCTGGCTCGGGGTTTTGATTTCGTACTGCAAATCAAGAAAACCCCGATCGTGGTCAACGACAGCCGCGGCTTCTTCACCTCGCGGGTGTTCGGCACCTTCACCAACGAAGGCATCGCCATGCTCGGCGAAGGCGTGGCCGCGCCGATGATCGAGACCGAGGCGCGCAAGGCCGGCATGCCGGTGGGGCCGCTGGCGGTCTCTGACGAAGTTTCCCTCAGCCTGATGAGCCATATCCGCCAGCAGACGGCCAAGGACCTGCAGGCCGAGGGCAAGCCGTTACCCCAGCATCCGGCGTTTGCCGTAATCGACCTGTTGCTCAACGAATACAAGCGTCCGGGCAAGGCGGCGGGGGGCTTCTACGATTACCCGGCGGGCGGGCAGAAACACCTGTGGCCGCAACTGAAAAGCCGCTTTGAAAGGCCCGGCCAACGGATCTCGGCGCAGGACGTGCGCGACCGTCTGCTGTTTATTCAGGCCATCGAAACCGTGCGTTGTGTGGAGGAGGGCGTGTTGATGTCGACGGCCGATGCCAACGTCGGCTCGATCTTCGGTATCGGCTTTGCCGCCTGGAGCGGCGGGGCGCTGCAGTTCATCAACCAGTACGGCCTGAACGACTTCATCGCCCGGGCGCGTTACCTGGCCGAGCAATATGGTGAGCGCTTCACGCCTCCGGCTCTGTTGTTGGAGAACGCTGCACAGAACGCGACCTTCTGACGGGTTTGGGCATGTGCGGGGCTTGCCTTGGAAGGGTATTTCAAGGCAGGCTCTGGGGGTGTTCATTATTCCCATCGCCGTGTCAGGTATTTTTTATGTCGTTACGCGTGTGCATCCTGGAAACCGATATCCTGCGTCCCGGGCTGATCGATCAGTACCAAGGGTACGGGCAGATGTTCAAGCGCCTGTTCTCCAAGCAGCCGATTGCCGCCGAGTTCGTCGTCTATAACGTGGTGCAGGGTGAATACCCGACGGATGACGAAGTGTTCGACGCCTACCTGGTGACGGGCAGCAAGGCCGACTCCTTTGGCACCGATCCATGGATCCAGACCCTCAAGACCTACCTGCTGGACCGCCATGCACGCGGCGACAAGCTGATCGGCATCTGCTTCGGCCATCAGTTGCTGGCACTGCTGCTGGGCGGCAAGACAGAGCGGGCGACCAAAGGCTGGGGCATGGGCATCCATGACTACAAACTGAACGCCAAGGCCCCGTGGATGAGCCCGGTGGTGGAAGAACTGACGCTGTTGATCAGCCATCAGGACCAGGTCACCACCTTGCCGGAAAACGCCACGGTGATTGCTTCCAGCGAGTTCTGCCCGTTTGCGGCGTACCACATCGAAGACCAGGTGCTGTGCTTCCAGGGCCACCCGGAATTTATCCACGACTATTCCCGCGAGTTGCTGGAGATTCTTCAGACAACCCTGGGGGAAAAGGTCTACACCAATGGCGTGGCCAGCCTGGAACGAGACCACCACGGCGTCACCGTGGCGGAATGGATGATGCGGTTTGTGGCGCACAAACCAGAAGCCGGCGCGGCTTGACGCACAATAATGTAGGAGCTGGCTTGCCTGCGATGCAGACACCTCGGTTTTTCAGTAAAACCCAGGTGATGCGATCGCAGGCAAGCCAGCTCCCACCGTTTGATCTTCTGCACATTGAAGAGAGTTTTACAGCCAGCCTGAGCGCTTGAAACTGGCCCACAACCCCGAACACCCCACCGCAATAAACCCCAGCACCGCAAAATAGCCGTAGTGCCATTGCAGCTCCGGCATGTTCTGGAAGTTCATCCCGTAAATTCCGGCCACCGCCGTCGGGAACGCCAGAATCGCCGCCCACGCGGCAAACTTGCGCTGCACCACGCTTTGGCGCTGGGCTTCCAGCAACACCCCGATCTCGATGGTCTGGCTGGCGATATCCCGCAGGGTGGTCAGGTCTTCCATCTGCCGCGTGACGTGAATCTGCACGTCGCGAAAGTACGGACGCATGTTCTTGTCAATAAACGGAAAACTCAGCTTCTGCAGCTCCTGACTGATCTCCACCATCGGCGCTACATAACGCTTCAGCCGCAGCACATCGCGGCGCAGGCCGTGGAGTTTTTGGATGTCGTGTTCATTCAGGGAGTTGCACAGCACATTGCGCTCCAGCTCATCGACCTCGGCATGAATCGCCTCGCTCACGGGCTGGTAGTTCTCGGTGACGAAATCCAGCAGCGCATAGAGTACGAAATCTTCCCCATGCTCCAGCAGCAGTGGCCGCGCCTCACAGCGCTGGCGCACATAGCCGTAGGACGCCGAATGGCCGTTGCGGGCAGTGATGATGTAGCCGTTGCCGGCAAAGATATGGGTCTCGATAAACTCCAGCTTGCCGTTATCGCGCACCGGCGAATAGGTCACGATAAACAGCGCATCGCCGAAGGTTTCAAGCTTGGGCCGGCTGTGTTTTTCCAGGGCATCTTCGATGGCCAGTTCGTGCAGGTTGAACTGGCGCTGCAGGTTGGCCAGTTCCAGGGCACTGGGCTCTTCCAGGCCGATCCATACAAAGTGGTCCGGCTTGGCGGCCCAGGCGGCGCCTTCGTCGAGGGTGATATCGGTGACTTTCTTTCCGGCGCTATAGACGGCGGCCGCAACAACTCTACCCATAGTGCTGATCGCTTCTTCTTGAATGGCAGATGACAACTGTCAGGCAGCTTAGCCTGCCCTGCCCAATCAGAGTCAGCAAATTCGGCGGGGTTCAGCCGTGATTGCAGGTGTGGTTTGCAACTCGCGATCCATCGCCTCGATGCAGTCGCGCATTTGCTCGCGGCAGGTCTGCATTAACAGCGGCATGTCATCCATCGTCAGCCCCTTCGTAGGAATCGGCGGCAACGAGCGAATCAGAATATCGCCACTGTTCCAGCGGTTGAGCTTCATCTGCTTCACATAGGTGCTGACACACACCTGCACAATCGGCACGCCTGCGGCGATTGCCATCTGGAACGCGCCCTTCTTGAACGGCAGCAACGTCTCACCGAAGTTACGCGTGCCTTCGGGGAACACCCAGATCGAGGTGTCTGCGTGTTGCAACGTGTGGGTGGTGGTCAGCATCGAGCGCCGGGCCTTGTGCGCGTTGCCCCGGTCGATCAACACATTGCCCGCCAGCCAGAACAACTGGCCGAACAACGGCACCCACTTCAGGCTCTTCTTGCCGATACACACCGTGCGGTACGGCACCACGGTGCCAAACACAAACAGGTCGTAGTTGGATTGATGGTTGGCAATGATCACGCAACTGCTGGGTTTGTTGCGCAGCGAGTCGACATCAGCCTTCACCCGCAGGCGCAACAGCCACATCGCCGGCACGGCATACAGGCGCGCACAGTAACGGCTGTTGTCCGGATTGAACGGCCGACAGATCCCCAGCAGCACGCCCAGCACGCCCGCAATCATAAAATGCAGGCCCATCAACAACATGCGTAACAAAAAAAGCATCGACACAGCCCATCGGGACAAAAGGTGGCGCAGTGTACGGATGTGCACTGTATTCGGCAATTGCCCCTATAGAGTCAGGAGATAGGCGATGTTTAAGCGCATGTTTCAACAAGACGTGACAGACACTGTCTAGAGCGGTTGTAGGCAATCCGGAATTCTTTGTAAGAAAAAGCCCGACTCAAGGTCGGGCTTCGATTCAGCAGGCGCAGGTTTGATTAACCCAAGTGCCCCTGATCCTGAATGATCGCGTCATCCAGGGCTTCCAGCAGCGCCTTACGCACCTTCAGCTTGGTGTGCTTGTGGGCGTTCATATTGATCTTCTTCAACTGGCGAGCTGCCTCCAGCGCTGCGGCCTGCAACTCATCCGGTGCGACCACCTTGTCCAGGAACCCGGCGCCCAATGCGTCCTGCGGGTTAAACATCTCGGCGTTGATTACCGAACGGTGGAACGCCGACTTGCGCAGACGATCCCGCGCCAGCTCGATCCCGGCGTGGTGCATGGTCATGCCGATCATCACTTCATTCAGGCCAATGCTGAACGGCCCGTCGACACCAATCCGGTAATCCGCCGACAACAACAGGAACGCACCCTTGGCCACCGCGTGCCCTGGGCACGCCACGATCACCGGGAACGGGTGCGACAACAGGCGGCGGGCGAGGGTGGAACCCGACGTTACCAGACTCACTGCTTCTTTAGGGCCGGCGGTCATCACCTTCAAATCATAGCCACCGGACAAAATCCCCGGCGTGCCCGTGATGATCACCACCGCCCGATCCTTCTCGGCCTGATCCAGCGCTTGATTAAACGCACTGACCACTGCCGGCGAAATGGCATTCACCTTGCCGTTGCTCAGGGTCAGGGTCGCGATACCGTCTTCGAGGTGGTAGGCAATCAACTCACTCATGACGCGATTCCTTGTAATGCTTGTAATAGAAGGACAGACGGCAGACGTTACCCACCGCGCCCGCCCTGGTAAAGCGCCGTGACTGACTACCCAGTCAGACTTTTCCCGCATGCCCGCCCGCAGGCAGCCTTCGGCAGGGCGCAGCAGCTACTATAGACAAGCGCCACGAGTGCCCGAGAATGGCAGAATCGCCGTGGTGCGCATGGCGCCGCAGAGGGCTGGAACGGCATAACCGCCTAAGCGCATGAAAATTCTGAAAAAAACCTTTGCCATCGGAAAAGCTTTCGACTACATTAGCGCGCCTCGACAGACTGAATCAGTTTGACGAGATACGGTGAAGTGTCCGAGTGGCTTAAGGAGCACGCCTGGAAAGTGTGTATACAAGAAATTGTATCGAGAGTTCGAATCTCTCCTTCACCGCCAAATTTGAAACGACTAAACCCCTGAAAACGTTAAAGTTTTCAGGGGTTTTGTGTTTTCAGGGGGGTGCAAAAAGGCCCGCATGGGAACAATGATGGGAATGATCGTAGTTTTTGAGGTGTGTCTCTCTCAGCCATGAGGTGCTGAGTGGTCCGTGTTTTTTCAGGCTAGGAGCGACGAAACATTCCTTTGGCGAGAGGCTGGTTCGGCACACCTTAGCTGTGGTATTACCGTGGCATCACAACGGGAGATTGGCTGGAAATGAATCCATTCGCATCCATGCATCAAGACAATGTCACCATCGTAAAGCCAGATGGGCGGCGTTTAGGGCCTTATAAAACGAATGTCGGCTCCAAAGGAGCTACGATTTTTGAAGTTGTATTAGATGTTGATGTTGATGACCTTTTAGAGAGGGTCTTGCCAGGAAACAAAGTAGAGCTATATACAATAACGGATGCGCATTATTCCCAAGGATCTATTGGTATCGGCCCTCACTGGTCTCTAAAATTGCGTAAAGGCCCGGTGAAAAATACTGATCCGGTAAAACAAACAACGATCAATATAAATAACTCTACCGGCTTCCAAGTAGGCGATCACAACACTCTGCATATTGAGCAAGGTGTCTCGGAACTGATCAAGCGAATTGAGCAAAGTGGTAGGCCTGAAGCTGAGATAAAGGAGGCCAAGAAGGGCGTAGCGGAAATGCTGAAGCACCCTCTGGTGACCTCTATCCTTGGTTCTGCTGTAGGCGGTCTAGTAAAGCTGCTTGGTTAAAATCAGATGCCTTGGCGGACTGTGTTTTAGCAGCCCGCTCTCAACTGCCCCTGCTGTTGATTGTCTTATATCTCCAAGGCGTGCTGCAGCATGCTGATGACATCAGGGCCATCTTCGTTGATCCACATGCTGTAGTGCTGCCGAATCATATTCGCACTGATGTGGCCCATCTGCTCCGCGATCCAGTCAACTAAAGCCGCGCCGGTGGTAAGCAGTTGACTGGCGTAAGTATGACGGCACTGGCCAGGCCCGCGATATCGAACGCCGGCCGCTTTCAAATGCGCCTTGAAGAACCTGTCCCTCACGACAAAGTCGCTGACGTGCGGCCGGCCGCTCTTGGTGTTCAGGAATACGAAGTGCAGGTTGTGCTTGCGGACGTCTTGTTGTCCCGCTCGACGACATCCACCGTATCCACGGTCTTGAGCGGTTGAAGCGTTCACTTTTGGTGATCCCGCTCCCGTGCAGGATAGCCGGGAGATCCTCGACTACCTGGAGTGCTGGGCCAATGGGCGTTGGTTTGAAACCCCGATGTCCATGGACGGCCTGGCGAAAACGACCCGGGCCAGCGTGTACCTGCAGTCAGGGTTGAATTTCAAGCGCAACATGCTCGCCCGCACGTTCGTTCCCCACCGGCTGTTGAGCCGCCAGGCCTTTGAGCAGTTCGCTCTGGACTGGCTCTGGTGTGGCAATTGCTACCTGGAAAAGCGCAACAACATGCTCCGTAACACCATGGGCTTGCTGCCTCCATTGGCCAAGTACATGCGCCGGGGTGTGGACATGGAGATCTATTACCAGGTGCGTGGCTGGAAGGATGAGCACGAGTTTGCCCCTAGTTCGATCTGCCACTGCGCGAGGCCGATATCAACCAGGAGATCTACGGCCTGCCGGAGTGGCTGGCAGCGCTGCAAAGTGCGCTGCTCAACGAGAGCGCCACGCTGTTCCGACGCAAGTACTACAACAACGGCAGTCACGCCGGTTTCATCCTGTACATGACCGACGCGGCGCAGAAGGAAGAGGACATCGACTCACTGCGCACCGCGCTGAAGAACTCGAAAGGGCCAGGCAACTTTCGAAATCTGTTCGTGTACGCGCCGGCCGGGAAGAAGGACGGCATTCAGCTCATCCCGGTGAGTGAGGTCGCTGCCAAGGACGAATTCAGCTCGATCAAGAACACCAGCCGCGACGACTTGCTCGCGGCGTTACGCATTCCACCCCAGTTGATGGGCATCGTGCCGCAGAACGCGGGCGGTTTTGGGTCGTTGCGGGAGGCTGCTGAGGTTTGGGCGGTCAACGAGCTGGAGCCGTTGCAGGCGAGGCTGGCTCAGGTAAACGAGTGGCTGGGTGAAGAGGTTGTCAGCTTCAAGGAATTTGAGCTTCCAACGGGGGATAAGTAGTCCCCCGTGCAGTAAACGAGGCGACGAGCTGGTAGGGTGACACTTGCTCGACGCTGGCTTACTCAACTAACTTGAAGTTTAAACTCCTGTATGTTCACCATATTAGTGTTCCGTTGGATTCTACGCCATCTGCGTTCCTTAATACTTCAAAGTCATATGCGCCATATTTGTACTTTTTGTTGATTTTTAATACAAAAGTTGCTCCTATTTTTAATGTGCGCTCCACAGAGTTTGGCTTGAATGCATAGTTTCGAGATGACTCAAGAGCTACTCCGCTGTAAATGATGGCATCTAAATTAGGGTTTCGGCTGAATATCAAGTTGGCTAAAGTTCTAGAGTGGATGTAGTCACTTTTTTTTGCCTCTTTGTCTTTCAATAGGGACGAAAAAAAAGAATCAGTGAAAATAACGCTTTTTCCGACGTCGTGCGGCATTTTACCCACGTAATCATTTAGGAGTTTTCCAACTGTTTCGGATGATAAGCCTGATCCCCACCTGTGCATGTGGGTAAGTTCGCCAATGGATCCGCAGCGTATTTTTTGATTTGGTAATTGCTCAAATGCAACTATGTGTATGAAGTCCCCTTCTTCTGCGCCGATTTCAATAAGAGTTGAATACTGATTGGTGGATGTATACAAAATCGGGTCATTTGCTTCATTAAGCCGCCCCGATTGTGTCAATGCTATAGGGGGGCTTCCCAGCTCAGATATATTTATAAATCCTTTTTCGGTGGGGCATTTTCGTGCTCGCCAAAATGCCTTGTTGTAGTTGAACTCGTAATTTATTATCTGATAGTGGTCAAGTATAAAGTTTAGTTTTTCGCGGATGAAGTTTGCGTCAGTGCTTTTTAATATTTTCGTCGTTAAATCATCAAGAAATCCGAGATGAAGTGTGGTGAAGTTCATTAACGCGCTTCCTGTTGAATGTTATGAGTAGTTTTATTCTTTATCCTGGATCTCACGGGATAATTGTGTGGGCTCAATCAATTGTCTACCCTGGTTTTTCACGTTCCCCACATCCTTTATGACACGGAACCAGTCAAAAGCTTCGGATGGTTCGCCCTGATGCAGCACCATCTGCTCGGCGCGATCTTTGGGCGTGGCCGGATCCAACCATTCCCGGGCCAGGTCCGGCGTCAGCACCACGGGCCGCCGGTCGTGTATGTCCACCATGCCGCCGGCACTGTCCGCGGTGATGATCACGAAGCCGTCATGTTCGCCCGAGCCTTTATCGCTTTCGGGGAGCTGGCCAATGGCGGCGCACAGCACTGGTGCGCCATCTCGCCTGCGGATCAGGTAGGGCTGCTTCTTCGCTCCACCTTCGTCCACCCACTCAAACCAGTTATCGAAGGGCGTGATTGCCCTGTGCGGCCAGATCGCGCGGAAGAACGGGCCGTGGGCGACCTTCTCTACGCGTGCATTGATCGGCGCGGCGCGATCCTTGGCCCAGTGCGGCCGCCATCCCCAGCGCACCAGGTCGGCGTGCAGCAGATCACCCTGCAGGTGGAGCAATGCGACTTGGGTGGACGGCGCTACGTTGTACCGCTCCAGGGGTAATTCACCCACGGTGTTCGCCAGGGCGTTGGGCATGCTCAGCGCCGCAACGAAGTCGTGAATACCGTTGTACTGGGAAAGTCTTCCACACATGGCCAAGTCCTCAATCCGAAACCTGAGCTTAGACGATGGTTTTCGGGCGAGACATCAGGTCGTTCAGCATTCCGCGTAGTGTTGCGGCTTCGCGTTTGCTGGATCCCTCCGATGTTCTGAGGGCGTCGATTTGCTTGCGCATGGTCGCGGCTTCAGTGCCTCTCTCAGCAAGGAACCCTCTGAACTGGGTCTTTACTGCTTCGGCCTCAGCCAGCATCTGCACCAAGCCGTGAATGTCTTCCCTCGCTTTACGCAGCTGCAGGTTTAGTTCCTGGATCTCGTTCTCCAGTAGGCGGGCGTGCTGTTTGTGCATTTCGAGAGGCGTGGGGATGCCAAGCCACCCGCAGGTGTCTTCGTCGATGTTCATGGGGTGTGATTCCGAATGCTGTATGTTCATACAGTAATCGAGGTTGGCAAGTTGTGGGATTTTGGGCGACGAGCTGTAGGAGGTTGGGCCAGTGGCGTGCTACGTCGCGCAACCCGGGGAGTTGACGTGCTACATGCGGGACTGTGACGTGCTTCATCACCCGACGCGCGCCGTCGTCCCCCCACCACGCCTGCGGGCTAAATGTGTCGCTTTTTCTGCGCCCCTGCACTCAGTCCACGCCGGCCCTGTGTGGGGCCGCGTGCACAAATTTGTGGCCTAATAAGCCTGCGAATCCCTGCGAGAACAGGGAAATTCTCGGAGGTGGCTCGGGAAAGGGTTAGTTTTTGAAAATGGGGTTAGTTATGGTTAGGTTTAAGGTTATAAATCTATAAGATGCTGATTTATAAGGGTTTTATTTTTTTGGTTTTTAACAGTTATAAAGGTTAGGAAATTACCTCTCATAACCCTATAGCTAACCTATGGCACCTGCCGCAAAGCCGCGCAGAACGAGGACTTCAGAACGATTAGCAAAAAACTAACCTTTCTAACCTCTTTCCCATGGGTCAACATGAAAAGCCGAATGCACGTAGGGGGTTGGTGCTGGAAAAGGTCCATCAGATTTTGTGCACGCACCCTGCTGCACAAACACGTCCAGGATTACAGTAACGGTCACACAGCTCTGTGTTGCGTCAACCGGATACCGCTGGAAGCCTTGAATATAGTGGAGCGGGTGAAGGGAATCGAAGCCTCGTTATTAGTTTGAAAAACTAAGTCAATACAATTTAACTTCACTACGATACCAATATCTTTAAGGGGCTCAGCCTAAGCCGGAGCCCCAGTTTTCATGAGTTTTATTTTTCTATGGGAGGGGCTCAATCTATTGCGTCTATAACTTCTTCAAGAAGTTCCGGGGAGTCGAGTATCGCCCATCTCAAGAACGCCGAGTATTCCTGTTTTTTACTCATTAGGTTTTTTATTCTTAAGATTGCGTCTTTTTTTTCCGAGTCTAACGCGTCATCATCGATGTATGTGTTTATATGTGAAAGCAGTTGTGCGTACCGTCTGTAGACCTTTTTTCTTAGGTAGGTCCCTGTTATATCTTTGTTTCCAGTATTGTCATCAGTGAATATTTTTTGGATTAGAGTCGCTGTTTGAATGGTTTTGGGGTCGGCGTTCGTTGCTTCTATTAAAACGGTTTTAACGTATGGAGTCATTGGAGGCGCGTGCCGGATTAGCCGCAAAACGTCGAGCGAAGAATCTGTGCAGTTTATTAGGTTGTTGTATAGGTGCCGTTTAAAATTGTTGCACCTTGCGCAAGCAAGAAATAAGTTTTGCCAATCGTACATTTTCTCAATGTCGTCTTGGTGTGCGTCAAAGTGCTCAACATTGAGGCTAAGAGGGTCCTTGGTTTCGCAGATATAACATTTATCGTAGAATGCTTTGCGCAATAGTTGCAGCACGTCACTGCCTGTCCAGCTTTTTTTATCTGCTAACGAGGCAGGCGGGACTATCGGTCGCTCCACATTGAACATTTAATTGTTCTCCGCTTTCGATTTAATGATTTTGTTGGCAGCTATTTGATAGAACATTTCTGACTCAGCGTCTAACACGTCTATATAAGGAGTGATAGTGCTTAATAAATGTTCCGCTGTTTGACGGTCAAAAATGTCGGATTTGGTGATTTCTGTCAGTTCGTTAATTGCATCTTCCAATTTTTTTGAGATCGGAGGTACGCCAAGTAAGCCCTCCACTACGGACTCATAGGAAAACATTGATAATTCAGCTGCGGTTTTGCAAGTTGTCATATCAAATATTACCGCGCTATCTACAGAAGTCAGTACAAATGGAGAGTGCGTTGTGACAATGAATTGAATGTTAGGGAATGAGGCTGTAAAGAATGGTAGGATTTTTCGTTGTAATGAAACGTGCAGATGCGCATCAATTTCATCAATAATCACAACGCCCGACAGGTCGGATGGCTTAATTTGTGCGTATTCGGTATGCATAAGCAGGTCGGCATATATGTCGAATATTGCAAGGTAACCAGATGATAAGCTCTGAAAAGTATATTGAGGCTTGCCGTCCTGGGAAATGAAAAATCTCAGTTGGTCTGGAGCGAAGACAAGTCGCGTAGATTGGTCTTCGAACAAATATTTGATGTTTTGAGTGAACGAATCTATCCATGATTCAGCATGAATAGGCCGTTCACCAAGTTCGCCGGCTTGCATCGCTAAAGCGCTTCTAACTTTAAGATTTACCAGGTGTTGCTCTAGGTTATTTCCCATAGGCATACCTGAGTTGATTGATTGTAAGTCTGGCTTTGATGCGGTTGCCGAAGTAACGGTGGAAATTGCTGCTTTACGGTCTGCAGCAAAAAAACGGATAGTGGATATTTTGTTTTTATATGATTCCATGGCTCCGTATGGGTCGTTATACTCTAAGTCAATAGGGCCGAGAACCGAAGCCAGTACTTGTGTAATGTGCTGAAGATTTTGCTCGTATTGTATGCGGGATGCTTCACTGATGTTAGGGTCGTTTAGTGCTTGTTCGAAAGCAAGTATGTTGCTCTTGTAGCCTGGTATGTTGTGGAAGTTTTGTTGGGCGATTTGAGTTTGTAATGTTTGGTAAATTGCTGATGCAAGTGAGGTTTTTCCTGAACCATTTCCGCCTGCGATTATAAGGTTTTTACCATCGAGTCGAATGTCTATGTTCTTGTTTGAGTTTATTACTGTGCCATTAATGTGGTTTATAAGTTTCATGTTGCCTGCTTTATTTGGTGGATGGCTCGAGGAAAGGCCACCTCGGCAGTTTGTTCTGAGGGCGGGGCTAGGACTCAAGCTAGGCCCGGACTCGGTTAGCAGTGAAGCATAGCATTTTGATAGTGCAGACCTAAGGTCGAAGCGAGGTCGGACGAAAAATGAATGGTACTAAATTGATACGAGGATATTTTGTACAGGCTGAAGCGCAGTGATTACGGGTGGTTTTTTGTTAGTTTGTCCAATCCATCATGGGGGTGACTGAATCGCCCCGGATTCTCTAGACACCTTGTAAGCTCATTGCGTGACGCTTTTCAAACTCTACCGGTGACAGCTGATTGTTGAAACCATGGCGGCGTTTTGCGTTGTAGAACATTTCGATGTAATCAAACACATCACTGCGAGCATCTTCCCGCGTGGTGTAGATTTTTCGCTTGATCCGTTCCCGTTTCAGAAGCTGGAAAAAGCTCTCGGCCACGGCGTTGTCATGACAATTGCCTCGGCGGCTCATGCTGGCAACCAAATTGTTTGCCTTCAAAAAACTGCGCCAATCGGAGCTGCTGTACTGGCTGCCCTGGTCGGAATGAACCATCACCTCTTGTTTCGGTTTTCGCCTCCAAACCGCCATCAATAACGCATCAATGGCCAAATCACTGGTCATCTGCGCCTTCATTGACCAGCCAATGACCTGACGAGAAAACAGATCCAGCACCACCGCCAAATACAACCAACCTTCATACGTACGAATGTAGGTGATGTCGGTGACCCAAATTTTGTTAGGTTCTACGACATCGAACTGGCGCTTCAGTAAATTGGGTGAGGCGACCGCTGGCTTACCGCCGTATTTGCCAGGACGGCGTCGATACCCTGTCTGAGAGCGCAGACCTTCAAGACGCATCAGCCTCGCCACACGATGCCGACCACAAGCTTCACCGACCTCGCGCAGGTCGTATGGATTTTGCGAGAGCCATAAACTCCGCCGCTCTCCAGCCACGAGTGCTTGATCAAACCCAGCAATCGCTGGTCGTCTTTAGCGCGTGCAGATTGCGGCTCAGACAACCAAGCGTAATAACCACTGGGATGGACTTTCAGCGTCAGGCAAAGCCGTCGAATGGAATAGTCGCCCGCGCGCTGCTTGATAAAGGCGTACTTCAGCCGCACTCCTTGGCAAAGTACGCGGCGGCCTTTTTTAAGATGTCTCGCTCTTCAGTGACCCGCTTGAGTTCCGCTCGCAGACGACGCAGTTCAGCGTGCTGATCGTCGTCTTGCTGCCGTTCTGCCTGAGGTTTGCTGTAGCGCTTTATCCAGGCATAGAGGCTATGCGTCGACACGCCAAGACGCGCCGCCACATCAGCGACAGGCAGCTTCTTTTCGGTCACTTGATTGACCGCTTGGATTTTGAATTCTTCGGGATAACGTGGGTTGCTCATGGCACCTCCTGATTGGCCTCAGTTTAAGGCATGGAGGTGTCTACGAAACCCGGGGCGATTCAAAGGGTGCGCAGCCCTCGTCCGGCAGGGCGTACCGCTCGCCATAGGCTTAGTACGAAACCTGGCGTACCTTTCATAGTAAGGTTGCGGCCACCAACCATCACAGGATTTGAAGGTTACCCATGCGTTTACTCTTTCCGCTGGCCGTGAGTTTGACCCTTATCGGCTGCGCCACCACTAAAACCGACGTTCGCAACGAAGCACAAATCAGCCAATACGACCCGGCCCACACAGCCCGCGTCCGCCTGATCACGGGTGACACCTCCAATGCGGGCTTCCTCAGTGGCCAGACCTGCGAGATGTTTTACAACGAGACCCTTCTGACCAAGACTCCGGAAGAAGCGGGATGGCAAACAGCGCATGTTGACTCGGCGGGTCTCTACCCTTTTCGAGCGACAGACAGCCAGAACAGCGTGATTGGCATGCCTGCCAGCAAAGCGAGCAAAGCCATCAACCAATCGCCCAAGGTGTTTGACGAGCATGTCATCCCGGCCGGTAAACCCTTTATCGCAGGGTTCGCCATGGGAGGTTCGCAAATGTCCTGCTTTCCCGCGCCTGTCACGCTTGTCCCCGAACCCGGCAAAGATTACGAAATGGAACTTCAACTCGTAAAATTCAGTACGTTCAAGGCAGGCTGCGTGATTGCCGTTCGCCAACTCTCCAATCAGGGCAATACAACGGTTGAAACACCGCTAAGGCCGCAGGTGTGTGCCAAGACCCCGTCGGGTTGGTACACCGTCAATGCGGCGCCTTTGCCCTGAAGCTTCAGACGCAGAGTTTCTGGGGGTTGAATATATGGTTTGCAAGGTGAAATCCACACCGCCGATTTTTGGTGCGTAAGGAACGAACAAAACCGGAGTAACTGACTTATGACCAGCAAGCTTCGCATCTCTGCTGTGCAACCAGTTGCCGGCAAGCATGCCATCGAAATTGAGTGGAACAACGGCAAGCGGCATACCGTTGATCTCACTGATCACATAAATACCTTTCCGATTTTAAAACCCCTTCAGGACTTGACTCTATTGGGTCGGGTTGAAGTCGGTGAGTGGGGCTTTGACGTGACTTGGGGCAATGACCTTGAGTTGTCCGCCGTCACCTTGCATCGTTTGGCACTGGAGCAGTCCGGCGAGGTCATGCTGACGCAGGACTTCAGAAAGTGGATGCTCAGCAACAACCTGTCGCTCTCCGCCGCGGCTGTAGAGCTGGGCTTCACCCGTAGGACTATTACTTCCTACAGCAGCGGGGCCGCTCTGATTCCCAAGCACGTGGGGTTGGCGTGTAAGGGGTGGGAGTACGAGCATAAGGCTCGTGGCACGCGTTGCGTTTAGATTGGTAATGTTCGCAAAAAAGGGATGACTGAGAGGTCGTCCCTTTTTCGTTTTTGCGGGATCAAGCCAATGGGTTCAGGAATACTGAGCCGCCATCCTCCGACCTATGACATCCAGCAAATCGCATCCATCGCGTAACGGAATTGCGCAGAGCAATGAAAAGTCGCTGAGTACGACCGTATCGCTGCTGATTTCCGCACGCAGCGCCAGGTTTTCAAGAACTTGGGTTACGGCGCGAATCCGATAGTTTGCAGCATCGAGCAAGACGTCCAGCGGTGCTGTGGTGTCTACGAAAAGGGCGGGTATGGTGGAGTCGTTGCTGGTGAGTGCCATGTATTGATTCATGCAGGAGTCCATCTGAGACAAATAGAAAAATTGACTAACCTTTTTCAAGCTAGTCCTTCATAAAACAGCCGTCACCTGGAAAACTGGTTCGCCGAGTTTTAGTTTTCAGATTTGTCTTCGAGTCGCCAAACTCGGTCGCCATGAGGGCGACCGAGGGACTATAGGCTTGGCATCATCAAGCGGGGGAGTGCACACCTTCCGATTGATCTGTAGGAAATCACTCCGATTGACCAACTGCACCCCCTCAAGCCTGCACATACACCCAAGCCGTCAACCCCGAAGCCAGCCCCACCGAAACCCGCTTATAGTCCGACACCTCATACGCGTCCGCCGCTGCCAGTTCCTTCTCGGTAATCTGAAACACCATCCCTTCAACACTGTCTTCATTGCGCCCGCTGGGAGCAACGATCGGATGATGAGTTTTGCCACTGGCCGCCAACACTTCAGGATCCGTAATCTCCACCCAGCTTTTTGAATACCCCAGCATCGCATCCTGCTGCCCCACCAGCTCCCGCCCAAAGTTGGACAGTTGAACGGCCTTGTCCTGCAACGTGCCGTAGGAAAACAACAGCACGGGAAATTCAGTCGAGCGTTCCATCTTTATTCCTTGAAAAAGTTAAGCCAGCAAATCTTCGTAAAACGCACCATAAGCTCCGCTCGGGTGCGCAATTTGTATCTCAAGAATCCACAGCCCTTCATTCGGATACTGGTCAAAATCCCCAAGATCACCGCCACGATAAATCGCATGCGGGAAATCGCTGACGCGATGCCCTTTGATGTCCAGGTTCAGCACCCAACCCATTTCCTTTGCTTGCTCTTCGGCAAAACGATACAGCTCCAGGCCGACGAC
Organism: Pseudomonas sp. TH32; assembly: GCF_016650855.1. Lineage (NCBI taxonomy): Bacteria > Pseudomonadati > Pseudomonadota > Gammaproteobacteria > Pseudomonadales > Pseudomonadaceae > Pseudomonas > Pseudomonas sp. TH32. The sequence continues at coordinate 3,710,674 of NZ_JAEKFA010000002.1, read as the reverse complement.
TTTGTCGTTCCTCCAGCGCTGTTCAACCCGGTCGAACAACTCTTTCGCCGCGCTCGCGCACGCGGCCATCTCGGGGTTGTTGCCGGTGCTGAAGGTCGCACCCGCATCACCTTCATGGCCTTGCCACACGGCGCCCATGTCGATGAAGTAGATGTCGTTTTCCCCCAGCGCCGGGTCGCCGTCGGAGCGTTCCTTGAAGGTCTTTAGGGTGTTGGCACCAAAGCGCACAAGGAGTGGGTGCCAGATGCGCTGCATGTCGAGGTCGGCGAGGACTTTTTTGCCGAGTTCGCGGGCTTCGGATTCCAGTATGCCGGGGCGGATGAGTTTGGACAGCGCTTCGATGGCACGCCAGGTCATGGCCTGGGCGTAGCGCATTGAGTCGATGCTATAGGCAACGCCCACAGCCTCTTTGGATGATTGTGCGGTCACCAGCTTCTCCTCGATCTTATCGTGTCAGGCGTTATGCGTTTTACTATATAGCGGGAAGATGTGAGAGCCCAAGCAGATATGGCGTGATACGCCGATGTTTTCTGCCAAGAGGCACCAGGTGGGTACGGGTAAGCTTGGGGAGAGGGAACTTCAGATGATTAATAGAAAATTCCGGCAAGATTGCCTTTTTCTACGAATTCACGCGGCTCGCGTAAAATTTGCTCCAAAACTGAGCGTCTCGAGCTGCCTTCTTCGCGTAAAAGGGTACCGACGAGTAAGCCTCTTTTAAACGTCGCGAGCCCTGCGCTCGCCTTTCGGCTTCCTGGATGCTCAAAGCTCCACTTTGCCAGATTTCCATCCAGAAGCTGTCGGCCCGCAGCGTCTCGGAAGGTTTTGTTTGCGAAGTCGTAATAAGCATATCGTACCTCCGGCACGTAGAAGGTTAGGGATTCATAGGTCGTTTTAATCATACGCTGGATATTGCCAAGCGTGTCACCGTCCACCCAACTCAGCGACGGAATGCCGAGATGTTCATCGCCGTCAATTTGTCTCTGATGTGGCCGGATATGGTCGGTTGTTCTGTGTTTGAGGGCGGATGACAGCATTGCATCGGTTCTGCGCCGTGTTGCTATGTCCGATAGCCCGTCCGGGTCGCCGATAAACTCGCGCTTTGTATTGGCTGCGAAGGCCCCCACAGCGGCGTATATACCGTTACCACCTCTGCCTGGCTCAACCCAACTTACATCAATCCAAACCTTTTTTGGTTTCACCATCACGGAGAAGTAGTTTCCATTCATCCCTTCCGTACGAAAGGTATAAACCTCCGTATCGGAATAGATTTTCTCAACCTCGAGGCCGATAAATTTGGTGCCGAGGCTCACTTCCGGCATTAACTCAGGCAGGTATTTGGTACTGCTGGTCTGGTAGAGAAACAAGTCCTCCACTTGAGCGAAGATCTGAAGGCATTCTGCCGCGAAGTAATCATCCAGTGAGGTGTTCAACGTTTCAGCGCTTCTGGCATCCGAGACGCACTGACTGAATTCGTTTTCTCCCATCAATAGTCAACTTTCCAGGTTGCGAGCGATGGCGAGTTTTATAGTCGGTTTGGTTTGGTGATAGCTATCAGCGAAATACGACGATACGTGACGTCGTATTTCTGCTTTCGAGGGGCGATGAAAATCCAGCTCTCAAATATGCAGCCAGGCCATCCCACCCAACACCACGCTCACGCCACCGGCGGTATAGGCCATGCGCTTCAACCATTCCTTTCTTGTCAGCAAGGTAATCGCCGCCAGCGAAATCGCGATCTGAATCGCGGTCATTGCCTGCGCCCAGCGGTGATGCTGATGCAGCGCCTGCTCTGACTTTTCATCCCATTCTTTCGAGGTGGCTTCAAGCTTTTCGGCTTTTTTGCGCACGTCTTCCTTCTGGGTTTTATAACGCTCGATCTCGTCGGTGTAGTGCTTGGCGTCGACGCCCGGGATATGCGTCGCCAGCTCCGCAAGGTTCTGCCGGCTGGATTTGGCCTGGTAGTAGTTCCATTGGTTGGCGGCTTCGGTCTTGAAGATGGCGGCGTTGTTTTTGTCCATCGCCGCTTCGCTTTCGGTGGAGCCGGCCTGGTAGCTGAGCATGGCGCCGACGGTGGCCATGATGGCGGTCATCACGGCGATGCGGCTGGCGAAATTGTCGCCCTGCCTGTGGGCATGTTCGGTGGCGTGTTCGACGTGTTTTTCGTGGGGGCTGGGGACTTCGAAGGCTTCGGACATGGGGGCGTCTATGAAGGGTTTGAGGGACTCTGATTCTTCACCAGCGAAGCTGTCTCAATCCTGTACGTAATGCTGCAAACCGGCCACCAGGGCATCAAAGGTGGCGCGGCAGCGCGGGCTGTTGCGCAGGTCTTCGTGCATGGTGACCCAGGTGTCGAGCTGGAGGGCGAATGCGTCCGGCAGGACCCGGCTCAGGCGGGCGTCTTGCCGGGCCAGTTTGACCTGGCAGCCGCCGATGCCGGCGCCGGCGCGGACCAGGGCCAGTTGTGCGAGGTCGCTGTCGCTGCTGAGTGAAAACGCGCTGCGCTCGAACCCTTTGACGGCCAGGCTGCGGATGAAAGCGCTTTCCTGGTCGTAGCCGATGACTGAATGGGTGGTGAGGTCGTTCAGGCTCTGGGGCGTGCCGTGTTGTTGCAGGTAGTCGTTACGTGCGTGCAGGCCGACTTCGATCACGCCGATGCGTTTCGCCAGCAGCTGTTCCTGGCTGGGTCGGACCATTCGCACGGCGATGTCGGCTTCCAGTTGCAGCAGGTCCAGCAGGCGGTTGCTCAGCACCAGTTCAACCTTGAGGTGCGGGTGCTGCTGGCGCAGGCGGGTGATGATCGGCGGCAGCACTTCCACGCCGATCACTTCGCTGGCCGACACCCGCACCACGCCACGCACTTCGGGGCCTTGGGGCGAGGCGGCGCGCTCGAGGGCGGCGGCGGTGGTTTCCATGGTTTCGGCGTGGGTGCGCAGGGTGAGGGCGACGGCGGTGGGCAGCAGGCCGCTGGCGGAGCGGGTGAACAGCACCACGTTCAGGGATTTCTCCAGCGCAGCGATGTGCCGCCCGACCGTGGGCTGCGTAATGCCGAGCTGCCGTGCGGCCCCCGACAGCGATCCCTCCTTGAGTACCCCGAGGAATGACCGGTAAAGCTCCCAACCAATAGTCGATGCCATGCATAAATGTATAGCGTCTGGATGATCTTCGGCAATTCCTCTATAGCCCGCCGGCGAACAGAATCGCCTCATCAAACAACCCCAAGGGGAAAAAGCATGAACAAGGTTCTGGTGTTGGGCGCGACAGGCGGGATTGGTGGCGAAGTGGCGCGGCAGTTGTTTGCTGCCGGCTGGCAGGTATGTGCGCTGACGAGGGATGTGGATAAGGCCCACAACCAGAACGCCGATTTCACCTGGATAAAAGGTGATGCCCTGAACCGCGAGGAAGTGGTTGCGGCGGCGAAGGGCTGTTCGGTGATCGTGCATGCGGTCAACCCGCCCGGCTACCAGCGTTGGGCGGAGCTGGTGTTGCCGATGATCGACAACAGCATCGCGGCGGCAATCGCGGAAGGGGCAATGATTGTCTTGCCGGGCACGGTTTATAACTACGGCCCCGACGCATTTGCGCGACTAGAAGAAGACTCACCGCAGAGCCCATTTACCCGCAAGGGCGCGATCCGGGTGGAGATGGAACAGCGTTTGCGGGAGGCCACCGAGCGTGGCGCCCGCGTATTGATCGTGCGCGCCGGCGATTTCTTCGGTGCCAAGGCCGGTAGCAGCTGGTTCTCCCAAGGGTTGATCAAGCCCGCAAAACCGGTGGCCAGCGTGAGTTATCCGGGCGCGCCAGGCGTGGGGCATCAGTGGGCCTACCTGCCTGACGTGGCGAGCACCATGGTCGAGCTGATCGCGCGCCGCGACACCCTGGACGCCTTCGCCCGTTTCCATATGGCGGGGCATATTGACGCCGATGGCCGGCAGATGAGCCAGGCGATTCAGCGGGTGGTGTCACGCCGGACCGGCCAGCAGCCTTCTGTACGTGCTTTCCCGTGGTGGCTGCTGAAACTGGCCGCGCCCTTTGTCACCACCTTCCGCGAGATGCAGGAAATGCGCTACCTGTGGCAAACCGAGGTGCGCATGGACAACCGCCGCCTCGTACAGATATTGGGTAGCGAACCGCACACGCCTTTGGATGAAGCGGTTGAGGCGACATTGGTGGGCATCGGCTGCTTGCCTAAGCGCGCCTGATCAGCCGCACATACACCGCGATATTAATCAACAGCACCAGCGCGCCCAGCCCCAGTTGGATCTGCGGGGTCAGCCCGGCCGGGTAGATCAGGGTCAGGAGGTAATGCTCGATAAACCCGCCGCCATAACCATCCTGCCCGGCCAAATGACGAAACAGATTTTCCCAGCGGGTCAGCGGGCAGGGCAGATGGAACACTTCAACGGCAACGCCCCACGCGGCGGCAGGCAAATGCAGCCACATGACCGGTCGCCATTTGAGGGCGAGCAAGCCGCCGAACAGCACGAACAGAATGAACAACAGGTGAAACAGCACCAGGCCGTCGGCGGCAAAACGGTAGAGCATGATGGGGTTCGCTTTTTGAATGGATCAGGTCCCGAATTCTTCCTTCAGGAACTCAATGAACACCCGCAGTTTCTTCGGTGTGTTCGTACGGTTGAAGTAATACAAATACAGCGCGCTGTGGGCAATCCAGTCGTCCAAAACCTCCACCAACTCGCCGCGTTGCAAGTACTGCTCGACGCTGGAGCGCGCCACATAGGCGAAGCCAAACCCGTCCAGCGCACCGCGCACCATCAACTCCACGTCATTGGTCGCCAGCCGGCCTTTTACCGTCACCCGCATTTGCTTGCCGGCTTTTTCAAAGTCCCAGCGGTGCAGTGAGCCGGTCTGCGCGCTTCGGTAGTTGACGCACTCATGCTCCAGCAAATCGTGGGGATGAGTCGGCAGCTTGCGCCCCTGCAAATACTCCGGGGTGGCGACAATGACGAATCGCAGTTGCGTCGCCACCGGCACCACCACCATGTCTTCGGCCAGCACGTGGTCGTAGCGGATGCCTGCGTCAAAGCCCTGGGCGACGATGTCCACCAGGCTGTTGTCCACCGCCACTTCCAGGTTGATGCCCGGGTATTTGCGCAGGAAGCGCTGGAGCAATGGTTGCAGGACCATTCTGCTGGCGGTGGAGGGAATGTTCAGGCGCAAGGTGCCGGCAGCGTCGACGGTGGCCGCCGCTACGCTGTGCAGGCTGGTTTGCAGTTCTTCCAGCAGCGGGGTGATCTTCTGGATCAACTGCTCGCCGGCCTCGGTCACGCTGACACTGCGGGTGGTGCGGTTGAGCAGTTGCACGCCCAGCTGTTTTTCCAGGGCACGCACGCGATGGCTGACGGTCGACACCGAGAGGCTGTTGGCGTCGGCTGCCTGGGTGAAGCTTTTCGAGCGGGCGACCTGCAAAAACAGGCGTAATTGCTGGAAATCGGGCGTGTCCATTGTGTGGTATTTCCGAAAGGGCCTTGCGGATTATGCATCTTTTTAGCAAGAACAGCGGCGCGCATACTTTTCCTACACACACGAGGATTGGCCCTTCATGACGACTTCCACCGCAAAACCCGTCTGGTTCATCACCGGCTGCTCCACCGGTTTCGGCCGCCAACTGGCGTTGCACACCTTGAGCCTCGGCTACCCGACCGTGGTCACCGCGCGCAATCCGCAACAGGTGCAGGACATCGTCGCCGGTCACGAAGACAACGCCCTGGTCCTGACGCTGGACGTGACCGACCAGGCCCAGGTCGAAGGCGCCGTGAAAGCGGCTGAAGCGCGCTTCGGGCATATCGATGTGCTGGTCAACAACGCCGGTGTCGGCTACTTCGGCTCCTTCGAAGAAAGCGACCTGGATGATGTGCGCAACATGTTCGAAATCAACGTGTGGGGCTTGAGCGCCATGACCCGCGCGGCTTTGCCGGGCATGCGCGCCCGGCGTTCGGGCAGCATCGTGAACATCTCCTCGGTGGGCGGTGTGGCGGCGTTCCCGTCGTTGAGTTTCTACAACGCCACCAAGTTTGCGGTCGAGGGGCTTTCCGAGGCGTTGTCCCAGGAAGTCGCGCCGTTGGGCATCAAGGTGTTGCTGGTCGAGCCGGGCCCATTCCGTACCGACTGGGCCGGGCGTTCGGCCAACGAGGCGGCTCATGGGATTGCCGACTACCAGGAAACGGCGGTGGCCCGGGCCAACATGGTTCGCAGCTACAGCGGCAAGCAGCCGGGTGACCCGGTGCGGGCGGCGATTGCCATCGTCAAGGCGGTTGAGGCTGAGCAGCCGCCATTGCGCCTGTTGTTGGGCAAGGCTGCGCTGAACTTTGCGCGGATCAAGGTGAAGGCGTTGAGTGCGGATTTTGACGCGTGGGCTGACGTTACTGAAGGGGCGGACTTTCCTGAGTGAAGCGCTGACAGGGTTCGGCACAAGTTCGTAACGGTTGCTTGCAGGCAAGGCGGGCCGTTATTGTGCTGAATCCTTTTAGTTCTTTGCCCACGGATCTGTAGTGATGAATGCACCGCGTACCGCTGTCCCGATCAAGGCTGTGATTTTCGATATGGACGGGTTGTTGCTGGACACAGAAGGCATCTACACCGAAGTCACACAGATCATCGCCGAACGTTACGGGCGCACCTATGACTGGGGGATCAAGCAGCACATCATTGGTCGCGGCGCCCAGGACCTGGCGGATTACGTGGTCAAGGCGCTCGACCTGCCGATTACGCCCGCAGAATTTCTGGTGATCCGCGAGCCGCTGATGAGCGAGCGTTTCCCCAAGGCGCTGGGCATGCCGGGCGCTGAGGCGCTGGTGCGGCACTTGAAGGCGCATAACATTCCGATCGCCGTTGGCACCAGCTCGTCGCGCAACTCGTTTGGCCACAAGACCACGTTGCACCGCGAGTGGTTTGGGCTGTTCGACACCATCGTGACGGCGGATGACCCGGAAGTGGGGGCCGCCAAGCCTGCGCCGGATATCTTCCTCACGGCGGCGCGCCGGTTGGGTGTGGCGCCCGAAGATTGCCTGGTGTTTGAGGATTCGCCGTTTGGCGTGACGGCCGCCAAGGCGGCGCACATGACCGCGATTGCGGTGCCGGATGAAGCGATGGCGGACAGCAAGTATCACCATGCCGACCAGATTATTCGCAAGTTGGCGGATTTTGACCTGGCGGCGTATGGCTTGCCGCCGATGCGCTGAGCGCCCGCTGGATAGACTGTCTGGTGAGTGGCTTTTGTGGCGAGGGAGCTTGCTCCCGCTGGGCTGCGCAGCGGCCCCAAAAAAAGCGGGAGCGCTGCGCACTCCAGCGGGAGCAAGCTCCCTCGCCACAGGTCATTGCTCGTCTTGAACGTGCTTCAACGCTTGGGCAACGTCTTCTGCCGCAAGATATAAACCGTCACCAACACCGCACTGGTCAGCATGAACCCCCGCGCCCAGACCAGCGGCACCAGGTAGCAGGAAAACCCGATACTCAACCACATCAACCCAATGGCATACACCTTGCCCTTGAGCGGAATCCCGTTGCCATCCAGATAGTCACGGATCCACGGCCCCAGGCGCGGGTGTTCCACCAGCCATTGGTAGAAGCGCGGGGAGCTACGAGCGAAGCAGGCGGCAGCCAGCAGAAGGAAGGGTGTAGTGGGCAGTACCGGCAGGAAGATGCCGATGACCCCGAGCGCCACGCTCAACCAGCCGATGGCCAGCAGAACGTAGCGCGTGATCACAGAACGGTTGCCCATGGGCGCCACGGGCAACGGTCTTAGTGGTGGCGAGGCTTGAGGATCGCCGGCTTTTCGTCAGGTGCGTTGCACAGCAGGTACAGCGCGGTCAGCGCTTCCGGGATCTGAACGATCATGTCGTCCATCAGGTTGGCGTCGGCGGCGATGTCGGAGAACTCGGGTTGCTCGTCGAACAGGCCCGAACCGACCATGATCGGCAGCAGCATTTCGCTGACTTCTTCTTCAGCGGTTTCGAACCAGGCCTCTTCACGCAGGAACACGCCTTCCATGAAACCGATGCACCAGCCGCGCAGTTCGGAGTCGTCCGGGTCTTCGCCCAGGTCCAGGTCGCAAGGCAGTTCGAACTCTTCATCGGACGCCAGTTGGCGGCCGATGTGAGCCTTGAGGGCCAGCAGGGTGGATTCGATTTCTTCGCGCTGGGCGGCATCACTGTAGTGAGGCTCTTCGGAGAACAGTGCGTCGATCCATTCACGGTCGGGAACGACATCGGAGCAGATCGACAGCGCGGTCAGATAGCCGTGGGCGGCCACGTAGTCCAGCGCCTCGTCGTGCAGCTCATCGGCATCGAGGAAGGCTTGCAGGCGGGTTAGTTGCTCAGCGAAGGACATTGACGGACTACCTTGGGAATAAACGATGGGCAATTCTAGGCTTTCTTGAGCGCCCAGGCCAGCCGCAGCACAGATTTGGGAGGTATTTGAGCCCGGCGGCAATTCACCAACGGCACCCTTTGCCGGGTAACGCTCGGGTATACTGCCGCGTTTTGTGATGCCCCTACAGGCCAAGCGCCTGGCGCGGGAAAAGTTCGCTTACGGATTATTTCCCGACCAGGCGTGCTTTTTCGACCAGCCTGTACAGAGGGATTTCGGCGATATTTGGAGTTTTTCATGCTCGAGCAGGCTCAACGCGTCCTCAAGGACATCTTCGGCTACGACAGTTTTCGTGGCCGCCAGGGTGCGATCATTGAGCGCGTGGCCAACGGTGGCGACGCCCTGGTACTGATGCCTACCGGCGGCGGCAAGTCGCTGTGTTTCCAGGTGCCGGCCTTGCTGCGGGACGGGCTCGCGGTGGTGGTATCGCCGTTGATCGCCCTGATGGACGATCAGGTGGCCACCCTGGAAGAACTCGGTGTGGCTGCCGCGTCGCTGAACTCCACCCTCAGCGCCGAACAGCAGCGCGACCTCGCCGCCCGGATCAAGCGCGGCGAAGTGAAGATGCTTTACCTGGCGCCCGAGCGCCTGGTGCAGCCGCGGATGCTGGCGTTCCTGCAGAGCCTGGAAATCGCCCTGTTCGCCATCGACGAGGCCCACTGCGTGTCCCAATGGGGCCACGATTTCCGTCGCGAATACCTGCAGCTCGGCCAACTGGCGGAGTTGTTCCCGAATGTCCCGCGTATTGCCCTGACGGCCACCGCCGACAAACGCACCCGCGAAGAAATCGTCGAGCGCCTGCACCTCCAGGACGCCGAGCGTTTTCTGTCGAGCTTCGACCGTCCCAATATTTTTTACCGCATCGTGCCCAAGGAACAGCCGCGCAAGCAGTTGCTGGCGTTCCTCTCCGATCGACGCAGCGATGCCGGCATTGTCTATTGCCTGTCGCGCAAGAAGGTCGACGAGGTAGCCGCGTTCCTCAGTGAACAAGGCTATCCGGCGCTGCCGTATCACGCCGGCCTGCCCAATGAACTGCGTGCGTTCCACCAGAAGCGCTTCCTCAACGAGGAAGGCCTGATCATGGTCGCCACCATCGCGTTCGGCATGGGCATCGACAAATCCAACGTGCGCTTCGTGGCCCACATGGACCTGCCCAAGTCCCTCGAGGCGTACTACCAGGAAACCGGGCGTGCCGGCCGTGACGGCCTGCCGGCGGATGCCTGGATGGTCTACGGCCTGCAGGACGTGGTGATGCTCAAGCAGATGCTGCAGAACTCCGAAGGCGACGAGCGCCACAAGCGCCTGGAACAGCACAAGCTCGACGCGATGTTGTCGCTGTGCGAAGAAACCCGCTGCCGTCGCCAGACCTTGCTCGCGTACTTCGACGAAGACATGCCCGAGCCTTGCGGCCACTGCGACAACTGCGTGGACGGCGTACAGACCTGGGACGCCACCGAGCCTGCGCGCCAGGCGTTGTCGGCGATCTACCGCACCGGCCAGCGTTATGGCGTCGGCCATCTGGTGGATGTGTTGCTGGGCAAGGACAACGAAAAGATCCGCAGCTTCGGCCATGAAAAACTTTCGGTCTACGGCGTCGGCAAGGCCCGCGCCGAAGGCGAGTGGCGCTCGCTGTTCCGGCAGATGGTCGCCCGTGGGCTGGTGGATATCGACCTGGAAGGCTACGGCGGCCTGCGCCTGAACGACAGTTGCCGGCCGTTGCTCAAGGGCGAAGTCAGCCTGGAGCTGCGCCGCGACCTCAAGCCGCAAACCACCGCCAAGAGCAGCACCAGCCAGGCCAGCCAACTGGTGCGCTTCGAAGAGCGCGAACAGTGGGAAGCCTTGCGCGCGCTGCGTAAGAAGCTTGCGCAGGAACACAGCGTGCCGCCTTACGTCATCTTCCCCGACTCCACCTTGCTGGAAATGCTTCGCGAGCATCCCACCACCCTGGGCGAAATGGCCAGGGTCAGCGGCGTCGGAGCGCGCAAGCTGGAGCGTTATGGCCAGGCCTTCCTCGAAGTGCTCGGCGGGCAGGTCGAGGCGCCGAAAGAAGTCGCCGACATTCGCCACGAGCTGATCAGCCTGGCCCGTGCCGGCATGACCCCGATCCAGATCGCCGGGCAACTGCAATGCTCGGAAAAGAACGTCTACACCTTGCTCGCCGAGTCCATCGGCAAGCAGCAGTTGTCGTTGGAGCAGGCCCTTGATTTGCCGGAAGATTTGCTCGGAGAGATCCAGGATGCATTTCTCGACGGAGAAGGCGAATTGCCACCTGTTTCCGAGATCTCACCACTGTTTACTGGCCGGGTTCCCGAAGGCGTTTTGTACTGCGTGAGGGCTGCTTTGCAGTCGGAATTCGAGATTTGATGTGCCAATTACGACAATGTAACGAATCAGTACATACCGGGTCTTGCCTACTGGCATGGGTCATGCTTAGCTGACTAATAATTAGCCACACTTTATTTTCAGTCTAATCCATGAGTTTTTTATGCCGTTAACCGATCAACACCGTTTTGGCATGCAGTTGGCGCAGATGTCCCGAGGGTGGCGTGCCGAACTGGATCGTCGCCTGGCAGGTTTGGGCCTGTCCCAGGCACGCTGGCTGGTGCTGCTGCACCTGGCGCGTTTTACCGAGCCGCCTACCCAACGTGAGCTGGCGCAGAGCGTCGGAGTCGAGGGTCCCACCCTGGCCCGTTTGCTCGACAGCCTGGAAGGGCAGGGCCTGGTGGAGCGCCAGGCCGTGGTGGAAGACCGCCGCGCCAAGCGTATCGTGCTGTGCGACACCGCGAAGCCGTTGATCGAACAGATCGAAACCATCGCCACGGCCTTGCGCCATGAACTGTTTGTGGGCGTCGATGAGGAGGACCTGCGGGTGTGCATGCGGGTTCATGAGCACATCCTCGGAAACCTCGAGAAGTCCTGATCCCTAGTACACCGATGATCAAAAAATGTGGGAGCGGGCTTGTTGTGGTGAGGGGGCTTGTCCCCCGTCGGGTTCACCGCAGATTGATGGGGCTGCTTCGCAGCCCAACGCGGGGCAAGCCCGCTCACCACAACAAGCCCGCTCACACATTGGTTTTGCGGTGTAATTAGAATGTTTGCCCCAGGTTCAGATACACCGCCTGCTGACTGTCATCGTTAAACCCATAACTGAAATTCAACGGCCCCAGCGGCGTATCAAACCCCAGGAAAATACTGGCGGCGTTGATGTATCCGCTGTCGTACTCATTGTCATTGTTCCACGCCCGCCCACGTTCCAGTGACGCGCCCAGGTACAACGGGAAATCCAGCGGCAAATAAGACCGTGGCGTCAGCCGGCGATAGTAAACCGCGCGCATCAGGCTGATGTTCTGCCCGGCAATCGCATCCTCGCGGAACCCCGACAACTGCCGCGCGCCCCCCAGCAGGAAGCTGGAAATCACCACGTCCGACTGATCCAGCGTGCGCCCATAGCGCCCGCCGAGGATCAGTGTGTCCGGCCCGTTGCTCATGGCCTTGTCCAGTTTGAACTCCCACTGGCGATAGCGCTGGTCAGAGCCCAGCCCCGGTTCGAACTCACGGAAGGCCAGGCCGATGTCTTCGCCGGTGTGGGGGAAGTACACGTTGTCGAACGAGTCAAACGAGTACTTCAGCTCGTAAAAGCCTTCGCTGAAGTTGATGCTCGGCGAGTTGCGGTCGCCAATGCGCACATCCGCCTTGCCCCAGGCCTCGCCGACGCCGAAACGAATCTCGCCGCTGTTGCCGATCTGCCGGCCCACGTTCAGGCCGAAGCCGTAGCGCTCCAGGCGGTACTCGGAGATCGGGTTGTTGTCTTCAATCAGTTCAACGTTCTGCGCCTGGGCACTGATATAGGGCGCGACGAAGTAGCGCGAGCCGGTGTCCATCGGCTGATAGAACTCGCTGTACAGCTCTTGCTTGTCACCGATCTGCACCCGCGTCAGCCATTCGGCACCGAGGCGGTTGATGCCGTTCATGCGGTAGCTGGCGCCGAGGTTGAAGGCGCTGTCGCCGCGCATGTCATCCGACAGGTTGAGGCCCAGGCGCAGGTAGTCGGTGCCGCTGCGTTTGCCCCGGGCGCTGATGACCAGGGTGTTGTCCTTGCCCTTTTTCACTACGCGGTATTGCACCTGTTCGAAATAATCCAGGCCGTACAGGGTGCCCATGTCGGTTTGCAGGCGGGCCAGGTCCAGAGGCTCGCCGAGGTTCTGGCGGATGTAGTAGCGGATCACCTCGTCGCCCACCTTGGAGTCGTTCTCTACCTTGATCGCGGTGATCACCGGGTTGCGCTCGCCGGGCGTGCGGGCCGCTACCAGTGACGGGTCCACCGGCTCGGCCGGGCGCAGGTGCGCCAGGCGCACGTCGAGGGCGCGAGTGGCGCGGTAGCCGGCGTCGATCATGTCCTTGGCGCGGCCGAAATCCGTCACCCCGTAGGCGGCCAACGGCGGCTGGATCAGCACGTCCCGTGGGGCCAGGGCCTTGAGTTGTTCTTCGGAGTTGCGCCGGGTCATCAGGGTGATGGACTGGTTGAGCACGTCCACCACGGTGTTGAGTTGCTTGCGTGAGCGCAGCGGGGTGCCGATGTCGACGACGATGGCGATGTCGACCCCCATTTCCCGCGCCACATCCAGCGGGATGTTATCGGTCATGCCGCCGTCCACCAGCAGCCGGCCATCCAGTTCCACCGGGGCAAACACCGCCGGGATCGACATGCTGGCGCGGATCACCTGGGGCAAGTGGCCTTTGCGGAACACCACCTTTTCGCCGCTGGTAATGTCGGTGGCCACGGCGCGGAAGGGGATCGGCAGCTTGTCGAAATCCCGGACGTTACTGGTGTGGGCGAACATGCTTTCCAGCAGCAGGGCCAGGTTCTGGCCCTGGATCACGCCCAGTGGCAGGCCGAGGCTGCCGTCATCGCGAAAGCTGAGTTTCTGTTTGACCAGGAAATCCCGGTCATCCTGCTTGCGCCGGAACGGCACGTCTTCCCGTGGCGGCGCATCGGACAGGGCGAGCTTCCAGTCGATGTTCAGGGCGAGCTTTTCCAGCTCGTCGATCTTGTAGCCCGAGGCGTACAACCCGCCAATCACCGCGCCCATGCTGGTGCCGGCAATCGCGTCGATGTGGATGCCTTGCTCTTCCAGGGCCTTGAGCACGCCAATGTGCGCCAGGCCACGGGCGGCGCCGCCGGAGAGCACCAGGCCGATCTTCGGGCGCGGGTTTTCGACGGCTTGGACGAGGACGGGGAACAGGCACAGCAACAGGCAGGACAACAGGCGGCGCATCATCAATCTCAAGGCTGGACGATAAAGGCCGGTATTATAGCCACTCGATCCTTTCAACCCGCCAAGCAGGAGCCCGTCAATTCATGTCTGCGGCCAAACCCGAGATTGTCATCACCTATTGCACCCAGTGTCAGTGGCTGCTGCGCGCCGCCTGGCTGGCCCAGGAGCTGTTGAGCACGTTCGCTGATGACCTCGGCAAAGTGTCCCTGGAGCCGGCTACGGGCGGTGCGTTTCGGATTACCTGCGACGGCGTGCAGATCTGGGAGCGCAAGGCTGACGGTGGCTTCCCGGAAGCCAAGGTGCTCAAGCAACGGGTGCGCGACCAGATCGACCCGCAACGGGACCTGGGGCATAACGACCGCGTGCAATAAAGGCCACCGCCGCCGGCGGTGACCTCGCGGCGTGCCTACTTGGTGGCTATCCGCTGTTTGAGCCAGCCGACCACCAGCGTGAGGACCAGGCCGCCGACACCACCGCCGATAATGTTGCTGGCCAGGGCGGCAAGCGTCAGGTCACTGGCGGTTTCAGTGCCGGTGATGAGGGAGACGATCTGGCCCAGGACCAGGCCGCCAACCCCGCCGACCAGCGTGTTGAGGCCGGTCCCCAGGCTTTGTTTGCCCAGGCCAGCGATCTGCCCGCCGATGGCGCCGCTGATGATTTGAAGGACCAGGCTGATGAGCATTTCCATGGTGCAACCCCTGCATAGCGTTGATGGAATGACCACTCGCTTGCAGCAACTTCAAAAAGCACCCGGGCTGTCGTCGAGAAGTCTGGATCCGTTGAACGACCACACACTGTCACGGACACCCAAAGTATAGATCAGGCCGTGGCGGCGGGTTGTTTGGCCGGCTTGGCGCTGCCCATCAACCCCGACACCACGATGGCGACGATGATCAGCGCGCCGCCCATCAGCATGCGCAAGGTCGGCGTTTCCGCAAACAGCAACCAGGCCACCGTGATGCCGTACACCGGCTCCATCGCAAACACCACCGCCGCGGTACGCGCCTTGAGCACCGCGAGGCTGGCGACAAACAGGCTGTGGGCGAGGCCGGTGCAGAACACCCCGAGCAGGCCGATCCACAGCCAGTCCAGCGCACGCACCTCGGCCAGCCCGGGCGCGGCAACCGGCAACAGGCACAGCGCTACCACCACGTTCTGGCACAAGGCGGCCTGCACCGGCGGGATGCGCCCGCTGGCGCGGTTGTTCAGTGACAGCAGTGAGAACAACAAGCCGGAACCGACCGCCCACAACAGGCCGCTGGTGGCTTGGCTGGCGAGGTTGAAATCCGGTGTGACCAGCACCAGGCCGATGCTCACCAGTACCACCAGCAGGATTTCATTGGCGCGGATCCGCTCGCGGAAAATCAGGCCTTCCAGAATCACCGTGAACGCCGGGAACGTGGTGAAGCCCAGGGTGGCGATGGCCACGCCGGCGATTTTCACCGCAATAAAGAAGCTCACCCAATGCCCGGCCAGCAGCAGGCCGCTGACCAGCAGGCGGCGCCAGTCCCGGGCTTGCAGCGTTTGCCAGGTGGTGTTGCTGGCGAAGCGCGCGAAGATCGCCAATGCAATCACCGCGAACGCGGCGCGGCCAAACACGATAATCGCCGGCGAAGCGGCCGCCAGTTTGCCGAACACGCCAGTGAGGCCAAACATCAATGCGCCGATATGCAGGGCGCCGAGGGCTGTGCGGGGAGTCATCGCGATCCTTAAACAACGGGTTTACAGGATCGCAGTCTAGAGGGTTGTACGCGTTCGCGTCTGTCGTCGGGCTCGCGGATTTTGTCGCAGGGCTCTTGTTTCAAAAGCAGAGGAGATCAAATGTGGGAGCTGGCTTGCCTGCGATAGCGGGGGGCCAGTCAATCAATTATTAACTGATCCACTGCTATCGCAGGCAAGCCAGCTCCCACGGGAGACCGCGCTCGTCTAATGGCGCCGGGCGATGCGCCAAACTCCCGCAACATCGCTGCGGCAAACGCACTTTGCGAACCATAGCCGACCCGCGCGGCAATCTCGCCGATGGGCAACGGGTTGTCGCGCAACAGGTCGCGGGCCATCTGCAGGCGGCGGGTGCGGATGTAGTCCATCGGCGTCTGTCCGCATTCCGCCATGAACCGCGCATGCAGGCGGGCCACGGAAAGGTCGGCGAGCTTTGCCAGGTCCGCGACTTGTAGCGGGTGCGCGGCGTGTCGCTGGATATGCGCATCAAATGCGGCGTACGGCAGGCGCTTGCCCGCCGGCAACTGTGTGAGATTGAGGCTGGCCAGCAGCAATACGGCGCCTTGCTGGACGATCAGCGGATCGTCCACCGGGCTGCTCGCCAGCCACTGCACCAGTTGGCTTTGGCGGTTGTCGAGGGTCAGGTGTGCGGACTGGCCGAGCAAGCGGCGGCTGGCGTCGGCATGCTCGCCCAGAGACTGCGCCAACCAGTGTTCATCGGGCACGTCCAGCACCAGGCAGCGGCTGCCATCGCGACTGATGCACGCGTGGTGCGCGGCGTAGGGCAGTACCATCACGCTGCTGTGCTGCACCTGGCTGCCTCGGCCATCCACCTCGAAGTCCAGATGCCCGGACAGGCCAAACACCAGCTGCGCGTGGTCGTGGCTGTGGGCGATGGGCTCTTCGACGTAGTGGCGTAGCGTGAGGTTGGGTCTCATCGCAATCTCCTGGGCAGGCCCGCAGTTTACATCGCTTCGGCCGTATTGGGCGCTGTCATCAGACTGACGCAACACTGTCATGGGCTATTAATCCCATGGGCGCAAGCTCGCGAAAACACCGTGAGGCATGCCCATGACCAGCGCCGAACTCGCCAAGCCCAGCCGTAAGCAACGCGTGCGTACCCTGTGGATTTCCGACGTGCATTTGGGCACCCGGGATTGCCAGGCCGAACACCTTTCGCATTTTCTCAAGGGCTACCACGCCGACAAGGTCTACCTGGTGGGCGATATCATTGACGGCTGGAAACTGCGCAGCGGCATGTATTGGCCACAGGCCCACACCAACGTGATCCGCCGCCTGCTGACCATGAGCAAGCGCGGCACCGAGGTGATCTACGTCACCGGCAACCATGATGAGTTTCTGCGGCGCTATTCCAAGCTGATCCTCGGCAATATCCAACTGGTGGACGAAGCGGTGCACGTGACTGCCGATGGCCGGCATTTGCTGGTGATCCATGGCGACCAGTTCGACGTGATTACCCGCTATCACCGCTGGCTGGCGTTCCTCGGCGACTCGGCCTACGAGTTCACCCTGACCCTCAACCGCTGGCTGAACCACTGGCGGGCGCGTTATGGCTACGGCTACTGGTCGCTGTCGGCGTACCTCAAGCACAAGGTCAAGACGGCGGTCAGCTTTATCAGTGATTTTGAAGAAGCGATTGCCCACGAAGTGACCAAGCGCGAATTGCACGGCGTGGTGTGTGGGCATATTCACCACGCGGAGATTCGCAAGGTGGGCGAGGTGGATTACCTCAATTGCGGGGATTGGGTGGAGTCGTGCACGGCGTTGATCGAGCACTGGGACGGGCATATCGAGTTGTATCGGTTGGCGGATGCCCAGGCCAAAGAGGCGCAGCTCAAGGCCGAGATGGTGGCTGGTTAAAGATTGGCTCGGTCCAAGTGTGGGTGCTGGCTTGCCTGCGATAGCATCAACTCGGTTTTATAGACAGACCGAGTCGTCTGCATCGCAGGCAAGCCAGCTCCCACATTTTGATCCGGTTTCTTCAATTAGGTATTGGAAACATCCGCGATCGCTTCAGCCAACAGCGTCAACCGCGTCGCATCAATGCCCGCCACGTTCGCACGCCCGGAGTTGACCATATACACGCTGTGTTTCTCCCGCAGTCGTTGCACCTGTGAGGCACTCAGCCCGGTATAGGAAAACATCCCGCGTTGCGCCGCGATGTGTGCAAACCGCTCCGACAAACCATGGGGCGCCAACGCTTCCACCAACCCGGAACGCAACTGTGCAATCCGTGCGCGCATCGCTTCAACTTCTTCGGCCCACTGCTTTTTCAGCCCGGCATCACCAAGAATCGTCGCCACCACAGCGGCACCATGATCGGGCGGCGTCGACCACAAATTACGCGCAATAAACGCCAGCTGGCTGCGTACATCCGTCAGCTTCTCGGCATTCGTCGCACACACAATCAACGCGCCTACACGGTCGCTGTACAAGCCGAAGTTCTTCGAGCAGGAACTGGTGATCAGCACTTCAGGCAGCTCGGTCGCAAACAGCCGCACCGCCCACGCATCCTGCTCCAGGCCGTCACCAAAGCCCTGGTACGCAAAGTCGATCAGCGGCAGCAGTTCGCGTTCGCGGACGATTTTCAGCACCTGGCGCCAATCGTCCCGGGACAGGTCGAAGCCGGTCGGGTTGTGGCAGCAGGCGTGCAGCAGCACCACATCGCCTTTTGGCACCGTGGATAGCGTGGCCAGCATCGCCGCCACATCCAGTCGGTTGTCACTGCCCACATACGGGTAATGGCTGACCTTGAGCCCGGCCTTGGCGAAGATGGTTTCGTGGATCGGCCAGGTCGGGTTGCTCAGCCAGATGCCACGGCCAGGCAGGCTGTGGGCGATAAAGTCGGCGCTCAGGCGCAGCGCGCCGGTGCCGCCAGGCGTCTGGGTAGCGCCGGCACGACGTTCGCTCAGCAGCGGCGAACCGGCGCCCAGCACCAGCTCACTGATCAGCGTGCCGAACGCGGCATTGCCGTGGCCGCCGATGTAGGTCTTGGTGGTCTGTTGCTCCACCAGGCGCTGTTCGGCCAGCTTCACCGAATGCGGGATCGGCGTCAGGCCCTGATCGTCCTTGTACACGCCCACGCCGAGGTCGAACTTGTTCGGGTTCGGGTCCTGGGCATACAGCTCCATCAGCCCGAGGATCGGGTCCCCGGGCACCCGGCCAATTGCGTCAAAATGCATTACTTGCGGCCCTCGGCATCCTTCGCCACTTCGTCAGTGCGCGCGGCCATGATGAAGTCGTTACGGTGCAGCCCCTTGATGGAGTGGCTCCACCAGGTCACGGTGACTTTGCCCCATTCGGTGAGCAGGCCCGGGTGGTGGCCTTCAGCTTCGGAGATCGCGCCCACGGCGTTGGTGAAGGCCAGGGCAAATTTGAAATTCTTGAACAGGAAGACCTTTTCCAGCTGCATCACACCATCGCGTACTTCGATGTTCCAGTCGGGGATCTGCTTGATCAGCACCGGCAACTCTTCGTCGCTGACTTGCGGGGCGTCGGCGCGGCAGGCTTCGCAGTGGGCTTGGTTCAACGTGGTCATGTGGGTATTCCTGAAATCGAGTGTTTGGAAAACGGTCGTCAGTGGCGTCACCCTAAAGCAACGCGCGGCCAGGGAACAGACTCACCTGGCCTTAAAAGCCGCGGTTCACGCCGCCTTGGGCTTGGGCGGGAATTTCGGCGCGTGCAGGCCCAGCTGCATCCCGCGTTCGACCATGCCCATGATGTCTTCCTGCGCCACTTCGAACAGGCGCTTGAGGTTGGGCAGGGCGAAGTACAGCGGTTGCAGGATGTCGATGCGATACGGCGTGCGCATCGCTTCCAGCGGGTCGAAGGCTTGGTGCTCGGGCTCGTCCGAGAGGCTGTACACCGTCTCCTTGGGCGAAGACAGAATGCCGCCGCCGTAGATGCGCCGGCCTTCGGGCGTGTCCACCAGGCCGAACTCGATGGTCATCCAGTACAGGCGCGCCAGGTACACGCGCTGTTCCTTGGTGGCGGCCAGGCCGAGCTTGCCGTAGGTGTGGGTAAATTCCGCGAACCAGGGGTTGGTCAGCAGTGGGCAGTGGCCGAAGATCTCGTGAAAAATGTCCGGTTCCTGCAGGTAATCCAGCTCTTCACGGGTGCGAATAAACGTCGCCACGGGAAACTGTTTGCTGGCGAGCAATTCGAAAAAGGTCTGGAAGGGAATCAGCGCCGGTACCCGGGCTACTTGCCAGCCGGTGGTTTCGGCCAGCACTTTGTTGATTTCCGCCAGTTGCGGAATGCGGTCGTGGGGCAGGCCGAGCTTGTCGATGCCGTCCAGGTATTCCTGGCAGGCGCGGCCTTCGATCACTTTCAATTGGCGCGTGATCAAGGTGTTCCACACCGCGTGTTCTTCGGGCGGGTAGTCGATAAAACCGTTCGCGTCGGGCTCGCGGGCCACGTACTGCGTCTGCTTCATACTGCTCTCCTGCTAGGCATTCGTTCTTGTTATGTCCTGCGATGAGCCTATTGATACGCCGCCTGGGCCAGGAAGCCATCCTCTGTGGTCACTGTTATGTAGGAAAAGTTACTGCGTTTCGTAAAGTTTTCGTTACGGTTAGGCCGAATCGTTCTGTATATGGCGTATTCTGAGTGTGAATCGCCTCGCAGCTGTCACATAATCTTGACGATTATCTGCGCCCAGCGGCAAAAAGACGCGGCGCCTCCACCTCTTCGGGCCTTCTCATGCGTATCAAAGTGCATTGCCAGAACCGCATCGGCATCCTGCGGGACATCCTCAACCTGCTGGTGGAGTACGGCGTGAACGTGGCCAAGGGCGAGGTCGGCGGCGAGCATGGCAACGCCATCTACCTGTACTGCCCGAATCTGGTGAACCTGCAGTTCCAGGCACTGCGCCCGCAGTTCGAAGCGATCGCCGGGGTATTTGGTGTGAAGCGGGTAGGGCTGATGCCCAGCGAGCGTCGGCATATGGAGCTCAACGCTCTGCTGGGTGCGCTGGAGTTTCCGGTGCTGTCTATCGACATGGGCGGCTCCATCGTCGCTGCCAACCGTGCGGCGGCGCAGTTGCTCGGCGTGCGAGTGGATGAAGTGCCCGGCATTCCATTGTCGCGTTATGCCGAAGACTTTGATTTGCCGGAACTGGTGCGGGCCAGTAAATCGCGGATCAATGGCCTGCGGGTCAAGGTCAAGGGCGATGTGTTCCTGGCCGATATCGCGCCGTTGCAATCCTCCGAGCATGACGACAGCGAAGCCATGGCCGGCGCCGTGCTGACCCTGCACCGTGCCGACCGCGTCGGTGAGCGTATCTACAATGTGCGCAAACAAGAATTGCGCGGCTTCGACAGCATTTTCCAAAGCTCAAAAGTCATGGCCGCCGTGGTGCGTGAAGCCCGGCGCATGGCACCGCTGGATGCGCCTCTATTAATAGAAGGCGAAACCGGCACCGGCAAGGAGCTGCTGGCCCGCGCCTGTCACCTCGCCAGCCCGCGCGGGCAGTCGCCGCTGATGGCCCTCAACTGCGCCGGTTTGCCGGAGTCCATGGCCGAGACCGAGCTGTTCGGTTATGGCCCGGGCGCCTTTGAAGGGGCGAGGGCGGAAGGCAAGTTGGGGCTGCTGGAGCTGACGGCGGGCGGCACGTTGTTTCTCGACGGTGTCGGGGAAATGAGCGCGCGGTTGCAGGTGAAGTTGCTGCGCTTTTTGCAGGACGGCTGCTTTCGCCGGGTAGGCAGCGATGAAGAGGTGTACCTCGACGTGCGGGTGATCTGCGCGACGCAGGTCGACCTTTCCGAGCTGTGCGCCCGGGGTGAATTCCGCCAGGACCTCTACCACCGTCTCAACGTGCTCTCGCTGCATATCCCGCCACTGCGCGAATGCCTCGACGGTTTGCCGCCGCTGGTGGAGCACTTTCTGGATCAGGCCAGCCGGCAGATTGGCTGCCCGCTGCCCAAGCTGGCGCCGGGGGCGATGGAGCGGCTCAGTCATTACCACTGGCCGGGGAATGTGCGGCAGTTGGAGAACGTGCTGTTCCAGGCGGTCTCGTTGTGCGAGGGCGGTACGGTCAAGGCCGAGCACATTCGCCTGCCGGACTATGGCGTGCGCCAGCCGCTGGGGGATTTTTCCCTGGAAGGCGGCCTGGAAGAGATTGTCGGTCGTTTCGAAAAGGCGGTGCTGGAACAGCTGTATGCCGAACATCCCAGCAGTCGGCTGTTGGGTAAGCGGCTTGGGGTTTCCCACACCACCATTGCCAATAAACTGCGGGACTATGAAGTCCTCAAGGCCTAGCGCGGTTAGAACTGTAGGAGCTGGCTTGCCTGCGATGGCGGTGGGTCAGCAAAACAGGTAGTGGCTGATACTCCGCCATCGCAGGCAAGCCAGCTCCTACATTTGATCTTTGTCGTTCTTGATACCCGCGCTTGCCGTAAGCGGCATAAGTCCGCCGTTTTTTCGACTCTTACCGCGCCCCCGATTCCGCAACTCAATCCGCAAACCCCCGCCCCGCCTGGACTTTCCCTCATTTCAAAAAGTTGGTTCGCAAATTGCTTAAGCCTCATCAGTACAGCGGTGGGCGGCAAGCGTCCGTCAGAAAGAGGAAAGAGCGTGGATAAGTACCTTTACGTGGCAATGACCGGCGCCAGCCAGAATGCACTGGCGCAGAAGGCCCACGCCAACAACTTGGCGAACGTTTCCACCAATGGTTTCCAGCGTGACCTGGAGCAGGCGCGCTCGATGCCGGTGTTCGGTGACAGCTTTCCGGCGCGGGCCTTTGCCTTGACCGAGCGTCCAGGCACGGACTTTTCCCCTGGCGCCATGATTGAAACCGGCCGTGACCTTGACGTGGCCGTCAGCGGCGACGGCTGGATGGCCGTGCAAAACCCGGATGGCGGCGAGTCCTACGTGCGCAGTGCCAGCATGAACGTCGATGCGCTGGGCGTGCTGCGGGCCGGCAACGGTATGCCGATCATGGGCAACGGTGGCCCGATCGCGGTGCCGCCCCAGCAGCAGATCGAAGTCGGCCAGGACGGCACCATCAGCATCCGCGCCATGGGTGAAGGCCCGCGGGTGATGGCTGAAGTGGACCGGATCAAGCTGGTCCAGCCCGACCTCAAGAACATGACCAAGGGCCTCGACGGCACCATCCACACCAAGGATGGCCAGCCGGCGCAAGCCGACGCCAACGTCAAGCTGACGTCGGGCTTTCTGCAGGCAAGCAACGTGAACGCGGTCGAAGAAATGACGGCGGTCCTGGCACTGTCCAAGCAGTTCGAATTGCACATCAAGATGATGAACAGCGCCAAAGAAGACGACCAGGCCATGACCCGCGTCCTGGCGATGAGCTGATAGCAGCCACACTAATTTTTGTAGCGCGGCGCCATAAAACAGGCGCACGAAGGAGAAGAACATGCTTCCGGCTCTATACGTTGCCAAAACAGGTTTGTCCGCCCAGGACACCAACCTGACCACCATTTCCAACAACCTGGCCAACGTGTCCACCACGGGTTTCAAACGTGACCGCGCCGAGTTCCAGGACTTGCTCTATCAGATCAAGAAGCAGCCGGGCGCGCAGTCGACCCAGGACAGCGAATTGCCGTCGGGCCTGCAACTGGGTACCGGTGTGGCGATTGTGGGCACCCAGAAGAACTTCAGTGCCGGTAACCTGCAGCAAACCGGCCAGCCATTGGACCTGGCGGTCAACGGCAAAGGTTTCTTCCAGATTCTGCAGCCGGATGGCACCACCACCTACACCCGTGACGGTACGTTCCACCTGGACGCCAACGGCCAGGTCGTGACCGCCAACGGTTTCGCCCTGGAGCCGGCGATTGTCGTGCCCAACAACGCCCAGACCTTCACCGTCGGCAACGACGGCACCGTGTCGATCACCGTGGCCGGCAACCCGGCGTCCCAGGTGATCGGCAACCTGCAAACCGCCGACTTCATCAACCCGGCCGGCCTGCAGGCGATCGGTAATAACCTGTTCCTGGAAACCGCCTCCAGCGGCGCGCCGCAAATCGGCACCCCGGGCCTCAACGGTTTTGGTACCACCCTGCAAAGCACCCTGGAAACGTCCAACGTCAGCACCGTTGAAGAGATGGTCAACATGATCACCACTCAGCGCGCCTACGAGATGAACTCCAAGGTGATTTCCACCGCCGACCAGATGCTTTCGTTCGTAACGCAGAATCTGTAATCAAGTCTATGGGGCGCCATTGACGGCGCCTGCAACACCGTGAGGTATGGGTCATGAATCGCTATGTTTCTGTTCTGGCATTGAGTGGGATTGCTGCGCTCGCGGGCTGTGTCGCCCCGACGCCAAAGCCCAATGACCCGTACTATGCGCCGGTGTTGCCGCGCACGCCGTTGCCGGCGGCCGCCAACAATGGCTCGATCTACCAGGCCGGTTTCGAACAGAACCTGTACAGCGACCGCAAGGCCTTCCGGGTCGGTGACATCATCACCATCACCCTCAACGAGAAGACCCAGGCGAGCAAGAACGCCAACTCGCAGATCGGCAAGACCAGCAAGACCAGCATCGGCCTGACCTCGTTGTTTGGCGGTGTACCGAACACCAACAACCCGCTGGGCAGCGGTGACCTGAGCCTGGACGCCGGCTACAGCGGCGACCGCGCCACCAACGGCAAGAGTGCGGCCGGGCAGGGCAACAGCCTGACCGGTTCGATCACCGTGACCGTGGCCGACGTGCTGCCCAACGGCATCATCGCCGTACGCGGCGAGAAGTGGATGACCCTCAACA
Source organism: Pseudomonas sp. TH32 (assembly GCF_016650855.1). NCBI lineage: Bacteria > Pseudomonadati > Pseudomonadota > Gammaproteobacteria > Pseudomonadales > Pseudomonadaceae > Pseudomonas > Pseudomonas sp. TH32. The sequence continues at coordinate 3,686,548 of NZ_JAEKFA010000002.1, read as the reverse complement.
CCGGTGACGAGCTGGTGCGCATTGCGGGCATGGTTCGCGCAGACGATATCTCCACCGACAACACCGTGCCGTCGACACGGATTGCCGATGCACGCATCACCTACTCGGGTACGGGTTCGTTTGCTGACGCCAGTCAGCCGGGCTGGTTTGACCGTTTCTTTCTTAGCCCGCTGTTCCCTTTCTAGGTGATCACTTTGAACTTCAAACAGCTGATGGCTGCGATGTTGCTGCTGGCCCTGAGCGCAGGCGCCCAGGCTGAGCGCTTGAAAGACATCGCCAGCATTTCCGGCGTGCGGTCCAACCAATTGATCGGCTACGGCCTGGTGGTGGGGCTTAACGGCACCGGTGACCAGACCACCCAGACCCCGTTCACCCTGCAGACCTTCAACAACATGCTCTCGCAGTTCGGCATCAAGGTGCCGCCGGGCTCGGGCAACGTGCAGTTGAAGAACGTTGCGGCGGTGTCCATCAGTGCCGACCTGCCCCCGTTCGCCAAGCCGGGGCAGGTGGTCGACATCACCGTCTCGTCCATGGGTAACTCGAAAAGCCTGCGCGGCGGCACCTTGCTGATGACGCCTCTTAAAGGTATCGACGGCAACGTCTACGCCATTGCCCAGGGCAACCTGGTGGTGGGCGGTTTTGATGCCGAAGGCCGCGACGGTTCGAAGATCACCGTCAACGTGCCGTCGGCCGGCCGGATTCCCGGTGGCGCCTCGGTGGAGCGCACCGTGCCCAGCGGCTTCAACCAGGGCAACAGCCTGACCCTGAACCTCAACCGTTCGGACTTCACCACTGCCAAGCGTGTGGTCGACAAGATCAATGACCTGCTGGGCCCGGGCGTGGCCCAGGCGATTGACGGCGGCTCGATTCGCGTCACCGCACCGCTGGACCCAAGCCAGCGTGTCGATTACCTGTCCCTGCTGGAAAACCTTGAGGTCGACCCGGGCCAGGCGGTGGCCAAAGTCATCATCAACTCGCGTACCGGTACCATCGTGATCGGCCAGAACGTGAAGGTTTCGCCGGCCGCCGTGACCCACGGCAGCCTCACCGTGACCATCACCGAAGACCCGATCGTCAGCCAGCCTGGCCCGTTGTCCAACGGCCAGACCGCCGTGGTGCCACGCTCGCGGGTGAATGCCCAGCAGGAAGCCAAGCCGATGTTCAAGTTCGGCCCCGGCACCACCCTGGACGAGATTGTCCGTGCGGTGAACCAGGTGGGCGCAGCGCCCGGCGACTTGATGGCGATCCTCGAAGCTTTGAAACAGGCCGGCGCCTTGCAAGCCGACCTGATTGTGATCTGACGCCATGGCCATGGACATGCGCAAGAGCGGCCTGAGCAGCACGGCGGATTCGGGTTCTTACTCCGACCTCAACCGGCTGAACCAGTTGAAGGTCGGCGACAAGAACAGCGACGGCAACATGCGCAAGGTCGCGCAGGAATTCGAGTCGCTGTTTCTTGGCGAGATGCTCAAGTCCATGCGTTCGGCCACTGAAGCCCTGGGCAAGGACAACCCGCTGAATACACCGGCGGCCAAGCAGTATCAGGAAATGTACGACCAGCAATTGGCGGTCTCGCTGTCTCGCGAGGGCGGCGGTATCGGCCTGGCCGACGTGTTGCTGCGCCAGATGCAGAAGAACAAGCCGGTGGACGCCCAGGCGGCCACGTTGCAAGGCCCGGATAAAGCTGAGAAGAAGGTGGATGTGCCCACCGAAATTGCCGCTGGCACCAAGGCCGATGGCCCGTTGGGCCGCAGCAATGGTCAGCGGCCATTGTGGGCGTATCGGGTGGCGGTGCCCGAGGGCACCAACTCCCACGCCAACGACATCGCGTTGATGAACCAGCGCCGCATCTCGTTGCCGAGCAAGCTCACCGATCGCCTGCTGGCCGGCATTGTGCCGGGCGCCGAGGCCACCACTGCCGCCAAGGCCGCGCCGCTGCGTAACAGTGCCGCCGATGACGGTGTGGTCAACAGCACCGCCCGCAGCCTTGCCGCACTGCCTCGCGGGCAAATGCAGGTTTACGGTCGCGCCGTGGCGCAGCCACCGTTGGCGCCGGCGAAAAAAGCCTTCAGCTCGCAGGATGAATTTGTCGCCACCATGTTGCCGATGGCCAAGCAGGCTGCCGCGCGGATTGGCGTCGACCCACGCTACCTGGTGGCCCAGGCCGCCCTGGAAACCGGTTGGGGCAAGTCGGTGATGCGTGCCGAGGATGGCACCAGCAGCCACAACCTGTTCGGCATCAAGGCCGGCCAGAGTTGGCAGGGTGAACAGGCCCGCGCGATCACCAGCGAGTTTCGTGATGGCGCGATGGTCAAGGAGACGGCGCAGTTCCGTTCCTACAATTCCTACCAGGACAGCTTCCATGACCTGGTGACGTTGCTGCAAAGCAATGATCGCTATAAAGAAGTTGTGAAATCAGCCGACAACCCGGAACAGTTTGTGCGCGAGTTGCAAAAAGCCGGTTATGCAACCGACCCGGATTACGCCAGCAAGATTTCGCAGATTGCAAAAACGATGAACAGCTACCAGAACTACGCTGCCGCGGGCGCTTCCACTCATTTATAAGGTCTGAATCATGAGTTTGCTCAATATCGGGATGTCGGGGCTCAATGCCGCCCAAGGATCGTTGTCGGTCTTAAGTAACAACATCGCCAACGTCAACACCCCGGGATACTCGCGTCAGCAGACCACCCAGAACGCCAACGCCTCGAACGCGTTCGGCGGTGTGTATATCGGCACCGGTACGACCCTGGCGGATGTGCGCCGGGTGTACAACGATTTCCTCAATACCGCCTACCAGAACAGCACCGCCCTCAATAGCGATGCCAACGCCTACCTGGGCCAGGCCAGTGCGATCGACAAGACCCTGTCGGACAAGAGCACCGGCATGTCGGCGGTACTCAGCGCCTTTTTCGCGGCAGCCCAGACCGCTGCGGCCACCCCCAGTGATGTGTCCGCCCGGCAGTTGCTGGTGACCAGTGCCCAGACCTTGAGCAACCGGTTCAACGCCATCTCCTCGCAGTTGAGCCAGCAGAAAGAAAGCATCAACGGCCAGTTGAGCACCATGAGTGACCAGGTCAACAAACTGACCTCCTCGATTGCGTCGCTGAACAAACAGATTGCCCAGGCCCAGGGCACCTCAAGCAGCGCGCCCGCCAACCTGCTGGATGCACGCACCGAAGCGGTCCGTTCGCTCAATGAGCTGATCGGCGTCACGGCCACCGAAAAGAACGGCCAGCTCAGCGTGACCACCGGCACCGGGCAGTCGCTGGTAGAAGGTGATATCGCCAATACCATTTCGGCAGTGCCCAGCAAGACCGACAACAGCCAGTACACCATCCAGATCAACATGGGCAGTACGTCCATGGACATCGGTTCGGTGGTCAGCGGCGGCAGCATTGGCGGCCTGATGCGCTATCGCAGCGATGTGCTGATGCCGGCCATCAATGACCTGGGCCGGCTGGCCATTGTCACCGCCGATACCGTCAACAATCAGCTGGGCCAGGGCCTGGACCTCAACGGTGATTTCGGTTCCTCGCTGTTCACCGACATCAACACGGCCGCTGCCATTTCCCAGCGCAGCCAGGCAGCGGCGGGTAACAGTGCCGGCTCCGGCAACCTGAACGTGTCGATTGCCGACAGCAGCAAGCTGACCACCTACGACTACAAGGTCACGTTTACCAGCGGCAACCAGTACAACGTGGTCCGTTCCGACGGCAAGGCCATGGGCTCGTTCGATACCACCACCACGCCGCCGCCGGTCATCGACGGTTTCACCCTGGCGCTGGATGGCAAGGGGCCGATGGCGGCCGGTGACAACTTCAAGGTCAGCCCGACCACCAATGGCGCCACCGGCATCGGTGTCGACCTCACAGACCCGAATAAACTCGCGTTCGCCGGGCCGTTGGCCGGCGTTGCCGGCAAGAACAGCGGCACCGGCACGTTCACGCCGCCGCAGTTGAGTGTGCCGCTGGATATTCACGGCGGTGCCGACACGGCCCAGTTGCGTACCGGGATCGAAAATTCGATGCCGGTGAAAATGGTGTTTGGCGAGAAGGCCGCGGACGGCACCCAGCCGTACACGGTCAGCGACGCCCAGGGTAACCCGATCGGCACCGGCAGCATCATCCCGGGCCAGGGCAACAAGATCACCATCAACGTGCCGATGCGCGATGCCAGCGGCGCGGTGATCACGGGCAAGAGCTTCAGTTTTGATACCACCGTGGGCGGCTCGCCTGCCAAGGACGACAGCACCACGTTCTCCTTCAACAGTGGCGCAACTTCCGACGGCCGTAACGCCCAGTCGCTGCTGGACCTGCAGACCAAGGCAACCGTCGGCGTGACGGACGGCAACGGGGGCGTGAGCCTGGTCAGTGCCAACAGCCGCCTGGTGTCCCAAGTGGGTTCCAAGGCCGCCCAGGCCAATACCGACAGCACCGCTACCGGCGCGCTGCTGACCGCGAACAAGGCCGCAGCCAACTCGGTGTCCCAGGTCAACCTGGATGAAGAGGCGGGCGACATGATCAAGTTCCAGCAGTACTACACCGCGTCGTCGCAGATCATCAAGGCGGCGCAGGAAACCTTCAGCACACTGATCAACGCACTTTAAGGGAGTCTGGGACGATGCGTATTTCTACACAGCAGTATTTCGACACCAGCTCCGCCAAGTACCAGGACAACTATTCCGGTGTGGTGAAGGCCCAGGACCAGGCGAGCTCCGGCGTTCGCGTGCAGACCGCCTCCGATGACCCGGTGGCCGCCGCCCAATTGCTGATGCTGCAGCAGCAGAAAGACATGCTGGGGCAGTACAACACCAACATCACCACCCTGCAAAACTCCCTGACCAACGAAGAAAGTGTGCTGCAGAGCATCAATACCGCGCTGCAAACCGCCCAGGGATTGGCGCAGCAGGCCGGTAACATCGGCAAGAGCGACGACGATCGCAAGGCCCTGGCCGCCCAGGTTGGCGCGCTGGAAGACCAGGTGTTGGGCTTGCTCAACTCCAAGGACTCCAGCGGCAACTACATGTTCTCCGGTGCCAAGACCGACACCCCGCCGTACAGCCGCAACAACGACGGTACCTACTCGTACCAGGGTGACGAGACGCCTCTGAGCCTGCAGATTTCGAACAACCTGTCGATCTCGATGGGCGATACCGGCAAGGCGCTGCTTGAGAGCTCGTCCAACACTGGTCGCACCCAGGCCACGTTGCTGCCGCCTGCGGTGAATGACGGCACGGTGGGCATCTCGGCAGGGCTGATCACCTCCAGCACAACGTTTGCCAAGAGCTTTTCCGATGGCCAGCCGTATAAGCTGACCTTCTCCAGCAGCACCCAGTACAGCGTGACCGACAAGGACGGCAACGACGTCACGTCGGAGATCACCGGTAACGGTACGTTCGACTCCACCAAGGAAGGCTCCTCCAGCATCAACCTGCGGGGCGTCACGTTCGACATTCGGCTGAACCTCGGCAAGGACGTTGCGCCGGGCGCGGCCTCTGATGCGCTGGTGGCAGGCAAGGAATTCAGCCTGGCAACCAAGCCGGACAGCTTCAGTGTCTCGCGCACGGCCAGCAATGCGTCCACTGCGCAACTGACCGGTGGCAGCGTCACGGACCAGGCGGCGTATACCAACACCTTTCCCAACTCGGGTGCGGTGATCAAGTTCACCAGTGGCACCGACTATCAGGTGTTCGCCCAGCCGTACACTGCCAACAGCAAGGCCATTGCCTCCGGGACCATGGCGGCCGGCGCGACGTCGATCACCACGGCGGGCGTGACCTTTGGGGTGAGTGGCACGCCCGGCGCCGGTGACCAGTTTTCGGTCGGTGCCACCAGCAACAAGAACATGAATGCCCTGGACACCTTGAGCCAGTTGCGCAAGGCCCTGGAAACCCCGGCAGACGGCAACCCGGTCGCCTTGAACAACCTCAAGGACGTGGTCGCCACCAGCATTGGCAACCTGGGCAATGCTTCGGCGCAGATCGACCAGGTGCGCGGCTCCATCGGTGCGCGCCAGAATGCGATGGATATCCAGAGCACGGAAAACACCAGCCTGGGCCTGGCCAATACCTCCACCATGTCGTCGCTGGCGAACGTTGATATGGGGCAGGCCGCCATTGACCTGACCTTGCAGCAGACCATGTTGCAGGCCTCGCAACTGGCGTTCGTGAAAATCTCCCAGCTGAGCCTGTTCAGCAAGATGTGATTTTCGGCGGCGGCACCCGGCGGCTCACCCTGGAAACGGGGTGGGCCGTTGTTGTTTTTGGGGCTTGTATGTCCCCGTGTTTCGCATAAAGCGCAGAAAATTGAGTGACCTGTGAGTCATAAAGCGCATCTTCACTGTATCGTGTGAAAAGGATAGGTCGTCGCCAGGTCTCTGCGAGGGCCTGCCGCCAGGGTATAAAGGCGGTTTTCGGCGAGTTTTTTGCGGGGTTATCCCCATTATTGTCAGCACCCGGCGACGTGTCTCGCGGGGTGTTCTCCAGCTATTTAGTATTGGGAAGCCACAATGATTGGCATAAAAAGCATCGCCAGTTACGTGCCGGCAGACGGGATCGATAACTACGCCCAGGGTGCCAAATTCGCCAAGGATGAAGAGTTCATCATTGGCAAGATCGGGTCGGCGTTCCTGCCGCGCAAGGATGCCGCGCAGGAAACCTCCGATCTGTGCGTCGAGGCGGTCAACGCCTTGTTTGCCAACAACCCCGATTTGAAGCGCGAATCCATTGACGCGCTGATCGTCGTTACCCAGAACGGCGACGAAGAGGGTTTGCCTCACACCGCGGCCATCGTCCAGGACAAACTGGGCCTGCCGACGCACGTGGCGGCCTTCGATATTTCCCTGGGCTGCTCGGGCTATGTCTACGGCATCTATGCGATGAAGGGCTTCATGGAAGCCACCGGCCTGAAAAACGGCCTGTTGGTGACTGCCGACCCGTACTCGAAGATCGTCGACCCGGAAGACCGCAACACCACCATGCTGTTCGGCGATGCCGCGACGGCGACCTGGATGGGTGAAGACGCGCCCTGGCAGTTGGGCAAGTCCAAGTTCGGCACTGACGGCTCCGGTGCGCCGCACCTGAAGGTCAGCGACGGCGTATTCTTCATGAACGGCCGCCAGGTGTTCAACTTTGCGTTGCTCAAGGTACCGGCGCACCTGCACGAGCTGCTCAACGAATCGGACCTCAAGGCCGACGAGATTGATGCGTTTTGCATCCACCAGGGCAGTGCGGCAATTGTCGACGCCGTGGCCCGGCGTTTTGAAGATGCTCCGGTAGATAAATTCATCAAGGACATGGTCGAGACTGGCAACACCGTGTCGTCGAGCATTCCGCTGCTGCTGGAAAAGCACATGCTCGATTCCACCTGGAAGCGCGTCGCGATCAGCGGTTTTGGCGTGGGCTTGTCCTGGGGTTCGGCGATTCTGCACCGCCCTTGAAGCTTTAAAGGCGCTGCACACAAAAACGCCCATGATCGAAAGATCATGGGCGTTTTTTATTTGACGCCAAAAAATCCAGCAATTGCTGGGGGTTGGGCTATCGTAAATGCTTGAATTACAAGGGGTGGCACGGTGCTAGTAAAAAAAATCAAAAAAGTCCTCAAGCAACCTGCATTCACGACGATAACTATTACGAAGGTTCTCTAGGCCACACCCGGCGGTTGCCAGGGCCGGAAGCCGCAGTAAACAACCCCACGAGGATTTCGTCATGGCTTTAACAGTAAACACTAACCTTGCTTCGTTGACCGTTCAGAACAACCTGAACAAGGCTTCCGGCGCCCTGCAAACTTCCATGCAGCGTCTGTCCTCCGGCCTGCGTATCAACAGCGCCAAAGACGATGCGGCCGGCCTGCAAATCTCCAACCGTCTGACCAGCCAGATCAACGGCCTGGGCGTTGCAATCAAAAACGCCAACGACGGCAGCTCGATTGCTCAGACCGCTGAAGGCGCCATGCAGCAGTCCACCAACATCCTGCAAAGCATGCGTACCCTGGCTCTGCAATCCGCCAACGGCTCGCCAAGCGCTGAAGACCGTAAGTCGAACCAGGCTCAATACGCAGCGCTGACTGCTGAATTGACCCGTATCGCTACCACCACTACCTTCGGTGGCAAGAACCTGCTGGACGGTTCTTTCGGTACCACTTCGTTCCAGGTCGGCGCCAACGCCAACCAGACTATCGACATGAGCATCGGTAACGTTGCAGCCAACAGCATCGGTTCGCAGCAGTTGAAAACTCAAGGCCTGACTCCAGGCACTGCTCTTACAGCTGGTCCAATTACCGTTACCGGTGGTGGTCAGTCGGCTACCGTGAACGTTGCTGCTACTTCTTCTGCCAAATCCATTGCCGCGTCGTTGAACGGAGCAGTCGGTGGCCTGGCGGCTACTGCCAGCACTGAAGCCCAGTTCACCGTTGATGCCGCTGCCATTAAGGCTGCAACCCCAGCAAGCGCCAACTTCACCTTGGCAGTCGGCGGTGGTACTGCGGTCCAGTTCACTGGTGTGACCAGCACTTCCGACCTGGCTGACCAACTGAAGTCCAACGCTGCGAAGCTGGGCATCAGCGTTAACTACGATTCGTCGACCGACAGCCTGTCGATCAAATCCGATACTGGCGAAAACCTGACCTTTAATGCCGGTGACACCGGTGCTGCTGCTATCAAGGTTGCTACCAAGGGTGGCGACGGTACTTACGGTACTTCTGCCGCGTTGACTGCTGCTCCACTGGTCGCGGTCGGCGCAGTGTCCCTGAACTCCAGCAGCAGCTACTCGCTGAGCGGCACTGGTGTGACTGGTCTGTTCGCAGCTACCGGTACTGCTGCCAACTCCACCAAAACTACCGTGAACAACACTGATGTAACCACATCTGCTAACGCGCAAAACGCGATCGACGTGATCACTCAAGCGATCTCCGACATCGACTCCCAGCGTGCTGGCCTCGGTGCTGTACAAAACCGTTTCGACAACACCGTTGCCAACCTGCAGAGCATCTCGGACAACTCCAGCGCCGCTCGCGGTCAGATCCAGGACGTTGACTACGCTGCAGAAACTGCTCAGCTGACCAAGCAACAAACCCTGCAACAGGCTTCCACTGCGATCCTGTCCCAGGCCAACCAACTGCCTTCCGCTGTACTGAAGCTGCTTCAGTAATAGCGACCGGTAGATGACTGACGGAAGGGCGCGTTTACGTGCCCTTTTGTCTTTTGCGTGATGAGGAGATTGGACATGGACATGAGCGTCAAGTTGAACCTGTCTTATCCTGCTGCCCCAGCGCCACAGAGTGCGCCTGCCCCTGTGACTGCCGACGCGCAGACCCCCAAGGTCGATGCAACCGTCGCAGCAGTAAAGCCCAAGCAGGAAACGAAACCGGACGACCTGGAAAAGGCCGTCAAGGATATTCGCGAATTCGTCCAGGCTGCCCAGCGCAAACTGGATTTTTCCATTGATGACTCCACCCATCAGGTGGTGGTCAAAGTCATTGCGACCGAAAGCGGCGAAGTCATTCGCCAGATCCCTTCGGAAACCGCATTGAAACTTGCACAAAGTCTTCACGACGCCAGCAGCTTGTTGTTTGACGCCAAAGTCTGAGCTGGCATGAATTTTGTTGCTGTAGCTGCTTGAGGCGCCGTCCGTCAAGAAAGCGCCAGCCCCGTATCAGGAGAAACATCATGGGTGATATATCCGTCAGCGGCCCGGTCACGGGCATTGATACCCAGTCTATCGTTACGGCCTTGGTGAACGCTGAGCAGGCGCCCAAGCAGTCGCAGATCAACAAGCAAACGCAGACGCAGACCGCCCAGTTGTCCTCGATTGGCAAGATTCAAGCGGCGCTTGATGCGTTCCGCGGCGCCATGGACAACATGGCCAAGGACGCCAGTATCGGTGGCCTGACGGCGGCGACCACGGATGCCAACGTGTCCACGGTTACCTTGGGTGCCGGTGCTTCTGCGGGTAGCTACCAGTTGGTGGTCACTCAGCTGGCGACTGCCTCGAAGATTGCCACCCAGACTTATGCGGCGGGGGCGAATGCAGTCGTCAATAAAGGCTCTACCGCGACGACCCTGGAGATTTCCCAATCGGGTAAGAGCTATGGTGTCAGCGTTCCGCCGGGCGCGACGTTGCAGCAAGTGCGTGACTCGATCAACGCGCAATACAGCAGCGCCGGCCTGAGTGCCAACATCCTGACTGACGCCACCGGTTCCCGCCTGGTCGTGACGTCGTCCAATACCGGCGCCGGCACGGACATTACCCTGGGCGGTAATACCGGCCTGGAAACCGGCACTACCGTCGTCGGCGGCGCGCCGGTGAATGCGAAATACACCATCGACGGTACCGCCCAGGAATCCAAGAGCAATACCCTGACCGAAGCGATCAGTGGCGTGAGTATCAAGTTGACTGCCGTGTCGCCTTTGCCCACAGGGGTAACAGGAGACGCCAATCGGATAGCCTCGACCATCAGCGTCACGCGCAGTACCGATACTCTCAAGAGTTCGGTAAAGGGTTTTGTCGACACCTACAACGCCTTGGTAACCGCGATCAACACCGAGACCGCCGTCACCACCAACGCGGACGGTTCCACCACCGCGGCTGCGCTGACGGGCGACTCCACCATGCGCGGCCTGCAGACCGCTTTGCGGGCTCAGCTGAACGCCTTGGCGGGTTCGGGCACGTTGAAATCCCTGGCCCAGTTTGGTGTGAACACTGACCAGACCACCGGTAAGTTGAGCATCGACGACAAGGTGTTCAGTGCGGCTATCTTGACCAACCCCACCGACATCGGCGGTATCTTCAACGGTGACAATGGCCTGCTGGCGCGTATGAAATCCGCGACCGACACCTATGCGGTGACCAACACCGGCGTCCTGGCCACACGTTCTTCGACACTCTCGGCAAACCTCAAGGACCTGCAAAACCAGCAGGACACCCTGACCGCCCGCATGGCTGCCCTGAAGACCAGCCTGACTGCCAAGTACACCACGATGAACAGCCTGGTGGCGCAACTTACCGCTCAACGATCCAGCGTAATGACCACGCTCGATGCGCTGAACAATCCCAAGACCACCTGATCCTCGATGAGGTCGCCCGCTGAAGTGAAGGCTTTATCGGGCGCGACCTTCAGCAGACCGCCGGCTTAAAGTTTTTTGCGACGCCGTCGACATAATAGTCAGAGCCCATTCTTTTTAGCTGTTGCCTGTCACGAGGTAGAAACATGAATCCCATGAGAGCCCTTCGCCAATACCAGAAGGTCAATTCCCATGCCCAGGTCTCCGAGGCCAGCCCGCACCGTCTGGTTCAAATGCTGATGGAAGGCGCGCTGGACCGCATGGCCCAGGCCAAGGGCGCCATGGCTCGTGGCGACATCGCGCAAAAAGGCCTGTTGCTGGGCAAGGCAATCGATATTTTGATTGGTTTGCGTGACGGCCTGAACCCGGAAAAAACCGATGATCCGGCGGCCTTGCAGCAATTGGATAATCTGTACGCCTACATGACCACGCGCTTGCTCGAAGCCAATACCAAGAGCGATGTCGCGATGATCGACGAAGTCGCCGGCCTGATGATTACGCTCAAGGAAGGCTGGGACGGTATTGCAACACTGTAGGCCTGCTGGCCTGAGGAAGATGTCATGAGTCACGCCCTGCAACGGATTGACGAGACCCGCGAAGCCTTGATGGATGCATTGGCCGCACGTAACTGGGACGCCATCGGCGAACTGGACCTGGGGTGCCGTGCAGTGATCGATGAGGCGCTGAGCAATGCGCCGGTGGACGAGGATGCCCTGCGGGAAAAACTGGAGAGTCTGCTGGCGGTGTATCAGCAGCTGCTTGAGGTGACAACCGGGGAGCGTCAGGCGATATTCGAGGAGATGTCGCAGATCAACCGAGCGGAAAGCGCGTCAAAGGTTTACCATCTGTTCGGCTGAAGGCTCAGTTAATCCGAACAAAGCGCGTCATAAATTTGACTGTGCACGATTTTTTGACTTAACTAGTGCTATTTTCAGACGTCAGAAAGCTGTAGCGCAGAAAATGCCTACAGCTTTTCTAGATTGCCCCAACTCGAGGGCATTAGAGTTTTACTAGGGAAGTTGCTATTGCATGTGGCGTGAAACCAAAATCCTGCTGATCGATGACGATAGCGTTCGGCGCCGCGACCTGGCGGTGATCCTGAATTTTCTTGGCGAAGAAAATCTACCCTGCGGCAGCCATGACTGGCAGCAGGCGGTCAGCTCGTTGACGTCGAGCCGTGAAGTCATTTGTGTGCTGATCGGGACGGTAAATGCTCCTGGCGCCGTTCTGGGCTTGTTAAAGACACTGTCAACCTGGGATGAGTTCCTTCCGGTGTTGCTGATGGGCGATATTTCTTCTGTGGACCTTCCGGAAGACCAGCGCCGCCGCGTTCTTTCCACCCTCGAAATGCCTCCCAGCTACAGCAAATTGCTCGACTCCCTGCACCGTGCCCAGGTCTACCGCGAGATGTACGACCAGGCCCGCGAGCGCGGCCGTCACCGCGAACCGAACCTGTTCCGCAGCCTCGTCGGCACCAGCCGTGCGATCCAGCACGTGCGCCAGATGATGCAGCAAGTGGCCGACACCGACGCCAGCGTGTTGATCCTCGGCGAGTCCGGCACCGGCAAGGAAGTGGTCGCGCGCAACCTGCATTACCATTCCAAGCGCCGCGACGGGCCTTTTGTGCCGGTCAACTGCGGGGCGATCCCGGCAGAACTGCTGGAAAGTGAATTGTTCGGCCACGAGAAGGGTGCCTTTACCGGGGCGATCACCAGCCGTGCCGGGCGCTTCGAGCTGGCCAACGGCGGCACCCTGTTCCTCGACGAAATCGGCGACATGCCGCTGCCGATGCAGGTCAAGCTGCTGCGGGTCCTGCAGGAGCGCACCTTCGAGCGCGTGGGCAGCAACAAGACCCAAAGCGTCGACGTGCGCATTATTGCCGCCACCCACAAAAACCTCGAAAGCATGATCGAGGTCGGCAGCTTCCGCGAAGACCTGTACTACCGCCTCAACGTATTCCCGATCGAAATGGCGCCCCTGCGCGAGCGCGTCGAAGATATCCCGCTGTTGATGAACGAACTGATCTCGCGCATGGAGCACGAAAAACGCGGCTCGATTCGCTTCAACTCGGCAGCGATCATGTCCCTGTGCCGCCACGGCTGGCCGGGCAACGTCCGCGAGCTGGCCAACCTGGTAGAGCGCATGGCGATCATGCACCCGTACGGGGTGATCGGCGTGGTCGAGCTGCCGAAGAAATTCCGCTACGTCGACGACGAAGACGAGCAGTTGGTCGACAGCCTGCGCAGCGACCTGGAAGAGCGCGTGGCCATCAACGGCCATACGCCGGATTTCGGTTCCACCGCCATGCTGCCGCCCGAAGGCCTGGACTTGAAGGACTACCTCGGTAGCCTCGAACAAGGCCTTATCCAGCAAGCGCTCGACGACGCCAACGGCATCGTCGCCCGCGCTGCCGAACGACTGCGCATCCGCCGCACCACCCTGGTGGAGAAGATGCGCAAGTACGGCATGAGCCGTCGCGAAGGTGATGAACAGGCGGATGATTGACGCCTGTTTTTCAACTGACTGAAAACTAAGCCTATTTTTTTAGGCACGGGTATTGCTACAGCACTCGCAACGTTCCGTTTAACTGACGGTCAGCCAAGCGAGAGAGCATGATGCCCCACGCCGCCCAACTATCTTCGGTCCCTGACATTCAGGGGCCTGCCCCCTCCGTAGAGCAGATCAGCCGCCTTGGGCTTGAGCAGGCGTTTTCCCTGTTCAACCAGATGTCCAGCCAGTTGACTGACTCCTACAGCCTGTTGGAAGCCCGGGTTTCCGAGCTCAAAGGCGAGTTGGCGGTGGTCAGTGCCCAGCGCATGGAAGAGCTGGCCGAGAAAGAACGCCTGGCCAACCGTCTGCAAAACCTCCTCGACCTGTTGCCCGGTGGCGTGATCGTCATCGACGACCAGGGCCGCGTGCGCGAAGCCAACCCGGCAGCCTGCGACATGCTCGGCCTGCCCCTGGAAGGCGAGCTGTGGCGCGAAGTCATCACCCGCTGCTTTGCGCCGCGAGAAGACGACGGCCACGAAATCTCCCTCAAGGACGGCCGCCGCCTGTCCATCGCCACCCGTTCCCTGGATGCCGAGCCCGGCCAGTTGGTGCTGCTCAACGACCTGACCGAAACCCGTCATCTGCAAGACCAGTTGGCTCGCCATGAGCGCCTGTCATCGCTGGGGCGGATGGTCGCTTCTCTGGCGCATCAGATTCGTACGCCGTTGTCCGCCGCGCTGATCTACGCCAGTCATTTGACTGATGAGCAATTGCCGGCCGCCACCCACCAGCGTTTTGCCGGTCGCCTCAAAGAGCGCCTGCACGAGCTGGAACATCAAGTGCGCGACATGCTGGTGTTTGCCCGTGGCGAATTGCCGCTGACCGACCGCGTCACCCCGGCCGCGTTGATGCAGTCGCTGCAAGCTGCCGCCGCCACGCATATCCAGGAAGCCTCAGTCCGCTGGCAGTGCGACAGCCATCACGGCGAGTTGCTGTGCAACCGCGACACCCTGGTGGGCGCGCTGCTCAACCTGATCGAAAACGCGACCCAGGCCAGTGGCCCCGGGGCGCGGCTCAAAGTGCACCTGTACAACCGTGGCGACACCTTGCGCCTGAGCATCAGCGACAGTGGCAGCGGGATTGACCCGGTGGTGCTGCAACGCCTGGGCGAGCCATTTTTCACCACCAAAACCAACGGTACCGGCCTGGGCCTGACCGTGGTCAAGGCGGTCGCCCGTGCGCATCAGGGAGAATTGCAGCTGCATTCCCGGTTGGGTCGAGGCACGTGCGCGTTGATCACGCTGCCGCTGTTTTCATGCGCCGTCAGCGCGGAGTAAAAGGTCATGGCTATCAAGGTTTTATTGGTTGAAGACGATCGCGCCCTGCGTGAAGCATTGGCTGACACGCTGCTGCTGGCGGGCCATGACTACCGGGCGGTCGGTTCGGCCGAAGAAGCCTTGGAGGCGGTCGATCAGGAGTCCTTCAGCCTGGTGGTCAGTGACGTGAACATGCCGGGCATGGACGGCCATCAGTTGCTCGGCCTGTTGCGTGCGCGCCAGCCGCAGTTGCCGGTGCTGTTGATGACCGCCCACGGTGCCGTAGAGCGTGCCGTCGATGCCATGCGCCAGGGCGCCGCGGATTACCTGGTCAAACCTTTTGAGCCCAAAGCCTTGATCGAGCTGGTCGCCCGGCACGCCCTTGGTACCCTGGGCGCCGCCGATGGCGAAGGTCCGATTGCCTTCGAGCCGGCCAGTGCGCAATTGCTGGAACTGGCCGCCCGTGTGGCCCGCAGCGACTCCACCGTGCTGATCTCCGGCGAGTCCGGTACCGGCAAGGAAGTGCTGGCGCGCTACATTCACCAGCAATCCCATCGCGCCAGCCAGCCGTTCATTGCGATCAACTGCGCGGCCATCCCCGACAACATGCTCGAAGCCACCTTGTTCGGCCATGAGAAAGGCTCGTTCACCGGCGCCATCGCGGCGCAGGCCGGCAAGTTCGAACAGGCGGACGGCGGCACGATCCTGCTGGACGAAATCTCCGAAATGCCCCTGGGCCTGCAAGCCAAGTTGCTGCGGGTATTGCAGGAGCGCGAAGTGGAGCGGGTGGGCGCGCGCAAGCCGATCCAACTGGACATCCGCGTGGTCGCCACCACCAACCGCGACCTGGCGGGCGAAGTGGCGGCGGGGCGTTTCCGTGAGGATTTGTTCTACCGGCTCTCGGTGTTCCCGTTGGCCTGGCGCCCGTTGCGCGAGCGTCCGGCAGACATCATCCCGCTGGCAGAGCGCTTGCTGAGCAAGCACGTCAATAAAATGAAGCATGCCCAGGCGCGCCTGTCGGCCGACGCCCAGGCCTGCCTGATCAGCTACCCATGGCCCGGCAACGTGCGGGAATTGGACAATGCGATCCAGCGTGCGTTGATTTTGCAGCAGGGCGGCCTGATCCAGCCCCAGGATTTCTGCCTGGCCGTGGGTACGGGCGCTGCGCCCTTGCCGACGCTGGCGGTTGCGCCGCTGATTGAAGCCGCGCCCGCCGAGTCGGCCGGTGCCTTGGGCGACGACCTGCGCCGCCGCGAATTCCAGATGATCATCGACACCCTGCGCTCCGAGCGCGGCCGCCGCAAAGAGGCCGCCGAGCGCCTGGGCATCAGCCCGCGCACCTTGCGCTACAAGCTGGCACAGATGCGCGATGCCGGGATGGACGTGGAAGCCTACCTCTACGCCACTTGAGAATTCTCGAAGCCGACAGGGTTAGTCGCCTTTTCTTACGAATTGCCACGGAGCTGGCACCCTTGTTGCTACCACCCCAGTAACCGTTGCGTAGTGTCAAAAAATTGCGGGTCGTCGGAGAGAACGTTCATGAGCCAAGGTGTTGAATTCAATCGGTTGATGTTGGATATGCGGTCCATGCAAATGGATGCCATGTCTCAACCGAAATCCGCCGCGCAAGCCGTACCGGAATTGGGTCAGAGCAGCTTTGCCGACATGCTCGGCCAGGCCATCAACAAGGTCAGCGATACCCAGCAGGCTTCCAATCAGTTGGCAACCGCCTTCGAGATCGGCAAAAGCGGCGTGGACCTCACCGACGTGATGGTCGCCTCGCAAAAAGCCAGCGTTTCATTCCAGGCCTTGACCCAGGTGCGCAACAAGCTGGTTCAAGCCTATCAAGACATCATGCAGATGCCGGTTTAAGGACGATTTGAGTCATGGCAGAAGCAGTCGTGGATAACGCACCCGCCAAGGCAGACGGCAAGCCGCCGCTGTTTGGCCTGTCGTTCCTGGAAAACCTCTCCGAGATGACCATGCTGCGTCAGGTGGGCCTGATGGTCGGCCTGGCTGCCAGCGTGGCGATTGGTTTTGCCGTGGTGCTGTGGTCCCAGCAACCGGATTACCGCCCGCTGTACGGCAGCCTGGCGGGCATGGATTCCAAGCAGATCATGGAAACCCTGGCGGCGGCAGATATTGCCTACACCGTCGAACCGAATTCCGGCGCGCTGTTGGTCAAGGCCGATGATGTAGCCCGTGCGCGCATGAAACTGGCGGCCGCCGGCGTGACCCCGTCCGACGCCAATATCGGCTTTGAGATCCTCGACAAGGACCAGGGCCTGGGCACCAGCCAGTTCATGGAAGCCACCCGCTACCGTCGCGGCCTGGAAGGCGAACTGGCGCGCACCATTTCCGCGTTGAACAACGTCAAGGGTGCCCGCGTGCACCTGGCAATTCCGAAAAGCTCGGTGTTTGTGCGCGACGAGCGCAAGCCCAGCGCCTCGGTACTGGTCGAACTGTTTGCTGGCCGCTCGCTGGAGCCTGGCCAGGTATTGGCGATCATCAACCTGGTGGCCACCAGCGTTCCCGAATTGAGCAAGTCGCAAATCACCGTGGTCGACCAGAAGGGCAACCTGCTGTCCGACATGGCGGAAAACTCCTCGCTGACCATGGCCGGCAAGCAGTTCGACTACAGCCGTCGCATGGAAAGCATGCTGACCCAGCGCGTGCACAACATCCTGCAACCGGTGTTGGGCAATGATCGCTACAAGGCTGAAGTGTCGGCCGATGTGGATTTCAGCGCGGTCGAATCGACTTCCGAGCAGTTCAACCCGGACCAACCGGCCCTGCGCAGCGAGCAGTCGACCACTGAACAACGCACCGCCAGCAATGGCCCGCAAGGTGTGCCGGGTGCCCTGAGCAACCAGCCGCCAACCCCGGCTACCGCCCCGCAAACCACCGGTGGCGCTGCCGCTACCGCAGGCGCGGTGCAACCTGGCCAGCCGCTGCTGGACGCCAACGGCCAGCAGATCATGGACCCGGCCACCGGCCAGCCGATGCTGGCGCCGTACCCGGCCGACAAGCGTCAACAATCCACCAAGAACTTCGAGCTTGACCGCTCCATCAGCCACACCAAGCAGCAACAGGGCCGGATCAATCGCCTGTCGGTGTCGGTGGTAGTGGATGACCAGGTCAAGGTCAACGCCGCTGACGGCGCCGTCACCCGTGCGCCGTGGAGCGCCGATGAATTGGCGCGCTTCACCCGCCTGGTGCAGGACGCGGTGGGCTTCGATGCCAGCCGTGGTGACAGCGTCAGCGTGATCAATATGCCGTTCTCCGCCGAGCGTGGCGAAGTCATCGCCGAGGCGGCGTTCTATACTCAGCCGTGGTTCTGGGACATCGTCAAGCAAGTGCTGGGTGTGCTGTTTATCCTGGTGCTGGTGTTCGGCGTGCTGCGTCCGGTGCTCAACAACATCACCGGCCACGGCAAAAAGCAGCTTGCTTTGGCAGGCGGCGATGTCGAGTTGGGGGGCATGGGTGGCCTCGATGGCGAACTGGCCAACGACCGCGTGAGCCTTGGTGGCCCGCAAAGCATTCTGTTGCCGAGCCCGAGCGAGGGTTATGACGCTCAGTTGAACGCAATCAAGAGCCTGGTGGCCGAAGACCCGGGTCGTGTGGCCCAGGTCGTGAAAGAGTGGATTAACGCAGATGAGTGATGCTCGAGCCGCTGTAGCCAAACTCTCCCGGGTCGACAAAGCCGCCGTGCTGTTGCTGTCCCTGGGAGAAACCGACGCCGCCCAAGTGCTGCGCCACATGGGCCCCAAAGAGGTTCAACGGGTAGGCGTGGCCATGGCGCAGATGCGCAATGTGCACCGCGAGCAAGTCGAGCAGGTGATGAGCGAGTTCGTCGAGATCGTCGGCGACCAGACCAGCCTGGGCGTCGGCTCCGACAGCTACATTCGCAAGATGCTCACCTCGGCCCTGGGCGAAGACAAGGCCAACGGCCTGATCGACCGCATCCTGCTGGGTGGCAACACCAGCGGCCTCGACAGCCTGAAGTGGATGGAGCCGCGAGCCGTGGCCGATGTGATCCGCTACGAGCACCCGCAGATCCAGGCGATCGTGGTGGCGTACCTCGACCCCGACCAGGCCGGTGAAGTGCTCGGTCATTTCGACCACAAGGTGCGCCTGGACATCATCCTGCGCGTCTCGTCGTTGAACACCGTGCAGCCGGCGGCCCTGAAAGAACTCAACACGATTCTCGAGAAGCAGTTCTCGGGCAATTCCAACGCTTCGCGTACCACGTTGGGCGGCATCAAGCGTGCGGCCGACATCATGAACTTCCTCGACAGCTCGGTGGAAGGCCAACTGATGGACTCGATCCGCGAGATCGACGACAGCCTGTCGGTGCAGATCGAAGACCTCATGTTCGTGTTCAACAACCTCTCCGATGTCGACGACCGTGGCATCCAGGCGTTGCTGCGGGAAGTCTCCTCCGACGTGCTGGTGCTGGCGCTCAAAGGCTCCGACGAAGGCGTCAAGGAAAAGATCTTCAAGAACATGTCCAAGCGGGCTTCCGAACTGCTGCGCGACGACCTCGAGGCCAAGGGCCCGGTGCGCGTCAGCGACGTGGAAACTGCGCAGAAAGAAATCCTCACCATTGCCCGCCGTATGGCCGAAGCCGGAGAAATCGTTCTCGGTGGGAAGGGCGGCGAAGAAATGATTTAAGGCGCCGCGCATGTCGAACAAAGATGAGACGCCCAGCGATCTGATTCGCGCACGGGACGTCGGAGGGTTCGACGTCTGGTCGCTGCCCAGTTTCGACCCGCATCGCCCGGAGCCTGAGCCGGAGCCGGTAGAAGAGCCGCCGGCCGAGATGGAAGAAGTGCCGCTGGAAGAAGTCCAGCCACTGACCCTGGAAGAGCTGGAAAGCATTCGCCAGGAAGCCTACAACGAGGGCTTTTCCACCGGTGAGAAAGACGGCTTTCGCAGCACCACCCTCAAGGTCCGCCAGGAAGCCGAGGCGGCGCTGAGCGTCAAGCTCGCCAGCCTGGAAACCCTGATGGGCAGCCTGTTCGATCCGATTGCCGAGCAGGACTCACAGATCGAAAAAGCCATGGTTGGCCTGGTGGAACACATCGCTCGCCAGGTGATTCAGCGCGAGCTGGCGCTGGACTCCACGCAAATCGAAAGCGTGATGCGCGAAGCCCTCAAGCTGCTGCCCCTGGGCGTCGGCAATGTGCGGTTGTACATCAACCCGCAGGATTTCGAACAGGTCAAAGCCCTGCGCGAGCGCCATGAAGAAACCTGGCGCATCGTCGAAGACGCCGCGCTGCTGCCCGGCGGTTGCCGGGTGGAGACCGAACACAGCCGCATCGACGCCACGATCGAGACGCGCATCAGCCAGATCATGGCCAAGCTGTTTGACCAGTTGCACGAGCAGGCACTGCACCCCGCCGAGCCTGACTTGAGCGTCGAGCTGGACACCCCCGATGCGCCTTGATCGCACCAGCTTTGCCAAGCGCCTGGGTGGCTATGCCGACGTCACCGAGTTGCCGGGCCAGCCGATCCTGGAGGGCCGCCTGCTGCGCATGGTCGGCCTGACCCTGGAAGCCGAAGGCCTGCGCGCCGCCATGGGCAGCCGCTGCATGGTGATCAACGACGACAGCTACCACCCGGTGCAGGTCGAAGCCGAAGTAATGGGTTTTTCCGGCAGCAAAGTATTCCTGATGCCGGTCGGCAGCGTCGCTGGCATCGCCCCCGGCGCCCGCGTGGTGCCGCTGGCTGATACGGGCCGCCTGCCCATGGGCATGAGCATGCTCGGTCGCGTACTCGACGGCGCCGGCCGTGCCCTCGACGGCAAGGGCGGGATGAAGGCGGAAGACTGGGTGCCCATGGACGGCCCGACCATCAACCCGCTCAAGCGTAACCCCATCAGCGTGCCGCTGGACGTGGGCATTCGCAGCATCAACGGTTTATTGACGGTCGGCCGTGGCCAGCGCCTGGGCCTGTTCGCCGGTACCGGCGTGGGTAAGTCGGTGTTGCTGGGCATGATGACGCGCTTCACCGAGGCCGACATCATCGTGGTCGGGCTGATCGGCGAGCGGGGCCGCGAGGTGAAGGAATTCATCGAGCACAGCCTGGGCGAAGAAGGCCTCAAGCGTTCCGTCGTGGTCGCCTCGCCGGCGGACGACGCGCCGCTGATGCGCCTGCGCGCCGCGATGTACTGCACACGCATCGCCGAATATTTTCGCGACAAGGGCAAGAACGTCCTGTTGCTGATGGACTCCCTGACCCGTTTCGCCCAGGCCCAGCGGGAAATCGCCCTGGCCATCGGCGAGCCGCCGGCCACCAAGGGCTATCCGCCGTCCGTGTTTGCCAAGCTGCCCAAGCTGGTGGAGCGCGCCGGTAACTCCGAGGCTGGCGGTGGTTCAATCACCGCGTTCTACACCGTGCTGTCCGAAGGCGATGACCAGCAGGACCCGATTGCCGACTCGGCACGGGGCGTGCTCGACGGGCACATCGTGCTGTCCCGGCGCTTGGCCGAGGAAGGGCACTACCCGGCCATCGACATCGAAGCCTCCATCAGCCGGGTGATGCCGTCGGTGGTCACACCCGAGCACATGATGCGCGCGCAGCAGTTCAAGCAACTCTGGTCGCGCTATCAACAGAGCCGCGACCTGATCAGCGTGGGCGCCTACGTGGCCGGTGGCGATCGCGAGACCGACCTGGCGATTGCCCTGCAACCGCAACTGGTGACCTATCTGCGCCAGGGCCTCAACGACAAGATCAGCATGGGTGAAAGCGAGGCGCACCTGGGCACCATATTCGCGCCGGCGCCAGGCGGATAACCCATGGCCAACACGCGTGCCGCGCGCCTTGCCCCGGTGGTGGACATGGCCGAAAAAGCCGAAAAGACCGCCGTCCAGCGCCTGGGGTACTTCCAGGGCCAGGTTCGCCTGGCGGAAAGCAAACTGGGCGACCTGGAGCGCTTTCGCGGCGAGTATCAGCAACAGTGGATCGAGCGCGGCAGCAAGGGCGTTTCCGGGCAATGG
Source organism: Pseudomonas sp. TH32 (assembly GCF_016650855.1). Classification (NCBI taxonomy): domain Bacteria; kingdom Pseudomonadati; phylum Pseudomonadota; class Gammaproteobacteria; order Pseudomonadales; family Pseudomonadaceae; genus Pseudomonas; species Pseudomonas sp. TH32. Next base: position 3,664,680 of record NZ_JAEKFA010000002.1, on the reverse strand, counting down.
CTGATGGGGTACCAGGGCTTTCTCAATCAACTGGAAACCGCTGTCGGCCAGCAACGCCAGAGCCTGGCGTGGCACCAGGCCAACGTCGACAAGGCCCGCGACAGTTGGCAACAGGCCTACGCCCGGGTCGAAGGCCTGCGCAAACTGGTGCAGCGCTACATCGACGAAGCCCGTGCGCTGGAAGACAAGCGCGAGCAGAAATTGCTCGATGAGCTGTCCCAACGTCTTCCCCGCCAAAACCCCTATTAACCGCGCCACCGCTGCTGCATGGATTTGCCCACTTCCCCATCACCTGCTAAACCTTGTTGCACATTGCCAATGACAAGGAAGCAGTCGTATGTCAGTCGAATCAGAAGTGTCCCTGGACGGGACGAAGTTGACGATCACCGTCAGGGGGCGATTCGATTTCGGTAGCCACCAGGCCTTTCGTGATGCCTACGAGCGGTTCTACAAGGTGCCCGAGATCTACGTGGTGGACTTGAAGGAAACCACCTACATGGACAGCTCGGCCCTGGGCATGCTCCTGCTGTTGCGTGACCATGCCGGAGGCGACAATGCCGAAGTGCAGGTGGTCAACAGCAACTCCGACGTGCGCAAGATCCTCGCCATTTCCAACTTCGACAAACTGTTCGACCTCACTTGAGCGTCCTGGCCCCGGTCCTTGAGGCGCTGACGGTGTTGATCGCCGAAGACAGCGCCGCTGACCTGTTGTTGCTGTCGACCATCGTACGCCGCCAGGGGCACCAGGTGATCACCGCCAGCAACGGCGAGGAAGCGGTGCAAGTGTTCATCCGCGAGCGGCCGCAGTTGGTGTTGATGGACGCACTGATGCCGGTCATGGATGGCTTTGAGGCGGCCCGGCAGATCAAGCACCTGGCGGGGGAGGCGCTGGTGCCGATCATCTTTCTCACCTCCCTGCGCGAGAGCGAAGCCCTGGCCCAGTGCCTGGATGCGGGCGGTGATGACTTCCTGGCCAAACCCTATAACCAGGTGATCCTGGCGGCGAAGATCAACGCCATGGACCGCCTGCGCCGCTTGCAGGCCACGGTATTACAGCAGCGGGACCTGATCGCCCGGCACAACGACCACCTGTTGCAGGAACAGCGGGTGGCCAAGGCGGTGTTCGACAAGGTCGCCCACTCCGGCTGTATCAACGCCGCGCCGAATATTCGCTACGTGCAATCGCCCTACGCGCTGTTCAACGGCGATTTGCTGTTGGCGGCCTACACGCCGTCGGGTGACATGCATGTGCTGCTGGGGGATTTCACCGGCCACGGTTTGCCCGCCGCGGTCGGCGCAATGCCCCTGGCGGAAGTGTTCTACGGCATGACCGCCAAGGGTTACGGCCTGGCGCAGACGTTGCGGGAGATGAACGCCAAGCTCAAACGCATCTTGCCGGTGGACATGTTCTGTTGCGCTACCCTGCTGTGCCTCAGCGCCCAGCGGCGGGTGGTGGAAGTGTGGAACGGCGGCATGCCCGAGGGCTACGTGCATGAAATCGCCACCGGCAAGCGCACGCCGCTGGTGTCTCGGCATTTGCCGCTGGGCATATTGGCGGCCGAGGCGTTTGATGACCGCACTGAAGTCTGGCCGATGGCGCTGGGCGACCGGGTGTTCTTGTTGTCGGATGGCGTGCTGGACACCGCCGATGCCCACGAGCAATTGTTTGGCGCCGAGCGTTTGCAGCAGGTGTTTGCGGCCAATCGCGAGCCCGACCGGTTGTTCGAGGAGATCGAGCAGGCCCTGGCGGGTTTTCGCGGTGAAGTGCGCGATGACATCAGCATGGTGGAAATCAGCCTGCAGGTGGGGGAGGTGTTGCGCTCGCCGTCGGTGATGTATTCCGACAGCGGCCAGTCGTCGCCGCTGGATTGGTCGGTCAGCTTTGAATTTCGTGCCGAGACGCTCAAGTCCTACAACCCTTTGCCGTATTTGCTGCAACTGCTGTTGGAGATTCATGGGCTGCGTGAGCAGAGCGGTGCGTTGTACACGGTGATGGCTGAGTTGTATTCCAATGCCCTGGAGCATGGCGTGCTGGGGCTGGATTCGCGGCTGAAGCGGGATGCCCAGGGATTTGCGGCGTATTACCGGGAGCGTAATGAGCGGCTGGCGCAGGTGAACAGCGGGTATGTGCGGGTGCACCTCAATGTGGTGCCGGCCGGGGAGGGCGGTTGCCTGACCTTGCGGATCGAGGACAGTGGGCCGGGGTTTGATGTGGAGAAGGTGCTGGCCAGGCCGCTGGATGTTGACCGTCTGTCTGGTCGGGGGTTGAGCCTGGTACGTCAGTTGAGCAGCGATGTAGGCTGGTCTGACGGCGGGCGGTGTGTGTGCGTGGAGTTTTCATGGAAGGCTCTGGCATAATCCGCCGATTCTTGATCAAGGAGCGAACAAGTGGCAGAGATTCATCTGGACCCCGATGTGCTGACCGGCTTGCAGGAGGTCATGGAGGGCGAGTATCCGAAGCTGCTCGACACGTTTCTCGATGACTCGCAGAAGCGGGTAGAGGCGCTGCGCCGGGCGCGGGATGATGCCAAGGCGCTGGGGCGGATTGCCCATAGCTTCAAGGGGAGTAGCGGTAACCTTGGGGCCGTGCGGTTGGCTGAGCTTTGTCAGTTGCTTGAGGATAGGTCGGCCAGGCCTGTGGTTGCGGATTTGGGGCAGTTGGTGGATGAGATTGACCATGAATTCGCGTTGGTAAGGCCGTTGTATGAGCATGAGCGGGAGCGGTTTGGGCTCTGACGCTGGTGGGGTGTATATCCGTTATTTCGGTAACGGCTGCTTATGGTTTCGCTCTTACAGCGAGTCACTTTGGAAAAGCCCCAAAGTAACCAAAGGGCTCTGCCCCGCCTGTCGGCACCTCGCCTAGGCTCGGTGTGCCCTCACTCCGGGATTGCTCCGCGGGCCGCCGCGACGGGGCGTCCCTGCCCCGTCGCGGCTAAACCGGCGTCCTGCCGGTTTACCCGCTCCTCAATCCCTGCGTTCGGCCTCGGGCTTATTGGGGCAGTCAGAGCCAGATCAAGATCAAAATCTACAGCACAGCGGCCTACAGGCCGGCTTGAGTGGTAGAAGCCAGATCAAAAGCCAGAGCGAAAGCCAAATCTGAAACTGATGCAGCTCTGCTTTTCTGTGGGAGCTGGCTTGCCTGCGATGCAGACAACTCGGTTTTTCAGGTACACCGAGGCGATGCTATCGCAGGCAAGCCAGCTCCCACATTTGACCGTGCCCGCTCTGGCTTTTGATTTTGCCTTTGCTTCACACCACTCAAGCCGGCCTGTAGGCCGCTGTGTTCTTGATCTGCTTTTGATCTTGATCTTAGGCGCCCCGTTAAACCACGCTGGCCGAACGCAGGTAGTACGGAGCGGGTAAACCGGCAGGACGCCGGTTTAGCCGCGACGGGGCAGGGACGCCCCGTCGCGGCGGCCCGCGGAGTAGTACCGGAGAGAGGGCACACCGAGCCTAGGCGAGGTGCCGAGTGGTGGGGCAAGAGCCTTTTGGTTACTTTTGGGCTCCTTTCAAAAGTGACCCGCTGTAAGAGCGGAACCAATAGCGGCCCTAACCCAAACAACGGATATACACACCAAAACCAAAAGCTGGCCCAACTCTTGCTCTACCTCCTGTAACCGCACCCTCGACCCCTGTGCGGCGGAGACTCTTATATATGGCAATCACCCCGAATTCGCTCCTTCAGGCGGCCCCTGCGGCCAAGCCTCAAGCGCCCGCTGCCAATCCACCGGCAGTGGCTGCGGACCCGCGGGACAAGGCCCCGGGCTTCGCTCAGGTGTTCGCCAACCAGGCCTCCACGCCTGCGGCAAAACCCACCGACACCACGACCAGATCCACCCGCGACAAGCCTGCCGACAGCAGCGCAAAGCCCGCCGCCAACAACGACAAGCCTGCCGCCGGCACCCCATCGGTTGCCGATAACGGCAAGACTTTGCCTGCCACCCCGCCGGCCAAGTCCGACACCCCGGACACCACCGCCAAAACCGACGACGCGCCCCCGGCAGACGACCCGACCCTGGCCCAGCAACCCCCGGTTGACCCCACCGTCGACCCGGCGCTTGTGGCGGCGGTCGTCCCCGTTCCCGTTCCCGCAGCGCCGGCGCCCGTCGAAACGCCGGCACCGGCTGCAGCGAAAGACGACAAGGCCCAACCCGTGGTGGCACCTGCGGTGGCCGCGACCGATGACGCCAAGCCCGCCTTCGACCCCGAAGCCGATCCGCTGGACGCCATGCCCGCCGTGCGCCTGGCCATGGAGCAGGGCGGACACGTTTCCGCCAGCAGCCAAACCCCGGCAAAAACCGCCCCGGCCCCGACCCAGGATCAGCCGACCGCCGCGCAGAACTTCGCCACGGGCCTGGCCACTATGGTCGATCAGCAAGCGGCCAAGGACAGCACCGACCAGGGCGGCGACAAAGCCTTCACCGGCCTGATCGACAGCGGCCTCAAGGACCTGAAGGACGCCAGCAGCGACACCCGTGTCGATGACTTCGCCAACCGTCTCGCCGCGCTGACCCAGGCTGCCACGCCGAAAACCGCGAATGCCTTGCCGCCGGTCGCCAACGCGCCATTGGCCATGCACCAGAGCGGCTGGACGGATGAGGTGGTGAACCGGGTCATGTACCTGTCCAGCGCCAACCTCAAGTCGGCCGAAATCCAGTTGCAGCCTGCTGAACTGGGCCGCCTGGACATCAGCGTGAAAATGTCCGCCGACCAACAGGCGCAGGTCACCTTCATGAGCGGCCACGCGGTGGTGCGTGAAGCCCTGGAAAGCCAGTCGGGCCGCCTGCGGGAGATGTTCGCCCAGCAGGGCATGGGCCAGGTCGACGTCAACGTGTCCGACCAGTCCCGTGGCTGGCAGGGTCAACAGGGCCAGGACCAGCAACAACAGAACCAGGCCCGCGGCGTCAGTGGCAATGGCGGTCGGGGTGATGGGGCTGATGGCGGCGGTGTCGGTGAAGTGGCTGAAGTCGCAGCGCCGGTTGTGCAGTCCGTGATCGGCTCCAGTGCGGTGGACTACTACGCCTGATCTGAAGAGTGGCCTTATTTCCAGTTGGAATCGGGTCATGTGGGAGCTGGCTTGCCTGCGATAGCGGTGGGTCAGCAACCAAGATATCGCCTGGCAGGGCCTCATCGCAGGCAAGCCAGCTCCCACAGTTAATCGGCGTTGTGAGTAAGAGCACCTCACTCTTCCCGTTTGAACAGACAACTCTGGCATAACACTTGCTCTTGCCTTTCCCCAGAACTATGAATCCCCGAATAGTGACGGATTATTGGCATGGCGAAGAGCGACGACGTAGCAAAAGCACCCGCAGGCAAGGGCAAGCTCAAGCTTATCCTGCTGATTGTTCTGGGCTTGTTCCTGGCGATCGGCGTGTCCGTGGGGGCTACCTGGTACTTCATGCACAGTGCCGCAAGCAAACCGGCAGCGACAGCCGAGATCAACCCCAACGTCAAGCAACCGGCAATCTTCGAGCCGATGCTTCCGGCGTTTGTCGCCAACTTCAATCAGAACGGCCGCCAACGCTACCTGCAGGTGAGCATTACCCTGCTGGCGCGTAACCAGGCAGACCTGGATGCCCTCAAGGTGCACATGCCAGTGATCCGCAACAACCTGGTGATGCTGTTCTCTGCCCAGCCCTTCGACACCCTCGCCACCCCGGTGGGCCAGGAAATGCTGCGCCAGAAGGTCACTGCCAGCGTGCAGGAAGTGGCCCAGAAGGAAGTCGGCAAACCTGTGATCGAGCAGGTGCTCTTCACTAATTTCGTATTGCAGTAGGATCACGACATGGCCGTGCAGGACCTGCTGTCCCAGGATGAAATCGATGCGCTGCTCCATGGCGTCGACGATGGTCTGGTACAGACCGAAATGGCTGCCGAGCCCGGCAGCGTCAAAAGCTACGACCTGACCAGTCAGGATCGCATCGTCCGTGGACGCATGCCGACCCTGGAAATGATCAACGAACGGTTTGCCCGTTACACCCGCATCAGCATGTTCAACATGCTGCGCCGCTCGGCGGACGTGGCGGTGGGCGGTGTGCAGGTGATGAAGTTCGGTGAATACGTGCACTCGCTGTACGTGCCCACCAGCCTCAACCTGGTCAAGATCAAGCCGCTGCGCGGTACCGCGCTGTTTATCCTCGACGCCAAACTGGTGTTCAAGCTGGTGGATAACTTCTTCGGCGGTGACGGCCGTCACGCCAAGATCGAAGGCCGTGAATTCACCCCGACTGAACTGCGCGTGGTGCGCATGGTGCTGGAACAGGCCTTCATCGACTTGAAGGAAGCCTGGCAGGCGATCATGGAAGTCAACTTCGAGTACATCAACTCGGAAGTGAACCCGGCCATGGCCAACATCGTCGGCCCCAGCGAAGCCATTGTGGTCTCCACCTTCCACATCGAACTCGATGGCGGTGGCGGCGACCTGCACGTGACCATGCCGTACTCGATGATCGAGCCGGTGCGCGAGATGCTCGATGCGGGCTTCCAGTCCGACCTCGACGACCAGGACGAACGCTGGGTCAAGGCCCTGCGCGAAGACCTGCTGGACGTCGACGTGCCCCTGAGCGCCACCGTGGCCCGTCGCCAGCTGCGTTTGCGGGATATTTTGCACATGCAGCCGGGGGACGTGATTCCCGTCGAACTGCCGGAAGAACTGATCATGCGCGCCAATGGCGTGCCGTCGTTCAAGGTCAAGCTCGGCTCTCACAAAGGCAACCTCGCGTTGCAAGTGATTGAGCCGATCAACCGTCGCTGATCCACACTAATTTCTGCTCCGCCGAGGACATGTAATGGCTACTGAACACGAAAACACTTCCGCCGAAGACCAGGCCCTGGCTGACGAGTGGGCGGCTGCCCTGGAAGAAACCGGCGACGTCGGCCAGGACGATATCGACGCTCTGTTGGCGGCCGATGCGGCCACCGCACCGGTGGGTAATCGCATTCCCATGGAAGAGTTCGGCAGCGTGCCGAAGAACAACGAGCCGGTAACCCTGGATGGTCCGAACCTGGACGTGATCCTCGATATCCCGGTGTCGATCTCCATGGAAGTCGGCAGCACCGAAATCAACATCCGCAACCTGCTGCAACTCAACCAGGGTTCGGTGATCGAGCTGGACCGCCTGGCCGGCGAGCCGCTGGACGTGCTGGTCAACGGCACACTGATCGCCCATGGCGAAGTGGTGGTGGTCAACGAGAAGTTCGGCATCCGCCTGACCGACGTGATCAGCCCGAGCGAACGCATCAAGAAGTTGCGTTGATATGAAGCGCTCATTGGTAGGACTGTTATCGACGCTGCCCTTGAGCGCAATGGCAGCAGAGCCGGTCGCCCAGGCGGCCGCGCCGGCGCTGGGCAGTGGCGTCGGCGGGCAATTGACGCAGTTGGTGCTGGGTTTGTTGCTGGTGGTGGGGCTGATCTTCGTGCTCGCCTGGGTGCTGCGCCGCGTACAACGCATTGGCCCGGGCAATGCGCAGGTCATCGAGCTGGTGGGTTCACGAGCCCTGGGCCCGCGGGACCGGCTGGTGCTGGTGCAAGTCGGTGACGAGCAGATTCTGCTGGGCATCACCCCTGGCCGTATCACCCCGTTGCACGTGCTCAAGACGCCTGTGGAAGTGGCCCAGACTCAAGCGGCCACGCCGGAATTCGCCCAGCGCCTCATGGAGTTGCTGGGCAAGGATCAGAAGGATAAGAAGTAATGCGCGTTTTATTGACGCTCATGCTGTTGCTGGCAGCGCCGCTGGCGTACGCGGCGGACCCGTTGTCGATCCCGGCGATCACCCTGGGCACCAACGCGGCGGGCGCGCAGGAGTATTCGGTCAGCCTGCAGATCCTGCTGATCATGACCGCGCTGAGCTTCATCCCCGCGTTCGTGATGCTGATGACCAGCTTCACCCGCATCATCATCGTGTTCTCGATCCTGCGTCAGGCCCTCGGCCTGCAACAGACGCCGTCGAACCAGATCCTGACCGGCATGGCGCTGTTCTTGACGCTGTTCATCATGGCGCCAGTGTTCGACAAGGTGAACCAGCAAGCCCTGCAACCGTACCTGGCAGAGAAAATGACCGCGCAGGATGCGATCGACAAGGCGCAAGGCCCGATCAAGGATTTCATGCTGTCCCAGACCCGTTCCAGCGACCTTGAGTTGTTCGTGCGGTTGTCCAAGCGTACCGACATCGCCAGCCCCGACATGGCGCCGCTGACCATCCTGGTGCCGGCGTTCGTGACCTCGGAGCTGAAGACTGCGTTCCAGATCGGCTTCATGATCTTCATCCCGTTCCTGATCATCGACCTCGTCGTGGCGAGTGTGCTGATGGCCATGGGGATGATGATGCTGTCGCCGTTGATCATTTCGTTGCCGTTCAAGATCATGCTGTTTGTGTTGGTGGACGGGTGGGCGCTGATTATCGGCACCCTGGCCGGCAGTTTCGGTGGGGTTTAGCGCATGACGCCAGAAGTAGCGGTCGACCTGTTTCGCGAAGCCCTGTGGCTGACCACCATGATGGTCGCCGTGCTCGTGGTGCCCAGCCTGTTGGTGGGCCTGCTGGTGGCGATGTTCCAGGCCGCGACCCAGATCAACGAACAGACCTTGAGCTTCCTGCCGCGCCTGCTGGTGATGCTGATCACCCTGATCGTCGCCGGCCCGTGGCTGGTGCAAACCTTCATGGAATACATCCTGCAGCTGTACGGCAGTATTCCGCAGTTGATCGGCTGACCCCGTGAATTCGATGCTGGCGTTGACCGATACCCAGATCAGCACCTGGGTGGCGTCGTTCATCCTGCCGCTGTTCCGGGTCACGGCCGTGCTGATGACCATGCCGGTGTTCGGCACCACCCTGGTACCACGGCGCATTCGCCTGTATTTCGCGGTGGCGATCACCGTGGTCATCGTTCCGGGCTTGCCGCCGATGCCGCCGGTGAATGCCCTGGACCTCAGTGCACTGATGCTGATCGCCGAGCAAATCATCATTGGCGCCTTGCTGGGCTTTTCCCTGACGCTGTTTTTCCAGGCCTTTGTGATCGCCGGGCAAATCATCTCGATTCAGATGGGCATGGGCTTTGCGTCCATGGTCGACCCCACCAACGGCGTGTCGGTGGCGGTGATCGGGCAGTTCCTGACGATGCTGGTGACCTTGCTGTTCCTGTCCATGAACGGCCACCTGGTGGTGTTCGAGGTGATGACTGAAAGCTTCACCACCTTGCCGGTGAGCAGCGGGCTGGTGGTCAATCATTTCTGGGAGTTGGTGGGTCGCCTCAGTTGGGTGCTCGGCGCCTCGTTGCTGCTGGTGTTGCCGGCGATCACCGCGTTGCTGGTGGTCAACATCGCCTTTGGCGTGATGACCCGGGCGGCGCCGCAATTGAACATCTTCTCCATCGGTTTCCCGTTGACCCTGGTGCTGGGCATGGGGATTTTCTGGGTCGGCATGGCTGACATTCTCAATCAGTATCAACCGCTGGCGACCGACGCCTTGCAGTTTTTACGTGACTTGGCGCGGGCGCGGTAAGCCATGGCCGAGAGCGAGAGTGGCCAGGACAAAACAGAAGACCCCACGGAGAAACGTAAAAAGGACTCCCGGGAAAAGGGCGAGATTGCCCGCTCCAAAGAGCTCAACACCCTGGCGATCATGCTCGCCGGTTCTGGCGGCCTGCTGATCTACGGCGGTGGCCTGGCCCTGGACCTGATGGAATTGATGCGCCTGAATTTCTCCCTGCCCCGTGACGTGCTGTTGAGTCCCGGCGCCATGGGCTTGTACCTGCTGCACTCGGGCAAGATCGCGATCCTCGCGGTGCAGCCGATCCTGATTACCTTGCTGCTGGCGGCACTGATCGGCCCGATCTCCCTCGGTGGCTGGCTGTTTGCTGCTGGCAGCATGGCGCCCAAATTCAGCCGGATGAACCCGGGCCCGGGGCTCAAGCGGATGTTTTCCACCAAGGCCCTGGTGGAACTGCTCAAGGCCTTGGCCAAGTTCATCCTGATCCTGTTTGTGGCGTTGACCGTGTTGTCATCCGACATCGACGACCTGCTGCGCATCGCCCATGAGCCGATCGAACTGGCGATCATCCACAGCGTGCAAGTGGTGGGCTGGAGCTCGCTATGGATGGCCTGCGGGCTGATCATCATTGCTGCGGTGGACGCGCCGATCCAGCTGTGGGAAAGCCACAAGAAGCTGCTGATGACCAAGCAGGAAGTGCGCGACGAGCACAAGGACCAGGAAGGTCGGCCCGAGGTCAAACAGCGGATTCGCCAACTGCAGCGCGAGATGTCCCAGCGCAAGATGATGGCTGCGGTGCCCGACGCCGACGTGGTCATCACCAACCCGACCCACTACGCCGTGGCGCTCAAATACGACCCGGAGAAGGGCGGGGCGCCGATGTTGCTGGCCAAGGGCAGCGACTTTACGGCGTTGAAAATCCGTGAAATTGCCGTGGCCAATGACATTTTGCTGCTGGAGTCGCCGGAGTTGGCGCGGTCGATCTTCTATTCTACCGACCTGGACCAGGAAATCCCGGCCGGGTTGTATCTGGCGGTGGCGCAGGTGTTGGCGTACGTGTACCAGATCCGCCAGTACCGCGCGGGCAAGGGCAAGCGTCCGGATCCGCTCAAAGACCTGCCGATTCCGCCGGATTTGCGTCGGGATTCCTGATTTTGTAGCGCCGCCCTCGGCCCCCACATTCGACCGTGTTCCTACCGGGTGTACACGGTCAAATGTGGGAGCGGGCTTGCTCGCGAAGGCGTCCGCCCAGGCAACAAAAATCTCCTGAGCGCCTTCCCGTCGTGATTCTTCCAGTTCAAAGGCAAAGTCGCAGGTCAGTGCATGGGCCGAAGCCAGTGTTTCGGTGAGGTTGACCAGCAGGTCTTCGGTACTGATGCCGTCGATGACGCTGAATAGCACGACGGGGGCGTTGTGGGAGGAGGAGTGGCTATCTTCGATAGCGCCTTTTTCGGCGTTGCGCAGGTTATGGGAAGTTGTTTTGGTCATGGTGACGCCGCGACGCCCGCCCGCTGCGTTTGCAGCGGTGCCCGAGGACTAGAGATCGACTTTGCTACCAGCAACCCTAAATACCTGTCGGACGTTTCGCCATCTCCCGCGAACGAGCTTGTGTGGCGAGGGAGCTTGCTCCCGCTGGGGTGCGAAGCGCCCCCAATCAAGCTATCGCGGTTATTCAGGCAAAACGCGTAAGCCGTTCTGGGGCTGCTACGCAGCCCAACGGGAGCAAGCTCCCTCGCCACAGGTGATGTGTGTGCGGCGGTAGCCCTTCGCTGTTCGTGGGACCGATCTGCTTCCTCAAGCAAAAGTTGGAAGGCTTCTTGCAATACCGCCTCCAGGACGCCTTCCGGCGTCAAAAGTTTGCTTCAAGGAAACGAGGAATACCGGTGGATCGCTCTCAAATGCTCAGCACGGCCCGTGGCACCCTGACTGACCTCTCGCGAGGCAATCTGGGTGTGCCGTTGTTGTTGCTGGTGATGCTGGCAATGATGATGTTGCCGATGCCGCCGTTCCTGCTGGATGTGTTCTTCACCTTCAACATTGCACTGTCGGTCGTCGTGTTGCTGGTGTGCGTGTACGCCCTGCGGCCGCTGGATTTTGCGGTGTTCCCCACAATTCTGCTGATCGCCACCTTGCTGCGGCTGGCGCTCAACGTGGCCTCCACCCGGGTGGTGATGCTCCACGGCCAGGACGGCCACGCCGCGGCGGGCAAGGTGATCCAGGCCTTCGGTGAGGTGGTGATCGGCGGTAACTACGTGGTCGGTATCGTGGTGTTCGCGATTTTGATGATCATCAACTTCGTAGTGGTGACCAAGGGCGCCGGGCGGATTTCCGAGGTGAGCGCACGTTTCACCCTCGACGCGATGCCCGGCAAACAGATGGCCATCGACGCCGACCTCAACGCCGGCCTGATCGACCAGAACCAGGCCAAGTCCCGCCGTCTTGAAGTCGCCCAGGAAGCCGAGTTCTACGGCTCCATGGACGGTGCCAGTAAATTCGTGCGCGGTGACGCCATCGCCGGCCTGCTGATTCTGTTTATCAACCTGATCGGCGGCATGGCGGTCGGCATCTTCCAGCACGGCATGACCTTCGGCGACGCCGGCAAGGTTTACGCCTTGCTGACCATCGGTGACGGTTTAGTGGCGCAATTGCCATCACTGTTGTTATCTACAGCGGCAGCGATCATGGTGACCCGTGCTTCGGGCTCCGAAGACATGGGCAAGCAGATCAGTCGGCAAATGTTTGCCTCGCCCAAGGCGCTGGCGGTGGCGGCGGGCATCATGGCAATCATGGGGATCGTGCCGGGCATGCCCCATGTGTCGTTCCTGAGCATGGCGGCCATGGCTGCCGGCGGCGCCTACCTGTTCTGGAGAAAGCAAAACCAGATCAAAGTGATTGCCCAGCAGGAAGTGGCGCGCCAGCAGGAGCTGCTGCCATCGCCGGCCCGCGCCCAGGAAACCAAGGAGTTGGGCTGGGATGACGTCACCCCGATCGACATGATCGGCCTGGAAGTCGGCTACCGCCTGATTCCCCTGGTGGACCGTAACCAGGGCGGCCAATTGCTGGCGCGGATCAAGGGCGTGCGCAAGAAGCTGTCCCAGGACCTGGGCTTCCTGATGCCCACCGTGCACATCCGCGACAACCTTGACCTGGCCCCCAGCGCCTACCGCCTGACCCTGATGGGCGTGATCCTGGCCGAGGCCGAGATCTACCCGGACCGCGAACTGGCGATCAACCCGGGCCAGGTGTTCGGCACCCTCAACGGGATTACCGCCAAAGATCCGGCTTTTGGCCTGGAAGCGGTATGGATCGAAATCAGCCAGCGCAGCCAGGCGCAGTCGCTGGGCTACACCGTGGTAGACGCCAGCACCGTGGTCGCCACCCACCTTAACCAGATTCTGTACAAGCACTCCCACGAGCTGATTGGCCACGAAGAAGTCCAGCAACTCTTGCAATTGCTGGCCAAGGCCTCGCCAAAACTCGCCGAAGAGCTGGTGCCGGGGGTGCTGTCTACCTCGCAACTGCTCAAGGTATTGCAAGCGCTGTTGGCCGAGCAGGTGCCGGTACGGGACATTCGCAGCATTGCCGAGGCCATCGCCAACAATGCCGCCAAGAGTCAAGATACTGCCGCCCTGGTGGCGGCAGTGCGCGTCGGATTGTCGCGTGCAATCGTCCAAAGCATTGTAGGGCTTGACTCCGAGCTGCCTGTTATCACCTTGGAACCAAGGTTGGAACAAATATTGCTCAATAGTATTCAGAAGGCTGGGCAGGGCGCTGATGAAGGCGTGTTGCTGGAGCCAAGCATGGCTGAGAAGCTGCAGCGTTCGTTGATCGAGGCCGCGCAGCGCCAGGAAATGGAAGGCCATCCGGTGATCCTGCTGGTGGCTGGCCCCGTCCGGGCGATGTTGTCGCGGTTTGGACGCCTGGCTATACCGAATTTGCACGTATTGGCTTACCAGGAAATTCCTGACAATAAGCAAGTGACTATCGTCGCGACAGTAGGGCCCAACGGCTGAGGTAGTGGGATATGCAAGTGAAGCGTTTTTTCGCCGCCGATATGCGTCAGGCCATGAAACTGGTGCGTGATGAGTTGGGCGCCGACGCTGCGATTATCGGTAACCGCCGTATTGCCGGCGGTGTCGAGCTGACGGCTGCCCTGGATTACAAGCCCTCGGCCCTGGCGCCGCGTGTGCCGAACATGGAGCTGGAAGACGAGCTGCGCAAGACTGCTTCGCGCATTGTCTCGGCCCAGGCCGAACTGAGCATGCGTGGCGACAGCGACACCACCACCAACCGCCAGCTGTTTGCCGGCCTGCCGCTGACGGCGTCCGAGCCTTTGGTAGAGCCGACCTTTGTCGAACCGCCGCGTCCTGCTGCGCCCGCCCCGGCGGCAGCGGTAGACCAGCGGGTATTCGACTCGATGCGTTTCGAGCTCAACGGCCTGCGTGAACTGCTGGAAGTGCAGTTGGGCTCGCTGGCCTGGAACCAGTTGCAGGGCAGCCAGCCGCAACAGGCCAACCTGTGGCGCCGTCTGCAACGCATTGGCCTGTCTGGCCCGCTGTCCCGCGACCTGCTGCAACTGACCACCCAGATTGAAGAACCCAAGCAGGCCTGGCGCATGCTCCTGGCCCACTTGGCGCGGATGATTGTTACCCCGGAAATCGAGCCCCTGGAAGAAGGCGGCGTGATTGCCATGGTCGGCCCTGCCGGCATGGGCAAGACCACTACCCTGGCCAAGCTGGCCGCACGTTACGTGCTCAAGTACGGCGCGCAGAACATCGCCCTGGTGAGCATGGACAGCTACCGCATTGGCGCCCAGGAACAGCTCAAGACCCTGGGCCGAATCCTCAATGTGCCGGTGACCCACGTCGACCCGGGCCAGTCCCTGGCCAACGCCCTCGACCCGCTGCTGCGCAAGCGCGTGGTGTTGATCGACACCGCCGGCCTGCAAGCCAGCGACCCGGCCTTGCGCATGCAACTGGAAAGCCTGGCCGGGCGCGGGATCAAATCCAGAAACTATTTGGTACTTGCCACGACCAGCCAGAAGCAGGTACTGACGGCTGCCTACCACAGCTATAAACGCTGCGGGCTGGCGGGCTGCATCCTGACTAAACTGGATGAAACAGCGAGCCTGGGCGAAGTGTTGAGTCTGGCTATCAGCCATGAATTGCCGGTTGCCTACCTGACCGACGGGCCGCGGATCCCGGATGATTTGCATCTGCCGCGCCGTCATCAGCTGGTCAGCCGGGCTGTCAGCGTGCAAATGCAGGAAGAACCGAGTGAGGAAGCGATGGCTGACATGTTCGCCGACCTCTACCACAGTCCGAACAAACGGGTCGGCTGAGGTCAACATGAACAGGCAACACAAAACGACAGTGCAATGTATCTACATCGATGGTCTGCCAGCAGTTCGCGCGGCCAAGTCATGTAGCCTGCGTCTAAGCAAGACAAGGTAAAGAAATAAAATGGGCAGCATGCATCCCGTACAGGTGATCGCGGTGACCGGCGGCAAAGGTGGCGTCGGGAAAACTAACGTGTCAGTGAATTTGTCCCTGGCCCTGGCAGAGCTTGGCCGTCGCGTCATGCTGCTGGATGCTGACCTGGGTCTGGCGAACGTCGACGTTCTGCTGGGGCTGACGCCCAAACATACCCTGGCCGACGTGATCGAAGGCCGCTGTGAGCTGCGCGACGTGCTGTTGCAGGGGCCCGGCGGGATTCGTATCGTGCCGGCCGCTTCCGGCACCCAGAGCATGGTGCACCTGAGCCCGGCGCAACATGCCGGCCTGATTCAGGCGTTCAGCGACATCGGCGACAACCTCGACGTGCTGGTGATCGACACCGCCGCCGGTATCGGCGAGTCCGTGGTCAGCTTCGTGCGCGCAGCCCAGGAAGTGTTGCTGGTGGTGTGCGACGAACCCACCTCGATCACCGACGCCTACGCCCTGATCAAACTGCTTAACCGTGACTACGGCATGAACCGCTTCCGCGTGCTGGCCAACATGGCCCAAAGCCCGCAAGAGGGGCGCAATCTGTTCGCCAAGTTGACCAAGGTCACAGATCGCTTCCTCGATGTCGCCTTACAATACGTGGGCGCAGTTCCTTACGACGAGTGCGTACGCAAGGCCGTGCAAAAGCAGCGTGCGGTCTATGAAGCGTTCCCTCGTTCGAAGTGCGCATTGGCGTTCAAGGCTATTGCCCAGAAGGTCGATACCTGGCCGTTGCCCGCCAACCCGCGTGGGCATCTGGAGTTTTTCGTCGAGCGATTGGTGCATCAGACGAGCGCAGGACCGGTGCTATGACAGCCAGCGGCTACAACCTTTACAAGAAGTCGGCACGTGACAGTCAGGTGGAATTGATCGAGCGCTATGCGCCGCTGGTCAAGCGCATTGCCTATCACTTGCTGGCGCGCCTGCCTGCCAGCGTCCAGGTCGAAGACTTGATCCAGGCCGGGATGATCGGCTTGCTCGAAGTGTCGACCAAGTACGACGCGAGCAAGGGCGCGAGTTTCGAGACCTACGCGGGTATCCGTATCCGTGGGGCCATGCTCGATGAAGTGCGTAAAGGTGATTGGGCGCCGCGTTCGGTGCACCGCAATACACGGATGGTGAGTGACGCAATTCGCTCAATTGAAGCAAAAACCGGTCGCGACGCTAAAGATCACGAAGTTGCGGCCGAACTCCAATTGAGTCTCGACGATTACTACGGGATTTTGAACGATACCTTGGGCAGCCGCCTGTTCAGTTTCGACGACCTTTTGCAGGACGGCGAACATGAAGGGCTGCACGAGGACGGCGCGAGTGCCCATCTCGAACCGTCACGCGATCTGGAAGATGAACGCTTCCAGACTGCGCTGGCGGACGCGATTGCCAATTTGCCGGAGCGTGAGCGACTGGTGTTGGCGCTGTACTACGACGAAGAGCTGAACCTCAAGGAAATCGGTGAGGTCCTGGGGGTCAGCGAGTCGCGGGTCAGCCAGTTACACAGCCAGTGCGCAGCCCGCTTGCGGGGGCGTTTGGGAGAGTGGCGAGCGCGCTGACAGGCAGTGTGGGGACACTGCGAACGATACCGTCCAGGCCTTGCGCCCGGACGGGCTTGGCCCGTGGTGCGCCCCCGGTAGTCCTTTTTGTGTAACGCCTGTTGATTGATATGGCGCGCCCAGGTGCTGGGCGCGTTTAAGACTGCTTGGAGGTCGAATTGGACAAGAACATGAAAATCCTCATCGTTGATGACTTCTCAACGATGCGGCGGATCATAAAAAACCTGTTGCGTGACCTTGGGTTCACTAACACGGTCGAGGCGGATGACGGCATTACGGCGATTCCGATCCTCAACAGCGGGAGCATCGACTTTCTGGTAACGGACTGGAACATGCCGGGCATGACCGGTATCGATCTGCTGCGCCACGTGCGCGCTGATGAAAAACTGCGCAGCCTGCCTGTGCTGATGGTGACCGCTGAAGCCAAGCGTGAACAGATCATCGAAGCCGCCCAGGCCGGGGTTAACGGCTACGTGGTCAAGCCATTCACTGCACTGGCCTTGAAAGAGAAGATCGAAAAAATCTTCGAACGCATCGGTCATTGATGCTGCCACGGGGGAGCTATGGAGCATAAAGAATCATCGCAGGCCGACTTTGAGTCGACCCTGAAAAAACATGCTCATCAACTCGTTGAAAGCCTTGAAAAAGGCCAGTTCGGCGACGCGGTGCAGTTAATCCATGAGCTCAACCAGACCCGTGACCGCGGCCTGTACCAGGAAGTGGGCAAGCTCACCCGTGAGTTGCACAGTGCGATTGTCAATTTTCAGATTGACCCGCACATGCCCCAGGCCGAAGAAATCTCGCAGATCACTGATGCCACCGAACGCCTGTCCTATGTGGTCAGGCTGACTGAGGCGGCGGCCAACCGCACCATGGACCTGGTGGAAAACGCCACGCCTCTGGTCAACGGTATGGCCAGTGAAGCCAAGGCCCTGAGCAACGATTGGGGTCGGTTCATGCGTCGGGAAGTGGGCGCTGAAGAGTTTCGTGAACTGGCGCGTCGGGTCGATGGCTTTTTGTCCCGCAGCGAGCAGGAGAATCGCACGGTTTCCAGCAACCTCAATGACATTCTGCTGGCCCAGGACTACCAGGACCTGACCGGCCAGGTGATCAAGCGCGTGACCCAACTGGTCACCGAAGTGGAAAGCAACCTGCTCAAACTGGTGTTGATGGCGGGTCAGGTTGACCGGTTTGCCGGCATCGAACATGACCGCGAAGCGATCCTTTCTGAAAAAGATCCACAAAAACACCTCGCCAAGGGTGAAGGTCCGCAGATTCATGCCGATAAACGTGAAGACGTTGTATCCGGGCAAGACGACGTAGACGATTTGCTGTCCAGTTTAGGCTTCTAAGGAGCACACCCATGAGCTTCGGCGCCGATGAAGAAATCCTTCAGGATTTCCTTGTAGAGGCCGGCGAAATTTTAGAGCAACTGTCCGAACAGCTGGTCGAGCTGGAAAGCCGACCGGATGATGCGAACCTGCTCAATGCAATTTTTCGCGGTTTTCACACTGTAAAAGGGGGCGCCGGCTTCCTCCAGCTCCACGAGCTGGTGGAGTGCTGTCACATCGCCGAGAACGTGTTCGACATCCTGCGCAAGGGTGAGCGTCACGTCGACTCGGAACTGATGGACGTGATTCTGGAAGCACTGGACGCGGTCAACGGCATGTTCAGTGAAGTGCGCGAACGTGCACCGATCACTGCGGCCACGCCGGAACTGCTGGCCGCCCTGGCGCGCCTGGCAGAACCTGCGGCCAATGCACCGGTCGTTGAAGCGGTGGCTGAGCCTGTCGCCGAGCCTGCGGGCGACGTCACCGACAGCGAATTTGAACAACTGCTGGACTCGCTGAACGCCGTCAAGGCCGAAGCCGAGGCTCCAGCGGCCAGTGCGCCGGCCATGGTGCCGACCACTGAAGACATTACCGACGCCGAGTTCGAGTCATTGCTCGACCAGTTGCACGGCAAGGGCCAGTTTGCCCCGGACGCGGTGGCCGCAGCGCCAGCGCCAACGGAAAGCCGCGGCGCCTGCCAGCAATGAAATCACCGACGACGAATTTGAAGCGCTGCTGGACCAGTTGCACGGCAAAGGCTCGTTTGCCGCCGATGCACTGCCCGAAGTCGCTGCAACGGCCGCTGCACCTGCAGCACCCGCCGCTGCCGCTGCACCGGCTGGCGATGGCCTGATCTCCGATCACGAGTTCGAAGCCCTGCTGGATGAACTGCACGGCAAGGGCAAGTTCACCGAAGCCGTCGGCACTGCTGCACCGGCTGCTGCGGCCGCCGCTGCGGTGGCAACGCCGGCTCCGGTGGCCGCCAAGGCCGCTGCGCCCGTGGCTGCCAAGCCTGCACCGACGGCTGCACCTGCGCCCGCTCGTGCGGCTGCCGCCCCGGCCCCGGACAAGCAACCGGCCAGTGAAGCCGAAACCACCGTGCGGGTTGATACCGCGCGCCTGGACGACATCATGAACATGGTGGGCGAACTGGTGCTGGTGCGTAACCGCCTGGTGCGCCTGGGCCTGAACAGCGGCGACGAGGCCATGCAAAAGGCCGTGTCCAACCTCGATGTGGTCACCGCCGACCTGCAAACCGCGGTGATGAAGACCCGGATGCAGCCGATCAAGAAAGTCTTCGGGCGCTTCCCGCGCCTGGTTCGCGACCTGGCACGCCAGCTCAAGAAAGAGATCAACCTGGAACTGGTGGGTGAAGAAACCGACCTCGACAAAAACCTTGTCGAGGCTCTGGCCGACCCGCTGGTCCACTTGGTGCGCAACGCCGTCGACCACGGCGTCGAGACGCCGGAAGAACGCGAAGCCTCGGGCAAAAGTCGCCAGGGCAAAGTGATTCTGGCGGCCGAACAGGAAGGCGACCACATCCTGCTGTCGATCACTGATGACGGCAAGGGCATGGACCCGACGGTACTGCGCAACATCGCCGTCAAGCGTGGCGTGATGGACAAGGACGCCGCCGACCGCCTGACCGATACCGAGTGCTACAACCTGATCTTCGCCCCGGGCTTCTCCACCAAGACCGAGATTTCCGACGTGTCGGGCCGTGGCGTGGGCATGGACGTGGTGAAGACCAAGATCAGCCAGCTCAACGGCTCGATCAACATCTACTCGACCAAGGGCCAGGGCTCGAAGATCGTCATCAAGGTGCCGTTGACCCTGGCGATCATGCCGACCCTGATGGTGATGCTGGGCAACCAGGCCTTCGCCTTCCCGCTGGTCAACGTCAACGAAATCTTCCACCTCGACCTGTCGCGCACCAACGTGGTGGACGGCCAGGAAGTGGTGATCGTGCGCGACAAGGCGTTGCCACTGTTCTACCTCAAGCGCTGGCTGGTGGCCTCGGCCAAGCATGAAGAGCAGCGCGAAGGCCATGTGGTGATTCTCTCCGTGGGCACCCAGCGTATCGGCTTTGTCGTCGATCAACTGGTGGGTCAGGAAGAAGTGGTCATCAAGCCTTTGGGCAAAATGCTGCAGGGAACCCCGGGCATGTCGGGCGCGACCATTACCGGTGACGGTCGGATCGCGCTGATTCTCGATGTTCCGAGCATGCTCAAGCGTTACGCCGCACGGCGTATTTGATTCGGCCCGGGCAGGGCGGTTGTCCCTCGCCCGGCCTAACGGAGTGTTTATGGTAGTCAAGGTCCTGGTGGTGGACGATTCGGGTTTCTTCCGCCGCCGCGTCTCGGAAATTCTTTCATCGGATTCCAATATCCAGGTGGTCGGCACGGCCACCAACGGCAAAGAGGCGATCGATCAGGCCCTGGCCCTCAAGCCGGACGTGATCACCATGGACTACGAGATGCCGATGATGGACGGCATCACGGCGGTGCGGCACATCATGCAGCGCTGCCCGACGCCGGTGTTGATGTTCTCCTCGCTGACCCACGAAGGCGCCCGGGTGACCCTGGATGCGCTGGATGCCGGTGCGGTGGACTTTCTGCCGAAGAATTTCGAAGACATCTCGCGCAACCCCGAGAAGGTCAAGCAGATGCTCTGCGAGAAGGTGCACAGCATCTCCCGCAGTAACCGCCGCAGCCTGTTCAGTGCGCCGGCACCGGCACCGGTTACGCCGCCACCGGCCGCCCCGAGCACCTTCGGTCGCCCGGCACCTGCGCCGGTTGCGCGTCCGGCCGTCGCCCCTGTGCGTCCGGCTGCGCCCACTGCGCATTCGCCTGCGCCCAAGCGCAAAGCCTACAAGCTGGTGGCCATCGGTACGTCCACGGGTGGCCCGGTGGCTTTGCAGCGGGTGTTGACCCAACTGCCGGCCAACTTCCCGGCGCCGATCGTGTTGATCCAGCACATGCCTGCCGCGTTCACCAAGGCCTTCGCCGAGCGCCTGGACAAGCTGTGCCGCATCAGCGTCAAGGAAGCCGAGGATGGCGACATTCTGCGTCCGGGCCTGGCGCTGCTGGCCCCTGGCGGCAAGCAGATGATGGTCGACGGCCGTGGCGCGATCAAAATCCTGCCGGGTGACGAACGCCTGAACTACAAACCGTGTGTGGATATCACCTTCGGTTCGGCGGCCAAGTCCTACGGCGACAAAGTTCTGGCGGTGGTGTTGACCGGCATGGGCGCCGACGGCCGTGAAGGCGCGCGCCTGCTCAAGCAGGGCGGCAGCGCCATCTGGGCCCAGGATGAAGCCAGCTGCGTGATCTATGGCATGCCCATGGCGATCGTCAAAGCCGACCTGGCGGACGCCGTCTACAGCCTGGACGACATCGGCAAGCACCTGGTGGAGGCCTGCCTCTAATGGATGTCTTGAGCCTGATTGGCATCATCATGGCGTTTGTCGCGATTATCGGCGGCAACTACCTCGAAGGCGGCCACCTGGGCGCGCTGGCCAACGGCCCGGCAGCGTTGATCGTGATCGGCGGCACCGTGGGCGCAGCGTTGTTGCAGTCGCCCATGAGTTCGTTCAAGCGTGCCATGCAGATCCTCATCTGGATCATCTTCCCGCCGCGGGTCGACCTGCCGGGCGGCATCGACCGCGTGGTCAACTGGAGCCTCACGGCGCGCAAGGAAGGCTTGCTGGGCCTGGAAGGCGTGGCCGATGCCGAGCCTGACAGCTACGCGCGCAAAGGCCTGCAATTGCTGGTGGACGGCGCCGAGCCGGAAGCGATCCGCAGCATCCTGGAGGTGGATTTCTACACCCAGGAAAGCCGCGACATCAACGCCGCCAAAGTCTTTGAAAGCATGGGCGGCTACGCGCCGACCATCGGCATCATCGGTGCGGTGATGGGCCTGATCCACGTGATGGGCAACCTGGCCGATCCGTCGCAACTGGGCAGCGGGATTGCCGTGGCGTTCGTTGCCACCATCTACGGCGTGGCCAGTGCCAACCTGGTGTTGTTGCCGGTGGCCAGCAAGCTCAAGTCCATCGCCATGCGCCAGTCGCGTTATCGCGAGATGTTGCTGGAAGGCATCCTCTCGATTGCCGAGGGTGAAAACCCGCGCTCCATCGAATTGAAGCTCCAGGGCTTCATGGATTGATGGGAGGTATCTGTTGTGAGCCGTCGCCGCCGCGAGCCTGAAGAACACGTCAACCATGAACGCTGGCTGGTGTCCTACGCCGACTTCATTACGCTGCTGTTCGCGTTTTTTGTGGTGATGTACTCCATTTCCTCGATCAACGAAGGCAAGTACAAAGTGATCTCCCAGGCGCTGATCGGTGTGTTCAACGACGCCGACCGCGCCCTCAAGCCGATTCCGATCGGCGAAGAACGCCCCAAGACCGTGACCCCGGCCAAGCCGCTGGTCAACGACAGCGATGAAACCGCCGCCGGCATCGGTGGCACCAGCGACTCGCTGAAAAGCATCGCCGATGACATCAGCGCGGCCTTTGGTGATTTGATCGCCTCCAATCAGATGACCGTACGCGGCAATGAGCTGTGGGTGGAAATCGAGCTTAATTCCAGCCTGTTGTTCGCCAGCGCCGATGCGATGCCCAGCGACCAGGCGTTCACCATCATCGACAAGGTGGCGGCGATCCTGAAGCCGTTTGAAAACCCGGTCCACGTTGAAGGCTTTACCGACAACCTGCCGATCAGTACCGCGCAGTACCCGACCAACTGGGAGCTGTCTTCGGCCCGCGCCGCGAGTATTGTGCGAATGCTGGCGATGCAGGGCGTGAACCCCGGGCGCCTGGCGTCGGTGGGGTACGGTGAGTTCCAGCCGGTGGCCAATAACGCCACGGCCGAAGGCCGCGCACGCAACCGTCGGGTGGTGCTGGTGGTGTCGCGTAACCTGGATGTGCGCCGCAGCCTGACCGGTACCGGCACTGCCAATGCAACACCCGATGCCGCCTTGAAGCGGGCTGGCACACAAACTGCACCAGCGCCCGTAAAGGCGCCGGTTCGCGGGAATGCCGTCAATTCTCCGTCACCGGCTCTATAACCCCATGCAATTTCTCGGTCGAGCCTGTGCCTGCCGGGAGGAACAATCCGAATGAGAGTCTGGGCAGTTGCCAATCAAAAGGGTGGTGTCGGTAAAACCACCACCTCCATCGCCTTGGCCGGCTTGCTGGCCGAGGCCGGCAAGCGCGTGGTCGTGGTCGACCTGGACCCCCACGGCTCCATGACCAGCTATTTCGGCTATGACCCGGATGCGCTGGAACACAGTTGCTACGACCTGTTCCTGCACAAGGGCAGCGTGCCGGCCGATTTGCCGGGCCAACTGTTGCTGCCCACCAGCAATGAAAAGATCTCGCTGTTGCCGTCCAGCACCGCCCTGGCCACCCTTGAGCGTCAGTCGCCGGGGCAAAGCGGCCTGGGGCTGGTGATCGCCAAGACCCTGGCGCAGCTGTGGCAGGACTTCGACTACGCCATCATCGACAGCCCGCCGTTGCTGGGCGTGCTGATGGTCAACGCCCTCGCTGCGAGCCAGCAGTTGGTGATCCCGGTGCAGACCGAGCACCTGGCCGTCAAAGGCCTGGAACGCATGGTCAGCACCCTGGCGATGATCAACCGCTCGCGCAAACAGGCGCTGCCGTTCAGCATCGTGCCGACCCTGTTTGACCGGCGTACTCAGGCATCCCTCGGCACCTTGCGTGTCTTGCGTGACGCCTATCCGGACACCATCTGGCAAGGCTACATCCCGGTGGACACGCGCCTGCGGGATGCGAGCCGGGCCGGGCTTACACCGTCGCAATTCGACGGCAAGAGCCGTGGCGTACTGGCCTACCGGGCGTTGCTCAAGCATCTGCTGTCCCAGCAACTTGTGGCGCAGGTGGCGTGATGACCATAGACAGCCCTGTAGGAGCCTGGCTTGCCAGCGATGCAGACGCCGCGGCTTTCCTGACAAAACCGGCTCCCGATTCAAGTCCGGACACCCACAGGCCGATAACCTCTGAATACAGGGTTGATGGGGCTTGCGCGTGGGCATACAGATGAACCGTCCCGTTGATTTCAAGACCCGGCCGCAACTGGCGCTGGAGTCCTATCTGGACGCCTTGCTCCAGGACGCCACCGAGGACATGCCGGAACCGATTCTGATCCTCGATGAAGTCATCGAGCCTGAGCCGGCGGTTCTGGACGAGTTTCAGTTGGCGGTCCTGGAAGAACAGGCCCGCGATGCGTTAGTGGTGCCCGTCGCGGAGCCTGCACCGGTTGCTGTGCCCGTGCCCGTCGCGCCGGTCGTGGTCGCACCCGTAGTGGTGGAACCGGTGGTTGAGGTTCACCTCCCGCCGAGCATCACGCCGCCGCCGGTACAGGGCGATGGCCGGCCGGCGTGGGCCGCCGAGCCGTTCGAATGCTTGCTGTTCGACGTTGCCGGGCTGACCCTGGCGGTGCCGCTGGTGTGCCTGGGTTCGATCTACTCCCTGGAGGGCCAGGAGTTGACGCCGCTGTTCGGCCAGCCGGAGTGGTTCCTCGGGATCCTGCCGAGCCAGCAGGGCAACTTGAAGGTACTCGACACCGCGCGCTGGGTGATGCCCGACCGTTATCGCGACGATTTCCGCCAGGGCCTGCAGTACGTCATTTCGGTCCAGGGCTATGAGTGGGGGCTGGCGGTGCATCAAGTCAGCCGCTCGCTGCGCCTGGACCCCAACGAAATCAAATGGCGCAGCCACCGGGGCCAGCGGCCATGGCTGGCGGGCACCGTGATCGAACACATGTGCGCGTTGCTGGATGTCGCCGAATTGGCGGAGTTGATCGCCAGCGGCGCAGTAAAAGATATGCCGCTCAACAAACGCACTTGATAACAAGCGCAGCGCGCTGGCGCTGCCCAAGAACACACACCGTAACCAACGGTATTTGAAGGGGTCTGGAGTATGAACAAGTCAGTGTCCGCACAAGGTCTGGTGGATGATCCAATCCTGCAATGGGTCACCTTCAAGCTGGACAACGAGTCCTACGGCATCAACGTGATGCGTGTGCAGGAAGTGCTGCGCTATACCGAGATCGCTCCGGTTCCGGGTGCCCCGAGCTACGTGCTGGGCATCATCAACCTGCGCGGCAATGTGGTGACCGTGATCGACACCCGCCAGCGTTTTGGCCTGGTGCCGACCGAAGTCAACGACAACACCCGCATTGTGATTATTGAAGCCGACAAGCAAGTGGTCGGAATCATGGTCGACAGCGTGGCGGAAGTGGTTTACCTGCGCCAATCTGAAGTCGAGACCGCGCCGAACGTCGGCAACGAAGAATCGGCCAAGTTCATCCAGGGTGTCTGCAACAAGAACGGCGAACTGCTGATCCTGGTTGAGCTGGACAAGATGATGAGCGAAGAAGAGTGGCAGGACCTGGAGAATATCTGATTGTTCCTTGAGGTAGCGGTGATCGTCCTGGCCATCCTGTGGGCCGGGACCCTGGGCTTCCTGCTGCGCTATGTGCGCCAGCAACGGGAGGTGGCCACTCAACAGGTCGCACGCGAAGCCGCGCGCGACCGGCGCATTCTGGAACTGGTCAAGCGGGTCGACCACTTCCAGCAGAGCGCCGTGCGTGTGGGTGACGAAGTGCACGAGCTGCGTTCGGTGCTCGCACCGTTGCCGGACAAACTGTCGGCACTGGAGCAGCGCGACCCGTCGAGCCTGTCCTTCGCCCAGGCGGCGAAGCTGGTGGGCATGGGCGCCACGGTGGATGAGCTGACCCAGTCCTGCGGCTTGACCCAGGCTGAGGCGCAGTTGATGAGCAAGTTGCACAAGAGCAGTTGACGGTGACGGGCTGCAAGCGGGCTCGCTTGCAGCTTATAACTGATGCCGTTTGCTCAGCCATTCAGCCATGGTTGAGTCTTCCAGGGCGTACTCGCCACGATTGGCTTTCCAGACCAACTCCTTCTCCCGCAACACCTCCAGGGCTTTCTGAACGTTTGGCGTGCTGGCGTTCGGCTCAGCCTGGGCCAACTCCAACTTGCTGTTGACGTCCTGGAAGGTTTTTTCCGCAAAAGGCGAGAACGCTTGCTTGCCCAGGGTTCTTTCGCCCATCACCTCAAGCACCGCCTGTTGCAGGGGGGAGAGGTCGTTGTAGGCGCTCTCGTAGTCGCTCCAGATTCCCGCCTGGTGATTGAGTGCCCCAGTCCTCAGCAACTCGCCAAGGTTGCTGGCCTCACCCAGGCCCACGCTCACTTCGGTCAATAGTGTGTTGAGCATTTCCGGGCGTCGGCCAACGAGCTGGAACGCGTAGTCCATATCCTCAAGGTTGAACTGGTTGGTCGCGGCCAGGCGCTGGTTCCACAGGTCCGTCACGAACTCGACATAATCCCGGCTCAGCAGCGGGAACGGCGTGATGTGGGCGCCAAAGAAGGGTTGTTTGCTCTTGAGTACCAGGTTGGCCAGTTTGTCCCGGCTGGACCCGGTGAACACCAGGCGCAGGCCGTCTGCCGTGCTGCCGCCGTTGAGATGATCCCGTGCAGCCTTGAGGGCAAACATCGCGTTCACGCCATTTTCGCTGTTGAGGGCGTGCTGGGCCTCGTCCACGATCAGCACGATCATTTGTCCCGAGACCTGGTGCAGCACGTCCAGGGCGTGGCTAAGCGTCGTGCCGGCGGGCAGTTGAGGCTTGGTGAAATCCCAACTCAGGGTGCGCAGCAGGCTGATCTTGTCGATACCGGCTTTCTTGGCCGCTTTGCTCACGGCGCTTTCGAATTCGCCCAGGGCTTTGCCGATGGCGCCGGAAATCAGCGCGGCGGGGTCGATTTCGCGGTTCATCCAAAGGTCCACGTAAACCGGCAGCCAGCCGCGCGCCTTGCATTCAGGGATGAGGTCGTTGCGCAGGAACGTGCTCTTGCCCGTGCGGCGAGGGGCCGCGAGGAACATGCCGGAGCTGTAATCGGCAAATGACTCGCCCGCCAAATCACGGGCGAGGGCTTCGGCGAGTAGCTTTCGACTGAGGATCGGGCGGGTCGGGCTCATGACGTTATCCTGAACTATCGGGTTCGAGATAATCTATACCTTGAAAGATATAATTGCTATACATCAGTGGCTGCGGCTTCCCGCTACAGCGAGTTGGTGCCTTTTTTTGGGCAAGGATAATGTTCGGTAATTGCACCCCTGACCAGCCGGGCCGTGCCGCCTCGCTCTGCCGCAGGGTATTTCTTGCTGTACGCCAGAACCCTATCGACCAAACGCCCTGGCTCCAAGCTTTCCGGCAGGCAAAGGCGGCGGTTTCTGGGGGTGAATTCGTCCAGGTATTCCAGTGTTCTCAGCACGCCCGTGGTGATGCCAAGGCAATAGGCTGACGGGTAGGAAGGTGGCGCATCCGGCGACATTTCCCTGGCTTCGCGACAGGCCGCAAGGTATTCATGGGCCTCGTTGCTGGCCGTTGCCGTCAGGGAAAACACACAGAGACTCAGTGCTACCAGGATTGAAGTCCGTTTCAACTGCCGTGCTCCGGGATTAAGGGGTCGCGACAGATTAATTCCCAGTTGTTACGGCTTAATGTGGGCAAATCAAGCCCGCTCCCACATTAATAATCGTCGCCTCTTTCCGTCACATCCCGCTCCACCGGCCCCGCATCCGGGTCGTATCCCACCGGGAACTTGCCCTTCAGCGTCCAGGCAAACGCAATGATCTCGGCGATGGTGCGGTACAACTCTTCCGGGATGCTGTCGCCCAATTCCATGCGCGCCAGTAATTTGACCAGCTCGGCATTTTCATAAATCGGTACTTCATTTTCCCGGGCCAGCTTCAGGATGGCTTCCGCCAGGGCGTCGTCGCCCTTGGCGGTCAGGGTCGGCGCTTGCTGGCCGTCGTATTTGAGGGCAATGGCCTGGCGCGGCGGGTTGGGGTTTTTCATGCGGTTTCATCCACCCAGCGTTGTTCCAGTCCGGTTTTCGGGCCCCGTGGCGGCGTGCCGAGGTGGCAGTCCAGGTCGCCGACGTTGAGCCCCGACGACACCAGGCGTTCGCGCAGGCTGCCCAGGTGGCTTTCGATCAGGCTGGCCGTGTAGGGCCGGGTTGCCCACAGTTGGCTGGAGAGTTTGCCCTGGCTCAATTGGGCCTGGACCTGCAGCGGGCCCAGCGGCTCCATGTCGAGGGCCATTTCCACGCGCCAGAGCATGTGTTTGGGGTCTTTGCTGTCCTTGCGTTCCGGCTGTTCCTTGTCGGGGGCCGGTTCTTCCCGCTGGAACTTGACCTGCAACGGCACGATGTCCTGCAAGGTGCGCATCGGGATCTCCAACTGCCAGGTGGTCAAGAGCTTGCCGTCGGCAGTGGTGCCGGTCTGTTCCAGGCTCGACAGCTGATGGCTTTGCAGGCGCGAAATGGCCCCGGCGGCCAGGCGCAGCAGGTTTTCCAGGTCGCTTTCACCTTCCAGGCGTTGCATCAGCCGATCCGGCAACGGAAAACCAGCGGGGGCTTGTCGGGCGCCGACCTGGCCGAGGGTACCCAGCGGGCTGCGCACGAAGCTGGGGAGCATCTGCGCCAGGGTGTTGGCCGCCAGGACTGCGTTGAGGTTGGTGCTGGCGGGCAGGGCAGGCATCAGGTCGGCGACGAGGCGCAGCAGGGCGCCTTTCATGTCCAGTGGCGGTATCTGTGGGTTTTGTCCTGCCAGCAACTTGGCTTCGAGAAAGGTCCCGCTGTTCCGGATGATTTGGGCCAGTACCTTGGGATTGCTCACCTGGGCCAGGTCGGGCAGGGCCGCCAGCAAACGCGCGGCGGCGGCGCGCAGGTCGACCGAGGTGCTGTCGCTGCTGGTGGCGGGCAGGCTTTGCAGCGCGGTGAACACCACGTCCAGCGAGCCCTGGCGGCTTTGCTGGGTGGAAAGTTGCTGGGCCACGGCCAGTTGGTCCTTGAGACCGCTCAGCGGCACAAAACTCAGGGTTTGCGCACTTTGCACCACGGCGCTGAGCAGGCTGCCGATGCGCAACGGCTGCGGGCTTTCGACGGTCAGGGTCGCGCCGCTGAGGACGTTATTGAGGACTGACACCAGCGAGCGATACACCACTGGCTGGTTGGCGCCCTGGGGCAGTGCCTGGGTGGTCAGCACCTTGCCTTGCAGCAGGGTGCCCACCGGCAATTGGCTGGTATCGATGCGCGTCAGCGCGGCCACGCTGGAACTCAGCGCCTGCTGCAGGCTGATGGACAAATTGCCCGACGGCGTCTGGCTGACTTCCACCTGGGTACCCAGCGGCAGCGGCTGGCTGCTGCTGGCCTGCACCAGGGTTTGCCGGCCACCTTCCAGGGTCAGCTTGAGCAGCAACTGAAACGCATCACCGCCCTGTTTAAGCGCCAGGACCTCGGCGTTCACGGTTTTCCCAGGGTCGATCAGGCCTGTCTGCGGCTCCAGCAGTTTCAGCAGCTCACCCGTCGCCGGCGCGGGGGCAGGCCCGGCCGGAAGCGTCGGGGGAAGTGTTGGAAGAGTGATCTCACCGGTCATCGTGCGCGCCGTCTCAAGGGAAATTGCCCTCTTTAGAGTAGGGCATCACATGTATAATGCCGCCCGTCTTCAAAGAGAGCGTTAAAAACAACACAACTGATTGATCCAGCTCTCTAAAAACGGTCGCCAAAGCAGTTAATGTGCATCTCTTTAACGGCCGTTCCACCGCCGACTTGAACCGTAAAGGCCCGCGATCTCTTGACCAGCCCTCTTCTAGAAGCCGTAGCGCTCGCCTGTGAACGTGACCTGCGGATGCTGTTCGAACACCTCGAACTGCGTCTGGCGGGCGGCGACATGGTGCAGGTCAGCGGGCCCAACGGCAGCGGCAAGACCAGCCTGTTGCGCCTGCTGGCCGGGCTGATGCAGCCGACGGCGGGCGAAGTGCGGCTCAACGGCAAACCGCTGAACGAGCAGCGTACGGAACTGGCCCGCAACCTGATCTGGATCGGCCACGCCGCCGGGATCAAGGACGTGCTCACCGCCGAAGAAAACCTCAGCTGGCTCAGCGCCCTGCATCATCCAGCAAGCCGCGAGGCCATCTGGCAGGCCCTCGCCGCTGTCGGCCTGAAGGGCTTCGAAGACGTTCCCTGCCACACCCTGTCCGCCGGCCAGCAGCGCCGCGTGGCGCTGGCCCGTTTGTACCTCGACGGGCCGCCGCTGTGGATTCTCGACGAGCCCTTCACCGCCCTCGACAAACAAGGCGTCGCCCAGCTGGAAGCACACCTGGCGGCCCACTGCGAGCAGGGCGGCATGGTCGTCCTCACCACCCACCACACGCTGGCGCGCATGCCCGCCGGTTACCGCGACCTCGATCTGGGCCGGTGGTCGGTATGAGTGTATTTGCCCTGTTGGTGGCCCGCGAAGCGCGGTTACTCTGTCGCCGCCCGGCCGAACTGGCCAACCCGCTGGTGTTCTTCGCGATTGTGATCGCGCTGTTCCCGTTGGCGGTCGGCCCCGAGACTAAACTGTTGCAAACCTTGTCTCCGGGACTGGTCTGGGTAGCGGCGCTTTTGTCGGTCCTGCTCTCGCTGGACGGGCTGTTTCGCAGTGATTTTGAAGACGGTTCCCTTGAACAGTGGGTCCTTTCGTCGCACCCCCTGCCACTTCTGGTATTGGCCAAGGTACTGGCACACTGGGCGTTTTCCGGCCTGGCGCTGGTATTGCTCGCGCCGCTGCTGGCGATGATGTTGGGGTTGCCCACCGAGTGCCTGCCGGTGTTGCTCCTTTCCTTGTTGCTTGGCACGCCGGTTCTCAGTCTACTGGGCGCCGTGGGTGCGGCGCTGACAGTGGGTTTGAAGCGCGGCGGCCTGTTGCTGGCCCTGCTGATTTTGCCTTTGTACATCCCGGTGTTGATCCTGGGCAGCGGCGCGTTGCAAGCCGCGCTCCAGGGCATGCCGGCGACCGGTTACCTCCTGTGGCTTGGCAGCCTGGCCGCCCTGGCGGTAACCCTGACACCCTTTGCTATAGCGGCTGGCCTGAAGATCAGCGTCGGCGAATAATGAGGTCTGACCAAGCGTTGTCTTAGTCAGTAAAGACCCTAAGCTCCTCGCATTGACGAGAAGCAACCGTGATGGAAACAGCATGAACTGGACCTGGTTTCACAAGCTCGGCTCGCCCAAATGGTTTTACGGCATCAGTGGCAAACTGCTGCCGTGGTTGAGCATCGCCGCTGTATTGCTGATCGGCATCGGCCTGGTCTGGGGCCTGGCCTTCGCGCCGCCGGACTACCAGCAAGGCAACAGCTTTCGCATCATTTATATCCACGTTCCCGCCGCGATGCTGGCCCAGTCCTGCTATGTGATGCTGGCGGTGTGCGGCGTCGTCGGCCTGGTGTGGAAGATGAAACTGGCGGACGTGGCCCTGCAATGCGCCGCGCCCATCGGTGCCTGGATGACTGCTGTGGCGCTGGTCACCGGCGCGATCTGGGGCAAGCCGACCTGGGGTTCGTGGTGGGTCTGGGACGCGCGCCTCACCTCGATGCTGATCCTGCTGTTCCTGTATTTCGGCTTGATCGCCCTGGGCAACGCCATCAGCAACCGTGACAGCGCCGCCAAGGCCTGCGCCGTGCTGGCGATCGTCGGCGTGATCAACATCCCGATCATCAAATACTCGGTGGAGTGGTGGAACACCCTGCACCAGGGCGCCACCTTCACCCTCACCGAAAAGCCGGCCATGCCCGTGGAAATGTGGGCGCCGCTGCTGCTGATGGTGCTGGGGTTCTACTGCTTCTTCGGCGCCGTGCTGCTGCTGCGCATGCGCCTTGAAGTGCTCAAGCGTGAAGCCCGCACCAGTTGGGTCAAGGCCGAAGTGCAAAACAGCCTGGGAGCCCGTGGATGAGCTTCAACTCTTTCAGTGATTTTCTCGCCATGGGCCATCACGCCCTGTACGTCTGGACGGCCTATGGCATTTGCCTGGCGGTGCTGGCCCTCAACGTCGCCGCGCCGATCCTGGCCCGCAAGCGTTACCTGCAACAAGAGGCGCGTCGTTTGCGCCGGGAGACCGAAAAGTGAATCCGCTGCGTAGAAAGCGTCTGTTGATCATCCTGGCCATCATGGCCGGTGTCGGCATTGCCGTGACCCTGGCCCTGAGCGCCCTGCGGGAGAACATCAACCTGTTCTACACCCCGACCCAGATCGCCAACGGCGAAGCGCCGCTGGACACACGAATCCGTGCCGGTGGCATGGTCGAGAAGGGCTCGCTGCAACGTTCCGGCGACTCCCTGGACGTCAAATTCATCGTCACCGACTTCAACAAGTCCGTGACCATCACCTACCGCGGCATCCTCCCGGACCTGTTCCGCGAAGGGCAGGGCATCGTAGCCCTCGGCAAGCTCAACGCCGACGGCGTGGTGGTGGCCGATGAAGTGCTGGCCAAGCACGATGAAAAATACATGCCGCCGGAAGTCACCAAGGCCCTCAAAGACAGCGGCCAATCCGCCCCGACCCCTGCCAAGGAGGGCTAAGTCATGACGTCCGCATTGTTTATTCCGGAGTTGGGCCAGTTGGCGATGATCCTCGCCCTGTGCTTTGCCATCGTCCAGGCCGTGGTCCCGCTGCTGGGCGCCTGGCGCGGTGACCGTCTGTGGATGAGCCTGGCCCAGCCGGCCGCCTGGGGCCAGTTCGCCTTTCTGGTGTTCGCCTTCGGTTGCCTGACCTACGCCTTCATGACCGACGACTTTTCCGTCGCCTACGTCGCCAATAACTCCAACAGCGCCTTGCCCTGGTACTACAAGTTCAGCGCCGTCTGGGGTGCCCACGAAGGGTCGTTGCTGCTGTGGGCATTGATCCTCGGCGGCTGGACCTTTGCCGTATCGATCTTCTCCCGCCAGTTGCCGCAAGTGATGCTGGCCCGGGTGCTGGCGGTGATGGGCATGATCAGCATCGGCTTCCTGCTGTTCCTGATCATGACCTCCAACCCGTTCACCCGCATCCTGCCGCAGATCCCGGTAGACGGTCATGACCTCAACCCGCTGCTGCAAGACATCGGCCTCATCGTGCACCCGCCGATGCTCTACATGGGTTACGTCGGTTTCTCGGTAGCCTTCGCGTTTGCCATCGCCGCGTTGCTCGGCGGTCGCCTTGATGCGGCCTGGGCGCGCTGGTCGCGGCCCTGGACCATCGTCGCCTGGGCGTTCCTCGGCATCGGCATCACCCTGGGTTCGTGGTGGGCCTACTACGAACTTGGCTGGGGCGGCTGGTGGTTCTGGGACCCGGTGGAAAACGCCTCGTTCATGCCCTGGCTGGTGGGCACGGCGCTGATTCACTCGCTGGCGGTCACTGAAAAACGTGGCGTGTTCAAGAGCTGGACCGTGTTGCTGGCCATCGCGGCGTTTTCCCTGAGCCTGCTGGGGACGTTCCTGGTGCGCTCCGGCGTGCTGACCTCGGTGCACGCGTTTGCCTCCGACCCGGAGCGCGGCGTGTTCATCCTGATCTTCCTGCTGTTTGTGGTCGGCGGCTCGCTGACGCTGTTTGCGTTGCGCGCGCCTGTGGTCAAGAGCCACGTCGGCTTCAACCTCTGGTCCCGGGAAACCCTGCTGCTGGGCAATAACCTGGTGCTGGTGGTGGCGGCCTCGATGATCCTGCTCGGCACCCTTTACCCGTTGGTGCTGGATGCCCTGAGCGGCGCCAAGCTGTCCGTCGGCCCGCCGTACTTCAACGCGCTGTTTATTCCGTTGATGGCGCTGTTGATGGTGGTGATGGCGGTCGGCGTGTTGGTGCGCTGGAAAGACACTCCGGTGAAATGGCTGGTGGGCATGCTGACACCGGTGCTGCTGGGCAGCGCCGCGCTGGCGGTGATCGCCGGTATTGCCTACGGCGACTTCAACTGGGCCGTGCTCGCCACCTTCATGCTCGCTGCCTGGGTATTGCTGGCCGGCGTGCGCGACCTGATCGACAAGACCCGCCATAAAGGCCTGATCAAGGGCCTGCCGACCATGACCCGCAGCTACTGGGGCATGCAGGTCGCGCACATTGGCATCGCCGTGTGCGCGCTGGGCGTGGTGTTGTCCAGCCAGAACAGCGCCGAGCGCGACCTGCGTCTGGCGCCGGGCGAGTCCATGGACCTGGCCGGTTACCACTTCATTTTCGAAGGCGCCAAGCACTTCGAAGGCCCCAACTTCACGTCTGACAAGGGCACCGTACGCGTCGTGCGCAACGGTAAGGAAATCGCGGTGCTGCACCCGGAAAAACGTCTGTACACCGTACAAAGCTCGATGATGACCGAAGCCGGGATCGACGCCGGTTTCACCCGTGACCTTTACGTCGCCCTGGGTGAACCGCTGGGCGATGGCGCCTGGGCCGTGCGGGTCCACGTCAAACCGTTTGTGCGCTGGATCTGGTTCGGCGGCCTGCTCACAGGCTTCGGTGGTTTGCTGGCCGCGACAGACCGGCGTTATCGGGTCAAGGTCAAGAGCCGGGTGCGTGAAGCCCTCGGCCTGCAAGGAGCAGCGGTATGAAGCGTTGGTTGATGGTGTTACCGCTGGCGGCGTTCCTGGTGGTGGCGGTGTTTCTGTATCGCGGGCTGTACCTGGACCCGGCCGAGCTGCCCTCGGCGATGATCGGCAAGCCGTTCCCGGCGTTCTCGCTGCCGACCGTACAGGGCGACAAAACCCTGACCCAAGCGGATTTGCAGGGCAAACCGGCGCTGGTCAACGTGTGGAGCGCCTGGTGCATTTCCTGCCGCGTCGAGCACCCGGTGCTGAACAAGCTGGCCGAGAACGGCGTGGTGATCTACGGCATCAACTACAAGGACGACAACGCTGCCGCCTTGAAGTGGCTGGCAGAATTCCACAACCCGTACCAGCTGGATATCCGCGACGAAGACGGCAACCTCGGCCTGAACCTCGGCGTGTACGGCGCCCCGGAAACCTTCTTCATCGACGCCAAGGGCGTGATCCGCGACAAATACGTGGGCGTGATCGACGAAGTGGTGTGGCGCGAGCAACTGGCCGCCAAGTACCAGGCGCTGGTGGATGAGGCCAAGCCATGAAGCGTTGGTTCGCCGCCGCTGTATTGGGCTTGAGCATGGTCGGCGTGGCCCACGCCGCCATCGACACCTACGAATTTGCCAAGGACGGGGACCGCGAGCGTTTTCGCGAACTGACCAAGGAACTGCGCTGCCCCAAGTGCCAGAACCAGGACATTGCCGACTCCAACGCGCCGATTGCTGCCGACCTGCGCAAAGAGATTTTCCGCATGCTCGGCGAGGGCAAGGACAATCAGCAGATCATCGACTTCATGGTCGACCGCTACGGTGACTTCGTGCGCTACAAGCCGGCGCTCACCGGCAAGACCGCGCTGCTGTGGTTCGGCCCCGCCGGGCTGTTGCTCGCTGGCGTCGTAGTCATGGCGGTGATTGTGCGCCGCCGTCGTGTCGCCCCGGCCGATGGTTCGGACTCGCTTTCCGTCGATGAGCGTCAACGCCTCGACCAACTGCTGGACAAAAAAACTGATGATTGATTTCTGGCTCGCAGCCGGTCTGCTGCTTCTGATTGCCTTGAGTTTCCTGCTGATCCCGGTGTTACGCGGCCGTCGTGCCCAGCGTGAAGAGGATCGCACCGCGCTGAACGTGGCGTTGTATCAAGAACGTGTGGCGGAACTGCAAACCCAGCAGTCCGAAGGCGTGCTGGATGCGGCTCAACTGGACAGCGGTCGTGCTGAAGCGGCCCGTGAGCTGCTGGCGGACACCGAAGGGGTGGAAAAGCCTCGGGAGTCGCGCCTCGGCAAACCGCTGCCGTTTCTGGCTGCGTTTCTGGTGCCGGTGTTGGGCGTGGCGCTGTACCTGCATTATGGCGCCAGCGACAAGGTCGAACTGACCCGCGAATTCTCCCAGCCGCCGGTGTCCATGGAAGACATGACCCGCCGTCTGGAGCGCGCCGCCGCAGCCCAACCGGATTCACCGGAAGGCCTGTACTTCCTCGGCCGTGCCTACATGGCCCAGGACCGCTCGGCCGACGCAGCGAAAGTCTTCGAACGCACCGTGGCCCTGGCCGGTCGCCAGCCGGAGTTGCTCGGGCAGTGGGCCCAGGCCCAGTACTTTGCCGACAACAAACAGTGGTCGCCCAAAGTCCAGGCCTTGACCGACGAAGCCCTGAAACTCGACCCGAAAGAAGTCACCAGCCTCGGCCTGCTGGGTATCGCCGCCTTTGAAGGCCAGCGGTACCAGGAAGCGATCGACTACTGGAACCGCCTGCTGGCGCAACTGCCGCCGGAAGACAACTCCCGCGCCGCGCTGCAAGGCGGGATCGACCGGGCCGCCGAGAAGCTCAAGGAGAGCGGCGGTACCGTGGCACCCGTGAAGGCACAAAAGCAGATGCAAGTGCGCGTGGACCTGGCGGCGGACGTGAAGGCCAAGGCCTTGCCGACCGACAGCGTGTTCATCTTCGCCCGCGCCGTCAAAGGCCCGCCGGCTCCTTTGGCAGCCAAGCGCGTGACCGTGGCCGACCTGCCAATCACCGTCGAACTGGGCGATGCCGACGCGATGATGCCGCAGTTGAAACTGTCCAACTTTCCCGAAGTCCAACTGGTTGCGCGCATATCCCGGGCAGGTGTTCCCACCGCTGGCGAGTGGATCGGCCGCAGCCAACCCTTGGCCAGCAGTACCACTGCGTTGCAGCAGCTGACCATCGACAGTCCGGATAAATAATTCGAGGAAATGCCCATGACCGCCATTGCACGTATCACCCTGCTCAGCCTGGTATTGGGGCTGAGTGCTTGTGCGGTCCATCGGCCACCGTCGCCTACCGGGCCGACCATCCCGCCCACCGGGCCGTCGACCCAGCCGAGCACCCAGCCTTCCGGCCCGGTGATCAAACCGTCGAAGCCGGTGCCGAGCTCTTCGCCAACCTTCGCACCGCCGCCAGGTGCGGCCAGCCACTGGGACGGGAAGATGCAGGTGTACGTGCTGGACGAGCAGCCGGATACGTTTTACCGCCAGCGCACCTACTACCGCTGGAGCAAAGGCTGGAGCCGGTCCATCAGCCCGAACGGGCCTTGGGAAGAGACCGACGTCCATGGCGTACCGCCGGGGTTGAGCAAGCAGTACGCGCAATAAGAAAAGGCGACCTTCGGGTCGCCTTTTTCATGGCTGGTTTGGAATACAGTCCACCCAACAACAAAGCTCAAATGTGGGAGCGGGCTTGCTCGCGAATACGGTGTGTCAGCCAACAAATCCGGCACTGACATACCGCATTCGCGAGCAAGCTCGCTCCCACATTTTGAATCTCGTTTGATTTGAAATTACGCCAGCTCCTCAGTCTGCCTCGGCGCGCTGATCCAATGGATCACCCCCGCAATCACCCCCAGCATCACCCCAAACTCCACAATCCCCATCCAGCCCAACCGCGCCATCAACCAGCCGCTGACCGTGGCCCCCAACGCGCCGCCAAAAAACGTCGCCGTCATGTACAAACTATTGATGCGGCCCTGGGCTTTCGGGTCTACCGCAAACGCCCGGGTCTGATTAGACACCAACCCCGACTGCACGCCGATATCCAGCACGATCACCCCCAGCACCAGCAAGATAATCGAGGTTTGCGCGCCCGCCAGCAGCAGGAACGCCAAGGTCACAATCCCGATACTCGCCCCAATCACCTTACGTGAGCCCAGCCGGTCAGACGCCCGTCCACCGAGGGATGCCGCCAGCGCACCCGCCGCACCGATGATCCCGAAACCGCCGGCCCACGCGCTGCCCAGCTGCCACGGCCCGTGGGCCAGCAACGCCGCCAGGTTCACCCAGAACGCATTGAAGCAAGCCCACAACAACGCCTGCACCATCATCGACTGGCGGATCGGGCTGTTATCGCGCATCAGCGGCCACAGCGAGGCCAGCAGGCGAGGGTAGGACAGGTTCGTGCTCGGCACGCCCCGTGGCAGCAACCTGGCAGCGGCGATCCATACCGGGATCATGAAGGCCGCTTCCATCGCGTACACCGCCCGCCAGCCATAAGCCTCACCGACCACGCCGGCGATCGTGCGCCCGAGCAGAATGCCGACCATGATCCCGCTGACCACCGTTCCCACGTTGCGCCCACGTTCATGAGGCTGCGACATCACCGCCGCGAACGGCACCAGTTGCTGCGGCACACAGCTCACAATCCCCAAGCCAAAAGACGCCGCGATCAGCGCCCAGATACCCGGTGAAAACGCCGCCGCCAGGGCGAAACAGAACGCCAGCGCGATCTGCCCCAGCACCAGCTTGCGCCGGTCAAAGCGGTCGCCCATCGGCAACAGCAACGCGAGACCGGTGGCAAACCCCAGCAGGGCGGAACCGGCCACCAGGTCGACGGTGGGCACGTCCACGCCCAAGTCCGAGGCAATCAACGGCAAAATCGGCTGGGTACAGTAAATATTGGTGATCACCGCGCCGGCGATCACCGCCATCATGATGATCTTGCCGCGCGGCGCGACCGCAGGCGCTGTGGAAGGTTGGGATGTCATCGGCTGGCCACTCACGGCGCTCTCCTTCAATGCAGGTCTCCGGGGGACGGAGATGAGTGGCCAACGTTACGCACTCGCGCCTGGCAGGATAATCCCCTAGGATTTGGAATCATCCTTCCAGAATTTGATAGGTTGCCATGAACCGCCTTGAATCCATGTCCATCTTCGTTGCCGTGGTTGATGCGGGCAGCCTGACCGCTGCGGCGCGGCGCCTCGACATGCCGCTGGCCAGCGTCAGCCGCAAGGTGGCCGAACTGGAAACGCACCTGAAGACCCGCCTGCTGCACCGCACCACGCGCCAGCTGTCGTTGACCGATGCCGGCGCCTCCTACCTCGACGCGTGCCGGCGCATTCTTGAAGACATCAGCGAGGCCGAGCGCGCGGCCACTGGGGAATATTCCCAGCCTCGGGGCGAGTTGGTGGTCACCGCGCCTGTGGTATTCGGACGGCTGCACATCGTGCCGGTGGTGGCGGAATTCCTGGCGCAGTACCCGGAGATCGACATCAATCTGATCCTCACCGACCGCGTCGTGCACCTGATGGAAGAACACTGCGACGTGGCCGTGCGGATTGGCGAGCTGCCCGACAGCTCGCTCAAGGCCATGCAAGTGGGCGCGGTGCGGCGCGTGGTGTGTGCCAGCCCGGCTTACCTGGCCGCTCGCGGCGTTCCGGCTGAGCCTCAGGACTTGGCAGGGCATGACTGCATCACCTTTGAAGTGCTGGCGTCGCAAGGGGCGTGGGGGTTTGGCGCGGGTAAAACCGGGGTCTCGATACCGGTGCATTCGCGGTTGTCGGTGAACACCGCAGAAGCGGCGATTGCGGCGGCGACATTGGGGGTCGGGGTGATTCGGGTATTGTCGTATCAGGTGGCGGATGCGCTGCGGGAAGAGGCACTGGCGGTGGTGCTTGAAGCATTCGAGTCGACGCCATTGCCCATTAGTTTGGTGCACAAAGGGCAGTCACCGTTGCCGCTGAAGTTGCGCGCGTTTCTGGATTTTGTGATGCCGCGGTTGCGAGCGCGCACCGCCCAATAACACCGACGAATTTGGGCCTGATGAAGATCAAAATGTGGGAGCTGGCTTGCTGTGGTGAGGGGGCTTGTCCCCCGTCGGGTTCACTACAGATTGATGGGGCTGCTTCGCAGCCCAGCGCGGGGCAAGCCCGCTCACCACAGCAAGCCCGCTCCCACATTGGATTTATGTTGCCAGTTGGATTTCGGTTTTGATCAGGCCACCGGGCACTCTCGATCCAGCGCTCTATCCACCAACAACAATCCCAGCTCCAGCAACTGCTGCATCGCCAATATCAGGCTGCGGTCTTTGCCATCAATGTTTTCGGAAAGGTCCAACGCCATTGCATTGGCAGACTGGAGTGTTTCGTAGGCGTTGCTCAGCAGTGCTTCCTTTTCAACGTTGGCTGATACGGTGAACAGACTGAAGTGGTTTTTTTGATTGGTGGACGCTTTGGTTTCGGCGGGTTTCAGGTAGTGATCGATAGCCCGCTGGGCGGCGTCCTGAAGCTTGGTTTTTTCAGACTTGGAGCCAGACGTTTCTGGCGGATTGGGCGTGACTTTGTACATGCAATGACTCTCCATTCAATTGGAGCTCACCACATCTGCGACCAAGCAGGAGGGTGGCGAGCTGTACGCAGGTTGGTCGACCAGGGAATGGAAACCCGGCAGGGCCAGGGCCCTCCCACGCACAGCTCGCCATAAAGCGAACACGATAATGCCGCTTGCGCGGCACTGTGCGCCATTCTAACCCGGGCGACCAAACCCGATCGCTGATGAGCAGCGACTTGGAAAGGCTAGCGGCGAGTTAAGGCTGCTGCAAGCCATAGAGATCGTAGGAAAAATCACCGATCTACCGGGATCTTGATTATTCCTGAAGCGATACTTCGGCAAGACGCGGCTTTAGAAACTCCAGGGCATCTTTAAACACCTGATGCCACTCTTCTGACGGTTCGCTCGCTAGTGAGTGCCAGAAGAACTGGAATTCATGGCCTCCATCATCTTCTGTGAAATGAGTCCAGGTATCTGGCAGCTCTTGCGCGACCTGGCATTGGTGAAAGGCCCATGTATGCCCCGTGGACGCTGAGTGCCAAGTGCCCAGGTCACGTATCACCTTGCCGGTTATCCCGGCTTCTTCCTGTAATTCCCGAATCGCAGCTGCGTCGGTGCTTTCGCCAGGCTCCACACTGCCCTTGACCAGTTGAAGGCCGGCCAGTGGGTGTTTGAATGCGAGGATTTCCAGCGATTGACGGGTTCGCAGAACGACCGGACATGCCTTGTCTTTTCCCATTACGTTTCCCTCTTGCACCTATTCGCAGCCAGCTATTGCACCACAGTCCGGCACATTTTCAATGCCGGGTGAAGACCTTGTGGCGAGGGAGCTTGCTCCCGCTGGACTGCGCAGCAGGCCCAAGTCAGCCACCTCGGTCGGTACATCCGACAGACCGTGTCACCCGGGTTTGGGGCCGCTTTGCAGCCCAGCGAGAGCAAGCTCCCTCGCCACAGGTTAGGTATTCAGCGTCAGCTCCAACGTTTCATCAAACCTTCATCAAACGGTTTTACTCCAGTCATGTGCAAGTCATAGGGCTGACACAGCCCGCGCCTACTGTCGTTTGAACTCAAACGCAGCCACGGACGGCTGTTCAACCAGACAGAGAAGCCCATGACTCCAGCTATCCATGTCGATCATCTGAACAAGACCTTTGCGAAGAAGTCCGCACTGGTCGACCTCGAACTCACCGTGGCCACCGGTGAGATGGTCGCGCTGATTGGCGCT
This sequence comes from Pseudomonas sp. TH32, assembly GCF_016650855.1. NCBI lineage: Bacteria > Pseudomonadati > Pseudomonadota > Gammaproteobacteria > Pseudomonadales > Pseudomonadaceae > Pseudomonas > Pseudomonas sp. TH32. The sequence goes on along the minus strand of NZ_JAEKFA010000002.1, from coordinate 3,623,623 downwards.
TCCGGCTCCGGCAAGTCCACCTTGCTGCGCCACCTCGCGGGCCTGGCCTGTTGCGACAAGAGCAACGGCGGCAGCGTCAAGGTGCTGGGCCGGGAAGTGCAGGCCAGCGGCCGGTTGAATGGCAAGGTGCGGCGCCTGCGCTCCGACATCGGCTATATCTTCCAGCAGTTCAACCTGGTCAATCGCCTGAGTGTGCTCGACAACGTGCTGCTCGGTTGCCTGGGCCGCATGCCGCGCTGGCGCGGCAACCTCGGTTTGTTCAATGCCGAGGAAAAACAGTTCGCCATGGAATCCCTGGCCCGCGTCGGCCTGGCAGACCTCGCCGCACAACGCGCCTCGACCTTGTCCGGCGGCCAGCAGCAGCGCGTGGCGATCGCCCGCGCCCTGACCCAGCGCGCCGAAGTGATCCTCGCCGATGAGCCCATCGCCTCGCTCGACCCGGAATCGGCTCGCAAGGTCATGGAGATCCTCGCCGACATCAATGGCCGCGACGGCAAGACCGTGGTGGTCACCCTGCACCAGGTGGATTACGCCATGCGTTATTGCCCCCGAGCCGTGGCGCTCAAGGGCGGGCGGATTCATTTCGACGGCCACGCAAGTGAGCTGAGCAGCCAGTTCCTCAATGATTTGTACGGTGCCGATGTCGACACCAGCCTGATGTTTTCCGACCAGACCCGCACACCCGTCGTCCCCGCACGGTTGGCCCTGGCCCGCGCTTGAAACCCCAATAACGACCCACAGGAATCCTCTCCATGTTGAACCGTATCGGTCATGTGTTTCTGTCCGCAGTCCTGCTAGCCAGCGTGGCCATGGGCAATGCCCAGGCCGCCGACAAGGCGATCAATTTCGGCATCATGTCCACCGAGTCTTCGCAGAACCTCAAGAGCATCTGGCAGCCATTTTTGGATGACATGCACAAGAAGACCGGCCTCACCATCAACGCCACCTTCGCCTCCGACTACGCCGGCCTGATCCAGGGCATGCGCTTCAACAAGGTCGACGTTGCCTGGCTGGGCAACAAGGCGGCGATGGAAGCGGTGGACCGCTCCAACGGCGAAATCTTCGCCCAGACCGCCGCCGCCAACGGTGCCGCCGGTTACTGGAGCGTGCTGATCGTGCGCAAGGACAGCCCGATCAACAACGTCGATGACATGCTCAAGAACGCCAAGAACCTGACCTTCGGCAACGGTGACCCGAACTCCACCTCGGGCTACCTGGTACCCGGCTACTACGTGTTCGCCAAGAACCACGTCGACGCTGCCACCGCCTTCAAACGCACCCTCAACTCCAGCCATGAAGTCAACGCACTGAGCGTGGCCAAAGGGCAGTTGGACGTCGCCACCTTCAACACTGAAAGCTGGGACCGCCTGGAAGTCACCCAGCCGGACAAGGCCGCCATGCTCAAAGTGATCTGGAAATCGCCGCTGATCCCTGCCGACCCGATGGTGTGGAGCAAGGCCCTGAGCGACAGCGAGAAAACCAAGATCCGCGATTTCTTCGCCAACTACGGTGACACCGACGAAGAGAAGGCCGTGCTGAAGAACATGCAACTGGGCAAGTTCCTCAAGTCCAGCGACGACCAACTGCTGCCGATCCGCCAACTGGAGCTGTTCAAGCAGCGCACCACCATCAGCGCCGACGACCACCTGGAAGCCGCCGACAAGGCCAAGAAACTCGCCGACATCGACGCCGACCTCGCCAAGCTGCAAGAGCGCATCACCGAACTGGACAAGAAGACCGCAGCCAACGGCTAACCCCTGTAGGCGCGGGCTTGTGTGGGAGCCGGGCTTGCCCGCGATGCAGGCAACTCGGTCTGACAGTAAAACCGAGTCGATCCTATCGCGGGCAAGCCCGGCTCCCACATAAGCCTTGCCCGCACACTTATTGAGAGTGACCCATGACTACCTTGCATGCTGAAGCAGTGGGCAAAAGGACTTGGCCGCAATACCTGGGCTGGGGCCTGTTCCTGGTCCTGCTGGCCTGGGCCTGGCACGGCGCCGAAATGAACCCGCTGGCGCTGTACCGCGACTCCGGAAACATGGCGACCTTCGCCGCCGACTTCTTCCCGCCGGACTTCCACGAATGGCGCTCCTACCTCAAGGAGATGATCGTCACCGTGCAGATCGCCCTCTGGGGCACGGTGCTGGCGATTGTCTGCTCGGTGCCGCTGGGCATTCTGTGCGCCGAGAACATCACGCCCTGGTGGATTCACCAGCCGTTGCGCCGAGTGATGGATGCGTTCCGGTCGATCAACGAAATGGTCTTCGCGATGTTGTTTGTGGTCGCGGTCGGCCTCGGTCCTTTTGCCGGTGTCCTTGCCTTGTGGATCAGCACCACCGGCGTCCTCGCCAAGCTGTTTGCCGAAGCCGTCGAAGCCATCGACCCCGGCCCCGTTGAAGGCGTCCGAGCCACCGGCGCCAGTGCCTTGCAAGAGGTGATCTACGGCGTGATCCCGCAAGTGATGCCGCTGTGGGTGTCCTACGCGCTCTACCGTTTCGAGGCCAACGTGCGTTCGGCGACGGTGGTGGGGATGGTCGGTGCCGGCGGTATCGGCGTGATCCTGTGGGAGAACATTCGCGCCTTTCAGTTCGTGCAGACCTGCGCGGTGCTGCTGGTGATCATCGTGGTGGTGAGCTGTATCGACGTGCTGTCCCAACGCCTGCGCAAGCAGTTCATCTGACGACGGAGGGGTGCCCTTGGGCGCTTTTTTTTAAGCATGCAGTTGTCTAGACAAGATGAGCCGGTGTACCGCGAACTCGCCGATATCCTGCGCCGTGAACTGAGCAGTTATCACGCCGGGGACTTCCTGCCGGGCGAGGTGCAATTGGCCGAACGCTTTGGCGTGAACCGCCACACCCTGCGCCGCGCCATCGACGAGCTGGTGTTCGAAGGCAGCCTTTTGCGCCGCCAGGGCAAGGGCACCCAAGTGCTCGACCGCCCGCTGATTTACCCGATGGGCGCCGAGACCTCCTACAGCCAGTCGTTGTCGGCCCAGGGCGTAGGCGTGGAAGCGCTGTTGCTCAAGCGCCGCTACTGCTTCGCCAGTCGCGACGAGGCGCAACAACTGGGCATCGCCGAGATGGCGCCGATGATCGAGCTGCAAACCCTGCGCAAGCTCGACCACCAGCCGGTCAGCCTGATCCGCCACCGCTACTGCGCCAGCCATGCGCCGCTGCTGGCGGACTACAACGGCGGCTCGCTGCGCCACTACCTGCGTGAACGCGACATGCCGTTGACCCGCACCCAAAGCCTGATCGGCGCGCGGTTGCCCAACCGCGACGAAGCCGCGCTGCTGATGATGCCCCGGCATTTGCCGGCGCTCACCGTATTTACCCTTTCCCGCGATCGCGACGGCCGCCCGGTGGAGCTGGCGCAGTCCACCAGCCGTTCGGATCGCTTCCAGTACCAAGTGGTGACCTGATGGAGACCCTGATGAACCTGTCCCCGCGTCAACACTGGATCGGCGTGCTCGCCCGCGCCTTTCGCAGTGAATTGCTGCCCCATGAAGACGCCCTGCGCGACGTGGATTACCAACTGATCCGCGCCCCGGAAATCGGCATGACCCTGGTGCGTGGCCGCATGGGCGGCAATGGCGCGCCGTTCAACGTCGGCGAAATGAGCGTGACCCGTTGCGTGGTGCGCCTGGCCGACGGCCGCACCGGCTACAGCTACCTGGCCGGGCGCGACAAGGTCCACGCCGAATTGGCGGCCCTGGCGGATGCGCATTTGCAGGGCGCGCACCCGAGTCTCTGGCTCAGCGATCTGATCCGCTCACTGGCCAACGCGCAGGCCGCACGCCGGGCGCAAAAAGAGGCCGATACCGCCGCCACCAAGGTCGAGTTTTTCACCCTGGTTCGAGGAGAAAACTGATGAATGCCCAACGCTTGCAACCGGCGTTTGTAGACCCGGTGCTGGACGCCCAGCGCGGTTTTCGCGGGGCCCTCAAGGCCCTCGCCGAGCCCGGTTTGATCCAGTCCTTGCCCGCTGCCCCCAGCCTTGAAGGCCTGGCGCCGGCCACCTATGCGCTGTGCCTGGCGTTGCTGGATACGGACACGCCGCTGTGGCTGGCGCCGAGTTTCGACACGCCGCTGATTCGCGCCAACCTGGCCTTCCACTGCGGCTGCCCGCTGACCGCCAACCGTGAAGAGGCCGCGTTCGCCTTGCTCGGTGAGCAGGACCTGCTCGACCTCGGCGGCTTCGACCACGGCAATGATCGCTACCCCGATCAGTCCTGCACCTTGCTGGTCCAGTTGACCGACCTGGAAGCCGGTCGCGCCTTGAACTGGTGCGGGCCAGGAATCAAGACCCAGCGTCAGGTCAACCTGCCGGTGCCCCAGGCCTTCTGGCTGGAACGCCAGCGCCGCGAGACGTTTCCCCGTGGCCTGGACGTGTTGTTCGCCGCCGGCCATCACCTGATCGGCCTGCCCCGCAGTACCCGAATTGCACAGGAGCGTGCCTGATGTACGTAGCCGTCAAGGGTGGCGAACAGGCCATCGACAATGCCCACCGTCTGCTGGCAAAAAAACGCCGGGGCGATACGTCTGTTCCTGAGCTCAGCGTGGAGCAGATCCGCGAGCAACTGCCCCTGGCGGTCGCCCGGGTGATGAGCGAGGGCTCGCTGTACGACACCGAACTGGCCGCGCTGGCGATCAAGCAAGCGGCGGGGGACCTGGTGGAAGCGATCTTCCTGCTGCGGGCCTACCGCACCACGTTGCCGCGCTTCAGCCCGAGCCTGCCGATCGATACCGCGCAGATGTCCCTGAGCCGGCGTTTGTCGGCGACGTTCAAGGACGTGCCGGGCGGGCAACTGCTGGGCCCGACCTTCGACTACACCCATCGCCTGCTGGACTTCGCGCTGCTGGCCGAAGGTGAATACCCGGGCCCGCACACCACGCCGGATGCGACCCTGGAGGCGTGCCCGAGAGTCCTGGGTTTGCTGGCCAAGGAAGGCCTGATCAAGAACGAATCCGACGACAGCGGCAGCGTCGCCGACATCACCCGCGATCCGCTGGAATACCCGGCCAACCGGGCCCAGCGCCTGCAAGCCCTGGCCCGTGGTGATGAAGGTTTCCTGCTGGCGCTGGGTTACTCCACCCAGCGCGGTTACGGCCGCAACCACCCGTTCGCCGGCGAGATTCGCATCGGTGAGGTCGAGGTGTGGATCGACCCGCAAGAGCTGGGTTTCCCGGTCTGCCTGGGCAGCATCGAAGTCACCGAGTGCGAGATGGTCAACCAGTTCGTCGGTTCGGCGACCGAGCTGGCGCAGTTCACCCGCGGCTACGGTTTGGCGTTCGGGCATGCCGAGCGCAAGGCCATGGGCATGGCCCTGGTGGACCGCTCGCTGCGGGCCAGCGAGTTCAACGAAGAGATCGTCTCGCCGGCCCAGCAGGAAGAGTTCGTGTTGTCTCACTGCGACAACGTCGAAGCGGCGGGCTTCGTGTCCCACCTCAAATTGCCTCACTACGTGGACTTCCAGTCCGAGCTGGAACTGATCCGCAAACTGCGCCAACCGGCCGAGGGCACCCGCCATGAATGACCTGACTCAAACGCCTGCGCGCGACCCGGCGTACAACTTCGCCTACCTCGACGAGCAGACCAAACGCATGATCCGCCGCGCCTTGCTCAAGGCCGTGGCGATCCCCGGTTACCAGGTGCCGTTTGGTGGTCGCGAGATGCCGCTGCCTTACGGCTGGGGCACCGGCGGCATGCAACTGACCGCCGCGATTCTGGGGGCCGATGATGTGCTCAAGGTCATCGACCAGGGCGCCGACGACACCACCAACGCCGTGTCGATCCGCCGCTTTTTTGCGCGCACGGCGGGGGTTGCCACCACCGAAAGCACCCCGGACGCCACGGTGATCCAGACCCGCCACCGCATCCCGGAAACCCCGTTGCAGGCCGACCAGATCATGGTCTACCAGGTGCCGATCCCGGAGCCGCTGCGCTTTATCGAACCGTCGGAAACCGAGACCCGCACCATGCACGCCCTCAATGATTACGGGGTGATGCACGTAAAGCTCTACGAAGACATCGCCACCTTCGGCCATATCGCCACCAGCTACGCCTACCCGGTGATGGTGGACGAGCGCTACGTGATGGACCCATCGCCGATCCCGAAATTCGACAACCCGAAACTCGACATGAGCCCGGCGCTGATGCTGTTCGGTGCCGGTCGCGAAAAGCGCCTGTACGCGGTGCCGCCGTACACCCAGGTCACCAGCCTGGACTTCGAAGACCACCCGTTCGAAGTGCAGAAGTGGGAGCACAACTGCGCCATCTGCGGCAGCCATGAATCGTTCCTCGATGAGCTGATTCTGGACGACGCCGGTACCCAGAGTTTTGTGTGTTCCGACACCTGGTATTGCGCCCAGCGGGTCAAGGAGAACAACCAGTGAGCCAGCCTTTGCTACACGTACGTGACCTGTCTTTGCTCTACGGCCCGGAGAAGGGTTGCCAGGACGTCAGCTTCGATTTGTACCCCGGCGAAGTGCTGGGGATTGTCGGCGAATCCGGCTCGGGTAAATCCACCTTGCTCTCGTTGCTCAGCGGGCGTTTGCCGCCGCAGGCCGGGAACATCGGCTATCGCGGCAAGGACGGCGAATGGCTGGATCTGTACAGCGCCAGCGAAGCTGAACGCCGCACCTTGCTACGCACCGAATGGGGCTTTGTCGAGCAAAACCCACGGGATGGCTTGCGCATGGGCGTCTCGGCCGGCGCCAACATCGGCGAGCGCCTGATGGCCCAGGGCGTACGCAATTACCAGCAACTGCGCGGTGCCGGTCTGGACTGGCTGGGCCAGGTGGAAATCGATCCGCAGCGCATCGACGACTTGCCCCGGACCTTCTCCGGCGGCATGCAACAGCGCCTGCAAATCGCCCGCAACCTCGTCTCCAGCCCGCGCCTGGTTTTTATGGACGAACCCACCGGCGGCCTGGACGTGTCGGTGCAAGCGCGCTTGCTCGACCTGTTGCGCGGCCTCGTGCGCGAGCTGGATTTGGCCGTGGTGATCGTAACCCACGACCTCGCCGTGGCGCGTCTGCTGGCCGACCGCTTGATGGTGATGCGCCGTTCGCGGGTGGTGGAATCCGGGCTGACGGACCAGATCCTCGACGATCCGCAGCACCCTTACTCTCAACTGCTGGTGTCTTCGGTATTGCAGCCATGACGAATGCCTTGATCGAGGTCCGTGACCTCTCGAAAACCTTCACCTTGCACCAGCAGAACGGCGTGGTGCTGAACGTGCTGCGCGGGGTGGAATTCAGTGTGAAGGGCGGTGAGTGCCTGGTGCTGCACGGCCAGTCCGGCGCCGGTAAAAGCACGTTGCTGCGTACCCTGTACGGCAACTATCTGCCGGCGGGCGGCAGCATCCGTGTGCAGCATGCCGGTGAGTGGCTGGAGCTGGTCGGTGCCGAGCCCCGGGACATTCTGCAGGTACGCCAGCAGACCCTGGGCTACGTCAGCCAGTTTCTGCGGGTGATCCCGCGTGTGGCTTGCCTGGACGTGGTGATGGAGCCAGCCCTGGCCCGTGGCTGGTCGAAGGCCAATGCCCAGTCGCGCGCCGAACACCTGCTGACGCGCCTGAACATCCCTCAACGCCTGTGGCAGTTGGCGCCCGGCACGTTCTCCGGTGGCGAGCAGCAACGAGTCAACATCGCCCGCGGCTTCATGGTGGCCTGGCCGGTGATGCTGCTGGACGAACCCACCGCGTCCCTCGATGACAGCAACCGCCAGGTGGTGCTGGAACTGATGAACGAAGCCAAGGCCGCCGGTGCTGCATTGATCGGCATCTTCCACGACCGCGCCGCCCGTGAAGCGGTCGCCGACCGCCATTTCGACATGACCCCCGCGCCTGTTGCCCAAGAGGAATACGCCCATGCCCGCTGAACAGATCCTCAGTAATGCCCAGCTGGTGACGGCTGACCGCATGTTCCTTGGCAGCGTGGTGCTGCGTGACGGGCTGATCGTCGACATCGCCGAAGGCCGCAGCCAACTGCCCCAGGCCCAGGACCTGGGCGGTGATTTCCTGCTGCCGGGTCTTGTGGAATTGCACACCGACAACCTGGAAAAACACATGACCCCGCGTCCCGGCGTGGACTGGCCGTCCACCTCGGCGGTGCTCAGCCATGATGCGCAGATCATCGCGGCCGGCATCACCACGGTGTTCGACGCGGTGTCCATCGGCGATGTGAATCCCAAGGGCAACCGCATGAAAAAACTGCCGGCGATGCTCGATGCCATCGCCTCGGCAGAAGGCGCCGGCCTGACCCGCGCCGAACACCACCTGCACCTGCGTTGCGAGCTGTGCCACCCGGACACGTTGAGCGTGTTCCGCGACCTGGTGGAAAACCCGCTGGTGCGCCTGGTGTCGGTGATGGACCATTCGCCGGGCCAGCGCCAGTTCGTGCTCGAATCCAAGTACCGTGAGTACTACATGGGCAAGTACCACCTCAACGACGAGACCATGGATGCATTCATCGTGCTGCAAATGGCCAACTCCAGGGAGTACAGCGACCGTTACCGTGCGGCGATCGTCGAGCATTGCCTGGCGCGCGGGCTGTCGGTGGCCAGTCATGACGACGCGACGTTGGCGCATGTCGAGGAGTCGGCGCGCTACGGCATGACCATCGCGGAGTTCCCCACGACCCTGGAAGCCGCCCGTGGCTGCCAGGCGCTGAGCATGAAAGTGCTGATGGGCGCGCCGAACGTGGTGCGTGGCGGGTCCCACTCGGGTAATGTGGCCGCCGCCGGCCTGGCTGCCGAGGGATTGCTGGATATACTTTCCAGTGACTACTACCCGGCCAGCCTGCTGCAGGCGGCGTTCGTGCTGGCCGATCAGCAGGACGGCGGCGATCTTTCCCGGGCGGTGAAGATGATCAGCCTGGCGCCGGCACACGCCGCGGGCCTGGACGATCGCGGCGAAATCGCCCTGGGCCTGCGGGCCGACCTGGTGCAAGCGAAAAAAGCCGCGACGGACTGCCCGTGGTCCAACAAGTCTGGCGACAAGCGAAGAGGGTGTTTTGATGGCGGGCAGGTTGATCTATCTCATCGGACCATCGGGTTCGGGCAAGGACAGCCTGCTGGATGCCGCACGACCGCGTTTGGCCGAGCGTGGCTGCCGGATTGTGCGGCGGGTCATCACCCGCTCGGCAGAAGCGGTGGGCGAAGCCGCGCAGGGTGTGAGCCCGGCGCAGTTTGCCGCGATGGAGGCCGAGGGCGCGTTTGCCCTCTGCTGGCATGCCAACGGGTTGTCCTATGGCATCCCCCGGGAGATTGATGAGTGGCTGGCGGCGGGGCACGACGTGCTGGTCAACGGCTCTCGCGGGCATCTGGCGCAGAGCCGGCTGCGTTACCCGAACCTGCTGGTGGTGTTGCTGACGGTGGACCAGGCGGTGTTGCGCCAGCGCTTGTTGGCGCGGGGCCGCGAATCCCTGGACGATATCGATCAGCGGCTGGCGCGCAATGCGCGATTCGCCGAGGGCTTGAGCAGTGCACCGGACGTGTTCCTGCTCGACAACTCCGGCCAGTTGGAACACACGGTCGAGCGCCTGCTTCGCTGCCTCGACGGGCAATCCGCATGCGCCTGACGCTGCTGGGCACCGGCGATGCACGGCAAGTCCCGGTGTATGGCTGCGAGTGCGCCGCTTGTGGTCTGGCCCGCAGTGACGAGAGCCTGCGGCGCCGCCCGTGCAGCGCGTTGATCGAGTGCGGCGACCAGCGCTGGTTGATCGACAGCGGCTTGCCCGACCTCACCGAACGCTTCCCGCCGCGCAGTTTCAACGGGATTTTCCAGACTCACTACCATGCCGATCACGCCCAAGGCCTGCTGCACTTGCGCTGGGGTCAGGGCCTGGTGATTCCGGTGCATGGGCCGGTGGATGCGCAAGGTTTGTCCGACCTGTACAAGCACCCCGGCATCCTGGATTTCAGCCAGCCGTTTGGCGAGTTTGAAACCCGCCGGTTTGGTGAACTGAGCGTCACCGCGTTGCCGCTGCTGCATTCCAAACCCACCCTGGGTTATCTGCTGGAAGGCGAAGGGCGGCGCATTGCCTACCTCACCGACACCGTCGGCCTGCCACCCGCCACCCGTGACTGGCTGCAACGCGAACCGCTGGATGTGCTGGTGCTCGACTGCTCCATGCCGCCCCAGCCGCAGGCGCCCCGTAATCACAATGATTTGACGCTGGCGTTGCAGTGCATTGAGGACGTCGGCGCCGAGTTGGGCGTGCTGACCCATGTGGGGCATACGCTGGATGCGTGGCTGATGCAGCACCGGCGCGAGTTGCCCCGCAACGTCACCGTGGGCTGGGATGGCAGGGTGATTTAACCCAACTCTTGAACTCGCCGCAGATCCAATGTGGGAGCCCGCTCCCACATTGAGCCTTCATCGTTCTCAAAGCTTTATTCCAAACTGGCCTGTCAGTGCTTTTCGCCCCTTTGGCGTAAGCCCAAGCGCACGACTATCCAGGTCCTGGGTGACCCACTGGCGGCTGATCACGCTTTGCAGAAAAGCCGCCCCCAGCGCCCCGGCCAAATGCGGGCGGCGCATGCTCCAGTCCAGGCACGAGCAGGCGAAACGACGCCGCTGGACGCGAAGCGCTTGCACATCAACACCCAATTCGGTCATCGCTTTTACACCGGCTTGCGTGAGTTGGTAGGTGCCGTCACCCATCAGCCAGCCGGCCTCGATGAAATGGTCATGCAGGCGCACGGCCAACGTCCCGGCCATGTGGTCGTAGCAGGTCCGTGCGAACTGCAAGCGATTGGGCGTGGTTGCAACGAACGCCGTTGCAGTGTTTTGGCTGATCACCATCAGCGCTTCAATCACCTGGGCAACGTGAGGGCCTGCGAGGCTGTAATACCGATGCCGGCCCTGAGTATGCAGCTTCACCAGCCCGTCATCCTTGAGCCTGGCCAAGTGGGCGCTGGCGGTGGAGGCGCTGACCTCGGCGATGACTGCCATTTCGGTGCTGGTGCGCGCATGGCCGTCCATCAGTGCGCAAAGCATTTTGGTCCGTGCAGGTTCCGCAATCGCGCCAGCGACCCGGGAGAGGGCAGAGTCTTCTTGGTGGGCATTCATATTTCGTTCCTGAACGAATCGTTGCCGTGTGCGGTGGCAGATAGTAGCGGTTCTTTAGGCACAGGATGTACTGAATGACCCCGCTGGAAGCTGCGACACACAACAACCCTTATGAGTATTACGCAGGCTTGAGGCTCAACGGCGAGCTGCTGTTCGATGAAGGTCTCGGGCTATGGATCGCCAGCACTGCCAGGATGGTCGAGGCGGTGCTGGCGCATCCCGATTGCCGGGTGCGGCCGTTGCATGAGCCGGTGCCTGCAGCAATTGCGCAAGGCGCGGCGGGGCAGGTGTTTGCGTCATTGATGCGCATGAATGAAGGCGCGGGCCATCGGTGCCCCAGGGCGGTCATCGAGCCGGCGCTGGCTTCGGTGGTGACTGCGGATGTCATAACCCGCATCGGTCCCCCGGCGGCTGATTTGAACGAATTTATGTTCACGTTACCGGTGTCGGCGGTCGCGCATTGGCTGGGTTTTCCAGGCGACCAACTGGGGGAAGTCGCCCGGATGACAGGTGATTTTGTCGCCTGCCTTTCACCGCTGAGCAGTGAGACTCAGATCCGCGATGCGCACACCGGGGCGAGCCGGCTAAGGGAAATGTTCAGCGGGTTGCTGGCGCAAACAGGGTTGCGGGAGCACATCCTTCGCAACTACGAAGCCAGTAGCTGGGAAGCCCCTGACGCATTGATCGCCAACCTGATCGGGCTGCTGTCACAGACCTGCGAAGCCAGTGCAGGTCTTATCGGCAACACCTTGGTCACACTACATCGGCGCCCCGATCTGCTGGAACTCGTCCAGCGTACGCCAACCCTCACCATTGCGTTGGTCGAGGAGGTCGCTCGCTACGATTCTCCGGTGCAGAACACCCGACGATTCGTGGCCAGCCGCTGCACCATTGGCGGCCGGACTCTGGAGGCTGGAGACACTGTGCTCGTGTTGCTGGCGTCGGCCAATCGGGATCCTGCGGCGAACCCGGAACCCGACCGATTTTTACTCGAGCGCCAGCAACGAAAAACCTTCAGTTTCGGCTTGGGAAGGCATCAGTGTCCGGGTCAAAAAATCGCGCTCAGCATTGCCGCGCAGGCGATCCAGGATTTACAGCGTCGTCAGCAAGGTGTGCTGAGCAGCCCGTGTGCGTTCAGTTACTGGCCGTCTCTGAATGGGCGCATTCCGCGCTTTCACGGGTAAGGATCAGCGCACCACACCCTCCACAAACTCGATAAACGCCCGGGCCTTGGCACTGACCATCCGGCCTGTGGGCAACACGGCCCACAAGTCCCGTGGCGGCAGTTCCCAGTCGGTGAGGACTGCCTTGACCTCGCCACTGGCGATCTCCGGCATGAACATCCATTCGGCGGTCATCGCCACGCCATGGTGGGACAGCACACCAGCGCGAATACCTTCGGAGGACGTGACGCGCAGGCGCCCGTGAGCGACCACCGGGTATTGATGGGCACCTTGAGTGAAGGTCCAGCAGGTGCTTTCGCTCAAGCTATAGATCACCGCCTGGTGGTGCAGGAGGTCTGCCGGGGAGCGGGGTTCGCCATGGCGTTCAAAGTAGGCGGGCGTGCCGAAAATCCGGCAGGGGCTTTGGCCAATCTTGCGGGCCGTCAGGCCGGAGTCACTCAGGTTGCCGATGCGCAGTGCGACGTCGATACCTTCTTCCACCAGATTGAGCAGGCGGTCGTCGAGTACGACGTCGACGTTCAGGCCGGGGTGTTGCTCAAGGAACGGCCCCAGGTTGGGAATGATCTGTAAACGGCAAAAAGTCACGCCCGCGCTGATGCGCAGGGTGCCCGACAGACCATTGCTGGCGCCCCGGGCGGCGTCGTCGGCATCGTTGGCCTCGTCGACCGCGCGCTTGGCCTTCTCAAAAAACGCCAGGCCCGCCTCGGTGGGCGTCAGTCCCCGGGTGGAACGCATCAGCAGCCTGACCGCCAGCCGGGCCTCCAGTTGGGCAATGCCTTTGGACACGGCGGGCTGGCCAATGCCCATGCGTTTTGCGGCCGCGGAAAACGAGCCGGTCTCGACGACGTGGACGAAGGTTTCCATGGCGGTGAGGCGGTCCATCGGGATGTCCTTTTGGCGGTGGCGTTTCGGGAATCATGGGGCCTTTGGGATGAGGGGGGAAGTCAGTCGGTTGGCATAGAATTCATTCCCTAAGGGCATGAATTGATGGGTTTCCAACATCCAGTAAAACAGCCACCAGTCAGACTGACGAATTCTGTGCTTGAGTAAAGATAACTCTAGAGTTACTTTTATTCAGGCCGGAGCAAGGAGGCTGTGGTGCAAAGCGGGCTATTGATCAAAGAGCTGCAAGAGGCAGGTTGGGTGCTGGATCGGGTGACGGGCAGCCATCATCTTTTCACCCATCGCTATAACCCGTACACGATACCGGTGCCCCATCCCAAGAAGGATCTGCCCCTGGGCACCGTGCGAAGTATCAGGAAACGTGCCGGGCTGTTTTCGTTTTAGGACGGTTTAAGGAGATTTTCCATGCAATACCCAATCTGTATCGAATGGGGCGATGACTTTGTCGCCACCGGTATCCAGATCCCCGATATTCCGGGCGCTGTGACCGCCGGGGACAGCTTTGAAGAGGCGTACAACGCCGCCGTTGAGGTGGCGCACATCATGCTGCAGGAGATCGCGGCAGAAGGTCGGGTGATTCCGATGCCAACGTCGGTGGCCGCCCACCATGACAATGAGGAATACGCGGGAATGGGCTGGGGGATGTTGGAACTCGACATTTCGCCCTATCTGGGCAAGACCGAGAAGGTCAACGTGACCTTGCCCGGCTATGTGATCCAGCGTATCGACCGCTATGTGCGCGAGCACAAAGTAAAAAGCCGCTCGTCATTTCTGGCGGATGCGGCTTTGGAGAAGTTGGTGCGGTTGTAACTAGGCGGTGGCCACCGCTCCTGGGCGCGATGCACTCAGGAACCGCAACAATGCCACCAGCGGGAACGCGCTGCCCACCAGCATCACCCCCAGCCAGCCGCCGTGTTCGTAAACGCTGCTGGCAATCGCCGAGCCGAAGGCGCCGCCGATGAAGATGCTGGTCATGTACAGCGCGTTCAGCCGGCTGCGGCTGTTGGCGTCGAGGGCGTAGATGGCGCGTTGGCCGAGGACCATGTTCATTTGCACGCAGAAGTCCAGGACCACGCCGGTGACCGCCAGGCCAATCACGCTGTACAGCGGGTGCACGAAGGCGGGCAGGAAGCTCAGCGCCGCAAACAGCATCGCCAGCAGTGAGGCGCGGTGGGTGTGGCCGGCATCCGCCAGGCGCCCGGCAATGGGGGCGGCGATGGCGCCGAGGGCACCCACCAGGGCGAACAGGGCGATCTGGCTTTGGCTCAGGCCATGGTTGCGGGACAGTTCCAGTGGGGCAGCGGTCCAGAACAGGCTGAAGGTCGCGAACATGCAGCCCTGGTAAAACGCCCGCTGGCGCAGCACCGGCTGGCGGCGCAGCAAGGTGCCCAGGGAGCCCAGCAATTGGCCGTAGCTGGCGGCATGATCGGGTTGGCGCTTGGGGATGGTCAGCATCAGCACCACGCTGATAAACGCCATCAGGGCTGCGGCAGCCATGAACATGGCGCGCCAGCCGAAGTGGTCAGCCACCACGCTGGACACAGGCCGGGCCAGCAGGATACCCAGCAGCAAACCGCCCATGATGCTGCCGACCACTCGGCCACGGGATTCCGCCGGTGCCAGGTGCGCCGCCAGGGGAATCAGGATTTGTACCGAGACCGAACTGAAGCCGATCAGCAGCGACACCAGCAGGAACAGGTTCGGCTGTTCGGTGAAGGCTGCGCCCAGCAAGCTGGCGATGGCCACCACGGTGGTGATGATCATCAGCCGGCGGTTTTCCAGCAGGTCGCCCAACGGCACCAGGAAGAACAGGCCCAAGGCATAGCCGATCTGGGTCAGGGACACGATCAGGCTGGCCATGGCCGGCGTGAGGCCGATGTCCGGGGCAATCAGCTCGATGATCGGTTGGGCGTAGTAGATGTTGGCGACGATGGCGCCGCAACAGAACGCAAACAGCATCACCATGCCTCGGGTCATGGTGCTTGTAGCGTGGGGCGTAGCGTTCATGGTGTTCTCATAAAAGCGAAGGAAAGAGGCGAGCGAGCATAAAGACTGGCCCCGGGCGGGAGTAGCCCGTTTGTGGTGATAACACTCATGCCGGGCATTAATGACTGAAACGTTAACTTTCGGGCTGAAGGTCGATGATACATTCAGTCACAACTGCATAAACAGGAAATCGACTGCCATGAAGATGACTTTCAACAAGATGCTCTTGGCCTCAAGCCTGGCCGCGCTGATGACCGTGGGCGTCGCCCAGGCCCAGGATGCCCCGCGTGTGGGCGTGCGGGGTGCGATTACCGCGATCGACGGCGATGCGATGCACGTCAAGGTCAACAGCGGTGAGGACGTCACCGTGAACCTGACCAAGGACACGCTGGTGCGCGCCGTCACCCTGGCCAAAATCGAAGACATCAAGCCTGGCAGTTACATCGGGTCGGCGGCCATGCCCAACGCGGATGGCACCCTGACGGCGCTGGAAGTCCACGTATTCCCGCCGGCCATGGCAGGCACAGGTGACGGGCACCGTGCGTTCGACCTGAAGGAAGGCAGCAGCATGACCAACGGCACCGTGGGTGACCTGGTGGTGAGCAATGGCCGGACATTGACCGTGAAGTACAAGGGCGGCGAGCAGAAGATCGTGGTGCCGGATGACGTGCCGATCGTCAACCTTGAGCCGGGTGATCGCAGCTTGCTGAAACCTGGGGTGAAGGTGGTGATGTTTGCGGCGAAGGGCGCGGATGGGAGTGTGACGGCCCAGGCGATTTCGGCGGGCAAGGATGGTGTGACGCCGCCGATGTAACAGCTGAGCGCTGAAGCAAATGTGGGAGCGGGCTTGTGTGGGAGCCGGGCTTGCCCGCGATGCAGGCACCTCGGTCTATCAGACAAACCGAGGTGAGGCTATCGCGGGCAAGCCCAGCTCCCACAAAAGCCAGCTCCCACACTGGCCTGCATTTCTTCAGTTAGAGCGGATTACTGCCCGCTGTAGATCTGGTCAAAAATCCCGCCATCATTGAAGTGGGTCTTCTGCACCGTACGCCAGTCACCAAAGGTCTTCTCGACCGACAGGAAGTCGACTTTCGGGAAGCGGTCGGTGTACTTGGCCAGCACTTTCGGGTCACGTGGACGCAGGTAGTTGTTGGCAGCGATTTCCTGGCCTTCCGGCGACCACAGGTACTTCAGGTATTCCTCGGCAGCCACTTTGGTGCCTTTTTTCTCGACCACTTTGTCGACGATCGACACCGGCGGCTCGGCTTCAGCGGAGACGCTCGGGTAGATCACTTCGAACTGATCACGGCCGAATTCACGGGCGATCATTTCGGCTTCGTTCTCAAACGTCACCAGCACGTCGCCGATCTGGTTGGTCATGAACGTGGTGGTAGCGGCACGGCCACCGGTGTCCAGCACAGGCGCGTGTTTGAACAGGTCGCCGACAAATTTCTTGGCCTTGTTCTCGTCACCGCCGTTCTTCAGTACATAACCCCAGGCCGACAGGTAGGTGTAGCGGCCATTACCGGAGGTTTTCGGGTTCGGCACGATGACTTGCACGCCATCCTTGAGCAAATCCGGCCAGTCTTTCAGGGCTTTCGGGTTGCCTTTGCGCACGATGAACACCGTGGCAGAGGTGAACGGCGCGCTGTTGTTCGGCAGGCGGGTGACCCAGTTGTCCGGCACCAGTTTGCCGTTGTCTGCCAGGGCATTGATGTCGGTGGCCATGTTCATGGTGATCACGTCAGCCGGCAGGCCGTCGATCACCGAGCGCGCTTGTTTGCTCGAACCACCGAAGGACATCTGCAGGGTCAGCTTGTCGTCTGGATGCTCGGCCGCCCAGTGTTTCTGGAAGGCGGCGTTGTAGTCCTTGTAGAAGTCGCGCATCACGTCATAGGAGACGTTGAGCAGGGTGACCGGGGCGGCCTGGACGACGCCAGCCAGTGCGAGGCCGGCGGCCAGGAGAGAGGCACTAACGAGTTTTTTCACTGCTCATTCCTTGTTGTTCGAGAAGGTTTTGAAACGCATGGGGGCAATATGCCAGCGACTATAACGGGGGGCGCATAGTCGCTTAAAGATTAAAAAGAACTTTGCTTATTCCAGTTTCTTGAAAAGCGCGCTGCCACACCGTGAGCAAAACGCCGCATTGGGCTCATGGCTGTTTTTCTTGCACACCGGGCAATCCGTTTGCAATTGCTCACCGCGCATGGCGTTGGCCAGTTCGGCGGTGAAGATCCCGGTGGGCACCGCGATGATCGAATAACCGGTGATCATCACCAGCGACGAAATCACCTGGCCCAGCGGGGTCTTCGGCACGATGTCGCCAAAGCCCACGGTGGTCAGCGTCACGATCGCCCAATAGATGCCCTTGGGAATACTGGTAAAGCCGTGTTCCGGACCTTCGATCACGTACATCAAGGTGCCGAACACCGTCACCAGGGTGCAGACGCTGACCAGGAACACCACGATCTTCTGCTTGCTGCCCCGCAGCGCCGACATCAGGTAGTTGGCCTGTTTGAGGTACGGCCCGAGCTTGAGCACGCGGAAGATCCGCAGCATCCGGATGATCCGGATAATCAGCAGGTACTGCGCGTCGCTGTAATACAGCGCCAGGATCCCGGGCACGATGGCCAGCAAATCCACCAGCCCATAAAAGCTGAAGGCATAGCGCAACGGCTTGGGCGAACAGTACAGCCGCAGCCCGTACTCGATGGCGAAAATGATGGTGAAGCCCCACTCGATGTAGGCCAGCACATCGGCGTAGTTCTGGTGGATCTGGTCGATGCTGTCGAGCATCACGATGACCAGGCTGGCAAGTATGATCAGCAGCAGAATGCCATCGAAGCGCCGTCCGGCGACGGTGTCGCTTTGGAATACCATGACGTAGAGCCGCTGACGCCAGTCGTTGTTGCTGTCCATAAAGCCCGCCTGAATTGAAGATCAGCGAAGCCTAGGGTGATTCGAACGGGCTGTCCATGCGGGCTTTCTGCATCACCCGATGACTGGCGCGCACCAGCCAGGTGGCGAGGATAAACGGTGCGGTCAGCGCGGGCAGGTTCAGGCCGGTGAAGCCGGGTGTGAGGATGATCGCCAGCAGAATGCCGATCAGCGGCAGCCAGGGTTGGCGGCGATGCTGGCTGAGGGCCAGGGCGGCCAGCGCCGGGTTATAGCTGTGCAGCCCGAGCAGGGCGCTTGCGGGTTCGTCCATCAACAGGGCGATCAGTACGCCGAGGCTGGCGCCGGCCAGCGCCCATAACGCGGCGCGGCGGCTGGCGAGCAGCAGGCCGAGGGCGATCAACAGGCCGGCCAGGGGCTGGTCCAGCAGGATCACTTGGGCCAACCCTTTAAATGGCGCGCAGAGCAGTGCCCAAGTGCCGGGTTCGCTGGCGGTGAAGGCGGTGGGCGAAGGGGTGCCGAGCAGCAGCCAGCCGAGTACCACAAACGGTGCGGTGTAGGCGGGCAGGTCGTCGGGGTTGGCAGCGCGTTTGAGCCATTGGCGAGTAAGGATCGCGCTGAGGCCGCCGCAGGCGAGAATCAACGGCGGTAGCAGTGCCGACCAGGTGAAGTGCTGGCTGATCAGCAAGCCGAGCAGCACGCCGTTGTAGCTATATAAGCCAGCCTGGCGCTCGGCCTTGGGATAGGCGCGGCGTTGGGCGGTCAGCAGCCCGGCGACACCACCCAGCAGCGCGCCGCCGAGCAGGGCCGGGGCGCCGACAAGGATCGCCAGCAGGCAGAGCAGGCCACACAGCGGGTGGCGCTGCAGGAAAATCTGGCTGAAGCCGTTGAGCAGGGCTTCGGCCCAGTCGGGGCAGGGTTGGTTGGGCATGGTGGGTGAGTCTGAGGGACCGAGTTGCCCCCATCGCAGGCAAGCCAGCTCCCACATTTGAACGGGTTCACAAATCAAAATGTGGGAGCCGGGCTTGCCCGCGATAAGGCCCTTACAGGCGCTAGATCAACGTCTCTATCCGTAGCGAGTTGGTCGAGCCCGGCTGCCCAAACGGCACCCCCGCGGTAATCACCAACGTGTCCCCGCGCTGCGCCATACCTTGTGCCTGGGCAATTTCCAGTGCCGTGGAACACACCTCATCCACTTGCCGCAGCCGGTCATTCACCACCGAGTGCACGCCCCACGCCACGCTCAAGCGTCGCGCCGTGGACAGGTTCGGCGTCAGGTTCAGGATCGGCACCGTTGGCCGTTCCCGCGCCGCCCGCAGGCTGGAGGTGCCGGACTCGCTGTAGTTCACCAGCACCGCCACCGGCAGGATGCTGCTGATACGGCGAATCGCGCAGCTGATGGCGTCCGACACCGTGGCCTCAGCCTTGGGCCGGCTGACGTCCAGCTGGGCCTGGTAATCCGGGCCGTTTTCCACCTGGCGAATGATCTTGCTCATCATCAGCACGGCTTCCAGCGGGTATTCGCCGGAAGCGGTTTCCGCCGACAGCATCACCGCATCCGCCCCTTCAGCCACTGCGTTGGCCACGTCGGTGACTTCGGCCCGGGTCGGCGCCGGGGAGAAGCGCATCGACTCAAGCATCTGCGTCGCCACCACCACCGGTTTACCCAACTGGCGGCAGACACCAATGATGTCCTTCTGGATTTGCGGCACGCTTTCCGCCGGCACTTCCACCCCCAGGTCCCCTCTGGCGACCATGATCGCGTCGCTCAGCTCGGCGATTTCCTGCAGGCGCTGCACCGCCGATGGCTTTTCGATCTTGGCCATCAGGAAGGCTTTGTCGCCGATCAATTCACGGGCTTCGCGGATGTCTTCCGGGCGTTGCACAAACGACAGCGCCACCCAGTCCACACCCAGTTCCAGACCGAAACTCAGGTCGCGGCGGTCCTTGGCGGTCAGCGGGCTGAGTTCCAGCAATGCCTGGGGCACGTTCACGCCTTTACGGTCCGACAGTTCGCCGCCATTCAGCACGGTGGTGTCGATGGCCTCGGAATGCTTGGTGATCACCCGCAGGCGCAGCTTGCCATCGTCCAGCAGCAGGTCCATGCCGGGCTGCAGGGCCGCGATGATTTCCGGGTGCGGCAGGTTCACCCGCCGCTGGTCACCGGGTGTCGGGTCCAGGTCCAGGCGCAGAGCCTGGCCGCGAATCAGTTGTACCTTGCCCTCGGCAAAGCGCCCGACCCGAAGCTTCGGCCCTTGCAGGTCCATGAGGATGCCGAGGGGATAGTTGAGCTGGCGCTCCACCTGGCGAATCCACTGGTAGCGCTGGGCATGATCGGCGTGATCACCGTGGCTGAAATTCAGGCGGAAGATGTTCACCCCGGCTTCCACCAGCTCGCGGATGTCGTCAATGCTGTCGGTGGCCGGGCCCAGCGTGGCGAGGATTTTGACCTTCTTGTCAGGCGTCATGTTCGGGGGACTCTCTTTCAGGGCTTTCAAGAATCAGAATGGCGCGAAAATCGTTGACGTTGGTGCGGGTCGGCTCGGTGATGATCAAGCCGTCGAGGGCCGCGAAATAGCCGTAGCCATTGTTGTTGTCCAGCTCATCGCTGGCGCTCAGGCCCAGGGCTTCGGCGCGGGCGTAGCTGGTGGGCGTCATGATCGCCCCGGCGTTGTCTTCGGAGCCGTCGATGCCGTCGGTGTCACCCGCCAGGGCGTAGACGCCGGGCAGGCCCTTGAGGCTGTCGGTGAGGCTCAGCAGGAATTCGGCATTGCGCCCGCCACGGCCATTGCCGCGCACGGTGACGGTGGTTTCGCCGCCGGAAAGGATCACGCAAGGCGCCGCCAGCGGCTGGCCGTGCTGGATGATCTGCCGGGCGATGCCGGCGTGCACCTTGGCCACGTCCCGCGCCTCGCCTTCCAGGTCGCCGAGGATCAGCGGGCTGAAACCGGCCTGGCGGACTTTCACCGCCACCGCCTCCAGGGATTGTTGGGGGCGGGCGATCAACTGGAAATGGCTGCGGGCGAGCACCGGGTCGCCAGGCTTGACCGTTTCCGACTCCGGGCTTTGCAGCCAGGTGCGCACCGACGCCGGGATTTCAATCTGGTAGCGCTTGAGGATCGCCAGCGCCTGTTGCGAGGTGCTCGGGTCGCCGACGGTAGGGCCCGACGCGATGACCGTGGCCTGGTCGCCCGGCACATCGGAAATCGCGTAGGTGTAGACCGTGGCCGGCCAGCTTGCCCGGGCGAGGCGGCCACCCTTGATTGCCGAGAGGTGCTTGCGCACGCAGTTCATCTCGCCAATGGTGGCGCCGGATTTGAGCAGGGCTTTGTTGATCGCTTGCTTGTCCGCCAGGGTGATGCCGGCGGCGGGCAGGGCGAGCAGCGCAGAGCCACCGCCGGAGAGCAGGAAGATCACGCGGTCGTCTTCGCTGAGGTTGCTGATCAACTCCAGCACGCGCTTGGCCACGGCTTGGCCGGCGGCATCCGGGACCGGGTGTGCGGCTTCGACCACTTCGATTTTCTTGCAGGGTGCACCGTGGCCATAGCGGGTGACCACCAGGCCCGAGACTTCGCCTTGCCAGCAGTTTTCCACCACCAGCGCCATGGCGGCGGCGGCTTTGCCGGCACCGATCACGATGACACGGCCGCTGCGGTCGGCGGGCAGATAGGGTTCGAGGACTTGCCGGGGGTGGGCAGCGTCGATGGCTGTGGCAAACAGCTCGCGAAGCAGGTGTTGCGGATCGACCGACATAAGCGGGCTCCCGGGGATTCTTGTTATTAGAGGCAATGCAAAAACTGTAGGAGCCGGCTTGCCGGCGATGGCGGCCTGAAGGCTGGCGGTGAAGCGGGTGGCCTCATCGCCGGCAAGCCGGCTCCTACAGGGAAGGGCGGGCGTTACTTATTGCGAATCGAAAAATTCGCCATATGTTCCAGGCCCTTGATCAGCGCCGAGTGGTCCCAGTTGCCGCCACCGATGGCCGTGCAGGTGCTGAACACCTGTTGGGTACCGGCGGTGTTGGGCAGGTTGATCCCCAACTCCTTGGCACCGGCCAACGCCAGGTTCAGATCCTTCTGGTGCAGGTTGATGCGGAAGCCCGGATCGAAGGTGCCCTTGATCATCCGCTCGCCATGCACTTCGAGGATTTTCGACGAAGCAAACCCTCCCATCAGGGCTTCCCGCACCTTGGCCGGGTCGGCACCGTTCTTCGAGGCGAACAGCAGCGCTTCCGCCACCGCCTGGATGTTCAGGGCGACGATGATCTGGTTGGCCACCTTGGCGGTCTGGCCATCGCCATTGCCGCCCACCAGGGTGATGTTCTTGCCCATGGCCTGGAACAGCGGCAGGGCGCGTTCGAAGGTGTGCGGGTCGCCGCCGATCATGATGCTCAGGGTGCCGGCCTTGGCGCCGACTTCACCACCGGACACCGGGGCGTCGAGGTAGCGCGCGCCGGTCTCGTTGATCTTCGCGGCGAAGGCCTTGGTGGCGGTGGGCGAGATCGAGCTCATGTCGATCACCACTTTGTTCGGCCCCAGGCCTGCGGCCACACCGTCGGCGCGGAACAGCACGTCGTCGACCTGCGGGGTGTCGGGCACCATGACGATGATGAATTCGGCTTCCTGGGCCACTTGCTGCGGGTTGGCCAGGGCCACCGCGCCAGCGGTGATCAGTTCAGCCGGGGCCTTGCCGTGATGCTCGGACAGGAACAGTTGGTGCCCGGCCTTTTGCAGGTTGGCGGCCATGGGTTGGCCCATGATGCCGGTGCCGATAAATCCGATTTTAGCCATGATTAAAATCCTCTTATTGTTTTTGTGGGTTAGATCGCGTTGTGGCTTTTGAGCCAACCCAAACCCGCTTCGGTGGTGGTCAACGGCTTGTACTCACAGCCGACCCAGCCCTGATAACCAATGCGGTCCAAATGTTCGAACAGGAAGCGGTAGTTGATCTCACCGGTGCCCGGCTCGTTGCGCCCCGGGTTGTCCGCCAGCTGGATGTGGTTGATCTCATCCAAGTGGTTCGCCATGGTGCGGGCGAGGTCGCCTTCCATGATTTGCATGTGATAGATGTCGTACTGCAGGAACAGGTTGGCACTGCCCACCTGCTCGCGAATCGACAGGGCCTGCGCCGTGTTGTTCAGGTAGAAACCCGGGATGTCGCGGGTGTTGATGGCTTCCATCACCAGCTTGATGCCCACTGTTTGCAGCTTGTCGGCGGCGTACTTGAGGTTGGCGACGAAGGTTTTTTCCAGCGTCGCGTCATCCACGCCGGCCGGGCGAATCCCCGCCAGGCAGTTGATCTGAGTATTGCCCAGCACCTGGGCGTAGGCGATGGCCAGGTTGACCCCGGCGCGGAACTCCTCGACCCGGTCCGGGTGGCACGCCAGGCCGCGTTCGCCCTTGGCCCAGTCACCGGCCGGCAGGTTGAACAGCACTTGGGTCAGGCCGTGGGCATCGAGTTGCGCCTTGATTTCAGCCGAGCTGAATTCATAGGGAAACAGGTATTCCACACCACTGAACCCCGCGTCGGCGGCGGCTTTGAAACGGGCAAGAAAGTCCTGTTCGGTAAACAGCATGGACAGGTTGGCGGCGAAACGCGGCATGGGGTTCTCCTTAATCGAGCAGTGAAATGGCGGTCGGCGCGTCGTTGCCCACCAGTGCCAGATCTTCGAATTCGTTGACGGCGTTGATCTCGGTGCCCATGGAAATATTGGTCACCCGCTCCAGAATGATTTCAACGATCACCGGCACCTTGAACTCTTCGATCATCTCCTGAGCCTTGCGCAGTGCAGGCTGGATCTGACCCGGCTCGAACACGCGCAGGGCCTTGCAACCCAGGCCTTCGGCGACGGCCACGTGGTCGACGCCATAACCGTTGAGTTCCGGCGCGTTGAGGTTGTCGAAGGACAGCTGCACGCAGTAGTCCATCTCAAACCCGCGCTGGGCCTGGCGGATCAGCCCCAGGTAGGAGTTGTTCACCACCACGTGGATGTACGGCAGCTTGAACTGCGCGCCCACGGCCAGCTCTTCGATCATGAACTGGAAGTCATAGTCGCCCGACAGCGCGACAACCTTGCGGGTCGGATCAGCCTTGACCACACCCAGCGCGGCCGGAATGGTCCAGCCGAGCGGGCCGGCCTGGCCGCAGTTGATCCAGTGGCGTGGCTTATAGACGTGCAGGAACTGTGCGCCGGCAATCTGCGACAGGCCGATGGTGCTGACGTAGCAGGTGTCTTTGCCGAACACCTGGTTCATCTCTTCGTACACCCGTTGCGGCTTGACCGGCACGTTGTCGAAGTGGGTCTTGCGGTGCAGGGTGGCCTTGCGCTGCTGGCAATCGTGGAGCCAGGCGCTGCGGTCCTTGAGCTTGCCGGCGGCTTTCCACTCGCGGGCTACTTCTATGAACAGGGTCAGGGCGGAACCGGCGTCGGACACGATGCCCAGGTCCGGGGTGAACACGCGGCCGATTTGCGTCGGCTCGATGTCAACGTGAATGAATTTGCGGCCCTCGGTGTACACCTCCACCGAACCGGTGTGGCGGTTGGCCCAGCGGTTACCGATGCCCAGCACCACGTCCGATTTCAACATCGTCGCGTTGCCATAACGGTGGGACGTTTGCAGGCCGACCATGCCCACCATCTGCGGGTGATCGTCGGGGATCGTGCCCCAGCCCATCAGGGTCGGGATCACCGGGATGCCGGTCAACTCGGCGAACTCCACCAGCAGCTCGCTGGCGTCGGCGTTGATCACGCCGCCTCCGCTCACCAGCAAGGGGCGTTCGGCCTGGTCCAGCAGGGCCAGGGCTTTTTCCACCTGGATGCGGGTGGCCAGTGGCTTGGCCAGGGGCAGCGGCTGGTAGGCGTCGATGTCGAATTCGATCTCGGCCATTTGTACGTCGAACGGCAGGTCGATCAGCACCGGGCCCGGGCGGCCGGAGCGCATTTCATAGAAGGCTTTCTGGAAGGCATACGGCACCTGGCCGGGTTCCAGGACGGTAGTCGCCCACTTGGTCACCGGCTTGACGATGCTGGTGATGTCGACGGCCTGGAAGTCTTCCTTGTGCATCCGTGCCCGCGGCGCCTGGCCGGTGATGCACAGGATCGGGATCGAGTCGGCCGAGGCGCTGTACAGGCCGGTGACCATGTCGGTGCCCGCCGGGCCCGAAGTGCCGATGCACACGCCGATATTGCCGGCCTTGGTGCGGGTATAGCCCTCAGCCATGTGCGAGGCGCCTTCAACGTGGCGAGCAAGGACGTGATCGATGCCACCGACCTTCTGCAAGGCCGAATACAGCGGGTTGATCGCGGCGCCCGGGATACCGAAGGCGGTGTCGACCCCTTCACGGCGCATCACCAGGACAGCGGCTTCGATTGCTCTCATTTTGCTCATGGTTTTGGTGCCTCTTGCGTTTTGTAATTGTATACAAGTGGTGTTTGTCTGAAGTGTATTCACGGCGAGCGGGGCAGGTCAATCCATTTTCTTGGGTGGCCTTTACGTTCGTCGGAAGGCTTCTGGACAGGAATATTTCGACGTGTGGTGCGTATGTTTCGAAATATTGTATACAAAAAATAAATCTATTGTGTTCTATTTGTTTGATCGAGCTTCTGATCAGACAGAGCCCCACGGCTTTCCCATAACAAGATAAGGACGGCACCCATGAGCGCTTTAACCTTGAAAGTCGCAGTCAACCTGGCCAGCCACGCCATCGCGGCAGGCCGCACCATTTCGGCAGCGCCGCTGACCGTTGCGGTACTCGACAGCGGCGGGCATTTGATTACGTTGCAGCGCGAAGATGGCGCGAGCCTGCTGCGCCCGCAGATCGCGATCGGCAAGGCCTGGGGCGCAATTGCCCTGGGCAAGGGCTCGCGCTTGCTGGCGCTGGATGCGCAGCAGCGGCCGGCGTTTATTGCGGCGTTGAACAGCCTGGGGCAAGGCAGCGTGGTGCCGGCGCCGGGCGGGGTGTTGATTCGGGATCAGGAGGGTGTGGTGCTGGGCGCGATCGGGATCAGCGGGGATACATCGGATATTGATGAACAGTGTGCGATCAGTGCGATCGAGGGGCAGGGGTTGTGGGCGGATGCGGGGGTTACTGCTTGATTTGAGGTGACTGATCGATAGCTATCGCGGGCAAGCCCGCTCCCACAGTTGAATGTATTCACAAATCAAAATGTGGGAGCGGGCTTGCCCGCGATGGCGGCGACCCGGTCTACAGTCAAAGCCAGATCGCATCCCACAGAGGGTAGTCGCCATATTTCTTCACGAGACCCGCTCTCAGGGGATTGGCCACGATGTACCGGGCTATGCCCTCAAGGCTTTCTTCACGCCGCACGGCATGGTCATGGAAGCCCGGTTGCCAAAGGCGCCCTTGACGCCCGGCAACAGCATTTACGATTCGAGTACTTTTGGATTTGACCTGGCGCATCAGGTCAGCCAGAGAACCGTTTTCCAGTGAAATCAACCAGTGGAAATGATCAGGCATTACCACCCAGGCCAATGAGGTTGCCAGACGTTGGTTCTGCGCAATTCTGAACTGCTGCACCACCAGTCTTCCCAGCTTGAAGTCGCTGAATATGGGCTCGCGATGCAGTGTGTTGCTGGTCAGAAGATAAATGCGGTTGGATTCGTTATAGCGCCCTGTGCGCAGACGACATGATGCGGGTAGATCAGGCATTCCGTTGCCCCTTTGCAGAAGTGAGTTCTGAAAGGCTAGATGGGAATGTTTTAAGGGGTGTTCCAGGTTTTGGCAGGATGTGTCCTGGAGATAGCTATCGCGGGCAAGCCCGCTCCCACAGTGGATCTCTGTCGTTCATACATTCTGTGTCTGGCACAAATCCACTGTGGGAGCTGGCTTGCCTGCGATGCTCTTCAGTCCGGCTCACACCCTTTAAGCACCAACCGAATAATCGTCTGCGCCGCCGCCTCATAATCCGCTTCATCCAGCTTGGCCTTCCCGGTCACCGCTGAAATCTGCCAGTCAAAATCCGCGTAGGTCTGCGTCGCCGCCCAGATGCTGAACATCAGATGATGCGGGTCAATCGGCGCAATCAGCCCCCGGTCCACCCAGCTCTGGATGCAGTCGATGTTGTGTTTGGCCTGGGCATTCAGCTGGTCCACCTGCTCCGGGCTCAAATGCGGGGCGCCGTGCATGATTTCGCTGGCGAACACTTTCGAGGCAAACGGCAGATCCCGGGAGATGCAGATTTTCGAGCGGATGTAGCCGCTCAGCACGGCCGCAGGGTCGCCCTCGGGATTGAACGGTGTGGAGGCGGCCAGGATCGGCTCGATAATGCTTTCGAGCACCTCGCGGTAGAGGTTGTCCTTGGACTTGAAGTAGTAGTAGACGTTGGGCTTGGGCAGCCCCGCCTTGGCGGCGATGTCGCTGGTTTTGGTCGCGGCGAAGCCCTTGTCGGCAAACTCCTCACTGGCAGCCCGCAGGATCAGTTCTTTGTTGCGCTCGCGAATGGTGCTCATAGACCAGGTCGTTCCTTGCCAAGACAGGCGGTCGGGCATGGTAGCACCGGCTTTGCGCAGGGCTCAAGAATCGTGCTGCAGCCCTTGCACGGTGGGGCGCCCAGCTGACTTTGTCTGTCTTGATGCTGAACGCATTCACGGTCGTACAGGCACGGCCCGAGCGCGCTGCTAGAGTTCAGGCAGCGAGCGGCCATTTAGCCGGGCCGCCCCTTCCTGATTTCGGCGTTCGAGAGAGAAACCCGTGGAGAAAAGCAGACGACGTACGTTCGCCTGGGTAGTTGGCACGTTGTTACTGGTAGCGGTGTTGATTGCCCTGGGTTTGCACTTCTTTGCAGGTGGGCACAAAGGCAGGCCGCCCGCCACCGGCGAACCGGTGGCCGTGGTGCCGGTGGTGTTGCAGGACGTGCCGGTGTACATCGATGCCCTCGGCACCGTCACCCCGACCCGCAGTGTGACGGTGGTCACCCAGGTCGATGGCATCCTCAGCAGCGTGGCGTTCAAGGAAGGCCAGCATGTCACCAAGGGCCAGGTGATCGCGCGCATCGATGACCGTGCCCTCAAGGCCCAGTTGGCCGTGGCCAAGGGCACCCTGGCCCACGACCAGGCGGTGTTGAGCAACGCCCAGCGCGATCTGGTGCGCTACCGCGAACTGGTCAAGGCCGGCTCCACCAGCCAGCAAACCGTCGATACCCAGGCCTCGCTGGTCCAGCAACAACTGGGCACCGTGGCCGCCGACCAGGGCAATGTGCAGAACCTTGAAGTGCAGGTCGGCTACTGCACCATCACCTCGCCCGTCGACGGCGTGGTGGGCCTGCGCCTGGTAGACCCGGGCAACTATGTCACTACCACCAGCACCACCGGCATTGTGGTGATCACCCAGATGAACCCGGCCACGGTAGTGTTCGCGGTCCCCGAGGACGACTTGGGTGCAATCAATCAAGCCCTGGGCCGTGGCGCCGTGACGGTGCTGGCCTACGACCGCAATAAAAAAGCCTTGCTGGCCACCGGCAGCCTGTTGGCCCTGGACAACCAGGTGGATACCACCACCGGCACCATCAAGGTCAAGGCGCAGTTCGACGATTCGGGCAATGCGCTGTTCCCCAACCAGTTCGTCAATGCGCGCCTGAAAGCCGACACCCTGACCCAGGTTGCCGTGGTACCCACCCGGGCGATCCAGCATGGCAGCAAGGGTGATTTCGTGTTCGTGGTGAACGGCGACAAGGCCAGCCTGCGCAACATCAAGACCGGCCCGTCCATGGGCGACATCTCGGCGGTGCTCGAAAGCGGGGTCAAGCCCGGCGAACAGGTGATTACCGAAGGCGCCGACAAGCTGGATGACGGTTCGGCTGTGAAGGTCGTCGCCCAGTGAGGAGCTGCCGAGCATGAACATTTCGCGGCCCTTTATCGAACGTCCCGTCGCCACCACCTTGATGATGGTCGCGGTGCTGTTGCTGGGGATGCTGGGGTATCACTTGCTGTCGGTGTCGGCATTGCCCGAAGTCGATTACCCGACTATCCAGGTCTTCACCCAATACCCCGGCGCCAGCCCGGACGTGGTCAGTTCTTCCATCACCGCACCGCTGGAGCGCCAGCTCGGCGAGATGCCGGGCCTTAAATCCATGAACTCCACCAGCTCCGACGGCGCTTCGGTGGTGACCCTGCAATTCGACCTGTCGCTATCCCTGGACGTCGCCGAACAGGAAGTACAGGCCGCGATCAACGCTGCCGGGACCTTCTTGCCGGCCAACCTGCCGTACCCGCCGGTGTACAGCAAGGTCAACCCGGCGGATGCGCCGGTGCTGACCCTGTCCCTGACCTCCGATGTGCTGCCGCTGACCAAGGTCGAAGACCTGGCGGACACACGCCTGGCGCAGAAAATCTCGCAGATCACCGGCGTCGGCCTGGTGACCATCAGCGGCGGCCAACGCCCGGCGGTGCGGGTCGAGGCGAACACCTCGGCGCTCAATAGCCTTGGCCTGTCCATCGATGACCTGCGCAGCTCCCTCGGCACCGCCAACGTCAATCAGGCCAAGGGCAATATCGATGGCAAGTTCCAGGCCTATTCCATTGGTGCCAACGACCAGCTGCAATCGGCCGAGGAATACCGCGACCTGGTAATCGCCTATAAAAACGGCGCGCCGATTCGCCTGTCACAGATCGCCAGTTCCACCCAGGGCCCGGAAAACCCGCGTCAGGCCGCGTGGACCAACAGCACGCCGTCGATTGTGCTGAATATCCAGCGCCAGCCCGGCGCCAACGTGATTGAAGTGGTCGACCGCGTGCAGCAATTGCTGCCCAAGCTGCGGGCGAGTTTGCCGGGTACCTTGAAGGTCGCGGTGCTGACTGACCGCACCCAAACCATCCGCGCCTCGGTCACCGATGTGCAGTACGAACTGGCCATGGCCATCGCGCTGGTAGTGATCGTGATTTTCGCGTTCCTGCGCAACGTGCCGGCCACGATCATTCCCGCCGTCACCATTCCGCTGACGCTGGTGGGCACCCTGGCGGTGGCCTATGCATTGGGCTTCTCCCTGAACAACCTGACGCTGATGGCGCTGACGATTGCCATCGGGTTTGTGGTGGATGACGCCATCGTGATGATCGAAAACATCACGCGCTATATCGAGGCCGGCGACTCACCGCTGGAGGCTGCACTCAAGGGTTCGGAGCAAATCGGCTTCACGATTATTTCGCTGTCGATTGCGCTGATCGCAGTGATGATCCCGCTGCTGTTCATGGGCGATGTGGTCGGCCGCTTGTTCCGCGAATTCGCCATGACCGTGGCCGTGACCATCGTGATCTCGGCGTTCATCTCCCTGACCCTGACGCCGATGATGTGCGCGCGGATGCTCAAGAATAAGCATGAAGAACGCCGTGCGGATTTCTTCGACCGCATCAACACCCACTACGTACGCGGCCTGGACTGGGTGCTGGCGCACCGCACGCTCACGCTGATTTCGGTGGTGCTCACTGCTGCGTTGACCCTGGTGACGCTGGTGATCATGCCCAAGGGCTTTTTCCCGGACCAGGACACCGGCCTGATCCAGGGCATTTCCCAGGCGGCGCCGACGGTTTCGTTCCAGCAGATGCAGACCGAACAACAGCGCCTCGCCGCCCGGATCCTCAAGGACCCGGCGGTGCAAAGCCTGTCGTCGTTTGTCGGGATCGACCAGACCAACCCGACCATCAACCAGGGCAACCTGTTGATCAACCTCAAGCCCCGGGGCGAGCGTGACAGCGCCACCGACGTGATCCGCCGGCTCTCCGATGCCAACGCCGACGACGCCGGCATCCGCCTGTACCTGCACTCGGTGCAGGACCTGACCCTCGACGCCACGGTGTCTACCACCAGCTACCGCCTGGGCCTGCAAGCCACCGACCCGGACGAGCTGGAGCAGTGGACCACCAGGCTGCTGGCGGCGATCAAGCAAGACCCGATGTTCACCGACGTGCAAAGCCAGGCGATGCAGTTCGGCAACCAGATCCAGCTGACGTTTGACCGCGCCACCGCCTCGCGCCTGGGCATCACGCCACAGGCCATCGACGATGTGCTGTACGACGCCTTCGGCCAGCGCCAGGTCTCGACGATTTATACCCAGCTCAACCAGTACCACGTGGTGATCGCCACCGACCATCCGCCGCGCAACTTGTCGGATTTGCTCACGGGGTTGTACGTGGATATTCCCGGTGGCGGTGTCGCGCCGCTGTCGAGCATGGCCACCATGCAAGTGATACGTGCCCCCGTGACCATCAACCGGCTGGGCCAGTTTCCGTATGCCGACGTGTCGTTCAACCTCGCCCCCGGCCAGACCCTTGGCGCGGCCGTCACGCGGCTCAAGGACATCGAGGCCAAGGTCGGTCTGCCGCTGTCGGTGCAGGCCAACCTTGAAGGCGCGGCGGCGACGTTCGAGCAGTCGCTGTCGAACCAGGTGTTCCTGGTGGTGGCGGCGATTGTGGTGGTGTACCTGATGCTGGGGATTCTGTACGAGAGCTTCGTGCACCCGGTGACGATCCTTTCGACGCTGCTCTCGGCGGCGCTCGGGGCCTTGCTGGCGCTGCTGGTGACTGGTACGCAGTTCGACATTATCGGCCTGATCGGTATTGTGCTGCTGATCGGCATCGTGATGAAAAACGGCATCATGATGGTCGACTTCGCCCTGGAACTCTTGCGTGAGGGTGGCCTGAGCCCTGTGGCGGCGATCCGTCAGGCGGCGGAGTTGCGGTTCCGGCCGATCCTGATGACCAGCATGGCCTCGCTGTTCGGCGCGGTGCCGCTGGCGCTGGGCACGGGGATTGGCTCGGAGCTGCGCCATCCGTTGGGTATCGCGATTATCGGCGGGCTGTTGCTCAGCCAGTTGCTGACGCTGTTTTCCACGCCGGTGATCTTCCTCGCCATGCATGGCCTGGGGCAGCGTTTCAGCCGTCGCCCGGCTGAAGCGGTCTGATGGCGATGAACCTCAGCGCGCCGTTTGTTCGCCGTCCCATTGCAACCACCTTGATGGCGGCCGGCCTCGCGCTGTTCGGCGCACTGGCTTTTATGCTGCTGCCGGTGGCGCCGCTGCCGGAGGTGGATTTCCCGACCATCAGCGTCAGCGCCTCGTTGCCCGGCGCCGATCCGACCACCGTCGCCAGTTCGGTGGCCACGCCGTTGGAACGGCAGTTCGGCCAGATTGCCGGGGTCACGCAGATGACCTCGTCCAGCAGCCTTGGCTCGGCGCGGATCATCCTGCAGTTCGACCTGAACCGCGACATCGACGGTGCTGCCCGGGACGTTCAGGCCGCGATCAACGCCGCCCGCAGCAACCTGCCCAGCGACCTGTCCGGCAACCCGACGTACCGCAAGGTCAACCCGGCCGACTCGCCAATCTTGATCATCAGCCTGACCTCCGACAGCGCCACGCCGGGGCAGATGTATGACGTGGCTTCGACCCTGCTGGAGCAGCGGCTGTTGCAGACCACCGGCGTCGGTGACGTGACCGTGGGCGGCGGCGCGCTGCCGGCGGTGCGGGTGGAGTTGAACCCCGACCGACTCAACCAGTACGGCGTCAGCCTGGAGCAGGTGCGCCAGGTGATCAACGCGTCCAACGTCAACCTGCCCAAGGGCAACGTGGCCATCGGCGACCGCAACTACGGCATTGCCGCCAACGACCAGTTGCTCGATGAAAAGGACTACGGGCCGCTGGTGGTCAAGGCGCGCAACGGCGACTTGATCCATATCGCCGACCTCGGCTACGTCCGTGAAGATGTGCAGGACCTGCGCAACTTCGGCCTGTCCAACGGCAAGCCGGCGGTGTTGCTGGTGGTGTTCAAGCAGCCCGGCGCCAACGTGATCGAAACGGTGGACGCGGTGAAAGCCTCGCTGCCGTTTTTGCAAAGCTCGATACCCGCGACGATCAAGCTCGACCTGCTGATGGACCGCACCACCACCATTCGCGCGTCGTTGCACGACGTGGAAGTGACGTTGCTGGTGTCGATCCTGTTGGTGACGCTGGTGACGTTCGGCTTCTTCCGCGACTGGCGCAGCACTCTGGTGCCGGCGATTGTGGTGCCGTTGTCGCTGCTGGGCACCTTCGGCGCGATGTACTTCCTCGGCTACAGCCTGAACAACTTGTCCCTCATGGCGCTGACCATTTCCACCGGGTTTGTGGTGGACGATGCGATCGTGGTGGTGGAAAACATCATGCGTCACCTGGAGCGCGGCAAGACCCGGGTGGAAGCCGCGCTGGCCGGCGCCCAGGAGGTGGGTTTCACGGTGCTGACCATCAGCGTGTCGCTGGTGGCGGTGTTTATTCCGCTGCTGCTGATGGGCGGGATTGTCGGGCGGCTGTTCCGCGAGTTTTCGGTATCGCTGTCGGTGGCCATCGTGATCTCGATGCTGATCTCCCTGACGGTCACGCCGATGCTTGCCAGCGTGCTGTTGCGCGCGCCGAAAGAAATTCACGCAGGCAACGAACACCCGGATTCGCGCTTTCACCGCTTCTACGATCGCACCCTGGGTTGGGTGATCGACCATACGGTGCTGATGGGCTTCGTCACGGTGCTGGTGATCGTGCTTGCCGGTGTGTTGTACGTGCTGGTGCCCAAGGGCTTCTTTCCCCAGGAAGACACCGGGCGCTTGCAGGGCAGCATCCAGGCCAACCAGAGCATTTCCTACGGGGCGATGCAGAAGGACTTCACCGAGATCAACCGCAAGGTGATGAAAAACCCGAATATCGACACCGTCGCCGGGTTTGTCGGCGGTGGCGGAGGCGGCGGCGGGGCGGTCAACAGTGCGCAGATGTTTGTATTGCTCAAGCCCCTGGGCGAGCGCAAGGACAATGCCACCGACATCATCGGGCAGATTCGCCGCAGCCTCGGCGCCATGCCCGGCACCAAGCTGTATTTGCAGTCGGCCCAGGACATCACCGTGGGTGGCCGGCAAAGTGGCGCGCAGTACCAGTACACCCTGACCGCCGATGACCAGGAATCCCTGGATGAATGGGTGCCCAAAGTGGTGGCGGTGCTGCGTAAGTTGCCGCAACTCACCGACCTCAATACCGACCAGCAAGACAACAGCCTGCTGGCCAATGTGCAGATCAACCGCGACACGGCGGCGCGCCTCGGGGTGAGTGTCTCGGCGGTCGACCAGACGCTGTACGACGCCTTTGGCCAGCGCCAGGTGGCCACCCTGTATCGCGCGGCCAACCAGTACCACGTGGTGATGGAAATCGCCCCGGAATACTGGACCGACCCTTCGGCGCTCAAGGGCATTTACGTACCGACAGGCACCCAGGCCACGACCACCAAAGGCACCACGGCGGCGCCCAGCCTGACTACCGAACAGACCCTGGTGCCGCTGTCGGCGCTGGCGGATAACACCGTGGCGCGCACGGCGATCTCCATCAGCCACCAGGGCACGTTCCCGGCGGTGACGGTCTCGTTCAACCTGGCGCCCGGCACGTCCATCGGCCAGGCGACTGCGCTGGTGGACGATGCGGTGAAGCAACTGCGCATGCCCGCCAGTGTGGTGGGCCAGTTTGCCGGTACGGCCCAGGTGTTCCAGTCGTCGGTGGCCAGCGAGCCGTTGCTGATCGTGGCCGCGTTGCTGTCGGTGTATATCGTGCTGGGCATCCTCTACGAAAACCTGATGCACCCGCTGACCATTCTCTCGACCTTGCCCTCGGCCGGTGTCGGCGCGTTGATTGCCTTGCTGCTGACCGGCACCGAGCTGTCGATCATTGCGCTGGTAGGGGTGATTCTGTTGATTGGCATCGTGAAGAAGAACGCGATCATGATGATCGACTTCGCGATCACCGAGCGGCGGGAGTTCGGCCTCACGGCGAAGGAAGCGATTCGCCGGGCGTGCCTGATCCGCTTCCGGCCGATCATGATGACCACCCTGGCGGCGATCCTTGGCGCGCTGCCGCTGGTGCTGGGCACCGGCTACGGCTCGGAACTGCGCCGGCCGTTGGGGATTTCGATTATTGGTGGCCTGCTGTTCAGCCAGGTGCTGACGCTGTACACCACCCCGGTGATCTACCTGTGGCTCGACCGGGCGTCACAGCGCCTGGGTCGGCGTAAGGAAGCAAGGTTATGAACGTGAAATACAGCGTGCTTTGCATCAGCCTGCTGCTCGGCGGCTGCATGGTCGGGCCGGATTACCAGAAGCCCGCCATGGAGCTGCCGCAGACTTTCAAGGAAGGCGCCCAGTGGCAGCGCGCGGCGGCCAACCCCCAAGGGGCGATGGACAGTCAGTGGTGGCTGGCCTATCAGGACCCGGTGCTGAACGACCTGGTGGCGCGCTCGGCCAAGGCCAACCAGTCGATCATCGCGGCGGAGGCGGCCTACCGTCTGGCCCAGGCGCAGGTGGCGTCCAGCCGGGCCGGGTTGTGGCCCACTGTCGGCGTAGGCCTGTCGGGTTCGCGGGGTGTGGGCGGCAGCGGCAGCAGTACATCCAGCACTACCTCGGGCGGTGTCGAGAACAGCGTCAGCGCGACCTTGACCGCCAGCTGGGAGCCGGACCTGTGGGGCCTGGTACGGCGCGGGATAGAGTCCAGCCAGGCCACGGCCCAGCAATCCGACGCGTTGCTGGCCGGGGTGCGGTTGTCCATCAGCTCCAGCGTGGCGAGCAACTACCTCGCCCTGCGGCAGATGGATATCGACGTGCGCCTGCTGCAACAGCAACAGAAGATCAACCAGCAACTGCTGGACATGATCCAGGTGCAGTTCACCCAGGGCGTCGCCACCAACGACCAGTTGCTGGTGGCCCAGGACCAGCTCACCACCTCGATTGCCGACCTGCAAACCTCCCTGCGCGACCGCGAGCAATACGAGCACGCACTGGCGGTGCTGGTGGGCGTGGCGCCGAGCGAATTCGCCGTGGCGGCGCGGGATGACTACACCTTCGTGTTGCCGCGCCCGCCGCTGACCTTGCCGTCAACCTTGCTGCAACGGCGTCCCGACGTGGTGGCGGCGGAGCGCTCGGCCGCGGCGGCCAACGCGAAAATCGGCGTGGCTGAGGCCGCGTTCTTCCCGACCCTGGACCTCACCGCCGAGGCCGGTTATCGCGGCAGCGCGCTGGGCGGGTTGTTCTCGCTGCCCAATCGGATCTGGACCCTGGGCCCGGCGCTGGCGGAAACCCTGTTCGACGGCGGCGCCCGTGAGGCAGCGGTCAGGCAGGCCGAGGCCAGCTACGACCAGATCGCCGCGACCTACCGTGGCACGGTGCTCAGCGCCCTGCAGAACGTCGAAGACAACCTGTCGGCGATCAACCACCTGCAAACCCAGGCCGATGCCTTCCAGCAGGTGTACCAGCGCAACCGGCAACTGTTCGGCAGCCAGGAGGCGCAATTGCGTGCCGGCACTGTCAGCCAGGAGAATGTGCTGACCCAGCAACTGGTGTTGCTGCAAGCCGAGCAGAACCTGCGTGACACCCAGGGCCAGCTCAGCCAGGGCAGTGTGGCGTTGATACAGAGCCTGGGCGGCGGCTGGCAAACCCCTGCGCACTGAACGGCTCGCTAACCCGGTGTGCGCCGCGTTATTCTCGGCGCACTTTGAATCACGGGAAGCCCGAGCCATGGCAGGAAGCAGTTTGCTGGTATTGATCGACGACATCGCAGCAGTGCTCGACGATGTGGCCTTGATGACCAAGATGGCCGCGAAGAAAACCGCGGGCGTGCTGGGGGATGATCTGGCGCTGAATGCCCAGCAAGTCTCCGGGGTGCGCGCCGAGCGGGAAATCCCGGTGGTGTGGGCGGTGGCCAAGGGCTCGTTCGTCAACAAGCTGATCCTGGTGCCCGCGGCCTTGCTGATCAGCGCATTTGCGCCGTGGGCGGTCACGCCGTTGCTGATGCTGGGCGGCGCGTATCTGTGTTTCGAGGGTTTCGAAAAGCTCGCCCATACCTTCTTGCACAAGCGCACCGAAGAACAGGCGCACCTGGTGGAAGCCGTGGCGGACCCGGCCACTGACCTGGTGGCGTTCGAGAAGGACAAGATCAAGGGCGCGATCCGTACCGACTTCATTCTCTCGGCCGAAATCATCGCCATCACCCTCGGCACCGTGGCGGATGCGCCGCTGATGCAGCAAGTGATCGTGCTGTCGGGCATCGCCATCGTCATGACCATCGGCGTCTACGGCCTGGTGGCCGGCATCGTCAAGCTCGATGACCTGGGGCTGTGGCTCACCCAAAAGCCCGGTCAGGCGGCGCGCAGCATTGGCGGGGCGATCCTGCGGGCGGCGCCGTACATGATGAAAAGCCTGTCGGTGATCGGCACGGCAGCGATGTTCATGGTGGGCGGCGGTATCCTGACCCATGGCGTACCGGTGGTGCATCACTGGATCGAGACCGTGAGCCAAAGCACCGGTGGCCTGGCGTGGCTGGTGCCGACGTTGCTCAATGCGGTGGCGGGGATCATTGCCGGGGCCGTGGTGTTGGCGGTTGTCAGCGTGGTGGGCAAGCTCTGGACGCGTGCGAGGGCATAGGCAATTGATCGAGCGACGGCAATTCAGCGGGGGCATGAAAGGCAAGAACCTGCGCTATCTGAATGAAAACCCCGGCGAGGCCCGCCAGACGGTGCGCGTGGGGTTTGTGTTGCTCGAACATTTTTCGCTGCCGGCGTTTACCCAGGCGCTGGATGCGCTGATCACCGCGAACCTGCTGCGGCCGGCGTCGTTTGCCACGTCAACGTTTGGCTTGCAGGAAGGCGAGGTGATCAGCGACCTGGGGTTGGTGATCCGGCCTGATGCGCGGCTTGAGCATTCAGTGCTTAAAGCGCTGGACCTGCTGGTGATCTGCGGTGGCTACCGTACCGAACTGAAGGCCACGGACGAATTCATCCACCTGCTGAAAAGCGCCTCGGAGCAGGGCGTGAGCCTGGCCGGGTTGTGGAACGGTGCGTGGTTCCTGGGGCGTGCGGGTTTGCTTGGCGGCTACCGGTGCGCCGTGCACCCGGAACATCGCCCGGCCCTGGCCGAGTTCTGCAAGGCGACGCAGGTCAGCAGCGAGCCGTATGTGATTGATCGCGACCGGCTGACGGCTTCCAGTCCGTCCGGCGCGTTTCATATGGCGCTGGACTGGATCAAGGGTCTGTACGGCAAAGCCTTGGTCGAAGGCATCGAGGACATCCTGGCGTTTGAGGAGTCGCGTTACCGGCGGGTGAAACCGACGGAAAACATCTGCTTGAGCGCACCGCTGCGTGAGGTGGTGAAGCTGATGGACGCCAACCTTGAAGAGCCCCTGGAGCTTGAGCAATTGGCGGTATACGCGGGCCGTTCCCGGCGCCAGTTGGAGCGCTTGTTCAAGGAGCAACTGGGCACCACGCCTCAGCGTTACTACCTGGAACTGCGCATCACCGAGGCCCGCCGGCTGCTGCAACACACCGAGCTGTCCCAGGTGGACGTGCTGGTGGCCTGCGGATTTGTCTCGCCAAGCCATTTCAGCAAGTGCTACAGCGCGTACTTTGGCTACAGGCCGTCCAAGGAAAAGCGGTTGGTCAAATAGCCGGGAGATTGGCATTCCCGGCAAATATAGATACGATGCTAATCATTAGCTTGCTATCTATATGCGGGTTTCATGAAGTTCTCCACCTTTCAGCTCCCTGATCTCTGGCAAGCGACGCTGACCC
The DNA here is from genome assembly GCF_016650855.1 of Pseudomonas sp. TH32. Lineage (NCBI taxonomy): Bacteria > Pseudomonadati > Pseudomonadota > Gammaproteobacteria > Pseudomonadales > Pseudomonadaceae > Pseudomonas > Pseudomonas sp. TH32. Next base: position 3,585,008 of record NZ_JAEKFA010000002.1, on the reverse strand, counting down.
CGTCCCGCAACGATCTGCTGTTCGCCCTGCGCAACATGATCGCCGGCGGGGTCGCGTTGTACCTGGCCTTTTGTTTCGACCTGCAGCAACCACAATGGGCGTTGACCACGGTGTTTATCGTGGGCCAGTCCACCAGTGGCATGGTCCTGGCCAAAGGCGCCTATCGGCTGGTGGGCACGTTTGCCGGGGCCATGGTCTCTATCGCGATGATCGGTATGTTGGGTCAGGCACCGCTGCTGTTCCTGCTGTGCATGGCGCTGTGGCTGGCGTTTTGCACCACGGGCGCATCCTTGCTGCGTAATCACGCATCCTATGGTTTTGTGCTGGCGGGTTACACCACCGCGATTATTGCGTTGCCCGCTACGGCCGCACCTTTGGGGGTGTTCGATGAGGCGGTGGCGCGCTGCCAGGAGATCAGCCTGGGGATCCTCTGCGCCTCTATCGCCAGCACGATTTTGTGGCCGCGCCGGGTCGAGCAGGTGCTGGCGGTCCAGGCACGCGCCGCGTGGCAGGCCGGGATACGTGCCGCCGCGTCGGAGCTGTTGGGTAACGATCAGCGTAAAGGCCTGCTCGAAGCGTTGAGCCGCCTCGTAGCCGTGGACAGCCAGCGTGACCACGCCTGGTTTGAAGGGCCCAAGGGCCGGCGCCGCTCCCAGGCCTTGCGGGTGCTCAGCCGTGACCTGCTTGGCCTGCTGCGGGCAGCGCGGGGCGTGGCGCGCCAGCGGATGATGCTTGATGAGACGGTTGCCGTGGTGCCATTGATCGAAGCGGTGGCGGGCGCGTTGCAGCAAGAGCGCCTCGAAGACCTGTCCGAACTGTCGCAGCGGCTTGGCCTGGCGTTGCAGGATCCGCGTCTTGGCCAGGAAGCGCACTTTTGCCTGATGCAACTGGCGCAGGTGCTGCGTTTGATTGACCTGAGTGCATTGACGCTGGTCGCGGTCGAAGAGGGCAGGGTGCCGCCTGGCGCGCCGGGGGCGATGTCCTGGCACCGGGACATCGAGCAAGGCGTGCTCGGCGGGTTGCGCAGTGCACTGGCTTTTCTGGCGGTTGCGGCGTTCTGGATCTTGATGGCATGGCCTTCGGGGCTGGGCGCGGTGTCTATTTGTGGCGTGGTGTTGAGCCTGTTTGCGGCGCGGGAAAACCCGTCGGCCTCCAGCCTGAACTTCCTCAAGGGCATTGCGCTGTCGATTCCCGTGGCCGGGGTTGTGCGCTTTGCGTTGCTGCCGGGGTTCGAGGGTTTTGCGCTGTTATGCCTGGCGCTGGGTGTGCCGCTGTTCGTGGCGTCGCTGTGCATGAGTCGCCCCACACTGGCGGCCACGGCGTCGGCGTTCTGCATCTTTTTCGTCAACAACGTCGGGCCCAGCAATGTGATGACCTACGACTTCGCCGCGTTTCTCAACAAGGCTATCGCGACGCTGGTGGGCGTGGGCATTGCCGTGGTGGTGTTTCGGCTGATTCAGCTGAATCCTGGCGAGCATCACTATCGGCGGATGTTCAAGGCGTCGTTATTCGACCTGGCGCAACTGACCTCCCGCCCTTTGGAGCAGGCCGAAAGCTGGTTTGGCGGGCGCATGGCGGACCGGCTGATTCGCCTATCGCGCTACAGCGAAACCTTGCCTGCTGATCGGCGTGCCCACTGGGACAACGGATTGCTCGGGCTGGATCTGGGGGACGAGTTGCTGGAGCTGCGCGCGTGCCTGGCGGGCAGCCGGGGTGCGTTGGCGAGTGAGCGCGATCGCTATTTGCGGGCGTTGGAGGCGGCGCTGGAAGAGGGCGGCCCGAGCGTGACGAATGAGTCGCTGCTGGATGCACCGGGTGCGGTATTGCTGGAAGTGCTGGAGCAGCCTTCGGGATTGGCGGAGCAGGATCGGGAAATGGCCAGGGCGGCGGTGCTGCAATTGCAGTTTACGTGGCGCAGGTGGTGCAGGCGGGGAGCCGCGGTGTAGGCGCTGGCAAGCCAGCGCCTACACGGGACGTTACTCGGCGATCTGCAACTTGCGCGCTTCGGTGTACACGTAGCGCACCTTTTCGTACTCGAACGGCGAGTTCATCTGGCCGTAGCGGAAGCTGGTCTGGTAGCGCTTGTCGACGGCGCGCAGGGCCCAGATTTCCGGGTGGTTTTCGCTGACCTTGGACACGTTCAGGAAGTTGATCTCGGTCTCGGCGCCATAGTCCACCAGCAGGCCGGTGGTGTCCCGCAGGTTCGACGGACCAAACAGCGGCAGCACCAGGTAGGCGCCGCCCGGTACACCGTAGAAGCCCAGGGTCTGGCCGAAGTCTTCGCTCTGGCGCGGCAGGCCCATGGCGGTGGCCGGGTCCCACAGGCCGGCGATGCCGATGGTGGTGTTGAGCAGCAGGCGCCCGGTGGTTTCCAGGGAACGATGGCCTTTGAGCTGCAGCAGGCTGTTCAACAGGTTGGGCACATCCCCCAGGTTGTTGAAGAAGTTGCTGACGCCGGTACGCAGGAAGCTTGGGGTAACGTAGCGGTAACCGTCCACCACCGGCAGGAACACCCACTGGTCGAAGCGGTAGTTGAAGTGGTAGACCCGGCGGTTCCACGACTCCAGCGGGTCGTAGACATTCAGGGCGTTGACCGACGAACGCTCGAACTCACGCTGGTCCAGGCCAGGATTGAACTTGAGATGGCTCAGGGGCTCCTTGAAACCGTCGGAGTCCACTACGGTCGGCGTGTGGGCCTTGCTGTTGTCGGCATTGGCCACGCCCGCGCACATCAGGGCGGCGAGCAGCAGAAGATATTTAGCCACGGAAGAACTCCAGCATGGCGTCGGCGTTGACGCGGTAGTTGAGGTTGCCGCAATGGCCGCCCAGGGGGTAGACGGTCAAGCGATCGCCGAAGGTTTTACGCAGGAAGCCAAGGTCGCCAGGGCCCAGGATCACGTCGTCGGCGTTGTGCATGACGGCGATTTTCGGGCTGTCGTGCAGGTAGTCCTTGAGCGCATACAGGCTGACCTGGTCAACCAGTTGCAACAGGCTGCCGCCGTCGGAACGGGCGCGCCACATCGGGATCACCTGTTCGGTGAGGTAGCAGTCGAAATCACACTGCAGCGCACGCTTGAGAAATGGCGTGAGGCTGGTGCCTTCGCTGATCGGGTACTTGGGCGGGATGATCAGGCCGCGGCGGTTGATCAGGTCCGAGGTGAAGGCAATGTCGGCCGCCGAGAAGCGGAACGAGGTGCCGATCAGCATCGCCATCTGTTCGTTGGTCAGGTGTTCCTTGGAGTTCTGGAAGTCGTAGAGCAGGGCGTCGTTCAGGTCGATGTAGCCCTTTTGCTGGAAGTAGCGGGTCAGTTTGTTCAACACCAGTTCATAGAAGGTGGTGCTGTTGTTGATGCCCTTGACCTCGGTTTGCACCAGCTTGTCGAGGTTGGTGATCGAGGTGTAGAGGTTGACCGGCGGGTTCAGCAGCAGGACTTTCTTGAAGTTGAAGCTGCGACGGGTTTCATCCAGCTTGCTGACGAAGGCTGCGTCGAGGGCGCCCAGGCTGTAGCCGGTGAGGTAGAAGTCGGTCACCGGCAGCGTCGGGTTTTGCGCGCGCACGGCCTGCATCACGCGGTACATGTCTTCGGCGTCTTCCTGGCTGATGCCGGGGGTGGCGAAGCGCGAGGCGGCGGCGATGAAGTCGAAGCTGGTCGGGGACGACAGTTGGACGACGTGGTAACCGGCCTTGTAGTAGAGCTTTTTCAGGTATTCGTTGATGGTGCTGTCAAAGCGTGCACCGGTGCCGGCGATCAGGAAGATCAGCGGTGCGGCGCGGTCTTGCTTGGCGATGCGGTAGGTGAGTTTCTTCACCGCCCAGAAGTTGTCGGGCAGGCTGAACTCACGCTCGGGGCGCATCGTCAGGGTGTAGTCGGACTGATTGATTTCATCGTCGGACGGCAACTCCGGCCGCAGGTTGGGCGGGGTGGTCGCGATGGTTGCTTCAAACGGGTTGGTCAAAGGGTAGCCATAGCTGGCCTGGTCAATATCGACCGCCAGTGCTGACGCACTCAGAAAAAGGCTGCCCAACAGGGCCGCACAGCGCAAGGAACGGAGCATGACTAAATCCCTAAGAGGAAAACGTGCTGGGTTGGAGTTCGCAGGCTATGACCACCGCGTTGCTTCCGAAGTGCCAGCCTTCGGCACGAAAAGTCGGAAAAAACGTGGGAATCGGGGTAATAGTAGCCAGACGATACACTTTGGCACGCATTGACGAACACTTATCTGTTTACAAGCCTTGCCAACGGCTGCCGGGGGATTAAGCTGGGCGCCGTTTTCGCCTATCGGAGTGCCCTATGTCCCGCCGTTTTCCGCTGATCCTGCTGCTTATTGCCCTGCCACTTTGGCTGGCCGCCAGTTATGGCGCGCGTTACGGATTCATGGAGGATGGCCGTTGGGTGGGCATTTGTGCTGACGAAGCCAGCCGCTGGGAATGCCAGGTGCGTTCCAGCCTGGGGTTGATGATTCACTTCAAGGTGATGGGCTGGGCGGCGTTGGTCACTGCAGTGCTGGGGTTTTTGTGCCGGGCCGGGCAGGGTGGGGGTTGGCAGTGTTGGCGCTGGTGTTCGGGTTTCCGGCGTTGGCGTTGTACAACACGACGTTTGCGGTGTTTGCGGTGGTGATTGCAGGGTTGCGGTTGGTCCGTAAGCCTCGCGTCGCCTGACAGGGCCTCTTCGCGAGCAAGCCCGCTCCCACATTTGACCGAGTACATCCCTTGGAATGCGGTCGAATGTGGGAGCGGGCTTGCTCGCGAAAGCGGTCTTAAGCCTTGCGCACCCGCAGGCAACGCCACAAGGCTGCAACCATGAGCAGGCTCACCACCGCCCAACCCCACGCCTGCTGGTTCATCAATCCTTCGCGGTACAGCTGCGGCGCAATGCCGGCACCGATGATGAACGCCAGCAACGCGATCTCCCGACGCAGCCCGCTTACCGGGCGCACCAGGTACACCAGCGCCGGCAGCACCAGCGCGGCGCTCGGGAAGCTGCGATAACGCGGGTCAAACACCAGGGCCAGCATCATGACAGCCCCGGCAAACCCGGCGATTGCCACCAGCCAGCTGGCGCGCTGCTCGATCCAGTTGAACGCGCGATCGCGCCAACCTTCACGTGCACTCAAGGCCAGGGCCGCGTGGGCCAGAACGGCAAGGTTCAAGGCCACCAGCAATCCCGCCCACACCCACTCATCCGTGAAGCGCGCCGTTACCCGGTTCAATTCGGCCCAGGTACCAATCGAGCAGGCCGCCACCGAGCCCAGCAACGGCAACAACAAGGCAGCACGGGTGGTGCGCACGCGACCGCCCAGCAGCAGCGTGCCCAGCAGGATAATCCCGCCAACCCCCAGCCACAGCGGCCAGTACGGCACGTTGGTCACCGGACCGGCCAGCACGCCCTTGTCCTGGCGGTCGGCATCAAACAAACCCCAGTAACCGCCTACGGCACCTTCGCTGGCGCGTTTCCACGGCTGGTCAAAGGCTTCGATCAGGTTGTAATGCCAGCCGTTGGCTTCAGCCATGGCTACGAACCCGCGCATGAATTTCGCTTCGTTGACCCGGCTCGGCACCGCGGTTTCCCGCTGCCGGCCTTCGCTCGGCCAGCCGGTCTCGCCGATCATCACGTCCTTGGGGGCGAACTTGTTGCCGAAGGTCTGGCGAACATCGCCCACATGCTTGAGCGCCTGGTCGATGCCCGACGGGTCATCTTCCCAGTAAGGCAGCAGGTGGATGGTCAGGAAATCCACCGCCGGGGCGATTTCCGGGTGTTGCAGCCAGAACTCCCACACATCGGCATAGGTGACCGGCTGCTTGATATGGCTTTTGACGTGATGGATCAGCGTCACCAACTGCTTGGCGGTGACTTCCTTGCGCAGCAGGGTTTCGTTACCCACGATCACTGACGTGATGACGTCGGGGTTGGCGTTGGCCGAGGCGATCAGTGCCTCGACTTCCTTGGCGGTGGCCACCGGATCACTGCTGACCCACGCGCCGCTCATCAGCTTCAGGCCATGTTTGCGCGCCAGTTCCGGCAAGGCTTCAAGGCCGGTCTGGGAGTAGGTGCGGATGCACTCAAAGCGGGTGGCCAGCAACGCCAGGTCGGCGTCCATGCGCTCGGGGCGCAGTGTGAACGGCTGGTCGAATGGGGATTGGTCTTTGTCGAAGGGCGTGTAGGACGCACATTGCAGCTTGTGGCTGGCACTCGCCACGTCCGGCAGCACCACCGGTTGGCCAAGGCCATACCAGTAGCCGCCGAGGGCCAGCACACCGAGGATCAGGGCAAATAAATAGGGCAGGAGCGGGAAGCGTGCAGTCGCGGGCATGATCAGGCCGTCTGGGGGCAAAGGCGCGCATCTTACCCGGATTTGTGCCGTCCCAGTGGGGCAGCATAATTTTGACATGCAAAGTTCGGGCGGGATCGTCGGTGAATGTCCTACAAATCGTCCTGCTGGCGATGTGATGTCGTTTCTTGCTTACCTGAGGTCGCAGTCAGAGCAGGTCGGTTGTGGCAGCAGGTTGATGATCGAAGTGTCAGCCCTCCACTGATGAGGCACCCACGTGATCGATGCGCGTGAAGGGGGCGCGGTGCACCACATAACAACAGGTTGACGTCGCTCGGCATCCGCCGGGCGCAGCACTTTCGGGGAAGCACTATGAAGATGCGACGACTCTTGGGCGCAGCTGCCACTCTGGTAGTTGCGATGAGCTCCACACTGGCCAGCGCCGACAGCAAAACCCTGAGCATCGGCTATGTGGATGGCTGGTCGGACAGTGTCGCCACCACCCACGTGGCGGCAGAAGTGATCAAGCAGAAGCTCGGTTATGACGTGAAACTGCAAGCGGTCGCCACCGGGATCATGTGGCAAGGCGTGGCCACCGGCAAACTCGACGCCATGCTCTCTGCCTGGCTACCCGTGACCCACGGCGAATACTGGGCCAAGAACAAGGACAAGGTGGTCGACTACGGCCCCAACTTCAAGGACGCCAAGATTGGCCTGATCGTGCCTGAGTACGTGAAAGCCAAATCCATCGAAGACCTCAAGACCGACACCACCTTCAAGAACAAAATCGTCGGCATCGACGCCGGTTCAGGCGTAATGCTCAAGACCGACGAAGCGATCAAGGCCTACGGCCTGGACTACAAGCTGCAAGCCAGTTCGGGCGCGGCGATGATCGCCGAGCTGACCCGCGCCGAAGACAAACAGGAATCCCTTGCGGTCACCGGTTGGGTGCCACACTGGATGTTCGCCAAGTGGAAACTGCGTTTCCTGGACGACCCAAAAGGAATTTATGGTGCTGCTGAAACCGTCAACAGCATCGGCAGCAAAGGCCTGGAAAAGAAAGCCCCGGAAGTCGTGGCGTTCCTGAAGAAATTCCAGTGGGCCTCCAAGGATGAAATCGGCGAAGTCATGTTGGCCATTCAAGAGGGCGCCAAGCCTGAAGCCGCGGCCAAGGATTGGGTGGCCAAGCACCCTGAGCGTGTTGCCGAATGGACCGCTAAATAAGTCTCGAAGCCTCTAGGTCGTACCTTGCAAGCCCGCCTGGCGTTTTCGTCAGGCGGGCTTTGTCGTTTCTGGGCCAAAGGCTGTCACTTTAATCAGTGCAAAGCTGGCGTGATCGCCCATCTCCTTCTACTACTAAGGTCGTCTGGAACCTGTTCCTCAGCCGCATACAGTGGATATGTTCCAATAATAAAAAGCTGTGCTGCGAGGATAAAAACAATGAACGACAGCATTTACCTCTCGATTCAAAACAGCCCGCGCTTCAAGGAGCTGGTAAGAAAAAGGGAAAGATTCGCCTGGATTCTCTCGGCAATCATGCTTGGGCTGTACTCCGCTTTCATTCTTCTGATTGCCTATGGGCCGCAAATACTGGGGGCCAAGATCAGCCCCGGTTCGTCCATCACGTGGGGGATCCCGATCGGGGTCGGGCTGATTGTGTCGGCCTTCATCCTCACCGGCATCTATGTACGACGCGCCAACGGCGAATTCGACGACCTGAACAATGCGATTCTCAAGGAGGCTGCGCAATGATCCGTCGTCTATTGGCTGTACTCGGCGCCTCGGCCTTTGCACCTGCCGTTTGGGCGGCAGATGCGTTGACCGGCGAAGTGCATAAACAACCGCTGAATATCGCAGCGATCCTGATGTTCGTGGCCTTCGTCGGCGCGACCTTGTGCATCACCTACTGGGCGTCCAAGCGCAACAAGTCGGCGGCCGACTACTATGCGGCCGGCGGCAAGATCACCGGGTTCCAGAACGGTTTGGCGATTGCCGGTGACTATATGTCGGCAGCGTCCTTCCTGGGGATTTCCGCGCTGGTGTTCACCTCCGGCTACGACGGCCTGATCTACTCGATCGGCTTCCTGGTGGGCTGGCCGATCATTCTGTTCCTGATCGCCGAGCGCCTGCGTAACCTGGGTAAATACACGTTTGCCGACGTGGCGTCCTACCGCCTCGGGCAAACCCAGATCCGCAGCCTGTCGGCCTGTGGCTCCCTGGTGGTGGTGGCGTTCTACCTGATCGCGCAGATGGTTGGCGCGGGCAAGCTGATCCAGCTGCTGTTCGGCCTTGATTACCATGTAGCGGTGATCCTGGTGGGCATCCTCATGTGCCTCTATGTGTTGTTCGGCGGCATGCTGGCGACCACCTGGGTGCAGATCATCAAGGCAGTGCTGCTGCTGTCCGGTGCCTCGTTCATGGCGCTGATGGTGATGAAACACGTCAACTTCGACTTCAACATGCTGTTTGCCGAGGCGATCAAGGTTCACCCTAAAGGTGAAGCGATCATGAGCCCGGGTGGCCTGGTGAAAGATCCGATTTCGGCGTTCTCCCTCGGCCTGGCACTGATGTTCGGTACCGCCGGCCTGCCGCACATCCTGATGCGCTTCTTCACCGTGAGTGACGCGAAGGAAGCTCGCAAGAGCGTGCTGTATGCCACTGGCTTCATCGGCTACTTCTATATCCTGACCTTCATCATCGGCTTTGGCGCGATCCTGCTGGTCAGCACCAACCCGGCGTTCAAGGATGCTGCAGGTGCCTTGCTCGGCGGTAACAACATGGCGGCGGTGCACCTGGCCAACGCGGTGGGCGGCAGTATCTTCCTGGGCTTCATCTCGGCCGTGGCGTTTGCCACCATCCTGGCAGTGGTTGCCGGTTTGACCCTGGCGGGTGCTTCGGCGGTGTCCCATGACCTGTACGCCAGCGTGATCAAGAAAGGCAAGGCCAACGAGAAGGATGAGATTCGTGTATCGAAGATCACCACCATCGCCCTGGCAGTGCTGGCCATTGGTCTGGGTATCCTGTTTGAAAGCCAGAACATCGCGTTCATGGTGGGCCTGGCGTTCTCCATTGCCGCCAGCTGTAACTTCCCGGTGCTGCTGCTTTCCATGTACTGGAAAAACCTCACCACCCGCGGTGCAATGATTGGTGGCTGGCTGGGCTTGATCAGTGCCGTTGGCCTGATGATCCTCGGCCCAACCATCTGGGTCTCGATCCTGCACCATGAGAAGGCGATCTTCCCTTACGAGTACCCGGCGCTGTTCTCGATGATCATTGCGTTCATCGGTATCTGGTTCTTCTCCATCACCGACAAGTCGGCGGCGGCAGAGAAGGAACGTGCGCTGTACTTCCCGCAGTTTGTCCGTTCGCAGACGGGCCTGGGGGCGAGTGGGGCGGTTAGCCATTAAGCTGTAACCGTTACAAAAAAAGCCCCGGTCGTGAGATCGGGGCTTTTTTTTGCCTTTATTGGTAACGGATACGACAAAACTGTTTCTCAAATCCGGCACAAATAAAAACGGCCTCCCTATCAAAGGAGGCCGTTTTCGGTGTTGCCAAGTAGCGGTTAGCTTACTTGCGGTCTTCCAGCTTGGTGATGTCACGCGACTCGTAGCCGGTGTACAGCTGGCGCGGGCGGCCAATCTTGTACGGGCTGGAGAGCATTTCTTTCCAGTGGGAGATCCAGCCTACGGTGCGCGCCAGGGCGAAGATCACGGTGAACATGCTGGTTGGAATGCCGATCGCCTTGAGGATGATCCCCGAGTAGAAGTCGACGTTCGGGTACAGCGAGCGTTCGATGAAGTACGGGTCGGTCAGGGCGATCTCTTCCAGGCGCATGGCCAGTTCGAGTTGCGGATCGTTCTTGATCCCCAGTTCCTTCAGTACTTCGTCGCAGGTCTTCTTCATCACGGTGGCACGCGGGTCGCGGTTCTTGTAGACCCGGTGACCGAAGCCCATCAGCTTGAACGGATCGTTCTTGTCCTTGGCCTTGGCGATGAACTTGTCGATGTTCGAGACATCGCCGATTTCATCAAGCATGGTCAATACGGCTTCGTTCGCACCGCCGTGGGCAGGGCCCCACAGTGCGGCGATACCGGCGGCGATACAGGCGAACGGGTTGGCACCCGAGGAACCTGCCAGGCGCACGGTGGACGTCGAGGCGTTCTGTTCGTGGTCGGCGTGGAGGATGAAGATCTTGTCCATCGCGGCGGCCAGCACCGGGCTGATCGGTTTGATCTCGCACGGGGTGTTGAACATCATGTGCAGGAAGTTTTCCGCGTACGTCAGGTCGTTGCGCGGGTACATCATGGGTTGACCCATGGAGTACTTGTAAACCATTGCGGCCAGGGTCGGCATCTTGGCAACCAGGCGGATCGCGGAAATTTCGCGATGCTGCGGGTTATTGATGTCCAGGGAGTCGTGATAGAAGGCCGACAGGGCGCCGACTACACCGCACATGACGGCCATCGGGTGGGCGTCGCGACGGAAGCCGTTGAAGAAGGTCTTCAACTGCTCGTGAACCATGGTGTGGTTCTTCACGGTGCTGACAAACTGGGCCTTTTGCTCAGCTGTTGGCAGTTCGCCATTAAGCAGCAGGTAGCAGGTCTCCAGGTAGTCCGACTGTTCAGCAAGCTGTTCGATCGGGTAGCCGCGGTGCAGCAAGATACCGTTATCACCGTCGATATAGGTGATCTTCGACTCGCATGAGGCGGTCGACATGAAGCCTGGGTCGAATGTAAAACGGCCCGTGGCCGTCAGGCCCCGTACGTCGATAACATCGGGACCAACGGTGCCGGTTAAAATGGGCAGCTCGACGGGGGCTGCGCCCTCGATGATCAACTGCGCTTTTTTGTCAGCCATGTGGCCTCCTATTTATGCTTCAAATCATCAGACAGACCCCCCACGCAGGGCCCGCACCACTATATTGATATAAATCCAGATGTCAATTTGCCTAAAGTCTTGCGCCAGAAGGCTTTAACCGTACTTTTTCCTCGAAATTACCTGCCATTTACGCCTTTTATGCCGCCAGCGCAATGCGCTATTAGGGTGAGGAGTGCGCGTTGTCATTAGTTGCCTAACTGTCTATACTCGGCCTCCGACCGCCAGGGGCTTTTGGGCCCGTTTTGATGGGGGTCGCACTCCCTGGGTGGTGGTTACCTGACCAGTGCACTCCCCAACAACTTTGCCCTGATTGTTAGGGGCTCTTCAGTGTGAAAAAAAGCCGTGAATAGCCAACGACCTGTAAACCTAGACCTAAGGACCATCAAACTCCCCATCACCGGCGTAACGTCGTTCCTGCACCGTGTATCCGGCATCATCCTGTTTCTTGGCCTGGGCATCATGCTTTATGCATTGAGCAAATCCCTGGGTTCGGAAGAAGGGTACGCCGAGGTGAAGGCATGCTTGACCAGTCCGCTGGCCAAATTCGTCGCCTGGGGCCTCCTGTCCGCTCTGCTTTATCACCTTGTGGCCGGTATTCGCCACTTGATCATGGACATGGGTATCGGTGAGACGCTGGAAGGCGGCAAGCTGGGCTCGAAAATCGTCATCGCCATTTCCGTGGTGCTGATCGTTCTGGCGGGAGTTTGGATATGGTAACCAGCGTTACGAACCTGTCGCGTTCGGGCCTCTATGACTGGATGGCGCAACGTGTGTCTGCGGTTGTTCTCGCGGCTTATTTCATTTTCCTGATCGGGTACCTCGCGGCGAACCCTGGCATTGGCTACGCCCAATGGCACGGCCTGTTCGCTCACAACGGGATGCGCATCTTCAGTCTGCTGGCCCTTGTAGCCCTGGGCGCTCACGCCTGGGTTGGCATGTGGACCATCGCGACCGACTACCTGACGCCAATGGCGCTGGGCAAGTCCGCGACAGCAGTACGGTTTCTCTTCCAGGCAGTATGCGGCGTCGCGATGTTCGCTTACTTCGTCTGGGGTGTGCAGATTCTTTGGGGTATCTGATTCATGGCTAACACAGTTAATACGCTTTCATTCGACGCCATTATCATTGGCGGCGGCGGTGCCGGCATGCGCGCTGCGCTGCAGCTGGCCCAGGGCGGTCACAAGACTGCCGTAATCACCAAGGTGTTCCCGACCCGCTCCCACACCGTTTCGGCCCAGGGTGGCATCACGTGCGCCATCGCCTCTGCCGATCCAAACGATGACTGGCGCTGGCACATGTACGATACCGTCAAGGGTTCCGACTATATCGGTGACCAGGACGCTATCGAATACATGTGCTCCGTCGGCCCGGAAGCGGTCTTCGAGCTGGAACACATGGGTCTGCCGTTCTCCCGTACCGAACAGGGCCGCATCTACCAGCGTCCGTTCGGCGGTCAGTCGAAAGACTTCGGTAAAGGTGGCCAGGCCGCCCGTACCTGCGCCGCAGCCGACCGTACCGGTCACGCGCTGTTGCACACCCTGTACCAGGCCAACCTGAAGGCCGGCACCGTATTCCTCAACGAATACTACGGCGTCGACCTGGTGAAGAACGAAGACGGTGCCTTTGTAGGCATGATCGTTATCTGCATCGAAACCGGCGAAACCTCTTACGTGCGGGCTAACGCCACCGTATTGGCGACCGGCGGTGCAGGCCGTATCTACTCTTCTACTACCAACGCCCTGATCAACACCGGTGACGGTATCGGCATGGCCCTGCGTGCAGGCGTCCCGGTACAGGACATCGAAATGTGGCAGTTCCACCCGACCGGCATCGCCGGCGCCGGTGTACTGGTTACAGAAGGTTGCCGTGGTGAAGGTGGTTACCTGATCAACAAGAACGGCGAGCGTTTCATGGAGCGTTATGCTCCGAACGCCAAAGACCTTGCCGGTCGTGACGTTGTAGCCCGTTCCATGGTTAAAGAGATCATCGCCGGTAACGGCTGTGGCCCTGATGGCGACCACGTAATGCTGAAGCTCGATCACCTCGGTGAAGAAGTTCTGCATAGCCGTCTGCCAGGCATCATGGAGCTGTCCAAGACCTTTGCTCACGTTGACCCGGCTGTTGCGCCGATCCCGGTTGTTCCAACTTGCCACTATATGATGGGCGGCGTTGCCACCAACATTCATGGCCAGGCGATCACCCAGGACGCCGACGGCGTTGACCAGATCATCCCTGGTCTGTTCGCGGTCGGTGAAGTGGCCTGCGTATCGGTTCACGGTGCCAACCGCCTGGGCGGTAACTCGCTTCTCGACCTGGTGGTATTCGGTCGCGCTGCCGGCCTGTTCCTGGAGCAGACCCTGAAGGAAGGCGTTGATTACGCTCGTCCACGCCAGTCCGACATCGACGCTGCCCTGGCACGTCTGGATGGCCTGAACTCGCGTACCGAAGGCGAAGACGTCGCTTCCCTGCGTAAAGAGCTGCAAAGCTGCATGCAGAACTACTTCGGTGTGTTCCGTACCGGCGAATACATGCAGAAGGGTATTGCCCAGCTGGCCGACCTGCGCAAGCGCATCGCCAACGTCAAGATCAACGACAAGAGCCAGGCGTTCAACACCGCTCGTATCGAAGCCCTTGAGCTGCAAAACCTGCTGGAAGTGGCTGAAGCGACCGCGATTGCTGCCGAGGTTCGTAAAGAATCCCGTGGTGCTCACGCTCGTGAAGACTATGAAGACCGCGACGACGAAAACTGGTTGTGCCACACCCTGTACTTCCCGGGTGACAAGCGCGTAACCAAGCGTGCCGTGAACTTCTCGCCGAAGACGGTTCCGACGTTTGAACCGAAGATTCGGACTTACTAAGGGTGGCTGCCATGTTGAAAGTCAGTGTTTATCGCTACAACCCTGATCAGGACGCCGCGCCGTTCATGCAGGAATTCCAGGTCGATACCGGTGGTAAAGACCTGATGGTGCTGGACGTACTGGCCCTGGTTAAAGAGCAAGACGAAGGTTTCTCCTATCGTCGCTCTTGCCGTGAAGGTGTCTGCGGTTCCGACGGCATGAACATCAACGGCAAAAACGGCCTGGCGTGCATCACGCCGCTGTCTGCCGTGGTTAAAGGCAACAAGCTGATCGTTCGTCCACTGCCAGGTTTGCCGGTTATCCGTGACCTGGTCGTCGATATGAGCATCTTCTACAAGCAATACGAAAAGGTTAAGCCATTCCTGCAGAACGACACGCCGGCTCCGGCCATCGAACGTCTGCAGACCCCGGAAGAGCGCGAGAAGCTGGACGGTCTGTACGAGTGCATCCTGTGCGCTTGCTGCTCGACTTCCTGCCCGTCCTTCTGGTGGAACCCGGACAAGTTCCTGGGCCCGGCTGCCCTGCTGCAAGCGTACCGCTTCCTGGCAGACAGCCGTGACACCAAGACTGCCGAGCGTCTGGCTTCGCTGGATGACCCGTTCAGCGTATTCCGCTGCCGCGGGATCATGAACTGCGTCAACGTATGTCCCAAAGGCCTGAACCCGACTAAGGCCATTGGTCACGTACGTAGCATGCTGCTGCAAAGCGGCGTGTAACCGACGCTGTAGTAAAAGCAGGACCGTTGTGCCCGTAGATGCTACGGCGCAGGCTTCAACCGGCGCCGTAGTTTTAACTTGAGCAGCGACTTACAAAGCCGCGGCTCTTATTTTGAAGAAATGAGACAAGCAGGGGCATTCGGGTTGGTACCCGAACTATCAGCGTGATCCTAAGTGGCTTGTTTTGGTCGCTGCACTTGGCCTTTTGCAAGCAAACTCGGTGTTTTCGCCGGTGGTGTCCCCAAATCGAGGGTGACCAAGCATGCAAGAAAGCGTGATGCAGCGCATGTGGAACAGCGGCTATCTTTCAGGTGGTAACGCTGCCTATGTGGAAGAGCTTTATGAGCTCTACCTGCACGACCCTAACGCTGTGCCAGAAGAATGGCGCACCAAATTTCAGACGTTGTCTTCAGACGGCAACGCTGCCACCGATGTATCGCACGCAACAATTCGCGATCAGTTCGTGCTGCTGGCAAAGAACCAGCGCCGCGCCCAGCCGGTTTCCGCCGGAAGCGTGAGCAGTGAGCACGAGAAGAAGCAAGTTGAAGTACTGCGACTGATCCAGGCCTACCGTATGCGTGGCCACCAGGCAGCCCAGCTTGACCCGCTGGGGCTGTGGCAGCGTCCTGCACCTGCAGACCTGTCGATCAATCATTACGGCTTGACCAATGCCGATCTTGATACGACCTTCCGTGCCGGCGACCTGTTCATCGGCAAAGAGGAAGCGAGCCTACGCGAAATTCACGAAGCGTTGCAGCAGACATATTGCCGCACCATCGGTGCCGAATTTACGCACATCACTGATTCCGAGCAGCGCCACTGGTTCCAGCACCGTCTTGAAGGCGTGCGTGGCCGTCCAGTGCTGTCCGCGGACGTCAAGAGCCACTTGCTCGAGCGCGTCACCGCAGCGGAAGGCCTGGAAAAATACCTGGGTACCAAATACCCGGGCACCAAGCGTTTCGGCCTGGAAGGCGGCGAAAGCCTGATTCCGATGCTCGACGAGCTGATCCAGCGTTCCGGCTCCTACGGCACCAAGGAAATCGTGATCGGCATGGCCCACCGTGGCCGTTTGAACGTGCTGGTCAACACCTTCGGCAAGAACCCGCGCGAGCTGTTCGACGAGTTCGAAGGCAAGAAAAAGGTTGAGCTGGGTTCCGGTGACGTTAAATACCACCAGGGCTTCTCGTCCAACGTAATGACCACCGGCGGTGAAGTTCACCTGGCCATGGCGTTCAACCCATCCCACCTGGAAATCGTTTCTCCAGTGGTCGAGGGGTCTGTACGTGCTCGCCAGGATCGTCGTAACGACTCCACCGGTGAGAAGGTCCTGCCGATTTCCATCCACGGTGACGCGGCATTCGCAGGTCAAGGCGTGGTCCTGGAAACGTTCCAGATGTCGCAGACCCGCGGCTTCAAGACTGGCGGTACCGTTCACATCGTCATCAACAACCAGGTGGGCTTCACCATCAGCAACCCGCTGGACGCACGCTCTACCGAGTACGCGACCGACGTGGCCAAGATGATCCAGGCGCCGATCCTCCATGTGAATGGTGATGATCCGGAAGCCGTGTTGTTCGTGACCCAGCTGGCCATTGATTACCGCATGCAGTTCAAGCGTGACGTGGTCATCGACCTGGTCTGCTACCGCCGTCGCGGTCACAACGAAGCGGATGAGCCTAGCGGCACCCAACCGTTGATGTACCAGCAAATCACCAAGCAGCGCACCACCCGTGAGCTGTACGCCGACAGCCTGATCAAGGCCGGCGTAGTGGACGATGCACGTGTTCAGGCGAAGATCGATGAATACCGCAACGCGCTGGACAACGGTCTGCACGTGGTAAAAAGCCTGGTCAAAGAGCCGAACAAAGAGCTGTTCGTTGACTGGCGTCCGTACCTGGGCCACGCCTGGACGGCGCGTCACGACACCTCGTTCGATCTGAAAACCCTGCAGGAACTGTCTGCCAAGCTGCTGGAAATTCCAGACGGCTTCGTCGTACAGCGCCAGGTTGCGAAGATCTACGAAGACCGTCAGAAGATGCAAGCCGGCGGCCTGCCGATCAACTGGGGTTACGCCGAAACCATGGCGTACGCGACCCTGGCGTTCGAAGGTCACCCGATCCGCATGACCGGCCAGGACATCGGCCGTGGTACGTTCTCGCACCGTCACGCTGTGCTGCACAACCAGAAAGACGCGGGCACCTACATCCCGTTGCAGAACCTGTACGAAGGCCAGCCACGTTTCGACCTGTACGATTCGTTCCTGTCCGAAGAGGCCGTACTGGCGTTCGAATACGGCTACTCGACCACCACGCCTCAGGCATTGGTGATCTGGGAAGCCCAGTTCGGCGACTTTGCCAACGGTGCCCAGGTGGTTATCGACCAGTTCATCACCAGCGGCGAGCACAAGTGGGGCCGTCTGTGCGGTCTGACCATGCTGCTGCCACACGGTTATGAAGGTCAGGGTCCGGAGCACTCCTCGGCCCGTCTGGAGCGTTACCTGCAATTGTGCGCCGAGCACAACATCCAGGTGTGCGTGCCGACTACCCCGGCCCAGATCTACCACTTGCTGCGTCGCCAGGTGATCCGCCCGCTGCGCAAGCCGCTGGTAGTGCTGACGCCGAAATCGCTGTTGCGTCATAAATTGGCCATCTCGACCCTGGAAGATCTGGCTGATGGTTCGTTCCAGACCGTTATTCCAGAAATCGACACCCTCGACGCCGCCAAGGTCACTCGCCTGATCCTGTGCAGCGGCAAGGTCTATTACGACTTGCTGGAAAAACGCCGTGCCGAAGGCCGCGAAGACATCGCCATCGTGCGGATCGAGCAGCTTTACCCGTTCCCGGAAGACGACCTGATGGAGGCCATCGCGCCTTACACCAACCTCACCAACGTGGTGTGGTGTCAGGAAGAACCGATGAACCAGGGCGCTTGGTACAGCAGCCAGCATCACCTGCGTCGCAGCATCGGCAACCACAAACAGGCACTGGGCCTGGAGTATGCCGGTCGTGATGCTTCTGCTGCACCTGCTTGTGGTTATGCATCGATGCACGCCGAGCAGCAGGAAAAACTGCTGCAAGATGCTTTCACTGTTTAACGCCTTCGCGCTGACTGAAACCGAATTTTAAGGACCCACAGATAATGGCTATCGAAATCAAAGCCCCGTCATTCCCGGAATCGGTTGCCGATGGCACCGTTGCCACCTGGCACAAGAAACCAGGCGAGGCCGTCAAGCGTGACGACCTGATCGTCGACATCGAGACCGACAAAGTCGTTCTGGAAGTGTTGGCTGAAGCTGACGGTGTGCTGGGCGCAATCGTTGCCGAAGAAGGCGCTACCGTTCTGTCGAACCAGGTACTGGGCTCGATCGAAGAGGGCGGTGCTGCTGCTCCTGCTCCTGCCGCTGCTGCACCGGCCGCTGCCGCCGCTCCAGCTGCTGCACCGGCTGCAGGCGCTGAAGATCCAATCGCTGCACCGGCTGCGCGTCAGCTGGCTGACGAAAACGGCGTCAACCTGGCTTCCATCAAAGGCACCGGCAAAGACGGCCGCGTGACCAAGGAAGACGTGGTTGCCGCGGTTGAAGCCAAGAAAAACGCTCCGGCTGCCGCACCTGCCAAGGCCGCTGCCCCGGCTGCCGCTGCGCCTGTGTTCGCCGCTGGCGACCGCACCGAGAAGCGCGTACCGATGACCCGCGTACGTGCCACCGTGGCCAAGCGCCTGGTTGAAGCACAGTCGAACATGGCGATGCTGACCACTTTCAACGAAGTCGACATGACCGAAGTCATGGCCCTGCGTTCGAAGTACAAGGATCTCTTCGAGAAGAGCCACAACGGCGTACGTTTGGGCTTCATGTCGTTCTTCGTGAAAGCGGCCACCGAAGCGCTGAAACGCTTCCCGGCAGTCAACGCTTCCATCGACGGCGGCGACATCGTTTACCACGGCTACGCTGACGTCGGCGTTGCCGTATCCAGCGACCGTGGCCTGGTAGTACCGGTTCTGCGTAACGCCGAACTGATGAGCCTGGCTGAAATCGAAGGCGGCATCGCCAACTTCGGCAAGAAAGCCCGTGACGGCAAACTGACCATCGACGAGATGACCGGTGGTACCTTCACCATCACTAACGGTGGTACTTTCGGTTCGATGATGTCGACCCCGATCGTCAACCCGCCACAAGCTGCGATCCTGGGCATGCACAACATTCTGCAGCGTCCTATGGCGATCAACGGCCAAGTGGTTATCCGCCCGATGATGTACCTGGCGCTGTCGTACGATCACCGCCTGATCGATGGTAAAGAAGCCGTGACTTTCCTGGTGACCATCAAGAACCTGCTGGAAGACCCGGCTCGTCTGCTGCTGGATATCTGATAAAGCGGCGGTGAGCCGCACTACCCACCCTGTCGCAAGGCAGGCCGGAGTGCGGCTCACGGCTTGAAGCTTTTAGCTAAAGAGGATTTTTTTTCATGTCGCAGAAATTTGACGTTGTAGTGATTGGTGCGGGCCCTGGCGGCTACGTTGCCGCCATCAAGGCCGCACAACTGGGCCTCTCGACTGCTTGCATCGAAAAATACACCGACAAGGAAGGCAAACTGGCGTTGGGCGGTACTTGCCTGAACGTTGGCTGCATTCCTTCCAAGGCGCTGCTGGACAGCTCCTGGAAATTCCACGAAGCGCAAGACGGTTTTGCCATCCACGGCATCAACCACGCTGGCGTGACCATGGACGTGCCAGCAATGGTCGGCCGCAAGGCCAACATCGTTAAAGGCCTGACTTCCGGCGTTGCTACCCTGTTCAAGGCCAACGGCGTTACTTCCCTGCAAGGCCACGGCAAACTGCTGGCCGGCAAGAAAGTTGAAATCACCAAGCCTGACGGTTCGGTAGAAGTCATCGAAGCCGAGAACGTGATCCTGGCTCCAGGTTCGCGTCCAATCGACATTCCACCGGCTCCAGTTGACCAGAACGTAATCGTTGATTCGACCGGCGCCCTGGAATTCCAATCGGTTCCAAAACGTCTGGGCGTGATCGGCGCTGGCGTGATCGGCCTGGAACTGGGTTCGGTCTGGTCCCGTCTGGGTTCCGAAGTCACCGTGCTGGAAGCCCTGGACACGTTCCTGTTGGCTGCCGACACCGCAGTGTCCAAAGAAGCGCTGAAAACCCTGACCAAACAAGGTCTGGACATCAAGCTGGGCGCTCGCGTTACCGGTTCCAAGGTTAACGGCGACGAAGTAGTCGTGACCTACACCGACAAGGATGGCGAACAGACCATCACTTTCGACAAGCTGATCGTAGCCGTTGGTCGCCGTCCAGTGACCACTGATCTGTTGGCTTCCGACAGCGGCGTGAACATCGACGAGCGTGGTTTCATCCACGTTGACGATCACTGCGCTACCACCGTGCCGGGCGTCTACGCCATTGGCGACGTGGTTCGCGGCATGATGCTGGCGCACAAGGCTTCCGAAGAAGGCATCATGGTTGTCGAGCGCATCAAGGGTCACAAAACCCAGATGAACTACGACCTGATCCCGTCTGTTATCTACACCCACCCGGAAATTGCATGGGTCGGCAAGAACGAACAGCAGTTGAAAGCTGAAGGCGTTGAAGTTAACGTCGGCACCTTCCCGTTTGCCGCTTCTGGCCGTGCCATGGCAGCCAACGACACCGGTGGTTTTGTCAAAGTCATCGCTGATGCCAAGACTGACCGCGTATTGGGCGTCCACGTGATTGGCCCAGGCGCAGCAGAACTGGTTCAGCAAGGCGCAATCGGTATGGAATTCGGCACCAGCGCCGAAGACATCGGCATGATGGTTTTCTCCCATCCGACCCTGTCCGAAGCGCTGCACGAAGCCGCGTTGGCAGTGAATGGCCATGCCATCCACATCGCCAACAAGAAGAAGCGCTAAGCGAGATAATAAGAAACCACGGCGGTTGCCCGTCGTGAGCCTTGTGCGCAAGACTCACCGCGGAATATCCGCTGGACGCAGTCTTGCGCAGTTTCACCACCCAGGGTTCAGGCCTTTGGTGGTTTGACTGTGCAAGCAGCAGTCACAGGTGGCGCGGCACTCAATAAAGAGCGCAGCGCCGAATGCGCAGTACCTAACGAAGACGGTAATAAGCATGAATCTTCACGAGTATCAGGGTAAGCAGCTGTTCGCTGAATACGGCCTGCCAGTATCCAAGGGTTACGCAGTAGACACCCCGGAAGCAGCAGCAGAAGCTTGCGACAAAATCGGCGGCACCGAGTGGGTTGTCAAAGCCCAGGTTCACGCTGGTGGTCGCGGTAAAGCGGGCGGCGTCAAGCTGGTTCGCAGCAAAGAAGACGCCAAAGCCTTCGCTCAGCAGTGGCTGGGCAAGCGTCTGGTGACTTACCAGACTGATGCCAATGGCCAGCCAGTCACCAAGATCCTGGTTGAATCGTGCACTGATATCGCTAAAGAGCTGTACCTGGGCGCTGTCGTTGACCGTTCGAGCCGTCGCATCGTGTTCATGGCCTCCACCGAAGGTGGCGTGGACATTGAGAAGATCGCCGAAGAAACCCCAGAAAAAATTCTGAAAGCCACTATCGATCCACTGGTTGGCGCTCAGCCATTCCAGGGTCGCGAGCTGGCTTTCCAGCTGGGTCTGGAAGGCAAGCAAGTTGCCCAGTTCGCCAAGATCTTCGTAGGTCTGGCCAAACTGTTCCAGGATCACGATCTGGCCCTGCTGGAAGTGAACCCGCTGGTGATCAAGGCTGACGGCGATCTGCATTGCCTCGACGCCAAGATCAACATCGACGCCAACGCCATGTACCGTCAGCCTAAGCTGAAGACTTTCCACGATCCGTCGCAAGACGATCCGCGCGAAGCGCACGCTGCCAAGTTCGAACTGAACTACGTAGCCCTGGAAGGTAACATCGGTTGCATGGTCAACGGTGCTGGCCTGGCCATGGGTACCATGGACATCGTCAACCTGCATGGCGGCAAACCAGCCAACTTCCTCGACGTAGGCGGCGGTGCCACCAAAGAACGCGTTACCGAAGCGTTCAAGATCATCCTGTCCGACTCCAACGTCGCAGCAGTACTGGTCAACATCTTCGGCGGCATCGTTCGTTGCGACATGATTGCCGAAGGCATCATCGGTGCAGTGAAAGAAGTCGGCGTTAAAATCCCGGTGGTTGTTCGCCTTGAAGGTAACAACGCTGAACTGGGCGCTAAAGTACTGGCAGAAAGCGGTTTGAACATCATCGCTGCTACCAGCCTGACCGACGCTGCTCAACAAGTTGTCAAAGCTGCGGAGGGCAAATAATGAGCGTCCTGATCAATAAAGACACCAAGGTTATTTGCCAGGGTATTACCGGTTCGCAAGGTAGTTTCCACACCCAGCAAGCCATCGAATACGGCACCAAGATGGTCGGTGGCGTTACTCCGGGCAAAGGCGGCACCGAGCACCTGGGCCTCCCAGTGTTCAACACCGTGAAAGATGCTGTAGCTGCCACTGGCGCCACCGCCAGCGTGATCTACGTTCCAGCTCCTTTCTGCAAGGACTCCATCCTGGAAGCAGCATTCGGCGGCATCAAGCTGATCGTTTGCATCACCGAAGGCATTCCTACCCTGGACATGCTGGACGCTAAAGTTAAGTGCGACGAGCTGGGTGTTACCCTGATCGGCCCTAACTGCCCAGGCGTGATCACTCCAGGCGAATGCAAGATCGGCATCATGCCAGGTCACATTCACTTGCCAGGCAAAGTCGGTATCGTTTCCCGTTCCGGCACCCTGACCTACGAAGCTGTCAAGCAGACTACTGACGCCGGTTTCGGTCAGTCGACTTGCGTCGGCATCGGCGGTGACCCGATCCCAGGCTCGAACTTCATCGACATCCTGAAACTGTTCCAGGAAGACCCGAAGACCGAAGCGATCGTGATGATCGGTGAGATCGGCGGTTCGGCTGAAGAAGAAGCGGCTGCCTACATCAAGGCACACGTGACCAAGCCGGTTGTTTCCTACATCGCTGGTGTGACTGCCCCTGCTGGCAAGCGCATGGGCCATGCTGGCGCAATCATCTCTGGCGGCAAGGGCACTGCAGACGAGAAGTTTGCTGCCCTGGAAGACGCAGGCGTTAAAACCGTGCGTTCGCTGGCAGACATCGGCAAGGCTTTGTCCGAGCTGACCGGTTGGGCTGTCAAGTAAGCCTCGCGCTTAACTGACGCTTCACCCCACAAAGGCCACCTTCGGGTGGCCTTTGTGCATTCTGAAGGTTGGTGGAGATTAAAATGTGGGAGCGGGCTTGCTCGCACATTTGATCGTATTTCAAAATTTAGATATGAAAACGCGACATAAAAATGTCGCTTATCGGACAGTTCGCCCCGCAACAGTGCGTTTGACCCGCAAATTCGTTAGGCTAGCCGCCTCTTTATGCGTGCGCATCCCAAAAGGAAGCCCCGCGCTAGACCCGTCAGTCCCCATCAGGACCGGCAGTATTTCCCTCATCCATAGGGAAGCCCTCTCTAAATTCCGATTCAGTAGTGTGGTATTTCCTCAAATGAAAGTGTTGAAAAGCCAGGACATCCTGGCGTTGGGCTTTATGACTTTTGCCCTGTTCGTGGGCGCCGGCAACATCATCTTCCCGCCTATCGTCGGTTTGCAGTCCGGGCCTCATGTCTGGATGGCGGCGCTGGGCTTCCTGATCACCGCGGTCGGTTTGCCGGTGATCACTGTCGTCGCCCTGGCCAAGGTCGGTGGTGGCATGGACGCGTTGAGCAGCCCGATCGGCAAGATCGCCGGTGGCTTGCTGGCAGCGGCTGCTTACCTCGCAGTCGGCCCGTTGTTCGCCACCCCGCGAACCGCCACCGTTTCCTTTGAAGTGGGCCTGGCGCCGCTGACCGGTGAAAGCCCGCTGGCGCTGTTCCTCTACAGCTCGGTGTATTTCCTGTTGGTGTTCTTCATCTCCCTGTACCCGGGCCGTCTGCTGGATACCGTCGGTCGCTTCCTGGCGCCGTTGAAGATCATCGCCCTGGCCGTGCTGGGCATCGCTGCCTTCGCCCTGCCAGCCGGTGATGTGGGTGTCGCCACCCCTGA
Source organism: Pseudomonas sp. TH32 (assembly GCF_016650855.1). NCBI lineage: Bacteria > Pseudomonadati > Pseudomonadota > Gammaproteobacteria > Pseudomonadales > Pseudomonadaceae > Pseudomonas > Pseudomonas sp. TH32. Next base: position 3,561,242 of record NZ_JAEKFA010000002.1, on the reverse strand, counting down.
GTACGTGGCTGCTCCGTTCTCCCAGGGTTTTATCAATGGTTACCTGACCATGGATACCCTCGGTGCCCTGGTGTTCGGCATCGTGATCGTCAATGCGATCCGCTCCCGTGGCGTCGAGTCGCCGAAGCTGATCACCCGGTACGCGATCATTGCCGGGCTGATTGCCGGCGTGGGCCTGGCGCTGGTGTACATCAGCCTGTTCCGCCTCGGCTCGGGCAGCCATGAAGTGGCCGCCGGTGCTGCCAACGGCGCCGCCGTGCTGCACGCTTACGTCCAGCACACCTTCGGCTCCCTGGGCAGCGGCTTCCTCGCCGTGCTGATTTCCCTGGCGTGCCTGGTGACGGCGGTGGGCCTGACCTGCGCCTGCGCCGAGTACTTCAGCCGTGTGTTGCCGCTGTCCTACAAGACCCTGGTGGTGATCCTGGCGGTGTTCTCGCTGTTTGTGTCCAACCTGGGCCTGACCAAGCTGATTGCGTTCTCGATCCCGGTACTCACCGCGATCTATCCGCCGTGCATCGTGCTGGTGGCCCTGAGCTTCTGTAAGGACTTCTGGCAGGAGCAGGGTCGTATCGTGGGCCCGATGATGCTGGTGTCGTTCATCTTCGGCTGCATTGATGCGCTGAAGGGCGCAGGCCTGGCGAACTGGATGCCATCGCAACTGGCTCACCTGCCGTTGAGCGAGCAGGGCCTGGCGTGGTTGGTGCCTTCGGTGATGACCCTGGTGGTCGCCGTGGTTATTGACCGGCTGCTGGGCAAGCGCAGCGAAGCGATTGCTTAAAGCTTCTGGCCAAACGTTGTAATCGAAAATGCCCCGTATCAAACGATTCGGGGCATTTTTTATGGCTGTTATTCAGCGTCAGGAGCGGGGCTTAGTCCGACTTTTCGCACTTTGCTCCCCTGATAAAAGCAGCGGACAAAGTAAAGCCCGCACTTGGCGGGCTTTCTTTTGCAACATGACTTTTCAAGCCACGGTGTTCAAGTCGTCAGACTCAAGAACCGGTTGCAGGTGCTGCTTCTTTTGCGGCTGCGTTGTTCGATTCCTGCTGGGCTTTGGCAGCTTCAGCGTTTTCTTTTGCAGCGTCGTTCACTTTATCCTGAGCTTCACTCATTTTTTCTTGAGCTTGTTCAGCATGTTGGTTGGCGTCCTGAGCTTTGTCCTCGGATTTTTTATCGCAGGCAGCGAGGCCGAGGGCAGCGGCCAACATCAAGGAAATAGCTAAAGTCTTGCGCATGGGGTGTTTCTCCTTATTGAAGATATCTACTGGCCTTTCGAGCCTATGCCCAACGCTTAGTTCCTTAAATCTCACAGATATATAAGGCGTTTCCCAAGGGAACTTTCACCAAGGTTGTCTACACCGCCGGATTCACACTAATAAGAGTCTTTAACGAATGACCGAAAATCCTCTTTTATCCCGTGCCACGCGTTTTGTTTCGGCCTTGCGTCACTGCCAGGTACTGGGTATCCAGGTGCATGCCGCCAGTGAAGACGGTATGACGCTGGTATTGCCCTATGGTCCGCATATCGTCGGAGATCCGCAGACCGGGGTGATCCACGGCGGCGCGCTGACGTCCTTGATGGACACCGCCTGCGGCATGGCCACCCTGTGTGTATTGCCGGAGTTCGAGGTCTGCCCGACCCTGGACCTGCGTGTCGACTACATGCACCCGGCCGAACCCCACAGGCCGGTGTTCGGTTTCGCCCAGTGCTACCGGGTGACCACCGACGTGATCTTCACCCGTGGCTTTGCCTACCAGGATGACCCGCAGCAGCCGATTGCCCATGTGGTGGGCACGTTCATGCGCATGGGCAAGCGCCTCAAGGGCAGCCAGGGCCTGGGTAATACGATCAAGGGAGAGCAGCAGCCATGAAGCATCAGTTCAAGACCCGACTGCAGCAGGCCCACGAGCGCGGCAACTACGACGCGCTGCTCAACCTGATTCCCTACGCCCAGCTGATCGGCATCGAATGCACGCGCCTGGGGGATGAATTGCTGTTCCGCATGCCGGCCAACAAGGACAACATTGGTAACCCGATATTGCCGGCGATCCACGGCGGGGTGATTGCAGGCTTCATGGAGCTGTCCGCCGCCTTGCATCTGCTGGTGTTCACCGGTACGCCGGGTGTGCCGAAAATCATCGACTTCTCCCTGGATTACCTGCGCGCCGGCCAGTTCCGCGACACCTACGCCAAATGCCAGGTGTGGCGCCAGGGGCGGCGGGTGGCCAATGTGGCGATTACTGCGTGGCAAAGCACCCAGGCTGAACCGATTGCCACCGCCCGTGCGCATTTCAAGATTGAGGAACCGGCTCGCCCTTGAAATCCTGGTCTTAGCCCCCAACTTTGATGACAACCCGCCGCCAACCCTCAAGGGCGCGGCCACTGCCATCCAATTGGAGTTTGATGACCATGAGTGTGGAAACTCAAAAGGAAACCCTGGGCTTCCAGACCGAGGTGAAGCAACTGCTGCACCTCATGATCCATTCGCTGTATTCCAACAAGGAAATTTTCCTTCGCGAATTGATCTCGAACGCCTCTGACGCTGTCGACAAATTACGTTTCGAAGCCCTGTCCAAGCCTGAATTGCTGGAAGGCGGCGCGGAACTGAAAATCCGTGTGAGCTTCGACAAAGACGCGAAAACCGTCACCCTCGAAGACAACGGTATCGGCATGAGCCGTGACGATGCGATCACCCACCTGGGGACCATCGCCAAATCCGGCACTGCTGATTTCATGAAGAATCTGTCGGGCGACCAGAAGAAAGATTCGCACCTGATCGGCCAATTCGGCGTGGGCTTCTACTCGGCCTTTATCGTTGCCGACAAGGTTGAAGTCTTCAGCCGCCGCGCCGGCCTTGCCGCCAGCGAAGGTGTGCACTGGTCTTCCAAGGGCGAGGGCGAGTTTGAAATCGCCACTATCGACAAAGCTGACCGCGGTACGCGCATTGTCCTGCACCTGAAGTCCGGTGAAGACGAATTCGCCGATGGCTGGCGCCTGCGCAATATCATCAAGAAGTACTCCGACCACATCGCGTTGCCGATCGAGTTGCCGAAAGAGCAAGCCGCTGCGGAAGGCGAAGAAAAGCCTGCGCTGGAATGGGAAACCGTCAACCGCGCCAGCGCCCTGTGGACCCGTCCTCGTACCGAAGTCAAGGACGAGGAATACCAGGAGTTCTACAAGCACATCGCTCACGACTACGAAAACCCGCTGAGCTGGAGCCACAACAAGGTCGAAGGCAAGCTGGAATACAGCTCGCTGCTCTACGTACCGGCCCGTGCTCCGTTCGACCTGTACCAGCGTGAAGCGCCGAAAGGCCTGAAGCTGTACGTGCAGCGTGTGTTCGTGATGGACCAGGCGGAATCGTTCCTCCCGTTGTACCTGCGCTTCATCAAGGGCGTGGTCGACTCCAACGACCTGTCGCTGAACGTGTCGCGGGAAATCCTGCAGAAAGATCCGATCATCGACTCGATGAAGTCGGCGCTGACCAAGCGTGTCCTCGACATGCTGGAAAAACTGGCGAAGAACGAGCCTGAGCAATACAAGGGCTTCTGGAAAAACTTCGGCCAGGTCATGAAAGAAGGCCCGGCAGAAGATTTCGCCAACAAGGAAAAAATTGCCGGTCTGCTGCGTTTCGCCTCGACCCACGGTGACGACGGCGAGCAGAACGTTTCCCTGGCCGAATACCTGGCGCGCGCCAAGGAAGGTCAGGACAAGATCTACTACCTGACCGGCGAAACCTACGCTCAGGTCAAGAACAGCCCGCACCTGGAAGTCTTCCGCAAGAAAGGCATCGAAGTGCTGCTGCTGACCGACCGCATCGACGAGTGGCTGATGAGCTACCTCAGCGACTTCGACGGCAAGAGCTTTGTTGACGTCGCCCGTGGCGACCTGGACCTGGGCAACCTGGATTCCGAAGAAGACAAGAAAGCCGCTGAAGAAGTGGCCAAGTCCAAAGAAGGCCTGGTTGAGCGAATCAAGACCGCCTTGGGCGATGCCGTCAGCGAAGTGCGGGTTTCCCACCGTCTGACCGATTCCCCGGCGATTCTGGCCATCGGCGAGCAGGACCTGGGCATGCAGATGCGTCAGATCCTGGAAGCCAGCGGTCAGAAGGTTCCGGATTCCAAGCCGATCTTCGAATTCAACCCGGCTCATCCGCTGATCGAGAAACTCGACGGCGAGCAGAGCGAAGAGCGCTTTGGCGACCTGTCGCACATCCTCTTCGACCAGGCAGCCCTGGCTGCCGGCGACAGCCTGAAAGACCCGGCCGCTTATGTGCGCCGACTGAACAAGCTGTTGGTTGAACTGTCGGTTTAACACCGTTGTAGAAAAACCCGCTTCGGCGGGTTTTTTCGTTCTAGAGCCTTTCACCTGGAGTAAATGATGAGCCAAATCACCGTGCGTTCCGTGGTCTATCAGATTGATGGCCAGTCTTATGAAAGCCGCCTGGCATTTGATGCCAGTCATAAGGGCCCGCTGCCAGGGTTGTTGATGGCGCCGAACTGGATGGGTGTCAGTGCCGGCGCTGAAGAGATCGCCAAGAGCGTGGCCAGCAAGGGCTACGTGGTGCTGCTTGCCGACCTGTACGGGCAAACTGTTCGCCCTTCGAATGGCGATGAAGCCGGTGCGGCGATGATGCCGTTGAAGAATGACCGGCCGCTGCTGAACAAGCGCATGCAAGTCGCGCTTGATCACCTGAAAACCCAGACCGAAGCGGCGGTGGATACCTCGAAGCTGGCAACCTTCGGTTTCTGCTTCGGCGGCTGCTGCTCCCTGGAGCTGGCGCGTACCGGTGCGCCGTTGAAAGCCGCCGTTTCGTTCCACGGCAGCCTCGACACACCGAACCCGGCCGATGCGAAAAACATCAAGGGTTCAGTGCTGGTGTTGCACGGCGCTTCCGACCCGCTGGTGCCGAAAGAGCAACTGCCGGCGTTTGAAGACGAAATGAACGCTGCCGGTGTGGATTGGCAATTGCTGAGCTACGGCGGTGCAGTGCACTCGTTTACCGACCCGCACGCGAACGTGCCGGGCAAGATGATGTATGACGCGAAGACCGCCGCACGGGCCTTCCAGTCGATGCATAACTTGCTGGATGAAGTGTTCAAGGGCTGATAGCGCGGTTCCCTGAGCTGGCCCCTTCGCGAGCAAGCCCGCTCCCATATTCGACCGCATTCCCACTGAAGGAACGCGGTCGAATATGGGAGCGGGCTTGCTCGCGATGGCTATTTAATGGGCAATAAAGCGCTTAAGCCTTGCCTCCAGGCAACTCGATCCGCTCACTTTCCCCCGGCACCGTCGGCCAATCCCCGGCCGCCCAACGCTGGCGAGCCTGCTCGATCAACACCGGGTCACTCGCGACAAAATTCCAGTTGATCCGCCGTGGCCCGTCCAGCGCCGCGCCGCCGAACACCACCAGATGGCAATCCGTCTCGGCAAACAGCGCCAGGCTTTCGCCCGCCGGTAACACCACCAGGCTGTGGACCTCCAGCACCTCGCCCTCCAGCTGCGCCTCACCCTCCAGCACATACACCGCCCGTTCCGCATGCTCATCCGGGATCAGCAGCGTGGTGGCCGTCTGCATTCGAACCTCGGCATACAGGGTGGGCGACAGCACTGGCACCGGCGATTCCAGGCAAAAGCCGCTGCCGGCAATCAGGCGAATCTGCACGCCGAGGTTGTCACTCACCGGCAAGCTGGCGGCGGGGTGATGGCTGTAATGCCCGGGCCCTTGCTCATGTTCCTTGGGCGAGGCCAGCCACACTTGCAGCCCGTGCAGGCCAAAACCACTGGCCTTGAGTGCTTCGGGGCTGCGCTCAACGTGGGCAATGGCGCTGCCGGCGGTCATCCAGCTGACATCCCCGGCCTTTACCACCTGGTCGGAACCCAGGCTGTCCTTGTGCAGGAGTTCGCCTTCAAACAGGTAGGTCAGGGTGGAGAGGCCGATATGCGGGTGCTGGCGAATATTCATGCCGGTACCCGGGGCATAGCGGGTGTGCAGCATATGGTCGAAAAACACGAACGGCCCGACGCTGCGGCATTGCCGGGAGGGCAACGGGCGCAGGATCGGTTGCCCTTCAACGTCTTCGGCGCGGGGGCGGATCACGGTCACTGTGGTCATGGTGCGTCCCAATCTGAGCGGGTTAGATGCCTCTGAGCATAACCCGCTCGACGGGAGGTTGCCGCTACTGGCTGAAGGCGCCTTCCGAGAGCTTGGTCTCGATGGTGACTTCGGCCGTGGTCATCAGCTTGTGAACCGGGCAGCGATCCGCCACACGGTGCAGCTCATCACGCTGCTCGTCGGTGAGTACGCCCTTGAGGGTGAGTTTGACGTTGAGCGTGTATTTGCCCTTTTGCTCTTCGGTGCTGTCATGGGTGACTTCCACGGTGACGCCGGTGAGCGGAATATCTTTTTTCTGGGCATAGAGCTTGACGGTCAGGGCCTTGCACGACGCCAGCGCGGCATCGAAGTAATCGTGGGGAGAGGGCGCCGAGTCGTCGCCGCCCAGGCTCTTGGGCAGGTCGGTAAACAGCTCGTGGTTATTGATATTGACGCTGTGGCGGAAGTTTTCGGCGTTCAGTGTATTCACGGTAACAGGCATGGCAAACCTCACAGGGTGGCAGGAAGAAGGTCATGCAGTTATAGAGCATGCTGGCACCTTGGTGTTCCCTGTTGTTTACCGCTGAACCCGCAGGCGCGGCTTGAGGTCTACCTTCATTAGCCCTTGTTTGAGATGCCCCTGTGCGCCGGACCCGCCTGAGTATTGCCCTGTTGCTGGCTGCCGCGAGCCTTGCGGTACAGGCCCGCGACTATGCCTACAGCGATGCGCACCTGCATTACGTCGACTTCTTCCAGGAGTCGGCGGGCATGGACAAGTTGCTCAAGGCCATGGCCGATAATCGCATCGAGCATGTGATGATTTCCGGGATTCCCGTGGCCAAGAAGTGGCACGAAGACGAACCCAAGCGCCCGCGCTATTACGCCGGGGATGATGCCGACGCCTATTGGTACAGCGCCACCGACGTGTTCGTCGCCGACGCGGTCAATAAACTGAGCCCGGAGCAACGTCAGCGCTTTCATCCGTTCCTCAGCGGTTTCAACCCCAACGACAAAAACGCGGCGTCCCACATCCAGCGCATGCTCGACCTCAATCCGGGGCTGTGGCAAGGCATCGGCGAAGTCTTCACCCGTCACGATGACCTGACCGCACTGACCTCCGGCGACACGCCAAGGGCCAATAACGAGGCGATGACCCGCATCTATCACCTGGCAGCGGAGAACGATTTGCCGGTGATGGTGCACTCCAACATCACCTCCAAGCGTGAGAAAAATCCGTTGTATCTGGCGGAAATGGAAGAGCCGCTGCGCAACCATCCGCACACCCGGTTCATCTGGGCCCATGCGGGCAGCAGCATGGAAATCCACCGGCACCAGACGCAGATGGATTTCTTGCTGCCCACCCTGGCGCGCCTGCTGGAGGCTTACCCGAACCTGTACGTCGACCTGTCCTGGAGCGTGCTCACGCCTTACTTGCTGGATGAGGCGGGAACGCCACGTCCTGAGTGGGTAAAGCTGGTGGAGCGCTTCCCGGACCGCTTCATGCTCGGTTCAGACGTGGTAGGGCGCTTCAACAAGCTCGGTAAGGAAATGCGCAGCTTCGACCCGTTCCTCGATGCGCTGCCTGAAGACGTGGCCAGAAAGGTCGCGCGGGACAATTTCCTGGCGATTTTGCCCAAGCCCAAGTGATGGGGTTTGTCATCCTGTCGTCATCCCTGCGTCATAAGCTGCGGCCTTCTCAAACAAGGAGTGCAGCATGCAATTCACCCGTTCAGGTGCCCTGGCGGCGCTGATGATGATCAGCAGCCTGGCCAGTGCCGAAGTGCGTATCGAAGGTCCAGTGGAGTTCGGCGTGTTTGATGGCCCGAAAGCCGATCTGCAAGCCGGGGAGCGCGTGCTGCGCCGCAGCAACGAACAGATCCAGGCCACCACCGTGGTGCCGGCGAAGCTGGGCACCAAGTTCGGGCTGCGCTATCAATTGCTCGGCAAAGCTGCCGAAGACACGCCGCTGACCTTGCTCTACTTCACTCCGGGCATTCGCACGCCGGACGGTGTGCGTCATGACAAACTCGAAGTGACCCAGAAGCTGGTTCCCGGTGCGCCGCAGGAGGTGATGGCGTTCGAGTTCACCGAGCACCACGAAGTCGTGCCCGGGGAGTGGCGTTTCATGGTGTTCCAGGGCGACCGCCTGCTGACGCAAAAGAGCTTTACCGTACGCTGAATCGCTACAGCCGGGGCGGGGCGATCATAAGGCGTTTTGATATCGCGTTTTCGTCTTACGCAAACCCCGTTCCTCGCCGATACCTTTCAAGAGCCCGCTGCAGGTGGATGCAGCGCTTTTGGAAGGATTCCGAACATGAATATCAGAAGTCTGAATATTGCCCCTCGCGCCGGCCTGGGGTTTGGTTTGCTGGCGCTGATGGTGTTTGCCCTGGGCGGGTTTGCCCTGTTGCAGATGGGCAATATGCGCCAGCAGTCGGACCAGGTGGAAAACAACTGGCTGCCCAGCGTGATGGCGGTCGGTGAAATGAATCAGGACCTGCTGCGGGTGCGGGCCCTGACCTTACGCTTGTTGCTCAACCGCGACCCGCAGGCGATCACGCAGAATGAACAGAAAATCACCGAGCTGAAAAGCGGCCTGCACAAGGCTCAGTCTCTCTATGAAGGCTTGATTGTGCTGCCTGAAGAACGGGTGCTGTTCGATCGCTTCAAAGCCGAGGAAGCGCGCTACCTGCAACGCCAGGAGCAGGTCATGGGGTTTTCCCGGGCCAATCAGCTGGAAGACGCGATCAAGGTGGTTAACGGCGAGATGAACCAGTTGGCTGACGAGTTGGCCGGCACCTTGCGGGAGCTGGTGACGCTGAACAAGGTCAGTGCCAATCAGGCGGCGAGCCAGGCCCAAAGCGTGTTCGCCCAATCGCGCAGTTGGGTAGTCGGCATGATTGCCGTGACGGCGCTGATCACCATTGGCCTGGCGTTGCTGCTGACCCGCAGCATCGTGCTGCCGTTATCCCAGTCGCTGAAAGTCGCACAGGGCGTGGCCAGCGGCGACCTGACCGGTGTGATTACGGTCAGCGGCAAGGACGAACCGGCACGTTTGCAGCAGGCGCTGAAAAGCATGCAGGAGAGCCTGCGGGAAACCATCCGGCGTATTTCCGATTCGTCCAGCCAATTGGCGTCGGCTTCTGAAGAGCTCAGTTGCGTGACGGAAGACGCGACCCGTGGGCTGCATCAGCAGAGTCAGGAAATCGAACAGGCGGCCACTGCGGTGAATCAGATGACGGCGGCGGTGGAGGAGGTGGCGAGCAATGCGGTGGCCACGTCCCAGGCGTCGTGTGAGTCTGACCGGATCGCCCAGCATGGTCGTGAGCAGGTGCATCAGACGGTGTTGTCGATTGAGTCCCTGGCCGATGATGTGACGGCCAACGCGACGCAGGTGGAGGACCTGGCGCAGAAGGTGTATGGCATCAGCAAGGTGCTGGATGTGATTCGCTCGATTGCCGAGCAGACCAATTTGCTGGCGCTGAATGCTGCCATTGAAGCGGCGCGGGCCGGGGATGCGGGGCGTGGGTTTGCGGTGGTGGCGGATGAGGTGCGGGCGTTGGCGCATCGTACGCAGCAGTCGACCCAGGAGATCGAGCAGATGATCAGCGGGATTCAGCAGGGGACTGATCAGGCTGTGAGTTCCATGCAGCAGAGCAACACGCGGGCGCGTTCGACGCTGGATATCGCCAAGTCGGCGGGTACGGCGCTGGAGGAGATTGCTTCGGCGTTTACCTTGATCAATGAGCGCAACCTGGTGATTGCCAGTGCCTCGGAAGAGCAGGCGGCGGTGGCGCGGGAGGTGGATCGCAATTTGATGAATATCCGTGATCTGGCGCAACAGACGTCGGCGGGGGCGAATCAGACCAGTGCGGCGAGTCAGGAGTTGTCGCGGTTGGCGGTGGATCTCAACACCATGGTGGCTAGGTTTTCGGTTTAGGCTTTTGGAGGGGGCATATCCGTTATTTAGGTAACGGCGGCTTAGGGTTTCGCTCTTACAGCGAGTCACTTTGCAAAAGCGGCAAAGTAACCATAACGCTCTGCCCCGCCTGTCGGCACCTCGCTAAGGCTCGGTGTTCCCTCACTCCGGGATTGCTCCGCGGGCCGCCGCGACGGGGCGTCCCTGCCCCGTCGCGGCTAAACCGGCGTCCTGCCGGTTTACCCGCTCCTCAATCCCTGCGTTCGGCCTCGGGCTTATTGGGGCAGTCAGATCAAGATCAAAAGCAAAAGCACAGCGGCCTACAGGCCGGCTTGAGTGGTAGAAGCCAGATCAAAAGCCAGAGCGAAAGCCAAATCTGAAACTGATGCAGCTCTGCTTTTCTGTGGGAGCTGGCTTGCCTGCGATGCAGACAACTCGGTCTCTCAGGTACACCGAGGCGATGCCATCGCAGGCAAGCCAGCTCCCACATTTGACCGTGCCCCGCTTTAGATTTTGATCTTGATCTTGATGTTGCCTTTGCTTCACACCACTCAAGCCGGCCTGTAGGCCGCTGTGCTGTTGATCTGCTTTTGATCTTGATCTTAGGCGCCCCGTTAAACCACGCTGGCCGAACGCAGGTAGTACGGAGCGGGTAAACCGGCAGGACGCCGGTTTAGCCGCGACGGGGCAGGGACGCCCCGTCGCGGCGGCCCGCGGAGTAGTACCGGAGAGAGGGCACACCGAGCCTAGGCGAGGTGCCGAGTGGTGGGGCAAGAGCGTTTTGCTTACTTTTGATTGGGCCGGCATTCCGGCTGTTCAAAAGTGAGCCGCCGTAAGGGCGGAACCAATAGCAGCCCTGACCGCAGCAACGGATATGCCCCCAACCCTCCTGCACTCCCGGTGCTTTTCAGGGCGCAAAAAAAACGCCCCGAACCAGTCGGGGCGTTTTCAGGTGATCAAGCTGCGGGCTTACTTGCCCTGCCAGCGTTTCAGCACCAGGGTAGCGTTAGTGCCACCAAAGCCGAAGCTGTTGCTCATCACAGTGTTGATGCTTGCATCTTCACGGGTCTTGGTCAGGATCGGCATGTCAGCCACTTCCGGGTCCAGTTCCTCGATGTTGGCAGAACCTGCCATGAAGTTACCTTCCATCATCAGCAGGCAGTAGATCGCTTCGTGAACGCCGGCGGCGCCCAGGGAGTGACCCGACAGGCTCTTGGTAGAGCTGATCGCCGGTGCCTTGTCGCCGAATACCGCACGCACGCCTTCCATTTCCTTGGAGTCGCCGACCGGAGTCGAAGTACCGTGGGTGTTCAGGTAGTCGATCGGGGTATCAACGGTAGCCATGGCCATCTGCATGCAGCGGATGGCGCCTTCGCCGCTTGGCGCAACCATGTCGTAGCCGTCGGAAGTGGCGCCGTAGCCGACGATTTCCGCGTAGATCTTCGCACCACGGGCCAGGGCGTGTTCCAGCTCCTCGACCACCACCATGCCGCCACCGCCGGCGATGACGAAACCGTCACGCTTGGCGTCGTATGCACGGGAGGCTTTTTCCGGGGTTTCGTTGTACTGGGTCGACAGGGCGCCCATGGCGTCGAACAGGAACGACTGGCTCCAATGTTCTTCTTCACCGCCGCCAGCAAACACGATGTCTTGCTTGCCCAGCTGGATCTGCTCTACCGCAGTACCGATGCAGTGAGCACTGGTGGCGCAAGCGGAGGAGATCGAGTAGTTCACGCCCTTGATCTTGAATGGCGTGGCCAGGCAGGCGGAAACGGTGCTGCCCATGGTCCGCGTGACGCGGTACGGGCCGACACGCTTGACGCCTTTCTCGCGCAGGATGTCCAGCGCTTCCATCTGGTTCAAGGTCGACGCGCCACCGGAACCGGCGATCAGGCCGGTGCGCACGTTGGACACCTGGTCTTCGCTCAGGCCGGAATCGGTGACTGCGTCCTTCATGGCCAGGTAGGCGTAAGCGGCTGCGTGGCCGACGAAGCGATAGATCTTGCGATCGATCAGTTCTTCGAGGGGCAGGTCGATGGAGCCGGAAACCTGGCTACGCAGACCCATTTCGGCATATTCCGGGTTGAAGCGGATGCCAGGGCGACTTGCACGCAGGTTAGCGGAGACGGTCTCTTTGTCATTGCCCAGGCACGAAACGATGCCCAGACCAGTGATAACGACGCGGCGCATGCGGATAACCCTTAAAAGTTGTCAGTGGAAGTGAATACGCCGACCCGAAGGCCTTCGGCAGTATAAATCTCGCGACCGTCGACAGTCACCGAACCATCGGCAATGGCCAGGTTCAGCTTGCCCTTGAGGACGCGCTTGATTTGAATGTTGTAGGTGACTTTCTTGGCGGTCGGCAAGACCTGGCCAAAGAACTTCACTTCGCCCGAACCCAGGGCGCGACCGCGGCCCGGCAGGCCTTGCCAGCCGAGGTAGAAGCCAACCAGCTGCCACATGGCGTCGAGGCCCAGGCAGCCCGGCATCACCGGATCGCCTTCGAAATGGCAGGCGAAAAACCACAGGTCAGGGGTGATATCCAGCTCGGCGACCAATTCACCTTTGCCGTACTTGCCACCCTCTTCGCTGATATGGGTGATGCGATCCACCATCAGCATGTTCGGGGCGGGCAGTTGCGCGTTACCTGGGCCGAACAGCTCACCGCGACTGCAGCGCAGCAGGTCTTCCCGAGTAAAGGCGTTTTGTTTGGTCATGCGAGCTCCTCAATAATCCCATGCGGCAGGGCAGGGCAAATCTTCCCGGCCGACTGAAGCGTTCATGCCTCATATCGGCAGCCTACACATAGACTATTGCGTTGTAGTGAAAGTCACAGCGTCAAGGTCATGAATGTACACTTGTGCACTGAAATTATAAACCGGGCCGGTTTACGGGCCCGTTCGGGTGCCTAAGACTGCCGCACTTTCGTCTTTCACGCCAGTCGCAGTTGGCTGATGGCACCGTGTTACTGCACCCATCGTTGTAGGATTTGCTGCAAATCCGTGCGTTTGAACGGCTTTGCCAGGTAATCGTTCATTCCGGCCGCAAGGCAGGCTTCGCGGTCGCCCTGCAAGGCGTTGGCGGTGAGGGCAATGATCGGCAGGTCGGCGCAGCCGGGCAACTGACGAATCTGCCGGGTGGCCTCATAGCCATCGATGCCCGGCAGCCGGCAATCCATCAGGATCGCGGTAAAAATCAGGCTCTCGGCACTGCGGATCGCCTCGGCGCCGTCGGTGGCGATGCTCACCTCGAACCCCAGGCTGCGCAGCATGGCTTCGACCACGGTGCGATTGACCGGGTTGTCTTCCACCAGTAATACGTTGCGCCCTTCACCCGCGCTGGCATTGCCTTCGGCGTTTGGCGCGAGCACCGGCAGGCTCTGCTGGTAGATCGCCAGGGGGATTTCCAGGGTGAACACCGAGCCCTGGCCTTCTTCACTCTGGGCGCGCAGCGTGCCGCCCATGCGTTCAGCCAGGGTGCGCGCGATAGGCAAGCCAAGCCCTGTGCCGCCGTAACGTCTTGAAATGGAACTGTCGGCTTGCTGGAACGCATCGAACATCAGTTCCAGGCGCTCGGCCGAAATGCCAATCCCGCTGTCGCGCACGGTGCAGGTGAACCATAGCAATTCATGGTCCAGCGTTTGCCAGTGGGGTTCGACGGTGACGGTGCCGTGCTCGGTAAACTTGAGGGCATTGCCGATCAGGTTCACCAGAATCTGCCGGATGCGGGTCGGGTCGCCTTGCACTTGCAGCGAGTCCAGGCCCGTGGGGATTGGCACGTCAAGCACCAGCCCGCGTTGCTGGGCCGCATGCTGGAAGGCCTGGGCGCAACTGCTGATCAGCTCCACCAGGTCGAACGGAATGTGCTCAAGTTCCAGGGCGGCGCGCTCGATGCGCGAGAAGTCGAGGATGTCGTTGATCACTTTCAGCAGGTGTTCGGTGGACTCCGAAGCCAGCGCCGCGTACTCGGTCTGCTCCTCGGTCATGTCGGTGGTTTCCAGCAGTTGCAGCATGCCCAGCACCCCGTTCATCGGCGTGCGCAGTTCATGGCTCATCATTGCCAGGAAGTCCGACTTGGCATTGTTCGCCCGCTCGGCTTCTTCGCGGGTCTGGATCAGTTGGGCCATGGCCTGGTGCTGTTCGCGGCTGGCCTGGTTCAAGCCGTCGGCCAGGTTATTGATGTGGCGCGACAGGTCGCCCAACTCCGAATCGTCGACGATGGGCAGTGGCGTCTGGTAGTCACCCTGCTGGATCGCCTTGACCGCATTGCCCATGGCGCTGATCGGCTGCGACAGGCTGGCCGCCAGGCGCCGGGCCAGCAGGAAGGTAAACAGCAGGGCGAACAGCGCGAGAATCCCGGCCTTGAACAGGATTTCCTGCTGGCGCTGGCTGAACGCATCGTTGGACATGCCGACAATCACCCGCCCCAGGTAGTCTGCGCGGGGCGCCTTGGGCTCGGCGGTGCTGTCCTGGAAGAAGTCGTTGCCCAGTTGGATATGCTGCAGGCGGATCGGCGCCTGGAACACTTTCACCGACAGCGAACGATCGTGCTTTTCCGACGGTTGCTCGACGTACACCAGGATATTTTCCGAGCTGTCCTGAATCTCCAGGAAGCGCACATGTGGCGTGGCCAGGGTGGCGCGCAACAGGCTTTCGAGCACGTCGTTGTTGCCGGAAATCACCCCGTATTCGGTGGCCGGCGCCAGTTGGTTGGCGATCAATTGGCCGGTGTGGTCCAGCTCCTGGCGCAAATCCTGGATCCGCACGAAGGTAAAGAAGCTGATCAGCAACAGCGTCAGCAGGAGTGCCGGGCCCAGGGTAATGAGCTGGGTTCGGGTGTTGATGTCCCAACGGCGACGAAAGGTCATGGGCGTTTTTCTCCTTCGGCCAGGCGGGCGGCGACGTTGGTTTCGTCCACCTGTTCGATCCCCAGTGAGCGCGCAACCTGTGGGTTGCCCACGACTTTGAAACGGTCCGGGTACAACGAGCGCGGCCAGCCGGACGGGGTATGGTCCAGCAGCCGGTCGAGCACGTTCAGCCAGTCGGCCTGGTCGCTATAGGTACTGGCCAGGCTGCCGGCCTTGACGAACCCGGCGTTGGGCCCGACCAGTGGCAATTGCCTGGCGTAGCTGCTGAGCAGCAGGTTTTTTGCGGTTTTCGGGTTGTACAGCTGGGGATCATCCAGCCCCAGTAGCACGTCGCTGCTCTTGAACAGGCTTTGCAGCGGACGACTGTCATTAATGTTGTCCCAGAGCTGGGGCACGATCTCCAGGCCCATGGGCGCCGCGTATTGGCGCAGCTCACGCAGCAGGAATTCGCTGTCGATGCCGTAGAGCACGCCGATGCGCCGGGCCTGGGGCAGGATGCCGGTGATCAGGCGCAGTTGGCGGTCCAGCGGCGGATCGCTCCACAACAGGCTGATCTTCGGTGGCACGCTGTCCCCCAGGCGCTGGCGGGCTTGCAGGCGGCTGATGCGCAGCACCAGGGTCGGCGGGCCCTGGGTGTCTTGCAGGCGCCAGTCGAGGCTGGGCAGGTCCAGCAGGATCAGACGGGTGCTGGGCGGCAAGTGCGCGGGGGTGGGGAGGTCTTTGAGCGGGGTGAACGTCACGCGGTCTTCGGGGCGCTCTTGGGCCAGGGCCTGCACGAAGGTTTGTACCCCCGGGCCGTCTTCTTCGGCGGTCAGCAGGATGTCCGCCGCCCATGCCGGGGCGGCAAACAATAAAATCCCGAGCAGCACACAGCGCCGCCAGAGTGGGGCGGTAAAGGAGAGGGTCATCCGTGACGGGGCGCGGTTCATGCTAGAACTCTAACTCCGCGCTGAAGTAGAGCACGTGGCGCTGGTCATAGTTATTGTCGGGCCAGGTGGTGGGCTGATTGTCGAGCCGTTGCTGCAACATGCCGGCCAGCTCCACGTTGGCTTTGCCCAGGGCAATGCGCTTGGCCACTCGCAGGTCGACCCGTTCGAAGCGATATTGGTTGAGCGCGTCGTCGCCATAGTAGAACACCGCGCTCGACCAGCCATGGCCCCATTCACGCATCCAGCCGGCCGAGCCGCTGTTGCGGGCGGTTTGCTGTTTGTCCAGCGGGTTGGTGGCGCTGGCATCCACATAAGCATAGGTGACACGCAGCCGGTCGGCGGTGCTCATGTGCCAGTCAAGCTGGGTTTCGGTGCCGGTAAAACGCGAGCTGTTGGAGTTGCTGGCGATGTACTGGTTGTTGCGCAGCGGCTCGCTGACCATGTCGCTGATTTCGTCGTAGAACAGCTTCACGTCCACGTTCAGCCCGATGTCGGCAAAAAAGCCGTTGTAGCCCAGCTCCCGGGAGCGCATCAGCTCTTTGTCGAGGTTGCCCGGGCCACGGGTCACCACGAAGTATTGACCGGAGTTCTGGCCGTAGGTCGGCGAGCTGAGGTTGGTGACGCGGTAGCTCCAGTTGACGTTGTTCTCGAACATGTCCGGCGAGCGGATGGCCTCGGAGTACACCGCGCGCAGGCCGTGGCGCGGGTTGATCAGGTAGTTGACGGCCACCCGGGGCGTCAGCGAGTTGCCGCTCAGGTGGGTGTCTTCGTACATCGCACCGCCCTGCAGCAGCCAGTGTTCGCTGGCGCGCCATTCCAGGTGGCCGAACAGGCGCCAGGTGGTGTCGTCGATAGTGCCGTTGAAGTAGGTGTCGGAGTCGGCGCGGTCGTAGCGGTAGTTCATGCCGCTGACCAGGCGCAGGCTGTCGGACAGGCTGAGGGTGTCTTGCAGCTCCAGGTCGTAGCGGCTTTCCTTGGTGCTTTGGTCGATGTTGCCGCAGACGCTCTGGTTCGCGCCATTACGCCATTGATCCAGTACCTGATTGCCCAATGCCTGTTCGGCGGCACTGCCGGGAGGCGCCGAACCCTTGCTGAACGCATCCATATGCCGCGCCAGTTTCTCGGCATAGTTGGGATTGAGCTGCCACAGCTGGGTCAACTCCGGGCTGAACGAGACCTTGGCGTCGCAGGCGCGCCAGATCTGCCGGCGATCCCACTGCTGGGCCGAACCCTGGATATACAGGCTGTGATCGGGATTGAAGTCGAAATTCCAGCGCAGGGAGCCAGCATAGTCCTTGGCGCTGACGTCGGAATTGGTACCGCCTTCGGTAATCCCGTCGAACACCGGTTGGTAGGTGTACGGGCGTTGGTTGGTGCCTTCCTTGGCGTCCAGTTGCCAGTCGATGCTTTGTTGCGCGTTCAGTGTCTGGCTCACGGCCAGGCTGAAGCGGCTCAGGCGGCGACTGTCGCGGCGGTCGGCACCGACGCGGTCGCTGTCAAAGCCATCGTCCTGTTGCCCGGACAGCGACAGGCGCAGGTCGCCGGTTTCCCAGCCCATGCCCTGGCTGGCGTACCAGTCGTTGATCCCGCGGCCGCCCTGGGTAAGTTTCATCCGGGTGCCGTGGCTGTTGGCCGGCGACCGGGTGAGGATGTTGACGACGGCCATCAGCGCGTTGGCGCCGTAGCTGACGGTGTTGGGGCCGCGGAAGACCTCGATGCGGTCGATGTCTTCCAGGGCTACCGGGATATCACTCCAGTCCACCGTCGCCAGGCCCGCGCGGTACACCGAGCGACCATCGATCAGCACCTGCATGCGCCGGGCGTCGCCCGCCTGGGTGCCGTGGTAATTCACGGCGGCCTGGTTGCCGGTGGTGTAGCCGACCATCATCCCGGGCACCAGGCGCAGCAGTTCGGGGATGTCCCGCGCGCCGCTGGCCTTGATCAGCTCGCTGTCGATCACCGTCATGCTGCCGGGCACGGCCGCGGCCGATTGCTTGAGCCGGGTAGCGGTCAGCACCTGCGGCAGCGGTTGGCTGTCGAGGAACAGATCGTCGGCCAGCAGCGGAGCACTGCACAACGGCATGCACAACAGCGTCAGCAAAAGGGATGAGCGAGGAGGAGGGCCCAAATACACGGCACGGCCTTGATAATTACGGATAGCCGCCCATGTTAACTGAGGTGGGGCCTTTTGCCAGTCGTCGCCCCTGTAATTACTTCGCTTAAATGTCGCATTTTCCGACGAGCGTTTGAATTGACGCGGGGGCTGGCCGCAGGCGGGTCGCTCCGTATAATGCGGCCATCGCCACTGCTATGGATTAACGGATTGCATATGACTGAACAGCGCCCTATTGCGGTCCTGGGAGGCGGAAGTTTTGGTACCGCCGTGGCAAATCTGCTGGCTGAAAATGGTCACCGGGTGCGTCAATGGATGCGTGACCCCGAGCAAGCCGAGGCCATTCGGGTCAACCGGGAAAACCCCCGTTACCTTAAAGGCATCAAGATTCTCCCGGCCGTCGAGCCGGTCACCGATTTGCTGGCGACGCTGACCGAGTGCGACCTGTGCTTCGTCGCGCTGCCGTCCAGTGCCTTGCGTTCGGTGCTTGCGCCCCACGCCGAGCGGTTGGCGGGCAAGTTGCTGGTCAGCCTGACCAAGGGCATCGAGGCGCATACCTTCAAGTTGATGAGTGAAATCCTTGAAGAGATCGCCCCCGAGGCGCGTATTGGCGTGTTGTCCGGCCCGAACCTGGCGCGGGAAGTGGCTGAGCATGCACTGACCGCCACCGTGATCGCCAGCGAAGACGAAGCACTCTGCGAGCGGGTGCAGGAAGTGCTGCACGGTCGCACCTTCCGCGTGTACGCCAGTGCCGACCGCTTCGGCGTCGAGTTGGGCGGGGCGTTGAAAAATGTCTACGCGATCATCGCTGGCATGGCCGTTGCGCTGGGCATGGGCGAAAACACCAAGAGCATGTTGATCACTCGCGCCTTGGCCGAGATGACGCGGTTTGCGGTCAACCAGGGCGCCAACCCGATGACCTTCCTCGGTCTGGCGGGTGTGGGCGACCTGATTGTCACCTGCTCGTCACCGAAAAGCCGCAACTATCAAGTCGGTTTTGCCCTCGGCCAGGGCCTGAGCCTGGAAGATGCCGTCACCCGGCTGGGGGAAGTCGCCGAAGGCGTCAACACCCTGAAGGTGTTAAAGGCCAAGGCCCACGAAGTCGGGGTATACATGCCGCTGGTCGCGGGTTTGCACGCGATCCTGTTTGAAGGGCGCACCTTGAACCAGGTCATCGAGTTGCTGATGCGGGCCGAGCCGAAGACCGATGTCGACTTTATTTCCACCAGTGGTTTCAACTGAGGAACGCGCGATGAACGATCCGAAAGCAGCACCCAAGTACGAATCCATCGGCCTGCGTGTCCTGTGGATGCTGGTGTTTGCCCTGGTGTGGCAAGTGGCGCAGTTTCTGCTGGGCGCTCTGGTGGTGGTGCAACTGGTTTACCGGCTGGTGTACGGCGCGCCGAACCTTGGGCTGATGAATTTTGGTGACAGCCTGAGTCAGTTTTTGGCGCAGATTGGGCGGTTTGGCAGTTTTCACAGTGACCAGAAGCCTTGGCCGTTTGCTGATTGGCCGACGCCCCGTGCGCCTGAAGGTGAGGCTGCTCACAGCGTGCCGCCCGCGCCGCATCCTGCCCGTGATGAGGAACCGAAACTATGAAGGTGTGGGTATTGCGTCACGGTGAAGCCGAGGGGCATGCGCGCACGGATGCCGAGCGTAATTTGACGGCCCATGGGCGCGAAGAGGTGTTGCGCAGTGCGGGGCATCTGATCGGGCAGCCGATTCGGGCGATTGTTGCCAGCCCGTATGTGCGGGCGCAGCAGACGGCGCAGTTGGTGCGTGAGGCGTTGGGGTTTGAGCCGGAGATTCGGACGGTGCCCTGGTTGACGCCGGAGAGTAATCCGCTGGAGGTGCTCAAGCATCTCGACAATGACGATGATGTGTTGCTGGTTAGCCATCAGCCGTTTGTGGGCGGGCTGATCAGTTATTTGCAGCATGGGCATTTGCGGCAGCCGCAGCCTATGAGTACGGCGAGTCTGGCGGAGCTGGAGGGGGATTTTCCGCTGGCGGGGTTGATGAGCCTTTTGGGGGTTCGGAATCCTTAGGTGGGGATTGGGGTTGGGATTGAGTACATATCCGTTGCTGCGGTAACGGCTGATATGGGTTCCGCTCTTACAGCGGCTCACTTTGGAAAAGCCCCAAAGTAAGCAAAGGGCTCTGCCCCGCCTGTCGGCACCTCGCCTAGGCTCGGTGTTCCCTCACTCCGGCATTGCTCCGCGGGCCGCCGCGACGGGGCGTCCCTGCCCCGTCGCGGCTAAACCGGCGTCCTGCCGGTTTACCCGCTCCTCAAACCCTGCGTTCGGCCTCGGGCTTATTGGGGCAGTCAGATCAAGATCAAAAGCAAGAGCACAGCGGCCTACAGGCCGGCTTGAGTGGTAGAAGCCAGATCAAAAGCGAAAACCAAATCTGAAACTAATGCAGCGCTGCTTTTCTGTGGGAGCTGGCTTGCCTGCGATGCAGACAACTCGGTCTCTCAGGTACACCGAGGCGATGCCATCGCAGGCAAGCCAGCTCCCACATTTGACCGTGCCCGCTTTTGATTTTGATGTTGCCTTTGCTTCACACCACTCAAGCCGGCCTGTAGGCCGCTGTGTTCTTGATCTTGCTTTTGATCTTGATCTTAGGCGCCCCGTTAAACCACGCTGGCCGAACGCAGGCTTTGGAGCGTGGGTAACCCGGCAGGACGCCGGGTTAGCCGCGCTGGGCCAAGGATGGCCCATCGCGGCGGCCCACGCTCCAAAGCCGGAGAGAGGGCACACCGAGCCTAGGCGAGGTGCCGAGTGGTGGGGCAAGAGCGTTTTGCTTACTTTTGCGCTTTTCAAAAGTGAGCCGCCGTAAGGGCGGAACCCATATCAGCCCTGACCGCAGCAACGGATATACCCCCGAAACTTCAGAACTTGCACCCCCTGCGCTCCCATGAAATAGTCCACCCAAGCAAGTGCTTGGTTGGCTACCATCGGAACACACAGGAGCGCGTCCATGTCTGTCGCTTTTCGTTTGCCGTTGCAGGTCTTCTTCGAACGTGAAGCGCGACACCCGCGCCAACGGTTCCTGGTGCAACCCATCAAGGGCGGGGAGGTGCAAACCCTCACTTGGGCCGAAGCCGGCCACCAGGCCCGCTGCGCCGCCCACTGGTTGCGAGCCCGTGAGCTGCCCCAGGGCTCCCACATTGCCCTGATCTCGAAAAACTGCGCCCACTGGATCATCGCCGACCTCGCCATCTGGATGGCCGGCCATGTCTCGGTGCCGCTCTACCCCAACCTCACCGCCGACTCCGTGGCCCACGTACTGGAGCACTCCGAAGCCGCCCTGGCGTTTATCGGCAAGCTGGATGACTGGCCGGCCATGTCTGCCGGAGTGAAGGCCGATCTGCCGACCATCAGCCTGCCGCTGTGCCCCGACGGTGAGTTCGATTTCACCTGGGCCGACCTGCAAGCCTGCTCCCCCATCCAGGACAACCCCGCACCGGCTGCGTCCGACCTGGCCACCATCATCTACACCTCCGGCACCACCGGGCTGCCCAAGGGCGTGATGCACAGCTTCGGCGCCCTGGCCTTTGCGGCCATCCGCGGCACTGAGTTGTTCGGCCTGGGGAGGGCGATCGCCTGCTCTCCTACCTGCCGCTGTGCCACGTGGCCGAGCGCATGTTTGTGGAAATGGCCTCGATCTACACCGGGCAAACGGTATTTTTCGCCGAGAGCCTCGACACCTTTCTTACCGACCTCAAGCGGGCACGGCCTACAGCGTTGTTCGGCGTACCGCGCATCTGGACCAAATTCCAGATGGGCGTCTACAGCAAAATGCCCGCAAGCCGTCTCGACACCCTGCTGCGCCTGCCCTTTATTGGCAAACGCGTCGGGCACAAGGTTCTCGCCGGGCTGGGGCTGGACGCAGTGCGTGTAGCGATCTCCGGCGCAGCCCCGGTGCCTGAAGCGCTGTTGCTCTGGTACCGCAGGCTGGGTTTGGATGTGCTGGAGGTGTATGGCATGACCGAAAGCTGCGGCTATTCCCACGTATGCCGCCCCGGCCAACAGAAACTTGGCTGGATCGGCCCGCCATGCCCGGACGTTGAAGTGCGTATCGGTGATGACGGTGAAGTCCAGGTGCGCAGCGGCGCGACCATGCTCGGCTATTTCAAGGACCCCGCAAAAACCGCCGAGACCATCACTGCGGACGGCTTCCTGCGCACCGGTGACAAAGGCGAGCAGGGCGCCGATGGGCGTTTGCGGCTGACCGGGCGGCTCAAGGAGATCTTCAAGACCAGCAAAGGCAAATACGTGGCCCCGGCGCCGATTGAAAACCGTTTGGCCGAGCATGTGCGCATCGAACAGGTGTGCGTGGTGGGCGATGGCTTGAGCGCGCCCATAGGCTTGTGCGTGTTATCCGCAGGAGGCTTGCAAGATACGACAGGCCAAGGGCGCCAGGCGTTGCAGGGGAGTCTTGAGCGCTTGCTGGAAGAGGTTAACCAGGTGCTGGATAAACATGAACGCTTGCGCCAACTGGTGGTGGTGAAAGACAGTTGGGCGGTGGAAAACGGCTTTCTCACGCCGACCTTGAAGATCAAGCGCAACGTGATCGAATCCGTTTACGGGTCGCAGTTTCAGGCCTGGAGCGAGCGCTCCGAGGCCGTGCTGTGGCAGGATTGAGCACTGACATAACACCAATAAGGACTGATCAATGAGCCTGTGGCGCACCCAACCCAATATCGAACAACTCAATGCGATCCAGAAAAACACCATTGGTGAAGTGCTGGATATTCGCTTTGAAAGCGCTGACGACGAGTCCCTGACCGCCAGCATGGTGATCGACCACCGCACCCATCAACCCTACGGCCTGCTGCACGGCGGCGCGTCGGTGGTGCTGGCGGAAACCGTGGGCTCCATGGCCAGTTACCTGTGCATCGACGCCAGCAAGTTCTACTGCGTGGGCCTGGAAATCAACGCCAACCACCTGCGCGGTTTGCGCAGCGGGCGGGTGACGGCGGTGGCCAAGCCGATTCACATCGGGCGCACCACCCATGTGTGGGATATCCGCCTGACCAGCGATGAAGGCAAGGCCAGCTGCGTATCGCGCCTGACCATGGCGGTGGTGCCGCTGGGCGAGAACCCGCCGGCGCGATAGGCATGGCGTGAGTGTCATCATTCCTGGCAGTTACAGTCATTGCCGTGACTGCCCGGTCTGGGGAGAATCAACGCTCTGTTTACGGTGATGGATCAGGTATGTCGCAGCACGTGTTTTTTGCTCACGCCAATGGCTTCCCTTCGGCGACCTACGGCAAATTGTTTGCCGCCCTGGCCCCGGAGTACGCCGTCGCGCATTTGCCGCAGCACGGCCACGACCCCCGGTTTCCGGTGGATGACAACTGGCAGAACCTGGTGGACGAACTGATCCACCACCTTGAACAACAGCCGGAGCCGGTGTGGGGTGTGGGCCATTCATTGGGTGGCGTGCTGCACCTGCACGCGGCCATGCGCTGCCCGCAGTTGTATCGCGGGGTGGTGATGCTTGATTCGCCGGTACTCACCCTGGCCGATCGCTGGGTGATTCGCGCGGCCAAGCGCTTTGGCTTTATCGACCGGCTGACCCCGGCGGGTCGCACCCTCGGCCGTCGTGAAGAGTTCGCCGACCTTGCGGCAGCGCGCCAGTACTTTGCCGGCAAAACCCTGTTTCGCGGTTTTGATCCCGAATGTTTCGATGCTTACCTGCAACATGGCCTGGAGCCGGTGGGTGATCGCCTGCGCCTGCGGTTTGATCCGGCCACCGAAATCAGCATCTACCGTGGCGTGCCCCACACCAGCCCAGGCCAGGTCCGGCAATTGAAGGTGCCGCTGGCGGTGGTGCGCGGCCGCCAGAGCCGGGTGGTGATGCGTCACCATGCCAGCGGCGTGGGGCGCATGCCCATGGGCGAAATGCTGACCATGCCCGGCGGCCACATGTTTCCCCTTGAGCGCCCCCAGGACACCGCGACCTTGATCAAAAACCTGTTTACCCGTTGGGAAGCCCGCCAGCGCGAGCGCAGTTGCGCATGACCGCGCCCGTCGAAGAAGTCCGCCTGGCCCTGCCGCACATCGAGTTGGCGGCGCATCTGTTTGGCCCCGAAGACGGCCTGCCGGTCATCGCCTTGCATGGCTGGCTGGACAACGCCAACAGCTTTGCGCGCCTGGCGCCGAAGCTTGATGGCCTGCGCATTGTCGCCCTGGACATGGCCGGCCATGGTCACTCGGCCCATCGACCCGTCGGTGCGGGTTATTCCCTGTGGGATTACGTCCACGATGTGCTGCAAGTGGCCGAACAACTGGGCTGGAAACGTTTTGCATTACTTGGTCACTCCCTCGGCGCCATCGTTTCCCTGGTGTTGGCCGGTGCCTTGCCGGAGCGGGTGACGCACCTGGGATTGATCGATGGCGTGATCCCGCCGACCGGCACTGCCGATAACGCCGCCGAACGTCTTGGGATGGCGTTGCAGGCGCAACTGGCCCTGCAAGACAAGCGCAAACCGGTGTACAGCACCCTTGATCGTGCGGTGGAAGCGCGGATGAAAGGCGTGGTGGCAGTCAGTCGCGAAGCAGCGGAATTGCTGGCCCAGCGTGGCCTTATGCCGGTGCCGGGCGGTTACACCTGGCGCAGTGACAGCCGTCTGACCCTGGCTTCCCCCATGCGTCTGACAGAAGAACAGGCGATGGCCTTCGTGCGCCGGGTCGGCTGTCCGACACAACTGGTGGTCGCCGAAGACGGCATGCTGGCGAAACATTCCGAATTGCTTTCCGGGCTTCCGTTCCAGGTGACTACCTTGCCCGGTGGCCATCATTTGCACCTGAATGACGAGCCGGGCGCTACCCTTGTTGCAGACTGTTTCAATCGGTTCTTCTCCACGCCTTGACTTGGCGGGGTCAACTGCCGAGGCTGGGCGGATCGAAAGGGAGTCAACCATGAACGATCTCAGCACCGCAGCGCACCCCAATGGCCAGGGCGCACTGATCCGATGAGTATGCCGAAGGGATTTATCCGTATTCTGGGGCTGTGCTGTTTCAGCCCGCTGGTGTTCGCCGCCGACGTACCGGGTAGCCAGGACTTGCCCGCCGTGGCCCGTCAGGTCGACGCGCAGATCGTCGACTACCGCCCCGCCGAAGAAAAAGAACGCATCTACCCGCTGGGCTCGATCCGCAAGATCAGCGGCAAGCTGCGCTATGAAGGCCAGGCCACCGCCCGTGGGCTGAATACGGCCATTACCTACGAACTGCCTGCCGAACACACCTCCAGCGCCGCCTTTACCGCCACCCGTGAGGCCTTGCAGGCCCAGGGCGCGCAATTGCTGTTCTGGTGCCAGGCCCGGGATTGCGGCGAAAGCAGCCTGTGGGCCAACGAAGTGTTTGGCAACGCCAAGCTGGTAGGCGCCGATGGTCAACAGGAATACCTGTTGCTGCGCCTGGCGGCGCCTCAGGACAATTCCCTGGTCGCGCTGTACGGCATCACCCGGGGCAACCGTCGGGCGTATCTGCATGTGGAGCAACTGGACGCCAGCGCACCGCTGGGCGACTTGCTGCCGACTTCCGCCACGCTGCTGCGGGAGCTGAAAAGCACCGGCGAGCTGGACTTCCCCAAGCTCGGCGCCGAACCTGACGCCACCTGGCTCACCCTGATTTCCCGTGGATTGAACCTGGACGCCACCTTGCGGGTCAGTTTGACCGGGCCTACCGCTGAGGCATGGCGCCAGGGCTTGATCGATCAGGGCGTACGCGCGGCCCGCCTGGAAACCGGCACCGCCGAAGCCAAGGGTTTGCACCTGCATCTGATACGCTGACCGTTCCAGGGCGAACGGACCCGTGCCGTTCGCCTAAGCTCTTCCTCTTACAGACTTCTTTTCGAGAAACCACATGCTCAATAACGATCGCCTGCTGGTGCAAATCCTGCTGCTGGTGTTGTTCGGTGCCAGCTTCTGGGTGATGGCGCCGTTCTGGTCGGCGCTGTTCTGGGGCGCGGTGCTGGCGTTTGCCAGTTGGCCGGTGATGCGTTTGCTCACCCGCTGGCTGGGCGGGCGTGAGTCCCTGGCTGCCGGAATCCTGACCCTGGTCTGGATGCTGTTGGTGGCGTTGCCGCTGGTATGGCTGGGCTTTAACCTCGCAGATCATGTGCGCGATGCCGTGGGCCTGATCAAGGATATTCAGGTGGATGGTTTGCCCGAAGCGCCGGCCTGGCTTGGCTCCATCCCTTTTGTCGGCGAGCGGTTGGTGGCGATGTGGGACAGCATCGACCAGCAAGGCGCGGCGCTGATGGTCACCCTCAAGCCGTACCTGGGGCAGGTGGGTAACTGGTTGCTGGCCCGCAGTGCGCAGATCGGCGGCGGGATTCTGGAGCTGACCCTGAGCCTGGTGTTCGTGTTCTTTTTCTACCGTGACGGGCCGCGACTGGCGATGTTTGTGCATCGCTTGCTGGAGCGCTTGATCGGCGAACGTGCCGGTTATTACATCGAACTGGTGGCGGGCACCGTGCAACGCGTGGTGAATGGCGTGATCGGTACGGCGGCTGCCCAGGCGGTGCTGGCGCTGATTGGCTTCCTGATTGCCGGGGTGCCGGGGGCACTGGTGCTGGGCATCGTGACGTTCCTGCTGAGCCTGATTCCCATGGGGCCGCCATTGGTGTGGATTCCCGCCACGGCCTGGCTGGCGTGGAAGGGCGACTACACCTACGCCGTGTTCCTCGGGGTGTGGGGCACGTTCATCATCAGTGGCGTGGACAACGTGCTCAAGCCGTACCTGATCAGCCGTGGCGGCAACCTGCCGCTGGTGATTGTGCTGTTGGGGGTGTTTGGCGGGTTGATCGCCTTCGGTTTTATCGGCCTGTTTATCGGCCCGACATTGCTGGCAGTGGCGTATAGCCTGTTGACGGACTGGAGCGCCAGCCAGGCTCAGGTGCGGCGGGAAGATAAAGCCGAACAATAAGGGGAAACAGGGCGCAGGAATGATACCTACGCCCTCGGCAACCACATCACCGCCGTCAGGCCACCGCCTGGCGTTTCCTCCAGGCTCAGCCGTCCACCGAGGCGCTCAACCGCCTCCTTGGAAATGGTCATCCCCAACCCCACGCCGCCGGAATTACGGTTGCGTGAGCCTTCCAGCCGATAAAACGGCTCAAACACCGCTTCACGTTTATCCGCCGCAATTCCGGGACCATGGTCGATCACCTTGACCACCAGCGCCTGCGGGGTGTCCGCCAGTTCGATGCGCGCCGTGCCGGCATAGCGCAGGGCGTTGTCGATCAGGTTGTTCAGGCACGAACGCAGGGCCATCGGCTGCACCTGCAGCGGCGCGCATTCACCGCTGCATTGCACGTCGGAGCCGCGGTCCTGGGCGTTTTCACTCAGGGACTCCACCAGCGCCTGAACGTCCAGCCAATGCCGGGTTTCGCTGGTGCGCTGCTCGTGGAGGTAGCTCAGGGTGGCGTCGAGCATGCCGATCATGTCGTCCAGGTCCTGGCGCATCTGGCCCTGCAGCTTGGTGTCTTCGATCTGTTCCAGGCGCAGCTTGAGCCGTGACAGCGGTGTGCGCAGGTCATGGGACACCGCGCCGAGCATGCGGGCGCGCTGGGTGACCTGTTCTCGGATGCGCTTTTGCATCAGGTTAAAGGTCGACGCTGCCTGCCGTGCTTCCCTTGGGCCGGACTCGTTCAGCGGCGGGCTGTCGAGGTCCAGGCTCAGGCGCTCGGCCGCGGCGCTCAGGCGCTGGATCGGCCGGCTGAGCAGCTTGGCGCCATACCAGGCCGCAATGATCAGCGAAAAGAACTGGAAGGTCAGCGGCACCACCGGCCCGCCGAACCAGGAGCGGCGATGCTCCTTGGGCATGGGCGTCAGGGTGCCGTCCGGTTGCTCGATGAACGTCTCGTGGGGCGGTGGCGGCGGCGGGCCGTAGTGGTGAAACCAGAAAAATGCCAGCACGTGGGCCAGCACAATAGCCACCAGCAACACACCGAACAGCCGCCCGAACAGGGTGTTGAAGGCGTTGCGCATCAGCCGATATCCCGGGCGTCGAACAGGTAGCCTTCACCGCGTACGGTCTTGATCAGTTGCGGCGCCTTGGGGTCATCCCCGAGTTTTTGGCGCAGGCGCGAGACCAGCAAGTCGATGCTGCGATCAAAGGCTTCAATGGAACGACCGCGGGCCGCATCCAGCAGTTGTTCGCGGCTCAGCACCCGGCGCGGGCGCTCGATAAATACCCATAGCAAACGGAACTCGGCGTTGGACAGCGGCACCACCAGGCCATCGTCGGCCACCAGTTGGCGCAGTACGCTGTTGAGGCGCCAGTTGTCGAAGCGGATGTTCGCCCGTTGCTCGGTGCGGTCGTCCCGCACCCGACGCAGGATCGTCTGGATGCGCGCCACCAGCTCGCGGGGCTCGAAGGGCTTGGACATGTAGTCGTCGGCCCCCAGTTCGAGGCCGATGATGCGGTCGGTGGGTTCGCAGCGGGCGGTGAGCATCAGGATCGGAATGTCCGATTCAGCCCGCAGCCAGCGGCACAGCGACAGGCCGTCTTCACCCGGCAGCATCAGGTCGAGCACTATCACGTCGAAGGTTTCGGCTTGCATGGCCTGGCGCATGGCCGCGCCATCGGTCACGCCGCTGGCGAGAATATTGAAGCGCGCCAGGTAATCGATCAGCAGTTCGCGGATCGGCACGTCGTCGTCGACGATCAGTGCGCGGGTGTTCCAGCGCTTGTCTTCACCCACAAGCGAGCCTTTTTGATCGTCATTCAGCACAGGAGTCAGGGTTTGCATGGTGCGATCATCTACCTGGTGGGCCGCCGGGCCGAAGGTCGGCGGCGAGGTTGTTGCGTTCAGCATAGGCGCCCAGCCCCGGGGCTGGAAGTTCTGTACGGTGGTTCACGTGTGCGAGGCTAGTCTTCGGGGGTGTTGCAGGCATGTCGGGAATGTATCTGTTTTGACACAATTGCCCGGGAGCCCGCAATCTGGCGGGTAAATCGCGAATTACCGATCATCGGATCCCGCAAACCCGCCGCTTGCGCTACAATCCGCGCCGATTTCGACTTGCCTGAGAGCCCATTCCAATGTCCGTCTGCCAGACTCCTATCATCGTCGCCCTGGATTACCCCACTCGTGACGCCGCACTGAAGCTGGCTGACCAGTTGGACCCCACGCTTTGCCGGGTCAAGGTCGGCAAGGAACTGTTCACCAGTTGCGCCGCAGAAATTGTCGGCACCTTGCGTGACAAGGGCTTCGAGGTGTTCCTCGACCTGAAATTCCACGACATTCCCAACACTACTGCGATGGCGGTCAAGGCCGCCGCCGAAATGGGCGTGTGGATGGTCAATGTGCACTGCTCCGGCGGTTTACGCATGATGGCTGCGTGCCGTGAAGTGCTCGATCAGCGCGCGGGCCCCAAGCCGCTGCTGATTGGCGTGACCGTGCTGACCAGCATGGAACGTGAAGACCTGGCCGGCATCGGCCTGGACATCGAGCCACAGGAACAAGTGCTGCGCCTTGCCGCCCTGGCGCAAAAGGCCGGCCTGGACGGCCTGGTGTGCTCGGCGCTGGAAGCCCAGGCGCTGAAGACCGCCCACCCGTCGCTGCAACTGGTGACCCCGGGGATTCGCCCGGCGGGCAGCGCCCAGGACGACCAGCGTCGCATCCTGACCCCGCGCCAGGCCCTGGATGCCGGTTCCGATTACCTGGTGATCGGTCGCCCGATCAGCCAGGCGGCCGACCCGGCCAAGGCGCTGGCGGCGGTGGTTGCCGAGATCGCCTGAAACCCGGCGCGGTAAAAAATGCGGGAGCCGGGCTTGCCCGCGATGCAGACGACTCGGTGTTTCTGTGACACCAAGGCGATGCGATCGCGGGCTAGCCCGGCTCCCACATTGATAGTGCCCACAGAACGATCTGCGGTGTGTCAGCTGACTTTCAACACCAACTTCCCAAAGTTCTCGCCGTTGAACAGTTTCATCAACGTTTCCGGGAACGTCTCCAGCCCTTCGACGATATCTTCCTTGCTCTTGAGCTTGCCCTGAGCCATCCAGCCGGCCATCTCCTGCCCGGCAGCGGCGAAGTTCGCTGCGTGGTCCATCACCACAAACCCTTCCATGCGCGCACGATTGACCAGCAATGACAGGTAATTGGCCGGCCCTTTGACGGCTTCCTTGTTGTTGTACTGGCTGATGGCACCGCAAATCACCACGCGGGCTTTCAACGCCAGGCGGCTGAGCACGGCATCAAGGATGTCACCGCCAACGTTATCGAAATACACGTCCACGCCCTTTGGGCACTCGCGCTTGAGGCCGGCGTGCACGTCTTCGTTCTTGTAGTCGATGGCTGCATCAAAACCCAGCTCATCCACCAGGAATTTGCATTTGTCGGCACCGCCGGCAATGCCCACCACGCGGCAGCCTTTGATCTTGGCAATTTGCCCGGCAATGCTGCCCACCGCACCCGCCGCGCCGGAAATCACCACCGTGTCGCCGGCCTTGGGCGCGCCGGTGTCCAGCAGGGCGAAGTAGGCGGTCATGCCGGTCATCCCCAGCGCCGACAAATAGCGTGGCAACGGTGCCAGTTTCGGGTCGACCTTGTAGAAACCCCTCGGCTCGCCGAGGAAGTAATCCTGCACGCCGAGGGCGCCGTTGACGTAGTCACCCACGGCAAATTTCGGGTTGTTCGAGGCGATGACCTTGCCTACGCCCAAGGCGCGCATGACTTCGCCGATACCCACCGGCGGAATGTAGGATTTGCCCTCGTTCATCCAGCCACGCATGGCCGGGTCCAGGGACAGGTATTCGTTGTGCACCAGCACCTGCCCGTCCTGGGGCGTGCCCACCGGTACTTCCTGGTAGGTGAAGGTGTCCCGCGTGGCAGCGCCGACCGGGCGTTTGGCGAGCAGGAATTGGCGGTTGGTCTGGGCAGTCATGGCAGGGACTCTTGAGAAGTGGACCTTGAGTGATAGACCCTTAAGGCCGCACCGGCAAGGTCCGGGGCACCTGCGAATGCCCGTCGATCCACTGTGATGATAGTGAGGCTGGTGGCGTTATCACTGCGGCTCATGGTTCGCCAACCGGGCGTTTGATAGTGCTGACGCGCCCGTCATCGCTCTGGCTAGACTGAGTTCATCCAGCATCCCCATCGAAGGACATCCCCATGAGCATGACGTTTTCCGGCCAGGTCGCCCTGGTGACCGGTGCAGCCGCCGGCATTGGCCGCGCCACTGCACTGGCATTCGCCGCTGAAGGCTTGAAAGTCGTAGTCGCCGACCTGGACGTGGCGGGCGGCGAGGGCACCGTCGCGCTGATTCATCAGGCCGGTGGCGAGGCAGTGTTTGTGCGTTGCAATGTCACTCTTGAGGCGGATGTGCAGCAGTTGATGCAGCAGACCGTGGCCACCTATGGCCGGCTGGACTATGCCTTCAACAACGCCGGGATCGAGATCGAAAAGGGCAAGTTGGCCGACGGCAGCCTGGACGAGTTCGACGCAATCATGGGCGTCAACGTCAAGGGCGTGTGGTTGTGCATGAAGTACCAATTGCCGTTGCTGCTGGCCCAGGGCGGCGGCGCCATCGTCAATACCGCGTCGGTGGCCGGCCTTGGGGCGGCGCCGAAGATGAGCATCTATGCCGCGTCCAAGCACGCGGTGATCGGCCTGACCAAGTCGGCGGCGATCGAGTACGCGAAAAAGAAAATCCGCGTCAACGCGGTGTGCCCGGCCGTGATCGACACCGATATGTTCCGCCGGGCCTATGAAGCCGACCCGCGCAAAGCTGAATTTGCCGCCGCCATGCACCCGGTCGGGCGTATTGGCAAGGTCGAGGAAATCGCCAGTGCGGTGCTTTATTTGTGCAGCGACGGCGCCGCATTTACCACGGGCCAGGCCTTGGCGGTAGACGGTGGTGCGACCGCTATTTAGGAACTGACGCTGATGCCATTCAGAAAAGCGTTGGAGGCGCTGTGGGGCTTTTCCGCAGGTGGCCAGATGCCTTGGCTGAATGTGTATCAGCAGGTAAATAATTCAATTAAATCAATGATTTAATAAGAAATGGCCACGGCTGTCGCCGAGCTTCTGTGCTTAACTGGTTTGGGTTAAATGACAACAGTTTAAGTGAGTGGCTCATGGATTTAGGGATCGATCGACAAGCCCTTGTACCGGTAGTGCAGCAAATCGTCAGCGCGTTGGCCGCCTGGATTCGCGAAAGCGGGGTCAGCCCCGGGACGCGGTTGCCCTCGGTTCGGCAACTGGCCCACGAGAACCTGCTCAGCCAGTCCAGCGTCATCGAAGCGCTCGAGCGGATGGTTGCCCAAGGCGTGCTGGCCTCACGGCAAGGCGCGGGTTTCTTTGTGGCCCAGCCACCTGCCGAACGCGGCCTGAGCAGCGAAAACCCATGGTATGAAGGCGCCGAGTCGGGGTGGGGCACTTTCATCGATAATCAACTGGGTGAATTGAAACTGGGCTGCGGCTGGCTGCCGGACACCTGGCGCGAGAGCGATGACATCAGCTACGCGATTCGTGAAGTCACCCGCACCGATACCGCCGCCGTCTTCAACTACAGTACGCCGCTGGGGCTACCGGCCCTGCGTGAACAACTGCTCAAGCGTCTGTCCCACATCCACGTGGCGACCCGGGTCGACCATATCCTGACCACCCAGGGCGCGAGCCACGCCCAGGACCTGCTGATCCGTACGCTGCTCAAGGCTGGCGACACCGTTGTGGTGGAAAGCCCGGGGTACGGCAACCTGTACCGGCAACTGGCCTTTCACGGGGTCAAACTGCTGGAAGTGCCGCGCACGCGCGGCGGCCCGGACATGCCTGCACTCGAGGCGCTGTTACGCGGGCATCGGCCCAAGTGCGTGTTCATCAACAGCCTGTATCACAACCCCACTGGCACCAGCCTGTCCCTGGCGGTGGCCGAGCACTTGTTGCAATTGGCCCATTCCCAGAACTTCTTCATTGTCGAGGAAGACATCTATGGCGATCTGCAACCTGCCACTTGCACCCGGCTGTCGGCCTTGCCCCACGAGGACCGGGTGATCTATATCTCCAGTTTCTCCAAGACCCTCAGCAGTGCCCTGCGCGTGGGGTATCTCACGGCCAGTGGGGCGATCATCGCGCAACTGGTCAGGGTCAAGACCTTGACCGGCATCGGCACGTCGCGGTTTGCCGAGGCGGTGGTGGCCACCTTGCTGGCTAATGGCACCTACCGCAAGTGGGTGCAACGCCTGCGGCGGCGCCTGAGCACGGAAATGGCCATGACCCTGCAGGTGCTGGAAGACGAGGAGTGGGAGGTGTTTGCGGCGCCGGCGGGTGGCATGTTTGTGTGGGCACGTCCTGGGATGGGCGACCGTTCGACGCTGCAGGCAAGGGCTCGTCGGCTGGGGGTGTTGCTGTCGCCGGGGGCGCTTTTCAGCCCGACGGGCGAACACAGTGACTGGCTGCGCATCAACGTGGCCTATGCTGCTGATCAACGTGCCCTCGCGTTGTTCAGGGCGATGGGCCCAGCAGGATCGACCTCTACCATTCTGAAAACGACGAGGATGTAGCTTTTTGCCATTATTGTGGCGCCAAACTCTTGTGTTCAGTGCCCCGGGGTTGCGAATCTCGCTGCATCGAAACCGGGCTTGATGGCATTCGCCATTGCAAGAGGACTCAAGTGCAATGATTTCTGCCGCGCAACGACGTTTTGCCAACCTCGGTATGGCAAAGAAACT
Source organism: Pseudomonas sp. TH32 (assembly GCF_016650855.1). Taxonomy (NCBI): domain Bacteria; kingdom Pseudomonadati; phylum Pseudomonadota; class Gammaproteobacteria; order Pseudomonadales; family Pseudomonadaceae; genus Pseudomonas; species Pseudomonas sp. TH32. The sequence goes on along the minus strand of NZ_JAEKFA010000002.1, from coordinate 3,527,632 downwards.
GGGCTTGGGCTTTGCCTTGGTGTTGCTGTTGACGGCGCTCGTGGCCGCGATTGGCGTGTGGTCGCTGCAAACCGTCGGCCAGCGTTTCGAGGGCCTTAAAGCCATGTCTGCGCTCAACAGCGGCCTGCTCAAGGTGCGCCTGATCGAGCAGGACTACGCGCTGCATGCTGACCCCAAGTCGGTAGACGCCTTGCACGAAAGCGTCGACGCGTTGGCCGCCCAGGCGGTGATTCTCAAGGGCCAGTCGCCCGCCAATGTCCCGGTGATGAATGATGTCGAGCAGGCGCTGGCGGCCTATCGCAAGGCGTTCGACGGGTTTGTCGAACTGACCCAGACCAAGGACCTGGCGTTGGAAATGGCCAGTTGGTCGGTCTCCAGTGTGGCCAACAACCTCGATGTGTTGCAGGCCGGCCTGGCGGACGACGGCGCCTATGGCCTCAAGGAAAGCCAGGGCAAGGAAGGCGCGGAATTTATCGAGCAGGCCGGGCAGGTCAGCCAGGTCTCGCGCCTGATGCTGCAAGCCATGAACGAAGCGCACGTGCGCCTGGATCAAAGCCGCAAGGGCGACGACGAGAACGCCGAGCAAGGCAAGATCGAGCAGGCTGACCAGGCCCTGACTCAGGTTGAACAGCTGAAAACCACGGTCAAGGACCCCGGCTATCAAACCGTGTTGAACGAAGTGTCAGGGCATATCGCGGCCTTCAGCGAAAAACTCGGCGAGTACACCGGCCTGCTGGCCCAGGAAAAGGTGGTCTACAAGCAGTTGCACGAGCGTGCCGCCGAGGTGGTGACCCGGGTCAACCAGGCGTATGACGCAGAAGACCTGTCGATGCAGGCGCAGTTGAAGAAAAGCGCGCTGCTGATCATTGGCTCTTCAGCCCTGGCCTTGCTGGTCGGGCTGATTGCCGCATGGATCATTACCCGGTTGATCGTCGCCCCGCTGCGCAGCGTGATTGCAGTAGCCCAGCAGATTGCTGCCGGTGACCTCAGTGGTCGCATGGAGGTCAGCCGTCGGGATGAAATGGGGCAGTTGATGCTTGCGATGCAGCAAATGAGCGGTGGCCTGAGCAGCATGGTCAGCGGGTTGCAGGCGGGTATCGAACAACTGGCCAGTTCCGCTCATTTGCTGTCCAGCGTGACCGAGCAGACCAACGTCGAGGTCAGCAATCAGAAGGAAGAGACCGAGCAGGTTGCGACGGCGATGAACCAGATGACCGCCACCGTGCACGATGTGGCGCGCAACGCCGAGGAAGCGGCCCAGGCTGCGCAGACGGCGGATGACAAAGTCGACAGCGGCCAGCAGGTGGTGCGCCAGAGTTTGCAGCGTATCGAGTTGCTGGCCAGTTCGGCCGCCTCTGCCAGTACCAGCATCGAAAGCCTGAGTGCGGAAATCCAGAATATCGGCACCGTGCTCGAGGTGATCAAAAGCGTGGCCGAGCAAACCAACCTGCTGGCCCTGAATGCGGCCATCGAGGCGGCGCGGGCGGGTGAGCAGGGCCGTGGTTTTGCGGTGGTGGCCGATGAGGTACGGGCGCTGGCCAAGCGTACCCAGCAATCCACCGAGGAAATCGAGCGGCTGGTCAGCACCCTGCGCAGCGCGGCGCAGTCTTCGGTGCAGCAGATCAAACAGAGCGGCGAGCTGGTCAAGCTGGCGGTCAGTGATGCCCTGGAAACGGAAAGCGCCCTGGGCAGCATTGCGGCAGCGGTGTCGTTGATCCAGCAGATGAACCAGCAGATTGCCGCGGCGGCGGAAGAGCAAAGCTCGGTGGCCGAGGAAATCAATCGCAGCGTCACCAGCATCCGTGCGAGTGCCGATCAATCGGCGTTGAGCATGCAGGGCAATGCGGCGTCGAGCATTGAGCTGGCGCAGTTGGGCACGGAGCTTAAAGGGATGGTCGGGCACTTCCGCCTTTGACCACCGCGCGCCTGCGGTGATCAAAGGGCAGGGAGGTCAGGCGTGGTTGGCGAGGAAGGTCAGCAGGGCTTCATTGACGAAGTCCGGGTTTTCCCGGCTGGAGATATGCCCGGCGTCCGGGATCAACGTCAGTGTGCAGCCGATCAAGGCCGCCATTTCTTCTGACTCGGCCGGTGGGCGTGGCTTGTCTTGCTCCCCGCACATCACCAGGGTGGTGTCGGCGTCGAGGCGCGAAAGCTGTTCCAGCACATCCGCGCGGCTGAAGATAATCCGGCCCAGGGGCACGATGCTTTGCAGCAGGCGCTCTTTGGGGAAGGCTTTCAGTGTGTTGCGAAAGTCCTGATACAGGGCCGATTCCCGGTCGATGCCGGGGCGGAAGAAGATCGGTGCAACCACATCCAGCAGCGGTTCCGGAATGGCGCCGGCGTCTTCGATCATCTTGAACAGCGAAAAATAGTACTGGCGAGTGGCTTCCGGCTCGGCGCCCAGGTGCGTGTCCATCAGCGCCAGGCTGTTGACCCGCTCGGGTGCGAGCAGCGCCAGGCGTGCGCCCCACATGCCGCCGACCGACAAACCCACGAGGTTGACCTGGGCGATGTCCAGATGATCCAGCAGGGCCAGGTTCTGGCGCGCGAGGTCGTCCAGGGATGCGGTGTTTGCAGGCAGCGGGCCGGACTCGCCGTGGCCCCATAACTCGGGGACGATCACCCGGTACTGTTGCGAAAGGGCTTCGATCTGCGGTGCCCACATCTGGCTGTCCCACAGATAGCTGGAACCGAGGAGAACGGCCGGGCCGGTGCCCTGGTCGAGGTAGTGCAGCGGTTGTCCATCGATAAGCGCGACAGGCATGGCAAAGCCCTTTTCGTTAACGGAGAGAGGGGGCCTTTTTTACGCTATTCATGGGGCGGGGGATAGGTGCAGAGTGATGGCATGTGGTGAGTGGGCTTGCCCCGCTCACCACACTGGCAGGGGATCAGTCGTAGATGACTTTCTTTTTCCAGTCCGCATCTGCATCGACCACTTTCAGGCCTTCGGTCAATTCATTGACCTCGTCTTCAGCCGGCTGGATGTTGGTCAGCACCATGGAGTTTGCGCGCGCGAGTTGTTTCTCCAGCAGTTGCAGTTGCTGGCTATACACCACCGGCTCCGGCTGCTTGCGCAGGTATTGCACGCCGCGCTCGAACGCCAGGCGTGCCTGGCCCGGCTGGCCCTGTTGCAGCGCGTGCTGGCCCAGGTTGTTGAAGAACTCGATGTGCAGCAGCACCAGGATATGGCGGATTTCCTTGATCCAGTGCTTGGCTTCATTGGTCGGCAGGAAACCGTCCTGGGCCGCGCGGGTCACCTGGCCATGCAAGGCTTCCAGCAGGAAGCGCACATCCTTGGCCTTGGCTTCGGTCTGGATCGGGGCCGGCGGGTTGTTCACCGGGATCGATTCGCCCTGGGCCACCAGCGCGTTGAGTTCGGTGATACGTGCCTTGAGGGCGGCGTTGGACCTGTCGAGGTTCAGCAGGCGCTGGTTGACGTTGAGCTCCAGGCGGGTCAGCAGCAACTTGAGTCGCGGCGTCATCAGCTGGCCTGGGAACGTCTCGGTGATTTCACCGCAGCGACGCAGCCGGTCATTGAGTTCGATCCGGGTCCGGTTCTTTTCCAGCTTATTGTTTTCCACCACGTGGTTCATGTAGCCAATGGCGATCAGTATTACGATCCCGGCTATTACCAGCAGGGTGATCATGAGTGGTGTCACCGGTGTGACCTCTTTATAGGGTTTGCGTTGAAGTGTAGTGACTGGGGCACTGGCCGGATAGGACTGAGCGACCAGTTGCGTCAGTAGTTTCTTCTATATAGCTGGGCAGTCCCTGCGTAGATGCACATTGCCATCATTTGCTGTGGCGAACTATAGCGCCTTGTCGAACGCCAGAATATAGGCGTCAAAGCCTGGACGGCGAGAAACCCTTGCAACCCCCGTAAACCACGGCGAAGTCATTGATTTAAATAAATTTATCCTTGGGGGTTGACGACCTCCCAATCCATCCATAGAATGCGCGCCACTTACAGCGTAAAGCACACAGCGAAACGCGGTAGGGAGTGAATGTTGTACGTGTGTCCCCTTCGTCTAGTGGCCTAGGACACCGCCCTTTCACGGCGGTAACAGGGGTTCGAGTCCCCTAGGGGACGCCATATGCGGGAATAGCTCAGTTGGTAGAGCACGACCTTGCCAAGGTCGGGGTCGCGAGTTCGAGTCTCGTTTCCCGCTCCAAATTTAAGCAGTGTTGCTCTCGGGCGGCACTGAGTGAAACCAGGGCGTAATCTTCGGATTTAATCTCTGGGCACTGAAATACACACCATGTGTTTCAGTAGCGTGTCCCCTTCGTCTAGTGGCCTAGGACACCGCCCTTTCACGGCGGTAACAGGGGTTCGAGTCCCCTAGGGGACGCCATTTGCGGGAATAGCTCAGTTGGTAGAGCACGACCTTGCCAAGGTCGGGGTCGCGAGTTCGAGTCTCGTTTCCCGCTCCATATTTAACGAAAACGCCGATCAGCAATGATCGGCGTTTTTGTTTGTGGATTTTTTATGGGTCGGGGCGCAACGCCTCGACCCACGTCGCACCTGAATCCCTAGAAGTTATCCATCGCGTGGCACATCGACAGCCTTCCCGACGGCGTCGGTTCAATCGGACTCCATCGTTCGGCACCCTTCGGCAGTTCCGCCAGCTCGAACGCACAACTGCGGGACAGGGATGCGCGCACCATGTAATCCATGCCGGGCTTGGGGATAAAGGTCATGGTGTTGAAACATTGCCGCCCAACGTTCGGTAACCCAAGGTAATGAAAGGCGATGGGCGTGTTTGCCGGGATCACCAGTTCGGACGACACTGCACCGTCCCACGTATAAATCGGCCCCGGCATACCCAGGCTTGCGCCATTGCGATCGGCGAAGCCGGATTTGGCGGACACCATCACGCCGGCGCCCGGCACATTCCAGTCCAGGCAATCACGTCCGGGCACCGCGCGCACCATGCCGTCACTGATAATGCGCAAGCGCGCCGTCTCGGCGGACGGCGGCGCGGTATAAGCGGTGTTGAGGGAGCGGACGTTATACACCTGGCCACAGCCGGTGAGCAGTATCAGGAGCAGGGCGGGGGCAACCCGTAACGCCCTCATGACGGGCGGCAGTTCTGGCTGGGCGACAACTGCGGCGCCGGTTCAAAGCGCACTTGTTGCAGGCCGTCGGCGCCCTGGAAGATGAAGTACTTGGAGCGGCAATCCTTGAACATCGCCGAATACCCCTCGGCCCGGAATCCCTTCCCGTCGACTTGCCTGGTCACCGTATTGTTGCGGCTGACCACGGCAAGCACGTGCTCATAGCTGTCGCCCATCTTCACCCCCGGTTCACCGGTGGTGGTCATCGAGTTGGCGCAGCCGCCGAGCCCGAGGGCCGCCCAAGCCAGCGCGGCACCGCACAGTCCATTGCGTGTGTTGTTCATTCCCTGCTCTCCATCCCTGAGTATTGATCGGCGAATATGCAGTGTTGGTCAGCGTAACGGCGGAAAAGTGCAACATTCATATCTGGCAATGTGACATTGCCCGCAAAGTCATGCCGTTTGCGGGCAAGGGTTCAAGGTTTGCCCGGATGCGGCTGCGGGTACTCGCTTGTCACTTCCAGCGCTTTGGCATACGGCCCATCCCACAGCTGTTCGTGTAAATCTCCCACGCGCTTGGCCATTGCTTCACTGCGCATCACCACTTCCAGATTGCGCGAGTTATCGAAATAACCCCCCAGCCAGTTACTGGTGCCCACCCACGCCACTTGCCCGTCAATCTCCATGGTCTTGCTGTGAATCACCCGCGCATAAGGAATGAACCCTTGCTTGGCCTCGGGCAGGGTGACGATCTTGACCTCGACATTCGGCAGCACTGCCAGGCTTTTCAGGTACGGCAATTCCAGCGCTTCGGTGTTCCAGTTGGACACCATCAACTTGATCGACACCCCGCGCGCCGCCGCTGCACGCAACGCGTTGTCGATCACCGCATAGTAAGGCCGGGTTCTGTCGGGCCCGTAGGACAGGGGCGCGTAGTCCAGCAGTTGCACCCGCACTTCCTTTTTCGCCTCGCCGAGCAGGCGCGGCAGTTCCAGTTGTGAATCGCCCACGCCAGGCGGGTTGTAACGCTGGGGACTGGCTACCAGATAGTTGCCGGTGCGCGCAGGTAGAGCCCCTGCGGCGGGCAAGGCGACGGGTTTGTTATCGGTCAGCGCCGCCTGGGCCTGCCAATCCTGGTCAAAGATCGCCTGGGTCTGGGCGACGACGTTGGCATCACTGATCAGCAGCCCGGTTTCGTGGATATGCTCCAGCGAGCGCCAGTCGAAGTTCTGGCTGCCGATAAACGCCTGCTTGCCGTCCACCGCCATGTATTTGGCGTGGATGATCCCGCCGCTCAGCTTGCCGTAGGGCAGGATGCGGAAGGTCAGGTTGGGAATGGCTTTCAGGCGTTCCAGGGTGGAAGCTTCCGACAGCCGCACGCCTTTTTCTTCCAGCAGGAAGCGAATTTTCACCCCGCGTTTGCCGGCGGCCTCCAGGTGTTCAATCACCGTGTCCATCACCGAGCCAGGATGGTCCGCCGCGTAAAACTGGCCGATGTCGATGCGACTTTTCGCGCCGTCGAACAGCCCGATCCACACGGGGCCGGGTTGGCGCAGGTCCGCCGTTCCCAATTGTGTGTCCACCGGCACGGTGTGCACCAACTCAAACCCCGGAATTGAAAAGTCCGCCTGGGCAAGCGGACTGAGGAGCAGGCCTGCGAGGCCGGCGATACGTAGCTTCAGCGATATGGACATAGGCGTCTCATCGGGCAAAAAGGAAGGGCGGGCGCAAACGGCGCCCGCCCTGAAAGGTCACGCAGTGCGGCTATGCAGTGGGGTCGGCACCAGGTGCGGCACTTCACCTTGTACGCGGGCACCGGTTGCGGCGCGGATCAGCAGGATTTTCAGCTGGTCGTTGATGCGTTCCAGGCTGTCCTGGAAGAAGTTGTGGAACACCACGCAGAACAGGGCGATGGCAATACCCAGGCCGGTGGCGAACAAGGCCGTACCGATACCACCGGAAATCTGGCCCGGGTCGGACACGCCGGCACTGGCCAGCGCCTTGAAGGTGTCGATGATGCCGAGGATGGTGCCCAGCAGGCCAAGCAGCGGTGCAGCGGTGGTGATGGTTTCGATGATCCACAGGCTGCGGGACAGCGGCGCGCGGGTCTTGAGGTACTGGGTTTCGATTTCGTCGTCCAGGTCTTTGCGCGAACCATGGGAAGCCTTCTGCGCGAGGATCGGCAGCACCATGCTCAGCGGCAGGCTGTCGCGGCGGGTCAGGTTTTCCGGCAGGTCGCGTTCGCTGTGCACGTTGGCGCCGAGCACTTCAGTCAGCGCGCGGGCCTGGCGACGCACGTAGGCGAAGTAGATGCCCCGTTCGATGGTGATAAAGATCGCAATCGCCAGCGCGGCGTACATCACATAAAAGGTAATTTGGTGAAGCAGGTTCATGTCCATGAGTGTTTTCCTCTCAGGTGATTAATCAGAAATTCGCTTCCAGGGAAACCGTGACGGTACGGTCCAGGCCAACGATGTAAGCCGGGTCGCCATCGCGGAAACCGCTGTAGCTCGCCGAGTTGGTCTTGGTGGTGTACACGCCGTCCAGGTACTTCTTGTCGAACAGGTTGTCGACGTTCAGGCGCAGGGTTGCGTCCTTGACCACTTTTTTGTCCACCGGCAGGTAGATACCGGCGCCGAGGTTGAAAATCGTGCGGGCGGAGATGGCTTCGTCGTTGGTCAGGTCGCCGTAGAGCTTGCTGGTGAACTTGCCGCCGAAAGTGCCGTAGAAGCGCCCGTCGTCATACCCGATGTTCGCTGCGAGCATGTTGGTCGGCACGTTGGCGAACTGCTTGCCGCTGGTGGGCAATACGATCGGCTTGCCGGCGCTGTAGACGGTCAGGTCATCCTGCTGCTTGGAACTGGTGTAGGTGTAGGAGGTGTAGTAGTTGAAGTTGTGCGGCAGCTTGCCGCTCCACTCCAGCTCCAGGCCTTTGTTGATGACGGTGCCGGCGTTGATATCGGCGGAATCACCGTTGCTGTCCAGGGAGGTGAGCTGGCGATTCTTGAACTGCATGTAGAACAGCGTGGCGGCGAGGGTGCTGTCTTCGCCGGTGTAGCGCCAGCCCAGTTCCTGGTTCCAGCTGAGTTCCGGCTTGGAGTCGAGGGAGCCGACGCCTTTGTCGTACAGCACGTAGTTTTGCGGAATACGCATGTTGCGCGACAGGCTGTAGAACAACTGGTCACGCTCGTCGAGCTGGTATTTCAGGCCGGCGTTGGGCAGTAATTTGTTGTAGGTCTGGCTGGCCTTGCCCGGTTGTTCGGTGAGGCTGCCGTGGTTGGTGCCGTCACGCTCGACGTTCATGTAGGCGATACCGGCAATCAGCGTCCAGTCCGAGTTGATGTACCAGGTGTCCTGGGTCCAGACTTTTTGCGCCGGGGTGACGGTGTAGCGGTCGCGACCCTGCACGGTGTTGCCGTTGGCGTCGACCACGGAGTTGCCGTCCGGCCAGGTGTCGCTCGGCTTGCCATTGTTCTTGAGGGCAATGAACGGCTGGGTCTGGCTTTGGCGGGCGCGTTCGTACCAGTAGCCGAATTGCAGGCTGTGGTCGCCCAGGTCCCAGTTCAGCTTGGTGGTGATGCCCGGGCGCCAGGTCTGGGTGCGCGAAGGGCGGTAGTAGACGCCGGTGGTCGAGGAGCCGTCGGCGTTGTATTGGGCCTGCGTCGGCAGGTTGCCGAGGTCGAAAACGCCGCCTTTGTTCGAGCCACTGTTCAGCGCATAGGCGGAGGAGCCCACGCCGCTGCCGTTACCGTAGTAGTAATACGGGATCACCGAGAGGGACAGGTTGTCGCTCAGCTTGTACTGGGTGTTGAGCACGGCGGTGAAGGTCTGGAACGGGTTCTGTGCCAGGTCGTAGTAGCTGCTGACCTTGCCGTTGGCACCCACTGCCGGTGTCGCCGGGTACGGGTCGTACTTGCGGCCGTACTGCTGGAACTGGGCCTTGGTCAACTGGCTGTAACTGTTGTTGTCCTGCTCGTGGTACTTGAGGATCAGGTTGGCGGTGTTGCCGTTGCCGGCGTCGAAGAAGCTGTTCCACTCCACCTTGTCGGCACGCACGGCACCCGAGCCGCGCCACATCTGGCCTTCCGTGTGGGAGGCCGACAGCCAGTTACTCAGGCCGTTGACTTCACCGGTGTTGAGGCGGGCAAAGGTCTTGCGGGTGGCGTTGCTGCCGACCACTTGCTTGACGAAGGCACCGGTTTCCTTGGTGGGGCGAATGGTCACGATGCCGATGTTGCCGCCGCTGGAACCGATGTGCGGGCCGTCGGCTTCCGACGAGCCTTGGGTTACGAAGATCTGGTCGATGTTTTCCGGGTCGCCCAACAGGTTGGAGTACAGCGCGTAGTTGCCGGAGTCGTTGATCGGCATGCCGTCCACCGACATGCCCACCTGGTCGGAGTTCATGCCGCGCATGGTGAAGCGGAAACCCGAGAGGCCGGTGTTGTCTTCACTGGAGATGTTCAGGCCCGGGGTGTACTTGAGCTTGTCGATCGCGTTGCCGGTGGCGGTCTGTTTGTCCAACGCTTCCTTGGTGATGGTCGAGCGGCCCTTCGCGCTCTCTTCCTGGACCATGTAACCGCCCCCCGCGGTTGCCTTGCCCTGTACCCCAATGGTCCCGACGTCACTGTCGCTGGTGTCTGCCATGACCACTCCATGGGTCATGCTCGTCGCGGCAACGAGTGCCAGATGAATCCGGGTGAACTTCATCACTGTCGTCCTGGTGGTGTGTGCTTATTGCACGCTGTAGTTGAAGGTGGCGGTGAAGCGCTGCTCGTTACGTCCACCGAAGGCTTGTTCGGGGAACGGTTTCACCTGCTTGATACGGCGCAGGCTGTTGGTGGCGGCCCGGTTGAGCAGCATGCTCGGCGCCGGGGTCTGGATCCCGGAGTCGAGGACGCGGCCTTGGCGGTCCACCATTAACCAGACCACCACCTCGCCACTCGGGCGTTCGAGGGACGCCTGGCGCCCGGTGGGGTATTGCTTGTACGTGTCCAGCTCGTTGCGCAAACCCTTGAGGTAACCGCCTTCCAGTGCCTGGCCATCGACTTTTGGCGGCGCTGGTGGCGCGGCGGGTGCCGGTGCAGGGGCAGGAGCGGCTTGCACAGGCTTGGCGGCGACCGGGGCTGGCGCAGGCGTTGGTGTGGGCTTGGCGGCCACCGGCTTGGGCACGGGTTTTGGCTTGGGCTCAGGTTTTGGGAGTGGTTTTGGCACCGGCTTGGGCGGTGGAGGCGGCGGGGCTGGCTCGGCCTCTTCGTCTTCGATTACCGGCGGCGGAGGTTCTTCAACCACGGGCTCGGGGACCACTTCCGGCTCGGGCTCGACCAGGGCGAGTTCAACCGCCGACTCGTCGTACTGCGGCTGGATTTTCAGGGGTTGGGACTGGATACCCAGTGCAATCAGCACCAGGGCGATCAGGGCCGGGACACTGCCCAGCAGCCGACGCGCACGAAACAAGGCATACATGATCAGGACTTTTTCGTGGCGATGGAGACGGAGGTAAAGCCACCCAGGCGCAGGGTGTCCATGACTTCAACCAGGCGGGCCACTTCCACGCCTTTGTCGCTGTTGACGATGATGGTCGACTTGGTATCAGGCTTCTCTGCCGACTTGAGCGCAGGCACCAACGCGTCGACGGTGATCTCCTTGCCGTCGAGCTGCAGCTGACCTTCCAGGCCCAGGGTCAAGATGAATTTATTTTGTGGCTTGAGCTGCTGCGAACTGCTGGCGCTCGGCAGTTGTGTCTTCATGCCCAGGGCAGGAATCACGTTCAAACTCACCAGTACAAAAACACCAAAAGAAACATCATCACGTCGATCATCGGGATCAGTTCGATGTGTGCCTTGCGCTTTTTGGGTTCATCCCAAGTTCTCATGCCGCTACCCCGTTGTTGATTAGGGGCGACACGCTAGCAACGAAAAATGACCGAATGGTTAACATTAATTTAAGCTTTTAAGGCTCTATTACGGCACTCCCAAGCGGACATGCGGATTATTTATGTACGTAATGAAACTGACACGGAGCGCGTACATTCTGGGAGAATTTATTTCCAGAGCCCTCTGTCATGAGCGTTGCGCTGCCTTTTTTATCCACCCCGCGACTGGTGTTGAAAGCGTTACACAAGGACCAGGCCGAGGTGCTTTGCACCCTGGCCAACGGGCCGCTGATTGCCGAAAACACCGCGACCATCCCGTCGCCCTATACCCTTGAAGTGGCCCACGCTTTTATCGGTGAACTTGAAGAAAAGTATCGTTCGGGGACGGCGCTGGGCCTCGGCATTCACTTGCGGGAAACCGAGGGGTTGGTGGGGATGGTCAGCATTCGCCTGTCTGCCAATCATCACAGTGGGCTGCTGGGTGGATGGGTGGCGGCGGATTGCCGTGACCGTGGCTACGCTGCCGAAGCTGCCTGTGGGCTGATGCACTTTGGCTTCAGCGAATTGGCGCTGCACCGTATCGGAGGGCAGTGTTTTACCCGTAATAGAGCGTCGGCCCGGGTGATGGAGAAAATCGGCTTGCGTTACGAGGGCTGCCAGCCAGGCGCCTTTCTCAAGAATGGGGTTTACGAAGACCTGTCGCTGTTCGGCGTAGTGCGCAAGGATTGGCAGAACCCGCTCGACTCCCGCGAGTACCCGCTATGAGTCATCTGCCAGATCCAGGTCGCCGTCGGGTCCTAGGCGGCCTGGCGGTTGCCACGGCGTTTTCGATCCTCAGCCCGTTCGCCCGCAGTGCGGGTATCGACTATCCCTTCACCTTGGGTGTGGCTTCCGGCGATCCATTGCCGGACGGTTTCGTAATCTGGACGCGCCTCGCGCCCTTGTTCAATGCCGCAGACGGCCGTGGTGGATTGGGCCGCGCGGTGCCGGTGCGCTGGAAGGTGGCCAGTGATGCGGCGATGACGCGGATCGTGCGCCGGGGTGAGGTCATGGCCAGCGAGCGTTTCGCCCACTCGGTGCATGTGGAAGTCGCCGGGTTGGAAGCAGGCCGGCCTTACTGGTACCAGTTTGAAGGCCTCGGCGCGCAAAGCCCGGTAGGCCAGTCGCGCACGGCGCCAGCGGTGCATGCCATGGCGTCGGCCCGGTTGGGTTTTGTCTCCTGTTCCCATTGGGAGCGCGGCTACTTCAGCGCCTATCGGCATTTGGCCGCCGAGCAGCCGGACCTGGTGTTTTTCCTCGGTGACTACATCTACGACAGTTCCTACGCGGCTGATTCCGGCAAGGTCATTCGCTCCCACGGCAGCGGCAATGCGCTGAACCTTGCGGATTACCGCAACCGCTACGCCCTCTACAAGACCGATCCGGATTTGCAGGCGCTGCATGCCGCGGCGCCCAGCGTGGCGACCTGGGACGACCATGAAGTGCAAAACGACTACGCCAGCCAGTGGTCCCAGGACCCGAAGGTCTCCGTGGCGGCGTTTCTCAAACAGCGGGCGGCGGCCTACCAGGCGTTCTATGAACATATGCCGCTGCGGACGAGCAGCCTGCCGCGAGGGCCGGACATGCGTGTATATCGGCGCCTGGACTACGGGCGGTTGGCACGTTTCCACGTGCTGGACGGCCGGCAGTATCGCTCCGAGCAGCCGTGTATTTCGGCGAACGGGAGTCGCAAGGGACATATCGCGGATGACAGCTGCATTGACCTGCGCAATCCCCGGCGCACGATGCTTGGCTGGGAGCAAGAGGCGTGGCTGGACCAAGGGTTTGCGCAGTCCCGGGCACAGTGGAACGTGATCGCCCAGGACCTGCTGGTGGCGCCGCTGATTCAGCGTGACCCCCAGAGCCAGGCAATGGGCCATTGGACGGATGGCTGGGATGGCTATATCGCAACCCGCGAGCGGGTGCTGGCGTCTATCGAGCGCCGGCGCGTGAGTAACCCGGTGTTCTGGGGCGGCGATATTCACTCATTCTGGACCACCGACCTGCACGCCGATGCCAATAACCCCGACTCACGGGTTATCGCCACCGAGTTCGTCGGCACGTCGGTGACCTCCGACGGGCCGCCGTTTGAGGCCTTCAACTCAATTTTGCCGCTGAACCCTCATGTTAAGTTCTTCGACAGCCGCCAGCGCGGCTACGTGTCGGTGGCACTCGAGGAGACGAATATGCTGACGAACTTCCGGGTGATTTCCGATCCCCGGGATCCACATGCCAGTGTCTCGACCCTCACGTCATTTGTGGTGGAGCCGGGCAGGGCGGGGGCGATTGCGGTTTAGTCAGTCCAGGCTGTAGCGCACCGACAGCGCCCCTTTTTCTCGGACAGGGCCAGGATCTTCACCTGGCCCACGTCCCCCAACGCCTGCACATGCGTCCCGCCGCAGGCATAGGCCGGCAGCTCGCCAAAACCCACTTCCCGGGTGCCTTCATCCAGTGTCATATGGCGTGGCAGGTTGGCCGCGATCCACTGATCAACTTTCTGTTGAATCGCCTCGGCGTCCATCGCTTGAGCCGAGGTACCGCGAATAAACGTGATCTTGCCTTCGCCCGGCCAGTGATGGGCCTTGATCGGCATCCAGCCCAGGGTTTCGCCGGCATTGCCGATCAGATGCCCGGCCGAATGCAGGCGCGTGTGCAGGGTGCGGCGCTCTTCATCGACGCGTGCCGGTATGGGGCCGATTGCCACGGGGCGGTCGACGTAGTGCACGACACGATCGCCTTCCTGCACCACTTTCAATACCTGGCTTTCCCCAGCCAGCCGGTGTCGGATGGCTGGCCGCCACCTTGGGGATGGAAGATCGTGGACTGCAGGATCACCGCAAACTGGTCATCAAAGGGTGTGCATCCCAGCACTTCAAGTTCGGTATTCAGGTGGTCATGGGTAAAGAACAGGCGCTGGGTCATCATTTACATCCGCATCAGGGTTTCTATCGGGCAGTATAAGAAGTGCGCCAATGGGTGATAATCCGTTCAAATCTCAATGGACTTGTGCGTCATGAGCATCAATCTTCCCTTGCCGCTGCTGGGCGAAATGGCGATTTTCGTCAAGGTGGTGGAAACCGGCAGCTTCTCCGAAGCCGCGCGGCAGCTGGGGGCATCGCCGTCCTCCGTGAGCCGCAGCATCTCGCGCCTGGAAAAGGCCCTGGCGACGCGCCTGCTGCAACGCACCACGCGCAAATTGCGCCTCAGCGAAGGTGGGGAGGAAGTGTTCAAGCGCTGCCAGGAAATGGTCAGTGCTGCGCGCTCCGTGATGGAAATCAGCGGGCAATACACCCACGAGGCCGAAGGGTTGGTGCGGGTCAGCGTGCCCAAGGCGGTGGGGCGTTTTGTGGTGCACCCGCATATGCCGGAGTTTCTGCGGCGTTATCCCAAGGTCGATGTGCAATTGATCCTTGAGGACCGGCATGTGGACCTGATTGATGACAATGTCGACCTGAGCATCCGCATCACCGACAGCCCGCCGCCGGGCTTGGTGGGGCGCCAACTGCTGCCTATCGACCACTTGGTCTGCGCCACGCCGCAGTACCTGGCCGAGCACGGTACGCCAGAGCATCCCCATGATTTGCTGGAGCACAGTTGTATCTACCTGGGGGAGACGCCCGGAGATGCGCGCTGGAAATTTCGTCAGGGCAGCAAGGCGGTGACGGTGGGCGTGCGCGGGCGCTATGCAGCCAATCACACCGGGGTGCGGCTGGATGCCGTATTGCAGCATGTGGGAATGGGTAGCTTGCCGTATTTCACGGCGCGGCATGCGCTGGAAGCGGGGGACGTGGTGCAGGTTTTGCCGGGGTGGGATTTTATTGCGTCGTACCACGGGGATGCGTGGTTGCTGCATTCACCGACGCGGTATTTGCCGCCGAAGTTGCGGGTGTTTATTGATTATCTGGTGGAGTGCATGGCTAAAGAGCCGACGCTGCATAAGCGGTAGGTGCCGAGGCGGCTTTTTGTGATGAGGCGGTTTTTGTGGTGAGCGGGCTTGCCCCGCGCTGGGCTGCGAAGCGGCCCTAAAGCCTGCCGCCTCGATCTGTCTGAAAGAATGATGTGATCTTGATGGGGGCTGCTTCGCAGCCCAGCGCGGGGCAAGCCCGCTCACCACAGTAAGCCCCTCAGCACATTACAGATCAGTGCTTTGGCTGGTCGTTGGACATGGCCAACAACTGCTTTTCCTGGTTCCAGTCGAACGGTTCGTCGTTCTGTTCAGCTTCGAAGCGACGCTCTTCCAGGGCCTGGTACAGGTCCAGTTCGTCGTCGGGCATGAAGTGCAGGCAGTCGCCACCGAAGAACCACAGCAGGTCGCGCGGCACCAGGTGAGCAATTTGCGGGTAGCGCAGGATGACCTGGCTCATCATGTCCTGGCCCAGGTACTGGCTTTCGATCGGGTCGATCGGCAGCAGGGCGCGCAGTTCATCGAAGCGCTCCAGGAACAGAAGGTGGCTTTCCTCGGGAACCTGTTCGGCTTCGCCGACGGCAACCAGGATGCTGCGCAGGTGGTCGAGCAAGACGAGATGATCGGCAACGACATTGGACACGAGATAAGTCCTCAAGAGCAAAACGGGCGCGAGAGTATATAGCTCGGTGCCTTGCCTCACAAATACGATTCCTTTTGACGAGTGGCTGTTGTTGTCAGGCAAGGCGCCGCGACGAGTCATAGCGTGCTATGGCGAGGAGCGGCAACGCAGCATGACGACAACAGACGCCGTCAAAAGGGATCAGTATTTGTGAGGCAGGGCACTCTGCCCGTTTTTATATGACCGCTGGGATTAGCGGACTTTTCCCTCTGCCTGGCTCAGCTCTTCCTTGCTGAAATCATCCACGTCGATCACCTTGCGTCGCGCCGCTTCAGCGTCACGCAGGGTCTGCGCCTCGGCCGGTTGCAGCACGCCGGCATGCAGCGCGGCGTCGATGGCGTGTTCGCCAGCAGTCGGTTTGACCTGGCCGCTCTTGAGGCCTTCGTGGAGTTTTTTCTGCAACGGATGGCTGTCGGCCAACAGGTCGTAGGCGTGTTGCAGGGCGCCCACCGGATCTTCTGCGGACTGTGGGCGATAGCAGCCCGCCAGCACCGCTTCCAGTGTCGGGTCACCCTTGGCGCGACCGAGCACTGCGGCCACCTCGGCATCCAGTGCATCGGACGGGCCTTTATGACGGCGGCCGAACGGGAACACGATCACCCGCAACAGACAACCCAGCACCTTGCTCGGGAAGTTGGTCAGCAGTTCATCCAGTGCACGCTCGGAGTGGCCAAGGCTCTCTTCCATGGCCCAGGCGAACAGTGGTTCCAGGTGGTCTGGCGAATCCAGGTCGTGATAACGCTTGAGCGCAGCCGACGCCAGGTACATGTGGCTCAGCACATCACCAAGGCGTGCCGACAGGCGTTCGCGACGTTTCAACTCGCCGCCCAGCAGCATCATGCTCAGGTCCGCCAGCATCGCAAACGCAGCGGCCTGGCGGTTGAGTGCGCGGAAGTAGCCCTGGCTCAAGCGGTTGCCCGGGGCCTTCTCGAAGTGACCGAAACCGAGGTTCAGCACCAGGGTGCTGGCAGCGTTGCTCACGGCAAAGCCGATGTGTTGCAGCAGCAGGCCGTCGAATTCCTTCAGTGCCTGGTCATGGTCCTCACGACCGGCCAGGGCCATTTCCTTGAGCACGAACGGGTGGCAGCGAATCGCGCCCTGGCCGAAGATCATCAGGTTGCGCGAGAGGATATTCGCGCCCTCCACGGTGATGAAGATCGGCGCGCCTTGCCAGCTGCGGCCCAGGTAATTGTTGGGGCCCATGATGATGCCCTTGCCGCCGTGCACATCCATCGCATGGCTGATGCACTCGCGACCGCGTTCGGTCAGGTGGTACTTGAGGATCGCCGACAACACCGAGGGTTTTTCCCCCATGTCGACCGCGTTGGCGGTGAGCATCCGCGCGCTGTCCATCAGCCACGCGTTACCGCCGATGCGGGCGAGGGCTTCCTGGATACCTTCGAAGGCCGAAAGCGGTACGTTGAACTGCTCGCGCACCTGGGCGTATTGGCCCGTCACCAGGCTGGTGAACTTGGCCGCGCCGGTGCCGACGGCAGGCAGGGAAATCGAACGGCCTACCGACAGGCAGTTCATCAACATCATCCAGCCCTTGCCGAGCATCTCCTGGCCACCGATCAGGAAGTCCAGGGGAATGAACACGTCCTTGCCGGAGTTGGGGCCGTTCATGAACGCGGCGCCCAATGGCAGGTGGCGGCGGCCGATTTCAACGCCCGGGGTGTCGGTGGGGATCAGCGCGAGGCTGATGCCGAGGTCTTCTTCGTCGCCCAGCAGGTGGTCCGGGTCATGGGCCTTGAACGCCAGGCCGAGCAAGGTCGCTACCGGGCCGAGGGTGATGTAGCGTTTTTCCCAGTTCAGGCGCAGGCCAAGGGTTTCCTTGCCTTCCCATTCGCCTTTGCAGATCACCCCGGTGTCGGGCATGGAACCCGCATCGGAGCCCGCCAGCGGGCCAGTCAGGGCAAAGCACGGGATATCGTCGCCACGGGCCAGGCGGGGCAAGTAATGGTTGCGTTGTTCATCGGTGCCGTAATGCAGCAGCAATTCGGCGGGGCCCAGGGAGTTGGGCACCATGACGGTGGAGGCGAGGTCGCCGCTGCGGGTCGCCAGTTTCATTGCGACCTGGGAGTGGGCGTAGGCGGAGAAACCCTTGCCGCCGAACTCCTTGGGGATGATCAGGGCGAAAAAGCCATGCTGCTTGATGTGTTCCCAGGCGGCGGGCGGCAGGTCCATGGCCTGGCCGATTTCCCAGTCGGTGACCATGGCGCACAGTTCTTCCGTGGGGCCATCGATGAAGGCTTGTTCTTCTTCGGTCAATTGCGCTTTGGGATAGGCCAGCAGCTTGTCCCAGTCGGGGCGGCCGCTGAACAGCTCGCCGTCCCACCACACGGTGCCGGCGTCGATGGCGTCGCGCTCGGTCTCGGACATCGGCGGCAGGACTTTCTGGAACCAGTTGAACAGCGGCGCGGTGAAGTACTTGCGGCGCAGGTCGGGCAGCAGCAGCGGGGCGGCCACCAGGGCGATCAGCACCCAGAAGATCAGCAGCAACCAGCCTGGTGCGTGGCTGAAGGCGCCCATCGCCAGCAGGTAGACGGCCACCACGCCAATGGCGGGCAGGGGCGCAGTGCGCCGGTGTGCCAGGTAGGCAACGCCGACCACCAGAACCAGTATCCACAACAACAGCATATTCAATCCTCCGTGAAACCAGGTGCGAAATCACCTCTGAGCTTAGTCGGCATCCGAAAAAGCAGGGTGACGAGGGTGTTACGTGGTGTGCCGGGGAAGATCACCACCAGGCGCCGACATTTGGCCGAATCGTCGTTATCCCTGGGTCAGGCCTGTGGTTAGACTCCAGGCTTGCCTCGGAGATTAACCTCATGAATGCGTACTTGAATCCCGGCCGCTTCATCGATAGTGACCACCCTGCGGTGGTGGAGTTCGCCGAAAAACATCGCGGTTCGAGTACCGCGCCCCGTGACCAGGCAGTCAGTCTTTACTACGCCGTGCGCGAGGCGGTGCGCTACAACCCCTACACCTTCAGCCGCGACCCGCAAACCCTCAGCGGCAGTTTTGCATTGGCCGCCGGCGAGAGTTATTGCGTGCCCAAGGCGACGCTGTTGGCGGCGTGTGCAAGGCACTGCGGGATCCCGGCGCGCATCGGTCTGGCCGACGTGCGCAACCACCTGTCCACGCCGCGTTTGATCGAGCTGCTCAGAAGTGACGTATTTGCCATGCATGGCTATACCGAGCTGTATCTGGACGGCCGTTGGGTGAAGGCTACGCCCGCATTCAACCAGCAACTGTGCGAACTGTTCGATGTGCCGCCGCTGGATTTCGACGGCATCCACGACAGCGTTTTCCACGCCTTCAACCGCAAGGGCCAGCGCTCCATGGAATATGTGGTGGACCATGGACAATTTGCCGAGGTACCCGAGGAATTCTTCTTCGCCCACATTCAGAAATGTTACCCGCACCTGTTTGGCGAGCAGATGCCGATCCTGTTGGGGGACATGCAGAGTGATTTAAGCCGGGCGTGATCCGGCGTATGCTGCCCCGGCATTCATCCAACCATCTTTTTCAAAATCGGGGCGGTCATGCTGAAAATCTGGGGTCGTAAAAATTCGTCAAATGTCAGGAAGGCACTGTGGTGCGCCGAGGAACTCGGCCTGGACTATGAGGCAATTGATGCGGGCGGGGCTTTTGGTGTGGTCGACACGCCGCAATACCGCGCACTGAACCCCAACGGCCGGGTGCCGATGATTGAAGATGGCGACTTTGTGCTGTGGGAATCCAACACCATCGTGCGTTATCTGGCCGCCAAACATGCGCCGGATTCGAATTGGTACCCCAGCGACCTGCAAGCCCGGGCCAATGCCGAAAAGTGGATGGACTGGACCACCTCGACCCTGGCCGAACCGTTCAAGACCGTGTTCTGGGGCGTGCTGCGAACCCCGGCTGAAAAGCAGAACTGGGACACCATCAATGCCGGTCGCCAGGCCTGCATCGATGTCTTGCAGACGGTGGATCAGGCCTTGGCCGTGCAACCTTACCTGTCCGGCAGCGAGATCGGCATGGGCGATATCCCCTTGGGCAGCTTCATTTATGCCTGGTTCGAAATGCCCATCGAACGCCCGTCGATGCCTAACCTTGAGGCCTGGTACCAGCGCCTGCGTGCGCGCCCGGCGTATCAGAAATCGGTCATGACCGCGTTGACCTGATACCCACTATTAATACGGGTGACTGTACTTGTGCGGCGCGGACAAGCACCATGCTTGTCACGCGCAGCCGTTGTATTCCGTGCGGTCTGCCCTCATGTAACAATTCTATTCCTCTTCTTTGGTGCGTAATCCGATATGAGTTCCGCTCTGTCCATCCGGCAGCTAACCAAAACCTACGGCAACGGTTTCCAGGCCCTGAGTGGTATCGATCTGGACGTCGCCGAAGGTGATTTCTTCGCCTTGCTCGGCCCCAACGGCGCCGGCAAATCCACCACCATCGGCATTCTCTCGACGCTGGTCAACAAGACCACCGGTACGGTGAATATCTTTGGCAACGACCTGGACAAATCCCCGGCGGCGCTCAAGCGCAGCATCGGCGTGGTGCCCCAGGAGTTCAACTTCAACCAGTTTGAAAAGACCTTCGACATCGTCGTGACCCAGGCCGGTTACTACGGCATCCCGCCGAAGATCGCCAAGGAACGCGCCGAGCAATACCTCACCCAGCTGGGTCTGTGGGACAAGCGCGACGTGCCTTCACGTTCCCTGTCCGGCGGCATGAAGCGCCGCCTGATGATCGCCCGTGCCCTGGTTCACGAACCGCGCCTGCTGATCCTCGACGAACCCACGGCGGGTGTGGACATCGAGCTGCGTCGCTCGATGTGGACGTTCCTCACCGAGCTGAACCAGAAAGGCATCACCATCATCCTCACCACGCACTACCTGGAAGAGGCTGAGCAGCTGTGCCGCAACATCGGCATCATCGACCACGGCACCATCGTCGAAAACACCAGCATGCGTAACTTGCTGAGCCAGTTGCACGTCGAGACCTTCCTGCTCGACCTGAAGAACAACATGTCCGTGCCACCGCAGTTGATCGGTTACCCGAACCGCCTGGTGGACAGCCACACCCTGGAAGTACAGGTAGACAAAGCCGTGGGCATCACCGCGTTGTTCGGCCAACTGGCCACCCAGAACATCGAAGTGCTGAGCCTGCGTAACAAAACCAATCGCCTTGAGGAGTTGTTCGTGTCCCTGGTGGAGAAAAATCTGGCGAAGGTGGCGGTATGAGTTCGGAACTGCAACCCAACCTCGTCGCGCTGCAGACTATCGTCTACCGCGAAGTGAAGCGCTTTACCCGGATCTGGCCGCAAACCCTGCTGCCGCCGGCGATCACCATGGTTTTGTACTTTGTCATTTTCGGCAACCTGATTGGTCGGCAGATTGGTGATATGGGTGGTTTCACCTATATGGAATACATCGTGCCGGGGTTGATCATGATGTCGGTGATCACCAACTCCTACGGCAACGTGGTGTCGAGTTTTTTTGGCAGCAAGTTCCAGCGTTCCATCGAGGAATTGATGGTGTCGCCGGTGTCGCCCCATACGATTCTGATCGGCTACACCCTGGGTGGTGTGCTGCGCGGGTTGATGGTCGGGGTGATCGTGACGCTGCTGTCGTTGTTCTTTACCCACCTGCAGGTGCATCACCTCGGGATCACCTTGCTGGTGGTGGTGCTGACGGCGACGATCTTTTCGTTGCTGGGGTTCATCAACGCGGTGTTTGCGCGTAACTTTGATGATATTTCGATTATTCCGACGTTTGTGCTCACGCCGCTGACGTATCTGGGTGGGGTGTTTTATTCGATCACCTTGCTGCCGCCGTTCTGGCAGACGGTGTCGTTGGCCAACCCTGTGTTGCACATGGTTAACGCGTTTCGCTATGGCATCTTGGGCGTGTCGGATATCAAGATCAGTGTGGCGATCACGTTTATGCTGGTGGCGACTGTGGTGCTGTATGTGGGCTGCGCGCGGTTGCTGGTGAGTGGGCGTGGGATGCGCACCTAAGCGTTGAGATGTAATGAAAAACGGCCTTCAGATGAGGCCGTTTTTTTTTGCGTTTGGTTGGGGGTATATCCGTTATTTAGGTAACGGCGGCTTATGGTTTCGCTCTTACAGCGACTCACTTTGGAAAAGCCCCAAAGTAAGCAAAGGGCTCTGCCCCGCCTGTCGGCACCTCGCCTAGGCTCGGTGTTCCCTCACTCCGGCATTGCTCCGCGGGCCGCCGCGACGGGGCGTCCCTGCCCCGTCGCGGCTAAACCGGCGTCCTGCCGGTTTACCCGCTCCTCAATCCCTGCGTTCGGCCTCGGGCTTATTGGGGCAGTCAGAGCCAGATCAAGATCAAAAGCAAGAGCACAGCGGCCTACAGGCCGGCTTGAGTGGTAGAAGCCAGAGCAAAAGCCAAAGCAGAGCTGCTTTTCTGTAGGAGCCGGCTTGCCGGCGAAAAACCTGAGAACGCCGCGTTCATTCAGGACGCCAACGTCATCGTTAACGACCATCGCCGGCAAGCCAGCTCCTACAGTTGGACCGCGCCCGCTTTAGATTTTGATTTTGCTTTTGCTCCACACCACTCAAGCCGGCCTGTAGGCCGCTGTGCTGTTGATCTGCTTTTGATCTTGATCTTAGGCGCCCCGTTAAACCACGCTGGCCGAACGCAGGTAGTACGGAGCGGGTAAACCGGCAGGACGCCGGTTTAGCCGCGACGGGGCAGGGACGCCCCGTCGCGGCGGCCCGCGTAGTAATGCCGGAGTGAGGGCACACCGAGCCTGAGCGAGGTGCCGAGTGGTGGGGCAAGAGCGTTTTGCTTACTTTTGCGCTGTTCAAAAGTGAGCCGCCGTAAGGGCGGAACCCATATCAGCAACAGCCCAAATAACGGATATACACCCAAACCCACAAACCACCCTACGGCAGCAAAGCCAACTCAATCAACTCATGCAGCTCTTCCACCTGCAGCGGCACGGTAGAAAACAGACTGCGAAACACGGTAGGCGCGACGATCAGGTTAATCAGCCGATCCACACTGGGTGCAGTTTCAGCGTCGCCCGGATAGCGATCCAGAATCATCTCCAGCTGCCCGGTGAGAATCCCCACGCAATACCCCGGCGCCTGGCTGCATTGCACATCGCGCATCATCTCCCGGCCAAGATCCGAACTCATTTCATCGCGATATTGCTCACCCCAGGCCCGCAGGTCTCCGCGCAGGCTGCCAGTGTTAGCCGGCTCACTGTCCGGACGCAGACGAGCCATGGCGACATCAGCCAGCAGCGCAGCAAGGTCACCCCAGCGGCGGTAGATGGTCGAGGGTGTGACACCCGCACGGGCGGCTATCTGCGGCACGGTCACGCTGGAACGCTCCTGCTCGTCGAGCAGTTCGCGCACCGCCGAATGAACGGATTCTTGTACCCGGGCACTACGGCCCCCCGGGCGGAGGCCTTCTTTTATCGCCATGCGTAAAACCTTAACACAAAGAATTTGCTTTAAGCGCCATCCAGTAGCACACTTCGCAAAAGCAAAATATTAGCTTTAGCGGAGCGTGCCCATGTCCAGCGTTACTTCCCATCGTTCCAGCCTTGTGTTCCTGGCGATCACCTTGCTGACGTTCCTCGCCGCCTCCAGCGCGCCGACGCCGTTGTACCACCTCTATCAGGAAGGCCTGCATTTTTCGGCAGCCATGCTGACCCTGGTGTTCGGTATCTACGCCTTGAGCCTGCTGGCGGCCCTGTTGACCGTGGGTTCACTGTCGGACCACCTGGGGCGCAAGCCGGTGATCTTTGCTGCGCTGCTCCTCGATATGCTGGCAATGCTGCTGTTTATCAATGCCGACAGCGTCGGCTGGTTGATTGCGGCTCGCACGGTACAAGGCTTTGCCACCGGCATGGCCACTGCCGTATTGGGCGCCGCATTGCTTGACACTGACCGCCAGCAAGGCCCGCTGATCAACAGCGTAGCGCCTTTGCTGGGCATGGCCTGCGGCGCCATGGGCTGCAGCCTGCTGGTGGAGTTCGCGCCGATGCCGACCACCTTGATTTACTGGACCTTGCTCGGCTTGATGCTGGCGCAGGCGATCTACGTGTGGCGCCTGCCGGAAACGGTCAGCCGGATTCCCGGCGCGCTGGCCTCGCTGTGGCCGACCTTGCATGTACCGCCCCAGGCGCGGCGCGCGTTGTGGATCTCGCTGCCGGTGGATGTGGCAGTGTGGGCCATGGGCGGTTTCTACCTGTCCCTGGCGCCCTCGCTGGTGCGGGCGGCGACCGGGTCTACCTCGAACCTGATCGGTGGCGGGCTTGTCGCGGTGTTGACCCTGAGCGGCGCGGTGATGATTTTCAGCCTGCGCAACCGCCCGGCGGACAAGGTCCTGCGCTTGGGCGCCGTGCTGCTGGCGGTGGGTGTCGCGCTGATCCTTACAGCCGTCCACAGCGCCAGCCTGCCGTTGTTTTTCGTCGCCACGCTGATTGCTGGCGGCGGCTTTGGCTCGGGTTTCCTCGGCGCACTGCGCAGCGTCTTGCCGTTGGCCTTGCCCCATGAACGGGCCGGTTTGATGTCGGCGTTCTATGTGCTGAGTTACCTGGCGTTCTGCGTGCCGTCGCTGTTGGCGGGCAACCTCACCCGCAGCTTCGGCTTGATCGCCACCACGGACGGTTATGGCGTGGTGTTGATCGTACTGGCGCTCGGCGCTTTGGTTGCGCTGCTGTTGCAGGATTTGGCGAGGAGCAGGGCGACGGCGGGCAATTGATTCGGTAATAATCCGCCACCCGTCGTACGCCTTGGGATTCACGCATGAAGATCATCCGCAGCAGGGACTTCACCGGCAGCCGCGCCTGGGAGGCGCTGGACATCGCCAACATGAATGGCATCACCACCCGTTTGCACTGGACCGACCAGCCCTACCGCTGGCACATCAATGATGGGGAAGAAGTGTTCGTGGTGCTGGATGGCGAGGTTCAGATGCACTACCGCGAAAACGGAACCGAACAGATTGTTTTGTTGCAGGTCGGCGACATCTTCTACGCCAGCGTCGGCACCGAGCACGTGGCCCATCCACAGGGCCCGGCGCGAATCCTGGTGATTGAAACTGAAGGCAGTGTTTGACTGCATATCTATAAAGCAGATAACAGTTAGAGATATTACCCGTTATATAGATATTCGATTCGGTTCTACCATGGTCTCAACCTCATGCGAGGAAGAGGATTTCACCATGACTTGCCCCAATACCCTTCAAAGCCATTTGAAACCGTTCAGTCACCTGACCCGTCCTCGGGAAGTGATTCGCCAGTTCACCCCCAACTGGTTTGCCGCCACCATGGGCACCGGGGTGCTGGCGTTGGCGCTGGCACAATTGCCGGTCAACGTGCCGGGGTTGCATGCCATCGCCGAAGGGCTGTGGCTGTTTACCATCGGCCTGTTTGTGCTGTTCAGCGTGCTGTACGCGGCCCGCTGGGTGATGTTTTTCCACGAAGCACGGCGCATTTTCGGGCACTCCACGGTGTCGATGTTTTTCGGCACCATCCCCATGGGCCTCGCGACCATCATCAATGGCTTTCTGCTGTTCGGCTTGCCGCGCTGGGGCGATGGCGTGCTGCACCTGGCCGAAGTGCTGTGGTGGCTGGACGTGGCGATGGCGTTGGCCTGCGGGGTGTTGATCCCGTTCATGATGTTCACCCGCCAGGAACACAGCATCGACCAGATGACCGCCGTGTGGCTGTTGCCGGTGGTGGCGGCCGAGGTCGCCGCCGCCAGCGGTGGCCTGCTGGCGCCGCACCTGGCCGACGCCCATTCGCAACTGGTCATGCTGGTGACCAGTTATGTGCTGTGGGCGTTTTCCCTGCCGGTGGCGTTCAGCATCCTGACCATCCTCATGCTGCGCATGGCCCTGCATAAACTGCCCCACGCCAATATGGCCGCGTCGAGCTGGCTGGCCCTTGGCCCCATCGGCACTGGTGCCCTGGGCATGCTGGTGTTGGGCGGTGATGCGCCTGCCATCTTCGCCGCCAACGGTTTGCCCGGCGTCGGTGAAATGGCCAATGGAATTGGTCTGATCGCCGGTATCACCCTGTGGGGGTTCGGTTTGTGGTGGATGCTGATCGCGGTGCTGATCACCGTGCGTTACCTGCGGGCCGGCATTCCGTTCAACCTGGGCTGGTGGGGTTTCACCTTCCCGTTGGGCGTGTACTCGCTGGCCACGCTGAAACTGGCGAACACCTTGCACCTGGGCTTCTTCAGTATCGTCGGCAGTGTGCTGGTGGCGGCGCTGGCGCTGATGTGGCTGATCGTGGCCAAGCGCACCGTACAGGGCGCCTATAAAGGCGAGCTTTTTGTATCGCCTTGCATTGCGGGACTAGCGAATAAGTAATCGGGATTAGGTAAAGTCGTGGCCTGACTTTCTATAACAGCCTAAAGGCGATAACAGTCTCAGGCCACGCAGGAACACGGACGATGAGCCACCCCTCGCAATTCACTTTGCTGCGCAAACGGCGCTTCCTGCCGTTCTTCATTACCCAGTCCCTCGGGGCGTTCAACGACAATATCTTCAAGCAGTCGTTGATCCTGGCGATTCTCTACAAGCTGACCATCGAGGGCGACCGCTCGATCTGGGTCAACCTGTGCGCCTTGCTGTTTATCCTGCCGTTCTTCCTGTTCTCGGCCCTGGCCGGGCAATTTGGCGAGAAATTCAACAAGGACGCGCTGATCCGGGTGATCAAGATCGGCGAGATTGTGATCATGTCCGTGGGCGCGGTGGGCTTCATGTTCAATCACCTGGAATTGATGCTGCTGGCGTTGTTTGCCATGGGCACGCACTCGGCCCTGTTCGGGCCGGTGAAGTATTCGATCATGCCCCAGGCCTTGCATGAAGATGAGCTGGTGGGTGGCAACGGCCTGGTGGAAATGGGCACGTTCCTCGCGATCCTGGCCGGCACCATCGGCGCCGGGATCATGATGTCTTCCACCCATTACGCGCCGGTGGTGTCGACCGCCATCGTCGGCATCGCGGTGCTGGGCTACCTGGCCAGTCGCAGCATTCCTCGCGCCGCGGCTTCCAGCCCGGAGATGCGCCTGAACTGGAATATCTTCAGCCAGTCCTGGGCCACCTTGAAACTGGGCCTGGGTCAGACACCGGCGGTGTCGCGCTCGATTGTCGGTAACTCGTGGTTCTGGTTTGTCGGCGCGATCTACCTGACGCAAATCCCGGCCTACGCCAAGGAATGGATGTATGGCGATGAGACGGTGGTCACGCTGATCCTCACGGTGTTCTCGGTGGGTATCGCCCTGGGCTCGATGCTGTGCGAGAAGTTGTCCGGGCGTAAGGTCGAAATCGGCCTGGTACCGTTCGGCTCCTTCGGCCTCACTGTGTTCGGCCTGCTGCTGTGGTGGCATTCCGGCGGCTTCCCGCAGAACGTCCAGGCCAACGACTGGATCGCGGTGCTGAGCTATGGCCAGGCGTGGTGGGTATTGTTCGATATCCTTGGCCTCGGCGTATTCGGCGGCTTCTATATCGTGCCGCTGTACGCGCTGATCCAGTCGCGTACCGCCGAGAACGAGCGTGCACGGGTGATCGCGGCCAATAACATCCTCAACGCACTGTTCATGGTGGTCTCGGCGATTGTCTCGATTGTGCTGCTGAGCGTGGCCAAGCTGTCGATCCCCGAGCTGTTCCTGGTGGTGTCGCTGCTGAACATCGCGGTCAACGCCTACATCTTCAAGATCGTGCCCGAGTTCACCATGCGTTTCATGATCTGGCTGCTGGGCCATTCCATGTACCGCGTCGAGCATAAAAACCTCGACCTGATCCCGGACGAAGGCGCGGCACTGCTCGTGTGCAACCACGTATCGTTTGTCGATGCGCTGCTGATCGCCGGCGCGGTGCGTCGGCCGATTCGCTTTGTCATGTATTACAAGATCTATCGTCTGCCGGTGCTGAACTTTATCTTCCGTACCGCCGGGGCGATTCCGATTGCCGGGCGGCATGAGGACATCCAGATCTACGAAAAGGCATTCCAGCGTATTGCCCACTACCTGAAAGACGGCGAGCTGGTGTGCATCTTCCCGGAAGGCAAATTGACCTCCGATGGCGAGATGAACGAGTTCCGGAGCGGCGTGACGCGGATTCTTGAAGAGACGCCAGTGCCGGTGATTCCGATGGCGTTGCAGGGGTTGTGGGGGAGTTTCTTCAGTCGTGATCCGAACAAGGGGTTCTTTCATCGGATCTGGTCGCGGGTGACGTTGGTGGCTGGCGCGCCGGTGACCGTGGAGGCGGCAACGCCCGAGGCGCTGCATGGGGTTGTGGGGGAATTGCGTGGGGGTGTCAGGTAGTTTTCTGCTGTGTTTGACGGCCTCATCGCAGGCAAGCCAGCTCCCACAGGTGACCGCGTTCTACTGAGCAACTCGGTCAAGTGTGGGAGCGGGCTTGCTCGCGAAGGCGGTAGTAGGCTAAGCGCTGATCTTGAGCCCGATCAGCCCACAGATAATCAACGCCACACTGGCCAGTCGAAACAGCGCCATGGACTCCCCGAACAGGATAATCCCGGCAATCACCGTGCCCACTGCACCGACACCGGTCCAGATGGCATAGGCGGTGCCCAGCGGCAGTTCCTTCATGGCCAGCCCCAGCAACCCCAGGCTGATGGCCATGGCGGCAATCGTCAGGGCGGTGGGCAGTGGCTTGCTGAAACCGTCGGTGTACTTCAGTCCGACGGCCCAGCCAACTTCAAACAGTCCGGCAAAAAACAGAATGATCCAGGACATGATGACCTCGCTTCTATAAGGCGGGGTCGTCCCCTGAATTAATCGCGCGATAGCGTCGCGAGGTCGTCCACGCGAAGCCCGGTAGAGTGCCGAATATTGATCAGGTGATCAAGTTTCTGACTTGCTTGCCAGCAGCTCTCGGTCTTCTTTTTCGCTCATCCGCCGGAAGTACGTCGACAGCAAGGCCCCGGAAATATTGTGCCAGACGCTGAACAATGCACTCGGCACCGCCGCCAGCGGCGAGAAGTGCGCACTCGCCAAAGCGGCGCCCAGGCCGGAGTTCTGCATGCCCACTTCCAGCGACAGGGATTTGCGTTGCGCCAGCGGCAGCCCGAACACACGGCCGGTGAAGTAGCCCAGCAGGAAACCAAAGCTGTTGTGCAGGATCACCACGGCCATGATCAGCAGGCCCGACTCGGCAATCTTCGCCTGGCTGGCCGCCACCACGGCGGCCACGATGGCCACGATGCTGACCACCGACACCAGCGGCAATACCTCTACGGCATGGCGTACACGGGCGCCCAGCAAGCGTTGCGCCAACACGCCAAGCACGATCGGCAGCAACACCACTTGCAGGATCGACCAGAACAACTCCATGAACGACACCGGCAACCAGGCCGAGGCCAGCAGCCAGATCAGCGCGGGCGTGAGCAGCGGGGCGAGGAAGGTGGTGACGGCGGCGATGGCCACCGACAGCGCCAGGTCGCCCCGGGCCAGCCAGGTCATGACATTGGAGGAGGTGCCGCTCGGGCAGCAGCCGACGAGGATCACACCGACGGCAATTTCCGGTGGCAGGTGAAAGACCTGGCACAGCAGCCAGGCCACGCCGGGCATGATCACGAAATGCGCGACCACGCCCAATGCCACGCGCCATGGGTGACGCGCGACTTCAGCGAAATCTTCAAGTTTGAGGGTCAGCCCCATACCGAACATCACCAGGCCCAACAGCGGCACGATGGCGCCCTTGAGGCCGATAAACCAGGCCGGTTGCAGGAACGCGAGCACGGCAAAAATCAGCACCCAGTAGGCGAAGGTATTGCCGACGAAACGGCTCAAGGCGGCGAGTGCGCGCATGGGGAAGGTCCTTGTTATTAGAATGCTGGAAGTACTAACCCGATCAACTGTGGGAGCTGGCTTGCCTGCGATAGCATCCCCCGGGTGTAACGGATAAACCGAGGTGCCTGCATCGCAGGCAAGCCAGCTCCCACATTGACTGTGCCCACTTAAGACTTAGATGCCCTGTGGGGTCTCCTCACCGCCCAAGGCTTCAACCAACGCCGGCAGGAAGTCGCCAAACGTCAGCATCATCAGGGTAAAGCTGGCGTCCTGTTGGCCCAGCGCTTCATCGCCGCCGTCCTGTTCAGCCTGATCCTGCAGCAGGTCCTCGAACTTCAGGCGCTTGACGGTCATTTTGTCGTCCAGCATGAAGGACAGCTTGTCCTGCCAGGCCAGGGACAATTGGGTCACGACTTTGCCGGTGGTCAGGTGCAGCTGGATCTCTTCGCCGGTCAGGTCCTGGCGCTTGCAACGCACGATGCCGCCGTCTTCGTGGGTGTCACGCAGTTCGCATTCGTCGAGGACGAAGAAGTCATCGGCCGGCTTCTGGGTGGTGACCCAGTCGGTCATGATGGCGGTTGGCGCGGTTTTCACGGTCAGCGGACGTACCGGCAGGGTGCCGATCACTTCACGCAGGGTGGACAGCAGGTCTTCGGCACGTTTCGGGCTGGCCGAGTTCACCAGGATCAGGCCCTGCTTCGGAGCGATGGCGGCGAAGGTCGACGAGCGACGGATAAACGCACGCGGCAGGAAGGCCTGGATGATTTCATCCTTGATCTGGTCGCGTTCCTTTTTGTAGACCTTGCGCATTTGCTCGGCTTCGATCTCTTCGACCTTTTCCTTCACCGCATCACGCACCACGCTACCCGGCAGGATACGTTCTTCCTTGCGCGCCGCGATCAGCAGGAAATCACCGCTGACGTGCACCAGGGGCGCCTCTTCGCCTTTACCGAAAGGGGCGACGAAACCGTAAGTGGTCAACTCCTGGCTTGCACAAGGGCGCGCCAGTTTGGTGGCCAGTGCAGTTTCCAACGCCTCGGCATCAACAGGCAGATCTTGGGTCAGGCGATAGATAAGCAGGTTTTTGAACCACATGGGGTGAGTCTCTCCTTATATACAAAGGGGGGCATTATTCTCCTCATGGCGCCATAGGCCAACCCTCGCTAAGCCATTGGAAGGCCTGAAAAAAATTATTTAAGAAAGTGCTTGCCAGACCCTGGGTCGCTCCGTAGAATGCGCGCCACACCGAAAGTGAAGGGTGATTAGCTCAGCTGGGAGAGCATCTGCCTTACAAGCAGAGGGTCGGCGGTTCGATCCCGTCATCACCCACCATTCGCTTCTTAGTGTTACGCGCAGCGGTAGTTCAGTCGGTTAGAATACCGGCCTGTCACGCCGGGGGTCGCGGGTTCGAGTCCCGTCCGCTGCGCCATATTCGGTCACCTGGAACGCTGAACGCCAGGTACCACGGAAAGCCCGCTCATTGAGCGGGCTTTTTGCTGTCTGGGGTTTGTAAAAAGCCTTGGACATAAAAACGCCCCCGATCACGTGCAGTGATCGGGGGCGTTTTTTATGCGTTTAGAAATCCCAGCGGGTGGTGACCATGAAGTTGCGTGGCTCACCATAAGCGGCAGAGTTATAGAAGCCGATGTTGGTGTAGTAGGACTTGTCGAAGAGGTTGTTGACGTTCAGCGTCGCCGACACGTTCTTGGTGATCTGGTAGCGGGTCATCAGGTCCACCAGCCAGTACGCTTCCTGGGAAAACTCTTCATAACCGCCATGGGGGGTGTTGTAGATGTCCTGCCAGCCGACGCTCTGCCAGCGCACGCCACCACCGACGGTCAGCTTGTCCAGGTTGCCCTTGAGCTTATAGGTGGTGTACAGCTTGACCTGGTCTTCAGGCTCGAACGTGGAAATCTTCAGATCCTGGTCGTCACGCACCACCTTGTGGGTGTAGCCGGCCTGAATCTGCCAGCCCGGGCTCAGCTCTCCGGACACTTCCAGCTCATAGCCCTTGGTGACGGCTTTGGTGCCCTTGTAGGCATAGTTCTGCGGCGTAGGTTTCAGGTTGTTGTAGTCGTCGTCGGAAACGGCGCGGTTGTTTTCGTGGATCTCGAAATACGCCGCGCTGGCGTTCAGCCGGCCGTCGAAGAAATCAGCCTTCAGGCCCAGTTCATAGTTCTGACCTTCGTCCGGCTCAAGCAATTGGTTCTGCCGGTCGCGGTTGTAGTTTTCCTGGGGCATGAAGATATCGGTGTAGCTGGCGTAGACCGAGTAGGTTTCATTCAGGTCGTACACCACGCCCACATACGGTACAAAGCGTCCGGTTTCGCGGTAGGACGGGTTATTGCCGGTCAGGTGATAATTGACCACCCGTCCCCCGAGCAGCAGCTTCAGGTCATCGGCCAGGTTCAGGCGCGTGGTCATATAGGCGCCGGTCTGGCGAATCGTGTCATCGATGTATTGCTGCGGCGCGCCCCAGTAGGGTTGGGGGGCGTGACCGTGCCAGTTATTGAAGTCGACGAGGTTGGGGGCGAGGTTCCAGTAGCCCTTGCCGTTCCAGTCGGAAATGCCGATGGAGCCGCCCACCACCAGTTCATGCTCACGGCCGCCCAGGCTGAAGGGGCCGCTTGCGTACAGGTCGGCGGAGTCGCTGACGGTTTCCCCGGTGTATTTTTGCGAAGTGATCTGTGCGGTGCCGTCTGCCCGTGGCTCGTCACCCTGAATCGAAGCCATCAGCGCATGGTAGCCGTTGATCTTGTGGTCCAGTTGCAGCTTGGTGACCCAGCCATTGCCGAGGTCATGTTCAAGCATGGCGAAGGCGGTGCGGGTGTATTGCTCCCAACTGCTCCAGTTCGCGGCGTTGTTGAACGAGCGCTTTACGCTATTGCGATCGCCATTGGCGTTGATCAGCGGGAAGCTGCCGGACCAGCTCGAGGCGGTGGGCAAGCTGTCCTGATAGTCGCCACCCACGGTCAGCATCGTGTCGGGGGACAGGTCGAACTCCATGATGCCGTAGTACACCGGGCTTTTGCGTGAGTAACGGTCCATGAACGAGCGCTTGTCCTGGTAGGCCGCGACCGCTCGGCCACGCACGTTGCCGCTTTCGGTCATCGGGCCGCTCACATCCAGTTCGCTGCGGTAATTGTCCCAGGAGCCCGCGCCGAGGCTGGCATGGCCCTGGAAATCTGCCGTGGGCTTCTTGCGCACCAGATTGATCGCGGCCCCCAGCGAGCCCGCACCGGTGAGCAGGCCGGTGGCGCCTTTAAGCACCTCGACCCGGTCATAGATCGCCATGTCGCTCAGGGTATTACCCGCCGAATAGGCAACGTTGCGCGCGGTGGAAGGAATACCGTCGTACTGGAAATTGTTGATGGAGAAACCACGGGCATAGTAGTTGGTGCGGTCGGTGTCGAAGGCCGACACGGTGATGCCCGGGGTGTGGCGCATCACGTCGTCGACGTTATTCAGGCCGAAGTCATCCATGTGTTTGCGGGTGACCACGGTCACCGATTGCGGGGTTTCCTTGGGGGTCAACACCAGTCGTGTCGCCGTCGCAATGCTGCCTGGAGTGTAGGAGTCAGTCCCTTCAGTAACGTTGCCCAACTGGTTGGAGCTGACCTGCGTCGGGCCCAGCTCCATGGCGCCAGTAGCCGCAGGAATGGCTTCCACTGCGTACACCTGATTGCCTTTGATCACCCGGTAACCACTGCCTTGAAGCAACCTGTCGAACCCCGCGTCCACACTGTAGGTGCCCTTCAGCCCCGGCCCATTCAGCCCCTCCAGGTTCTGGGACTGGAACACAATGGCCACGCCTGCTTGCTGGGCAAACCGGTTGAGTGTGGCACCCAGTGGCCCTGCAGGAATGTCGTAGGCTTGTGCCGCGACGTTGACCGTGTCGGCCTGGGCCAAGTGGATATCCAGCAATGTCGTCGTGAGCAGCGTGAGCGTCAGCGGCGCGCAGCTCAACAGGCGCCGACGTGGGTGGGAAGGGATGGGCATGGTGAAGGCAGTCCTTTAGTTGATCGATATACCTTCCTTGACGGGCAGCCCGGAAAAAGCGGAAGCAATGCGAATAATTATTTTTTACTTTCGGTGCCCGGGCTGACGATCACCAGCCACGGCGTAAAGGTTCTCAGCTTGATGGGCAGGGTTTGGGCCAGCATCTGCAAGGTGCGGTCGGTGTCGTCCAGAGGCAGTACGGCCGAGACCTTGAGATTCGCCAGTGCGGCTCGATCAAACTGCAAGCGGCCCGAACGGTGGCGGGCGATCTCGTCCAGCACTTCCGGCAACGGCCGGTTATCCACCACCAGTTGATGGCGGTGCCAGGCGTCGTTGACGCTCGCCGGGTCGATGCTTCCAGACAGACGCACGGCGTCCGCGCTGACCTGCGCCTGCGAGCCAGCGTCAACTTCCAGCGTCTGCTGGCCATTCGCGCTTTTTGCCGCCACGCGGGATTCGAGCATGCTCAGCACGGTCACATCGCCTTCGCGCTTGACCACAAACCGTGTGCCCAACGCGCGCAGGGTGCCCTGGGCGGTCTGCACCACAAACGGCCGCTCGCGATCGTGAGCCACGTCTACCAGGATCTCGCCTTGCAGCAGTTCGATGCGGCGCTGCCGGTTGTCGAAATGCAGGTTCGCCGCACTGATGCCGTTCAACGTCAGCGTGGAGCCATCCGCCAGGCGCAGGGTCTTCCATTCGCCGGGGCTGTTGTGCACATCGGCCATCCACTGTTGTGGGTAAGGGCTGTAGAGCAGCGCCGCAGCGGGCAGGGCCAGGCTGCACGCCAATACCAGCGCGCGGCCGTAGTGCTTGCGGGTTTTCCCGGGCCGTGGAAACGCCGCATTCAAGGCCGCCCGCGCCGGGGCTTTTTGCCCGCGCAGGGCCTGCATCCGTGCAACCACGTCTTCCATGCGCGCGGCAGAAGCGGCGTGTTGTGGACCTTGCTGCTTCCAGCGTTCGAATGACTGGCGCTGGGCTTCGGTCAATTCACCTTCGTGCAGGCGAAGCATCCATTCGGCGGCTTGTTCGTCGATCTGTTGGCGGGAGTCAGGCATGCGCGGCTCAGATGTCCACGCTGTGGCTGCAATGCAGCAGGGCCTGGATCAGGTATTTGCGGACCGTACGCTCCGACAGTTTCAGTTGGCGGGCGATTTGCTGCTGGGTCAGGTCTTCGAGGTAATACAGCACAAACGCCTGACGCACGTTGTCGTGCATGCCTTCAAGAATAAACGCGATGTGTTCAAGGGCTTCCAGGGTGGCGTGGAGCTGTTCAGGCGACTGAAAACCTTCCAGGGTTTCCACCGTCAGCATCAGTTCCTGAAGGTAGGCGTTTTCAATCTGCTTGCGCCGGGCCTGGTCGATGATCAGCCGCCTGGCGGTGGTGCTCAAATAGGCGCGGGGTTCGCGAATGCCCGTCACGGACTCCCGCGCATGCAGAATCCGCGCGAAGGTGTCCTGTGCCACGTCGGCGGCGTTGTGGGTGCAGCCCAGTTTTCGGCGCAACCAAGTGAACAGCCAGCCGTGATGCTCGCTGTACAGCTCGGTAATCTCCCGTTGGAACGGCGGTTCACCCACAGACATAAGGCGCGACCCAGGTGTTATTGAGAATAATTGTTAATTGTGGGCCCAAGGCTTGTGCAAACGCAATAGACTCGCGTTTGCACCCAAAGCACCGGTTTTGCAGGGCGCGCGCGGGGGAAGGCAAAATATTTTAAATAAATTGCATTTAAATCATGACATTACGAAAAATTGCTATAGAATGCGCCCCACACCGAAAGTGAAGGGTGATTAGCTCAGCTGGGAGAGCATCTGCCTTACAAGCAGAGGGTCGGCGGTTCGATCCCGTCATCACCCACCATTCGCTTCTTAGTGTTACGCGCAGCGGTAGTTCAGTCGGTTAGAATACCGGCCTGTCACGCCGGGGGTCGCGGGTTCGAGTCCCGTCCGCTGCGCCATATTTAGGTTACCTGGAACGCTGAACGCCAGGTCACCACAGGAAGCCCGCTCGTTGAGCGGGCTTTTTTGTGCCTGGGATTCAGGCCTGCGACTGAAGGGCGGATTCTGCCTGGACCCGTGCGGGAGGCCGCCGAGCCAGAAACGCAAAAACCACCATCGCCGTCAGCAGGGTGAATCCCGCGAGCAATTGCAGCAGGGTGTTAAAGCCTGCGAGGTAGGCCGCGCGCAGTTCGGCCAGTGGAATCGCCGTGCCGGCCTGCAGGACATCACCCATCACCAGCGCTTGTGCAATCACTGAAACATCCGCCGCTACGTTCCCGCGTAACTGGTGCGCAACCAGTGCGCCCAATACTGCCATCGTGATCGCCAACGCCACGCCTTCACTGGCCACGCGGGTCGTATTGAAAATACCCGCCGCCATTCCTGCGCGCTCCTTCGGCACCACGCTGACTGCCAGGCCATCCATCAAGCCCCACGGCAACCCCGTGCCGATCCCGATCACCAGCATCGCGGCGACGGTTTGCGCTGGCTGCCCGGCCAGGCTTAACCCCCACAGGCCCGCCGCCGCAATCAGCAAGCCAATGGCACACAACACACCCGCCGACAGCCAGCGCGTCAGGGCGGCGGCGATCATCGGCACCACCAGCATCGGTGCCGACAGCGCCAGCATCATCAAACCCGCATCCAGCGCGCTGGCGCCTTCCACACCGATAAACCGCAGGGGCAGCAACACGATCAGCACGATGTAGCAGTAACAGGTGCCGATCGGCAGCAACTGCACGCCAAGAAAGCGCGGGAAGCGAAACAGCCGCAGGTCCAGCATCGGTTGGCTTGAGCGGTTTTCGACGAGGATAAACACCAGCAGAAATACCGCCGCTGCCACCAGCAGGGCATCAACCAGCGGCGACGTCCAACCGTGTTCCGGGGCGAGGATCACCGCCGTGGTCAGGGCCACCAGCATGGCCGAAAAGGTCAGCACGCCGGTGGTATCCAACCGCAGCGCTTGCGGGTCGCGACTCTCGCGCATTTTGGGCGCGGCAAACAGCAGCGAGAGGCCGGCGAGCAGGGCGGTGCCGAGGAAAATCGCGCGCCAGCCCCAGTGCTCGATCATCAACCCCGAGAGCAACGGCCCGAACGCCAGGCCTGCACCGAACGTGGTGCCCAGCAAGCTGAAGGCGCGGGTGCGCGCGTGGCCGTCAAACTCCTGGGCCAGCGCGGCACAGCCACTGGCCAGCGCCGTGGCCGCCGCGACGCCCTGCACGCCACGCAATATATCCAGCCAGAAAATCCCCGGCGCCATTGCCAGTAGCACGGAGACCACGGTGAACAGTGCCATGCCCCACAAGAAAAGGCGCTTTCTCCCATACAGATCGGCGAGGGTGCCGGCGGCCATCAGCAGGCTGCCGAAACTCAGCATGAAGGCGTTGGTGATCCACGCCAGTTGGCTGGGCTGGGCGGCAAACGCCCGGCCGATAAGCGGCGTGGCGACGGCGCCGCCGGTGAAGCTCATGGGCAATACCAGGGCGGCCAGGCAAATCGCGGCCAGGATGGAATATCGGCCAGGGGCGGGCACAGGTTCGTGTGTGATGTTCATGGGTTATTCCCGCAGGTCTGAAGATGTAAAGACTCTAATCAGGATGCAATTATGGATAAACGGGCTTACATTCCGTTCATAGCGGACCCTATGGATGTAATGGCGTGATGGATAATCTGAGTGGCGTGATCGCCTTTGTGAAAACGGCCGAAGCCCTGAGCTTCACCGGTGCGGCCCGCGCGATGGGGATTTCCGCCTCGGCGGTGGGCAAGAACGTCGTCAAGCTAGAGGCGTCGTTGAATGTGCGACTGTTGCACCGCAGCACGCGCAAGGTCAGCCTGACCGCCGAAGGCCAACTGTTCTATGAGCGCTGCCGGAAAATTCTCGACGACCTGCAAGACGCCCGCGCCATGCTCTCCCATGCCATGCAGGCGCCCCGGGGCAAGTTGCGGGTCAGCCTGCCCACCATCGGCTATCGCTTTCTTTTTCCCCACATGATGGCGTTCCGCAAAGCCTACCCGGAGATCGAACTGGAACTGGATTTCAATGACCACCTGGTGGACGTGATCGAGGAGGGCTTCGACGTGGTCATCCGCAGCGGCGGCCTGGCGGATTCGACCCTGATGGCCCGCAGGCTGGGGCCGTTCAGGTTTGTGTTGTGTGCGTCGCCCGAGTACCTGCGCGCCAACGGTCGGCCGCAATCCCTGGGCGACCTCGAGCACCACCCGTGTCTGCGTTACCGCTTCGCCACCACCGGAAAAATCATGGACTGGACCTTGTCCGCCAACCCGGCCATCACCCAATTGCGCCTGCCCACCGCGCTGACCTTGAACAACATGGAGGCCATGCTCAGGGCTGCGATGGACGGCCATGGCATTGCCTACGTGCCGGACTTCCTGGCCCGCGAGGCCCTCGCCCAAGGCCAGCTGGAAACTGTGCTCGACGGCCATTCCGATGACCAGGGCCAGTTCTGGGCACTGTGGCCATCCAGCCGGCACCTGTCACCGAAGATCCGCGTGTTTGTCGACTTCGCCGCCGCCCATCTGTTCACAACCCCACCAGCCGGTAGCCCACCTGCAACTCGGTAATGAAGTACTGCGGCTGGGCCGGGTCCGCCTCCAGCTTTTGCCGCAGATGGGCCATATGCACCCGCAAATAGTGGGCGCGGTCCACGTAATCCAGGCCCCACACTTCGAGCAGTAATTGGCGATGGGTGAGCACCCGGCTTTGCCCGCGAATCATCGCGCACAGCAGGCGGTATTCGATGGGCGTCAGGTGCACCGGCAGTCCCTGGCGCCACACTTCATGGGTCGCCAGGTCCACTTCAATCTCGCCAAACGCCACCTTGCTGGTGGACGCCACCGTGCCGGTTTGCCCGTGTCGACGCAGTTGCGCACGGATGCGCGCCAGCAACTCGGGCACGCCGAAAGGTTTGGTCAGGTAGTCATCGGCGCCGGCATCCAGGGCGGCGACTTTTTCCTCTTCGCGATCCCGCGCCGACAGCACCAGGATCGGCACCGCCAGCCACCCCCTCAGCTCGCTGATCAACTGTTTGCCGTCGCCGTCCGGCAGGCCGAGGTCGACGATCACCAGGTCTGGCTGACGGCTGGAGGCGTGGATCAACGCGCGCTTGACGCTGTCGGCCTCGAATACCTGGAAGCCCTCATCCTGCAGGGCTATGCCGACAAAGCGG
The DNA here is from genome assembly GCF_016650855.1 of Pseudomonas sp. TH32. NCBI lineage: Bacteria > Pseudomonadati > Pseudomonadota > Gammaproteobacteria > Pseudomonadales > Pseudomonadaceae > Pseudomonas > Pseudomonas sp. TH32. The sequence continues at coordinate 3,489,092 of NZ_JAEKFA010000002.1, read as the reverse complement.
CGGATATTGGCCTCGTCTTCAACAATCAGAATGCGTGCAGTGCTCATAGGGCGTCCATTGAGGGCGGGGTGCCCGCCGGTAAAGTGATGACGAAATGCATGCCGCGCTCGCGGCCAGGCTTGGCTTCGATGCGCCCGCCGTGGGCTTCGACGATGCGCTTGGCCAGGGCCAGCCCCAGGCCGATGCCGGCGACGGAAGACTCCTGCTGGCCACGGGCAAACGGTTCGAACAGATTGGCCGGCGCGCTGCCCGGGCCGGTGTCGCTGACTTCCAGCAGGATGCTGTCCGAAACGGTGCGGGCGGCCACGGTGATGACGGTGCCGGGCGGGGTGTACTTGGCAGCGTTGTCCAGCAGGTTGACCAGCACCCGTTCGATCAACAGCGCGTCGACTTCCACCAGCGGCAACTGCGGGTCCAATGTGGTGTGCAGCACATGCCGGGCCAGCGGTTCGCGCAATTGGCGCAAGGCGCTGCCGACGATTTCTTCCAGCAAGTGCCATTGCCGGTTGAGCCGCACGCCACGCTCTTGCATGCGGGCCATGTCCAGCAGGTTTTCGATCAGGCGTTGCATGGAAGTGGCCTGCTCATGAATGCCCTGCAGCAGCTCGGTCAGCGGTCCTGGCGGCGCATGGGGCAAGGCGGTGTCGGCGGCGCCGATCAGGGTGGTCAGCGGTGTGCGCAAGTCGTGGGAAATAGCCGCGAGCAGGGTGTTGCGCATCTTCTCGCCTTCCATCTGCACCAGGGTGCTTTGCGCCACTTCGACGAAGTGCACACGCTCCAGGGCAATCGCCAACTGGCTCATGCAGGCTTCCAGCAGGCGGCGTTCTTCGGGCTCGTTGAGGCGTTCGCTTTGTGCCAGTTCCAGCACCAGCACGCCGCGCACGCGCATCGGTGCCTTGAGCGGCAGGTAGCAGCCCTTGGCGGCGGATAAGGTGTCGGTGCCCTGGCCGGCGGACTGGCCGTGGTCGTAGGTCCACTGGGCGATGCTGTCGTCGATCGGCAAGCCACCTGCGCCCACGCTGTGCACGCCATCGGCGGCGTCCGGCAGGGCCAGGCCGACCCGCGCCTCGAACACGCCACTGAAGGTGCGCAGCGCGACTTCGCTGATCTGCTCCACGGTCAGCGCCGCCGACAGGTCGCGGGCCAGGCGTGCCAGCGAGGTGGCGCGGCGTTCCCGGGCGGCGGCGGTGCGGGCTTCGTGGCGCAGGCGGGCGGTGAGTTGCCCGGTGATCAGGGCGATGCCGAGCATCAGCGCAAAGGTGAAGAAATACTGCGTGTCATTGACCGTAAACGAGTAGCGCGGCTGGACGAAAAAGAAGTCGAAACACAGCACTGCCAGCATCGCCGCCCAGACGCCGGGGCCGCGCCCGAAACGCAGGGCCACCAGCACTACCGTGAGCAGGAACAGCATCACCACGTTGGCCAGCTCGAACACTTGCAGCAGCAGCGAGGCGATGGCGCTGGCGGTGAAGCAGGCGAGGGTCGCCCAGAGATAGGCCAGGGTTTTGCCGGGCGCCGGCGTCGGTTTTTCATGGGGCGGGGCTGTGGCAGGCAATAAGCCGTGGGCAATCACGATCTGGTCGATTTGCGGATGATGCCGGCTGATCCGGTCGCCCACCGACTGATGCCAGAACCGCCATGCCCGGCGCGGGTGATGGCCGAGTACCAGGCGATTGGCGTTGTGTTCCCGGGCACAGGCGGCCAGCGCTTCGGCGACGTCCATGCCCGGCAATGTTGCCGTGTCGGCGCCGAATTCGCTGGCCAGGGCCAGGGTTTTCATCGCCGTGAGGTAGCGCCTGGCGCCGCGCCCCTGGGCTGCGGCGACGTGCACCACGATCCAGTCGGCTTCGAGCTTTTGCGCCAGGCGTGCAGCTTCGCGCACCAGGCGCTCATCCCCGGCGTCACCGGCCACGCCCACCAGCAACCGCTCGCGGGCGGGCCACAGGGTCTTGATCGACTGTTCGCGACGGTACACGCGCATCTGCGTGTCGACCCGGTCGGCGGTGCGGCGCAGGGCCAGTTCTCGCAGGGCCAACAGGTTGCCCTTGCGAAAAAAGTGCCGCGACGCGCGCTCGGCCTGGGGGCCCAGGTACACCTTGCCGTCTTTTAAACGTTGCAGCAGGTCATCCGGCGGCAGGTCGACCACCACCACTTCGTGGGCGTTGTCGAACACGTGGTCGGGTACAGTTTCCCGCACCCGAATGCCAATGATCCCACTCACCAGATCGTTAAGGCTTTCCAGGTGCTGGACGTTGAGGGTGGTCCACACATCGATGCCGGCGCTCAGCAGTTCTTCCACGTCTTGCCAGCGTTTCGGGTGGCGCGAGCCGGGCACGTTGCTGTGGGCCAGTTCATCCACCAGCAGCACGGCGGGTCGGCGTTGCAGGGCGGCGTCGAGGTCGAATTCGGTGAGGGCAAAGTCGCGGTGCAGGCGGTGGGCGCGGGGCAGTTGTTCAAGGCCGTTGAGCAGGTCGGCGGTTTCCTCGCGGCCGTGGGTTTCCACCACGCCGGCGAGTACGTCACGGCCCAGGCTGACTTCCCGTTGCGCCGCGTCGAGCATGGCGCAGGTCTTGCCCACACCGGCGTTGGAGCCGAAGTAGATACGCAATTTGCCGCGCAAGGCGGCCTGTTCTTCCTGCTGGACCCGGGCGAGCAGGGCGTCGGGGTCGGGGCGTTCTTCGTTTAATGCGGGCATGTCATTCCTGGTAAATGCGGTTCAATTGTGTGAGCGGGCTCGCCACAGCAAGCCCGCTCACACAGTGGATTTGCGGTGCTACGCGAGACCCAGCCCGGTCAGCACCAGGTCAATCAGCTTGATCCCGGCAAACGGCACCAGCACGCCGCCCAGGCCATAGATCAACAGGTTGCGATTGAGCAACGCCGCCGCACCCATCGCGCGGTAGGTCACGCCGCGCAGGGCCAGCGGAATCAACGCGACAATGATCAACGCGTTGAAGATCACCGCGCTGAGAATCGCCGAGTTGGGGCTGGTCAGGTGCATCACGTTCAACGCACCGAGCTGCGGGTAGGTCGCGACAAACGCCGCCGGGATGATCGCGAAGTACTTCGCCACATCGTTCGCCACGCTGAAGGTGGTGAGCGCGCCGCGGGTCATCAGCATCTGTTTGCCGACCTCGACCACCTCAATCAGCTTGGTCGGGTTGCTGTCGAGGTCGACCATGTTGCCGGCCTCTTTCGCCGCCTGAGTGCCGCTGTTCATTGCCACCGCCACGTCGGCCTGGGCCAGTGCCGGGGCGTCGTTGGTGCCATCGCCGGTCATGGCCACGAGCTTGCCCTGGGCCAGGTAGTCGCGGATCAGTTGCAACTTGTCTTCCGGGCGCGCCTCGGCCAGGAAGTCATCCACGCCGGCTTCCACCGCAATCGCGGCGGCGGTGAGGCGGTTGTCGCCGGTGATCATCACGGTCTTGATGCCCATGCGCCGCAGTTCGGCAAAACGCTCCTTGATGCCGCCCTTGACCACGTCCTTGAGCTCGACTACTCCCAGGGCTTTGGCACCGTCGGACACCACCAGCGGCGTGCTGCCGCGTCGCGATACTTCGTCGACCTTGGCCTGCAGGGCTGCCGGGAAACTCCCGCCCAGCGCTTCGATATGACTGCGGATGGCATCCGCTGCGCCTTTGCGAATGCCTCGGCCTTCGGGCAGGTCGACACCGCTCATGCGGGTCTGGGCGGTGAAGTGCACAAAGCTTGCGCCCAGGGCGTTGATGTCCCGCGCGCGGATGTCGAATTTCTGCTTGGCCAACACCACGATGCTGCGGCCTTCCGGGGTTTCGTCGGCCAGGGACGCCAGTTGCGCCGCGTCGGCCAGTTCGGCTTCCTTGACCCCCGGGGCCGGCAGGAAACTGCTGGCCTGGCGATTGCCCAGGGTGATGGTGCCGGTCTTGTCCAGCAGCAACACATCGATGTCACCCGCTGCCTCAACGGCACGGCCCGAGGTGGCGATCACATTGGCCGACATCATCCGGCTCATGCCCGCCACGCCGATGGCCGAGAGCAGGCCGCCGATGGTGGTGGGGATCAGGCACACCAGCAACGCCACCAGCACCGTGGCGCTGACCACGCTGCCGCTGCCGCTCATGGCCACGGCGAAGATCGAGTACGGACTCAGCGTGGCGATCACCAGCAGGAACAACAGGGTCAGGCCCACCAGCAAAATCGTCAGGGCGACTTCGTTGGGGGTCTTCTGGCGCTTGGCGGATTCGACCATCGAGATCATGCGGTCGAGGAATGATTCTCCCGGGTTGACGCTGATGCGCACCACCAGCCAGTCCGACAGCACCCGCGTGCCGCCGGTGACCGAGGAAAAGTCGCCGCCGGCTTCGCGAATCACCGGCGCCGATTCGCCGGTGATTGCGCTTTCATCCACCGAGGCCACGCCTTCGATCACCACGCCGTCCAGCGGCACCAGGTCGCCGGCTTCGATCAGCACCACCTGGTCTTTGCGCAACAGCGTCGCTTCGGTCGGCAGCCACGCCGCGCCGTGTTTGGGTTGTTGCAGCAGCTTGGCCAGGGTCTGGCGCTTCATCCCGCGCAGGCTGGCGGCCTGGGCGCGGCTGCGGCCCTCGGCCAGGGCCTCGGCGAAGTTGGCGAACAGCACGGTGAACCACAGCCACAAGCTGATACTGAGGATAAACCCGCTGGGTGCTTCACCCTGGCCGCCGAGGGACTGGAACCACAGCAGGGTAGTGAGGATGCTGCCCAGGTACACCACGAACATCACCGGGTTTTTCCACTGCGCCTGGGGCAGCAGTTTCTTGAACGCATCGCCGCAGGCAGTGAGCACGATGGCGCGGTCAAACAGAGGTAAACGAGCTTTCTTGATCATGGGGGAATCTCTTACTCACTGGCCGCAAGGGGGGCTGACGCAGGGGCAGGCGGGCGTCCAGCGCGAGGTTGAGTTGCAGCACATTGACCCGGGGTTCGCCGAGCAAACCGAAGGTGCGGCTGGCGGTGTTTTCGTTCACCAGTTGCAGCACATCGGCTTCGGGGATCTGCCGCAGGCGGGCGACCCGTGCCAACTGGATGCGCGCGTTGGCCACCGAGATATGCGGGTCCAGGCCGGAGGCGGAGGCGGTGACTGCATCCACCGGTACCTGGGCGTCGGGGGCGAGGCCGTTGTCCTGGCGGTAGGCTTTAACGCGGGCCGCGGCCTGGTCCACCAGTTTCTGGCTGGTCGGGCCCAGGTTGCTGGCGCCGCTGGAGCCTGCGTTGTAGGGCTGCGAGACGCTTTTGCCCGGGTCTTGCGGGTCGGCGCCGAGGGTCATGCTCGGGCGGCCATGGAAGTAGCCAGGCTGGGTGAAATCCTGGCCGATCAACGCCGAGCCAACCACCAGCCCGTCACGTTCAATCAGCGAACCCTGGGCCTGGAACGGGAACAGCAACTGCGCGGCGAAGGTGGTGAAGATCGGGTAGGCGAGGCCGGTCAGCGCCATGAAAAACACCGCCGAGACCAGCACCGGGCGCAACAGCCCTTTGAATATCGATTGAGTCGTCATCAACGTGTCCTTAGTTATACGTCTGGCCGGACAGCAACTGCAGTTGCTCCACCAGCGGGCCGAGCGCGAGCGCCGGCAGGAAAGTCAGGCCACCCACTACCAGCACTACAAACACCACCAGCACCATGAACAATGGCGTCGCGGTGGGAATGGTGCCGGCGCCGGCAGGCACGGTCTTTTTCATCGCCAGGGAGCCCGCCACGGCGAGCATCGGCAGCATGGTGAAGAAGCGCCCGATCAACATCGCGAGGCCAATGGTGGTGTTGAAAAACGGCGTGTTGGCGTTCAGCCCGGCGAACGCCGAACCGTTGTTGGCGGTGCCCGAGGTGTAGGCGTAGAGCACCTCGCTGAACCCGTGTGGGCCGAGGTTATTCAGGCTGGCCATGGTGTCGGGCCACAAGGCGGCAAGGGCGGTGAAACCGAGGATGCTGATGGGGTGCGCGAGCACCGAGAGCATCACCAGTTTCATCTCCCGGGCCTCGATCTTCTTGCCGAGGAATTCCGGGCTGCGGCCAATCATCATGCCCACCAGGAACACTGTCAGCAGCGCGTACTGGATCAGGTTGATAAAGCCCACGCCGTCGCCGCCGAACACGCAGTTGAGCATCATCTGCGCCAGGGGCACGAAGCCGCCCATAGGGGTCAACGAGTCGTGCATCGCGTTGACCGAGCCGGTGGTGGCCGCAGTGGTGGTGGCGATAAACAGACTGCTGTCGGCGATGCCGAAACGCAGCTCCTTGCCTTCCATATTGCCGCCGCTTTGCTCGATGGACAGCGTCTGGTTGGCGCCGGCCTGGGTCAGCAGCGGGTTGCCGTTTTGCTCAGCGCCATACACCAGCGCGAGAAAGCCGATGAACATCACCAGGAACGTGCCGAAAAACACCCAGCCCTGACGGCGTTGCAACAGCATGCTGCCGAAGGTGTAAGTCAGCGCCGACGGGATCAGCAACATGCTCAGGATATGCAGGGCGTTGGTCAGCGGTGTCGGGTTTTCGAACGGGTGCGCGGCGTTCATGCTGAAGAAGCCGCCGCCGTTGGTGCCGATATGCTTGATCGATTCAAAGCTCGCCACCGCGCCGACAATCAACTGTTGCTGCGCGCCTTCAAGCGTTGTGGCCAGGGCTTGCGAGGCAAAGGTCTGCGGCATGCCTTGCCACACATAAACCAGCGCCATGCCCACGCACAAGGGCAGCATCACACGGTACAGGGTGCGAGTGAAGTCGACCCAGAAGTTACCGATATCCGCCGAGCTTGAGCGGCTCAAACCGCGGATGAAGCCGGCGGCGGCGACCACCCCCGACGTGGCACCGACAAACATCAGGAAGGTGATCACGGCCATCTGGCTGAAGTTCGACAGGCTGGTTTCGCCCGAGTACGCCTGCCAGTTGGTGTTGGTAATAAAAGAGGCGGCGGTGTTGAACGCCAGGTCCGGGGTTTGCGCTGCCAGCCCGAGTGGGTTGATCGGCATCACTGCTTGCAGTCGCAGGATGAAGTAGCCGAGCAGCATCATCGCCGCGTTGGACAGCAACAGGGCAGAACCGTAGCGGGCCCAGCCCATGGTTTCCAGCGGGTCGATGCCCAGCAGGCGGTAGGTATAACGTTCCGGCAGGGCGTGGCGGGTCCCGGTGAAAACCCGGGTCAGCCACTTGCCCATCAGCACGGCGAGCCCGGTCATCAACCCCAGGACCAGCGCAAATTCCAGCAAAGTGCTTAGCATGTCGAGGCTCCGTTCAAATCTTGCCCATGGCGACAATGGCCATGGCTGTCGCGGCAAAAAACACCAGGGAGAGGCCGATAAAAATCACGTCGTACATGGCGGGCTCCCTAGAACTTTTCGGCGCGAATGAGGGCATAGCCCAGATAAGCGAACAGCCCGACGGCGCATAAGCCGCTGGCGATATAGATGAACTTGAGTGTGAGCACGGTGGAACTCCCCTGATTAATAAGCCGCGATTGCGGACGCGGGGAGGTTAAGAGGTTGGGCGTCAAGTTCGGGCACTGATTGCCGGTGCGGGTATTAAGACGGTGTATAGATGGGTTTGGGGTGGGCGAACGAAAACAAGGGATAGCCCGGGGGTGGGGTATCCCTTGAAAGTCTGGGGTTCTGCTGCTTTTGATGATCAGCTTATTTGGCTTTCTTTTTCTTTGATTCGCGGGTGGCGAGTTGTTCGAAGCAGAACGCGGCGGCGCCGAACAGGGCGATCATTGAGAGGACGATCATGCCTAAAGTTGAACTTTCCATGATGACTTCCTGCGGGGGTGATTGGTGTGGAGTTCACAGTAGTGGAGGGGGATTAGTTGCTCAATAGAGACGACGTAAACGTTATGGCTTGGGTTGAATCTATACGGGTTCTTTACGTGGCTGTTGTGTGTATATCCGTTTTTTAGGTGAAGGCTACTTATGGTTTCGCTCTTACAGCGACTCACTTTGGAAAAGCCGGAATGCCGGCCCAGCCCAAAGTAAGCAAAGGGCTCTGCCCCGCCTGTCGGCACCTCGCCTAGGCTCGGTGTTCCCTCACTCCGGCGATGCTCCGCGGGCCGCCGCGATGGGCCATCCTTGGCCCAGCGCGGCTAAACCGGCGTCCTGCCGGTTTACCCGCTCCGCACCACCTGCGTTCGGCCTCGGGCTTATTGGGGCAGTCAGATCAAGATCAAAAGCAAAAGCACAGCGGCCTACAGGCCGGCTTGAGTGGTAGAAGCCAGATCAAAAGCCAAAGCCAAAGCGAAAACCAAATCTGAAACGGATGCAGCACTGCTTTTCTGTGGGAGCTGGCTTGCCTGCGATGCAGACACCTCGGTTTTTCAGGTACACCGAGGCGATGCTATCGCAGGCAAGCCAGCTCCCACAGTTGACCGTGCCCGCTGTAGATTTTGATCTTGATGTTGCCTTTGCTCCACACCACTCAAGCCGGCCTGTAGGCCGCTGTGTTCTTGATCTGCTTTTGATCTTGATCTTGGGCGCCCCGTTAAACCACGCTGGCCGAACGCAGGTGGTGCGGAGCGGGTAAACCGGCAGGACGCCGGTTTAGCCGCGACGGGGCAGGGACGCCCCGTCGCGGCGGCCCGCGGAGTAATGCCGGAGTGAGCAACCGTGTCGAAATTCAAGCCATTTCAGCGAAATGCTTTTGATCGCGCACCATCGCATTCAGGATCGTCAGCAACTTTCTCATGCATGCCACCAGCGCTACTTTCTTCGTCTTCCCTGCAGCAAGCAGATGGTTGTAAAACCTCTCGATCACCGGGTTATGGCTCTTCGAGGATAAGACAGCCATGTAAAGGACACTTCGCACCTCAGCTCGACCACCCCATATCCGTCTACGTCCTTTGTAGAGGCCGCTATCGCAGTTAAAAGGGGCCACACCAACCAATGCAGCCACTTGTTTGCGATTAACCTTACCCAGCTCCGGAACCATTGCCAGCAGCGAAAGTGCGAGCACATTGCCAACGCCCGATACCTCGCGCAGCAAATCATAATTGGCCTTCCAAGCCGGCGAAGCTTTGATCGCTTCGTGCAAGTCATCGTCTGTGCTTTTAAGGCGCTTTTGAAGCCAGACGATATGTGCCTTGATGTCCCGTCGAAGTGCCTTGAATACCGCCTGTTTCAGTCGAGACTCTTCCGCCACGATCATATCGATGAGCTGGCGGCGTCGAGTCAGTAGATCCGCCAGTTCACGAGCGTGTTCATCTGGCATCTCCCGAATCTCGGGTTTGACCGCCTGGGCAAACTCCGCAATCACCTGGGCATCCAGAGCGTCGGTTTTCGCCAGCCTACCGGTCGCCTTGGCGAAATCACGAACCTGACGGGGATTGACAACAACAACGGGTAATCCAGCAGCACAAAGCTCGGCAGCGGCAAGCCGCTCATATCCACCAGTCGCTTCCAGCACCACCAAAACCGGCTCCTGAGCCTTGAGATGTTTAGCTAAACGCTGGATATCTTCTTGAGTATTGGAAAACTGTTCGACTTGGCCAGTAGTGCTGACGAATGAGTCGAGCTTGTTTTTGGAAACATCAATTCCGACGAACGCAGAGTCATGGTCCATAGCGTTTTCCTCACGTCCAACCTTGCAGAATCGGGCTTTGCGCCCAGGCAACCGTTCGGACTAGTTTAGGAAGGAACCTGCTCCGACCCATGCTCACTCACGATCTCGAAATCAGAGGGCACTAAGGTCTGAAGCAGGTGAAAACAATCTTACAAGGGCACACCGAGCATTAGCGAGGTGCCGAGTGGTGGGGCAAGAGCGTTTTGCTTACTTTTGCGCTGTTCAAAAGTGAGCCGCTGTAAGAGCGGAACCCATACCAGCCATCACCCAAATAACGGATATGCCCCCAACCCCAGGGCACTACAAATTCCGGCTATGCCGATAATCACTGACCGCCTCATACACCGCCTTACGCAATCGATTAATCCCCCCGATCGGCCGATGCGCCTCCACCCCAAACCACGGATTGAACGACTGGTTATCACACGCCAGATTCAACTCGGGCGTATCAAAATCCTGCGCCGGAATCACCACCTTGGCCACCGTCTCAAACGGCGCATCACTCTCTTTCCATTCAATGCTGGTGTCCTCGATCGGCATGAACTTCTGCGGATTCTGCCGCTGAACCTGCAACACAAAACACGCCGCCACCCGGTCGTTGGACAGTTGCTGATTCAACGCACTGCGCAAAAAGTTCGGCAGATCCTGATTCTGCTTGGGCAGCACATACGCAGGACAACCTTGCGGATCCGGCGCCACCCGAAACTTCACATTCGCCGTCCCAAACCTATACGGCGACACCGAAAAGTAAGTCGTCTGCACAGGGCTCACCGGCGGTGGCGCCAACGTCGCAAGCGCGATAAACAGATGCCGCACCTGCCAACTGCGCGGATCCACCCCGGGGAAAAACGCCATGACTTTCTTGCCATCAGCCTGAGCCGAAATGTTCTGCGCATACTCCGCCACATCACTGACAAAAAAGTTCGGATGGCTGAACATCACAAAATCCTGCTCACCCCGTGCCTGCTGATCCGCCAGCAACTGTTTGCCCGGCACGTCCAGCAACTTGATCGCCATGCCCCGGGCGTCCCGGATGCTGTCGAACTGCGGATACGCATTGCCGTTGGACAGACGCATCATCGCCTGCCAGGTCTTGCCCGGCTCGGCGAATACACCCTGGCGCAGGGCCGGGTCGAGGTCCGGCAGTACGCTGACCTCGGCCTTCACGCAGCCATGGGCCTTGGCATGCGCATCCCGCAGGTAGCGCGTGCCTTCGCGGTGTTGATCAACGATGCGCACCGCAGTCTGGATGATGCCCTGGGTCATGGCCGCTTCCCCCGGAGGAATCTGTTCATCCGGCGACACCGGGCCGCTGTGCTGCCAGCTGAACCACAGGGTGGACAGCAACCAGCCCAGCAGCCCCAGGCCCACCAGCCATAACACGGTCTTGCCGAGAAACGCGCCGAGGCGCAGCCAAAGTCGAGCGAGCATTTTAAAATCCTTTTCTGCGAAGTCGGTGGGTCAGGGCAGTTGCTGTTCCAGCGGGCCGCCCAGCACTTTCAAATATTCCAGCAGCGCCCAGCGTTCCTGGGGCAGCAAGCCTCGGCCAATCACTCCGTTGCCACGTTGCCCCGCGCGGAATTCATGGCCGCTGTTGTGGTTGCCGGTGATGCGCGTATCGAACAGGAAGGCGTTGGGGAACGCTGCCGTTTGATAGCCCAGGTGGCGCGGGTCGTATTCAAAGGTGCCTTTATAGAAGGTCGGGCTGCGCTCGTCCTGGGGCGAGAGCAATTGGTAGATCGTCGGCACCGAGCCGTTGTGCAGGAACGGCGGCGTCGCCCACACCCCGGCCAGGGGCCGAGCCTTGTAGGCGCGCAGTTCGCGCACGCCGATGGGCAGGCCGAAACCGTCCAGCTGAGGACGTTCGGCGGGTGTCACGCCGGCGGCGCGGTAGGCGTGCTCTTCGACAAAGGCAGTGATGTAGGCCAGGCCTTTGGCTGAAGAGAGGCTGCGCAAGTCCAGCGGTTCGGTGGGCGTGGGGTGCAGTTCGACGTTCATTTTTGCCAGCTCCGCCGGGTCCCATTGCAGGGCGCTGAGGTCGAAGCGGTGGTCAGCGATATTGTTGGCAGTATTGGGGTCGGTGCCGATCACCTCCACCGGGAGCATTTTCAGTTGCCGCACGGGGCGGCCATCGACCTGGGACACCGCCGGCACGTGGCAGCCGGCACAGTTTTCGGCGAACAGTGCGCGGCCTTGGGCGGCCAGTGGTTTGTCGATGGCGCCGAACAGGTCTTCCGGCCAGGTCGGCGGCTTGAGGCGTTTCAGGGTTTCTTCGAGGGTACTCAGGTCGCGTACCCGCACGCTGGAGGGATAGCGCGCATCGCCCTTGAGCGGCTGGCCGGCGCTGTCGAAGAAGTCCAGCGTGGCGCCGACGCCCAGGGCTTCGCCGATGTTGCGGGCCATGGGCTGCTGGGCCGAGCCGTTCCATTGCACCCAGTCGAAGGTCCAGATGTCCCACAGTTGCGGGTAGTCCACCGGGGCGTTGGCGATGCGGTAGTTGTCCGGGGAAATGGCGTCGCCGAAGCTCGCGTTGGCGATGCGGCCAAAGGCGTCGGTACGGCCCGGGCCTTCTTCGGTAGGGTAGAGGCCGCGGTGGGTGTCGTTCCAGGCAACCTTGAGGAAGTTGTCCAGGGACTTTTTGAAGTCCTGGCGCAGTTGCGCTTTGCTCTGGTCGTTGTAGTCGTGTCCCAGGACGGTATGGGCAAAACGCTCGAATTTCCAGGGGTTGTAGTAGGTCGAGGTGAGGCTGGCCACCAGCGCCTGGCCGAAGCTGCCACCGCGCAGCGTCGGTACGCTGGACGGCAACACATGTTGCGCCGGGCCGCCGTCGATACGCAGGCCCTGGCCTTTGAAATTCAACTGGCCGGTGTGGCAGGCGGCGCAGGTGATGTCGAGGAACTCATCACGGCTGCCGGGGTTTGTATGCCGGGCGAAACCCACCGGCAGGTTGCCGGGGTTCTGCGCAGTGGGCACCTGTTTTGGGTCTACCAGGAAACCGAAGCGCGCCAGGTATTCGGGCGTGGCGAAACGCTGCTCGGAGAACGGCAGTTCCAGTGCCGTAAACCAGTCATAGCGCAGGCCCTTGACCTGGGTGCCCTGGGGCGTGAAGTAATACGTCTGGCGATCTGCGGCGCTCCATTGGTCCTGGTAGTGCACCTGTTCCACCGGCACATAAACCGGCAGCTTCGGGTTGACCACGTAATAGAGCACCACCGCCAGGATCAGCCCCAGCAGTATGAAAATCATCAGCAAAACACGGGAAAAAATGCGCAAGATAACTATCCTTGTCGAGTTGTGTCGTTCTTATGCCATCAGGCCACCAGTGCGGCAAGTGGCCATGAGTCTGGTTCCAGCGGTCCTGCCTTCCGTTGCAGAGCCATAGAATGAATGAAAATGCTTTTAAACACGTGAACTTATCAGAAGTTTCCTGCTCACATGCCGGTAGCCATTGGTCGTGGCCGCCTGATAAGCTCGCGACTTTACTCGAATGCCCTTTTGGCACACGAACAAGGAAATAGCATGAAACAGCATCGGTTGGCGGCGGCGGTGGCCCTGGTTAGCCTGGTACTTGCGGGTTGTGATTCGCAAACCAGCGTAGAGCTGAAAACCCCGGCGCAAAAAGCTTCCTACGGTATCGGCCTGAACATGGGCAAAAGCCTTGCTCAAGAAGGCATGGATGACCTGGACTCCAAAGCGGTAGCCCAAGGCATCGAAGATGCCGTCGGCAAGAAAGAACAGAAGCTGAAAGACGACGAGTTGGTCGAGGCGTTCGCCGCACTGCAGAAGCGTGCTGAAGAACGTATGGCCAAGATGAGCGAAGAGTCGGCAGCCGCCGGCAAGAAATTCCTCGAAGAAAACGCCAAGAAAGACGGCGTTGTCACCACCGCTTCCGGTCTGCAATACAAGATCGTGAAGAAAGCGGACGGTGCCCAGCCCAAGCCTACCGACGTCGTGACGGTTCACTACACCGGCAAGCTCACCAACGGCACCACCTTTGACAGCTCCGTGGATCGCGGCAGCCCGATTGACCTGCCGGTCAGCGGCGTGATCCCAGGTTGGGTCGAAGGCCTGCAACTGATGCACGTCGGCGAGAAGGTCGAGTTGTACATCCCGTCTGACCTGGCCTACGGTGCCCAGAGCCCGAGCCCGGCGATTCCAGCCAACTCCGTGCTGGTATTCGACCTGGAACTGCTGGCCATCAAGGATCCGTCCAAGGCTGACGCTCCTGACGCACCGGCTGCTCCTGCTGCCAAGAAGTAATCAGCGTCTGAACATACAACGCCCCGTCTCGACGGGGCGTTGTTGTTTCTGGCCTGTGCATAACTTTTCCAGTTGAATCCAGCCCGCATCCAACCGAACCCCTGCGGTCTAGAGCAGTCTGATAAAAGACTCGAGCACGGGTAGACGCAGATCAACTTCAAGTCAATGAATTCTTGGGTTTTTTTTATGTGCGCAAAAAACGCCCGATCTGACTGTAGGCCTTGTATTACGTGGCTTTCAGGCTGGAAAATGGGCTCTGTTCACAAGGTTATCCACAATTTGTGTGGATAACCTTTTCTGTTGCCTGGAACTGGAGTGACGATGAAAGCGCCGTTTAATTTCACCCGCTTCCTGCCGATGGCCGCTCGCCTGCTCGGCCGCGGGCGCCTGCCTACGCTGCTGTTCGCGGTGGCGGCTAAAGGTTCGAGCCAGGGCAACCGGCTGGGCAAGCTCAAGGACGACCTCAAGCTGCTGCAGGCTTTGTGCCTGGCCTACTGGCGCGGCGAGTACCGGGCCATCAGCCCCAAGGCGCTGATTTCGGTGGTGGCGGGGCTGATGTATTTCCTGAGCCCGATTGACGCGATCCCGGACTTTATCCCGGTGTTCGGCATGCTCGATGACATTGCCGTGCTGGCGTGGGTCATGAAGACCCTGGACGGCGAGCTGAGCGCTTTTCGTGCCTGGCGCGAGCGTCAGCGCCCCGAAAAGCTCGCAGTGGTTGAGCGCCTTCCTGCGACGCCTCAGCTGCTCGCTCAAGAAAATCCGCAAAAAAACTGAACCTTGCGAATATCCCCCTGCGCTCTTTGTGGCTGTTAGGATTACACTCCTAAGGAAAGTACTTACGAAGTAAGTGTTGTGATCCTACGGGGCAGTCATGGATATTCAGATAATTACAAAGGATGGCGAACCCGAGTACGCGGTTCTGCCATGGGCTCAGTACCAGGCGCTGCTAAAAGCCGCCGGTCAACAACAGCCGACACCTCCTGCTTCGACCATTAGCCAAACCGCTGCCGAACCGGATCTGCGCCCCCTGGAGCAGCTGCGAAGCCTGCGCGAGGCCAAGGGCCTGGCCATCGAGACATTGGCACGCACAGTGGGCATCAGCCCGTCTTACCTGGGCTTGATCGAAAGTGGTGAACGCCAGCCGGACGCTGCCATCCGCCGCAGCCTGGCTTGGGAATTGGGCGTTGCAGGTTGGAGGGACGAAACGTGAGCGTACGCATCAGCCGTCAACATTGGGATGGGTTAATCAACGAACTTGACCAGGCGCGCCGACAGCGCCACCTCTTGACGTACCGCGCCTTGCTGGAGCGCCTGCAATTTCCCACGCCAGCCATGCAAACCCTGACGGCCGCGCTGGAACACCTGGCGGCGCTGGATGCCAAGGCCGACCAGCCGCTGCGCAGTTCCCTGGTGATCAGCCAGGGGGCGAGCCGCCTGCCACGTACCGGATTCTTTGAGTGTGTGGAGCGTCTTGGACGCTTCTGCGGGCCGTCCGATGGCGTGGCCGCCGCGTCGTGGCACGCATCGGAAGTGGTGCGGGTGTTTGAGTACGATTATCCCGAGTCTGCCGAAGCTTAGGCGCACGCCGCTGCTACAGGGATTCCGGCTCTTCCAGCTGCAGACTGTCGATCACATGAATGCTGTAGCCCGCCACGTTTTTTGCGTGGTGCTTGGCCTGGGAGGCCAGTTCCGCCAACTGGCTGGCATCGAGTTGTCCACAGGCCTGTGGATATAAGTGCACCACGCCGATCGACAGCGACAGCAACGCAAATTCCTGGCGCACTCCCTGGCGGTTCAACGCGACAAAACACCCCGCGTCCACGTGTTCGCTGCGATAGAAACGCCGGCACTGGGTATGGAAGTCGTCCAGCAACTGGTTAAGCCGCTTGCGCCAATCCTGCGGCCCCAGCACCAGCAAAAAGTCATCACCGCCGATATGCCCGACAAAGTCGCGGCTGGGGTCTACCCGGTCGTTCAGGCATTGCGCCAGGCACAGCAGCACCTCATCGCCCCGGCCATAGCCGTAGATATCGTTGAACGGTTTGAAGCTGTCGATATCCACGTAGCAGATCACCGACTCACGCTGTTGCTGCAACAACCGTGTCAGGCACTGCTGGATCGGTACGTTGCCCGGCAGCAAGGTCAGCGGGTTGGCATAACGCGCCTGTTGGATTTTCAGCTCGGTAATCAGCTTGAGCACATCGATCACCCGGCCCAGTCCCAGGTAATCGCCGTTGAGGGTGATGATGAAGTCTTCCTCGATCCGCTGGCGTGCACGGCTGGTGAGCAGGCGGCTGACTTGCTGCAAGGACTGGCTCAGTTCCACGGCAAGGAAGTCATCACTCATCAAGCGGCTGATGGGTTTGCGGGCGAACAGGTCGGTGGCGAATGGCTTAAGCAGTGCGTCCGACAACGAGTGCCGGTGCACGATACCGATCGGATGGCCACGCTCATCCAGCACCGCCAGAGAGTTGAGGTTGGCCTGGCGGCGGAAGGCTTCCAGCACCTGCGCCGTGGCGGTGTGCTGGCCCACGGCCGGTTGTTCGTTGAGCAGGGCGCTGAGGTCGCTGCCTTCGTCGTTCAGGGCGACGTTCGCGCTGTCGGGCTTGGGCAGCATCAACCGCGCTTCCTGCGGCGGATGTTCCTGAGGGCGGCAGAGCAGGTAGCCCTGCACCAGGTCGACGCCCATCTCGGTGAGCACCGCCAGCTCTTCCGGTAGTTCGATTCCTTCGGCGATGACTTGTGCCCGGGAGGCCTTGGCGATTTGCAGAATGGAGCCGACAAACTCGCGCTTGAGGGCGTCCTGGTGGATGCCGTCGATAAAGTGCCGATCGATCTTCACGTAGTCCGGGCGCAGCTCCGACCACAGCCGCAGGCTGGAATAGCCGGCGCCCAGGTCATCCAGGGCAATCGAAAAACCCATGGCGCGGTAATGATGTAGCGCAGTTTGCAGCAGTTGAAAATCGTCGGTCGGGGTTTGCTCGGTCAGTTCGATCACCACCTGGCTGGGCGGGATGCCGAAGTCACTGAGCAGTTGCAGGGTACGGCCGGGCTGGTGGGCGGTTTCCAGCAGGGACTCAGGCGAGACGTTGAGGAACAGCTTGCCCGGCAGTTTCTGGTCGCTGAAACGCCGGCAGGCACTTTCCCGGCAAAGCATCTCCAGTTCACTGAGGCGCCCGGCGTGACGGGCCACGGAGAACAGTGCAATGGGGGAGTGCAGCGGGCTGTTGGACGGGCCGCGACTGAGGGCTTCGTAGCCGACGATACGTCGTTCGGACAGGGAAATGATCGGTTGGAACAGACTGTGCAAACTGCCTTGAGCCAGGATTGAGCCCAATGCGTTCAGCTGTTCGGTCATGGTCATGATTTTCTCTGGTCGAAAAAAAAGGACCTGCTTAAGCAGGTCCTTCATTTCACGACAGAATGATGTCTATTTGATGACACTCCGGGGAGCGTTCACATTAAATCGCCATCATTTACTGCTTGGCCACCGTCTTACTGATTTTCAAGTAATCCAGCAGGATGCGCCCGGTCTCGCTCAGGTAGGCATCATCTTCCGGCTTGGTTTTATCAGGCTCGGCGGCGATCGCGTCTTCGTCTTCTTTCTTCAGTTCCTTGAGTGGAGCTTCGCCTTTGGCCTTGCGGCGGGCGTTCTCCAGCACCAGTTGCTGATTCTCGATGTCGGTGTGCTGCGCACGACGGTCGGCTTCGTTGAGGCTGACGGTTTTCTCTTCCATCAACTTCTTGGCCAGGGCCAATTTGTCGCGGATAAAGATGAACTCGGCATCCTTGGCGGAGCGGGCTTCGTGATCAGTTTTCAACTGCGCCACGTACGGTTTGAACGGGTCCACCGCCGGCTTGATCGCAGGACGGATGGTGTCCCACGGCATCGCCTCGGGCAGGGCGCTCTCGCCGATTTCCTTGGTGTCGATGATCGACGGGAAGTCGATATCCGGCAGTACGCCCTGATGCTGGGTGCTCTGCCCGGAAACCCGGTAGAACTTGGCCAGGGTCAGTTTCAGCTCGCCATGGTTCAGCGGCTGGATGGTCTGCACGGTGCCTTTGCCGAAGGTCTGGCCACCGATGATCAGCGCGCGGTGGTAGTCCTGCATCGCGCCGGCAAAAATCTCCGAAGCGGACGCCGAGAGGCGGTTGACCAGCAACGCCATTGGCCCTTTGTAGAAGGCACCCGGGTTCTCGTCTTCCAGCACGTCCACACGGCCGTCAGCGTTACGCACCAGCACGGTCGGACCCTTGTCGATAAACAGGCTGGTCAGCTCGGTGGCTTCCTGCAGGGAGCCGCCGCCGTTGTTGCGCAGGTCGATGACCACGCCGTCGACTTTGTCTTTCTGCAGCTCGGTCAGCAGTTTCTTGACGTCGCGGGTGGTGCTCTTGTAGTCCGGATCACCGGCGCGGAACGCTTTGAAGTCCAGGTAGAAGGCGGGGATTTCAATCACGCCCAGCTTGTAGTCCTTGCCATCCTGCTTGAGGTTCAGGATCGACTTCTTGACCGCCTGGTCTTCCAGTTTCACCGCTTCGCGAGTAATCGAAACGATTTTGCTGGTCTGGTCGTTCGGTGCGTTGGTGTGCGGAATCACTTCCAGGCGCACCACGCTGCCTTTCGGCCCGCGGATCAGCTTGACCACTTCGTCCAGACGCCAGCCGACCACGTCGACCATCTCTTTGTCGGCCTGGGCCACACCGATGATCTTGTCGGCCGGAGCGACCTGCTTGGTCTTGTCGGCCGGACCTGCCGGCACCAGACGCACGATTTTCACCTGGTCGTTATCGCTTTGCAGGACGGCACCGATGCCTTCCAGCGACAGACTCATGTTGATATCGAAATTTTCCGCGTTATCTGGCGACAGATAATTGGTGTGCGGGTCGTAGGACATTGCGAAGGTGTTGATGTAGGCCTGGAAGATATCTTCGGCACGGGTCTGGTCCAGACGTGCCAGCTGATTCTTGTAGCGCTTGGTCAACAGTTCCTGAATGGCCTTCGGCTCTTTGCCGGCAATCTTCAGGCGCAGGACTTCATCCTTGACGCGCTTGCGCCACAGGTCGTCCAGCTCGGCTTCGGTGGTCAGCCAAGGAGCGTCCTTGCGGTCAACCAGCAAGGTCTCTTTCTTGGTGAAATCGAATTTGTCGACGCCCTTGTTCAGCTCACCAATGGCGAAGTCCAGGCGCGCCTTGACGCGGTCCAGGTAGCGCTTGTAGATGGTGAAGCCGGGCTGCAGGTCGCCGCTCTTGAGGAAGTCGTCAAACTGCGTCTTCCACTTGTCGAACTCGGTGATGTCGCTGGCCAGGAAATAGCTGCGCGAGGGATCCAGCAGCTTGAGGTAGCTGTCGTAAATGATCACCGAGCGAGCGTCGTCCAGCGGCGGCTTGCTGTAATGGTGGCGCTTGAGCAACTCAACGACGTTAAGGCTCGCAATCACCTCATCGCGATCAGGCTGAAGGTTGTCCCAGCTGTTGGCTGCGAACGTATTGCTCGATAGCGGCAAAAGGCCGATACCGATAAAAAGAGCGAGGGCGGTGCTGGGGAACAAATGCTTCATGCTGATTCGACGCGGGGGCAATTGATAACGCATATTAGGCCGTCTTTGAAGTCGCCGGTTCCATATGGGCCGGTCGCATAATGCAAAAAGCCCGGCGCTACAGCAACGGGCTCAGTCCAGACTCACTATGGAGGCACTGTGAAAGCATTGCAAGGCGTTGAAGGTCATGTGGAGTGGCAAGAAGAGCCGAGTCCTACATGTGATGTAGGCCAAGTACGCATTCGTGTGGCGGCTGCGGGCCTGAATCGGGCCGATTTATTACAGCGTTCGGGGCTCTATCCTCCGCCTCCCGGCGCGAGCCAGGTGCTGGGCCTGGAGTGTTCCGGGGTGATCAGCGAAGTCGGCGCCGGTTCGTCGTGGCAGGTGGGTGACCGGGTTTGCGCCCTGCTGGCCGGCGGCGGGATGGCCGAGGAAGTGGTGGTGGATGCCCGTCATGTGCTGCCGGTGCCGGAAGGCGTGTCCCTGGCCGAAGCGGCCGGGTTGCCTGAGGTGTACAGCACCGCGTGGCTGAACCTGTTTCAGTTGGCGGGCCTCAAGCCCGGCGAGAAGGTGTTGTTGCATGCCGGCGCCAGCGGCGTGGGCTCGGCGGCGATCCAGCTGTGCAAGGCATTTGGCAGCCCGTGCTGGGTCAGCGTCGGCTCGGCGGATCGCCTGGCCTACTGTGAAGCGCTGGGAGCCCAGGGCGGTGTGGTACGTACCGACGGCATCGAGGGCCTGAGCGACTTTGGCCCGTTCGATGTGATTCTCGACCCGGTGGGTGGCAACTACGCGGCGCTGAACCTGAAACTTGCGGCTCGTGATGGGCGTTGGGTGTTGATTGGGTTGATGGGCGGCCGTGAGGCGCAGCTCGACCTGGCGCAGGTGTTGGCCAAGCGTGTGCAGGTGTTGGGGTCGACGTTGCGTAGCCGGGATGATCAGTTCAAGGCTGACCTGTTCAGTGACTTGAGCCAGCATGTATGGCCGTTGTTTGCCGAGGGCCGTTTGAGTCCGCAACTGGCCAAGACATTTCCTATCAAGGATGCCGAGGCTGCGTTTGCGGAGCTGGCGACCAATCAGATTTCCGGGAAGCTGGTGTTGGTGATCGACGAGAGTCTGACCTGATTTCAGATGCATCATTTGTGTTGGGGTTGAGTTGGGCTGGGTGCATATCCGTTATTTGGGCTGTTGCTGATATGGGTTCCGCTCTTACAGCGGCTCACTTTTGAACAGCGCAAAAGTAAGCAAAACGCTCTTGCCCCACCACTCGGCACCTCGCTAATGCTCGGTGTGCCCTCACTCCGGTACTACTCCGCGGGCCGCCGCGACGGGGCGTCCCTGCCCCGTCGCGGCTAAACCGGCGTCCTGCCGGTTTACCCGCTCCGTACTACCTGCGTTCGGCCAGCGTGGTTTAACGGGGCGCCTAAGATCAAGATCAAAAGCAGATCAACAGCACAGCGGCCTACAGGCCGGCTTGAGTGGTGTGAAGCAAAGGCAACATCAAGATCAAAATCTACAGCGGGCACGGTCAAATGTGGGAGCTGGCTTGCCTGCGATCGCATCAACTGGGTGTACCTGAAAGACCGAGTTGTCTGCATCGCAGGCAAGCCAGCTCCCACAGAAAAGCAGAGCTGCATCCGTTTCAGATTTGGTTTTCGCTTTGGCTTTTGCTCTGGCTTCTACCACTCAAGCCGGCCTGTAGGCCGCTGTGCTCTTGCTCTTGCTTTTGATCTTGATCTGGCTCTGACTGCCCCATTCAGCCCGAGGCCGAACGCAGGGATTGAGGAGCGGGTAAACCGGCAGGACGCCGGTTTAGCCGCGACGGGCCAGGGACGGGCCGTCGCGGCGGCCCGCGGAGCAATGCCGGAGTGAGGGAACACCGAGCCTAGGCGAGGTGCCGACAGGCGGGGCAGAGCCCTTTGGTTACTTTGGGGCTTTTCCAAAGTGACCCGCTGTAAGAGCGGAACCCTAAGCGGCCGTTACCTAAATAACGGATATGCACTCACCTCAAAACAGCGCAAAGTCTCAGACCCAATGATGAATCGGCCACCCAGCCTGTTCAGCATGAGCACGCAACACCGGGTCCGGATTAACCACCTGCGGGTTCTCAACCTTCAGCAACAGCGGCAAGTCATTGCGCGAATCCGAGTAGAAGTAGGCGCCATCAAGGTGCTCGCCTTCCTGCTCCAGCCATTCCATCAGGCGAGTGATCTTGCCCTCGCGGTACGTCAGTACACCGGTGGTCTTGCCGCTGTACACCCCGTGGGCGACGTCCAGCTCAATCCCCAACACTTCATCAATGCCGATCCGCGCCGCAATCGGCTTGACCAGGTGCGTACCCGAGGCGGAAATCACCAGGATCCGGTCGCCATTCTGGCGGTGCCGGGCGATGGTCTTGGTGGCTTCGCTGTAGATCAGCGGCTCGATAACGTCTTCCACCCAAGGCTCTACAAGGTGCTCGATTTCTTCTGGCGTGCGGCCGATCATCGGCTCCAGGCTGAAGTCCATGAAATCTTCCATGGCCAGTTCGCCGCGGCTGTAGGCCGCCATCAGTTCGTCGTTCCTGCGCATGAACGACTCGCCATCCACCCAGCCCAGGCGGCCCATCTGCTCGCTCCACAGGGTGGCGCAGTCGCCATGGATCAGGGTGTCGTCCAGATCAAAAATTACCAAAGCCATCTGTCACGCTCTCTCAAATAAATCGTGCGTCAGGCTACTTCACACAACGCACTTGGGTCGATGGAAAGTGCCAATCGCTGGCCGTCCGGGTGCAGATCGTCGGCCGAACGGTTGAGTACATCGACCACCAATTCCACGCCGCGCGCTTCGATGCGGTAACGGATCACGTTGCCCAACAGGCTGTGGCTGCGCACCAGGGCGTCCAGCTCGCCGCTGCGGCTGAGCTCGATGGCTTCCGGGCGAATGGCGATGCGCCCGGTGATCGGGCGCTGCAACAGTTTGCTGGCCTTGTCGGCGTCCAGCAGGTTGTAGTTGCCGATAAACCCGGCGGCGAACACATCCACTGGCGCGGTGTAGAGGGTCTCCGCATCGCCGCTCTGTACGATCTTGCCCTGGTTCATCAGGAAGATCCGGTCGGACATGGTCAGGGCTTCTTCCTGGTCATGGGTCACGAAGATGGTGGTCAGGCCCAGCTCACGCTGGATCTGGCGGATCTGTTCACGCAGGTGCTTGCGAATCCGCGCATCGAGGGCCGACAACGGCTCATCCAGCAACAGCAGGCGCGGGCGTGTCACCAGGGAGCGGGCGAGGGCCACGCGCTGGCACTGGCCGCCGGACATCTGGTGCGGGTAGCGCCCGGCGAGCTCTTTCAACTCCACCAGTTGCAGCACTTCCTGTACGCGCTTGTGGCTGTCGTCGGCATTGACCTTCTGCATGCGCAGGCCGAAGGCGACGTTCTGTTCCACGGTCATGTTGGGGAACAGCGCGTAGCTCTGGAACACCATGCCGATATTTCGTTTCTGCGGGCTCAGCGGGACGATGTCCTGGCCGTCCAGCAGGATTTTCCCGCTGTCTACCGAGGTCAGGCCGGCGATGCAGCGCAGCAGCGTGGACTTGCCGCAGCCGGACGGGCCGAGCAGGGTGACGAATTCGCCCTTGGCGATCTCGCAGTTGATGTCGCTGAAGACCGGCGTGCCGGCGTAACCTTTTTGCAGGTGTTGGACGCTGACGAAGCTCATTGGCTTTTGTCCTTGTTCAAGATGTTGGCGGCCCAGGTCAGCACCAGCACAAAGAAGAAATAGGAGATCACCAGGGCACTGGTGAAGTGGCCGCTGCTGTTACGCATATTGTTGAGGTACACCTGCAAGGTCTCGTAGCGAGTACCCACCAGGATGTTGGCGAACACGAACTCGCCGAACAGGAACGAGAACGAAAGCAGCAACGCCACCATCAGGCCCTTGCGCAGGTTGGGCAGCACCACCAGGAACGCCGCCTGGAAGGTGCTGGCGCCGAGCAGTTGGGCGGCGTCCATCAGGTCGCGCAGGTTGATCGCTTGCAGGTTGTTGGTGATCGCCCGGTACATGAACGGCAATGCCACGGTGAAGTAGCAACCGATCAGAATCCACGGCGTACCCACCATCGCAAACGGCCCCGACCCGTAGAGTTGCAGCAGTCCCACCGACGACACCACCGGCGGCACCGCGAAGGGCAGCAGGATCAAAATGTTCATCAGGGCGTCGAGTTTGGGGAAGTGGTAATGCACCACAAACAGCAGCGGCAGGATCAGCACCACCGACAAAATCAACGCACCCACACACACCAGCAATGACTGGCCAAAGGCATTCAGGAAGCGCGGGTCACTCCACAGCTGGATGTACCACTTGAAGGTAAAGCCGGAAGGCAGGATGGTCGCCGACCAGCTGCTGGCGATGGAGTAGACCAGGGTGCCGAGCAGAGGCAGTACCAGGATCGCAAACAACAGGTACACCACTACCCGGTGGTAGAGGGCGGCCGAGCCAGGTTCAGCGCGAGACATGGTAGCTCCTCTTGAGCAGCAGTTGATGGACCACGGTCACCACGGTCATCAGCGCCACCAGCACCACGGCCAGGGCGCTGGCCATGTTCGGGTCCAGGGAAATATCGCCGGAGACCATCGCCGCGATGCGGATCGGCAGTACGTTGAAGTTGCCGGTGGTCAGCGCGTACACCGTGGCGTAGGCGCCGAGGGCGTTGGCCAGCAGGATCACGAACGTGCCCAGCAGCGCCGGGGTCAGCACTGGCAAGCCGATATGCCGCCAGTATTGCCAGCCATCCGCGCCGAGCAACGAAGCCGATTCGCGCCAGTCTTCGCGCAGCGCGTCAAACGCCGGGTAGAGCAGCAGCACGCCAAGGGGAATCTGGAAGTAGGTATAAAGGATGATCAGGCCGGTCTTGGAGTACAGGTTGAAGTCCTGAATGATCCCGGCCTGCTTGAGCATGATGGTGATGCTGCCGTTGAACCCCAGCAGGATGATGAAGGCGAAGGCCAGGGGCACGCCGGCAAAGTTGCTGGTCATGTTGGCGAAGGCGGTCACGAAGTTGCGTAGCGGGCCATCCACGCGGCGCAGCGAGTAACTGCCCAGTACTGCGATGATGATCCCGAACACGCTGGAGTAGAAACTGATCTCCAGGCTGTACTGGATGGCCTGCAGGTAGAACTTCGAATTGGCGATCTTGCTGAAGTTGGCCAGGCCCCAACCGAACTCTTCCGATTGCAGGCTGCTGACCAGTACCCAGAACAGCGGTGCGATCTCGAACACGATAAAGAAGAGGGCGAAGGGCACCAGGCACAGGGCGGCCAGCCATTTGCCGCGGATTACTGAATTCACTTCAACAGCTCCCGGCATACAGGTTTGTCGTGGGGCACACCCAGCAGCTCGCAGACGGTGCCGCACAGCTCGGTCTGTTTGGGTGTGGCGTGGGCATCGAGGCTGAAGGCATTCCCCAGCACAAACAGCGGCACTTCCCGTTCTTCCGGCAACAGGCCGTTGTGGGAACGGTCGTTGTTCATGCCGTGGTCTGCCGTTACCAACACCTGGTAACCGGCGTCGAGCCAGCCTTGCAGGTAGTCGGCCAGGATGATGTCGGCCGAGCGCGCGCTGTTACGGTACTGCGGGGTATCGAGGCCGTGCTTGTGGCCGGCGTCGTCGATGTTCATCGGGTGCACCACCAGGAAATTCGGCACGTGGTTGAGGCGCAGGCTTTCGGCGTCGGCAAACAGGTGCGAGTCCGGGTAATGGTCATTCCAGTAGAAATGCCCGTGCTGGATCGCCAGTGCCGGGTCGTTGGTATGACGGTCACGGGCAGCGATGAAAGGGCTGCGGTTATACAACTCGCTGACCCAGTGATAAGCCGCCGCCGCTGTGGATAAACCGGCGTCGCTGGCGTAATGGAAAATGCTGCGCTGGTTGGACAGGCGCGAGACGTTGTTGTGGACGATGCCGCTCTCGATCGGCGGGACGCCGGTGAGGATGCATTCGTACAGTGGCCGGGACAGGGCCGGCAGTTCACATTCCAGTTTGTAGAGTGCTGCGCGTCCTGCGCCGACATAGGCCTGCAAGTGCCCCATGGCGTGTCGGGCAACCTCGTAATTCAGGCCGTCGAGCACGACAAGGATGACGTTGTGCTTCATAGGGGCTGGGGCTCCGCAACAGATTGGCTTGACTCGGTTTTTTCGGTTGGAACCGGGTGAAATGTGGGAGCTGGCTTGCCTGCGATAGCGGTGTGTCAGTCGACAACAATGCTGAATGTCATACCGTTATCGCAGGCAAGCCAGCTCCTACACTGGCCGCGTTCTTACTGCATATTGATGATGACTTCTTCCTGCCACTTCTGCGGCAGGGCCTTGGAGGTCTTCTCCCAAGCGTCGGCATCTTTGATCGGCGTGACTTTCTTGTACTGCTCGTTCGGCAGCAGCTTGGCCTGCACGTCGGCTGGCAGGGTCAGGTGCTCGGCACGAATCGGCCGCGCATTGCCTCGCGCCAGGTTGGTCTGGCCGGCGTCGCTGAAGATGTATTCGCGGGTCAGCTTGGCGGCGTTCGGGTGCTTGGCGTATTTGTTGATGATGGTGGTGTAGCCGGAAATCACCGAGCCGTCCGACGGGATCAGCACCACGTAGTCATCCGGGTTGGCCATCTTGGCTTTGTAGCTCAGGCCGTTGAAGTCCCAGACCACGCCCACTTCCACTTCGCCTTTTTCCATGGTGGCGATGGTCGGGTTGGCCAGCGACAGGCGGCCTTGCTTGGCGATGTCGGCGAACATCAGCAGTGCAGGCTGAATGTTTTTCTCGTCGCCACCGTTGGCCAGTGCTGCGGCGAGTACGCCGTTGGCAGCCTGGGCGGCGGTGCTCACGTCACCGATGGAAACCTTGTATTTGCCGGTCTTCAGGTCAGCCCAGCTTTTCGGGGCTTCAGAGCCGTGCAGCAGCTTTTTGTTGACGATAAACGCGATGGTGCCGGTGTAGGCCAGCGCCCAGTTACCGTCTTTGTCTTTCGCCCAATCCGGGACTTGTGCCCAGGTGGTCGGTTTGTACGGTTGGGTCACGCCCTGTTTTACCGCGATCGGGCCGAAGGCAGCACCGACGTCGCCGATGTCGGCGCTGGCGTTGTCTTTCTCCGCCGCAAACTTGGCGACTTCCTGGGCCGAGCTCATGTCGGTGTCGATGTGCTTGAGGCCGTAGATCTTGGCCAGGTCTTCCCAGGTGCCTTTCCAGTTGGCCCAGTCATCGGGCATGCCGACGCTGTTGACGGCGCCTTCCGCTTTCGCGGCGGCTTCAAGGGTTTTCAAATCGGTATCAGCAGCCATGGCGGCGGTGCACATGGCAATGGTCGAGCCTAACAGTGATGCCAGGAAAAGCTGTTTCATCCGAAGCTCCTTTGGGCGTTTTCAACGCTGCGTTTTTATCGACGTTTGCGGTGGTGTTGGTCTAGGTCAGCAATACCTGAGCCAATTTAGGCTTGGCGGATGACAGTTTCATGTCGATGTCGTTTTTTGTTGGCCTGGACGGGGGATCGCCGGGTAAGCGTAGACCATGCCCAACCGCCCGGAAGCCTTGGACTTGGCCGATGTATTGCAGGTCTTGTGGCAGGACGTCGCGGGGCGCTGTCATCTGTCGGTCATGTGCAATGCCTAGGCTTGCACGCAACAGCAGAGGCGCGTTTAGAGGGCGTTTTGTGCACCTGAATAGTGCTGGTCTAGTCCAGATAGGTAACGTTGATGCGTGATGAGGCAACCAAAGCGGTGACAACCATTGGCCTGGCGCTGCAAGAGCAGATCGACCATGGGTTGTTGGCGCCTGCCAGTAAGCTGCCGGCCGAGCGCAAGCTCAGCGAGTTGTTTGGTACCACCCGGATCACGGTGCGGGAAGCCTTGTTACAACTTGAGGCCCAAGGGCAGATTTATCGCGAGGAGCGGCGGGGGTGGTTTGTGTCGCCGCCCAGGCTTGCCTACAACCTGATGCAGCGCAGTCATTTTCACGCGATGGTGAGTGCGCAGGGGCGGGTGCCGTCGACCGAGGTGATCTCGGCGCGGTTGCAGCCGGCTTCGGCGTCGGTGTGTGCGTGGTTGCAGTTGCCGGCGTTGTCCAGCGTGATCCAGATTTGCCGGGGGCGCAGGATTGATGGGCGGTTGGTGTTGTATGTGGAGCACTATCTGAACCCGCAGTACTTTCCGGGGATTCTGGAGTGTGATTTGAATCAGTCGATTACGGAGTTGTATGCGCGGGTGTATGACTTGCACTACGGGCGGGTGCGGTTTGAGATTGTGCCGACGTCATTGCAGGTTGAGGCGGCGGCGGCGTTGAGGGTGTCGGTGGGGAGCCCGGGGTTGCGGATTGCCCGGGTTAATTATGATCAGCATGAGCGGTTGATTGATTGTGATCTGGAGTTTTGGCGGCATGATGCGATTCATGTTGGGGTGGATGTGGTTTGACCCGTTGACCCGTTGACCCGTTGACCGCGTACATATCCATTTCTGCGGTAACGGCTACTTATGGTTCCGCTCTTACAGCGGCTCACTTTGGAAAAGCCGGAATGCCGGCCCAGCCCAAAGTAAGCAAAGGGCTCTGCCCCGCCTGTCGGCACCTCGCTAAGGCTCGGTGTTCCCTCACTCCGGCGCTGCTCCGCGGGCCGCCGCGATGGGCCATCCTTGGCCCAGCGCGGCTAAACCGGCGTCCTGCCGGTTTACCCGCTCCGCACCACCTGCGTTCGGCCTCGGGCTTATTGGGGCAGTCAGAGCCAGATCAAGATCAAAAGCAAGAGCACAGCGGCCTACAGGCCGGCTTGAGTGGTAGAAGCCGGATCAAAAGCCAAAGCCAAAGCCAAAACCAAAACCAAATCTGAAACTGATGCAGCTCTGCTTTTCTGTGGGAGCTGGCTTGCCTGCGATGCAGGCAACTCGGTCTCTCAGGTACACCGAGGCGATGCTATCGCAGGCAAGCCAGCTCCCACATTTTTGACCGTGCCCGCTCTGGCTTTTGATTTTGATTTTGCCTTTGCTTCACACCACTCAAGCCGGCCTGTAGGCCGCTGTGCTGTTGATCTGCTTTTGATCTTGATCTTAGGCGCCCCGTTAAACCACGCTGGCCGAACGCAGGTAGTACGGAGCGGGTAAACCGGCAGGACGCCGGTTTAGCCGCGACGGGGCAGGGACGCCCCGTCGCGGCGGCCCGCTTCGTGCTGCCGGAGTGAGGGCACACCGAGCATTAGCGAGGTGCCGAGTGGTGGGGCAAGAGCGTTTTGCTTACTTTTGCGCTATTCAAAAGTGAGCCGCTGTAAGAGCGGAACCAATAGTGGCCATAACCTAGATAACGGATATGCCCTCAATCCCCCGCATTGGCATACAAATAATCAGTCGCCAACGAAGCCAACGTCCGAACCCCAACCACCAACGCCGACTCATCCACAAAGAACCCCGGATTATGATTCGGCGCCGCCTTGCTCATGTCCTGATCCCTAGGCGTCACCCCCAGAAACACAAACAACCCCGGCGCTTCCTTGGCGTAAAACGAAAAGTCCTCAGCCCCTCCCACTAACGGGGCATTCACTACGTCGCCATTCGCCGCCCAACGCAAACTCGGCAGCATCTTCTCGGTCAGCGCCGGGTTGTTGATGGTCGGATCGTACTTCTCAATGATCGTAACCTCAGCCTTGGCCCCACCACTCTCGGCGATTTTCTCGACGGTCTGGCGCACATCCGCATGCAGCTTCTGGCGAATGCCATAGTCGTAGGACCGAATGGTCCCACTCATATCCACCGACTCGGGAATGATGTTGTACCGCGTGCCACCGTTGATGGTGCCGATACTGACCACCGCCGGGAACGAAGAAATATCGGTACGCCGGCTGACCACCGTCTGCAGCCCCACAATCGCCTGCGCGCCCACGGTAATCGGGTCGATCCCATCCCACGGCCGTCCGGCATGGGTCTGTTTGCCGAGGATCTTGATCCGCAGGTCATCCGAGCTGGCCAGGGTCGGCCCCGGCCGATAGGCGATCTGCCCCGCAGGCACCCCGGCCCACACGTGAAGGCCAAACACCGCATCCGGCTTGGGCGATTTCATCACGCCTTCCTGCACCATCATTTTCGCGCCCCAGGTGTTCTTGCCGTCGGGGATAAAGTCGCTCGGGCCTTCTTCAGCCGGCTGGAAATAAAACACCACGGTGCCCGGCAGGCGATCACGCATGCCAGTCAGAATTTTCGCCGTGCTGAGCAGGATGGCGGTGTGGGCGTCGTGGCCGCAGGCGTGCATCACGTCGACTTCTTTATCGAGGTACACGCCCTTGGCCTTCGAGGCGAAGGGCAGGCCGGACACTTCCTTGACCGGCAGCGCATCCATGTCGGCGCGCAAGGCAACGATCGGGCCTGGCAGGGCGCCTTTGAGGACGGCGACTACGCCCGTGCGGGCAACGCCTGTCTTGACCTCCAGCCCCATTTCCCGCAGTTGCGTGGCCACCAGCTCCGCGGTGCGATGTTCGGTGTTGCCCAGTTCAGGATGGGCGTGGATGTCGCGCCGGGTTTCCAGCAAGGCCGGTTCCAGCACTTTCGCCTGGGCGGCGATGGTTTCACGGGCACTGTCCTGGCCGCTGCTGGCGGCGATGACCGCGCTGCTGGCGACACCGCACAGCAGGCCGAATACCCATTGGTGTGTAAGACCGGTCAAACGCATAAGGACTCTCCATGATTATTGTTGTTGATCCTGACGTCGTCCGGGCAGCGTTTATTCTTTCTCCTGCACGCCTCCCGCCGCCGTCACCACTTGCACGCTCAAGCGTGGGGTGGCCAGGTCCAGCCCGGCCTCATCCAGGTGACGCTTGAGCGACAGGTTGAATGCCCGCGAAACCTCCCACTGCTTGATCGGCGCGGTCTTGAAGCGGGCGCGAAGAATCGCACTGCCGGACTCGAAACTTTCTACACCCTGAATCTCCAGCGGCGACCAGATGTTGCGCCGCTGCAGCGGGTCGTTGCGCATCTTCTGCCCGACGTCGCGCATCAGCTTGATGGCGTCGTCGATTTCCATGTTGTACGGAATCGCCACCCGGAAGATCGCGTAGCCGAACTCCCGGGAGTAGTTCTTGATGCTTTTGATTTCACTGAACGGAATCGTGTGCACGATGCCGTCGATGTCCCGCAGGCGTACCGTACGAATGGTCAAGCCTTCCACGGTGCCCAGGTGGCCGCCGACGTCCACGTAGTCATCAATCGCCAGGGAGTCTTCGATAATGATGAACAGGCCGGTGATCAAATCCGCCACCAGCGACTGCGCACCAAAACCGATGGCCAAACCGATCACACCGGCACCCGCCAGCAGTGGCGTGACGTTCATGCCCATGTTCGCCAGGGCGACGATGGCGGCGATGATGAAGATGGTCACGAACAGCACGTTGCGAATCAACGGCATCATCGTCTGTGCCCGCGCATTGGCCAGGCCTTTGCGCGAGCGGGTGAGGGCGTGGTGGATGGCCGTGTCGCTGAGGATCCAGATCAGCCACGCGAACAGCAAGGTGCCCGCGAGGCCGAACAGCTTGACGCTGATTTCATGGCCGTCGCCTTCGGTAAAGCGGATCAGCGACAGGCCCCAGACCCGCAGGCCCAGTTCGATAAACACCAGCCACACCACCAGGTGAGCGAGGGTGTAGACGAAGCTTTTCAGGCGATCGGAGTACAGCGCATGGCGCTTGTGCCCACGTTGTGGCTTGAGGGAGTGGCGGCGCACCAGCCCGTTGATCACCATGCACAGCACCAGCAACACCGTGCACAACAACGACTGGCGCAAGGCGGTGCTGGTGTCGCCGGCGGAGACGAAGGTGGCGAACAGTGAGATGCCCACCAGCAGCAACGCCGGCAGGTACCAGAAGCTGCCGACGATCTCGATGGTGTCGCTCAGGGCGCGGCGGGTCAGGCGGCGGGACAGCGGCTGGTTGCGGATCAAGTGCGCGATGGGCCGGCGGAAACGCAGGATGAACACGCCGGTGGACAGCGCTGCCATGACATTGGCGATGGTCGCGGCGACATGGGACAAATGCTGGCCCAGGCTTTCGGCCAGGCGCGGGTCGCTGACAGCCTCGCCAAAGGCGGCAAAGCTGCCGATCAGCCACAGCGGGCGGAAGGCCTGGTGCCGCAGGATGTACAGGGCGCGGTGGCGGTGCGGACCATCCAGCACGGAAAACGCGACCACGCAGATCGCCGAGAAACAGGTGCCCACCACCAGCGCGTAGGCCAGCACCATCGCCAGGGACTTGCCGAGGGACGAGGGCAGTGCGTAGCTCATGTAGACGGTGATCACCAGCGCGATCAGCCACGGGCCGAGCTTGCGCAGGGCAAAGCGCAGCAGGTCCCAGGTCTTGGGGTGTTGGGGCAGCTCTTCGGTCAGGCCGAAGCGCTCGCGCACCCGGTGGCTGAGCCAGATCAGCACGGCAGCCAGCAGGCTCCAGAGCATCAGGATCATGGCAAACGCAAAGATGATCGGCAGCCATTCGCTGGCCGGCAGCATCAGTGCGGTGAGTTCGTCCTTGGCCAGGTCGAACTCGCTGGACCAGCGATTGATCGGGCTGTCGGCACCGGAGAACTGTTGCTCCAGGCTGGACAGGGTGCCACCGATCAAACCGAGTACGCCGAGTTCGGCGGCGGGCTGGGCTTTTTGTGTGGTTTCCCGGAGCTTTTTCAGGTCAGTCAGCAGCTTGGTGCGCTGCTGGTCGTTTTCCAGGGTCTTGATCACCTCGTCCAGGGACTGGCCCAGCGGGACGTCGGCTTGCGGCTGGGTTTTGTTGGTGCTGCCCAACAGCCCCGGCAGGCTCACGGCGTGGGCAGGCGCCATGGGCAGCAGGGTCAGCAGGCAGATAAACAGGCAGCAAGGCAGGGCAAACAGACGGGCAAGCACGAGGCGGTCAACCTTAAAAACGACGAATTGACCGAGTGTACGAGGCCGTCATGTGCAATGCGAGTGAGATTGTCATTCAGCGAGTTTGGCGAGGATCTTGTACACCACGGTGCCGAGGATCAGCAGCATGCCGATCCACATGCCGAACACGCCAATGGCTTTGTCGCGAAAGTTGAAGCCGATGGCCAGGAGGATCATGCCGGTCAGGATTGGGATGAGCATGGAGTGGAAGGCGGACATGGTGATCATGGGGCGACGGCCTTGTCGGATGGAGGATGGGTATAAGTCTAGGTCGATTTTGCGAAGTGCACGTTGATCAGTGTCAGAAACGCTACAAATCCCGGTTAATTTCTACACCCGATGGCTTTTTTTCGATTGGTCACGGTCAACATCCCTCAGGAACCCTTAAACCCAGGAGCATTCATCCATGAGCACACCCAAGGCACTGTTGATTCTGCACGGCAAGCAAGCCCTCAACGAGCAGGTGCGGGCGGCGGTGCAGGGCAAGCGCGAGCAGGGTTGGGAACTGGCCGTGCGGGTGACGTGGGAAGGCGGTGATGCCCAGCGCTTTGTCGAGCAGGCCCTGGCCGATGGCTATACGCGGCTGATTGCCGGCGGCGGTGATGGCACCCTGCGGGATGTGGCCGAGGCCATGGCCCGGGCCAAAACCGAGGCCAGCCTGGTGCTGATGCCTCTCGGTACCGCCAACGATTTTGCCCGCGCCGCCGGCGTGCCGCTGGAGCCTGAGCAGGCCCTGGACCTGCTGGATGTGCCGGCCCGGGCTATCGACCTGGGCGAGGTGGGCGGGCAGATCTTCCTGAATATGGCCACTGGCGGGTTCGGCAGCCAGGTCACCGCCAACACCTCCGAAGACCTGAAAAAGTCCTCGGTGGCGCCGCGTACCTGTTTACCGGGCTGTCACGTTTCAGCGAGTTGCGCGCGGCCTACGGTGAATTGCAGGGGCCCGACTTTCATTGGCGTGGCGAGTTGCTGGCATTGGGCATCGGTAACGGGCGCCAGGCCGGTGGCGGCCATGTGTTGTGCCCCGATGCGCTGGCCGATGATGGTTTGCTGGACATCAGCATATTGCCGGCGCCCCAGGAAGTGGTCGGCACCCTGCGCAACCTGATGACGGACGGCTGGGGCCTGGACAACATGTTTGTGCGGGCGCGGTTGCCGTGGGTCGAAATCAAAGTGGCCGAAGGGTTGGCGATCAACCTGGATGGCGAACCGCTGCAGGGCGACGACCTGCATTTCTCGGCCTTGCCCCAGGCGTTGCGGGTGCACTTGCCGGAGGATTCGCCGTTGCTGACTAATCGTCCAGGCTGATGATCTGCTCGCGCACGGCGAACAACACCAGGCCCGCCACATCGAAAATCTGCAGGCGCTTCATGATCTGCGAACGGTGGGCTTCCACGGTCTTGATGCTCAAGCCCAGGCCATTGGCGATTTCCCGGGTGGATTTGCCGCGCACGATCAAGCGCAGGATTTCCAGCTGGCGTGCCGTCAGGTTGTGGCTGTGGGGTGGCGGGTTGGGCTGGGCCTGATTGCGCACCAGCGCCTGGTTGATCACCGTATGGGCAATGGCCGGGCTCAAGTAGCGTTCGTTGTTGCGCAAGGCCAGGAGCGCGTGTTCCAGCTCATTGGCCGTGGTGTCCTTGAGCAGGTAGCCATGGGCGCCGGACTCCAGAGCGCACATGATCAGTTCCGGGTCGGTGTGCATCGACAGGATCAACACTTTGCTCTTTGGGTAGGCGCGCTTGAGCTCCTTCAGCGCGTCGAGGCCGCCGGTGTGTTTCATCGACAGGTCAAGCAGCACGATGTCGGGTTGCAGCGCGTCGAATCGCTCCAGCAGCTGCGCGCCATCGCTGGCTTCGCCGACCACTGCGTAGCCGGGAATATCCATGACCAGCGCACGCACGCCGGCCCTGATCAGGGAGTGGTCATCCACCAGGAGTAAGTTGCACGTCACTCTAGAACCTTATGGGGGTTGGCCCGTTCGAGGGCGCGGGGCGCCCAGGGGAAAAGCGCTTCGATCCTTGTCCCAAAGCCTGGCTGGCTATTGACGGACAATGTGCCGCCCAGTTGATCAATCCGCTCGGACATCCCGGCCATGCCCCGCTGGCCTTCCTGGGCGGGGTTGATGGCGGGCGAAAAGCCCTGGCCGTCATCGCTGATAAACAGCGACAGGCCTTCAGGCAGGCGTTGCAGGCGCACCAGCAGGTTACGTGCCTGGGCATGGCGCAGCATGTTGGTGACGGCTTCCTGGGTAATCCGAAAGGCGGCGACGGCCATCTCTTCCGGGATGCCGGTCAGCCGTTGATGGCATTCCAGGCTCCAGCTGACCCGGGTGTTTTCCAGGGTCTTGAGCAGGTGCGCCCGCAGGCTCGCCTCCAGCCCCAGGCTCGCCAGCTGCCGGGGGTTGAGGATGGCCGACACGTCCTGCACCTTGGCCAGGGTTTCGTTCAAGGTGTTGCACAGCACGGCGCAATGGCCCTGCAAGTCTTCCGGCAAACGACGCTTGAGCCATTCACTTTGCAGCTTGGCGGCGGTCAACAGCTGGCCGATATCGTCGTGCAGTTCACGGCTCAGGCGATGACGCTCGTTTTCCTGCACCTGCAGCAGGCGGTCGGCCAGTTCCTGGGGCTGGAACTTGATGGACTTGCGTGAGCGCCACTGTTGCAGGCCTACCACCAACAGGGTGGCCAGGTTCATCCACAGCAGGGCCAAAGGGAGATCGGCCGAGTGTGCATAAGCCCACAGGCTGAGCAGGCACGAGCACAGGCATAGCGCGAGGGTCATCCAGCGTGCATTGCTTCGGGACACGGACCTTGCGATGAGTGACTTCAGGCTGGCGTACATAGGAGGCGCATTTCACGTTTATATGCATCATGAAGTTGAGTCACTTCGAGCGGGGCATGGTACCACCACTATTACCGTTGGTCGCCTTTCGCCGAGCGGGATGAGGGTTATTAATCACGGCAGCGCCCCGGGAGGTAGTCCCGGAGTTCAAATAGGCGGGGAGTTGTATCATTGAAGTTGTTTTGTATCGGTATTGTCGTTAGTGGCTTATTGATATTTTTCTGCTAACGACGACGTCATGCAGGGTTAGTTGCTGCTGTCGTTTTTGGATATGTCGGCCATTGAATACGACGTTTTTTGCGGTTAAATGCGAAGGATATTCAAATCGCGTAAGGCATGCTGCGTTGTTGCTTATAACCAAAGTCGCTTTGCGGGATGTGCTGCACCACAGTGGCAATCAACACGGTTTGTTCCGTTTCATCCAGGCCCAGTTTGCCGGTTTTGGCGTCGATCAACTCCAGTTGCCAGGCGAGCAAGGTCAGGCAAGCATTCAGCGCGTCCAGTGCCTCGTCGTGTAGTTGCAACGGGCTGGCGGCATTGGCGATCAGGTACTGCACATGCCGGGAAAATTCGCCGATGGCCCGCAGCGCAAGGGCGTCGGACTTTTCCGCGAGCTTGATCAGGCTGCTTTTCATGCAGTCGATGGCGTCGCTGTCGTTACGGATCAAGTGCAGGTGGCTCAAGCATTCCTGGGACTTGGCCAGCAGCATTTCAGCCTCAAGGAGGAACTCGGGAAGTGCAAGTTGCCACTCTTTGCCGTCGTTCATCATGCAAGTCTCCACAACATACGGTCGGATAATGAGATGTCGCACCGGGTGAATGGCTTAAAAGTACTGCTGAAATATGACGAAGATCTGTAGGTTGGTTCCGACTTTTCAGTAGGGCATTTATTTGAATGACGCCCGCGCTCGTCCGAACCCCCCATCATCTTCAGGGCCATTCGCATAACTTCTTCGGTTGCCAAGACATAAGTCTGTGGACGACCCGTGGGCCGAGGGCTTGCGATAGCAAACAAAAGCCTGACTCCATTCATGCAATGAGAATGGCGTCACATTAATGGCTATTAGATATCGCGAATATCAGGTTGGTCCTGATTGTGGATAGGGGAATCCCTTACATGGGGGAACCTCGCGCTGACTTTGTGGTCACGCGGCGGTGGTGAAGGGCCTTGCGTTGAAGCTGGCTCAGTAAAGCATGATGTCAGTGTGACATCAATGGATTTGCATGGCATTTTAATAGGGGTCAAGGTCCGGCATTTACGGCCGATAACCTCCTTCAGTGACCAGCACTATCCATCCGCTCAACCCAGGAGTCTTTAATGGCCGGCATTCTCGACACGGTAGATCAACGCACACAATTGGTGGGTGAGAATCGCCTGGAGATCCTTATGTTTCGCCTGGCCGGGCGGCAGCTGTTCGCGATCAACGTGTTCAAGGTGCAGGAAGTGCTGCAACTGCCCAAGTTGACCCTCATGCCCCAGCGTCATCCGTTTGTCTGTGGCGTGGTCAACCTGCGTGGCCAGACGCTGCCGGTGATCGACCTGTCCCAGGCCATTGGCATGCGCCCGCTGATTCCGGGGCCCAACAGCACCATTATCGTCACCGAATACAACCGCTCGGTGCAGGCCTTCCTGGTCGGTGGCGTAGACCGCATCGTCAACATGAACTGGGAGGCGATCCTGCCACCACCGGCCAGTGCCGGGCGCCAGCATTACCTGACGGCCATCAGCAAGGTCGATGACCAGTTGGTGGAAATCATCGACGTGGAAAAAGTCCTCGCCGAAATCGTGCCCTACAACGCCAAGGTCTCCCGCGAGAAACTCGAAGACCCGGTGCTGGAGCGTGCCCGTGGCCGCGAAGTGCTGCTGGTGGATGACTCTAACGTGGCCCTCTCGCAACTGCGTGACACCCTCGGCCAACTGGGGGTGAAAATGCACATTGCCAGCGACGGCCTCAAGGCCCTGAACATGCTCAAGGCCTGGGCCGACAGTGGCCAGGTGATGACCGACAAACTGTTGATGATCTTCACCGACGCCGAAATGCCCGAGATGGACGGCTACCGCCTGACCACCGAGATTCGCAACGACCCACGCCTGCGCAGCCTGTACGTGGTATTGCACACCTCGTTGTCCGGCAGCTTCAACGATTCGATGGTGAAGAAGGTCGGTTGCGACAACTTCCTCTCCAAGTTCCAGCCTGACAAGTTGGTGGACGTGGTTCGTCAGCGTCTGATGCTGGACGAAGTCCCGGCTTGAGCTTAGGGTGACGGCTTTGTCCCTCAGGAATGCAGGCCCATGCTTCGTCTCAGCGCGTTGTACCGATACCCCTTGAAGTCTGGCAAGGGTGAAACCTTGCAGCAGATCGGCCTTGATGCACTCGGGCTTGACGGGGATCGACGCTGGATGTTGGTGGACGAAGCCAGCGGGCGTTTCCTGACCCAGCGGGCGGTGGCAAAAATGAGCCAGTTGTCGGCGCTGTGGAACAGCGTCGGTGGCCTGACGTTGAGCGCCGAAGGGCTGCCCGCCCTCGACGTGCCACTGCCCGGCAGCGATGCCGAGTTGCGCGGTGTGACCATCTGGCGCGACACCTTGCGCGTGCCGGATGCCGGTGATGCAGCAGGTGCCTGGCTCAGCGAATTCATCGGCAAACCCACACGCCTGGTGCAAGTGCCGCTGGCGCGTGCGCGCACTACCGAGGCCGGTTACGGCAAGGATGATGACAAGGTCGCGTTTGCCGATGGCTTTCCGTTGCTGCTGATTGGCCAGGCGTCCCTGGATGACCTGTCCCGGCGGGTCGGCCGGCCCATGGAGATGCTGCGCTTTCGTCCCAACCTGGTGATCGAGGGCAGCGAAGCCTTTGCCGAAGATGGCTGGAAACGCGTGCGAATCGGCGATGTGGAGTTTCGGGTGGTCAAGTCCTGCTCACGCTGCATCCTGACCACCATTGACCCGGCGAGCGGCGAGCGCAGTGCCGACCGCGAACCCTTGGCCACGCTCAAGACCTACCGCGAACAAGAGGGTGATGTGATGTTCGGGCAGAACCTGGTCAACGATGGCGTGGGTCGCCTGGAAGTCGGCATGCCGGTGACGATCCTCGAGTAACCGCCCGTGCAATAAAAAATGCCCGTCTCTCGCGAGACGGGCATTTTTTTTCGGCTATCGAACGTTTAGCCGCGGTATTCGCACAGGTAGGCGGTGTCGACGGCGACTTTCAGCTGGAACTTGCTGTTGGCGGGCACGTTGAACTGGCTGCCGGCGGCGAAGGTTTCCCAGTCGGTGCTGTCTGGCAGCTTGACGGTCAGTGCGCCTGACACCACGTGCATGATTTCACGCTGGGCGGTACCGAACTCGTATTCACCCGGGGCCATGACGCCGATGGTCGCCGGACCTTCTGCAGTGCCGAAAGCGATCGACTTGACGGTGCCGTCGAAGTACTCGTTGACTTTAAACATGGGCGAATCCTCGGAAAAGGGTCAAGAAAGGTCGGCCAGTATGCCTTCTACACGGGCAAAATCAACGGCAGCAGCCGTGCGGTATTGCGCGCATCTTCCAGCGCGCGGTGCTGTTGGCCGTGGAACTGCATACCCGCCAGTTGCAGCGCGCCGTTGAGCCCCAGCGGCTTGTCCAGGCGCCGGGCCTTGGCGAAGCGCTGCTTGAGGTTCACGTGAGGCGTCTGGCCCAGCACGCTGCTCAAGCCATGGCGCTGCCACTCCAGTTCCAGTTGCTGGCGGTCATAGTCGCCCCAGCTCGCCCAGCCTTCCAGGCGTGCCTGGTGTTGGCCGAGCCAGCGTTCGAACAACGGCCACACGTCATTCAATGGCGCGGCAGCATCGATATTCGCCTGGGTGATGTGGGTCAACTGGCGGCAGAACGGCGTCAGCAACGGCCTGCGCAACGGCCGCACGAAACGCTGGAAATGGTCCAGCTCACGGCCCTGGCGGTTGACCAGGCTCACCCCGATTTCGATGATTTCCATCTCGGTCACGGGCCAGCCGCCTTCATCCGTTGTGGCTTCAAGATCAATAATCAGCCAATGAGGCATCGCAGGTTCCCGTACTCTTCCCGTCCTGATGGGGATAGAGCGTAGCCAAGCCTGCTAGTTCCGCCCAGGGGTTACTCGATCTCCAGCAAAATCTGACGGTTCCTCACCTGATCTCCCGCAACCGCCTGGATCCGCTTGACCACGCCACTCATGCCGGCCTTGAGTGGGTGCTCCATTTTCATCGCCTCCAGCACCAGCAACAGCTGGCCCTTGCTGACCGAATCACCTTCGCTGACCCGAACTTCGACAATTGCCCCATCCATCGGCGCCTTGACCGTGCCGTTGCCGGCCTCGGCCTGGCGGGTGGCAACGGCCTGGGTGCGGTTATCGATGCGCACGCCAGGCAGCCAGAGCCGGGTGCCTTGCAAGTGGTACGCGGTGCGACGGCGAATGCCGTTGAGAACGGCGGTGGCCCAGCGTCCGTCGGTGGTGAGGTCGCGTACGTCGATGGCGTGCCGGTCAAGCTCGACGTGCAGGCAGTTGTCTCCCAGCACACTGAGGCTGACTGTGCGGGGCTGATCCTGTTCGGCCAACTGCCAGGTCCACGGCACGCTGGCGTTGTTGCGCCAGCCGGAGAGCGGCGTGGCATGAGCGCTGGCGCTGTGGTGATAAAACAGGGCGGCGGCCAGCGCCAGTTCATCGTCGGTCGCTTTGGTGCGAGCGATTTCGCTGAAGTGTTCGGCAATAAAGCCGGTGCTGAAGTCTGCAGCGATAAATTGCGGGTGCGTGAGCAGGCTGGCCAGCAGGCGCTGGTTGGTGGAAACGCCGAGCAGCACGCAGTCTTCCACCGCCCGTACCAACTTGCGCCGAGCCTCTTCGCGGGTAGCGCCGTGGGCGATGATCTTGCCCAGCATCGGGTCATAGAACGGCGTGATGCGCTGGCCTTCGAGCACGCCATGATCGAGGCGCACATTGGCTGCCGGTTCCCAGCGCAGCACGTCGCCGGTTTGCGGCAGGAAGCCCTGGGCCGGGTCTTCGGCGTAGAGGCGCACTTCCATGGCGTGGCCGCTGAGGGTGACTTGTTCCTGGCGCAAGGGCAGGGGCTGGCCGGCGGCGATGTGCAGTTGCCAGGCGACGAGGTCGAGGCCGGTGATCAGTTCGGTGACCGGGTGTTCGACCTGCAGGCGAGTGTTCATTTCCAGGAAGTAGAAGGTGCCGTTGCGGTCGAGCAGGAATTCGACCGTGCCGGCGCCGACGTAACTGACGGCGCGGGCGGCCTTGAGCGCGGCTTCGCCCATGGCCTGGCGCAGCTCGGGGGTCATGACGGGGCAGGGGGCTTCTTCGATGACTTTTTGATGGCGGCGCTGGATCGAGCAGTCGCGTTCGCCGAGGTAGATCAGGTTGCCATGGGTGTCGCCGAACAGTTGGATTTCGACGTGGCGTGGGTCGATCAAGGCTTGTTCGAGGATCAGTTCGGCGCTGCCGAAGGCATTTTGCGCTTCGGAGCGGGCGGTGCGCAGGTGTTCCAGCAGGGTGTCGGGGCTGTGCACAAGGCGCATGCCACGACCGCCGCCGCCGGCGCTGGCTTTGATCATCAGGGGGTAGCCGATGTGGGTGGCGTGTTGTTGCAGGGTAGGGTCGTCCTGGTCGGGGCCCTGGTAGCCTTTGATGCAGGGGACGCCGGCGTTGAGCATGGCGATTTTCGAGAGGCGTTTGCTGCCCATCAATTCGATGGCTTCGGGGCTGGGGCCGATGAAGGTCAGGCCAGCTGTTGCACAGGCTCGGGCGAAGTCGGGGTTTTCGGAGAGGAAGCCGTAGCCTGGGTGGATGGCGTCGGCACCGGTGCGGTGGGCGGCTTCGAGGATGGCGTCGATGTTCAGGTAGGACTGGTTGACCGGGGCGGGGCCGATGTTGACGGCTTCGTCGGCCATCTGGACGTGCAGGCTGTTGGCGTCGGGGTCGCTGTAGACCGCTACTGTGCGGTAGCCCAGGGCTTGGGCGGTGCGCTGGATGCGGCAGGCGATTTCGCCACGGTTGGCGATCAGGATTTTGTTGAACATGAGTGATCCCTTGGGTTGGCGTTTACCGTGTACATATCCATTCCTGCGGTAACGGCTGCTATTGGTTCCGCTCTTACAGCGGGTCACTTTGCAAAAGCGGCAAAGTAACCAAAACGCTCTGCCCCGCCTGTCGGCGCCTCGCCTAGGCTCGGCGTTCCCTCACTCCGGCGCTGCTCCGCGGGCCGCCGCGATGGGCCATCCTTGGCCCAGCGCGGCTAAACCGGCGTCCTGCCGGTTTACCCGCTCCGCACCACCTGCGTTCGGCCTCGGGCTGAATGGGGCAGTCAGATCAAAATCAAAAGCAACAGCACAGCGGCCTACAGGCCGGCTTGAGTGGTAGAAGCCACAGCAAAAGCAGAGCCGCTTTTCTGTAGGAGCCGGCTTGCCGGCGAAGAACCTGAGAGCGCCGCGTTGAATCAGGATGCCCACGTCATCGTTAACCACCTTCGCCGGCAAGCCAGCTCCTACAGGGGAGCGTGCTCGCTTTGGATTTTGATGGTGCCTTTGCTTCACACCACTCAAGCCGGCCTGTAGGCCGCTGTGCTGTTGATCTGCTTTTGATCTTGATCTTAGGCGCCCCGTTAAACCACGCTGGCCGAACGCAGGCTTTGGAGCGTGGGTAACCCGGCAGGACGCCGGGTTAGCCGCGCTGGGCCAAGGATGGCCCATCGCGGCGGCCCACGGTCCAAAGCCGGAGTGAGGGCACACCGAGCCTAGGCGAGGTGCCGAGTGGTGGGGCAAGAGCCTTTTGGTTACTTTTGGGCTTTTCAAAAGTGACCCGCTGTAAGAGCGGAACCAATAGCGGCCATCACCCAAATAACGGATATGCCCCCGATTCATCGCGCCCACCCCGGCTTACGCTTCTGCACAAAAGCCTGTGTCCCCTCAATCCCTTCCTCACCACCCACCGCCTCGGCAAACCACTCGGCAGCCTGGTCCAGCAAAGGCCCCAAAGCCTGCTCACCACTGGCCAACACCAACGCCTTGGTCCGCGCATTAGCCCCCGGAGCACACCGCAAAACCTGCCCCAACACCTCATCCACCCGCTCCGCCAACGCCTGCGAATCGTGCTCCACAAAATGCACCAACCCCAACCGCTGCGCCTCAACCCCATCAAACCGCGCCGCGGTCAAAGCCAGCCGCCGAGCCTGAGTCAACCCAACGCGCTTCACCACAAACGGCGCAATCTGCGCCGGCAGCAGCCCCAGGCTGGTCTCCGGCAACCCGAACTGCGCCTGATGATCCGCAATCGCCACATCACTGACACACACCAGCCCAAACCCACCGCCCAACACCGCCCCTTGCAGCACCACGATCACCACCTGCGGCAGCGCCTCAACCTCCTGCAACAGCGTGCCAAACGCCCGGTTCAAAACCTGCAAGCCACCCGCGGCCCCCGCGCGAGCCATGTCCTTCACATCCCCGCCCGCCGAAAAATGCCCTCCCGCGCCACTGATAACCAGCGCCCGTACGCTCTGGTCCCCAGCCACATCCGCCAGCACCGCGCGCAGTTCCTCGACCATCTCCAAGCTCATGGCATTGCGGCTGTCGGGCCGGTTGAGGGTCACATGCAACACCCCGTTGTGCGGCTCCAGCAGCAACGTGTTCACGACTTTTTCCCCGGCAGGGTGCCCATCAATTTGCAGATGATCCCCAGCATGATCTCGTCCGCCCCCCGCCAATCGACACCAGCCGCACATCCCGATAAGCCCGGGCCACCGGGTTGTCCCACATGAATCCCATGCCGCCCCAGTATTGCAGGCAACTGTCGCTGACTTCCCGACCCAGTCGCCCGGCCTTGAGCTTGGCCATGGAGGCCAGGCGCGTCACGTCCTGGCCCT
The DNA here is from genome assembly GCF_016650855.1 of Pseudomonas sp. TH32. Classification (NCBI taxonomy): domain Bacteria; kingdom Pseudomonadati; phylum Pseudomonadota; class Gammaproteobacteria; order Pseudomonadales; family Pseudomonadaceae; genus Pseudomonas; species Pseudomonas sp. TH32. The sequence continues at coordinate 3,446,119 of NZ_JAEKFA010000002.1, read as the reverse complement.
TGATGTACTGCTCGGTGGCCTGGTACACCAGCGCCCGCAGGCACTCGATCTCGGTGGACAGTTCGGCCAGGCGGAAGTGGATCACCTGGTTGTCGATCAATGCCTTGCCGAAGGTCTTGCGCTCCTTGCAGTACTCGATCGTGCTGTCGATGCAGTACTCCAGGCCCTTGACCATATTGGCCGCGCCAAACAGCCGCTCTTCCTGGAACTGCAACATCTGCATCATGAACCCCGCGCCTTCATGGCCGATGCGGTTGCGCTGGGGGATGCGCACGTCGTCGAAAAACACCTGGGCGGTTTCCGAGCTGTGCATGCCGAGTTTTTCCAGGGGCGGGCTGACGCTGATGCCGGGGGTGTTCATCGGCACCATGATCAGTGACTTGTTGATGTGCGGCTTGTCGTCCGACGTGTTGGCCAGCAGGCAGATAAAGTCGGCACTCGGCGAGTTGGTGATCCACATCTTGCTGCCGTTGATTACGTAGTCGCTGCCGTCCTTGCGGGCATGGGTTTTCAGCCCGGCCACGTCGGAGCCGGCGCCGGTTTCCGAGACGCCGATGCAGCCTACCTGTTCGCCGCTGATGGCCGGGCGCAGGAATTCGTCGCGCAGTTCATCGGAGCCGAAGCGGGCCAGGGCCGGGGTGCACATGTCGGTTTGCACGCCGATGGACATGGGGATGCCGCCGCAACGGATGCTGCCGAACTCTTCGGCGGCGACGATGGAATAGCTGTAATCGAGACCCATGCCGCCGAATTTTTCCGGCTTGGAGATGCCCAGTAATCCGAGGTCACCGGCCTTGCGGAAGATCTCGTGGATCGGGAAGCGCCCGGCCTTTTCCCATTCATCCACGTGCGGGTTGATCTCGCGCTCGACAAAGCCGCGGACGGTGCGGCGCAATTCTTCGTGTTCCTGGGTGAAGATCATTTTTATTGTTCTCCTGAAGGTTTAGAACCGCGCCACACCAAAGCTGTTGGGCTGCAACTGCCGCACTTCGGCCTCATGGCAGATGTCCAGCAGAAGCCCCAGCAAGGTCCGGGTGTCCCGTGGATCAATCAGCCCGTCGTCCCACAGGTTCGCACTGCCGTAGAGCGCGGTGGACTGGCTGTCGAGTTTCTGGGCGGTGACCTGTTCGAGCATGTCGAGCACCTTGGGATCAGGCACCAGGCCGTCTTTCAATTGCTTGGCCTCGGTGACGATCCGCAGCACCTTGCCGGCCTGGGCGCCGCCCATCACGGCGGTACGGCTGTTGGGCCAGGCGAAGATAAAACGCGGGTCGAGGCCTCGGCCGCACATCGCGTAGTTGCCGGCGCCGTAGGAGCCGCCGACGACGATGGTCAGCTTCGGTACCCGGGCATTGGCCACCGCCTGGATCATCTTCGCACCGTGCTTGATCACGCCTTGCTGTTCCGACTCGGTGCCCACCATGAAGCCGGTGGTGTTGTGGAAGAACAGCAGTGGCGTCTGGCTCTGGTCGCACAGCTGGATAAATTGCGCGGCCTTGCTCGCGCCCTTCGGCGTGATCGGCCCGTTGTTGCCGATAAAACCGCAAGCGCGGCCCTGGATATGCAGGTGGCCGCAGACGGTGTGTGGGTCGAACTCGCCCTTGAATTCGAGGAAGTTGGAACCGTCCGCTAGTCGCGCCAGGATTTCCCGCACGTCGTAGGGCTTTTTCGGGTCGTCGGGGATCAGCCCCAGCAGCTCTTCAATCGGGTACAGCGGCTCGGCATACGCGCGTTTTTGCACGACCGGCAAACGGTCATCCCACGGCAACAGGCTGACGATCTCGCGCACGATGCGCACACCGTCAGCGTCGTTTTCCGCCAGGTACTCAGCGGTGCCGGCGGTTTGTGCGTGCATTTCGGCGCCGCCCAACGCTTCGTCGGTGGCGATTTCGCCGGTGGCGGCCTTGAGCAGTGGCGGGCCGGCCAGAAACAGTTTGGCTTTACCGCGCACCACCACCACGTAATCCGAAAGCCCTGGCTGATACGCGCCGCCCGCCGTGGCCGAGCCATGCACCACGGTGATCTGAGGCAGGCCCATGGCCGACATCCGCGCCTGGTTGGCGAAGCTGCGGGCGCCTTCGACGAAAATCTCGGCGGCGTAGTTGAGGTTGGCGCCGCCGCTTTCCGCCAGGGTCACGACGGGCAGTTTGTTTTCCATGGCGATCTGTTGCAGACGCAGGGATTTTTCAGGCCCGAAGGGGAGATGGTCCCGCCCTTGATCGCGCTGTTATTGGCCACCACCAGCATACGCACGCCGCTGACGTAGCCGATACCGGCGATCAACCCGCCGCCGGCGGCGCTGCCGTCCTTGTCGTCGTGCAGCTTGTAGCCGGCCAGGCTTGCCAGTTCGAGGAACGGCGCGCCAGGGTCCAGCAACAAATTGAGGCGTTCCCGCGGCAGCAGTTGCCCGCGCTTGTCGAACTTGGCCTTGGCTTCAGCTGCCTTGGCCAGCAGGTTTTGCTCCAACTGGCGCAGTTGATTGACGCCTGTGAGCATCGCTTCGCGGTTCTGCGCGAATGGCACGCTGTGGGCGTCGAGTTGCGAGTCGATCACCGGCATGGCTTATTTCTCCTCCTTGAGCACATCCGGCACGTACGCCCGGTGGAAACCATTAAAGGACGCGCTCGGCGGTTGCGCCTTGTGCAGCGGCCAGGCGCGGCTGCCGAGGCTGGCGGCGCCGTCGATGCGCAGGGTGCTGCCGCTGACGAACGCGGCGGCAGGGCTGAGCAAAAACACAATCGCCGCGCTGACTTCCGATTCGGTGCCGATGCGCTTGAGCGGCACATGTTCGCGCAAGGTCGGAATCACCGCCTTGAACGCACCTTCGTAAGTGTCCATGCCGCTGGAGGCAATCCAGCCCGGCGCCACGGCGTTGACCCGCACCCCGGCGTAACCCCATTCGAAGGCGGCGGTCTTGGTGAAGTTGTCCATGCCCGAACGCGCCGCGCCGGAGTGGCCCATGCCCGGCATGCCGCCCCACATGTCGGCGAGCATGTTGACGATCGACCCGCCGTGCTTGCTCATGCACTGGTTGAACACTTCCCGAGCCATCAGGAAACCGCCCACCAGGTTGGTGCGCAACACGGTTTCAAAGCCCTTCTGGTTGATCGACGCGAGCGGCGAGGGGTACTGGCCGCCGGCGTTATTCACCAGGCCATGAATCGGGCCGTGTTCCTGCAGAACCTGGCTGACCAGCGCCTTGACCGCTTCTTCATCACGGATGTCGCAGGCCTGCCAACTGGCGCGGCCGCCGTCTTCAACAATCTCTGCCGCCACCGTTTGCAGTTTTTCCGGCTTGCGCCCCACCAGAATCACATGGGCGCCAAGGGCCGCCAGTTCGTGGGCGGTGCAGCGGCCAATGCCACTGCCGCCGCCGGTGACGATAATGCTCTGCCCCTGGAACAGGTCGGCTTTGAAGATCGAGTCGAAGGCCACGGCGTGGGTCCTTTAAGTGAGTTGATCGGCGATGTGCTGCGGCACGGCAATCGGGATTTCCAGCAGTTGCTGGGCGAACGCCTTGCCTTGGGGGTCGATGCGCAGGCTGGCAATCCCGCCGCCACCCAGGGCGTTTTCCAGCAGGAAGTTCAGGCTGTGGCTGCCGGGCAAGTACCAGCGTTCGACGCGGCCGTGAATCGGGTCGAGCACGTGGCTCATCCAGTCGACGATCACTTCGGGCGTCAGCGCTTCGGCGATCCACGGCAGGTACTCGGGGTCGCGGGCGATCACCCCGATGTTGCTGTGGTTGCCCTTGTCGCCGGAGCGGGCCACGGCCAGTTTGATCAGCGGCACGTTGGCGTCGGCGCGACCCTGGGGTTTGGGCGGGTCAATCAATTCGATTGACGTGTTCAACGGTTCGGCGACAGGCAACTCACAGGCATGCCGTTCGCCAAGGAAATCGACCTGCAATGGGCAGACGCTTTTATCGATCAGGAACGAAAACAGCCGAATCAGCGGGTACACCGTGGGCCGCCCGCCGACGATGCCGGTAAGCCCCGGCGCCATGCCGGTGGCCGCCTGGGCGATCTCCCGCGCGAACAGCACCAGCGCCTGTTTGTTGGGGTGACGCACCGCCAGTTTCACCACCACTTCGCGGCAGTCCTGGCGTTGGGCGTGGGGGCCGTAGGTGGCTTCGCTGCCCAGCAGTTCGATGTTGATGTCGGTGTAGGGCGCCCAGCCGCGCTGGCTGAACAGTTCTGATGTCTTGTTGATGATCGCCTGGCTGACCCGCTCGGCCTTGGCCACTGCGTCGATCCCGGCGATCAGGCAACTGGCGGTGCAGCGAAAGCCGTCCGGGTAGGTGGCGCTGACCTTGTATTGGTCGGTCGGTGGCAGGCCTTTGGCGCCGTGCAGGTGCACGCGGTTTTTGCCTTGCTGCTGGAGTTTCACCTGGCTGAAGTCGCAGATCACGTCGGGCAACAAGTAGGCGCGCGGGTCGCCGATTTCATACAACAGTTGCTCGGCGACGCTCAGTTCACTGATCAGCCCGCCGGTGCCGTCGACTTTACTGACGGTGAACTGGCCGTCGGCACTGACCTCCACAATCGGGAAACCGATGTGTTCGTAGTCCGGCACTTCCCGCCAATCGGTGAAGTTGCCGCCGGTGCACTGGGCGCCACATTCGATGACATGCCCGGCCAATGCCGCCTGGGCCAGGCGGTCGTAATCCTGCCAGGACCAGTCGAACTCATGCACCAGCGCCGCGCTGACCACCGCGCTGTCGACCACACGGCCAGTGATGACGATATCGGCACCGAGCTTCAGCGCCTGCACGATGCCCGGCGCGCCGAGGTAGGCGTTGGTGGACACGCACATCGCCGGCAGCGGCGCGCCGCTGAACATGTCGGTGATGCCGTGCAACTGCTTGAACTGCGGTTGCAGGTCATCCCCCAGCAGCACGGCGATCTTCAACGGAATTCGAGCCTGGTCGCAGGCCGCCTGCAACGCGGCAGCGCAGGCCTGGGGGTTGATCCCGCCGGCATTGCTGATCACGCGAATGCCCTGGCGCTGGATATCCGCCAGCAGCGGCGTCAGCACGTCGACGAAGTCCGTGGCATAGCCGGCCTGGGGATCCTTCATCCGTGCCCCGGCCAGGATCGACATCGTGACTTCCGCCAGGTAGTCGAACACCAGGTAATCCAGCGCGCCGCCGTGCACCAACTGCGCAGCGGCGGTGCAGGTGTCGCCCCAGAAGGCGCTGGCGCAGCCGATGCGTACCGTCTTGTTCATGGGGCGTCCTTCCTCCGGTTGGATGAGTCGAGACTACCAAGCAAGCGCTTGGTTTGTAAACTCTGGTCACAACTTTGCCCCAAGCGCTTGCTTGGTTGGCTGCCACGGCCTAAATTGCCGGCCAAGACGTAATCAGAAGTTAAGGAGAGCAGCATGGATGAGCAAAAAGCCCTGCGGGTGATGCGCACCATGGTCGACGCCGGCCAATTGACCGACCCCGACAGTGCCCGTGGCAAGCTGCTGCAAACCGCGGCGCACCTGTTTCGCAACAAGGGCTTTGAGCGCACCACCGTGCGTGACCTGGCCGGCGCGGTCGGGATTCAGTCCGGCAGTATCTTTCATCACTTCAAGAGCAAGGACGAAATCCTGCGGGCGGTGATGGAGGAAACCATCCACTACAACACCGCCCTGATGCGCGCTTCACTGGCCGAAGCGAATAACGTGCGTGAACGGGTGCTGGCGCTGATTCGCTGCGAATTGCAGTCGATCATGGGCGGCAGCGGCGAGGCCATGGCGGTGCTGGTGTACGAGTGGCGCTCACTCTCGGCCGAGGGCCAGGCCCAGGTGCTGGCCCTGCGTGATATTTATGAAGACATCTGGTTGCAGGTGCTGGGAGAGGCCAAGGAGGCCGGTTATATCAGGGGCGATGTGTTTATCACCCGGCGCTTTCTGACCGGCGCGTTGTCCTGGACCACCACCTGGTTTCGTGCCCAGGGCAGCATGACCCTGGAGCAACTGGCCGATGAAGCCTTGCTGATGGTGTTGAAAGCTGACTAGCCCGTTCGCGCAAGCTATTAATTGTGTGGCAGAAAGTTGTCTCGATAGACAAAAACGCCTAGCTTAGCGGGATCAAAGTTTTCGACGGTGTGTGCCTTGATGTTTTCGCCTTGGCGATTGGCTGCAGGACTCTCAATATTGGCGCTTGGCGCACTGTGGCTGATGCCGGCTTCGGCGGCCCAATTGGTGAGGATCGGTGCTGCGCATTTTCCGCCGTACACCGTGCGCCCGGAGCAGGGCGCCGACACCGGTTTGCTGCCGCAACTGGTGGAAGCCTTGAACGCGCTGCAAACCGACTACCAGTTTGTGCTGGTGCCCACCTCGATTCCCCGGCGTTTTCGCGATTTCCAGCAAGGTCGGGTCGACATGGCGATCTTCGAAAACCCGAAATGGGGTTGGCAGGATATTCCCCATACGGCGGTCGACATGGGCCTGGAAGACGCCGAAATCTTCGTCGCCCAGCGGGAGCCCGGCCGCGACCAATCCTATTTCACCGACCTGGCCGGCAAGCGCCTGGCGGTGTTCAGCGGTTATCACTACGCGTTCGCCAATTTCAACCCGGACCCCAAGTACTTGGCGGAGCACTTCAACGCCACCTTGACCTATTCCCACGACAGCAACCTGCTGATGGTCGCCCGGGGTCGGGCCGACATCGCCCTGGTGACGCGCTCCTACCTCAGCGATTTCCTGGTGCGCAATGCCGACACGGCGGGGCAGTTCCTGGTGTCCGAGCGAATTGACCAGGTGTACCACCACTACGCATTGCTGCGGCCCAAGGCACCGATCACCGGGCCGGCGTTCGCCGGGCTGCTCAAGCAGTTGCGGGACAATGGCCAGTTGTTGAAGATCTTCGAGCCTTACCGCATTGATGTGATGCCGGTGCCCTGATCGTCTAAATTTTTGCCCGTGGCTCACGTCACTTGTTGAACTGTCGACGATTCGTGAGCCCATCCCATGTCCAATCTGAATGACCTGTCTGCCCTGCCGTTGCCGGCGGGGCCTGCCCTGAATGCTGATGAAACTGACACGCGCCTGAGCCTTACCCTTGAAGGGCAGCCGCTGATTCGCCTGCGCCTTGAGCGGGGCGATGAGCTGCAGGTGCACTTGCAGGAGCCCGGCAGTGTGCCGGCTGCCCGTGCGTTGTGGGCGGCCTGTTACTGGTTGTTTGCCAGGGAGCCTGGGCGGCAGCGGCTGGCCTGGCGCCTTGAGCATGTGCCGGAGGATGCCTTGCGCAGTGGGCTGTTGGTGGCGACTGAGGTTGCCGGGCAGTTTTATTGCGAACGCACGTTGTTTTGGCAATTGCCGCAACCGTGGCTGGGGCAATCCCTCACGGGGACTTATCCGCAGCAGATGATTATCAGCGCCGGTAAGCGTCATCCTGCCCGTGCGCCGAAGCCTCGGGGTGAGGTTTATCGACGGTTCGATGCGCGGTTGGGGGCGTGGATTTCACTGCGCACGGTGGAGATTGATGTTGATCTGGCGCGGTTTAATCGGTGGCAGAACAGCACGCGCGTGGCGAATTTCTGGCAGGAAAGTGGCAGCCTTGAGCAGCATCGGGAGTATCTGGACACGCTGGAAGCGGATCCTCATGCGTTGACGTTGATCGGCTGTTTCGATGATGAGCCGTTTGCGTATTTCGAGGCGTATTGGGCCAAGGAGGATCGGATTGCGCCGTTCTATGACGTGGCGGATTACGATCGCGGGATTCATATGCTGGTGGGGGAAGAGCATCACCGGGGGCCGCACAAGGTAGCGAGTTGGTTGTCGGCGTTGGTGCATTACCTGTTTCTGGATGATCCGCGTACGCAGCGGGTGGTGGCTGAGCCTCGGGCGGATAACGGGAAGATGATTGGGTATATGCAGAATCAGTGTTTCCACTGTGAGAAGGAGTTTGATTTTCCGCATAAGCGGGCGGCGTTGATGATCCTGGGGCGGGAGCGGTTTTTTGAGCGGTGTGGGTTGGTTTGAGTGTGTACATATCCGTTATTTAGGTAACGGCTGAATATGGTTTCGCTCTTACAGCGACTCACTTTGGAAAAGCCCCAAAGTAAGCAAAGGGCTCTGCCCCGCCTGTCGGCGCCTCGCTAGGGCTCGGCGTTCCCTCACTCCGGCATTGCTCCGCGGGCCGCCGCGACGGGGCGTCCCTGCCCCGTCGCGGCTAAACCGGCGTCCTGCCGGTTTACCCGCTCCTCAATCCCTGCGTTCGGCCTCGGGCTTATTGGGGCAGTCAGAGCCAGATCAAGATCAAAAGCAAGAGCACAGCGGCCTACAGGCCGGCTTGAGTGGTAGAAGCCAGAGCAAAAGCCAAAGCGAAAGCCAAATCTGAAACTGCTGCAGGTCTGCTTTTCTGTGGGAGCTGGCTTGCCTGCGATGCAGACACCTCGGTTTTTCAGGTACACCCAGTTGATGCCATCGCAGGCAAGCCAGCTCCCACATTTGACCGTGCCCGCTGTAGATTTTGATCTTGATGTTGCCTTTGCTTCACACCACTCAAGCCGGCCTGTAGGCCGCTGTGTTCTTGATCTGCTTTTGATCTTGATCTTAGGCGCCCCGTTAAACCACGCTGGCCGAACGCAGGTAGTACGGAGCGGGTAAACCGGCAGGGCGCCGGTTTAGCCGCGACGGGGCAGGGACGCCCCGTCGCGGCGGCCCGCGGAGTAGTACCGGAGTGAGGGAACACCGAGCCTGAGCGAGGTGCCGAGTGGTGGGGCAAGAGCCTTTTGGTTACTTTTGGGCTCCTTTCAAAAGTGACCCGCTGTAAGAGCGGAACCCATATCAGCCATCACCCAAATAACGGATATGCACTCAGCAGCAGGGCAGAGCAGAGCAGAGCAGAGCAGGGCAGGGCAGAGCAAAGCCAATCAAACCCGCCGCGCAAACGTGTCGCTATGGGTCCCGGAAACCTTGCGGCAATGCACCAACGCATCCCGAATCATAAAGTTCACCAGCGTCGGCGACACCCCCAGCTCCTTGGCAATATCCTTCTGCGGCACCCCATGCAACCGGTACATCTCAAACGCATAACGCGTGCGCTGAGGCAACTCCGTCAACGCATCCGCGATGTTTTCCAGCGTAGAAAAATTGATGTGCGAAGTCTCAGGTGAAGCCCCGTGAATAACCACATTCAACCCTTCCTCTTCAGTGCCGGAATATTTCAACTCCAGCGCCTGCTTGCGGTAATGATCAATGGCCAGGTTACGCACGATCTGGAACAGGTAACTGAGCTGAGCCTTGAACGATGACGTGATAGTCGGTGCCGATTGCAACCGGAAGTAGGCGTCTTGCACCACATCTTCAGCACGGGAGCGACAGCCGGTAATACGCGCCGCGATCTTGACCAGGATCAGCCGGTTATCGACGAAGGCCTGGAGGAGGGGTGAGTCGCACCTGCCTGTGGATACTTGTTCCGTCATGGAAATCACCTTGTTGCAAGAGAAGGTTGGGGGAGGGCGTCCTTGCTGAGGCCTCCTACACATCGGGCAACAAATTATGCTTAATGATAATGATTGTCAAATGAGAAGACGAACTAATCTTATGCCTTATCGAGAGGTGTGAACCGCGTCTCGCTGACTAATTATTTCCAGGGGCCATCCGTTCTCATGGGTGACAGGCCAGTTAACAAACCGGCCAAGGATCAGCGCCTGGAGGAGGACAAAATGGGTTTTTATCGTGTGAGCGGGAGTGGTCTGAAATGAACACGCCGGCTCGATTACGCCTGTTTTGCCTGCCTTATTCCGGCGCCAGCGCCATGGTCTACAGCCGCTGGCGGCGGGTGCTGCCCGAGTGGTTGCAGGTGCGGCCGCTGGAGTTGCCGGGGCGCGGCATGCGCATGGACGAGCCGTTGCAGCGCGACATCAAGGCCCTGGCCGGGCAACTCGCCGATGAGATCAGCGCGGAGCTGGACGGCCCCTACGCCTTGTTTGGCCACAGCCTCGGCGGCCTGCTGGCGTTCGAGTTGGCCCATGCCCTGCGTGAGCGAGGTGTGCCGCAGCCACTGGCGCTGTTTGCGTCGGGTACTGCCGGCCCGGCCTGTCGGGATGTCAGCGAGTACGCCATCGAGAAAAACGACGGACAACTGATCGCCCGCCTGCGTGAACTCAAGGGCACGGGCGAAGACGTGCTGGCCAATGCCGAGTTGATGCAGTTGATGCTGCCGATCCTGCGGGCCGACTTCCTCCTGTGCGGCAGTTTTGAATACGGCGAGCGTGAGCCGTTGGCCCTGCCCATCCATGTGTTTGGCGGCAAGCAGGACACTGTTCGCGCCGATCAACTACTGGATTGGCAGCAAGACACCGCCAGCGGTTTCTCCCTCGACATGTTTGACGGTCACCACTTCTTCCTGGTGCAGCACGAAAGTTCTGTACTGCGCTGTGTGCGGCGCTATGCCGACGAACACCTGGCCCGCTGGCGCAATGGCGCGGCGCGGCAGATGGCCCGGGCGACCGGCTGAACAAGCCCCCTGGCCACACATTCCCCCGATTTCCCAGTAAGCCGATTTCAGGCAGGAACCCCATGATGGACGCCTTCGAACTTCCCCGCACCCTGGTTCAGTCCCTTCAACGCCGCGCCGCGCAAACCCCGGATCAACTGGCGTTGCGCTTTCTCGCCGAGACGGCTGAACAGGGCGCTGTCCTCAGTTACCGTGACCTTGACCTGCGCGCCCGCACGATCGCCGCCGCCTTGCAGGCCAGCGCCGGGCTGGGTGATCGCGCGGTGCTGTTGTTCCCCAGTGGGCCGGATTACGTCGCGGCGTTTTTGGGTGCCTGTATGCCGGGGTGATCGCGGTGCCGGCGTATCCGCCGGAGTCCGCTCGCCGTCATCATCAGGAGCGGCTGCTGTCGATCATCGCGGACGCCGAACCTCGGTTACTGCTGACCACCGCCAGCCTCGGTGATTCGCTGCAGCAACTGGAAGGTGCGCCGCAGCTGCTGTGCGTCGACCAACTGAGTGCCGACATCGCCACCGACTGGATGGCGCCGAACCTTTCGGACGATGACATCGCCTTCCTGCAATACACCTCCGGCTCCACCGCGTTGCCCAAGGGGGTGCAAGTCACCCACGGCAACCTGGTGGCCAACGAAATGCTGATTCGCCGGGGCTTTGGCATCGACCTGAACCCCGATGACGTGATCGTCAGCTGGCTGCCGCTGTACCACGACATGGGCCTGATCGGTGGCCTGCTGCAACCGATCTTCAGCGGTGTGCCGTGCGTCTTGATGTCGCCGGCCTACTTCCTCGGCCGGCCACTGCGCTGGCTGGAAGCGATCAGTGAATACGGCGGCACCATCAGCGGCGGGCCGGACTTTGCTTATCGGCTGTGCAGCGAGCGGGTCAGTGATTCGGCCCTGGAGCGCCTGGATCTGAGCAAGTGGCGCGTGGCGTATTCCGGCTCGGAGCCGATCCGCCTCGATACCCTGGAACGCTTCGCCGAGAAGTTCGCCGCCTGCGGTTTCACCCCGAACAATTTCTTCGCCTCCTACGGGTTGGCCGAAGCCACGCTGTTTGTTGCCGGCGGCACACGTGGCCAGGGCATCCCGGCCCTGCGCCTGGACGAAAAGGCCCTGGCCGCCAACCGCGCCGAGCCGGGGCAGGGCGCGGCGATCATGAGTTGCGGTACCAGCCAGCCTGAACATGCCGTGTTGATTGCCGATCCCGCCAACCTGATGACGCTCCCCGACAATGCCGTGGGTGAAATCTGGGCCGCCGGCCCGAGCATCGCCCACGGTTACTGGCGCAACCCGCAAGCCACCGCCAAGACCTTCGTCCAGCACGCTGGCCGCACCTGGTTGCGGACTGGCGACCTGGGTTTTATCCGCGAAGGTGAAGTGTTCATCACCGGCCGCCTCAAAGACCTGCTGATCGTGCGCGGCCACAACCTGTATCCCCAGGACATCGAGCAAGCCATCGAACGTGAAGTGGAAGTGGTGCGCAAGGGCCGCGTCGCGGCGTTTGCGGTGAATGACAACGGCCAGGAAGGCATCGGCATCGCCGCGGAAATCAGCCGCAGCGTGCAAAAAATCCTGCCGCCCGAAGCGTTGATCAAGGCGATCCGCCAAGCGGTGGCCGAAGCCTGCCAGGAAGCTCCGAGCGTGGTGGTGTTGCTCAATCCTGGCGGCTTGCCGAAAACCTCCAGCGGCAAGGTGCAGCGTTCGGCTTGCCGCACGCGCCTGGCGGATGGCAGTCTCGACAGTTATGCGCAGTTCCCCGGCGTGCAGGCCCAGGCCGGTGATGCGGCGCTGGAATCCGAACTGCACAGCCAGATTGCCGCGATCTGGTGCGAGCAATTGCAGGTGGCGCAAGTCGCTGCCGACGATCACTTCTTCCTGCTGGGGGCAACTCCATCAGCGCCACCCAGGTGGTCGCCCGACTGCGGGAAACCCTTGGCCTGGAGCTGAACCTGCGCCTGTTGTTCGAAGCGCCAACCCTGGCTGCCTTTGCCGCCAGCGTCGCGCAATTGCAGCAGGACGGCGGTGTTGCCCAAGGCGCGATCCACGCCCTGTCGCGTCAGGAAGACTTGCCACAATCCCTGGCACAAAACCGCCTGTGGATCACCTGGCAACTGGACCCGCACAGCAGCGCCTACACCATCCCCGGCGGCCTGCGTTTGCGCGGCGAGCTGGACGAAGACGCGGTGCGTGTGAGCTTCCAGCAACTGATCCAGCGCCACGAAGCCTTGCGCACGCGCTTCTTTGAACGCGATGGCCAAGGCTTCCAGCGAGTCGACGCCAAGGTTGATTTCGAGCTGCAAGTCATCGACCTCAGCGACCTGCCTGCCGCCGAGCGCGAAGCCCGCGCGAACCAGATCCGCGAAGACGAAGCCCGCACCCAGTTCGACCTGGAGAAAGGCCCGCTGCTGTGGGTAACGCTGGTGCGCCTGGACGACGAAGACCACCAGTTGCTGGTGACGATGCACCACATCATCGCGGACGGTTGGTCGCTCACTGTATTGATCGACGAATTCTCGCGCCTGTATGCCGCAGCGTCCCAGGGCCAAACCCTTGAGCTGCCGGCGCTGGCCCTGCAATACGCCGACTACGGCAGCTGGCAGCGCCAGTGGCTGGCCGAAGGCGAGAGCCAGCGGCAACTGGCTTACTGGAAAGCACAGCTTGGCGACGAACACCCGACCCTGAGCCTGGCCACCGATCACCCGCGCTCGGCTCAAACGGTACGCAGTGCTTCACGCCACAGTGTGCGTTTGAGTGCGAGCCTCGGCGAAGCCATTCGCAAGACCGCCCAAACCCACGAATCCACCCCGTTCATGCTGTTGCTCGCCGCGTTCCAGAGCTTGCTCCATCGCTACAGCGGCCAGCGCGATATCCGCATCGGCGTGCCCAACGCCAACCGTCCGCGCCAGGAAACCCAGGGCCTGATCGGGTTCTTTATCAACACCCTTGTGCTGCGCGCCGAACTGGATGCCCGCCTGCCCTTCGCCGAGTTGCTGGCGGCGACGCGAACCACCGCGCTGGGTGCCCAGGCCCATCAGGACCTGCCGTTCGAGCAGTTGCTGGAAGCCTTTCCGCAAGCCCGGGAACAAGGCCTGTTCCAGGTGATGTTCAACCACCAGCAACGCGACGTGAGTGCCTTGCGCCGCCTGCCGGGCCTGCTCGCCGACGAGCTGGCGTGGCACAGCCGCGAAGCCAAGTTCGACCTGCAACTGCACAGTGAAGAAGACCGTAACGGGCGCCTGAGCCTCTCCTTCGACTACGCCGACGAACTGTTCGACGCCGCGACTATCGAGCGTCTGGCCGAGCACTTCATCAACCTGCTGCAAGCCGCCTGCGAACAACCGCAACAGGCCATCGGCGACTTGAAACTGCTGCATGACGACGAGCACACGCAGCAACACCAGTGGAGCGCTGCACCTTGCGCGGCGGCGCAGCAGTGGCTGCCGGAACACCTCAACCAACAGGTCTCGGAACGCACCGCGCTGGTGTGGCAGGACGGCAGCCTGACCTTCGCCCAACTGCACACCCAGGCCAACCGCCTGGCCCATTACCTGCGGGACAAGGGCGTCGGCCCGGACGTGTGCGTGGCCATCGCCGCCGAGCGCTCGCCGCAACTGTTGATCGGCCTGCTGGCGATCATCAAGGCCGGCGGCGCCTACGTGCCCCTGGACCCGGATTACCCAGCCGATCGCCTGGCCTACATGCTCAAGGACAGCGGCGTGCAGCTGCTGTTGACCCAGACTTCGCTGCTGGAACAATTGCCTACGGCAGAAGGCGTCAGTGTCATCGCCATGGACAGCCTCAAGCTGGAGAGTTGGCCAACCCACGCGCCGGGCCTGCACTTGAATGGCGACAACCTGGCCTACGTGATCTACACCTCCGGCTCCACCGGCCAGCCCAAGGGCGTGGGCAACACCCATGCCGCGCTGGCCGAGCGCTTGCAGTGGATGCAAGCCACCTACGTACTGGATGAAACCGATGTGCTGATGCAAAAGGCGCCCATCAGTTTCGACGTGTCGGTGTGGGAATGCTTCTGGCCGTTGATCACCGGTTGCCGGCTGGTACTGGCCGGGCCGGGTGAGCACCGCGATCCCCATCGCATCGCCCAGTTGGTGCAGGAACACGGCGTGACCACGCTGCACTTTGTGCCGCCGCTGTTGCAGCTGTTTGTCGATGAACCTTTGGCGGCCGAATGCACCAGCCTGCGCCGCCTGTTCTCCGGCGGCGAAGCGTTGCCCGCCGAGTTGCGCAACCGGGTGCTGGCGCAGTTGCCGGCGGTGCAGTTGCACAACCGGTATGGCCCCACCGAAACCGCGATCAACGTGACGCACTGGCATTGCCAGGCGGATGACGGCGAGCGCTCGCCGATTGGCCGGCCACTGGGCAATGTGATTTGCCGGGTGCTGGATGATCAGTTCAACCCGCTGCCAGCGGGTGTGCCGGGTGAATTGTGCATCGGCGGCATCGGCCTGGCGCGGGGGTACCTCGGGCGTGCGGGGCTGACCGCTGAACGGTTTGTCGCCGACCCGCTGGGCGAGGCGGGCGCACGCCTGTATCGCACCGGTGACCGCGTGCGCTGGGCTGCCGACGGTGTTTTGGAATACCTGGGGCGCCTGGATCAGCAGGTGAAGTTGCGCGGCTTCCGTGTCGAACCGGAAGAAATCGAAGCGCGTCTATTGGCCCTCGACGGCATCGCCCAAGCGGTGGTGCTGGTGCGCGAAACCGCTGCCGGTGCGCAGTTGATCGGTTACTACACCGCCAGCGAAGCGCTGGATGAACAGGACGTAAAAACCGCCCTGGCCGCCGAGCTGCCGGAGTACATGGTGCCGGCGCAGTTGATGCGCCTGGACGCAATGCCCCTGAGCCCCAGCGGCAAACTGGATCGCCGTGCGTTGCCGGAACCGGTGTGGCGGGTGCGTGAACACGTCGAACCTGAAACACTGCTGGAACAGCAAATCGCAGCGATCTGGCGCGAAGTGCTGGCCCTGCCGCGTATCGGCCTGCGGGACGACTTCTTTGCCCTCGGCGGCCATTCGTTGCTGGCCACGCAAATCATCTCCCGCACCCGCCAGGCCTGCGACGTCGAGCTGCCGCTGCGCACGCTGTTCGAAGCCAGCGAGCTGGGGGCTTTCGCCGAACAGGTCCGCCTGATCCAGGCCTCGGGCCAACGCAATCAACAACGGGCCATCGGCAAGGTCGACCGCAGCCAACCGGTGCCGCTGTCCTATTCCCAGCAGCGCATGTGGTTCCTCTGGCAGATGGAACCGGACAGCCCGGCGTATAACGTCGGCGGCATGGCGCGGCTGCGTGGCGTGCTGGACGTGGGGCGTTTCGAGGCGGCGTTGCAGGCTTTGATCATGCGTCACGAAACCCTGCGCACCACCTTCCCGAGCATCAACGGCGTGGCGCAGCAGAAGGTCGCGGCGCAAACCGATGTGCGCATGGATTGGCAGGATTTCTCGGGGTTCAATCAAGCCGAGCGCGAACGCCGTGTGCAGCAACTGGCCGACCATGAAGCCCATACGGCTTTCAATCTGGAAACCGGGCCGTTGCTGCGTGCCTGCCTGGTCAAGGCCGGCGAGCAGGAACATTACCTGGTGCTGACCCTGCACCATATCGTCACCGAAGGCTGGGCCATGGACATCTTTGCCCGTGAACTCAGCGCACTGTACGAAGCCTTCATCGACGACCGCGAATCGCCACTGGCGCCGCTGCCGGTGCAGTACCTCGACTACAGCGTGTGGCAACGGCAGTGGCTGGAATCCGGCGAGCGCCAGCGCCAGCTGGATTACTGGACCGCGCAACTGGGCACTGAGCATCCACTGCTGGAGCTGCCGGGCGACCGTCCGCGGCCACCGGTGCAAAGTCATCAGGGCGAGCTGTACCGTTTCGATTTGAGCGATGACCTCGCCGCCCGTGTGCGAGCGTTCAACGCCGAGCGTGGTTTGACCTTGTTCATGACCATGACCGCCACCCTCGCCGTGTTGCTGTACCGCTACAGCGGCCAGACCGACCTGCGCATCGGTGCGCCGGTGGCCAACCGGATTCGCCCGGAAAGCGAAGGGCTGATCGGCGCGTTCCTCAACACCCAGGTGCTGCGTTGCCAGCTCAACGGGCAGATGAGCGTCGGGGAATTGTTCGAGCAGGTGCGTCACACGGTGATCGAAGGCCAGTCCCATCAGGACCTGCCGTTCGACCACTTGGTGGAGGCCCTGCAGCCACCCCGCAGCGCGGCGTACAACCCGCTGTTCCAGGTGATGTGCAACGTACAGCGCTGGGAGTTCCAGCAAAGCCGCACGCTGGCCGGGATGACCGTCGAGTACCTGGCCAATGATGCCCGCGCCACCAAGTTCGACCTCAACCTGGAAGTCACCGACCTCGACCATCGCCTGGGCTGCTGCCTGACTTACAGCACCGATCTGTTCGACGAGCCACGTATTGCCCGCATGGCCGCGCATTGGCAAAACCTGCTGGAAGCCTTGCTCGCCGATCCGCACCAGCGCCTGAGCGAGTTGCCGTTGCTGGAAGCCGCCGAACAGCGCGCCCTGCAAGACAGCCTGGGCATTGAAGCCGGCGAACATCGCCTCGACCAGTGTATCCATCACCTGTTCAGCGAGCAGGCCCTGGCCCGTCCGGATGCCCCGGCGTTGACCTTTGCCGGGCAGACCCTGAGCTACAGCGAACTCGACGGCCGCGCCAACCGCCTGGCCTGGATGCTGCGCGAGCGTGGCGTAGGCCCGCAGGTGCGGGTCGGCCTGGCGCTGCCGCGTTCGCTGGAAATGGTCGTCGGCCTGCTGGCAATCCTCAAGGCCGGTGGCGCCTATGTGCCGCTGGACCCGGAATACCCGCTGGACCGCCTGCACTACATGATCGAAGACAGTGGCATCGGCCTGCTGCTCAGCGACGCGGCGATGTTCGACGCGCTGGGTGAATTGCCCGCCAGCGTGGGCCGCTGGTGCCTGGAAGATGACCAGCCGACCCTGGCCGCGTACCCGGCCAGCGAGTTGCCGTTTATCAGCCTGCCGCAACATCAGGCGTACCTGATCTACACCTCCGGCTCCACCGGCAAGCCCAAGGGCGTGGTGGTGTCCCACGGTGAAATCGCCATGCATTGCCAGGCGGTGATCGAGCGCTTCGGCATGCGCCCGGATGACTGCGAGCTGCACTTCTATTCTATCAACTTTGACGCCGCCACCGAGCGTCTGCTGGTACCGTTGCTCAGCGGCGCGCAGGTGGTATTGCGGGCCCAGGGCCAATGGGATGCGGAAGAAATCTGCGGGCTGATTCGTCAGCACCGCATCAATATCCTCGGCTTTACCCCGAGCTACGGCAGCCAGTTGGCGCAATGGCTGGCCACGCAAAACCAGACCCTGCCGGTGCGCATGTGCATCACCGGCGGTGAGGCCTTGACCGGCGAACACCTGCAGCGTATTCGCGCCGCGTTCAAGCCGGCGCTGTTTTTCAACGCCTATGGCCCAACCGAAACGGTAGTGATGCCGCTGGCCAGTCTTGCCCCGCAAACCCTGGAAGAGGGCGCCGGCAGCGTGCCGATCGGCAGCATCATCGGCGCGCGCGTGGCCTATATTCTGGACGCGGATCTGGCCCTGGTGCCGCAAGGTGCCACCGGCGAGTTGTACGTCGGCGGTGCTGGCCTGGCTCAGGGTTATCACCAGCGCCCGGGCATGACGGCAGAGCGGTTTGTGGCTGATCCGTTTGCCACGAACGGCGGTCGGCTGTATCGCACCGGCGACCTGGTGCGCCAGCGTGCCGATGGCCTGGTGGAGTACCTCGGCCGTATTGACCATCAAGTGAAGATTCGCGGTTTCCGTATCGAGCTGGGGGAAATTGAAACCCGCCTGCTGGAACACACAGCGGTGCGTGAAGCAGTGGTGCTGGCGCTGGACTCACCGAGTGGCAAACAGTTGGTGGCCTACCTGGTCAGCGACGAAGAACAGGGCGCCTTGCGTGAATCCCTCAAGAACCATCTGAAAGCACAGCTGCCGGACTACATGGTGCCCGCGCACCTGATCGTCCTCGACAGCATGCCGCTGACCGCCAACGGCAAGCTCGACCGTCGCGCCTTGCCGCAGCCGGACCCCGAAGCGAACCGTCAACAGTACGTGGCGCCGCGCAACGAGTTGGAGCAAACCCTGGCGGCGATCTGGTGTGCGGTATTGAACGTGCAGCAGGTTGGCCTCGACGATAACTTCTTTGAGCTGGGCGGCGACTCGATCCTGTCGATCCAGGTGGTCAGCAGGGCACGGCAGGCGGGGATTCATTTCAGCCCGCGTGATCTGTTCCAGCACCAGACCGTACAGACCCTGGCCGCCGTAGCGACCCGCACCGAGCAGGTCATCGCCGAGCAAGGGGTGTTGACTGGCGCATCCGCGCTGACCCCGATCCAGCACTGGTTTTTCGACACCGACATCCCCGAGCGTCAACACTGGAACCAGGCGCTGCTGCTGGAGCCGGTTCAGGCCCTCGAACCCCATCGCCTGGAACAGGCGCTGCTGGCGGTGCTGGAACACCACGACGCCCTGCGCCTGAGCTTCACCCGGCGCGACGCGCAATGGCACGCCGAACACTTGGCGGTACCGGAAGGCGGCTTGCTGTTGCAGGCCCAGGTGGCGGACATGGAGCAGTGCCAAGCGCTGTTCACCGACACCCAACGCAGCCTCAACCTTGCCCATGGCCCGCTGTTGCGTGCCCTGCTGGTGGACGGGCCGCAAGGCCAGCGTCGCCTGCTGATCGCGATCCATCACCTGGTGGTGGACGGCGTTTCCTGGCGCGTGTTGCTGGAAGATTTGCAGACCGTGTATCGCCAGTTGAGCGACGGCCAACCTGTCAGCCTGCCGGCCAAGACCAGCGCCTTGCGCGACTGGGCGGCGCGCTTGCAGGCCTATGCCGGCAGCGAATCCCTGCGTGAAGAACTGGACGTGTGGCAGCAGCAGTTGGCTGGCCCCACCGTTGAATTGCCGGTGGATCGCCCGCAAGGTTCGCTGCGCAATCGCGACGCGGATACCGTCAGCGTGCGCCTGGATGCCGAGCGCACCCGCCAGCTGTTGCAGCAGGCGCCGAGCGCCTACCGCACCCAGGTCAACGATTTGCTGCTGACCGCCCTGGCCCGTGTGTTGTGCCGCTGGAGCGGCCACGCGTCGGCCCTGATCCAGCTCGAAGGCCACGGCCGCGAAACCCTGTTCGACGAGATCGACCTGACCCGCAGCATCGGCTGGTTCACCAGCGCTTACCCGCTGCGCCTGACTCCGCTGCACATCGAAGAAGCGGCCGGGCAGGGCGCCTCGATCAAGGCGATCAAGGAGCAATTGCGCGGCGTGCCCCATAAAGGTCTGGGGTATGGCGTGCTGCGCTACCTGGCCGACGACCTGTGCCGCCAGACCATGGCCGCGTTGCCGACGGCCAGCATCACCTTCAACTACCTTGGCCAGTTCGACCAGAGCTTTGGCGCCGACGCGCTGTTTCACCCGCTGGACGAATTTGCCGGGATTGCCCACGACCCGGACGCGCCGCTGCCTAACGAGCTGAGCGTCGACAGCCAGGTGTATGGCGGTGAGCTGGTGCTGCGCTGGACCTTCAGCCGCGAGCGCCACGACAGCCAGACCATCACTGAACTGGCGGACGCTTACCTCGCGGAATTGCAGAGCCTGATCGAGCATTGCCTCAAGCCAGACGCGGGCGGCCTCACGCCGTCGGACTTCCCGCTGGCGCACCTGACCCAAGGGCAACTCGACGCGCTGCCGGTGCCGGCCACGGCCATCGAAGATGTGTACCCGCTGACGCCGATGCAGGAAGGCTTGCTGCTGCACACCCTGCTGGAGCCGGGCACCGGCCTCTATTACATGCAGGACCGCTACCGCATCAACAGCGCCCTGGACCCGGAGCGTTTCGCCCAGGCCTGGCAGGCGGTGATCGCCCGGCATGAAGCGCTGCGCGCCTCGTTCTGCTGGAACGTCGGGGAAGACATGCTGCAGGTTATCCACAAGCCGGGCAGCACGCCGATCGAATACCTCGACTGGAGCGCCGACCCTGAAAGTGAACAGGAACCGCGTCTGCAAGCGTTGCTTAAAAGCGAGCGCGAAGCCGGCTTCGATCTGCTCAACCAGGCGCCGTTCCACCTGCGGCTGATCCGTGTGGGCGAGGCGCGCTACTGGTTCATGATGAGCAACCACCACATCCTGATCGATGCCTGGTGCCGCTCGTTGTTGATGAATGACTTCTTCGACATCTACATGGCCCTTGGCGAAGGCCGTGACGCGCAACTGGCGACGCCACCGCGCTATCGCGATTACATCGCCTGGCTGCAACGCCAGAACCTGGTCGAGGCGCGCCAGTGGTGGCAGCAGAACCTGCAAGGGTTTGAACGCACCACGCCGATCCCGAGCGACCGGCCGTTCCTGCGCGAACACGCGGGCCACAGCGGCGGCATGGTGGTGGGCGACTGCTACACCCGCCTGGATGTGTGCGATGGCGCGCAATTGCGCGAGCTGGCCCAGGCCCATCAACTGACGG
Organism: Pseudomonas sp. TH32; assembly: GCF_016650855.1. Taxonomy (NCBI): domain Bacteria; kingdom Pseudomonadati; phylum Pseudomonadota; class Gammaproteobacteria; order Pseudomonadales; family Pseudomonadaceae; genus Pseudomonas; species Pseudomonas sp. TH32. Next base: position 3,425,144 of record NZ_JAEKFA010000002.1, on the reverse strand, counting down.
TGAACACCTTCGCGCAGGCAGCGTGGGCCCTGGTGCTGCGGCGCTTGAGTGGTGATCGCGACGTGCTGTTCGGCGTCACCGTGGCCGGACGCCCGGTAGAAATGCCGGAGATGCAGCGCACGGTCGGGCTGTTTATCAACAGCATCGCCTTGCGGGTCAAGCTGCCCGAGGACCACCAGACGTGCAGCGTGCGCCAATGGTTGAGCGGCCTGCTCGACAGCAACATGCAACTGCGTGAGTACGAATACCTGCCGCTGGTGACGATCCAGGAGCACAGCGAACTGCCCAAGGGTCAGCCGCTGTTCGACAGCCTGTTTGTGTTCGAAAACGCCCCGGTGGAAGTCTCGGTGCTGGACCGTGCGCAAAGCCTGAATGCCACCTCGGATTCCGGTCGCACCCACACCAACTTCCCGCTGACGGCCGTGTGCTACCCGGGCGATGACCTGGGCTTGCACCTGTCCTACGACCAGCGTTATTTCGATGAAACCACCGTGCAAGGCATGCTCGGTGAGTTCAAGCGCCTGCTGCTGGCATTGGTGCAGGGCTTCCACGGTGACATGGCCGACTTGCCGCTGATTGGCGAGCAGGAGCGCGAGTTCCTGGTGGACGGCTGCAACCAGAGCGCGCATGAATACCCGCTGGAGCGCAGTTACGTCGAGCTGTTCGAGGAGCAAGTGGCACGGCATCCACAACGGATTGCCGCCAGTTGCCTGGATCAGCAATGGAGCTATGCCGAGCTGAACCGGCGCAGCAACCGCCTGGGCCATGCGCTGATTGCTGCCGGTGTCGGGCTGGATCAACCGGTGGCGTTGCTGGCCGAACGTAATCTGGATTTGCTGGGGATGATCATCGGCAGCTTCAAGGCCGGCGCGGGTTACTTGCCGCTGGATCCGGGGCTGCCGAGCCAGCGCTTGAGCCGGATCATCGACCTCAGTCGTACGCCGTTGCTGGTGTGCACCGAGGCTTGTCGGGGACAGGCGGATCTGTTGCTGGAAGAGTTTGCCTGTGGTTCGCGACCAAGGCTGCTGGTGTGGGAGGAACTGGTGGGTTCAGAGCAGAACCCGGGCATCTACAGCGCGCCGGATAACCTGGCCTACGTGATCTACACCTCGGGCTCCACTGGGCTGCCCAAGGGCGTGATGGTCGAACAGCGCGGCATGCTGAATAACCAGTTGAGCAAGGTGCCATACCTGAATTTGAGCGAGAGCGATGTGATTGCCCAAACCGCTTCGCAAAGCTTCGATATCTCGGTGTGGCAATTCCTCGCGGCGCCGCTGTTCGGGGCGCGGGTGGACATTGTGCCGAATACCCTTGCCCATGATCCCCAAGGCTTGCTGGCTCACGTCGAGGCCCAGGGCATTACCGTGCTCGAAAGCGTGCCGTCGCTGATCCAGGGCATGCTCGCCCAGGATCGCATCAGTCTGGATGGCTTGCGCTGGATGCTGCCGACGGGTGAGGCGATGCCGCCGGAGCTGGCTCACCAGTGGTTGTTGCGTTACCCGGATATTGGCCTGGTCAACGCTTATGGCCCGGCGGAGTGTTCGGATGACGTGGCGTTCTTCCGCGTCGACCTGGCGTCGACACGCAGCACTTACCTGCCTATCGGTACGCCGACCGACAATAACCGGTTGTACCTGTTGGACGGTGCGCTGGAACTGGTGCCCCAAGGCGCCGTCGGCGAGTTGTGCGTGGCCGGGACCGGCGTGGGTCGTGGCTATGTCAGCGACCCGTTGCGCACGGCGCAAGCGTTTGTGCCGAATCCATTTGGTGCGGACCGGTTGTATCGAACAGGGGATTTGGCCCGCCGTCGCAGTGATGGGGTGTTGGAATATGTCGGTCGCATCGACCATCAGGTGAAGATTCGTGGTTACCGGATCGAGCTGGGCGAAATCGAAGCGCGCCTGCATGAGCAACCGGAAGTTCGCGATGCGGCCGTCGGGGTGCAGGAGGGCGTCAATGGCAAGCATCTGGTGGGCTACCTGGTGGCGGCGGATGCGCAGCTAAACCCGGGTGAGCGCCTTGATCGCATCAAGCAACGCCTGCGGGCCGAGCTGCCGGAGTACATGGTGCCGTTGCATTGGTTGTGGCTCGACCGTTTGCCGCTGAACGCCAATGGCAAGCTCGACCGCAAGGCCTTGCCGGCGCTCGAAATCGGCCAGTTGCACAGCCAGGATTATCTGGCGCCGCGTAATGAGCTGGAGCAGACGTTGGCCGGGATTTGGGCCGAGGTGCTCAAGGTCGAGCGCGTGGGGGTGCAGGACAATTTCTTTGAGCTGGGCGGGCATTCGTTGCTGGCCACGCAGATTGCTTCACGGGTGCAGAAGACGCTGCAGCGGGATGTGCCGTTGCGGGCGATGTTCGAGTGCAGCACCGTGGAGGAATTGGCGGGGTATATCGACGGGCTGGCGGCGAATGAGATCAGCGCGGAGAAGGTGGATCGGTTGAGTGATTTGATGGCGGAGCTGGAGGGGTTGTAAGACTCTGAACCTTCGCTGTGGTTGATGGCCTCATCACAGGCAAGCCAGCTCCCACATTTTGGATTGTGAACACATTCAAAAGGTGGGAGCTGGCTTGCCTGCGATGGCGTGAGACCGGTCGCCGCTTATTTGGGCCCGAGAATCTTCACCAACTTATCCGGCGACGGCGCTCCTTGCTGTTGCTGCAATCCGCCCTTGTCATCCAGATAGAAAATCGCCGGCGTCGCCGACAGCTCCAGCTCGTCCATCAGCTTCATATTGGAGTCGAGCTTGGCCTGGATATCCGCCGGGATCTTTTCCAGTGCCTGCAACTTGCTGCCTTTACCGGCCGACTCATGGGCTTCCAGGGCCTGTTGTGGGTCCTTGGCTGCAAACAGCGCCGCCGATTTGCCCGGGCTGTCCTCACGAATAATCCCCACCATGATGTGCCGCAACTGCACCTTGCCTGCCTTCACCCACGGCCGCGCCTGTTCCCAGAACATGTTGCAGTACGGGCAGTTCGGATCGCTGAACAGGTAAACGATGCGTGGCGCATCCTTGTTGCCGTCCTGGATCCAGTTGCTGTGTTCCATCTTGGCCCAGACTTCCTTGGCCATGGGCGCATACACCAGTTTTTCCAGGGGCGCGGTGCTCAGGTCGTTGCCATCAGCATCGTACAGGTTGCCGGCGATCACGCTTTTGCCGTCTGCGGTCAGGTACAGCGCCATGCCGCGGTTCTGGTATTGCGCCGCATAACCCGTGAGGCCGCTGGGTGCATCGAACTTGCCGATGATCTTGGCGCCCTTGGCCTCGATGTTCTTGATCGGCGCTGGCCAGTCCTCGGCGTGGACCAGGCTGGCGGCCAGGGTCAGGGGCAACAGGGTCAGCAAGTGGCGGAGGCGGAGCATGGCGAATTCCTTGTGGTGGCCGGCAGGGCCGGTTTGGCGTTGATCGGTTCGAAGCGCTCCATGGCGCGGGCCAGGCTGGCCTGTGAGAGTTCGCCCAAGTGGCTGTTGATCAGGCGACCGTCCGGTTGATAGAAGAGGGTGGTGGGCAAAGCCATGGAGCCGACGGCCTGGCCGAGGCGGCCGCTGGCGTCGAACAGCACGTTGTCCAGGTTCAGGCCCTGGGTCGCCAGGTAAGTGGCGACGCTTTGCATGCTTTCGGCCTGGTTGACGAACAGGAAGGTCACGTCCGGGCGTTGGCGCTGGGCGCTTTCCAGTACCGGCATTTCACGCCGGCATGGCGGGCACCAGGTGGCCCACAGATTGATCACCAGCGGGCCGCCCTTGTAGTCGGCCAGTTGCACGGTTTCGCCATTGGCGTTGCGCAGGGCGATGTCCGGCAGGTGCGTGCCTTTTTCGTAGAGGGTCAGGGACAGGCTGGTCAAGGCCCAGAACGCCAGGCCGGTGATCACACCGGCGCCCAGTGGCTTGCGCAACAGCGGGCGGCGCCAGCCATAGATCAGGGTGGCGATGATCAGCGCGATGACGCCGGGCCAGGCGAGAAAACCGCCGTCGCGCAGGTCGACGATTTGCAGCGGGTCATTCTGGTAGTACGTCCAGTACATCAGCACGAAGCTGACGCGCGCGGCGAGCATGCCCAGCAAGAACAGGGTGAACAGCACTGACTCCGGGTTCTCGCCGCCGCGCTTGGCCACCCGCCAGCCCACCAGGGTGGCGAGGATCAACGCCGTGATCAGCAGCAAGTGATTCAGGGCGATGGCGAACGTGCCGATGGTCAGTGTCAGCATCAGAGGGTGTCCCTGGCTTGGGTCCAGCGTTGTAGGAAAGCGGCGGCGTCGACTTCACCGGTGATGCGCTGGGCGCGGCGTTCTTCACCGTCGGGGCCGATCCAGACAAAGCTCGGCGGGCCGGGCACCTTGTAGCGGCCCAACAGTTCGCGGCTGGCGGCATTGTCGGCGGTGACGTCGAGGCGCAGCAGGCGCACATCCTTGAGGGCGTCGAGGACTTCGGGTTTGCCGAACACCTGTTTTTCCATGATCTTGCACGACACGCACCAGTCGGCGTAGTAGTCCACCAGCACCCATTGGCCCTGGGCCTTGGCGCTGTCGAGCTGGGCTTGCAGCACAGCCGGGTCGTTGATGGTCATGAAGGCTTCGTGGGCGGTGGGGGCTCCGGCTACCCGCGAGCCGCTGTAGACCTTCAAAGGCTGCCACAGGTCGTCGCTGCCGCCGGCCGCGCCGATCACCAATACGCTGCCCCAAAGGCCCAGTACCAGGGAGCCGGCACCGAACAGCATGGCGGTGCGCCCGAAATCCCGGGCCAGGCGCCAGCCGCAATAGGCCATGACCAGCGCCAGCACACCCCACAACCCGAGCCACAGGGTTTCGCCGACTACCGGGCGAATCATCAACACGGCGGTGGCAAGGAACAGGAAGCCGAAGATGCCCTTGAGGATATTCATCCAGGTACCGGGCTTTGGCAGGAAGCGGTTGCCCACGGTCACCAGCAGCAACAGCGGCACGCCGATGCCGATGCCCATGGCAAACAGGATCAGGCCGCCATGCAGGGCGTTGCCGCTTTGGGCGATGTAGAGCAAGGCGCCGGCCAGGGGGGCGGTCATGCAGGGGCCTACCAGCAGGCCGGACAAGGCGCCGAGCACGCCCGCACCTACCAGGCTGCCGCCGCTTTGGTTGCGGCTGACGTTATCCAGGCGGTCCCGCAGGAAGGCCGGCAGTTGCAGTTCAAAGAAGCCGAACATCGGCAAGGCCAGGATCACAAACAACGCGGCGAAACTGCCGAGGATCCACGGGGTTTGCAGCAGGGCGGCCAGGTTACCGCCGAGCAGTGCGGCCAATACGCCGAGGGCGGCATACACCAGCGCCATGCACACCACGTAGCTGGCGGCCAGGGCAAAGCCGCGGCGGGGACTGGCGCCGCTGCCGACCACAAGGCCAGCGAGGATCGGCAGCATCGGCAAGGAGCACGGGGCAAAGGCCAGCAGCAGGCCCAGGCCGAAGAACACCAGCAGGCTCCAGCCCAGGCTGCGCTGTTGCAGGCCGCTGGCCAGGCTTTGGTCCTGGGCCTGGCCGGTGGCGGCGACGGCGGGGTTGCCTCCAAGGTCCACGGTGATCGATTGCGGCGGGTAGCACAGGCCGGCATCGGCGCAGCCCTGCCAGCCGACTTTGACCTGGCCGGTGGCGCCGGCAGGAATCTTCACTTCCAGGCCCTGGCGATAAACCTGCTGCTCGCCGAAGAATTCGTCGCTATGGGCTTCGCCCTGGGGCAACGTCGGCTTTTCAGCCAGGCCGTCGAACTTCATGCGCTGCTGGTACAGGTAATAACCGTCGGCAATCTGCCAGAACAACTGGGTTTCGCCGGAGGCCAGACGTTCGGAGGTAAAGGTGAAGGCTTTGCCTACCGGGAGGAAGTCGGGTTTGGTCTCGAAAGGATTGCTGCCAGGCGCGGCCTGGGCAAATCCAGCAAACAACACCAGCAGAAAGATAAACAGATGCCGCATGATCAAGCCTTAGTTCGAAGCAAGTGGGACACACAATGTGTGGCGTTGATTAACCGATGATTAACCGGGCTATCCTAGAAAGAAGGGATTATCCGGGATTCTTGGCGTTGGCGGCATAATGCACGCTTAATCCAGCGCCTTTTAAATCAGCCTCACATTTTGCAAAGGGTTCACCATGCACGTACTGGTTTGTGAAGACGACGAACTGATCGCCAGCGGCATTGTTGCCGGGCTCAGCGCCCAGGGCCTGACGGTCGAGCGCGTCGGCACGGCTGCGGCTGCCCGGGCGATGCTCAAGGTGGCGGAATTCGACGTGATGGTACTCGACCTCGGCCTGCCGGATGAAGACGGCTTGAAGTTGCTGCAGCAATTGCGCAGCCAGGGCCTGGAGATTCCGGTGCTGATCCTCACGGCGCGGGACTCGGTGACCAACCGGGTCGACGGCCTGCAGGCCGGTGCCGACGATTACCTGCTCAAACCCTTCGACCTGCGGGAACTGGCCGCGCGCCTGCACACCCTGTTGCGCCGGGTGGCCGGGCGCAGCGTCAACCTGATCGAACACGGGCGCCTGACCTACAACCCCAGCAGCCGCGAAACCCTGCTGGGTGGCGAGTCGGTGGACCTGTCCCGTCGCGAGCAGGCGCTGTTGCAGGCCCTGCTGCAAAACCGGGGCCGGGTGCTGTCCAGCGAGCAGCTCAAGGACAGCGTCTACGGGCTGAATGACGAACTGGAAAGCAACGCCCTCAACGTGCACATCCACCACCTGCGGCGCAAACTCGGCAACGGCATCGTTGAAACCGTGCGTGGCCTGGGCTATCGCCTCGGCCCGGCTGACGGTGGAGAGGACGCTTCGTGATGAGCCTGCGCCTGCGGCTGACCTTCAAGCTCGGCGCGGCCTTCGTGCTGATCTGGGCACTGGCCGCCGCGTGGATGCTCAACGACCTGCGCAACCAGATGATGTTTTCCCTGGACCAGCGCCTCGTGGCCTCGGCGCGCATGGTGGCCGGGCTGATGGAGCAGATGCCGGGCCTGTCCAGCACGGGCGAGGGCGCGCATTTCAGCGCTGAGCAATTGAATGTGCCGGGCGGCATGGCGTGCCAGGTCAGTTCCTTGCGTGGCGTGGTGCTCGCCCGCAGCCACACCACGCCGGACCAGGGCCTGGAGTCGCGCAAGAGCGGCTTTCGCGACCAGATGATTGATGGCGTGGGGTGGCGCAGCTTCACCCTGTCCCGTGGCGATTTGTTTATCACCACCGCCGACCGGCAAGTGGAGCGCGAAGCGTTGAACCTGTCGATCCTGTTGGCGGCGTCGGTGCCGGTAGGCGTGGCGCTGTTGGGCTGCCTGTGCCTGTTGTGGCTGGGGATTGGCCAAAGCCTGTTGCCGCTCAATCGCATGCGTGACGCCTTGATGCGCCGCAGTGCCGACTCCCTCGAGCCCTTGCAGATCAGCCCGCTGCCCAGCGAACTCAAGCCGCTGCTCGACACCCAGAACCAGTTGCTGCAGCGCATCGCCAAGACCATCGAACGCGAACGCCGCCTGACCGGTGACGCCGCCCACGAACTGCGCAGCCCGTTGACCGCGATCAAGACCCACCTGCAAGTGGCGCGCATGACCGAAGGCGCCGCCCGTGACCAGTCCCTGGCCCACGCCGAGGAAGGTGCCGACCGCTTGCACCGTACCCTGGAGCAGTTGCTGCTGCTGGCGCGGGTCGAGGGCAGCCTGTCGTTCGACGACGGCCTGCAATCGAGCGCCGAGCAGGTGGCACAACTGGCGATCCAGGATGCCAATGGCGGCGACAATCAGCGCATTGACCTGATCCTGGCGGGCGACCTTTCCGAAAAACCGGTTGAAATGCCGGTGGGCCTGGCCGTCGCCGCGTTGCGCAACCTGCTGGATAACGCCCTGCGCCACACGCCGGCCGATACCCGGGTGGAGCTGAGTGTGTCCAGTGCGGGCGATAACGTGGTGTTCCGTGTACGTGACCACGGCGCACCGATCTCCAGTGAAGACCTGCAACACCTGACCCAGCGCTTCTGGCGCAATGGCAACAGCCCCGGGTGCGGCCTGGGGCTGGCGATTGTCCAGGCGATCGTGCAGCGCTGCTCGTGCTCGCTGAAATTCGACAGCCAGGCCGATGGCCTGCGGGTCGACCTGGGCATGCCGCTGCGTCGCTGAACCTTCTTTTCTCGGCACAAATAGGTACCGCCATCCTCAAGCGCAACGCTTCAGGATGGCGGTAATTTTTTGTGTTTGAACGGGCTGAATGACTCGGCCTGTGTTGAAAAGGACAGCTTCCATGTTGGTCATCGACTCCACTTACCCCGCAACAGACTTTAACGGCCGTAACGGCGAAGCCGTGCGCCAGGTGATTGTGCATTACACCGCCTCGGCCTTTGCCCCGTCACTCAAGACGCTGACCTGTGGCGGCGTCAGTTCGCATTACTTGTTGGCCGATCCCCATGACCCCGGTTACCGCGCGGCGGGTTATCAGGAGTTGCGGGTGTTTCGCCTGGTGGATGAAGCCCATCGCGCCTGGCATGCGGGCGCCAGCCATTGGGCCGGGCGCGACAACCTCAACAGCCGCTCCATTGGCATTGAAATCGTCAACCAGGCCCGGGACGACGCCGGTGTGTTTACCTTCCCTGCGTATGGCGCACAGCAGATCGACGTGTTGATCGACCTGATCCGGGACATCCAGGGACGGTACCCGGCAATCGGCCCCACCGACATTCTCGGGCATTCGGACATTGCCTATTGGCGCAAGAGCGACCCGGGGCCGCGTTTGCCGTGGCGCTGCCTGTTCGAGGCGGGCGTGGGTGCCTGGTATGAGGACGTGGCCAAGATGGCCTTTCAACGCCGGTTCGACATCAGCCTGCCGCCAGAGGTTGAGGTCGAACGGGCGTTTCAGCGCTACGGTTATGCCCCGGCAAAAAATCGCCTGGGTTTTCAGCAACGTGTCCGCGCGTTCCAGATGCATTTTCGTCCCTGTGACTACAGCGGGTGGCTGGATGCGCAGACCTGCGCCATCCTGTATGCGTTGAATGAAAAATACACCGGGGTTGCCGGGTAAAACCGCTAAAGCGGTTTTTAACGACCACAGGTGTAAATCCTCCCCGCGCTGATGCGTTTCCAGAACAGGAAATCCGTGCGCTGCCCTTGGGCCAGACGCCAACGGGTTGGCAGTTTGGTCACCATCATCAGTGTATTGAGGGATCGAGAGATGTCAGTCGCTACCAGCCGTATTGAAGAGACCCAGGCGGTCCCTGCGGAAACGCTCTACCAGTTCGACGAAACGCCGTTGCTGGCCCGTCAGCGCCAGCAGGAGTCCAATGCCCGCAGCTATCCACGGCGCATTCCCCTGGCGCTCAAGCGCGCGCGCGGGATTTATGTCGAGGACGTCGAAGGCCGCAGCTTCATCGATTGCCTGGCCGGCGCCGGTACCCTGGCGCTGGGGCACAACCACCCGGTGGTGATCGAGGCGATTCGCCAGGTGCTGAGCGATGAATTGCCGTTGCACACCCTGGACCTGACCACGCCGGTCAAGGATCAATTCGTGCAGGACCTGTTCGGCCTGCTGCCGCCGGCGCTGGCGCGGGAAGCCAAGATCCAGTTCTGTGGCCCCACCGGCACCGACGCGGTGGAAGCCGCGCTGAAGCTGGTGCGCACCGCCACCGGGCGCAGCACGGTGTTGTCGTTCCAGGGCGGTTATCACGGCATGAGCCAGGGCGCGCTGAGCCTGATGGGCAGCCTGGGGCCGAAGAAACCCTTGGGCGCGCTGCTCGGCAATGGCGTGCAATTCCTGCCATTCCCTTACGACTATCGCTGCCCGTTCGGGCTGGGCGGGGCAGAAGGCGTGAAGGTCAACCTGCATTACCTGGAAAACCTGCTTAACGACCCCGAGGCCGGTGTATTGCTGCCGGCAGCGGTGATCGTCGAGGTGGTGCAAGGCGAGGGCGGTGTGATCCCGGCCGATCTCGACTGGCTGCGCGGCCTGCGCCGCATTACCGAACAGGCCGGGGTGGCGTTGATTGTCGACGAAATCCAGAGCGGCTTCGGCCGTACGGGCAAGATGTTTGCGTTCGAACACGCCGGCATCGTTCCGGACGTGGTGGTGTTGTCCAAGGCCATTGGGGGCAGCCTGCCGCTGGCGGTAGTGGTGTATCGCGACTGGCTCGACACCTGGTTGCCGGGTGCCCATGCCGGGACCTTCCGTGGCAATCAGATGGCCATGGCCGCTGGTTCGGCGGTGATGCGCTACCTCAAGGACCACGACATTCCCGCCCACGCGGCGGCCATGGGCGAGCGCCTCGGCGAACACTTGCGCATCCTGCAGCGCGACTTCCCGCAGTTGGGGGATATTCGTGGCCGCGGGCTGATGCTCGGTGTGGAGTTGGTGGACCCCGCCGGTGTCCCCGACACCCAGGGCCATCCGCCGGTGCATCGCCAACTGGCACCGCTGGTGCAGCGTGAATGCCTCAAGCGCGGGCTGATTCTTGAACTGGGCGGGCGACACGGCAGCGTTGTGCGTTTCCTGCCACCGCTGGTGATCACCGCCGCAGAAATCGACCGGGTGGCCGAGATATTTGGTCGCGCGCTGGCGGCAGCCGTCACCAGCCTCTAATTTTTTACCGGGCTGGCACGTTCCTTCTTACATCAGCTGTGCATGGTGCGCAGCCAGCCTTACACCGACGGAGAACAGCAATGACCTCAGTATTCGACCGCGAAGACATCCTGTTTCAGGTAGTGGTCAACCATGAAGAACAATATTCCATCTGGCCCGACTACAAGGCTGTGCCGGAAGGTTGGCGCACCGTGGGCAAGAGCGGGATGAAGAAAGAGTGCCTGGCCTACATCGAAGAGGTGTGGACCGACATGCGCCCGCTGAGCCTGCGCCAGAAGATGGACAGCCAGGCGCTTGCTGGCTGATTGAGCGCCAGACATGCAAAAGGCACCGAAAGGTGCCTTTTTTGTGGGGCCGGGTTTAAAGCGCCTTGATCACCTGATCCACATTGCCTTCCAGCTCCGCCACCGGGTCGGCGCCATCGGTGCCCAGCACCAGCAACTTCGCCCCGCCAGCCGTGACTGCCGCCTGTACTGCCTCGCTTGGCGTGCGGTGATGCAGCACCACGGCCACCTCATTCTCTTTCAAGCCTTCGCTCAATTGCTGCAACGCCTCGGGTGTCCACTCGGTATCCGCCCGTGGATCGGTGCTGACCAGCTCCAGGTTCAACCCGCTCACCAGGTAACCAAAGTGATCACTCAGACTGACCACCGTGAGGGTGTCCGCCTTGGCCAGTCGCGCCTCGCTGTCGGCGGTGAGCTTGAGCAGGCGTTGTTTGAGCGCGGCCAGGTTGGCTTCGATCTGCGGCTTGGCCTCGGGCGCCAGGCGGGTCAGGTCGGCGGCCATCACGTCGGCCATGCGGCCCATGTTGTTGCTGGCCTGCCACGGCTGGCTGTTCAGGCCATCGATGGATCCAGGCTGTATCGCAATCCCCGGCAAACCGCCGTCTACCGGGCGTGCGGCGTCGATTTCGACGATACGGATATTGCTGCGCCGGGCCACCGGGTACAGCGGGTCGTCGGGCCATAACGAGCGCAAGCCGATGGCCGCATCGGCATCCTGCGCCAGCGTATTCAGGGCTTGCGCGCCGCGCCCGGTGAAATAGGCGACTTGCCGCGAGCCGGGCAGGTTGGCCGGTGCTGCGCGCTCAAGCAGCACGTCGGTGCCTTTGAGCAGTACCTGCGCCAGGCCATAGGTGATCGGCAAGGCGGCAAGGACTTTCACCGGCGTTGCGGCCTTGGCCTTGTTCAAGGCCGCATGGCCGACGCCTTGGTTGGCGGTGATCTCTAACGGCTTGACGCCGTCGGCGGCGAACGCGGGTGTGGCGATTGCCAGGGCCAGAAGCAGTGGTCGAAAAATCGGGCGCATTATCCAAGATTCCCTTTCAGGCTGGGCACCGTGCCGCGGGCAACGGCGGCGAGGGCGAAGGCGATACCGGCTACCAGAATGATCGCGGCACCGGACGGAATCGGCAGGTCGAAGAGGATCGGCAGCAGGATCCCGCACAGGGTGCTGACCGTGGCGATCAGCACCGAGATCCAGAAGAAGCCTTTGAGCGATTGGCTCAACAGGCGTGCGGCGGCCGCCGGAATCACCAGCAACGCGCCTACCAGGATCGCGCCGATGACCTTGACCGCCGCGACGGTGATCAACGTCACCAGGATTACAAACAGATAGTCCAGGGTTTTGACCGCTACCCCGCGCACTGCTGCCAGTTGCGGGTTGAAGCTGGCGAGCATGATGCGGTTGTAGAGTGGCAACGCCAGGGCCATCACCAGCGAGCCGACAATCGCCAGCACCAGCAGGTCATTGCCGTTCACCGTCAGTACCGAACCGAACAGCACGTTTTCGAGGATGTGCACGTTGATCTTGCCCGCCAGAATCAGCAGCAGGCTCGCGCCCAGGGCCAGGGACACCGACAGGAACACCCCGATCAGCGTGTCCGGCGCAAGCCCCGTGCGGTTACGCAGGTAGTTGAGCAGGATGCCGAACAGCAGGCAGTAGCCGAACAGGCTGCCGTAAGGCCCGGTGTAGGGCTCTCCCAGCAGAATGCCCACGGCCACGCCGGTCAGCGCGGCATGGCCCACGGCTTCGGAAAAGAACGCAAAGCGCTTGACCACCACCAGGGTGCCCAAGCCGCCCAGCACCGGACCGATCAACAGCCCGGCCAGCAACGCATTGACCACAAACCCATAGGCCAGCGCTTCCGGCAAATACCCGGAGGACGCCCAACCCTGGACCATCAAGCGAAAGGCTTCGTAGCTCATAAGGCCGGGCTCCGTGGATGGGTGGAGAACAGGGTCAGCAGACGGTCCGGGGTCAACGCCTCCTTGGGCGTGGCATCGAACAGCACGCGGCGGTTCAGGCCGGTAACACGGTCAGCCAAACGGCCGACGGCTTCCAGGTCGTGTTCGATCCACAGCACGGTGATCCCGGCCTGGCGCCAGTCGTTCAGCAACCGCTCGAACACCTGGATGCCGGCTTCGTCCAGCGCCGACATCGGTTCGTCCAGTACCAGCAATTGCGGCGCCGGGATCAAACCCTGGGCCAGCAGCACCCGCTGGCGTTCACCCCCCGACAAGGCGCCCATGCGCCGTTTGCGTTTGTCCTGCATGCCGACCCGTTCGAGCGCTTCGCCAATCGCGGCGGCGTAATGTTTGGACAGCCCCAGAAACGCCGGCCGCCGCTGGCACATGGCAGCCATGAAGTCGTCCACGGTCATTGGCAAGCCCCGGTCGAACTCCAACGCCTGGGGCACGTAGCCGATGGTGCCCGGCCCATCGGGCCAGTGCAGGCTCAACTGGCCCTGGTGCGGCGTTTGCCCCAGCAGGGTCTTGATCAACGAGCTTTTGCCGCCGCCGTTGGGGCCGACCAGTGCATGGATGCTGCCGGGCTGGACCTGGAAGCTCACCGCATCGAGGATCACCGTGCGGCCCAGGGTCAGCGCCACATTATTGAAGTCGAGGGTCGGGCCAACACTGGCCACCTTCAAGTGTTCCGCCGCCGTCATGCCCCGGACTCCTGAATCGCCCGTACCACGGTGTTGAGGTTGCCGGTCATTTCCACTTCGTACTTTTCAGCGCTGTAGTCGCCATAGGAAATGTGCGACAGCGGGTACAGCTTCACGCCCGACTCACGCTGGATGGTGTCGACGTAGCTGGACGGGAAATCCATCTCCGAGAAGATCACTTTCACGTCCAGTTCCCGCAACTGGTCGATGGTTTTCTTCAGCTGGCTGGGGCTCGGCTCGATGCCGTGGGCCGGTTCCACCACGGCGGTGACTTCCAGGCCGAACTCCCGCAGCAGGTAGTCATAAGCCGCGTGCACCGTGGCTACCCGCAGGTCCGGGTTGGGCGCACTGGTGAGTTTGGCCAGGGCGTCGGCGCGCATCTGGCGCAGGCGCTTGCCGTAGGCGCGGGCGTTCTGGGTGTAGGTCTTGGCGTTGTCCGGGTCGAGCTTGCCCAGTTCCCGGGCGATGTTATTCACCTGGGCAATCGAGGCGCTGATGGACAGGAAGGTGTGCGGGTTGACCACCTTGCCGGCACCGCGCGCGGCGTTGCCGGTGGCGGCCAGCAGCGGCACGTTGGCGTTCGCTTCGATCACCGGGATGTCCGGGCGCTCGCTGGTGGCGATCATGCGGTCGGCGAAATCGTCATGGCCGACGCCATTGAGCACGATCACATCCAGGGTGCCGATGCGCTTGATGTCTTCGGCGCGGGGCTCGTAGGCGTGAGGGTTGAAGCCGGCCGGAATCAGCGGCACCACCTCGGCTTTGTCCCCCACGATGTTGGCGACGTAGCTGTAATACGGGTGCAGGGTGATACCGATGCGCAGGCGTTTGGCAGCGTCGGCACTGGCCATGGGCGCCAGCAGCAAACTGAACAAGCCTGCGAGCACCAGGCGTAATAAGGGCGATGAAATAGACATGGTCTTCTCTCGGCTACAGCGTGAATTCAATGACGATGCTGGCGGGTGACACCGGCATCGAACTGCGCGACCACTTGCTGCCAGCCCGCGCTGATCAGCGCCTGGTCAGTGAGGTCGGTGGGAGGCTTGAGGTTGGCGCTGCGGTTGAGCCAGATATCCGGCTCGGCGCCACTGATGCGCATCAGCAGCGAACCGCTGAGGGCCGGGGTCTGGCTCAGTCCCAGGTAGGCGGTGTCCAGCAACTGCCAGTGGTGGTCGCCACGGCTCACCGAGCTGGCGTCCTGGGCGAAAGGCGCAAAGCCTTCTTCGGCCAGTTGCCCGGGTGTCGGCAGGGCGCTGTGTTCTTCCTGCAGCAAGTGGATTTCATCCAGGGTCACCCGCAGGTCGGCATAGATGCCCTGCTCGGCGGCGCTGAGGTCGCGACGGGCGTCCAGTTGGTGGCTGGGCACGGCGGCGATCTCCTGGCGTTCACCGCGCAAGGCCACCACGGTGCCGGCGACGGCGAGGATGATCAGGCACAGCAGCAGGACGTACAGGGTTTCGTGCCCGGCACCGGCCGGGCGAACAACGTGAGTCGTGCTCATTGGGGCTGGATATCCGCTTGGTCGATTTCCACCACGTGGCCGGGGCCGGCATCAAACAACACGTAGAACTCGGCGGACGGTTTCTTGAAGGTCAGCTTCGAGTCTTCACCCAGCTTGCCGGGCACCAGGATGGTTTCGTCATAGCCGATCACGTCGAGCGTCACGCCGGGGGCGCCGCTGCCATCGGAGAAACCGCCGGTGCACTGGATCTGCTCACCGGCGATTTCCTTGCATTCACACATCGGGTTGTGGGCGAGGGCAACGGTACTGAAACCGGCGCCGAGGATCAGCACGCCACAGGCGCGGGCCAATTGCTGCAAGGTCATGGTTTAACTCCTCGTTTTTTCAGCCAGTCGATGGTGGCCGGCGATGCCTGGCTCAAGGGAATGGAGGCCTGGTGCATGGCGCCGTCCCAGCCTTCCATGGTGATCCACACTTCGGCGTCCAGCGGCGTGCGTTCAGGGATCGGCAGCGCGGCGCCCATGCGGTACGGGGTGCCGAAGAAAATCACCCCGGCGGCCCGCAGGCTGCGTGGCTTGCCGATGCGCAGGTAGGTGGCCTTGACCTGCTCGGTACAGGCAGTGCACAGGGCCGCGTTGAAGGATTTCATCGGGCCCGCCGGGTCAGGGCGCGGAGGCTCGTTGCGCAGCTCTGCGAGCTTCAGGCTCCAGGGGCCGACCTGCACGTCGCCGATCTCCCGTTCGCCGAGGCCGCTGTCACCGCGAAACAGCGCCGCGTCGGCGAAGTACTTGGGCATAAAGCCCAGGGGCACCAGCAACAGCAAAATATTGATGTGGAAGCGCCATTTGAGCCAAAAGGCCCGCAGCGGCGAGGGCGGTTGAACCGTCGTGGCCTTGTTCATCGGTTGCCCTCCGTGGTTTCAGCCTGCAAGGCCTGGATTTTCGCCGGTTGACGGGACGCTTTGGCTTCGCGTTTCAGGGCATTGAGGGTGGCCAGGGCCGTGCGTTTGGTCCAGATCAGCAAGCCGCTCAAGACCATCATGCTCAGCACCAGGCCGAAGAAGGCCCAGATCAGCTTGATCCAGATCCCGCCAAAATCCCCGGTGTGCAACGGGCGCATGGATTCGGTGACGAACTCCAGGGCCGAACGGTCTGACAGCAGGTGCGAGGCAGCGATTTCGCCGTTGTACGGGTTGATTTCTGCGGTCTGGAACATCAGCGGGTACCAGCCACGCCCGCCGATGCGCAGGTGGCTGTAGGCGTTGCTGGGCAGGCTCACAAAGCTGGCCTCGAGCCCTGGAATCCGCTGGGTGGCGATGGTGATCGCCTCGTCCAGCGGAATCATGGGCGCCGGCACGCCCGGGGCGGACATCGGCACTTTGTCGCGGGCAATCGCCGGGACGATAGGCTCGCTGGAAATGGTGATCTGGTTATCGCCCAGGATCGCCTGGATCAGGAACCAGGTGCCGGTGATCGAAATCACCGCGATAAACCAGATCGACCAGATGCCGCTCAACCGGTGGAAGTCGCCCCAGAAAATCCGCGCACCGTGACGAATGCGCAGCGTCGGCCTGAAAAAACCTTTCCAGAAGCGCTTGTAGACCACGAGGCCGGTGACCAGCGAGGCCAACAGCGGCAAGCCCAGCAGCGAGACCAGGTACCAGCCCCAGCTGTAACCATTGGTGAACGGCACCAGCCACCAGCCATGCAGGGCACGGGTAAATTGCTGGAAGTTGAACGATGGGCTGATGCCCTGGATCACCCCGGTGTACGGGTTGACGTAAACCTCCAGCGAGCGCCCGTCGGGGTAGCTGAGGTCGGCGCTGAGGGCGAAATGCGATTCGTCCGGGCGGCTCAGGGATTCGACGATCACCTGGGGTTCGGCGCGCTTGATGGCGCCGATCACCTGGTCGTAGGTGAGCGGTTCGGCATCGTCCGACGGCTTGCTGGCGCGGATGTCCGGGTTGGCCAGCCAGACGATCTCCTGGCTGACCACCGCCAGGGTGCCGGTGACGCAGACGATCAGCACAAAGAACCAGATGGGCAATGCCAGCCAGCTGTGCACGAGAAACCAGAGTTTTGAGCGTGACTTCTTCGACATGTGAATGAGGGTCTTGATCGGAGGGGGGCAGTAAAGGCCCGGAAAACGCCACCCGTAGCTTTTGCTGACGCGAGCGGCTGTATCTAAGTTAAGACGGATGAGAAACGCAAAACCCTAAGGCGGATATGAAAGTAAATGTTTCAGATACGCATTCATGCAACACGAAACATGTTCCGAGTCATCACCAAGGCGGGATTGATGGGGCGGGGGTGCTGCCTATGATGGGGTCATACCGTTGAGCGAGCCCCATAATGACTTCTGCCAGAACCCTCTACGACAAACACATCGATTCCCACACGGTGTGCCGCCTGGATGACCAGGGCCATGTGCTGCTGTACATCGACCGCCAGGTGATCAACGAATACACCAGCCCCCAGGCCTTCAGCGGCTTGCGCGAGGCAGGCCGCGGCGTGTGGCGCCCCGGCACGGCGCTGGCGGTGGTCGACCATGTGAACCCCACCACGCCCAAGCGCATTGCCGCCATGCCGGATGCGGGCGGCGCGCGGCAAGTGTCGTACCTGGCGGAAAACTGCCGGGACTTCGGGATTGAACTGCTGGACATCCTCGACAAGCGCCAGGGCATCGAACACGTGATCGCCCCGGAGCAGGGCTTTATCCTGCCGGGCATGGTGATTGCCGCCGGCGACAGCCACACCACCACCTATGGCGCACTGGGCGCATTCGGCTTTGGCATCGGCACCTCGGAAATCGAGCATTTGCTGGCCTCCCAAACCCTGGTCTACAAACGCCTGAAGAGCATGCGCGTGACCGTGGACGGTGCATTGGCCCACGGCCTGACCTCCAAGGACGTGATCATGGCGCTGATCGGCAAGATCGGTGCCTCGGGTGCCACCGGCTATGCCATTGAGTTTCGTGGCTCGACCATCGATGCCCTGAGCGTCGAGGCCCGCATGACCATCTGCAACATGGCGGTGGAAGCGGGCGCACGCGGTGCCTTCATGGCGCCGGATGAAAAAGTCTTCGCCTACCTCAAGGGCAAACCCCGCGCGCCGAAGGGCGAACTGTGGGACCGCGCCCTTGCAGGCTGGCGCCAGCTGCACTCGGACGCAGACGCAGTGTTCGACCTCGAAGTGCACCTGGACGCCACGGCCCTGGAGCCGATGGTCACCTGGGGCACCAGCCCCGACCAGGCCGCGCCCATCGGCGCCCGCGTGCCCGACCCGCAAGACGTCAGCGACCTGATCCTGCGCCAGGACATGCGCCGCGCCCTGAACTACATGGGCCTGGAAGCCGGCATGCCGTTGAGCGAGATCGTCATCAGCCATGCGTTTATCGGTTCCTGCACCAACGCCCGCATCGAAGACCTGCGGGACGCCGCCAGCGTGGTGCGCGGCAAGCACGTGGCGGACCACGTGCGGGCGATGATCGTGCCGGGCTCCACCGAAGTGCGCGACCAGGCTGAAGCCGAAGGCCTCGCCGCGATTTTTATCGACGCCGGGTTTGAATGGCGCCAGTCCGGGTGCTCGATGTGCCTGGCAATGAACGACGATGTGCTGGAGCCGGGCGATCGCTGCGCCTCCAGCACCAACCGCAACTTCGAAGGCCGCCAGGGCGCGGGGGCACGCACCCACCTGATGAGCCCGGCCATGGTTGCCGCCGCTGCCATCACTGGCCGCCTGACGGATATTCGCTACTTTGGAGACCGCACATGAGCCTGCAACCCTTCACTCGCATCACCGGCAAGGCCGCGCCGATGCTGGCGGCCAATATCGACACTGACGTGATCATGCCCAAGCAGTTTCTCAAGGGCATCGACCGCAATGGGCTGGACCGCGGGTTGTTCTTTGATTTGCGTTTCTTGCCGTCGGGCGAGGCCAACCCGCAATTCGTGCTGAACCAGCCGGCCTGGCAGGGCGCGAGCTTTATGGTGGTGGGGCCGAACTTCGGTTGTGGTTCCAGCCGGGAGCATGCGGTGTGGGGCTTGAAGCAGATGGGCATTCGGGCGCTGATCGGCAGCAGTTTTGCCGGGATTTTTTATGACAACTGCCAGCGTAACGGGGTGTTGTTGATTACGCTGGACGAGGCGGTGTTGCAGCGGTTGGGGCAGACCGTCAGCCAGCCTGAACAGGCGCAGATCAGTGTGGACCTTGAGGCGCAGGAGATTCTTTTGGCGGACGGGCGGGTGATTCCGTTCCAGATTGATACGTTGCGCAAGACTGCGTTGTTGCTGGGGTTGGATGCCATCGGTACTACGTTGCAGCGCAGTGAGCAGATCAGGGCGTTTGAGCGTGAACATCTGGCGGCCAATCCTTGGCTTGGGTGATAGGGTTGTTGTTGCAGTTTGAGTGCGGTGAATGGGGGGGGCATATCCGTTATTTAGGTAACGGCTGCTTAGGGTTCCGCTCTTACAGCGGGTCACTTTTGAAAAGCGCAAAAGTAACCAAAACGCTCTGCCCCGCCTGTCGGCACCTCGCTAAGGCTCGGTGTTCCCTCACTCCGGCATTGCTCCGCGGGCCGCCGCGACGGGGCGTCCCTGCCCCGTCGCGGCTAAACCGGCGTCCTGCCGGTTTACCCGCTCCGCACCACCTGCGTTCGGCCTCGGGCTTATTGGGGCAGTCAGAGCCAGATCAAGATCAAAAGCAACAGCACAGCGGCCTACAGGCCGGCTTGAGTGGTAGAAGCCAGAGCAAAAGCTAAAGCAAAGCTGCTTTTCTGTAGGAGCCGGCTTGCCGGCGAAAAACCTGAGAGCGCCGCGTTGAATCAGGATGCCCACGTCATCGTTAACCACCTTCGCCGGCAAGCCAGCTCCTACAAGGGATCGTGCCCGCTTTAGATTTTGATGGTGCCCTTGCTTCACACCACTCAAGCCGGCCTGTAGGCCGCTGTGCTGTTGTTCTGCTTTTGATCTTGATCTTAGGCGCCCCGTTAAACCACGCTGGCCGAACGCAGGCTTTGGAGCGTGGGTAACCCGGCAGGACGCCGGGTTAGCCGCGCTGGGCCAAGGATGGCCCATCGCGGCGGCCCACGGTCCAAAGCCGGAGTGAGGGCACACCGAGCCTAGGCGAGGTGCCGAGTGGTGGGGCAAGAGCGTTTTGCTTACTTTTGCGCTGTTCAAAAGTGAGCCGCTGTAAGAGCGGAACCAATACCAGCCATCACCCAAATAACGGATATGTACCCAAGCCCCGGGGCATCAAATCGACAACCCCTTGAAGTGCTCCTGCAAAAACTCCACACACGCCCGCAGCTTCCCGGAGTACGCCAGCCGCGTCGGATACACCGCCCACACGTTGGCACTCTGGGTGTAGTCATGCAGCACCTGCACCAGTTTCCCTTGCTCCAGCAGCGGCTTCACATCCCACATCGACCGCAACAACACCCCACGCCCATCAAGTGCCCATTGCAAAACGATCTCGCCATTGTTGGATGACAGCGGCCCACGCACGCGCACGCTGTCCTGCACGCCATCGCGTTCCAGGTGCCAGATGCCAAAGGCGTTGTCGCGCTCTTTGAGTACCAGGCAGTCGTGTTGCTCCAGGTCGCTCAAGTGCTGCGGCGTGCCTCGGCGTTCGAGGTAGGCGGGCGCGGCACACAACACCCGGCGGTTGCTCACCAGCCGGCGGCCGATGTGTTGCCCGGGAATGTCGTCGCCCACGCGAATCTCCAGGTCAAAACCCTCGCTGACGATATCCACCACCCGGTCAAACAGGTCCAGGCGAATCTCCAGGTCCGGGTATTGCTCAGCCAGCAGCGACAGGGCCGGCGCCACATGGTTGCGGCCGAAACCGAAGCTGCTGCACAAATGCAGATGGCCACGGGGGCTGTCGTGGGCGTCGGAAAGCTCATCGGACAGTTGCTGGAAGTCTTCGAGAATACGCACGGCCCAGCGCTGCACGCGCTCACCGTCTTCGGTCAGGGCGATACGGCGGCTGGTGCGGTGCAGCAGGCGGGTGGCAAGGGTGGTTTCGAGAATCTGGATACGCTTGCTGACGTAGGCCGGGGACAAGCCCAGCTCATCGGCAGCCGCAGCAAAGCCGGCCTTGCGGATCACGGTCAGGAATACCCGCAGGTCTTCAGGTAGGGGCACGGTATCTTTCTTGTTAGTCATCAGAAACAGGCGTGGCGGCATGAGCCGCCAGAATAGCACCGGTGTGGCGAGGGAGCTTGCTCCCGCTGGGCTGCGCAGCGGCCCCAAAAAGAGGGGAGCGCTGCGCACTCCAGCGGGAGCAAGCTCCCTCGCCACAGGGGATTGGTACTTAAGGTCTACTCAGCGGCGATCTTCGCCTGCGCAGCAGCCCGCGCATGACGGCCATGCTTGAGGGCGATAGGCGCCATCTTCTCGCGGTCCAGTTCGCCTTCCCACGCAGCCACCACCAGGGCGGCCACGGCATTGCCGATGATATTGGTCAACGAGCGGCACTCGGCCATGAAGCGGTCGACACCCAGGATCAGCACCATCGCCGCCACCGGCACCGTCGGCACCACCGCCAGGCTGGCGGCCAGCGCGACGAAGCCTGCGCCTACCACTGCGCCCGCGCCTTTGGAGGTGAGCATCGCCACCGCCAGCAGGGTCAGTTGTTGCTCCAGCGTCAGGTCGATATTGGTGGCCTGGGCCAGGAACAGCACCGCCAGGGTCATATAGATGTTGGTGCCGTCCAGGTTGAAGGTGTAGCCAGTGGGCACCACAATCCCCACTACGCCTTTGGAGGCGCCGAGGCTTTCGAGTTTCTGGATCAGTTGCGGCAGGGCCGATTCGGAGGAGCTGGTGCCCAGCACGATCAACAGTTCGGCCTTGATGTACGTCAGCAGCTTGAAGATGCTGAAGCCGACATAGCGGGCAATGCTGCCCAGCACCACCGCCACGAAGAAAAACGCGGTGACGTAGAACGTGCCCACCAGTTTCAGCAGCGGCAGCAGCGAACCCAGGCCGTATTTGCCGATGGTGAAGGCGATCGCGCCGAACGCACCGATCGGCGCGACGCGACTGATCATCCCGACGATGCGGAAGAACACTTCGCTGGCCTGGTTGATCACGCCTACCAAGGGCCGGCCCTTCTCGCCTATCATCACCAGCCCGAGGCCAAACAGCACTGACACAAACAGCACCGGCAGGATTTCGCCCTTGGAGAAGGCGTCGAAGAAGGTGGTCGGGATCACGTGCATCAGGAACCCGGTGACGCCTTCGCCGTGTTCGGCCTGGCCGACAAAACCGGCGATGGCCGAGCTGTCGAGGGTCTTCACATCAATGTTGAACCCCACGCCCGGGTGCAGCAGATGCGCGGCGAGGATGCCGATCACCAGGGCGATGCTGGAGACAATCTCGAAATACAGCAGCGCCTTGCCGCCCACGCGGCCCACCTGCTTCACGTCGTGCATGCTGGTGATGCCGGAGACCACGGTGCAGAAGATGATCGGGCCGATGATCATCTTGATCAGCTTGATAAAACCGTCGCCCAAGGGCTTCAGGTCAATGCCCACCTGGGGCCAGTGGTTGCCGATCAACACGCCCAGCACAATGGCGATGATCACCTGCACATACAGGGTTCCCAGCAGTTTTCTGATTGTCATTTTTATTATCTCGAGACGTTTCTTGGGCAAGCAGATCCCGTCGCAGGCTTTTTCAAGCCTGCGGGGCGGGATCGATCAGATCAGCGGTTGACTAAAGGCTCAACGAAGGAAGGTCAGGACTTCGCCGAGCAACAGCTCTGGGGCTTCTTCAGCGATGTAGTGGCCGGCCGGCAGGGCCTTGCCACGTACGTCGGTGGCTACTTTTTGCCATTCCTTGAGGGGTTCGAAACAGCGCCCGACGGTACCCTCGGCGCCCCACATCACCAGCAACGGCAGGTTCAGCTGGTTGCCGTTGTCGATATCGGCGCGGTCGTGCTCGAGGTCGATGCCGGCGGCGGCACGGTAGTCTTCGCAGATGCCGGTGGCGGTGCCGGGCAGTTTCAGGCAGCGCAGGTATTCGGCAAAGGCTTCATCGGTGAACGGCTTGAGCCCGGCACTGCGGCTGCCCATGACGCTGCGCAGGTACAGCTCGGGGTTGCTTTCGATCAGGCTTTCCGGCAACGGCGCCGGGCGGATCAGGAAGAACCAGTGCCAGTAGGCGCGGGCAAAGGCCTCGTCGGTCTGGGCGTACATCGAAAGCGTCGGTGCGATGTCCAGCAGCACCATGCGTTGCACGGCCTTGGGGTGGTCCAGGGCCAGGCGATGGGCGACGCGGGCGCCACGGTCGTGGGCCAGCACCGAGAATTCATCAAAGCCCAGGGCCTTCATCAACTCGACGCCGTCGCGGGCCATTTCGCGCTTGGAGTAGTGGATGTGATGCTCATCGGCGGCGGGTTTGCTGCTGTCGCCGTAACCGCGCAGGTCGGCGGCGACCACGGTGAAGTGTTCGGCCAGTTGCTCGGCGACTTTGTGCCAGATGACGTGGGTCTGCGGGTGCCCGTGCAGTAGGAGCAGGCCGGGACCCGCGCCGCCTTTGCGGTAGTTGATGTCCACACCGTTGACGTGGCGCTGGTCTTTTTGGAATCCGGCGAACATGGAATGACTCCTTGTGATGATTGCCTGCATCCTGAAATCACACGGCGCCTGGGGCAAGGGGGAAAACGTGGAGGGGTTGTTCATGAAGTGTGTTGAAGCCCGATCTTTCAGGCAGTGCAGGTCAACTGTGGGAGCTGGCTTGCCTGCGATGCAGGCAACTCGGTGTATCAGTCGCACCGAGGTGATGCCATCGCAGGCAAGCCAGCTCCCACAGTTGGGTTGTGTCGCCCAGGCGACTTCATCCTTGCTTGAACAACGCCTCGGCCCGCTGGCGAACCTGTGCCTCGGTCAAATCCTCCTTGCGCGTAGCCAGGAACCACACGTGCCCGAACGGGTCTTTCAGCGTCCCGGAACGGTCGCCGTAAAACTGATCCTTGGGCTCTGAAATCGCCGTGCCGCCAGCCTTGATCGCCCGGGCGAACTGTTGGTCGACGTCTTGCACGTAGAGATGCAGGCACACACTGGGGTGTTCCTTGCCCGGGCTGCCGAACGACATCTCGCCGCAGGGCGAGGCCATCATGATCGGCGAATCACCAATGCGCAGTTCGGCATGGCCGACCTTGCCGTCGGGCATGTCCAGGCGCATGACTTCGGTGGCGCCAAAGGCTTGTTTGTAGAACTCGATGGCTTCAGCGGCTTTGTCGATGCCCAGGTACGGCGTGATGCTGTGATAGCCCTCGGGAATGGGGTTAACGCTCATTTCGTTCTCCTTGATTGTGGTTATGGAGGGACGGCTTTTTCACTATAGGCCACGTGCGCCGTGGCCTGCGGGCAGCCGACGAGGTGTTGCCCAGGCAACAGCAAACCGGCAGTTTGCTGCGCCGTGGGCGGTCTGCCGCGCGTAGATCGGGCGCAAACCCTTGTGTTTGAAGGCCTGGCGCCTCAGGCACAGAAGCTGCAATGCCTCAGGTAAATCATTCGCCCGAGAGCGTTGTATGTCTGTACTGCCTGTATCTGCCGATTACCCGATTCACTCACCTCACGCCGAGCTGATCCGCGACGAGGCCCATGCCCTGGCCGTTGCCCACCAAGTCGCCGCCGTATTGCTGGAACAAGACGCCGAACGCGATCGCACCCGCCAGGTGCCGGCGGACGTGGTCGACCTGTATTCCAACAGCGGCCTGTGGGGCATCAGCGTGCCCCGCGAGTTTGGCGGCGCCCAGGTGTCCTACGCGGTGCTGGCCCAGGTGATTGCGATTATCTCGGCGGCCGATCCCTCGCTGGGGCAAATCCCGCAGAACCATTACTGCCTGCTGGAAGACATCCGCCTGCAAGGCACGCCTGAACAGCAGGCGTACTTTTTTGGCCTGGCGCTGGAGGGGCATCGGTTTGCCAACGCACTGTCGGAAACCGGCGGCAAGAACGTCCAGGACATCCAGGCGACCATCCGCCGGCAAGGCGACGGCTATGTGATCAACGGCCGCAAGGGTTATTGCACCGGTTCGCTGTACGCCCACTGGCTGGCGGTGCTGGCGCTGGATGAACAGCAAAATGCGCAACTGGCGTTCGTGCCGCGCGGCACTGAAGGCCTGGTGGTGGTCGATGACTGGGACAGCATGGGCCAGCGCACCACGTCCAGCGGTACGGTGTTGGCCGAAAACCTGAAGGTGCCGGCGTTCAACCTGTTTCCTACCCATCGCTCCTACGATTCGCCGACCCTGGCCGGGCCATTCGCCCAACTGACCACCGCCGCCATCGACGCCGGCATCGCCCGTGCCGCGCTGCGTGACACGGTGCAGTTCGTCCAGCAATTCGCCCGCCCATGGATCGATGCCAGGGTGGAAAAAGCCAGCGAAGACCCGCTGACCATTATCCAGGTCGGTGCGCTGGATATTCGCCTGGAAGCGGCGGAAGCCCTGCTGGAACGGGCCGGAAAAGCCCTCGACGCCGCGCGCCCGGCACCCGATGAAGACAGCGTCGCCCATGCCTCACTGGCCGTTGCCCGGGCCAAGGTGCTGACCACCGAAATCGCCATCGACGCCAGCAACAAACTCTTCGAACTCGGCGGCACCCGGTCCACCTTGAAGAAGCACAACTTCGACCGGCACTGGCGCAATGCCCGGGTGCATACCCTGCATGACCCGGTGCGGTGGAAGTACCACGTGGTGGGCAACTGGTTGCTCAACGGCGCCAAGCCCCCGCGTCACGACTGGTCTTGAACCATGGCCGAGCTGTTTAAAAACATCTATTGGGCCGACATCGGCCAAGCGTGCCTGGAAACCCTGAGCATGCTCAGCGCGGCCCTGGGTTTTACCGTGCTGCTCGGGTTGCCGCTGGGGGTGGTGTTGTTCCTCACCGGCAAGCGCCAGTTGCACGAAACCCTGGTGGTGTACCGCGCGTTGTCGGTGGTGGTGAACGTGCTGCGTTCGCTGCCGTTCATCATCCTGCTGATTGTGCTGATCCCGGTGACCACCTTGCTGGTGGGCACCTCATTGGGCGTGCCCGGCACGATTCCGCCGTTGGTGGTGGGCTGTACGCCGTTCTTCGCGCGGCTGGTGGAAACCGCCTTGCGTGAAGTCGACCGTGGCGTGGTGGAGGCCACCCAGTCCATGGGCGCCAGCACCTGGCAGGTGATCCGCCATACGCTGTTGCCGGAAGCCCGGGGCGGCCTGCTGGCGGCGGTCACCGTCACCGCGATTGTGCTGGTGGACTACACCGCCATGGCCGGGGTGATTGGCGGCGGTGGCCTGGGCGACCTGGCCATCCGCTACGGCTATCAGCGTTTCCAGACCGACGTGATGGTGGTCACCGTGTTGCTGCTGTTGGTGCTGGTGCAGGCCCTGCAAATGACCGGCGACCGCTTGGTGGCGCGTTACAGCCGCCGTTAAAACCTATTCCTAGAACGACTGCTTTCGGAGCAATCATGAAAAAATCCCTGGCCATTTTGGCTGCTGTCTTCTCCCTGAATGCCCTCGCCAACGAGACGTTGGTGGTGGGTGCCACACCCGTGCCTCACGCCGAGATCCTGGAGTTCGTCAAACCCGCGCTGGCCAAGGAAGGCGTGGACCTGCAAATCAAGGTCTTCACTGATTTCATCCAGCCCAACCAGCAACTGGCGCTGAAGAACATCGACGCCAACTACTACCAGTACCGGCCATTCCTGGATGACTACAACAAGACCCGGCACACCAATCTGGTGCCGGTGGTAGGCGTGCACATCGAGCCGTTCGGCGCTTATTCGACCAAGATCAAAAATATCTCCGAGCTGAAAGACGGCGCCACGGTGTCGATCCCCAACGACCCGGTCAACACCGGCCGCGCCTTGGTGCTGCTGGACGAAGCCGGCCTGATCAAACTCAAGGACCCGAGCAACACCCTGGCCACCCCACGGGACATCGTCGAGAACCCCAAGCACCTGAAAATTCGTGAGCTGGAAGGGGCGTTGCTCGCGCGTTCAGTGAGCCAGGTGGACCTGGCGTTCGTGTTCGCCAACTACGCCCTGGAAGCCGGGATCGACACCAACAGCGCGTTGATCGTCGAGAAGGGCAAGAGCCTGTACGTCGAGTACCTGGTAGCGCGCCCGGACAACATCAACGACCCGGGCATCCAGAAGCTGGCCAAGGCGTTGAACTCCGATGAAGTGCGCCAGTTCATCCTGACCCGCTACAAGGGCCAGATAGCCCCGGGTTTCTAAGCTCGATGGAGATCGAAATGTGGGAGCGGGATTGCTCGCGAAGGCGGTGGGTCAGCCACTGCATCTGGCGACTGATACCCCGCTTTCGCGAGCAAGCCCGCTCCCACATTGATCGAGTGTTACCCCGCCATTATGTGGACGGCTCCAAGAGTTGTGCCCCAGACCCGCGCTCACCCAGTACATCATCGTGATTACGCAGTGGGCACGCCTCCAGCGACAAACACCCGCAGCCAATGCAGCCACTGAGTTTGTCCCGCAGCAGCATCAGCTTGTCGATGCGCTGGTCCAAATCCTCACGCCACAGCGCAGACAGGCGTTCCCAGTCGGCAGCCGTTGGCGTGCGGCCATCGGGCAAGGTTTGCAGCGCCTCATGGATAGTCGCCAGGGGGATGCCCAAACGCTGGGCAATCTTGATCACCACCACCCGGCGCAACACGTCCCGCGGGTAGCGCCGTTGATTGCCGGCGTTGCGGTTGCTCTTGATCAACCCCTTGGTTTCGTAGAAGTGCAGCGCGGTGACCGCCACGCCACTGCGGGCCGCCAGCTGGCCGACGGTGAGTTCTTTGGTGACCATGAAAAAGCCCTTGACCTTGACTTAACTAGAGGTTTTACCCTGCGTGGCATCGAATCGCAAGATTGTGCCTACAGTGAGAGGGAAATGTTCATGCAGGTATCAGAGAAGAGTCTGAGTTTCACCCAGATGGTCGAATTCCAGATCGAACCTCAGCAGCAATCGGCTTTGGTGGCGGCCCTGTCGTCCCAGAGCGAGCGTTTGGCCCAAGGCCATGGCGGCTTTATCAATGCGAGTGTGCAGGTCAGCGATGATGGACGCCGGGTGCTCAGCTACCTGCAATGGCGCTCCCGCGAAGACGGGGAGGCGGCCTTCAAGTGTTTTGAGCACGGTGAGGAAGATTTCTGGACGCTGATCCGCGCCCACCAGGCCACGGCAGTGACCTTCGGTTCGTTCCAGGTGCTGCGCAGCATCGAGCGCAGCCATGACAACGCCTTGCACTGCCGCCTAAATTGACAGGTGCAGCATGCGCTCGCCCTGAACGTTCTCGCCGGGACGTCGCTTGTTTACCGCCAGTTCACCGATCTTGATCAAACGGGTCCGGGTCACGTTGCGGCTCAGGCCCAGCAGGTTGGCGGTGTGCACCTGGTTGTAATGGCTGAATCGGTACGCGGCACGCAGCAACGCATCCTCGACCTTTTCATGCAGGGCGCCGGCCTGTTCTTCGAAAAGTTTTTGAAAGGCCCGTTCCAGCAAGGCTTCAGCGCTGTTGTCGATGCCGTGCTGGCTGTCGTCCTGACGCTCGATGCGCATGTTCGACAGGCGCAGATCGTCGCGCTCGATCACGCCATTGCGGCAAATCAGCAGGGTGTGGTGGATGACGTTTTCCAGTTCGCGGATGTTGCCCGGCCAACTGTAGCTCTTGAGTTTCTGCTCGGCCTCGCGGCTTATGGTGATGGGGCCATAACCCAGGCGCTGGCTGTAGGCTTCGATGAAGTGACGGGTCAGTGGCAGGATGTCACCGGGGCGGTCCCGCAGCGGGCTCAGCTCCAGGCTGACCACGTCGAGGCGGTAGTACAGGTCCTCGCGAAAATGCCCGGCGTTGATGGCTTTTTCCAACTGAACGTTGGTGGCAGCCAACACCCGCACGTCGATGGGGATGCTTTTGCGCGAGCCCAGGCGCACCACTTCGCGTTCCTGCAGGACGCGTAGCAGCTTGACCTGAATCGCCATCGGCAAGTCGCCAATTTCATCGAGGAACAAGGTGCCGCCGTCGGCCTCTTCGAACCAACCGGCCTTGGCGCTGAGAGCGCCGGTGAAGGCGCCTTTTTCGTGGCCGAACAGCTCGGCTTCCACCAGGGATTCGGAAAACGCGCCGCAGTTGACCGCCACGAACGGCCGGTTGCGCCGCGCGCTGAGGTTGTGGATATGGCGCGCCACCAGCTCTTTACCGGTGCCGGTTTCGCCGATGATCAGCACGCTGGCTTCGCTCGGCGCGACTTGCTGGATGTGCGCCAGCAACGCCTGGGATTTGGGGTCTTCGAAGACCTGGGCCGTGGCGCGGATCGAGGTCGCAAGAGCGGGCGAGGGCGGTAAGGTTAAAAGCTGCATGGGCACCTCTTCTAGGAGTAGAACGTGGGAATCGGCAGGGACTGGTTCAGCGCCCAGTCCCCCAGTTCGTGGAGTTTGTAGTCCACCGGATCGTGCAACGTTTGCGTGCGCAGGTTGCGCCAGTGCCGGTCCAGGCGCAGGGAGGCGTGGGTGGAGCGCGCGCCGGTGACTTCGAACAGGCGGCTGCACAGTTCCAGGCCGTTGCGGGTAGCGGCCACTTTGGCGGTGGCGATGGCGATGGCCAGTTCGCCGCGCTCGCTTTCACTGAGGCTCGGGCCTTTGGCCCAGGCCTGGTCCAGCAGTTCGGCGGCACGCTCCACCAACAGGCGCACGCCTTCCAGCGCGACCCAGAATTCGCCGTAGTGGTTGAGCACGTACGGGTCCTGGCGAATGTCCTGCACCGTGGATTTATGCCAGGGCCGGGTTTCGGTCAGGGTGTAGTTGCGGGCTTCGGCAAACGCGCCTTCGGCGATGCCGAGGAACATGTGGGTGAAGGTCAGCTGGGCGATCAGCGGGCGCAGACAGGCGAAGGGCGTGCTGAGCGGGCCGGGATCGAGGAGCAATTCCGACTCTTCCACGCGTACCCGTTCGAAGGTGGCGCTGCCGCTGTCGGTCTGGCGCTGGCCGATGTTGTTCCAGTCGTTGTGCAAGGTGATGCCGCTGCGGCCGCTGGGGATGGCCGCAATCAGCAGTTTGCCGCCGGCGCTTTCATCCACCGCCGAGGCGATCAGCATTTCCGAGTCGCTGGCGCCGGAGCAGAAACTTTTCTTGCCGGAAAATTCGCGCCAGCCGCCGAAGGCCTTGACCACCGTGCGTGTGTCCAGCGGGTTGAGGGCGTTGCCCCAGAACCAGTTTTTACGCGCGGTCTGTTCGAACCAGGGTTGCCATTGCTCCGGGCGGGAGAACAGGCGCACGGTGGCGAGCATCAGATGATGAAACCCGAAGACGTGGGCGATGGAACTGTCGACCTTGGCGAACTCGCGCACGATCTCCAGGGTCTCGCTCCAGCGGGCGCCGAGGCCGCCGTATTGGGTGGGAATGCTCAGGGCCAGCAAGCCGCTCTGGCGCAGGGCGTCACGTTCGGTCTTCGGGGTGCCGCCACGCTCGTCGCGTTCGACGGCGGTGAGGGCGAATTCGGCGGCCAGCAGTTTGGCGGTCTGCAAGGGGGAGGGCAGGACGCTGTTGGGTTTGGCTGTCACGCGGTATTCCTCATGGTGTGCCGGGGCGTACCCCGGCAGACGGCAGGTCAGGCCTTGGCTTTTGCCGGCAGCACGTCGTTGGCAATCATTTCGCCGAACGGTCCGGTGAGGTTGGTGACGCCGCGCCCGGCCAGGCTGGCGTAGGGTTCCGGCAGCAGCGGGAACACCAGCTCGGCAAAGCGGTACGCCTCTTCCAGGTGCGGGTAGCCGGAGAAGATGAAGCTTTCGATGCCCAGGTCCGCGTATTCCTTGATCCGCTCGGCGACTTGCGCAGGGTTGCCCACCAGGGCCGTGCCCGCGCCGCCCCGCACCAGGCCGACACCGGCCCACAGGTTGGGGGCAATTTCCAGGTTGTCGCGACGCCCGTCGTGCAGCGCGGCCATGCGCCGCTGGCCTTCGGAGTCAAAGCGCGAGAAGGATTTTTGCGCGGCGGCGATGGTTTCGTCGCTGATGTGTTCAATCAGTTTGGCGGCGGCTTTCCAGGCGTCTTCTTCGGTTTCGCGCACGATCACATGCAGGCGAATCCCGAACTTGACGGTGCGGCCATGGCGCGCTGCGCGCTCGCGAACGTCGGCGAGTTTCTCGGCGACGGCGGCCGGTGGTTCGCCCCAGGTCAGGTACACGTCCACCTGTTCGGCGGCGAGGTCGTGGGCGGCATCCGAGGAACCGCCGAAGTACAGCGGTGGATATGGCTTCTGCACCGGTGGGTACAGTGCCTTGGCGTTCTGCACACGCAGGTGTTTGCCTTCAAAATCTACCGATTCGCCCTGCAACACGCGGCGCCAGATCTTGAGGAATTCGTCGGTCACTTCGTAGCGTTCGCTGTGATCGAGGAAGCTGCCGTCGCCGCGGTTTTCGTCGGGGTCGCCGCCGGTCACCACGTTGATCAGCAGGCGGCCACCGGACAGGCGGTCTAGGGTGGCAGCCATGCGTGCCGAGACGGTCGGCGAGATGATCCCCGGGCGAATCGCTACCAGGTAACGCAGGCGTTCGGTCAATGGCACCAGCGCCGAGGCGATCACCCAGGAGTCTTCGCAGGAGCGGCCGGTGGGGATCAGCACGCCGTGGTAGCCGAGGTTGTCCGCCGCTTGAGCGACTTGTTTCAAATAGTTGAGGGTGACCGGGCGAGCGCCTTGGGTGGTGCCCAGGTAATGGCCGTCACCGTGTGTAGGCAGAAACCAGAAAACATCCATGACAAATCCTTAAGCGATTTTCAGCAGAGAGGTGGGATGCGCGGCAAACAATGGCGCGGCGCGTTCTGCAGCAAGGCGAATGCGGGCCTTCAAGGGCTCACTGGTTATGTGGTAATCGGTGAAATCGGCCTCGGTGGCGTACACGCCAATCGGCAAGGTCAGGGCCTGGAAGAAACTGAACAGCGGGCGCAGTTGGTGATCGAGTACCAGGGCGTGGCGTTCGCTGCCGCCGGTGGCCGCCAGCAACACCGGGGTGTTGATCAGCGCGTTGAGGTCGACCAGGTCGAACAGGTGCTTGAGCAGGCCAGGGTAGGAGCCGCGATACACCGGGGCGGCGACGATCAGCAGGTCGGCCTGCTCGATCGCTTGCAGTTGGGCTTCGACGTCGGCGGGCAGTTCCTGGCGCGACAGTGCGCCTCCCAGCGGCCGGGCAATGTCGCCGAGTTCAATCAGGGTGGTCTGGATCGGCAATTGATTGGCCAGTTCGGCCAGCACGGCCTGGGTCAGTACCAGGGTGCGGGACGGGCGCCAGGTTCCGCCGGAGAGGGCAACGACATTCAGTGGACGAGTCATCAACAGTTCCTTTTTCAACAGTGGCTCAGGGCAAGAGCAGTAGCGGGGCTTGAGCAAGAGCTGTACCAAACTGCGCAGCCCTTGATTGGCGAGGCCTCTGGGCCAGGTGTTGGAAAATGGCGGTGTTGTCTGCCTGGTGTTTTGTTGAATGACTGTTGCCTGGGCAACAGTTGCCAGGCGAACAGTGGCGTGAGCGCTGAGGCCATTTATAGAGGGTTGTATTTATTCCGTAAATGAACGTATTTCCATATTTATAGATCTGTATGGAATATGTGGCGTGACTATCACAGGTGTCGCAAAGGTTGATAGCGACTATCACGGCTGATGATTTTTCACCGTGCAGGGGCGGGAGTAGCCTGTGTTCATTGACTTCAACCCGTTTCGCAGGACCTTCGCCATGAACCGTTTTCTCGCCATTGCCGTATTGCTTGTCACCTCAGTCCTTGCCGGTTGTGCGACCCATTCGTCGCCTGAATTGCGTGCCTACTCGGCTGAAGAGAGCAAGGAACTGGCGCTGGAAGCCCTGAGCCGTCGGGGCCTGTCGTTTGATGAATACCAACAGAAGAAAGCTGAACTGACTGGCCAGCCACAGAACACGTTTGGTTTTGACCGCCAGGGCGAAATGAATGCCGAGCGTGGCGTGACGCTGCACGGTCGCCCCAGTTGAGTCAGTGGCCAGGTCTGAAGAGCCCGAGGTTTCCCACAGGAACCTCGGGCTTTTTGTTTGCCATCCGTTTCCCGGAGCCTGTTAAGCTGAATTTCAGGAGCGTTCCTACGCACTTTTAAATAAAGTGGTCTTTCTTTAACGGCACGGGATCAGGTAAACCATCTTCCTTTCTGATCGCTGCCCCTGAGACGCTGCTCTCGGGAACATGCTCTGCGAGTCTTTAACGTCATGAATAAACGTCCGCTGTATTTCGACTACGCCGCCACCACGCCGGTGGATGAGCGGGTCATCCAGGTGATGGTCGAGTGTCTGGGTTTCAACGCCAACTTCGGTAACCCTGCGTCCAGTTCCCATGCGTTCGGCCAACAGGCCCGGCAAACGGTTGAACAGGCGCGGCGCCAGGTGGCCGAACTGGTTGGCGCCGAGCCGGCACAGATTGTCTGGACCTCCGGTGCCACCGAGTCCAACAACCTCGCCATCAAGGGCGTCGCCCAGGCGCGGGGCGTGGCCGGTGGGCATATCATCACCAGCCAGATCGAACACAAGGCCACGCTCGACACCGCTCGCCAGTTGCAGGAAGCCGGGGTTGCCGTGACGTACCTGGTGCCGGACGCCGAAGGGTTGATCAGCGCCGAGGCGGTGAGTGAAGCATTGCGTGAAGACACCTTTTTGGTGTCGCTGATGCTGGTGAACAACGAGTTGGGCACCCTCAACGATATCCAGGCGATTGGCGCGCGAGTGCGTGAGCATGGGGCGTTGTTTCACGTGGATGCGGCGCAGGGCGCGGGCAAGGTGGCGATTGACCTGGCCGAGTGGCCGGTGGACCTGATGTCGTTTTCCGCCCACAAGCTCTATGGTCCCAAGGGCATCGGCGCCTTGTACGTCGGCCCGCGTGCGCAGCAGAAAGTGCTGGCGCAGATTCACGGCGGTGGCCATGAAGGCGGCTTGCGTTCCGGCACCCTGGCGACTCACCAGATCGCCGGCATGGGCACGGCGTTTGCCCTGGCGGCAGCGTCCTTCGCTGAAGAAAAGGCGACCATCGTCGCCTTGCGCGAGCGCCTGCTGGAACAGATGAATACCATTGCCGGGGTGCGCCTCAATGGCAGCCTTACCCAGCGTATCCCCCACACCTTGAGCCTGACGTTCAGCGAGGGCGAGTTCAACTCCGCCGCCCTGAGCGCGGGCATTGCCTTTTCGGCGACCTCGGCCTGCAATTCGGCGAGCAATGCACCGTCCCATGTGCTTCTGGCGCTGGGCCATGATGCCCGCAGCGCAGGTCGCACCATTCGCTTGAGTCTCGGTCGGTTTACCACCGAGCAGGACATCGATCAGGCGGTACAACTGATCAAGGCGGCACTGGCCAGCGCACCGGCTTTCTGGGCCGTTTGACCCCATAACAATTATTAGTGGTTAGCAGGAGACACGATGAGCACACAGCCTTTGACCCATGGAACGGTTCCCCAGCGCCTGGCGCATACCCGCGAACTGATGAGCCGCGAAGGCATTCATGCCCTTTTGGTGCCGTCGGCCGACCCGCACTTGTCCGAATACCTGCCGGGTTACTGGCAGGGGCGCCAGTGGTTGTCGGGTTTTCACGGCTCGGTGGGCACACTGATTGTCACCGCGGATTTCGCCGGTGTGTGGGCAGACAGCCGCTATTGGGAACAGGCGACCAAGGAACTCAAGGGCAGCGGTATCGAATTGGTCAAGCTGCAACCCGGCCAGCCCGGGCCACTGGAATGGCTGGCGGAACAGACTCCGGAAGGCGGCGTGGTGGCAGTGGACGGTGCGGTCATGGCCGTGGCCTCGGCGCGTACCCTGGGCAGCAAGCTGGAAGCACGTGGTGCACGCTTGCGCACGGACATCGACCTGCTGAATGAAGTCTGGCAAGACCGCCCAACCTTGCCGAACCAGCCGATCTATCAACATCTGCCGCCCCAGGCCACCGTCAGCCGCGGCGAAAAACTCGCGGCCCTGCGCGAAAGCTTGAGCGAGAAGGGGGCCGACTGGCATTTCATCGCGACCCTGGACGATATCGCCTGGCTGTTTAACCTGCGTGGTGGTGACGTTTCGTTCAACCCGGTGTTTGTGTCCTTTGCCTTGATCGGTCAGCAGCAGGCGACATTGTTTGTGGCTTTGAGCAAAGTCGATGCCGAGCTTCGTGCCGTGCTGGAGCAGGATGGCGTGGCCCTGCGTGATTACAGCGAAGTCGCAGCTGCATTGAAGGCCATTCCGTCGGGCGCCAGTGTGCAGGTCGATCCGGCACGGGTGACCGCCGGCTTGCTGGAAAACCTCGGCAGTGGCGTCAAGCTGATCGAAGGGCTTAACCCGACCACCTTGGCCAAATCGCGTAAAAGCCTGGCGGACGCCGAGCATATTCGCCAGGCCATGGAGCAGGACGGCGCGGCCTTGTGCGAATTCTTCGCCTGGCTCGACAGTGCGTTGGGCCGTGAGCGCATCACCGAACTGACTATTGATGAACACCTGACGGCGGCCCGTACCCGCCGGCCGGGTTATGTGTCGCTGAGTTTCAACACGATTGCCGCGTTCAACGCCAATGGCGCGATGCCGCACTACCACGCGACTGAAGAAGAGCACGCGCTGATCGAAGGCGATGGCTTGCTGCTGATCGACTCCGGTGGCCAGTACCTGGGTGGCACCACCGATATCACGCGGATGGTGCCCATCGGCACGCCAACCGAAGAGCAGAAACGCGATTGCACGCGGGTGCTCAAGGGTGTGATTGCCTTGTCCCGCGCGCATTTCCCCAAGGGCATTCTTTCGCCGCTGCTGGATTCCATCGCCCGTGCGCCGATCTGGGCCGAAGGCGTGGACTACGGCCACGGCACCGGTCATGGCGTCGGCTACTTCCTCAATGTGCATGAAGGCCCGCAGGTGATCGCCTATCAAGCCGTCGCCGCACCGCAAACCGCGATGCAGGCCGGCATGATTACGTCCATCGAGCCGGGCACTTACCGTCCGGGGCGTTGGGGTGTGCGGATCGAGAACCTGGTGCTGAACCGTGAAGCGGGCAAGACCGAGTTTGGCGAGTTCCTCAAGTTCGAGACACTCACGCTGTGCCCCATCGACACCCGTTGCCTGGAGCCGTCGTTGCTGACGGTGGACGAGCGCCAGTGGTTCAACGATTACCACGCGCAAGTCCGCGAGCGCTTGAGCCCGCTGCTCAGTGGCGCGGCGCTGGAATGGTTGCAGGTGCGTACGGCTGCTATCTGAGGGGCTGCAGTTCGGGCGCCTGGGTCAGGGCATCGGCCATGTAGTCGATAAACGCTTTGACCCGGGCGGACTGACGGCGATTGGGTGCCGAAACGGCATGAATCGGCAGCGACTGCGGGGTGTAGTCCTGCAGCAAGGCGACCACCCGGCCGGCCTTCAGGTCATCAAAGAACAACCACAGGGGCGATAGCGCAATGCCGAGCCCCGCCAATACCATCTCGCGTACAGCCTCGGAGTTATTGCTCTGGGCGTTGCCCTTGATCTTGACGCTGTGCCGCGTCCCGTCCTTTTCGTAGACCCATTGGTTCTGGCTGCTGAGCAGGTTGAACAGCAGGCAATTGTGCCGGGCCAGCTCTTGCGGTGTTTGCGGCGCCGGGTGTTTGGCCAGATAGGCCGGGCTGGCGAGGGTGACCCGGTGAGTAGTGCCGATCTGCCGGGCGATCAGGCCGCTGTCGCGCAACTCGCCGATGCGCAGGGTAACGTCCAGGCCTTCGCTGACCAGGTCCTGATTTTGATCGTTCAGTTGCAGGTCAACCTGTACCTGTGGGTATCGATCGAGAAATCCCGCCAGGCGTGAGGCGATGTGCAGGCGACCGAAGCTCACCGACGAGCCAATGCGTAACGGACCGGCGACAGCCTCCCTGCCGGACTGGAAGCTGTGTTCTGCAGCATCCACCGCCGCGAGGATTTGCCGGCAATGGCTGTAGTAGCGCTGGCCTTCGTCTGTCAGGGAGAGTTTGCGGGTGCTGCGGGAAATCAGCTTGCCACCCAGTTCTGTCTCCAGTGCACGCAGTACTTTGCTGATGGTGGGCTGAGTGGTGTGCAATTCCCGGGCAACCGCAGAGAAACTCCCGCGCTCGATCACCCGGACGAAAATGGCCATTGCGTTGAGCTTATCCATGGGGCTACCAATTCATGCCAAATGAGCATGGTCACTATAGCGGTTTGGCGTCTTATCGGCATGAATGGCTGGGCACATCATGGTGATCACTTCCTGATGAATCGAGATCGCGACCATGACTGATACAACTCAAATGCATGCCCTGGTGGTGGATGTGGCGAATGGGCCGTTACGGCTGGCAACGATTCCAAGGCCGATGCCGGGGGAGGGTGAGGTGCTGGTGAAGATCAAGGCCAGTGGCCTCAACCCGTTGGACGGGAAAATTCGTGCAGGCGAGGCGGCCCATGCCCGTCAGCCGTTGCCGGCTGTGATTGGCTTGGACTTGGCGGGGATCATCGAGACGGTGGGCCCGGGTATCAACGAGTGGAAGGCGGGCGATGAGGTGTACGCCCTGGCGACGGGAGTGGGCGGCATCCAGGGCTCGTTGGCGGAGTTTGCCGTGGTGGATGCGCGCTTGCTGGCGAGAAAACCCGTGACCCTGAGCATGCGCGAAGCCGCGGCATTGCCGTTGGTGCTGATCACCGCATGGGAAGGGCTGGTGGACCGTGCGCATGTAGGTCCGGGGCATAAAGTACTGATTCAGGGCGGTGCGGGTGGTGTAGGACATGTCGCCGTGCAAGTGGCTAATGCATTTGGCGCCGAGGTGTTTGCGACCGGTTCAGCCAGGCAGCGGGCGTTGATCGAGGGGCTGGGCGCTACGTTTATCGACTACCAACAGCACACCGTCGAGGAGTACGTAGCCTTGTACACGGCGGGCGAAGGTTTTGACATTGTGTATGACACGGTGGGCGGGCCGACGCTGGATGCGTCCTTCCGGGCGGCCAGGACTTATCACGGGCATGTGCTGAGTTGTCTTGGCTGGGGTTCTCATAGCCTGGCGCCGTTGTCGTTTCGCGGGGCGACTTACTCCGGGGTGTTTACCCTGCTGCCGATGCTGACGGGCAAGGGGCGGGAGCACCACGGGCAGATCCTTGCCGAGGCGGCGCAGTTGATTGATGACGGGAAGCTCACGCCGATTCTCGACGGGCGTCAATTCGACCTGCACACGGCAAACGCCGCCTGCGAGTTACTCGCCGGCGGCGCTCAAAGGCGTCTGGTGATTGAAATCTAGCTCAGCGCTTCGCGGACAAACTCCAGGCGGTCCTGGCCGAAAAACAACTGGTCGCCGACGAACATCGTAGGCGCCCCGAATACGCCGCGCTGGATGGCGTGCTCGGTGTTGTCCTTGAGGGTGGCCTTGACGGCGTCGTCATTCGTCAACGCCAGGACTGCTTCGGGATCAAAACCGTGTTCAGCCAGCACCGCAGCCACCACAGCAGGATCACCCAGGTGACGGCCTTCTACCCAAAGGGCACGGAACAGGCAATCGA
Organism: Pseudomonas sp. TH32; assembly: GCF_016650855.1. NCBI lineage: Bacteria > Pseudomonadati > Pseudomonadota > Gammaproteobacteria > Pseudomonadales > Pseudomonadaceae > Pseudomonas > Pseudomonas sp. TH32. Next base: position 3,386,678 of record NZ_JAEKFA010000002.1, on the reverse strand, counting down.
TGAAATCCTGAAAACGCTCGGGTTGGCGCATTTGGACACCGGTGACTGCGCGCATCAGTGTCAATGTATTGATGGGGAAGTGCGGGTTGAACTTGAGCGGGACGTTGTAGCGCTGGGCGTAGCGCGCCAGGTCCTGAAGCATGTAGCGGCCTTTGGCGGGAATGGTGACCGGTGATGCATTGCCGGTGGCCTTGAACACGCCGCCCAGCAACATTGGCTTATAAATCAGCTGGGCGCTGGTTGCAGCGCACAGGCCTGGAAGCTGCGTATAGGCCAGATAGGTGGCAGGGCTGCCGAGGTCGAAGAAAAACTCCACGGTTTTACTCATGCTGGGTACTCGCTGTTTATTGTTATGGGGCGTGCTTACCAGGGTTCATTCCAGGGGCGCAGGTCCAGCTCGAAGGTCCAGGCGTCCCGGGGCTGACTGTGCAGGTACCAATAGTTATCGGCGATGTGTTCGGGGTTGAGAATACCGTCCTGATCCTTGAGGGCGTACTTCTGCGGGAAGTTGTCACGAATGAAGTCAGTGTCGATGGCGCCATCCACGACTACGTGGGCGACGTGGATGTTCCTCGGACCCAACTCGCGGGCCATGCTTTGCGCCAGTGCGCGGATCCCGTGTTTCGCGCCTGCGAACGCGGCAAAGCCGGCGGCACCGCGCAATCCGGCAGTGGCACCGGTAAACAGGATGGTGCCGCGGTGACGGGTGACCATGCGCTTGGCCACTTCGCGCGCGTTGAGGAAGCCAGAGAAACAGGCCATTTCCCAAATCTTGAAGTACTTGCGGGCGGTTTCTTCCAGGATGCTGCACGGTACATTCGCACCGATGTTGAACACAAAAGCTTCAATGGGCCCCAGCTCGGTTTCAATCTGTTCGATCAGCGCAATCACGTCTTCTTCCTTGCGGGCGTCGCAGGCAAAGCCATGTGCCTCTCCGCCGGCCGCCTGGATGCTGTCCACCAAGGGTTGCAGTTTTTCGGCGCTGCGCCGGGTAACGCATGCGACATAACCTTCACGGGCGAAGCGTTTGGCAATTGCGCCGCCAGTAGCATCACCAGCACCCACTACCAGTACGATTTTCTTGTTGTTCGTCATGGGAGATCCTTTAGTAAACGATCGTTTGGTAAACGAACGTTATGCTATGATCCGGCGGGCGTCAAGCTGACAACACCAGGGGGAAAGCGATGCGATATTCGGCCAGTCATAAGCAGGAAACCAGAGAGAAACTGCTGGATAGCAGTGCAGCCCTGGCGAAGAAAGAAGGGTTTGCCAGTGTCGGAGTGGATGGCTTGATGAAAGCCATCGGCTTGAGTGGTGGCGCGTTTTATAGCCACTTCGCCTCAAAGGACGAATTGTTCAGCTCGATTGTCGAGCGCGAATTGAGTCACAGCCTTGAGCGCTTGAATGGTAATGGCGTGCAGAGTCGGGAGCGGCTGGATCGCTGTTTGAAGTTCTACTTGAGCATGGCCCATGTGGAGCAGTCTGAAGCGGGCTGTGCGTTGCCGAGCCTGGGTGCCGAGATTGCTCGATCGGATGTGGCGGTGCGCCAACAGGCGCAGGACTGGATTTGCCGATTGCAGGCGGGGTGGGCTGCAACGCTGGGTAGCGAGGACCTGGCGTGGTCGATTTTGTCGCAATGCATCGGCGCCCTGGTAGTAGCGCGGATGATGGTCAACCCGCAGGTGCAGGCACAGGTGCTGTCATCGAACTACGACGTACTCAGCCAGCAACTGTCGAACCTGTAAAGGCGTCGGCAGTTACTTGCAGATCACTATCATGCTGCGGCTGGTGTAGCCGGCGGGGTTGAGACCAAACGGATAGTCGCCCGGGTCTTCAGCGTTGTCGCCCGACTTGGCGATGACTTTATAGCCTTTGGCACCACATGAATTGGCCGCACTGGCGTAGCACTGGTCCCAGGAGGAGGACAGGCCCGAGCAGTTGATATGCAGCCCCTTTTTTCCCCGTTTCACTTCGGTCTTGGTCGTCGCGGCACAACCTGCGATTGCCACAATCATGAACAGCATCAAAATTCGCTTCATTACTATCCTTAATAGCCGCCTCGCTTAAATGCACGAAGCTGGCTTTGCTCGCTCTCGAGTGTAGCGTTCATGATGTCCTTATCGAAATTCTCCATGAGTGACACTGGGTTACGGCCTAAACATGGCCTAATTGAGCGGCAAATGCCAGAGCTACGTCAAATCCTGAATCAATCGGCTGGAACGAGTGGCTTTGATTCGTTACGCATGGTCAGGGTTGCACCAACGGAGGCCAGGATAATGCAGGTAATGGCCAGCCATTGCGCCAGGGACAGGTGTTCTTGAAGGAAAAACAGGCCAGACAAGGCGCCGAACGCGGGCTCGATACTCATCAGGGTTCCGAATGTGCGGGCGGGCAAGCGGGTCAGGGCGACCATCTCCAGGGTGTAGGGCAGGGCGGTGGATAAAACCGCGACACCAATGGCGATCGGAATCAGTGAGGGCGTGAGTAATGCAGCGCCGGCGTGGACAATACCGATTGGCGCGACAAACAGTGCAGCAATCATTACGCCCAGGGCTGCGGTTTGTACGCCGTTGTCGGCACCGGCCTTTTGGCCAAACAGAATGTAGAGCGCCCAGCAGGCGCCTGCGCCCAGTGCGTAGGCGGCGCCTGTGAGATCAATGCCGCTGCTGGCTTCTCCTACGGGGATCAATAGTAGAAGGCCGACGATTGCCAAGGCTATCCAGAGAAAGTCTACCGCGCGTCGCGAAGCATAGATGGCGACGGCCAATGGGCCGGTGAATTCGAGGGCTACTGCGATTCCCAGGGGAACGGTCCGCAGTGACATATAGAAGAGGAAGTTCATTCCGCCCAACGCCATTCCGTAAACGATGACCGTCTGCAGCGACTTGGCTGTCAGCTTGGCGCGCCATGGACGTAATAGAAGCAGCATGATCACACTGGCAAAAATCAGGCGCAGGGTGGTGGTGCCCTGAGCACCAACGATGGGGAACATGCTTTTGGCGAGCGAGGCGCCTGATTGAATGGAGGCCATGGCAATGAGTAGCAGGCCGACCGGAAACAATGTCGAGGCCAGGCTACGGGGTGAGGTGGTCATTGAGGGTGTTCGTCCGAGGTCGTATTAAAGAAGCAGAAGTGGCTATGATGCTTAACTGTTGAGCAATGGGCAATATATTGCTCAATTTGTTCAGGATTCCTCTCTATATAGGTGAATTCCAGGATGGTCGGGATGGATTGATAGAAAATCGGAATTAAGGGTTGACGGCAGATTCTGGAAGTCTATAATTCGCCCCACTTCCGGCGCACTCGAAACGGAAAACTCCTTGGTAAACAAAGAGTTATGTAGGTTTCGACAGTGAGCTGCTTCAGATATCGAAGCCTGGAAGAAGTTGATAGAGCGGTGTAGTTTAGCTCTGTTAACGGTTCGATCTTCTCGGTCGAAAGCGGAGAAAAAGAGGTGTTGACAGCAGCGTGTAACGCTGTAGAATTCGCCTCCCGCTAACGAGAGATCGGAAGCGCAAGTGGTTGAAGTTACAAAGGAAACTTTGAAAGCTTCTGAAAATAATCACTTGACAGCAAATGAGGCTGCTGTAGAATGCGCGCCTCGGTTGAGACGAAAGATCTTAACCAACCGCTCTTTAACAACTGAATCAAGCAATTCGTGTGGGTGCTTGTGGAGTCAGACTGATAGTCAACAAGATTATCAGCATCACAAGTTACTCCGCGAGAAATCAAAGATGTAACCAACGATTGCTGAGCCAAGTTTAGGGTTTCTTAAAAACCCAAAGATGTTTGAACTGAAGAGTTTGATCATGGCTCAGATTGAACGCTGGCGGCAGGCCTAACACATGCAAGTCGAGCGGTAGAGAGAAGCTTGCTTCTCTTGAGAGCGGCGGACGGGTGAGTAATGCCTAGGAATCTGCCTGGTAGTGGGGGATAACGTCCGGAAACGGACGCTAATACCGCATACGTCCTACGGGAGAAAGCAGGGGACCTTCGGGCCTTGCGCTATCAGATGAGCCTAGGTCGGATTAGCTAGTTGGTGGGGTAATGGCTCACCAAGGCGACGATCCGTAACTGGTCTGAGAGGATGATCAGTCACACTGGAACTGAGACACGGTCCAGACTCCTACGGGAGGCAGCAGTGGGGAATATTGGACAATGGGCGAAAGCCTGATCCAGCCATGCCGCGTGTGTGAAGAAGGTCTTCGGATTGTAAAGCACTTTAAGTTGGGAGGAAGGGCAGTAAATTAATACTTTGCTGTTTTGACGTTACCGACAGAATAAGCACCGGCTAACTCTGTGCCAGCAGCCGCGGTAATACAGAGGGTGCAAGCGTTAATCGGAATTACTGGGCGTAAAGCGCGCGTAGGTGGTTCGTTAAGTTGGATGTGAAATCCCCGGGCTCAACCTGGGAACTGCATTCAAAACTGACGAGCTAGAGTATGGTAGAGGGTGGTGGAATTTCCTGTGTAGCGGTGAAATGCGTAGATATAGGAAGGAACACCAGTGGCGAAGGCGACCACCTGGACTGATACTGACACTGAGGTGCGAAAGCGTGGGGAGCAAACAGGATTAGATACCCTGGTAGTCCACGCCGTAAACGATGTCAACTAGCCGTTGGGAGCCTTGAGCTCTTAGTGGCGCAGCTAACGCATTAAGTTGACCGCCTGGGGAGTACGGCCGCAAGGTTAAAACTCAAATGAATTGACGGGGGCCCGCACAAGCGGTGGAGCATGTGGTTTAATTCGAAGCAACGCGAAGAACCTTACCAGGCCTTGACATCCAATGAACTTTCTAGAGATAGATTGGTGCCTTCGGGAACATTGAGACAGGTGCTGCATGGCTGTCGTCAGCTCGTGTCGTGAGATGTTGGGTTAAGTCCCGTAACGAGCGCAACCCTTGTCCTTAGTTACCAGCACGTTATGGTGGGCACTCTAAGGAGACTGCCGGTGACAAACCGGAGGAAGGTGGGGATGACGTCAAGTCATCATGGCCCTTACGGCCTGGGCTACACACGTGCTACAATGGTCGGTACAGAGGGTTGCCAAGCCGCGAGGTGGAGCTAATCCCAGAAAACCGATCGTAGTCCGGATCGCAGTCTGCAACTCGACTGCGTGAAGTCGGAATCGCTAGTAATCGCGAATCAGAATGTCGCGGTGAATACGTTCCCGGGCCTTGTACACACCGCCCGTCACACCATGGGAGTGGGTTGCACCAGAAGTAGCTAGTCTAACCTTCGGGAGGACGGTTACCACGGTGTGATTCATGACTGGGGTGAAGTCGTAACAAGGTAGCCGTAGGGGAACCTGCGGCTGGATCACCTCCTTAATCGACGACATCAGCTGCTCCATAAGTTCCCACACGAATTGCTTGATTCATTGAAGAAGACGATAAAGAAGCAGCCCGAAATTGGGTCTGTAGCTCAGTTGGTTAGAGCGCACCCCTGATAAGGGTGAGGTCGGCAGTTCGAATCTGCCCAGACCCACCAATTTTGTGTGGGAAACGCCTGTAGAAATACGGGGCCATAGCTCAGCTGGGAGAGCGCCTGCCTTGCACGCAGGAGGTCAACGGTTCGATCCCGTTTGGCTCCACCACTACTGCTTCTGAAAGTTGAAAGCTTAGAAATGAGCATTCCATCATTGTGATGGTGAATGTTGATTTCTAGTCTTTGATTAGATCGTTCTTTAAAAATTTGGGTATGTGATAGAAAGATAGACTGAACGTTACTTTCACTGGTAACGGATCAGGCTAAGGTAAAATTTGTGAGTTCTCTTAGTTGAGAAATTCGAATTTTCGGCGAATGTCGTCTTCACAGTATAACCAGATTGCTTGGGGTTATATGGTCAAGTGAAGAAGCGCATACGGTGGATGCCTTGGCAGTCAGAGGCGATGAAAGACGTGGTAGCCTGCGAAAAGCTTCGGGGAGTCGGCAAACAGACTTTGATCCGGAGATGTCTGAATGGGGGAACCCAACCATCATAAGATGGTTACCTTACACTGAATACATAGGTGTATGGAGCGAACCAGGGGAACTGAAACATCTAAGTACCCTGAGGAAAAGAAATCAACCGAGATTCCCTTAGTAGTGGCGAGCGAACGGGGACTAGCCCTTAAGTGGCTTTGAGATTAGCGGAACGCTCTGGAAAGTGCGGCCATAGTGGGTGATAGCCCTGTACGCGAAAATCTCTTAGTCATGAAATCGAGTAGGACGGAGCACGAGAAACTTTGTCTGAATATGGGGGGACCATCCTCCAAGGCTAAATACTACTGACTGACCGATAGTGAACTAGTACCGTGAGGGAAAGGCGAAAAGAACCCCGGAGAGGGGAGTGAAATAGATCCTGAAACCGTATGCGTACAAGCAGTGGGAGCAGACTTTGTTCTGTGACTGCGTACCTTTTGTATAATGGGTCAGCGACTTATTTTCAGTGGCGAGCTTAACCGAATAGGGGAGGCGTAGCGAAAGCGAGTCTTAATAGGGCGTCTAGTCGCTGGGAATAGACCCGAAACCGGGCGATCTATCCATGGGCAGGTTGAAGGTTGGGTAACACTAACTGGAGGACCGAACCGACTACCGTTGAAAAGTTAGCGGATGACCTGTGGATCGGAGTGAAAGGCTAATCAAGCTCGGAGATAGCTGGTTCTCCTCGAAAGCTATTTAGGTAGCGCCTCATGTATCACTGTAGGGGGTAGAGCACTGTTTCGGCTAGGGGGTCATCCCGACTTACCAAACCGATGCAAACTCCGAATACCTACAAGTGCCGAGCATGGGAGACACACGGCGGGTGCTAACGTCCGTCGTGAAAAGGGAAACAACCCAGACCGTCAGCTAAGGTCCCAAAGTTATGGTTAAGTGGGAAACGATGTGGGAAGGCTTAGACAGCTAGGAGGTTGGCTTAGAAGCAGCCACCCTTTAAAGAAAGCGTAATAGCTCACTAGTCGAGTCGGCCTGCGCGGAAGATGTAACGGGGCTCAAACCATACACCGAAGCTACGGGTATCATCTTCGGATGATGCGGTAGAGGAGCGTTCTGTAAGCCTGTGAAGGTGAGTTGAGAAGCTTGCTGGAGGTATCAGAAGTGCGAATGCTGACATGAGTAACGATAATGGGTGTGAAAAACACCCACGCCGAAAGACCAAGGTTTCCTGCGCAACGTTAATCGACGCAGGGTTAGTCGGTCCCTAAGGCGAGGCTGAAAAGCGTAGTCGATGGAAAACAGGTTAATATTCCTGTACTTCTGGTTATTGCGATGGAGGGACGGAGAAGGCTAGGCCAGCTTGGCGTTGGTTGTCCAAGTTTAAGGTGGTAGGCTGGAATCTTAGGTAAATCCGGGATTCTAAGGCCGAGAGCTGATGACGAGCTAACTTTTAGTTAGCGAAGTGGTTGATGCCATGCTTCCAAGAAAAGCTTCTAAGCTTCAGGTAACCAGGAACCGTACCCCAAACCGACACAGGTGGTTGGGTAGAGAATACCAAGGCGCTTGAGAGAACTCGGGTGAAGGAACTAGGCAAAATGGCACCGTAACTTCGGGAGAAGGTGCGCCGGTGAGGGTGAAGGACTTGCTCCGTAAGCTCATGCCGGTCGAAGATACCAGGCCGCTGCGACTGTTTATTAAAAACACAGCACTCTGCAAACACGAAAGTGGACGTATAGGGTGTGACGCCTGCCCGGTGCCGGAAGGTTAATTGATGGGGTTAGCTAACGCGAAGCTCTTGATCGAAGCCCCGGTAAACGGCGGCCGTAACTATAACGGTCCTAAGGTAGCGAAATTCCTTGTCGGGTAAGTTCCGACCTGCACGAATGGCGTAACGATGGCGGCGCTGTCTCCACCCGAGACTCAGTGAAATTGAAATCGCTGTGAAGATGCAGTGTATCCGCGGCTAGACGGAAAGACCCCGTGAACCTTTACTATAGCTTTGCACTGGACTTTGAATTTGCTTGTGTAGGATAGGTGGGAGGCTTTGAAGCGTGGACGCCAGTTCGCGTGGAGCCAACCTTGAAATACCACCCTGGCAACTTTGAGGTTCTAACTCAGGTCCGTTATCCGGATCGAGGACAGTGTATGGTGGGTAGTTTGACTGGGGCGGTCTCCTCCTAAAGAGTAACGGAGGAGTACGAAGGTGCGCTCAGACCGGTCGGAAATCGGTCGTAGAGTATAAAGGCAAAAGCGCGCTTGACTGCGAGACAGACACGTCGAGCAGGTACGAAAGTAGGTCTTAGTGATCCGGTGGTTCTGTATGGAAGGGCCATCGCTCAACGGATAAAAGGTACTCCGGGGATAACAGGCTGATACCGCCCAAGAGTTCATATCGACGGCGGTGTTTGGCACCTCGATGTCGGCTCATCACATCCTGGGGCTGAAGCCGGTCCCAAGGGTATGGCTGTTCGCCATTTAAAGTGGTACGCGAGCTGGGTTTAGAACGTCGTGAGACAGTTCGGTCCCTATCTGCCGTGGACGTTTGAGATTTGAGAGGGGCTGCTCCTAGTACGAGAGGACCGGAGTGGACGAACCTCTGGTGTTCCGGTTGTCACGCCAGTGGCATTGCCGGGTAGCTATGTTCGGAATAGATAACCGCTGAAAGCATCTAAGCGGGAAACTAGCCTCAAGATGAGATCTCACTGGAACCTTGAGTTCCCTGAAGGGCCGTCGAAGACTACGACGTTGATAGGTTGGGTGTGTAAGCGCTGTGAGGCGTTGAGCTAACCAATACTAATTGCCCGTGAGGCTTGACCATATAACACCCAAGCAATTTGCTGACCTGAAAAGGCACCAGATTGCGGTGTGTGAAGACGAAATGAACCGAAAGTTCGATTCTTGCAAACACCGAAAGCTGTCACATACACAATTTGCTGAAGCGAGGCCAACTGGTCACGACTCAGTACCCGAATTTCTTGACGACCATAGAGCATTGGAACCACCTGATCCCATCCCGAACTCAGCAGTGAAACGATGCATCGCCGATGGTAGTGTGGGGTTTCCCCATGTGAGAGTAGGTCATCGTCAAGATTAAATTCCGAAACCCCTGATTGCTAACGCAATCAGGGGTTTTGTTTTGGGCGGTCGAAAAGAAGCGAGCTTGCTCGCGAAAGACTTTAACGCTTACACGGGCCTACGGATGCCCCCCGCGCCTATAAACTCCGCCTCCCCGTTTAAAACCCTTGCTCCCTGATCAGCTCAATCAGTGCTCTTAACCCCGCCGGCACATGGCGCCGACCCGGATAATAGAGACGCAAGCAGTCAAAAGACGGCGTCCAGTCCTCCAGCACGCGTACTAGCGTCCCTTTCGCTAAATCAGCGGCCGCATTCCATTCCGTAAGATAGGTCAATCCCAGTCCCGCCCTGGCAGCCTCAAGCATCAGAGTCGGGTTATCCAGGGTCAAAGCACCCTGCACCTCTACAGCGATCGCCTCGCCATGACGCTCAAACTCCCAGTGATAGATTGCCCCACTGGGCATCCGGCTGCGAATACACGCATGAGCACGCAAATCCATGGGACTTAGGGGCATTGGGTGGCTGGCAAAATAGTCCGGGCTGCCCAATACCGCAAAACGCTGGGCAGGGCTGATATCAATCGCGATCATGTCTTGAGGAACGGTATCCCCCAGTCGAATCCCCGCATCAAATCCCTGCGCTACGATATCCACCAGGCGCCCTTCAGTGACGATATCCAACTTCATCCGAGGATGACGTCGCAGGTACTCCAGCAGCAGTGGCATCACCTGCTTTGCAGCACCCGCCGAGGTATTCAGGCGCAAGGTCCCGCTGGGTTCCGCGCTGCGATTTCCCGCCTGTTCCAAAGCCGTGCGGATGCTCAACAGTGCCGGGGTAATCGTCTCGACAAACTCTGCCCCCACTTCAGATAACGACACACTGCGCGTCGTGCGGTTGAACAGCCTCACCCCCATTCGCGCTTCAAGCCCTGCGATAGAGTGGCTCAGAGCCGACGTTGACACGTTCAACTCAGTCGCCGCCGCGCGAAAACTGCGATGCCTTGCCACGGCCAGTACGGCTTCCAGTTCATTCAGCCCGGATGTGTTCATTGTCCTGAATCACTCACTAACTCATGCCGATTTGTACGGCTTATCAGCTCAATCATAGTGACTTACCGTAGGACGCACTAGCTCAGCGTCCCGGAGGACCTATGCAACACATCAACCAGATTTACATCAACGGCGCCTTTGTGACGCCCCACGGCGAAGAGCGTTTTGACCTGTTCAATCCCGCGACGGGCCTGCGTATTGGCCAGGTTCGGTTGGCAAATGAACAGGACGCCCAGGCTGCCATCGCTGCCGCCAAGCGAGCGTTTGCCGAGTTTTCCCAAAGCTCCAAAGCGGTACGCATCGGCTATCTCCAACGCATGCACGCCGCCGTTGAATCGATTGAGGACGAGCTCACCCAGGCAATCATCGAAGAGTACGGTGCGCCGGTTTCCCGTGCGCGATGGATGGCCAGGCATGCCGCCAGCGTCCTGAAGGATGCCGCTTCGGTACTGGAGAACTACAACTTCTCCCGACGCATTGGCATCGCCGAGGTGGTCATGCAACCGCTGGGCGTGGCCGGATTGATCACACCCTGGAACAGCAATGCCGGTTTCATCTGCGGCAAGCTCGCTGCAGCGTTGGCCGCCGGCTGTACCGCGGTGATCAAACCCAGTGAGATGAGCGCCATCCAGACTTCTATTGTCACCCGTGCGCTTCATGAAGCGGGTTTGCCTCCCGGCGTGTTCAACATCGTCACCGGCCGTGGCGAAACCGTAGGCGCGGTGTTGAGCACCCATCCAGACATTGCAAAAGTCTCTTTCACAGGCTCGACTGCTGTCGGCAAAACGATCCTGCGTGCCGGCGCCGACACTCTGAAACGAATCACCCTGGAACTGGGCGGCAAATCACCGGTGCTGATTCTCGATGATGCGGACCTCAAGACCGCCGTGCCCATGGCGCTTCAGGCCGGCTTCATGAACAGCGGCCAGGCGTGCATTGCCGGCACTCGAATCCTGGTACCTGAAAATCGCCTGGCTGAAGTCGAAGCGCTGATGATCGAGGAGGTGGCCAACGTACGAGCCGGCGATCCTCATGATCCAGTTACCGCAGTCGGCCCCATGGTCAGTCAAAAACAATGGGAGCGGGTGCAGCGCTACATCCAGATCGGGATTGAGGAGGGTGCTCATCTATTGGCGGGAGGTCCCGGTTTGCCAGAAGGTATCAACGCCGGCTGGTTCGTAAGACCCACTGTATTCAGCCGCGTGAACAACCAAATGACCATCGCCCGCGAGGAGATTTTCGGCCCCGTATTATCGATTATTACCTACGCAACCGAGGACGAAGCCCTGGCCATCGCCAACGACACGCCCTACGGCCTCCAGGCGTACATCCTGTCATCAAACCCCGAACGCGCCCGCAGGCTGGCCAGCCACATCGACGCTGGCCGCGTCCTGATCAACACGCTGGCCCATGAGCCACTGGCACCGTTTGGTGGTTTCAAGCAATCGGGTATTGGCCGCGAGTACGGCACATTCGGCATGGAAGCCTTCCTGGAACCCAAGTCGGTCTTGAGCTGATTTCTCAGCATAAAAACGCATGAATAAGATCGCCGGCCCAAACCAAAGTGCATGAACAGCCCCATATGCACGCCGTTCAGGGAAATCGATGCAAAGTGTTTCTGCATTTTTGGTATGGTGCAGCACATTTTCACAGGGACTGATTTTCTTCCGCAGGATGCGGCGTCGACCTTATTCAACGAGATGCTGTAGAAATGCCTGAACCGATACCCATCAAGGATCACGAAAAAGAAAACCGCCTGGTCAACAAGCGGCTGCTGGCCTGCGCACTGCTGGTGATCGGCATCACCTGCGCCCTGGTAGGCCGAATGTACTTCCTGCAGGTGGTGCAGTACGACTATCACTCCACAATTTCGGAAAACAATCGTGTCCATGTCCTGCCGATTACACCGACGCGCGGCCTGATCTATGACCGCAACGGCGTAGTACTTGCCGACAACCGCCCCAGCTACAACCTGACGATCACCCGCGAGCGAACGACCGACCTCAAGGGAGAACTGGACGCCATCGTCAGCCTCCTGCATCTGCCCGCTGAAGACCGCGGTGTATTCGACAAAGCGCTCAAACAGGCGCGTCATCCCTTCGTGCCCGTCACGCTGTTTTACGAGTTGACCGAAGAACAGATCGCCGTGCTGGCCGTCAACGAATTCCGCCTGCCGGGCGTCGACGTCGAGCCGCAATTCGTCCGCCATTACCCGCTGGGTGCGCACTTTGCCCACTCCATTGGTTACGTTGGCCGGATCAACGAAAAAGAATCCAAGGCCCTCGACTCGGTGGAGTACCGGGGCACGCAGTCCATCGGCAAAACCGGTATCGAGCGTTTCTACGAGTCGGAGCTGCATGGCCACGTCGGCTATGAAGAAGTCGAGACCAACGCCCAGGGCCGTGTGCTGCGGGTGCTCAAGCACACCGACCCGATCCCCGGCAAAAACATCGTGCTGAGCCTGGACGTCAAACTCCAGGAAGCCGCCGAAGAGGCCTTGGGCGATCGGCGCGGCTCGGTGGTTGCCCTGGACCCGGCAACCGGCGAAGTCCTGGCGATGGTCAGCAAGCCGAGCTTTGACCCGAACCTGTTCGTCACCGGTATCAGCTTCAAGGAATACGCCGCGCTTCACGATTCTCTCGACCGGCCGTTGTTCAACCGTGTGCTGCGCGGGCTCTATGCGCCGGGTTCGACGATCAAGCCGGAAGTGGCCATCGCCGGCCTCGACAGCGGCGTGGTCACCGCCCAGACCCGCGTGTTCGACCCTGGCTACTACCAACTCCCGGACTTCGACCACAAATACCGTAACTGGAACCACAGTGGCGACGGCTGGGTGGACATGGACGCGGCGATCATGCGCTCCAACGACACCTACTTCTACGACCTGGCCCACAAGCTGGGCATCGATCGCCTGCACGACTACCTGGCCGAGTTCGGCCTCGGGCAGAAAGTCTCCCTGGACATGTTCGAAGAGTCAGCCGGCTTGATGCCATCCCAGGCCTGGAAGCGTGCGACCCGGCGCCAACCGTGGTTCCCGGGTGAAACCGTGATCCTCGGCATCGGCCAGGGCTACATGCAGGTCACCCCGTTGCAACTGGCCCAGGCCACTGCGCTGATCGCCAACAAAGGCGTGTGGAACCGGCCACACCTGGCCAAGACCATCAATGGCGTGGCGCCAGTGGATGAAAACCCGATGCCCAATGTCGTCCTCAAAGACCCGCGCGATTGGGAACAGGTGAACCACGGTATGCAGCTGGTTATGCACGACCCGCGCGGTATTGCCCGGGCGGCGGCAGCCGGTGCGCAATACCGGATTGCCGGCAAGAGTGGTACCGCCCAGGTGGTGGCGATCAAGCAGGGTGAGCGCTACAACCGCTTGAAAACCCTGGAGCGCAACCGCGACAACGCCTTGTTCGTCGGCTTCGCCCCGGCGGAGCACCCGCGGATCGTGATTTCAGTCATGATCGAAAACGGCGAGGCCGGTGGCCGTGTGGCCGGGCCGGTGGTGCGCCAGATCATGGATGCCTGGTTGCTCGATCAGGAAGGTCACTTGAAGCCGCAATACGCGACCCCCAGCAAGGCACCGGGTGATCCCCACGTTTAAGGCCATGGGGCATGACGCGAGTCATGCCCTATCCCTTCTCAAAGGTTGCGCATTGGTCGATGTCGCCTACTGTCAATACAGGAGGTGTCTCATGCACGAATCAAATGAAATCAAACGTAAGGTCCTGCTCAACGTTCCACGTCAACGCGTCTGGGAAGCACTGACCGACGCCGAGCAATTCGGCAGCTGGTTTGGCATCGCCCTCAAGGGCAAGCAGTTCGCCCCGGGTCGGGCCATTGAAGCCCAGATCACTTACCCCGGTTACGAGCATGTGGTGTGGAAGGCGACAATCGAGCGCCTTGAGCCGCAAACGCGGTTCTCTTTCAGTTGGCATCCCTACGCCGTAGACAAGGATGTGGACTACGACACGGAAACCCCCACGCTGGTGGAGTTCACCCTTGAGGATCACGCCGAAGGCATCTTGTTGCGAGTGGTGGAATCAGGGTTTGACGCAATCCCGGAAGCTCGCCGCCAGAAAGCCTACAAGAAGAACTCCCGAGGCTGGGACGATCAGATGAACAACATCGAAGACTATTTGGCGCAGGCCCATCAGCCTTGAGCTGATGGGCCTGCGCTGCCATCAGCCTTCGTGGGCGGTGCTGATTTCCAGGGTGTCGGTGTAGGTCACCAACACGCTCTGGCCGACCTTGAGGTCTTTGAGGCCGGCGCGGATTTCCGGTTTTTCCACGGTCAGCACTTTGCTCAGGCCCGCCGGGTTCTCCAGGGTCACCTGGTTTTTCTTCAAGTCGATGTGGGTGATCTTCAGTTGCACCTGCACCTGGCGGAAGGCAGCACCGCCCGGGTTCGGGTTATCCGCAGTGGCACGCAGCACGCCGGCTTTCTCGGTGGCGTCGGGCGCGCCCTTGTCGATGTCGGTGTCCAGTACGGCTGCGACCGAATGAGTCACCAGCACCTTGACCTGATCGCCAACCTTGAGGTTGCCCAGGTCCTTGGCCTGGTCGCTGAGCTGCACATGCACCTCGCGGCCTTCAGCGCCCTGGAGCACCACCTGATGGCTGGCGGCATCCACTTTGAGCACCTTGGTGGTCACCTCATCGGCTTCCAGCGACTTGGACAGCGGGATATCGGCGGCATGTGCCGTCAGAGCACCGGCGGATAACAGGATTACCAGGGCAATGGCCTGGCGAAGAGGGCGAATGACATTCATTGAGTGGACTTCCATGTAAGAGGAGTCCTGAGTCTAGTGGCGAGTCGGCGATACGCAAATTCGCCACCCGATCCAATCGAACCTCGGGGGCAAAACCGCATCACAACAAGACAGACAGCTATCTGACAAGGAGAACGCCCATGCCCAGTCCAGGTTCGTGCCCGGGATTTATCCCGCCCTACATTCTCCATCGGCTGATCGACCACGGTTCCGATTGGCAGCGCTCGCGAGCCCTGAATACCCTGACCCACGTTCGCCAGTTACTGCCCAATCCGGGCAAGCCTGGCCAGGCTTCGGCGGCGCCCGTTACCGGCGCGTTGCAACGCAATGTCTACGACGCCGGCCACCTGACGGTGCTCCCGGGTGACCTGGTACGCGCAGAAGGGCAGCGGGCCAGCGGCGATGCGGCGGTGGATGAGGCTTACGATGCCTTGGGCGCGACCCATGATTTTTTCTGGCAGGTTTACGGGCGCGACTCCATCGATAATCGCGGTTTCGCACTGACCGGCACCGTGCATTATGGCGAAGGCTATGACAACGCCTTCTGGAATGGTGCGCAAATGGTCTTCGGCGACGGCGATGGTGAGGTGTTCCAGCGCTTTACCCGGTCCCTGGACGTGGTCGCCCACGAACTGACTCACGGCATCATCGAGAGCGAAGCCGGCCTGGTTTACCGCAACCAGTCCGGGGCGCTCAACGAATCAATCTCCGACGTGTTCGGCGTCCTTACCCGGCAATACGCGCTCAAGCACACGGCCGAGCAGGCGGACTGGCTCATCGGCGCAGATTTGCTGACCGACAAGGTCCATGGCAAAGGCCTGCGCTCCATGTCCCATCCCGGCACCGCCTATGACGACCCGGTGCTGGGCAAGGACCCGCAGCCGGCGCATATGCGGGACTTCGTCGTCACTCAGGATGACAATGGCGGCGTGCACTTGAACTCCGGGATCCCCAACCGTGCGTTTTACCTCGCAGCGACGGCCTTGGGCGGCGCGGCCTGGGAGCAGGCAGGACAAGTCTGGTATGACGCCCTCTGCGATAAACAACTCGATAATGATGCGGACTTCCAAGGCTTTGCCACCTTGACCGTCGCGCATGCCCGTGAGCGTTTCGGCGCCACCCAGGCCAAGGCGGTGGAGAAAGCCTGGGCCGGTGTGGGTGTGAGCCCGGGATGAGGAGAATGCGATGAAACAGCTACCACCCCTGGGCAGCGATGCCACGGTGCGTCTGTCCCGCCAAGGCGGGGTAACAGCGATGTTGAGCCGGCCGCGCGAGATCGAGTTTGCCCAGTGCAATCTGGATGAGCGCGAACAGATCTGCACGTTGCTCAACGGTTGCCTGCCGCTGGCCTCGGTTGACTCGGGGAGGGGCGACCAGCGCTTCTACCAAATCGAAGTGCGCTTTCGCCAGGATGATCGCGATGACCGGTTGATGCTCCAGGTGCCCGAAGAGTTGGCACCTGGAGAGTTGGTCCGGCTATGGGACAAAGGTCAGGTCTGATCCTCGGGTTACTTGATCACCACCGGGTTCACCGGCGCACCACTGCCCCCGACAATCTTCAACGGGGCGGCGGTGTAGAGGAACTTCCACTGGCCGTCGTCCGCGCAATCGGCGGCCAGTTCCTCCAGCAGCACGATTTCGGTGAAGGCGATCCCCAGGTTGCGCATCAGCGCGCAATGCAGCGGAATCTGCACCCCGGACACCGGGTCGGTGATCACTTCGTTGGCGATGGTGTCGGTCACCAGGTTGGGGATTTCCATCTCGTGGAACCACTCCACCAGCTCCCGGCTGTAAGTCAGCCCCGGCTCCATCAGGTCCTTGAAGAACTCGGTTTTGCCCAGTTCATAAAACGCGCCCATGGAGCCGGTGCGGATGATCAGGATGTCGCGCTTTTCAATGGTCACGCCCTGGGCTTTGGCGGCGTCGAGCAAATCCAGATGGTTGAAGGTTTCGCCACGGCCCAGGCACTTCTTGCCGCGATATCGGGCCATGTCGATCAGCACGGCGCGACCCACCACACCCCGTTCGGCAATCGCCAATACACTGGCCTTGGCCATGCCGCCGACTGTGGTGTTGGCGTCGTAGCCGTTCCACAGTTGATTGTCGTACCAGGCGTGCCCGAGGGCGTCGTACTGGGTCGAGCCTTGCAGCTGCATGAAGATCACGTCGTCGGAGTACGCCGCGCCGCCGGTCATGTGCGGCTGTTTGCCGAAGTGGTAATGGCTGTGGTCCAGGGTGTTGAAGCGCATCGACGGGTTGCGCGCCGGCCACATCGGGTCGCCGCCCGGGTGGCCGATCTGCACTTGCAGGGTAAAGGTCTTGCCCTGGCGCACCGAGGCGACGCCCCGCAGTACTTCGGCTTCAGTCAGGTAATTGAGGGCGCCGACTTCGTCGTCCGGTCCCCATTTACCCCAGTTCTTTGGCAGGCCTTCAAGCAATTGTCTGGTGTTCGGCTCGTTCTTATTATGAAGATCACACATAGCAATTCCGGTCCCTGTGAGAGTGAGTTACACGCAGCGTCCGCCATCGACTTCCAGGCAGGTGCCGGTGATGAACGCTGCTTCGTCCGACGCCAGGTACAGGCAGGCGTTGGCCACATCTTGCGGGGTGGAAAAGCGCCCCAGGGGAATGGTTGCCATGAACTTCTGGCGGTTTTCCGGGGTGTCCGGCACGCCCATGAATTCGCTGAGCAACGCCGTGGCACCGACGACCGGATTCACGCAGTTGACGCGGATATTGTCCGGCCCCAACTCTGCCGCCATGGTCTTGCTCATGACCACCACTGCACCCTTGCTGCCGTTATACCAGACCAGTCCCGGACGCGGACGGATCGCCGCCGTCGAGGCAATGTTGACGAACACACCGCCGCCCTGGCCGCGAAAGTGCGGCACAAAATGCTTGGCGCTCAGGAAGATGCTTTTGACGTTGACCGCAAACACCCGGTCGAACTCGGCCTCGTCGACCTCCAGCATCGGCCGGTTGCGGTGGGTGGTGCCGGCGTTGTTGATGACGATATCCAGGCCGCCGAACTGTTCCAGGGTGCCGCGCAGCAGGGCGCCCATGCTTTCATCGTTGGCCACGTTGACCTCGATGAAATGCGCATGGCCGCCGCTTTCGGCGATTTCATTGACCACCCGCTGGCCGCCGACCGCGTTCATGTCGGCGACGATCACCTTGGCGCCCTGGCGGGCAAAGGTCTTGGCGATGCCCTCACCAAAACCCGACCCGGCGCCGGTGACGATCGCAACTTTATTGGCTAAACGCATGGTGTGTTCTCCGTTCTTGTTGTTGTGAGGAATCAACCGTGTTTGATCGCAATGGTCTTCAAGGTGGTAAAGCCCAGCAGCGCCTCGAAGCCCTTTTCCCGGCCATAACCGCTGGCCTTTACCCCGCCAAATGGCAGTTCGACGCCGCCACCGGCCCCGTAGTTATTGATGAACACCTGGCCGCAGCGCAGCTTGCGGGCCAGGCGCATTTGGCGTGCGCCGTCGCGGGTCCACACGCCGGCCACCAGGCCGAACTCGGTGCCGTTGGCCAGGTGAATCGCTTCGGCTTCATCTTCGAAGGGCATAACGGCGAGTACCGGGCCGAAGACTTCCTGTTGCGCCAGGCGACTGTCTGGCGGCACATCGCGAAATAGCACCGCTTCCTGGAAATACCCGGCGCTGCCGGCCTCGGCCACCACCGTGCCGCGCGCGGCGACGGTGATCCCGGCCTGTTCGGCTTCGCGAATAAACTCGCGCACCTGGCGTTGCTGCTTCTGGTTGATCAGCGGGCCCATGTCCAGGTCCAGCGCTGAAGGCCCGGCGCGCAGCTCGGAAAAACGCTGGCTGAGGTGCGCCAGCAGGGTTTCGTAAATGCTGCGCTCCACCAGCAAGCGGCTGCCGGCGGAGCAGGTTTGCCCGCAGTTCTGCACGATGGCATTCACCAGCACCGGCAGCGCTTCATCCAGATCGGCATCGGCAAACACCAGTTGCGGCGACTTGCCGCCCAGCTCCAGCGTCACCGGGCAGTGGCGCTCGGCGGCGGCTTTCGACACCGCCGTGCCGGTGACAGTGGAGCCGGTGAACGAGATGTGATCGATGCCCGGGTGTGCGCACAACGCCGCGCCGGCTTCGTAGCCATAACCGGTGACCACATTGATCGCGCCGGCCGGAAAGCCCACCTCCGTGGCAATTTCCGCCAGGCGCAGCAACGACAGACTGGCATCTTCCGCCGGCTTGACCACACAGGCATTGCCCGCCGCCAGGGAGGCGCCGACGCTGCGCCCGAAAATCTGCATCGGGTAATTCCACGGGATGATATGCCCGGTCACGCCATGGGGCTCGCGTACCGTCAGCACCGTGTAGCCGGCCTGATACGGCAGGGTTTCGCCGTGCAGCTTGTCGGCGGCACCCGCGTAATATTCGAAATAGCGGGCAAGGGCGGTGGCATCGGCGCGGGCGACTTTCAAGGCCTTGCCGGTGTCCCGCGCTTCGATCTGCGCCAGCTCTTCATGATGCTCCAGCACTGCCACGCCGAGCTTGGCCAGCAGGCGGCTGCGCTCCACGGCAGACAACTGGCCCCACGGTCCATCGAAGGTTTCCCCGAGGGCCTGGCGCGCCGCGCTGATCGCCGCGTCGATATCGGCGGCCGTGCCACGGGCAATGCTCGAATAGGTTTCGCCGGTGCTCGGGTCGATCACCGGAATGTCTTCCAGCGAGGTCGATGCCCGCCATTGGTTCGCAATGTAATGTGCGTGGGTCATGTTCAGCTCCTGTTCCCTGCGACGCATTCGGCGATGGCGCGGCCCACTTCGACGGTGCTGGCGCTGCCGCCCATTTCCCGGGTGCGCGGGCCTTCGGCAAGCACCGTTTCGATGGCGGACACGATGGCTGCCGCCGCTTCCTGATAAAGCGGATCACCGTCACCCAGGTGCTCGATCATCAGTGCGGCCGACCAGATCTGCCCGATGGGATTGGCGACGCCGAGCCCGGCAATGTCCGGCGCCGAGCCGTGCACCGGTTCAAACAACGACGGGTAGCGCCGCTCCGGATTGAGGTTGGCCGACGGCGCAATGCCGATGGTGCCGGTGCACGCCGGGCCAAGGTCGGAAAGGATGTCGCCGAACAGGTTGGACGCCACCACCACATCGAACCAGTCGGGATGCTGCACGAAGTGCGCGCACAGAATGTCGATGTGGAACTTGGCGGTCTTCACGTCCGGGTAGCGCCGGGCAATCTCGTTCACCCGCTCGTCCCAGAACGGCATGGTGATCGAGATCCCGTTGGATTTGGTCGCCGCCACCAGGTTTTTCCGAGGCCGTTGTTGCGCCAGTTTGAAAGCGTAATCCACCACGCGGTCCACACCTTCGCGGGAGAAAATCGATTCCTGTACCGCGATTTCCCGCGACGTGCCTTCCCACATGCGCCCACCGATGCTGGAATATTCGCCTTCGGTGTTTTCCCGCACCACGATGAAGTCGATGTCCCCCGGTACACGGCCGGCCAGCGGGCAGGGCACGCCGGGCATCAGGCGCACCGGGCGGATATTCACGTATTGATCGAACTGGCGGCGGATCTTCAGCAGCGACTCCCACACAGCGGTGTGGTCGGCAATGATGTCTGGCGCGCCGACGGCGCCGAAGAAGATCGCGTCATGGCTGCCGATCTGTTCGGCCCAGTCGTCGGGCATCATCGTGCCGTGGGCCAGGTAGTGCTCGCTGCACCAGGCAAAGTGGTCGAAGTGAAAGTGAATACCGAAGCGCCGGCTGACGGCGTCGAGTACCCGCAGGCCTTCGGGCACCACTTCGCGGCCGATGCCGTCGCCGGGAATCACGGCGATGCGGTGGGTGGAGCGGGTGGGGGATTGGGACACGCCGTGTCTCCTGTGTTGTTTTTATAGGAAGGTCTGGCGGGGGCATTCTTGGCACAGCTGCGGCAACAGGGGAATTGCTAATTGTGGAATCGGCCTTCGCGAAATTCGAAGGCCGAAGGTTTATGCCGGGTTGGCGCTGAGGTAGTCGAACAGCGCCAGGCTGGTCAGTGAAGGCTGTTCCTTGCGCATGCACAGGTACATCTGCCGGTCGGCCCAGCTGTCGTCGATTTCGATAAAGCGCAAGGCCATCTCCTTGCGGAAAATCTGCACCGCGCCCTGTGGCAACACGCCCACGCCCTGGCCGGCGGCGATCAGGCGGCACACCGCTTCGAAACTGCGCACCTGCATCCGCAGCCGCAACGGCATGCCGATCGCGGCGGCGGCGTCGGTAATCAGCGGGGTGATGGCGGCGTTGTCTTCCAGCCCGACGAAGTCATAGCCGAGCAAATCTTCAAAGCGCGCGTGGCGCATTTTCAATGGATGGTCGTGGGGCACGATCAGGCACAGGCGGTCCTGGCAGTAGGGTTCAAAGCGCAGTTCTTCACCGCTGTGCCGGGTGGTGACAATGCCGACATCCGCCACGCCGTCGCGCACCGCCTGGAGAATTTCCCGGCTGCGTTCCTCGCGAATATCCAAGCGGATGCCCGGGTGCAACGTGTTCCACTGGGTCAATTGGCGCGGCAGCTCCTGGCTCATTGCTGAACTGTTGGCGTACAGGCACACCCGGCCGGTGGCGCCCTTGGCGTAGTCGGCGAGGTCCGCGTGCATGCCGTCCACCGCCCGCAGGATCGACTGTGCATGCTGGGCCAACACCTCCCCGGCCGCCGTCGGTGAAACGCCGGTGGAAGTGCGGGTCAGCAGGGCGACCTTGAAGTGTTGCTCGAGCAGCGACAGGCGTCGGCTGGCGGCAGAAAGGGAGATATGGGATTGCTCGGCCGCCCGGGACAGGTTGCCCAGCTTGACCGCCTTGAGGAACAGCTCGATGGAAGTGAGGTCGGGGGACATGCCGGGGTCCTTGTGCGCAGTGGGTGAAAAACTACGCAGTTGGCACGCGGCTGTCCAATATCCGGCAAACGAAAGGGCTGAAAGCAGATCTGCTTTTCTGTAGGCGCTGGCTTGCCTGCGATAGCATCACCGAGGTGCATCTGACACACCGAGGTGCCTGCATCGCAGGCAAGCCAGCTCCCACATTGATTGGGGTTAGAAGTCGATGCTGGCCGACAGCTTGGCCACACGCGGATCACCTTGGGTCAGGTAGCCGCCGAGTGCCGATTCCCAGTACTTGGTATTGGCGACGTTCTCCACGGTGGCGCCGAGGGTGACGTCACGCTGGTCCACCTTGAAGGTGTAGCGCGCGCCCACGTCGAAGCGGTTCCAGGTGGGCAGGCTGAGGGTGTTGGCCTGGTCGGCGTATTGGCCGCCGGTGCGCAGCATACGACCGTCAACGGTCACGCCTTGCAGGCCGGGCACATCCCAGTCCACGCCGGCGTTGAGCTGGAAGCTTGGTACGCCGACGGCGCGGTTGCCGTCGTTGGTGCCGTTCTGGGTGCCTTTGAGTTCGGTGTGGATAATGGTTGCGCCGCCCAGCAGGCGCAGGCCAGCGATGGGTTCGCCGAAGACGTTGAGTTCTACACCTTTGTTGATTTGGTCGCCTTGGCGAAAGTAAGTCGCAACGGGCTTGCCGAGTGCGTCGACGCCGGTCACTTGGGAATAACCATCACTCGGCTGTTCGATTCGGTAGACACCCAACGTGGCGCCATAGGTGCCCATGTCGACCTTGACCCCGGCTTCGCTCTGTTTCGAGCGGGCAGGTGCAAAGGCTTGATCTGCGTTGAGTACCTTGGCGGTGCCAAACGTAGTAGGCGCGGTTGGCCCCTGTGCCAGCCCTTCAATATGGTTGGCATAGAACGACACATGGTCCCACGGCTTGAACACCAGGCCATACACCGGTGTGGTGATCGACTTGTCGTAGTCGGCAGTGCGAGTGCCGGTGCCGTAGGCAAAGCCCTGAACCACCAGTTCCTGGCGGCGCAAACCGGCAGTCACCAGCAAGCGATCATCCATAAAGCCCAGGGTGTCCGAGACCGCCGCACTGCGGGCGAAGGTCTTGGCGGTGATACCCGGGTCGTTCAGGTCGCCGCCCACCGAGCCACCCTTGACCGGCTCGGCAACGTCCACCGGGTTATAGATATTGCTGGCGTGGCCGGTGAAGTCGAAGTCATAGGCGTTGCGCGCCTGGGCCCAGATGCCGGTCAACCCGAGGTTCAGCCTGTGGCTGACCGAGCCGGTCTGGAACTTGCCGTTCAAGCCCGCCATCAGGCTGGTGTTGTCTTCCTGGTGGGCGATGCGCGAGCCGCTGACGGTGGCATTGCCCTGCGTGTCATTCAGCGTGACCGACGAGTAACGGCCGATCTCGTTGGTGTGTTTGGCACCGCCGGCGATGTAGGCCGTCCAGGTGTCGTTCAGGTCGTACTCGGCGCGCAGCATGCCGAAGGTGTCTTCCAGGCTGCTGGTGCCCCAGTTCGGCGCGTAGTTGGTGTCGGCCGAAGGCGCGTTGGGGATGTGGGTCAGGTTCTGGCCGAGCAATACGGTGTTGCGCCCGCCATTGATCTGCTGTTTCGAGTAGACAAAATCTCCCGACAAGCGCAGCGCATCGCCGCGATAATCCAGGCCAACCGCAAACAGCTTCGAGCGCTGGCTCTCGTCATCAACCCCGGTATCGCCTTCGCGCTGGGAAATATTCACCCGCGCGCCAAACCGATTGTCCTCACCAAAACGCTGGCCGATGTCCAGGTGCTCGCCGACCCGGCCATCACTGCTGATGTCGGTGCTGAAACGGCGCAACGGCACATCATCGGCGCGTTTGGGTTGCAGGTTCACACCGCCGCCAATCCCGGAGCCGCCGGGTGTCACGCCGTTGATAAAGGCGTTGGGGCCCTTGAACACTTCAACGCGTTCCAGGGCGTCGGTGGACATGATCTGGCGCGGCAGGATGCCGTACAAACCGTTGAACGAAATGTCGTCGCCATTCAGCGGCAAGCCACGAATCACAAAGGCCTGGGCCTGGTTCGCATAACCCGACGCCTGGCGCACGGACGAATCGTTGAGCAGCACATCGCCGACGTTTTCGGCCTGCTGGTCGCGGATCAGTTTTTCGGTGTAGGAAGACATGCTGAACGGCACGTCCATGATGTCCTGGTTGCCCAGCACCCCCAGTTGCCCGCCACGGGCGACCTGGCCGCCGGCGTACACCGGGGGCAGGGCATTGGGCGTAGGCGCGTCGGCACTGATGGTGGTGGCGCCCAATTCCAGCGCCTTGCCGTCCTGACTGTTGTTCGCATCCTGCGGGGTTTCTGGAGTTGCGGCGTGAGCGGCGAGGCTCAGGGAGCAGCAAAGGGCGAGCAGGGTAGGGCGAAACGGCACAGCCAAACGGGTGGAAGTGGGCATGGTCGATCCTGACGGCGAACCGTCACTGTGAGGAAAAGGGCAACAACGTTGCGCGTCCTCGCTGCGCGGATACGACTCCGGTACGAATGATAGTAATTGTCATTAACATTCTGCAACAAGTTTGTGAGGTTGCGGTCTCCGTACGCGTAGGTCATTTCCGTTAAATCGCCGCGCCTTGTCACAGGCCGAGTAGAATCACGCCCTGAAAGTGATTCTTGAGGTGTGGCAAGGTGGATTTACAGCAGGGGTTTGTCCTGACCCGGCATTGGCGCGACACCCCGGCGGGCACGGAGGTCAGTTTCTGGCTGGCCACCGATCAAGGCCCAAGGTTTGTGCGCTTGCCGGTGCAGACCTCCGTGATGTTCATCCCCCAGGCCCATCGCAAGCCCGCCGAACTGCAGCTCAAGGGTGAGCGCGGCATCGAGTGGCGCGACCTGGCGCTGTGCGATTTCCACCATCGCCCGGTGCTGGGCCTCTACACCAAACAGCATCGCCAATTGATGGACCTGGAAAAGCGCCTGCGCAAAGCCGGCATCGACGTCTACGAAGGCGACGTGCGCCCGCCCGAGCGCTACATGATGGAACGCTTCATCACCGCGCCGGTGTGGTTCGGCGGCACGCCGGGCGAGGGCGGCATGCTGGTAGAGGCGCAGATGAAACCTGCGCCGGATTACCGCCCGCCCCTCAAGCTGGTATCGCTGGACATCGAGACCACCGCCCAGGGCGACCTGTATTCCATCGCCCTCGAAGGCTGCGGCGAGCGCCAGGTGTACATGCTCGGCCCGCCGAACAAAACCGACGCGGTGGACTTCAAGCTCGACTACTGCGACACCCGCGCCGAACTGCTGGAACGCCTGAACCTGTGGCTCGCCACCCATGATCCCGACGCGATCATCGGCTGGAACCTGGTGCAGTTCGACCTGCGTGTCCTGCACGAACATGCGCAGCGCCTGAACGTGCCGCTGTTGCTCGGCCGTGGCGGCGATGCCATGGGCTGGCGCGAACACGGCAGCCGCAATCATTACTTCGCCGCGGCGGCTGGGCGGCTGATCATCGATGGCATCGAAGCCCTGCGGTCGGCGACCTGGAGTTTTGAATCCTTCAGCCTGGAAAACGTCGCCCAGGCCTTGCTCGGCGAAGGCAAATCGATCTCTACGCCGTACCAGCGCATGGACGAAATCAACCGCATGTTCGCCGAGGACAAGCCCGCACTGGCGCGCTACAACCTCAAGGACTGCGAGCTGGTGACGCGGATTTTCGAGAAGACCGAGCTGCTGAAATTCCTCCTGGAGCGGGCCAGCGTCACCGGCCTGCCGGCAGACCGCAACGGCGGTTCGGTGGCCGCGTTCACTCACCTGTACATGCCGCTGATGCACCGCCAGGGTTTCGTCGCGCCGAACCTGGGAGACAAACCGCCCCAGGCCAGCCCCGGCGGGTTTGTCATGGACTCGCGCCCGGGCCTCTACGAATCGGTGCTGGTGCTCGACTACAAAAGCCTCTACCCGTCGATCATCCGCAGCTTTCTGATCGACCCGGTGGGTCTGATCGAGGGCCTGCGTCACCCCGAAGACAGCGAGTCGGTGGAAGGCTTTCGCGGTGCGCGGTTTTCCCGTACCCGGCATTGCCTGCCATCGATTGTCGCGCGGGTTTCCGAAGGCCGCGAAGTGGCCAAGCGCGAACACAACGCGCCGCTGTCACAGGCCCTGAAGATCATCATGAACGCCTTCTACGGTGTACTCGGTTCCAGCGGTTGCCGCTTCTTCGACACCCGGCTGGCGTCGTCCATCACCCTGCGCGGCCACCAGATCATGCGCCAGACCCGTGAACTGGTCGAAGCCCGGGGGTATGAAGTGATCTACGGCGACACCGACTCCACCTTCGTCTGGCTCGGCAGCGCCCACTCCCAGGAAGACGCCACGCGCATCGGCCTGGACCTGGTGCAGCACGTCAACACCTGGTGGCGTGAGCGCCTGCAGAAGGAGTTCGGCCTGCAGAGTGCTCTGGAGCTGCAATACGAAACCCACTTCAGCCGCTTCCTGATGCCGACCATTCGCGGCGCGGAAGAGGGCAGCAAAAAGCGCTACGCCGGGTTGGTCACCCGCGCCGATGGCAGCGAAGAAATGATCTACAAAGGCCTGGAAACCGTGCGCAGCGACTGGTCGCCCCTGGCCCGGCAATTCCAGCAGGAGCTCTACCGGCGTATCTTCCACCGCCAGCACCATCAGGATTACGTGCGCGACTACGTGCGCCGCACCTTGAGTGGTGAGCTCGACGAGTTACTGATCTACCGCAAACGCCTGCGCCGGCAACTGGGCGACTACGAACGCAACGTGCCGCCCCATGTGCGCGCCGCGCGCCTGGCCGACGAATACAACGACCGCCAGGGCCGCCCCCGCCAGTACCAGAACGGTGGTTGGATCAGCTACGTGATCACTGTCAACGGCCCGGAACCGCTGGAAGTGCGCCAGGCACCGATCGACTACGACCACTACGTCACCCGGCAACTGCAACCGGTGGCAGACGCGATCCTGCCGTTTGTCAGTGACGACTTTGGCACCCTGGTGGGTGGCCAGATGGGCTTGTTCTAAAACGGCTTGCCTTGCAGTGGCCAGAGCCTGCAATCTTGGCCACTGACGACCACCAGACGGCGCAGCACTCCCATGACTGAAATCACCCTGACCGGCACCACGGTCGAACTCCGCCCCCTGCAACGCGAACATTCGGCCGCCCTGGTACAGGCCGCCGCCGACGGGCAATTGTGGAACCTGAAGGTGACCAACGTGCCGGGCCCCGACACCGTCGACAAGTACGTGGACATCGCCCTGGCCGGGCGTGACGCAGGCACCATGATGCCGTTTGTGATCGTGCGCCGTGACACCGGCGAGGTGGTGGGCAGCACCCGCTTCTGGAAGGTCGACCGGGTCAACCGCAAGCTGGAGATCGGCCACACGTTTATCAGCCAGTCGGTGCAGAAATCCGGGGTCAACACCGAGGCCAAGCTGTTGCTGCTGACCCACGCGTTTGAAGTCATGGACTGTGTGCGGGTGCAGTTCACCACCGATGAACTGAATGAGAAATCCCGGGCCGCGATCCTGCGCCTCGGTGCGGTACAGGAAGGGATCGTGCGCCACGAGCGCATCATGCCCGATGGCCGCAAGCGCAACTCGGTGCGCTTCAGCATCATTGATCCGGAATGGCCGCAGGTGAAGGCGGGTTTGCTGGCCAAGCTGGCTTACTGAGGGTTGCCGCAAGCCTCAGGGCTTGTGGCTCAACTCCTCCACCAACTCATCCATCCGGTCGGCGATTTTCGGTGTGGTCGACAACACAAAACCTTTCTGCGTGCCCACATAGGTCTCGACGATATACAGCGTGTCGCCCACATCCAGCCCCAACTCCTGCAAGGCTTCGTCTGGCAGGCGAATGGCACCGTCGCCGTCCCAGTCTTCGATCGTGACGCGTTTACTGTGCATGATGGCTTCCCGTTGAACGATTGAACGGCCTAGCCTAACACCTCAACCCACTGCCAGGAGGCTCGGCACCGTGTACACCCTTTACGGAACCCAAGGCACCGGCTCGTGCATCATCGAAATCGCCCTGCAGCGTTGCGGTGTCGAGTGGCGTCAGGTTGACGCCTGCTCCTGGGAGCACAGCGCGGGCAGCGAGGCCCTGGCGCGGATCAACCCGCTCAAGCAAATTCCTACCCTGCAACTGCCCGATGGCAGCGTGTTGACCGAAAGTACGGCGATCCTGATTCACCTCGGCCTGCAATTTCCTGCCTCCGGCCTGCTGCCCCAGAAGCCTGCCCAAGTCATTCGTGGCCTGGTGTACATCGCGGCCAACTGTTATTCGGCGATCGGCATCATCGACTACCCGGAACGCTGGACCGACAGCGCCGAAGCGCAGCAGCATCAGCAGCTGGTCAGCGGCACCCGTCGCCGCCTGCATGGGGCCTGGGAAGTGTTTGCCGATCAATTTGCCGATCAACTGTTCACCCCGGCGCAGGGGCCGAATGCACTGGGGATCATGGCTGCGGTGGTGTCGCGATGGGCGGGAGGGCGTGAGGCGCTACAACAATCGCGGCCTGAGTTCGCCCGGGTGCTGGCACAGGTGGATACCGACCCCGGCGTAGCGCCGGTGTTTGCCCGACACTGGCCGCGGTGAGCAACCGCAATCAAAAGAAACAATGAGGCGTAAGGTGGCTAAACGCCTTGCTTCGCGGGCGTCCTGACCTACGCTTTCTGAAGTTGTCGTAGGAATCATCCTTGAATTTGACTGTCGCAGACATGAAACTCAAGAACCCTGCATGGAATTCAAAGGAGGTGTGCATGCTCATCCGGTCGCTGACCCTGGCTACCTTGATGGCTTTTACGGGGCCGCTGCTGGCCGCGGATGATCTCAATCCGCTCAAGCAGGACCTGGGCAAGTCACGCCCGTTGGTGGTGGTGGAACTCGACTCCGGTAACCCGACGTTGGCCACCCTCAAGAAACAGCTGGACGAGCCTGCCAACAAGCAGTCCTTTGAAGAGCGCAACATGGTGCTCTACACCGTGTCCTTCGGCAGCATCGGTGCCGAGGGCGAGAAGTTCGCCAAGGACGCAAAGGACAACAAGAAGCTCGCGCCGCCTGAAACCAACGCGCTGATCCGTGCACTCAAGCTGGGTGCAGGCAGTGGCACCAAAGTGATTCTGGTGGGCAAGGACGGCGAGAAGAAACTCGAGAAGACCGTGCCGCCGGACACCCTCAACCTGGCGGATTTCTTCAGCGCGATTGACCAGATGCCCCAGGCGGAAAAGGACCTGGCTGCCCCGGCCGAGCCTGAACCCGCGGCCCCGGCGGCTGCCAAGCCTGGCGCCAAGGCCGGCAAGAACGCCAAGCATCCAGCGCCCCAACCGGCACTGGATGATTGAACACCCGCAAGTGGCCGCCAGCCGGCCCTTGCGGTAGAAACTTGCAGCGCTGGCGTCATGAGTCATATGATAAGCGTTATCATTTGCACTCTGCGCGCCTTTCATGTCCCCGACTCCTGCGACAACTCCCACTGACCTGGCCACGCTTTACCAGCAGCAACACCGCTGGTTGCAGCAGTGGCTGTGGCGTCGCTTGAATTGCTCGCAGAGCGCCGCCGACCTGGCCCAGGACACCTTCCTGCGCTTGCTCGCCAAGAACCAGCCGCTTGAAGTCCTGGCGCCCCGCAGCTTTCTGGCCAAGGTCGCGCAGAGCGTGCTGTCCAATCACTTTCGCCGGCAAAAACTCGAAAAGGCCTATATGCAGGCCCTGGCCCTGTTGCCGGAAGAGTCGGCCCCCAGCGCCGAAACCCAGTGGATCCTCCTCGAAACCCTGGCTGCCCTCGACGAAGTACTCAGCCGCCTGGCGCTGCCGGTGCGCCAGGCATTCCTCTGGTCGCAACTCGATGGCCTGAGCCACGGCGAAATTGCCGAGCGCCTCGGCGCGAGCATCACCACGGTCAAGCGCTACATCGTCAAGGCCGGCGCCCAGTGCATCCTGCTGGACAGCCAGCGCTGATGAAACCTTCGCCACTGTCCCTGGAGGCGGCCGAGCAGGCCATGCATTGGCAACTGGAATTGCAATCGCCGGATGTCAGCGAACAGACCCGTGCCGCCTGGCTTGCCTGGCGCCAGCAAGACCCGGCCCATGAGCTGGCGTGGCAGCATTCGCAACGATTTTTTCAGCGCATGCACGACGTGCGTGCGCCGGCTCACCAGGCCTTGGTGAATGCGGCACTGCTGCCGGCTTTGTCGCGGCGCCGGGTGATCAAGAACCTTGCGCTGCTACTGGCAGCCGGCAGCGTGGCATGGGCGGCCCGGGATACACCCTTGGTGCAGCACTGGACCAGCGAGTACAGCACCGGTGTCGGCGAACAATGGCGTATCGACCTGGCGGACAACACCGAAGTCCAGCTCAATACCGACACGGCCATCGACGTGAAATACACCGAGGACGTTCGGCAGATCAGCCTGTTGCGTGGCGAAATCCTGGTGCTGCCCAACCCGGCGGATACGCGCCCCCTGTGGGTAAAAACCGCCGAAGGCCTGACCCGTGCCACCGCCAGTCGCTTCAGCATTCGCCAGCGTGGCGGCTTCACCCAACTGGGCGCCGACCAGGGTGTGCTTTCGGCGCAAATCCCCATGGGCACCATCAGTCTGCAACCCGGGGAAATCATCAGTTTCGACGCTAACACACTGCTGGCTCGCAGGCCCCAGCGCGACGGCGAACTGGCTTGGAGTCGCGGCATGCTGGTCGCCCAGGGGCGGCGCCTGGAAGACTTCCTCCATGAACTGAGCCGCTACCGGCGTGGCCACCTGGCCTGTGATCCGGCCGTGAGTGACCTGCGGGTGTCCGGCACATTTCCGTTGGGCGACACCGACCGCATCCTCACGACACTGGGGCAAACCCTGAAGCTGGACGTGGCCCATTTCACGCGTTTCTGGGTCACCTTGAAGCCGCGCCGTCACGCGGTCTGAATTTATTTTTTGCCCGAGGGTGGTCCGTTTGCGTTTCTCACGAGACTCGTATCCCCAGAAGCCAACTTTACTGGGGAGCAAGGTATGCAAGCGCGGCAACCGATACGTACAACATTGAAGAAGACATTGGCCGTTGCAGTGGTCCGGGGCATTGCCGGCCTGACCATGGCAGCACCGGTGCTGCTGGCGCCGGCGTGGGTACAGGCGGCTGAGCAATACAGGTTCGATATCCAGCCGGGTTCCCTGGCGGGTGCGCTGAACCAGTTTGGCCAGGTCACGCATATCCTGCTGTCGTACCCGGCGGCGCTCACCGAGGGTAAGACCAGCGCCGGCCTGCAAGGGCTGCATGACCTGGACAGCGGCCTGGCGATCCTGCTCGGCAGCACCGACCTGCAAGCCGTACGCGGCAGTGGTGAAAGCTATTCCCTGGAGCCGCGCCCCACCGGCGGGGCCTTGCAGCTGGGCACCGTGTCAATCTCCGGCAAGGCCCCGGGCTCGACCACCGAGGGCACCGGCTCCTACACCACCCAGTCCTCCAGCAGCTCGACGCGCCTGAACCTCACTCCCAGGGAAACCCCGCAATCGCTCACGGTGATGACCCGCCAACGCCTGGACGATCAACGCCTGAGCACCCTCAGCGATACCCTCGACGCCACTCCTGGCATCATCGTATTGCGCGACGGCCTGGGCTCGGAAAGCGACGGCTATTTCTCCCGGGGGTTTCAGATCCAGAACTTCGAAATCGACGGCGTGCCCACCGTCACCCGCATGGACAACTACACCCAAAGCATGGCCATGTACGACCGGGTGGAAATCGTGCGCGGCGCCACCGGTCTGATCAGCGGCATGGGCAACCCCTCGGCCACCATCAACCTGATTCGCAAACGCCCGACGGCGCAAGCCCGGGCCAGCGTGACGGCCGAGGCGGGTAACTGGGACCGTTATGGCAGCGGCTTCGACGTGTCCGGCCCGCTGACCGAGACCGGCAACGTACGCGGGCGGCTGGTGGCGGACTACAAGACCGAACACGCCTGGATCGACCGCTACAAACAGGAAACCCAACTGCTCTATGGCATCACCGAATTCGACTTGAGCGAAGACACGTTGCTGACCCTGGGCTTCAGTTACCTGCGCACCGACGTCGACTCGCCGGCCCGTTCCGGCTTGCCCACACGCTTTGCCGATGGCTCGCGAACCAACCTCGGCCGCTCGCTGAACACCGCGCCGGCCTGGTCCTACAATGATCACGAACAAACCAGTTTCTTCACCTCCATCGAGCAGAAGTTCGATAACGGCTGGAGTGCCAAAGCCGAATTCACCCACAGCGAAAACCAGTTCGACGAGGTCTTCAATTACGTCAACGGTTCCCTCAACAGTGACGGCAGCGGCACCACCCAGTTGCCGGTGCGTTTCTCGGGCACCCCGCGTCAGGACAACCTCGACCTTTATGCCACCGGGCCGTTCGACTTGCTGGGGCGCGAGCATGAGCTGATCGCCGGTGTCACCCTGTCCAAATACCGCGAAAGCGTGCCCAGCTATGGTGGCTGGCACTACGACTATTCCGGCTCGCCGGCGGGCGCGATCGACAATCTGTTCACCTGGGATGGGCATTCGGCCAAGCCTGACTTCAACGTCACCGGCAAATCCTCGGCAGACGAGAGCCAGTACGCGGCGTACCTGAGCACGCGGCTGCGGGTCACCGATGACCTCAGCGTGATCCTCGGCAGCCGGGTGATCGACTGGAAGCGTGAAACCCGGGACCGGCCGTATGTGGGCGATGCGACCCGTACCGATGAATCGCAAACCGGGGTCTACATTCCTTACGCCGGGGTGGTGTATGACCTCACCGAGCACTGGTCGGCGTACGCCAGCTACACCAAGATTTTCAACCCCCAGGCGACGTGGGTGCGGGACATCAACAACAAGCCCCTGGAACCGATGGAGGGCAAAGGTTACGAGGTGGGGCTCAAGGGCAGCTTCTTCGATGAGCAGCTCAACACCAGCCTGGCCTTGTTCAAGCTGGAACAGGACAACCTGGCGATCTGGATCGATACCCCGGGCGGCAATACCTATCGCAACGAGAAAGGCACCACCACCGAAGGCGTGGAGCTGGAACTCAGCGGTGAACTCGCCGAAGGCTGGCAAGCCTCCGCCGGCTACGCATACGCGGTGAGCACCGATGCCGACGACAAGCGCATCGTCACCACCTTGCCGCGCCAGAGTTTGAAGACCTTCACCACGTACCGCCTGCCGGGTGATTTGAACAGGCTCACCGTGGGCGGTGGGGTGAACTGGCAGAGCAAGGTGGGGGAGGACCTGCACACCTTCAGCCAAGGCAGCTATGCGATCGCCAACCTGCTGGTGCGCTACGACATAACGCCCAAGCTGAGCACGTCGGTCAACCTCAACAACCTGTTTGACCGGGAGTACCTCAGCTACGCGGGCAACCACGGGATGTATGGTGCGCCGCGTAACCTGATGACCAGCCTCAAGTACGACTTCTAGGGGCCGCAGGCCTGGGGTTTATGCCCCAGGCTTTTCCCCGGCCACCGCCGGCGCCTTGCGCACCGGGAACGGGAAGTAGAAAAACCGCAGGAAGGCCACCCGCTTGATCACTTCGCCGATCATCAACGGCACCACCACCGCCACCACCAGCCCGATAAACGCCGCCGCCACATCCGGCAACCCCAGGTGCTGCAGCAGGGCAATGGTCTTGTGCTGGATCTCGCCGTGGAAAATCAACAGGATCAGTGTCGACTGTCCGATGTAGGTCATGGCGCGGGTCAGCACCGCAGACGTCATCATCAACCCGGCCAGCGCCCAGCAGATGTACACACCGATCACCGCCAGGGCACTCGTCCACAGCCAATGGTCATAGCGCCGTTGGGCCAGGTCCATGGTGTCCCAGGTCGGGATGAAAATCGCGAAGTACACCACCAGTGCCACCACCATGCTCAGCAGCGAACTCTGGTGTTTGCGCAGAATGTCCCGCAGCAGGTAGCCGAGGATGAAATAGGTGCTGCTGATCAGCGTCACATCCAGGCTGAAGGGCAGCCCCGGCATCGTCCAGGTCTGGCCGCCGATGGTGATCGGTACCTGCCAGAACCAGTCCAGGGTCCACACCCCCAGCAGCAACTGCACGCCCACCACCACGCAACTCCACACCAGGGACAGGCCCAGGCGTTGCATCAGCCGCAGCATCACCCAGCCAAACAGTATCGCTACCCAGAAGTGCGGCAAAAACCACAAGGCCTGCCACGGCAGGGTGTCCACCGAGGCGTAGAGCACGCCACCAATGTCGGGCAGCAGCGGTTGGCCGCGCAGGATGTCGCGCACCAATACGTACACCAGCATCGTGGTGAAGAACGGCTTGAGCAGGGCATCGGCCTTGCGCACCGCCATTTCAACAAACGGCTGCTCGGGCTTGAAGAACACCCCGGAGAGGAAGAAGAACAGCGGCAGGATGAAGACCGCGAGTATCGGGTACAGCAAGTTCGGGGAATGCTCCACGAACCAGCCATGCCCGAACACGATAATCAGGATGCCAATGCCCTTGGCAATATCCATTTGAATCCAGCGTTTTTTCACCTGACTGCTCCCACTCTATAAATCTGCCTTGCGCCACGGCTTGAGCCACAGGCCCATGCCCAGCAACACCACGGCCCCAGCCAGGGTGCTCAACCCCAGCTGCAGCCAAATACCTTGAATCCGAAACAACACCAACGCGGCCAAACCCATCACCAGCCCACTCAACACCCAGTGCCACTTCCAGGGCAGGGCGCCGAGCAAGCCCTGGCGTTGCATCAACAGCAACGCGGTGCACAGCACCCCGGCGAGGGCGGCGAGCGGAATGCCCGCCAGGCCAAACACAAACGGCAGCACACCCAGCAGCAATACGTTCACCAGGCTCCCCAACAGCTCGCAACGCAGCGGCTGGCGGGTGTCGCCAGCGGCATAGGCGTAGCGCGCCAGCAGGGCATTCCAGGCGCCGAACACCAGCGGCACGGCGAACCAGGCCAACAGCAGCGGCAACGGCGAATCCACCGACTGCGCCGGCAGCAGCAACGCCACCAGGCTTGGCGCCGCCGCCACCAGGCCGACGCCGGCCGGCAGGGTCAGCAGGCTGGCGGTTTCCACGCCGCGCTTGAGCAGGGCCAAGCGCTCATCGCCCTGGCGGCGGCTCATCATGCCCAGCAGCACCTGGTTAAGACTCATCAGGGCAATCAACGGCAAGTTCATCAGCTTGCGGGCCAGGTTGACCCAGGTCACCGCGCCTTCACCCAGCAAGGACGCCACCAGCCGTTCAATCAACGCCAAACCCTGGCTGGCGCCGTTGCTTAAAAGCAGCGGGCCTATGCGTGCGCCCAGCTCGCGTAATTCCAGTGTTGAAGCCCTCAGCCGCCACGGCCGCCAGCCCAGGCGCAGCATCGATGGCAACAGCGCCAGCGGCATCAGCAGGCTGCCGGTGAGGCAGGCCAGTGCCAGCGAGTGCGGTTGCGTGGCGGTACCGGCGAGGGCAAGGTAGGTCACCGGCGGCAGGTTGAACAGCAACGAGCCGAGCCCCGCGACCACAAAGCGCTCGTTGGCCTGTAGCGGGATACTGAACAGCGCATGCAGCATCAGCCCCGGCACGCTCCAGGCGAGAATCTGCAAGTTGCTGCTGGCGAGGCTGGTGGCCGTCGCCGCCAGCCCCGGGCCGAGCAGTTGCACCAGCCACGGCGCCAGCAACGTCAGCAGCAGGCTGGTCACCAGGGCGATCAGCAGCAGCGCCGGGAACAACACCGCCAGCCAATCCAGGCGCTCGCCGTCCTTGCGTTGCAGGTACAGCGGCAGGGCGGCGGCACTCAGCACGCCCCCGGCCAGCGACATGCGCAACGCTTCGGGCAAAAACAGCGCGATCAGAAACGCATCGCTGCGCTCGCCCGCACCCCAGGCCGCCACCAACAACCACTCACGGGCAAACCCGAGGCACAGCCCCAGCAACGTCGCCAGGGTCAACCAGAACGCCGATCCCAGCATGCCTAGGGCCCGACGCTATCGAGCACGGGCTTGCGGTAGGACACGGTCTTGACCTTTGGCAGGCGCGCCGGAAACAGCCGCCGCGCCTCCAGCACGTTGATCCCCACCATCAGCCAGAACAGCGCAATCATCACCAGGGCGAAGCTGAAGTAGTGGTCAAAAAAACCGCTGACCAGTGCCGACAGAATCCCCGCCGTGCTGCCCAGCCAGATCGCGTTGTCCTTGGTCAGGCGGATCGGGCCGATCTCCGGCCGGGACTCGCGCCACCAGCGCCAGGTCACGGCGATAAACAGCAGCATGCTGATCACGCCGGTCTTGTAGACGAAGTTCAGCCACAGGTTGGAGATCCCCAGCAAGTGCGTGCCCGGTACCGGAGGGTCAACCTTGAAGCCGATACCCAGCGGGTAGCTGGCCACGGCCTGAGGGAACATCCGGTATTCGTCGAAGCGCACTTCGGTACTCGCGTTCTGGGTTGAAAAGATCGTCGCCAGACGCTCCTGCAACGGTGGGTACGACAGCACCAGCGCCACGGCCAACGCCACGCCGATCATCAGCAAACGCCCGGTGTACGGCACCCGCCGCGACGCCATCCAGATCAGTACCAGCGCCAGGCTGACCATCGCCCCCCGGCTACTGGCCAACAGCAGGGCTGCCGCACCCAGGCAGGCAACGCCCAGGCCGAGGCCGCGTTTCCAGCCGGTGTTGGTGATGCCGTAGCAGAACGCCAACGGCAGCAGCAGCGCCATGATCCCGCCGGTGGCATTCGGGTGCATCCATGGCGAGCCCATCCGCGACGCCATGGCACCCAGGCCCAGGGACAGGGTGTCGAGGCTGCCGTAGTTCATCAAGGTCAGGATCGGCAACATGCCCGAGGCCGAGCGCGAGCGGATAAATACGCCGATGGACATCACCAGCATCGCCAGGGTGCCCAGCAACAAGGCGATCACCAGGGCTTCGCGGTTCTTCTGTTCAACCAAAAGCTTGGCGGCGAGGAACAGCACCGACAGGTTCAGCAGCCAGCGCAACCAGTTCGCCAGGCCGCTGGCCTCGGCGGTGATGCTGACCTGGCCGACGATAAACGGCACCACGGTGAAGATCATCAGCCACATCAACATGCGGTCGGTAGGGCGCCGCGACAGCGGTGGCGCAGCCGGCAGGCGCGAGAGGAAACCGTGCCAGATCACCGCCGCCCAGGTCAGGGCGATCAGCGCTTCGCTGACCGTACTGCGAATCCCCAGGTTGAGGGTGGAGTAGGGCATGAACGTTGCCACCAGGGCGAACAGCAGCAGTCCCCAGAACGGGAACCGCAAAATCGTCACGGCAGCGGCCAGGCCGATCACCGCCAGCAAGGCCTTGACCGGGGAAAGGAACAGGATCAACCCACCAAACAGCAGGCCGAAGACGATGGCGACGAGGCTACCCAGTGAGATTCTCAATTCAATTCCTCGATCAGTTCGGCCAGGCGCCGACGGTAGGCCTGGTGGTTGAAGCGTTCGGCCCAGCTGCGTAACTGTTCAGGTGGCTGTTCAACGGGTTGGTCGGCCAGGTGCAGCATCAATTGCACCAGGGCTGCACCGTCGGTGGGTGAAAAACGTGGCGCCAACGGCGGGGTGATTTCGTCCAGCGAGGTACCGCTGGCCACCGCAACCGGGGTGCCGACACTCAGGGCCTCGATCACCGGCAAGCCAAACCCTTCCGCATAAGAAGGCTGCCACAGGCGCGAGGCCTTGCGGTAGAGGCCGTGCAACTCTGCGTCGGATACGCCGCTCAACGCGCGTATCCCGGGGTAATTGCGTTGCGCTTCGGGCAAATGTTCCAGGCTGCCCACCAGCACCAGTTCAGGCACGCTCGGCGATTGGCTGCGGGCCTGGTGCCAGGCGTCCACCAGGAACGGCACGTTCTTGCGCAATTCCCGGGTGCCCACCAACAGCCAGTAGTGCTCGGGCAGTTGCCGGGCCGTGAGGTCCGCCGGCAGTCCGGTAAAGCCGACCACCTGATTGGGCAGCACGCGAATCTTGCCCGCCGCTTTGGGAAACAGCCGCGCCGTTTCATCGGCACTGTACTGCGAAGGCGTCCACACCCGGTCTGCCGTGTGCACCGCATAGGTGATCGACGCGCGATCGCTGGCCTTGTAGATCAGCGCCTTCAGACGATTGGCGTGGTAGTTGTCCAGGGTGATCTGAAACAGATCATGCAGCAGCACCACGGTGCGCAGGCCTTTGGGTTTGGGCGGCAGCGGCAGGCCCATATTGAAGGTGCTGATGTATACATCGATACGCTCATCGCGCAGGGCCTTGGGCAGGAATCCGGCCTCGAAACGCAGGCGCTGATGGGGCTGGTGCATGGCGGTCTTGGCGCAACCCCAGTCCGGGCAATGGGCATGCAGGCGCAGCTCATCGCCGAGCGGCGCGACGCTGAAGCGCTCAAGCTCGATGCCCGGCATGGCGCGCAGGGCATCTTCCAGGGCGTACACCTGGCGGCTGATGCCCGATTGCGGCGAGGTGCCGACGGTGCGGTAATCGAGGCCTACGCGCATGCCGGCTCCTTTTGGCTCAGGGGCGACAGTTGTGCGTACACCTGCTCCAGTTGGCTGGCCGCGACACTCCAGTCATGGGCGCGGCGCACATAGGCGCGACCGGCTTCGCCCATCGGGGCGGCCACTTCAGGCTGTTGCAGCAGGCGCACCACGGCGTCGGCCAGGCTGTCGGCGGTCTGGCCGCCGAGGTAGTCCAGGCCTTCCACCAGGTCCAGGCCAGACACGCCCTGGTCAGTACTTGCCAGCGGCAGGCCGGCGGCCAGTGCTTCCAGCACCTTGAGCTTGGAGCCGCCGCCATGGCGCAACGGCGCCAAAAATACCGAGCAGCTCGATTGCAGGGCCAGCAGGTTGGGCACAAACCCTTGCCACTCGATGCGCCCGTCTTTCCAGCGTTCGCGCCAGCTTTCGGGCATGCCGAAGCCGCACACGCTCATGCGCGCATCGGGGCAGCGTGCCCAGACCTTCGGCAGGATTTCATCCAGGGCCCACTCGATGGCATCGACGTTGGGCGCGTATTCGTAGTTGCCCAGAAACAGCACACGGCGGGTCGTCGGGTCGGGGCGGGCGGCGGCAAAATGCGCGCAATCCACGCCATTGACCACCACCGGTACCGACTTGCCGGCAATCTGCGCCAGGGTCTGGGCGTCAGCGTCAGTCACGGCCACCACCTGCGCCGCCTGGCGCATGACCCGGTGTTCCCAGCGGCCGTAGCGCCATTGATCGTAGCGAATGAACGGCAGCGCCCAGCCGGGCAGGCGGTCGTAAGTAGCGGCCCCGAGGGACGATTCGACATTGTGTTCGGTCAGCACAAACGGCTGGGAGCGACGGGCCAATGCATCTTCGTAAGGCTGGAAGGTGTAGGTGTGTTCGATCTGCACCACGTCCCAATGCTCGGCCAGCAAGCGCTCGAAGGTGTCCTGCAGCTCGCCCGACAGGCCATTCACACTGGCCAGCAACGGGTACGGCGCAAACAGCCCGGCCAGCAGGGTTTTCAGGCTGCGCAGCGGGCGGCGCGGCAGGATGATCACGTGCTCCAGGAAGGCTTCCAGTACCTGGCGATCCGTCAGCGACACCGGGTGTTTGTCATGCAACAGCAAGGTGATCCGGTGCCCGCGCGCAGCCAGGCTGCGCAACAAATGAAACTGGCGCGTCTTGCCGCCGCTGGTAGCGGGCCAAGGCGAGTAGGGCAGGATCCAGAGGATGCGCATGGGTGGCTTCAATCCCATAACAGAATTTGCAGGTTCGGCTTGACCGGTACGTCCAGGCCATTGGTGCCACTCAAGGGTGTTTCGGTGCCGCGCAAGGGATCATACAAGGTGGCAGTGGTCATGCCGGGCAAGTGCGCGTTGCCGCCACGGGCCGACCAGAAGAACCACACCTTGCGCCCGTCGGTACGGGTCCAGCCGATGCTGAACAGGCCGTCGGGTAACTGGTCGGCGGTGGGTGGGTCGCCGGGGGTCAATTTTGGCCCGCTCACCTGGAGGAAATTCTGCAAGGCGGTGTACGACGGCTTGGGGTTGGTGTCGATATCCAGCAAGCCGTAACTCCGGTCGCGCACGCTGGCGCGCTGGTCCAGGTCGCTCAGGGTGAACAGGAAAATCTTGTCGAAATCCAGCGCGCTCATCAGCGCGATGCGGCGCACGATGTAGTCGGCCTGGCCCTGCGGGGTGATGAAATCCTGGACCTCTTTCGGGCCTTTATAGGTCGACCAGCCCCACTCGGTGCTCCACAGGGTAGTCACCCCGGCAGCCCGCAGTTTCTGGTTGAGGGCGCTGGTCTTGGCGACAAAGTCCAGGGTCGACGGGGTGTTGCCCTCGGGCAATTGGGTATAAGGGTGATACGACATGACCGTATTCAGGCTCGGCACGCCCAGTTGCAGCAGCCCGTCGAGCATGTTCTGGCCGTTGGGCATTTCGCTGAAGAACGCCATGCCGGCGGCCACCACCGGTTTGCTCGGGTTCACCACCCGCAGCGCGGCAGCGGTGACTTGCAACAGGTTGGCGTAGCCGGCCGGGTCGGCGACGGGGCGCCAGAACCCCAGCAGGTTCGGCTCGTTCCACACCTGCCAGGCTTCCACGCTGGGGTAACGCTGGGCCAGCAACGCCATGCGGTTGGCGAAGATGTTCGGGTCTTTGGGCGGGAACTGGTCCTGATACGGCGAAGAGGCCGGCGCAGTGGTGGCGAACTTCGCCGAGCCCACCAGGTAGAACACCGACTTGATCTGGTTCTGCTGCAGCTTGTTCACCAGTTCGTCGAGGGTCGCGACGTTGTACTGGTTCTCGGCGGTTTCCAGCTGGTCCCAGTGCAGGTCCAGGCGCACCCATTCCAGGCCCAGGGCCTTGAGGCGATCGATCTGCTTCTGATAACGCTCGGGGCTGAACCACAGGAACTGCGCGTTCACCCCCAGGAAATCCTTCCATACGATCTCTTTGTTGCTCTTGAGCACATGGCTCTCGGCGTCGGCCGGGCGGCCCCAGAGAAAGGCGGTCAAACCCAGTGCGGCGACGACCGCCAGGGTTGCCAGGTAAGTCCGTTTACGTGCCATGGTTGCCTCCTGCAATGGCGTGTTCAAACAGGCTTGCGAACTTCTGTGCGGTCAACGGCCACAGCCGTTCGCGGCCAATCGCGGCGGCACGTTCGGCCCAGTCCCTGGCCCGTTGCGGGTTGCGCGCGAGCAACAGCAGTTGTTCGCTCAGCGCAGCCACGTCGCCTTGTGCATAGATGGCGCCGTTGCCGGTGGCCACTTCCTCGGCAAACGCCCGGGCATCGGACGTAATCGCACCGCGCCCGCAAGCCGCTGCCCACGACAGCGCGCCGCTGGTGCCGCGCTGGCGGCCCAGCAGGCCGAGTTTTTTCGATTCGCGATACGGCAGCACCATCACATGGTGCGCCTGGATCGTCTGCGCAATGTCGCTGGCCGGTAAATTCAGCCGCCAGTCGATGGAGCTTGCCAGGCCGAGTTCGGCGATCTGGCTTTTCAACTGCTCCAGGTAATTGCCGCCCGCGCCAAACGCCATTTCGGCGGCAGTGCCACCGGCCAGGGTCAGGCGCACACGGTCACGCAATTCGGGGGCTTTTTCGAAGACGGCGGCCAGTGCCTGCAACAGGTCTTCGATGCCTTTGCCACGGTAGATAAAACCGAAATACAGCAGGTGCAGCGTGTCCAGTGGCGGCAAGGCCACGGGCGCAATATCCAGGTTGGCGTGGTTGATCACCGCCACCTTGCCGGCGGGCAATTGCATGCGCGCCGTCAGGCAGTCGGCACCCAGGCGGGTGAGGGTCACCAGCCGGGTCAGCCCCTGGGCGACGTGACGTTCTTCGCGCAGGGTCAAGGGATCGGCCAGCACCACTGCCGCCTGGGGCAATGGGCTGGGCAAGGATTCCAGCAGGTTCAACGGAAAGGGCAATTGCTCGCGCCGCCAGACCATGCGTTCCGGGTCATGCACCGTGGCCGTCAGCGGCAGGGCAGGGAAGGCCTTGCGCAACTCGCGCAGGGCCAGAAACTCCCCAGCCGCCCACCGCCCAGCTCGGCGTGGACCAGGTCAACACCCTG
Organism: Pseudomonas sp. TH32; assembly: GCF_016650855.1. Taxonomy (NCBI): domain Bacteria; kingdom Pseudomonadati; phylum Pseudomonadota; class Gammaproteobacteria; order Pseudomonadales; family Pseudomonadaceae; genus Pseudomonas; species Pseudomonas sp. TH32. The sequence continues at coordinate 3,344,972 of NZ_JAEKFA010000002.1, read as the reverse complement.
CCAGTCAAAACCGGCAAGGGCTTGCTTGATCGACGCCGTGCTGCCGACCACACCCGTCAAGGGGTAGCCACCTCGACGCCCAGTTGCTCCAGTGCCGTCTTGAAGTGGTTCGCGTAGTCGGCGATCCCGTTCTTTTCCGGCGGCAGGGGAGCGAGCAGGGCGATGCGCATCAGAACGAACCCCGGTACTTGGCGATGGTTTTCAGCACCTTGACCGGCACCTCGAACTTGCGGCGGTTGATGATGATGCCATCGACCTTGCCGAACGCCGTGGTGAGGATCGACAGCGCGTGTTCCACCACCGGCACCGTGCTTTTTTGCGCTTCCACCACCAGTGCAATCAGGTCGGCACGGCGCAGGTTGATGAACGCATCGCGATTGTCCAGCAACGCCGAGGCATCCAGCAACACCACCTGGCCCGGAATCGCCGGCTCAATCCCGCCGACCCGCACCCGCACGCCGTTCTCTTCCAGCAACTGGCGCAACTGCTCGACGATAAAGCTCACGCCTTCACCGTGTCGCGCGGAGGTCAGCCCCAGGGTCAGGCCCTGTTCGGCAATACGCTCCAGCGGCAGCAAGCCGTACAGGCGATAGATGCTCGCGTTGAAGGCGTTGGTGCTTTGCGCGGTGCTGGTGTCCAGCTCCGGCAGCGTGGTCCACAGCGGCAGGCCGAACTTGCCTTCCACCAGGCCGCCGTCGTGGATCCGTTGATCCAGCAGGTAGCACAGGTAGATCACCAGCAGCCCCACCACGATCGAGAACGGGATCGCCAGCAACAGCATCAGCAGGGTTTTCGGGAAGACGCGCCCAGGGTTCAGGGTGGCTTCTTCGATTACCGCGATGTTACTGATTTGGCTCTTGTCCAGTTCACGGTCGATCCGCGATTTTTCCAGGCTGTCCACATACAGCGCGTAGTTTTTCTCGGTGCCGTTCAGCTCACGGGCCAGGCGCGCCAGTTCCGGCTCGATGGCCAGGGCCTCCTTGCGTTGGGCTTCCAGTTCCGTCAGTTGTTTCTGCTGTTGCACCAACTGTGTACGCAGGGACTGGTTGCGGCTGGTTTCATCCAGCAGTACCCGTTGCAAGTGGATTTCCAGGGTGTTCGGCGCGCGGTTCTCGGAACTTTGCACCGTGTCGCTTTCACCCGCCACCTGGGCCTGCATGGCACGGATCGAGGCGTCCAGGGCTTTGACCGGCGGCGCGTTATCCGTGTAGGTACGCATCATGTCGGCTTTTTCCAGGAGCTTCTGGTTCAGCAGGCGACGCAAGTCTTGTTGCTGCGGGTTCAACGCGATCTGGCGAACCGTGGTCACCTCTTTGGGCTGGCCCTTGAGTTGGTCACGGGTGCTCTGCAACGCCACGTCGGAGGAGGCGATCAGGCGAGTGGAGTTGAACACTTCGCCACGCAGCACGTTGATTCGCTCGGACAAGTCTTCCAGGCGATCAGTGATGCTCGACGCGCCGATCTCGTTCAAGTGCGTAAGGATCTGGTCCTTGTAGCTCTTGATCTGGGCAGCGCTGGAAGACACCTGGCCTTCATAGAACGCATACAGGCTCTTGCGGCCCAACGCCTGGGTGCGTTCGTCGATGTAGGTTTCGACCCAATCCTTGACCACCGCCTGGGCGATTTGCGGGTCATCCCAGCGGAAGCTGATGTCCATCACCGTAGAACCGACGGCGTGGGTCACTTCGAAGTTTTTCTCCAGGCTTTTCGCCAGGCGTTCCACCGGGGTGGTTTCTTCGACGATACCGACGGTTTCCAGCACCACTCGCACACCGTCAAACACGGCACTGATGCCTTTTTTGACGTACCACTTGGTGCGCTTCCACACGCCTTCCGGCGGCTGCATCTTGTCCATCACGTCCAGGTAATGCTCCGCCACTGCCCGCACGATAGGACGCCCGGTCAGCAGGCGTTCTTCGTCGACAATCGGGTCGCGCTGGGTGCTCGGCATGACGATCGGCTGACGGTTGTCGACCTCGATCGGCATCGTCGAGTCACGGCCCGGTTTGACCAGCAGTCGCGCGGTGGATTCATACTTGGCCGGCAGCAAAAACGCCCCCAGCAAAATGATCACCAGCGCGGCAATCGCCGCCAGTTTGAACTCGTGCTTGAAGATGAAGAACAGACGCAGAAGATCACGAAAAGAACGGATCTCGATCATGGGATGTCGCTCCTTTAGTGGTTCGTGGTGTAGCTGTAGCCCACACCAATGGATTTGGTGAAGGGAATCAGCTGGTTCAGGTAAGTGTCCACGCCCTGGATCCGTTCGCCGACGTTGGACTTGGGTACAAACACCACGTCACCGCGTTGCAGCGCCACGGGCTTGCGGCCCAGTGCGCCGTTCTTCAGGTACTGGCTGAAATCGAGGAAGTAGGCGTGGTAGACGCCTTGGCCGTCCTCACGCAACAGGGCCACCATGCTCGCGTTGCCCACCGGGCTCACGCCGCCGGCACCGAGAATCGCCTGTTCCATGGTCGGGGCCGTGGCGATGGAGATTGCCGACGGGTTGAACACCGCGCCACCGACGATCACCGTGTTACCCGGTGCCTGGTTGATGTTCACCGTCACCCGGGGTTCGCGATACACCGGTGCGAGCTTCTGGCTCAGCTCGGCGGCGACTTCCGCCGGCGTGCGCCGCGCCACCTGGATCGGCCCCAGGAAGGGGTAGTTGATCTTGCCGTCGTTCTGCACGGTGTACAGCGTCAGCTCATAAATCGTGCTGACGTTGAACGCCGACAGGGTCGGCATTTCCCCGGCATCGCGCACAATCCGCAGCTGGTCGCCGATGCGGATCCGCTCCACCGCGGGTGGCAACTGCGCCATGCGGTCGAGGGCTTGCTTGCCCTCATCCACGGTTTTCCCGTCGGGCGCGACGATCCGCGCCGGGGTATTGCAGGCGGCCAATGCCATCATGGCCAGGACGAGCAAGGTTCGTTTCATCAAAGGGGTCTTCCTGTAGGTCATGATGCTCACCTCCAATAACCGGGGAACATGCTGATGCGCCGCTTAAGGGCGAGGGGGAGCTGGCGCTCCAGATGGCCCAGCCGGTAGCCGAGCAATTTGAACGCGCTGCGCACCAGTACTTCGGGTACGCGGTGCAATGCACCGGCTTCGCGTAATGCTCGAAGCTCGGCCAGTACATAGCGTTTACCTTCACCGCCGGCATCGCCAAAAGCCTGGCGAATCCACGGCTCGCGGCCGTAGAACACGCCAATGTCGAAGTAGCGGTGAAACTCATCCATGAGACGGTAATCGTGGGAGTGATAGACCAGGGCGGTGGCGGCATAGCGCACCTTGTAGCCTTCCAGCAGCATGCGGGCGGCGACGTAGGCGTCCTCGCTGCCGATCACGTCCGCGGGAAAGCCACCGACGGCTTGCAGGGCGCTGCGCCGGTACACCGAAAAAGAATCCGAGCTGAAGCAGGTCTTGATCCCGAGCTCCGGCGCATCCGCCAGGCTTTTGCTTCGGCTTTGCGGCGGGTAGTTGAAGTGGCGCGACTGGGCGCCCAGCACGCCGGCATCCGGGTGCGGCAGTTGGCGGCCATACGCAACGCCATTGAGCGGGTCCAGTTCCAGCTCGCCCACCAGGTTGGCGAAGGTCTCGGGTTCGGCGGGAATCGCGTCCTGGGTCATGACGATCAGCGCGTCGCCGTCGACTTGCTCGCTGGCCCAGCGGCGCGTGCCGCCGTGGTTGAAATCCTTGGCGTCGATCACTTCGACCCGTACGCCGAACTCGCGAAAACGCGCCACGGTGTCATCGCTGGAGGCACTGTCGACCACCAGGGTTTCGTCCGGTTGCAGGGTTTGCATGCGCAGCGCCGGCAGCAGCCGGTCGAGGTGGCTGGACGCGTTGCGGGTCGGGATGATCAGGGCAGTACGCATCACTTCTTCACTTCGGCCGGAGCCCGGCCGTAGATGTCGTCAAACCGCACAATGTCGTCTTCGCCCAGGTACTCGCCGCTCTGCACCTCGATCATCACCAGGTCGATGATGCCGGGGTTGGTCAGGCGGTGTTTGTGCCCGGCCGGAATGTAGGTGGACTCGTTGGCGTTGATCAGGAACTCGCGATCACCGTTGGTAATCATTGCCGCGCCGCTGACCACTACCCAGTGCTCGCTGCGGTGATGGTGCATCTGCAACGACAGCGAGGCCTGTGGCTTGACCACGATGCGCTTGATCTTGAAGCGGCTGCTTTCTTCCAGCACGGTGTAGGTGCCCCACGGCCGGGTGACGGTGCGGTGCAGGCTGAACGCCGGATGGTCCAGGCGCTTGAGTTCGGCGACGATGTAGCGCACGTCCTGGCTGCGCCGGGCGTCGGCAATCAGGATCGCGTCCGGGGTGTCGACGACGATCAGGTCGCTCACGCCCACCGCGCCCAATACGCGTTTGGGCGAGTCGATGTAGCAGTTGTGCACGTCATGCAGGATCGCTTCGCCATTGACCTGGTTGCCGTTGGCATCGCTCGGAGTCAGTTGGCGCACCGCGTCCCAGGAGCCGATGTCGCTCCAGCCGATGTCGCAGGGCACCACGGCCACTTGCGCGGATTTTTCCATCAGCGCCACGTCGATCGAGATATCCGGCGCCGCGCCGAAACCTTCAGCGTTCAGCTCGCGCTGGCGGCAGCTGTTGTTATTCAGGCTGTGGCCGTGGTCGAGGGCGGCTTTCGCCGCATCCAGTACGGCAGGCGCGTGCAGGGCCAGTTCCTCCAGCAGGACGCTTGCCTTGAAGCAGAACATCCCGGCATTCCACAGGTGTTTGCCGCCGTCCAGGTAACCCTGGGCGGTGGCGAGGTCAGGCTTCTCGACGAAGCGCTTGACCCGGAAACCCTGGCCCAGTACGTCGCCTTGCTCGATGTAGCCGAAGCCGGTTTCCGGGTGGTCGGGCTGGATGCCGAAAGTCACCAGGTAGCCGGCTTCCGCCAGCTCGCGGGCTTGGGCGACGGCGTCGGCGAAGGCGCTTTCATCGAGGATCAGGTGGTCGGCGGGGAGTATCAACAACTGCGCGTCGCTGCCGAAGTTTTCCTGTACATGCAGGGCGGCCACCGCGATCGCAGCAGCGGTGTTGCGCCCGAACGGTTCCAGCAGCAGGTCGAGGGCCAGGTGGTTTTTGTTGACCACGCGGTAGTCATCGAGGGTGCGGAACAGCGAGTCGCGGTTGGTCACCGTTACCACGCTTTCCACCCCCGGCAAGTGACTGGCCCGCAGGAAGGTCTTCTGCAACAGGCTCTGGTCGTCACGCATGCGCATGAAGGGCTTGGGCATGTTCTGCCGCGACACCGGCCACAGGCGGGTGCCCGAGCCACCGGAAATGATGCAGGGAATTAATCCGTTGAGGGTGTTCATCAATAGACTTCCTTGGTCGAAAGGACGGCCGGGACCGTCATGAAAACGATGTACAAGTCGAACCACACCGACCACTTCGAGATGTACTCCAAGTCGTACTCAACGCGTTTCTGAATCTTGAACAGGGTGTCGGTCTCACCACGATAGCCGTTGATTTGCGCCCAGCCAGTGATGCCCGGTTTTACCCGGTGCCGCGAGCTGTACTCGCTGACGGCCACTTCGTAGGGCACCCCGGCGGCCTTGGTCGCGGTGGCGTGGGGGCGCGGGCCGACCATCGACATGTTGCCCAGCAGCACGTTGAACAGCTGCGGCAACTCATCGATGCTGGTCTTGCGAATAAAGCGGCCCACGCGGGTGATGCGCGGGTCGCCACGGGTGGTCTGGCGGTCGGCGTTGAAGTCACTCATCTCGGCGTACATCGAGCGGAACTTGAACACCCGGATCACATTGTCGTTGTAGCCAAAACGGTTCTGGCGAAACAGCACCGGGCCCTTGGAATCGAGCTTGATGGCAATCGCGGTGATCAGCATGATCGGCGACAACGCCACCAGGCCGAGGGCCGCCAGGATCAGGTCTTCGCAGCGCTTGATAAACGGCGACCAGCCCCGCAGCGGCACATGGGACGTGTTGAACATCAGGATGCCGCCGACATCGGTGATGCGGCTGTGGCCGTAGCGCAGGGCGGCCATGTCGGGCACCAGCATCACGTTGACCGACATCTGGCGCAGGCGCTTCACCAGCCCGTTGATCCGCTGTTCGGCGGCCCAGGGCAGGGTGATCATCACCTGGTTGACCTGCTCGGAGCGGATCAGTTTTTCCAGGTCGCGGGTATTGCCCAGCAGCGGCAGGTTGCTCAGTTCCTTGGGAATGCGTTCGGTGCGGTCGTCGATAAAACCGATCAGGCCGGAGCGGATATCGCCATTGCGCTGCAAGTGGTCGGCGACGTGCACGGCGGTGTCGGTGAAGCCGAGGATCACCGTACGTTGCAGGTATTTGCCGTTCATCATCAGGTTGCGGAACAGGCGCAGCATCACCATCCGCTCCAGCCCGAACAGCCCCAGGCTGGTGACAAACCAGAACGCCAGGTTGCGTGGGCTCAACTGCGGGAACATCTGCAGGATCTGGTACATGAACAGCAGGATGCAAAACGCGGAAGACCAGGCCACCAGCATGGTGCGAAACCGCAGGCGGTTGCTGAACAGTTCCTCGGAGTACACCCCCATGGCCTGGAACAGAATAATCGTCAGGATCGCGAAAAACAGCAGCAAGCCTAGAAAGTGGGCGCGCAGCTCGGTGGCCATCGGGTCTGGATAAAACAGCAGGATCAGTGCTGGTAAAACGGCGGTGAGGCCGTGCATCAACTTTACGAAAACAACAAAAAACTCAATGAAACCGGCCCGGGTCAAAAACAGGCTGTCGACTGACGACTTCTCGCGCATAAAAACATCCCTCATTGCACACCAGGGCTTCCTTGTTCGGCTGCTCATCCATAAAGGCAGGGCTTGCTTTATAAGTGGCGCCAGACGAACAGCTGCTTCGCTGGGTAAAACGCAATTACCTATCTATTTGCAGGGAATTTGCGGGGTAATGGCTAAATGATGGTTCCCTTTCTTCGATTCGTCAAGGTTTTGACTTTTTTATAAGAGTGCTGTGCTAGACGCTCCAGGTATTATTGTCCGTGACAAATTGTTGACTTTCCTGGTCGGGTTCTCGGGTTTATCGAGAACAAAATGCTGGCGTTTTGGAGTGTAGGAACAAAATTGAGAATTTTCCTGCGGCTGAGGAAAACCTTTTTTGACGGGGGCAGGATGCGGGGGTTTTGGGGGACAACCGACGAGTGGTGAGGGCGCGGGTCCTTCACCACCTCGGGGCGCTACTAGGCTTGGGAGTTGCCTTTGAAACTGACCGTCACGTTGCGTGTTTTTACGGCCTGCGCACGTGCAAACACTCAATCGACCGGTCGACGGTGGTCTTGGCAATTTCCAGCAAATGCCATACCGCCAACAACCTCGCCCGCTCGGGGCTTTGCAGCAGTTCGCCGCAGTCGAGCGCGGTGGCGGAGGCGCTGCTGAGCAGGCTGGCGGTGTAGAGCAGGGAGTCTTCGAAGCTCAGGTCTTCGTTCACGGTGTGGAAACCCTGGGACGGCAGGTAGTGTTCAAGTGCGCGATTGAAGGCGGCGCGGTTTTTAAGCTGGTCGAGGGGTGGATCGGGGACGGGTTTATTCATGGTGTAACTCCTTTTCGGGTAAGGAGCCGGCGCCCTTCGCGACTAAACGTAGGGTGGCGGCTGTACGCAGGTTAGTCGACCGGCTGAAAAGGAAAACCCGGCGCACCCGAAGGTGCCCTGCGCACAGCCACCATAAAACCTCATGATGAAACCATGCGCCTTTTCAGAACCGGGCGACTAAACCCGTTCACTGATGAGCAGTGAAGCGGCGAAGACTAGCCACCGGTTCCGGCAGGCACAAGGCCGAAAGATTGTCTCGGAAACGTCCCGCAAATTAAAGGGATTTACCCTGCTGGCCCTTTATTCATATCCGAATTGCCTCGCGAATTTTCCCCAAGGCCACCCGCAATGTCGCCAAATCAATCGACCCCAGTGCCACCCGCAACGCATGCGGCACATGCGCCGTACAGGCAAACGGCTCGGCACTGGTGACACGCACACCCTGGCCCTCAAGCGCAGCCACCACCGCATCCGCCCGCAGGCCTTCGGGCAATACCAGCCACAGGTAATACGACGCCGGATGCGCAATCATCTCGCAACCCTGCAAGACCTCCCGGGCCAGCGCCTGACGTTGGCGCGCATCCTTGCGCTTTTGTTCTTCCAGCACATCCACTGCGCCGGATTCTATCCAGCGGCACGCCAGGTTGACCGTGAGCGTCGGCGTGCTCCAGGTCGAGACGCGAATGGCTTGCTCCAACGCCGGCACCAACGCGTTGGGTGCCACGATAAACCCCACCCGCAACCCCGACGCCACGCTCTTCGAAAGGCCGGACACATACACCGTTCGCAACGGCGCATGGGTGAACAACGGCTTGGGCGCGGGTTCGGCCAGAAAGGCGTAGGCGCCGTCTTCGATCAGTAGAAAATCGTAGCGTTCAGCCAACGCTGCAAGGCGTTCGCGGTCAGCTTCACCCATCACCGTGCCCAGCGGATTGTGCAACGTGGGCATGCAATAAAACGCCCGCACCGGGCGCCGTTTGCACAGGGCCTCCAGCGCATCCAGATCCGTATGGCCAGCCGGTTGCGGCAGCGGCTCCAGGTCTATGCGCTGGGACTGGGCCAGGGTTTTCAGGCCGGGATAGGTCAGCGCGTCCACCGCCAGCACATCCCCCGGTAGCAGCAGCGCCATCAGGCTGACGGCGAGGCCTTGTTGCGCACCATTGACGATCAGCACCTGCTCGCCACCCACTTGAATCTGCCGATTGCGCAGGTGCCGCGCCGCTGCCTGCCGTTCATGGGCGCGGCCACCTTGCGGAGCGGAATGCAGCAGGGCATCAAGGTCTCCCGAGGCGGCAATGGCGCGCAAACCGTCGCGCAGCATCTCGGCCTGACCGGGCAGTGAGGGGTAGTTGAGGCTCAGGTCCACGGTGCCCGGTTGCAGCGGTTGCTGCACCAGGCCCATGCCCCGCAGCAACGTGGTGTCGCGCACAAAAGTGCCGCGGCCCGGTTCACCCACCACCAGGCCGCAGGCCTCCAGTTCGCTGTACACACGTAACGCCGTGGCCAGGGCGATGCGATGGCTATTCATCAGGTTGCGAACGGTGGGTAACTGAGTGCCCGGCGGCAATTTTCCGGCGCGAATCCGCGTAGCCAGTTCATCAACGATCAGTTTGTAGCGGACCTGAGCCATGGCGTGTTCCCGTGCAAAGCGTATCTAGATCAATTTTTTGTTTGTATCAGGTGAGCTGATTAATCTACAGGCTTTCCCGGCGGATGGCTTGAGCATGATCGACCTCGCAACCCTGGCTGTTTTCTCTGGCGCAGTTCTACTGCTGTTGTTATCCCCGGGCCCCAACATGGCCTTCGTCATTAGCCACGGCGTGAGCTATGGCTGGCGTGGCGGGGTGGCCTCGGGGTTGGGCATCAGCGTGGCGGACCTGCTGCTCACGGCACTCACTGCAACCGGGGTGACAGCACTGGTCGCCAGTTGGCCGCCAGCCTTCGACCTGATTCGCTACGCCGGGGTGGTGTACCTGCTGTGGCTGGTGTTCAAGACCCTGCAAAAAACACCGGACCTGGACACCGCCCACGTCACCCGCGTACCCCTGGGCCGGGTGTTTGTACGGGCGATGCTCAACAGTCTGCTCAACCCCAAGGCGTTGCTGTTTTTCATGGTGTTCCTGCCGCAGTTCGTCAGCACTGAAGCCGGGCCCATCGCGCTGCAATTGGTAGTGCTGGGGATAATCCTGACGCTGATCAGTGGTGTATTTCATGCCGTGCTGGGGATTTTTGGCGGGGCGGTGAGCCGGTTTTTTGCCGGCAAATCGGGTAGCTCAGGCATACAGAAATGGGGCCTGGCGACTGTGCTGATGGTACTGGCCGTGCGGTTGGCGCTGATGGCTCGCCCGACGTGAAACACCACTCATAAAAGGACGTTACGCATGTACATCGCAGCTTTTATCTACAAGCCCGGTGAACGGGATGATGAGTTCCAGCGCCTCACGGATTTGATCGACGCACTGGCGGCAAGGCTGCCGGGATATGTGGGGGCCGAGTCGTGGCGCTCGGCGGATGGCCGGTTGATCAACGCCAGTTATTACTGGCGCGATGAAGCGTCAATCCGCGCCTTTGCCAGCCACCCGACCCACCTGGAAGCCAAGCGCCTGTACCGCCGCTGGTACGGCGGTTATCACGTGGTGATTTCCAAGGTGGAACGGGCGTATGGCGACGGCACGATCGGGCATCTGGTGCCCGCCGACCGCCACGGGCACGCGAGCGCTTAACCCAACCGCGCCGCCGCCCGTGCCACGATTTCACCCCGGGTCTTGCGCGACTCGGCGGTGCGTTTGCGGGCTTCTTCCAGCACGTGGGGCGGGGCGCTTTCCGGCCGGCCTGCATTGAACGGCGGGGCCGGGGCGTATTCAATCTGCAACTGCACCAGTTGCGCCGCCGCCTCGCTGTACAACTCGGCCGCCAGGGTCAGGGCAAAGTCGATCCCGGCGGTGATCCCGCCACCGGTCAACAGGTTGCCGTCACGCACCACGCGTTCCTGCACCGGGATCGCGCCGAGCGGGGCGAGCAGGTCGTGGTAGGCCCAGTGGGTGGTCGCCCGCCGCCCGCGCAGCAAGCCCGCCGCACCCAGCACCAGGGAGCCGGTGCACACCGACGTCACGTAACGCGCGGTGTGCGATTGGGCCTTGAGAAACGCCAGGGTTTGCTCATCTTCCATCAACGCGCCGACACCCGAGCCGCCGGGTACGCAGATCACATCCAGCGTTGGGCATTGCTCAAAGGTGGTGCTCGGGCTGAACACCAGGCCGGTGCTGGAGGTGACCGGCGCCAGGTCCTTCCAGACCAGATGCAGCTTCACATCCGGCAGCGATCCCAATACGTCGTAGGGCCCGGTGAGGTCCAGTTGCTGGATGCCGGGGAACAACAAAAAGCCGATCTGTAGAGTCATGGGGAATACGCCTGATAAAGGGATGGACGGCTTCACTCTAGTCACCTAGGCTTTGGCGAATACGCCATTGAACCCACGAATTACGCCAATCATGCCCAGAATCATCAACGTGCTCGCGTTTCCCAATGTTCAAGTGCTCGACGTCACCGGGCCCTTGCAGGTGTTTGCCTCGGCCAATGACCTGGCGCGCCAGCGGGGATTGCCGGTGCCCTATGCGGTGAGCGTGATCGCCGCGCAATCGGAGCCGGTGATGACCTCGGCGGGCCTGGCGCTGGTGGCCGAGCCGTTGCCGGCCGCCGACGCGCCCTGCGACACGCTGGTGATCGCCGGCGGTTGGGGCGTGTACGGTGCCGCCGAAGACCCGGCCCTGGTGGACTGGGTTCGGCAAAAAGCCGCACAGTCGCGGCGCATGACCTCGGTGTGCACCGGCGCGTTTCTGCTGGCGGCCAGCGGTCTGCTGGACGGCTGCCGCGTGGTGACCCACTGGACCCGTTGCGAAGAACTGGCGCGCAAATACCCGCACCTGACGGTGGAGGCCAATCCGATTTTCATCCAGCAGGGCAACCTGTGGACCTCCGCTGGTGTGACTGCCGGCATCGACCTGTGCCTGGCGCTGGTGGAAGAGGACCTGGGCCGCGCGGTGGCCCTGGAAGTGGCGCGGCACCTGGTGGTGTTTCTCAAGCGGCCCGGCGGGCAATCGCAATTCAGCGTGACGTTGTCCCTGCAAAAGGGCGGTAGCCGTTTTGCTGAGCTGCACGCCTGGATCGCCGAACACCTGACCCTGGACTTGAACATCGCCACGCTGGCTGCCCAGGCGGGCATGAGCGAGCGCAGTTTTGTGCGCCACTACCGCGCCGAAACCGGCCAGACGCCTGCGCGGGCCGTCGAGCTGATACGCGTGGAAACCGCCCGCCGGCAACTGGCGGACAGCAGCGCGTCGATCAAGCGCATTGCCGTGCACTGTGGTTTTGGTTGCGAAGAAACCATGCGCCGCAGCTTCCTGCGGGCGGTGTCGATCACGCCCCAGGCCTACCGCGAGCGCTTTTCCTCGCCTTGTTAGAACTGATCGAAAATGAACGAATAGGAATGTTTTTGTATCAAGGTGCTATGTTACCCACAGTCCATTGCGCAGTGACTTGATCCCAGGCCTCTACGTCGCGGTTTCGACCCTTCCGGCGTGCGCACTGCTTATGAATTCACCACCTCCTGTCCTTGTTGAATTGCGCGCGGCGACCGCTGCCCTGCATCGACGCCTCGATACCCGGCTGCCTTTTTCCCGCATGGACCTGGCGCTCTACCGCGAGCTGATGAGCGCCTACTACGGCTTCTACCAACCGCTGGAGCGAGCGCTGGCACCCTGGGGCGAAATCATTCCCGAGCTGGAATGGGGACGGCGCAGCAAAACCCCGTATTTGCAGGCAGATTTGCTGGCGCTGGGCCTGAGTGACCCGCAAATCGACGCCTTGCCTCTTTGCTCCGAGTTGCCGGCCATCACGAACGTGGCCCAGGCCCTCGGCGCCCTGTATGTGCTGGAAGGCGCCACCCTCGGTGGCCAGGTGTTGCGCAACCTGATCGAGATCAAAATTGGTGTCGGCTCCGTCAACGGCGGCGCGTTCATGAATGTGTACGGTGCTGAGACCAGTGCGCTGTGGCAACGCTTCCTTGTGTGCCTTTCCCCACTGCAGGCTGCGGCCAAACGCCTGGCGGCGGTGAACGTCGCCGAGTCGACCTTTGTGTGTTTCGAGCAGTGGCTGGAACGCTGCGGGGTGCTGCGATGACTACGGTCGATACGCCGCTGGACGATTGCGCCAGTGAACCCATCCACATTCCCGGCTCGATCCAGCCCCACGGGCTGCTGTTGACGTTGAGCGAGCCGGCGTTAGAGGTGCTGCAGGCCAGTAGCAACCTGAGCGTCGCCTTGGGCCTGGACGCAGAGCGCGTGTCGGGCCAGGCCTTGGCCAGTGTGCTGGGCAGCAAGGCGGCGGCAAAGGTCATTCAGGCCTTGGCAGACCTGGACGCCGACGAAGACGAGTTGCATCAACTGACGCTGGAGGGCTACGCCTACGACATCCTGCTGCATCGTCATCAGGGCCTGCTGGTGCTCGAACTGGAGCGCGCCATGACGGTTCAGCACAGCGCCGTCGGCCAGCTCGGCCGCACCCTGCGCCGCTTGCAGTCGGCCAAGACGCTTGACGGGTTGTACCAGACCAGCGTCACCGAGATTCGCGCCCTGACCGGTTACGACCGGGTCACCTTGTACCGTTTCGAGCAGGAAGGTCACGGCAAGGTCATCGGCGAAGCCCTCAGCGACGGCATGCAGCCGTACCTGGGGTTGTGTTTTCCCGCCTCGGACATCCCGCCCCAGGCCCGCGAGTTGTATCGCCTGAACTGGGTCCGGGTGATTCCCGACGCCCAATATCAACCGGTGCCGATCCTGCCGGCCCTGCGCCCCGATACCGGCGCGCCCCTGGACCTCAGCTTCGCCGTGTTGCGCAGCGTGTCCCCGGTGCACTGCCACTATTTGAAGAACATGGGCGTGCGGTCCTCCATGAGCATTTCGCTGCTCAAGGACGACCAGCTCTGGGGCCTGATCACCTGTGGCCATCGCGAGCCGTTGCGCGTGCCCCATGAACTGCGCACGGCGTGCACCAGCATCGGCCAGTTGTTGTCGATGCAGATCACCTTGCTTCAGGAGCGGCAGGAGCGCCGCCACCAGCTCGACAAGGCCGCCATGGTCGAAGAGTTGGTGGCCGCCATGACGGCCGACCAGTGCGACGTGATGGAAAGCCTGTTGCCCTGTGCGCAAACACTGCTGAACCTGACCGATGCCGGTGGCCTGGCAATTCTGGTGGAAGGGCGCCTGCACGTGTTCGGTGTTTGCCCCACCCGCGCTGAAATCCACGGGTTGTACCGGTGGGTGCGCGAGCAGGGCAAAGGCGTGGTGCATAGCCATCAGTTGTCCGTGGACTTTCCCCCGGCGGCGGCCTATCAGGCTCATGCCAGTGGCCTGTTGGCGTTCTGCCTGCCCAAGCCGGTGGACAACGCGGTGATGTGGTTTCGTCCAGAGGTTCAGTCCACGGTGGAGTGGAGCGGCCAGCCGGTCAAACATCAGGAGCCCGGCGCCACGTCCCTGAGCCCGCGCCTGTCGTTTGAACTGTGGAAGCAGCAGGTCGACGGCAAGGCGCTGTATTGGACACTCTCGCAATTGCAGGCGGTGGAAAACCTGCGGCGCAATGCCCTGGAACACGACCTTGCGCGGCAGGTCCAGCGCGAGCACGAAGCCGTACGGGCGCGTGATGAACTGGTGGCGGTGGTCTCCCATGACCTGCGCAGCCCGCTGACCATCCTGCTGATGCAATGCGGCATGATGCGCAGCATGTTGCCTGCCGACGACAACAAGGCGAGCCGGCGCCTTTCCACCGCGATTGAAACCATGCAGAACGCCACTTCACGCATGAACACCTTGCTGGAAGACTTGCTCGATATCTCGCGCATCGAGGCCGGGCGCTACAGCGTTTCCCTGCAACCGCTCGATGTGGCGGCGACCCTGGAGCAAATCTGCTCGATGTGGCAGCCGCTGGGAGCCGCCAAGGGCGTTGACCTCACGTGGCGTTCTGCTGCGGCGTTGTGTGTGCAGGCCGACCCGGAGCGTTTGTTCCAGGTGTTTTCCAACTTGCTGGGTAACGCCTTGAAGTTCACCCCGGTGGGCGGGGTGATCGAGGTGATTGCCGAGCCGGCGGGGGACGAGGTGTTATTTCGCGTGTGCGACAACGGCGTGGGCATCGACCCGGCGCAACTGCCGTATATCTTCGATCGTTACTGGACCTCCCGCGAAGGCAACCCCACCGGCAGCGGCTTGGGGCTGTACATTTCCCACGGCATTATCGAAGCCCACGGCGGCAGCCTGTGGGCTGAAAGCGTGGTGGGGCAGGGCAGTGTGTTCAGCTTCAGGATCCCGGCCGGGGACTGAGCGCCAGCAGTTCGAAGATCGCCTCAAGGGTCGCCCGGGGCGCCTCCTGGGGAATGTTGTGGCCCACACCGGCCAGCACCTCGCGGCGATAAAACCCGCTGAACAGCCCCAGGTCTTCATCTTCCGCCGGGGCCGGGCCCACGCCGTCATCGGCGCCGCACAGCGAGATGCTCGGCACCGAAATCGGCGGCGGCTGCACCAGCGCCTGTTCGATGCTTTCCAGCGCCGGGTCACCCGGTGCGTACATGAAGCGGTGACGGTAGGAGTGCACCACCACCTCGACAAAATCCGGGTTATCGAACGAAGGCGCGGTGTTGCCGTACAGGCTCGGCCCCTCGGCCCAGGACGGAGACCAGAGCGCCCACAGCAACTGGCAGAACTCACGCCGGTTGGCGGTCAAGCCGTCGACGCCGCGCTGGGTGTGAAGGTAAAACTGGTACCATAGCCGATGCTCTTTTTCCGGCGCCCGAGGCCGGGTCGACGCGGCAATATCCTGAATGTTGTAGCCATCGCCCGTCACCAGGCCGCGTACCCGCTCGGGCCAAAGTGCCGCGACGATACACGCGGCGCGTCCGCCCCAGTCATAGCCCACCAGCGTGGCGGTCTCGATGGACAGGGCATCCATGAAATCCAGCAAGTCTTTGGCCAGCGCCGCTTGCTGGCCGGAGCGCATCACCCCGGCATTGATAAAACGCGTCGGGCCATACCCGCGCAAGTACGGCACCAGCACCCGGTAGCCACGCTCGGCGACCACCGGAGCGATCTCGTCATAGCCGCGCGGGTCGTAGGGAAAACCGTGCAGCAGAATCACCACCTCACCGCCTTCCGGGCCATGGGCTTCGTAAGCGATATCGAGCATGGGCGTGCGCACGTGCAGCAATGGGGCGAGGGCGGGCATGGAGGCTCCGAGGGTGGAGAGAAGGTGGTGGAACTGTAGACCAAACGAGTTACCGAACGTCATCCGAAAGGCTGCAATTGCTTTACTTGTCTAGACCGGCTTGGCGCAAGCCGATGCAATTGCCCCATGGGTCGCGCACCTGGCACATCCACTCGCCGCCTTCGATTTCCATTGGCCCTCGATACAACGTGGCGCCCAATGCAACCAGGTGCTGCACCTCTTGAGTCAGGTCCGCCACCCGCCAATACACCACCGACCCAGCCGCGCCGCTCGCGACCTTGTTGTCGGCATTCACGATTTCAATAGCCACGCCGTCTACGTCCAGATGACCGAAGTCATCGGGCGCGTGGTAGATTCGGATAGCTCCAGGAAAGGCCTTGGCATACCAATCGGTAGCGGTGTGCCAGTCGGGGACGTGAATCAGGATGGAGATGATAGGAGTCAACCGAACAGTACCTGCTGCCAATGGGTTTCACTGATGATTGCGATCGGAATGCCGCTATTTCTCAGCTCGACGGCTTTTTTGATCTTCGTGCCATATGAGCTATGCAGCCACTGTTCATTACCAACACTTCCGACCACGAGGAAATGAACCTTCTTGCTGACCGAGTTGCCGATAAGGCCGCCGCGCTCGACCACCAGCGACTCACATTCCTTGCGCGGCCCATACGCCATGACACCGGTAAACAAAAACGTCCGGTCCTGCCACTCTAGTGTCGGCGCCGGATTGTTCAGTGGAAGGCTGGTGACAGAGGAGGGGCGTTGAGGTGATCCCACCGAGACGCCGGAAAACTGATGCAGCATTTCTAACAACTCTGTGGACTCTTCCGCGTCCAGAACGCCGTCACTCAGCATGCTGGCAAGACGCTGATAAAGAATGTTTACCACCGGGTCCTCCAGTTGGAGCAGGTGGGTTTCTATCCAGTTCTTAAGAAACTCAGCTTCCAACTGATTGATGTTTCCGTCGGCGACCAATCCGGCGGTGACGCCAAGTAATGCGTCGGCAGAGCGTCGATCCATTCGCGCCTTGTGGAAGAAGTGACTGCGTTCGAATTCCTGATGAAGATCAGTCATGCGTCCTTGCTCCTTACTCTTCGGTTTCAGTGGCCTGATTAAAATACTTTGTCTTGTCTGGCGTGAAGGTCACGATCATGTGGGTGCGTGAACAGGTCATCACTGTTTCTACCGTTGGGTCGATGTCAAGACTTTCACCACGAAGACCTTGCCACTGTGCCAGATAGTTGAGTGAGCCGAACTTTTCCAGCTTTTTCAGGCTTCGGCTGACGCCTCCTTTCCACCCAAGTGAAGGCAGCTCGCCAGCCAGGCATGCTTGCGAAAGGTCTGGGCGTTTTGTCGCCAACGCTCGCCCCACCTCCCAGCATTGGATTAAGCCTTTGTCGCTGCTTTCCCACGTCTCGCTCCAACTCAGGATGGGCCGAGGGGGCACGTTGATGCTTTGTCGTATGCGCTGGGTCATATTCCTTCCTTGAATATTTGGCGGTGCGGTAAACAGTGGAGCTGATATACACATATCTAGTGATTTTTGCCAAATACCTGTGGCGAGGGAGCTTGCTCCCGTTGGGCTGCGCAGCAGACCGCTTTGTTAACTGTGTGCTTTCTGGGAGGTTGCGGTGAGCTTTTTGGGGCCGCTACGCGCCCCAGCGGGAGCAAGCTCCCTCGCCACAGTGGGGGGCGGGTCAAATTTCTGCGCGGGTGACGATGTGTTTGAAGTGATGCCGCCACAAGTCCGCCCCCAGTTTCCCCGAGCGATCCAGCGATGAGCCCACGGTCAAGTCGCTGATCAGCGTGGGCTGCAAGCCCGCATCAAACAACGCAAACCCGGCCGCCAGTACGCAGGTGTCGGTCTGGATGCCGCACACCAGTACCCGCTCCGGCGCGAGGCTTTTCAGGTGGCTGATGGTTTCAGGCGTGGGGGCGTAGCCGTGTTTGATGAAGACATGGTCGGCGGCAATCAGGCTGTTGTCGTCGGGCGCTGGCTGCCAGCCGAGTTGGCGGGCGAACGGGGTGATGCTTTCGTCGTGGCGCTCGACGGTGGCCACTGACGGCATGCGGCCCAGCAGGGCGTTGATGCCGTCCACCAGCCAGTCGGGTGGAGCGAAGGAGGGTTGTACGTCGATGATCAACAGGACCTGGCGCATGGCATTCCTGGCAGCAGAAGGAAGGCCATGCATTGTGCCCTCAACGGATCACGGCTGCCAAACCGTCTTCACCCCGCTCAACTTCCGGTCCAGGAATGTCGCCGCGCTGATCAACGCCAAATGGCTCAACGCCTGTGGTGTATTCCCCAAATGCCGTGCCTGGTTATCAAACTCTTCGGCATACAACCCCAACGGATTGGCATAGCGCAGCAGCTGCTCAAACTCCAGGTGGGCCTTTTCCACTTGCCCGGCCCGCGCCAGGCATTCCACGTACCAGAACGAACACGCGGCAAATGCGCCTTCGGTGCCTTGCAAGCCGTCAATCTGGCTGTCGTCGTTGCGGTAGCGGTACACCATGCCGTCGCGCACCAGGCTTTTCTCGATCGCTTTCAGTGTCGACAACCAGCGCGGGTCCGTCGCCGCCACAAAGCGCACCAGTGGCATCAACAGCATCGAGCCATCCAGCGCGGTGCTGCCGATATGCTGCACAAAATGCCCGCGTTCTTCGTTCCAGAAGTTGCTCCAGATGTCTGCGTAGATCGCCTGGCGCGTCTGGTCCCAGCACGCAAACGGCGCTGGCAGAGAGCGCTTGGACGCCAGGCGGATCGCCCGGTCCAGGGCCACCCAGCACATCAGCCGCGAATGCAGGAAGTGATGCTGCTCGCCGCGCATTTCCCAGATACCGACGTCTTTGTGGTTCCAGGTTTCGCAGACCTGATCGGCCACTTCCACGGTGTGTTTCCAGCCCTCGTGGGAAATGGCTTCGCCGTATTTGTTGACCAGGTACACCGCGTCCATCAGCTCGCCATAGATATCCAGCTGCACCTGGTCGTAGGCTTCGTTGCCGATGCGCACCGGTTGCGCGCCGCCGTGGCCGCTGAGGTGGCTCAGCTCGGTTTCCGGCAGTTCCTGGCGGCCATCGATGCCATACAGGATGTTGATTTTCATCGGCTGATCACTGCAGTCACCGACGCGGCCTTTCAGCCAGCGCATGTAGCCGTTGGCTTCCTCGATAAACCCCAGGCGCATAAAGGCGTAGACGGTAAACGAGGCGTCGCGGATCCAGGTGTAGCGGTAGTCCCAATTGCGCTCGCCGCCGGGGGTTTCCGGCAGGCCGAAGGTGGCGGCGGCAAGGATGGCGCCGTGTTTGCGCGAGGTCAGAAGCTTCAGGGCCAGGGCCGAGCGATTGACCATCTCGCGCCAGCGCCCACGGTAGTTGGACTGGGCGATCCAGGCGCGCCAGAATTTCAGGGTGCGTTCCAGGCACAGGTCGGTGCAGTCGCTTTTGACCCGGGCATCGTCCACGCCGCCGAGGACAAATTCGGCGCCTTCTTCGTGGCCCAGGTCAAAGGTCGCCACAGCGGCGTCGCCTTCCAGCTGCATGGCGTGGCTGCCGGTCAGGCGCAGGCCCGGTTGGCCTGCTGCCTCAAAGCACACGTCGGCGTCATCCAGCGTGGCGCGGGTGGGCGCGCGGGCATAGTCATGGCGAACCGC
This sequence comes from Pseudomonas sp. TH32, assembly GCF_016650855.1. NCBI lineage: Bacteria > Pseudomonadati > Pseudomonadota > Gammaproteobacteria > Pseudomonadales > Pseudomonadaceae > Pseudomonas > Pseudomonas sp. TH32. The sequence continues at coordinate 3,325,484 of NZ_JAEKFA010000002.1, read as the reverse complement.
GCAGCGCAGGTGAATGGTCGCCTTGCCGCTGACTACCCGCACCCGACGGATCAGGATGGGCAGGTCGTCGGCTTCTTCGCTGATGGTCAGGAAGTCGGTGACTTCCACCACCGCGTCATTGCTCAACCAGCGGGTTTGCAGCACGTTGGTGTCCGGCAGGTAGATCTGCTCGCGGCGGGCGTCGGGCAGGTCCGGCGTGAGCTGGAAAATCCCGGCGGCGGGGGAGTCGAGCAATGAGCAAAAGATCGAGGGGCTGTCGAATTCCGGCCAGCAGAAAAAGTCGATGCTGCCCTTGTCGTTGACCAGCGCCGCACTGCGCATGTCGCCAATGATGCCGTGGGCATCGATTGCACTTTGTGGTTCGTTTTTCAAATCAACCATTGCCACGAAACTCCGGATAAAGGCTCATGCCGCCGTCAATAAACAAGGTGCTGCCCACCACGTAGTCGGAGGCGTCACTGGCCAGCCACACCACCGCATTGGCCACGTCTTCGACGTCACCCACGCGGCCATAGGGAATCAATTTGAGCAGTTCGACCTCGGCCGCGCCTTCGGTGGCGGCACGGTTGATCGCGGTGCGAATCGCGCCGGGTGCAACGCCGTTGATGCGGATGCGCTGCTGGCTGACTTCCTGGGCCAGGGTGCGCATCAGCATTTCAACGCCGCCCTTGGACGCGGCGTAATTCACGTGCCCGGCCCAGGGAATCACCTGGTGCACCGAGCTCATGTGGATGATTTTTCCGGCGGCCCGGGACACTCCTTCGCGGATGCCCTGGCGGTTGAAGATTCGCAGGGCCGCACGGGCGCACAGGAACTGGCCGGTGAGGTTGACGCCGATCACGGCGTTCCAGTCGTCGAGGGTCATGTCGACGGCGGCGGCATCTTTTTGCATGCCCGAGTTGGCCACCAGAATGTCCAGGTGCCCGAACGCCTCAAGGGTTTGCGCAAACAGCCGCTCCACATCGGCTTCTTTCGACACATCGGCGCCAATCGCAATCGCCCGGCCGCCGTTGGCATTGATCTGCGCCGCCAAGGCTTCAGCCGGCGCGGCCTGGGCGTTGTAGTTCAGCACCACGGCGGCACCGGCCTCTGCCAGGGCCTTGGCTGCCCCCGCGCCGATCCCGGAACTGGCGCCCGTCACCAGCGCCACTTGTTGCTCCAACGAAATACGCATCGCCCACCCAACCTTTTTCAGAGTGCCCCATTAGCTGACTGACGGGGCGGCTCACAAGTTCACCGGCTGTCTGGAATGCGACGATGGCTGTCTATATCTATCGTTTTCGCCACGGGGATTTTCGCTAGAATCAATGCCTGATTGACGCGAGACCTGAGCCGATGAACAGCCAACCCCGCCCGTGGCTTGAAGCCTATGCCGACAACTACCGCAACGACGACGTGGTGCATCCCCATTGCCACGCCCAGGCGCAACTGATCCACGGGGTGTCCGGGGTGATGGTGGTCAGCACCGCCCAGGGCAGTTGGCTGGTGCCGTCCGGGCATGCGCTGTGGGTGCCTGCCGGCACCCCGCACGAAATCCGCATGGCCGGCGAGGTGCACATGCGCACGCTGTTCCTGATGCCCGAGGCCGAGCCGGGGCTGGGGCGCACCTGCCAGGTGATCGAGGTGTCGGCGTTGCTGCGGGAACTGATCGTTGCCGCCACCCTGATCGCCGGGCATAACAGCCCGCGGTTGCAAGCCATGGTCGAGTTGATCCGCATGGAATTACTGGCCGCTCCGGTGGTGGCGATGCACGTGCCGGTACCCGGCGAGGCGCGGCTGGCCCGGCTGTGCACGCATTTCATCCGCAACCCCTCTGACGACAGCAGCCTGGAATCCTGGGCCGACAGCCTGAACATGAGCGCCCGTACCCTGAGCCGGGTGTTCCAGCGGGAGTTGGGCATGAGCTTCGGCGAATGGCGCAAGCGTGCCCGGCTGGCCTTGAGTTTGAAGCTGCTGGCCCAGGGCGTGTCGATTCTGGAGGTGGCGCTGGAGCATGGGTATCAGAGCCCGAGTGCGTTCAGTGCGATGTTTCGTCGGTCGCTGGGTTATCCGCCGAGTCATTTCCGGCCGGGGGCGTAGTGTTGCGTCATGTAACGTTGTTGTCCGTTTAGCGACGATACATGGCCCTGACGCGGGCGAATCGGACAGGCCACCTGCCTAACCTGCAAGGCTCCTTCTTGAGCGAGCCTTGTGATGCACAGCCCTTCTTTTCATCCCTGGATACCCTTCGCCCTGTTGAGCGTATTGGCCGGGTGCAGTGGCGTGGCCGGCAAGCCGACGACCGTCACGGCGCAGGTGCCGCCGCGGCTCTCGGTCGAGTCGGCCGAGCCGTTGCCCGCCCGTTGGTGGCAGCTGTACCGCGACCCGCAGCTGGACGCCCTGGTAGCACGGGCCCTGCACCAGAACAAAGACCTTGAGGCCGCTGCGGCCCACGTCGACGCCTTGCTGGCGCGGCTGGAACAGGCAGAGGGCGAGCGCCTGCCGTCCACTTCCCTGGACTATGGCCTGGCCTACGGTCGCAGCCGGGATGACCAGACCCTGGCCCAGGCCACCCACGGCCATGCCGGTGCCGAATGGAGCCACACCCCTGAGTTTTCCCTGAGCTACACCCTCGACCTGTGGGGCGAGGTGCGCTACCGCATCGCCGCAGCACGGGCGGATGCCCAGGTGGCCCGGGCGCTGGAGGACGAGTTGCGGGTGACGGTGGCCGCGCAGACCGCCCGTGCCTATGCCCAGGCGTGTGTCTATGGGTTGCAAGCGCAGGTGCAGGCGCACTCGGTGCAGGTGCTGGAGCAAAGCGTCGCGGTCACGCAAAAGCTGCAAAAGGCCGGCGCGGCGACGGACCTGGACCTGACGCGTCTGCAAGGCCTGCTGGAAGAAACCCGCGCGCCCTTGCCGATGTTCACGGCCCGGCGCAGCAGCGCCTTATATGAGTTGGCGGTGCTCAGCGGTTTACCGCCGGAACAAGTGACGCCACACCGTTGTGCCCAAGGCCCGCAGTTGCAAGCGCCGTTGCCGGTGGGCGAGGGCTGGGCGCTGGTGCAACGCCGGCCGGATATCCGCCGCGCCGAAGGGCAACTGCGCGCTGCCACCTCGACAGTGGGCCTGTCCCGGGCCGAGCTTTATCCGCGCATTACCTTCGGCGCGATGCTCGGTTCGTCCGCCAGCAGCCTGGGCAAGCTGGGAGACCGCTACGCGACGGTGTATTCCGTCGGCCCGCTGGTGTCCTGGCGTTTTCCCAACCGCCAGATCGCCCAGGCGCGGGTCAAACAGAGCCAGGCCGAAGCCCGCCAGGCCCTGGCGAGGTTTGACGGCACCGTGCTCAACGCTTTGAAGCAGGTCGAGCAAGCCATGGCCTTGTATCAAGGCGAGCAGCAGCGTCGCCAGGCGTTGACCGCAGCCCTGGACAACAACCGCCGCGCCTTCGACCTCGCCTCCCGCGGCTACCACGCCGGTGCACTGGATGCTCTGCAACTGCTGGACAGCGAACGCAGCCTGGTAGGCCTTGAAGCCCGCGTGGCCGAGTCCGACCTGCGCTTGATCAATCGCCAGATCGACCTGTTCCAGGCCCTCGGTGGCGGCTGGCAGCGTGACGATCAAACCGCCCCCTTATCTGTCGCTGTAGTCAATGGAGCCACACCATGAACCAGGCTGTTGAACCCATTCGCCTGTCTGTAATGCAACGTCATCGTCGTGCCCTGGTGACCACTGCTTCTCTGGCTACGCTGGTGGGGCTCGCCGCCTTTGCCGGCTATTGGTGGCAGTGGGGGCGCTTTCTTGAGGAAACCGACGACGCCTATGTGCGCGCCGATTGGGTCGCCATCAGCCCGCGCATCGCCGGGTATGTCGCCCAGGTGCTGGTGGAGGACAACCAGCCGGTCAAGGCCGGGGATGTATTGGTGCGTATCGACGACCGGGACTTCACCGAGCGCCTCAACAGCGCCCAGGCACAACTGCAACAGGCGCAGGCCGCCGCCACCGCGCAACAGGCCAGGGTGCAAACCCTCGACGCGCAAATGAGCGAGCAACAGCAACGCATCGCCCAGGCCCGGGCGGAGCTGAGCAGTGGCGAGGCCGAAGCCCGGCGCGCGCGGCTCGATTATCAGCGTTACCGCGAATTGGTCGCGCAGCAGGTTGCCAGCGCCCAGCACCTGGAAACCGTCAGCGCCAGCCAGGCCAAGGCCCAGGCAGCGCTGGTGCAAGCGAACGCCCAGGTCGTGCGGCAGCAAGCGCAGTTGCAGGTTTTGCAGGCGCGTCGGCAGCAGGCGCAGGCGCAAATCGTCGAGCATCAGGCGCGCATCGGCGAGGCCCAGGCCAACCTGGCCCTGGCCCGCAATGCGCTGAAGGACACCGAGATCCGCGCGCCCTTCGACGGGGTGGTGGGCCAGCGCAAGGTCCGTCGCCAGCAATACGTGATGCCCGGTCTGCCGCTGCTGGCGGTGGTGCCGGTGGAGCAGGCGTATGTGATCGCCAACTACAAGGAAACCCAGTTGCAGCACATGGCGCCCGGGCAATCGGTGGACATCTCGGTGGACAGTTTTTCCGGCGCGCACTGGCACGGCCAAGTGGAGAGCATCGCCCCCGGCTCCGGTGCGGTGTTCGCGCTGTTGCCGCCGGACAACGCCACCGGCAACTTCACCAAGATCGTCCAGCGGTTCCCGGTGAAGATCCGCCTGGAGCCCGGCGAGTCACGGATTCTGCCGGGCATGTCGGTGATCGCCACGGTCGACACCCGCCCGGCCGCCCGCCAGGAGCCTGTCCATGGAGGTTGAAGGGCGTGTGCCGTTTCGCGCCTGGGTCGCGGTGATCGGCGGGTTGTTCGGCTGCTTCATGGCCGGGATGAACGTGCACGTGACCAGCGCCGCGCTGCCGGAAATCGAAGGCGCACTGGGCGCGACCTTTGAGGAAGGCTCGTGGATTTCCACCGCTTACCTGGTGGCTGAAATCATCATGATTCCCCTCACGGCGTGGCTGGTGCAGGTGTTTTCCCTGCGCCGCGTGATGCTGTGGGGCTCGGGGATATTCCTGGTGGCTTCGGTGGCGTGTTCGCTGTCGCCGAACCTGCAAGTGATGATCTTCATTCGGGTGGTGCAGGGCGCGGCCGGGGCGGTGCTGATTCCCTTGTCGTTCCAGCTGATCATCACGGAGCTGCCGGCCAGCAAGATCCCACTGGGCATGGCCTTGTTCAGCCTCGCCAACAGCGTCGCCCAGGCGGCGGGGCCGTCGATTGGCGGTTGGCTGACCGACGCGTATTCCTGGCGCTGGATCTTCTACCTGCAACTGTTCCCGGGGATCGCGTTGCTGGCGGCGGTGGCCTGGTCCATCGACCGCCAGCCGATGCAACTGGGCCTGCTTCGCCAGGGTGACTGGCTGGGTATCGGCTGCATGGTGCTGGGCCTGGGTGCGTTGCAGATCGTACTGGAGGAGGGCGGGCGCAAGGACTGGTTCGGCTCGACCTTTATCGTGTGGATGACGCTGCTGGCGGTGGTTGGCTTGATCGGTTTTGTGGCGCGCCAATTGTGGGGCGCCCACGGCTTTATCAACCTGCGGCTGTTGGGGCACTACAACTTTGGCGTGGCCAGCGTGGCGATGTTTATCTTCGGTGCCAGCACCTACGGCCTGGTGTTTCTGGTGCCCAATTACCTGTCGCAGTTGCAGCACTACAACGCGAGTGAAATCGGCGTGAGCCTGATCGCCTATGGCCTGGTGCAACTGATCATGGCGCCGTTTCTGCCGCGCCTGATGAAGTGGGTCAGTGCCAAGATGCTGGTGGCCTCGGGGTTTGCGATCATGGCGTTGGGCTGCTGGATGGGCGCGCACCTGTCGGCAGACAGCGCCAGCAATGTGATCGTGCCTTCGATCGTGGTGCGTGGCATGGGGCAGCCGCTGATCATGGTGGCGTTGTCGGTGCTGGCGGTCCATGGGCTGGCCAAGGCGCAGGCCGGGTCGGCGTCGGCGGTGTTCTCGATGTTGCGCAACCTTGGCGGTGCGGTCGGTACGGCACTGCTGGCGCAATTGGTGGTGGTGCGCGAGCGGGTGCATTCGGCGCGTATTGGCGAGTCGGTGACGCTGTTTGACCCGGCCCTGCAAGCGCGTTTGCCCGATGGCGGGGTGCTGCAGGAGCAGTTGCCGGATCACCAGGTGGTGCTGACTGTGCTGGACCAGGGTGTTCGCCATCAGGCGTTTTTGATGGCCTACAGTGATGCGTTCTTTCTGGCGTGTGTGGCGTTGGCGGCGTGCTCTGTGGCGGCGTTGATGTTGCGGCGTACCTAGGGTGGTCAATTCTGGGGTTGACTTTGGGTGTCTGAGGGTTGAGTACATATCCGTTATTTGGGTGATGGCTGATATGGGTTCCGCTCTTACAGCGGCTCACTTTTGAAAAGCGCAAAAGTAAGCAAAACGCTCTTGCCCCACCACTCGGCACCTCGCTTGGGCTCGGTGTGCCCTCTCTCCGGCATTACTCCGCGGGCCGCCGCGATGGGCCATCCTTGGCCCAGCGCGGCTAACCCGGCGTCCTGCCGGGTTACCCACGCTCCAAAGCCTGCGTTCGGCCAGCGTGGTTTAACGGGGCGCCTAAGATCAAGATCAAAAGCAGATCAAGAGCACAGCGGCCTACAGGCCGGCTTGAGTGGTGTGAAGCAAAGGCAACATCAAGATCAAAATCTACAGCGGGCACGGTCAAATGTGGGAGCTGGCTTGCCTGCGATGGCATCAACTGGATGTACCTGAAAAACCGAGTTGTCTGCATCGCAGGCAAGCCAGCTCCCACAGAAAAGCAGAGCTGCATCAGTTTCAGATTTGGTTTTCGCTTTGGCTTTTGATCTGGCTTCTACCACTCAAGCCGGCCTGTAGGCCGCTGTGCTGTAGATTTTGATCTTGATCTGACTGCCCCAATAAGCCCGAGGCCGAACGCAGGGATTGAGGAGCGGGTAAACCGGCAGGACGCCGGTTTAGCCGCGACGGGGCAGGGACGCCCCGTCGCGGCGGCCCGCGGAGCAATGCCGGAGTGAGGGAACACCGAGCCTTAGCGAGGTGCCGACAGGCGGGGCAGAGCCCTTTGCTTACTTTGGGGCTTTTCCAAAGTGAGTCGCTGTAAGAGCGAAACCATATTCAGCCGTTACCGCAGCAACGGATATGTACCCCATCTGACCCTGAAAACCCCGACCGCACTCGTTCAGCAAACGGCATTGAGCTTCAAACCACGCAATAACAACTCCAGCCCTTGCAAGGCTTCTTCCAACCGCTCGCCCGGGTGCTCATCCTGGGCGATCCAAAGCGATGCGCTCACCAGGCTGCCATTGACCAGCCTCGCCAACGCCTGGCTGCACGCATGCTCGATGAACCCCGCGTGCATCAGCTCATCAAGCAACCGGCGCAGCGAGTCCACGCATTGTTGCTGGTCGGTTGCCCCCAGCACCGCCGGCGCATCCTGCAGCACAATGCGCTGGATCTCGGCATCCTGGGCCATACGCAAATAGGCCCGGCAGCGTTCGCAAAACCCGTCCCAAGGGTTCTCGGCCCGCTCCGAGATAAGGTGCAGGCTCGCGTCCATTTCACCGTCGAGCTGCGCAACCACCGCCGCCAGCAAGCCTTTCTTGTCGCCAAAATGATGGTACAACGCACCCCGGGTCAGGCCGGCGCGCGCGGTAAAATCATCCATCGACGTCTGGGCGTAACCTTGCGTGGCGAAGGCCTGGCGGGCGCTGGCGATCAGGCGGGCGCGAGTGTCTTCGATCATGTCGGCGCGGGCTCGGCTCATGGGTAAGGCTCACAATAGATGATTGACATACGACGCGTATGTTACGCATGATTTGTCACATACGCACCGTATGTATTTTGCCCCGAAAACCTCGAATAGCAAGTTTCAGGGCGCTCAGGAAGAGGTGACACACCATGGCAAACCCCTACGCCGAGCTGTTCCAGGCGCCAGGTTCCAGGGCTTTTGTATTGGCGGGCATGCTCGCCCGCATGCCGATCTCCATGACCGGGATCGGCTTGATCACCATGCTTTCGCAGGTGCACGGCGGTTATGGACTGGCCGGCGCCGTGACCGCCACTTTCGCCCTGGCCACCGCGTTTTGTGCACCCCAGGTTTCGCGGTTGGTGGACCGTTATGGCCAGGGCCGGGTGTTGCCGGTGGCCGCCTCCCTCGGCGGCGGCGCGCTGTTGTTGCTGTTGCTCTGCACCCGCATGCAGGCGCCGACCTGGACGCTGTTCATCTTCGCCGCCCTGGCCGGTTGCATGCCCAACATGTCGGCCATGGTGCGGGCGCGCTGGACCGAGCTGTATCGCGGCCAGCCCAAGTTGCAAACCGCGTTTGCCCTGGAGTCGGTGCTCGACGAGGTGGTGTTCATTATTGGCCCGCCGGTCTCGGTGGGTTTGTGTGTGCTGCTGTTCCCCGAAGCGGGGCCGTTGATTGCGGCGCTGTTCCTGGCGGTGGGGGTCACCACTTTCGTGCTGCAACGCCAGACCGAGCCACCGGTTCACGAGCACCACGCCGAACACGGCCGTTGGTTGATTGCCTCGCCTTCGGTGTTGATCCTGATGGTGCTGTTAATGGCCATGGGCGTCATCGTCGGCGTGGTGGATGTGGTCAGCGTCGCCTTCGCCCAGCATCAGGGCCAGCCGGCTGCCGCGAGCATTGTGCTGTCGGTGTACGCGATCGGTTCGTGCCTGGCCGGGCTGGCGTTTGGTGCCCTCAAGCTGAAGGCCCCGTTGCCTCGCCAGTTCCTGTACTGCGGCGTGGCGACGGCGATTACTACGCTGCCGTTGTTGCTGGTGACAAACATTCCCGCGCTGGCGGCGGCAATCTTCATCTCCGGCCTGTTCTTCGCCCCGACATTGATCGTGTCCATGGCGTTGGTGGAACAAATCGTCCCGCCGAGCCGCCTGACCGAAGGCATGACCTGGCTGATCACCGGCCTGAGCATCGGCGTGGCCATTGGCGCCGCCAGCTCCGGGTGGATGATCGACCGCTTCGGCGCACCCAGCGGGTTCTGGGTGGCGCTGGCGGCGGGTGCGGTGGTGCTGGGTGCGGCGGTGTTGGGGTATCGGCGGCTGGGGTGATTACCCTGTCACCAGTGCGCCGCGATGTTGCAGGAATTCGTTCAGCGCTTGCCGCGTGAGATCGTTCAACGTCACTTTTTGCCGGGTTGCCGCGAGGGCAGCGGCCAAGTGGAGGTCATGGCCGACACGGACGTTGAACGAGCCCTTGCAAGGCTTTTCCGGTGTTTGCCCAAGGGCCAGGCAGGTCTCGATGTAGTCGTCTACGGCGCTGCAAAAAGCCGCGTCCAACTCGGCGACGGTTTTTCCCTCGTAGCTGACCAGGGCCTTGATGAAAAGCAGCTTCCCGAACAGGCAATTGTCTTCGATGCTGGCTTCGATGGAGCCGATGTAGCCTTTGTGTTTCAGCTGGTTGTTCACTGAATCAGTTCTCCTGATTTCAATTGTTCGATGATCTGGCGCCGAATGTAGTGTTTCAGTTCGTTGCCGGGGTGAGGCTTGTGCAGGGTAATCATTGCACTGGGGTCGCCCCTGTCGAACCTGACCCGGCTACCCGCCCCTTCGATTTGCGTGTATCCCAGGCGCCGCAGCAGTGTGACGAGTTCGGGCCAGGTAAAGGCCGAGTGCTGATTGAGCAGTTTGGCCAGCAGCTTTTCATTTTTCGACACGGCGATCCTTGCCTGTAACTAAATGTAGTTGCAATTGATGGGTTGCGTCAATGATAGGACAGCCTCGCCGAGCCTCTCGGTGTTTGATGTAACCCTTGATGACACCGTCGCCTGCGCTCCAAATCCCCCGCTAATTTTTCCCCTCCGGATTCGTTTTATAGGGACGACGTGCCTTTGTGCTTCCTGCCTATTGCCCCGGATCCCAAGAAATGAACGCTGAAGACTCCTTGAAACTTGCTCGCCGGTTTATCGGGTTGCCCCTGGAAAAACGCCAGATGTTCCTCCAGGCGCTACACAAGGAAGGGGTGGATTTTTCCCGGTTTCCGATCCCGGCAGGGGTGGAGGCGGATGACCGCCAGGCGCTGTCCTACGCGCAGCAGCGGATGTGGTTTCTGTGGCAACTGGATCCGGCCAGTGGCGCCTATAACCTGCCGGGCGCGGTGCGGCTGAAAGGGGCGTTGAGCCTGCCGGCGATCGAGCAGGCCTTCGCCAGCCTGGTGGCCCGCCATGAGACTTTGCGCACGGTGTTCCAGCGCCAGGCGGATGATCGTCTGTTGCAAGTGGCTGCGCAGTCGCCGCTGGTCATCGAGCAATCTGACCTCAGCGCCCTGGCACCCGCCGAGCGTGAGAAGGCGGTGACGCAGGCCGCTACCCGTCAGTCGCTGTTGCCCTTCGACCTGGCCAACGGCCCGCTGTTGCGGGTGCAATTGCTCAAGCTGGCCGAGCAGGAACACGTGCTGCTGCTGACCTTGCACCACATCGTGTCCGACGGCTGGTCGATGAACGTGCTGATCGACGAGTTCATTCGCTGCTACGACGCCCATGAGCGTCATGAGCCGCCGCAACTTGCGCCGCTCCCGATCCAGTACAGCGACTACGCCCTGTGGCAGCGCCGCTGGCTGGAAGCGGGGGAGCAGGCCCGCCAGCTGGAATACTGGCAGGCGCGCCTGGGTAATGAGCATCCGGTGCTGGAACTGCCCACGGATCACCCTCGTCCGGCCATGCCCAGCTATCGCGGTACACGTCATACCTTCGCAGTCGACGCCCGGCTGGTAGAGCAATTGCGCGCCTGTGCCCAGCTGCATCAAGTGACCCTGTTCATGCTGCTACTGGGCGCGTTCAACGTGCTGCTGCACCGCTACACCGGTCAGGGCGATATTCGGGTTGGCGTGCCGATTGCCAACCGTAACCGCAGCGAGATCGAAGGGCTGATCGGTTTCTTCGTCAACACCCAAGTACTGCGCACTGAATTGAACGGGCAAACCCCTGTCGACGAACTGCTGGCAGCCATCAAGGAAGCGGCCCTTGGCGCTCAGGCCCACCAGGATCTGCCCTTCGAACGGCTGGTGGAGGCGCTGAATATCGAGCGCAGCTTGAGCCACACACCGCTGTTCCAGGTGATGTACAACCACCAGCCGCAGGTGGCGGATATTTCCACGGTCAGCACCGCGTCAGGTCTGGAACTGAGCCTGGTGCAAGGGCAAGGCCGTACCACGCAATTCGACCTGACACTGGACACCTATGAACAGTCCGGCACCCTGCATGCCGCACTGACTTACGCCGATGACCTGTTCGACCCGGCCACCATCGAGCGCATGGCGCGCCATTGGTTGCGACTGTTGCAGGGGATGGTGTCAGATCCCCGTCAGGCGGTCGGCGATTTGCCGCTGCTGGACGAAGACGAATACCAGCGCATCGTGCATGACTGGAATCCCCGTCACGACAGCTTCCCCGAGGCGCTGTGCATCCATCAGCGCATTGCCGAGCAGGCGCGGCAAACCCCGCAGGCACTGGCGGTTACCTTTGGCGTCCGTGAGCTGACCTATGAGCAACTCGATCAGCAATCCAATCAGTTGGCCCATCTGCTGATCAAGCACGGTGTGGGGCCAGAGGTGCGCGTCGGCGTGGCGATGGTCCGTTCCGAGGCGTTGCTGGTGGCGCTGCTGGCGGTGCTCAAGGCCGGTGGCGCGTATGTGCCGCTGGACCCGGACTACCCGGCCGAGCGCGTGGCCTACATGCTCGAAGACAGCCGCGCCTTGCTGCTGCTGACCGAACAGGCGGTGGCGGCAACCCTGCCGATCATCCCCGATACCCAAGTGATTTTGCTCGACGATCCGGTATCACTGCTGGCGCCATGGCCTGTCACCGAAGCGGTCACGGCGGTAACCCCGGACAACCTGGCCTATGTGATCTACACCTCGGGCTCCACCGGCAAGCCCAAGGGCGTGGCAATTGCCCATCGCAACGTGCTGGCGCTGATCGACTGGTCGCAGCGGGTCTTCAGCCGTGAGGATGTGCAGGGTGTATTGGCCTCGACCTCGGTGTGTTTCGACCTCTCGGTGTGGGAGTTGTTTGTGACCCTGGCCGCCGGCGGTTCGCTGATCATCGCCCGCAACGCCCTGGAGTTGCCCGACCTGCCGGCCCGTGACCGGGTGCGCTTGATCAACACGGTGCCATCGGCGATTGCCGCGCTCCAGCGCACCGGGCAGATTCCTCCCGGGGTGCGCGTCATCAACCTGGCCGGCGAACCACTGAAGCAGGCGTTGGTGGAGGCGTTGTATCAACAGCAGGGTATCGAGCATGTCTACGACCTTTATGGCCCGTCTGAAGACACCACTTATTCCACCTATACCCGGCGTGCTACCGGTGGTCGCGCGAGTATTGGCCGCCCCATCAACCATACTGCCAGCTACCTGCTGGATGCCCGGTTGCAGGCCGTGCCCCAGGGTGTGTGCGCCGAACTCTACCTGGCGGGCGCGGGGATAACCCGTGGCTATTTGGGGCGTGCGGCCCTGACCGCCGAGCGCTATGTACCCAACCCGTTTGCCACCAGTGGTGAACGTCTGTACCGCACCGGCGACCTGGTGCGTTACCTGGACGACGGCGTGCTGGAATATCAGGGGCGCATCGACCATCAGGTCAAGGTGCGCGGCTTCCGTATCGAGTTGGGGGAAATCGAGGCGCAACTGTCGCGCCAGCCCGCGATACGTGAGTTGGCGGTACTGGTCCAGGACAGCCCAAGTGGCCAGCAACTGGTGGCTTATCTGGTGCCTACCAACCCGGATTTATCTGGCGATGCCGAGGCTCAGGACGCCTTGCGCGAAACCCTCAAGGCCGCTCTCAAGCAGGTGCTGCCGGCGTACATGGTGCCCACACATTTGCTGTTCATGGAGCACTTGCCGTTGACCCCCAACGGCAAGCTCGACCGCAAGGCCCTGCCGGCCATCGACAGTTCACAACCGGCACGGCAACACGTCGAGCCGAGCAGCGACACGGAAAAAGCGCTGGCGGCGATCTGGCAAACGTTACTCGGGATTGAACGCGTGGGGCTGGACGACAACTTCTTCGAACTGGGCGGCGACTCCATCGTCTCCATGCAAGTGGTCAGCCGGGCACGCCAGGCCGAGATCAGCCTGAGCCCCAAGGACGTGTTCCAGCACCAGACCCTGCGTAGCCTGGCACAAGTCGCCAGCCTGCGCCTGCACACCGCGATCGACCAGGGTACTGCCCACGGTCCGGCGGCCCTCAGCCCGGTGCAGCAGTGGTTTTTCGCTCAGGACATCCCCCAGCGCCAGCACTGGAATCAGTCGCTGTTGCTGGTGCCGCGCGAGCCGATAATGGCGGCGCACCTGGATGCCGCGTTGCAGCAGCTGGTCAACCACCATGACGGCCTGCGTTTACGCTATCAGCCGGGTGCCGAGGGATGGCAGCAGCACTACGGCGAGGCCGCGGTTGAATCCGTGTTATGGCAGCGCCAGGCTGACAGCAACGCGGCCCTGGCCGAGCTGTGTGATGAGGCCCAGCGCAGCCTCAGCCTGCAAGACGGCCCGTTGCTGCGAGCGCTGCTGGTGCAGATGCCCGACCACAGCCAGCGCTTGCTGCTGGTGGTCCATCATCTGGTGGTGGATGGCGTGTCCTGGCGCGTGCTGCTGGATGATTTGCAGCAGCTGTACACCGGTTTGCGTGACAGCACGGTGCCGAAACTGGCAGGCAAGACCACCTCCTATCAAGCCTGGACCGCCCGGCTGCAAGACGCCGTTGCGCGCTTCCTGCCCCAGCTTGAAGGCTGGCAGGCGCGGCTTGGGGCGGCGTCGATGGCGGATTTGCCTTGCGATAATGCCCACGGCGGCTTGCATCAATACCTGGAGGAGAAGGTCAGTTGCACCCTGGATGCCGACACCACCCGCCAACTGCTGACCCTTGCGCCGGCCGCTTATCGAACCCAGGTCAACGACCTGCTGCTGACCGCGCTGGCGCGTGTGGTGTGCCGCTGGAGCGGGCAGGGCAGTACCCTGATTCAGTTGGAAGGCCATGGTCGTGAGGACCTGTTTGACGGCGTGGACCTGACCCGTACCGTTGGTTGGTTCACCAGCCTGTTCCCGGTCAACCTGACCCCGGCCCAGGAACTGTCGGACTCGATCAAGGCGGTCAAGGAGCAATTGCGTGAGGTGCCGGACAAGGGCATTGGCTACGGTGTGTTGCGCTACCTGGCGCAGCCTGCCGTGGTCGCGGCCCTGGCCGCTCTGGCTCAGCCGCGCATCACGTTTAACTACCTTGGGCAATTCGACCGCCAGTTCGACGAAGCGGCGTTGTTCGTGCCTTCCACCGAAGGCAATGGCCTGGCCCAGGACCCCCTGGCGCCGTTGGCCAACTGGCTGACGGTTGAAGGGCAGGTCTACGGCGGGGAACTGTTCCTGCAATGGGGTTTCAGCCGTGAGATGTTCTTGACCACGACCGTCCAGCAATTGGCTGACGACTATGCCCGCGAACTCAAGGCGTTGATTGCCCATTGCTGTGCGCTTGAGGCCGGACAGGCGACGCCGTCGGATTTCCCGTTGGCCGGTATCAGCCAGCGCCAGCTGGATGCGTTGCCGCAGTTGGGGGCCCAGGCCGAAGACCTGTATCCGTTGTCGCCGATGCAGCAGGGCATGTTGTTCCACAGCCTGTACGAGCAGGACGCCGGCGATTACATCAACCAGATGCGCGTCAATGTGCTGGGGGTGGACGCGGCGCGCTTTCGTGCCGCCTGGCAGGCTACCGTCGACGCCCAGGACATCCTGCGCACCGGTTTCATCTGGCCCGGCGACTGGTCGCAAGCGCAGCAAGTGGTGCACCGCCAGGTGCAGTTGCCGTTCAGCGTCCTCGACTGGCGTAACCGTGATGACGTGCCGGCCGCCCTGGAGGCGCTGGCCCAGGCGCAATCCCGCGAACCTTTTGATCTTGCCCGGCCGCCATTGTTACGCTTGGTTTTGGTGCAACTGACGGACACTGACTGGCACCTGATTTACACCCATCATCACATCCTCATGGACGGCTGGAGCAACTCGCAGTTGCTCGGCGAAGTGTTGCAGCGCTACAGCGGCCAAAACCCGCCGGCCGCCGTTGGCCGCTACCGCGATTACATCGCGTGGCTGCAACAGCAGGATGGTGCCGCCAGTGAAGCATTCTGGAAGGCGCAGTTGCTGCCCCTGGAGCAGCCGACCCGCCTGGCCCAAACGCAGATGCCGGCTATATCGGGGCCGGCCTATGGTGAACACTATTGCGTTGTGGAAGCCGCGCAGACCCGGCGCCTGCATGAGTTTGCCCGCCAGCAGAAAGTCACGGTCAACACGCTGGTACAAGCCGCCTGGTTGTTGCTGCTGCAACGCTACAGCGCACAGGCCACGGTAGCGTTTGGTGCCACGGTGGCGGGGCGCCCGGCGCATTTGCCCGGAGTCGAGCAGCAGATAGGCCTGTTCATCAACACCTTGCCGGTAGTGGCCAGCCCGCTGGCGGAGCAAAGTGTCAGCAGTTGGCTGCAAAGCGTACAGATGCTGAACCTGAGCCTGCGCGAGCACGAGCACGCACCGCTTTACGAAATCCAGCGTTGGGCCGGTCGTGGTGGCGAGGCACTGTTCGACACTATCCTGGTATTCGAAAACTATCCGGTCTCCGAGGTGCTGCAGCAAGGGGCTCCCGAAGGCCTGCAATTCGAGGCATTGCACACTCATGAGCAGACCAGCTACCCGCTGACCCTGACGGTCAATCTGGGCGATACCCTGACCCTGCATTACAGCTATGCCCACGCGCACTTTTCAACGTCGACGGTGCAGCGTCTCGGTATGCATTTGAGCAATCTGCTCAACCATGTGCTCGGTGCGGCCGAGCTGCCGCTGGCAGAAATCAGCCTGCTGGATACCCAGGAGTACCAGTCGCTGGTCCATGACTGGAGCAGCGCCCGCTTTGATTACCCGAGCGAACAGCGGGTCCATCAGCTGTTTGAAGCCCAGGTCGCGAAGCAACCTTGCGCACCGGCCTTGCTCTTCGAAGACCGCCAGTTGAGCTACGCCGAACTCAACACCCGGGCCAATCGCCTGGCCCGGCATCTGGTGAGCCTGGGCGTCGGCCCCGACGTGCTGGTGGGGATCGCCGTGGAGCGCGGCCTGGACATGATCATCGGCCTATTGGCGGTGCTCAAGGCCGGCGGCGGTTATGTGCCGCTGGACCCGGAATACCCCCAGGATCGCCTGCTGTGCATGGTCGAAGACAGCGGCACCCGGCTGATACTGACCCAGAGCCATTTACGTGAACGACTGGCGATTCCCGCCTATGTCGAACACCTGTGCCTGGACCACGAGCAGGCCTGGATCGACCTGGACGACAGCAACCTGCTCAACCGCGCCCACGCCGAGAACCTCGCGTATGTGATGTTCACCTCGGGCTCCACCGGGCGGCCAAAAGGCGTGGGCATCAACCAGTCTTCGCTGACTCGGCATGCCTATGTGTCCCTGGAGTTTTTCAACCTCAACGGTGCCGACCGCATCCTGCAGTTCTCCACTTTCAACTTCGACGGCTTCGTCGAGCAGCTTTACCCGGCGCTGATCTGTGGCGCCTCGGTGGTGCTGCGCGGCACCGAGATCTGGGACACCGAGACCTTCTACCGCGAACTGATCCGGCACCAGATCAGCGTGGTCGACCTGACCACCGCCTACTGGAACCTGCTGGCCAAGGACTTCGCCGTGGCCGGCCCGCGGGATTACGGGCGCCTCAAGCAAGTGCATGCCGGCGGTGAAGCCATGCCGCCCGAAGGCCTTGCCGCGTGGGGCCAGGCTGGCCTTGGCCACGTCAAGTTGCTCAACACCTACGGCCCCACCGAAGCCACCGTCACCGTCACCGCGCTCGACTGCACCGACTACGTGACCGGCGCACGCCCCACGCCGTTGACCATGCCCATCGGCAAGGTCTTGGCCGGGCGCAGCATCTACCTGCTGGACGACAGCGGCGCCCCGGCCCCGATAGGTGTGGTGGGTGAACTGGTGATCGGCGGCGAGTTGCTGGCCCGTGGGTATTTCAATCGCCCGGACCTGACCGCCGAACGCTTCATGCCCGATCCGTTCAGCCAAAGTGGCGGCCGGCTGTACCGCACCGGCGACCTGGCGCGCTACAACGCTGACGGGGTGATCGAGTACGTGGGGCGGATCGACCATCAGGTGAAGATTCGCGGTTTCCGCATCGAACTGGGGGAAATCGAGGCCCGGTTGCTGGAGCAGGACGCGGTGCGAGACGCCATTGTCCTCGCGCAACCGGCAGCCAGTGGTTTGCAACTGGTGGGTTACGTGGTGCCCCACGCCAGCGCCGTGCCGCAAGCGCAGTTGCGCCAATCGATCAAGGCTGCCTTGGCGGCGGTGCTGCCGGACTACATGGTGCCGGGTTTCCTGATGTTCCTCGATGTGCTGCCCCTGAGCCCGAATGGCAAGCTGGACCGCAAGGCCCTGCCCAAACCGGATGCCAGCCAACAGCAAAACCACTATGTGGCGCCGCGGACGGCGCTGGAAATCCAGGTCGCCGGGATCTGGCAAAGCGTGCTGGAGCTGGAACAGGTCGGGCTGGACGATCACTTTTTTGAACTGGGCGGCCACTCGCTGCTGGCGACTCAGGTGGTCGCGCGCCTGAAGACGTTGCTGTCCTGCAACCTTACCCTGCGCGACCTGTTTGGCGCGCCGCGCCTGGCAGACTTTGTGGCGGCGGTGGCAGCCCGAACCGGGCGGGACGAGCCGGTGGTGCAGATTCCGCTGGTGGCCCACGGTAAAAAAACCAGCGCGAGCCTGTCCCTGGTACAACGCCGGCTGTGGGTTGTGGAGCAGCTTTCGGATGCCAGCGGCGCCTATGGCATGCCGCTGGCCGTGCGCCTGCGCGGCGAGTTGTCATTGCCGCTGCTGATCAGCAGCCTGGCGCAGGTGATTGCCCGCCACGAAACCCTGCGCACCGCCTACATCACTGACGAGGAGGGCGATCCGCTGGCAATCATCGCCGGGCACGTGGATGTCGATCTGCCGCTGCTCGACCTGTCGGCCCTGGACCCGGCGGAGCAGCAGCGCCGAGTTACCCTCGCCGTGGTAGCCAACACCCGCCAGCCCATCAGCCTGTTGCAGGCGCCGTTGTTGCGCGGGCAGGTGCTCAAGCTGGGCCCCACTGAACACGTGTTGCTGTATTCGATGCACCACATCATCTCCGATGGCTGGTCGATGGCAGTGCTGGTCAATGAACTGGTGGGGATTTATGGACGCGCCAAGGCCGGTGTCCTTGAACCGCTGCCACCCTTGCCGATCCAGTACTCCGACTACGCGCTGTGGCAGCAGCAGTTGCAACAGGCCGGCGTGCTGGCAGCGCAGGCGCGTTATTGGGAACAGGCGTTGGCCGGGCACAGCGGTGTATTGCGACTGCCCACCGATAAGCCTCGATCCCAGGCACCCACCTACGAAGGCCGGGACCTTGGCTTCACGCTGCCCGCCACCTTGCATGACGGCTTGAAGGCGCTGTCGGCCAACGCCGGCGTCACGCTCTACAGCACGATGCTGGCGGCGTTCCAGGTCATGCTCCATCGGCTCACTGGCTGCGACGATGTGCTGGTGGGCGCCGACGTGGCCGGGCGTCAGCAGCCGGAGCTGGAAGGCTTGATCGGCTTTTTCGTGAATATCCTGCCGCTGCGCTCGACCTTCACGGCGCAGCAGCCGTTCAGCGCTTTCCTCGCCGGTACCCAGGGCACTGCACTGGACGCCTTCGATCATCAGGACTTGCCCTTCGACATGATCGTCGAGGCCTCGTCACTTGTGCGCCAGCGCGGTTTCAACCCACTGGTCCAGGTGCTGTTCGTGATGAACAACCTGCCGGTGCAGGGCGGCCAGATGGAGGGGGTCGAGGTTGAGGTGCTGCCAACCCGTGGCGGTTACTCCAAGTTCGATATGGCCCTGTTCATCGATGAGGATGCCGGCCGCCTGCACGGTACCTGGCAGTACGCCAGCGACCTGTTTGAACCACAACGCATTGAGTCATTCGTCAACGCCTGGACAGGAATTCTTGAACAGATTGTGTGTGATCCGAACATTCAATTAGGGGATATCACCATGCCTACCAACACCCTTGAGCAAAACGCCGCGCCCGTACCGCCTGCCATCAAGGCCGACAAGCTGGGCAAGTTCCTGAAAAAGTCCCAAAGCCGCACCGACAAGCCAGCCGGCGCGCTGATGCGTGAATCGCTGCTGGTCCCGGAGCAGGACTTCCCATTACTGATGGAACCCAC
Organism: Pseudomonas sp. TH32; assembly: GCF_016650855.1. Taxonomy (NCBI): domain Bacteria; kingdom Pseudomonadati; phylum Pseudomonadota; class Gammaproteobacteria; order Pseudomonadales; family Pseudomonadaceae; genus Pseudomonas; species Pseudomonas sp. TH32. The sequence goes on along the minus strand of NZ_JAEKFA010000002.1, from coordinate 3,306,254 downwards.
CGATCCAGGCCTGGACCTGGTGGCGTGGATCAAGGAAAACCGCGCGCTGGTGGAGGCCAAGCTGGCTCGCCACGCGGGGATCCTGTTCCGCGGGTTTGCGCTGCGCGACATTCATGACTTTGAAGCATTTGCCGAGGCCGTACAGCCTGGCCTGTATGGCCAATACGGCGACTTGCCGAAAAAGGAGGGCGGCAAGAACACCTACCGTTCCACGCCGTACCCTGAAAAGAAAATGATCCTGTTCCATAACGAAAGCTCCCACCAGGACCGCTGGCCGCGCAAGCAACTGTTCTTCTGCGAGCAGCCATCGCCGGTGGGCGGCGCCACACCAGTGGTGGATTGCCGGCAGATGTACCTCAAGCTGCCGGTGGCAATACGCGAGCGTTTCGAAGACAAGGGCTTGCTGTACGTACGCACCTTTGCCGACAAGCTGGACGTGTCCTGGCAGCACTTCTTCAAGACCGATGTGCGTGCCGACGTCGAGGCGCGTTGCCGAGCTGCGGGCATCGAGTGGACCTGGCTGGACAACGATGAGCTGCAAATCCGCACACCGTGCCCGGCGATTATCCGGCACCCGGTGACGGGTGAAAAAACCTTCTTCAACCAGGTTCAACTGCATCACATCTACTGCCTGGACCCGGATGTGCGCGAGGACTTGCTGGCGCTGTTCGGCGAGCACCGCATGCCTCGTCATGTGTACTACGGCGATGGTTCGCCGATCGAAGACGAGGTCATGGCGTTGGTGGGCGATCTGTACGAAGCCTGCGCGGTGCGGTTCGACTGGCAAAAGGGCGACGTGATCCTGCTGGACAACATGTTGGCTGCCCACGCCCGCGACCCGTTCGAAGGGCCGCGCAAGATTGTCGTGGCCATGGGTGAAATGATTGAACGCAGTGCGTTGCAAGTGGCGCACGGCGAGACCGAAAAGGAAGAGGCCGGAGCATGAGTACTGCACAACAGGGAATCGTGGACCCAGGATTGGCGCTGCTGATCGAGCAGCAACAACACCTGGACGCTCGGGAACAGGGGGCGAGCTGGGGCGATTTGGCCCACTGCCTCAAACTGGATATCCGCGGCCAATTGGACCCGTTGCGTCTGCAGCACGCCCTGGACAGCCTGGCACTGCGGCACGAAGCATTGGTGGCGCAGTTTGCCCCTGTCAGCGGTTATCACGGACTGCGTCAGCGGGTCGTGGCGGCTGAGGCGGTAAGCTTGACCCTGTGGCCCGAAGTGGGCTCGCCGCAGCAGGTGAGCGCCCGTCAGCAGCAATGGTTGCAGCAACCACTGCCGCCGTTCGGCGCGTTGTTGCAACGCCTGGAAACGGATCATTGGCAACTGCTGGTCGGCGTGGCGCGTTACGCGGCCGATGCCGCGACCCTGGCCCTGATCCAGCAGGAGTTGCTGGCAGCCTATGGGCAGCAAGGGTTTGAAGAGGACGAGCCCGGGCAGTTTTCCCAGTACCTGGAATGGCGCGGCGAGGTGATCTTCGATGAAGACGCAGACACGGCCAAGGCTTACTGGCAGCAGTATTTGCAAGGCCCCGAGCCGCTGGTCAGCGGCCCCGACCTGCCGTACCGCCTGACACCCGGCGGCACCGCACCGGCCGAGCGTTTGAGCGTGCCGCTGGATCAAGCCCTGCTGGCTCGTCTGGCCACGTCGGGACAGCCGCTGGACGTATTGATGCAAGCCGCCTGGTGGATACTGCTGGCGCGCATCAGTGGTCGTGAGACGTTCCTGGCCGGCTGGCGGCATGACGCGCGCCAGGATTATGATTTCTTCAGCCACAGTCTGGGCCTGTTCGAGAAAACCTTGCCCCTGGCGATTCGTATCGATCCGGCGAGTACCTTGCGTGACCTGGTTGCGAGCGTGGCGGCGCAGTTGGATCAGCACCGTACCTGGCAGGAATACTGGACGCCCTTGTCGTTCCCGCAGCAGGCCAGGCCAGCAATCAGCTTTGGCCGCCGACGGGTTTCGGCGCCGCGTGAAGTAGCAGGGCTGGTCTGGGCCGGCAGTGACCTGCCGGCCGGCGTGCCGGAGTTCGAGTTGGCACTGCAGCTGGAAGTCGCCGCGAATGGTGAGTCTCAGGGCGTGTCACTCGACTTCAACCCTGCGTGCTACACCCCGCAAGCCGTCGAGATCCTGTTGGCCCAATACCGTCAACTGCTCCATAGCATTGCCGACAATCCGCAAGAAACCGTTGCACGCTTGAATCTGTTGGATGCCGCCGAAAAAAGCTGGCTGCTGGCGCTCAATCCGCCACCGCAAGCGATGGATGCATCGTTGCTGTTGCCGCAGCGTATCGCCGGTTGGGCGCATCAGACGCCGCAGGCGATGGCCCTGGCCCATGCGGGCCAGACCCTCAGCTACGCCGAGCTTGAAGCCCGCACCGCGCAGTTGAGTGCCGAGTTGCTGCGTCAGGGCGTAGGGGCAGGGTCGATCGTCGGTCTGGCGTTGCCGCGCTCAGTAGAACTGGTCGTCGCGATGCTTGCCACCTGGCGTGCGGGTGCGGCCTACCTGCCGCTGGACCCGCAATGGCCAGCGGCGCGCCAGGCCGAAATCGCCCGGCATGCCGCCGCGAGCTTGATACTGGCGGCACAAGCGCCGAGCCCGGGCGACCCGATGGCCTCGCTCAAGGTCCTCAACCTCGGGGGGCTGAGCCTTGATGCACCGGTGACAATCGCCGCATCCGTGCAGGCGCGGGACGTGGCCTATGTGCTGTTCACTTCCGGCTCCACCGGGCAGCCCAAGGGCGTGGTGATCGAACATGGCGCGTTACTCAACTACACCGCGGGCAGCAGCCAGCAATTGGGCCTGTCTGCCTGCCGTCACTTTGCTTTCAGCTCCACGGTAGCGGCCGACCTGGGCAACACCGCCTTGTTCGGCGCGCTGTACAACGGTGCGACCCTGCATATCGCTGACGACGCGACCCTGCAAGACCCGCAGGGCTTTGCCGGGTTCCTGCGAGACCACCGCATCGATTGCCTGAAAATCGTGCCTTCCCATCTGGCTGCCTTGCTTGAGGCCCAGAGCGCTGTGTTGCCTGGCACGCTGGTGCTGGGCGGTGAAGCAATCGGCGCAGGCCTGGTGCAGCGGATTCATCAACTGCGCCCCGACTGCCGAGTGTTCAATCATTACGGTCCTACCGAAGCGACGGTGGGGGTGATGGTGCATGCGTTGCTGCCCGGTGACGACGTGACCCATGGCGTCCCGCTGACACAGGTGCTTCCCGGCAACCAGGTATTTGTACTCGGTGCTGATGCGCAACTGCTGGCGACGGGCGAACTGGGCGAGTTGTTCATCGGTGGCCGCCAACTGTGCCGGGGCTACCTGAATGCCGAGGCTGACGCCGACGCATTTATCCACAGCCCGCTGGTGGGCGGCGAGCGCCTGTACCGCACCGGCGACCTGGCCCGTTATCGGGTCGGCGGGGGCGTGCAGCTGTCTGGCCGCCGTGATCACCAGGTCAAGGTACGGGGGTTTCGCATTGAACTGGCGGAGATCGAGGCACAGTTGCTGCGTTTGCCTGAGGTCAGCGAAGCGGTGGTGGTGCTGGTACAAGAGGAGCCGCAGGCGTTCGTGGTACTGCGAGCTGCGATGGATGAGAGTGTACTGACTCACCTGAAAACCCAACTGGTTCAACGCCTGCCGGCGGCCATGGTGCCGCGCCTGATACTGAGCCTCGAACGCATGCCGCGCCTGCCGAACGGCAAGATTGACCGCAAGGCCTTGCAGAACACTCAGCCGGTGGTTTCCAGGGCGGTTTACGTAGCGCCACGTGATGCGCTTGAAGCGTTGTTGTCTACGCGCATGGCCCAGTTGGTCGGGCTGGAACGGCTGAGCATCGATGAGGACTTTTTTGCTGCAGGTGGGCATTCCTTGCTGGTGATCAAACTGGTGGCGGGTATTCGCAAGCTGCTGCAATGCGAGATTCATCCCGGTGTGGTGTTTGATCACCCAAGCGTGGCGGAACTGGCGCGGGTGCTGCGTGAGCGTGAAAGTGTCGCGGGGCAGTTGGAGAAGATTGCCCAGGCACGTTTGCGCCTGGATGCAATGAGTCCTGAAGAGAAGGCCGCGCTGATGGAAAAGGCTCGCCAGTTACAGCAGGGATAGTTGCAGTGTCCGGGGCTGGCAATCAGCCCCGGTTTTAAATAGTGGGAACGCTCAGACGGTACTCAGCGCTGTTCCCCCAACCAGCTCAAAACCTCCTCATAAATACCGGCAACGGCGGTTGTGATCCCGTTCATGCGCAAGAAGTCATGGGTCAGCCCCGGCTGCACATGCAGGCTGACGGCGGTGCCGCTCGCTGCCAGCAACCGGGCATACGCCTGCCCTTCGTCATACAGCGGGTCGTACTGGGCCAGGCTGATATAGGCCGGTGCCAGTGCTGTCAGCCCTTCGGCCAGCAGCGGCGAGACCCGCCAGTCGAGGCGCTGTTGGGCGTCCGGGCAATAGTGTTGGTAGAACCATTTCAGCGTGGCGGTTTCCAGCAGGTAGTCCTCGGCATATTGCCTGTGGGAATCCCGTTGCCGCGAGGTATCGGTGACCGGGTAAAACAGCAACTGGGCCCAGGGTTTGAACGCCAGTTGTTGCGGTGCCTTCACTGCGGTGATCGCCAATACCGTCGCCAGCGTCGCGCCCACACTGTCACCCGCCAGGGCCATCCGGCGGTTGTCCAGTTGCAGGTTGCCGGCTTGTTCGGCCAGCCAGTTGGCAGCGTCGAGCGTGTCGTTCACGGCTATTGGGAAGCGCGCCTCTGGCGCCAGGCGGTAAGTGGGGGCGAACACCGCGTACTGACCGCTGGCCGCGAGCCTGCGGCAGATGGAATCGTGGGAGTCGAGGCTGCCCACGACATAGCCGCCGCCGTGGAAATACACAATCACCGGCAGTTGCGCCGTGCCCGGCGCCCGGTAGAGGCGGGCGGGCAATGCACGGCCATCGCGGGCGGTGACCGTCAGCGCAGTGACCGCCACCGAATCCGGCGGGCTGGGGTCGAGAATCGCCGAGGTCTGCTCGAACTCCCGTCGTGCCTGTTCAACACTCAGCGCGTGCATGGGTTGGCTTTTGCCGGTCAGGCGACCCATCTGTGCCAGTTCCAGAAAGCCTTCGAGATCAGGGTCCAGGGGCATTGCATGTTCCTTGCGAAATAGGGTGAAGCGCCGCCCCTGACCATCAGGGGCGGCGACGGTTTCAACTGGCGACGGGTTGCAGCGCCAGGTGCTGCAACAGCCGGTGCAGCAGGTCCGGATGGTTGAGGATGTCGTAGTGGCCGGCCGGGATCTGTTCGTTGCTCCGGGCGCAGGCCAGGTTCGATGCGGGCAGGTCGGGCGTCTGCCGGGCCCACCAGCAATCGGCCTGCGCGCGGGTTGGTGGCAAACCGCTTATCTGCTGCGACAACGCCTTGAGTTTCATCGCCACCTGGAAGGTGTGGGCCAGTTCCTCAGGACTGATCCCGGCGTACACCGATTGCGCGGCTGCGCCCGTCTGGACCTGCTCGATCAGGTGCTCAAGGACCGTGCTGCCTGTTGTCGCCTTGACCTCAAAGGTGGGCAGGCTCTCGGCCGGCAGGCCGAACAGCACCGCCAGGAACCCGCGCAAGTCTTCACTCCAGTCATCGCTCAAAACGTCCTCGCCGGTGGGGATAAAACTGTCCACCAGGCCGAGAAACGCCACGCGCTGGCCCTGGCTTTCCAGCTCCTGGGCCACCAGCACCGCGAGCGTTCCACCCAGCGACCAGCCCATCAGGTGATACGGGCCGCTGGCTTGCTGCTGGCGGATGTACTGGCTGTAATCGATGGCCATGGACGCCAGGGACTCATCGTCCCACTGGCGGTCGAGCAACATCCGACACTGCAGGCCGTAGACACTGCGCTGTCCATCCAGGCGACGGGCCAGGGGTTCATAGTCGAACACTGTGCCGAACCCTGCATGCAGGCAGAAGAGCGGTGAGTGATGAGCCGTTTCGCTGTTAAGCAACAGCAGCGGATTAAGACGTGCGTCGTCTTCGGCAAACCCGGACAGCTCGGCGATGGTCGGCTTGCCGATCATGTCCCGCAGTTTCAGTTCGATGCCGATATCCGGCTGGCTGCGTACCTTGGACAGCACCTTGAGAATGCGCAGCGAGTCGCCGCCCAGTTCGAAGAAGTTGTCGGTGACGCCCACAGTCTCCAGGTCCAGCACCTCCTGCCAGATCGCCGCCAGTTGCGCTTCCAGCGGATTGCGCGGCGCAACGTAGGCACGGCCCTTGAAGTCCGGGTCGGGCAAGGCGTGGCGGTCCAGCTTGCCGTTGGGGTTGAGCGGGAAGGCCGGGAGCACGAGGATTTGCGCCGGCACCATGTAGTCAGGCAATTCCACCTGCAAGGCCGCACGCAGGCGCTCGCCCAGGCCGGCCGAAGCCTCGGCCACCACGTAACCGATCAGTTGCTTGCCGCCGGTGGTGTCGCGGGCGACGACCACGGCGTCCTGTACGTCGGTGACTTCGCGCAAGCGCGATTCGATTTCCCCCAGTTCGATACGGAAGCCGCGGATCTTCACCTGGTTGTCCAGGCGACCTAGATAGTCGATGACGCCGTCGGGACGTTGGCGTACCAGGTCGCCGGTGCGATACAGGCGTGTGCCGTTGGCCGCGAACGGATCGGCCACAAACCGCTCGGCGCTCAGGCCGGGTCGCTGGTGATAGCCACGGGCAACGCCTTCGCCGCCAATGTACAACTCGCCCGCCACGCCATCGGGCACCGGGTTGAGGTGTTCGTCCAGCACATACAGCGTGCGTTCACCGATGCGTGTGCCGATCGGCGCGTACACCGCCGCGCAGCTTTGATCCACACTCACTTTCCACAGCAACGGGGTGACGACGGTTTCGGTAGGGCCGTATCCGTTGGTCAGGAACTGCGGCTTGAGCACGCGTTTGACCAATTCGAAGTTGGCCTCGGCCACCGCATCACCGCCAAAGCAGTAGATACGCACGGGCGGCGGTGCGTCGTTTTGGCTGTCGCCATACTCGGCCAACTGCTGCAGATACGCCGGCGGGAAGCAGGCGATGCTGATGCTGTGGGCGTGCAGCGCCTGCCAGGTTTCTTCCGGGGTCCATAGAGGGTTGCCACGCACCACCAGGCACCCGCCGCTTTGCAGGGTCGACAGCCAGCGTTCCTGGGCGCCATCGAAGGCGAAGGACATGAACAGCAATTCACGTGTGCTGGCGTCCATCTCGTAACGTTCGGCAATCGCCTGGCAATGCATGCGGATTTGCCCGTGCGCCACAGCCACGCCCTTGGGTTTACCGGTGGAGCCGGAGGTGTAGATCAGGTAGGCCAGGTTATCGTCGTGCACCTCCCGCACCGGGCAACTCGCCGGCCAGTTCGACAGCGGCAGGCGATCCAGTTCGATCAGCGTTGCCACGCCGAGGCTGTCGAAGCGCGAGCGCAGTGAGTGCTGGCTGATCAGCGCGCTCATGGCAGAGTCTTCGACGATCCACTGCACGCGGTCTTGCGGGTAATCAATGTCCAGTGGCACGTAGGCGGCGCCGGTTTTCATCACGGCGTAGAAGGCGACGATGACGTCGACGGAGCGCTCGAGGGCGACGCCGACGAACATTTCCGGGCCGATGCCCTGGGCCATGAGGTAATGCGCCAGGCGGTTGGCACGGGCATCCAGCTCGCCGTAGCTCAACTCGATACCGTCGCACACCACCGCCAATGCGTCAGGACGCTGCAGTGCGTGCTGGCGGATCACCTGTGCCAGGTGGGCGCGCGGTGCCGTGCCGGGGCTCAGTACGTTGCGTTGCTGCAACAGTTGCTGCTCGGTGTCGGCCAGCATCGTGAGGTTACCGACGTTCGTCTGGCTGTTGTCCAGCAGTTCCAGCAGCAGGGTTTCAAAGCTGCGGCGAACGTGTGCGGTGGCCGCTTCGGTGAAGCGGTTGCGCAGGTACAGGAACTCGATCTTCAGGGTGTCGCCGAGGTTGATTGCCAGGTCCATCGCAAAGTTGGTGACATCGCGACTGCTGACTTCGCCGAAGCTCAGGCGTTCCTGCCCGGCTTCCTGCAGGCGTTCGTCAACCGGGTAGTTTTCAAACACCAGAATGCTGTCAAACAGCGGCTGGCCGCCCTGGCCTGACCAGCGTTGTACGTCGGCCAGGGACGCATGCTCGTGGTCGCGCACTTCCAGGTTGTAGGCTTGCAGCGCTTGCAGCCATTGGGCGACGGGCATTTGCGGTTGTGGGGTCTGGATGATGGGCAAGGTGTTGATAAACAGCCCGAGCATGTCCTCGGCGCCTGGCAGGCTGGACGGGCGACCGGCGACGGTGGCGCCGAAGCACACGGTGTCCTGGCCGGTGTAGCGCTGCAACAGCAAAAGCCAGGTGGCCTGGATCAGCGTGTTGGGGGTGACACGCAGGCGTTGGGCCTGCTCGCGCAAGTGAGCGGTTTGCGCGGCATCCCAATTCAGATACAGCGCCGCGTGGCCTTCCAGTTCCATCGACGGTTTGGGCGACAGGCTGTTGGCCAGGGACGAGGTACCACTCAAATCCTGGAGCTTGGTCTTCCAGAACTGCTCCAGTACCGCTTGGGACTGTTCCTGCAGCCAGCGGATGTAGTCGCGGTAATGCCCGCGCTTGGCCGGTGCGGCCTGGCCGTTGTAGATCGCAAAGACTTCGCCCAGCAGCCGGGAGTTGGACCAGCCGTCCATAAGAATGTGGTGGCTGGTCCAGATCAGGTAGTGGGTCTGGGGGTTGAGGTGTACCAGGGTCAGGCGCGTGAGGGGTGCACGCAGCAGTTCGAAACCACGGGCGCAATCCTGACTCGCGAGAGCCTCCAGGTCGTGCGCGGTGACCTCGCGCTGCTGCCAGTTGAGTACTTCGACGGGCATGGTCGCTGCGCGATACACCACTTGCAGCGGTTCGGCCAACTGATTGTCGGCCCAGAACCCGGTGCGCAGGATTTCATGGCGCTCGATCACGGCATTCCAGGCCGCGGTGAAGCGTGCAACGTCCAGGCCGCTGACCGAGACGGCCATCTGGTTCACGTACAGCGCGCTTTCCGGCGCTTCCAGTGTGTGAAACAGCATGCCCTGTTGCATCGCCGACAACGGGTAGAGGTCTTCCAGTTGGGGTAATGGTACCGGCAAGCGGTCCAGTTGCGCCTGGCTGATACGCGCCAGCGGGAAGTCGGACGGCGTCACGCCCATGTTGGCGTCGTCGCAGCAATGCTCGATCAGCGCCAGCAGTTCTTGCTTGAGGTCATCGGCCAGTTGGGCGATGGTCGCCTCGTCGAACATCTCGCGGCTGAATTGCCAACCCAGGGTCAGCTCGTCGCCATACACCTGGCCATTGAGGCTCAGCCAGTTGCCCAGTGGCGCGTCCAATGCCTGCTCGCGGCCACTGCCTTCGGTGGCAGGTGCCAACAACGAGCCCTGTTCGGTATCGAAGCTGGCATCGAACTGACCCAGGTAGTTGAACGTGATCCTTGGGGTTGGCAGTGCGGCGAGACTGGCCCGGACCTGCGGTGCGCCCAGGTAGCGCAGGGCGCCATAACCCAGGCCTTTATCGGGGATTGCCCGCAGTTGCTCCTTGATCTGTTTGATCGAGTCGCCAAGGCTCACCGCCGGCACCAGCTTGACCGGGAACAGGCTGGTGAACCACCCCACCGTGCGGGTCAGGTCGACGTCGTCGAACAGGTCTTCGCGACCATGGCCTTCGAGCTCGATCAGGCAATGTGGGGTGCCGGTCCAGCGGCTGATGACGCGCGCCAGGGCGGTCAGCAGCAAGTCGTTGATCTGCGTGCGATATGCCTTCGGCGCCTGCTGCAGCAAGTGTCGTGTCTGCCGGGCATCAAGGTGGGTATGCAGCGTGTGGCTGTGGCGATTGTCCAGGCTGCCATTCGGGCGCTCGCATGGCAGGTCGACCATGGCGTCGCGCAGTTGATCCTGCCAGTAGCTGAGTTCGTCCTGGTTGCCGCTGGCGCGGTGTTGCAGGCGCTCGGCCCAGGCCTTGACCGAACTGGTGCGTGCCGGCAGTTGCACCGGCTGCTGGTTGCTCACCTGTTGATAAGCGTTTTGCAGGTCTTCAAAGAGAATCCGCCAGGACACGCCATCCACCGCCAGGTGGTGGATCACCAGCAGCAGGCGCTGAGTGCCATCGGCCAGGTGGACCAACAGCGCGCGGATCAGCGGGCCTTGTTGCAGGTCGAGGCTGCCCTGGGCCTTATCACATAGGTCCGACAGTTGCTCGGCGGTGGCTTCAACCTGTTGCAACTGCCAGTCGCCCAGCGGCCGGTAATGTGCGCTCCAGTCACCGGCTCGCTGTTCGAAGCTCAAGCGCAGAGCGTCGTGATGCTCAATCACTGCGTGCAACGCCTGCTGCAGCGCATCGGCCATGAGCGGTTGTGCAGGTTTGAGCAGTACCGACTGGTTCCAGTGATGGCGCTCAGGGATCGCAGTTTCAAAAAACACCTGATGAGTCGGCAGCAACGGCAGGGTTCCGGTGGCGGGGCCCTGGTCGATCACTTGGGCATTCGCGCCGCTACGGGCCACGCTGGCCAGGCCCTGCACGGTCTGGTGCTGGAACAGCTCCTTGGGCGTAAACGCGATGCCTTGCTGGCGGGCGCGGCTGACCACCTGGATAGAGATGATCGAGTCACCGCCCAGCTCGAAGAAGTTGTCGCTCAGGCCGACGCGTTCCAGTTTCAGCACGTCTTGCCAGATCGCTGCGATTTGTTGCTCCAACGGGCTTTGTGGTGCCACGTAAGCTTTTTGCAGCAGGCTTGCATCGGGTTTTGGCAGGGCCTTGCGGTCCAGTTTGCCGTTCGGGCTCAGGGGCAATTGATCGAGGAAGATCAGTTGGGCGGGCACCATGTAATCAGGCAAGTGTTCGCCCAGGCGTTGCCTGATTTCGCTGCGCAGTTCACCGGCGTCACGGGCTTCGGTCGGCACTGCATAGGCGACCAACTGCCCATCAGCCGCGATCACCACGGCTTCGCGCACGCAGTCCAGTTCCATCAGGCGGGTTTCGATTTCCCCCAGCTCAATGCGCAGGCCGCGGATTTTTACCTGGTGGTCGATACGGCCGCGGTATTCGATCACGCCGTCGGTGCGATAACTGGCCAGGTCGCCGGTGCGATACAGACGTTGGCCGTCACCAAACGGGCTGGTCATGAAGCGCTCGGCGGTGAGGGCCGGGCGGCGGTGGTAACCCCGGGCCAGGCCTTCGCCGCCCAGGTACAACTCGCCGATGACCCCGGCCGGTACCGGCTGCAGTTCGGCATCGAGGATGTAGGTGGTGAGGTTGGCGATCGGCTGGCCGATCGGCACGCTGGCCTTGCCTTCTTCGCGGCAGGTCCAGTGGGTCACGTCGATGGCGGCCTCGGTGGGGCCGTAGAGGTTGAACAGGCCGGCGTTCGGCAGCTTGGCGAATACCTGTTGTTGCGCGTCCACGGGCAGGGCTTCGCCGCTGCAGACGATGCGCGTAAGGCTGGTGCATCGGGCAACGTTTTCATCCAGCAAAAACACCTGCAGCATCGACGGCACGAAGTGCAGGGTGCTGACCTGGTAGCGCTGGATCAGGCTCACCAGTGTGGCCGGATCGCGATGGTCGCCAGGCCCGGCGACGGCCAGACGAGCACCGGTCATCAGCGGCCAGAAAAACTCCCACACCGACACGTCGAAGCTGAACGGGGTTTTTTGCAGCACGGTATCGGCATCGGTCAATGCGTAGGCCTGTTGCATCCAGCACAGGCGGTTGGTCAGCGCCGAATGGCGGTTGCCGGCGCCTTTGGGCTTGCCGGTGGAGCCGGAGGTGTAGATGACGTAGGCGAGGTTTTCGCCCTCGACGGCAACCTCAGGATTGACCTCGGCATAACCGCTGACGTCCAGTTGATCCAGCGCCAACGTCGGCAGCGTGGCCGGAATCGGCAACTGCGCAAGCAGGTGCTGCTGGGTCAACAGCAGGCCAATGCCGCTGTCTTCAATCATGTAGCTCAGGCGGTCCTGCGGGTATTCCGGGTCCAGCGGCACGTAGGCGCCCCCGGCCTTGAGCACGGCCAGCAGGCCGATGACCATTTCCAGGCTGCGTTCGGTGGCAATGCCCACCAGCCCATCCGGGCCGACGCCCAGTTCGATCAGTTTGTGGGCGAGCTGGTTGGCGTGCTGGTTGAGCTGGCGATAGCTCAGTTGGTGTTCGCCAAAGACCAGGGCTGGTACCTCCGGCGTGGCGGCCACCTGGGCCTCGATCAACTGTTGCACGCTGTGGTCCAGCGGGTACTGGGTGCGGGTGTTGTTCCATGCGCTGACGATCTGTTGCTGCTCGGCGCGGTCCAGCATCGGCAGGTCTGCAACCCGCTGGTGTGGTTTCTCAAGAAGGCTTTGCAGCAGTTGTTGCCAATGCCGACCGAGGCGCTCAATGGTGGCGGCGTTGAACAGGTCGGTGGCGTAGGTCAGGGTTGCGCCCAGGCCTTCGGCCGATTCGATGGTGCTGAGGGTCAGGTCAAATTGCGAGGTATTGCCTTCCCAGTCCAACCCCTCGACCTGCAGCGCCGAAGGCAGTGATTGGCCTTCGGTAGCGCTGCGTTTGTCGGCACTCTGGTGGTTGAACATCACTTGGAACAGCGGGTTATGGCTGAGGCTGCGCTCCGGTTGCAACGCCTCCACCAGTTGTTCGAACGGCAGGTCCTGATGCGCCTGGGCATCCAGTGCATGTTGCTTGACCTGTTGCAGCAGATCTTCGACCCGCAGTTGCGCGCTGAACTCGGACTTCATGATTTGAGTGTTGACGAAGAAGCCGATCAGCCCCTCGGTTTCGACCCGGTTGCGGTTGGCAATCGGCACGCCGACGCGGATATCGTGTTGGCCGCTGTAGCGATGCAACAGGATCTGGAATGACGCCAGCAACAGCATGAAGGGCGTAATACCGAGGCTATGGGCCAACTGCTGCACCGCGTCGCCCAGGCCAGGCGCCAGGGTGAGTGGCAAGTGGGCACCACGGTAGCTTTGTTCAGCCGGGCGCGGGCGATCTGTCGGCAACTCCAATACGCTGTTTGCGCCGGCCAATTGGCTGGTCCAGTACGCCAACTGGCGTTCGCGCTCGCCGGCTTGCATCCATTGCCGTTGCCATACGGCATAGTCGGCGTACTGGATCGGCAAGGGTGCCAGCGAGTGAGGCTGCCCGGCCTGGGCGGCGCTGTACAGGGTGAGCAGTTCTTCAACCATCAACTGCACCGACCAGCCATCGGAGACGATATGGTGCTGGGTGAGCACCAGCACATGCTCATCGTTTGCCAGGCGCAGCAGCCTGACCCGCAGCAGTGGGCCCTGTTGCAGGTCGAACAGTTGCCGGGTTTCGTGCTCCACAAAGGCCTTGATCGTGGCATCGTCCGGCGTGCCGTTCAGGGTCTCAACCACAAGGGGCCTGGGCGCCTGGGCGCCGATGACTTGCCGGGGTTGTTCGTTGTCCACCACGAAAGTCGTACGCAGGGCCTCGTGGCGGGCGATCAGTTGGTTGAAGGCTTGCTCCAGCGCCGCCACATCCAGCTTGCCCTTGAGGCGCAGGGCGGCTGGAAGGTGGTAGGCGGCGCTGTGCGGGTCCAGTTGCCAGAGGAACCACTGGCGCTCCTGTGCGTAGGACAGGGGCAGCGGTTGATTGCGTTCGACGGGCACCAGGGGCCGCTCATGCTGCCGGGAGCGGCCTTCCAGGCCTGCAACGAAATCACCGAGCACGCTGCGTTCGAACAGGCTGCGCAGTGCGACGTCAAGGCTCAGGGCCTGGCGCACCCTGGAGATAATCTGGGTCGCCAGCAGCGAGTGGCCGCCCAGGGCGAAAAAGTCATCCGTAAGGCCTACCTGCTCAAGGTTGAGCACGCTTTGCCAGATCCCGGCGACCTGGATTTCCAGCGCCGTCCGCGGCGCCACATAGTGGTTTTGCTGTTGGCTGGCATCCGGTTTGGGCAGGGCCTTGCGGTCCAGCTTGCCATTCGGGCTCAGGGGCAGCACATCGAGGAACATCAGGAAACCCGGCACCATGTAGTCCGGCAGCACCGCCGCCAAGGCAGCCTTGATCGATTGGCGCAACTGCGCTTGCGGCACGGCGCTGGCGTGGGGCACCACGTAACCCACCAGTTGCAAACCACTGGCTGCCGGTTGCGCGAGGACAATGGCGTCTCGCACCGCGTCCTGCTCCAGCAACCGGGCCTCGATTTCCCCAGTTCGATGCGGAAACCGCGAATCTTCACCTGATGGTCGATCCGCCCCACGTACTCGATCACCCCGTCAGCGTTGTAGCGCGCCAGGTCGCCGGTGCGGTACAGCCGGCCGCCACTTTGGCTGAACGGATCGGGCATGAAGCGTTCGGCGGTCAGGTCCGGGCGATTGAAATACCCACGGGCCAGCAACTCGCCGCCGATCACCAGTTCACCTACCACACCTATTGGGGCCGGGGCGCCGCTGTCGTCCAGCAGGTAGATGCTGCGCCCGGCCAAGACCTTGCCGATGGGCATGGTCAACGGCGTGGGGCGTGCGCCGGTCACGTAGTCGGTGCAGTCGAGCGCGGTGACGGTGACGGTGGCTTCGGTGGGGCCGTAGGTGTTGAGCAACTTGACGTGGCCAAGGCCAGCCTGGCCCCACGCGGCAAGGCCTTCGGGCGGCATGGCTTCACCGCCGGCATGCACTTGCTTGAGGCGCCCGTAATCCCGCGGGCCGGCCACGGCGAAGTCCTTGGCCAGCAGGTTCCAGTAGGCGGTGGTCAGGTCGACCACGCTGATCTGGTGCCGGATCAGTTCGCGGTAGAAGGTCTCGGTGTCCCAGATCTCGGTGCCGCGCAGCACCACCGAGGCGCCACAGATCAGCGCCGGGTAAAGCTGCTCGACGAAGCCGTCGAAGTTGAAAGTGGAGAACTGCAGGATGCGGTCGGCACCGTTGAGGTTGAAAAACTCCAGGGACACATAGGCATGCCGAGTCAGCGAAGACTGGTTGATGCCCACGCCTTTTGGCCGCCCGGTGGAGCCCGAGGTGAACATCACATACGCGAGGTTCTCGGCGTGGGCGCGGTTGAGCAGGTTGCTGTCGTCCAGGTCGATCCAGGCCTGCTCGTGGTCCAGGCACAGGTGTTCGACATAGGCGGGAATCGCCAGTCGTTCACGTAAATGGCTCTGGGTCAGTATCAGCCGGGTGCCGCTGTCTTCGACCATGCACAGCAGGCGATCCTGGGGGTATTCCGGGTCCAGCGGCACATAACCGCCGCCGGCCTTGAGCACCGCCAATAGGCCGATGATCATGTCCAGGCCGCGCTCCACGGCGATCCCCACCAGCACGTCGGGGCCGACGCCCAGGCTCACCAGATGCCGGGCCAGGCGATTGGCCCGGGTGTTGAGTTCGGCGTAGCTCAACTGGCGGTCTTCGAAGAGCAAGGCCGGTGCGCAAGGTTGCTTCGCGACCTGGGCTTCAAACAGCTGATGGACCCGCTGTTCGCTCGGGTAATCAAAGCGGGCGCTGCTCCACTCATGGAGCATCAGGTGCCGTTCTTCACGGCCCAGCATCTCCAGTTCACCCAGGCGTTGCTGCGGATTGCGAACGATGGACTGCAGCAGGTTTTGCCAATGCCCGGCGAGGCGCTGGATGGTCCGGGCTTCAAACAGGTCGATGGCATAGGTGAGGGTTGCAAGCAGCCCATCGGCAGACTCGGTGGTATCCAGGGAGAGGTCGAACTGAGTGCTGGGCAGCGTGCCTTCCAGTACTTCAAGGCTCAGGCCGGGAAGTGTGACGCTGTTTTGAGGCTGCACGCTGGCATGGTTGTACATCACCTGGAACAGCGGGCTATGGCTGAGGCTGCGTTCCGGTTGCAGCGCCTCCACCAGTTGTTCGAAGGGCAGGTCCTGGTGGGCCTGGGCATGCAAGGCATGATGCTTGACCTGTTGCAGCACCTCGACAAACCGGGACTGGCTGTTGAGCTCTGCGCGCAGCACCTGGGTGTTGACGAAAAATCCGATCAGCCCTTCGGTTTCCACGCGGTTGCGGTTGGCAATCGGCACGCCGACACGGATATCGGTTTGCCCGCTGTAGCGATGCAACAGGGTCTGGAACGAGGCCAGCAACAGCATGAACAGCGTCACGCCTTGCTGCTGGGCCAATTGTTTGAGTGACTGATTCAGCTCGCTGCCCAACGCCAGTTCCAGCTGGGCCCCACGATAGCTTTGCTCGGACGGCCGAGTGTGGTCGGTGGGCAGTTCCAGTACTGTCTGCTCATCGCCCAATTGCCCCGTCCAGTAGGTCAGTTGGCGCTCGCGCTCCCCGGCTTCCATCCACTGGCGTTGCCACACGCCATAGTCGGCGTACTGCACGGGCAGGTCTGGCAGGCTGACGTCCTGTTGCTGGCTGAAGCCTGTGTACAGGGCAATCAACTCCTGGATCATCACGTTGATCGACCAGCCGTCGGAGACGATATGGTGCTGGGTGATGATCAGGACGTGATCGTCATCCGCCAGTTTCAGCAGTTTGACCCGTAACAACGGGCCGTGCTGCAGATCGAACAACTGCTGGATTTCGTGTTCGACACACGCCTGGATCGCCTGCTCGTCGGCCCCCGGCCGCGACTCGACGGTGATTGCCAAGTGGGTGTGAGTGGCAATTCGTTGGAGGGTGCGATCGCCGTCCTGGATGAACGAGGTGCGCAGGCTTTCATGGCGGGCAATCAGCCGGTCAAAGCAGCGTTGCAGCGCCTGTGTGTCCAGGTTGCCCCGCAGGCGCAAGGCCGCCGGGATGTGATAAGCGGTGCTCTGGGGATCCAGTTGCCAGAGGAACCACTGGCGTTCCTGAGCGTAGGACAACCGCAGCGGCTGATCACGCTCGCCCCTTACCAACGGCGGCTCTTGGCGGGCCGGTTGCTGCTCCAGGGTAGCGACGAACGCGTGTAAGGTGCTGCTCTCGAACAGGTTGCGCAGGGGCACATTGGTGTTGAGGGCATGACGTACCCGGGAGACGACCTGGGTGGCCAGTAGTGAATGGCCGCCCAGCTCAAAGAAGTCGTCGTGCAGGCCGACGGTTTCGCGCTTGAGCACGTCTTGCCAGATCGCTGCGATTTGCTGCTCCAACGGGCTTTGTGGTGCCACGTAGGCTTTTTGCAGCAGGCTTGCATCGGGTTTTGGCAGGGCCTTGCGGTCCAGTTTGCCGTTCGGGCTCAGGGGCAATTGATCGAGGAAGATCAGTTGGGCGGGCACCATGTAATCAGGCAAGTGTTCGCCCAGGCGTTGCCTGATTTCGCTGCGCAGTTCACCGGCGTCACGGGCTTCGGTCGGCACTGCATAGGCGACCAACTGCCCATCAGCCGCGATCACCACGGCTTCGCGCACGCAGTCCAGTTCCATCAGGCGGGTTTCGATTTCCCCCAGCTCGATGCGCAGGCCGCGGATTTTTACCTGGTGGTCGATACGGCCGCGGTATTCGATCACGCCGTCGGTGCGATAACTGGCCAGGTCGCCGGTGCGATACAGACGTTGGCCGTCACCAAACGGGCTGGTCATGAAGCGCTCGGCGGTGAGGGCCGGGCGGCGGTGGTAACCCCGGGCCAGGCCTTCGCCGCCCAGGTACAACTCGCCGATGACCCCGGCCGGTACCGGCTGCAGTTCGGCATCGAGGATGTAGGTGGTGAGGTTGGCGATCGGCTGGCCGATCGGCACGCTGGCCTTGCCTTCTTCGCGGCAGGTCCAGTGGGTCACGTCGATGGCGGCCTCGGTGGGGCCGTAGAGGTTGAACAGGCCGGCGTTCGGCAGCTTGGCGAATACCTGTTGTTGCGCGTCCACGGGCAGGGCTTCGCCGCTGCAGACGATGCGCGTAAGGCTGGTGCATCGGGCAACGTTTTCATCCAGCAAAAACACCTGCAGCATCGACGGCACGAAGTGCAGGGTGCTGACCTGGTAGCGCTGGATCAGGCTCACCAGTGTGGCCGGATCGCGATGGTCGCCAGGCCCGGCGACGGCCAGACGAGCACCGGTCATCAGCGGCCAGAAAAACTCCCACACCGACACGTCGAAGCTGAACGGGGTTTTTTGCAGCACGGTATCGGCATCGGTCAATGCGTAGGCCTGTTGCATCCAGCACAGGCGGTTGGTCAGCGCCGAATGGCGGTTGCCGGCGCCTTTGGGCTTGCCGGTGGAGCCGGAGGTGTAGATGACGTAGGCGAGGTTTTCGCCCTCGACGGCAACCTCAGGATTGACCTCGGCATAACCGCTGACGTCCAGTTGATCCAGCGCCAACGTCGGCAGCGTAGCCGGAATCGGCAACTGCGCAAGCAGGTGCTGCTGGGTCAACAGCAGGCCAATGCCGCTGTCTTCAATCATGTAGCTCAGGCGGTCCTGCGGGTATTCCGGGTCCAGCGGTACGTAGGCGCCCCCGGCCTTGAGCACGGCCAGCAGGCCGATGACCATTTCCAGGCTGCGTTCGGTGGCAATGCCCACCAGCCCATCCGGGCCGACGCCCAGTTCGATCAGTTTGTGGGCGAGCTGGTTGGCGTGCTGGTTGAGCTGGCGATAGCTCAGTTGGTGTTCGCCAAAGACCAGGGCTGGTACCTCTGGCGTGGCGGCCACCTGGGCCTCGATCAACTGTTGCACGCTGTGGTCCAGCGGGTACTGGGTGCGGGTGTTGTTCCATGCGCTGACGATCTGTTGCTGCTCGGCGCGGTCCAGCATGGCCAGTTCGGCCAGCCGCTGCTGTGGGCCTTGCATGAGACTCTGCAACAAACTCAGCCAATGCTGGCCCAGGCGTTCAATCGTTGCCAGGCTGAACAGCGCGGTGCTGTATTCGATGTTCGCCGTGATGTGCCGTGGCGAGTAGTCCACGTCCATCGACAGGTCGAACTTGGCCTCATGTTGCGCCACCGGCAGCAACTCCAGAGTCAGCTCACCGAGCTTCAGCGCACCTGGCTGGTCCTGGCTCACACGCCAGTTGAACAGGGTCTGGAACAGCGGATTGGCCTGGGTGCTGCGTTGCAGTTGCAGACGCTCGATGATCAGTTCAATCGGGTAGTCGGCATGTTCCATGGCCGCCCGGGATTGCTGGCGCAGTGCCTGGAGAAACTCACCTGTGGTGAGGCTGTCGGTGAGTTGCGTGCGGTAGATCTGGCTGCTGACGAAGAACCCCACCAGGTCCTGGGTCTCGCTCTGATTGCGGCTGGCATTCGGAACGCCGACGGTGAAATCCTGCTGACCGCTGTAGCGGCTGAGCAGCAATTGCCAGGCACCCAGCAGCACGATAAACGGCGTCAAGTCCTGTTGCTGGCAGAAATCCTGTAGCTGTTGGCACAGGGCTTGGGGCAATGGCAGGTGAAGATTGCCGGCGCGGTGCTGTTGCTCGGCACAGCGGGGCAGGTCGGTGGGCAGGTTCAGCGTGGGAATCTCGTGTCCCAGGTAATCCGCCCAATAGTCGTCAGCACGCTGGTGCACGGGGGTGTGCGGGTATTCTTCGCGCTGCCAGTGTGCGTAGTCGGCGTACTGGATGGAAGGCCGCGCCAGCGGGGTGGTATCGCCCAGGCAGGCGCGTTGGTAGGCCTGTGTCAGGTCGTGCATCAGGATCGGATTGGACCAGGCGTCCGAGACGATGTGGTGCATGTTCAACAGCAGGATATGGTCGTCGTGCTCGAGTGTGATCAGGGTGGCGCGAATCAGCGGGGCACGGTCCAGGTCAAACGGTGTACCGGCCTCGGTGGCAAGGCGATCCGCCACGGCGGCGCTACGTGATTCGGGCGCCAGGCCCGACAGGTCCTCTTCCTGCAGGTGAATCCGGGCTTGTGTGTCCACCACTTGCCGGGGTTCATCGTCGATGGTTTGGAATGCGGTTTTCAGCACATCGTGCCGGTCGATGATCTGTTGCAAGGCAGTGCCCAGCGCGGGTGTATTCAACGGGCCGCGCAGGCGCAGGGCGTTGGGCTGGTTGTAGGCGCTGCTGTCGGGCGCCAGCTGTTGCAGGAACCACAGGCGTTGCTGGGCGAAGGACAGGGGCGTGGGGCCGCGATGGGTGTGAGCCTTGATGGAATGCTCTGAACCGACGTCGTCGGCCATCAACAAAGCCAGCAGGTCGTCGTCGGGGAGTTGATTCAGTGGGTTCATGTTCGGTCTCGTCGCCATCGGCTGCGTAAATATGCGTTGTCAGAAAGACGAAGCGTGGCCGACGAGATTTAGGTGTGGGCGGGGACTTGAGGGCAGGCGGCGAGCGGCAGGGTGCTCGCCGGAGGGGGATCAGGCGAACGCTTTTTCGGTGATGACGCGTCCGGCTTCCATGCGCACCAACTGGTCGGCGACGTCGAAGTAACGGTCGTCGTGGGAGATCACGATGATGGTTTTGCCCAGGCGCTTGAGGTCCGGCAGCAGTTCGGTATAGAACACGCGGCGGAAGGTCGGGTCCTGGTCGGCCGCCCATTCGTCGAAGACCAGCACCGGCCGTTCATCCAGCCAGGCATTGATCAAGGCCAGGCGCTTGCGCTGCCCGGTGGACAGGTCGGTGGTGGTGAACGCGCCGTCACGGATGCTGACCTTGTGGGCGATCTCCATGCGTTCCAGGTATTGGTTGGCATCGTCCGGCAGTGCTTTATCGCTTTGCACCAGTTCGTCGAACAGGTAGTAGTCGGCAAAAATGGTGGTGAACATCTGCCGGTAATCGTCCAGGCCAAGAGCGTCGACCGTGGCGCCGTTGAGGCGGATCTCACCCTGTTGCGGGGTGTACAGGCCCAGCAGCAATTTGATCAGGGTGGTCTTGCCGCAGCCGTTTTCACCGACGATAAACAGGATTTCCCCGGGCTCGATGGTCAGATTGACCGGGCCCAGCTTGAACGGTTCGCTGCCTTCGACGGGTGGGAAGGCGTATTGCACGTCGCGCAGTTCCAGGTTGTTCATGGGCGGTGTGCGGCTCTCGTCAGCGTCGAGCAGCAGGTGCGGCTCCGGCGAGGAGAAGCGCTCGGACAGGTCGGCAATGCGGCGGAAGGCGATTTGCGCGCGGCTGATGATCGGCAGGTTGGCGATCAGGTTTTCCAGCGGGCCTTTCATATAGAGCAGTACCAGGACAAAGCCGCTCATCATGGCCGGGTTGCTGCTGGGCCAGAACGATTGCAGGGTCAGCGCCAGGCCGATGACCACGAAGAACAGCATCGAGCCCAGGCTTTTGGCAATCACGAAAATATTGATCGAGCGCACGTGGGTGTCGCAGATGTGATCGGCGGTGGCCTGGATGTGGTGGGTCAGCATGGCGTGACGGCGCTTGCGATGGATGCGCAGCTCCTTGGCGCCTTCGGCGATGGCCGAGTAGTGTTTTTGCAGGTTGTCTTCAGCGTCCCGCGCGGCGTAGAAACCCTTGATGCCTTTGCTTTGTGCGATGAACTGAATGGCCGAGCCGATCCCGATGGCCAGCAGGGTCATGACGAAGATCGGCAGCGAGAGGCTTGCCAGGTAGCCCAGGCACCCCAGGATGACGGTGATGGAGATCGCCAGTGGGGCGAAGGCGAAGGCAAAATCGCTGATGGTGTCGACGTCGTGGGTCAGTACCGGAATCAGGCGGTGGCTGCGGTAGCGTTCGATCTGCTCGATCGGCGCTGACAACACCTTGGCCCCGAGGTCCTTGCGCAGCTTGGCAATCACTTTTTGCCCGACAAAGTTGCTGCCGATGTCGGCGGCAATGCTGCTGAGCAGGGCGAGTACACACAGACCGGCAAACGCCAGCACCACCGAAGCGGTAAGGCCGGACTCGCTGTGCAGGCCCTGGTTGACCGTGGCCAGCAGCGCGGTGACGCCCAGGCCTGCGAGAATCCCGAACAGGATCGACAGAATGACGGTGTAGCGATAGGGCTTGAGCAGGCTCAAGAGTTCGCGAAGGGCGCTACGCGGTTTTGCAGTCATGAAACTACCTCGGTCGCGACGTGGCTACGTGCTAAGGGCGAGTGGAGGCCCGGCGATCGATTTGATCGCTGGCGGGCTTTTGTAGGAGACGTTTCGAGTGGGGCGGGATTTAGCTTTATTACGGTGGGTCAGAGATCCCGCGCGACACGAAATCCCAGCCAGTCGCCACGGTCGGCCGGGTCCAGGTTATTGCGATTGCCGGAGCGCGAGAAAATCGGTGCTTCGGTCCAGTCGTTACCACGGATCTGCCGGTACTGGCATTGCCCGGTCATCCATGCGCTGCCATCGCTCGGGGCGCCGACATAGCTGTCGTTCTCACAGTCGGCCACCCATTCGTAGACGTTGCCGTGGCCGTCATACACACCAAAGGCGTTGGGCGCGAAGCTGCCGGCAGGCGAGGTGTAGGTAAAACCGTCCGTCGGGCCGTAGGTATTGGCGTGCTTGGAAATGCCGTATTCCGAGCCCTCGTCGAACGGGAACGGGAAGGGCCCGGTGCTGCCACCGCGTACCGCATATTCACGCAACGCTTCGCTTACCAGTCGGTAGTGCTTGCCGGTCTTTTTCGACAGCCAGGCCACGTAGGCTTCGGCTTCGGCGTAGTCCATGCACACCGCCGGTTGTTTGGGCCCCATGGGGTAGCGTGGTTTGCCGGCCTTGCATTCGCGGCCGGGGCGGGTATCGCCGTCGGGCATCACGTAGCCGCTGGAGCGGATATAGGCGTCCCATTCGCCGGACAGCACCTGGAAGCGGCTGATCGCCACGGGGTGGGCAAAGGTCACCGGGTGTTGCGGGCCTTCGTCGGGTTGGCGGCCCAGTTCGTCCTCGGGGGTACCCATGATGAACGTGCCGGTAGGCAGCACGACCATCTCGGGGCAGTCCTTGCAGTCCTTGAATACCTTGCCCGGTGGCAGGGCGGCAGCGGCCATCGCCGTGGCGGGGAGCGCACAGGCGGCCAGGGCGGTGAGGGCCAGGGCGCTGATCAATGGGCGCAGATGCTTGGGTGCGGCAGCAGATACAGGGGTCATGGTGCTCTCTATCGATAAGCCAAAAAATAGGGGGGGCTCGTCAGTGCCGTTTGCCCAGCAGGGCAATCACGCGATCGACTTCGTCCTCGGTATTGAGCAGCCCCGGGGCGGTACGGATGACCGGGCCCACGTCACGCTCCACAGCGTCTGCCACCACACGATTGGCCATGAGGTAGGCGGCGACTTCATCGCTGTCCTGGCCCTTGAGCCGGAAAAAGCTGAAACCGGCGGAGTGGTCGGGGCTGGTGGGGGTCACCATGTCGATGTTGGGCAGCGCCAGCAGGCGCTCCTTCAGGTAGCTGTTGAGTTGATGCACGCGGGCCTGCACATCGGCCTTGCCCAGTTGCAGGTGCAGTTCGAAGGCCTTGTCCAGTGCCCAGCGATGCTCGAAGGCGTGATAGCCGCCGGGTGTCAGGGTGTTGGCGAAATCGGTGGTCTCGGAAAAGGTTGGCAGCGTGGGAGTGAGGTCTTTGACCTGCTCGCTGTGGGCGCAAATAATGCCCGTGCCCCGGGGGCCGAACAGCCATTTGTGGGTGCCGGCGATGAAGTAGTCGCAGTTCATCTCGGGGAAGCTGAGGTCCTCGATGCCTAGGCCGTGCACGCCGTCGACGCAGTAAATGATCCGGTCCTGGTCATCGCGGTTGCGGTTGTGATGCTGCACCAGGCTGCCGATGTCGCTGATGGGCAGTTTCACTCCGCTGCTTGAATGCACCCACGTCATGCCCAGAACCCGTGTTTTGGGACGAATGGCCTGGTCGATGTTGCCCAGCACTTCGTCGGTGGACAGCGTATGGGGATCGTTGAACAGGCGGATCTTGCGCACCGATGTGCCCTGCTTGAGGGTGCGGTACTGCAGTATGTTGTGGGTCGAATAGTGTTCGTGTTCGGTGGTCAGGATTTCCTGGTCGGGGCGTACGTGCACGCCGCTGTAGATGATGCCCAGGCCTTCGGTGGTGCTGCCGGTGAGGGCGATCTGGCCAGGTTGGGCCCCCAGGTAGCGGCCGGCCCAGCGTCGCACTTCATCCTCGCGCTTGACGGTTTCGCCCAGGTCCCAATCCATCGCCAGGCCGGGGTTGCGGTCCAGCCGGTCGCGATGGGCCTCGATGGCCTCGCGTACCGGTTTGGGGTGGGAGGTGATCAGGAAGTTGGAGAAGTGGATGTAGGCCGGGTCCTGGTTGAACAGTTGGCGCAGTTGCACCCACTTGTCGCCGGAAGCTGCTGGCGGCGGGGTGTTGGCCAGCGCTTCGCCAAGCTTGAAGCCGATCGGCAGGCTGGCCGCGAGGACGCCTGCTTGTTTGAGAAAGGTTCTACGGTCGGCCATGGCTTCAATTCTGTTGAGTGACAGGGGCGTCAGGTTTGGCGGCGCGTTGCACCTGGTCCCAGACGCGCAGAAAGTTGCCGCCCCACAGCTTGGCGATGTCCGCTTCGGAGTAACCCCGCTGCAGCAGTTCGGCGGTGACGTTGCGAATTTCGGTGACATCCTTCCAGCCCTTGATGCCGCCGCCGTCGTTGAAGTCCGAGCTGATACCCACATGGTCGATGCCGATTTTTTTCACGGCGTAGTCGATGGCATTGCCCAGGTCCTTGAGGTCGGCCTTGGGCTCTTCATCGAGGATGGCGTAGAGAGCGCTGGCGTACTCGCCGAAACGCTGCTCCGGCCAGACGGTGATCACCGCGTCGCCCGGCATCAGCGCCATGGCCAGGTTGGGCAGTGGGGGCAGGTCGAAGCGCGCGCGCAGTTTGTTGAGTTTGTTCTGGGTAGGCTGGCTCAGCGGTCGCAGGTACGGCGAGAAGGCGACGATCTGCACCACGCCGCCGCTGTTCTTGATCAGTTGCAGCTCCTTGTCGCTGAGGTTTACCGGAATGTCCACCAGCGCCCTGGGGGCCGAGTGCGAGGCAACCATGGGAGTGCGGCTCAGTTGTGCCACTTGTTCCAGCGCGAGGGATGACATCTGCGACACATCGATGATCACGCCGAGGTCGTTCAGGCGCTGCACCGCTTGCTTGCCGATCCCCGACAACCCGCCCAAGGCGTCGGGCGTGTCATTGAAGAACGGCAGCGGGCGCGAGGAGTCGGCCCAGTCGTTGTTGCCCACATAACTGAAGCCGAACATACGCATGCCACGGGCGGCCCAAAGATCCAGCAGGCTCAGGTCGTTGCCCAGGGGGTAGGCATTGGACAGGTTGATGAACACGGCAAACTTGCCTTCACCGTGCAGGCGCCGGTAGTCGTCCGGCGTGTAGGCGATCCCGACCTGGTTGGGGAAGTCGCGCACCATGCCGGTGATGATCTTGTAGCGTATTTCCTGTTCCTTGCGGGCTTCGTCGACAAACCCTGCCGTAGGGCGGTGAGGGGCATTCGGGCCGTTCCAGATTTCCGGCCAGCCAAACACGCCCAGCGCAGCCCCCGAGAGAGGTCCGCGATTGGCCTTGACCAGGTCGAACTGGCCGCTGCCATCCTTGTCGGCTTCATTGCCGGCGCTGCCAAAATCCAGGGGCACGGTGATGTGGCTGTCGAAGGAGAGCAGGCGGTCTTGCAGTTCTTCGGCCTGCTGCATGAGTTTTATCGGGTAGCCGGGGTTGGCGAACCACTGTTCCCACGCCAGCCACCCAGCGCCCGCGGTGAGGGCGACGGCCAGTGGCAGGCCAATTAACAGAGCTTTTTTGGAGCGCGATTTTGTCATTGCCATCTCAGTCAGGTTGCCGTCGAGGTCGGGCGCAGTGGCCTTGGCTATCTGGGAAGAACGAGCGCAGCGCGTAGAAATTTAGCGAGTACCGCCGCAGGGCCTAAATTTGTCCGGCAACCCAACGTTCTAGCTTGGATACGGCCTGCTCCATGGCTGACACAGGTAGGGCAATGACGATTTCTCGACGAGGGTTTGTGGCGGGCCTGGCCCTGACGGGGGCGGCGGTGCCTGCGGCGTGGTACGCCCACCGTGAATGGGAGCGGGACAAGGAGCCGGAAACTCCCGGCGAGGCGACCGTGGAGTTGGCGGATGCCAGCGGCCAGCACCTGGCCGACAAGTTGCGGGGTGTCTGGGACATTCGCCTGCAGGGGCGCGATGCCGCGTTGGCGGGATTGCCGGTCAACGGCCTGGAAATGTTCCTCGACATTGCCCCGCGTGGGCGTGGCCTGCGGGGTTGCGTGGATACATCGCAGGTTCTGCGCGGGCCGGGCGAACCGCGCTATCAGGTGCAGGGTGATCTGGCGGAGGCGGACCCCCGGCATCTGACCTGGCGTCTGGTAAGTCGCGAATCCCTTGACGGTGCTCCGGCATATGAGTGCGAAGCGGTGCTGGATGAGGTCTGGGCCGAACATGGCAACGCGGGCAGTGGCACCTTGAGTGGACGGGTGTGGGATCTGAGTCGTCCCCTGGGTCTGCCGCAACTCGACGCGCGTTTTGTTGCGGTGAAGCGGGTGTTCCCTGAGGCGCGTGAACGTATCGGGCTGAATCCGACGCTGTTGGCCTGGCTGATCGCCCCGGAGCACCGATTGTTTCATCAGCTATGGCACGCATCCCGTGACCGTTGGCACAAACTGTCGGAAAAAAAACGCGACGCCTTGCGCGGCATCG
Organism: Pseudomonas sp. TH32; assembly: GCF_016650855.1. NCBI lineage: Bacteria > Pseudomonadati > Pseudomonadota > Gammaproteobacteria > Pseudomonadales > Pseudomonadaceae > Pseudomonas > Pseudomonas sp. TH32. The sequence continues at coordinate 3,279,803 of NZ_JAEKFA010000002.1, read as the reverse complement.
GCTGGCAGCCCGGGCCGCGTGACCAGGAGCGCGACGCCCGTGGCCCGCGCAAGGATCGCAATGGTTCGGGGGTGGACTTCTTCTTCATGCACCGGCACATGCTCGGCACGGCCCGGTTGATGCAGGATTTGCCGTCATGGCCGCGTTTCCCCCTGCCGCAGCCGGAGTTGGAGCGCGACCGCCAGGGCTTTGCGCGGTACTTCGACAACCATGACGGTTTCGCTTTACCACCTGCCTGGCTGGCAGAAGGCGATGATGAGTACTCGCAGTGGGTGGGCGATATAAAAAGCGCCGAAACCTACCATGGCAATTTTGAAGTCTGGGAATCGCGCTACCGCAACCCGGCTTACCTGGCCAGGTTGACCCTGGGCCAGTTCGGCTCGGAAATCGAATTGGGCCTGCATGACTGGCTGCACATGCGCTGGGCCTCGGTGCCCCGCGACCCTTCCAACGGTGCGGCCGTGCCCATGGCGCGCGATCCGGCGGATTTCGCGGCGCGCTGGTACCGGCCGGAAAACGACTTTCTCGGCGACCCGTTCTCCTCCCACGTGAACCCGGTGTTCTGGCATTTCCATGGCTGGATTGATGATCGGCTGGAGGACTGGTTTCGCGCCCATGAGCGTTTCCATCCCGGCGAGCTGACGCGCCTGACCGTCAATAACGTGCCCTGGTTTGCGCCCGGGCGCTGGGTCGAGGTCAGCGACCCGTGGCTGGGCCCGACGACCCATGGCTGCAGCACCACGCCAGGCCTGGCGGTCGGCAAGTCGGTGGAGATGGACCCGGAAACCATGAAGCTGGCACTGCGTATCACGTTTGGCGAGGAGGACACACTGACCGATCTGTGGCGGCGTGTGCCGCGACGACCCTGGTATGCACGGCACCTTTCGGTCACGCCGAAACCCGGCTGATGGTGGGGCTTTCACGCGTCGATGGAGAGTCGAAAAAAGATTTTCGTAAATGAGTATGGTTTTCATTAGTGGGCCGTCTTATTAACCAGAGGCGCTGAAAGACGCCATCACTTCCTGCCAATCACACACCTCATCGTTCAAGGATTGCTGTCGATGCCTTATCCCCTTTGGTTGTCCACACCCAAGCATTACGCGTTGAAGAAACTGCCGCAGACCGTTCGCCTGATGATGCTGGGTGCTGCACTGGCCGTGCCGGCCGCTGGCGCATTGGCGCCGGGCGCAGCATTCGCCCAGAGCGAGGCGGGCAAGGTTGCGTTCGCGATTCCGGCCGGCAAGTTGTCGGAGGCCTTGATGAAGTTCGGCTCGGCGGCAGGCGTGTCGATTTCCTACGACCCGGCCCTGGCCAGCCAGCGCACCACCCAAGGGTTGAGGGGGCAGTTCAGCGTGGATGAAGGCCTGTTCCGGCTGTTGTCGGGCAGTGGCCTGCAGGCCAGTCGAGAAGCCAACGGCAGCTATATTGTGATGCCGCCTGCCAGTGGTTCGGCATTGACGTTGGGGGCGACCAATATCAGTGCCGAAGGGCTGGGGGCTACCACCGAAAACACCGGCTCCTACACCACGGGAGCCACCAGCACTGCAACCAAGCTGCCGTTGTCGTTGCGTGAAACTCCGCAGTCGGTGAGTGTGATTACCCGGCAACTGATGGACGACCAACACCTTTCAACGCTCAACGAGGTGCTGACCTTTACGCCGGGTATCAGCGCGAATCATCGCGACAGTGAACGTTATTCTTTCTACTCCCGTGGCTTCGAGATCCAGAATTTCCAGTACGACGGCATTCCGTCGCAAGTGGCCAACGAGTCCCAGCAGTACGTGGGTGCAATCTCGGACATGGCCATCTATGACCGGGTCGAGGTGGTACGAGGCGCTACTGGCCTGATGAGTGGTGCGGGGACTCCATCGGCCACTATCAACCTGGTGCGCAAGCGTCCGACCAAGGACTTCCAGGCTTACGTTTCCGGGGAAGCCGGCGCGTGGGACCGCTACCGTTCCGAAGTCGATGTCTCCGGCCCCCTGACCGAGACAGGCAATGTACGTGGGCGGTTCGTCGCGGCCTACCAGAAGCAGAACTCGTTCATCGACTGGTACAGCCAGGAAAAGCGGGTGATGTACGGCGCGTTGGATATCGACTTGAACGACAGCACTACGCTGCGAACGAGCCTCGATTACCAGAATAATGATGCCAATGGCAGCAGCTACGGGCATATCCCTTTGTTCTACAGCAACGGTACGCAAACCAATCTCTCCCGTTCATTCAACCCAGCCTCGCGCTCGAGTTACATGGACAATACCAGCTACAACTTCACCACCATGCTTGACCACAAGCTGGACAATGACTGGAGCCTGAAGACCGCCTACAGCCATCAATACTCTTACCGTAAAGGTCAGGGCGCATCAGCCAGTGGTGGTTACCCTGATCCGGTGACTGGGCAAGGCACAGGGGTATTTATCTATCGCCTGGACAGCTACCAGACCCAGGACACGCTCGACGCCTATGCCTCCGGTCCGTTCCAACTGGGTGGCCGCGAACATGAATTGGTGGTGGGGGCCAGTACGTCGCGCACTCACCTGAACTTCCCCAACTACGCAAGCCACCAAGACGATGGTGACTATGGTTCGGCGGATATTTTCAACTGGGACGGTCGCGAGTACCCACGTCGTCAGTACTACAAGGATGGCGGCACCGTCACGACCTTGCAGCAGACCGGCATTTACGGCGCCCTGCGTCTGAAACCGTTTGATCCGTTGACGATCATTCTGGGTACCCGGCTCAGCTGGTGGAACCAGGAAGACGAAGTCAGCAACTACCTCAACGACACCAAAGCCACTGACAAGACCAAAAAAACCGGGGTGGTTACGCCATACGCGGGTATCGTCTATGAGCTGAATGACACATACTCGGTGTACGCCAGCTACACCAGCATCTTCTTGCCGCAGACGTTCTACAAGACAGAGTCCGGTGGCTCACTCGCTCCTCTTGAAGGTGACAACTACGAGATTGGCCTCAAAGGTGAGTTCTTCAACGGCGCGCTGAACGCGAGCATCGCGGTATTCGATATCGAGCAGAAGAACACGCCGGCGCAGTCTGGCCAGGACTCTTCGGGCCGGGCCGTGTACAAGGCCATCAGCGGTACCAATACCCGTGGTGTCGAGACGGAAATCTCTGGCGAAGTTGCCAGCGGCTGGAATGTGTTTGGTGGCTATACCTATCGTGAGTCCCATGACAAGGACGGCGCTCGGGTCCAGACCAACCAGCCGATCAACCTGTTCAAGTTCGGCACTACGTACCGCCTGCCGGGTGAATGGAACAAGTTGACCGTCGGCGGCAACGTTACCTGGCAAAGCGAGATGTACGCCTCTTCGCAAATCAACTACTCAGGCCCTTATTACAAGGCAACGCAGGATCCATACGCCGTGGTTGGCCTGCTGGCCAAATACCAGGTGGACGAACACCTGAGCGTGGGCCTGAACGTTAACAACCTGTTCGATCAGAAATACTACGACGGCATGGGCACGTTTAACTCGGGCTCCTACGGCGAGCCCCGCAACGCAGTGGTCAACGCCAAGTGGACCTTCTGAGTCGGTGATACACCGGGCGCCGGCAGTTGAGCTTGCGCCCTCCACGCAACAAAAAACCGCCGTGAAGGCGGTTTTTTTATGACGCCGGTTTCAGCGCATATCCGCGACGGTCGGCGCCTGCCAACTGCCCCCCAGTGCCTTGTACAACGCGATACTGGCCTGCACCCGCGCCAGTCGCAGTTGCACATTGAGGTCCTGGGCCGCGTACAGCGTGCGCTGGGTTTCCAGTACCGTCAGCAAGTCCTCGGCGCCGGCCTGATAGCGGCTTTGGGCAATCCGGAAGGCCGTTTGCGCCTCGCTCAGTTCCTGGCCCTGCCACCTCCGTTGCTGGTCCAGGCCATGCAGAGTGTTCAAGGCTTTTTCGACATCGGCAAAACCATTGATGATCGCGCTGCGGTAGGTTTGCAGCAGTTCATCCTGGCGGGCGGTGGTGCGGTCGCGTTCGGCGCTCAGTTGGCCGTTGTTGAAGATCGGCGCGGTAAGCCCGGCCGTCAGGTTATAGAACGGGCTGCGCAGGATGTCCGAGGCGGTGCTGGCGCCCGAGCCGAGGCTGGCCCCCAAGGTCACGGTGGGTAACATCGCGGCGCGGGCGACGACCACGTCAGCCTTGGCCGCAGCAAGGCGGGCTTCGGCGCTGGCAATGTCCGGCCGGCGCCGCAGCAGGTCGCTGGGCACACCGGCTGTAATCTGCGGCCAGTGCAGTGCATCGAACGACTGTTGGCCCAATGTGAGGTTTTGCACCGGCTCTCCCAGCAGGGCCGCCAGGGTGATCATCGCGTCGCGGGCCTGTTGCTGCACCTGTGGCAATTGGCGCTGCTGGGCCGCCACCAGGCTTTTCTGTTGGGCCAGCTCCAGGGCGGTGGCGGAGCCCGCGTTGTAGCGGCTCTGCACCAGGTCCAGCACGTTTTGCGCATTGGCCAGGTTCAGTTCGGCGATGCGCCCTTGCTCGCGCAGGGACAGGGCTTGGGTGTAGCTGTTGGCGACGCTGCTCAGCAGGGTCAGTTCGACGGTGGCCCGATCGAACTCGCTGGCGCGCAGCCCTTCGAGGGCGCTATCGCGGGCGGCGCGGCGGCCGCCCCAGAAATCGATTTCATAGCTGGCGGTGAGGCTGGCGTCGAAGTAGTCCACCGCCTTGTTGTCGCTGTCGGCGTCCAACTGGCTGTAGCCTTTGCCGCGCAGCAATTTCTGGCGGCTGGCGTTCGAGCCGCCGGTCAGCGCCGGCAGCAACGGCGCGCCGGCGATCACTGCGCTGGCCTGGGCCTGGCGAACCCTGGCCATTGCCGCAGCCAGGTCATGGCTTCCGGCCTGGGCCTGGGCGATCAACTGATCAAGCTCGGGGCTGGCGAACTGTGTCCACCAACGTTGATTGTCTTGCCGCGCACCTTCGGTATTCGGTGACTGCCAGGAGGAGGGCGGCGCCAGGCCGCTCTCCACGTTGGGCACCAGGTTGTTGCAGGCTGCGAGCAACAGGCTGGCGGCGATCACGGTCAATTGCACGTTCATAGGGCGATCATTCACTGGTAAGGGCGGTGACCGGGTCCAGCCTGGCCGCCTTGCGAGCCGGCATGAAGCCGAAGAGGACACCGGTGACCAAGGCGCAACCAAAGGCGCCGAGCCCGGCCATCAGGGAGAAGGCCACCGCAATGTCACTGAGGATCAGCACGCCGCCGATGATCAATGCCAGGGCAATTCCAGCCAGGCCGCCCACCACCGAGAGCATCACGGCCTCGGTCAGAAACTGGCGCAGGATGTCCCGTTGGCGGGCACCGGTGGCCATGCGGATGCCGATCTCGCGGGTGCGTTCGCGCACGGTCATCAGCATGATGTTCATCACGCCGATGCCGCCCACCAGCAATGAAATGGCGGCTATGGCACCGAGCATCAGCGACAGGGTGTTCTGGGTGCGGGCCTCGGCCTGGATCATGGCGGCGTTGTTGGTCAGTTCATAATCGCGTTTGCCACCGTGCAGGCGCAGCATCAACTGGTCGATGGCCTGTTCGGTCTCCTTGACCTTGCGCGCATCGGCGGCGGCAATCACCACGTATTCCGGGTTGTAGCTGCCGAACAGGCGGATGCTGGCGGCGGAGTAGGGCACGGCAATCCGGTCGTCACTGTCCTGGTCGCCGGAGCTCGCACCTTTGCCAGCCAATACGCCGACCACCTGGAAAGGCACGTTTTCGATCAGGATGTATTGGCCGATGGGATTGGCGAGGTCCTTGAACAGGGTGTCACGCACTTTCTGGCCGATCACTGCCACCGCAGCGGCGCTGTGCTCGTCGGCGTCGGTGAAGTAGTCACCTTCGACCACCGGCCAGTTGAAAATGGCCGGGAAGTGGGTGTCGTTGCCGCCGACGTAGGCGGCATGGTCGACATTGCCGAAACGCACGGTCGCCTGGGCACCGTTGACCGGCATGATGCGTTGCACTTGTGGCAGGTCTCCCAGGGCGGCGACGTCATCCAGCGTGATGATGCCCGGCGGTGTACGCGGGTTGGGGGTGTGGCCGCTCAGGTAGATGATGTTGGAGCCGAATGCGCCCATCTGCGCCATTACCTGGCGCTTGCTGCCTTCGCCGACGGCCAGCATCACCACCACCGAAGCCACGCCGATGACGATGCCCAGCAGCGTAAGGGCCGTGCGAAAGCGGTTGATCCACATCACGCGCCAGGCCGCGTGCACCGCATCCACAAGCTCACCCTTCCAGGCGCCGGTGTGTTCGCTGCCATCGGCCAGGCGCTGGCGCAAATCTACGGCCTGCAACGTACCCTCCACGGCCTGCGCCGGGGCGTTGTCCGGGCCCGAGTCGCTGACGATCTGGCCGTCGCGGATCTCAATGATGCGCTTGGCCCGCGCGGCCACTTCCCGATCGTGAGTGATCAGAATGACCACGTGGCCCTGGCTCGCCAGCTCGTCGAGCAGTGCCATCACTTCGGCGCCGCTGTGGCTGTCGAGGGCGCCGGTGGGTTCGTCGGCAAGGATGATATGGCCGCCATTCATCAGCGCGCGGGCAATCGACACTCGTTGCTGCTGGCCGCCGGACAATTGGTGGGGGCGGTTGCCGGTGCGGCTGGCCAGGCCCAGCCGATCCAGCAGCGCTGCGGCGCGGGCATGGCGTTCGCCGGCGGGCAGGCCGGCGTAGATGGCGGGCATCTCGACGTTTTCCTGGGCCGAGCCGGACGCAATGAGGTGGTAACCCTGAAACACAAAACCAAAGGCTTCGCGGCGCAGCCAGGCCAACTCGTCGCTGCCCAGTTGTGCAACATTTTCCCCGGCGAACAGGTAGTCGCCCCGGGTCGGGCGGTCGAGGCAACCGAGGATGTTCATCAGGGTGGATTTGCCGGAGCCCGAGGTGCCGACGATGGCGACGAATTCGCCGGCATGGATCGACAGGTCGATGCCGCGCAGCACATCGACCTGCGGGGTGTCATGGCCGCCGTAGGATTTGCGGATGTCCCGCAGCTCGATCAGTGGGGTGGGCATTCAACCACCACTGCCGTCGGACGGGCCGGTCAGCAGGTGGTCGCCTTCCTTGAGCCCTTCCAGCACCTGGACCCGCCTCCGGTCACTGATGCCGGTGCGCACCTCGTGAGTCTTGATGCTGCCGTTGGCGGCCACTACCCGCGCCAGTTGCTGGTCCGGGGCACTGCCGCCCTGCAACGCGGAGATCGGTGCAGTGAGTACGTTCTTCGCCGAGTTGGCGACGAAAAACACCTGGGTGGTCATCTCTGCCATCAAGGCGTGGTCGGTGTTGTCGACATCCAATAGCACGGTATAGAGCACCACTCGCCCACTGCCGCTCTTGCTGGAACTGGCGGGGCTGCCGCCGCCCTGGCTGGTTTCGTTCAGCGGCTTGGGCGGGATCGGCAGGATCTGCCGCACGGTGCTGGCCCAGCGCCGGCCGCCGCCGCTCAAGGTGGTGAAGTAGGCGCTCATGCCCGGTTTGACGTGGCCGATATCGGCTTCCGAGACCTCCGCCCAAACGGTCATCGGTGACAGCTTGGCGATGCGCATGATCAGGGGGGTCTGTTGCTGTGCGTTGAGGGTCTGGCCGACCCGGGCGTCGACTGCCACCACCGTCCCGGACATCGGCGCATAGATGCGCGTGTAGCCAAGCTCCGCTTCGTCGCTGCGCAGGCTGGCCTGGGCCTGGCGGATCTGCGCCTGGAACATCTCGACCCGGGCCTGGGTGGCGCGCCACTCGGCCTGGGCGGTTTGTACATCTTCCTCGCGCGTGGCGCCGGCGGCCGTGAGGTTTTGCTGGCGCTTGTATTTCTGCTGCGCCAGGTCGTGCTGGGCGCGCTGCTCCTGCAACTGGGCCTTGAGGTTTTCGATGGCAAAACGGCTGGCGTCGAGCTTGGCCTTTTGTGTGGCGGGATCGATTTCCACCAGCAGTTGGCCTTCCTGGACCTGGTCGCCGGCTTCGACATGGATCTTGCGGATTTGCCCGGACGCCTGGGCGCCCACGTCGACGTAGCGCCGTGGTTGCAGGGTGCCCAGCGCGGTCACGCTGCTTTCAATGTCGCCTCGAGTGACCTGGACAGTGGACAGCTTGTCGCGCCCTGCGGGTAGAACCTGCCAGGTGGCCAGGGCAATCATAGGGACCAGGCACATCGCTGCCAGCCAGGCGTATCGGTTAACTCGGGGACGTTTCATGCAGGGTTCCAGCCAAGGGAATTCGGTCCGCTGGTGCACGCAGTTGGGGCGCGGGCAGCGGTCTGTCGGCACGGGGGCTGTCCTGTAAACGAGGAGGCGGAAGGGGAATTTAAGACGGTTTTCGGTGGCTGGGCAGGGATAGATTACAAGTTGTTTCGTGGGCAATATGTAACCAGCGCTTTAACTCTACATGAGAATTATTATAAATTACGCGCTTCAAACTGCCATCATCGTGCGACCAACTCCTTGGTACATCGATTTGTCAGAGACGTGCCGTCTGATCCACGGTGGAGAAGCCTGTTGGAAAGCTACTATCGGGAGCTGGTGTATTTTCTCCGTGCCAGGCTGGGCAACCCGCAGCAGGCCGAAGATGTGGTGCACGATGCTTATTTGCGGGTGCTGGAGCGTTCCAGCGAAACGCCGATCGAGCAGCCCCGTGCCTTTCTCTACCGCACCGCGATGAACCTGGTGATTGACGGCAAGCGCTACACGGCGCTGCGTCAGATGGAATCTTTAGACGTGCTGGAAGGCGATGAGCGTTTTTTCAGCCCGCCCCCCCAGGCCGACATTGACCACAAGCAGCGCCTGGACCTGGTGCGCCAGGCTCTGGATGAGCTGTCTCCTGTCTGCCGCGAGAGCTTTTACTTGCGCAAGCTTGAGGGCATGTCCCATCCGCAGATCGCCGACCGCCTGGGTATTTCCAAAGGCATGGTGGAGAAATACATCGTCAATGCCATGAAACATTGCCGGCTTCGCATGCGTGAGTGGGACGCAAACTGACCGGCAACCTGGCAGCCAGTTAAATTTCTTTTCATTGTCCTCGTTCTTATTCAACAGACGACCTGTGCCGGGATTACACGTGTGTAATTGACCCGTGTGCCCGCCAGGTTAACCAGGCTTTCCCTCCTGTAGCAGAGGGCTTATCCAGAGGACACTGGAATGACACAGGCAATTGCATCGCCCGCCGTTCACGACCTGATCGGTATCGGTTTCGGCCCCTCGAACCTGGCGCTGGCCATCGCCCTGCAGGAACGCGAGAAAGCCCAGGGCAAGCTGGACGTGCTGTTTCTCGACAAGCAGGCCGACTACCGCTGGCATGGCAACACTCTGGTGACCCAGAGCGAATTGCAGATTTCCTTCCTCAAGGACCTGGTGACCCTGCGCAACCCCACCAGCCCGTATTCGTTCGTCAATTACCTGAAAGCCCATGGCCGCCTGGTGGATTTCATCAACCTGGGCACCTTTTATCCGTGCCGCATGGAGTACAACGACTACCTGCGCTGGGTCTCCGGGCAGTTCCAGGCGCAGAGCCGTTATGGTGAGGAAGTGCTGGCCATTGAGCCGATCCTGCATCAGCAGCAGGTCGAGGCGCTGCGGGTGATTTCCCGGGATGGCCAGGGTGAGCAACACGTGCGCACCACCCGTTCGGTGGTGGTCAGCGCCGGTGGCACGCCGCGTATTCCCGAGTCTTTCAAGGGGCTCAAGGAGGACGGGCGGGTGTTCCATCATTCCCAGTACCTGGAGCGCATGGCCAAGCAGCCATGTGTGGACGGCAAGCCGATGCGCATCGCGATCATCGGCGGTGGCCAGAGTGCGGCTGAGGCCTTCATTGATCTGAACGACAGCTTCCCGTCGGTGCAGGTCGACATGATCCTGCGCGGCTCGGCCCTCAAGCCTGCGGACGACAGCCCGTTCGTCAACGAAGTGTTCTCGCCGGAATTCACCGACCTGGTGTTCCAGCAGAACGGCAGTGAGCGTGAGCGGCTGGTCAACGAGTACCACAACACCAACTATTCGGTGGTGGACCTGGACCTGATCGAGCGCATCTACGGGATCTTCTACCGCCAGAAAGTCTCCGGCATTGCTCGTCATGCGTTCCGCACCCTGACCACCGTGGAAAAAGCCACGGCCGGGCCGCTGGGCGTCGAGTTGGCATTGCGCAACAACGCCACCGGCGAAACCAGCCTCAACCACTACGACGCCGTGGTGCTGGCCACCGGGTATGAACGCCAGATGCATCGCCAGTTGCTGGCACCGTTGGCGGACTACATGGGCGACTTCGAAGTCAGCCGCGACTACCGCATCGTCACCGACGAGCGCTGCAAGGCCGGCATCTACATGCAGGGTTTCAGCCAGGCCAGCCATGGCTTGAGCGATACGTTGCTGTCGATCCTGCCGATCCGTGCCGACGAGATTGCCGCGTCGCTGTACGAGCACGACCGTAGCCGCGGCAAGGGGCGTTCGGTGCAGGACCTGCTGCTGGCCACCGCCAGCTGACAGGCTGCACTTGAACCCTGGGGCTTGCTGCTGATACTGTACAAAAAACCAGTATCGGTAGAAGCCCCATGCAGTTGATCGAAAAACTCAGCATCCTCGCCGACGCCGCCAAGTACGACGCCTCCTGCGCCAGCAGCGGCGCGCCCAAGCGCAGCTCGGAAGGCAAGGCGGGGCTGGGTTCCACCGATGGCATGGGCATCTGCCACAGCTATACGCCCGACGGTCGCTGCGTGTCCCTGCTCAAGGTATTGCTGACCAACTTCTGCCTCTACGACTGCCAATACTGCGTCAACCGCCGTTCCAGCGACGTGCCCCGTGCACGCTTCAGCCCGGAGGAGGTGGTGACCCTGACCCTCGACTTCTACCGGCGCAACTGCGTCAGCGGCCTGTTTCTCAGCTCCGGCATCATCCGTTCGGCCGACTACACCATGGAGCAGTTGGTGCGGGTCGCCAAGCTCCTGCGCGAAGAGCATGACTTTCGCGGCTATATCCACCTCAAGACCATTCCCGAAGCCGACCCGGCGCTGATTGCCGAGGCGGGGCGCTATGCCGATCGCCTCAGCGTGAACATCGAGTTGCCGACCGACCAGAGCCTGCAGACCCTGGCGCCCGAGAAGCAGATTTTCTCGATCAAGCAGGCCATGCAAACCATCTACACCGGTGAACAGACCGTGCTCAACGAACCCCGTGCACCACGTTTCGCGCCGGCGGGGCAGAGCACGCAGATGATCGTCGGCGCCGATGACACCGACGACAGCACCATCCTCCACAGCGCCGAGGCGTTGTACGGCAACTTCAAGTTGCGCCGGGTGTATTACTCAGCGTTCAGCCCGATTCCCAACAGCCCCAAAAGCGTACCCCTGGCCGCGCCGCCCCTGATGCGCGAGCACCGCTTGTACCAGGCGGATTTCCTGTTGCGCAGCTACGGGTTCAGCGCCAATGAACTGTTTGAAGGGCCGGGGGACCTGGCCCTGGACATCGACCCGAAACTGGCCTGGGCCCTGGAGCACCGCGAGGTGTTCCCGCTGGATTTGAATCGTGCCGAGCCGACACTGATTGCGCGCATTCCCGGGATTGGCCTGCGCACCACCCAGCGGCTGGTGGACCTGCGCCGCCAGCGCAAGATCCGCTTCGAAGACCTGGCGCGTATGCGTTGCGTGCTGGCCAAGGCCAAGCCGTTTTTCATCACCAGCGACTACCACCCGCAGCAGGCGGAAAGCACCAGCGTGTTGCTGCGCGAACAACTGCGCGACCGTCCGCAGCCGCAGCAAATGGGGCTGTGGGGATGATCAGCCTGGAGTGCGACAACCTGTTCAGCACCTGGCGCGAGCAGGCGCGCTGGCTGCTCAGCCATCAGATTGACCCAAGCCATGTGAGTTGGGGCGTGGCCGAGGTGGCGGACCTGTTTGCCACTGACGAGCAGTACCCGGCCGAGTGCGGGCCGTTCCAGGCGCGGATCCCCAAAGCGCTGCTGGAGCTGCTGGAGTCTGCCGCGTGTTACCACGGTGAACAGCGCTGGAGCCTGCTGTATGAGGTGTTATGGCGCGTCAGCCATGGGGACCGCACGGCGATGATGTCGGGAGACAAGCTGGGCAGCGAGTTGCAGCGCCGGATCAAGCAGGTGCAGCGCGAGGCCCATCACCTGCATGCGTTTGTGCGGTTTATCGCGTTGCCGGCAGAGGCTGGGCCGGAGTTGCCGGAGTATGTGGCCTGGCACGAGCCGGCCCACGATATCCTGAAGGTGGCCAGCCAGCATTTTGTCGGGCGCATGGGGCGCCATCGCTGGATGATCGCGACGCCCCTGGATGGGGTTTATTACGATGGGGAACAGTTGATACATCAGCGGCACTGCCCGGTGGAGTGGCAGCAGTTGGCGCAGAATGTCGAGGACCCGCACAGTGCGATGTGGCTGACGTATTACAGCCATATCTTTAACCCGGCGCGGCTGAACCCTAAGGTGATGGAAGGGCATTTGCCGAGCCGGTTCTGGAAGAATCTGCCGGAGGGCAAGTTGATTCCGGGGTTGATCAGCGAGGCGCGTACGGGCAAGCAGCGGGATGGGCAGGCGAAGATGGTTGGGGCCAAACAGGGTAAGAGAATCTCAAGCGGGCACATTTAAATGTGAGAGCGGGCATTTGTGGTGAGTGGGCTTCTGTGTTGAGCGGGCTTCTGTGGTGAGTGGGCTTTTGTGGTGAGCGGGCTTGCCCCGCGCTGGGCTGCGAAGCGGCCCCAAAACCTGCGCTCCGGTTCCATCTGAAAGAACTCGGTGACTTTGTTGGGGCTGCTTCGCAGCCCAGCGCGGGCAAGCCCGCTCACCACAGAGGCACCTTCACCACAGTGATGTGTGTGGTTTTCGCGGGTGGTGTTCAGGCCAGTTCCGTGGCGGTATTTTTCACCACCGCCAACTCCGGATGCGCCACCAATTTATCAATGTGCAACTCGTCATTGTTCAACCAGGTTTCCGTCAGCACCCGATAGTGCTCCATGTCCCGGCAGCGCATGCGCAGGCTGTAGTCGAACGGCCCGCTGATCAACTGGCATTCGAACACTTGCGGGCAGGTTTTGACGCACGCCTCGAATGCTTTCTGCGCCGAGCGCCCGCTCTGGTTGGAGAGGGCCACCAGCACCAGCAGTGACAGCCCCGGTGAAACCATCTGCACATCGATGATCGCCCCATACCCCCGGATGACCCCGCGCCGCTCCAGCTTGCGCACCCGTTCCAGGCACGGCCTGGGCGTCAGGTGCACCAGCGACGAGAGTTTTTCGTAGGTGATGCGTCCCTGGTGCCGCAACACGTCGATGATGGCTTCATCGATGCGGTCCAGCACAGGGGAGGCGTTCGGTCCGGTGGCCTTGGTATCCATGGTGTGTGGTGTTCACTTCAATCGGTTGGAAAGAAATTGCTGCAAGCGTTCGCTGTTCGGCTGGTCGAGGATTTCGGCTCCGCCTTGCTCCTCGACACGGCCCTGGTGCAGAAACAGCACTTGGCTGGACACCTGCCGGGCAAAGCCCATTTCGTGGGTGACCATGAGCATGGTACGACCTTCCTCAGCCAACGTCTGTATGACTTTAAGGACTTCTCCTACAAGTTCAGGGTCGAGGGCCGAGGTGGGTTCGTCGAACAGAATGATCTCCGGTTCCATCGCCAGGGCGCGGGCGATGGCGACGCGCTGTTGCTGGCCGCCGGAGAGGAATGCCGGGTATTGATCCGCCACCCGGCCCGGCAGGCCGACCTTGTCGAGGTACATCCGTGCGCGTTTTTCTGCCTCGGCGGCGCTCACCCCCAGCACGCGGCGCGGGGCCATGGTGATGTTTTCCAGCACGGTCATGTGGCTCCACAGGTTGAAGTGCTGGAACACCATGGCCAGGCGGGTGCGCAGGTTCTGTAATTGCGCCTGATGCGGCGCGCGGGTGCCGGCGCGGCCTTGCTGCATTTCGATGCTGATGCCGTCCAGGGTGATGACCCCGGCGTCCGGCTGTTCGAGGAAGTTGATGCAGCGCAGCATCGTGCTTTTGCCGGAGCCGCTGGCGCCGATCAGGCTGATCACGTCGCCATTACGCGCGTTCAGCGAGACGCCCTTGAGCACCTCATGCTCACCATAGCGTTTGTGCAGGCCTTCGACCTGGAGTTTGACGTTGGCGTTCTCGGCCACGGCAACCGGTTTGGCGGCAGGGCGTACATCGGTGGGATAAGTGGCCAGGGCCTGCGCGGACTGATTCATGGGTTAGCCTCGGGTAGGAACAAGAAAGCGCATCCAGCGACGTTCGGCCAGTCGAAACAGGCCCACCAGTGCAAAGGACAGCAGCATGTACAACAGGGCCGCGATGCCAAAGGCCTGGAACGTCAGGAACGTTTCGGCGTTGGCGTCGCGGGCCACCTTGAGGATGTCGGCGATGGTGGCGGTGAACGCCAGGGAGGTGGCGTGCAGCATCAGGATCATTTCGTTGCTGTAGGCCGGCAGCGCACGACGCAGTGCGGCGGGTACCACCACAAACAGGTTCAGGCGCCAGCCGTGCAGGCCGTAGGCCTTGGCCGCTTCGATTTCGCCGTGGGGAATGTTGCGGATCGCCCCGGCAAAGATTTCCACGGTGTAGGCGCAGGTGTTCAGCACAAACGCCAGCAGCGTGCAGTTCAATGCATTGCGGAAAAACTGGTTGAGCAGGGCGTTGTCCTGCACCACCTCCAGGCCGTAGAGGCCGGTGTAACAAATCAGCAACTGGATATACAGCGGCGTGCCGCGAAACAGGTAGGTGTAGACCTCCACCGGCCAGCGAATCCAGAAGTGCTCCGACACTCGTGCGATGGCCAGCGGGATCGACAGGAAGAAGCCCAGTACCACCGAGATAATGAACAGCCACAGGGTCATCGCCACCCCGGAAAAGCCGTTGCCGTCGGTGAACAGGTAGGCCAGGCCGTATTGCTGGATCAGTTCGATCATCGCGCCATCCCCTTGATGCCGACGTTGTAGCGCCGTTCCAGGCGTTTGAAGATGCGGTTGGAGAGCGTGGTGATCACCAGGTACACCAGGCCCGCGAGGATCAGGAAGTACAGCGGGTCGTTGGTGGTCTTGCCGGCGTTTTGCGCGGCCTTGACCAGGTCCGACAGACCGATGATCGACACCAGTGCCGTGGACTTGAGCAGCACCAGCCAGTTATTGCCCAGGCCCGGCAGGGCAAAGCGCATCAGCTGCGGGAACAGCACCAGGTGAAAGCGCTGCCAGCGGCTGAGGCCGTAGGCGGTCGCGGCTTCCAGTTGGCCGGCCGGCACGCTGAGAATCGCCCCGCGAAAGTTCTCGGTGAAATACGCCCCGTAGATAAAACCGAGGGTGATGACACCGGCGGTGAACGGGTCGATTTCGAAGTAGGCCCAGCCGAGCATTTCGCTCAGGTCGTTCAGCCACAGTTGCAGGCTGTAGAAAATCAGCAGGATCAGCACCAGGTCCGGCACGCTGCGAATCAGCGTGGTGTAGAGCGTGGCCGGAACCCGCAGCAGCTTGACGCTGGACAGCTTGGCACCGGCGGCGATCAGTCCCAGGGACAGGCTCAGCACCAGCGCCAGGAACGCCAGCTTGACCGTCATCCAGGCACCCTGAGCCAGCAACGGGCCGAAGCCTTGCAAGTTGAGGAATTCATTCATGGAGGGGGGATCTCGATGGGGCGCAGACATTTACTGTGGGAGCTGGCTTGCCTGCGATGGCGGTGGGGCGGTTGGCATATGTGTGCCTGAACCACCGCCATCGCGGGCAAGCCAGCTCCCACAGGGGCTGAGTGGCCGTTACTCGTTGTAGATATCCTGATCGCCGAAGTATTTCTTCTGGATCTGTGCGTAGGTGCCATCGGCCTGGACAGCGGCGATGCCCTTGTTGATCAGTTCCACCAGGTCCTTGTCGTTCTTGCGCAGGCCCATGGCGATGTCGAGCGGCAGGGTCGGGTCCTTGAAGGCCGGGCCGGTCTTGAAGTCGGCGCCTTCAGGTTTGGACAGGAAGTTGAGCTGGGCTTCAAGCTTGTCGGTCAGGGTGGCGTCGAGGCGACCGTTTTGCAGGTCGGCGTAGTTCTGCTCCTGAGACTGGTACGCCTTGATCTGCGCGCCAAGTTTTGCCAGGTGCGCACGGGCATAGGCCTCTTGCAGCGAGCCTTGCAGCACGCCGACCTGTTTGCCTTTGAGGGATTCGGGGGTGTCGCCGAAGTCGGCGCTTTTGCGGGTGATCACCGAGGTCGGGCTGAGGAACAGCCGATCGCTGAAGTCGATGACTTTCTGGCGGGCCGGGGTCACGGCCATGGAAGACATGATGGCGTCGAACTTGCGCGCGCGCAGGGCCGGGATCATGCCGTCGAATTCGTTGTGGACCCACACGCATTTGACTTCAAGCTTGGCGCAGATGGCGTTGCCCAGGTCGATGTCGAAGCCTTGCAGGCTGCCGTCGGCGGCGACCGATTCAAACGGTGGGTATTCGGGGAAGACCCCAAAGCGGATTTCTTTCCATTCCTGAGCCTGGGCAGCCGTGGCGGCCAATGGCAGGAGCAGCGCAGCGAAAAGTGATCGGAGCGGAGTCATGTGTATTCCCTATATTTTGTAATTGATGTCAGGGCAGTAGAAAGTTGAAAGCTAAGGCGAGCTGGCTTTTGTGGCGAGGGATGTTTCTTGCCAGAGAGAATGCTTCAAGATGGTGCGTTTTTTGTGTCGTTTACCCCTGCCGCGGCGGGCGGAATGTGCTGTTAAAACGCGGGCCACAGCGGAAACGGCTGCGGCACCCGCTAAATCGGCTTGTCAGTCGACTTTTTCCGGGCTGCCCCTCACGCAAAGCGGCAGCCCAGAGCGGTCTCAGGCGCGCTTTTTCTGCTGTGCCACCGGTGCCTGGGCCAGGCGGGCAAACAGGTCCTTGGGGTCGGCGAGGTCCGGCACCAGTTCCAGTTCGCTGCCCACGTCCAGCGCCTTGGCCACGTCCAGCACGTAACGCAGGGCGGAGTAGTCTTCGATGGCAAAACCCACCGAGTCGAACAGGGTGACCTGGCGCGCATTTTCGCGGCCCGGGGCCTGGCCGTTGATCACTTGCCACAGCTCGGTGACCGGCGAATCTTCCGGCATGTGCTGGATCTCGCCTTCAATGCGGCTTTGCGGTTCGTACTCGACGATCACCCGCGCACGTTCGACGATTCGTCGGTCCAGCTCGGTCTTGCCCGGGCAGTCGCCGCCCACGGCATTGAGGTGCATGCCCGGCTCGATCATCTCGTCCGTCAGGATGGTGGCGTAGGCCTTGTCGGCGGTCACGGTGGTGACGATATCGGCGCCTTTCACCGCTTCGGCCACGCTGCCCGCCAGGATTACCTTGATCGCCGGGAAGGCTTTCAGGTTGGCGGCCAGCTTGGCGGTGGCCTTGGCGTCGATGTCGAACAGGCGGATTTCATTGATGCCCAGCATGGCGTGGAAGGCCAGGGCCTGGAACTCGCTCTGGGAGCCGTTGCCGATCAGCGCCATGCTGCGGCTGTTGTCCCGGGCCAGGTAGCGCGCTACCAGCGCCGAGGTGGCGGCGGTGCGGATCGCGGTGGTCAGGGTCATTTCGGCCAGCAGCACCGGTTTGCCGGTGTCCACATCGCCCAGGGCGCCGAAGGCCATGACGGTGAGCATGCCGCTCTGGGTGTTTTTCGGGTGGCCGTTCACGTATTTGAAGGCGTACAGCGACGCGTCGGACACCGGCATCAGCTCGATCACGCCCTCGGGGAGTGGTTGGCCAGGCGTGCGCATTTTTCAAAGTCCTGCCAGCGCAGATAGTCGGCGCGGATGTACTCGGCCATCTCGGTGATGCAGGTTTGCAGGCCTTTTTGCGAAACCAGGTAGCTCAAGTCGTTGACGTCGATATAGCGGGTCATGGGAAGACTCCTTATTGAAATGAGGGGCGGGCGGGCAGGTGCACTTCCGCCAACATGCAGCGGGCACTGCCGCCGCCGATGCGTTCGATGTTGTCGATGTTCACCACCACCGGCCGGGTATGGCGTTCCACGTGCTGGCGCTGGGCCGGTTTAAGCGAGCCCCAGGCGCTGGCCGACATCACCAGCAGCGGCTGGCCATCGCGGTCATGGACTTCCAGCATGTTGCCGGCGAAGGCTTCCAGCTGGTCGAAGTCCAGGGCGACGATGTCTTTGCCGGTGTCGCGCAGGGAACGTTCCAGGGCCTGGCGCTCGTGGTCGTCGGGCAGGGCTTGCAGGCACACCACAGAGAGGTCGCGGCCGACGCTCATCATCACGTTGCTGTGGTAGATCGGCGCCTGGTGGCGGTCGACGGCGTGGAACACGCAGACCTGGTAGTCCAGACGTTCGGCGAACTGGCGCAGGGCATCCTGATGGGTACGCCCGGAGTGGCAGGCGTAGCTGATGCGGTGCTGGCGGTCGAGGACCATGCTGCCGGTGCCTTCCAGGAACATGTTCTGTTGTTCGAGGTGGCTGAAGTCGATGGTGTTGTGGATCGCAAAGCGTTGCTCCAGCACTTGCAGCACGCCTTTGTCGCGTTCCAGTCGTCGGTTCTGGCCTTCCATCGGGTAGAGCACCAGGCTGCCGTCGGC
This sequence comes from Pseudomonas sp. TH32, assembly GCF_016650855.1. Classification (NCBI taxonomy): domain Bacteria; kingdom Pseudomonadati; phylum Pseudomonadota; class Gammaproteobacteria; order Pseudomonadales; family Pseudomonadaceae; genus Pseudomonas; species Pseudomonas sp. TH32. The sequence continues at coordinate 3,261,270 of NZ_JAEKFA010000002.1, read as the reverse complement.
GTGGCTGCTCCACCAGTTGTTGGGGAAAATCGAATCCGGGGTGTGAGGGGCGGGGGTGTCTTGAACCACCAGCACTTCCACGCCGTGGTGGCGCAGGGTGTCGACGTAGCCGTCGAACTCTTCCAGCGCTTTCTGCTGTGCGGCCACCGGGTCGAGGGGCGCGCGCTGGAAGCGGTTGTTGATCGCGGTGTCCGGGTTAAAGGCGAAGTGCGCCGGGCGGATCATCAGGACAGTGTTGGTGGTTTGCATGGGGGCACGGGTCCATGGGGTTGGGCAGTGAGGCTATTTTGTGCGGTGTGAAGGAAGAATCCCGGCTGAAGTGAGGGGGTGGCTCAGCCGGGAAAGCTGAAAAGTGGGGTGGGGCAGCCGAATCGGCTGTGGAGGTGAGTGGAGATCAAAATGTGGGAGCGGGCTTGCTCGCGAAAGCGGTGGGTCAGTTAATAAATTCGGTGGCTGATACACCGCCTTCGCGAGCAAGCCCGCTCCCACATTGGTATTGTGTTGCCTGAGGTTTTTTGTCTGGATGGAGAAACCATGCCCACTGAAGTTCGTCTCGCCCAAACCACCGATGCCGAGGGCATCAGCCAGGTCATCCTGGCGGCCCTGCATGACAGCAACGCCCGGGATTACCCGGCTGATGTGATTGCGCGGGTGGCGAGCAACTTTACCCCCGAGGCTGTGGTGGGATTGCTCGGGCGTCGAACGGTGCTGGTGGCCATCCAGGATGAGGTGATCGTGGCCACTGCCGCGCTGGATGCCAATGTGGTGCGCTCGGTGTTCGTCAATCCGGCGCTGCAAGGGCAGGGCATCGGGCGCTTGCTGATGATTGAGATCGAGTTGCGCGCCCGCGAAGCCGGGGTGACCTCGCTGCATGTGCCGTCTTCCCTGACCGCCGAGCCGTTCTACACCAAGCTGGGTTTTCACACGGTGCGCGATGTCTATCACGGCAATGAGCGCACGCTGGTAATGGAGAAGGCGTTGTCATCCCGCCATCCCATCGGCGCCTATCGCGACCGTGCGCATCGGGCGCAGGTGGTGGCGTTGTGGCAGGCGGCGTTTGGTTATGACGCGGCGCATAACCTGCCGGGCCTGGCGATCGACAAGAAGTTGGCGGTCAACGATGGGTTGTTCTTCGTGGCCACCGACAAGAAGGCGGTGATCGGCACCATCCTCGCGGGCTACGATGGGCATCGTGGCTGGCTGTATTCGGTGGCAGTGCACAACGACTATCGCCGCCAGGGCCTGGGCGCCTCGCTGGTGCGGCATGCGGAGCAGGCGTTGACCGCCTTGGGCTGTATGAAGATCAACCTGCAGATCACCAGCGGCAATGACGCGGTGATGGGGTTTTATGAGGCGCTGGGTTATGGCGCCGAGCCGAGGATCAGCATGGGCAAGAAGATCCTGGAAAATATTCCGATGGATAAGGCCTGAAGCTCGATTTTCCAAACGCTGGAAACAAAATGTGGGAGCGGGCAAGCCCGCTCCCACATTTTGTTTTGCGGTGTTGCTTAGACCTTGACGATCCAGCCCGCAGGCGCTTCGACGTCGCCGGACTGTACGCCAGTCAGCTCTTTGTAGAGCTTCTGGGTGACCGGGCCGACTTCTTTTTCGCTGTAGAACACGTGCAGCTTGTCTTTGTACTCGATGCCGCCGATCGGGGTGATCACGGCCGCGGTACCGCAGGCGCCGGCTTCCTTGAAGTCCGACAGCTTGTCGATCAGCACGTCGCCTTCAACCACTTCCAGGCCCAGGCGCGATTTGGCCAGCTCGATCAGCGACAGGCGGGTGATGCCTGGCAACACCGACGGCGAGTTCGGGGTGACGAACTTGTTGTCGTGGGTGATCCCGAAGAAGTTGGCCGAGCCGACTTCTTCGATTTTCGAGTGAGTGGCCGGGTCGAGGTAGATGCAGTCGGCGAAGTTGGCTTTTTGGCCAGGGAGCCGGGCATCAGGCTGGCAGCGTAGTTGCCACCGACCTTGGCCGCGCCGGTGCCGTTTGGCGCCGCACGGTCGTAACCGGAGATCAGGAAGTTGTGCGGGGTCAGGCCGCCCTTGAAGTAGGCGCCTACCGGGATGCAGAAGATCGAGAAGATGAACTCCGGCGCGGTGCGCACGCCGATGTTGTCACCGGTGCCGATCACGAACGGGCGCAGGTACAGCGCGCCGCCGGTGCCGTACGGCGGGATGAAACGTTCGTTGGCGCGGACCACTTCCTTGCAGGCTTCGATAAAGGCGTCGGTCGGCACTTGCGGCATCAGCAGGCGGCCACAGCTGCGCTGCATGCGCGCGGCGTTCTGGTCCGGGCGGAACAGGTTGATCGAGCCGTCCTTGCAGCGGTAGGCCTTGAGGCCTTCAAAGCATTGCTGGCCGTAGTGCAGGGCGGTGGAGCCCTCGCTGATGTGCAGCACGTTGTCGTCGGTCAGGGTGCCTTTTTGCCACTCGCCGTCCTTCCAGGTCTGGAGGAAACGCTTGTCGGTCTTGATGTAGTCAAAACCCAGCTTGTCCCAATTGATGCTTTCGTTACCCATGACACCCTCTATCTTTTGTCAACCGCCTGGTCGAAGGCAGGCTTATGGTTTATTTCTGGATGGGCGCAACAATACTTCATTAGCGGGGGGATTCGCATCCCCCTTCACATGTGTAATGCATGCCCCAGGGCCCGCAGCGCCGCTTCCTGTACCGCTTCGCCGAGGGTCGGATGGGCGTGGATGGTGCCCGCCACGTCTTCCAGGCGCGAACCCATTTCCAGGCTCAGGCCAAAGGCCGTGGACAGTTCCGAGACGCCAACGCCCACCGCCTGCCAGCCGACGATCAGGTGATTGTCGCGGCGCGCCACCACCCGTACGAAGCCGGTTTTCGACTCCAGGGTCATGGCCCGGCCATTGGCGGCGAACGGGAAGCTCGACACGATGCAGTCCAGCCCGGCGGCCTTGGCCTCGTCCGGGGTCTTGCCGACCACCACCAGTTCCGGGTCGGTGAAGCACACCGCCGGGATCGCTGCCGGGTTGAATTCGCGGGTTTTACCGCTGATCAGTTCGGCAACCATTTCGCCCTGGGCCATGGCGCGGTGGGCGAGCATCGGTTCACCACTCAGGTCGCCGATCGCCCACACATTGCGCATGCTGGTCTGGCAGCGGCTGTCGATCCTGATCGCCGAGCCGTTCATGTCCAGGTTCAAGGCTTCAAGGTTCCAGCCCTGGGTGTTGGGTTTGCGACCAACGGCAACCAACACCTGGTCGGTTTCCAGCGACAGCGTCTCGCCGCTGGGGTCACGCACTTGCAGGGTGTTGTGCTCAAAACCGGTGACGCTGTGTTTCAGGAACACCTTCACACCGAGTTGCTTCAGGGACTCGGCCACCGGCTGGGTCAGTTCGGCGTCGTAGGCCGGCAGGATCCGGTCCTGCGCCTCGACCACGCTGACCTCGGCGCCGAGCTTGCGATAGGCAATCCCCAGCTCCAGGCCGATGTAGCCGCCGCCCACCACGATCAGGCGTTTCGGAATGCGTTTCGGCGCCAGGGCTTCGGTGGAGGAGATGATCGGCCCGCCAATTGGCAGCATCGGCAGGTTGACGCTTTTCGAACCGGCGGCCAGCACCAGGTGCTCGCACTGGATGCGTTGGTCGCCGACGTCTACGGTCTTGCCATCGACGACCTTGGCCCAGCCTTGAATGACCTGCACCTTGTGTTTCTTCAGCAGCGCCGCAACGCCGGTGGTCAGGCGGTCGACGATGCCGTCTTTCCATTCCACGCTTTTGCCGATGTTCAGGGTCGGCACATCGACTTCGATGCCCAACGGTGAACCCAGGCTGTGGTGCACGGTTTGCTGGAACTGTTCGGCTACATGGATCAGCGCCTTCGATGGAATGCAGCCGATGTTCAGGCAGGTGCCGCCCAGGGACAGGCCTTCCACGAGGATGGTCGGGATGCCCAGTTGGCCAGCGCGAATCGCCGCCACATAACCGCCAGGCCCGCCGCCGATAATCAGCAGCGTGGTGTGCAATGTTTGAGACATGGGTTACTCCAGGAACAGGCTGGCGGGTTGTTCGAGCAGGCCACGGATGGCCTGGATGAATTGCGCCGCGTCCATGCCATCGACCACCCGGTGATCGAAGGAGCTGGAGAGGTTCATCATCTTGCGAATCACGATCTGGCCCTTGATCACCATCGGCCGTTCGACGATCCGGTTGACCCCCACGATGGCCACTTCCGGCAGGTTCAGCACCGGTGTGCTGACAATCCCGCCCAAGGCGCCAAGGCTGGTCAGGGTAATGCTCGAACCCGACAGCTCATCGCGGCTGGCCTTGCCATTGCGCGCCGCACTCGCCAGACGATTGATTTCTTGCGCCGTGCCCCACAGGTTGCGGGCTTCGGCGTGACGCACCACCGGCACCATCAGGCCGACATCGCTCTGGGTGGCGACGCCCACATGCACCGCGCCGAGGCGGGTGATCACCTGGGCTTCGTCGTCATAACGCGCGTTGATCTGCGGGAAGTCCCGCAACGCCACGACCATGGCCCGTACCAGGAACGGCAACAGGGTCAGCTTGCCGCGGGTGGCGCCGTGTTTCTCGTTGAGGTGCACCCGCAACTCGTCGAGGGCGGTGACGTCGATCTCTTCCACATAGCTGAAATGCGCCGCACGCCGGGTGGCGTCCTGCATGCGCTGGGCGATCTTGCGGCGCATGCCGATCACCGGGATTTGCTGCTCGTCGTTGCGTTCGGCGTACGGGTTGGAGGCCGCGGAGTTTTTCGCCGGACCCTGGAGCAAGTAAGCGTCCAGATCTTCATGCAGAATCCGGCCGGCCGGGCCGGAACCCTGCACCAGTCGTAGCTGGATGCCAGCATCCAGCGCATGTTTGCGCACGGCCGGGGAGGCCAGCGGACGGTCATCGGCCTCGCGGGCCACTGGGGCTTGTGCCGCCACCGCAGGCCTGGCGGCCGGTTTGGGCTCAACCACGGGCGCGGCCTTGGCTTCAACTTTTTGAGCCGGTGCAGGCGCAGGCGCGACGTCTTCAACCACCGCCGACAACGCCGACTCCCGGGTATTGCCCGCGCCTTCCACTTCGATACTGATCAGGATACTGCCCACCGCCATGACTTCGCCGGGCTCGCCGCCGAGGGAAATCACCTTGCCGTGCACCGGCGAAGGAATGTCCACCATGGCCTTGTCGGTCATCACATCCGCCAGCACCTGGTCTTCTACTACCAGGTCGCCGACCTTGACGTGCCACACCGACAATTCAACTTCTGCGATGCCTTCGCCGATGTCCGGCATCTTGATAACGTGCGTGCCCATTCAGACCTCCATAACCCGATGCAAAGCCGCGCCCACTCGGGTCGGGCCAGGGAAATACGCCCACTCTTGCGCGTGGGGATACGGGGTATCCCAGCCGGTAACGCGCTCGATCGGCGCTTCCAGGTAGTGGAAGCAATGCTCCTGCACCAGCGCCACCAGCTCGGCGCCGAACCCGCAGGTACGGGTGGCTTCGTGAACGATTACGCAGCGACGGGTTTTCTTCACGGAGTTGACGATGGTTTCCAGGTCCAGCGGCCACAGGCTGCGCAGGTCGATGACTTCGGCATCGATGCCGGTTTCTTCAGCGGCGACTTGTGACACATACACGGTGGTGCCGTAGGTGAGGATGGTCACGTCCTTGCCCGGGCGGGCGATGGCGGCCACATCCAGCGGCACGGTGTAGTAACCGTCCGGCACTTGCGCTTGGGGGTGCTTGGACCACGGGGTTACCGGGCGGTCGTGGTGGCCGTCGAACGGGCCGTTATACAGGCGCTTGGGTTCGAGAAAGATCACCGGGTCATCGTTTTCGATGGAGGCGATCAGCAGGCCCTTGGCGTCGTAAGGGTTGGACGGCATCACTGTGCGCAGGCCGCAGACCTGGGTGAACACCGCTTCAATACTCTGGCTGTGGGTCTGGCCGCCGTAGATACCGCCGCCGCAGGGCATGCGCATGGTCAACGGTGCGGTGAACTGGCCGGCCGAGCGATAACGCAGGCGGGCGGCTTCGGAAATGATCTGGTCGGTCGCCGGGTATACGTAGTCGGCGAACTGAATCTCGGCCACCGGGCGCAGGCCGTAGGCGCCCATGCCGACCGCCACGCCGACGATGCCGCTTTCGGAGATCGGTGCGTCGAACACCCGCGAGGTGCCGTACTTGTTCTGCAAGCCTTCGGTGCAACGGAACACGCCGCCGAAGTAACCGACGTCCTGGCCGAACACCACCACGTTGTCGTCTCGCTCAAGCATCACATCCATGGCCGAGCGCAAGGCCTGGATCATGGTCATGGTCGTGGTGGTCATGGCGGTTTCCAGCTGGATATTGTTGTTGTGATCGTTCATGTCAGATCCCCAACTCTTGACGCTGGCGCTTCAAGTGCTCCGGCATCTCTTTATAAACGTCTTCGAACATGGTCGCGGCGCTTGGAATCTGGCCACCGGCCAGGGTGCCGTACTGTTCGGCTTCTTTCTGGGCCTTGAGCACTTCGGCTTCAAGCTCGGCACTGACCGCCGCGTGCTCCTCTTCGGACCACTGGCCAATCTTGATCAGGTGCTGCTTGAGGCGGGCAATCGGGTCGCCCAGCGGGAAGTGGCTCCAGTCGTCGGCGGGACGGTATTTGGACGGGTCATCGGAGGTGGAGTGCGGGCCGGCGCGGTAGGTCACCCACTCGATCAGGGTCGGCCCCAGGTTGCGGCGGGCGCGTTCGGCGGCCCAGGCAGAGGCGGCGTACACCGCGACAAAATCGTTGCCGTCCACCCGCAGGGAAGCGATGCCGCAACCTACGCCGCGTCCGGCAAAGGTCGTGGCTTCACCGCCGGCGATGGCCTGGAAGGTGGAGATCGCCCACTGGTTGTTTACGACGTTGAGGATCACCGGCGCCCGGTACACATGGGCGAAGGTGAGGGCGGTGTGGAAGTCGGATTCGGCGGTGGCACCGTCGCCGATCCAGGCCGAGGCAATCTTGGTATCGCCCTTGATGGCCGAGGCCATGCCCCAGCCCACGCCTTGTACGAATTGGGTGGCGAGGTTGCCGGAAATGGTGAAGAAACCGAAGTCTTTTACCGAGTACATGATGGGCAACTGGCGGCCCTTGAGCGGATCACGCTCGTTGGACAGCAGTTGGCAGATCAGGTCTACCAGCGGCACTTCCCGGGCCATCAGGATGCTTTGCTGGCGGTAGGTGGGGAAGCACATGTCGTCGATGTTCAAAGCCAGGGCCTGAGCGCTGCCGATGGCTTCTTCGCCAAGGCTTTGCATGTAGAACGACATCTTTTTCTGACGCTGGGCGACCACCATGCGGTTGTCGAAGATTCGCGTCTTGAGCATGGCGCGCATGCCCTTGCGCAGAATCTCGACGGGCACACCTTCGGCCCATGGGCCCAGGGCCTGGCCCTGATCGTCGAGCACGCGAATCAGGCCCTTGGCCAGGTCGGCGGTGTCGGCGGGTTCTACGTCAATTGGGGGTTTGCGCACGGTGCCTGCGTCAGTCAGGCGCAGGTAGGTAAAGTCGGTCTTGCAGCCTGGGCGGCCCGAGGGTTCGGGGACGTGCAGGCGCAGTGGTTCATACTGCTGAGTCATGGCTTTCTACGCTCTATCTTGTGAATTTCTTGTAGTGGGCGCGGTAGCTGACAGTCCTTCTTCGGGTAGAAGAAATCTTGTCCTACAACAATCATAGGCTCGGCTCAGGAGAATATTTATCTCTGTTTCGTTGCGTTGGAGATCATTTGGGGATAAAAAAACTGCATAAACATAATAAACAGGTGGTTTTGTCTCATGCGCAAACTGGACCGTATCGATATCGGCATTCTGAACGCCCTTCAGGAGAACGCCCGCATCACCAACGCCGACCTGGCCCGCTCGGTCAACCTGTCGCCCACGCCGTGTTTCAACCGGGTCAAGGCCATGGAAGAACTGGGGTTGATACGCGACCAGGTGACGCTGCTGGACGCCGACCTGCTGGGGCTGCACGTCAATGTGTTCATCCATGTCAGCCTGGAAAAACAGAACGAACTGGCGTTGCAGCAGTTTGAAGGGGCGATTTCGGATCGCCCCGAAGTGATGGAGTGCTACCTGATGGCCGGCGACCCCGACTACCTGATTCGGGTGCTGGTGCCGACCATCCAGTCTCTGGAGCGCTTCATGATGGACTTCCTGACCAAAGTCCCGGGTGTCGCCAACATCCGCTCCAGTTTTGCCCTCAAGCAGGTGCGCTACAAGACGGCACTGCCGCTGCCGGCCAACGGCATCAATCTCGGTTAGTACACCCTGTTCATAAACAACACAGCCCAACTGTGGGAGCCGGGCTTGCCCGCGATGGCGGAGTATCAGCCACCCGATGCGCTGTCTGACACACCGCTATCGCAGGCAAGCCAGCTCCCACAATTGGCAGTGCATTTCAAAGTTGGTTGAGCGGAATCTTCAGGTACACCACACCGTTTTCTTCCGCCGGCGGCATCACGCCGGCCCGCACATTCACCTGAATCGCCGGCAGCAACAACGTCGGCATGCCCAACCCGGCATCCCGCGTGGTGCGCATTGCTACAAACGCCGCCTCATCCACCCCGTCATGCACATGAATATTGCCCGCCCGTTGTTCAGCCACCGTGGTCAGGCACTTGGCTGCGCGGCCTTCGGGCGGATAGTCATGGCACACATAAAGGCGGGTGTCAGGCGGGAAGGCCAACAGCTTGCGCATCGACCCATAGAGCTGGCGCGCATCCCCACCGGGAAAGTCGCAGCGGGCCGTTCCCACATCCGGCATGAACAGCGTGTCGCCCACCAGAATCAACTGGTCATCGATCAGGTAAGCCATGTCCGCCGGCGTATGCCCCGGCACGTGCAGCGCCTGGGCCTTCAGCGTGCCGATTTGAAAAACCTCATCCGGCGCAAACAGATGGTCGAACTGCGACCCGTCCACCCGAAACTCCGGCTCCAGGTTGAACAGGTTCTTGAACACCCCCTGCACCTTGCTGATGGACTCGCCAATCGCGATCTTGCCCCCCAGCTGTCGGCGCAGGTAAGGCGCCGCCGACAGGTGATCCGCATGGGCGTGGGTCTCCAGCAGCCACTGCACCTGCAAGCCGTGCTCGCGCACGAACGCGATCACCTGGTCCGCCTGGCCGGTGCCGGTGCGTCCGGAGGCCGGGTCGTAATTGAGCACCGAATCAACGATGGCGCAGGGGCCACCGTCCGTTTCATAGACGACGTAGGTGTAGGTCGACGACGCCTCGTCCAGAAAGGATTGAATCAACGCTGGCATGACGGTTGTCCCAAATAAGTAGTTACAATCACTTTACGTTTACACATAATGTTTTGAGCTTAAGTGACAGAGAGAGCCACACGCAAATGGAATCGAACCTGAGTGAAGGCGAAGTCGCGCAATTGCGTGCCTCCGCGTCCAAGGCCTGCGCCTTGCTCAAGGCCCTGGCCAATGAAGACCGGCTGTTGATTCTCTGCCAGTTGACCCAGGGTGAACGCAATGTCGGCGAATTGGAAACCATGACCGGCGTGCGCCAACCCACCCTGTCGCAACAGTTGGGCATCCTGCGGGACGAAGGGTTGGTGGCCACCCGTCGGGAAGGCAAATACATTTTCTACGGGCTGGCCAGCCACGAAGTGATTCAAGTGATGAAGACGCTGTCCGGCCTGTACTGCGGCGCAGTGATAAAAAGCTGGGCGTGACGCCGTACGGCAACGACCCTTGTGTGCACTTTTAAACGAAAGGCCATAGACCATGAACGACCAACACTGGGGACCTACCATCAGTGGCGATATCGTTGTCATCGGTGGCGGCTCGGCAGGCATCGGCCTGCTGGCCAGCCTGCTCAAGCGCGACCCGCACCTGAACATCATCCTGATCGAACCCAGCGACCATCACTACTACCAGCCGGCCTGGACCCTGGTCGGCGGTGGCGCGTATGACGTGACCAAGACCGTGCGGCCCATGGCCGACGTGCTGCCCAACGGCGTCACCTGGATCCAGGCAGCGGTCAGCGAATTGCTGCCCGAGGAGCACACCCTGGTGCTCGACAGCGGCCAGCGCGTCACCTGGAAAAACCTCATCGTGTGCCCGGGCCTGCGCCTGGCCTGGGAAAAGATCGAAGGCCTGCCGGAAACCCTCGGCCAACATGGCGTGACGTCCAACTACAGCTACGAGCACGCCGCCTACACCTGGCAACTGGTGCAGCAACTCAAGCACGGCAAGGCGCTCTTTACCCAACCGGCCATGCCGATCAAATGCGCCGGCGCCCCGCAAAAGGCCCTGTACCTGTCCTGCGATCACTGGCTCAGGCAGGGTGACCTGAAAAACATCAAGGTCGAATTCAACCTGGCCGGCGCTGCCTTGTTTGGCGTGCCGACCTTCGTTCCGCCGCTGATGAAGTACGTTGAAAAGTACTCGGCGCAGCTGGCATTCAACGCCAACCTGATCAAGGTTGACGGCCCGGCGCGCAAAGCCTGGTTTGAAATCAAGGACGCCGAAGGCAACGTGCGGGTCGAAGAGAAAACCTTCGACCTGCTGCACGTCGTCCCACCGCAAGTCTCCCCGGACTTTATCCGCCAGAGCCCTTTGGCCGATGCTGCCGGCTGGTGCGAAGTGAATCCCCAGAGCCTGCAACACCTGCGCTACCCGCACATCTTCGGCCTGGGCGATGTGTGCTCCACCACCAACGCCAAGACCGCCGCCGCGGTGCGCAAGCAAATCGTGGTGGTGGCGGAAAACCTGCTGGCCCTGCGCAAACAGGCGCCGATGCCCCTCAAATACGACGGCTACGGGTCCTGCCCGTTGACGGTGGAGAAGGGCAAGGTGGTGCTGGCCGAGTTCGGTTATGGCGGCAAGCTGCTGCCGACGTTCCCCCTCGACCCGACCGTGGCGCGGCGTTCGGCGTGGTTCCTCAAGGCGAGTTTCCTGCCGTGGTTCTACTGGAACGGCATGCTCAAGGGCCGCGAGTGGCTGACCCGTCTGGCCAAGGTGGATTGAGGCAACCCTATGCTGCTGGCAAGTGTTCTGGGCGTGTTGATGGGGTTGGTGATGGGCTTGACCGGTGCCGGAGGCGGCATTCTTGGCGTTCCGGCGCTGGTGTTGGGGCTGGGGTTGACCATGACCCAGGCCGCGCCCGTGTCGCTGTTCGCGGTGGGTGCCGCCGCCGCCGTGGGGGCCCTGGATGGGTTGCGCCATGGCCTGGTGCGTTACCGCGCGGCGCTGCTGATTGCGCTGCTCGGCGCGCTGTTTTCGCCGCTGGGGGTGTTCTTCGCCCATCAGATGCCGGAGAAGGTCCTGATGGGCCTGTTCAGTGCGCTGATGGTGCTGGTGGCCTGGCGCATGTTGCAGCGAGAGAAGCTGGAGGCCGGCCCGAGTGACCACGGCGCCGCGTCCTGGGGCCAGAAGAACTGCATGCTCGACCAACAGACCGGGCGCTTTTCCTGGACGGCCAAGTGCACCGCCACCCTGGCGGCACTGGGCGCGGTAACCGGCGCGGTATCGGGCTTGCTCGGTGTGGGCGGCGGCTTTCTGATCGTGCCGGCGTTCAAGCAACTGACCGACGTGCAAATGCGCGGCATCGTCGCCACCTCCTTGATGGTGATCAGCCTGATCTCGTTGATCGGCGTGATCGGCGCGTTTCACGCCGGGGTCAGTATCGAGCCGATGGGCTGGGTGTTTATCGGTTCGAGCATTGTCGGCATGTTGGCGGGCCGGCGCCTGTGCTCGGTGATCAAGGCGCGCACCCTGCAGGTGGGTTTTGCCACCCTGTGCGTGCTGGTGGCGGTGGGCATGCTGTGGCGGGCGGCCTTCTAAGCGGTCGGCACCTTGATACCCGTCAACACCCGTCGTGACGCTTTGCCTCATGCTGTCGGCCTGATTTAAAGGCCGACGGAGAACCCCATGAGCGCCCCCGCAACACCTGCTGCTTCTTTCAAGTTGCCCTTGGGCCTGGTCGTCGGCGTGCTGGTGATGGTCGGCGTGCTGCTGTTGCCCCTGCCGGCCGACTTGCCGGTGGCCGGGCACCGAATGCTGGCGATCCTCGCGTTTGCCGTGGTGGTGTGGATCACCGAAGCGGTCTCCTACGAGGCCAGCGCGATCATGATCACCTCCCTGATGGCGTTTTTGCTCGGCACTGCGCCGTCGCTGCAAGACCCCACGCACCTGATCGGTTCCAGCCCGGCCATCAGCATGGCGTTGACCGGGTTTTCCAACCCCGCCTTGGCCCTGGTAGCCGGCGCGCTGTTTATCGCAGCGGCCATGACCCATACCGGTCTTGATCGGCGCATCGCGCTGGTCACGCTGACCCGCGTGGGGACCAGCACCCGGGGCATTCTTGTCGGGGCCATTGCCGTGACCATCCTCCTCAGCCTGGTGGTGCCCAGCGCGACGGCTCGCAGCGCGTGTGTGGTGCCGATCATGATGGGGGTGATCGCCGCGTTTGGCGTGGACAAACGCTCCAATATCGCGGCCGGGATCATGATCGTCGTGGCCCAGGGCACCAGCATCTGGAACGTTGGCATCCAGACGGCGGCGGCGCAGAACCTGCTGACCGTCGGCTTCATGGACAAAATGCTGGGGCAGCGCGTGTCGTGGATCGACTGGTTGATCGCCGGTGCGCCGTGGGCGCTGATCATGTCGGCGGTGTTGTTGTTCCTGGTGCTGAAGCTGTTGCCGCCGGAAAGTGACAGCATTCCCGGCGGCAAGGAGGCGGTGGCGCAGTCGCTGGTGGACATCGGGCCGATGACCGGCCCGCAGAAGCGCTTGCTGACGGTGTCGGTGTTGCTGTTGTTGGCCTGGGCCACGGAAGGGCGGTTGCACAGCTTTGATACGACCTCGACGACGTATGCCGGGTTGGTGTTTTTGCTGATGCCGGGGATTGGGGTGATGACCTGGAAGGATGTGCAGTCGCGGATTCCGTGGGGCACGGTGATTGTGTTTGGTGTGGGTATCAGCCTGGGGACGGCGTTGCTCACGACGCAGGCGGGGCAGTGGTTGGGGTCGCAGGTGGTGGCGCACACCGGCCTGGATCAGGTAGGGCCGCTGGGGGTGTTTGCGATTCTGGGGGCGTTCCTGATCGTGATTCACCTGGGGTTTGCCAGCGCGACGGCGTTGACCTCGGCGCTGTTGCCGATTTTGATTGCGGTGTTGCAGACGTTGCCCGGGGAGTTCAGTCGCCTGGGGATGACCATGCTGCTGGGGTTTGTGATGAGCTACGGGTTTATCCTGCCGATCAACGCCCCGCAGAATATGGTGTGTTTGGGGACCGGGACGTTCACGGCGCGGCAGTTTGCCAAGGTCGGGATTCTGGTGACGTTGATTGGGTATGGGTTGATGTTGGTGTTTGCGGCTACGTATTGGAGTTGGTTGGGGTGGATTTGAGTGGGGGGGCGGTGTACATATCCGTTAGTTGGGTAACGGCGGCTTATGGTTTCGCTCTTACAGCGAGTCACTTTGCAAAAGCGGCAAAGTAACCAAAGCGCTCTGCCCCGCCTGTCGGCACCTCGCCTAGGCTCGGTGTTCCCTCACTCCGGCATTGCTCCGCGGGCCGCCGCGACGGGGCGTCCCTGCCCCGTCGCGGCTAAACCGGCGTCCTGCCGGTTTACCCGCTCCTCAATACCTACGTTCGGCCTCGGGCTTATTGGGGCAGTCAGATCAAGATCAAAAGCAAGAGCACAGCGGCCTACAGGCCGGCTTGAGTGGTAGAAGCCAGAGCAAAAGCCAAAGCGAAAACCAAATCTGAAACTGCTGCAGCTCTGCTTTTCTGTGGGAGCTGGCTTGCCTGCGATGCAGACAACTCGGTCTTTCAGGTACACCGAGGCGATGCTATCGCAGGCAAGCCAGCTCCCACATTTGACTGTGCCCGCTGTAAGAGCGGAACCAATAGCCGCCCTGACCGCAGCAACGGATATACACACCCACCAAACCCCCTCCCAAGATGGCAAGATGAACCGGACTCAGGTTAACTACTCTCTGAGTAAGGGTTTCACCGGCCTTGCACGTCGGTCATCAAGGTCACTGAATGGACAAATACACCCCCCACACCTGGCAGCCCCACGAACGCCCGAGCCTGCCGGGCTCGCCGTCGACGCCGCTGCATTCCACCCGCAAACGCTGGGCCTACGCCCTGGTCGGCGTGCTGGTGGCAATCACCGGCGGCCTCGGCAACTCGCTGGTGATCGCCAACCTGGTGTACCTGCAAGGCGCCTTGGGCGCTACTACCGCAGAAATGGCCTGGCTCCCCGCCGCCTATGTCATGACCAACGTCTCCATGAACCTGTTGCTGGTCAAATTCCGCCAGCAATTCGGCCTGCGTGCCTTCACCGAAGTGTTCCTGGTGCTTTACGCCCTGGTCACCTTCGGCCACCTGTTCGTCAACGACCTCAGCTCGGCCATCGCCGTACGGGCCGCCCACGGCATGGTGGGCGCCGCCCTCAGTTCCCTGGGCCTGTACTACATGATCCAGGCATTCCCCGCAAAATGGCGAATGAAAGCCCTGGTTCTCGGCCTGGGCACCGCACAGCTCGCGTTGCCCCTGGCCCGGTTATTCTCCGAAGACCTGCTGCAAATCGCCGAATGGCGCGGCCTGTACCTGTTCGAACTGGGCATGGCCCTGACCTGCCTGGGCTGCGTGTTTCTGCTCAAGCTGCCCCCGGGCGATCGCTTCAAGACCTTCGAAAAGCTCGACTTCCTCACCTTCGCGATCCTCGCCACGGGTGTCGCCTTGCTCTGCGCCGTGCTGTCCCTGGGCCGTATCGACTGGTGGCTGGAAGCACCGTGGATCGGCATCGCCTCCGCCTGCTCGCTGGTGCTGATCATGGCCGGCCTGGCCATTGAGCATAACCGCGCCAATCCGTTGCTGATGACCCGCTGGCTGGGCAGCGGGGCGATGATTCGCCTCGCGCTGGCGGTGATCCTGATTCGCATGGTGCTCTCGGAACAGTCCACCGGCGCCGTGGGCTTCATGCAGATGCTGAACATGAGCAACGAGCAGATGCGCACGCTGTATTGGGTGATGCTGGCGGGGGCGATTGCCGGCCTGGCCGTCAGCGCGCTGACCATCAACCCGGCGCATTTGCTGATGCCGCTGATCATTTCCCTGGCCTTCATGGCCGTGGGCTCGGTGATGGACAGTTTCTCCAGCAACCTCACGCGCCCGCAAAACATGTACATCAGCCAGTTCCTGCTAGGCTTTGGCGGCACGTTCTTCCTTGGGCCGACCATGGTGTTGGGCACGAAGAACGTGCTGACCAACCCCAGGAACCTGGTGAGTTTTTCGGTGCTGTTCGGGATCTGCCAGAACCTCGGCGGCCTGATCGGCGCGGCATTGCTGGGCACGTTTCAGATCGTGCGGGAGAAATTCCATTCCAGCATGATCGTCGAACACCTGACCTTGCTCGACCCGCGTGTGGCCGCGCGGGTGGCCAGCGGCGGCTCGGCCTATGGCGGGGTGATTGCCGACCCCGAGTTGCGTAACCTGATGGGCATTCGCAGCCTGGCCACGGCGGCCACCCGCGAGGCGAATGTGATGGCCTACAACGATGTGTTCATGCTGATCGCGATCATCGCCATCCTCACCATGATCTGGATTTTTATCCGCAGCCTCTGGCTGATGAGTACCACTAAAGCTGCCGCCAGTGCAGCGCCTCCCGTTCAACCCAGCGGCGCACTTTCTTCATGACCGAACCGACGACGACCACCACCAACGCCATCGCTTCCACGCCGGAAGGCACCGCACCGCCGAGCATGCCGGCCACCGAACCGCGCTCCTTGCGGGTGCGCATCATCTCCTCGATGGGCTTTGCCGCGATTGCGATTGTCGGCGTGCTGATCGTGCTTTACGCCTGGCAACTGCCGCCCTTCAGCAGTGCCGTGGAAACCACCGAGAACGCCCTGGTGCGTGGCCAGGTGACGATTATCGGGCCGCAGCTCAGCGGCTATGTGTATGAGGTGCCGGTGACGGACTTCCAGTACGTCAAGGCCGGGGATTTGCTGGTGCGCCTCGATGACCGCATCTACAGGCAGCGCCTCGACCAGGCCCTGGCCCAATTGGCGGTGCAGCAGGCGTCCCTTGCCAATGTGGTGCAGCAGCGCAACAGTGCCGAGGCTACCATCCAGCTGCGCCAGGCGGCCTTGATGGACAGCCAGGCCCAGGCCCGCAAAAGCACCGCGGATTTGCGCCGCAACGAAGAATTGATCAGCGACGGATCGGTGTCCAGGCGCGAGCTGGACGTGACTCGCGCCGCCAATGCGCAGACCATTGCGGCCGTGGCCCAGGCCCAGGCCAGCCTGGAAATCGCCCGGCAGGATTTGCAGACGGTGATCGTCAATCGCGGCTCGCTGGAGGCGGCGGTGGCCAGCGCGGATGCGGCGGTGGAACTGGCGCGCATCGACCTGTCGAACACCCGGATCATCGCCCCGCGTGACGGGCAACTGGGGCAGATTGGCGTGCGCCTCGGGGCCTACGTCAACAGCGGTGCGCAGTTGATGGCGCTGGTGCCGAACCAGCTGTGGGTGATCGCCAACATGAAAGAAACCCAGATGGACAACGTGCAGGTCGGCCAGCCGGTGACCTTCACGGTGGATGCCCTCAACCACCGCAAGTTTCACGGCACGGTGCAGCGCATTTCACCGGGCACCGGGTCGGAATTCAGCTTGTTGCAGGCGGATAACGCGACCGGCAACTTCGTGAAGATCGCCCAGCGCGTGCCGGTGCGGATCACCGTGGACCCGGGCCAGGAGCAGAGTGAGCGGCTGCGGCCGGGGTTGTCGGTGGTGGTGAGTATCGACACGGCGGGGCGTTTAAAAAACACCCCTCCCTGACACGCCGAAAGTCTCCATTGTGGAATGCATTCGATGTAGGAGCTGGCTTGTCGGGTCGCCGCATCGCTGCGATGGCATCACCTCGGTGTACCTGAAAGACCGGGTTGCCCGCATCGCAGGCAAGCCAGCTCCTACATGGGTGTGTGTGTGGTTAGAGGGGGCTGTATTGCAGGCTGAAACCCAGTTCTGCCGACTGTCCTTGCTCCAGCAACTTCAGCCCCGGCCTGCCCGGCAGGTGATGGGCATTCACCGGATGACTCACCGGCTCGAAGCAGAAAAAATCCAGCCCCGGCGGGCAATACAGCAGGTAGTAGTCGCTGCCGGTGGCCTGGCATTCCAGGGTGTAACCCAGGTCTGGCTGCTGGATCAGGCAATGCCCGTCCCATTGGCAAAAACCGTTATCCACCAGCGTCTCGGGCAACAACTTCAGCCGTTGGAAATCCCACTCGATGGGCACGGTAGCGAGCTCCGTCGGCAGTTTCGTTGCGTCACTCATCCACACCTGCGAAGCCTTGGCCTGCAACTGCGTTCCCGGCCTGCGGGGCAGATACGGATGCAATCCAAGCCCGTGCCACGCGGCTTTTTCCGCCAGGTGCGTGACGCGCAGGGTGATGCTCAACCGGCCGTCCCTCAACTGAAAGCGCTGCTCGGCGCGATACGCAAACGGTATGGTGCTGTCCAGTTGCAGCACCGCCTCGTCTGTCGACTGACGGACCACTTGCCACGCCTGTTGCCAGGCACTGCCATGAATCGGCAACGGGTCCAGCGGGCTGTTGGGCTCAAGGGCCAGCCATCCGGCAGGGTTAACAAAGCCACCCTCGGCCACCCGGTTTGACCAGGGTGCCAGCGGGAAGCACCCCAGCTTGCCCGGCAGGCCGCTGGCCAACGCCTGTTGATCGGTGTGGCGCAGCAAGGGCTGGCCGCTGCTGCGCACGGTCCAGTTGACGATACTCCCGCCGAACGCTGGCGAGAGCGTCAGGTGGGTCAGGTTGTCTTCGAGTTCAAGCATCATGAGTGTCAGCAGACCTATTGGATGATGAATGCTTCTGTGGCAGGTGAGCGTGTTGTGGTGAGGGAGCAAGCTCCCTCGCTACACACAGTGTGGGGCTTATAGCACCAACCCCGGCAACCACAACGACAACGCCGGAATGTAGGTCACGGCCATCAGCACCAGGAACAGCACGCCATAAAACGGCAGCAATGCCTTCACGGTCTTCTCGATGCTGACCTTGCCCACCGCCGCCCCCACAAACAGTACCGCGCCCACCGGCGGGGTGATCAGGCCGATCCCCAGGTTCACCAGCATGATCATGCCGAAGTGCACCGGGTCGACGCCAATGCCCAGGACCACCGGCAGCAAAATCGGCGTGAGGATCAGAATCAGCGGCGCCATGTCCATCACCGTGCCCAGCAACAGTAGCATGGCGTTGATGCACATCAGGATCACGTAACGGTTGTCCGAGAGGGTCAGGAACATCGTGGTGATCTTCGCCGGGATCTGCATCAGGGTCATGATGTAGCCGAAGCTGGCGGCGAACGCGATCAGGATCATCACGATGGAAATGGTGCGCACCGTGCGGTGCATCAGCTTGGGCAACTCGCTCCACTTGTAGTCGCGGTAGATGAACATGGTCACGAAGAACGCCCACAGCACCGCAATCGCCGCCGACTCGGTGGCGGTGAAGATGCCCGACAGAATCCCGCCGAGGATGATCACCATGGCCATCAGGCCCCACAGGGCTTCGGCACAGATTTTCAGCGCCTGTTTCAGGGGGATCACTTCGCCTTTGGGGTAGTTGCGCTTTTTCGCGAAGATCAGGCACAGCACCATCAGGCAGGCGCTCATCAGCAGGCCCGGAACCACGCCAGCCATGAACAGCGAGGCGATGGATACCGTGCCGCCAGCCGCCAGGGAATAGAGCACCGAGTTGTGGCTGGGTGGCGTCAGCAACGCCTGCACCGAGCCGCTCACGGTGACGGCGGTGGCGAATTCGCGGGGATACCCCTGGCGTTCCATTTCCGGAATCAGCACCGAACCCACGGAGGCGGTATCGGCCACCGACGAGCCGGAGATCGCCCCGAAAAACGTCGAGGCCATGATGTTCACCAGGGACAAGCCGCCACGCACAAACCCCACCAGCACCCCGGCAAACGCCACCAGCCGGCGCGACATGCCGCCCTCGGCCATGATCGCCCCGGCCAGCACGAAGAACGGGATCGCCATCAGCGAAAATTTGTTCACCCCGCCGGCCACCTGAATCATCAGGGCCTGGAACGGAATGTCGATCCACCACGCGCCGATCAGCGCAGAAAGCCCCAGGGCATAAGCTACCGGCATGCCGATCAGGATCAAAGCGATAAAGCTGCCCAACAGAATCAATGCGTCCATTCAGGCAGCCCCTTCACTTTCTTCAACCAGGTCGAAGCGCACGACCCGACGGTTGCTCTGGTCACCGAGCAGGAGTTTTTCCAGCACAAAAATCAGCGTGAGCAAGCCGCCAATCGGGATCGGCATATAGGTGATGCCCACCCGCAAGGTCGGCATGGCGCTCATGAACTGGTTCCAGGTGGACAGGCACAACTTGGTGCCCCAGATCGCCATGAACAGGCAGATGGTGCCCATCAACAGTTGCGAGGCGATGCCAACGACTTTGCGTTGGCCCGGTGGCAGGCGGTCGGTGACCATGGCCACCGACATGTGCGCCCCGGCGCGGTAACTGGCGGCGGCGCCGACAAAGGTGAACACCAGCATCAGCAGGATGGCGGTGGGCTCCGGCCAGCTTGAGCCGGTGCCGAGCACGTAACGGGCGAAGATGCCCCAGGGGATGATCAGGGCGACACCGAGAACGGCGAGGCCGGCGACCCAGATGCAGCTCATGTAAATGCGGTCGTTGATGCGCAGCAGTAAATTCTTCATGGCGTTCACCGTGACCGGGCGCGTCGGTGCTGACCGCGCCGGGCCTTTTCTATAAGGGGAGGGCGGGTTACTCGACGGCTTCGATGCGCTTGATCAGGTCGGCGTAAGGCGCGCCGTACTTGTCGCGGATCGAGGCGGTGGCCTCATAGAACGGTTTTTTGTCGATGTCGATGAACTCCACACCGGCGGCCTTGAGTTTGGCTTCACTGCTGGCGGACTTGGCGTCCCACAGTTCACGCTCCTGGATCTGCGCGGCCTTGGCGGTGTTTTTCACCAGCACCTGTTGCTCGGGGGTGAGCTTGTTCCAGGTGATTTTCGACATCACGATGGGCTCGGGCAGGATAAGGTGGCCGGTGAGGCTGTAGAACTTGGCGTTCTGGTAGTGGTTGTGTTCCAGCAGGGTGGGCGGGTTGTTTTCCGCGCCATCGATCACCCCGGTCTGCAGGGCACTGAAGATCTCGCCGGTGTCCATGGCAATGCCGTTGCCGCCCATGGCGTTGATGGTTTCGATGAAGATCGGGTTGCCCTGCACGCGGATCTTCATGCCCTTGAGGTCTTCGATCTTGCGCACTGGTTTCTTGGTGTAGATGTTGCGCGTGCCGCCGTCCATCCAGGCGAGGGCCACCAGGTTGAATTCCGAGTCGGTGATCTTGGCGAGGATCTCATCACCAATCTCACCGTCGATGACCTTGCGCATGTGCACCTGGTCACGGAACACGAACGGCATGTTGAACACGTTCACGTCCGGCACCACCGGCCCGACGATGCCGAGGCTGACCCGGGCCATCTGGATTGCGCCGACCTGGGCCTGCTCGACCACTTCCTTTTCCGAACCCAGCACGCCGCCGGGGAACATCTTGAAGGTCAGGCCGCCCTTGCTTTCAGCGACCAGGGTTTTACCCAGTTGTTCTTCGGCTACCACGGTGGGATAGCCGGCGGGGTGGATGTCGGCGAATTTGATTTCCAGCGCGTGGGCGGCGCTGCCGAGGGTAAAAGCGAACGGGAGTGCAGCGGCGAGCAAGGTGCGTTTGAAGTCCATGGGGTGTCTCTCCAGTCTTGTTATTGTTTTGTTCAAGGCACAGCGATGCAGCTAGAGGATGAAGCTGGGTTCCGGCATTCCTTGTACGCCAGGGTTGAGGGCGAAGACGCCGCCGGCGAGGGAGTGCGGGCTGTGATCGTCGCGGATCGAGGTGACGAACAGGGTGTCCATCCGGCTGCCGCCGAAGGCGCACATGGTGGGTTTTTTTACCGGTACGGCCAGGGAACGGTCGAGGCGACCGTCGGGGGTAAAACGGTGCACCAGCCCGGCGTCGTTGGCACAGATCCAGTAGCAACCTTCGGCGTCCACGGCAGCACCGTCGGGGCGGCCGAGGAACTGGTGCATGTCCACAAACAACCGGCGGTTGGACGGCGTGCCGCTGTCGATGTCGTAGTCGAAGGCCCAGATGTGCTGGATCAGCGGGTGTGAATCCGAGAGGTACATCGTGCGCCCGTCGGGGCTGAAGGCCAGGCCGTTGGGCGTGATGAAACCGTTGAGTGCGGTGTGCACGGGCTGGCCGTGCTCAACGCGGTACAGGGCGCCTTCGGCAGCATTGGCGCCCATGTTGAGCACCATGCTGCCGGCCCAGAACCGGCCCTGGCGATCACAGCGGCCGTCGTTCAGGCGCATGTCCGGGCGGGCGTGCTCGACGTTGGCCAGGAGCGCAGTGTCGAGCCTGCCGTCGTTGTGGGGCGTCAGCTGGAAAAAGCCGGTCTCCATGCCTGCGACCCAATTGCCTGCGTCGGTACGCGCGATGCAGGCGAGCATCTGTTGGGTTTTCCAGGCCTGCACCTGGCCGCTGGCGGCGCTCCAGCGTTGCAGTTCGCCGTTGGGAATATCCACCCAGTACAGGGCGTTTTCCCTGGGCACCCACACCGGGCATTCACCCACCGCGTTGCGGGCGTCGACAATCAGTTCTGCTTGCATGGCCACTCATTCCCTTGGGTTGGTCTGTGGTCAGTCGCCGAACGGGCCGGCCGCACAAAACGCGCCGCCCTGGTAGACCCGCGCCGGGTCGTCGGCCGCGGGCAGCGGTTGGGCTTCCACCTGTTTGCGGAACACTTCGGAGCTGTCACGCGGAGTGAACCCCAGGTGCGCGGCGAAGCGGTTGTCCCACCACACATCGAGGTTGTCCGACATGCCGTACACCACGGTGTGGCCGACGTTCGGTGTGTACAGCGAGCGTTCGAGCAATTGGGTCAGGTCGTCGAAGCTCAGCCAGGTGTGCATCATCCGGCGGTTCTGGGGTTCCGGAAACGAGGAGCCGATACGGATGCTGACGGTTTCGATGCCATAGCGGTCGAAGTAGAAACTGGCCATGTCCTCGCCATAGGACTTGGACAGGCCGTAGTAACTGTCCGGGCGGCGGGGGGAGTGGGCGTCGAGGGCTTCGTCCTGCTTATAGAAGCCGATCACGTGGTTGGAGCTGGCGAAGATCACCCGCTTGACCCCGTGACGGCGGGCGGCTTCATAGATGTGGAAAATCCCGCAGATGTTCGCACCCAGCACTTCCTCGAAGGAGCGCTCCACCGACACGCCGCCGAAATGCAGGATCGCGTCGACGCCTTCCACCAGTTGGTGCACCGCTTGTTTGTCGGACAGATCGCAAGGCAATACTTCTTCGCTGTCATCAGTGGCCGGGGCCATGTCGGCGATATCCGACAGGCGTAGCACCTTGGCGTAAGGGCGCAGCCGTTCGCGCAAGACTTTGCCCAGGCCACCGGCGGCGCCGGTGAGCAGCAAGCGGTTGAACGGGGTAGGAGCGGTTGTGGTGGTCATGGTGGTCCCGTTATTGTTGTAGGTTGTCGTATGACTAATCCGAAGTATCGTTAGGCTTTCCTACACTTGTCAACGCGCTATTGGTCGAAGTTGATAGAGGGTCATCGCTTCCTGTGGCGAGGGAGCTTGCTCCCGCTGGGGTGCGCAGCAGCCCCAAAATCCTGGGAGCGCTTCGCACTCCAGCGGGAGCAAGCTCCCTCGCCACAGCAAGCTCCCTCACTACAGCCAGCTCCCTCGCCACAAGAGCCTTTCCTGTTGTGTGTAAACCGCTATAGCAACGACAGCGGGTAACTGATGAATATCCGGTTTTCATCAAACTCGTTGGTACTGAAATCCCGGCGCATCGTTGCGTTGCGCCAGCGCACATTCAGGTCCTTCAGCGCACCGCTCTGCACGGTGTAGGCCAGTTCCGACTCACGGCCCCATTCCTTGCCATTGGTGATCGCCCCGGTGTGCACGTTATCGCCGCTGATGTAGCGGTTCATCATGGTCAGCCCGGGAATGCCCAGTACCACGAAGTTGAAGTCGTGCCGCACCTGCCAGGATTTCTCCTTGGCGTTGTCGTAGCTCGCGTTATAGCTGTCGTTGGCCAGGGTGCCGCCGCTGGTGCCGTTGACCCGCATCCAGGCGCTGTCGCCGGTGAGTTTCTGCAGGCCGATATAGAAGCTGTTGCCTTTGTATTTGGCCGAAAGCAGGGCGAACGCGGTTTTGTTGTCGAGGTCGCCGGCCAGGGCCTTGCCGTCTTCCTTGCCGGTGAAATAACCGAGGTTGGCGCCCAGGGTCCAGTCGCCCACGGGCTGGCTGTGGGTCAGGTTGAAATACTGTTGCTGGTAGATGTCGCTGAGTTCGGCGTACCACACGCCTACCTGGGTGCGTTTGTCGTTGAAGGTGTATTCGCCGCCGCCGAAGTTGAACCGGTCGGAGGTGAACGCGGCTTTGCCGTTGAGGAACATGTCATCCATGCTCGCGTCGTTGCGCGGGCTGTTGCCGCGGAACTGGCCGCCGTACAGGGTCAGGCCGGCAATCTCGCTGGAAGTGACCTGGCCGCCACGGAAGGTTTGCGGCAGCGAGCGGCCGTCATCCGAACGCAGGATCGGCAGCACCGGCATCCATTCGCCGACTTTCAATTCGGTCTTCGACAACCGGGTTTTCAGCGCCACGCCCAGGCGGCCGAAATTGTCGGCGGGGCGGCCATCGCTGCCGGTCGGCAACAACTGGGTACCGGCGGTGCCTTTGCCACCATCGAGTTTCTGCGAGTACAGGCCCAGCACGTCCAGGCCGAAACCGACGGTGCCCTGGGTGAAGCCGGACTTGGCGTCGAGGATAAAACTTTGCGTCCACTCTTCGGCCTTGGCCTGCGGGTGAGCGGCGTTGGTGAAGTTGCGGTTGAAGTAAGCGTTGCGCAGGTTGAGCGTGGCTTTGGCGTCGTCGATGAAGCCTTCTGCCGAGGCGGTAACGGGGAGGGTGAAGGCCAGGCTGCTCAAACCGATGGCGGCGAAGCGGGTGGTGCAGGAGAAATGGCGGACGTGTTGGCTCACAGTGACGCTCCCTTGTCTTTTGTTGTTTTTATTTTTTGTTATACGTTGTCGTACAACATTGGGGGCGATATTTGCGGGGTTTCAGGGGGTTGTCAATCGAAAGTTATACGATGACTTTGGTCGCGCCACCGATCAAATGTAGGAGCCGGCTTGCCTGCGATGGCATCACCTCGGTGTACCTGAAAGACCGAGTTGCCTGTATCGCAGGCAAGCCAGCTCCCACATTGAGCGTGCCCGGGCTATTTTTTTCAGCCGTTCAGAACCATGGGCGGCAAGGTGCCAAGCAACGAAACGGCGGCTACCGCTGAAACACCTAGTAACAGTTCCAGCCTCACGCTGGCCTTCAACGCTGGCAGTCGCTGCTCACAGTTATGGATCCGCAGGCGGTTCAACAGCGCCAGCGCGAGCATGCCGAATACCAGTAGTACCTTGATCAGCAGGATCAGGGCGAACCCGCTGAACAATGGCGTTGGCCAGAACTGCCCGGTGAGGACGCGCACGTTGATCAGGCCGGTCACCAGCAATCCCGTGACCAGGCCATAACCGACGCCGCTGAAGCGCTGCAGGATCGGCTCCAACGGATAGCGGGACGATTGCCTGAGGATCAACACCAGCATGAGCAAGCCACCCAGCCAGGCACCGACGCACACCAGGTGCACCACTTGGTTGAGGATCAGCAATTGCCCGGCCAGGCCATTGAGCATGGCGCCATGGCCCACCGGTGCGAGCGTCGCCAGCAACAATGCGCAGAGCGGCAGGCGCACCGCCTTCCACGGCGTCATCAGGGCGAGCACCAGCAGCACGTTCAGCACCAGGTGCCAGGTCCAGACCTGGCCGAAAAAGGTTTTACCCAGCACCAACTGCACCGTCGACCACTCCAGCGCGCCCAGCCCGACACCGGCCATGCTCGCGCTGATCAACAGCAGCCACGCCACCCCCGACACCAGTGCCAGCCACGCCAACCCTTGGGTGATGCGCAACAGGTGGCGGTCCAGCAGCGGTTGCGGCCCCGCGCCCAGCAACCAGGGCCTGAACACACAGGCCCCGAACATCAACAGCACCACGATGAAATGCAGGAAGCGGCACAGCACCAGCAGGGTGGCCATGGATTATTGGCCGACCTTGAAGCTGTATTCACCGTTGCTCTTGTGGGTATCCACCGAGACGGCGTTCCACACCACTTTGTAGGTGCCGGCGGCCAACGGTGCGGCCGGTGTCACCACCAGCACTTTCTTGTCGGCGTCCGGGGTTTCCAGGCCTTTGATCGCCACTTCAGTGCCGTCCTTGCTCAGGGACACCTTGGTGAAGGTCGCTTCAACGCCTTCGGAGAAGGTCAGGCGCAGGTCCTTGGGGGCGGTGACGCTGCTGTCGGCGGCAGGCTCCGCGCTTTTCAGGTGGGCGTGGGCAAACGCGGCCGAGGCGCCCAGCAGGGAGGCGAGCAGGGCGACGGTGGTGAGGGTCTTCTTGATCAACATTGTTCAATACCTTCAGGTGAGAGTCAGTCGTTCGGTAGAGCCATGTGCAACAAGGGGAAGGGCTTGCCTTCGCCGTCGACGGGCGAGCGGCCGGTCCGGGTAAAACCATAGTGCAGGTAGAAACCCACGGCTTGTGGATTCTGTTCGTTCACATCCACCCGCAGGGTGTCGTGGCGGGCACGCACAAAGTCCAGCAACTGGCGGCCGATGCCCTGGCCGCGTCGGCTCGGGTCGATAAACAGCATCTCTACGTTATTGCCGCCGGTGCCGACAAAGCCGGCAATGCCCTGGGCGTCTTCGTACACCCACACTTCAAGTGCGGGCATCGGCAGGTAGCAGTCGCGCACCAGGGGCAGCAGGCGCTGGATGTCGTCTTCGCTGAGAAAGTCGTGGGTGGCGCGCACCGAGCGTTCCCACAGTGCGCCAAGCACCGGGTCGTCGCACGCGTCTCGCTGTCGGATAGTCATGGAGAGGATCCTTCGAGGGGATGGCGATGCTAACCAATCCGGTTTCCACGGGGAAGGTTCTTGTACGAAGTTTCACAGTGGCGTGTCGCGCGGACTGGAGCGGATGGTAGTCTTGATGCCATGTTGTTGTCAGGGAGCCCGTATGGGCAATCACAAGATCGGTATTCGTCGGGTCAACGTCGAAAAGATTCTGCTGGCGGCTGAAAAGGTCTTCGCCGAGAAGGGTTATGGCAGCACCGCCATGGCCGACATCGCTGAAGAAGTGCAGCTGCCGCGCTCCAACCTGCATTACTACTTCAGCACCAAGAGCGAGCTGTACAGCGCGGTATTGTTCGACCTGCTGGAAGTGTGGAAGCAGGACGCCTTGTGCTTCGAGATGTTCGATGACCCACGGGTAGTGCTCAGCAGCTACATCCGCGCCAAGATGCAGCACTCCCGCAGCCGGCCTTACGGTTCGAAAGTCTGGGCGAATGAAATCATCCACGGCGCGCCGACCCTCGGTGAGGCGCTGGACGTGAGCCTGTACGACTGGGCCAAGATGAAGGAAGCGAAGATTCGCCAGTGGGTGGAAGACAAACGCATCCTGCCAGTGGAACCGTCGAGCCTGCTGTATATGATCTGGGCCTCGACCCAGCACTACGCCGACTTTGATCATCAGGTGAAAATCCTGAATGACCATCAGCCGTTGTCGGACATGCAGTTTGAGCGGGCGGTGCAGACGGTGACGAGTGTGATCCTGCGGGGGATCGGGTTGGAGCCTTGAGCCTTATCGTGACATTGAGGGCCTCATCGCAGGCAAGCCAGCTCCCACAGGGGAATGCATTCCAAGTGTGGGAGCTGGCTTGCCTGCGATAGCGATCTAAAGGCCTACACCGCTTCCCGGTAGGGATTGCGCGGATCCTGCGTCCAGTTCAAAAACGGCTTCCCGGTGTCCACCGGCACCATTTCGATACAGTCCGCCACCGGGCAGGTGATCTGGCACAGGTTGCACCCCACGCACTCATCATCAATCACCTCGTACTTATGCGTTCCATCCGCCTGCTTCAAGCTGGCGATCGCCTGGTGCGATGTGTCTTCACAGGCAATATGGCAGCGCCCGCAGCCAATACAGGCTTCCTGATCGATCTTGGCGATCACCTGATAGTTGATATCCAGGTACTTCCAATCCGTCGTATTGCCCACCGCCCGCCCGGAAAACTCCTGCAGGCTGCTGTAGCCCTGGCTGTCCATCCACCGCGACAGCCCGTCCTTCATCTCTTCGACGATCCGAAACCCGTGCAGCATCGCCGCCGTGCACACCTGCACCGCGCCGCAGCCCAGCGCGACGAACTCCGCCGCATCGCGCCAGCTGCCGATCCCGCCAATCCCGCAGATCGGCAAGCCTTGTGTCTGCGGGTCCCGGGCAATCTCCGCCACCATGTTCAAGGCAATCGGTTTCACCGCCGAGCCGCAGTAGCCACCGTGAGTGCTTTGGGTGCCGACCATTGGCAGGGCGACCATGCGCTCCAGGTCGACACTGGTGATGGAGTTGATGGTGTTGATCAGCGATACCGCATCCGCACCGCCGCGATACGCCGCCCGGGCCGCCACGCGAATGTCGGTGATGTTTGGCGTGAGCTTGACGATCACCGGCAGCGAGCAATAGGTCTTGCACCAGCGGGTCACCTGTTCCACGTACTCCGGCACCTGGCCCACCGCTGCGCCCATGCCGCGTTCCGGCATGCCGTGGGGGCAGCCGAAGTTCAGCTCGATACCGTCGCAACCGGTGGCTTCCACCAGCGGCAGGATGTGTTTCCACGACTCTTCAACGCACGGCACCATCAGCGACACGATCAGCGCGCGGTCGGGCCAGTCCTTTTTCACCTGGGTGATTTCCCGCAGGTTGATCTCCAGGGAACGGTCGGTGATCAGCTCGATGTTGTTGATGCCGAGCACTTCACGGTTGGCGCCAAAGTGCGCCGAGTAACGCGACGAGACGTTGACCGCGGCCGGGTCTTCGCCGAGGGTTTTCCAGACCACGCCGCCCCAGCCGGCTTCAAAGGCGCGGACCACGTTGTAGGCCTTGTCGGTGGGCGGCGCGGAGGCCAGCCAGAATGGATTGGGGGCTTTGATGCCGGCGAACACAATCGAGAGATCGGCCATTACGCAGCCTCCACATTCAGCATGAGTTGGGCGTGCATGGCTTCAGCGGCCAGCTTGCCGTGTTGCACGGCCTGGACGGTGAGGTCCTGGCCGAGGCTGACGCAATCGCCACCGGCATACACACCGGGGATGCTGGTGCGCAGCTGTTCGTTGACGAAGATACGATCGCCCTGGCGTTGCAGTTGGTGCGCCAGCGGGTCGTGCAGCGCCGCGTCATCGAAGCCCTGGCCGATGGCCTTGAAGATCGCGTCGGCGGCCAGTTCGAAGGTCTCGCCGGTGGCTTGCAGGCGGCCATCCACCAGGCGGGTGCGGGCGAAACGCATGCCGCGCACATGGCCCTGATCGTCGAGCAGCACCTCTTCGGGCTGGGCCCAGGTCAGCAGGCGAACCTGGTTGGCTTTGGCGATGTCCTGTTCGTGGCCAGTGGCGCCCATTTCGGTCAGGCCACGGCGGTACACCAGATTCACGTCACGGGCACCGAGGCGGGCCATTTGCACGGCCATGTCGATAGCGGTGTTGCCGGCGCCGAGGACGATGCAGCGGTCGGCCAGGGGCAGTTGGCTGAGGTCATCGGCCTGGCGCAGTTCGCGGATGTAGTCGGTGGCGGCGAGCAGGCCGGGCGCATCTTCGTGAGGCAGGCCGAGCTGTTTGCTGGCGGCCAGGCCGAGGCCAAGGAACACCGCATCGAATTGCTGGTGCAACTCGCTCAAGGTCAGGTTGTCGCCCAGGCGCTGGCCGTGGCGGATTTCAATGCCGCCGATTTGCAGGAGGAAATCCAGTTCCTTTTGCGCGAAGTCATCCACCAGTTTGTACTTGGCGATCCCGTATTCATTCAGGCCACCGGCTTTTTCCCGGGCTTCGAAAATCACCACGTCGTGACCGTGCAGGGCGCTGCGATGGGCGCAGGACAACCCCGCAGGCCCGGCGCCGACCACGGCGATGCGCTTGCCGGTGGGCGCGGCGCGCTGGAACGGGTGCTCGCTGAAGTGCGCGTTGTCCACGGCGTAACGCTGCAGCAGGCCAATCAGCACCGGGGCGCATTCTTCGGCGTTGTTGCGCACACAGGCTTGCTGGCAAAGGATTTCCGTCGGGCAGACCCGGGCGCAACTGCCGCCGAGGATATTCGCCGAGAGGATTTTCTGCGCGGCGCCCTGGACGTTTTCGGTGTGGATATTGCGGATGAACGAGGGGATATCGATCTCGCTGGGGCATGCGTTAACGCACGGTGCGTCGTAGCAGTAGAGGCAGCGCGAGGCTTCCAGTTGGGCTTGCCGGGCATTGAGCGGCGGCGCCAGGTCGGTGAAATGCGCGGCGAGTGCGGCCGCATCTTCAGGGGGGTGTGGAAGATGGTTCAGGGTCTGGATCACGGTATTGGCCTCACGGTTTTTGAGGTGCTGCCTCTGGTGGGCAGTGGTTTTTTTTATTGCCTGTACCGGCCTCATCGCAGGCAAGCCAGCTCCCACATTTGGAAGTATTCACCGCTCAAAAATGTGGGAGCCGGGCTTGCCCGCGATAGGCCGAAGGCCGCTTTCAGCGTTTCACAGCAACCGGCCTGGAACGCTCCGCCCGCTTGCTCAACTGCTCAAACACCGCCGGATACGCCGGCCGTTCGATGTACCGCCCCGCACCACGCTCGGCGCGCAAATCCCCATCGGCCCAGACCAGCTTGCCCTGGCTGATGGTGTGGCTTGGCACGCCGCGTACGGTCTTGCCTTCGAAGATGTTGAAGTCGACTTTCTGATGGTGAGTCTTCGCCGAAATGGTCCGGGTGCCTGCCGGATCCCACAGCACCAGGTCGGCATCGGCACCCACGCGAATCGCGCCTTTGCGCGGGTACAGGTTGAAGATCTTTGCGGTGTTGGTCGACGTCAGTGCCACAAACTCCTGCATCGACAAACGCCCGGTGTTCACGCCTTCGTCCCACAGCAGCGCCATGCGGTCTTCGATACCGGCGGTGCCATTGGGAATCTTGCTGAAGTCATCACGCCCGGCGGCTTTTTGCTCGGCGCAGAAGCAGCAATGGTCAGTGGCGGTGGTGTGCAGGTTGCCCGATTGCAGGCCGTGCCACAGCGCCTCCTGATGCCCGCGCGGGCGGAAGGGCGGGCTCATAACGTAGCCGGCAGCGGTCTGCCAGTCGGGGTGTTGATACACGCTGTCGTCCAGCAACAAATGCCCGGCCAAGACTTCGCCGTACACCGGCTGGCCCTTGCTGCGGGCGTAGGTGATTTCATCCAGCGCTTCCTGGGTAGACACGTGCACCAGGTACAGCGGCGTGCCGATGGTTTCGGCAATCCGGATCGCCCGGCTGGCGGCTTCGCCTTCCACTTGCGAAGGCCGCGACAAGGGATGCGCTTCAGGCCCGGTAATGCCCTGGGCCATCAGCTTGCGTTGGAGGTGGTACACCAGCTCGCCGTTTTCGGCATGTACCGTCGGCACCGCGCCCAGCTCCAGGCAGCGCTCGAAGCTCGCCACCAGGGTGTCGTCGGCGGCCATGATCGCGTTCTTGTAGGCCATGAAGTGCTTGAAGCTGTTGATGCCGTGGTGGCTGACCAGCTCGGCCATTTCCTCGCGGACCTGCTCGCTCCACCAGGTAATGGCCACGTGAAAACCGTAGTCCGACGCCGACTTCTCGGCCCAGCCGCGCCACTGATGGAAAGCTTCCAGCAGGGATTGCTGCGGGTTGGGAATCACAAAGTCGATGATCGACGTGGTGCCGCCCGCCAACCCGGCGGCCGTGCCACTGAAAAAGTCTTCACTGGCCACGGTGCCCATGAAGGGCAATTGCATATGGGTATGGGGATCGATGCCGCCGGGCATCAGGTATTGACCGCTGCCGTCGAGTATCTCGGTGCCGGCGGGAATATCCAGATCAGTGCCAATGGCGCGGATTAGACCGTCTGCGCATAAAACATCGGCTCGGTAACTTTCATCATGGGTAATAACGGTAGCGCCACGGATCAACAGCGACATGTCGAGTTCCTCACAGGCTTGACCGGCTTGTGCCAGTTCTAAGTGTTGTAATGCATCGCGCCGCTGGAGCGTTAATTCCTGTCAGCGGTGACAGGAATAGAAACTAGCCCGAGTTTTTCGAATGAGCAAGAATATTTTTCATAAGCTTATATCGGTATTAACTTATTGAATTTAAATGATAAAAAATCAAAATCACCAAAATGTAGCGACCTCTCACCATTTTGACGCACTTGACAGGTTCCCAATATGAGCAACATTTCTTATTGCAAATCAGACGCTTGAGACATGCCTCTTGACGGGGCCGGTAAATAAAAATAATTGTGTTGCACCAGATTGAGTCCTGAGGGTTCGGACAACTTCTGCGTTATTTGGCCTGAGTAACGCTGAAAGTAACGAAGGGCTTTTCGGTCGAGACAATAAAGCTGATAAACATCAGCGAGTTATATAAGCGGTGCGGGCGAGGTAACGGTTTACGGCACGGTTATTGAGTGCGGTGGCGGTTGGCCGGGTCCCGGATGTCATGTTGTCAACGAGGTACTCCGGCCATCCTGTGCGTGTCACGGGATGAGCAAAAATAATTCGAAAAAACCGTGGAGCGGCCATGCAACAGAACAGATCGCAAGTCATTCAGCGCAACGGGCTGTACGAACTCGACGCCGGCCCCGACGTCCTCGACAGCCCTCGCTACAACCACGACATGGCACCGACCAAGGTGCGCGAACGCACCTGGAACAAGTGGCACATCACCGCGCTGTGGATCGGCATGTCGGTCTGCGTGCCGACCTACACCCTGGGCGGCGTGCTCACCGCGTACTTCGGGTTGTCGGTGGGCGAGGCGCTGATGGCGATCTTGCTGGCCAATATCGTGGTGCTGATCCCGCTGACCCTTAACGCCTTTCCCGGTACCAAGTACGGCATTCCGTTTCCGGTATTGCTGCGCTCGTCCTTCGGGGTGCTGGGCTCCAACGTGCCGTGCCTGATCCGCGCGCTGGTGGCGTGCGGCTGGTTTGGCATCCAGACGATGTTTGGCGGACTGGCGATTCACCTGTTCCTGGGCTCGATTTTCGAGGGCTGGAAATCCCTCGGCGGCACCGGTGAAGTGATCGGCTTCATGATCTTCTGGACGCTGAACCTGTGGGTGGTGTTGCGCGGCGCCGAGTCGATCAAATGGCTGGAAACCTTGTCGGCACCGCTGCTGGTAGCGGTCGGCATCGGCCTGCTGGTATGGGCCTTGCCCAACGTCTCGCTGACCGAACTGATGGCGATCCCGCCCAAGCGTCCCGAAGGCGCGAGCCTCACGGGCTACTTCATGGCGGGCCTGACCGCGATGGTGGGTTTCTGGGCCACCTTATCGTTGAACATTCCCGACTTCAGCCGCTACGCCAAAAGTCAGAAAGACCAGATACTCGGGCAGATTTTCGGCCTGCCGCTGACCATGTTCCTGTTCGCCGCCCTCGGCGTGATCATGACCGCCGCCTCGGTGAAACTGGTGGGCGTCAGCGTCTCCGACCCGGTGACCCTGATCGGCCATATCCAGAGCCCGGTGTGGGTGGCCGTGGCGATGGCGCTGATCATCATCGCCACCTTGTCCACCAACACCGCGGCGAACATCGTCTCGCCCACCAACGACTTCCAGAACATCGCGCCCAAGCTGATCAATCGCACCACGGCGGTGGTATTGACGGGCCTGGTAGGCCTCGCATTGATGGCCCATGAACTGCTGAAAAAACTCGGGCTGATCATCTCCGACGTGAGCCTGGAAACCGTGTATTCCAACTGGTTGCTGGGTTACTCAAGCCTGCTGGGGCCGATAGCCGGGATCATGGTGGTGGACTATTTCATCATCAAGAAACAGCAACTGGACCTCGCGGGGTTGTACCGCGATGACGTGTACCCGGCGTGGAACTGGCATGGCTTCCTGGCCTTCGGCGTGCCGGTGGTGCTGACGCTGTTGTCGCTGGGCAGCGACGCATTCAGCTGGTTCTACAGCTACGGCTGGTTCACCGGTTCGGTGTTGGGCGGGTTGTTGTATTACGGCCTGTGCATGAAGCGCGGCGCCCGCGTAGTCGCCGTAAAAACACCTTTGTGAACACGGTCAATGTGGGAGCTGGCTTGCCTGCGATGGCATCGACCCGGTGTAACTGAAAGACCGAGTCGCCCGCATCGCAGGCAAGCCAGCTCCCACAGTTGACCGAGTCGATTCATATAAAAAAGTAGCCTGAGGAGATCCCCATGAACGCTGCCGCAGACGTTCTGCAATCCACCCATCAGCACATCAACCGCGACCGTTTGTGGCTGTCCCTGATGGAACTCGCCAAGCTCGGCGCTACGCCCAAAGGCGGTGTCTGCCGCCTGGCCCTTACCGACCTTGATCGCCAGGCCCGGGACCTGTTTGTGAAGTGGTGCGAGGAGGCTGGCTGCACCGTGACCATCGATGGCGTGGGCAATATCTTCGCCCGCCGGCCGGGGCGCAATCCCAAATTGCCGCCGGTGATGACCGGCAGCCATATCGACACCCAGCCCACCGGTGGCAAGTTTGATGGGTGTTTTGGTGTGCTGGCGGGCGTTGAGGTGTTGCGCACCCTCAACGACCTTAAGGTGGAAACCGAGGCGCCGCTGGAAGTGGTGGTGTGGACCAACGAAGAGGGCTCGCGCTTTCCGCCCTGCATGATGGGCTCCGGCGTGTTTGCCGAGAAATTTACCCTGGCAGACACGCTCGCCAAGACCGACGCCGACGGTGTAACCGTGGGTGACGCGCTGAATGCCATTGGCTACGCCGGCTCCCGGCCGGTGAGCGGGCACAAGGTGGGCGCGTATTTCGAAGCGCATATCGAGCAAGGCCCGATTCTTGAGGATGAAAAGAAAACCATTGGCGTGGTGCTGGGCGCCCTCGGCCAGAAATGGTTCGACCTGAAACTGCGCGGCGTCGAGGCCCACGCAGGACCGACGCCGATGCACCTGCGTAAGGATGCGTTGGTAGGTGCCGCTGCTGTGGTCGCCGCCGTCAATGCGGCCGCGCTGGGCCATCAGCCTCACGCCTGCGGCACCGTCGGTTGCCTGCAAGCCTATCCGGGTTCACGCAACGTGATTCCCGGCGAAGTGCGCATGACCCTGGACTTCCGTCATCTGGAACCGGCGCGCCTGGATTCGATGATTGACCAGGTGCGCAAGGTGATCGACGACACGTGCGCCAAGCACGGCCTGACGTTCGAGATGACACCCACCGCCGACTTCCCGCCGCTGTACTTCGACAAAGGCTGCGTGGATGCCGTGCGTGATGCGGCCAATGGTCTGGGGCTGTCGAACATGGACATTGTGAGCGGGGCAGGGCATGACGCGATTTTCGTCGCAGAACTGGGCCCGGCGGGGATGATCTTTGTGCCGTGCGAAGGCGGCATCAGCCATAACGAAATCGAGAACGCAGCGCCCGATGATTTGGCGGCGGGGTGTGCGGTGTTGTTGAGGGCGATGGTGGCGGCGTCGGTGGCGATTGCCGGCGGCAAACTGGCTGCCTGAGTACGTTCAGTCACTGCTATAAAATGTGGGAGGGGCTTGCTCCCGAAGGCGGTGTATCAGCCAGCACATCTGGTACTGACCCACCGCCTTCGGGAGCAAGCCCTCCCACATTTGAGCTAGGGTGTTCGTGAAATGGGTATCAGGCGTCAGGCTTCCAGCCGCCACCCAGCGCCGTCACCAAACCCACACTCGCTTGCAATTGCCGCGTCTGCACCGCCTGCAACGTCCTCTGCGCCTGCAAGGCCGCCGTCTGCGCCGTCACCACATCCAGGTAACTCACCGCACCCGCCTGATAACTGTTCATCGCCAGCGCCTGCGTGTGCTCGGCCGCATTCGCAGCGGCCTGTTCATCCATCGCTTCCTGCTGCAAATCACGCAATTGCCCAAGGTTGTCTTCCACCTCACGCACTGCCCGCAAAACCTGGCTACGGTAATGCGCCGAAGCCTCTTCAAACTCCGCCTTGGCCTGGCGTTCATTGGCACTCAACCGCCCGCCATCAAAGATCGGCAAGTTGACCAGCGGCCCCAGCGCCCAATACCGATTGGCCGCCGAGAACAAGTTGCCCACGCCCTGGGTCTGCCCGCCAATCAAGCCGGTCAAACTGAAGTCCGGGTACCACGCGGCCTTCGCCACGCCGATATTCGCGTTGGCCGCAAACACTCGTCGTTCCGCCGCCGCAATATCGGGGCGACGTTGCAGCAGGTGGCTTGGCAGCTGTTGTGGTATTCCCGGCAACGCGATCAGTTGCGTGCTCGGCGGCAGTTGGAATTCGCTGGCGGAGACGCCTACCAACTCCCCAATCGCATGCTCGGTGAGATTGCGCTGGCCACGCACGTCATCCAGCTGCGCCTCGGCTTCAGCCAGCTGGTTCTGTGCGCGGGTCAGGTCGAGTTCCGAGGCGATCTGCCCTTCGTACCGGCTGCGGGTCAGTTGCAACGCCTGGCCAAAATCGTCCAGGGAGCTGCTAAGGATCCGGCTCTGGGCATCCAGCCCGTTGAGCTGCACGTACAGCGTCGCCAACTGATGCTGCAGGCTCAGGCGTGCCACCGCCAAATCGTCCCCGGAGGCTTGTGCCTGTGCGTCACCCGCGGCCACCTGGTTGCGGATTTTGCCCCACAGATCCAGATCAAAACTCAGCGCAAAACCGGCCGTGTTGCTGTTGTACACCGAAGGCTGGGTATCACCCCGCAGCGGCCGGCTGTCTGATTGCCGCTGGCGCAACGGTTGTGCGCTGGCGGTGATTTGCGGGAACAACCCGGCATGCAGTTGGCTGGCGTAGGCCTGGGACGCATCGAAATGCGCCAGCGCCGCTGCGAGGTCCGGGTTGGCCTTGAGCAGTTGTTCCTGCAGGTCGTTCAGGCGCTGGTCCTGGTACAGCTGCCACCACTTCGGCGCCAGTTGGTCGGACGGCTGCGCGCTGTGCCACGGGCCGTCGCTGGTCTGTTCGCGGTACTTGGCCGGCAGGTCCAGGGTCGGTGCCTTGTAGGTGGGCGCCAGCGAGCAACCGTGCAGTGCTACCAATACCAGGGCCGCGAGGGGTTTAAGCCTTGGGCGCATGGGCACCTCCGGCGTCGGCCATTTGCACGGCGTCGCCTTCGCGCAACGCATCGGGCGGGTTGTCGACCACGCGGTCGGCGGGTTTCAGGCCCTGGTCGATCACCAGGCGTTCGCCCAGGTCGAGGCCGATGTGGATGTCTTGCAGGTGCACGTGATTCTTCGCATCCAGTACCGCGACCTGGGTGCCTTCGGCGCGGAAGATCAATGCGCTGGCCGGGATGCTCACGCCATGGGTATCGGCCGGGATGGCCAGGGTGGCTTCGGCGTAGTCGCCGGGCAGCAATTTGCCGTCCGGGTTGTCGGCTACGAACTGCGCAAGCAAGGTGCCGGAGCGACGGTCGATGGCGGTGGAATCGCCCATCAGCTTCGCGCTGAAGTGTTCGCCGGGATGCTCGGGTACCGTCAGTTGTGCGGCGAGCCCCGGATGAATCACCGCCGCATAGTTCTGCGGCACCGGTACGTAGAGGCGCAGTTGGTGGGTGTCGGCGATGTCGAACAGCTCCGGGTCGGTGTCACTGTCGGCCTTGATCAGTTGGCCGATATCGGTGTTGCGCGCGGTGATCACACCGGCGAACGGTGCGCGGATGGTCTTGTAGTCTTCCAGCGCCGAGAGCCGTGCATAGTCAGCTTCGGCAGCCTGGGCGTTGGCCTTGGCGGCCAGGGCATTCGAGGTTTTTTCATCGGCCTCCTGGCGCGAAACCGAATGGCTGTCCAGCAGGTTTTTCCAGCGGGTGGCGGTGGTTTCCGCCAGGCGTGCGTTGGCCTGTTCCTGCACCATGCGAGCGTGGGTTTGCGCCACTTGCTGGTCGAGGTCTGGGCTGTCGATTTCGGCGAGGATCTGCCCGGCCTTGACCTGGCTGCCGATGTCGACTTTCCAGTCTTTCAGGTAACCGCTGACCCGTGCATGAATCGGTGCCTTGCTCCAGGCTTCGAGGTGCGCGGGCAGGCGCAGGGTGTCGCCGGCCGCGTTCTGTTTGGGCTGGAATACCAGCACTTGCGGGACAGCGGCGGTTTCAGTCCAGGCGGTGACGGATTTCTCATGCATCGTACGGGCGTGCAGGCCGTTGGCGACCAACAGGGCGGCCAGTGTCAGGCCGCCGACACCCATGAGCATCAGACGCTTGCGCGAGGGTTTGTGATCAGACGACATGTGGGGTTTCTCCAGCAGCAGCGCGAATAGGGTGACGACCGTGGACCAGACTGAAGACCACGGGTACAAACAGCAAAGTGGCAGTGGTGGCGAGGATCAGGCCGCCGATCACGGCACGTCCCAGCGGCGCGTTTTGTTCTTCGGACAAGGCCAGCGGCAGCATGCCGATGATCATCGCCAGGGCGGTCATGCACACCGGGCGGAAGCGTGTGTAGCCAGCCTCCAGTGCCGCCTTGAGGGCATCGCCATGTTCGGCCAGGCGCTCTCGGCAGAAGCTCACCACCAAAATCGAGTTGGCGGTGGCCACGCCCATACAGAGGATGGCCCCCGTGAGTGCAGGTACCGACAATGAGGTGCCGCTGAGGAACAGCATCCACACGATGCCCGCGAGGGCCGCCGGCAGCGCGGTGATGATCACGAACGGGTCGGTCCAGGACTGGAAGTTGACCACGATCAGCAGGTAGATCAACACCACCGCACCGAGCAGGCCAAAGCTCAAACCGTTGAACGCTTCATGCAGCGCATCGATCTGCCCGTGCAGGCTGATGGTCGCGCCTTTGGGGCGCATCGGGGCCATGTCATTCAGCACCTTTTGCACGTCGCTGGCGACGCCGCCAAGGTCGCGGCCTTGCACGTTGGCGTACAGGTCCAGGGTCGGCTCGATGTTGTAGTGGGTCACCACCGCCGGGCTTTGCACGCGGGAGATCGTCGCCACGCCGCCGAGGATCTGCGACTGGCCATCGGCACCGGTCACCGGCAGCGCTTCCAGGGACGGCAGGCTGTCGAGGCGGTATTGCGGCGTTGCAGCCACGATCGAATACGACACGCCGTTGGCCGGGTTGAGCCAGAAGGTCGGTGCCGTTTGCGAACTGCCGGCCAGGGACGCAACCATGCTGTTGGTCACGTCACGCTCGGTAATGCCCAGGCCGTTGGCGCGCATCCGGTCCACGTTGACTTGCAGCGACGGGTAGCCGGTGGACTGCTGGATTCGCAGGTCGGCAATGCCCGGTATGTGCTTCAGGCGACGTTCCAGTTCGATGGCGTAGGCGCGGTTTTCCTCATCGCTGCGCCCGGAGATTTTCACGTCCAGTGGCGCCGGCGAGCCGAAGTTGAGGATCTGGCTGCTGATGTCTGCCGGGAGGAATGCGAACTGGCTGCCGGGGAAACTTTCGGGCAGCGCTTCACGCAGTTTTTTCACGTAGTCGGCAGTCGGTGCATGGTCTTTTTCAGGGTGACCTGGATGTCACCGTCCTGTGGGCCGATGGTGCCGCTGCTGCTGTAGGCCATGTCGATGCCGCTCAGCGGGATGCCGATGTTGTCGACGATGGTGTCCAGCTCGTCTGCCGGAACGATCTCGCGAATCCGCGCTTCAATCCGGTCAAACGCCGCAGCGCTTTCTTCGATCCGCGTACCCAGCGGCAAGCGCACGTGCAGGGCCATGGCGCCGGCGTCGGTGGCCGGAAAGAAGTCCTGGCCCAGGCTTGGCAACAGCAGGAACGAGGCGAGGATGCACGCCAGGAACCCCACGATGAACCGCTTGCGTGCGCCCAGGGCGAGGGTCAGCAGGCTGTGGTAAACGTCCCGCAGGTTGGAGAAGTGACGCTCGAAACCCTGCTGGAAATTCAGCACCGATTGCAGCACGGCGTTGCGTTGGGGTTTGTGCTGGTCGCCCTCGTGGTGGTTGATGAATGCATCTTCCGGGTGATGACCTTCGCCTTGCTCCGGCACATGAGGCTTGAGCAGGAACATCGCCAGGGTCGGCACCAGTGTCCGTGAGAGGATGAACGAACTGGCCATGGCGAAAATCACCGCCAGCGCCATCGGGCGGAACAGGTAGCCGGCGATGCCTTGCAGCATGAACATCGGCACAAACACGATGCAGATACACAGCAGGGACACGAACGCCGGGCCGACGATTTGCTTGGCGCCGTCGAGGATCGCGTCCTTCACCGCCTTGCCTTGTTCCAGGTGCCAGTTGATGTTTTCGATGGTCACCGTGGCGTCATCCACCAGGATCCCCACCGCCAACGCCAGCCCGCCGAGGGTCATGACGTTGAGGGTCTGCCCGGTGGCCGCCAGCAGCGCGATGGCCGACAGCACCGCGAGGGGAATCGAGGCGGCGATGATGATGGTCGAGCGCCAGCTGCCGAGGAACAGCAGGATCATCGCACTGGTCAGCAGGGCCGCGATGATGCCTTCCTGGGCCACGCTGCCCACCGACTGTTTGACGAACACCGAGGCATCGCCCAGCAGTGAGGTCTTCAGCGAAGGCGGCAGGGTTTCATTGATGCGCGGCAGCATCTGGCGGATGCCGTCGATGATCGACAGGGTGGAGATGCTGCCGTTTTTCAGGGCTGGCATCAGCACGGCACGGTGGCCGTCGACGCGCACGATGTTGGTCTGCGGCGGCGAGCCGTCACGCACGTGAGCCACCTGGCCGATGGTGATGATTGCGCCGTCGACCGTCTTGATCGGCAGGTCGTTGAGCTCATCAATCGCCTTGGGGCTGTTGTTGAGCAAAATCGTGTATTCGTTGGGGCCGAGTTTGGCGGTACCCACGGGGATGATCTGGTTCTGCAAGGCCAGGGCGTTGCCCACGTCTTGCGCCGACAGACCTTTGGCGGCCAGCGCCTGCGGGTCGAGGTCGAGGGTGATCTGGCGTTGCTTGCCGCCCATCGGGGTTGGCATGGCCAGGCCGGGGAGGGCACTGAGCGGCAGGCGGATGTTGTTCTGCACCAGGTCGCGGATCTTCGCTTCCGACAGGCTTGGGCTGGAGAATGCCATCTGCAGGATCGGCACCGTGGAGGCGCTGTAGTTGAGGATCAGCGGTGGGGTGATGCCCGGTGGCATCTGCTTGAGTACGGTTTGTGACACCGCTGTTACCTGAGCATTGGCGGTGCGGATATCCACGCCGGGCTGGAAGAAAATCTTCACGATGCCCATGCCGGGTAACGACTGCGATTCAATGTGTTCGATGTCGTTGACGGTGGTACTCAGGGAGCGTTCGTAGGTGTAGATCACGCGACCGGCCATGGCGTCCGGAGACAGGCCGTTGTACTGCCAGACCACCGCGACTACGGGGATGCCAATGTCGGGAAATACGTCGGTGGGGGTACGCAAGGCCGCCATGGGCCCAATGATGCAGATGAAAATTGCCAGCACGATAAACGTGTAGGGCTTGAGCAGTGCGGTCTTTACCAGCCCGAGCATGCCGTAACCTCCAAAGGAGTGGGATTGCAAACGCTCGCAGTCTTGACGGACCCACCTAACACGCACCTTTCAGCCAGGTGAAGGAAGATTTAGTTAACGGCTGAAGATCCTTTCATATGTATTCATTTGTTCAATAATGGTGACAGTACCAAGCTGGATACCGATCGAACGGAAGTCGTTTTGTCCGTTCACTCTTTATCCATTTGGAGTTCTGCCATGTCTCTTAAACCCTTGTTGTTGATCCCGGCCTTGAGTGCGGTCCTGCTGTTGTCGGCGTGCGCCGGCCCGATTCCGAAAGCGGACCCGAGCGAAGCCTGGATCGGCCTGCAAGAAGAGGCGCCCAACGACCTGATGGCCGAGCGGGTAGACGGGAAAAACATTGATGATGGCCGCTACTTCGAAGTGAAACCCGGCGCCCATCGCCTGGATGTCACCTTGTTTGAAGAAGAGGCGGGGGATGACAACCAGCAGGATTGTCGCGGGCATGTTACCTACGG
The DNA here is from genome assembly GCF_016650855.1 of Pseudomonas sp. TH32. Classification (NCBI taxonomy): domain Bacteria; kingdom Pseudomonadati; phylum Pseudomonadota; class Gammaproteobacteria; order Pseudomonadales; family Pseudomonadaceae; genus Pseudomonas; species Pseudomonas sp. TH32. The sequence continues at coordinate 3,220,198 of NZ_JAEKFA010000002.1, read as the reverse complement.
CAACTTCAAGGCCGGCGAGCATTACACCCTGGTGGAATCCAGCCTCGGTACCACGGTACGCGCCGAGTTGAAGGACAGCCACGGCAAGGAATTGGCGCAGACGGAAGACTTCAGCTGCATGCCCGGCTAAGGCGTCAGGCGTGGTGCCCGGCGGGTTTGTGCAGCTTGCCGGGTGCTGCGGTTTTTACTTGAGGGTGATGGTGGCGACGGGTTACGCGCATCACGCCCCAGAGCATGGCGGCGGCGACGGCCAGCCAGCCACAGATCAAAAGCAGAATCGTTGTTGTCAGGCTCATAAGTGCCTCCTTTCGCCCGGTACAGGGCACACACTGTCTTCTCAATGGACAGTCTAGCTATCCGCAGGTTGCCTGCTATTGACCAATGGTCGTGTGCGTCCAACTTGTTTGCTCTATGGCGGGCCTTTTACTGCGGTACAAGGCTATACCCGCGCTCAAGAGCGTCCTATGATCAGGGCCCACGTCGGCCGTTGATCAAGTGAGTGACGAAGTTGCGGTTTCCCTCGAACATTAAAACCTCCTGGTGGGTCGCAGCCTGTTTCATGGGGCTGGCAGCCTGCTCCTCGCACCCAAAGCCCACGAGCATCCCGGGCCTGCCGGAGAGCGTCGAGCTCAAGGGCGTGCCGGCGTTTCGCGGTGAGACTTACCTCGGTGGCCCGGCTGCTCTGGCCAGCATGCTGTCTCAACAAGGCATTGTGATTACACCGGGCTTGCTGGATAAGCCGCTGCATTTGCCGGGCGCCGAGGCAGACCTTGAGCGCAACATGCAGGTGCTGGCCCGTGAATACGGGATGCTGGTGTACCCGCTGGACGACCAGTTGCCGGCGATGCTGGCGCAGGTCGCGGCCGGGTACCCGGTGATGGCGCGTATCACCCAGGGTTCGACCTTCTGGGCGGGGCCGCGGTATGTCGTGGTGGTGGGCTACAACAAGCAGAAGAGCATGGTGCTGCTGCGGTCGGGGTTGGCGCGTCGCATGCCCATGGACTTCAGCGCCTTTGAGTCGGCGTGGAAAGACGGCGGCAAGTGGGCCGTGCTGATTCAGCGGCCTACCCAGTTGCCGGTCAAGGTCGACGCCCAGCGCTGGCAGCAGGCGGCCAGCGCCACGGCCCAGGCGGGCCAGGAACAGGCAGCGGCCCAGGCGGTCAAGACTCTGGCCAGTCAGGCCAAATAAAAAACGGCGCTCAAGGGCGCCGTTTTTTATGCCGCTATTTACCTGTCAGCGGGACTCGGTCACCTGGACATTTGCCCGTGGGCGGTTCTTCAGGTTCTTGTCAGCCTTGTAGCGCAACGCCACGTCTGGCACGGAGCCGCTCTTGCCAGTCTCGACCCAGCTGCGGATACGGCTGGCATCGGCAAAGTGGGTGAATTTGCCGAAGGCGTCGAGGATCACCAGCGACACCGGGCGATTGCCCATGCTGGTGACCAGCACCAGGCAGTGGCCGGCCTGGTTGGTGAAGCCGGTCTTGGTCAACTTGATGTCCCAGTTGGCGCGGTTGATCAAGTGGTCGGTGTTGGAGAAGCCCAGGGTGTAGTTGGGTTTGCGGAACGAGACGGTCTTTTCCTTGGTGGTACTCAACTGGCTGAGCATCGGGTATTTGCGTGCGGCGGCCAGCAGCTTGCTCAGGTCGCGGGCGGTGGAGACGTTGTGGATCGACAGGCCGGTAGGTTCAACATAATGGGTGCTGGTCATGCCCAGCGCCTTGGCCTTGGCGTTCATCGCCGCGATAAACGCCGGGTAACCGCCCGGGTAGTGGTGGGCCAGGCTGGCGGCGGCACGGTTTTCCGAGGACATGAGGGCAATCAGCAGCATCTCTTTGCGCGGCATCTCGCTGCCGATCTTGACCCGGGAGAACACGCCTTTCATCTCCGGCGTGTCCTTGATGTTGATGTCGATGTATTCATCCATGTTCTGCTTGGCTTCCAGCACGATCAGGCCGGTCATCAGTTTGCTCACTGAGGCGATCGGCACGATGACATCCGGGTTGCTGGCATAGATGACCTTGTTGGTCTGCAGGTCCACCACCATTGCACTGCCGGAGGCGATGTGCAGGGTGGACATGTCGCGGGGGGCGATCGTGGTTTCGCTTGCGCTCGCGAAGGTGCCTGTAAATGCAAAAAATAGGCTGACAATGGAAAGATGAATTTTCACGCGGATGAACTCGCTAAAAAAGTAGGGATATACCGTTCTGCACGGACTTTCTGATAAATGCCGTTACATTTTAGGAGTATGGATCAGAAACTGTCGAATGTTCTTCTGAAAACAGATGAAACCCCTTAAAAACAAAGAAAAAAGTACTTTTTATCCGGCCAATAAAAAGCCCTGCGATAAGGCAGGGCTTTTTCAGAGCGGCTGGTTATTAGCTGTGCAGGGTTTCGGCTGCGTACAGGGTATTTTCCAGCAGGCAGGCGCGGGTCATCGGGCCAACGCCACCCGGTACCGGGGTGATCCAGCCGGCACGGGGCAGGGCGGTTTCGTACACCACGTCGCCCACCAGCTTGCCGTCGTCCTGGCGGTTGATGCCCACGTCGATCACGATGGCGCCTTCCTTGATCCATTCACCCTTGACCAGGCCCGGCTTGCCGGCGGCAACCACCACCAGGTCGGCGCGGCCGACGTGGCCGGCCAGGTCCTTGGTGAAGCGGTGGGTGACCGTCACGGTGCAGCCGGCCAGCAACAGTTCCATGGCCATCGGGCGCCCGACGATGTTGGATGCGCCCACGACTACGGCATCCAGGCCGTACAGATCGACGCCAGTGCTTTCCAGCAGGGTCATGATGCCCTTCGGGGTGCACGGGCGCAGCAGCGGGATGCGCTGTGCCAGGCGGCCGACGTTATAAGGGTGGAAACCGTCGACGTCTTTGTCCGGGCGGATGCGTTCGAGTAATTTGGACGCGTCCAGGTGCTCGGGCAACGGCAGCTGCAGCAGGATGCCGTCGATGGCCGGATCGTCGTTGAGGCTGTCGATCAGGTCGGTGAGGGCTTGCTGGGTGGTGTCTTCAGCCAAGTCGTAGGCTTTGGAAATAAAGCCGACCTCTTCACAGTCTTTACGCTTGTGCGAGACATAAACCTGAGAGGCAGGATCGCTGCCGACCAGGATCACCGCGAGGCCCGGCGTGCGCAGGCCTTGTTGGCTGCGCTCGGCGACTCGTTTGGCGATCTGCTGGCGCAGGCTGGCGGCGATTGATTTGCCGTCGATAAGTTGTGCAGTCATTACGCGTGATTAACCATCGAGAGGGGGAAGAAAAGTGCGCGCATTCTCGCATGCCATGGCGTGAGGGCAAAGGCGCTTGGTCTGCAAATTCCCCTAACCCCTTAAATAAAATGAATTTTTTATAAAAAGGATTTGACGGGTTTCGGGTCCATCTATACTATTCGTCGCACTTGTCGGGCACAGCCTAGCACTGGTTAGTTTGTAATCCTCCAAGAGTACAGATTAATAAGGCGCCCGTAGCTCAGCTGGATAGAGCATCCGCCTTCTAAGCGGATGGTCGCAGGTTCGAGTCCTGCCGGGTGCGCCATTAGGCAGCTTTGGCACAAGTAGCGCAATATGGTGGGCGTAGCTCAGTTGGTAGAGCACGGGATTGTGACTCCCGTTGTCGAGGGTTCGATCCCCTTCGTCCACCCCATATTCAAAGGGCGCCAGATTAACAGTCTGGCGCCTTTGCTTTAAGAGCTTCATGCGGATGTGGTGGAATTGGTAGACACACTGGATTTAGGTTCCAGCGCCGCGAGGCGTAAGAGTTCGAGTCTCTTCATCCGCACCAAATAAGTTTCGTGAAGGCCTGCTGGTCATCGCGAGGCTCAACAAATAGCCGTTTTGACAGGCTTTTTGGTCACGCAATATGGTGGGCGTAGCTCAGTTGGTAGAGCACGGGATTGTGACTCCCGTTGTCGAGGGTTCGATCCCCTTCGTCCACCCCATATTTCGAAAGGCGCCAGATTAATAGTCTGGCGCCTTTTTTGTTTCAGCGGTTTGAAGTTTCAACGCGGTCGCAGGTGCTGGGCTGCAAGGGCAGGGCGTTTCGTCGTATTTATGTTGCTCGATGATGCCGCGCTGCCCGCCGGCCTTGCTCGCAGGGTCGGTTGTCAGGGAGATGATCGGCAGCCGCTTCTATATATAGAAGGGTTGGCGCAGAGCCCTGGCGTGATGGGATGTATTTGCTACCGGGGCGAGGTGCATTCGTGCATTCGCACCTATAAATTGCCTGCTGCTTTTTTACCCGTTTTCAGTAGGGTGACTTCTTGAGTTTGACCCACTAGAATGCATGCCCTTGATTCTGGGGTCGGAAACGGCCGGCTAACGTCTGTGCAACGAGGAATATCCATGCAAGTTTCTGTTGAAAATACTTCTGCTCTTGAGCGCCGCATGAGCATCACCGTGCCGGCTGAGCGCATCGAGACTCAGGTCAACAAGCGTCTGCAGCAGACTGCCCAAAAGGCCAAGATTGCCGGCTTCCGTCCGGGCAAAGTGCCAATGAGCGTGATTCGTCAGCGTTATGAAGCTGATGCGCGCCAGGAAGCAGTAGGCGACGTCATCCAGTCTTCCTTCTACGAAGCTGTGGTTGAGCAGAAGCTGAACCCGGCCGGCGCTCCTTCGGTTGAGCCGAAAGTGCTGGAAAAAGGCAAGGACCTGGAATACATCGCAACCTTCGAAGTGTTCCCGGAGTTCACCGTTGCCGGTTTCGAATCCATCGCTATCGAGCGCCTGAGCGCTGAAGTGGCTGATTCGGACCTGGACAACATGCTGGAAATCCTGCGCAAGCAGAACACCCGTTTTGAAGTGGCCGATCGTGCTGCCCAGAACGAAGACCAGCTGAACATCGATTTCGTTGGCAAGGTAGACGGCGAAGCCTTCGCTGGCGGCTCCGCCAAGGGCACTCAGCTGGTGCTGGGTTCCAACCGCATGATCCCTGGTTTTGAAGACGGCCTGGTTGGCGCCAAAGCCGGCGAAGAGCGCGTTCTGAACCTGACTTTCCCGGCTGACTATCAGAACCTGGACCTGGCTGGCAAAACCGCCGAGTTCACCGTGACCGTCAACACCGTTTCCGAGCCTAAGCTGCCAGAACTGAACGAAGAATTCTTCAACCAGTTCGGCATCAAGGAAACCGGTATCGAAGGTTTCCGCACCGAAGTTCGCAAGAACATGGAGCGTGAACTGCGTCAGGCCATCAAATCCAAGGTCAAGAACCAGGTGATGGACGGTCTGCTGGCTGCCAACCCGATCGAAGTGCCTAAGGCCCTGCTGTCCAACGAAGTTGATCGTCTGCGCGTGCAGGCTGTTCAGCAGTTCGGTGGCAACATCAAGCCTGACCAACTGCCGGCCGAGCTGTTCGAAGAACAAGCCAAGCGCCGCGTTGTGCTGGGTCTGATCGTGGCTGAAGTGGTCAAGCAATTCGACCTCAAGCCTGACGAAACCCGCGTTCGCGAAATGATCCAGGAAATGGCTTCGGCCTATCAGGAGCCTGAGGCTGTTGTGTCCTGGTACTACAAGAACGACCAGCAGCTGAACGAAGTGCGTTCGGTTGTGCTGGAAGAGCAAGTTGTGGATACTGTTCTGCAGAAGGCTAAGGTGACCGATAAAGCGGTCTCTTACGAAGAAGCAGTCAAGCCGGCTGAAGCAGCACAAGCCGACTGATCGCTCAACTCGTTTGAAAATACACCCATAAGCCAGCCTCGCGCTGGCTTATGCGTATTCAAGACATGACTATTTGGGAGTAACTGCAGAGCATGTTCCGTAATTCGTATATTCAGCAGAACTCTGATATCCAGGCCGCTGGCGGCCTGGTCCCGATGGTTGTCGAGCAATCTGCTCGTGGCGAACGCGCCTATGACATCTACTCGCGCCTGCTCAAGGAGCGAGTGATCTTTCTGGTTGGTCCGGTAGAGGACTACATGGCCAACCTGATCTGTGCGCAGCTGCTGTTCCTTGAAGCGGAAAACCCGGACAAGGACATCCATCTCTACATCAACTCCCCGGGCGGCTCGGTAACGGCTGGCATGTCGATCTACGACACCATGCAGTTCATCAAGCCGAACGTATCGACCACCTGTATCGGTCAGGCGTGCAGCATGGGTGCTTTCCTGCTGACCGCTGGTGCTGAGGGCAAGCGTTACTGCCTGCCGAACTCACGCGTGATGATTCACCAGCCACTGGGCGGTTTCCAGGGCCAGGCATCGGACATCGAAATCCATGCCAAGGAAATCCTCTTCATTCGTGAGCGTCTCAACACGCTGATGGCCAAACATAGCGGGCACACCCTGGAAGAGATCGAGCGCGACACCAACCGTGACAATTTCATGAGCGCCGAAGCCGCACGTGAATACGGGTTGATCGACGCAGTGATCGAAAAGCGCCCCGCTTAATATAAGCAGCTCAAAATAGGGCTGGTCGGCAGGTCCGACCACCAGTGGGCTTGAAAAAGCCCTCAATAGCCTTCATCTTGTGTTGCAAGCCTATCGGATTTGGATCGAACGAATGACTGACACCCGCAACGGCGAGGACAACGGCAAGCTGCTCTATTGCTCCTTCTGTGGCAAAAGCCAGCATGAAGTACGCAAGTTGATTGCCGGCCCCTCGGTGTTTATCTGCGACGAGTGCGTCGACCTGTGCAATGACATCATCCGTGAGGAGGTGCAGGAAGCCCAGGCCGAAAGCAGCGCGCATAAATTGCCTTCGCCTAAAGAAATCAGCGGCATCCTTGATCAGTATGTGATTGGTCAAGAGCGTGCAAAGAAGGTTCTGGCCGTAGCGGTGTACAACCACTACAAGCGTCTGAACCAGCGTGACAAGAAAAGTGACGATGTCGAGCTCGGCAAAAGTAACATCTTGCTGATCGGTCCTACAGGTTCGGGTAAAACCCTGCTTGCAGAAACCCTGGCTCGCCTGCTGAACGTTCCCTTCACCATCGCCGACGCAACCACGCTTACCGAGGCCGGTTACGTAGGTGAAGACGTCGAGAACATCATTCAGAAGCTGCTGCAGAAATGCGATTACGACGTGGAAAAGGCCCAGATGGGCATTGTCTACATCGATGAAATCGACAAGATTTCGCGCAAATCCGACAACCCGTCGATCACCCGGGACGTTTCCGGTGAAGGCGTGCAGCAAGCGCTGTTGAAACTGATCGAAGGTACTGTTGCTTCCGTACCGCCACAAGGCGGCCGCAAGCATCCACAGCAGGAATTCCTTCAGGTTGATACGCGCAACATCCTGTTCATCTGTGGCGGTGCGTTCTCCGGTCTGGAAAAGGTTATTCAAAACCGTTCCACCCGTGGCGGCATTGGCTTCAGTGCAGAAGTACGCAGCAAGGAAGAAGGCAAGAAGGTCGGTGAATCGCTGCGTGAAGTCGAGCCTGACGATTTGGTCAAGTTCGGTCTGATCCCGGAATTCGTTGGCCGTCTGCCGGTCCTGGCGACGTTGGACGAGCTGGATGAGGCTGCGTTGATGCAGATCCTCACCGAGCCGAAAAACGCCCTGACCAAGCAATACGCCAAGTTGTTCGAGATGGAAGGTGTGGACCTCGAGTTCCGTGCTGACGCGCTCAAATCGGTGGCCAAGCGGGCGCTGGAGCGCAAGACCGGCGCCCGTGGTTTGCGCTCGATCCTCGAAGGCGTACTGCTCGACACCATGTACGAAATCCCCTCGCAGTCCGAGGTGAGTAAAGTGGTGATCGACGAAAGCGTTATAGAAGGCAAGTCCAAGCCACTGTATATCTACGAAAACAGTGAGCCGGCTGCCAAGGCTGCGCCAGACGCGTAAGCGTTGCACCGCCGAGCTGTACAAAATAAAGGGGCCTTCAGGGGCCCCTTTGTTTTTACTGCGTTTAACTGATGCCATTACGCTTGTTTTTTTTGCAGGCAGCCCCCATCTTGGTTTCAAGCTTACTTTCATCTGTCATAGAGGCGAAATCATGAAGACAACCATCGAATTGCCTCTCCTGCCGTTGCGTGATGTCGTCGTCTATCCGCACATGGTTATCCCGCTGTTCGTGGGGCGCGAGAAGTCTATCGAAGCCCTCGAGGCCGCGATGACGGGCGACAAGCAGATCCTGCTGCTGGCCCAGAGAAATCCTGCTGACGATGATCCAGGCGAAGATGCCCTGTATCGCGTTGGTACCGTTGCAACTGTCCTGCAACTGCTCAAGCTGCCTGATGGCACCGTCAAGGTGCTGGTGGAAGGTGAGCAGCGCGGTGCGGTCGAACGCTTCATGGAAGTGGACGGCCATCTGCGTGCCGAAGTGGCGCTGATCGACGAAGTCGACGCCCCTGAGCGCGAATCTGAAGTGTTTGTTCGCAGCCTGCTGTCCCAGTTCGAGCAATACGTGCAACTGGGCAAGAAAGTCCCTGCAGAAGTCCTCTCTTCCCTCAACAGCATTGATGAGCCAAGCCGCCTGGTCGATACCATGGCCGCGCACATGGCGCTGAAGATCGAGCAGAAGCAGGACATTCTCGAAATCATCGATTTGTCTGCCCGGGTCGAACACGTCCTGGCGCTGCTGGATGCCGAAATCGACCTGCTGCAGGTTGAGAAGCGCATCCGTGGCCGTGTCAAAAAGCAAATGGAGCGCAGCCAGCGCGAGTACTACCTGAATGAGCAGATGAAGGCCATTCAGAAAGAGCTGGGTGACAGCGAGGAAGGCCATAACGAAATCGAAGAGCTGAAAAAGCGCATCGATGCCGCCGGCCTGCCGAAAGACGCCATGACCAAAGCCACTGCCGAGCTGAACAAGCTCAAGCAAATGTCACCGATGTCGGCCGAAGCCACTGTGGTTCGTTCCTATATCGACTGGCTGGTGCAGGTGCCGTGGAAGGCCCAGACCAAAGTGCGTCTGGACCTGGCCCGTGCCGAAGACATTCTGGATGCCGATCACTACGGGCTCGAAGAAGTTAAAGAACGTATCCTCGAATACCTCGCCGTGCAAAAGCGCGTGAAGAAGATTCGCGGTCCGGTTTTGTGCCTGGTCGGTCCTCCTGGTGTAGGTAAAACCTCCCTGGCGGAGTCGATTGCCCACGCAACCAACCGTAAATTCGTGCGCATGGCCTTGGGTGGTGTGCGTGATGAAGCGGAAATTCGTGGTCATCGCCGGACTTACATCGGTTCGATGCCAGGAAGATTGATTCAAAAGATGACAAAGGTGGGTGTGCGCAACCCGCTGTTCCTGCTCGATGAAATCGACAAAATGGGCAGCGACATGCGTGGCGATCCGGCCTCTGCGTTGCTGGAAGTGCTCGACCCCGAGCAGAACCACAATTTCAACGACCATTACCTGGAAGTCGACTACGACCTGTCCGATGTAATGTTCCTGTGCACCTCCAACTCGATGAATATTCCGCCAGCCCTGCTGGACCGGATGGAGGTGATTCGTCTGCCGGGTTACACCGAGGACGAGAAGATCAACATCGCCGTCAAATACCTCTCGCCCAAGCAGATTGCGGCCAATGGCCTGAAAAAAGGCGAGATCGAATTTGATGCCGACGCGATCCGCGACATCATTCGTTTCTACACCCGCGAGGCCGGTGTACGGGGCCTTGAGCGTCAACTGGCGAAGATCTGCCGCAAGGCGGTGAAGGAACATGCGCTGGAAAAACGCTTCTCGGTGAAGGTCACTGCCGACCTGCTGGAACACTTCCTGGGCGTGCGTAAATTCCGTTACGGCCTGGCTGAGCAGCAGGACCAGGTGGGTCAGGTCACAGGCCTGGCGTGGACCCAGGTGGGCGGCGAATTGCTGACCATTGAGGCCGCGGTTATTCCGGGCAAGGGGCAATTGATCAAGACCGGTTCCCTGGGTGACGTGATGGTCGAATCCATCACTGCCGCGCAGACCGTGGTGCGCAGCCGCGCCAAGAGCCTGGGGATCCCCCTGGACTTCCACGAGAAGCACGACACTCACATCCACATGCCGGAAGGGGCGACCCCGAAAGACGGCCCTAGCGCTGGCGTAGGCATGTGCACGGCACTGGTATCAGCCCTGACCGGCATTCCGGTGCGCGCCGATGTGGCCATGACCGGGGAAATTACCCTGCGTGGCCAGGTACTGGCCATTGGTGGCCTCAAAGAGAAATTGCTGGCTGCACACCGGGGTGGTATCAAGACCGTGATCATTCCTGAAGAGAATGTTCGCGACTTGAAGGAGATTCCTGACAATATCAAGCAGGATCTGCAGATTAAACCGGTTAAATGGATTGACGAGGTCCTGCAAATTGCGCTGCAATACGCGCCGGAGCCCTTGCCAGATGTGGCTCCGGAGATAGTCGCGAAGGACGAAAAACGCGAGACTGACTCTAAGGAAAGAATTAGCACGCATTAATACGTTTAAGCCTGGGGGCTTCCTTGACAGCTTTTTAGAGCCCTTGTTATAAAGCGGCTCTTAAGTGTCTGTAGGCCATTCAGCACTGATTTTTGCTTTCACCAAAAAACTTAGAATCATACTCAATAGATATAAGGGGACTTAGAGTGAACAAGTCGGAACTGATTGATGCTATCGCTGCATCTGCTGATATCCCGAAAGCCGCTGCTGGCCGTGCGCTGGACGCAGTAATCGAATCCGTCACTGGCGCTCTCAAGGCCGGCGACTCTGTGGTACTGGTTGGTTTCGGTACTTTCTCTGTGACCGATCGTCCAGCTCGCACTGGCCGTAACCCACAGACTGGCAAGGCTCTGCAAATCGCCGCTGCCAAAAAACCAGGTTTCAAAGCCGGTAAAGCCCTGAAAGAAGCGGTTAACTAAGCTTCGTTCAAGCCTTACCCATCCGGGTCGGACGCAGGTCTGGCCTGGCAGCGGAGCGGCAGCTGACCCAAGTATCCATCGGGTCGCCACGCCGGGGGTGTGGGTTCAAACCCCCGTCCGCTCCGCCAGTTACGAGAAGGCGCATCCTCGGATGCGCCTTTCTTCTATCCGGACTCTACCCACGCTCCACGGTTGCCTAATTTTGAAGTTCAACCGTTTCTGGGGGACGCATGCTGCAGAATATCAGGGACAATTCACAAGGCTGGATTGCCAAGACCATTATCGGGATCATCGTCGCATTGATGGCGTTCACCGGTATCGAGGCTATTTTTCAGGCTTCGACCAACAACAAGCAGGACGTGGCCAAGGTCAACGGTGAAGAAATCACCCAAAGCGAACTGGGCCAGGCCGTCGACATGCAACGTCGTCAGCTGATGCAACAGCTGGGCAAGGACTTCGATGCTTCCTTGCTGGACGAAAAGCTGCTGCGCGACGCCGCCCTCAAAGGCCTGATCGATCGTAAGCTGCTGCTGCAAGGCGCGGCCGATTCGAAATTCGCTTTCTCCGAAGCTGCGCTGGATCAAGTGATCCTGCAGACACCGGAATTCCAGGTGGATGGCCAGTTCAACGCCGAGCGTTTCGACCAGGTGATCCGTCAGCTGGGCTACAGCCGTATGCAATTCCGTCAGATGCTGAGCCAGGAAATGCTGATCGGCCAGGTTCGTGCAGGCATTGCCGGCAGCGGTTTTGTCACCGATGCCGAAGTACTGGCGTTCGCCCGTCTGGAAAAACAGACCCGCGATTTCGCCACCGTCAGCGTCAAGGCCAACCCTGCGGCGGTGAAACTCACCGACGACGAGGTCAAGGCTTACTACGACCAGCACGCCAAAGAGTTCATGACTCCGGACCAGGTGGTCATCGACTACCTCGAGTTGAAGAAGGCTTCCTTCTTCGACCAGGTCGCGGTCAAGGACGATGAGCTGCAAGCCCTCTATCAGAAAGAAACCGCCAACCTCGCTGAACAGCGTCGTGCGGCGCACATCCTGATTGAAGTCAACGACAAGACAACGGACGAGCAGGCCAAGGCCAAGATCGAAGAGATCCAGGCACGCCTGGCCAAGGGCGAGAAGTTTGAAGCCCTGGCGAAAGAGTTCTCCCAGGATCCGGGTTCGGCGAACAACGGCGGTGACCTCGGTTTCGCGAGTCCTGGCGTCTACGACCCAGCCTTCGAAACAGCGCTGTATGCGTTGAACAAGGACCAGGTCTCGGCACCGGTGCGTTCTAGCTTCGGCTGGCACCTGATCAAGCTGTTGGGCGTTGAAGCACCGGAAGTGCCATCGTTCGCCAGCCTGAAAGACAAGCTGACCCGCGAGCTCAAGACCCAACAGGTTGAACAGCGTTTCGTCGATGCGACCAAACAGCTGGAAGACGCTGCATTCGAAGCTTCCGACCTGGCCCAGCCGGCGTCGGACCTGAAGCTGACCGTGCACACCTCTGCGCCGTTTGGCCGTGAAGGTGGCGAAGGTATCGCCGCAAACCGTGCCGTGGTCACCGCTGCATTCAGCCCTGAGGTACTGGATGAAGGTGCCAACAGCACCGCCATCGAGCTGGATCCGGAAACCATCGTGGTGCTGCGTGCCAAAGAGCACTTGAAGCCAACCCAGCTGCCGCTGGAAAGCGTTGCCACTGCCATCCGCGCCCAGTTGACCAAGGAGCGCGCAAGCGCTGCGGCGAAGACTCACGCGGACGAGCTGATTGCCAGCCTGCGTGATGGCAAGACACCGCTGAACCAGCCGGTTGATGGCCAGGCCTGGAAAGTCACCGAAGCGGCCACCCGTGGCCAGGAAGGTGTCGAGCCAGCGGTGCTGCAAGCCCTGTTCCGCATGCCAAAGCCTGCGGCCAAGGACAAGCCGACCTTCACCAGCGTGACCCTGCCAGACGGTAGCCTGATGATCGTGCGCTTGAACGCGGTCAACGAAGCGGCTGCACCGACCGATGACGAGAAGGCTCAGTACCGCCGCTTCCTCGCGTCCCGTGTCGGCCAGCAAGACTTCGCCGCCTATCGCAAGCAGTTGGAAACCAAGGCTGAGATCAAGAAGTTCTGATCTCGTTACCGCCTGAATGAAAAGACCCCGGCCTGAAGAGGCCGGGGTCTTTTTTTTACGTAGTATTCAGATACGTAGTCCAGGAGGCCAAACAGTGAGCAAACGGATTTATATCAGCGGGGCTTCGGGCGCAGGCGTGAGCACGTTGGGCGGCGCCTTGGCTGACAGGCTTAACCTGCCGCATGTGGATGTCGATGATTACTACTGGTACCCAACGGATCCTCCCTTTGAGAAATCACGCCCCCTGAAGAACGGGTCGCGCTGTTGACTCAAGCGCTGGCAGGCGGCCCTTGGGTGCTGTCCGGATCAATGGACGGCTGGGGCGCCGAGGTGATTCAAGAGGCGGACCTGGTGGTGTTCGTCGATACGCCAACGGCACTGCGAATAGAGCGCTTGAAGTCGCGGGAGTTGCAACGGTTCGGCACGCGGATCTTGCCGGGCGGGGATATGCACGAGAACCATCAGAAGTTTCTCATATGGGCCGAGAGCTATGAGGCGGGCAACCGGGCCGGGCGCAGCCGGCCCAGGCATGAGCGGTGGCTCAAGCAACTGACGACACCGGCCATTCGATTAAACGGGGAAATCGCGGTCGCCGAGAGTGTGACAAAGGTCGTCGCCGCGATTTCCGGTTTGACTCAACAGCCGTCAACCCACGATTGAGTCAGCGCGCAAACTTGAGCTTGCCCCAACTCAGGCCAATCACGGCGGCGAGGGACGACGCCGTCAGCACACTCAGCTTGGCAGCCGACAGCAGCGTCGGGTCGGAGAAGGCCAGCGACGAGATGAAGATCGACATGGTGAAACCAATTCCCGCCAGCAGGCCCACCAGGGCGACGCCGTTCCAGGTCACGCCCTCCGGCAATTGGCAGATGTTCAGTTTCACCAACGCCACGCTCGCCAGCATCACACCCAGCGGCTTGCCGAGCACCAGCGCCAGTATCACGCCCATGAATACGCCGTGGGGCAGCGGGTCGTCCAGGTTGAACCCCTGCAGGCTCACCCCTGCGTTCGCCAGGGCAAACAGTGGCATGACGCCAAAGGCCACCCACGGGTGCAAGCCCGCTTGAATACGTTGCACCGGCGGCAGCATTTCCCGCTGGGCCTGTCTCAGTTGCTTTAATGGTTTGGCGACTTGATGGGCACTTTCAGCCGATTGCGAAAGCCGCTCCATCAGCTCGTTGAACGTGCGCCCGATGGTGTCCAGAGGGCGTTCCCGGGTGGGCCTGGACGTGACGGGTGTCATCAGGCCCAGCATCACGCCGGCAAGCGTAGGATGCACACCGGTCTTGAGCAGGCCAAACCAGACAATCGCCCCCGGCAACAGGTACACAACCGCCTTGCCAATGCCCATCCGCTGAAAAATCAGCACCAGCGCCAGCCCGCAGGCCGCAATCACCAGGCCCATGTAGTCCAGGCTGGCGGTATAGAAAATCGCGATGATCAGGATGGCGACGATGTCATCAATGATCGCCAGCGCCAGCAGCAGGATGCGCACGCCGGCGGGGATGGATTTACCCAACAGCGCCAGCACACCCACGGCAAATGCAATGTCGGTGGCAGTGGGTACCGCCCAACCGCTGGCCGCTACGGTGCCATGGTTGAGCAGGGTGTAAATCAGCGCCGGCATCAGCACGCCACCCAGCGCAGCACCCAGGGGCAAGGTGGCCAGCTTCAGGTTGGCGAGTGCGCCGTCCCTGATCTCCTGGCGAATCTCGGCGCCCACCACCAGGAAGAAGATGGTCATCAGCCCGTCGTTCACCAGGAAGTGCAATGAGCGCGAGACGGTGAAGTCCCCCAGCCCGATGGTGAGTGGGGTGTTCCAGAAGTGTTCGTAGGAATCGGCAACGGGGCTGTTGGCCCAGATCAGCGCGATGATCGCCGCCAGCAGCAACACGATGCCGCTGACCGCTTCGATGCGTGAAAACCGTTCCAGCGCAGACAGGGCGCCTTCAACCAAAACCTGGGGGCGAGGAATAGCAGGGTGTTTATCAGGCACGACAAGTCTCCATTGGCGGCCCGACCAATGCTTATCCTTTAACCTGCGCTGTAGCGTATGCAGCAGCGCACCCGGTGCGATCATAAGAGTTAAGAAACATCACGTCACGTTTCTGTTTAAACATCGCTTAAACGAAGTGTCGCCAGCAGGGCCAGCACGACCAATGCGACGACGGCCCATGGAAACGACGTCACGCCCCAACCCTGCAGCAACATGCCGCCCAGCAGCCCGCCACCGGCGATGCCCAGGTTCCACACGGTGACCAGCATCGACTGCGCGGCGTCGGCTGAATCCCCGGCCGACTTGGCCAGCGCCGTCTGCAGCAATGCCGGAAGCCCGCCAAACGCCAGCCCCCACAACGCCACCGTGGTGTAGATGACGGCCGCCGAGGTGATCCAGAACGCCAGTGCCAGGGCCGACAATGCGAACATCCCGCAGCTGATCACCAATAAGGCGCGCAGCCGCTGATCAATCAGCGCACCCACAATCCAGATGCCCAGCAGCGCGGCCAGGCCAAATACCAGCAACACTTGGTCGATGTCTGCGGCCATTCCGGCGGGCACCAGGAACGGCGCGATATAGGTGTAGAGAATGTTGTGGGCCAGCACGTAGGTGAAGGTCACAAACAGCACCGGACGAATCCCCCGCAATGCCAATACCTGGCGCAGCCCCAGGCGTTTTTCCGCTCGCTGCCCGGCAAAGTCCGGAACCTGCCAGCGCACCCACGCCAGCAGCAGTACCGTAAGGCCGCTCATGATCGCGAAGCTCAGGCGCCAGCCCACCGTGGTGCCCAGGAATGTCCCGGCAGGCACGCCCAGTGACAACGCCAGTGGCGCGCCAAGCATCGCCACGGCAATCGCCCTCCCTTGCAGGTGCGGTGCAACCATGCGGCTGGCGTAACCGGCCAGCAGCGCCCAGAGCAACCCCGCGAACACCCCGGCGAAGAACCTGGCCACCAGGGTCAACAGGTAGTCGCTGGAGAACGCCGTCACGCTGTTGACCAAGGCAAACCCGCCGATGGCAATCATCAGTAACGGCCGCCGGCGCCAGCCACGGGTGGCGATGGTCAGGGGAATGGCCGCCAGCAACGAGCCGAGGGCGTAGAGGGTTACCAACTGGCCCACCAGGGCGTCGGACACTCCGAGACCGGCGCCCATTTGCGGCAGCAGGCCCGCCGGCATGGCCTCGGTGAGGATCGTGATAAAGCCGGCGGTTGCCAGTGCCAGCAAACCGCCCAGGGGCAGCCGTTCACGGCTCGCCGCAAGGCTCGGGGAAGATAAGGCGCTGTCGCTCATGTTTCGTGGCTCCGGGTTTCAGACGAAAGGGCAGGGAGCCAGAGTAGGGTGCTGCGCGGTGGAGAAAAACAGGCTAAGGTTCCGAACTTATCGGACGCCAACGTCCGCAATCCTCGGGAGCGAGACGATGGACAGCCTCGGCAGTATTTCAGTGTTTGTGCAGGTGGCGGAAACCCGCAGCTTTACCGAGGCCGGGCGCCTGCTGGGGGTATCGTCCTCGGCCATTGGCAAAAGCATTGCGCGCATTGAAGAGCGCCTGGGTGTGCGGCTGTTCCATCGCAGCACCCGCAGCATCACGTTGACCAGCGAGGGCGCACTGTTTCTGGAACGCTCCCGGCGCATCCTGGCCGAGGTCGAGGCTGCAGAACAGGAGCTGAGCCAGGCTTCCGCCACGCCCCGGGGCAAGCTGCGCGTCAGTCTGCCGCAAGTGCGCGGGCTGTTGATGCCGGTGCTCACCGATTTCATGCGGGCCTACCCCGAGATCGAGCTGGACGTGGACTTCTCCGACCGCATGGTGGACGTGATCGAAGAAGGTTTCGACGCGGTGATTCGCACCGGCAAGCCCGAGGATTCACGCTTGATGGCACGCCACCTCGGGAATTACCGCCTGGTGCTGGTGGCTTCCCCCGAGTACCTGCGCCTGCACGGCACGCCGCGTCAGCCCCGGGACTTGAACAACCACGCCTGCCTGCGCCACAAGTTCTGCGCCACCGGCAAGCTGGAAGCCTGGCCGCTGCGCCCGGAGCCGGGCATGCCGGAGCCGGTCCTGCGTGCACCGCTGGTCTCCACCACCATCGAATCGCTGATGCACGTGGCCCATGAAGGCCTGGGGATTGCCTGCCTGCCGGACTTTATGGTCCGGGAGTCGGTGGAGCAGGGCCGGCTGCAACGGGTGCTGGACTATTACCTGGAACACAGCGGCAGCTTCTGGATGCTCTGGCCATCAAGTCGCCATGCCTCGGCGAAACTGCGCGTGTTTATCGACCATATGGGCGAGCGGCTTTTTCCTGCAGACACCGTCCCGTAAGGCTGTGACGTTTTACCGACAGGAATTCGCGCGCCAAGGCCACGTTCTGTTGCACAATACCGCCCTGACTGTTTTCCTCAGGATTTTCGATGTCGACATCATTTCACTTGCGTAGCCTCGGGTTGGCGCTGGTGCTGGCGGGCGCTGCGGGCTGCTCGTCACCCAAGACCGCTATTTATGAACATGAGAATTTCGACGACTCCGGTACGTTTTCCCGTGATTACCCGGTCAGTGACACCGCGGCCTGCGAAGCGGCGCGGCGTGCGCTGTTGAGCCAGGGTTACATCATCACCAGCAGCGATCCGAAGCTGGTGGTGGGTAACAAGAGTTTCCAGCAGACCGGCGAGACTCACCTGCAAATCAGTTTCAACGTGGTGTGTGCCGACGATGGCAGCGGTGATCATCACTCGACGATGTTCGCCAACGCCTTGCAGGACCGCTATGCGCTGAAGAAGGTCAACAACTCCGCCAGCCTCGGCGTGGGTGTGTTGGGCTCGGTGTCGATGCCGATTGGCTCCACCGACGACTCCATGGTCAAGGTGGCCAGCGAGACCGTGTCTGCGCCGAAATTTTATGAGCGTTATTTCGCGCTGGTGGACGTTTTCCTGCCCCAGGAAGTGAAAAAGGCTGCGCATATTCCAGAGAAGCCCAAGGCTGACCTGGGCATCCCGGAACCCAAGGCAGCCCCGGCGGCTGACAAGGTCGAGGCGCCTAAAGAAGCGCCGAAAGAAGTGCCCGCCACACCGGCAGCCCCGGTGACGCCAGCGGTAGAGCCTGCGGCATCGGAGCCGGTTGCACCGCCGGCAGAACCCGCGCCGATTGCTCCCAAGGAAACCCCGGCCCCTGCGCCGCAGGCTACCCAGCCGACGCTGCCGGCGCCGACCGAAGCGATTCCGCCCCTGCCGACGCCTGCGCAGTAACTACACCGCTACGGGGTTGGCCTTGTCGACGTTGATCCCGTAGCGGCTGATCGCCTCCGCCACCCTGGCGCGACTGATCAGGCCGTCGTCCGCCAGCGCCTTCAGGGCCGCCAGCGCGATGAAGTAGCGGTCCACCTCAAAAAACTCACGCAAGGTTTCGCGGGTATCCGATTGCCCGAAGCCATCAGTGCCCAGCGCCACAAAGCGCCGGCCCGGCACGAACGGGCGGATCTGGTCAGCGAAGATCTTCATGTAATCGGTGGCGACCACCACGGGACCCGCTTGCCCCTCAAGGCACTGCTCGACATAGCTGGTACGCGGTTCGCTTTCCGGGTGCAGCAGGTTCCAGCGTTCCACGGCATGGCCTTCACGGCGCAACTCGGTCAGGCTGGTGACACTCCACACATCGCTGGCCACGGCAAAGTCATCGCGCAGCAAGTCAGCGGCGGCCATCACTTCCCGCAGGATCGAACCGCTGCCCATCAATTGCACCCTTGGTTGTGCGGCGTCCTCAGCCGCCTGTAACCGATACATGCCCTTGAGAATTCCGTCCTCGACGCCTTCGGGCATTGCCGGGTGCGGGTAGTTTTCGTTGAGCAGGGTGATGTAGTAGTAAATGTCCTCTTGCTCGACGTACATCCGGCGCATGCCCTCGCGAATAATTACCGCCAGCTCGAAGGCAAAGGTCGGGTCATAGGAAATGCAGCACGGAATCACCGACGACAGCACATGGCTGTGGCCATCGTCATGCTGCAGGCCTTCACCCATCAGCGTCGTGCGCCCGGCGGTCGCCCCCAGCAGGAAGCCCCGCGCCCGTGCATCGCCTGCGGCCCAGGCCAGGTCGCCGACCCGCTGGAAGCCGAACATCGAATAGAAGATGTAGAACGGCACGGTCATCAAACCGTGGTTGGCGTAGGAGGTGCTCGCCGCGATCCACGAGGAAATGGCGCCGGATTCATTCAGGCCTTCCTGCATGATCTGTCCGTCCTTGCTCTCCTTGTAGTAGGAAAGCTGGCCGGCATCCTGTGGGGTGTAGAGCTGGCCGACGGCGGAGTGAATGCCGATCTGGCGGAACAGGCTTTCCATGCCGAAGGTGCGGGATTCGTCCGGCACGATGGGCACGATCAGTTTGCCCAGGTTCGGGTCCTTGAGCAGCGTGCCGAGGATGCGCACAAAGGCCATCGTGGTGGAGATCGCGCGTTCGCCGGTGTCCTTGAGCTGGGTGGCGAAGGCGTCCAGTTCCGGGATCTTCAACGACTCGACCGCGCTGTGGCGGGCCGGTACGTAACCGCCCAATGATTGACGGCGGGCGGCGAAATAGCGGGCTTCTTCGCTGTCGGCAGCGGGCTTGAGGTAAGGGATTTCGGCAAGTTGATCGTCGGCCACTTCCAGCCCGAAGCGATCGTGGAAGGCTTTGACGGCCTCCGCGCCCATCTTTTTCAGCTGGTGGTTGATGTTCTGCCCTTCGCCGGCTTCGCCCATGCCGAAGCCCTTGACGGTTTTCGCCAGGATCACCGTCGGCTGCCCGCTGTGGCGCACGGCGGCGGCATAGGCGTTGTAGACCTTGTCCGGGTCATGGCCGCCCCGTGAGAGTTTCCAGATATCGTCGTCGGACATGTCCGCCACCAGCGCCAGCAACTCCGGGTATTTGCCGAAGAAGTGTTCCCGCACGTAGGCGCCGTTTTGCGATTTGTAGTTCTGATAGTCGCCGTCCACGCACTCCATCATGCGTTGGCGCAGCAAACCGCTGTTGTCCTTTTCCAGCAGCGCATCCCAGCCGCCGCCCCAAATCACTTTGATCACGTTCCAGCCAGCGGCGCGGTACAGGCTTTCGAATTCCTGGATCACCTTGGCATTGCCGCGCACCGGGCCGTCCAGGCGTTGCAGGTTGCAGTTGACCACGAAGATCAGGTTGTCGAGTTTCTCGCGCCCGGCCAGGGAAATGGCCGCCAGGGATTCCGGCTGGTCCATCTCTCCATCACCGAGGAACGCCCACACCTTGCGACCCTGGTGTTGCTTGAGGTCGCGCAATTCCAGGTAGCGCATGAAGCGCGCCTGATACGCGGCGGTAATCGGCCCAAGGCCCATGGACACAGTAGGAAATTGCCAGAAGTCCGGCATCAGCCGTGGATGCGGATAGGACGACAAACCGTCGCCACCGGCTTCCCGACGGAAGTTGTCCAGCTGCGCCTCGCTGATCCGGCCTTCGAGGTAGGCGCGCCCGTAAATGCCCGGTGCAGAGTGGCCCTGGATGTACACCAGGTCGCCATCGAAGCTGTCGGTGCGGCCACGGAAGAAGTGGTCGAAGCCTACGTCATACAGCACGGCGGCCGACGCGTACGTTGCGATATGCCCACCTACGCCTGAGTGCTTGCCGGCACGCAATACCATGGCCATGGCGTTCCAGCGGATAAACGCATTCAGCCGGCGCTCGGTGGACAGGTTGCCGGGGTAGGGCAACTGGCGATCAACCGGAATGGTGTTGACGTAAGGCGTGGTCACCCGCCCGTAGAAGTCGCCATGCCGCGCCACGTCGAAATCCAGCAACTGATCGATCAGATAATGCGCGCGCGGGCGGCCTTCGGTGGACAACACCGATTCGATGGACTCCAGCCATTCGCGGGTTTCCTGTGGGTCGTCGTCGAGGCGTACTGCAGTGTTCGGGGTCATGTCAGGCTCCAGGGTGGACGGGTTTCAGCGTGTGGGCTCTTTGTGGGAGCTTTGCGAATGTAGTTGCAATTGCAACTACATGACTGAATCTAGCGCGGGATGAGCTACTATTGCAACCTTCTTGAAATTCCCCGGATGGTGTTGCATGTCGTCGAAAGAGCCTGATGTCTGGTTCCGTTTTGTTCGGGCCCACAGGACGGTCATCCGTGAAATCGAACGGCGCCTGGCCGATGCCGGTCTGCCGCCTTACGCCTGGTACGACGCCTTGTGGGGCCTGGAAAGCGGCCCCGACGGCACCCGGCGCATGCACGAATTGGCCGATGTGCTGGCCATCGAACGCTACAACCTGACGCGCCTGGTCGACCGCCTGGAAAAGGACGGCCTGGTGGTGCGTTCGCGCTCCGACGGTGACGGGCGGGCAGCCTTTGTCTCGATCACCGAAGAGGGCCGGGTGTTGCGTAAAAAAATGTGGAAAATCTACGAAAGCAGCGTGGATGAGTTGTTTTTGTCCCAGCTCGACAGCGAGCAGCGCCGGGGCTTTGCCGAGGCGTTGGAACGCACCGCAGGGTTGGCGATGGAGGCGGGTGTGCAGACCCGGGGGCGGCGTAAGACCTGACGCAAAGACTCCAGGCGACGAAGATCCAGTGTGGGAGCGGGCTTGCTGTGGTGAGGGGGCTTGTCCCCCGTCGGGTTCACCACAGATTGATGGGGCTGCTTCGCAGCCCAACGCGGGGCAAGCCCGCTCACCACAGCAAGCCCGCTCCCACATTTGATCTGTGATGGATTACAGATCGTCATTTCAGGTGATACCGATGCAGGGCGGTTTCGACGTGTTCTGCTTCGATACATCCGTCATCCGCCAGTGCCTTCAACGCCAGCGTGGCAATCCAGTAACGACTCGGGGCTGACGCCTCTACCGAGCCCGCACCCAACGGTACAAACCGTGCATCCACATGCGCCGCGAGCTGATCGACGATCGGCTGCGGGTAGCCCGTGACCGCGATTACCGGCGCGGCATTGCCTCCCAGGCAATCCCGCAGATGGCAGCTGCGCTTCGGTGCCAAAGGGTGCAGGCGATTCCAGCGCTGCGCCGCCTGCGCCTCACGGGCCAGCTGTGTGTAGCTGGGGCAACTCCATAACTGCGCCTCGATGTTCCAGTCCAATTCGAGCAACCGGGCGGCGTGCACGACCTCTTCAAACGCCCGACCCGCA
The DNA here is from genome assembly GCF_016650855.1 of Pseudomonas sp. TH32. Taxonomy (NCBI): domain Bacteria; kingdom Pseudomonadati; phylum Pseudomonadota; class Gammaproteobacteria; order Pseudomonadales; family Pseudomonadaceae; genus Pseudomonas; species Pseudomonas sp. TH32. The sequence continues at coordinate 3,198,228 of NZ_JAEKFA010000002.1, read as the reverse complement.
CCCAGCAACCGCACCCTCAATTCACTCGTGTATGAGCGCCGCACCCGGTACATGCCCTTGAGCGCATCGTCCCGATCCTGCGGGCTCAGCCCCGGCCCATCGTGCTGATCGTGCAGAGCCAGGTAGAAAAAACCCGGCTTGCCCTCGACATACAACGTCTGCAAACCCGCCAGCACAATCGCCCGGGTTTCTGCGCCGGAGGCCGGATCATAAGGCGTGCACTGAGGGTTGCCAGCCAGCCACAGCGGCAGTGAAGGCGAGGGCAGGGTTGCGCTGTCGTTGCACAAGATACCCCGCTGGCGAGTCTCGCCGGACAGCGCCCGCAACTGCGCCGATGAAGCGGCCGTGTGCAGGTACAACATTGGCTTTTCCCCGGTATTGCGCGCGAACCAGGTGGGCCAACTCACCACGCGGCGGGAGCGCGACTGACCGCGAATCACCCACGCCTGCCGGCTGGACTCCAGGGTGTTGGCCATGCTCATCACGCTGTAGAGGGGTGAGCAGCGGGGCTGCTGCGCGGCGTTCAAGGCGTCGATACAGATCAGGGCGGAGCGTTCGGTGGCGGCAGTCATGGGCTGGGTCGCTTGGCAACGGATGCCCCTACCCTAATGGATTCTTGCTTATGATTGCAATTGCAATGATTGCAGTTGCATCTGAAATTCCTCCGGCTAAATCCAGCCAACACTGCTACGTTTAATCTTGAAGTGCAGGAACGTCATGCTCCGGACATTTTTTCGTCATGACGGCACTTTAGGCTGGTTGTGCAGGTCACTAAGCAACCCCTTTTCATAAAACAAGGAGTCAACAATGGACGATTACCAGGAAGAACTGCTCGAGTACCATGCCTTTGAACTGGATCCGCTGGATCCGGCCGATGATGCCACCGAGCTGTAAGACAGACATCAGGCGGAATGCCGCTGACTGCGGCGAAATTCCCCTGGGGTCTGGCTGTTCCAGCGCTTGAAGGCCCGTTGAAAGGCTTCCGCTGAAGCAAAACCGAGCAAATAGGCAATTTCACCGAACGCCAGTTCGGTATCGCGAATGTAGGTCATGGCCAGGTCGCGGCGAGTGTCGTTGAGAATCGCCCGGAACTGAGTCCCTTCTTCCGCCAGCTTGCGCCGCAAGGTCCAGGTCGGCAGTTTCAAACGCGCCGCCACTTCTTCCAGGTCGGGTTCCCGGCCACCGTTGAGCATCGGCCCGAGCAACCGGGTAATGCGCTCGCGCAGGCTGCGGGTGCGCGTCAACTGCTCCAATTCCCGTTCACACAACTGCACCAGTAATTGCCAGGTACTTGGGCAATGTTCCGGATTGCGCAGCGCCAGGGTCTGCTGGCTCAGGCGCAGTTGATTGTGCTCGGCACCAAACTGGATCGGGCAGTCCCCCAGCACGCTGTAGTGCTCGCTGTAGTCGGGGGCCTGGAACTCGATTTCGATACGCTGCGCCTGCACCGGTTGCGCACTCAGGCTCGACAATTGATGCAGCCAGCCGGCGATAATCGAGTCCACTACAAAACGGTTGTAGGCGTTGTACGGGCTGATGGAATAGAAGCGCAACCAGGCGCCGTCGGCATCCTCGTGAAAGCTTGATTGGCCGCGATAGTTGGAGCCGTACAAGGCTTCGAAGCGCGTCAGGGTGCGGGCGGCTTCGCGCACGGTGGGCGCCTGGGCCGCGGTAACACCGGCGAGACCCGCCTGGCTCAAGCGGCTGAGCTGGCCCATGCGCAGGCCCAGGCCGGGGTCGCCGGTGAGCTGGATAGCGGCGTGGCCCAGGCGCATGTAGCGCGGGATCGACAAGCGTGCACCTGCCTCGGCCAGGCGCGCCGGGTCCAGACCGTATTGCAGCAGCAGCGGTTGCGGGTCCAGGCCATGGCTGTGGATGGCATCGGCCAAGGTGTGGACAAAGCCCACCGACAAATCCCCCAGCCGCACCGGCTTCATCGTCTTACAGCCACACGTTCAGCAAGCGGGCGCCACGGGCATTGCCGTCGGCAAACACCTGGCCGTTGCTGCTGAGGAAACTTTGCCCGGCGCTGCCCATGTCAAAGAACTGCCCGCGCAGGAACACGCTCATGCCGGCGGTGGCCTGGCTGATGGGTTGCTGGCTGATCAGGGTCAGGCGGTGCCAGGCTTCGCCTTCGCTGAGTTCTTCGGGCTTGAGGCTGATCTCCGGTGGCGTCGACACGCTTTTGAAACCGCGCCATGGCTTGTCCCAGGTCTCGCGGCCAATCACGAACGCCGGCACCGCGACCAATTGCGCCCCTTGCTCGTTGAGCTTGCGGTAGTTGTCGGGGTACCAGCTGTCGCTGCCGATCAGGATGCCCAGGCGCCCGGCCGGCGTGTCGACCACGCTGACGGTGTTTTCGTCGCCGGGTTCGATAAAGCCGCGCTCGTCGAAAATCGGATACAGCTGGCGTTGTGGCTGGCCCACCGGCAAGCCATCGCGATCAAAGACCACGCTGGTGTTGTACAGCGCGCCATGGCCGATCTGCAGCTGGCCCTGGCTGATGCTCGGGTTGGGCAGGGCAATGGAGCCGGCCACCAGGGTCACGCCGAACTCCTTGGCCAGGCCGCCGAACAGCACCTGATAGTCACGGGCCATGGCCGGGGCCTTCATGCGCAGGTAGGCGTCGTCGATGCGGTCATCACCCTTGGCGCTGATCAGCGCCCGCAGGAACAGCAGCGGGTTGCTCGCCGACAACCAGTTCATCGCCTCCTTGAGATTGGTGGCCTGATACAGCTCGTTCTTTTCGCCGCTGACCATCAGCCAGGTGCCGATATGTTCCGGCAGTACCACGATGGTCTTGTCGTTGACCAGGCCCTGGTCCCGGGCCTTTTGCAGATAGGCTGCGAGTTTCAGGTGCAGGCGTTCCAGGCTCTGGTAATCGGCGGGGAACAGCTCCGGCTGGATGCCCAGCAGGTTGCCGCGGTCGGCGGGCACGCCTTCGTCGACGGCGAGGTTGATCCGCAGGTCGGACAGGTAATGGCCCACGGGGCGTTCCTGGGTCCAGACCAGATAGGCGGAAACGGCGGCGACCAGGGCCATGGTTAGGGTGAAGGCAAGAAGTTTACGCATGAGAAAAAGACAACGGACCGGGTACAGGGTTCGGTACCTAGGGTAGGGCCCATGTACGCAGTTGCCAAGGGGCCCTGCGCATTTGGATCAATAACTTGTCAGTTACAGTCATTGAGCGGCAACCGGCAGCCTCTTAGTCTGTGGGACATAAACCGATGGAGCGCCAGTCGAGCGCTCCACGTCCCGTGATGATCCGTTGTGGAGCTGTACCATGACCGCTGCTGCCTACCCGCACCTGCTGGCCCCGTTGGACCTGGGTTTTACCACCCTGCGTAACCGCACCCTGATGGGCTCGATGCACACCGGCCTTGAAGAGAAACCCGGCGGCTTCGAGCGCATGGCGGCGTATTTTGCCGAGCGTGCCCGTGGCGGCGTGGGCCTGATGGTCACCGGCGGCATTGGCCCGAACGATGAAGGCGGGGTGTATGGCGGTGCAGCCAAGCTGACCACCGACGAGGAAGCGCAAAAGCACAAGATCGTCACCCAGGCGGTGCACGAGGCGGGCGGCAAGATCTGCATGCAGATTCTCCACGCCGGCCGTTATGCCTACAGCCCGAAGCAGGTGGCGCCGAGCGCGATCCAGGCGCCGATCAACCCGTTCAAGCCCAAAGAGCTGGACGAAGAAGGCATCGAAAAACAGATCAATGATTTCGTCACCTGCTCGCTGCTGGCCCAGGTCGCCGAGTACGACGGCGTGGAAATCATGGGGTCGGAAGGCTACTTCATTAACCAGTTCCTCGCCGCCCACACCAACCACCGCACCGACCGTTGGGGCGGCAGCTACGAAAACCGCATGCGCCTGCCGGTGGAAATCGTGCGTCGGGTGCGCGACGCGGTAGGCCCGAATTTCATTATCATCTTCCGCCTGTCGATGCTCGACCTGGTGGAAGGCGGCAGCACCTGGGAAGAGATCGTGCAGTTGGCCAAGGCCATTGAACAGGCCGGTGCGACACTCATTAATACCGGTATCGGCTGGCACGAAGCGCGCATCCCGACCATCGCCACCAAGGTGCCGCGTGGTGCGTTCAGCAAGGTCACCGCGAAGTTGCGCGGTGCGGTGCAGATTCCGTTGATCACCACCAACCGCATCAACACCCCGGAAATCGCCGAGCAGATCCTGGCCGAAGGCGATGCCGACATGGTCTCGATGGCTCGCCCATTCCTGGCCGACCCGGACTTCGTCAACAAGGCCGCTGAAGGTCGCGCTGATGAAATCAACACCTGCATCGGCTGCAATCAGGCCTGCCTGGACCACACCTTTGGCGGCAAGCTGACCACCTGCCTGGTCAACCCGCGTGCGTGCTACGAGACCGAGCTCAACTACTTGCCGGTCAAGCAGATCAAGAAAATCGCCGTGGTCGGTGCCGGTCCTGCGGGCCTGGCGGCGGCCACCGTTGCCGCCGAACGCGGGCACCAGGTGACCCTGTTCGATTCGGCCAGCGAGATTGGCGGCCAGTTCAACATCGCCAAGCGCGTGCCGGGCAAGGAAGAGTTCTTCGAAACCCTGCGCTACTTCAAGCGCAAGTTGCAGACCACCCATGTCGAGCTGTGCCTGAACACCCGGGTCGACGTTGAGCAGCTGGTGGCGGGCGGTTACGACGAAATCATCCTGGCCACCGGCATTGCGCCGCGTACACCGGCAATTCCCGGCGTGGAAAACGCCAAGGTGCTGAGTTACCTGGACGTGATTCTGGAGCGCAAGCCGGTGGGCCATCGCGTGGCCGTGATCGGTGCCGGCGGTATCGGGTTTGACGTGTCGGAATTCCTCGTGCACCAGGGCGTGTCCACCAGCCTTGACCGCGAGGCGTTCTGGAAAGAGTGGGGCATCGACACCCACCTGGAAGCCCGCGGCGGTGTGGCCGGGATCAAGCCCGAGCGCCATGCGCCGGCACGCGAAGTGTTCCTGTTGCAGCGCAAGGCTTCCAAGGTCGGTGACGGCCTGGGCAAGACCACCGGCTGGATCCACCGCACGGGCTTGAAGAACAAGCAGGTGCAAATGCTCAACAGCGTCGAGTACCTGAAGATCGACGATGAAGGCTTGCACATCCGCATCGGCGCCGAGGGTGAACCGAAGGTGCTGGCGGTGGACAACATCGTGATCTGCGCCGGCCAGGACCCGCTGCGGGAACTGCAGGACGGCCTGGTGGCTGCCGGGCAGAACGTGCACCTGATCGGCGGTGCGGATGTGGCCGCCGAGCTGGATGCCAAGCGCGCCATCAACCAGGGTTCGCGCCTGGCGGCCGAGCTGTAAAACCCCCAAGGGGCGGTGGTAGACTACCGCCCCTTTTCTTGTGCAGAACTGCCCTCATGGGTCCTTTCGACTGGCTTCCCCACGCGCCCCTTGAACCCCTGAAGCTGGAGTGGATGGGGCCGGTGGAGGTCGCCGTGCTGCGCCTGGACCGCATCGACCCGCTGATCAGCGGCAACAAATGGTTCAAGCTCACCGAGCACCTGGCCCGAGGCCGGGCTGCGGGTGCCCGCGGGATCATCAGCCTGGGCGGCGCTTACTCCAATCACCTGCATGCACTGGCGGCAGCCGGGAAACGCTTCGGCTTTCCTACCGTTGGCCTGCTGCGTGGCCATCCGCAAGACACCCCCACAGTGCTCGACCTCAAAGCCTTTGGCATGCGACTGCACTGGTTGGGTTATGGCGGCTATCGCGCGCGCCATGAGCCGGGTTTCTGGCTGCCGTGGCGCGAGCAGTATCCACACCTGCATCCGGTGCCCGAAGGTGGCGGTGGCCTGGCGGGGGCGTCGGGCTGCGGGGTGTTGGTGAGTCAGGCGCAGGCGCAATTGAACGGCCTGGGCTGGACGGACTATCACGGTTGGTGGCTGGCAGCCGGCACGGGCACCACGCTGGCGGGACTGGTGCTGGCCGAGGCGGGCGCGCATCCGGTGTACGGCGCGCTGGCGGTGCCCGATGACCACGGGGTGGCGCAGCAGGTACAGGTGCTGGTGCACGAGGGTTATGAATTGCTGGACGCCAGCCGGGGCGGCTTCGCCAAGGTGGATCCAGGGTTGCTGGAATTTATCGACGCCACCGAGCAAGCCTGTGGCCTGCCGCTGGAGCCGCTGTACACCGGCAAGGCGTTGTTGGCTTTGAAGCAGCGGGTTGAGGCGGGGTACTTTGCCCCTGGCACCCGCCTGATCTTCGTTCATACCGGCGGCTTGCAAGGCCGCCGGGGTTTCCCTGTTGCGCCCGGTTAATGCAGGAGCTGGCTTGCTGGGGTGAGGGGCTTGTCCTGTGGTGAGGAGGCTTGCCCCCCGTCGGGTTCACCACAGATTGATGGGGCTGCTTCGCAGCCCAGCGCGGGGCAAGCCCGCTCACCACAGCAAGCCCGTTCACCACAGCAAGCCTCCCACATTGGAGCTGTGTCGCTCCTGGGGGGTTTACTGAATGCTCCCTCTCTTGCCAGGCATCATTCGTAGCGCTGTGTTGTCGCGCAGGATGTAATGGTGAACGATCGCCGCCAACGCGTGCAGCCCGATCAGCCAGTAACCGATCTTGCCGAACAGCACGTGCCAGTGCTCAATCTCCTTGGCCAGGGCCTTGTTTTCGGCGATCAGCGGCGGCAACTCGATACCGTAGAACATCACCGAATGCCCCTCGGCGCTGACAATCAGCCAGCCGGCGATGGGCATGCCGATCATCAAGGCATACAGCGCCATGTGCATCAGGGTGGCGAGGAGGGTTTGCCATTGCGGCGGCGCCGGCACGATCTTCGGCGCCACGCCCAGGCTGCGGGCGAACAACCGTAGCCACACCAGCACAAACACGGTCAGGCCGAACATGAAGTGCATTTCCACGATCAACGTACGGCCGCCGCTGCCTTTGGGAAACTGCCCGCGTAACTCAATGCAGGCGTAGACCACCGCCAGCAGCACCACCATCAGCCAGTGCAACGCAATCGACATGGTGCTGTAACGCGTATCGGAATTTTTCCAGGGCATCGCTTTCTTCCTCACTCATCAGGGCAAACCTCCGTTCTTTCGCGACGGAGTCCTTTCAATGTAAGCCTGTTTTACGAGGTTTGCCCGTGAGAGGAGGGTGCAGAGGCGATCTTTTGATCTCGATCAGTTGCCCTGCGGCATTTCGCCCCGTGCCAGGCGCTGGTTGATGTCGTCGATCACTGCCGGCAGGTCGGTGATGGTGTCGATCATGTAGTGCGGGCGCGAGCCTTCGAACAGGGCCTGGATGCGCTTGCGTTCGCTGGCGAGTGTGCCGGCGTCCAGGGCGCGGAACTGTTCGTAGGTCAGGCCCAGGGCGTTGCCCGAACAGGTCAGCGCCACGGTCCACATCCCGGCGCGACGGCCTTCGAGGATGCCCGGCACGGTGTCGTCGATCTTCACACAGGCCGCCACATCATCGATACCCAGGGCGATCACGTTGGCCAGCGCCTGGGCCGGCCATGGGCGGCCGTTGGGCACTTCGTCGGTTGCTACCACGTGGTCGGCCACGTAGCCGTTGGTGGCGGCCAGTTCGACGACCTTGTCCATCACCTGCTTGGGGTAGCCGGAGCACGAGCCGATCTTGATCCCTTGCTGGCGCAGATTGGCGATGGTGTCCAGGGCGCCGGGGATCAAGGCCGAGTGCTCGGCGATTTTCTCGATCTGCAACGGCATGAAGCGCTGGTAGATGGCGGTGACGTCATCATCGGTGGGCGTGCGGCCAAAGGCTTTGCGGTAACGCTCGGCCACCTGCGGCTGGTCGCACAGGGTGCGGATGTGGTCCCACTTGCCCATGCCCATCGGGCCACGGGCTTCTTCGATGGAGACCTGTACGTCGAACTCGGCGAAGGCTTCGACAAAAATCTGCGTCGGTGCGAACGAGCCGAAATCGACCACGGTGCCGGCCCAGTCGAGGATCGCGGCTTGAAGCTTGGTTGGGTTTGCGTAGTTCATGGTTCAGATCCTGTTGGAAGTTGGCAGTCAGATGTCGAGCACGTTCATTTCTTGCAGCACCTCGGCGACTGCCGCGACAGCTGCTTGCATTTCGGCCTGGTTCACATGGCCGATGCAGCCCACGCGGAAGGTTTCCACCTGGGTCAATTTGCCGGGATAGAGGATGAAACCCTTGGCCTTGACCCGTTCGTAGAATTCCTTGAACTGGTAGCGCGGGTCTTTCGGCGCGTGGAAGGTGACGATGATCGGCGCCTGGATCGCGGCGGGCAGGAAGCTGCGCAGGCCCAGTTCGGCCATGCCGTCCAGCAGCGCCTGGCAGTTGTCGGCGTAGCGCTGGTGGCGGGCGGGCAGGCCGCCTTCTTCGTTGTATTGCAGCAGGGCTTCGTGCAGCGCCGCCACCACGTGGGTCGGCGGGGTAAAGCGCCATTGGCCGGTCTTGGCCATGTAGCTGTGCTGGTCGAAGAGGTCCATCGCCAGCGAATGGCTGTTGCCTTGGGCAGCGGCCAGTGCCTGTTTCTCAGCGAACACAAAACCCATCCCCGGTACGCCTTCCAGGCACTTGCCGGAGGCGGCGATCAGTGCGTCGAACGGCACTTCACGGGCGTCGATCGGCAGCGCGCCGAAGGAACTCATGGCGTCGATGATCAGGCGCTTGCCGTGACGGGCGATGACCTGGGCGATCTCGGGCAGCGGGTTGAGAATCCCGGTGCTGGTTTCGCAGTGGATCAGCGCGACGTGGGTGATGCTCTTGTCGGCGTGCAACAGGCGGTCGACGTCGGCTGCGGTGGTGGGTTCGTCTTCGGCGGTTTCAAAGGTGCTGAACGCGCGGCCGAGCACTTCGCAAATCTTCGCCAGGCGCTTGCCGTAGGCGCCATTGATCAGCACCAATACCTTGCCGTCACGCGGGACGAGGGTGCCGATGGCCGCTTCTACCGCGAAGGTGCCGCTGCCTTGCAACGGCACGCAATGGTGGCTGTCGGTGCCGTTGACGATCGCCAGCAGTTGCTCGCACAGGCTGGCGGTCAGTTGATTGAAGCGGTCATCCCATGAACCCCAGTCGACCATCATGGCCTGGCGGGTGCGGGCTGAGGTGGTCAAGGGCCCGGGGGTCAGCAGGATCGGCGCGGCAGTACTCATTCTCATGTCCTCGCAAAACGTTGGGATGAAGCTACGGGGCATAAATTGCAGTTTGGCTTGTCATCAATCAAATTGTTTGTTGTTATGCGAGCTATCAGTGAGGCCGATAGCTATGAACCTGTTTCAACTGCGTGCGTTTGATGCCGTGGCCCGTGAGGGCAGTTTTACCCGGGCGGCCGAGCGGCTGTTCATCAGCCAGCCGGCGGTGACCGGGCATATCAAGGCGCTGGAGGAGCACTACCAGATCGCGCTGTTCCGACGTACTGCGCGGCAGGTGGCGTTGACCGAGGAGGGCACCAAGCTGGCGGCCATCACCCGGGCGATCTTCGGCCTGGTGGAAGAGGCGCAGACCTTGCTGGAGGCCAACCGGCAACTGCTCACCGGGCGCCTGGAAGTGGCGGCGGACGGGCCGCACATGGTCATGCCGATGTTGGCCCGCCTGCGGGAGCGGTACCCGGGAATTACCGTGAATCTGCGCCTGGGCAACGCTCAGGAAACCCTCGCCGCCCTGCTGTCGGAGCGGGCCGATGTGGCGGTGTTGACGGAGGTGGAACCGCGCAAGGGCCTGCACCTGCAGCCGTTGATCGAGTCACGGATTTGCGCGCTGGTGCCGGCCGGGCACCCGTGGCTGGCAGAGCCTGCGGGGATTCGGCTGGAGCAGTTGGATCAGGTGATCATGGTGCTGCGTGAGCCCAGCTCGATTACCCGCCGCACCTTTGACGATGCCTGCGCCCTGGCCGGCGTGCAGCCCAAGGTGTTGCTGGAACTGGACAGCCGTGAGGCGGTGACGGAAGCGGTGGCGGCTGAATTGGGAGTGGGCGTGGTGTCGTCGATGGAGGTCAGCCGGGACCCACGGGTGCATGCGATTCCGATCCACGGGGAGGGACTGGTGAACCGGCATGTGATCGGGTGCATGGAGCGGCGCCGGGAGTTGCGGTTGATTCAGGCGTTTTTCGAATTGGCGCCCTGAGTGGGGGTTGGCTGAAGATCGAGTTGGCCCTTTCGCGAGCAAGCCCGCTCCCACAGTTGACCGAGTTCTACCTATGGAATGCAGTCGAATGTGGGAGCGGGCTTACTCGCGAAGGGGCCCTCAACTTCACCGCAAACTCTCCCGCACAATCTCCAGAAACGTCGCCACCACCCGCCGCGAGCTCTGCTCTTTCAAGCACACCAGGGTTTCCTTCATCCGCTGAGTGCAGTCGCGGATCGGCATCGCATACACCCGCGAGTCCGCGCCAAATTCCGCAGCAGACACCACCCCCACGCCAATCCCCACCACCACCGCCTCCCGCGCCGCCTCCCGGCCTTCTACCTGAATGGCCGGGCGAATCCGCAGACCGGCCTGGTGCATTTCCTGCTCTAGCGTCTGGCGGGTGACCGAGCCGATTTCCCGCAGTACCAGCGGCGTATCGTCCAGGTCCGCCAGGCAGATGGACTCGCGGCCCGCCCACGGATGGTTACGGGAAACAAACGCGAGCAGTTGGTCATCGGGCAGCGGCAGTGACAGCAGCCGCTCGTCGTCCACATCGCGGCCCAGCAGCGCCAGGTCAGCCTGGTAGTGGTACAGGCGAAACAGCGATTCATCGGTGTTGCCGGTTTCGATCTTCACACTGATGCCCGGGTACAACTGGCAGAAGCGCGCGATCTGCGGCAACACATGCACGGGGGCATCCACCGCCAGGGTCAGGGTGCCGGTTTGCAAGGCGCGGGAATCCTGCAGCAGCTCTTCGGCTTCGGCGGCGACCGCAAACAGGCGCTGGGTGACGCTTAACAGCCGCTCCCCAGGTCGGTCAACCGCACTGAACGTTTGTTGCGATGAAACAGCAGTACGCCGAAGCGCTCTTCGAGCTTGCGCACCTGGTCGGAAATGGCCGGCTGGCTGAGGAACAAACGCTCGGCGGCCTGGGTAAAACTGCCGTGCACGGCCACCGCATGGAAGGCTTTGAGTTGGGCGTGGGACACCGACATCGCGAATCCTCTTACAAGCTCAGCTTATATTTGAAATACGATAAATCGATTTTACCTATTAGTCAGCCATTGCTTTGATAGCCCTCAGTCGCCGCGGGTCAAGTCCTGCACCTAAGGCGGCCATGGGTCTTTGCGTGCTTACCAGCAGGGCTCATCTGACCAGTACCGCGCCCTCCGAGGCGTCGGTATTGCAGTGCTCAACAATAAAAATACAGGCGTTTGCTTTTCATTCTGCCGGCACACTCACACCCGAGGTCAGAACCACCATGAATACTCCCTTGAGTAACATCAAGCGTTGGCGCGTGCAGATTTTCGCTATCACCTGGCTGGCGTACGCGGCCTTCTATTTCACCCGCAAAGCCTTTTCGGTGGCCAAACTGGGGATCGTCGACGACCCGAGTTTCCCGCTGGACAAGATGATGATGGCCAACCTGGATGGCATCTACCTCGCGGCCTATGCCGTTGGCCAGTTCACCTGGGGCATGCTCGCCGACCGTTTCGGGCCGCGTGTGGTGGTGCTCGGCGGGTTGCTGATTTCCGCCGCTGCCGCCTTGGTGATGGGCACGTTCGCCACGTTGCCGATCTTTATCAGTTGCATGCTGATTCAGGGCCTGGCGCAGTCCACCGGCTGGTCGGGGCTGTGCAAGAACCTTGGCAGCTTCTTCCCGGCGCAGCAGCGGGGGCGGGTGCTGGGCCTTTGGAGTTCTTGCTATGCCTTTGGTGGCCTGGTGGCGTCGCCGTTTGCCGGGTGGTGGGCCTATACGCTGATCGGCACCTGGCATGCGGCGTTTATCTCCAGTGCCGCGGTGGTCTTCGTGGTGGCGGTGCTGTTCTTCATCTTCCAGCGCAACACGCCACAGGATGTGGGGTTGCCGGCAGTGGAGCCCGAGCCGGAACAGACGGCCGCCGAGAAGAACGCCAGCGTGCTGGAACCGCTGCGGGCCATCTTGCGCAACCGCACCGTGTTGACCCTGGGGCTGGCGTACTTTCTGTTGAAACCGGCGCGTTACGCCATCCTGCTGTGGGGGCCGGTGATTGTGTATGAGCAGATGCCGTCGGTGGGCAAGGTCGGCGCGGCGATTGTGCCGACGGCGTTCGAGCTGGCGGGATTGCTGGGGCCGATCATGATCGGCATGGCTTCCGACAAGTTGTTCGGTGCGCGGCGCATGCCGGCCTGTGTCCTCAGCCTGCTGGCGCTGACCGTGGCCCTGGCACTGTTCATGGGCGCCTTGCACACTGGCAGCGTGGCGCTGGTGATGGCGCTGCTGTTTGTGATGGGCCTGACCCTGTACGGGCCGGACTCGATGATCAGCAGCACCGCCGCCATTGACTTCGGCACCGCCAAGGCCGGCGCGACGGCGGCGGGGTTCGTCAACGGTTGCGGTTCGGTGGGGGCGATCCTCGGCGGCTTGCTGCCGGGCTACTTTGACACGGTCACGGTGTTTATCGTGTTTGCCGGCGCCGCGCTGTTTTCCTCGCTGGTGTTGATGCCCTACTGGAATGCCAGGCCCGCAGTGCTGGCGCAGGTGGGCGACTTTGTGCCGGACCGTGAGCGCGCAATCAATCCCTTGCGCACCTGAGGGGCATGGCCGGTTTTTTGGTGGATTAGAGTGTTTCAGCGCTATAAACTCTGCCCCCAAAGCGCCGGCCAGTAGACGTCTCGGCGCGATGGACATCAAGAGAGTGAGTCATGGGCGCACAGTGGAAAGTCAAACATAAAGAAGCGGCATCCAATGCCAAGGGCAAGATCTTCGGCAAGCTGGTGAAAGAGATCACCATTGCCGCCCGCAACGGTGCCGACACCGCCACCAACGCACATTTGCGCCTGGTGGTGGAGCAGGCCAAAAAGGCCTCGATGCCCAAGGAAACCCTGGAACGCGCGATCAAGAAAGGCGCCGGTCTGCTCGGTGAGACCGTGCAATACCACCGCGTGACCTACGAAGGGTTTGCCCCGCACCAGGTGCCGCTGATCGTTGAATGCGTGACCGACAACATCAACCGCACCGTGGCGGAAATCCGCGTGGCATTCCGCAAGGGCCAGCTCGGCGCTTCCGGCTCCGTGGCCTGGGACTTCAACCATGTGGGCCTGATCGAAGCCTCGCCGGACAGCCCGGACGCCGATCCGGAAATGGCCGCGATTGAAGCCGGTGCGCAGGATTTCGAGGAAGGCGAGGAAGAAGGCACCACCTTGTTCATCACCGAAACCACCGACCTGGACGCCGTACAGAAAGCGTTGCCGGAGCAGGGCTTCACCGTGTTGTCGGCCAAGCTGGGCTACATCTCGAAAAACCCGGTGAGCGGTTTGAGCGATGAGCAGATGGCCGAAGTCGAAGCCTTCCTGGAAGGTTTGGACAACCATGACGATGTGCAGGATATGTTTGTCGGGTTGGCGGGTTAACGCTCATTTGATGTGAGAACCCGATCTAAATGTGGGAGCGGGCTTGCTCGCGAATACGGTGTACCAGCCAAGTATGTATTGACTGACACACCGCATTCGCGAGCAAGCCCGCTCCCACATTTGGTTTAGCGGAGTTTGGAAGACTGCAACAAGCTTGTGATTTCCTCAAACCCAGGCCGGGCAAGCACCTCCGGCTGGCAGCAGTTATCCCGCAAGGCTTCCAGTGCCACGCGGTTCTCCTCGCTCAACCCCGCATCAATCCGTTCCAGCAACTCCCCCAGCAACACCCCGAACGCCCGCACTTCGATACGCTGCAACGCCCGGGTTTCCAGGCTGTCGACCGTGGCATGAAACGACGCGGCGCCAAAGTCCCCAAGCAGGCACTCGCCGGCTTCATTCCACAGAATGTTATGGCCGTACAGATCGCCGTGGGTGATGCCTTGCTCGTGCAGGTGCGCCGCCACTGACGCGATGCCTCGCGCCATGCGCAACGCCACGTCCGCGCTGAAGCGGGTGGTGGGTTCGTAGATGTCACGGGTGCACGACGCCAGGCTCGGCAGGGCCGCGAGGTTGCGGTAGCTCGGGTCGATCAGTTGCATCACCAGCGCCGCCTGGCCTTCGGGATGGCCGACGACCCGGCCTTCCACCTTGATCAAATTGGCATGCAACCCGGCGGCGATGCAGGCGTGCATTTCGTGTAACGGCGAGCCGTCGCTGGTGATGCTGCCTTTATACAGTTTGACCGCGACCGCCTTGGCCGGCCCGGTGGGCGGGGTCCAGGACGCCTTGCGGATGATCCCCGAAGCGCCTTCGCCGAGCACCTCGCCCAGCGCCAACTCTGACCAGGGGATGTTCGGCGTCGCGTCATCGCGAGCCACTTCCACGGCCATTTCCACCGGGTTGCCGGCGTAGGCCAGCCAGGTCAGGCTCGGCAGGGTCAGCAACCAGTCCGGCAGGCGGGTCAGGCGGTTGGAGGCGATGCGGATCAGTTCGAGGTTTTTGCACTGGGCCAGGCTTGGCGGCAGGTGCTCCAGGTGGTTGCCGGCCAGCATCAGTTTTTGCAGCAAGGGCCGTTCACCCAGTTCGCTGGGCAACTGGCTGATGCGGTTGTCGGTGAGGATCAGCCAGCGCAGCAAGGGCGGCAAGGCGGCCGCCGGGACGCTGCTGATCTGGTTCGACTTGAAGCCGATCATGCTCAACTGTGCGCATTGGCCCAGGCATTCCGGCAGCTCGGTAAAGGCGTTTTCCGAACAGAACAGCACACGCAAATGCGGGAGGCGGTGCAGGTCATCCGGCAGGCTGCTGAGGGCGTTGCCGGTGAGGTTGAGGATTTCCAGGGAGTCGGCCAGGTCGAAGATTTCCCGGGGGAACTCGGTCAGCCCGCAGCGCAGGTCCAGGCGTTTGATACCGGCCAATTGGCCGGCCTTGAGTTGGGCAAGGGTATCCATGAACAGCGCGTCACTCGGCAATAGGGGCGTGAATGGCGCTCATGATAGCGGGTTGTGGCCCGATCTTCTGCAACTGCCCCAGGCGGCTGGCGGTGCGCGCCAGGTCGATGGCCTGGCCACCCAGGGATTGCTCCAGCGGCTGCTCGCCGATCAGCGTCAGTTGCTTGTCCTGGTCGTAAAGCACGTCCACCAGGTTGATAAAGCGTTGTTGGGCGGCAATCGGGCAATCCGCCAGGTGTGGCAGGCCATCGATGATCCAGCGGTCGTAGTCGCGGCACAGTTGCAGATAGTCCATGACGGCGGTCGGTTGCTCGCACAGGTCGCTGAAGGTGAAGGCGATGCTGCGGCCCTGGTGCGTGCGGGCAATCAGTTGCCGGGCACCGACAGCCAGGCTGACCGGGGCGTGATCCGCTGACGGCAGCCCCATGGCCTCGCGTTGCGCAGGTGTACCCGGCCAGACGAACTGGCCGGTGGTGAAACGCTGCTCGCCATGGGCCTGGGCCAGGCCGCGATAATCCTGGGGCGCGCTGACCTCCATCACGTCCATGCGCGCACTGATCAGCTCGATCACCGGCTTGAAGCGCTGGTGGTACAGCGGGTTCGGCAACAACCCGGCGGGCGGGTAATTGGAGGTTACCAGCACCCACACCCCGCGCCGGAACAGGGCCTTGAACAGACGGCTGATCAGCATCGCGTCGCCGATGTCATGCACGTGAAACTCGTCGAAGCACAACACGCGGCAGCCCTCGAGCAGTTCGTCCAGGGTCACGGCCAGGGCGTCGCGCTGCTGGCGATGGGTAAACATGCCGCGGTGCAGGCGGGCGAAAAAATCGTGAAAGTGCACGCGCTGCTTCTCGGCAATCGGCAGCGCCTGGAAAAAACCGTCCAGCAACCAGCTTTTGCCCCGGCCCACGGCACCGTGCAGGTAAAGGCTGCGGGGTGGGCGCCCGGCCAACAGGTGGGCGGTTTGCCGGGCCATGCACGCGATGACCTGCAGCTGGCTGGCGCTGAGGGTGTAGCCCTGTTGCCGGGCCTTGTCCTGGAAAAATGTCGTAATGCCGGGGGCGGAATCAGGCGCCGCAGGTTTACCCAGCAACCGTTTGAGCAGGGGCGGTAACGCAGCCAATGTCAGTCACTCTGTGTTTCGGTGGTCGCCCACTTTAGAGCGCCGGTTGCGGTTTGACCAATAGGGAAGCGCGGCACGAGCTATCTGGAAAAGGCATGGCTCAATGGGATCCAAACCAGTGACCTGACTGGCGGAATCCCCTTGAGTGACTACCCTCATACAAAGCAGTCACCCCTGTATAAGGATTTGGGGCAGTGAAGGGACACGCAGTCTTGGTAATCATGAGCGCGATGCTCTGCAACACGGTTTATGGCGGTCAGCTCCAGGTTGAAGTGCGCATCGACGTGCAGCGCGGTTGCCAACTGGTGGGCACCGCCCGCGAGGCCGGCATCGAGCAGCTCGGCGTGCTGGATTTTGGCAGCAGTTCCCGTCTGGATGACCCGGCGGGGCCGTTGAGTGCTGCCTTGATCAGCCAGCGCCAGCCACGCCTGGAGTGCAACCCGGATACGCCGTATCAGATGCGTGTCGACGGCGGCCTGCATGGCGGCGTGGGTGAGGTGCGTTACCTGGGCGCCGCTGCCCCTTCGATCAAACCCATTCCTTACCGCATTTATGCCGACGCGGCGCGTCGCATCCCCTTGGCCGTGGACGTACCGGTGAGTGGCCGCGTGCCTGATTCCGGCACGGTGGACCTGCCGCTCTATGGTCGCATTGAGCCTCTCAA
The DNA here is from genome assembly GCF_016650855.1 of Pseudomonas sp. TH32. Classification (NCBI taxonomy): domain Bacteria; kingdom Pseudomonadati; phylum Pseudomonadota; class Gammaproteobacteria; order Pseudomonadales; family Pseudomonadaceae; genus Pseudomonas; species Pseudomonas sp. TH32. The sequence goes on along the minus strand of NZ_JAEKFA010000002.1, from coordinate 3,181,513 downwards.
GGAAGTCCCGGCGGTGGGGCGTTATTCCGACCTGCTCAAAGTGACGGTGACATGGTAAGCCGGGCCCTGGCCTGCATCGCGCTGGGCGGCCTGTTGCTCCTGGCGGAGGATGCCCAGGCGGCGGCGGTCACCGGGCAGATTCACGCGCGGCTGGTGATTACTGCCAGTTGCCAGGTGAGCAAAGGCACCGACAGCGCGCCGGTCAGCCCCGACGGAGGCTCGGCCTTGCTGGACTTTGGCAGCCACGGGCCCACCTGGGACAACCGCCTGGGTGCCAGTGTCAGTGACGGCGACAAGGCGGCGCTGGCGGTCTCCTGCAACCCGTCGGTGGTGAGCAGCTTCACCGTGACCATCGACGGCGGCGCTCATGGCGACGGCACCACCCGGCGCCTGAGCAATGGCCGGCAAACCATACCGTATCGGCTGTCGGCCGACCCCGCAGGCCGGAACACCTACAGCATCGGCCAGCAACGCAATTTCGTCGTGACCAAGGGCGCACAAGTACCGATCCCGGTATTCGGCTCGGTGGTGGCGAATACCAGGGCCCTACCGGCCGGCATCTACACAGACACCCTGACGGTGACTCTGGATTGGTAAACCTTGAGGATGGACATCATGCATGCACTTGTCTCGAAAGCAGTTTTTCCACTGATGGCAATGGTCTGGGTGTCGAGTGCCCAGGCGGCCACCACGGTCACCGGGCAGATCAGCTCGACCCTGATCCTGACCAACAGTTGCCTGGTCAACGGCGTCGGCGGCACCACCGGGTTGAACTTCGGTACGATCAATTTCGGTACCACCAACAGCCAGTTCACCACGCAGTCCGGCCAGGTGCTGGGCGGCGGCGGGGGAGCCTTGTCGATTCAGTGTTCATCGGGCACCTCGCCGGTGATCACTGTGGGGGCGGGGTCTCATGACGGCCAATCCACCGGCGGCACCCGGGCGCTGTACGACGGCGTCGCCAATTACGTGCCGTACGACTTCTACACCGACACCGGGCATTCATCGATCCTGGCGATCAACGGCACCATCAACCTGGCCCCGAGCACCGGCGTTGCGCAAACCGTGAATATCTACGGCCAGGCCGTGGGCAAGACGGGGCTGCCGGCCGGTACCTACACCGACACGGTGTCCGTGCAACTGACGTTCTAGTGCCATGAAACGGGCCTGCTGGGCGACGCTGGCGGTCATCACGGGTTGGGGGATGCCGTTGTCGTTGCTGGCGGTGACCAGCCAGACGATCCAGGTCAGCGCGACGATTGCCGCGGGCTGCCTGGTGGTGGGCGGCGGCACGAATTACGGCAGCCTGGCGTTCGGCAGCTATTCGTCGTTGTCGACCAGTACGGTCTCGGTGGCGCTGAGCGGCGGGGTAACGCTGCAATGCACGCCGGGCGTCACCTTGAACATGACCGTGGATGGCGGTTTGCACAACGTCGGTGGCCGGCGCATGCAGCTCAATAGCGGCAGTGCCCAAGTGGCGTATCAGCTGTTTCGGGACGCGGCATTTAGCCAAAGCCTGGGGATCAGCCAAAGCGTCAGCGTGAGCTACAGCAACGCAAACGCTATAACCCTGCCGATTTACGGCCGGGTGGTGTTACCGGGTAATCAGCCTGGGGGGACGTACAGCGACGTGCTGCAGGTGCAGCTGTCCTGGTAAGGCGATTGGCATAAGGAGTGAAATCTATGTTTGCAGCTTCCCGGCGGTATTGGGTTGCGGGTTTTATCGGTTTGGTGGCGTTGGGTGCGGGGCAGGCCCAGGCCGCCAGCTCAGTGCTGATCTGGCCCATCGACCCGGTGCTGGAGGCCGATCAACAGGCCAGCGCCTTATGGTTGGAGAACCGCGGCACAGAGACCGCCAACCTGCAGATTCGGGTGTTTGCCTGGAGCCAGGGCGGGTTTGACGAGCAGTACCAGAACCAGCGCGACGTGATCGGCAGCCCGCCGGTGGCGAAGATCGAGCCGGGGCAAAAACAACTGGTGCGCCTGACCCGGACCCGGGAAGTGCCGCCGGGCCAGGAGCTGGCGTATCGGATCATCATCGACGAAATTCCCGCGGCCGCCCCTGAAACGCCCGCCGCTGACGGCAAGACAGCCGCCGCGATCCGCTTTCAGATGCGCTATTCGGTGCCCTTGTTCGCCTACGGCGCAGGCCTTTGGAGCAAGGAAGACGCCACCCGCCAACGCGACCCCAAGGGCGCGGGCAAACCAGACCTGAGCTGGAAAAAAGTCAGCGTCGGCGGGCGCAATTACGTGGAGATGCGCAACCAGGGCGCGGTGCACGCGCGGCTCACCGATGTGGCGTTCAAGCAGGGCGGGCAAACCCGGCCGCTGGTGGACGGCCTGCTGGGCTATGTGCTGCCGGGGGCGACCATGCGCTGGCCGGTGCCGGAAGGGGTCGCTGGCGATCAGCCGTTGCAGGTGCGGGTCAATGGCGCAACGCAACTGGAGAGTCTTGCACCGGGACGGTAACGCAATGGAATAGGGCATGGAGCGGCCCTTGGTCTTAACGGATGGAGATGTCCATTGATGGACACAAAGCCTTGGTGAGCCATGATCGGGCTCGCAGTCTATGGCGATCGGTGTGGGTGGTGGGAGGCCTGTCTGGCCTGGCGCTTGCGCCGCTTGGCGTGGCCGCTCCGTTGCCACCGCCCCCCAGCAGCATGGAGGCTGTTGCCGATGCACAGTTGTTCCTCGAACTGGTGGTCAACCAGATGGACACCGGCCGGGTGGTCGCTGTGGATCAGCGTGCCGGCGGGTTGTTTCTGCCGGCGGCGACGTTGCGGGATGTCGGCATGAAACTGCCGGCTGAGATCACCAGCGAGGTCGCGCTGGACCACGTGCCCGGCCTGCACACTGACTATGACAGCCAGGGCCAGCGCCTGATGCTGACGGTGCCGCCGGCGTGGTTGCCGGAGCAGTTTATCGGCCACCGCAATAACTATCCGCGCAGCGAGGCGCTCACCAGTTTTGGTGCGTTGCTCAACTACGATGCCTACCTCAATGACACCGATGATGCCGGCACTTACCTGGGCGTCTTCAACGAACTGCGGCTGTTCGATACGTGGGGCACCCTGTCCAATACCGGCCAATACCGCACCACGTTTGGCGGCCAGACGAATGGCAGCGCCCTGAACAATGGCTATCGGCGCTATGACACCACCTGGCGCTTTTCCGACGATGAGCGCCTGCTGACCTACGAGGCGGGCGACGTGATCAGCGGTGCGTTGCCATGGAGCAGTTCGGTGCGCCTGGGCGGGGTGCAAGTGTCGCGGGACTTCGGCGTACGCCCGGACCTGGTGACCTATCCCTTGCCACAGTTTGCCGGGGAGGCGGCGGTGCCGTCGTCGGTGGACCTGTTTATCAACGGCTACAAATCCAGCAGCGCCGACTTGCAGCCGGGCCCTTACACTCTGACCAACGTACCGTTTATCAACGGTGCGGGGGAAGCCGTGGTGGTCACCACCGATGCCCTGGGCCGGCAAGTGTCGACCACGGTGCCGTTCTACGTCACCAGCACCCTGCTGCAAAAAGGCTTGTCGGATTTTTCGGTGGCGGCCGGTAATTTACGTCGGGACTACACCCTTCGGGATTTTGGCTACGGGCCCGGCGTGGCCAGCGGCACGTTCCGTTACGGGGTCTCGAACTACGTCACCCTGGAAAGCCATGCCGAAGCCTCGGGCGACCTGACCCTGGGCGGGCTGGGCGGTAACGTACGGCTGGGCAACTTCGGCGTACTCAACACGGCCCTCAGCCAAAGCCAGTTTGACGGCGAGACCGGCCAGCAACTGAGCTTCGGTTATCAATACAGCAACCAGCGCTACAGCCTGTCGTACCAGCGGGTGGAGCGCCGCGATCAGTATGCCGACCTGACCCTGGTCGACACCCCTTACGCCAGCCTCAGCAAACGCAGCGAACAGGTGACCCTGAGCCTGAACCTCAACGATTACGGCAGCATCGGCGCCGGCTATTTCGATGTGCAGGCCGCCGATGATTCACGCACCCGGTTGTTGAACCTGACCTGGAGCAAGCAACTGTGGCGCAACACCAGTTTCTATCTGTCGGCCAACCGCGAGGTGGGCGATAGCAACTGGGCCATGCAGGCGCAGTTGGTGATCCCGTTCGACATCTACGGCAGCCTGGCCCTGAGCAACGAGCGCAGCCAGGCCGGCGAGAGTCGCCAGCGCGTCAACTACAGCCGTGCGGTGCCCTCCGAGGGTGGTGTGGGCTACAACCTGGGTTACGCCAGCGGCGACGGGCCGGCGTATCGCCAGGCCGACCTGACCTGGCGCATGCAGTCGGTGCAATTGCAGGCGGGCGTGTACGGCAGCAGCGACGCCGAGACTCGTTGGGCGGACGCCAGCGGCTCGCTGGTGTGGATGGACAAGCAAGTGTTCACGGCCAACCGGGTCAATGACGCGTTTGTGGTGGTGAGCACCGACGGTTATGCCGGGGTGCCGGTGCTGTACGAAAACCAGTTGGTGGGTGAAACCGATCGCAACGGGCATCTGCTGGTGCCGTGGAGCAGCGCTTACTACCGCGGCAAATATGAAATCGACCCGCTGAACCTGCCGGTCAACGTGCAGACCCCCAACGTCGAGCAGCGCGTGGCGGTGCGGCGCGGCAGTGGCTACTTGTTGGAGTTCCCGCTGCGTCGGGTGGTCGCGGCCAGTATCACCCTGGTGGATGCCCAGCATCAGGACCTGCCGCTGGGCAGTCAGGTGCGCCATGAACAAACCGGGGCGCGGGCGGTGGTGGGTTGGGATGGCCTGGTGTACCTGGAGAACCTGGCGGCCCACAACACCTTGCAGGTCACTGTGGGGGAGGGGCGTACCTGCCAGGCGACGTTCGACCTGGATATCAACGAGGAGCAGGTGCCGCTGATCGGGCCGCTGGTTTGCCAATGACATAAGGAGTGTGAGTGTGCGGGGCAAGGAATGGATAGTTGGATGGCTGGTGCTGGTGGGCCTGGGGGTTTCGACCCCGGCCATGGCCGCGTGTACGGTGCCGGGAACCACCTCGCCGGCCAGCTTTGGCTCGATCAGTTCGATGACGGTACGCACCGCCGCCCAGACCAGTTCTACCACTAATGCCGGCTTGAACTGCGGGGCCACGCTGATCTCGCTGCTGGCGGCCAGTGATCACTTCTATGCAACCATCACCTCGGCGACCAGCGGCATGGTGGGGCCTACCGGGGATGTCATCGGTTATACGATTTACGGCAATAACAGCACCAGTTACCCGATTGCCCGTGGCGTCCAATTCGATTTCGGTGCTACCGGCATTGCTCAAAGCGTTGGCCTGGTTTCCGGGCCGGGCACCAAAACCTTGCCGCTTTACCTGAGCTCGATCACGGGAAGCAATGTGGCTGCCGGGCTCTACACCGAGACACTCAGCATCGCCTGGGTCTGGAACTATTGCTCGGTCCTGGGGGTTGGGACGCTGTGTGTCTTCCGGGATTCAGGCACGGGTACGGCTAATCTGACGGTCAGCATGACGGTGAGCAACGACTGCCAGATCACCGCGCCCAATATCAGTTTTGGCAGCGCGCCAGTGATCAGTGGTTTTTCCAGCGTGAACGGGCAGGCCACTATTACCTGCACCAAGGGCAGCGCGTACACCGTGGGTATCAGCGACGGGCTGAACCCGGTGAGTGTGGGGGCCAGCGGCGGATGGTCTCGGGGAGCAACTTCCTGAATTACGACATCTTCAAAAGCGCCACCACCACCCGCTGGGGCAGCGTGACCACTTCCCGGCGCGCCAGCTCCACGGCGGAGGTGAATCCCGGGAACGGCCTGGGCACCGGCAGCCAGGTGTTCAACTACAACGCGGCGATCTACCCCAACCAGGCCACACCACCGGCCGGCACCTACACCGATAACGTGGTGCTGGATGTGGGGTTCTAGAAGCGCATCGTCTGCTTGAGCAATTGTGTGGTCGACGGGTCTTGCGGGCTGACCATCGCATAGTTGTAGCCCGCGCCCGACCAGTACTCGGCCTGCAGCCCGTCGGCACTGCGGCTGCCCCGGGGCAGGAATTTGTTTTCCGGGCCTGGCGGGCGAATGTAGAAACTGATGCGCCGCCCTTGGGGGTCTTCATACAGCACCATGGCCGCCGCGCCTTGTTCGGTGCTGAGCAGGCGCCCGCTGACCGCCTTGAACCCGGCCTGGCTCAGGTCTGGCAGGCGGGAGGCCTGGTTGAAGTAACGGTCGAGCCAGCCTTGCATGTCGCCATCGCTTTGCACGTGGTAGTCGGCGGGCAGGATGCCGTCCTGGGCGAACAGGCGGTAGGCCTGCATCGCGTCGGTCATGGGCAACACGTTGTCGGCCAGGGTTGCCTGGCGGGCCTGCCAGCCGCCGAGGCCGCCCACGCTCACGGCGATCAACAGCACCGCAGCGGTCGCGAGGTGACGGCGTGACTGGCGTTTGACCCGCTGGCGAATCAGGGCCGGGTCCAGCTCGGGGTTGGCCGGCTGTTGCAGTGCGCCGCTCAGGGACGCCCGCAGGTGCTGCGCATCCTGCTGCCAGGCATGCACCTGGGCGGCGACCTCCGGGTGGGCCGCCAGCCAGGTTTCGAGCTGACGGCGGTCGGCGTCCAGAAGCTGGTGATCGACGTAGGCATGCAAATCGCGTTCGCTGGGAGGCAGGCTGATCATTTGAGTATCCGCAGGGCTGGGCTGGTGATTTCGCCGTCGCTGAGCTGGCGCAGGGCCTGGCGTGCACGGGACAGGCGCGACATCACGGTGCCCACAGGCACCTCGAGGATGTCGGCGACTTCTTTGTAGCTCAAGCCTTCCACCGACACCCACAGCAGCAGGGCACGTTGTTCGGTGTTCAATTTATCGAAGGCTTGCAGGGTCGATTGCGCGATGACCGTGCGCTCGACCGACGGCTGCGAATCATCGCGTCCGGTGAAAAACTCCAACATGCGCGTGTACCGCCGGGAACGCCGGTGGGCGTCGAGAAACTGCCGGTACAGGATCGAGAACAGCCAGGCGCGCAAGTCGCCTTCGAGGCGCTTGTCGGCCCAACTGATGATCGCGCGTTCAAGGCTGGCCTGTACCAGGTCGTCGGCACTGCTGCTGTTACGCGTCAGGGACACGGCAAAACGCCGCAACCTGGGGATGAGTTCACGTAACTGTTCGTCGAGTTCGTGCATGGGATTCTGGCTAGTCACTACGCTGGGACTAGGAAGACGTCCGGCGTTGAAGGTTATTCCAGGCCAATAAAAATAAACAGCCGGCCAGGGAATAGAGTGCGCTGGCGTACGTCCCAAGTGTTCCGACCTTATGTTTCACCCACTCAAGGCCTTGGGCCCTGGAGTTATTTCATGGTAGATCACTCATCACCGCCCCGTCCGCCGCTGAGCACCGCAAGCCTGATAATTCGGTTGGCCAGCATCGGCGTGGTGGTTGCCGTCGTGGCCGGGGCGTTCGCCTACGTCAATGGCAGCCTCGACCCACAACGCCTGCGTCCCAAAACCCTGGTCAATGCCCTGGAAACCAACAACGGTTTGCACCCTGGTTACCGTCGCAACCATGCCAAGGGCGTGTGCGTGGCCGGTTATTTCGAGAGCAGCCCCGAGGCGCGGCAGTACTCCAGTGCCCAGGTCTTCAGTGAAGCACGCACGCCGGTTATCGGGCGGTTTGCGCTGCCCAGCGGCAACCCTTATGCGCCGGACAGCAGCGTACCGATCCGCAGTTTCGCCCTGCAGTTCAGCTTGGCTAACGGCCAGCAATGGCGCACCGGGATGAACAGCATGCCGGTGTTCCCGGTGGGCACGCCCGAGGCGTTCTTTGCGATGCTCAAGGCCGGTGCACCAGACCCGGCCACCGGCAAGCCGAACCCGACTGCCATGCCAGCGTTTTTCGCGGCGCATCCCGAGACCGCGCCGTTCCTGGCCTGGGTCAAGACCGCCAAGCCGTCCGCCAGCTATGCCACCGAAACCTATAACGGTATCAACGCGTTTTACCTGGTGAACGCCAGTGGCCAGCGCCAGGCCGTGCGTTGGGGCGTCGTGCCACAAAGCCAGGATGCACCGGGTGCCACGGCGCCAGCCGGCAGCGATTTCCTTGAAAAAGACCTGGCGCAGCGCCTGGGAGCCGGCCCTTTGCGCTGGCAGTTGAACGTCACCCTGGCCAACCCGGGCGACCCGGTGGACGACGCCAGCAAGACCTGGACCGGCGAGCACAAAGTGCTGAACGCGGGCACCCTGGTGCTGGAAAGCAGCCAGCCGCAAATGGACGGCGACTGCCGCGACATCAACTTTGATCCACTGATTCTGCCGAGCGGTATCGAAGCCTCGAATGACCCACTGCTGGCCGCCCGTTCGGCGGCGTACGCCAGTTCTTACTTGCGTCGCACCAGCGAAGTCAGCCAGTTGCACAGCGCCCCACAGGAGTCGAAGCCATGAATGCTCAACCCCGGTTTTTCGCCCCGCTGGCGCGGCTGCTGCATTGGCTGATGGCGTTGATGATCATCGCCATGCTGTTTATTGGCGCGGGCATGGTGGCGTCGGTGTCGGAGCGCCATGAGTGGCTGATCCATCTGCACAAACCGTTGGGCATTGCGATCCTGGCGCTGGTGATCGTGCGCTTGGTCGTGCGTTTTTCCACGCGTCAGCCGCCGCTTCCCGCGGACCTGCCGCTGTGGCAAGCGCTGGCGGCCAAGGCGTCCCATGTGGTGCTGTATGCCCTGATGCTGGTGTTGCCGCTGCTGGGTTGGGCGATGATTTCGGCGGCCGGCGATCCGGTGATGCTCAGCAGTTCGGTGCAACTGCCGGCGCTGGTCGGCGCGAATGCGCCGTTGTTTGCGGTGTTGCGCAAGGCTCACGGGTATCTGGCGTATTTGCTGTTTCTGACGGTGCTGTTGCACCTGGCGGCGGCGCTGTTCCACGGTTTGATCCGGCGTGACGGCGTGCTGCAAAGCATGACTGGAACCAAGGACTGACACCTTGCCCGGCGACCGCTGCGATTGCGTAGCGGTCGCCGGGTGCAGGGATCAGCGCAGTACGCCGACGATGTCCGCCACGGTGCTCAGCACATCCTTGCCCAACTGCATCGAGCGTTTGCCCGACCAGCCGGTGTGCGGGTTGGGCGCGTCGTCGTTGTCCTTGAAGGGCATTTCCAGGGTCAGGGACAGGCAGTCGAACTTCTCGCCGACGCTGTTGCACGCCAGCGTCATGTTGGCTTCCCCCGGCAGGTCGCGGGTGTAGCCGTGCACGGTCTGGAAGTCGCGGGTGAGGCCGCTCAGGTGGCTGCGGAAGTGTTTCTCCAACTGCTCGATGCGCGGCGTGTAGCCGGGGTTGCCTTCGCAGCCGGCGGTGAACACGTAGGGGATTTCTTCGTCGCCGTGGATATCCAGGAACAGGTCAACGCCGTACTTTTCCATTTGCTGCTGGACGAACAGCACTTCCGGGCTGATCTCCTGGCTCGCGCTTTGCCAGGCCCGGTTAAGGTCCTGGCCCATGGCGTTGGTGCGCAAATGGCCATGGAACGCGCCATCGGGGTTCATGTTGGGCACCAGGTACAGGTCGGCGGCGGCCAGCAGTTTTTTCAGCTCGGCGTCACCGTCCTGTTGCAGGCGTTCGATGATGCCTTCCATAAACCATTCGGCCATGTGCTCGCCGGGATGCTGCTGGGCGATGATCCAGACCTTGCGCTTGTTGGCCTCGCCTTTGCCCCGGCGCAGCAGCGGGATAACACGCCCTTCGACACTTTTGCCGGTGGCCAGCAATTGCGTGCCGGCGCGGTTCAGCGCCTGGTCGATCAGCCAGTCATGGCGTTCGCGGCTGTAGGGTTCGAAGTAGGCGAACCAGGCCTGTTTTTCCCGGGTTTCGAGGGTGATGTGCAGCGTCTCGCCATCAAAGCGGGTGGGTACCCGAAACCAGTTGATATGGTCGTAGGACGCCACGGCGTTGTAACCACTCCAGGCGTGCTTGTAGGAAGAGTGGCCGGCGTTGCTCAGGCGAAAGGTGTGGCTGTGGCCCACGTGCATGCCTTCGGCCTTGAAGTGAAACCACTGGAAGTGTTGGCTGCGTGTATCGGGCTTGATGGCCAGCAGCAACTGGTGGGCATCACTGGCGTCGAGCACCTGGATATTGCCGCTGTCGAAGTCGGTGCTGATCTTGATGGAGGTCAAGGCCACGGTCATAGTCTGGTTGCCTGAATATGAGTGTTGTGGCGGGCATTTTACACCGGAGCGGGGTAAAGCCTGGATGCAATTTTTTGCGGGGGGAAGAGGGGGCGTCGTCCATGACGCCGCAGCAGCTTAGAATCTATGAGATTGATTCTCAAGTGCTATTTTTGAAAGAACCGGGCCAGAGCGCCGGATCGACTTTCTTTTGGCGATAGTCTTTTGCTACCATGCGCGCCATCAAGCAACACACAGTCTTCATTAGCCTGAAGCCACGCCAGGAAAAACTGGCAAAAAAAAGACCCGGCCAAAGAGCCGGGTCAAAAACCGTGATTAGCCTGATGAGGAGATATTCCAAGAGTCCGACCTAAGGTCTCTTGGTCTATCGACTGATCTCGCGATCAGCTAGGTCCAATAATAATCATTATCATTTGCAAGTCAAATGTTTTTATCCGCCAGATAGAAATATTTTTCCTTCGCGTCTGTTACATCCTGGCCGAGTGTTCGGCCTCCCGGGTCGAAAGCCGTAGCGACCGCTCCACCATCACCTTCGCCATATCAATCAAATAGACCACTGAAAACGCCAGGTCCCGGCTGTTGCCGTGGCTGCTGTTTGCCGATTCGTAGGCAGTGGCCGCAGCACTGCGCAGCAGGTCGGAGGCGTGCACCAGCGCTTCCTCATCACTGATGCCCGGTTTGACTGTAAACAAGGTGTCGTCAACGGACGGCGTGGCGAGATCCTCTTTCAAGTAATAGTCCAGCGCGCGTTGGGCAGCGCCGCTGCTGCGCATGAACAGCAGCTCGTCTTCGTCGCAGGTTTCGGGCAGGGGATACGGGGTTGTGGTCATGAAGTCGGTGCTCTGGGTGGATGTCGAAAGCCTGCAACCGATATTAGTACTAATCGTATTTATGGCGTTTTATTGATTACTACAAACTGTTTATTGTCGCTGCGAGTACACAACGTATTGTCAGGCCCCATGGATAAATGGATAGCACTGGTCAAGGCCAGCATGAAAGACCGCAAGGTCACGCAGGATCAATTGGCCTCACGCCTGGGCATGTCTCAGGGCGGGGTCGGCCATTGGCTGAACAAGCGCCGGGTGCCGAGCCTTGCCGACATGAATCGGGTGATGGACGAACTGGGCCTTGGCGACCTTGAGGTCGCGCTGGTGGTTCGCGAAAAAGCGGTCGCACCGGTGGAAGAAGAGTTGGAGCCAACGCCGCACTACAACCCCCATTACCTTTACCCGGTGAGCGAAGGGAAAGGAGGGTACCCATTGCAGGAAGAATCCCGGCCATACGGTGCTGCACGTTTCCGGATGAGCGACTATCAGGCCCGTGGCAAGGCATTCTGGCTGCGGGTGATCGGCGATGCCATGACCGCCCCCGCCGGCTTGAGTATCACCGAGGGCATGATGGTGCTGGTGGACCCGGCCATCCAGCCCGAGCCGGGCAAACTGGTGGTGGCCCAATGGGCATTTAATCCCCAGGCTACCTTGCGCAAACTGGTGAAGGACAGCGGTCAGCTTTACCTGGTACCGCTCAACCCGACTTACCCGAAAATGCTGTTCAGCGAGGAGTGCCGCATCATCGGTGTGGTGGTACAGGCGGTCACAAGGTTTTAGCTCGCGGCTTCCAGTTCCACGAGTGCGCTGCCTTCACTGACCATTTCACCTTCCTGGCAATACAGCGCCTTGACCACCCCGGCATGGGGCGCGCGAATGCTGTGTTCCATCTTCATGGCTTCCAGCACCACCAGTTGCGTACCGGCTTCCACCGTTTGGCCGACGTCCACCAACACCCGCACGATGCTGCCGTTCATCGGTGCGGTCAGGCCGCCCTGATGGGACTGGCTGGCGTCGACGGCGGCGATCGGGTCGAACAGGCTGACGCTGTGCACTTCGCCGTCCCAACGCAGAAACAGGCTGCCGCCCTCGCGCACCGCCAGATGAGAGCGGCGCACACCTTGCCGGTCGATCAGCAACTGCTCGCCACGCAACTGGGGCGGGTTGACGCCGGCTTGCAGGGTGACCAGGCGATCCTGGCCGTTGCAGCTCAAATGCAGGGAAACCTCGGCGGGCAACCCGGCGCGAAAGCCACGGGTGTCGGCCCAGGGTGAACTGGAATCAGTGCTCGGCCGGGTTTGCATGAACGCCTGGCCCGCGGCCTGCCAGAACTCATCACTCAACTCGCCGGGGGCCGGTAGCAGCTCATCCTGATAACGCGGGATAAACCCGGTATCCAGCTCGGCAGCCGCAAACGCCGGATGGCCGATGATGCGCCGCAAAAAGCCCAGGTTGGTCTTCAAGCCACCCACGGCAAATTCATCCAGCATACCCAGCAGCCGCAGACGCGCCTGCTCGCGGTCTTCGCCCCAGGCAATCAGCTTGCCCAGCATCGGGTCGTAGAACGGTGACACGTTGTCGCCTTGTTCGACGCCGCTGTCCACCCGGCGCCCCGGCCCCGGCGTGGATTCGCGGTACAACGCCAGATGCCCGGTGGCCGGCAGGAAATCATTGGCCGGGTCCTCGGCGTACAGCCGCACTTCAATCGCATGCCCCCGCAGTGGCACCTGCTCCTGAGTCATCGGCAGTGGCTCGCCCTGGGCCACACGAATCTGCCAGGCCACCAGGTCCAGGCCGGTGATGGCTTCGGTCACCGGGTGTTCCACCTGCAGCCGGGTGTTCATCTCCATGAAGAAAAACTCGCCCCGCGCGTCCAGCAGAAACTCCACCGTGCCCGCACCCACATAACCGATGGCCTGGGCCGCACGAACTGCCGCCTCGCCCATGGCCTTGCGTTGCTCGGCACTCAGGCCCGGCGCCGGTGCTTCCTCGACGACTTTTTGGTGGCGCCGCTGGATCGAACAATCGCGCTCGTTGAGGTACAGGCAATGCCCATGCTGGTCGGCGAACACCTGGATTTCCACGTGACGCGGCTTGAGCAAATACTTTTCCACCAGCATCTGCGCATTGCCAAACGAGGACAGCGCTTCACGCTGGGCCGAGGCCAGGGCTTCGGCCAGTTGGCTGACGTCCTCGACCACTTTCATGCCCTTGCCGCCACCGCCCGCCGTGGCCTTGAGCAGCACCGGGTAACCGATGCGCTCGGCCGCCTGGCGAAAGGTCTCCAGGTCCTGGGCGTCGCCGTGGTAACCCGGCACCAGCGGCACGCCGGCGGTTTCCATCAATGCCTTGGCTGCAGACTTGCTGCCCATGGCATCAATGGCCGAGGCGGGCGGGCCGAGGAAGATCAACCCGGCGGCTTCAATGGCGCGGGCGAACCCGGCGTTCTCTGACAGAAACCCGTAACCCGGGTGAATGGCCTGGGCGCCGCTGGCCTGGGCCGCGGCGATCAGCTTGTCGATTTGCAGGTAACTGTCGGCGGCCTTGCTGCCGCCCAGGTCCACACGGATATCCGCCTCGCGGGCATGCCGTGCGTCACGGTCCGTGGCGCTGTGCACGGCCACGGTGGTCAGGCCCATGGCCTTGGCGGTGCGCATCACCCGGCAGGCGATTTCGCCGCGGTTGGCCACCAATAAAGTGGTAAGCGTCTTCATGAACGCGGCTCCTGGGACTGCCAGTTGGGCGCACGTTTTTGCAAAAAGGCGCGCAAGCCTTCCTGGCCTTCGGCGCTGACGCGGATCCGCGCGATGGAGTTTTCGCAGTAGCGACGCAGTGCCGGGGTGAGCGCCCCATGGCCGACCTCACGCAGCAAATCCTTGCTGGCGCGCATGGCCGCCGGGCTGTTGAGCAGCAGATTGGTGACCCACCGTTCAACCTGCACATCCAGATCGGCCGTCGGATAACTCTCCGCCAGCAGCCCGATTTCCCGTGCGCGCTGGCCCCCAAAGCGATCAGCCGTGAGGGCATATCGACGGGCTGCGCGCTCGCCGATCGCCTGCACCACGAACGGGCTGATCACTGCAGGCGCCAGGCCAATACGCACTTCCGACAGGCAGAACTGCGCCTCATCAGTGCCGATGGCCATGTCGCAGCAACTGATCAATCCCAGGGCACCGCCATAGGCCGCGCCCTGAACCACGGCCAGCGTCGGGATCTTCAGCTTGGCCAGGTTGTACATCAACTCCGCCAGTTCCCGGGCGTCGTCCAGGTTGGTGTGGTAATCCAGCTCGGCCGACTGCTGCATCCAGGCCAGGTCGGCGCCGGCGCTGAAGTGTTTGCCGCGCCCGCGCAGTACCAAGAAGCGCAGGGCCGGATCGCCCTGGACCTGGTCGAGGGCGATGATCAGTTCGCGGATCATTTCGGCGTTGAACGCGTTGTTCTTGGCTTCACGACTGAGCCACAGGGTGGCAAAGCCACGCGGATCGGTGACCAGTTCGAGGGTGTTGAAATCGCTCATGGGGTGCAGCTCCATTTACATGCGGAACACGCCGAAGCGGCTCGGCTCGATGGGGGCGTTCAGTGCGGCGGACAAGGCCAGGGCCAGCACGTCGCGGGTCTGCAACGGGTCGATGACGCCGTCGTCCCACAACCGTGCGCTGGAGTAGTAGGGGTGGCCCTGGGTTTCGTACTGGTCGAGGATCGGCTGCTTGATCGCGGCTTCCTCTTCGCTGCTGAAACCCTGGCCTGCGCGCTCGGCCTGTTCGCGCTTGACCTGCACCAGCACGCCGGCCGCCTGTTCGGCACCCATCACGCCGATGCGTGCGTTGGGCCACATCCACAAGAAGCGCGGGTCGTAGGCGCGGCCGCACATGCCGTAGTTACCGGCGCCGAAGCTGCCACCGATGATCACGGTGAATTTCGGCACCTTGGCACAGGCCACGGCCGTCACCAGCTTGGCGCCGTGCTTGGCGATACCGCCGGCCTCGTATTTCTGGCCGACCATAAAGCCGGTGATGTTTTGCAGGAACAGCAGCGGAATCCCGCGCTGGCAGGCCAGCTCGATAAAGTGCGCGCCTTTCTGCGCGGCTTCGGCGAAGAGAATGCCGTTGTTGGCCAGGATCGCAATCGGGTAGCCGTGCAGGTGCGCAAAGCCGCACACCAGCGTAGTGCCGAACAGGGCCTTGAACTCATCGAACACCGAACCGTCCACCAGCCGCGCGATGACTTCGCGCACATCGAACGGTTGCTTGGCGTCGGCCGGGATCACGCCGTACAGCTCTTCGCTGGAATACAGCGGCGCAACCGGCGTGCGCTGCTGCAACTGGCCCAGTTTGCGCCAATTGAGGTTGGCCACACTGCGCCGGGCCAGGGCCAGGGCGTGCTCATCGCTGTCGGCGTAGTGGTCGGCCACCCCGGAGATCTTGCAGTGCACATCGGCACCGCCCAGGTCTTCGGCACTCACCACTTCGCCGGTCGCCGCCTTCACCAGCGGCGGGCCGGCGAGGAAGATGGTGGCTTGCTGGCGGACCATGATCGCTTCGTCCGCCATCGCCGGCACATAGGCGCCACCGGCGGTGCAGGAACCCATCACCACCGCGATTTGCGGAATGCCCTGGGCGCTCATGTTGGCCTGGTTGAAGAAGATCCGCCCGAAGTGCTCGCGGTCCGGAAACACTTCATCCTGGCGCGGCAGGTTGGCGCCGCCGGAGTCCACCAGGTAGATGCACGGCAGGCGGTTCTGCTCGGCGATGGTCTGGGCGCGCAGGTGTTTCTTGACGGTCAGCGGGTAGTACGAGCCGCCTTTCACCGTGGCGTCGTTGGCGACGATCATGCATTCGACGCCCTCCACACGGCCGATCCCGGCAATCACGCCGGCCGCGGGCACGTCTTCGCCATACACCTGATACGCCGCCAGTTGGCTGAGCTCAAGGAACGGCGAGCCCGGGTCGAGCAAACGATTGATCCGCTCGCGCGGCAACAGCTTGCCCCGGGACGTGTGGCGTTCCTGGGCCTTGGCGCCGCCGCCTTGCTGCACCTGGGCGAGCAGGCTGTGCAGGGCGTCGACCTGTTGGAGCATCGCCGCACTGTTGGCGGCGAATTCCGTCGAGCGCGGGTTGAGCTGGGTGTGCAGGGTTGCCATGGGGCGCGCTCCGTTCAGCGGGTTTCGTTAAACAGTTCGCGACCGATCAACATGCGCCGGATCTCACTGGTACCCGCACCGATTTCATACAGCTTGGCGTCACGCAGCAGACGACCCGCCGGGAATTCATTGATGTAGCCATTGCCGCCGAGAATCTGGATCGCGTCGAGGGCCATCTGGGTGGCGCGTTCGGCGCTGTAGAGGATCACCCCGGCGGCGTCCTTGCGCGTGGTTTCGCCGCGCTCGCAGGCCTGGGCCACCGCATACAGGTAGGCACGGCTGGCGTTGAGTTGGGTGTACATGTCGGCGACCTTGCCCTGGATCAACTGGAACTCGCCGATGCTCTGGCCGAACTGTTTGCGGTCGTGGATGTAGGGCACGATCAGGTCCATGCAGGCCTGCATGATCCCGGTGGGGCCGCCGGACAGCACCACGCGTTCGTAATCGAGGCCGCTCATCAGCACCTTCACGCCGCCATTCAGGGCGCCGAGGATGTTTTCTTCCGGCACTTCGACGTCATCGAAGAACAGCTCGCAGGTGTTGGAGCCGCGCATGCCGAGCTTGTCGAACTTGTTGCTGCGGCTGAAGCCCTTCGAATCGCGCTCGACGATAAACGCGGTGATGCCGTGGGCTCCCTTTTCCAGGTCGGTCTTGGCGTAGATCACGTAGGTGTTGGCGTCGGGGCCGTTGGTGATCCAGGTCTTGCTGCCGTTGAGCACGTACACACTGCCACGTTTATCGGCGCGCAGCTTCATCGAGACTACGTCTGAGCCGGCATTCGGCTCGCTCATGGCCAGGGCGCCGATGTGTTCGCCGCTGATCAGCTTGGGCAGGTACTTGAGTTTTTGTTCGTGGGTGCCGTTGCGGTTGATCTGGTTGACGCAGAGGTTGGAGTGCGCGCCGTAGGACAACGCCACCGAAGCCGAACCCCGGCTGATCTCTTCCATGGCCACCACGTGGGCCAGGTAGCCCAGGCCGGCGCCGCCGTATTCTTCCGGCACGGTGATGCCCAGCAGGCCCATGTCGCCGAACTTGCGCCACATGTCGGCGGGAAACAGGTTGTCGATGTCGATCTGCGCAGCGCGCGGCGCCAGTTCCTTGGCCACGAAGGACTGCACCTGGTCACGCAGCATGTCGATGGTTTCACCGAGGGCGAAGTTCAGGGAGGGGTAACTCATGGACGGGCACCTTTTAGCGTTGTTTTTGTGTGGCCGATACGCCGGGGAGGGCGATCACCTTTACGTTAACGTAAGCTTGCGTTGCAGGACTGTCAATCGTAGTTTACGTTTACGTCAACCTACAAAAAAGACAACAGGGGTCGTTATGGATCAGACGAATCAGAGTTACAGCCGTGGCAGGCAGGACAAGACCTTGCTGGCCATGACTATTGGCCAAGCCTTCGATAACACGGTTGCGCAGTACCCTGACGGCGAAGCGCTGGTGGTGCGCCATCAACCGCGTCGCTACACCTGGCGGCAACTGGCCGAGACGGTTGATTTGCATGCACGTGCGTTCCTGGCCATGGGTATGCAAACCGGCGACCGCCTGGGCATCTGGGCTCCCAACTGCGCGGAGTGGTGCATCAGCCAAATTGCCAGCGCCAAGCTCGGCGTGATTCTGGTCAATATCAACCCGGCGTATCGCAGCAGTGAGCTGGAGTACGTCCTCAAGCAATCCGGTTGCCAGTGGCTGGTGTGCGCCGGGTCATTCAAGACCTCCGATTACCACGGCATGTTGCAGGAACTGAAACCCGACCTGCGCGGCATCATCAGCCTCGATGCCAACCCGCCCCCGGGGTTCACGCCCTGGTCACAATTGGCGGCCCTCGGCGCAGGCGTCCCGCCCGAGCAACTGCACACCCGCCAGGCCAGCCTGCACTTCGATCAACCCGTCAACATCCAGTACACCTCCGGCACCACTGGCTTCCCCAAGGGGGCCACCCTCAGTCACCACAACATCCTCAATAACGGCTATATGGTCGGCGAAAGCCTGGGTCTGACCGCGCAAGACCGCCTGGTGATTCCGGTGCCGCTGTATCACTGCTTCGGCATGGTGATGGGCAACCTGGGCTGCATCACCCACGGCACGACCATGATCTACCCGAATGACGGCTTCGACCCGCTGCTGACCCTGACCGCCGTCGCCGAAGAACAGGCCACCGGACTCTACGGCGTGCCCACCATGTTTATTGCCATGCTCGATCACCCGCGCCGCGGCGAATTCGACCTGTCGCGTCTGCGCACCGGGATCATGGCGGGCGCCACCTGCCCGATCGAGGTGATGCGCCGGGTCATCAGCGAGATGCACATGAGCGAGGTACAGATTGCCTACGGCATGACCGAAACCAGCCCGGTGTCATTACAGACCGGGCCGGATGACGACCTGGAGCGGCGCGTGACTACCGTTGGGCGTACCCAGCCGCAACTGGAGAGCAAGATTATCGATGAGGCAGGCAACACTGTGGCCCGGGGCCGGATAGGCGAGCTGTGCACCCGGGGCTACAGCGTGATGCTTGGTTACTGGAACAATCCTGAGGCCACCCGCGGGGCCATTGATGAGGCGGGCTGGATGCACACCGGCGACCTGGCCACCATGGATGAGCACGGTTACGTGTGCATCGCCGGGCGCAACAAGGACATGATCATTCGCGGCGGCGAGAATGTGTACCCGCGGGAGCTGGAGGAGTTTTTCTTTACCCACCCGGCGGTGGCGGATGTGCAGGTGATCGGGATTCCCGATGAGCGCTACGGCGAGGCGATCGTCGCGTGGATCAAGTTCCACCCCGGGCATGTCGCCAACGAGCTTGAGCTGCAGACATGGTGCAAGGGGCGGATTGCGCACTTCAAGATGCCGAAGCATTTCAAATTTGTGGATGAGTTTCCGATGACGGTGACGGGGAAGATTCAGAAGTTTCGGATGCGGGAGATTATGATTGAGGAGTTGAAGGAGGGTGAGGGGGGCTCTGGGTGTATATCCGTTATTTAGGTAACGGCGGCTTATGGTTTCGCTCTTACAGCGACTCACTTTGGAAAAGCCCCAAAGTAAGCAAAGGGCTCTGCCCCGCCTGTCGGCACCTCGCCTAGGCTCGGTGTTCCCTCACTCCGGCGCTGCTCCGCGGGCCGCCGCGATGGGCCATCCTTGGCCCAGCGCGGCTAAACCGGCGTCCTGCCGGTTTACCCGCTCCGCACCACCTGCGTTCGGCCTCGGGCTTATTGGGGCAGTCAGGGCCAGATCA
Source organism: Pseudomonas sp. TH32 (assembly GCF_016650855.1). Taxonomy (NCBI): domain Bacteria; kingdom Pseudomonadati; phylum Pseudomonadota; class Gammaproteobacteria; order Pseudomonadales; family Pseudomonadaceae; genus Pseudomonas; species Pseudomonas sp. TH32. The sequence goes on along the minus strand of NZ_JAEKFA010000002.1, from coordinate 3,162,163 downwards.
AGATCAAAAGCAAGAGCACAGCGGCCTACAGGCCGGCTTGAGTGGTAGAAGCCAGATCAAAAGCCAAAGCAGAGCTGCTTTTCTGTAGGAGCCGGCTTGCCGGCGATGGCATCACCTCGGTGTGTCTGATGTACCGAGTTGTCTGCATCGCCGGCAAGCCAGCTCCTACAGGGGATCGTGCTCGCTGTAGATTTTGATCTTGATGTTGCCTTTGCTTCACACCACTCAAGCCGGCCTGTAGGCCGCTGTGCTGTTGATCTGCTTTTGATCTTGATTTTAGGCGCCCCGTTAAACCACGCTGGCCGAACGCAGGTAGTACGGAGCGGGTAAACCGGCAGGACGCCGGTTTAGCCGCGACGGGGCAGGGACGCCCCGTCGCGGCGGCCCGCGGAGTAATGCCGGAGTGAGGGCACACCGAGCCTAGGCGAGGTGCCGAGTGGTGGGGCAAGAGCCTTTTGGTTACTTTTGGGCTCTTTTCAAAAGTGACCCGCTGTAAGAGCGGAACCCATACCAGCCGTTACCCAAAAAACGGATATACACGCAAATCACCTTCCACGAGAAAGCACAAAGGGGACCCGAGGGTCCCCTTTAATTTGTCGTTGCGTGCTCTTTTTTTATTATTGAGGGGCGGTCTGTTGTTGTTTTTGGCAACCGTGGCCCTTTACCGCTGTTTTTGGCGACCCCCATCCGGGGTCAAGAGCAAACGTATTTTTTTGAGCGCTGATCTGCTTCTTCGCACGCGATCCAACCAGAGGGTAGCTACCTTGAGGTAGTTTTTTGTTCTTCTCTATCCGGTTGCGGGTTTCGGCTAGCCGTACCCTGCAAAGCACATCTTCTCCAAAAAAATCTGTTAGCTGCGTCTCTGCCGTGTTGTTTTTGTTATGTCAGAGTCGTTACGTCTTATTTTTATTAGGTTTGGTGCTTTTTATTCTTGTTATGCAATAGAGATAGCAGGAGCCGTGCCAACTTTATAAAGTCCTTTAAAATCAATGGTTTGATTTTTTGGTGGGAAATTTCTTTCAGGAAATGCGACAAAATATGTTCCCGTGTTACCCGATGTGTAGCCGCGAGGTAACACATCGTCACGGGAGCGGTACTCAGGTGGCGTTACGGGCTTTGGCCACGCGTGAACCGGTGGGGCGGCCCAGTACCGTACAGATCTGCTGGCCGGCCAGAATCAGCTTGTCCATGTCGATACCCGTCTCGATGCCCAGGCCATTGAGCAGGTACAACACATCTTCAGTGGCGACGTTACCGCTGGCACCCTTGGCATAGGGGCAGCCGCCGAGGCCCGCGATAGAGCTGTCGAATACCTGGATACCTTCCTCAAGGCTGGCGTAGATATTGGCGATGGCCTGGCCATAGGTGTCGTGAAAATGCCCGGCCAGTTTGTCCCGTGGCACCTGCGCGCCGACCACCTCGAACATCCGCCGGGTGGCGCCCGCCGTACCGGTGCCGATGGTGTCGCCCAGGGACACTTCATAGCAGCCCATCGCAAACAGCTCCCGGGCTACCGCCGCCACTTGCTCCGGCGCGACCTGGCCTTCGTACGGGCACCCCAACACGCACGACACATAACCCCGCACGCTCACGCCATGCTGCCGGGCCGCGTCCATGATCGGCGCGAAGCGCTCCAGGCTTTCGCTGATGGAGCAATTGATGTTGCGTTGGGAGAACGCCTCGGACGCTGCCGCAAACACCGCGACTTCCTTCACACCGGCGGCCAGGGCATCTTCAAAGCCCCGCAGGTTTGGCGCCAGCGCACCGTATATCACCCCGGGCTTGCGCTGGATCTGCGCAAACACGTCGGCGGACCCGGCCATTTGCGGCACCCACTTGGGCGACACAAAACTGCCGACTTCGATGTAGCCCAGGCCGGCGGCGCTCAGGGCATCCACCAATTGCACCTTGTCGGCGACGCTGATGGGTTGCGCTTCATTCTGCAGGCCGTCGCGGGGGCCGACTTCCACCAGGCGCACATGAGAGGGGAGGGACATGGCAGCTACCTTTTATGAATGGCCAACCTGGCTCTGAATGGTCTGTTCCAGCGCCTGGGTGCAACGCTCTTCGGCGGTGTCCAGTTCCAGTTTCATCTGTTCGATGTCCAGCAACTGTTGCTCCAGCTGTTCGCGGCGCTCGGCGATTTTCGCCAGCATGCTGTGCAGCTGTTTCTGATTGCCGCTGGTGGGGTCGTAGAGTTCGATCAGCTCCCGGCACTCGGCCAAGGAGAACCCGATGCGTTTGCCCCGCAGGATGAGCTTCAGGCTGACCTTGTCCCGCGGCGAATAAATACGCTCCTGGCCCCGGCGTTCCGGGGACAGCAGGCCTTGTTCTTCATAGAAGCGAATGGCGCGGGTGGTGATGTCGAGCTCGCGGGCGAGGTCGGAGATGCTGTAGGTCGTGCTCATGGGGGCGCTCAAGGAGTGTCTTGAGCGTTAAGCTAAAGGTTGCTTGACGTTAACGTCAAGCAACACATCACGCCTGCTGCTTATCCAGCTTCTTCTCATGAGCCGTCACCTGCTGGCACAACTCGATCATTTGCTCGCGCATCCAGCGGTTGGCGGGGTCCTGGTCGGTGCTTTCGTGCCAGTACAGGTGGGTTTCCACCATCGGCACATCATTCACCGGCAGGTTGAACCAGTGCAGTTCATGGCGCCGGGCAAAGCGCTCCGGCACGGTCATGACCATGTCGGTCTGCTGCAGGACTTGCGAGGCCATCAGATAATGTTGGGAGCGCAGGGCGATCTTGCGTTGCAGGCCCATCTTGCCCAGCGCCAGGTCCACGTGGCCCAGGCCATTGCGCCGGCTGGAGATATGAATGTGCGTCAGGGACAAGTAGTCATCGAGGGTTAGCTTTTCCTTGCCCGCCATCGGGTGGCCCTTGCGCATGGCACAAACGTAGCGGTCTTCCATCAGCTTGACGTGGCGCACTTGCGGGTCGGTGTTGAGCGGCGCATCCACGGCAAAATCCAGGCGACCGGCGGCCAGTTCCTTGGTGGTTTCCCGGCGTTTGGACAGGAAGCTCTCGATCACCACCGTCGGCGCCAGGCGGCGCAGGCGCTGGAACAGCGGCGGCAGAATCACCGCTTCGGTAAGGTCGGTCATGCTGATGCGGTAGGTCTTGGCGGCCTGCTGCGGGTTGAAAATCCGGCTTTCCTGCACTGACACCCGCAGCAGCGACAGCGCATTGCGCACCGGGCCGATGATGTTCTGGGCCATGGGGGTGGGCACCATGCCCTGGGCGGTGCGCACGAACAGCGGGTCGTTGAACGTCTCCCGCAGGCGTGCCAGAGCGTTCGACACCGCTGGCTGGGTAATCCCGACAATCTGCCCGGCGCGGGTCAGGTTGGCTTCGGTGTAGATCGCGTCAAAGACGATGAAAAGGTTGAGGTCGACCTTGCTCAGATTCATTTCGCTGCGCTCTTATTGTTAGGTGTCCATACGCCGATCATATATCGGTGATGAATGTTAATACACGCCGAGAATAGGTTAGGTAAATTATCAACGCTGATCTAGCATCAATTTCATGACCTAAACAACCTTCCAAAAAGGGAGCTGCTCATGGATTTCGCCTATTCGCCCAAGGTTCAGGAACTGCGTGAACGCGTCACCGCTTTCATGGACGCTTACGTCTACCCGGCCGAGCCGGTGTTTGAACGCCAGGTCAGCGAAGGAGATCGCTGGCAGCCCACCGCAATCATGGACGAGTTGAAAGCCAAGGCTAAAGCCGAAGGCCTGTGGAACCTGTTCCTGCCGGAGTCCGAACTGGGTGCCGGCCTGACCAACCTCGAATACGCACCCCTGGCCGAAATCATGGGCCGCTCCTTGCTGGGGCCGGAGCCGTTCAACTGCTCCGCACCCGACACCGGCAACATGGAAGTGCTGGTGCGCTACGCCAACGAAGAGCAGAAACAACGCTGGCTCGAACCGTTGCTGCGGGGCGAGATTCGTTCGGCGTTCGCCATGACCGAGCCGGACGTGGCTTCTTCCGATGCCACCAACATGGCTGCCCGTGCGGTACGTGACGGCGACGAGTGGGTGATCAACGGCAAAAAATGGTGGACCTCCGGCGCCTGCGACCCGCGCTGCAAGATCCTGATCTTCATGGGCCTGAGCAATCCGGATGCGCCGCGCCACCAACAGCACTCAATGATTCTGGTACCGGTGGATGCGCCCGGTGTGAAGATCGTGCGCCCGCTGCCGGTGTTCGGCTACGACGACGCCCCCACGGCCACGCCGAAGTGCTGTTTGAAAACGTCCGTGTGCCGTACGAAAACGTGCTGCTGGGCGAAGGCCGGGGCTTTGAAATTGCCCAGGGCCGCCTTGGCCCGGGCCGTATCCACCACTGCATGCGCTCCATCGGCATGGCTGAGCGTGCCTTGGAGCTGATGTGCAAACGCTCTGTCAGCCGTACCGCCTTCGGCAAGCCGTTGGCCCGTCTTGGAGGCAACATCGACAAGATCGCCGACTCGCGGATGGAAATCGACATGGCGCGCCTGCTGACCCTGAAGGCCGCCTACATGATGGACACCGTGGGCAACAAGGTCGCGAAAAGCGAAATCGCGCAGATCAAGGTGGTGGCGCCGAACGTGGCGTTGAAGGTGATCGACCGGGCGATCCAGATCCACGGCGGGGCGGGGGTTTCCAACGACTTCCCGCTGGCCTACATGTACGCCATGCAGCGCACCCTGCGCCTGGCCGACGGTCCGGACGAAGTGCACCGGGCGGCGATCGGCAAGTTCGAGATCGGTAAGTATGTACCGCGGGAGATGATGCGCAGCGGGCAGTAAAACCGAGGTGTCTTCATCGCAGGCAAGCCAGCTCCCACAGAGGGATGCAGTCAACTGTGGGAGCCGGGCTTGCCCGCGATGAGGCCAATCCGGGCAATAAAGATCGTTAAGTCCTCAATACACCCAAACCTCCACCCGCCGGTTCTTGATCCGCCCCTCATCCGCCGTATTTGCCGCCACCGGCATCTCGGCGCCAAAGCCGCGGATATCCCTCAGCACCACGCCACTTTTAACCAACTCCCTGCGCACCGCCATCGCCCGCAGTTTCGACAGCAGCGCCGCCCGCTGCGCATCATTTTTGGCATCCCCAAACCCCACCAGCGTTACCTGCTTGTCCAGCTTGCGATGGCTCTTTATATAAGCCACCACACGCGTCAAATCCTGACGCGCCTTGTTGTCGAGGCTGGCGCTGCCTTCCTCAAACCGGAAGTTCACGGTCAGCCGTTGTGCCTGCCGGGCAATCCCCTGGTAATCCTCGGGCATCGGCGCCCGCGGCTCCACGGTCATGGCCTGCACCTGCTGTGCGATAAACCCGTTGGCGGCGACGATCGCCTGGCCCTTGCTGCTTTGCGCAAAGTCCACCAACGCCTTGGCCCACGGATTCTGCGCAACCGGCGGCAGATAGAAAAACAACCGGCGTGACAACGGGTAATCCTCGGTGGCAATCAGGCTGTTCAACGGCAGCATCGGCTGCGAGTCACCGTCGACGATGGCCACTGCCTTGGCCTGGCGCACGTAGGGCAAGCCGATAAAGCCGATACCCTGGGGATCGTGGTTGACCGCATCCGACAACTGCTCACTGGACTCGAACCGTTTGGCGCTGGCCTCCAGGGATTTGCCGCGACGGCTGAGCACCAGCTCCTTGAACGTATCGTAGGTGCCGGACTGATCATCCCGCGCGTACACCTGAATCTTGCCGCCGATACCGCCCAGTTGTTCCCAGGTCGAGACGTCGCCGCTGAAAATCTGCGCCAGTTGCTCAGTGTTCAATGTATTCAGCGGGTTGCGCGGGTTGAGGATGATCGCCAGGCCATCAATGGCGATGACTTGTTCGGCCTCCGGGCTTTTCAGGTCGCCCAGGGGTTCCAGCTCCACCAACTCGCTGTCTTTTATCGGCCGGGACGACGCCGCGAGGTCGGCGTTGGCTTTTTTCAGTGCGGCGAACCCGGTGCTGGAACCATGGGCGGCCACTTCTATCGTCACCTGTTGGCCCTGGCGAGTCTTGCCGACGATCTGCTGTTCGTTGGCCTGGTCAGACGGCTCGCTGTGCACGCCTTGCAAACCTTGTTGCTCCATCAGTCCCTTGACCAGCGCCGGGCCCAGTGCCGCGCCAATGGTATTGGAACCCTGGATGCGCAAGGCCGGGCCGTGATCGGGGAAGGGCAGCGGGGTGGAAAAGGCGGTGAGGGGGAATGCGCTGAACAGGGCCAGCAGGGATAGAACGCGCAGCATCATGCCGGCACCTTCTCAAGCCAAAGGGAGTGCCGCGAGATTAAGTCAGGCAGGTTGCATAAATATGACGAGGGCCGGTTACCCGGCCCTCTATGCCAGATCAGCTCAGTTCCAGCCAGATCGGCGCATGATCGGAGGGTTTTTCCATGCCACGCAGGTCGTAGTCCACACCGGCGTCCTTCACCCGCGGCAACAGGCCTTGGGAGGCCATGATCACGTCGATCCGCAGCCCGCGCTTGGGCTCGTCTTCAAAGCCGCGGCTGCGGTAATCGAACCAGCTGAAGCGGTCGGCCACGTCCGGGTTGAGGTGACGGAAGCTGTCCACCAGGCCCCAGTTCTTCAGACGGGCCATCCACTCGCGCTCTTCCGGCAGGAAGCTGCACTTGCCGGTTTTCAGCCAGCGCTTGGCATTGTCGGCACCGATGCCGATGTCGCAGTCTTCCGGGGAAATATTCACATCGCCCATCACCACCACGGCCTGGTCATTGCTGAACTGCGACTCCAGCAAGGTTTGCAGGTCTTCGTAGAAACGCTGCTTGGCCGGGAACTTGGTAGGGTGGTCGCGGCTTTCGCCCTGTGGGAAATAGCCGTTCATGATGGTAATCGGGTTGCCGTTGGCATCGGCGAAAGTGCCCCAGATAAACCGGCGCTGGGCGTCTTCTTCGTCACTGGCAAAGCCTTTGTGCAGTGCCAGCGGTTCCTGGCGCGAGAGCAGGGCGACACCGTAGTGGCCTTTCTGCCCGTGGTAATACACGTGATAGCCCAGGGCCTTGATCTCATCCAGCGGGAACTGGTCGTCGTGGACCTTGGTTTCCTGCAGGCCGATCACGTCCGGCTGGTGTTTCTCGATCAGTGCCGCCAGCTGATGAGGGCGGGCGCGCAGCCCGTTGATATTGAAAGAGACGATTTTCATGGTCGGCAGTCCAGTCTGGCAAAAGGGCGATGCTAGCCGACAAGTCGGACGGGGGCCAGCGTGGCGGTAGGAGTTGGGCACTGCTAAGGTCTGAAAGGAGGGAACGAGTCGGTTGCTGTGGGCTCGTACTAACAAGAGCGCAACCTTTTTGAGTCAGCGCCCAGGGGAGATTCACTGCTATGCCGGACACCTCGACTGCCATCGCCCAGATTCACATGCTCGACAGCGGCTATTCCCGCGAAGCCCGTTCCCTGCTGTACCAGGCCTATCGCCATGAGCCGACGTTCGCCTACATCTTCGAAGCCGAACGTCCCGGCTACGAACAGCGGGTGCGCGCCACGGTGCGTGAGCTGGTCAAGCAGCACTTTTTCCAGAACCTGCCGGCCATTGGCCTGCTGGTCAACGACCGGTTGATCGGCATCGCCCTGATCGCGCCGCCCACGCGACGCCTGGGCATTACCGAAAGCTGGGCCTGGCAATTGCGCATGTGGCTGAGCACCGGGGTGCGTGGCACCCGGCGCTACCTGGAATATCACCAGGCCGTGTTGGCGTGCCTGCCCTCGGACTCGGTGCATGTGCTGCCGCTGCTGGGGATTCACCCGCAATTCCAGGGCAAACACTACGGCGAGCAATTGCTCGAAGCGGTTCACAACTGGTGCGCCGAAGACCCGCATTCTTCCGGCGTGGTGTTGGACACGGGGAATTCTCGCTACCTGGAGTTCTATAAACGCCAGGGCTATGAAGAGATCGGCGAGGTGGCTGTAGGACCAGTCCTGGAGCACGTGTTCTTTCACGCAAATCCGCAGGTGTTACAGGCTGCAACGGTTTAAGACAGAATTATTCAGACAAATCCGGGTTCTAACCCGCTCCCAAGCTCGTGTAGCATCCCGGCCTATGAAGTTTCCAGGAAGATTTACCAGCGGCTTGATTCTGCTGTTCACGAGCTGCGGCGCCTTGGCGCAAAGCGAATTGGATGTGCGCATCAAACCTTCAAACGACGCGTTGAAAGCCAACATCGAAGGCTATATCGGCGGGGTCGGCGATCGTGACGAAGAAGCCCTGCAACGGTTCAGCCGTGGTGCCGAGGAACAGGCCCGCAAGGCTGCCCAGGCGTTGGGTTTCTACCAGCCGCAGATCGCCAGCGATGTGAAGGGCGGCAAGAACCCGCGCCTGATCCTCACCATCGACCCCGGCGAACCGGTGCATTTGCGCAATGTGACTATTAGGGTCGATGGCCAGGCGGCCGACCTCAAAGCCTTTCGCGTGCCCGCCAGCGACGAACTCAAACCCGGTGCCGTGCTCAACCACGGCAACTACGAAGACGCCAAGCGCGTCATCCAGAACCAGGCGTCACGCTACGGCTTTTTCAGCGGGCGCTTTACCAGCCAGAAACTCTCGGTCGACCCCAAGGCGGGTGTGGCCGATATCGAACTCATTTATGACAGTGGCTCACGCTACACCTTGGGCAAGGTCAGCTTTGCCGGCGATACGCCGTTTGATGAAGACCTGCTGCAACGCATGGTGCCGTTCAAGAGCGGCGCACCCTACGACTCCGAACTGATCGCCGAACTCAACCAGAACCTGCAAGGCAGTGGCTTTTTTGAAGGCGTACGCGTGGACGCCGCACCTGCTGCGTCGACGAACGACGTGATTCCGGTGGCCGTGCAACTTGAGACCCGCAAGCCCCGCACCATGGGCCTGGGCCTGGGTTACTCGACCGACGTCGGGCCGCGTGGCAAGGCCAACTGGACGCGCCATTGGGTCAACCCCCAGGGCCACAGTTATGGTTGGGAAGCCGAGCTGTCGGCGCCCCGGCAGAACGTCGGGCTGTGGTACGACATTCCCTGGACCCGCCCCTGACCGACAAACTGCGTTTCGCCGGCGGCTACCAGAATGAAGAAATCGCCAACACCGACACCCTGAGTAAACTGCTCACCCTCGGGCCCGAGTGGCACAGCAAGTTGCCCAGCGGCTGGACGCGGGTGATCTCGCTCAAGTGGCAGCGCGAAGAATATCGCCTGGGCAATGACTCGGGCCTGAGCACGCTGCTGATGCCGGGCATCAGTTACTCCTACCTGCGCAGTGACAACCGCATCGACCCGCACAACGGCTATCGCCTGTTGTTCGACGCCAAGGTCGCCAAGGAAGGGCTGGGTTCCGACACCAACCTGCTTTACGGCACGGCGACCATCAAGGGCTTGACCACGTTGTGGGACAACCACCGCTTCCTGGCGCGGGCGCAGTTTGGTGGCAGTGCCACCAACGGCTACAAATCCGTGCCGCCGTCGTTGCGGTTTTTTGCCGGTGGCGACCAGAGCGTGCGCGGTTACGAGTACCAGACCCTGTCGCCGGAGAATGACCGTGGCGACCGCATCGGTGGCCGCTACATGGTGGCCCTGAGCGCCGAGTATCAATATTCCATCGCCGAAAAATGGCGGATCGCGACCTTTATCGACCAAGGCAACTCGTTCAACACCCTGGAAATGCCGAGCCTGAAAACCGGTGTGGGTGTGGGCGTGCGCTGGGTGTCGCCGGTCGGTCCGATCCGCCTCGACCTGGCCCATGCCCTCGAAGATCCGGGCGGCATTCGTTTGCACTTTTCCATGGGGCCTGAGCTGTGATGCGTGGTTTGAAAATAGCGGGGCTGGCCGTGCTGGCGGTCCTCGCGGTGATAGTGCTGGCGCTGTGGACGGTGCTGGGTACCCAAGTCGGCAGCCGTTGGGTGCTGGGCCAGGTGCCGGGGTTGACCGTGGAAAATTTCCAGGGTCGCCTGGGCGGGCAGTGGAGTGCCGACCATCTGTTATGGCAACAAGACAGCAGCCGCGTAGAGCTGCAAGCACCGAAGTTCGACTGGTCGCCGGCGTGCCTGATGCGCATGACGGTGTGCATCAACCAACTGGATGTGGAGCAGGTGAGCCTGCAATTTCCACCCAGCGCGGAAGAAAGCAGCGGCCCGATCACTCTGCCGGACCTGAAATTGCCGGTCGCCCTTCAGTTGGGTGACATCCGCGTCGGCAGCCTGCTGTTCAACGGCAGCGAAGAACTCCAGGGCCTGCAACTGGCGGCGCACTGGACCGCCGCCGGCATGCAGATTGACTCGGTGCACCTGCAACGGGATGGCCTGGTACTCGACCTCTCCGGCCTGTTGCAGCCCACCGGCAACTGGCCACTGACCGCTGCCGGTAACCTGAGCCTGCCTTATGCACCGGACGGTGCGCCCTGGACGTTGGCGCTCAAGGTCGATGGCGATTTGCTCAAAACCCTCAAGCTCGACGCCGACAGCAGCGGCTACCTGCCGGCCAAGCTCAGCGGCGAGTTACAACCCCTGATGGAAAACCTGCCGGCGCAGTTGCACATCACCGCCGATGGCTTCAAACCCGGCGCCGACTTGCCCGATACCCTGCAACTCAATCAGTTGGACCTGACGGCCAAGGGCGACCTGAGCAACGGTTACCAGTTGCTGGGCAAAGCCGTCCTTCCGGCGGAGAAAGGCCCGGTGGACTTGCTGCTGCAAGGCAAGGTCGACGCCAAGGGCGCGCAGATCGCCGGGTTGGACTTGAATGCCGGTGACCAGCAGAGCCTCAAGCTCAGTGCCAATCTGGACTGGCAGCAAGGCTTCAGCGCCGACGCAAAAATCGACTGGCTGGATTTCCCCTGGCATCGCCTGTACCCGGTCATCGATGAACCTCAAGTAGCCTTGCGTACCTTCAATGGCGAAGTTTCCTACAAGGACGGCAACTACCTGGGCAACTTCAAGGCCGACCTCGACGGGCCGGCAGGCAAGTTCAGCCTGGCCAGCCCGTTCAGTGGCGACCTCAAGCAAGTGTTCCTCCCCGAGCTGAAACTCGCCGCCGGCCAGGGCAAGGCCGAGGGCCACCTGAACCTGCAATTTGCCGACGGTATTGCCTGGGACACGGCACTCGACCTGTCGGCCATCAACCCGGCGTACTGGGTTGCCGAGCTGCCCGGCACCCTCGCTGGCCCGCTGCGCAGCAAGGGTGAAATGAAAAACGAGCAGCTCAAGCTCAACGCCGACCTCGACCTCAAGGGCCGCCTGCGCGGCCAACCTGCCGTGCTCCAGGCCAAGGCCGAAGGCGCAGGCGAGCAGTGGACTCTTGGTACGCTGGACATCCGCCTCGGCGACAACCGCATCTACGGCAGCGGTAGCCTGCAACAGCGGCTGGCCGGGCAGGTCGACATCAAGCTGACGCGCCTCGCCCAACTCTGGCCGCAACTGCGCGGGCAGATGAACGGCCGTCTCGACGTCGCCGGTACCCTGCACGCGCCCCAAGGCAAGCTCAACCTGGTTGGCCAGCAACTGGCGTTTGAAGATAACCGCCTGCAAAACCTGACCCTGGACGCGAACCTGGATAATGCCCAACGCGCCAAAATCGACCTGAAGGGCAGTGGCATTCAGGCCGGTGAAACCCAGGTCGGCACCTTCACCGCCAGCGCCCAGGGCGATATCAAAAGCCAGAAAGTCCAGCTCGACCTGGCCGGCCCGCTGCTCAAGCTGGCCCTGGCCCTGGACGGCAACCTCGACAAAGGCAACTGGCGAGGGCGCCTGGCCAGCGGCGATGTGCAGGCGGGTGGCCAGGACTGGAAGCTGCAAGCCCCGGCTAAAATTGAGCGCGTGGCCGATGGCAAGCTGACCTTTGCTGCCCACTGCTGGGTATCCGGCTCGGCGAGCCTGTGTGGCGAAGACCAGCGCCTGATGCCCGAGCCCAAGCTGCGTTATCACCTCAAGCAGTTCCCCATCGACAGCCTGGCGGCGTTTTTACCGAAAGACTTCGCCTGGCAGGGCAAGCTCAATGCCGACGTGCAACTCGACCTGCCGGCTAGCGGCCCCAAAGGCGTGGTGTCGGTGGATGCCAGCGGCGGCACCTTGCGGGTCAAGGACAAGGACCAGTGGCTGGACTTCCCCTACGACACCCTGAAGCTGGAAACCACCCTCAACCCCACGCGCATCGATACCCAGCTCAACTTCCGGGGTGGCAAGCTTGGCGAGTTGCGGTTGCAGGCGCAGATCAATCCGCTGCCGAAGAACAAACCGATCACCGGCAGTTTCACCCTGACCGGCCTCGACCTCGCCGTCGCCCGGCCGTTTGTGCCGATGGTCGAGAAGCTCAACGGCAAGCTCAACGGTAACGGGCGCATCGGCGGCGGCCTGCTGGCGCCTCAGGTCAACGGCAGCATCAACCTGGTGGGCGGCGAAATCTCCGGTCCGGAACTGCCCACCAGCTTCGAAGGCCTGAATATCCAGGCGCTGATTGCCGGCGAAAGCGTGCAGCTCAATGGCGGCTGGCGCAGCGGCAAGGCCGGGCAGGGCACTATCAAGGGCCAGATCGATTGGGGCCAGGCCCTGGCGGTGGACATCGCGCTGCAAGGCACGCAACTGCCGGTCACCGTAGAACCGTACGCGGCCCTGGAAGTGGCGCCCGACCTGAAAATCAGCATGAAAAACGACAAGCTGGCGATCTCCGGCAAGGTGCAGATCCCCAAGGGCGAGATCACCGTGCGCGAACTGCCGCCGTCGACGGTCAAGGTCTCGGATGACACGGTGATCGTCGGCAGCCAGACCGAAGAGGGCAAGCCGCCGATGGCCATGGCGATGGACATCGATGTGGAGGTGGGCAAGGACAGGTTGAGCTTCGCCGGCTTCGGCCTCACCGCCAACCTGCAAGGCCACGTGCACATCGGCGACAACATGGACACCCGTGGCGAACTGTGGCTCAACGACGGCCGCTATCGTGCCTACGGCCAGCGCCTTACGGTGCGCCGCGCGCGGTTGCTGTTCGCCGGGCCGATTGACCAGCCGTACCTGGATATCGAGGCCGTGCGGATAACCACCGAGCCGTCCCGGACAGTCACCGCCGGTATTCGTCTGAGCGGCAGTGCCGAGCAGCCGACGACGCAAATTTTCTCGGAGCCGGCCATGGCCCAAGAGGATGCGTTGTCGTATCTGGTGTTGGGGCGTTCACGTACCACCACCGGCGAGGACAACAACATGCTCGCTGAAGCAGCGCTGGGCCTTGGGCTAATGGGCAGCGCCGGGGTGACCTCGGACATTGCCAAGAACCTGGGGCTCCAGGACTTCGAACTCGACACCCAGGGCAGCGGCACCAACACCGCCGTGGTGGCCAGCGGCAAGATTTCCGAGAAGCTCAGCCTGCGGTATGGCGTGGGGGTGTTCGAACCGGCCAACACCATTGCTTTGCGTTACCTGCTGAGCAAAAAGGTGTACCTGGAAGTGGCCAGCGGCGTGGCCAGCTCCCTGGATATTTTCTACAAGCGGGATTTCTGATCCGTACACATTAAAGGTGGGAGCCCGGCTCCCACCATTTATCCGCTAATTAGCAAGCAACCTAACTATTCGTTTGACATTCGCTGCCTAGGCAGTAACATCGTGACATACATTCACTGCTTAGGCAGTTAATAGGTTGGTCACGATGAAGCACTTCACCCCCGAAAACTTCCACAACTGCCACCTCGGCCTGCTGCTGGGCCGTGCTGCGCTGCTCAAAGACAAGATCATCGACACCCACATGGAACCCCACGGCATCACCGCCGCACAGTTCAAAGTGTTGATCATCATGGCCCAGTACGGCGTCGACACCCCCGCCGAGCTGTGCCGCAACCTGTCGTTGGACAGCGGCTCCATGACCCGCATGCTCGACCGCCTGGAACAAAAGGACCTGCTGGCGCGCAAGCGTTCCGAGCAGGACCGGCGCCAGGTGCAGTTGGTGCTGACCCCGGAAGGCCAGCGCGTGGCCGACATGCTGCCGGAGATCGGCGCCCAGGCCCTGAACCAATTGGCGGGCGCGCTGGAACCGGGTGAATTGCAAACCCTGGAAAAAATCTTGAAGAAAATTCTGATAGCTGCGGGTGACCCCATCACCATTCAGCGGGTAGGTAGTGCATGAACAATCGCTCCTTGCGTGCCGGCCTCAGCCTTGTGCTGGTGGCCATGACTATGGCCGGTTGTGCCAATTTCAGCGGCTTGAACACAGAAGGCAAACGCCTCGAAGCCAACAACCTGCAAACCGGCAAATCCCTCAGCGGTGTGACGTTGTCGAGCGCCGCCTGGCCCACCGCCGACTGGTGGAAAAGCCTCGGCGACCCACAACTCGACGGCGTGATCCAGGAAGCCCTGCAAAACAGCCCCGACATGCAAGTGGCCAGCGCCCGTGCCCACCAGGCCGAAGCCGCCGCCTATGCTGCCGACGCCGAGCGCATGCCGACCCTGGACGCCAGCGCCGGTGTCAGCCGTTCGCGCCTGGCCAAGGACCAGGACCCATTGGGCCAGGGCGATGCGTACGCCACCGTGCGTAACATCGGTGCCAGCTTCAATTACAACTTCGACCTGTGGGGTGGCCAGCGCGCCGCCTGGGAAGCGGCCCTGGGCCAGGCCCGCGCCGCCGAAGTCGACCAGCAGGCTGCGCGCCTGACCCTGGCGGCCAACGTCGCCAAGGCCTACAGCGACCTGGGCCAGGCCCATATCGTGCGTGACCTGGCCAATGATGACCTCAAGCGCACCCGGCAAATGCTCGACCTGGGCCAGCGTCGCCTGAACTCCGGGATCGACAGTCAGTACCAGTACCAGCAAACCGAAAGCCTGGAAGCCAGCTCCCAGTCGCAACTGATCGATGCGGAAAAACAACTGCAGAGCGCCAAAATCGCCCTCGCCGTGTTGCTCGGCAAAGGCCCGGACCGCGGCAGCGAACTGGTACGCCCCAACGTGCTCAAGCCGAGCGCCGTTGCCGTGCCGTCGGTGTTGCCTGCCGAGTTGGTGGGCCGTCGTCCGGACCTGATCGCCGCGCGCTGGCGTGTGGAGGCGGCGAGCAAGAACGTCGCGGCCAGCAAGACCCGTTTCTACCCCAACCTCAACCTGAGCGCGAGTGCCGGGGCCGAGTCGTTGCTGGGGGATGCGATGTTCGGTTCGGCCAGCCGCTTCTTCAGCATTGCGCCGACGATCTCGCTGCCGATCTTCGATGGCGGCCGCCTGCGCGCCGACCTCGATGCCCGCGACGCCGACTACGACCTGGCCGTGGCCCAGTACAACAAAACCCTGGTGCAAGCCTTGGGCGACATCGGCAACACCCTCGTGCAGTTGCGCGAGACTGGCCGGCAGATCCAGGCCCAGCAACACGCTGCGGACATTGCCCAGCAGTCCTACGACACCGGGGTCCAGCGTTACAGCTCAGGTATCGGGAATTACCTGGACGTGCTCAGCATCGAACAACAACTTCTCCAGGCCCAACGCCAGTTGGCCACCCTGAATGCCGAGCAAATCGATCTTTCGATTCAATTGATGCAGGCCCTGGGCGGCGGTTTCCACGCCGATAACGTGGCCTCGACCACCCCAGCCACGCGCACTGAATAATTCAAGGTACTTGTCATGGCCACTGCCGAAACCAGCAACAACGCTCCTGAAACAAACAAGGGTGAACAACCCAACACCAGCAACCCGCGCAAACGCAAAGTCATGCTGTTTGTCCTGGCGCTGATCGTCATCCTCGGCGCCGTGGGCGTGTGGGGTTGGTACGAATTCTATGGCCGCTTCAGCGAAAGCACCGACGACGCCTACGTCAACGGCAACGTGGTGGAAATCACCCCGCTGGTGACGGGCACCGTGGTGAGCATCGGCGCCGACGACGGCGACCTGGTCCATGAAGGCCAGGTGCTGATCAACTTCGACCCGAACGATGCGGCGGTGGGCCTGCAAAGTGCCCAGGCCAACCTGGCCCGCACCGTGCGCCAGGTGCGGGGTTTGTACAGCAACGTCGATGGCATGAAAGCCCAGGTGCTGGCGCAACAAGCCAACGTGCAAAAGGCTCAGGACAACTACAACCGCCGTAAAAACCTCGCCGCCGGCGGGGCGATTTCCCAGGAAGAACTGTCCCACGCCCGCGACGACCTGACCTCGGCGCAGAATGCCTTGGCCAACGTGCAACAACAGTTCAAGACCACCAGCGCCCTGGTGGATGACACGGTGATTTCGTCCCACCCGGACGTGCAGGCCGCCGCCGCGCAGTTGCGCCAGGCTTACCTGACCAACGCCCGCAGCACCCTGATCGCACCGGTCACCGGCTATGTGGCCAAGCGTACCGTGCAACTGGGCCAGCGGGTTCAGCCGGGCACCGCGCTGATGGCGGTAATCCCGCTGGATCAACTGTGGATCGACGCCAACTTCAAGGAAACCCAGCTGCGGGATATGCGTATCGGCCAGCCGGTGGATATCGAGTCTGACATCTACGGCAGCGACGTGAAATTCAGCGGCACCGTCGACAGCCTTGGCGCGGGTACCGGCAGCGCGTTTGCCTTGCTGCCGGCGCAGAACGCCACCGGTAACTGGATCAAGATCGTGCAACGGGTGCCGGTGCGCATTCATGTGAACGCCGAAGAGTTGGCCAAGCACCCGCTGCGGGTGGGCTTGTCTACCGTGGTCAACGTCGACCTGCATGACCAGAGCGGCCCGGTACTGGCCCAGCAGGCGCCGCAAAAGGCCTCGTTCACCACCAACGTGTACGACCGCCAGTTGGCTGAAGCCGACGCCATGATCACCCAACTGGTCCATGACAACAGCGTTGCCGCTCCCAAGGCTGCCCAGCGCTGATTCGCCAATCCATCAGCTGCGGCCCCGGCGGCCGTAGCGCCCATCATGTTGCACAGGATTCGCGATGAGTAACGCTAACGCCTCCTTCACGCCGCCCAGCTTGCTGATGGCCACCATCGGCCTGTCCCTGGCGACCTTCATGCAGGTGCTCGACACCACCATCGCCAACGTGGCGTTGCCGACGATTTCCGGCAACCTCGGCGTGAGTTCGGAGCAGGGCACCTGGGTGATCACCTCGTTTGCCGTGAGCAACGCCATCGCTTTGCCGCTGACCGGCTGGCTGAGCCGTCGCTTCGGCGAGGTGAAGCTGTTTTTGTGGGCCACCATCCTGTTTGTGCTGGCCTCGTTTCTCTGCGGTATTTCCACCTCGATGCCCGAACTGATCGGCTTTCGGGTGCTGCAAGGCCTGGTCGCCGGCCCGTTGTACCCGATGACCCAGACGCTGCTGATTGCGGTCTATCCCCCGCCAGGCGCGGCATGGCCCTGGCGTTGCTGGCGATGGTCACGGTGGTGGCGCCGATTGCCGGGCCGATCCTCGGCGGCTGGATTACCGACAGCTACAGCTGGCCGTGGATCTTCTTTATCAACGTGCCCATCGGTATCTTTGCGGTGATGGTGGTGCGTTCTCAGCTGAAGAAACGCCCGGTGGTCACCAGCTACCAGCCGATGGACTACGTCGGCTTGTTGAGCCTGATCGTCGGCGTCGGTGCCTTGCAGATCATCCTCGACAAGGGCAACGACCTGGACTGGTTCGAGTCGAACTTCATCATCATTGGCGCGGTGATCTCGGCCATCGCCCTGGCGGTGTTCGTGATCTGGGAAATGACCGACGAGCACCCGGTGGTCAACCTGCGGCTGTTCGCCTACCGCAACTTCCGTATCGGTACGATTGTGTTGGTGCTGGGGTATGCGGGCTTCTTCGGGATCAACCTGATCCTGCCGCAATGGCTGCAAACCCAGATGGGCTACACCGCCACCTGGGCGGGCCTGGCGGTGGCGCCGATCGGAATTCTGCCGGTGCTGATGTCGCCATTTGTGGGCAAGTACGCGCACAAGTTCGACCTGCGCCTGCTGGCCGGGCTGGCGTTCCTCGCGATTGGCTTGAGTTGCTTTATGCGGGCGGGCTTCACCAATGAAGTCGACTTCACCCACATCGCCCTGGTGCAGTTGTTCATGGGCATCGGCGTGGCGTTGTTCTTCATGCCGACCTTGAGCATCCTGATGTCCGACCTGCCGCCGGCACAAATCGCCGACGGTGCGGGCCTGGCCACGTTCCTGCGGACCCTGGGCGGCAGCTTTGCGGCGTCGTTGACCACCTGGATCTGGATTCGCCGGGCGGACCAGCACCATGCCTACATGAGCGAGAACATGACCACCTACGACTCGGCCACCCGTGATGCCTTGCAGGCGCTCGGCGGGGCAGGGCACAAGGCGTATGCGCAACTGGACCAGATCCTCACCAGCCAGGCGTACATGATGTCCACCGTGGATTACTTCACGCTGCTGGGGTGGATGTTCATGGCGTTGATCGTGATTGTTTGGCTGGCGAAACCGCCGTTTGCGGCGAAGGCGGGGCCGGAGGCTTCGGGCCACTGATCGAAAGGCCGAGCTCGGTCAATGTGGGAGCTGGCTTGCCTGCGATGCAGACACCTCGGTACATCAGGTACACCGAGGTGATGCTATCGCAGGCAAGCCAGCTCCCACATTTGATCGGTGTTGTGTCTGCGAGTCAGGCGCCGGGCAGTGCCAATTGTGGATTGACGAAATCAAAGGCTGCCAACTGAAACCCTTGCTCATCCACCTGCAACGCCCACCCTTGCTTGTCCCAATCCCCCAGCACAATGCGCTTGGCCGCCTGCTCGCCAATCTGCAACTTGTGAATCGCCGGGCGATGGGTGTGCCCATGCACCAGGGTGCGCACGCCGAACTGCTGCATCACCCTCGGCACTTCCTCGGGCGTCACATCGACAATATCGTTGGCCTTCATCCGCACCTGGGCGCTGCTTTCACTGCGCAGCTTGCGCGCCAGCTTGTGCCGGGTGCGCAAGGGCAGGTGCCGCAGGATGAACAGGGTGATGGGGTTACGCAGGATGCGGCGCAGCTTCATATAGCCGACGTCGCGGGTACACAGGCTGTCGCCGTGCATCAACAGCACGGGTTCGCCTGCGAGCTGCACCACACTCGGGTCCTTGAGCAAGGTGGCGCCTGCCGCTTTGCAGAACGCCTTGCCGATCAGGAAATCCCGGTTGCCATGCATGATGAAAATCTGGGTGCCACTGTCGCTCAGCTCGCGCAGAGCCAGGCAAATCGAACGCTGGAAGGGCGTCATCCCATCGTCGCCAATCCAGGCTTCAAAGAAGTCCCCCAGAATGTACAACGCCTGGGCGGAACGGGCGCGGCCGTTCAGTAAATCCAGAAACGCCCGGGTGATGTCCGGGCGCTCCTCTTCCAGATGCAAATCTGAAATCAGCAATATCACTCAACGATCTCGGCTTTCTCGACGATAACGTCTTCTACCGGTACGTCCTGGTGACCTGCCTTGCCGGTGGTTTGCACACCTTTGATCTTGTCGACAACGTCCTGGCCTTCGGTGACTTTACCGAATACCGCGTAGCCCCAACCCTGCACGTTCTTGCCGCTGTGGTTCAGGAAGGCGTTGTCGGCCACGTTGATGAAGAACTGCGCGGAGGCCGAGTGCGGCTCCATGGTACGGGCCATGGCGACGGTGTACTTGTCGTTGGAAAGGCCGTTGTCCGCTTCGTTCTGGATGCTTGGACGCTTGTCTTTCTTTTCTTTCATGCCAGGCTCGAAACCGCCGCCCTGGACCATGAAGTTGCCGATGACACGGTGGAAAACAGTGTTTTCGTAGTGGCCGGCTTTAACGTACTCGATGAAGTTGGCGACGGTGATCGGCGCTTTCTCGGCGTTCAGCTCGATGACGATGTCACCGTGGTTGGTGGTCAGTTTGACTTGAGTCATGTTCACTACTCTTTCAAGGAATTCGTGG
The DNA here is from genome assembly GCF_016650855.1 of Pseudomonas sp. TH32. Lineage (NCBI taxonomy): Bacteria > Pseudomonadati > Pseudomonadota > Gammaproteobacteria > Pseudomonadales > Pseudomonadaceae > Pseudomonas > Pseudomonas sp. TH32. The sequence continues at coordinate 3,142,385 of NZ_JAEKFA010000002.1, read as the reverse complement.
GTTTGGGCGTTTTGCGCCTTACCTGCTTGGCAAAAACCGCAACCAAGGCGCGCAGTTTAGCGTGACCTGCGGGAATTTCGAGGTGGTTTTTTACCGCCCATGCAATAAATGCAGCAGTTTTTGGCCACGCTCTGTCAGGGGCTTGACAGCATCGGCTATGATAAGCCCTTTGTTTGTCGGCCTCACCCGGCCAAGTACTTCGTCTGTTCAAGGATCCTATGAGCAAGCCCACTGTCGACCCTACCTCGAATTCCAAGGCCGGACCTGCCGTCCCGGTCAATTTCCTGCGCCCGATCATCCAGGCGGACCTGGATTCGGGCAAGCACACGCAGATCGTCACCCGCTTCCCGCCTGAGCCCAACGGTTACCTGCACATCGGCCACGCCAAGTCGATCTGTGTGAACTTCGGCCTGGCCCAGGAGTTCGGTGGCGTCACGCACCTGCGTTTCGACGACACCAACCCGGCCAAGGAAGACCAGGAATACATCGACGCCATCGAAAGCGACATCAAGTGGCTGGGCTTCGAATGGTCCGGCGAAGTGCGCTATGCCTCCAAGTATTTCGACCAGTTGTTCGACTGGGCTGTCGAGCTGATCAAGGCCGGCAAGGCCTACGTCGACGACCTGAGCCCGGAACAGGCCAAGGAATACCGCGGTACCCTGACCGAGCCTGGCAAGAACAGCCCGTTCCGCGACCGTTCGGTGGAAGAGAACCTGGACTGGTTCGCCCGCATGCGCGCCGGTGAGTTCCCGGACGGCGCCCGTGTACTGCGTGCCAAGATCGACATGGCCTCGCCGAACATGAACCTGCGCGACCCGATCATGTACCGCATCCGCCACGCCCATCACCACCAGACCGGTGACAAGTGGTGCATCTACCCGAACTACGACTTTACCCACGGCCAGTCGGACGCCATCGAAGGCATCACCCACTCCATCTGCACCCTGGAGTTCGAAAGCCACCGTCCGCTGTACGAATGGTTCCTCGACAGCCTGCCGGTACCGGCGCACCCGCGTCAGTACGAGTTCAGCCGCCTGAACCTGAACTACACCATCACCAGCAAGCGCAAGCTCAAGCAACTGGTCGATGAAAAGCACGTGTTTGGCTGGGACGACCCACGCATGTCGACGCTGTCGGGCTTCCGCCGTCGCGGCTACACCCCGGCGTCGATCCGCAACTTCTGCGACATGGTCGGCACCAACCGCTCCGACGGCGTGGTGGATTTCGGCATGCTCGAATTCAGCATCCGCCAGGACCTCGACGCGAACGCCCCGCGCGCCATGTGCGTGCTGCGTCCGTTGAAAGTCGTGATCACCAATTATCCGGAAGACCAGGTCGAGAACCTCGAACTGCCGCGTCATCCGCAGAAAGAAGAACTCGGCGTGCGCAAGCTGCCGTTCGCCCGTGAAATCTACATCGACCGCGATGACTTCATGGAAGAGCCGCCAAAAGGCTACAAGCGCCTGGAGCCGAACGGCGAAGTGCGCCTGCGCGGCAGCTACGTGATCCGTGCCGACGAAGCCATCAAGGACGCCGATGGCAACATCGTCGAACTGCGTTGCTCCTACGACCCGGACACCCTGGGCAAGAACCCGGAAGGCCGCAAGGTCAAAGGTGTGGTGCACTGGGTGCCGGCTGCGGCCAGCGTCGAGTGCGAAGTGCGCCTGTACGATCGTCTGTTCCGCTCGCCGAATCCCGAGAAGGCCGAAGACAGCGCCAGTTTCCTGGACAACATCAACCCTGACTCGCTGCAAGTTCTCACAGGTTGTCGTGCCGAGCCATCGCTTGGCGACGCACAGCCGGAAGACCGTTTCCAGTTCGAGCGCGAAGGTTACTTCTGCGCGGATATCAAGGACTCGAAACCAGGTGCTCCGGTATTCAACCGTACCGTGACCTTGCGTGATTCGTGGGGCCAGTGATTCTTTAAGGAAACTGTTGTGCTAACGATCTACAACACACTCAGCAAGACCAAAGAAGTCTTCAAGCCGCTGGATGGCAACAAGGTGCGCATGTACGTGTGCGGCATGACCGTGTACGACTACTGCCACATCGGCCACGGCCGCAGCATGGTTGCCTTCGACCTGGTGACCCGCTGGTTGCGCTTCAGTGGTTATGACCTGACCTACGTGCGCAACATCACCGACATCGACGACAAGATCATCAATCGCGCCAACGAAAACGGCGAGTCGTTCGACGCGCTGACCGAGCGCATGATCGCTGCGATGCACGAGGACGAGGCCCGCCTCAACATCCTCAAGCCGGACATGGAGCCGCGTGCCACAGACCATATCCCTGGCATGCACGCGATGATCCAGACCTTGATCGACAAGGGTTACGCCTACGCCCCGGGCAATGGTGACGTGTACTACCGCGTCGCCAAGTTCATGGGCTACGGCAAGCTGTCGCGCAAGAAAATCGAAGACCTGCGCATCGGTGCGCGGATCGAAGTCGACGAAGCCAAGCAAGACCCACTCGACTTCGTGCTATGGAAAGGCACCAAGCCGGGCGAGCCGAGCTGGGAATCGCCGTGGGGCGCCGGGCGTCCGGGCTGGCACATCGAATGCTCGGTGATGTCCACCTGCTGCCTGGGCGAAACCTTCGACATTCATGGCGGCGGCAGCGACCTTGAGTTCCCGCACCACGAAAACGAAATCGCCCAAAGCGAAGCGGCCACCGGCAAGACCTACGCCAACGCCTGGATGCACTGCGGCATGATCCGCATCAATGGCGAGAAGATGTCCAAGTCCTTGAACAACTTCTTCACCATTCGTGACGTGCTGGAGAAATACCACCCGGAAGTGGTGCGGTACCTGTTGGTGTCGAGCCACTACCGCAGCGCGATCAACTACTCGGAAGACAACCTCAAGGACGCCAAGGGTGCCCTGGAGCGTTTCTACCACGCGTTGAAAGGCCTGCCCTCCGTGGCGCCTGCGGGCGGCGAAGCGTTTGTTGCACGGTTTACCGAAGTGATGAACGACGACTTCGGCACGCCGGAAGCCTGCGCGGTGCTGTTTGAGATGGTGCGCGAGATCAACCGCCTGCGTGAGAGCGATCTCGACGCGGCGGCGGGGCTTGCGGCACGTTTGAAAGAGCTGGCGAGCGTGCTGGGCGTGTTGCAGATGCAAGCCGATGACTTCCTGCAAGCGGGCGCTGAAGGGCGTGTGGATGCGGCTGAAGTGGATGCACTGATCCAGGCACGTTTGACTGCCCGGGCCAACAAGGACTGGGCGGAGTCTGACCGTATCCGTGACCAACTGACCGCGATGGGTGTGGTGTTGGAAGACGGGAAGGGCGGGACGACGTGGCGGTTGGCTGATCAGGCTTGATCGGTAATTGCTGAATAAAAAACGCCCCGACTGGTTCGGGGCGTTTTTTTTCGCCTGCCTACCCGTTATTCAGGTAGCGGCGCTTAGAGCGTGTCCCGGACGGAGCCGCTGTGCGGGGACATGGTTGACACATGCAGGGGCGGGCAAACCCGCTCAGGATCAAACGCAGAGCTGCATAATGTGGGAGCGGGCTTGCTCGCGAAGAACCAGAGGGCGCCGCGTTCATCCAGTCAACAGGCGTTATCGTTAACGACCTTCGCGAGCAAGCCCGCTCCCACATTTCGACCGTGTTTGCCGTTGCTTCTACCATCAGCGCTTGCCACTGACCTCATACCGGCTTTGTACAAACCCATTGTCCGACGCATACGTGGCGATATGCCGAAGCTCATGCTCGCTACCTGATTGACTGAACAAGGGAATCCCCTGGCCCAGCACAACCGGGATACGCGTGATAATCAGCTCGTTGATCAAGCCCGCCTCAAGAAACGCCTGGATCGTCTGGCCTCCGTCGATGTACAGGTGTTTCATCCCGCGCTCGGCTAACTTGGCCACGAGGCGGGTTACATCCTGGCTCACCACCTCAACCTTGCCCTTCAACTGCGCAGGCAGCTCAACCGTTTGATGAGAGAGCGCGATGACCGGCGTGCCCTCGTAGGGCCACTCAGGAAAGGACAACACTTTTTCCAGGGTCTTGCGTCCCATCACCAGCGCATCCACCGTGGCGATGAAGGCTTCATAGGTCACGCCGTTCAGTTCGGCGCCTTCGTACTCTGGCCGATGAAGCCACTCAATATCACCGTCTGGCCGGGCAATAAAACCGTCGACGCTGGCTGCAATAAAGACCGAGCATTTGATATCCATGGGGGGTGACACTCCTTTTCTGTGGGCTTGAAAACAACGGCTGCCATTGTCCGGCAACGCTAATGTTAATTTAATCTTCCGGTGTAATAAGCGACCATTGCCAAAAATAACCACGGGCTGCCCGGCCTGTGCCGATGCCCTTTTTTGTGATGCGAGGATGTATGCGCCGTTGGTTAATCCGCTACCGTTACGCAATCATTTTCTGGCTGTGCTTCGGCGTTTTCCGTACGTCCCTGGCCGACTGGAACCCGATCCCGTCCGGTTCCATGCGCCCCACGTTGCTTGAGGGCGATGTAGTACTGGTCAATCGCGTGGCGTACGACCTCAAGCTGCCCCTCACTGATATTTCACTGGCCAAGCTGGATAACCCCCGGCGGGGCGACGTGGTGACGTTCTCCTCACCCAAGGACGGCATCCGTTTGATCAAGCGTATCGTCGGCATTCCCGGCGACACCCTGGAAATGCGCGATGAGGTGCTGTGGGTCAACGGCACGCCGGCCATCTACAGCAATGGGCAGGACATCCGCGAGCCTATCGCGCCTGGCCAAACAGTTCCGGGGATCAAGGTGACGGAGCGTGCGAACAGCAGCCAGCGCACGGTGCAGTTCATGCCGACAGTACGGGCGCTGCGCAATTTCGGCCCGGTGGTGGTGCCGGCCGACAGTTATTTCATGTTAGGTGACAACCGTGACAACAGCGATGACTCCCGCTATATCGGGTTTGTGCCGCGTCGGCTGTTGATCGGGCATGCCCACCATATCCTGGCGTCAGCGCAGATCCTGGATCACTGGATGCCACGACTGGGCCGATTTGGCGCGCCGATTTTGTAGCGGGGTGATCAGTGCTTGTGCCTTTTATCAATCTTTAATGGACCGGCGCTGACTCATTTCAATTCACTGTAGGTCAATCTGAACTCTGACAGGGCAGGGTGGCTGGCCCTCCATTCGCGGCCAAATGCCTTGGCCGCTTCTATTTGTTCAGGACTTAACGTGCTGGCCAGTTCCCGCAGTCGAGTGGCGGCCTCAGTGTGCCGCGGGTTTTGCCGGGTGCTATCCATCACCAGCCAATACAGGCCATAGGCGTGAGTGAGGTTGACGGGGTAGTCATAGCGGCTGAGGCTTGGGTCAGCGCCACCCGCCAGTGCGGCCGCATAGGTCATCACGCTGTTGAGTTGGCTGGCCGCCAGCCTTTTTTCCAGGTAGGTGCGCTGGTATGCAAAGTTGCGGTAATAAGCGGGCATGTTGCCAAGCCAGTACATCGCAGGCGGAAAGCCTTTCGAAGCTGATTGCCTCAACATTGAATCGCGCTGGCGGTCTGAGTCCGGTGTCTTGTCGAGTAACAGCGCTGCGATGTAATAAGCCTCTGCGCAGCCGGCATCGCCTGCTTTTCTGAGCCACGATTGATCCTGGGTCAGCTCATACATCTGTAGCATCGCGTCGCCGTCACCAGCATCGGCCGCCGCTTGGGCAAGGAGCCTGGCAGTGGCCAGCGAGCTATCGTCGCCCAGGCGCATCAGCGCGTATACATGCTCCTGCGCAGCGGCCAGGCGATACCATGCCTGAGCGTTGGAGCTGTCAGTGCCCTCCCGGCGCCTTATAGCGTCGCCCAAGATGAATTGGGATTGGGCATCCCCAGCGGAGGCGGGGATGGTCAAGTGCGTTTCGCACTCTACGAATTCGCCGAGTTGATACAGTTCGAGGCCCTTGCGCTTCGCCGCCCGCTGCTGGACGTTCAATTGGGAAATCAGTGCGCTCAAGGATTTGAGCAGATCAAACAGTTTGGTCAGTGCATCGGAATGCGAATACATGGTCATTACCTGCAAGTAGGAGGAGCGTTATCCGGTCAAGGTAAGCGGGCCTCCTGATGCAGCGGTGGCAGATAGTTATTGGGGGGAGTGGCGGCCCCGTATCGCCTGGTCCAGGAACAGGGCGGCGTTCTCCAGCGCCTGCATGCCCTCGGGCAAAATCCCCGCAAACAGATGCCAGACATGGAACATGCCGGGCCACACCTCCAGCGACACACGCACCCGGTTTTCCCCCAGGTGGGTGGCCAGGCGCATGGCATCGCTGAGCATCACTTCGTTCTCGCCGATCTGTACCAGGATCGGCGGCAATCCTCTTACGTCGGCAAAGACCGGCGATGCGTCGGGGTTATTCGGCAGCACGCCATTGAGAAACGCCTTGGCGAGCAGTGTCAGCCCCGCGCGGGAGGCTTGCGGGTCGAGGCCGTCACGGCTGTCGAGGGAGGCGCCGGTGTGTTCCAGGTTGGCCCACGGCGACAACGCAGCGCCGCCGGCGGGCAACGGCAGGCCTGCGTTGCGGGCCTTGACCATCACCGACACGACCATCGCACCGCCGGCCGAGTCCCCCGAGAACACGATGGACCTGGGGTCGTTACCCTGGTCGAGCAACCAGCGATAGGCCCGCAATGTGTCATCGATGGGCAGTGGAAACGGATGCTCGGGCGCCAGGCGGTAATCCGGCAGGTAGACCTTTGCGCCCAGCAGTTTGGCGAAGTGGCCGGCAAGGCTCAGGTAACCCCGTGGGCTGCCGCCGACATAACCACCGCCGTGGATGTACAGCAACACCCGATCACCCTCAAGCCCGTCAGGCACCACCACCATGCCCGGCACACCGCCCATGTCGACCTCTTGAAAGCGCACACCGGCGGGAATCGGATGAGCGCACAGCACCTGCTCGTAAGCCTTGCGCTGCTCATCGAGGGTGAGGGTGGTTGTTTGGCCGGTGAGAAAGGGCCCGAAGTCAGCGGCCGATGCAACCCAGGCATCGAGACGGGCCTGGACAAGGGGAGTGAATGCCATGGAAAGAACCTCATAAAGTGATCCCGATACCGGGATTAGCGATTGAGGTTCTATTTTATGGATTCTATTGGAGAACGAATTTCACCACTGAAGCGCCTGGCGGGATCAGCTGCCGCTGTCAGTCCGGCGGCTGCTGACTTCAGCCGGCACATCATCCCCGGCCATACGCTTGCGGAACAACGCAGTCCGTGCCAGCAGCAACGTAGTCACCGGCACCGTGATCGACAGCAGAATCGGAATCAACCAACCGTGCAGCACCGGCCCGGATTTGAGCGCCGAAAAGTAGACAATCGACGCCAGCGCCACACACCAGGCGCCCAGCGTCGAGGCCAGCGCCGGCGGGTGCATGCGCTGGAAGAAGTCCTTCATCCGCAACAACCCGATCGCTCCGATCAGCGCAAACACGCTGCTCGTCACCAGCAAAACCGCGACGATCACTTCAACCCACAGCGGCAACACATCGACATTGATCATTCGATCACCTCACCGCGCAGCAGGAATTTCGCCAGGGCAAACGACCCCACAAAACCAAACAGCGCGATCAGCAGCGCCGCTTCAAAATACGTGTCACTTGCATACCGGATGCCCAACACCAGCATCATCAGCATGGCCAGGATGTACAGGTAATCCAGCGCCAGAACCCGGTCCTGGGCCGAGGGGCCTTTGAACAGGCGAACCAGCGTCAGCACCATGGCCAGGGAAAACAGGAACAGGCTGAACAGGATCGCATTGGAGAGCAGGGCGCTCATTCGAAGATCTCCATCAGGGGCCGTTCGTAGGCGTGTTTGAAGTGCTCGATAAACTGCGCTTCGTCATCCAGGTCGAACACGTGGATCAGCAGGATGCTGCGGTCCAGGGCCAGTTCCGACCACACGGTGCCGGGCGTCACGCTGGTGATCATCGACAGTACGGCCAGGCCGTTGGCGTCTCGCAGGTCCAGGGGGACCTTGATAAAGCGCGAACGCGGTGGCCGCGAGCCGCAGACCAGGATGCCCCACGCTACGGCGAAGTTGGAGACGATCACGTCGCGGCCCACCAGGAAGAACAGGCGGATCATCACGCCCGGCCGGCGGATGCGGATCGGCAGCGGGCGCAGCGGCGCCATCATCAGTGGCGCGGCAACGCCGAGGATCGCCCCCAGCAGCAGGTTGCCGGGGCTCACGGACAGGTTCAGCACCAGCCACAACAACCACAGCGCCAATGACAGCCACGGGGCAGGGAACAGGCGTTTCATGGCTGCACCTCCACGACGGCGGCCTTGGCTTCAGGGCTCGGTACCGGGCGTGTTGCCATGACCGCCATCACATAGTGTTCCGGGTTGTTCAGGCTTTCGGCGGCGGCCTGGGTGTAGCGCATCAGCGGCTCGGCCTTGAACGTCAGGGCGATGCTCAGGCCCAGCAGGAAGAAGATCGGCACGCATTCGAAGCGGCGCAGCAGTGGCGACGGACGCTCTTCCGGGGTCCAGAAGCGCTGGATGCCGAGGCGGGCGAAGGCGATCAGCGAGGCCAGACCGGAGAAGATCAACAGCGCCACCAAACCCCAGGCGGCCGGGCGGACGGGCTCGTCGATGGCATTGCCCAGGCCCATCGGGTTGATCAAGGCGCTGAGCAGGCTGAGCTTGCCGATAAACCCCGACAGCGGCGGCATGCCGATGATCAGCAGGGCGCAGGCAATGAAACTCAGGCCGAGAAAGGCGACGGTCCAGGGAATCACCTGGCCGACCACGGCTTTTTGTTCGTCGTCGAGGTTGGTGCCGGGCGGTGGATGCAGGGATTCCATGGCCTTGGGCAGGGCTTCGATTTCATCGTCCAGCGGCACGTCGTTGGCCGAGCGTGAACGCTCGATCAATTCGGCCAGCAGGAACAGCGCGCTCAACGCCAGGGTGGAGCTGACCAGATAAAACAGCGCGCCGGCGGTCAGGCTTGGCTGGGCAAAACCCACCGCCGACAGCAGGATCCCGGCGGACACCAGGATGCTCAGGCTGGCCATGCGTTCCAGGCGTTGCGCGGCGATCATCGCCAGCGCCGCGCAGACGATGGTGGCCATGCCGCCGTAGATCAGCCAGTCGCCACCGAACAGCGCGGAGGCGCCGGCCTGGCCGGAGAACAGCAACGTCCACAGGCGCAGCACGGTGTACACGCCAACCTTGGTCATGATCGCGAACATCGCCGCCACCGGCGCGCTGGCCGAGGAGTAGGCGGGCGCGAGCCAGAAGTTCAGCGGCCACATGCCGGCCTTGGCCAGGAACGCAACGGCGAGGATCGCCGCACCGGCGTGCAGCAAGCCACGATCGGCTTCCGGCACCAGGGGGATTTTCAGCGCCAGGTCGGCAAAGTTCAGGGTGCCGGTGACGCCGTAGATCAACGCCGCGCCAATCAGGAACAAGGTCGAGGCCAGCAGGTTGATCGCGATGTAATGCAGCCCCGACGATACCCGCGCCCGTCCGGAACCGTGGAGCATCAGGCCGTAGGACGCCGCCAGCAGCACCTCGAAAAACACGAACAGGTTGAACAGATCAGCCGTGAGGAAGGCGCCATACAGGCCCATCAACTGAATCTGGAACAGCGCATGGAAGCTGGTGCCGGCGCGGTCCCAGCGGGCCATGGCGAACAGCAGGGCGCTGACGCCGATGATCCCGGTGAGCACCAGCATCATGGCCGACAGTTGGTCCACCACCAGCACGATGCCGAACGGCACTTGCCAGTTGCCCGGCAGGTACACGCCGATGGAGCCGGGGCCGCCTTTCTGGGTCCAGTACAGCAACAGCACGGCGATGCCCAGGCCCACCATGCTGGAGAACAGGTTGATCCGCGCCTTGAGCGGGCGGTGTTTCTCGCCGAGCATCAGCATCAGCGCGGCGGTCAGCAATGGCAGCAGGATCGGCGCGATGATCAGTTGATTCATCCAGGTCATTCCTTGGGCTCCCGGCCGTCCACATGGTCAGTGCCGGTCAGTCCCCGGGACGCCAGCAGCACCACCAGGAACAGCGCGGTCATGGCGAAGCTGATCACGATCGCCGTCAGCACCAGCGCCTGGGGCAGCGGGTCGGTGTAGTTGAGCAGGTCTTGCGGCACGCCATCCTTGATGATCGGCTCCTTGCCGATAAACAGGCTGCCCATGCTGAAGATGAACAGGTTGACCCCGTAGGAGAGCAGGCACAGGCCCATCACCACCTGGAACGTCCGTGGTCGCAGGATCAGCCAGACGCCGGAGGCCGCCAGCACCCCAATGGCAATTGCGATGACTTCTTCCATCAGGCGGCTCCTCCTTGGCTGGCAACGGCTTTGGCCTGGTTGCTGGGTTTATGGGCGCGCACCGATTGGTGGCCCAGGGCGGTAAGCATCAGCAAGGTCGAGCCGACCACCATGGCGTACACGCCGACGTCGAAGAACAACGCGCTGGCGACGTGGATATCCCCCAGCACCGGCAGGCTGAAGTGCCAGGTGTGGGTGGTCAGGAACGGGTAGCCCGCGAGCAGGGCGCCCAGCCCGGTCAGCGTTGCGGACAGCAAGCCAAAGCCCATCCAGCGCATCGGCCGCAGGCTCATTTGCGCCTCGACCCACTGGGTACCGGCGACCATGTATTGCAGGATGAACGCCACCGACATCACCAGCCCGGCGACAAAACCGCCGCCCGGTTGATTGTGGCCGCGCATGAACAGGTAGAACGAAACGACCAGGGCAATCGGCAGCAGCAGGCGCACCAGCACGGCCGGGACCATCATGAAGCCCAGGGCGGTGTCGCTGGCCTGGCGCGGGTTGACCAGGTCGGTGGCCACGTCGGGTGCCAACTGGCGCTGTTGCGCGGGCAATTCCATGCTCTCTTTGGAAGGGCGGAAGCGGCGCAGCAGCGCGTAGACGGTCAGCGCCACGGCGCCGAGCACGGTGATTTCCCCCAGGGTGTCGAAGCCCCGGAAGTCCACCAGCATCACGTTCACCACATTGCTGCCACCGCCTTCGGGCAGGGCGCGGCTGAGGTAGAACGAGGAGATATCGTTGGGCGTCTGGCGCGTCAGCATCGCGTAGGAGAGCAGCGCCATGCCGCCGCCGACCACGGTGGACAGGAGCAAGTCCCGCAGGCGGCGGATGCGTGCCTTGCGCAGCGAACTGGGGAGTGGCGAGACTTCTTCGATCCGCCGTGGCAGCCAGCGCAGGCCCAGCAGGATCAGCACGGTGGTGACCACTTCGACCACCAGTTGGGTCAGCGCCAGGTCCGGCGCGGAGAACCAGACGAAGGTCACGCAGGTCATCAGGCCGCACACGCTGACCATGGTCAGGGCTGCCAGCCGGTGGTACTTGGCTTGCCACGCGGCGCCCAGGGCACAGGCGATTGCCAGCAGCCACAGGGTGACGAACACGATGGAACCCGGGATTTTCGGCCGGTCACCCCAACTGATGCCGCTGTGCAGCATCGGGATCAACCCGGCGATCACCGCTGCCAGCACCAGCAGGAACAGCTGGGTTTGCAGGCGCTTGGTGCTGATGCGTTTTTCGATCTTGCGCACCCCGCGCATCATCACCACCAGGCAGCGCTCGAACCCGCGCTTGCCGTTGAAGTAGCTGATGATCGGCGGGTATTTGAAACGGCCCAGCTTGAGTTGCTTGCGCAGCAGCAGGTAGAGCACCACGCCGCCGGACATGGCCACCAGGCTCATGATCATCGGGGCGTTCCAGCCGTGCCAGATGGCGAGGCTGTATTCCGGCAGTTCGCCGCCGACCACCGGCAGGGCGGCTGCAGCGAGGATCGAACCGACCACCTGGGCCGGGAAAATCCCCACCAGCAGGCAGGTAAACACCAGCAACTCCACCGGCGCGCGCATCCAGCGTGGCGGCTCGTGCGGGGTGTGGGGCAGGTTGGTGGCCTTGGGGCCGAAGAACACATCCACGGTAAAGCGCAGGGCATAGGCCACGCTGAAGGTGCCGGCGATGGTGGCGATCACCGGCAGGGCGATTTCCACCCAGGCGGTGGCCGAGATGAATACGGTTTCGGCGAAGAACATTTCCTTGGACAGGAAACCGTTGAGCAGCGGCACGCCCGCCATGGACGCACTGGCGACCATCGCCAGGGTGGCGGTAAACGGAATCAGCTTGAACAGGCCGCTGAGCTTGCGGATGTCACGGGTGCCGCTTTCGTGGTCGATGATCCCCGCCGCCATGAATAGCGACGCCTTGAAGGTGGCGTGGTTGAGGATATGAAACACCGCGGCGACGGCGGCTAGCGGGCTGTTGAGGCCCAGCAGCAGGGTGATCAGCCCGAGGTGGCTGATGGTGGAGTAGGCCAGCAGGCCCTTGAGATCGTTCTGGAACATGGCGCAATAAGCGCCGAGCAGCAGGGTAATGGCGCCGGCACCGCCGACAATCCAGAACCACTCTTCGCTGCCGGACAGCGACGGCCACAGGCGGGCCAGCAGGAACACGCCGGCCTTCACCATCGTCGCCGAGTGCAGGTAGGCCGACACCGGTGTCGGTGCAGCCATGGCGTGGGGCAGCCAGAAGTGGAAGGGGAATTGCGCGCTTTTGCTCAGGGCGCCGATCAGTACCAGCGCGAGCATGATGGGGTAGAGCGAGTGGGCACGGATCTGGTCACCGGCAGCCAGGACCTGGTCCAGGTCGTAGCTGCCGACGATATGCCCGAGCAGCATCACCCCCGCCAGCAGGCACAAACCGCCTGCGCCGGTGACCATCAGCGCCATATAGGCGCCACGCCGGGCATCGGCGCGGTGGTGCCAATAGCCGATCAACAGGAAGGAGAACAGGCTGGTGAGTTCCCAGAAAAACACGATCTGGATCAGGTTGCCGGAGATCACCAGGCCGAGCATGGCGCCCATGAAGGCCAGGAAAAACGCGAAGAAGCGCGGCACCGGGTCTTCTGGCGACATGTAATAACGGGCGTACAGCGACACCAGGGTCCCGATGCCCAGCACCAGCATCGAGAACAACCAGGCAAAACCGTCCATGCGCAGCACGAAGTTCAGCCCGAGGCTGGGCAACCACATGAATTCTTCGCGAATCACGCCACCGTGGGCGATCTGGGGGTAGAGCAGGGCGACTTGAACCGTCCCGACCAGGGCCACAAGGCCGGCCAACAGGGACTCTGTGTTACGTGCGTTGTGCGGCAGCAAGGCCGCCAGACAGCTGCCGATAAAAGGCAGAAGCAGTAGAACTATCAGGGACATAGGCTTCTAATCTGCGGGAGTTTGGGATGCATCATACGTGCCGGATTCTTGATCACCAAACGGCAAGATGTGGCAGGATCCTACAAGGTAGGCTGAAAAAGGCTGTTTGGCATTGTTTCAGATGTCCCAAGCACAGACCTTAACCCTGACGCTCCTGTTCCATCTCTTCTGCCAACTCGACAGCCTTCTGCCCCCGCGTCTTCATCTCGCTGACAATCACCGCGGCCACAATCAACGCCGCCCCCACCATGGCAATCGGCGGGAAGCGCTCGCCGGCAATCCGCCCGACCACGCCGGCCCACACCGGCTCACCGGCATAAATCAGGGTAGCCCGCGTCGGCGAGACGCTTTTCTGCGCCCAGTTCATTGCCACCTGAATCACCGCGCTGGTCAGCCCCAGGCCCACCGCGCTGAACAACAGCAACCAGGAAAACCCCGGCAGCGCCTCGCCCATCGGCACCACCATCAGGAACGACAGCACCGACGCCGTGGCCAGTTGCACCACCGTCACCCGGCGCACATCCACCTGCCCGGCAAAGGCGCTGATCATGATGATCTCGGCGGCAATCGCCACTGCACCGATCAACGTGGCGATTTCACCGGGACTGAAGTTCAGCGAGGCGCCCGCCGGGCCGGTCAACAGCATCAACCCGGTAAACGCCAGCATGATGCCGATGGTGGGCATCAACCCCGGCCGCCGTCCCAGCACCAGCCATTGCAGCAGCGGCACAAACGGCACATACAACGCGGTAATAAACGCCGACTGGCTGCTCAGGATCGTCTGCAAGCCAATGGTCTGCAACCCGTAGCCGAACATGATCGCCACGCCGATAAAGCACCCGGCCTTCAGCTCAAACAGGGTCAGGCCCCGCAGGCTACGCAGGGAGAACGCCCCGACGATAAGCGCCGCCGCCGCAAACCGCAGGCCGACAAAAAACATCGGGCCGCTCACCGCCATGGCGTGCTGCACCAACAAAAAGGTGCCGCCCCAAATCATGGTGATCACCACCAATACACATTCGGCTCTGCTGAAACGGGAAAACAACGAGGAGGTGGTCATGGCGGCTCGGTCTTGCACAGGAGGGGCGCGGACCGCACAATGCGCCGCAAGCTGGGCAGTATACTGCGCAACCCCACCCTGTGAGCAATATAGTGCACAAAGAAAATCCGCAACGGGCTTCGGTCCTGCAACACGTCAGCCAGAACGTCCGGCGCCTGCGCCATGCGGCAGAGTTGAGCCAGACGACCCTGTCCGAAAAGTCCGGCGTCAGCCGGCGCATGCTGGTGGCGATCGAGGCGGGGGAGAAAAATGTCAGCCTGTCGACCCTCGACCGGGTGGCCGAAGCCCTGGACGTAGCCTTCAGCGACCTGATCCAGGCCCCGGATGCTCCCGATCACAGCCGCATCAACGAACTGGCCTGGGCCGGTGAAATCCTCGGCAGCAAGGCCGTGCTGCTGGCCAAGGCCACCGCTCGCCGCGAGGTTGAACTGTGGGAGATGCGCCTGGAGCCGGGTGATCGGTATATGCCCGAACCGGACCCCGAGGGCTGGAGCGTGCAGTTGTTTGTGTTCGAAGGTGTGCTGACGCTGGTGCTGGATGGCGAGGAAAAACATGTCGCCACCGGTGAGTTCCTGATGTTCGCCAGCCGCCAGCTTCACGCCTATCGCAATGATGGTGACGTGGCAGTGCGCTTTGTGCGCAACGTGGTGATCTAACTGTTGGCAGCGCAACAGTGGTTGGACACTTTGCTGTTTTGAACCGCCCGCTATACCGCTGAATTGCCGGCAACCTGCTGATTTTATTGGTCATTTGATTCAGGCACGACTCCTGCAATTACTCCAGTATCTCTCTGGAGCCTGGAGTCGGCCCATGTCAGCCCAACCCCAACACCCTGCCCACATCATCCGCTCGGACGCCGAGGCCATCGCCGTTGCCACCGAGTTGGCCAAGCGTTTTGCCGTGGAAGCGGGCGTACGCGATCGCGAGCGGCGCCTGCCGTTGGCCGAGCTGGACGAATTCTCCGCCAGTGGCCTGTGGGGCATCACCATTCCCAAGGCCTACGGCGGCGCCGGGGTTTCCTATGTGACGGTGGCCGAGGTGATCAAGCTGATCTCTGCCGCCGACCCGTCCCTGGGGCAAATCCCGCAGAACCACCTGGGTGTGGTGGACATCCTCCTGCAAACCGCCAGCGAGGAACAAAAGCAGCATTACTTCGCCAAGGTCTTGCAGGGCTACCGTTTTGGCAATGCCTTCTCCGAAGCCAAGAGCAAAAACGCCGGCACGTTTGACACCCAGGTGCGCTTCGACGGCGACAGCGCGTACATCAACGGCGAGAAGTTCTACTGCACCGGCGCGCTGTTCGCCCATATCGTGCCGGCGGTGGGGGTCAACGAAAATGACCAGGCGTTCATCGCCTTTGTCGAACGGGATGCTCCCGGCCTGCAAGTGATCGACAGCTGGGACGGCTTCGGCCAACGCACCACCGCCAGCGGCGGCGTGACCCTCGACGGCGTGAAGGTGCCGTTGAGTGCGGTGATCCCTGCCCACCAGGCCTTCGACCAGCCCACTGCCAACGGCCCCATTTCGCAAATCATCCAGGCGGCCGTCGACACCGGCATCGCCCTTGGTGCCCTGGAACAAGCCAAGATCTTTGCACGCCAGGCCCGGCCCTGGATCGACAGCCAGCAGGATCACGGCTGGCAAGACCCGTTCACCATCGCCGCCATCGGCGATCTGGAATGGCGGGTCCACGGCACCGAAGCGATCCTCGCCAAGGCAGGCGTTGCCGTCGACCAGGCCCTGGCCAACCCCAATGAAGACACGGTGGCCAACGCCTCCCTGGTCGTCGCTCAAGCCAAAGTGCTGTCGACGGAAACCGCGTTGCTTGCCAGCAGCAAACTCTTCGAGTTGGCCGGTACCCGCTCGGTGTCCGGCAAGCACAACCTCGACCGCTTCTGGCGCAATGCGCGCACCCACACCCTGCACGACCCGGCCCGCTGGAAATACCACCTGATCGGCAACTTTGTGCTCAACGGCGTCAAGCCTGCACGCCATGCCTGGAACTGAGGAGCTTTATCCATGACCGCACTGAATCAGGCGCGCCAACTGCTGGAAAGCACCCGGCGCTTTGTCGAGAAAAGTGATGACCCCTACGTGATCAGCCGCTTTGGCGATTTGCAGATTCGCGTGGACGTAGCGGCCGCCTTGTTTGAGCGTGCCGAAACCCACCCGAGCCCGGTGGCCCTCACCGAAGCGCAGATCGCGGCTGCCGAAGCCCTCATCGCCGCGAGCAATGCCGAATTCGAACTCACCGGCCAACGCACCGCATTGCCACCGACCCTCGATGACCCGTTGCGCTGGAAATACCAGATTGTCGGCAACTACCACCTCAACGGAGTGCTTTGATGTCCCGTGAAATCCGCTTGAATGCCTTCGACATGAACTGCGTTGGCCACCAATCCCCCGGTTTGTGGGCTCACCCGCGAGACCGCTCGTGGCAGTACAAGGACCTGGAATACTGGACCGACCTGGCGAAAATCCTTGAGCGTGGCAAGTTCGACGGCCTGTTCATCGCCGACGTGCTGGGCATCTACGACGTCTATAACGGCAACGGCGACGCGGCGATTCGCCAGGCGGCCCAGGTGCCGGTCAACGACCCGTTGTCGCTGATCGCGCCCATGGCACTGGTCACCGAGCATTTGGGTTTTGGCCTGACGGCTTCGCTGTCCTTCGAACACCCGTATCCGTTCGCCCGGCGCCTTTCCACCCTCGACCACCTGACCAAGGGCCGCGTGGGCTGGAACATCGTCACCTCGTACCTGGAAAGCGGCGCGAAGAACCTCGGCCAGAAAGCCCAGACCGAACACGATGCGCGCTACGACTACGCCGAGGAGTACCTGGAGGTCTGCTACAAACTCTGGGAAGGCAGTTGGGAGGAAGGCGCGGTTCTGCGCGACCGCGAGCGACGGATTTTCAGTGACCCAAGCAAGATCCACGAGATCCGCCACGTCGGTAAACACTTCCAGGTGCCTGGCATTCACCTCTGCGAGCCTTCGCCACAACGCACGCCCGTGCTGTACCAGGCGGGTGCCTCCAGCCGGGGCAAACAGTTCGCCGCCGAGCAGGCCGAGTGCGTATTCGTGGCCGCGCCGTCGAAAGTGCTGCTGAAGAAAACCGTCGCCGATATCCGCCGGCGTGCGGCAGAAGCCGGCCGTGATCCGAAGAAAATCCTGATCTTCAACTTGCAGACGGTGATCGTTGGCGAAACCGACGCCAAGGCCAAGGCCAAGTTCGAGGAGTACAAATCCTACGTCAGCTACGAAGGCGCGATGGCCCTGATCTCCGGCTGGACCGGTATCGACTTCAGTCAGTTCAAGCCCGATGAACCCCTCAAGCATGTGCACACCAACGCCATTCAATCGGCGGTGGAAGCGTTCTCCACGGCCGACCCGAACAAGGTCTGGACCCCCAACGAACTGGCGGACTGGGTCGGCATCGGCGGCTTCGGCCCGTTGTTCGTCGGCGGCCCGGAAACCGTGGCCGACCTGTTGCAGGAGTGGGTGGAAGAGACCGATGTGGATGGTTTCAACCTCGCCTATGCGCTGACCCACGAGACCTTTATCGACGCGGTCGACTGGCTGGTCCCGGAGCTGCAGAAGCGCGGGGTGTACAAGACTGAATATGCCCAGGGCACGCTGAGGGAGAAATTGTTCGGCGAAGGCGCACGTTTGCCGGACAACCACCCGGGTGCCAGCTATCGCGACCTTAAAGCCACAGCGATCTGACGGGGGAAACCACATCAATGTGGGAGCTGGCTTGCCAGCTCCCACAGGTGATCTTCATCAAGCCAACGACTTCGGCCAGCGGACCACCGCATGCTTGTTTCACCAATAGGAGCATTACCTATGAGCGTGCATGAACTTGAGCTTCCGCTGGCGGTGGAATGGCCCGCTGAACGGGTCACGGTGTTGCCCAGGGCGTTGGTGCAGTTGCACCACTGGGCGCAGGTAACGCCGTTGCACAGTGCCCTGCGCCACAAGCGTGACGGCCAGTGGTATTCCTGGCGCTGGATTGATGCACTGCGCGATGTCGAGCGTCAGGCCGATGGTTTGCGTCAGCAGGGCTTTACCGACGATTCGCGGCTGGCCCTCAGCGGGGCTTTCGAGCCTCATTTATTGCTGCTGGCCCTGGCCGCCCAGGTCATCGGTGGCCAAATCCTGACCTTGGCTGACGACCTGGAGCCTGCCGCCTTGCAGCAACAGCTGTGGCGCATTCGGCCTACCCACGCTTATATCCAGGGGGTGCAGCCGGTGGGCGTTGTGCAACGGGTCGACCCCGTGGACACGTCACAACGGCTCTGCCGCTGGTGGCAGCCTTCCGGCAAGACCGAACTGTGGAGCGAGGAGAGCACCCACGGGCAAGGCGGCCTGGCGGCGGTGCTGGCGCAATGGCTGAACAGCGGCCAGAGTCTGGGGTTCCCGCAGTCGGGCTGAGCTATGCAGGCCGGGCTATGCGGGCCAAGCTAGGCGCCCCGGGTCGATGTGCTGGATACTGCACGGGGCGATTTTTACCACAACCATTCAGGCAGACAGTAAGGGCGCAATTTCATGAGTGAAACCGAACGCGGACAGGCGACGAGCGCCATTCGCAACGCTGATGTGCTGATTGTCGGCGGCGGCCTGAGCGGGACGATGCTGGCGGTGCAGTTGCTGCGCCTGCCGGGCAAGCGGCAGATCCTGGTGATCGAACCGCGCCAGGAACTGGGGCGCGGCGAGGCCTACAGCGCGGTGGAACTGGGCCACACCTTGAACGGCAACGCCGCACGCATGAGCGTCGACCCGGACAACGCCGATGACCTGACCCAGTGGCTCACCGCCTACATCGCCGACGGCGGCTGGCCGGAGTCAGACCAGCAACACGTGCCCATCAGCGAACTGTTTCCGCCCCGCAGGATTTTTGGCTTGTACGCGCAACAACGGCTGGCTGAAGCCAAGGCGCGGTCGGCCTCGACCGTCGAGCATGTCCGCGCCGAGGTGACAGACCTTGAGGTGGACGAACACGCCACGTTGCTGACCTTGAGTGACGGCCAGCAACTGCGCGGTGCCGTTGCGGTATTGGCCACCGGCATGTTCCCGGCGGCCCGCACGCCCCAGACCGAATCCAGCGGCTTGAACGCGGCTGCGGTCGACCCGTGGGACGTGCAGGCCATGACCCAACTGGACCCGCAATCCACCGTGTTGATCATCGGTTCCGGGCTGACCATGGTGGACGCCGTGGTGTCCCTGGAACAGGCCGGTCATCGTGGGCCCATCGAGATCTTTTCGCGTCACGGCCTGTTGCCCCATGTGCGCCGGCAGCCGCCGGCCTGGGTCGATTTCCTGGGCGAAGACCACCGCCTGCGCAGCCCTCGGCAATTGCTGCGGGAAGTGCGGCGCCAATGCCGGCTTGCGCTGGACCAGGGGATTGACTGGCAAGCCCCGCTGGACACCGTGCGTGCCCACATCGGGCGTTTGTGGAGCCAGGCCAGCGAGGGCGAGAAACGCCAGTTCGTGCGGCATGTTCGGCCCTGGTGGGAAAGCCATCACCACCGCTCGCCGCCCTTGAGTGCCGAGTTGGTGGCGCGGCTGCATGGGGAGGGGCGGTTGCGGATTCAGGCGGCATCGTACAAGGGGCTGGTGCCTTCAGACGGTGATGTCACGATTCGCCTGCGTCGTCGTGGTGAACAGGACGTGGTGCAGGTATCGGGGGCGGCGCTGATCAACTCCAGCGGGATTGAATACGACTGGCGGCGCGTGGCCCGGCCGTTGCCCCGGCAGTTGCTCAAGCGCGGGCTGATCCAGCCCGGGCCGTTGGCGCTGGGGATTGCGGCGGATGTGTCGGGGGCGGTGCTGGATGCCCACGGGCAGGTCAGCCGGCGGTTGTTTGCGATGGGCCCGCCGTTGCGGGGGATGTGGTGGGAAAGTACCGCGGTCACGGACGTGGCGATTCAGGCCAAGGCGCTCGCCGCCAGGTTGGCGCACCTCTAAATCTAATGTGGGAGCTGGCTTGCCTGCAGTAGCGGTGGGTCAGCTCCATTTTTATCAACTGATAGGTTGCGATCGCAGGCAAGCCAGCTCCTACAGGTGGGGGTTCATGGCCCGACCTTCACAAACCCCGGCTTCAACCCGAACACTTCAACCCCCTGCGCCGTCGACTGCCCGGTCGTTACCGTGACCCGCTCCACCGGTTTATCCATCGCTGCCCGATATTCCACCGTCATGACCCCGTCCCCGCGACTGATCGCCTGGGCCGGCACCACAATCGCCTGGTCATTGTTGTAGGTCACAATGGTCAACCGCGCACTCATCCCCAGCCGCACCCGTTGCAGCTGTTGCGGGGTCAGCTTGGGGATCGACAGGGTGACCGGAAACTGCGCGCTGCCCTGGCTGTCGCTGGCAATCGCCAAGCCACTGACCACACTGACCGAACCCGTCAGCCGCTCGCCGTCAAACCCGTCACCCAGCACCTCCACCGCCTGCCCTTGGTGCAACTGGTTGATGTCCAGCTCCGACACCCTGGTGACGATTTTCAGCTTCTCGATATTCGCCAGCCCAAACAGCACCTGGCCCTGGCTGACCTTGCTCCCGGCCTGGACCGGCGCGTTGTTGTTGCCGCCGCCCGGGCCTGACGAATTACTGCCCGGCGCCGGCACCACGATGCCGGAGAACGGTGCCTTGACCTCCTTGCCATCGAGCAGCGTGTGCAGGGCGTCATATTTCACCGTGGCATTGGTCAGCTCCATATCGGCGATCTGCCGGTATTCGCCTTTGCCTTGTTCGATCGCCTGTTGCAGTTCGCCGCGGGCGGCCACCAGGTCGAGTTGTTGCTGGGCGGTCTGCTGTTTCAGGTCGTCGAGTTCGTTGCGGGGGATGATGCCGCGCTTGAACAGGTTTTCACTTTCGGTGAGTTTGCGCTGGGTGTTGCTGGCGGTCATTTCGGCGGTGCGCAGGCTGCGACGGGCACGGCCGACTTGTTGGCCGCTGTCCCAGTCCTGCATTTCCTGAACGGTGCGCCGGGCCTTGAGCTGCGCGGAGAGGGCTTCGCGCAGTTGCACTTCGAGGGTGGCCGGGTCCATGCGCAGCAGCACCTGGCCGGCCTCGACCCGCTGGCCCTGTTCCACCAGGTTGGCCTGCACATTGCCGTCGAAGGGCGCCGTGAGGGTGATGGTGGTGTCGGGCTCGATCTTGCCCACCAGGCCGATCTGGTGCACCAGTGGGTCGACTTTTACCTCCAGCCATTGCTCGGCATTGCCGGGCTGATTGGCGGCCGGGCTTTGATGGCTGAGCAGCGTGATGCCGACACCGGCCACCAGCACAATCAACACGGCACCCAGCAGGCGCTTTTTATTAGTAGTCATTGAGGGCGATTTCCCAACTTTCCAGCGTCATGCCCAGGGTCAGGTCGAACTGAGTCTGGGCGTTCAAATAGGCAATCAACGCATTGAGCCGTGAGTTCTCGGCGTTGCGCAGGTCGTTTTCGAAACTCAATACCTGGAAGTTGGTGGAGCGCCCGGCGCTGAGTTTTTCCCGTTCGATTTCGATTTTGCGCCTGGACAGCTCCACCGCCCGCTGGGAGATTTCATACTGACGCCAACGGGTGCCCAGGTCGCGTACCACATCGTTGACGTCGCGCTCCAGTTGCTGGCGGGCGTCGGCAATGATGATTTCCTGGTTTTCCACGTCGACCCGCGCATGCACCTCGGCCTGGCGGGTGCTGATATCGCCGATGGGAATCTGCACCTGCACGCCGGCGTAGCTGTCCCAGCGCCGGTTGCTGTTGTAGCCGTTATCGTCGTTGGTGGCGGCCCGGATCTGGTTCGCGCCGGCCACCAGGTCCACTTGCCAGCGCCCGGAGTCCTTGGCGATCACAAGGTTGAGGTCGGCCTGCTGGCTGCCGAGCAGGGTGGCGAGGTATCCCGGTTGCTGGTTCTGCGCCAGGACGAAAGCCTGGTGCTTGTCGATGTCCATGCGCTTGGCTTCAAGGGCCTCGGTGGCGCGGATCGGCGTCGACAGGTCGAGGGCCAGCAGGCGCAGCAGGGCCAGGCGGCTGGTGTCCAGTTGGTTCTGGGCTTCTTCGACTCCCAGTTGCTGGGTGGCGATATCGGCTTCAGTCTGCACAATCTCGAATTCGGCCATGCGCCCGGCACTGATCAGCGCCTTGTTCACTTCCAGCAAGGTGTCGGAGCGCTTGAGCGCGTCCTGCACGATGCTCAACTGTTCCTGGGCCCGCAGCAACTCGCGGTAGGTGGTGATGATGTTGCTGATGGTCTGCGCCACGTTGGCCTTGAGGTTCAGGCGGTTGGCCTGTTCCGACAGGCGTGACAGGCGCAGCGGGGCGGTGGTGGCGTCCCAGCCGGCACCGCGCATCAGGGGCTGGATCACCGACAGGTCGAGGCCGTCGCTGCGGAAGCGTCCGGCACGGTCGGCGTTGTTCAGTTGCTGGGTCCAGTTCATGCTCAAGCGCGTGCCGTACTCGCCGAGCAAGGTGGCGTTGGGGGCCAGGTTGGCGTTGCGGGCGCTGTCGTCGGTGCCTTTGGTCGCGCGGTAATAGCTGTTCAGGGTCAGCTTGGGGTTGAAGGTGTCTTCGGCCACCCGCAGGTCGAATTTCTGCGCCACCCGTTGCAGGTACGCGCTGCGAATCGCCGGGTTGTTGCGCAGGCCCAGGTACACCGCGTCACCCAGGGTCAGGGTGGTGGACTGGGCATTCAGCGATACGCTGCGTTCATAACCACTGCGAGTGGTGCTGGGCGCCGAGGGGCGAATCACCACATCGGCGGCCATGCTGTGCAGGCTCACCAGGGCCAGCGATAACAGCAGCCGTTTATTCATCGCGCAGGGCCTCCACCGGCTGCAGCCGTGAGGCCGACACTGCCGGATAGATCCCGAAAAACAGCCCTACCAGCAACGTGCTGCCCACCCCGAGGGGCAGTGCGGCGACCGCCAGGGAAAACTGCCAGCCGGACAGCCAGGCATACAGATAGGCGGCGGTCATGCCCAGCACCGCGCCGCATAAGGCACCGACAGCGGTCAGGGTGACGGCCTCCAGCAGGAACAGGTTGCGAATGTCCCGCTGGCGCGCACCGAGGGCCATGCGAATCCCGATTTCCCGGCGCCGCTCCGAGACGTTCATCAGCATCACGTTCATCACGCCGACGCCGCCGCCCACCAGGGAAATCGCGCCCAGGGCCAGCAGCAGGTAAGCGAAGGTGCGGCTCTGCCGGGTCATGCCATCGATCATTTGCTGGGGCACCTGAATGTCGACATTGTGGTCGGTGATCTGGTTTTGCAGCGCCGCCGCGGCGTCCCGGGCGACACGGTCCATGTCCTGGCCGGGAGTGGCGCGGATAATCACATTGCCGATTTGCGGGCTGAAGTAGATCCGGCGCATGCCCGGGGCGGGGACGAACAGCGATTCGTTGGCCTGTACGGGGATCAGCATTGCCCGGGGCTGGTTGTGAAGAATGCCCACCACCAGGTAGAGGTAATCGTTGATGCGCACCCGGTCGCCCAGTTGCAGCGGGTCGCCGGGGGCACTCAAGGCCTGGACCACCTGTTCGCCGACGACCGCGTAGGTTTCGCCCGCATCGAAGTTCGACAGGAAACGCCCGTCGCGCACCGACAGGCGCATGGCGTCCTTGAGGTCTGGCGTACTGCCGACGAAGCTCGCATTGAAGGTGCGGCCATGGAACACCACCGGACCGCTGAACATCGAAATCGCGCCAATATGGGCGATGCCGGGCACGCTGCGGCGCACCGCTTCCAGGTCCAGGCTGGCAGGCATGGGGGCAATGCTGGTGCCCTTGGGCGGGAACTGCACCACCAGGGTGTCGGTGCCCATGTCCTTGAATATCATCGCCGCGTCTTCGGCGGCGTTGTGCCCGATATTGATCAGCGCCACCACCGAAGAGCTGCCGATGACGATGCCTAAAAGGGCCAGGATCGAGCGCTTGCCCAGGGTGCGCAGGCTGACAAACGCCTCGTGCAGCAATTGGCTCAGGTTTTGTTCGACCCGCAGGCTCATAGGCGCCCGGCCTCTTGCACCACACCATTGCGCACCAGGATCTTGCGGTTCAGGCGCTCGGCAATGTGCGGGTCGTGGGTGACGATAATCAGCGTCACCTGCTGCTCGCGATTGAGCGCCAGCAGCAGGTCCATGATCTCCTGGGCGGTGCTGCTGTCGAGGTTGCCGGTGGGCTCGTCGGCGAGGATCACCGAGGGGTTGCCCACCAGCGCGCGGGCGATGGCAACCCGTTGGCGCTGGCCGCCGGACAGGTCGGCCGGGCGATGGTGGGCGCGTTCGGCCAGGCCCACCTGGTCGAGCATGCGCAGGGCCTGTTCCACCGAGGCATGCCGCGACACACCTCGGTAGCTCAGGGGCAGGGCGACGTTGTCCAGGGCACTGAGGCGCGGCAGCAGGTTGAAGCTTTGAAAGACGAAACCGATTTGTTGATTGCGGATCGCCGCCAGCTGATCGGGACTGGCGCTGAAGACGTCATGGCCGGCAAACCGGTAGTGGCCGCAGTCGGGTAGGTCGAGCAGGCCGAGAATATTGAGCAGGGTACTTTTGCCGGAACCGGACGCGCCGAGAATGCCGCAGCTGTCACCGGTTTCGATGGCCAGGCATACATCATTGAGAATCGACAGGTGCTGACCGGCCAGCTGATAGCTTTTGCCGATGCCTTGCAGGGAGATAAAGCCTGGGTGCGCGGGGGTATCTGTCATCATGACTACGCCTGCAGTCTCGACAGTACCGTGCTTCCCCTGAAAATCCTTGTAACAAGTTCAGGAGCTGCCTGGCACACGTCACGGACTGGTTTTATTTCTTGTTTTTAAAATATTGTTTGAATACTAACCGCGATCCAGCCGTTCCGCCAGCCATGGATATAGAGCGGTTTTACCCTTTGAAACGATTCTTTAAAGGGGCGTTTCAGGCGCGGGAAAAATCCATCAGCTACCCTCAACGAGCCCGTTGCTGCTGGCTTTGAATAGTATGGCGCAGTGTCACTACTTGCTTTCGGGCAGCGGCCCCGGTATAAAAAATCAAATTAATTTTTAAAACAATATTTCCGCAGTGGAACCCCAACCCCTATGGTCGCGAAGAAACTCAGCGCTCCAAACGTTACCAAGACCCGATTGCTGGATGCGACAGAGGCTCTTTTCATCAAATACGGCTATGACGCCGTTTTGTTGCGGCAGATAACCGAGAGGGCTCAGGTCAATCTCGCTGCGGTGAATTATCACTTCGGGGACAAGGATTCCCTGATGAAAACCCTGCTGATGCAGCGCCTGGAGCCGCTCAACGAGCAGCGCCTGGAATTGCTCGCCAGGTGCGAAGCCGAATCCGACGGCCCGCTGGACTGCGACACCTTGCTCGGCGTGCTGTTCGCCCCGGCCATGGGCCTGGAGCGCAGCGACCCGGCGAGTGGGGAAGGGCGTTCATTCATCCGTTTCCTGGGTCGGGTCTACAGCGACACCTCGCCGTTTATCCAGGAATACCTCAAGGTGCATTACCAGCCGGTGTTCCAGCGTTTCTTTGAAGCGTTCGCCCTGGCGCTGCCGGACTTGCCGCGCAACGAATTGGGGGTGCGCCTGCAATTTGCTCTCAAGGCGATTTCCGGGGTGATGGCCGGCACCGAGCTGCGCTTGCTGATGAACTCCATGAGCCTGGGACGCCCGGCCACTGATGCCGAGGTGATGGCCAAGCTGATTACCCTGGTGTCCGCGGCGATTCGCGTGCCACAGCAAAGCCCGGAAGCCGAAACGGCCCTGGCGCGGGTGCTGGATACGCAACGTGCTATCCGCGAGCAGGCCGCGTCGCCTGTCAACAAGGTGGCTCGCTGAACCCTTCAAGACCGGCTTGCAATGAGCCGGTCTGCCTCTGCACCCTCTATACAAACAACCTTGCGAACACTCAAATCCCGGGCAAAAAAAACCCGCTGGGGCGGCGGGTTTTTAAGTGCAACATTTGTAACGGATGAGGCTTTACCCTACGTCTCCGGATGTGAATAAAACGTGAAAAATATGTAAGAAAAAGTGTGAATGTGCGGGGTTGGTATTGACTGCGCTTTCTCTGAAATAGCTCATCGACTTCCGCCATTCGTCGCCACTGTCAATTCTGACAGGTAGACGCTAGGAAGGGCCGGGTGTTTGATTTCTTCAGTCGCGTGTTCTGTCTGCACGCTGTTTAATCTGGAGAACAACCATGTCGACCAAGCCTGCCGCTCCCAGACCTACTCCCGTCACCAAGCAACCTGCCACGCCCAAGCCATCTCCTACTCGGCCGGGTGTGATGATCATGGACGATTTGGATCCTCCCTATACGTCTCCACAGCAGGCAACACCGGTAGAAGGTGCGGATTACGGACTTGGGGTTCGCCATTTTCCTGCTTTGGGAACGACTGGCGAGAAATTTATCACCTTCGGGTTTGAGCGTTGGACCGGGCTCCGTGAGGGGGACGAGTATCGGGTATCGATGGGTGGCGTCACGCCCTCTCCGAACGTCGTCCAGGCGGGCGAGGTGACCGCCCAACGATTTTTCTTCGATTTTCCTTACGCCAGCTTGAACGTGGACCCGGCCATAGGCTTTGCGTTCATTCCAGACGTATACGGTGAGGTTGTGAGGGTCGGCTCGGGCACTCCCAGCACTTCGCTACCCCAGACCGTACTGGTCAAGGAAACCCACCCCGGCGGAGAGGACGACCGGCCCTTCGAGACCTGGCACTCCAAGCTTGAACTGATCCTTTCGGACACGGTGATTGGTGCCGGGCAAAGCCTTACTGCAACCATCAAGGCCTGGGAGCACATGCGTGAGAACGACGCGCCGATGCTCTATTTTGGACGCTTGCGTTTTGAGGTGCCCCTGGTCACCGCTGCACAGATAGGTCAGGACCTGGTAGTGGATATTGGCGCGGACTTTTTTGCAGCGCTTGGCAGCGGCCACCATGCTGCGGCGTTCTTTCTCTATGATGAGGTACTGAACAGCTCGGGTCCGGTACAGCCTTGGTGTAAGCCAGTGCCTCTAGAGGTGAACCTGAGCGTGACGCTGCTTGATGAGCCTTTCATCATTGAGGCAGACAATAGCCAGACAATACTGGATGCCGATGCATTGGGCAGAGAACCGGCACATGCCGAGGTGGAGATTCGGCGCGGCGGCCCGTTTCTGGTGGGCGATACCGTTTTGCTGACGGTGCAGGGTACGACGCCTGATGGTGTATTTGTCTATGAGTCGCTGTCGCTGGACGTGACCCGGGTTCCTGAATTTCTCGAATTTCCCATCCGCAACGAGCTGGTCAGATCCCTTTTGCTGAGCTCTATGACGGTCTCTTACGTGAGACAAAGGGCAGGGCTCGACGATGCGCCCTCCAGAAGGGTGGCGGTCGCCGTTGTCGGTCGTCGTTACGATTTGCCCAGGCCCAACGTCAGGGAGGCCCACGGTCCCTTCATTGAGCCGGACCTGCCACGCATTACCGTGGAAATGCCCGATTACCAGCCACCCGGCACCACGGGGGATAACCTGGAGGTTGTCCTCCAGGGCTTACGTGTGGATAACAGCTCCGAGCGGGTGTCCTCCTCGCGGCTGGCCGGCAACCCGCCACGCACCCGTGATTTCCCGACGGCCGACTACATGCGCCTGGAAGGGTTGAGAGACGCCAACGTGCACTACATTGTCACCGGGCTGATCAGCCCCGGGGTAGTGGGTACCCGTGAGTCGGAGCGCCGGTGGGTGCAAGTCGGCCGTCCGCCTCGGGATCTGCCTGCACCGGTGATCTGGGAGGCGCTTGATGGCAACGTCGACCCCAGTACGCTCGGCAGTGTCGGTACCCTTGAGTTGCGTGCGCCATTCAGACAAGGCGATATCGTTATCATCCGCTACACCGGCTCGTCCAGTGGTGTTGTGCAGGAGGAATATACGTTGTTCCTGGATGCCAACCCGTTGTATTTGGATATTCCTAGGCAGCTGTTCCTCGACAATATCGACGGCACCCTCACCGTCAGTTACCTGATTGATCGTTTCGGGGTTTATCGGTATTCCGAAGAGCTGGTGGTGACCGTCGGCACCGCGTTGGGTGAGTTGTTTCTGCCCGAGGTGTTGGAGGCAACCACTGGGCCTGATGAGCTTGATCCGCTGGTAGTCTGGCCGGGTGGTGCAACCGTGCGGGTGCGGTATGACGAGATTAAGCCCCGCGACGACATCGAGGTCAGATGGGAGGGGTTGCCCGGCGAAGGCTCCCACTACGAGGTCAAGGATAACCAGAGTGGGGATTACATCGACTTCACGATCCCTACCGATCCGATCGGCTACAACCTCCACCCCCATGGGCGGGATATCAGGGTGTCCTTTGCGGTGACTCGGAACGGCTTCTCTACCGACTCGCCTGTGCTGACGTTGCACCTGCTGACGTTGCACAATGTGCCGGGACCGCTGATCGACAGCATTGGCGACGCCGCAGTGCTGGAAGTCCCCTTGCTTCAGGACTTCGACGAGACCCGTGTGCCAGCCTGGCCGTATGCCAAGCTCGAGCAGCGCATGTGGCTACGTTATCTAGGCACCCAAGATACGGGCGCGCCGTATGACAACGAGGTCTACCGGGCACGGCCCGTCAGTGCCGCAGAGGCCCTCAACGGGATCACCAGCGAAACACCCGTGCTGAGATTGCGCAACCTGCAGGAATGGTCGGCATTGACCATCAGCTTCTGGGTCGCATTCGACCACAGCGGCGATATTAATAACGCGGTGTTGTTCGAGGTCCGGCACCACATGATAGAGCTGTTGGGCGCCACCTTCCCGTACCCGCAAATCAAGGATTCGGATCCTGCGGATGCGCAGGAGGTTTCCATCGACCCGGTGGTAGTGGAAAACAAGTGCCAGGTGCTGGTGAGTTACCCGAACATGAACCAGGGCGGCACCGACAAGATCACTCTGCACTGGATCTATTCGGACGGGACCGTCGAGGATATCGGGACGCAGGACGGGCTGGACGGTGGCACGGTGACGTACAACATCAGCAACGATGTCCTCGCCGCTAGTGTCAACAGCAGGATTCACCTGCAGTATTCGGTGGTACTGGGCAGGGACGGCACCACCCGTGTTTCCGAGGAGCAGACGGTCAACGTGGGAACCATCCTGCCAGCCAATCTGGTCCGTGTACTGATCAATGGCGTGGCCAATGGCGGCAGCCTGAACCCTCCCGGGCTGACCGGCAATGCTGTCGCCACCAGCCCGAGATGGCGCCTGAGTCTGCCGGGGCAGCGATATTGGCTGAGACTCACCACCAACAGTCCCGGCGTTGAACCGCTGGTGGTCCGCACGAACGAACCGATCAACGCGCAGCAAGCAGCCAACGGTTTGGCGAACATTCAGATCAGTCGTGACTGGCTGTTGAGACAGCCCAACAATGCACGAATCAAGGTGCAATGGAGCGTGACGTTCAATCGCAGTGAAGATGAGTTTGATGCGGTGGAGTTCCCCACCACCGAATACACGATCAGCCTGACCAGCCCGCTGGTTTTCGACCAGAGCGGTGTCAGTCTGGCTGGGCGTGGGCGTACTGTCATTGCGCCGGGTTACCCGAACCTCTTGCCCACCTTTGGTGCCCATAACTCGTATCGACGGGTGCCGACAGGCGGTACACCACCCTACTTTTACACTTCCAGCAACACAGCAATTGCCGTCGTCGACTCCACTGGGCTTGCCACCGTGCGGAATAACGGAACGGTGACTATCACGGTGCGTGATTCGTCCGTACCTGCGCAGACACGCAGTTATACGATCCAGTTCACCGGTGTGGTACGGGTTTATGAATTGGGATCGGGCAACCCGGCTGAACTGCTCAACCGGGCAGCGAGTCGGGGCCAGCGCTTTGCTGATATTGGTGAGTTGCGGGAGGTCAATGCGGCTTACGGAAGTCGCTGGCCAACAGGCAATGGACAATATTGGTCCAGCACAGGTGCAGGAGGCAATATCATTACAGGTTTCTACGCTTATACAAAGAACATCGCCAACGGCAATGAGCAGACTGTCAAAGACTTCTGGGGTACACCTGCTCTCTATGGCTTAGGGATCGTCTACGGATAGCCTTTCCCGGCCCTGTCGGGGCAGCCTGTTTAACCGCAGGCTGCCCCTTTTTGTTTCCGGCTGATAAAGGCCAATAGATGTTCACTCACCGGTGCCGGCGCATCCTCCATCAAAAAGTGCCCGGCATTTTCCACCACCTGCAGCACCGCTCCCGGAATATCCGCTTGTAGCCGATGTGCATAAGCCAGCGGCTGCCACTCATCTTCGGCGCCCCACAGAATCTGCACCGGCAAATCCATGCCCGGCAGGCGCTCGGAAAAATCAGCGGTGTACCGTGAATCGTAATGCGCCACCTGATGCTGGTAGAACGCCGGCTGGCCGACCACGCCGCTGATCGGCGCCAGGTACGCCTCCAGCAACTCACCTTGCATCACGCGTTTGTCGTACACGGCCATGGCCAGTTGGCGGATCATCAGTGCCCGGTGTTCGTCGGGTGCCATGCGCGCATGGTCGCTGAACCGCTGGTGAATCCCGCGCCAGGTGGGCGATGGCCACGAGTCGTAGCTGGGCGCGTCGGCGATCGTCAATGAGCGCACCCGTTGTGGATGCTCCAGGGCAAACAGCAACGCGATGACGCCACCAATGTCATGGCCGACCAGGTGCACGCCCTCAAGCTCCCAGTGATCGAGTAATTCACCGATCAGCTGGCTTTGCGCCGCGACGGAAGTGTCCGCGTGGTGCGGGCGCTCCGAAGCGCCAAAACCCAACAGGTCAAACAGGTGCACCTGCATTCCGGCGGCCGTCAGGCGCGGCACCACATTACGCCAGATGATGGAGTGGGCGGGTGTGCCGTGCAGCAACAGCACCGGCAGCCCATCGCCATGCCGGCCTGTGGCAATGCGCCAACCGTTGATCAAGGCGACTTCGTTCAGCAGGGCAGTCATGTCAAATCCTCGCGGTGATGAAGGCTTTACCCTAAAGCGCTGCTGGTCATGACACCAATGACAACTTACTCTCTGAGAATCCAGTTTTTGTCATAGGTCTCGATCATGAACCAGCGACTGCCCATCGATGTGCTGCGCGCCCTGCAAACCGTAGTGGAAACCGGGAGTGTCACCCGGGCGGCCGAGCGCCTTAACCTCAGCCAGTCGGCGGTCAGCTGGAAGATCAAGCGCCTGGAGAAACAGCTGGAGCGACCGTTGATCCAGCGCGACGGCCAGCGCCTGGTGGCCAGCGACGATGGCGCGCAATTGCTCATCCACGCCCGGCGCATCCTTGAGGCCCACGATGCCGCACTGGCGCATTTCAACCCGGTGCAACTGCACGGCACCATCCGCCTGGGCGCCACCGAGCAGGTGCCGATGGCCGAGCTGTCGAACCTGCTGGGCCAGTTCTCACGACAGCATCGCCAGCTGGATGTGCGGATCGTGGTGGAACAGAGTCACGTACTGCGCCAGGCCCTGGTGGACCGCGAGCTGGACCTGGCGCTGCACCAGGATTTCACCCACCGCGTCGAAGCGCGTGACCAGTTGTTGTGGAGCGAGAACGTGCATTGGTGCACCCGGCCCGGTTGGCAACACGCACCGGATGATTGCGTGCGGCTGATCACGTTCGGGCCTGGCTGTTTTTACCGGCAACTGGCCCAGGAACGCCTGAGTGCCTTGGGCATTCCCTGGCAGGTGGCGGTGGAGTGTGGTTCGGTGGAGGGTGTGGTCTCGGCCATCGCTGCCGGGCTGGGCGTCGGCCTGCTCAGCAGCGACCACCTCGACAAACGGGTGGCGGTATATCGCCCCTTCGAGCAGCAGATGGCGCTGCCTGAAGTGGCCAATGTATTGCGCTTCGCCGAGGACAGCCCCGAGCCCCGGCTACAGGCGTTGCAGCAACTGCTGGTGCAGGCGCTGCACCGGGGCTGATCAGATTTTCCAGTGGCTGGCAGTCTTGGCCAGGCGCTGGCGCATGTCATCAATGTTGGCGGCCAGTTGCAGGGTCAACAAACGGTAACCGTCCAGCGCGTTGACCACCGGCACTTCAAAGGTCTGCTCGTGGGGCGTCATATTGCTCGGCCGCTCCAGCCGTTCGGTTACCCCTGACTTCAAGGCCCGCGCCATGCCGATCAACTGCACCCGTATCTGTCGATGCTCGCTCTTCAACGCCACCTGCATCCGTGCCAGAGCCTCCTTGTCCCGTGGGTCGGGCCGGGTGTTGCCGAGGATCTCCAGGGTGCTGATGCACATGCGCAGGTGCCGCTGGATGATGTCCAGCTCGGTCATGGAAATCCGCACTTCCTTGGACACCGACGGCATCAGCGAACGCAGTTGCAGCATGGCGGCGTTAAGCCGATTGAGCAGCTTGAGGTGTTCATCATCGGTCACCGACTGGCCGCTGATGATCCGGCTGTAAATCGCCGCGCAATCGCGCAAGGCACTGGCCAGGTTGTAGCGCCAGGAATACACCGCATACAACGGCAGGGCGAAGGAAAACGCCAGGGCCAGGACGATGCCGATCAGGATGTCCACCGTGCGCCACAACCCATCCGACAGCGGGTTGTCACCATGGCCGGCGACGATAAACACGGTGATCGCCGACAGCAGTGCGATGTACCCGCCCTTGCCGATGGCGTGATAGGAAAAGAACCCGCACACCACCGACATCAGCAGATAGGTCAGCAGCGGCTGGCCCAGGTACGTCTCCTGCACCACCAGCAGCAAGCCGACGCTGGCCCCGATCAACGTACCGTAGGCACGCTCGACGGCTTTCTTGCCGATATTGCCATGGTGCTGCAAACCGCCGATCACGATCAGCATCGTCACCGAGGCCCATTCACCGTGGGGCAGGTTGATGCCGGTGGTGAGCAGGATCGTGGCGAGCAACCCAATGGAAACGCGTACCGCGTGGATCAACTTGGCATGACGGTAGCGCCGGTACGGGTCCAATAGCGGACGCAGCAAGCGGCGGGCGAAGAGGGGCAAGTGCAATGAAAACGGTCTCAAGGTGGCCTCGGTCGAACAGGCGCCGTCGACTCAGGGTGGGAGCTGGCTTGCCTGCGATAGCGGTGTCACAGCCAACATCACTGTTGGAGGTGAGTCCGTCATCGCAGGCAAGCCAGCTCCCACAGGCGTTCGGCGACCTATTTCAGGGTTTAGAAAATATAGTCAGTGGTCAAAAAGCTCGACGTCCGCTCCTGCAAAATGTCGCTCACCAGTTCCTTGTTGCTCGCCTGGAACTTGGTCGCCACCAGGGTACGGATCGAAAACACCCGCAACGCGTCATGTACCGACAGCGTGCCCTCGGCCGAGTTCTTGCGCCCGTTGAACGGGAAGCTGTCCGGCCCGCGCTGGCACTGGGCGTTGATATTGATCCGGCCCACCTGGTTGGCGAACGCATCCACCAGCCGCCCGACTTCACCCGGGCTGGTGCCGAAGATGCTCAGTTGCTGGCCGAAGTCCGATTCCAGCACGTAGTCGATCACCGTCTCCAGGTCGCGGTAAGGCACGATCGGCACCACCGGGCCGAATTGCTCTTCGTGGTACACGCGCATCTGCGGGTTCACCGGGTACAGCACCGCCGGGTAGAAGAACGAGCCACGGCTGGCGCCGCCATTCTCGTTCACCACCTTGGCGCCGTGAGCCAGCGCGTCGGTCACCAGGCCGCCGAGGTAGTCGACCTTGCCTTGCTCGGGCAGCGGCGTCAGCGACACACCGTCTTCCCACGGCATGCCGGGCTTGAGGGTGGCCAGCTTGTGGTTGAATTTCTCGATAAAACTGTCGACCACATCCTCGTGCACAAACAGGATCTTCAGTGCGGTACAACGCTGGCCGTTGAACGACAGGGAGCCGGTCACCGCTTCGCTGACCGCATTGTCCAGGTCGACCTGTGGCAGCACGATCCCGGGGTTCTTCGCGTCCAGGCCCAGCGCCGCGCGTAGACGGTGCGGTTTTGGGTGCAGCTTCTTCAAATCGCTGGCGGCCTTGTTGGTGCCGATAAACGCAAAGATATCGATCTTGCCGCTGGCCATCAGCGCGCTGACGGTCTCGCGGCCGCTGCCGTAGATCACGTTGATTACGCCGGCGGGGAAGCTGTCGCGGAACGCCTCCAGCAACGGGCGAATCAGCAATACGCCGAGCTTGGCCGGCTTGAATACCACGGTGTTGCCCATGATCAGCGCCGGGATCAGCGTGGTGAAGGTCTCGTTCAGCGGGTAGTTGTAAGGGCCCATGCACAACGCAACGCCCAGCGGTACGCGGCGGATTTGCCCGAGGGTGTCCTGTTCCAGCTCGAAGCGGCTGGAGCGGCGATCGAGTTCCTTGAGGGCGTTGATGGTGTCGGTGATGTAGTCGCAGGTGCGGTCGAATTCTTTCTGCGAGTCCTTGAGGTTCTTGCCGATTTCCCACATCAACAGCTTCACCACCGCGTCGCGCTGTTCACGCATGCGCCGCAAAAGGCCTCGACGTGCTGGATGCGATCCACTACGCGCATGGTCGGCCAGGCGCCCTGGCCACGGTCGTAAGCGGCCACGGCGGCGTCGAGGGCCGTCAGGGCAGTGTCGGCGTCCAGCAGCGGGGTGCTGCCGATGATTACCGGCGTGTCACCGTCGGCGCCGCGCAACTGCACCGGGCTGCGCACCTCGGCCAAGGGGCCGTGCCACACATGCAACTGGCCGCCAACCAGGTAATCACGTTGTTCAATGGGCGCTGCGAGCCGGAATTGCTCGGGAATCTCGGCGGCAGTGGGAAACAGCTGGGCGAGCAGGTTGTCGGTGGTCATGTCGCTACCCCTGGAGTGGTTGCAAAACGTGACTAGAGATTCACCCATCAACCGCCCGTGTGGCAAGGGCTAGACGCATTACGTCCAGATATGGCCCGCCAACAGGCCGCCGAACAGCGCCACCCCCAGCGCCGCGCCCACCTGTCGGGCGGCGTTGAGGGTTCCGGCGGCGATGCCGGCGCGGTGCTTGTCCACGGCGCCCATCAAGGCGCTGGTGGCGGCGTGGGTGATCAACCCGGCGGCCAGGCTGCCCAGGCTGCCCAGGCTCACCAGTGGCGGCGCAACAGTGCCTGGACTGGACCGAGCGCACCCATCACCTGGCCGGGCCGTTGGGCGTACACCTGCTGAATGCCCTGTGCGAGGCCGACTGGCTGCGCCGCTCGAAAAACTCCCATGCGGTGCTGGTCACACCCAAAGGCTGGGCGCAACTCAAGGCGCAACTGAACCTCGACCCGCGAACCCTGGAAAACCTTGAGCACAACCCGGCACTGGCCGGTTAAACTGCGCGGCTTTCTTGAAGGAGTTCACATGAGTCAGTACCAGCCGGGCATTCTTGCCGCACCGGTGCCGTTGCAGGCACGCCATCTGTTTTTTGCCATTGAGTCCCTGGAGGCTGTACCTGCCGCACTGGATGCGCTGGTGCACTTGGCAGACGCGAATGCAGTGGTGGGTTTCGGTGAGCCGCTGGTCAATGCCCTGGGCGCCCGGGTTGACGGGTTGCGGGCGTTCCCTCACGTGAGCGGGCCGGGGGCGGAGAATCCGTCGACCCAGCAGGCGTTGTGGGTCTGGCTGCATGGTGTGGATCGCGGTGAGTTGCTGTTGCGCAGCCGCGCGTTTGAGAAGGCTTTGGCACCGGGGTTTGCCTTGGTTCAGATGACCGAGGGTTTTCGCTACAAGACCGGGTTTGACCTGACCGATTATGAGGATGGCACTGAGAATCCCCATGACGATGCGGCGGTTGAGGCGGCGGTGGCGGAGGGTGGGGCGAGTTTTGCGGCGATCCAGCAGTGGCAGCATGATCTGGATGGGTTTGCGGCCTTGCCGGCCCTGGAGCGGGATCACATTATCGGTCGCCGCCATGGTGATAACGAGGAGCTGGAGGATGCGCCGGAGTCGGCGCACACCAAGCGTACGGCTCAGGAGAGTTTTACCCCTGAGGCGTTTGTGGTGCGCCGGTCGATGCCTTGGGCCGAGAACGGGCAGGCGGGGTTGATGTTCCTGGCGTTTGGGCATTCGTTTGATGCGTTTGAAGCGCAGTTGCGGCGGATGAGTGGGCTGGAGGATGGGATTGTTGATGGGTTGTATCGCATCAGCACGCCGTTGACTGGGGGTACTACTGGTGTCCGCCGGTGCTTGAAGGGCGGTTGGATTTGAGTTTGGTTTTTTCAGGGTGAGTACATATCCGTTATTTAGGTAACGGCGGCTTATGGTTTCGCTCTTACAGCGACTCACTTTGGAAGAGCCCCAAAGTAAGCAAAGGGCTCTGCCCCGCCTGTCGGCACCTCGCTGTGGCTCGGTGTTCCCTCACTCCGGCATTGCTCCGCGGGCCGCCGCGACGGGGCGTCCCTGCCCCGTCGCGGCTAAACCGGCGTCCTGCCGGTTTACCCGCTCCTCAATCCCTGCGTTCGGCCTCGGGCTTATTGGGGCAGTCAGAGCCAGATCAAAATCAAAAGCAAGAGCACAGCGGCCTACAGGCCGGCTTGAGTGGTAGAAGCCAGATCAAAAGCCAGAGCGAAAGCCAAATCTGAAACGGATGCAGCTCTGCTTTTCTGTGGGAGCTGGCTTGCCTGCGATGGCATCACCTCGGTGTGTCTGATGTACCGAGTTGTCTGCATCGCAGGCAAGCCAGCTCCCACATTTGACCGTGCCCGCTTTAGATTTTGATCTTGATCTTGATGTTGCCTTTGCTTCACACCACTCAAGCCGGCCTGTAGGCCGCTGTGCTGTTGATCTGCTTTTGATCTTGATCTTAGGCGCCCCGTTAAACCACGCTGGCCGAACGCAGGCTTTGGAGCGTGGGTAACCCGGCAGGACGCCGGGTTAGCCGCGCTGGGCCAAGGATGGCCCATCGCGGCGGCCCACGGTCCAAAGCCGGAGTGAGGGCACACCGAGCCTAGGCGAGGTGCCGAGTGGTGGGGCAAGAGCCTTTTGGTTACTTTTGGCTGGGCCGGCATTCCGGCTCTTTTCAAAAGTGACCCGCTGTAAGAGCGGAACCCATATCAGCCACAACCAAAATACCCCCGGCCAACTCAGATCACCCCACACACCAATCGCTCACCCCCACCACCCAAAGGCTTGGGCATGTCGGAGTGGTTATCCCCCCGGCATGAATCATCAACGCCCGGCCCTTGATCTGCGCAATGGCCTTCAACCGCGGCGCCAACACCGGGTTAGTCGAAGTCCCGTCCATATTCAAATACAGCGCCGGCAAATCCCCCAGATGCCCCTCGGCATACGGCCCCAAATGCTTGCCCGTTTTCTGCGGGTCAAAATGCCCACCGGCGGCCAGCGCCGCCACCTTCACGCCATCCTTCACACCCGCCTCACAGCTGCCGTTCTCATGGATATGAAACCCATGCACACCCATCGGCAGGGACTTCAAGTCAGGAGTGAAAATCAGGCCGTACGCCGACTCACTGATGGTCACCGTACCCACAGGCTGCGGCGCGCCATCGGCACTGACGAGGTTGACCGGAACTTGCAGGGTCGCCGCCTGAGCGGTGCCAATGACGAGGAGGCTGGCCAGGCTGAGCCAATGAATGCGATTCATGAGAAGTTTCCCGAAAAGTTGATAAAAGTGAGCAGTCTCGGGAAACACAACGACCAGCCCGGCCAAATAATTCCGCTGGAAAAAACATATTTTTCCAACGGAATAATCACCACGGCTCAGCTGTTAAGCCTTTCCTGCTGCACACTGTGCACCGGCTTTACCTCACTGCCCACACAGCGGCGGCAGCTATAAACCCCCAGCACCACCGGTTTTTTCAGCGCCTCGCGCTCCACCCAGGTCGGTGCGACAAACCGATAACCCTGGCCCGTCGCCGTCGCGATATAGACCGAGTCATCGTCCCCCAACGCCCGGCGGATCGCCTTGATCTGCGCCCGCAGGTTGCATTCCTCCACCACCAGCCGTGGCCAGGCGATGTCCAGCAGTTGGGTTTTCTCCAGCAGTTCTCCAGGCCGCGAGGCGAGGGCGATCAGCAAGGTCAGGGCGCGGTTGCCCAGGCTCACCGGTTCACCGTTTTTCAGCAGCAGATGACGTCTGGGCAGCAGTCGATAAGGACCAAAGTGAATTTCAAAAGCGCTGTCTTCAAGGTGGCTGCGTTGTGAATACGTCATGTGATTAACCTTTGTGCGTGTTCAAGACACAGCCCCGCGCGGCTCCCTTTCGCGCAGGGCTGCAAGGGAGGGTCAGGTGTTGATCGCCGGGATCGGGTCTTCCGGATAGTCCCCGGGCTCTGTCGGGCCGCCGGTCAAGCCGTATTGCTTGAGCACTGGCGCCAACTGGCCGTAGAACGCGTCCTGCGCCTTGCCATGGGCGTCGGCCAGGGCGAAGGGCAGGAAGGCGCTGCCGATGCCGCCGAGAATAGCCGTGGCGCCGCCGAGGATGCCGCTGATGGTCCCGGCCACCGCGCCGATTTCCGTGGCGCCGTATAACCCGGCACCGGCTTCCACCAGGCCGGCCACCGCCGCACCCGTGCCGAGCACGCCGGTGGCGACGGAGAAACTGCCGGTCAGGTAATCACCTTTTTCAACGAGTCGACACCGCCAATCACCCCGATCACACCGCCGATTATCCCGCCCGCCGAGCCGATGATCTTGCCGGCCGCGCCGAGGTTGGCGATTTGCTGCGGGCTGAGCGGGCCCTTGCCCACCGGCACCTTGCCGGGGAAATCCCCAATGGTGCCGCCGTCCGGACGGTTGACCCAGGTGATGCCGTAGCCCGCTTCCTTGGCGTATTTGGTGCCGCCTTCCATTAACAGCCCGGCAAATTGCAGCCCGGCGGACACTCGGTTGGCGTCCGCCACCGGCGTGTTGCTGCCGCTGGCCGAACGGGCCATCAGCACGCCGCTCATCAGCACCGCACTGCCGATGTGCAGCAGGCCTTGCTTGAACGCCGGGCTGACGTCGCCGAACTTCATGCCTTCGATGGCCTTGGGCAGCGCGTCGGCAATCTTGTCGCCCTGGCGCCCGATGTCCCATACCGAACGCAGCATCGACACCACCTGCGCCGGGTCGATCTTGCCGCCGTCGGAGGTGACGAACATCTCGGGGTCTTTCTGCTGGGCGTCGTTGATTGCGGCGGTCACCTTGGCTTCGTCGAAGTTGCCCTTGCCGTCCCCCAGGGTGATGTTCAGGGTGTCGGTGGTCGCGCCGCCGAGCAGCGCATCGCCGAGGGCTTCGTTGAAATTCACCTGCAAGGTGGCCGCGTCATCCGCCGAGGCTTTGTCGCCAAGGAAGGCCTGGGCCGAGGCGGTGCTGGCGGCGAAGCTGCTGGCCGCCACGGTCGGGTCCATGCCGCCGGCCACCGCGTCGGTGAAGGCTTTGCCGGTCACCAATTCGTTCTTGTAGTACTGCTGGATGTTGTCGCTTTGCCCGGCCTTGTCCGCGATGCCGGTCAGGTCCACATGGCCGTTGCCCCCCAGCGCCAGGTTGGCGATGGTCGTATCGTTGGCGGCGTTTTGCAGGCCCATGCCCATGTCGATCTGCTTGCCGTTCTGGTCCTTGGCATTCAGGTTGTCGGTGAGGTTTTTGCCGGTCTCGATATCGTTGGTGTAGTAGTTCTGCATCGCGACTTTCAGGGTCGGGTTGCTGTCGACGATGTCGGCCAGGGCCGGGCCGCGATTGTTTTGCAGGAAGCCTTGCACATCCGGGTCGGCCGAGAGGGTTTCGATGCCGCTTTGCAGCTGTGCCTTGATCTTGTCTTCGTTGGGGTTGAGGCCGTAGTTGGGCGAGGTGTACTTGTCCATCAGGCCGGCGTGGGGCACGTAATCGCTCACCAGCAGGCGGGTTTGTGCATCGGTCAGTTGCACCAGTACCGCGGCTTTTTGTTCGCCGCTGTAGTTCTGCGGGTTGGCCAGGATGTCGGCGGTCAGGCCCGAGGTGTCGACACCGGCCACGGCATCACGGGTGGCGGCACCGTCGAGGAAGGTCAGGGTGTCGCTGTCGGTTTTCGGCGCCTGTTTTTCCAGCCAGGCGCCGATGTTGTCGCGGGTGCCGATGCCGTCCGACTTGCCGGTGGCCGGGTTGTCGCCGCCGGTTTCCAGGGCGTGGAACATCCCGGGTTTCGACCACATCGCCGCCGCGCCGGTCAGCTCGGTGCTCAGGGCCGAATCGCTGCCCAACGCTGCGAGGTTGTCGCTGCGCAGCATGCCGTCATTGCTGCGCTGGTTGGCGTCACCGGGGCGCATCGCCGAACCGGCGCCGGCGGCCAGGCTCTCGTTGGCCATCAGGATCGCCGCCGACTTGGCGTTTGCCTTGGCCAGGTCGCCCGGGTGGCTGCCGAGGAAACTGCCATAGGATTTCGACGCGGCGCCGAGGTCCTTGCCGGCGTTGTCGATGAAGTGGTCGACATCCGAATGGGTAATGACGTTGTCGGCCTTGCCGCGCCCGCCGGTGTCCAGCGCGGCCATCAGACTCGGGCTGCTGGCCACGTACTTGAGCACGGCCTGGGCTTCCGGCGGCAGGGTGGTAGGCGGGTTGGCGAAGTCGATCGGTGCACCGTGCAGGCCCCAGGCGTCCCAGTTTTGCGAGAGCAATTGGGCAGCCGCCTTGGGGCGGTTCAGGTCCAGTTCTTCCTTGGTCGGCGTGCCGCTGGTGTTGCCGGTGATGGTGTCCCAGTCCTTGGCGCCCGACACGCCGAACGACGAGGTGTCGATCCAGGAGGTGTCCGAGGCGCCCGCCGCACCGGTGCTGCCGGCATACAGTTTGGCGACCTGGTCGTACAGCGCCGGGGTGATGTCCTGGGACACGATCACCTTGTCGCCGGAGGCGGTGGTGTAGCGAATCAAGCCTGGCCCGACCTCTTCTGGCGGGCCGATGTTCGCCGCCGGGTCCATGGTTTCGGTGGGGCCGGCCAGGCGGTAGCCGTCGGCCTGGCTGGCGTTGATCGCGAACAGCTTGGCCGAGTCGCCGCTGACCTGGGCAAACAGCGCAGGGGTCTCCTTCTGGCTGACCACGATTTTGTCGCCAGCGCTGGTCTCGTAGCGGATCAGCCCCGGGCCCAATTCGGTGGTGCTGCCGATCGCCTTGTAGTTGTCCAGCCCCGGCGCCACGGTGCTGGCGTCGGCTTCCTTGTAGCCGGCGCTTTTGCTGTCGGCCAGGTTCTTTTCAAGGGTCGCATCGCTCTGCTGGGCGTTGTACTGGTTGACCAATTGCTCAAACAGCCTGGGGTTGTCGATCTGCTTGAGGGTCACCGGCTTGTCGCTGCCCAGCGGGGTGTAGGTGATGCTGTTGTTCACCGGTGCCTGGACGTTCTGATAAGGCAGCGGGATGGACGGACCACGGATTTTCGAGGGGTCGAATACCGGCTTGTCGACGGCGGTGAACAGGGCTTTTTCAAACGTGCTCCGGGAGCCATCCGGGCCCTTGTTATCGGCAGGATCAAGGCCATTCGGGATCGCAGTCATAGATCACCTGGAAGTTGTTTTATATAAGTCGATATTTAGTGCAAGTGCACTAACTTGGGCGGGCGAAAGTTGCGAAGTGTTATGGAGCAGGCCCGCGCCGAGCTATCAAACGCGATGATCAAGTCGGTTTTGTTACAAATGGCAATATCTGCGAAGTTGGGCAAATGGCTATTAGTTAAAAGTGTGAAGTTGTCGGCTTATTTTCCGAATAATAATGGGCGATCAACGGTTTTGCGTGGAATCTGGCGGCATCGAAGTGTTCAAGAACGTTCATTTTGGATGGAGAAAGCCCCGTAATCATTGGGTTTCAGCGTTTATCGGTTTTTCAATAAAAGTTCCACATCGGCGTGGTGATGAGATTTGCTCAACGGCACGTTGAGCCGGTTTTTTCACAGCGTCCGCCGTCAACGTTTCACAAGCTTTCACAGCGAAGGCGTTTTATTCGTGAGTAGTATGGTTCCCATGCAAACCGACGGCTGCATTGCCAACTCACTGTCTGACGCGGGGAGTTCGGTTCGGTTTGCATACCGCTTAACTTCCCTATCGATGCAAGGAGATTGAACATGGCTACTACTCCACCAGTAAGTGCAGGCGGCGCCGACGACGCTATCGCGAAGATGGAAGCAACTTTCAACATGGCCATTGAGAAGTCGGCCAAGATCACCGAGATCAGCACCGCGAAAAAAGCAGAGCTCGACGCCACCAAACAGCGTCCGCAGAACTGATTCGCCATGCGGGCAGCGCCGGCGCTGCCCGCATACCTGCCTCGTCCTGCTTCACCCCGTTGCACCGTTGTTGATCGGCACAGGTGCCGTTGCGGCCTGTGATTCTCAAGGGGGCAAACCCAACCATGACAGCCTTGATTTCCCTGGGCCTGCCCGCCGTGAACGGCGCGCCGACCCTGCTTGTGACCCACGGTTTGCACCAGGGCAGTTCCCTGATGCTCGACCAGCCGGTCTACACCCTTGGCGCCGCACTGGCCGCCGACCTTCAGCTCAGCGATCCCGGGATCGCCGAGTTGCACCTGCGCCTGCGTTTTGACGGTGCCCAGGTGGCCGTCGAAGCCCTCGGCGGCGACGTACTGATCACTGGCACTGCCGGTGATATCCGCATTCCCCAAGGCAGCGGCCATCGCGCGCGGCTGCCGCTGCAACTGCGCATCGGCACGGCGGGTGTGAGCCTGGCGCTGCCGGGCAGCGCTGAAAAACCGCCTGCGGTGACGCGCACCT
The DNA here is from genome assembly GCF_016650855.1 of Pseudomonas sp. TH32. NCBI lineage: Bacteria > Pseudomonadati > Pseudomonadota > Gammaproteobacteria > Pseudomonadales > Pseudomonadaceae > Pseudomonas > Pseudomonas sp. TH32. The sequence continues at coordinate 3,099,527 of NZ_JAEKFA010000002.1, read as the reverse complement.
TCACCCCTGGATCATCGCCACCGCCTTGCTGTTTGTGTGCGCCGGCGCCCTGGCTTTTCGCAACGATCCGCCTCAAGCGCAAACCGCAAGGCCGGTCGCCGAAAAAGCTGCGGCCAAGCCTTCTCGCGCCGAAGCCAAGGCCTGGTTCGAAGGGCAATTGCAGGCCGCCCACCTGGACGCCGTCAAGGTCAACGACATCGACGGCCAACTCAACGCCACCGGCTCCTTCGAGCGGGCGCAAAAGCCCCAGTGGGTCGCCCTGCAACAAGCGTTCGACCAGCGTTACGGCCAGCAGATCGTGCTCAACCCGCGGGTCGCGGTGCGCGCGGATGCAGCCCGGCCACGGGTGCGCTTTCAAGCGGTGTGGTTCGGCGCCAATCCCTACGTGATCAATGACAGCGGCAAGCGCCTGTACCCCGGCGCGGCCCTGGCAGACAACTGGGTGCTGGAACGCATCGAGAACAATCAGGTGATCCTCGCCCGTGGCGAAGAACGCTTCACCTTCACCCTATGACGCTGCTTTTTTCAGCTAAGGCCCCGGGATGAAAGTCGAACCCCGTCCGTTGATTCCCAGTGAGGTGCGCAGCGCACCGGTCGAGGCGATTCGCCCGGTCAACTCGCGCCAGGCCACTGCTTTTGAAGCGGTGCTGAAAACCCGCAAGGTCCAGTCCCGGCGCTCCCTGCGCAGCGACCTGGAAGAGCTCACCAGCGCTGCCGGCGTCGACTCGCTGCTGTTTGGCAGCGCTCGTTCCCTGGAGCTGCTGGAACACGTGATGCAGCACCTGTTGCCGAACCTCGACGCCGAGCCGGAAATCAAGGCACTGGCCCACGACCTGATCAGCGAGGAAATCGAGATGCGCCGCACTCTCGAACAACAGCGCTCGGAGGTCCAGGCCTGATGCCCCGGGATAACGACGACGCAGTGCAATTGCTCAAGGGCATCGGCGAGTTGTACCGGCGCAACGGCCAGTCCCAGCGCGCCCTGGTGATGCTGCTGATTGCCGTGAGCGTGGCGCCCAACGACGGCCTGCTGCTGCGCTCGCTGGTGCTGGCGTTCACCGACAGCGGTGACGCCACCCGCGCACTGTCGGCCCTGGACCGCCTGGTGGCGCTGGAAGGCGAGTCCGCCAGCCTGTTGCTGCTGCGCGCCCGCGCACTGTGGTACGGCGAACGCAAGGACGAAGCGCGCCAGTGCTTCAAACGCTACCTGGCTGCACGGAGAGTGGCGCCATGAACCTGCTCAACCGCCTGAACGGCATCGCGCGTATGGCCGCCCAGCGTACCGACGTGATCATCGTCGCGTTCATGCTGATGGCGATCGTGATGATGATCATCCCGCTGCCCACCTACCTGGTGGACATGCTGATCGGCCTGAACATCGCCCTGAGCATCCTGATCCTGATCGTCGCCTTCTACATCGGCCATTCGGTGGAATTCTCCGCGCTGCCACCGCTGATTCTGCTCAGCACCCTGTTTCGCCTGTCGCTGTCCATCACCACCACCCGCTTGATTCTGCTGCACGGCGACGCCGGGCATATCGTCAAGGCCTTCGGTGACTTCGTGATTGCCGGCCAGGTGGTGGTGGGCATGGTGGTGTTCCTGATCATCACCGTGGCGCAGTTTGTGGTGATCACCAAGGGTGCCGAACGGGTCGCGGAAGTGGCGGCGCGCTTCACCCTGGATGCGATGCCCGGCAAACAGATGAGCATCGACAACGACCTGCGCAACGGCGATATCGACCAGGCCGAAGCCCGCCGCCGGCGTTCGCGCCTGGAGCGTGAAAGCCAGATGTTCGGCGCGATGGACGGGGCGATGAAGTTCGTCAAAGGCGATGCGATTGCCGGGTTGGTGATCCTCGCGGTCAACCTGCTGGGCGGCATGCTGATCGGCATGATCGAGCGCGACATGGCCTTCGGCGCGGCGGTGCACACCTATTCGCTGCTGACCGTGGGTGACGGTTTGATCGCACAGATCCCGGCGCTGTTGATCTCCGTGGCAGCGGGTACCGTGGTCACGCGGGTCAACAGCGACGGCGAGGCGGGCGACCTCGGCAGCGAGATTCTCAAGCAGTTGGGCGCCAGCTACCGGGCCCTCGGTTTGACCGCATTGATCATGGTCGGCGTCAGTGTGATCCCGGGCTTTCCGACCTGGGTGTTCCTCGGGTTGTCGCTGGTGTTCGGCGGCGCGGCGTTCGTGATGTACCGCCGGCATACCCGTGAACATCAGGTAGAGCCTGAAGCCCTGATCGAGACGCTGGAGCCGGTGGTCGAAGCGCAGGCCGAGCAGGACTACGGCGTGGCGCCCGACACCCGCGTGCTGCTGACCCTCGGCAGCGCCCTGGCCCTCAGCGCGCCGCGCCAGTTGCTGACCCAGCGCATTGAGGCGCTGTGTCACGACATCCGCAGCGACCTCGGCGTCGACGTGCCGGTGCCGGGCGTGCACATGGACGCCAAGGCCACGCCCGGCAGCTTCCGGGTGTCCCTGGAAGGCGTGCCGGTGAGTGAAGGCGAGATGCCGGTCAACTGCCTGCTGTTGCAGGACGATCCGGTGCACGTGCAACTGTTGGACATCACCACGCTGTACGCCGATTCACCGCTCAACGGCCGCGCTGCGCACTGGATCGAACGCCAGCACGAAGACGTGTTGCGCAACGCCGGCATCGGCTTCCTGCTGCCGGACGAAGTCCTGCGCGGCGTGCTGGAACGCAGCCTGCGCCGCTACGCTGCAGACTTTTGGGGATCCAGGAAACCCGCCTGCTGCTCGAACGCACCGAAGCCACGTACGGCGAACTGGTCAAGGAAGCCTTGCGCCTGGTGCCGTTGCAGCGGGTGGCCGAAACCCTGCGCTTGCTGGTGGGCGAGGGCGTGTCGATCCGCAATCAACGGGCCTTGCTCGAAGCCATGGTGGAGTGGGGCGCCCGGGAAACCGATGCCGGCCGCCTGGCCGAACACCTGCGCGCTGCGTTGGCACGGCAGATCAGCCACCAGTACGCCGACCGCAATCGGGTGATTGGCGCATTGGTATTGGCGCCCGGTCTGGAAGACCAGTTGCGTGCGTCCCTGCGTCGCCAGGAACCCAGCCGCGAAGTGATCCCTGAAGAGGTCAACCGCGCCTTGCTCGCCCAACTGCGCCAGGCCTGCGACAAAACCACCGAAGCCAACAGCGCGGTATTGCTGGTGCACCCGGAATTGCGCCGTAGCCTGAGTCGCCTGGTGCTGCGCGGCGAACTGGAGCTGGCGGTGTTGTCGTTTCGCGAGCTGGCCACTGAATACAACCTGCAAGCGCTGGTGACCATCAGCCTCACCGATATCTCCAACCGCCGTGCACCTGCCGCGGCTTCCGTCACTTCCCTGGCGTCTGCCTCATGATCCGTTTTTGTCTGTTGTTGCTGACGTTGACCTCGTTTTTTGCAATGCCCAGGACATCGCCAACGGTGCCCAGGGCTCTATCAGCCTGGCTTCCGGTGAAGGCCGGATCCTTCATTTTGTGGCGCCCGTGGAGTCGGTGCTGGTGGCCGAACCGGGGATTGCCGACCTGCAAGTGGTGTCGCCGGGGGTGATTTATATCTTCGGCAAGGCCCCGGGCAATACCAGCCTGATCGCCCTCGGCGGCGACGGCAAACAGCTCGCCAGCCTGACCCTGGCCGTCAGCAGCGCGACCCAGGCGGTGACCGCGCCGATGCAGGAATTGCACCCCGGCAATGGCGCGCAGATCAGCGGTGCCGGCAACCGCCTGATCGCCAAGGGCACGGTGCGTTCGGTGGGCGAAGCGACGGACCTGAACGCGCTGCTCAACCCCCAGGGCCAGGGTTTCCAGAGTGCGGTCAACACCACGGAATATGCCGGTGCGGCCCAGGTCAATTTGCGTGTCAGGTTCGCTGAAGTATCCCGCTCGGAACTGCTGCACTACGGCGTGAACTGGAACGCGATGTTCAGCAACGGCACCTTCTCCTTCGGCCTGATTACCGGCGGGCCGCTGGCAGCAGCCACGGCTGGTGGCCTGGCGGCAGCGGGCAGCGGCTCGGGCAACACCAATATCGACGGCATGCTCGACGCGTTGCAGGCCAACGGGATCCTGCAAATTCTGGCCGAGCCGAATATCACCGCCATGACCGGGCAGACCGCGAGCTTTCTGGCGGGGGTGAAGTGGCGATTCCGGTGCCGGTGAATCGGGACCTGGTGGGCATCGAATACAAGTCCTTCGGCGTGTCGCTGCTGTTCAACCCGACGCTGCTGCCCAACGGCCGGATCGCCCTGCAAGTGCGCCCGGAGGTCAGCAGTGTGGTGAGTGGCGGCACGGTGGATTTCGGCAATTTCCATGTGCCGTCGTTCAGCGTGCGCCGCGCCGATACGCGGGTAGAAGTGGGCAGCGGGCAGACCTTTGCGATTGCCGGCTTGTTCCAGCGCGAGAGCAGCCAGGACATCGAAAAGCTGCCGTTGCTGGGCGACTTGCCGATCCTGGGCAACCTGTTTCGCTCCAAGCGTTTTCAGCGCAACGAAACCGAGTTGGTGATTTTGATCACACCGTACCTGGTGGAGCCGGTGCGCAGTCGCACCCTGGCCACACCGCTCGACGCGCAGCCCGCGACCGCTGCGGCAACGGGGCCGCGCAGCGGTGGGGCGTTTGGTTTCTACATGAATTGATGAGGGGGCATGGCATGAAAGTTTCGCGTTTGTTGATGTGTTTGCCCCTGTTGGTGATGGGCTGCAAGACGCATCTGGCGCCGGTGTATTACTCGCCGCAGTATCAGGCGGACGGGTTGCCGAGCCAGTGCCAGCAGCCGCCGGCCAAGGATGAGATCGGGCTGGATGAGGATTTCAAGGCGACCTTGCCGTTGGGCTGTGCCAACAATCTGAATCTGATGCAGATGGTGGAGCAGCGCCAGGATTTGAATCAGGGGCGGGCCACCGGGCCTGCGATGGCGGCGCCGGTCGGGCGGGCGGCGCAGGTGTATATCGAGGGGTTTGACCGGGAGCAGTTGCAGCGGCGGCAGGCTCAGCAAGAGGCCAAGGCTGGCGCACCGGGAGGCGAGCAATGACTCCCCGTGCACATTCCCCCTGTAGGAGCTGGCTTGCCTGCGATAGCGGCATTCCAGCCCCAGCAGATCTATCTGTCACACCACCATCCAAATGTGGGAGCGGGCTTGCTCGCGAAAGCGGTCTTGCAGGCGACCAGGATCTTGAAGCTTACCGTGTACATATCCATTCCTGCGGTAACGGCCACTTAGGGTTCCGCTCTTACAGCGGGTCACTTTTGGCAAACGCCCCAAAAGTAACCAAAAGGTCTTTGCCCCACCACTCGGTGCCTCGCCCAGGCTCGGCATGCCCGCAATCAGACCCGATTCCGCGGGCCGCCGCGACGGCCCGTCCCTGGCCCGTCGCGGCTAAACCGGCATCCTTGCCGGTTTACCCGCTACACCGTGCCTGCTTGCGGCCATCGTGGTTGACGGGGCCTGATAGATCAAAAGCAAGATCAAAAGCAGTGCAACAGCAAGATCAAAAGTTGTTGGGTTTAGTGCGTATCCACCAGCCCCAACTCCCGCGCCTGGGCAACCGGGTCGCTGATGGCTTTGATGCGGTTGGCTTCGGCAACCAGCCGTACTCGCTCAGCGGCCGGAATGTCGTCCAGCGGCAAGCTGGCCACCCGTTGTTCGTAACCCGCCAACACCAGCACCAGCAGTTCATTGCGCTGATGCCGTGGCAACGCGCGGGGCGATTGGGTGACCGGGGCGATGGTGTCCAGAGCCTGTTGCGCCTGGCCGCCAAGGGCGTAGGCCAGGGCCAGGTTGCAGCGGCTGTCGAGGTCGTCGGGTTGCAGGCTCAGGCTTTTGGCGAATGCGGTTTGTGCCGTCACCGCCTGGCCGTTCAGCACGTGGGCAATGCCCAGCCGGGTGTAGGCGACCGGCGAGTGGCTGGCCTCGGCGGCTTGTCCCAGGGCCGTCACGGCGCGCTGGGTTTTGCCCAGTCGCAGTTGCGCGGTGCCCAACCCCAACAAGGCGTCGGCGTTGTGGGCCTGAAGGCCGAGGGCCTGCTGGAAGGCGCGCTCGGCACCGGCCGCATCATTGCCGTCGAGCCGCGCCTGGCCGAGTTTGAGCCACAGGTCGATGCCGGCGCCCGGTTGCTGGGCCGCACGTTCATACAGCGCCGCCGCGCTGGCGTAGTCGCCACGTTTGTTCAGGTCGTTGGCCAGCTTTACCGAGCGGTCGGAATCGCTCGGCGCGGTGCTGGAACAGGCGGCCAGCAGCAGGCTGCCGGCAAGCAAAAAGTGTTTGGTCATCGTCACAACTCGTTGGGCGAAGGCGGACGCCATGTAAGCATATTTTCCATGGCGCTCCTATGTCTGTCGGTGCTGTTTGGCGCCTCGATCGCCCACGCCGACGAAGAGCCCGAATGGTTCGCCAAACCCTACGCCTACGTGCTGGTGGACCAGGACGTGCGCGCCGCCCTCGAAGAGTTCGGCCACAACCTCGACATCCCGCTGGTGCTCTCCGACAAGGTTCGCGGCAAGGCCCGCAGCACCGTGCGCGCCGCCACCGCCGGGGAGTTCCTGCAGACGCTGTGCAGCACCAGCGGCCTGACCTGGTACTTCGACGGCAACCTGCTGTACCTCAATGCCAGCGACGAAATCACCACCAAGCTGTTCAAGGCCAGCGCCCTGAACCTGGACCAGTTGCAGGCTTATTTGAACAACCTCGACGTCTTCGGCCAGCAGTTGTCGATGCGCAACGGCCCCGAGGGCGATGAAGTCTTCGTCTCCGGGCCGCCGCCGTACCTGGCGCTGGTCCAGCAGCATGTGGATCACCTGCAACCCAAGGCCGCCGCGCCCGTTGTGGCACGTGAGCACGGCGTGCGGGTATTTCGCGGCGCCCAGGTGAGCACCGAAACCCCTTGATTCACCCCAACCCCAGCAAAGGAGCATGACCATGTCCGTAACCGCCGTAGACAGCAACCTCGCCCCCGGTGGCGCCAGCCCTGAAGCCAAGTTCAACGCCGCGGTGGATAACGCCAAGAGCGCCGACAAACCGGAGATGACCGACGCCGAGTTCACCGATGCCCTGATCACCCAGGCGGTCACCATCGGTGGTCAATTCATCATCATGCCCAAGGCGCAGGAAATGCTGAATGACGCCATGTCCGATGACGACGAAGAGTAGGGCGCACCCATGACCATCAGTCTCGCAGCCAGCGCCACGGCCTTGCCGCCGTCCGCCGGCGCGGGGCCCGCCGGGGCCTCGCAGAATCTGTTCGAGCACATGGCCAATACGGCCAAGGGCATGCCCGAAGGCGCGAGCCCCCATCAGATCGGCTCGGGCCTGATGGAGCGCCTGAACAGTTTTATCGACCGCTCCCGGACCTTTTCCGAGCGCGCCGATTTGCTCACCAATAACCCGTCGGCGCCACCCCAAGTGGCCGCTGCGGACATCCGCACCTCGGGTGCCTCTTCCACTGCAGAACCGGGCAAGAAAGTCGCCGAGCAGCAGGTCGACCAGATCGTCCATTCACTGGGCAAGATGTTCGACTACTCCATCGAAACCCAGATGGTGGTGCGCGGTGCGACGCAGATTTCCGGTTCCGCCAACACGCTGCTCAAGGGTCAATAACGCCATGCCAAGCCCGAATCGTGCCCTGCGCCTGCTGCTGATCGGCCTGCTCGCCAGCCTCTTGCAGGCCTGCGACATGGACCTCTACACCAACCTCAGCGAGCGCGACGCCAACGCCATGGTCGCCGTGTTGCTGCGCGACGGTATTCCCGCGACGCGCAAGGTGCAGGACAACGGCCAGTTGAAAGTGGTGGTCGACGAACAGCGTTTCGCCGAAGCCATGACCCTGCTGGATAACGCTGGGCTGCCGCAGCAGAGCTTTTCCAACATGGGCGAGGTGTTCAAGGGCAACGGCCTGGTGTCGTCGCCGGTGCAGGAACGGGCGCAGATGATCTACGCCTTGAGCGAAGAGCTGTCCCACTCGGTGTCGCAGATCGACGGCATCGTCTCGGCGCGGGTGCACGTGGTGCTGCCCGACAATGACCTGCTCAAGCGCGTGATCTCACCGTCGTCGGCCTCGGTGCTGGTGCGCTACGACCCGGGCACCGACATCAACACCCTGATCCCGCAGATCAAGACCCTGGTGGCCAACGGCATTTCCGGCCTGAGCTACGAGGGCGTGTCGGTGACGGTGATCAAGGCCGCGGTGTCCGTCAGCCAGAACCCGGCCCAACCGCGACTCGCGCGCTTCATGGGCTTGTGGCTGCTGGAAGACAACCTCAACCAGGCGCGGTTGTTGTTCGGCGGTTTGCTGCTGGTCGCCCTGGGCGCCGGTGGCGTGCTGGCCCGTCAGTATTGGGCGCGGCGCCAGTCCCAGGCGTTGTATGTGCTCAAGGAGGGTGAATGAGCCTGGTTGAACGTTGGCAGGGCCTGATCGCCCAGCCGTTGCAGTTCGTGCGCCAGCAGAGCCTGGGCGAGTGTTTCGGCGAAGGCCTGCCGGCCGAGGTGCTGCAAGCCCTGCACGGGCAGGCGCGGTTTCAGTCGCGGCTGGAGCAGTTGCTGGCCGGCCATTATCAATTGGCGCCGCTGGCGCATCTGGTCACCCCGCCGGCTGCCGATTTACCGGTGTTGCTGCTGAACCCGGCGCAATTCGAGCGGCTGCCGAGGCTGTGTGGCGCGATCTGGCATGCCTCGACCCTGAGCCGGGAGATCCGCCGCGAGGTGGTCAATGAGCTGCGCGAAGGCCTCGGCCAGGCAGCTTTTGCCCTGGCCCTGGCGCACCGCCAGTTAGGCGGCGCGGCCGACCTGTTGCGTGAGCCCGCCGAGTTGATCGACGCCATCGACCGCGATGGCCTCACCTGTGTCGCGGCCTGGCTGCAGGCCCAGCCCGCCGAATTGCAAGGCTGGCTGCAACTGCGGTTTGTCGCGCCGAAAGGTTATAGCGGGCGCTTGCCCCGCGACCTGGAAATTGTCCAGACCGTCGCCGCCCGGTTGCTCGCCGAGGAGCTTGCCCATGAGTGAATTACCCAGCCGTCCCGCCGCGCGGATTTTGCGCGCCGAAGAAGCGGCGTTGTGGACCGATGGCTTTGCCTTTGTGCAAGCCGCCAGGGACCACGCCGAGCAGATCAAGGCCGACAGTGACCAGTGGCTGTACAGCGCGCGTGCTGAAGGTTTTGAACGTGCACGCAAAGAAGGCGCAGAGCAGGTCGCGCAGTTGCTGCTGGAGACCCAGGCCCAGGTGCAGCATTACCTCGCCGGGCTGGAAGCGTCGCTGGCGGACCTGGCCCTGGGCATCGTGCGTGAAGTGCTCGGCGAGCTGGACGACACCGACCGTGTGGTGCGTTGCACGCGCCAGGCCCTGAGCGCGTTTCGCCAGGGCCAGGCCTTGACCTTGTGGGTGCCGCCCGCCGAAGTGAATGCCTTGCGCCAACAACTCCTCAAGGACGGCATCGCCGTGGAGGCCGACGCGCAACTGAGTGCCGGCCAGGCCCGCCTGAGCAGCCCGGCGGGTTCGGTTGAGCTGGGGCTGGAGGCCCAACTGCAGACCTTGCGCCGCAGCCTGTTGCCCTTCGCCGAAGAGGGCGTGGCATGAACCTCAACCACTTGCTGCCGCGCCTGACCGAGCGGCTGTCCCAGGCGCGCTTGCGTCCGATGCAGGGCACCGTGCTGAGTATTCGCGGGGTGTTGTTGCGGGCCAGTGTGGCCGGTGCGAGCATCGGTGAGCTGTGCCACCTGCGCGATCCGGTCAGCGGCCGCAGCCTCAGTGCCGAGGTGATAGGCTTCGATGGTGACGAAGCGATCCTGTCGCCTATCGGTTCCATGGAAGGCCTGTCGACCCGCACCCAGATCATCGCCACCGGTGAAAGCCTCGGCGTGGCGGTGGGGGATGCGCAACTGGGGCGGGTGATCAGCCCCATGGGCGAGTTTCTCGACGGTGACGGCGTGCCGCCGACCCTGAACTTGCAGACCTATCCCTTGCATGCCGAGCCACCGGCGCCGTTCTCCCGGCAATTGATCGTGCGTTCCATGGCCCTGGGCATTCGCTCCATCGACGGCTTGCTGACCCTCGCCCAGGGCCAGCGCATGGGCATCTTCGGCGAGCCCGGCGTGGGCAAATCCTCGTTGCTGGCGAGCATCATCCGCAACAGCGAGGCCGATGTGATTGTGATCGGCCTGATCGGCGAGCGGGGCAGGGAAGTGCGCGAACTGCTGGACGTGCAACTGGACGCCCAGGCCCGCGCACGTACGGTCGCTGTTGTCGCCACGTCTGATCGTCCCGCCGCCGAGCGGGTGCGTGCGGCCTTTGTCGCCACCACCCTGGCCGAGTACCACCGCGACCAGGGCCGTAACGTGCTGCTGCTGATGGACAGCCTCACCCGGTTCGCCCGGGCCCAGCGCGAGATCGGCCTGGCGGTGGGTGAGCCGCCGACCCGGCGCGGTTATCCGCCGTCGTTTTTTGCCACCTTGCCCAAGCTGCTGGAGCGCGCCGGGCCGGGCCCCAGCGGCAGCATCACCGCGCTCTATACCGTGCTTACCGAGGGTGATGCCGCCAGCGATCCGGTGGCCGAGGAAGCGCGTTCGATCCTCGACGGGCATATCGCCCTGAGCGCCGAACTGGCCCAGCGCAACTACTTCCCGGCGGTGGACGTGCTGCGCAGCCGCAGCCGGTTGATGGAGCAGGTGGCCGGTGAAGAACACAAGCGCCTGGCAATGCGCATTCGCGAACTGATGGCGCGCTACGGCGAAATTGAAATGCTGATCCGCGTTGGCGAGTACTCCGCCGGCAGCGACCCGCTGGCCGACGAGGCGATCACTCGCCACAGCGCGATCGAAGCCTTCCTGCGCCAGAACGCCGACGAGCCCAGCAGCCCCGAACACACCTTGATCCGCATGCGCCAGGTGCTGGCATGACGATGGAGAGCAACCCATGAAGACCGAACAACTGCGCACCCTGCAAACCCTGCGGGTGCTGCGTGAACAACGGGCGGCCAGCCAGTTGGCGGCGCAACAGCAACGCTGCGTGCAAACCCACGGCGCCTTGACCGACGCCAAGGAGCAATTGCGCCTGCACCGCGAAGCCGTTGCCCGAGAAGCCGGCGAGATTTACGCCTCGCTGACCGAAGGCCTGTCGGTGGCCAGTTGGCAGGCGGCCCAGGATCGCCTGCGGGGCTTGTCCGACGATGAGCAACTGCTTGAGGGTGACGTCAGCCACGTATCCGGCACCCTGCAAATCCAAGAGCGTGAGCGCGACCTGTTCCGTCAGGAACGCCTGAACCGCCAGCGCCAGTCCGACGCCTGGCAAAGCCTGCTGGACGGCCGCGAAAGCAGCGAGCGGGTCGCCGGTGAATTGCGCGAAGAGCAAGGGCTCGGCACATGATCGTGGCCCTTGCCGACCCGCTGGCGCCCTGGCTTGAACACTACGACCCGGCGTTGCTCGCGGTGCATAACCAACTGCACCGCCGGCGCCACGCGTGGCAGGGCGGGTGCGCCGGCCAGGACCTGAGCGTCGCCTGGGCCGCCGATCCCCAGCCGCTGAAAACACCCCGGGATGTATGGCTGCTACTCGGGCAATCCCCGGCGCGCCTGCGGCTCTCGGCCGACACGGTGGAGCAGGTGCTGGTGCCGTTGGCGTTGCAGTTCGACGCGCAGGTGCTGCCGTCATTGCCGCGCTCGTTGCTGCTGGAGTTGGCGGTGCTGGATTTGATCGAGCGCCTTGAGCAGTTGCTCGGCCACCCGGTGCAGTTGCTCGATGCCAGTGACGATCAGCGGCCTTACGCCGTGCACCTGGCGCTGACCTTGACCTTCGGCAACAGCCCACCCATGGCCGCCCAGTTGGACTTGAGCGAAAGCGCCGCGCTGCTGGTGGCGCAGATGCTGGAGCAACACGGCCAGATTGAGGCCGACCCTTTACCCGCGCTGCGCCAGACCCTGGCGGTGGTGGCCGGGCGGCAATGGCTGAGCCTCGGCGAATTGCGCAGCTTGCAGCCTGGCGATGTGTTGATGCTCGAACCCGGCAGTGGCTGGTTGCTGGACCTTGAGGGCCGCCTGCAAGCCCGCTGCCAGCGCGACGGCTCGTCGCTGCAGCTACAGGAATCTTTGAAATCGCCCCTTTTGGACATGGAGAACACAATGACTGATGTCGATGCCGCCGCGGCCCTGGACGATTTGCCCCTCAAGCTGGTGTGCCAGGTCGGCAGCCTGGAACTGACCCTGGCGCAACTGCGGGAACTGGGCGCGGGCAGCCTGCTGCAACTCAATACCCCCACGGTGGATGGCGTCGACCTGATGGTCAACGGCCGCCGCGTCGGCCAGGGCCAACTGGTGAAAATCGGTGACGGCCTGGGCGTACGCCTGCTGAGTTTCGCCACCCCATGACCGGTTATCAGCCGAACCTGATCGAGATCATCCTGGTGGTCGCCACCATCGGGTTGATCCCGTTGGCGGTGGTGACCCTCACCGGGTTCATGAAAATCTCGGTGGTGCTGTTCCTCATCCGCAACGCCCTGGGCGTGCAGCAGACGCCGCCGAACCTGGTGCTGTACGGCATCGCGCTGATTCTGTCGGTGTACGTCACCACGCCGTTGATTGGCGACATGTACCGCCAGGTGGAGGGGCGCGACCTCAATATCGAGCACGTCGAGCAACTCAAGGACCTTGGCGATGCCTTGCGCCCGCCGTTGCAGGCGCACCTGGCGCGCTTTGCCAACGAGTCCGAGCGCGGTTTTTTCGTGCAGGCCACCGAGACCATCTGGTCGCCGGAAGCCCGTGCCGACTTGCGGGATGACGACCTGGTGGTACTGATCCCGGCGTTCGTCAGCTCGGAACTGACCCGGGCCTTCGAGATCGGGTTCCTGCTGTACATCCCGTTTCTGGTGGTGGACTTGCTGGTGTCCAACGTGTTGATGGCGATGGGCATGTCGATGGTCTCGCCGAACCTGATTTCGATCCCGCTGAAAATCTTCCTGTTCGTGTCATTGAGCGGCTGGTCGCGCCTGATGCACGGTTTGATTCTGAGTTACGGCTGAGGCACGACCCATGGGCCAGGACGTTTTCCTGTCATTGATGAAACAGGCACTGATGACCGTGCTGATGCTCTCCGCGCCGGCGCTGGGGGTCGCGATTATTGTCGGCTTGAGCGTGGGGCTGTTCCAGGCGCTGACGCAGATCCAGGACCAGACCCTGCCCCAGGTGGTGAAGCTGGTGGCGGTGTTGCTGACCATCGTGTTCCTGGGCCCGGTGCTGGCCGGGCAAGTGGCGGAGCTTGGCGGCCAGGTGCTGGACAACTTCCCCTTGTGGACGCGCTGACCGCCCATGGATGCCAGCCTTACCGCGCAGTTTCTCGAAGTCGCCTACCCGGTGATCAGCTCGGCCTCGCTGGCGGCGTGCCGGGCCATGGGCGTGGTGGTGATCACCCCGGCGTTCAACCGCCTGGGGCTGACCGGAATGATTCGGGGTTGCGTGGCCGTGGCGATTTCGATCCCGATGTTCATGCCGGTGTTCGACGCCATGACCTCGATGCCCAACCACGGCAGCCTGTTTATCGCCGGGTTGCTGATCAAGGAGTTCCTGATCGGCATCCTGATCGGCCTGTTGTTCGGCATCCCGTTCTGGGCGGCGGAAGTGGCGGGGGAGTTGATCGACCTGCAGCGCGGTTCGACCATGGCGCAACTGGTGGACCCGCTGTCCACCGGGGAATCGAGTGTGATGTCCACCTTGCTGACGGTAATGCTGATCACACTGTTCTTCATGTCCGGCGGTTTTATCCTGATGGTCGACGGCTACTACCACAGCTACCAGTTGTGGCCGGTAACCGCGTTTACCCCGGTGTTCGCCAGCTCGGCGTTGCTGGCGGTGCTGTCGATTCTCGACCAGATCATGCGGGTCGGGGTGCTGATGGTGTCGCCGCTGATCATCTCGCTGCTGGTCACCGATTTGATGCTGGCGTACCTGTCGCGGATGGCGCCGAACCTGCATATTTTCGACCTGTCGTTGCCGGTGAAAAATCTGTTTTTCTCGATCCTGATGGTGATCTACATCGGCTTCCTGATTCCGTTGATGCTGGACCAGCTGGCGGAATTTCGCGGCACGGTGGAGCTGCTGAAAACCCTGGCGGGCATGGAGTAGGGCATGGGCGATACCAGCGAAGAAAAATCCCAGCCAGCCACGGACAAAAAACTCAAGGACGCGCGCAAAAAAGGCCAGGTCGCCAAGAGCCAGGACCTGGTCTCGGGCATGGTCATCCTGTTTTGCACCCTGTGCATTTCCATCCTCGCGCCCCGGGCCCAGGCCCAGGTCACGGCACTGATCGACCTCACCGCACAGATCTATATCGAACCCTTCGCCACCGTGTGGCCACGGGTGCTGGACCATGCCGAGCAACTGGTGATCGGCATCACCCTGCCGGTGATGGCGGTGACGACCGGGGTGGTGATCCTGACCAATATCATCACCATGCGTGGCTTTGTGTTCTCCGTGGAACCGATCAAGCCCGAGTTCAAGCGCATCAACCCGGCGGAAGGCTTCAAGAAGCTGTTTGCCTTGCGCAACTTTGTGGAGTTCATCAAGGGCCTGATCAAGGTGCATGTGCTGGCCGTGGCGTTCTACGTGGTGGGGCGGCATGCGTTGCAGGCGCTGATGGAGTCCTCGCGGTGTGGCGCCGGGTGTATCGAATCGACGTTTTTCCTGGTGCTCAAGCCGCTGGTGTTCACCGTGCTCGCGGCCTTCATCCTGGTGGGCGGGGTGGACGTGCTGATGCAGCGCTGGCTGTTCGGCCGCGACATGAAAATGACCCGCAGCGAGACCAAGCGCGAGCGCAAGGACATTGATGGCGACCCGCTGATCAAGAGCGAACGGCGGCGTCAGCGCCAGGAGATGCAGGCGTTGGCCACCAAACTGGGGCTGGGCCGGGCGTCGATGATGATTGGCACCACCGATGGCTGGGTGATTGGCGTGCGTTATGTACGTGGCGAGACACCGGTGCCGGTGGTGGTATGCCGGGCCGCGCCGGAGGAAGCGTTGGGGATGTTGCAGGAAGCGTTTGACCTCGGCATACCGCAGGCGCCGGACAGGGGGTTGGCGGAGGCGATTGCCAGGAAGACCGTACCGGGAGACCCGGTGCCGGATGCGTCGTTCCAGGCGGTGGCGGACTGGCTGGTGGCGGCGCGGTTGATCTGATCGCTGCGTCTTGCATTGATTGGCTGTTGTGGTGAGCGGGCTTGCCCCGCTCACCACAGAAAGCCCAGCCCACGACAACAGTCCTGCTTACCACGGAGGGGAGGCGGCACTCAGTTCCATGAACCCACGCATCAGATATATCCAGTCACCTTGTGCCACTGGCTCACTGGCAACCACACGCTAGCGTTAATGCTCTTTAGGACCTTTTCCTGGAGCAATGGAATGCGCCCCACCCCCCAATCTCATCGCTTGCGCCAGGGCCGTTACTCAGAGCCCGGACGCAGCTACCTCATCACCATCGTCGTCCATCACCGCCAGCGGCTGTTCCACGATTTGTTCCTTGGCCGTCTACTGGTTGCCGAGTTCCGGCGGGCTCAAGAGTCAGGGCTGGTCGACTCCCTGGCCTGGGTGATCATGCCTGATCATATCCATTGGTTATTCGAGCTGAAGCAACAAACGTTGGCCGATGTAGTGCGCCGTACCAAATCCCGCAGCACGTTAACCATCAATCAGCGCCGTCACAGCAAAGAGCGGGTGTGGCAGCCGGGTTATCACGATAGGGCTGTGCGGGCAGAGGATGACATTCGCAAAATGGCTCGCTATATCATTGCCAATCCGTTGCGCGCCGGGTTGGTTGAGCATGTAGGCGACTATTCGCTTTGGGATGCCTGCTGGATCTGATGCTTGGGATTAGGCGTGTGGTTGGTGGCGCTGTTGTGGTGAGCGGGTTTTTGTGGTGAACCTGGCTTTCTGTGGTGAGGAGGGCTTTCTGTGGTGAGGGGGGCTTTCTGTGGTGAACCTGGCTTTCTGTGGTGAGCGGGCTTGCCTCGCGCTGGGCTGCGAAGCAGCCCCAAAACCTGACACCCCAATTTGCCTGGCAAGACGCGGTATTCTTGATAGGGCCGCTTCGCAGCCCAGCGCGGGGCAAGCCCGCTCACCACAGAAAGCCAGGCTCACCACAGAAAAGCGGCTCACCCAGAAAGTCAGGCTCACCACAGAAAGCCCAGCTCACCACTGGAAGCGCCCGGGGACATTCGATCTTCCGGGTGTCAGGAGGTTAAGTCAGGGTTTATCCACATCATGATACTCACCCCCATACCCATCCCCCACCCGCCAGATAATGTCGTGGTTCTCATTGGTCCATTCGGACGGTTTCAGCGAGTACTTGTAGTCCTCTGAATTGCGGTTGTTCCCGTCGCCGATAAAGTCCGGATGGTCCCGCCGATGGTCGCCTCCGCGAATGCTCGAGCGCGCATCCCACTCTTCCTTGCGGAAGTCAAAAATACTCTGGTCCTGTGGCGCATCCCGCTGGCCCCAGTCGGACAGGTACGTCTGCAACCACACATACGCCTCATCACCGTTGGGCTTGAGCAACCCGTCCTGCTTGAAGTCCTGGATCTGGTTCCAGTTCTGCATCGAGATCTTGTGCAGTTTGTGGGACTGCACCGTGCTCAGGATCGCCCCGACAAACGACAACGCGCCGGAGATCAAGAAGCCCACCGGCCCCAGGAACGGAATGATCCGCCCGGTCACCCCCAGGGTGCCCAACACACCGCCTGCCGCGCCCACCAGGCTGCTGACGCCACCGGCCATGGACAGTGAGCCGGAGGCAATTTTCACCGGGTCTTTCTCGCGCACACCATCACGCAGGGTAAACGCCGCCTGGACCACGCTGATCACGCCGCCCGCCACGTCGGTGGCCATGCCGATCACCTTGATCGCGCTGCTGGCGAACTTCGCGCCAAACCCCGCACCGGCCACGCCGCCCCGGCTGGCGATGCCTTTTTCGATGCCTTCCTGGACCTTCTTCGCGCCTTCATCACTCCAGCCGCCGCTGTTGAGGGCCTTGCCCACGTCCTTGCCGTCGTCCATGGCCTGGTCGACGATCTCGAAGTACTTCTTCTGCACCGCCTCGGCGTCCTTGGGCAGGGCGTGGTAACCCTCGCCGGGCTTGGCCCAGAGGTCGGGCAGGGAGCGGTCGAAGCCCATCAGTTTGTAGGCGTTGGTGCCGCGCAATTTGTCGTAGACCTTCAAGCCCAGCGTGGCGAAGTGCGAGCCGGTGCCCAGGAAGCCGAGGAAGTCGTTGGCGATGCCCAGGCGCTTCATCGGCGTATCCGCCAGCTTGCCGCCCTGGCCGGCGAGTTGGTAAACGATACGGCCCATGCCGATTGCGCCACCCACCGAGCCGAGTACGCCGTTGTCCTTGAGGAAGTTGAGGTTCTTCACGAACGCGCTGCGGTTCTCTTCGCTGAGGCCGGGCATGATCTCCTTGCTCACGGCCTTGTCGATGTCGCTGAAGCTGATCACGCCATTTTTCTGCCAGGTGTCGCCGAGGAAATCATCGCCTTGCCGAAGTCGGCGGCGGCGTTTTTGTCCTTGAGCAGCTGGTCGACGAACTTCGAATACACCCCCAGCGCCTGGCGCGGCAGGCCGTCGGCGCTGCCCTTGAGCATCGACAGGATCGCCATGGTGTTGTCGGTGGTGGCCAGCGCAGTGTTGTCGTCGGAGATCTTGGTCGGGTCGTCCATCAGCTTTTCAACGGCGTCGGTGTAGCCGTCGATTTGCAGGTTTTGCAGGAAGCTGTCGGCCTTGGCCGGGTCGATGTCGGCCAGCGCGGTGTAGGCGGTCTGGATCTCCTGGGTGGCCAGTTCGGTCTTGCCGCTGTCCTGCAGGGACTTGATGTATTTGGTGAAGTTCTCCGAGGAGGTGCTGTCGATCAGCTTCTGCCTGGTCTCATCGACCTTGGCCTGGCCGCCGTCGACCTTGCCCAGCGCCGCGTCGTGGTTGGCCTTGATGTCGTGCTGGATGGTCGAGTCGCCGAGCAGGTCGTTGATGGTCTGGTCGATGGCCTTGGTGTCAAAGATGTTGTCGCGTACGTCCCGCGAGGTCACGTCGATGGGCGTGGTGGCGATGCCCTGGTTGCCGAACCCGTGCTCGGGAATGATCGACATGCCGTTGTCGGCCATGCTTCGGGCTTCCACCGCCCGCAGGAACTTGGCGCGCGGGTCGTCCTTGCCGATGCTGCCGTCCTTGACCCCGGCGCGGTAGCTGTCCACCAGGGTCTTCATCGACAGGTCCTGCACCGACAGCGGGTTGCCGCTGTCATCTTTCTCGGTGGTGGTCAGGTTGTCGACGGAGACGTCCTTGAGGGGCGGCAGGCCGTTGTCGGTGCGCAGCTTGTCGACGTCGGTGGTTTGCGCGGCGATGTCGCTGCGGTAGCCGGAAATCTGTTCGAACATCTGCGGGTTGCTGTCTTCCGACACCACGATCTTCTCTTCGCTGCCCCCCGGCTTGTGCTGGGTGAAGGCGATCAGCCCCGGGCCATAATCCCCGGCGCCGCCGACGCTCATGATGTCTTCGGTAGAGGCCAGGTAAGCGTCCGGGCCTGCGAGGGTGTAGCCGTCGCCCTTGGCTTTTTCGATGCCGGCCAGGGTTTGACCCTTGGTGGTGTAGGCGGCAAAGGCTTCGGGGGTGATGTCTTTGGACACCACCAGCAATTTGCCGTCGGCCTGGTTGACCACCAGGATGCCGTCCATGGGCGCGTCGACCTTGCTGATGTCGCCCAGCTTCAGGCTGGCCTCGTCCTTGCGCAGCAGTTCTTGGCCGGGCAGGGACTGGGCGTTCTTGATGTAGTCGAAGGCTTGCGAGCCTTCACTGGCATGCACGGCATGCAGGAAGTTGTAGAAGGTGCCGCCGGCGTTTGGGTTCGGGTTGCTGAGGTCGGCGTCGGGTTGCGGCAGGTCGGCTTCGGACTTGCTGATCGCGTATTTGTGGCCCTGATGTTCAAACAGGATCACCCCGGCGCCGCTGTCTTCGGAGACGACTTTCAACTGGCTGAAATCAAGGTCCCCCGGCAGGCTGGTGACTTCCTCATAGCCCTTGGCCTTGCCCTCATTGAGGGCCTGCTTGGTCACCCCGGCCTGGGTGTAGGTGCTGAACGCCTGGGGCGTGAGCTGTTCGGAGATGACCAGGGTCTTGCCGTTTTCCAGGCTGACCTTGAGGATGCCGTCTTCGGCCTTGCCCACGGATTTGATATTGGCCAGGCGTACGCCGTCGCCGTCTTCGCGCAGCAGTTGCTGGTCGGGGTTCTTCAGGCTTTCGACGATGGCCTTGCCGGCCGGGGTGCCCTGGGTTTCGGCCAGGGTCTGGAGGAAGGTGTACAGCGGGGTGCCTTCGTCGGGGCCGCCCTGGTTGACGGGGGCCACGGCATGGCCGAAGCGCAGGTTTTTCAACACATCGAACCCGTCCTGGGCGTTGGCCGCACCCTCGGCGCTGATCTTGTATTTGGCGCCGTCCTGTTCGAAGTAGATCACCCCGGCGTCTTTGTCTTCGGAGATGACCTTGAGCTTGTCGATGTCGAGTTTGGCCGGGAGGGCGGTGACCTCCTTGTAGTCCTCGGGTTTGACGGTTTTGTCGCCCGGCCCGGTACTGGCAAGGATTCTGGCTTTGTTCAGGACGGCGTCGAAAACGCGCTCGGGCGCTTTGGGTTGATCGACGCGGGGAGAGGCGGATTTTTCGGGGCGGGTGATCATCGGTTCAGTCCATGTGATGGGGCGCACGAGGACTCGATATTAGGGGCTGGCAGCGGGTGAAAACGGGTTTGTTGGCAACAAGTCACAAGCTTTCACAGGTGTGAAATTCACGTCCCGGGGTAGCGCGTCTCCATCACGATCGACAACGCATCCGGGCGCCAGAACTCCTGGTCGAACTCCACCGGCTGGTCATCCTCGCCAAAGTTCAAGCGCTCCAGGTACACGCTGGTGGACCCCTGCGACAATTGCAGCAGCTCTGCCTGTTCTTCATTCACCGTGCCAATGTGCATCTCCAGCTCACACCGCGATTGCACCCGGGAAAACCGCTCCCGCAGCAGTTGGGTCAGCGAGGTATTCAAGTCGGCCTCCAGCAGCCCCGGGCACCAGCTTGCCAGCAGCGCGTTGAACTCCAGCAGCACCGGCCGCCGGTCAATCCAGCGCCGCCGTTGCAGGAAAAACACCGGCTCATCCGCCGAGGCGAGGCCCATCCGCCTGGCCAGCCAGTCGCCCGCCGGGCGCAGCTCTGCGTGCAGGCATTCGGTGCGGGGCGTACGGCCCTGGGCACTTACGTAATCCATAAAACCGCTGATGCGCGTCGGTTCATAGCGGATACGCCGGGGGCTGACAAACCAGCCGCGACGGTTTTCCCGGTACACCAGGCCTTCCGCTTCCAACTGCTGCAAGGCCTGGCGCAAGGTGACCCGGGTGCAGCCGAAGCGCTCGATCATCTCCCGTTCGGACGGGAATTTCTCATCGGCCTGGGGCACGCCCGCCGCAATATCGTTGGCGATTTGTTCGCGAATGCGCTGGTAGTGCGGTGAAATCGGGTCGAAAGGCATCCTGGGGTTCCGTGTGCAGGCATGACGTGGGCGTGACTCTACCGTTCCTGTTGGCGCAGGTCACGCAGTGCCCACCAGCACCTTACTCAAAGCGGAACGAAGCCCCATGGGCCGAGGCTGGCAAGCGGTCACTGCCCTCGGCGCTGAGCCGCGAACGCAGGGTGCCGGTCTGCGGCGTGGTGCGATACAGCCCACGTTTTTGCAGGGCCGGGATCACCAGTTCGACAAAGTCATTCAGCGAGCCGGGGCTGATCAACGGGTTGAGCATGTAGCCGCTGGTGCCGGAAATTCTGGCGTGTTCCTCGACTTTTTCCGCCACCTGCTCCGGCGTGCCCACCAGGATCAGGTCGCTGCCCCGCGTCACGTTGGCGAAGCGTTGCTTGACCTCGCCGGCGGTCAGCGGTTGGCCGCTGCCATCGGGTTTCATCACGTAGGAGGTCATGCCTTCGGTGTGGGTGGACAGTGCTTCGCTGTCGGCGTAGCGGCTGATATCGATACCGGTGTCGCCCGCGTAGCTCACCAACTGCGCCTGCAGGTGATAGTTGCTTTGCAGGGTCTCGTATTTCTTTTGTGCTTCGATGGCGGTGGGGGCGGTGACGATGCGCAACACGGTCAGGGATTTGACGTCTTGCTGCCTGCGCCCGCGGGCCTCGGCCTGGCGCCAGATATCTTCCAGCCCCTGGCGTATCTCCAGCGGGTTGGATTTGGCGATAAACACCAGCTCTGCATGTTTGGCCGCGAACTGCCGGCCACGGCCCGACCAACCCGCCTGGATCAGCAGCGGCGTGCGTTGCGGCGAGGGTGACGTGAGGTGCGGGCCGGCCACCCGGTAATGGTCGCCGGCATGCTGGATCGGTCGAACACGCGCGCCATCGGCATAGGTGCGTGCGAGTTTGTCGGCGAGCACCGCGTCATCGGCCCAGCTGCCTTCCCAGAGCTTGTACACCACGTCGAGAAACTCTTCGGCGCGTTCGTAGCGGTCGTCGTGCTTGATCATCTGCTCCAGGCCGAAATTGCGTGCGGCGCTGGACAGGTAAGAGGTGACGATATTCCAGCCGATACGCCCGTCGGACAAATGGTCCAGGGTGCTGAAGCGCCGGGCGTGGGTGAATGGGTGTTCGTAGGTGGTGCTGACCGTGACGCCAAAGGCGAGCTTTTCGGTCAGGGCCACCAGTGCGGGAATGATCGTCAGCGGGTCGTTGGCCGGCGCTTCCACCGCCCATTTCAACGCCGCCGCTTCGGACCCGCCAAACACATCGTAGAAGCCCAGCACATCGCCGAAGAACATCAGGTCGAGGTTGGCTTCATCTGCCGTGCGGGCCAGGTTCGACCAGTACTTGAGGGTGTTGATGCCCAGGCGTTCATCCGCCGGGTGGGTCCACAGGCTGGGCGCGCCGCCGCAGCCGACACTGGCTTGTTCGTACAGGCCGAATAACAACGGGGTTGGATCAGACATGGTGCTTCCTGCAGGTAAAAAGCGGTTATCGCCCGTGAAGGTAGGCCTTGCCGTAGTGCCGCTCCAGGCGCGCCTGGATCAGTTCCAGGCCAATGGAGAGCAGCCAGTAGATGACGGCAGCGGTGGTGAGCATTTCGATATAGCGGTATGAGGAGCGCCCGTAGGACTGCGCGAGGAACATCACTTCCCAGACGCCCATGACCGAGACCAGCGATGAGTCCTTGAGCATCGAAATGAACTGGCTGGTGGTCGGTGGAATGATGGTGCGCATCGCCTGGGGCAGCACGATCTGCCAGAACGTCACCGCCGGGCCCATGCCCAGCGCCGCCGCAGCATTACGTTGGCCCTGGGACACTCCGATGATGCCGGCGCGAAAGATCTCGCTCAGGTACGCCCCGTAGTTCAACGACAGTGCAATGATCCCGGCGCTGATGGCGCCCGGCACTACGCCCAACTGGGGCAGGCCGAGGTAGATCAGCAAAATCTGGATCAGCAGCGGCGTGCCGCGAAAGAACGAGGCGTAAAAACTGGCAATCCCGAACGCCACCGCGCTGTTCGACAAGCGCGCCAGGGCCGTCGCAAACCCCAGGGCCAGGGACAGCCAGATCGAGCAGAAGCACAGGAACAGCGTCAGCGCCGCACCCTGCAGAAAGCCGTTGGGCGACAGGTGCAGGCCCACCAGGTTCTGCCACTTGGCCGCGACGATCGCAAACTTCAGGTCGAAGCTCATGAACAGCCCGGCGAACAGGCACAGCATCACGCCCCAGGTCAGCCACAGGCGCACCTGGAAGGGCAACCACTGGCGTTTGACGGGCGGCGGTTTCACCACAGAGGGCGGGGTGGGGAAAACGCTCATTGGGTGATGTCTGCGCCAATCCATTTCTGGGAGATCTTCGTCAGCGTGCCGTCGCTTTTAAGGTCGGCCAGCACTTGGGTCAGTCTCGCGTCCCATTGGGGGTCGCCTTTTTCGGTGGCGACCACGTTGGGCTCGCTGTACAGCTGTTTGCCGACGACCTTGAAGCGTGGGTCATGCTTGATTCGCTCATTGGCGGTCACCAGGTTGGTGAGCATTGCGTCCAGGCGTTTGCCGGTGCCGAGCGCCAAGTCCTGGAAGGCCACGATTTCATTGTCGTAAGGCACGGCTTGAATCTGGCTGAACGGGTATTCGATTGGCGTGTTGGCGCCTTCGATCACCAGGTCTTTGTTCAGGTAGGCCTCGTAGGTCGAGGCGCTGCCGACGCCGACTTTTTTCCCGGAAAGGTCACTGGCCGAGTGAATGGAAGATTCATCGGCGTTGACCACGATGACCGCCGGTGAGGCGTAATACTCGACAGGAAAATTGAACACTTGGCCACGGGCGGCACTTGGGGTCATGGAGCAGATGCACACGTCATAACGGCCCTGCCAGCGGCCAGCGGCGATCACTTCCCAAGAGGGTGTTTCCAACTTCAGGGTGACGCCAAGTTTGTCAGCCACGGCCTTGGCCACGTCGACGTCGAAGCCATCCAGCTGGTTTTGTTCATTGAGAAAAGAGAAGGGCGGATAGTTCTCCATCAGCACGCCAACCAACTGTCTGGATTGCGTGATGCGATCCAGCGTTGCCCCGGCGAACACCGCCGGGCTGGCCACTGACAGGGCCAGGCCCAAGGTCACGACAGTACGTAAATTCATAAATATACCCATGGGATTTTTTATATTTAAACGCGATAAGGGCTTTATGTTTAATGATTTTATGTACTGTAATGCGTTGTTTTAGTTATATGTTTTCCCAACTGTTGGCCTGGCAACAGTTGGGAAACAAACACCGTGTTCAAGCAACTGAAAGTTGCTGTTCCTGTTGGCGCAAATCACGCTGCCAGGACACCAGCCCATACGCCGCCAGCACCACAAACCCGGCATACAACGCGGCGGTCAATTGCAAATCCTTGTACACAAACAATCCCACGTAGACCGTATCCAGCACGATCCACAGCCACCAACTCACCACGTACTTGCGCGTCGCCCACAGGCTGGCCACCAGGCTGAAGGCAGTCAGCAGCGAGTCCAGCCACGGCAATGCGGCATCGGTGAAGTGGTGCATGGCGGCGCCCAGCAGCAGGGCGCCGATCACACCTGCGAATAAATGACGCCAGGCTTCCTGGACTGGCAGACGCTCGACGCGCACCTTGCCCGCGTCGATGCGCCCGGTGCTCCAGCGCCACCAGCCGTAGCCCTGCAACACGGCGAAGACCAGTTGCAGGAGCATGTCGGAATACAGCTTCACGTCGAAGAAGATCCAGCCGTACAACAACACCGCGACCACACTGACCGGCCAGCACCAGCGCACCCGTCGGGCGGTGAGCCACACCCCGGCGATATTGAAGATTACAGCGACTATTTCCAGCGGCGTCATACGGTTTCCCCAGGGTCAATTTTGCAGGTGCAGCGCCTGTTGCTTGAGCTGGCGCTTGCGTTCAAAGGGCAGTTTTTCCTGATCGCCATACGGCGCGCTGTACCAGTTGCCGTAGGTCGGGTTGGGCAGCACGAACCAGCGTTGGCCGAGCCAGCCAAGGTAGGGTTCGGCGGCCTTGCGCTGGGCCTCCAGGGTGTTGTGTTCGGCCTGCACGAAATCCCCCAGGGAGTCACCGGCCAGGATCAGCACACGGGCGTGCTGGGCGACCCATTGGCGGCGGCAGTTCTTGCCGTAGCCGGCCTGTTCGCAGCCGCCAATCGGGGTGCCGGAGGCCAGTACCTGCTGGTCGCTGTCTACCGGAAAGCCCCGCAGGCGCAGGTTGTTGACGGTGGCCTGGACCTGGCTTTGTTCACGGTTGGTGATGTAGTACACCGTGATGCCTTTGTGCTTGGCCGCCTGCAGGAACGCGACGGCGCCGGGCAGCGCCTGGGCCTTGGCCTGGTCGACCCAGGTGTTCCAGCGGTCGTAGGAGTAGACCTGGTTATTGACGACGTCCCGGGCATTCAGCGGGATGTTGTCGAGCACGGTTTCGTCGATGTCGACAATCACCGCCGGCGGCAAACCGGAGAGGTTGCGCGGGGGCAGGGGCAGGGCGTCCCAGTCCGGGGTGTTGAGGGCCACGTCCAGTTGCCGGGTGGCGTTGGCGAATACCTGGCGGTAAATCAGCTCGTGCTCGATCGAGGTCTGGGTCCACAGCACCGCATCCAGCTGGTCGCTGGCGGGCGGTTGCTGCTGGCAGCCGACCAGGGCAGTCGAGAGCAGGCACACACTGGCAAAAATCAGATTACGCATGAACAGTCAGCCTCAAAAATTGACGGTGGCGGATAACCGCGCGGTGCGTGGCGCGCCCAGGAACAGGTAGCCATCGCCCGCCGATTCACCCACATCGCGCCAGTAGCGTTTGTCGAACAGGTTGTCGACAGTCAGGCGCAGCACAGTATCGTAATCACCGACTTTGGTGCTGTAGCGACCACCCACATCGAACACCGCATAGTCGTCGACCTTCACGCTGGCCTCGCGGTTTGCGTACTTGCTGCCGCTGTATTGCACCCCGCCGAGCAGGGCCAGGCCCTTGATTCCGGGAATGCTGTAGTCGCCGTGCAGGCTGGCGCGCAGCTTGGGCACGTTGATCGCCTGGTGGCCATCGTAGTCGTCAGTGCCGCTGCCACTGACCCGGGCGCGTATCGCCGCGACGCTGGCCGACACTTGCAGGTTATCGGTCACTCGGCCGTTGGCGGAGAGTTCCAGGCCCACGTTCTTCTGCTTGCCTTGCTGCACAAAGGTAATGGTGCCGTCATCGTTGGGGCGGTTGTATTGCAGGTCCTGGGTGATCTGGAACAGTGCGGCGGTCAGGCTCAGGCGCTGGAAGTCGCGCTTGATCCCCACTTCCAGCTGGCGCGAAGTAGTCGGCGGCAATACCTCATCGGCGTTGCTGCTGAACCACGCAGCCGTACCGCCCAGGGACAGGCCCTTGCTGTAGCTGGCGTACAGGGTCGTGTCCGGGCGCGGCTTGTAGATCAGCGCCACCTGAGGCAGGAACACGCTGCGCTGGGTATGGCGGGTGGTGTCGCCGGCCTGGTCGTAGGTTTCTTCGTCGAGGCGCACCTGGCGCCCGCCGAGGATGGTTTGCCACTGCTCGTTGAAGCTGATGCGGTCGCTGGCGAACAGCCCGTATTGGCGGCTGTCCAGGCGCCGGTAGGTATGGCCCAGCGGCCCCTGGTAGGGTTCAAGCACCGGCGGTTTTTCGTAGATATTGCCTTCGCCGATGTACTCGTTGACCGACTGGCGACGGTCCACCAGGCGGCGGAACGCAGTGGTGCCGAAGGTCAGGTCATGCTTGAGAAACCCGGTGTCGAATTGGCCATTGAGCGCGGCCTGGGCTTCTTCGTTGCTGCGGGTGTCGTCAGGGCTGCGGTAGTCCGAGATGTCGTAGTCGCCCTCGGCGCTGAAGTGGTTGGGCACTGCGGTGTTGGCGCAACTGGCGGCGCCGTAGCAGCCCCAGGCGAAGGTGCTGTAGTCGTCGATCACCACGCGGCTGCGGGAGGCGCTGAAGCTGGCTTTCCAGGCCTCGTTGAAGCGGTATTCGAACAGGCCGTCGAGGTTCAGCGACTTGATGCGCACCGGGTTCGACCAGCTCTGGTAGCCCAGCAAGTCCCGTGGCGACACGTTGTGGGGCACGGTGGTGCCGCCGAGCAATTGATAACCGGGCACCGAGCGTTGCTCGCGGTTCTGGTACTCGGCGTTCAGTTGCAGCAGGGCGTTGGGGCTGATGTTCCAGTCGAGAGCCAGGGACGCAAAATCCCGCTGGCCGTCAGCGTGGTCGACGTAGGAGCGGATGTCTTCGTGGGCCAGGTTGACCCGCACGCCCACCTGCTGTTCGGCGCCGAGCCAGCCGCCGACGTCGGTGGCCAGGTAGCGCTCGCCGTGTTCGTTGGTGGACACGGTCACCGAGCGCACATTCTCCGGGCGCTTGCTCACGTAGTTCACCAGGCCGCCGGGCTCGGACACGCCGCTTTGCAGCCCGGACAGGCCCTTGAGCACTTCCACTTGCTGCTTGTTTTCCAGTGCGACGTTCTGTTCGCCGGTGATGGTGCGGCCGTTGATCTTGTAGCTGCTGGCCGGGTTCAGCGAGAAGCCGCGTACCACGAAATTCTCGTAGTAGCCCACCGGCGCGTAGCTGTCGCCGACCGAGGCGTCGTTCTTCAACACCTCGCTCAGCAGGCGGGCTTGCTGGTCTTTCAGGCGGCCTTCGGTGATCACCGCCACCGACGCCGGGGTGTCCAGCAACGGCGCGTTATCGAAGCCGGCGACGGCGGCTTTTTGGCCTGGTAATCGGTGGCCTGTTCGCCGACCACCGTGACGGTGTCCAGGGTCGCCTCCTGGGCATGGGTGGCCGTGGCGGCGAGGGTGATGCTCAGGGCGAGCAGGGTGTGACGGTACGGTGTTGCCATAAAAGGAGCGCTCCAAGGGCCTGCCCGCTGGCACATCACGCTTTATCGGGCGCAAAAGGGCCCAGCGCTGCGCAACGGACAGGTTGCCAGTACGAAATTAAAAAGCCGGGGTCGCCACAAAGGGCGTCAGGCCGGAGCTGCTCCGGTAGTCATTGGTAGGCGTGCATCGGCGGCCCATTCCTGGAGCGAGCCGTCGTAGAGTGCGATGTCCTGGCGACCCAGCAGGGTCAGGGCCAGGGCGTTGGCCGCCGCGGAAATTCCGCCGCCGCAATAGAGCATCAATGGACCGTCGCTGTGCAGCAGCGTGGGTCCGATGGCCAGGGCCAGGGCGTCCTTGGGCAGGTAGCGACCCTGGGCATCAAACAGCGTGCGTGCCGGCAGGTTGTGGCTGCCGGGGATGTGCCCGCGTCGGGCGTAGCGAGTGGGTGCAGTGCCTTCGAACAAGGCGGCGCCCAATGCGCAGACCAGTACGCCGGGTGAGTCCCCTGCGACCACTGCTTCAACGCCTGCGCGGTCGATCCACAGTGGCGCATAGGCGTTGATTGGCCAGGGTTCGACGGCGCTGGTTGTTGCCGGCTGTCCGTTGTGTTGCGGTAATCCCGCCCGTTGCCAGGCGTTGAAACCACCGTCCAGCACCGACGCATCAATGCCCAGCCCGCGCAACATCCACCACAGGCGCGCGGCCCAGAAACAGTCGGCGCGGTCGTAGATCACCACGTTGCTGCCAGCGCCTGCGCCCAGGTCGGCCAGTGCCTGAACCAGGGCTTGCGGGGTTGGCAGGGCGAAGCTGTAGCTGGCGTGCGCGTCGGCAAAGGCGGTCAATAAATCGGCATGCCGTGCGCCGGGGATATGCGCTTGCAGCCAGCCGGCATGGCCACTGGCGACCCGGTAATCGCCGTCAAAACGCGGCGACGGCAGCACCACGGTAGCGTCCAGTATCACCAGCCCTGGCTCCCCGAGGCGGGCATGCAGCCAATCGGTATCGACCAGGATGCTCATACGGATTTGCGCCGGATATGACCGAGCAAGCGTTGCCCCTGGGCACCGGCAAACCACTGCAAATGGCCCAGCAGGTAGGCGTGATAGGCCACATCGGCGCTGCTGGTAGAACCCACCACGCCGTGGTAGTACGCGACCTCGGACAGGGCGAAATCCACATGCACCAACGGCAGCAGGGCGCTCAGGGTGTGCAGGTCTTGCGCGCTCAGTGGCCGGATTTGGTGGTAGCCGGCAAGCAGTGCGTCGACGCTGTCGAGGTCCGCGACGGCCGGGCCACCACTGTCCAGGTCCAGCCAGGGCACGGCATTGCGTTCGATGGCGGTGGCCAGGTCGTAGAGCGCGAAGGTGCGGTCGGCGAGGCCGAAATCCAGCACGCTGGACACGCTGCCGTCTTCATTCCATAGCAGGTTCGAGGCGTGCCAGTCGTTGTGGGTCCAGAGCGTCGGTTGCTGTTGCAGCAAGGGTTGCAGTGGTGCGTGCCAGGGCAACAGCAGCTCGGTGAGTCGTGCGTGCCAATCCTTGTCGGCCAGGTACTCGGTGAGTGCCGGGGTGTTGGCGATCGCGGCCAGTGGCGCGGGTTGTTCGATCAGCCGGGCGTTGGCCAGCAGCACTTGGGTTTGGCGGCGTGGCGCGGTGTAACCTTCGGCCGCGTGGTGCAGTTGAGCCAGGGCAACGCCGGCCGCCAGGGCGTGTTCGGTCGTCTGGAACGGCGACCACGACAGCGCATCCCGGTACAGGTCCAGGCCCTCGGCGACACGATGAATCTCGTAGGTCCATTCGCCCTGCGTCGTGGCCGTCGCCCCGTGGCAGTTGGGCACCACTGCGGCAACCGGCGCGCCCTGGCGATGCAGGTGAGCGATCAGGCGGTGTTCTTCTTCCAGCCACGCCGCGTGCCGCACCTGTTGGTGATGCCGTTTGACGAACAGGGTCGCGTTGCTGGTAGTGATCAGCCCGGCAGCGGAAAACGGTCGCGGGCTGTGCCAATGCAAACTGCGCAGTTGCCCGAGGTGCGGGTACTCGCGCAGCAGGTGCCGGATATCCGCTTCGTGCAGCGCTGGCCAGTCGGCAGCCACCGGATCAAGCCCCAGGCCATGGGCCGTGCGTTGTGGGTTCATGCCGCCGCTCCGGGCAGATAGGCGTTGCTGGTTGCCCCTTGCCATACCTGGGGATTGTCGAGCACCGCGTGCTCGTGCAGCCACTCGGCGTAAGGCTTGAGCAGCGCCTGGCGTTGCTCGCCCCAGCGGCCGTCATGCAGCCAGGTCGGGGCGATTTTGTGCAGGGACGCGCTGAGCAATTCCGCCGGGAAATACGGTGTGGTGTGCTCGTAGGCCGCCAGCGCAATCGCCGGCTCCTCGGCCACGGCGAGATAGCCCCGGGCAGTGGCCGCGAGGAAATCACGCACGCACTCGGGCCGCTCGACGAGGGTCCGTTCATGGGCGCCCAACAGGTAGCTGTGATACGCCGGTGCACCGATCTC
The DNA here is from genome assembly GCF_016650855.1 of Pseudomonas sp. TH32. Classification (NCBI taxonomy): domain Bacteria; kingdom Pseudomonadati; phylum Pseudomonadota; class Gammaproteobacteria; order Pseudomonadales; family Pseudomonadaceae; genus Pseudomonas; species Pseudomonas sp. TH32. Next base: position 3,069,667 of record NZ_JAEKFA010000002.1, on the reverse strand, counting down.
ATCCACCGGCAACACCACCCGGCGCTCGGCCTCGATAGGGCTGTGCATCAGGGCTTCCCAGGCCCAGTAGCCACCGAAACTGGCATCGGCGATGCCTTCGGCCAACTGCTCGGGGCGTAGCTCACGCACGCCGCTGTCCACCAGGATCACGCCATCGGGATCGCCACCGTCGTTGCTCACCAGATGGCGCACCATCGCCAAACCCCGTGGTGTGGGATTGAGCGCCAGGCGCTTGCCCACCAGGTCCCGAGGACGCTGGATACCGGAGTCGGTCAGGGTTTGAATCGACTCAAGCCCCGCATGATTGATCGCCGCGATGCCTTGCAGCGCTTGCCCCAGGCCGCGCCGGACCAGCAGCCGGTTGCTCGGGAAAATGCCGAAGTCCGCTGCGCCGGTCAGCAGGTGTTCAAGGGTGTCGCCACGATAGGGATCGTGCACCACCAACTCCACATCCAGGCCCAGCTCGGCGTACCAACCGCGTTCCCGCGCCAGGTACAAACCCGCCGAATTCGGCCAGGGATGAAAGTACTCCAGCATTACCTTTACCGACACCATCGCTTGCTACTCCAGCTTGCAGTCTTGTGATGGGGGCGATTTATAAGGGAGCAATCTGGTATATACCAATATCGTTTTTTGCTATGGATATGCCCTAAACGTTGAACGCAGGCATCGCACTATGCACGTGGCAGCGCCGATTCAGTGTTGGGTGAGTGCATCCGGCGCTGGGCAATCCACAGGGCGGGCATCAGCAGCGCCAGTAACAGCCACGGAAACCACGCGGGTCCGCGAGTCGCCAGTACCACGCCGCCAATCACTCCACTGCCGGCAAATGCCAGGTTGAATGCAGTCACCAGCATCGACTGCGCCACATCGGCACCGTCCCCAGCCGTTTCCGCCAGGGCGGTCTGCAGCAAGGTCGGTGCACCACCAAAGCTCAAACCCCATACGGCCATGGCGATGCAGGTGAGGATGACGGGTAAATGGCCGAGCCCGAGCATAAGCGTTACCAGGGCAAACGCGACGAGACTGAGCAGGACCAGCCGCCGAAGCCAGCGATCAATCAACACACCGGTGACCCAGATGCCAAGCAGTGCGGCGAGGCCGAAAATCAGTAAGGCGGCGTCCACGTGCTCGCCCAGACCGACAGACGCCAGGAACGCCGCGATGTAGGTGTAGAGAATGTAATGGGCCATGATCCAGAGCATGACCACCAGCAGCACAGGCCGCACGCCGGGTGTTTGCACAACCGTCGACAGAGGCAGGCGGCGGTCGGCTTTTTGCCCGGGATAGTCGGGCACGTTCACGCGTATCCACAGCATGAGCATCAGGCTGGCCGCCGAGAGTATCCCGAACACACTGCGCCAGCCCGACAGCTTGCCGAGCCACGCCCCCAGCGGTACGCCCACGGCCAGCGCCAGGGGAATGCCGAGCATGGCCACGGCCATCGCGCGCCCTTGCAACGGGCGTGGTGCCATGCGCCGGGCATAACCCGCCAGCAGGCTCCAGGCCAGTCCGGTGGCGAGGCCCACCACCAGGCGCGCCGCCAGGGTCAGGCCGAACCAGGGCGATAGCGCGGTCACGGCATTGCACACAAAAAACACGCCGACAGCCAACAACAGCACACGCCGACGGCGCCAGCCCTGCAGGGCCAGTGTCAATGGAATAGCCGCCAGCCCCGAACCCAGCGCGCAGAAGGTTACCCATTGGCCGGCCCAGGCTTGCGACACATTGAAGGCTTGGGCGATCTGGGGTAGCAGGCCGGCGGGCATGGTTTCATTGGCGGTGGCAATAAAGCTGCTGAGGGTCAGCGCCAGCAGGGCGATCAGCGGAAGCCGTTCAGCCGTGGGAGGGGTAGCCGTTTCGGCTGCCGATAGCGCGTCGATGTCGGTCATGACCTGTACTCGTTGGAAGGCAAGGACGCGAGTGTGGTGGCTTGTAGAGAAATTGATAATTGGCCTACCATTTGATGAACTTTCAAATCTGAATTGAAATGGCCACAGACCGATTGGGTGATATGCGTTTGTTCGTCGAGGCGGCAGCCTTGGGCAGTCTCACGGCTGCCGGGCGCAAGCTGGCGTTGTCGCCTGCTGCCGCCAGCGCACGGCTGATCAAGCTTGAAGCGGCACTGCGTACCAAACTGTTCGAACGCACCACCCGCCAGTTGCGCTTGACTGACGAAGGCCGGTTTTACCTGCAGCAGTGTGCGATTGCGTTGGCGGCGATTGATGAGGCCGAGGCAGGGCTTCAAGCCAGCCAGCAAGAGGTGCGTGGCAAGGTGCGGATTTCTGCGTCGGCGGATTTTGGCCGGCATCTGCTGAATGACTGGCTTGAAGCCTTCAGCCGCCAGCATCCGCAGGTGAAGGTGGCGTTGACGTTGTCCGACTCCATGTCGAACCTGGTGCAGGACGATGTGGACCTCGCCATCCGCTTTGGTGCCCTGCGTGACAGCTCGCTGGTTGCGCGACACCTGGCGCCCAATTGGCGCGTGCTGTGTGCCTCGCCTGACTACCTGGCGCGGCACGGCGAACCGCAAACGCCGGCGGACCTCGCTCGGCATCAGTTCATCGTGCTGGTGACCGGGGCGGGGCCGCTGAACACATTTCACTTCAGGGTGGATGGCCAGGCCCGGGACCATACGGTGGCGATGGAGCAGGCCTGGGAAACCAACGACGGCGCCCTCGCGCGCGCCTGGGCGCTGGCCGGCCATGGCATTGCGCGCAAGACCATTTGGGATGCGGCTGACGATATCCGTGAGGGGCGGCTGAAGGTCCTGTTGTCGGAGTTCAGCGTGCGTGAGGCGGGTGTGTATGCGTTGTTGCACGGCACTCACTACCGCTCGCCCCGTGTGCGTGTGCTGCTGGATTTTTTGGTCGAGCGCTTCAGTCACGCAACAGACGAACTGTTGCATGACATAGAGGCACCGCGCCTTTAGTTGCGCCAGGCGGGAACCAGATGCTCGTCAATCATCCAGTGAGGTTTGCCTGGGCGGATGCAGGTGCCGCCGATCCAGCGCTCATGGGTGGCGTGATCCGGCCAGTAGGCTGCGCCGTTCAGAACCTGGCGACCCAGTGCAGTCAATGCCAACACCCGTTGAGGCCATGGCAATTGAGCCTCGGACTCGATCAACAGCGGATTCTCGCCATCAATCAACGGCCGCATCAGCGCATGAAACATCATGTCCCCCAGGTACGGCAGCGGCTCACGCTTGGCCATCAACTCGGCAAACACCCTGCCGAACGGCACGGGACCGGCCTCGTCCACGTAGTGCAGGGCCAGGCGTTCGGTCAGTGATAAACCGTCCTGCGTCCCCGGAAATTCCTGCAACTGCCGGCGCAACGCCGGGGCCAGGAAGGGCAGGGATGGGTGGTTGCCCTGGGCCAGTTCCGCGAGTTTGACCGGCGAGCTGGCGCAATACGCCAGCCAGGCCTGTCGCGCCAGTTGCAGCATGTCCTCGTCGACCTGTCGGCGCTGCGGCCACAACCACGCCAATATGTCGGGTGCCAGTTGGCCGATGCCGATAAAACGCTGCACGCCGGGGATACGGTCGACTTCGATCAACTCAAGCTTTTCAGGCAAGCGCTCAAGCCCCGCCAATGCGCGAATCAGGAACAACTGATCGTACGCATCCGCCTCACACCACAACACGCTGTGCCCGGCGCTGCCCAGCTGTTCAAGATGGGTGTATTCGTCTGCGTGCCGGCGCGCCACTTCGGCCTCATCCATGGCAAACACCTGGCTGATGTAGCGGCTGCGTATGGCCTGGTATTGGTCGGCTGGCAGGTCCTGGACAGGGCCCATGCACAATGGGTCAATCAGCATCCGGAAGCGGCCCTTGAACCCCGCCAGGCCCAGGCTGTGGGCGATGTCGTTGCCGCAGCGCCAGTGGGTGGTGCGGGCTTCATCGCTGGCGTCGAAACCCGGATGGCGGGCGGCAAAATCCACCGCATCGACGTGGGCCTTGAGCTTGGGCCAGCTGGGGAAGCCGAGTTCCTTGGCGATCAGCCATTGAGCCTCTGACAAGGTCGGGGTTGCGGCGGTATCGGCGTTTTTCAGGCGCTGCAAAAGCTCCTTGGCGCGCTTGCGTTGCTGCTCAAGGTTGATACGGCCGTTGGTGGACGAGAATGATTGCGACATACGATCTCCTTGCACAAACCTTGTCCGCTTTAAGGTTGGGAGTCGTAGAAATGTGATATTCAGTCAAGGTCTTGGGCGCAGCCCTTTCCGCGGATGGTGGCGTAGATGGCGCCAGGCGGGAAATATAGGCAGTGCACTGTTGGATTGCAAGCCGCCCGGCGGACAGCGCCGGTGTCGTGCACAGGAGACGTTCATGAAAGTTGGTGTGATTTCCGATACCCACGGCCTGCTCCGCGCCGAAGCCCTGGCCGCCCTGGAGGGGTGCGAGCAGATTGTTCACGCCGGGGATATCGGCAGCCCGGAAATTCTTGAGCTGCTGGCCTCGATTGCACCGTTGCATGTGGTGCGCGGCAATAACGACCTCGACGCGGCCTGGGCAGAGCATCTGGCTGACCGGCTGGATTTCGACCTGAATGGCTGGCGGGCGCTGCTGGTGCATGACATTGCCGATGTACCGAAGGCGCTTGATCCGGGCATCAGGCTGGTGATCACCGGCCACTCCCACAAGCCATTGATCGAGTGGCACGGCGAGCGGCTGTTTCTCAACCCCGGCAGTGCAGGGCGGCGGCGTTTCAAATTGCCGGTGACCCTCGCGTTGCTTGAGGTGCGCGAGAAATCCATCAAGCCGCGCCTGGTGTCGCTGGAGCCCAAGCGCTGAGGAACACCTGTGGCGAGGGGGCTTGTCCCCCGTCGGGTTGCGAAGCAACCCCAGCAAATTCAGCGAGTTTTTTCAGGTGTACCGGAGTTGCCTTATTGGGGCCGCTTCGCAGCCCAACGGGGGACAAGCTCCCTCGCCACAGGGTTGCTTATCCTGCTTGGCCATTGTGTATAAACCAGAGGTAAGGATTTCAATTCCATGAGCGTATTAGTCGAAACCCGGGCGCTCACGCGGATGGACGAGCGCCGCCAGCTCCAACTGCTGCACCCGACGAACTTTCAGCTGCACCGCGCCGACCGCCTCTCCATCACCGGTTCATCCGGCTCCGGCAAAAGTGTGTTCCTGCGGGCGCTGGCCCTGCTCGATGCACCGACCTCCGGGGATATCCTCTGGAATGGGCAACCCATCGCCAACGTACAGATCCCGCAGTACCGCAGCCGCATCAGCTACCTTTCCCAGCGTCCGGCGCTGATCGAGGGCAGTGTGGAAGACAATCTGCGTTTCCCCTACAGCCTCAAGGCCTTGCATCACCTGAGTTTCGACCCGCAGGCGGTCAATGCGCTGCTGGCCCACGCAGGAAAAGAGCCGGGCTTCCTGGCAAAAAATGCCGGGGATTTATCCGGCGGTGAGTCCCAGGTGGTGTCGCTGATCCGCACCCTGCAACTCAATCCCGATGTGCTGTTGCTGGACGAACCCACCGCCGCCCTCGATCCGGCGTCATCCCGGGAAGTCGAGGCGTTGATCAACGCCTGGGCCGAAGCCGATAACGACCACGCCTATGTCTGGGTGTCCCACGACCTTGAGCAGGCGCAACGCATGAGCACCACCCGCCTGCACATGGACGCCGGCGTGCTGACGAGGACCGTGCAGCCATGAACTATCACGACCTGACGGCCCTGGACATGGCCATCGCCGCCTCGCTGATCCTGATCAATGGCGCGCTGTCACTGCTGTTGCGCCTGGGCCTGGAACGCCAACTGTTCTGGGCCGCCGTGCGCACGGTGGTGCAGTTGCTGGCGATCGGTTACCTGTTGGGCTGGGTCTTTGAATTCGCCTACTGGTACGTGGTGCTGCCGCTGATGTGCCTGATGACCCTGATCGCCGGCCTCTCGGCAGCCGGGCGCGGCAAGCGCACCTACGCCGGCCAGCGGGCCGACAGCATCGTGTCGGTGTGGGGCAGTTCGTGGCTGGTGACGGCCATCGGCCTGTTCGCGATCATCCGGATTCACCCGTGGTACGAGCCGCAGTATGCGATCCCGATCCTCGGCATGATTCTCGGCAATACCCTCACCGGCGTGTCCCTGGGGATTGAGCGTATGACCCAGGAACTGACTTCGGGGCGCAATACCATCGAGATGATCCTGGCCCTGGGTGGCTCACGTTGGGAAGCGGCCCAGGACGCGATTCGCCAGGCCGTGCGGGCCGGGATGATCCCGACCCTGAACCAGATGACGGTGGTAGGGATTGTCAGCCTGCCGGGGATGATGACCGGCCAGGTGCTGGCCGGGGAAAGCCCGGTGGACGCGGTGCGGTACCAGATCGTGATCATGTTTTTGATCGCCGCGTCGTCGGCGCTGGGCACGGTAGGTGCGGTGTTGCTGACCTACCGGCGGTTGTTTTCTCCGGGGCATCGGTTTTTGCGTTATCGGCTTGAAGAGCGGGTGTGAGTTGGGTGGGGGCTTTTGTGTACATATCCGTTATTTAGGTAACGGCCGCTTATGGTTTCGCTCTTACAGCGACTCACTTTGGAAAAGCCCCAAAGTAAGCAAAGGGCTCTGCCCCGCCTGTCGGCACCTCGCTAAGGCTCGGTGTTCCCTCACTCCGGCGCTGCTCCGCGGCGGCCCGCGGAGTAATGCCGGAGTGCGGGCACACCGAGCCTAAGCGAGGTGCCGAGTGGTGGGGCAAGAGCGTTTTGCTTACTTTTGCGCTGTTCAAAAGTGAGCCGCTGTAAGAGCGGAACCAATCTCAGCCATCACCTAAATAACGGATATACACCCAGCCCATCCCCAAACACCCCCATCCACCAGCCAAATCGCCGCCGCTGTGATGCAGGGCCAGGTGGCGCGGGACAATATGTCCGAACACAGGAACGTCGGTTTGGATGGCCCGGCTCAATCACCCACGCCGAAATCCAGCAGCACCTTCATCGCCTGGCTCTTGTCCGCCGCCAGTTCAAAGGCCTGAACCGCCTCGCTGAACGGCACGGTATGGGAGATCACCGGACGCACATCAATCACCTGGCGGTTGAGCAAATCCACCGCCTGGGCAAACTCCGAATGGAAGCGGAACGTGCCGCGCAAGTCGATCTCCCGGCTCACCAGCATATTCAGCGGCAGCGAGACTTCACCGCCCAACCCGACCGTCACCAGCACGCTGCGCGGGGCCATGCATTCGAGGCCGTTGCGCAGGGCCTGGGCGCTGCCGGAGACTTCGAACATCACGTCGAAGTAGCCTTTTTCTGCGGTGTAGCGCTTCAACGCGTCGGCGTCTTCCGCCAGGTTATGGGTGCGGCTGGCGCCCATTTTTTCGGCGCAGGCCAAGGGGCCGGCGGCCAGGTCCACTGCGACGATTTCTCCCGCGCCCGCTGCCCGAAGGCTACCGATCAACAGGTTGCCGATGGGGCCACAGCCGGTGACCAGCACCCGTTTGCCGAAGACCGCCCCGGCGCGCTGGATGGCGTGCAAGCCCACGGACAACGGCTCGGCCATCGCACCTTCGGCAAGGCTGACATGATCGGCCAGCAGGTGCGCCTGGTGGGTCTCGATCACCAGACTTTGCTGAAACGCGCCTTGCACATGGGGAAAGGGCATCGCACTGCCGTAAAAACGCATGTTCAGGCAATGATTCGGCAGCCCTTGATGGCAATAACGGCAGCCGCCACAAGGCCGCGACGGCGAGACCGACAAGCGTTGGCCGATCGTGAAGGGCCCGTCCTCACGGCCCACGGCCTCGATCACCGCCGACACTTCGTGGCCCAGCACCATCGGCTCGCGCAGGCGCACGGCGCCGAAGCCGCCGTGCTGGTAGTAATGCAGGTCCGAGCCGCAAATCCCGCCCCGGGCAATGCGCACCCGCAGTTGGTCGGGGGCGAGTGCCCGGGGTTCGGTTTGCGGTTCTACCCGCAGGTCTTTTGAGGCATGGCAGACGATAGCGTGCATGAAATTCTCCGGGTTACAGCGAGGCGGTGATGCCACCGTCCACGTACAGGATATGACCGTTGACGAAGCTCGCCGCGTCGCTGGCCAGGAACACCGCAGCGCCGGCCAGTTCGGCCACGTCACCCCAGCGTCGGCTCGGCGTGCGTTGCACCAGCCAGTCGCTGAACTCGGGGTTGGCCACCAGGTTGGCGTTCAGTTCGGTCTTGAAGTAGCCGGGGCCGATGCCATTGACCGTCAGCCCGTGGGGGCCCCAATCGATGGCCATGCCTTTGGTGAGCATCTTCAGCGCGCCTTTGCTGGCGGCATACGGCGCGATGCCCGGGCGGCCCAATTCGCTTTGCACCGAGCAGATATTGATGATGCGCCCGCGCTTGCGCGGGATCATCGCCCGGGCCACGGCCTGGCCGACGAGGAAGGCGCTGTCGAGGTTGGTGCTCATCAACTCGCGCCAGTGGGTTTCGCTGTAGTCCTCCAGCGGCCCGCGCCGTTGCATGCCGGCGTTGTTCACGAGGATGTCCAGCGGGCCCAGGCGCTCTTCGATATCCGCCACGGCGGCCAGCACCGCCGCGCCGTCGGTGACGTCGAACGCCTGGGTGTGCACCTCAAGGCCTTCCGCCGCCAGCAATGCGGCACTGTCACGCAAGGTGCTGCGGTTGCGCCCGTTGAGCACCACCCGTGCACCGGCCTGGGCCAGGCCACGGGCAATGGCCAGGCCGATACCGGCGCTGGAGCCGGTAATCAACGCCAGGCGGCCGTCGAGGCGGAAGTTGTCTAAAACGCTTTGCATGGGTCGATCTCCTAAAGCTTCACACCACCAACGACAGCAGCATGATGAACCCCAGGGCGGCGAAGGAGAGCACGGTCTCCATCAGCGTCCAGGTCTTGAATGTCTCGACGACGGTCATGTTGAAGTACTGCTTGACCAGCCAGAACCCGGCGTCGTTGACATGGGACAGCACCAGCGAACCGGCGCCTGTGGCGAGCACCAGCAGCTCCCGGTTGACCCCGGGCATCAAGCCGATCACCGGCGCGACAATCCCGGCGCCAGTGATGGTTGCCACGGTGGCCGAGCCGGTCGCTACGCGAATCACCGCCGCTACCAGCCACGCCAGCAGAATCGGTGAGATCTCGGCGCGCACCGCCATATGCCCGATCACGTCGCCCACGCCGCTGGCCACCAGCATCTGTTTGAAACCACCGCCGGCGCCGACGATCAGCACGATGGCAGCGGTGGGTGCGAGGCTCGAATCCAGCAGCTTGCTCAGTTGCTCCCGGGAAAATCCCCGGGCGGCCCCAAAGGTATAGAACGCCAGGAGCAAGGCGGCGAGAAGGGCGGTGATCGGGTGGCCGATCAGGTCCATCCACACGCGGAAGGTGCTGTCGGCGGCGAACGCCACATCGGCGAAGGTCTTGAGCAGCATCAGGAACACCGGCAGCAGGATCGTGGTCACGGTGATGCCGAAACCCGGCAGGTTCTCGCTGGAGGATTCCTTGGCCAGTTGCTCCATCAATTCCGGGGACGGGCTGCCCGGCACGTAGCGTGAGATCAGGTTGCCGAACAGCGGCCCGGCGATGATTGCCGTGGGCAGGCCGACCACCAGCCCGTAGAAAATCGTCTTGCCGATATCCGCGCCGAAGATCCCGATGGCCAGCAACGGCCCCGGGTGCGGCGGCACCAGGCCGTGCACCACCGACAATCCGGCCAGCAGCGGCATGCCGATCTTGATCAGCGACAGCCCGGTACGCCGGGCCACGATGAACACCAGCGGAATCAACAGCACAAAGCCGATTTCAAAAAACAGCGGGATGCCCACCAGGAACGCGGAAAACATCATCGCCCAGTGCACCCGCTGTTTGCCGAAAGCGCGGATCAGCGTGCGGGCAATCTGGTCGGCGCCACCGGAATCCGCCATCAGCTTGCCGAGCATGGTGCCCAGGCCGAGGATGATCCCGACAAACCCCAGCACTCCGCCAAAGCCGTCCTGGAACGCTTTCATGACCTTGTCCACCGGCATGCCGGAGGTCAGGCCGAGAAAACCGGCGGCGAGGGTCAAGGCGACGAAGGGGTGAACCTTGAAATGGGTGATCAACAATATCAATCCGATAATCGTGACCAGCGCGTCCAGTAGCAGATAGGTGTCGTTAGCCATGCCGAGCACGGTGCCTCCTTGTTCTCATTGTTATAGGCCAAACCCTGTCATATCGTGTATGACGGGCCTTACTTCACCGCAGCCCGGGTTCAGCGTCCAATTTTCATTTGTGATCGGGTGATCAAAAACCGTGATAACCGGAGCCTCCTGATGGAACTCAAGCACCTGCGCGCCTTCGTCGTGCTCGCCCAGGAACTGCATTTCGGCCGGGCCGCCGCGCAGCTGTCGATCGTGCAACCGGCCTTGAGCATGCAGATCAAATTGCTCGAAGACGGCCTGGGCGTGCGCCTGCTCGACCGCAACCGGCACTCGGTGACGCTGACCGAAGCCGGGCGGGTGTTTCTGCCCGAAGCCCAGGCCACCCTGCACCAGGCCGCCCGTGCCGCCGATGCCGCCCGGGCGTCGAACCGTGGGGAAATCGGCCGGGTGCGCCTGGGGTTTGTCTCGTCGGTGTTGCCGGAATTGCTGCCGGGGTTGATTCGCGCGGTGCATCAGCGCTACCCGCGCATTGAACTGGAGCTCAAGGACATGCCCGGCCCGGACCAGGCGACGGCGTTGAAAAACGGCCAGCTGGATTTTGGCCTGATGCGCTTGCCGGCGACCTATCCCGGCGTGCACACCCGGGCGGTGCTGCAAGAAAGTTTTGTGGTGGCCTTGCCCAGCGATCATCCGTTGGCGGCGCAGGACGTCATCCAGCCAGACGACTTGCTCAAGGTCCCGGTGTTCATCCTGGCCCGGCGCTATGCCCCGGGGTTCTACGACGAGTTCGTTCAGGCCGTGGGCGTGCCCCTGGAAATCGCCTCTGAACTTGGGGAGTTCACCACCATGCTGGCGCTGGTCTCGGCCGGGCTGGGCGTGGGTGTGCTGCCGTTGCAGGCCGCCCGGGCGCTGCCGGCCAATTGTGTGTCCCGGCACCTGCAGTTGGGTGCGTTCCAGGCCAGGACCGGCCTGGCCTGGACCGAACTCGACAGCGCGGTAAAAACCACCTTGTTCAACCTGATCGACGAGTTGTTTGGCGAGTGATTGTTTCACCGGGTGAAATGCTGGATTGCAAAAGCTGGCTATTCTGTTGCGTGCCGTAGCGGCGGAAGATGGCGCCATCGACACGATCACCGGGTCGAGTCCCTGGCACACCGCGGAGCCTGTCATGATCAAACTCTACCAATACCCATTGTCCGGCCATTCCCACCGGGTCCAATTGATGCTGTCGCTGCTGGGCGTACCGGCCGAGTTGGTGCTGGTCGACCTCAAGCAAGGCGCACACAAAACCCCCGAGTTCCTGGCCACCCTCAATAGCTTTGGCCAGGTGCCGGTGATCGATGACAACGGTGTGGTGCTGGCGGACTCCAACGCGATCCTGGTGTACCTCGCCGGCCACTATGGCAACCCCCAGTGGCTGCCGACCGAGCCCTTGGCCCTGGCCCGCGTGCAGCGCTGGCTCTCGGCCGCAGCGGGGCCACTGCACGTCGGCCCGGCTGCCGCCCGATTGGTCACGGTGTTTGGCGCGGCGCTGGATGCCGAGGCAGCCATCAACCGCTCCCATGCCTTCCTCAATGTGGTGGAGCAACAGTTGGCGCAGAGCCGCTTCCTGACCGGCGACCTGCCGTCGATTGCCGATATCGCGCACTACACCTACATCGCCCATGCGCCGGAAGGTAACGTCGCGCTGACCGACTACCCGCACATTCGTGCCTGGCTGGGCAGCATCGAGGCGCTGCCGGGGTTTGTCGGCATGCAACGCACGGCCGTAGGTTTAACAAAGGATTAAAGGTTTTTGTGGCGAGGGAGCTTGCTGTGGTAAGGGAGCTTGCTGTGGCGAGGGAGCTTGCTCCCGCTGGAGTGCGCAGCGCTCCCAAGATTTTGGGGCCGCTTCGCAGCCCAGCGGGAGCAAGCTCCCTCGCCACAACCGCTCCCAAACCACAGGGTTGGTGCATGACATTCGATTAAAGGGGACCCATGGACCGTTTCCAGGAAATGCAGATCTTCCTCGCCGTTGCCGAAGAGCAGGGTTTTGCCGCGGCGGCCCGGCGCCTGAATATCTCGCCCCCCAGTGTGACCCGCGCGATCGCCGCGATGGAGGCGCGTATCGGCACGCAGTTACTGTCGCGCACCACCCGCAGCCTGCACCTGAGCGAGGCCGGCCAGCGTTACCTGGACGATTGCCGACGTATCCTCGCCGAACTGACAGAGGCCGAAGAGGCCGCCGCCGGCAGCTTCTCGGTGCCGTGGGGACACCTGACGGTCACCGCGCCGGTGTTGTTCGGCGAATTGTTTGTCGCGCCGGTCCTGGGGGAATACCTGGACCTGTTTGCCCAGGTCAACATCAACGCCTTGCTGGTGGACCGCGTGGTCAACATGACTGACGAAGGCGTGGATGTGGCCGTGCGCATAGGGCATTTGCAGGAAACCGGCCAGCAGGCGATCAAGGTCGGCGAGGTGCGCCGCGTGGTCTGCGCCGCGCCGGCGTACCTTGAGCGGCACGGCCGGCCGCTGCACCCCGGGCAACTGCGAGAGGCGAAGATTGTCACGTCGTCTTCCAGCCAATTGGTCAGCGAATGGCAGTTCATCGAAGGTGGCCAGCCGCTGAACGTGGCCGTTGATCCACGCCTGGTGGTCACCGCCAACAACGCGGCCATCAACCTGGCGCGCCTGGGCTGGGGCGTCACGCGGGTGCTGTCCTATCAGGTGGCCAGCGATGTGCGTGCCGGCGCACTGGAAATCATCCTGCAAGACTTCGAGCCACCGGCATTGCCGATCCACGTGGTGTTCCAGAACAGCGCCCGGGTACCGGCGAAGGTCAACACCTTCGTGGACTTCCTGGTCAGTCGGCTGGGGCAGGATGCAGCGCTCAACCCCACGATGCAGCGGCCTGCCTGATGGACCGCTATCGCGACATGCAGATTTTCCAGGCGCTGTCCCGGCAGCCGAGCCTGGCGGCGGCGGCCCGCGGCCTGGGCATCTCGGGGCCCACGGTGATCCGCGCGATTGCCCGTCTGGAGGCGCGCTTGCGCGTGCAATTACTGGAGCGCAGCACCCGGGGCATTCGCCTCACCGAAGCGGGCGTGAGGTTCATGGCGGACTGCTCGCGGATCCTTGACGGCGTGAGCGCCGCCGAAGCCTCTGCCAAGGGCGCGCACGTGCAGGCCGAGGGCAATCTGCGGGTGTTTTTCCCGTTTCTGTTCAGCCGTTATGTGATGGCGCCGCTGTTGGCCGACTACCTGGAGCGCTATCCCGGGGTCCGGGTGTTTGCCCACTACCACGATCATTTTCCGAACCTGAATGAAGACGGCCTGGACGTAGCGGTGGTGGTGGGAGAACTGCCTGGATCATCCCTGATCGCGAGGCCTGTGGGCCATGTGCGCAACATCGTCTGCGCCAGCCCCGGCTATCTGCACACCCATGGTGAACCGCTGCAACCCGAGGCGCTCAAGCAACATCGGCTGGTCGCAACCCAGGCGTATTCGGATTGGGTGCAATGGGATTTCCAAGGCACCAGCATCAAGGCCCGGGCGCGCCTCGGCTGCACCACGGTGCAGGGCGCGATCAATGCGGCGGTGCAGGGGGCCGGGTTGATCCGTTGCCTGAGTTATCCGGTCCACGAGCACTTGGCCGGCGGCCAACTGCGTCGGGTATTGCAGGCCTATGAACCGCCGCCGCTGCCGGTGCATGTGGTCTACCGCGAAGGGCGCAATGCGTCGATGCGGGTGCGCAGTTTTGTTGATTTCAGCGTGGCGGCATTGCGTGAACAACCGGCGTTTCATCCACCGAGGGCTTGAGCATGAATCATCTGGACGCGTCTCCCGTATCGCCATGGCATGCCGGCGAACGGCAACTGCAGCAAAGTGCCGGCGTGGCCGAGCGCATGGAGGTGATTGGCGCCAAGGTCATACGTGATCATTTGCCGGAACAGCATCGGGCGTTTTATGAGTTGTTGCCCTATCTGGTGGTGGGTGCCGTGGATGCTCAGGGGCTGCCCTGGGCCACGCTGCTGGAAGGCTCGCCGGGGTTTGTCCACTCGCCCGATCCTTACCGTCTACGCATCGACAGCCTGCCTGCCGTGGGTGACCCCGCCGCGGCCGGTTTGAAGAGTGGCGCGGCCGTTGGGCTGTTGGGCATCGATCTGAACACGCGGCGGCGCAACCGCATGAACGGAGTCGTGGCTTCGGCGGGCGCCGATGGTTTTGCCGTGGAGGTGGTGCACACCTTTGGCAACTGCCCGAAGTACATTCAGCTGCGTGCGGTGGCCCCGGATGCCTCGGGGCGGCGCCCGGCTGAAGGTGCAGTCCAGCGTGCCAACTCGCTTGATGACGCCGCACGGGCGGTGATTCGCAATGCCGACACGTTCTTCGTCGCCAGCTATGTGGACCTGGAAGGCGATGCGGCCAAGCGTTCGGTGGACGTTTCACACCGGGGTGGCAATACCGGGTTTGTGCGGGTGGACGGTGATGTACTGACGATTCCCGACTTTACCGGCAACTCGTTTTTCAACACCTTGGGCAATTTGCAGGTCAACCCGGTGGCGGGGTTGTTGTTCGTGGATTTTGCTTCGGGTGATGTGTTGCAGGTTGTCGGGCGTGCCGAGGTGATTCTGGGCGGGGCGGAGTTGGCCACGTTCGAGGGCGCGGAGCGGTTGTGGCGGGTGACCGTGGAGCAGGTGGTTCGGCGGGAGGCGGCGTTGGCGTTGCGTTGGCAGTTCGAGGGTTTTTCTCCCTACAGCCTGCCGTTGGGGCCCTGGAAAGCCTGACAGGCGTTGCCGAGCCACTCGTGCGACTGAGTTAAAACTCAATTGCGCGGGAGGCGGTGTTTGGTGCCGGGGAATGACGCAATACTTCGTCGGGATTTTGCCTGCCCAATGATGGGCTGTACCGAGGTTTCCCAATGAATGCACCAAGCCGCCTTGCGCTGCTGATCACCGCCACTGCTGCCCTCAGCGCTTGTGGTGAGTCCTCCAAACTGCCGTTTCAGGCGGGTGTGGGGCCAAGCCCGCAACTGCCCGAACCCACCACCTCGCTGATCCCGACGCTCAAGGTGTCCAAGGCCGTGGGTTGGCCGGAACATGCCCAGCCCAAGGCACCCGAGGGATTCACGGTGACGGCGCTGGCCGCAGACCTTGACCACCCGCGCTGGGTGTACACCTTGCCCAACGGTGACGTACTGGTCGCCGAGAGTAACCATCCGCCCATGCCTGAAGGGGCCACCGACGGCGGCACTGGTCTGCTCGCCTGGGCGCGTCGTACGGCGATGGGGTTTGTGATGGGCCGGGTGGGTGCCGATGCGCCGAGTGCTGATCGCATTACCCTGCTGCGGGACGCTGATGGCGATGGGCATGCCGAGGTGAAAAGCATTTTTCTCAGTGGTCTGACCTCGCCGTTCGGCATGGCATTGGTGGGGGATGAGTTGTATATCGGGAATGCCGATGCGGTGGTCAAGGTGCCTTATGTTCAGGGCCAGACTCACATCGATGCGACCCCGATCAAGGTCACCGATCTGCCGGCCGGGATCAATCATCACTGGACCAAAAACGTTCTCGCCAATCCTCAGGGCACCAGGCTTTACGTGACCGTGGGGTCCAACAGCAATGTGGGTGAGAGCGGGCTTGAAGCCGAGGACGGGCGTGCTGCGATCTGGGAGGTGGACCTTGGCAGTGGCCAGAAGCGGCTGTTTGCCAGTGGGTTGCGTAACCCCAATGGTCTGGCGTGGAAGCCTGGCTCTACGCAATTGTGGACGGTGGTCAACGAGCGGGATGAGATTGGCAGTGACTTGGTGCCGGATTACCTGACGTCGGTGCAGGATGGCGCGTTCTACGGTTGGCCGTGGAGTTATTACGGGGCGCATGTCGATAGCCGGGTGCAGCCGCCGCGTCCGGACAAGGTGGCCCAGGCGATTGCGCCGGACTACGCGCTGGGGACGCATGTTGCGCCGTTGGGTTTGACCTTTTCTGATGCGCGGGGGATGCCTGCCGTGTTCGCTGATGGGGTGTTTGTGGGGGAGCATGGGTCCTGGAACCGTAATCCGCAGGCGGGGTACAAGGTGGTGTTTGTTCCGTTCAAGGACGGTAAGCCTGCGGGGACGCCTGTTGATTTTCTGACCGGGTTTTTGAATGGTGATGGGGAGGCTCAGGGGCGTCCGGTGGGGGTGACGCTGGACGGGCAGGGTGCGTTGCTGGTGGCGGATGATGTGGGGAACACGGTGTGGCGGGTGGCGCGGGTGAAGCCCTAAGGTTTTGCTGATGTTGGGGGCATATCCGTTATTTTTGTTATGGCGGGTATGGGTTCCGCTCTTACAGCGGGTCACTTTTGAAAAGCCCAAAAGTAACCAAAAGGCTCTTGCCCCACCACTCGGCACCTCGCCTAGGCTCGGTGTGCCCTCACTCCGGCATTACTCCGCGGGCCGCCGCGACGGGGCGTCCCTGCCCCGTCGCGGCTAAACCGGCGTCCTGCCGGTTTACCCGCTCCGTACTACCTGCGTTCGGCCAGCGTGGTTTAACGGGGCGCCTAAGATCAAGATCAAAAGCAGATCAAGAGCACAGCGGCCTACAGGCCGGCTTGAGTGGTGTGAAGCAAAGGCAACATCAAGATCAAAATCTACAGCGGGCACAGTCAAATGTGGGAGCTGGCTTGCCTGCGATGCAGACAACTCGGTACATCAGACACACCGAGGTGATGCCATCGCAGGCAAGCCAGCTCCCACAGAAAAGCAGAGCTGCATCCGTTTCAGATTTGGTTTTCGCTTTGGCTTTCGCTTTTGCTCTGGCTTCTACCACTCAAGCCGGCCTGTAGGCCGCTGTGCTCTTGCTTTTGATCTTGATCTGGCTCTGACTGCCCCAATAAGCCCGAGGCCGAACGTAGGGATTGAGGAGCGGGTAAACCGGCAGGACGCCGGTTTAGCCGCGACGGGGCAGGGACGCCCCGTCGCGGCGGCCCGCGGAGCAATGCCGGAGTGAGGGAACACCGAGCCTAGGCGAGGTGCCGACAGGCGGGGCAGAGCCCTTTGCTTACTTTGGGGCTTTTCCAAAGTGAGTCGCTGTAAGAGCGAAACCATAGGAGGCCGTGACCGAAGAAACGGATATGCCCCCGCCCCCGCCCCATCAGCCCCCACATCCCACCCCCACCCAACGCCGTATACAAATTCACCTCCGCCACCAACTGCGCCAACCGATCAACAATCAACGCCTGCTGCGAATTGAACAACGACCGCTGCGCATCCAGAAACACCAGATTACTGTCCACCCCACTGCGATACCGGTGCTGCGCCAGGTCGTAATACTTCTGGTTGGCCCGAACAAAATCCCGCTGCGCCGCCAGCTGATCGTTGTACGTTTGCCGCGCCGCCAGCCCATTCGAGACCTCTTGAAACGCCGTCTGAATCGACTTCTCATACTGCGCAACAAGGATGTTCTTCTGGATCTTCGCGTAATCCAGGCTGGCCCGCAGGCTGCCCGCATTGAAGATCGGCAGATTGATCTGCGGCTGAAACGCCCAACTCCCCGAGCCCCCTGGAACAACCCCGACAAGTCCTTGCTGGAAGTGCCCGCGTTGGCCGTCAGCGTGACCGACGGAAAAAACGCCGCCCGCGCCGCGCCAATGTTGGCGTTGCCCGCCTGAAGCTGGTACTCCGCCTGGACAATATCGGGCCGCCGTTGCAGCAGGTCCGACGGCAACCCGGCCGGCACCCGGGCCAGCAGGTCGTCGGACAGCGGTCGTGCCGGCAGCGAATCCGGCACCGGCCCACCCACCAGCAACGCCAGGCTGTTGAGGTCCTGGGCGACCTGGCGCTGATAGCGGGCGATGCTCGCCCGCGTACTCTCGACGCTGGTCTGGGCCTGGATCACATCGATCGACGTCGCCTTGCCTGCGGTCTTGCTGCGGGAGGTCAGGCGCAGGCTGTGTTCGTCCGAGGCCAGTGTCTGTTGGGCCAGGGCCAGCAGTTCCTGGTCGGCGCGCCAGGTCAGGTAGGCGTTGGCAACGTTGGCCACCAGGCTCAGTTGCGCGCTGCGCCGGGCCTCTTCCGTGGCCAGGTATTGCAACATCGCCTGTTCACTGAGGCTGCGCACGCGGCCGAAAAAATCCAGCTCGTAGGCACTCACGCCGAGCGTCGCCGAATAGGTGGAGGTGATCGCGGACTTGCCGGTACCGGTGGCGCGTCGCGGGACTTTTTGCCGGTTTTCGGCCGCCGTGGCAGACACCGCGGGGAACAGGTCCGCGCGCTGGATACGGTATTGCGCCTGGAACGCTTCGACGTTCAGCGCCGCCACCCGCAGGTCACGGTTGTTGACCAGCGCCTGGCCAATCAACTGCCGCATCACCGGGTCACGGAATAACGGTTGCCAGTCGGGCCCGGCGACCGAAGGACCCACTTTGTCAGCGTTGTACTGCGGGTATTGCGCCGGCGTGGGCGCCTCGGGCCGCTGGTAATCCGGGATCAGCGAACACCCGCCAAGCACGCACATCACACCGAGCATGAGTTTTTTCATCACGCGCCAACCATCCATTTGGCCAGGCCATGCCGGCCACTGACACCCAGTTTGGCCGCCGCGCGCTTGAGGTAGGTTTCGATGGAGCTGTTTTTTACGCTGAGCTTCTCGGCCATCTGCGGCACGGTCCCACCGGTCAACAACCCCAGGCAAACCTCTTGCTCCCGCGCCGACAAGGTGATGTCACTGAGTGACAGGCGTTTATAGAATTCGCGCTGCAATTGCGACTGCTCCAACGGGGTTTTAGAGGGCTCGGGCGCCACCAGTGGTACTTGGCGGTTGATCTGCGCGTGGCGCTCCATCAACGGCAGCAAGGTCTCCGAAAGGCTCTTGAGAAACGACAGCTCGGCCAGGGAAAAGGCGCGTTGGGTGTGGGGCCGATAGAACGAAATCACGCAGCGCCGATTGGCCTGGCGCGAGACCAGGTTGCACTGGTGGGAGGTGCCCCGGGCGTGGGTGCTGTTGGCCTTGGCATTCATCTGGATCAGCAGCGGGTCGTTCATGCCGAGCATTTTTTTCAGCAGCGGATGGTCGTCGCGGTGATGCAGGGTGCGCGGTGGTGGCAAGTCCTGCTTCAACCCATCGCTGCCGAGTAACTTGATATCGAGCACACAGGCCTGGTGCTCGTCGAGGGTCCATTCACTGAGGTCCACCAGGTGCACCGGCACCAGCTTGTCGACCAGTCGCAGCATGTTCGCCGCAAAGTGTTCAGTGCCGGTGCTGGAAATCAACTCCCCCAACTCGAAATAAAAATGCGGACTTTCCACATTCCGAATACTGCTGGTCAGACTCATAGCCATCTCATCCTTGATGTCGAAAACCGTCAACGGTTGCCCCGTACGTGTGCAGGCCTCCCGTTCTCCTTGAACCTGGGTCGGTGCTCGAGGCTTTATTTAGCCACGGGGATTTGTCCTACGTATGTAGCGGAAACGAGGGACACAACCTGCCATAAAAAACGCGCCATTATTTCGTCATGTCTGACAGTGAAATAAGGCGAGGGGGTGCGCCTCGAATATTTTAGAGTTTATTAACTATTTGAAATAAAACAGTTTTATTGGCTTTTGTGAAATTCGTCGGCAGTCAGGCATCGGCCAGATGTAGCCAATCTCCTACATTCATTTAATCGTTTCAGCACTGAACCATCAGCCAACCCCGGCGCGGTACCCGGCTGTCCGGGTTTCGGGTGACATACGGGCCTTGGGGGCGATGCTTAAATTCCATTGATTTCGCCTCAATGGGGCGTTGTGCGCCTTATCGACACCTCACATGAGAAGGATCTTATGACGTTTTTCCCCTGACCGCCGCCCAGCGGGATATCTGGCTGGACCAACTGCGCCTCGGCGATTCGCCGCTGTACAACATCGGCGGTTATGTCGACCTCACAGGCCCGGTGAACCCCGAATTGATCCAGCGCGCCATTGAGCGACTGGTGTCCAGGCATGATGCGTTGCGTACGGTGTTGCAGGTGGCGGCCGATGGTTTTCCCCGGCAGGCGTTTGCCGAGGTGATGGCGGTATCGGTGCCGCAGCATGACTTCTCGCGGCTGCCCGATCCCCAGGCTGCCGCCCAGGCCTTGCTGCAGGAGCAAATGGCCCGGGCCTACCGTCTGGTGGATGAGCCGTTGTTCCGCTTCTTCCTGGTCAAGCTTGATGACTTGCATTACCGCCTCGGCACCCAGGCCCACCACCTGATTCTCGACGGCTGGGGCTTCGGCCAGATGCTGCAATCCCTGGCCGGTATCTACAGCGCTCTGGAGCAGGGCCGGCAACCGGACCTGTCGGCGCCGTCGTATATCGATTTCATCGACAGTGATGAACAGTATCGCGAGTCGCCCCGTTACGCCCGGGACCGCCGCTACTGGCTGGACAAATACCGGGTTCTGCCCGAGCCGCTGCTGACCCCCCGTTATCAGGCCAGGGGCCAGGCGCCGAGCAACACCCTGGTGGCGCCATTTCCGGCGGCGCTGCTCAACCGCATGGCGCGTGTGGCGAACCGTCACCAGGCCTCCGCGTTTCATGTGTTACTGGCCGCCCTGTACCTGTACTTCAGCCGCACCGGCCAGCGTCAGGAGTGGGTAGTGGGGCTGCCGATCCTCAACCGTTCCAATGCGCAGTTTCGTTCGACCCTGGGGCTGTTCACCCAGGTCAGTGCGGTGCGTTTGCAGTTCAGCGAAGACATGCCTTTCAGCGCGTTGGTGCGCGGTGTGCGGGACCAGCTCAAGCAGGATTTCCGGCACCAGCGCTTCCCGCTGAGCGAGATGAATCGCGAGCTGGGTTTGCTGCGCGCCGACCGTGGCCAGCTGTTCGACCTGTCGGTGTCCTATGAACAGGATGACCATGAGTTCCGCTACGGCCAGGCATCGGCCCGGGCGATCAAGGTGTCGAACCACCATGAGCCATTGCCCCTGGCGATTCACTTGCGCAGCAATCGCTACCACGACACGGCGTGCCTGCATTGCGTCTACAACGAGGCGTATTTCCAGCCGCACGAGGTGCAGGCCCTGGCCGAACGCCTGGTGTATGTGCTGGAGCAGGGGCTGGAAAATACCGAACTGACCCTGGCGGATTTCTCCCTGGTAACGCCTGAGGAAACCGCGCAGTTGCAACGCTGGAACGCCACTGCCCAGGCGTATCCTGCCGCGCAGACGCTGCACGGGCGTATCGAGGCCCAGGCCGCGCTGGCTCCGCAGGCGGTGGCGGCGGTGTATCAAGGCCGGCGCCTGACGTATGACGAGTTGAATCAACGGGCCAATGCCCTGGCCCATCAGCTGCGGGGGCTGGGGGTGAAGCCGGACGACCGTGTGGCGATCGTCGCCCGGCGCGGCCTGGAAACGCTGGTGGGGTTGCTGGGGATTCTCAAGTCCGGCGCCTGCTATGTCCCGATAGACCCGGCCCATCCCGCTGAGCGCCTGAACTACCTGCTTAATGACAGCGCGCCGGTGGCGGTGCTGACGCAGACGGAGTTGCTGGCGAGCTTGCCGGTATTGCAGGTGCCGGTCATCCACCTGGACCAGGCCACGGCCCGGTCGGCGAGCAACCCGCAGGTGGCGATGACGCCCGCCAACCTCGCGTATGTGATCTACACCTCGGGTTCCACCGGCCTGCCCAAAGGCGTGATGGTGGAACACCACACCGTGGCCAACCTGGTGGACTGGCATTGCCAGGCCTTCGACATGCACCCAGGCAGCCACACCGCCAGCGTGGCCGGTTTCGGTTTTGATGCGATGGCCTGGGAAGTCTGGCCGGCGCTGTGCGTGGGCGCGACCCTGCACCTGCCGCCGGCCCACGACGGCGCCGAAGACATCGACGCGCTGCTGGACTGGTGGCGCGCGCAACCGCTGGACGTGTGCTTCCTGCCCACGCCGGTGGCCGAGTATGCGTTCAGCCAGAACATCGAACACCCGACCCTGCGCACCTTGCTGATTGGTGGCGACCGCCTGCGCCAGTTCAACAAGGCCCGCCGTTTTGCGGTGATCAACAATTACGGCCCCACCGAAGCCACGGTGGTTGCCACCTCAGGGCTCGTAGAGGTCGGGCAGCCGCTGCACATCGGCAAGCCCATCGCGAATGCCACGGTCTATCTGCTGGATGAGCGGCAAAGACCGGTGCCCATCGGTGTTGCGGGCGAGTTGTACGTTGGCGGCCAAGGCGTGGCCCGGGGCTATTTGAACCGCCCGGAAATGACCGCTGAACGTTTCCTCGACGATCCTTTCAGCCCCGGCCGTATGTACCGCACCGGCGACCTGGCGCGCTGGTTGCCGGACGGCAATATCGAGTACTTGGGCCGCAACGACGATCAGGTAAAAATCCGTGGTGTGCGTATCGAGCTGGGTGAAATCGAATCCGCTGTGGCCGCCTATGAGGGCGTCACTGAAGCCGTGGTCCAGGTACGGGACGGGCAACTGCTGGCCTGGTTTACCGAACACACCGCGGTGGAGATCCATTCGCTGCGTGCCTGGCTGCAATCGCGACTGCCGGATTACATGGTGCCGCTCGCCTACGTAAAGCTGGACGCGTTACCGCTGACCGCCAACGGCAAGCTCGACCGCAAGGCCTTGCCCGCGCCCGATGCAGAGGCGTTTGTCAGCCGAACCTACGAGGCTCCACAAGGCGCCATGGAAAATACCCTGGCGCAGATCTGGGCCGAGGTGCTGCACGTCGGGCAAGTGGGGCGCCATGATCATTTCTTCGAGCTGGGCGGCCATTCGTTGTTGGCGGTCCAGTTGGTGCAGCGCATGCGCCAGGCCGGGTTGCAGGCGGATGTGCAGGTGCTGTTCGGCCAGCCGACATTGGCCGCGCTGGCGGCAGCGGTCGGCGACGGCGCCGGCTTCGATGTGCCGCAAAACCGTGTTCCTTCGGGCTGCACGACGATCACCCCGGACCTGCTGACGCTCGCCGAGCTGGACCAGCCGACGATCGAACGTATCGTCGCCGCCATTCCCGGCGGCGCCCCCAACGTGCAAGAGATCTATCCGCTGGCGCCGTTGCAGGAGGGCTTGCTGTATCACCACATCACCGACGAGCGCGATCCCTATCAGCAACACGCGATGTTCAGCTTCGCCCGCCGTGACCAGCTGGATGCCTTCGCCCAGGCGCTGCAACAGGTGATCGACCGCCATGACATCTTGCGCACCAGCCTGGTATGGGATGCCCTTGAGCAACCGATGCAAGTGGTGTGGCGCGAGGCGCGCCTGCGCGTGGAACCGGTGAGCCTTGAGGGTGATTCAATCGTCGAGCAACTGCGCGAACGTCAGCGCCCGCTGGATTTGCGCAAGGCCCCACTGATGGCCCTGGACTACGTTGAGGACCCGTTGAACCGGCGCTGGGTGGGCATGCTGCGCTTCCATCATCTGGTGAATGACGCCACGTCGACCCAGGTGCTGATGGCGGAAATCCAGGCGCACCTGCAAGGCCAGCAACAGCAACTGCCGGAACCGGTGCCCTATCGCAATGTGGTCGCCCAGACCCGTTCACCGGCACGCCAGGCCGGGCACGAGGCATTCTTCCGCGAGCGGCTGGCGGACGTCGACGAGCCGACCCTGGCCTTCGGCTTGCAGGAACGCCAGGCGGATCGCCACGAGACCGAAGAAGCCCATGTGCTGCTGCCCGACAGCCTTGGCCAGTTACTGCGTGAGCAGGCTCGCAGCCTGGGCGTCAGCGCGGCGAGCCTGTTTCACCTGGCGTGGGCCCAGGTACTGGGGCGCGTTTCGGGGCGTGACGACGTGGTGTTCGGCACCGTATTGCTGGGGCGTTTGCAGGCCGGCGAAGGTGCGGACCGTGCCCTGGGCATGTTCATCAACACCTTGCCGCTGCGGGTACGGCTGGCCGGATTAACGGTGCGCGAGGCGATCAAGGAGACGCAGCAGCAACTGAGCGCCTTGCTCGCCCATGAACAAGCCTCGCTGGCGTTGGCCCAGCGTTGCAGCGGCGTCACACCGCTGTTCAACAGCCTGCTGAATTACCGGCATGCCTCGGCCGAGGCGTTGCAGGCGCTGCAGCCCGGCATCGAATTGCTCAGCAGTGAAGACATCCTCAGCTACCCGCTGATGCTGTCGGTGGACGACCTTGGCAGCGCTTTCCGGCTCAAGGCCAAAGCGCCGCGCAAGGTCGGCGCGCAACGCCTGCTGGACTACCTGGGCACGGTGTTGTCGGGCTTGGTGGAGACGCCCGAAGCGCCGCTGTTCGAGGTGCAGGTGCTGCCCGCGACCGAACTGCAACAGCAACTGGTGGATTTCAACGCCACCGAAACCGATTACCCCGAGGACCTGACCGTTCACGCCCTGTTCGAAGCCCATGCCCGGCACACCCCCCACGCGGTGGCGGTGCAGGCCGGCGAGCACCAACTGACCTACCGTCAGCTCAACGAACGCGCCAACCGCCTGGCCTATCACCTGCGCGAGCGCGGGGTGCAGCCGGACTCGCGCGTGGCGCTGTGTGTCGAACGCGGGCTGGACCTGGTGGTGGGGTTGCTGGCCATCCTCAAGGCCGGCGGCGCCTATGTGCCGCTGGACCCGGGTTATCCCCGCGAGCGCCTCGCTTACATGCTGCAGGACAGCGCGCCGGTAGCATTACTGGTGCACGGCGCGACCCGCGAGTTGCCGGGGGAAGTGTCGATACCGGTGATCGACTTCGACCACTGCGCCTGGCACCAGGCGCCCGAGGGCAATCCTTTGGTGCCCGGCTTGAGCGTCGGCAACCTGGCGTACGTGATGTACACCTCCGGCTCCACCGGCACGCCCAAAGGGGTGATGATCGAACACCGTGGCCTGGGCAACCTCATGCACTGGGGTTCGCAACTGTGCCCGAATGCCGAGGGTGGCGCGTTGTTGCAGCGGGCGCCGTTCAGCTTTGACGGTTCGGTGTGGGAGCTGTTCTGGCCGCTGACCAATGGCATGCGCCTGGTTCTGGCACGCCCCGATGGTCACCGCGAGCCGGCGTATCTGGCGCAGGTGATTCGTGAGCAACAGATCAGCGTGATCAAGTTTGTGCCGGCGATGTTGCAGCAATTTCTGGAGCTGGAAGAGTCTGCGCTTTGCACCAGCCTCACCGACGTTTTATGCGGTGGCGGGGAACTGACCGAGGCCTTGGCCCGTGGAGTTCAGGCACGGTTGCCCAAGGTGCGCTTGCACAACGTCTATGGACCCACCGAGGCCACGGTAGACAGCAGCGCCTGGACCCTGGAACCGGGAGCGCCGGTACCTGCGGTGCAGTTGCCGATTGGGCGGGCCATCAACAATACCCGGCTGTATGTGCTGGACGAGCACGACCGGCCGGTGCCGATGGGATGCAGCGGGCAGTTGCACATCGGCGGTGTTGGCGTGGCCCGAGGGTATCTGGGGCTGGCGCAGATGACGGCCGAGCGGTTTATCGATAGCCCGTTTGTGGCGGGGGACCGGTTGTATCGCACCGGGGATCTGGTGCGGTATTTGCCGGGCGGGAATCTGGAATTCCTGGGGCGTAATGACTTCCAGGTGAAACTGCGCGGGGTGCGGCTGGAGCTGGGAGAAGTTGAGGCGCGGTTGGCGGCGCACCCTGCGTTGCGGGAGGTGGCGGTGTTGATTCGGGATGAGCGGTTGGTCGCGTATTTCACGGTTCGTGAGACGGTGCCGAGTCTTGAAGCGTTGCGGGTTTACATGGTGGAGGGATTGCCGGAGTACATGGTGCCTTCGGCGTTTGTGCGGATGGAAGCGTGGCCGCTTAATCCGGCGGGGAAGCTGGATCGCAAGGGGTTGCCTGAGCCTGGGGTGGAGGCTGTTTTGAGTCGCGCCTATGAGCCGCCGCAGGGGGAGGTGGAGACGGTGATTGCGGGGGTGTGGGCGCAGGTGCTGAAGCTGGACCGGGTAGGGCGCCGGGATCATTTTTTGAGTTGGGAGGGCATTCGTTGTTGGCCGTGGGGGTGGTGGCGCGGATGCGTAAGGCGGGGTTGGAGGTGGATGCTCGCTCGTTGTTCAGTCAGCCGACGGTGGTGGGGTTGGCGGGGGTTGTGGGGAGGCGGGTGGAGCGGGTGGAGGTGGTGCCTTCTGTGGGGATTCCGCAGTTGGGGCGGCGGCGCAGGATTTGAGCTTTTACCGTGTACATATCCGTTTCTGCGGTAACGGCCGCTATGGGTTCCGCTCTTACAGCGGGTCACTTTTGAAAAGCGCAAAAGTAACCAAAACGCTCTGCCCCGCCTGTCGGCACCTCGCCTAGGCTCGGTGTTCCCTCACTCCGGCATTGCTCCGCGGGCCGCCGCGACGGGGCGTCCCTGCCCCGTCGCGGCTAAACCGGCGTCCTGCCGGTTTACCCGCTCCTCAATCCCTGCGTTCGGCCTCGGGCTTATTGGGGCAGTCAGATCAAGATCAAAAGCAAGAGCACAGCGGCCTACAGGCCGGCTTGAGTGGTAGAAGCCAGATCAAAAGCGAAAGCAGAGCCGCTTTTCTGTAGGAGCCGGCTTGCCGGCGAAAAACCTGAGAGCGCCGCGTTGAATCAGTATGCCCGCGTCATCGTTAACGACCATCGCCGGCAAGCCAGCTCCTACAGGGGATCGTGCCCGCTTTAGATTTTGATCTTGATGTTGCCTTTGCTTCACACCACTCAAGCCGGCCTGTAGGCCGCTGTGTTCTTGATCTGTTTTTGATCTTGATCTTAGGCGCCCCGTTAAACCACGCTGGCCGAACGCAGGCTTTGGAGCGTGGGTAACCCGGCAGGACGCCGGGTTAGCCGCGCTGGGCCAAGGATGGCCCATCGCGGCGGCCCACGGTCCAAAGCCGGAGTGAGGGCACACCGAGCCTAGGCGAGGTGCCGAGTGGTGGGGCAAGAGCCTTTTGGTTACTTTTGGGCTTTTCAAAAGTGACCCGCTGTAAGAGCGGAACCCATAGCGGCCCTGACCAAAAAAACGGATATGCCCCCAATTCAAGCCGCTCCAATAAATACGAAAGTTCCCCACCCCCATCCCCTTTGTCCCCGCTTCCCATGTCACCCCCCACCCCCGAATCCTCTAATTTCCCAACCCTGCGGGAAGCCTCCCGGCCTTTGACCGCGCCCGCGCTTTAAACCGGGCCTCCCAGGCACTTACGCGACAGCTGAAAACGGACTTTCTCCTCAACCGTATCCGACTCAAAAAAGCAGGTTACCCCCATGCAGTTCAGCAAATTATTGGCAGCTCTTTCCACCCACCCGATCCGCCTGCAAATGGAAGACGGCGACCTGATCATCCTGGGTGACGACGACGCGCTGGATGACGCCCTATGGGACCAACTGATCGCCCACAAACCCCAACTGCTCGACCTCGTCGCCCAACACGGCGGCGACTGGCTCAGCCCGGCCTATCGCATCACCCCGGCCATGCTGCCCCTGGTCAACCTCGACCAGCCGGCCATCGACCGCATCGTCGCCGGCATCCCCGGCGGTACGGCGAAGGTGCAAGACATTTACCCCCTGGCCCCGCTCCAGGAAGGCATGCTCTATCACCACTTGTCCGCCCACCAGGGCGACCCCTACGTGCTCCACGCGCAGTTCGTGTTCGATAGCCGCGCCCGTCTTGAAGCCTTCGCCGAGGCCCTGCAATGGGTTATCGACCGCCACGATATCCTGCGCACCTCGATGGCCTGGGAACGCCTCGACGAACCCCTCCAGGTGGTCTGGCGCAAAGCCTCGCTGGTCTGCGAAGAAGCCCATCTCGACGGCGATGCACTGACCCAACTGCAAGCCCGCTACGACGCCCGTAATTACCGCATGGACCTCGGCCAGGCGCCGCTGCTGCGCCTGGTGTTTGCCGAAGACCCGCGCAACCAGCGGGTGGTTGCGATGCTGCTGTTTCACCACACCATCCTCGACCACACCGCCCTCGACGTGGTGCGCCGCGAGATCCAGCTGCACCTCGCCGGGCAGACCGAACAGGCCGGCGCACCGGTGCCGTTTCGCAACTACATCGCCCAGGTCCGCCACGGTGTCAGTGAGCAGGCCCACGAGGCATTCTTTCGCGAGATGCTCGCCGACATCGACGCGCCCACCTTGCCGTTCGGTCTCCAGGACGTGCAGGGCGATGGCCATGGCATCGATGAAACCC
Source organism: Pseudomonas sp. TH32 (assembly GCF_016650855.1). NCBI lineage: Bacteria > Pseudomonadati > Pseudomonadota > Gammaproteobacteria > Pseudomonadales > Pseudomonadaceae > Pseudomonas > Pseudomonas sp. TH32. Next base: position 3,041,548 of record NZ_JAEKFA010000002.1, on the reverse strand, counting down.
GCATCGCCGTCGACAGCGATCTAAGCCGTCGCCTGCGGGCCCAGGCAAGACCGTTGGGCGTCAGCCCGGCCAGTGTGATGCACCTGGCGTTGGCCCAGGTACTGGGCAAGGTCTCCGGCCGCGAAGCCGTGGTGTTTGGCAGTGTGATGCTCGGGCGCATGGGCGCAGGCGAGGGCTCCGATCAGGCCCTGGGTATGTTCATCAACACCTTGCCTCTACGGGTCGATGTGGGTGCGCAAAGCGTGCGCGACGGGGTGCAAACCACCCACAAGCGCCTGACCGAATTGCTCAACCACGAACACGCCTCGCTGGCACTGGCCCAACGTTGCAGCGGTGTGGCCGCACCCACGCCGTTGTTCAGTGCGATCCTCAACTATCGTCACAGCGATGCCTCGGACACTCAGGCCGTGATCGACATCGCCGAAGGCATTCAGGTGCTGGGCGCCGAAGAACGCACCAACTACCCGCTGACGGTCAACGTCGATGACCTGGGCGAGGGCTTTGCCTTCACCGTGATGGTGGACGCCGCCATCGGCGCCGCGCGTGTTGCCGATTACCTGCACACCGCCCTGGAAAACCTGGTGCTGGCTCTGGAACAGACGCCAGACGCATCGCTGCACAGTCTGAGTATCCTGCCCGCTGCCGAACGCCGGCACCTGCTGCACGGCCTCAACGCCGATACCGGGGACTACGCCGATTCAGCCCTGATCCACCAGCAAGTCGAAGCCCATGCTGCCAGCCATCCCGAAGCGGTCGCGCTGCGTTTCGAGCACGAACGCCTGAGCTACCGCGAGCTGAACGAGCGCGCCAACCAGGTCGCGCACTGCCTGCTCAAGCACGGCATTCGCCCCGACGACCGGGTGGCGATCTGTGTCGAGCGTGGCCTGGAAATGATCATCGGCCTGTTGGGTATTCTCAAGGCTGGCGCGGGCTACGTGCCGATCGATCCGGCCTACCCGCTGGACCGCATCCGCTACACCCTGCAAGACAGCGCGCCGTTGGCGGTGCTGGTGCAGGACAATACCCTCCACCTGGTGGGCGACGTCACACCGATTGATCTCAACAGCCTGCAGCACGAGCCCATCGTTAACCCCAACGTCGCGCTCAGCCCGTCGAGCCTGGCCTATGTGATCTACACCTCGGGTTCTACCGGCCTGCCCAAGGGCGTGATGATCGAACACCGCAACGTCGCGCGGCTGTTCAGCGCCACCGAGCACTGGTTCACCTTCAACGCGAATGACACCTGGGCGCTGTTTCACTCGTTTGCCTTCGACTTCTCCGTGTGGGAAATCTGGGGGGCGTTGATGCACGGCGGGCAGTTGCTGGTGGTGCCGCAACTGGTCAGCCGCTCGCCGGACGAGTGCTATGCGCTGCTGTGCGAAGCCGGAGTGAGCATCCTCAACCAGACGCCGAGTGCGTTCCGCCAGTTGATCGCGGCGCAGGGCCGCAGCCAGCAGTTGCATTCGTTGCGCCAGGTGATTTTCGGCGGTGAAGCCCTGGAGCCGGGCATTCTCAAGCCGTGGTACGCCCGGGTGACCAACGCCGGTACGCGCCTGGTCAACATGTACGGCATCACTGAAACCACCGTGCACGTGACCTACCGTGCGTTGGAGGCAGCGGATGCACAGTTGGTGGGCGTCAGCCCGATTGGCGTGCGCATTCCCGACTTGCAGTTGTATGTGCTGGACGCCCGCCGCGAGCCGGTGCCGATGGGCGTGGTGGGGGAGTTGTACGTCGGCGGTGCCGGCGTGGCGCGGGGGTATCTCAACCGCGACGAGCTGACCGCCGAGCGCTTTCTGGCGGACCCGGCGACCGGCCAGCGCCTGTACAAGACCGGTGACCTCGGCCGCCTGCTGGCCGACGGCAGTGTCGAGTACCTGGGGCGCAACGATGACCAGGTGAAGATCCGTGGTTTCCGTATCGAACTGGGGGAGATCGAAGCGCGCCTGGCCACCTGTGATGGCGTGCGCGAAGCCGTGGTGATTGCCCGCGAAGACGAGCCGGGCGACCAGCGCCTGGTGGCGTACGTGATTGCCCAACAGGGCCGCACGCCCACTGCCGCCGAACTGCGGGATCATCTGCTGCAGTCCCTGGCCGAGTACATGGTACCCAGCGCCTTCGTGCTGCTGGACACGTTCCCGCTCACCACCAACGGCAAGCTCGACCGCAAGGTCTTGCCGGCACCCGACGCCGAAGCCCTGGCCCGTCGTGGTTACGAAGCGCCACAAGGCAGCGTGGAAACCGCGATTGCCAATCTGTGGCAAGACCTGCTGAAGGTCGACCGGGTCGGGCGCCAGGACAACTTTTTCGAGCTGGGCGGCCATTCGCTGCTGGCGGTCAAATTGATCGAACGCATGCGCCAGCTGGAACTGAGCGCCGATGTGCGGGTGCTGTTCGGCCAGCCAACGTTGGCTGCGCTGGCCGCTGCGGTAGGCGGGCAACATGAAGTGCAGGTGCCTGCCAACCTGATCAGTGAAGCGACCCAGCGCATCACCCCGGACATGCTGCCGCTGGTGGACCTGGACCAACCGGCCATCGACCATATCGTCGCCAGTGTCCCGGGCGGTATCGGCAATGTGCAGGACATCTACGGTCTGGCCCCGTTGCAGGCCGGCATTCTGTATCACCACCTGGCGACCACCGAGGGCGATCCCTACGTATTGCAGGTGCAGTTCAGCTTCAACGGTCAGGAGCCGGTCGAGGCGTTTATCCGTGCGCTGCAAAGTGTGATCGAACGCAACGACATCCTGCGTACCGGCATTGTCTGGGAAGGCCTGGACGAGCCGGTGCAGGTGGTGTTGCGCCAGGCGCTGCTGGTGGTGGAGCAGATTGAGGTCGACCCTTCCAGCGACGTGCTCGCGCAACTGCAACAGCGCTTCGACCCACGCCACTACCGCCTTGACCTGTCCCGCGCCTCGCTGATGCGCTTTGCCTACGCCGAGGATCAGGGCCGCCATGTCGGCATCCTGCTGCTGCACCACATCTTGCTGGACCACACCGCGCTGCACGTGCTGGTGGAAGAAATGAGCGCGAGCCTTGCCGGCCACACCGAGCAACTGCCGGACGCCGTGCAGTACCGCAACTACGTGGCCCAGGCACGCCTCGGTGTGAGCGCCGCGCAGCATGAGGCGTTCTTCAGCGAGATGCTCGGTGATATCGACGAGCCGACCCTGGCCTTCGGCTTGCAGGACGTGAACCGTGACGGCAGCGGTGTGCGGGAAGCGCACGTGCCGCTGGATCCGGCCCTCAGCCTGGGCCTGCGCGAGCAAGCCCGGCAGTTGGGTGTGAGCGCCGCGAGCCTGGTGCACCTGGCGTGGGCGCACGTGCTCGGCCAGGTGTCGGGCCAGGACGATGTGGTCTTCGGCACCGTGCTGCTGGGCCGCATGCAAGGCGGCGAGGGCGCCGACCGGGCGCTGGGGATGTTCATCAACACCCTGCCGCTGCGGGTCAGCGTCGGCCCGGTGGGTGTGCAGGCCGGCGTACGCGCCACCCATGCGCGGCTGGCACAGTTGCTGGGGCACGAACATGCGTCCCTGTCCCTGGCCCAGCGTTGCAGTGGGGTGTCCGGTGCGTTGCCGCTGTTCAGCACCTTGCTCAATTACCGCCACAGCGCGCCGGGTGAAGCGCCGGGCGCCAGCCCGTTCGCCGACGCCGGGATCGAAATCCTCAGCTCCGAGGAGCGCAGCAACTACCCGCTGGTGCTCAACGTGGATGACCTGGGCACAGGCTTCGCCCTGACCGTACAAGGCGTGGCCGAGGTGGATGTGCAACGCGTCGGCGACTACATGCTCAGTGCCTTGCGCAACCTGGTGACGGCGCTGCAACAGGCGCCGACCACGCCGCTGCATCACGTGTCGATCCTGCCCGCCGCCGAGCGGCATCAAGTGCTGGTGGACTTCAACGCCACTGCCCGTGCCTACCCGGCTGCGCACACCGTGCACGGGATCTTCGAAGCCCAGGCCCTGACCAGTCCGGACGCGCTGGCAGTGGTGCACGGCCACGTGTCACTGACCTACCGCGAACTCAACCTGCGGGCCAATCGCCTGGCCCACTACCTGATCGATCAGGATGTAAAACCCGGCGACAGCGTGGTCATTGCGTTGCCGCGCTCCATGGATTTGCTGGTCAGCCAGTTGGCGGCCCTCAAGTGTGCGGCGGTCTACGTGCCGCTGGACGTCAATGCGCCGGACGAGCGCCAGGCTTTCATGGTGCAGGACAGCCATGCCAGGTACGTGCTGAATGACCTCGCCGCGCTGAACCTCGACACGCAGCCGACGCACAACCCGAACCTGGCCCAGTCTGCCGAAAGCGTCGCGTACATCATGTACACCTCCGGTTCTACCGGCGCGCCCAAGGGCGTGCAGGTGCCGCACCGCGCCGTGACCCGGTTGGTGATCAACAACGGCTACGCCGACTTCAATCACCGTGACCGGGTGGCCTTTGCCTCGAACCCGGCGTTCGATGCAAGCACCCTCGATGTGTGGGCGCCGCTGCTCAATGGTGGCTGCGTGGTGGTGGTCGAGCACGCCACGCTGCTGTCCCAGGCCGCGTTCGCCGCGTTGCTGCAGGAGCAATCCGTCAGCGTGTTGTGGATGACCGCCGGGCTGTTCCATCAGTACGCCGACGGCTTGATGCCGATGTTCCGCCAGTTGCGCTACCTGATCGTCGGCGGCGATGTGCTCGACCCGCAGGTGATCGGCCGGGTGCTTGAGCATGGCGCGCCGCAGCACCTGTTGAATGGTTACGGCCCCACCGAAGCCACGACGTTTTCCACCACGTACGAGATCAAGGCGCTGGGCAAGGGCGGCATTCCCATTGGTCGCCCCATTGGCAACAGCCGCGCCTACGTGCTGGACGCGCGGCAGCAGCCGGTGCCGTTGGGTGTGGTCGGCGAGCTGTACATCGGCGGGGCGGGCGTGGCCAAGGGGTACCTGAATCAGCCGCAACTGACCGCCGAGAAATTTATCGTCGACCCTTTCGGCGATGGCCTGCTGTACCGCACCGGCGACCTGGCCAGTTGGCAGGCGGACGGCACCTTGCTGTACCAGGGCCGCAATGACCATCAACTGAAAATCCGTGGTTTCCGGATCGAACCCGGTGAGATCGAAAGCTGCCTGGCGGCCGTTCCCGGCGTAAAAGACACCGTGGTGCTGGCCCGTGAAGACGAGCCTGGCGACAAACGCCTGGTGGCTTACTACACCGCCCAGGCGCCGTTGGGCATTGATGCGTTGCGCGCACACCTGCAAAGCCGACTGCCGGATTACATGGTGCCGTCGGCCTATGTCTGGCTGGAGCTGTTGCCGCTGACGGCGAATGGCAAGCTGGACCGCAAGGGCTTGCCGGCGCCGGATCAGGCGTCGCTGCTCAGCCGTGGTTTCGAAGCACCCGAGGGCGAGGTGGAAACCCTGCTGGCGCAGATCTGGCAGGACGTACTGAAGGTTGAGCGCGTCGGGCGCTTTGATCACTTCTTTGAACTCGGCGGCCATTCCTTGCTGGCGGTGAGCCTGATCGAGCGTATGCGCCAGGCCGGCCTGAGCGCGGACGTACGGGTGTTGTTCAACCAGCCAAGCCTGGCGGCCCTGGCCGCGGCGGTGGGCAGTGGACGGGAAATTGTCGTGCCGGCCAATGGGATTGCGCCGAACTGCCAGCGCATCACGCCGTCGATGCTGACCCTGGTCACGCTCGACCAGCCGGCCATCGAGCGCATTGTGGCCACGGTGCCCGGCGGCGCGGCCAATGTGCAGGACATCTACCCGCTGGCACCGTTGCAGGAGGGCATTCTTTACCACCACGTCAGCGCCGAACAGGGCGACCCTTATTTGCTGCAATCGCGCATGGCGTTTGACAGCGTCGAGCGTTTGCAGGCCTTTATGGGCGCGCTGCAAAAGGTCGTGGCGCGCCACGATATCCTGCGCACCGCCGTGGTGTGGGAAGGCCTGGACAGCCCGGTGCAAGTGGTCTGGCGCCATGCCGAGCTGGTGGTGCAGAACGTTGCGCTGGACCCGGCCGACGGCGACGTGATCGAACAACTGCATGCGCGCTTCGATGCCCGCCACTATCGCCTGGACCTCACCCAGGCGCCGCTGCTGCGCATGGTCTATGCGCAGGACCCGGCCAACCAGCGCGTCGCAGCCATCCTGCTGTTCCATCACCTGGCGCTGGACCACACCGCCATGGAAGTGGTCGGCCAGGAAATGCGTGCGTTCCTGTTCAATCAGGCCGATGCATTGCCGGTTGCGGCACCGTTTCGTACCTACGTGGCTCAGGCCCGTCTGGGTATCAGCGCTCAGGAGCACGAACAATTCTTCCGGGAAATGCTCGCCGACATCGACGCGCCCACGCTGCCCTTTGGCGTGCAGGATGTGCAGGGCGATGGCCGGGACATTGAAGAGGCCGAACGGCCGGTGGACGCGGCATTGGCGCTGCGGGTTCGCGAGCAGGCCCGGCAACTGGGGGTCAGCGCTGCGAGCGTGATGCACCTGGCGTGGGCCCAGGTGCTCGGGCGGGTGTCGGGCCGTCAGGACGTGGTGTTTGGCACCGTCTTGATGGGCCGCATGCAAGCGGGCGAGGGCGCCGACCGGGCGTTGGGCATGTTCATCAACACCTTGCCGTTGCGGGTGGAAGCGGGTGCCAGTGCCGTACGCGCCGGGGTCAAGGCAACCCATGCCCGGCTCAGCGCACTGCTCGGCCATGAACATGCATCCCTGGCGCTGGCCCAACGTTGCAGCGGTGTGCCCGCCTCGATGCCGTTGTTCAGCGCCTTGCTCAACTACCGCCACAGCACCCCGGGTGAAATGGCCCGCGACGGCCAGGGTATCTGGGAAGGCGTGCAGTTGCTCGGCGGCGAAGAGCGCAGCAACTACCCGCTGACCTTGAGCGTGGACGACCTGGGCGCGGGCTTCGGCCTGACGGTGCTGGCCCTGGAGTCCATCGGTGCGCAGCGCTTGTGCGACTACATGCACAGCGCACTGGAGCAACTGGTGGCCGCCCTTGAGCAAACCCCGGAAATGCCGCTGAATCAGCTGTCGGTCCTGCCGGCCGCCGAACGCGAAATGCTGCTTCGCACCTTCAACGCCAGCGTGCGCAACTACCCGCAAGGGCAGACCCTGCACGGCGCCTTCGAAGCCCAGGCCGAACGCCGGCCGCACGCGATTGCGCTGATCCAGGACGGCCAGCCACTGACCTATCAGGCCCTCGACCAACGCGCCAACCAACTGGCCCATCATCTGCTGGGACTGGGTGTGCAGCCCGACGATCGCGTGGCGATCTGCTGCCGACGTGGCCCGCAGATGCTGGTGGGCCTGCTGGCGATCCTCAAGGCGGGCGCCGCCTACGTACCGGTCGACCCGGCTTACCCGGCCGAGCGCATCGCTTACCTGCTGCAAGACAGTGCCCCGGTCGCGGTACTGGCCGAGGAGAGCACCCGTGGCGTGCTCGGTGATGTCGCCATCGTCGACCTGCACGGCACTTACGCCAACGCGACCCGTCCCCACGTCGCCGGCCTGACCCCGGCGAATCTCGCCTACGTGATCTACACCTCCGGCTCCACCGGCCAGCCCAAAGGGGTGATGGTGGAGCATCGCACCGTGGAAAACCTGGTGCATTGGCACTGCGAAGCCTTTGACCTGCATGCCCACAGCCACACCAGCAGCGTGGCCGGGTTCGGTTTTGACGCGATGGCCTGGGAAGTCTGGCCGGCGTTGTGCATCGGCGCGACCCTGCACCTGCCCCCCGCCCATGTGGGCAATGAAAACATCGACGAACTGCTGGCCTGGTGGCTGGCGCAGCCGCTGGACGTGAGCTTCCTGCCCACGCCGGTGGCCGAGTACGCCTTCAGTCAGAACCTGGAGCACCCAAGCCTGCGCACCCTGTTGATCGGCGGTGATCGCTTGCGCCAGTTCAGTGTCGAGCGACGTTTTGCGGTGATCAACAACTACGGCCCCACCGAAGCCACGGTGGTCGCCACCTCTGGCCGCGTGCACGCCGGCCAGGCGCTGCACATCGGCAAGCCGATGGCCAATGCCACGGTGTACCTGCTCGATGAGCAACAGCGCCCGGTGCCGGTGGGCGTGGCCGGCGAGCTGTTTGTGGGCGGCAGCGGCGTGGCCCGCGGGTACTTGAACCGCCCGGAGATGACCGCCGAGCGCTTCCTCGACGACCCGTTCAACCCGGGCCGTATGTACCGCACCGGTGACCTGGCGCGCTGGCTGCCGGACGGCAACATCGAGTACCTGGGCCGCAACGATGACCAGGTAAAAGTCCGTGGTGTGCGCATCGAACTGGGAGAAATCGAAACCCGCCTGGCCGCCGTCGATGGCGTCAAGGACGCCGTGGTGCTGGTGCGCGACGGCCGGTTGGTGGCCTGGTTCACCGAACACACCCCGTTGGACATCGAAACCCTGCGCGCCGAGCTACACAACCGGTTGCCCGAGGCGATGGTGCCGGTGGCCTACGTAAAACTCGACAGCTGGCCGCTGACCGCCAACGGCAAGCTCGACCGCAAGGCCCTGCCGGCGCCGGATCAGGCCGCCATGCTCAGCCGGGACTACGAGGCACCGAGCGGCGAAGTCGAAACCACCCTGGCGCGGATCTGGGCCGAGGTGTTGCAGGTGGAGCAGGTCGGGCGCCATGACCATTTCTTTGAACTGGGCGGCCATTCGTTGCTGGCGGTGAGTTTGATCGAGCGCATGCGCCAGGTCGGGCTGAGCGCCGATGTACGGGTGCTGTTCAGCCAGCCGACACTGGCCGCCCTGGCAGCCGCCGTGGGCAGTGGTCGGGAAGTGGTGGTGCCGGTGAATTCGATCCCGGCCGATTGCCAACGCATCACGCCGTCGATGCTGTCGTTGGTGGCGCTTGATCAGCCGACCATCGACCAGATCGTCGCCAGCGTGCCGGGTGGCGCGGCCAATGTGCAGGACATTTACCCGCTGGCGCCGTTGCAGGAAGGGATTTTCTATCACCACATCAGCGCCCAGCAGGGCGATCCGTACCTGCTGCAATCGCACCTGGCGTTTGACAGTGTCGAGCGTTTGCAGGCGTTTGCCCGGGCGTTGCAGTCGGTGATCAACCGCCACGATATCTTGCGTACCGGCGTGGTCTGGGAAGGTTTGCAACAGCCGCTGCAAGTGGTGTGGCGTGAGGCCCGGCTGTCGGTGCAGGCGGTACAGGTGGGCGCCGGTGATGTGCTCGCGCAGTTGCATCGCCAGTTTGATCCTCGCCATTACCGTGTACCGATGTCCGAGGCGCCGCTGGTTCGCCTGGTGTACGCCGAAGACCCGCTGCAACAGCGGGTGGTGGCTATCTTGCTGTTCCACCATATCGCCCTCGACCACACGGCGCTGGACGGCGTGCGCCACGAGATGCAAGCCAGCCTGCTGGGCCTGCCCGGCATCACGGATGTGGCCACGCCGTACCGCAATTACGTGGCCCAGGCGCGCCTGGGTGTGAGTGAGCAGGAGCACGAAGCGTTCTTCCGCGAGATGCTGGGTGACCTCCATGAGCCGACGCTGCCTTTCGGCCTTCAGGATGTGCAGGGCGATGGCAGTGCCATCGAGGAAGCCCGTGAAGGGTTATCGCCAGACTTGACCCGGCGCCTGCGGGCTCAGGCGCGGTTGCTCGGCGTCAGCACGGCCAGCCTGTTCCACCTGGCCTGGGCGCAGGTCCTGGCCTGCACGTCGAGCCAGGCCAGCGTGGTGTTTGGCACGGTGCTGCTGGGCCGGATGCAGGGCGGCAAAGGCAGCGACCGGGCGCTGGGGATGTTCATCAATACCTTGCCATTGCGGGTGGACGTCGGCGGCATCGGCGCACGTGCGGCGGTAAAGGCCACCCATGGCCGACTGACCACGTTGCTGGGGCACGAGCATGCGTCCCTGGCACTGGCCCAGCGTTGCAGCGGTGTGGCGGCGCCATTGCCGTTGTTCAGCGCCATGCTCAACTATCGCCATAGCGACAGCCAGCAAGCCCCGGTATCGCCGGCCTGGCAGGGCATCGAAACCCTGGCCAGCGAGGAACGCACCAACTACCCGCTGACCCTGAACGTGGATGATCAGGGCGACGGTTTCCGGTTGACCGCGATGACTCCCGCGCAGATCGGCGCGCAGCGGATCTGCGGTTATATGCAGGCGGCGTTGCACGGCTTGGTCGAAGCGCTGGAGCACGCCCCGCAACGGCCGCTGGATCAGCTGTCGATCCTGGGCCCGCAGGAGCGCGAGCAACTGCTGTCCGGGTTCAATGCGACCGAGGTTGCCTACAACCTCGATCAAACCCTTCACGGCCTGTTCGAAGCCCAGGTTGAACGCACGCCCGATGCGCTGGCGGTGAAGGCGGGTGACCAACACCTGAGCTATCGCGAGCTGAACGAGCGCGCCAATCAGTTGGCCCATCATCTGCGTGATCAAGGCGTGCAGCCCGATTCGCGGGTGGCGATTTGCGTCGAGCGTGGCCTGGAAATGGTCGTCGGCCTGTTCGCGATTCTCAAGGCGGGCGGCGGTTATGTGCCGCTGGACCCGGCGTACCCGCTGGAGCGAATCGCCTACATGCTGCAAGACAGCGCCCCGGCGGCGGTGCTGGTGCAGGGTGACACCCGCTCGTTGCTGGGTAACGTGACGGTGCCCGTGGTGGACCTGGGCCGGAACACCTGGCAGCACCAGCCTGCCTCCAACCCACAGGTTCCAGGGTTGACCGCGCAGCATCAGGCCTACGTGATCTACACCTCCGGCTCCACCGGCCAACCCAAGGGCGTGATCAACGAGCACGCGGGGGTGGTCAACCGCCTGCTGTGGATGCAGGACGCCTACGGCCTGACCGCCCGCGACGCGGTCTTGCAGAAAACCCCGTTCAGTTTCGACGTGTCGGTGTGGGAGTTCTTCTGGCCCTTGTTCACCGGCGCGCGGTTGGTGATGGCGCGTCCCGGCGGGCACAAGGATCCGGCGTACCTGTGCGAAGTCATCGAGGCGGAGCAGATCACCACCTTGCACTTCGTGCCGTCGATGCTCGATGTGTTCCTGGCCCATGGCGATGTCTCCCAGGGCGCGGGGCTGCTGCGGGTGATGTGCAGCGGTGAAGCCTTGCCGGGCAGCCTGGTGCGCCGCTTCAAGCAGCAGCTGCCAGGGATCGGTTTGTACAACCTCTATGGCCCGACGGAAGCGGCGGTGGACGTGACGGCGTGGAACTGCGCCAGGCCCGTGGTGCCGGACAACACCCCCATCGGCAAGCCGATTGCCAACACCCGCATGTACCTGCTGGACGCCCGGTTGCAGCCGGTGCCATTGGGGGTGGTGGGCGAGCTGTTCATCGGCGGCGTCCAGGTCGCTCGCGGCTACCTGCACCGCCCGGAACTCACGGCTGAACGCTTCCTCAAGGACCCGTTCAGCGCCGGCCGCCTGTACCGCACCGGTGACATCGGGCGCTACCTGCCGGACGGCAATATCGAGTACCTGGGCCGCAACGACGACCAGGTGAAAATCCGTGGCCTGCGCATCGAACTGGGGGAAATCCAGGCACGCCTGACCGAATACCCGCAGGTCAACGAAGCGGCGGTATTGGCCCGGGACGAACGGCTGGTGGCCTATTACACCGGCGTGCAGGCTGATATCGAACACCTGCGGGCACACCTGCTGGCGCGCTTGCCGGATTACATGGTGCCGGCGGTGTTTGTGCATCTGGAGGCCTTGCCCCTGAGCCCCAATGGCAAGCTCGACCGCAAGGCCCTGCCGGCGCCGGGTGTGGAGTCGCTGATCGTGCGTGAGTACGAGGCGCCGGTGGGCGACACCGAAATCTTGCTGGCGCGGCTGTGGGCCGAGCTGCTGAAGGTGGAACGGGTAGGGCGCTTTGACAACTTTTTTGAACTGGGCGGGCACTCGTTGCTGGCCGTCAGTTTGATTGGACGCTTGCGTCAGGAAGGCATGGAAGCCGATGTGCGGGGCCTGTTTGAACAGCCAACCCTGGCCGGCTACGCCGCAATTACCGAACGAATGGAGATCGTCCTGTGAGCATCATCGAACTGTTGGCGACACTCAAGGCCAAGGACGTGCAACTGGCGCTCAAGGGCGACCAGCTGTCGGTGCAGGGCAACAAACAGGCCCTGAGCGACCCGGCCCTGGTGGCCTCGCTGCGTGAACACAAGCCCGCGCTGATCGAGCTTATCCAGGCCGGCGAATACTCGGCCACCAAGGCCGGTGAAGTGGAGGTGCCGGCCAATGGCATTCCCGTGGGCGCCCAGCGAATTACCCCGGCGATGCTGACGCTGTCGAGCCTGAGCCAGGCCTCGATCGACCGCATCATCGAGACCGTCGACGGTGGTGTCGCCAACGTGCAAGACATCTACCCGCTGGCGCCGCTGCAGGAAGGCATTCTTTATCACCATGTGAGTGCCGGGCACGGCGACCCGTACATCATGCAGTCGCAGTTCGCCTTCGACAGCCTTGAGCGTTTCAAGGGGTTTGCCCAGGCGTTGCAGGGCGTGATGGACCGCCACGATATCCTGCGCACCGCCGTGATCTGGGAAGGTCTGGAGGAACCCTCGCAAGTGGTGTGGCGTACGGCCCGATTGCCCGTGCAGGTGATAGAGCTGAACCCTGCCGACGGTGATATCGCGGCCCAGTTGCATGCACTGTTTGATGGCCGGCATTACCGCCTGGACGTCACCCGTGCACCGCTGGTGCGGCTGGTCGGTGCGTGGGACGCAGCCCGCCAGCGCATGGTCGCCTTGCTGTTGTTCCACCACATGGCCCTGGACCACAGCGCCCTGGACGTGGTGCGCCACGAAATGCAGGCGTACTTGCAGGGCCGCGCGGATCAGTTGGGCCACGCGGTGCCGTTTCGCAACTACGTGGCCCAGGCGCGCCTGGGGGTCACTGAACAGCAGCATGAAGCGTTCTTTCGCGAGATGCTCGGCGACATCACCGAGCCGACCTTGCCGTTTGGCTTGCAGGATGTGCAGGGCGACGGCCAGGATATTGCCGAAGTCGACTGGCCGTTGCCGCCGGCGCTCAACCAGCAACTGCGGGCCCAGGCGCGCCAGTTGGGGGTCAGCGCCGCCAGCCTGTTCCATGTGGGTTGGGCACAGGTGTTGAGCGCCTTGGCAGGCAAGGCGCAGGTGGTGTTCGGTACGGTGCTGATGGGCCGCATGCAGGGCGGTCATGCCACGGACCGGGCCCTGGGGATTTTTATCAATACCTTGCCGTTTCGGGTGGATGTCGGCACCGAGGATGTGCGCGCCGGGGTCAAGGCCACCCACGCCCGGCTGACCACTTTGCTGCGTCATGAGCATGCCGCCCTGGCCCTGGCCCAGCGTTGCAGTGGCGTGGCCGCGCCGACGCCGCTGTTCAGTGCGTTGCTCAACTACCGCCACAGCGGCGCGGGCACCAGCACTGAAGCGCAGTCAGCGTGGCAAGGCATCGAGATTTTGAGCTCCGAGGAGCGCACCAACTACCCGTTGACCCTGAGTGTGGATGATGTGGGGGACGGTTTTATCCTGCGCTTGCTTGCGAGCACCCAGGTTGATCCGCAGCGGGTGTGCGGTTATCTGCAAACCGCTTTGGAAAACCTGGTGCAGGCGCTGGAACAGGCGCCCGCCACCCCTCTGAACCGCCTGTCGGTGCTGCCCGAGTCCGAGCGGCGGCACTTGCTGGAGCAGCTCAACGCCACAGCCGTCGACTTTCCTCAGGGCACCACCCTGCACGGGCGCATCGAAGCGCAAACCCTGCGGACCCCGGACGCGGTGGCTGCGGTGTATGAAGGCCGCCAGCTGACCTACGCCGAACTGAATCAACAAGCCAACCTGCTGGCCCATCATCTGCTGGCACTGGGGGTGAAACCCGACGATCGCGTGGCCATCGTCGCCCGGCGTGGTCTGGACACCCTGGCCGGGTTGCTGGCGATCCTCAAGTCCGGCTCCTGCTACGTGCCGGTGGATCCATCGCATCCGGCCGAGCGCCTAAGCTACCTGCTTATCGACAGCGCACCGGTCGCGGTGCTGACCCAGCAGGCACTGCTGGAACGCCTGCCCGCGCTCGACGTGCCGGTGATCAACCTGGACCGCTTCACCTGGCATCACCATTCGGCCAGCAACCCGCACGTCGCGGTCACACCGTCCAGCCTGGCCTACGTGATCTACACCTCCGGCTCCACCGGCCTGCCCAAGGGCGTGATGGTGGAGCACCACACAGTGGCCAACCTGGTGGACTGGCATTGCAGCGCGTTTGACCTGTGTGCAGGCCGGCATACCGCCAGCGTCGCCGGGTTCGGTTTTGACGCGATGGCCTGGGAAGTCTGGCCGGCCTTGTGTGTGGGCGCGACCTTGCACCTGCCGCCGGCCCACGACGGCGCCGAAGACATCGACGCGCTGCTGGACTGGTGGCGCGCGCAACCGCTGGACGTGTGCTTCCTGCCCACCCCGGTGGCCGAATACGCGTTCAGCCAGAACATCGAACACCCGACCCTGCGCACCTTGCTGATTGGTGGCGACCGCCTGCGCCAGTTCACCCGGGCCCAGCGTTTCGAGGTGATCAACAACTACGGCCCCACCGAAGCCACGGTGGTTGCCACCTCCGGCCGGATCGAGCCCGGGCAGCCGTTGCACATCGGCAAACCCGTCGCCAATGCCACGGTTTACCTGCTGGACGAACAGCAGCGCCCGGTGCCGCTGGGGGTGGCCGGTGAGCTGTATGTGGGCGGCAAGGGCGTGGCGCGGGGTTACCTCAACCGCCCTGAGATGACTGCCGAACGCTTTCTGGATGACCCGTTCAGCCCGGGCCGCCTGTACCGCACCGGCGACCTTGCGCGTTGGTTGCCGGACGGCAATATCGAGTACCTGGGCCGCAACGACGACCAGGTGAAAATCCGTGGTGTGCGCATCGAACTGGGGGAGATCGAAACCCGCCTCAACCAGTTGCCCGGTCTCCAGGAAGTGGTGGTACTGGCCCGTGAAGACCAACCCGGCCAGCCACGGCTGGTGGCTTACTTCACCGAAAATCCGCAGTTCGAGGCCCTTGAGGTGGGCGAGATTCGTGCCCATCTGGTGGCGCACTTGCCGGATTACATGGTCCCGGTGGCCTACGTAAAACTCGACGCATTGCCCCTGACCGCCAACGGCAAGCTGGACCGCAAGGCCTTGCCAAAACCGGACCTGGCTGCCGTCTTCACCCGCGAATACGAGGCGCCCCACGGCGACATCGAAACCGTCCTCGCGCAGATCTGGGCCGAGGTGTTGCAGGTGCAGCGCGTCGGGCGCCAGGATCATTTCTTCGAACTGGGCGGCCATTCGTTGCTGGCCATGCGCATGGTGTCCCAGGTGCGTCAGCAACTGGGAGTCGACCTGGCGCTGGGCGAGTTGTTCGCCAATCCCGAGCTGGCAGCGGTCGCGCAGGTCTTGGCCCAGTCCGGGCGCAGCACCTTGCCCGATATCCTGCCGGCACCTCGCGACGCGGTCCTGCCGTTGTCGTTTGCCCAGCAACGCCTGTGGTTTCTGGCGCTGATGGAAGGGGCCAACACCGCCTACAACATCCCCATTGGCCTGCGCCTGCGCGGGCAGTTGCATGTCGAGGCGCTGCAACGGGCTTTGGCACGGATCGTCGCGCGGCATGAGACCTTGCGCAGCCGTTTCGCCCAGCAGGACGATGACGCCCAGGTGCTGATCGTGCCGCCTGAAGAGGTGATGCCCCTGCAAGTGCAGGACCTGCGTCGTCACCCCGAAGCGCAACAAGTGCTGGACGCGTTGATCCAGGGCGAAGCCTCGGCACCGTTCGACCTGCAACGCGGCCCGCTGCTGCGCGGGCGCCTGGTGATCATGGCGGACGATCATCACGTGTTGCTGCTGACAATCCACCATATCGTGTCCGATGGCTGGTCCATGGGCGTACTGACGCGCGAGCTGATGGCGTTGTATCAGGCCTTCAGTCGCGGTGAAGCCGACCCGTTGCCGCCGTTGCCGATCCAGTACAGCGACTTCGCCGTATGGCAGCGCCTGTGGCTCAGCGGCGACGTGCTGCACCGCCAAAGCAGCTACTGGCAACAGACCCTGGCCGGTGCGCCGGCCTTGTTGATGTTGCCCACCGACCGTCCGCGTCCGGCCCAGCAGGATTACGCCGGCAGCACTGTCGAGGTGCGCCTGGATGAACGCCTGACCGCCGGGCTCAAGGCCCTGAGCCAGCGCCATGGCACCACGCTGTACAGGGTGATGATGACCGCGTGGGCCTCGTTGCTGGCGCGGCTCGCCGGGCAGCAGGAAGTGGTGATCGGCTCGCCGGTCGCCAACCGCCAGCGGGCCGAGGTGGAAGGTTTGATCGGGCTGTTCGTCAACACCCTGGCCGTGCGTATTGATACCTCGGGCGAGCTGAGTGCCGAGGCGCTGCTGGCGCGGGTCAAGGCGCTGACCCTGGACGCCCAGGCCCATCAGGACTTGCCGTTTGAACAGGTGGTGGAAATCACCCGGCCGCTGCGCAGCCTGGCCCATAGCCCGCTGTTCCAGACGATGTTGACCTGGCAGGACAGCGACGCGCCGGTACTGGCCCTCGGCGATTTGAGTCTTGAAGGGATCGTGGAGGACAGCCACTTTGCCAAGTTCGACCTGTCCCTGAACCTCGGCGAGGCCCGGGGCGAAATCCGCGGCACGCTGGAGTACGCGATCGCGTTGTTTGATGAGTCGACGATGCAGCGTTATGTCGGCTACTTCACCCGTGTGCTGCAGGCGATGGTCGATAACGATCAGGCGGTGCTGGAGCACGCGGATTTGCTGGAGGATCAGGAGCGCGAGCACCTGTTGTTCGACTTCAACGACACCGCCGTGAATTACAACCTCGACCAGACCCTGCACGGTATGTTCGAAGCCCAGGTGGAGCGCACGCCCGATGCGCTGGCGGTGAAGGCGGGCACCCGGTGCCTGAGCTATCGCGAGCTGAATCAGCGCGCCAATCAGTTGGCCCATCACCTGCGCGAGCTGGGCGTACAGCCGGATTCGCGGGTGGCAATCTGCGTCGAACGCGGCCTGGAGATGGTCATCGGGTTGTTTGCGATTCTCAAGGCGGGCGGTGGTTATGTGCCGCTGGACCCGGCGTACCCGCTGGAACGTATCGCCTACATGCTCAAGGACAGCGCCCCGGCCGCCGTGCTGGTGCAGGGCGACACCCGTTCGCTGCTGGGTGAGGTAACGGTGCCCGTGGTGGACCTGGACTGGACCACCTGGCAGCAACAGCCGCTGATCAACCCGCAGGTCGACGGATTGACCGCGCAGCATCAGGCTTACGTGATCTACACCTCCGGCTCCACGGGCCTGCCCAAGGGCGTGATCAACGAGCATGGCGGGGTGGTCAACCGTTTGCTGTGGATGCAGGACGAGTACGGGCTCACCGCGCAGGACGCGGTGTTGCAGAAAACCCCGTTCAGCTTTGACGTGTCGGTGTGGGAGTTTTTCTGGCCGCTGTTCACCGGCGCCCGGTTGGTGATGGCGCGCCCTGGCGGGCATAAAGACCCGGCTTACCTGTGTGAGGTGATCGAGGCGGAGCAGATCACCACGCTGCACTTTGTGCCGTCGATGCTCGACGTGTTCCTGGCCCACGGTGATGTCAGCCAGAGTGCCGGGCTGGTGCGGGTGATGTGCAGCGGTGAAGCCTTGCCCGGCAGCCTGGTGCGCCGCTTCAAACAGCAGTTGCCCGGCATCGGTTTGTACAACCTCTACGGCCCGACTGAAGCGGCAGTGGACGTGACGGCGTGGGACTGCACCGGGCCCGTTACACCGGACAACACCCCCATCGGCAAACCGATTGCCAACACCCGCATGTACCTGCTGGACGGGCAGATGCAGCCGGTACCATTGGGCGTGGTGGGCGAGTTGTTTATCGGCGGTGTGCAAGTGGCGCGGGGTTATCTGCACCGTCCCGAACTCACCGCCGAACGCTTCCTCAAGGACCCGTTCAGTGCCGGCCGGATGTACCGCACCGGCGACGTCGGGCGCTACTTGCCGGACGGCACTATCGAGTACCTGGGCCGCAATGACGACCAGGTAAAAATCCGTGGCTTGCGCATCGAACTGGGCGAGATCCAGGCGCGACTGCTGCAATACCCGCAACTCCACGAAGCCGCGGTGGTGGCCCGGGATTCACGCCTGGTGGCGTACTACACCGGCGTGCAGGCCGACATCGACGCGCTGCGCAACCACCTGTTGGAACACCTGCCGGACTACATGGTGCCGGCAACCTTCATGCACCTGGATGCCTTGCCGCTGAGCCCCAATGGCAAGCTCGACCGCAAGGCACTGCCGGCGCCGGGCCTGGAATCGGTGATCGCCCGGGAGTACGTGGCGCCGGTGGGCGAGACCGAAATCACCCTGGCCGGCCTGTGGGCGGACCTGCTCAAGGTGGAGCGGGTGGGCCGTCACGACAACTTCTTCGAACTCGGCGGCCACTCGCTGCTGGCCGCCAGCCTGATCGGCCGCATGCGCCGGGCCGGGCTGTCGGCGGATGTGAAGGTGTTGTTTGGTCAGCCTACGCTGGCGGCGTTGGCCGCTGCGGTGGGCGGTGGCCGTGAAGTGGCGGTGCCAGCCAATGGCATTACGGCGGATTGCACGCGGATCACCCCGGACATGCTGACGCTGGTGACGCTTGAGCAACCCGCCATCGACCGCCTGGTGGCGAGCATTCCCGGCGGCGCGGCCAACGTACAGGACATCTACCCGCTTGCGCCGTTGCAGGCCGGGATCCTGTACCACCACCGCGCGGTGCAGCAAGGTGATGCGTACCTGTTGCAGGCACAGTTCGCCTTTGCCAGCGTCGAGCGCCTTGAAGCGTTTGCCCAGGCGTTGCGGGCGGTGATCCAGCGCCAGGACGTCTTGCGCTCGTCGATGCACTGGGACGGGCTGGAAGAACCGGTTCAAGTGGTGTGGCGCCAGGCGTCGTTGCAGGTCGAGGCGATTGACGCGGCGGGCGATGTGCTGGGGCATTTGCAGGAGCGCTTCGCTCAGCATCGGCTGAACCTGGCCCAGGCACCGTTGATGCGCCTGGTGTACGCCGAGGACCCGGCCAACCAACGGGTGGTCGCGTTGTTGCTGTTCCATCATGTGGTGATGGACCACGTTGCCCTGGAAGTGCTGCAGCACGAAATGCAAGCCTGCTTGCTGGGCCGGTGCGAGCAGCTGGGGGCGGCGGTGCCGTATCGCAACTATGTGGCGCAGACGCGACTGGGCATGCGTGAGGAAGAGCACGAAGCGTTCTTCCGCGAAATGCTCGGTGATATTGATGAACCGACCTTGCCACTCAACGCCGCGGATGAACCGAAGCATGCACGCCTGAGCGTCGACTCGCTGTTGAGCCAGCGCCTGCGTACTTTGGTGCGTCATCTGGGGGTGAGTGCTGCGAGCCTGATGCACCTGGCCTGGGCTCAGGTGTTGGGCAAGGTTTCCGGGCGCGAGCAGGTGGTGTTCGGCACGGTATTGCTGGGCCGGTTACAGGGGGGTGAAGGGGCCGAACGCGCGCTGGGGGTGTTCATCAACACCCTGCCGCTGCGGGTCGATCTAGGTGAGCGCAGCGTGCAATCGGCGCTGATGGCGACCCACGCGAGCCTGACCCAACTGCTCAGTCACGAACATGCGCCGTTGACCCTGGCCCAGCGTTGCAGCGCGCTGCCGGCCAATACGCCGCTGTTCAGCGTGCTGTTCAACTATCGCCACAGTGCACCGCACGCCGGCGGTGAGGCTGAGGCCTGGCAGGGCATGCAAGTGCTCAAGGCCGAGGAACGTACCAACTTTGCACTGTCGCTGAGTGTGGATGACCTGGGCGACGGGTTTGCCTTTGATGCCATGGGGCAGGGCGCGCCACGCCTCTGTGAGTACCTGCATGTCGCCCTGGAACAGCTGGTGCAGGCCCTTGAACAGAACGCCGGGGTTGCGATCCGCCAACTGTCGATTCTGCCGTCGTCGGAGCAGGAAAAGCTGCGGGTGGCATTCAACGCCACCCAACGTGAATGCCCTCACGAGCACACCGTTCAGCGCTTGTTCGAAGCCCAGGCCCAGGCGCGCCCGAACGCCATCGCCGTGGTGCATGGCGAGCACGCCTTGAGTTACGGCGCGCTGAACACCCGCGCCAATCAGTTGGCCCATCACCTGCGCACCCAGGGCGTGCAGCCCGGCGACCACGTGGCCCTGCTGCTGCCGCGCTCGGTTGACCTGCTGCTCAGCCAACTGGCGATCCTCAAGTGCGCAGCCGCCTATGTGCCGCTGGACATCAACGCCCCGGCCGAACGCCAGGCGTTTATGGTGCAGGACAGCGGCGCGGTCTGGCTGTTGACCCACAGCCGTGAGTCCATTGATTACCCGGCACGGCGTATCGACGTCGACACCCTGGCGCTGGACCCGCAACCGAGCCACAACCCCGACCTGTCACAGTCCTCTGAGCGCGTGGCGTACATCATGTACACCTCCGGTTCCACCGGCACCCCCAAAGGCGTGCTGGTGCCACACCGGGGCATCACGCGGCTGGTGATCAATAACGGCTACGCCGATTTCAACGCCCATGACCGTGTGGCGTTCGCCTCCAACCCGGCGTTCGACGCGAGCACCATGGACGTGTGGGGGCCCTTGCTCAACGGCGGGCAGGTGCGGGTGATCGACCATGCCACGTTGCTCGATCCAGGCGCTTTTGGTCGCGCGCTGAAGGCGGGCGGGGCGACGATCCTGTTCGTCACCACCGCGCTGTTCAACCAGTACGTGCAGCTGATTCCCGACGCCCTGGCCGGGCTGCGCATTCTTTTGTGTGGCGGCGAACGGGCTGACCCGGCGGCGTTCCGCAGCTTGCTGGCCCAGGCGCCGGCGGTGCGTCTGGTGCACTGCTACGGGCCGACGGAAACCACCACCTACGCCACCACGTATGAAGTGCAGGCCCTCGCCGCCGATGCCGAAAGCGTGCCCATAGGCCGGCCGATTTCCAATACGCAAATCCATGTACTGGACGCTCACTTGCAGCCGGTACCGCTGGGTGTGGCCGGGGAAATCTGCATCGGTGGGCACGGCGTGGCCAAGGGGTACCTGAACCGGCCTGAGCTGACGGCCGAAAAGTTTGTCGATGACCCGTTTGGCGAGGGTTTGCTGTACCGCACCGGTGACCTGGGGCGCTGGTCGGCGGATGGGCTGCTGGAGTGCATCGGGCGTAACGACGATCAGGTGAAAATCCGTGGCTTCCGCATCGAGTTGGGCGAAATCGAAGCACGCCTGGCGACCTGCGTGGGCATCAAGGAGGTGGTGGTGCTGGCGCGGGAGGATGAACCGGGGGACAAGCGCCTGGTGGCGTATTACACCGGCGAGCCGCTGGCCATCGATGTGCTGCGCAGCCACCTGCTGCAGCACCTGCCGGACTACATGGTGCCGTCGGCCTATGTCGCGTTGGAAAAAATGCCGCTGACGGCCAACGGCAAAGTCGACCGCAAGGCCCTGCCGGTGCCCGCGCTGGAGGCGCTGGCCAGCCGCGTATTCGAAGCCCCGGCGAATGAGCTGGAGCAGACCCTGGCCCGACTCTGGGCCGAGGTGTTGAGGCTGGAACAGGTCGGTCGGCATGACAGTTTCTTTGAGCTGGGTGGGCATTCGTTGCTGGCGATTCGGCTGGTCAGCCTGATGGAAGAGGCGGGGCTGGCGGTGTCGCTGGCAGAGCTGTTCCAGCATGCCAGCGTGGCCTCGGTGGCCTCGATGCTCGGCCAGCGCACAGTGTGGGCGCAGGACAGCGCGCTGATCACCGTGCGCGCCGGCGGCAGCCAGCCACCGTTGTTCCTGGTGCATGAGTTCAGCGGCATGGACGTGTACTTCCCGGCGCTGGGTCGGCATCTTCCGGGTGACTACCCGATCTACGGCTTGCCCGGCGCGCCCCTTGGCGAGGCGCAGTTGCAGACCATGGAAGGGTTGGCGGCGCGGCTGGTGGGGATCATTCGTTCAGTGCAACCCCATGGGCCGTATCGCCTCGCGGGTTGGTCGTTCGGCGGGGTGTTGGCCTATGAAGTGGCGATGCAACTGCAGGGGCTGGACGAGCCGGTGGCGTTCCTTGGGTTGATCGACAGCTATGTGCCGCGCATGACCGACCAGGGCAAAGCGCGCTGGGCCGGGCCGGATGCCCTCAAGCGGCATTTGCGGCTGCAGTGCACGGCGTATTGGAAGGCACAGGGAGGTGTGGATGAACTGGCGAGCCTTGGGCAACTGGACGCGGAAATTGGACAGCTGGACTTTGCGGGGTTGCTGCAACGTTGCCGCGATCGGCATCTGTTGTACGCGCAGATGGCGGCGGCAACGGACGCGGATCTATTGAGCTTTATCGAACGGGAAGTCGGGCACGGGCATGCGTTGGCGCATTACAGCCTGTTCCCGATGCCACTGGCGGTACACTTGTTCAGCGCTGCCGAGCGGCCGACGGAACTGTCGCGGCGCAGCCTGGATCTGGGATGGGATGAGGCGCTGGCCGTGGGCCAATTGCGCCGCATTGAAGTACCGGGGGATCACCAGAGCATGATGCAGGCGCCGCATATCCAGGCGCTGGGGCAAGCGTTGGGCGAGGCCCTGGCGTTGAGTGAGGCACCGGGTGTGGTGGTGCACCAGCCGTTGTTGCGGATCCAGGGCGGGCGCACCGGGCAGGCACCGATCTTCTGCGTGCCGGGAGCGGGGGACAGCGTGACCGGGTTTGTGGGCCTGACCGAGGCGTTGGGCCGGGACTGGCCGGTCTTTGGTTTGCAGCCGCGCGGGCTGGATGGGGAGGCGGTGCCTCACAGCCAGGTCGAGGCGGCGGCGCGTTGTTATTTGCACGCGCTGGAGCAGGAGTGCCCGCAGGGGCCGGTGCATTTGGTCGGGCATTCGTTTGGCGGTTGGGTGGTGTTTGAGATGGCCACGCGGTTGCAGGCCCAGGGGCGTGAGGTGGCGTCGTTGACGTTGATCGACAGCGAGGCGCCTGGGGGAAATGGGGTGGAGGGCAGGCCCTATACCACGACGGCGGCGTTGTTGCGGTTGGTGGAGTCGATGCAGATCGCGTCGGGTAAGTCGCTGGGGATTGATGCGGTGGATTTTGCCGGGCGCGATGAAGTGGAGCAGCGGCGGTTGTTGCATGGGGGGATGGTCGGGGTTGGGCTGTTGCCGGCGCGGTCTTCGGTGGACGCGATGGATGGGCCGGCGCGGACGTATGCCTCGGCGTTGCGCACGGTTTATCGGCCTGTCCGGCGGTATGACGGGCCGGTGCGGCTGGTGTTGGCGGAGGATCCGACCCTGGATGCGGCGGGGAATCTGCGGGAGCAGGGGTTGATGGTTGAGGGGTGGCGCGGGCATGTTGGGGGGTTGGAGGTTTGGTATGGGCCCGGGAATCATTTTTCGCTGCTCAAGGCGCCGAATGTGTTGAGTTTGGCGGCTTGGTGGCGGGATGGGGTTTTTGTTGGGGAGCGGGTTTTGTGAGTGTACATATCCGTTTCTGCGGTAACGGCCACTTAGGGTTCCGCTCTTACAGCGGGTCACTTTGGAAAAGCCCCAAAGTAACCAAAGGGCTCTGCCCCGCCTGTCGGCGCCTCGCTAAGGCTCGGCGTTCCCTCACTCCGGCATTGCTCCGCGGGCCGCCGCGACGGGGCGTCCCTGCCCCGTCGCGGCTAAACCGGCGTCCTGCCGGTTTACCCGCTCCTCAATCCCTGCGTTCGGCCTCGGGCTTATTGGGGCAGTCAGATCAAGATCAAAATCTACAGCACAGCGGCCTACAGGCCGGCTTGAGTGGTAGGAGCAAAGGCAAGAGCGGCTTTTTTGTAGGAGCTGGCTTGCCGGCGATGCAGACACCTCAGTGCATCAGGCAGACCCATTTGATGCCATCGCTGGCAAGCCAGCTCCTACAGGTGACCGTGCCCGCTTTAGATTTTGATTTTGCTTTTGCTTCACACCACTCAAGCCGGCCTGTAGGCCGCTGTGTTCTTGATCTGCTTTTGATTTTGATCTTAGGCGCCCCGTTAAACCACGCTGGCCGAACGCAGGTAGTACGGAGCGGGTAAACCGGCAGGACGCCGGTTTAGCCGCGACGGGGCAGGGACGCCCCGTCGCGGCGGCCCGCGTAGTAATGCCGGAGTGAGGGCACACCGAGCCTGAGCGAGGTGCCGAGTGGTGGGGCAAGAGCGTTTTGGTTACTTTTGCGCTTTTCAAAAGTGACCCGCTGTAAGAGCGGAACCGATATCAGCCGTTACCAAAAAAACGGATATGTACCCCGAGCCAAAAGCCGGACAACTTCAACACCTCTCATGGTCATTTATGGAAAAGTCAAAGTATCGAAAAGCAGGATTGGCCCTGGTGTTGACCGTCGCAGCGGGCCTGATCATCTATACCGTGCAGGCCCCCGCAGACGCGCCGCAATACCTGACCGCGACCGCCGAACGCAGTGACATCGAAAACGCCGTCCTGGCCACCGGCCTGCTGGAAGGCGTCAAACAGGTCGACGTCGGCGCCCAGGTCTCCGGCCAGCTCAAGTCCCTGAAGGTCAAGGTCGGCGACAAGGTCAAGAAGGGCCAATGGCTCGCCGAAATCGACCCGTTGATCCTGCAAAACACCCTGCGCAAAGCCGAGGTCGATGAAGAAAACCTCCAGGCCCAACGCCGCGCCACCGCCGCTCAACTCAAGGAAACCAAATCCGTCTACGAACGCTATCAGGGCCTGCAAGAAGACGAATCCGTCTCCCGCCAGGACTTCGAGACCGCCGAGTCCAACTATGAAGTGCAGCGCGCCAACCTGCTGTCCCTCGACGCCCAGATCAAAAGCGCCCATATCCAGATCGACACCGCCAAGATCAACCTGGCCTACACCCGCATCGTCGCGCCCATCGACGGCGATGTGGTGGGCATCGTCACCCAGGAAGGCCAGACCGTGATCGCTAGCCAACTGGCGCCGGTGCTGCTCAAGCTCGCCGACCTGGACACCATGACCGTCAAGGCCCAGGTCTCCGAGGCCGATGTGATCCACATCAGCCCCGGCCAGCAGGTGTACTTCACCATCCTCGGCGAGGCCGACAAGCGCTACTACGCCAAGCTGCGCGGCACCGAACCGGCCCCGCAAAACTTCCTCGAAACCCAGACCGCCGGCACGCCCAAGCAAAACACAGCCGTGTTCTATAACGCACTGTTCGACGTACCCAACCCCGACCACCGCCTGCGCATCGCCATGACCGCCCAGGTGCGCATCGTGCTCGACACCGCCAAGGCGGCGCTGACGGTGCCGGTGGCCGCACTTGGCCCGCGTAATGCCGACGGCAGTTTCCCCGTGCGGGTGGTGGACGCCAAGGGCAAGGCCAACACGCGGCAGGTGCAGACCGGCATCAACAACAACGTCAAGGTGCAGATCCTCGATGGCCTGGCCGAAGGCGACAAAGTGGTGATCGGCGACCCGTCGCCCGCCGTGGCGGGGGCTGATTGATGACTCAGCCACTGTTGGAGCTTAAAGGCATCGTCCGCAGCTTCATGGCCGGTGACCGCGAATTCATTGCCCTCAAGGGTATCGACCTGACCATCCATGCCGGGGAAATGGTCGCGATCACCGGGGCCTCGGGTTCGGGTAAATCCACCCTGATGAACATCCTCGGTGGCCTCGACTACGCCACGGCCGGCAGCTACAAGATCAATGGCATCGAAACCCGCACCCTGGGTGATGAGCAACTGGCGGAGCTGCGCCGCGACTACTTCGGTTTTATCTTTCAGCGTTACCACTTGCTGGCGCATCTGAGCGCGTTGCACAACGTGGAGATGCCGGCGATTTATGCCGGTACACCGGAAACCGCGCGGCATAGCCGGGCAGGGGAGCTGCTGACGCGACTGGGTTTGTCGGGGCATCTGACCCATCGCCCGAGTCAGCTGTCCGGCGGCCAGCAACAGCGGGTGAGTATCGCCCGGGCCTTGATGAACGGCGGGGAGGTGATCCTCGCCGACGAACCCACCGGCGCTCTCGATACCCACAGCGGCAAGGAAGTGATGCGCATCCTGGCCGAGCTGCACGCCGCCGGGCACACGGTGATCATCGTCACCCACGACCCGAAAGTGGCGGCCAATGCCCAGCGGATCATTGAGGTGCGCGATGGGGAGATTGTCAGTGACCGCGCCAATGACAGTGTCGGCCTGGACCTGCCCACCGAGGCGCCCATCGAGCCCAAGCGCAGCGGTGCGCGCAAGTTGGTGGCGAGCCTCGGGCTGTTCAAGGAGGCCTTCAACATGGCCTGGGTCGCGCTGATTTCCCATCGCATGCGCACCTTGTTGACCATGCTCGGTATTGTCATCGGCATCACGTCGGTGGTGTCGATCTCGGCCATCGGCGAAGGCGCCAAGCGTTATGTGCTCAAGGACATCCAGGCCATTGGCAGCAACACCATCGATATCTTTCCCGGCAAGAGTTTCGGTGACAGCCGTGCCTCGGCCATCGAGACGCTGTTGCCGTCGGATGTGGACGCGCTGAACCAGCTGTATTACGTCGACAGCGCCACGCCGGTGGTGGGGCGCAACCTGTTGCTGCGCTACGGCAACATCGACCTGGACGCCCAGGTCAACGGCGTCAGCGACCGCTATTTCCAGGTCAAGGGCCTGAAGCTCGAGGCCGGGATTACCTTCAGTGAAAGCGACGCCCGGCGCCAGGCCCAGGTGGTGGTGATTGACCACAACACGCGCCATCGTCTGTTCGGCCCTGGCGTGGATCCGTTGGGCCAGGTGATCCTGGTGGGCAGCCTGCCGTGCACGGTGATCGGGGTGACGGCGGACAACAAAAACATGTTCGCCGCCAGCAAGGCGCTGAACGTGTGGGTGCCGTATGAGACGGCGGCGGGGCGGCTGTTGGGCCAGCGCCATCTGGACAGCATCACCGTGCGCATCAAGGACGGCCAGCCCAGCAAGGTGGTGGAAGAGAACGTCACCAAGCTGATGTTGCAGCGCCACGGCACCAAGGATTTCTTTACCAACAACCTCGACAGCATCATGCAGACGGTGCAGAAAACCAGCCGTTCCCTGGCGTTGCTGCTGTCGTTGATTGCGGTGATTTCATTGCTGGTGGGCGGCATCGGGGTGATGAACATCATGCTGGTGTCGGTGACCGAGCGCACCCGCGAGATCGGGATTCGCATGGCGGTGGGCGCACGGCAATCGGACATTCGCCAGCAGTTTCTGGTGGAAGCGGTGATGGTCTGCCTGATTGGCGGGATGATCGGCATCTCGCTGTCATTCGCCATTGGCTATCTGTTTTCGTTGTTTGTGAAAGAGTGGGAAATGGTGTTTTCCCTGGGCTCGGTGGTGACCGCGTTTGCATGCTCGACGCTGATCGGGATTGTGTTCGGGTTTGTACCGGCGAGGAATGCGGCGCGGCTGGATCCAATCGAGGCCTTGGCGCGGGATTAGGCCGGGCAGAGATCAAAAAATGTGGGAGCGGGCTTGCTCCCACATTTGTTCCTCGGTGTTCTAGAGAGCTGTGTTTTCTTCTGCGGAATACATCCATCGCATCAACGAATGCCGGCCGCTGATGCCCATCTTGATCGCCGCTCGCTTGAGGTAGCTCTCGATGGTGTTGACCTTCAATGCCAGTTGCTCCGCCAGTTCCGGTGCGGTACGCCCGGCCAGCAGCCCTACGCACACCTCAAGCTCGCGGCTGGAAAGGGCCAGCCCCGATTGCGCAAGGCGTTCTTCAAAGCGCCGGCGCAAGGTGTGGATGCCTTGTTGCTGCGGTGCTTCGCTGTCCGGGCCAGTGGGTTGCAGGGCACTGATATGCTTTTCAACCATGGGCAGCAGCAGGGAGGAGAAGTCTTGCAGGATGATCCGTTCCTGCTGGGAAAAACTCTGTGACGGGTTGGCGCGATACACCGACAGCACGTAGCTGACGTCATCCTTGCGCCGGGTCAGGTGCAGTTGTGCGGCGGCCTGGGCCTCGTCCAGTTCGAGCACCGGGTCGGTGTACACCGGGCTGATGCCCTGCACGCGCGCACTGCCGGCCTTGCGCGGGGCGTGTGCCTTTGAACTCACGGGCATCTGGGTGATGTGCGTGGCGTCGACCGCCAGTTGGGTGAGGATCAGGTCGTGCAGCATGCGCGGGAAGTGCCGGCTGCCGGTGCTGGCGATGACTTTGCCAATGTGAGGGAACAGGTGTGAGTTCATCATTTCATCCATGAGTTTCAAGGAGGGCGGCGTACAGGGCAGTGATATCCATGACTGCCGCCTCGTATGCTAGTACAGGCTGTCGCAAACGGGCCAATGAATGGATCAAATTTTTTGCGGTGCAGGGCGCAACGGGAAAAGCCCGACCTTTTCAGGCCGGGCTATTGATAAACGTCGCGCCTGCTGGTGAATTTACTTCAAGCGTGATGAACGTTTTGTTGCATCGCCCGGGATTTGGGCTTCACGGCGCAGGCGTTCAGTGCCTGGGCAACGTCGGCGAGCAAGTCGGCGACATCTTCCAGGCCGGCGGAAAGCCGCACCAGCCCTTCGGAAATCCCGTGGTGGGCGCGTTGTTCCGGGGTGTAGGTGGAGTGGGTCATGCTGGCCGGGTGCTGGGCCAGTGACTCGGCGTCCCCGAGGCTTACCGCCCGGGTGAACAGCTTCAGGGCGTTCATGAAGCGTCGGCCCATGTCGATGCCGCCCTTGAGTTCAAACGCGATCATGCCGCCGGACTGCTTCATCTGCCGCGCGGCCAATTCGTACTGCGGGAAGGAACGCAGGCCGGGGTAGGTCACCCATTCCACCAGGGGATGGGCCTGCAAGGCTTCGGCGATGGCCAGGGCGTTGCTGCAATGGCGGTCCATGCGCAGGGCCAGGGTCTTGAGGCCGCGCATCAACAGGGCGGCGTCCTGGGGCGACATCACCGCGCCGGTCAGGTCCTTGAGCCCTTGCAGGCGAATGCGCTGGGCCAGGGCCTGGCTGCTGACCGCGATCCCGGCGGTGATGTCGCCATGGCCGCTGAGGTATTTGGTGGCCGAGTGCACCACCACGTCGGCGCCCATTTCCAACGGGCGTTGCAAGTAGGGTGTGCAGTAGGTGTTGTCCACCACCACGGTGATGCCGGGTTGCTGGTGGGCGATCTCGGCGACGGCGGCGATGTCCACCAGTTGCAGGTTGGGGTTGGCGGGGGTTTCGAAGTAGATCATCCGGGTGGCGGGGTTGATGGCCTCGCGCAGGGCGTTCAGGTCGGTGAGGTCGACGTGGCGCACCTTGATGCCGAATTCGCCGATGCCGTGGTGCAGCAGGGCGAAGGTGCAGCCGTAGAGCGTCTGGCTGACGATGATCTCGTCACCGGGGCGCAGCAGGGTCCAGAACGTCGCGGCAATCGCGCCCATGCCGGAGCTGAAGGCTACGGCCGCTTCGCCGTTTTCCAGGGTGGCCATGCGCGCTTCCAGCAGGGCCAGGGTGGGGTTGGAGATGCGGGTATAGAAGTGCCCACTCTCTTCACCGGCAAAGCAGGCGGCGCCGTATTCGGCAGTGGGGAAGGCGAAGGTTGCCGACAGGTAGATCGGCGGCACGAGGGCGCCGTGGTGGTCCTGGGGGTCGTAGCCGTGGTGGATGGCACGTGTGGAAAAGCCGAACGTATTGTGTTTATTTTTCATGGTCGGACGCTCCTTATTTCCTACAATGCTATGCTTATAACTGCGGCCGAACGTTCCATAGTTTGCCGGGAAAACCCGGTAGATTGGGATGAAAAACAATAAAAATGACGTTTCGAGGCAAGATATGCCTGTTCATCTGGATCGGACTGACAAGGCGCTTTTAAACGCTTTGCAGGGTAATGCGCGGTTGACCGTGGCGGAGTTGGCGGAGCGGGTGTCGCTGACCACTTCGCCGTGTTGGCGGCGGGTGAAGAACCTTGAAGACAGCGGGGTGATCGGTGGTTATCAGGCGATCCTGTCGCCCAAGGCGCTGGGGTATGGGGTGACGGCGTTTGTCAGCATCATGATGGACACGCACACCCGCGAGGTTGCCCGGGCGTTTGAGCAGCGGTTGCTGGAGATTCCCGAGGTTGTGGCGTGCCATAACGTTTCCGGGCGGTATGATTTTTTGCTGGAAGTGGTGGCGAAGGATCTGGAGTCGTTTGGGGAGTTTGCGCGGGAGGTGTTGCAGAGCTTGCCGTGTGTTAAGGAGATTTATTCGAGTTTTTCTTATAAGTCGGTGAGGCCGTTGCGGGTGATTCCTTTACCGGAGTGATGGTGTACATATCCATTTCTGCGGTAACGGCTGATATGGGTTCCGCTCTTACAGCGGGTCACTTTGGAAAAGCCCCAAAGTAACCAAAGGGCTCTGCCCCGCCTGTCGGCACCTCGCCTAGGCTCGGTGTTCCCTCACTCCGGCATTGCTCCGCGGGCCGCCGCGACGGGGCGTCCCTGCCCCGTCGCGGCTAAACCGGCGTCCTGCCGGTTTACCCGCTCCTCAATCCCTGCGTTCGGCCTCGGGCTTATTGGGGCAGTCAGAGCCAGATCAAAATCAAAAGCAAGAGCACAGCGGCCTACAGGCCGGCTTGAGTGGTAGAAGCCAGATCAAAAGCGAAAGCCAAATCTGAAACTGATGCAGCTCTGCTTTTCTGTGGGAGCTGGCTTGCCTGCGATGCAGACAACTCGGTTTTTCAGGTACACCGAGGCGAGGCCATCGCAGGCAAGCCAGCTCCTACAGGGGATCGTGCTCGCTTTGGATTTTGATTTTGCCTTTGCTTCACACCACTCAAGCCGGCCTGTAGGCCGCTGTGCTGTTGATCTGCTTTTGATCTTGATCTTAGGCGCCCCGTTAAACCACGCTGGCCGAACGCAGGTAGTACGGAGCGGGTAAACCGGCAGGACGCCGGTTTAGCCGCGACGGGGCAGGGACGCCCCGTCGCGGCGGCCCGCGGAGTAGTACCGGAGTGAGGGCACACCGAGCCTGAGCGAGGTGCCGAGTGGTGGGGCAAGAGCCCTTTGGTTACTTTTGGGGCTCTTTTCCAAAAGTGACCCGCTGTAAGAGCGGAACCCATATCAGCCATCACCCAAAAAACGGATATGTCCCCCCACCCCAAAGACGCATACGTCATCCAACGTATTCCCCGCCCAACCCCATCCCGCGAGACTGCTCCCGACAGCCAACCCACCCTCCGGGAGCACCTCGATGACCGACACCCTGATCAAAGTCGACCTCAACCAACCCGTCACCGAAAACGAGCAAATCCACAACCGTTGGCACCCGGACATCCCGATGGCCTGCTGGGTCAAACCCGGCGATGACTTCATCCTCGAAACCTACGACTGGACCGCCGGCGCCATCAAGAACAACGACGACGCCAGCGACGTGCGCGACGTCGACCTGTCCACCGTGCATTACCTGTCCGGCCCGGTGGGCGTACACGGCGCCGAACCCGGCGACCTGCTGGTGGTCGACCTGCTCGACATCGGCGCCAAGGCCGATTCCCAGTGGGGCTTCAACGGTTTCTTCTCCCGCCAGAACGGCGGCGGCTTCCTCACCGACCACTTCCCCAGCGCACAAAAAGCCATCTGGGATTTCAAGGGCATGTTCACCAGCTCCCGGCACATCCCGGGCGTGAACTTCGCCGGCCTGATCCACCCCGGCCTGATCGGCTGCCTGCCCGACCCGGTGATGCTCGCCGACTGGAACCGCCGCGAGCAGGAACTGATCGACACCAACCCGACCCGCGTCCCACCCCTGGCCAACGCGCCGCTGGCGGCCACTGCACACATGGGCAAGCTCAAGGGCTCGGCCCGTGACGATGCCGCCACCACCGGTGCCCGCACCGTGCCGCCCCGTGAGCATGGCGGCAACTGCGATATCAAGGATTTGTCCCGCGGTTCGAAGATCTATTTCCCGGTGTACGTCAACGGCGCCGGCCTGTCGGTGGGTGACTTGCACTTCAGCCAGGGCGACGGCGAAATCACCTTCTGCGGCGCTATCGAAATGGCCGGCTGGGTGCACATGAAAGTCGAGCTGATCAAGGGCGGCATGGCCAAGTACGGGATCAAGAACCCGGTGTTCAAGCCAAGCCCGATCACTCCCAACTACAAGAATTACCTGATCTTCGAAGGCATCTCCGTCGACGAACAGGGCCAGCAGCACTACCTGGACGTCAACGTCGCCTACCGCCAGGCCTGCCTCAATGCGATCAACTACCTGACCAAGTTCGGCTACTCGCCAGCCCAGGGGTATGCGTTGCTTGGCTCGGCACCGGTGCAGGGACATATCAGCGGCGTGGTGGACATTCCCAACGCCTGCGCGACGTTGTGGCTGCCGACCGAGATCTTCGAGTTCGACATCAACCCCAACGCCAGCGGCCCGACCAAATTCCTCGACGGCAGTATCGACCTGCCCATCGCCCCGGACCTGTAGCCATGCCGACCTACGAATATGCCTGTGAGTCCTGCGGCACCTTCACGATGCTGCGGCCCATGGCCCAGCGTCACGAACCCAGCCAGTGCCCGTATTGCGACGGCCCGGGCGGGCAGTTGCTGCTGTCGGCGCCGGCGCTGACCACGCTGTCGGCCAACCAGCGCAAGGCCATCGCCGGTAACGAGCGCAGCGCCCATGCGCCACAAACCGTCGGCGAATATCAGGAGGCGCGCAAGCACCCGGCGGGTTGCAGTTGCTGTGGCACCAGCAAACCGGTGGTGCCGAGCAAGGCCAACCCGCTGGGGCTCAAGACCAAGACCGGGCCGCGGCCTTGGATGATCAGTCACTGACCGAGGAGATTTGCGATGCGCCATGGCGACATTTCCAGCAGCCCGGATACGGTCGGCGTTGCTGTCGTGAACTACAAGATGCCGCGCCTGCACAGCAAGGCCGAGGTCATCGATAACGCGAAGAAGATTGCCGACATCATTGTCGGCATGAAGCAGGGTTTGCCCGGCATGGACCTGGTGGTGTTCCCCGAATACAGCACCATGGGCATCATGTATGACCACGACGAGATGATGGCCACCGCGGCGAGCATTCCCGGCGAGGAAACGGCGATTTTCTCGGCGGCCTGTCGCCAGGCCAACACCTGGGGCGTGTTTTCCCTGACCGGTGAGCGCCACGAAGAACACCCGCACAAGGCCCCGTACAACACGCTGGTGCTGATCAATAACCTGGGGGAGATCGTCCAGCGTTATCGCAAGTGCATTCCGTGGTGCCCGATCGAGGGTTGGTACCCGGGCGACCGCACCTACGTGTGCGACGGGCCCAAGGGCATGAAGATCAGCCTGATCATCTGCGACGACGGCAATTACCCGGAGATCTGGCGTGACTGCGCAATGAAAGGCGCCGAGCTGATCGTGCGCTGCCAGGGCTATATGTACCCGGCCAAGGAGCAGCAGGTGCAGATGTCCAAGAGCATGGCCTGGGCGAACAACTGCTATGTGGCGGTGGCGAATGCGGCGGGGTTCGACGGGGTGTATTCGTACTTCGGGCACTCGGCGATTATTGGTTTCGATGGCCGTACCCTGGGGGAGTGCGGCGAGGAAGAAATGGGCATTCAGTACGCCCAGCTCTCGGTCTCGCAGATCCGCGATGCGCGGGCCAACGACCAGTCGCAGAACCATCTGTTCAAGCTGCTGCACCGTGGCTACACCGGCATGCACGCCTCGGGCGACGGGGACAAGGGCGTGGCGGATTGTCCGTTCGAGTTCTACCGCACCTGGGTGCTGGACGCGCAAAAGGCCCGGGAGAATGTCGAGGCATTCACCCGCAGTACGGTCGGTGTCGCCGAATGCCCGGTGGGGCAACTGCCCCATGGCGGTCAAGAAAAAACGGCGGGTTAAGGCATGCGGTTTACCTTTGAACCGGCCCAGGTCATGGCCTTGCTGCGCAGCCGGATTGTCGGCCAGGACGCAGCCCTGGCCCAGGTGGAAGGCTTGCTCAAGGTGGTCAAGGCCGACATCGGCGAACGGGAGCGGCCGTTGAGCGTCAACCTGTTCATGGGGCCGACCGGGGTCGGCAAGACGGAAATCGTCCGGCTGCTGGCCCAGGCATTGCACGGGCGGGCCGACGGGTTCTGCCGTATCGACATGCACACCCTGGCCCAGGAGCATTACGCCGCCGCCCTGACCGGCGCACCGCCGGGTTATGTCGGCAGCAAGGAGGGCATCAGCCTGTTCAACAGCGAACTGATCCAGGGCAGCTACAGCCGCCCCGGCATCGTGCTGTTCGACGAACTGGAAAAGGCCAGCCAGGAAGTGGTGCGCAGCCTGCTGGGCATTCTTGAAAACGGCCAGCTGACATTGGCGGGCGGCGCTCGCACCCTGGACTTTCGCAACAGTCTGATCTTCATGACCAGTAATATCGGCGCACAGCAGGCGCGTCGGCATCGGCAGCGTTTTGCTCCGCTGCGCTGGTGGGGCCGTGGTGAAGCGGGGGTGCTGGAGGACGCCTTGCACCGCCATTTCGAGCCGGAATTTCTCAACCGCATCGACCGCATCCTGATGTTCGAGCCCATCGACCATCAATGGCTTGAAGCGCTGCTTGAGGTGGAACTCGGCAAGCTCAATCAACGCTTGGCGGCGCAGCAACGCTCGCTGGTGCTGGATGACTCGGCGCGGGCCTGGCTGTGCCGCGACCATGACGCGCGCTTTGGTGCGCGCGCCCTGGGCCGTCGGCTGCGGGTCGAGCTGGAACCGGCGATTGCCGAATGCGTATTGCGCGAACCAAGTGTGGGGCCCATGGGGGCGACGGTCGGCAGCGATCGTTTGGTAGTTTCGCAACAGGCGACTTGCATCCCCTGAATTTCAGGCTAATATAACCCGGGTAAAATAATATATTCCGGGTAAAAGTCATGAGCGCATCACACTGCACTGCCTTCCTTGGCCACCAACGCGTGGCCGCCGGCTCTTATGCCGACGTCGCCAAAAACCTGAAAAGCGTCGATCTGTCGGCGGGCAGTTTGCTGGTGTTCGATGACGCCAGCGGTGTCCAGGTCGACTATCCCTGGCCAGCCGGTTACGCACCCCAGCAGCCGGCGGTCGCGGTGACGGAGCCCGAAGTGCCAGCGTCACCTTCCGTAGGCCGACCAAAGCTTGGCGTGGTCGCGCGTGAAGTGACCCTGCTGCCCCGGCATTGGGAGTGGCTGGGGCAACAACGCGGCGGCGCCTCGGCGGCCTTGCGCCGGCTGGTGGATGAAGCGCGCAATGCCCATGCCGAGCACGATCAGCGACGCCAGGCGAAGGAATCCAGCTATCGTTTCATGAGCGCCATCGGCGGCGACCTGCCGGGGTTTGAAGAAGCCTCGCGGGCCCTGTTTGCCCAGGACTGCGCTGATTTTTCCAACAAGATTGCGCACTGGCCGGTGGATGTGCAGCTGTACCTGGCCTGGTTGTCACGCAACGCTTTCCCTGCCTAATTGCATCGAGATCCGAACCTTCATGGAAGTCACCCAGCAACGACCGTTGTGGCAGATCTACCTGATCTTTCTGGCACCCATGGTGCTGTCCAATTTCCTCCAGAGCTTTTCCGGCACGCTCAACGGCATCTATGTCGGGCAGATGCTCGGCACCCAGGCGTTGGCGGCGGTGTCGGGGATGTTCCCCATCGTGTTTTTCTTTATCGCCCTGGTGATTGGCCTGGGGGCCGGTGCTTCGGTGCTGATCGGCCAGGCCTGGGGCGCCCAGGAAACCTCGATGGTCAAGTCGATCACCGGCGCCACCCTGACCCTTGGCGCCCTGATCGGGGTGATCGCAGCGGTGCTGGGCAGCGTGTTCGCCCGCCCGGCCATGCTCGCGCTGGGTACACCGGTGGACGTGCTGGACGACGCGGTGGGTTATGCGCAGATGATGATGCTGATCATGCCGCTGCTGCTGGTGTTCATCCTGTTCACCCAACTGCTGCGGGGCGTCAGCGACACCGTGTCGCCGTTGCTGGCGCTGGTGGTGTCGACCACCGTGGGCCTGGTGCTGACCCCGGCGTTGATCAAGGGCTGGCTGGGTTTGCCGCCGATGGGCATCCAGAGCGCGGTGCTGGCAGGGCTGGTGGGCAATGCCCTGGCGATGACCTTTCTGGTACTGCGCCTGCGCCATAAAAACCACGTGATGGCGCCGGATCGCGAGTTGATGGCGGCGTTGCGGCTGGACCGGGTGATCCTCGGCAAGGTCCTGCGTATCGGCCTGCCCACCGGGTTGCAGATGGTGGTGTTGTCGTTGTCGGAGCTGGTGATTCTGGCGCTGGTCAACAGCCATGGTTCCCAGGCGACAGCGGCGTATGGGGCGGTGACGCAGATCGTCAACTATGTGCAGTTTCCGGCGCTGTCGATCGCCATCACCGCGTCGATTCTTGGGGCGCAGGCGATCGGGGCCGGGCGACTGGAGCGGATCGGGCCGATCCTGCGCACCGGGATCCTGATTAACCTGTGCCTGACCGGCGGCTTGATTGTGCTGGGGTATGGGTTGTCGCACTGGTTGCTGGGGTTGTTCATTACTGACGTGGATGCGCGGGTCAAGGCCGAGCACCTGCTGCACATCATGCTCTGGAGCATCCTGGTGTTTGGGTTTCAGGCGGTAGTGGGCGGGATCATGCGGGCCAGCGGGGTGGTGCTGGTGCCGGTGGGGATTTCGATCTTTTGTGTGTTGGGGGTGGAGTTGCCGGTGGCGTACCTGCTCAATGCGCGGTTCGGGCTGGAAGGGGTGTGGATGGCGTTTCCGGTGACGTACCTGGCGATGCTGGGTTTGCAGACGGCGTATTACCGGTTGGTCTGGCGGCATAAACAGATAAAACGGCTGGTGTGAGGGAGGGGCTTCCTACTGGGGGATGAAGTGTTTTCTTGCGGGGCGCTGTACAGTTTCGGAACTCTTTTTGGTTGATCGCCACACAGGTTTTGCCCATCCCGTTCGGTAGGCATCAGCCTCGGATGGGCGAGACAACGTCTAATCTATTGGAGAGTTAACCCATGAGTACTGTTGGCCAGACCTATCAAACTTTCGCCCCGCCTCCACCCCCTCAGGCCACGCCAGCGCCAATGCGATCGACGGCCTATGACACCACCACGGTCGACGACATTGCCGATGCTTTTGTAAAGAACAGCTCCCAGTTCGTGGATAAAAAAACCGGCAAAGTCAGCCTGGAAAAACTAATGCAGGTTGGTGACCGCAAGAACACCGGAAATGCTGCGTCCGACAACATCACGGCGCTGGCCCTGGCCGTTCTCCAACGTAACCTGTTTGATGGTGACTTGATCGACAGGAGCGAAGAATTCCTTAGGACCGGTGGTAGAAGCGAAAAACCTAAAGAGCCTGACCCCAAAAAGAACTTGCCGGTTGCTGGAAAGGGCGATGGCCTGCAACGTCAAAGGGTTGAGAACTCTGGCAAGGGTACGGAGCAGGCAAATCCGTATGCGGGTAAAAGTAATGCGCAACTTGCCGATTCTGCGCTGGCCCGCTTCAGTTCACTGGCAGACGCTGACGGCGCCTTAACCGATAAATCCCTTGCCTCGGTCGCGTCCGGAACGCGCTCGGATGGTACTCCAGCGTCCACGGCCGAGATCAACCTGGCCAATGCGCTATTGGACCAGCCGGGTCTTTTCAGTGGGCTTGATGGCGATAAGAGCGGGAAGTTTGACGGGAAAATATCCAGGGATGACCTTGGGGCGTTCAAGTATAAATCCATGAAGCCCGACGAGTTGCTCAACGGCATAAAAGATCACTTTGGAGACATCCTCGGGGAGGGCGGTGATCCAAACTATCTCAACGTCGGTGAGCTGGAGCAGGCGGCGGGTATAAAGGAATCCCCTAAAACCTATACGTCTGAGGTGACGGCTCTGGCCAGGGAGCTTCTTGCACGGACACAGCTTCTTCGGGAGTTGGATATCGGGATTAATGGCTCTGGCACCGGACCTGGTTACCAAGACAACAGGTTTGACATGGATAACATCAATCATTTGCTCAAGAAATATTCGCCCGAGCAAAAAACTGCCTGAGTACGTTGACAGGCAATGCCCAGGTTGATCGCTCCCGCACGCCGTGCGGGAGCTCGACGTGGGCGAAGGATCAACACCGATACGGCGGGTTGCCTAAGCACGCGTCCCGGCGAAATAACGACTGGGCACCTCACCCAACAGGCGCTTGAACACCGTCGCAAACGCGCTCGGGCTGCTATAGCCCAGGTCCAGCGCCACCCTTGTCACCGGTTCACCCTTGCCCAGGCGCACAATCGCCGCCAGCAGGCAGGCTTGCTGGCGCCATTGCAGGTAGCTGATGCCCGTGGCCTGGCGGAACTGCCGGGTAAAGGTCCGGCGACTCATCCCCGCGCCGAGGGCCATGGCATCAATGCTGACTTCCAGTGAGGGCTCGGCCAGAAACGTCTCACAAGCCTTTGCCAATCGCGGCTCGGCGGGCAACGGCGCGCAGAGTGGCAGCACCGGCATTTGCGCGATTTCGTGCAGCAGCAAACCCATCAGGTAACTGTCGCGCCCCCCCGCCGCATAACGCGCAGGCACCTCAACCGCCTTCTCCAGCAACTGCCCAAGCAACGGTGATACGTCCAGCACCTGACACGCCTGGGGCAGTGCCAGCCGCCGCGCCGCCCGCGGGCGAATATAGGTATTGAGCATCGTCACTGGCCCGCGCATCAGCATGGCGTGTGACACATGGGGCGGTACCCAGATGGCCCGGTGCGGCGGCACCACCCAGTTGCCGGTGGCGGTGTAGACGGTGATGACACCCCGGCTGGCGTAGGCAAACTGCCCGCGCGGGTGGGCGTGGGCGGGGAACAGCTCGCCGTCGGCATAGTCGATCGTGGTCACGACCACGTCGCGGGGGTACTTTCGTAGGGATGAATATCGGGCATGGCCTGATTCTAGCCTTTGTTGACCCACAATCGCAGGCGGGCCATCACGGTTTGCGAAAAAATTGCCCGAATGCATGGCCTCTCGCCGTGCCACCGAGCAAACGGACCCCGTCACCATGAAGCACAAACACCTGTTACTGGCCGTCCTGGTGACGGCTGTGTGGGGACTCAACTTCCCCATCACCAAGCTGGGCCTGGCCGAGATCAACCCGCTGTTGCTGACGGCCCTGCGTTTCTCCCTGGCGGCGTTGCCCTGGGTCTTTCTGGTGAAACGACCGCAGGTTGCGCTGAAGTGGCTGGCGGCCTACGGCTTGATATTCGGGGTGGCGATGTGGGCCCTGATCAACCTTGGGATCGCCATGGGCGTGCCGCCCGGCAGCGCGTCGCTGCTGATTCAGTTCAGCGCATTTTTCACGATGGGCTGGGGTGTGCTGCTGTTCCGCGAAAGCCTTTCCCTGCCGCAATTGATCAGCGTGCTGCTGGCGGCCATGGGCTTGGTGGGCATGCTGGTGGGCGTACAGGGGGCGGCCACGATGCTGGGGTTTGCCCTGGTGCTGTTCAGCGCGCTGGCCTGGAGCATCGGCAATATCATCATCAAGGTTTCCGGCGTGCGGGAGATCTTTGCATTCGTGGTCTGGGCCAGCCTGTTTGCACCGCTGCCGCTGGTGCTGTTGACGGGGTGGCTGGACGGCCCGCAAGCCTTTATCGCGTTGCCGGCCCAGTTGAACGGTGTGGCGTTGTTCTCGCTGGCGTTCCAGGTGTATGGCGCGACGCACTTCTGCTACTGGGGCTGGAACTTGCTGCTGCGCGAGTACCCGGTGTCCCGGGTGGCGCCCCTGTCACTGCTGATCCCGGTGTTCGGCATCCTCAGCTCGATGCTGATTCTGGGCGAGCGCCCCGGGGTTTCGCAGTGGCAGGCCATGGGCCTGGTTCTGCTGGCCTTGTTCGTGGGCCTGAAAAAGGGGCGCCCGTTGTGGGTCAGGCAGGGCGGTCACGCTTGAGCAGGCCATACAGTGCGCTGTCCGAGACCTCATCGCCCACCACCCAGCGCTCGCGCAACAGGCCTTCGCGAACAAACCCCAGGCGCTCAAGCAGTTTTGCCGAGCCCAGGTTGCGCGGGTCGATGTCGGCTTCCAGGCGACGCAGCCCGGCGGTAGTGAACCCGTGGTCGATCACGGCGTGGGCGGCTTCGCTCATGTAGCCCTGGCCCCAGTGCTGGCGGTTCAGGGTGAAGCCGATTTCGGCGCGGCGGCATTGCTCGTCGACGTTGAACAGGTCGCAGCTGCCGATCACCTCGCCGGTGGCCAGCAACTCCACCATGCACACCAGGTCTTCACCGGCAACCGACGCTTCCATCAGTTGGCCGAAGCGTTCGACGGCCTGCTCGGTACGGGTCATGGTGGGGAAGGAGAAGTAGCGCATGGCCTCGGGGTCGGACCAGATCGCAAACAGCGCGCGCCAATCATCCTGATGGGGAGGGCGCAGGCCCAGGCGCTCGGTAGTGAGGAGAACAGGGGCGAAAAAAGGCAGGGTCATAAGGTGCTCGTCCGTGAAAGTCACGGGCGCAATCCTGCCGGGATTGCGGGGGTTGTACAAGGGTCAGGAGAAGGCCGAGTCGTCCAGCGCCTGGGCCGGCAATGCGCCGGTGGTCTTGATGGTTTTGGTGACGATGTAAGTGAAGTAGCGCTCGATGGCCAGGTCTTCCATCAGTAGCTGGTCGATAAAGCGTTGGTACTGGTCGATGTCGGCAGCGCGGATCATCGCGATGTAGTCCACGCCGCCGCCGGTGGCGTAGCAGAACTCCACTTCGGGGGCGTCGCTCATGCGTTGTTCGAAGCGACGCATGTCCTGGGCGGTGTGCCGGGCGAGGGTGATTTCCACCAGCAGTTGCTGGCTCTTGAACACCTGGTTCCAGTCGATCACGGCGCGATAGCCTTTGACCAGGCCGGCGCTTTCCAGTTTGCGTACGCGCTCCCAGGCGGGCGTTACCGAGAGGTTGATGGCCTCGGCCAGGCTCGACTTGGTGATGCGCCCGTCCTCGGAGAGGATGCGCAGGATTTTCAGGTCATAGCGGTCAAGCTTGTGCATTGCGAACAGACTCTGAAGCGGGCGGGTAAATATCAGGCCACTAAAGGGTGGGAGCTGTCGAGCTTTGGCGAGGCTGCGATGGCGGTGGATCAGGCGCATCAATGTTGGCAATGCCGACGCCATCGCAGCCTCGCTAACGCTCGACAGCTCCCACAGGCTACCTCATCAGCCCAACACTTCGCCGGCCACCTGGTCGATCGCGCCCTTGGTGATGTCGACAATCAGGTCGGCCTCGGCCTTGGTCAGGATCAGCGGTGGTGCAAAGCCGAGGATGTCGCCATGGGGCATGGCCCGGGCGATCATGCCGCGTTCCAGGCAGGCGGCCGAGACTTTCGGGCCGACTTTCAAGGCAGCATCGAACGGCGTGCGCTGCTCCCGGTCGGCCATGAACTCCACGGCGGCGAGCATGCCGTCACCGCGCACTTCGCCCACCAGCGGGTGGCCTTCGAGGGTTTCGCGCAGGCGACGGTTCAGGTAGCTGCCGACTTCATCCGCATTGGCGGTGAGGTTTTCCCGCTCCAGGATATCCAGGTTGGCCAATGCCGCCGCCGCGCAGATCGGGTGCCCGGAGTAGGTCCAGCCGTGGCCCATGGCGCCTTCGTGGGTCGAGGCCTTTTCAATCACGTCCCACACCTTCTCACCGATGATCACCGCCGACAGCGGCGCATAGGCGCTGGTCAGGCCCTTGGCGGTGGTGATCAGGTCCGGGCGCATGCCGTAGCGCTGGCTGCCCATTTTCGAGCCCAGGCGGCCGAAGGCGCAGACCACTTCGTCGGCGATCAACAGCACGTCGTATTTGTTCAACACCGCCTGAATCGCTGCCCAGTAACCGGCCGGCGGCACCACGATGCCGCCGGTGCCCATCACCGGTTCGCCAATGAAGGCGGCGACGGTGTCGGGGCCTTCGGCGAGGATCATTTTTTCCAGCGCATCGGCGCAGTAACGCACGAACGCCGCCTCGTCCATACCCGCCGGAGCCTTGCGGTACCAGTGGGGGCAAACGGTGTGCTGGATGCCTTGTTCCGGCAGGTCGAAATGCTGGTGGAACGCCGCGAGGCCGGTGAGGCTGCCGGTCATGATGCCCGAGCCGTGGTAGCCGCGATCACGGGAGATGATTTTCTTCTTCTGCGGGCGGCCCAGCACGTTGTTGTAGTAACGCACCAGCTTGATCTGGGTTTCGTTGGCGTCGGAGCCGGACAGGCCGTAGTAGACCTTCTTCATGCCTTCGGGCGCCCAGTCCATGATGCGGCTCGACAGCTCGATGATCGCCTCGGTCGAGTGGCCGACATAGGTGTGGTAGTAGGCCAGTTCCTTGGCTTGCTTGTAGATGGCGTCGGCGACTTCGGTGCGGCCGTAGCCGATGTTCACGCAGTACAGGCCGGCGAATGCATCGATGAATTCGCGGCCCTCGTGGTCGCGAATGCGGATGCCCGAGGCGCTCTGGATGATGCGGCCCTTGAGTGCGCCGCTGGCGTGATCATGGGCGTGGGTGGACGGATGCATGAAGTGCGCACGGTCTTGTTCGAACAGGCTTTCGAGTGCTTGGCTCATGGTTGCTCTCCTTGGAATTGGCCTTGGTGGTGCAGGCAAAAGTATTTGGTTTCGACAAAGGCTTCGAAGCCCTCGGCGCCGCCTTCACGGCCCAGGCCCGAGTCTTTCATGCCGCCAAAGGGAATCGGGTGACCGGTGAATTTCACCCCGTTGACCGCGATCATGGCGTGGTCGAGGCGGCGGATCAGCGGGTAGATCAGGTCCAGGCGGTTGGAACAAATGTAGGCGGCCAGGCCGTATTCGGTGTCGTTGGCCATCTCGATGGCGTGTTCGATCGAATCGAATGGCATTACCCCGGCAATCGGCGCGAAGTTTTCTTCACGGTAGATGCGCATCTGCGGGGTCACGTCGGCGAGCACCGTGGGCTGGTAAAACAGCCCGCCCAAGGCGTGGGCTTCGCCGCCTGCCAGGCGTTGTGCGCCCAACTCCAGGGCGTCGGCCACGCGCTCGGCGGTGACGTCGAAGGCGGCCTGGTGCATCAGGGGACCGATGTCGACGCGTTGCTCTTGGCCGTCGATCACGGCCGGGCCGACCCGCAACTCACGCACGGCGGCAGCAAAACGGCTGAGGAATTCGGGGTAGATCGAGCGATCGACCATGATCCGGTTGGCGGCGCAGCAATCCTGGCCGGAAGTCTGGAACTTGGCTTCGACCGCGACCTTCACCGCGTGCCCAAGGTCGGCGTCGGCGCACACAATGAACGGCGCATTGCCGCCCAGTTCCAGTGCGACCTTTTTCACGTCCCGGGCCGCGGCTTGCAGCACGAGCTTGCCGACCCGGGTCGAGCCGGTGAAGCTCACCGAGCGCACGCGGCTGTCCTGCACCAGGGTTTGCATGGCCATCTGCGGTTCGCCCAGCACCACGTTGAACACCCCCGGCGGGAAGCCGGCTTCCTCGGCCAGTTGCGCCAGGGCCAGGGCCGAGTACGGGGTTTCATGGGCCGGCTTGACCACCACCGTGCAACCGGCGGCGAGGGCGGCGGCGGCCTTGCGGGTGATCATGGCCGAGGGGAAATTCCACGGCGTGAGCAGGGCGCAGACGCCCACGGGTTCCTTGACCGTGCCCAGGTGCGCGCCGGGGATATGGCTGGGAATGTTCTGGCCGTAAAGGCGGCGGGCTTCTTCGGCGAACCACGGGATGAAGCTTGCGGCATAGGCGATTTCGCCCCGGGCTTCGGCAAGCGGTTTGCCTTGCTCCTGGCTGAGGATGCGGGCGAGGTCTTCCTGGTGTTCGAGGATCAGTGCTGCCCAGCGCCGCAGGAGTGTGGCGCGGGTATCAAGGCTCTGTTCGCGCCACGCGGCAAACGCGCGGTGGGCGGCGTCGATGGCGGCGACGATCTGGGGTTTTTCCAGCAGCGGCACATGGCCGATCAACTGTTGGTTCGCCGGGTTATGTACGGCCACGGTGCTGGCACTGGCGCTGTGGACCCAATGGCCGTCGACGTAGCACAGGGCCTTGAACAGCAGCGGGTGGTTGTAGGTCATGGGGTTCACTCCGGTTCGTCTGAGTGGGTGTAATGCTAGGGCAGGGGCGCAGTCGGGATTGGTGGTTTGGTGGGGGTGGGGCAGCGGGTTCTTTCTGATTGCGCCCGCCAAAACAGTTTTTTTGCGGCGGCTGAAAATCAACTGTGGGAGCTGGCTTGCCTGCGATGGCGACGGTGAATTCAACATCGCTATCGCAGGCAAGCCAGCTCCCACATTGAATCGGTGCTACTTGGCGGTTTGTGCGGTGGCTATCCAGCCGTCAAAGGTCGCTTTGTTTTCTTTCATCCAGTCCTCCGCCAGTTTGCGAATATTGCGTTCGCTGGAGCCGTCGGCGCTGATGGTTTTTTCCCAGTAACTCCAGGTGGCCTGGGAGAACGTCATCTGCTCCACCAGCTTCTTGATCGCCGGGTTCGCCGCGATGAACTGCTTGTTGCCGATCGCGTACCAGTTCCACGCTGCCATGGCCATGCGGCACGGATCAGCCCCACCGGCACACCCGGCAACCCCGGGCGTGAGTGCCGACGTGGTGCTCGGCACATTCCCCGGCAATGCATCAAACGGCGTCGGCAGCCATACCACGTCCTTGCCCGGCACCATGGTGTTGGTCATCCACGACGGCGCCCACGCATAGAAAAACACCGGCTCGCCACGTTTCAGGCGGGCGACGTTTTCGAACATCAGCGCTTCGTACTTGCCGCGCACCGGGTTCACCGTGTCCTTGAGGCCGAACTTGTCGAGCTGGTAATCCACCACGTCGCCACAGCCCCAACCCGGGTCACAGCTGATCAGGTTGGCCTTGCCGTCCTTGCCAAACAGCCCGGCGATTTTCGGGTCTTTCATTTGTTCCAGGCTGGTAATGCCATACGCGTCGGCGGTTTTCTTGTCGATCATGTAGCCGTTGTAGCCGGCGCCGGTAATGAAGCCCGAGCCCACCACTTCGGTACGGTCCTTCACCTTGTCAAAGCTGGGTTGCAGCATCGGCAAGGTCACGTCCATCGACAGGTCCAGGTCACCCTGGGCGGCGGCGGGGAAGAACAACGTGGTGTTCACGGTGC
This sequence comes from Pseudomonas sp. TH32, assembly GCF_016650855.1. NCBI lineage: Bacteria > Pseudomonadati > Pseudomonadota > Gammaproteobacteria > Pseudomonadales > Pseudomonadaceae > Pseudomonas > Pseudomonas sp. TH32. The sequence continues at coordinate 2,996,661 of NZ_JAEKFA010000002.1, read as the reverse complement.
TCAACTTGCTCGCGTAACCCAGGCGCTTGGTGGCCTCGATCGCGATTTTGGTCAGTACGTAGTTGCCGCCGGTGCTTTCCGATTGCACGAAGCGGATGGTCTTGCCGGTGCCTGGCAAATCCTCGGCCCACACCTGCGTACTTGCCAGGTACAACACTGCTGCAAATCCAAGCAAGGCTTTGAATGGATGCATCATGATTTCCTCTTTTTTTTCTCGTTATGGTCAGGGTTGGCAGTCAACAACGGGCATTCATGATTTCTTGTAGTTTTAAGCGTTTACCGGGTTCGGATTCAGCAGGCGCTTGAACAGCGACTTGCGCTTGCGCACGGTCGGTTGCGCCAGGTTCTGGGTGATTCGGTCGAGCATCATTGCCAGCAGCACAATGGCAATCCCGCCCACGGCCGCGCGGCCCACGTCCATCCGCCCCAGGCCTTGCAGCACTACCAGGCCCAGGCCTTCGGCGCCGATCATTGCCACCACCACCGACATCACCATGGCCGTGAGCACGGTCTGGTTGAGGCCGCCGAGGATGGTCGGGATCGCCAGGGGCAGCTGGATCTCCCACAGCAATTGGCGTTTGTCCGCACCAAAGGCGTGGCCGGCTTCCACCAGTTCGGTGTCGACCATGCGGATGCCCAGGTAGGTAAAGCGAATCAGCGGCGGGCAGGCGGAGATCACCACCGCCACTTCACCCGACACGGTGCCGACGCCAAACAGCATCACCACCGGCACCAGGTACACGAAGGTCGGTGTGGTTTGCATGATGTCGAGGATCGGCCGCATCACGCCCCACACCCGCTCGCTGCGGGCGCACCAGATGCCCACCGGAATGCCCACCACCATGCAGATCACAATCGCCGTGGTGATCAGCGACAAGGTGGTCATGGCCTCGTCCCACACCCCCAGCGCTGCGATCACCACCAGGGCCACGGCGCTGAACATCGCCACCCCCAGGCTCGCGGCGCGATAGGCGATCAGGAACATCAGCAGCACCATGATCGGGAACGGGATCGCATGGATCACCGTGTCACTCAGCCCCAGTAAATGCTCCACCGGCCAGCGGATCGCCTGGAACATCGGGCGCAGATGAATCCCCAGCCACTCCACGCCCTGGCTGATCCATTGGTCTACGGGTAAAACCGCGAGGTCTTCTGAACTAAGCATGCTGTGCAACCTCCGCAGCGGCAGGGCGCGGGGCCGGGACGCTGGCTATGCAATCAAGAATGTGCGCGCTGTTGAGGGTGCCGACGAACAGCCCGTCGCCGTCCACCACCGCCACCGGCAAACCCGGTTTGAGCAGGCGTGCGACTTCCACCAGTTTGGCGCTGGCCGGCACGCACACAAACTGGCTCGACAACCGTTGCAGCGCATCGGCACCGCCGCCCACGGCCAGCAGCGCCGCCGAGTCCAGCACGCCGACGGCCTTGCCACTGGTGTTGAGCACAAAGGCTGCCGCGCTGTCATTGCCCACCACCCGGGTGTCGCCCTGTACCAGCAGCGTGTGTGCCTGCTCCATGATTGAGCGCGCGTCGAACAACCGCGAACGGTCCACCTCCCGGGTGAACGCCGCGACGTAATCGCTGCCCGGGTCCATCACGATTTCCTGGGGCGTGCCCTCGCGCACCACTTGGCCGTCGGCCATGATCGCGATGCGCGTGCCCAGCTTCAGGGCTTCCTGGAAGTCGTGGGTGATGAACAGGATGGTTTTTTCAGGGTGCGTTGCAGGCGCAGCAACTCGTCCTGCATCTCGGTGCGGATCAGCGGGTCGAGGGCGCTGAAGGCTTCGTCCATAATCAGCACGTCGGCGTCGGTGGCCAGTGCACGGGCCAGGCCGACGCGCTGGCGCATGCCACCGGACAGTTCGTGGGGAGGGTGATCGGCCCACTTGGCCAGGCCCACGATGGCCAGCACTTCCAGGGCGCGTTTGCGCCGCTCCGCCGCCGAGACACCCCGCAGCTTGAGGCCGAACTCGGTGTTCTCGATCACGGTCTTGTTCGGCAGCAGGGCGAAGTGCTGGAACACCATGGAGATGCGTGTGCGGCGCACTTCCCGCAACTGGTTTTCGTCGAGGGTCACCAGGTCTTCGCCGTCCAGCAGGATCTTGCCCGCGGTCGGTTCGTTGAGGCGGTTGATGCAACGCGCCAGGGTGGATTTGCCCGAGCCCGAGAGGCCCATGATCATGTAGATCGCACCGCTGGGGATCGACAGCGATACGTTGTTGAGGCCGACCACGGTGGCGGTCTCGGCCAGGATCCGGTCTTTGCTGGCCCCGGCGGTCAAGAGCTGCATGGCTCTGTCGGGCGTGGAGGAGAAGACCTTGTAGAGGTTCTCAATCTTTAGTCGTTCGCTCACCAATTGCCTCCAATTGTTGTTTTGCTATCTGCGGAAAACTTCATCAATAGAAATTTTTGGGCTACTGGCAGTTAAAAATCTTCGAGCTATGACGACGCAAGGTGCAGTCGCAAAAATTTCTTGTTGGGGTGCCAAGGCACTTACAGCATGAGCGGTGTGGCGAGTGCAAGGGTTGGGCGTCAACCGGTCGTGGTATCCGATGGAGTCATGCTTTCCCGGGCTTTACGGGCCACGCGAAACGCCTCGACACCCGCCGGCACACCGCAGTACACCGCGATCTGCACCAGGGCGGCACGCAGTTCGTCGTCCGTCAGGCCGTTGCGAATGGCGCCGCAAAAATGCGTGCCGAATTCGTCCATGCGCCCCAGTGCCGCGAGCATGCCGAGGTTGAGCAGGCTGCGTTGCTTGAGGTCCAGGCTGTCGTCGGTCCAGACCATGCCCCAGCAGTACTCGTTGAGCACCGCCTGGAAGGGCCGGGAAAAGTCATCGGCGCGGCCCAGGGCCTGGTCGACGTAGCGATCGCCGAGGACCTGGCGGCGAACGCTTTCGCCTTGGGCCTGCAGTGATTTATCCATGATGGGTCTCCGAATCGGTTAGAAAATCGCGTATCAGGGCGGCCACCCGTTGCGGCGCCTCGATCAGAATGCAATGGCGCAGCCCCGGCAGAATCTGCAATTGCGAACCCTCGATGCGCGCATGCATGAACGCGGCCATGCGCGGGTTGGAGCCGGCATCGTCGGCACCGGTGGCAATCAGGGTGGGGCAGTGGATCCGTGACAGTTGCTCGCCGAAATCCGACTCGGCGAGGATGCGATACGCCGCGGCATAACAGCCGGGGTCATTCTCGGCATTCAGTTGGCGCAGGCGGGTGACGGCCTCGGGATGGCGTGCCTGAAAGTCCTCGGTCAGCCAGCGCGACAACGACGCCTCGTAGTGGGCCACGGGCTCCCCGGCCTGCAAGGCGGCGAGCCGCGCCTGCACCCGCTCGCGCTCCTCGGCGTTACGCCCGGCCACGGTGGACAGCAGCACCAACCGGCGCACCCGCGCCGGGTGCGTCAGGGCCATGCGCTGGGCGATCAACCCGCCCAACGAGAACCCGGCCAGGTCGAACTGCTTGAAGCCCACGTGATCCGCCAGGGCCAGCGCCTCACCCACCAAGTGATCAATCTCGTAACGCCCGGGTGTACGTGACGACTGACCGTGGCCGCGCAGGTCGAAGGTCAGCACGGTGAATTGCTCCTGCAAGCCGGCCACCGTCTCGGCCCACGCTTCAAGGCTGGAGCCCACGCCATGGATGCACACCAGCGGGCGCGGCCCATGCCCGTCCAGGCGGTAGTTGAGCGTGACGTTGGCCACGCTTAAACGTTGTGCCTGGCCCATCACGCGCTGACCTTGTCGCGTTGTTTGGCGCGTTCGCGCTCGGCGAAGAACGGCATCACTTCATCGATGAACAGGCGCAGGGTCTGCTTCTGCAGTTCGAACGGCAGGTTGAAGGTCAGGCCCAGGCAATACTGGTCGACACCGGCGGCTTCGTAGTCGAGCAGTTTTTCGATGATCTCCTCGGGGGTGCCGAACATCAGGTTGCGCCGCAGGTTTTGCGGGTTGTAGTTGTCTTTGCCGCGCACGCTTTCAAACGGCACCGGCTCGGGGAAACCGTTGTGCACGGTGCCGATGTTCTGCATCAGGTTTTCGAAGGCGCGGCCAAAGTCCATGCTGTGCTTGACCGGCAGTTCCCAGTCGTTGGCATTGGCGTACACGCAGGTGCGGCGCTGCATCATGAAGCGCGGGCGCGGCACGTGGGGGTTGTCGGCCACCGCCTTGTTGAACTTCTCGCCGAGCACAGCGATTTCGGCTGCCGGCAGCGAGAGCGGGGTGGACAGGATGTTCGCGCCGATGCTCACCGCCCAATCAAAGGTGCCCGGGTCCCGTGCGGCAACCCAGATCGGTGGGTGGCCTTTTTGCAAGGGCTTGGGCACGGCGGCGGTCTGCGGGAATTTCCAGTAGTGGCCGTCGTGGGCGTAGTCACCGGTCCAGAGCTTTTGCACCGCCGGTACCAGTTCCTTCATGTAGCCCACGCCTTCCTGCTGTTGCAGGCCGGGGGTCATGCGGTCGAATTCGTACTGGTAGGAGCCCCGGGCAATCCCGAACTCCAGCCGGCCTTGGGTCAGGTGATCACACAGCGCGGCTTCGCCCGCCAGGCGGATCGGATGCCAGTAGGCCGCGGCGAGGGTCGCGGTGCCCAGGCGGATGCGCTCGGTGTGCTGGCCGAGCCAGGTCAGGGTCTGGAACGGGTTGGGCGCGATGGTGCATTCCAGGGTGTGGTGCTCGGAGGTCCACAGGGTTTCAAAGCCGCCGGCATCGGCGATCTTTGCCAGCTCCAGCAGGTTGGCCATGACGGTCTGCATCGGCACGTCCGGCGAGAAGCGTTCCATGCTCAGGGATACGGCGAATTTCATAAGGTGCTCCTTGAATAATCAGCGCAGGCGAATGACGAAGGGGTCCTGCATTTCGCCGGAGTAATCGATGACCACGTTCTTGGCCCGGGAAAACTCGCGCATCACGTCAAAGCCGCCGCGACGGCCATAACCGCTGTGTTTGAAACCGCCATTGGCGGACATGTAGGCCGAGCTGCGGTAGGTGTTGATCCACACCGTGCCGGCGTCGATGCGGTTGGCAAAACGCATTGCGCGGTCGATGTTCTGGGTCCAGATGCCGGAGGCCAGGCCATAGTGGGTGTCGTTGGCCAGGCTGAGCATTTGCTCTTCGGTGGTGAAGGGCATCACGCCCACTACCGGGCCGAACAATTCGTCGCGCATGAACGGCATGTCGTTGCTGGCGTTGGCCATCACCGTCGGTTCGAAGTACCAGCCTTCGGACAGGTTCGCGGCGTTGGGGCGCTTGCCGCCGACGGCGATCTGCGCGCCCAGGTTGGCACCGCTGGCGATGTAGCCTTCGAGCTTTTGCAGTTGGGCTTGCAGGGCCAGCGGACCGATGTCGGTGTGTTCCTCCATCGGGTGGCCGACGGTGATCTGTTGAGTGCGGGCGACCAGGGCTTCGACGAATCTGTCGTAGATCGGCGCCTCGACAAAACAGCGCGAACCGGCCACGCAGCTTTGCCCGGCGGCGGCGAATATCCCGGAGACCACGCCGTTCACGGCGGTGTCGATATCGACATCGGCAAACACCACGTGAGGGGATTTGCCGCCCAATTCCATCTGGCAGGGCACCAGGTTGTTGGCGGCGTTGCCGGCGATGCGCCGACCGGTCTCGGTGCTGCCGGTGAACACGTATTTGGCGATGTCCGGGTGGCGGGTCAATGCATCGCCGGTGATGGCGCCGTTGCCGGTGACCACGTTGACCACACCTGCCGGGAAGCCGGCTTCGATGATCAGTTCGGCCAGGGCCAGGGTGGAGGCGCTGGCGTGTTCCGACGGTTTGATCACCACGGTGTTGCCGATGGCCAGGCACGGCGCGAGGGTGCCGGTGAGCAGCATCAGCGGCGAGTTCCACGGGGTAATCATGCCGACCACGCCCAACGGCTCGCGGCTGCTGTAGTTGAGCTGGTTGAGCTTGTTGACCGGAATCACCTCGCCTTGCAGCTTGTCGGCCATGCCGGCGAAGTAGATGTAGGCATCGGGCAGGGCGCTCATCTGGGCGCGCATTTCCCGCAGCAGCTTGCCGTTGTCGCGGGTTTCCAGCAGGGCCAGTTCTTCGGCGTGCTCGGCCACCAGTTGGGCCAGGCGGTACAACAATTTGCCTCGTGCGGTAGGCGTCATGTTGCGCCAGTGCGGGTCGTTGAAGGTCTTGTGGGCGGAATCGACGGCGCGGGCCACGTCGCCCGAATCGGCCTGGGCGAACTGGTACCAGGGCTGGCCGGTGGTGGGGTCGAAACTGTCGACGTAGGTTTCGCTGGCAGGCGCAACGAAGCGGCCATCGATAAACAGGTTGAGGCGGTTGCCCTCAAGGGCGCTGACCGTGGTTTTCATGCAGGAGTCCTGTAGGTGCGTGTCAAAGGGGCGCGTTTTCGAGCATCGCGATGCGGCCGCTGGCGGCGGAGCCGGTGTAGATGCCGAACTGCTGGTTCTGGCGCTCGCGGGCATAACGGCGCACCACCGAGCGCAGTTCATTGACCGGCATCTGTTCGAAGGGCAAGTCGTCCAGCGGGAAGAAACGCAGGGTGTCGGGCAGCTCGGCGTCGAACGGGCCGAGCTGGGCGCGGTAGATCAGGTAGCCGGGGTCGGTGTCGTCGACATCGAAGGCCGAGTACAGGAAGGTCGATTCCTGCTCCACCGGCAGCGAGCTGTGACCTGCGTCGATAAAGCCTTTGCGCTTGCCGGCCACCGGCAGCGTCCAGCCGCCTTGGCCATCGGCGCGGAACAGGATCCCGCCGCCGGCTTCGATCAGGTAGCCGATGATCATCTTGTGGGAGTCCAGCCAGCTGGCGGGCAGCGGGTCCTGGATGTTGGCGTAGCGGCCCCGGCAGAAACACAGCGGCAGCTTGGGGCTGGTGCCGAAGGCGCGCACCTGGCCGATCAGCACCAGGTGGTCGCCGGCTTCGATGCGCTGGTGCACGCTGCAGTCGAACCAGGTCAGGCTGTCGGTGAGGATCGGTGCGCCGGTGTGCACCGTGTCGTGGTTGACGGTGTGGAACTTGTCCGGCGACTTGGAGGCAAAGGTGCCGGAGACGTCGACCTGGCCTTCATGCAGCAGGTTCACGGCAAACTGTTCGGTACCGGCAAACGCGGCGTAGCTGGCGGCGGACTTGCCCACGCACACCAGCAGCAGCGGCGGGTCGAGGGACACCGAGGTGAACGAATTGGCGGTCATGCCACGAGGGTTGCCGTCGGCGTCATGGGTGGTGATGACGGTGACGCCGGTGACGAAGGTGCCGAAGGCCTGGCGCAAGGCGCCTGGATCGACGGCTGCAACGTTGGCGCTGATCACGGTGCTCGGCATCGGGGTACTCCTTTGTTCTTGTGGTGTGAAGCAAGCCTACGAGGAAGGGAAACCGTGGGCTTGCGTCGAAAAATGGTAACGAAGGTGAAAGTTTTGCTTCGCTTCGCAGTGCTCCGGCATTTCTATGGCAAATACATCAACCCTGTGGCGAGGGAGCTTGCTCCCGCTGGGCTGCGAAGCCGCCCCACAAAGGCAACCGGGTTCTTTCAGGCGGACCATGGCGGGACTCATGGGGCCGCTCCGCGACCCAGCGGGAGCAAGCTCCCTCGCCACAATTGAGCGTCGTTTTTCAGTCAGACGTCAGTCCTTCGGCTGTTCCGCTTCCATCTCCGCCATGTCCTGGTAGCGGTCGGCAATCCGTGGGTGGGCGCGGGAGCCATCGCTGGCGCCGATGGCGATCAGCACTTCGTCGGGGCCCGGCGCATCGGCGACCTGGAAGTTGGCGGTGAGAAAGTGCGAGCGCTTGCCGGTTTCGCTCTTGTGCACCATCGGCAGCGAGAGCAGGGCGCCGGGGGCGTTGCGGGTGTTGGTGAAGCTCAGGTAGGCGGTGCCTTCCACGGCCTCGCGGAACAGGTTGCCGAAGCGCAGGGTGTGGATCAGGCCCGAGGCATGTTCGATTTCACCGTTGACCCCCACAGCGGCTGCCTTGCCGAAGGCTTCGACCTTGCCGCCGGGCATCAGGGCGATCAGGCGGCGGGTCATTTCATAACCCAGCCCCGGAGCCAGGCGCAGGATCTCGGGGCGCAGGTTTTCGACGAAGCCCTGGCCGGCCCAAGGGTTTTTCAACACGGCGGCGACCACGATCAGGGTGATGGGTTTGCCGGCGTCCTTGCCGCCTTCGATAAAGGTTTCTTCGATAAAGGTGCAGTACTTCCTGACGCCCAGATTTTCCAGATTCATGATGACTCGTCGCCCTTGTGGCTGTTGGTTGTGGCCTTAGGCTAGGAGCATCGGCCAACAGCGTCTTCCATGGTTTGCGAGTGCAAATCCGCTGGACATTGCTCTGAACCGGCGCAAGTATCGGGCGGGCCTGGCAGGCAACGTGGCTGCCGTGACCTCCTTGTTCGGGTGAGTGCCTTGAATCGAGAAATGCAGATACTGTCGTTGCGCGATGTGGCCAGTCAGATCAACTCCGGCGGTGATCTGCAGTCGATGCTGCACCAGTTGGTGTACGCCAGTTGCCGCCACACCCACTGGACCATGAGCTCGATCATGGCCATCGACATGGACGCCGGCTTCGGCCACGTCATCGCCCGCCACGACCCGACCCTGGTGCAGCGCCCGCTGGTGGATTGCTGGGAGCTGTCGTCCAGCCCGGTGATGACCGCCCTGCAACGCAACGAGGCGGTATTCATCCGCGACGTGCGCGAATGCGAGTACCCCGGCTACCGCCGTGAATCCCTGGAGCGCGATTACCGCACGGTGATGGTGATGCCGATGAACTGCACCGACTTCGACGGCCGGCCCATGGTGCTCAGCGTGATTTCCCGCACGCTGATGGACGTGTCGGAAGAAGACCGGGTGTTCCTTGGCATGATCATCCACCTGGGCGCGATTGCCGTGGAGCGCCAGCGCCAGCTGGAAGCCGAGCGTCGCGCCGCCGAGCGCCTGCAGCAGGCGTTGCATGTGCACACCACGATGCTGGAGCACGTGTTGGGCGGCGGCTCGGTGACGTCGTTGTCGCTGATGGTGGGCGACCAGTTGCCCAACCCGGTGATCGCCGTGGACTTCACCGCCAACCAGGTGGTGGCGGGGCGCTCGCCGGATACCGCCTTGTTCGACGATAACGCCTGGCAGGCCGCGGTCGCCGGGGTGCTCAGCGTGCAGATCACCAAGGCTGCCCAGGAAAGCTTGCGCAGCGCCCTGCGCAACACGGTCAACCTGTTCCTTGACGATGGCCAGCGCCAGTTTACGTTGAGGGCGCAGATCGAACCGTTGATGGTCGACCACGAACTGGTGGGCGCGCTGGTGTTGTTCCCGGTAGCGGTGCCGGTCAACGAGCTGGATTTGCTGATGCTGGAAAGCGCCAAGTTCGCCTTGAGCGTGCAGATGATGCGCAGCTTTATCCGCTTTCGGTTTGAAACCCGCACCCAGACCGAGTTGCTGTTCGAAGTGCTCGAAGGCCGCTGGCGCGATGCCGATGACATCCAGCAACGCGCCCGACGCCTGGGCATCAGCTTCAGCACGCCACAGCAGATGATCATCATCGACTACGGCGCCAAGGCCCGGGAGGCGAAGAACCTGCACCACAACGTCGCCCGCATCCTGCAACGGGCGGGGATGCAGGCCACGGTGATCATCGTCGACAACGGGCTGGTGTGCCTGGTGCCGGCGGAAGGCGAGCGCTTGAGCAAAATCAAACGCCAGATTGCGGATGACCTGGCGCACTACCTGGGTGCCGAGCCGATCCTGCTGGCCAGCGGCGTGTGCCGGGTGTTGGCGGATTATCCGGCTGCGTGGGAGCGCTGCCGGCGGCTGATCGAGATTGCCCGTTCGTTCGGCCGCAGCGGGCCGATCTCCGATCAGGATTTCGGGCCGATCCCGATCTTCGTCGCGGCCGTGGGCGGCGAGGATATTCGCACCTTCGTCAACGACAGCGTCGGCGCGATGCTCGCCCATGACCGCAAGCACCAGACGCCGTACCTGGAAACCCTGACCGCGTACCTGCGGGAAAGCTGCCGCAGCCAGGCCTGCGCGGACGCGATGGGGGTGCATGTGACGACGCTGCGCTACCGGCTGGCGCGGATCCAGGAGTTGTTCGGGATTGATGTGGAAACGCCGGAACGACGGTTTGCCACGGAGTTGGCGATTCATTTGCAGCGGGTGATTGATAGCTGACGGGTAGCATTGCTCCACTTAATAGGAAGCATTACTATTCACGTCCCGCCTCCCCAGTGCTCCCTTGATGATTCCTCAGCCGCCCCGCAGACCAGGCTTTTTCGAGCACTACGAAGAGTTGATCGGGACCTGGACGCGCCGCCTGAGAAACCGTCAGCAGGCCGAAGACCTGGCCCACGACACCTTTGTGCGGGTGCTTGAGTCCAGGTCCACCGAGGTTACGCAACCTCGCGCCTATCTGCATCAAACGGCGCGCAATATCGCCGTTGACGCTTATCGCCGCGAGGACCGTCGGGAGGCGATGGCCCTGGAAGCCTTTGATCAGAGTTCGCCCCACAGTGGCGACCCGGAGCATTTCATGCACGCGATCCAGCTGGCAGACTCCATCGAGCGGGCGCTGGCCGAGCTGCCGCTCAATTGCCGCAAGATTTTCATCTGGCAGAAAATCGAGGGCCTGACCCAGCAGGAAATCGCCGAACGCCTGGGCCTGTCTAAAAACATGGTGGAAAAGTATATGATCCGCACCCTGCGGCATCTACGTGACCGCCTGGATGCGATGGCACCATGACCAATGCCCGCTTTGAAACAGGATCTTCCATGATGGATACCCGTGAGTGTGCCTGCGGCAGTGCGACGGCCCGCGACGAGGCGGCGCAGTGGTTTGTGCGTGTGCAGGACAGCCAACTGAGCGTCGAAGAACGCGAGCGTTTTGATGCCTGGCGTGCGGAGCATGCCGAACACCAGTATGAATTTGATGTGCTGCAAGGCTTGTGGAGCGCCACCGACCTGTTGCCCAAGGCGCGCTTGCAGGCGTTGTGCGATGCCCCGGAACCCCGTGCAAAGCGCCGGCCCGTGCTGCGTTATGCAGTGGCGGCCAGTGTGCTGGCGGTGGCCCTGGGCCTTGGGTTGTTCAGTGGCCTGGATCATCCGGCGACGTACAACGCCGAGTTCCGCACCGCATTGGGGGAGCGCCGGCAGGTGGCGTTGCCCGACGGCTCGCTGATGGATTTGAACAGCCGCAGCGTGGTGGCGGTGCACTATGTAAAAGGCCAGCGCGGCATTGAACTCAAGCAGGGTGAGGCGATGTTCAGCGTCGAGCACGACACCAGCCGGCCTTTTGTGGTGGCGGCCGGGGCAGGGCAGGTGACGGTCACCGGTACGCGTTTCGACGTGCGCCGCGATGACGACCAGACCCGCGTGGTGGTCGAGGCCGGCACGGTCAAGGTGCAAGGGCGCTCACCCGATGAAATCGTGATGCTCACGGCCGGTCGGGGCACCCATGTGGATGCCCAGGGTCAGGTGGCGACTGCCTACGCGGTCAACCCCGAAGAACTGACGGCCTGGCGCACTGGCAAACTGGTGTTCAACAACGCCACCCTCGCTGAAGTGGCCCGGGAAGTCTCGCGTTACCGCGAGCAACCGTTGCGGGTCAGTGCGCCTGCGGTGAGCAACCTGCGGTTGACCAGCGTGTTCAAATCCACCGACACCGACGCCTTGCTCAAGGCCTTGCCGCACATTCTTCCGGTGGCCCTGCGCACCTTGCCTGACGGTAGCCAGGAAATAATTTCACGATAGATTCAGGTTTTTTCCGAGTTCTTCGTCTTCTTGTGCAACTGCAACTGGTTTGCATTAACAGCCGCACTCTCTTGCGATCACAGGACTCCGTTCGACGTGAAAAAACTCGCCGTGAAAAACAATAAATCATCCCGCTGGGCACCCCTTGCCCTCGCCCTGGCCGTCAGCGCCGCACTGCCGGCGGCCTATGCTGACGACGCGATTCATATCCAGGCCCAGTCCCTGGGCTCGGCCTTGAGCCAGTTGGGCCAGCAAACGTCCCTGCAAGTGTTTTTCAGCCCCGACATGGTGGCCGGCAAACAAGCCCCGGCCGTGGACGGCAACCTGTCGCCGGAGCAAGCCCTGCGCCAATTGCTGCAAGGCAGTGGCCTGGATTACCAGATCGATGCCGGCTCCGTGACCTTGCGCCCGCTCGCCAAGGGCACCGGTGAGGCGGGTTCGCCGCTGGAACTGGGCGCCACCGACATCAAGGTGGTCGGCGACTGGCTGGGCGACGCGAATGCCGAAGTGGTGCAGAACCACCCCGGCGCGCGTACCGTCGTGCGCCGTGAGGCCATGGTGGAGCAGGGCGCGATGAACGTCGGTGACGTGCTGCGGCGTATCCCCGGTGTGCAGGTGCAGGAAGCCAACGGCACCGGCGGCAGTGATATTTCCCTTAACGTCGGCGTACGCGGGCTGACGTCGCGCCTGTCTCCGCGCTCCACTGTTTTGATCGATGGCGTACCGGCGGCATTTGCCCCGTACGGTCAGCCGCAGTTGTCGATGGCACCGATTTCCTCGGGCAACCTCGACAGCATCGACGTGGTTCGCGGCGCGGGTTCCGTGCGCTATGGGCCACAGAACGTCGGCGGCGTGATCAACTTCGTGACCCGTGCCATCCCGGAAAAGTTTTCCGGTGAAGTCGGCACCACGCTGGAAACCGCCGCGCACGGCGGCTGGAAACACATTGAAAACGCCTTCATCGGCGGCACCGCCGACAACGGTATCGGTGCTGCATTGCTGTATTCCGGGACCAAGGGTGACGGCTACCGCGACCGCAACAACTCCAACGACATCGACGACGTGATCTTCAAGACCCACTGGGCGCCGACCGATCAAGACGATTTCTCGCTGAACTTCCACTACTACGACGCCAGCGCTGACATGCCCGGTGGCCTTACCCAGAAGCAGTACGACGCCAACCCGTATCAATCGGTGCGTGACTGGGACAACTTCAATGGCCGGCGCAAGGATATGTCGTTCAAGTACATCCGGCAGATCGACGACCGCACCCAGGCTGAAGTGCTGACCTACTACTCCGACAGTTTCCGCGGCAGCAACATCGCCAACCGCGACCTGAAGACCCTGGGTTCCTACCCGCGCACCTACTACACCTTCGGCATCGAGCCGCGGGTGTCCCATGTGTTTGACGTGGGGCCGAGCACCCAGGAAGTCAGCGTCGGGTATCGTTACCTCAAGGAAGGCATGCACGAGCAGGCCACCAGCCTGGCGCTGGTCAACAACGTGCCGACGCCCGTGGGCCAGAGTGACGGCCACGTTTACCAGGACCGTACCGGTGGCACCGAGGCCAACTCGTTCTATATCGATAACAAGATTGATATCGGCAAATGGACCGTCACCCCGGGCATTCGCTTTGAGCAGATCCGCACCGAATGGCACGACCGCCCGGTGGTGGGCCTGAACGGCGCGATGGTTCAAGAGAAGCGCCGCGAGATCCACAACAACGAACCGCTGCCGGCCCTGAGCGTGATGTACCACGTCTCCGATGCCTGGAAACTGTTCGCCAATTACGAAACTTCCTTCGGCAGCCTGCAGTATTTCCAGCTGGGCCAGGGCGGTAACGGCAACCAGACCGCGAACGGCCTGAACCCGGAAAAAGCCAAGACCTACGAAATCGGTACCCGCTACAACGACAACGTCTGGGGTGGCGAAGTGACGTTGTTCTACATCGACTTCTCGGACGAGCTGCAATACGTCAGCAACGATGTGGGCTGGACCAACCTCGGCGCCACCAAGCACGAAGGTATCGAAGCCTCGGCCCACTACGACCTGTCGAACCTGGACCCGCGCCTCGACGGCCTGACCGCCAACGCCGGCTTTACTTACACCAAGGCTACCTCCGAAGGCGACGTTGCCTTCAAGGGCCGCGACTTGCCGCTGTACTCCCGTGAAGTGGCCACCGTTGGGCTGCGCTACGACGTCAACCACTGGACCCACAACCTGGACGTCTACGCGCAGTCCGGCCAGCGTGCGCCGGGCACCGGTACCACCTATATCACCCAGCCGACGGCCGACGGCCAGTACGGAGATATTCCCGGCTATGTTTCGGTCAACGTGCGCAGCGGTTATGACTTCGGTGCGCAGCTGTCGAACCTGAAGCTGGGCGTCGGGGTCAAGAACGTCTTCAACCAGGAGCACTACACCCGCTCCAGCGACAACAACTCGGGGATTTACCTGGGCGAACCGCGCACATTCTTTGTGCAGGCCAGCGTAGGGTTCTGATCCCTGGTATCGGTAGTTCTTTGTGGCGAGGGGACAAGCTTCCTCGCCACAGCCTTTCTTCCTACTCTTTTGCGAACGATTTTCTGCGTCCGCAGGAACTGAATCCGACAGGTCTGCCACACAAGGAGGTGCCCACTTTCCATGGGATACCTTGCATCGTCGAGGTGCCTTTGATCCGAGAGTGAATCGTGTCAATACGCCGAACCGGAGATGCTTATGTCGGTACCCTCACTCAATCAATCCCTTACCAGTTCCTCCAATACACCCGAGCAGCCCAAGGCCGATACCGTCACCTTGACGCTGGCACGCTTACCTTCCGGCCAAGAGTCGGTCGCCGTCAGTTTCGGCACCCCGGATAATAAAGCCGGCCCGATGTTCGCCGGCCCGCAGGCGCAGAGCACTGTGGATCCCCGGGGCTTCGCCCCCGGCTCATTCCCGGCATCAAATCCCAACAGCTTCCTGGGCGGGCTGATCGGACAGTTGCAGGGGCTTCTGAATAGCCTGACGTCGATGTTCAACCCCTTCCGTCCCGGCCCCGGTTATGGCCGTCCTGACCCTTTCAATCCACACCGGCCAGATCCCGCGTGTTGCCGTCCAACCCCTGGCAAGCCCGAGCCTGGCTTCGGTCGCCCGGACCCCCACTATTCGAGGCGCAGCAACGATCAACTGGGGGAGTTGCTCAAGGACAACTTCAACGCGTTCAGGGCGCCGGGCAAGTCCTACGTCACTCGGGAAAGCCTGGAAAGCATGGCGGGCAAACGGTTGACCGGTAACGAGGCCAGTGACCAGAACATCCTTTTGGCCCGGGAACTGCTGCGCCGTCCCGAGGTGATGCAGGCCTTTGATCGAAGTGGCGGGACCGGCAATCCGGATGGTCGAATCACCCGGCAAGACCTCGACGCCGTGCTCAACTCTGACAACCCGTTGAAGTACCAGAGCGACAAACAGATCGCCGAGCAGATGTTGAAGGACTTCAATGCCCTGAAGGGCGGTTTCTGGAGCAGCTCTATCAGTATCAAAGACCTGCAACGCATGGCCGCATCGCCTTTGACCGGGAACCCAAGGCAGGACTCGCTCATCCAGTTGGCCCGGGAAGTTACCCAACGCTCCAGCCTGTTGAAGCAAATGGACAATATCGGCAGCCGGGATAACGACGGCAAGATCGTCAAGGACGCCCTGCGCTGGTTGTCGCGCTAAACCCGTTTTAACCCGATCACGCCACGAACCCTTCGTGGCGCGATTTCCCGCGTTGATCATTCCACTGTGTTTAAACTCCCCGCCAGGGCTCAGACATGAATTCAACGTCGTTTGGATCGCGCAATCCCGGCTCCCGGCCAGCCTGTAATCCGCCGGCGGGCACAGCGGCCTTGCCGCCGGGCAACACACATGAAGAGGGTGCCGAAGCCCGGCGCGTGAAGAACTTCACGGGGCAGCGCAAGTTTCAGGCCCCGGCTGCTGATGACTTCATCAAAGGCATGTTGCCCCAGGGGCAGTTGCCGGCCACCCAAACGTCTGTGCCAAGCCCGTTGTGCTCGGTGATGGCGACTCTGGTCGATGCGATCAAAGGCCTTTGGCAGGCGGTGAAACCGGCGCCGCCGCAGGTACGAAAAGCTGACTGAGTTTTCGGTTTTTACATGCTGTCATTGGAACACTTCGCGACTGCGGAACCATTGCCGCCCGCGCACCACACACCTTTGGCCGGTTGGTCGCGCGCGCGATACGGCTGTCACCGGGTGTGATGAACCGGCAAGCGTGGATCTAAAATTGGTGGAGATAAAACATGAGAATTGATGGCGGGTCAGGCTACCTGCAGCCTGGCGGTACAGGCCGATTTGACGCAACACCGGATGAGGGACTGCGCACTGCCCACGCCGCTGCAAGTGAAGCCACGGATGCTGGCCGACAAGCCAGTCACTCACCCGGCGCCACGTCTGTTCGTTCTTCCGGGTACCGGCCACCGTTGCGGTCGGCCAAGCCCTACGAAGTCGTGCCGCATCATCGAACGCTGCAGAACGGTGTTGCCCCGCGCGCCGGCCAGCCCAATCCCAACCTTCACCTGCCGGACAGCGAGTTGGTGAAAGCGTTGAAAATCAGTTTTGCCACGCTGAAAGAACTCCATGAAACGTGACGGACTGAGGCTGTCTTCGCTGCAGCGAATCGCCGCCAAAAGAGTCGGCGACAATCAGAAGTTCGACCGCGCGATTTTATTGGCCAAGGCGCTTGTCCAGCGCCCGCGCCTGATCGATGCGATCACCGATCAGGACGGCTACATCACCACGCAAAGCCTGGCGCAGGCCGAAAGTGTGGTGTTCGGCAACAGCGATCCGAGTGCCTTCAGCCCGGACCCTTTCCACGCCAAGAGCAACGCCGAGCTCGTGCGGGTGTTCAAGGCGATGTTTACCGAGTTGCGTGACAGGTCCCGGGACCGCAAGGGGCTCTTTGAACACATCGTCTACGTCAACATCGAGTTGCTGGTTGCCATGAGCAAGGACCCTGACGAGCTCGATGGTCACGGCGAACTCGTTCTGGACCCCGCCACAGGGCTGGCGCGGAAGAAATACGATGAACAGCAGGTGTATATGGCGAAGAATATTGTCGACCGCCCCGGGTTGCTTCGGTCACTGGAAAGCGCCCATGGCAGCGGTCTTCGGATGTTTGGCGGTCATCATCAGGCGGGCTGGCTCAGCAACAAAACCCTTGATCGCTGGCTTGAGCACCACAAAAACCGATAAGCCCCGGGTGGCGCCTCACGGTAGGAGGCGGTAGGGGAATGCCGGTTATACCCGCAGTATCTTTCCGCTGATTGCCACACCGATCAGCAACACCGCAATCAGCACAAAGGCCGTACTCAGACTGCTGCCGTGGGCGATAAAGCCGATGACCGCAGGGCCGGCAAGAATGCCGGCATAACCCAGGGTGGTGATGGCGGGCACCGCAATGTGTTCCGGCATGACGGTCTGCTTGCCGACGGCGGTGTACAACACCGGGACGATGTTCGAACACCCGGCACCTACCAGCGCATACCCCAGCAGGGCGGTTTCCCACGCAGGGAACAGCGTGGCCAGCAGCATGCCGGCCGCGGCGAGGGCGCCGCCGAAGACAATCACCCGGGTGGCGCCCAGTCGGCGAACAATCCTGTCGCCGGTCAGGCGCCCGACGGTCATGGTCAAGGCAAAGGCTGCGTAGCCCAGGCCCGCATAGGCTTCATCCAGGCCGCGCTCGGCACTCAGGAACACCGCGCTCCAGTCCAGCACGGCGCCTTCGGCGAGAAACACGATGCAACACAGGCAACCAATAAACAGCACCACCCCGTGGGGCACGGCAAAGGCCGGCCCGGAGCTTTCACTGCCGTAGGGCAGCAAGTGCGGCCCGGCCTTGAGCAAGGCCACCGCCATCACGACGATGACGGCGAGGGTGGCCTGGAACGGCGACCAGCCCAGCCCCAGCAGCCCGCTGACACCTGCCGCACCGACGATCCCCCCAGGCTGAACAACCCATGGAAGCCCGACATCATGGTTTTGCCGCTGGCCCGTTCGACGATCACCGCCTGCAGGTTGACGGTGGAATCCACCATGCCCAGCCCGGCACCAAATACAAACAGCGCGGCCATCAGCAACGGAATGGAAGAGACGGTGGCCAGCATCGGCAGGCCGAGGCAGATCAAAATCGTCCCGCCGGTGGCCACGCGCCGGATACCGTAGCGCGATGCCAGGGCCCCCGCGACGGGCATGGCGATCATCGAACCCACCCCCAGGCACAGCAGCAACAGGCCGAGGGTGCCCTCATTGAGTTGGGCGCGGGCCTTGGCATACGGCACCAGCGGTGCCCAGGCGGCGATGCCGAAACCTGCGATAAAAAAGGCAATGCGGGTCGACATTTGCTCCAGCCGCCCGGGTACCACGGGCGCTGGGGTGCTGATGGCAGTCATGAAAAATCCTTGGTTTTGCGTTCAACGAACGATGTGCAGCGCAACATCCTTGCACATCAGGCCGTATCGAGCGAGCCGGGTTCCCTTGGCGTGCCTGAACAGCGAGCCAACCATTTTTTCAGAAGCATGGAACGCGATTGGCCTTTCCAGCCACTATCAGCGTGTAGGACGAGTAATCGTTTGATGTGCGAGGTGGCCTGGAAGGTGCGTAATCCCCGCGAGAACTGGCGAACCCCGGGCTTCTTGCGGCGGATTACCACCTTCCAGGCCGACCCTCCAACGTCTTCATTGATGGCGCAGGCGACTACGGGCATACACCGCCACAATCACGAAACATCCCATCGGCAACAGGTACGCCAGCGCAACCGTGCTGTTGTCCGCCACCTTGCCCATCAGGTAAGGCATCAGCGCACCGCCGACAATCGCCATGATCATGAACGAACTGCCGCGCTTGGTATGGGGGCCGAGGTTTTTCACGCCCATGGCGAACAGCGTCGGGAACATGATCGACATGAAGAAGAACACCGCAATCAGCGCGATCACCGAGATGCCCTCCAACCCAATCACCACCAGCGCGCACAACGCGATGTTGATCAGCGCATAAATCAGCAACAGCTTCTGCGCGCTGACGCGGCCCATCAACCAGGTACTGAAAAAACGCCCGAACATGAAGGCCAGCATCGCGATCGACAGCAGGTAGGCCGCGTGCTGGCTGCCCATCTGCGCCCAGTGTTCGGTGACGTAGTTGATGAAAAATGCACCGACCCCGACCTGGGCCGCCACGTAGAAAAACTGCGTGATCACCCCGCCGACGAATTCCGGATACTGCCACAGCCCCTTGCCGGCCATGGGTTGCAGTGCCTGCTCCTGGGCGCGTAGATCCGGCAGCGGCGTACGGGCGATCAACAGCGCCACCAGCAATACCAGAACGGCGATGACGACATAGGTGGTCTGCAACGAACTCATGTCCGAAGCCGGTGTGCTGCCGGCGCTGAAGAACATCGCGCCGCCAATCAGCGGGCCGAAGAACTGACCCAGGCCGTTGAAGGATTGCGCCAGGTTCAACCGTCGCTCGGCGCCCTGGGGGTCACCCAGCACCGTGGCATAAGGGTTGGCCGCGGTCTCCAGGCAACCGAGGCCGCAGGCGATGACGAACAGCGCGAACAGGAAAAATGCAAAGCTCGCCGCCGCTGCCGCCGGCATGAACAGCAATGCGCCCACCGCATACAGGCACAAGCCCAGCAGGATCCCCGCCTTGTAGCCGTGGCGGTCCATCAACAGCCCCGCCGGCAGGGCGATCAGGAAGTACGCGCCGAAATACGCGCCTTGCAACAGCCCGGACTGGGCCTTACTGACGTGCAGGACTTCCTGGAAATGCTTGTTCAGGACGTCCAGCAAGCCGTAGGACAAGCCCCAGAGGAAGAACAGACTGGTCACCAGCATCAGTGCCCAGCGGTAGGTCGGCACGGCGGGTGTGCCGGCTGCCACAGGTGTGTCTTTGCTTAACATGACGCTTCTCCTGTTGTTTTTATGGGATCAAGGCGTGCGATGCAGCGGATGTCAGGGTTGGTCGGTGAGGCTGAAAATCTGTGTCAACGGCTGCCATTTGCCGCCGGGATCGGTCCACGGCGTGGGCGCCTGGAAACGCCACATCAGGGCCTCCCAGGCTTGCACGTTGGGGTTGGCGCTGGCGGCCTGGTCGAGGGCTTCGAAGCTGAACCCGGCCGTGGTGTCCATGACCATGAACAGCCGCGTGCCCAGGCGCCAGATCTGCATCTGCAGGATGTGCTGGCCGCGCAGATGCGCGGCCACGGCGGGCCAGATGCGTTGATGCAACTGCTGGTACTCGGCGATCAATGCCTCGTCGTCGATCAGGTCCAGGGCAAGGCAGTACCGTTGGCCGATCATGTCAGCGCCCGGTCGAGGTGGGTGTAGCCGCCGTCCACCACCAGCCATTGCCCGGTGGTGTGGGAGGCGCGGGGTGACAGCAGGAAGAGCACGCTGTCGGCAATTTCCTCGGGGGTCGTCATCCGTTTGCCCAAGGGGATTTTCTCGACGATGGCGGCGAGCTTGGCCTCGGGGTTGTCGAAGCCATCGATCCAGCGCTGGTACAGCGGCGTCAGTACCTCGGCGGGCACCACCGCATTGACCCGGATGCCGAATTCCAGCAAGGAGGCCGCCCACTCCCGGGTCAGCGACAATTGCGCACCTTTGGCCGCGGTGTAGCCGCTGGTGCCGCCCTGGCCGGTGAGGGCCGTCTTGGAGCTGATATTCACGATCGCCCCGCGACTGGCCTTGAGAGCATCGAGGCACAGGTGGGTCATCAGGTAGTAATGAATCAGGTTCTTTTCCAGGGACTCGACGAAGGCTGCACGGCCTGCTTCCAGGCCCACGCCATCGTTGACCCCGGCGTTGTTCACCAGGCCGTCGATGCGCCCGAAGCGTTGCAACACTTCGTTGACCGCCGCGCGGCAGGCGTCCTCATCGCGCAACTCGACACGGATGAAGTGGCTTTGACCCTGTTGTTCAAGCTCGGCCGCGAAGGCAGCCGACAGCGGTTGATGTCCGAAAATCACCGGGATCGCGCCTTCGGCGATCAGCCCCAGGGAGATGGCGGCGCCAATCCCCGAGCCGCCGCCGGTGACGATAATCACGCGGTCCTGCAAATGCAGATTCATGGGCAGTTTCCTTCAAGGTGATAGACCCGCTGGGCGGTGCCGCCCCAGATGGCCTGCTGTTCATGGGACGACAGCGGGCCGAGGGTCTGTTGCAGCAATTGGCAGGTGCCCTGGTATTCCCCGGCCAGCAGGCATACTGGCCAGTCCGAGCCGAACATCAGGCGGTCGGCGCCAAACAGCTCCAGCGCCAGTTCTATGTAGGGGCGCAGGGCACGGGCGTTACGCTGATCGGGCCCGGCTTCGGTGAGCAGGCCCGACAGCTTGCAGCTGACGTGGGGCAGGGCGGCCAGCGGTGCCAGGTGTTCGGCCCAGCCGGCCGGGCCGTTGGCGATATCTGGCTTGCCCAGGTGGTCCAGCACCAGGTGATGTTGGTCGTGGCGCTGGCACATGGCTGTTGCGGCGTCGAGGTCGGCGCAGCGGATCAGCACCTCGTAGACGTAGCCTTGTTGTTGCAGGTGCCGCAGGCCACGGGAGAATCCTGGATCTGCCATAAAGCGCGCGGGCGTGGGTTCGTCCTGAATCTGATGCCGAAAGCCCTTGAGTCCTGGTGCGTCGCGCCACTGTTCCAGGTGCTGCTCAAGGGCTGGGTCGCACAGGTCGACCCAGCCGACGACACCGAGTATCCACGGGTGCTGGCGTGCCATTTCCAGCAGCGCATCGGTTTCCTGCTCGCCGGCGCGGGCCTGCACGGCAATGCAGCCATCCAGGCCGGCAGCGTCGAGCAATGGCCGCAAATCCTGTGGGAGAAAGTCCCGCCGCAGGTCAGCCTCAGCCTTACCGATCCACGGATAATCAGCGGCCCGGTAGCGCCAGAAATGCTGGTGCGCATCGAGCCTCAGGGGTGATGGGGACGACATTATTATTGTGCTCCGTCCATTCAAATTGTGTTTCAGCTCACGGCCGGTGGCGGTATTGCTCCCGGGACGCGGCTTTCATCTGGATCGAAAACCCCGGTGCCGTCGGCGGCAGATAGGCAGCGCCGCGTACCACGCAAGGTTCCTCGAAATGCTCGTGCAGGTGGTCGACATACTCGATCACGCGGCCTTCGTGGGTGCCGGCGATGCACAGGTAGTCGATCATCGACAGGTGCTGCACATACTCGCAAAGCCCGACGCCGCCGGCATGGGGGCATACCGGCAGGCCGAATTTGGCCGCCATCAGCATCACCGCCAATACTTCGTTGACCCCTCCCAGGCGGCAGGCGTCAATCTGCACCACATCGATGGCCTCGCGCATGATCAATTGCTTGAAGATGATCCGGTTCTGGCACATCTCCCCGGTAGCGACCTTGACCGGCGCCACACCCAGGCGAATTTTGCGATGGCCTTCGATGTCGTCGGGGCTGGTGGGTTCCTCGATAAACCATGGCTTGGCAAACGCCAATTCGCGCACCCAGTCGATGGCGGTGTCGACTTCCCACACCTGGTTGGCGTCGATCATCAATTGGCGATCCGGCCCCAGCACTTCGCGGGCGATGCGCACGCGGCGCAGGTCATCCTGCAAGTCGTGGCCGACTTTGAGCTTGACGTGGTTGAACCCGGCATCCACCGCTTCCTGGCACAGCCGGCGCAGCTTTTCGTCACCGTAACCGAGCCAGCCGGCCGAGGTGGTGTAGCAGGGATAGCCATTGGCTTGCAGGTCGGCCATGCGTTCAGCCTTGCCTTCGGCGCGTTGGCGCAGCAAGGCCAGGGCTTCGCTGGAGGTGATGCAGTCGGTGATGTAGCGGAAGTCGATGCAGCGCACCAGTTGTTCCGGACTCATGTCGGCCACCAGGCGCCACAAGGGTTTTCCTTCGGCCTTGGCCCACAAATCCCACGCGGCGTTGACGATCGCGCCGGTGGCCAGGTGAATGGCGCCCTTGTCGGGGCCGATCCAGCGCAACTGGCTGTCGCTGGTGACATGGCGCCAGAAGCGGCCCATGTCTTCGGCGATCCATTCCAGCGTCAAGCCCACCAGCAACGGCTGCATGGCCTGGATCGCCGCGCAGCAAATCTCGTTGCCACGGCCGATGGTAAAGGTCAGGCCGTGGCCTTCAATGGCCGGGTTGTCGGTCTGCAAAATCACATAGGCGGCCGAGTAGTCCGGGTCCGGGTTCATGGCGTCGGAACCGTCCAGGGACTGGGACGTGGGAAAGCGGATATCTTCGACGCGAATCGCGGTAATGGTGGTCATGAACGGCTCCTTGGCTCTTGTCAGGCGTCGACCGTGGTCTGGTTCTGTTCACCCAGGCCTTCGATGCCCAGGCGGATCTTTTGCCCAGGCTTGAGGTAGACCGGCACGGGCTTGATCCCCAGGCCGACACCGGGCGGAGTGCCGGTGGAAATCACATCCCCCGGTTGCAGGCTCATGAACTGGCTGAGGTAGCTGATCAGTTTGGGAATCTGGAAAATCATCGTGCGGGTATTGCCGTTCTGGTAGCGATGGCCATCGACTTCGAGCCAGATCGACAGTTGATGCGGGTCGGCGATTTCATCCCGGCTGACCAGCCACGGGCCCAGCGGGCCAAAGGTGTCGCAGCCTTTGCCCTTGTCCCAGGTGCCGCCGCGCTCCAGTTGGAATTCACGTTCGGAGACGTCGTTGATCACGCAGTAGCCGGCCACGTGCTGCATGGCCTGGCTTTCTTCGATGTAGCGGCCGCCCTGGCCGATCACCACACCGAGCTCCACTTCCCAGTCGGTCTTGGTGGAGTGGCGGGGGATTTCGATGTTGTCGTTGGGGCCGACGATGGCGCTGGTCCATTTGTTGAAGATGATCGGTTCGTCGGGTATCGGCGCGCCTGTTTCGGCGGCGTGATCGGCGTAGTTCAGGCCGATGCAGATGAATTTTCCCACTTGGCCGACACAGGCGCCCAAGCGCGGATTGCCCGGTACCAGGGGCAGGCTCGCGGGGTCGAGGTCTTGCAGGCGAGCAAGGTTTTGCGGAAGCAGGGCTTCGCCTGCGACATCACTGATGTGAGCGGACAAGTCGCGCAGACGACCGTCAGCGTCCAGCAGGGCCGGGCGTTCCTGGCCTTTTTCACCGTAGCGCAGCAATTTCATGAGCAATCCTCTTATTGGGAAGTGGGCGGTCAGTTGCTCCAGCCGCCGTCAATGATCTGGGTGGTGCCGGTCGTAAACGCGCTGGCGTCAGAGCCAAGGTACAACGCCAGTTGGGCGATTTCCTGGGGCGTGCCCAAGCGTCCCATCGGTTGGCGCGCGGTGAAGGCGGCGTACACCTCATCCTGCTGGCGGCCTTCACGGCTGGCTTGTTCGATGATGCGTTGCTGCAGCGAAGGGGACTCCACGGTGCCCGGGCAGATGGCGTTGCAGCGAATGCGTTGGGTGACAAAATCGGCGGCGACGGATTTGGTCAGGCCGATGACCGCAGCCTTGCTGGCGCAGTAGGCAAAGCGATTGGGCACGCCCTTGAGGCTGGAGGCCACCGACGACATGTTGATAATCGAGCCGCCGCCGGCCGCCAGCATTCCCGGCAGAAACGCGCGGATCATGCGGTACATGGCGGTGACGTTGAGGTCCAGAGCAAATGCCCAGTCGCTTTCCGGGCATTCGAGGATATTGCCGGCGTGCACCACGCCCGCGCAGTTGAACAGCACATCCAGCGGGCCGATCTCGGTGGCGAGGCGTTGGATGGCGCTGGCGTCGGTGACATCCAGCAACACCGTTTGCGCGCCTGGCAGGTCAGCGAGCGCCTGTTGATTGATGTCGGCTGCGATCACTTCGGCGCCAGCCGCCAGATAGGCTTCGACGCTGGCACGGCCAATGCCCTGGGCGGCGGCGGTGATCAGCACGCGTTTACCGGTGAGGTCCATGACAGACTCCCTAGATTGTTATTATTGGCTCAATGGTCAGGCCATTGAGGGCGTAAAACGCCTGCATCTGTGGCATAGCGAACCGTGGTGGGTTTGCTATGATCAGCACACTGGAAACGATCCAATGGTCAGGCCATTGATCCAATTTTTAGCATGGGTCTTCCCGGTCAACAAGCGGCTTTTTCGCCAGTTGACCCCTTTGACCGTGCCATGCATGAATCGAGCTGAGCCTAGATGCCATTTCAAGTGATTGATAACCAACGTCTTTATCGACAGATTGCCGACCAGTTGCGGGCGTTGATCGACAGTGGAGAATTTCCGCCGGGCAGCCGCCTCCCGGCGGAGCGCGAGCTGGCCAAACTGTTGGGCGTGAGTCGCGCCTCCGTACGTGAAGCAATGATTGCCCTGGAGGTGATCGGCCTGGTGGACGTGCGTGTGGGCAACGGCGTGCTGGTCTGCGAACCGGTGCAACCGACTGTCAGCCAGGAACCGGTGATGGCCCAGGCCACCCGGGATCAATGGAAAGAATTCGATCCGGAACTCAACCTGCACGTCGACTTCAACGCCGAGATTCCACCGTTTTCCCTGCTCCAGGCCCGTCGCCTGATTGAACCGGAAGCCGCCGCCCTGGCCGCCAAACACGCCACCGACGAAGAGCTGGCTGGAATCCGCGAGGCCTTCGAGCGTAACGTGCAGGACAACCGCGAAGGCTCCCATACCCACCCGGGCGATCGCCTGTTTCACATCCGCATCGCCCAGGCCTCGGGCAACCCGGCGTATGCGCTGATGATTGCGCACTTGTTGGGGCATCGTTACGGCAGCATGTTCCAGCGGTTGCAGGCGCATTACACCTCGGACGACATGCCGCATCGCTCGGAAGATGAGCACCGCAAGATCCTCGACGCCCTGGAGCAGCGGGACGTGGAAGGTGCACGACAGGCCATGCGCAAGCACCTGGAAGAGGTGGTACGAATCTTTATGCGGACTGCGCAATGACCGTGTTCTACGACGCCCGCGGGAATATCTACGGGGTGGTCAGCCCGGAGTTGTTACGCAGCCAGGGTGTTGAGCTGCCTGGTCGTGCCGACTTGGCCGCTGCCACCCGCGAGGGTTGGGCGCTGGCGGCCATTGCCTCTGAATGTGGCTGGGGTGATTTGCCGCGCCCGGCAGAGGCCAAGGAGCATCGCTGTGACGGTTTGTTGGTGGGGCCGTTTCAGGCCGAGCCGCCCTTTGACGTGTTGATTGTTAACACGGATGGGTCATTGGCCGAGCGCAGTGGCAATGGCCTGACGATTTTTGCCCAGTCGTTGACCGACCAGGGATTGATGGCGCAAGGCTGTGACCTGCGGGTGCATCACGACAAGCCCGATGCACTGTCTCCGGTGATCACGCGGGTTGAGCCTGCGGTGTACGAACAGGTCCAGGGCTTTTGGCTGGCGCTGGGGCGGCCTGAATTCGGGCCCTTGGCGGTAGGGGCGGTTGGCGTTGGCCTGGTATCGCTTGAGGGGACCGAGGTGAGCCATGTCGCGCAACTGGCTGCACTCAACCCCGAGTGGAATCACAGCCGGTTTGTTCGGGTGGGCAACCCTCATTGCGTGACGCTGGTGCAGGACACGTTGGCGTTGCCGGACAACGCGCAGATGCATCGGCCCGCGTTGTTCGATCCGCTGAGGGCAGTCGCTTTTGCGCCGCCTGCCGGGGCGGGTCAGCCCTGTATTTCCGGTGTCAACCTGCAATGGGTCGCCCGGGATTCAGGCAACCGTGTTATCGCACGCGTATTTGAGCGCGGCGAGGGGCCGACGGCGTCTTCCGGGACCAGCGCCAGTGCCGTGGCATGCGCCGCCTGGTCTGTAGGATGGGTGACCGCGGGTGAAGTGGCGGTGGTAATGCCGGGCGGTACGGCACCGGTGCGGTTGCGAGCGGAGGCGGGCGAGTTGCTGAGCGTCAGCCTCTTCGGGACTGCGCGGCTGCAATCGCTTTGAAGTAAGGAGTGGCTGGCGTATTTTTTTGTCAGCCGTTTCTTTATAAGTAAGTGTCGTTGGCGAATAGCCGTGTAAGAGTATTCCTGTAGCGAATACTGGCTGTTTAACTACATTTCCGTAATTGATAAAAGACCCTTCCAGTATCGATGTACGAATCTTCTTTTTTATTTTGAAGCGGCCGAATGTCGCCTGAAATCGCTAGTATTCCTGGGGTTCAGGCACTTTTTATCGGCTTCGAATTGAGTGGCTTTATCTTCGTTTTACGCGGGGAATTATTTCAGTTCGACAATGAATGGCGGGTAACAACGGATGTTCGATACGCTTGTTTCGTCACGCTTTAAACTGATTGTTGCAGGCATAAACCAGACGTTTCAGGTGCTGGCTTTTAAAGGCAGCGAAACGATTGATCAACCTTTTTTCATTGAAGTGCAGTGGGTCAGTGAAAACCCCGGCCTGGATCTTGAGGCGCTGCTTCACCAACCGGCCTATCTGGATTTTGGTGAGGCGGGGGAAGGCCTTCACGGGCAAATCCATGCCATTGGCCGGGAAGACCCTGGCCGGCGACTGACCTGCTATCACCTCACGCTTGCGCCACGCCTTGCGCATCTGGCCCATCGTTGCGACCAGCGGATTTTCCAGCAGCGCAGCGTGCCGCAAATCATCGCGGCGGTGCTGGAGCAGCACGGCATTCTTGCCGATGCTTATGCCTTTGAGCTGGGGCCGGTGGTGTACCCGCCCCGCAGGTTCTGTGTGCAATATGCAGAAACCGATCTGCATTTTATCCAGCGTTTGTGCGAAGAAGAGGGCATCCATTACCACTTCCGCCACAGTACGGAGGCCCACGTGCTGGTGTTTGGCGATGACCAGACGGTGTTTCGACGTTTGCCGGCGCAGCACTATTGTGCGGCGGGTGGCCCTGCTGCCGACGCACGGGTGATCCAGCGTTTTGATGTGCGCCTGGCCACACGCAGTGCTCAGATTGTGCGGCGGGACTATGACTTTGAACACCCGTCGCTGCGGCTGCAGGAGCAGGCCGGCGCTTCCCCGGCGCTTGAGGACTATCAATACCCTGCGGGATTCACCGGCCATCTGCGCGGCTCGCAGTTGGCCCGGCGTGGCCTGGAGCGTCATCAGCGAAACCGTCACCGGGCGTTGGGCCGCAGTGATCAGCCGGCCTTGCGCAGCGGGCATTTCCTGACGCTGCGGGGCCACCCCGACCTGTCTTGCAATGACTTGTGGTTGATCACCAGTGTGCGTCACGAAGGCTATCAACCGCAGGTGCTGGAGGAGGCCGTGGTGGATGGCGTAGCGTTCCAGGGCTATCGCAATCGATTTACCGCAACGCCCTGGCGCGCGATTCACCGCCCGCCGCTCAAGCATCCCAAACCGCGCATCAGCGGCAGCCAGACCGCCACGGTCACCGGCCCGGTGGGTGAGGACGTGCATTGCGACGCCCACGGGCGGGTGAAAATCCGCTTTCACTGGGACCGGCTCGACAAGAGCGACGACAAGAGCAGTTGCTGGGTGCGGGTGGCATCCGGTTGGGCGGGTGAGCGCTTTGGCGCGGTGATGATTCCGCGTGTGGGCATGGAGGTATTGGTGACGTTCCTGGAAGGTGATCCGGACCGACCCGTGATCAATGGTTGTCTGCCTAACGCTGTGCAAACGCCGGCTTACCCCTTGCCACAACACAAGACCCGCAGTGTTTTGCGTAGCCGCAGCACGCCGGGTGGCACGGGGGCTAACGAGCTGCATCTTGAGGACCGCGCTGGCCAGGAACTCATCTACCTGCGCGCCCAACGCGACCTGGAGCAGCAGGTCGGCCACGACAGCCGGCTGGAGGTCGTGGGCGAACGTCGGGAAACCATCCACGGCTTGAGTACGACCACCCTGGGAGACGAGGAACACCGCAGCATCGCCGGCGACCGCAAGGTTCGGCTTGGGGCTGATGATCACTTGCACGTGCAGGGCAACAGCCAGACGCATGTCGGCCAGACCCTGGTGATCGAAGCAGGGCAACAGGTCCATCTCAAAGCGGGCGCCAACCTGGTGATCGATGCCGGTGCGCAGTTGAGCTTCAAGGCGGGTGGTGAGCATTTGCTGATTCAGGCCGGAGGGATTTTCAGCAGTCGGCCGATCACGTTGGGCGGTGTGCCTGCTGGGACCCTTACAGCAAGTCCTGTTGGGCCGGGTGACGTGACTGCCTCGCCCGCATTTGTAGCGGAGGGGCCAAAGGTTTCGGTTACCCAAGGCGCAATCATGGAGCTGGCCAGACGACTGGATGCGGACTTCTGTCCGGTGTGCGAGCGCTGCCGCGAAGGTTTGTGCGATTCCACGGGGAGGGCGGCCTGATGGAGATCTCGCCTGGCCAGTGGATGGCTCAACAGCAGCAGGCGGGACGTCGCCTGTGCCTGGTTCTACAGGATGAAAACGACGCACGCGGGGCACTGCTGGCGACACGCTCGGTGGCTGAGTATCGCAGCCTCTACGTTGAAACCGTCGCATCGGAAATGGCGGCGGATGGGCCGATGCTCCTGTTGCTCGACCATGTCAACGAACCCGGGCTGGTGAGCTTATTGCAAAACCCTCAGCGTAATTGGGGCTGGTTGGGCAGCTTGCCTGATGATGACTTATCGGGTGTTACCCGGCATTGGCGCGACAGGTTGGTGGTGGGGGTGGCGGCCAGCCAGGCGCTGTACCGCTTCCACGATAACCGCACCTTGGCGCGGGCCTTGGTTCACCTGCCTGCTCAGGACTGGCCTGTTTTTCTCGGGCCGCTGATCAGCGTGTGCTACTGGCAGGGCGAGCGTTGGTGTTGCGTCGATAATCCGGCTCCGGGGGTGTATCCGGTACCCGATCCTGCACCGTGGCTAGAGGTGCCGAATCCACAGGCGGGAGCGATTCTGCAGGCCAATATCCTGCGTTATCTGTTGGCTGAGTACAGTGAGGCGCTCAGTCAACTGGCTGAATTTCAGGACCCTAGAATCTGGCTGGAACAGGTGCTGGAGCAGGCGCGGGCCTGGCAATGGGAAAGGCCGGAACAGCTGGAGTTCTTGGTGGTGCGGCGGTTGGTGGAAGCCACTGGGGACGTACTTATCCGATGGCAGCCGATGCGGGGGAAGCGGCGGAGGACCATTTTCAGCGGGTGGTTGAAGAATGGCGTCGGGTGGAGCGGGAGCAGCAGGATGCGTAGGGGATTTATGTTGAGCGTGTGTCGAGGGGTATTCGTTTGCAGCGTGCTGGCTGGTTCCGGTTGTGCGATGAAACCAGTGGATAGTTTCACCCTGGAAGTCGACCTGCCGGCGAATTTTCGCTTCAAGAGTGATGCAGCTTATCGACCGGCAACGGGTGAGATCTGCACCTTACCCAAGCGCCGGGGCAAGCGGCCGGAGGACAAGGTTTTTGACACGGTGGGCAAGCCGGTGGCCAATCGGGTGAGCTTTGAAGTGCCACTGACGGAGACGGTGGATGGGTGTCCGTTAGTGTTGCGCAGCATTACGTTTGATATGTACGCGAAGTGGGGAGAGCGCTCGACGGATATCGGAGGGGATTTCGCATTCATCAATGTGCTGGATCGGTTGGAAGAAGGTATGGCCGGGATGCCTGAGTCGGGTGTTCAAAAACTGCCCGGACGATGTCAGTGGTTATTCCGAACAGTCGGCCCCAAACGGGCCATTAGCAAGGTACTCAAGTGTAACTCGCTGGACGCAGTAGGGAATCTGCGAAAAGCAAGAGCAGGTGGAGCGGTGCAACGGGATGAGTTGAAAGATAAGACGTTGAGGATGGCCCTGGAAGTGACGACGGAGGAATGGCCTTACATGGGAGATAACTGGGTTCGATTCCCTCAAGGTTGGAAACGCTGTATGGGCAAGAGCCTGGAGGATCAATACGCGTTCTGTCGCGGGAATACTACCGATTTCAAATCCATCAAGATGCCTGATGGGCGTGAATGCGACATATATCCCACTTGTGCCGAATAAGGATATTCAGACATGCCTCTTGAAGAATGGAAGCGACCTTTTTTTAGCGAAAAAATGCCAGTTTGTGCATTACGCGGATGTTGGTTGAGTTTTTGTCTCGTGGATGAGTCAGGCGATGGTAAAGCCTATGGAGGTCTTGCATACGAGGTTTTCGACAGTGCAGGCCAGCAATACAAGGGGCGTTTGAACGGCGACGGATTTGCAAAGCTGGAGAATCAATACCGCGGTCCTACGGTGCTGATCTTCGAAGCAGCCTATGGAAGGCGCGACGATTATTACTCTACGTTACAGAGACGCAGCCGTTATCCATTACCCATCACCGAACTTCAAGTTCGAGCGGAACAAACGCG
Organism: Pseudomonas sp. TH32; assembly: GCF_016650855.1. Classification (NCBI taxonomy): domain Bacteria; kingdom Pseudomonadati; phylum Pseudomonadota; class Gammaproteobacteria; order Pseudomonadales; family Pseudomonadaceae; genus Pseudomonas; species Pseudomonas sp. TH32. The sequence continues at coordinate 2,965,711 of NZ_JAEKFA010000002.1, read as the reverse complement.
CTTTGTCCGGGCTGATGGTGAGCGTACCGAGCGAAACCCCGCTCAGCAAAAGGCCGGCAGGTTTTACCAAGTCGAAGTGCGTGATTTGGTCAGGCATGCAGCTCACTTACCACCCTTGGCGCCCAGGATATTTCGTCCCCAGCGACATGCGCTAAAGATGATGGCTGATCTTGGATTTGGGCCGTCCCAGTCGACCTTGGCAGGAGTTGTGTTGTTTCCCAATCAACATACCGTGCTGGAGATACGGCCGTTGCGAGCGCTACGGCCGGTGTTGTCTATCGACGACCAGTTCTGTGCCTTGAATCTGTATCAGTTGGCCTTGATGGCTACCTTGAGTTACTGCGACTTTGGACAGGAGCCACGCACACAGCCAGTAGATCAGGTCTGCTTCCCCTTGGGTCCCAGTGTGGGGCGCTTCTTTTCCGAAGAACTTTCGGGTTACCAAGAGGCTTGGAAAGTTGACGCTGAGCAAGTGCAACGCTTTTATCCACTGTACGAAGACGTGCCCTATTCGAAACGGTTTGAGGTTTTGCCCTTTGATCCGGAATTGTATGAACAGAATCGCCCGGCACAGGGGGAGGCTCAGGAACACCCGGCGCGTCTGCATTTTTTCGATGATCAGAAGCACGGCACTGATACTCAGGCATTTATCAGCCATCACGATGAGGTGATTCTGATTTCCGTGCGGGGCACGGCTGGTGGCGCTGATGCACTGCGGGATGCAAACGCGCACCAGGTAGCTTTTAGTGATGGTTTTGGCAAGGCTCATGAAGGGTTCTATAAGGCTTATAGAGCTATGCGTGATTTTGTTCTGTTTTACCTCGATCAGTTTTATGTGGGGCAGCGCGTCTTAATCTGTGGACACAGCCTGGGCGGAGCCATAGCACTGCTATTGGCTGAAGGACTGCGGCGAGCTCCCGATCGTGACTACAACATCCTTCTCTACACCTACGGCGCCCCCCGAGCGGGCGACTCCGAATTCACCGACGGGGCCTCGGCTCTGGTGCATCACCGCATAGTCAACCACAACGACCCTGTCCCGAGTGTCCCTGCACCCTGGATGAACACCACCGCCAAAATCTGGATACCTGGCGCCGTGGTGCTGTTCAGCAACCCTGCACCCGGGGGCCTGCTGTTTGCCCTGGGCCTGGTACGCCTGACCGGCAACCCTTACCAGCACCACGGTGCACAGCAGCACTTCATGCCGATCCTGCTACCGGACGGTACACAGTCCTCCGTCTTGTGGACCCCCGGCTGTGAATCCATTGAGGACGCGGCTTGCAAGCGCGCATTGCGGCTCAATGGCGATATGCCGGATCGCGCCAACCTGATCAAACAGCTTGTTCAGAATGGTCATCACTCCATGGTCGTCGGCTACATCCCCGCTGCTTGGGCCACGTTGCGCCGTTGGCAGCAAACCCTCGAGACCCATGGCACCCTCGTGACTTCCCGTGAATTTGAACTGATCGACAAAGCCCTGTTCACCATGCAGCACCAGTTGCGGGAACAACGAAAAAAACTGGATCTGCACCGTCCAGCCAACCAGCGTGGCTACGAACACCACGAGCCCTTGAGTCAGGAAGTCGATCGGCTGAAAGATAGTCGCGACCGTTTGGAAACCCTCCGCTGGCGCCGCCTCCAGGCCCGCGACGTCTACGGCAGCCACACCTCATCCCCAACCCTGCAAACCAGCCTGAAACGCTGGTTCACCCACCCGAAAAACCGCGAACTCAACCAAGTGGCGAGTATCCCGCCACCACCGGATGACGGCTGGGGAAAGCCGCAGACCCTCGATATCGACTCAATCACATGAGCCTACAAAAACTCCACCTGCGCAGGCCGGCGCTTCATCAGTACCTTGCCTCCCCGAACCGAATACAACGGCAATCCCTGGCTGCGAATCACTTCATAGTCACTGTCCGCCGACAGGATCAACAGGTTCGCCGGACGTCCCGGTTCCAGGCCGTAACGATCCCCCAGGGCCATGGCCTTGGCGCTGTTGTCGGTGACCAGGTCCAGTGCGCTTTGCAGGTTGCGATAGCCAAGCATGTGGCAGATATGCAACCCGGCTTCCAGCACCCGCAGGATGTTGCCGTTACCCAGGGGGTACCAAGGGTCGACGATGGAGTCCTGGCCGAAGCACACGTTCATGCCGGCCTCCAGCAGTTCGTTCACTCGGGTCACGCCCCGGCGTTTCGGAAAGGTGTCGAAGCGGCCCTGCAAGTGAATGCTTTCGGTGGGGCAGGAGACAAAGCTGATGCCCGAATGCCCCAGCAGGCGGAAGAGTTTGGCGCAGTAGGCATTGTCGTAAGAGCCCATGGCCGTGGTGTGGCTGGCGGTCACGCGGGCACCCATGTCGCGGCTGCGGGCTTCTTCGGCCAGCACTTCGAGAAAGCGCGAATGGGGGTCGTCGGTTTCGTCGCAGTGCACGTCCACCAGGCAACCGGTGCGCTCGGCCAGGTCCATCAGGAATTTCACCGAACTCACCCCTTGGTCGCGGGTGTATTCAAAGTGCGGGATACCGCCGATCACGTCGGCGCCCAAGCGGATGGCTTCTTCCATCAGCTCGCGTCCATTGCGGTAGGACTCGATGCCTTCCTGGGGAAACGCTACGATTTGCAGGTCGATCAGGTGGGTGCTTTCCTCGCGTACTTCGAGCATGGCCTTGAGCGCGGTGAGGTCCGGGTCGGTGACGTCGACGTGGGTGCGCACGTGCTGGATGCCATGGGCCGCCAGGGTCTGGATGGTTTTCCTGGCGCGGGTCTTGGTGTCTTCCAGGGTGATGGTGGCTTTGCGTTCGCCCCAGCATTCGATGCCTTCAAACAGTGTGCCGCTCATGTTCCAGCGCGGTTCGCCGGCAGTCAGGGTGGCGTCGAGGTGAATGTGTGGTTCGACGAAGGGCGGCACCACCAGGTTGCCGGCGGCATCCAGATCGTCGGGCCCCGCTACGGGGGCGGTGGCTTGTGGGGTGATGCTGGCGATCCGGCCGTGTTCCAGGTGCAGATCATGCAGGCCTTCACGGTTGCGCAGGCGGGCGTTGATGATGTGCATGGGCAAGTTCCTCTTGGCAAAAAACAATCAGGCAGACAGCCGCCAGATCATCAGCGCGATGCCGATGTCCAGGCGATCATAAGAATTATCCAGCGTCAGCCCGCACAGGGCTTCGATGCGCTGGACGCGGTGCGTCAGGGTGTTGCGGTGAACCGCCAGCCGCTGGGCGGCGGCCACAAGGTTACCATTCTCGTGGAACCAGGCCTCCAGGGTTGGCATCAGGCTTGGGCCATGGTGCTGGTCGTGGCGCAACAGCGGCCCGAGGCGTTCGTTGAGAAACTGGTCGAGCAGCGCGCGATCACGTACGCCGCTGAGCAACTTGAGCACGCCCAGCTCATCGTAGACACACAGCCCGGCACGCTCACTGAACCGCCGCGCAGCCGCCAGTGCCTGGCGCGCTTCGTCCACAGCCTGGGCCAGGCGAGCGGGCGGGTGCGCGGCGGCACTCAGGCCGACAAACAGTTTCAACGGTGCCAGGCGCAGGTTCAGCGCTTTCAACCAGCCCGCCAACAACTGGCGGTTGGCCAATGCCGCACTCGCGTCCATCGCGGGCATCAGCATTGTCCACTGCCCGGCACGCCCCAGCACGGGCAAACGCGACGGATGCTGTGCAGAAAACTGGCGCAAGCGACGGGTAATCCCATCGTGTTGACGCGCAAGCTGCGCCTCGACCACCGGCGCTTCACCTTGGGCAAACAATGCATCGCTGCCGTCCAACTGCAGTTGGACAAGCTGCCACTGCCCGGCCAACGGCATGCCCAGCTGTGCGGCACGGTGCAGCAGCAAATCCAGGGATTGATAATCACCGGCCAGCAGGCGTTCCAATACATCATGCCGCGAACGCCCCAGCTGTTGCGACTGGATCAACGCCGAGCCGATAGCCTGGGTCACCAGCACCATCTTCAGCGAGTACGGCTGCTCGATCAGCGGCATACCCGCCTCTTGCGCGGCTTCCAGCAAACGCTGGGGAATTGCCTGGATATAGTCCGGCCCCGTGAGGATCACCAGGCCGGCGACCTGGCGCTGACAGGCTTCGTCCAGCAACACCAGCAGGTTGGCCTCATCCCGTGGGTGATTGATGCCGGTGACGAACACCAGTTCGCCGCCCAGCACCCATTCGGCGATGCCGCTGTTTTCTGCGACATAGGGCCATCGCACCGCATTTTCGAGGCCGGCTTCCCCGGCCCGCAGGCACATCGACTCCAGCCCGGGCAGGGCCAGCACATCGGCGATGGTCAGGCTCATGCCTGGGCATCAGCCAAAGGAGCCCGCACCCGCAGGACGCTGGTCAGCACGATGTAGGTCAGTGATGCAGCCACAATCCCCACCAACGGCGCCACCCACGGGGAGTGAAAGGCCAGCACCGTGCCCACGGCGTAGGCGATCAGCCCAGGCCAGTTGAATGCCGGCAGGCGCGTCTCGGCCAGGCGCGGGTAGTGGCCGCGATAGCGATAGAAGAAGTCTGCCATGATCACCCCGCCAATCGGCGGAATCACCGTGCCCAGCAGGATCAGGTAGGGCACGAGCATGTCGTACATGCCCAGCAATGCCAGCAGCGTACCGATCACCGCGCCGGCCAGGGTCACCGTTTTGCGGCGTTTGGTGCGCAGCAGGTTGCAGCCGGCGACGGCGAAGTTATAGATGGTGTTGTCCTGGGTGCTCCAGATGTTCAGGAGCAGCATGGCCATGGCGGCCATGGCAAAACCTTGCAGCAGCAACACTTCGACTACGTCCGGTTGCTGGTAGACGATGGCGCCGTAGGCCCCGATCAGTACCATCAGGCCGTTGCCGATAAAGAAGCCGATCAGGCTGGCCAGCACCGCGACCTTGGCCGAGCGCGAGAACCGTGTCCAATTGGTGGCCTGGGTCGCGCCGCTGACGAAGGTACCGAACACCAGCGTGATGGCGGTGGACAGATCCAACTCACCGGTCGGCACCACCGCCAGCAGCCCATTGAGGCCGCCGACCTTGACGGTGGCCACCCACATCGACAGAAACAGCAAAATGCCCATGGCCGGCACGGCGATGTAGGACAGAATCTCCAACCCGCGATACCCCACGTAGGCCGTCGCGCAGAACACCATGCCGAACAGCACCATCAACCCCAGGACGCTGCCTTGGCTCAACTCGAAGTACTTGCCCAGCACCACCGCTGCGGTGGCCGTGCCCCAGGCGTACCAGCCGATCTGGGTGAAGCCGAGGATCAAGTCGCTCAGCTTGCTGCCCACTTCGCCAAAGCAGAAGCGCCCCATGAGTACTGAATTCAAACCGCTCTTGAACGCGATGTAACCCAGCCCTGCGGCGTAGATACCCAACAACAGGTTACCCAGGGCCACGACGCCGAGCATTTGGGTGAAGCTGAAGGCCACTCCCAATTTGCCGCCGGCGAACATGGTGGCGGTAAAAAAGGTAAAGCCCAACAGCACCATGGCGGTTGAGGCCAGGCCTTTGCGGGCATGCATGGGCACCTCGCTGAGAGGGTAGTCATTGCCCGGTTCGTTCTGCGTCATGTGCCTTTCTCCCTGAATGAGTGACGCAGGCCTATTGCACCCGTCGTGCCAACTGCCAGGCAGTGACGGGCGCACGGTCAGCACTGTGCAGGTTGCACAGTATTTATAGCCAAACAGGGAGAACGCGCAGGCGGGATTGGTCTTTCTGCCCAATCAGGCGCGAAAGCGGTGCAGGGGTGATACAAATTGGATCACCCGTTATTCAATCGAAGAGGGTGTAGGGGGTCTCGCCGCGATGAAACGCAAAGGCGGCCTCAAGGTCGCTTTCAATGGTGCGGCCACGGGAGAGCGGCGGCAGGTCATCGAGCCTGAAGAAGCCGACTTCCGTGGTTTCGAAACCGGCTGCCGGCGCCACTTGATCAACCCGCTCGCACAGAAAATAGAGTTTGTAGAAGTCCCGGATATCGGGCCGGTACAAGCCCTTGGCCTTGTGGGTGACGCTGTACAGCGCCCGAGCGGTGACCGTCAGCCCGGCCTCTTCGCGGATTTCCTTGATGATGTTTTCAGCCGCCGACAGACCAATGTCCGCATAGCCCCCGGGCAACGCCCAGCAACCATCCGTCAACTCACGCACCAACAGGATCCGGTCACCCTCAATCACCGCACCCCGTACATCAATCATCGGCGTCGAATAGCGCTTGGCAAAGTCCGGCACCAGCCCGGTGATGCGCTCCAGCGGCACTTCGCCCAACTGCGCCAGCATGCTGTGGGCGATCTGGGCGATTTCCTCAAGGCGCTCGCGCTCGAAGTCATCGGTGCAGAAGTGCAGCCCCGTGGAGGCCAATGCTTGCAGGCGCTTGGCCTGGGCCAGCCAGGTGTTTTCCATGGGAGCTCCTTCAGCGAGAGGCAGTGAGGTCTTTTTGCATGTAAACCCGACGCAGGCCGTTTTCCTCGGCGCGGTGGGTTTCCACATACCCTTTGCGGGTGTACAGCACGATGTTTTCAGTCATCGCTTCGTTGGTATAGAGGCGGATGGAACCTTGCCTGGCCTGGCGTTCCGTGAACTCCAGCAATAGGCGCCCGTAACCCAGACCCTGGGCGCCGGGGTCGACGGCGAGGTTATCCAGCAGCAGGTACTCGTCGTTATGGATCAGTACGACAAAGCCGTGCACCTGGCCCGCATTTTCCAGTACGTGCACCCGTGCAGCAGCGACCTGTTGGCGATAATCATCCAGCATCGGCCCAGGCTTGCGCCCGATGCGTTCGATATAAGGGGAGTAGGCGGCGTGGACGATGGCCTCGATGGCGGTGATATCGTCAACGGTGGCGGGGCGGATAATGGGTGGCATCGCTGTGGGCCTCCAGAAATCACTTGTGGCGAGGGGACAAGCCCCTCACCACAGTGGTTTTTCTACATCACCGGCTCATTCGCCGCGATAAATGCAGCCACTGGTGCAGGTCTCATGGATGCGAATCGCGCTGAGTTCCGGCAACAACGGTTTCAATTCATTCCAGATCCACTTGGCCAGCACTTCGCTGGTCGGGTTCTCAAGGCCCGGGATGTCGTTGAGGTAGTTGTGGTCGAGGCGTTCGTAGAGCGGCTTGAAAATCGCCTTGATCTCCGAGAAGTCACGGATCCAGCCGGTATGCGGGTCGAGGTCGCCGCTGAGGTGGATCGCCACCTTGAACGAATGGCCATGCAGGCGCCCGCACTTGTGGCCTTCGGGCACGTGGGGCAGGCGGTGGGCGGATTCGAATGTAAATTCCTTGAAGATTTCCACAGTATTTTTCAGCTCGGTCAGGTGTCTGGCAGGCGGCGAGTTTAACAGCTTGATCCCTTGCCGCGCATACCGCTTGATCAGAGAGCCAGCAGGCGTTCGCCCAATTGCCCGTTATCCGCCAGCTGCAGGAATTCATCCCCCAGCCGCTGGCTTTCGCTCATTGCGGTTTGCCAGTACTTGTTGCGGCCCGGGTCATCGCCCATGAAGCGCTTGAAGTCACTGCGGTCTGGCAGTTTGCCGTGGGGCAGGCGGGCCAGGTATTCCTTCGACGGCGCCAGCAGCAGTACATCCTGCAGGCCCTGTTGATTGGCACGGCGCCACGGCAAGCCTTTGTCGAACCAGCCGGGGATGACCCGGTCGGTGAAGTGCGGGTACAGCACGATGTCATCGCCGTGATAGGGCAGGTCGAGGTGGTAGTCCAGCAGGCCGCCGTCGCGGTAAGTGCCTGCACCGGCGCCCGGCAGGTCACGCACGCCTTGCATCACCATGGGGATCGAGCCGGACGCCAGCAGCGCCTGGCGCAGGTTGCCCAGTTCCAGATTGAGGAAGCGCGAGGGGAAATCCTTGAGGGTATGCAGCGGTGGCGCCTGGCGTGGGTCGTGGACGATCAGCCGTTCGAAGTGCCGGGACAATCGCGCGCGGCCCCGCAGGTTGTCGGCGATCACCGAGGACAGTCCCAAACCAAGACGGCCGCGATGATCGTCGGCGAGCAGGCCGTGGCTTTTGACCACCATGATGTTCAGCCGATAGTTCGGGTTGTCGAGCACGCGGGCATCGCGGCCGGCCAGCAGGTCATCGAGCATGCGCACGCAGCTCTGGCTGACTTCGGCCATCGTCACGCCTTTGGCGAAAGTTTGTTCGTTGTACCGCCGGCCCAGGTCGAGCAGGCCTTGCACCGGGTCGGGCAGGCAGGCACTGGCAAACCGCCAGGAGCCGATCGAGGCGCCGATCAGTGCGCGTTCCCGGGGCGCGCGGGGCAGCCAGTCACCGAACAGCGCCAGGTCCAGGCCCTGGATGCCCAGGGCTTTTGGACCCCCCGCGGCGCCGGGCAGGATGCCCACGTCCGCAGGCGCAAGCCCCTGTTCGCGAATGCGTGCGAAAGCGCGTTTACCGGCCTTGAGGGTCAAGGCGGGGAACTTCATATGGATAGCAGTCATACCGGTCTCATCGACAGCGAGCAGGGCAGTATAGAAAATCCTGCCCGGTTGCAGGCAACGGTCTCGCAGAGAATTGCCATGGTGGCAATTCAGTTTCAGTTAAGTTGGATCCAGTACGGTGAGCCCCGTAGGCAAAATATCCTGAAACGGAGACTCACCATGAAAACCCTCACAGCCTTGATCGCCAGCAGTATCATCGCCCTCACCGCAGGCGTCGCCCAGGCTCGCGACCTGGGGCCGGACGAGGCACTGAAGTTGCGTGACGCTGGTACCATTGTGTCTTTCGAGAAGCTCAATGCCATCGCACTGGCCAAACATCCCGGCGCCACCGTGCATGAAACCGAGCTTGAAGAGGAATACGGCAAGTACCTGTATCAGGTTGAACTGCGCGACGCCCAGGGCGTTGAGTGGGACCTGGAATTGGACGCTGTCACCGGGGCCGTCCTCAAGGATCATCAGGATACGTAATGAAGGTAAATCTACGCACCAGCGTTCAAGTGGCGCTGGTGCTCCTGGCATTTTGCTCAAGCCTGGCCGCTCGGGACCTGGGCCAGGACGAAGCGTTGCGCCTGCGCCAGAAGGGCGTGATCGCGCCGCTCGAGCACCTGCTGGGGCCCGCATTCGAGCGTTACCCGGGCGCCAAGTTGCTCGACGCCGAGCTTGAAGAGCACAAGGATCGTCCTGTGCGCTATATCTATGAAATCGAACTGTTGACGGTGGAAGGCGTGGTGCGCGAGATCGAACTCGACGCCAACACCGGCCAGTTGCTCAAAGACAAGGAAGACGACTGATGCGCCTGCTCCTGGTGGAAGACCACGTACCCCTGGCCGATGAGCTGATGGCCGGGCTCAATCGCCAGGGCTATGCCGTGGACTGGCTGGCGGACGGGCGCGATGCGGTGTATCAGGGGCGCAGCGAACCCTACGACCTGATCATTCTCGACCTCGGCCTGCCGGGGTTGCCGGGGCTTGAGGTGTTGACGCAATGGCGTGCCGCTGGCCTGGCCACGCCGGTGCTGATCCTCACGGCCCGCGACTCCTGGGCCGAGCGCATCGAAGGGCTCAAGGCCGGGGCCGACGATTACCTGAGCAAACCGTTTCATCCCGAAGAGCTGCACCTGCGTATCCAGGCCTTGCTGCGCCGTTCCCATGGCCAGGCCAATCAGCCCACCTTGCAGGCCGCCGGCTTGCACCTGGATGAAGGGCGCCAGTGCGTGATGCGTGACGGCGAGGAGATCCAGCTGACCGCCGCCGAGTTTCGGTTGTTGCGTTACTTCATGCTGCACCCCGAGCAAATCCTTTCAAAAAGCCACTTGGCCGAACACTTGTACGACGGCGAGACCGAGCGTGATTCCAATGTGCTGGAAGTCCACGTCAATCACCTGCGCCGCAAGTTGGGCCGCAGTGTGATCGAGACCCGGCGCGGCCAGGGTTACCGGTTTGGCGCCAGCCCGGCATGAGGTCGATCCAGCGGCGCCTGAGCCTGGGATTGATCAGCGTGATGGTGATCGTCGGCCTGGTGTTGGCGCAGACCAGTTTGTGGCTGTTTGAAGTGGGCCTGCAACGGTACCTGGAATCCGGCTTGCGCAACGACAGCGAGAACCTGCTGGTGGCGCTGGTGCGCGGGCCTACAGGTGTTCAACTGGATGAGCAGCGGCTGTCACCGGCCTATCAGCGGCCGTTTTCCGGGCACTATTTCCGGATCGATTTTGGCGACACTCACTGGCGTTCGCGCTCGTTATGGGACCAGGAACTGCCGCAACTGCCCCAGGCCGGGCTCAAGGGCAACCTGCAATTGGGCCCGGAAGGCCAGCAACTGCTGGTGTTGCGTTCCGACTACAAGCGCTTCGGCCAATCGATTTCCATCAGCGTGGCCCAGGACTACACCCCGGTCAGGGAAAGCTTTCGCCTCATGCGTCAGATTGGCCTGGTGCTCGGGCTGGCAGCGCTGTTGCTGATCCTGATTCTGCAACGGGTCACCGTGCGCCGCGCGTTACGCCCGCTGGAGACCGCGCGCAACCAGATCGCCCAACTGCAACAAGGCCAGCGCTCGCAGCTGGACACCCAGGTACCGGTGGAACTGGAACCGCTGGTGGCGCAGATCAACCATTTGCTGGCCCACACCGAAGACAGCCTCAAACGCTCACGCAACGCCCTGGGCAACCTCGGCCATGCCTTGAAAACCCCGTTGGCGGTATTGCTGAGTGTGGCGTCCAGCGAGCAGCTCAAGGACCATCCACAGCTCAGCAAGCTGCTGCGCGAACAGTTGGAGCAGGTGCAGCAACGACTTAACCGCGAACTCAATCGTGCCCGTTTGGCCGGCGAGACGCTGCCCGGTGCCTTGTTTGACTGCGATGGAGAATTGCCGGGGTTGCTGGCGACCTTGAACATGATCCATGGCGAGCATCTGGATTTGAGTTACCGCGCACGCCCAGGCTTGCAGTTGCCGTGGGACCGCGAGGACTTGCTGGAACTGTTGGGCAACCTGCTGGACAACGCCTGCAAATGGGCGGATGCCGAGATTGTGTTGAGCATCAGCGAAACCCCGGAAGGCTTTCGGTTGGCCGTGGAGGATGACGGGCCGGGGATTCCCGAAAGCCAGCGTGACCAGGTTTTCAGCCGTGGCACCCGGCTGGATGAGCAGACTGATGGCCACGGCCTGGGGCTGGGGATCGTGCGGGACATTGTCGACGTGTGGGGCGGGGTGCTGCTGTTGCAGGAAAGCGAGCTGGGCGGGCTGAAGGTAGTAATCGATCTGCCACGCCGCCACTAAACGGGAGGTGAAGGAACGGGTTCCTTCACCTACGGCGTATCATCAAACCCTGAACTGATCCATCAGGCCCTGCTGCTGGTTCGCCAGGCTGTTCAACGCCTGACTGACCCGTGCCGACTCATTCGCCTGCTCGGACAACGACTCCGTCACATCCCGGATCGTCGCCACGTTGTTGTTGATCTCCTCGGCCACCGCGCTTTGCTCTTCGGCGGCGCTGGCGATCTGCAGGTTCATGTCGCTGATCACCGTCACCGCATCGCCGATCTGGCGCAGAGCGGTCACCGCCTGGCCCACCTGTTCGACGCTGCCCTGGGCCTGTCGGTGGCTGTTGCTCATGGAACCGACCACGTCCTGGGTGCCGCTTTGCAATTGCTCGATCACCAGGCGGGTTTCCTCCACCGACTCCTGGGTACGCCGTGCCAGGTTGCGCACTTCGTCGGCGACCACCGCAAAACCGCGACCGGCCTCACCGGCGCGGGCGGCTTCGATGGCGGCGTTCAACGCCAGCAGGTTGGTCTGCTCGGCAATCGCACGAATCACTTCCAGCACCGATCCGATCTTCTCGCTATTGGCCGCCAACCCTTCAACCTGGGTCATCGCGGTGCTCATATCGGCCGCCAGATGACCGATGCTGGTGGTGGTGCGGTCGATCACGGTCAAGCCTTCGCGGGTGGCCTGATCGGCATCGCGGGCGGCTTGGGCCGCTTGGGCTGCGCTGCGGGCGACGTCCTGGGCGGTGGCGCTCATTTCGTGGGAGGCGGTGGCGACCTGGTCGACCTGGCGGTATTGCTGCTCCATGCCGGCGCTGGTTTCGGTGGCAATGGCGGCCGACTGGTCGGCGGTGCCACGGGCGTCCTGCACCGAGCGTTTGACCTGGGCAATGATCGGTTGCAGCTTGTCGAGGAAACGGTTGAACCAGCCTGCCAACTCGCCGAGTTCGTCGTGCTTGTCGTAGGCCAGCCGACGGGTCAGGTCGCCTTCGCCGCTGGCAATGTCTTCCAGCATGCGCGCTACGCCGAGGATCGGACGCGTCACGCTGCGAGCCATCAGCCACACCAGCAACAGGCCGACGATCGCGGCCAACAGGCCCAGGCTCAGTTCCAGCAGGGTGCCCTTGGCGTTGTCGGCGTCCAGTTTGACCTTCAGGGCTTCGGCCGGCGCGACCAGGACTTTTTCCGGCACATCCAGCAGAACGCCCCACGGTTTGCCGTCAGGGATTGGCTGGAACGGTGCCAGCACCTTGAGTTGATGGTCGGTGCGCACACTGCGGGTCTGGGTGCTGGTCGCCAGCGAGCTGATCAACTGTGCGCCGTTGGCCGTGTCGACGGTGTCCAGGCGCTGGCTGAGTTTGCCGGCGTCCGGGCTGTAGCCGGCCAGCAGGCCCACCGGGCTGATGATGCTGACGCTGGTCTGGCCGTCGTAGAGTTTCTGGCTGGCGCCCTGGCTGACCGCCTGCAGGCTGTTGAGGTTGATGTCTACCGACAGCGACGCGATGACTTTTCCGTTGACCATCAGCGGGAACACGATGCTGGTCATCAGCACCTTTTGCCCGTCGATGACATAGAAGTACGGCTCGATCACGCAGGGTTTGAGGGTGGTGCGCGGGCACGTGAACCAAGCGTTGGCTTTTTCGCCGCTGGGTCCGATGCTGGTGTCGGACATGTCGCTTTCGGGCAGTGACATTGAGGTCAGTTTGCCTGCGGTCGGCTGGGACCAGTACAGCGCAAAGCGGCCCTTGTCGTTGCTGCCCAGCTCTGGCTGGTTGGCGAACAACTCGTCCTTGCCATCCAGTGCGTTGGCTTCGAACACCAGGGACAGGCCCAGCAGGTCCGGGTTGGCTTGCAGCGCGGCTTTGACCTGGCGAGTCAGGTCTTCGCGCAGGTCGAAGGCATCCAGGAAGCGTTTCTCGGCCTGTTCGCGCAGGAACAGCACCTGCCGGGAAAAGCCGTGGCCGTATTGATAGGCGTCCATGAACTGCTGGCGAATCCCCAAGGCCTGGACTTCACCCTGGGCTTCGATGCGGGCCTGGGCGGCTTCGTCGAGCATTTCCATGCTGGAGGCCTTCACCAGATCGGAACTCTGCGCCATGCGGTACAGCGACAGACCCACCAGCAAGGTCACGATGCCCAACAGGCAGAGACCGGCCAGCAGGGTGATTTTCCATTGAATGGACAGCTGTCTGAGCGACATGGAGCCTTCCTTAACCTTTCGATACGACAGAGACGATCTGCCTGTATCGGCCGGTCAGGATTTTTCTTTATTCAAACGTTCAATTTAAAGCTGTTTGTGGGGTGAGGGGCTTTGACATGCTTGCCTGCCTGCTGCAAAGTGCGCGCCCTCTAATAAAACTCCTTTAAAACCTGATGTGCGGCAGCTGTCCCCGACAGCAGCCCGGGCAGGTGCGTGCTTTTTTTATGTTTTCTGTCTTGAGGTAACGATGATTAATGCAGTAATCGCCGCGGTCGGCACCATGCTGGTGCTCAGCCTGTCCCGCGTGCATGTGGTGATCGCGATCATTGTCGGTGCACTGGTGGGTGGCCTGACCGGCGGCCTGGGCATCGATGCAACGCTCAAGGCGTTCAACAGTGGCCTGGGTGGCGGTGCGACGGTGGCGCTGTCTTACGCGCTGCTCGGCGCTTTCGCGGTGGCGATTGCCAAGTCCGGCCTGGCTCACGCGTTGGCAGACAAAGCCTTGCTGCTGGTCGACCGTCAGGAAGCCACGGGCGGCAGCCACGTCAAATGGCTGTTGATCGGCTTGCTCTGGGTGGTGGCCATCGCCTCGCAGAACATCTTGCCAATCCACATCGCGTTTATCCCGCTGCTGGTACCGCCGCTTTTATACGTGCTGACCAAGCTGCAGCTGGACCGTCGGCTGATCGCCTGCGTCATGACCTTCGGCCTGATCACGCCCTACATGTTTCTGCCGGTGGGCTTCGGCAACATCTTCCTGAATCAGATCCTGCTGGCCAACGTGGCCAAGAGCGGCGTCGACATCAGTCAGGTCAATGTCACCCATGCCATGGGGCTTCCGGCGCTGGGCATGGTGGTCGGCTTGCTGGTGGCGGTGTTTATCAGCTACCGCAAGAAGCGCGTGTACGACCTGGAGAAGATCGAGCGGGTCGAGCAGGTGGCCGTGCAATACAACCCGCTGACCCTGCTGGTGGCCGGCCTGGCGATTGCGGCGGCGTTCATTATCCAGCTGTGGCTGGACTCGATGATCATCGGCGCCCTGGCCGGGTTCCTGATCTTTTCGGTGTCGGGCATTGTGCGCTGGCGCGACACCGATGACCTGTTCACCGAAGGCATGAAGATGATGGCGATGATCGGCTTCATCATGATCGCCTCGTCGGGCTTTGCCGAAGTGCTCAAGGCCACCGGCGAAGTGCAGACCCTCGTGCAAGCCTCGGCGGCGTTTATCGGCCACAGCCGGGGTGTGGGGGCGTTGCTGATGCTGCTGGTGGGGTTGCTGGTGACCATGGGCATCGGCTCGTCGTTTTCCACGGTGCCGATCCTGGCGGCGATCTTTGTACCGCTGTGCGTGCAGTTGGGCTTCAGCCCGCTGGCCATCGTGTGCATCGTCGGCACGGCCGGTGCACTGGGCGATGCCGGCTCGCCCGCGTCGGACTCGACCCTGGGGCCGACCTCGGGTTTGAACATCGACGGCCAGCATCACCATATCTGGGACACCGTGGTCCCGACCTTCCTGCACTACAACATTCCGCTGCTGGCGTTTGGCTGGTTTGCCGCGATGACGCTCTGAGGGATTGTCCTACAGATTTATTGTAACTAGCCGTTAACCTCTTAAGGTGTCCCTTAAGAGAGAAGAGCCATGCGTCTGAGTCTAAAGGCCAAAGTACTGTCCCTTGCTGTCCTGCCCGTGTTGTTGTTTGCCGTGATCATCAGCCTGACCACGGTGTGGATCCTTCAGGAGCAGGCCCGCAAGGAGGTCGAAGAAACCCGCCAGAACCTGCTCAACGACGCCAAGACCACCTTGCGTGGCTACGTCGAGGTGGCACTGACCACCATCAAGCCGCTGTATGACGCGGCCGCTCAAGGCGATACGACGGCGCGGGCGCAGGTGGTCAAGCTGCTGTCCAACACCAGCTATGGCAAGGACGGTTATTTCTTCGGCTACGACTCCGAGACCATTCGCCTGTTCAAGGGCAACAGCCCCGACGGCGTCGGCAAAAGCTTCAAGGACAACCGCGACCCGAATGGCGTCTACGTCAACCGCGACCTGGTGAAAGTCGGCAAGGATGGCACCCACTACTTGCAATACAGCTCGACGCAGCCCGGCCAGACCGAGCTGGTGCCCAAGCTTGGCTACACCGAATACCTGCCCAAGTGGGACATGGTGATCGGTACCTCGGTGAACCTGGACGGCATTGACGCCCAGGTCGCCGAGGTTCAGGCCAAGGTGGAGAAACGCATGGAAGGCGTGGTGCTGAGCATCATCGGGATCGCCGTGGTAGTGCTGTTGGTGATCGCCGCCGTGGGCATGCTGGTGGCCAACACCATCCTGCGGCCGTTGCACCTGATGAAGATCAACCTCGACGACATCGCCGCCGGTGAAGGCGACCTGACCCGCCGCCTGGCCATCACCAGTCAGGACGAACTGGGGGAACTGGCCGGCTCGTTCAACCGCTTTGTCGACAAGATCCACGGCCTGGTGCGCCAGATCACCGAGATGACCTCCCAGCTTACCGGCCTGGTAAGCCAGGTCGCCGAGCAAGCCAGCCGCTCGGAGAAAGCCATGGAGCGCCAGCGTCACGAGACGGACCAGGTGGCCACCGCCATCAACGAAATGTCCTCCGCCGCCCATGAAGTGGCCCGCAGTGCCCAAGGCGCGGCGGTGGCGGCGCAACAGACCGACGCCGAAGGCCAGGCTGCGAAAAAGTCGTGGACGGCAGCATCGCGCAGATTCACGCGCTGGTGAACGACATCCGCAGCAGCGGCGTGTCCCTGGACAGCTTGCAGCAGGACGTTTCGTCGATTGTCAGCGTGCTCGGGGTGATCCGCTCGATTGCCGAGCAGACCAACTTACTGGCCCTCAACGCTGCCATTGAAGCCGCACGGGCAGGGGAGGCCGGTCGTGGGTTTGCCGTGGTCGCCGACGAAGTGCGGGCGCTGGCCAGCCGCACCCAGCAAAGCACCCAGGAAATCCAGGGCATGATCGACCGCCTGCAAAAAGGCACCGAAGCCGCCGTGGAATCCATGCGCCGCTCCAGCGACGCCGGAGACGGCACCTCGGCCCAGGCCAACGAAGCGGGCGCGTCCCTGGACACCATGGCGCAACTGATCGGCACCATTAACTCGATGAACGCTCAGATCGCCAGCGCCGCCGAAGAACAAACCGCCGTGGCCGAAGAGATCAACCGCAGCGTGCATCAGATTGCGGTGGCGGTGGACAGCGTGGCGGATGAAACCCAACAGGGCGCCCAGACCTCCCGCAGCCTGGCGGACCTGGGGCAGCGGTTGGGGCAGTTGGTGGGGCAGTTCAGGATTTGATTGCAGGCTTGAGCCGTCGGCAACGTCCTGTCGCCGACGGGCTTGGCTGGATTGATCGATCAGGTCAACAGCGCCAAACGTTCTACCGTCTCCGGAAACTGCGCCACCAGCCGAATCAAGGTTGCCGCCTGAGCATTGGGTGTGGCCCGGCCTTGCTCCCAATTTTCCAGGGTCCGGGTGTTGGTGCGCAGGTACATCGCAAATACCGAGCGCGACAGATTGAGTTGTTGGCGCACAGCGACTACTTCGTCGGCAGTGAGCGGTGCCAGCTTGCTCAACTGCACCTTGTGGCTGCGCAGCGTTACCTGGCCTTGTCGTTCATCTGCCAGCGCGTCGAAGCCTTCATCGCGAGCAAGCTTGCTCCTAAAGCGGAAAGCAAAACGGCGCCCTAAGGCGCCGTTTTGCTTGCTGCGTTTAACTAAGCGATCAACCCGCCATCACCGCATGCTGCACCAGGGTGAGCAACGGTTGTGGGTACACACCCAGGAAGAACGCCAGCAGGGCGATTGCCAGCAGCATCACGCCGCCCGCTTTCTGTTCCCAGTGCAACTCGGCGTCCACACGGCGCAGGTTTGGCTCGATCAGGTACAGGGTCACCATCACGCGCAGGTAGTAGAACACGCCGATGGCACTGCCCAGTACCAGCGAGGCCACCAACCACCATTCGTGGGCTTCAACACCCGTCGCCACGATGTAGAACTTGCCGATGAAGCCGGCGGTCAGCGGGATGCCGGCCAGGGACAACATCATCACGGTCAGTACGGCAGTCAGGTACGGACGGCGCCAGAACAGGCCGCGATACTCGTACAGAGCGTCCGCGTCACGGCCTTTGTAAGGCGAGGACATCAGGGTGATCACACCGAATGCACCGAGGCTGGTGATCACGTAGGTGACCAGGTACACGCCGATGGCTTCCATCGCCAGGCCCTTGCTTGCCACCAGGGCGATCAGCAGGTAACCGAAGTGCGCGATGGACGAATAACCCAGCAGACGCTTGAGGTTGTTCTGAGTCAGCGCCAGCAGGTTACCGAACAGGATCGACGCGATCGCGATGATGGTCAGCACGTTGCTGAGTACACCGGTGTTGGCCGCAGGGGAGATCTGGAACAGACGCACCATCACCGCAAACACGGCGACTTTCGACGCGGTAGCCAGGAACGCAGCCACCGGCGCCGGGGCGCCTTCGTACACGTCCGGGGTCCACAGGTGGAACGGCACCAGCGACAGCTTGAACGCCAGGCCGATCAGCATCATGGCCAGGCCCAGCTGGGCGATGGGCGCAGGGCTGCCGGAGGTCGCCAGGGCGTGACCGATACCGCTGAAGCTCAGGCTGCCGGCTTCTGCGTAGAGCAGGGCCATACCGAACAACAGGAACGCGGAACCGGCGGCCGACAGCACCATGTACTTGATGCCGGCTTCCAGGGAGCGCTTGTTGAAGAAGGCATACGCCACCAGGCCGTAGACCGGGATCGACAGCAGTTCCAGGCCGATGAACAAGCCGGCCAGGTGCTGTGCGCTGACCAGCACGATACCGCCGGCCGCAGCCAGCAGGATCAGCAGGTACAGCTCTTCGCGGTTGCCCGGGTAGCCGGTGCCGCCTTCGCCGAGGTAGGCGTGGGCGAGGGTGACGCAGGCCAGGGTGGCAACCAGGATCAACGCGATATACAGCAGCGCGAAGTCATCGACCATCATCAGCGGGGTCACGGCCAGTGGCGCGACCTTGAGTGCCGGGATAATCGACAGCAGGGCCAGGTTCAAACCAGCACAGGACAGCAGGAACGTTTGTGAGTGATTGCGGCGCCAGGCGATCGCCAGCATCACCACCACGATGGTGAGGCTGGTGATCAGCAGCGGCGCAAGCGCGATAAAGTGTTGGATCGTGAATTCCATAGCGCTCTTACCGGGCCGAAGCGAGTTGAGAGAAGGCGGTGCCGAACCACTGCTGCACGCCATGCATCGTTGCGGCAGAAGTATCCAGGAACGGTTGCGGGTACACGCCGATGAACACCAGCAGTACCGCAAGGCCGAGCACCATGATCAGTTCGCGAGCATCCATCCCTTGCAGGACGGTGTCGGACTTGGCCGGGCCGAAGTAGGCGCGGTGGATCATGATCAGCGAGTAGACCGAACCGAACACCAGGCCGGAGGTAGCGATTGCACTGATCCACGGGGTTTGCACGAAGGCACCCATCAGGATCAGGAACTCACCGATGAAGTTACCGGTACCCGGCAAGCCCAGGGAGGCAGCGGCGAAGAACAGGCTGATGGCCGGCAGGTAGGCGATACGCGACCACACGCCACCCATCTCGCGCATGTCACGGGTGTGCAGGCGCTCGTACAGTTGGCCACTGAGGATAAACAGTGCCGCGGCCGACACACCGTGAGCCAGCATCTGGATCACGGCGCCTTGCAGCGCCAGTTGGCTGCCGGAGTAGATGCCGATCAGTACGAAACCCATGTGGGAAACGGACGAGAAGGCAATCAGACGCTTGATGTCGGTTTGGGCGAAGGCCAGGAATGCACCGTAGAAGATCCCGATCAGACCGAGGGTCATGGCGATCGGCGCAAACTCGGCCGAGGCATTCGGGAACAGCGGCAGGGCGAAACGCAGCAGGCCGTAGGCCGCCGTCTTCAACAGGATGCCGGCGAGGTCTACGGAACCTGCGGTCGGCGCCTGGGCGTGAGCGTCAGGCAACCAGGAGTGGAACGGCACCACCGGCAGCTTCACCGCGAACGCGATGAAGAAGCCCAGCATCAGGATGTACTCGGTGGTCAGGGACATCTTGGTTTTCAACAGGTCGGCGTAGTTGAACGTGATCACGCCCGTGCTGTTGAAGTTGACCAGTACCAGGCCCAGGATCGCCACCAACATGATCAGGCCGGAAGCCTGGGTGAAGATGAAGAACTTGGTCGCCGCGTAGATCCGGGTTTTCTTGCCGTCCGAAGAACTGTGACCCCAGAGCGCGATGAGGAAGTACATCGGCACCAGCATCATTTCCCAGAAGAAGAAGAACATGAACAGGTCGAGGGCGAGGAACACGCCGACAACGCCGCCCAGGATCCACATCAGGTTCAGGTGGAAGAAGCCCACGTGACGCTGGATCTCTTTCCAGGAGCAGAGTACCGAGAGGATACCCAGCAGGCCGGTCAGCAGGATCATCAACAGCGACAGGCCGTCGAGGGCCAGGTGCACGTTGATGCCGAAGCGCTGGATCCACACGTGCTTGAATTCAAGCGCGAAGGTGGGATCGACACCCGGTGCCGGAGCAAATGAATAGTCGCCATGGGCCCACAGCCAGAGGCCGAGCGCGAGTTCCAGGGACATGGTCAGCAACGCAATCCAGCGGGGGAGGGTGGCGCCGAAGCGTTCACCCATCCAGCAGAGCAGGCCGCCGATAAAGGGGATCAGGATTAGCCAGGGCAGAATCATGACGGGCTCGTTTCCTTTCGCAAGTTCGCAAAGTTCGCAATGTGCATAGTCAGACCGCGACCACGATGATGGCGCCGATTACCAGGACGGCACCGGCCGCCATGGAAGCTGCATACCAACGCAATTGGCCGGTCTCGCTGCGGCTCAGGGCGGTGTGACCGGCCTTGGCGGCACGCGGGATCAAACCGATGGTCTGGTCGAGCGGGTCTTTGCGCAGTACGTGGCTGATCGCAAGGTAAGGCTTGACGAACAGTTTGTCGTAGATCCAGTCGAAGCCCCAGGCAGCGAACCACCAGGCCGAAAGGAAGCGGCCAATGCCACTGTTGGCGATGGCGGTGACGAAGCGGCGCTTGCCGAGGAACAGCAGGGCCGCCAGCAGGATACCGGCGATGGCGATGGCACCCGAGGCGATTTCCAGGCTGTGCTTGGCGGCGCCGCCGGCATGGCCAGCGCTCTCCGGCAGTACACCGGCCAGAGGCGGGGTGATCATGGCGCCGACGAAGGTCGACAGGATGATCAGCACCGACAGTGGCAGCCAGTGGGAAATGCCGTGGCCTGCGTGGGCTTCAGTCTTGGCTTCACCGTGGAACGTGATGAAGATCAGGCGGAAGGTGTACAGCGAGGTCATGAACGCACCCACCAGGCCGGCGTACAGCAGGCCGTGGTTACCGCTGGCAAAGGCTTCCCAGAGGATTTCGTCTTTCGAGTAGAAACCTGCGGTCACCAGTGGCAAGGCCGACAAGGCCGCGCCGCCGACGATGAAGCTGGCATAGGCCAACGGCAGTTTCTTCCACAGGCCGCCCATCTTGAAGATGTTCTGCTCGTGGTGGCAGGCAACGATCACCGCACCGGAAGCAAGGAACAGCAGGGCCTTGAAGAAGGCGTGGGTCATCAGGTGGAAGATCGCGCCGTCCCAGGCACCCACGCCCAGGGCCAGGAACATGTAGCCGATCTGGCTCATGGTCGAGTAGGCGAGGATACGCTTGATGTCGGTCTGAACCAGGGCAGCAAAACCGGCCAGTACCAGGGTCACGCCACCCACCAGGCCAACCAGATGCAGAATCTCCGGCGCCAGGGTGAACAGGCCGTGGGTACGGGCAATCAGGTAGACACCGGCGGTCACCATGGTTGCGGCGTGGATCAGTGCCGAAACCGGGGTAGGGCCGGCCATCGCATCCGCCAGCCAGGTTTGCAGCGGCAGTTGTGCGGATTTACCCACAGCGCCACCCAGCAGCATCAGGGTCGCCAGGGTGATCCAGAAGTCGCCGACCTGGAATTTCTGCGGTGCCAGCACCAGCAGTTCCTGGATGTTCAACGTGCCCACTTGCTGGAACAGGATGAACAGGCCGATGGCCATGAACACGTCGCCGATCCGGGTCACGATAAAGGCTTTGAGTGCGGCGTTACCGTTGTTGCGGTTGCTGTAGTAGAAACCGATCAACAGGTACGAGCACAGGCCCACGCCTTCCCAGCCGAAGTACAGGAACAACAGGTTATCGCCCAGCACCAGGAACAGCATGCTGGCGATAAACAGGTTGGTGTAGGCGAAGAAGCGCGAGTAACCCGCTTCACCGCGCATGTACCAGGACGCGAACAGGTGGATCAGGAAGCCTACACCGACGACCACGCCGAGCATGGTGATCGAAAGGCCGTCGACGTAGAGGGCGAAGTTGGGCTTGAAGCCCTCCACCGACATCCACTGCCACAACACCAGGGTGTAGTGGCCGCCTTCCGGCGGTGCGACGTTGAATTGCCAGATGACGTAGGCGGCGACAATCGCCGACAGGCCAATGGACCCCACACCGACCAGGGCCGAGAGGTTTTCCGACCAGCGTCCACGGGAGAACGACAGCAGCAGGAAACCGATCAGGGGAAATACGAAAGTCAGAAAGATCATGTTCATCCGCGCATCTCACTGGCAGCGTCGATATCAAGCGTGTGGAAGCGACGATACAGTTGCAGCAGGATCGCCAGGCCAATACTGGCCTCGGCGGCTGCCAGGCTGATCACCAGGATGAACATCACTTGTCCATCCGGCTGGCCCCAACGGCTACCGGCCACGATGAACGCGAGTGCCGCGGCGTTCATCATGATTTCCAGGCTCATCAACACGAACAGAATGTTGCGGCGAACCATCAGGCCGACCAGGCCAAGGCAGAACAGGATGCCGGCAACCGCCAGACCATGCTCCAAAGGGATAGCAGGCATCGTCATTGCTCCTTGGCTTCGTTGCGGCCCAAGTGGAAGGCGGTGATGGCTGCAGCGAGCAGCAGCATCGAAGCCAGTTCGACCACCAGCAGGTACGGGCCGAACAGGCTGATGCCCACGGCTTTCGCGTCTACGGTGGTGTGGCCGATGGCCTGGCCGCTCTGGTGAGCGAACAGCACATACAGCAGCTCACCCAGCAGCAGGGCTGCGAGGATCACCGGGCCGAGCCAGATGCCGGGCTTGAGCCAGACGCGTTCCTGGGCGACCGAAGCCGGTCCCAGGTTGAGCATCATCACCACAAACACGAACAGCACCATGATGGCGCCGGCGTAGGCGATCACTTCCAGCACACCGGCGAACGGTGCGCCGAGGCTGAAGAAGGTCATGGCCACGGCGATCAGCGAAATGATCAGGTAGAGCAGGGCGTGCACGGGGTTAGTGTTGGTGATCACGCGAAGCGTGGACACCACTGCAATACCCGATGCGAAATAGAAAGCGAATTCCATCTTTCTTCCTTAAGGCAGCAAGCTCTTCACGTTGATCGGCTCGGCTTCGTTTTGTGCGGCGCCTTTCGGCTTACCGGCAACGGCCATACCTGCAACACGATAGAAGTTGTAATCAGGGTTTTTACCGGGACCAGAGATCAGCAGATCTTCTTTCTCGTACACCAGGTCCTGACGTTTGAACTCGGCCATCTCGAAATCCGGTGTCAGCTGGATCGCGGTGGTCGGGCAAGCTTCCTCGCAGAGGCCGCAGAAAATGCAGCGCGAGAAGTTGATGCGGAAGAAGTCCGGGTACCAGCGACCGTCTTCGGTTTCAGCTTTCTGCAGCGAGATGCAACCCACCGGGCACGCCACGGCGCACAGGTTACAGGCCACGCAGCGCTCTTCGCCGTCGGGGTCGCGGGTCAGGACAATGCGGCCGCGATAACGCGGCGGCAGGTACACCGCTTCTTCCGGGTATTGCAGGGTGTCACGTTTGCGAAAGCCGTGACCGAACACCATCACCAGGCTTCGCAACTGGGTACCGGTACCCTTAACGATGTCGCCAATATATTTGAACATGGGTCAAATCCTCACTGAACCGCGCCCGCTGGCGTGTTCAACAACACAACGGCAGCAGTCACCAGCAAATTGATCAGGGTCAGCGGCAGGCAGAAGCGCCAGCTGAAATCCATCACCTGGTCATACCGTGGACGCGGGATGGAAGCGCGCAGCAGGATGAACAGCATGATGAAGAACGCGGTCTTCAGGAAGAACCAGAAGAACGCCAGCTGCGGCAGGATGCCGAATGGACCGTGCCAGCCGCCGAAGAACAGCGTGACCAGCAGGGCCGAGATCAAGATGATGCCGATGTACTCACCTACGAAGAACATGCCCCACTTCATGCCGGCGTATTCAATGTGGTAACCGTCGGCCAGTTCCTGTTCCGCTTCCGGCTGGTCGAACGGGTGACGGTGAGTCACGGCGACGCCAGCGATGAAGAAGGTACAGAAGCCGAAGAACTGCGGAATGATGAACCACAGGTTCTGCGCCTGGTACTCGACGATGTCGCGCATGTTGAACGAGCCCACCTGCACCACGATGCCCATCAGCGCGAGGCCCATGAACACTTCGTAGGAGACGGTCTGGGCCGAAGCCCGCAAGCTGCCCAGCAGGGCGAACTTGTTGTTGCTCGACCAACCGGCGAACAGCACCGCGTAGACCGACAAACCGGCCATGGCGAAGAAGAACAGCATGCCGATGTTCAGGTCCGCCACGCCCCAGGTCGGGGTGATCGGGATGATTGCGAAGGCAATCAGCAAGGCGCTCATGGCCACGACCGGTGCCAGGGTGAAGATCACCTTGTCGGCAAACGGCGGGGTCCAGTCTTCCTTGAAGAACATTTTCAGCATGTCGGCGGCGATCTGGAACATACCAAACGGGCCAACGCGGTTCGGACCATAACGGTCCTGCCACCAGCCCAGCAGGCGACGTTCGACGAAGCTGAGCAAGGCGCCCGCCACGACCACGGCCAACAGGATCACGATGGCCTTGACCACCGCGATGATCACGTCGATCACTTCAGGGGTGAACCAGGTCATTGAGCTGCCTCCTGCAGACCGTCAACGGTAAGGCCGAAGATCGCTGGAGGAATCCCCGCGAGGCCTTTTGGCAATGCAACCAGGCCAGCACCCAACTCTTCGTTGATGCGCAGCGGCAGACGCAGGGTCTTGCCGGCAACGTTCAAGCTGAGCAGGGCACCGTCGTTGACGCCCAGGCGGTCGGCTTCGGACTTGGCTACGGACACGTAGGCGGCCGGAATGCGCTCTTGTACCGGCGCGGCTTTGGAAGAGGTCTCTTCGCTGCCGAACAGGTGGAAGAACGGCACAACCTGCCAGGTACCCTGGGCCGGGTTGAACGGACGCGGCACGCTGGCGAACCAGTTCAGCGAGTCACCGGTGCTTTCGATCAGGCGGGTGCCCGGGTCGCCAGCGCGGATGTGACCACCGACTTCGTCCTGGAACTTGTTCCAGGCCTGTGGCGAGTTCCAGCCCGGCGACCAGGCGAAAGGCACCTGCTGACGTGGCTCGGCCGAACCCGAGTAACCTTCCATGGAGAAGGCGAACGCGGTGTCGTTGTCTTGCGGCGTACGTGGCTCGTGCACGCTGATGTCCGCACGCATGGCGGTACGGCCGGAGTAGCGCAGCGGTTCGCGGGCGAGTTTCATGCCCTTGATGCGGAACGCGGCGGACGGCGCGGCGTCGACGATACGGGCCAGTTGCGGTGCGGCTGCGGCTGCGGCGGCTGTCACGTGGTCGAGCTGGGTCCAGTCGATCGGCTGGTTCAGCAGGGTGGCGCGCAGGGCATGCAGCCAGCGCCAGCCTTCGTGAACCAGGATGCTGGCGTCCATGTACTTCGGATCGAACACCTGGAAGAAGCGCTGGGCGCGGCCTTCCTGGCTGACCAGGGTGCCGTCGCCTTCAGCAAAGGTGGCGGCGGGCAGTACCAGGTGGGCGCGGTCGCTGGTGGCGGTTTTCTGGTGGTCGGCAACGATCACCACTTTGGCCGCGTTCAGCGCTGCGTCGACCTTGGCCGAATCCGTGCGGGTGTACAGGTCGTTTTCCAGCACCACGATCGCATCGCTGCTGCCATCGGTCACGGCTTGCAGCGCCGCGTCCAGGGACTCGCCACCGAGCATGGCCAGGCCGAGGCTGTTGGCTTCCGGCACGATCAGGCTGATGGAGCCGTTCTTCTCGCGCAGCTTCAAGGCTTTGGCGATGTTGGCGGCGGCTTCGATCAGTGCCTTGGAACCCAGCGAGGTACCGGCAATGATCAATGGGCGCTTGGCGGCCAGCAGGGCGTCGGCGATGCGCTTGGCCAGCTCAACGGCTTCAGCGTCCAGGCCTTCAACGGCAGGTGCGCTGGCGTCGAGGGCGTGGGCCACGGCGAAACCGATGCGGGCCAGGTCGTCCGGTGCTGCGTGTACGCATTCTTCAGCGATGTCGTCGAGCTTGGTTTCAGCCAGCGATGCGATGAACAGCGGGTTCAGCGCGTGCTGGCCGATGTTTTTCACCGCAGCGTCGAGCCAGGGCTGGACGCGCATGGCGTCGGCCATGTCTTCGGCCTTGCCTTTCACCGACTGGCGCAGGGACAGGGCGACACGGGCAGCGGTCTGGGTCAGGTCTTCACCGAGGACGAAGATCGCGTCGTGGTCTTCGATGTCGCGCATGTTCGGAACCGGCAGCGGGCTGTCGTTCAGAACTTGCAGCACCAGGCGGATACGCTCCAGTTCACCGGCTTCGATACCCGAGTAGAAGTGCTCGGCACCCACCAGCTCGCGCAACGCGTAGTTGCTTTCGAGGCTGGCGCGGGGCGACCCGATACCGACGATGTTGCGACCGCGCAGCAGGTCAGCGGCTTTATCCAGCGCTTCGTCCAGGCTCAGCTTGGCGCCGTCGGCCAGCAATGGCTGACGCGGGCGGTCTTCGCGGTTGACGTAGCCGTAGCCGAAACGGCCACGGTCGCACAGGAAGTACTGGTTGACCGAACCGTTGAAGCGGTTTTCGATCCGACGCAGTTCGCCGTAACGCTCGCCCGGCGAGATGTTGCAACCGCTGGAGCAGCCATGGCAGATGCTCGGCGAGAACTGCATGTCCCACTTGCGGTTGTAGCGCTCGGAGTGAGTCTTGTCGGTGAACACACCGGTCGGGCAGACCTCGGTGAGGTTGCCGGAGAATTCGCTTTCGAGGGTGCCGTCTTCAACGCGACCGAAGTACACGTTGTCGTGGGCGCCGAACACACCGAGGTCGGTGCCGCCGGCGTAGTCCTTATAGAAGCGCACGCAGCGGTAGCAGGCGATGCAGCGGTTCATCTCGTGGGAAATGAACGGGCCCAGTTGCTGGTTCTGGTGGGTACGCTTGGTGAAGCGATACCGGCGCTCGTTGTGGCCGGTCATCACGGTCATGTCTTGCAGGTGGCAGTGACCGCCTTCCTCACACACAGGGCAGTCGTGCGGGTGGTTGGTCATCAGCCATTCGACGACGCTGGCGCGAAACACTTTCGCTTCTTCGTCTTCGATGGAGATCCAGCTGCCGTCGGTGGCAGGGGTCATGCAGGACATGACGATACGACCACGGGTGTCGTTCTCGTCGGTGTACTGCTTGACCGCGCACTGGCGGCAAGCGCCAACGCTGCCAAGGGCGGGGTGCCAGCAGAAATATGGAATGTCGAGGCCTAGCGACAGACACGCCTGTAACAGGTTGTCTGCCCCATCGACTTCGAGCTCTTTGCCGTCTACGTGGATAGTGGCCATGGTTCAAAGTTCTTCGTTGGCCCGGTGTCAGCGGGCGTGGCTAATGGAATCTTGTTATTCATGTGCATCAACACAGCCTTGAAGGCGTCAGCACATGAGAAAGCGAAGGGCACGGACCCTTCGCCTTTTTAAGCGTTACGCGCCGACTACAATCGGCCTTGCCAGAGGCGGGACGGCGGCGCTTTTGGGCGCAATGCCGGCTTCGAACTCCGAGCGGAAGTATTTGATCGCGCTGCCCAATGGCTCCACGGCGCCCGGTGCGTGAGCACAGAAAGTCTTGCCAGGGCCGAGGAAACCCACCAGACCCAGCAGGGTCTCGATATCGCCTGGCTGACCTTCGCCTTTCTCGAGGGCCATCAAGAGCTTCACGCTCCATGGCAAACCATCGCGGCACGGGGTGCAGAAACCACAGGATTCGCGGGAGAAGAACTGCTCCATGTTGCGCAGCAACGACACCATGTTCACGGTGTTGTCCACGGCCATGGCCAGGCCGGTACCCATACGGGTGCCCACCTTGCCGATGCCGCCGGCATACATTTGTGCGTCCAGGTGCTCGGGCAGCAGGAAGCCGGTACCGGCGCCGCCTGGCTGCCAGGCCTTGAGGGTGTAGCCGTCGCGCATGCCGCCGGCGTAGTCCTCGAACAGCTCGCGCGCGGTCACGCCGAATGGCAGCTCCCACAGGCCCGGGTTCTTGACCTTGCCGGAGAAGCCCATGAGCTTGGTGCCCATGTCTTCGCTGCCTTCGCGGGCCAACGATTTGTACCACTCCACGCCGTCGCCGATGATTGCCGGCACGTTGCACAGGGTTTCAACGTTGTTCACGCACGTCGGCTTGCCCCACACGCCCACGGCGGCAGGGAAGGGTGGCTTGGAGCGCGGGTTGGCGCGGCGGCCTTCGAGGGAGTTGATCAACGCGGTTTCTTCACCGCAGATGTAACGCCCGGCGCCGGTGTGCACGAACAGTTCGAAGTCGAAACCCGAACCGAGGATGTTCTTGCCCAACAGGCCTGCAGCCTTGGCTTCTTCCACGGCACGGTTCAGGTGCTTGGCGGCGGTGGTGTATTCGCCACGCAGGAAGATATAGCCACGGTAGGTTTTCAGCGCGCGGGCACTGATCAGCATGCCTTCGATCAACAGATGGGGCAGTTGCTCCATCAGCATGCGGTCTTTCCAGGTGTTCGGCTCCATTTCATCCGCGTTGCACAGCAGGTAGCGGATGTTGATGGATTCGTCTTTCGGCATCAGGCCCCACTTAACGCCCGTGGGGAAGCCTGCACCGCCGCGGCCTTTGAGGCCGGCATCCTTCACGGTCTGGACGATGTCGTCCTGGGCCATGTCGGCAAAGGCTTTGCGCGCGGCTGCGTAACCGTTCTTGGCCTGGTACTCGTCGAGCCATACAGGCTCGCCGTCGTCACGCAGGCGCCAGGTCAGCGGGTGAGTCTCGGCCGACCGCTTGATGCGGTTGGCAGGACCGAAGGAAGTCAGGGTCATGGGTAGCCCTCGAGCAATTGGGTGACGCCAGCAGGCTGCACGTCACCGAATGTGTCGTCGTCGATCATCAACGCCGGCGCCTTGTCACAGTTGCCCAGGCAGCACACCGGCAGCAGCGTGAAGCGGCCGTCCGGAGTGGTTTGGCCCAGGCCGATGCCCAGCTTGCTCTGGATCTCGCTGACCACGGACTCGTGGCCACCGATGTAGCAGACCATGCTGTCGCACACGCGAATGATGTGGCGGCCGACCGGCTGGCGGAAGATCTGGCTGTAGAACGTCGCCACGCCTTCAACGTCGCTGGCAGGGATGCCCAGGATCTCGCCGATGGCGTAGAGGGCGCCGTCCGGCACCCAGCCACGTTCCTTCTGGACGATCTTCAAGGCTTCGATCGACGCCGCGCGCGGGTCTTCGTAGTGATGCAGCTCGTGCTCGATGGCCGAGCGCTCGGTTTCACTCAAGGTGAAACGGTCTGTCTGGATAAGCGTGCTGTTCATGCTTAGCGGTCCACGTCGGCCATAACGAAATCGATACTACCCAGGTACGCAATCAAGTCCGCGACCATTTCACCTTTGATCACCGAAGGGATCTGCTGCAGGTGCGGGAAGCTTGGAGTACGAATCCGGGTGCGGTAGCTCATGGTGCCGCCATCGCTCGTCAGGTAATAACTGTTGATACCCTTGGTCGCTTCGATCATCTGGAAGGATTCGTTGGCCGGCATGACCGGGCCCCACGAAACTTGCAGGAAGTGCGTGATCAGGGTTTCGATGTGTTGCAGCGTGCGCTCTTTCGGCGGCGGCGTGGTCAGCGGGTGATCCGCCTTGTACGGGCCTTCCGGCATGTTGCGCATGCACTGTTCGATGATCTTCAGGCTCTGGCGCATTTCTTCGACGCGCACGATGCAGCGGTCGTAGGCATCGCCGTTGGCCGCCAGCGGGACTTCGAATTCGAAGTTCTGGTAGCCGGAGTACGGGCGCGCCTTGCGCAGGTCGAAATCGCAGCCGGTGGAACGCAGGCCAGCACCGGTGACGCCCCATTCCAGGGCCTCTTTGGTGTTGTACTGGGCGACGCCGATGGTCCGGCCCTTGAGGATGCTGTTGTCCAAAGCGGCTTTCTGGTACTCGTCCAGACGCTTGGGCATCCAGTCGATGAATTCCTTGACCAGGCGCTCCCAGCCACGCGGCAGGTCGTGCGCCACACCGCCGATGCGGTACCAGGCCGGGTGCAGGCGGAAACCGGTGATGGCTTCGATGACCTTGTAGGCGCGCTGACGGTCGGTGAAGGTGAAGAACACCGGGGTCATGGCGCCGACGTCCTGGATATAGGTACCCAGGAACAGCAGGTGGCTGGTGATCCGGAAGAACTCGGCCATCATGATGCGGATGGTATCGACCTTGTCCGGCACCTTGATGCCCGCCAGCTTCTCGACCGAGAGCACGTACGGCAGGTTGTTCATCACGCCGCCGAGGTAGTCGATACGATCGGTGTACGGGATGAAGCTGTGCCACGACTGACGCTCGGCCATCTTCTCGGCGCCACGGTGGTGGTAGCCGATGTCCGGTACGCAGTCGACGATTTCTTCGCCGTCCAGCTGCAGGATGATACGGAAGGCACCGTGAGCCGAAGGGTGGTTCGGGCCCAGGTTGAGGAACATGTAGTCCTCGTTGGTGCCGGAGCGCTTCATGCCCCAGTCTTCCGGACGGAAGCGCGCAGCCTCTTCTTCAAGCTGCTGCTTGGCGAGGGTCAGGCTGAATGGATCGAATTCGGTGGCGCGGGCAGGGAAGTCCTTGCGCAGCGGGTGACCTTCCCACGTTGGCGGCATCATGATGCGCGACAGGTGCGGGTGGCCCGGGAAGTCGATGCCGAACATGTCCCACACTTCACGCTCGTACCAGTTGGCGTTAGGCCAGATACCGGTCACGGTCGGGACGCTCAGGTCGCTCTCGGAGAGGGCAACCTTGATCATCACGTCGCTGTTACGTTCCAGCGACATCAGGTGGTAGAACACGGTGAAGTCGGCGCCGCTCGGCAGTCCCTGGCGCTTGGTGCGCAGGCGCTCGTCCACGCCATGCAGGTCATAGAGCATGACGTACGGCTTGGGCAGGTTGCGCAGGAAGCTCAGGACTTCGACGAGCCTGGCACGCGCCACCCACAGCACCGGCATACCGGTGCGTGTGGCCTGGGCGGTGAAGGCGTCAGGGCCAAAACGGTTATTGAGTTCGACGACCACATCCTGGTCGTCTGCCTTATAAGGCGGGATGTACAGAGCACTGCCTGTAGTCATGGTTTTTTATCGCTTTCGGTCAACGTAAAGAATGAAGCCAGGTTTTCGTTCTATAAAAGAAGCGGTGCTGGATCAGACTTCGTCGGGGCTGCGCAGGTTGGTGACCTGAATACGCTGTTCGCGGCGCTGTTCCTTTTGTGACGGCATCTCGGCGCGGTATACGCCTTGATCTCCGACAACCCAGGAAAGTGGGCGACGCTCCTTGCCAATCGATTCCTGCAACAGCATCAAGCCTTGCAGAAATGCTTCAGGGCGGGGCGGGCAGCCAGGCACGTAGACGTCCACGGGCAGGAACTTGTCCACCCCCTGAACCACGGAGTAGATGTCGTACATGCCACCGGAGTTGGCGCACGAACCCATGGAGATAACCCACTTTGGCTCGAGCATTTGCTCGTAGAGACGCTGAATGATCGGCGCCATCTTGATAAAGCAGGTACCGGCGATAACCATGAAATCCGCCTGACGCGGCGAGGCCCGGATAACTTCGGCGCCAAAGCGCGCGATGTCGTGGGGCGCCGTGAAGGCGGTGGTCATTTCCACATAGCAGCAGGACAGACCGAAGTTGTACGGCCACAGGGAGTTTTTACGCCCCCAGTTGACCGCGCCACTCAGCACGTCTTCCAGCTTGCCCATGTAGATGTTTTTGTGGACTTGGTCTTCTAACGGGTCGGAAACGGTTTCCCGTTCGCCGATGGGGTACTGCTCGTTAGGAGCATCCGGGTCGATCCTGGTGAGATTGTATTGCATCGCCAAAGCCTCATTGTTTCAGCTTCGCTTGCCGCTTGCGACGAGCTTCCGGAGCCCAATCAAGGGCGCCCACTCGAAATAGGTAGACAAGGCCTGCCAACAGAATTGCTATGAAAACGAGGGCTTCGACGAATCCGGTCCAGCCGCTTTCGCGGACGGACACAGACCAGGCAAAGAGAAAAAGGGCTTCGATGTCGAAGATCACGAAGAGCATCGCGACCAGATAGAATTTGGCTGAGAGCCGCAAGCGGGCGCCACCTGTAGGTAGCATGCCGGACTCGAACGGTTCGTTTTTGCTGCGGCCCCAGGCTTTTGACCCGAGGAGGCTGGAGACACCGAGCATGAAGGCGCAAAGGCCGACAACACCGAGGAGGAAAATGGCAAAGCCCCAGTTGTGGGCCATGAGTCCTGTCGCTTCGGTCATGCTGGAAATCCTTAACAGAGAGCAAAGGTCTCTGAGCTCGAAAAAGTAACGATGCAGTGACGATATGTCGCAGCGCAATCAATCGCGGTGATTTTATGGCTAAACACCGGGCAAGTAAAATTCCTATAGCGAAATTATTCGATGGAATAAGGACATAGTGCACCTTCTTGGGGCTGTAGCCCTTGTGCTGCGGGCATTAGCGGGCATTTCACCAATTATGTTTTGTTTAAGCTGTAAAGAAGTTTTCATGCTCTAAATGATAATGAATATTGTTTGCGTGGGTTTTAAACAGCTGTTCGGGGTTTAACGGGGGAAGTTGCTGTTACTTGTGTGGGGGATGCTAGTTGGTAAAGCGGATCTTTTAACTGGTTTTTTAGGTGGGGGTACCGCTCTGGATCAATGTTTTGATCGAAAATTGGGGGGTGGGTGTACATATCCGTTGTTGCGGTAACGGCGGCCTAGGGTTTCGCTCTTACAGCGACTCACTTTGGAAAAGCCCCAAAGTAAGCAAAGGGCTCTGCCCCGCCTGTCGGCACCTCGCCTAGGCTCGGTGTTCCCTCACTCCGGCATTGCTCCGCGGGCCGCCGCGACGGGGCGTCCCTGCCCCGTCGCGGCTAAACCGGCGTCCTGCCGGTTTACCCGCTCCTCAATCCCTGCGTTCGGCCTCGGGCTTATTGGGGCAGTCAGAGCCAGATCAAGATCAAAAGCAAGAGCACAGCGGCCTACCGGCCGGCTTGAGTGGTAGAAGCCAGATCAAAAGCAGAGCTGCTTTTCTGTAGGAGCCGGCTTGCCGGCGAAAAACCTGAGAGCGCCGCGTTCATTCAGGACGCCAACGTCATCGTTAACGACCATCGCCGGCAAGCCAGCTCCTACAGGGGATCGTGCCCGCTTTAGATTTTGATTTTGCTTCTACCACTCAAGCCGGCCGGTAGGCCGCTGTGCTGTTGATCTGCTGTTGATCTTGATCTTAGGCGCCCCGTTAAACCACGCTGGCCGAACGCAGGTAGTACGGAGCGGGTAAACCGGCA
The DNA here is from genome assembly GCF_016650855.1 of Pseudomonas sp. TH32. NCBI lineage: Bacteria > Pseudomonadati > Pseudomonadota > Gammaproteobacteria > Pseudomonadales > Pseudomonadaceae > Pseudomonas > Pseudomonas sp. TH32. The sequence goes on along the minus strand of NZ_JAEKFA010000002.1, from coordinate 2,932,589 downwards.
GGACGCCGGTTTAGCCGCGACGGGGCAGGGACGCCCCGTCGCGGCGGCCCGCGGAGTAGTACCGGAGTAAGGGCACACCGAGCCTGAGCGAGGTGCCGAGTGGTGGGGCAAGAGCCTTTTGGTTACTTTTGGGCTCCTTTCAAAAGTGACCCGCTGTAAGAGCGGAACCAATAGCAGCCTTAACCGCGAAAACGGATATGTACACAATCCACCTGCACGTTAAAAACGGCGCAAAAAAAACGCCCCGAACCAGTCGGGGCGTCAGATCGTGCGGCATTGCGGTTAGGTCTTCCTTGGGGCCGCAATGGCCGTGTACTCAGTGACTCAGTGGAACTGCTCTTCTTCAGTCGACCCAGTCAGTGCAGTCACAGACGAGGTACCGCCCTGGATCACGGTGGTCATGTCGTCGAAGTAGCCAGTGCCCACTTCCTGCTGGTGCGCCACAAAGGTGTAACCCTTGGCCGCGTCAGCGAACTCCTGCTCCTGCAGCTTCACGTAGGCAGTCATGTCGTTGCGGGCGTAGTCGTGCGCCAGGTTGAACATGCTGTGCCACATGTTGTGAATGCCGGCCAGGGTGATGAACTGGTGCTTGTAGCCCATGGCAGACAGTTCGCGCTGGAACTTGGCGATGGTCGCGTCGTCCAGGTTCTTCTTCCAGTTGAAGGAAGGCGAGCAGTTGTAGGACAGCAGTTGGTCCGGGTATTCCTTCTTGATTGCTTCAGCAAAGCGGCGAGCTTCGTCCAGGTCCGGCTTGGCGGTTTCGCACCAGATCAGGTCGGCGTACGGCGCGTAGGCCAGGCCGCGAGCGATCGCCTGGTCGAGACCGGCGCGCACTTTGTAGAAGCCTTCCTGGGTACGTTCGCCCGTCACGAACGGCTGGTCGTACGGGTCGCAATCCGAGGTCAGCAAGTCAGCCGCGTTGGCGTCGGTACGGGCCAGGATGATGGTCGGAGTCCCAGCAACGTCAGCCGCCAGACGAGCAGCAGTCAACTTTTGAACAGCTTCCTGGGTAGGCACCAGAACCTTGCCGCCCATGTGGCCGCATTTCTTCACCGAAGCCAACTGGTCTTCGAAGTGAACGCCGGCAGCGCCTGCCTCGATCATGCTCTTCATCAGCTCGTAGGCGTTCAGTACGCCGCCGAAACCGGCTTCAGCGTCTGCAACGATCGGTGCGAAGTAGTCGATGTAGCCTTCGTCGCCCGGGCCTTTACCGGCTTTCCACTGGATCTGGTCAGCGCGGCGGAACGAGTTGTTGATGCGCTTGACCACGGTTGGCACGGAGTCCACCGGGTACAGCGATTGGTCGGGGTACATGGATTCAGCGGAGTTGTTGTCCGCTGCCACTTGCCAGCCGGACAGGTAGATCGCCTGGATACCGGCTTTTACCTGTTGAACCGCTTGGCCGCCAGTAAGGGCGCCCATGCAGTTGACGAAATCTTTTTCGGGACGGAAGGACGGCTTGGCACCCTGGGTGACCAGCTTCCACAGTTTCTCGGCGCCGAGTTTTGCAAAAGTGTGCTCAGGTTGAACCGAGCCACGCAGGCGGACGACGTCAGCAGCGGAATAAGCGCGGGTCACGCCTTTCCAGCGTGGGTTTTCAGCCCAGTCTTTTTCAAGGGCTGCAATTTGCTGTTCGCGTGTCAGTGCCATGGGGAAAAACCTCGTCGCATAGGTCTAGGTGGAAAATTCCATTTGCCAGCCACGTATCGGTGCGTGGTTATGGCTGCTCGCTGACCAGAAGCTTAGGCGGTCAAGTCAGGTTTGGCGGGGAGGGCGACGGGATGAACGATTGGCTCAAGGGGGAGTTGAGCAGGTAAGGGCGAACTGCGAACGGTCTTCGGGCGTCGTGGGCCTTTGTACGATCCATCAGTGTGTTGCCGGGTTACCTGGTTAGCTTCCGTCCCTCGGGACAACTTCGTTCCAGTCGCAACCTCGTCAAACACACCTTGTGGGCGGTACAGACACGAATCGGCTCAGGTGGGTGGCTTTGAGCGACGATCCGAAGGCCCTTGCCAGGGCCCCTGATTAGCGGGAGCGAGGCCATCATGCCCATGCTTTTTTGGATCGTCAAATGTTTTGTAGTGCTTTTTTTCAAGCACTACATCTTTAGTCTAATACGACTCGCTAGTCAGTTTTTGGTGCTTCAGTTCAGGGTATCGACTTTGACCCGCAAGGTCAGGTCATCACGCCCCTGAGTAGAGTAGCTGCGGGTTGTAGTGCTTTTGTCGGCCTGGGTCTGGCGATTGATCCCGGCCAGGGTGATCCACTCGCCCAGCCGTCCGCTGACGGTTGTGTCGGTACTTTGCACGTTCACTACATCGGGACGTTCCTGGCTCATGCGGTCACGATTGGTACTGATGCTCAGGTGCACGGTCTCTCCGGTGACGCTGGCGGTGACGTAGAAGCCCTGCGTCACGTTGCGATACTGGGTCTGGTTTTGCGGGCGACCGTAGGCATCGGGCTGGGTGGTGGTGAGCGGCACGCTCTGGCCGACCTGGATCAGCGCGGGCACACCTTCGCTGGCCTGGATCTGCTGGATCCCGCCGTCGCGGCTTTCAGTGCTGTAGGTGATCACCTGGGTTTGATTGTTGCCGTTGCTTTGCTGGTTGTTCTCGTTGGTGTCGACCGTGATCAGCAGGCGTTTGGACGGCGTGTCCAGTTGCGAGAGCAGGGCGCGCAGGCCCTGGATCTTGTCCGGCTCGGCATTCACGATCAGTTGGTTGCCGTAGGCGCTGACGGTGCCGTCCTTGCCGATAAAGTTCTGTGCCACGGGCAGCAGGTCGGCGCTGGTACGGTTGCTCAGGGGCACGACTTCGGTGGCGGCCATCACCGAGAAGCTGGTGGCCAGGAGCACAGTGGTGAGCAGGGTGCGTAGGGACATGTCCGTTATCTCTGCGAGTCATTTAGGCTAGATAGTGCCAGTTTGTCGGCTTTGTAGCCCGCAAGTTGAATCCTGGACGGCAAAAGGCCCTGGCATCGGTGGATGGCAGGGCCTTTTGGGGTGTTGCTGATACCGCTATCGCAGGCAAGCCAGCTCCCACATTTGGAATGCATTCTCCTGTGGGAGCTGGCTTGCCTGCGATGGGAGCGACTCGGTCTAAAGTCAGCCCTCGCGCACCATATCAACGTGAGGAATCCCGACTTCCAGGAACTCATCGCTGACAATCTTGAAGCCCAGGCGCTCGTAAAACGGCGCTGCATGGACTTGTGCACTGAGGATCTGCCGGGTCTGGCCGCGTTTCTCGGCCACGCCGATCACCGCTTCCATCAGCTTGTCGCCCACCTTCAGGCCGCGCCAGTCCTTGAGGACCGACACGCGCCCGATCTCGCCGGTGGGCAACAGGCGGGCGGTGCCGATGGGAAAGTCGCCTTCGAACGCGAGGAAATGCACAGCCCCTGCGTCGTCTGCATCCCATTCCAGCTCCGGTGGAACCGATTGTTCAGCGATAAATACCGCTTCACGAATGCGCCGTATCTCGGCGATATCCTTTTGCCAGTCCGCGACACTTACGTGAATCTTATTCATCGGCAAACCCCAGGCTCCCTTGCTTGACCAGTTCCCACAGCAGGGCGCAGCCATCTTCATCCGCCAGCCATGGGCCGAGGTTGTCGATGTGCAGGGCGTCGGCGGCGCAAACCAGCTTCAGCAGTTCCCGCAGCTTGCCCGGCAACAGGCGGCTCTGGCCGCTGGCGAACAGCAGCAGGTCGTCGTCCACTTCGGACCAGGCCAGGCGGGCGCTCGGGTTGCGGATCAGCACGGCGCCGTTTTCCAGGCTGCCCAGCAGGTCTTCTTCTTCCACTTCCGGGCCGGCGACCAGTTCCGGGTAGCGCGGCTCGGTCATGAACTGGCCGAACCAGGTCAGCAGCATGCGCTCGTCGCTCATGTGCTCGGCCAGCAGGCTCTTCAGGCGGTCGAGGGCGTCGCCCTGGATCTGGTGCGGGTCGCTGACCGGCTGGGCATCGGCGTCGGTGTAGCGCTCTTCGTCCGTCAGGTACTGGCTGAGGAAGTCGGTGAAGTGGGTCAGTACTTCAGCCGCGCTCGGGGCGCGGAAGCCTACGGAGTAGGTCATGCAGTCATCCACGGCAACACCACAGTGGGCCAGGCGTGGCGGCAGGTAGAGCATGTCGCCCGGTTCCAGCACCCATTCGGCGGTCTCTTCGAATTCAGCGAGGATGCGCAGGTCCGCGTGTTGCAGCAGCGGGCTTTCGGAGTTGCACATCTGGCCGATCTTCCAGTTGCGCTTGCCGGAACCCTGCAGCAGGAACACGTCGTAGTTGTCGAAGTGCGGACCGACGCTGCCACCGGGGGCGGCGTAGCTGATCATCACGTCGTCGATGCGCCAGCTTGGCAGGAAACGGAAGTTTTCCAGCAGTTCGGCCACTTCCGGCACGAACTGGTCGACGGCCTGCACCAGCAGGGTCCACTCGCGCTCGGGCAGGGTGCTAAAGGCATCTTCGGCGAACGGGCCGCGACGCAACTCCCACGGGCGTTCGCCGTGTTCGATGATCAGGCGCGACTCGACTTCTTCTTCCAGCGCCAGGCCGGCCAGCTCGTCGGCGTCGATCGGGCTTTCGAAATCAGGAATGGCCTGGCGGATCAGCAACGGTTTTTTCTGCCAGTAGTCGCGCAGGAACTCGCGTGCCGTGATGCCGCCCAGAAGTTGAAGAGGAATGTCAGGATTCATGTGTAACCTATTGAAAAAAAGCACTTTTCAGACGGGAATAAAAACGCCCGGCGCTGCCGGGCGTCTCAAAGGGTCAAGCAGCTATCAGATGCGTTTGGCTTGGGCCACAGCGTTGCCGATGTAGTTAGCCGGGGTGAGCTGTTTCAGCTCAGCCTTGGCGGCGGCTGGCATGTCCAGGCCGTCGATGAACGTTTGCAGGGCTTCGGAGGTGATGCCCTTGCCGCGGGTCAGCTCTTTGAGCTTCTCGTACGGGTTTTCAATGGTGTAGCGGCGCATCACGGTCTGGATCGGCTCGGCCAGGACTTCCCAGCAAGCGTCCAGGTCAGCGGCAATTTTCTGCGCGTTGAGCTCCAGTTTGCTGATGCCTTTGAGGCTGGCTTCGTACGCGATCACGCTATGAGCGAAGCCCACACCGAGGTTGCGCAGTACGGTGGAGTCGGTCAGGTCGCGCTGCCAGCGGGAGATCGGCAACTTGCTCGCCAGGTGCTGGAACAGGGCGTTGGCGATGCCGAGGTTGCCTTCGGAGTTTTCGAAGTCGATCGGGTTGACCTTGTGCGGCATGGTCGACGAACCGATTTCACCGGCAATGGTGCGCTGCTTGAAGTAGCCCAGGGAGATGTAGCCCCAGATATCGCGATCGAAGTCGATCAGGATGGTGTTGAAGCGCGCAATCGCGTCGAACAGCTCGGCGATGTAGTCGTGCGGTTCGATCTGCGTGGTGTAGGGGTTGAAGCCCAGGCCCAGCTCGTCTTCGATGAAGGCGCGGGCGTTTTCTTCCCAGTCGATTTCCGGGTAGGCCGACAGGTGAGCGTTGTAGTTGCCTACGGCGCCGTTGATCTTACCCAGCAGCGGTACGGCCGCGACTTGAGCGATCTGACGCTCCAGGCGGTACACCACGTTGGCCAGTTCTTTACCCAGGGTGGTCGGCGAAGCCGGCTGGCCGTGGGTGCGCGACAGCATCGGCACGTCGGCGAAACGGATCGCCAGCTCGCGGATGGCGTCGGCGGTCTGGCGCATCAGTGGCAGCATCACGTCATCACGGCCTTCGCGCAGCATCAGGGCGTGGGACAGGTTGTTGATGTCCTCGCTGGTGCAGGCAAAGTGGATGAACTCGCTGACCTTGGCCAGTTCCGGCAGCTTGGCCGCTTGCTCTTTGAGCAGGTATTCGATGGCTTTTACGTCGTGGTTGGTGGTGCGCTCGATCTCTTTGACACGCTCGGCGTGCTCCAGAGAGAAGTTTTCCGCCAGGGTATTCAGCACAGCGTTGGCTTCGGCGGAGAACGCCGGCACTTCGCTGATGGCGGGGTGAGCGGCCAGGCGCTGGAGCCAGCGCACTTCAACCAGAACACGAGCACGGATCAGGCCGTATTCGCTGAAAATAGGGCGCAGGGCCTGGGTTTTGCCGGCGTAGCGGCCGTCAACAGGGGAAACCGCAGTGAGCGAAGAAAGCTGCATGGGGTGTTCTCGGACAGTCGGGCAACGAAATGGGGCGCGTATCATACATGAAAAAATCCGCCGGTCCGTTGCCAACTGACCGGCGTATTACGCGTGAGGCTATAAAAAAATCGGTTGCGGCGACTTATTCGTTGCGCATCAACGGGTAAAGCTCTTTAAGCAATTTGCGACGGCTGATCACCAGCTGCCAGCGATGACCGCCCAACTGGCGCCACAACCGCGCCGAACGAATACCGGCCAGGAGCAAGGCGCGGATTTTCGAGGCGTTGTTCGGTTGTTGCAGGTTGCGCATGTCGCCGTGCACCTGGATCCGCTGGCGCAAAGTGCTCAGGGTGTCCTGGTACAGGGCGCCACAGGCCGCGATCACGTTTTCGTGGGCCGGGCCGAAATGCTCGACCTGGGACTGGATCTGCGGCAGGCGCTTGCCGATGGTTTCCAGCAAATCGTCGCGCTTGGCCAATTGACGCTCCAGGCCGAGCATCGACAGGGCGTAGCGCAGTGGCTCGCGCTGCAAGGTGCTTGGGTCGCGCTCCAGGGCGCCGACCAGTGCGCGATAACCTTCACGCAGGGCCAGGTCGTCGCCGCCGTAGACTTCCAGGGTGTCCTTGGGGTCGCGGATCAGCAGGCTGCCGAGCATGCAGGTCAGGCCGGCCTCGGTGACCTGGCCGGTCTTGGCGATCTTGTCCACCAGCACCGCGGCGAGAAACACGCCGCCCAGTGCCGTCAGTTGCTCCTGGGTAGGGCTCATGCCTGGCTGCTCCAGGGTTCGGCAACTTCGATCACACCGCCCCCAGGCAAATCTCTCCGTCATAGAACACTACCGATTGGCCGGGCGTTACGGCGCGCTGCGGGTCGTCGAAGGTGGCGCGATAGCCGGTGGCGGTTTTTTCCAGGGTGCAGGGCTGGTCGCTCTGGCGATAGCGCACTTTGGCCGTGAGGCGGCGCGGGCTGCTCAGGTCGACCGGGTTGACCCAGTAGATGTCGGAGGCGAGCAGGGCGCGGGAGAACAGCCATGGGTGGTCATTGCCCTGGCCGACGATCAACTCGTTGTGCTCCAGGTCCTTGACCAGCACGTACCACGGCTCTTCGCCGGCGTCTTTCAAGCCGCCGATGCCCAGGCCCTGACGCTGGCCGATGGTGTGGTACATCAAGCCGTGGTGACGGCCGATGATTTCGCCTTCGGTGGTCTTGATCTCACCCGGTTGCGCCGGCAGGTACTGCTTGAGGAAGTCGCTGAAACGGCGCTCGCCGATAAAGCAGATCCCGGTGGAATCCTTCTTCTTGGCGGTGGCCAGGCCGTGTTTCTCGGCAATCGCGCGCACTTCGGGTTTTTCCAGCTCGCCCACCGGGAACAGGGTCTTGGCGATCTGTTCGCCGCCGACGGCGTGCAGGAAATAGCTCTGGTCCTTGTTGGCGTCCAGGCCCTTGAGCAATTCGGTACGGCCATCGATATCGCGACGGCGCACGTAGTGGCCAGTGGCAATCAGGTCGGCACCGAGGATCATTGCGTAGTCGAGGAACGCCTTGAACTTGATCTCGCGGTTACACAGGATGTCCGGGTTCGGCGTGCGACCGGCCTTGTATTCGGCCAGGAAGTGCTCGAACACGTTGTCCCAGTACTCGGCGGCGAAGTTGGCGGTGTGCAGCTTGATGCCGATTTTGTCACAGACGGCCTGGGCATCCGCCAGGTCGTCCATGGCGGTGCAATATTCCGTTCCATCGTCTTCTTCCCAGTTCTTCATGAACAGGCCTTCCACCTCATAACCCTGCTCCATGAGCAGAACGGCGGAAACGGAAGAATCCACGCCGCCGGACATGCCGACGATGACGCGCTTCTTTTGTGTGTCAGAAGGGGCTGGATCACGCATAGGATTTCAACGGGTGTCTTTAAAAAGGACGCGATTCTAGCAGGCTCGCGTCTGCAAGGCTAAAGAGAAGGGCGGATCAATTCGAGGCTGTGGCGTTGGCCGGCCAGATAATCGTCGATGCAGCGGATAATCAGCTCGCTGCGCCAGTCCTCGCGCAGGGCCATCAATTCGTCGCGGGTCAGCCAGCGGGCGCGCACGATGCCGTCGTCCAATTGATAGTCCGGGTGGTGTTTCAGGGCCTTGGCGGTGAAGCACACCCGCTGATACGTCACGCCGTTGCTGGGGGCGGTGTACAGGTAAATCCCGACGATCCCGGTGGCTTCGACGTCCCAGCCGGTTTCTTCGAGGGTTTCGCGCACGGCGGCCTCGGTCAGGGTTTCGTTCGGGTCGAGGTGCCCGGCGGGCTGGTTGAGCACGGCGCGGCCGCCCTTGAGTTCTTCGACCATCAGGAAGCGGCCGTTGTCTTCGACGATGGTGGCGACGGTGATGTGGGGTAGCCAGGTCATGGGGCGTCTCGCAGAGCTGATAACAGAGGGGCATCATACAGGGGCGCCCGCCGAGGGCGCCTCTGCCGGTTACTTCGCGGCTTTGGTAATGGCGTCGAAGGCCACCATATCGTCAATCACTTCGCCGCCGGTGGCCTTGGTTTGCGCTTGCCATACGACGATCACCACGTTTTGCGTGGGATTGATGTAGACAAACTGGCCGAAAATCCCGGCAGCCGTGAAGGCTTTGTCTGCCTTGGAGGCGGCGGTCCAGGCGGGCCACCACATGGAGGCGAAGTCGCCGTACGCCGGGTCGGTGCCGGTGGTGGCGCTGGCGAAGCTCATCCAGCCTTTGGGTAGCACCTGTTTGTCGCCGGCTTTGCCGCCACTGAGTACGAATTGCCCGAAGCGTCCGTAATCTTCGAGCGTTGCGCTGATGCCGCTGCCGCCCACCTCGTTGCCATTGGGGCCGTCGAGCCACCAGTTGGCGTCGGTTTGCATGCCGTACGGCGCCCAGATTTTCTCGCTCAGGTAGTTCGCCAGTGGCTTGCCCACGGCGGCGCTCACCAGTTGGCCCAGCACTTGTGTCTCTCCGGTGCTGTAGTTGGTGCGGGTGCCGGGCGGCGCGGCGCTGGGCAAGCTAGCCATGAACTTGAGGGCGGAACCGGGCACTTGTTCGGTTTGCAGCTTGAGCATCATGCGTCGGTCTGACGTCGGGTCAGCGTATTTCTCACTCCATTTGACTCCGGAGCGCATCGCCAGCACCTGGCGAACGGTGGCCTGGTCGTAACCGCTGCCGGCGAGTGCGGGCAAGTAGTGGGTGACTTTGTCATCAAGGCTTTTGATCGAGCCGTCCTGCAGTGCGGCGCCCACGAGGGTCGAGGTAATCGACTTGGCCACTGACATCGACATCCATCGGGTGTCTGGCGTGTTGCCCTTTTCGTAGCGTTCAGTAACGACCTGGCCGTTCTTGATCACCAGCAGGCCTGTTACCCGGTTGAGGGTGACGTAATCGTCAAGGCTATAGCGTTTGCCTTCATAGTCGAATGCCACCGGGCCCAGCGGCTGGCTGCTGCGTGGCAGTGGAAACGGATGGCCACCGGCCTTGATGGTGCGTACCGGGAACAGTCGATCGATATTGCGGAAGGTGCTGACGGCGGCTTTTTCGCTGAGCTTGCCGTCGTACATGGTTTGTACGTCGCCGATCGGTTCCTGAGCGTGCGGGTAGGGGCTTGAAGTGCCTGCGCAGGCCGTCAGCAAGGCCAGTGCCGAGGAGCAGGTCAGTACCTGTAGGAGGTTTCTTGGCATGGGAACGTCCTTATTTATTGTTTTTCGTGGGGTGGAACAATAAGAAGACAAAGCAAGGACTGCGCCCGTTCCTGAAAAGCAGGCAAAAAAAATCCGGAATCCTTTCGGATTCCGGATTTTCCTGTCGCACAAGGATTAGCTAGCGATCCTCATGCGGCGGCACCGTAAAGCATCAAACCAGCGCAGCGATTGCCGCGTTGAGGGTGTTGCTTGGGCGCATGGCTTTGCTGGTCAGCTCCGGGTTCGGCGCGTAGTAGCCGCCGATGTCCACTGGCTTGCCCTGGACGGCGTTGAGTTCGGCAACGATGGTCGCCTCGTTCGCGGTCAGGGTTTTGGCCAGTTCGCCAAACTGCGCTTGCAGTGCAGTGTCTTCGGTCTGGGCAGCCAGGGCTTGAGCCCAGTACAGCGCCAGGTAGAAGTGGCTGCCGCGGTTGTCGATGTTGCCGACTTTGCGCGATGGCGACTTGTTGTTGTCGAGGAACTGGCCGGTGGCCTGGTCCAGGGTCTTGGACAGCACCAGGGCTTTCGGGTTGTTGTAAGTCACACCCAAATGCTCGAGGGAAGCTGCCAGGGCCAGGAACTCGCCCAGGGAATCCCAGCGCAGGAAGTTCTCTTCAACCAGTTGCTGCACGTGCTTGGGAGCCGAACCGCCGGCGCCGGTTTCGAACAGGCCGCCACCGTTCATCAGCGGCACGATCGACAGCATCTTGGCGCTGGTGCCCAGTTCCATGATCGGGAACAGGTCGGTCAGGTAGTCGCGCAGTACGTTGCCGGTCACCGAGATGGTGTCCAGGCCCTTGCGGGTGCGCTCCAGGGTGAACTTCATCGCGTCGACCGGCGACATGATGCGGATGTCCAGGCCTTCGGTGTTGTGGTCTTTCAGGTACGCCTGAACTTTCTCGACCACGACGCCGTCGTGAGCGCGCTGTGGGTCCAGCCAGAAGATGGCCGGGGTGTTGCTGGCGCGGGCGCGGTTGACGGCCAGTTTGACCCAGTCCTGGATCGGCGCGTCTTTGGTCTGGCACATGCGGAAGATGTCGCCGGCTTCAACAGCCTGTTCCATCAGCAGGTTGCCCTTGCTGTCGGTGACGCGGACTACGCCGTCAGCCTTGATCTGGAAGGTCTTGTCGTGGGAGCCGTACTCTTCGGCTTTCTTCGCCATCAGGCCAACGTTTGGCACGCTGCCCATGGTGGTTGGGTCGAAGGCGCCATTGGCCTTGCAGTCTTCGATCACTGCCTGGTAGATGGTGGCGTAGCAGCGATCCGGGATCACGGCCTTGGTGTCGTGCAACTGGCCGTCGGTGCCCCACATTTTGCCGGAGTCACGGATCATCGCAGGCATCGATGCGTCGACGATGACGTCGCTCGGTACGTGCAGGTTGGTGATGCCTTTGTCCGAGTTGACCATGGCCAGGGACGGACGAGCGGCGTACACCGCCTGGATGTCGGCTTCGATCTGCGCTTGCTGATCGGCCGGCAGCGCCTTGATGCGAGCGTACAGGTCGCCGATGCCGTTGTTCAGGTTGAAGCCGATCTGTTCCAGCACGACAGCGTGCTTGGCCAGTGCGTCTTTATAGAACTCGGCAACGATCTGGCCGAACATGATCGGGTCGGAGACCTTCATCATGGTGGCTTTCAGGTGAACCGACAGCAGTACGCCTTGTTTCTTGGCGTCTTCGATTTCAGCGGCGATGAAGCTGCGCAGGGCTTTCTTGCTCAGCACGGCGCTGTCGATGATCTCGCCAGCTTGTACGCTGGTTTTTTCTTTCAGGACGGTAGCGGTACCGTCCTTGGCGATCAGTTCGATTTTCACGGCATCAGCGGTTTCGATCTGTACGGCTTTCTCGCTGCCGTAGAAGTCGCCATTGCTCATGTGGGCCACGTGGGACTTGGAGTCCGCAGCCCAGGCGCCCATCTTGTGCGGGTGCTTGCGTGCGTAGTTCTTGACCGACAGCGGTGCGCGGCGGTCGGAGTTGCCTTCGCGCAGTACCGGGTTCACGGCGCTGCCCTTGACCTTGTCGTAACGTGCACGGGTTTCTTTTTCCGCGTCGGTGGTTACGGTTTCCGGGTAGTCCGGCAGGGCGTAGCCCTGGGCCTGCAGTTCCTTGATCGCAGCTTGCAGCTGAGGGGTCGAGGCACTGATGTTCGGCAGCTTGATGATGTTGGCTTCAGGCGTAACGGCCAGGTCGCCCAGTTCGGCGAGGTGGTCCGGGATAGCCTTGGGGCCCAGTTGCTCGGGGAAGCTTGCGAGGATGCGCGCGGCCAGGGAAATGTCGCGGGTTTCCACGGCAATATCAGCGGAAGCGGTGAAGGCCTCTACGATAGGCAGCAGTGAATAGGTGGCGAGGGCTGGGGCTTCGTCGGTGAAGGTGTAGATGATCTTCGAGCGGGTGGGCATATTCGGATTAACTCTCTTCTTTGCTGAAAGCATGCGCAGAAACTCGAGATGCGCCGGGTAAAGCGCGTTCGTTCAAAGTCATCCATGAGCGAAATGTCGAAGTTTCTTCGCGGTGATGTTGGGTTGCATCAGTCGAGCGTCAAGCGGGTGAACTACTGTAGTAGCTCGGCTTTTCTGGCGGAGGGCGTCTGTCTAGAGCGGTCGGCCGTCGTGACTCTTTGGTCAGCGGCGGCATTATACATAGGTCGCTATGCTTACGCCGAGCCTTCATACAAAAGGTGTGTCGTCCATTGGTCTAAAGGTCGCAGGCAGCGGGTTACGCCGAAAGTCGCATGATGTGCTCAAGATTGGCGCTTTGCCCTTTGCTTTCAAGCTTGTAGGCCGCTAAATGTGCTGTTTTCGACGCAAATGTGCAGGGCCTGAGGTTTCAGTCCTCATTTATCTGGAGTAGGCTCGAACGCAGCCAGATGTTCAATCCATAGATGGAGTTCAGCATGGGATACAAGAAGATTCAGGTTCCGGCAGTCGGCGACAAAATCACCGTCAATGCAGACCATTCTCTCAATGTTCCTGACAACCCGATCATCCCCTTCATTGAAGGTGACGGTATTGGCGTCGACATCAGCCCGGTGATGATCAAGGTGGTCGATGCAGCTGTTAACAAGGCTTATGGCGGCAAGCGCAAAATCTCCTGGATGGAGGTTTATGCCGGCGAAAAGGCCACTCAGGTTTACGACCAGGACACCTGGCTGCCCCAGGAAACCCTGGATGCGGTCAAGGATTACGTGGTGTCCATCAAGGGCCCGCTGACCACCCCTGTCGGTGGCGGCATCCGTTCGCTGAACGTGGCCCTGCGCCAGCAACTCGACCTTTATGTGTGCCTGCGCCCGGTGCGCTGGTTTGAAGGCGTGCCAAGCCCGGTCAAGAAGCCTGGCGATGTGGACATGACCATCTTCCGGGAGAACTCCGAGGACATCTACGCCGGCATCGAGTGGAAGGCGGGCTCCCCGGAAGCGATCAAGGTCATCAAGTTCCTGAAGGAAGAGATGGGCGTCACCAAGATTCGTTTCGACCAGAACTGCGGGATCGGCGTCAAGCCGGTGTCCCTGGAAGGCACCAAGCGCCTGGCACGCAAGGCCTTGCAGTATGTCGTGGATAACGACCGCGACTCGCTGACCATCGTGCACAAAGGCAACATCATGAAGTTCACCGAAGGTGCCTTCAAGGAATGGGCCTATGAAGTGGCGGCCGAAGAATTCGGCGCGACCTTGCTGGACGGCGGGCCGTGGATGCAATTCAAGAACCCGCGTACCGGCAAGAACGTGGTGGTCAAGGACGCGATTGCGGACGCCATGCTCCAGCAGATCCTGCTGCGTCCGGCCGAATATGACGTGATCGCCACCCTTAACCTTAATGGTGACTACCTGTCTGACGCCCTGGCGGCGGAAGTGGGCGGTATCGGTATCGCACCGGGCGCCAACCTGTCCGACACCGTGGCAATGTTCGAAGCCACCCACGGTACCGCGCCGAAGTATGCCGGCAAGGACCAGGTCAACCCGGGTTCGCTGATCCTGTCAGCGGAAATGATGTTGCGTCACATGGGCTGGACCGAAGCGGCCGACCTGATCATCAAGGGCACCAATGGTGCGATTTCTGCCAAGACCGTGACCTATGACTTCCATCGCCTGATGGACGGCGCGAAGCTGCTGTCTTCGTCGGCGTTCGGGGATGCGCTGATTTCGCACATGTAGGCTTATACGCGGGCACAAAAAAACCGGCCCTGAGGCCGGTTTTTTTTAGAGCGTTTGCTCAGCGGCTGATCGGGCCGGCTGTTTTTTTGGTTTTTGAGCGACGTCTTCTTTAGGTGTGCTGGCGCTGACGGGAGCACCGATATTCACTGCATGCAGGCCTTTGGGTCCCTGAATGATCTCGAAGGAAACCGCTTGCCCTGCTTTCAGTGTCTTGTAGCCATCCATCTGGATAGCCGAGTAATGCGCAAAAAGGTCTTCTTCCTTGCCGTCTTCAACCACGAAGCCGTAACCCTTGGCATTGTTGAACCACTTGACCTTACCGCTTGCCATGCCCATATCCCTCTGCACCAGACTCCATCACTGGAGTATCATCCAGTTTATCCGTCCTAACCCGAATAAATAAGGTTGACTGCGCGGACCTTTTTTACCCACTGTGGGTTCTATTGGTTGTAACACTGATTTGCCGATAGTCAAGGCGACCAGTCGGTCAGGGTTGAAATTCTGACAGGCCGCCCCCACCACTGTATTTGAACCACTGACGAACCTTTCTTTCCATGCATGCAATCAGCCAGATTCGACTAACATTCAATCAGGATCGCCCGGATCATCAAGAGGATGACGACGGTTCTGCAGGCATTGCTGTTCAGGAGGCCAAGCCTGCTTTACAGGCGCCGCCGATGTACAAGGTGGTTTTGTTCAATGATGACTACACACCGATGGATTTCGTCGTCGAAGTGCTCGAGGTGTTTTTTAACCTGAACCGCGAGTTGGCGACCAAGGTAATGCTGGCCGTTCACACAGAAGGACGGGCAGTATGTGGAGTGTTTACCCGCGACATCGCCGAGACAAAGGCCATGCAGGTCAACCAGTACGCCAGGGAAAGCCAGCATCCGCTACTCTGTGAAATCGAGAAGGACGGTTAACTCCGACCACTTGGGTATGAGGTGAAGCTATGTTAAACCGCGAGCTCGAAGTCACCCTCAATCTTGCCTTCAAGGAGGCCCGTTCGAAGCGTCATGAATTCATGACCGTCGAGCACCTGCTGCTGGCACTTTTGGATAACGAAGCTGCCGCCACCGTACTGCGTGCGTGTGGTGCCAATCTCGACAAACTCAAGCATGACCTGCAGGAGTTTATCGACTCCACCACGCCGTTGATCCCCGTTCATGACGAGGACCGCGAGACCCAGCCAACCCTGGGCTTCCAGCGGGTACTGCAGCGTGCCGTTTTCCACGTACAGAGCTCCGGCAAGCGCGAAGTCACAGGGGCCAACGTGCTCGTGGCGATCTTCAGCGAGCAGGAAAGCCAGGCTGTGTTCCTGCTCAAACAGCAAAGCGTTGCCCGTATTGATGTCGTCAACTACATCGCCCATGGCATTTCCAAAGTGCCAGGGCATGGCGATCACTCAGAAGGTGAGCAGGATATGCAGGATGACGAGGGCGGTGAGTCTTCTTCTTCGAGCAACCCGCTGGATGCTTATGCCAGCAACCTTAACGAACTGGCGCGCCAGGGGCGGATCGATCCGCTGGTAGGGCGTGAGCTGGAAGTTGAGCGCGTGGCGCAGATCCTGGCGCGTCGTCGCAAAAACAACCCGCTGTTGGTCGGTGAGGCAGGCGTGGGTAAAACCGCGATTGCCGAAGGCCTGGCCAAACGCATCGTTGATAATCAGGTGCCAGACCTGCTGGCCAACAGCGTCGTCTACTCCCTTGACCTGGGCGCGTTGCTCGCCGGGACCAAGTACCGTGGCGACTTCGAGAAGCGCTTCAAGGCGTTGCTCGGCGAGCTGAAAAAACGCCCGCAGGCGATCCTGTTCATTGACGAAATCCACACCATTATCGGTGCCGGTGCTGCTTCCGGTGGCGTGATGGATGCTTCGAACCTGCTCAAGCCGCTGCTGTCTTCGGGTGATATCCGTTGCATCGGTTCGACCACGTTCCAGGAGTTCCGCGGGATCTTCGAAAAAGACCGTGCCCTGGCGCGCCGCTTCCAGAAAGTCGACGTGTCCGAGCCTTCGGTTGAAGACACCATCGGCATCCTGCGCGGGCTAAAGGGGCGTTTCGAAGCGCACCACGGTATCGAGTACACCGATGAAGCGCTGCGTGCAGCCGCCGAGCTGGCGTCGCGCTACATCAATGACCGGCACATGCCGGACAAGGCCATCGACGTAATCGACGAAGCGGGTGCCTACCAGCGCCTGCAACCGGTCGAGAAGCGTGTGAAGCGCATCGACGTGCCACAGGTCGAGGACATCGTGGCGAAGATTGCGCGGATTCCGCCAAAACACGTCAACACTTCCGACAGGGAGCTGCTGCGTAACCTGGAGCGCGACCTCAAGCTGACCGTGTTTGGTCAGGATGCGGCCATCGACTCGCTGTCCACCGCGATCAAGCTGTCCCGTGCGGGCCTCAAGTCGCCGGACAAGCCGGTCGGTTCGTTCCTGTTCGCCGGGCCTACCGGTGTCGGCAAGACCGAAGCCGCGCGGCAACTGGCGAAGGCCATGGGCATCGAGCTGGTGCGTTTCGACATGTCCGAGTACATGGAGCGTCACACCGTGTCGCGCCTGATCGGTGCGCCTCCGGGCTATGTCGGCTTCGACCAGGGCGGCCTGTTGACCGAGGCGATTACCAAGCAGCCACATTGCGTGCTGTTGCTCGATGAAATCGAGAAGGCGCACCCGGAAGTCTTCAACCTGCTGTTGCAGGTGATGGACCACGGTACCCTGACCGACAACAACGGGCGCAAAGCGGACTTCCGCAACGTGATCGTGATCATGACCACCAACGCCGGTGCCGAAACGGCCGCGCGGGCTTCCATTGGCTTTACTCATCAGGATCACTCTTCCGACGCCATGGAAGTGATCAAGAAGAGCTTCACGCCGGAATTCCGCAACCGCCTGGACACCATTATCCAGTTTGGTCGCCTCAGCCATGAGGTCATCAAAAGCGTGGTGGACAAGTTCCTCACCGAGCTTCAGGCGCAGTTGGAAGACAAGCGCGTGCAGCTGGAGGTTACGGATGCGGCGCGCAACTGGCTGGCGGAAGGTGGCTACGACGCGGCAATGGGCGCTCGGCCAATGGCTCGCCTGATCCAGGACAAGATCAAGCGCCCACTGGCGGAAGAGATCCTGTTCGGCGAACTGGCAGACCATGGTGGCGTGGTGCATATCGATCTGAAGGACGGCGAGCTGACCTTCGATTTCGAAACCACGGCTGAAATGGCCTGATAGCTGACTGCAACAAAGCAAAAGGCGCCGAGAGGCGCCTTTTTGCTATCTGGATAAATGGGTGGGTCGAAACCTATCGACCGGTGAAGATCAACTGTAGGAGCTGGCTTGCCTGCGATGGCAGTGGGCCAGTCAAGCATGCAGTAACTGACAGACCGCTATCGCAGGCAAGCCAGCTTCCACAGGGTCATGTGGCGACTGTTAAATGGCGCGCACACAAAAACGCCCGGCATAACCGGGCGTCTTGTATTGACTTGATTAACGGGCGCGGTAAGTGATGCGCCCTTTGCTCAAGTCATAGGGCGTCAGTTCGACGCGCACTTTGTCACCGGTAAGAATACGAATGTAGTTCTTGCGCATCTTGCCGGAGATATGCGCGGTTACGACGTGCCCATTTTCCAACTCCACACGAAACATGGTGTTGGGCAGGGTGTCGACGACAGTGCCTTCCATTTCGAAGCTGTCTTCTTTCGACATGCAGTAAAGCCCTCGGTATCCAGTGAATGGCCCGGTGCAACTGCGCCAGGCAAAAGCGGCGTGCATTGTGCCCGAAAAAGGGTGTTTAAGCCAAGAGGTTCTAGTTCAAGGTGACCCATCTTTGGTTAATTAGCAGTTCTATGGGCCGATATTGGGTCTTGTAGTTCATCTTTTTGCAGTTTTTGATCCAGTATCCGAGGTACACCGCCTCCAATTCCATGCGCAAGGCCTCGCCGATTTGCCACAGGATCGCAAAGCGCCCCAGGCTGCGACGCTCCTCACGAGGCTCGTAAAAGGTGTAGACCGCCGACAGGCCATTGGGCAGCAGGTCGGTGACGGCGACCGCGACCAGGCGTCCCTCAAGGCGAAACTCGTAGAAGCGCGAGAAGGGCAGGTCGCGCACCAGGAACGTGGAAAACTGGTCACGGCTGGGTGGGAACATGTCGCCGTCGGCGTGGCGTTGTTCGATGTAGCGTTGGTAAAGGTCGAAGTATTCTTCACTGAAGCCGGGTTTGGCGGCGGTGACGGTCAAGTCGGCATTGCGCTTGAGAATGCGTTTCTGATTTCGGTCGGGCAGGAACTGCGCCACCGGGATCCGCGCCGGTACGCAAGCGTTGCAGTTCTGGCAGTGGGGCCGGTAAAGGTGGTCGCCACTGCGCCGGAAGCCCATCTCCGACAAATCGGCATACACATGCACGTCCATCGGCTGGCTGGGGTCGAGGAACAGCGTGGTGGCCTGCTCATCGGGCAGATAGCTGCAAGAGTGGGGTTGAGTGGCATAAAACTTCAAACGCGCCAGCTCGGTCATGATCAACCCTCGGATAAGCTTTGAAATAAGTGTAAGCCAGGTGCGGGGAAGTCGCCTAGGAAACCCACGGAGCAGAGCTGGTTTGGTCCAAATGGTCGCGCAGGTAACCGGCAAAGTCGCTGCGGGGAATGGCACGGGCGCCGAGGCTGTGCAGGTGGTCGGTGGGCATCTGGCAGTCGATCAGC
This sequence comes from Pseudomonas sp. TH32, assembly GCF_016650855.1. Classification (NCBI taxonomy): domain Bacteria; kingdom Pseudomonadati; phylum Pseudomonadota; class Gammaproteobacteria; order Pseudomonadales; family Pseudomonadaceae; genus Pseudomonas; species Pseudomonas sp. TH32. The sequence continues at coordinate 2,913,946 of NZ_JAEKFA010000002.1, read as the reverse complement.
ACGAAGCCCCATGCCTGCAATTGCCTGACCAGGGTGGCGAAGCCGAATTTCGAGGCGTTGTCGGCACGGCTGAACATCGATTCGCCAAAAAACAACTGGCCCATCGCCAGGCCGTACAGGCCGCCCACCAGTTCGCCCTCGTCCCAGACCTCCACCGAGTGCGCATAACCGCGCTGGTGCAGCTGCAGGTAGGCGCTCTGCATGGCTTCGGTGATCCAGGTGCCGTCGGCATAACTGCGCGGGGCCGCACAGGCCTGGATGACGGCGGCGAAGTCCTGGTCGAAGGTCACGGTGTAGCGCTGCTGGCGCAACAGTTTGCCGAGGCTGCGGGAAACATGCAGTTCGTCGGGGAACAGCACGGTGCGCGGGTCGGGCGACCACCAGAGAATGGGCTGGCCTTCCGAGAACCAGGGAAAGCAGCCATGGCGATAGGCCTGGATCAATCGGTCTGCCGAAAGGTCGCCACCGGCGGCGAGCAGGCCATTGGGTTCGCGCATGGCCTTGGCCAGCGGTGGGAATGTCAGGGTGTTGCGTTGTAACCAGGTCAGCATGGCATCCAGGCTTACGGAAGGGGAGGGCGGAAACGGCGATGTTGCCCGTTGCAAGAGCTGTGATTATTGTCGACGAAACGCTCTGGGGCTACCCCGAACATGGGATCGGGCCAGATAAGCATGAAGGGGTGTTTCTGCAACTCTATGCCGGGGCCGTGGTCGTAATCGCGTACGCCGGTCGGCAAGCTAGCCTGGATTGGCAAAAACAGCTCATAAGCCTTTGTCAGTAAAGACAATGCATGCTCAAATTGAACGTTATGAAACCGAACATTGGCTATGCTGTGTAACGTGGGGCCAAGTGCGTGGCATCGCGCGCGCAAACCCGTACAATGCGGCCATTCAGGCGTTATCGCCGTTTCATGAATCAGTTGCAGAGTGTTAAAAGTAGCTTCATCGGCACTCGTTCATTTTTACCTGCCCGGATTGGGCAGTGTTTTGCAGTCATTCAATAGATGGACGCGCTAAAGGCGCAGGAAAAGACCCGTTTTGAAGAAATCCGCCGCAACACCTAAAGCCGCAGTCGTGCCCGCCTGGCGCCAGCACCTGCACTACCGACTCAAGGAAGGTGCACTGATCGCCATCGGCGCCCTGTGCCTGTTCCTGATGATGGCCTTGCTCACCTATGGCAAGGACGATCCGGGCTGGAGCCACAACAGCAAGATCGAAGACGTGCAGAACTTCGGCGGCCCGGCCGGCTCCTACAGCGCCGATATCCTGTTCATGGTGCTGGGTTACTTCGCGTATATCTTCCCGTTGCTGCTGGCGATCAAGACCTGGCAGATCTTCCGCCAGCGTCATGAGCCGTGGCAGTGGAGTGGCTGGCTGTTCTCCTGGCGCCTGATCGGCCTGGTGTTCCTGGTGCTGTCGGGCGCGGCGCTGGCCCATATCCATTTCCACGCACCGACCGGTTTGCCGGCCGGTGCCGGCGGCGCATTGGGCGAAAGCCTGGGCGACCTGGCCCGCCGGACCCTGAACATCCAGGGCAGCACCCTGATGTTCATTGCGCTGTTCCTGTTCGGCCTCACCGTGTTTACCGACCTGTCCTGGTTCAAGGTCATGGACGTGACCGGCAAGATCACCCTCGACCTGCTCGAACTGTTCCAGGGCGCGGCCAATCGCTGGTGGTCGGCCCGGGTTGATCGCAAGCGCATGGTTGCCCAACTGCGTGAGGTGGATACCCGTGTCAACGAAGTCGTGGCCCCGAGCACGCCGGACCGGCGTGAACAGGCCAAGGTCAAGGAACGCCTGATCGAACGCGAACAGGCCCTGACCAAGCACATGTCGGACCGCGAGAAGCAGGTGCCGCCGGTGATCGCCCCGGCGCCGACCAAGGCGCCCGAGCCGAGCCACCGCGTGCAGAAAGAAAAGCAGGCCCCCTTGTTTGTCGACAGTGCCGTGGAAGGCACCTTGCCGCCGATCTCGATTCTTGATCCTGCGGAAAAGAAACAGCTCAACTACTCCCCCGAGTCCCTGGCGGCCGTCGGCCATCTGCTGGAAATCAAACTCAAGGAATTCGGCGTCGAAGTCTCGGTGGATTCGATCCACCCGGGCCCGGTGATTACCCGTTACGAAATCCAGCCGGCTGCCGGCGTGAAGGTCAGCCGTATTTCCAACCTGGCCAAGGATTTGGCGCGTTCGCTGGCCGTGACCAGCGTGCGGGTGGTGGAAGTGATTCCGGGCAAGACCACCGTCGGTATCGAGATTCCCAACGAAGACCGGCAGATCGTGCGCTTCTCCGAAGTGCTGTCGACCCCGGAATACGACAACTTCAAATCGCCGGTCACCCTGGCCCTGGGCCATGACATTGGCGGCAAGCCGGTGATCACCGACCTGGCGAAAATGCCCCACTTGCTGGTGGCCGGTACCACCGGTTCCGGTAAGTCGGTGGGTGTGAACGCGATGATCCTGTCGATCCTGTTCAAGTCTGGCCCGGATGACGCCAAGCTGATCATGATCGACCCGAAAATGCTTGAGCTGTCGATCTACGAAGGCATTCCGCACCTGTTGTGCCCGGTGGTGACCGACATGAAGGACGCCGCCAACGCCCTGCGCTGGAGCGTCGCCGAGATGGAGCGGCGCTACAAGCTGATGGCGAAGATGGGCGTGCGTAACCTGTCGGGCTTCAACGCCAAGGTCAAGGAAGCCCAGGACGCCGGCACACCGCTGACCGACCCGCTGTACAAGCGCGAAAGCATTCACGACGAAGCGCCGCTGTTGACCAAGCTGCCGACCATAGTCGTGGTGGTGGACGAATTTGCCGACATGATGATGATCGTCGGCAAGAAGGTCGAAGAGCTGATCGCCCGTATCGCCCAGAAAGCACGGGCTGCCGGTATTCACCTGATCCTCGCTACCCAGCGTCCGTCGGTGGACGTCATTACCGGTCTGATCAAGGCCAACATCCCGACCCGCATGGCGTTCCAGGTGTCGAGCAAGATCGACTCCCGGACCATCATCGATCAGGGCGGCGCCGAACAGCTGCTGGGCCACGGTGACATGCTCTACATGCCGCCGGGCACCAGCCTGCCGATCCGTGTTCACGGCGCCTTCGTCTCCGACGATGAAGTGCACCGTGTGGTGGAAGCCTGGAAACTGCGTGGCGCCCCGGAATACAACGATGACATCCTCGCGGGCGTCGAAGAAGCCGGCAGCGGCTTTGACGGTGGCAGCGGCGGTGGCGACGATGATGCCGAGACCGATGCGCTCTACGACGAAGCGGTGCAGTTCGTCCTTGAGAGCCGCCGCGCCTCGATCTCCGCTGTACAGCGCAAGCTGAAGATTGGCTACAACCGCGCAGCCCGCATGATTGAAGCCATGGAAATGGCTGGCGTGGTCACCTCGATGAACACCAACGGCTCGCGCGAAGTCATAGCGCCAGCGCAGATGCGTGACTGATTACGTGCCGCGTGGCAACACGCGGCACGCCTTGCAAACGAATCTATGAGGACTCCCATGCGTCTTATCCGCATGCTGTTGTTGCCGGCACTGGCCCTGACTGCTGTTTCGGCTCACGCTGATCCGGCTTCCGTTGCGAGCCTGACCAACCTGCTGGACAAATCCAAGACCCTGACCGCGCGCTTCTCCCAGTTGACCCTGGACGGTGGCGGCACCCAGTTGCAGGAAACTGCCGGCGAAATGGCCGTGCAGCGTCCAGGGCTGTTCTACTGGAAGACCGACGCGCCTAACGACCAGACCATCGTGTCCGACGGCCAGAAAGTCACCCTGTGGGACCCGGACCTTGAACAGGCCACCATCAAGAAGCTGGACCCGCGCCTGAGCCAGACGCCAGCGTTGCTGCTGTCGGGCGATGTGTCGCAGATTAGCCAGAGCTTTGACATCACCTCCAAGCAGGCCAGCAACGTCATCGACTTCACGCTGAAGCCGAAATCCAAGGACACGCTGTTCGACAGCCTGCGCCTGTCGTTCCGCAACGGCGTGATCAACGACATGCAGTTGGTTGACAGTGTCGGCCAGCGCACCAATATCCTGTTCACCGGGGTCAAGGCCAACGAGCCGGTGGCCGCGTCCAAGTTCAAGTTCGACATCCCGAAGGGTGCCGACGTGATCCAGGAATAAACTGCCTAGAGGTTTCAAACGCTGCCCATGGACCTGTTTCGAAGTGACCCGATTGCTCAGCCTCTGGCGGCGCGCCTGCGCTCGACCAACCTGGACGAGTACGTCGGGCAGGAACACCTGCTCGCTCGCGGCAAGCCTTTGCGCGAAGCCCTGGAGCAGGGTGCGCTGCACTCGATGATTTTCTGGGGGCCGCCGGGCGTGGGTAAAACCACCCTGGCGCGGCTCCTGGCGAAAGTCTCGGATGCGCACTTCGAAACGGTTTCGGCGGTGCTGGCAGGGGTCAAGGAAATTCGCCAGGCGGTGGAAGTCGCCAAGCAGCAGGCTGGGCAATACGGCAAGCGCACCATCCTGTTTGTCGACGAAGTGCATCGCTTCAACAAGTCGCAACAGGATGCATTTTTGCCGTACGTCGAAGACGGCACGCTGATCTTTATTGGCGCCACCACCGAAAATCCGTCCTTTGAACTGAACAACGCCTTGCTGTCCCGGGCGCGTGTCTATGTGCTCAAAAGCCTCGATGAAGCAGCGATGCAAAAGCTGTTGCAGCGCGCGCTGAGCGAAGACAAGGGCTTGGGCAAGCGGCAGCTGAGTGTCAGCGAGGAAGGCTTCAAGATTCTGCTGACCGCTGCTGATGGCGATGGTCGACGCTTCCTCAACCTGCTGGAGAACGCTTCCGACCTGGCCGAGGACGGCAGCGAAATCGGCGTCGACCTGCTGCAAAGCCTGCTGGGCGACACCCGCCGGCGTTTCGACAAGGGCGGCGAGGCGTTCTACGACCAGATTTCCGCGTTGCACAAGTCGGTGCGCGGCTCCAATCCCGACGGTGCGCTGTATTGGTTTGCACGGATGATCGACGGTGGTTGCGACCCGTTGTACCTCGCCCGGCGTGTGGTGCGCATGGCCAGCGAAGACATCGGCAACGCCGACCCGCGCGCCCTGAGCCTGTGCCTCGCGGCCTGGGAAGTGCAGGAACGCCTGGGCAGCCCGGAAGGCGAGCTGGCGGTGGCCCAGGCCATCACCTACCTCGCCTGCGCGCCGAAAAGCAACGCGGTGTACATGGGCTTCAAGTCCGCCCTGCGTGCCGCCGCCGAGCATGGCTCGCTAGAAGTGCCGCTGCACCTGCGCAACGCGCCGACCAAGCTGATGAAGCAGCTTGGCTACGGCGATGAATACCGTTATGCCCACGATGAGCCGGACGCCTACGCGGCTGGCGAAGATTACTTCCCGGATGACCTTGAGCCGCAGCCGTTCTACCAGCCGGTGCCCCGTGGCCTGGAGCTGAAGATCGGCGAAAAGCTCAATCACCTCGCCCAACTAGACCGGCTTAGCCCGAAACAGCGGAGAAAGTAGTGCTCAGAACGATTCTTGCCGTGTCCGTGGCCGGCATCGCTGGTACATTATTGCGTTTCGCCACCAGCACGTGGGTCAGCGCCAATTGGCCAAAGCATTTTTATGCGGCGACCCTGGCGGTCAACCTGGTGGGCTGTTTGATCATCGGCTTGTTGTACGGGTGGTTTCTGATTCGCCCGGAAGTGCCGATTGAAATCCGGGCCGGCTTGATTGTCGGCTTTGTAGGCGGTCTGACGACCTTTTCATCCTTTTCACTGGACACGCTACGCCTGCTGGAAAGCGGGCAGGCACCGGTCGCCTTCGGGTACCTGGCCATCAGCGTGTTCGGCGGGCTGCTCGCCACCTGGGCTGGCCTGTCCTTGACCAAACTTTGATAAACGAGAGACCGACATGCTCGATTCCAAACTGTTACGTAGCAACCTTCAGGACGTAGCGGACCGCCTGGCATCCCGTGGCTTTAGCCTGGATGTTGCGCGCATCGAAGCGCTGGAAGAACAGCGCAAGACCGTCCAGACCCGCACCGAAGCACTGCAGGCTGAGCGTAATGCGCGTTCCAAATCCATCGGTCAGGCCAAGCAGCGCGGCGAAGACATCGCGCCGTTGATGGCGGATGTCGAGCGTATGGCTGGCGAGTTGGCTTCCGGCAAGGTCGAGCTGGACGCGATCCAGACCGAGCTGGATTCGATCCTGTTGGGCATCCCGAACCTGCCGCACGAATCCGTGCCGATCGGCGAAGACGAAGACGGCAACGTCGAAGTCCGTCGCTGGGGCACGCCAAAATCCTTCGATTTCGAGATCAAGGACCACGTCGCCCTGGGCGAATTGACCGGTGGCCTGGATTTTGAAACAGCGGCCAAAATGTCCGGCGCACGCTTTGCCTTGCTGCGCGGCCCGATCGCGCGCATGCATCGTGCCCTGGCGCAGTTCATGATCAACCTGCACACCGGCGAACATGGCTACGAAGAGGCCTACACCCCGTACCTGGTTCAGGCGCCGGCGTTGATGGGCACCAGCCAGTTGCCGAAGTTCGAGGAAGACCTGTTCAAGATCAGCCGCGATGGCGAAGCCGATCTGTACCTGATCCCGACCGCCGAAGTGTCGCTGACCAACATCGTGGCCGGGGAAATTCTCGACGCCAAGCAACTGCCGATCAAGTTTGTTGCCCACTCGCCCTGCTTCCGCAGTGAAGCCGGTGCCTCGGGCCGCGACACCCGCGGCATGATCCGCCAGCACCAGTTCGACAAGGTCGAGATGGTGCAGGTGGTCGAGCCCTCGACCTCCATGGAAGCACTGGAAGGCCTGACCGCCAACGCCGAACGGGTCCTGCAACTGCTGGAGCTGCCGTACCGCGTTCTCGCGCTGTGCACCGGCGACATGGGTTTCAGCGCCGTGAAAACCTACGACTTGGAGGTGTGGGTGCCGAGCCAGGACAAATACCGCGAGATTTCGTCGTGCTCCAACTGCGGTGATTTCCAGGCCCGTCGCATGCAGGCGCGTTTCCGCAACCCGGAAACCGGCAAGCCTGAGCTGGTGCACACCCTCAACGGTTCGGGCCTGGCGGTAGGCCGTACCCTGGTGGCCGTGCTGGAAAACTACCAGCAGGCCGACGGTTCGATTCGCGTACCTGAGGTGCTCAAGCCGTACATGGCGGGCGTTGAGGTCATCGGCTAAATGGAATTTCTGCCGCTGTTTCATAACCTGCGCGGCAGTCGTGTGTTGGTCGTCGGTGGCGGGGAGATTGCGTTGCGCAAATCCCGGCTGCTGGCCGACGCCGGCGCGTTGTTGCGGGTGGTTGCTCCCCAGATTGAAGACCAGTTGCGTGAACTGGTACTGGGCAGTGGCGGTGAACTGATTTTGCGCGGTTATCAGGAGGCTGACCTCGACGGCTGCACCCTGATCATCGCCGCGACCGACGACGAGCCGCTGAACGCGCAAGTGTCCAGCGATGCCCGGCGTCGTTGCGTACCGGTGAATGTGGTGGACGCGCCGGCGCTGTGCAGCGTGATCTTCCCGGCGATTGTCGACCGTTCGCCATTGGTGATCGCAGTGTCCAGCGGTGGCGATGCGCCGGTGCTGGCCCGCTTGATTCGCGCCAAGCTGGAAACCTGGATTCCATCGACTTACGGCCAATTGGCCGGGTTGGCTGCGCGGTTTCGTAGCCAGGTCAAAGGCTTGTTTCCGGATGTGCAGCAACGTCGCGCGTTCTGGGAAGACGTGTTCCAGGGCCCGATTGCTGATCGGCAACTGGCCGGGCAGGGCGATGAAGCCGAGCGACTGCTGGTAGAGAAAATCAATGGCGCGCCGCCGCATGCGCCGGGCGAAGTCTACCTGGTGGGCGCTGGCCCGGGTGATCCCGACCTGCTGACCTTTCGCGCCTTGCGATTGATGCAACAGGCCGATGTGGTGCTATACGACCGTTTGGTGGCGCCGGCGATTCTTGAGCTGTGCCGTCGCGATGCCGAGCGGGTGTATGTCGGCAAGCGTCGCGCCGACCACGCGGTGCCGCAAGACCAGATCAACCAGCAACTGGTTGACCTGGCCAAGCAGGGCAAGCGCGTGCTGCGTCTGAAAGGTGGCGATCCGTTTATCTTTGGTCGTGGTGGTGAAGAGATCGAAGAGCTGGCGGCCCATGGCATCCCGTTCCAGGTGGTGCCGGGCATTACTGCGGCCAGTGGTTGTGCCGCGTATGCCGGTATTCCGCTGACTCATCGCGACTATGCGCAATCGGTTCGCTTCATTACGGGGCACTTGAAGGACGGGACTTCGGACCTGCCGTGGAGTGATCTGGTAGGACCTTCGCAGACCCTGGTGTTCTACATGGGCTTGATTGGGTTGCCGATCATCTGCGAACAGCTGATCAAGCATGGCCGTTCAGCGGATACGCCGGCGGCGTTGATCCAGCAGGGCACAACGTCCAACCAGCGAGTGTTTACCGGCACCCTGGCTGACCTGCCACGCATGGTGGCGGAGCATGAGGTTCATGCGCCGACCCTGGTAATCGTGGGAGAAGTGGTGCAGTTGCGTGAGAAGTTGAAGTGGTTTGAAGGCGCTCAGTCCGAGGTCTGACACCAATCCTGTGGCGAGGGAGCTTGCTCCCGCTGGACTGCGCAGCAGTCCCATCTGGGGTCGCTTCGCGACCCAACGGGAGCAAGCTCCTTCGCCACAGGGTGTTTTCAGCTCAAGATGCCTTTCCCGCTCAACCTCGCCCGATCATGTTCCGCCTCAAACCTCTGCAACGGCCCCTTCGGCACAATCCCCGTCGGATTAATCGTGCGGTGACTGGCGTAGTAGTGCCCCTTGATGTGGGCAAAATCCACCGTCTCGGCGATCCCCGGCCATTGATACAGTTCCCGTAGCCAATTCGACAGGTTCGGATAATCCGCAATCCGCCGCAGGTTGCATTTGAAGTGGTTGTAGTACACCGCATCAAACCGGATCGCCGTGGTGAAAAGCCTTACATCGGCTTCGGTCAGGTATTCCCCCGCCAGGTAACGATGCTCTCCCAGATGCTGTTCAAGGTGATCCAGCTCGGCAAACACATCATCAAACGCCGCTTCATAGGCCTTCTGCGATGTAGCGAAACCTGCGCGGTACACGCCGTTGTTCACGGCGGGATAAATCCGCTCGTTCAGTGCGTCGATGGTTGAGCGCAGGGCCTCGGGATAGAAATCCAGCTGATTGCCCGTCAGTTCATTAAACGCACTGTTGAACATGCGAATAATCTCCGCCGATTCATTGCTGACAATCCGTTTGAGCTTCTTGTCCCACAACACCGGCACCGTCACGCGCCCGGTGTAGCTGGCGGTGTCAGCCGTGTAGCGCTGGTGCATGTAGGTGAAGTCGTCGAGCTTGTCGCCGCTGGAGCCATGGGTCTTGTCGAAGGTCCAGCCGTTTTCCAGCATCAGCCAACTGACCACGGACACATCGATCAGGCTTTCCAGGCCTTTGAGCTTGCGCAGGATCAGTGTGCGGTGTGCCCAGGGGCAGGCGAGGGAAACGTACAGGTGATAGCGGCCGGCTTCGGCTTTGAAGCCGCCTTCACCGGTTGGGCCGGGCTCGCCATCGGCGGTTACCCAGTTGCGGCGTTGCGCCTGTTCCCGTTGGAAGGCGCCGTCTGCGCTACTTTCGTACCACTGGTCATGCCAGCGTCCTTCGATCAGCAAACCCATGACTGACTCCTTGGCTAATAAGCGTTGGAGTGCAGTCTAAAGGTCTGGGTTCGAACAAAAAGCGCAAAGGCTGGGGGTTAATGATCGACTAAATCGATCTGTCCCGGGCGTCCCAGTACTGCTGGGCCAGTTCGAACGCCTGCTCCCGCGGGTGTCCAAGGCCACGCAAGGCCAACGCCATAGTGGCGATCAGTGCCAGTTGCGGGTAGCTGTCCTGCACGTCGCCGCGCCACAGCGCCTTCAGGTGCTCGGGCTCCAGAGCGGCAGGCTTGACGTGGCGCTGGGCGGAGAGGGCGGGCCACTCTTCATCCCAGCTTTCGCCGCCGGTGGTGCCGTACAGGTGGCTGATGGTGTCCGGGTTGATCTCAATCTCCCCGCCGTCGCCCTTGACCACGATGGTGTTGTCGCCGAGCAGGCCGCTGGCATCGCGATGCACGCCCTGGTAGCCCGGATGGAAGATGCTTTGCAGGCCGCAGCGGGCGCTCAACGGGTTGAGGATGCGCGCCAGTGAGTGGATCGGCGAACGCAGGCCCAGGGTGTTACGCAGGTCGATCATGCGCTGCAGTTGCGGCGCCCAATCTCCCAGGGGGATAAACGCCAGGTTGCCCTGTTCAAGGGCTGCCTCGACCTGTTGCCAATTGCGGCACAGCGGAATCTGCAAGCCTTCCAGCAACTGCTCGGTATAGAGCCGGCCCGCTGTATGCGCGCCGCCGCCGTGCATCAGGATGCGCACGCCGTTCTGCGCGAGGCACTTGGCTGCCAGCAGGTACCACGGCAGGTGGCGTTTCTTGCCGGCGTAGGTAGGCCAGTCGACATCCACGTTGAGCGACGGCGCATTCAAGCGCTCGCGCACGGCTTCGGTGAAACCCGCCAGCTCTTCCGGGCTTTCTTCCTTGTGCCGCAACAGCATCAGGAAGGCGCCGAGCTGGGTGTCTTCGACCTTCTCATCCAGCAGCATGCCCATCGCCTCACGAGCTTCCTCACGAGTGAGGTTGCGGGCGCCGCGCTTGCCTTTGCCGAGGATCCGCACGAACGGCGCAAAGGGGTGTTCGGCGGGTGTTTCAGTGATCAACGGGGCAAAATCAGTCATAAGCAATTCGTCGGCCTGGGCAGGCCCGCCAGCTTGGCGGCGAGTTTGGCGGGAGTGCCTTTGAACAGTCGGTTGAGGTGCAGGCTGTTGCCCTTTTCCGGGCCCAGCTTCAAGGCGGTGTACTTGATCAGCGGGCGGGTGGCCGGCGACAGCTGGAATTCGGTGTAGAAGCCCCGCAGCAGCTCGAGGATTTCCCAGTGTTCCGGGGTCAGCTCCAGCTCTTCGGCGGTGGCGAGGGCGTTGGCCACGTCGCTGGACCAGTCGCTCAGGTGGGCGAGGTAGCCGTCCTTGTCCAGTTCCAGGGTGCGTTCGCCTACGGTCAGGGTGTTCATAGCCAGGTGTTGACCTTGTCGTAATCGATCGACAGCTGGACGAAGGCCGGGTAATCGACGCTGGCGGCCCAGTCAGGTACCGCAAGATTACGCGCCTGGCTGTCTTCGGCCAGCACAAACACCTTCAGGCCCTTGGCTTGCAGGGCCTGGCAGGGGGCGCTGGCGGGTTGCAGGGCATAGGCGCCGTCGCCGCACAGCAGGATTGCGTCCCGGGTGCCACAGAGGCGCAGGCAGCTGTCCAGCCGGCTATCGGTAAAAGGAGAGTGGGACACCACATGCAAAGTCGACATCAGAGGGTAATCACCTGGTCGTAACGGTCAATCATCTGTGAGATCTGTTCTCTGCTCAGCGGCTGTGCGCTACCGGAGGAGGTCAGGCCGCGTACCGAGAGGCTATGGCTGCAGGCAAACACATCCTCAACCCCGAATAACTCCAGGGCCTGGAGGTTGGCATTGAGGTCTTTCTGTTGCACGGCCTTGGCATCCTGGCTCGCGGCCAGTTGAAACACTCCGTCATCCAGAAACAACAGGCCAATCGGCAAATCAAACGCGCCGCCGGCCAGCACGATATCCAGCGCTTCGCGGGCGCTGGGGCCGGACCACGGTGCCTGTCGGCTGATCACCAGCAAGGATTTCGACATGTCACGGGCCTCCGAAGCAGATCAAGCGGTCAGCGGCCTGGGTGGCGTCATGCAGTTGCCCAAGCCCGGACAGCGCCCAAGGCGCCTCCAGGTTCACCGCGCTGCGTTGATAGCGGGTGGCCTCTTCGGCATTCAATACCCCACGGCGCAGGGCCGCAGCAATGCACACCACGCCATCGAGCTGATGCTCGCTGACAAACTCGCGCCACTGGCGTGCGATGTCCTGCTCGTCCTGCGGCGCAACAATGTTATTGGACGCGCTGTAGACGCCATCCTGATAGAAAAACAGCCGCACAATCTCATGCCCGCCCGCCAGCGCTGCCTGGGCGAACAGCAAGGCACGGCGCGAGGAGGGCGCATGGGGGGCTTCGAAAAGCGCAATCGCAAACTTCATGGAACACTCTGAAGGCAAAACCTGTGGCAATGATAAAGCCGCAGGCAACAAAAAGCCCGCCGAAGCGGGCTTTTTGCATGTGGCTGCGATCAGTCGTCGCGGCCCATGATGCCGAAGATCTGCAACAGGCTGATAAACAGGTTGTAGATCGATACATACAGGCTGATGGTAGCCATGATGTAGTTACGCTCGCCACCCTGGATGATCGCGCTGGTCTGGAACAGGATGCAGGCTGAGGAGAACAGCACGAAACCGGCGCTGATCGCCAGTTGCAGGCCGCTGATCTGGAAGAACATGCTTGCCAGTACGGCGGCCAGCAACACGAAGAAACCGGCGGTGATGAAGCCACCCAGGAAGCTCATGTCCTTGCGGGAGATCAGCACGTAAGCCGACAGGCCGCCAAATACCAGGGCGGTCATGGCAAATGCCGAGCTGACCACTTCCGCGCCGCCGGCCATGCCGAGGTAACGGTTAAGGATCGGGCCGAGAATAAAGCCCATGAAACCGGTCAAGGCAAACGCCGACACCAGGCCCCAGGCCGAGTCGCGCAGCTTGTTGGTCAGGAAGAAAAGACCGTAGAAGCCGATCAGCACCACAAAGATGTTCGGGTAGCCGACGCGCATCTGCTGGGCGACGAAGGCCATCACGCCGCTGAACGCGAGGGTGAGAGCGAGCAAGCCGTACGTATTGCGCAGGACGCGGCTAACCTCTAGCTGCTCAGCCTGCGCGTTTCCATTCACTGCGTAATTCTGTTCGCGCATGGCGACACTCCTTCAGTTTTGAAACATTCAGTCGCAAGGATCATAACAGACGCTCTGTAACAAGCTATGGCGAGAGTTTGACAGTGTGTTTCATTCGGGTATTATGGCGCCCGCTGAGACAGGATGGGCTACGCTAATCCTGTGTTGCACAAGGGAAATTGGCAGAGTGGTTGAATGCACCGGTCTTGAAAACCGGCGAACGTTAATAGCGTTCCCAGGGTTCGAATCCCTGGTTTCCCGCCAAGATTCACTCAAGAGCCCCGCTATTGCGGGGCTTTTGCGTTTCTGGCATCCGGCAAAGCTGGCAGCCTGACGGCTGATCGTTTCCGCATCATTTCAGGCAGTTTCCGCAACTGCGCAAAACTGGAGCCCGGAAATCATGGCTGAAAGCAGCGACATGCACCGTACGGCGTGGCGGGCGAAAGGTGTTTGAGTTAGGATCTCCGCGTTTTTCAAGGATGAGGCGCAATGAACAAACTCAAGGCCATAAATGCGGCCGCAAATCGCTTTTTCAGTCGATTTTCTCGTAGGCAGTTTTTCTTGGCTTTCGTCGTAGTCACCGCAGTCAACTACTGGCTGGCCTATAACGTCTCCGGCTATAAATCTGTCTATCTGGCCATGGTCGGAGGTTTTTTCTTCGGCATGATGTTCGCGAAATTCGAGCCCGATAAGTAGTCTCGAATCACGCTTTTCAGCTTCACTGATTCGCCAGATCTGGATTTTCCAGTGCTAATTTGCCGAGTTACCCCCCGACACACACATGGAGAGTGCAATGACCCGATACTTCAAAAGTCCAGACAGTGACCAGGTTGAAGAGGTCGATGCGTTCCAGGTTCTGGCAATATTGTTCCTGGGCCCCCTCTATCTTTGCTTCGCCGGCCTTTGGCGCCATTTGTTAATCTGGGCGATTGCTATAGGTGTGGGGATGCTTGCAGGCCCACCTTGGGCAGCCATACCTATTGCTGGGCTGCCCATCACCTACTGTTTTTTGATCCGTAAAATCGTGGCAGATGAGTATTTGAAGAAGGGCTGGGTAGAAGTGGCTGATCCAAAGCTTACCCTCGAGAAAGAAGTTTCAGACGCTTAGTCTCTCGCAGATTTTCACGCAAAACCGCACCCCTTGCAGAATAAGACCTGTAGCTTGGTGGGTAGCTAGGAACTCTTGAAAACCGGCGAACGTTAATAGCGTTCCGAGGGTTCGAATCCCTGCATTCCCGCCAAGACTTACTCAAAAGCCCCGCTATTGCGGGGCTTTTGCGTTTCTTAGGTTTGGGTAATGAATGGACTGCGCAAGCCCGTCTTTTTAGAAGATATTCAACGGATACTCGGTAATCAGCCGCGTCTGTACCAAATGCCCCCCGGTGGATGCATCGCCATCGTGCCAGGCTTCCCGCAGGCGGAAGGACAGTTTCTTGGCCGGACCACTCTGTACGACGTATTTCACTTCGGCGTCGGTTTCGTGTTCCTGGTCGTTGGCACCATAGAACCCGGTGTAGGCCGAATTGCCGGGCGTATGCGTTCCGTCGATGCCGGAGCCGCGGATATGACGGGCCATGAAGCTCAGGCCGGGGGCGCCAAAGGTGCTCATGTCCAGGTCGTAGCGCATCTGCCAGGACTTCTCGCCCGGGCCGTTGAAGTCGGAGTACTGCACCGAGTCAGCCAGGTTGATCGAGTTGCCATAGCGGCCCGCGCCGACACCGGCATTGGTCTCCCCAAAGCCGACATAGTCGAACGGCTCGTCACCATGCACCTTCTGTCCGGCCAGGGTGAAGGTCTGTGCACCCAGGGTGTAGGCCGCCGCCAGCGAGGCTGCGGTGGTGTCGATGGTCCCGGCCTTGGCGCTGCCGTCGTCCAGTGTGCGATAGAGGTTGAAGTCCACCGCGACGGATTGGTCAGCGGTCAGTGGATGAACAAGGTTCAAGTTGACGTAGTACTGATTCCAGACGTCTTCCAGGTGCGCCCCGTACAGCGACGCAGTGAATTCCTTGCTGAACTGGTACTTGCCCCCCGCGAAGCTGGCCGACGGCGCACTCACACCTGCATAGCTGGCGAGAATGTCGCCGCTGCGCGACGTGGTGGTGGTACCCGTGCCCGAGGTGTAATGGCCGGCTTCCAGGTTCAGGCCGGTGATTTCATGACTGTCGATCTGGAAGCCCGATGCGGTCTGTGGCATCAGGTAGTTATCGGCGGTGGCGAACACGGGCGAGGTGGGCTGCAAGTCGCCGACCTTGAGGGTGGTGTTGGAAATACGCAACTTGATGTCTCCGCCGGCCTTGGCGAGGCCATGGTCCGGGTTGCCATTGGCGTCGGATGGAATGTTCGGGCCGCCGGCACGGTCGGTGTTCCCGTCGATGCGCAGCGCCAGGTCGGCAAACGCATCGATGCCGATGCCGACGGTGCCTTGGGTAAAGCCCGAGCTGTAGGTCGCCATCAGCGCCTGGCTCCAGTCACGGGTATGGCTGCCGTTGCCGTTCTGGTTCCAGAACAGGTTGCGGTTGAGGATATTCAAACTGCTGTCGGCGACAAAACCCTTCGAGTCGGACTGGTCGCTTGCATAGCTCATGGCCGGCAAGGCAAATGCCAGTGCCACTGCCAAGGTATTGAGCTGAAGTATCGGTTGACGTTTTTTCATTATTTTTGCTCCTGTGCACGAGTTCGTGTTGGAGCATTAAGGCGACAGCCCAGGCCATCAACAAATGAAACTGGATGAATGTTTTGATATCCCTTTTGCCGAATCCCGGGCAAATAAAAGCCCGCGATGGGAGCGGGCTTAAAGGTATTCACGCTCGTACAATCTTTCCCGCCTTCACCTCATCCGCATAGCCGCTGAGCTTTTCCTGCTGGGCTGCGAGCAATGCGCCCATCTTCATCAGGGCGATCGCGTCGTCTGGTGAGTTGGCGACCCCGGCGATAGTGGCCAGCTCATTCACCGACCAGGCGATCACGGCCATTGCGTCCTCGAGGTCGTAGAACAGCTCCTGCTGTGCGGTCCTTGGGCCGTCGAGCTTTTCTATCAGTGTTGCCATTTACCCGTGCTCCCTTCAGTGCCGTCAGCTTAAACATCGTCGGGCCAATCCTCCTGCAAGCCGGAAGACACGGCAATCGCGATTTTCCCTTGAATACCATTGTTGGGGCTTTCCAGGCGAGAGTCATGGAGTGTCCACTCTCGATCCAGCCTGTGTAAAAGCGCTTTCTCGAACCCTTGCTAATCTTTCTGAAGATTTCACCACGAGGATCGTCCATGCAGCGCTGTATCTCAGGAGAGAACCCATGAGTGCCAAGGACATACCTGAAGGGCAAGTGGTCCAAGGCTACGTCACCTTTGTCGGGAGTGAGGCATCGTGGGCCACAGGGCAGTTCATGAGCTTCAGCTATAGCGTCAATGGTCAGCATTTTCACAAGTCTCTCAATGAGACGGTTGACGCTTGGTCAACAGCAACGCTTCGTAAAGCCACCGACGGCCTGCAGGTAGGCGACCGCGTGTCGGTCTGGTGCTCTCTCACCGACCCGGGCGTGTGCTGTATCGGCGAAAAGCCTGCCGAGAAACCACGGATCTTGCGCTTGATGGAGACTCTGGGATCGTTAGGGCCGTTATGAAATTGAGCCACACCGTTCGTCCATCGCCCGGCACTCCCAAGCCCGCACCGTTTCTCATGTTCAAGCACGGACACCCCGTGCGGCAGAACGGAGAGCCAGCATGGAAATTGACGAGAAGGCCCCAGGGAATCAATCCCAGCAGGGCGTAACGCGCGGTACAGACAATGAAACCGGTCATGAACCTCGGCGGGACCACGCCGAGGCGCCTCTACCCCCGGACGACGACGCCCCTTTGGAAGAGGACATGTCTGACGTAGACGCCGCCGATTCTGTCGCGAGTGAACACCCCGACAACTGATGCCCCAGACAAGCCCGACCCCAGTGTCGGGCTCTGCTGTCGTCAACATTCCTGCGGCCCCCACCGCACTTTTTCCCATTCTTCCGATCTATCTCTGTCCCGACCACACTAATTCCCGCGTGGACAGCAGACCCAGACCTGGTGCCGATGGATCGCACGTTACTTGTTTTTATCACTCGATGGATGCGCCAGCCGCTGGTGCTGGCGGCGGTTTTGATGCTGTGCGCCAACGGTTGCAGCCAGCAACAGGGGCGCGATATTGCCAAGCAGTTCAGCAACGGCAAGCCCGATGAATTCTTCCAGACCAGCGTCGATCGCATGGCAACACTGAGCATGCGCGACAATCTGCAAAGCCTGTATTTGCTGATGAGCAAGCTCTACCTGCGCAACCCCAACCAATGGCGTCAATCGGGTTACACGGACGCTGTAACCGCCGCCCGGCAAATCCGTCAGGCCATCGAACTTCGCCAGCCGCTGCCCGCCCTTGGGGATCGCCGTGACCTGGTGGCGCTGAGTTACTCCTTGAGCCCGGAGTTTCGCGGCGATCGGGTGGGTGCCTTTATCTACGCGATCGGCAGCATGCTCGTGACTGCACACGGCGGGCGCACCGAGTTCTATATAACCGACTCGATCAACCCACAGTTCGTCAGCAATGCCGCGCGTAACATCGAGAAGGCAACCTGGCTGCTCAGCCAGCGCCAGGATACCAATGGCTCGCTGTTGCTGTTCTCCAACGAGATCTCGGAGGCGGGCAGCAACCTCAGTTTCGCGGTCGAGTTCGGCAAGATCGTTGCGCGCCTCGACCTGTTGACCCAGATGCTCGACGAACGCTATCGACGCATTGGCCTCAACTACGCGCAGAGCCTGTTGCTGATGAATTTCCTGCCGGTGCAGTAACGCGCCGCGTACTCAACGACGCCCGGTCCGCGTGCTCACATCCACCCACACCGCCAGCACCAGGATGCTGCCCTTGACGATCATCTGCCAATAACTGTCCACGTCGAGCATCGACATGCCGTTGTCCAGGCTGCTGATCACCAGTGCACCGAGCAGGGCGCCGTACACGGTGCCCGAGCCGCCGCGCATCGACGTGCCGCCGATGAAGCAGGCCGCGATGGCGTCCAGTTCGCCCATGTTGCCCGCCGACGGTGAACCGGCGGCCAGGCGTGCAGTGTTGACCAGCCCGGCGAGGGCGCACATCACGCCCATGATTCCGAAGATCCACAGCTTGACCGCCTGCACGTTGATCCCCGACAGGCGCGTGGCTTCCATGTTGCTGCCCACCGAGTAGATGCGGCGGCCAAACACGGTCTGACTGGTGACGTAGCTGAACACGCCCAGCAGCACCAGCAGGAGCAGCACCGGCACGGGAATCCCGTCGTAGCTGTTGAGGGTGTAGACGAAGCCCGCCAGCACGAAACCGATCAGCACCACGCGCACGCTGTCGCGCAGCATCGACGGCAGCGCCAGCCCGTGCAGGGCGCGGTTGTGGCGTTGGCGCCAGGTCAGGAATACCGCCAGCCCGAACAGCAACACGCCAAGAATCACCCCCACCACCGTCGGCAGATAGCCCTGGCCGATGTACACCAACTCGGGCGATACCGGTGCAATCGTGGTGCCGCCGGTAATGCCCAGCAGCACCCCGCGAAACGCGAGCATGCCGCCCAGCCCGACGATGAACGAGGGGATACGCAGGTACGCGGTCATGTAGCCGTTACCCAGGCCAATCAGCAAGCCGCAGAGGGCGACGATGGCCAGGTTGAGCGGCAGCGGAATGTGATAGACCACATCCAGGATCGCCGCGACGCCACCGAGCAAACCGAGCATCGAGCCCACCGACAGGTCGATCTCGCCACTGATGATCACCAGCACCATGCCGCAGGCCAGGATGCCGGTGATGGACATCTGCCGCAGCAGGTTCGACAGGTTGCGCGGGGTCAGGAAACCGCCTTCGGTCTGCCAGCTGAAAAACACCCAGATCAGCACCACGGCGATCAACAGGGCGAGCATTTTGTAGCGGGTGAAAAGCTGTTTGACCTGATTCATTTACGCGGACTTCCGATCATTATTATTGTCATGCCCGTTCGGTTGGCTGAGGGCGGCGGCGAGCACCTGTTCCTGGGTCAGGCCCTGGTTGATGAAGTCGCCGCGCAACTGGCCTTCGCCGATCACCAGCACCCGGTCGGATACGCCCAGCACCTCGGCCAGTTCCGAGGACACCATGATGATCGACACGCCTTCGGCCGCCAGCGCGCCCATCAATTTGTAGATCTCATATTTGGCGCCCACGTCCACGCCACGGGTGGGTTCGTCGAGAATCAGTACCCGGGGCTGGGTCAGAAGCATTTTCGCCAATACGGCTTTCTGCTGGTTGCCGCCGGAGAGGCTGGTGATCGGCAGGAACGGGTTGGCGGTCTTCAGGTGCATGCGTTTGATTTCCTGCTCGACGCTGCCCAGTTCTGCCTCGGCGTCGATACGCGTCAGGTGCGAGAAACTGTCCAGCACCGCCAGGGTAATGTTTTGCCCCACGCCCAAATCCGGGACGATGCCCTGGCGCTTGCGGTCTTCCGGGACCATGCACAACCCCGCGCGAATCGACTTCAGCGGCGTGCGGGTGTCGATGGGTTTGCCCTCCAGCCACACCTCGCCTTCGTAGCGCCCGGGATAACTGCCGAACAGCGCCGACACCAACTCTGTGCGACCCGCGCCCACCAGCCCGGCGATGCCGAGGATCTCGCCCCGGCGCAGGCTGAACGAGACATCGTCCACGCGCTTGCGGCCCGGGTTGTCGACGTCATAGCAGGTGATGTTGCGCGCCTCGAACAGCACCTCGCCCACCGTGTGAGGTTCGGTGGGGTAGAGGTTGCTCATCTCGCGGCCGACCATCTGGGTGATGATGCGCGACACGTCCATGTCGGCCATGGGGGTGGTCGCGATGTGTTTGCCGTCGCGGATCACCGCAATGGTGTCGCAGATGGCCGAGACTTCATCGAGCTTGTGGGAGATGTACACGCAGGCAACGCCCTTGGCCTTGAGGCCACGGATGATGTCCAGCAGCACCTCGATTTCCGAGCGGGTGAGGGCCGAGGAGGGTTCATCCAGGATCAGCAGGCGCGCCTGCTTGTTCAGCGCCTTGGCGATTTCCACCAGTTGCTGATAGCCGCCGCCGTATTGCGAGACGGGCAGGGCGACGTTCATGTCCGGCACTTTCAGTTCGCGCATCAGGGCTTCGGCGCGGTGCATCATGGCGGGGTAGTTCATGCGCCCGCCGGGCAGTGTCAGCTCGTGACCCATGAAGATGTTTTCGGCCACCGAGAGGTCAGGCACCAGGGTCAGTTCCTGGTGGATGATCACGATGCCGCAGGCTTCGGTTTCGGCGATGGAATGCGCGCGCAACGGTTGGCCATCCCAAAGGATTTCGCCGTCCCAGGTGCCATGGGGATACACCGCCGACAGCACTTTCATCAGGGTCGATTTGCCGGCGCCATTCTCGCCGCACAAGCCCACGCATTCCCCGGGTTTTACCTTGATGTCGATACCATTCAGGGCTTTGACGCCACCGAAGGATTTGACGATGTTGTTCATTTCCAGCAAGTAGTCGGACATGGCGGGCACTCATTGCACAGCGAAAAGGCGGGGTGGCATGCAGGAGCGGCCTCAAGCCGCTCCTGCAGTGAGCCGTACGCTTACTGCCCGGCGATTTGCGCTTTGGTGTAGAACCCGTCTTCTTCCAGCACGTTGACGTTGTCTTTGGTCAACGCGGTCGGCTTGAGCAGGATGCTCGAGACCTGTTTGCTGCCGTTGTCGTACTGCGAGTTGTAGGCCGGTTTCTCGTCCCGCACCAGTTGCACCGAGAGCTTGGCCGCCTCGGACGCCAGCAGCTTCAGGGGCTTGTAGACGGTCATGGTCTGGGTGCCGGCGATCACGCGCTTGATCGCGGCGAGGTCGGCGTCCTGGCCGGAGACCGGCACCTTGCCCGCCAGTTTTTGTGCCGCCAGGGCCTGGATCGCGCCGCCGGCGGTGGCGTCGTTGGAGGCGACGATGCCGTCGATCTTGTTGCTGTTGGCGGTCAGGGCGTTTTCGACAATGCTCAGGGCTTCGGTGGGGTTCCATTCCTTGACCCATTGCTGGCCGACGATCTTGATGTCGCCCTTGTCGATGGCAGGCTGCAGTACTTTCATCTGACCCTGGCGCAGGATCTTCGCGTTGTTGTCGGTAGGGGCGCCGCCGAGCAGGAAGTAATTGCCTTTAGGCTGCGCGTTCAACACGCCCTGGGCCTGCATCTCGCCGACTTTTTCGTTATCGAAGGAGATGTAGGCGTCGATATCGGCATTCAAAATCAGCCGGTCATAGGACAGCACTTTCACCCCGGCTTTTTTCGCTTCGGCCACCACGTTGTTCAGCACCGTGGCGTTGAACGGCACGATCACAATCACATCGACGCCCCGGGAGATCAGGTTTTCGATCTGCGAGATCTGCCGCTGCTCGTTGGCATCCGCCGACTGCACATAGACCTTGGCCCCCAGTTGCTCGGCGGCGGCGGTGAAGTAATCACGGTCGCGGGCCCAGCGCTCAAGGCGCAGGTCGTCGATGGAAAAGCCGATTTTCGGATGGGCAGGATCGGCCATGACCGAATGGGAGAGCAGTGCCAGAACGCTGGTGAATAAGACAGTTTTCAGGTGTTTCATGATGGTGAGTCCCTTTTATTGTTGTTTAGACGCACTTCTGGACCTGGAGCGTGTTGCACACGAAACGCTAGAGCGTAGCGGTCATGGGTAGATAAAGCGATTCACCACGCCTTCGAGCATCTCCTGGCGGCCGCTGACCGCTTGCGGGTTGAGTTGGTGGCTGAAGGCATGCTCGGCCAGCGACTCCAGGCTGAAGTCGCCGCCGAGCACGGCGCGCCCGAACGACTTGTCCCAGCCGGCATAACGCTGGGCCTTGAACTGCTCAAGGGCATCGTTCTGCACCATGGCGGCTGCGCGTTCCAGGGACAGCGCCAGCACATCCATCGCCGCCACGTGGCCATGGAACAGGTCCACTTCGTCGAGGCTTTGGCGACGCACCTTGGAGTCGAAGTTGTAGCCGCCGCCTTTGAAGCCACCGGCCTTGAGCACCTCGTAGGTCACCAGGGTCAGTTCCTCGACGCTGTTGGGAAACTGGTCGGTGTCCCAGCCGTTCTGTGGGTCGCCACGGTTGGCGTCGATGCTGCCGAAAATGCCCAGGGAAGCGGCGGTGGCGATTTCATGGTGGAAGCTGTGGCCGGCGAGGGTGGCGTGGTTGGCCTCGATGTTGACCTTGATCTCTTTCTCCAGGCCGAACTGGTGCAGGAAGCCAAACACGGTGGCGGTGTCGTAGTCGTACTGGTGCTTGGTCGGTTCCTGCGGCTTGGGCTCGATAAACAGCTCGCCGGTGAAGCCGATTTTGTATTTGTGCTCGACCACCATGCGCATGAAGCGCCCGAGTTGCTCGCGCTCGCGCTTGAGGTCGGTGTTGAGCAGCGTCTCGTAGCCTTCGCGGCCGCCCCACAGTACATAGCTGGAGCCCTTGAGGCGGTGAGTGGCGTTCATCGCGCTGAACACCTGGGCTGCCGCATAGGCGAACACTTCCGGGTTCGGATTGCTGGCGGCACCGGCGGCAAAGCGCGGGTTGCTGAAGCAGTTGGCGGTGCCCCACAGCAGCTGGATGCCGGTCTGTTCCTGATGGTGTTCGAGCTGGTCGACCATCCGTGCAAAGTTGTCGCGGTATTCCGCCAGGCTTGCGCCTTCGGGGGCAACGTCGGTGTCGTGGAAGCTGTAGTAATCGATGCCCAGCTTGGAGAAAAACTCGAACGCCGCCTCGGCCTTGCCGCGCGCCACCTGCAGCGCTTCCCCGGTTGCTGCCAGGGCCGCTGGAAGGTGCCGGAGCCGAACATGTCACTGCCGGGCCAGACGAACGTGTGCCAATAACACGCGGCCATCCGCAGGTGCTCGCGCATCGGTTTGCCGAGGATCAGCTTGTTCGCATCGTAGTGCCGGAAGGCCAGGGGAGAGGTGCTATCAGGGCCTTCGTAGAGGATTTTTTCGACAGCGGGAAAGTAGGGCATCGCCAGATCCTTGTTGTTATGAGTACACGTTAACCTTGCCTCGATACTAGCAACGGCCCCCGGCCAATCGATTATGAAAATCACCAGAGCGGGGTTCGATTTTGAGTGGCTTTGGGCGCATAGTTGGGCGATACCTCGCGAGGAGCCGCCCCTGTGAAAACTGTCCCGCCTGTGCACCGGATCGCCCTGCTGTTCAATGGCAACAAGATCTACGATCGCGGCATCATCACCGGGATCGGCAACTACCTGAGCAGCACGCGGGTGTCGTGGGATCTGTTTCTGGAGGAGGATTTTGTGTGCCGGCTCAAGGGCATCGAGCGTTGGCACGGCGACGGCATCATTGCCGACTTCGACGACCCGGCGATGGGCCCGGCGCTGGCGGGCGTGCATTTACCGGTGGTGGCGGTGGGCGGGTCTTATGAGGATGAACGGGCTTACCCCCGGCATATCCCGTACGTGGCCACCGACAATTTCGCCCTGATCAGGCTGGCCTATGAACACCTGATCGAAGCCGGGCTGACGCGCTTCGCCTGCTTCAGCCTGCCGGAAGCGGATATCAACCGCTGGGCCCAGGAGCGCGAAAAAGCCTTCCGCCGCCTGCTGGAGCGCGATGGTTTGCCCGTGGAGGTGTATCGCGGGTTGGGTACCAGCGCGCCGCTGTGGGACTCGGCGGTGGAGCAACAGATTGCCTGGCTGCACAGCCTGCCCAAGCCCATCGGCATCATCGCGGTCAGCGACGCCCGCGCCCGGCAGTTGCTGCAAGCCTGCCTCACGGCGGGCATCCCGGTGCCGGAGCAAGTGGCACTGATCGGCATCGACAACGACCCGCTGACCCGCACCCTGACCCGCGTGCCACTGAGCTCGGTGATCCAGGGCACCGAAAAAATGGGCCGTACTGCCGCGCGGCTGTTGCACCAGATGTTGCACGGCATGCCCTCGGCAGGCAGCCAGATCCTGGTGCCGCCGGAAGCCGTCAACGTGCAGACCTCAAGCCTGCACCAACCCCTCGGTCATCCCTACGTGATGCAGGCGTTGCACTTCATTCGCCAGTACGCCTGCCAGGGCATCAAGACCGCCCAGGTCGCCAACTACGTCGGCGTGTCGCGCTCATCCCTGGAAGCGCATTTTCGCAGCGAACTGAACCGCAGCGTCCACGACGAAATCCTGCGCTTCAAACTCGCGGCGGCGGTGGCCGGCCTGGAAAATACCGGGGCGGGCATCGCGGATATCGCCTACGACTGCGGGTTCAAATCGGCGCAGTACCTGCACACGGTGTTCAAGCGCGAGTTCGGGTGTACGCCGAGGGAGTATCAAGTGGGGCAGGTTGAACGCGATTCGAGCGATGTCATTTCTTTGTCGCCTTGAGTCCCTATTTTGTCCTGAGCCTCGCTCCAGAACTTCAAGGGATTGAATCGTCTTATGCCGACTCTTACACGCAGGACACTGCTGCAAGCCGCCGCTATCGGATCCGCCTACACCCTGTTGCCCGACTCCATTCGCCAGGCCCTGGCGATCCCCGCCAACAACCGCACCGGCACCCTCATGGACGTCGAGCATGTGGTGATCCTGATGCAGGAAAACCGCTCATTCGATCACTACTTCGGCACCTTGCCCGGCGTGCGCGGGTTCAGTGACCGTTTCACCATTCCACTGCCGGGCGGGCACCGGGTGTGGGAACAGCAGGGCGTGGGGCGGCGGATTTTGCCCTATCACCTGGACAGTTCCCGTGGCAATGCCCAGCGGGTCAGCGGCACGCCTCATTCCTGGGTGGACGAGCACGCCGCCTGGGGCAGTGGCCGGATGCATGCCTGGCCGACGTTCAAGACGCCCACGTCGATGGGCTACTACCGCGAGCAGGAAGTGCCGTTCCAGTTCGCCCTGGCCAACACCTTTACCCTGTGCGATGCCTACCATTGTTCGGTGCACGCCGGCACTAATCCCAACCGGCTGTTCCACTGGACCGGCACCAACGGCCCGACCGGTGCGAACGTCGCGGCGGTGGTCAACGAGTGGGACGGACCCGGTGCGGTGAGCGTGGGCTACACCTGGAAAACCTACCCCGAACGCCTTGAAGAAGCCGGCGTGAGCTGGAAGGTTTATCAGTACTTGCCGGATAACTTTGGCGACAATCCCCTGGCCGGTTTTCGGCAATTTCGTGCGGCCAGCGTTGCGGCTGGCAACCCTGCGGTGCCACCGAAGGACTTCAAGGACTTCGTGCCCTACAGCGACCCATTGAATGCCCGCGTGCCGCTGTACAAGGGCAACGGCAACACACTGCCGGCGGTCAGCGGCAGCGACCTGGAAGCGATCATCCAGGGCTTTCGCAGGGACGTGAACGACGGTCGCCTGCCGCAGGTGAGTTGGCTGGTGGCCCCGGCCGATTACTCCGAACATCCCGGGCCGTCCAGCCCGGTGCAGGGTGGCTGGTTCACCCAGGAAATCCTCAAGGCGTTGACCGCCAACCCGGAGGTCTGGAGCAAGACCGTGTTGCTGGTCAACTACGATGAAAACGACGGTTTCTTCGACCACGTGCCGTCACCATCGGCCCCGTCCAAACGGCTGGACGGCAGCTTTGCCGGCAAGTCCACGGTGAAGTTCGACAGCGAGATCTTCACCCATCCGGCGCCACCCGGTTCAACCGAGCAACCCGCGCCGGACGGTGGGGTGTACGGGCCCGGTCCACGGGTGCCGATGCTGGTGCTGTCGCCGTGGAGCCGGGGCGGTTGGGTCAACTCCCAGGCGTTCGACCACACCTCTGTGCTGCAATTTCTGGAAAAGCGCTTCCACGTGCGCGAACCCAATATCAGCGCCTGGCGCCGGACCGTATGCGGCGACCTCACGTCAGCCTTCAACTTCGTCAACCCCAACACCGAAACCCTGCCGCCGCTGCACACCATCAGTCGCCAGGCCGCCGACACCCTGCGCCAACGCCAGGAACAACTGCCCCAGGTCGTCGTGCCAACCGTGGGCCAGCAACAGGCACCGTTCCAGGCCCGCATGGCGCGGCCCTCCCGGGCGCTGCCGTACCAGTTGAATGTCGAGGGTTCAGTTGACCGTCGCGCCGGTTCCGTGAGCCTGGACTTCTTCAACCATGGCGAACAAGGCGTGGTGTTCCACGTCTACGACCGCCTGCACCTGGATGACATACCCCGCCGCTACACCGTGGAAGCCGGCAAGCACCTCAGCGACACCTGGCAAGTCGCAGGGGCCTACAAACTCTGGCTGTTGGGGCCGAATGGCTTCCACCGTGCATTCAAGGGAAATCTGCTGCGACGTGAGCCCGAGTTATCCCTGGCCTATCACGGCGATACGTTGCTGCTGACCCTGGTCAACCCTGGTAAGCGCACCGCGTCGGTGACCATCGAGCGCTGCCCCTACACCAAACAAGGGCCCTGGTTGCTGGAGATTGCCGGCGGCAGCACCGTGCAGCGCACGTTCTCGTGCCAGCCGAACGGTGGTTGGTACGACTTCAAGTTGCGTGACGAACACGGTTGGGTGCGGCGGGTGGCGGGGCGGATTGAAACCGGCGCGCACAGCATCAGCGATCCGTTGATGGGGAAGCGCGGGTAAGGGCGATTTCGTAAGCCCTTTCTCTGTTTCTCGTAGGAGCAGGGCTTTCCCCCCCAGCAGCGCTTGAAACAAAAACCACTCGGCCATAGCCTCACGCTTTTCCTGAAACTGAGGCCCTGCAGTGGGTAAGCGAAAAACGGTTTGGCCCACGGAGCGGGAAGTTCGACTGCGCTTTATCCTGCTGGCAATCATTGAAACCGCCTGCCATCGAGGCGTTCCCATCGAGCGGCTGTTGCTCTCTTACATCCTGCTGCGCAACAAGCCGAGCCCGGAGCAGTTGTGGGAGGCAATCAGCGACACGTTGCTGCTCGACGAGATGCGCGGCTTTCGCTTTGAGCCTGGGTCGGAAGCCGATCAGTTGATGCGCAAACTGGGCGACGATGCTGCTATGAAAGGGATTGGAGCCTGAACGGTTCCAATCCCTTTTTGGTTTACGGCTTGCCCGCCACCAACTTCGGCGTGCGCGGCGGCACAAGACGCTTGCTCCCTGTCGACTCATACGCCGACGCCAATTGCAGCAGCGCCGAATCGTCATACGCACGGCCGGCAAAGGTCAGCCCCACCGGCATGCCGATATCCGCCATAACGCCCATGGGCACCGTCACGGTCGGCACGCCGAGGTGGCGGATGGCGAGGTTGCCGTTGGCCACCCACACACCGTTGCTCCAGGCGATATCCGCCGAGGCCGGATTCACGTCCGCATCCGCCGGGCCCACGTCGGCGACGGTGGGGAAGATCACGGCGTCCAGCCCCAGCGTGTCCATCCAGTCTTCAAGGTCGATGCGTCGTGTCTGTTCCAGGCCGCGCAGGCCGTCGGGCACGGTGCTGATCTTGTCCCACGGCGTGATGCCGCGCTCGGCCATGCGCACGTACTCGTCCATGCCGGCGGCCAGGTCGTCTTCGCGGTTGGGCAGGGTGCCGGGGTCGTGGGGGAAGATTTTCGGGCCGTCGACATCGGCCAGGCGGTTCAGCGTGGGGTCGTTGTTGGCGCGCAGGAAATCATCGAACGCCCAGGCCGACAGTTCCCACAATTCATCGTGGAGAAATTCCTTGGACACCAGGCCACGGGTAAACACTTTCGGCGCGCCGGGGCGGTCGCCTTCGCAATTGGAGACCAGCGGGAAATCCACTTCGATCACTTGAGCGCCCGCCGCTTCGAGGGCTTTGCGCGCGGCTTCCCAGAGGTCAATCACCGAGGCCCGGGTTTTGATTTGCTGGCCGGTGGGGCCGCCGATTCCCGGGTCGTCGCTGGTGCCTGCTTCGGGGTCGGCGTTGATGTACATGCGCGGCACGCCGAAGCGTTTGCCAGCAAGTGCATCGCCGGTCGCGGCCAGGGCGCCATAGGACTCGGGGCGTACCGACGCCACGCCGGGGATCGGCACCCAGGGTTGCATCCGCCACAGGTCGCCGCGTGTGTCGGGGTCTTCTGCGACTACGATGTCGAGCACTTCAAGCAGGTCGGCCATCGTCCGGGCGTAGGGCACGACGACGTCCATGGTCGGGGTCAGCGGCCAGTTGCCGCGCACCGAGATCACGCCACGGGACGGGGTGTAGGCACACAGGCCGTTGTTGGAGGCCGGGCCGCGTCCGCTGGACCAGGTTTCTTCCGCCAGGCCAAATGCCGCGAAGCTCGCCGCGGTGGCGGTGCCGGCGCCGTTGGAGGAACCCGAGGCGAACGGTGCGGTGAGGTAGTCGGCGTTGTACGGGCTCTCGGCCCGACCATACACGCCGCGCTGCATGCCGCCGTTGGCCATGGGCGGCATGTTGGTCTTGCCCAGGCAAATGGCGCCCGCTGCGCGCAGCCGCTCGATGGTGAACGCATCGCGGCAAGCGGTCAGGTTCGCGAACGCCGGGCTGCCGGAAGCGGCGGTGAGGCCCTTGACCAGGTAACTGTCCTTGGCTGTATAGGGAATGCCGTCGAGCGGCCCCAGGGTTGTGCCGCTGGCCCGGCGAGCATCGGCTGCCCGGGCTTCCTCCAGTGCTTGGGGGTTGCGCACCACTACTGCGTTGAGGGCGGTGGGCGTGTTGGGCACGTCGTAGGCGTCGATCCTGGCGAGGTAGGCCTCTACCAGCTCCACCGCCGTGGTCTGGCCGGACTCGAGCGCGGCGCGCAGTTGGGCAATGGAAACTTCGGTTACTTCGATCACGTGGTTATCGCCGGGTGCAGAAAAGGGGAGGGCTTGAGTGCTGACTCAATCCATTCAGTGAAAGTAGCTTACTGATAGATTTTTCATAGCGCCAGAGCATGGCATCCCTTACTGTGGCCCCTCAATTCCCTTATCGATAACGGTGCTGTTTATGTCCGATGAAGTGCGGCTTGTCGTCATCATCAATACCCAGCCTGGGCGGGGCGCGGACCAGTTGGCCGCGTTTGCCGGGCTCGCTCCGCTGGTGCGGGCCGAAGCGGGTTGCATCCAGTACGACCTGCATCCGGTGGAAGGCAACAGCGACAGTTTTGTGTTGATCGAGACGTGGGCGTCAAAGGCAGCGCTCAAGGATCACCACGCAGCGCCCCACATGCTGGAAGCCGCCAAGCACAACCCGACATTTCGTGCCGGCCCCTCCAACGTTCTGGTGCTGGAACCCGCCGTCCAGACGCTCTGACTTCAATCCGGTGGCTCAAGGGTTTATCATGGCCCCTTCATTTTTTGCTGCCCGGAAAGATTTCGATGTTGTTTACAAGGACTGTCATGGCGAGCGCACTGCTCGCCGTTCTGGCCACCCAGGCCCACGCGTCCAACCTGGACCTGACCTACGAGGCACCCGTCCTCAGCGCTGTACCCCTCACGCCGCAGGCTGAGCCCAAGCCGCGTTTCCCGGTCAAAAGCCTTGCGCCGGTGACCGTGGAAAACAGCTGCACCGGCCGCGAGTGCACCTACGAAGGCGACATCAGCCTGCCCCGTGAGGAGCAGACCGTGCGGCGCATTTCCATCGGTATTCAGTAAGACCTGCGGGCGCCTCAGACAATCCCGTACCGAGGTGCCGGTTTACCCGTCTGCGTGGCCGCGAACAACGCGCCGCGCGCGGCATCGTATGTATCCCACAACCCGCCATCGGCTACCGACGGCCAGGTGATCGACTCGCCCTGGTCAAGCCCGGCCAATGCCGCGTCCACCAGATTTTCAGTGGTCATGACCGACTCTTTTTGCAGTGCGGAAAGCGGAATGCCCGACTCGTCCCAAATCTCGGTAGCGGTGGACGCCGGCAACACGATCTGCACCTTCACCCCGGTTTCTGCCAGCTCTGCCTGCAAGCCACGGCTGAACGCCAGGACATAGCTCTTGGTGCCGCTGTATACGGAACTGACCGGCAGCGAGTGCACGCCCAATACCGACGCCACGTTGATGATCACACCTTCATTACGCACCAGCATGCCGGGCAGCGCTGCGTGGGTCAGGCGGGTGAGGGCGGTGATGTTCAGGGCGATCTGGGTCATGGAGTCCTCGACCGAGGACTGTGCCAGCGGGTGCAGGCGGGCCAGGCCGGCGTTGTTCACCAGCACCTGGATCGCCGGGTTGCCGGCGAGCAGGCTTTCTACGCGAGCCAGGTCCGCAGGGTTGACCAGGTCGGCGCCGATCGTCTGCACCTGACGTCCGTGGGCCTGGGTGATCTTCGCCGCCAGGGCTTTCAAACGGTCTTCACGACGAGCGACCAGGATCAAATCGTAGCCGCGAGCCGCCAATCGGTCGGCATACACCGCACCAATACCGGAGGACGCGCCCGTGATGAGGGCAACTTTTGTGGAAGCGGGGGTCGACATGAACGGCTCCAATAGATGAGTACTCAACCAATATTGTTGAGGGCTCAAGTTATAAGCTTGGGATTTGTCCTTGTCAATGGTTTAGTACTCAATCATTCTAGCGCCATGGAGGAGCTGAAAATGCCAACAGAGAAGATCAACACCGATAAAGCACGCGCCGACCTTTTGGATTTACTGGGCGACGTGGCGTGCACCAACAACGCGCTGCGCCGTGCTGCCAGGCGCTTGGGTCAGCTGTATGACGAAGCGCTGGCACCGATTGGCCTGAAGGCCACACAGGTCGGCTTGCTGGGTGAAATCACGCGGTTGGCGGCGGTGGATGAGCAGGGTGGGCCGACGTTGCAGGAACTGGCCGGACGCCTGGCGATCCTGATGTCGGCGCTGACCCATGCCATGAAGCCGCTGGTGCGCGACGGGATTGTCGAGCTGCGCCCGGACGCCCTGGACAAGCGCACCAAACGTTGCGTGCTCACACCCAAGGGCCAGGCACTGTTCAGTGAGGCGCTGGTGTACTGGGCCTCAGCCAATAACCGGGTGGAGCAAGTCCTGGGACATGATTCGGCGGCGCAACTGCGGGGCATGGCGGATCATGTTGCCTCCGAAGAGTTTCTGGCGGACTACCACAGCCGGTCAGTCCCGGCATAAGCCAGATCCTTTCGTTATTAGACAGACGCCATTCGCCCATCCGATGCTGAGCCCCTCTCGACCAGGGGCTTTCCATGACCACTCCACGCCAACTGAAACTGGGTGCGTTCATGCGCCCGGTCAGCATCCACACCGGCGCCTGGCGCTATCCCGGCGCTTACCGCGACGCCAACTTCAACTTCACGCACCTCAAGCACTTTGCGCAGACCCTGGAGAAGGCGCGTTTTGATGCCTTCTTCATGGCCGACCATCTGGCCCTGCTCAACATGCCCATCGAGGCGTTGAAGCGCAGCCACACGGCCACCTCGTTTGAGCCGTTCACCCTGTTGTCGGCCCTGAGCCAGGCCACCGAGCACATCGGCCTGGTGGCCACGGCCTCGACCACGTACGACGAACCGTTCCACATCGCCCGGCGCTTCGCGTCCCTGGACCATTTGAGCAACGGTCGCGCCGGCTGGAACATCGTCACCACCGCCAACCCGGATGCCGCGCAGAATTTTGGCCTGGAACAGGCCTACGCCCACGACGAACGCTACGCCCGGGCGCGGGAGTTCTACGATGTGGTGACCGGGCTCTGGGACAGTTGGGCCGATGACGCCTTCATCCGCGATGCCGACAGTGGCGTGTACTTCGACCCCGACAAGCTGCACACCCTCAATCACCAGGGCCGCTACCTCAACGTGCGCGGCCCGCTGCACATTGCCCGGCCGGTGCAGGGCTGGCCGGTGATCGTGCAGGCCGGTGCCTCGGAGCCCGGGCGGCAACTGGCGGCAGAAACCGCCGAGGTGATTTTTGTCGCGCCGGGCACGCTCGAGGAGGGGCGCAGGTTCTATGCCGATATCAAGCGCCGGATGCTGGCGGTGGGGCGGCATCCCGACCACCTGAAGATTCTGCCCGGGGCGTTTGTGGTGGTCGGCGATACACAGGAAGAGGCCCGCCGAATTCGTGCTCACCTCGACAGCCTGGTGCATTACGAAAGTGCGATTGCCTCGCTGTCGATAGCACTGGGCACCGATGCAACCCAGTTTGATCCTGACCACTACCTGCCGGCGATTCCCGAAACCAACGCCAGCCAAAGCTCACGGGAGCGGGTGCTGGCCCTGGCTGATCGGGAGCAATTGACGGTGCGCCAACTGGCCCAGCGCCTCGGCGGGTATGCCGGCTTGTCGTTTGTCGGCACGGCCCACAGCATTGCCGATGAGATGCAGCAGTGGCTGGAGGAAGAGGGCAGCGATGGCTTCAACATCATGTTCCCGTGGCTGCCGGGCGGCCTCGATGATTTTGTCGCCAAGGTAGTGCCCGAATTGCAAGGGCGCGGGATCTTCCGGCGGGAGTACGAAGGCTCTACCCTGCGGGAAAACCTCGGGTTGCCACGACCGGCGAACCGATTCTTCGCCGGGTGAACGGGTATTTTTACCGTGGTTAGATCGTTTATTTCCTTCTGATTGGAGGCCATTCCCCAATCGCATATCCATCGCGCCGGTTCAGCCCTGATAACGGAGCTGTCCGGCGTGATCGCGCCATAGGGTCTGTTATCACGGAATTATCGGCTGCCTCGCTCCGATAAATCCCCATCCAGCATCTATTCTTGCTGCTGGGCCAGCGCCTTGCGCCGTTGTACGGCATCTCTAGAATCGGCCCCAGAACTTACTCATTTCCTGTCGATTACGGAGTTTCGAACATGATGAACGCCATGCAGATGCCAATGAACAACGCGATGCCAATGATGCCGATGATGGGCATGCCGATGATGATGGCCACCATGACCTGCAAGATGACCGACGAGGCCATGATGTGCACCATGAAGCCGGCCGCGGGCATGGACATGGCGATGTTCAAGAACAACGCCGAAATGATGGCGATGATGATGAACTGCGGCATGCCGATGATGATGCAGTGCGCCAACATGTCGATGATGTGCATGTCTGAAGACGGCATGGCGATGATGAACAGCATGTCTGCCATGAACATGCCGATGATGATGCCGATGGGCATGCCTATGCCGATGATGAAGTGCGTCATGGAATGCAAGATGGAAGCAGACAGCATGACCTGCAAGATGATGCCGATGCCAGGCATGAGCATGGACATGATGAACAACTGCTGCATGCTGATGATGAAGATGATGAACGACTGCGCCATGCCGATGATGATGAGCTGCAACGGCATGCCGATGATGTGCTGCACCTGCTGATTCGTTTGGCGTAAAACCAGAAAGCCCCGGCGAGTGCCGGGGCTTTTTGCGTTTCAGTCCAGGCGTTCCGGGTAGGTGATCACCAGGAACGCCACCGCCTCGCTGTCTGCCGGATTGCGGTAGCGGTGGGGCTGGTCGGCGTAGAACAAAATCGAGTCACCGGTGGACAGCAGGTAGCGTTCTTCGTTGACGCTGACTTCCAGCACGCCCTGGGCCACCACCAGGTTCTCCTGGATGCCCGGCCCATGGCCCTCTGAAATCTCCTCGCCGAGGGCCTTCAGGCGTATCTCGTAGAACTCCGACTGGCGCGCCATATCGTAGGGAAACAGCGCGCGGCTGATGAAGGTGCCGTCGGCACTCACCAGGCGTTTGCTCTGTTGCGCCGGCAGCAGTTCAACCCCTTCGAACGCACGGTTTTCCAGGAAGGCCGCCACCGACACTTTCAAACCCTTGGCAATCTTGCACAGCACTTTGATCGACGGCACGCTGCGCCCGGATTCAATCTGCGCGAGCATCGCCCGGCTCACGCCACAGTTGCGCGCCAGGGCATCCAGCGACAGGTAGCGTTTACTGCGCAGGCGTTGCAGGTTATGGGCGACGCACTGGCCGATGGCGTCGTCGTCGCCGCTGTTGCAGTCTTTGGATTTGGAGGGGAGGTCGGGCACTTCGGGAATCGCATGCAGGAAATTCATCGCCTCACGCCCGGCGGGTATCGCTGGAGGTGGTGACGTGTGCGGTAAACACCGCGACCCCGGCCCGTGCCGCGTACATCGCCCACATCAACTCAGCCGCTGCGCGAGCCTGGCGGCGTTTGCGGTGGAGGGTGAAATCGATGACGGTGGCAGATGCTTGCATGACGAAAATCTCTGGGGACTCAATGGCCCTACAGTAATCCGTACTACTTATTTCCATAAATACTGAGTTTGCATTTGGTAATTCGATTTTGGACTTAACGCCGAATCACGGCTGTCCGTTCATTAGGGGTGACCCGGAGAGCCTCACCGGCATCCCACCACAGACCTTGCGCCGGACCAAGCCCGTCGCAAAAACGAATTCCAAGGATTTACCCCCATGCCCCCCGCGTTTCTGTTCCCCGCCCGAAAAGCCTGGCCCTTGCTCGGCTTTGGCGCTGCCCTGAGCTTCAGCCCGGTCTCCCAGGCCGACGACACGCTGCAACTGGCACCCGTCGAAGTCAGCAGCGCCGAACTCAGCGCCGATGAACTGGCTCAGGCTCAACTTAAAAGCGTGCCCGGCGCCACCAACTACATCGACATGGGCAGCGTCGACCAGGGGCGGGTGAGCACCAACGAGGACGTGTTCAAATACCAGGCTGGCGTGTACGCCAAGGCGGCGAACAACGAAGGGGTGAAGCTTTCGATCCGTGGCTCGGGCATCAACCGTGGCCCGGGTGCCCACGCTTCCGGCCTGTACGAGACCTTCGACGGCCTGCCGCTGACCGGCCCGGGTGGCACGCCCTACGAGCTCAAGGACCCGTTGTGGCTCAGCCGCGTTGAAGTGCTGCGCGGCGCCAACGGGTTTGACCAGGGCGCCCTGGCCCTGGGCGGGGCGGTCAACTACGTGACCCACACCGGCTACGACGCCCCCACGTTGCAGGTGCGCTACGAAGCCGGCAGCCATGGCTACGCCCAGCGGGAAATCAGCTCGGGGCAGGTGCTGGGGGACGCCGACTACTACCTCAGCCTTACCGACTCGCACTACGACGGCTTCCAGAACCACAGCGCCGGCAGCGGCAAAGGCATGGCGGCCAATTTTGGCTACCGCTTCAACCCCGACCTGGAAACCCGCTTCTACTTCCGCTACCGCGAAACCGACAACGATTCCCCCGGCAAGCTGACCCGCGACCAGATCAGCCACGATCCACGCGCCGCCGCCGCCCTCAACGTGGCGCGGGATTCGAAACGCACGCAGCCGGGCTCGACCTGGATCGCCAACAAAACCACCTTGCACCTGGACGACAACGCCCGGATCGAGGTCGGGCTGGCGTATCACGACTACCCGATGGACCTGCGCGAGGGCACCAACCGCCTCAAGGTTGCCTACACCGACGTCAGTGGCACCGTGAATTACATCCGCCAGGACACGCTGTTCGGGCGCGACAGCAAGACCACCCTCGGCCTGCGCACCACCCAGGCGATGCCGAATAACGGTGGCTCGGAGTTCGTACGGATCCCGACCGGCAATACGGCTGGCTACGCGCCCGGCACCAAGACCCGCGACTACAGCTACCTGGGTTCCGACAGCGTGCTGCATATCGGCAATGACCTTGAGTTGGTGCCGGACCTTTGGCTGACCACCGGCCTGGCGGCGATCTACACCCGTCGTGAAACCGAAGTCAGCTACCCAGAGACCCACACACCGGTCAGCCAGCACGATTGGGATTACTCGCCACGGGTGGGCCTGCGTTATGACTTCAGCCCGCAACTGCAGGTGTACGGCAACCTGAGCCGTTCGGTGGAGCCGCCCCATGCGTGGTCGATGATCTGGGGTTCCAATCTGTATTTCCCCAAGGGCAGCGGCCCGGCGAGCGGCCTGCAACGTGAAGGCGTGAAACTGAAAAACCAGACCGCCACCACCCTGGAAGTCGGCGGGCGCGGTGAAGCGTGGTTCGGCCAGTGGGACCTAGCGCTGTACCGTTCCGAGGTACGCCACGAACTGCTCAGCGTTGAAACCCAAGCCGCAACGTCCACCACGTCTGCGATCATCGCCGAATCCAACGCCAGCCCTACCGTGCACCAAGGCGTGGAACTGAGCCTGATCAGCCCGCTGTGGGACGGTGGCCGCACCGGCCGGTTTGACTTGCGTCAGGCCTACACTTACAGCGACTTCCACTACCGCAACGACGACCGCTTCGGCGACAACACCTTGCCCGGCATCCCCAAGCACTACTACCAGGCGCAACTGCGCTACAGCCACCCGAGCGGTTTCTACACCAGCCTCAACGGCGAGCATTCATCGCGGGTGGCCGTGGACTACGCCAATTCCTACTACGCGGCGGCCTACACCCTACTCGGTGCGACGCTCGGGTATGACGCGCCGAAGCACGACTGGCAAGCCTGGGTCGACCTGCGCAACCTGACCAACCGGCGCTACGCGAATACGGTCACGCCGGGTTATGACGACAAAGGGATGGACGTGGCGCGGTCGACGCCGGGGGATGGCATGGGCGTGTACACCGGCGTTTCCTGGAGCTGGCGTTAAAGCAGGGCCTCGATTTGCGCCTGCTCCCAGGCACTCAGCAAGCTGACCGGATCGGTGCCGAAACGCTGCCAGTTCTCGGGGCTGCCGGTCCTGCCGTCGGGGGATTCGCAGGAGAGACAGCCGCGAAGTACGCCATCGTGCGCCAGCAGGGTGATCTGCCAGCCATCGGCGCGAAACAGTGTTCCCTCGATCTCGATCGGGGACGCTGCAACCTGCACGGTGCGGGTGCCAAGGGCGATGTCCTTGAGCAACTGGTAAGCCTCCCGCGCAGAGACGGTCGAGGGGGATGGAGTCATGAAAATCAGCCTTTTTCGGGGGCGTGCAGTGTCGCGTTCCCGCGAGGGTGTTTCAAGTTCAGGGCCCCCGTCCACGAGCCGGTTTTTTTGCTTTTAGTGCTGGTTTTTTTGTAACAATTACCTGTATAAGATAAAGCCTGCTCCA
The DNA here is from genome assembly GCF_016650855.1 of Pseudomonas sp. TH32. Classification (NCBI taxonomy): domain Bacteria; kingdom Pseudomonadati; phylum Pseudomonadota; class Gammaproteobacteria; order Pseudomonadales; family Pseudomonadaceae; genus Pseudomonas; species Pseudomonas sp. TH32. The sequence continues at coordinate 2,877,274 of NZ_JAEKFA010000002.1, read as the reverse complement.
CTGAAAGATACTTCTTCAGGAGCAGTTAGTTCCTTGCGCCACCGGCGTGGGTACTTAAGCGGGTACGCACATGGAATGTCGCCGTACGCGCAAACACAGTTATCCAACTGTCAGCAATCAACTTGATAGTGTTGTCATTTCATCACGAAGTGGCTTTCGCACTGCCGGGATCAATTGCGCCCGTTTTATCGCTTTAAACTTAATTAATCGGTTGTAAATGGAGTATTACCATGCAAAGGAAAGCACTGTTCAAATACGTCGCGTTGTTGTGGGTGCCGCTGATGGCGGGCTGTATCAGCACCCAGCCTTCACGGGTGCCGGAGCGCGCTATCCAGGCGCCTGTGGAGCAGGCCGCCGCAGTCGATAACTGCTCCCAGGGCTGCCCTTCCGGCGGTGGGCCGCTGACGTTGAATCGCCAGGCCTACACCCTCAATAACAATGCCTCGACCAAGTTCGCCAACTGGGTGGCCTACCGGATTACCAAGTCCACACCAGCCAGCGGAAAACCGCGCAATTGGCAGACCGATCCGGACATTCCTGCGGGCGAAACCCTTGACCCGGTTGACTATAACGGCGCCAACGTGGCACTGAAGGTCGACCGCGGGCACCAGGCAAACCTGGCGTCGATGGCCGGCGTCGCCGATTGGCAGACCCTCAATTACCTGTCCAACATCACCCCGCAAAAGTCCGATCTGAACCAGGGACCGTGGGCACGCCTGGAGGATCAGGAGCGCAACCTGAGCCAGGACGCCGCAGTGGATGAGGTGTATGTGATGACCGGCCCGCTGTATGAGAAATTCATTGGCAGCTTGCCGGGGACTAATAAGGTCCACACGATTCCCAGTGGTTACTGGAAGATTGTTTCTGTGGGCAAGTCGCCGCAAGACGGACTTTATGCCTCGTTCATCATGAATCAGGAAACACCCAAGGGCGCCAACTTCTGTGACTATCGCGCAACGGTCGAACAGATTGAGCAACGTTCCGGGCTGACATTCTGGAGCGCGTTGCCGCAAGCGGTGCAAACTGCACTTAAGTCAAAGCAGGGGCAACTGCCTCAGAGAATTGGCTGCAAGTAAGCGCCATGTTCTAAACGTTAGTCGTTAGTTATCATTCACCCATTAAGTTGGCAGGCGCGGGAGTGCGTGCCAACTAAGGGTCGTTATCACTCAGTAAGATTTTAACCCGCAGTCATTACCTACCTGCATCCGGCTCGCTGCACCTCACGCACGGTGGCTTCGGTCGCCGGGCCTCTTGCTCCCCCTTCGTTTTACTGTCATCGTTCGCGCAATTGGTAATCTTTCTTGTTTGAGAAATTTTTGCGCATGCATGACTTTCCTGTAGCTCAGGGTGATACAGCCCGTCGCCAGCAGACCATCGCCACCCTCTACAGCGACCACCATTCCTGGTTGCACGGTTGGCTGCGCAAGAAACTTGGCTGTTCGCAACATGCGGCAGACCTGGCCCACGACGCTTTTATCCGCATTCTGCTGCTGGCCGAACCGCACACCATCAAGGAACCTCGGGCGTTTCTGGCAACGACGGCGGGGCGCCTGATGATTGATGGCGCGCGGCGGCGGCGGATCGAGAAGGCCTATATGGAAGCCCTGGCGATTCAGAGTGAAGACGCCGGCATGCCCGATCCGGCGGCGATTCATGTGGCGCTCCAGGCCCTGGAGCGCATCGCCGAGATGCTCACCGGCTTGCCCGCCAAGGCCCGCGAAGCCTTCTTGCTCAGCCGTCTCGACGGGCTGACCTACAGCGAAATCGCCGCACAACTGCAGGTGTCACCCAGCACCGTGAAGAACTACATTTCCAGCGCGCTGGTGCACTGCTATCACACCCTGCACGGGGCGGACCCGCTGTCGTGAGTTCCGAGCAGATCATCAGTGAAGCCGCCCGCTGGCTGACGTTGTTGCACGACGACCCCGTGACCGAGGCCGACCGCGCGGCGTTCGAGCGTTGGCGCCAGGCCGACCCACGGCATGCCGTCGCCATCGAGCGTATGCGCAGCCTGTGGGGCAGCCTCGACGAACTGCCCGCCGCGCCGGCGCGCATCGCCCTGAACCGCGCATTTGCGCCGCAGAAAACCAGGTTTGCCGCCCGGGGCACCCAGGCCGTCGCGCTGCTGGGTGTGTTGTTGTGCGGCTGGGCCGGCTTTGAGCGGATGCCGGTGTGGATGGCCGACCAGCGCACCAGCGTGGGGGAGCGGCGCCAGGTGGCATTGACGGACGGCAGCCAGGTGCAACTCAACAGCAACTCGGCGCTGGACGTGAAGTTTGATGGCCATCAACGGGTGATCGACCTGTTGCAGGGCGAGATGTGGGTCGAGGTGGCCACGGACGCGCAACGGCCGTTCGTGGTGCACACCGACCAGGGCACGGCCACGGCGTTGGGCACGCGATTCCTGGTGCGCAAGGCCGAAGACGGATCGACCGTGGTCACCGTGATCGAGTCCACCGTGGCCGTCAAAGGCAACCGTGCAGGCGAGGTGAAAGTGCCGGCGGGGCAGACGTCCACGCTCCGTGACGGACAGGCCGGCGAGCCGCACGCCATCGGCAATGCCGACCCGGATGCCTGGACCCGCGGCCTGCTCAAGGTCGATGACCAACCCCTGAGCGAGGTGCTGCAAACCCTCGCCGGTTACCGCCATGGCCTGGTGCGCTTTGACCCGCAGGCCCTGCAAGGGCTGCGCGTGTCGGGGGTATTCAAGCTCGACGACACCGGCGCAGCGCTGGCGTCACTGGCGGATAACCTGCCGATCAAGGTGGAGTACTTCACCGATTTGGTGGTGGTGATCAAGCCGCTGTAGAAAAATCTGAATAAAAACCGCTCTCATTCATACCCGATTTTCCGACATGACCGTCATGACTAATAGAACCCCCATTTCCCAGGACTTCTCATGTCGCGCCTTGCTCGTCCCTTACCGCCACTGGCCCTTTCAGTGGCGATGGCATTTGCCGCCGTACCTCTGCTGACCCCTCAAGCGTCCTACGCGGCGCAAAGCGCTGCGTTCTCCATTCCCGCCGGCGACCTGAGCCGGGCCCTCAACAGCCTCGCCGAAGAGGCAGGCCTGGTGTTGGCGTTTGATTCCAGCCTGACCCGTGGCAAGCACAGCAATGGCCTGAACGGGCAGTACAGCACCGACGCCGCCCTGGCCCAATTGTTGGCCGGCAGCGGCTTGCAAGCCCTGAAGATTGCCGACAACCGCTACCGCCTCGAAGCCATCCCGCCCAGCGATGGCGCCATGGAATTGCAGGCCACCACCATCAGCGGCGCCTATCAGTCGGAAAGCCCCACCGGCCCGGTGTCCGGCTACGTGGCCACCCGCAGCCTGTCGGGCACCAAGACCGACACCGCGCTGATCGAAACCCCGCAGTCGATCTCGGTGGTCACCAAAGACCAGATGCGCGCGCAGAACGCCGAAAGCCTCAACCAGATTTTGCGCTACAGCGCCGCCGTGATCCCGGAAACCCGGGGCTCCACCGCCTCGCGCCTCGACCAGTTGACCATCCGTGGCTTCGCCCCGGCCACCTACCTCGACGGCCTGCGCATGCCGTCGAGCCGGGACGCCTTGCCGCAAAAAGACGCCTTTGACCTGGAGCGTGTCGAAGTGCTGCGCGGGCCGGCGTCGGTGCTGTACGGGCAGGGCACGCCCAGCGGTGTGATCAACATGGTCAGCAAGCGCCCCTGGACACACCGTTCCATGAGGTCGGCGTGGAGTACGGCACCTTCAACAAGAAGCGCACCACCTTCGACTTGAGTGGCCCGCTGGACGATCAAGGCGTGTATTCCTACCGCGTCGCCGGCTTGTTCGACGATGCCGACGGGCAGATCGACCACACCGAAACCCGTCGCCAGTCCCTGTCCACCGCCTTTACCTGGCGCCCGGACGACAACACCTCGCTGACCTTGCTCGGGCATTTCCAGAAGGACCCCAAGGGCGCGTCCTACGGTTCGATGCCGGCCTGGGGCTCGGTGCTGCACAGCCCGACCGGACGCAAGATCGACGTGGATTTCTACGATGGCGAGAAAAGCTTCGAGAAGAGTGACCGCGAGTATTACTCCATCGGCTACGCCTTCGAACATCATTTCAACGATGTCTGGACCGTGCGCCAGAACGCCCGGTACCTGCGCAGCGAAGGGCAGTACCGCAGCCTCTACAGCAACTACCTGGAGAGCGACTACCGCACCATTCGGCGCTCGACCACTGCCAGCGACGTGAACATCGACGCCTACGCCCTCGACAACCAGTTGCAGGCCAAATTCGACACCGGTCCGTTGCAGCACACCGTGCTGATGGGCGCCGATTACCAGAACACCAGCACCGACACCAAGTCGGGCAGCGGCGTGTACACCGCCGGGCCTACGCTGGATATTTTCAACCCGGTCTACGGTGCGGCAGTGCCGGTGCCGGCCTACACCAGCGACGCCACCTCGCGCAGTGAGCAAACCGGCGTGTACCTGCAGGAACAGATGAAGTGGGACAAGTGGGTGCTGTTGATGGGCGGGCGCTATGACTGGGCTACCACCGACAACAGCACGCTGGCCATGACCACCCAGAAAAAGACCAAGTCGTCCCAGGACAGCAAAGCCTTCACCGGCCGCCTGGGCCTGGTCTACCTGTTCGATAACGGCCTGGCGCCGTATGTCAGCTACTCGGAATCCTTCCAGCCGCAATCCGGCACGGGCTACGGCGGTTCGACGTTCCAGCCTACCGAAGGCAAACAGACGGAAATCGGCATCAAGTACCAGCCGCCGGGCAGCAACAGCTTCATCACGGCGGCCATTTTCGACCTGCGCCAGACCAACGTGCCGACACTGGACCCGGACGCTTCCCACCTGTGCAACGGCTCGCGCTGCCAGGTGCAGGATGGTGAAGTGCAGTCCCGTGGCTTCGAACTGGAAGGCAAGGCCAGCCTGAACGACAACCTGGACATTACCGCGGCCTATGCCTACCTGGATAACCGCATCAGCAAGTCCAACAACACCGTGCGTTATGCGCCCATCAGCGACATCGGCGTCGGCCCGGCCATCGCGGCCGAAGGCACCACCACCTACGCCGTACCGCGCCATACCGCCTCGGCCTGGGCGGACTACACCCTGCACGACGGCACGCTGAAAGGCTTCGGTGTCGGGGCGGGTGCGCGGTATGTCGGTTCGTCGTGGGGCGATACCGCCAACACCCTGAAAGTGCCGGGCTACACCTTGTTTGATGCGGCGGTGCACTACGACATTCCGCACATCAACCGCCAGGGTGACAACCTGCGCCTGGCGGTGAACGCCACCAACCTGGCGAACAAAGAGTACGTTGCGTCCTGCTATTCGTACTCGTGGTGCTGGTATGGCTCACAGCGCACCGTGCAGGCGAGTGCCACGTATCAGTGGTAAATAAAAAAGGCCTTGGCGAAAGGATTCGGGAGCAGCAGCGCCAAGGCCAAAAAACAGAGCGTTCGCCGATCAGGCCATGAGCGTATCCAGGATGCGTTTCCCAAGGGCCTCGGCGGCGGCTTCGGATTCTATATTGGCAAAGCCCAGCAGCAGGCCGGGGCCGGTCTGGCCTTGAATGTTCCAGTCGCTCAAGGCTTCTGCATAAATCCCGGCCTGCGCCAGGCGCGCCACGCACAGGCGGTCTGACTGTTGCGCGTTCAGGCGCAGGATCAGGTGCATTCCGCCCGGTTGGGCATCAATCGAAATATGCGCGCCCAAGGCCCTGCGCAGGCCCCTGGCGGTGGCTTCCCGACGCTCACCGTAGAGTTTGCGCATACGCTGGATATGCCGCGCAAAATGCCCTTCGGCCATAAACGTCGCGACGATCGCCTGGGTCAACTCCGGGCAACCGCCGAGGAAGGTCTGGCTGACGTGTTCGAAGCGTTCCACCTGCGCCGCCGGCACCACCAGGTAGGCGAGGCGGATGCCGGGAAACAACACCTTGCTGAAGGTCCCGGCGTAAAGCACCCGGCCGTCGCGGTCCAGGCTCTTGAGGGCCGGCAGCGGGCGGCTCACGTAGCGGTATTCGCCGTCGTAGTCGTCCTCGATGATCCAGGCCTGCTGGCGGCTGGCCCAATCCAGCAGTTCCAGGCGCCGGGGCAACGCCAGCGAGACGCACAGCGGGCTTTGATGGGCCGGCGTGACCACTACGGCGCGGGCGCCTTTGCCCGGTTGCACGGCCTGGGACACCTGCATGCCGTCCTGGTCCACCGGTACCGGTATGGCGTGGATATTCAGGTAATCCAGCAACGGTCGGGTGAACAGGTAGCCCGGGTCTTCCACCAGCACCCGGTCGCCCGGTTCCAGCAGCGCATGGGCGATCAGGCCCAGGGTGTTGCGGTAGCCCGAGGTGACGAAGACTTGCGCAGGCGAGCAATGGATACCCCGGGCGACCTGCAGGTAGCTGGCAATCGCCGTGCGCAGGGAGTTCAGGCCGTAGACGCAGGGGTTGGCCATGTCTGCGACCTGGGTGGCACGCACGCAGCGGGCGGCTATTTTCGACCAGATCTTGCGCGGGAACGCATCGAGTGCCGGCAGGCCCATTTGAAACGGCAGCACGGCGGCCTTTTGCCTCACGGCGTTGTGATCGCTGGCGGTGGCGGGGCGCTCCGGCAGGCTGGACTTGATCCCTTCCGCCACCACGGTGCCGGCCTGGCCACGGGCCTGGATATAGCCTTCGGCTGCCAGCAGCGAATACGCCGTGTCGATGGTGCCCCGGGCCAGACCCAGCTCCTTGGCCAGGGCCCGGGCCGCCGGTATGCGTTCCCCGGCTTGAGCAGACCGTCGGCAATCGCGCTGCGGAACCGCCAGTAAAGTTGCCGGTAGATCGGCTCGGCAGAGCCGGCGTCCAGCGGTGAAAAGGCCTTGATCGAAGTGCTCATCCGGCGGCGGGTCCTGTTCAGGTGGCGAAGTAGTCGTGCAGCGCCTGGTCGGTCTGGAGGCGGGTCTGGGCCAGGGTTTCCGGGCGTGAAGCGGTGCCTTCGACGGTGAAGAAGGTCACGTCATGCAGGCCGATCATGCCCAGGATGGTTTTCAGGTACGGCGTCAGGAAGTCCGGCTGGTGCGCACGCTCCCCGGAAAATCGCCCGCCCGAGGCCACGGCGACGAACACGGGCCGGTCCTGCAACAAGCCAACCTTGCCCTGGGCCGAGATATCGAAAGTGCGGCGCACCCGCGCAATGTGATCGAGCCATAGCTTGAGGGCTGCGGGCACCGAGTAGTTATGCATGGGGGTGGCAATCACCACGATATCGGCCAGTTCCACTTCGCGAACAAGCTGCTCGGACTGGGCCATCGAACCCTCTGATGAGACATCCACCGGCGACTGCTGGGACGTTGCATAAGCCTCGTCCACCGGCCCCAGCGCATTCCCGGCGATAACGCGCCGGGTCACCTCGGCAGCCGGGTGCCGCTGGCGCAGGCATTCAATGATCTTGTGGGAGAGCGCAGTGCTCTCCGACGCTTGCCCGCGAGGGCTGGCACTGACATGCAGAATATTCATGGGGCGGTGCTTCCTGGATGGATGGCCCTCAGTCTACGAACCCCATGACCCAGGCCAAAGGGCCAAGAATCAAGATTCAGAGTAGGCCATGCCGGCGCATTCATGGCCTGGTGTTCAAGCCAGATCATGGATCTTTTGGAGTAGGCCATGGCGCCGCAAGATGGCGGCTTCATCCCACTGTTACAGGATTTCACCATGACAACGCGTCTCGACTACTCCAAAGCTTCCCCTGAAGGTTACAAAGCGTTCGGCGGGGTTTACGTCTACCTGCAGAACAGTGGCCTGTCCAAGGAGCTGATCGACCTGGTCTACCTGCGGGTTTCCCAGGTCAACGGCTGCGCCTTTTGCATCGACATGCACTCGCGGGACCTGCTCAAGCAAGGCCTGGCCGTGGACAAGCTGGTGCTGGTGCCGGTGTGGCATGACGCTGGCGCTGTCTTCACCCAGCGTGAGCGCGTGGCGCTGGCCTTTGCCGAAGCCGTTACCGCCAGTGATGTGTCCGACGCGGACTACGCGGCGGCGGCCGCCGAGTTCAGTGACAAAGAGCTGGCTGATCTTACCTACGGCATCGCCTTGATGAATGCCTTCAACCGACTGGGCATCACCTTCCGCACCACGCCAGCGGCTGCCGCCAAGGCCTAAGCCGAAGCGGATTCGCGGTGGCGAGGCGGCTGGGCCCCTCGCCACACACCCATTGAGTTTCCTGAGGGTTCACCCTATGGCATGGCTACTCCTCGGCTTGGCCGGCATCCTTGAAATCGCCTTCGCGTTCGCGATGAAGGCCTCGGATGGCTTCACCCGATTCACCCCCGGACTGCTCACCGTGGTGACCGGCGTTTCCAGCGTGATCCTGCTTTCGATGTCGCTGCGCACCCTTCCAGTGGGCAGCGCCTATGCGGTCTGGACGGGAATCGGCGCCGCCGGCACTGCGATCCTCGGCATGGCGTTGCTGGGCGATTCCACCGCGCCGTTGCGGGTGCTGTGCATCGTGCTGATCCTGGCAGGCGTGATCGGCCTCAAGCTGGTCTCGGCCAATTAGTGCCGGTATGAGCAGGTATTTATCAGAGATGGCCTTTTAACATTGCGGCTCACTCTTTATCATCCGCCCCAGCACTCCGGCCATGGAGACGCTCCATTCACTAAGGAAGTCGTAATGCACATTGGAAAAATGCTGGGGTTGGCCCTGATCACGTTGTCGATGAGCGGCTGCGCCAGTTTCACGAAGGACGAAGTAGCACCGGTCACGCTGCCGTCGAAGGCCAGCTACGCCAACAAACCTAACGTCTACGTAGACTTCAAGTTCTACCAGGGCGAGCCGACCAACGCCGCCGCCGCCGAGGTTCCGCAAGCGCGGGAAATGCTCAAGCCTCAGCTGCAGAAAGTCTTGACCGACTCCGGCCTGTTTGGTCGCGTTACCCTGGATGAATTCCAGAAGCAGCCGGGCGATTACAACCTGCGCCTGAAGGTCTACAACCATCCACCGGGTGGCGGCCAACTGGCCCTGGCGTTTATCAGCGGCTTTACCTTCACCATCATCCCGGCGCTGGGGACTGATCAGTACACCATGAAGCTGGAGTCGGTGGACGCACAAGGCCAGACGCTGAGCACCGGCACCAACCATGACGCGATCAATACCTGGATGGGTATCTGGTTTATCCCGCTGATGGCCAACACGCCAAAAGACGCAGTGACCGACACCTTCACCCGCCAGGTCAATGCCCTGCTCAAGCAAATGGTCGACGGCAATAACCTGAAGTACTCGGCACTGGATGCCGGCGTGCCACGGGCGTGACACGTTGCAAGCAATAAGCTGAAACAGCTGCGAGGGCAGGGTGACCGGCCCTCGCAGCCCAGGCCTTACTTCAGCGCCTGGATAAACAGCGGGTCGCTGTACAGCGACTTGAGCAAATCCCGCACCATCGGGTTGTAGGCATTGGCAGCATTCGGGATCGCAATGAACCCGAAGAACGAACTGGACCAGGTGTGATTCACCTCCTTGGTCGCGTCGTACACCACGTCAGTCCCCTTGAGCAGCGTAAACCGTGCGGCCAGCGTGCCGTTGCCGGAGCCCATGCCTGCCGTCAGCGAATTCTTCACCACCAACACTTGCAGATGACGTTCGGCTTGCGGGTTCAGCAGGCCTGCCAATTGCAGTTCCTGAGTGATTGCGGCCTGGATATGCGCCGGGATACTGCCGCTGGGTGAGCGGATTGGATTGGCACGTACCGTCAGCGAACCTTCGCCCGACGCAGCAGTGACCTGGGCATTGCTGACGGGTTGCAGCGGGGCTTTTTGCTTGAGGATCTGGACGTTGTCGAAGTTCGGCTCGTATTGCGTCATGGTGACGCCGCAACCTTGCAACAGCAGCGCGAGCAATGGGGTCAACAGTAGAAGCTTTTTCACGGCGTTTCCTTGCGTGAGTGTGGGAGAGCGCCGCGATTATCGTCAGGCAATGGCCGGTCGGCAACAAATAGTGGCAAAAGGCCTTAAAACTTGCGTAGGCGCTTGACCCGGTGTCCTGCCGGGAAAATCATCGAGAAGGCAATTTGCTGGCCCCTTTGTAACAAAATCCTCGCCAAAATCACTTTTATTTTCAGGTGGTTAGGCGGGATGCAAATGCGCAAGGTTGGAATCATGCTGATCGCCTGTTCCCTGGCGGGTGGGGCAGTTTCGGTTCAGGCACGGGAGCTGCGGGACAACGACAAATACATGTGCAGCTGGGGCGCGGGCACGGCGGCCCGGGCGCAGGAATTGAAGCTGTCGGGGGTGTCGCTGTATGCCGCGCGCCAGAAACTGAAGACCTACCAGTTCAAGAAACCCTGGATGCACATGATGGCCATGGGCATCACCGAGCAGACCTACGACAGCCGTTCGCGGGTCAAGCCCGAGGTGATTCGCCAGAGTTTTTACCAGGATTGTGTGCGCTACAAGCTGGCGCGCAAGTAACCCCTACTTGTCCAGCAGCACCTGAAACCGTGAGAACGACTGGTCGTAGGTCGGCTCCCACGGAAAGCGCCCTTGCTTGTCCGGCCAGACCATTTGCAGCGCGGGGAAATCCGCCTGGACCGAACCGTAGAACCAGCCGGCATAACCGAGGTATTCGCGGTAGTGCTGGCGGGCGACAGGAATGAACGCGATGCGCATGCCTTCGGCAATATCGTCATAGGGCGTGTAGGTTTCATAGGCGGCTTTCGCGCCGGCAAAGCGGATCGCGGTGATGTTCAGCAACTGCTGTGCAATCTGCGGTGGCAGCCCGAATACGATGATTTCCGGCTGGCCGAAATTTGCGTAGAACCCCAGCGAGTAGGCAAACGACGGCTCCCCGTCTTCGGCACGCACATGTACATGATGCCAGCCGATTTTCTTGATATCCGCCAATACCTGTTCGTCGTACTCCGAATCTGCCTTGGGCAACTGGAATCCCGGGAGCGGGGCCTTGGCCGACGTGTTCATCGAGAACAATGAGGCGGCGAAGAGGGCGACGGCGCGAATGATGTTCATCAGAGTCCTTTCTGCGGGATCGTTGGGTGAAAGCGCGATGAGGCTAGCAGCGTTGGGTTCGGTCGGCAAAGTGATCGATGCACCGCTCAGTGCAAAATCTGCGTAAGGCTGTCCAACTTCGCCCTGGCGCCAGTGCGCATACTGGCCCCAGGTAAACGAAGAGGCACCTGCCATGACCCGCTACGTCATCACTCCCAACGAAATCCCGTCCCTCGCCATCCAGGGCGACGACGCTCGCTTCCCGATGCGCCGGGTGTTCTGTGTGGGGCGCAACTACGGTGAACATACCCGTGAAATGGGCCACGACCCCGACCGCGAGCCGCCGTTCTTTTTCATGAAACCGGCCGATGCCGTGGTGCCCGCCGAGGGCGTGATCGCCTATCCACCGCTGACCGCCGACCTGCACCATGAAGTCGAGTTGGTGGTAGCCATCGGCGAGGGCGGGGTGGACATTGCCCCGGAAGATGCCCTCGCGCATGTCTGGGGTTACGGCTTGGGCATCGACCTGACCCGCCGCGACCTCCAGGCCCAGGCGAAAAAACAGTCGCGGCCCTGGGAATGGGCCAAGGCCTTCGATGAGTCGGCACCTTGCACGGCGTTGCAGCCGGTGAGCGCCGTCGGCCACCCGGGCACTGGGCGAATCTGGCTGAAGGTCAATGGCGAACAACGCCAGGTGGGCGACCTGGCGGACCAGATCTGGTCGGTGGCCGAGGTGATCAGCCATGCGTCCAAATCCGTGGCGCTGAAGGCTGGCGACCTGATCTTCACCGGCACTCCGGCGGGCGTCGGCACCTTGCAACCGGGGGATGTCGTGACCGCCGGAATCGACGGCCTGACCGAGCTGGGCTTCACCCTCGGCCAGGGTTGACGCTACAGTGGTGCCCAGGCTTCCCGAGAACGACGTATGCCCGGCACCCGCATCACCACCTATGGCATGGAACAGCGCAGCGACCGCTCTGACTTCTACATCCGCGACAAGCGGGGCAGGGCGGCGCTGACCAGTCCCCATCGCCACGAATATTTCCAGATCCAGATCAACCTCGGCGGCGACACCGTGCAGCACATCGGCGGTGCGGTGCGCCCGTTCCCGAAAAAGGCCCTGGCCTTTATCCTGCCTCATCGCCTGCACGTGATTCCCCATCCCGAAGACGGCGACTTCATGCTGATCAATTTCAGCCAGGGGTTTTTCCTGCCGCAACTGACCTGCGACCCGCTGGACCTGGAAGACATTCCCATCGGCCAGGCCCCTGAGCTGTCGCCGTTCCGTTTCCAGGAACAACTGGATTTCATCCTTGAAGACGCGGCATTCGAGGAAGTCAAAACCTGGCTGGAACACATGCGCACCCTCGACGCCCACCGCAGCTTCGGCGCCCGGGAGCGGCTCAAGGGTTACCTGTTCCAGTTGATCGGGCTGGTGTGCCAACAGTACGCCGAACCGCTCCAGGCCTTCGCCGCCAACAACGCCACCCGCCGTGGCCGCAAGGACGCCCTGGCGCGAGTGCAAGGCTACATCCGTGAGCATCTGCACGAGCCGTCGCTGAACCTCACCGAAGCGGCGGCGGCCGCCTTTCTGTCGCCCAACTACCTGACCCACCTGCTGCGCAAGGAAACCGGCAAGCCGTTTTCCCAACTGGTGCTCGACCGGCGCATGCAACTGGCGCGCACGCTGCTGCTCAACAGCCCGCAGAGGATCGGCGCAATCGCCGACCGTTGCGGGTTTACCGATGAAGCGTATTTTTCCCGGTGTTTCCGCAAGGCCCACGGGCTGGCGCCGGGGCAGTTCAGGCGGCGTGAGCAGGATTAACGCGTCATTCGCTGACTGTTTTACAAATCCAACACAACCCATGTGTTTCAATTTACATACAATTGAGCGTCTCATTGGGAGGCGGTGCACATGGGTACGGTTATACGGGTGGCAACCCCGGACGATATCGAGGCCATTTTCGAGATTCGCACGGCGGTGGTGCAGAACCATCTGAGCCGCGAGCAGATGGCCGAGCTGGGTATTACCCCGCAGGTCGTCGCCGACAGCATGCGCGAGGCTCCCTGTGTGTGGCTTGCCGAAGTGAAGGGTACGCCCGTCGCGTTCTCGATGGTCGATCTTGCCGAAGGCGAGGTGTTTGCGCTGTTTGTGTTGCCGTCCCACGAGAACCTCGGGTTAGGCCGCCAGTTGATGGCAGTGGCCGAGGCGGCGTTGTTCGAACGCCACGACACGCTATTCCTGATCACCGACGGGCGCGATCAGGTCCGGGCCAATGGCTTTTACCAACGGCTTGGCTGGTCAGTGGTCGACACAGCCGAGGGCGACGACGTTCGCTATCAGAAACACAAGGTGCAATGAGTGTATGAGTGAGCTGGAACCCCCTCCATCCAACGCCTTCCGCTATTTTGTCGTCGGGGTTCTGTGTGTGGCGGTGATGCTGGGGGCCTATTTCGTTCGGCTCAATGCCCAGGTTGACCGGCAGCGGGAAGAAGCGGCTGAGCGCCTGGCGTTGTGTCGTCAGGCGGCCGCCGTTTCGCGTGCCTCTCCTCAGGACGAATTGGTGCTGGTGGATCCGTGCAGACACTTGAGTGAGCATTACCTGAAGAAGCCCACGCACTTTTAATCAATAACCTTATTTTTATCGCGGAATTAAGCAGCGCAAGTTTGTTTAATTTAGGGAGTTATTGCACCAAAAAGTGGCATTTTTAATAATCGGATCCATTAAAAATGTGTGGTTATTGAATGACTTAGCGCTGTTTTAATCCGACGAAAGGTTGAAAATTATCTTGTTACAAGTTTTCCCGCTGGGTAATATAGCCGGGCGTTCACCTCCCACGGTTTATGCATTTTTAAATCCCAAGTTTCCATCAGCTACTTGGGATTTTTTTGCCCGCGATTTGACCTTTGTATCAATTCGCCACGTCGGCAAACTCCGCGCGCATCCGGCCATTGCGCTTGGCCTGGTACAGCAGCTTGTCGACCGCTTCGACAAACTCCAGCGCCGCGCTGCCCGGTTTTACCGTGCAGGTGCCTACCCCAAGACTCAGCGTCAGCAGGTCGGACACCGCCGAATGCCCATGCCCGATCTGTTGCTGGCGTATCAGGTGCAGGCAACGTTCGGCCACGCGCCGGGCGGATTCGGCATCGGTTTCCGGCAGCAACCACACAAACTCTTCACCGCCGATGCGCGCAATGAAGTCTCGCGGCCGGTTGGCCGCCTGCGACAGCGTGCGTGCCACCTGGCGCAGGCATTCGTCGCCCTTGATATGGCCGTAGAGGTCGTTGTACTGCTTGAAATAATCGATATCCAGCAGGATCAACGACAGCGGCAATTGGCTGCGCTGGGCACTGGTCCATTCGCGTGCCAGCACGGTGTCGAACATGCGCCGGTTGGCGATGCCGGTCAGGCCGTCCTGGAAGGAATACTCCTCCAGCTGTTTCTGCAGGCGGATCAAGTGCTCTTCAGTCTTCTTGCGCTCGCTGATATCGAACATGAAGCCGATCAGCGCTTGCACCTCGCCGTCCTTGCGCTCCACGTGCACCACGTCGCGAATCCACACGTACTCGCCGCTGGCGGTCAGGGCCCGGTAATCGGCTTCGTGGTCGACCCCGGCGCGGGACTGCGAGACGCAGAAGTTGACCACGTATTCGCGGTCGTCCGGGTGCATGCGTTCCACCCAGTCATCGACGGTGGCCCAGCTCTGCGGGGTCCAGCCCAGCAATGTCTCGATTTGCGGGCCGATGTAACTGAAGGTCATGGTTGCCCAGTCGATCCGCCAGGGAATGGCCTTGGTCGATTCCAGCAAGGTCTTGTACACGGCACTGTCGGGTTCGCTCGGCGGTTCGATGCTCATAAGGGACGCTCTTGATGGCGGCAAAAACCCAGAGCATCTGGCCATCATCGGCAGGAATCAAGTGCTTCGCGCGGCATCGGATGAGAGGTCGTGGTGTGGTTTTTCTGGCGTCAGCCGGCCAGCGCTTTTAGCCAAAATGAGCACTGAGTATCACTTTTGACTTAATTCCCCGGCAGGTTGAAAAAGCTCATCTACCCTAGACGGATCACGTCCACCGAGTCTGGTCCAGCGAAGGGTGCCCGCATGGTCTCGATAGCCGAGTTTCGCCACATCATGGAGTCGGGCTTCCTGCCCCTTGCCTGTGACTGCTCGTTGAACAGCGACGGTTCGCTGCGCATCAATATCTTCGACCCGGTCTCCGGCCGCGTCGACCTGCTGTTGACCCGTGTCTCGCCCCAGGGTCTGGACAGCATCCGTTCCATCTCAAACCTGATAGGCGAACTGCGCACCGAGATCAAGGCCGGGCGCAGGGGGTTTGCGGCGGTCAGTTAGTCGATCAGGAGATCGCTTGTGCCGTCGGGGTCGTGACTACCCCGTAACCGCGCCAGCAGCAATGCTCGCGGTGCCCCGGCAGGAACACGCAGCCGCCAAGGTTCATGAGCAGGACGGCGGCAACCAGCAGTGAAATTCGACGAGACATGGTGATTTCCTCAAGGTAGTGAACGTTGCCGCTCAACAGGCAGGCCTGCGGATTGCCAACGGTTAACCCTTGAACGCGACCGCCTGGCCAAATCCGTCGCGGCTTTTTGCATATTTCATCAAACCCCCGCAAACCCTGGGCAATACTGGCCCTGTCTGGCGTGCTCGCGCGTCGCGAAAAAAATCATTTTTGACGCGACGGATTTCCCCGGCACCCGCCGTTCAACCCTACAGCTGCGATCACTGGCGATCGCCGATGAAGGAGTTGTCATGAGAGTTGCACGACCGCTGGCCACATTACGTTATGCCTTGTTGCTCCCGCTGGCCCTGGCCGCCCTGGTCAGCACGCCGACCTTTGCCCAGACCGAAGTGATCATCCGCGATGCGCCGCCGCCGATGCGCGTCGAGGCGGTTCCCGTCGAGCGTCCTGGCTACGTGTGGGACCGCGGGCACTGGCGCTACGAAGGGCGTGGCTACGTGTGGGTGCCGGGCCATTGGCAGCCAGTGATGCGCAACGCCCGTTGGGAACCTGGCCACTGGGAGTCGCGCGGCCCCAACTGGTTCTGGATCGAAGGCCACTGGATTCGCTGACCAGCCCGTCAACCTGACCCTTAGCCACCGGACCGAGACTTGCCCTATTGAAAGACACTGATCCGGACGTTGAGCTGTTGGCCCGCATCGGTAACAACGAACCGGCGGCCATCAACGAAATGGTGACGCGCAAACTTCCACGTTTGTTGGCGCTCGCCAGTCGGATCCTCGGGGATGCCGACGAGGCCAGGGACGTGGCCCAGGAAAGCTTCCTGCGTATCTGGCGCCAGGCTGCGAACTGGCGCAGCGGCGAAGCGCGCTTCGACACCTGGTTGCACCGCGTGGTGCTCAACCTGTGCCATGACCATTTGCGTCGGCGCAAGGAGCGCCCGTTGAACGACGAGGAGGCCATGAACGAAGTGGTCGACAGCGCGCCTGCGCCCGATGAGCAACTCGAAGCGGTTGCCCGCAGCGAGCATATGGCGCGGGCGTTGGCGTCGCTGCCTGATCGCCAGCGCGAGGCGATCGTGCTGCAGTACTATCAAGAGCTGTCGAATATCGACGCCGCGGCGCTGATGAACATCAGCGTCGAGGCACTGGAGAGCCTGCTGTCACGGGCCCGGCGCAACTTGCGCAGTTACCTTGACGACACACCCGGGCCCGCCCGCCCAGGAAGGGGAAAACCATGACGCCCGAACGATTTGCCCAATTGGCCGAGGCTTACGGCGGCCACTTGCACCGTTGGCCCCGGGCCGAACAGGCCGAGGCCCAGGCACTGCTGGACGCAGGCGATGACGGCGCACTGGAGGTGTTGCATCAGGCACGCTGGCTCGATGGCCAGCTGGATGGCTATCAACTGGCGCCGGTCGACCCGGCGCTGGCCCGGCAGATCCGCCAGTCGTTTCCCCGGCGCCCGTCCTTCTGGGCGCGCTACGCCGGCTGGCTGTCGCCCGCCGGTTTCGTCGGCGTGGGCATTGCCGGGATCGCCGCCGGAATCCTGGTGGCGTCCTTGAGCGTGCCGCTGCCCATGCTCGGCCCTGAAGTCCTGCCGAGTGTCTTCGACCAGGGCGACGCCGAAGTCGTCTTCACCGTCAACGCCGAGGAAAGCGAGCAATGACCCCGTCACCCAAATACCTGAAGCCGCTGCTGGTTGTGTCGGTGTTGTTCAACGTGTTTTTGATCGGCGGGGTCGGCGGTGGCCTGTACCACTGGCTGGCGAATACCAAACCCGCCGAGGCCGTGGTGAACCAGCATGGCTTGCGCCAGGCGATGGTCAAGCTGCCGCCGGAACGGCGCAAGGAATTGCGCCAACTGCTGCGTCAGAATCGCTCGGACAGTCAACCGCTGGTGCTGGCCGGGCGCGAGGCGCGGCTGGATGTAATCAAGCAACTGGAAGCGCCGACCCTGGACCGCGAGGCATTGGTGACCGACCTGGGCAAAGCCCGGGAAGCGGACATGGCGCTCCGGGCGTTGGTGGACAACACCCTTGCGCAGTTCGCCAGCACCTTGCCCCGGGATGAGCGCCAGCGGTTGGTGGAAGCGTTGTATTTGAAGGGGCAGGCGAAGGGCCAGGTCGCCAAAAGAACTGAGACGGGCGACGGATTTTCCCGGGTGGCAGCGTTTAACCCGGGTAAGCCCGCCACTCAGGCGCTGGCCAGTCTCATTGGGGAATCCTGCCATGTCCCGCCTATTAAAAGCCACGCTCGCCGCCACGTTGATGGCGGCTGCGTTATCCGGTTGTATTGTCGAACCTGTTCACCCGCGTCGTCCGCCCCCCTTGGTTGAAGTGGTGCCGGTGGCACCGGCGCCGGGGTATCAGTGGGTGCGGGGGCACTATCGCTGGGGGAATGGGCAGTGGTTATGGGTGCCGGGGCATTGGCGGTATTGATCCTTCACCACTGTCAGCCACAACACCGAACCCCTGTGGGAGCTGGCTTGTCGGGCCGCCGCATCGCTGCGATGGCATCACCACGGTCTAGCTGACAGACCGCGGTGCCTGCATCGCGGGCAAGCCCGGCTCCCACATTTGATCGGGGCAGGCGGTTCAATACGCATGCCCCGATACCCTCAGCGCGGCTGCAAACAATCCACCGCTCGATCCACCATCACTCCCCCCCAAACAACTCCACTACCTGCTTCCTCAACCATAGATGCCGTGGATCCTTCTGATTCCGCGCATGCCAATGGTGTTTCAAGCTGTACGGCGGGATCTCCACCGGTGGCTCGATCAGCCTTACTGATGAATACCGCACATACAGATTGGCCACTGTGCGGGGCAATACCACCACCAAATCCGAGCGTTCGATAATCGCCGCCATGCTCATGTAATGGGACATTTGCAGCACGATCTTGCGTTCGATTCCCTGCTCGGCCAGGAAGCTTTCATACATTTCCTGGCTGCGGCTGCCGTCACGTACCTGCAGGTGTTCCAGCTCGCAGAAGTCTTGCAGGGACATGCGTGCGTCGGTAATCCGGTGGTCTTGTCGGATCAGGCACACCAGGTCGTGGGAGAACAGCCGCTGCTGGTAGATGTTTGGCGCATCCAGGTCGGGGAAGTAACCCAAAGCCGCATCAACCTTGCCTTCGCGCAGGGCTTCCAGCAGGTCTTTTGGTCCCAGGCTCAGGCAGCGGATTTTCACGTGGGGCGCCTTGCTGCGCAGGCGGTCGAAGAGGGCGGGGAGAAACACCACTTCACCGATTTCGCTCAGGCAGAAAGTGACTTCGTCGCGGCTTTCGGCCGGGTCGAACGTGGGGCTCGGGAGGATTTCCTGGTCGATGGTGGCGATCACTTCCCGGGTGCGCTCGACGATGCTGCGCGCCCGTGGCGTGGGCTCCATGGCGGTGCCGCTGCGCACAAACAGCGGGTCGCCCAACGAGTGGCGCAAACGGGATAGCGCCGCACTCGCCGCGGGCTGGCTCATGCCCAGGCGCTTGGCTGCGGCCGTGACATTGCCGCAGTCGTGAATGGCCAACAGCACCCGTAGCAGGTTCAGATCTGTGCGCATGACTATAACCAAATCAAATAGATTGAATAACCAGAATTCGCTTCTGCTATTTGTGCCCGACGGCGAGGATTGTGTCCAGACAAGAATAAAACCAAGAGGCACCTTCATGATCAATCTGCATGACATCCGCTATGTGCGTCTGGGCACGGCGGACCTTGCCCAGGCCAAGTTGTACGCCACGCAGATGCTCGGCCTGCAAGTGGCCCGCGAGGCCAGCGGCGCTCTCTATTTTCGCTCCGACAGCCGCGACCACACCCTGTGCTACTACGAAGGCGACCCCCGGGAAACCACCACCGCGTTCGAAGTCACGAACTGGAATGAACTCGACCACGCCGCCCAGCTGCTTGAAGACAACGGTTATGCCGTGCGCCACGGCAGTCGCGAAGAGGCCGAGGTGCGCCATGTCAACGAGCTGATCCACTTTCGCGATCCCAGCGGCAACAACATCGAACTGGTGCTGCGCCCCCACGCCAGCGGCAGCCGCTATTTCGCCAGCCGCGACGCCGGCATCACCGGCTTCAGTCATATCGGCCTGCGCACCACCAATGCCAAGCGCGATGAAGCCTTCTGGACCCAACTGGCCAATGCCCGGGTCAGTGACCGCATCGGTGAAGCGCCGCTGCTGCGCATCGATGACGTGCACCACAAGATCGCCCTGTTTCCCTCCAGCCATGCCGGCGTGCAGCACATCAACCACCAGGTGGAAAGCATCGATGACGTGATGCGTGCCTGGTACTTCCTGAAGGAACGCGGGATCAAGATTCTGTTCGGCCCGGGTCGCCACCCAACGTCGGGGGCGATGTTCCTGTACTTCGAAGGCCCGGACGGCATGACCTACGAATACTCCACCGGGGTCAGCCACATCGCCCCGGAAGACGACGCCAGTCACCAGCCCCGGCAGTTTCCCCTGGCCACCACGTCGTTCTGTGCCTGGGGCTCGAAGCCGGATATTCCGGAGTTCAAGTTATGACCACGTTAAGCCAGCAGGCCGAAGTGCGGGTTGCCGCCCGCGCGTTGGCCCGGGCCGGTTTTGTCCACGCCTACGGCCATTGCAGCCTGCGCCTGGATGCCGACAGTTTCCTGGTGTGCGCCGCCAAACCCATGGGCCTGATCCAGCCCGGCGAGCCCGGCACGGTGGTGCCGGTGCACGGCCCGCTGCCGGAAGGCGTGCTGGGCGAAGTGCGCATCCATCAACAGATCTACCAGCGCCGCGCCGATGTGCAGGCGGTGATTCGCAGCATGCCGATGCAGGTGATGAGCCTGTCGTGCGCCGGCCTCACACCACAGCTGCGTCACGGCATGGGCGCCTATTTCAAAAACGGCGTGCCGCTGTGGGATGACCCGCAACTGCTGCGCGACGACACCCAGGCGGCGGCACTCGCCGAGCAACTGGGCGACGCCCAGGCCCTGGTGATGCGCGGCAACGGCGCGATCGTGGTCGGCGGTTCGCTGGTGGAAGCGCTGACCCTCAACTTCTACCTCGAAGACGCCGCCCGCATCGAACTGCAACTGCTGGCCGCCGGTCTGGCCGACCAGGCGCCACGCCTGAGCCTCGAAGAGGCCCGGCAGCGGGCGACCAACAGCGGCCGGATCTTCGAACGCATGTGGGACTACCTGACGGCCGGCGATGCCGAGCTGAACCTGATAACAAGAGAAGAGCGCCAACCATGACCAAGCATTTTCACAACTTTATCGACAACCAATGGGTTGAAGGCGTGCGTACCTTCGACAACCGCAACCCTGCCGACAACAGCGTGATCGGCCACGTCCACGAAGCCGGCCGCGAGCAAGTGGACGCCGCCGTCAACGCCGCCCGTGCCGCGCTGAATGGCCCGTGGGGCAAGATGACCGCCGCCCAGCGCACCGCCTTGCTGCACAAGGTGGCCGACGGTATCGAACAGCGCGCCGAAGAATTCGTGGCCGCCGAAGTGGCCGACACCGGCAAGCCCCATGCCCTGGCCAGCCACCTGGACATCCCGCGCGGCGCCGCCAACTTCAAGGTCTTCGCCGACCTGATCCGCAACGTGCCCACTGAAAGCTTCACCATGGACACCCCCGACGGCGGCAAGGCGGTCAACTACGCCGTGCGCAACCCGCGCGGAGTGATCGGGGTGATCTGCCCCTGGAACCTGCCGCTGCTGCTGATGACCTGGAAAGTCGGCCCGGCCCTGGCCTGCGGCAACACCGTGGTGGTCAAGCCCTCGGAAGAAACCCCGGCCACCGCCACCTTGCTCGGCGAAGTGATGCGCGACGCCGGCGTACCGGCGGGCGTGTACAACGTGGTCCACGGGTTTGGCGAGCACTCGGCCGGTGCCTTCCTCACTGAACACCCGGACGTCGACGGCATTACCTTTACCGGCGAAACCGGTACTGGCGAAGCGATCATGAAGGCCGCGTCCAAGGGCGTACGCCCGGTGTCGCTGGAACTGGGCGGCAAGAACGCCGGGGTGATTTTTGCCGATGCAGACCTGGATAAAGCCGTGGCCGGCATCGCCCGCGCCGTGTTCGAAAACAGCGGCCAGGTGTGCCTTGGCACCGAGCGCGTCTACGTGCAGCGCCCGTTGTTTGCAGCCTTTGTTGCTGCCCTCAAGGTGCGCGCCGAAGCGATCAAGGTCGGCCCGCCGAATGAGCCGGGCGTGACCATGGGCCCGCTGGTGTCTGTCGGTCATCGGCAGAAAGTCTTGAGCTACTACCAGCAGGCTGTCAAAGACGGCGCCACCGTGGTCACCGGCGGCGGCATCCCGGACATGCCTGCCGAACTGGCCGAGGGCGCCTGGGTACAGCCGACCATTTGGACCGGCCTGTCGGAAGACTCTGCGGTGGTGCGCGAAGAAATCTTCGGTCCGTGCTGCCACATCGCGCCTTTCGATGATGAAGACGAAGTGGTACGCCTGGTCAACGACACGCCCTACGGCCTCGCCGCCAGTGTGTGGACCACCAACCTGCAAGTCGCCCACCGCATGGGCGCGGCACTCGACGTGGGCATCTGCTGGATCAACTCGTGGTTCCTGCGGGACCTGCGCACCGCCTTCGGTGGCGCCAAGCAGTCGGGCATCGGCCGCGAAGGCGGGGTGCATTCCCTGGAGTTCTACACCGAACTGCGCAACGTGTGCATCCGCCTGTGAGTACCGCCATGACGAACTTCAATCACCTCGGCGCGCAGTTGCACCAAGCGCTCACCGACAGGAAACCACTGGCGCCGCTCACCGAGCAATTCCCTGAATTGAGCGTGGCCGACGCCTATCAGATCCAGCTGGCCATGCTGCAACCGCGCCTCGATGCCGGGCAAACCGTGATCGGCAAGAAAATCGGGGTCACCAGCCAGGTGGTGATGGACATGCTCGGCGTCGACCAGCCGGACTTCGGCCACCTGCTCAGCGGCATGCTGGTCAACGACGGTGCGGCATTGGCTTGCGCCGACTTCATCGCGCCCAAGGCCGAGGGCGAGATTGCCTTCGTGCTCAAGGACGACCTGATGGGTCCCGGTGTGACGGCGGCTGATGTGATCCGTGCCACGGCGTATGTGATGCCGTGTTTCGAGATCGTCGACTCGCGGATCAAGGACTGGAAAATCAAGATCCAGGACACCGTGGCAGACAACGCTTCAGCCGCAGCGTTTGTGCTGGGTGACGGCGCTGTCGATCCCCTGGATATCGACCTGGCCTGTGTCGGCATGACCCTGGAAAAGAACGGCGAAATCGTCGCCACCGGTGCCGGTGCCGCCGCCCTTGGCCACCCGGTGAATGCCGTGGTGTGGCTGGCCAACACCCTGGGACAACTGGGCATCGGCTTGAAAAAAGGCGAAGTGATTTTGTCCGGCTCCCTGGCCGCCATGGTCCCGGTGCAACCCGGTGATCAACTGCGCATGAGCCTGGGCGGTATTGGCTCGGCTTCCGTTCGTTTTGTTTGAAGGACACCCCCATGAATCTGTCAGCAACCACCATCGCCGAACTGGCCACCCACCTGGAAAACGCCGAGCTTAACCGCGAAGCCGTGGCCAAGATCACCGACGCCCATCCCGACATGGACTGGGAAGATGCCTATGCCATCCAGGACGCGATCCGCGCCAACAAAGAGGCACGCGGCGTGCGCATCGTCGGCCTGAAAATGGGCCTCACCTCGTTTGCCAAGATGAAGCAGATGGGCGTGACCGAGCCGATCCACGGCTTCATCACGGACTACGGCTCTTGCGCAGATGGCTCGGTGATCGACGTCGACTCGCTGATTCATCCCAAGGTTGAAGCGGAAATCGCCTTCGTGCTCAAGCACCCGCTGAAAGGCCCGGGCGTGCATGTGGGCGACGTATTGGCGGCCACCGACTTCATCCTGCCGGCTGTCGAAGTGATCGACTCGCGTTATGAAAACTTCCGTTTCGACCTCAAGAGCGTGATCGCCGACAACACCTCGTCTGCGCGCTTTGTCACCGGCGGTCAGGCCCGCAGCCCGCTGGGCCTCGACCTGAAATGCCTCGGCGTGGTGATGGAGAAAAACGGTGAAGTGGTCGCCACCGCCGCCGGTGCCGCCGTGCTCGGCCACCCGGCCCAAAGTGTGGCGATGCTTGCCAACATGCTCGCCGCCCAGGGCAAGGAATTGCCCGCCGGCACCTTCATCATGACCGGCGGCGTCACCGAAGCCATCGCGGTAGAGGCGGGTGATCAGATCACCGTGCGCTACCAGCATCTGGGCAGCGTTTCCATGCGCTTTGCCTCCACGTCTGCGTGAGGAAACCACCATGCCGATCATGCAAGTTTTTCTGATGGAAGGCCGCGACGACGAGCAGAAGGCGCGGCTGATCGAGGCGTTGACCCATGCTGCGATCGAGTCGATCCAGGCCCCGCCGGAATCGGTGCGGGTGATCATCACCGAAGTGCCGAAAACCCAATTCGGTATCGCCGGTAAAACTGCCAAGGCTTTGGGGCGCTGAGATGAGTGAACATAAAAGAAAGTCGCAATCATCGGCTCCGGCAATATCGGCACTGACCTGATGATCAAGATCCTGCGCCACGGCAAGCATTTGCAGATGGCGGTGATGGTCGGTATCGACGCGGCCTCCGACGGCCTGGAACGGGCGCGGCGCCTCGGCGTGGCAACCACCCACGAGGGCGTTGAGGGGCTGGTGAAGCTGCCGGAGTTTGCCGACATCGACTTCGTGTTCGACGCCACCTCGGCCACCGCCCACGTGCAGAACGATGCCTTTTTGCGCCAGCACAAACCCGGCATCCGCCTGATCGACTTGACCCCGGCAGCCATCGGCCCGTACTGCGTGCCGGTGGTGAACCTCGACGCCAACCTGTCGGCACTCAACGTCAACATGGTGACCTGCGGTGGCCAGGCGACGATCCCGATGGTGGCGGCGGTGTCCCGCGTGGCCAAGGTGCACTACGCGGAAATCATCGCTTCCATCAGCAGCAAATCCGCCGGCCCCGGGACCCGGGCGAACATCGACGAGTTCACCGAAACCACCGCCCAGGCCATCGAAGCCGTAGGCGGGGCGGGCAAGGGCAAGGCGATTATCGTGCTGAACCCGGCCGAGCCGCCGTTGATGATGCGCGACACGGTGTACGTGTTGTCGGAAGCGGCGGACCAGGGCGAGATCGAAGCCTCGATCGAGGACATGGCCAGCGCCGTGACCGCGTATGTGCCGGGTTATCGCCTCAAGCAAAAGGTCCAGTTCGAAGTGATCCCCGCCGAGGCACCCCTGAACATTCCGGGCCTGGGGCGTTTCAGCGGCTTGAAGACCACGGTGTTCCTCGAAGTCGAGGGCGCCGCCCATTACCTGCCAGCGTATGCCGGCAATCTCGACATCATGACCTCCGCTGCGTTGGCCACCGCCGAACGCATGGCGCAGTCGATGGCTTTGTGAGGCAGACGACATGACTTTTGATCCCGGCAAGAAGCTCTACATCAGCGACGTCACCCTGCGTGACGGCAGCCATGCGGTGCGGCATCAGTATTCGATCGACAACGTGCAAACCATCGCCCGCGCGCTGGACAAGGCGCGTGTCGACTCCATTGAGGTGGCTCATGGTGACGGGCTGCAAGGTTCCAGTTTCAACTACGGCTTTGGTGCCCACACCGATCTGGAGTGGATCGAGGCGGTCAGCGATGTGATCAGCCACGCCAAAGTCGCCACCCTGTTGCTGCCGGGCATCGGCACCGTGCACGACCTCAAGGCCGCGTACAACGCCGGGGCGCGGGTGGTGCGTGTGGCCACCCATTGCACCGAGGCCGACTGCGCCCGCCAGCACATTGAATACGCGCGCACCCTGGGCATGGACACCGTGGGTTTCCTGATGATGAGCCACCTCACCAGCCCACAGAACCTGGCGCTGGAAGCCAAGAAAATGGAGAGCTACGGCGCCACCTGCATCTACGTGGTGGATTCCGGTGGTGCCATGAGCATGCAGGACATCCGCGAGCGCTTTCGTGCGGTAAAAGCCGTGCTCAAGCCCGAGACTGAAACCGGCATGCATGCGCACCATAACTTGTCCCTGGGCGTGGCCAATTCCATCGTGGCCGTGGAGGAGGGTTGCGACCGTATCGATGCGAGCCTTGCCGGCATGGGCGCCGGTGCGGGCAATGCGCCGCTGGAAGTGTTCATCGCCGCGGCCGACCGCATGGGCTGGAACCACGGCACCGACCTGTATGCGCTGATGGACGCCGCCGACGACATCGTGCGGCCGTTGCAGGACCGCCCCGTGCGGGTAGACCGCGAGACCTTGGCGCTGGGTTATGCCGGGGTGTATTCGAGTTTTTTGCGGCACGCTGAAGTGGCGGCGGCGCGGTATGGGTTGAAGGCCGTGGACATTCTGGTGGAACTGGGCAAACGCCGGATGGTAGGCGGGCAGGAGGACATGATTGTTGATGTGGCGCTGGACTTGCTGGAGCGCTGATCTCACCTGCTGATGGAGAACCCAATGTGGGAGCGGGCTTGCTGTGGTGAGGGGGCTTGTCCCCCGTCGGGTCCACCACAGATTGATGGGGCTGCTTCGCAGCCCAGCGCGGGGCAAGCCCGCTCACCACAGCAAGCCCGCTCCCACAGGTTGAGCGGATTTCAAATCAAAAAATCAGCGTTGCAGTGCACTTGATTCACCCCACAGACAAATCCAATAAAAGGGGAACATCCATGAACGGCAAGACTGCCAACATAGGCGCAATGATCGATAACAACAGGATTTCCGGCTACCAGGTCATGGTGCTGGTCCTGTGCTTCCTGGTGGTGCTGGTGGACGGTTTCGACACCGCCGTCATCGGCTACATCGCTCCGGCCCTGCGCCAGGAGTGGGGGCTGCAACCCGCGCAGTTGTCTCCGGCGTTTGGCGCCGGGTTGCTCGGCTTGATGGTCGGCGCCTTCATCTTCGGGCCGGTGGCCGATGCCTACGGGCGCAAGAAGGTGCTGCTGGTGTCGGTGCTGATTTTCAGCCTCGGCACCCTGGCTTCGGCGTACTCCACCTCCATCGACATGCTCACCGCACTGCGCTTTCTCACCGGGATCGGCCTGGGCGGGGCGATGCCGACGTGCATCACCTTAAGCTCCGAATACTCGCCGGCCCGGCGGCGGATGATCATGGTTACCTTGAGCTACAGCGGGTTCACCACCGGCCTGGCGCTTGGCGGCGCGGTGGCCAGCCAGATCATCCCGGTGTTCGGCTGGCGCGGGGTGCTGATGATCGGCGGGATTGTGCCGCTGCTGTTGCTGCCATTGCTGGCCTGGCTGCTGCCGGAGTCGGTGCGCTTTATGGCGGCTCACGCACGGCATGCCGAGGCGCTACGCAAGGTGATGGGGAGGATCACCGGCCGCACCGACCTGCACGACATCACCTTCATTGAACCGCAAAGCCCGGTGGCCGTGCGCTCGCCTATCTCCCAACTGTTTATCGAAGGCCGCGCCCTGCGCACGGTGCTGTTGTGGGGCACGTTCTTCTGCTCGCTGTTTGTGTTCTACCTGCTGACCAGCTGGTTGCCGAGCATTCTCAAGGACGCCGGCTACGACATCGCCAGTGCCGCGCGCATCGGTGCGATGGTGCCACTGGGCGGCACGGTGGGTGCGATTCTGATGGCCTTGCTGATGGACCGCGTGAGTCCGTATCGCGTGCTGGGCCTGGCCTACCTGGGCTCGGCGCTGGTGATTGCGCTGGTGGGCTTTGCGCTGGCCGACGCGTTCTGGCTGGGGCTGACGGTGTTCATGGTCGGCTTCGGCGTGGCGGGTGCGCAGAACGGTTTGAACCTGTTGTCAGCCAGCATCTACCCGACAGCGGCGCGGGCCACCGGCGTGAGTTGGGCCATGGCCAACGGGCGGGTCGGCTCGATCATCGGTTCGGTGCTGGGGGCGTGGTTGATCGCGCAACTGGGCCAGCCGTCAGTGTTTTTTATCGTGCTGGCGATACCGGCGCTGCTGGGCTCGATTGCGATCTTTTCGCTGCAGCGCATGACCGAGCGCCGCAAGGCACCTGAGGTCACTGCACTCCCGACTTAACTGTTTTTCGGTAGGAGCGGGCTTGCCCGCGAAGAACGCCCGGGTAGCGCGTTCGTTCAGGATGCCAGCGTTATCGTTGACGACCTTCGCGAGCAAGCTCGCTCCTGCATGACTCCCAAACAACAATAAAAGTAATGGGTACCCCCAATGAAAAACTCCGTACTGAAATCGGCGCCTTCGTGCGCGCGCGTTTTGCCCCTGGTGTTCGCGGTGGCCGCTGTTTCCCACGCCAATGCCGAAGGTTTTATCGACGACTCCCACGCGAAAATCGAAGCGCGCAACGTCTACTTCAACCAGGACAATCGCAGCGGCCCGGCCCAGCCTTCGAAGCTGGAAGAGTGGGGCCAGGGCTTCATCCTCAACTTCACCTCCGGCTACACCCAGGGCCCGGTAGGGTTTGGCTTAGACGCCCTGGGCATGCTCGGCATCCGCCTGGATTCCGGGCGCGGCACCCACGGCAATCCCAACAGCGTCAGCCAGGGCGGGTTTGTGTTTCCCACCGACAGCGATGGCCGGGCGGTGAGTGATTTCGCCAGCCTGGGCGTGACGGGCAAGGTGCGCGTGGCCAAGACCGAATTGAAGGTCGGCACACTGATGCCGAAACTGCCGGTGGTGGTCTACAACGACGGCCGCCTGTTGCCGGAAACCTTCCAGGGCTGGCAGGCCACGTCGAAGGATTTCGACAACCTCACCCTGATCGGCGGGCGCTTGAGCGGAGTCAAAAGCCGCAACTCCTCGAACAACGAAGACCTCGCCATCAGCGGTGCGGGTGGCCCGGCCGGCAAACGCAGCAACCAGTTCTATTACGCCGGCGTCGACTACACCCCGCGCCCCGACCTGTTGTTGCAGTACTACTACGGCGACCTTGAAGACTTCTATCAGCAGCATTTTGTCGGCCTGGTGCATAACCTGACCTTGCCGGTGGGCAGCTTCAAAAGTGACCTGCGGTTTTTCGACAGCAGCTCCGATGGCCGCAACGGCAGTGCCGCGGGGCGGGCCGAGGGCTATCGCAGCACCGGTTATCACAACAACGGCGAAGTGGATAACCGGGCGCTGGCGGGATTGTTCACCTACAGCCTGGCGGGGCATGCGGTCAGCCTGGGGTACCAACACCTCAATGGCTCCAGTGACTTCCCGTTTCTCAACCAGGGCGATGGCTCGGCGACGTACCTGATCACCGACCGCCAGACCGGCGCGCGTTTCCAGCGTGCGGGCGAGAACACCTGGGTCGCGCAGCACGCGTTTAATTTCGCCACGATCGGTGTGCCGGGGCTGAGTTCGCAGGTGATCTACCAGCGTGGCGGCGACATCAAGTCGGACCAGGGCAGCCAACATGAATGGGAGCGCGACCTGGTGCTGACCTATGCGTTCCAGGGCCCGACGTTGTCCGGGTTTGGCGTGCAGTGGCGCAACGCGATGTTGCGCAGCACCGTGGCGACCCAGCGCGACCTGGATGAAAACCGGCTGTACGTGACTTACACCCACGCACTGTTTTGAAGGGGCTGTCATGCGCGATTTTCTGGATGTACGTATCGCCCGGCGCCAGGAGGAAGCCGAGGGCATCATCTCCCTGGAACTGGTGGACCCGGCGGGTGGCTGGCTGCCGCCGTTCGAGGCCGGTGCGCACGTGGAAGTGCAGATTGCACCGGGCCTGAGCCGTCACTATTCGCTGTGCGGTTCGCCCCAGGACCGCCGCTGTTATCGCCTGGGCATCCTGCGTGAGCCGGCATCGCGTGGCGGTTCGGCGCAGATCCATCAGGGGTTTGTACCCGGCACGTTGATTCGCATCAGCCTGCCGCGCAATCAATTTCGCCTGGAGGAGCAGGCGGCTCACTCGGTGCTGCTGGGCGGCGGGATAGGCATCACGCCGATCCTCGCCATGGCCTGGCGGCTGCATGCCCTCGGCGCTTCCTTCGAGCTGCATTACTGCGTGCGCAGTCGAGCGCGCGTGGCGTTTGTCGAGCAGTTGGCCCAGGCACCGTTTGCCGAGCGGATCACCCTGCATGTGGATGAAGACGGCCGGCGCCTGGACATTCCCACGCTCTTGAAGGGCCCTGACGCGCAACGCCATCTCTACGTGTGCGGCCCCGGCGGGTTCATGGAGGCGGTGATGGGTGAGGGCAAGCGCCAGGGCTGGGGGGCGCAGAACATTCACACCGAATACTTTGCCGCCGAGGTCGACTCCACGGGCAGCGGTTTTACCGTGTACACCGCGCGCTCCGGCCAAACCTTGCAGGTACCCGAGGGGCAGAGCATCGCCCAGGTGTTGTTGGAGGCCGGCATCGAGGTGCCGCTGTCGTGTGAGCAAGGGGTGTGTGGCACCTGCCTGACCCCGGTGCTGGAAGGCATTCCCGATCACCGCGACCTGTTTCTGACGGACCGGGAAAAGGCCGCCAACGATCAGATGCTGGTGTGCTGCTCACGGGCGAACAGCGCGTTTCTGCGACTGGATATTTGAAGGAATCCGACGATGAGTTTTTTACGTAACTGCTGGTACATGGCCGGCTGGGCGGACGAATTCGTGGCGGGGCAGATGCTCCCGCGAACCTTGCTCAACGAGCCGATCGTGATGTTCCGCGACAGCCTCGGCGGGCTGCAAGCCCTGCACGACCGCTGCCCCCATCGCTTTGTGCCGTTGCACCTGGGCGTATTGGCCAATGACCGCATTCAGTGCGCGTACCACGGCCTGAGTTTTGATTGCAGTGGATCCTGCGTGCACAACCCCCACGGCAACGGCGCGATTCCCAAGGCGGCGCGGGTGCGCACCTACCCGATGCACGAACGCCACGGCATGGCCTGGATCTGGATGGGCGACGCGGCCCTGGCCGACCCGGCGATGATCACCGACTACACGCCCATGGACCCGCAAACCGCCTATCTGGGCAAGAGCTACCTGCACGTCAAGGCCAACTACGTGCTGGAGACCGACAACATCCTGGACCTGAGCCACATCGAGTTCCTGCATGGCAGCTCGCTGGGCAGCGACGCCGTCGCCCAGGGCGTGATCGAGGTCGAGCAGCACGGCGACACCGTGCATTCCCGGCGCACCACCCACGACGAGCAACTGACCCCCGAGCTGGCGCGCTTGCGTGGCGTGCCGCCGGGGCAACGGGTGGACCGCTGGCTCGACGTGCGCTGGAACGCGCCGTGCAACATGTTGCTCAACAGCGGTCATACCCCGAGCGGTCTGGGCCGTGAGCAGGGGCGTTCGGTGTACGTGACCCATATCTTCACCCCGCACACCGACGCCAGCACCCATTACTGGTTTGCCATTGCCTTCTCAAAAGAGCTTGGAGAGGAGGGGCGGCGCCTGGCCGACGAAAATATCCAGTGGCTGCGCCAACCGTTCACCACCGAAGACATGCCGATGCTGGAGGCGCAGCAACAGGTGATCGGCGATCAGGATTTCTGGGCGCTCAAACCCGTGCTGCTGGCCAGTGACGGCGGCGCGGTACGGGCGCGGCGCTTGCTGGAACAGATGATCAAGCAGGAACAGATGCCTCCGTCAGGACTTTCCTGAACGTCTCCACCAACGGCCGCAAATTGATCCGGTGCCACGCCGCCCACAGCGGTGTGGTATAGGTCAGCCACGGCAGTTCCCGCAGCACCACGCCCGGTGGTGCATTGCGGCTCAAGCCCTTTTGCACCATCGCCACACCCAACCCCGACGCCACCAGTCCCAACGCGGTAAACGGCTCGCTGGCTTCCATCGGAATCTGCGGGGTGAAACCTGCCCGAATGCACGCCGCGACGAAGTCATCCGCCGGGTTCGCCCCGGGTTTGCGTTGTACGCCGATCCATTGTTGCTCGGCGAGGTGTTCGGGCAGCAGTTCGCTGAGGCTGGCCAGCGGATGCTGCTCGGGCAGCGCCAGCAACATTGGATCGTCCAGCACTTGCAAGGCAATCAGGTCCGGGTCATCTGCTGCCGGCGGTTCACCTACCAGGGCGATGTCGAGGCTGCGCTGGCGCAAGCCTTCCAGTTGCTCAATGGAGGGCAGGTTGTACAGGGCGATATGCACGTTGGGCCGCGCGTCACGCAGTACCTTCAGGGCGTTGGGCAGCACGCCCGCGTGCATGGCATTTTCGATGTAGCCGATGCACAACCCGCCTTCTTCGCCTTTGCCCAGGCGCCGACCCAACGATTCCAGGCGGTTGGCGTGGGTCAGCAGCGCCTTGGTTTCGGCAAGGAACGTCTGGCCATCGCGGGTCAGGCGGATGCGCTGTTGGCTGCGCTCGAACAGGGTCAAACCCAGGCGCTCTTCCAGTTGGGCGATTTGTCGGCTCAGGGGCGATTGGGAGATGTGCAACCGTTCGGCAGCACGCCCCACGTGTTCTTCTTCAGCGACTACAACGAAGTAGCGCAGTTGGCGAAAATCGATCATGTCAGACCTGTAAGGACTCAAGTTGGTCGCAGTATGTCTTGGACGGTCCGATCTCTGCAATCTACGATCTGCTCAACGGTCAACACAGCGACCTTGAACAATCTTGAGGATTTACCCCATGAGCTTGAAAGACAAACTGCCCGGCGTGCTGGGTTTTGGCACCGCCCCGTTGGGCAACATGTTCCGTGCAATTCCTGAAGACGAGGCGCAAGCCACTGTCGAAGCGGCCTGGAACCAGGGCGTGCGTTACTTCGACACCGCGCCGTTCTACGGTTCGGGCCTCTCGGAAATTCGCCTGGGCCAGGCCCTGTCGAAGTACAACCGCGACGACTATGTGCTCAGCACCAAGGTCGGCCGGGTGATCCTGGATGAAGTGGAAGAAAGCGCCCGCGACCTGGGCGAGAAAAGCGGCGTGTTCGAACATGGCCGGCCGAACAAGATGGTCAACGACTACAGCGCCGACGCCACCCTGCGTTCCATCGAAGACAGCCTCAACCGCCTGCAAACCGATCGCCTCGACATTGTGTGGATTCACGACATCGCCCAGGACTTCTACGGGGACCAATGGCTGGACTACTTCAATCAGGCGCGCACCGGGGCTTTCAAAGTGCTGACCCGCCTGCGTGAAGAGGGCGTGATCAAGGCCTGGGGCCTGGGCGTCAACCGCGTCGAGCCGTGCGAATTGACCCTGGACCTCACCGAAGCTCAGCCCGATGGCTTCCTGCTCGCGGGCCGCTACACCTTGCTCGACCACGAACGTGCCTTGCAGCGCCTGATGGACGCGGCCCTGGCGCAGAACGTCGAGATCGTGGTCGGCGGCCCTTACAGCTCGGGGATCCTGGCCGGCGGTGCACATTTTGAATACCAGAAAGCCAGCCCGGCAATCATCAGCAAGGTCGAGCAGATCAAGGCGATTGCCGCCGCCCATGGCGTCAGCGTGAAAGCCGCGGCCCTGCAATTCTCCCTGGCCCACCCGGCGGTGGCGGCAGTGATTCCGGGTGCCAGTCGTCCGGGTCGAATTGCCGAAGACGTCGCGGCGTTGTCAGAGAAGATTCCCGCAGCCTTTTGGCAGGCCCTGCGCGAGGCCCGATTGATTTCGGCCCGTGCACCGCTGCCGTTCTAACCACAGGAACGCGAACGATGAAAATTGATATCAGTGGCAAAGTCGCAATCGTCAGTGGCAGCACCGCCGGGATCGGTCTGGGCATCAGCCAGGCCCTGGCCCAATCCGGCGCCACGGTGGTGGTGATCGGGCGTGAATCGGGCAAGGTCGACGAGGCGCTGGCGACGATTCGCCAGGCCGTACCCGGCGCTGACCTGCGTGGATTGGTGGCGGACCTCGGCACGCTGGAGGGCGCTGAAAAACTGTTCGCCGCCGAGCCGCGGGCCGACATCCTGGTGAACAACCTCGGGATCTTCAACGACGTCGATTTCTTCGACGCACCCGACAGCGAGTGGACGCGTTTCTACGAGGTCAACGTGATCTCCGGCGTGCGGTTGTCGCGGTATTACACGCCGGGCATGGTCAAGCAGGGCTGGGGCCGGGTGATCTTCATATCGTCTGAATCCGGCGTGGCAACCCCCGCCGACATGATCAACTACGGCGTCACCAAAAGCGCCAACCTGGCGGTGTCCCACGGGCTGGCCAAACGGCTGGCGGGCACCGGGGTGACGGTCAACGCGATCCTGCCGGGCCCGACCTTTACCGATGGGCTGGAGCACATGCTCAAGGACGCCGTGGCCAAGTCCGGCCGCAGTGCGCGGGACGAGGCGGATGTGTTTGTGCGCAATGCGCGGCCGACGTCGATCATCCAGCGCGCAGCGAATGTGGATGAAGTGGCGAATCTGGTGGCGTACATTGCTTCACCGTTGTCCTCTGCAACCACCGGTGCCGCGTTGCGGGTCGACGGCGGCGTTGTCGACAGCATGGCAATCTGATTTTTCTTGAATGGTTTGGAGTGTGAATCGTGGCAAAAGCATCTGCTGTTATTGAAATTCCGGTTTCGGCCGAACAGGTTTGGCAATTGGTGGGCGGCTTCAATTCGCTGCCGGATTGGCTGCCCTTTATCGTCAAGAGCGAGCCGAGCGAAGGCGGGCGTGTGCGTCATCTGCAAACGGCGGATGGCGGTGTGGTGGTGGAGCGGTTGCAAAGCTTTGATAACGTCGCACGCACCTACAGCTACTCGATCAGCGAGTCGCCGTTTCCAGTGAGTGAATACCTGGCGACCTTGAAGGTCGAAGGGCTGACTGCCCGTTCTGCCAAGGTGACCTGGTCGGGCGTGTTTACCCCGGTGGCCGGTGTGACGGACGCGGCGGTGGAGGAGTTGTTTGCCGGTGTGTACAGCGGTGGGCTTGAGGCGCTGCGGGGCAATTTTCCGGGCTGAAATAGTTGCTTGGGATTAATGAAAATCAAAATGTGGGAGCGGGCTTGCTGTGGTGAAGGGGCTTGTCCTGTGGTGAGGGGGCTTGTCCTGTGGTGAGGGGGCTTGTCCCCCGTCGGGTTCACCACCGATTGATGGGGCTGCTTCGCAGCCCAGCGCGGGGCAAGCCCGCTCACCACAGGACAAGCCCGCTCACCACAGCTGGCCAGCTCCTACATTGGGTTTGTGGTGTTCTTCAGGCTTCTGGCATCAGTTGTTGGCGGCATTCGAGGATCAATTTCGCGCCGCCACTTTCGCTGCTGCCCACTTCCAGTTTGAAGCCGTGCAGGTTGATGATCGCGGCCACAATCGACAGCCCCAACCCAAACCCGCCTTGTTGTTGATTACCTTCGTCCACCCGGTAGAAACGCTGGAACACTGCGGCACGTTCCGCTGCAGGAATCCCGGGCCCGGAGTCGAGCACTTCTATGCGGGTGCTGCCGGCATCGTTCACGCCCCGCAGGATCACTTCACCGCCCGGTGGGGTGAATTTGATTGAGTTGCTCAGCAGGTTGGCCAGGGCTTCGAACAGCAAGGCGCGGTCGCCGGTGATCCACGGTAACGAGGCCGGTACTTCCAGCAGCAATTCCATCTCGCCTTCTTCCGCCAGCGGCAGGTAGAAGTCGTGGAGTTCCTGCAGCAAGGGCAGGGGGTCGAGCACCAGGAAGCCGGAGCGGCGCTGGTGGTCTTCCAGTTCGGAAATCCGCAGCAAACCGCGAAAGCGCGCCATCAAGGTGTCGGTCTCGGCAATGGCCGCGTCCAGTTGCAGGGCGTGGGGCGCATCTTCATCGGCCTGCTGCTGGATCCGGTACAACTGGGCCCGCAGGCGGGTGAGCGGGGTGCGCAGGTCGTGGGCGATGTTGTCGCACACGCCCTTGACCTCGTTCATCAGCTTCTCGATGCGATCGAGCATCGCGTTGACGATGGCCGCCAGCATGTCCAGTTCATCGCGTCGGTCCGACAGCGGCAAGCGGTGAGTCAGGTCGCCGGCCACGATGGCTTCGGCGCTGGCCTGGATCCCGCGAATCCGCCGTAACGGGCGTCGCCGGAGCAGGTGCCAGCCGGCCGCGCCGGGAATGATCGTCAGGGTGATCCCCCACAACAACGCATGCAGGATGATCCGCGTCACGCCAAACAGCGAGCCGTTGGCGCGCACCAGGATCAGCCAGCGCCCGTCTTCGGTGTGGGTGGCCACGGCGTCGCAGCTGTCGCGGGGCAGTTTCGGGTCGTCGGAGTTGATGCAGTTGGCCAGGGCATGGATGTGCCCGTCCATCGGCAGGTCCGGCGGTATCACGCGGATAGGGCCGCTGATGGGGTTGAACTGATCGTCGAACAGCCCGTAGGCGTCCACGCCCTTCATGTCGAAGGTCATGCTGGTGGTCAGGGCTTCCACCAGTTCTTCGCCGTCAAAACGCTGGAACAAGTGTTGGCGCTGCATCAGCGAGTGGCGCGAGAGGTCGCCCAGGTAACCGGACACCTCGTAGTACAGCACGCCCATGAGGATGCAGCTCCAGGCCACGAACAACGAACTGTAGAGCGCCAGCAGCCGGCTGCTGGAGGAACGCCAGCCTTTAGAGGGGTTCAGCAATGACATACCCGGAACCTCGTACCGTGCGGATCAGCGGCGTGAGGCCCGGCGGGTCGATTTTTTTGCGCAGGCGACCGATGTGCACATCGATCAGGTTGGTGCCCGGGTCGAAGTGATACCCCCAGACTTCCTCGAAGATCATCATCCGCGACAGGATTTGCCCGGTGTTGCGCATCAGGAATTCCAGCAGTTTGTATTCCGTCGGCAACAGGCTCAGGGGCTGTTCGGCGCGGCTGGCTTCACGGCTGATCAGGTTCAGTTCCAGATCGGCCACACGCAGTGCGGTTTCGAACTCCTTGACCGTGCTTTTGCGGCGCAACAGCACTTCGACGCGGGCGGCCATTTCGTCGGAGGCGAACGGTTTGGTCAGGTAGTCATCGCCACCGGCCCGCAGGCCGCGTACCCGTTCATCCACGTCGGAGAGGGCGCTGATCATCAGGATCGGTGTCGACACGCCAATGGTGCGCAGGGTGGTGACGATGGCCAGGCCATCCAGTTCCGGGAGCATGCGGTCGAGGGTGATCAGGTCGTAATCACCGCTGACGGCACGGACCAGGCCTTCGCGGCCATTGTCTACCCAGTCTACGTCCAGTCCATGGCTACTCAGCTCGGCAACGATCTCGCGGGCCGTTACGGCGTCGTCCTCGATGGTCAAAATGCGGGTCATAAGGATTACCTGGTGAGCGATTCACACTGAAGTACGGGCATTTTGCCAAGAAATGATAGCCCGCTTCCTAAATAAAAATTTATGTAGGCATAAACGACACAATTCACCTTACCCCGGTGAATCTGAACGAATGCTGTGCGCGCAGGATTTTTTGCGCTTCATCGCTGACGCACGGGTTGTTTCCTACGAGGAATGCATAACGCCCGCCGCGCCGGGGCATTTCTTGCAAGTTGCATGGTTCAAATTAGTTCAAATTACTTAAATCGTTGAATTATATTAAGTTTTAATTTCATGGCTCCTGGCACGTCGCCTGCACTGTCCCTTTTGAGACTTGTAACACTATTTTTCATGCCTGGAGCAAAACAACAATGATCACATCCTCATCCACGCTGCAAGAGTCGAGCGCGCTCTCCGGGGTTTCCTGGGGGCGATATTTGCCGGGGCCGCTGCTGCGGCTGCGCTGTCCTTGATATTGGTACTGCTGGGCTTCGGCCTGGGCTTTTCGGCGGTGTCGCCGTGGGCCGACAGTGGCATCAGCGCCAAGGGGCTTGGCATTTCCACCATTGTCTGGCTGGCGGTTACGCAAATCATTGCGTCGGGGATGGGCGGTTACCTCGCCGGTCGCCTGCGGGTGAAATGGGCCAACATGCACGGCGATGAGGTGTACTTTCGCGACACCGCCCATGGCTTCCTGGCCTGGGCCGTGGCGACACTGGTGACGGCGGTGCTGATCGTCGGTTCGGTCAGCAGTGTGGTCAGCGGTGGTGTAAAGGCCGGAGCCAGTGTGGCCTCGGGTGCTGCCAGCGGCATGAGCCAGGTGGCGGGTGCGGCGACCAAGGGTGAGGACTTCGGCTATTACGTCGACAGCCTGTTCCGCGATGATCGCCCGGCAGCCGTCAGTGATGACGCGGTGCACGGTGTGGTCGCCCGCATCTTTGCCCGTACCGTGAGCAACAACGGCCAGTTGGCACCGGAAGACCGTGCGTACCTTGCGCAGTTGATCAGCCAGCGCACCAACCTCAGCCAGGCTGATGCCGAGGCGCGTGTCGACCAGGTCTACGGCCAGGCTCAGAAAACACTGGATGACGCCAAGTTGAAAGCCAAGCAAGCCGCCGACACTGCTGCGAAGGTCGCTGCCTATACGTCGCTGTGGACCTTCGTGGCGCTGTTGATCGGTGCGTTTTTTGCCAGCCTCGCTGCGACTTTTGGTGGTCGTCGCCGGGACGCGGTGGTGTATCTGGAAACTGATGCGTACACCACTTCCACTTCGCTGCCACCTGTTCGTTAATTCAAGGAGAACGTCATGCGCTCATTACTGCTGTTTTTCCTCGGTGTGCCTATCCCGGTCATTATCCTGATTGCGATCTTCATGCACTGATCCTGCTGTCTGTTTGACCCAAGCCGCGCCTGCTCCAGCAGGTGCGGCTTTTTTTTGTTTGTTAATTGTTGCTTAACCGCCTTTTGGCTAAGCTCCCGTCCCATGAGCCGCTATCTGCGTTTTTTCCTGGTCCTGCTGTTGAGTCTCGCGCTTCCTCTGACCGGGATGGCGGGCGTGCCTTCGAGCACCGAGCCGTGCCCGATGCAAATGTCCGACATGCAGATGATGAGCGATATGTCCCCGGACTGTTGCGCGGACGGTGCGGGCCACGCCGACCACGGAAAAAGCTGCAAGCCCGGCCAGGAATGCAAGACCGGCGGCATGCTGCAGTTGTCCATGCCAGTGCTCAAGTCGCCCGTTGCTGTGTCCAGTCCCGTGGTTGCCGGCCTGGGTTCTGATTTCATCCCCGACCGCACGCCGTCCGGCGTCTGGCGCCCGCCCCGTACCTGATTCCTGTTGCACCTGAAGACTCGTCCCTGACCCGGGATGGCCTTGCTGTGGGCCGCGTAAAGCGGTGCGCAGCGCAACAGAACAGGAACCTTCAAGATGAATTCCCTATGCGTGCGTGCCCTGGTGGTGGGCGTGCTGGCGTGGCCGACGCTGGCGTCTGCGCTGACCCTGGATGAAGCCCTGCGCCTGGCGCAGAACAACGCGCCGTCGCTGGCGGCTGAATCCGCAAAATTGCAGGCTGCCACCCAGGCGGCGATTCCGGCAGGAGAACTGCCGGACCCGAAACTGGTGGTGGGCCTGCAAAATTTCCCCATTGGCGGGCCCAATCGCGGCACGCTGTATGGCGATGACATGACCGAGCAAATGGTCGGTATCCAGCAACAAGTGCCCAGCCGCGACAAGCGCAAGGCGCGGGTGGCGTTGGCCTCGGCCAGCGTGGACACGGCGGCCGCCGAAGGCCGGATCGAACGCCTGAACGTGCGCCAGGCCACCGCCCAGGCGTGGATTCGCGCCTATGCGGTGGAGCGCAAGGAAGCGCTTTTCAAGGACTTCTATCAGCAGAATCGCCTGCTGCAAGACACCGTGCGGGCGCAATTGGCCGGTGGTCGTGGCCAGCCGTCCGACGCCGTGATCCCCCGGCAGGAAGCCGCTGACCTTGCCGAGCGCGAAGATGAGCTGACCCAGCAACGGGCCCAGGCCCGCGCCGCCCTCAAGCGCTGGATCGGACCCGCCGCCAGCGAAGCCCCCAGCGGCCAGTTACCGAACTGGACAATCGACACCCACGGCTTCACCCACAACCTGCACCAGCACCCGGAGCTGCAAGCCTTTGTGCCGCGTACCCGCGAGGCCGAAGCCCGGCTGAGCGAGGCCAAGGCGCAGAAGACTTCGGACTGGAGTTGGGAGGTGGACTACCAGCACCGTGGCCGTGAATACGGTGACATGGTCAGCCTGCAATTCACCTTCGACCTACCGATCTTCCCCGGTCGCCGGCAGAACCCCGGCATCGCCGCCAAGCAGGCTCAACTCGACCAGCTGGACGCCGAGCGCGAAGCCAAGACCCGTGAACACACCCAGGAACTCGAAGACGACCTGGCCAACTATCAGCGCCTGGACCGCGCCGTGCAGCGCAGCCAGGACAGCCTGGTGCCGCTGGCCGAGGAGAAGGTAGCCCTGAGCCTGGCGGGTTACCGCGCGGGCAAGGGCGACCTGATGAACGTGGTCAGCGCCCGCCGCGAGTGGGTCGAGGCGCGCTTCAAACAGATTGATGCCATTGAGCAGCGCGCCCTGACCGGCGCCCAGCTGTATTTCGCTTACGGGGAACCCGCCAATGAATAACCGAATCGTGAACGCGGCGCTGCTGGGCGGTGTGTTGCTGTTGGGGCTGGGTGGCGGCTACTGGCTGGCACAGAAACCGGCCATGACGGGCGCGATGCAGGCGCCGGACGAGAAAAAGGCGCTGTACTGGTACGACCCGATGTACCCGCAGCAAAAGTTCGACAAGCCGGGCAAGTCGCCCTTTATGGACATGCAGTTGGTGCCGCGTTATGGCGGTGAGCAGGGCGCGGCTGCGGATACGGCGGCGATCAGTATCGATCCGAGCCTGACCCAGAACATCGGCGTACGGCTGGCGAGTGTCAGTCGTGGCGTGTTGGCGTCGAGCCTTGAGCTGTCGGGGATTGTTGCCTTCAACGACCGCGATGTGGCGGTGGTGCAGGCGCGCGCTGCAGGATTTGTCGAGCGGGTTTACGCCCGGGCGCCGGGTGATGTGCTTAAGGCTCACGCGCCCCTCGCCGACATTCTGGTACCGGAGTGGGCCGCCGCTCAGGAAGAGTTCCTGGCCCTGCGCCACAGCGATCCCGGCCTGTTGGCCGCCGCCCGCCAACGCCTGCGCCTGAGCGGCATGCCCGCCGGGTTGATCGCGCAAATGGAGCGCAGCGGCCGCGTGCAATCGGTGATGACCATTACCAGCCCGTTGGGCGGCGCGTTGCAAACCCTGGACGTGCGCGAAGGCATGACCGTCGCGGCCGGCCAAACCCTGGCGCGGGTCAATGGCCTGGGCACCGTGTGGCTGCAAGTCGCCGTGCCTGAAGCCCAGGGTGCTGAGCTGGCCGTTGGGCAAACCGTCGAGAGCCGTTTTGTCGGGTTGCCGGGGCAAGTCGTTAAAGGCACCGTCGCGGCGATTCTGCCGGCCACCGCCCTGGACAGCCGTACCGTGCAGGTTCGGGTCGAGTTGCCCAACCCTGACGGCCGGTTGCGGCCTGGCATGACCGCCCAGGTGCGCCTCGCTCAATCCACCGGCCAATCGGTGCTGTTGCTGCCGAGCGAGGCATTGATTCGCACCGGCAAACGCGTGCTGGTGATGGTGGCCGAGGAGGGCGGACGTTATCGCCCGGTGGAGGTCCAGGTGGGCGCGGAAAACCAGGACCAGAGCGTGATCGTCGCCGGCTTGCAGGAAGGCCAGCAGGTGGTCGCCTCGGGTCAATTCCTGCTGGATTCTGAAGCAAGTTTGAAGGGAATTACCGCTCCGGCGTCCGACGGTTTTAAAAACGATGCCTCCATGGACGGCATGAGCCTGCAACCGGGAGCCCGGCCATGATCGCCCTGTTGATTCGCTGGTCGGTGGCCAACCGTTTTCTGGTGTTGCTGGCCACGCTGTTTGTCACGGCCTGGGGTCTGTGGTCGATCCAGAACACCCCGGTGGACGCCTTGCCGGACCTGTCGGATGTGCAGGTGATCATCCGCACGCCGTACCCGGGCCAGGCGCCGCAGATTGTCGAGAACCAGGTCACCTACCCGATGACCACCACCATGCTCTCGGTGCCGGGGGCGAAGACCGTGCGTGGCTTTTCGTTCTTCGGCGACAGCTACGTCTACGTGCTGTTTGACGAAGGCACCGACCTGTATTGGGCGCGCTCGCGGGTGCTGGAATACCTGAGCCAGTTGCAGGCGCGCTTGCCGGCGTCGGCCAAGCCGGCGCTGGGCCCGGATGCCACCGGTGTCGGCTGGATCTACCAGTACGCCCTGGTGGACCGCACCGGAAAACATGACCTGGCGCAGTTGCGCTCGTTGCAGGACTGGTTCCTCAAGTTCGAACTCAAGACCCTGCCCAACGTCGCCGAAGTGGCAACCATCGGCGGCCAGGTCAAGCAATACCAGGTGCAGATCGACCCGTTGGCCCTGGCCAGTCGCGGTATCACCCAGGCGCAAGTGGTGGAGGCCATCGGCAAGGCCAATCAGGAAACCGGCGGCTCGGTGCTGAACATGGGCGAGTCGGAATACATGGTGCGCGCCTCCGGGTACCTGAAAACCCTGGAGGACTTCCGCGCCATTCCCCTGCGGCTCGACGCCAACAACGTGCCGGTGACCCTCGGGGACGTGGCGACGATCCAGCTGGGCCCGGACATGCGCCGGGGCATCAGTGAGCTGGACGGTGAAGGCGAGGCGGTGGGCGGCGTGGTGATCCTGCGCAGTGGCAAGAACGCCCGCGAGGCCATCGCGGCGGTGAAGAGCAAGCTGGAGCAACTGAAAACCAGCCTGCCGCCCGGCGTGGAAATCGTCACCACTTACGATCGCAGCAAACTCATCGACCGCGCCGTGGACAACCTCAGCCACAAGCTGCTGGAGGAGTTCCTGGTGGTGGCGCTGGTGTGCGGGATCTTCCTGTGGCACCTGCGCTCCTCCCTGGTGGCGATCATCTCGTTGCCGGTGGGGGTGTTGATGGCCTTTATCGTGATGCGTTTCCAGGGGATCAACGCCAACATCATGTCCCTGGGCGGGATTGCGATTGCCATCGGCGCGATGGTCGATGGCGCGGTGGTGATGATCGAGAACGCCCACAAGAAGATCGAGGCCTGGCACCACGCGCATCCGAACCAGGAATTGAAGGGTGAAGAACACTGGAAAGTCATCACCGATGCAGCGGTGGAAGTGGGGCCGGCGCTGTTTTTCTGCCTGCTGATCATCACCTTGTCGTTTATCCCGGTGTTCACCCTGCAAGCCCAGGAAGGCCGGTTGTTCGGGCCGCTGGCCTACACCAAGACCTACGCCATGGCCGCAGCGGCGGGGTTGTCGGTGACCCTGATTCCGGTGCTGATGGGTTACTGGATTCGCGGGCGCATCCCCGACGAGCAACGCAACCCGCTGAATCGCGGCCTGATCAAGCTCTACCAACCGGCCCTGGAAGCCGTATTGCGCTGGCCGCGGATGACCTTGCTGGTGGCGTTGTTAATGGTCGCCAGTGCGCTGTGGCCGGTGTCGCACCTGGGCGGTGAATTCCTGCCGCCGCTGGATGAGGGCGACTTGCTGTACATGCCTTCGGCGCTGCCGGGGTTGTCGACGCAAACAGCCGGTGCCTTGTTGCAGCGTACCGACCGCCTGATCAAGAGCGTGCCGGAAGTTGCCCATGTGTTCGGCAAGGCCGGTCGCGCGGAAACCGCCACCGACCCGGCGCCGCTGGAAATGTTCGAAACCACCATCGAGTTCAAGCCGCGAGACCAATGGCGCCCGGGCATGACCCCGGAAAAACTGGTGAAGGAACTCGACCGTGTGGTGCAGGTGCCGGGGCTGACCAACATCTGGATTCCGCCGATCCGCAACCGCATCGACATGCTCGCCACCGGGGTCAAGAGCCCGATTGGCGTGAAGGTCGCAGGTACCAGCCTGATGCAGATCGACGCCGTGACCCAGGCCGTGGAAAAGGTCGCCAAGACGGTGCCCGGCGTCAGCTCGGCCCTGGCTGAACGCCTGACGGGCGGGCGCTACATCGACGTGGATATCGATCGCCCGGCCGCCGCCCGTTATGGCCTGAACATCACCGACGTGCAGTCCATCGTCTCCGGGGCGATTGGCGGTGAAAACATCGGCGAGACGGTCGAAGGGCTGGCGCGGTTTCCCATCAACCTGCGTTACCCGAAGGAGTGGCGCGACTCGGTGAGCGCCCTGGGCAACCTGCCGATCTACACGCCGTCGGGCAGCCAGATCACCCTGGGCACCGTGGCGAGGATCAAGGTCACCGAAGGCCCGCCCATGCTCAAGAGCGAAAACGCCCGGCCTTCCGGCTGGGTGTACATTGACGTGCGCGACCGCGACCTGGCGTCGGTGGTGAAGGACTTGCGTGAGGCGATCAACAGCCAGGTGCAGTTGCAACCGGGCATGAGCCTCAGCTATTCGGGGCAGTTCGAGTTTCTGGAACGGGCCAATGAACGCCTGAAACTGGTGGTGCCGGCGACTTTGCTGATCATCTTCGTATTGCTGTACCTGACGTTCCGCCGGGTGGATGAGGCGTTGCTGATCCTCGCCACGTTGCCGTTTGCGCTGACGGG
Organism: Pseudomonas sp. TH32; assembly: GCF_016650855.1. Taxonomy (NCBI): domain Bacteria; kingdom Pseudomonadati; phylum Pseudomonadota; class Gammaproteobacteria; order Pseudomonadales; family Pseudomonadaceae; genus Pseudomonas; species Pseudomonas sp. TH32. The sequence goes on along the minus strand of NZ_JAEKFA010000002.1, from coordinate 2,833,590 downwards.
TGGGGTGTGGTTGTTGTACTGGCTGGGCTTCAATTTGTCGGTGGCCACCGGTGTCGGGTTTATTGCGTTGGCGGGGGTGTCGGCGGAGTTCGGTGTGATCATGCTGCTGTACCTGAAAAACGCCTGGGCTGAACGCCAGGGAGGAGGGGACCAGGCGTTGCTGGACGCCATCACCGAAGGCGCCGTACTGCGCGTGCGCCCCAAGGCGATGACCGTGGCCGTGATCATCGCCGGGTTGTTGCCGATCCTGTTGGGCGGCGGCACCGGTAGCGAAGTCATGAGCCGAATTGCCGCGCCCATGATCGGCGGCATGCTCACCGCGCCGCTGCTATCGCTGTTCGTCATCCCGGCGGCGTACCGCCTGATGCGCCGCCCCCGAACCTGATGGCTTACACATAACCTGATGGCTTACACATAACCTGTGGCGAGGGAGCTTGCTCCCGTTGGACTGCGCAGCAGGCCCATTTTTGGGGCCGCTTCGCGCCCCAGCGGGAGCAAGCTCCCTCACCACATTTAATCCTCTACAAATTCAGACCTCCTCAATCCTGACCCAGCGCTCCTCCCGAGCCGCCACCCGAATCGCCGTCGCCAGCCGCTCCACCTCCCACGCCGCCGCAAAATCCGTCCCGTCGCTGCCCTTGCCAGCCAACGCCATCAACAACTCATGCACCTCCAGGGTCTTCAACTCGTTGTACCCCAACTGATGCCCCGGCGCCGGGCTGAACGCCGCGTACCCCGGCAACGAAGGCCCCGCCAACAGCCGCTGAAACCCCTCCTGCCCAACCCGGAACAACTGCAATTCATTCAACCGTTCCTGATCAAACAACAACGTGCCCCGCGTGCCACTGATCTCAAAGCTCAGGTGGTTCTTATACCCATGCTTGAGCCAACTACTGCTCACCGTCCCCCGCGCGCCATTGGCAAAGCGCAACAACGCATGCACCTGATCATCCACCACAATTTCCCGCAGCGTCTCGCTCCCCGCCGTGGCAGGCCGCTGCCCATGCACCGTCTGCGTATCGGCACACACACTCAGCACATCCCCCACCAAATAGCGCGCCATGGACAGCAAGTGGCTGCCCAAATCCGCCAACGCACCGCCGGCATGCCCGACCTCACAGCGCCACGACCAGGGCGACGCTGCATCCGCCATGAAATCCTCGCTGAATTCCCCCTGAAAACTGATGATCTCCCCCAACTCGCCGCTGTCGATCAACTGCCGGGCCAAACCAATCATCGGGTTGTGCTGATAGTTGTAACCCACCCGCGTCACCACCCCGGTTTTGCTTGCGGCATCACGCATGGCGCTCGCCTGCTCCAGGCTGACCGCCAGCGGTTTCTCGCAATACACCGCCTTGCCCGCCGCCAGCGCCGCCATGGCCATCGGGTAGTGCAGATGATTGGGGGTGGTGATGGCGACCACATCCACCTTGGGGTCGTCGATCAATTGCTGCCAGTCGCCATGGGCCCGGGCAAACCCCCAGTCCGCGGCGCAACGGGTCGCGCGTTCGGTGTCGGCATCGGCCAGGGCGGCCAGGGTGAGCTTCACCGGCAGCTCGAACACCGCCCGCGCGTTATTGAACGCCAGGGCGTGGGCACGCCCCATAAAGCCTGTGCCAATCAGGCCGATTCCGAGTTCGCGCATCGCCAGGTTCCTTCGAATTATTGTTGTCAGAAGCCTATTTATGGAATAAATATTCCCAATATTCAATAGATAGAATAAAAATTCATTTATTTTGGCCAATCACTCCGGCTGATGCAGTTATATTCACCTCACCCCCAAATCCCCTCCAGTTAACAAAACATAACGTAGCGCCGATTGTCAGACGATTCCAAAGCCCGCTAGGATGGCCCAGCTTCCCCAAGGCGCTCTAGATTGCAGGTTTCAGGGCTCCGAACGGCAAGACGACCTAACAATAATAAATGGGAGAAAGGTCTATGAGTGAGCCTGTCATGGGTGTGGTGTTTTTCCGCCCGAAGGCCACGCGCAGGGTCGCATTGCTGGCCACAGCGCTCTCGTTGCTGGGGGCTGTCGCGTTGTCGACACCCGCCCACGCCGCCACCGAAACCACCGCCGCCGCGGTGTTTGCCATTGATTCCCCCAAGGCTGCCAAAAGCCTGATGATCGACGTGGTGCACGCAGGCAAACGCCTGGTGGCGGTCGGTGATCGCGGGCACATTCTCTATTCCGACGACCAGGGCGCCACCTGGACCCAAGCCAAAGTGCCCACCCGGCAACTGCTGACGGCGGTGTTTTTCGCCGACGACCAACACGGCTGGGCGGTGGGCCATGACGCACAGATCCTCGCCAGCACCGATGGCGGCCTGACCTGGACCCAGCAATTCCAGGACCTCAAGCGCGAAGCGCCGCTGCTCGACGTCTGGTTCAAGGACGCCAGCAACGGCTTTGCCGTGGGCGCCTATGGTGCGCTGATCGAAACCACCGACGGCGGCAAAACCTGGGACGACGTCAGCGACCGCCTCGACAACGAAGACCAATACCACCTCAACGCCATCGCCCACGTCAAAGACGCCGGGCTGTTTATCGTCGGCGAGCAGGGCAGCATGTTCCGCTCCCCTGACGAGGGGCAAACCTGGGAAAAACTCGAAGGCCCCTACGAGGGTTCGCTGTTCGGCGTGATCGGCACCGCCCAGGCGCAAACCCTGTTGGCCTACGGCCTGCGCGGCAACCTGTTTCGCTCCACGGATTTTGGCAGCACCTGGGAGCCGGTGGAGTTGAACGCCACCCGTGGCGCGCTGGAGTTCGGCCTGTCGGGGGCGACCCTGCTGGACGACGGCTCCATCGTGGTAGTGGGCAACGGCGGCAGCGTGGTGGTCAGCCACGACGACGGCCTGACCTTCAGCGTATTCAATCGCCCGGACCGCATTTCGCTGTCGGCGGTCACGGCGGCGGGCAACGGCAACTTGATTCTGGTGGGGCAGGGTGGCGTTCGCGTCGCAACGCCGACCGGTGCCGAGCTGATAAAACAATAAGAAGGCGGGGACAGCATGAGCAGTCATCACAACGACAAGGCCACGTTTCTCGAGCGCCTGATTTTCAATAACCGCCCGGCAGTGATCACGCTCTGCCTGTTGGTGAGCATTTTCCTGTTCTGGCAGGCGACGTTGATTCGCCCGTCCACCAGCTTCGAAAAAATGATCCCGCTGAAGCACCCCTTCATCGAGAAGATGATGGAACACCGCAACGACCTGGCGAACCTGGGCAACACGGTGCGCATTTCGGTGGAAGCCAAGGACGGTGACATCTTCACGAAGGAGTACATGGAGACCCTGCGCCAGATCAACGACGAGGTGTTCTACATCTCCGGCGTCGACCGCTCCGGGCTCAAGTCCCTGTGGAGTCCCAGCGTGCGCTGGACTGAAGTCACCGAGGAAGGCTTTGCCGGCGGCGAAGTGATCCCGCAGAGCTACAACGGCTCGCCGGAAAGCCTCGACCAGCTGCGCAATAACGTGCTCAAGTCCGGGCAGGTCGGGCGCCTCGTGGCCAACGACTTCAAGTCGAGCATCGTCGACATTCCGCTGCTGGAGTCCTACCCGGACCCACAGGACCAGGGCAAGTTGCTGGCCCTGGACTACCGCAAGTTCTCCCATGAACTCGAAGACAAGATCCGCGACAAGTTCGAAGCGCAGAACCCCAACGTCAAGATCCACATCGTCGGGTTTGCCAAGAAGGTGGGCGACCTGATCGACGGCCTGGTGATGGTGGTGATGTTCTTCGGTATCGCCTTCGTCATCACCCTGGTGCTGCTGCTGTGGTTTACCAACTGCCTGCGCAGTACCGTCGCGGTGTTGAGCACCACGCTGGTGGCGGTTATCTGGCAGCTTGGGTTGATGCATGCCCTGGGTTTCGGGCTGGATCCCTACTCGATGCTGGTGCCGTTCCTGATCTTCGCCATCGGCATTTCCCACGGCGTGCAGAAGATCAACGGCATCGCCCTGCAATCCAGCGATGCCGACAACGCCCTGACCGCTGCCCGGCGTACCTTCCGCCAGCTGTTCCTGCCGGGCATGATCGCGATCCTCGCCGATGCGGTCGGCTTTATCACCCTGCTGATCATCGACATCGGCGTGATCCGCGAACTGGCCATCGGCGCCTCGGTGGGGGTGGCGGTGATCGTCTTCACCAACCTGATCCTGCTGCCGGTGGCGATCTCCTATGTGGGCATCAGCAAGCGCGCGATCGCCAAGAGCAAGAAGGATGCGCACCGCGAACACCCGTTCTGGCGCCTGCTGTCGAAGTTCGCCAGCCCCAAAGTTGCCCCTGTGTCGATCGCCCTGGCACTGGTCGCCTTCGGTGGCGGCCTCTGGTACAGCCAGAACCTGAAAATCGGCGACCTCGACCAGGGCGCCCCGGAGCTGCGCCCGGACTCGCGCTACAACAAAGACAACAACTTCATCATCAGCAACTACTCCACCAGCTCCGACGTATTGGTGGTGATGGTCAAGACACCGCCGGAAGGCTGTTCGCGCTATGAAGCCATGGCGCCCATCGACCAGTTGATGTGGAAGATGCAGAACACCGAGGGCGTGCAGTCGGCCATCTCGTTGGTGACCGTGTCCAAGCAGATGATCAAGGGCATGAACGAGGGCAACCTGAAATGGGAAACCCTGTCGCGCAACCCTGACGTGCTGAACAACTCCATCGCCCGCGCCGATGGCCTGTACAACAACAACTGTTCCCTGGCGCCGGTGCTGGTGTTCCTCAACGACCACAAGGCCGAGACCCTCGACCGCGCGGTGCATGCGGTGCAGGACTTCGCCAGGGAGAACAACAAGGACGGCCTGGAATTCATCCTCGCCGCCGGTAACGCCGGGATCGAGGCGGCCACCAACGAGGTGATCAAGGAATCCGAGCTGACCATCCTGATCCTGGTGTACCTGTGCGTGGCCACCATGTGCATGATCACCTTCCGTTCCTGGGCGGCGACCCTGTGCATCGTGCTGCCGCTGGTGCTGACCTCGGTGCTGGGCAACGCGCTGATGGCGTTCATGGGCATCGGCGTCAAGGTCGCGACCTTGCCGGTGGTGGCGCTGGGCGTGGGGATTGGCGTGGACTACGGCATCTACATCTACAGCCGCCTCGAGAGTTTCCTGCGGGCCGGCCTGCCGTTGCAGGAAGCGTATTACCAGACCCTCAAGTCCACCGGTAAAGCCGTGCTGTTCACCGGCCTGTGCCTGGCCATCGGCGTGTGCACCTGGATCTTCTCGGCCATCAAGTTCCAGGCCGACATGGGCCTGATGCTGACCTTCATGCTGCTGTGGAACATGTTCGGCGCGCTGTGGCTGTTGCCGGCGCTGGCACGCTTCCTGATCAAACCCGAGAAGCTGGCGGGGCAGAAGGGCAATTCGTTGTTTGCCCACTGATCCATCGCTGTTTGCCAAAACGCCGTGGCCTGTGCCACGGCGTTTTGCATTGCGCGGGCTTAGGCCGATGCAACGATTTGACCTATCATGAGGTCTTTCCTCTTGATGATTGATGGTTATGACTGCCGACACCCCTACCTTGCTCAACGCGTTTGAAGACTGCCAGATGGTCGAAATCGATGGCCTGCATACCTTCGATTTCAGCCTGGATGACCAGAAGTTACTGATCATCTGCATGGACGGTCGTGCCGAGAAGCGCTGGAGTTTCAGCCTGGAGCAGGTCAAGGCGGCGACCTTTGATCAAACCTTGCAAAGCTGGACCCTTACCGGTGACTCGGGCGAACACCGCCTGGTCTGCATGAGCGGCGTTACCGGCAACAATAATGACGAGGATGAAGCGGATGATGATGCGTAAATTCTGGCCCCTGCTGATGGCCGGCAGCGTAGGTGCGATGTCGGTCCAGGCCGCGCCGGTAGACACCTTTGAATTGCTGGTGGGCAGCTACACCGCCGGCACCAGCGAAGGCATCTACCGCCTGCAGTTCGACAGCCGCACCGGGCAGTTCAGCGGCCAGCCGGTGCTCGCCGCCAAGGCGGCCAACCCGTCGTGGCTGACCCTGTCCAAAGACCAGAAGCACCTGTTTGTGGTGAATGAAAACGGCCCGGGGCAAAAAGACCCGGTAGGGCGCGTGAGCAGCTACAGCATCGACCCGAAAAACCATCAACTGACCCTGATCAACCAGGTGCAGAGCCTCGGTAACGAGCCGACCCATTCCAGCCTCGCCAGTGATGGGCGCTACTTGTTCGTGGCCAACTATTCGGTGCTGGAAGACCCGGGCGGAAGCCTGGCGGTATTGCCGGTAGACGCCGAAGGCAAGCTGTCGCCGCCGGTGCAACTGAGCGGGCACCCGGCCAGCCGGGTCAACCCTGAACGCCAGGCGTCCAACCATGTGCATTCGGTGGTGTCTTCGCCGGACGGCAAATACGTGTTTGTCCAGGACCTGGGTGCGGACAAGATCTTTGCCTACCACTACGACCCCAAGGCCAACCATGAACTGCCGCTGACCCCGGCCGACCCTGCGTTTGTGCAACTGCCTCCGGGCAGCGGCCCGCGGCACCTGCTGTTCACCGCGGATGGCAAGCACGCCTGGCTGACCACCGAGATGAGCGCGCAGGTTGCGGTGTTCGACTACAACGAGGGCAAGCTGACCCAGAAGCAACTGGTCAACTTCGCTGACGGCCAGCCTGTGTCCGACAAGGCCGGCGCCGCGTTGCACACCTCAAGCGACGGCAAGTTCCTCTACGTGAGCAACCGTGGCACCGCCAACCAGATGCTGGTGTTTGCCATCGACCCCGCCACCGCGCAGCTGAAGGAGATCCAGCGCCGCTCGGTGGAAGGTGATCATCCCCGGGAATTCGCCCTGGACCCCAGCGGCAAGTTCCTGCTGATTGCCAACCAGAAGAGCAACGAGATTGTGGTCGTCGAGCGCGACCCCAAGACCGGCCTGTTGGGCAAAACCGTGCAGAAACTGGCGATTGATGCCCCCAGCGACCTCAAGTTCCTGGTGCGACACTAAGCCACAGGCCCCGCCATGCGGGGCCTGACTCCTTGTATTAATCGTATTAATAGCGGCTAGTGGTTCAATGAATTTCTAAGGCTAACCCCTCGGGCGTAAGTTTGGTTCCAAGGCCAGCACAGGCCACCCAGCCAACCGAACACAAGGGTTACCGACATGAACTTCAATCTCTTCTCGATCATCGCCGCTTCTGCTGTTTCCGCCACTGTTGCGTTGCCTGCCAGCGCCAGCGTCGAGATCAGCAGCAAAAAACCAGCACCAGCGCCTACACCCAGAAATACCTGCAACAAAGTGCCAACTTCTACGCAGCGCTGGACCACAAAATCCAGAACTGAGCGCAATACTCTTTAAGAGCAGGCTTGTTGTGGCGAGGAGCTTGCTCCCGCTGGACTGCGCAGCAGTCCCATTTTTGGGTCGCTTCGCAGTCCAGCGGGAGCAAGCTCCCTCGCCACAAAAGCTGGCTCTGACCTCAGGGTTTTGCCATCACCGCGACAAACAACGACGACTCCAGAAACCGCTGCAACCACGCCTGCAACCGCGGATACGGCGCCCGTGCAAACCACTCCCGATCCACATGGGCAAACTGCCGCACAAACGGCGCCAGTGCCACATCCGCCAGGCTCAAGTGCCCGGCCAGCAAATACTCCCGCCCGGCCAGCAACCCCTCCAGCTTCAACAAAAACACCTCACCCTCGGCCCGATAAACCTCCATCGGCTGCTCCGGATAACGCTCGGCATACTTGTATCGATTCAATTGATACTTGAAGCCCTGATCGTTCTCGTCAATCAGCGCCTGCGTCGCCCCATCCTCCTCAAGCAACCACCCCTCAGGATCATGCTGCGCCAGCGCCCAACGCATAATTGCCAGGCTCTCATCGATCACCCGGCCCTCCACACTCAGCACCGGCACCGTGCCCTTGGGTGACAACGCGAGCATCTCAGCCGGCTTGGCCTTGAGGCTGACCTCGATGATCTGTACCGCCACCCCCGAGTACCGCAGGGCCATTCGCGCCCGCATGGCATACGGGCAGCGGCGGAACGAATACAACACCACGTCGCTCACTTGACCTCCAGAGTGCTCAAGCCGTTGCCCTGGCGCTTGACCTGAATCTGCACCGGAATCCGCTCGTGCATTTCCTGCACATGGGAGATCACCGCTACCTTGCGGCCCTGGGCCTGCAAGCCGTCGAGGGCGTCCATCGCCAGTTGCAGGGATTCGGGGTCGAGGCTGCCAAAGCCTTCGTCGATAAACAGCGATTCGATCTTCAACGTGCTGGACGCCATCGACGCCAGGCCCAAGGCCAGGGCCAGCGACACCAGGAACGTCTCGCCGCCGGACAACGAGTGCACCGAGCGCAGTTCGTCGCCCATCTCCGTGTCGAGCACCAGCAAACCCAGCATGCTGCCGCCGCGTTTCAGGCGGTAGCGGCGCACCAGTTGGCGCAGTTGCACGTTGGCGTGGTGCACCAGCAGGTCGAGGTTGTAGGCCTGGGCGATCTTGCGGAAGGTATCGCCGGTGGCCGAACCAATCAGCGCATTCAGGCGCGCCCAGCGTTGCCATTCTTCGTAAGCCTTGGCGATCTCGGCTGCCAACGCCTGGTTGGCATCCTGGCGACGCTGGTCATCGGCTTGTTGGGCGCGCAGTTCGGCGCAGTGTTTTTCACCAATGGCCAGCGCGGCGTTGAGCTCGGCCAATGCGCTGTCCAGTTGCCCGGCTTCAAGGTTGCCGTTGTGCAGCGCCTGGTGATCCTTGAGCCGCTGTTCGCGCTCCTGCAGCAACACCTTGGCCTGCTCGATGGCTTTTTCGCTGTGTTGCAGTTGCTGGCGCAGCTCGGCCACCTGCGGTTCGTCGAAGGCCACCAGGCGTGCCAGGCCGGCGTCATCGAGTTCCGGGTTCAGGGCGCGCCATTCGCTCAGGCGCGTGCTGAGGGCCAGATGCTCGGCGTCCAGGGACTGTTGGCGTTCTTGCAACGACTTGAGGTCGGCGGCCAGCTGGATCAGTTGGTTGCGGGTGTCCTGCAACTGCTGGTTGGCCTCGGTCTCATGCTGGCGCGCCTGCTCGACGGCCTGGTCCAGGTGCTGCTGCCAGTGTTCGGCGCTGGAGTTTTCCCCAGCAGGGCGGCGAGTTTTTCCTCGGCAGCCTGTTGCAGGGTGCTTTGTTCGGCGAGCTGTTTTTGCAAGGCCTCCAACTGCTGTTGGCGATGTTGCTGGCGGTCCTGTTCCTTGTCGATGGCCTGCTGGCGCTGTAGCTGCTCGGCCAGTTCTTCTTTCTGGTTATCCAGTTGCTCCAGGCGCTGGCTGACCTGTTGGTCGAGCAACATGAAGGTCGCCGCCGGCTCGCTGCGCAGGCCATCGAGGGTCTCGGCCGGCAACAGGCTGGCGAAGGCTTGGAGTTCTTCGTCCAGGCGTTCGCGGTCGTTGGACAGTTCCCGCTGCTGGTCGATCAGCAATTGGCGGGCCTGCTGGCTGGCGTCCTGGGCGGCTTGCAGTTGCTGCTGCATGCGCCCGGCGTTTTGTTGCAGGTTGAGCAGGGCGCCCTGGCGTTGCTCATCCTGAGCCAGGCTTTGGCTGAGCTGGCTCAGTTGCTGGGCGAGCCAGGCATCGCGCTTGGCCGCGTCCTGGTTGAACAGCGAGGCGGACAGCGGGTGGGCTTCAAGATTCGAGGAAGAGATTTTTTGTTGAGCGGCAAGTTGTTCCTGCTGGCTCAGGAACTCCTTTATCTGGCCGTTCACTCCTCCCAAGTCGCCCCGCAACTCAATGAGTTTGCTGTTGAGGGCGTCGACTGCCTTCTGAGCGACGGCCTCTTCATTTTCATCATGCCGATCCATGCTTTGCAGCAGGGCTTCAGGTTGATGGTATGGATGTTCGTGGCTGCCACAAACGGGGCAAGGCTGGTCGTCCTGTAGCTTTGCACGTAACTCTTCGATACTTTCACTACGTGCGTGGCGTTGGCGATCCAGCAGCTGCTTGGTAACGGTCAGGGTCTGTTCGGCGGTTGTTAGCTCTGTCTTGGTTTGAAAGCCGGACTGTATCAGCGCTTCCCGATGCTGTTGGGCAGCACTTAGCCTCTCGCCCAATGCCTGTAGCTGCTTATCCAGTTGTTGATGGTTGTCCCACAGCCGCGCCAGGTCTTCAAACGCCCGATGTTGCTTGCGATTATCCTGTAGCAGGCTGCCCAATAGCTGGATCTGCTCGGCCACCGCATGGGGCTCGGCGCCGGCTTCGTAGTACAGCAGGTCGAGGGCTTCACGTTGCTCGGTCCATTTTTCACCGAGACGGGTGGCGCGTTCTTCCAGTTGCGGCAGTTCAGCCTGGCCTTTATTCAGACGATTGCCGATCAGCATCAGCTGTTGCAAGCGGTCGCGGTAGGCGCTCCAGGCGTCACTCAAGGGCGCGAGGGCGGCGCTGCGTTCAAGTTCTGCGGCCAGCCGGTTCAGGCGTTCGGCGACAACTTTTTGCTTGTCGAGCAGGCCGGTCAACGCCGCCTGGCCTTCCACGCAGGCGGCTTCGCCCAGCTGTTTTTCTTCACTGCGCCGGGCCAGCTCACGGGTCAGGTGGGCGAGGGTGGTTTGCTCCTCGAAAGCCTGGCGCAGCAGGGGCACTGCGTCGGTTTGTTGCTTCAGCGCCTGAGCGAGGGCGGCGTGCACGTCCGTCTGTTGCTGTTGCAACTGAGTCTGGCGAGTGTGCAGCGCGGCTTGTTGCTCAAGGTGCTGCTGGATCTGTGCGGCGAGCGGCTGCAGTTGCGTCGTCAGTTCAGCCTGACGGGCGAAGTGGTGACGTTGCGGCGCAAGTTGTTCCAGGCGGCTGAGGTCCAGGCGTTGCGGGCCCTGGCTTTCCCAGTGTTGCTGGGCCTGTTGCAGTTGCTCGACGGCGCCTTGCTGGCGTTCCTGCCATTCCCGCAGTTCCTTGAGCCAGGTGTGCTGCAGCTCAAGTTGCTTGAGTTGCGCCTGCCGGGTCTTGAGCTGCTGCTGGGCGGCGGCCAGTTGTTCGTCCAGCTCGGCGCGGGCTTCAGGGGCCAGCGGGGTCACGCCGGTGGCCTGGTCTTGCAGGTGTTTGTGAGCGTCCCGGGCGTCCTTGGCCTTGTCGAAGGCGCGGCGGCCGAGTTGGGTGTAGAGCGCGGTATCGGTGAGCTTTTCCAGCAGTTCGCTGCGCTCGTTGTCGTTGGCCTTGAGGAACGCGCTGAACTCACTTTGCGCGAGCAACACGGCGCGGGTGAACTGCTCGAAGTTCAGGCCCAGGGCCAGTTCCAGCTGGGTCTTGTATTCGGTTTTCTGACTGGCCAGCAGTTGCTCGCTGTCCAGGTCAATCAGGCTTTGCCGGCTGGCTTGCAGCTTGCCGCTGGCCTTGTCCCGGGCGCGGTTGGCTTCCCAGCGGGCGCGGTAGCGACGGCCACTGACGCCGACAAAATCCACTTCGGCGTAACCACCACCGGTGCCCCGACGAATCAGGGTGCGTGGGTCACCGATGGAAATATCGGTGTCGGCATCCGGCATTTTTGCCTGGCCGGTATCGCCCAGGCGCGGCACGGCGCCAAACAGCGCCAGGCACAGCGCATCGAGCAGGGTACTTTTGCCGGCGCCGGTGGGCCCGGTAATCGCGAACAGCCCGGCGCTGGCCAGGGGCTCGGCGGTAAAGTCGATTTCAAACGGCCCCGCCAGGGAGGCGAGGTTTTTCAGGCGAATGGCGAGGATCTTCATGGCTGTTCGCCCTCCTGTTGCACTTCCTGGAGCAGCACGGCGAAGTCCTTCAGGGTCTGTTCGTCCACTTCACTGCCGTAGCTTTCCTGCCAGGCGCGGCTGAACAATTCCTGGGGGTGAGCTGGTCGAGTTCGATCAGGCGGTCCTCCTGGCTGTCTTCGCGGCTGCCCGCGCCTGCATATTCAGCGGCGATGCGCACCAGGCGCACGGCCTTGCCTTGCAGGGCATTTTCCACTTGCTGGCGCAGGTCGGGTTGCGGCTCGTCGAGGCGCACCCGCACTTCGAGCCAGGGTTGGCGCTGGGTTTCGGCCAGCAGGTCGATGTCGGGCAAGTCGGCCAGTTGCTTGAGGATGTCGGCCAGGGGCGCGGCTTCCAGGCGTTGCAGGTTGACCGAACGGGGGATAAGCCGGGATTCGACGCTGACCAGGGTTTCGCCGTCCAGCTGCACGTCGAGGATCTGATGCGGGTAACCGATCTCTGAAAATGACAGCGGAATGGGTGAGCCGCAGTAGCGAATCCGCTCCTCGCCATTTACCCGCTGGGGCTTGTGCAAATGACCGAGGGCCACGTAGCTGACGCTGGCGTCGAACAGGCTGGCGGGCAGTGCTTCGGCATTGCCGATGATCAGGCTGCGCTCCGAGTCTTCCGACACCGAACCGCCGGCCATGTGCGCGTGGCTGATGGCAACCAGCGCCTGGCCCGGCTGGCGCTTGGCGTTGGCGGCAGCGATCAGCCATTCATGCACCTGGCCGATGCCCCGCAGGTAATCGTCCCCCAGTTGTGCGCCGGTCACTTCGGCGGGGCGCAGGAAGGGCAGGGCCAGGCACCAGCCGGCGATTTCACCGTCGGCGCCGGGCAATGGAATCAGCAGCCGCTCGACATCCAGTTGCCCGTCATCCAGCCACAACACCCGGCCCAGGGCGTGAGTGCGCAGGCGACGCATCAACGGCGCCGGCAATTCGATACGCGAGCCGGAGTCGTGGTTGCCGGCGATCATCACGATGGTCAGCGCGGGGTTTTGCTCGTGGGCGCTGATGATGAAGTCATACAGGCGCTCCTGGGCCTTGAGCGGCGGGTTGACCGTGTCGAAGATATCGCCGGCGATCAGCAGCACATCAGGGCGGTGCAGGCCCAGCTGGCCCAGCAGCCAGTCGAGGAAGCAGGCGTGTTCGAAGTCGCGTTCCTGGCCGTGCAGGTTTTGCCCAAGGTGCCAGTCGGAGGTGTGAAACAGACGCAAGGCGATCTCCGTAAAAAAGAGGGTGACCGCTCAAGACAGGATGGCGGTACGCAGAACCGCTAATTCTACTGTGCTAATGAACCTATTGCGCGTACGCCCTGCTTTTTGTGGCGAGGGAGCTTGCTCCCGCTGGGGCGCGAAGCGGCCCTTATCCGGCTGATGCGGTTTTCCAGGAAGAAGCGCATTTGGCTGTTTTGGGGCTGCTTCGCAGCCCAGCGGGAGCAAGCTCCCTCGCCACAATTAAGGTGTCTGGCGAAGTTAAACGTCGCGCATCAAAAGCCCGAATCTCAGGTCCATTTCCGCCGGGATCGGCAGATACACCGTATGCCCGTCGCCCGGCGCGACTTCGATGGCCTCGCCCTTGGCGTTGTGCAGCGTGGCCAGGTCAAAGTGGAAATTCCCGGCCGGGGTCATCAGTTCCAGGTGATTGCCCACGGCAAACCGGTTCTTCACCTTGACCTCGGCCAGCTCGCCGCGCCGCTCACCGGTCAGCTCGCCGACGAACTGTTGGCGTTCGGACACCGAGCTGCCGTTCTGGTAGTTCTGGTATTCATCGTGCACGTGCCGGCGCAGGAAACCTTCGGTGTAGCCGCGCTGGGCCAGGGACTCGAGGTTGGTCATCAAGCCCCGGTCGAAGTCGCGCCCGGCCACCGCATCGTCGATGGCCTGGCGATACACCTGGGTGGTGCGGGCGCAGTAGAAGTGGGATTTGGTGCGGCCTTCGATCTTCAGCGAATGCACGCCCATGCGCGTCAGCCGCTCGACGTGCTGCACCGCCCGCAGGTCCTTGGCGTTCATGATGTAGGTGCCGTGCTCGTCTTCGAAGGCGGGCATCTGTTCATCAGGGCGGTTGGCCTCCTGCAACAGGAACACCTGGTCGGTGGGGGCGCCGAGGCCCAGGGTCGGTTCGGGCGCGTACTGCTGCACGATGTCGCCCGTGGCGTTTTCCACGGCGGGAGTGGCCTGGTATTTCCAGCGGCAGGCGTTGGTGCAGGTGCCCTGGTTGGCGTCGCGCTTGTTCATATAGCCCGACAGCAGGCAGCGCCCGGAATAGGCCATGCACAGCGCACCGTGCACAAACACTTCCAGCTCCATGGCGGGCACGTGCTGGCGAATCTCGTCGATTTCCTCCAGCGACAACTCCCGCGACAGGATGACCCGGCAGATGCCTTGGGTCTGCCAGAACTCGACGCTGGCCCAGTTCACCGTGTTGGCCTGCACCGACAGGTGGATTGGCATGTGCGGGAAGTGCCGGCGCACCAGCATGATCAGGCCCGGGTCGGACATGATCAGCGCATCCGGGCCCATGGCGATCACCGGGGCCAGGTCCTTGAGGAAGGTCTTCAGCTTGGCGTTGTGCGGTGCGATGTTGACCACCACATAGAAACGCTTGCCCTGGGCCTGGGCTTCGTGGATGCCGAGGGCGAGGTTGGCGTGGTCGAATTCGTTATTGCGCACCCTCAGGCTGTAGCGCGGTTGCCCGGCGTAGACGGCATCGGCGCCGTAGGCAAAGGCATACCGCATGTTTTTCAGGGTGCCGGCGGGGGCGAGCAGTTCGGGGGCGATGACGGGGGGCATGGGTTCGGGTCGCAAAAGGGCGGCAGGGTAGCTGTGCATGCCGCGCCGTTTATTGATCCAGGTCTAAGAAGTAGGGCACTCGCAGGATTTGCGGTGGACTAAACATCAGGGTGCACATGAGTGTCCTGCGTTTATTGAGATGGATCGGCCATGAATCAAACCAACCTGCAATTCAAAACCCTGCTGTTACTGCTCGTTCTGGTGACCATCGCGTTTATCTGGATTTTGCTGCCGTTCTACGGTGCGGTGTTCTGGGCGGTGATCCTGGGGATCATCTTTGCGCCGATGCAACGGCGCTTCCAGCAACGGTTTGCCTGGAACCGCAACCTCACCTCGCTGGCGACCCTGATGGTGTGCCTGGTGATCGCGATTTTGCCGGTGATCATCACCAGCGCCTTGCTGGTGCAGGAGGGTGCCACGCTTTACAAGAACATCGAGAGCGGCAAGCTCGACGTTGCCGGGTATATCGAGCAGTTCAAGAACTTCCTGCCACCGTACTTCCAGCACCTGCTGGACCGCTTTGGCATGGGCAACCTGGAAGGCCTTCGGGAGAAAATCGTCAAGAGCGCGATGCAGGGCAGCCAGTTTTTCGCGACCCAGGCGTTCAGCTTCGGCCAGGGCACGTTTGATTTCCTGGTGAGCTTTTTCATCATGCTGTATTTGCTGTTCTTCCTGCTGCGGGACGGTCCGGAGCTGGTGCGTAAAGTGCGTACCGCCGTGCCGCTGGCCGAACCGCAAAAACGGCGCCTGCAGCTGAAGTTCAACCGGGTGGTACGGGCCACGGTGAAGGGCAACGTATTGGTAGCGGTGACGCAAGGCGCGTTGGGTGGCTTGATCTTCTGGTTCCTGGACATTCCCAGCGCGTTGCTCTGGGCGGTGTTGATGGCGTTTCTGTCGCTGCTGCCGGCGGTGGGCGCGGGGATTGTGTGGGGGCCGGTGGCGGCGTATTTCCTGCTGAGCGGGTCAATCTGGCAAGGGGTGGTGCTGGGGCTGTTCGGGGTGTTTGTGATCGGGCTGGTGGACAACGTGCTGCGGCCGATCCTGGTGGGCAAGGACACCCGGATGCCCGACTACCTGATCCTGATCTCGACCCTGGGCGGGCTGTCGGTCTTTGGCCTGAACGGTTTTGTGATCGGGCCGCTGATTGCTGCGTTGTTTATGTCCAGCTGGGCGTTGTTTGTCGAAACCAAGCCGCGGGTGCAACTGCCTTAGGCATGAAAGCGATGCGCCATCTTGGCTGACAGGGCCTGGGCGGCCGGCAATGAAGTGAGTGGGCCGCTGATGGCTTCGCCATCGCGAACCAGGTACCAGCAGGCGAGCAAACCCAGCTCCCGCAGAGGTGCGGGAACGGCACTGCCGATGACGGACATGATTTGGATAGTGGGCATGACGACCTCCGATACGCTATGGAGGTGACATTACGGTGCGCAGGCCTTAAGGGAAAATTAACCTGCTCGATAGTCGACATCACTGTTATCGAGCGGTCCTTCAGTCGACAACCTGGTCCAGCATGTGCACCACTTCCTGCTCACTGAGCAGGCCCTTGCGCACCAGGTTTTCCGCCAGCAGGGACAGGAACTTGGCGTTGCGATGGCCTTCCAGGGCCTTGAGCTCGGTCAGCACGCTATAGACCTTGCTCGACGTGCAGAGGCCGGCGGTGCGATGGGGGTTTTGCGTGGGCATGGTCAGTCGTCCTTGTTGTTATTGCCTGGACAGGGGTGATAGTGGAAGCCTTTTGAGACACAAACATGACAGCGCAAGGCCCGATCGGGCAAGCACCTATTGAGATCAATGATGTGGGATTTGGCCACAGGCATTGTCCTTATAACGACCTTGGCGAGATTTATTCAGACCTGCAGGCCAAAAAAAGGCCCCGCTTTTAGGGCGGAGCCTGTTCTGGTGTGTCAGTTCATGCTTACCAACCGCGACCGTAATAGCCGTGTGGAGGGCCGTAGTAGCCGCGCGGTGGGCCGTAATAGACCGGCGCCGGGCGGTAATAAACCTGTTGTTGCACATACACAGGCGGTGGCGGTGCGTAGTAGACCGGCGGCGGAGCGGAATACACCGGCTGCGGCTGGACATACACCGGCTGTTGCACATAGACCGGCTGCTGCTGGCTGGCAACGATCGAGCCGCCTACCACTGCACCGACAACGGCACCCAGTGCGAGCGGAGCACCCCAACCACCACCGTGGGCGGAGGCCTGTCCTGCTATAGCGAGTGCACCGATAAGCAAGGCGATCTTGGGGATTTTACGAATCATGGTCATTCCTCGGTTAGCCCCTGCGCTTGTGGTCTGCAATCAATAGACTCAAGGATTGTCGCGGGGATACTTTTAAGACAGCGTATTTCTAAAAAACAGCACAGCCGATAGGTAAAGGTTGTGTAAGGTCTGTATCGGCTGGCTTACACAAGCGGCCGGGCACAGTGCGTATGATCCACGACAACCCGCAGGCGCGGGTATTCCGTCTATCCGAAACCGCCTCTGGAAGGGCTTCAAGGAGTTACCGATGCAGATGAACCCCAACAAGGACACCCAACTGTGCATGTCACTGTCGGCACGCCCCGGGAATTTTGGCCTGCGCTTTCATAACCATCTGTACGAGCAGTTGGGGCTGAATTTCTACTACAAGGCCTTCAGCAGCCAGGACTTGCCGGGCGCCGTCGGTGGTATTCGCGCGTTGGGCATTCGTGGGTGTGGCGTGTCGATGCCGTTCAAGGAAGCCTGCATTGCCCTGGTGGATGAGCTGGACGATTCGGCGCGGGCCATTGCGTCGATCAATACCATCGTCAACACCCATGGGCATTTGAAGGCCTACAACACCGACTAC
This sequence comes from Pseudomonas sp. TH32, assembly GCF_016650855.1. NCBI lineage: Bacteria > Pseudomonadati > Pseudomonadota > Gammaproteobacteria > Pseudomonadales > Pseudomonadaceae > Pseudomonas > Pseudomonas sp. TH32. The sequence continues at coordinate 2,816,285 of NZ_JAEKFA010000002.1, read as the reverse complement.
ATCGCCATTGAGCAACTGCTGAAGAAACATGAAGTGCCCAAGGACTCGACGTTCGCCCTGCGCGGCAGCGGCGGCATGGCCAAGGCCGTGGCCAGTGCCTTGCGCGATGGTGGCTACGCCAATGGCGTGATCGTGGCGCGCAATGAAGCCGCAGGCCGGGCGCTGGCCCTGAGCCTGGGGTATGAGTGGCAGGCGGAGCTGGGGGCTTTGCGCCCGCAGATGCTGGTCAACGTGACGCCGATTGGCATGACCGGCGGGGCCGAGGCGGATCAGTTGGCGTTTGAGGCCGAGGCCATTGATGGTGCCCAGACCGTGTTCGATGTGGTGGCCATTCCCTCGGAAACCCCACTGATCCTGCGAGGACGCGCCCAGGGCAAGCGGGTGATTACCGGCCTGGAAGTGATCGCCATCCAGGCGCTGGAGCAGTTTGTGCTGTACACCGGCGTACGGCCGACGGATGCGCAGTTTCAGGCTGCGGTGGCGTTTGCACGGGCGTGAACAGTGCGCATATCAAATGTGGGAGCTGGCTTGCCTGCGATGGCGGTGGGTCAGTCATCCTTTTAGTGGCTGATCCACCGCCATCGCGGGCAAGCCCGGCTCCCACAGGTTGATTACTCAAGCCGGGACAGGCGCTCTTCCAGCGCCGCAATCCGCGCTTCCAGCTCTTCGATACGCTCCAGCGAAACGCCACTTCCCGCGCCACGCTCCACTGGATTGCCACGTGCCGCCAGGATCGCCTCGATATCGGCAGGGTCCCCAAGGGCATGCATATACCGGTCTTCCCGCTGCCCCGACTGACGCGGCACCAGCAGCGCCAGCCCACGGGCAATCAGGCGCTCCAGTTGATGCACCACCTGCTCGGCGTCTTCAAAGTCGTGCATGCGCCCGCTGCGGGTCAGCAGTTCGTTGACCGTCTGCGGCCCCCGCAGGAACAGCAAACCACTGAGAATCACCTGGGCCGGCACCAATTCCAGTGCCTTGTCGACCCGATGCTCCCAGCGATCGGCGCGGCTGCCCATCACCAGCCGGGTAAAACCGCGACCTTCCAGCGCCCGCAGGCTCTGGCCCACCTGGCCCTGGCTGAGGTTCATCACGGGCTCGCGGCTGGTTTTCTGGTTGCAGGCGATCACCAGCGCGTTAAGGGTCAACGGATACGTTTCGGGGCTGGTGGCCTGTTTTTCGATCAGGCAGCCAAGGATGCGGATTTCCGTGCTGTTCAGGCGCGGTTCTTCAGAAGTCGTGTCGTGCTCGGTGGTCATCGCGCTTTCCCTAATGCAGTGAGCCCACTAGCCTAATCCTGAAAAAATAAAAGACAAGCGGCGCCGGCTGCCGGCATGTCTATAATCGCCGCTGTTTCAAACCCTGCCACAACTGTCGAGACTGTCATGACTATTTCCCTGTACGCCGCTTCCCTCCCGGTCTTCAAGCAAATGCTCAACGCCCTGAGCGATGTGCTGAACAAGGCCGAAGCCCACGCCACCGCCAAGAACATCGACCCGAACGCCTTCCTGCAAGCGCGCCTGTACCCGGACATGTTCCCGCTGGTGCGCCAGGTGCAGATCGCCGTCGACTTCGCCAAAGGCGTTTCTGCCCGCCTGGCTGAAATTGAAGTACCGAAATACGACGACACAGAAGTCACCTTCGCCGACCTGCAAGCGCTGATCGCCAAGGTCCTGGCGTTTATCGACACCATCACCCCGGCCCAGGTCGACGGTAAAGAAGGCATCGAAATCGTCACCCGCCCTGGCACCCCGAAAGAGAAGCGCTTCAGCGGCCAGTCCTACCTGCTGACCTACGGCCTGCCGCAGTTCTTCTTCCACGTCACCACCGCATACGCCTTGCTGCGTCACAACGGTGTGGAAGTGGGCAAGCGCGACTACATGGGCGCGTTCTAAGCCTTCAGGCGTAAAAAAGCCCGGGGCGGTTCATTCAAGAACCGCCCCGGGCTTTTTTGTGCGCGTAATGTTTACGCGGCTTGCTCTTCCTTGCCCAGGCACGCGGCCGCAGTGAACAACACGTCGGTGGACGAATTCAGCGCGGTTTCCGCCGAGTCCTGCAACACCCCGATGATGAAGCCCACCGCCACCACCTGCATGGCGATTTCGCTGGGAATGCCGAACAGGCTGCACGCCAGCGGAATCAACAGCAGCGAACCACCGGCCACACCCGACGCGCCGCAGGCACACACCGCAGCGACCACGCTGAGCAGCACGGCGGTGGGGATGTCCACGGCAATGCCCAGGGTATGCACGGCGGCCAGGGTCAGCACGGTGATGGTGATGGCCGCGCCGGCCATATTGATGGTGGCGCCCAGCGGGATCGACACCGAGTAGGTGTCTTCATGCAGGCCCAGGCGCTTGCTCAATGCCAGGTTGACCGGGATGTTGGCCGCCGAACTGCGGGTGAAAAACGCGGTGATGCCACTTTCCCGCAGGCACATCAGCACCAGCGGGTAAGGGTTGCGGCGCAGTTTCCAGAACACGATGGCCGGGTTGATCACCAGCGCCACGAACAGCATGCAGCCGATCAACACCAGCAGCAGGTGCGCGTAGCCCAGCAGAGCGCCGAAGCCGGAAGTGGCCAGGGTGGAGGCCACCAGGCCGAAGATCCCCAGGGGCGCGAAACGGATCACCATGCGCACGATCAGCGTGACGCCGTTGGACAGGTCGCCCAGCACCGTGCGGGTGGTGTCGCTGGCATGGCGAATCGCTATGCCCATGCCGATGGCCCAGGCCAGGATACCGATGAAATTGGCATTCATCAGCGCGCTGACCGGGTTGTCCACCACGCTGAGCAACAGGCTTTGCATCACTTCGCCAATGCCGCCGGGGGCGCTGACGGCCACATCGTGGGTGGCCAGCACCAGTGAGGAGGGGAACAGCGTGCTGGCGATCACCGCGACCACGGCGGCCGCAAAGGTGCCCAGCAGGTACAGGAACAGGATTGGCCGGATATGGGTTTCCTGGCCGTGCTTGTGGTTGGCGATCGAGGCCATCACCAGCACAAACACCAGGATCGGCGCGACAGCCTTGAGCGCCGAAACAAAGACTTTGCCGATAAAGCCGGTGGCCTGCGCGACGTCGGGTAACAACAGGGCCAGCAGGATACCGGCGATCAAACCGATGACGATTTGAGTGACCAGGGTGACGGACATCAGTCGTTGGAAAAGGGAAGGGGCAGCAGTCATAAAAAGGTTGTCTCTAGTTTTTTTAATAGATGCAGCTAAGGCAGCGTGAATCTGGCAGGGGCGAAGTCTAGCATCTGTAGGAAACGTCTATTCCGGGTGCGGCGTTCCGTCGCCACGCTGCGACACATTCTGTTAACATTGCCCATCCTCTTATTTCTTCTCTATCAGCGGGCCTTCCGGGCTTTCGTTGATGTCGCTGTTTTCTGGAGTTTTTAATGTTGTTTCCGATCCTGCTGCTGTCAGCCGCCGGTTTTACCGTGCTGACCACAGAATTCATCATCGTCGGCCTGTTGCCTGCCATCGCCCGGGACCTCGACGTGAGCGTGTCCCAGGCCGGGTTGCTGGTGACCCTGTTCGCGTTCACCGTGGCGGCGTTTGGCCCGTTCCTGACCGCGTATTTCGCGCGGTTCGAGCGCAAGCGGCTGTTCATCACGATCCTGATCATGTTCGGCCTGGCCAATACACTGGCGGCACTGGCGCCGAATATCTGGGTCATGTCCCTGGCCCGGTTGATCCCGGCCCTGGGGTTGCCGGTGTTCTGGGCCCTGGCCAGTGAGACTGCGGTGGACATCGTGGGGCCGGATTACGCCGGCCGCGCGATTGAGAAGATTGGCTTCGGCATCGTGTGTGCCACCGTCTTCGGGATCCCGGTGGGCACGCTGATTTCCGATATGTTCGGCTGGCGCACCGCCTTTGGCATTCTCGCGGTGGTGGCGTTTGCCAAGGCCTTGCTGCTGTTTATCTACCTGCCGAAGACCCGTGCGAAGAACGATCAGGTGAGCTTGCGCTCGCAGTTCAAGATCTTGCGCAGCCCGTTGATGCAGGGCCATATCCTGCTGTCGATCCTGGTGTTCAGCGGCATGTTCACCGCTTATACCTACCTGGCGGACATTCTTGAGCGCCTGGCGGGTTTCGACGGAACCGTAGTGGGCTGGTGCCTGATGGGCTTTGGCGCTGTCGGCCTGATCGGCAACTCATTGGGCGGGCGCATGGTCGACCGTCATCCGCTGATCGCGTCGATGGTGTTCTGCGGGTTCATGATTGCCGGCATGGTGGCGTTGGTACCTGCGATCCACTCCACCGTCGGGCTGGCGGCGGCGATGGCCGTATGGGGCGTGACCCAGGCGGCGTTGTTCCTGGTCAGCCATGTGCGGCTGATGAAGGCCGCGCCCCATGCGCCGGCATTTGCCGCGTCGCTGAACATTGCCGGGGCCAACCTGGGGATTGGCCTGGGGGCGTTGGTGGGTGGGCATGTGATCGACACCCTGGGCCTGGGCAGCCTCGGTTTTGCCGCCGCCGGTTTTATCCTGCTGTCGATCCTGCTGGCGCTGTGGCTGATGACTGCCAAGACCCGCGCCGTCAGCGCCTGAGCCTTCAGGGCAGGGTGGTGAACAGCTCCCGTCTTGCACCTTCGGTAATCGCCACGATGCCGAGGTGCTTGACCTTGCGCTCCACCGAGATCGCATAAAACGACTCGGTCACCGCATCGGTCTGGCCGATCAGCGCCACGCCGTACTGGCGTTCCACCTCGTCGGCAATCACGCTGGGCGCGATAAAAATCCCGCTGCCGGATTGACCGAAGGCCTGCATCAAGGCGCTGTCATCGAACTCCCCGACAATCCGTGGCTGAATCTGCTGCTCGGCAAACCAGCGCAGCAAACGGCTGCGCACCACCGTCTCTGCCCCCGGAATCAACAGCGGCGCGCCCTGCAGGCACTGTGGGAAATCACCGCGATGCTGGTCAGCCAATGCCTGGGTCGCGAAAAAACTGATCCCGCATTCCCCCAGTTTCTGGCTGTAGCCCTTGATGTCCAGGTGCGAGGGCATCGGGCTGTCGGAGATCACCAGGTCCAGGCGCTGGATCGCCAGGTCCGCCAACAAACGCTCAAGCTTGTCTTCACGGCAGGTGATGCGGATCGGCTCGCTCAATTCCATGGTCGGCGCAATCAGCCGGTAGACGATGGACTTGGGCACCACGTCCGCCACGCCGACCCGGAATAGGATCTGCTGCTCATTCGGCTGGGTGCGCAACATCGCCTCAAGCTCATTGCCCAGCTGGAACATCTGCTCGGCATAGGGCAGCGCCTGGCGCCCGGCTTCGGTCAGTTCCAGCTGGCGCCCGACCTTTTGAAACAGCGCCACACCGAACGTCTGCTCCAGCAGGCTGATCTGGCCGCTGATGGTCTGCGGCGTGAGGTTCAGTTGCTCGCAGGCACGCACGATGCTGCCGGTCTTGGCGACGACCCAGAAGTAGTGCAGTTGTCGGTAATTGAGCATGGCGACCAACACTTCGTTAAAACCGAAGTATAAACGAAAAAAATACGAATTTTCCTGAAGTGTTTGCCTGCATAGAATGCGTCGCTATCGAGGGGCCACTACTTGGACCCAACGGTTCTAACGAGGAACGCATCATGAAACTCAATTCCCTGGGCGCAACGGCGTTGCTTGCGCTTTCATTAGTCATGCTCAGTGGCTGTGACCAAGCGGAAAAAAGCGCGCAACAACTGCTGGGTAAAGCCACCGAGTCGGCCAAGCAAGTGATTGACGACACCCACCAGGCTGCCGAACAGGCATTGAGCGACGCGACCAAGGGCTTGATCGCGCCGCCGGAAGGCAAGCAGGACAAGGAGGAACAGGAAGGCAACAGACCTGAGTCCACCTCGCAAGAAACCTAATACCGGCACATCACACCAGGATTGACCTATGGATTACCTTTTACAACTGGCCGCCAGCCCGACCGCGTGGATCGCACTGGCCACCCTGATCGTCATGGAGATCGTGCTGGGGATCGACAACCTGATCTTTATCTCGATTCTCACCAACAAGTTGCCGCTGAAGCACCGGGCCAAGGCCCGCCGCATCGGCATCAGCATGGCATTGATCCTGCGTCTGGGCCTGTTGAGCACCATTGCCTTCATCGTGCAGCTGACCGAGCCGGTCATCGACATCCTGGGGCAGTCGTTCTCCTGGAAGGACATGATCCTGATCGCCGGTGGCCTGTTCCTGGTGTGGAAGGCGACTACCGAGATCCATCACAGCATGGACCCTGAAAAGGAGCACGTGGACACCGGTGCGCCGAGCGTGACCCTGGGCTTCGCTTCGGCGATTGGCCAGATCCTGCTGCTGGACATGGTGTTTTCCATCGACAGCATCATCACCGCCGTGGGCATGACCGAGCACTTGCCGATCATGATCATTGCCGTGGTGGTCTCGGTCATCGTGATGCTGGTGGCGGCCGAGCCGTTGGCCAAGTTCATCAACGACAACCCGACGATTGTGATGTTGGCCCTGGGCTTCCTCATCATGATCGGTATGACGCTGATCGCCGAAGGTTTCGGCGCCCATGTGCCCAAAGGCTATGTGTATGCGGCCATGGCGTTCTCGGCGGCTATCGAGTGCCTGAACATGATGCGACGCAACCGGCATAAACGGCTGGCTGCCAAACACTAAGTGCTGAACCAAAAGGCCGACTGCATGCAGTCGGCCTTTTGCTGTCTGTTAGACTCCCGCCACTTGACGCCTTGAGGGACACCCATGAACGAGCCGATTCGCCTGACCCAGTACAGCCACGGTGCGGGCTGCGGTTGCAAGATCTCACCTCAGGTACTGGAAGTGATTCTCGCCGGCAGTGGCGCACAGAACCTCGACCCCAAGCTATGGGTAGGCAACGCGTCGCGCGATGACGCCGCCGTGTACGCCATCGACGACGAGCGCGGTGTGGTTTCCACCACCGATTTTTTCATGCCGATTGTCGATGATCCCTTCGACTTCGGCCGCATTGCCGCCACCAACGCCATCAGCGATATCTACGCGATGGGCGGCGACCCGCTGATGGCCATCGCCATTCTCGGCTGGCCGGTCAATGTGCTGGCCCCGGAGATTGCCCGGGAAGTGATCCGCGGTGGTCGCTCGGTGTGTGACGCTGCCGGGATTCCGCTGGCCGGCGGCCACTCCATCGACGCCCCCGAGCCGATCTTCGGCCTGGCCGTCACCGGGTTGGTGCAAAAACGTCACATGAAGCGCAACGACACCGCCACCGCCGGTTGCCAGCTGTACCTGACCAAACCCCTGGGCATCGGCATCCTCACCACCGCTGAAAAGAAGGGCAAGCTGCGCGAGGCGGATGTGGGCCTGGCCCGTGACTGGATGTGCACCCTCAACAAGCCCGGCAGCCGTTTTGGCAAGCTGGCCGGTGTCACGGCCATGACCGATGTCACCGGTTTCGGCCTGTTGGGCCACCTGGTGGAAATGGCCGACGGCAGCCATCTGACCGCCCGCATCGAATACGAAAAAGTCCCACGCTTGCCCGGGGTGGAGTACTACCTGGAGCAGGGCTGCGTACCCGGCGGTACCTTGCGCAACTTCGACAGCTACGCCAGCAAGCTGGGGCGCCTGAACGAACTGCACAAGCGCGTGCTGTGCGACCCGCAGACCAGCGGCGGCCTGCTGGTGGCGGTCACCGCCGAAGGCAATGCGGAATTCCTCGCCGTGGCGGCGGAACTGGGCCTGAACCTTGAGCCGATCGGCGAGCTGGTTGAGCGACAGACCAACGCGGTAGAGGTGTTCTGATGCCTGTCGACATCACCGATTACCGCGACATCTTTCTCAACGACCGGCCGATGATGGATACCCGGGCGCCGGTCGAATTCATCAAGGGCGCCTTTCCCGGCGTGATCAACCTGCCGTTGATGACCGACGATGAGCGCCAACGGGTGGGCACCTGTTACAAGCAGCAGGGCCAGCAAGCGGCGATCGTCCTTGGCCACGAGTTGGTGTCGGGGGCGATCAAGGCCGAACGTATCGAGCACTGGGCCCGCTTTGCCCAGGCCAATCCTGACGGGGTGCTGTACTGCTTTCGCGGCGGGCTGCGCTCGCAGATTGTCCAGCAATGGCTGAAAACCGAGGCGGGTATCGACTACCCGCGAGTGGGCGGTGGCTACAAGGCCATGCGAACCTTCCTGCTCGATACCGTTGAAAAGGCCACCGCTCAGTGCGACTTCGTGTTGCTGGGCGGCATGACCGGCACCGGCAAGACCCAAGTGCTTGGCCAATTGAGCAACGCCCTGGACCTGGAAGGCCACGCCAATCACCGCGGTTCCAGCTTCGGCAAACGTGCTACCGCGCAACCCTCCAACATCGACTTCGAAAACCGCCTGGCGGTGGACCTGCTGAAAAAACGTGCCGCCGGTATCGAACAGTTCGTGGTCGAGGATGAGAGCCGCATGATCGGCAGTTGTGCGCTGCCATTGCCCTTGCACAAGGGCATGCAGGGCTTCCCGATGGTCTGGCTGGAAGACAGCGTTGAAGGCCGTGTGGAGCGTATCCTGCAGGATTACGTGGTGGACCTCTGCGCCGAATTCATCGCGGTGTTTGGCGACACCGGCCAAGACGTGTTTGCCGAGCGTCTGACCCAGAGCCTGGGCAACATCCACAAGCGCCTGGGCGGTGAGCGGTTTGCGCGGTTGCACGCGATCATGCAGGAGGCCCTGGCAGAGCAGGCCCGCAGCGGTGCGGTGGATTTGCATCGTGTTTGGATCGAAGGGCTGTTGCGTGAGTATTACGACCCGATGTATGCGTTCCAGCGGGAGAGCAAAGGGGCGCGTATCGAGTTTGCCGGGGAGCAGGGCGCTGTACTGGAGTACCTGCGTGAGAGGGCTGTTCGGCGGGAGTAATGGGTTGGTTTTACCGGCCCCTTCGCGAGCAAGCCCGCTCCCACAGCAGACCGCGTTTATCCTGTAGGAATGCGGTCGAATGTGGGAGCGGGCTTGCTCGCGAAGAGGCCCTCAACCTCACCCAATAACTACAGAATAAACGCCCCGATCAGCCCACACACCACGCCCATCAGCATGGTCAGGCCGGCCACGGTCACCAGCACCCGCGCATCGAAATCCTTGCGCAGCATCAGCAGCGACGGCAGGCTCACGCTCGGCAGGGTCATCAGCAAGGCCACCGCCGGGCCGGTGCCCATGCCGAGGGTCATCATGGTTTGCACAATGGGGATTTCGGCGGCGGTCGGGATCACAAACAGCGTGCCGACTATCGCCAGTGGCACCAGCCACACCAGGCTGTTGGCCATCGCGCCGTCAACGTGGGGAAACAGCCAGACCCGCGCCGCGCCCAGGACCAGCACCGCCAGGATGTACACCGGAATCGTGCTCCAGAACAGCTGCCACAAGGTACGCAGCCAGCGGCTCAGGAACGGTTCGGTTTCGCTCTGGCTGGCTTGGGCCACGGCGTCCAGCGCGGCTTCCGGCACCTGCTCCGGCCGCGCGATGCGCTGCGCCACCAGCGACACGCCCACCACCAGCACGACACCGGCCACCAACCGCAACGCGGTAAAGCCCCAGCCCAGCACGAAGCCCATGAACACCAGTGTCGCCGGGTTCAGCACCGGGTTGGCGATCCAGAACGCCAGCGCCGCGCCGACCGACACGTTTTGCCGACGCATACCGGCGGCCACCGGTGCGGCGCAGCAACTGCACATCATCCCCGGCAAGGCGAACAGGCCTCCACGCAGGGTGGAGCCCAGCCCGGCGCGGCCAAACAGACGCAGCAGCCAGTCCCGCGGGATCAGGACCTGCAGCAATGAACCGAGGATGACCGCCAGCACCGCGGCTTTCCAGATCGCCAGGAAATACACCTGGGCATAGGCCAGGGCGGCAGCCAGCGGTGAGCTTTGCTGATCGTTGAGAATCGAGGCGCCGATACTGTGGTTATCCGCCGCGATAAACGCCTTGGCGTAGTAGGGCGACCATTTCACGTAGTAGAGGCCGATACAGGCCACCAGCAGGAACAGGGCTGGTTTCCACCAGAAGGACCAGCCCCGGGCGGGCTGGGTGGAGGCGAGGTTGGACATGTGGATGATCCGCAGGTGAGTCAATAGCGCCGCATCATACGCTGTGGAGCTCAGATCTCCGCACTGACCTGTGTTGCATCCGGGCACGTCTGCTGGCCGTTATCCAGGCCTTGCTTGTAGTTACGGCTGAGCAGGCTGGCCTTGCCGTTGTGCCAGGTGAGCGTCAGCACGTACAAGGTATCGAAATCGCTGCCGGACCAATCGTCGGTAATGACGTGTTTTTCGCCGACGGCCTCACTCGCCACCTTGTTGATCAGGTCCGGCAGGTAGCCGTGGGACCAGGCAGTGTAGATGACGGCGTTGTGGTACTTGTCTTCCACCAACTCGTCCGCGAGGGCACTGGTGTCATTGGCCGAGAACTTGATGTTCACCGGCAACCCGAGTTTGATGGCGCTGGGGCTGATGGTCATCAAGGGTCGGATATAACTGTAGGAGTTGTCTTTCTCGCCTTCCTCGACATTGCGGGTCGGGTTGGGCGCGAACACGAAATTGGCCTTGCCGAATTTTTCGGGCAGTACGGTGGCCAGGTTCATCGCGCGGTTCAGGCCCTGGCAGTTGAGCTGGCCGAGGCCTCCGACGGGTTTTTCGGCGTGGCGCAGGAAGACCAGGGTTTGCACGCCGTCGACCTGTTGGGCGCGGCTGATTCTGGATTCGAGGGTAAGGCCGACAGCGGTACCTACCAGCAATACCGGCAGCATGATGTAGGCGTAGCGTTTAAGGCGTTTCGCAAGGCACAGAGGCTTGATAGTCATGATGGTTCTAAGTCTCGGTGCGGGGAATCAGGGCGAACAAGCCCAGCCATCGGGCGCTTTCTAAGAGTGCGCCCAGGCAGTTTGGTTCGTTTCTGAGGGGAGATGGGGCGGCATCCTTGCCGTTTGCAGGAGATTAACCGGCTGATGTTGCGGATTTAAGACGGATGCAGGACGCGCATCGAGCCACTACTATCAGGGTTTTTATCAGGGCCTGTTTCAAGGCGCTTATCAGGAGTTTCACGATGAACTCACTTTCCGACTTCCCCATCACCGCCAAATGGCCGGCCCGGCATCCCGAGCGCCTGCAGCTCTACTCGTTGCCGACGCCGAACGGGGTCAAGGTGTCGATCATGCTGGAGGAGCTGGGGCTGCCCTACGAGGCGCACAAGGTCAGCTTCGAGACCCAGGACCAGCTCTCCGCCGAGTTCCTGTCGCTGAACCCCAACAACAAGATCCCGGCGATCATCGACCCCAATGGCCCGGGCGGCCAGGCGCTGGGGTTGTTCGAGTCGGGTGCGATTCTGATTTACCTCGCCGAGAAGAGTGGCGAGTTGCTGCCCGAAGACCCGGCCATGCGCTATGAGACGATCCAGTGGCTGATGTTCCAGATGGCCGGTATCGGGCCGATGTTCGGCCAGGTGGGGTTCTTCAACAAATTCGCCGGTGCGGCCTACGAGGATAAACGTCCGCGTGACCGCTACGTGGCCGAGTCGCGCCGCCTGTTGGAGGTACTGGAGAAACGCCTGCTGGGCCGCACCTGGATCATGGGCGACGAATACAGCATCGCCGACATCGCTACCTTCCCGTGGGTTCGCAACCTGATTGGCTTCTATGAGTCCGGCGACCTGGTGGGCATTGCCGACTTCCCGAACGTACTGCGGGCACTGGACGGGTTCGTCGCCCGGCCAGCGGTGATCCGTGGCTTGAACATCCCTGCATAAGGACCCGCATGCCTTCCTTCGACTTCAAACAGCTGGACGTTTTCAGCAGCGTGGCCCTCAAGGGCAACCCGTTGGCCGTGGTGTTGGGCGCCGACAGCCTGAGTGACCAGCAAATGGCGGATTTCGCCAAGTGGACCAACCTCAGCGAAACCACGTTCTTGCTCAAGCCTCGTGATCCACGGGCCGACTATCGCGTAAGGATTTTCACCACCCTGCAGGAACTGCCGTTTGCCGGCCATCCGACCCTCGGCAGTTGCCATGCCTGGCTGCAGGCCGGTGGCCAGCCCGCTGGCGAGGAGATCATCCAGGAGTGTGAAATTGGCCTGGTGCGCATCCGCCGCCAGGGCGATGAGCTGGCGTTTATCGCGCCACCGCTGCTGCGCTCCGGCCCGCTGGAGAGCGAGTTGATTGAGCGCGTGCGGCGGGGGTTGGGCCTTGAACCCGGAGCGATTTTGCGTAGCCAGTGGGTGGATAACGGTGCGGGTTGGCTGGCGGTAATGCTGGAGGACCGGGAACAGGTACTGGCGCTGCGTCCGGATTACTCGCAATTGCTGGGGTTGGCCGTGGGCGTGATCGCGCCGTGGAATCCCGCGCGGGACGGTGACGAGGCGCAATTTGAAGTGCGTGCCTTTATTGCAGGCGACGGTGCGCCGGAGGACCCGGCCACCGGCAGCCTGAACGCGGGCGTCGCCCAGTGGCTGCTGGGCGAAGGCCTGGCGCCGAGCCGCTATGTGGTCAGCCAGGGCACCGCCATGGGCCGCGCCGGGCGCATCCGCGTGGAGCGCAGCGGCGAGGAAATCTGGATCGGCGGCGCGGTGGCGCTGTGCATTGAAGGGCGACTACAGCTCTAGATCAATGCAATTGTTACCGGGCCTGCAATAAACTGTTCCGCGCTTGGCGTTTGTGCTCGGCGGTGCACGAGGCATAAGATTTCGCCCCAACGATTTTTGGCCTGCCTTTTTCAGGAGCATCAATGTCCAGCCAGTTCCCCGAAGCCCGTCCACGCCGCCTGCGCCGCTCCCCGGAGTTGCGTGGCCTGTTCCAGGAAACCGAATTCACCCTCAACGACCTGGTGCTGCCGATCTTCGTTGAAGAAGAAATCGACGACTTCGTGCCGATCACCAGCATGCCCGGGGTGCAGCGCATTCCCGAGTCGAAGCTGGCCGGCGAGATCGAACGCTATGCCAACGCCGGGATCAAGTCGGTGATGACTTTCGGTGTGTCCCACCACCTGGACGCCTCGGGCAGCGACACCTGGCAAGAACGTGGCCTGGTCTCGCGCATGTCCTCGATCATCAAGGACGCGGTGCCGGAGATGATCGTGATGTCCGACACCTGCTTCTGCGAATACACCGACCACGGCCATTGCGGCGTGATGCACGGCGCCGAGGTCGACAACGACCGCACCCTGGTCAACCTTGGCAAACAAGCCGTGGCCGCCGCCCGTGCCGGTGCCGATGTGATCGCGCCGTCCGCCGCGATGGACGGGCAGGTCCAGGCCATCCGTCGGGCTTTGGATGAAGCAGGTTTCAGCCATATTCCGATCATGGCCTACTCGACCAAATTCGCTTCGGCCCTCTATGGCCCATTCCGCGAAGCTGGCGGCAGCGCGCTCAAGGGCGACCGCAAGAGCTACCAGATGAACCCGATGAACCGCCGCGAAGCGGTGCGTGAATCTCTGCTGGATGAACAGGAAGGCGCCGATGCGCTGATGGTCAAGCCGGCGGGCGCGTACCTGGACATCATCCGCGACATCCGCGAAGCCTCGCGCTTGCCGGTGGCGGCGTACCAGGTGAGCGGTGAGTACGCGATGATCAAATTCGGTGCCCAGGCGGGCGCCATCGATGAAGCCCGCGTGGTCCGGGAAACCCTGGGTTCGATCAAGCGCGCCGGTGCGGACCTGATTTTCACCTACTTTGCGATGGACCTGGCACTGGCCGGGATCTGAGTAACCTGTGGCGAGGGAGCTTGCTCCCGCTGGACTGCGCAGCAGGCCCCTTTTTCAGGGCCGCTTCGCGCCCCAGCGGGAGCAAGCTCCCTCGCCACAAAAGCCGATATCTGCTGCCCGGTGACTTACCGCTGTGCAAACGCCAGGTTCAGCCCCAACCCCGCAAATGTCGCCGCAAAACTGCGGCGCAGCCAGTTCTGTACACGTGGCGACTCAATCACCGCGCGGCGGAACACGTTGGCCGGCAGGCCATAAATCACAAACACCGCAAACGTCATTGCCATGAACACACTGCTCAGCAACAGCATTTGCAAGGCCGGTGCGCTTGCGCCCGGGGTGACGAACTGCGGCAGGAACGCGAGGAAGAAGATCGTCAGCTTGGGATTCAGGATATTCAGCAACAGGCCCCGTACCATCAGGCTGCGGGCGCTGGAAATCGTCGGTGTGTCGTTCATGGCAAAGGCCGAGCGGTCCCGCCAGGTGGCGTAGGCGAGTGCAGCAGGTCGGCGAACCCCGGTTAGACTTATCGGTCGATATCTGCCAAGACTGGCCCATCGTCGCCCAAGGAAGCCCCATGCACTCATCCCGCCTGATCCTGTGCCTCACCACCTTGCTGGTGCTGGCTGGCTGCTCCAGCCAGCGCACCGAGCAATTGCCCGAGCGCAGCGAAGCCGAGGTGAAGGCGCAGATCGTGCGGCTGATGCCCGCCAGCGTGCCGGATCGCAACGGTTGGGCCCAGGACATTTACACCGCCTTCAACACGCAGAAAATCTACCCCGGCACCGAAAATATCTGCGCGGTGCTGGCCGTGACCGAGCAGGAGTCCACGTACCAGGTCGACCCTCCGGTGCCGAACATGGGCAAGATCGCCCAGGACGAAATCCTGCGCCGCGCCGCTAAAGTCCACGTGCCGGCGGTGCTGGTGCGCACGGCGCTGCAACTGCGCTCGCCCACGGGCAAGTCCTACGCCGAGCGCCTGAGTGCTGCGCGTACCGAGAGGGACCTGAGTGGGATCTTTGACGACTTCATCAGCGTCGTGCCGCTGGGCAATACCTTGTTTGGCGGTTTCAACCCGGTGCATACCGCCGGGCCGATGCAGGTCAGCATCGACTTTGCACAGAAGCAGGCTCGGGATTATCCCTACACCGTGGATGGCAGCATCCGTCGGGAAGTGTTTACTCGCCGAGGCGGCATGTACTTTGGCATCACCCATTTGCTGGGCTACCCGGTGCACTATGACCAGATGCTGTACCGCTTCGCCGACTTCAACGCCGGTTGGTACGCCAGCCGTAATGCGGCATTCCAGGCAGCGGTCAGTCGGGTCTCGGGCACCACGCTGGCGCTGGACGGTGACCTGATCAACTACGGCTCGTTCCTGCCAGGCACCACCGAACTGGCAGTACGCTCCCTGGGCAAGGCACTGGACATGCGCAACCCGAGCATCCGCAGTCAGCTGGAGCAGGGCGAGCGCCTGGATTTTGAAGACACCACCCTGTACCAGCGTGTGTTTGCCCTGGCCGACAAGGCCGCCGGCAAACCGGTGCCGCGGGCAATCCTGCCGGGCATCGTGCTGAAAAGCCCGAAGATTACCCGCAACCTGACCACGGCCTGGTTCGCCAAGCGCGTGGATGAGCGTTATCAGCGCTGTATGAAACGATAGGGCTGGGCTTGATCAATGGAGGGGCAGATTCACCAGGGTTTCAATCATCCACTTGTGAAACTGATTGTGTGACGAGCGCCCGTGCCAGGCGGCGATGATGTCAAAGCCCTGCGGTTTTTCGTCAAAGCCCAATAGCGTGAGATTGGCGCCGGCAGCGAGGGCGGAGGGCAAGAACGCAATCACGTCATTGGCTTCAAGGAAGCTTTGTAACGAGGTATAGCAAGGCAGGATTGCGATGATGTTTCTCGAAATGGCGTGTTGTTTCAGGAAGGTCTCCACGGTGTCGTTGAGTTGGTCTTTCCTGTTGCTCACCGCCACGTGAGGGAACTTCTTCAAATCGTCCAGGCAGTGGATCTGCTGGATAAGTGTGGAGCGATTGTTGACGGCGCACGCGTAGTAATCCTGCTTCAGATGAACGTTGTTCAGCCCTGGCTCAATAAACTCCTTAAAGCCTATGACCAAGTCGGCTTCACCTGATAACAACATGTCTTTGTAGTGTTCCGGGGAGAAATCCAGGATCTTGAAACTGATCCTGGGTGCGGCCGCTATCACTTCGCGAACCAGAGCAGGAATGATGGCCTGCTGGGCGTGCTCATTGGCAATGATGGTGTATTCCCTCTCGAGGGTCTGCAAATCATACGAGCTGCCGTCGTTCAGGCTGTCCACTTCGCCGAGTATGCGTTCGAATTTCAAGGCCAGCTCGAAGGCGAAATCGGTGGGCGTCAGCCCGTTGCTGTTCCTCACAAACAACACGTCGTTGAATTCTTCCCGCAGCTTTTTCAGGTATTCACTGACCGCCTGCTGCGACAAACCCACATGCGCGCCGACTTTCGAGGCGTTTTTTTCCCGCATCAGGTGCATGAAGATCCGCATGTGCTTGATTTCTATTCGGTCTACCATGATTTCCTGTATCGATTACAAAGAGATATTGTTTTTTATTGTATGCACCCTTTTTTAGAATGCCAACGGTCGCAACGACCCTTCAACTTTATCAAGGTGCTTCATGAAAACGATCATTGTCATTGGTGCGCAAGGCAAAATGGGCCAGGCCGCGCTGACGGGTTTGGGTAAACATCGTGTTATTACCGCCAGCCGCTCCGGAGAGGGCTGTGACTACAGAGTAGATATCACCGACCCGCAGTCGATTACCCAACTCTTTAAAACCGTGGGTGACTTCGACGCCGTCGTCAACACGGTGGGTGTGTGTGAGTATGCGCCGTTTATGGAAATGACCGCAGAGCAGTGGGCTACCACTATTTCCAGCAAGTTGGTGGGGCAGATCAATCTGGTAAAGATCGGTGCCGAGTTCATTGCAGACAGCGGATCATTTACCCTGATTTCCGGCATTCTCAACGTCAAGCCGATTCCCTACGCGATCGCTGATGCCACCACCAGTGGGGCTATCGACACGTTTGTGAAGTGCGTGGCCAATGAATTGCCTCGCGGTATCAGGATCAACGTGGTCAACCCCACCGTTCTTGAAGAGGCATGGGACGTATACGGCGAGATGATGCCGGGTTTCCAGCCGGTACCGGGCAGCCTGGTGGGCAAGGCATTTGAACGGTCGGTCGACGGCTTCATCACCGGCCAGGTGTTGTTTGTCGATGCCTGACTAATGTGAGTTGACGCGCGATGGGTTATCGCGCGGGATTTGCCTGGCTGATGTTGATGGTCGCCGGGAGGTGGCTGCGCTACACCACACCTTTATCACAAGGAAGGTCCGGTCATGAGCAGCCACTTAGTCCCCGAAGGTTTTATCGCGCTGCCTCGCAGCAGCCCGCTCCTGGATTTGCTGGGGCCGGTTTACTGCCGGGGCGAAGGGCTGCAATTGGAGATCGGCCTGCGCGCCGACAACCGCCACGCCAACGGGCGCGGCACGGTGCATGGTGGCGTGCTGGCCACCCTGGCGGATGTGGGCATGGGCTACGCCATGGCATTTTCCAGCGAGCCTCCGTTGCCATTGATCACCGCGAGCATGACCCTGGATTACCTGGGCGCCGTGCAGGTGGGCGAATGGATCGAGGTGCGGCTGGAGCATCACAAGCGCGGGCGGCAGATGGCGTTTGCCACGGTCAGTGTGCAGGTGGGAGAGAAGGTAGTGGTACGGGCGAACGCGGTGTTCGCGGTGCCCCAGGTGCGGGACTGACCGATCGCAGTCCTGTGGCGAGGGGGCTTGTCCCCCGTTGGGCCGCGCAGCGGCCCCTAAAACCCGCGATGAAGTTCTACCTGAACCACCGAGGTCAATGTAGTGGGGCTGCTACGCAGCCCAACGGGTGACAAGCCCCCTCGCCACAGCCGGGCCTTCTCCATGTTGCTCTTGGAAATCAGCTGCGCTCAAGCGCCAGCGCTACACCCTGACCACCACCGATGCACAGTGTGGCCAAGCCTTTCTTCGCGTCACGCTTGATCATTTCATGCAGCAGGGTCACCAACACGCGGCAGCCTGACGCGCCAATCGGGTGACCGATGGCAATCGCGCCGCCATTGACGTTGACCTTGGCTGCATCCCATTCCAGCTCTTTGCCCACCGCCAGTGACTGCGCGGCAAAGGCTTCGTTGGCTTCGATCAGGTCGAGGTCGCCCAGGCTCCAGCCGGCCTTGTCCAGGCAGCGGCGGGTGGCCGATACCGGGCCAATGCCCATGATTGCAGGGTCGACACCGGCGTTGGCGTAGCTGGCGATACGCGCCAGTACCGGGAGGCCCAGGGCCTTGGCTTTATCCGCGCTCATCAGCAGCACAGCTGCCGCGCCGTCGTTGAGGCTGGACGCATTGCCAGCGGTCACGGTGCCGTCTTTCTTGAAGGCCGGCTTGAGCTTGGCCAGGGCTTCGGCGGTGGTGCCGGCGCGTGGCTGTTCGTCCACGGCGAAGGCAATCGGGTCGCCCTTGCGCTGGGGAATCAGGATCGGCGTGATCTCATCGCTGAAACGCCCGGCTTCAATGGCCGCCGTGGCTTTTTGCTGGGAGGCGGCGGCGAAGGCGTCCTGGGCTTCACGGCTGATGCCGTACTTGTCCACCAGGTTCTCGGCGGTGATGCCCATGTGGTAGTCGTTGAACGCATCCCACAGGCCATCGGTGATCATGCTGTCGATCATCTTGGCGTGGCCCATGCGCAGGCCGGTGCGGGCGGCCGGCAATACGTACGGCGCCAGGCTCATGTTCTCCATGCCGCCAGCGATGATCACCTCGGCGTCGCCACAACGGATCGCTTGCGCGCCGAGGTGCAGGGCCTTGAGGCCCGAGCCGCAGACCTTGTTCAGGGTCAGGGCCGGTACGGCGTGGGGCAGGCCGGCGAGGATCGACGCCTGGCGGGCCGGGTTCTGGCCGCTGCCTGCGGTGAGCACCTGGCCAAGGATCACTTCATCCACCAGCGCTGGGTCGATGCCGGTCTGCTCCAGCAGGCGACGGATCACTGCAGCGCCCAGCTCCGGGGCCGGGATGCTTGCCAGCGAACCTTGAAAGCTGCCCACGGCGGTGCGGGTGGCAGCAACAATCACGACGTCTTGCATGGAATCTGTCCTCACTGGAAGTGCATTTCTGGAACGTGGTCCGGGACTATCAGTTTACCGGCTGTCTTGCTGACGATCTCTTCAACACTGACGCCAGGTGCGCGTTCCTTGAGGACAAAAGCGCCATCTTCGATTTCCAGGTAGGCCAGGTCCGTCAGCACGCGCTTGATGCAGTTGGCGCCGGTCAGCGGGAGGCTGCAGCGGCTGAGCAACTTGGATTCACCGTCCTTGGAGGCGTGGGTCATGATCACGATGATGTTCTCGGCACCGGCCACCAGGTCCATTGCGCCGCCCATGCCCTTGACCAGCTTGCCGGGAATCATCCACGAGGCGATGTTGCCTTGCACGTCGACTTCGAAGGCACCGAGCACGGTCAGGTCGACGTGGCCGCCACGAATCATCGCGAAGGATTCGGCCGAGGAGAAAATCGATGCGCCAATTCGTGCAGTGACGGTCTGTTTGCCGGCGTTGATCATGTCGGCGTCGATGGTTTCTTCCGTCGGGAACGGACCCATGCCCAGCAGGCCGTTTTCCGACTGGAGCATCACTTCCATGCCTTCGGGGATGTAGTTGGCCACCAGGGTCGGGATGCCGATACCGAGGTTGACGTAGAAACCGTCCTGCATTTCGCGGGCGACGCGTTGAGCCATTTGTTCGCGGGTAAGAGCCATTGCTTGTCTCCTTGTTATTTGGGCTGGTGGATTATTTGCGGAGGGTGCGCTGTTCGATGCGCTTCTCGAAGGTGCCGCAAATGATCCGGTCGACGTAGATCCCTGGGGTGTGGATATGCGCCGGGTCCAGCTCGCCCGGTTCGACGATTTCTTCGACTTCGACCACGGTGATCCTGCCGGCGGTGGCTGCCAGCGGGTTGAAGTTCTGGGCGGTGTGGCGGTAGATCACGTTGCCGAAGTGGTCGGCTTTCCAGCCTTTGACGATGGCGAAGTCACCGGTGATGGACTCTTCCATCAGGTACGGGCGGCCGTTGAATTCACGGGTTTCCTTGCCTTCGGCGACGGGCGTGCCCACGCCGGTGGCGGTGAAGAAGGCCGGAATGCCGGCACCGCCTGCGCGCAGTTTTTCGGCGAGGGTGCCTTGGGGGGTGAGGACCACTTCGATTTCGCCGCTGAGCAGTTGCTTCTCGAACAGCGCGTTCTCACCGACGTAGGAAGCGAAGACCTTGCTGATCTGCTTGCCTTCCAGCAGCAGGCCCAGGCCGAAGCCGTCAACGCCGCAGTTGTTGGAAACCACGGTCAGGTTGCGGGTGCCTTTGCGCTTGATTTCGGCAATGAGGTTTTCCGGGATGCCACACAGGCCAAAGCCACCGGCCAGAACCGTCATGCCGTCTTCCAGGCCTGCCAGCGCCTCTTCATAGGACGCTACGCGTTTATCGAAACCTGCCATATGCACCTCTTTTATTGTTTGTGGGCCAGCCATATGAGCCGAGTGTTGCGCCGACGGATTGATTTGTTAAGTTGTTTTTTAAGGTTGATTGATTTAAAAAACAGCACAGTCGCCAGCCGTTGAGAGAAGCTTCATGACAGTTAAACAGATGCGCGCCTTTCTTGCCGTGGCCCAGACCCTCAGTTTTGCGGCGGCCTGTGAGCGCCTGCATCTTTCTCAGTCGGCCTTGAGCCTGACCATCAAAGGCCTGGAAGAGGGCCTTGGTGGGCGCTTGTTCAGCCGCAATACGCGCAATGTCGCGCTGACGCCCGAAGGCGAATCCCTGTTGCCCCTGGCCCGGCGCCTGATCGCCGATTGGGACAATGCCGAGGATGAGTTGCGCCAGCGTTTCACCTTGCAGCGCGGGCGGGTGACGGTGGCGGCGATGCCGTCGTTTGCGGGCAATTTGCTGCCGCCAATCCTGAAGATTTTCCGGGCGCGCTATCCCCAGGTGAATGTCACGGTGAATGACGTGATCAACGAACAGGTCCTGGAGATGGTCCGGGATCGCCAGGTGGAGTTGGGCGTGGCGTTTGAGCCTTCGGACAGCGCGTCGCTGGCGTTTACGCCGCTGTATGTGGACCGCTTTGTGGCGGTCGTGCCCGGTGACTCGCCGTTGGCCCGCCGGTCTGATATCGACTGGCAAACCCTGCTGGAACAACCGTTTATCACCTTGCAGCGACCGTCCACGGTGCGGGTGATGCTGGAAGAACACCTCAAGGCAAGGGACATGAAGCTGCCCGTGGCGCTGGAGAGCCATCAATTGGCGACGGTGGGCAAGATGGTCGCCAGTGGGTTGGGCGTGAGTGCGGTGCCGGCGTTGTGCGCGCGGCAAATGCAGGAGGCGGGCGCCCACTGCATCACGTTGAGCGAACCGGTGATTGAACGACCAATTGGTGTATTGACCAAGCCGGGGCACGAACTCTCGGCGGCGGCCCAGGCCATGTTTGATATTTTTCGGGATGAAGCGGGGAAGGGGCGTTTTCCGGCGTTGTTGCAATAACTACCGACAATAAAAAAGCCTGCTCGTTTAAGCGAGCAGGCTTAAGTGATAAGTGCGTAGTTATCAGCAGTATCTGTCGATCACTTTAACCTGCGAATGGCCTTTGAGGTTCTGCCACTCGGTATTAAGTGTATGAAAGACCTGCTCGATAAAGTTGCGATCGGCGGCGGCTTTCTTGCCGACATAACCCTGGCCGCGGCGGTACATCTTCAGGCGCGCTGCCAGTTCACGGTTATTCCTGTCGAACTCTTCTTCCACGGTGTGGGGCGCCAGGCAGTCAATATGGACCTGGCCCGATTTACCAATCCAGAGGATATGGTCGTCGAGCGTGTCTTTCTGCGCTGCGAACATCTCAGCCAATTCATCGATAGTTGGTTGGTTGTTCAGATTCATGTGTAAGCCCCTTGACCAGTTGGCGATCTTTAGTTGATCCGTTAAAACTACTAAGTTGTCTCCGGCTCAGAAAACCGGGCGTCAGCGACTGTCTGCCGAATACGGGCAGGGTCTTGAACCTGATGCATGTAGTCTTGCTGATGACCTGCTACGCAATGGTTTCATAACGAAGACAAGCAGCGTTTGAGCTCCTTGTACCGATCCTTTCGGGCCGGTCAGCTTCATCAATCTGCCTTGTGGGCAGTGCACATCCGGAAAAAACAGCTCGGCGGTCAGACGAGCTTGTTCAAAACGCTTGTTACCAACGCTCCCGATCCGGGAGACGCTTGAATCATGCAATTACAAAATGGTTACGTCAACGATTATGTAGTGATTATTTTTGAGCACTACATAAATCCTTGCGGTGCGGGGCTGAAGCCGGAATCCGTGACTTGGGCGTCATTTTTTGTGCGGGTTGGTCGAGGGTTTGGCGGTTCTTTGGTGGCAAGGGAGCTTGCTGTGGTGAGGGGGACAAGCCCCCTCACCACAGGCAAGTCCTCTTACCAGAGGGTTGGCGTGTTAGCCCAGGCGTTCTACCAGCAGAGGCAACAACCGCTCGCAGGAGGCTTCGATCTTCAGCTGCAGCAACTCATCGCCCCGGGTCTTGCCCAGGTTGATGGCAATCACCGGCTTACCCTGCTCAACCATCGCCTTGCACAGGCGAAACGCCGAATAGGCCATCAGCGACGATCCCACCACCAGCAATCCTTCTGCGTCATTCACGGCCGCCATCGCCTTGGCTGCAGTGCCCTGGGCAACGTTCTCGCCGAAAAACACCACGTCCGGCTTCAGCCGTTGCCCGCCGCAGTGGGGGCAGCGGGGCACCTGGAAGCGCCCTTCAAAGGCCGGGTCCAGCAAGGTGTCGCCGTCTGGCGCCTGGACCGCGTCCACTCCCGCCAGGTAGGGATTTTCGGTCTCCATTTGACGCTGGATCAGATCCCGCTCGCTGGTTTGCTGGCAATCCAGGCACAGCACCCGGTGCAGGCTGCCGTGGAGTTCGATCACATCATGGCTGCCAGCCTGGTCGTGCAGGGTGTCGACGTTCTGCGTGATCAGCCCGGTAATGCGCTGGCGCTGCTGCAAGGTAGCCAGGGCGATGTGCGCGGCGTTCGGCTGCGCGATACGCACCCTCGGCCAGCCGAGCATCGCCCGGGCCCAGTAGCGGCGGCGTGCCTCCGGGGTGGCCAGAAACTCCTGGTACATCATCGGTGCCTTGCCCCGGCGCACACCTTCGCTGTCGCGGTAATCGGGAATGCCCGACGAGGTGCTGATACCCGCACCGGTGAGCACCAGGAAGCGTCGTTCGGCCATGGCCCGGTGCAGGCTGTCGAGGTGGTCATCGACCGGATGTTGCAGGGTATCGAGCATGGGTTCCCCAATGATTATTCGCCGCGAATGTACTGCTCCAGCTGTTTGATCAGGTCGGCCTGTTCGGCAATGGCTTCCTTGACCAGGTCGCCGATGGACAGCAAGCCAAGCAGCTCGCCGTTCTCCACCACAGGCAGGTGCCGCAGATGTCGGTCAGTCATGATAGTCATGCAGGTCTCGACAGTTTGGTGAGTGTCGACGGTGATCACCGGTGAATTCATGATCTCGTGGGCTTTGGTCGCCACCGAGGACAATCCATGGAGGATGACCTTACGGGCGTAGTCTCGTTCACTGATGATGCCCACCACCTTCCCGTCCTGGAGCACCG
Source organism: Pseudomonas sp. TH32 (assembly GCF_016650855.1). Taxonomy (NCBI): domain Bacteria; kingdom Pseudomonadati; phylum Pseudomonadota; class Gammaproteobacteria; order Pseudomonadales; family Pseudomonadaceae; genus Pseudomonas; species Pseudomonas sp. TH32. Next base: position 2,792,864 of record NZ_JAEKFA010000002.1, on the reverse strand, counting down.
GCAGGGCCCCGACGTTTTTCGACGCCATCACGATAAGCGCCTCGAACACCGTATGGTCGTGGGGGATGGTATGGACTTGCTGGTTTTGCTGGTCTTTGGACTTTAACACTTGGGCAACGGTTTTCATGGAGGCCACTCCGGTGTTGTTATTGTTGGGAGGTTAGCAGTCCCTACAGAATCCTAGACGGCTCACGGCAGGGCAAGGTCCAAAGCGGCGTATATCTGCTCGAAAAACGTCATTGTCGCGACTTTTGCTGCCTCTCACCCCTTGTTTGCCGGTTTTGCCGCGCGTTTCGGGCTGGCGGCGGTCTTGCGCTTGGCCGGCTTGCGCTTGTTTTTCCACGGGGTGGCGCCCCGTCCTGCCGGGCTGGCGGGGCCGCTGATGGTCAGGCGCATGCCGGTGCAGCGGGTGACCTGTTTGCTCATCCACGCCGCCTGTTTGGCGACGAACTCTTCCAGGCTCATCTCGCCGCTTTGCACCATGTCCAGCGCCTGTTCCCAGATAGCCGTGGTGCCGGGATCGGCGATTGCCCGTGGTACCGCATCGATCAGGCTGAATGCGGCAGGGGTTGCCGAGAGCGCCTTGCCGTTTTTCACCAGGTAACCGCGATCCAGCAGGCCCTGGATGATCCCGGCCCGGGTGGCTTCGGTGCCGATCCCGGTGGTGTCCTTGAGTTTTTGCTTGAGCAGCGGGTCTTCCACCAGTTTGGCGACGTTTTTCATTGCCTTGATCAGGTCACCCTCAGTGAAAGGCTTGGGCGGCTGGGTCCACAGGTCCTTGAGGTTGACCTTGGCCACGGCGTAGTCCTGGCCTTGAACCAGTTTCGGCAAGGGCTGCGGCGCAGGCGCTTCGCGGCCCTTGGCCGGCGCCAGCGCTTCCGGCAAGGCGCGTTTCCAGCCGGGCTCGACGATGACCTTGCCGACAGCCCGCAAGGCTTCACCGGCGCAATCGAAGTCTGCCTGGGTGCGGTCGTATTCGTGGTTGGGCAGGAACTGCGCGAGGTAGCGGGCGCGAATCAGGGTGTACACGGCGCGATGCTTCCCCGTCAGTTGCCCGACGTCCTTGCCCGCGCCGGTGGGGATGATGCCGTGGTGAGCGCTGACCTTGGCGTCGTTCCAGGCCCGGGAGCGACGCGTAGGGTCCATGTGCGGCATCAACGCGTTCACCGCCGGGTCGGCGCGACCCAGCGCCGCGAGAATGTTCGGCGCGTCGCCGTGCTGGCTCAGTGGCAGGTAGCCGCAATCGCTGCGCGGGTAAGTGATGACCTTATGGGTTTCGTACAGCGACTGGGCAACATCCAGGGTTTCCTGGGCGCCGAGGCCGAGTTTTTTCGAACAGATTTCCTGCAAGGTGCCGAGGTCGAAGGGCAGGGGCGCGACGTCGCGCATGCGTTCGGTGCGCAGCTTCACCAGCCGCGCACTGGCGGCATTGCCCATGGCGTCGGCTGCGTCCCGGGCGAGCTGCGGATTCAGGCAACGGCCCTGGTCGTCACAGGCATCCTCGGTGGCGCGCCACTGCGCGGTAAAGGTGATGTTGTCGTGGAGCAGCTCCACATCGATGGCCCAGTACGCGACGGGGACAAAGTCGGCAATGCTGCGGTCGCGGTCCACCACCAGGCGCAGGGTCGGGGTTTGCACGCGGCCGACCGGCAACACCCCCTGATAACCGGATTGACGACCCAGCAGGGTAAACAGCCGGCTCATGTTCATCCCGATCAACCAGTCTGCGCGGGAACGGCCGAGGGCCGAATGGTAGAGGCTGAAGGTTTCGGCGCCGGGCTTCAACGAGGCCAGGGCCTTGCGGATCGACGCGTCATCGAGTGCCGAGAGCCACAGCCGCTGGATGGGACCACGATAGCGGCAATGCTCCACCAGCTCACGGGCGATCATTTCGCCTTCACGGTCGGCATCCGTGGCGATCACCAGTTCCTGCGCTTCCCCCAGCAGGCGCTTGACCGCCTTGAACTGGCTGGCGGTCTTGGGCTTGACCAGCATTTTCCACTTCTCGGGGATGATCGGCAGGTCAGCCAGCACCCAGCGCTTGTACTTGGCGTCGTAGCTGTCGGGCGGGGCGGTTTCCAGCAGGTGGCCGATGCACCAGGTCACGGTAACGCCTGAACCCAGCCAGCAACCGTCGCCACGCCGGGTCGCGCCGAGCACGGCGGCGATATCCTTGGCCTGGGACGGTTTTTCACAGAGGAACAGCCGCATGGTCACCACATTCGCTACGCAATTGAATGGGGAGCAGGATGCGCAAGAGAAGGGAATTGATCAACCTTTATCTGTATGGATGTACAGCAAAAGGTTGCGCTGCCGGTCGGGCGACCGGCAGCGACGGCAGACTCAGTTATTGTCGATATCGACGTTCTTGGTCTCTTTCAGGCAAATCAGCCCCACGATCAGGCTCACCCCGGTGATCACCACCGGGTACCACAGGCCATAGAAGATATCCCCGGTGTACACCACCAGCGCAAACGACACTGTCGGCAGGAAGCCACCGAACCAGCCATTCCCGATGTGGTACGGCAGCGACAACGAGGTGTAGCGGATGCGTGTCGGGAACAGTTCCACCATCAGCGCCGCCAGCGGGCCGTAGCACATGGCGGCGATCAGGATCAGTGCCACGATCAGCACCACCACCATGGTTTTGTTGACCTGCGCCACGTCAGCCGACTGCGGATAGCCCGCCAGGGTCACCGCGCCTTTCAGGGCAGCTTCGTCGTAACCGTCGATACGCACATCACCTACGCTCACCTGCACCGCGCTGCCAGCCGGGGCGGCAGCGCTTTCGTACGGCAGGCCCTGTTTCACCAGGAAGGTCTTGACCTTGTCGCACGGGCTGTCAAAACGCGCCTTGCCCACCGGGTCGAACTGGAAGGTGCAGGTGGCTGGATCTGCCAATACAGTGATCGGTGACTGGCGACTCGCGTGGTCCATCGCCGGGTTGGTGTAGTGCGCCAGGCCCTTGAAGATCGGGAAGTACAACGCGGTGGCCAGCAGCAGGCCGACCATCAACACCGGCTTGCGCCCCAGCTTGTCCGAGAGCCAGCCGAAGAAGATAAAGAACGGCGCACCGATCACCACGCTGATGATCAGCAGCATGTTGGCCAGCGCCGGGTCCATCTTCAGAAACTGTGTGAGGAAGAACAGCACATAAAACTGCGCGGCATAGAACGTCACCGCTTGCCCGGCGTTGATGCTGAACAGCGCAATCAACACGATCTTGAGGTTTTCCCATTTGCCGAAGGACTCGCGGATCGGCGCCTTGCTGGCCTTGCCTTCCTCTTTCATTTTCAGGAACGCCGGCGACTCGTGCAGGCTCAGGCGGATCCAGGTGGAGATGCCCAGCAGCACGATCGACAGCAGGAACGGCAGGCGCCAGCCCCACACTTCGAACTGGTCACCGGTGAAGTAACGGCACGCCAGCACCACCAGCAACGACAGCAGCAGGCCGAGGGTCGCGGTGGATTGAATCCAGCTGGTGTGAAAGCCCCGTTTGCCCGCCGGGGCGTGCTCGGCCACGTAGGTGGCTGCGCCGCCGTACTCACCGCCCAGCGCCAGGCCCTGGAGCATGCGCAGCGCCACGAGGATGATCGGGGCGGCGATGCCGATGCTTGAATAGGTTGGCAGCAAGCCCACGCAGAACGTCGCCAGGCCCATCAGGATGATGGTGGCGAGGAAGGTGTACTTGCGTCCGATCATGTCACCCAGCCGACCGAACACCAGCGCACCGAACGGGCGCACCACAAAACCGGCGGCGAAGGCCATGAGGGCGAAGATAAACGCCGTGGTGTCGTTGACCCCGGCAAAGAACTGCTTGCTGATCACCGCCGCGAGGGCGCCGTAGAGGAAGAAGTCATACCATTCGAACACCGTCCCGAGGGAGGAGGCGAAGATGACTTTCTGTGTGTCGTTGCTCGAGCGTGCGCCGAGCGCCGGGTCCAGGGGTTGAGCGTGTTCTGACATTTGGGTAGCCCTCACAGTGATTATTTATTGTTGTTCCACTGTCGGCGCCGAATCGGCGCCGCTGTTCCCCTGTAGGAGCCGGCTTGCCGGCGATGGCGCTCTCAAGCTGTGCACAACACTTGAAAATGCCATCGCCGGCAAGCCGGGCTCCTACAGGTCAAGCCGGTAAAGTCAGTTCTTTCTCCGGGGCGAGGCTCCTTGTGTTCGGCGAAAGGATAAGCTGCGCGGCTTTTTCCGCGATCATCAGCGTGGGTGAGCAGGTGTTGCCTGAAGTAATGCGGGGCATGACCGACGCGTCGGCGATGCGCAGCCCGGGAACGCCATGCACCCGCAGTTGAGCGTCGACCACGGCGTCTTGGTCGCTGCCCATGCGGCAGGTGCCCACCGGGTGGAAAATCGTGGTGCCAATGCGGGCAGCGGCCTCTTGCAGCTGTTCGTCGGTTTGCAGTTCGGCGCCGGGCAGGTATTCCACCGGGTTGAACTGCTTCAGGGCCGGGGCCGAGACGATGCGCCGGGTCAGGCGGATGGCGTCGGCGGCGACGCGCAGGTCTTCCGGATGGCTGAGGTAGTTGGGGCGGATCAGCGGCGCGTCTGCCGGGTTGGCCGAGCGAATGTCGATGCGGCCGCGGCTTTGCGGGCGCAGGTCACACACCGAGGCGGTGAAGGCCGGGAACCCGTGCAACGGCTCGCCAAAGCGCTCCAGGGACAACGGTTGCACGTGGTATTCGAGGTTGGCCGACGTCTGCTCCGGCCCGGAGCGGGCAAACGCGCCCAACTGGCTGGGGGCCATGGACAGCGGGCCGCTGCGGTCGTACAGATAACGCAGGCCCATGCCCATCTTGCCCCATACCGTACCGGCGATCTGGTTCAGGGTGCGGGCGTTTTCCAGCTTGTAGATCAGGCGCAGTTGCAGGTGATCCTGCAGGTTGCCGCCGACGCCGGGCAACTCGTGCAGCACATCGATGCCCAACGGTTTGAGCACGCTGGAAGGGCCGATGCCGGAGCGTTGCAGGATGCCGGGTGAACCCACGGCGCCGGCGCACAGGATGATTTCCTTGCGTGCCCGCCAAGTGACGGGTTGGCCGTGCTGGCGAGCAACCACCGACGTGGCGCGGCCGTTCTCCAGCAGCACGCGGTCGACTTCAACGTCAGTCATCACCGTCAGGTTGGGTCGCTGGCGGACCGGCTTGAGAAACGCCTTGGCCGCATTCCAGCGCACTCCGGATTTCTGGTTGACCTGGAAATAGCCGCAGCCTTCGTTGTCGCCCTGGTTGAAGTCACTGATGCTGTCGATACCGCTCTGCTGCGCCGCATCGCGAAACGCATCGAGGATCGGCCAGTGCAGGCGCTGTTGCTCAACCCGCCACTCACCGCCGTCACTGTGAAATTCCGAGGCGCCGGCAAAATGGTTTTCGCTTTGCTTGAACAGCGGCAGCACGTCCTTCCAGGCCCAGCCGGGATTGTCTTCGGCCCAGCCGTCGTAGTCCCGGGCCTGGCCGCGCATGTAGATCATGCCGTTGATCGATGAGCAACCGCCCAGCACCTTGCCACGCGGGTAGCTCAGGGCACGGCCTTGCAGGCCTTCCTGGGCTTCGGTCTTGAAGCACCAGTCGGTGCGCGGGTTGCCGATGCAGAACAGGTAGCCGACGGGAATATGGATCCAGGGATAGTTATCGCGACCGCCGGCTTCAAGCAGCAGCACGCGATGGGCAGGGTTGGCGGACAGTCGATTGGCCAGCAGGCAGCCTGCGGGGCCGGCGCCTACTACTACGTAATCGTATTCAGCAGCTGCAATGGGCATCTGAGGTCTCGCTTGTTTTTCTTATTGGCTCCATCCTAGTTGTTAGTTTTCGTCTTAAAAATGTTAGTTTTTACCCAGCTGCTGTGCGTTTTTAGACAGCGATGCTTTCAAGGTGGAGAGCGGAGGCGACATGTTCGACTGGAATGACCTGCGGTTCTTTCTTGAGTTACAGCGTAGCGGACGCTTGCTCACGGCCGCGCAACGCCTGAAAACCACCCACGCCACCGTGGCCCGGCACATCGAGGCCATCGAGAAAAGCCTGGGCACTGCGTTGTTCGTGCAACACGCCCAGGGCTACGAACTCACCCCTCCGGCGAAGCGCTGCTCAAGCATGCCGAAGCCATGGAAAACGTGGCGCTGCTGGCCGAAGAAGAACTGACCCATTCGGCTGCGCCCCTGGGCAAGATTCGCCTGGGTGTGGCCGAGGGTTTGGGCGTGATGTTCCTTGCCAGCCGCATGGGTGGCCTGTTCGAACGCTACCCGGGCCTGGAGGTTGAGCTGCTGGCGGTGCCACGCTTTGTCAGCATCCTCAACCGCGAAGCAGAAATCAGCATCCACCTGGAACGCCCCAGCGTCGACCAACTGGTGACCCGCAAACTCACCGACTACCGCCTGGCGCTCTACGCCAGCCGCAGCTACCTGGACCGCACGCCGCCGATTGAAAAGCGCGAGGACCTGGCGGTGCACGCCTGGATCGATTACGTCGACGATTTGCTGTTCAGCCAGGAACTGAAATTTCTCAGCAGTTTCTGCCGCAACCCCAAGGTGGTGTTCCACAGCACCAGCGTGATCGCGCAGCACCAGGCGGCGCGTTCGGGATTGGGGATTGCCGTGTTGCCCTGCTTCATGGCCGCCAGCGACCCGGACCTGGTGCCGCTGCTGCCGGGGAGAGCATCCAGCGCAGCTACTGGATCAGCTCCCGGCGCGAGTTGCACAAGTCGGTAAGGTTGCGGGTGTTGTGGGATTACCTGGTGGAACTGTGCGCGCGGGAGCAGGGGGTTTTGTTGGGTGAGGGAGCCTGATCCACCGCAACCCTGTGGCGAGGGGGCTTGTCCCCCGTTGGGCTGCGAAGCGGCCCCAAAAAAGCGGGAGCGCTGCGCACTGGAGCGCCAGCCCGGTCCAACATGGGACAAGGAGTATTCACTGATTCAGGGAATTGCAATCCCCAGCGCGTTCAGTGTCGGCGTGTCCATACGGCCGTGGTTCTGCAGGTTTGAATCGGCCTGAAACGCCATCAGCGCCCCGCGGGTGCTATTGCCCAGAACACCATCGATAGCACCGGCATAGTACTGCTTGACCAACAATGCCATCTGAACACGCATCACCAGCTTGTTACGTTCCGCAGTTGCCGCTGCTCCGGTTCCAGCGGGTGCGGAAGAGCCGCTTGAGGATGATGGACGGCTTGTGGAACCATTGAAATTGTTTGCAGAACTTCGACTTGCCCCGGGTGTGCTGTAAAGCGACCGTGGTGCGACGGCGGGAGTAGGCGCCGTGTAGCTGCGTGGTGCGCTGTAGCCGCTCGAGCCGCTGTAATGCGAGCTGTGAGAGCTATGAGATCGGTGGGAGCTGTGTGAGCGATGTGCCGCGTAAATATTCAACGCATTCGGCGCATTGAGTGTGTTGTTGAAAGTCGGCGGTTTCTCCGTGGCTTTCCACTCGGAATCGACCAGCGCCATTTGTCCGGCTTGTGCCAGCGGGGTCAGCGCCACCGGGACTATCGCGATACCGTGGCCGATTAACATTTTCCAGCGATCTATCAGCGTCATCATGCGCTCCTTGCGTAGTGAGAGCCTTCGTCAAGGCTCAGCGGACGTATGCCGCGACTCTGCCAGCGAAGGGAGTGGGATTTAAAAAAGCCGGCGCAGTGCTCCTTCGCGGCACAGGATTGGCAGGCTTCGATAAACAGATTTTTCCAATCGGAAATGCTTTGCCGGTAAAACCGTGAAAGCGATGGTTCCATTACACACAGTGGTAAGTTGTAGACCGATACCGTCAGCCCGCGAATGTCGAGAAAGTGACAGGCTTCTGCCAGCGTTTGCTGGTAGTCCAGAGGGTCCACCCACAAGGCGTCGTAGTTTTTTTTGGCCAGGCCAGTATTCTCGATTCCCATCATCGCAACATGTTGTACGAACGGCAGGTTGCGAAAAATATAGTGCGCAAGCTCCCCAAGTCTGAGCGCGGTCAAGCGGCTGAGCACGACTCTGATTTCGATACTCTGACCAGCACGCCCGAGGTTATACAGGCCCTGCATGGTCTCGCTGAACGCGCCGGGCGCTTGAACGACATGGTCGTGCTCGGCTGCGGTATCGGCGTACAGGGGAATACCCCAGGTCAGGCGGGGATGCTGGATTTCTTTCAACGCCACCAACCAGGATGGCTGTCCGAGCAGGCGTCCGTTACTCAAGATATGCAGCGATTTTTCAGGCAGCTTATCTTTCGCTTTTTGGATCAATGCCAGCAATCCGTCGGCGTACAAGGTGGGCTCGCCACCGCTGATACCTATCTGTTCATCACCGGCATCCATCAGGTCGATCAACCGCAGGTTTTCATCGATATGCCAGGAGTCGTCTATATCCTTGGGCGGTTGCGAGCACATCAGGCAAAGGCTATTGCAGCGGTCAGTAATGAACAGCAGATTGCTATTCGCATTACGCCGATACAGCACGCGAACCACATTTGAATTGGGTGACAGGGCGATCACATCGCCGGGTTGAACTACGCGTTCATCCTTGGGGGTGGCCAAGATGATTCCGGGGTAATCGAGAGCTTGCTCGTTTGCGTCAGCTAGCAGGATGCCTGCTACTGGCATTTTCAATAGTTGCGGCTGGGTAGCGATATCTCCGGGTGTCAGCCACAGCAACAGGTCGGTGAATGCGACGTCGCCGGAACATGCCGAGGTACCTTTCTCAATCAGCTCTTGAGGTGTGATGACCTTTAGCAGGCTGGCAGTATCAAGATTGCGTATATCGAACTGCGTATCGAGCCTGAGCATATCAACCTCCGAACCCAGGATTGGGCAAGTCACTGAACGAGCGGCGCGCCAACCAAGACATCAAGACCCGTTGAGTGGTGCTGTCGCCGTCACGCAATAGGCCGAATAGGTGCGTTAGCAACGCGGTATTTTTTGGCAAAAGGTACTGAACATGCGGTTCCCGACGGGATCACCCTGGCGTGCAAAATGCTCAATCGGGTCGGCACCGCAGTAGGGAACCAAAGCGCAGTCCGAGCAACCCGGCAAAGCCTCGGCAACTCCAGCGCCGAGTAGAAGCTCAACGATCGGTGAGCGCAGCAATTCGCTCAGTGGCTGTTGGACGCTGCCTAGCTTAAGGCCGCTCTCACCCATTTCCAGGAGCATCCGTGCTTCGTCCGAGGGGTACACGTCGCCGTCGTAGTTATAGACCAGTGTGCCTACAGCCGCGCCCAATGGGGAGCGTAGGTCAACATAGCTACTGGAAAAGGGAGTAAGGATATTGCCCAGCAACAACGAGGTGTAGCCCTCGCTCAGGTACGTTCCCTGGCTGTTGAGTTGGATCAGATAGTCCAAGGCCTGCTTGTAGAAAATCAGGTACTGCTCCATCGAGTAATCGAGTCGCTGTTCTGACTTCTTGGCAAAACCATATGGGCTCAGCGGCCGCAGGGAAATGCTGTTGAATCCCTGTTGGACGTATTCATCAATGATCGCCTCTGGGTGCTCAAGGCTTCTCGCTGTCAAAGTTGTAAGAGCTGAGACGGAATCGTGCCCCAAAGCACTACGCACCCGTTGAATGCCTTCTACTGTTCGTTGGTAAGCGTTTTTTTCAGGTGTGGGCCGGTTGGTGTTATGCAAAAAAGCTGGACCGTCCAGCGACGTGGAGAACTGCACGGAGTACTGCTTGGCAAATGCCAGAATCGGGTCCGTCACGTGGTGCAGTGTGCTACTGATGATGAACTGAATGCTGCGTTGCTCGATTTCATTACGTGCGCTGACAGCTTCGATTATTTGCCTGACTCGATCAAATGCCAGCAATGGTTCGCCTCCCTGGAACTCTACGGTTAGAACCGGGGAGGGCGACTCGAACAAGCGGTCGACGGCGTGCATGGCGTGCTCTGTCGACATGTCGTGGCCATGGCCGCCTAGTGGCGCACGGGATACTTGGCAGTATTGGCAGGTGTGGTTGCATCTTAGCGTTACTACAAACAGATGCAGCGCTGGCCCGCCAAACAGAAAGCTCTTTTTGCTGCGAATTTGCGCAGCCATTTCCGGAAAAGGCACATGGATTTCGGGTTCGTAGAGAAAGTGACGTGCCAGCAAATCCTTGTACAAGGATGATCGGCGATCCAGTTGTTTGTGGACGATTTTTGGAAGATCGTCTTCGTTCACAAACAAGTACTCGCCCGTATCTGTGGTGATTAGTACGTCCGAGCCGTAGGTATCCGGCATCCGCATGAACCGGAAGGGTAGCAAGCGATAGTCGGTTTCCTTGGCGATAAGTACGGCTGGCATATCAGAGGCCGCATTCTTTCAAAGCAGTACTGGCCAGTAATTCTCTAAGACCACTGGTTTCTAGTGCAATCTGATCACGCAGGGTGAAATCATTTAGGTGGCGAAGGAGCAGTACCTTTGCGGCATCGGCGCCGTAACCCAACAGGCTGGATGGTTCGTTCGGATTAACCTCCAGCACCCACTGTTGGTTTTCATGGCGAATAAGGATTGAGAGTATCTGCGCGAGGCTATACACAGCACGTTGAACCACGCGCAGCGGGTAGATCTGTTCATCCAGTGTGAGTGTCAGCGACCAGGTCATAATGGGACTCCCTTCCAATAACCATCTGCATTGTGCGGGATAATGCCTCAAGTTAGAGGCTAATTGCCATTATTGTTGTCCTGCCTACCGTCTTCTTTTCTATTTGTGTTGTTGTGAGGCTGGCCAGGCAGCCTCACATTCGATGAGCGGGATGCTCTACAGCTTCACCACCTGATGCACCTGCTCCCCACAGGCACGAATCTCATTGATCATCTTTTCAAACGGCGCGCTGACAATTTCATCGTGAGTCAGCCAGCGTATCTTCTGCGTCAGGACGTAGTGATAACGCCAGTCGCCCTTTACGCGTTCACCCGTCAGGTCCAAGTCGTACCACGGCGAGCGTACCTGGCAGGCCTTGATGTCCTTGTCGATCTGCCCACCCGACAGGGTGATGGTGTAATCCAGCGTCTCGGGATTGCCTATATACAAGTCGGCCAATTGCCCATTGCGGCGGTAGTTGAGCAGCCCATCCCATTTCTCTTGCAGCACCGCGTCGTTGTAGACGTGGTCGTTGCCCAGCGGCTCCAGCGGCCGCATGTCGGTCAGGGTGGCGCTGACCTTGTAGCTGGCCGGGATCAAGAAAGCCGTGGCAGGGCGCTGGACCTGGCAGTCGGTGATCTGTTTGCCGAAGTTATCGCAGATGTTCTGGTCGCTGGCGGTCGCACCTTGCTGGCGGTCGGCGACGCTCAGTTGCATCAGCGGCATGCCGCGAAAATCAACGGTGGCCGAGACGCGGGCGGTGCCCTGGGCGTCGAAGCGTTCCTGCTTGTCGAGGATTAGCGTGGCGGCGGCGGGTTGCAGCGGGATGTGTTCTTCACGCACCTGGCCCTCGGCGTTGGTCACCAGCACCCAGCGGTCCTGGATGTCGGGCAGGGTCTGGCCTGGGGCGAAGATCGGGTTGGTCGGGTCCAGCCACCACACCTGGCCATCGACTTCGGCGCGAACGATCGCGTGGTTCGGTGCACCGGTGCCGGGAATCAGCAGCGGGTAAGCCACATCGCCCCGGCTGACCCACGCGGGTTCGGCCTTGATTCCGCTGGCCTTGAGCATGGCCGCCAGCAGCGTCGAAAGGTCTTTGCAGTCGCCATAGCCGTGCTGCTCGATCTCCGCGAGGCTGAAGGGCACATAGCCGCGATCCGAGGCGCGCCAGTCGCCCAGGTAGCGGTAGTGATCGTTGATGTGCTGCATCAGGCCGGCCACTTGTTGCGCGGGCGGCAGGCCGCGAACGGCGGCCACGGCTGCGGCGCCCTGGGGCGGCAGGCTGGCGCCGAGGATCTGGTTGTAGCGTTCGGCGAAACCGCCGAAGTACTGCTGGCGGTCCAGGGAACTGCCGACTTCGATGCGCGGGGCGCGGCGTATGTAGGCGTTGCCGGATTCGTTGATGTAGCTGAGGTAGGTCGGGGCCTTTTGCACCACATCCAGGGTCTTGCGATTGGCGGATGGCGTAATGCTGAAACCTTCCATCAAATCGCTGCGCCACTCGATGGGCCGCTCGGCGGTGAACCGTGCCTTGAAGCGGTCACGCCGTGCGGCGTTGGGGCCGAACTGCAAGGCGTAGTAGAACTCGGTCATCAGCGGTTTGGCGGGGTGGTGTTCGCGCACCGTGTAGCGGATTTGCGTGCCGACCCGCAGGTTGGGGAACGCCAGCGAGGTCTGTTTTTCCCGGGAGAAACCCTGGTCAGGGTTGGGGGCGGTGCGGGTGTCGATCTGTGTCGCGTCCAGGGGCACCGGTTTGCCGCCGGGCTGGGTGGACTCGGCCTTGATCAGCTCGAAGCCGTCCTCTTCCTGGTAGCTGAAGTCGATCCGCGAGAGCATTTCCCGGCCACTGGGCTTGAGGATGGTGTAGTGGAAGCGGGTGGTGCAGTCGACGCTGGCGTCGCGGTTGAAGTGGCAATGCAGCTCGGTGTCGCTGGCCAGCGGCGCTTCGGCCATCGGTTGCAGGGCGGCAAACGCGCTGTGGCTGGCAAGCCCCCAGCCGATGCAGATCAGGGGACGGTAAAACGAAAAACGGTGCATGGGCGCCTCAGGTGGAACATTGACACAAGTACCCAACGGGTACCGAGAAGGCGCCAGATGATAATTGATCGCAATACGAATTTCCAGCATTGTCCGACAATTAATTCGTCTGAAAGGCCCGAAATAGAGCCTTCGTTAACGTTTTAATGGTTATTTTGAGAGTTCAAACTCGACACTCCCCAACCGCTCCCCATTCACCAACACGTGCACCGCGTGCGTGCCGGGATAGTGCTTGCGCGTGGTCAGTTCACGGATATGTTGGCCACGGCTAATCGAGTGATGTTCACCCGCGCCGAGGGTAAACGCCTTGAGTTTGAACACTTTCGACGCGCTGTGACCGGCGCTTTTTACGTAGTCGATGGCGTAGTCGACCACCAGTTTCTGCGACGTGTCGGCCGTGGATTCCAGGCTGAAAGACAGGTTGATCCGCTCCCCGAGACTAATCACCGCAGGCTCGACCTTGAGCTGATGGATCTTCACCTCGGCCCTGGCTCCTGCACCCATGATTGTCAGCGCCCGGGTATTGCCTTGCTTGATCAGGCTGCGCAACGCGTGACGGGCGATCCACGCGGTGTGGGGATTCTCCAGGGACCAGCCTTCGATCAGGCTCAGTACCCAATCCGGGTGGTCCTTGGTGATGTCGTTGAGGTGGTTGGCCACCGACTTGCGCACGTACAGGCTGGTGTCGGCCTTGAGGTTGTCGAGGATCGACGCGCACAGGCTCGGGTCGGCCTGCACGTTGGCCAGGCGAAACGACCAGGGCAACCGTGGCCGTGAGCCTTCGCTGGCGAGGCGGCGTACGTGCTCGTTGTCGTCCAGCGACCACCCTTGCATCACCGCCAGGGTGCGCTTGAAATCCCGCTGCAGAAAATGCCGCACGGCAAACTCGGCAGAGCCGAAGGTGGTGAAGTACTTGAGCGCGGCCATGGAGCGCTTGAAGTCTTCGCCGCCGTAGCTGGCAACGTAGTGGGGCAGGAACAGGCTGACAAAGGCGCTGTTCAGCCGGGGTGCCAGGGCATACAGCAACTTCAGCGTCTGGGGGTAATCCAGCGGGATCACGGCGTGCAGGCTTTCGCTGACCCGAGCCATGCGCTGCATCACCGACAGGTCCGCCAACCCGGCCTTGGCGTGCTTGAGGAAACCCTTGGCGTCGAACGCCGGGTACACCGCCGTCATTTCAGTGGCGATGTGCTGCAGGCGTTCGGCGTTGAAGATTTCCTTCAGGGCCGGGGCGCTTTGGTCGGTCATGGGCAAGTCCGCGGGTAGTCAGAGATGCCCAAGAGGCTAACCATCAGCGTCTACAGATACCAGCGATATTCCCGCGCATGAATCTCCTGCTGGAACGCCAAATGATCCTGGCGTTTGTTTTCGCAATACACGTCGACAAACTCCGCGCCCAGGCCTTCTCGCAGCGTTGGCTGATGCTGCATGGCGCGCACGGCTTCGAGCATTTCCAGGGGAAATCCGCGCCGCTGTTGCGGTCGTCATTCAGCGGTGCGATAGGTTCTTTGGCCGCTTCAAGGCCATGCTCAAGCCCCACCAGAATCGCCGCCAACACCAGATACGGATTGGCATCGGCACTCGCCAGGCGGTGTTCGATGCGCAGGTTGCGCGGGTCCGATTCCGGGATTCGCACGCACGCGTCGCGATCCTCAAAGCCCCAGCACGCGCGGGTCGCCGCGTTCACTGTGCCGCCCAGGCGGCGGAAGGCGTTGTGGTTGGGCGAGAAAATCGGCATGCAATGGGGCAGCAGCTCCAGGCAGCCGGCCACCGCGTGACGCAACGGTTGCTGCTGGTGGGCCGCCAGCAGGTTGTTGCCCGCCGCGTCGTACAGGCTGACGTGCACGTGCATGCCGCTGCCGGGGTGTTGCAGGTAAGGCTTGGCCATGAAGCTGGCGCGGTAACCGTGCTTGAGCGCCACGCCCCGCGTGCTGCGGCAGAACAGGGCGGCCCAGTCGGCGGCACGCAGGCCGTCCTCCAGGTGACCGAAATTGATTTCGAACTGGCCGGGGCCCAGCTCGGCAGTGATCACCGTGATGTCGATGCCCTGTGCCTTGGCGGTCTCGACCATGTCATCCAGCACCGGCGCAAAGCGCGACAGCCGCTCGATGTGCAGGTTGGGCTGGTCATCGGCGTCATCGCTCAGAGGGTCGCGGGCGAATTGCGGCAGGCCGTCGCTGAGCTTTTTGTCGAACAGGTAGAACTCCAGCTCAAACGCCACCACCGGGTGAATGCCTTTACGCTGCAGGCGTTCCAGCACCTTGGCCAGCACTTCCCGGGGTTCGAATTCAATCGGCGCTTCGGTGCCGTCGGAGGTGATCAGCATCTGTCCCAGGGGCTGCGCTTCCCAGCTCACCGGCTTGAGGGTGCCGGGCACCAGGCGGCGGTTGGCGTCCGGGTCACCGTCGTGAAAGCAGTAGTCGCCGATCTTGAACAGGCCGCCTTGGGCGCCCAGCAGCACCGCGTTCTGCGGCAGCTTCAGCGGGCTGCCGGCGGCGACCTTTTCCAGCATGTCCACCGGGTAGCGCTTGCCGTAGAAGTGCCCGGGAATGTCCAGGGCAATCAGGTCGACATAGCGCACATCGGGGTGGTTCTGGCGAAAGGTCCGGACTTCGGCCAGCAGCGTGGAGGAATGGCTTTTCACGGGTGTTGCTCCTAGTTGTAGACCCACAGCACGCGGGCCGGCAGGTCGGTCAGGTTGCCGTAGCGGCAGTGGGCAAAACTGGCCAGGTGGAAGCTGTCGCCGGGGCCCAGGGTGACGGAGTCAGCCTCGCCCTCGACCCACAGCGTCAACTCTCCCTCCAGCACGTAGCCGGCCTGTTCGGCGCGGTCACTCATGGTCTGTTCGCCACTGTTGGCACCGGGGGCCAGCAGGCTGTCGAGGATCGAGAACGCGCCGTGCATGGTGGGCGACACCAGGATGTCGGTGATGCCATTGGCGTAATACACCGTGCGCCGCTCATTGGGGCGCGTGACCCAGTCCACCGCCTTGGGTTTGGACAGGCTGTAGAAATAGGTGGTAGGCACACCGAGGGCGTGGCTGATGGCAGTCAAGTCGGCCACGGTGGGGCGCGACAGGCCGCGTTCAACCTGGGACAGGAAACCCACGGAGCGCTCGATCTTTTGCGCGAGTTGCGCCAGGGTAAGCTTCTTGTGCTTGCGCAGGTCGTGGATCAGGATCGCCAGGGCGTCGAGTTCTTCTTGCTTGTCCATGGGTGGTTCGTGAAATTCTTATCAAGAAATTTCATGAAAAATTACAGGATTAATTTCATGGGGGCAATGGGTATGGAGTTGTCGGAGCATTTACGCAGCCTTGAACAAGAGCTGCATCAATGCACCACCCGTGCGGATGCCGCGCGGTTGTCGGTGTTGCTGGCGGATGATTTCGTGGAATTTGGTGCCAGTGGCAATGTGTGGGCCAGCAAGGCCGAGGTGATCGAGGGGCTACAGGATGAGGTGTTTTCAGCCCGTCGCATCGGTGACTTTGCGTTGAAGATGCTGGCCGAAGGCGTAGCGCTGGTGACCTATCGTTGCCAACGGGCGGCGACGGAGGCCAATGCGGCAGGGGAGTCGTTGCGCAGTTCGGTGTGGCGCGAGAGTGGCGGGCAGTGGCAGATGGTGTTTCATCAGGGCACGCCGACATGTCAGCGTGCCCCTGTGTAGGCGTCGGCAGGTTCAGACCGTACGCTTGATCTCAAACCCCGACAGGCTCGCATCGTCACGATGCCCCAGCAGTTCAGCCACTACCGATGTCGGCGACTTGTGCTTGTAGGTGTTGTAGTTGTTGACCGAGTCTTGGAACAGCTGGCGGGTGAACGCGACGCGGCTTTCCAGGCCGGCGATTTCCGCGCCGGGTGACGGGGCATTTTGCGCTGCCGCCAATTGTTGTTCGGCCTCCTTGAATTGGCCGAAGGCTTTTTTGCAACGATCGAGCAGCGCCACCAGTTCCCGGTAGGTGCCGAACACGTACAGCGCGAGCAAGGTGACAACGGTCACGAAAATGATGATGACGTGGGTACCAGTCATTGGACGTCCTGGGCAGTTGGAAAAAAGAACCAATCTTATCTGATTAATCGTCGGCCCGGTCGCTGGCGGTCCATCCATCTGCCGCTTCCATCACTGCGCTGAATGATTCCCCGCGGCTGCGGTCGGAATCGTTACGCGTCATTCATTGAAGGAAGTGCCCATGAAGTCCAAGTCCCTTGTTGCCTGCCTGCTGGTTGCCGCGAGCCTGTGCGCCGCGAGCTTCACCGTCCAGGCCGCTGATACCCCGCAAAAAACCGTGCAGCCTTCAAACATCAATACCCGCGACCTCAAGACCGGCGACCGCGCGCCGGACATCCTGATGCGCAAGGAATCCGCCATCGCCGACTGGAAAAAACATGGCCTGAAGCAGCCGGAAGAAGACAGCCAGTGGGCCCGTGTGAACGACAAGTACGTGTTGCTCAAAACCACCAATGGCACGATTCTCGACATCACGCCCGTTAAAAAATGACCCCGGCAGCGGGATGAGCGATCCCGTGCTCATCCCGCTGCATTTGATTTTTGCATAAATGCATAAATCAGCATTTTTTGCCTGTTGTTTTGCGTTAAGGTAGATCCGCTTGCGGGCTGCAATGGCCCCTTTACCTTGATCAGAATGAGAGCAGGATGCTTGCCACAATAAGAAATTACCCGCGTACCGTGAACCTGCTGTTGTCGGCCACGCTGATCCTCACCCTGGCCAAGGCCATCACGTTTCCGTACCTGGTCATCTACCTCACCAACCACTTTGCCCTGGACATCAGCCAGGTCGGCCTGGTGATCGGCAGCTCGCTGATCGTCGGTTCGCTGCTCAGTGTGTACGGCGGCTTCCTGGTAGACCGCATCAACAGTTATCGGCTGTTGCTCAGCCTGAGCGTGGTGTTTGCGCTGGGGTTTGTCGGCACGGTGCTGGCTCGGGAAATCTGGTCGTTCTACAGTTGCCTGATCCTGATCAACCTGGCCTATGCGGTGATCGACATCGCGATCAAGTCCGGGTTTGCCAGCCTGCTGCCGGAAGATGAGCGCAGCGAAGCGTTTTCCATCAAGTACACCCTGACCAATATCGGTTACGCCGTAGGGCCGTTTTTTGGCGCGACGGTGGCCAAGCTCGATATCAGCTTGCCGTTTATTCTCTCGGCCGCTCTGGGCCTCGGGTTTTTCCTGCTGTATTGGCGCTGGGGCGACCGCACCCTGGCCACCGTCGACACCACGCAAAAGCCGGTGTCGTTCCTCGCCGTGGGCCGCGTATTGCTGCGGGATCACCGGCTGGTGTGCTTCACCATCGGCGGCTTGCTCAGTGCCGTGGTGTTCGGCCAGTTCACCGCGTACCTCTCGCAGTACCTGGTGACCACCACCACCGCCGAGTACACCTACACCATCATCAGCGCGGTCCTGACCACCAACGCCGTGTTGGTGATCGCCCTGCAATACGCGATTGGCCGACGCATTTCCCACCGCTACCTGAGCCAGTGGCTGATCTTCGGCCTGGGCATGTTCATGCTGGGGGTGATTGGCTTTGCCCTGGCGAGCAACGTGTGGTGGTGGATCCTGGCGATGGCGATTTTCACCGTGGGCGAAATTGTGGTGTTTCCCGCCGAATACATGTTTATCGACCGCATCGCCCCGGACCACCTGCGCGGCATGTATTACGGCGCGCAAAACCTCTCCAACCTCGGCGCTGCCCTGGGGCCGGTGCTGTGCGGGCTGGTGCTGGCCAGCCTGCCGGCCCACTACATGTTCTACATGTTGGCAGCGTTTATTGTCGGGGAGGGGTGTTCTATTTTATCGGGGCGTCGTTGAAGGCGCGTTCAGTGTAGAAGCGAGCAAGCTCGCTCCTACAATGGGCGCAGTGGCAGATCATCCAGAGTGACTTTGCCGACTGTGTTGCTGTGCAGTTCGTAGCGCAACTCGTCGACCATTTTTTCCACTTCCTGCGGGGTCTGCAGCTTGTTGACGCTGATCCCGGTGACCACCAGGTCTACCCGGCCACTTTCGGCATCGAAGACCTTGAGGGTCAACGAGGCGTCACGGCACAGGGTGAACTCGCAGGTCAGGGGCGACAGGGCCTCTTCGATGCAGTTGCGCAGTTGGGAGAGCGTAAACATTTGGGCTCTCCTCAGCGACGACGCAGCAACAGGCCCAGCAGCAGGCCGACACCGGCGACAATCGCAACCGTCGCCAGGGGTTTTTGCTTGGCAAAGTCGCCGACGGTGTCCAGCGCGTCACCGTAGGTTTGCTGCAATTGGCCAGCGGCCTGACGGGCCACACCTTCGGCCTGGAGCTGTTCGTCACCGGTCAGATCACCCAAAAAACCTTGAGCCTTGCCGGCCACTTTCTCGACGGCACCTTTGACTTGTTCGCTTTTCATGATGGATTCCTTAAAGGGCATGACATCTCAACAGCACAGGACCCAAAGCCCTGTGCCCACCCTTCAAGGTTAAGCAGTGCACCCCCGTGCAATAAGGCGAATTTGCACCGGTCGCACTAGTGCATTTGCACTCTATTTCGGTTTTTTAACCCGCAATTCACCGGCAAACAGCCCGCGCTCACGGGCCCAGACGATGGCTGCACTACGGCTGTGCACCCCCAGTTTTGAGTACACCGTGGCCACATGGTTACGCACGGTGTTGGGCGCCAGTTTCAGGCGCGAGGCGATCTCCTTGTCGGCCAGGCCTTCGCAAATCAGGCCCAGTACATCGCGCTCCCGGGCGGTGAGGTCGGTAAAGGAAATGTTCGGCACGTTGGGGCTGTTGACGCTCTTGGCGTTGGCCAGTTTTTCAATCAGTGTCTGGCTGAACCACGAGGCGTCCTGCATCACTTCCTCGATCGCCGCCACCAGTTCCAGCTCGGAGCGTTTGCGCTCGGTGATGTTCATCAGCACCAGCAGGTAGCAGGGCACGTCCTGAATGCTGACCGTGTCGGCAGACAGCACGCAGTCGATCACCTCGCTGCCTTTCTTGCGGATCTTCAGGTCGAGGCCGTCGAGGTTGCCGGCCTTCTCCAGGGTGGTGAACAGTTGCGTACTCGCCTGGGGGCTGTCGATAAAGTCGATATCTTCGATGGATTTACCGATCAGTTCTTCACTGATATAGCCGGTGATGTTCATGAAGGCTTCGTTGATGTCCACCACCTGCCGGTTGGCCGCGTTGCACACCAGGGTCGGCACGGGCGTCAGCCGGAATGACTTGGCAAAGCGTTCCTCACTCTGGCGCAGGGCAGTTTCGGCCTTGCGGCGGGGCTCAAGGTCCGTGAAGGAAAACAGCATGCAGTCTTCCTCGTTCATGTCCAGCGGCTGTCCGGCCACGATCACCAGTTTGCTGCCGCCTTCGGGCAGTTTCAGTTCGGCTTGCATCTGCGGGATGGTCGAACCTTCGCTCAGGCGCTTGACGGCAAGGTCCTTGTTTTCGGCCTGCTCCAACACGTCCAGTTCGTACACCGAACGGCCGATGACCTGGTCACGGCTGTAGCCGGTCATCTCCAGAAAGCCCTGATTGACCTTGATATAGCGCAGGTCGCTCAAGCGGCAGATCACCGCCGGGGCCGGGTTGGCATTGAAGGTTTTTTCGAAGCGTTGTTCGGCGCTGGCCCATTCGGTGGCGTCGCTCAGGATCAGCACCAGCAACTCCGGCTCGCCGGATGCGTCGGTGAGTACCAGGCTGCGCAGGCGGTGCACCCAGGTTTTTTCCTCGTCGCCGGTGGGGGTGACTTCCACCACCACGTCGCTGAATTCTTCACCGTCCGCCACCCGGCTCAGCGGGTAGTTCTCCAGCACCAGCGGGTGGTTGTTGCGATAGCGCAAGGCAAAGCGGGCGGCGTATTCCTGGGTATTGGCACCCAGCTCTTCAACTTTCTCCACGCCGTGCATCAGCAGCGCGGCTTCGTTGGCCCACAGGATGGTTTGGTCGACCTCGGCGAGAATCACTCCATCGGACAAGCCGGAGATGATCTGCTGCAGTTGGCGGCGGTTGGTTTCTTTGGCGAGGACGGCCTGGCTCATGGTTTCTCCAATATTGAGGGCACCTGCGCCCCCTGTAGGAGCTGGCTTGCCAGCGAAAAGCTCAACAGCAACGCGGACCTCCAGGATGTGCGCGTCATCGTTAACGACCATCGCTGGCAAGCCAGCTCCTACAGGGGAGCGGTTTCAGGCGCATAGGGAGTACGACACCTGAGGCTCAGGATAGTGCAGAGAAAGTACCCGGCGCGGGGTGCGAATGCACCAGTGCGCCTAGTGCAATTGTGCCGAGACCGCAGGGGAGGGCCTCGCCAAACTGAGCGCCTACTCACTGTTCAAAGGATCGATCATGACCACTGTCTATGAAACCAACCGTTCGCTGTTTCGTGTCTCCTGGGGCTCGGTATTGGCCGGTAGTGCAATTGCCCTGGTGACCTACCTGGTGCTGAGCGTGCTGGGCACCGCGATTGGCGCGAGTGCGGTGAACCCGATGGCAGCCGGTAACCCGCTGAGCGGTTTTGGTACCGGCGCGGGGATCTGGCTGTTTGTGTCTACCTTGCTGGCGATCGGCGCCGGTGCATTTGTAGCCGGGCGTACTGCGCCGGATCGCGGCGGCCTGCACGGCGTGCTGAGCTGGACCATCACCACCTTGTTGACCACCTGGCTGCTGGCAGCGCTGGCCACCAGCGTGGTGGGTGCTGCGGGGAATGTCGTGGGCAAAGGCCTGTCGGCTGCCGGTAGCGGTATCGCTGCCGTGGCGCCGGGCATCAGCGACAGCGTCAAGCAGCAGCTGGATGAGCAAGGTATCAAGCTGGACTGGAACAGCCTGCAAGGCCAGCTCGACACGCTGCTCAAGCAGAGCGGCAAGCCTGAGCTGGATCCGGCCAACGTCGAGCAAAAAGCCGACCAGGCAAGCGCCGACGGCAAGCAATCGGCCAACGATGCCGCGACTAACCCCACCCAGGCCGGTGATGAGCTGAAGCAATGGTTCGAACGGGTCAAGGCGTCCGGCGAGCCCGCGTTGAACGCAGCGGACAAGCAGGCGCTGGTCAACATCGTCGCCGCCCGTACCGGCAAGAGCCAGGCTGAAGCCACCCAGATCGTCGACAACTATGCCCAGGCTTATCAGCAGGCCATGCAGAAGGTTGAAGAACTGAAGCAACAGGCTGAACAGAAAGCCCGTGAAGCCGGCGAAGTGGCGGCCAAGCAACTGTCCCATGCGGCGTGGGGCACCTTGTTGATGTTGCTGCTGGGTGCGGCGTTGAGCTTCGGCGTAGGTCGCCTGGCGATTTCCACCCGTCGTGTGCCGTTGGCCTGATCATGACTTGAGGTGCTTTATGGGGTGAGGGAGCAAGCTCCCTCACCCCAATGCTTGGCTGGCACCAAACATGCTAGTGTCAGCACTCCAACACCCACCGGCAGTGCATGGCGATGCGCGAAATCTACAGCGTCTTCAACTCCAACGGCGCCTATGAAACCGGGGCTCACGCCCATGACGAATTCATGCTGATGGTGCCCGAGCACGGCCTGTTGCGCTTCAAGGACGAGGACAGCGGACGCACCACCTCGGTGATCGACCGCCAGTTCGTCCTGGTGCCGCCGCAATGCAGCCATTCCTCCTCGTCACTCACCACCCGCCAGGGCCACGTAGCGTTCTACGTCGACCCCGACTACATGCACTACGCCTTGCGTGACCTCTCCGGTGACGCCAATCGGCTGCTCCGTGTGCCCACCCTGGGCATCTGGCAAACCTCTGCACCGTTGCACCATCTGCTCCTGGCGAAAAAAGCCTTCAGCCAACCCGACCTGTACGTCGACCGCCGCCGGCAAGTTGCCCAGGCCGATCACTTGCTGCTGCTCGAATGCCTGGCGATTTCCCTCAGCCAGCCGAGCCTGCAACGCTCCTCCACCGAGCGCCACGGCGCCATGCTGGTGCGTGACGTGAAGGCCTACGTGGAGGGCAATCTCGAACATGCGCCGGGGCTGGATGAGATCGCCGAAACGTTCCACATGTCCCGCCGTCACTTGACCCGGCTGTTCGCGCTGCACACCGGCGAGACGGTGCTGGCGTACGTCCACCGCCTGCGCCTGGAGCGGGCCCAGACACTGCTGCGGCACACGCGCATGTCGGTGCTGGAGATCGCCAATAACGTCGGCTATGAATCACCTTCCCACCTGGCCCATGTGTTCCGCCGGGTGCTGGGTGTGTCGCCGGATGAGTGGCGCCGCGGCTGATACCGCTTCAACTTTTTTGATGTCCCGATCCCGCGCATGATCCGGCCCGATCCGGTGCGCCACAAATTTGTCATCCGTTCATCCTCACCCCGTCAACAACAAACAAGTCCGGCCTACCGGACGAGGAGGGGCGGTGAGTGCAAAACCCTTTATCAGCTTCGCTGGGGTGCAGAAAAGCTTCAAAGTCGAGGGCCGCCAGTTTGTGGCCGTGCGCAATGTGACACTCCAGGTTCAACGGGGTGAAATCATCACCCTGGTGGGCCCTTCGGGCTGCGGCAAGTCCACCTTGCTCAACATGACCGCCGGGCTCTTTGGCCCCACTGAAGGCCAGGTGCACTACGACGGCGCCGAGGTCAAAGGCGTCAACACCCGGGTCGGCTACATGACCCAGGCCGACCACCTGCTGCCATGGCGCACCGTGGCCGGCAACATCGCCGTGCCGTTGCAAATCCGCCGTATGCCCAAGGCCCAGATCGACAGTCGTGTCGAGGAACTGATGGCGCTGGTAGGCCTCACCGGTTTCGGCGAAAGCTACCCCAACCAGCTTTCCGGCGGCATGCGCAAACGCGCGGCCATGGCGCGCTTGATGGCCAGCGATCCGGAAACCCTGTTGATGGACGAGCCCTTCGGCGCCCTTGATGCGCAGATGCGTTTGACCCTGCAAACCGAACTCTTGCGCCTGTGCCGCAAGCTCAACAAGACCGTGCTGTTTGTCACCCACGACGTCGACGAAGCCATCGCGCTGGCCGACCGTTGTGTGGTGTTCGCCGGCCGCCCCGGCACCATCGACCATGTGCTCGATATTCCCCTGGCCGGCGAACGCAACCTCGTGCGGTTGCGCTCCGACCCACGCTACGTGGAACTCTGCGCCGCCCTCTGGAAACGCCTGGCGCCGGATGTGGCCGGTGCGGCGGATCCTTCCTCATTGGCCCACTCGCTGGAGGTCGTATGATCCAGGTCTATCGCTTGTTGTTCCTGGTGTTCCTGCTGGTGTTCTGGGAATGCGTGTCTCGCTGGTTCGGTGTGGAATTCTTCATCAGCCGGCCTTCGGCGGTGGCGCAAAGCTTGTGGAAAATCCTCATGAACGGGGTGTTTTTCTACCACGCCGGCATCACCACGCTGGAAGCGGTGCTGGGCTTCTTCTTCGGCTCCCTCGCTGGCTTGATCGCCGGTCTGGTGTTGGGCCGCGCCAAGCTCTTGGCCGACATCCTCGACCCGTTTCTGACCGCGTTCTACAGCTTGCCGAAAGTCGCGCTGGCGCCGCTGTTCATCCTCTGGTTCGGCATCGGTTTGCCGATGAAAGTCATCCTCACCGCCGCCGTGGTGTTCTTCCTGGTGTTCCTCAACACCTACAGCGGTGTGCGCAACGTCTCCCGCGAGCAACTGACCATCCTGCGCCTGATGGGCGCCAAGGAGCGCGACCTGTTGACCATGGTGGTGATCCCGTCGGCCTTCACCTGGGTGTTCACCGGCCTGCGCTTGTCGGTGCCCTACGCGCTGATCGGCGCGCTGGTGGGCGAGATCATCGCCGCCAACCGTGGCCTGGGTTACCTGCTCTCGGATGCCGCCTCGCAGTTCGACACCGCCGGTGTGTTTGCCGCGCTGGTGGGGATCATCGCCCTGGCGCTGATCCTGAACACCGCGGTGAAGCTGGCTGAACGCAGATTGATGCCGTGGAAAGCCAACGAAGCGGAACGTGAAGTCGCGGTTTAACCCCCAAAATCTGTGGAGCCTGATCATGTTGAAACCACTGTTCATCGCCAGCGTTTTACTCGCTTCATGCTTGCCCGCCGCACAGGCCCGGGACCTGACCAAAGTCACCCTGGCGTTCCCCAGCGAAGGCTTCCTCTACGTGCCGATCTACGTCGCGCAGAAGCAAGGTTACTTCGCCGATGAAGGCCTGAACGTCGACGTCATCGTGTTCCAGAAAGGCGGCTCGGCAGCACTCACCGCCGTGCTGGGGCGTGACGCCGATGCGTACGTCGGCTTGCCCGCCGTCGCGGTGCGTGCCCGTACCAAGGGCCAGGACGTCCAGGCGTTCGCCGCCGTGCAAACCCAGTTCGGCAGCACCGTGGTGATCGACGGGGCCTCGGCGCAAAAAGCCGGTGTGTCGGCCACTTCATCCCTGGCGGCCCGTGCCCAGGCGCTCAAGGGCTTGAAGATCGGCGTCACCGGCCCCGGCAGCACCACCGACATGCTGGTGCGCTACTTGGCCAAGGACGCGGGCCTCAACCCGGACAAAGACTTCACCATCATGCCCATCGGTGGCGCGCCAAACATGCTCGCGGCGTTTTCCCAAGGCAGCATCAACGGCTTCTCGTTGTCGCCACCCACCATCACCACCGCTGAAAAACAGGGCGGCTTTGTGCTGATGGACCTGGCCAAGGGCGAATACAAGCCCCTGGACGGCTTCCTCTTCACCGCGATGATTGCCCGCGAAGACTGGCTGGCCAACAACAAGGCCACCGCCGAGAAAATGGTCCGCGCCCTGTGGCGTGCCGAGCACCTGATCGCCAGCGACCCGGACAAGGCTCGCGAATCGGTACGCCCGTATTTCGCCAACACCGACGCCGCCATCTTCAATGCCGCCTGGACCGCCTCGTTGCCGTCCTACCCGGCAACGCCACGGATCGAGAAAGACGGTGTTGAGAAAAATATCCGCTTCATGAACGCGGTGGAGAGCGACCCGGTAAAGCTCGACCCGCAGCAGGTCTACACCAACTCCATCGTCGACGCCGTGGCGCCGACTGTTTCCACCCTTCAGGGAGAGGCGAAATGACGCCCGAGGTTCACCTGGTCAATGTTTTTCCCGCCACTGCCCGTGGCGGCAACCCCGCGCCAACCGTGGCCGTGGCCGATGGCATGAGCGATGCCGACATGCAGCAAGTCGCCCGCGACTACGGTCATGAATGCGGCTTTGTATTTGCCCCGCCGGCCGGCAGCGAATTTGATTTTGCCTTGCGCTTCTGGGTGCCCAACCACGAGATGGAAATGTGCGGGCACGCCACCGTGGGAGCGGTGTGGCTGCTGGATCAGTTGGGCATGCTGCACAAGGATCGCCTGACGTTATCGACACTGAGCGGTCGGGTGGATGCGCGGATCACCGCTGCGGGCACCCCGGATATCCAGGTGGAAATCAGCCAGCCCAAGGGCCAGGTCGAGGCGTTGAACGATGCCGAAGTCGAGGCCGAGATTCTGTCGGTACTCGGCATCACCTCCAACGAACTGGCACCGCTGCCGATCCAGAACGCCTGCACCAGCCGGGTGAAAACCCTGATCGCGCTGAAAAGCGTAGCGGTACTGGACAGCCTGAAACCGGACTACCGGCGAATGCAGCAACTGTGCGAGCGCCTTGGTTCCACCGGTTTGTACCCGTACGCGCCCTCGGACCTGGAAGGGCGACAGTTCGATGCGCGGCAATTTCCCAAGTCCTCGGGCTACCCGGAAGACGCCGCCACCGGCATCGCCGCCGCGGCGTTGGCGTTTGGTTTGCTGCACAACGGCCTGGTGACGGCGGATGAACGCCCGGTGCATATTCGCCAGGGGCGGGCCATGGGCCGGCCTTCGCAAATCTCCCTGCGGTTTCGCCGGGATGAGGCGGGGCAAGTGGCGGGCTGCTGGCTGGGCGGGCATGTGGAATTTGTCGAGGAACCGGCATGAGCGTGCACGAAAAACTGAAAGCGCTGGGCCTGGAACTGCCTGAGGCACCTAGCCCCAAGGGCGACTACGTGCCGGTGACGATTCATGGCGGCGTGGCGTATGTCAGCGGGCAGGTTTGTCGACAGGGTGACCACGTAATCACCGGGCCGGTGACGGACCAGACGCTGCCTTCGTTGGTTAACGAAGCGGGGCAGACGTGCGTGCTGCGGGCGTTGAGCGTGCTGGACCAGGCGGTAGGGCTGGAGAACGTTGAGCGCATCCTGTTTGTACGCGGGTTTGTGTTGGGCGGGGAAGGTTTCCAGGGGTTCTCCAAAGTAGTCGACGGCGCGTCGCGCCTGTTGATCGAGTTGTTTGGCGAACGCGGCCGGCACGCGCGCTCGGCGGTGGGCGTGGCCGGGCTGCCCGGCAACGGCCTGCTTGAACTGGAACTGACGGCAGTCGTTACCTGATAACCACCCGACCCCATGTGGCGAGGGAGCTTGCTCCCGCTGGGCTGCGCAGCAGCCCCAAAACCGGTGAACGCAACGCCCCAGGCATACCGCGCCCACCGGATGGGGAGCGCTTTGCACTCCAGCGGGAGCAAGCTCCCTCGCCACAGAAATAGACTCGCTTTGACCTCTACAGCAACCCCGACGAACGAGTAAACTGCCCGCCTTTTATCCTCACGACGAGACGGTGAGCTTTTGAACGCAGGAAAAACCGCAGGGCTGTTGCTACTTGCTGCCTTATTGGCCGGCTGCGGCACCTCGCCACCCCGCACCCCCAACGACATCTGCGGCATCTTTCGCGAAAAAGACGATTGGTACGACGCCGCCAAGGTGACCCAGGCGCGCTGGGGCGTGCCGATCCAGGTACCGTTCGCCATCATGTACCAGGAGTCAGGCTTTCGACAGGACGCCAAGACCCCGCGTAAATACCTGTTGTGGATCATCCCCTGGGGCCGCGTGTCTACTGCCTCCGGCTATGCCCAGGCCAAGGACGAAGTGTGGAGCGACTACCAGAAAAGCACCGGTCGTACTGGCGCCAGCCGACAGGACTTTGACGACGCCATCGATTTTGTCGGCTGGTACATGGACAAGACCTACACCATCAACGGCGTGTACAAATACGATGCCTACGGCCAATACCTGAACTACCACGAAGGCTGGGGCGGGTATCGTCAGCGCACCTATGCGAGCAAAGCCTGGCTGATGCCGGTGGCCGGCAAGGTGCAGGCGCGTTCGCAGATGTATGCGGCTCAATATGCGGGCTGCAAGAACGATTTGGGACGGGGTTTCTGGAGCCGGTTCTGGCATTGGCTGTGACTGCCCGGGCAGTCCGTTGCCCGGCGTAGGAGATAGAGACTAAACGGCCAGCCATCCCACTAATGGCACCACCATCAGGGTGCTCAGCGCCATTGAGATTACGTTGCCGATGTAGGGGTGGAAGTGGGGCGGCAACCGTCCTGCAATGGCGCAGGCCAGTGGCGGCGCGATCAATGCGCCGAGCAATGCACTTGATCCCATCACTTCCCAACTGCCGCCATGGGTCAGCACGGCTGCCGGTACCACCGAAACCAGCGGAACATACGTGGGATACCAGCCGCGTTTGATCCACTGATGTCGCCAGATCACCACGCCCAGTGCAGATGTCAGCGCTTGTGCGCCGATCAGATGCACTACCAGCCCAGATCCATAGGCCGGGCTCACCGGGTTCAACGCGTAAGCCAGTAATACGCCAGCCAACAAGCCCAGGCTGGCCAGTTCATTGCCGAAGAATGGCGCTTCGGAAAAGTCAGCCAATACCCTTTGCGCACTCCACACCAGGCCATAGGTCGGCGGTTTCAATGGAGCAGGCTTTTGCGGCGCGACGTAATCACTGCTCACCAGTGCCGGTACTCGACGGCACAACACAAAGGCAATCACACTGCCCACCGCCATTCCCAGTACATTGCCGATCACAGCCGGCAAGCCCAGTGGCAGGCAGAGATAATTGACGATCAGTAAACACATCGGAGTGACCAGTACGGCTCCCAGCACGGCACCGTTGAGCGTGACCTTCCAGCCACCCCCGAACATCAGCACCATGGCCGCTGGCAGCGAAACAAACGCCGCAAACGTCGGCTGCCACGTGTCAGCGGTGACGGTCCAGCCCCACAACGCATTACTCAGCAGTAAACCGAGTAATGAACTGGTTACCAGCCACGGCCACAGCCCAGTACCGTACGAGATGGCAAAGCCTTGCCAGGACTTGCCTGTACGGCTGGCCCACCACGCCAGATACGCGCCGCCCAGCAGGCCGAGTGAGGCCAGTTCATGTTTGTAGAACGCGACTTCGCTGATATCCCCTAGCACCCAGCGCAGCCAGGCGCTGGGGTGGGGAAGGCTGGTCACCATATCGGCATAACCGGGCCAGGGGTAAGCAAGGGCTATCCACAGGATCAACAAAGCACTGGCAAGCCCCAGCGCGATGACGGTGTTATCGGCCCGGGAGCGGTCTGCACGCGGCTTTTCCAAAAGGGTTTCCATGAGACGCCCTCCGATCAGCGTGGCAGGGCGCGATGCTGGGTATACCCGAGCATCTGGTCGTAAATATCCGCACGTCGGTCCCGCTGCAAGTCGTTGAGGCTATTCCAGATAGGCGCACTGCGGGCGCTGGTGAGGTCAACGTCGGCAAACAGAATCTCCTGCCGATTCGCCGAAGCCACCGCGCCGATGGGCCAGCCATTGGTCCCGGCAATCAGCGAGCACCCCAGATACCGCGCATCGCGTTCCTCGCCGATACGGCTGGCGGCGGCGATAAACACGTTATTGACGTGGGCTGCGGTCATCGTGAGGTACGACGCCATGCACTTCCCCGCGTCGTCGAACAGCGGAGGCGGGGTCCAAACCCAGTTATTCAGGCTGCAAATAATATCGGCGCCTTGCTGACTGAGAATGCGCGGCACCTCAGGAAACCAGATGTCCCAGCAGATCAACAGGCCTATACGGCCTATGGGCGTTTCAAAGACGGGAAACCCGACATCGCCGGGAGTGAACCAGAGCTTTTCCAGGTTCCACAGATGGGCCTTGCGGTACTTGCCGATAAAACCGTCCGGCCCAAGCAATACGGCGGTATTGAACAGCTGCATGCCGCAGATTTCGCTGAGGCCTGCCACCAGATACACCTGATGTTTGCAGGCGAAATCCGTCCAGGCTTGCACACTCGGCCCGCCCGGAATGGCCTCAGCGTGATCAAACGCGTCCTGACGGCTGGAGAAGAAATAACCACAGTTCGAAAGCTCTGGCAGCACGATCAGATTGGCGCCGCCGCTCACCGCCT
This sequence comes from Pseudomonas sp. TH32, assembly GCF_016650855.1. Taxonomy (NCBI): domain Bacteria; kingdom Pseudomonadati; phylum Pseudomonadota; class Gammaproteobacteria; order Pseudomonadales; family Pseudomonadaceae; genus Pseudomonas; species Pseudomonas sp. TH32. Next base: position 2,763,127 of record NZ_JAEKFA010000002.1, on the reverse strand, counting down.
CCGTTGCCAGCTCTAGGCTAAGACGCAGGTTGCGCTCCCGGTTTTCCATCCCGACCTGGGGATCGAACTGGACGACAGCTATGCGAACAGGGCTTGTTGGATCGCTCATTGGGGGGTGACCTCTTATTTTTATTCAGCCAGGAATAGCTGGGTGTTTATAAGAGGCGAGCTGATGTTTAAATGAAAGTCAGACGGTTCCTATAGCGGTGTAGTTTGGTTCCGTTAAGAGTTTTTGTTGTGCGCTGAATTTGATTAGTGTGAATGATCGGTTTTGTATTCTGGATAGTGCTGCATAGAAAATCCCCCGTTGAATGTGGCGCCGGTCCTGTTGCAGATGTTTATTACAGTATCTATTGCCCCTCTAAAGCAAGGCTCGGTCCAGCCAGCATCAACTGAAAAAGATTCGCCGCAGAGATAAAGTCCAGACTTGGATGAGTAATCTTTGTTGTATTTCATTAGGCCCACGGCTTCGTAGTAGGTGCCGGGTCTGTAGAGTTTTGCGCACCCTAATGAGTTTTTGTCATTCATCCAGCGCTGGACGACGGCCTGCTCGTGGCCGATATATGGGGAAATTTTCTCTCGAATGTTTGTAGAGTTGATCAGGATTCTATCCAGTTCCTCAATGCACTTTGCTACCAACTCTTTGTCGCTTAATGAAGAGAGTTTCGTGGCGTCGTCCTCCCATGTATAGCTCAGAAGTATGCAGTCATAGGTGTATTGTTCGTTGTAGCGATAGGTGTACACATCATGTATGAAGCTGTCGGTCACAATGGCTTGAGGGATTTTCGTGTTTTTTGATAGAAATGACTTTTTTAAGGGGGCGTATACTTTGCAGCTAGTCTCCCAATGGGCGGTTTTATATGCGTTTATCGTATCGAAAGGAAGCATCTCTTGATCGAAGCCCTCAAGGGTTATCTGCGTTTCGATCAGCCACGAAGGTAAAGTGATGATGACCGAATCGAATTCAGCAGAGCAGGGTTCAGATTTTTTAGGGTTGCTTGAGTTCCAATCATAATGGACTCGTATTTTTCCGCTTTTAAGTTTCTCCAACCTTTTTACGGGAGAGTCAGTCAGTAAACCGGTCTTCCTTTCGAGGCTATGTTCATAAACGGATTTTCCTGTTTCGGGAGTGCTCATAAAGAGCATGCACTCTGCCAAGGCGCCTAGGCCTTTGTAGTTGGGTTTATTAAACCTAAGCCCCCTGGAGTCGAAAACGGCCGAGCTTTTCAGGTGTGGAGAGTCGACAGCCATGCCGTCCATATTGACTCGGCCATGAATCAACTGGAGGTGACTGCTGAAACCGAAAATCGCAGTACGTAAGGGATAGAGTGAGCATATGTCATAAAATGCTCCCCAACTGCCATCACCGATTCCAATTGCGTAGAACACCGCCGATTCTTGTGTCGTCATCCCCATTCCTCCGAAGTCCCCGGGATGATCCCTGCGCCAAGACTCAATAGCTGGCATTTTCACCAGATCCCGAAACGAGATACTTTCGTACTTTTTAACTATGGCCGCCCAAAATAACTCCCATTGCTCGCTTGCGTATAACTCCGCGACTTTCCGTGTAAGACGTCTGGCAAAATCTTGCCATTTTGCATACACGGCTCTTAGCGTTTCGCCAGGTGGAGGTGTTACCCCGTCTCCGTTTTTCCAGATCAGCATTGTGGGCTGACTGCTATTGTCTATGCTCCCTTCGCGTAAGTAGATACCGGTTGACTTGACCCAGGGGCTTCCGGGGTTTGGGAAGTTTGAATGAGCCAATTCAAATTCTTTGGCGTAATAGGCCATCAGAGACCTACCCTCAGTGGGCTGCTCGTCAGATCGGTTAAAGAAGGGCATACGCATCGCGCCCATTTCAAAGGGTGGACGTCCTATGTTATTGGATTGTTGTCCTCCAAGCACAGTAAGGTGCCTGCCGCCGATTCGCTTGGATTTTTCAAGCAACGTTATATTTTCAAATCCACAGCGATAAAGTTCTCGGGCGGTAGTAAGCCCTGTTATGCCAGCTCCGATAATACAGATGCTGTGATCCGAATTGGCCGAGGTGGCGATTCCGTCTTTTTGCTCTACCAGGGCCCGGTAGTCAAAACATAAGTCTGGAGGGCCAGGAAAACGTCCTCGCCATTTATTTTGAATAGATCTCTTTTCTCTAGAGTAACTAGTTGCGATGTCGGCTGGGTAATTGAATTCTGATCCAATGGTCATGTAAATCATCCTTGGTGTTTATGTTCGTGGGTGGTTAGGCTGCTCGCTGACTCGGCTAACGTAAATAAGCGATTGGCACTGTGTGATAGGGTCGTTTTCATCGGTTTTTGTAGGCAGTTCTAGCTGAGTACGCATTCAAGTTGGCTAAGTGCTGATTGGGTGTGGGTTAAGACCGAGAAGTGTTTTAAACGCACGCAGAACGATATAGTTCGGCCGGTATGCAATCCTAATACCGAGCTTGCCAAGCGTGACCGGCTCTGGGAAAACGTCCGTTACACACAACGAGAAAACACCATGAGCAACGAACTGCAAATCACCGACATCCGCCTCGGCGACGGCAAGACCGTGGTCAAAGGCGCCCTGATCACGACCCAATACACCGGCACCCTCGAAGACGGCACGGTGTTCGATTCCTCATGGGAGCGCGGCAAGCCGTTTCAATGCGTGATCGGCACCGGCCGCGTTATCAAAGGCTGGGACCAAGGCCTGATGGGCATGAAAGTTGGCGGCATTCGCACGTTGTTTGTGCCGGCGCACTTGGCTTACGGTGAGCGGTCGATGGGCGCGCATATCACGCCCAACAGCAATCTGCGGTTTGAGATCGAGTTGCTGGAAGTACTCACACGGGATGATTGAGGAGCGATGAACATGGAGGTTGTTGAAACAGTGGAGTTGCCGCGCAGTTCGATAGCGGGCATTCGGGTGGTGGAGCTGACCCTTGAGGATGAGGCCGAGCTGCAGCGCTTTTTCGAGGCGGCGCCGGAGTATTTCCTTGCAGTGAATGGTGAACCTGCCACGCCCACGGAGGCACGGGATGAGTTGACGCTTCAGTTGCCTGACACCTGGAGCTACACGCGGATGTACTGGATTGGCTACCGCGATGCTGAAGGGCAACTGGTGGCGGTGGTGAATGTGGCGTCTGATCTGCTGGCGGTTGGGGTGTGGCATATCGGGCTGTTGTTGGTGGCCACGCCGTTGCACGGCAGCGGGTTTGCGCACCAGTTGCATGCGGATTTCCAGGCATGGGTGGTGAGCCTTGGGGCGCGCTGGTTGCGGCTGACGGTGGTGGTGGGGAATGCCAAGGCCGAGCGCTTTTGGCCCAGGCTTGGGTATGTTCAGGTGCGTACCCGGGATGGGGTAGAGATGGGGCGGCAGGTGAATCGGGTTTCCATTCAGGTGAAGCCTCTGGAGGGAGGGCAGGTTGACGAGTACCTGTCGCTGGTCGCCCGTGATCGACCCGGGGCGATATAGACAGTCCACCCGTAATTTTCAGGTGTACACCTCCAGTGTGGGAGCTGGCTTGCCTGCGATGGCGGTGGTTCAGTGATGAATCGGCTGGCTGACACTCCGCCATCGCAGGCAAGCCAGCTCCCACATTTCATTGGTGCCATGTTCAATATCTTTGCTTGAAGACCCACCTGAACCCTCCCTGAAGAACCTCCCCAAACCCATTGGGTAAATTTTCCTACGGTTTACTCTCCTGAAATCAGGGCGTAAGCTTCGCGCGTTTTCATCAATAGCGGAGACCCTCAGTGGGTACTTGTTCGAGTGACAGTCGTCGGCCGGTCTCGATAACCGGCACATACTTGGCAAGATAACGCGCATTTTTCCGATGCCGTTGTCTCGCCCAACAGCGAGAAGCGGCATCCCGGTGGCGGCCAGTCCTGGCCCGATCCCGAATTCCCTCTCATCGACACTTGACGGTACGTGATGCCTTGCATCGCGGTACTACGGACGCGCCTGTCTGCTGACCCAGACGCTGAAGGTTTCTATATCCGCAAGTTTGGCTCGTAATGAATAGGGAAGACGCCTATGCAAGCAATCAACAACATCAACCTCAACTCGCTGGTCGACACGCTGGTCAGCCTCACCGCGGCCTTCATTCTCGGTGGGCTGATTGGTTTCGAACGCCAGTACCGCCAGCGCACGGCGGGCTTGCGCACCAACGTGCTGGTGGCGGTGGGTGCGGCGATTTTCGTCGACATGGCCAACCGCCTGGGCGGCGCCGAAGGGGCGGTGCGGGTCGTGGCCTACGTGGTCTCGGGCATCGGTTTTCTCGGCGCCGGCGTGATCATGCGGGAAGAAGGCAATGTGCGCGGGCTCAATACCGCTGCTACGCTCTGGGCCTCGGCGGCGGTGGGCGCCTGTGCCGGTGCCGACCTGATCCTGGAAGCGCTGCTGGGCACGCTGTTTGTGCTGGCGGCCAATACCTTGCTGCGACCGATCGTCAATAACATCAACCGTCAGCCATTGGACGTGGTGTCGGCCGAGGTGACCAACATTCTGTACGTGGTGGCCCGGCGTACCCAGCAAAAGGCGGTACTGGCCTTGCTCGAAGCCGAACTTGCACGCTGCAACTATCCGGCCAGTGACGTGGACGTGCGCCCCTTCGGTCCTGAAGAGGTGGAAATCGAGGCGACGCTGGCCGTGACCTCGGTAGACGGTGATGAACTGGACGCCCTGGTGGCGCGTATTTCCACCTCGACCCTGGTGGTACAGGCGTTCTGGAGCCCGAGTACCACCGACTAGGCGGCTTCTGCTCCCTGGGAGCCGGCTGTTTACTATGCTTCTAGTGAGGAAAAGTCCTACATCTGTCTGGGACTATCCCTTCAGTTGTTGCGTCATTCCATTGGTAAGGTTGCGCGCTTGCGACTAGCCAGGCACGCAGGTGCCACTACCCATGGCCAGGCGTTTTTCAAGTGAAGGGACCCGGCTATTGTTTGTAGGAACGTTCAGCTCCGTTCGTCGGAACTGGTATTTCTCACAGGTAGATAGGTCCCGTGTGATGTGTAACGGTACTGAATCCTCCCAGGGGAGCCCTATGAGCAAAGCTTTAATCGTGGATGATCATCCATTTATCCGCGCCACCGTCCGGTTTCTGTTGAAACAGGAAGGTTTTGACACGATCTACGAGGCTGGTAACGGCGCCGACGCCATGCAGATTGCCAGGGAGGAGCGCCCGGAACTGATCATCCTCGACCTGGCCATGCCGAAGCTGGGTGGCCTGGAGGTGATCAGCCGGATCAAGGCGCTGGGCCTGCCCTGCAAAATCCTGGTGCTGACGTCCTACCTTGCGGTGTTTTTTTCGACCCGTTGCATGCGCGCCGGTGCGATGGGGTTTGTCGCCAAGACGGGCGAGCTGGATGAGCTGCAAAAAGCGATCAAGGCTGTGATGTCCAACTACAGCTGCTTTCCCAGCTTGCCCACCAGCTCGGTGCGCCGGGACGATTTACAGTCCACTGAACAGGACCTGGTAGCGGAGCTTTCCGACCGCGAGTTGACCGTGCTGCAGAAGCTCGCGCTGGGGCTGGGCAACAAGGAAATCGCCGAAGACATGCTGCTCAGCCACAAGACCATCAGCACCTATAAAACCCGCCTGAAGGAGAAGCTGAGAATGTCGTCCGTGGTGCATTTATCCAAGTTCGCCCAGCGCAATCATCTGATCTGAAATGACCATACTCCGGGGCCTGTGGCTCAGTGCAAGCATATTGCTGGGCCTGCTCTGTATACACAGCCCGGCCCTGGGTGAGCCTCGGCCTCTGTTTCTGTTGGGGCACTCTCTCCTCGAAACCCCGGCAGCCGCGCTGGATGAAGCTGACTGGCGCTGGTTGCGCGAGCGCCGCCGCTTGTTGATGGGGATCTCGGGGCCCGATTACGCGCCGTTCGAGCTGAGCAGCAACGACGAGCTTGAGGGGATCACGGCGGATTACGCGGCGCTGATCGGCGATGCGTTGAATGTCAGGATCGAAGTGCGTCGCTACGACAATCGCGATGAGGTCATCACTGCGCTCAAGCGTGGCGAGGTGGACTTTGTGGGGTCGGCCAACGGTTACGAAGCGGCAGACCCGCAGCTTGCGCTGTCGCGTTCCTACGCCATGGATCAACCGACCCTGGTCACCCGTTCCGGCGACAGCCAATCCCTGAGTGCGGACCTCGCCGGCAAGCGTGTGGCGATGTTCTATCACTATATGCAGCCGGGTGCGGTCCAGGCGTTTTACCCCCATGCCCGGATACAGCTGTTTCCATCGAGTTTCGAGGCCATCGGTGCCGTGGCGTTCGGCCAGGCTGATGTCTACCTGGGCGACGCCATCAGCACCAATTACCTGATCAACCGCAACCACTTGAACAACGTTCGGATGGCTGACTTCTCGTCACTGGAAGTCAACCCGTTCGGCTTTGCATTTGCCCGGGACAACAGCCGCCTGCTGCGTATCGTCAATGGCGCACTGGCCGTCATTCCGGCCAGTGAGCAGATGGAAATCCTGCGGCGTTGGAGTGCCGGCAATCTAGGGGTCCTGGGGTCGGACCGGCTGCGCTTGAGTGCCAGTGAGCAGCGTTGGCTGGAGCGGCACCCACGGATAAAGGTGGCGGTGCTCGACAAGTTCCTGCCCATTTCATTTCTCGGCAAACAGGCAGAGTTTGAAGGCCTGAGCGCCGAGGTATTGGCCCGCATCAGCTTGCGCACCGGGTTGAAATTCGACGTGGTCGCCGGCACCTCATTGCCCCAGCAGCTTGATAAGGTCAGTGCGGGCGCCGCAGACATGATTGCAGTGGTGACCCCCGGCAATGAGCACGCCGATAAGGTGCGCATTACCCGGCCTTACCTGATCAACCCGTATGTACTGGTCAGTCGTACCGACGCCGGCAACCCGCTCACCCTGGAAGACATGGCCGGCAGGCGCCTGGCATTGCTGGGTGGCAATAGCCAACAGGAAAGCATCGCCCGGGACTATCCCACCATCAAGTTTGTGCCCGCCGAGAACCCCGAACAGAGCATGGCGCTGGTGGCCAACGGCAGTGCCGATGCCGCTGTCATTACGCTGATCGGTGCGCGCTACATCATCGCCCGCGAGTACCGTGACCGTTTACGGGTGACCAGCACCATCGGCTCCGAACCGGCCCGCATCGCATTTGGTGTCAACCGCAGCCAATTGGAGCTGTATTCGATCCTCGACAAGGCGCTGCTGAGCATCACGCCACAGGAAATGGATGATTTGACTGGCCACTGGCGCAGCGAAGTCGTGATTGAGGACAGCTATTGGTCGCGCCACCGCAATGCGATCATCCAGGGCTTCGGCCTGGCGGCGTTGCTGCTGCTGATCACCCTGGGCTGGGCAATTTATCTGCGCCGCCTGATACGCAAGCGGGCCCAGGCCGAGCGTGCGCTGAGTGACCAGATGCGGTTTATGAGCGCGTTGATCGATGGCACGCCCCATCCGATTTACGTGCGTGATCGCCTGGGACGGTTGATGGCATGCAACAGTGCTTATCTTGATGTGTTCGGTTTCAAGCTGGAGGACGTGGTGGGCAAAACGGTGGTCGAGACCGACACCGGCAACCGCCCTCAGGCGCAGTCGTTTCATGAGGACTACCTGCGGTTGATGGAGCGGGGCGAGCCGCAGATTCACGACCGCGTGCTCAAGGTGCCGGGCGGCACGGCCCTGACGATTTACCACTGGATGCTGCCGTACCACGACGGTGATGAGCAGGTGGTGGGCATGATCGCCGGATGGGTGGATGTCAGCGAAAGGCAGCACCTGCTGGGCCAGCTGCAGGAGGCCAAGGAGGACGCCGACGCCGCCAACCGTGCCAAGACCACCTTCCTTGCAACCATGAGCCATGAGATACGCACGCCCATGAACGCTGTGATCGGCATGCTCGAACTGGCCTTGAAAGCCGCCGAACAGGGGCGGGCCGACCACGATGCGCTGGAGGTGGCCGCCGATGCGTCGCGGGGCATGCTGGAGTTGATCGGCGATATCCTCGATATCGCACGCATTGAGTCGGGCCATCTGTCCCTGGCCATGGAGTCGTCGAACCTGCATGAGTTGCTGACGTCTGTGGCGCGGGTGTTCGATGGCCTGGCGCGGGCCAAGGGGCTGGTACTGCAGGTGGAACTCGACCCGCTGATTGATCGATATGTGCTGGTGGACCCGATGCGTTTCAAGCAGGTGGTGTCGAACCTGCTGAGCAACGCCATCAAGTTCACCCCCAGGGCCAGGTGAAGCTGGGCGCTTCCGGTTCGTCGGCGATTGCCAACGGGTACTTGAACCTCAGGCTGTGGGTGGAAGACACCGGCATCGGCATCAGTGTCGAAGACCAGAAACGCCTGTTCAATCCGTTTATCCAGGGCAGCAACACCGCGCAATCTGCGCGCAGTGGCTCGGGCCTGGGCCTGGTCATCAGCCGCAACCTGTGCGAGATGATGGGGGGCGAGTTGCAGTTGAGCAGCCTGCTGGGGCAGGGCACGCGGGTGGACGTCACCCTGGCACTGGCGGTCGCCGACCCGGCGTTGATGCCGGCCGTCTCCGTTGCCCTGGAAACCCCTCCGGCCAACGCGCTGAGCATTCTGGTGGTGGATGACTACCCCGCCAACCGCTTACTGCTGGCCCGGCAGTTGAGTTTTCTGGGGCATCGAATCACCACCGCCGAAGATGGCGTCGAGGGGCTTGAGCGCTGGTTGTCGGGGCAGTTTGACGGGGTGATTACCGACTGCAACATGCCGTTCAAGGACGGCTACGAACTGGCGCGGGATATCCGCACCCTGGAGCGCGAGCGTGGTCTGGGGCCGTGCCTGCTACTGGGGTTTACCGCTAACGCTCAGCCGGAGGAGGTCGAGCGGTGCCGCCAGGCCGGCATGGACGGCTGCCTGTTCAAGCCCTCGGGGCTAGAGGATTTGCACGCGGCCCTGGCGTCGCGCACGGCGACGCCTTCGGTGGCCCCGGGTGAGGCGTTATCGGGTGTGGACTTGAGCCATCTGGAGAAATTGACCGGGGGCGATATCGACGCGGTCAAAGAACTGCTGGTGCCGCTGCTCGACAGCCTTGAGACGGATCACGGGCAACTGGCGACATTACAAAAAACCGCAGACTTTGCCCGCCTGCATGACCTCGCCCATCGCACCAAGGGTGGCGCAAGGATGGTCAAGGCCCCGGCCTTGATGGACTGCTGTGAGCAACTGGAGAAAGTCTGCGAGCGACAGGCCCATGACGAACTGGCCGGCGCTGTCGCCGCGGTGGACGACGCGCTGGGGCAGTTGCATCACACGCTGTCGCTCTATTGCAACCCGCCTGGGGTTTAGTCCCAGTTCGGCGCGATGCCTTTGGGGCTGGTCAGGCGATGGCCGCGCTCCAGGCCTGCGATCTGCGCCATGTCGGCGTCAGTCAAGGTCAGGTCCAGCGCCTTGAGGTTGCTGGCAAGGTTGGCGCGTTTGGTCGACGATGGAATCACGGCGTAGCCCAGTTGCATGGCCCAGGCCAGGGTCACTTGCGCCGGGGTGGCTTGATGACGTTCGGCGATCTGCTGGATCACTGGGTCTTTCAGCACTTCGCCGTAGGCCAGGGTCATGTAGGAGGTGATCTGGATGCCCTGGGCCTTGGCAAAATCCACCACCGTGCGGTTTTGCAGGTACGGGTGCAATTCGATCTGGTTGGTCGCGATATGCTCGGCACCGACGGCGGCAATCGCCTGCTTCATCAGGTCGACGGTGAAGTTGGAAATGCCGATCTGCCGGGTCAGGCCCTGGCGCTTGGCTTCCAGCAACTGGCCCATGAATTCGGCGACCGGCACCTGGTCTTCCGGCGATGGCCAGTGGATCAGGGTCAGGTCCAGAGTAGTCGGTCTGGAGTTTGCGCAGGCTTTCCTTGAGGCTGGGAATCAACTGGCCTTCGGCGAAGTTGGCGATCCAGATTTTGCTGGTGATAAACAGCTCGTCCCGTGGGATGCCGCTGTCGGCAATGGCCTGGCCGACATCGGCTTCGTTTTCGTAGATTTGCGCGGTGTCGATGACACGGTAGCCCAACTCCAGGCCGGTGCTGACGGAGTCGATGACGACCTGGCCTTGCAGGCGGAACGTGCCGAGGCCGAATGCGGGAATGGACATGGGTGACTCCTGAAGTGATGTGAACAATGGAGTCGAGTATCGGCTCCTCGTTCCTTCAGAAAAACCGCTGAATCCGAAAAGGACTCTTTACCAAAAGTCATGAGTGGTGAAGAGCAAAAGCAAACACGGCCCGATTTAGGCGCTGGCTTGCCGGCGATGCGGGCGACCCGGTCTTTCAGATACACCGAGGGGATGCCATCGCCGGCAAGCCAGCTCCTACGGAAGTTCAGCCAGTTTTTTGAATTGCCTCGCCAGCTCCAACACCACCCGGCCGCTGCTCACGGTGGGTACCAAATGGGTAAACGGAATATCGATCATCCGGTTCTCCCGCACTGCCCGCAGACGCGACAACACCGGGTCACTGGTCAACAACTGGCGCTTCCTGCTGGCCGGCGACCACACCGCGTCCGCCAGCAAAATCACATCCGGGTCGCTCATCAGCAGGGTTTCACGGCTCACGGTGACGCGGTATTGGTTGATCCCGGCAAACACATTGCGCGCCCCGGCAGCCGCCACCAGCGTGGTGACGAAGCCGCGCCGGCCTTCGCTGTCCAGGCCGTTGACTTCACTGTCCAGGTAAAATACCGACAGCGGTTTTCCCTCGCCAATCAGCGCCTGGGCACGGGCCAGGTCAGCGTCCATGGCATCGCTCAACTCACGTGCCCGGTGCTGTTTGTGCACCAGCGCGCCAAGGGTGAACAGGTCGTTGCGGATATGCCCGAAGTAATCCAGTGAGTGCCCGTCGCACGCCGATTCGAGCAAGTACGACGCCACCCCGTTGCCGGCCAGGCCAGTACGGGAAGTGACGCCGGTGCCGAACGCCGTGGCAAAACCACCGACCACCAAATCCGGTTTTTGCGCATAGAGCACTTCGCTGGACGGGTACTTGGGTGCGATCACCGGTACATCGAAGTACTCACCACGTGGGTGGGCCGCACCGTTGTCATCCAGATACGCCACGCCCACCAACGCCGGGCCAACGTCCAGCGCCAACAACAGGTCGGCAGCATGCTGGTTGAGAGCCACGATGCGCGAGGGCGCAGGGTGTTCGGCGGCCCAGGTCTGGTTGCAGTTGCGATAACTGTCGGCCCACACCGGCGCGGCGCCGAGCAGGGCGCCCAACAGCAGCCAGGGGGCTTTCATGGGCGCTCCTTGATCAGCAGATCCTCGACGACCTCGCCGCCCACCAGGTGCACTTCTACCAGCCGTTGCACGTCGGCGGGGGTGTGCACGCCGTACCAGCAGGTGTCCGGGTACACCGTCACAATCGGCCCCAGGTTGCACGGGAACTGGCAGTGGGTGCGGGTCAGCAATACGCCGCCGGGTTTTTCGATGCGGTCGTGTGCCAGCAGGTGGCGGCGCAGGGTTTTCCACAGTTGCAGGGCACCACGCTGGGTACAGCGCGGGCCGGTGCACAGGAACACGTGACGGGCGTGGTCAGGTACGTGGGACCAGTCCGGGTGAGTTTCCACCGGCGTACTCATCAGAAGCGGTACGTGTAGCGGACTTCGGAGGTGAACGGCCGTCCGAGGTTGTCGACGTTGCTGGCGCGGCTGGTGACGTAGTCGCGGTCCAGCAGGTTCTCTACCAGCAGGCTGACGCGATGCTGGTGGGCGTTGTCGAGGTAGCGATAGGCGTCGGCGTCGACCACGGTGTAGTTGCCGTACTCGACCTTTTTCGAGCTGACGATATCGCCGATGTAGCGCACGGCCGTGCCGGCGCCCCACATACGATCCACCGATTCATAGCCGACCCGCGAGCGGGCGAAGAATCCGGGGATGTCGTTGATGGTGACCCCGGCACGGGACTCGGTGAGGTTGCGGGTCATGTCGGCCTGCACGCTCCATTGCGCGTTGAGTTGCAGCGTGGCGTCGGCCTCGAAACCGCGCATCTGGATCTGGCCCTGGCCGTTGACCCACTGGATATCGTCCTGGGTGATCAGGTCGGTGATCTTGCGTTTGAACAGCGTGACACTGGCGCTGAAGTCCCGGGCAAACAGGCTGCCCTTGTAGTCGACGCCCAGCTCGGCGTTGCGGCTCTTCTCGGGCTTGAGGTTGCGATTGCCTTTTTCATCGTCTTCGTTGACGAACAGTTGCTCGGCGTTCGGCAGCTTGTAGGCGGTGCCGTATTGGCCGCGCAGGGCCCAGTTGTCGTTGAGATCATAGAGCGAAGTGAGCATGCCGACGGTGGCGCTGTCGCCGCCGCTCATGGCTTCATGGCGTACGCCGATGCTCGGGTGCCAGTTCGGCAGGGCCTCGATGTTCGGCCGCAATTGGGTGTACAGCGCGTGGGCCTGGGCCTTGTTGTCGTCGATGATCAATACATCGTCCTGGCCCTTGAACCACTGGTTGTCGGAACCGAATACCAGCACGTGCTCGCCCGGCAATATGGCCTTGCCTTCGGCCTGCACGCCCCAGTCGGTGAAGCCCCAGTAGTCGTCGTGATTCTTGACCACGGTGCCGCCGCCTTCGACATTGTTGATGCGGGTGTAGCGTGTGTCCCAGTCGTTGATATGGCCTTTGACGAAGTAGCTCAGGCGCTCGTTGAGGCTTTGCTCGAAGGTCGCCGTGGCGATCTGTTGCACGCGGTCGTTGGTGGTCTTGCGGTTGTCCACCGGGCGGGCGAAATCCAGATTGGCGTCGGCGTACTGGTAAAACAGCTCCAGGCGCGTGTCATCGCCAAACGACTGGATCGCCTTGGTGCCAAAGGTGGTGACTTCGTAGGAGCGCTTTTTGTCAGTGACGTTTTTCAGGTCGCGGTTGCGAAACGGCTGGTAGCCCTCGGAGACGTTGCGGCTGACGTAGGCCAGCAAGCCGAGGTCGCCAACACCGTTGTTGAAAATCTTCTCGACCCGGGAATCGCCGGTGGTGCCGCCGAAGGTGTCCGCGCCCAGGTTCACTTCGCCGGACGCCTCGCGGGTTTGTGGGCTGCGGGTGACGATATTGATCACCCCCGACACCGCCTGGGTGCCGAACAGCAGGCTCTGGCCGCCCTTGAGCACTTCGATGCGCTCGATGGCGTTGGCGGGCAGGGTGTCCAGGTACAGGCCGCCGTACAGCCGGTTGTTCAGGCGCACGCCGTCCAGCAGGATCAACGTGTCATCGTTGCGCCCGCCCAGCAGGGAGTAGGTGCCGTAGTCGAACCGGCCGTTCTTGGGCGCCACGTACAGGCCGGGAATGAACATCTGCATCACGCGCGAGACATCGGCAGCGGGGCCGGCGCGTTCAATCTGTTCGCGGGTGACGATCTCGACCTTGCTGCCGTACCGGGCCATTTCGGCCACGGTGGTGGACTCCACCGATGGAGCGGAAACGTTGAGTGGCTTGAGTTCGAGGGGGTTGTCGTCGGCCAGCAGCAGGGGGCTGAACAGGCAGCCGAACAACAGGCCGGGCACGGGAGTCTTGAAAGGTCGAATCATAGTCTTCTCGGAAAAGTATCTTTCGCGAAAAGCACGCACGAGTAGGCACCGAGCACACGCCAATACCGGCCCATGCCCGCCCACCGCAGGATTTTGCCAAACAGAATTCCAGGCCGGTCTCCGGGCTCACGCGTATGGACACCTTCACCTTCCCATGGCGCGCGGGCCACAGTGGTGTGTCGAAGGGATCACGCGTCTACCGTTGCGGGGGCAGCACCGGACTGGCTCGGAAAGAGCGGCACCGGTTTCCCGTTTCACCCCATGCACGGCGGCATGAGGCACCTGAAACAGGCCGGCATCTGAACATTCGGAAGACCGTTCGTCAACTTGGCGCGGGCTTTTCCAGTGGCGGAGTGGGAAGCGACTGACGGATATTGCAGGAAATTTCCCACAGGAGTACAAATGTACTCCATGACGAACTTAACGCCCCGCCGTACCGCCATCCTGACCTTTATCCGCGACCGCATCGCGCAGCAAGGCCAGTCCCCCAGCCTCGCCGAGATCGCCGAGGCGTTCGGCTTTGCCTCCCGCAGTGTGGCGCGCAAGCATGTGGTGGCGCTGACCGAGGGCGGCTTTATCGAGGTCAACCCGAACCAGGCCCGGGGCATTCGCCTGCTCAATCAGCCGGCGCGGCCTGAGCTGCTGGACATCCCGGTGCTCGGCCGGGTGGCCGCCGGCCTGCCCATCGGCGCCGATGCCGAGGTTCACAATCGCCTGCTGCTCGACCCGGCCCTGTTCGCGAAAACCCCGGATTACCTGCTGCGGGTGCAGGGCGATTCGATGATCGAAGACGGCATCCTCGATGGCGACCTGGTGGGCGTGCGCCGCAGTGCCGAGGCCTTGAACGGGCAGATCGTGGTGGCGCGCCTGGACGGTGAAGTCACCATCAAGCGTTTCGAACACGTGGGCGAGCGTGTGCGCCTGCTGCCGCGCAACCCCGCCTATCAACCCATCGTGGTGCGTCCCGATCAGGACCTGGCCATCGAAGGGGTGTTTTGCGGTTTGGTGAGGCAAGGCTGATGGGCGCCGTCGTTGCACTGGACTCGCTGTTCAATGGCGGCCGGGTCTGGAAAGGCCGGCCCGCGGCGCCGCCTGCCAGCGTGCATCCCACCGGGCTTGCGGCCCTGGACGCGGTGCTGCCCAGCGGTGGCTGGCCGGAAGCGGCGTTGAGCGAAATCCTGATGGCGAAGGAGGGCGTGGGTGAGTTGCAACTGGTGTGGCCGACCCTGGCGCGCTTGTCGGCGGCCGGCGAGCGCATCGTGCTGGTGGCGCCGCCTTACACGCCGTACCCCCACGCCTGGCAAAACGCCGGGGTGGATGTGCGCCAGCTTTCGGTGATCCAGGCCGATGAGCGCGACGCCCTGTGGGCGGTGGAGCAATGCCTGCGCTCCGGCAGTTGTGGCGCGGTGCTGTGCTGGCCGCGCAAGGCCGATGACCGGGCCTTGCGCCGCTTGCAGGTGGCGGCGGAAACCGGCCAGACCCTGGCCTTTGCCTGGCGCTCCTTGAACGAGGCCATCAACCCGTCACCGGCCGCCTTGCGCCTGGCGGTGGAGGCCAGCCCGGCGCAGGTGCGGGTGCTCAAGTGCCGGGGCGGCCTGGCCCATCCCGCGCCCATTGCGCTTGGGCACTGAGGTTGGCATGCGCTGGGTGTGTATTGTCTTCCCGCAATTGGCGCTGGACGGGGTGCTGCGTTCGCGCCCCGAGCCGGATCAGCCGTTGGCCCTGCTGGCCGGCACGCCGCAGCGGCGGGTGCTGCAAACCGTCAATGACGCCGCACGCAAACTCGGCCTGCGCCCCGGCCAATCCCTGACGGCAGCCCATGCCTTGACCAAGGCGTTTGCCTGCGCCGAATACGACCCGGCGCAGATCGAATACTGGCAGCAGTTTCTGGCCGCCTGGGCCTACCGTTTCAGTTCCCAGGTCAGCGTGTATTACCCACGGGCGTTGCTGTTCGAGATCGAATCGAGCCTGGGCCTGTTCGGTCCGTGGCCGCAGCTTGAGGCACGCTTGCGCAAGGAACTGGCCGAGCTGGGGTTTCGTCACCGCATCGTCGCCGCACCGAACCCGGCGGCGGCGCGGATATTGGCGAATGCCTACGACGGCCTGGCCGTGGCCGATGACCCATGCCTGCAACGCGCCCTGGCACCCATCCCCATCGACCGCGCCGGCCTCGACCCGCACGCCGCCACCGCGTTGTCGCGCATGGGCTTGCGCACCCTGGCCCAGGTGCAGGCGTTGCCCCGGCACACCCTGGCCCGGCGCTTTGATGCGGCGCTGCTCAAGCACCTCGATGCACTGAGCGGGCAACGGCCCCTGGCCCTGGCGTTCTACCAACCGCCGGACCGCTTCGATGTGCGCATCGAGCTGAATTTTGATGTGTCGTCCCACCAGGCCTTGCTGTTTCCGTTGCGCCGTTTGACCGGCGACCTGTCGGCTTTTTTGTGTGGCCGCGACAGTGGCGTGCAGCGCTTTGACCTGCACCTGGAACACGCCGCAGACCCCGACACCCTCATCAAGGTTGGCCTGCTCAGCGCCGAGCGCGACGCAGCGATGCTGTTCGAACTGGCCCGTGGCCGCCTGGAGCAGGTGCAAGTCACCTCGCCGGTGCGTGGCTTTCGCCTGGTGGCCCAGGACCTGCCGGTGTTTGTGCCCCAGCGCCAGGACCTGTTCGACGAGCGCCCGCAACAAACCCTGCCGTGGGAACAACTGCGCGAACGCCTGCGGGCGCGGCTGGGGGACGAGGCGGTGCAAGGCCTGCGCTTTCACGCCGACCACCGCCCCGAATGCGCCTGGCAACCCGGTGCTGACCTTCGCCCGTGCGTGCCCTCAAACACTGTGCAGCGCCCCGGCTGGTTGCTGCCTGAGCCGACGCCCCTGGCCGAGCAGGGCCTGCAAATTTTAATGGGTCCGGAGCGCATCGAATCCGGCTGGTGGGATGGCGCCGATGTGCGCCGCGATTACTACCTGGTGCGCACCCGCGCCGGCCAGCAGGGCTGGGCTTATCGCACTGTGGGCGAAAGCGGCGCGCTGTGGCTGCAAGGCTGGTTTGCATGAAGTACGCGGAGCTGCATTGCCTGTCCAACTTCAGTTTCCAGCGTGGCGCCTCCAGCGCCCGGGAACTGTTTGAGCGGGCCAAACAGCAAGGCTACGAGGCCCTGGCGATCACCGATGAATGCACCTTGTCGGGCATCGTCCGCGCCTGGCAGGCGGCCAAGGCGGTCGAGTTGCCGCTGATTATCGGCAGCGAGATGCGCCTCGAAAACGGCCCAAAGCTGGTGCTGCTGGTGGAGAACCTGGAGGGCTACCAGCACCTGTGCCGGCTGATCACCATCGCCCGCCGCCGTGCGGAAAAAGGTCACTACCGACTACTGCCGGAAGACTTCACCTGCGTGCAAGGCCTGTTGGCGTTATGGATGGCCGAAGACACCGACACCCAGGCCCATATCCAATGGCTGCGCAGCACCTTCACCGACCGCCTGTGGCTGGCGGTGGAGTTGCACTGCGGCCAGAACGATGCCCGCCACCTTGAACAACGCCTGAACCTGGCCGCCAGCCTGCACTTGCCGGCGGTGGCCTGCGGCGATGTGCACATGCATGTGCGTGGCCGCCGTGCGCTGCAAGACACCATGACCGCGATCCGTCATTACGTCCCGGTGGCCGAGGCCGGCACGCGCCTGCACCCCAATGGCGAGCGGCACTTGCGCACACTCGACGCATTGGCCGTGCTGTACCCGGCGCACTTGCTGGAAGAGTCCCTGAACATCGCCCGGCGTTGCACCTTTGACCTGGGCCAGTTGCGCTATCAATACCCGCGAGAACTGGTGCCCGAAGGGCAAACCCCGGAAACCTGGCTGCGCACCCTGACCGAAGAGGGCATCGCCCAGCGTTGGCCGCACGGCGTCGACGCCAAGACCCTTGGGCAGATCAACGATGAGCTGAAGTTGATCAGCGAGCTGGGCTACGAAAGCTACTTCCTCACTGTGCACGACATTGTGCGCTTCGCCCGCAGCCGTTCGATCCTGTGCCAGGGCCGCGGCTCGGCGGCCAACTCGGCGGTGTGTTTTGCCCTGGGCATCACCGAGATCGACCCGAGCCTGATGAACATGTTGTTCGAGCGCTTCCTGTCCCGGGAGCGCAACGAGCCGCCCGACATCGACGTGGACTTCGAACACGAACGCCGCGAAGAAGTGCTGCAGTACGTGTTCCAGCGCTACGGCCGCACCCGCGCCGCGTTGACGGCGGTGGTCAGCAGCTACCACGGCGCCGGCGCGGTGCGCGATGTGGCCAAGGCCCTCGGGTTGCCGCCGGATCAGGTCAACGCCCTGGCCGACTGTTGCGGGCGCTGGAGCGATGAAGCGCCGCCCCTGGAGCGCCTGCGCGAAGGCGGCTTCGACCCCGACAGCCCGGTGTTGCGCCGGGTGCTCACACTCACTCAGCAACTGATCGGCTTCCCCCGGCACCTGTCCCAGCACCCCGGCGGTTTCGTGATTTCCGAACACCCGCTGGACACCCTGGTGCCGGTGGAAAATGCCGCCATGGCCGAGCGCACCATCATCCAGTGGGACAAGGACGACCTCGACGCGGTGGGCCTGCTCAAGGTGGATATTCTTGCGCTGGGCATGCTCAGCGCGATTCGCCGCTGCTTCGACCTGTTGCGCCGCCATCGCAATCAAGACCTGAGCCTGGCCTCGGTGCCCAAGGAAGACGCGGCGACCTACGCGATGATCAGCAAGGCCGACACCATCGGCGTGTTCCAGATTGAATCGCGGGCGCAGATGTCGATGTTGCCGCGTTTGCGACCGGAAAAATTCTACGACCTGGTGATCGAGGTCGCTATCGTGCGACCGGGCCCGATCCAGGGCGGCATGGTGCACCCGTACCTGCGGCGGCGGAACAAGGAAGAACCCGAAACCTACCCATCGCCGGAACTGGAAAGCGTGCTCAAGCGCACCCTGGGCATCCCGCTGTTCCAGGAACAGGTCATGCAGATCGCCATGGTCGCCGCCGACTACAGCCCCGGCGAAGCCGACCAGTTGCGCCGTTCCATGGCCGCCTGGAAACGCCACGGCGGCCTCGAACCCCACCAGCAGCGCCTGCGCACCGGCATGCTGAAAAACGGCTACACCGAAGCCTTCGCCGCGCAGATTTTCGAGCAGATCAAGGGCTTTGGCAGCTACGGGTTTCCCGAGTCCCACGCTGCCAGTTTCGCCTTGCTGACCTACGCCAGTTGCTGGCTCAAATGCCACGAACCGGCAGCGTTTGCCTGCGCGCTGATCAACAGCTGGCCCATGGGTTTCTACAGCCCCGACCAGATCCTGCAGGACGCCCGGCGCCATCATTTGCAGATACGCCCGGTGGACGTGCAGGCCAGTGACTGGGACTGCAGCCTTGAACCCATCGACGGCCAGCAACCGGCCATTCGCATGGGCTTGCGGATGATCTCCGGGTTTCGCGAAGAGGATGGCCGGCGCATCGAAACAGCGCGCCAGGCCCAAGCATTTTCCGATATTGCCGACCTCGGCGAACGCGCCCTCCTGGACACCCGTGCCCAGGAACTGCTGGCGGATGCCGGGGCCTTGCGGGGCCTGGCCGGGCATCGGCACCGGGCGCGCTGGGAGGTGGCCGGGGTGCAGAAACAACTTGGCCTGTTTGCCGGGGTGGCCAGCCCCGAAGAGGCGGTGGTGGAGCTGCCGCAACCGACGGTGGGCGAGGATTTGTATGCCGACTACGCCAGCGTCGGCACCACCCTCGGTCCACATCCCCTGGCGTTGTTGCGCGATGAACTGCGGGCGCGGCGTTGTCGCAGTTCCCAAGAGTTGCTGCGGGTCGAGCATGGACGCAATGTCAGCGTCGCCGGTTTGGTCACCGGTCGACAACGCCCGGGCACCGCCAGCGGCGTCACCTTTGTCACCCTGGAAGATGAGTTCGGCAATATCAACGTAGTGGTCTGGCGTGATTTGGCCGAACGCCAACGCCAGGCGCTGGTGGGCTCGCGGCTGCTCAAAGTGGACGGGCGCTGGGAGGCAGTGGGGGAGGTTCGGCACCTGATCGCCGGACGCTTGACCGACCTGACCCCCTTGTTGTCAGGCATCAATGTGCGCAGCCGGGATTTTCGCTGAGCCGGCCCTTGCCCGTTCATCCGCGCATCAGCACTATGCAATGAAACCAACCGCTGCTGTCAGGCTCAAAGTTTTCATTGCCGCCCACCTTTTATCTTTTTGCAGAGCCGACCGATGCAGTTTTTATCGAATACCCACGGCTGTGAAGGCTGGGCTGGGGAAATGGCCCAGAGGATTCGTGCTTTCGACTGGTCCGGCACCGACCTCGGCCCGCTGGACCACTGGCCCGGCAGCCTGGTGAGTGCCGTGCAGATGATGCTGGCCTCGCCGATGCCCATGGTGATGCTGTGGGGGCCGGCGGGTTACATGATCTACAACGACAGCTATTCGGTGTTTGCCGGTGGCCGTCACCCGTATCTGCTGGGGGTGCCGGTGGAACTGGGCTGGCCGGAAGTCGCCGACTTCAACCGCCATGTGGTCGACACCTGCCTGGCTGGCGGCACTTTGTCCTACCGCAATCTGCCCCTGGAACTGCTGCGCGACGGCCGCCCGGAAGAAGTCTGGATGGACCTGTATTACAGCCCTGTAGCCGGCGATGACCAGCGGCCGGGCGGAGTGTTGGCGATTGTGGTGGAGACCACCGAACATATGATCTCCGAGCGCCTGCGCCAGGAACTCACCCACAACCTGGAGCAGCGCGTCGCGGCGGAAGTGCAGGCCCGTTCCACCGCCGAGGAACAGCTGCGCCAGTCGCAGAAGCTGGAAGCCATCGGTGGCCTGACCGGCGGCGTGGCCCATGACTTCAACAACCTGCTGCAAGTGGTCGCCGGTAACCTGCACCTGCTGGCCCGGCATGAGCCGGACAACCCCCAGGTGCAGCGCCGGGTCAGCGCCGCGATTGCGGCGGTGGAGCGCGGGGCCAAGCTGACCTCGCAACTGCTGGCGTTTGCCCGTCGCCAGCCACTCTCGCCAGCGGTGTACAACCCGCTGCGCATCTACGAAGGCCTGGGCGAACTGCTGCAGCGGGCGCTGGGAGAAACCATCCACATTGATGTGCAACTGCCCCAGGATCCGTGGTGCATCAACGTCGACCGCAATCAACTGGAAAACGCCTTGCTCAACCTCGCGATCAACGCCCGGGACGCCATGAAAGGCGAGGGCGTGATTCGGATCACCGGCGAAAACATCATCCTCAACCCCCGGACTGCGCCGGCAAAAGCATCAGCCCTGGCGAGTACGTGCGCCTGGCCGTCTCCGACAGTGGCGCCGGCATGTCGGCGACGATCATGGCGCGCGCCTTCGAACCGTTTTTCACCACCAAGCCGGATGGCCACGGCACCGGGCTGGGGTTGAGCATGGTGTTCGGGTTCGTGCGGCAAAGTGGCGGGCACGTCGAGGTGGAGAGCGAAGTGGGCAGCGGCACCTTGGTGCAGATGTATTTCCCGCGCAGCCTCGAAGAGCCGCAACGCCAAGAAGCGCCCGTCGAGCTCACCCAACACAGCGGTGGCCAGGAGACCATCCTGGTGGTCGAGGACAACGAAGGCGTACGCACCGCCGCGGTGGAACTGCTGGAACAATCCGGCTACACCGTGCTGATCGCCGAAGACGGCGACAAGGCCATGAGGATGCTGCGCGCCGGCCTGCAACCGGACCTGATCTTTACCGACGTAGTGATGCCGGGGCGGGTCAAAAGCACCGACCTGGCTGAGTGGGCGCGTGAGCAAGTGCCGGCGATAGCGGTGCTGTTTACCTCCGGGCACACCCGCGACATTCTTTCCAGCAACCACCTGCTGAGCCAGGACATTCACCTGCTGAGCAAACCCTACAGCCCGGATGAGTTGGCCCAACGAGTGCGCTCGGTGCTGACCTCCGGATGATGTGACGAATGGAGATCCAGCCAGCAACACCAAGCCCGGCTCCCACAATTGATCTTCACTGCCTTGAGCACACCGATAAGGTTACCCATGACTTCCCAGCGCAACCTGCCCCCCGACACGTCACTCTCCAACCAACGCCCAGGCTTCGTCCGGGTGCGGGGCGCCCGGGAACACAACCTGCGCAACGTCGACGTCGACATCCCCCGCGACGCGCTGGTGGTGTTCACCGGCGTGTCAGGCTCCGGCAAGTCCTCGCTGGCATTCTCCACCGTCTACGCCGAAGCCCAGCGCCGCTACTTCGAATCCGTGGCGCCCTATGCCCGCCGCCTGATCGACCAGGTGGGCGTCCCAGACGTCGACTCCATCGAAGGCCTGCCCCCCGCGGTGGCCCTGCAACAACAGCGCGGCACGCCCAGCACGCGCTCCTCGGTGGGCAGTGTCACCACCTTGTCCAGCCTGATCCGCATGCTCTACTCCCGCGCCGGCAGCTACCCGGCGGGGCAGCCGATGCTGTACGCCGAAGACTTTTCCCCCAACCTGCCACAAGGCGCCTGCCCGCAATGCCACGGCCTTGGCCGCGTGTACGAAGTGACCGAAGCCCTGATGGTGCCCGATCCGTCCCTCACCATACGCCAGCGCGCCGTGGCGTCCTGGCCGCTGGCGTGGCAAGGCCAGAACCAGCGCGACATCCTCGTCACCCTCGGCTACGACGTCGACATCCCCTGGCGCGACCTGCCGAAAAAACAGCGCGACTGGATCCTCTTCACCGAAGAAACGCCCACCGTTCCGGTGTACGCCGGCTTCACGCCAGCCCAAACCCGCGACGCTCTCAAACGCAAACTGGAACCCAGCTACCAGGGCACTTTCACTGGCGCGCGGCGCTACATCCTGCACACCTTCACCCACTCCCAAAGCGCCCTGATGAAAAAGCGCGTCTCGCAATTCATGCAGGGCAGCCCATGCCCGTTGTGCGAAGGCAAACGCCTGAACAAGGCCGCGCTGTCAGTGAAATTTGCCGGCGTGGACATTGGTGAACTGTCGCAAATGTCTTTGCTGCAACTCGCCGAACTCCTGCGCCCGGTGGCCGAAGGGCAGGGCGACAAAAAACTCTCCGTGGAAAAACGCCTGGCCGCCCAACGCATTGCCCAGGACCTGCTGGAGCGCGTCAGCACCCTGACCGACCTTGGCCTGGGCTACCTGGCCCTGGAACGCAGCACACCGACCCTGTCCTCCGGCGAACTGCAACGCCTGCGCCTGGCCACCCAGCTGGGCTCGCAACTGTTCGGCGTGATCTACGTGCTCGACGAACCCTCCGCCGGCCTGCACCCGGCCGACGGCGAAGCCCTGTTCGCCGCCCTCGACCGCCTGAAGGCTGCCGGCAACTCCCTGTTCGTGGTGGAACACGACCTGGAAACCATGCGCCGCGCCGACTGGCTGATCGACGTCGGCCCCGCTGCCGGCGAGCACGGCGGCCAGGTCCTGTACAGCGGCCCACCCGCAGGCCTCGCGCAGATCGAAGCGTCGCAAACCCGCGAATACCTGTTCGCCGAAAAACGCCCGGTCAGCCAGCCCCCGCGCCAACCCACCGGCTGGCTGAGCCTGGAAGGCGTGACGCGCAACAACCTCAACGATCTGAGCGTGGACTTCCCCTGGGCTGCTTCACCGCCGTCACCGGCATCTCCGGCTCGGGTAAATCCAGCCTTGTCAGCCAGGCACTGCTGGAACTAGTAGGCGCAGGCCTGGGCCGCGTGGTGGAAAGCGAAGACGAACCCAGCCTGGAAGACGACGCCCCGCAAACCAGCGGCGGGCGCATCAGCGGCGGCCTGGAACACATCCGCCGCCTGGTGCAAGTGGACCAGAAGCCCATTGGCCGCACACCGCGCTCCAACCTCGCGACCTACACCGGCCTGTTCGACAACGTGCGCAAACTGTTCGCCGCTACTCCGGCGGCGAAAAAGCGGAATTACGACGCCGGGCAGTTCTCCTTCAACGTCGCCAAAGGGCGCTGCCCGAACTGCGAAGGCGAGGGGTTTGTCAGCGTTGAATTACTGTTCATGCCCAGCGTGTACGCGCCATGCCCGACGTGCCACGGGGCGCGGTACAACCCCGAAACTCTGGCAATCAAGTGGCAAGGGCTGACCATCGCCCAAGTGCTGGGGCTGACTGTTGAACAGGCGGTCGAGGTATTTGCCGGGCAACCGGGCGTGCTGCGGCCACTCCAAGTACTGCGGGATATTGGCTTGGGCTATTTGCGCCTTGGCCAGCCGGCCACGGAGCTGTCGGGCGGGGAAGCGCAGCGCATCAAGCTGGC
Source organism: Pseudomonas sp. TH32 (assembly GCF_016650855.1). Taxonomy (NCBI): domain Bacteria; kingdom Pseudomonadati; phylum Pseudomonadota; class Gammaproteobacteria; order Pseudomonadales; family Pseudomonadaceae; genus Pseudomonas; species Pseudomonas sp. TH32. The sequence continues at coordinate 2,739,372 of NZ_JAEKFA010000002.1, read as the reverse complement.
GACCGAGTTGCAACGCAATGCCCGGGGCGCAACGTTGTATGTGCTGGATGAGCCGACGACCGGGCTGCATCCGCGGGATGTGGACCGGTTGTTGAGCCAGCTGAATCATCTGGTGGAGGCGGGGCATACGGTGATCGTGGTGGAGCATGAAATGCGCGTGGTGGCGCAGAGTGATTGGGTGATTGATATCGGGCCGGGGGCAGGGGATAGAGGCGGGAAGGTGGTGGTGAGTGGCACGCCGCAGACAGTTGCGAAGAGCAAGAGCAGCCGGACTGCGCCGTTTTTGGGGCGGGAGTTGGGATGAAATTTGGAGGTGTGCGGTGGGTGGAGGGAGTCTTCACGGTTGGCTATCGGCCAAAACCGACCTCTCAAACAGGTTCATGAGGGCAATCGACGAGCGCTTGCATTACGTGGCCGAGTTGCACCAATTTCTCTATGGCGAATGGAACAGTCGTTCCACTGATCGAGAGAGGGGTAAAGGCGAGTATCCGAATGGCGAGCGCTCCCGGCTGATTACTCTCAGAGAAGCTAAGGCGGTACCACGAAAATATTGACGGTTTCCATGTAACAGTCGCCCGGTTAGAAGGCGCAGCAAAGAAAGCTGAAACCCTAGCAATGTGTTCTCGCTTAATCTTGAGAAAGTAATTGCCGGCAGTTCCTTGTTCAAAAGTCAGATAGAGATCCTCTCCCTTTGTCTGGAGGTAGAGATAAATCGAACGCCACTTACCTTCGTGGCAGGCGCTGAACACCGCTGGTGTCCCTAACATTTTGCATTCCTTCATCAAGACGGTCTGATGAGGTTTAGCTCATGCTTGGCGAGTCTGCATTTGGAGGCTATTTCTGACCGATTGCTGCCTTTCGCGAAGAGCAGCTTAGGGTCGATTTCGGTCAGTCGTGACAGGCAGAAATCGGCCACTAGTGGTCAATCGAATGTGTCTACGAAACCCGATGCAAATGACTGCTCAGTCGGTATGCGCCTGGTGTTACTCCCTGCCAGTCCTTGAATGCCCGAATGAAGGAGTTGACGTCCTGGAATCCTAGCAAGAATGCGATCTCTCCCTGCGCGATAGAGGGCTTACGAAGGTAGTGCACAGCCAGTTGCTGGCGAGTGGCGATAAGGATGTCTTTGAAAGATGTCGACTCTTCGCTCAATTGCCGCTGCAAAGTGCGCTTGCTGACGGCCAAGTGCTTCGCGACATCGTTGACAGTGTATTGCCCAGAGGGAAGTCCCTCCAACAACACAGCCTTGACGCGATCACTAATGGTCGCGGTTGAATCCAGAGTCGTTAGGCGTTCACGCAAACCAACTTCGAAGAACTTCCACATGGAATCGTTGGCGGTCAAGAATTGACGGACACCATCTTCTTTCGAGAATGTGAGACGGATGGTCTTCCCCGCTTTTGGCATAACGCCGAAAAAGTCCTCATAGCTCTGGATGTGATCAGGAAGTTCCGGAAGCGTAATCTCCCTAGGCACCACGCGGTGACGCGTGGCGATCCTTACCAGTTGGGTCGCGTAAACGATCTCGGCAGCCGCCATGCTGTGCGGGATGGGACCAGCGTCCGAGTAGCATTCCAATGTCACCGAGGTTTGGTTGGCGCCCACCTCAGCCACCAGCCCCATGGGACCGATCAGCTTCTTGAAGACAGACAAACGCTGAAAGGCGACGTTGAGATTAGGGCTGCACAAGCAAGCAAAGATCGCGGGATCAAAGGCCTCAACAGAGATTGCTTGACCCAATTTGAGCGGCAAGGCCATGTCATCCCCTCCAACCTGCTCGATTGCTTGCCATAATTCGAAGAATTGCGCAGCCGTGATGGTCGCCTCTTGGCGAGAGAACAGGTCTGCCGGAAGGTTCGCATGGCGCAAAACGCGAGCAGAATCTACGCCCATATCTGCAAGCAACAACCGCCAGCCCGATTGAACCACGAAGTTCGTACCTTGTTTCATCAACGCTCCATTTCCCGCCGCTTCATGCCTCAGCGCTTTGGAATTAACCCGTTGTCGATCATTTGTTGGAACATATCCCGAATCGAGGCATCGAGGGGGCGATAAACCATGCCGAGCTCCCGAACGCTCTTGCCGTTGTCAGCACTCCACGGGAGGCCAACGTTTCGCAACACGAACTTGCGAGTGGTGCTCTTATCCGCCATCGGGGCGACCAGCCACACAAGCCACTTAGGCAGAATACGCCGCGGCACTGGGTAAGCGTCGAACTTCGGCAGAAGCGCCTTGGCGATTTCCGGCAGAGAAGTGTTGTGCCCGGAAATGATATTGCGCCCTTGGGCCTTGGGCAAATAGGCGGCTCGCAGGTGTGCTTCCGCTAAATCCCGAACATCGACTGCACCAATTCCGAAATCTGGGACGCCGTCCTTCATGCGGCCATCTCCCATCTGCCGGACTATGTGGAAACTTTCCGAGGTGGCGTGGGGATTGATGCCTGGACCGATGACGAAGCTCGGGTTGAGCACAACCAAACCCCAACGTGATTGTTTCTTGGCGATGTACCACGCCTCGCGCTCAGCGACGGTTTTGGAGTAGGAATATGGCGAGTGATTAAGGGATGAACTGCTATTCCACTCTTCCTCCGTGAAGATGCCGCGCTGTGTTTGTTCCAGGTCTGCATTGTCGCCGTATATAGCCGCGCAACTACTGGTCAGGACGACACGTGCTACTGACGCCGTCCGGTTGGCCGTTTCGAGTACGTTGCACGTGCCCAGTAGGGCCGGATCAATCAGTTCCTTTTGGGGGTCTCGGATGTTCAGCGTGAAGGGAGAGGCCGTATGAAAGACAATGCCGCAACCCGCCATTGCCTCGGTATAGGAGTCTTGATCAAGCAGGTCCGCCTTGAAATAGCGAATAGTGCCCGGCAGCTTTGCCGCCATCTCGTCAAGATGGCGGACTTTTCTTCGGTCAGCCGGATCGCGCACGGCCGCGTGAACAGTGACGCCTTCCTCCAATAGCCGTTTAACGATCCAGCCGGCAACGTAGCCAGTTGCGCCGGTGACTATCACAGGCTTGCTCTTGTCAATTTCAAATTCTTTCATGAACAATTCCTTGCTGATTTGCCGAATGCCTAACACCAATGGAATGATGGGCGGAGGGCACCACAGCCTAAATGGGTTAAGTAGTGACAAGCAGAAGACTATCTGAGTCAAAGTAGTCACGTAACTCGCAAGGAGTGCCATTAAATCTGCAAAGAGCGCCAAAGAATAATTCCACTGGATGTTGGCGAACTGTCCAATCAGAAGTTGTTACTGCACGCGCCGACTCCGCTCTTCCCTAGTTCATTCACCACAGCTCTAAACGATGTTCGTAGGGTTTGGAGGGCACCCGGTAGCATTGAGTCGGGCGCTTTTTGACGCGAACACGCCGGCCTATTTCAACCACCCGCCAAGCGATACAGCGCCTGAGCATGAGATGCCGCCAGCCCAGCACGCTGCAAATTGCGGCGACTCTGCGAACCGGGAAGCGCAGTCGCGGCGGCCACAAGGCTGCCGTGCTTCTTTGCCTGCTCTATCCGGTGAGATATCAGGGCTCCATGGTAGCCCAGGCCTCGTGCATTTTTTCGGGTGGCAGCCGTCCCCAGGTAGGCAACCCCATTGCTGGCCAGGTACATCAACGCGCCAGCAACGACCTGCCCATCAGCTTTAAGGACGTAGATTTTCAGACGATCATTTGCCATGAGCCCTGCAAACGAAGCCTGGCTCAACTGACGATGCTCTGGCTTGGTATGAAAGCCACTCGCATGAACCGCCGCGAACTCCGGAAGAGAGTCTGAAGTGGCCTCTTCGATGTCGAATGATTGGGGAGTCAACACCGCGTCCTCGATAGGGCACGCAAGCTGCAGATGCGTCCAGCCCCTCAAACGCTCCAATCGCTGTTCTCCCGCAAAAGCGTATTGCTCCAGCGCCGAGGCCTTGCCTATAAGCGGCGTTACTGTCGAGTACGCTGCTGATTCCTTGAGCAAGTTCCGCAGTGACTGGGGATTACCGGTGCTATCACCGTAAATGCGATTGAACATCGGACTGGGCGTTGCCTTCACCTGAAAGCACGGAAAAGCCCCGTTGGAAAAAACACGAGCACCAAAAGGATTTCCACTGACCCGCGACAAGCTCTCAACGCGGGAACACAAATACTCGCTTTCTGCGACCTCGATCGCATGGGCCAATTCAACATCCATGTACACAGTCCCTTTACAAGATTTTCAGGGCAGGTAGCGGTAAATCAACCCCCATCACCGCGTCCAGTGTCGTAGCGTTTCGAATAGGAAGCGCCCATCAGATAGAAACACCCGCCCGCCACGATAAACGCCGCGAGCATGTAGAACATGAAATGCGCCGGCTGCGACGCCAGGGCAAACCCGCACAACACCGGCCCCAGGGCACCGCCGAGGCTGGACAGGTTTTGCGCGCCGTAATACATGCCGCGCAAGTGGTCCGGCGCGATGCGGTCGATGAACATGTACTCGGCCGGGAACACGATGATTTCGCCCACGGTGAATATCGCCACGGCCAACGCCCAATGCAACACGGTGGTGGACAACGCAAAACCGACAACCCCCAGCAGAAACAGACTGAAGCCCGCCGTCAGCCATTGATTCAAATGCTCATTGGTAATGCGCTTGCCCACCATGTACTGGAGGCAGATCACCACCGTCGCATTAACCGCCACCACCGAGCTGATGACCTGGTAGGTAAATTCCGGGGTGCTTGTGGTCACCAGGTATTGGGAGATGTAGCCGGTGAACTGGCCGAACGCCACAGCGCTTAAAGCGCCGCCAACCGTGAAGCAGACCAGGCGATAGTCCTTGAGCAAAATGCGCCCCACTGCGACGAATGACACCGGCGCATTCGCCGGGTCGGCGGAGCTGAGGCTCCTGTCACCCCACACCATATAAGTCACGAAGAAGCCCATGCCCAGGATCGCAGAGACCAGGAACGGCAGTTTCATGTCCATGTGCGCGAGCCCGGCGCCAATGAACGGCCCCACCGCGTAACCGACGTTGATCAAGGTGTAGCGCACCGAAAACACTTTGCCGCGTTCGGCTTCTGGCAGCAGTTTGCCAAACGCGGCCTTGACCACAATATCGATAACCGAATAGGCGAAATTGAACGACACCAGAAACAGGAAAAACAGCCACAGGTGCGACGTGACGCACATACCGATGAAGCCCACGGTGAAGAGACCCGTGAAGCTCAGGATCAATCGATAGCTGGAAATCTTGTCAGTCAGGTAGCCGCCGTAAAGGCTTAGCAACGAGCCCACCAGCATCGCACCGCCCACTACCAGACCGATGTCGCTGATGCCCAGCGTGAAGTTGGATGACAGGTAAATCACCATATACGGCAGGGTAATGGCGCGCCCCAGTGTCAGGAACAACGCAGACGACAGCAGCAGATTGACCGAAAACGGGTAGTGTCTGAAGGCGGCGAGCATCCGAGTTGATTCCTGTAATAGGCAGTATCAATGGCTGAGTCACATATCGTTACACATCCGGTTTTTACTTGACAGCGGGATCTGTCAGGTGAGGAAGCAACGCTGGAATTCCCTGCAAACCTCTGTTTTTCCCCGCATCGCGAATAAATGGCCCTATGAGATGCATCGAAAGTGGATCTTTTACTGATCCATTTACCTTCTATAGTCGGCCAATGCCCCAAGCCGTTAACAGCGATCCTTAGTTTGGCTGTGGGGTCAGGGTTTCTCATTTGCGGAAGCTGATATGAATTATAAAAACAGCTCTATCAGTATCGGCGTGTCTGCACTTTTAGTGGTGTCAGTTCTGCGTTTGGCCACTAACCAACCCCCAACCCGGGAAGAATTTGTAAAGTATCCATCTCTCCGACAGAAATGGTTCACGATATGCGACGCACGCAGCAACCTTGCCGAGCTCAATGATGAAGGCTGCAAGCATTTACGCGAATGGCAGGCGGCCAGCAAATTTCCTGTACTGGATAATTTGATGAATCAAAACCTGGGTAAATAGCTAGCTGCCCTATGACTTTTTCAGTGGCCTGGAGCATCCAGTTTGAATCCGCAACTGATCATCTCCCCGCACGACGGATCCATCCGAATTCAGCGAAATGAGTCCTGCATTGTGATCGACAAGACCCTCACCGCAGAGAGGGCAGTGGCGGAGCTGTCACCGTTCTATCTGTCGGAACTGGATCATGGAAATGGCTACGTGTGGAACTCATACAGCGGCATCAACATCAACGGTACTCCCGGCTCTTTTGCGCTGTGTTTTTATGCGGGGCGTTTGATGGAAGTCCATTTAGGCTTGTCCAACCCGAACGAGGCCACCCGTAATGGGTGGCCTTCACAAGCGTCAGTTGAGCGGGACGTCGCCTTACTCCGAAACGCGTTGATGCAACAGCTATCCCGGTCTTTCGAGAGGGGCACAGAGACGTTCCCATGGGGCAGTGCGTGGGCTGTTTTTGATGCAAAGGCATTTTTGCCCAGTGCAGGCGTCAGATACCGACTGCCTGAGACATCCCTTTAAGCGAGGCTTCTGTGCCCCCTACCTGCGCCCCTCAATGCTGCGCACTAACGCCCCAAAAAGCTCACCCCGCGGCATCTCGCTCAAGGGAATATCCGCCTTCTCGAACCACTCCCGATCCGCCTCAGGGTGCGGGCCACTCAGCACCACGACCCCGTTTTCATACGTGTAACGCGCTGCCGCCACATCACCATTCTGGTAGGTCGCAATGGTAGAAGAAGGCACGGTCGCGTCAGGCTTGGGAAAGTAAGGCCCATCCTGATAAAAGACGCTATCGGGTTTCCCATCCCACACCACCTGCACCGCCGCGTCCGCAATGCCCGCGACCTCAAACCCAGGCCGGCCCGCCTCTGAATCAAGGTCGTAGGGTATCAGGCCAAAGTTGCTGTTATCGGCAAGATAAGCGCCCATACACAGCCCCAGGTAGCGCCCACCCTGGGCGACAAAGTTACGAATGGCTTGTACCCGCGCATCCCCCAAACTATCAAGCGCCGCAGGGATGTCCTGACCGCCGCCGGGTTGAACGTAGAGGTCATAATGCGCGAGGCTTTGCGGCGTGATGTCGATCGATTCATCTGCACCTACAAAGTCAATCCGGGCATCCGGGCGGACGCGCAGCAGGGCTGTTTTAACATTCTCTGAACATCCCTCGCAGCCCGCGGGGCCTCGGTAGATAGCCACATGGGTGATGGGTGTTGCGGCGTGCACCGAGTAAGGAAGCAGCGTGAAAAACGCAAACAGCGTCGCGGCGATGGCATGCAGATTCATGGTTGTAGAGTCATCTTGAAGCTGATGGGGTGCGATTCGGACTTTGCGCGTCAAAGCCTAAAGCTAATAGCCGTTTGAAGGCGTTAACATTTGTAAATCGGCTGGGGAAATCAAGCACCGGCCCATGCTCCCACTCACTGATGAAACCGGCGCCCCAGCGCATCCAGCCGCACCGCAATCGGCGGCAAGCGCTCGCTGCTCCTGGCCAGCGTCTCCACATCCTGCGCCGTATTCTGCGCGATGCTCTGCACTGACTGCAGCCGCCCCACAATCTCCACATTCGCCGTGGATTGCTCGCGGGTGGTCGACACAATCCGCCCATTCAACTGATCAATCTGCGAAATATCATTGCCCACCGCCCGCAGCATCTCCACCGCCAGCTGGCTGTCTTCCACGCAGCGCTCCACCCCTTGGCGGCTGTCGTGCATGGCTTCAACCGCGAGCCGGCTGCCGTGTTGCAACCCTTCGATAATCGTCTTGATCTCCTGGGTCGACACCGCCGTGCGCTGCGCCAGGCTGCGCACCTCATCGGCGACCACGGCAAACCCGCGCCCTTGCTCACCCGCGCGGGCGGCTTCGATGGCGGCGTTGAGGGCCAGCAGGTTGGTCTGGTTGGCGATGCTGTTGATGACCTCCAGCACCGAGCCGATCTGTTCGGCCTGCACGGCCAGCCCTTGCACCGTCTCGTTGGTGTCGTGGAGGCGGGTGGCGAGTTGGGTGATTTCCTGCTGGGCGCGGCCGACGCTTTCCTGGCCACGGATGATCTGCTGGCTGGCTTGCCCCGCGTGCTCGACGGCATGCTCAACGTGCACGGCGATATGGCCCATGGCGTCCTCCATGCGCTGCATGGAACCGGTCATCTGCGCGATTTCCGCCAGTTGGTGGCGCGCGCCTGTTTCCAGGGTGCCGCTGGCGTGGGCCAGTTCCTGGCCGAGTTGGCCAAGGCCGTGGGAGTCGCGGGCGACACCGTCGATCAGCCCAGTGATCTGCGTCAGAAAGTGGTCGAAACGGGTGGCCAGGGACACATGGACTTTTTCCGCGTTGCCCTGGGCCGCCTCACCGCTGAACTGAGTGGTGACGGCGAGCATCTTTTCGAGCATTTCCTGGCTTTCTACCGCCTCCGTCTGGCTGTGCACCGCGAGGTAGAGCAGGGCGACCGTCTCCATCACCACGTAGAACGCGTGGACAAAAATCATGCTCCAGCCGCCGTGATGCTCCATCACAAACACCGGGAAACCCTGATGCTGCAAGGCATGGAACACCACGTGATGCACCGCGATAGTGACGGCGGCCACCAGGATAGGCAGCCAGTCACGGTAGAACGTCAGCACCGCCAGCAGCGCGAAGATACCGAAGTGCGATTCGATGACACCCTCGGCCTGATTGATGTGCAACGCCGCCATCACCATCAGGCCAACGCCAAGCGCGCAGCGCATCAGGCGAGTGCCGCCGATGACGCGATAGGCCAGGGTCAGCACCACGCTGGTGCCGCCGCCTATGAAGAGCGCTTGGAGCAGCGTGTCGTGCCAGAACGCCAGGCCCAGGGAGAACAGGGCCATCAGCCAGATCAGGGCGAGCATGATGCGGTCGGCTTTGCGGTAGTGCTCGATGAAACGGGCTTGGGCAGGCATTCACTCGTACTCCATGTGGACGGGCCGGGGTGAGGCAAGCATGCGACGTGCCATACGGGCATGCGGGGAGCGAATCGGGTGTGGGGGAGTGGGGATTGATTGGTGGTACGAGGTTATCGGCATGGCTAGGTGGGGCTTTAGGCTGGGATCAACCAGAAGCGGACAATCATTGGCAAGTGGTCAGCGAACGCGTCTTCTGTGTTCCAGCGTCAGGTGCGATCCGCTGCGTTTCTAAGCGCACGGGATCTCCCTTACTCGGGTAATCGCAACATTTGGAAAATTGGCAACAGAAATTAAATTATTCGCGGCATAATGGCCTTTTGAAATCATTGATGATTGGTTCACAATTCAAGGATCCAGCATGCCGAAGCTGAGCAAATACGAGCAACACGCACTCAAAGAGATTCACAGCTGGAAGGAGCCTGATATTGGCTGGTTCGGCCAGGCACTGAAGGTGATAAATCAACCACTGGACAAAGCAGGTGACCTCTTGTTCAAGGCACCCGGTGTCGGTCCAGCGATCCAGGGCGCAATTGAGGGCTTGACCAGCGTTTGCCATGATGCGGCCCAGTGGAGCGTAAGACCAGAAGCTATTTTTGAAGAGTTTCGTGGCGACGGACACAGCACGGTTAAAGCTCATAAAGACATTCACGATCTGGATCTGGAGCAAATCGATAAGGTCGTTGGCTTCCTCGGCGCTAAATACAAGGGCATTGCTCTGGTAGAAGGCGCAGGGGCGGGAGCCGTGGGCTTACCCGGTCTGGCAGTCGATATCCCGGCGTTGATCACACTTAACCTTCGGGCGATCGGCGAGTACGCTGCCTATTACGGTTTTGATACCTCACGTCAGGAGGAGCGACTGTTCGCGTTCAACGTGCTTGGCCTTGCTTCCTCTCCCACCGACAGTTCGAAAGCACTTGCCATGGCTCAACTGATCAAGATTTCTCAGGATGTCGCAAAGAAAGCGACATGGCAGGAGCTGGAAAAAGTGTTTTCGTAAAGATCATCCAAGAAATAGCCAAAGCTCTGGGCATACGTCTTACAAAAGCAAAGCTCGCACAAGCAATTCCAGCCGTGGGCGCGGCTGTGGGCGGAGGTTTCAACGCCTACTTCACTATGAAAGTCTGCGATGCAGCCTTCTACCTTTATCGGGAACGTTTCCTCGCGCACAAGTATGGCCCAGAGGTGATTGAGGTGACCGTAAAACCCGCCAACGACTATGACCCACACTACACTGAAGCCTCACAAGCTGTGTGAGAGCTCTAGCAACGCTGGAGAATTGGGGCTTGACCCCAATTTCCCCACAATTTTCCCATGGAGCGATTCAGCCCTGTACCTGAAGGATCTAAACAATGGGGTACCTTGTCGTTGCTCACGCGATGAATGTGAAGCCGGAGCTAGAACCACTTTCCACTTTGCCGATGAGTATTGGGTGGTCATTACACCAGGATGAAAGCGCCACGTCGTTCTACTTAGACACGTTTAAGGCTGGCGAAGAACGGAAATGGCCCTTTACATCTATGCCACCTATCAAGGATGTACCGCTTGAGCTCCCTCAAGAATTGGCAGCTCTATCGCGGATATACAAATTGCTTAAGGATGCTCAGCTGGCCGACTACTTCAAGAGAGCTTTCCTGAATGTGAATTTAGCGCTAAGCAAAAGCCTTCAATTACCCGTTTGCAGCTTTTGCACAGATGACGACGGGCTGGATTTTGTGTGCGTATCGTCGAATGGTGAACTGCAAAGGCTGCGTTGCGTTTGCGGTGATCTGGATATCACCTATGAGCTTGGGACGGTCTTGATCCAGCCGCTTCTGATAGATGGCGTGGAAGGCACCGACGCAAGTGGTCTGCATGACCCGGAGAGTGGTATTCACGTCTTGAGTCGGAATATAGCGCCTTCGTCGTTACTGCATGCGTTGGCTTCAGCAGAAACTACTCGCTTTCTACAAGTAGAAAGCCCCCCTCTGGGTCTAGGTAGCTTCGATGGTATGAATCGCCCCGGATTCTCTAGACACCTTGCAAGCTCATTGCGTAACGCTTTTCAAACTCTACCGGTGACAGCTGATTGTTGAAACCATGGCGGCGTTTTACGTTGTAGAACATCTCGATGTAATCAAACACATCACTCAGAGCATCTTCCCTCGTGGTGTAGATTTTTCGCTTGATCCGTTCCCGTTTCAGAAGCTGGAAAAAGCTCTCGGCCACGGCGTTGTCATGACAGTTGCCTCGGCGACTCATGCTGGCAACCAAATTGTTTGCCTTCAAAAAGCTGCGCCAATCGGAGCTGCTGTACTGGCTGCCTTGGTCGGAATGAACCATCACCTCTTGCTTCGGTTTACGCCTCCAAACCGCCATCAACAACGCATCAATAGCCAAATCACTGGTCATCTGCGACTTCATTGACCAGCCAACGACCTGCCGAGAAAACAGATCCAGTACCACCGCCAAATACAACCAGCCTTCATACGTACGAATGTACGTGATGTCGGTTACCCAAACCTTGTTGGGTTCCACAACATCGAACTGGCGCTTCAGCAAATTGGGTGAGACGACCGCTGGCTTACCGCCGTACTTTCCAGGGCGGCGTCGATAACCTGTCTGAGAACGCAGACCTTCAAGACGCATCAGCCTCGCCACACGATGACGACCACAATCCTCACCGACCTCGCGCAGATCGTCGTGGATTTTGCGATAGCCATAAACGCCACCGCTCTCCAGCCAGGAATGCTTGATCAAACCCAGCAGTCGCTGGTCGTCTTTGGCGCGTACAGATTGCGGCTCAGACAGCCAGGCGTAATAACCGCTGGGATGGACTTTCAGCGTCAGGCAAAGCCGTCGAATCGAATAGTCGCCCGCTCGCTGCTTTATAAAGGCGTACTTCAACCGCACTCCTTGGCAAAGTACGCGGCGGCCTTTTTTAAGATGTCTCGCTCTTCGGTGACCCGCTTGAGTTCGGCTCGCAGACGACGCAGTTCAGCGTGCTGATCATCGTCTTGCTTCCGTTCTCCTTGAGGTTTGCTGTAGCGCTTTATCCAGGCATAGAGGCTATGCGACGACACGCCAAGACGCGCCGCCACATCAGCGACAGGCAGCTTCTTTTCGGTCACTTGATTGACCGCTTGGATTTTGAATTCTTCGGGGTAACGCGGGTTGCTCATGGCACCTCCTAATTGACCTCAGTTTAAGGCAAAGAGGTGTCTACGAAACCCGGGGCGATTCAGTATGGAGGTCGCTCCGATAAAGATTGCAGGCTCTAAGATCGCCTCGCTGGCGCCTAAGTTGGTTGCTCAGAAGGCGTGGTGGAGGCGGTAGTAGTTGTATCGACGACTTCGACCCAAGCCAGGAGGTTTTTTTGCGAAAAGTAGTCAAATATCAGCATCGAAAAATTGTGGTCTGAGAATCGGTTCAGGCCACATTTAAAATAATGGTGGTCTGACCCTGGTTTCTCTGATTTCTATTGCTGAATCACCGGTTAGCTGTGCTGCAAAGATTAAAGAGTTTATGACCTCTTGAGGTTTCAGGGGGGGCAGACCCAAGCTTGTCGGAGATCTCAAGGCGCTTGATGTCGATGGCTTCCTAACTTGGCATTTTGTTGATGAGGAGTGAGTTCTGTACACTGTGTCGTGGCTGAAACCGTCGCAGATAAAGCCGGCCCCTTAACCAAACGTTAGCCACTGGAATCGAGACTTCACAGATGAAAAAAGAAAGCCCTCTGGGAAAACTAATTGCCAGTCTTCAGAAGAAGATTTCTGAGGGGGGCTTGGACAAGGCTGCGGTTGAGGAAGCAACGAAAGAACTAGCGAAGCTTGGGTATCAATACGACGAAGGTGGTTTCCCCCCGCTAGTAGATACGGAAGTTTTCTCGAACAATAGTTCGGATTCTCCACAAGATCTTGCAGAGGCTCTATTGTGGAAACTAGGGAAATGGAAGGCATACAAGAAGTTCTGTGAAAACTATGCTGCAGAGCAGCCAGTGCCAACCACGACCGATGTGGTGTTCTATGCCTTTGCAATGCATCTGAAAGACAAGAGTAATCCGATTTATGACCAGCACGCAATCAGGTCGCTTTGGGCTATCCTCAAAGAATTAACTGCCGACGAGAGGCAGGAGTGTAAGTCGCTACTTTTCGATACGAAAAGCAAGTGGAAGGAATCTGGCACAGGAAAGAGTGCAATTGATTGCTACTCAATTTTCGTCAAACACGTTAATGATCTAGTTTCGGCTAGCGGGGAGCAAGCAAGTCTGAACTTGACCGCTTGCTCATGCCTTTAGGTCAGGCAATCAAGAAGTCTACGAAAACGTATATTGAATTTGACGCCCTTTGTGGTTGGCACTAGCAGTGGCTAACAATTCGATGCAGGCGCGACGGCCCTGAAGAGCCGCGGCCTTTGTGCAAACGTTAGTGTCCGCTTTTGGCCGATTCTGTTGAAAAATTAGGTCTCCTGTCGATCTGTAGCGCGCGACCAGCTAAAGCAGGTTGGCTAGAAAGCGCCCCCTTGAGAGCCCAAGAAACCAGTATCATCCGATAGGTGATATCGAGAGCAGAACTATGACAGAGAAAGAGGTATGTGCGATTTTGCAAGCACAAGGTTGGGCCTGTGGAAAGGATGAGGTAAGTGACCGCTTTTGCATCAAGTGTTTGGGCGAGATCCAAGTCCAGATCATTCCGACTATAGGGAAGCGCTCGGATCATTTTAGAGTTTCGTTCATGCCTTCCATCTCCTCGACAGCGTTTTCGGATGCTGTCGCGTTCATCTTTGGGGAGGGAAAATATTTTTCACCTGTCATCGTAAGCAACGAAACGCCCCAGAAGTTAGAGACCATTGGCGCTGACGATGTAGTCGAGCTATCTGACAGGGCGTTATCTTGGGCTCAGAATCAAGATATAGATGCGGGCCTGGCGCTCTACAGGTCTTTACCTACAGACGCCAAAGGAGCAATGCCACTCAGGCATCTAGCTGCACTAGCAATTGCGCAAGATGTCGATCAGTTAGAGGATTACAAAAAAAGCTTTAAAAAGGGCGAAAGGCTGGGGTTCGTCCCATACATCACCGTTGAAATGATTGAGCGCTCGCTGCTGATTGCGCAGGGAAACGCTCCCAAGGTTAACTGATTCCCTGAGTAGCTCCATCGACTGATCTGCGGCAAAATCACTCCATCGGCCAGCGGGAGAGTACGCAGCATGATGGGACAGTTATCGAGTGGGCAGGATCGGCTGTTTTACTCGTTCAACCTTGAAGACCACATCCCAAAAATCATCTTCTGCGCAGCATTGATCGGTGCCTCGATCTGAGCGACCTGCGCCACTACCTCGCCGATTTCTATAGCCCAATTGGGCGTCCTTCGATTGATCCTGAGCTGATGATCCGCATGCTAGTCGTGGGCTATTGCTATGGCATTCGCTCCGAACGGCGCTTGTGTGAAGAGGCTCATTTGAACTTGGCGTATCGCTGGTTCTGCCGGTTGAGCCTTGAGGATGAAGTACCTAATCACTCTACGTTTTCCAAGAATCGACACGGCCGTTTCCGGGACAGCGATCTGTTTCGCTGGTTTTTTAATGAAGTGCTGCATCGCTGCATGGACGCGGGTCTGGTCAAGGGCGAAGGCTTTGCCGTGGACGCCAGCATCATCAAGGCGGACGCGAGTCGGCAACATGGAGCGCCTAGCGATCAAGAGATCAACTGGCGCGACCCGTCTCTGAGCACTCGTGCTGTCCGTGAATACCTCGAAGCACTGGATGAGGAGGCGCTCGCTGAAGCTCTTCCCAAGCGCTTATCGCTGACTGATCCTTTAGTCCGTTGGACGGCCGCCCCGGGTGGCCCAGCGTTTTTCGCCTATTCCACGAACTACCTGATTGATGTCGAGCATGGCGTGATCATGGATGTAGAACCGACACCGGCTCATCGAACGGCTGAGGTCGAGAGTACCAAAACCATGATTGATCGAGTCGAAGGGTTGTTCGACATCAAACCGGATCGCTTAATCGGTGACACCGCATACGGCACAGCACCGATGTTGGCCTGGATGGTGGAAGAGAAAGATATCGAACCGCATGTGCCGGTGTGGGACAAAACCGAGCGCAAGAACGACAGTTTTTCGAGCACCGATTTCCACTGGAATGACGAGGCTGAGGAGTACTCCTGCCCGGCCGGCAACCCATTGCGCAGCGAATGGAGAGCCTTAAAAAATGAGCGCTCACACGTCACCAAAGCCAACACCATCATCTTCCGATCCAGACAGACCGACTGCGCGACGTGTCCGATGAAAACCAAGTGCTGCCCGAACACTGCGTTTCGTAAGATCGCCCGCAGCGTCCATGAAGCTGCTCGGGATACGGCCCGGCGCATTGCAGCAACTCCGGCGTATCAGCGCTCTCGCCACGAACGTAAAAAGGTCGAAATGTTGTTTGCCCACCTCAAGCGCATCCTGAAATTGGATCGCTTGCGACTACGTGGCATGAGTGGCGCGACGGATGAATTCACGCTGGCCGGTGCGGTGCAGAACCTACGACGGCTGGCCAAATTTTCATCTCAAGGGCCACCAGTCACGGGATAGGTGCGCCTGCACCAAGCAAAAAACCTCAAATTAACCCAATAACAGAGCAGCAACGGTCAACGAAGGGCCGAAAAACCACTCAATGTGGTGAGTAGGCTATCTAGTGGCGGTCGTGCCTAAGTTTAGGCGATCTGAAAATCCGACTTTTTCAACAGAATCGGCCGAAAGCAGCCCTTCTGGGGGGACTTTTGGCCAAAAGCCGCTGTTGAACGTGGAATGAGCGACAACTCACTCAGTTGAAGACTGCATCGGCACTCGTCGCTGAGGCGCTGTAGATGCCTTCAGCGCCTCGGCGACTAATCGATTGAGCTATTTGAACAGCGTTGATCTAGTTCGGCTTCAGCTACAAGGCACCTCCCGATCCATCAGCTTCCCCACCAACAACACCCCCAACTCACTCAACTGGTGAATTGCCAGCGCCACATCACGGTCTTTCCCGCTCAGTTCCTCCGACAGGTCAAGCAGCAACGCGCTGACCGAGGCAAAGGTTTCATAGCTATTGGTAATCAGACTTTCACTGCTGGCATCAGATGCAACACTGAACAGCGCACCCGACGGCGGGGTAGTTTTGGCGGAGGAGGGATTGAGGTAGTGATCCAAGGCGCGCTGGGCGGCCTGGTGGAGTTTGAGATCGGGAGTTCCCGGAGGATTCGGCGTTACCTTGAACATCGTTAAGTTCCTTGCTCGGGCTTCCACCCCGTTGCTACTAAACGAGGGGGTGGCAGCTGTACGCAGGTTAGTAGACCGGGGGAACCTAACAAAAACCGGCGCGCCCGAGGGCGCCCTACGCACAGCCACCATCAAGCACAGACAAGAACGTCCGACAGATGAAGCTCATGCACACGTTAGGTTGAACCTCGGGCTACTAAACCCGATCACTGAGGTTTCAGCGACCGAGCAACCTTAGAGACGCCAACCCAGGTGCACAAGCCGGCGGATTCTGACGCAACTGTAGGCAATGGAGCAAGGTGCCGTGCTCACTGCCTCAAGCCACGGGACTGAAATCAATCAGTCCCGTTTTTCATACTCAGGCAGGCTGAGCCGCCAGGCTATTACTCACCTTGCGCCCCAACACCAGCACCGTCACAAACCCAGCGCCCACCAACGCCGTCGCCAGACTCAACAGCACCGAAGTGCCCATCTTGTCGACGATCTGCCCGCCAAAGAACGAGCCCACGGCAATGATCACCTGGAACAACGCCACGAACAGCGGCATACCACGTTCAACATCCTTGGGCGCAACCACGAACATCCAGATACTCGCGCACGCTGGGAAGGCGCCGAAGGCGAAGCCCCACAGGGCGATCAGCATCACGGCGCCGGTCATGCCGGTGGCGAAGTAGGGGAACAGGGCGGTGCTGGCGCCGATCATCAGGGCGACCAGCAGCAGGGTGTGGCGCACGCTGCGGTTGGCGGCGAAGCCGGCGAAGACGTTGCCCATCACGCCGGCCACACCGTAGAGCAGCAGCAGGGAACCAATGGTCGGGCCGTCGAAGCCGGAGCTGTTTTTGAAGAAGGGCGCGACGTAGGTGTAGGCGGCAAAGTGCGCCAGGCCGATCAGCAGTACGGCGATGAGGCCGACCCGGGCTTGTGGGTTGATGAACAGGGCCGGCAGGTCGCTGACGCGGATGGCTTTTTCCGGTTCGAGGCGGGGCAGCAGGAACATCTGTGCCAGCAGTACCGGTATGCCCACCAGTGCGGTGACGAGGAAGGTCATGCGCCAGCCCATCAGGCCGCTCAGCCAGGTGCCCACGGGCACGCCGAGGACGGTGGCCAGGGTCACGCCCATCATGATGATCGAGGTGGCTTTCGCGACGCCCACGCCCTTGGGCGCCAGGCGGCCGCTGAGGGCGATGGCCGTGGCCCAGAAGCCGCCGATGCTGATGCCCAGTAGTACGCGGCCGAACAGCAGCAGGCTGAAGTCGCTGGCGTAGGCCACCACCATGTTGGCGATGATCATGATCAGTGTCAGGCCGATCAGCAGGTAGCGACGGTCCATGGCGCCAATGCCCACCGACAGCAACGGCGCGGCGAGGGCGGCCATGATGCCGGGCAGGGTGACCATCAGGCCGGCGTGGCCGGCGCTGATACCGAGGTCGGCGGCGACGTCGTTGAGTACGCCCACCGGCAGGAATTCGCTGGTGACCAGGGCGAAAGCGCCCACGGCCACTGAGAGAATTGCCAGCCACTGTTGCAGGACGGTTTGTTGATTATGTTCGGGGAGGCCGCTAGGGGCCCGGCTTGCGCTTGGCATGGTGTCGGGTTCCGGGAGGAGATTTCGCCTGCGGACAGGCGGGAGGGAGAAAGTGGAGGCGATTATAGGAAGGGGTTCTATTAAGCCAATAGGCGACCATTTCGATAGTAATCATCAGTCTCATCGATAAGACGCCCTGAGCAGAGCGCTCGCGTGTGTGTAAACCCTCCGGATTTTCCATGGCCCGACTCCGCGCGTAATCCGGCCCGATCCCGCGCGCCAGAAAAAATCCCGCGCTGCATCCTGAACCTCGGCATGTCAGTGGTGCTGATGTGCAGCAGCGTTTCAAGACCTATCAAACAATAATAAAGAGGTGCTTATGCCCTTGCTCCATCGCCCTTCATCCCTGGTTGAACGCCGCGCGCTTAATGTGTTGCTGTGCGCTTCGACGCTCGCCCTGTCGTTGACCGCCAGCGCGGCCACCCCGGATCCCGCAAAGCCTTACCCCCATGCACAGGAACCGATCGGCGACGTGCAGGCCATCTATGACGGCAGGCTCAGCGAGGACTTGGCGGTCACTACCTTCCGTAATACCGACCGATTGTTCCCGACGCGCACGATCAAGGCGGGCGGCCATCCGTTCCCGTTACCCCGCAGCAGCCAATCACTCGGGCCGGTTGCCTTTGACTATAAAGGCAAGCACTACAGCCTCGACGACTATGTGGCGATCAACAAGGTCACCGGGCTGTTGGTGCTCAAGGACGGCAAGATCGTTGATGAGCGTTATGAAAAAGGCAACACCGCCGAGACGCGGTGGATGTCGATGTCGGTGGCCAAATCCATCACCTCGACCCTGGTGGGCGCGGCCCTGCAGGACGGCGCCATCAAGAGCCTGGATGACAAGGTCACCCGCTATTTACCGGCGTTGGCGGGCAGCGGTTATGACCAGGTTACGGTGCGCCAGATCCTGTCCATGCGGTCCGGGATCAAGTGGAACGAGCAATACACCGACCCGACCTCCGACGAACGCCACTTGATCAAACTGCGTAGCGAGCAAGTGCCCGGGTCGCTGCTGAAGTTCATGGCCAGTCTGCAAACCGCCGCGCCACCTGGCACCCGCACCAACTACAGCACCGGTGAAACCCAAGTGTTGGGGCAACTGGTGAGCGCTGCAGTGGGCAAGCCGCTGACGCAATACCTGAGTGAGAAAATCTGGGCGCCCTATGGCATGCAGACCGATGCCAAGTGGTGGCTGGACGGTACCCATGGCAATGAAGTGGGCGGCAGCGGCATCAGTGCGACGCTTGAGGATTACGGACGGTTTGGGCAGTTCGTGCTCAGCGGCGGCAAGGCCGGTGGGCAGCAGGTATTGCCCAAGGACTGGTTGAATTTTGCCAGCGCGACCACGGGTTCAGATGCGGCGTATGGTGACTTTGCGTCCATGTGGTGGCCGGGCTGGACCGACGCTTCCAAGGCGGATAAAGCCTTTACCGCGGCCGGTACGTTCGGGCAGTACGTTTACATCAACCCAACCAAGAATGTGGTGATCGTGGTGTGGCAGGCACAGACCAAACCCACGGGTGGCAAGGTGATCGACGATATGTTTGCCTTTGACGCGGTAGCCAAAGCGCTTCAGTAACCGGTTTGCCCTCGCCATGAAGAGGGCGCTCAACAGGGGACGGGTCTATTTGATTGAAAATAGACCCGTCCCTTTTTTTGTGGGTGTCGGTTCGTGGACAGGGTGATGTCAAAACAGTAGCATTGTTGAGTGTGCGCTCATGGCGGCAGCGCTGAAGCAACGGTTGCTTGTGTCGAGTAACGTCGCGAATTAATCATTGGATATTGACTGGGAGGTCACATGAAGAAGTTACTCTTGAGCGGTTCTGTTGCCTTGCTGTTAACGGGATGTACCTTTACCGGGGCTTATGAAGTGACGCCTGGCGTCTATATGATCACGAGCCATGGCAGCATCTTTAATTCCAGGGAGGGGATGCTGGAGAACATAAACCAGAAAGCGGCCAAGGTGTGTGACGGTAAGCCCTATCATCTGGAAGGTGACACTGGCGCTAATATGGTTGTCAGCACGGCCACTCATATTGGCAGTACACCAACCACCATCCTGGGTCTGAAAGCGATTTGCGAGGGGTAGAGGGGATTCGATAAACCTCGTCCCGACACCCTCACATCGCCGCCCGCAACGACCGCGGCGACAGCCCGTAATGCGACTTGAACCGCACCGCAAACCGCGATGCCGACGC
Source organism: Pseudomonas sp. TH32 (assembly GCF_016650855.1). Taxonomy (NCBI): domain Bacteria; kingdom Pseudomonadati; phylum Pseudomonadota; class Gammaproteobacteria; order Pseudomonadales; family Pseudomonadaceae; genus Pseudomonas; species Pseudomonas sp. TH32. The sequence goes on along the minus strand of NZ_JAEKFA010000002.1, from coordinate 2,719,463 downwards.
ATACCCGCAGGCGTTGGAAATCTCCCCAATGGAATCCCTGGAGGTTTGCAGCTGTTGCAACGCCGCCCCCAGGCGCACGTTTTCCAGGATCGACCTGAAGCTCGCATCCTCATTGGCCAACTGCCGGCGCAGGGTCGACTCCCCCAGATTCAACTGCTGCGCAACGCTGGCCACGGTCCAGTCCCGAGACAGATTGCTGCCAATCAATCGCTGCACGCGCTCGCTCAGCGGGTCGTTGCGGTCCATCAGCAACGGCCCCGCCTGGCCGGCCAGGCACAGGCACAGCAACACAGCTTCGCCATAGTGGGTGCACAAGGTCGCCGGGGCGCCGGTACCCAGTGCGGTCAGCAGTTGGTCCCAGGCTTGTCGGGTCTGTTTGTCCAGGCGCACGCACAGGTCTGTGTTCGTGTTGCCCTTGAACTGTGCGCCATACCGGGCGATGAAGTTACGCAACACCGGTACCGGAAACGACACCACGTCGGCGATGTAGTCACCCTGGGCGCCGGGAAAGTTGGTTACGCCGAGCTCGCGGCCGGCCGGCAGTAAAATCAAATGCTGTGGGCCTGCGCGCATTTCGCGCTCGTCCCACTGCATCTGTTTTTGCCCTTGGCGCACGCGGCACAGGGCCGTCATGAAGATCGGCACGCGTTGCAGGGTGTGGTGTTGCCGGGCCCTGATCACGCAGCTTTCAATGATGCTTTCCCTGTGCCGCACACCTTCGTGAACATCCATCGTGACTAGCGTCCGTAAGGGGCCGTGATTGTGGCCTTGGCCAGGCTGTTGGCATTGAGCATGTAGCCGACCAGGGCGCCGCTGGACTGATTGTCGATCGGCAGCGTGTCGACTTTCAACGCCCAAACGGTGAATTGATAGCGATGGGGTTTATCACCCACGGGCGGGCACGCGCCGCCGAAGCCGGGCTGGCCGTAATCCGTGCGGCCTTGCACGGCACCGGCCGGCAGGTGGGCACCGACATTGCTCGGCAGGCGGGTGACGGTGGTGGGCAGGTTGACCACGGTCCAGTGCCACCAGCCGCTGCCGGTCGGGGCGTCGGGGTCGTAGACGGTGATGGCAAAGCTTTTGGTGCCCGCCGGGGCGTTGCTCCAGGACAGGGCAGGGGACGTGTTGCCGCCGCTGCAGCCGAAACCATTGAATTCCTGCAGGCGCGTCAGCGGGCGCTGGTCGGCGATGTCCGGGCTGCCGAGGGAGAAGCTGGCGGCGTGCCCGCTGGCGGCCATGATCAGGGTGATCGCGGGGGCAAGTGCTTTGAGTTTCATCGCGGTGATATCCAGGCGTGGGTTGAGCCTTGATGCTAAATAACACCTGGACGCGGCACTGCGCCGAAGTGCTCGATGATTGTGCCGAAACGCTCTGTGCACTAAGGCTGAACCCTCAACGTGCGGATGATAAACGCATGCAGGCTGTTGACCGCCTTGGATCCGCGAGACGCCCGGCTGCGCAGGATCGAAACCTCCATGGGCTCAATGCTGCTCAGGCCGTGCTCGTCACCCAGAACCTGCAGCGATTCCTGCACGGTGCACTGGGTGATCGCCGCAATCGCCAGCCCGCCCTCGACGGCAGCCACCAGGCCGGCAAGGCTGGAGCTGTTGTACACCACCTTGAACTCGCGCCCTTGTTGGGTGAGTGCGTTCACCGCATACCGCCGGGCCATGCTGGCGCTATCGTAGACGGCGATGGGGAGCAGGTCGCGTCGCCACAGTTCGAACTGGGGTGAGCCGACCCAGACCATGGGCTCCTTGAACAGGAGGGTGCCGCTCTGGGGCGAGTCTCTGGACACCAGCGCCAGGTCAAGGTCGCCGCTGCGCAACTGCGGGATCAGCGTGGTCGACTGTTCACAGGTCAGTTCAATTTCCACCCCGGCGTAGCGCGGCGAATAGCGCTTGAGCAGCGGCGTGAGGTACCGGGCCGCGTAGTCTTCCGCGACGCCCAGGCGGATGCGCCCGGTCAGTTCTTCACCGTGAAACGCCGCCTGGGTCTCGGCGTGCAGGGCGAGCATACGCCGGGCGTAGCTCAGCAGGGTCTGGCCGTCGGCGGTCAGTTGCAGGTGCCTGGGGCCTCGGCTCAACAACTGCCGCCCAAGGGCCGCCTCGAGTTTCTTCATCTGCATGCTGACGGCGGACTGCGAGCGGTTGACCTCGTGGGCGGCGCCCGACAGCGAGCCGGCGTCCACCACGGCCACAAAGCATTTGAGCCAATCAAGTTGCAAATCACTGGCCGGCATCGCGGTGACCTCTATTCGTTAATCGAATGGCTAAGGCCTGAATTATGCGCTTTTCATGAGGGTTTGTTCACCCGCAAGATTCTGCCCAGAACCAACACCTACTGGATCGGACCATGCCCTTTGATACCTGGCTGCTTTACGTGGTTACCTGCTTCGGCATCGCGGTGGTGCCAGGGCCCAATGCGTTATTGGCGCTGACCCATGGCGCCCTTCATGGCAGCCGCAAAACGCTGTTCACCATCACCGGCGGCGTGCTCGGTTTTGCGTTGGTGCTGGCGCTGTGTGCGTTGGGGTTGGGAGCGCTGATCCAGGCGTCGGCCAGTTTGTTCACTGCCCTGAAGGTGGCGGGCGGGCTGTATCTGATCTGGCTGGGCTTCGGGCTGTGGCGGGCGGCACCGGTCAGCCTTGAGGCGACCGGCACTACCAGCTCGCGGGGCTGGCCGCTGTTCCGCCAGGGGCTGGTGTCGGCCATTTCGAACCCCAAGGCGTTGCTGCTGTTCACCGCGTTCATTCCACCGTTCCTGGACCCGCACCGGAACATCATCGCGCAGACGCTCACCATCGCGCTGACCTACGCCGTGGTGGAGTTCATCGTTGAGTACCTGGTGGCCAGCGCCGCGCACCGGGTTCGGCCCTGGCTGGCCAGAACCGGGCGCCGGTTCAATAAGGTGTGTGGCGGGTTTTTTGTGCTGTTCGGGTTGGCCCTGCCTATCCATGCCTGAGCGTACATCGGATTCCTTTCCGCCAGCCTTCGGGATCGGGCTATGATCGGCCAATCCGAACCAGACGCCCCCAAGACCTATGCCCGTTGACCTGCAAGCCCTCTATCCCAAACTGATCCACCTGATGCTGGATACGGTGTTCGTGGTCGACAGTGAAAACCAGATCGTTTTTGTCAGTGATGCCTGCGAAGCGTTGCTCGGTTATCGCGCTGATGAGTTGACCGGCACCCCGATCACAAACTACATGCACCCTGAAGACCTGGCGCGCACCCGGGCCTCGATCGTGCGGGTCATGAATGGCAAACCCCATGTCGACTTCCGCAACCGTTACATCCGCAAGGATGGCAGCGTCGTGCACATCCTGTGGGCGGCCTTCTGGTCCGAGGAAGTGGGGGCGCGGATCGGTGTTGCGCGGGACGTAACCGCCCTGACGCAGGCGGAGGAAGAGCTGCGTTTCCTCGCCCATCACGACCCGCTGACGGCCCTCACCAACCGCTCGCTGTTCAATGACCGGCTGGACGAGGCGCTGCAAGCCGCCCGTCACCACAAAAGTCCTCTGGCCTTGCTGTTTCTGGACGTCAATGACTTCAAGGGCATCAATGATGTGCACGGGCATGCCGTGGGCGACCGCGTGCTCTGCGTGATTGCACGACGGCTGGAAGGGTGTGTGCGTGAGAGCGACCTGGTGGCCCGGATGGGCGGGGATGAATTCACCGTGCTGCTGACGGATATCCAGTCACCGGAAGCCGTGTCGGCGAAAGTGCAGCAGATACTTGCGGTGATGGCCCAGCCCCTGAGCGCTGAGTTTGGCGCGGTTAAGATGCCGTCCTGCAGTATCGGTGTAGCGTTTTACCCAGCGGATGGGGCAGATGCCGACAGCCTGCTCAGCCACGCGGACGGCGAGATGTACCGGGTTAAGCGGCAGCGGTTTGCAGTGGAGTGATGGGCTAAACCAACGGCAAGTTCGACGCAGGGTCAGAATCACCCAGGCTAAGGCGCATCCCTGCGCCAATGCCACTTAGAAGGTGTACTTCGCCGTCACCATCATGTTGCGCGGGCTGCCGTAGGTATCGCCGCCATACTTTACAGAGTTGGATATAGACGAGTAGTACTTGCGATCAAAGATGTTGTTGGCGTTGAGCTGCAGGTCCAGATGCTGGGTAACCTTGTAGCCCGCCATCAAGTCTGTAACCGCATAGGCGCCTTGTTTAAGCCGGTAGGTGCTGCCATCCGCCAGTGCGATATCGTTATACAGCCGGCTCTGCCAGGCGACGTTGCCGCCCACCCGCAGTTTTTCCAGAGGGCCCTGGAATTGATACTGGGTAGTCAGCTTGAACAGGTGCTCTGGTGTGTCCGAGTCGAATCGCTGGTTCACGTTCTGCGGGTTGGCGGCGTCCTTGAGGATGACCACGTGGGCGTAGGTATAGCCAGCGCCGACCTGCCAGTTCTCGGTCAACGCGCCTTGCAGTTCGAAGTCGATACCCTGGCTGCGAATCTCGCCGGAAGCCGCCGAGCACGAGGCTTGCGGGCAGTTGCTCACCAATGCATCCACGGCGCGGTTTTCCTGGTCGATTCGGAACAGCGCCACGCTCGCATTCAGTGCACCGCCCAGGTATTCACCCTTGATGCCGACCTCGTAGTTCTTGCCAACGATGGGCTTGAGCGGGGTGCCGGAGACATCCTTTTCGCTCTGCGGCGTGAAGATGTCGCTGTAGCTGACGTAGACCGAGTGATGGTCGTCCAGCTCGTAGATCAGACCTGCATAGCGGGTGAGGTTGCGGGTGACTTTATAGTCGCCGTCGCCACTGCGGTTGTCGTAGTCGTACCAGTCCAGGCGGCCGCCGAGGATCAGCTTCAGCGGGTCGGCCAGGCTCAGGCGAGTGGTGACGTAGAAACCGTCCTGAGTGGTGACTTCGTGATCGTTGCCGGTGTGGACAAAGTCCGGCTTGCCTGCATTGAGCGGCCAATTCAAGTCGTACGGCGAGTAGTTGTGGGTGGTCAGGTCGTAGATGCGCTTGCTGGCGCCCACCACCAGTTCATGGGTACGCCCGAAAGCCTCGAAGGGGCCGCTGGCAAAGGCGTCCACGCCGGCCTGGTTTTCATCATAGGAGGCCTGATAGACCGTACGGGCCAGTGTGTTGTTGACCCAGCGCGACTGGTAGGAGCCGGAGAACAGTGCGTTCTGCTCGGCATAGTTGGCGTTGACCTGAAGCTTCCAGTCGTTGGCCAACTGATGACGTACTTCGGCGAAGATCGTGTTGATCTCCTGGTCCTTGTCCTCCCAATCGGTGCCGGGGTTGTAGGAGCGCGACAGGTTCAAGTGATGGCCATCAAGGCCGACCATTGAAGAGCCCCAGAAGTAGTTGGTTTTGTCCTTCTGGTGCGAGAAGCCGAGGGTCAGGGTGGTGTCTTCGCTCAGGTCGGCTTCGGTGACGGCGTAGAACAGGCCGTGATCTTCCTCGGCCCGGTCCACGAAGCTGTTGGCGTCGCGGTACGACGTGATGACCCGGCCACGCAGGGTACCGCTGTCGTTCAACGGGCTGGAGGCGTCGAGCTCGCCACGGTAATCGTCCCAACTGCCGGCGCCGCCGGTGAGGGTGACTTTCTGCTCGTCCAGGGGCCGCTTGCGGATCATATTAATGGCTGCCGAAGGGTTGCCTGCACCGGTCACCAGGCCGGTGGCACCGCGTACTATCTCCACCCTGTCGAACATCGCCAGGTTCGGCTGGGCGCCGATCGACACACCGTTGTAGCCGCTCGGGATGCCGTCGTACATGAGGTTGTCGATGTTGAACCCGCGCGCAGAGTAAGTCTGCCGGCCGGGGCCGCTGGAGAAGTCGAGGAACAGTCCGGGGGTGGCCTTTACCACATCGTTGATGCTGGTCATGGCCTGGTCATCCATGCGCTGGCGCGTAATCACGGTGACCGCCTGGGGCGTTTCGCGCATGGTCAGCGGGAGCTTGGTCGCCGTCGACATGGCGCCCGTGGTGTAGGAGTTGGAGCCTTCGGTAATGCTGCCCAGTTGGGTGCTGGTGATTTCTGTGGCGCCCAGCTCCAGGGTCGATGATGCAGTGTTCTGCGGCGAACTGCTGCTGTCATCGGCGAAGGCGGGTGCGAGGGTGGCCATGCAAATGGCCATGGCCAAAAGGTCACGAGAAGGGTTGAGATAACGCGGCGGGGTGGCACACGACGACATTGCAGACTCCTGTATTGATAATAATTATGAGAATCATTATCAATAAGTATCTCAGGATTTGTCGTAGCGAAAAAGCGTGTTACGCAAAAAGTTAGCGGGCGAAGGAGAATCACGGTGGTTGACCCAGGCCGATTCCTTCGCCTTATCATGTGACGCATCGCCCTGTTCATTACCCAAAAGGCACCAGGATGGCTCTCAGATTAAGGCCTGCATGCGTTACCGATCTTCCTTCGATCTACAGGGGAGAGCAGGACTATATCCGGCGCTGGGAGCCCGGCCACGAAGAGGCGTGGCGGCTGCAGTTGGAGCGGCATCTGACTTGCTGGGTAGAGAACTTTGACCGCCTGACCGTGGCGATCATTGAAGAGCAGTTCGCCGGCTATTGCTTGTGGACACCGGAGCAGGACTGCGCGGAGCTGTGCACGATCAACGTCAGTGAAGCGTACCGGCGAAGGGGGATTGGCCAGGCTTTGGTCGACGCTTATGCCGTCGCGGCAAGGCAGCACGGCTTCACGTGTTTGAGGTTGAGCGTGAGGCCTGATAACCCGGCCCGGCTGCTGTACGAGCGAGCCGGTTTTGTGTGCGTGGGGAGTGGAGCCAATGATTATCTGCGATACGAGTCGCAAGGGTGATCGTGCCTGGCGCCAAGCACAACGACGGTCCTACCGCTGCTGAAACGCTATTTTCAGCCCCAACCCCATGAACAACGTACCAATGATCTTCCCCTCCCAACGGCGCAGCCTTGAAAGCCCCACCATCCATTGGCTCAACGGACGGATCGCCACCGAAATCAGGGTGGTGTACACCGCACTGAGCCCTGAGAAGATCAACCCCAGCACCGCGAATTGAGCCAGGGAAGAACCCGATTCCGGGTGAATGAACTGCGGCAGGAACGCCAGGAAGAAAATTGCGGTTTTCGGGTTCAGCACTTCCGCGCCCACCGCCTGGAAATACGCCTGGGTCGATGTCACCGTGGGCAGGTCTTTGCGCGTGGTCGCACCCGGCTTGGCCATGAAGGCGCGTACGCCCAGGTAGATCAGGTAACAGGCGCCGACGACTTTCACCACGTTAAACGCCACGGCCGAGGTCATCAGGATCGCGGACAGGCCCAGTGCTGCGCACAGCGTGTGGATCAGGTCGCCCGAGGCAACGCCGAGTCCGGTGGCGATCCCGACCTTGCGCCCGCCCTGGAGGGTGCGGGTGATCACCAGCAATACAGCCGGGCCGGGGATCAGGAACAGACCGATGACCACGGCGATATACGTCAGGATGGGGGCGAGGTCGAACATGCTGGGTTATCTCAAAGTTGTATGCGCCCTACAGTTATCCCTATCCAGGGCGTTAAATCAATTCAACAAAGCTCTTCGCTGACCGCGTCGGTCCACATCGCACCCGGCACTGCCGCTGCGGGGTCAACCCGCTCGATTTCAGCCAGGCATCGATCAATCCTGCCGTCACGCAGATGCTCCTGGAAGAGGCACAGGCACTGCGCAAATTGCATCAAGGTCGCATTGATGAAAACACGCTCGTTATCGAAGTCATGGTTGAAGCAAACGACCTCGCGGCTTCGACGATCGATTGCCAAAACGTCCCCCGATCCGTTGTGCCCAAGTGGGAAATAGTCCTCGCTAAGCCCGTACACCGTCAGCCGGTGGGCGATTTGCGATGCGCTGTAGGCTTCAAAACTCAGGAAGGGGGCGGCGTCGCGCGGAAGTCCCTGTTTGAGCAGGAACTGCGAGTCTTGTGGCGCCAGGGCACTCACCTGGCCAGCCTCGTAGACGACAAATTCGCCAAGGCACAGGTCCAGTTCCGGCGGCACGAACGGCAGCGCCGCTATAAATCGTGCCTTGAAGTCAAACCCGGTCATGTTCTTTATTTCGCAAACGCATATTCCCCGCCCTGTTCCAGTGCCTTGCGATACGCAGGCCGTTCCTGGAACCGTTGCACCCACGCCGCCACATTCGGGTACGCCTGCAACTTGCCCTGGGCCCGGGCGATTTCGCCGATGAAGCTCATCTGGATATCCGCGCCGGTCAATTCCTCACCCACCAGGTACGGCGATCGCCCCAACGCGTTGTCCAGGTAACCCAGGTGATTGGCCACCTCGGACTCGATACGCGGATGCAGCGGCGCGCCGGCATCACCCAGGCGTCCGACATACAGGTTGAGCATCAGCGGCAGCATGGCCGAGCCTTCGGCGAAGTGCAGCCATTGCACGTATTTGTCGTACGTGGCGGTGGCAGGGTCGGGTTGCAGGTGACCGTGGCCGTGGCGGCGAATCAGGTAGTCGATGATGGCGCCGGACTCGATGACCACCTGGGCTCCGTCTTCAATCACCGGTGATTTGCCCAGGGCATTGATGGCCTTGAGTTCAGGTGGCGCGAGGTTGGTTTTCGGGTCGCGCTGGTAGCGCTTGATCTCGTAGGGCAGGCCGAGTTCTTCGAGCAGCCACAGGATGCGTTGCGAACGGGAGTTGTTGAGGTGGTGGACGGTGATCATGGTGGCTCCGCTGGGCGAGAATAGGGGCGTATAGGCACAGACCGCTGTGGCGCTGTGGAGTGCCGTGAATTAAATGTGCTTCGATGACGGCATGAAAGATGGATAATCACCACGGCAAGCACTGATTACACACCGGATAGAAACCATGAATCGTCAAAAAAAACTACAGCAGCTGTTCAAGGCCAAGGCCAAAAAGGCCAGTGCCAAACTGGCGCCGGCCCGCAAGGACAAGTACATCAGTAAAGCAGACCGCCTGAAACTGGCGGCTGAATCTGCTGATGAGACGGTTGTTTCTTCTGAGAGCTGATCCAGAAGGCCTAAGCATCATCCGATAGGGAATCGACGGAAAAACCATGAACTCTGCTCAACGCGCGATTCAGCACTACATACTCGCCAAGGACGGCAACCGCCCGCATTTGCTCAGCCGGGCGTTCGTTCCGGACGCGATCCTGGACATGGTGGTGCGCACCGGGTCCATCTCGTTTCCGCCCCACGTCGAAGGGGTGGACGGCATCGGCGATGTGCTGGTGAGGCGGTTCGGGCAGACCTTTGAAAACGTCTATACGTTTTGCCTGGGGGCGCCACCGGAGGCGGGGGCCAAAACCTATCAGTGCCAATGGCTGGTGGGCATGTCCGACAAGAGTTCCGGCGAAGCCCGGGTAGGGTGTGGTGTGTATGAATGGCAGTTCAATGCCGAAGCGGGGCTGGTCGAAAGGCTGACGATCACCATCGAGCATATGAAGACACTGCCGGCGTCAGACCTGGGGAGCGTGATGAGCTGGGTGTCCCGCCTGAGTTACCCATGGTGCAGCCCGCAAGCCGCCGTGAGCGAGGCCCCCGATATTGACGGGATTGGAGAGGTGCTCCAGTACTTTGCGGCCTTATGACTCGGTGTTGCACCGTAGGTCGAAATCCGCCCGTGCCTGTTCAATCTCCTCCAGATTGTTAGCCGCCCAGACCCACACGCCACAAAAGGCGGCACCCAGCGTAAAGCCGAGGGTTGTCAGGCTGTATTCAACCTTCGGCGGCACGACGGGGTAGACCTTGCGCACCACCAGGCCGTCCCTCTCCATTCCTCGCAAGGTCTGCGTCAGCATCTTCTGGCTGATGCCGCCGACTCGCTCACTCAAGCGCGTGAAGCGCAGCGGCGTCGTCTCGATCAAGGCTTCAAGAATCAGCATGGTCCATTTGTCCGCAACGCGGCCTATCAGGTCGGTCACCAGGGGCGCGATCCGTGGGTCCAGGTCCTTCGGGGGCGTTTGCCGGGCATAAAACTGGGCGGCGGCAATCTGCTCATCGGTAAAGCCAGGGTGTTTGTTCATCCGTTGGACACTCTCTTTCAGGTGCGTATAGATCTTTTGGGTGCCTACTTACTTAAGGCCAGTATATCCCTCAAGCTCGTTGCGTGTGACCCACCATTGGAGAGCGTCGATGAAGATGACCGGACGAACAGTGCTAGTGACGGGAGGTTCGAGTGGTATCGGGCTTGAACTTGCCCGCCAGCTTGTGGCACGAGGCAATACCGTGATCGTGACGGGCCGCGATCAGCACAGGCTGGACGAGGCGCGGAAACTACTGCCGAGTCTGCACACGTTTCAAAGCGACGTGCGCGACCCCGCCAGCATCCAAACGCTGTTTGCGGCAGTCACCGGTCAGTTCCCTGGGCTCGATACGCTGGTGAATAACGCGGGCGTGATGCGCAACATCAAGCTGGCCGGGGAGCGGGTGCTGGAGGACGTGACTGAAGAGATCGAGATCAACCTGAATGGCCCGATCCGGATGATCCAGCAGTTTCTTCCCTGGCTGCTCAAACACCCGCGCGGTTTGATTATTAACGTCTCGTCCGGGCTGGCGTTTGTGCCGTTTCCGGCGGCGCCCGTCTACAGTGCGTCCAAGTCGGCATTGCACGCTTACACCCAATGCCTGCGAGCACAGCTTCAGCACAGCGCCGTCACCGTGGTGGAGCTTGCCCCGCCCGGCACCGAAACACCGCTGCTCAGGGCCGAGTTCGCGGAAGAAATGAAGAACGAAAAAGGCATGGACCCGGTGCTGATGGTGCAGCAATGCATTCGGCAAATCGAAGCCGGCCAACTGGAAATAAGCCCGGGCCTGAGCAAGGTGCTGAAGGTGGCCAGCCGGGTTGCGCCTTGCCTGATATTCAAACAGATGACCAAGCTCAGCCGGCTGGCGCCGCTGCGGCCTTCAACATGATCGGACGACTCAATGCGCATCCGCAGACGGCTGCTTCGGCGGCTGCACCTTGCGCATCAACGGCACCAGCAACACGGCGACGATGAAGCACACCATGATCATCAGGAACGCGTCCGCATAGGTCAGCGTTTGCGCCTCGCGCCAGGTCAGCGCCCACAGCTGACTCAGCGCGAACTGGCTGGCGTCCAGGCTGTTTTGCCCAAGCAACTGGGCGTTACCTGAAAGCTGCTCAAGCCAGACGTTCATCGATTCGTTCCGGATGTTCAGGTGCTCAGCCAGGCGCAAGAAGTGCAGGTTGGTGCGGTCGTTGAGCACCGTGGCGCAGGCGGCGATGCCGATGGCGCCGCCGAGGTTGCGCATCAGGTTGAACAGGCCCGAGGCGAGTTTCAGCCGGTCGGGGGCCAGTGCGCCGAGGGTCAGGGTGACCACGGGCGGCACTGCCATTTGTTGGGCAAAACCGCGTATGGCCTGGGGCAGCAGCAGCTCCTTGGCACCCCAGTCGTGGGTGATGGGGGAGAAGTCCCACATCGACAGGGCGAACAGCGATAACCCAAACATCAGGATCCAGCGCAGGTCGAAGCGATTGGCCAGTAGCGCGTACACCGGGATCGCCAGCAACTGGAACACCCCCGTGGAAAACACCGCCAGGCCGATATCCAGCGAGCCGTACCCGCGCACCCGGCCGAGAAACAGCGGCGTGAGGTAGATGGTGGCGAAAATGCCGATGCCGGTGATGAATGAAAACAGGCAGCCCAGGGCGAAGTTTCTGTCCCGCAAGGCGCGTAAATCGACAATCGGCTCCTTGATTTCCAGGCAGCGCCAGATAAACAGCCCGCCGCTGACGGCGGCGATCCAGGCGGTGGTGGAGATGGTGCTGTCACTGAACCAGTTCCAGCGCGGGCCTTCTTCGAGGGTGTACTCCAGGCAGCCGAGAAACACCGCCATCAACGCCATGCCGATATAGTCGGCGCCCTTGAGCAATGACGGGTTGGGGCGGTCGACCTTGACCAGCATCGTCACCGCAAAGGTCACAAACAGGCCGGGCACCAGGTTGATGTAGAACAGCCAGTGCCAGGAGGAAATATCGGTAATCCAGCCGCCCACGGCGGGGCCCAGCGTGGGGGCCAGGGACGCGATGGCGCCGATGGTAGACGCGGCGATCACCCGCTGTTTGCCGTTGAAATACATGAACGCGGTGGTGAACACCAGCGGGATCATCGAGCCCCCCAGAAACCCCTGCAAGGCGCGAAACGCGATCATGCTCTGGATGTTCCAGGCCATCGCGCACAGCAGGCTGGTCAAGGTAAACCCGGCCGCCGAGGCGGCGAACAGCCAGCGCGTGCTCATCACCCGCGAGAGCCAGCCCGACATGGGGATCACGATGATTTCCGCGATCAGGTAGGCGGTCTGTACCCACGCCGTGTCGTCCGCGCCGGCAGACAGCCCGCCGCCGATGTCTTTGAGCGAGGCGGACACGATCTGGATATCGATCAACGCGATGAACATGCCCACGCACATGGTGGCGAAGGCTGCGACCTTTTGCGCCGTGCTGAGGGCGGGCAACGGGCTGTTCATAGCTGGGCCTTGAGTGCGCCGGCCTGGTCGTCGAACGCTTCCTGGGTGTTGACCTTGGCCATGACCGACAAGCCCGGGCGCAGGGCGCCAAAGTCGGCGTCGCGGCTGTCCAGGCGCACGCGTACCGGCACGCGCTGCACGATCTTGGTGAAGTTGCCGGTGGCGTTTTCCGGTGGCAACACACTGAACTGCGCGCCGGTGGCAGGAGCCAGGCTCTCGATGTGCCCGTGGAATTCGCGACCGGGGAGGATATCGGCGCGGATGCTTACGCTTTGCCCAACCTGCAGGCGACCCAATTGGTCTTCCTTGAAGTTGGCGTCCACCCACAGCCCCTTCGCCGGCACCACCGAGATCAGTTGGCTGCCGGCCGCGGCGTAGGCACCGACCCTGGCGCGGCGGTTGCCCACATAGCCGTCCACCGGGGCCCGCAGGTCGGTGTAGCTGAGGTTCAACTGCGCCTGGTCGCGTTCGGCCTGCGCCTGTTGCAGTGCGGCGCGAGCCTGGCCGCGCTGGGTTTCAATCACGTCGATTTGCCGGCGTGCCGCCATTAACCCGGCTTGCGCCCGGGAGTGATCGGCGCGGGCGGTCTTCCACACGGCGTTGACCCGTTGCGCGCTTTCGACCGACACGGCCTGGCTGCGCACCAGGTTCTGGTAACGCGTCTGATCGTCGCCGGCCCGTTGCGCCTCGGCGTCGGTGGCGTCGATCTGCGCCCTGGCCTGGTTGATCACCGCCAGTTGCAGCTGTTCGGTGGCGTCCAGGTTGGCGAGCGCGGCCTGTTGCGCGGCCACGGCGCCGTCGGCTTTGGCCAGGGCGGTGCGGTAGTCGCGCACATCGATGCGGGCCAGCACGTCGCCGGCGTGCACGAACTGGTTGTCCTGCACGGCCACTTCGCTGATATAGCCGGGCACTTTGGCGCTGATGACGGTCACATCCGCCCCCACGTAGGCGTCGTCGGTGTCTTCAACAAACCGGCTGACCAGCCACCAGTGGCTGGCGTACCAGACGCCGCCCGCCACGGCCAGGGTCAGCAGCCCCAGGCGCAGCACCTGTTTGTGCCGGGATGTTTTGGTGGGTTCGGGCACAGCGCTGACTTGAGCGTCCATGGCGAAATGACCTCATTGAGTATTAGTGGGGGAAGGGGCTGACCAGTTGGTCTTTTTCGGCGTAGGCCCGGCCGGTTCGCGCGCGCCACAGGGTCAGGGGTTCGGCGTCGGCGGCGACATGCACCCGGTGGCCCTCGCGGGTGATGGGCTTGCCGGTGTTGGCATCCATCAACGCGAGTTTCACGGGGCGCCCGGTGGCTTCATCGGCGAGAAACACCTTGGTCGAGCCTTCGGCATGCCGTGCACCCCAGGCCATCAGCGTGAGAATGACCTGGCGCAGCTCCCGACCGGCTTCGGTGAGGTGGTACTCGTGGCGCGGCGGGTTGTCCTGGTACGGGCGCCGCTCCAGCAAACCGTGGGTCACCAGGGCGTTCAGGCGGCGGGTCAGGGTGTTCGAGGCGATCCCGAGGCTCTGGAGGAACTCATCGAAACGGCGCAGCCCGTAGAACGCATCCCGCAGGATCAACAGGCTCCAGCCATCACCAATGTGCTCCAGGGCACGGGCGACCGGGCAGGGCATGGGTTGGAAACTGGCTTTTTTCACGATGATCTCCGGGATCTGTTGCTAAATATTACGAGAGTAATATTGCACAGTGGATTTCATAATGAAAGTCACTCGGAGAAAAATTATTGCACGCACAAAAAAGCCCTGACGGGCAGGGCTTTTCAAAGGAGGTGCCAGCGGATTTTCAGGTTCAAGACACCGTTAATGCTTCCCCGGCGCTGGCCTTGGTCCGCGTTGCGCGCAGCGCCATCACCAGGGCCAACACCGGTGCCAGGGTAAACAGGGCGAACAGCCAACGCGCCGCATTGGCGACGCCGGCAGTGCTTGCCACGTCATTGATGCCCGCCATGTTCGAGATCACTCCCGCCAAGGCCGCGCCCATGGCCATGGCGAACAGTTGCAGGGTGGTGATCGACGACGCCGCCGTGTCCTTATCCTGCTCCGACGCCACTTGCAGAATGCGCGTCAGCAGGTGCGGCCAGCCCAGGCCGATACCGAAACCCACCAGGAACAGCCCCAGGCAAATAGGTGCCAGCAGCATCCAGTCCCCATGACCGGCGATGGGTGTGGTGATCGCCAGAATCACCAGGCCCACCACGATAAACAGCGGCCCGGCGAGGATGGCGCGGTGTGGACCACGGCCGGTCCAGCCGGAGCTGAGGATTTCCGCGACAGTCCAGCCGGCCGCCATCAGCGCCGCCATGTAGCCGGCAATCAACGGTGACTGGCCATGCAGGTGCTGCAGAAAGTACGGCATGAAAATCTCGCTGCTCATGCCGATCACCAGCAAACAGGTGGTCGCATACAGCGCGCAGAGCGGGGTGCTGAACTTCAATGCATCCCTGGGCAACAGGCGGACTGTGGCGTTGGACTCCTTGCGGATCAGCAGCCACACCAGCACGGCACAGATCGCGATGCCCAGCAGGTTCCAGCTCGGCAGCGACGAGACGCTGCCCGCACACACCGCCAACACCGCGCCGGCCAACAGCACCAGTTGCGGTACCGGCAAGCGGGCGGTAGCCGTCGCTGCAGTATCGCGTGGGGGCAGGGCGCGACTGGTGAGCACCATGTACGCCAGGCTCACCGGCACCATCGCGCCGAAGGCCAGGCGCCAGGCGTCCATCTCGGCAAACACGCCGCCCACCGCCGGCCCGACCAGCGTCGCCACGCCCCACATGCCCGACACCAGCGCCATTGCCCGCGGCCACAAACGCTCTTCGAATACCCACTGGATCATCGAATAACACAAGGCCAACAAGACCCCGCCGCCCAAGCCCTGGATGAAACGCCCCGCGAGCATCACCGGCATGCTCGGCGCCAGCGCGCAGATCAACACGCCCACCATGAACACCAGCGTCGCCACGGCATACGCCAGCCTTGGGCCGGTGCGTTGCAGCAATTTGGAGGTGAGTGCGGAACCGAGGATCGAGGCCACCACGTACAGCGTGGTACTCCAGGCGTACAGCTCCAGGCCGCCGATTTCGGCGACCACTGACGGCAGGATGGTGGTGGCGATGTAGGTGTTGGTGGCATAGAGCGCTATGCCACCTGAGAGGGCGATGGAACGGGTGGCGTTCTTGCCGCGGAGCAACTCGCCCCAACTGCTGTCTTGGGTGTGCATCAACGATTCCTTGTAATGCATTCGCGGCGCAAGCCGGCGAAAGGCATAAGCATCAGGCTTGGTTTAATTAACCAAGTTTATGCTTGGAATATTGAAGCGAGGCTGATTATTTTGCAAGCGATGACTTGGCGTTTCGTGGAAACCCATCCTTCACGCCTGCGCCACCTCACGACCCGTACGTGAACCCGCACGTCGCGAGCGCCAGCCGAGAACCAGCACCATCAGCAAGCCCAGGCCCGCCATGATTGCGCCAGCCAGGGAAATCGCGGGGTAGCCCAATCCCGCGTTGAGCACCGCCCCACCCAGCGCCGCGCCGATGGCATTGCCGAAGTTGAACGCGCCGATGTTCATGGCGGATGCCAGGTTCGGTGCATCCTTGGCCGCTTCCATCACGCGCATCTGCAACGGTGGCACCAGCGCAAAGCTGGCTGCGCCCCACAACAGGATCGACAAGGCGGCGGGCAATGGCCATTGCATGAGTACCGAGAACGCCAGCAGCACGGCAATCAGCACCACGAGGGATGTGATCAAGGTGCGGTCCACCGAACGGTCCGCCGATTTGCCGCCCCAGACGTTGCCAAGGGTCAGGCCGATGCCGAACAGCACGAGCATCCCGGTGACGAAGTTGGTCGAGGCATGGGTGACATCCCGCAGAATCGGCGCGATGTAGGTGAACACCGTGAACATCGCACTGGAGCCCACAACGGTCAGAGCCAGCGCGGCAAGCACCGGACCACGGCCCAGCACGCGGATCTCGGCCATCAGGCTGCCGCCTTTGGGGGCCGGCGCATTCGGCAGCGCCCACCACAGGGCGGCCATGACCATCGCGCCGAGCCCGCTGATGCCCCAGAACGCGGTACGCCAGCCGAAGTTCTCACCGAACCAGGTGGCCAGGGGCACGCCGCCAATGGTTGCCAGGGTCAGCCCCAGGAACATCGCCGCGACGGCCCCCGCGCGTTTGTCTGGCGCCACCACGCTCGCGGCCACGATCGAACCGATGCCGAAGAATGCACCGTGGTTCAACGAGGTCACCAGTCGCGCCATCATCAGGGTCTGATAGTCGGGCGCCAACGCCGACAGCAGGTTACCCAGGGTGAAGATCGCCATCAGGCCGATCAGCAGGTAACGGCGTGGAACCCTGGCGGTCGCGAGGGTCATGATCGGCGCGCCGATCAGCACGCCCATGGCGTAGGCGCTCACCAGCAACCCGGCGGCGGGAATGGACACATCAAGATCGCTGGCGATCCCGGGCAACATGCCCATGGGGGCAAACTCCGTGACACCGATGCCGAAGGCGCCGATGGACAGTGCTAAAAGCGGTGGGTTGATACGCATGGGTGACTCCTCATCTGTGTGCCAAATGCTACAATCCTGCCTTTTCCAGCAGTAGCCCCAGATGGGCCACGACAGCTTTGCGTGGAGCGCACAAATGGACATAGGCGGGCGGTCAGGGGAGATGGCGGTATTTGCCAGGGTGGCGGAGCAGGGCAGCCTGTCGGGCGCGGCGCGTGCCTTGAGCCTCACGCCGTCGTCGGTCAGTCGGATCATCGCGCGCATCGAGCGGCGAATCGGTACCCGGCTGCTGCTGCGTACCACCCGGGCGATCACGCTCACCGCCGAGGGCGAGGCCTACCTGCGCGGCGCACGGCGCATCCTGGCAGACATGGCGGAAATCGAAGACGCAATCACCGACCAGGGCGTGCCCCGGGGGCGTTTAAGAGTCAGCGCGGCGCTGGCCCACGGGCGGCTGTCGATCGTGCCGCTGATTGCCGCATTCAGCGCGCGCTACCCGGCCATCGTGGTGGATCTGCTGCTGGGGGATGAAGTCGTGGACATCCTGGGTGGGCAAGCGGACGTGGCGATTCGCTTTGGCCTGTTGGCCGACAGCCCGTTGACCGCGCGCCTGATCGGGTCTACCGGGCAGCTCATCGTGGCCTCACCGGACTATCTGCTGCGCAACGGCACACCGTTGGTGCCCCAAGACTTACTCGACCACAACTGCCTGCGTTTCAACTTTCGCCGGGCAGCGCCCGATTGGCCGTTTCGCCAGGACGGGCGCAATTTTTCGCTGAAAGTCGCCGGTACGATCGAGGGCAACAGTGGGGAAGCGTTGTCCCAGTTGGCGAGGCTGGGCGCAGGCATCGCGCGCATTGGCGCGTTCAGCGTGGCCGACGATGTGAAAAGCGGCCATCTGGTGTCGCTGCTTGAAGCCTATAACCCGGGAGACCGGGAGCCGATTCACGCGGTGTTCGTCGGCGGCGCGGCGATGCCGGCGCGGGTGCGGGCGTTTGTCGATTTTTTGGTGGAGCATCATCAGGCGTGACCGGGCACTTCACACCGTCAGTTTTCGACTGAACTTGGTTTCCATCACGATGTGGGAAGCCGTGTGCGCCACCCCCTTGATCATGTTGATGCGGGTGAGCTCGGCGTTGAGTTCACTCAGGGTCGTAGTGGCCAGGTGAATGATGAAGTCGGATTCACCCGAGACCGCATACACGGCCTGCACCGCTTCCATCTTGCGCAGCGAGGTCATGACATCGGTGTAGCTCTTGTTGGTGCAGGAGGTCATGGTGAAGCAATTGATTGTCTGCTGAAGCCGGTCCTGGTCGATGCGCACGCTGTAGCCGGTGATCACCCCGGCCTTTTCCAGGCGGGTGATCCGCTCCTGCACTGAAGAGCGCGACACCCCGAGCTTGCGGGCCAATGACGCGGTGGGTTCGCGTGCGTTGGCCTGCAGCAGGCCAAGCAACTGCCGGTCCTTGTCGGTGAGGTTAAACAGTGGACCGGGATTCTGCGTTTCCATGGACACGTCCTTGACCTCGCTCGGGTTCAGTTCTTGTGAGTTGCCCTGTGTTGCGAACGCCTTTCCTGAAACATGTCCATCATCTTCAGGCCCGCGTACACCGTTTGTGCGGCCGCCGGACCGAGGGGGCCGCCGTTCCATTCCAGGCCGTAGGCATCAAACAGACGGTAGCGATCGGTTTCGCCACAAATCGCCTCGGCGATGACGCGTGCGCCGATCGGCGCGGTGTTCATACCATGGCCACCAAATGATGTACATGTCCACAAGCCTTTCCCGAGCGGGCCAATGTGCGGCATTTTATGCCGCGCATAGCCCATCAGCCCGGACCAGGCTTTTTCGATCTGGAGGCCGCGCAACTGTGGGTAAACGTCGAGGATGTCTTGCGTCAGCAACTGCCCCAGGCGTTTTTCATCTTGCAGGTTGCGGGTGGTGATGCGACCGCCCCACAGCAGGCGATCACCCTCGACGATTCGGTAATAGTCCGAGGCCCGGCGGTTATCGCCCACTGCATCGCTGGTACACACGGCCTCCGCCAGGCGATCGCCCAGATGCTCGGTCAGCACCGCGTAGGTTGCGATGGGCAGGAAGGCGCGGCGCAGTTTGCCGAACTCCGGCCCGCCGTAGCCGCCGCAGCAGTACACCACCTGGGCACAATCGACGCTGCCCTGATCGGTGACGACCCGGTGTCGTCCGTTGCGGCTTTCGACGCGGGTCATGGGCGAGCGTTCATGGATTTTTCCGCCGCTGGCTTCGATAAGCCGGGCCAGGCCGAGGCAGTAATTCAAAGGGTGGAAGTGAAAGCCATGGTTGTCTCGCAGTGCCTGGAAATACCGCTCGGTCTTGAGCTTTTCGCGCACCGCCTGGCGGTCCAGGTAGTCGAGGTGAAAGTCGAAATCCGCGGCCATTTTGTCGCGCATGCGCTGCAGGTTCTCGCCATCCTCGTAGCGAACCACGCTCAGTTTTCCGGGCGTGGGTGTACAGCCCGGGAATTGATGAGCGGCGAGCATGCCCCGAACAATATCGACGCCTTCGAGCGACAGTTTGAACAGCGCGGCGGCTGTCGGTTTGCCGCAGCGCCGTTCGATGGACGACAACCCTTCGGACCAGCCTTGAAGCACAAAACCGCCATTGCGCCCCGACGCTCCCCAGGCCACACGGCCCGCGTCGAGCAGCACCACGGACTGCCCGCGCGAAACCAGCTCCCACGCGGCGCTCAACCCCGCCAGCCCGGCGCCGATGACGCACACATCGGCCTGGACATTGCCTGACAGCGCCGCACGCTCAGTCGTCTCGCGCATCGTGGCGGTGTAGTAATTGTTGTTGTAGGTGTACATGAAGTCCGTCGTCCTTTTTCGCGGCGCAGGCGTACAGCGCGCCGCGTCGAGGACGGGCGCCTGTATGACCTGTGGGGTTTTTATTGCACTTGGGTGAGGTCGGCGCCGTACCATTTTTCAGACAGCTGCTTGAGCGTGCCGTCGGCTTTCATGTCGGCGACGATCTTGGTCAGCGCGCTATTGAACGCGTCATCGCCCTTGTCCACGGCGATGGCCAGGGGTTCGTAGTAGGCCGGTTTGCCTTCGACCCTGACGATGGGATAGCCATTCTTGATGGCCGCGACGATGGTTGGAAGCGCGGACAGGGTAGCGTCCAGGCGGACCCCGTTACCCATGCGCAGGTCATCCAGCGGGCCCATGCTGTCGCCGTACGTGCGAACCTCGCCGGGTGTGACGTCATAGGTAAACGGCGGCACATCGGCGGCGTCGATCTTGAGACGACGATTGATGTAGTCCTCCGAAGTCGTACCGGCCTCGACGCCGATAATCTTGCCGTTCAGGTCCGCCGGTTTGACCCCAGCAGCGTCCTTGTGCACGGCAAATACATACGGCGTGTAGTAGTAGATCGCGGGGAAGTCGAGCACCCGGGTGCGCTCGGTGGTGGGGGTCATGGAGCCCACCGACAAGTCCCAGCGGTTCGACCAGCGGCCTGCGGTGATGATCCCGTACTCGGGCGTCACGAAGTCGACTTTGCTGCCCAGGCGTTTGCCGATCTCGCTGGCGACGTCGATATCAAACCCTTGCAGTTTATTGTCCGGCCCCAGGAACGATTGCGGTGGCCAGTTGGCGGAGGTGGCCACTTTGATCACCTTGGTTTCATGGATACGGTCAAGGGTCGAGCCCGCCCAGGCGGTGCCTGTGAGGCCGGCGAGGGCGGTGGCGACAGTGGCTGCGGCGACGAAGCGGGTGAGCGAGATCATGGGTAAGCCTCCAGATATCGTGAGTGCGGATTTTTGTTGTTTTGGTCGATGTCCGACGATGCTTCTCAGTGGCTGAGAATCTGCGACAGGAATTCCCGGGCACGCTCGTGCTGCGGGTTGTCAAAAAACTCGGTGGGCTTGGCCTGCTCGATGATGCAGCCCTGGTCCATGAAGATGATTCGGTCGGCAACCCGTCGCGCGAACCCCATCTCGTGGGTGACGCAGACCATGGTGATGCCGTCCTGGGCCAGTTCGCCCATCACGTCCAGCACTTCCTTGACCATCTCCGGGTCAAGGGCGGAAGTGGGTTCATCGAACAGCATGATGCGCGGGCGCATGCACAGGGCGCGGGCAATGGCCACGCGTTGCTGCTGGCCGCCCGAGAGCTGGCTGGGGTATTTGTCGGCCTGGTTCCCGATGCGCACTCGGTCAAGGTATTCATACGCCAGTTCCCGCGCCTGCAACTCGCTGAGTTTGCTCACCAGGCGCGGCCCCACCATGAGGTTTTCCAGCACTGTCATGTGCGGGAACAGGTTGAACTGCTGGAACACCATGCCCACCTGGCGCCGTATGCCCGCCACGCAGGCGGCATCACGGGTCAACTCGGTGCCTTCGATAAACACGTGGCCTTTCTGGAAGTCTTCCAGCAGGTTCAGGCAGCGAATCAAGGTGGACTTGCCGGAACCCGACGGCCCGCACACCACCACGATTTCACCGCTGGCAATGTGCAGGTCGATGCCCTTGAGCACATAAAAATCGCCATACCATTTGTGCATGTCTTGAATCGAGATGGCGGGATACGGAGCAGGGGCTACTGAAGGCTGATTCATCGTCATGCTCCTGGTTCAGCGATGGGCGCGGTTGAAGTGTTTTTCCAGGCGGGCCTGAACGGTTTCCAGCACGATCGACAGCAGCCAATACAGCACGGCGGCAGTGATGAGCATCTCCAGGTGGCGGAACTCGGCGCGTCCCTGGGTTCGCGCGAGGAACATGAGCTCCCAGACCCCGATCACCGACACCAGCGAACTGTCCTTGAGCATCGAGATGAACTGGTTGCCTGTTGGCGGAATGATCAGGCGCATGGACTGCGGAAGAATCACCCGGGTCATGGTCTGGAAAGGATTCAGGCCAATCGCCCGCGACGCCTCCCACTGGCCCCGCGAGATACTGCTGATACCGGCACGGAAGATCTCCGTCATGTAGGCGCCATAACACAGCGAGAGTGCCAGGATGCCTGCCGGAACCGCCCCGACGACATAACCGAGTTGAGGAATGCCGAGGTAAATCAGATAGATCTGGATGAGCAGCGGAACGCCGCGGAAAAACGAGGTGTAGAAGCTGGCAATCGCAATTGCGAAGCCGTTGGAAGACAAGCGTGCGGTGGCGCCCAACAAGGCCAGGACGAACGCAATCGCAATCGAAATCGCCGACACATAGACGGTGGTGAACACCCCTTGGGTGATCATGAAACCGATTTTGGTCGCGATAAAACTGTAGGAAAGGTTGAAGGTATCGAAGAACAACAGGAACAGCACCAGCAACTCGCACCACACCGTGATGATCTGCGCGCGCAAGGGAAAGCGGCCGAGGATGAACAGGTTCAGCACCACCGTCAGGGTGAACGTGCCGCCCACCGCAATGTCACGCGCCAGCGGTGCCTTGAGGTCGAGAACGATGGGCCCCATCAAGTGGGAAAGGCGGCCGTCACCCACACCGCAGACCAGTGTGATGATGAAAATCACGACGGCGACTGCACCCATGAAGGCGGCGCTGTCGGTCATGCGGGTCTTGACGATATGGTCTTTGTACATGGCTTACGCGCCCCGGGGTGAGCCCCTGTATTGTTGTCAGTCCATTATGGGTTGGCGAAATGCCGGGCGGCACCCTGCGGATTGTTGGGATTGGCGGTTTTTATGGGCGTATGTGGGGAGGGGAGCCATACATCTGATGGCTGGAGTCATCAGGTTTTGCCGGCATTCATTTTGCGCCAGACTCATGCGCATTCATCGCGGGGAGAAAATAGGGGGTCAGACCACCTTCAGGTGATGGTGGTCTGCCCCCATTCTCACTTGATGAGGTCAGGCCGAGTGGACTTGAGCATCGCTGCACTGACCGTGCCTTGAACCGAGCAGGTGACCATACCTTTGCTGGTCTTGGTCACGTCTTGCGGCGCAGGTTCTACCATCAATATCCGTTCTGCCGTATCGGTGACCAGCTTGCCTGCATTGTCATCGCCGTTTTCCGGTACCCAGGCTGACTGCTTGTGCGACCAGATTTGCGCGCGGGCGTAAATCCCGTTGGCGCTCTCCAGGTTGCTGCCGGGTACTTTATTCAACTGGGCGTAAAGCTCATCGGGTGCCTGCTGGGTGTAGAAGCCCCAGCCAATGATGCGTGAGCCCATCAGGTCCTGGTCTTCCACAAAAAAGCCGGTCAACGCGACACCACTCAGGGTGACCGGCGTATCGA
This sequence comes from Pseudomonas sp. TH32, assembly GCF_016650855.1. Taxonomy (NCBI): domain Bacteria; kingdom Pseudomonadati; phylum Pseudomonadota; class Gammaproteobacteria; order Pseudomonadales; family Pseudomonadaceae; genus Pseudomonas; species Pseudomonas sp. TH32. The sequence goes on along the minus strand of NZ_JAEKFA010000002.1, from coordinate 2,696,263 downwards.
ACACCCACCGCTGCCCCATGTCTGTCTTGGTTCCGCCACTGAACGTCATCTTGCCGTTGGCCAGTGCACTGGGAATGCGTTCCTTGAGACCCGGCTGATTGACCACGGCCAGAGAGTTTTCGTCACAGGCGAGAAACGTTTGCAGTGGGGGCGTGGCGGCGAAGCTGCTGGCGCAAGTCACCAGCGCGGCGAAAGGGAAGAGCAGTTGATGCCATTTCATTGAGTGACTCCTGGGGTAGAAATGAAGATTTTCTATGCGACACCTCAGGAACACGCGAGCCCTGGTGAGTGGGTGGGACTGCGTGTAGCCGAGGATGGGTGGGAGCGTTTGTTCTCTGTTAAACGTCCAGTACTTGCAGGCATAGGCCGTTGAGAGTTCCCGTCATAGCCAGTGTGTCGGCAAGGGAGGTGAAGACATGAGTCAGGGTTGGTCAAACCGACTGCGCCAGTAGATTCGTAAAATTGGGTCGCGAAGCGGGCCCGGAAAATGGGACTGCTGCGCAGTCCAGCGCGAGCAAGCTCGCTCACCACAACAAGCTCGCTCACCACAACCAGCGCGCTACCCACAGGGATCGCATTCCGCCGAAGAATAGTTCCTATGCTCTCGGCCTCTCTACTACCGCACCCTGCAAACAGCAATGCTGGTCTGGCGATCAAAACCGGGCGGTCAACCGCCCCCATGCCAGGAACCGAACATGACTCTTCAAGCAAAACTCGATGCCTTCAACGCGGACTTCGTCGCCGGCAAACCACCCTACAATGCGCCGCCCCAGGTGCACGTGGTGATGAAACGCGCCACCGACGAACTGATCGCCACCGGCCAGGCCGAACGCGCGCTGAAGGTCGGCGACAAGGCCCCGGCCTTCAAGCTCAACGACCCCGACGGCAATCCTGTTTCCTCGGTGGATTTGTTGGCCAAGGGCCCGCTGGTGATTACCTTCTACCGTGGTGTGTGGTGCCCGTACTGCAACATGGAGCTGCAAGCGCTGGAGGAGGCTTTGCCGGCATTCCGAGAGCTGGGTGCAAGCCTGGTGGCGATCTCTCCGCAGAACAACGTAAACAGCCGCAAGTCGGTGCGCGAGAACAAACTGAGCTTCCCGATTCTGTCCGACACCCTGAGCGACGTGGCCGATGCCTTCGGCCTGCGCTTCAAGTTGCCCGACTATCTGGTGGACTTGTACAAGTCGTTCGGCAATGACCTGCCGGCCTTCAACAACAACCCGGATTGGGTGTTGCCCATGCCGGCGCGCTTCGTGATCGGCCAGGACGGCGTGATCACCTACGCTGAAGTCAACCCGGACTACACCCGTCGCCCGGACCCTTCCGAGTTGCTGCCCGCGTTGCAGGGTTAACGGTTTTCCATCAACTGTTCGACAAAGTCGACAAACGCCCGGGCCTTGGCGCTTGCCATGCGCCCGGTGGGGAAGATCGCCCACAGGTCCAGCTCCGGCAGCGCCCAGTCTCCAAGCACCGCCACCACCTCGCCACTCGCCAGCTCAGGGGTGAACATCCATTCTGACGAGATGGTGAGGCTGTAGCCCGACAACACCGCCGTGCGCACACCCTCGGCCGCGCTCACCCGTATACGGCCGGAGAGCGTGGCGGGCTGTTCGGTTCCATCTTTCTTGAAGTGCCATGCGGTGCCACCGCCGCCCAGCGTATAGATCACGGCCTCGTGATCGGCCAGTTCGGCGGGGGATTGGGGCACGCCGCAGCGTTGGAAATACGCCGGCGTCGCCATCACCAACCGCCGGCACTGGGCGATTTTTCTCGCGGTCAGATTCGAATCGCTGAGGTTGCCCATGCGCAACGCAACGTCGATCCCTTCTTCAATCAGGTTCATCGAGCGGTCGTCCAGGCGCACGTCGACATCCAGCTGCGGGTGCTGCTCCAGGAACGCGCCAAGGTGGGGAAGAATGTGCAACCGGGCGAAGGTGGTCGCCGCTGAAATCCGCAAGGTGCCGGTCAGCCCGGCCGCCGACCCGCGAGCGGCGAGTTCGGCTTCATCTGCGCCTTCGATCACCTTTTTGGCGTGCTCGAAAAACAGCGTGCCGGCCTCGGTCGGCGTCAATCCGCGCGTCGAGCGGATCAGCAGGCGTACGCCCAGGTGTTCTTCAAGCTGTGCGATGGTTTTTGAAATGGCGGGTTGCCCGACCTCCAGGCGCCTGGCCGCCGCAGAAAACGAACCGGTCTCTACCACGCAGACATAGGTTTCCATTGCCGCCAGCCGATCCATCCTGTTGTTCCCCGCAATGACTCATCTCTTTGCAGGCAGTCTGCCGGGATTGCCTGGGGCACGCCAGTGCCTCACGGCTTGCGATAGGCCTTGTAGTCGTTCTGCAAGACGATATGGTCGGCCACGTACTTCGCATCGTGCCAAACCCCGTAGATGAACGAAGACGCGCGGTTCACCAGGTTCGGTAAACCCAGGAAGTAAATCCCGCTCTCCGCCGAGATCCCGCGCTTATGGAAAGGCTCGCCTTTCTCGTCAAACGCATTCACCTTCAGCCAGCTGAAATCGAAACTGAAACCGGTGGCCCACAGGATCGTGGTCACACCAGCCTCTGCCAGGTCCAGGCTGAGGATCGGGTTCACCAGGCATTGCGGGTCAGCCAGCAGTTCCCACGCTTCAGGCTCCGGCGCAAACTCCAGGCCGTTCTGCTCGATATAGGCGTCGGCGTCCCGCAACACATCAAAGTAGGCACGGTCACCTTCGGCCACGTTGGCCGCGAGCCCCGGCTCAAACTCCATCACGCCTTCATTCCACGCCCGGGTTACGCCCACCAGCGTAATGCCCATGTGCGCCAGGCGGCGGAAGTCGACCGTCTTGCCGCCTTCATAACCACTGACGGCGAAGGCCACATGTTTTTTCTTCGGCTGGATTTTGACCTCGTCCCACAAGCCCAGCGCGCCCAGCCACCAGCAGTAATCGCGGCCACGGTAAGCACGGGGAGGGCGGTAGTGTTCGCCCACCGAGAGGTACACCGTCTTGCCGGCCTTTTGCAGTTCTTCGGCAATCTGCGAGCCCGATGCTCCAGCGCCGACCACCAACACGGCACCTTCAGCCAGTTGGCCGGGATTCTTGTAGGCGGAGGAATGAAGCTGCTGCACCCTGGCGTGTTCCGGCACCAGTTTCGGGATGGACGGCCGTTGGAAAGGCCCCGTCGCGGCGACCACGTTGGTGGCCTCGATCACACCCGCCGAGGTGGTCACCTTGAACCCGGGCCGCCCCACATGACGTTCCACTTGCTGCACTTCAACTCCGGTACGTACCGGCGCCTTCAGCATCTGCACGTACTCTTCAAAGTATGCCGCCATGCGCTCTTTCGGCGGGAAGCTCTCCGGGGAGATACCCTCGAATTTCAGGCCGGGAAACCGGTCGTGCCAGGCTGGGCCGTTGGCGACCAGCGAGTCCCAGCGCTCCGACCGCCAGCGCTCGGCGATGCGGTTGCGCTCCAGCACAATGTGCGGCACGCCCATCAGTGAGAGGTGCTCACTCATGGCGACCCCCGCCTGGCCCGCGCCCACCACCAGGGTGTTGATTGTTTCAACTGACATGTGAGCTTCCTAAAGTGAGCAACCATCGACGGCTGCCAGTGTGATCAAGCGCCAGCCAGCCGCAAATGATGCTTTTCGAACGTAGAGGTTAGGCAAAACCAAAGCGCTTCAATCGGTCTCCAGAAGCTCGGCCACCGCTGTCAGGGCCAGGCGATAGCCGAGCGCGCCGAGGCCTGCGATCACGCCGGTGGCCGCTTTGGACACGTAAGAGTGATGACGGAAAGCCTCGCGCTTCCAGATGTTGCTCATGTGGGCTTCGATGATCGGGCCGTCAAACGCCAGCAGCGCATCCAGGATCGGCACCGAGCTGTAGGTCAGGCCGGCGGCGTTGATGATGATCGCGCGGGCGTTGAGGCGAGCCTCCTGAATCCAGTCCACCAGCACACCCTCATGGTTGCTCTGGCGAAACGCCAGGGTCAGGCCCAGCTCCGTGGCGTGGCGCTGGCAGCGTGCTTCGATGTTGGCGAAGCTTTCGCTGCCGTAGGTGCCGTTTTTGTCCAGCCCGTACAGGTTGGCGTTGGGGCCGTTGAGGAAATACACAGTGCGGGGCATGGGACACTCCAGGTCGTCAGGTTGGCTGGCCCGGGTTCCAGTCATCCGGCACCACGGCGATCACGTCGATTTCCATCAGCCACTCCGGCTGGCCCAACCCCGAAATCACCAGGCCGGTGGAGATCGGGAACACGCCCTTGAGCCATTTGCCGACCTCCCGGTACACCGGCTCGCGGTAGCGCGGGTCGATCAGGTAGGTGGTGGTCTTCACGATGTGCGACAGGTCGGAACCGGCTTCTTCCAGCAGTTGCTTGACGTTTTTCATCGCCTGTTCAGCTTGCGCCCGCGGGTCGCCGAGGCCGACCAGGTTGCCCTCGAAATCGGTGCCGATCTGGCCGCGCACATAAATGGTGTTGCCGGCGCGCACGGCCTGGCACAGGTCGTTGTCCAGCGCCTGGTTGGGGTAGGTCTGCTGGGTGTTGAACATGCGAATACGGGTATGGGTGGGCATTGCTGGCAACTCGTCGGGTACGGAATAAATCCAGCTTCACATTGGCCCCGCTCGCGCGAAACCAGCATTTGCGCGAGGTAATGCTTAGGCAAAACCGAAGCGCTGCACCTGAGCTTCGGCGTAGGGCGAAAGCCGCACCCGGCATGAACCATGCACAGCTGTGGTTCAAGCCGTCGGCGCCAGCCGGGTGTCGGCCTGTTGATGGAGTGGAGGCGTGATGCTCAGTCGTATTACCCAGCGCCAACTGGAATATTTCGTGGCTTCCGGTGAGGCAGGCAGCATCAGTGCCGCGTCTGAACGCATTCATGTGTCGTCGCCGTCGATCTCGGCGGCGATCACCCATATGGAGGCCGAGCTGGGCATCCAGCTGTTTGTTCGGCACCACGCCCAGGGCATTTCCCTCACCGCGGTGGGGCGCCAGGTGATGCAAGAGGCCAAGCTGATCCTGGAGCAGATGACCAACCTCTACACCATCGCTTCCGAGTCGCTGAATACCGTGCGCGGCCCGCTGCGGGTGGGGTGCCTGGAATGGCTGGCGCCGATGATCACCCCCGAGCTGGTGTTCGGTTTTGGCCGGGCGTTTCCGGGCGTGCGCCTCACACAGGTCGAGGGCAACCACGAGGAAATGCTGGAAAAACTACGCAGCGCCGAGATCGATATCGCCCTGACCTACGACCTGGTGACCAGTGAGGACATCGACTTCCAGCCGCTGGCGCAACTGCCGCCGTATGTGATGGTGGGCGAGTACCACCCGCTGGCGAGCCTGTCGGCGGTGAGCATGCTCGACCTTGAGGACTACCCGGTGGTGCTGCTGGACACGCCCTGGAGTCGGGAATATTTCCTCAGCTTCTTTATGCAGGCGGGCACCACCCCGAACATCATCATGCGCTCCAGCAACCTTGAAACCGTGCGTTCCATGGTCGCCAATGGCATCGGTTATTCCTTCGCGAACGCCCGGCCCAAAGCCAACCTTTCCCAGGACGGCAAGCGCTTGATCCGCCTGCGGTTGTCCGGCCCGCACCGGCCGATGCAGCTGGGGTATGCCACGGCGAGCAATACCCAATTGTCCCGGGTGGTGTCGGCGTTTGCCGAGCGTTGCCGCATGTTCGTTTCAGACCAGTACATCCCGGGCATGGCAGCCCCCAGCTTTTTCGATGCCCATGCGGTGCGCAGCCTTAACACGGTGAGCTGAACGGCCTGCTTTCTTGCTTTTCTGTGGGAGCTGGCTTGCCTGCGATGCGGGCACCTCGGCCTTGCAGGTACAGCGCGGCGATGCCATCGCAGGCAAGCCAGCTCCCACAAGGGATTGTGTTTGCAGCGCACCAAAAGGTGGCGCCGGCATGCAGTGCAGGCGCGGTCCTGCACCAATACGAGACAGGCTGTTTCAGCAGCCCCGTCGTCACCCAGGGAACGGTGACGCTGCGTAGGTTCTCCCTACCCAATAGGCCGGCTTTTACGAATTGACCCAAAGTGCCTCCTCCCACGACTCTCAATCCATCGGTGCAGATCAGGGTTCGACCTTCACGTTGAGCATTCGGTGGGCATTTTCATTTTTTTGTCGAGCGCAGTGACGATGACTTTCAACTGGAATTACATGTTTGGTTTGCTGGCCGATGCCGAGTTCTGGCGGGCGACATGGACGGTCATCCAACTCAGTTCGTTGACATGGGTGTTGAGCATCGCGCTGGGCTTCCTGCTGGCTTTGGCCAAGCAATCCAGACATGCACTGATCAGCCTGCCGGCGCGGGGCTACATCTGGTTGTTCCGCAGCCTGCCGCTGCTGGTGCTGCTGATTTTCATCTACAACCTGCCGCAAGCGATTCCTGCCACTTCAGTGGTGCTGGCGGACCCGTTCTGGGCCGGCCTGCTGGCCCTGGTGATCTGCGAAACCGCCTATGTGGCGGAGATTCACCGGGGCGGCCTGCTGTCGATTCCCAAAGGGCAGGGCGAGGCTGCGCGGGCACTGGGGCTGAAGTTTTTCGGGATCCAGTGGCGGGTGGTGATTCCGCAGGCATTGCGGGTGGCGCTGCCGTCGCTGGCCAACGAATACATCTCCATCGTCAAGCTCACGTCATTGGTGTCGGTGATCTCGCTGACCGAAATTCTGATGGTCGGCCAGCGCCTGTATTCGCAGAACTTCCTGGTGATCGAGACGATGGCGGCGGTGGCGTTTTTCTACGTATTCATCGTCACGGTGTTCGACTTCCTGCTCAAGCGCCTGGAGCGTTTTCTCGACGTCAACCAGCGCAACGTTTCCCGGGTGCCCGATGCAGAAGTGCTGGCACTGGCGACCCAACAGCGTGTCGCCCTGCAGCGCCCGGTCAGCACCGAAGGCCCGGCACTCCAGGCTTCCCGGCTGCACAAAGCCTACAACGATGTGGAGGTGTTGGGCTCGGTCAACCTGCAGATTCAGCCCGGTGAAGTGGTGTCGGTGATCGGGCCTTCGGGCTCCGGCAAAACCACCCTGATTCGCCTGCTCAATGGGCTTGAGCAACTGGATAACGGCGAGATCAGAATCAACGGACAGCCGTTCATTCACCTGGACAAGGTCGGCGCCCAAAAGCCGCAGTACGTGGAGCACGCCGAGCATCGCCTGAACATCGGCATGGTGTTCCAGAGCTTCAACCTGTTCCCGCATTTGAGCGTGCTCGACAACCTGCTGATGGCGCCGAAGTACCACCGGCTCGGGCGCGTCGAAGAGCTGAAGCAGCAGGCCTACGCGCTGCTGCACAAGGTCGGCATGCTCGACCACGCCTGGAAATATCCGCACCAGTTGTCCGGTGGCCAACAGCAGCGCGTGGCCATTGCCCGCGCCCTGATGATGCGCCCGCAAATCATGCTGTTTGACGAGCCCACCTCGGCCCTCGACCCGGAAAAAGTCAACGAAGTCCTGCAAGTCATCGAAGCCCTGGCCCAGGAGGGCATCACCATGGTGATCGTCACCCATGAGATGAATTTCGCGTTCAAGGTCTCCGACCGGATCGTGTTCATGGAGAAGGGCCGGGTGGTCTGCGATGACACGCCGCACGCGTTGCGCAGCGGCGAGAACCCACGTGTGGAGGCGTTCCTCAAGGACGTCTCGCTGGCGTGACCCCCTTAACGTTCGAGCGACAAGAGAGCGACACCATGATCGAGCAAGTGCAAATTGAACAGTTCCACCGGGACGGCTTTCTGGTGGTGCAAGACGTGTTGTCGGCTGAAGAAGTCGCTGGATTGCAACACGACTTCGACCAGTGGGTAGAAGACAGTCGCAGCCACGACCAGGGCTGGGGTGAAACGGTGGATGGCCGTGCGCGTTTCGACCTCGAGGGCGACCATCGCCCGGATCATCCCTCGTTGCGGCGGGTGAGTTCGCCCACCGAGATTTCGCCGGCGTACCAGCGCGTGGCATTGCAATCGCGGATGGCAGCGATTTCCGCGCAATTGATCGGGGGCGGCGGCACGCGTTTTCATCACAGCAAGATCAACTCGAAACTCCCCCACACCGCCACCCAGGTGAAGTGGCACCAGGACTTCCTGTTCACGCCTCACAGCAACGACGACATCGTCACGGCCTTGCTGATGGTCAGCGAAGTCACGCCGCAAAATGGCCCGTTGAATGTGATCCCCGGCAGCCACAAAGGCCCGCTGTGGTCCCACTGGCACAACCAGCGTTTCACCGGTTCGGTGGACGACACCGTAGTCGACGACCTGTGCCAGAGCCCGGTGGCCTGTTACGGCCCGGCCGGTTCCGTGTGCTTCATGCACACCCGTCTTTTGCATGCTTCAAGCCCTAACGAGACCGAACTGCCGCGCACCCTGTTCATCAGCGTCTACGCCGCTGAAGACGCGCTGCCATTCGGCGAAAACCCGCTGCCCAGCGCGCACGCCGGCCTGATGGTGGCCGGTGCAGAAAGTGGCCTGGTGCGTTCCACGGAAAACCACCTGCGCTTGCCGCAGAAGCCCCGTGGCGCCTCTTTCTTTGTGCAACAGGCCGGCCAGGACTCAGTCACTGCCTAACCTCCTTCTCACCTTGCAGGGTATTACCATGACAGCGTTTCAGATGATTGCTCGCCCAATTGCCGTGTGCCTGCTGGGCGCTGCGGTTGCAATGACGTCGTTGGCGGCGTCGGCTTTCCAGAAAGACGGGAAAATTGTCGCCGGTTCCGACGTGACCTTCTTTCCCTATGAATACATGGACAACAACAAGCCCGCAGGCTTTGACATTGAGTTCATGGACGGCCTGGCCAAGACCATGGGCCGCACCGTCGAGACCCTCGACACGCGCTTCCCCAACCTGATTACGGGCTTGCAGGCAGGGCGGTTCGACGTGACCAACTCGTCGATGTACATCACCGCCGAGCGGGTGAAAGTCATCGACATGATTCCCTACCTCAAGAGCGGTGAATCGATCCTGACCCTCAAGGGCAGCGACTTCCAGCCCAAGACCCCGGAAGAGTTCTGCGGCCACAAGATCGGCTCCATGGGCGCCACGTCGTGGCTGGCGCAGATGCACAAACTGTCGGATGAGTACTGTGTGAAGAAAGGCCTGAAGCCGATCGCGATCAGTGAGTACAGCACCGACCCGCAAACCACCCAGGCGCTGCTGGCCCATGCGGTTGAGGCACAGATTACCGACGCCGCCGTGGCCCGTGGCGCGGTGGAAAAACTCGGTGGCCGCGTGGTGATTTCTTCCGACACCTTGATCTACCCGGTGCTGAACGGCTTCGGCGTGAAGAAGGGCAATGACGAGGTCAAGAACGCGTTGATCGAAGGCCTCAAGAAGTTCAGCACCACCCCTGAATACGCTGCCTTGCTCAAGAAATACAACTTCCAGGCACCTACCGAGGCCGACATCGCCGAGCTGATGCCGAAGTCCTGATCACAAGCGTGCTCACTTAACGGTACGCACCGAACCTGTGGCGACCGAGCTTGTTGTGGCGAGGGAGCTCGCCACAATAAACCCCTCGCCATCCAATTGCCCTGCGGAGAAAGCTACATGGCGTTATCACTTGAAGAGCAAACCCGCATCGACCTGGCGGCGACCTTTCGCATCGTTGCGCACCTGGGCATGCATGAGGCGGTGGCCAACCATTTCAGCGCGGCGGTATCCGCCGACGGCAAGCAGTTTTTGCTCAACCCGAAGTGGAAGCACTTCTCGCGTATCCGCGCCAGTGACCTGTTGCTGCTGAACGCCGACGACGCCTCGGGCGCCGACCATCCCGACGTGGACGCCACCGCCTGGTCGATCCACGGGCAGATTCACCGGTTGTTACCACACACCCGCGCCGTGCTGCACCTGCACCCGGTATACACCACGGCGGTTGCCTGCCTGGCCAAGCCGCATATCCCAGCGATTGATCAGAACACCGCACGCTATTTCAATCGCGTGGCGGTGGACGAACTGTATGGCGGCATGGCCGACACCGAGGCCGAAGGCGAGCGCCTCGCCGGGTTGCTGGGTGGCAAGAGTCGCTTGTTGATGGGCAACCATGGGGTGATGGTCACGGCCACGTCCATCGGTGAGGCCTTCGACGATATCTGGACCCTGGAGCGCGCTTGCCAGATCCTCGTCACGGCATGGTCCACCGGCCAGCCACTGCGGGTACTGTCTGACGAAGTGGCCGAAAAAACCGCGCGCGGCTGGGAAGGCATCACGGATTTCTCGCAACGGCATTTTGAAGAAATGAAGCAGCTGATGATCGACGCTGACCCGTCGCTGCTCGACTGATTTGATCCTTTAGAGACAGGAATTGCCATGACCTTTTCGGTTGTCGCCCGCTGTGCCGAAACCGGGCAGCTGGGTATCGCTATCAGCTCGTCGAGTATTGCCGTGGGTGCCCGTTGCCCGTGGCTACGCCCGGGTGTGGGTGCGGTGGCGTCGCAGAACATCACGTTGCCGGCACTCGGCCCGCACACCCTGGACCTGCTGGCCGAGGGCATGGCACCGAATGACGCGCTGGCGGCCGTGCTCACCCCGCAAAGCCACAGCGAATATCGCCAGGTGACGGCCATTGATAGCACGGGCAGAACCGCGCACTTCAGCGGCGCGCAGACCCTGGGCATTCATCACGCGGTCAGCGGTGAACAATGCGTGGCGGCCGGGAACATGCTGGCCAATACCGGGGTGATCGAAGCCATGGTGCGCGCCTTCGAAGACACTCCTGGGCACCTCGCCGACCGACTGCTCGCTGCGATGCAGGCGGGTGTGACGGGAGGAGGGGAGGCGGGGCCGGTGCACTCTGCCGCGATGGTGGTGGTCGGTGATCACCTGTGGCCCATCGTCAACCTGCGGGTGGACTGGGCCGACGCAGACCCCATCGGCGAACTTGAGCAACTCTGGCAGGCCTATCGCGGGCAAATGCAGGACTACATCGACCGCGCCATCAACCCGCAGTTTGCCCCGGGTTATGCGGTGCCGGGAGATGACCGATGAACCAGAGCCGCGACCTGCTGGCGCAACTGGTCAGCTTCGACACCACCAGCCGTGAATCGAATCTGGCGCTGATCGACTTCGTACGCATTTACTTGCAGCACCATGGCGTGAGCTGCGAGCTGTTGTTCAACGAGCACAAGAGCAAGGCCAACCTGCTGGCGACCATCGGCCCGGCGGACGTGCCGGGCATCGTGCTGTCCGGCCACACCGACGTGGTGCCCGTGGATGGCCAGCGCTGGGGCGTTGCGCCGTTCGAGCTGACCGAAAAGGACGGCAAGTTGTACGGTCGTGGCACTGCCGACATGAAAGGCTATATCGCCTGTGTACTGGCCAGCGTCCCGGCGTTGGTACAGGCACCGCTGCGCATGCCGGTGCATATCGCGCTGTCTTACGATGAAGAGGTGGGCTGCCTGGGTGTGCGCTCGCTGATCGAAGCGTTCCACGCCAAACCGGTCAAGCCGTTGCTGTGCGTGATCGGCGAACCCACCGAACTCAAGCCGGTGCTGGGCCACAAGGGCAAGCTGGCGATGCGTTGCGAAGTGCATGGCGCGGCGTGCCATTCGGCGTATGCCCCGTCGGGGGTGAACGCCATCGAATATGCCGCGCGGTTGATCATCGAGCTGGGCCGGCTGGGTGAAGAACTCAAGGCGCCGCATCACCATAACGTGAGTTTTGATCCACCTTTCTCCACCGTGCAAACCGGCATGATCGCCGGCGGCAAGGCACTCAATATTGTCCCGCAAAACAGCAGCTTCGACTTTGAAGTGCGCTCGCTGCCGGCGCAGGATCCCTGGCACGTCGCGGACCAATTGCGCGGTTACGCCGAGCACACGTTAATGCCGGCGATGCAGGCAGTCAGTGAGCAGTGCGCGATCCACTTCAGCGAGCTGTCGAGCTACCCGGGGTTGTCGACGTCGGTGGAGAGCCAGGCGGCTGAATGGGTTGCCGACTTCTGCGGCTCGAAGGCGTTCGGCACCGTGGCGTTCGGCAGCGAAGGCGGGCTGTTTGACCAGGCAGGCATTCCCACCGTGGTGTGCGGGCCCGGCAGCATGGACCAGGGGCACAAGCCCGATGAGTTCATCAGCGTCGCGCAACTTGAGGCCTGTGACCGGATGCTGGAGCGGGTGTTGGCGTTTGTCAGCCAGTAATCTGACTCCCCCACCTATTCAGCAACACTAACCCTGTGGCGAGGGAGCTTGCTCCCGCTGGGCTGCGCAGCAGCCCCAAAAAAAACAGGCACAGGTATTCTCTCAAGGAAATACCGTTTGCAGGATTCAGGGCTGCTTCGTACCCCAGCGGGAGCAAGCTCCCTCGCCACAGAGGGTTACCGTTCTGCCACCGGTGCTGAGTGCTTTTGCCCCATTTTCGCGCACGCCCCGCAGGTAGTTCAACGACGCCCCGCCTAATCTGCGGTCTTCCTGTGGCGGTCCGTTTCTTGCTTGAGCCAGCTTAATCAATGACATGGCATTTTGCCGTCAGTCATTTCAAAGCTTGATTCGCCGCTGAGGCGAGTGGTTCTAGGAGTAGTCGGACATGCAAAGCCTTTTGTCGCCGGGAATCCGCCTGCTCGGACGTTTCGGATTTGCGCGCAAGTTCCAGATCCTGTTTTTCCTGTTCATGCTGCCCCTGGCGGGCAGCTTGTGGATGATCGCCCAGGAGTACCGCACCCAACTGACGGTGATTTCCAATGAGCAATCCGGCGTGCGAGAACTGCTGGCCCTGGATACCCTGGACGCCCAGCTGACCGCCCAGCGCAACCTGGCGGCGCGCTGGAAAGCCGCCGACATCCTCCACGACCAGACACCCGCCGCCAAAGCCGCAATGACCGCGGTCGACACCAACTTCCCGCTGATCCAGCAGAGCGTGCAGGCCCTGGGCGAGGCCCTGAAAGCCCAGAGCGCCAGCGCCGACACCCTCGCGCGCTTCGACGCGTTGCAGGCCTCGGTCACGGGCATGGACTCCCAGGCCCTGCGTACCGTCGGCTGGTGGCCGGATGGCTACGACCGCTTCACGTCGGCGCTGAGCGCCATGCAAGCCTTGCGCGAGCAGATCACCATGGACGCGGGCCTGATCCTCGATCCGTGGCTTGAAACCTACTTGCTGATGCAGATTTCCACCCAGCAGACGCCCGACCTGATCGAGCGCATCGGGCGCATGGCGAGCGTCGGCCAGTCGTCCATCGCCTCGGGGCAGTTCACCCTGCAAAGCCGTTTGCAGATGCGCGACCTGCGCGGGCGCATCGGTGATGCCCGGGACCAGTTGGTCAAGGCCGCCGCCTCCCTCAAGGCCAAGCAATACCCGGGGCTGCAACCCTGGATCGCGCAATACGACGACAGCTTGCAACAGCTGGACAACGAGCTCAAAGCCCTGGACGAAGGCGTGTTTGGCGGCACCATCAAGCTCGACACCACCGCCTTCGAACGCAGTGTGGATGGCATGCTCGGCACCCTGGGCGCGCTGCGCAAGCAGTCGTTGACCTCGCTGGATGCGCGCCTGGGTTACTACCGCGACCGCTCCCTCAAGCAGTTCATCCCGGTGGCGGTGACGTTCAGCGTGCTGGCGTTGGCGGCGTTGTACCTGTTCGTGTGCTTGCAGGCCTCGATCCGCCGCAGCGCCAGTGGCATCACCACCCTGGCCGAGTCCCTGCGCGACGGTAATCTGTGCGTCGAGGTAGCGGTGGAAGGCCGCGACGAACTGGCCGCGATCAGTACCGCGCTCAACGTGGCGGTGGTGCAGTTGCGCACCAGCTTGCTGGGGGTGAACCACGAGACGCAGCAACTCGGCTCGGCGGTGCTGACACTCAACTCGCAATCGGGCAGCACGCTGACCGAAGTGGAAGACCAGCAACAGCAAATCAGCCAGATCGCCGCGGCCGCCACGCAGTTGGCGGCCACCTCCATGGGCGTCGCCAAAAGCTGCGAGCAGGCGTCCGGCAGCGCGCAGAGAACCCGGCAGATCGCCGAGGACAGCAGTCGCGATAGCCAGCGCACCACCGCCAGCATTCAACAGCTCAACCAGCGGTTGACCGACACCTCCGACGCACTGGAGCGCGTCAGCCAGCAGGGGCAGCAGATTCAGTCGGTGGTCGACACCATTCGCGGCATCGCCGAGCAGACCAACCTGCTGGCGCTGAACGCCGCCATTGAAGCGGCGCGGGCCGGCGAACAGGGCCGGGGTTTTGCAGTGGTGGCGGATGAAGTGCGCAGCCTGTCACAGCGCACCCAGGCGTCCACGGCGCAGATCGCCGGGACAGTAGACAGCTTGCGCTCGACGGTGAGCCAGGCGGTCACGCTGATGGGCGCGGCCTGTGAACAGGCGGTGACCGATGCCGAGTCGGTCACCGGCCTTGGCCATCGGCTGGGCGAGATCGCCAGCGCCGTGCAGAGCGTCACCGACACCCTGGCGCAGATCGCCACGGCGGTGGAGGAGCAGGCAGCGACGGCGGATGAAGTCAGCGGCAATATCCAGCAGGTCGACCAGGCCGCCGGGCGCTTGCTCGACGGCGCGCGAGCGGTGAATCAGGCGGCGGACATGTTGAGCAAGGGCAGCCGGGCGCTGAGCGACAACACGGCGCGGTTTCAGCTGCGTTGAGGGTGTGTTGCCAGGGCAACTGTGGTATTCAGCACGCTCCCATTCGTCGAGCCAGGGACTTTATCGATGATTTCCGACCCGTTCCGTATTCCAACCGATGCTGAAATCGAGAAGGCCGCCAGCAACCTGAACTTCCCGTTTCCGGCCGCCTACATCGAGTTCCTCAAGGGCGGCAGCGATGTTGCCAATGCGACGTTTGAACCGGCGGTGATCCTGCCGGGCACGAGCCATCTCGACTTGTTCGAAATCGCCCAGACCGCCTGGAACCAAATGGGCGTTCCAAAGGACTGGCTGCCGTTCATTGAAGACAATGGCGACTACTTCTGCGTGTCACACCTGGGGCAGGTTCGGTACTGGTCGCACAATGGCCCGACGAATGAGCGCTGGCCGAACTTTTCGGCGTGGTTTCAGCAGGTGTGCGTGGCGTGTGAATAAGCGGGCCGCTTTCGAGGCGCGGCCGGAATGCCTTATCATGAGTTTCCATTCATAAAGGGCGGGTGACTGCCCCCGAGAAGCGCTGCCATGAGAGACCTGCCACCCACCTCGACATTGCGCGCCTTCGAGGTTGCGACACGGCACGCCACCTTCACCTCGGCCTCGGAAGAGCTGCATGTCACCCAAAGTGCCGTCAGCCATCAACTCAAGCACCTCGAAGAACTCTGGGGGTTGCAGCTGTTCCAGCGGGGCAAGTCACTCAGCCTGACACCTGCCGGGGCGGCCCTTGCGCCGATCGTGCGTGAGTTCTTCATGAACCTCGAGGCCACACTGGCGGACCTGCGTGAGCAAAAGGGCCGGGTGCGGCTCAAGGTCAGCACCACCTATTCCTTCGCGCTGAAATGGCTGCTGCCACGGTTGCCGAGCCTGGCCCAGCGGCATCCGGAAATCCTGGTCACGCTGGACTCCAGTGACAAAGCCATCAACTTCTCAAGTACAGAGGCAGACGTGGCGATCCGCTTCGGCAACGGCAATTACCCGGCGCTGTACTCGGAGTTCCTGTTCCGGGAGCAGATCTTTCCGGTGGCGAGCCCTGACCTGTTGAGCCGTTTTGGCAGGCCGCGCACGCCTGCCGAATTGCTGCGCTATCCCTTGCTGACGCGAGACGGCGCCGACCTGGTGCCGAAATGGGAAGTCTGGTTCCAGCACGTCGGGCTGGGTATTTCGCCGCTCAAGGAGAGCGTCCGGTTTGCTGATACCAACATGACGATCGAGGCCGCCTTGCTCGGCCAGGGCATTGCGTTGGCGCGCAGCGGGCATGTGGAATCCGAGCTGAGCGATGGGCGCCTGGTCAAGCTGTTCGATGTGCCGTTCCCGTCCCCGGTTGCCTATTATTTTGTGTGCCCCAAAGGCCTTGAATCCCGGCCGCACATCGTCAGTTTCCGAGAATGGCTGATGCAGGAGGCCACGAGCGCCGGGCTCGCTTACGAATGAAGCATGAGGATTTGCTCATTCTTCAATGAGAAGACTTCGTTTCAGTTAACGCGCCCGATTGCTTAGGATGGGCGCATGCCTTATCACATCATTCTCCTGGTTCTCTTCGCCGCCTTACTGCATGCCAGTTGGAACGCGCTGCTGCGTGGCGGCGCCGACCGGCTCTGGTCGATGACGGTCATGTGCCTGGCGGTGGCTATCGCCAGTGTCGCCGTCGCGGTGTTCCTGCAGCCACCGGCACCCGCCAGCTGGTTTTATGTGGTGCTGTCAGCGGTGCTGCATGTTGGCTACAACCTGTTCCTGGTGCGCAGCTACAAGGTGGGCGACCTGGGGCAGACCTACCCGATTTCCCGCGGCTCCTCGCCGGTGCTGATCACCCTTGGCGCGGCGGTGTTTGCCGGGGAGAGCGTGTCGGCCGGTGCGCTGCTGGGCATTGCCCTGGTGTCGGGCGGGATCATTTCCCTCGCGTTCAGGGGGCGCCGGCTGGCTGTCCCGAGCCTGCCATACGCCCTGGGCACCGGCTGTTTCATTGCCGCCTACAGCGTGACCGACGGCATCGGTGCGCGCCTGTCCGGCGCCCCGATGGCCTATACGGTGTGGATGTGCGCCTTGTGGGGCGTGCTGATGCCGGCGGTGTATATCGGCCTGCGCGGGCCGAAGAGTCTGTTCAGCCTGCGGCCTGGCTTCTTCACCGCGTTTGCCGGCGGGCTGGTGTCGCTCCTGGCCTACGGGATCATCATCTACGCCATGGCCGGTGCACCCATGGGCGCAGTGTCGGCACTGCGCGAGACCAGCGTGTTGTTCGCGGCGCTGATCGGCTACTTCTTCCTGGGCGAGACATTGACGGTTCGAAAGGTCCTGGCGTGCGTGGTGATTGCCACCGGCACCCTCCTGATCGGCTGACACCCGGTAAAGCATTTCCCACCACCACATGAGGTTCGCTCAATGGATACCGTCCCGCAGGCACCGCTGATTCTGATTACGGGTGGAAGTCGTGGCGTTGGCGCCGCCACCGCGCGGCTGGCTGCCGCACAAGGATATGACGTGGCGATCAGCTTCGTTTCCGACGAGCCTGCCGCCCTCGCGGTGGTGGCTGATGTCGAAGCGGTCGGGCGCCGGGGGTTGGCGGTGCGCGCCGACAGCGCTGACCCGGAGCAGGTCATTCAACTGTTTGCCGCGATCGACCGGGAATTTGGTCGCATCGATGTGCTGGTCAACAACGCCGGGATCAACGCCTTGCAGTCCCGGGTAGAGGACCTGGCGTTCGAACGGATGCAGCGGATTTTTGCGGTCAACGCGATCGGTCCGATGCTGTGTGCCCAGCAAGCGGTGAAGCGCATGTCGTTTCGTCACAACGGCCGGGGCGGGTCGGTGATCAATCTCTCATCGGCCTCGGCCAGGCTCGGCAGCCCCAATGAATACGTCGACTACGCGGCGTCGAAGGGTGCGCTTGAGACCTTTACCATCGGGTTTGCCAAGGAAGTCGCCCGGGAGGGAATACGCGTCAACTGTATTCGTCCCGGGCATATCTACACCGATATTCACGCCAGCGGCGGGGAGCCGGGGCGGGTTGACCGCGTGAAGGATTCGATCCCCATGGGCCGGGGCGGTCAGCCCGAAGAAGTGGCGCGGGCGATCCTGTGGCTGGCCGGCGCCGAGGCGTCCTTCATCACGGGAACGTTCCTGGATGTGACTGGCGGCAAGTGATCAGCGCACCACCTCCAGGGCGGTGATTTCGTACACGTCATGATCGGCGCCGGAGGTTGACTCCAGTGTCATGGCGAAGCCCAGGTCTTCGATAAAGACACTGGAGGTGCGGTTATCCCCCTGGACACACGCCAGCTTGATGGCGTCACCCGGCAGCGAGGCAAATACCTGGCGGGCAGGCATGCGTTCGCCCACGGTGCATTCCAGGCGAGTCTTGAAGGGCTCGTCGTTGGCCTTGGCCGGCACATGCTTCATGAGCATTCGTGCACTGAGGGTCTGGCCCGGGTTCCAGTTTTGGGGCGCCTTGAATTCCAGTTCGCTGGTTTGCAGCACGCTGTCATCGCCGAGGCCGACCATCTTCGCCTTCAACTGGATAAGGTCGGCCTTGGTTAGGCGCTCGACGTGGAAGCTGCCGTATTGCTCGGTTTTGCTCATCAGCCCGCTTTCGGTCTTGAGCACAATCGAAACCGGGCTCGACTTGCGGGTTCCGCCCGGTTTGTTCACGTAGGTGTAGCTCAAGGTTTTGAATTTCGGCGCCAGCAGCGCCGAGTCAAGTTTCTTCAGAATGTCCTGGGGCACGGGAACATCGCCGATCGCCGTTTCCAGGCGCGTTTGCGGGTATTCGGCCGGCGGGATGTCCGGGCGCAATTGCACCAGCAGCGCGGCGTCGACGGCACCTTGCACCGAGCAGCTCAGGCGGGTTTGTGCGCCTTCCGGTTCCAGCAGCAGTACGCGCTCCACACGCGACTTGCCGGGAGCGACGCCGGGCATCGGCTCGATGCTCAGCCAGTTGTCGCGAAACCGCAGTTCGCTGCGCACGTAAGCGGTGTCGATTTTCTTCAGGAGGGCGGGTTTTTCCAGCAGCGGGCTGAGGCGTTTGGCAACGTCATCCGGGCTGCCATCCACCATGAAGCCCCAGTAGAAGTAGTAGCCTGCGTTGCCCAGGTTGGTGCTCTCGTCGAAATAGGACAGCAGCTTCATTCCGGCGACGGGGGCAGGTCGCGCAAGGCCACCGTATTGCCGGAGCGGCTGCTGCGGTTGGCCACCGGAATCCACGCGGCATCCTTATCCTGCTTCAGCGGTGCGTAGGCTTTCCAGGCATCGCTGTGGGCCTTGAGGCTGGAAAAGAAGCTGGCGTCACACCGGCTGAAGGCCTTGAGGGTGTCGTCCAGGGCGGCATCGCCTGCATGGGCAATGGACGGAAGCAGCAAGGCAGAGGCGAGAAGGGGCAGCAATTTCATCGAGCAAGATTTCCGTATCGTTGGCTGGGCGTGTGATCACGCGGGGGCCATTATCCAGAACTTGCGCGCTTCCCTCTACTTATCCTTCATCGCCTCGTGCCTGAGCCTAGCCAGTGGCGTTGAGCTTGACTTGCTCTTTCGCCAGTTTCACCACGTTCTCCAGGGTAAAGCCGAACTTGGCCTGCAACTTGGACAGCGGAGCCGAGGCGCCAAAGCTGTTCATCACCACTTTCGCCCCGGTCTGCCCCACGTAGCGATCCCAGCCCAGTGGGCCTGCCTGTTCCACCACCAACCGGGCTTTCACCGTGGGCGGCAATACGCTGTCGCGGTAGGCCTGGTCCTGTTCTTCGAACAACTCCCAGCTCGGCATCGACACCACTTGTGCCGCCACGCCCTCGGATTTCAGCTGCTCATAGGCGTCTACGGCCAGGCTGACCTCACTGCCGGTGGCGATCAGGATCACCTGGGGCTTCTCGGCGCCGGCCAACACATAGGCACCACGGGACGTGCCCGAGGCGGCGGCGTATTGCGTGCGGTCCAGGGTCGGCAGATTTTGCCGCGACAGCACCACGCACGTCGGCCGATGGGTCTGGGCCAGGGCGATTTTCCAGGCTTCCAGGGTTTCATTTGCGTCACCCGGGCGCAGGGTCAGCAGGCCCGGTGTGGCGCGCAGTTGGGTCAGGTGTTCGATGGGCTGGTGCGTAGGGCCGTCTTCGCCGACGCCAATCGAGTCGTGGGTAAACACGAACACCACCGGCAGCTCCATGATTGCTGCGAGGCGAATCGGCGGTTTCATGTAGTCGCTGAACACCAGGAAGGTCGAGGTGTAGGGCCGCAGGTACGACAGCGCCATGCCGTTGGCAATCGCGCCCATGGCATGCTCGCGAATACCGAAGTGCAGGTTGCGCCCGCCGTAGTTCTCGGCGCTGAAACGCCCGGCGCTATCGAAGGTCAGGTTGGTCTTGGTGGAGGGCGACAGGTCTGCCGAGCCCCCCAGCAGCCACGGGATCTGCTGGGCAAACGCATTCAACACCTCACCACCGGCGGCGCGGCTGGCAACGCCCTTGGCATCTGCGGCAAAGCTCGGCAGTTGGTCCTGCCAATGCTCGGGCATTTCGCCGGCGCGCATGCGCCGCAGTTCATCAGCCAGTTCCGGCTCGTACTGTTCCAGGTGGGACAGGGTGTGTATCCATTGCTCATACAGCGGCTTGCTGCGCGCAAGCAGCGCATCCCGCAGGACCGTGCGCGCTTCGTCCGGCACCAGGAAGCTTGAGTCTTCGGGCCAGCCGTAGGCGGCTTTGGTCAGGCGGATTTCTTCTTCGCCCAAGGGTTCGCCGTGGGCCGAAGCGGTGTTGTGTTTGTGGGGCGAGCCGTAGCCGATCACGCTGTCGACCACGATCAGGGTCGGGGCGCCGGTGTTTTTCTGGAAGGTACTCAGGGCCTCGCTCAGGGCCGTCAGGTCATTGGCGTCGGTAACGTGCAACGTGTGCCAGCCATAGGCCTGGAAGCGCTTGATCACGTCCTCGCTGAAGGCCAGTTCGGTGTGGCCTTCGATGCTGATGGTGTTGTTGTCGTAGATCCAGCACAGGTTATCCAGCTTCAAGTGCCCGGCCATGGACGCGGCCTCGCTGCTGATGCCTTCCATCATGTCGCCGTCGCCGCACAGGGTGTACACGTTGTAGTCGAACAGCACCTGGTCGTCACGGTTGAAACGCTTGGCCAGCCAACGCTCGGCCATGGCCATGCCGACGCTGTTGGCGCAGCCCTGGCCGAGTGGCCCGGTGGTGGTTTCCACGCCGGTGGTCATGCGGTACTCGGGGTGGCCCGGGGTTTTCGAACTCATCTGCCGGAACTGCTTGATGTCATCCAGGCTGATCGCCGGCTCGCCGGAGCGCTTGCCGTGGGCGTCAATCTCCACCACGCCCGCCAGGTGCAACAGCGAATACAACAGCATCGAGGCATGGCCCACCGACAACACGAAACGGTCGCGGTTGGGCCAGTCGGGGTGCTCGGGGTGATACCGCAGGAAGCGGCTCCACAGGGTGTAGCCGACGGGCGCCAGGCCCATAGGCGTGCCGGGGTGGCCGGAATTGGCCTTCTGCACGGCGTCCATGGCCAGGGTACGGATAGTGTTGATGCACTGGGTGTCGACAGCGTTGGCAGCGTGATTCATGGAACCTGTTCTCCATCGGGTGACGATCTACAGTGGAGGGCAGGGTGGGCCAAAGGTTTTATGAAATCGTCTGCCCAGCGACGAACGGGGATTCAAACGCGACAGGTTGATCTCAAACATGACAAGAGCCCGTCGGATGGGCTAGCTTCAAAGGGCATTCAGTCAATGATCAACTTGCGGAGGTACTCCATGCCAGTGAAACACGACCTGTATCAGGACCTGACTTTCACCAAGGAAGACATTCAAAAGCGCAGGGCGGGCGACAACTACCTGGATTCGCTGCTGCACCAATACGACAGCGCCGACAAGGAGGTGCTGGAGCTTGAGTCTTCAAGCGGCGGCGATGAGGAGTTGGAAAAACTGAAGAAGAAACGCCTGTTGATCAAAGACAAGATCGTCGAGCAACTGGAGAAAGCGGCGGCCAGGTAGAAGATTTGTTCAGAATTGCCTGAAAGACAGCGACGCCGTCGCTGCCTATCATGCCAATCGTTCGCCCGGCACTGGGGCTCTTAGACGGCGCATGGAATGCGCTGTGGCCGGGCGAACTCTCTTTTTCAAGCCAGCAGCGCGCGGGTGCATTCGTCAATCGAGCGCTGCTGGGTTTCCCCGTACAACGTCAACTCGTCGATGGTCTGGCGGCCCAGGGCCTTTTCAAATTCGGCCTGGTTCGCGTTGGCCGCGTAGTGACTTTGCGCCGCATCCCCCAGGTTCGACTGGAAAATCCCCGCCGCACTCACCGGCAGAAAATCTTCATACACCAGGGGCTCTACGTCCACGTGGCCGGCGGCGATCCATGCGTCCAGGGTGGCGGCCTTGTGCTGCGCGGCCAAGCCTTTTTCGGTCACGAAATAGCGGAAGTACGCCAGTTCCTGTTCGCGCATCTGCCGGTGATCGTCGGGAAACGCCTGGAAGTGTTGTTCCATCAATTCGGTGTAGCGCCCGGCGTTGGCTTCATTCGGAAACGCCCCCAGTTCATCCCGCGCCGCATTCAGCAGTTGGTCGTACAGCGCCCGGCCCTTGGGGGTGAGCGCCACGCCGCGTTGTTCGATTTCGCCGAAGCGTGCGCTGTGGCTGCCCTTGGCATCTGTAAAGGCAATCGCCTCGTCGAGGGCCTTGAAGCTGGTCTGGCGCAGCAGGATCGGGCACTGGCGGCGGGGCGGCCCTTCGATCACGGCCTTGGGGGTAATGCCTTTGCCAGGCATCGCGGCCTGTACCTGGTCGATGTCCAGGGTGCGCGGCGTCAAGTGGTTGATGTGCGGGCCCTTGAACGCCACCACGTCGGCGATCAGCCGGTGCTGGTCGCTCAGTTGCTGGTATTGGGCGGCGGTGACGGTGGCGGTGTGGTGCCAGCGGAAGGTTTCCAGGGCTTGCCGGATAAACTCCTCGGCGTGAGCGGCGTCGAGGCCGCCATCGGTTTCCGCTTGTTGAATCAGCTCCAAGGCGCGCGGGGTGAAGATCGATCGTTTGGCCAGGGCGGATTGGGCGAAGGCGCGCAGTTCAGGGTTTTCGATCAGTTCCAGGCGCAGCAGGGAGGTGAACACCCGGAACGGACTGGTTTGCAGGGCGCTTTCGTGCACGGCGCGAAAGGCCGTGGAATGTACGGGGACGCCGGCGGGCGTGAGGTCGTAATAGCCCACCGGCTGCATGCCCATCACCGCAAACAGGCGGCTGATGGTCGCCAGTTCTTCAGCGGTGCCCAGGCGGATGGCGCCGTGGCGCTCCATGTCCAGGCGCTGGATTTCCCCGGTGCGCTGCAGTTGGTGAGCCAGCCCGGTATCGGTGTTGAGCACCCGGGCATTGGTCTCGGCCACCAGTTCCATCAACGCGCCGTACAGCGGCACTTCATCGCGGTACATGTCGGACATGGCCTTGGAGAAGCCTTTGCGAATGTCGTCAGGGCTGACAGGGCGGGCGGTGGGCATAGAAAAATTCCTGGCGGCTATAGAGATAAAATGCACGGTGGGTTGATTTTGTTGGGCCTGCCACGGCCTTGCAAACGAAGAATCCTCTGGACTTCATTCTACAAATGAATGAGCGGGATGTTATTAGCTTCACGTGCATCTCACCGCCGATGGGCTCTACACTGGCCGTCACTTCGGAACGCGACGGAAGACTCGATGACGGCACAGCCTGCGACGAACATTCTGGAAACGATTGAAGGCCAGCGCCTGGCCAGGGACGACGCCGAGCGCTGGCGTGACTGGGGCCCCTACCTGAGCGAGCGGCAATGGGGCACGGTGCGCGAAGACTACAGCGCCGACGGCGACGCCTGGCGCTACTTCCCCACGAACATGCCCGCAGCCGCGCCTACCGCTGGGGCGAAGACGGCCTCGCGGGTTTCAGCGACAAGGCCCAGCGCTGGTGCCTGGGCCTGGCGCTGTGGAACGAGCACGACGCAATCATCAAGGAGCGCCTGTTCGGCCTGAACAACGCCGAGGGCAACCACGGCGAAGACGTCAAGGAGCTGTACTTTTTCGTCGATGGCGTGCCGAGCCATGCCTACATGCGCATGCTCTACAAATACCCCCACGCGGCCTTTCCCTATGAAGACCTGATCACCGAGAACGCCCGCCGTGGCCTGGGGGATGCCGAATACGAAATCCTCGACACCGGGGTATTCGAAGACAACCGCTACTGCGACGTCACCGTCGAATACGCCAAGCACCAGCCTGACGATGTGTTCATGCGCATCACCGTGCACAACCGTTCCGACCAGCCCACGCGCTTGCAGGTGTTGCCGCACCTGTGGGCGCGCAACGACTGGAGCTGGAGTGCGGATGCGCCCAAGCCCGAGTTGCGCCTGGAGGGCGAGCAGGTGGTGGCACGGCACCACGAGTTGTTTGACCGCCACCTGAGTGCCTGGGGCCAGGACGGTGTGGAATGGCTGTTCTGCGAGAACGAAACCAACTTCCCTAAGCTCGATGGGCAACCCGCGCCGGGGCCATTCAAGGACGGGATCAACGACTACGTGACCACGGGAGCGCAAACCGCGATTCGCCGGGACTCCGGCACCAAGGTCGCCGCGCGTTTCATCCTGGAACTGGCGGGCCTGGAAAGCAAAACCCTGTACCTGCGCTTCGCCCCGGCGGATGCGCCCTGGATCAATGCACGCAAGCTGTTCGAACAGCGCCGCCAGGAGACCGACGAGTTCTACGCGGCGCTGCAACAGGGCATCGCCGATGAAGATGCGCGCAACGTGCAGCGCCAGGCCCTGGCCGGGTTGCTGTGGTCCAAGCAGTTGTATTACTTCGACGTGAACCAGTGGCTCGACGGCGACCCGGCCCAGCCCGCACCGCCGCCCGAGCGCCTGCATATCCGCAATACCCATTGGCGGCACCTGTCGAATTTCGACATCCTCTCGATGCCCGACACCTGGGAATACCCGTGGTACGCCTCGTGGGACCAGGGTTTCCAGGCGGTGGCCTTTGCCCTGATCGATCCGGGTTACGCCAAGCAGCAGCTGTTGCTGTTGGTGAAGGACCGCTTCATGCACCCCAACGGCCAGTTGCCGGCCTACGAGTGGCGTTTCGACGATGCCAACCCGCCGGTGCACGCCTGGGCCAGCTGGCGGGTGTACCAGCAGGACAAGGCGCTGAAGGGCGTGGGCGACATGGATTTCCTCGAGCGGATTTTCCACAAGCTGCTGCTGAATTTTTCCTGGTGGGTCAACCGCAAGGACGCCGAGGGCCGCAACCTGTTCCAGGGTGGTTTCCTCGGGCTGGACAACATTGCGCTGTTCGACCGCTCGGCTGATTTGCCGCCGGGTTATCAGCTGGACCAGGCGGACGGCACGGCGTGGGTGGCCGCCTATGCGTTGGACCTGATGCGCATCGGCCTGGAGTTGGCCAAGCGCAACGTCGTGTACGTGGACATCGCGGTGAAGTTTTTCGAGCACTTCCTGTACATCGCCGGCGCGATCAACCGCGTGGACAACGGTGAGGAAGGCCTGTGGGATGAACAGGACCAGTTTTTCTACGACGTGCTGCACCGTCCCGGCGGTGAAAGTGAACCGGTGCGGCTGCGTTCCATCGTCGGGCTGATGCCGCTGTTTGCGGTGCTGGTGCTGGAGCAGCGCGAGCATGAAGGCCTGGAAGGGCTGCGTGAGCGTCTGCTGGGCTTTATGAAACACCGACCGGACCTGGCCAAGTTGGTGTCGCGCTGGAACGAGCCGGGGCAGGGTAATCGCCTGTTGCTGGCGCTGTTGCGGGGCGAGCGTACCAAGGATTTGCTGCGGCGCATGCTGGATGAGTCCGAGTTTCTTTCCACGTTTGGGGTGCGCTCGCTATCCAAAGCCTTTGCCGAGGAACCGCTGGCGCTGAAGATGAATGGCAACACCCTGTGTGCCCGCTATGAACCGGCGGAGTCGGATTCGCGGTTGTACGGCGGCAACTCCAATTGGCGTGGGCCGTTGTGGATGCCGGTCAATTACATGCTGATTGAGTCGCTGCGGGAATTTCATCGCTACTACGCCGACAATTTCTCGGTGGAGTACCCGGCGGGGAGTGGGTACCTGGCTTCGTTGGAGGAGGTGGCAGACGGTCTGAGTCAACGGCTGACGCGCTTGTTTCTGCGAGATGAAAACGGTTCAAGGCCGTCGATGGTGGGGTATGCGCAGTTGGAGGCGGACCCGGCGAGTCGCGACCTTGGTGTTGTTCCATGAGTACTTTCATGGCGAGACCGGGCGGGGGTTGGGGGCGTCGCACCAGACGGGGTGGAGTGCGTTGGTGGCGCTGTTGTTGCAGCCAAAAACCTGAAAACAATACGATCAAAATGTGGGGCTTATGTGGGAGCTGGCTTGCCTGCGATGCAGACGCCTCGGTGAATCAGTTGCACTGAGGTGATGCTATCGCGGGCAAGCCCGGCTCCCACACAAACTCACTTGGTCTGGCCAGGGTTACCCTGATCAGGCCGGGAACAGCTCGCTCAATTTCATGGCCAGCATCATGTCGCCTTCAGTGCGCAGTTTGCCGCCCATGAACGCTTGCATGCCGTCGGTTTCGCCGCTGACGATGCCTTTCATGGTTTCGGCGTCCATCACCAGGGTGACCTGGGCGTCCGGGTTTTCACCTTCCAGCAGTTCGCAGGTGTTGTTTTTCACAACCAGCGAGAAGTTCTGGGTGTCGTCGATACGGAAACCGAACACCAGGTCCAGGCCGTCGGCAGCGGCTGGGTTGAATTTGGCTTTCATTGCTTCTACGGCTTTAGCTACGTCAGTCATGGTTTCGATCCTTTTATGGTGAGTCCAGTGACCTTGGGGTCACGGTTGGCCGCAATTCATCGGAAGGTGATGAGCTGCGGCGCCTTCAACAGTTGCAAGTGGGTATGACTGTTGAAGGAAGCCAGTGCCACCTCGCGACCACGGAATTTCAGGTGGTTGAGCGAGGTGTTAACAATTTGCCAGTTCAGTTCGAAGGCCTGTGCGGCAGGCATTCGGGTAATCAGGTGGAGCAGGGCGGTGATGGTGCCGCCGGAGGTGAACACGGCGATCTTGTCACTGCTGTCGGCGGCTTCGAGCAGGCGTTGCAGGCCACCCTGCACCCGTTCGACAAACCCCAGCCAGCTTTCCAGGCCCGGCGGGTCGTAGGTGCCTTCCAACCAGCGTTCGACAATCAGGGAAAAGATGCGCTGGAACTCGCCGCGGTTTTGCGCGGCGTTGCGCAGGATGTGCAGGGCTTCGGGTTCGCTGTGCAGCAAGTCCGGGAGCAGGGCGCGAATGATTGCCTCGGCATCGAATTCGTTGAACGCGCTGTCGATTTCCAGCGGCGGTACCGGCAGGCCAAGGGCGCTGTACTGTTCGAAGGCGGCGGTGGCCGTGTGCTGCTGGCGACGCAGGTCACCTGACACGCAACGGTCGAAGCTCAGGCCCAGTTCCGCCAGGTGGCTGCCGAGCACTTGCGCCTGTTGCACGCCGATGGGCGACAGCACGTCATAGTCGTCTGCACCGAAGGAGGCCTGGCCATGTCGAATCAGGTAGATGCTGCCCACGTCCGTTTTCCCGGTACGTTGAAAGTCTGGCGAGGTTATGAGGATGCCGGGAAGCTGTCAATGAAAAAACATACGCTTGTTTTAAAAGCTCGTTAGAGGGCAGCCCCGGTACCGCGGCTGCACCGCTTGCGTGCCGCTGTCAGCGGCCTTTCTGATCAACCCCGCTGGTCAGTAACTGGCGCTGGTCGTACCCGCCGGTACGCAGCAGGCCGGTATTGAACTGCTCGTCGGCCAGGCTTTGCGGGTCACGTTCTTTGGTGAACTCCTGGTTCAGCGCCAGGCCCAGCAGCAAGGGGGAGGCTGAGGCGTTGATGCCCAGGTCGGTGCGCTGGTCGCGGCCACTCAAGTCCTTGCCGGTGACTGACGCGCCACCCAGGTCCACTGTGCCACCGCTGGAGCCTATCCGCGCGCCCAGCAGGTCGACGCCGCCCGCCACCTGCAAATCCACACCGTCACGGCCCCGGATCCCGGAAGCCTCGGCCACGGTGTCATTGCGCGTGCGGCTGAAGTCCGCCAGCAGGGTCGGGGTGACATCGCGGTTTTTCGGGTTCTGGAACAGCAGGTCCTTGAAGCGATCGCGGGAGGCGCCAGGGCTGCCACTACTTCTGGCCAGCAACTTGTCCTTGAGCGCCTGGGTCTTGTCGGCGGCTTTTTCGTAGAGTTTTTTGCCGGTGTTTTTCACGGTGTCACCGAACGGGCCGGCGGCAACGCTTGCCTTATCAATCCCGCCGGACGGGTTTTTCTCGGTGGTCAGTTGCGCATCCAGGTTCAGTGTCAATGCCTGTACCTGATCTTGCCGGCTCTCGACCACCAGGTCAGCGCCGATCCAGCCGCTGACCTCGCCGGCCGTGACGGTGGCGCCCAGCAGTCGGGTATCGCCCCGGCTGTCGAGCTGCACCCGGTCAGCCACCAGGCGCGTGTTGTCGTGGGTCTGGCTGTCGAGCTGGTCGATGCCGCCTTTCGCCCGGGCGAACAGGCCCGAGCCGTTGTCGGACGACTCTGAGCTGCGGGTGAGGCTGGCGCCCAGCCCGGCGGTCAGGGATTTGTTGTCGCGCTGCTCATTGGAGACGGCGGACTCCAGGATCAGCTCGCCGCCGATGGCAGCCAGCTCGAACGCCTCAGCCTTGCCTTGCACCCCTTGCAGGCGCACATTCCGGCCCTCGATTTGCACCGTGCCGCGACTGTCGAGGCTGCCACCCCGTTGCAGGGTGCCGCGCTCATCAATGCTGCCCACGCCGCCCTGGAGGCCGAACCCGCCGCTCGTTCCGCTGGCGGTGTCGCTTTGGGTGGCCTTGACGCTCGCCCGCGCACCGCCGCCGAGGTTGCCACCGGCGGCCGAATAGGTGTCGATACCGGCCAGCAACTCCACATTACCGCCGGCCTTGAGTCGCCCATCGCCGCTGTTGCGTTCAGCGCTGCCGATTTGCGCGCCATGCAATGTAAGGTCCTGCCCCGCGATAATCTCGGTCAGGCCTTCGGCTAACAGGCTGGCGCCACGGCCCTGGGTGTCTTCCACCACCAGCCACGCTTTGTCGAGCTGGCCGCCTGCGTTGGCTTTTTTCAGGGTGTCGGGGCTGGTGCCGGCCTCCACCCAGCCAAACCCGCCCAGGGTTGTTTCATCGCTGGTTTGCCAGTCGCGGGCCTCGGTAAAGCTCAGGGACCCCGGCGTGCGGATTTTGAGGTCACCCTGGCCTGCATCAAACCGGGTGCCCTCATACCGGCCATCCGTACCCAACTGCACCTGGATCCCGTATTTGCCCTCCAGGCTGCCGGGTACCGCGGTGCCGGTGGCCTGGCGCAAGTCGAAACTGCCGCCCGAGCCGAGGACCCGCGCGTTGATGTCGCTGCCGGTGGTGGTATAGACCCGCAAGGCGGTGTCGACGTCGGTGCCCTTGTCCCGGCTGAACATGGTGTTTTCAGCGGCTGCAAACGCATGGCTTCCGGCGGTGATCGACAGCGTGCCGTCGGTGGCCACATAGCGCGTGCCGGTGTCGGTCAGCGCGCCGTCGACCTGAACGTTGACCGAGGCGCCTTCGAACTCACTGACCACCGCCGTGGTGGAACCCGACTCGGCGCGGCTGTCCAGCACGTTGACGGCCAGGTCGATACCGGCGTTGGGTGGGTCCAGCGCATCCAGCACCGAAGGTTGGTAGACCTTGGTCTGGTCGATCCCGTCGACGACTTTCTTGATCGGCCGGGTCACGTCCTTGTATTCGATGTTGGCGCCGACACTGACACTCCAGTGGTCGACCTCCCGGGTCTCGACAACGCTGTCGTATACCGCACGATTTTCCAGGGTGCCCGCGCTGACATTCAGCTCGCCGCCCGCCTTGACCTTGGCGGCCTCGGTGATGAGTTGGCCCTGGCCCTCACCGGCGATCACATTGATATTTCCCGCAGCGCTCAACTGGCTTGATTGAACCGTGGAGGTGTCCGTGGTCGTCACGTCCTTGTCCTTGTCGACCTGCCAGCCGCCGCCTGCGCGGTCCATGCCGCCGGTGTAGAACTGGCCAAGGCTGAGGCTGTTTTCCTCGACGACCCGCAGGCTTTTATCCGCCTCGCTGAGCAGTTCTATGGAGGGGGCCGAGAGGTTCAAATCGCCGTCGGTGGCCGTTACGTCGGAGCCCTTGACCCGCAGATTATTGCCGGCGTTGATGTCCGCGCTGGCGCCGGTGAGTTGACTGCCCTCGTGGGTGAGGGTGTCCTCGGTGGTGGTGGTTTGTTTCTGGTTGTAGTTGATCCCGGCCTGGTATTGCTCCGACCCCTTGATCCCGGGCGCGGCTTCTTTGGTTTCACCGGCGGAGGCGGAGAACCCGTGCTGGTCGGTCTCAGTGAGGGTTTGGGCGGTGTTTTTGCCTGCCAGCAGGTTGATGTCGGCCTCGGCTTGCAGTTCGAGCCGGCCTTGTGCCGACACGTCGGAGCCCACCACGTTCAAGTCGCTGGCGCTTTGCAGGCGCAGATTGCTGTGCGACTGCACCTGGCTGCGGACCTGAGTGGCGGTGTTCTTGCGCTCGCGGGTCTGGTCCTTGAGCAGGCCAAACAGTTTGCTGTCGGTGACGGACTTGTCCGACGTCACGCGGTTTTGCGCGCCGTCGATGCTCAGGGCGCCGCTTGTGCTGACCAGCAACGCATCTTTCTCTCCCACGACCTGGCTGCCGCTGATGGCGACGTTTTCCGAGCGCAGCCGCAAGGTGCCGTTGGCCTCCACCAGGCTGCCGACCACCAGGTCTTCGTTGCGTTCGTCCTTCAGGTTCTCGCCGAAAAAACTGCCGGAGAGCAAGTCGCCTTCGTAGTCTTTTTGCCAGCTCTCCTGGACGACCCGGGTGGTGCCGATGTCCACCTTGCCCCCGGCGTCGATCGTCAGGTCGCCCTGGCTCACGACCTCGCTGCCGAGTACTTGCAGGTCCTGCTGGCTGCTCAACTGCATCGCGCCGCCGCTGGTGAGGCTGCTGCTGCGGACGGTTTCTATTTTTTCGGTTTTATCGTAGTCGCCGCGCCAGAGGTTTTTGCGGTGGTTGAGGGTTTCGCGGGTTTCCTTCGAGTCGTTCAGTGCACTCAGGCGCAGGTCCTTGCCGGCCTCGGCCTGAAGGGTTCCGCCGGCGCTGGCGGTGGAGGCCTTGAACTCGATATTTTTGCCGGCCTTGAGGCTTACGTCGGCAGTGGCCGTGAGGTTGCTGCCGTGCTGCCGGGTCTGGCTGTCGGTGGTTTTCTGGTCGTAGGTCTCGGTGGTAATGAACAGGAATTTACTCTCCCAGTTTTCCCGCTGCTCGGTTTTACGCGAACTGGTCAGGGCGTCGAGCCGCAGGTCACCCCCGGCGCTGGCGTCGATGGTGCGTGCGCTGACGTCGGTGGCGGTGAGCACCAGGTCGTCCTTGGCCTGCAACTGCACATCGCCGGTGTCGCTGTTCAACAGGGTGCGGTTGGCGTTTAGGGAGTCTGGCCGGGTGCTGCCGGTTATTTCCAGGTTGCCGGCCGAGGCCACCGTAAGGTCTGCCATGGCCAGCAGCGGCGCGGCAACCTTGACCCCGGCGCCGTCGACGGTGCTGATGATATTGATCCGCCCGGCCTGCATCGCGCCGAACAGCTGCGCGTCGACGGGCGGCCTGGCCGGCTGGCGTACCTGTTCGATCCTTCGATCTTCATACGCCACCTGGTTGAAACCCATGATGACATTCAGGTCGCTCCGTGCATCGATGCTGCCGTTGACGTCGATACGCGGTGCAATCAGGTCTATGGCGCCTGCCATGTTGCTCAGTCCGCGGTCACCTACAATCAGCTCGTTGGGCGCGTCAAAGGTTGTGAGGCGCGCAAGGCGCCCGTCCTCGAACTCCGGGCTGCCCACCACGAAGGCGGCTCGCGGCGTATTGATAAAGCTGGCGCCATTGACGTTGATGCCGTTGGGGTTGGCCAGCACATAGTCGGCCGCCCGGCCGAAGATCTCCTGGGGGCCGTTGATGCGGGAGGCGTTGCGACTGATCACTTCGTTGAGAATCAGGCTCGCGTCACGGCCATTGAACTGCGGGTTGGCACCCAGTTGCCCGGCCAATTGCGACTGGCCTGCCGCCGTTGAATTGTTCAGCACCAGCCCCTGGCGCTCGACGTCGTAGTTCAGGAACTGATTGTGGGAAAGCCCCGTGGCGTTGGGGGCAACAATATTGATCACCGGCACCCCTTGTTGGGTGGAGACTGTGGCGCCGCCGGGAGCCGGGACCGGGCTCTGCGGGGTGGACGCGGCCATGGTCACCGTCACTGTTGCCCCGCTGGCGGCCATGGCGGGTTGTATGTAGTGGACAAATACCAGGCCGCAGACCATCCAGCGCAAGGTCTGGCAGGGTTTGAGGGCGGCCGGTGGCGCGTGCGCAATTGTTTTCATTACGAAACCTTTTTGATTGTTGTTATGGGGTTGTGTGCACTGTCCTGATGCTCCTTGCGAGCACGGGTGAAGCCTCTTCGGGTATTCCTCCAGAAAACCCGCCTTGCGAACTCAGATTTGCAGGCTCAACTCCAGCCGCCAGAAGCCCGGCTCGTGGCTCGAAGGGGGCGGGCCGTAGAGCCTGCGCTGGTAATCCAGGTCCAGTTGCCAGTCGCGGGTGCTCAAGCCGACGCCGATATTGGCCCCGGCCAGCCGCTGGCTTTCGGCACCCGTCACTTGCTTGCTCCAACCCACGTCCAGCCCCACACGCGGGCTGAGGGTCCATTGCGTGCCGAGGCGGCGGGGCAGGCTGAGGGTGTTGCGCCACACCGCGCCATTGGCCGCCTGTACCAGGTCCTGACGAAAGCCGCGTACCGCGTAGTCATCAGTCAGCAGCATCTGTTCCAGGCTGGGCAGTGGGTCGGGGCTGTATTGCAGCGCCAGTTGGCTGTTCCAGCTCCATTGGCCATCGCGGCTCTGGCGCCAGTAGCTCACGTCGGCGCGGTACTTGCGAAACTGCGCGCGGGGCAGCGCGGGTGACAGCCGTTCCTCGTCGCGGTCGGCTCCCAGCCAGTCCAGGCCCTGGGCGTAGCTGAGAGTGGCATTCCACAGGCCGTCGGTGATTTTCAGCAGGCTCAGGCTGGCTTCAGCGACCGTCAGGCTCGGGCTTTGGATGGCCAGGTATTGATCGGCAAAGTAGCTCTGCGAACGCTTTGAACTCAGGCGCAGCATGCCGTTGAGCAGCGTGCCCTGGTCGCGCCAGAGCAGGCGGTTGAGGCTGAGGCTGTATTGGCGGGTCTGGCCGTTGGCGCGGACGGTCTGGCTCGGCAGCTCGACCGGGTAGCAGTATTGGGAGTGGCTGGCGCTCAGGGCCAGGGTCCAGAAGCCGTAGGGAATGTTGTAGTACAGGCTTTGGCTGCGGCTGTAGGCGGACGTCTGGTCCAGGGTGGTGCTGGTGCTCAGGGCGACAAAATCGTTCAACCCCGAGGGGCTGTCGTAGGTCAGGGTCAGCGCGCCGTTGTTGCGTCCGATGTATTCGGTGCCACGGTTGTTGTAGCTCACCACGGCGCCGATCGGCGCGGCGCTGGTGCGTGGGCGAATCAGCAGCCGTGAGCCGCCGGGCAAGCTGCCGGGGGCCACGTCGGCGGTGAGGTCCAGGGAGCGCAGGCGGTTGAGTTGGTCGAGGCCCTGTTCCAGCTCCCGCAGTTGCAGCGGTTTGCCGAGCATCCCGGGGAACGCGCCGCGCAGCGAGATGGGCAGGTCGGGGGCCGCAAGCTCGATGCTTTCGACAAAACCTTCCTCGATGATGATGTCCAGACTCTGGCCGTCCTGTGGCCGTTGCGCCAGGTAAGGCCGGCTGGCGATGAAGCCGGCGTCGGCATACAGCGCGGTCAGGGCCCCCAGCAATTGGTTGATGCGGGTGACGCTCATGCAGTCGCTCATCAGCGGCTGAAGGCGTGCATTGACCTGCGCCAGGCTGATCAAGGTGTTGCCTTGCAGCCTGAGCCCCCGGACCTGCCAGCAGGGCTCGACGGGGAGCGGTGGCGGTGGCCCCGGCGCAGCCTGGGGTGGCAAGGGGCCGGAGCGCTCCAGCAGGCGCAAGCGCTGCTCCAGTTCCAGCTGTTCCCGGGTTCGCCGCTCAAGCTCCTGGGCACGAGGGTCGGCAGCCAGGGTGGGCGCGGGGGCAATCAGTACGATCGCCAGGGCCGTGAGCATCCACGACGCACGGATCTGGCACGGAATGTTGCAATGCCTGCTATACATGAGCGTTGCTTCTACAGGGTCTGATAAACGCGGAGTTTAAGGCGGTTTTCCCCTGTAAATGCTGGACGTGGCGTCTGAAAATGTTGTGGGAATCGAACTACGCAAGTAGGAAAAATTGGTTATTTTTG
This sequence comes from Pseudomonas sp. TH32, assembly GCF_016650855.1. NCBI lineage: Bacteria > Pseudomonadati > Pseudomonadota > Gammaproteobacteria > Pseudomonadales > Pseudomonadaceae > Pseudomonas > Pseudomonas sp. TH32. The sequence continues at coordinate 2,662,358 of NZ_JAEKFA010000002.1, read as the reverse complement.
TAGGAATTTGTTGCGTTCACAGTGTTAGACATCACGACGACAATCCCCGTAGACTGCGCCTTTCAAGCCTCACAGGTGTCTTATGGAGTTTCTTGCCGAGTACGCAAGTTTTCTAGCTAAAACCGTCACCCTGGTGGTCGCCATTCTGGTGGTCCTGGCCAGTTTTGCTGCCCTGCGCAGCAAGGGGCGTCGCAAGTCCGCCGGCCAGTTGCAGGTCAGCAAACTCAATGACTTCTACAAGGGCCTGCGTGAGCGCCTGGAGCAGACCTTGCTCGACAAGGACCAGCTCAAGGCCCTGCGCAAGTCTGAAAGCAAGGCTGAAAAGAAGAACAGCAAGAAGAAACCCGAGGCCAGGCCACGGGTGTTCGTGCTGGATTTCGACGGCGATATCAAAGCCTCGGCCACCGAAAGCCTGCGTCATGAAATCACCGCACTGTTGAGCCTGGCCACGCCCAAGGACGAAGTGGTGCTGCGCCTCGAAAGCGGCGGCGGCATGGTCCACAGCTACGGCCTGGCGTCGTCGCAACTGGCCCGTATCCGCGAGGCGGGCGTACCGTTGACCGTGTGCATCGACAAGGTCGCGGCCAGCGGCGGCTACATGATGGCGTGCATCGGCGAGAAGATCATCAGCGCGCCGTTTGCCATCCTGGGCTCGATCGGCGTGGTGGCGCAGTTGCCCAACGTCAACCGACTGCTGAAGAAGCACGACATCGACTTCGAAGTGCTGACCGCCGGTGAATACAAGCGCACCCTGACCGTGTTTGGCGAAAACACCGAGAAGGGCCGGGAGAAGTTCCAGGAAGACCTGGACATCACCCATCAACTGTTCAAGAACTTCGTGTCGCGCTACCGCCCGCAGCTGGCCATTGATGAAGTGGCTACCGGTGAAGTCTGGCTGGGCGTTGCCGCGTTGGACAAGCAACTGGTGGACGCGCTGCAAACCAGCGACGAATACCTGGCAACCAAGGCCAAGACTGCCGAGGTATTCCACCTGCATTATGCCGAGCGTAAAAGCCTGCAGGAGCGAGTGGGCCTGGCAGCCAGCGGTTCGGTAGATCGCGTGCTGCTGACCTGGTGGAGTCGCCTGACCCAGCAGCGGTTCTGGTAACAGGTCAGCTGCCTGGCGAAGATCAAAATGTGGGAGCGGGCTTGCTCCCACATGGGTTTGTGGTGGTCAACTCACCGAGTTGGTAGTGAAGCCTGCGGCACCGCCGGTATGGGATGGCGCATCAGCGATCCCACCACCAGCGCCCCCAGCAATCCCAACAGTCCCGCCACCCACAACACCACGCTGAACCCGCCGACAAAGGCCTGCCGCGCCAGTGGCTGCACCATCCCTCGTGCCGACTCAGGCAGCAGCGCCATTGCCGCCGGCATATCGCCCGCCACCACCCGTGAAGCAATCCCCGACACCTGTTCCTGCCACTGTGCGCCCAGGCGGGTGTGCAGCAGCTGTTCGCTGTGGCTGCTCAACAAGGCCCCGTACACCCCGATCGCCAACATGATCGCGCTGAAGCGCATGGTCGTACTCATGCCCGATGCCATCCCGGCGCGGTCTCGTGGCACGCAGGCCATGATGTTTTTCTGGGTGTCGCCATTGAGCAATCCGGCGCCGGCCCCCGTCACCGCTATGGCCAGGGCGAACGGCAGGTAGCCGCCAACATTCACCGCCCAGGCACTGAGCAGGTTGCCGCAACCCACCAGCGTGAGCCCCGTCGCCATCATCGTTGCCGGTGCAAAGCGACCCGCCAGGCGTGCGCCAATCCTGGGGCAAACCAGCATGGTCAAGGCAAACGGCAGCATGCCGAGCCCAGACGCAATCGCGGAGAAACCCAGGCCGTTTTGCAGGTAGAACGGCAGCAGCGTCATCATCACCTGGGCGCAGCCGGCGTAGGCGAACATCCCAAGCAGCGCACCGATAAAGCGTGGGTGCTTGAACAGTTGGAGGTCTACCATCGGCCGCTGTTGCAGGCGTTCGGCGAGCACAAACAAGCCCAGCAAAGCGATGCCGCCCAGCAATCGGGCGTAGGTCAGCGGGTTGTCCCAGCCGATGCGGTTGGCCTCGATCAGACCCCAGATCAGGCACAGCAAGCTCGCGCTGAAAGCCAGGCTGCCCCAAGGGTCCAGCCGCGCCGATTGGCTATCCCGCGAATGCGGGATGGCATGCACCGACAGCGCCATCAACCCCAGGCCGATGGGCAAGTTGAGATAGAAAATCCAGCGCCAGCCCAGGTACTCGGTGATCAAGCCGCCCAGGGTCGGCGCGGCGGTCATCGCCACACCCATGCACGCGCCCCAGAACGCCCAGGCCTTGGCACGCTCCGCTTCGTCATGAAAGGTGTGACCGATGGAGGCCAGCGCAGAAGTCAGCAGCAAGGCCGCACCGACGCCTTTGATGGCTCGGGCGATGTCCAGGAACAACGCATTCGGTGCTGCGCCGCAGCCGAGGGAGGCGAGGATGAAAATGCTCAGGCCCCAGATCAGGCTTTTCTTGCGCCCGAAGCGGTCGGCAATGCTCCCGGCCGGCAGCAACAGCGCGGCGAAGGCCAGCATATAAGCGCTGACCACCCACTCGATATCGGCAAAATTCGCCCCCAGGTCCCGGGCGATGCTTGGCAGGGTGACGGCGACGATATTGGTGTCGAGCACAATCAGCGAGCAGACCCCGGAGGCAGTCAGCAGCGTGAGGCGCGAGCTGGCGTTGCTCATGGTTGCACCGCGCTCACCGCCGCCAGGGCGATCTCGTCGTCGTGGGCCGGGGTGTCGGCGCTGATGCCGATGGCGCCCACGACCTGGCCTTCAAGAATGATGGGCTGGGCGCCTTTCATCATCAGCAGGCCGGCGGTGATGGCTGCCTGGCGCCCACCGTTGATGGCGTTTTCCAGGTCTGCGGAGGGCCGCTTGAAAAGTGCTGACGTGCGCGCCTTGCCTTGGGCCAATTCGATGCCCGCCACCACAGGGGCCCCGTCCATGCGCAGGGTCAGGATCGGCCAGCCACCGTCATCGACGATTGCCAGGGCGCAGGGCCAGCCTTTGTCGGCGGCCAATTTTCGAGCGTGTGCAGCGACCTGCTGGGCAGTTGCCAGGCTAAGTATTGCCTTGTGGGCAATGCCCGGTGACGGCTCTGCCGCGAACGCCGCTGGCAGGGTGCAAAGACCGACAGCGGCCAGGATCAATGATTTGACGAACATGGGAAAGCCTCTCTACTGTAAGCGTACCGCGAGCTTATCCTCGGTAAGGCGCGCCGTTGTTAGGCGCCATACAGCACTTCATTACCTTTGAGCTAATCCTGTGATGGAAATACGGCATTTCCGCTACTTCCTGGCCGTTGCCCGGCAACGCAATTTCACCCGTGCCGCCGAGCAACTGGGCATTGCACCGCCGACCCTGAGCCGACAGATCCAGGACATGGAGACCACCCTGGGCACCCGCCTGTTTATCCGCAGCCAGCGCGAAGTCAGCCTGACCGAGGCGGGTGCGGCGTTGCTGATCGAGGCCGAGGCTACCGTGCGCCAGTTCGAGTTTGCCCAGCGCAATGCCCAGCGTGCCGGGCGTGGCGAGATCGGTCATATCGAATTGGGGTATGTGGCGTCGGCGGTGTATTCGGGGCTGCTGCAGCGCCAGGTGCAGTCGTTCTGCGCGGATTGCCCGGACGTGAGCCTCAATGTGCGCGAGAGCCCCATGGCGGCGTTGCCGGGACTGGTGGCCGAGGGGCGCTACGACATTGGCTATATTCGCTCGCCGATGACCTTGCCTGACGGCGTCGATGCGGTGCGGTTGAGCAGTGAGGGGTTTGTGCTGGCGTTGCCTCAGGATTCGTGGCTGCTGGGGTTGAAGGCGATCAGCTGTGAGCACCTGCAGAACGAGACCTTCATCTTGCCCGAGCAGATCAGCGGCACGTTGCACGTGGCGGCGCAGGGCGGCTATGCACCCCGGTTAGGGCCGCAGCCGGGTGGTTTGGTGGCGGTGATTGCCTTGGTGTCGCTGGGGCAGGGCGTGGCGGTGGTGCCGGAGTCAGTGGTGGGGCATGTGGGATTGCCGAACGTGGTGTATCGCAGGATTGAAGGCAGCGAGGCGTCGTCGTGGCTGTCGCTGATCCACCGGCGTTTTGAAAAGGCGCCGGCGGTGGCGCGGTACATAGAGCAGGTGAAGCAGAGTGCAGCTGTTTTTGGTGATAAACGTTAAACCGCGCCGCGGCCATCGCAGGCAAGCCAGCTCCCACAGTTGACAGCGTACGCCCAGGCACACTCGATCAACTGTGGGAGCTGGCTTGCCTGCGATGAGGCCTGGCCAGGCGCTACACCAACCGCGGTTGAACCGAATCCGCCAGCCTTGTCAGTATCAAACAGCACGACACCGCGCCCGCATCCAGTACGCCGAGCGAACGCTCACCCAGCCGACTCGCCCGGCCAATCTTCGCCACCAGATCCCTGGTGGAATCCCGTCCCTGTGACGCCGCACTTTTCATCGCCTCCAGCGCTTCACTGAACGACGCGCCCGACGCGTGGGCCTGTTCAAACGCCTCCACCGCCGGAATCAATGTGTCCATCAAACACTTGTCCCCCACGCCGGCTTCGGTGATGTCCTGCAATGACGTCAGTCCGCCCCGCAGCAAGTGCGCAAAGGTCGCCGCGTCAATCTCTTCGCTGGCCCGTACCTCATCCGCCATACCGATAAACAGGCTGCCATACAGCGGGCCCATGGAGCCTCCGATGCCTTCCATCAGGCTCAGCGTCAACTCATCCAGCGCTTCGGCCAGGGTCAACTGGCGGCCTTCGATCGTGCGCCCGCAATGGGCAAAGCCCTTGGCCATGTTGATGCCGTGGTCGCCATCGCCAATGGCGCCGTCAACTTCGCTGAGGTACTCGCGGTTGGCAACGATCACGCTCACCAGGTCGGCGACGATGGCGCTGCCGTCGTGGGTGGAGAAATGCTGGCTCATGGTTTATTCCGCCTGGGTCATGCCGATGGAACGGCAGGGTTGGTCGATCAGGGTTTTCAGCTCGGCGTCCAGGCCCAGCAAGGTTAGGGTCACGCCCATCATTTCCAGGGAGGTGAAGTAGTTGCCCACGTAGCAGCGGTGAATCTTCAAACCCTTGGCCTTGAGCTGACGTTCAACCTCGGCGTAGAAAATGTAAAGCTCCATCACCGGCGTGGCGCCCAGGCCCGAGACCAGCACCACCACGCTGTCGTCCTGGCTGAAGTCGCGGTCGGCGAGGATCGGCGCGAGCATGCGCGCCGCCATGGCTTCGGCGGACTCGATGGGAATCACTTCGATGCCCGGCTCGCCGTGGTGGCCGATGCCCAATTCCATCTGCCCGTCGGGGATCTGGAAGTTCGGCTTGCCCACCGCGGCGATGGTGCAGGGCGTAAGGCCGATGCCGATGGAGCGGCAGTTGTCGACCGCCTTCTGGGCGACACGAATTACCCCGTCCAGGTCGTAATGCTGTGCGGCAGCTGCACCGCCGACCTTCCACATGAAGATCTCGCCCGCCACCCCGCGACGCTTGGCGATGTCGGCCTTGGGCGCCGAGGCCACGTCGTCGTTGGCGACCACGGTGCGGATGCGCATGTCCTTGCTGGCAGCCATCTTCATCGCCAGCTTCACGTTCATGTTGTCGCCGGCGTAGTTGCCGTACAGGCACGCCACGCCGGCGCCGTGGTCGGCGGCGCGGAAGGCGTCGAAGAAACTTTTGGCGGTGGGCGAGGAGAAAATCTCGCCGACGGCCACGGCGTCTACCAGGCCCGGGCCGACATAGCCGAGGAACGCCGGTTCATGCCCGGAGCCGCCGCCGGTCACGATGCCCACACGGCCTTGCGGTGACGGCTTGGCCTTGCCGATCACCCGGGGATTGGTTTCGTACTGGCGCAGCTCGGGGTGCGCGACCAGAATGCCCCGCAGCATGTCCTCGACCACCTGATCCGGATCGTTTATCACTCGATTCATAACGCGGTTTCCTGTGTTCTTGTTCTGGGTGTTGGGGCGGGGGCTTTTGTGGGAGCTGGCTTGCCTGCGATGCAAGCGCCTCGGTCTTTCAGTGACACCGGGTCGATGCTATCGCAGGCAAGCCAGCTCCCACAAAGAGCCCGGCGCCCGCAGGGTTTTGTGTTATTGAGCCAATCAGGGTTCCAGGACGACTTTAAGCGACTTGTCTCCGCGTTCCATCACCGCAAACGCTTCCTTGAAGTCCGCCAGGGCAAATTTGTGGGTCACCACGTCGCGCATGTCGATCTTGCGGTTGCCGATAAAGTCGATGGCCCGTGGGTACATGTACGGGCCCAGGTGCGAGCCCAGCACGTCCAGTTCCTTGCGGTCGCCGATGATCGACCAGTCCACCGTGGCCTCGTCGTTGAACACGCTGAACTCAACAAAACGCCCCAGCTTGCGCAGCATCGCCAGGCCCTGGTTCACCGCCTTGTGATGCCCGGTGGCTTCGATGTAAATGTCGCAACCATAGCCATCGGTGATCTCGCGAATCTTCGCCATCACGTCGACCTCGGCGGGGTTCCACACTTCATCCGCGCCCATGCGCAGGGCGAGGGCGGCGCGTTCGGGCTTCATGTCGAGCACGATGAGTTTTTTCGGGTTGCGCATGCGCACCGCGCCGATGATCCCCAGGCCCAGGGTGCCGGCACCGGCCACCACCACGATGTCATCGAAATCCACATTCGCCCGTTCCGCTGCGTGCAGCGAGCAGGCCAGGGGTTCGATCAGGATCGCTTCATCCGGGGCAATCGAGTCCGGCACTTTGTGGATGATGCCTTCCTTGGTGAAGATCATGTACTGGGCCATGGCGCCCTGGACGTTGTTCTGGAAGCCATACAGGTCGTGCTTCTGGCACATCCAGTACTGGCCGTGGTTGCAGAAACGACAGCCCCAGCACGGTACGATCTGTTCGGAAATCACCCGGTCGCCGACCTTCACCCCACGCTTTTCCGCGCCCGGGCCGAGGGCAACCACGCGGCACACGAATTCATGCCCGGGAATCATCGGCGGCTTGACGTAGCGCGGTTGCTCGGCATCGCCCCAGAACGACGGTGCGCCGCGATAGGTCTTGATGTCGCCCATGCAGATGCCACACAGCTCGACCTTGGTCAGGATCTCGTCGGGACCGGGTGTGGGCACGTCGACGGTCTCCAGGCGGTAATCTTCGGGGCCATGGCAGACCACGGCCTGCATGGTTTTCGGAATGACGGGGGCCAGTTGCTCAGGGGTGCGTTCGGTGACAGTGGACATGACGATAAACCTCACGACAAAAGATGAATTACTGAATGCTGTAGCCGCCGTCGATCACCACGTTTTCCCCGGTGATCATCTGTGCGGCGTCGCTGAGCAGGTACAACGCGAGCCCGGCGATTTCTTCCGGCTGGGCAAAGCGGCCCGCCGGGATCTGCAACTTCGCCCGTTCCCCCAGCTCGCCCGCCCAGGCCTTTTTGCCCAGGGCGGTTTCGACGATGGTCGGGGAGATGGCGTTGACGTTGATGTGGGGCGCCCATTCCATGGCGAGCACCTTGGTCATGCCGACCACGGCGGCCTTGCTCGCGCAGTACGCGACGTGACGGTCGAGGCCGATCACCGCCGCTTGAGAGGCGAGGTTGACGATGCGCCCGCTGCCCTGGGCAAGCATGTGCCTGGCGCAGGCCTGGGCCACGAAGAAGCTGGCCTTGAGGTTGATGTCGAGGGTGGTGTCCCAGGCGTTTTCGCTGACGTCCAGGGCCTTGTCCAACAGGGCGACGCCGGCGCTGTTGACCAGGTAATCCAGGCGCTTGAAGTGATCGAATACGTAGTCGACGGTGCTCTGCACCTGGTCGAGCTGGCGCAGGTCCACGGCGATGCCGATGTTCCCGGCGCCGAGGCTGGCGGCGACTTCGACCACGGCCGGGTCGCGGTCCAGCAGGGCCACCCGCGCGCCGCGTTCCACCAACAGGCTGGCACAAGCCAGACCGATCCCGGCGGCCCCGCCGGTGATCACGGCGCAGCGGCCGGTGAGGTCGAAGGCTTGATTCCAGAATCCAGACATGAACATGACTCCTCTTACTGACAATCGAGATCTAAGGGTGGAGCCCGGTCAAATGTGGGAGCTGGCTTGCCTGCGATGCAGGCGACTCGGTGTATCAGCAGCACCGAGGTGATGCCATCGCAGGCAAGCCAGCTCCCACATTGATCGTGTTGCTATTTGCTGCCGCTGACCTGCTGATACAGCGCATCCGCATTCGCATTGGTCACCGGTACCCACGGCAGGATGTAGTTCTTGGCAGTCCCGTCACCCCATTTCACGTCCTTGCCATAGCGTTCCCAGATCACCGACTGCGGCTTGTAATCCTTGCCGGCCAATGCCCGCAGCGCCACATCCAGCGCGCCCTGGGACTGTGCCTGGGCGTCTTGCAGGAAGGTGGTCACTTCATCTTTCTTCGCGGCCTGGATCGCATCCGGCATGCCGTCGATGGAGGTCACCGGCACGTCCTTGGAGGTGAGCCCGTGGGACTTCAGTGCCTGCACTGCGCCGAGGGCCATGTCGTCGTTCTGCGCGATCACGCCGTTGATGCCTTTGGGGTGGGCGTTCAGCCAGTCTTCCGTCAGGGCCAGGGCCTGGGCGCGGTCCCAGTTGGCGGTTTTCTTCTCGATGATCTTGATGTCCGGGTGTTTGCCCAGTACTTCCATCTCGCCTTTTTCACGGTCGATCTGGGCTGACTGGCCAATCGGGCCCTGGATGATCACCACGTTGCCTTTACCGTTGAGCTTGTCGACCATGGCCTGGGCCTGGAGGCGACCGCCTTCCACGTCGTCGTTGCCCACATACGGCACGTTGGCGTCGGCCACCTTGGTGTTGGAGGCGATCACCACCACGTCGTTGCTCATGGCGGCCTTTACGGTGCCGACGCCGGCCTTGGTGTCGATCGGCACAAACAGGATCGCGTCGTAGTGCTGGGTCACCATGTTTTCAATCTGGTTGTTCTGGGTCAGCGCGTCGTAGTTGCCGTCGAATACGGTCAACTGCACGGTGCCGTCTTTGACCGCCGGGTGTTCTTTCAGCTCGCGCACCCAGTTCTGCATGAACTGGCCCTTGAGCCCGTACACCGCGGCGCCGATCTTGTAGGTCTTGCCATCGGCAGCCAGGGCAATGCTGCTGGCGAGCAGGGAGAGTGCCGCGACGGCGGCCAGGGAAATACCAACTTTCATGATGAGAACTCCGCTTATTGTTGTAGGTCGTTCAGTTCGGTTTTCGAGGAAAAGCGACTAGCGTTTTTTCTTGCGCCACACATCAATCAGTACTGCGAACACGATGATCAGGCCCTTGGCGACCTGCTGGTAATAGGAGGACACGCCGAGCAGGTTCAGGCCGTTGTTGATCACGCCGATCAGCAGCGCGCCAAACAGCGTGCCGACAATCGTGCCGGTGCCGCCGGACAGGCTGGTGCCGCCGATCACCACCGCCGCAATCGCGTCCAGCTCATACGAAGTGCCGGCCTGGGGCAGGGCGGAAGTGGTGCGTGCCGAGAGCACCACACCGGCCAATCCGGCGAGCAGCCCCGACACCACGTACACCGAAAACATCACCTTGCGCACGCCGATCCCGGAGGTGCGTGCACTCTTCTCGTTGCCGCCCACCGCGTACACATAACGGCCGTAGGTGGTGTAGCGCAGCACCATCCAGAAGATCAGCGCGACCACGGCGAAGATCACAATCGGCACGCCAATCGGGCCGATCTTGCCGATGCCCAGCGCCAGGTAGGCGTCCGGCAAATCGGTGATCGGGCTGCCGTCGTTGAGGATGAAGGTCATGCCCCGGGCAATGCTCAACATGCCGAGGGTCGCCACAAACGGCGGGATTGACAGGTTGGCGACCATAAAGCCGTTCACCACACCGAGCATCGCCCCGGCGAACATCCCGGCGCTGACTGCCGCCAGCACGCCGTAGCCCTGGGTCGCGACCATGGCGCTGCACAGGCCGGCAAACGCCAGGATCGAGCCCACCGACAAGTCGATGCCCTTGGTCAGGATCACGTAGGTCATGCCCACGGCGAGGATTCCGTTGATCGAGGTCTGGCGCAGGATGTCCATCCAGTTGCGCCAGGTCATGAAGTATTCGCTGGCGAAGGCCATCACCAGGCACAGCAGGATAAACACCAGCGGCAGGCCGAAGCGGTCGAGGGACAAGCGCAGGCGGCTGCGCGGTGCGGTGGTGATGGGGGCGGCTGCAGGTGTAGAGAGTGATTTGGCATTCATGAGGCAAGACTCAACAAGGCTTCCTGGGAAAGGGCGGTATCGCTGCTGATGGTGACCAGCCTTCCGCCTTTGAACACGGCAATACGGTCACTCAGGTGGAGCAATTCCGGGGCTTCGGACGACACCACAATCGCGGCGCCACCGGCGCGCACGAACTGGTCCAGCAGGTGATAGATCTCCTGCTTGGCGCCTTCGTCGATGCCCCGGGTCGGCTCATCGCACAGCAGGCAGATCGGCTGGGTCGACAGGCATTTGGCGAGCACCACCTTCTGCTGATTGCCGCCGCTCATGGACTCCACCGGCAGGTCCAGGGAGGTGGTCTTGATCTGCAGGCGCTTGACCATGTCCTGAGCCAACTGGTTTTCCTTGCGCGCATTGATCAGCGACCAGCTCGACAGCTGCTTGTACGCCGACAGCGCGATGTTCGAGAGGATGCTGCCGCTGAGCACCAGGCCGCTGTCCTTGCGGTCTTCGGTGACCAGCGACATGCCGGCCTGGATCGTCGCCTTGGGCAGGCCGATGGGCATCGGCTTGCCTTGCAGGGTTACGCTGCCGGAATCCGGGGTGGTGAGGCCGTAGATGCAATTGAGGAATTCACTGCGGCCCGAGCCCATCAGCCCATAGATGCCCAGAATCTCGCCCTGGCGCAGCTGCAGGCTGATGTCCGGAACTCGCCGGCACGGCTCAGGCTGTCGACGTCCAGGCAGCATTCGGCGGCGCATTCGCGGCCGACTTTGTGATCGATGCGGGTCAGTTCCTGGCCGACGATGCCGCGCACCAGATGGGCGCGGTCGATATCGGCCATGCGCCCGGTTTCAACAAAGGCGCCGTCGCGAAAGATGCTGTAGTCGTCGGCGATTTGCGCCAGTTCACTGAGGCGGTGCGACACATAGACGATGCCGGCGCCGCGGGCGGTGAGGCGGCGAATCGCCTTGAACAGGGTTTCGGCCTCGCGCTCGCCGATGGCCGAGGTGGGCTCGTCCATGATCATTACCTGGCAGTCGTGGCTGAACGCCTTGGCGATCTCCACCAACTGGATCTGCGCCACGCTCAGGCGATGCATGGGGCTGGTGGCATCGACGTCGAATTCCAGGCTTTCCAGCAATTGGCGAGTGCGCCGGTTCAATTCCTTGCTGTCGACGATGCACCCGGCGCGGCGCGGTTCGCGGCCCAGCCAGATGTTTTCGGCGACGGTCATGTAGGGAATGGGTTCCAGCTCCTGGGTGATCATCGCGATCCCCGCCGCCAGTGCTTCGCTGGGGCGGTTGAACTGAACGGGTGAGCCGTTGAGCAGGATGGTCCCGGCGTCACGCTGGGTGATGCCCATCAGGATGCTCAGGAAAGTCGATTTGCCTGCGCCATTGCCGCCGCACAGAGCGTGGACGCTGCCGGCCCGCAGAGAGAGGCGCCCCTCACGCAGGGCAGGAATCCCGGCGTAAGCCTTGGCGACGTGTTCAGCCTGGAGCAGTAATGGCGTGGCCATCGGCGTGTCCTCGTGCTGTGAATTCTTATTAGGTCGCACAGTCATGTTTCGCTGTGAGCATATGTGTATCAAATGAAATTCTGATCAGTCAATCTCTTTCACCGAAAAGTTGTAAATGGGTGGATTTGCGCAAAGTGTGCCGGTTTAGAGGGCTTTGACTGTGAGGTCAGCTAAATCCTGCTTGACAGGGCGCTTGGAATATCCGAGAAATGACTGAGCGAAATTTCATTGAGTGATCATATGATCATTCTCCAGCACCCAAAACGGCAGCGGAGCCAAACGCCATGAACACACCTTTCCCGGTGGCTATCGGATGCGATGAAGCGGGTTATGAGCTCAAAGAACTGTTGAAGCGCCACATCGAGGCGCTGGGTTACCCGGTGACCGACTTCGGCACCCACTCCACGGCGCCGGTGCTGTACCCGGACATTGCCCTGGCGGTGGCCACGGCGATCAACGCCGGCCAGCAACGGCTGGGCGTGCTGGTGTGCGGCACCGGTATCGGCATGGCCATCTCGGCCAACAAAGTCCTGGGGATTCGTGCGGCCCAGGCCCACGACACCTACTCGGCGGAGCGAGCGCGCAAGAGCAACGATGCGCAGATCCTGTCCATTGGTGCACGGGTGATCGGCGCGGAGCTGGCCAAAAGCATCGTCAAGTCGTTCCTGGAGTCGGAGTTCGAAGCCGCGCGTTCCGGGGCCAAGGTCGACCGCATCAACGCGATCGAGCGTGACGGGCATCAGTAGTGGACGGAACGGGGCAAGAGTCGGGAGAATGCGCCTTTGACACCGAAACGGAAGCCCGTGCCCATGAGTGACAGTACCCAGCGCATCGCCAGCGACATCGACCTGATGACCGAAGTGGCGATGCTCTATTACCTTGAGAACGTCACTCAGGAAGCCATCGCCAAGCGCTTCGACCTGTCCCGGGCAAAAGTCAGCCGCCTGCTCAAACGCGCGCGGGATGAAGGGATTGTCGAGGTGCGCGTGCTGCAGCACCCGGCGATGAACAACGAGCTGGAACAGGCGTTGGTGGAGCGCTTCCAGCTGGACCGGGCCTTGATCGCGGTCGACCACAGCGACCCCGACACCCAGCGCTCGGCCGTTGCCAGCCTGGTGGCCAACTACCTGAACAAAACCCTCAGCGACGGGATGATCGTCGCGGTCGGCATGGGGCGTAATGTGGGCGCGGTGGCGGATAACGTGTTCCTGCCGGTGACCCGCAACTGCACGTTTGTGTGCGCTATCGGTGGTTCGCTCAAGGCCGGCGAATACATGAACCCTGACCATATCTGCCGGCGCCTGGCCCTGCGGTTTGGTGGCGAGAGTGAAAGCCTGTATGCGCCGGCACTGGTGGCTAATCCGGAGCTGCGCGGGGTGTTGATCAGCAATGACACCGTGCGTTCCACCCTTGACCGTGCCCGTCGTGCCGACATGGCGTTGATCGGTATTGGCGACATGAGTGAAAACAGCAACATGGTGCGCATGGGGTGGTTTTCGCCCCAGGAGATCGCCCAGGCGCGGTTGTCCGGCACGGTGGGGGACATGATGGGGTATGACTTTATCGACATTCACGGGCAGCCGGCGGTCAACGCCATCCAGGGACGGGTGATCGGGTTGACGGTTCAGGAGCTGTTCCGGATTCCGGATGTGGTGGCGATTGCGAGTGAAAACACCAAGGCAGCGGCGACGCTGGGGGCATTGCGGTCGGGGGTGATCAATACCCTGGCGACCACGGTGACCAATGCTCATACCATTTTGGCGTTGGATGATGCGACGCGTAAAAGCTGACATACACGGTAGGTCAGCTTTTTGTGTTGGGTTGGGGGCATATCCGTTATTTAGGTAACGGCTTCTATGGGTTCCGCTCTTACAGCGGCTCACTTTTGAAAAGCGCAAAAGTAAGCAAAACGCTCTTGCCCCACCACTCGGCACCTCGCTAATGCTCGGTGTGCCCTCACTCCGGCTTTGGAGCGTGGGCCGCCGCGATGGGCCATCCTTGGCCCAGCGCGGCTAACCCGGCGTCCTGCCGGGTTACCCACGCTCCAAAGCCTGCGTTCGGCCAGCGTGGTTTAACGGGGCGCCTAAGATCAAGATCAAAAGCAGATCAAGAGCACAGCGGCCTACAGGCCGGCTTGAGTGGTGTGAAGCAAAGGCAAAATCAAAATCTAAAGCCAGAGCGGGCACGGTCAAATGTGGGAGCTGGCTTGCCTGCGATGGCATCAACTGGATGTACCTGAAAAACCGAGGTGTCTGCATCGCAGGCAAGCCAGCTCCCACAGAAAAGCAGAGCTGCAGCAGTTTCAGATTTGGTTTTCGCTTTGGCTTTGGCTTTTGCTCTGGCTTCTACCACTCAAGCCGGCCTGTAGGCCGCTGTGCTCTTGCTTTTGATCTTGATCTGGCTCTGACTGCCCCAATAAGCCCGAGGCCGAACGCAGGGATTGAGGAGCGGGTAAACCGGCAGGACGCCGGTTTAGCCGCGACGGGCCAGGGACGGGCCGTCGCGGCGGCCCGCGGAGCAATGCCGGAGTGAGGGAACACCGAGCCTAGGCGAGGTGCCGACAGGCGGGGCAGAGCCTTTGCTTACTTTGGGGCTTTTCCAAAGTGAGTCGCTGTAAGAGCGAAACCATAAGCCGCCGTTACCGCAGAAATGGATATGCACCCCGCCCCGGATGCCGGGCAAACCGTCAGGGCTTCCACACCTGCACATCCTGCGCATCTACCGCCTTGGGCAGCAACCCCGCCTTGAAAAACGCATCGGCAATCTTCTGCTGCTCCCCCAACTGATCCAGCGTCACCGGCTGCACTTCATAACTGCGATGAGCATTGGCCGCCTCGACAGTTTCCACATCCAGGTTGCCCCACAAAGGCCCCAGCACTTTCGCGGCATCACGCGGATGGCTCTTCACCCACTCACCCGCCTGGTGCAACTGCTCGTAAACCACTTTCAACACTTCTGGATGCGCCTTGGCATAAGCCGTACCCGTCAGGTAATAACGCTTGTAACTGGCCAGCCCAGTGCCATCCGCGAGGGTACGGGTAGGCAGTTGGCGCTGCACGCTGGTAAGGAAGGGTTCCCAGGTGACCCAGGCGTCGACCTTGTTGTTTTCAAACGCAGCGCGACCGTCGGCGGGCGTCAGGTACGCCGGCTCGATATCGGAGAAGGCCAGCCCTGCTTTGTTCAGGGCCGCGATCAACAAGTAGTGAGTGCCAGCAGCCTTGGTCACGGCGATTTTCTTACCCTTCAAATCCGCCAGTTGCTGGATCGGCGAGTCCTTGCGCACCACGATGGCCTGCGCCTGCGGCGAGGGCGCTTCCTGGGCGAAGTAGGTGAGTTTGGCCTGGGCGGCCTGGGCGAAGATCGGCACAGTGTCGGCCACGTCGGCGCTGATGTCGACGTTGCCGACGTTCAAGGCTTCCAGCAGCGGCAGGCCACTGGGGAACTCATGCCAGGTGACGTCGATGCCGTCGGCCTTGAGGGCTTTTTCCAGGGTGCCCTGGGTTTTCAGCAGGGTGATCAGGGTCGAGGATTTCTGGTAACCGATGCGTACGGTTTCCTGGGCTTGAGTGTTCAGGGTGGTGCAGAGGCCCAGTGTGGCCAGGCCGGCGATGAAAAGGCGGTGGAGCGAAAACTGGGGCATGGCGTGCTCGACTCTTAATGGATTAAGGTCAGCTTATGGTTCTAAAAATCTTTCGATAAATAATCTTTCGATCTTAGCTTAGGACTTTATCGGGGAGGCCGTTCGCGGCTTTTCAACGTCAGGATGAAGGAGGGCGGTATGCAGTTGTATGTTGTTCGCCATGGCGAAACGCAGGCCAATGCCGAAGGGCGTTACCAGGGCTCGCTGGACGTTGAGCTCAACGAGCGGGGCGTGCTTCAGGCGCAGGAGTTGCGGGTAAAGTTACCGGTGCAGATCGACACCGTCGTGGTCTCGCCGCTGCGCAGGGCTCAGCAAACGGCGGCGATTGTTTTTGCGGATGACGGGCTGGCATTGTCCACGCTGGATGCGTTTCGTGAACGCGGTGTGGGTGTGTTTGAAGGACTGACCCAGGAGGAAGCGGCGCAGCGGTATCCCGAGCTGTGGGCGCAAAATATTACCCGGCAGTGGGAACTGGCGCCGACTGATGGGGAGTCAATCTCACAGTTTGTCGAGCGTATTCGGGGTGGATTGAATGAGCTGCTGCTGAACCATGGGCAACAGGTGGTGGTACTGGTTGCCCATGGGGTGGTGGCCAAGGCGATCCGCGCATTGGTTCGCGATGACTTTTCGGACTTCTTCGATTGGCAACTGCGCAATGGAGAAGTGCTGACTCTTAAGATCGACTCGACTTCTGTGGTGAGGGGGCTTGTCCCCCGCTGGGCTGCGCAGCGGCCCCAAAACTAACAGCAGAGTTCTATCTGACAGAGCACGGGGACCTTATTGGGGCTGCTTCGCAGCCCAACGGGGGACAAGCCCCCTCGCCACATACATTTGTGTTTTGTGTTCACTCAACGCCTGCGCAAACGCCTGGGGCGTCGGGCTTTGCGGCCACGTCGGAACGCCCTCCGCCAGCGTCACCCACGGCTGCTTGTGCCGCACCCAGATATGCGCCACCGGCTGCACGGCCGGGCTCTCATCCAGTGTCCCGACCCGCAGCACAACCAGCCCCGGCGCAGCCGTCGTGGTGTTGTAGATTCGCGTATGGCACACCCCGCACAGGTGATGCTCCGAACGCTGCCCCTCTAGGTCATAACCATATTCCGTCAACACCCCGTCGACCTTCAACGCGTCCGCCGGCAACAGCGCATGCAAGGCAAACGCGCTGCCGCTCCAGGTCTGGCAGTGCTGGCAATGGCAGGCATACACCGCCAGCGGTGCGTCGGTATTGAGGGTGTAGGTCACGTTGGCGCAGCGGCATTGGCCGGTGAGTGTCATCAAAAACGATCCTGTGCAAAGTGAGGGCGAAAGCCCCATCGGTTATGCTCGCCAGCATGCCGCAGCCCCCGAACAAAGAACATCCGCCAAAACTGCCCAGCGGCTCACAGGAAATGTATGAACGCCCCTCAACTCCAATGGGAAACCCAGCGCGCCTTCCTCGCCGTGCTGCGCACCGGCAGCCTGTCGGGCGCGGCCCGTTTGCTGGGGATCGCCCAGGCCACCGCGCGGCGACGGATCGAGGCGCTGGAGCAAAGCGTCGGGGTCAGCCTGTTTATCCGCTCACCTTCTGGGCTGTTGCCCACCGACACCGCCAAGGACCTGATCAGCCACGTGGAAGCAATGGCCGTTGCCGCCAACGCCTTCAACCGCGCAGCCTCCGCCGATGCGGCGTTGGCCAGTGGCACGGTGCGGCTTACCAGCGGCAAGCTGCTGGGGGTTGAGGTGCTGCCGCCGATGCTGCGCAGCCTGCGCCGTGATCATCCGCAATTGGCCATTGAGTTGAGCGTGTCCAACCGCCTGCAAGCCCTGGCCCGGCAGGAGGCTGACGTCGCCGTGCGCATCCGCCGCCCTACGGAAGCGACGGTGGTCGCGCGCAAGGTCGGCGACCTGCAAGTGGGGTTGTACGCCGCACCGGAGTTGCTGGCGGAGCAGGGCACGCCGGACACCGTCGCGCAATTGCACGGCTACCCGCTGATCGGCCCGGACCGCAATTTGCTGGAGATCGAGTTCCTGCGTGAGCGCGGTTTTGACTGTTCGGCGGCCAATACATTTATCCGCACCGACGATCACCTCGCCCAGTTGGCGGCGCTGCGTGCCGGGCTGGGAATTGGCGTGTGCTCAAGCCAGGTGGCGCAGCGTCACGGGCTGGTGCGCGTGCTGCCCGGGCAGGTGGATTTCAGCGTCGACGTGTGGATTGCGATGCATCAGGACATGCGCCGGGTGCAGCGCATCGCCTTGGTATTTGAGGCCCTGGGCGGCGCGCTGGCGGACTTCCTTCAACCGCGATAACGCAGCGCTTCCACCAGCAGCGCAAAGGCGGGTGAGGCCTGGCGACGGCTGGGGTAATACAGGTGGAAACCGGCAAACGGCGCGCACCAGTCATCCAGCACCTGCACCAGGCGCCCGTCTGCCAGATAAGGCGCCACCAGATCGGCAGGCACGTAGCTCAAGCCGAAGCCGTCGAGCGCCGCCTTGAGCAAGGGGTACACGCCATTGAACGTCACCTGGCCAGACACCCGCACATTCAGGCTTTCCTCGCCTTTTTTGAACTCCCACACGTACAGGCCGCCATTGGTGGGCAGGCGCAAATTGTTGCAGGCGTGATCGGTCAGGTCGCGAGGTGTGCGGGGTATGGCGCGCTGGGCAAAGTAGGCCGGTGAACCCACCACCAGCATGCGCATATCGGGACTGATGCGCGTGGCAATCATGCCTTGGGCCACGTCTTCCCCGAGGCGTACGCCGGCGTCGAAGCCGTGGGCGGCGATGTCGACAAAGCCGTAGTCGCAACACACTTCCACTGCGATATCCGGGTACTGCGCCAGGAACGGTTTCAGCACCGGCCACAGGATGAACTCCAGCGCGTGGTCCATGGCATTGATACGGATGGTGCCGGACGGCCTGTCCCGCAAGTGGCTCAACCCCTCAAGGCCGACCTGGATTTCATCGAAGTGCGGCCCGATCGTATCGATCAAGTGCTGCCCGGCTTCGGTGGGCGACACGCTGCGGGTGGTGCGGGTCAGAAGACGCAGCCCCAACCGCGCCTCCAGGCCGCGCAGGGTATGGCTCAGCGCCGACTGGGAAACCCCGAGCTTGGCCGCCGCCTTGGTAAAGCTGCGCTCGCGGGCTACCGCCAGAAACGCGAGCAGGTCATTGGCGTTTTCCCTGAGCATTGGTGAGTCATCCTCATAAGTATTTTCAGATTCTAGCGGCTAATTATCACAATTCTTAACTGTTAGATTGGAATCAGCCCCCTTACCCGGAGAACGATCATGCTCAAACGCACACTCGGCAACAGCCCACTCGAAGTCTCCGCCCTTGGCCTTGGCTGCATGGGCATGAGCTTTGGCTACGGCCCGGCGGCCGACAAACAGCAGATGATTGCCTTGTTGCGCAACGCGGTTGAACAAGGCGTGACCTTCTTCGATACCGCCGAAGTCTATGGCCCGTTCATCAATGAAGAACTGCTGGGTGAAGCGCTGTCGCCGCTGCGTGAGCAGGTGGTGATCGCCACCAAGTTCGGCTTTGCCCTGGACCCGTCCGGCAACGGCAAATGGTCGGGTCTCAACAGCCGGCCGGAGCATATTCGCGAGGTGGCCGAAGCCTCGCTCAAGCGCCTGAAGACCGATGTGATCGACCTGTTTTACCAGCATCGGGTGGACCCGAATGTGCCGATCGAAGAGGTGGCCGGCGCGGTGAAGGATTTGATTCAGGAGGGTAAGGTCAAGCATTTCGGTTTGTCTGAAGCCGGCGCCTCGACCATCCGCCGCGCCCATGCCGTGCAACCGGTGACCGCGTTGCAAAGCGAGTACTCACTGTGGTGGCGCAAGCCCGAGGCCGAGGTGTTGCCACTGCTGGAGGAACTGGGCATTGGCCTGGTGCCCTACAGCCCGTTGGGCAAAGGCTTTCTGACGGGCAAGTTCGACAGTCACAGCACCTTTGACAGCTCGGACTTTCGCAGCACGTTGCCAAGGTTCACGCCCGAAGCCTTACAGGCCAACCAGGCCCTGGTGGAGTTGCTGCACCAGGTCGCCCGGCGCAAACACGCCACGCCATCGCAGATCGCATTGGCCTGGTTGCTGGCCCAGAAGCCCTGGATCGTACCGATTCCGGGCACCACCAAAACCTCGCGCCTGACGGAAAACCTGGGGGCGGTCGAGGTGCAGCTCAGCGCTGCAGAACTCAGTGAGCTGAACGTCGCCGCTGCAAACATCGCGGTGCACGGCGACCGCTATCCCGAAGCCCTGGAACGGATGACCGGCCTATGAACACTCGTCTCGCCGTCACCGCACTTTCATTGTCCTTGCTGGCACTCGAATCATCGGCACAGGAGACCCCCATGCTGACCATCACACCCAACGGTTCCCAACCCTCGGCCAAAGGGCCGGCGGACTATTTCACCGGCACAGTGCGCGTCGACTCACCTTTCAAGGGCACCGATGCCGCGCGTGTCACTGGCGCCGTTGTCACCTTTGAACCGGGGGCGCGTACCGCGTGGCACACCCATCCCCTGGGGCAGACATTGATCGTGACCGCAGGTCTGGGCCAGGTTCAGGAATGGGGCCAGCCCGTGCGGGCAATTCGCCCCGGCGACACCGTGTGGATTGCCCCCGGCGTCAAGCATTGGCACGGCGCCACGGCCATCACCGCCATGACCCATATCGCGATCAACGAGATGCTCGACGGCAAGGTGGTGGACTGGATGGAACAGGTCAGCGACGAGCAGTACGCGGCGCAGTAATCGGCTTCAGCGCCGCAACTGCGGCGCGCTTTCAATGCAACTCACCAAAAACTCCATCACCACCTTCACCGAAGGCGAGCGGCGCATGTCGGGGTACACCGTCAGCCAGATATCGCGAACCGGGCCTTCGGTATTCGTTGCCAGCCGCACCAATGCTGCGTCGTGATCACCCACCAACGTGGGCAACACCACCGCGCCCACCTGGGACCGGGCGGCCATTTGCTGGGTGATCAGGTCGCTGGCGGCAAAGGCAATCGCGCGGCTGCCGCGTACCTGGTGCATCCATGCCTGTTGGGGCAGATGGTCACGGGTGGCGTCATAGGCGATGAACGCCCACTGTTCGGCGGGTAACCGTTTGAACTCGGGTGTGGCATAGAGCCCGAAGCGCACCGCGCCGACCTTCCTGCGCACCAGTGCCTCTTCATCGGGCCGCACCGTGCGCAGGGCAATGTCGGCTTCACCTTTGTCCAGAGCGGCAAGCGTGGTCGAGGACATCAGCACGATATTCAGTTTGGGATACTGCGCCCGGAAGCGCGCGACGTGGGGCGCGATGCAGTGGATGGCAATCGACGGCGGGCAACTGACCCGCACGGTGCCGGCCACTTCGATCGAGGCCACGCGGGACAGGCGCATGACGTCGGTGGCCATCTCGCCCATGCCTGCCGCCAACCTGGCCAACGCCAGGCCTTCCTCCGTGAGTGGCCGGCTGCGGGGCAGGCGATCCACCAGTTTGACGCCGAGGGCTTTTTCCAGGGCATCGACGCGCCGGCCCACGGTGGCGTGTTCCACCTGCAGCTCGCGGGCGGCCGCCGACAGCGACTGGGTGCGCGCCAGTACGGTGAAGTAATACAGATCCTGCCAGTCGAACATCGGGTTATTTCCGCACGGAGGGTGGGAGGTGTTGGGGAATTCTCGTACAGAGTGGTGCCTTTTACCATGGCGCATTCCTACCGCAAACGGAGTTGTCCCGCGATGAAAGCCCTCACCCTTGAAACCTACGGCGGCCCGGAGGTCGTTCAACTGCGCCTTGATGTGCCCAAACCCCAAGTGATGCCCGGCCACGTGCTGATCAAGGTGGCCTGCGCCGGGATCAACTTCATGGATGTGCATACCCGTCAGGGCAAGTACGCGCAGTCGGTGACGTACCCGGTGCGAGTGCCTTGCACCCTGGGCATGGAAGGCGCGGGTGTGGTGGTGGAAGCGGGCGAGGGCGTTAGCCATCTGGCGCCAGGTGATCGGGTGGCGTGGTGCATTGCCTGGGGTGCGTTTGCTGAATACGCCAGCGTGCCCGCCGCGCGGGTCGCGCAGATTCCGAATGCGATCGGCTTCGATCAGGCGGCTGCGGCGATGTTCCAGGGCTGTACGGCTCACTACCTGATTGAAGATGTCGCACGGTTGCAGGCAGGCAACAGCTGCCTGATCCATGCCGCGTCCGGCAGCATCGGCCAGTTACTGGTGCAAATGGCCCGTCGACTCGGCGCCACGGTATTCACCACCGGCAGCAGCACTGAAAAATGTGCGATTGCCCTTCAGCGGGGTGCTGATCACGCCTGGCCATACGACGGGTTTGCCGAGCGAGTCTTGCAGGCAACGCAGGGGCAGGGTGTGGACGTGGTGTTCGATTCGGTGGGCAAGGCCACCTTGCGTGAAAGCTTCAAGGCCTGTCGTACGCGGGGGCTGATCGTCAATTACGGCAACGTCTCCGGTTCGATCACTGATCTGGACCCGATGGAGTTGGGGGAAGCCGGCTCGCTGTTCCTGACCCGTCCTCGGCTCAACGACCACATGGCCGATGGGCCGACGGTGCAGAGGCGTGCCAATGCGGTGTTCGCGGCGATGCTTGAGGGTTCGCTGACGGTGGATATCGAAGGGCATTACACGCTGGAAGAGGTGCAGCAGGTGCACGCGCGGATTGAAGCCAGGCAGCAGATTGGCAAGGCGGTGGTGTGGCTGGATCGTGAGCTGTGTTAACAGCGAGTGGCGACATACGCTGGCGAGAGCGCTTGTGTGGCGAGGCTTGTGTGGCGAGGGAGCTTGCTCCCGTTGGGCTGCGAAGCGGCCCCAAAACCTGCCAACGGGTCTCCCCTGAAGAAACGCGGTGTATTCATTGGGGCTGCTGCGCAGCCCAGCGGGAGCAAGCTCCCTCGCCACAGGGTTTTGTGGCGCTGTTGGCGGTGAGTAAACAGCAGGCGAAAAAAGCCGGCTGATCAGGCCGGCTGGGGGTGAACCGCGAGCAACCAGGGTTATGCGCGGTTTTCCATCAGGCGGTCGGCACCACCTTCAGCTACACGGTTGCCTTGAAGACGCTCAGCACCACCTTCAGCTACACGGTTGCCTTGAAGACGCTCAGCGCCACCTTCAGCTACACGGTTGCCTTGAAGACGCTCAGCGCCACCTTCGGCTACACGGTTTTCTTGAAGACGGTCAGCGCCACCTTCAGCTACACGACGTTCCAGCAACCGATCAGAACCGCCTTCCGCCACACGACGTTCCAGCAAACGGTCAGAACCACCCTCAGCCACGCGGCTGTCCATCAGGCGATCCGCGCCGCCTTCAGCGAGGGCAGGTTGAGTAAAGGCGCTTACAGCAAGTACCGAGAAAGCGAGGCTAAGCAAGAGTTGGCGTTTCATGAGGGTGTGCTCCGGGATGTCATTGGTTGGTATGGATGTGATGGTACGCGGTGGATTTTTTTAGAGAACTTCATTGCGCTGATGGTGACTATCGACGTCAGCGATGGCCCGTTTTTCCGAGCCATCGTGCCGACCTTTACGGCATTTCAGGCAGTTCACGAGGGCGCAGGTCGAACACCAGCACCTCGGCATTCTCGCCATGGCTCAGGTGAATCTCCCGCTCATCGCGCACTCGGGCACCGTCGCCTTCGTGCAAGCGCTGGCCGTTGACTTCAATGCTGCCCCGCGCCACATGGATGTAGGCGTAGCGCTCCGGGGCGAGGGCCAGGCTTGCGGTTTCAAAGCCGTTGAACAGCCCGGCATACACCCGCGCATCCTGGCGCACGCCAAGGGAGCCGTCGGTGCCTTCCGGCGAGATGATCAGCTGCAACCGGCCACGCTTTTGCGCTTCGGTGAAGTGCTCCTGCTGATAGCGCGGCTCGGCGCCGGCCACGTCCGGCACGATCCAGATTTGCAGGAAGTGCACGCCCTGGGTGTGGCTGTGGTTGAACTCGCTGTGGGCCACGCCGCTGCCGGCGCTCATCAGTTGCACATCGCCTGGGCGAATCACCGAACCGGTGCCCAGGGTGTCCTTGTGTTCCAGGGCGCCTTCGAGCACATAGGAGAAAATCTCCATGTCGCGGTGCGGGTGTTGGCCGAAGCCCTTGCCGGCGGCAACCCGGTCATCGTTGATCACCAGCAGGTCGGAAAAACCCTGTT
This sequence comes from Pseudomonas sp. TH32, assembly GCF_016650855.1. NCBI lineage: Bacteria > Pseudomonadati > Pseudomonadota > Gammaproteobacteria > Pseudomonadales > Pseudomonadaceae > Pseudomonas > Pseudomonas sp. TH32. The sequence continues at coordinate 2,638,883 of NZ_JAEKFA010000002.1, read as the reverse complement.
CCCTGGGATTCCAGTAGTTGGCGAACGAGAAGGTGTGGAACGACTTCAACCAACCGTGATTGGCGGCGCCGCGTTCCGAGGCTTTGCGAAGGGTCAGCATGGGGTGTTCTCCTCAAGGGAAGCTGGCTGCGAGATGCAGGGCTTCGGTGTGAGGAGAAGGTTACTGGTTAGTTATAGGTTGATTAAGAAGCTGAAATCGGAATGACTGTCCTGTATGAGTTGACAGTTGATGGCATGCCATAATGCAAGGATTCCTCTCCCCGAACGGACAGTTGCTAATAATGAAAACCGTGGCCATGGCGCTGTTTCCCGACTTTCTGCTGCTCGACATGGCCGGGCCGCTGGAAGTGTTCTCCATTGCCAATCGCTACCTTGCGCCGTCAGCTCACTATCAGATCCTGACGATCGGTACCGAGCAGGGGCCCCTGCAGGCCTCCAATGGCGTGGTGGTGCATCCCGATCTGCACCTGGACCAGGCCCTTGAGGCATATGACTTGCTGTTGGTCCCCGGCGGCCCCGGCGCCTACAACGAATGCCATCCCGCTCTGTTGCCCTGGCTCAAGGCGGCTGCGCCTCGTGCCCGGCGATTCGGCTCGATCTGCACCGGTGCCTTCGTGCTGGGATACGCCGGCTTGCTGGACGGCCAACGCGTGACCACTCACTGGCATTACACCGAGCGGCTGATCAAGGCCTTTCCCAAGGCCACGGTGGAGACCGACCGCATCTACCTGCAGGACGGCCGGCTCATCACCTCTGGCGGCGTGACGGCGGGCATCGACCTGGCGCTGTCCGTTGTAGCCCAGGACCACGGCAAGCAGGTGGCTGTCGACGTGGCCAAGGTGTTGCTGGTGGTCATGAAGCGCCAGGGTGGCCAAGCCCAGTTCAGCCCGATGACCGCAGCGGTGGCCCCCCAGGAAACCGCGATTACCCGGGTGCAGACCCATGTGCTGGAGCGGCTGGACCAGGCCTTTACCATCGAGTCCATGGCGCAACTCGCAGGCATGAGCGCGCGGCACTTTGCGCGGGTGTTTGCCAAGGAAGTGCAGATGACCCCGATGGCTTTCCTGCAGGGCGCGCGCATTGATCGCGCGCGGCACTTGCTGGAGACCAGCGACCTGCCACTCAAGACCGTAGCCTTTCATGCGGGCTTTGGCAGCGTGCGGCATATGCGTTTTCTGTTCAGTGAAAAACTCGGCTTGAACCCGACCCAATACCGCCAGCAATTCAGCTGATGGCCGTCTGGCGCACCTGAATGTCCGTGTGGATCCCTGTGCCAGCATTGTCCTGTCACGGGTAGCTGGCAAGATAGCCGTCAGTCCCATGGAAAAGGATGCGCAGGCGCCCAAGACCGGGTGTTTCAGCGCTTTGACGAGCATGCATAGCCTTCATACGATTGAGCCTGAATGTGAAGTGCGCTTCGGCCCCTTCACCTTTTACCCCCAGCAGCGCCTGGTGTGCGAAGAGGGCCGGCCGCTGCCGCTGGGCGGGCGTGCCCTGGACATTCTCGCGGTGCTGGTGGAGCAGGCCGGGCAGTTTGTCAGCAAGGCAGACCTGATTACACGGGTGTGGCCCAGCAGCGTGGTGGAGGAGAACAACCTGCGGGTGCACATCGCGGCCTTGCGCCGTGCCTTGGCCGATGGCCAGGGCGGGCGGCGTTATATCGTCAACCTGCCGCTGCGCGGGTACTGTTTTGTCGCGACGCAACCAATGCAGGCAGCACCGGCACAGCCCTTGCCTCACCATAACCTGCCGGCACGCCTGGTACCGGTGTTCGGCCTGGACCCGCTGGCGCATGCCCTTGCACGGCGCTTGCCGGGCCAAACGCTGATGACGCTTACCGGGTGTGCCGGCATCGGCAAAACCACCCTGGCCCTGTACCTGGCTGCACAGGTGCTGCCGCGTTATCGCGACGGCGTGTGGCGGGTGGAGTTGGCCGGTGTCAGCCAGCTATCGGGCGTGGTCCGCCAGTTGTCCGAGGCGCTCGGGATTGACGTTGAGCCGGGTGGCACCTTGCAAGGCTTTTGCCGACAACTGGCGTCGCGGCATTTGTTGTTGGTCCTGGATGGGTGTGAACAGGCGGTGGCCGCGTGTCGCAACCTGGTGTTCGCGCTGCGGGAGATGGCGCCCCGGGTGACGCTGTTGTTGAGCAGCCGCGAAGCCTTGCACATTCCTGGGGAGTGGGTTCAGCGCGTGCCGGCGCTGGTCGTGCCGCCGCTGTCGGCATTGGCCGATGTCGAACAAGCGCTGGCTTATCCTGCGGTGCAGCTATTTGTCAGTCGCGCCCGGGCCAGCCAGCAAGGCTTTGGTTTGCGCAGGCAAGACCTGGCGCCCCTGCGGGATATCTGCCGACGCCTCGACGGCATCCCGCTGGCCCTGGAACTGGCGGCGGCCCAGGTCGATGCCTTGGGCGTCAAGGGCTTGCAAACACAGGTTGCGAACGGCTTGCTGGTGCTCACTGGCGGGCGGCGAACGGCCGTAGGGCGGCACCAATCCATGAACGCGGCACTGGACTGGACCTACGATCGCTTGAGCCTGCCGGAGCGTTGGCTGTTCCTCCAATTGGGGTTGTTCAAGATGGCGGTGAGCCTGCCGACGCTGGGTGCGCTGATTGCCGGCACTGAGCTGGAGCATGCCGACTTGCCTTATCTGCTGGCACGGTTGGTGGACACCTCGCTGCTGACCGTCGAACCCGGCCCCGGACCTCGGCGTTATCGCCTGCTCAATTGCGTACGCGCCTACGCGTTGGCCCGTTTGGGTGACCCTGCCCAGGTGGGGTTGTTGCAGCAAGGCTACGGGCACTATCTGGGGGCGTTCTCAAGCCGGCAGTTTGTGGTGCAGTTCGTCGAGCAGGCGGCGCACGCTCACTAGGTCCGGCGTGGAAAACCCTTCGGTAAAGCGCCCATGAACGGCTTGCAACAGGTCGCGCGCGGCGGCGTGCCGACCCTCGCGATGCCATAGCCGGGCCAGTGACAGGGCGCTTCGCAGTTCCCAGGCCAAGGCTCCCTGCTGATGCGCCAGCCCCAGCGCTTCCAGCAACAGGCTTTCAGCCGCCTGCACCGGGGGCGAGTCAGCCCGGTGCAGCAGGGATTCGGCCCGCACCCGCAGAATCTCCGCGGTGCACCAACCCGCATCGCCTTGCCTGGCTCGTTCGAAGCAGGCCTCATCCACGTCCCGAGTGTGCAGGGTCACGACGATGTCCTTGATCAGGCCCAGGCCTTCGACGTGCTCCTCGTGCGCCACGCCGTCCAGTGCGTGGGTGTAATGCCTGGCCCAGGTGTCGAACAGCAGCACCGAGTGCTTGCGCGCCTGCTGTGACAGCAGTTCCAGCATTGATCGGGCGGCCCCGTCGTCGCCGTTGTAGTGGGCGATGACGACACCCGCGAGGGCCAGTGTGTAGCAGATCGAGGTGCCGTGATTGATTTGCAGCGCCAGCTCCAGCGCCTGGCGGGCAGTGCGCCAGGCGCGCTCCGGGAACCCCTGGAGCCAGAGGATGCGTGCCAGTACCGTCAGCGACGCCACGCTCTGGTCGTATTGCACGCCAAATCCATGGGTAAACCGATTGAGGTGGCCGCTGTGGGCCATACGCTGCATCACCTGTTCGGCGTTGTGCCGCGCCAGGGCCTGGTTGCCGGCAAAATGTTGCGCCAGCACCCGCAGGCGCTGTGCGCTCAAGGCCAGCAGCGGTTGGGCGTTGGGGTCCAGGCGGTCGAAATGCAGGCTTTGGCGCAGGGCCTGGCGGTAGTTGCCGTTGCACAGGTTGACCGCCATATGGCCGGACACGGCCCTGAGTTGGCCGGCGACATTGTGGCTGCCTTCGGCCAGTTGCCGTGCCTGCACGAACGCGTTGATGGTCTGTGGGGTTGCGCCCTGGGTGTGATAGGAAAAACTGCCCAGGGCCAATTGCAGTTGCAGGTGCAAGTGCGCGCAGGGAGCAGCCGATTGCTGAAGCAGGGCCAGGGCTTTGCCTACGTACAAACCATGCTCGGTGAGCAGCGACAACTCCTGCCACAGCGGCATCGCGCTGACCGTCAAACGGATGGCCAGCAGCGGCGCGCCGTTCTGGCTCAACCCCCAGTCGAGGGCGGCACGCACATCTTCGCGACAGCCTGCATAACGGTCGAGCCACTGCCGGGTGGACACTTGTTCCCAGTCGGCTTGCGCCTGATTCATCAGTGTCAGGCACCGGGCGGCGTGTCGCTCACGGCTGGACTCCAGCTCGCAGGCAGCGCTGAGTTTCTCCAGGGCGTAGGTCCGGGTGATGTCCAGCAGCCGATAGGCCACCGCTTCATCGCCCACCTCAACGTTGAGCAAGGACTTGGCCACCAACTGCGTGATTGAACCCAGCACCTCGGTCGGCGCAATGTGCTCACCGCCTATCACCGCCGCCGCTGATTCCAGGGTGAAGCCACCCCGGAACACTGCGAGGCGCCGCAGGCATACCTGCTCGCAAGCGGTCAGCAGGTCGAAGCTCCACTCCAGGGTGGCGCGCAGGGTCTGGTGCCGGGGCAGGGCGCTGCGTCGGCCGCGGGTCAACAGGCGAAAGTTATCCTCCATCTGCACCCGCAAGCCCTGCAGGCCAAAGCGTTTTATTTGCGCCGCCACCAGCTCGATCGCCAAGGGAATGCCGTCCAGGCGTCGGCAGATATCGATGGCCAGGGGCAGCTCGCTGTCACTCAGTTCAAAGCCGTCCCAGCACGACAGCGCCCGTTCTACCAGCAATTGCAGCGCGGGATACGCCATGGCTGCGGCGCGGTCGCCAGTGGCCGGTGGGCATGCCAAAGGCTCCAGGCGTTGTACGAACTCGCCTTCTGCGCGCAGGGCTTCGCGGCTGGTGGTCAAAATGTGCAGATGGGGGCATTGCGCAGCAGGGTTTCACTGATCAGCGCAATATCGTCGAGCAGGTGCTCGCAGTTGTCGATCACCAACAGCATCTGGCGCTCGCGCAGCAGGCCGGCCAGACTGGCCAGCGGCTCGTGACTCGGTGGCGGGAGCTCCAGCAGGGCTGCCAGGTTGGGCACGATCATCGAAGGCTGGCTCAGGGGGCGAGGTCCAGCAGGCGAATGCCGTCGCGGTAACGCCCGATCAGCAATTCTGCCACTCGCAGGGCGACGGTGGTCTTGCCGATACCGCCTGCACCCGTGAGGGTGATGAAGCGGTGCCGAGGCAACTGGTGCACCAGGCTTTCGATCAGGGCCTGGCGTCCCAGCATCCGCGTGCGGCGCAGCGGCAAGTTATGCCCGGGATGGCCCCCGCGCTATCGCCTTCCAACGCGGTGGGTTCGATACTCAGGGGTGCCACAAAACTGTAGCCGCGCTGGGCCACGGTGACGATATAGCGCTGCCCGGCCTGGCCGTCGCCCAGGGCCTTGCGCAGGGCCGCCATGTGCACCCGCAGGTTGCCGTCCTCCACCACGGTCTTGGGCCAGACCCGGGCGATCAGCTCCTGTTTGCTCACCACCTGGCCGGCGTGCTCCAGCAAAACCAGCAGGATATCGACCGCCCGACGGCCCAGGCGCAATGGCTGGCCACCTTCCAGCACCACGCGCTGGCGCGGGTGAATCCGGTAGGGGCCGAAATGCATGGCCTGGTCGTTGAGGTTGCTCATGCGCGGTCTCTGGAGCGAGGTCTGTGGTGCATATTCCAGAGGTTTGCGCCGGGGTGCAATCACCACTAGGCGGCGATCACGCGAAGCTGGTGGTTACGCCAGGTTATCGGGTTCACGCCTTCGCTGCGGCTGAATATGTGGCAGAAGTGTGCCTGGTCGCAAAATCCGCATTCCTGGCTGATTTGGGTCAGGCTCAAGCCAGAGCTGATGATCAGTTCCTTGGCCCGCTGGATACGTTGTTGCCGAATCCATTCCTGGGGAGAGAGGCCCGTGGTGCATTTAAAGGCGCGAGAGAAGTGGCTGCGGGACAGGGCGCAGGCGCGGGCCAGCTCGGTGACCTCCAGGCTTTCCCCAAGGTTCGCCAGGATCAGCTGTTTGACCATGCGTTCGCGGCGGGTACACAGGCCGCCGGTAGCGGGGGAGTGCGCGTGCCGGTCAGGTGCGATTTGCTCAAGTCGGGCCATGACAGATTCCGTGGTCGATGGGAGCGTTCCCGGTGAGTGAAAGTCCAGTGTAGACGGCCGTATTCTTGGCGCCGGGCTGTCTGGCTGGCGAGTTAATCGTTGTTAATTTCGCCAGGTGACTGCGGAAAAAGACAGCACAGGCATGCAATTGCACATGCCTTGAACGTGGTTAGCTGATGGGGTCCTCACCTCCCGGGAAACCCTATGAATCGCAACGACTTGCGCCGTGTCGACATGAACCTGCTGGTGATTTTCGAGGCCCTGATGTTTGAAAAGAACCTGACCCGGGTGGCCGAAAAACTCTTCATGGGCCAGCCGGCGGTGAGTGCGGCCCTGGGCCGGTTGCGCGACCTGTTCGATGACCCGCTGCTGCTGCGCAATGGGCGCGGCATGGAGCCCACGCCACGGGCCGTGGCGATCCTCAAGGAGTTGCAACCGGCCATGGACATCATTTCCGGCGCGGTCAGTCGCGCCAAGGACTTCGACCCTTCCACCAGTTGCGCGGTGTTTCGCATAGGGCTGTCGGATGACGCCGAGTTCGGGTTGTTTCCCCTGTTGCTCAGCCAGCTGCGCGAAGAGGCACCGGGGATCATCGTGGTCGTGCGGCGTGCGAACTACTTGCTGATGTCGGCGTTGTTGGCCAGTGGCGAGATCTCCGTGGGGGTCAGCTACACCACCGAGCTGCCGGCCAACGCCAAGCGCAAGAAGCTGCGGGATATTCCGTGCAAGGTCCTGCGGGGCGACGATCGGCCTGAGCCGTTGACCCTGGATGACTACTGTTCACGGCCCCATGCCATGGTTTCGTTTTCCGGTGACCTGAGCGGCAATATCGACCTGGACCTGGCACGGATCGGCCGGGCCCGGCGAGTGGTGTTGGCGGTGCCGCAATTCAGTGGGTTGCGGGCCCTGCTGGCCGGCAGCGAGATGATTGCGACGGTGCCCGATTATGCCGCGTGCGCATTGACGCAAGGCAGTGCATTAAGGGCCGAGGACCCGCCATTCACCATCGATGCCGCAGAGCTGTCGATGGTGTGGAGTGGGGTGCACGACAACGATCCGGCGGAGCGCTGGTTGCGATCACGCATTGGCGAACACATGTCCCGGGCGCTTTAACAGAGCACGTACATCCAATTTTTACCCAGCGCCACACCCCACACTGCGCCCATCGCTCACGTATTCAGGGGAGGAGCACGATGGACTCAGCAACGCAGCAAGGCGGGCCGGACGAGGTGGTCACCCTGGTGGTCAAACACCGCATCAAACCCGGCCGCGAAGCCGATTATGAAGCCTGGCTACGGCGCATCGTGCGTATCGCCGGCGAGCGCCCGGGCCACCTCGGCGTCGACGTGGTGCGCAGCAAGCAGGGCGGCCTCGCCCTGTTCACCTGCGTGCTGCGTTACCGCTCCACCGATGACCTGGAGCGCTGGCTCGATTCGCCGCAGCGCCTGGCGTTGATCAACGAAGCCGCACCGATGTTGGCCGATGGCGACCAGACCGAAGTCGGCGCGGTGAACGAGTTCTGGTTCTCGCCCCAGGCCGATACCGCTGCCAAGCCGCCGCGCTGGAAACAGGCGGTGGTCACGCTGCTGGTGATCCTGCCGCTGACCTTGCTGGTGCCGATCATCTGGGGCCCGGTCCTGCGGCTGCATCCGTTCCTGTCCAACTACATCGTTGCCACCTTTCTGGTCACCGTGACCATCGTCGTACTGGTGGTGTACCTGCTGATGCCGGCGGCCACCCGCCTGTTCGCTCCCTGGCTTGAAGCCTCTGTAAAGGAAACCCTATGAACGCTGATCTGATTCTGTTCAATGGCCAGTTCCACACCGTGGACCGTGAAAACCCCGCGCCACCGCAGTCGCTATCCACCAGGGGCGCTTTGTCGCGGTGGGCACCGACGGCGAAGCCATGGCCCTGCGGGGCAGTGGCACCCAGGTCATCGACCTCAAGGGCCGCACCGTCATCCCCGGCCTCAACGACTCGCACCTGCACCTGATCCGTGGCGGCCTGAACTACAACCTTGAACTGCGCTGGGAAGGCGTGCCGTCCCTGGCCGATGCCCTGCGTATGCTCAAGGACCAGGCCGACCGCACGCCCACGCCGCAGTGGGTGAGGGTGGTGGGCGGCTGGAACGAATTCCAGTTCGCCGAAAAACGCATGCCCACCCTCGACGAGCTCAACCAGGCCGCCCCCGATACGCCGGTGTTCGTGTTGCACCTGTATGACCGGGCCTTGCTCAACCGCGCCGCCCTGCGCGTGGCCGGCTACACCAAGGACACACCGAACCCGCCCGGCGGCGAGATCGTACGCGACAGCAACGGCAACCCCACCGGCATGCTGGTGGCGCGGCCCAACGCGATGATTCTCTACGCGACCCTGGCCAAGGGCCCGAAACTGCCCCTGGAATACCAGGTGAACTCCACCCGCCAGTTCATGCGTGAACTCAACCGCCTGGGGCTGACCAGCGCCATCGACGCCGGCGGCGGTTTCCAGAATTACCCCGATGACTACGCGGTGATCGAGCAGTTGGCCAAGGACGAGCAACTGACCGTGCGCATCGCCTACAACCTGTTCACCCAGAAGCCCAAGGAAGAACTCAGCGACTTCAAGAACTGGACCGGCAGCGTGACCCTGCACCAGGGCGACGACTACCTGCGCCACAACGGCGCCGGCGAGATGCTGGTGTTCTCGGCGGCCGACTTCGAAGACTTCCTTGAACCGCGCCCGGACCTGCCGCTGACTATGGAGCAGGAACTGGAACCGGTGGTGCGCCACCTGGTGGAACAGCGCTGGCCGTTCCGCCTGCACGCCACCTACAACGAATCGATCTCGCGCATGCTCGACGTGTTCGAGAAGGTCAACCGCGACATCCCGTTCAACGGCCTGCCGTGGTTCTTCGATCACGCCGAAACCATCACCCCGCAGAACATCGAGCGGGTGCGGGCGCTGGGCGGCGGCATCGCGATCCAGGACCGCATGGCGTTCCAGGGTGAGTACTTTGTGGAGCGCTACGGCGCCAAGGCGGCCGAGGCCACGCCGCCGATCAAGCGCATGCTCGCCGAGGGCGTGCCGGTGGGCGCCGGTACCGACGCCACCCGGGTGTCGAGCTACAACCCCTGGACCTCGCTGTACTGGATGGTCAGCGGCCGCACCGTCGGCGGCCTGGAGCTGCACGCCGAAGGCTTGCCCCGCCTGACCGCCCTGGAACTGTTCACCCACGGCAGCGCCTGGTTCTCGTCCGAGCAGGGCAAGAAGGGCCAGATCAAGGTCGGCCAGCTGGCGGACGTGGCGGCCCTGTCGGCGGACTTCTTCAGCGTCGACGAAGAAGCCATCAAGTGGATCGAATCGGTATTGACCGTGGTCGGCGGCAAGGTGGTGTACGGCGCCGGCGACTTTGAACATTTTGCGCCCCCAGTGTGCCGGTGCTGCCGGACTGGTCGCCGGTGGTCAAGGTACCGGGCCACTGGCGCCCGACCTCAACGCTGCAGGCCCAGGTGCACCAGTGCAGCGGCCCGTGTGGCGTGCATTCCCATAGCCATGAACGGGCGCGTCTCTCGAGCGTACCGGTCAGCGACTTCCAGGGTTTCTGGGGCGCGTTTGGCTGCTCGTGTTTTGCCTTCTGAATCAACCCCCAAAGGAGTGTTCCCATGACTTACAAACGCCTGAACAAAGATGACGCCGTGGTGCTGCTGGTGGACCACCAGACCGGCCTGATTTCGCTGGTGCAGGATTTCTCGCCCAACGAGTTCAAGAACAACGTGCTGGCCCTGGCGGACCTGGCCAAGTTCTTCAAGCTGCCGACCATCCTCACCACCAGCTTCGAAAGCGGCCCCAACGGCCCGATGGTGCCGGAGCTGAAAGAGCTGTTCCCGGACGTGCCGTACATCCCTCGCCCTGGCCAGATCAACGCGTGGGACAACGAAGACTTCGTCAAGGCAGTGAAAGCCACCGGCCGCAAGCAACTGATCATCGCCGGGGTCGTGACCGACGTGTGCGTGACCTTCCCGACGTTGTCGGCCCTGGCTGAAGGGTTTGAAGTGTTTGTGGTCACCGACGCGTCGGGGACCTTCAACGAAACCGTGCAACAGGCGGCGTGGGCACGCATGACGGCGGCCGGTGCACAGCTGGTGAACTGGTTCTCGGTGGCCTGCGAGCTGCAGGTGGACTGGCGCAACGACATGGAAGGCCTGGCCAACCTGCTGTCGCCGCGCATTCCCAACTATCGCAACCTGATGAACAGCTACTCGGCACTGGCGGCCAAGTAACCTCAGGGCCGAAGCAACCTCCTTGTGGCGAGGGAGCTTGCTGTGGCGAGGGAGCTCCCTCGCCACAGGGGTATCGATATTTGATTGGTGGTGATGCGACAACCCGGTTATAAAGAGCTTCAGCGTCCACCGAGAAGCGACAATGAACCCCTTCGAAGACATGCGCCTGTTTTGCCAGGTCATGGAATCCGGCAGCTTTACCGCCGCCGCCGAACACCTTGGGCTGTCCAAGCAATTTGTCAGCCGTCGCCTGATCCAGCTGGAAGAGCGCCTGGGCGTACGCCTGCTCAACCGCTCCACCCGCCGCCTGGACGTCACGCCCCTGGGCCAGAGTTACTACGAATCCGCCTTGCGCCTGCTCAGTGAAGTCGAGCAAGTGGAGCAGGGTATCGCCGGGCAAAACACCGACCCCCGTGGCACCATTCGCCTGAGCGCGCCGCTGTCGTTCGCCATGGCACACCTGGGCAGCCTGTTGCCGCTGTTCCTGCAACGCCACCCTCACGTCACCGTGGAAGTGGACCTCAGCGACCGCCCGGTAGACCTGATCAGCGAAGGCTACGACCTGGTGCTGCGCATCGGCATCCTCGAAGACTCGACCCTGATCGCCCGGCGCATCGCCAGCGTGCAACGCGTGTACTGCGCCAGCCCGGATTACCTGGCGCACCACGGTATACCGCAACGCCCCGACGACCTGGCCGACCACGAATGCCTGCCTTACGGCCATGGCCGCCAGGTGCAATGGCACTTCAAGGTTGACGGCAAACCCCACACCCGCAACGTCAGCGGGCGTATGCGGGTCAACAACGGCGAGTTGCTGTGCGAAGCCGCGATAGCAGGATTGGGCATCACCTACCTGCCGAACTTTATCGTCGCCCAAGCCCTGCAGGACGGCCGGCTGGTGACACTGCTGGAAGACTTCGCGCCCGAGTCCCTGACCCTTTCCGCCGTGTACCCCCAGCACCGCCAGAGCTCGCGCCCGGTGCAGGCGTTGATCGAGTTTCTGCGTGAACGCCTGGCCGGCGGTTGCTAAATCAGAACGCGTACTGCACCCGGCTGTAGTAATACCCGCCGGTAAACCCGAACGGCGAATAACTGCCCCAGTTGTCGCCGAAAGAAGAGTTCTTCACGCCGATGTGATCCGGGTATTTGTCGAACAGGTTCTGCGCACCCACCGCTACGGTCAGTTGCCGGGTGATGGCGTAGGCCACGTCGAGGTCGGTGATCCACTTGGCCGAATAAGTGCGGTCCAGGCTCGGATCGCTGGAGCTGTTGACCTCGGTGTAGGTGCCGTAGCGGGTCAGGCGCAGGTTGACGTCGAAGTCGTGGATCGCCCAGTCGGCAGAGAAGATCATCTTGCTGCTGGGTGAGGTCTTGGTGATCAGCGCCCGCGACTGGCGGCCCATCAACTGAAAGTTGCCCAGGGCGGCGAGCTGCGCCGGAGTGTCGTTGACGCTGAGGATTTGCGTGTGGTTGTAGTTCAGCGCCGCCGTCCATTTCACCGAGCCGTAGCGGTCGAGGTTTTGCCGGTAGTTGCCCACCACGTCCACGCCGGAGGTGCGGGTGTTGGCGCCATTGGTAAAGTACTGTGCGCCCGCCGTGGCCGGTACGCCGATGCCGTCCAGCAGCGCCGCAATGCCCGGGCCCTGGAAGCGTTCGCTGAGCACCAGGCGGTCCCGCAGGTTGATCACGTAACCGTCCACCGTCAGGCTCAGGTCGTCGCTTGGAGTCACGGCGAAACCGAGGCTGAAGTTGGTCGAACGCTCCGGCTTCAGTGACTTGGCGCCGAGTGCCTGGGCGCCGGCGGAATCCACCGGCAGGATCACGTAGTTATACGACTGGTACACCCCGTTGATGGTGTCGAACCCGGTGGAGCGCGCGGTGAAGATCTCGTTGGCCAGTGACGGCGCGCGAAAGCCGTTGCTCACGGTGCCGCGCAGGGCGAACACCGGGTTGAACGCATACCGGGTGCTGAGCTTGCCACTGCGGGTGCCGCCGACGCCTTCGTTGTAATGCTCGTAGCGCCCGGCCACGCCGACGTACCACTGTTCGGTGGGGTAGAAACCCAGGTCCACATAGCTGGCGAGGCTGTTGCGGCTGATCTTTTGCGCGTCTTCCGGGCGGATACCGTTGGTGACCTGAGCCCCCGGATCGGGGCGCTGCCCGGCCCGCGGATGGCCCGCCGGGAACACGTAGCCGCCATCGATATACGAGGCCTCGGAGCCGGCGCGGGTCTCGTAGCTTTCGCGCCGGTGCTCCAGGCCGAACGCCACGTCCAACGGCTTGGCCAGGCCGATCTCGTAGTTGTTTTTCAGGTCCAGGTTGGTGGTGAGCTGATCGGCAATGTAGATGCCGGAGGTAAACGTGTTCGGCGTGCTTTCACCCAGGGACGGGTTCTGGTTGTCGTAGGTGCGCTGCTTGGCGTAGTTGCGCCCGTAGGTGCTGCTCAAGTCCCAGGCCCAGCCGCCGCCGAGGTCGTTGCCCTTGGCACCGAAGGCCGATTGAAAGTCGGTCTCGTTGACCAGCCAGTACGGGCTGTAGCCGTCGGGGTAACCATTGGGCCCGGTAGTGATGGTGTTGCGGCCATTGGGCAGGCGGAAGTTCTGGCCGTCGTTGTTCTCCCGGGTGGCCAGGGTGGAGAACGAGTACAGCGTCAGGTCATCGTTCAGCGGCAGGTCGAGGTTGTACGCCACATCGGCCAGTTGGCTGCGGGGCGAACCATAGCCTTTGTAGGTATGGTGACTGGAGGTGGCTTCGCGCGGGTCGGGGGAGCCATCGGCCAGCGGGTAGTAATGGCTGCTGTAGCCGTTGCTGCCGGCCTTGTTGTCGCGCTCCTGGTAGCGGGTGTCGAGGGACACGTTGAGCACCCCGGCTTCGCCCACCTGGAAGCCATAATTCAGCGCCTCCTGGCCGGTGCCGCGCTTGCCGTCGTAGTTCTGGCCCAGGGTGGTGTCGGAACTGCCGCCGGTGGTCTGCTTGAGGATGATATTGATCACCCCGGAAATCGCATCCGAACCGTACTGGGCGGCGGCGCCGTCGCGCAGCACTTCCACATGGTCGATGGCAGCCACCGGGATCAGGTCCAGGTCGCTGGGGGCGGCGCCGCTGTTGATGCCGTTGATGTTCAGGGTGGCGCTGGTGTGCCGGCGTTTGCCGTTGACCAGCACCAGCACGTGGGAGGCGGTGAGGCCGCGCAGCGTGGCTGAACGCACCACGCCACTGGCATCCCAGCCGGCGCGGTCCGGCAGGTTGAAGGACGGAATGAGCTTGCCCAATGCCTCCAGCAGACTCGGCTTGCCCACCGCCCGCAGCTGCTCGCCGCTGATCACATCAATCGGTGTAGGGCTGGTGGTGACCGTGCGTTGTTCGGCGCCACGGTTGCCGGTGACCACCACGGTGTCGAGGGTGGGGGAGCGGTCTTCGGCGGATTCGACGCCGAAGGACGCCAGGCCGCACGCCAGCGAGAGCGGCAGCAATAAGGGACGGCTATGCATGAGAGTGAAGCTCCTTGGTCTCAGATGTTGCTTGCCCTGTGGAAGGAGAGGGCTTGTCCTGTGGCGAGGGGGCTTGTCCCCGTTGGGCTGCGAAGCGGCCCCAATAAGCGCACCGAGTTCTACCAGGCAAACGTGGGCGCCTGGTTTGGGGCTGCTTCGCAGCCCAACGGGGACAAGCCCCCTCACCACAGAAAGCACCTCGCCACAGAGATACCCAAGCCGAACAGGTTATTTGCGATGCCCGGGGGATCAGCGTTTGCGCGCGGCAACCGCTTCGATTTCTACCAGCCCGCCGGGCAACGGCAACGCGACGACTTGCACGGCAGTGCGCGCCGGCTTTTTCGGTTGCTCGGCACTGCCGAAGAACGGCGTGTAGCCTTCCTGCAAACCGGCGAAGTCCAGCTTGCCGCCCTTGGCCGGATCACCTACCAGGAACACCCGCAACTGCACCACATCCCCCAGATCCAGACCCTGGCTTTGCAGTACGCCCTTGAGCTTGTTGAGGATCGACGTGGTCTGGATCGCCGTGTCGCCATAGGCCGCAAACGAGTCTTTCGGTGCCTTGGGGTCGTGCACATCAGCCAGCAATCCACTGACAAACAGCAGCTCGGTTTGCGGTGGCACCGACACCGCCAGCGAGATCGGGAAGTTCGAGTTGGGCAGCGGCACGCGCTTGATCTCATCGGCGTGGGCGGCGAGGGTGGTGGCGGTCATCAGCAGTCCTGCAAAAAGAGTTTTCATCAGTTCATTCCTTGAGTGAGAAGGTTCAGGCGGCAACGCCCGGTTGCTGGCGTTCGGCATGGCGGCCGATCAGCGAGACGATGCGCCGTGCGGAGTCGGCGGCGCTGTTCTGCCAGATGCCGACACCGCCGTGGGCGAGGGCGTCGCTGGCCAGGTAAGTACGGCCCTGGGGCTCGTTGAGCAGGCGATAGGCACTCTCGCCAACCTCGTCGTTGACGATCCACGGGCCCTTGCTGTAGCTGACTTTCGACCAGTTGATCGCCACCGGTTTTTGCAGTTTGGCGCTGTGGCCGGGGTGCAACAGCTCCACCGCCTGGCGTGAAGAAGCGAACTGTTCGGCCAGGGATTTTTTGCTGAAAGCCTGGGCCGACTCGCTGGTGTTGTAGGCCGCCACCAGAATCCCCTGGGCGCTGTTGAGACGGTCGCTGGGGTACCACAACCCTTTGACTTCATGGTCGAGGTACGACAGGCCGCCGTAGATGTTGAAGTCGGTTTCCCAGAAACGCGGTGCCTGCCACGCCACCTTGTTGGCCTGGTCGCTTTGCGCGGTCTGGATCGCCTGCTTGAACGGCGCGGTGAAGTTGCTCGGCAGCTTGGCCAGCAGTGGCAACGGCACGGTGACGATGGCGTAGTCGGCGCTCAGGGTCTGGGTCTTGCCGCTGAGGCGGTCGCGGTAGCTGATGCGGCTGCCTTGCTCTGAGGTCTGGATATCACTGACTTCAGCGTTGAAGCGCACCGCATCCTTGAGGTGCTCGTAGAAGGCATACGGAATGCGGTCCATGCCACCCACCGGCTGGAACATGGTGGAGGAAAACTCCGGTATTTCGTCGAACACCAGCGCGCCCCACAGATTGGGATTGAGCAGGGTTTGCAGCTCCAGCGGGGCGCGGGTCACGCCGGTTTGATCACCGGCACCGGGCACCCGGGTGTAGCCGGAACGCACCGAGCCCTTGTATTGCAGGTCGCCGTTGAGGTCGCCGTACACCTTGAGGAAACTCAGCAGGGCCTTGCGGTCGTCCACGCTCAGGTCCTGGTCCAGGGCCTTGCGGCTGACGGTACGGGCCAGCAGTTCCGAGAGCTGGCCACGGGTGTCGTTGACCGCCTGGCGCAGTTGAAACGCTGGTTGCTGGGTATCGGGGCGGGCCAGGGCGTTGCGGCTGCTGTTGACCAGCACTTGCAGCTCCACCCCCAGCTCGCGGCAGTAGCCGAGAATCGTCTGGTGGTGGCTGGGAATCCGCGCCGGGCCGGCATTGAAAAACTGCCCGGCGTCAAAGTCGACGGTCTGGCTGACACCGTCGTCGAAGTCGACTTTGGTGCCACGGCGCAGCGTCCAGTTGCGCCCGCCCACCCGGTCGCGGGCCTCCAGGATCGTCACGTTGAAACCGGCCTTGCGCAGCTCGTAGGCGCTGACCAGCCCGGAGATCCCGGCGCCGACCACCACCACGTTCTTGCCCTTGCCGGTGCTGCCCAATTGCAGCGGGGTAAAGCTCGATGCCACTGCCTGAGGCGTCAGCCCCAGTGCGCCCAGTGCGCTGACAGCGGCGGAATAACCGCCCACGGCGGCAATACGGGAAATCAGTTCCCTGCGGGTAAAAGCCATGATTCGCTCCTTGAGATAGCGGTGCTTTTGGAGGGGTAGCGTCAGAGGTCGTAGCGCACGGTCAGCAACAGGGTTCGCGGGTCGTTGACCGAGTAGTAGCGGGCGCCGCTTGAGGGCACGTAGCCCACCGACTGCGGGTAGGCGCGGTCCAGCAGGTTTTTCACCGCGAGGGTGGTGGTCCAGTGACCGTCGCCGCTGATGTAGCGGGTGTTGGCGTTCCAGAAGGTCTGTTGCGGGATTTCCTGGATGTCGTCGTTCAGCGCGTTGGCATAGGACTTGGTCTGGAACTGCGCATCGGTGCCCGCCAGCCAGGTGCCGGGCAACCCGGCAGGAATGGTGTAGTTCAGGCCCAGGCTGGCGTTCCAGCGCGGCGAGAACACCAGTTGCTTGCCGTTGGCATCCACCCCGGCACCGCTGGCGTTCTGGAAGTCGTCGTACTTGCTTTGCAGGTAGCCGACGTTGGCGGTCAATTGCAGGTCGCGGCTCAGGGCGGTGAGGGTTTCCAGCTCCACGCCGTAGGTGTGGGCGCGGCCAACGTTGGTGCGCAGGCTCACGCCCAGCGCCGGGTCATAGGCGTTGGTTTGCAGGTCCTTGTAGTCGTTGTAGAACACCGCGACGTTGGCCCGCAGGCGCTGGTCGAAGAAGTCGCCCTTGACCCCGGTTTCCCAGGTGGTCACGTCTTCCGGGGAGAACGCCTGTTCGGCGGCGGCCTGGGTCGGTGCGCGGTTGTCGTAACCGCCGGCCTTGAAGCCTTTGGCGACGTAGGCGTACTGGTTCAGGTGCGGGGTCCAGGCGTATTCGAAGCCGATTTTCGGGCTGGTGGATTGCCAGGATTTGCTCGACTCGGCGGTGAAGTTGGTGCCGGTGATTTCCCGGTTGGTGTTGATCGCGTAGTTGGTAAAGTCGAAATTCTTGTGCTCGCGGGTAAAGCGCAGGCCGGCGATCAGCGACAGTTGTGGCGTGAGCTTGTAGGTGCCCTGGCCATACAGTGCGTAGCTTTCGGTGTTGGTGGTGCTGTATTGGCCCTGGCCGATCACCCGGTTGCGGGCGATGGAGTAGGTGAGGTTGTCGCGGTCGGCGTCGAACTTCTCGCGGTACAGGTACACGCCGGTGCTGAAGCTGAAATCGTCGTAGTCGCCGTTGAGCTGGAACTCCTGGGTCGCATAGTTCTGCTTGTACAGGATCAGGTTGTTCTGGATCAGCGCGGCTTGCCCTGAGTTGTCGTAATCCACCGGTTGGTGGAACGCCGAATAGGCGGTCACCGACTTGAAATTCAGGTTGTCATTGATCGCATAGATCGCCCGCAACACCGAGCTGCCCTGGTCCAGGCGGTTTTTCGGGTCGAGGCTGCTGTAGCTCTTGAACTTGTCGAAATGCCCGTTGGCGTCGAAGGGCGTGTAGCTGGTGGTGTCGCCACGGTCGAAGGTGCCGGCCAGGGTCAGTTGCACATCCCAGGGCGAATCCACCGGCTTGTAGCGCAGCTTGCCGCGATAAGACTGGATGTCGACGTTGTTCACGTCCTTGCCACGGGTCGGGTCGGACACGGTGCCGTCGCGGCTCAGGCGAATCGCCGAGAAACTGCCGAACAATGCGTTGTCCACCAGCGGCCCACTGATCAGCAGGCGTGCGTTCTGCGCGTCGTAGTTGCCGGCGCCCAGCTCGACAAAGCCACGGGTTTCCTGGCTGGGGTCGCGGGTGATCACACGGATCGCGCCGGCGCTGCTGTTACGGCCATACAGCGTGCCCTGTGGGCCGCGCAACACTTCGACCCGCTCCACATCGTTGAAGTCGAGCATCGAGGAAATGGCGCGGGGGATGTACAGGTCATCGGCGTAGACGGCGACGGCGGCTTCCTGGATCGGGTCGGTTTCGCCGATGCCGCGGATGCCATAGGTCTGGGCGCTGTAGGAGATCGACTGGCGGCTGAGTGTCAGGTTGGGTACCTGGCCCGAGAGGTCGCGCACGCTGTTCATCTGCTTGTCTTCGAGGGCTTTTTCATCGAACGCGGAAATCGCCAGCGGGGTTTTTGCAGGTCTTCGCTGCGGTGCTCGGCGGTGACGTTGACCACCGGCAGGGCGGTGTCGTCGGCATGGGCAGTGAGGCCGAACAGGGCGAGGGAGACGGCCAGTGTCAGGCGATTGGGTACGGCGGTAGGACTCATGATGGACCCCTGAGGTGGTTGACGGTTTAGGCAAAGTCGGGCCTCCACCTGGTCAGGGGTCGGTATTGGATGTAACAGTATTTGTATAAATGCCGGGCGTAAAAGTCCGATTAGTTATAAGTTAATTATAAAAAATAGGTATGTAGTGGTTAGGTTGTGATGCGTAAGGCTGATGATGTTTTTCAGCCAACAGAAAACAAATGTGGGAGCTGGCTTGCTGTGGTGAGCGGGCTTGCCCGCGCTGGGCTGCGAAGCAGCCCCACCAATCTGTAGTGAACCCGACAGGGGACAAGCCCCCTCACCACAGCAAGCCAGCTCCCACATTTTTAATCGCGCCGGGCTTAGTAACCGCGTTGGGTATCGGCCAGGTTTTCCAGCGGCAGATCACCCAGGTACCTTTCCAGATTGCCCAGAAAGCTGTCCGCAATATCATGCCGGCTATGGGTCGAAATCGCCGACGTATGCGGCGACACCCTGACCCTCGGATGCCCGTACAGCGCATGCCCGTCGGGCAATGGCTCGGGCTCGGTCACATCCAGCGAAGCCAGCCCGATATGGCCGCTGTCCAGCGCTTCCAGCAGCGCCTCATGATCCACCAAACCACCCCGGGCAATGTTGATCAGGTGCAACCCCGGCCTGGCACTCGCCAGCACTTCACGATTCACGATATGCCGCGTGGCCTCGGTCAACGGCGCGGCGAGCACCAGGTGATCAGCGCGAGCGAACAGGTCGTGGATATCCCGCGCCGCTTCCACGCCGTCTACGTCAAACGGCGTCTGGCTTTGTCGCAACGCCACGACCTTGATCCCCAGCCCATGAGCCTTCTGCGCCAGGCTGCGGCCAATCGCGCCAAACCCGAGAATTCCCAGCGTCGTGCCCTTGAGCGGGCGCAACGCGGTGAATTGCCATTGCGAATCCTGCACCCAGATATCCGGTAAATGCTTGGCCGCGGCGAAGATCGCCGCCAGGGCAAACTCGGCGAGGTTCTCGGCGGCGCTGCCCCGTGAGGTGCTCACCGGCGGCCCGTTGAACAGCCACTTGGGGTAGAAATCGATGCCCGACGACACCACCTGAATCCACTGCACGCCATACGGCCAGCCCGGTGGCGGGGCGTCTGGCGCGGTGTAGCCACGCACATTGATCGGCCGCGCCAGCAGGATATTGGCCTGGGGCGGCAGGTCGCTGGGCACCCCGGCGGGTACACCGATGACCTCGGCACCGGGGTGCGTGAGGGCCAGGCGCTCGCGGATCACTGCGTTGAAATCTTCGTCCAGCTGGCTGGCGATAATCACCTGGCTCATGTGCGTTCCTTCTGTCGTTGAGCGAAGACAGCTTTGCCGACACCTTGCAGCACGGCGTCGTTCTGCGGGGTGTGCACGCGGCTGCAGAGTACGTCGCGGTAATGCCGTTGCAGCGGGCTGTGGCGGGACAAGCCAGGATTGCCGGAGGCCTCGATGGCCAGCTCCACGGCGCGGATTGCGTTGCCGGTCACCAGGCATTTGATTTGCGCGGCATTGGCTGCCGGGGTGTGCCCGTCGGCGGCGGCGTCCAGCAGGCTGCGGTTGGCAAACAGCAGGGTGTCGATATGCCCGACGGTCTCCTGAAAGCGCGGCAAGGTCGACAGCGCCGCACCGAGGTTGGACGGTTTGCGCTGTTCCAGCCAGTCCACCAGCCAGTCGCGCGCGGCCTGGGCCACGGCGTCGTACACCGATGAGAGCAACACCGACATCCACAGGAACCCGTCACCGTCGAGTTCCGCCTGCGGCGCGCTCCAGGGGCTGACGCTGACCGCATGGTCCAACGGCACCAGCACGTTATCGAACACCACTTCGTGGCTGCAGGTGGCGCGCATGCCCAGGTGGTCCCAGGTCTCGACAATGCTGATGCCGGGGCTGTCCTTGTGCACCAGCCAGGCGCCTACCAGCGGGTCTTCATCGCTGCTGCGCGCCCACACGCTGAGCCACGTCAGGCCATGGCTGCCGGTGGAGTAGATCTTGCGACCGCTGATGCGCCAACCGGCGGAGGTACGCCGTGCGATCGTCGCCGGCAGCCCGCCACGGGCCGGGGTGCCGAGGTCGGGTTCGACCCGCAGGGCGTTGATCAGCGCGCCATTGCGCACCGCGTCTTCGGCCACTTGGGTGCGCAAGGCCGGCGGCCAGGTTTTGCTGTCTTGCAGGCGGGTGTGTTGCAGGTACTGCATCACCAGGATCAACGCGGTGGAGGGTTCGCCCTTGGCGATGGCGCTGATGGTTTTGCGCGCCTGGGCCAGGTTGGCGCCACCACCGCCCAGCGCCTTGGGCACGGTCAGGGCGACCAGTCCGTGCTGGTGCAGCAGCGTGAAATTGTCATGGGGGAACGCGCCGCTTTCATCGTAAAGGTGGGCGGTGGCGGCGAGCTGGCTGCCGAGGCGTTCCAGCAAGGCTTCGAAATTGGCCACTTCCACGGAGCGCAGTGACGGTTGAGAAGAAAGGCTCATGATGGGTGTACTCGTTCAAAATGTGGGAGCGGGCTTGCTGTGGTGAGCGGGCCTGTTGTGGTGATCGGGCTTGTTGTGGTGAGCGGGCTTGCCCCGCGCTGGGCTGCGAAGCAGCCCCATCAATCGGGAGACAAGCCCCCTCACCACAGCAAACCCGCCCCCACATGGGTTATTCGGCGTTTTCGAAGGCGGGTTATATCGGCAGCAGCTTGAACTGCCGATCCCATAACGGGCTGACATCCAGCCGCTCGCTCAACACCCCGGCGTTAAAGAACAGATCCGCCACTTCCTGCTGCGAAGCGATGGCCTGGTCGTTCACCTCAATCACGCTGTAGGGCTGGCTGCGGTTGTTGTAAACGTCGAGGAACACCGCTTTATCCACCCCCAGCAACTTCGCTGATTTCTCGGCCCAGGGCTCGGGGTTGTTGTTCATCCATTCCAGGGTGCGCGCCTGGCGTTGCAGGTAATCCTGGATCGCCTGTTTGCGCAGCGGGTCTTCCAGGGCAGCGGGGCGGGCGCCGATCAGGTAGTTGCCGGAGAGGTAGCCGAGGGCGGTTTTCAACACCCGGGCACCGCTGCGGAATTTCGCCAGTTGGATAAACACCCCGTAGATCACCCAGGCGTCCAGCTGGCCGCTCTGGAACGCACTGAAACCATCCTGCGGCGTCAGTGCCACGGGGGTGATGTCGTTGAACGTCAGCCCTTGTTCCTTCAAGGCTTTGATCAAGAAGTAGTGGGACGTGGTGGAGCGCACGTAGCCCACACGTTTTCCTTTGAGCTGGGCGATGGATTCAATTTTCGAGTCCTTGGGAATCAGGATCACCTGGTTATTCACGTCGCCTTGCAGCACCGCGATCAGCTTCGGTTCGCGGTGGCTCTGGATCGAAAAGATCGGCGGGATCTCGCTCATGCCGCCAATGTCGAGGCTGCCCGAGGCCAGCGCTTCGACGATCAGGTTGCCGCCGGCAAACTCGGCGTAGTCGACCTTGTAGGGGGTGTCGGAGGTGCCGGCGTCGTCGGTGAAATATGAGTCCTGGCCACGGTAGGTGGCGACGGCGAGGGTCAGGTCCGAGAGCTTCGCCGGCCCCGCAAAAGCCCGTGGCACCAGCGAGGCGAGGCCCAGTGCGCCCAGGGCAATCGAACTGGCGCCCAGGAAGCCGCGACGATTGAACTGTCCCTGTTTGATCGTGTTCGTCATGGTCGTGCCCTGGTCAGATGGCGAGCTGTGTGGGTTGGGTTTCAAAGGCGGCGCTGTAGCGGTTGGCCGGTACGTCGAGGCCCAGGTTGTCGCGCAGGGTGACGCCGCTGTATTCACTGCGGAACAGGCCGCGCTGTTGCAGCACCGGCACCACCAGCTCGGTGAAGTACTGGAGGCCATCCGGCAGCAGTGAATTGATGATGAACCCGTCGGCAGCGCCGGCTTCGAACCAGGTCTGGATCGCGTCGGCGACTTGCTCCGGGGTGCCGACAAAATCCCGCTTGGGCCGGGAGAACCGCAGGGCCACTTCCCGCAGGGTCAGGCCCTCGTCGCGGGCCAGTTGCTTGATGCGGTCGGAGCCGCCTTTCTGGCTGTTGGAACCCAGGTCGCCGAGTTCCGGGAAGGGTTCGTCCAGCGGGTACTGGCTGAAGTCGTGGTCGTTGAACGGCCGGCCCAGGGCGACGATGGCATCCTCGACGGTTACCAGGTCCACCGCTTGCTGATAGCGGCTTTCCACCTCGGCCTCGTCGCGGCCCACAATCGGCCGGATGCCCGGCAGGATCGACAACTGATCAGGGGCACGGCCAAAACGCCGGGCGCGTTTTTTCAGGTCCTGGGCGTAGGCTTTTGCCTCGTCGAAGGTCTCGGCGTGGACGAAAATCGCGTCGCTGTTTTCGGCCGCAAAATTGCGCCCGTCCTCGGAGGTGCCGGCCTGGAAAATCACCGGTTGGCCCTGGCGCGAGCGGGCGATGTTCAGCGGGCCCTTGACCGAGAAAAACTCGCCTTTGTGCTTCAGCGCGTGCAGCTTGCCGGGCGTGAAGAACTCGCCGCTCTGCTTGTCGTAGGCGAAGGCATCGTCTTCCCAGGAATCCCACAGGCCCCTGACCACGTTTACGTGCTCCTTGGCGATGCGGTAGCGCACGGCATGGGGCGGGTGCTCGGCCTTGCCGAAATTGTCGGCGGTGCCGCTGAGCCACGAGGTGACCACGTTCCAGCCGGCGCGGCCGCCGCTGATGTGGTCCAGCGAGGCGAACTGGCGCGCCACCTGGAACGGTTCGGTGTAGCTGACGGTGACGGTCGCCACCAGGCCGATATTCGAGGTCAGGGCCGCCAGGGCTGAAAGAATGGTCAGTGGCTCAAAGCGGTTGAGGTAGTGCGGGCTGGATTTTTCATGGATATGCAGGCTGTCGGCGATGAACACGAAATCGAACTTCGCGCTTTCAGCCAGTTGCGTCTGGTGTTTGTAGAACCCGAAGTTGACGCTGGCATTGGGTTGCGCCTGCGGGTGGCGCCATTCGCCCCAGCCGTGACCGACGCCGTGCACCATGGCACCGAGTTTCAGTTGGCGTTTGCTCATGATCGATCTCCTGTTAGCGGGAAGCTTGGGTGAGGGGGCACGCTTGGCGTTGAAGCTCTTGTCGAAGCCTTGGGAGACGTCGATGTGTTTGGTCAGCAGGCCTTCTTCCTGGTAGATGTCGGCGGTGGTTTGCAGGCCGCTGATCACCGTGTCGTCAATCGCGACCGGCTGCATGTGGGTGGCGTTGGCGACGGCCACGTGCACCTCCAGCGGCAAGCCGGTGATTTTCGCCATGGCCGCGGCGAATTCCTGCGGATGCTCGTTGCTCCAGCGGTAGGCACGGTCGACCCGGGCGACAAAGTCATCCAGTTGCACGCGCTTGTCGGCGATCGCCTTGCTGGTGGCGGCGAGGTACAGGTGATTGCTCAGCAGGTTGTTGCCGCTGGCAAGGACCCTGGCCTGGCTTTGGGAGGTGACGACGGTGGTGTAGGGATCCCAGGTGGACCAGGCATCCGCTGTCCCGTTGTCCAGTACCAGGCGTGACTCGCTGGGCAGCAGGAAGATGAACTGCACGTCGTGGGTAGACAGGCCGGCGCTGCGCAACGCCTTGATCGCCAGGAAGTGCCCGATGGAGCCACGGGTGGTCACGATGCGCTTGCCCTTGAGGTCGGCGAGGTCGTGGATCGGGGAGTTCTTGGGCACGATGAGCGCGGTGGTGTTGCGGCCTTCGGCGTGGATGATGCTGACCACCTTCAACGGTGCACCGGCACCGAGGGCGAACACATAAGGCGCATCCCCCAGGGCGCCGATGTCCACGGCGCCGGCGTTGAGTGCTTCGCCCAACGGCGCGGCGGCGGGGAATTCGGACCACTGGATTTCGTAGGGCACATCCCGGGTTTCGCCAGCGACTTCCAGCAGGGCCTTGATGGTGGATTTCTGGTTGGCCACCCGCAGGGGTTGCAGGTCGGCGGCCTGGCAGGTCGCACCCAGGGTGAGGGCGGCCAGTAATAGGGCGAGGGTAAAGCGCATCGGGCGTGCTCCAGGCTAAGTCTTGCGTTCAGTCACCTCCGCCTGGAGAAGGGGTCGGCTGGTAATGGGAAGAGGAGCGAGCAGGCTCGCTCCAGGTGGGGTTCAGATCACATAGAACCCATGGGTACCGTCGCGGGCAAGTTGGTCCACCAGGCCGAACTCCCAGTCGAGGTAGGCCTGCATGGCTTCCCGCGGGTTGTCGGTGCCTTCATACGGGCGGCGGTAGCGGTCGATGCGGGGCGAGGCGAGGCGGGTTTCGCCTTCTTCCAGGGGCAGTTGTGCGGCGATCCAGCTGGCGGTGCCGTCCTGCAGCAGGAACACTTGCTTGCCGGTCAGTGCTTCCACTTCGGCTACCGCGAGGCGCGCCAGTTGGCTGCTGCCGCAGGTCAACACGTAGCGTTCGGCGGCGGGTACGTTGCGCAAGGCGTCGGGCAGTTGTGCGCGCAACGCCCACCACGCACCGGGAATGTGGCGCTTGACGTAATTGGCGCTGCTGGTGAAGTCCAGCACCGCGGTGTCGCCGTGTGCCTGCCACTCGGCCAGGGTCCGGGGGCTGATCAGTTCGGCCTGTTGCGGTGCCGGAACGGGCGCGACCCAGGCACCCTGTTCGCTGAAGTGCGCGGGTTGCAGGTCATCCAGCACATGCACTTCCCAGCCCAGTTGCGCGAGCCAGGAGGCGGACATATTGGCCCGCACACCGTCGTCATCCGCCAGCACCAGCCGGGCGCCACGCACGCTGGCGACGTGATCGGTTTCCTGTACCAGTTGGCCGCCGGGTGTAGAGCGCGCGCCGGGCAGGTGGCCGGCTTCGAATTCTTCCGGGGTGCGTACGTCGAACAGGTAAGTGGTGCGTGTCGCTTCCTGCTGCCAGCGGTGCAGATCGGCGAGGGTGGCGCGGCCTACGCGGGCCTTGTCGGCGACTTGGCGGGCGTCCCTGGCGGCAATCTGGCGATGTTCTTCTGAGGTCGGCGCAAAGCGTCGGGCCTGGCCGTGTTGCAGCGTCTGCCCGGCCAGGGTCCAGCCGATGGTGCCGTTGCGCAGGGCGGACACCGGGTTGGCGATGCCGGCGTTGATCAGTGACTGGGTGCCGATGATGCTGCGGGTGCGCCCGGCGCAATTGACGATGATGCGGGTGGCCGGGTCGGGTGCCAGTTCACGGGCGCGCAGCACCAGTTCAGCCCCCGGCACGCTGATGCCGGTGGGAATGCTCATGGTCTGGTATTCATCAAAGCGGCGGGCGTCGAGCACCACCACGTCGGCGTTGCTGTCGAGCAATGCCTGCACTTCTTCAGCCGCCAGGGACGGCGTGTGGCGCTGGCTTTCCACCAGCTCGCCGAAGGATTTGCTGGGTACGTTGACGTCGATAAACAATTCGCCGCCGGCGTTGCGCCAACCGTCCAGGCCGCCTTCCAGCAGGCTGACCCGGGTGTAGCCGAGGGCATCCAAACGCTGGGCGGCGATCTGCGCCAGGCCTTCACCGTTGTCGTACACGGTCACGTGGGTGTCCAGGCGCGGAATGCGCGAATACACCTCCAGCTCCAGTTTAGACAGCGGGATATTCGCGGCGAACAGCGGGTGGGATTCAGCGAAGGGCGCTTCCTCGCGCACATCCACGAGGGCGACTTCTTCATGGTCCAGCAGGGCCTGGCGAATCTGGGCGAAGGTGCGGTTCGATGCAGTACTCATAGGGCAGGGCTCTCTTTGGACAAATCCCAGATGTTCGGGAGAAAGGCGTTGGAATAACCGGAGATAAACAGTTTCTCGCTGCCGTCCGGCTGATACACGGCACGGCGCACGGCACCGATATTGGCGCCGTACACGTGAATGCTGATGGACACCTTGGTCGTCGAAGGCATTGCTGACTTGATGGATGTCACCGATCTTTGGCGACACGGCTTCCACCTGGCCGGGTTCCAGCTGGATGGGTTTTCCATCCGGGATCAACGCGCCCTCGGCGTTGCGCTCAAACCCCTGGGAATACTCGGCGCCGCGCAGCATGCCGATCAGCCCCCACACCCGATGGTCATGGATCGGCGTGGTTTGCCCCGGTCCCCACACAAAACTGACAATGCTGAAGCGCTGGCGCGAATCGGCGTGCAGCAGAAATTGTTGATAACGCTCAGGGTTGGGTTGGGCAAATTCGTCCGGCAGCCAGTCATCGTGGCTCACCAGTTGCGCCAGCAGCTTGCCGCCGCGGTGCAGCAGGTCACCTTCGCGAGGGTTACCGTCGATCAATTCCGCCAGGGCGCCAATGAATGCTCTGAGTCTCTCCGGGTGTCGGGCCTGGGTCATGACAATTCCATCGTGGGTGGTTCGTGGTGATGGGTTTATCTAAGCATAATGTTTATAGTTAATATGCTATTTTTTAATGATTAGGTTATAGCGGAAAGTAATTTAGAACCGGTTTGAATAGCGTTAGACGTTATCGATCGGCTGGCGGGCTATCCAGCCACCGTTTATGGAACTATGCTTTTCACACATCTTAATGACTGTTCTCTATGTGCGGCCCAAATGAAAATTGACGATATCGATGCCTTTGTCGAAGTGATTCGTTGCCAGTCCATCAGCCACGCCGCCGAGTCGTTGCAACTGACCCAGCCGGCGATCACCCGTCGCGTGCAGAACTTCGAGCAGGCGCTGGGGGTGGAGTTGTTCGACCGCAACACCAAGCCGCTCAAGCCTACTTTGATCGGTACGCGGGTGTATGAACAGTGCCGTTCGATCCTGCGGGAAATGGACGCCCTGCGCGAACTGGTCGCCACCGACGCACCGCCCACCGGCCTGCTGCGCCTGGGCGTGCCGCAAACCATCGGCGACGTGGTGCTGCTGGATGCCCTCAAGCACCTGCGCAGCGAATACCCCGAGCTGCGGGCCCAGGTGGCCACCGGTTGGGGTAGCCAACTGGTGGGCAAGATCGAGCGCGGTGAACTGGACGCAGCGGCGGCGCTGTTTCCGGCGGGCAAGATCTTCCCGGACAACATCGTCGGCGAGTCCATCGGCAAGATGGAACTGGTGGTGGTCTGCGCCAAGGCCCAGCTGCCGAAGAAGCCGTGCAAGCTGGCCGATGTGTATCAGAGCGGCTGGATCCTCAACCCGGATGGCTGTGGCTTCCGCGCCGGGTTGCAACGCACCCTGTCGGACCAGGGCCTGGCCTTGCGGGTCAACCTGGAGACCTTTGGCACCGAGCTGCAACTGGGCCTGGTGGCTGACGGCCTGGGCCTTGGCCTGGTGCCACGCCCGCTGCTGGAACGCAGTGCCCATCGCGATCAATTGGCGGCCATGCCGCTGAAGGATTTCAAGCCAGTGATGGACCTGTGGCTGATCTACCCGCACTTCCTCGGCAACCTGCAAGGGCCGGTGGATGCCTTTGGCAAGCTGGTGGCGACGTCGTTGCACAAGATCCGGAACGCGGCGTGATATGAAAAAAAATAATAATTAGCTTAGATTAAAATGTGCTTTTTATTATTTTTTGGCATCCCCTAGGCTTGCCTGGAAGTCCTTAAGGCCATCCAGGAAGTTTTGCCATGAGCAGCGTCACCTCGATCTCCAGTGTCTCGAACAACGTCCGCCAGCGGGTTACCCCGGAAGAGTGGGAGGTGCGCGTCAAGCTGGCGGCGGCCTATCGGCTGGCGGCCTTGTACAAGTGGACCGACCACATCTACACCCACTTCTCCGCCCGTGTGCCGGGGCCTGAGGAGCATTTTCTGATCAACGCCTATGGGCTGTTGTTCGATGAGATCAGCGCTTCCAATCTGGTCAAGGTGGACATCGACGGTACGATTGTTGATGACCCTACCGGCCTGGGTATCAACTACGCGGGCTACGTGATCCACAGCGCCATCCACGCGGCCCGTCATGACCTGCAAGCGGTGCTGCATACCCATACTCGCGACGGTATTGCGGTGTCGGCGCAGAAGGACGGGTTGTTGCCGATTTCCCAGCATTCCATCGGGTTCTCCGGGCGCGTGGCGTATCACGGGTATGAAGGCGTGGCCCTTGACCTGGACGAGCGTGAGCGGCTGGTGGCGGACCTGGGGGATAAGAGTGTGATGATCCTGCGTAACCATGGGCTGCTGACAGCGGGGGTGAGTGTCGAACATGCGTTCCAGCAACTGCAGGGGCTGGAGCGGGCGTGCAATATCCAGATCGCGGCGCAGGCGGGGGGAATGCCGAGTTGATCTTTCCGCCGGCCGAGGTGGTGGCCAAGGTGGAGAAGCAGGCTGAGGTGTTCAAGAGCGGGGATGGGCCCGGTGTGGCGCGGCACTGGAATGCGCTGATTCGGCAGTTGGAGCGCAGCGATACCGACTACAAGAACTGATCGGTGCGGTGAGAGAGACTGCTCTCTCACCGCAGGTCGGGTCAGAAGCTGTACTTGGCGGTCACCGAGAAATTGCGCGGATCGCCATACACATCATACGGACTCCAGGTGCTATTGCCGGCGATGCCCTGATAGTACTTTTTGTCGAACAGGTTGTTGACGTTCAGCCGGGTATCGAGGTGTTGATTGACCTTGTAGGCCACCATCAATCCCACCAGTGCATAGGCCTCCTGTTCGATATGGTAAGGGCCGAAACTGGAGTTGCTGCCCTTGTTGAACATGCTGCTCTGGCTATACAGGTTGGCGCCGACACGCCACTGATTCAGCTCCCCTGGCAGGGTGTACACGGTGTTCAACTTGAACATGTGGCGTGGCAGGTCGGTGTCGAACAGACGGCCTTCCTTGGTGCGGTCGGCGTCCTTGCGGTACTTGGCCTGGGCGAAGGTGTAGCCGGCGCCTACTTGCCAATCAGGGGTCAGGGCGCCGATCAGTTCCAGGTCGATACCCTGGCTGCGGACCTTGCCGGCGGCTTCGTAGCAGGACACACCGTCGTTGCTGCGCGCGCACTGGGACTGGTTGTCGAGCAAGGCCGCGCGGTTTTCCTGGTCGATCTGGAAGAGCGCGGCACTGGCATTGAGCGCGCCGCCGAAGTATTCACCCTTGATACCTATTTCGTAGTTCTTGCCTTCGATCGGCTTGATTACCGAGTTGTCGTTGGCGACCTCGCTTTGCGGCATGAAGATGTCGGTGTAGCTGGCGTAGACCGAGTGGTGCTCATCCACTTCATAGATCACACCCGCGTAGCGCGTCAGGTTGCGGGTGACCTTGTACTGGCTGTTGGTGTAGTAACCGTCATTGATCTGGTTGTAGATCGAGGTGGTGTCATACCAGTCCAGGCGTGCGCCGAGGATGACTTTCAGCGGGTCGGTGATGCTCCAGCGGGTGGTGATGTAGAGACCTTCCTGGTCGACTTTTTCATTCAGGTCGTAGCTGTCCGGCACAGTGGGCTTGGGTACGCTGCGGGGGTTGAAGTTGATGATGTCGGCCACTGGAATGAACATGTTGCCGCCCTTGCCGCTGGTCTTGAGTTGGCGCTTGCTGGCACCCACCACCAGTTCATGCTGGCGCCCCAGCAGGCTGAACGGCCCGCTGGCGTATGCGTCATAAGTGGACTGATCGTAGTTGCGGGTCTGGTTGAACACCCGTTGCTGATAAGCGCCGTAGTGTTCCAGTACGGCACCGGTCAGCGCGAAGTCAGACCAGTTCTTTGACGCGGCCAGGTGCAGGCGCCAGTCATTGTCGAAACGATGATCCAGCTCGGCAAATACGGTTTTGTTGTCGATGTCCTGGTGGCTCCAGCTGTATCCAAAGGTCTTGGAGCGGGAAAAACTGGCATGGCTGCCGTCGCTGTTGACCGGTAACCCACCCCAGTTGATGTTGTTGTTATCGTTCTGGTCCGACGCTCCCAGGGTCAGGGTGGTGCTGTCGCTCAGGTCGAACTCGCTGATGCCGTAGAACACCCCCGTTCGCGGCCGGCGTAATCCTGGAAGCTGTCCTTGTCCTGATACGCCCCGACAAACCGTCCACGCACGCTGGCGCTGTCGTTGAGAGGGCCGGACACGTCCAGCTCGGAGCGGTAATTGTCCCAACTGCCGGCGCTGCCCGTGACGCTGG
Organism: Pseudomonas sp. TH32; assembly: GCF_016650855.1. NCBI lineage: Bacteria > Pseudomonadati > Pseudomonadota > Gammaproteobacteria > Pseudomonadales > Pseudomonadaceae > Pseudomonas > Pseudomonas sp. TH32. The sequence goes on along the minus strand of NZ_JAEKFA010000002.1, from coordinate 2,608,568 downwards.
CCTGGAACTCCCGCGTCGGTCGCTTGCGCACCATGTTGATGGCCGCGGACGGGTTGCCTGCACCTTGCATCAGCCCGGTGGCGCCGCGCACGATTTCCACGTGGTCGTAGGGCGCCATGTCGGCAGCGGCTACCCAGTCGGCGTTGTAAGTGGTGGGCAATCCGTCGAACATCAGGTTGTTGATGGGGAAACCGCGGGAGAAATACTCACTGTTGGCCGGCCGTGCTGCGGACATGCGCAGCCCTGGGGTGGCTTGCACCACATCGTCGAGGCTGCGCATGCCCTGGTCGTCCATGCGTTGACGGGTGATGACGGTCACCGACTGCGGCGTTTCACGCAGCGACAGCGGCAGCTTGGTGGCGGTCTGCATCGAGCCGGTGGCGTAGGAACCGGTATTTTCCGTGGTAGCACCCAGCCCCGTGGCATTGATATTGGTGGCACCGAGCTCCAGGGCACCCTTGCTTTCGGCCTGGGGCACCAGTACATAGCTGCCGTTGGTTTGCAGCGCGGCGGTGTAACCGCTGCCCGCCAGAATCCGCGCAAAGCCTTGGGCTACTGTGTAGGCACCCTCGAGGCCCGGGCTGTTTTTGCCGGCGGTCAGGCTCGCGTTGGCGGAAACCGCAATGGATGCTTGCAATCCGAACTGGCCCAGCACCTGGTCCAGCGGCCCTGCGCCGACCGCGAAGTGGATCTGCCTGTCCGCCGTTTGCGCCAGGGCGACCGGTGCTAGCACGCTTTGCGCAAGTACCGCACCGCTGAACAGGACCAGGCTGAGGGTTGATGCACAGCGATGATTGCTGCTGCGTGGGCGAGGGGCGGAGCGGTCGTTCATGGCAGGTTTCCGGAGTCAGGAGGAGGGCTTTCCCGCCACTGCAATGAGCGGGATTCGCCCATAAGCCAAACGAGAATGAAAAACCTGCCGCTTTTTTCAGTTTATTTTCACGACAGGCTCATCGCGTGGTGAGGGTGACCCAATAACGGGTGCGCTGTTGTACCTTCACCGGCAGGCTTTGTTCGAGCATTGCGAAGATCTGCCCAGGGTTGTTCAGCGGGTAAGAGCCGCTCAGTCGCAAGTCCGCGACTGCCGGTTCACAGCGCAAAATACCGGGCAGATAGCGGGTCAGCTCCTGCGCGAAATCCGCAAGTCGCATGCGTTCGGCCACGATGAATCCGTCGATCCATGCCGTTTCGTTCAGGCTGGCCGGTTGTGCCGGGTAGACGCGAGTGCTGCTGATCCAGGCCTGTGAGTGGGCGTCTACCACCAGCGCCTCGCCCCCTGCCTTGAGGCTCGCCGCGACCCGGCCGCTGCTGACGGCGACCCGGGTTCCGCGGCCATCGTCTTCGCGGCGCACAGTGAAGCGCGTGCCCAACGGTTGCAGGCGCGCTTCGGCCGTGTACACCAACAAGGGGCGCCGGGCGGGGTCGCTGGCGGTGAGGATGTCGACTTCGCCTTGACGCAGGGTCAGGCGGCGTTCCTGGGCATCGTATTGCGCATCCAGCAGCGTTCGGGTGTTAAGCCAGATTTGTGTGCCGTCGCTCAGGGTGTGGTGGCGGCGTTCGCCGGTGGCGGTGTGGTAGTCGGCCAAGGCGCTTTGAACCCAAAAGCTGTCGCTGGCCTGCCAGGCGGTACCGCCCAACAAGCCGGCACCCAACAGGATTTTCAGCACCTGGCGACGATCACGCTCCAGGGTTCGGGTCTGTTGCAAGGTCTGGCGTGTCAGCGGAGTGCTCAGTTGCTGGCTGCGCCGTTGCAACTGTTGGGTGAGGGTAGTGAAGCGTTGCCAGGCGCGTTCGTGTTGGGGATCGGCCTGGCGCCACTGTTGCAACTGTTCCTGCTGCTGCGGGCTGATTTCACCCGATTGCGCCAGGGTGAACCAGGCGACAGCCTGGTCACGCACGGATTCGGGGATGGGGTGTTCTTGAATATCCTGAACCGACACGGCGCTTACTCGAACTGGCTGGCGTAGCACAGCGTGAATGCCTTGCTCATGGACTTTTGCACCTTGTCGACACTCAGGCCCAACTGGCTGCCGATCTGCTTGTAGGTCAGCCCGTCGAGCTGCGACAGCAGGAAGATTTCGCGCATGCCGGCGGGCATTCCGTGCAGCAGTTCATCGACTTCCACCAGGGTTTCGATCAGCAGGTATTTGTCTTCCGGCGATATCTCCAGCGCTTGTGGTTGCTCGGCCAACACGTGTTGGTAAGCGCGTTCCACGGCCTGGCGGCGCCAGCGGTTGATCAGCAGGCTGTTGGCGATGGTGGCGAGGTAGGCCAGGGGCTGGCGCAACTCATTGACCGGACGCCGCGCACCGATGATTCGCACGAACGTGTCCTGGGCAAGATCATCGGCATCGGCGGTTTCGTGCAGACGTTTGCGCAACCAGTTTTTCAACCACCCACTGTGTTCAAGGTAGAGGTGTTCGACGTCCTGTTCGAAACTGCTGCGGTTGTTCATGGAGTGCAGGTGCCAGCTAGTGATTGATAATTATTCTCAACTTTAGCGTGGCGAGAGGGTTGGATGCAATCAGCGATTTTCTCTGCTGGAGCTGCGTGGGCAGCTCCCGCAGGTGGTGTCAGGCGACTTTTTCAGCCGCCTGCCGCTCCCGTTCAGCCACCAACTGGCGAGTCAGCGGAATCAGCCGCTTCCCATAGTCGATCGCATCATTCAGCGGATCAAACCCACGAATCAAAAAGGTCGTGATACCCAGGTCGTAGTAGTCGAGCAGGGCTTCAGCCACCTGATCAGCCGTGCCCACCAGCGACGTCGAATTCCCCTGGGCCCCCAGCAACCCGGCAATCCCGGTCCACAACCGCTTATCCAGACGCGACCCCTGGGCCGCCGCCGCCAACAACCGACGCGACCCTCATTCGGCGGCTCCCGCCTCACAAACCCATTCTTCTCAGCCAACGCCGTCGCCTGCTCCAGGATGCGATCCGCACGCTCCCACGCCAGCGCTTCCGTCTCCGCCAGGATCGGCCGCAACGACAAACTGAAGCGAACCGTACGCCCATGTTTGGCTGCCTCAGCGCGCACCTGAAAGACCACTTCCTTCACCTGCTCGTAGGTCTCACCCCACAGCGCATACACATCCGCATGCTTGCCCGCCACCGCAATGGCGGCTGCTGAAGACCCGCCAAAATACAGCGGAATATGCGGCTGCTGCGGTGACTTCACCGTGGAAAACGCGCCCTCGTACTGGTAGTAAGTGCCGTGATGGTCAAAGGGTTTTTCACTGGTCCATTCCTGGCGCACCACGCTCAAGTATTCGTCGGTGCGCGCATAGCGCTCGTCCTTGTCGATATGGCTGCCGTCGGCCCGCAGTTCACGGTCATCGCCGCCGGTGATGATGTGCACGGCGGTGCGCCCACCGTTGAACACATCCAGCGTGGCGAATTGCCGGGCGGCGAGGGTGGGTTGGGCAAACCCGGGTCGATGGGCAATCAGGAACTTCAATTTGCGGGTCACGCTGGCCGCGTGGGCGGCGATCAAGGTGCTGTCCGGGCTGTTGGAGTGGAAGGCCACCAGGGCGCGGTCGAAGCCGGCCTCTTCGTGGGCGCGGGCCACGGTTTCCACGTAGTCGGGTTGCAAGGTCGGGCCGCTGCGAGGGTGGATCTCCGAGGCGTGGTGGCCGCCGATATAGCCGATAAATTCGATGCTCATGGTCAGTCCTTGTTGAGGGCAGGAATAAAGCTGGTATCGAAAATAGGGGCAGTGCCCGGGCCTGTAAAATGCCGATTGGTTCTATCCTAATTATAAAAATACAGAATCATATTTTTATATAGATATCAGTAATGCGCATTTTAATCGCATTAGGTTATTCCCAAATAGAATTTCACTGAGGTTTTTTATGCGAATAGCATGAAACCGCAGCGGCGCTCCTGGCCGTGTTCTTGATGAGGAAGGAAGCCCGATGACTGAAAAGTCCCTTAACGCCAGTTCGTTTTCCGTCGACAAGGCCGAGGGTCACGCCGGGGTTGCATCCCGGTTGATTCCGCGCTGGCTGCGCAACTGGCGCACCCCCGACGTGCTGCTGCGCCTGGTCAGCCCGATTGTGTTGCTGCTGCTGTGGGAGCTGGCCTCCGAGCTGGGCTTTATCCCGGCGCGGGTCATCGCCGCGCCGTCGCAGATTGGCGGCACCTTGTGGGCAATGATCGTCTCCGGCGAGTTGGGCAAGCACTTGTTGGTGTCGCTGCAACGGGCACTGCTGGGCTTGAGCATCGGTGTGAGTATCGGGGTGGTGGCGGCGCTGATCACCGGGCTGTCCAGGCGTGGCGAGGTGATCCTCGACTCACCGATGCAGATGCTGCGTACCATCCCGTCCCTGGCGCTGGTGCCGTTGTTCATCCTCTGGTTCGGTATCGGCGAGTTCACCAAGATCGCGCTGATTGTCACCGGCACCACCTTTCCCGTTTACCTCAATCTGTTCGCCGGCATCCGCAACATCGACCCCAAATTGATCGAGGCCGCCAACACCCTTGGCCTCAATCGTCGCGAGCTGATCTGGCATGTGATCCTGCCGGGCTCGTTGCCGTCGTTTTTTGTCGGCCTGCGCTATTCCCTGGGCATCTCGTGGCTGGCCCTGGTGTTCGTCGAGCAAATCAACACCACCGCCGGCATCGGCTACCTGGCCAGTGATGCGCGCGACTTCATGCGCACCGACGTGATCGTGATCTGCCTGCTGATCTACAGCGTGCTGGGCCTGCTGATCGATGGCTTGATCCGCACCCTGGAACGTTTTGCCCTGGCCTGGCGCCCATCGTTTGTGAGGAACTGACATGTCGACTCTCGAAGCTTCAGCAGCACCGGTGCAGTTGCGTAATGTGGTGCGCCAGTTCGGCCAGCAGCGGGTCATCGATGGCCTGGACCTGGACATCGCCCCCGGGGAGTTTGTCGCGCTGCTGGGCGCCAGCGGTTCCGGCAAGACCACCTTGCTGCGCAGCCTCGCGGGCCTGGACAGTATCGACAGCGGCCAACTGCGCGTGCCCAAGGCTCGGGCAGCGGTGTTCCAGGAGCCGCGGCTGATGCCGTGGAAGCGCGCCTGGAAAAACGTGATCCTCGGCCTGCGGGTGCCCGACGCCAAGGCCCGTGCGGTGCAGGCCTTGACGGAAGTCGGGCTGGCCCATCGGCTGGAGGCATACCCGGCAACGCTGTCTGGCGGTGAGGCCCAGCGTGTGGCATTGGCCCGTGGCCTGGTGCGCGAGCCCAAGCTGCTGTTGCTGGACGAACCCTTCGCCGCCCTGGATGCGCTGACCCGCATCAAGATGCATCGCCTGATCATCGAACTCTGGCGCAAACACACGCCGGCCGTGTTGCTGGTGACCCACGACGTCGACGAAGCGATCCTGCTGGCCGACCGTGTGATCGTGCTGGCGGACGGCAAGATTGCCGAGCAACTGAGCATCGATCTGCCCCGCGCACGGGACACCGGGCAGGACGGTTTCCAGGCGATTCGTGCACGCTTGCTGAGCCTGCTGGGCGTGGAAGTAGACGCCCCGGCCGCACAGCCCGCCAGTGCCAGCGTGCGGCGGTTTGCCCATGGTTGAGTTCAGAACGGTTTTGCTGCTGGCAGCGGCGCTAGTGATGGGCGGCTGTGACAAAGCCGCCGAAGCCCCTGAGTCCGCTTCGGCGTTGTCCGGCGTGACCTTGATCCTCGGTGACCAGGCCAAGGGCTTGCGCACCGTGGTGGAGGCCTCTCACGCCCTGGACGGCATCGACTACAAGGTTCAGTGGGCCAACTTCCAGGGCGCCGCGCCGCTGTTCGAAGCGTTGCGCGCCGGCGCCGTAGACCTCGGCCCTGCGGGTGATACGCCGGTGCTGGCGGCCGCGACCGGGGGCACGCCATTGCGTATCGTCGCCGTGCGTCGCAGCCAGGCACGGAGTATTGCGATCCTGGTGCCGCCCGATTCCTCGATCCACAGCGTGGCAGACCTCAAAGGCCGCAATGTGGTGGTCTCGTCCGCCCGTGGCAGCATTTCCCAGTACCTGTTGATCCGCGCCCTGGAGAATGCCGGCGTGGATGAAAAGGACGTCAACGTCGGCTTCGTCCTGCCCACCGATGCGTTGCCTGCGTTCAATGCCGGCAAGATCGAAGCCTGGGCTACCTTCGGGGTGTATCAGGCGTTCGCCGAGCAAAAGGGCGCTCGGGTGCTGATCAGCGGGGAGGGCATCAACACCGGCCTGACCTTTATCACCGCCTCCGATGAGGTGCTGGCCGACCCGTTCAAGCGAAAGGCGTTGAGTGACGTCCTGCAGCGTTTCGCCAAGGCCTTCGAGTGGGCGCAGCAGAACCCCGAGGAATACGCGCGGGTGTTTGCCAAGGTCAACGATATTCCGCTGGAGGTTTCACAGTTGCTGCGCAAATGGGGTGATGAGTCGCTGTTGCCGGTCGAGGAACAGGACGTGCAGGCGTTGCAGCAGGTGGATGATTTGTTTGTGGAAAAGAAGATTTTCCCGCACCGGGTAGAGGTGCAGGCATTGACCGATACCGAGGTATTTTCGCCGCAATCGTTGGCTGCCGCGCCCTGAAGTCGTTGTGTTTTTCCCGGGTCTGAGGTCTCATGGGCCCGGGAAAACTTGCGGGTAGGGAACAGCACGTGATACGGGAAGAACTTGCGCAATACGGCGGTATCACCGTCATGATTCCGGCCGCCGTGGTGATCGCCGTCTGGCTCTGGTATTCCCGGCCCCAGGCGGTCAAGTGGTGGCTGATGACGATCGCGTGCACCTATTCCATCGTGGCGTTCAGCAAATTGCTGTTCAAGGGCTGGGGCGTGTCGCTCCAACACCTTGATATTGCCGTGCTCAGTGGTCACGCCATGAATACCTCGCTGATGGTGCCTGTGGCGATGAGCCTGGTGGCGCGCCGCATCAATCCCGATTGGCGCTGGCCCGCGGCTATCGCCGGAATGTTGGTCACCGGCTGGTTCAGTGCGTATTGCGTCGCACCCTATATTCATCCGCTCAACGAGGCGCTGGCCGGGGGCTTTTTGGGCGGGATGGCGGCGCTGGCGTTTCTATGGCGCCTTGAGGTGGTTGAGGTGCGGGTTTCCCCGTCGTTGATCGGTGGGGGAATGGTGATTCTGTTGTTAAGTGCGATGGTGCCCAAGTACAACGCCGAGAAGCTGCTCAACCATGTGGCGGTCGCCGTTTCCGGGGCCGACCAGGCCCATCAGGAACCTTCCTGGCGGGCCGCTCCCACGCCGCTGAACGCCGAGTAAGTGGCCAGGTCCATGGCCATGTTGCTTTCCACCAGCAGCCCCAGCAGCATTGTCTGGGAGTTGAAGCGCCGGGCATCGCCACGGCGCTGAGCACGCTTCATCTGCTTGAACAGCGTATCGGTAATGTCCAGCGGCGAGTTGCCGCGCAAATGATCCAGCCAGCGGGACATGACCTGGGTGTTGCGCGCATAGTGCTCGGTCGGCAGGTGTTCGTTGGGCGCCAGGCCCACAAAACCTTCAAAGGCGGTGGTTAGCCCCTTCAGTGCATAGGCACGTTTCAAATCCCCATAAATGCTCATGGTCGCTCCTCGGTGCAGGAGATATTGGCCAGTAATTCGGCGGTCTTGACCTGCATGAAATGGCTGTCGCCGCGGCTTTCCACACACAGGCAAACGGACAAGGGATTACTCACCTGTAACTTGAAGCGCCAGTCGGCGAATACCATTGAAAGCCCGGCACAGGATTCATCGCTGTCCAGTGAATGGCTGGCGTATAACACCTGCATGCGTTCTACAACGGTGGTTGAACTATTAACGTTGACGTGGATGTTTCCCGAAGAAGGAAACAGGCCGATACGCTCTACCAATAGCTTTGAAGTTTTCATGGCTGTTCCTCGCTGTTTATTCAGGTATTACTCTATTCTGAAGAGGCGAAAAAGTAAGGCGATGTTATTTTTAGTCTGTTAGTAAGTTGGTGGTTATTTTTGGTCTGTTTAGCGGGATATCAGCAAGTTTCCTGAACTCGGCTGACGTCGGTTAAAGGCAAACTGATGCGCTGTTCCCGTTGCAGGAAGTTCATCAGCAACACCACCCGTTGCTCACCGTCCATGGCCAGGAAGACCGCCTCCAGTTCGGCAAACGGGCCTTCATGGATACGCACGCTTTCGCCCGGCTTCAGCAGGGTGGCCACCACGGCCTGATGGTCGCGCTCCTGGAGCTCGTCCACCAGCGCATCGCTGATGGGCAGCGGGTGCGCGCCGAACCCGACGACCCGCGACACGCCACGGGTCGAACGCAGTGAGCTCCAGCTGTCCTGCAGGCTCATTTGAATAAACAGGTACCCGGGAAACAGTGATTCGCGGGTGGTCCTTCGCTGGCCCTTCAACAGCCGTTCGCGTTTATAGGTAGACCGAAAGCAGGTATAGCCCTGGCGCTGCAGATGCTCCTCGGCGCGCTCATCCTGCCGGGATTTGCACTGGACCAGATACCAGGCCTTATTGGCATTTGCGCTCATGGGGCGTCCCTCTGTCTATATAAAACGATATGGCATGGTTGTTTAATTTAAAGCCGATGAACGCTGCAAAGTCACGAATGTTATAAATTGTCTGGTTAGTCGTACATGGAACCGGGTGCTGTTATTTTTCGTCCAAAGATAATTTTGGGTGAGGTCAAAGTTCCGTGGTACTAAATACTGCCGTGAAGTTACTAGTTGTTTCATGGGTAATGGATGCCCCGGGGAATATCGCCTTGTTTAAAAGAGTGTTGATTGTCTGTATTGGCAATATTTGCCGTAGTCCCACCGCGGAAAGTCTTTTGCGTGGCGCACTCGCGCGCTCCGATATCAAGGTCAGTTCTGCAGGTATTGCCGCGTTGGTCGGCAAGCCGATTGAAACCACCGCGCGTGCGGTACTCGAAGCCCATGGCCATCCAGCCGACGAGCACCAGGCCACCCAACTGGCGCCACAGGCGATCAGCGACGCCGACCTGATCCTGGTGATGGAACGACAGCACATCAGTGCCGTACTCAGCATGGCTCCCGAGGCACGAGGCAAGGTCTTGCTGCTGGGGAAATGGCAAAACGAGCGAGAGATCAGCGACCCCTACCGTCAAGGGAAAGCTGCTTTTGTGCACGCGTATGCGTTGATCGAAGAAGCCGTAAACGCATGGGCGCAGCGTCTCGCACGCTGATCGCCACTACTTTTTGAATCGAAATAAGGCTAAGAATCCGACTTATGCAGCAAGCGCCAGCAGTCACCGCACGGGAAGACGAAAACGAGGAGATCGATCTCCTCGGTCTGTTTGGAACACTGATCGACCACAAGTGGTTGATCGCCGCGGTTACCGGCGCCTTTATGGTGACGGGCGCCGCGTATGCGGTGTTGGCGACCCCGGTCTACCAGGCGAGTGCCCTGTTGCAGGTCGAGGCGAAAAAGAACGACTTGCTGGGCTTCTCGGACATTGGCGGCATGCTGGGCAAGGAGTCTCCCTCGGCCACCGAGATCGAGCTGATCCAGTCCCGCTACGTGATTGGCAAGACCGTCGATAACCTGAAACTCGATATCGTCGTGCAGCCGATGTACTTCCCGGTGGTCGGTGAATTCCTCGCGCGCCGCTTCCAGAAGAGCAATCCCGGTGCACTCGCCGAGCCGTTGCCGGGCCTGGACAGTTTCGCCTGGGGCGGCGAGTCGCTGAAGATCTTCAAGCTGGATTTGCCGGACGGGCAACTGGGCAAGAAGTTGACCCTGACCGTGGGTGACAACGCGCATTACACCCTGGTGGATGAAGATGACCAGGTGCTGGCAGCCGGTGAGGTCGGGCAGCCGTTCGAGCAAAATGGCGTCGCGTTTCAGATTGAAGCGCTGCGGGCCAAACCCGGCACCCGTTTCCGGGTGATCCGTAATGCGCGCCTGACCAGCATCCTCGACTACCAGGAGAGCCTGGATGTGGTCGAGCGCGGCAAAGAGTCGGGCATGATCGGGCTGGCGCTGGAAAGCACCGACCCGGATCAGGCGATCAAGATCCTCAATCAGATCGCGGCCATTTATGTGCGGCAAAACGTCGAGCGCACCTCGGCTGAAGCGGCGCAAAGCCTGGCGTTTCTCAAGGAGCAACTGCCGGAGGTCAAGAAGGACCTGGAGAAAGCCGGCAAGGCCTTGAATGAATACCAGACCCGCAGCAAGTCGGTGGACATCACCCTCGAGACCAAGGCCATCCTCGACCAGATCGTGGGGCTCGATACCAGCATCTCCGAGCTGAAGCTGCAGCAGGCCGAGATGGACCGCAAGTTCACCCGCCAACATCCTGCGTATCGCGCGTTGCTGACCCAGATCGGCGAATTGACCAGCAAGCAGCAAAGCCTGGCGAGCCGGGTAGAGAGCCTGCCTTCCACCCAGCAGGAACTGCTGAGCCTGACCCGGGACGTCGAGGTGGGTACGGCGATTTATACCCAACTGCTCAACAAGTCCCAGGAGCTCGACGTGATGCGTGCGGGCACCGTGGGCAACGTGCGGCTGATCGACACCGCCGACGTCAATTACCTCAAGCCGATCAAGCCGAAAAAGATCCTGATCGTGCTGATCGCGACCCTGCTGGGCGGCTTCCTCGCGGTGGCGCTGGTGCTGCTGCGCAAGGCGCTGAACCGGGGTCTGGAAAGCCCGGAAGCCATCGAGCAACTGGGCTTGCCGGTGTATGCGTCGATTCCCTACAGCACGTTGCAAAAGGTCGAGGAAGACAAAATCACCCGGGGGCGTGGGCGTACCGATGCGGGGTCTTCATTGCTGGCCATCAGTCACCCTACGGACCTGGCGGTGGAGGCCTTGCGCAGTTTGCGCACCAGCCTGCACTTCGCAATGCTTGAGGCGCCGAATAACCGGATCATGATCTCGGGCCCGAGCCCCGAGGTGGGTAAAACCTTCGTCTCGGTCAACCTGGCGGCGGTCATCGCTCAAACCGGGCAGCGCGTACTGTTGATTGACGTGGATATGCGCCGAGGCTACCTGCACAAGGTGCTGGGTGTGTCCGCCAAGGATGGGCTGTCCGACATCCTCTCCAATCAATGCACGCTGGAAACCGCCATTCACAACACCGGCATTGAAAACCTCGACCTCATCAGCCGCGGGCAGATACCGCCCAATCCTTCTGAGTTGCTGATGCATCGCAACCTGACCGAGCTGTTGTCCCAGGTCAGCGAAAGGTACGACCTGGTGATCCTCGATACGCCACCTCTCCTGGCCGTGACCGACGCGGCAATTGTGGGACGGCAATCGGGGACCAACCTGATCGTCACGCGCTACGGCTTGAACCCGGCCAAGGAAATCGAACACACCATGCGCCGGTTTGCCCAGAACGGCATCGTGCTGAGGGGCGCCATTTTCAACGGGGTCGAGAAGAAAGCCTCCGCCAAATATGGCTATGGCAACTACGGGTATTACCAGTACGAGTACCAGGCTGATCGAAGCTGATTCCAGTCGTTACGCACCATCGTCCCAGGAAGTTTCAGCAGGATAGACGTCACGTTTTCAGGAAATGAACGAAAAATCCTGGGGCGGTAGCGTGCCAAATTCAAATCAGCATAAAGAATACCCAGCCATGTTTTACCTGTTATCCCTTATCGCGCTGTCAGCGGGTTTGCTTGCCGTCAAAAGCCCAAAGCACTCAATCGTGCTGTTTGGGGTGATGCTGTCGGTGATTCCTACCGGCAACTCCTACAGCGAAATAATCTCGCTCAAGGGCATCTTCTTCTTTGACTTCTACATCGTGGGCGGGCTGGGTGCGTTGCTGATCAGGCAGGTGCTGACGCAGAAGAGCCAACTGACGGCGCCGGGCGCGCTGCTTTTTGGCTGCGGGCTGTATGTGGTGTTACTCGCCTGCGGCCTGCTGGAGTCCTCGAACAAGTACCTGCTCAAGGATGTTCGGCCTTTCATCATGATCCTGTCGTTTATCGTGCTGGCGAATATCGCGACCCTCGCCGCGAAAACCCTGAAGCTGAAAACGGTGCTGATGCTGTTGATCGCGATGAGCGCATTCAATGTGCTGGACATCGCCTGGTTGCGGTTGGGGCTGTACAAGTTTCAGGACGTCTATTACGAAGAAAACGCCTATCGATACCTGGATGGGGGCACCTACGCAGCCGTTGCCTACCTGATCTATTACTTCATCGATCCACGCCTGTTTGACCAGCAAAAAAAGCTCGCACGCCTCTGCCTGGCGACCTCGCTTATCTGTTTGTTTATCGCCAACTCACGGTTCATTTTTGTGTCGGTGTTTGCGGCGATCATCATTCACCAATACCAAAAGCCTGCGCGCATGATCGGTGTCGCCCTGGCAGGGGCGGTGGTGCTGATGGCGTTTATCGGCATCAGCACTATGATCGGTGCCGATCGAATCAATGACGGTTTGTCGTCTGAAGGCATGGCCGCGCAACTGGCCACGCGCTTCAGCCCCGCGTTGGAGTTGATCCGGGGCATGAACCCCATGCACTACTTTGTGGGGTTGGGAGCAGGGACGCCGTTCGAGATTCCCTGGTTTGAATACCGTGGCCTGGATGACAAGAACTCGAATATCGACAGTGCCTACCTGACCTACTTTGTTAAGTACGGGCTGATCGGGCTGTACCTGTTGTATGTCTTCATCACCTCGATTACCCAGCACATGAACAGCCGGGTAGCGGTCTCGATCGGCATCTTCCTGGGCGTGATGTTCATCGTGTCGGCCACGCCTTATCAGCCGTACGCCATCGGCATCGCGTATGGCGCCATTGTCCTGCGGGTGTGTGCCGAACACACCGCCAGGCAACGCAAAAAAAGCCTCAACCCTCGCCAGCCGCTGATAACCACGCCCTTGCAGGTGAATGCCGGATGAACAGCACACTGTTGAAAAAATTCGTGTCCAGTACGGCATGGAGCTTCATCTCCGCCGTCGCCACCAAAGTGTCGGTGGTGATCACCGGCATCCTGGTTGCGCGTGTATTGGGCGCGCAATCGTTTGGCGAGTACGGCCTGATCCAGAGCGCGATCGTGATGCTGGCCAACGTCGCCGCCCAGGCCACCACCACGGCGACGGCCAAGCACATTGGGCAGTTCAAGGACACCAGCCCCGAGAAGACCGGCAGGGGCATCGCGCTGACGCTGATTTTCTCGGTTTTTTTCAGCGCGATGATCATCGGGACAGCGCTGTTTTTCCCGGATTTCTTCTCCAGCGTCATCCTGGGGACAGACAGCCTGAACGCGGCGTCGCTGATCGTGTTGTGCACCATCACGCTGATTATTTTGTCGGGCTGGACCCAGGGCTGCCTGACCGGCTGGGGGCAATACCGCTCGATTGCGACGATCAACGGAATCATCGCCATCGTTGCGATCCCGGCCACGTACGGCCTGACCATCCAGTTCAGGCTTAACGGCGCGCTGCTGGGGTTGGCCGGGTCTCAATTGATGATCGTGTTTTTCAGCGCGCTGGCGTGCTGGAAAATACTGAAGGCGCAGAACACCACGCTGAGTTTCAAGGGCGCGATTGCAGAAAAGCACGCGGTGCTTTCGGTTGGCCTGCCGGTGTTGTTAACCGGGTTGATGGTCGCGCCGATGAACTGGTTCGCGAACAAGTTATTGGCGCAAACCACTAACGGACTTGCTGCCCTCGGCATGTACGCCGCCGCCATGCAGTGGAACGCGATCTTTTCCCATGTTTCCGTGGTACTGGGCTCGGTACTGGTGCCGATGCTGGCCGCCGCGCTGGGCGGCAAGTATCGCAAGTTGGACGCCTTGAACTTTCTGTCGGGCTGGTTAGTGGTGTTGGTGATTATCCAGCCGGTGATCATGTTTCCCGAGTTATTGGCGAAGCTTTACGGGAGCAGTTTCCTGGGCCGTGATTTTGAAGTGACGTTGGTGCTGGTGATTCTTGGCTCGCTGCTCAGTGCCTTCAAGTCCGGCATTTCTAGAAAGATGATCGTGATGAACCTCGCCTGGTTCAGCGTCATGAGCAACGTGTTGTGGGGCCTGTTATTCATCGCCGGGGCGTTCTGGTTGCGGGAAGAGGGCGCCGTCGGGATTGCCAAGGCATTCATTGGCTCCCAGTTCATCCACTTCCTGCTCGGCCTGCCGTACTTCGTCTACAAGAAAATACTCCCTTTGGAGTTGCTGGTTTCTCCCAGGATATTGATCTTGTGGACATTGCCTTTTGTCAGTTTTATCTCAAGTGCGTACGTTGAAAGTATGGTCTATCGATTGATGATACTGGCGTTGATATTTATCTACATTCTCGCAACAACATTCGCTTTGAATACCGTGTTTAACGACCCCGTGGAAAATGGAAGCCCAGCATGAATGTCAGCAAAGTATATATCCGGGGGCATACGGTCCTGGTAATTTGGGTGATGACGTATTAATGCTCTGCGTTATCAATATTCTGAAAAAACGCTTTAAAGAATCGGATATTGCCGTGGGTGTCGATCATCCGGAGATCGCCCGGAACTTCAACCCGCGTATCAAGTGGCTGCACATCAAGGAGCCGATCAAGGCCGACCTGGTGGTGTTGGGGGGCGGGGGCCAGTTCTTCTCGTTCATCCCGCCGGCCAAAGCCGCCACCGCCCGTCAGGGCATCGTGGCGAAGCTGCACAAGAGCCTCAAGGCGCAAACCGACCTGAAGTCCACGCTTCTGCGCTTGTATGTAGGCATGCGCGGCGGCGTCGACAGGATCTATTTCCACCGTCGTCTGGCGGCGTTCTGTATCGGCCTGGGCCCGTTTGATGGCGGTGGCAAGTTGCTCGACCGCGCGGTCAGCGTGATCAATCGCTGCGACTACATCTCCGTGCGGGACGGCACCAGCCAGCAGCATTGCAACACTTTCGGCAAGACCGACGTCGAGGTGTACACCGACCCGAGCCTGCTTTCCGAGCTGTGGATCTCCAGCAAAGACCTGGAGATCGGCAGCCTGAAGAAGGGCAAGTACCTGTCCTTTATCCTGCGCGACTGGCCCCACGACGCGAACGGGCAGCAGTTCATCAAGGCGATGGTGCAAGCCGCTGAAGAGCTGGCCAAGCGCGGCGAGCAGGTGCGTCTGGTCTCGCTCTACAAAGAGCGGGACCAGCACCTGATCGACAAGTACCACCGGTTCGAATGGTTGTGCTGGGACGCGGCTGGCGACACCCCGGAAACGTTCATGGCGAAATTGATTGTCGAGTCCGACGTGATCATCAGCGCCCGTGCACACGGCGTGCTGCTGCCGGCTTCCCTCGGGTTTCCCACCATCGCCGTTGCCATCGAGAACAAGCTGAAGAAAGTTCATGAAATGTTGCCTCAAGGCACCCGGTTGGTCAGCACCCCGGACGCTGAGGTGATCATGTCGACCATCAGCGAGTTCAGACAATCCAAAACGCAGATGGCCGAGCACCTCAAGCAGGAGATCGCGCAGCGGTCGTCCCTGGCACAAAAAGCGGTCGACGACTTTTTGAAGTGGGTCGATGAAAAATAGAGTTGAGGGGCAACCGACGTGAAAAAGACAGCCTCGACGCTACTCACTTTGGCGTTCGCTTTGCAGATGGCTGCGAGCGGCGCATCAGAGACTAACGACCGTTGTGAGCAACCCATCAAAAACATCTATCCGTCACTGCCGGATGTGTCACAGATGCTCAAAGGTCCGCAGGCGCAGAACAGCATTAAAGGCAGCGCCAATCTGACGAACAAGGCCTATAGCCAGAAGATCAAGGACATCGCCGTGCACTTTCCGGCCGGCTCGTACGACCCGGGTTCGATGGTGCGCCTGGGTTTGCCCTATGGCGGCATTGAGTTCAAGTCGCCGCTCCCGCAACCCGGCCGCGAATGCCTGGTGCTGACCTATGAGTTGAAGTTCGACAAGAATTTCAACTTTGTAAAAGGCGGGAAACTGCCGGGCCTCTACGGCGGTACAGCCAATACCGGCGGGAAAATACCTAACGGCCATGATGGTTTTTCCACGCGCTACATATGGAAAGAAAAGGGCGCCGGCGCCATTTATGCCTATCTGCCCACCAGTAAAACCTGGGGAACGGCTGTAGGCCTGGGTTCCTGGATCTTTACGGTCGGGCAATGGCATACGTTGGAGCAACTGGTGAAGTTGAATACGCCGGGGGAGGCCGACGGTGTGATCTCCATTTGGTACGACAAAAAACTGGTGCACACCGAAACCGGGCTGACGTTTAGAGACACCCGGGATATCACCATCGATGGTTTGCTGTTTTCGACGTTCTTCGGCGGGAATAACCCGTCGTTCGCCACGCCGGTCAGTACCAATATCCGCTTCCGGAATTTTGTGATGAGTTCGCAGCGCGTGACGGATACAGCAGGGCAGGGTGAGTAGATGAAGAACCTGAAACTGAATATCAAGAAGGCCGCCCTTGCCTTGTTCAACACGCTGCTCAGCCTCGCCCTGTTTTTCAACCTGCGACGTTCACTCCTGCGGGCCACCGGGTGCCAGGTGGGCGCAAACACCACGGTTCACCGCAAGGTGGTTTTCTTCTCGTTCGGCAACTGCTCGATCGGCAAGAACTGCACGATCAATTACGGCTGCTACCTGGATAACCGCGCGGGTATCCGCATTGGCGACAACGTCAATATTTCCCACAACACCCGGGTTTATACCCTGGGCCACGACATCGATGACCCGATGAGTTGCCTGGTGGGAAAACCCGTGGTGATCGAAGACGACGCCTGGATCTTTCCCAATGTGATGGTGATGCCCGGCGTCACCATCGGGAAAGGCGCGGTGGTGTATCCCGGCAGTGTGGTGACGCGCAGCGTTGAAGCCTATTCGATCGTGGGCGGCAACCCGGCCAAACCGATTCGCTTTCGAAATAAAAACATTCTGTACCGCGCCGACTTTCCTGTCTGGTTTGCCTTGTAAAGCACCCCGCGTGCCCACCCTTATTTATGCAGGATTCTTAAGTGAAATCATTAATGATTGCATGGATTGGCTATCAACGACGCGCCGATACCATGAAGCAATATTGGGCGTATGACATTCTGCATCTGCCCAACCGGTTCAAGAAAAAGTCTGCACGGCCCCTGGACTATTTGATCAAGTCGTTCAAAACCCTCAAGACGCTGTTGGTCGGTTCGCCCGAAGTGCTTTGGGTGCAACTGCCGCCGAGCCCGGTCCTGCATATAGCGCTGGCCTACAAGTGTGTATTTAACCGGCGCCTGAAGATTATTGCCGACGCCCACAACAGTCTGTTGCGCAAACAATGGATCGGCTTCCCGGGAACCGTGGCCCTGCTGAATCGCATTGATGCGGTGGTCGTGCACAACTTCAAAGTCAAAGAAGAATTGGCAAGCCTGGGCGTCAAGGAAGCCAGGCTTTTTATTCTGGAAGACTTGCCGTGCGACTTTCCGGTGCCGCCTGCCAGTGAGCGCGAAACACCCTATGTGCTGTTTCCCTGTTCGTTTGATATCGATGAGCCGATCGAGGTTGTGATCAACGCTGCCAGGGAAATGCCCGGTGTCGACTTCCTGATCACCGGCAAGCACCAGGGCAAGCTCTCCGAGGAACTCGTGGCGTCACTGCCCGGGAACATCAAGCTGACCGGCTTCCTCAGCAAGGCGACCTTCGAGCAGTTGCTGTGCCACGCGAATGTGGTGCTCGGCCTGACCACCCGCGACAACGTGCAGTTGAGCGTGGCCAACGAAGCGGTCAGTGCCGGCAGGCCGATGGCGCTTTCAAACACCACGGTGCTGCGCTCGTTGTTTTCCGAGGCGGCGGTGTTCGTGGACACGATGGACCCACTGTCCATAAAGGCCGGTGTTTCACAACTCATCGCCCATCAAGAAACCTATAAAGAAAAGTCAGCCTTGCTGAAAGCCAAGCGGATAAGCCGTTGGGAAGGGCAGGCGCAATTGTTGAAAACTGCCGCAGCTATTTAATGATGTTTATTAGTTCTGACAGGAAGGGAACCGTCATGAGTCAATCAAGTGATGTTTTGTTGATTTGTTCTGGAGGTGGGCACTGGGTGCAAATGAGTAAGTTGCTCCCGGCCTTCGACGGTCAAAAAGTTACCATTGCCACCGTCGATATCAGCATTGGCTCGCAGTATCCATTGCATAAATTTGCGCAAGTCCCGGACTTTAACCGCAGTGAGCCCATGAAGATCATCAAGGGGTTTTGCCAGATCTTCGCGATCGTCTACCGCAGTAAAGCCAAATACATTATCTCCACCGGTGCCGCTCCCGGTCTGCTGGGGTTGATCGCCGGAAAACTCATGGGCAAAAAGACCCTGTGGATCGACAGCATCGCCAACCCCAAGAAACTCTCTTTGTCTGGCCGTATCGCTGTTTATTTTGTCGATGAGTTGCTGACCCAGTGGCCCACGCTTTCGCAAAACAGCCGGGCCCAATATAAAGGGAGGATTGTATAAATGATTTTTTGCAGCGTTGGCACTCAAGCACCGTTTGAAAGAATGCTCGGCTACTTGAATGAATGGAGCCATGCAAACCCCCAGGTCCCGATTGTGGCGCAGGTGGGCAACAACGAAAACGACCTGGGCCGCATTACGGCGTACAAGACCATTGCCGAGCCGCTCTTTTCCAAGAACTTCAACGCCTCGAAAGTGATTGTTTCCCATGCGGGCATGGGCAATATCATTCGTTCCCTTGAACTGGGCAAACCCATCGTTATCGTCCCGCGCGATAGCCGACGCGGTGAACATATCAATAATCACCAGTTCGACACCGCCGAGAATTTTTCAGACCTGCCGTCTGTGTTTATCGCCCACGATAAAGACGCTTTCTTTTCGGCGATTGATTCGGCCCTTAACTACAGCAGTGCAGAAAGTTCATTGGACTTTACCGAAAGAGATCGTTTGATCAGTTATGTGAAGTCGTTCACCTCTTAAGTTTCGACTGTTTGTCAATACGCTCTTATTGCCTTTAATCATCGAGTAATCGCTATGATCCCAGTTATATTGTCTGGCGGCTCAGGCACGCGCCTGTGGCCGCTTTCAAGAGCACTTAAGCCAAAGCAGTTTATTGCCCTGCACGGTGACTTGAGTTTGTTTCAGGCCACGTTGGAGCGAATCAAGAACCTGTGCATAGAGGGCGAGAACGTCCGCCCTCCGATCATTGTGTGTAACGAAGAACACCGGTTCATCGTGGCCGAACAAAGCCGATCGCTGGACGTGATTCCGCAGAAAATCCTCCTGGAACCCACCGCCCGAAATACCGCCCCGGCGATTGCGGCCGCGACGCTTTCGGCGCTGGCGGACGGGGACGATCCGATCCTGCTGGTGCTGGCGGCAGACCATGTCATCGGCGATACCGACGCCTTCAACGCAGCGTTGACGTCGGCCACGGCGGAAGTCAACAAGGGCAAGATCGTCACCTTCGGCGTGGTGCCCACCAAGCCGGAGACCGGCTACGGCTATATCCGTACTCAAGCGGCTGCGGTCGACGGCGCGGCGCATGTCGAGGCCTTTGTCGAAAAGCCTGACCTTGCGACCGCACAAGGCTACCTGGCCCAGGGTAACTACTTCTGGAACAGCGGCATGTTCATGTTCCGCGCCTCTGTCATGAAGGCTGAGCTGGAGCGCCTGAGCCCGGACATCATGGTGGCCGCCGAACTGTCCCTCTCCAACGCGGCGCATGACCAGGATTTCACCCGGCTCAACCAGGTGGATTTCGTGAACGCGCCCAACGTGTCGATTGATTACGCGGTGATGGAGAAAACCGACATCGCCTCGGTGGTCATCCTCGACTCCCCGTGGAGTGACCTGGGCGCCTGGGATTCGGTGTGGGAAGCGGGCGCCAAGGATGCCCATCAGAACTGCACCCAGGGTGACGTGTTGCTGCAAGACGTCACCCACAGTTATGTGCACGCCAGCCACCGGCTGGTCACGGTGGCAGGGATCAGCGATGTGGTGGTGGTCGAGACCGCCGACGCGGTTCTCGTGACCACCAAGGACCATGCCCAGGACGTCAAGAAGATCGTCACCGAGCTGACTGAAAAGCACCGGATCGAAAGCGCGAGCCACCGCGAAGTCTATCGGCCGTGGGGCAAATATGACTCGGTGGACCAGGGCTACCGCTACCAGGTGAAGCGCATCACGGTGAAGCCGGGGCACAAGCTGTCTGTGCAGCTTCACCACCATCGGGCCGAGCACTGGATCGTGGTCTCCGGCACCGCCAATGTGCAGATCGCCGACAAGCAGGTGCTGCTCACCGAGAACCAGTCCACCTACATCCCCATTGGCGTTGTGCACTCCCTCGAAAACCCGGGACGCATCCCGCTGGAGCTGATTGAAGTGCAATCAGGTTCCTACCTCGGCGAAGACGACATCATCCGCTTTGAAGACCGCTATGGCCGCCTCGAGCTTGTTTAAAGGAGTATTGAAATGAATGTAACTGTATTTGGAATCGGCTATGTGGGTCTGGTGCAGGCGGCGGTATTGGCTGACGCGGGGCATGAAGTCTGTTGTGTCGACATCGACGCCACGAAAGTCGAGAACCTCAAGAGCGGCATTATCCCGATCTACGAGCCTGGGTTAAGCGCGCTCGTCCAGAAGAACCATGATGCCGGCCGCCTGCATTTCACCACCGACGCCGCCCAGGGCGTGCGTCATGGCGAGGTGCAGTTCATCGCCGTGGGCACGCCGCCGGATGACGACGGCAGCGCCGACATCAAGTACGTGCTCTCCGTGGCGGCGACCATCGCCCACAACATGACCGAGCCGAAGATCATCGTGAACAAGTCCACAGTGCCGGTGGGCACGGCGGACAAAGTCCGGGCGAAGGTGTCCGAGGTGCTGAAGTCCCGTTCCCTTGAGGTGGAGTTTCACGTCATCTCGAACCCCGAGTTCCTCAAGGAAGGTTCGGCGGTCGCGGACTGTACACGTCCCGACCGAATCATCATCGGCAGTGACAGCAGCTACGCCGTGGACCGCATGCGGGAGCTGTATGAGCCCTTCAACCGCAACCACGAAAAAATCATCACGATGGACATCCGCAGTGCGGAGCTGACCAAGTACGCAGCCAACTGCCTGTTGGCCACCAAGATTTCGTTCATGAACGAAATGGCCAACTTTGCCGAACGCCTGGGCGCCGACATTGAAGCCGTGCGTAAAGGCATTGGTTCCGACCCGCGAATCGGCTACGACTTTATCTACCCCGGCTGCGGCTATGGCGGCTCGTGCTTCCCGAAAGACGTGCAAGCCCTGGAGCGCACCGCGTCGTCGATCGGCTACCAGGCAACCCTGTTATCGGCTGTCGAAGAAGTCAACAAGCGCCAGAAGCAGCACCTGTTCGGGCATATCCACCATCACTTCGGCGGGCAACTGGAAGGCAAGACCTTTGCGATCTGGGGCCTGGCCTTCAAACCCAATACCGATGACATGCGCGAAGCCTCCAGCCGCGTATTGATCGAACAGTTGCGCAGCGTGGGGGCCAGGATTCAGGCGTTCGACCCGGAAGCCATGGCGGAAACCCAGCGCATCTACGGCATGAACGAAGACTTGCTGCTGATGGGCACCAAGGAAGCCGCGTTGCAGGGTGCCGATGCGTTGGTGATCGTGACCGAGTGGCGCGAGTTCAAAGCCCCGGACCTGGACTTTATAAAAGAAAAACTGAGTACGCCGGTGATCTTTGATGGCCGGAATATATTTGATCCGCACCGCATGAAAGCCAATGGTTTCGAGTATTACGGTATCGGTCGCGGATTATCAGTGCGGCCAATCATTTGATCCTGACGATTATTAACATTGGTGGTTTGCCGTATCCACAAGTGAGATGATTCCTGAGAGGCTAATTGCATGATCCGGCAGGATCTATATGCAGTTTTCATGGCCTGTTTTATCTCCGTTCCATCACTACTCCCTTATTGCAAAGTTGTATAAGGGGTAAATATCGAGAAGGAGTCTGATATGAAGCAATTACTGTTGGCCGGCTTGCTGGCTTTCACAAGTACTGCGGCACTGGCGGCGGGTGAAGTCGCCGGCGCAGCGGTGAGCGAGACGGCCAGCGCAGGCGAGTCCCTGTCGTTGAGCACCCCGGTCGTGGGTGGCGTGACGCTCGGTGAAACCGTGGGGGTCGGCACGGCTGTTGTCGGCGCTGCGGCGGCTGCTTCCAACTCGGGCGGCAGTTCCAATGGCGGTACTTCCGGCACCGGCGGCACAACCGGCACAGGTGGTACCACCGGTACCAACTAATTAACCCGCAATGTGTGTTGTTCAAGATCACTCAGAACTTTCTGGGTGATCTTTTTTAGACTCGCCCTCGACTAGCGTAGTGCCATTATGATTCGTAGGTTACCTGTTCTTTTGCTGGCAAGTATCAGCTTGCACGGCTGCATGTTTTCGCCTGGTCAACACATGGACACCGGTCAAATGTCCAGTGAGGGTTCTCTCGAAAGTACCCGGGTGGAGTTGATTCCCATCACCCCCAAATTGATCGCCATGGATGCCGCCACGCAAGTGCGCGAATCGGTGCCCTCGGAATTATTGTCTTATGTTCCGGGTGGTTATCGCGTAGGCGCCAATGACCTGTTGTTTATTACGGTCTGGGATCATCCCGAGTTGACGGCACCGTCGGGGCCGCAACAGCAGATTGATGCCAACGGGCGCCTGGTTCGTCCGGACGGCACGCTGTTTTATCCGTATATCGGTAACGTCCCGGTGGCCGGTAAAACCATCGAAGAGCTGCGCGCCTATATCTCCGGACGCCTGGCGCAATTTATTGAAAGCCCTCAGGTTGACGTCAGCGTGCTGCGGTTTGCCAGCCAGACGGTGGTGGTGACCGGTGCGGTGGTGAAAGCCGGCCAGCAGCCGATCACCACCACACCATTGAGCGCCGTGGAGGCCATTGGCGCCGCCGGTGTCGACCCGACGAATGCCGACCTGTCGGGCCTGACCCTGACCCGCGACGGCCGCGAGTACAGGCTCGACCTGGACAGCCTCAATCGTCAGGGCTCGCAACTGCAGGGCATCTACCTCAAGGGCGGCGACCGGTTGTACTTGCCCTATAACGACCAGAAACGCGTGTACCTCATGGGTGAAGTCAATCAGCCCCGGGCACTGAGTTTCAAGGGCAAGTCGATCAACCTGACCGATGCCCTGGGCACGGCTGGGGGCTTGAACCAGACCACTTCCAATGGCAATGCGGTGTACGTGATTCGCGGCGTGGACAACCTGGAAGCCGAACCGGCCAAGGTGTTCCAGCTCGATGCCCAGTCACCTTCGGCGCTGGTGCTCGCCACGCGCTTTGACTTGCAGCCCCAAGACATCGTGTACGTCGGGCCGGCCGGCGTGACGCGCTGGAACCGCTTGATCAGCCAGCTGCTGCCTACCGCCACTGCCATTGGGCTGGGTGCCAGATCGGCCAATGACCTCAGTGAAGTCAACAGCAGATAAGGCGCTATCCCGTCGTGAAAATTTTGCCTAGCTGCGCCTGTCTGTCGATGGCGCTCTTGTTGTGCGGGTGTAACCCGTTGATGAGAGCGTCGTGGTACACCCTCGAAACGTCCGTCACCGGCCCGGCCTCCATCAACGTGACCCGCGCCCAGGTCGACGCGGTGCCGTATCCGCAGATCCTGGTCACCACCGCCGTCAGCGAAGGGGTGATGGCCATGCCCCGTCGTCGGGGCGACCTGGAGTTCTGGGTCGCCTCCGGCAAGCAAGTGCTGATGATGCGCAACGGCCTGGTGGTGCGCACCGTCGGGCTGGGAGTTTCCCTGGACGGCACCCGCTTCAGTGGCGAGTCGCCGTTCAAGCGCGGCCTCCAGCATCTGCCCGATGGCTATGCCAGCACCCGCTGGATCGACCTCTATGACGGCAACCGAATCGGTCTTGCGGTCAACAGCCGTTTCAGCCCTCACGGTATCGAGACCCTCCGCATTCTGGACAAGGATTACGCCTTGCTGCGCATCGACGAACAGGTGGAGGTGCCCACCTTGAATTTCCGCGCCACCAACCGTTACTGGGTCGATCCGCAGGATGGTTTCATCTGGCGCAGCGAGCAGCACCTGACGCCCCGGCTGGTGTTGAAAATCGTGCAGTTGCGCCCTGATCGGGGGGCCGTCCGGTGAAGTGTTCGAACCTTTTATGCCTTGGGCTGCTGTTGATCGGCCCAGGCGTTGGCCAAGCGGCCGTCACCGTCAGCGGTGATGTGCGCAGCCCCGGCCCATTCGACATCAAGCCCGGTGCGCGCTTGCTGGATGTGATTCGCGAGGCCCAGCCCAATGCCGAAAGCTACTGGTTGGGCGCCGCGTGGCTGCACCGGTCGCAGGCAGGCAAGCAGGCGCGTTTGAAGGCGGGCGTGTTGTTCGACCTGAAACTGCTGCAACGAGGGGCCTTGCTGGATAACAAGCACACGCGGGCGGACTTGAGTGCGCGCCTGTACCGGCAGGTCGAGCAGTTGCCCGTCACCGGCCGCCAGGTGGCCGTGCTGGACCCGATCGCCGTGGAGGCGGGGTTCGCCCGCAACGCGTTGCTCGATGAGGGCGACCAGCTTTTTTACCCCGCAAGACCCTCCACCGTTGAGGTACTGGGGGCGGTCGCGCAGCCCTGCAATGTGCCGTACCGGGCGATGAAGGAAATCCGGGATTACGTCCGCGACTGCACTGTCCTCGACGACGCCGAGCGCGATGACCTGTGGCTGATCCAGCCCGATGGCCAGGTACGGCGTGTGGGCGTGGCGGCCTGGAATCGTGAGGAGGGTGTCGTGGCCGCTCCCGGCAGCCGGATCCTGGTGCCGCTGCGCAGTGATGATCTTGAGACGCCGACCCCTGATCTCAACCAACAACTGGCCGAGTTTTTCGCCACTCAACCGTTGGCTGAGGTGAACCCTTGAATTTACGTTTTGCAGCTGTATTGCTCTTGCCCTGTGGGCTGGTTCACGGTGAGCCCCGTTACACCCAAAATGATTTTGGCGGAGTGGGCCTGCTACAGACCCCTACCGCACGCATGGCCCCGGCGGGCGAGCTGAGCGCCAACGCCAACCGGACCGATCCTTACTCGCGCTACAGCTTTTCCTTGCAGCCGTTCGACTGGCTGGAGGGCTCGTTTCGCTACACCGCCATCAGCAACCGCAAGTACGGTGCCGAGGCGTTGAGCGGAAGCCAGAGCTTCAAAGACAAAGCCATCGACTTCAAGGCACGGCTCTGGGAAGAAAGCCACTGGGCGCCGCAAGTGGCCTTCGGCGCGCGGGACATCGGCGGTACCGGGTTGTTTTCCAGCGAATACTTCGTCGCCAACAAGCGCTATGCCAACCTGGATTTCAGCCTCGGCATTGCCTGGGGCTACCTGGGCAATCGCGGGGACTTCAGCAACCCGCTGTCGGTGTTCGGCAGCAAGTTCAACGACCGGCCCAAGAGCACCGCAGTCGTCGCCAGGGCAGGGGACGTGAACTCCAACGCCTACTTCAGGGGCCGTCCTTCGTTGTTTGGCGGGATCGCCTATCAAACGCCGTGGGAGCCCCTGAGCCTGAAGCTCGAATACGAGGGCAACGACTACAAGCACGAACCGTTGGACAACCCGATCAAGCAGGACTCGCCGGTCAATATCGGTGTGGTCTACAAGCTGGCCGACAGCGTTGACCTGAGTGCGGCCTGGGAGCGCGGAAACACCGCGATGTTCGGCATCACCCTGCACACCAACTTTGTCAGCCGCAAGGCGCCGGTCAAGACCTATGACCCGCCCGCCGAACCGTTGCCCGCACGCATGCCGACTACGCCGCCCGACCAGGTCAACTGGGCCAGTGTCGCCGACCGGCTGCAGCAGAATGCCGGCTACAAGGTGGAGCGCATTGCCCAGCGCGGCTCGGAATTGATGGTGTATGGCGAGCAGCAGCGCTACTTCTACTCAGCCAAGGCCGTCGGGCGCGCCAGCCGTATTCTCGACAACAGCGCCAATCAGGACATCGATTGGTTCACCCTGGTGAACAAGCGTTATGACATGCCCATCGAAGAAACCAGCGTGCCCCGCGACACCTTCCGCGCGGTGGTGAACAACGAGCAGCCGTTGACGGATCTGCACCGTGCCACCGAGGTCAATCCGGCGATTGCTCATCGGGAAACCACGCTTTACACCGGCAAGCAGGAGCCGTTCAGCTACGGCCTGGGCCTGGGTTACAAACAGAACATCGGCGGCCCCAACGGCTTGCTGTATCAGTTCACCGCCGATGCCGACGCGGAGTACCGGTTTACCCGCAACACCTGGTGGAGCGGTTTGCTCAGCGCCAACCTGCTGAACAACTACGACAAGTTCACCTACGACGCGCCCAGCGGGTTGCCGCGGGTGCGCACCGACCTGCGCCAGTACATGACGACGTCGGATGTGACGATGCCAAACTTCCAGTTCAACCATGCGGCGCGGCTGGACCGGGACCTGTATGGCATGGTCTACGGTGGTTACCTGGAGTCCATGTACGCCGGGGTGGGCGGTGAAGTGTTGTTTCGGCCTGCGGGCAAGCACTGGTCGGTGGGTGCAGACCTGAACGTCGTGCGCCAGCGCGATTTCAATCAGGGCTTCGGCCTGCGTGATTACCAGACCATCACTGGCCATGTCACCAGCTACACAGAGCTGCCCTATGACACCCTGGCGGCAGTCAGTGTGGGGCGTTATCTGGCGCGGGACTGGGGCACCACCGTCGACATCTCCCGGCAGTTCAAGAACGGCGTGAAATTTGGTGGCTGGGTGACACTCACCACCGCCTCGAAGGAAGAGTACGGCGAGGGCAGCTTCGACAAGGGGATCTACATTTCCGTCCCGTTCGACGAGTTGATGAGCACCTCGACGATGCGTCGGGCCAACGTCGTCTGGGCACCCCTGACCCGCGACGGCGGTGCGCGCCTGAACCGTGCCTACTCGCTGCAGACGATGACCGATGGGCGTGACAGCGAGCTGTTCTACAACAACTTCGAGAAGATCACTGAGTGACGGTGCGGCATTTGCCGACAAGGTTGCTCACTGCCTGGTGCTGAATGCGCCAGGCAGTGAGAAGGCCTTGGCAACACAACGCCAGGTGCAATGCCGGCGAGCGACACTTCCCTGACTTCCCCTCTGTGAACCCTCTACGAATGGCGTGGGCCTGGACGCCCAGGCGTTGCTATGGGCGTTATCTTTGCGGCTGATGGGGGAGGATGGAGGGGAGCGAAGACGACGCCCCTGAAGGCGTCTGGTGCCCCGCGTCGCCGTTGCAGCGACACGGGGAAGAGAGGGTCAATAGATGTCTTTGGACAGCAGGGTAAACGGGGTCTTGAAGAGGATCTTGATGTCGAGCCACAGCGACCAGTTGTTGATATAGCTCAGGTCGATATCGACGCGTTTTTGCATCTTCTCCAGGGTCTCGGTTTCGCCACGGCAGCCGTTGACTTGCGCCAGGCCGGTGATGCCGGGCTTGATGCGATGCCGCGCCATGTAGGCGCGAATCTTGCCCGAGTAGTAGTCATTGTGGGCAACGGCATGGGGGCGCGGGCCCACCAGTGCCATATGCCCCTGCAGCACGTTGAACAGCTGT
This sequence comes from Pseudomonas sp. TH32, assembly GCF_016650855.1. Lineage (NCBI taxonomy): Bacteria > Pseudomonadati > Pseudomonadota > Gammaproteobacteria > Pseudomonadales > Pseudomonadaceae > Pseudomonas > Pseudomonas sp. TH32. The sequence goes on along the minus strand of NZ_JAEKFA010000002.1, from coordinate 2,581,168 downwards.
GGCAGCTCGTCGATGGAGGTGCGCCGGATAAAGCGCCCCACGCCGGTAATGCGCGAGTCGTTGCGGCTTGCCTGGCGCACTTCGTGGTCGTCATGCACGCGCATCGAGCGGAACTTCCAGACCTTGATCACCTCGCCATTCCAGCCGTGACGGTCCTGCTTGAAAATCACCGGGCCGGGGGAGGTGAGTTTGATCAGCAGGGCGAACAGCAGCAGCAACGGGCTGAGCAGCACAATCGCCAACAGCGCCAGGCTCTTGTCCAGCAGCGACTTGCTCAGTGCCGCGGTCGGGCGACTGGTCAGCGGGCTCTCATTGAGGAAGATTGCCGGCAAGCCATCCACCTCGGCCACGCTGTGGTTGAGCAGCAGCATGTTGTTGAGGTCGGGCACCCAGATCACGTCCACGCTGATCTCCAGCAGGTTGAGGTACAGCGCCTCGATATGCGTGGCTTCCTGGAGCGAATGAGTGATGTACAGCCGGCGAATTCCGTGTTGCCTGATCAGTGCGGGAAGGTCCGGCAAATCGCCGAGAATCTGCGGTTGAGTACTGGTCTGAGGCAAGACGGTGTCTGGACCTACGAGCCCGACTAAGGGCGAGCGTTTTTGCCGGGCAAGAGTGTTGGCCAAATCGGTGGCAAGTTTTCCCGTACCAATAATCAGGGATTTCTGGCGCTCGTGAAGTTGCCGATGGTAGTACCTGGATAGACTGTGAATCGGAATGTAGCAAAGTGCTAGTATTGGATAGCTGACGGCGGCCCAGAGTAGCAGTATCTCGAAAGGAAATAGCGAGCTGGCATTACATGCGACGCCCACCGCCAACAATATGCCCAGGGTCAATAACCAACCGGTGAATAAACGTCCCAGTCCAACAAAAAAGTCGTCCTTTTTGCTATAGACATCACATAACATGTAGGCCGGGATAGAGGCCAGTATTGTAATGGCTGCCAATATCCGGTAGTGGGACTCCAGTTGTCCGGTCTTGAACAGTACCAGTGAAAACAAAAGTACAACGACCACACTCAAGGCAATAGCCCACTGCCCCCAGAAGGTGAGACCTTTGGGTGTAAGGTTACGATGCATTCTTCTGTTGTTAAGCATACTTCTGCTCCCTGTGGTATCCACTCACGTGCTGGCAGGTTAAAGCGAGGCGTGGTTTTAATGACTATCAAATGGCAGGCGCACGCGTAGGCGTGCGTATTGATAGTAATAAATGGCAGGGAGCAATGGCTGACGACTTATAACGCGGGCATGTTGTTATAAAATGGCAGATAGAAAAGGATTTTAATAGGCAGGGTGAATTGTAATTTTTATGAAATAATTATTGTTCGGCGACGCTGCTGCGACTGCTCAAAGGGCTTTTTATTTTTTGTGTGAGGCAGTAGCCGCGGTTGCGTACCGCTCGGAACAGGCGCTCGCCATCATTGACGCGCTTGAACTTGTCCTGCAGTCGGCTGAGGCACATTTCAAGCCCGCGATAGAGGTCGGGTTCACGCCCGATGTTCCGGATAAGTTCTTCTTTGCTCACCACGCGTTCTTCATGGTGCAACATCTTCTTGATCAGTGCCGATTCAATAGTCGTCAAGGAAATACGCAGTCCGCCTTTGACCAGTGCCCGGTCTTGTTGGGTCAATAACCACACATCCGGGGTGCGCAAGGCGGGGGTTGAATTAACAACTTCCGCGGGGGTGTTATTAAGATCGGGGCCGCCGGGTTCTGATTTGAGTACGGAAATTTTCGGGTTTTTTGAAGCATCGTAAAGTTGTCGGGTTAGTCGGTTATTGGCCTCATAGAGTCTTTTGGCGGCCACATAATTGCTGAGCCATAGATTGAAATTCTGCTCACTGGTAACGGCGTAGGAACTGGCCGAGGACTCCGCTGTTTTCTCAGCGGTTTCGACCAGCGGGCCGCTGTCGACGTCGTAATGTAAAAATGCCACATTGGGCGTGAAATCATGCAGCGCAATTGACGGGTACGTGGATGTAAATGTGTGTTTCTTGAGAGAACTCATGGCATTCACCGATTCCAGGAAAGTACGGGGGTTCATAAACTATCAGCAGGGGAGAAGTAGGGGCCCTGAAAATAGTCAAAAGGCAAGCGTCTGGCGAGAAGTGCGCTGTCGGCATACTCGACGTTGTCGGCGATGAACGAGACCCGGGTGGTGCTCATCAGCCCCAGCATCTGGTCGTAAAGCCGGTCGAACAGGCCTGAGCGCGTGTTCAGACTGAGCCTGAGGGCCGAGTCTGGAAAGGGCATTTTTATATAGTCATAAAGACTCAAGTCGATCAGCAGGTCGGTGTTTTTTGTATGTAATGTGTAATTGTTATAGGCAAGCTTTATAGTGCTGCGGTCTTTCAGGCTATACAGTTGGCGGATCATGTTTCTACGCTCCACCGGGCCGGGGAGAGTATCCAGTGTATTTTCAACGCTGACAATAAGTTGTTGTTTGTGTTTTTCCAGTATGGCCGACGTGTTGATGATTTCCTTGAGCAGGTCTTCATTCATCAATAAGGATTGCTCTACCCGGAAAAACTTGTGGAGCCCCGGGCTTTTGTCCACGCGCAAACGTTTTCCTTCTCGGGCAAATGAGTTGGGCTTTGTGTGTTGCAGGGCTTCACTGTAGGCGTACTTAAGTTGCTCGGAATAAAAGGGGCGCACATCATCGGGCAACGTGTCGAGAGCGTGCTCGGCATGAACCCGAATTTCACTGCCCCATAAGGTGCAACTTCGTTCAAGTATCGCCTGGCGCGAAAACTTGAAGTCGGCGGACGCTGCAAGCAATAGATTTCCGCTATTCACGGTTTGGCCGCTCCTTGACGGGTTGGACATGATTCACCGAAGCAAGACCTCTGCTTAGTTTGTAGCCGTAACCCCGAATGCTTTGAATTATATTGCTTCCATAGTGCGATTTTATTTTGCCGCGTAAACGGCTGATCGATTTTTCGAGCGCCCGCGAATCATAAAATCGGGCGTTAAGTCCCATGACAACTGCAATTTCATCGTGGCTGAGCAATCGATTATGAATGAGGGCTTCCAGTACTTTCATTTCGACGAAGGAGACTTCCAGCTTTTTGCCGCCGCCGTAGATGCACATGCGGTCCTGGTCGAGTAGCAAATCAGTATTACTTAGCCAGTATGTCTCGCTGAGGAACGCGGCGAAGAGCGCAAGTTTTTTTTCGGGCGAGCTCTCGACGACCTTTATGCAGTAGTCGGCGCCTGCGAGATAATATTTGGTTTTGCTTAGTGTGGTGGCGAAGGTGACAACCAGAAAAATGGTGCTGCCGGGGTTCTCGGATCTGGTTTTCTTTATGATGTCCAGCGTTTGGGTGCTGGCAGAGGGGGTGTCAATCTCTATGATGATGGCACGGTAATGTCCATGGCTTTCATAGGGACCAATTAGTTGGCCGTAGGAGCGTGTATCGACTTTTAGATTTTTCGGTACAGTACGAACTATAAGCTCGCTGAAGTCCTCGGATTTCGATGGGGTCCGTGCAATAGCGAGGACGTTGGAAAAATGCATCACGTTGCTCCCTTTTCCGGCATGCGAGGCCGTCAATTCAATCGCTGCAGGCGTTTAGATGTTAATCGAATTGAATACGCCAAAACGTGACAAATTTTAACATTCGGCACTTTATTTACGGGGGTAAGGCGGTTTGCTGGCGGGTGTTGAAAGCGGATTTCTGGACGGGAGTACTCATATGCTAGTGCAAATTTTTTAGTGTGCGATAAGTATTTTAGGCTGGCTTGATTTTTTTGGCTGGAATGATTTAACCGTTCTAGTCCTTAAGCTCTAAAAATGCTTATACCTGACTATTTATAATAATCCAGCAAGGCGATAGCGGGCGTTGTGTGCTCGGATGTGCCCGCGCGGTCTGCCAGGTAGCGCGCCGGAGGTTTGCCGATGGCCTTGCGGAACATGGTGATAAAGCCGCTGGCGTTCTCATAGCCCAGGTCCAGCGCTACCCTCTGCACACTTTCGCCTTTGGCCAGGCGCTGCAGCGACAGGATCACATGCAACTGCCGGCGCCAGCGCCCGAAACTCAGGCCGATCTCCTCCAGCAACAGCCGCGTCATGCTGCGTTCGCTCATGCCGATGCGCACCGCCCATTCGCCGAGGGTGGCCTTGTCGCCGGGGTTGGCCAACAAACTGTCGGCCAGGCGTCTCAACCTTGGGTCCTGGGGCATGGGCAGGTGCAGCGCCTCGACCGGGGCCAGCGCGAGTTCGTCCAGCAACGTGGCCACCAAGCGGCCTTGCGCGCCCTCGGTGTCATACAGCGGCGGAAAGCTTACGGCCTTGCTGATCAACTCGTGTAACAACGGCGACACGGCCAGCGTGCAGCATTGCCGGGGCAGGGCGCTGGCGGCATCGGGGTCTACCAGCAGGCAGTAGACATCCGCAGGTCCCGAACCGCGTGCCGCATGGGAGAGGCCACCCGGAATCCACAGCGCGCACTGGGGCGGCACGATCCAGATACCTTCTTCGATGACGCAATGAATCACCCCGCGCAACGTGTACATCAACTGACCCTTGCGGTGCTGGTGCGGCATGTGCTCCCAGCTGGCGGAAGTGCTTGAGGCGCTCACCGCTACCACGGCTCGGGGAATCGCATCGGCCATGGCCGGGCGCAGCGGGTCACGGGTTTCGAGGCGGTGGGTATACATGGCAGAGGTACGTCTTGGCTGGAATGCGAAACATTCTGGCTATTCTGTGCAATGGCGTCCAGTGATGGCATGGCTATTATGAGAAACATTCTCGTTAAAGGAGCTTCCCATGCAACTCGACAGTGCAATGTTCCCCGTGGTGAAAATCGTCTTCGACGCCCCGAGCGACACGCCCCCGCAAGACACCTTTGTCGCGTTCGAGGCCTTGCTGCGGCGCCAGGAGCCCTTCGTTTTGCTTCACGAAAAAGCCGTGGATGAAAGCGCTCACGAGCACTCCCACGAAGAGCGCAAACACGCCTCGATCTGGATGAAGAAGAATAAGGTGGCCTTGCGCGCGTTCGTCAAAGGCATGATTCAGGTGGAGCCCAGCGCGGCCAAGCGCCTGGCGCTCAAGCCGTTTGCGGTGATGTTTGGCAAAGCGTGGGGCTACCCGCTGCTGGTGGTGGAATCCCGGGATCAAGCCTGGGCTTTGGCGCGGGACGTGCTGGACACCCAGGTGTCGGACGTGGCGCACTATTGAGTGTTGGGCGCTGCCGTACTGCCACGCAAGGCGAGTTCGAACGGCAACACCACCTGGCGTTCCGGCAGCGGGGTTTTCTCGATCAGGGCGATGAGCATCTCGACCGCCTTGCGCCCGAAGGTTTCGGCTGGCTGGGCGATGGTGGTCAGCGGCGGGTCGCAATAGGCGGCGAAGGGGATGTCATCAAAGCCCACCAGGGAAATATCCTGGGGCACGCGCAGGCCCTGTTGCTTGATGCGCTTCAAGGCGCCGATGGCCATTTCGTCGTTCTCGCAGAACAGCGCGGTGGGGCGCTCGGGCAAGGCAAGCATGCTGCCTGCGCCTTCGAAACCGGCGTGCAGGGTGAAGTCGCCGTGGCAGATAAGCGCCGGGTCGCGGGGGATGCCGGCCGCGAGCAAGGCATCTTCATAACCGGCCACGCGGTCACGGGTCAGCGGGCTGCTTTTCGGGCCTTTGATCAACCCGATGCGGCGGTGGCCGAGGTCGATCAAGTGTTGGGTCATGGCCCTGGCTGCACCACGGTTGTCGAGGCTGATGGTGGGATGGCGACCGTTCTGGATCACCTCGCAGGCGTTCACCAGTGGCGGTGAGTCGCTGCAGTCGCTGAACGGGTCAGAGGCCCGCAACTGAATCACCCCATCGGCCTGATGGGCGTGGACCAGTTCGGCGAACTGCTTTTCGATTTCAGCCTGGCCCCGGGTGTCGCACAACAGCAACCGGTAACCCGACGCCTGCGCCGCCTGTTGTGCACCGCTGATGACCCGGGCGAAAAACGTGTTGGCAATCGCCGGTACCAGGATCACCAGGTTACCGGTGCGCCGCGAACGAAATTGCACCGCCATGCGGTTCGGCCGGTAGCCGGTCTGTTCCACGGCGGCGTTGACCTTGTCGCGGGTCTCGGGGAGCACGCGTTCAGGGCTGGCCAGGGTCCTGGACACGGTGGCCACCGAAACCCCGGCCAAGCGGGCGACTTCGCGAATATTGGACAAGACAACCTCGTTATCAGAGCAGCAGCCGCCAAGTTTACCGCAGTCGGGGTTTGACACCGCGAGCAACTGGGCCTAAATTTCCGGCACGATGTAACCGGTTACATCATGATCCGTAATAGCCCAAAAAGAGAAGACTTGCGATGACGGCTGCAGTGCAAAAAATAAGAATGGGCTTTGTTGGCGGCGGCGCGGGCGCCTTCATCGGCCAGGCCCACCGCCAGGCGGCGGGGCTGGATGGCGGTTATGAACTGGTGTGCGGGGCCTTCAGCCGCGAGCCCGAGAACAACCGGAACACTGGCAGCGCCCTGGGCTTGTCCGCGTCCCGTTGCTACAGCGACTGGCAGCAGATGCTGACGGCGGAACAGGCATTGCCGGCCGATCAGCGCATGCAACTGCTGGTGATCGTCACCCCCAATCATCTGCATGCTCCCATCGCGACCCTGGCGTTGCAGGCTGGCTTTCACGTGTTCAGCGAGAAGCCTGCCGCGTTGAATCTCGCCGAGGTGCAGGCGTTGGCAAACGTCGTCAACACCAGTCCCGGACGTTATGGGCTGGCACATACCTACCTGGGCTATCCGATGGTGTGGCAAGCACGTGAGATGGTGCGCAGCGGTGTCATCGGCACCCTGCGCAAAGTCATCGTCGAGTACCCCCAGGGCTGGCTCAGCCAGGACGCGGCCGGGGAGGGCAATAAGCAGGCTGACTGGCGGAGCCGGCCCGAGCTGTCGGGGCTGGGCGGCTGCATCGGCGACATCGGCACCCACGCCTTTTCCCTCGCGGAGTTCGTCGCCGACCAACCGATCGAACAGCTCTGCGCCAGCCTGGGCACCCACGTACCCGGCCGCCAACTCGATGACGATGCCGCCATGCTGTTCAAGATGGCCTCCGGTGCCAGCGGCGTGCTGATCGCAAGCCAAGTGTGTGCCGGTGAAGAGAACCCGCTGAAGATCCGCCTCTATGGCGACAAGGGCGGCCTAGAATGGCGCCAGGAAGAACCCGCCAGCCTGATCCATCGCTCCCTCGATCAACCCCTGCGCATCCTGCGTTCCGGCGTCGGCCAGCCCTGGCTGTGCGACGCGGCCTTGCAACGCATGCGCCTGCCCGCCGGGCATCCCGAGGGTTATCTGGAGGCCATGGCCAACCTCTACCGCGACTTCGCCACAGCCATTCGCCAAGGCACTGAAGCCGTCGGCGTGCCCGGCATTGAAGTCGGCGTACGCGGCATGGCCTTTATCGAAGCCGTGATCGCCAACCATCGCGGCGACGCGAAGTGGACGACCCTGGCCAGCCACTTATGAAGGAGATCACACACATGCGCGGCCCCGGTATTTTTCTCGCCCAGTTCATCTCGGACGAAGCGCCTTTTGACACCCTGGCCAACATCGCCGAATGGGCGGCCTCCCAGGGCTACAAGGCAATCCAGTTGCCCACCCTTGGCACACGCTACATCGACCTGGCCCGCGCCGCAGAAAGCCAGGCCTACTGCGATGAACTCAAGGCGACCTGCGCCCATGCCGGCGTCGAAATCAGCGAACTGTCGACCCACCTGCAAGGCCAGTTGGTGGCCGTGCACCCGGCCTTCGACACGCTCTTCGACGACTTCGCCCCGGCCCACCTGCGAGGCCAACCCCAGGCACGCACCGAGTGGGCCATCGAGCAACTGAAACTCGCCGCCCGCGCCAGCCAACGCCTTGGCTTAAGCGCACACGCGACCTTCTCCGGCGCGCTGCTCTGGCCCTACCTCTACCCGTGGCCACAACGCCCCGGCGGCCTGGTGGAGCAAGGCTTCGCCGAGTTGGCCAAGCGCTGGCTGCCGATCCTCGATTGCTTCGAAGCGGCCGGTGTCGACCTGTGCTACGAAATCCACCCCGGTGAAGACCTGCACGACGGCGCCTCCTTCGAGCGCTTCCTCGAAGCCGTCGACCACCATCCCCGGGCCAACATCCTCTACGACCCCAGCCACCTGCTGTTGCAGCAAATGGACTACCTGGGCTTCATCGACCGCTACCATGCACGCATCCGCATGTTCCACGTCAAGGACGCCGAGTTCCGCCCCGATGCACGCTCCGGCGTGTATGGCGGCTATCAAGGCTGGGTCGACCGCCCCGGGCGTTTCCGCTCGTTGGGCGATGGCCAGATCGACTTCAAGTCAATCTTCAGCAAGCTCACCCAATACGACTTCAACGGCTGGGCCGTGCTGGAGTGGGAGTGCTGCCTGAAGGACGCGCAACAAGGCGCGGCAGAAGGGGCGGCGTTCATCCAGCAGCACATGATCCGCAAGACCACCAAGGCGTTCGATGACTTTGCCGGCGTGACGTCCGACGAACACTCCAACCGACGGCTGCTGGGCCTGCCCGACGCCTGAACACCGCTTCGCTTACCAAAATAACAATAAACCGGTGACCACAATGAAAGCGCGACTGAGCGTCATGATGTTCCTGCAGTTCTTTATCTGGGGCGGCTGGTTCGTCACCCTGGGCACCTTCCTCGCCAGCAACCTGGGGGCCAGTGGCGGGCAAATCGGCATGGCGTTTTCCACCCAGTCCTGGGGGGCGATCATCGCGCCGTTTATCATCGGCCTGATCGCCGACCGCTACTTCAACGCCGAGCGCATCCTGGCGATGCTGCACCTGATCGGCGCAGTGCTGCTGTACCAGCTGTACCGCGCGCCGGACTTTGTCGGCTTTTATCCCTACGTGCTGGCGTACATGGTCATCTACATGCCGACCCTGGCACTGGTGAACTCGGTGGCGTTCCGGCAAATGAGCGACCCGGCCCAGGAATTTTCGCGCATCCGTGTGTGGGGCACCTTGGGCTGGATCGTCGCGGGGTTGGTGATCAGCTTTGTGTTCGCCTGGGATTCCCAGCAGTCGATCACCACCGGCGCGTTGCGCAACACCTTCCTGATGTCTGCCATCGCGTCACTGGTGCTGGGTTTCTACAGCTTCACCTTGCCGCCTACCGCTCCGTTGAAAGCCGAGGCGGGCAGTGGTGGTGTCAAGCAACTGCTGGGGCTGGATGCGCTGGGTTTGCTCAAGGATCGCAGCTACCTGGTGTTCTTCATCGCCTCGATCCTGATCTGTATTCCCCTGGCGTTCTACTACCAGAACGCCAACCCGTTCCTCGCGGAAATCGGCGTGACCAACCCCACGGCAAAAATGGCTATCGGGCAAGTGTCCGAGGTGCTGTTCATGCTGCTATTGCCGCTGTTCATCCAGCGCTTCGGCATCAAGGTCGCGCTGCTGGTGGGCATGCTGGCCTGGGCGCTGCGCTATGCACTGTTCGCCTATGGCAATAACGGCGAGCTGGCCTTCATGCTGTTTACCGGGATCGCGCTGCATGGCATCTGCTATGACTTCTTCTTTGTCTCGGGGCAGATTTACACCGACGCCAAGGCCCCGGAGCGCTTCAGGAGTTCGGCCCAGGGGCTGATTACCCTGGCGACCTACGGCGTGGGAATGTTGATCGGGTTCTGGGTAGCGGGGCAGGTGACCGACCACTATGCGGCGGCGGGTGGCAGCCATGACTGGCGCAGCATCTGGCTGTTCCCGGCGGGGTTTGCGTTGCTGATCTTTTTTGTTTTTCGGTGGCGTTCAAGGGGCGGGAGCGGGCGTGACAGGTACAGCATGGGCATCGGCCAAGCCAGCTTTCTGGTAACGTCGTTGCCCCAGTCCCCTGTTCCGGAGTAGATACCAATGGCTTATGAGATCCACATCGAGAGAGCCGAAAGCAGCACAATCGCGCCTGAAGAATGGCATTCGTTTTGCGCGAATGACCCCTCGATGAACCTCGAAAGCGAGACAGTCGGTGTCAATCCAAAGACCGGTGAAACCATCACCGTCAGCGGCAATGAAACCGCGTTCTGGACCTCTCCGGCGACGCAGCAGCAGTACTACTTCGATTATCGCCGTGGCTCCATAGCGTTTGTCTACAGCGATGAGGCCCTTGCAAAAGCCAGGGAAATAGCCCGCGCCTTCTCTGCCAATATTCGGGGAGACGAAGGCGAGGCCTATTAACCCAAGGCCTGCCTGGGCCTGATGTTTCAGGTATCCTCCGCGCCCGCCAATCACTATTTTCCAAACCATGCCCGAACAAAACATGCAGGCCCTGTTGGAGTCGATCCTCGACGAAGTCCGCCCACTGATCGGCCTCGGCAAGGTCGCCGACTACATCCCCGCACTCGCCGATGTGCCGGCGCAGCAGCTGGGCATTGCCGTGTACGGCAATGACGGCTCGTCCTACTGCGCGGGCGATGCTCACACGTTGTTCTCCGTACAGAGCATCTCCAAGGTATTCAGCCTGGTGCAGGCCATCGACCATGGCGGCGAAAGCATCTGGGAACGCCTGGGCCACGAACCGTCGGGGCAGCCGTTCAACTCCATGGTGCAGCTGGAGTTTGAGCGTGGGCGGCCACGCAACCCGTTTATCAACGCCGGTGCGCTGGTGATCTGCGACATCAACCAGTCGCGCTTTGCCGTGCCGATCCTGTCGATGCGCGACTTCGTGCGGCGGCTGTCGGGCAACCCACAGATCCTGGTCAACAGTGTCGTGGCCGAATCCGAAGCCCAGCACGGTGCGCGCAATGCGGCCATGGCGTACCTGATGAAGTCGTTCGGCAACTTCCACAACGATGTGGACGCGGTGCTGCACAGCTACTTCAACTACTGCGCGTTGCAGATGAGCTGCCTGGACCTGGCCAAGGCGTTTTGCTTCCTGGCGAATGAAGGCGTGTGCACCCACAGCGGTGAGCAGATTCTGACCGCGCGGCAAACCAAGCAGGTGAATTCGATCATGGCCACCAGCGGGCTGTATGACGAGGCGGGGAATTTTGCGTATCGCGTCGGGTTGCCGGGCAAGAGCGGGGTAGGCGGCGGAATTCTCGCGGTGGTGCCGGGGCAGTTCACGGTGTGCGTATGGTCGCCGGAGTTGAATGCAGCGGGGAATTCGTTGGCGGGGATGAAGGCGCTGGAGTTGTTGAGTGAGCGGATTGGGTGGTCGGTGTTTTGAAGAGACTTGATCGCTCCCACGCTCTGCGTGGGAGTGACGCCCAGGACGCTCTGCGTCCGCCTTTGTGACGCGGAGCGTCACCGTAGGCATTCCCACGCAGAGCGTGGGAACGATCATTAGCGCGGGCTGGTTTCCGCGCATCGATCCAGCGCTTTGTCGACCAGCATCTGCACACCTTCCAGCATCCTGCAAATGCCCAGCGCCACATTGCGTTGAGTCCCGTCGACTTCGAAGGCCAGGTGAGCGGCGATGACATTGATCGACGCCAGGTCTTGCGAGGCATTGGCCAGCAAGGTTTCTGTGTCCAGGTCCTTACGCACGGTAAACAATCCATCGAACGGTAGCTCGGCGGGTTCAGGCGGTTGGGGTTGGGCGTCAGGTTTCAGATAGTGATGAATGGCGCGGTAAGCGGCTTCTTGAAGCCGGTCGGCATGATTTGGGGGATTTGGACTGTCTTTAATCATGGTGAAGCTCCGTCGATAAGTGGAGCTACCACCGTTCGCGGTCAAACGAGGAGGGTGGCAGCTGTACGCGGGTTGACCGACCGGTTATCAACGAACCCGGCATACCCGAAGGTATCCCGCGTACAGCCGCCGCGACACGATAACTCAGGCACAAAAAAAACGCCTGAAATAGGTGTTGGGCGTTGCGGTCGTTGATGGGTCGGACGGTCAAATCCGGCCGCTGAATGGGCAGCGACTGCGGGAGGTTAGTCAGCCCGAGTCCGACCGACAACCTGAAACAGTTGTCGGAAAAATCCGCGCGGGCCTCCCTGTCATTGAGGAGGGTGCTGATACTATCGACGCAATCACCCATCAGTCAGAGACGGTCCATGTTGCCCAATCGTGTCGTCCAGGCCGCCGCCAAGTCGGTATTGCAGCAGCTCGTTACGCGAATCACCCCACATTCAACCGAAGCGTCCATCGCCGAAATGGCAGCGCAGATGCTTGCGGATTCCGGCTATCCGAAGACCTGGTATTACGACTGCCCCGCCTTCGTATTACTGGGTTCACGCAGTGCACTTTCGGTGTCGGGCCGCGACTATCGTCCCAGTGACGAAGCGGTCGGTTTGCACAATCTGATTACGGTGGATTTGAGTCCACGCTCCGGCAATGTGTGGGGCGATTGCGCGCGCTCTTTCTATGTGGAGGAGGGCGTGTGCAGGGCGGTGCCAACGGGTGCGGAGTTCAGCAAGGGCTATGAAGTGGAGCACCGGTTGCACGCGATGATGCGCACCTTCGCCCGCCCCGGGACCACGTTCAACGACCTGCATGCGTTCGCCAATGAACTGATCGCATCCGAGGGTTTCGAGAACCTCGATTTCGCCGGCAACGTCGGCCACAGCATCTGTGAGCAGCGTGACCAAAGGCTCTACATCGAGGCGGGCAATCATCGGCGCCTGGAGGAGGTGACGTGCTTTACCTTCGAGCCGCATGTTCGCGAGCGGGGCGGTCGCTGGGGCTACAAGCATGAAAATATCTATTTCTTCAGTGATGAGGGAGAGGTTTGCGAGCTTTGACGAAGGCGCCGGTCTCCTGAGGAAACGCGGCGCCTTCGGGTTTTTCGCGAGCAGGCTCGCTCCTACAGGGATAGGCGGTCCAGCAGGCTGTACCACGCAACACCAGCGCCGATGTAGAAGCGTTGCAAGCCATGCAGTGGCAACCGCTGCAAAAGCGTTACCGGGTACGCGAAGTCGGAGCGGCTGTCACACAGGCGTCCGGCCAGTTGCTGGCCGAGGCTGGTGCACAGGGCTATCCCGCGTCCGTTACAGCCCAATGCCAGGGTCAAGCCGGGTGCGGGTTCGTGAACGTGAGGCATAAAGTCCCGGGTGATCGCGATCCGGCCCGCCCAGCGGTACTCGAATTCCAGCTTGCCCAACTGCGGAAACAACAACGCCAGCGAGCGTTCCAGGTGCGCAAAATCCGCTGGCCCGGTGGGGTCTTCGAACAACCCGCGCCCGCCCATCAGCAGGCGACCGTGGGCGTCCTTGCGAAAGTACAGTAGCAGGCGTTGGGCGGTTGAGACGGTTTCCTGCCCCGGCAAAATGCTCTCGGCCGCAGGCCCGCTCAAGGGCCGGGTAGCAACGATAAAGCTGTTGGCCGCCAGCACGCTCTGAGCCATGCCGGGCCACAGGTCGCCGCTGTAGCCGTTGGTGGCCAATACCACCTGGCCGGCCGACACCTGTGCGCCGCTGGCGGTCTGCAGCTTCCAGCCGGCGCCCGCCGGTTGAATCGCGGTCACTGCGCTTTGTCCGTGAATGCGCACGCCCGCCGCCTGCGCTGCACGCACCAGGCCGCGCGCATAGGCCAGGGGTTGGATGGCGCCAGCGCGGCCATCCAGCCAGCCGCCGGCAAACGCCTGGCTGCCCATGCGAGCGGATACCGCGTCGGCATCCAGGCGCTGCACCGGTACCCCGCGTCGCGCCCACTGTTCGGCCCGGGCATGCAGGCCCGTCACGCCTTTTTCAGAATAGGACACCTGCATCCAGCCCTTGCGTGTGGGCGCGCAGTCGATGGCGTGGCGCTCGATCAGGTTGAACACCAGGTCGGCCGAGTTGGACACGGTATGGATCAGCGGCTCGGCGCGCTCGGCGCCGTACCTCTGCACCAGTTGATCCGGGTCGTATTTGAGTGTCGGGTTGACCTGTCCGCCATTGCGCCCGGACGCGCCCCAGCCGGGCTCGTTGGCTTCCAGCACGCACACGCTCACGCCGCGTTCCGCCAGGTGCAGGGCCGTGGACAAACCGGTGTAGCCGGCACCGACGATGGCCACGTCGACCTTGATGGATTCAGCCAGCGCGGGTGTCGGCGGTGCGGCGGGGGCTGTCGCTGCCCAGAGTGACTTCATGACAGGCTCCGGGTGTTGGCCGTCGGGTGCAGCACGCGGCGCAGGAAGTCCTGGGTGCGCGGCTGTTGCGGGTTGCCCAGCACTTGCTCGGCGGGCCCGCTTTCCACGATGTAGCCGCCGTGCAGGAAGCACACGCGGTCGGCCACTTCGCGGGCAAAGCCCATTTCGTGGGTCACTACAATCATGGTCATGCCTTCATCGGCGAGGGTGCGCATCACTTCCAGCACATCGCCCACCAGTTCCGGGTCGAGGGCCGAGGTGGGTTCGTCGAACAGCATCGCATCGGGCTTCATCGCGAGGGCGCGGGCGATGGCGACGCGTTGCTGCTGGCCGCCCGAGAGTTGTTCCGGGTAGGCATCGGCCTTGGCCGACAGGCCGACTTTATCCAGCAGCGCCAGGGCTTCTTCCCGGGCCTGTTGCAGCGGTTCGCGTTTGACGTACACCGGACCTTCCATCACGTTTTCCAGCACGGTGCGATGGGGGAACAGGTTGAAGCGCTGGAACACCATGCCCATGCGGCTGCGCAGGGCGTGTACGGTCTTGCTGCCGCGTTGCACGGTTTCGCCGAACACATTGATGGTGCCGCCGTCGTAGGCTTCCAGGGCGTTGATGCAGCGCAGCAAGGTGGATTTGCCCGAGCCGGACGGGCCGATCAGGCACACCACTTCGCCCTTGGCCACGTCCAGGTCGACGCCGTGCAGCACACGATGGGTGCCGTAGTGTTTTTGCAGTTGGCGAATCTCGATCATGCTTTTTTCCTCCGGCCCAGGTGCTGTTCCATGCGGCGCAGGCCATACACCAGCGGCAGGCTCATCAGCAGGTAGAGCAGGGCGACCAGGGTGTAGACGGTCATGTTCTGGAAGGTCGACGAGGCAATCAGTTGGCCCTGGCGCGTCATCTCGGCCACGGTGATGGTCGACACCAGCGAGGAGTCCTTGAGCATCATCACCAGGGTGTTGCCGTAGGGCGGCAGGGCGATGCGAAAGGCCTGGGGCAGGATCACCCGGCGCATCATCAGCACCGAGCGCATCCCTAAGGCTTCGGCGGCTTCACGTTGGCCTTGTTCGACCGCGATGATGCCGGTACGAAAGTTCTCCGCCTGGTACGCCGAATAGGCGATGCCCATGCCGATCACACCCGCCTGGAACGCGCTGAGGTGCACGCCCATGTCCGGCAGCACGAAGTAGATGTAGAACAGCTGCACGATGATCGGCAGACCGCGAATCACGTTGATCACCGTGCTCGCCGCCCACGACAGCGCCTTGATCGGCGACAGCTTGAGCAACGCCAGCACCAGGCCGATGGCGCTGCTGAGCAGGAACGACAGCACGGTAATCTGGATCGTCACCCAGGCGCCCTGAAGCAGGATCGGCAGGAAGTCCCGGGCGTTCTGCAGGAATTCAGCCGGGTTCATGGCTGCACCTGGGCATCAAGCCCCCACTTCTTCAGGATCGCCTCCAGGGTACCGTCAGCCTTGATGCTGGCGATGGCCTGGTTCAGGCGTGCGAGGGTTTCGCTGTCGCCCTTGCGCACCACCAGGCACACCTCGCCGACGTTGACCGGCTGGTAGTCGGCGGCGAGCTTCACGCCTTTGAACAGCTTCTGGCGGATCTGGTACGCCACCACCGGCTGGTCACCCACGGCGGCCTTGATGCGGCCCAGGCTCAGGTCCCGGACCATTTCACCGATGGAGTCATAGGTGCGGATTTCCTTGAAGATGCCCAGCTTGTTGAGCATGTCGTAGAAGATCGTGCCGGCTTGCACACCCACCACTTGGTCCTTAAGCGAACTGAGGTCGGTATAGGTTGCGTTGTCATCGGCACTCACGATCAGCCCTTCGCCGTAGGCGTACACCGGCGCGCTGAAGTCCACCACCTGGGCGCGCTCAGGGGTCTTGAGCATGCCGGCGGCGATGAAGTCGAGCTTGCCGGAGGTCAGCGAAGGAATCAGCGCGGCAAAGTTGGTCTGCTCGATTTCGCTGGTGAAACCACCGGCCTTGCCCACGGCATTGGCCACGTCGACCATCACGCCCTGGATGCTGTTGCTCTTGATGTCGAGGAAGGTAAACGGCGAGCCGCTGGCCGTTGCACCGACTTTGTACGAGGGCGCACCGGCGGCGTGCACGGTGGCCACGCAAAGGGTGGCGCAAAGACCGAAGGCGAGGCGGCGAAACAAGGGCGAAAGACTGTTCATCGGGTTACTCCAGAAGGAAAACGGATCGTCAGTACCGCAAGCGGCTGGAGACGAAACCGCAAGCTCTGTGCCATTTCGATTCAATAAAATCGTTTAGTGGTACAGAAAATCGACAAAATGAACCTTTCGTATCGGTATGCGATTTTAAGTAGTCGAATTTCGCAGTTTGGTGTAGAAATATCGCCACGCTTGATCGACCTGACCGCGAGTCCGCCATGTCTGAAGAACGCAATAGCTTGCACAACCAATCCCTGGAAAAAGGCCTGTCGGTGCTCAAGGCATTCAGCGCCCAGCGCCGCAGCATGAGCCTTGCAGAGGTGGCCGAGGCCGCCGGCATGACCAAAAGCTCGGCCCAGCGCATGGTGTTTACCCTGGAGAGCCTGGGTTACCTTCGGAAACACTCGCGCACCCGCCATTACCAACTCACACCCCGGGTACTGGAGTTGGGCTTCAGTTATCTGGATGCGCATTCGTTGATTGAAGTGGCCAACCCGTTCCTCTCGGAACTGACCCGCCTGACGGGAGAAACCTCGTGCCTGACGGAGCCTGCGGGTTACGACATGACGTACATCGCGCGCTTCGTCAGCTCGGGCTTTGTGCCGGTGCACATGCCGATTGGCTCGCGGGTGCCGATGTACTGCACGGCGTCGGGCCGGGCGTATTTGAGTGCGTTGCCGCAGGAGGAGGCACTGGCGTTGATCGAGCACAGCCAGCGGGTGGCGCATACCAGCCAGACGTTGACGGAGGTCGACAGGATCATGGAGTCGTTGCAGCAAGTGCGCGAACAGGGCTACGCGGTGAATGGCCAGGAACTGTTCCTGGGCGACATGACCATCGGCGCGCCGGTGCTGGGGGCAAATGGCCGGCCGGTGGCGGCGGTGCACGTGGTGGCGCCCACCAGTCGGTGGAGCCGGGCGGATGCAGAGAAGCAGCTGGCGCCGGCGTTGTTGCAGTGTTCGAGGGCGTTGAGCAATTCTGCGCGCAATCTTGAATAGCCCCATTCTCAAGAACACAGCAAATCCAATGTGGGAGCGGGCTTGCTCGCGAAAGCGCTGGGTCAGCCGGTACATGTGTGACTGCGCCACCGCTTTCGCGAGCAAGCCCGCTCCCACATTTTGATCTTCAGTATTCTTTGAAATTTATGGGTGCCTGTAGGAAAGCAAACATCTCTGTCAGTTAAATCTTAATAAGGGTAGGGGTCCTTCACATTCTCAAGGCATTGCTCGACAATGCGCCCACTGTTCCGGAGTAGTTCAGCGGTAGAACACTCGGCTCTTAACCGGGTGGGCGCTGGTTCGAATCCAGCCTCCGGACCCATCCATTACACAGCAGTCTGGACATACTTCCAGATCACACGGAGTGACTAGCATGGATGCAGGTTATGCAGTCTTCCAGTTGTCCAGGGCACTGCTTGCGCACGATCAAACTTGTAGCCCTCTCGCCCGTTTTAATGCCCGCAGACGCATCTCGCGCTGGAAACAGGTTATTGCGCACATTCTGCAAAGCACTGCAGAGTATGGCTCTCGTACCCCGATTGCTGAGGTTCCCGCCTGGGTTACGCTGGAAGTAACTACAGGGGGTTCGCTACCGGTAATCTGTTGGCAGGTGGCGAATTGACCGACTATGAGCGTGAACTGGCCGCCTCCCTCCCGGGGATTCGTCGAGGGTTTGAGCGGTTGGATATCAATGCCTGGCATCTCACAGATGACGGTCTTGATGCGCT
This sequence comes from Pseudomonas sp. TH32, assembly GCF_016650855.1. NCBI lineage: Bacteria > Pseudomonadati > Pseudomonadota > Gammaproteobacteria > Pseudomonadales > Pseudomonadaceae > Pseudomonas > Pseudomonas sp. TH32. Next base: position 2,563,231 of record NZ_JAEKFA010000002.1, on the reverse strand, counting down.
GCAGCAGCTCCTGGCCAGTTGTGACTATCGAGTTGATGTGCCGGAAGAGGCAGCGTTACTGACCGTGGCTTGGTTGTCAGGCCAGCGGCGTACTGACGAGGCGCGTGCCCTCATAGAGGCCATTGTTCCTTTTTTTGACCGATTGCGTTTCTTTCCGTCGATCTCTACGCAGCTTCCGATCTCCGCCACGCAGGTACATGTCGTTGACGCGGGTGAGGTGAAGCAGTCTCTTATAACCTTGCCTGCTCAGACTCAGATCGCTGTGCAGAAACAGGCGATCACAAGACGGTTACCCCTTTATGATTCAGCCATCGCACATTTCCTCCTGACTTATCAGGCTGGCTGGCCTTGCCGTCATTACCCACCTCAGTGGCACGAGCAGGCGGCCGAACTGGAGGAAAATTATAAAAAACTTGGCATCGACAGGTGCTCCCCTGACCGCTTGGCGGAACTGTTTTCTTTACTGGAGCAATGCTCCCGCAATGCTGAATCGCTCACAGGGCGTCAGGTAGGTCGTATACGACGAATTGTCGATGACTTCGTGCGCAAACATGGCACTCCGGACTCTGCCTCTCACTTAGCGTTCCGCGCGAACCAGCTTCGCCAGGTGGCGGGGCCAGAGCATCATCTAATTGCGCGTGTCGTGGCAAAGCGTCTGTCCAGGTATCCAGCGCAAAGTGGCATTTCGGATTTTGTCGATTTGGCCGCGCCGCTCACTGCTGCGGAGGCATCGGAATGTGCACAAGCCGAGGGTGTCGCGATACCAACGGCGATCCTGCGCCGTATTCAACGCTGTCGCAGCGGGACGATTAGCGAACTGATCAAGCATGGGCTGATCACTTCGGGTGACACAGTCGCACGGGTGCTGCCCGCGATGACCGCTCAGCTTAGTAGCTCGGGGTTGCGGGACGAAGCGTTGAGGATGGTCTACGCCTCGACCTACCGGGCGTTCCGTCGGCGGCGTTCATTATTACTGTTGAATCTTGAGCGTCAGGTTGGCCTGAGTGAGTTGCCCTGGATTGCTGCAATTGAGCGCGATCGTCAGTCAGGCATTGGTGCAGCCAGTGTCGCCAGACAATCCCTCGTTGAGTCAGCGGCATTAACGCTTCATGCCTTCCCTTACGCTATCCTTCCTAACAAGCTTCTCAAGGAGTATGGAGCACTGGCGGACACTGCGGAACTAGATCTTCCCTTCGTGGAAGAGGTCGCTGCAGATATCTTCATGGGGCAGTTTTCCAGTAAGTTTGCTGACGCTGCCAGGCGAACGGGGCCGGTGATAGCAGGTTCACTTTATATACGTTACTACGCCATTGATACCGACGAGCTGGCCGGCCTCGTCACCCGAGGGCGGCGACAAGCGCGAGTGGCGAGCGATGCGTTCGCGGCCTTGTGCGCGAGGCGTGCGGGAGCTGAGTTAGGCACTTGGCATCCGGCAACCAATGGCACCATTCTTGAGCAGCAGCAGATTTTAACCACGCAGAACCTTGCGGTATTGTTTGAATCGCTTGGGTTGAAGGTTTTGCTACGGTCTAAATTAGGCAGCATGGTGCAGGCGTGTTTTGAGTGGATATGTAGACGGCATCAGATGAAGATCGAGCATTATCATGCTCGGTTGATAATGCTCAAAAATACCGCCTATGCCTGGCGCCAGATGGTGTTCTACCTGGCGATGCTCGATGAAGATGATCGCAGAGAAGCCTTGGCGTCTATTGAGGCTTATTTCGCCATTCAGCCAGTGGCTTTTCGAGAAAGATTCCTGCCGCTGATGAGCGGCTTGCGCAAGGCTTGTGCTGGCGAAGTATTGCCTCAGCGCGCTCCAACTGAGGATGGTGCGAGAGTTTTTCTGGGATGGACAACGACGCGGCATTGGTTACTACCCCCGCAGGAAGTTACTTCAATCCGAGCTGTTGAGCAGTAGTGACGCTAAAGATTCAAGTGTGGGAGCGGGCTTGCTCGCGAAAGCGCTGGGTCAGCCGGTACATGTGTGACTGCGCCACCGCTTTCGCGAGCAAGCCCGCTCCCACATTTTGATCTTCATTGTTCTTTGAGATTTATGTGAGCCCCAACAAAAAATGCGCCCCTTCGGGCGCATTTTTTTGTTCAGTCAGCTATCACCCTCAGGCAATCGCATCCCAGGCACGGTCACCGTTCTCGTCTTTGATGCGAGTCGGCAAGCCCATCACGTCCAGCGCTTTCAGGAACGGCTCAGCCGGCAGTTCCTCGACGTTGGCCATGTGCTTCACATCCCATTCGCCACGGGCAACCAGCAGCGCTGCGGCCACCGGTGGTACGCCGGCGGTGTAGGAGATGCCCTGGCTGTCGGTTTCGGCAAAGGCTTCTTCGTGGCAGGCCACGTTGTAGATGAACAGCTCGCGTGGCTGGCCATCCTTGGTGCCCTTGACCAGGTCGCCGATGCAGGTCTTGCCGGTGTAGCCCGGTGCCAGCGACGACGGGTCAGGCAGCACGGCCTTGACCAGTTTCAGCGGCACGACTTCCAGGCCTTCGGCGGTAGTGACCGGTTTTTCGGAGAGCAGGCCGAGGTTTTTCAGCACGGTGAACACGTTGATGTAGTGTTCGCCGAAGCTCATCCAGAAACGCACGTTGGGCACGTCGAGGTTTTTCGACAGCGAGTGCACTTCATCGTGGCCGGTCAGGTACAGGTTCTGCGAACCGACCACAGGCAGGTCGTCGGTGCGTTTGACTTCGAACATGGTGTTGCTGGTCCACTGGCTGTTCTGCCAGCTCCACACCTGTCCGGTGAATTCGCGGAAGTTGATTTCCGGGTCGAAATTGGTGGCGAAATATTTGCCATGGGAGCCGGCATTGACGTCGAGAATGTCGATCGAATCAATGCGGTCAAAATGCTTTTGCTGCGCCAGCGCTGCATAAGCGTTGACGACACCCGGGTCGAAGCCCACGCCAAGAATGGCCGTGATGTTCTTCTGTTTGCACTCTTCCAGGTGGTTCCATTCGTAGTTGCCGTACCACGGCGGGGTCTCGCAGACCTTGCCCGGCTCTTCGTGGATGGCGGTGTCGAGGTAAGCCACGCCCGTGTCGATGCAGGCACGCAGTACCGACATGTTGAGGAACGCAGAACCTACGTTGATGACGATCTGCGATTCAGTCTCGCGGATCAGTGCCTTGGTCGCTTCCACGTCCAGAGCGTTCAGCGCGAAGGCCTGGATATCGGCGGGTACCTTGAGGCTACCCTTGGCCTTGACGCTGTCGATGATGGCCTGGCATTTGGAGATGTTGCGCGACGCGATAGCAATACGACCGAGTTCGTCGTTGTGCTGCGCGCACTTGTGGGCCACCACCTTGGCGACACCTCCTGCACCAATGATAAGAACGTTCTTTTTCAATTGCTTTATCTCTCCTTTATCTGTCCGCTTTACGAAAGGCTGGACAGGTAGTCGTCGTAACCAAATTCACGAACCACTTCGACTGTACCGTCGAGTTGTTTCACTACGATGGACGGCATTTTCAGGCCGTTGAACCAGTTTTTCTTGACCATGGTGTAGCCTGCCGTGTCGATGAACGACAGTCGATCGCCGATGGCCAGCGGCTGATCAAATTGGTATTCACCGAAGATGTCCCCGGCCAGGCACGACTTGCCGCACACCATGTAGGTGTGTTCACCGTCGCTCGGTGCCAGCTTGGCGTTGAGGCGGTAGATCAGCAGGTCCAGCAGGTGGGCTTCGATGGAGCTGTCTACCACGGCGAGGTTTTTGCCGTTGTAGAGGGTGTCGAGCACGGTCACTTCCAGGGAGGCGCTGTTGGTGATCGCCGCTTCGCCGGGTTCCAGGTACACCTGCACGTCGTACTTCTGCGAGAACGCCTTGAGGCGCTGGCAGAAGGCGTCGATGGCGTAGCCTTCACCGGTGAAGTGGATGCCGCCGCCGAGGCTGACCCAGTTGACCTTGTGCAGCAGCGCGCCGAAGCGTTCTTCGATGGTGTTGAGCATCTGGTCGAACAGGTTGAAGTCACCGTTCTCGCAGTTGTTGTGGAACATGAAGCCTGTGATCTGCTCGATCACGCCTTCGATCTTCACCGGGTCCCACTCGCCCAGACGGCTGAACGGGCGCGCCGGGTCGGCCAGCAGGTAGTCGGAGCTGCTCACCTGCGGGTTGACGCGCAGGCCGCGGGTCTTGCCTTCGCTGCGTTCGGCAAAGCGCTGCAGCTGGCTGATGGAGTTGAAGATGATCTTGTCGCAGTTATCCAGCATCTCTTCGATTTCATCGTCGGCCCAGGCCACGCTGTAGGCGTGGGCTTCACCTTCGAACTTCTGGCGACCCAGCTTGAGCTCGTACAACGACGACGAAGTGGTGCCGTCCATGTATTCCTGCATCAGGTCGAACACCGACCAGGTGGCGAAGCATTTAAGGGCCAGAAGAGCCTTGGCGCCGGACTGTTCGCGCACGTAGGCGATCTTCTGCATGTTGACCAGAAGCTTCTGTTTGTCGATGAGGTAGTACGGCGTTTTGATCATTTTCAGAGCCTGCGGCGGTGCCTGCCAAAAAAGGACACGCATTGTGCCCGCACTTGGGACAGATCGAAAGGTTAGTCAGCGGAATTTGCTGGCCCGGTTATAAGCTGGCCTGTGAATATGACAGCCTGTGGGTATGATGAGCCGCATTGCAAACGGATCCCGGCTTTGGCGACGAGAGGTGAGAATGGACGCATGGACACTGCATTGGCTGGAAGCTTCGGGGCGCCTGGCGGAGTTTCGCCCCGAGTTGATCCGTGAATTTGAGGCCGCCTACGGGGCGATTGCCGAGCTGATGCCGCCGCCGCGCCTGGATGTCCTGATCCAGCGATTGCCTGGGGAAACCCTCCCGGAGCTGGGCCTGGTCGGCCGCGCTTATCGCAGCACGATGTTCAGCATGACCCTTGACCCCGACAATCCGAATTTCCTGGCCAGTTTGCGCAGTGGCTCGCTGCGTCGGCATGTGGTGCATGAGGTGCATCATTGCCTGCGCATGGCGGGGCCGGGTTATGGGTGGACGCTGGGTGAGGCGATGATCAGCGAAGGGCTGGCCGGGCAGTTTGTGCGGCGGGTGCTGGGCAGTGAGCCGGAGCTGTGGGAGAGGGCGCTTACACCCGAGGAGCTGCTGGGTTCGCCGGTAGAGCTCCAGCTTCTGGAGGCGACGTATTACGACCACAGCGAATGGTTCTTCGGCACCGGGGCAAGGCCCAGGTGGTTGGGGTACACGCTGGGTTATCAGATGGTGGGTGCCTGGCTGGCGAAGCAAGGCGAGGTGGACGCCGCCACATGGGTCAACGTGCCCGCAAAAGACATACTCGCCAACGCTACCAGGGAAGGGCTAGTGACCCAGCCTTGAAACACAAAACCACCAAGCAACCCCCATCCCCTGTGGGAGCCGTCGAGCTTCAGCGAGGCCGCGAAGGCGGCGGCACGGCCGATAAACACGCTGCCTGACACCCCGCTATCGCAGCCTCGCTAAAGCTCGACAGCTCCCACATAAGACTTTCAGCGGATGACAAAAACCCATTCACGCTGACATCAAACCGTCATCTCCCCATCGCCTGACTGCCACATTCCCCCGTTACTGTCCTCGCCAATGAGATCGATCTCAAGCGAGTGACAATGACTGATTTGAAAGACGTAGCCCGGCTCGCTGGTGTATCCCGCGCCACCGCCGCGCGCACCTTCGCTTCCCCGGAACAAGTGCGCCCGGCCACCCGCGAGCAGGTATTCGCCGCCGCCCGCGAGCTGGGTTTCAGGCCCAACCTGCTGGGCCGTCAACTGCGCCTGCAAACCACCCAGCTGATTGGCGTGGTGGTGCCCAACCTGCTGAACCCGGTGTTCGCCGAGCAGTTCCAGGCCATGGAGCGCGCCGCACGCCTGCGGGGCTATAACCTGCTGCTGGCGACCACCGACTACAGCGCCGAGCGCGAAAGCAGCGTGGTGGAAGAACTGCTGCGTCAGCGCGTCGATGGCCTCGTGCTGACCGTTACCGACGCTGAAAGCAACAGCGTGCTCCACAGCCTGGCCACGGAAGAAACCCCGTTCGTGCTGGCCTACCACCAACCCGACAACCCCAACTACAGCGCCGTCTCGGTGGACAACCGCGCCGGCATGGCGCTGGCCACCCGTTATCTGCTGGAAGCGGGCCATCGCCGCATCGCCATGGTCGCCGGCCCCGCGTTGCAGTCCGACCGGGCGCGCCTGCGTTACGCCGGGTATTGCGATGCCATGGGCGAGCACGGCCTCGACAGCCGACCGGTGATCGAAATGCCGGCCCACACCCAAGCCGAATTCGCCGCCATCGAGCCCTTCCTGCAAGGCTCGCAGGCGCCCACCGCGCTGGTGTGTTCCAACGATTTTCTCGCCATCAGCCTGATCGCCGAACTGCGCCGCCATGCCTGGAACGTGCCTGAGCAACTTTCGGTGATGGGCTTTGACGGCATTTCCCTGGGCACCCAGATGCACCCGACGCTGTGCAGCGTGGTGCAGCCCATCGCGCTGCTGGCCAGCACCGTGATTGACCAACTGCTGGCGCAAATCGCCGGCAACGCCCCGGTTTCCCATTGCCTGCCGTGCCATATCCGGCCGGGCGAAAGCACCCAACCCCATAAAGGAGACGCTTGATGAGCATGCTCAGTAAAACGCTGGCGGCATTGCTGCTGTGCGGCGCGGCCAGCCTGGCCCAGGCCGCCGACACCGCGATTTGCTACAACTGCCCGCCAGACTGGGCAGACTGGGGCACGCAACTCAAGGCCATTGCCACGAGCACCGGCGTGCAGGTACCGCTGGACAACAAGAACTCCGGCCAGTCCCTGGCGCAGTTGGTGGCCGAGAAAGCCGCGCCGGTGGCGGATGTCGTCTACTACGGCGTGACGTTCGGCCTGCAAGCGCAAAAGGCGGCGGTGGTGGAGGGCTATAAGCCCAAAGGTTGGGAACAGATTCCCGCCGGCCTGAAAGACCCGGACGGCCAATGGTTCGCGATTCACTCCGGCACCCTGGGCATCATGGTCAACGTCGACGCCTTGGGAGGCCTGCCAGTGCCGCAAAGCTGGGCTGACCTGCTCAAGCCCGAATACAAAGGCATGGTCGGCTACCTCGACCCATCCAGCGCCTTCGTCGGCTACGTCTCGGCGGTGGCGATCAACCGCGCCATGGGCGGCGACCTCGACAACTTCGCCCCGGCCATCGACTACTTCCAGAAGCTCTCGAAAAACGCCCCCATCGTGCCCAAGCAAACCGCCTATGCGCGGGTGCTTTCCGGTGAGTTGCCGATCCTGGTGGACTACGACTTCAACGCCTACCGCGCCCGCTACAAGGACAACGCCAACGTCGCCTTCGTGATTCCCAGGGAAGGCAGCATCAGCGTGCCTTATGTGATGAGCCTGGTGGCGAACGCACCGCACCGCGCCAACGGCGAAAAGGTCCTGGATTTCGTGCTGTCCGATGAAGGCCAGGCACTCTGGGCCAAGGCCTACCTGCGCCCGGTGCGGCCGGTGAAGATGCCGGCGGACGTTGCCGCGCAGTTCCTGCCAGACAGCGACTACGCCCGCGCCGGTGTGGTGGACTACCAGAAAATGGCCGCCGTGCAGGAAGCTTTCGCCGCGCGTTATTTGAGTGAGGTCAAGTAAGTGAAGGCACTCTTGCGGCCAAACCCTGCCTGGGCCCTGGCCCCGGCGTTTGCGGTGCTGCTCGCTTTCTGGCTGTTGCCGCTGGCGCACTTGATCGTGCTGGGTGGCGAAAGCCGCGACAGCCACGGCAGCGGTTACTGGCAAGTGCTGAGCAGCGCGCAATACCTGGGCAGCCTGGCGCAAACCTGCGTGCTTGCGGTGCTGGTGACGTTGGCGGCGCTGCTGGTGGGCGGCATCACGGGCGTGTTTCTCGCACGCCAGCACTTCTTCGGGCGTTCGGCGCTGGTGGCGTTGCTGACATTTCCCCTGGCGTTTCCCGGCGTGGTGGTGGGCTTCCTGGTGATCCTGCTGGCGGGCCGCCAAGGCTTGTTCGCCTCGCTCGGGCTTCAGCTGGCCGGTGAGCGCTGGATCTTTGCCTATTCGCTGGCGGGGCTGTTTGTCGGCTACCTGTACTTCTCGATTCCACGGGTCATCCTCACGGTGATGGCAGCGTGTGAAAGCCTCGACCGCAGCCTGGAGGAAGCGGCCCATTCACTGGGGGCCGGGCATTGGCGGGTGGTGTGCGATGTGATTGTGCCGGGGCTGGCGCCGGCGTTGGCCTCCTGCGGGGCAATCTGTTTTGCCACGTCCATGGGCGCTTTCGGCACGGCGTTCACCCTGGGCACGCGGCTGAACGTGACGCCGGTCGCCATCTACAACGTGTTCACCAACTACGCCAATTTTGCGGTGGCGGCGGCGCTCTCGGTGGTGCTCGGCGCGGTGACCTGGGCCGTGTTGTTGCTGACGCGGCGCCTGGTGAAAAACGCGGGGACGGTCCTGTGAAGCGCTCATCGCTGTTTGTCATCCAACTGCTGTTTACCTTGCTGGTCTGCGCCTTCATGTTGGTGCCGGTATTGATGTCATTGCTGGCGGGGCTGACGCGCAATTTCTTCGTCGGCCTGTCCAGCGGCCTGACCTTCGACTGGTTGATCCAGGTGTGGCAGGCCTACTCACCGACGGTCTGGCTCTCGCTGCAACTGGCCCTGGCCTGTGCGGTGTGCGTCTGCGTGATCGGCGTGCCGGCGGCATACGCCCTGGTGCGCATGAACAACCGCTTCAGTCGCGCCTTCGAGGAATTGATGGTGCTGCCGGTGGCCATGCCTGGCCTGGCCAGTGCGCTGGCGTTGTTGCTGACCTACGGCCAGTTCGGCGGGTTTCGCAGCAGTTGGCTGTTCATCCTGGTGGGGCATGTGTTGTTCACCTTGCCGTTCCTGGTGCGCCCGGTGATGGCGGTGATGCAACGCCAGCAACTGCCGGTGCTGGAAGAGGCGGCGGCCAGTCTGGGTGCGGGGCCGATCAAGCGCTTTTTCAGCGTGGTGGTGCCCAACTGCCGGGCGGGGATTCTCGCCGGGGTGTTGATGGTCGTCACCCTGTCCCTGGGTGAGTTCAACCTGACCTGGATGCTCCACACGCCGATGACCAAGACCCTGCCGGTCGGCCTCGCTGACAGCTACGCCTCGGCGCGTCTGGAAATCGCCAGTGCCTACACCCTTATCTTTTTGCTGATGATCGTGCCGCTGCTGATTGCGTTGCAGGCCATCAGCGCTCGACTGTCCCGTGGAGAGCGTCGATGACCGCTATCACCCTTCGCCTGAAGGGATGCCGCAAGGCATTCGCCGACGGCACCGTTGCCGTGCAGAACCTCGACCTGACCATCGAGGGCGGCGAAACCCTGGCCATTCTCGGCCCGTCCGGTTGCGGCAAAACCACCACCTTGCGCCTGATCGCCGGCCTTGAGCGTCCCGATGTGGGCCAGGTGTTTTTCGGTGACCACGACGTCACCCGCCTGCCCATCGAACGGCGTGACGTGGGCATGGTGTTCCAGAACTACGCGTTGTTTCCCAACCTGGATGTGGCCGGCAACATCGTCTACGGCTTGAAGATTCGCGGCATCGCGCCGGCGCAGCGCAACAAGCGCTGTGACGAACTGCTGGAGTTGGTGGGCTTGCAGAATCACGGCAAGCGCAGCATCCATGAACTGTCTGGCGGCCAGCGCCAGCGTGTGGCACTGGCCCGCGCGTTGGCGCCGCGGCCCAAAGTGCTGTTGCTGGATGAGCCGTTGGCCGCCCTCGACGCACAGTTGCGTGAGCGCCTGCGCAGCGAACTGGATCAGCTGTTGCGTGGCCTGGGCATCACCTCGGTGTTCGTCACCCACGACCAGGGCGAAGCCATGGCCCTGGGCGATCGCATCCTGGTGATGGAGCAGGGGCGTATCGCGCAACTGGCCAGCCCACGGGAGATCTACCAGCAACCGGCCAACGCGTTTGTCGCAGGCTTTGTGGGCAACCTGAATGCCTTTTCGGTGCTGGATCGCACGGCCCATGGCTTGACCGTGTGCGGCGGTGAACTGCCGTGGCACGAACCCCATCTGCCGGCCACCGTGTACTGCCGCCCCGAACACCTGCGGGTGATGGAGCGCGAAGGGCACCTGCACGGGCACCTGCTGGCGCAGTTTTTCCAGGGCGCGCAAAGCCGCCTGCTGGTGGACGTCGGCGCCCCGCAACCGCTGCTGGTGGACAGCAACGACAACCTGCTTCATGCCGTCGGCGCACCGATTGCCCTGTCTATCGCCCCACACAAGCTGTTCACCCTGCATGCCTGAATTCAGAGAGCCTATTTTGAACCGTCCGTTTCTTGTTGCGCAGATCAGCGATCTGCACCTTAAAGCCGGCCAGCGCCTGACCTACGGCGTGGTCGACACCCTCGGTGCATTGCGCCGTGCGGTGGACCATTTGAATGCCAGCTACCCACGGCCCGATATCGTGGTGGTCAGCGGCGACCTGGTGGACTTCGGTCGCGCCGATGAATACGCCGTGCTGCACCCCGAACTGGCCCGTTTGCAGATGCCTTGCTACCTGGTGCCGGGCAATCACGACCACCGCCAGCATTTACTTGATGCCTTCAGCGATCACGCTTACTTGCCGCATGGCGCCGACGGCCCGCTGGACTGGGTGGTGGATGACTACCCGGTGCGCTTGATTGGCCTGGACTCGACGATTCCCGGTGCCCATGGCGGCCAGTTACTGGACAGCCAATTGCAGTGGCTTGATGAGCAACTGGCGCTGCGCCCTAACGTGCCGACCCTGTTGATCTTGCACCACCCGCCGTTTATCAGCGGCATCGGCCATATGGACCGCGAGCCGTTCCGTAACGCCGCCGCGCTGGAAACGGTCATCGCCCGTCACCCACAGGTGGAGCGCCTGCTGTGCGGGCATTTGCACCGGCCGATGCAGCGACGTTTCGGCGGCAGTGTGAGCTGTGTATGCCCGGGCACGTCCCATCAGATCGTGCTGGATTTGCAAGAGGCCGCACCGGCCCATTTCAACCTGGAGCCTGCGGGTTATCTCTTGCACCGTTGGGATGAACAGCAAGGGCTGGTCAGCCACAACGGCGTATTCGGGGACTACCCGGGGCCGTATCCGTTTTATGACGCTGATGGGTTGATTGACTGAAGTCTGTTAATGCTTCTGGGCACTTAATGGTTTGGCATGAGTTGCGTGCTCATCCATTACCGGCTCAAACCCGCAGCGCAGGTAAAAGGCGGCGCCTTCTCGGGTGTCGGTAGACAAGCGCACAACACTGAACCGCTGCGCAGCGTGTTCCAGAAGCCGACTGACCAGGGCCTTGCCCACATTGCGCCCCCTGGAAGCCCGGGCGACGTACACCCGGCGTAGTCTGCCGACGTCCGGCCCGGCGTAAGGGTCATGGGACAGCCCGCCAATGGCGATCAACTGCCTGTTGCTGAATACGCCCAACAGACATTCGCCGGGTCGAGCGAAACGGTTGGTGCCGCTATGCCATTCTGCAATCAGGCGCGTTAGAAACCTGAAACCTTCAGCTATCGCCTCTGTTTCCAGTGCCTGGATTTGTTCGGGCAATACCGAGATTGCGCGTATCGACAACCCATTCGTTGGTTCACCCATTGCTATTTTCCAGCTCAAACCACCCCGCCTTGGATTCAACGCAGGAGTGCTTCTGCTTGCCAGGAAGGAAGGGTGTATCGAGTGTGGCGATCGCTATCGAAATCCAGTCGGGGTAAGCGCCGTTGGCATCAGACCAGAACAGCGGCGAGCCGCAGTGTGAACAAAATTCACGAAACACACCCTCGGAAGATTCGTAAGCCTTGAGCGTTTGCAGCGAAGACGTGATGTGCACCGACGATTTCGGGGCGCTCGCGTACGTCGCAAACGCGGCGCCATGAACCTTCTGGCACTTTTTGCAGTGGCAATGAGTCACGGCTTTCAGCGGTGTGGATACTCTGTAGCTGACTGCGCCACACAGGCAGCTACCTTGGTGAAGTCCTTCCATGTTGATTCAATCCCAAGCTCAATGGAGTGACTATAACGCTCTCCCATGAGCCTGGAGCAAGTCCGGTCTCACGTATTGGTCTTCAACTTCGTCCACAACCGCGTCGCTAACCGCGCGATCGCCGGCGGCAGGTCCTCGACGATAAACAGCTTGTCCATCACGCTCTTCGGCGGGTAGATCGCCAGGTCTTGTTTTACCTCCGGGGTCACAAACTCATCCGCCGCGCTGTTGGGGTTGGCGTAGTGAATGCTGTTGCTGATGTTGGCAATCACCTTCGGTTCCAGCAGGTAGTTCATGTAGGCGTAGCCGTTCTTCTCGTGGGGCGCGCCCTTGGGCATCACCACCATGTCCAGCCACAACGTCGAGCCTTCGTCCGGGATCGAGTAGGCGATGTTGATACCGTTTTTCGCCTCCTTGGCGCTGGCGGCGGCTTGCACCACGTCACCGTTGAAACCGATCACCGCGCAGATATTGCCGTTCGCCAGGTCGCTGATGTACTTGGAGGCGTGGAAGTACTGGATGTAGGGTCGGATCTTCAACAGTGCCTGCTCGGCCTTTTTGTAGTCGGCCGGTTCGTGGCTGTGGTGCGGCAAGCCCAGGTAGTTGAGGGTGATCGGCAGGATCTGCGTGGGGTTGTCGATGATTGCCACGCCGCAGGCGCTGAGTTTTTTGATGTTGTTTTCATCAAAAAACAGGCTCCAGGAATGGGTGACGTCGGTGTTGCCGAAGATCGCCTTGATCTTCTCGACGTTGTAGCCAATCCCCGCCGTGCCCCACATATAGGGGAAGCCGTACTGGTTGCCGGGGTCGTTGGTCTCCAGCTTCTTCATCAGCAGCGGGTCGAGGTTTTTCCAGTTGGGCAACTGGCTTCGGTCGAGTTTCTGGATGGCCCCGGCCTTGATCAGCCGCGACAGGAAATGGTTGGACGGGCTGACCACGTCATAACCGGTGTTGCCGGTCATCAGCTTGGACTCCAGCACCTCGTTGCTGTCGTGAATGTCGTAGGTCGCCTTGATCCCGGTCGCCTGGGTGAAACGGGTCAAGGTGTCGTCGGCGATGTAGCCGTTCCAGTTGGAAATGTTCACCTCTTCGGCGGCGTAACTGGCTGCCGGGAGCGCGCTGAGGATAACCGCCAGGGACAGACTGTTGATGTGCATGTGAATCACCTTTGTTGAGGTTTTTTTGTTCTAGATTTCGGTCCGCGCCCGCACCGTTTCCACGCCCATACGCAGCAGGGCACCGATGTCGAACAGCGGGCGGGGAGGCAGCCAGCCGGGTTGCGCCCGGTGCATCACGGATTGCAGCAGCGAGGAAGCCTGGCCCGACGCCCATTCGGCGAGCAGCCGGCCCCACAGCGTGCCGCGGGCAACGCCCGAACCATTGCAGCCGGCGACGGCGTACAGGTTGTTTTCGACCTTCGCGAAATATGGTTGCCCGCTGCGGGATGCGCTCAGGTGGCCGGTCCAGGTGTAGTGGATGTCTTGTTCGGTGAGCCACGGGAAGCGCCGTTGCAAGCCCTTCACATGGTGTTGGCGCCGGTGCAGCAGCTCGCCGTTGGACAGGTCGCGGGTGCGGTATTCCGCCGTATTGCGGATCATCACCCGACGGTCCGGTGTCAGGCGCACGGTGGCGCCCAGTGGCCGGGTGGACAGCACGCCCCACGGTTCCACCGCGCCGATACGACGGTATTCCTCGTCGCTCAGAGGGCGGGTGAGGCTGGCGCTGAGTTCCATCGGGAACGTCGCGCTGGCCTCAAGGCCCACCCGTGGAATAAAGGCGTTGAGGCACACCAGCACCTGGCCGGCTTCAATGCAGGCGTCCAGGCCGTTGGCGCGAATGCCGCCATTGGCCATGCGCTCAAGGCTGGTGATGTCGGTGTTCTCAAAAAGCGTGACGTTGTCGGGCAGGGCTTCCAGCAAACCCTTCACGTACTTCGCCGGTTGCAGCAGGGCGTTGCCGTTGCCGCACCAGATGGCGGCCTGGTAATGCTCGGTGCCAAGTGTTTGCGCGAGCGCCTCACCTTCCAGGAAGTGCGCTGAAGCGCCGACTGCCCGCAAGGTCGCCAGCTTGGCCTCCACATGATTGAGCTTGTCGGGATCATGCACGGCGAAGAAGTAGCCGCTGTCCCGGAAATCGCAGTCGATGGCATGGCGGGCGATGCGCTGGCGCACCTCGTCGCTGGCGACGCGGGAGATCGAGGTGTCGACTTCGAAATCCGTGAAGCCTGCGTTGCCCATCAGTTCACTTTCAGCAGGGTGCTCATGGGCCACCACAAAACCCGAATTACGCGCCGAGGCGCCTTGGGCTGCACGCTGGCGGTCGACAATCACGATGCGGGCCTCGGGGTGCATCTCCGCCAGGTGATGGGCTGCACATGAACCGGTGATCCCGGCGCCGATCACCAGCCAATCGGCTTTCTGCACGCCGGTCAGTCGGTCCCGGACGGGGAGGCTTTCAGTCTGGGCAATCCAGCCACAGGTGTTTTCCATGATGATCCTCGGCTGTATGCGTTGTTCGCATGACTAAGTTCGGGCGACAGCTGGAATCTATAGGGCCTGGGGTGATACAACCAACGTTATAAAATCATCCAGCCATTCGGAAAACGCATGGATAACATCCGTCATGTGCCCTCGTTGCAAGGCTTGCAGGCGTTGGTGGAAGTCAGCGACTGCGCCAGCTTCACCGTGGCGGCACAGAAGCTGTGCCTGACCCAAAGCGCGGTGAGCCGCAAGATCCAGCAACTGGAAAGCCACTTCGGCGTGCCGATGTTCACCCGGACCAGTCGCAGCCTGCGCCTGACCGCCGAGGGTGAACAGGTGCTGGCCAGCGCGCGGAGCATCCTGGCGCAACTGAAGGGTCTGGAGGACCGGCTTTCGCCGCACAAACGCCCGTTTCGCATCCGCCTGCATGTGTCGCTGGCGGTGCGCTGGCTGCTGCCCAAGCTCAGCGACTTCTATCGCAACCATCCCGATATTTCCCTGGCGATTGAGACCGTCGCCACGGAGGTGGTTGAGCCGGCCAGTGACAGCGACGCCTATATTCTTTACCTGCCCAAACCCGACAACGACCCTGCGCGCCTGACCTTGTTCCACGAGTCGCTGGTGCCGGTCTGCGCGCCGGGGTTGGGTCCATTGGTTGCAATGGAACAGCTGGCGAACTTTGCGCTGCTGCATCGCTCGGCCGACAAACAGGACTGGATGACCTGGCTGGCCGCCAACGGTGCGCGGTCGCTGGATGATTATCGGCACATCCCGTTCAACCTCGACGAGCTGGCACTGGACGCCGCCGCGCGCGGGCTTGGGGTGGCGATGACCGACCTGACGCTGGCGGCGGAGTCGATCGAGCGCGGTGTGCTGGTGGTGCCGTTTGGAGAGCCACTGACGACCGGCGGGGTGTATGCGTTGTGCTTGCAGCCATCGGCCGCCTCGCACCCGGGCTGCGCGCTGATCATGCAGTGGTTTGGGCAGCAGGCGCGGCATGCTAACGTCACCGCTTAACTTTCCAGCGTCAGTCTATCCATGAAAATGCCCGATATCGACGCCATCCAGGCGTTCGTCCTGGTCGCCGAACTCCAGAGTTTCACCCGCGCCGCCGATGCCATTGGCGGCACCCAGGCCGCCATCAGCCTGAAGATCAAGCGCCTCGAAGACAACCTCGGCCGCAAGCTGCTGGAGCGCACGCCGCGGCGGGTCACGCTGTCGGCCCATGGCCAGATGTTCCTCGCCAGCGCCCGGCGTTTGCTCGACAACTACCAGGATGCAATGAACTGTTTTGGCCCGCAGAAACGCACCTTGCGCGTGGGCGTCAGCCATCACATTGTCGGCGCCGACCTCAGCCTGTGGCTGCGACGGTTGGCCACCACCGACCCGGACGTCATCGTCGCGTTCAGCCTCGGCACCTCGCGGGACATGCTGATGAGCTACGAGCAAGGCAAGCTGGATGTGGCGATGATCCTGCGCCACGACAACCGTCGCCAGGACGGTGAAGTGGTGGGCGTCGAACGCTTTGGCTGGATGGCTTCACGGGATTTCGAATTGCGCCAGGGCGGGGCGTTGCCCCTGGCGATCCAGCCGGAACCCTGCGGCATGCGCAGCATGGTGATGGCGGCCTTGGCCGAGCAGAACCGTGCCTGGGAAGAGGCGTTTGTGGGCAGCGGCATCCTGGCGATCGGTGCTGCGGTGGTGGCGGGGATTGGCATCGGTGCGATGGTGGGGCGGATGGCGCCCAGTGGCTGCGTCGACGTGGAGCAGCGTTTCGACCTGCCGCCGCTGCCCAGTCGCGAAGTGGTGCTGTATACCGCGCAGCGGGACGCTCAGGCGCAGGCGCTGATCCGCACCTTGAGCGCTGATATTGCGGCCGACTGACCTAGAAAATCAGGCGCCCGGCCCAGGCCATCAACACGGCCAGGCTGCCGATGCCGAGGATGGCCACGCCCAGGGCGGTGAGGTGAACGAGGAGGGTGGTCAGCGGCGGATGCTGTTCCATGTGAGGGCTTCCTGGGGTGTTCGGGAAGCAAAAGTATGCTGAGCGGGCAGGTGTCAAAACAGACGCTGCCGGCTATTTCAGTGATAAGCAAAACCGAAGACTCATCCGGTCATCATGAGTGGAACTTGTGATCATCTGGAATAAAATGAGTTTGTCTCACTATCACCTCGTCTCGACAATGGCTCCCATACCCACGCATTGGAGCTTTACGTCATGGCCGTTGCCCATTCCCTTGGATTCCCGCGCATTGGTCGCGATCGTGAACTGAAAAAAGCGCAGGAAGCGTTTTGGAAGGGTGAACTCGACGAAGCCGGTCTGCGCGCCGTAGGCCGCGAGCTGCGCAAGGCGCACTGGGACCTGCAAAAGACAGCCGGCATCGAGCTGCTGCCTGTCGGTGACTTCGCCTGGTACGACCAGGTGCTGACGCACTCATTGATGTTCGGTGTGATCCCTGAACGCTTCCGCCCGGTCGACGGCAAAGCCACCCTGCACACGTTGTTCGGCATGGCCCGTGGCGTCAGCGACAACCGCTGCGGCGGTGCCCACGCCCAGGAGATGACCAAGTGGTTCGACACCAACTACCACTACCTGGTCCCTGAGTTCAGCGCCGACCAGCAGTTCCAGTTGGGTTGGGATCAACTGTTCGAAGAGGTCAAGGAGGCCCGCGACCTGGGTCACACCGTCAAGCCGGTGGTCATCGGCCCGCTGACGTACCTGTGGCTGGGCAAGGCCAAGGGCGGCGATTTCGACAAGCTCGACCTGCTGGACCGCCTGCTGCCGCTGTACGGCCAGATCTTCCAGCGCCTGGCGGACCTGGGGGTGGAGTGGGTGCAGATCGACGAGCCGATCCTGGTCCTGGACCTGCCACAGGACTGGAAAAATGCGTTTGAGCGCGCCTACAACCTGATCCAGCGCGACCCGCTGAAGAAGCTGGTGGCCACCTACTTTGGCGGCCTGGAAGAGAACCTCGGCCTGGCCGCCAACCTGCCGGTGGACGGCCTGCACATAGACCTGGTGCGCGCTCCGGATCAGTACCCGGTCATCCTGGATCGCCTGCCGGCTTACAAGGTGCTGTCCCTGGGCGTGGTCAATGGCCGTAACGTGTGGCGCTGCGACCTGGAAAAAGCCCTGGCCACCTTGCAGCACGCTCATCAGCGATTGGGTGATCGCCTGTGGGTGGCGCCGTCCTGCTCCTTGCTGCACAGCCCGGTGGACCTGGGCCGTGAAGACAAACTGGATGCCGAGCTGAAAAGCTGGCTGGCGTTTGCGGTGCAAAAGTGTGAAGAAGTCGCCGTACTGGCCCAGGCCGTGAATCAGCCTGAAGCGCCAAGCGTGGTGGCCGCCCTGGCCGAAAGCCGCGCCGTACAGGCGGCCCGTGCCGCTTCCCCGCGCATTCACAAGCCGGCTGTGCAAGCGCGTGTGGCGGCGATCACCGCCAAAGACAGCCAGCGTCACTCGCCGTTTACCCAGCGTATCGAGAAACAACGTGCCGGCCTGAACCTGCCGCTGTTCCCGACCACCACCATCGGCTCGTTCCCGCAGACCGCCTCGATCCGCCTGGCGCGCCAGTCGTACAAGGCCGGCAAGTTGAGCGAAGCCGAATACGTCGAAGCCATGCACAGCGAGATTCGTCACGCGGTAGACGTGCAGGAAAACCTCGGCCTGGACGTGCTGGTGCACGGTGAAGCCGAGCGTAACGACATGGTCGAATACTTCGCCGAGCAGTTGGAGGGTTATGCCTTTACCCGCTTCGGCTGGGTGCAGAGCTACGGTTCGCGTTGCGTGAAACCGGCGGTGATTTTCGGTGACCTGAGTCGCCCGAACGCCATGACCGTGGCGTGGATCCGCTATGCCCAGGGCCTGACCAACAAAGTGATGAAGGGCATGCTGACCGGCCCGGTGACCATGCTGATGTGGTCGTTCCCGCGCGAAGACGTGAGCCGCGAAGAGCAGGCCCGCCAACTGGCGATGGCGATTCGTGACGAAGTGCTGGACCTGGAAGCGGCCGGCATCAGGATCGTGCAGATCGACGAAGCCGCCTTCCGCGAAGGCTTGCCGTTGCGTCGGGCGCAGTGGCAGCACTACCTCGACTGGGCCACCGAAGTGTTCCGCCTGTGCGCCTGCGGTGTGCGTGACGAAACCCAGATCCACACCCACATGTGCTACAGCGAGTTCAACGATGTGATCGAGTCCATCGCCGCCATGGACGCCGACGTGATCACCATCGAAACCTCGCGCTCGGACATGGAGCTGCTGGACGCGTTCGAAGCCTTCGCGTACCCGAATGACATTGGCCCGGGCGTGTACGACATCCACTCGCCCCGGGTGCCGGACGCCTCGGAAATGGCCAACCTGCTGCGCAAGGCGGCCAAGCGTATTCCGGCTGAACGCCTGTGGGTCAACCCGGATTGCGGCTTGAAAACCCGCGGCTGGCCGGAGACGGAAGCGGCGTTGATTCACATGGTGACGGCGGCGCGTCAACTGCGGGCTGAACTGGCGTGATCCAGGCACCCGGTATAACACGCCGGGTGAAGACCAGAAATGTGGGAGCTGGCTTGCCTGCGATAGCGGCGGACCCGCTTGCATCGTTGGCGACTGATACACCGCCATCGCAGGCAAGCCAGCTCCCACAGGAATTTCCAGCGCTCAAAAAACCGTGAAATTGCCAGCACCGCCGATGCAGATTAGAATGCGATCAATTCTTAATTACGCTTGAGCCTCACCGCTCCGGCGCGCCCCGGTGATCGGCATGTCGTCTCCCCTCAATCTGCATATCCAGGACCTGTACTGCGAACACCATGGATGGTTGTACCGCTGGCTGGACCGCAAGCTGGGCAACGCCAGCGATGCCGCCGACCTGGCCCACGACACCTTTATGCGCCTGCTGACCCGCCAGGCCAGCAGCAACCTGGGCGCCGAACCACGGGCGTTGCTCACCCATATCGCCAAGGGCTTGATGATCGACAGTTGGCGCCGCCAGGAAGTGGAGCGCGCCTACCTGGAAACCATCGCGCACCTGCCCGAGCAGCATGTACCGTCGCCGGAAACCCGCTGGTTGATCCTCGAAGCGCTGTACCGCATTGAGGCGATGTTGCGGGACCTGCCGGAAAAGACCCGCCAGGCGTTCCTGATGTCGCAGATCGACGGCCTGACCTATCAGCAGATCGCCGATGCGTTGGGCGTGTCGCTGATCTCGGTCAAACGCTACATGCGCGACGCCTTCCTGGCCTGCCTGAGCGTGGCATGAGCCAGTCGATCGATCCGCTGATCCTCGGTGAAGCCGCCGACTGGATGGTGCAGTTGCAGTCCGGCAGCGCCACCGACGAAGACCGCCGCGCCATCGCCCAATGGCAGGGCCGCAGCGCCCAGCACGCGCAGGCCTGGCAACGGGCGCAGGCGATTCTGGGGGATTTCAACACGGTGCCGGCGGCGATTGCCGGCGATACCCTCAAGCGCATCGGCCGCAAGAAGCCCCTCGGCCGACGCCAGGCGCTCGGGCTGTTGCTGGCGGCAGGCCCGGCGACCTGGCTGGCGTATCGGCAGTTACCCTGGCAGCAATGGACCGCCGACCAGCACACGGCGATCGGCGAACAAAAGAACCTTACTTTGCCCGATGGCACGCGTTTGCTGATCAACACCGGCAGCTCGTTGAACATCGCGTTCTCCGAGCAGGTACGGCGCATCGAGTTGCTCAAGGGTGAGGTGTTGATCACCACCGCCAAGGACGCAGCCCACCGCCCGTTTATCGTCCAGACCCGCCACGGCACCGCCCGGGCCTTGGGCACGCGGTTCAGTGTGCGGGTGGGTGAGCAGCGCAGCCGAGTGGCGGTGACCGAAGGTGCGGTGGAGTTGCTGCCGGAGCATGCCAGCCAGGGCGTGATCGTCAAGGCGGGCGAGCAGGGCGCCTTCAGCGCAGACGGTGTGGCTGCTGTGGAGCCGTTGGACATCAGCGCCCTGACCTGGGAAAACGGCATGCTCCTGGCCCAGCACATGCGCCTGGCGGACTTGCTGGATGAGTTGGGGCGCTATCGCGCCGGCGTGCTGCGCTGCCATGACTCGGTGGCCAACCTCACCGTGTCGGGGGCGTTTTCCCTGCACGATACCGACGCCAGCCTGCACCTGTTGCAGGAAACCTTGCCGGTCACGGTCAGCAGCCTCACCGGGTATTGGGTGACGGTCGAGCCGCGCTGAACTTTTTTCAACGTTCGCTGATACCTTTTTCGTTGTCGTTCGGTGTAGGGGAGAACCCTCAACTTTGCGCCGCGCCGACAGGAATGCCCATGACCGCCAGATCGCTCCCGAACTGCCCCCGCCCCCTGAAAGCACTGAGCCTGGCAGTCGCCCTGGCGGCCATCGCGCCGCTGCAAAGCGCGCAGGCAGAAGACGCGGCGCAAAGCAGTGCGGCGCGCAGCTACAACATCGCGCCGGGGCCGCTGGGGAATGTGCTGGCGCAGTTTGCAGCACTGTCCGGGGTGCCGTTGTCGTTCGATTCCACGCTGCTCAACGATCAACAGAGCCCGGGGTTGCAAGGCAGCTACAGCGCGCAATCGGGCTTTGCCCAGTTGCTGCAGGGCAGCGGTTATACCCTGCAGGGCACCGGCGCCAATGGCTACACCGTGGTGCCTCAGGCCAGCGGTGGCGCATTGGAGCTGGGCGCCACCACCATCAGCGGCGAGGCGAGCGGGGCGCAGGCGGACACGTACGGCGGCGGCCAGGTGGCACGTTCGGCACGCCTGGGCGTGCTGGGCAACCGGTCCATCAGCGACGTGCCCTTCAGCGTGGTCAGCTACACCTCGAAAACCATCGCCGATCAGCAGGCGCGAACAGTCGGCGACGTGCTGCTCAACGACGCCTCGGTGCGCCAGTCGGCGGGGTTCGGTAACTTCTCCCAGGTGTTCACCATTCGCGGCCTGCCGCTGAGCACCGATGACATCGCCTTCAACGGCCTGTACGGCGTGCTGCCCCGGCAGATCATCACCACCGAAGCCCTGGAGCGGGTGGAGCTGTTCAAGGGCCCCAACGCGTTCGTCAACGGCGTGTCGCCCTCGGGCAGCGGGATCGGCGGCAGCGTCAACCTTGTGCCCAAGCGCGCCGAAGATACGCCCACCCGCAGCGTGACGCTCGATTACGCCAGCGACAGCCAGACCGGCGGCCACCTGGACCTCGGCCAGCGCTTTGGCGAAGACAACCGCTTCGGCGCCCGGGTCAACCTGGCCAGGCACGGTGGCGACACCGGCGTGGATGACGAAAACAAAAGCTCGCAGTTGATTGCCGTCGCGCTGGATTACCGCGGCGAGCGCCTGCGGGTTTCCACCGACTTTGGCTACCAGAAAGAGCGCATCAATAACGGTCGTGCGGTGGTGTACCCGACCGGTACCCAGGTGCCCCATGCGCCGTCGGCCAACGACAACTACGCCCAGAACTGGAGCTGGTCGGAGCTGGAAGACACCTACGGCATGGTGAATGCCGAATATGATTTGAACGATAACTGGACGGCCTACGCCGCAGGCGGCGCCAAGCACACCCGGGAGAACGGCCAGTATTCATCGTTGTATGTCGGCAACGATGGCAGCGCCAAGGTGGGCTTCCTGTATTCGCCCCACGACGAAGACAACAAAAGCGCAATGGCCGGCTTGAACGGCCACTTCGCTACCGGGCCGGTGACCCATCAGATGAACCTCGGGCTGTCGGGGATCTGGGGCGAGCAACGCTCGGCTTATGAGGCGATCCTGGTGGCGAACCGTCAACCCGGCAACCTGTACAACCCGACGCAAACACCGCGGCCGACCAACACCTATTTCGGCAGTGATATTCACGACCCGCGGGTTGTGGGCAAGAACCGGATCAAGAGTGCGGCGGTGTCCGACACCCTGGGCTTTATTGATGATCGGGTACTGTTGACCCTGGGGGTGCGGCGCCAGACGATCGAGGTGGACAGCTGGAACACCGCCTCCGGTGTGCGGGGCACGCCGTATTCGGAGTCCATCACCACGCCGGTCTATGGCCTGGTGATCAAGCCGTGGGAGCACGTGTCGTTCTACGCCAACCGCATTGAAGGCCTGGCCCAGGGCCCGACGGCACCGCTCACGAACGTCACCAACCCCGGCGAGGTATTCCCGCCCAAGCGCAGCAAGCAGACGGAAGCCGGGGTCAAGCTGGACTGGGAAAACTACGGCGCCACCCTGGGCGTGTATCGCATCGAACAGCCGAACAATGCCACCACCCGCTTCCCGGGGCAGCGGCTCGACACCTTTACTGTCGACGGTGAGCAGATCAACAAAGGCGTAGAACTCAACGTGTTCGGTGAGCCCATCGACGGCCTGCGCCTGCTGGCCGGCGCCACCTGGATGGACACCGAACAGAAGAGCACCTCCAACGGCGCCACCGACGGCAACCGCGCCGCCGGCGTGCCGCGCTTCCAGTACAACGTCGGCGCGGATTGGGACGTGCCGGGCCTCCAGGGCGCGGCGGTCAGCGCACGGATGCTGCGCACCGGGGGCGAATACGTCAACGCCGCCAACAGCCTGAGCATTCCGGCCTGGACCCGCGTCGACCTGGGCGCGCGGTATGGCTTCAAGGCCGACGACAAGTACATCACCTTGCGCGCCAACGTGGAGAACGTGGCGAACAAGGCGTATTGGTCGTCGGCGTCGACGGCCAATAACTACCTGACCCAGGGCGAGCCGCGGACCGTGAAGTTATCGGCGACGGTGGATTTCTAAGCCGCCCAAACCTATGAATACCTTGTGGCGAGGGGACTTGTTGTGGTGAGGGGGCTTGCTGTGGCGAGGGGGCTTGTCCCCGTTGGGCTGCGCAGCGGCCCCAAAAAAGCTGGGAGCGCTGCGCACTCCAACGGGGGACAAGCCCCCTCGCCACAACAAGCCCCGCTAACCACAACAAGCCCCCTTTGCCACAAAAGTCCCTGCACCACACCTCCAGCTGGAACAGGCTGCACAGCCAAAAGGTCAACCCGCCTTCACTTCAATCCGGTCAAACCCCTTGAGGCGATACAGCATTACCGAGATCGCCCAACTGGCCACAAAGATCCCGATGATCATGTAGCCCAGCATCCCGAAGCTGTCGTTCAGCGCGCCGATAAAGCCCCAGAACGCCCCCTTCAAATCCAGCTGGTCACCAATCAACCCCAGCGCTTCAATACTGCCGATCACCACCGCGACCACCACCGACACCAGGGTGATGGTCATGTTGTAGTAGATCTTGCGGATCGGCTTCATATACGCCCACCCATACGCCCCCAGCATCAGGTGACCGTCGAGGGTGTCCACCAGGGACATGCCGGCACTGAACAGCAGCGGGAACACCATGATCGCCCACGGCGAAAGACCCTGTGATGCCTGTGTTGCAGAAATCCCCAGCAGGCCGATCTCGGTGGCGGTGTCGAAACCCAGGCCGAACAGGAAACCCAGCGGGTACAGGTGCCAGCTGCGGCTGATCAGGCGAAACACCGGGCGGAACAGCCGCGCCATAAAGCCACGGTCTGCCAGCAACAGGTCAAAGTCATCCTCCACGTACGCGCCGCCCTGGCGCACATGACGCCAGGCCTTGTAGATCGCGTGCAGGATCACCAGGTTCATCAAGGCGATCACCAACAGGAACGAGGCCGAGACCGACGTGCCGATCACTCCGCCGATGGCCTTGAAGCCTTCAAACCGGTCCTGCATCGCCGACGCCGCAAACGCGACGCCAATGGACGCCAGCACCACCACCGAAGAGTGCCCCAGGGAGAAAAAGAACCCGACCGCCACCGGGCGTTTGTTTTCCTGCATCAGCTTGCGGGTGACGTTGTCGATGGCAGCAATATGGTCAGCATCCACCGCATGCCGCAGCCCGAAACCGTAGGCCAGCAGCGCCGTGCCGAGCAGCACCGGATGATCATGGAACGCCACCAGCGCCCAAACCCAGGCGGCCACGTTAATGCCGATCAATACCCCGTAGATGCCAAACAGCTTGGTGCGAACCTGGGTGTTGGAGTCACTGAAAATCTGGGCGAGGCGTAGGATCATCAACAATACCTTTGTGCAGTAGAAACATTCAGACACATTCCGAAACTTTAAAGGTTTTGTTTAGAGTGATGATGAAATTTGGGGCGTGAGTGAGGAGAGGGTTGTGACGACGATGGAAAATGGATCGCGGGCGGTTATTGAGTTCTGGAAGCAAGCGGGGCCCAAGCTGTGGTTTGCCAAGGATGAGGCGTTTGACCAGCGCTTTCGGGAGGCTTTTTACACGTTGCATTTACAGGCGGCCCGGCGTGAGCTGGAGGGCTGGATGCAATCACCTGAAGGCGCGTTGGCGTTGCTGTTGCTGCTGGACCAGTTCCCGCGCAATACCTTTCGTGGCACGGCGCATATGTTCGCCACCGACCCGCTGGCGCGCCTGTATGCGCGGCAAATGGTCGAGGCGGGGATGGACACGTTGATTGAAACCCCGTTGCGGGCGTTTTGTTATTTGCCGTTCGAGCATTCTGAAGACCCCGAGGATCAGCAATTGTCGGTGGCGCTGAACAAGGAACTCGATGCCAATACCTATCACTGGGCAAAAGAGCATGCCCGCATCATCGAGCGGTTCGGGCGCTTTCCCCATCGTAATGAGGTGCTGGCCAGGGTCACGACAGAAGAGGAGCGGGCGTTTCTGGAGAGCGGTGGCTTTTCGGGCTAGGCCTCTGATTCGGCCACGATGTCCCTGGCGCCCGCCTGGCGAAAACGCCGAACACCTTTGAGATCGATCGCCCAACGCAGCGCTTGCGTCGCCGACGGGCGTTCGCCGAGGGTGATTGCCGCCTCATCGGTGGCCAGTTTACCGAGGTAGCCCTGCTTGCCGCCGCGTTCGCTCCAGTAGTGGGTGTGGCTGAGCCAGGACTTGGCCAGCCAGCCTTTCCACTTGCCCACGGTGACCGGCAGGTCCAGCACGCCGGCGCCCATCACCGGGCTGACCGGGCCGCCGACGATGTCGCCAAACAGGCCCATTGGCGCTGGGAAATAGAGGTTGGTCCAGCGGGTCACGGCGAACGCGGCGGCGTGGTGCAGGTACAGCGGTGAAAAGGGGCGCTGGCCCACCGTGAGGGAAAGCCGGCCGCTGTAGCCATAGCCCTTTTCGTCGAGTGTGGGCGGGCAGGCGGGCGCTTCGCGGCGTTCGATGCGGCGCTGGAAGTCGCTCACGCTGCGGCCCAGCAGCAGGCTGGCGTGGGCCATGGGGCTGCCGACGGTGACGAGGTCGGTGATGCGCCACGGGTTGCCGAGGTTGCGTTGTTCGATAAAGGCTTCGGCCTGTTGCTCGCGAAACCGCAGCAGGCTTTGCAGGCGACCGTCGAGGGCGTTTCCGGCCTTGGGCAGCGTGTCCTGGACCACCGGTTGCAGGCGCTCGTGGTTGGCGTAGCGGTCGGCGAGTTCCGGGCTGGTGGGATGCAACTGGTCGTGATGTTCGTGCCACAGGTAGCCGACGATGTCGTAGGCAATCACGCTGCCCAGGCTGTGGCCGACGACGATGATGCGGTCGTAGTCGCCCTTGTCGTGCAGGGCCCGCAGCAGGTCGACGCCATCGGCGCGGATCTGTTCGCGCACCGCCACGTTCTGCGGGTTGGGGCTCAGGTAGCGGGCGGCGTCGCCGAGGTACGACAGCGCCGAGTACTTCAAGCCCAGGCCGATCACCGCCAGCAGCACCGGGATCAGGGCAAAGGGATTGTCACTGTGGGGGAACCGGCCATACAGCGTCGCCAGGGTGCCGCTGACCAGCAGCACGAGCAGGGCCAGCACGGTCCAGCGGGTGGCGCGCCAGATCGGCACGATGGCGGTGGGAATATCCCGGCGCGGGCGCTTGAAAATGTCCCAGAGCCAACTCAGCAGGTGGCCGACCTTGGTGCCCTGCATCTTGTGGGCCCAGTAGTACTCGTAGAAATCCGTGGTGTTGCGGCCCGCCGACTTCAACACGCGCAAATCGAAGTTGCGCGAAAAACGGTCGGGTTTGCTCCAGTAGAACGGCGTGGCCTCGGGGGTGTCCGCCGGGATCATCGCTTCCACGAAGCTGCGCAGGGTGTCCATCGGGCGCTGCTCGCCGATGCCGTGGATGACGACTACCGCTTGTTTCATCTATTGATCGTTCCTTGATCTGTTTTTGGGTGTAAAGGGCAGGGTGGCTAGACGCCATAGTATTGCCATTATCGCTGGTATTCCAGACAGGAATGCCCCCATAAAAACCCTGCATTTCATTTGCGTCCCGGGATCTCGTAGTGTGGCGTTCCAGCCAAGGAGATCCCGTCGTGAACAATCGCTCGCTACGCCTGTACGTTGACGCCCACTTCACCAGCCCCTACGCGATGTCGGCGTTCGTGACCCTGCGGGAAAAAGGCCTGGAGTTCGAGCTGGTCACCCTGAACCTCGACACGGGCGAGAACCAGTCCGAGGCGTTCGCCCAGTTGTCGTTGACCGGGCGTGTACCGACCCTGGTGCAGGGTGAGTTTGCGTTGTCCGAGTCCTCGGCGATTACCGAGTACCTGGAAGAAGTGTTCCCACAGGTCCCGGTGTACCCGGCAGAACCTCGCCAGCGGGCGAGGGCGCGCCAGGTTCAGGCGTGGTTGCGCAGTGACCTGATGCCGATCCGCCAGGAGCGTTCGACCCTGGTGGTGTTTTACGGGCTCAAGGGCGAGCCGCTGTCGGCGGCAGCGCAATCGGCAGCGCAAAAGCTGATCAGCGCGGCACAGGCGCTGCTGGCTGACGGGCGCGACTACCTGTTCGGCGAGTGGTCGATTGCCGACGTGGACCTGGCCGTGATGCTCAACCGGCTGATCCTCAACGGTGACAGCGTGCCCGCCAACCTGGTGGCGTACGCCCGGCGCCAATGGCAACGGCCTTCGGTCCAGGAATGGGTCAAGCAGGCACGACCGTCGCTGTAGTCACCTTCTCAATTACAAAGTGAATCCTGGTCCATGAATATACTGTCGAGTGACTCCCGCCTGCCGCTGTACCAACGCTTTCGGGATCATCTGATTGAGCAGATTGCCAATAACCACTGGCGAGCCGGGGCGGCGATTCCCCCTGAGGCGGTGCTGTCCACCCAATACCAGCTGTCCACCGGCACCGTGCGTAAAGCCATCGAGGCGCTGGTCGGTGAAGGCATCCTGGAACGCCAACAAGGCCGGGGTACGTTTGTGCGCCGCCCGAAGTTTCAATCGTCGTTGTTCCGGTGTTTCCGCTTCCAGGGCCCGGGCGGAGAATGCCAGCTGCCACAGAGCCGGATCCTGTCGGTCAAGCCGGTGAAGGCGCCGTTGTCGGTAAGCGAGGTGTTGGGGCTGGAGCCGGATGCGCCGGTGATTTGCATCGTGCGGGTGCACGTGCTGGACACCGGGCCGGTACTGGCCGAGGAAATCTGGCTGCCGCGTGCGCGCTTCCAGGCGCTGTTGGACGTCGACCTGACCCGTCAGGGCTTGTTGTTGTACCCGACCTACGAAGAGGTCTGCGGGCAGGTCGTGGCGTCTGCCGAGGAAGCCCTTACCGCCGAGTCCATCGATGAGGTGTGGGCGCGCTGGCTGCAGGTGCCGGTGGGCAGCCCGGTGATGGTGATCGAGCGGCTGGCCCGGGATTACGCCGGCCAACCCCTGGAGTTGCGACGCGGCCGTGGCCATGCCGAACACTTCCGTTACCGCGTGGATATCCGCTGAGCCCGTTGCGCGCGGCTATTCGGCTTCCAGCAACACCAGCCATGTCTGTACCACCCGGCGGTCAAGGTCCTCCCAGTCGGCCATGCCCAGCACCCGGGTGGTGTTCAAACCGCGCAAGTACCCGCGCAGTTGCTGGGCGATGGCGTAGACCACTTCCGGTTCTGCGGCGTTGTGCAGCAGCACGTCCTCATAATCGACCAGGTACTCGGCAACCCGGTCGCGAAATTCCGGCAGCACGGCTTCACGGATGCGGTCGAAGGTTTTCTGATGGGGGTTCATAGGCATTCCTTATCATTTTGTGTGGGGCGGCCTGCACGACACTATTGCTCCAGATAATAGTCACCATCAAGTATTGCGAGTTCTGTTTTTCTGGAAAAGGAGGACAATTGCCTTCATCGGAAATGATGTGCAAGGACCCTGCGATGAGGACTTTTACTGGATTGGCCCTGGTGGCGCTGCTGATGAGCGGGATTGGCGCAGCTGCGTCGGCGGTGGCCGGGGGCCTGCAAGCCAGTCATTTATCGCCCATCGCCGCCAGCCCGCTGAGTTTGCAACACTCGCAATCGGTCGGCGTGCTCTACAGCGACAACACCCTCGATAACCTGCAGTACCTGGCGCGCTACCACGACATGGCGGTCAATGGTGCCAAGGGCCAATTGGACGAGGAAATTCGCCAGGCGTTTGTCGACAGCTCCGACCCGGACCTGGCGATTGACTGGCTGATGACGTCCCTGCGGCACACCTTTGCCTCGGTCACCCGTTACGACACCCTTGATGAACTCTTGCAGGCGCATCCGGATGTGGTGGTGCTGCTCGACACCTACAACCAGTTGTTGACCCAGCGCAATGACGTGGTGGAGGCGCGGTTTGTGGCCAAATTCTATGACATTGACCTGCAATACATCGCCAAAGCCGAGGGTTCGATGCAAATGCACTTGCCTTCTGTATGGGTACATGACAAAACGGCGCCCCAGATCGCTGCACAGATTGGGCAGCAGCGCGACGTTCAGTTGAATGCATTGAAACAGTTCGATGCCTCGCTCAAGGCGTTGGTCGCCGCCGGTTAGCCCACTTCTTCTATTTTTCAGGATTTTTTATGCGCGTGTTGTTAGTGCCTGCGATGGCTTTTGCTTCTGTTTTGATGACGGGCTGTGCGTCCGCCCCCAACGCTCCAACCCTCACCCTGCAAACTGCCAAGGAACCCGAGGCCTATGTGCAGTGCGTGGTGCCCAAGTTCGAGAAATACGAGATGACCGCCACCGTGACGCAGAACTCGCGGCACGCCCGGATCGTGGTGAGCAGCAAGATCGCCGCAGACAACATTCTGGAGGTCTACAAGGCGCAGGACGGCGGCAAGGTGTTCCTGTACGAGCGCAAGCCGGTGGCGTCGCCGTTCAAGCCGTCGCGTTTCGAACATGCGGCGCGGGATTGCCTGTAATCGACTGGCGCGGATCCAGTGTGGGAGCTGTCGAGCTTTAGCGAGGCTGCGATGGCATCGCTGCGGTCTTACAGTGACACCGAGGTGATCCCATCGCAGCCTCGCTGGGGCTCGACAGCTCCCACATTTGATCTTCATTGCCTTGAGCGAATGAATCAGCTCGGCTTTGGCTCGCTGCTGAACGCATCGACCGCCTTCACCAGGCCTTTTGCCGCCAACGCCACCAACTCACCGCCTTTTTGCGGGGTAGCCAGTGCCGGGTCCGAACCCATGCGGCCATCCGGGAAGCGGGCGCGGAAGTCGCGGGCTTCGCGGATCGGGCCCGTGTTGGCGATTTGCGGCGAGTAGTCAGCCGACTTGATCGCGTGCGGGTAGGCCCATTGGGTCACCGCGATCTCCGACGGCGTGGCATGGCTGCCGTGGCCGACCGGAAATTGCTGATGCGCCAGTTCGTTCACGCCTTCCAGGTCCCACCAGTTGCACAGCTTCAGCGCATAACCCGACGGGCGCCCGGTGAAGCTCGCTTCAGCGTACAGCTCGGAGAACGCCGCTTCGATCGACGCGATATTGCCGCCGTGGCCATTGAGGAACAGGATCTTTTCGAAACCGTGGCCCGCCAGCGAGCGCACCCAGTCACCAATCGCCGCGATAAAGGTGGAAGGGCGCAGGGAAATGGTGCCGGGAAAGCCCAGGTGGTGTTGCGCCATGCCGATATTGAAGGTCGGTCCGATCAGGATGTCGGCGTTTTTTTGCGCTTCATGGGCGATGATTTCCGGGCACATCCAGTCGGTGCCCAGCAGGCCGGTGGGGCCGTGTTGCTCGTTGGAACCGATGGGAATCACGATGCTGCGGCTGCGTTCCAGAAACTGACCAATCTCGATCCAGGTGGATTGATGTAAAAGCATCTAGGGTCTCTCTCTCATCAAGCCCAGGAACACGGTGAAGTTCCTGGTGGCGTGAGCCGCATGGTGCACGGCAACGGCGAGACCATCAACCGCCTTTGACGGTGCCGGCACTCGCCATCTGGCGTGGCTTGCAGTTGAGGTAGGCCGAGGACTTCAGCCAGCGCTGGTCGGGGTACCAGGAAAACATGAACTGGCCGTCCTTGAGCTTATCCACCACCTGGCGCGCCACTTGCGGGCGCACGGCCGGGCAACCCTGGCTGCGGCCGATGCGGCCTTCGCGCTTGCTCCACAAGGGGCTGACGTACTCGGCGGCATGAATCACGATGGCGCGGTCCCGCGCACGGTCATTGAACCCCGGCTCCAGGCCGTCCATGCGCAATGAGTAGCCATGGGCGCCTTCGTAGCTCTCCTGGGTGCGGAACAAGCCAATGCTGGACTGGTAGCTGCCCTCGCGGTTGGAGAACTGCGTGGCAAAGTTTTCCCCGGATTTTTGCCCGTGGGCCACCAGGTCCCGCAGCACTAACGTCTTCTTGCGCAGGTCGAAGATCCACAGGCGACGGGCGGTCGATGGTTGGGAATAGTCGATGACGGCCAGTCGATCGGACTGCTCAAGGCCGTTTCCTACAGCGCACTGCATGGCCGTGAGGGCACTTTTAAGCACAGCGGGGTTGAGTTCTGGAGCCGCGTGGGCGAGGCTGCTATACAGAGTATGAGGTTTACCCGTGTCTGCGAGCGCAACGGTGCTCAGCGAGGCAAAGGTCGAGATGATCAGGCCGAGTCGGCAGCAAAAGGTCAGCATGTATAGAGCATCTCCGCCGTGGATGGGAGCTAAGCGATTGTTCAAAAAACACGCATGTTACTTGAGCATTTGCCTGCTCGTTGCACCGCTGGTCGCGACAGCCGAAGACCTGTTGGTGGTGTCGCCGGCCCCGGTGCAGCTGGCGCTCTCGCAATTGTCGACGGTTTGCCCCGGCCTGGCCGGGCAAGTCGACGCCCCTTCACTGGCGCGCTTGCAGGCTTTTTATCAGCAGCAGGGGGACGTGGTGCTCTGGTCGGAGGGTGAGCGCCGCACCGCGTTGCAAGCCCAACTGCTGATGCTGGC
The DNA here is from genome assembly GCF_016650855.1 of Pseudomonas sp. TH32. Lineage (NCBI taxonomy): Bacteria > Pseudomonadati > Pseudomonadota > Gammaproteobacteria > Pseudomonadales > Pseudomonadaceae > Pseudomonas > Pseudomonas sp. TH32. Next base: position 2,531,666 of record NZ_JAEKFA010000002.1, on the reverse strand, counting down.
CGATGACGGCTTGGATCCGACTCACTATAGACTGCCTTCGCTGGAGGCCACGGGGAACGTGCTGTGCAGCGACATCGGCAGCAGCCAGCAATACCTGCAAGCCCTGCAGGACCTGCATTTCGGCCGCCTGCAGCAGTCGCGCTTCGAACCCCTCTGGCATTCGCAACCACCGGCCCAGGACCCCGACACCCAGGTGCTGGCGATGGCCGAGGCCGGCCTGCAGAACATTCCCCAAGCCTTCGATCAGGCCCGCCCCAGCGCGCCGTTATACCTCAGCCTGCGCAGTGCCTACGCCGCACTGCGCCAGCAACCGTTGCCCCATTGGGACGCGGTCGCCAGCGGCCCGCTGTTGCGTCCGGGCATGGACGATGCGCGGGTGCCGCAACTGGCGCGGCGAATGGTCAATGGCGGCTACCTGAGCATCACCTCGTCCGGTACGCAGTACCGGGGTGAACTGGTGAACGCGGTCAAGACCTTCCAGTTGAGCCACTCCTTGCAAGCCGATGGCGTGATCGGGCCCGGTACCGTCACCGAGCTGAACATCAGCCCGGCGATTCGCCGCGAACAGTTGCGCATCAACCTTGAACGGTTTCGCTGGCTGTCCCGGGACTTTGAGCCCGAAGGCGTACTCGTCAACGTGGCAGCGGCGCAATTGAGCTTCTACCAGGGCGGCGTACCGGTGTGGCAAACCCGCCTGCAAGTCGGCCGCGCCGACCGCCAGACGCCGCTGCTGAAGTCGCGCATCACCCGGCTGACCCTGAACCCCACCTGGACCATTCCGCCCACCATCATGCGCGAGGACAAGCTGCCGGCCATCCGCCTGAACCCCGAATACCTGCGTCAACAGAACCTGCAGGTGCTCGACAGCCAGGGCAACCCGCTGGCGCCGGAACAGGTCGACTGGTCGCACCCCGGCAACATCCTGCTGCGCCAGGGCGCCGGCCCGCGCAACCCGCTGGGCCGGATCGTGCTGCGCTTTCCCAACCCGTATTCGGTGTACCTGCACGACACCCCGAGCCAGCCGCTGTTCTCCAAGGGGCCACGGGCTTTCAGCTCCGGGTGTGTGCGGGTTGAAAAGCCGCTGCAACTGCGGGACTTGCTGGTGAGCCCGGCAGAGAAGATCCGCACCGAAGAACTGCTGGCGACAGAAACCACCCACGAGTTCCGGCTCGCGACGCCGGTACCGGTGTTGTTGGGGTATTGGACGGTGCAGGTCGATGGCAAGGGCGCATTGCTGTACGCGCCGGATATCTACGGGCGGGACCCGGTGTTGATGAAGGCGATGGAAAGTGCGCTCTAAACCCTGAGCTGCGCGCTGATCATTGTCAGCGCCTCGCTGGGCGACACGTGCGCGGTGTCGACGGTAAACGGCGATGCTTGCCACGGCTCATATTCATGGGCCAATACGGATTGCCAGGTGGGCGGCGTGAGCCCGGGAATATCGCCGGTGCGTGTTTCCACCCGGCGTTGGTGTTCACGTGGGTCTGAGCAAACCACCTGGATATTCACCAGCGGCATACCCGCGCGCAGAGCGGTTTCGCGCCACGCCTGACGGCTTTCAGCCACCGGATTCACGCAATCAACCACCACCCTTTGGCCCAGAGCCAGATTGCTCAACGCCAGCGCATTGGCCACCTGATAACCGCTGCTGCCCACGCCCTGTACCAGGACCCCTGCGTCCCGGATGGCCTGCTCGATGGTGTCGATGCGCAGGTAAACAGCACCGGTCTGGACAGCAAGGGCCTTGGCAATTGTGGTCTTCCCGGTGCCGGGCAGGCCGCTGAATACGATAAGCATTGTCGATCCTTCGAATGGGTGAGTCGGCTCAGTCTAACGGACGGCTCACTTCAAATAACAGGCGCTGATCCAGTCCGAGGGTTTGGGCGCGAGCTGTTCAGCCACCGGCAAATACCGCGCGTCCAACTGCGCCGCCAGCCAGTACAGCGTATTGCTGCTTTTCGGGTTCCATTCGCCGCTGTAGCCCGGCTCGCCGACGCGGGCGCGGTCTTTGTCGAACTGCACGTGGGTGTGCACGAACTCTTCGTGGCTGCGCTGGCCCTTGGCATACGGGGCAAGCCAGTCCAGTGCTTCACTCAGGGAGCCACCGTGGGCGGCGGTATAGTCCAGCCAGTTGCCGCCAATGCCGTAGGGCTTGGCCGCCAACGCCGCCTGCACCAGCGGCTCCAGGTCGTAGACCACGTAGTGCAGGGCATCACGGTCCTGGAAGTCGGTGACCGAGCCGTCGGGCAGCACGTTGTCGGTGATCTGTTGTTGGAACAGCCGAAAGGCCTCTTCCAGCATCTCGCGGTCGCCCAATGCGGCGGCGGCCACGGTGACCAGCTTCACGCGGTGGCTTTGCCAGTTATTGGTGTTGGTGGCTTTCTTTTCGCCATGGAATTGCTTGATGCGCTCGATGTAGCCGTTGCCCAGGCTGGTCAGCAGCGCGCGGGTGGCGTCGCGGGTCTGGGGGCGAAGGTCGCTGGCGGTGAGCGCGTAGGCACCCATCAGCATGTCGAGGTTGGTCTCGTCGATCGGGTTGAAATCCGGCTGATAGGTGCTGGCCCAGGCGCTGAGGTAGTCGTCGACTTGCTTGAGGTAGCGCGTATCACGGCTCAGGCGCCAGGCCAGGGCCGCCTGGCGCATCACCGGCCAGTCCTTCTCGGCGGCAATGCTTTGCTCGCGGATGCCCTGGTTGGGCAGCGTGCCCTCGGTGTGCAGATGGGGCAGGGCGTCGGGCTGGTCGCCGAGGTGGCGCTGGGCGGCGGCGAGCAGCGATTTGGAGGTCGGGTTCGAGCTGGCGGGTTGGCACGCGCTCAGCACGGGGGCGCGGCCACCGCAGCGTGGGCGAACGAGGCGAGCAGCGCGGCCAGAACCACGGTTGTCAGGGGGCGTTGTAGCATGCTTTCTCTCTGGGATTGAGTGGCCATGGCGCAATCGCGCGACGTTAACATGAGCTTGCCGGGTATTTGATGAAATACCCATTACGTCCGTATGCTTGGGCGCAGAGACAGCTCTGGAACAGGACGCCCATGACCTTGCAGTTCGTAAAGATGCACGCCCACGGTGATGACTTCATCGTGATCGACCGGCGCGGCCAGCATGACCCGATAACGTCTGACGTCGCCCGCCGCCTGGGGGATCGCCATCGCGGCATCGGCTTCAATCAACTGGCCGTGGTGCTCGATTGTGCTGACGCCGCCGCCCGCATCCTGTTCTGGAACCCCAATGGCACGCCGCTCGACACCTGCGGCAGCGCCACCCGTGGGGTGGCAGACATGCTGATGCGCGAAGCCGGCACCACTTCCGTGCTGCTGCGTACCAACCGGGGCCTGCTGACCTGCGTGCGCGAATCGGGCCAGCGGGTGTCGGTGGACATGGGGCCGCCGTCATTGGGCTGGGAAGCCATTCCGCTGGCGCAAGCAACGAACACCGAACACTTGCCGCTTGAGGGCGACCCGGCGGCGTGCAGCATGGGCAACCCGCACTGCACGTTCTTTGTCGACGATCTGGCGGTCATCGACATTGCAGCCATCGGGCCGGTGCTCGAAACCCATCCGCTGTTTCCCGAAAAAACCAATGTGCACTTCGTGCAGGTGCTGGACCGTGGCCATATTCGCCTGCGCATCTGGGAACGTGGCGGCGGCATTCCGCAGGGCTCGGGCTCTTGCTGTTGTGGCGCAGTGGTCAACGGGATCCGTCGCGGGCTGCTGGATCACACCGTCGACGTGCAATGCGACGGCGGTACGTTGACGGTGCACTGGGCCGGGCACGGCGGGGTGGTATTGACGGGCGCCGTGCAAACCATTCTCCACGGCATTGTCGAGGATGCGGTTATGGGGTGCGCAATGGAAAGTGCACGCTGAAGGTTGTGCCCTGGCCCAGGCTGGAACTCACTGAAACATCACCCCCATGGGCCTGGGCGATTTCCCGCACGATGAACAGCCCCAGGCCTACGCTGCGCACCTCACTGTCCTGGTCGGCGCCACGGGTCATGGGTTCGAACAGTACGGCAATCAACGCTTTAGGAATGACCGCGCCCTGGTTATGCACCGACAACCTGCTTTCTTGCTCGTCCTGGTGCGAGGTGACCGTTATCGGGTGTTGCAGGTCGCCGTAGGCCACGCTGTTCGCCACCAGGTTGCCGATGATTTGCTGGACGCGGTCGGCATCCAGGAAGGCATTGGCGCTGCCGGTGGCCTGATGGTTCAGGGTTGCCTGGGGAAGGCCACCCGCAACTCATCGAGGCTGTCCCGGGTGACCGTGTGCAGGTCGATGACCACCGGGCTAATGCCGATGCCCTGGCCGACTCTGGCCAGGGTGAAGTCCAGCAGGTCGGCGATCATTCGCTGTGCCCGGTCGCTGGACAGGCCGATATGCCCCAGCAGTTGGCGCTCCTTGGGGCTGCGTTCGCCGCGGGCGAGGATTTCCGAGGCCATTTTGATCGCGGTGAGTGGGTTTTTCAGGTCATGGCTGACGATCGCCACCATTTGCTCGGCAAACAATGCCCGGCGCTGGGCAATTTCATAGGCGTTGTTCAGTTCGGCCTGAGCCTGCTGCAGCGCCATTTCGGCGGCGGTCTTTTCCAGCAGCAAGGCTTCAGCCAGCTTGCGGGCGTTGAGCAGTTCACGCTCATACTTATCGCGGTCGGTGGTACCGAACAGGGCCAACTCGTTGTAGACCGTGCCCGCCTGTTCATGCCGCACGCCGTTGAGCAGCACCGTGACGGTGTGCCGGTCGCGGTGCAGCAGGTCGAGTTTTACTTCGGCGATGGAGCCTTGCATTTTCATCAGCGGGGCGAGGTGGGTCTGATGGAAGATTCGCCCGCCCATCGTCAGCAAGTCCTGAAACCGCCGGCCCTTCAATTCGCCGGCACTGAAGCCGGTCCAGTCGCTGAAGCACTGGTTGGCCTGCTCGATCGTGCCGTCTTCCCGGGTGACCACCAGTGCGCAGGGCGCGCCGTCGAACAGGCGCTGGGCGTCCGGCAGTGACAGGTCATCGGCTGGCATCGGCGCCCACCCATGGCAACAGGAAACTGTCCATGGCCGCCGAACAGGCGCCGGGTGCACTCATGTGCGGGCAGTGGCCCACGTTGTCCACCAGGCAGTAGGTGCTGGCAGGCATTGCGGCGTGCAGGTACTCGCCCACACAGACCGGTGCGATCAAGTCGTCGGTGGACTGCAAAATCAGTGTGGGGGTCATCAGGCCGGCGATGTCCTGGCGGTTGTCCGACAGGAAGGTCACTCGGGCGAAGCGCTTGGCGATTTCAGGCTCGGTGCGGCAGAAGCTGTTGGTCAGTTCTTCACCGAGGGCCGGTTGCCCGGGGGCGCCCATGATCACCGGCGCCATGGTGCTGGACCAGCCGAGGTAATTGCTGTCGAGGGTATCGAGCAACGAATGGATGTCGTCGAGGGTGAACCCGCCCGTATAGGCACCCGAGTCGATATAGCAGGGCGACGGGCCGATCATCACATGCGCGGCGACTTTCCCGGGGACTGACGGTCGGCCAGCGCACCGATCATGGCGCTGACGGAGTGCCCCACCAGAATGACCGGGCCAATGGCGTATTCCTCAATGATTTCGCCCAGGTCGCGGGCGTAGCCGGCCAGCGAGCCGTATTTTTCCGCGTCGTACGCGCCCAGGTCGGACTGCCCCGCACCCACCAGGTCGTACAGCACGACGCGAAAGCGCCCGGTGAAGTGATGAAACAGATAACTCCACATGGTTTGATCACAGCCGAAGCCATGGGAGAACACCAGCGTCGATGGACCGTCGCCAAGTACCCTGACGTTGTTGCGTTGCTGAAGCTCCATGGGTTTCTCGTGTTGATGCGGGCGGTGACGAGAGTCTAGATAGTCGATGGCGTCGGGTCACCTGTTTATCGCGTCGATAGGGTAAAGTCGGCCCATTCAGGATGAAACTTCAGGTAACAAAACATGATGGTGTTCCTACGGCAGTGTGTGCTGGGCTTGCTGGTGATTTTTTCCGGCACGCAGGTGTTGGCCGATACCGCGCCCCCTGGGCTGGTCACGGTCCCCCTGGACCAGCGGGTGATCGACCTGACCAACACCCTCGACGCCGCCAGCCAATCCCGCATGACCGGGCAGCTTGCCGGCCTTGAGCAACGCAAGGGCGCCCAGGTGGCGGTGATGCTGTTGCCGAGCACCGGCGAGGCAAGCATCGAGGACTTCGCCAACCAACTGTTCCGCGCCTGGAAACTGGGGCGCAAGGACATCAACGACGGCATCCTGCTGCTGGTGGCGAAGGACGACCGCAAGGTGCGCATCGAAGTCGGTTACGGCCTGGAAGGCGTGGTCACCGACCTGCTGGCCCACCGCATCATCGAAGAACACATCACCCCGGCCTTTCGCCAGGGCGATTATGCGGGTGGCGTCCAGCAAGCCGTGGATGACCTGACGGTGCTGGTGGACGGCGGCAACTTGCCCGACGTGGCCAAGGCCGGTTTCCCGCCTGAGGCTTATGCGGTGCTCCTGGCGTTTATGTTTGGCGGGGTGGTCGGCGTGCTGATGGGCGCTGAAAAACTCCCTTGGCGCCGGGCGCTGATGGCGGTGGTGATTGTCACCGTGGCGCTGGTCGCGGTGGCGGGCGGCAAAGACTGGCCGGTGTACCTGCTGTTGCTGCCCTTGTGCATGTTGATCGGCGGCGCCACGTTCGGCGCGCTGTGGCAGGCGCGGGCGGCGTTTTATACGGTGCTGGCGCTGCTGGGCTATATCGCCGGCGTGCTGCTGACCGACCACTTTGTGCGCGACCTTTCCCTGATCCACTGGCTGGCCTATCCCATGGGCGGGCTGGTGATTCTGGGCCTGTACTTCGGCCTGTTCCTGGTGATGAAGGGCATGTGGCAAGAGAGCCAGGTTGGCTTTATCGCGCGGCTGGTGGCAGTGCTGGTGGTGTATGGGGTGGCCGGCACATTGATCGACAAGGGTGCCACGGGATGGCTGCTGGCGTTCCCCTTTGCGTCGTTCGCCGCGCTGTTCATCTTTGCCCATGGCATTAGCGACGGGTCGGGTTCGGGTTCGGGCGGGAGTTCGAGTTCCTCCAGTTCAAGCTCCAGCTCCAGCAGCAGTTCATCGGGTGGTGGCGGTTCCAGCGGTGGGGGTGGGGCGTCGGGGAGTTGGTGACGGCTTGCCTAGGCGCCAGCGCGAACACTCATTCCGCCATCTGCCATAACCACTGCGCCTACCATGTATGACGCGCGGCCTGATGCCAGGAACGCCACCACTTCGGCGATTTCCTCGGGTTGTGCGGCGCGCTTGATCGGCGTTTTTGTGCCGTGTTGTGCGAGGAACGATGGGCCGTCCTCAACCACGTTGTTGAGGATGTTGGTGACTACATCCCCGGAACCGACGGCGTTGACGCGTATCCCATGGTCAATGACCTCCAGCGCCAATGTGCGGGTCAACTGCGCCAGTGCACCCTTGGACGCCGTATAAGCGGCGATGGTCGGGAAGGCTTGGTAGGCCGCGTAAGAGGCGATGTTCACAATGGCGCCGCCGCGGTTGGGGATCATCACCTTTATCGCTTCGCGCGAATGCAGAAACGCTGCGGTTACATTGACGGACTGGATGGCTTCCCAGTCTTCCCGGGTCATGTCGATCACCCGCTTGTTGATGATGATGCCTGCGTTGTTGACCAGGATATCCAGGCGCCCAAAATGCTTGATTGCCGTGGCGACGGCTGTTTCGGCTGCACCGTCCCGGGTGATGTCTGCCACCAGGGGCACCAGGCCGGGTCTGGCCAGTTGTTCCACTGTCGCGTTCTTGTCTTCGGCCACGACTTTCGCGCCTTTTTCATGCATTAACAGGGCGACAGCGCGGCCTATTCCGCTGGCGGCACCGGTCACTAACACCACTTGGCCTTCAAATTCATTGCGGTTATCGGAAGTCATAAAGCTCTCCAGTTCAGGTGTCCAGCGACAGGGTGGCGCTGTAGACGTCCTTACTTTCGCCTATCCCGGGGGTTGAATCTGGCGCCGTCTTGCCTGACTGTCGCGATATTGCTTTTTTATCCACTATGATGGGGCATTTTCCACCGGTCTGGTGACCTGTCATGCAACCGCACAAGCCCGTGAAACGCCCGGATCAACAGGCCCGCATCCCTGCGCACAAGATGCCCGAATACCTTCCGGGGGCGGCCCATCAGGCGGTACGTCCGCGTCTGGATGCCGACGTGCAGATTCAACTCTACCGGCACCACAGCACCACTCAGGACCTGATCATTCCGGCCGTCGCCGAGCCTTTGCTGGTGCTGGTGATATCGGGTGGTGCGCGGGTGGAAGAGCGGGCTGTCGGGCAGGCGTGGACGGCGAATGTGGTGACGGCTGATGACTTCTTCCTCACGATGTCTCCCGAGCCCTATGAGATGCGTTGGCGTACCGAGCAGGATGCGGTGTTCGAAGTGGTGCACGTGTACTTGAGCCAGCGGTTGCTCGGGCTGGCGGCGCGCGAGGTGTTAGTGGGGCAGGCGGGCGCAGTCCGGTTGCGCGACGTGTCCGGCGCGCGGGATGCGCAGGTCTCACAATTGATGCGATGCCTTTATCAGGAGGTGATCAAGCATCGGGAAGCCAGCTCACTGTATCTGCAGAGTATTGGCCAGGCGCTGGCGGTGCATCTGGTGAGGCACTACCGGGATGACAGTGGTGACCTCAAACAGGCGAATGCGTTGCCTGCCTACAAGTTGCACGGCACCATTGAGCACATGCGTGCGGGGCTGGATCGTGATTTCAGCTTGTCGTCACTGGCCATGGCGGCGGGCATGAGTGACTTCCATTTCAGCCGCCTGTTTCGCCGGGCCACCGGGCTGTCGCCGTCGCAGTATTTCATCCAGATGCGGATGAACGCGGCGCGCCTGCTCCTTCTGGAGTCTACCTTGAGCATCGTGGATATCGCACTTGAAGTGGGCTACGGCAGCCCGAGCCACTTTTCCCAGGTATTCAGGCGCCATACCGGCGTCACGCCTCGCGAATATCGCCGCAAGTAAGTCGGGCTAGGCGGGTTTGTAGGCAATCCAACCCTTGAAGCTGAAACCCGCATAGAACAGCTCGACACCTTCAAAACCTGCCGCCCGCAGCAGTGCCTCATCGTCCTCGGGCGACAGCACCGGCAAATGGCTGCTGATCGCGGTAATCGCCCGCTGGGCATCTTCGGCCGGTACGCCGGAATCCACCGCATAGGCCGCATACCGCTTCAGCCAGCGGGCTTTTTCCTCTGGCGAGGACTGCGGGAAGCTGTGATGCGCTGCAATCAGCGGTGCCCCCGGCAACAAGCGTCGCCACAGTGCTTTCAAGGTTTGCAGGCGCTCTTCGGCCGGGATGAAATGCAGGGTCAGCAGGCAGGTAGCAGCATCAAACGGACCTTCGGGTGCGGTATGAATATAACCCTCATGCAACTGCACCCGCGTCATCAACGGGCCCAAGGTGGCTTCGGCCAGTTTCAGCATCTCGGCAGAGGGGTCCACGCCCACAAACTGCCACTGGGGCTGGCTGTCGGCAAACGCCTTCAACTCCAGCCCGCCACCCGCACCCAGCACCAAGACATCGCCGGTGGCCGGGACGCTTTCGCGCAGCAGCAGGGTGGTCATGCGTTGCAGCGACTCGAAACCCGGCACCAGCCTCACCGGGCCTTCGGCGTAGCGGGCAACAGCGTCGGGGTCTGAAAACCAGGTCATGGTGGCTCCTGTTGGCGGGGGGAAGCGATAACCCTACTGGGGCGAATTCCGGCTGGCAATTGCAGAGATGTGCAGTTGTGTTAAAACGTTGCCCTTCCTGAATTAAAGAGCGCCTATCGAATGCTCCCCGACATGCTTATCCGCGCTGCGCGGCCTGAAGACGCGTTATGCCTTGGCGTGCTGGGCATGCAGGTGTTTCTCGACACCTACGCCACCGAAGGCATTCGCGATTCAATCGCCGCCGAGGCGCTGCAAGCGTTTTCGCCCCAGGCGATCGCCGCGCTGATTGCCCAGCCGGGCACGGCGATTATCGTCGCTGAATCCAACGCGCATCTGGTGGGGTTTGCCCAGGTGGCGCTGGATACGGGCCATGCGCTGATCTCGACACCGAACGCAGCCGAGCTGCAGCGGCTGTACATCCAGGAACGGTTTACCGGCCTGGGCCTGGGTTACCGCTTGCTGCAAGCGGCGGAACAGCGTGCCGGGGAGGGCGGTGCGTCGTTGTTATGGGCGACGGTGTGGATTGGCAACGAGCGGGCCCTGGGGTTTTATCCGCGCCGTGGTTATGAACTGCTGGGTGCGCCGATTTACACGTTCCAGAATGAGAGCCATGAAAATCGGCTGTTTGGCAAAAGGCTTGAGGTTTAGCTGCCGTCAAACAGGTCGCGGGATTACCTCACCTGCATGATTTTCATCTGCTTGCCAATGTCGTCGCTCTGGTCGATGTTGGCCTGGTAGAAAAAACCATAATCAACCAGATAATAGTAATGCTGCATCGGGAACGGCGGCAGGTTTTCCCGGGGCTCGCGGCAGCTCAACGCCTTGGCGTTGCCACTCAAACCGGGGTTTAACTGACTGGCCGAGACCTCGCTGTCGATGGTGCAAACCGTCTTCCATGTTGCGTTGACCAAGGGCCCGAGGTAGTTGTCGCTGAGGGTTTGCTGAAGGGTGTAACTCACTTGACTGCCAACATTCATCTGCTTCCAGTCGCCTTCAAAACTCAGGCTGCCGACCTGGGTTGTGGTTTGTGAGCGGTTGTTCCACTGGCTGCTGGCGAGGGTCAGCAGGCCGCGCCAGCTGATTTGGCGCCCGTTGTGACCGTTCTCCGTGTAGTTGATCGCCAACTGCCCGGTCGCCGGGTCGGGTGCTATAAACAACTCGATACGTTCCGGTTTCGAGGTTTTGAGATAGGTAGAGGTGCCGGCCAGTTCCAGGTAGCTCAACGCCTTGGTCGGTGCCGGCATCTGTAACTGCTCGATGTCCCGGATCACGGCCGGATTGATGTCGGGCAGCTTATCGGTCGTGACACCGCCGTGGCTGACGGTGGTCGCGGGTTTGGAACAGGCACTCAGGGCGAGGCAGGCGAGGGGCAGGATCAGGCGTTGCACGGGTGTCTCCGTTGAGTCCGTCCGGTGGCGCGCCGCCGGGGGGGCGCGTAAAAAGGCGCACAGCATAGCGCCTGAGTGTTGCAGGCGTCAGCTAGCCACAGGGTTGAGTGTGATGGCTAGATATCCATCACCATCTCATGCCACGCCATCCCGCCATGGTCAGACGCCGACGGCTGCACATAGCGATAGCCCATGCGTTTATACAAGTCCACATGCCGGTCCTTGCACATCAGGTGAATGGTCTTCTTGCTCATCGCCTGCATGCGTTGCACGAACTCCGTCATCAAGCGCGTGGAGTAGCCCTTGCCTTGCCGGGCGGGGTCCACCACCACCGACATGATCACCACATTCGGCGCGTCGGCAGAATGCCCCACCAACTCCTTTAAGGCCTCATCCGACATCACCACTTCATCGGCGCATCCGCAGTTGATGAAACCGACCACAACGCCGTCCGCTTCCAGAATCAGAAAACCTTGCGGGTACAGGGCAATGCGCGTGGCGATCTTTTCCAGGGTGGCGGCTTCGTCGCCTTCGTAGGCCGAGATTTCGATCTCGTAGCAACGGTTGGCGTCTGCGGGGGTGGCGTTACGGAAGGCGAGGGTGGGCATTGGGTTTCCTGAGGGAAAATGGAACGACAGCCCCCATGATAAAGAAAGAACGCCCCGACAGCACCGCCGAACACAAACCCCACAAACACCCCGATCCCCTGTGGGAGCCGTCGAGCCTTAGCGAGGCCGCGATGGCGGCCGCATTAACAACACCAATACCCGCTACTCACCCACTTCGTAGCAACTGTCGAGCCCCGGCGAGGCTGCGTCAGCCCAACTCGGTCCGGCGTCCGGCTCGATAGCGGTGGCGCGCCCCACGTAGCCTCGCCTGGGCTCGACAACTGCTACGGCAGGCCTGCTTTCGTGCGGATACAAAAACCAGAAAACCCGCTAAAGCACTTTTTCTCACAACGCTGCCGCCGCCGGTAACCAATTTTTGATACCTTCGGGTTCCCATCGACAGTGAAAAATGCCCAGCCCTTTATAAGGAAATATCGTAGTGCTCACCTTCGAAATCATCCCGTTGGATTCCATCGGCCCTTTGAAACTTGGAGTGACCCGCGCAGAAGCCAGGGAAGCCATGCGAGCCATGGGTTTCCCTCTTGAGAGCGCCCGAGAGTCCCTCGATTATTTCCATCATTCCTGTATCCAGACCGAATGTGGCACAGACGGTAATGTCGAATTTATTGGCATTTCCTCCAGCCCGGAAATCACCGTCAGCTACAAAGGGCTGGATGTTTACTCGCTACCAGCGCCAGAGCTGTTTTCGTTTATTGCCGACCATGATGCATCGGGTACTCACATCTACAACACCTACCAATACCTGTTCCCCAATCAAATCATCACCTTGTGGGACGCTGACGAACAGTACGACCGGCAAGGTGAAGAAACCAGGCCAGTCTGGGCTCAAGTCGGTATCGGTAACAACGCCTACCTGGAAGCTATCAAGGCAATCAAATCAAAGTAGCGGCGATCGCGAGCCTCGCTCCGCACGCTGGCGCACACATAAAAACACCCCTGTCCTGCGGGTTTTTGAACCCGCAGGACAGGGGTGGAATAGACGCTATATCAACGCGATGGGTGGGTCACTCAAACCCCACCCACCAACTTCCCTCCCTCCAACCGACGCTTATACGCACTGTCCCGACTCGCTAACCAGAAATACAGCGGCGACGTCACCACCAACCCCACCAGCCAGGACAAATCCGCCCCGTTGATGTGTGCCGAAATCGGCCCCACATACAGCGGCGTATTCATAAACGGAATCTGCACCACAATCCCCACCGCATACGCCAACAGCGCCTGTGGGTTGTAGCGTCCGTAGATCCCGCCATCCACCCGAAAGATCGAACCGATGTCGTACTTGCCCTTATGGATCGCATAGAAGTCGATCAGGTTGATCGCCGTCCACGGCACCAGCACCACCAGCAGCACCAGCACCATGTCCACGAAGTGCCCGATGAAGTCTTTCGAGGCAAACACCGCTGCAATCGAGCACGCCGCCAATACCAGCACCGATATCACCGCACGAGCCTTGGCCGTCGGGATCCAGCGGTAGGCAAAGGTCTGCACCAGGGTGATCAGCGACAGCACCGCGCCGTACAGGTTGAGTGCGTTGTGGCTGATCACGCTGAGCAGGAACAGCAACAGCATCAGCGGGCCAATGGAGCCGGTCGCGAGTTTGACCGCGTCCATGGTGTCCATGCCCACCGGCGTAGCCAGTACCGCCACGGCACCAAAGATGAACGACAGGCTGGAACCCAGCACGGTGCCCAGGTAAGTAGTCCAGAACGTCGACGCCACCGGCACGTCCGCCGGCAGGTAACGGGAATAGTCCGAGACGTACGGCGCAAACGCGATTTGCCACAGCGCCGCCAGCGACACGGTGGCCAGCCAGCCGGAGATGTTGAAGTTACCGCGCGTCAGGAAGTCGGCCGTTTGCACGTGGGTGAAGATGTAGCCGAAACCCAGCACGATGCCCGCGCCCAGCACCCAGGTGCCGATGCGGTTGAGCACGTGGATGAAGCGGTAGCCGATGATGCCGATGATGCCCGAACCAATGGCGCCGATGACGATGCCCACCGGCACCGGGATGACGTCCACCACGCCGTGCAGGGATTTGCCCGCCAGCACGATGTTGGAGGCGAAGAAGCCGATGTACATCACGCCGGCGATCACCACCACCAGCAGCGCACCGAGGGAGCCGAACTGGGCGCGGCTCTGGATCATTTGCGGGATGCCCATTTGCGGGCCCTGGGCCGAGTGCAGCGCCATCAGCACGCCGCCGACGAGGTGGCCGACGAGGATCGCGATGATGCCCCACACCAGGTTCAGGCCGAACAGTTGCACCGCCAGGGCGCCAGTGACGATTGGCAGCGGCGCGATGTTGCCGCCGAACCACAGGGTGAACAGGTCTCTTACCTTTCCGTGGCGATCTTCCGGGGGCACGTATCCAATCGTGTGTTTTTCGATAAGCGGGGCGGAGGATGTTGCAGTGGTAACCATGACGAGCTCCAAGGCAAGGTGAGTACGTTGACGTACTTCGCTGGGCGGCGCGTGTGCGTCGCTTTTGTTGTTGGAGTGATCATGTGCAATGGCCACGGGGAGGTAAATTAGTAAGTTTGTTGCTATAGACCTTAAAAAAAGTATCTCGCGTGATTTTTTGCTCCGGTATGTTGCATGTACTTGAATCAGTGTGAAAAAGCCGATTTTCACGCACTTGTTTGGGGCGAAATCCCACGTTTATGGAGGTCCCGATGGCGGCCTATAACCTGCGTCAGCTCAGATATTTTGTAACCACCGCCGAGTGCGGCAGCGTGGCAGAGGCCTCGCGCAAGCTCTATATCGCGCAACCGTCGGTGTCGACGGCCATCAAGCAACTGGAAGACAGCTTTGGCGTGCAGCTGTTTATCCGCCATCACGCGCAAGGGGTGTCGCTGACCCCCAGTGGTGCACGGTTTTATCGCAAGGCCCTGGAGCTGCTGCGGGTGGCCCATGAATTTGAGCAGAACGCCCTGGCCGACAACGACGTAGTGGCCGGGCAGATCGACATCGGCTGCTTTGAAACCGTGGCGCCGCTGTATTTGCCGCGTTTGATTGCCGGCTTCAAGGCGCTGTGGCCAGGGGTGGAAATCCGTATTCGCGACGGCGAGCAGCAGGAGCTGGTACAGGCCCTGACCGCCGGCAGTATCGATGTGGCGATGCTGTTCGAGCATGACTTGGGTGGCACCATCGAGACCACGCCGTTGATGCCGCCGCAGCAGCCGTATGCGTTGTTGCCGGCGGATCACCGCTTTGCGCAGCAGGCCAAGGTGTCGTTGGCGGACCTGGTGCTGGAGCCGATGATTTTGCTGGATGTGCTGCCGAGCCGGACGTACTTTGTGAGCATCTTTGAAGAGCGCGGGTTGACGCCGAATATTGTGTTCAGCTCGCCGTCGATCGAGATGGTGCGCGGCATGGTGGGCAGGGGGTTCGGGTTTTCGATTCTGGTGACCAAGCCGTTTACCGAATACACCTATGACGGGCAGAAGGTGGTGTGTGTGCCGTTGGCGGAGACGGTGACGGGGTCGGGGCTGTCGGCGGTGTGGCTACGGCGGGCGCCGCTGACCAAGCCGGTGCAGCTGTTTGTGGACTACTGCCGCGAAGAGCTGGCGCGGTTACTGGGTTAGACACAAAACCAAAAATGTGGGAGCCGGGCTTGCCCGCGATGGCGGTGGATCAGTTTGCAAATCTGCTGGCTGATACACCGCCATCGCGGGCAAGCCCGGCTCCCACAGTTGATTTGAGTTGTTTGGGGAATCAGGTACGGATCGAGAGCAACATCCGCTGCAGCATATCGTCGCAGCCCTTCAGTTGCTCCACGCTCACAAACTCATCCGGCTTATGCCCCTGGTCCATGCTCCCAGGCCCGTACACCACGGTCGGAATGCCCGCCGCATCAAACAACCCACCCTCAGTCCCAAACGCCACGGTGCCAAATGCCCGCGAGCCGGAAAACGCCGCAATCAGCTCTGCCGCCTGGCTGCGCTGATCGGTGGCCAGCCCCGGATACGCCGACAACTCGCTGAAGCGAATCGAACTCTGCCGGCTCACCGCCTGCATCCGTGGCAACACCTGCTGCATCGCATAGGCTTGCAGCTCCTCAGCCACTTCGCCCGGGTCCATCGAGGGCAGGGCGCGCACTTCAAAGTCGAAGCGGCAATCCGCCGGCACGATATTCAACGCCTTGCCGCCGGAAATCACCCCGGTTTGCACGGTGCTGAACGGCGGGTCGAAGCGCTCGTCCTGGTGGGCCTTGAGGCGCTGGCCAATCCGGCCCAGCTCACCAATCAGCTCGGCCGCATACTCGATCGCATTCACCCCGGAAGGCGCATACGCCGAGTGGCAGGCCTCGCCATGCACATCACAGCGCATCGCCAGCTTGCCCTTGTGACCGAGCACCGGTTTCAGCTCGGTGGGCTCGCCGATAATGCACAGCAGCGGTTTCACCGGCCATTGCTCCAGCACCTTGAGCAACGAACGCACCCCAAGGCAACCGACTTCCTCATCGTAAGACAGGGCGATATGCACCGGCATCCGCAAGTTGGCCTCGACCAGTGCCGGCACCAGCGCCAGCACACAGGCGATGTACCCCTTCATGTCCGCCGTGCCCCGGCCAAACAGCTTGCCGTCGCGCTCGGTCAACTCAAACGGCGGCAACGTCCACGGCTGGCCATCCACCGGCACCACATCGGTGTGCCCCGACAGCACAATCCCGGGCACATTCGCCGGGCCGAGGGTGGCGAACAGATTGGCCTTGCTGCGTTCTTCGTTGTAGACCAACTCGCTGGCGACATCGAAGCCCGCCAGGTAGTCGCGCACAAACTCGATCAACATCAGGTTGGATTCGCGGCTGGTGGTATCGAACCCCACCAGCGTCTGCAGCAGTTCGCGGCTGGTGCTCATCGGTCGTCTCCGGCCACGCCGTAGCCCGGGGAACGGTCGGGGGCGAGGGCGCGGTCGATGTAGTCCTGCACTTGCGGGCGATAGGCGTCCCAGAGCTTTTGCAGCTCGGCGATCGGCTGCTCATCGGCCCAGTCCACCCGCAGGTTGATGATCGGCCAGGTCAGCTCGCCCACCACCACCAACGCTGCCGAGTGCACCGGCCCGGCTTCACCGCCGGCGGCGATGGCCGCGTGCATCGCCGCCAGCAGTCGGTCTGCCAATTGGCCTTCGCCTTGCTCGAAAGCCTTGACCATCGCCTCGATCACCGCGCGGTCGGCGAGCATATTGCCGGCGGCCACGCACTGTTCGCCCGACACCGCGTTATGGGTGCCGAGGGTTTCGCTGCCGCTGAAATGCACGGTGCGGCCCAGGTGATCAATCGCCGTCAGTTGCCGGTATTGGCTGTAGCCGTTGCGGGTCAGGGCTTTATCGACAGCGTCGGCGGGGGCAAGGCCTTGCTCCAGCAAGTCGAGCACGTCCGGGCCCAGGGCCGGCAGGGTGATGTTCTGGGTCGAGACCGCACCCACGCCGGGCCGCAGCCATGGGCAACGGGCGCCCACGGCGATGCTCGATGAGCTGATGGCAATGCCCATCTGGCCGGTGTCCGCGCAACGGGCGACGATTGAAAAGGTCATGTGCAGCTCCTTATTCGGGGATAACGGCGATCACATCGATTTCCATCAGCCATTGTGGCTGGCCCAGGGCCGACACCACCAGCCCGGTGGAGATCGGGAACACGCCCTTGAGCCACTTGCCGACTTCCTGGTACACCGGCTCGCGGTAGCGCGGGTCGATCAGGTAGGTGGTGGTCTTGACGATGTGGCTCAGGTCGCTGCCGGCTTCTTCCAGCAGTTGCTTGACGTTGCGCATGGCCTGCTCGGCCTGGGCGCGTGGGTCGCCGAGGCCCACCAGGTTACCGTCGAAATCGGTGCCCACCTGGCCACGCACATACACCGTATTGCCGGCGCGTACGGCCTGGCACAGGTCGTTGTCCAGGCTCTGGTTAGGGTAGGTTTCCTTGGTGTTGAACATGCGGATACGAGTGTGAGTAGACATCAAAAAAACTCCAGAAATAAGTGATCAGGCGCTGACAGGTGAGGTGTGAACAACCGGCGCGGGTTCGCGGTACTCAAGGTATTGGCGCTGGATGGCGATATGGTCGGCCACGTACTTGGCGTCATGCCAAACGCCCCAGATAAACGACGAGCCCCGGCGCGACTGCCATGGCAAACCGAGGAAGTAGATGCCCGACTCGCTGGCCACGCCGCGCTGGTGCTGCGGCTTGCCGGCGGCGTCAAACGCATCGACTTTCAGCCAGCTGTAGTCCACGGCAAAACCGGTGGCCCAGATGATTGAAGTGATACCGGCCTTGGCCAGGTCCAGTTCAAGGATCGGGTGCTTGATGCACTCGGCATCGGGAAACACGCGGCGCGCTTCAGGCTCTACCGGCAGGTCCAGTCCGTTGCGTTCGATATAGGCATCCGCCGCATCCAGCAGGGCCAGGTAGTTCTCATCGCCGCGCGCCAGGTTGTCCACCAGGTTGGGCTGGAAGCTCGCAACGCTGCCGTTGAAGGATTGGGTCAGGCCAACCAGGGTCATGCCTTGCTGGGCCAGCTCACGGAAGTCGATGGTCTTGCCGCCGTGGGCGCCGCTTACCGCAATGGTCACGTGCTCACGACCGGGTTTCATCGCCGCCTGGTCCCACTCGCCCAGCACCCCCAGCCACCAGCAGAAATCGCGGTTGCGATAGGCACGCGGTGGGCGGTCGTGGGCGCCGACCGAGAGGTACACCTGGCGGCCGGAGCGTTGCAGTTCATCGGCAATCTGTACCCCGGAGGAACCCGCACCCACCACCAGCACGGCGCCGGCCGGCAGTTGGGCGGGGTTGCGGTAGTCAGCGGAGTGGATCTGGTGCAGCGCAGTGTCTTTAGGCGCAATCGCCGGAATCACCGGCTTCTGGAACGGCCCGGTCGCCGCCACCACACGGTTGGCTTCGATCACGCCTTCGCTGGTGTGGATGGTAAAGCCTGGGCGGCCGACATTGCGCACCACGGACGTCACGTCCACGCCGGTGCGAATCGGCGCATTGAACTTGCGTGCATAGGCTTCGAAGTAATCCGCCACCCGCTCTTTTGGCGCAAAGCCATCGGGGGCGACGTTATCGAAGGCCAGGCCCGGAAAACGGTCGTGCCAGGCGGGGCCGTTGGCAACCAGCGAATCCCAGCGGCCGGTGCGCCAGCGCTCGGCGATACGGCTGCGCTCCAGCACCAGGTGCGGCACGCCTTGCTTGCTCAGGTGCTCGCTCATGGCGACGCCAGCCTGACCGGCTCCCACCACCAGCGTGTCTGTTTTTGTTATTGCTTGAGTCATGTGTCTGTCCTTGCGTAATGCAGTTGGATTCAGCTTGGGCATGGCTTCAAGGCTAGGGGGAGGGCGGTTTTTAATAAAATATTATTAAGCTGGGAAGTGAGCATAAATATCGAATGCAGGCTCACCCTATCGGGTGATTTCGAGGAGGGGAGGAGTGTGTGACCATCCTTGCAGTTCTTTCAGTGAGTCTTTGAAGTGGAAAACGACCGGCTTTCTTCTGCGCAATGGTTCGAACAGATGGCGCGGGTGACCGATAGCATCGGGCAACCGGGGTTCGCCGCGACCTTGTTCGAGGCCCTCGGTTATCTCCAGCCGATCCAGGCCACCACGCTGTATTTCTACCCGCGTGGCGGCATGCCCAGCGCGCTGTTCGAGCTGGAAGGGCCGTGGCTGCCACAAGGCAACGTGCGCCAGTACCTGTCGGGGTTTTATTTGCTCGACCCGTTTTACGGGGCCTGCGTGGAAGGCGTCAGCTCCGGGTGTTACGACCTGGCCGACGTCGCCCCCGATCACTTCGAGCTCAGTGAATATTTCCAGTCGTTTTACCGGCACTCCCATCTGGAGGATGAGCTGAACTACATCCTGCAGTCGAGCAACGGGTCGAGCCTGGCGGTGTCACTGGCCTTTACGCAAAAGCTCGATGCCGCGGTCACCCGGCAATTCAAGCGCATAGCCCCGTGGGTGCTGGCGGTGCTGGGCAAGCATTTCGTTGGCCTGGATGCCCACGGTGCGCGCTTCGAAAACCTGCTGGAACAGCGCATTCACTCGGCGCTGAACAACTTTGGCTCGTCGATCTTGACCGAACGGGAATGCCGGATCGCCCAACTGATCCTGCGTGGGCATTCCACTCGCTCGTTGGCCGAGCGCCTCGACGTCTCGGAAGACACCATCAAGTCCCACCGCAAACACATCTACACCAAGCTCGATATCGGCGCGCAATCGGAACTGTTTGCCTTGTTTATCGACTCGTTGGCCGAAGCCCAGGGCGTCCTGAGCAAAGACCCTCTGGAAAGCTATATGAGCAAGAACCGCTGAGCGGCGTTGCTCCCCTTTGCGTCACCACTAATAAGAGAGAGATACCATGAATGTACCCGCCCAACTGAACCGCCTGACCGAGGATTACCAGACGTCTGATGCGGCCCACCACATCCATGCATTTGTCGACCAAAAGGCGCTGAATGCCGAAGGCCCGCGTGTGATGGTGCGCGGTGAGGGCCTGTACCTGTGGGACAGCGAAGGCAAGCGTTACCTGGACGGCATGTCGGGCCTGTGGTGCACCCAGCTGGGTTATGGGCGCCGGGACTTGACCGCTGCCGCCGCCGCGCAAATGGATCAGCTGGCGTACTACAACATGTTCTTTCACACCACCCACCCGGCGGTGATCGAGCTGTCGGAGCTGCTCTTCAGCCTGTTGCCGGCGCACTACAGCCACGTGATCTACACCAACTCCGGCTCCGAGGCCAACGAAGTGCTGATCCGCACCGTGCGCCGCTACTGGCAGGTGGTCGGCCAGCCGCAGAAGAAAATCATGATCGGTCGCTGGAACGGCTATCACGGCTCCACCCTGGCCGCGTCGGCGCTGGGCGGCATGAAGTTCATGCACGAGATGGGCGGCCTGATTCCGGACGTCGCGCACATTGACGAACCTTATTGGTATGCCCATGGCGGCGAGCTGACGCCTGCCGAGTTCGGCCGCCGCTGCGCCCTGCAGCTGGAAGAAAAATCCTCGAACTGGGCGCGGAAAACGTCGCCGGGTTTATCGCCGAGCCGTTCCAGGGAGCGGGCGGCATGATCTTTCCGCCGGAAAGCTACTGGCCCGAGATCCAGCGCATTTGCCGTCAATACGATGTGCTGCTGTGTGCCGATGAGGTGATTGGCGGGTTTGGCCGTACCGGCGAGTGGTTCGCCCACCAACACTTCGGTTTTGAGCCCGATACCCTGTCGATCGCCAAGGGCCTGACCTCCGGCTACCTGCCAATGGGCGGCCTGGTGCTGAGCAAGCGCGTGGCCGATGCGCTGGTGGAGCGCGGCGGTGTGTTCGCCCACGGGCTGACCTATTCCGGGCACCCGGTGGCGGCGGCGGTGGCGCTGGCCAACCTCAAGGCGCTGCGGGACGAAGGCATCGTGCGCCAGGTGAAGGACGACACCGGGCCGTACCTGCAGAAAATCCTGCAGGAAGTGTTCGGCAACCACCCGATGATCGGCGAGATCCAGGGCACGGGCCTGCTCGCGGCCTTGCAGTTCGCCGAAGACAAGGCCACGCGCAAACGCTTCGAGCATGAAAACGACCTGGCCTGGCAGTGCCGCACCTTCGGTTTCGAAGAGGGCGTGATCATTCGCTCCACACTGGGCCGCATGATCATGGCACCTGCGCTGGTGGCCACGCGCGCGGAGTTGGACGAGCTGGTTGAAAAGACCCGCATTGCGGTAGATCGCACCGCACGGATCGCGGGAAAACTGTGAAGTGACCTGCGCGCCACTCCCCTGTAAGGGGTGGTGCGCACCCTCCATCAGGCAACGCTTGAACGGCATCGAGGTCATCGAATGCCGCGACGCCCTGCATCCCCATTTCCAGGAGTCACCCATGAATACAATAACAAACGTGACCGATACACCCGCTCATCAAACCTCACCCAAAGGCGCTTCATCCCGGCGCTTTCGTCAGCCGCTGGGCCTTGTGGGGCTGGTGCTTTTCGGCCTGGCGTACATGGTGCCGCTGGCGGTGTTTACCACCTACGGCCTGGTGACCCAAATGACCAAGGGCCACTTGCCGACCGCTTACATGCTGACCCTCGCCGCCATGCTGCTGACGGCCTACAGCTATGGGCGCATGGTCCAGGCGCATCCCTATTCGGGCTCGGTCTATTCTTATACCCGCAAGGCGTTTGGCGCTTACTTCGGTTTTATCGCCGGGTGGACCCTGTTGCTGGACTACATCTTTTTGCCGCTGCTCAGTTATCTGCTGATCGGCATCTACATGTCCGAGTACTTTCCCGCGGTACCGACCGCCGTGTGGGTGCTCGGCTCGATTGCGCTGGTGACCACGCTTAACCTGGTGGGCATCGAGTCCATCACCCGGGTCAACTGGATACTGATCGTGGCCCAGTTGGTGTTCATCGTGGTGTTCGTGGCGTTGTCGGTGCAGACCCTCAACGAGCAGTCCGGACCGGTGTCGCTGCTGGCGCCATTCCACCACGAAGGCTTCAGTGCACCGTTGATCATGGCGGGTGCTGCGGTGTTGTGCCTGTCCTTTCTCGGTTTCGACGCCGTGTCGACCATGGCCGAGGAAACCCCCAACCCGCGACGCACCATTCCTCTGGCGATCATGGTGGTCTCGTTGTTCGGCGGCCTGCTGTTCCTGCTGGTCTCGTATTTCGCGCAAATGGTGTTCCCGGAATGGAACAGCTTCGTCGACCCGGATGCGGCGTCGGTGGACGTCATGCGCCGGGTGGGCGGCGAACTGCTGGTGACGGCCTTTACCGCGACCTATGTCGCCGGTTGCTTTGCCTCGGCGATGGTCTCCCAGGCCAGTGTGTCGCGGGTGTTGTTCGCCATGGGGCGTGACGGCGCACTGCCCCGCGTGCTCGGCAAGCTGGTGACCAAAAAGCGCGTGCCGGCCACGGCGATCGTGCTGGTCAGCCTGTTCTCGCTGATTGCCCTGGTGATCACGCTGGACACCGTCGCCAACATGATCAGCTTCGGTGCGCTGTTCGCGTTCTCGGCGGTGAACCTGGCGGTGATCAAGCATTACCTGGTCGACCAGAAGTTGCGTGGCACCAGGAACTACTTGCTGTACGCGGTTGTGCCGGCGCTTGGGTTCCTCAGCACGATCTGGCTGTGGAGCAGCCTTTCCAGCCTGTCGTTCACCATCGGCCTGTGCTGGATGGGGCTGGGCCTCATTTGTTTGCTGGGCATCACGCGAGGGCTGCGGGTGAAGATGCCGGAACTGCAGATCGCCGAGTGACCCGCCCGTTTATCCAAAGCCATTTATCGGGAGTACAACGTGTTCGACCTTAACTACTGGCAACAGCGTGTTGCCCGCCAGACGTTCATCAACACCGCCTTAATCGGTGGCCGCTCAGTGAGCGCGGCCACCGGGGCCACCTTCGATGCAATCAATCCCGCCACCCAGCAGTTGCTGGCGCGTGTGTCGGCCTGCGGTGACGCCGAGGTTGACCTGGCCGTGCGCAGCGCTCGGCAAGCGTTCGACACCGGCCCCTGGCGACGGATGCCGCCGGTGGAACGCAAGAAAATCCTGGTCAGACTCTCCGAGTTACTGATGACCCACCGTGAGGAACTGGCGCTGCTCGATTCGCTGAACATGGGCAAGCCGGTGATGGACGCCTACAACGTTGACGTACCCGGCGCCGCCAATGTGTTTGCCTGGTACGGCGAAGCCCTCGACAAGCTCTACGATCAAGTGGCACCCACCGCTCACAACGCGCTGGCAACCATCACCCGCGAAGCCTTGGGCGTGATTGCAGCGGTGGTGCCGTGGAACTTCCCGCTCGACATGGCCGCCTGGAAGCTCGCGCCGGCATTGGCGGCCGGTAACAGCGTGGTCCTGAAGCCCGCTGAGCAGTCACCATTTTCTGCGTTGCGCCTGGCCCAGCTTGCCCTGGAAGCGGGCATTCCGGAAGGCGTGTTGAACGTGGTGCCCGGCCTCGGCGAAAGTGCCGGCAAGGCCCTGGGGCTGCACCCTGATGTGGATTGCCTGGTCTTCACCGGCTCCACTCAGGTCGGCAAATATTTTATGCAGTACTCCGCCCAGTCCAACTTGAAGCAGGTGTGGCTGGAGTGTGGCGGCAAGAGCCCGAACCTGGTGTTCGACGACTGCCAGGACCTGGACCTTGCGGCGGAGAAGGCCGCCTTCGGCATCTTTTTCAACCAGGGCGAGGTGTGCTCGGCTAACTCCCGCCTCTACGTGCAACGCTCCATCCATGACGAGTTCGTTGAGCGCCTGATTGCCAAATCACGGGCCTGGATGCCGGGTGATCCGCTGGACCCGGGCAGTGCTGCCGGTGCAATCGTCGACGGTGAGCAAACCACCCGCATCATGAACGCCATCGTCCAGGCCCAGGGCGAGGGCGCCAGGCTGGTGTGCGGTGGCGAACAGTTGAGCATCAATGGTTCCACCAACTTCATCCAGCCGACCATTTTTGCCGGCGTGACCCGCGACATGGCGCTCTCCCGTGATGAAGTGTTCGGCCCGGTGCTTGCCGTCAGCGCCTTTGACACGGAAGAACAGGCGATACAACACGCCAATGACAGCCTCTACGGCCTGGCGGCGTCGGTATGGAGTGATGACCTCAACCGTGCACACCGCGTGGCCCGTGCGCTGAATGCCGGGACTGTTTCGGTGAACACCATTGACGCCCTGGATGTCGCGGTACCCTTCGGTGGCGGCAAGCAATCCGGGTTCGGTCGTGACCTATCACTGCATGCCTTTGACAAGTACACGCAGCTGAAAACCACCTGGTTTCAGCTGCGTTGACTCAAGTTGTCATCCGGTCGTGTATTTATGGGTGTTCGGCCGGCGTCCATGCAGGCAAACTTCACCCGAACTCAGAGGGCTTTCAACAGCATGTCCACTCTTCGCGTAATGAGCGCTGCCGACTACGACGCCGTGCTCGAACTGATGCAAAACACCCCCGGCATCTCCCTGCGCGATGCGGACTCCCGCGAGGCCACCGAGCGTTACCTGGAGCGCAACCCCGGCATGAGTTTCGTGGCCGAGGTAGAGGGTCGGCTGGTGGCGTGCGTGATGTGCGGGCACGATGGCCGTCGGGGCTATTTGCAGCACCTGCTGGTGTTGCCGGAGTATCGGCGCCAGGGTATTGCGAATGCGCTGGTTGAGCGCTGCCTCAACAGCCTTGCGCAGCTCGGCATTCGCAAATGCCACCTGGATGTGTTCAAGACCAATGACAGCGCCGCCCGTTATTGGCAAGGCCAGGGCTGGCAGTTGAGGACCGATATTGACCGCTATTCGTTTACCCGACCGGGTGACGAGAATGCCTGATGTCCATGGAGGGACAGATGCTCGAGATAAGACGCGCCACGCAGGACGATGCACAGACCGCGTTTGATATTCGCTTGTTGGCCATACGCAGCCAATGCATCGGCGCCTATACGGCGGAACAGATGATGCTGTGGACCCGGGGCTGCGCCGAGGATGGTTATGACACGCTGATGGACAAGCATTTTTACCTGGGATGTATCAACGGTGAGCCGGTGGCTACCGGCATGCTGGACCTGGCGAACAACGAAATCGGTGCGCTGTTCGTGCTGCCCGGGTTTACCGGACGCGGGATTGGCAAGCAGATGGTGGCGTATCTGGAGGCGCTGGCGCGGGAATTGGGGATCGAGGAGGTGATCCTGGACGCGACGTTGAACGCGGCGGATTTTTACCGGCGACACGGCTATGTGGGCAGCGAACAGGCGATTTACCATTCGCCATCGGGGTTGCAACTGGCGTGTATTCCGATGCGCAAACACCTGTACCGTTCGCACTGACACCCCAAAAAAAACTGTGGCGATGGGGCTTGCTGTGGTGAGGGGGCTTGTCCCCCGTTGGGCTGCGAAGCGGCCCCAATAAGGCGACTGCGGTCTTGCAGGCAGAACTCAGTGACTGTTTTGGGGCTGCTGCGCAGCCCAACGGGGGACAAGCCCCCTCGCCACAGGTCATGTCTTGAATGCCCCACGCAAACGCTTGATCACCTCGTCTACAGCGGGACCTTGTACCGCCGGTGGAGTAGGGCTCTCACCAAACTCTCGCCAGATAAAAAATGTCA
The DNA here is from genome assembly GCF_016650855.1 of Pseudomonas sp. TH32. Classification (NCBI taxonomy): domain Bacteria; kingdom Pseudomonadati; phylum Pseudomonadota; class Gammaproteobacteria; order Pseudomonadales; family Pseudomonadaceae; genus Pseudomonas; species Pseudomonas sp. TH32. The sequence continues at coordinate 2,505,902 of NZ_JAEKFA010000002.1, read as the reverse complement.
GTTCGGCTCCGTCGGTAGCCTCCTGCGGCACCCCGAAACTCTGCAACACCCGATAGCGCTCATCCCCCCAGAACAACGCTTCCACCCACTCGTAAACCGGAATGAAATGAAAGTGCAGCGGGAAGCCCGGCATATGCCCGAACCGGCTGATATAAAGCCACTTGGGCTGCAGTTGCGCCTCCATGATTCGCTGGGTTTTGGCCAATAACCCACCCAGCTCTGCGAGCGCCGCCTCGGGCATGTCCGCCAGTGAGTGGGCCGGCACCTTGGCACCCAGCATCAGGTAGCCCGGCAGTGCGGATGACAGGTGATGATTGAGCAGCCAATGCTCGGTCTCATGCACAACAAAGGATGGATCGATCTTCATCGACGGGCGTCCATGCGGAGGAGGGTGCAGGATACTGTATCCCGCAAATGCAGTGGATCTGTCTCTATCGCTGTGCGCACCTGTTCAGTAGGTTCTGACCATCTGCATTCACCGCCGAGACCCTCATGAACCTGACCGCAATTCCCTTTGGCACCACCGACTGGTCGACCCTCGAACCGGTGCTGCATCCCGGCGAAACCGGCAGCGCGTATTGGCGCACCTGCCAGTTCGGTTCAACCCGCGTGCGCATGGTCGAATACAGCGCCGGTTACCTCGCCGATCACTGGTGTTGGCGCGGGCATATCCTGCTGTGCCTGGAGGGCGAGTTGCACACCGAGCTGGAGGACGGCCGGCAGTTCACGCTGACGGCCGGGATGAGTTACCAGGTGGGCAACGACATGGAGGGACATCGCTCATCCACAGCCATCGGGGCGAAGTTGTTTGTGGTGGATTGACGTTTTATCGGCCCTCACCCCTTGCGGTAAACCCCCGCCAACTCCCGCGCCAACCCAATGAAGTTCTGCAACGGCGCTGACGGATTGAACGTGCGCCTGACCAGGGTGATCGGCGCCAGCAACCTTGGTCGCGCATCGCTGATCCGGCAGTACACCACGCTCTCGCGGTGCACATCACGCATCGACGCCGGCACCACCGAGATGCCCTCACCGGCGGCCACCAGGCTGACGTTGGTCAGCATGCGTTCCACTTCAAAGGCAATCTTCGGCTCGAAGCCGGCGTTCTGGCAGGCCTTGATCAGGTTGGCGTACATCCCCGGTGCGCCGGGGCGGCGGACCAGGATGAAGCGTTCGTTTTTGAGGTCGGCCATGGTGATCTTGGGCTCGGCACCCTTGAGCAACGGGTGCCCGACGGGCAGGGTCAGCAGCATTTCTTCGTTGAGCAGGCGGTGGAACGTCAGGCTCTGGTGGTCGCCCACCGGGGCGCGCAGGATGCCGATGTCGATGCGTTTTTCGATGGTGTCTTCGGTGACTTCCCGGGCGCTGCCTTCGTTGATCGAGAGTTCCACGCCGGGGTATTGCTCGCGGTAGGCGCGGATGATTCGTGGGATCAGCGGGTGGGCGGCGGCGGAGCTGGTGAAGGCGATGACCAGGGTGCCTTCGATGCCCTGGGCGGCGCGGGCAGCCTTGAGCGAGCCTTGCTCGACACGGGCGAGGATGATCCGCGCTTCATCGAGAAACACCAGGCCGCCGGCGGTCAGGTCGACACCCTTGGGGTGACGCTTGAACAGGTCGAACCCCAGCTCTTGCTCCAGAGCGCGAATCTGTTGGCTGAGGGGCGGTTGCTGCATGTTCAGGCGGGCGGCGGCGCGGGTGAAATGTCGCTCTTCGGCCACCATGATGAAATAACGTAAATGGCGAAGTTCCATGGTGGTATATCCCGTGACAAGACTTTATTATTTGTGGCCTGATGCGCCTTGGCGACCAATATGCCGAAAGTGGCCTGATCCGACAATAACAATAAATAAAAAGACCATGGAGCATTGATGTCGAGCCGATTTTTCAATAACGCCACCCTGCCTATTTTGATTGCCATTGCACTTGGCATGGTGTTAGGGCTGTTTTATCCGGGTGTCGCGGTTGAGATGAAACTGCTCAGTGACACCTTTATAAAAGTGGTCGGGTTATTGATGCCGTTTCTGTTGTTTGTGCTGGTATCGACCGGTGTCGCCGGGATCAAGCGCGAACCCCACCACCGGCACGTCGTGGGCCGAATTGTCCTGTATTTTCAGCTGATGTCCCTGGCCGCGCTGCTGCTGGGGATGGCGACGGGGTGGCTGTTCAACCTCGATCATGGGGCGGTGGCCAACCTGGATTTTGATCACCTGACACCGCCCGTCGCGCCGGAAACACTGCTGCACGAGCTGTCGATGACCTCGATTTCGTCCAGTCTCTACAAGGTGTTCACCCAAAGCCTGGTGCTGCAGGTGATGCTGGTGGCGGTGCTGTGCGGGCTGATGCTGGGGCGGGGCGGCCAAGTCGGCAACCGCTGCCTGGGCTGGCTGGAAGCAGCCGTCGCCGGGTTGTTCTGGCTGCTGCGGGTTATCTTGAAATTCGCACCGTTGGCGGCGTTCGGTGCGATGGCATTTGTGGTGGGAAAGTACGGTTTAAGTTCGGTGTTGCCGCTCTTGAAGTTCATTGTGGTTATTTATCTGGCGTGCGCCGTTTTCGTTATTTTAGTGTTCGCCACGATTACACGCCTGCTCGGCGTTAAATTGACTCGGCTCATTGTTTACTTGAAAGAAGAGTTGTTGTTGGTGACGTTTACCGGCTCGTCAGTGGCTGCACTTCCTGGTTGTGTGAGCAAACTTGAGGCGTTGGGCTGTGATCGCCAATTAGTGCGCCTGGTGCTGACCACCGGTTATACCTTCAATTTGGCGGGCACCAACATTTACCTGACCACCGCCATCATGTTCCTGGCGCATCTGGCTGGTGTGGAGATTGCCGTGCCCGAGTTGCTGGCGGTGCTGGTGATCTGCCTGTTCACCTCGCTTGGGTCCACCAGCGTCGCGGGCTCGGCGCTGTTTACCCTGATTGCGACGTTGAACATCCTGCAACTGGTGCCGCTGGAAGGGGTGGGATTGTTGTTGGGGGTGGAGCGGCTGATGAAGTGTCGGTCGTTGACCAATGTGCTGGGCAATTGTGTGGCGTGCCTGGCGATTTGCGGGTGGCAGGTGGCGATTGATCGTGAGGTATTGAAGCGGGAGCTGAGTCACTGAGCCAAACACAATGTCCAGCCCCATACTCGGTCAAATGTGGGAGCGGGCTTGCTCGCTCCCACACAAGCCCGCTCCCACATTCAGATTGCATTTCAGCCCTTGGCGTTCAGCAACTTGTCGAAGGCCTTGTCCAGATTGCCTTCCGCACCTTTCAATTTCTCACGTCGTTCCTTCAACCAGCTCTGGTCTGCGTCGAGGTTCTTGCGCGCTTCCACCAACATCCGCTTGACCTCTTCCGGCTGCGGCCCACCCGTGCCTTTACGGGTCTTGACCATCGTCGTCGGCGACAGCGCCGCACGGAAACCCGCCTCATCCAGCGGCAAGGCATTCGGTGTCCATTTGTATTTGTCCGCTGCCTGGGTGTACAGCTTCTGCGCGTCCGCATACGGGAAGGTCTTCGGCGTGGTGCCGTTGCTGCGCGCCTCGGTGACGATCAACGAAGCGAAGCTGTGGCCAATGCGGAACGGCACCTTGAACTGACGCTCCAGGGTGTCGGCCAGCTCCATCGAGGTGGTCCACTCCGACTCCAGTTCATCCAGCGCACGCTGCGGGTTGATTTGCAGCGCGTCCAGCACGGCATCCATGCTTTTGAACATCTCGTCGGTGGACTGGAACAGGCCCAGTGAATCAAACGCGAACTTGTAGTCGGTCATGCCGGTGGTGACGTTATGCGCGCGCAAGGTCACGGTTTGCGCCAGGCCCACCACATCCGAGGCCGATTCGCGGGTGCGCATCAACAAGCCCGGGTTGCGTTTTTGCGGCATTGCACTGCTGGTGTAAGTGGACTCTTCGTCCAGCAGCAGCCATGGGCGGATCTGATGGTATTGGGTATGGATATCGCCAATCATCGCGCCGATGCGGATCGCCGAAGACGCCGCCAGGTTGGCCGCTTCGATCGGGATGTCATAGGTCGACACCTGGCTCGAGTCCAGGGAGTTTTCCCGCACGCCGTCAAAGCCCAGCAACTCGGCCAGGCGTTCGCGGTTCAGCGGGTAGGCGGAGTTCGCCAGCACCGCGGTGCCCATCGGGCTCTGGTTGAGGCGGGTGTAGAGTTCCCGGATGCGCTGGCCGTCACGGTCAAACGCGGCTTCGAACGCCAGCAGGTAATGCGCATAGCTGATGGGCATCGCCTGCACGCCGTTGGTGTAGGCGGGCACCAGGGTGTCGATGTTCTTGTCGGCGATGTTCAGGATGCGTTGGCGGGTGGCGTTCAGTGCGTCGCTGTAGGCCAATACCTGTGAGCGCAGTTTGGCCAGGCGGTAGGTGGCGAGCATGTCCTGGCGGCTGCGGCCGGAGTGGATCAGGGAGGCTTCCGGACCGATTTTGTCGGTCATGATTTTTTCCAGTTGCAGCACGTCTTCCGGGCGTTTGCCGTCAGGCTGGTCGGCCTGGTCGATGGCAAAACGTACACCGCCGGCGATCTTGTGGCCCATGTCCGGTTTCACGATGCCTTCTTCGGTGAGCATCACGATCGAGGCTTTGTTGATGCGGTTCAGCCAGGCGAACTGGGTTTGGGTCGGGTCACCCTTGGCCTTGTGGGCCGTTTGCGAAGAGCCCGGCGTGGCGCCGACTTTGGCCGCCTGGGCCGCGCACTCTTCGGTGGTCTTGCAGGGCAGCGCACCGGTGTCGGCGGCGTAGGCGCCGTAACTGCTGAACAGGGCAAGGGCGACGGCCAGGTGGATCAGGCTTTTTTTGGTATTCATGTGCAACGCTCCGGGAAAAATCACAGCAAGGGCAGGGTGTAGCTGACGATAAAGCGGTTCTGGTCGATATCGCTGCCGCTGCCATTGCTGCGATACGTGCCATTGCGCCATTTCACTTCAAGGTTCTTCAGGGCACCGCTCTGGAACACGTAGCCGATATCGGTATTGCGCTCCCACTCGGTGCCTTCCAGGGTGCGAGTCCGCACGAAGTTGTCGCCTTTGAGGTAGCGGGTCATGAAGGTCAGGCCGGGGATGCCGAGGGCGGCGAAGTCATAGTCGTAGCGGGCCTGCCAGGACTTTTCCTCGGGGTTGGCGAAGTCCGGCGAGATCATCACGTAGTTCACGAGGTAGGAGTCGGTGCCGTCCAGGTGGGGGAAGCCGGTGGTGCCTTTCATGCGCTGGTAGGCGGCGCCGAACGAGTGGCCATGGATGCTGTAGGTGAACTTGGCGCCGAAGGCCTGGTTGTCGATGTTGCTGTTGCCTTCCTTGCTGGAGTCGGCGTATCGCAGGTCGGTCTTGAACGACTGGGCGTCGCCCAACGGCAGGGTGTGGACCAGGTTGAAGATGTGCTGCTTGTAGTTGTTCTCGAGGTTGGCGTAGTGGTAGCCGGTGACGAGGGTTTTGGTCCAGGCGTAGCTGGCACTGGCGAAGTCGAATTTATCGCTGGGCACGGCGCCCTTGATGCCTTTGCCATCGACTTCGATGTCGGCATGGCCGCTGTCGTTGCGCAGGGTGTTGCTGGTCAGGCGCCCGGCGTCGAAGGTCAGGCCGGCGATGTCCTGGCTGGTCAGTTGGGTGCCGCGAAACGTCTGGGGCAGCAGCCTGCCGTCGTTGGGCAGCACAGTCGGCAGCTTGGGGATCAACGTGCCGAATTTCAGCACGCTTTTGGAGATGCGCGCCTTGGCCGTGGCGCCCATTCGGCTGTAGCTGTCCGGCGCGCCGTCCTCGCCCACGGGGAGCAGGCCGGTGTTTTGACGGTCGGGGCTGGAGTCCAGTTTCAGGCCCTGCAGGCCGATGGCATCGAGGCCAAAGCCCACCAGGCCTTCGGTATAACCCGACTGGTAATTGAGGATCAGCCCTTGGGCCCACTCATCGCGTTTGGACTGGCTCGCGTTGGGCTGGCGGTAATCGCTGTTGAAGTAGAAGTTGCGAAATTCGAGGTCGGCCTTGCTGTCTTTGAAAAAGTCAGCTTCGGCAAAGGTAGGGAAGGCAAGGGTCAAACCGAGGGTGGCCGAAGTCAGTCCCAGGGTAATGGGGGATTTGTTCATTGTTATTCCCGTTGTCTGCTGCTTGTTTTTAGAATTATTTGGCCGGACGGCGACAGGGAGACGCGTCCGGCTTGCGCAGGCTAACGAGTTGTTTTGCAGATTGAAAATATATAGAAAGTGTTGAGGCGAGAGGTTTTAAATATGAGGGTGTTTCGCTGTGGTGAGGGGGGCTTGTCCTGTAGCGAGGGGGCTTGTCCCCCGTTGGAGTGCGCAGCGCTCCCGCTTTTTTGGGGCCGCTACGCAGCCCAACGGGGACAAGCCCCCTCACCACAAGTAACGGCGATCAATGCATCTTGCTGTGATCCATCGTTTCCATCGCATTCAACGCACGGGCTTCGGCCTTGACTTCAATCAGCTGCTTTTCACCCTTGGCATTTTCCACGGTGACGGTCAGCGGTACCTGGTCGCCTTCCTTGATCTGGGCTGTGAGGTCGATCAGCATCACGTGATAACCGTCCGGGTCGAGCTTCACGGCCTTGCCGGCCGGCAATGGCACCGAATCCACCGGGCCCATGCGCATCACGTCGTCCTTCATGGTCATCTCATGAATCTGCACGGTCTTGGCGACCGGCGACGCCACACTGAGCAGTTTGCTGTCGGTGTCGGCCGTCACGGTCATGAAGGCGCCGCTGGACGGCTGGCCCGGTACCGAGGCGCGTACCCAGGCGTCGGTGACCACTGCCTGTGCACTGGCGTGTGCCGCGAGGCCCAGCAGGGAGAGACCGAGGGCGATGCGCTTGAAGTGTTGAACGGCAGTCATTAGCAGACCTCCATGACGGTGAGCAGGTCTTCTGCGCACTCTTTGGCGTTAAGCGAAGCGGACAGGCCCAGGCGCAGGGTGCCCCGGGTGTCGAACACAAAGCTGGTGGCGGTGTGGGAGAGGGTGTAGCTGTCGCCGGCGGGGATCTTTTCATAAAAGATCCCGAATTCCTTGGCGGCCACGGCGATTTCTTCCGGGGTGCCGTACAGCGCCTTGAAGCTCGGGTCGAAGGCCTTGACGTAGGCGTCGAGAATCTCGGGGGTGTCGCGCTCGGGATCGAGGGTGATAAACACCACCTGCATGATCTTGCCGTCGCGGCCCATCAGTTTTTTCGCCTGGGCCATGCGTGCCAGGGTGGTCGGGCACACGGCCGGGCACTGGGTGAAGCCGAAGAACACCACCGGCATCAAGCCGCGGAAGGAACTCAAGGTGACGGTTTCACCGTCGGTGTTCTTGAGCTTGAAGGTACGGCCCATGATCTTGTCGCTCAGATCCTTGCCGTACTTGAAGTTCAGTTTCGGGCTGTTGTCACAGCCGGCCAGCAGGCCCAGGCCCAGCAATCCCATGCCGGTGAGGACCTTGCGGCGGGTGAATAACGTACTCATCAACTGTGCATCCTGTGAAGCGCCTGGGTACCACGAAGCGTTAAATCAGGCGAGGAGAGCGTGGCATTCTAACAACCCCTGCCTGCGGGCGTAATCTGCGACGTTCTGTCACAGGTGTGGCAGGGCAAGGCCAAATGTGGGCGCTGTCGAGCTTTAGCGAGGCTGCGAAGGTATCGCTTCGGTGCCCCTGCAAGGTCGCGGCGCCTGCATCGCAGCCTCGCTAAAGCTCGACAGCTCCTACAGGGGGAGTGGTAAAGTCGCCGCCATGAAACTGACCCGCCCGGACCGTTCACTCATTGCCTGGACCTTGTATTTTTGCGTCCTGTTCAATGTGTTCGTCTGTGGTTTGGGCCATGGGCAGATGATGGGCCTGGAGCTCAACGGCCTGGGTGGGCAATTCTGTTCAAGCCTGGGCACCAAGGCGCCGGCCTCGGACTCAGGCCTTGGCAACCCGACGGCCAGCAGCTGGTCGAACTTCTTCGCGTGCCCGGTGTGCTCCGCCGTGACCCTGGGCATCGTCTTCCTGTTTGGCCTGGCCTGGCTGTTGGGCCTTGGGCAAAAGCCGCGCCCGGCCCATGAGCGGCGCAACAAGGCCCCTCCGCGTTACTCCTGGCCCTCGGCCAACCCTCGCGCTTCCCCTGCATTCTGACGTGTGCCCCGGGCTTCCTGTTACCAGGAGGCGTTCTATCGTCACGAGTGTGAGTGCGTTCCATGAGCTCTATCCTGCCTTCCGGCGCTGCCCGCCTGGTCAGCAAGGCGTCGCGCCGTCCGACACGCGGCGAAGTATTGTTGCCGTCTGTCGAATACCCGAGTAATGCCCGCTGTTTCGTCCACCTGGACGCACGGTTGCTGCCGTACTGGCACACCTTGTTCGACATCTGCCCCGGCTTGCTCAAGCTCGACCCGCCAGAGGGCCTGAACCTGTTTCGCAGTTTCATGACCTGGGCGTACCGCAACCGTCCGTCGCTGAACTGGACCTATCACGTGAGTGTGTGCCGTTGGTTGCTCGGTTCGGTGTATCGCACGCAGATCGATGAAGAACCCATCGAAGCGTTCATGACGGCGGCAGCGGCCCGCTGGGTCAGTGATGACTCCAGCCAGGCCCGGGGCGTGGTCGTGGCCTGGCAAGGTTCGCCCCTGCCGGTGGTGGACTGGAAGCCGGGCTGTGGCGGGCAACTGCCAACGTTGCCGCCGCCGCCCGGGGATTTCGCCTGGTGCGCGCTGGATGGGCAGGGGCGGTTCAGCGGGTGGTTGCCGGTGCCTTGAGGTTCTGCCCGATCCACTGGGCAACGCTGGTCACGGCGATTTGCCGTTGCGCGTTGAAGGTGATGGCGGGGTCCCAGGACACGCCGTCGCCTTGGGCGAAGGCCACCCGGTATTTCATCAGGTTGTCCCCGGGCACGGCGGCCAGTTCGGCCTCCAGGTAGGGCACCGACCAGCGTTCGCGTTTCAGCGTGCGACCCAGTTGCGCATCCACCGTATCGGCCAGCTCGCCATAGGTCAGGGTGTCGCCGGCGGTGTACACCACCTGATTGGCGATCGGCGGTTCGCTGAACAGGATGCGCGCGGTCAGCAGCCCTATGTCTTCCGGGGTGGTGACGGTGACGGCGGTGTCCCAGTCCCCCAGTGCGTGCACGGTATTTTGCGCCAGGTCGACGACGCCGAAGGACGGTTCAAACAGGAAGCTGGTGAACATCCCGGTGGAGACGATTACCCAGTGCGTGCCTTGCTGGGCGCGCAGCAAGTCGCGCACGTCGAGCTGTTCATCCCACAGGTCCTGGGCCGAGCCGCGGCCGATCACGTCGTAATCCACACCGAACTGCCACGGCACGTAGCGCTTCACACCGCCCGCGATGGCGGCGCGGGTCAGTTTGCGCTGGGTACCGGCGCCGGCGGCAAAACCGATGCAACTGATCACGGTGTGATAGTCGGCGAACACCGTTGCCAGTTCAGCCTCGGAGTCGTTGGCCAAATCACCGGCCAGCAGCTCGATGCCCAGGGCGCGCAGCTCAGTGATTTCCTTTTGTTTGGCGGGGTCGGTGGCGTTCAGTGTGGCGGGGCGCAGCAACACGGTGACCGGCACGTTTTTCGGGGCGGCCAGGCGTGACAATTGGCGCAATACCGCCAGGCCCAGTTCGCCGGCGCCCAGTACAAGAATCGAAGCAGTCATAGGGTTCTCGGTTCAGGTGAAAGTCGTGCCATGCTTGCAGAATTGCCGACCGCGCATAAGAAGGCACACCAGTGATACCGGGAGTAGAAGGTGGATAACGACGAGATCATCAGGCGTTCACAAGCCGCCTGCGACGCCCTTAGCGCCGATGAAGACGGACTCAAGCGCCAGGTGTTGACCCATGCGGGAAACCGCTGGTCACTGGGCATCGTGCACCTGTTGGGGGTGAACGGGCGACTGCGTCACGCCGAGATTGGCCGGCGCATGGAGGGCGTCACCCAGCGCATGCTCACGCGCACCTTGCGCCAACTGGAACGCGACGGCCTGGTGTTGCGCCATGACTTTCAGGAGGTGCCGCCCAAGGTCGAATACCAGCTGTCGGAGCTGGGCAAACAACTGCTGGTGCACATGATTCCGCTGTGGACCTGGGTGGTGGAAAACGCCGGTGAGTTCAGGCGTTCCCGGGAGCAGTTTGACGTTGAGCAAGCACCCTGATCAGGGCTTGGGCCGGCAGTCTGCACGGGTGCTGCCAGCTCCATCCTCGGGAAACAGGTGGGCATGCAGGAAGTCGATAAACACCCGCAGCTTTGGCGTTGGATGCCGGCCCGAGGGCCACATGATCCGGAAGTTCTCCGCTTCCGAACAGTCCTTGAGTACCGGCACCAACTGCCCGCTGTCGAGCCATTCACGGATGGCAAAATCCGCCAGGTAAGCGATGCCGATGCCCTGCAACGCAAAGCAGATGCGCGCTTCCAGGTTGTTGCAGACCATCGCGGCGGGCAGCGGGAAATCGGGCTCAGCACCGTCCTGGCCCAGGGGCCAGCGTTGCATCTTGCCGGTGTTGGGATAGCGGAATTTGATGCATGCATGGTGGGCCAGGTCTTCCGGCTGTTGCGGCGTACCGCGTTCGGCCAGGTAAGCCGGTGACGCCACCAGCAGCATCCGATAGCCGCCCAGCAGGCGCGAGGTAAGGCGCGAGTCGGGTGCTTCGCCGCTGCGCAGTACGGCGTCGTAACCTTCCTCTACCACGTCCACGCGGCGATCGGTAAAACTCAGGTCCAGCTCGACCTCGGGGTAGGTCTTCTTGAACTGCGCGAGCACCGGCAGAAACGGGTGGCCCACCAGCGGCAGGCTGACTTTGAGCCGGCCACGGGGCGCCGACACGGTTTGCGAAAGCTCGGCTTCGGCCTCGTCGATCTCCATCAGGATGCGCCGGCTGCGCTCCAGGAACAGCTCGCCCTCGGCAGTCAGCGTGACGCTGCGGGTGCTGCGGTTAAACAGGCGCACACCCAGGCGTTCCTCCAGGCGCACCACGCTCTTGCCGACCGCCGAGGCCGTCACCCCCAGTACGCGCCCGGCGGCGACAAAGCTGCGGGTTTCGGCGACCTGCACAAAAACATTCAGGGTGTTGAGGCTGTCCATCGAGGCTCCGGTTTGGCTGAGGCGAGGCCTGGCTACCTTATCCCGATTGCGGAACAAAAGCTCCGTAGACAGTGGAGCCGGCGCCCCCTTAATCCCGTGAGGCCAGGCCCATATCCTTGTGGCATTGCCCATTCACGAGGAATACCAAGATGATCGACACCATGAAACGCTGGGAAATACCTGCACTGGGACTGCACACACTGCGCCTTGCCGACGTGCCACGCCCCACCGCGAAGGCGGGGGAAGTGCTGGTGCGCGTCGAGGCCGTCTCGCTCAATTATCGCGACGGTGAAGTGGTGGATAACAGCATGGGGGCGGAACTCACTTTTCCGTTCACGCCTGCCTCCGACATGGCGGGGACGGTGGTCGCCGTGGGCGAGGGCGTTACGCGTTTCAAGGTGGGCGACAAGCTGCTGTCGACGTTTTTTGCCGGGTGGGTCGATGGCGCTCCGCTGTCCTGGAGTGAAGCGCCGCCTCAGGGAGGCCCGCTCCCCGGCATGCTCGCCGAGTACGTGGCAACGCCTGCCGAATGGTGTGTGCATGCGCCCCTCAGCCTCACCGCCGGGCAGGCCAGCACCTTGCCAGTGGCCGCCTTGACGGCGTGGATGGCGCTGTTCGAACTGGGCCACCTGCACGCCGGACATACCGTGGTGGTGCAGGGCACCGGTGGCGTCTCGCTGTTTGCGGTGCAACTGGCAGCGGCCAATGGTGCCTGCGTTATCATCACCAGTAGCAGCGATGAAAAGATTGCGCGCGCCATCGAGCTGGGTGCCACCCATGGCATCAACCGCAGCCGGGTACCGGAATGGCACACGGCGGTGCAGGCGCTGACCGATGGGCGTGGCGCCGAACATATCCTGGAAATGGCCGGCGGTGACAACCTCACGCGTTCCCTGCACGCGGTAGCCAACGGCGGTCGCATCTCGGTGATCGGCTTGTTGGAGAGTGATCAATTGACTGCCCCGGTCATGGCGTTGCTGGCCAAGCGGGCGTCCATCATCGGCATCTCCGTGGGGCCGCGCCGGGCGTTGGAAGACCTGATTGCCATGATCGACCGCCACGGCATCGAGCCGGTAATCGATCACACCTACGGTTTCGATCAAGTGCCCGAAGCCTTCGCTCATCTCGGGCACGGTGCCTTCGGCAAGATCGTGATCGAGGTCGGCCGGTGATCTACATCAGATAAGGCGGAATTTTGTGCCAGATCAAAAGGGCTGTAAAGCCGCAGGTTGGCCTACTGAAAAACCGTCGGATTGGCTAGGGCGCTTGGGTTTCCGGTTGGGTACTGTCGAGGCTTTTGGCGTGCGCCCTTCAAGGAAACCCCACCGATGTCCATCGGAAAAAACTTCGCCGGCGTCATCGCCTTCATGAAAGTCGCGGCCAGCGAAAGCTTCAGCGAGGCAGCACGCGACCTGGGCATTTCAGTGCCTTCGGTGAGTCGCAGCATTACGCGCCTGGAAACCCAACTGGCAATCAAGCTGCTGGAACGCACGACCCACAGCGTGGCGGTCACGCAGGAAGGGCGACGGTTTTTTGAAGAGTGCCTGCCCAGTGTCGAGCATCTGTTGCGCACGACCGAAGCGCTGAAACACGCTACCCAGTCGCCGTCCGGCGTAGTGCGCGTGAGCTCTACCGTGGGCTTTGGGCGCAAGTGCATTGCGCCGTTGCTGCCTGGGTTCTGTAACGCACACCCGGACATCACCCTCGAATTTGACCTGAACGATCGCCACGTGGATTTCTCCGAGGGCCGGGTGGATGTCGCGATCCGCAACGGTCGGCTTGAGGACGCCGATGTCATTGCCAAACAGCTGGCGCCGATGAGTTTCGTCACCTGTGCCGCGCCCGAGTATCTGCAGCGAGCCGGTTACCCGCAGACCCTTGAAGACCTGGCGGCGCACAAAACCATCGCCTTTCGCCTGGCGCAATCGGGCAAGCCGCATGTGTGGGAGTTTGAAGTCAATGGGCAGTTCATGCGCCTCCCGTTGCCTTACAACCAGTTGTTCAATGACCCGGAGCTAGTGGCGCTCGCGGCCGTAGCCGGTGGTGGTGTGGCACAGCTGGCCGGCTATCAGGCGCAGCACTGGATCGCGCAACAGCGTTTGATCGTTTTGCTGCCGGGTTATGCGGCGAAGGCGCGGGGCAGGGGGCATTACATCTGCTATCGGCAGCGCGACAAGATACCGCTGCGGGTCAAGCTGTTCGTCGACTACATGGTGCAAGCCTTCCAGGCATGACCATTGGGTAAAAGGCTTTTGCCTGGGTGCCTAATTGTCGCGGGTGGCGATGGCTGGGCACTATCCGGTGATATTTATCACCGGGAAATCAATATGTTAAGCAAAGCTATCAAACCCTGGCTGGAGTGGCTATGGGTGCTGCCCTTCGCTGCGGCGCTGTACTATCCGTGGGCGCTGGCGTGGAGTAACCAGGCGCATGTGGCAGGCGCCGGCACCCCGGTCGTCCTGGCGTTGATCCTGAGTGCCTATGCCGTGCCGCTGCTTGCGTTTGCCTGTGTGTATGTGACCGGTGTCCAGCCGGTGATGAGCACGCGTCTGGTGCTGGCGCGGCGCTTGTCGTGCCTTGCGGTGGCGGCGCCTCCCGCGTACACGCTGATGGGCGTCGTGCTGTACCTGATGAAAATCTACGGCCACGACATCGCGGTATGGAGCAGCCTGTGGCTGGCACTGACGGGCTTTTTTGCGATGGTGTCGTCAACGGGCCCGAGCATCAGCCTGGTGACCTCCGACAAGACCTATATCAAGCTGCGTGTCGCCCACGGCATCACCTCGGTGGCGATCCTGTTGGTGTTTCTCGCGCCGCACCTGTTCAACCACCTGCTGGGTGTACTGGGTACCGATGTGCATAAGTCGGTGATGGAGGCGCTGCGAGTGGTGTATCGCAATGGCGTGTTGGAGCCGGTGATCATCGTCACGTTTTTCTTCCAGATTCTCAGCGGGCTGGTGTTGATTCGCCCGAAAACCGTCACCCGCGCCGATCTGCTGGATGCCTTGCAGACTGCGTCAGGTGCGTATTTGTCGCTGTTTATCGCGTCCCATATCAACTCGGTGTTTACCCTGGCGCGTTATTTCGGCACCGACACCGATTACGCCTGGGCCGTGGCCGAGCCGGTAGGGTTGCTGGCGGATCCGTGGAGCATTCGGCTGCTGCCGCATTACTCCCTGGCGGTGTTCTTGCTGATTGCGCACTTGGGTTGCGGTTTGCGTGGTGTGTTGCGTAACCACAATGTCATCGAGTCGCGCAGTTTGCTGGCGACCTGGTGGGTTATTGGGGTGGGCGGCGTGATCACAATCATCATTACCAGCGGCATGCTCGGCGTGCGGGTTTAGGCCGTTGGCGGCACCTGCAAAAAGTAATGTCTTGTGTAAGTTAAAGCGCTCACCGTATTATCCAAGCAAGTTCTTGTGTATATGGCTGAAACCCGATTTGCCCTTTCAGTGAATATGGAGGTTTGGATGAGCGTGGACGCATTGCTGCCGGGTGGTTCCACCGGTCTGTTCCTGGGGACGCAGGCCCTGGGCTTGAGTGTCTGGCTGACCGTCGCGGTGCTTAACAACGGGCAGGCTTTTCGCAGCTCGGTGGGTGCCGTGGGCGCGACCATGGCCATGGCGCCGCTGCACCAAGCTCCGGCTATCGATACGCCCTTGTTGAGGCGTGCGGTGCGCTCGCCACGCCTCCATCAGTGGGCACTGCTGATAGTGCTGGCCCTGCAAGTTGTCGCGGCAGTGGCGGCGTGGGCCGGCAGCTACCAATTGGTCCTCGGCGACGGCCTGGCGGCGGCCCGGCCATGGCTCAATCTCGCCCTCAGCGGCTTCTCGGCGTTCGTTTTCACGATGCTGCTGGGCGGCTTGTGGTTCGGCTATTGGATTCGCCAGGAGGGCTTGCAGCTGACGCATTTGGTGCTGCTGGTCTGGGCGCTGTTGGCATTTGCCTTGTTCAATCTGCAAGGGGCCTGACCTTGGCTTGAGGCCGAGGCTGCGATGGACTGCGCAGCTTTCGTGAAGCCTGACCCGTTGGTGTATCCGGGACACTGCGGTGATGGAATTACGGTTGCTGCGCAGCCCACCGCAGCCTCTTTTTTACTTGCGGGGCTGGATGCTGTAGGCGCAGCGCCGGTCCCCGGAAATCAAATGCTCGCACCGCTCCACCACATTCTCGTCCCCCAGCGCCGCCTGGAAAATCTGCAGCTCCGAGCGGCAGAAGCCCTGGCACTTGCGCGCAGCCACGCAGATGGGGCAGTGGTTTTCCACCAATAGCCAGCCATCGTCCAGCGGCTCCATCTGTGCCATGTACCCGGCGCGCTCGCGAATCTGCACCAGGATCTCGACTTTCTCCTGCAGGTTCGACGCGGCGGAGCAGGCCTGGATGTATTCGTGTTTGGCCGCCGCCTCCATGCTGGCGATGACTTTTTCCACGCCTTCGCTGCCAAAAATTCCTTCGATGGAGTCGATCAGGTGCAACGTCAGCACGCTGTGGGAATCGGGGAATTTGCTCTGGGCGGTTTCGGTCAGTGTCCACTTCAGCGATGGCCGACCGGCACCCGAGATGGGGGCCGATACGCCGACGATCAACTCCGCGACCTGTAGCTTCTGGATTTGCTGGCGGGCGGCTTCGGAGGTGATGTCCAACAGCGCAGCCAGGTCCGTGGTTTTCAGTGGGCCACGGGTCTTGAGCAGGAACAGGATGCGGTCCCCGGTGGATGCCTGGCTGTCGTCGGTGGGTGTGGCGTTCATAGATCGGGAATAACCATGGAAGTGACCGGTCCATTTGACCACAGGAGCCACGCCGGGGCACCTCTTGATCTGCATTAAGCCACGCTCATGGAGGGTTCCAGCAGATTTGTATCGAAAGCATTCTGCTGGCCCACTCTGCATTTTTCCCTCGCTACCATCGGCCGCCTGCCAAACCCACGAGGGAAAAGGAATGAGTGAGACCTGCGAAAGCCTGACCACACCACCCGAGGGGTACAGCGACTGGCTGACTGACCTCAAGGGTCGAATCCACTCGGCCCAGCAACGCGCCACGTTGGCGGTAAACCGCGAGCTGGTGCTGCTCTACTGGCAGATCGGCCAGGATATTTTGACCCGGCAAGCGCGGCAGGGCTGGGGGAGCAAGGTGATTGGGCGACTGGCGCAGGACCTGCGTTCAGCCTTTCCGGAGATGAAGGGTTTTTCGCCGCGCAATCTGAAATATATGCGTGCATTTGCGCAAGCGTGGCCGGATCCCGAATTTGTGCAAGGGGTGCTTGCACAATTGCCGTGGTATCACCAACTGGCGTTGCTGGATAAGCTGCCGGGGCCCGAAACTCGACGTTGGTATGCCGCCCAGGCCATCGAGCACAACTGGTCGCGCAACGTTCTCGTAATGCAAATCGAAGGTCGCCTGCTGGAGCGCAGTGGAAATGCCGTCAGCAACTTCGAGGGGCTGCTGCCCAAGGCCCAGTCCGACCTGGCGCGCGAATCGCTCAAGGATCCGTACCGTTTTGACTTTCTCGGGCTGACGCTCGATGCGCAGGAGCGCGAAATCGAAAACGCGCTGGTCAAACATGTCACCGATTTTTTGTTGGAGCTGGGCGCAGGTTTTGCCTTCGTAGGGCGGCAAGTCTTGCTGGATGTGGGCGGCGAGGAGTTTTTCGTCGACCTGCTGTTTTATCACCTCAAGCTGAGGTGCTATGTGGTGATCGAACTCAAGGCCGGCAAGTTCAAGCCCGACCACCTGGGGCAGTTGGGTTTTTACCTCGCGGCGGTGGACGCCCAGCTCAAGCACCCGCAGGACAGTCCTACCATCGGCCTGCTGCTGTGCAAGAGCAGGAATGAAGTGGTGGCCGAATACGCCTTGCGTGACAGCTCCCGTCCGATTGGGGTTGCCGAGTATCAACTGGTGGAATCGCTGCCGGCAGAGTTGCAAACCAGCTTGCCCAGCATCGAACAGATTGAGCGTGAGCTGGCAGGCGCTTCGTAACGCGGCGCCGCCAGGCTGGACATTGGCAATTGCCTCGGCACAATGGGCGCCTTGAAAGGAACTCATCCAAGGAAAGTCATGGCCCGCCGTATGAATACCGTCTACCCAACGTTGTTGCTCGCTGGCGTGCTGATGGGCGCAGGCATGCCCGCCAGTGGCGCGTCTTTCGAGTGTAAAAAAGCCTCCACACCGGTGGAAAAGGCCATTTGCGCCAGCCCCGAGTTGAGCGAACTCGACAGTTTTCTTGGCATTTACTACGGCCAGGCAATGGCCAAACTGGCCCCCGATCAGCGCGACGAATTGCGCCGTGGCCAGCGCACCTGGCTGCAGACTCGCAACGAGTGTGCCCGTGAGCCGGAGACACTGGTCGGTTGCCTGCAATCGAAACTGAGCCAGCGAGTGGTCGAGGTGGGTTCGATCACCCACAAGGACACGGCCGCTGTTGACGCAATCATTGCCAGCATTCCTTACCATCCGGCTCAGGCGGCAGAGGGGCTCAGGCGCTTTCCGATGAATGACCTGGCGGCCGCCTGGCTGGTCTACCTGCAGCGTTTTGAACCCGACAGTGGTGTCACGGCGAGCGAGGCCGAGGAGAATCGCAAGCAGGTCCTCGTAGCGCTCAAGGAAGACAATTTTCCCTGGTCGATCTGGCAGGACCTGCAAAACGATCCCGCCGTCAGCCGTGACCGGGTGATGTTGACGTTGCTGCGCATGATGATCGAGCGCGAACGGTATGAGCTGTTCGCTGACCAGCGTCCCTATGTGCACTGCTTTGTTTTCAGCCGTCAGGGCGAGGTCGCGTATGAGTCGTTCGGATCGCTGTACGGCTCCACCCGGGACAGCTTCGCACCGATTTGCGCGCCGCAGGGCGACCTGTTTGCGCAGCCGGCGTGGAAGCGGCTGGACGATAGTTTGACCGAGCCGTTGTCCACGGCATCGCAGAACGAAGGCACCATCCGCTTTGCCAGCTATGCCGACTGGAGCGCTCTTTCGCTCAAGGCTACCGCGTCGCCTCGGCTGTTTCTCCAACCGGGCACCGCCGGGCGGACCCAGGACCCTGAACTTACCCTGCGCGACTGGGGTGTTGATAAGCAATGGCCCGCCCAGCAACGCCGGCAGACGCTGGCGGCCGTTGAGCCAGCGCGGCAAGCGACGAGCGACTGGTTGCAGCGCGAGCGCGGCTTTTCTGCTGATGATGCCCGGCAAGCAGCTCGGGAAATCGTTCGGCAGTGGTTGAATCTGCGACTGGACTTTATCGGCGGCCCAAGCGAGCTCTAAGGGCTCAACTGCCCGATTCAGAAGCGGCTTTCTTGCCGGTCTTGCTGGCGGGATGCTGGGTCGAGGGGCTCTTGTGGCGCGTGCTCTTCACGCTTTTTGACGGCGCAGGCGCTTTGGTTTCAGCGTCCTTGCTGCCGCTGCTGTCGGCTCCGGACGGGCTGCTGGGGTAGGTGCCCGGCGGGAGCGCCGAGCCAGGGGCGCTGTTGCCGCTCAAGGCGGGTGCCTCGGGGGCGGTGTTGTCGCCGAAGGCTGC
Organism: Pseudomonas sp. TH32; assembly: GCF_016650855.1. Lineage (NCBI taxonomy): Bacteria > Pseudomonadati > Pseudomonadota > Gammaproteobacteria > Pseudomonadales > Pseudomonadaceae > Pseudomonas > Pseudomonas sp. TH32. Next base: position 2,487,366 of record NZ_JAEKFA010000002.1, on the reverse strand, counting down.
ATAGGCGGGGGCATACAGTAGGAGCGTCAGGCTGGCGGCAAGTACAATCCTTTGGGAAATACAGGTCTTCATGACTCAATCCCTCTTGTTGGCGGTAAGGACCGAAGCCCGGAGCATCTCCAGGCTTCGGCAACGCCTCAATCAAGGCTTCCTGGAAGCAGGGGCGTGGCTTTGGGCCCCGCCATTTTCAAACCCTTCAGTGACGAGCGAATCAATGGTGTTGCCTGATTGGGAATCCGCCAGCCAAGTCAAAGTTTGAAAAAGTTTGCCTGCAAGCGACGAATGGGCATCACGCGGCCAGTGGCTTGGCGCCGAGGGCCTTCTTGTGCGCGGCTTTCATCGCTTCCATCTCTGCACCAAGCTCCTCCAGCAGCGCCTTGCCCAGCAGCTTTTTCGCCTGCGGGAACATCTCGCTTTCTTCTTCCTCAATGTGGTGCTCCAACAGTTCCTTGACCACTTTGACGCGCCCGGAAAACTCGGTGGTGGACGGGGAAGTCTGTTTCAAGTCCGGCAATACCAGAGAGTCGACAGTGCGATGTTCCTCCTTGGCTTCGTGGTACATGATTTCCTGGTCCTTGCCCCCAGCCTTGCGGAAAGCCGGGTAGAGGATTTCTTCCTCAAGCCGGGTATGAAGGCTGATTTCCATCTCCAGTTTGGCCAGCAACTCCGTACGCTTCTTGACGCCGCGCTCGGTCGACTCACTCAGTTGGCTCAAGATGGCTTTGACGCGTTCGTGGTCGGCCTTGAGAAGATCAATGGCGTTCATGGGTGACACCTCACGGATAGCGGAAGGGCGGGTCGAAATGCCCGCCTGTCCAGAGCTCTACAGCATGAGTTGTACCAAGTTGAACTGAATATTTATTTGTTTATAAAACAATGAGTTATTGATAGTCAAAGCGAGCTTGGATCGTGCAGCTTGCACGGACGGAGGGTGGCTTGCATGCATTAAACAATGCCTATCCTCCGCTGACTTTCCATTGCTGGATGTCTTCTGCGAGCACAATCTGCTCAACCTCATGGGTAATTCGGTAGACCAGCGACTCGTGGGCGGCAATCACTTTTTTCTCGGCCGACAAGCACTTGAAAATATCCAGGTGCGTCTCTGCCGTGGCGGCTCCCAGTTCGTGGATTTTCACGTGGCGCGTCAGGTCATCGGATGGACCTGCCGCAACCGTTGGGCGAGAGCCATCCGCTGCAATTTTAATGAACCCTCAGGCGTGTTGATTGACCTAACCCATACGACCTCAGGAGGATGAATCATGCAAATCGAATATGTCTGGATTGGCTTGGCAGTGATTCTGGTACTGCTGGAACTGTGGGCGATCAACAGCGTGCTGCGCAGTGGCAGTGGCTGGGAAACCAAGGGGTTATGGCTGGTGGTGCTGATCTTCATGCCGCTGTTGGGGCTGATCCTCTGGGCGCTGTTTGGACCTAAGGGCGTCAACCGTGCAACTCATGTCACCGGGCATGGCAAAGGCTGATACAGAATTGGAAAAAAAACAGGCGCCCGAGGGCGCCTGTTTGCATGGGCTGGCGTTAAGCCGCCAGTGCGTTGGCAATCGCCTGGTTGAACGCTGGCAGGTCATCCGGTGTACGTGAAGTGATGAGTGTCCAGCCGTTGGCGGGGCATTCTTTCACCTCAGTATCCACCCAGTTTTCTGCACCGGCGTTGACCAGGTCGGTGCGCACGCTTTTGTAGGAGGTGAGGGTTTTGCCGCCGATCACCCCGGCATCGATCAGGGCCCACGGGCCGTGGCAGATGGCGGCGACGGTTTTCCCGGCCTTGACGAAGTCGTTGATCAGCCGCAAGGCGTCGGCGTCCTGGCGCAGGGTGTCGGCGTTGACGGTGCCGCCGGGGATGACCAGTGCATCGAAGTCACTGCCGCTCAGCTCTGAGAGCTTGGCATCGGACTCCACGGTCCGGTCTTTCTCGGTGTCCTGAAGGAAGGTCTGCGTTCTGCCACCCTTGCTCGAACCGTGGGTTACCGTAGCGCCGAAACCACGCAGGGCTTCCAGCGGCTTGAGCAGCTCGTCGCGCTCGATGCCGGTGTTGGAGGTGATGATCAGAATCTTCTTGCCGTGCAGTTGCGAACTCATGGTCGAGTGTCTCCTGAGTAGGGTGTGCGAATGCTGCTACCGGACTGTTGAGCGGATGCCTGAGCAAAAGGTTTAAATTAATTTGCGCTTATTTCCCGGGGCCCCACCCGGGACAATTTCCTTGAACTATCGAAAACCCAAGGGCTCTGCTGCATAACGGCTCCGTGCTGGAGCGTTATGTTTTCAACAGGAGGAACACCCCATGGGCACCGCAAAAAACGCCGACAAAACTCCCGATGCCATCAGCTCCGAACAGGCGCAGAAAGGTCGCCAGGTTGATGAACAGGACAGCTCCCTGCAGCGCCCCAACCCCAAGACGGAAACCGTCGACAAGGTGATCACGCCGACGTCGATCAAGGACACACAACGGCAAACCGACCAGATCAAAGAGAAGGCTGCTGAAGTCGAGCGCAAGCTGGGTCAGTGAGGGACGGAGGCAGTCATGGGCCGATGCACTTAACCTGCAAGCATTGCCTGGCGAAAGGCATGAATGTGGTCAACGATTTGCCTTGATGCCTCGCTGATTGCGGTGCGTGTGTTGCCGGCGATATGCGGCGTCAGGATCGCGTTGGCAACGCCAGTCAAAGGCGATTCGAACTGGTCCTTTTCCCGGGCGAAGGTATCGATGGCGACCCCCTTGATATGGCCGGGAAAGCGCTGCATGAACGTCGCCAACTGGCCCTCGTCGACGATCCCGCCACGGGCGGTATTGATCAGGATCGACCCGGGTTTCATCCGTGTGAATGCGGCAGTGCCGAACAAGCCTTTGGTCTGTGCCGTGAGTGGCGTGTGAATGGACACCACGTCGGCCTCCTCCAGCAACGCGTCGAGCGAGGCGCGCCATTGCAGGCCCAGGTTCGCAGCGGCCTGTTGGGTGAATCGCTCGGAGCCGGTGGCGATCACGTTCATGCCCAGGGCTAGTGCCTTGTGGGCAAGCGACTGGGCGATTCTGCCGGTGCCCACCAGCCCCAGGGTCAGCTCGGCAATTTGCGGCGCGGGTGCGAGCAGGCCTTTTGACCACTGGCCTTGATGGGTCTTGGCGTTGTAGAGATTCAGGTCACGAGACAGGAACAGCGTTTGTGCCAGTGCATATTCAGCCACGGCCGTCGCGTTGGCCCCTGGGGTATTGAGCACGGTCACGCCACGCTCGGCGGCGGCCTTCAAGTCAATATGGTTAAGCCCGACACCCGCCTGGGCGATCGCCTGTAACGGGCTGCCCAGATCCGGCGACGCGGCGGCGTTGATCAGCGCAGCGCCCAGGGGAATGTTCAAACGGGTCTTGAGTACGCTGTAGCCGCCGGCCTCTACCACGGCACCGATCAGTGAAGGCGTGTCGTGGCAATTGATATCCACGAACTGAACGCGCCCGGCGTAGTGCGTCTGGACACTGTCCTGGTCGGCGAAGTAGTGCAGGTTTAGGGTGATTTCCAGCCCGTATGCCAGGCATCGCTCGATTTCGTCATGCAGTAAGGGCGGGCTGGGTGCATCCAGAATCAGGACGGGAAACGCCATGGGTCTATTCCTCTGCAAAGCTATCGGGCCAAGCCTGTGTCAGGCGTCCACTTGCATCACTTCCAGGCCCAGGCATTCATAAGCCTCGACACTGCCCGGCGGCACGTGCCACTCGGTAATCAGCGTGTGAATGCGGCTGCACGGCGCCACCACGAATGGCTCTACGGCCCCCAGCTTGTCGGCCAGGGTGACAGCCACCACGTGGGAAGCGCTGTCGAGCATAGCCTGTTTCACCGCAACTTCTTCGAAGTGCAACGAGCTGATGCCGACCTGTGGATGCAGTGCGCACACGCCCGTAAACAACAAGTCTGCCTTGATGCCCTGGATCAGCCGCAACGCCTCGTGCCCGCTGGCGGCCATGGTCACCGGGTTGAGCTGCCCGCCGGCAAGGATCACCGTCACATTGGGGTGCTCGGACAACGCGATGGCAATCATCGGTGAGTGGGTGACGGCGGTCAGCTTGATGGCGTGCGGCAAGGACTGGGCGATTTGCAGGGTGGTGGTGCCCGAGTCGAACAGCACGATCTGGCCGTCTTCCACGCGATCGGCGGCGAGCTGCGCCAGGTGGCGTTTCGTCGCGGTGGTTTCGCCAAAACGGGTGAAGAAATCCTTGCCGGTGTCCTTGGGCCTTGGCAGCGCGCCGCCATGCACGCGTTGCAGCAAGCCGGCGGAGGCAAGTTCGCCGAGGTCGCGGCGGATGGTGTCCTGGGAAACGGCGAAATGCTCCACCAGGTCCGAGGCGGTGACTTTGCCATCGCGCTCCAGCAGCAACAGGATTTTCTGTTTGCGCAAGGAGGGCAGGTCGATGGCGGCATGGGTATTGTGCATGTTTATGCTCGTTATTGCGTGTTTATGCGAGATTAATCAGGCGAAGAACTAAACGCAATGGGTGGCCGCATGTGGGCGGCACCGGAGCAGTCGGTGAACCCGAGGTGACGCAGGAGATTTTGCTCCCGAGGACCGTTCCGACAGGACGTTACTGAGCAAAAAAATCGTAAAAAAGTAAAAAGAGTTGTCCACGAAAACCGTGGGTATCTCTGTGGATAACTTCCCTTGAGCCCGGCGGGTATGGCGATTTAACCCGCGGTTAATATTTGATCAGCCGCTGTTTATGGCCAGTATGGGCAGGCTTTTCGTCTTGACAGGCACCGGCGAAACCGGTGCCGAAATGCACATTTAAGAGTCGTTGGGGCGCACGGTGGAGGGGCCGGCGACCTGTGTCGGCCGCTTCGTTTGCATCAGGTTGTTGAGGGCCTGGCGATAGCTGCTGCCGCCCAGGCGCATGCTGTCATTGTGAGTAGCGCCGGGCACCAGCAACAGGTGTTTGGGTTCTTGTGCGGCATCAAACAATTGCTGGCTGAAGCGCGGTGGCACAAAGGCATCGGCGAGCCCATGGACCACCAGCAGCGGCATGTGGATATCGGCGATCTTGTCGATGGAGTCGAACTTCTGCGACAGCAGCCAACGTACCGGCAGCGAGGTGTTGGCGACGGCCGTGGCCACATCCGCCAATGAGGTAAACGTGGATTCGATCACCAACCCACGCACCGGCGGCGGCCTATTATTCTGCGCGGCCTGCTTGCCCAGTTCTGCCGCCAGGTCGATGGCCACCGCGCCGCCCAGGGAGTGACCGTAGATCAGGCGCTTGGCAGGGTCGGGTTGCAGCACCTGGAAACGCTCCCAGGCAATGCGCGCGTCTTCGTAGACACTGGTTTCGGAAGGCAGGTCGCCCTGGCTCTGGCCGAAGCCGCGATAGTCGATAGCCAGTACCGAGAAACCCAGGGCCCGCAGTTGCTCAATGCGAAACAGCTGACCGGTGAGGTTCCAGCGTACGCCGTGCAAATAGAGGATCGCCGGCGCGTCCTTCTGCGCGGCCGGCCACCACCAGCCATGAATGTTTTGCCCGGACTTGAAACTTGCGGGTTTCAGGTCAAATTCCTGCACATCCCGGGGCAACCCGCTGTACCAGCTGGCAGTGCCCGGTTCCACACGAAACAGCAGCTCGCGCTCCTTGTGCTGCAGCACGGCGCAACCCACTGGCAGGCCGATGATCACCGCAGCCATGCACAGCAGGGGAAACCAGCGCAGGCCGAGACGGGACATAAAACGTGAAAGCATGAAGGTTCCAGAACAGGGGCAAAGCACGGGTTTTAACAGATGCCCTGGCCGTGCAGGAAATATTTAGACAGTCGTCACCGGGCATTGCTTGCAAAGTATTACAGCGTGCCTTCCAGCAATGAGACGAAGTGCCCGGGCAACGGTGACGGATTGTCGGTGTTCCTATTGAGGTAGAGGCCGATACTGGAAGACGCCGCGGTGAGGGGGCGAAACACCACCTTGTCGCTGTTCATCGAGCGCGCAATCGACTCCGGCACCAGCGCTACGCCAAACCCGCACGCGACCAGGCCGATCAGCGTGTGCAATTGATCGGCTTCCTGGACCACCCGTGGAGAGAACCCCGCGGCCTCGCACAGCCCGATCAATTGATGGTGGTAGCCACTGCCCAATACCTGTGGCGTGAACACAAAGTCGGCGCCGGCGAAATGCTTCAACTCGATAGCGGCGTCGTCGGCATTGGGATGGTCTACGGGAAGTGCCATCAGGATCGGTTCATCCAGCAGCAGCCGGGACTCGATGTGATCCGCCTGGCCCGGGAGATAGCGCAAAACGGCCAGATCGGCCTCGCCAGCCGAGAGTGCCTTGGCCTGGCTGGCGGAGGGCATTTCCTTGATCACCAACTGTACCTTGGGGAACGCGAGCCGAAATTGCCGCAGGGTTTCGAGCAGCCACGGGTAACCGGCAATCGACACCGACGTGATGGTAAGTGTGCCGGCGGTGCCTTGTGAGACTTGCCGGGCATTTTCGACACCGTGCTGCAGTTGCCCGAGGACCGCGTACGCCGTTTCAAGAAACGCCGTGCCCGCCGGCAGCAACTGTACCCCGCGGCGGTCACGCTCCAGCAGGGCAAACCCCAACTTCTCTTCCAGCCGATTGATTGCCTGGCTCAGCGCGGGCTGTGCCATGTGCAGGCGCAGCGCAGCCTTGTGAAAGTGCAGCTCCTCGGCGACAGCAATGAACTGGCGCAGCAGGCGGGTTTCGATCATCGGGTCTGTTCCTTCAGAGAGAGGGGCTGATACGTCGTGGGTATCAACATCGCTGTTTTTCAGTATTAAACAGGGCGGTCGCGGGTTGTTAGGGTGGAGTGCCTATCAGGAGAACGCAACGATGGACTTTACAGCTAAAACCGTAATCGTGACCGGTGCCGCCCGGGGCTTGGGCTTCAGTTATGCGCGCGAGTTGGCGCGCCTCGGTGCGCGGGTGGTGATCAGCGACATCGGCACCGACGCGCTCGGCGAGGGCGCTGACCCCCGGGTGGTTCAGGCGGCCGCGCTGGCGCTTCAGAGCGAGGGTTTGCAGGTGGTCGGTCACGCAACCGATCTGTCGGGTGAAGCGGGTTGCCGAGCACTGATCGAATGCGCCATCACCCATTTCGGGCAGCTCGATATCCTGATCCACAATGCCGGCTGGGTGGGCTATCAATCCATTGAGGCCGCCGACGCAGCGTTTATCCGGCGAGCGATGGACATCAACGTCTATGCGCCGATCTGGCTGGGCAAGCATGCCTGGCCCTACCTGAAGCGATCCGCCGCACCGCGCATCGTGCTGACCACCTCCGACCGTGCGATGTACACGCACTATGCCCAGCCGGGCCTGGTGGCCTACAGCGCCGGCAAGATGGCCCAACTGGGCATAATGAATGCGTTGAGCGGGGAAGGGGCCGAGGCGGGGATTCGGGTGAATGCCATCTCACCCGTGGCCAAGACCCGCATGTGGGGCGTAACCGGCGAGCCGGACAACCTCAAGCCGGAATGGGTAACTCCCGGCGTACTCTTCCTGGCCTCGGCGCAGTGCCAGGACAGCGGCTACATCCTGCGGGCCAGTAACGGTCAGTTCACCGCCACGCGTTTCGTTGAAAACCCGGGTGTCGAGTATCCGCTCGACCTGGCGCGGATCAACGCCGCCAGTGCCGAGCAGGTCGCTGCCCGCTGGCATGCCATCAAGCAGGGCTGACGCGCAGTCGTTCAAGCGCCAGGAACACCACCGGCGTGGTCAACAATGTCAGGGCCTGGCTCAGCAGTAAGCCGCCCACAATCGCCACACCGAGCGGCTCACGCAACTCGGCGCCGGTACCGAACGCGAGCATCAGGGGGACGGCGCCGAGCAAGGCCGCCAGCGTGGTCATCATGATGGGTCGAAAGCGCGCAATACAGGCCTGATAGATCGCGTCATGTGCACTCAGGCCTTGTTTCCGCTGGGCTTGCAACGCGAAATCCACCATCAGGATGCCGTTTTTCTTGACGATACCGATCAGCAGGATCAGCCCGATCAGCGCCATGATCGAGAAGTCCAGTTGCCAGGCCCATAGCAGCAGGATGGCGCCGACGCCTGCTGCTGGCAGCGTGGAGAGGATCGTCAGTGGATGCACCAGGCTTTCATACAGCACTCCCAAAATAATGTAGACCGCCACCAGTGCCGCCAGAATCAGGTAGGGCTGGCTGGCCAGGGACGCCTGGAATGCCTGCGCCGAACCTTGAAACGTTGCACTGATTGAGGCGGGCATTTCGATCTCCCGTTCCACTTGTTGCAGCGCCTCGACGGCCTGGCCCAGCGCGACACCGGGTGCCAGGTTGAACGACAGGTTGGCAGCAGGCTGCATACCATTGTGATTGATCAGCAGCGGCCCGCTGACCGGCGGCTCGATCCGGGCAAATGCCAGCAGGGGCACGGCCTCTCCGGTGAGAGGCGAGCGCAATTGCAGGTAGTTCAGGCTGTCGGCAGTGCCTCGCGCCGAAGGGGCGAGTTCCAGGATGACCTGGTACTGGTTGACCTCGGTCTGGTACTCGCTGATCTGCCGCTGGCCAAACGCGTCATACAGCGCGTTGTCCAGGTCGCGGGGAGTGAAGCCATAACGTGCGGCCTCGTCGCGGTCCAGGGTAATACGGGTGACGTTTGCGTCCAGTTGCAGGTCATGGGACACGTCGCTGAACAACGGGAGCGTTCTCAGTCGATCAGTCAACCGGGTGGTCCAGGTGGCGAGTTCGCCGCTGTCTTCGGCGCGCAACACATACTGGTATTGCGCTCGTGGCTGGCCGGCGCTCAGGTTGATATCTTGCACGGCGCGAAGATATACCTGGATACCGGGCACCTGTGCCAGTTGCGGACGCAAACGGTCGATGACCTGGCTGATGGTTGCATCGCGTTGCCCGGGGTCGTTGAGGACCAGCCACATCCGGCCATTACTGATGGAGTCGGTGATGCTGCCGCCGACGGCATGGTTGAAGTCGGTGACGTCCGGGTCCTGGCTGACGATAGCGGCCAGTTGCTGATGTTTGTCCAGCATGTCCTCATAGGAAATATCCGCCGAGGCCTGGGTCACGCCCTGTATGAATGCCGTGTCTTGCAGGGGGAAGAAACCCTTGGGAATCATCACGAAGCTGGCAACGCTGAGCACAACACTCGCAAAAAACACCCCGAGCATGCTGCGCTGATGCCCCAGCGCCCAGGTCAGTGCGCGTGAGTAACCGTTACTCAGCCACGCGAGAAACCCCTTGTCTGGCGGCCGGTGTGCGGGCGCATTCATGAACAGTGATGCCAGCGTAGGGGCCAGCGTCAGGCAGAGCACCACGGAAATCACAATGGCGGCGGTGGCGGTGAGCGCGAACTCGCGAAACAGTCGGCCGATCACCCCACCCATGAACAGCAACGGAATAAATGCGGCAATCAGCGACAGGCTGATGGAGCACACCGTGAAGCCGATTTCGCTGATGCCCTTGAGCGCGGCGGTGCGTCTGTCTTCACCGCGCTCCAGGTGTCGGTGGACGTTTTCGATGACCACGATGGCGTCGTCGACGACGAATCCGACCGCGATGACGATGGCCACCAGGGTCAGGTTGTTCAGGCTGAAACCGGCCACATACATGACCGCACACGTGGCCACCAGCGAGATACCGAGTACGGCGGTGACGATCAGGGTTGCCGACCATTGGCGCAGGAACAACGCCATCACCCCAATCACCAGGACAATTGCGATACCCAGGGTCAGTTGCACTTCCTGCAAGGATGAACGGATGGTGCGCGTACGGTCGTTCAGCACGTCGACCGTCACATCGGCCGGCAGTGATGCGCGTAGCCGGGGCAGGGCTTGCCGGATGCTGTCAGCCGTCGCGACGATGTTGGCGCCGGGTTGGCGAAGAACCACCAGCACCACCCCGGACTGTCCGTTGGGCCAGGCACGGGCATAGTCATTTTCAGCGCCCAGTGTGACGTCGGCGACGTCACGCACGCGCACGGCCGCGCCATTGCGATAGCTGACGATAACGTCGCCATATTCGGGGGCCGAAAACAACTGGTCATTGACCTCCAGCGTCGACACACGTGTGTCACCGAACAACGCGCCCTTGGGCAGGTTGATGCTGGATTGCCGCACGGCTTCGCGGATGTCCTGCAAACTGACGTTGGCTGCCGCCAGCGTCTCGGGGCGCGCCTGGATGCGGATCGCCGGGCGGCGCTGGCCGACCACGATGACTTGGCCGACTCCGCCGATCTGGCTGAGTTGGCGCGATAGCACGCTTTCGGCAAGGTCGCTGACGTCGATCAACGAACGGCTGCCGGACACCACGCTGATGATCAGCACCGGTCCATCCGCCGGGTTGACCTTGCGCCACACAGGCAAGCTGGGCATGTCACTGGGCATGCGTGCCGAAGCGGCGTTGATCGCCGCCTGGACTTCCTGGGCAGCGGTGTCGATATCCTTTTCCAGGGTGAATTGCAGGGTCAGGGTCATCTGGCCGAGGGCACTGGTGGACGTCATCTCGGTAATGCCGGGCACTGAACTGAACGCCACTTCCAGAGGCGTTGTGACTGACGAGGCGATGGTCTTGGCACTGGCGCCGGGCAGGCGTGCGGTCACCTGGATGGTCGGGAATTCGGCTTCCGGAAGGGGCGCGATGGAGAGGCGCGGGTAGGCGATCAACCCCAGTAGCAACAGGGCAACGCTTAACAAAAGGGTGCCGGTGGGGTGGTCGATGCACCAGGTGTAGACCTTGCGCGCCGCCATCAGAAAGCGGCTCCGCCATCAGACAAACCGGCAGTTTCGGCCGCGTTGAGTATCTGCACCGTGGCGCCGGGACGCAGTCGCGAATAACCATCCTCAACGATCAGGTCGCCGGGTTGCAGGCCTGTGACCACGGCGATAGAAGCATCGGCGTACGTCACCTGCACGGGCTGGGGCGCCGCCTTGTCCTCGGTGATTCTCCAGACAAAGGTGGTTTCCTGGCCCTGGCGCAGTGCGCGTTGTGGCACCACCAGGGCGTTGCTCAACGTGTCGGTTTGCAAGTTGATGACGACTGACTGATCCGGCCAGAGCGCCCCTTGTGGGTTGGCAAAAGTGCCCTTGATACGCACCGTCCCGGTGGCATTGGATACCCGGTTGTCGATCAGTGATAACTGCCCCTCGCTCAACAGGGTGCCGCTGTCGCTTGCATAGGCACGCAAGCTCGCTGCGGTTTGGCTGGCATCACCCAGCAGTGCCTGCAATTGCCCCAGCATGGCCTGGGGCAGGGCGCTTTCTATACCGATGGGGTCCAGTTGCACGACGGAGAACAAGGGCTGGGCATCTCCTGCCCGTACATAGCTGCCGGGGTGAATATTGCGAATGCCGACGTGTCCGTCGGTCGGCGACTGAATCCGCGTATACGATAGCTGCACCTCGTTGGCGGTGACGATCGCGTCGCGGCTGTGCAGGCCGGCGCGTAACTGGGCCACCAGTGCGGTTTGCTGGTCAAGGATTTGCTTCGAAATGGCCTGGCCGCTGGCCAGGGCGCGATAGCGCGCGAGGTCGCCATTGGCAGAGGTCAATTGTGCCTGGGCCATATCCCGTTCCGCCCGGGCTTGTTGCAGGGCGGCGAGAATCGCTCGATCGTCGATCTGTGCCAGCAGCTCGCCCTGGCGGACGAACTGGCCTTCGCTGACGGGTACGTCCAGCAGCAGGCCGTCGACTTGAGGCCGGATATCGACACTGCGCAGTGAACGCACATTCCCGATGGCCTGGACGATCACCGGTACGTCGCGCTGCTCCACGCTTGCCGCGCGGACCGGGACGGCGGCAGGGCCGGGAGGCGGCGCGGCGTCCGACACGTCCGGGGATAGCCAGTGCACGGCAAGCCCTATCGTCGCGAGGCTGGCAATTGAAAAGACAAGACTGAAAAACGTCGAGGATGTGCGGTGTTTCGGCATAACGGCAACTTCCTGTGCGAGTGGAGTTCACGCCCGAAAAACGCTTTCACCTTGAATGCCAGGTTGGCCCTGCGTAGTACTGCGCGCATTCCCAGGGTGGGGCATTCTGACCCTGGCGGAAAAAAGCGACGACTGGCCATTCGGCTAGGTAGTCGCCTGGATACGCATGGGCCTCACAGGCTCGACTTGACGATAACGACGCTTGAACCACATGCTCCCTGTCCCACGATAAAAGGACCGCTCATGGACAACAGCCCCGTTCGCATCCACACCGAAGAGTTGCTCTCGGATAACTGGTACGTGCTGAAAAAGTACACTTTCGACCTGCGCCGCCGCGACGGCAGTTGGCAGTCCCAGACCCGCGAGATCTATGACCGGGGCAATGGTGCGACCATCCTGCTGTACAACCGCGAGCGGCGCACGGTGTTGCTGATTCGCCAGTTCCGCATGCCGACTTTCGTCAATGGCTACCACGGCTACCTGATCGAATCCGCCGCCGGCCTGCTGGACAACGCCAGCCCCGAGGAACGCATTCGTCTCGAAGCGGAAGAAGAGACGGGCTACCGTGTGGGCCATGTGGAAAAAATCTACTCGGCCTTCATGAGCCCGGGCTCGGTGACCGAGCGCATCCACTTTTTCATCGGCGAATATTCGCCGGCCGACCGGGTCAGCGATGGCGGCGGGCTGGAAGATGAGGGTGAGGACATCGAGGTGCTGGAGCTGGGGTTCGAGGCCGCTCTGTCCATGGTGCAAAGCGGCGAGATCGTCGACGGCAAGACCATCATGCTGCTGCAGTATCTTGAGTTGCGGATGTTGAAAGAGGGCTGGTGATGGCGCGTCGGTTTTCCCTGGCGTTGGCGGTGTTGCTGGCGGGCTGCAGCGGCGTGAGTGCGGCGCCGGCGCCCGTCGGCGACGGCGGTGTTCCTGCGTTCTATACCTGGGCCGACAAGGTGCCTGCATCACCCGGGCAGATGCTGCGCAGTGAACCGTTGACGGCTCGGCAAAGCCTGGCCGATGCCGGGCAGAACCTGCGGATCCTGTACACCTCCACCGATGGTCTCGACACCCGCAAACACCTGGTCGTCTCCGGTGCGCTGTTCCTGCCAAAGGGCACGCCGCCACCGGGTGGCTGGCCGCTGATGGCGTGGGCCCACGGCACGGTGGGCAGCGCTGATGTTTGCGCGCCGTCGTTCGCCGGTCGCAGCGCGCGGGATACGCGTTATCTCAATTATTGGCTGGGGCAGGGCTACGCCATCGTCGCCACGGATTACCAAGGGCTGGGGACGCCTGGACTGCATCCGTATGGGCTGACCAGCCCGCTGGCCTATGGCGTGCTCGACAGCATCCGTGCGGTGATGGCCGGTGGTTTTGGGCTCTCCAAAAAAGTGGTGGTGTTCGGCCAGTCCCAGGGCGGGCGTGCCGCGTTTGCCACGGCGGTCTACGCGAAAGACTACGCGCCTGAGTTGAACATCGTCGGCGTGGTAGCTACCGGTACGCCTTACGCGGCCACCCATAAAACCGGCGACAGTGCCGAGCTGGAAAAAGCCCGCAGCTCGGTGGTGCCGACCTTTGCCTACAACCTGTTGCGGCTGAGTACGGCCACCTTGTTTGATCCGTCGTTTGTCCCTGCCGACTACTTGAGCGAGCGCGCAATGCCGGCGTTTGAGATCAGTCAGCGCGATTGCTTGCATGCCATCGAGCAGCGGGTGGTGGCGGATAAACTTACCTTCAACGACAGCTTCAAGCACTCGCCCAAAGCAGCCCTCGACAGGGTCTATCGCGAGTCGGCGTATCCAACCCTGAAGACGGACATTCCGGTGTTTGTCGGCACGGGTGGCAAGGACCGGGATGTGTTTGTGCCGGGGCAAAAGGCCTTGGTCAGGGACGCCTGCAAGGCAGGCGACCGGATCGAATGGCATTTCTATCCCGAGCTTGATCACTCAGCCACGGTGAATGGCTCGCTGGCGGATTCGACGCCGTTTGTGCGCCGGGCGTTTGCCGCTGAAGTGATCCCCGGCAACTGCGGGTTGTAGCAGCAGGAGCCGCTCGGCTCCTGCGACGGCCTTCAGGCCAGCTTCACGTCCATGGTGATCCGTGCGGTAAACACCAACTTTCCTTCCGCATCGAGCATGTCCACCGGCACCACTTTGTCACCCGCCGTCAGCCAATCAATCCCCTCGCCATTGGCGGTCGCCGTGACGCTGCTTTTGGCCTTGGCCAGGTATTCCACCGTCATCCCCTTGGGAATCCAGCGCGCGCCGGTTGGCACGGACACATCCGTCATTGTCCCGGCCGCCAGTTCCGCGGCGTTGCACATGGCGATCGCATGCACCGTCCCCAGATGGTTGGTGACGGCCTTGCTGAACGGCACCTCCACCGCCGCCAACCCCGGGCGCAGCTGGGTGATCAACGGATTGATGGTGCTGAAGTAGGGCGCCATCTGGCACGCCAGTTTGCTGAATGCTTCGGGGCCGACGCTGTTGAACATACTCAGGTACTGACTCATGAGGTGCCTCACTGAAGGTCTGAATTTACGGAATGTTGTTCCGTTACAGAATAATGTTCTGTGACGGAACAGTATTCTGCCCATGGGAAATCTGTCAAGCTGCGCCGACGTGTCCTCTCAATGAATGAGTTCGTGTTCAGCATGCAAACCCCGGATCTGCTCCAGCGCTGCTTCCCAGGTCGAAGGGCCGAATTGAAGCGCGATATCTTCAAGACTGCCCTCGACCTGTTCAACGAGCAGGGCCTTGAAGCCACCACCATCGAGATGATTCGCGCCGGGTGCGACACCAGCGTTGGCGCGATCTACCATCACTTCGGCAACAAGGAAGGGTTGGTTGCCGCGCTGTTCTTCACTGCACTGGATGACCAGGCCGAATTGCGTGCGCGCTACCTGGAGTCGGCCAGGACGGCGAAGGAGGGCGTGTACGCGCTGGTCCACAGCTATGTGGATTGGGTGGACAACGAACCGCAGTGGGCGCGTTTCCAGTACCACGCGCGTTTCGCCGTGACCAAGGGGCCGTTCGCCGCCGAACTGGAAAGCCGCAACCAGTCGCGCAACGCGGTGCTCAAGGAGTGGATGGCGCTGCCCGGGCGGGGTGATCAGCTCAAACAATTGCCCGCAGAGCTTTGGCCGTCGCTGATCATCGGGCAGGCCGACAGCTACTGCCGTGCCTGGCTGGCCGGGCGGGCGACCAGCAGCCCGCGGGTTTACCGCGAGGTGCTGGCCGAGGCGGCGTGGCGTTCGGTGGGCGGGGTTTAGCCAGACTCACGCACACGGCACCGGCGTCATCGCCACCTGATAGCGCTCATCAAAATCCTCCGCCAGCTGCGCCAGCGTCACCTCTCCCAAACGCTGCAGCAGCAACGCCTGGGCGTCATCAAAGGCCTGGTTCAGTGCTGCGTTGACGGCCTGTTCCACCAGGCACTGCGGGTGATCGGTGGACAGGCCGACGGCAAAGATCGACGACGTGCCGAGGGCGTTGTGGATGTCCAGCAGGGTGATTTCACTCAAGGGCTTGCCGAGCGTCCAGCCGCCCTGATGGCCTTTTTCCGAGCGCACATAGCCCTTTTCCTTGAGCAGGCCGAGGGTACGGCGCACCACCACCGCGTTGGTGCCGAGCATCTGCGCGATGGTGTCCGAGGTGGCGCGTTCCTCGTGGCGGCCCATGTGGATCAGCACGTGGAGCATGCGCGAAAGCCGGGTGTCGTTTCTCATCTGCAAGCCTCGGGAATTCCTGCGCGAAAGTATCGTTCGTAACGATTGGAGTTGCGAGACTCTTGACGAAGTATTTTTATGTAACTTATGGTGTGTCGTGACTGCCCGGCAACCGATGCACGGGCCACCAGAGAGGTCATCTTCATGGTTTACGACGTGATTATCGTGGGCGGCAGCTACGCCGGAATGTCGGCCGGCCTGCAACTGGCGCGGGCCCGGCGCAAGGTGCTGGTGATCGATGCCGGGCAGCGGCGCAACCGCTTTGCGGCCACCTCCCATGGCTTCCTCAGCCAGGATGGCCAGCCGCCGGAGATGATCGCGGCTGAAGGGCGAGGGCAGTTGATGGAGTACCCAACCGTCACCTGGGTGCAGGACGCGGCGGTCGAGGCGACTCAGGGCCCGCAGGGTTTTGTGGTGCAAACCCGGTGCAATGGCAGCTTTAACGCTCTGCGGCTGATTCTCGCCTCCGGAGTGGTGGATGAGTTGCCCGAGGTCGAAGGCCTGCACGAGCGCTGGGGCAAGTCCGTATTCCACTGCCCGTATTGCCACGGCTATGAGCTGGACCAAGGCCGCATCGGCGTGCTGGCGACTTCACCGCTGGCGATGCATCACGCCATGCTGCTGCCGGACTGGGGCACCACCACGCTGTTCACCAATGGCGTATTTGTGCCGGATGCCGAGCAGCTGGCGCAGTTGGATCGGCGCGGGGTTCGCGTCGAAAGCCAGGCGGTGCGGCGGATTGTCGGTGAGCGGGCGGACGTGGAATTGGCAGACGGTCGGGTGATCGCGCTGGACGGCATCTTCACGATGTCCCGCACGCGCCTGGCCAGCCCGCTGGCCGAGCAGTTGGGGTGTGAGTTTGTCGAAGGACCGACCGGGCCTTATCTCCTCACCAACGACACGCGCCAGACCACAGTGCCCGGCGTGTTTGCCTGTGGTGACGCCAACCTGGCCGGCGGTTCGGTGGCGCTGGCGGTGGGCGAGGGCGTGCGCGCCGGGGTGGGTGCGCACTTCTCGATGATCTTCAGCTGAGGTCAGCGCACCAGGCAGGGCCGCTTGTTATCGAACGTCCAGCCCGGAATCATGAACTGCATCGCCACGCTGTCATTGCGCGCACCCAGGCCCATGCCTTTGTACAGTTCATGGGCGTGGGCCACGGCGTCCATGTCGATGTCGACGCCAAGGCCCGGTTTGGCCGGGACCTTGATATGCCCGTCGACAATCTTCAGCGGCGCCTTGGTCAGGCGCTGGCCGTCCTGCCAGATCCAGTGGGTGTCGATGGCGGTGATCTCTCCCGGCGCGGCGGCGGCCACCTGGGTGAACATCGCCAGGGAAATGTCGAAGTGATTGTTGGAGTGTGAGCCCCAGGTCAGGCCCCATTCGTGGCACATCTGCGCCACCCGCACCGAGCCTTGCATGGTCCAGAAGTGCGGGTCGGCGAGGGGAATATCCACCGACTGCAACTGGATGGCGTGACCCATTTCCCGCCAGTCGGTGGCGATCATGTTCGTGGCGGTGGGCAGCCCGGTGGCACGGCGGAATTCGGCCATGACTTCGCGCCCGGAGTAGCCGTTTTCCGCGCCGCACGGGTCTTCGGCGTAGGCCAGTACGTGATGTTGGTCGCGGCACAGGGCGATGGCTTCTTTCAGTGACCAGGCGCCGTTGGGGTCCAGGGTGATGCGTGCGTCGGGGAAGCGTTCGGCCAGCGCAGTGACCGCCTCGATTTCCTCGGCGCCGCGCAACACGCCGCCCTTGAGCTTGAAGTCATTGAAACCATATTGCGCCTTGGCTGCCTCTGCCAGGCGCACGATGGCTTCGGGCGTCATGGCCTGTTCATGCCGCAGGCGGAACCAATCCTCGGCGTGCGCTTCACTGCGATAGGCCAGGTCGGTCTGCTGGCGATCACCGATGTAGAACAGATAACCAAGCATCTTCACCGCGTCGCGCTGCTGGCCTTCACCCAAGAGTGCGGCGACCGGAACTTCTAGGAATTGGCCGAGCAAATCCAGCAGTGCAGCCTCCATCGCGGTGACGGCATGGATAGTGATGCGCAGGTCAAACGTCTGCAAACCCCGGCCCGCCGAATCCCGCGCGGCGAAGGTCTGGCGCATGGCATTGAGAATGCTCTGGTACTGGCCGATGGGCTTGCCGATCACCAGGTTGCGGGCGTCTTCCAGGGTCTCGCGGATGCGTTCGCCGCCGGGCACTTCACCGACGCCGGTACGCCCGGCGCTGTCGGTGAGGATCACGATATTGCGCGTAAAAAACGGCCCGTGGGCGCCGCTGAGGTTGAGCAGCATGCTGTCGTGGCCGGCCACCGGGATAACCTGCAGGCCGGTGACGACCGGGGCGCCGTTGGCGTGGTGCTGGTGTTCTGTGTTCATGGGGTATTCCTTATTTGCTCAAGACGGGGGCGGGTTGCAGCACGCTGCTGGTGGTCGGGCCGGGCAGGGTTTTGGCGAAAAACACCAGGATCGCCGCGAGGATCGACGTGCCCGCCAGGCCATACAAACCGCCCTGGATCGAACCGGTGGTCTGTTCCAGGAAACCAAAGGTGGTAGGCGCGACAAACCCGCCGAGGTTGCCGATGGAGTTGATCAGCGCGATCACCGCTGCAGCGATCCGCGCATCGAGGTAACCCTGGGGAATCGGCCAGAACAGTGAAGACGCCGACTTGAAGCCGATCGCCGCGAAGCAGATCGCGATAAACGCAAAGATCGGCCCGCCGGTGGTGGAGAGGAACATGCCGACCGCAGCGATCAACAGTGCAGCAGCGACCCACGCCTGCTGGAACTTGAACTTGCCCGCCAGCGCGGCGAAGGCGTACATCGCGATGATCGAAATCAGCCACGGGATCGAGTTGTAGAAACCCACCTGGATGTCGCTCAGGTCGCCCATCTTCTTGATGATGCTCGGCAGCCAGAAGGTGGCGGCGTAGATCGTCAGCTGGATGCAGAAGTACAGGGCGCAGAACAGCATGATCTGGCGGTCCTTGAGCAGTTTGCCCAGGGTTGGCTTGACCGTGGTGGCGGCGTCACGCTCACGTTGTTCGCGGTCGATTTCGCCCACCAGCGCATCCTTCTCTTCAAGGCTCAGCCACTTGGCGTCATGGGGCTTGGAGTCGAGCCAGAACCACACGAAAAAGCACAGCAGCACCGAGGCCATGCCTTCGATGATGTACATCCATTGCCAGCCGTGCAGGCCCAGGCCGGTGATTTGCAGCAGCACGCCAGACAAGGGGCCGGAGATCAGCGAGGCGAGGGCCGAGCCGCTGAGGAAAATCGCAATCGCCTTGCCGCGTTCGACGCCGGGCAACCAGCGGGTGAAGTAGTAGATCACCCCGGGGAAGAAGCCGGCTTCGGCCACGCCCAGCAGGAAGCGCAGGATGTAGAAGTGGGTTTCGTTCTGGATAAACGCCATCAGCGTGGCGGTGATGCCCCAGGTGAACATGATGCGGGTCAGCCAGATACGCGCGCCGACTTTTTGCAGGAGCATGTTGGAGGGGACTTCGAACAGCGCGTAGCCGATGAAAAACAACCCGGCGCCGAAGCCGTAGGCGGCTGCACCAATGCCCAGGTCGTGCTCCATATGGGTACGCACAAAGCCGATGTTGACGCGGTCGATATAGTTGACGATGAACATGATCACGAAGAGCGGGAGCACATGGCTCTTCACTTTCTTGATCGCGCGGGCCAGGACCGGGTCGGTGGCAGGCGCAGCTGTCGCAGGGCTTGAAGGGGTCACGAGGTAAAACTCCCACTGATTATTGTTGTGCGGGGGATAGGCTCGGGTTGCCGGAGCTGTCTGACAACTTGATAGACATCATACAACTGCAATTTCAGAGATAGCAACACTTTGTAGGTGCAAGCTTGCACGCGGTAAACGTCAACGATTACACGGTTATATTGAAGGGTCACGGTGTGGCGGGCTTTTTCGCGAGCCAGCTCGCTCCTACAAGTATTTGTTTGTTGTCATACAAGTTGGTGCGCATAAAAATGCTAGTATCGCCAGGCGCCCCTGAACGGAATTCCTGATGCAAACCCCAACCTCGGCACCTCATCGCAAGCGCTCCCCGGGCCTTGCCCACGACATCGTCACCGCGCTGACCCAGCAGATTCTGTTGGGGCAGATGGCGCCGGGTGAGAAGCTGCCGTCCGAGTCCGCCATCGTCGGCGAGTACGGCGTCAGTCGCACGGTGGTACGTGAAGCGCTCTCCAAATTGCAGGCGGCCGGGCTGGTGGAAACCCGTCACGGTGTCGGCACCTTTGTGCTGGAGCGCGACGAACGCCAGGGCCTGCACTTGACCCACGACACCGCCGCCAGCGTGCGCGGCATTCTTGAGTTGCGCATGGGCCTGGAAACCCAGGCGGCCGCCCTGGCAGCCTTGCGCCGTACCGACGAACAACTGCAGCAGATGCGCCAGGCGCTGGATGATTACCAGGATTCACTGGCGAACAACGACAGTGCCGTTGAGCCGGATGTGCGGTTCCATCGACTGATCGCCCAGGCCACCGGCAATACCTATTTCACCGACGTGATTTATCACCTGGGCCACTCGGTGATCCCGCGCACCCGGATCAATGCCGAAGAGCGCGGGGATGTGGACTTGATGGCGTTGGGGCGTATGGCGAACCTTGAGCACGAAGCGATCCTGAAAGCCATCCGCCGCCAGGACCCGGACGCCGCGAGAGCCGCCATGCTGCTGCACCTGAGCAACAGCCTGGAGCGTATGACCGGGGAGTAGGCGTGTCTATTTGCTGTCCAGGAAGTCCAGCAGCGCGGCGTTGAACAGCGCCGGGTCTTGCAGGAATGCGAAGTGGCTGGTGTTCGGCAGAATCAGCAGGCCCGCCCCCGGAATGGTCGACGCGATGTATTCGGTGTGTTCACGCTTGATCGCTTCATCGTGGTCGCCGTCGACAATCAGAATCGGGGTCTTGATGGCCGCCAGTTGCGCGTCTGTCCAGTCAGGCTGGCTGGCCCACATATGGCTGATCTGCTCGACAAACGCGTCGTACTGTTTTGGCGTTGGCGAGAGCTTGGCGTACTCCTTGCCGGCGCGTTCGATGAAGGCGGCGAAGGTCGGATTTTTCTCCACGCCGTCCTTGACCCCGGACGTCTGGGTGTTGGCGGCAAAGGCAAATACCTTGCCGATTCGGTCCGGGTGGCGCAGGGCGAGGTCAATGCCGATGATAGCGCCATCGCTCCAGCCGACGATATCGGCACGGGGGATTTTCAGGCTGTCGAGCACGGCGACCACGTCATCGGCCATCAGGTCGTAACCGTAGGGTTTCTCGTCCCGGGAGCTGCGTCCGTGGCCACGACTGTCGAGGCTGATGACCGTGTATTTGGCTGCCAGCGCCTTGACCTGGTTGCCCCAGTAATCAGAGTTGGACAGGCCGCCGTGCAGCAGGATCACCGGCGAGCCATGCCCGGTTTTGGTGTAGTAGACCTTGATGCCGTTGACGGCTGCATAGCCGGTTTTGGCTCCCACAATCGGTGCCGGGGTCGGCGGAAGGGTTTCCCACCGTTCTGTGGCGTGAACCGCAGAGAAAGACAGCAAAAGGCAGACGGTTGCCAATAAGCGAAGTGACATGGCGATTCCTTTTTTAGTGGGAGGCGTGAGGTCATCCCGACGGATGTGTGCTCGACTCTAGCACCCAGCCAGCTGTCAAAAACATGCATTTTTTCCTATCAAAAACCGCCGTTGAAAAGAAAAAAATAGCGTTATATCAATGGAATAAAATCGTCTTTTGGATTGGCAGGCTAAAGGGTTCAACTAGTGGTTTTTGCGTCCATTTTGTCCAGGGGCATTTTCTTCAATACCAGGATTCATCTTGCCCTTAAGGTTCAGCTCATACCGCACAACAAAAAGGAACCGCAATGAGCTTG
Source organism: Pseudomonas sp. TH32 (assembly GCF_016650855.1). Lineage (NCBI taxonomy): Bacteria > Pseudomonadati > Pseudomonadota > Gammaproteobacteria > Pseudomonadales > Pseudomonadaceae > Pseudomonas > Pseudomonas sp. TH32. The sequence continues at coordinate 2,465,852 of NZ_JAEKFA010000002.1, read as the reverse complement.
ATCATTTCCATGGCCGCCTTCGCCCTGGCCACGTCCATCACGCCGGGACCGGTGAATGTGGTAGCCATCAGTTCAGGCGCACGCTTCGGGTTCGCCGCCAGCCAAAAGCATGTGGCCGGGGCGGCGCTGGGGTTCACCTTGTTGCTGGTGCTGATCGGCCTTGGGTTGCATGAGGTGCTGGTGCGCTGGCCGCTGCTGACCCAAGTGATTCAATGGGGCGGGGTGGCGTTCCTGTTGTACATGGCCTGGAAACTGGCGGTCGACAATGGGCGCCTGGAGGCCGACGGCACAGCCACGGCACCGTCGATGCTTTATGGGGCGATCATGCAGTGGCTCAATCCCAAGGCCTGGCTGGCGTGTGTGGCGGGGATGGGCTTGTTCGTGGCCGATGGCGATGCGCAACAGGTCTGGCTGTTTGCGACGATCTATCTGGTGATTTGCTACCTGTCGGTGGCGTGCTGGGCTTACGCCGGGACCTTCCTGCGACGCTACCTGAGCAACCCCCAGGGCATGCGCCTGTTCAATCGCTCGATGGCCGCCTTGCTGGTGGCCAGCGTGGGGTATCTGCTACTGGCCTGAGTCAGCCGCGGTATTGCCCCGGCGTCGCCGCCAGGTGCTGTTTGAACGTGCGCTGGAAATGCGCCTGGTCGGCAAACCCGGCGGCCAGTGCCACGTCGGCGATCAGCTCGCCATTGCGCAACTGGATGCGGGCAAACTGAATGCGCCGATTGACCAGGAACGCGTGGGGCGTCATGCCGTAATACTGCTTGAACGCGCGGATCAGGTACGACGGCGACAGTTCGGCGGCCTGGCAAATGTCCTCCAGCTTCAGGGCCTCGGTGCAGTGTTCGCGAATGTACTCGGCAGCCCGCTCCAGCTTGTGATTCACCTCACGCACCGGCGTTGTCGACGGGTTGAGGCGTTGCTGGACCTCGGTGAAAAAACTCACCACGGCGCTCTGCTTGTGCAGGTGTTCGGCCTGCTCGTCGACCAGGACTTCATACAGTTCGATCAAGCCGTCATATAGCACGACGTCACGGGTATGAGTGGCGGTGAAGGCGCGAAAGCCTTCGTCGGTGCTGAAGCCGAGCTGGTGCTGCAGGTCCGTCAGCCAGGCCGTGTCGATGTACAGCATGTGATACGACCAGGGCTGATCGTACAGGGGGTTGCAGGCGTGGACATCGCCAGGGTTCATCAGCACCACGGTGCCGGCGCTGATCTGGAAGGTGGACTGGCCATTGATGTACAGGCTTTTGCCAGCGGTGATTGCGCCGATGGAAAAGTGTTCATGGGAATGCCGGGTATAGCAGACCTTGCGCCCATCGGAGATGGTCCGGGCCTCGATAAAAGGCAGGGCCTCATCGCGCCAGAAGCGTGGTGCCCGTGACAGTGGGTCAATGGCGTTCAGCGACATGTCTGCAGCTCCATCCCGAGCAAGATCGAGCGCAGATCATTACACAGCCATGGGCGCAGCCGCCATGGCCGTCAGGTCAGAAATCCCAGCGGGTCGCCAATTGCAGGCTGCGCGGCTCGCCGTAAAAACCGGTGCCGAAGTTGCCAAGCCCGGTGTAGTACTTTTTGTCGAACAGGTTTTTCACGTTCAAGGTGGTGCTCAGGTGCTCGTTGAAGCGGTAGCGCGCCATGAGGTCCACCAGGAAGTAGCTGTCCTGGGTAATGCGTGAGTTGTGGCCGAAATTCACCGCGTCATTGGGATCCGGCTGGAACACGTTGCCGAAGAACTCGCTCTGCCAGTTCACGCCGCCGCCCACGGTGAGGTTCTCCAGGGCGCCGGGCAGGCGATACGTATTGAACAGCCGCACCACTTGCTGGGGCGTGGTGGTTTGCAGCACAGAACCGTAGACATAGTCACCGTTGGCGTCACGGGTGTGCTGATAGGTATAGCCCGCCGAGACGTTCCAGCCGTCCAGCACTTCACCGGCCAGTTCGACTTCAAAACCCTTGGTGGTGGCGCCGGCAATCGGGCGATACACCGAGTCGGTTTCAAACCCGGAGACGTACTGCGCGACGTTGTCCTGTTCGATGCGGAACGCGGCAAAGCTGGCGTTCAGGCGGCCGTCGAAAAACGCCGCCTTGAGCCCGGCTTCATAGGTATCGCCTTCAATCGGATCAAGCAACTTGCGGTCGGCGTCCTTGCTGTTTTGCGGCTTGTAGATCTTGGTGTAGCTGGTGTAGACCGACCAGATGTCATTGAGGTCGTAGACGATGCCGGCATAGGGCGTGACGATGCCGGTCTGGCGGTAGGTGAGGCGGTTGTCGGCCTTGGTCGGGTCATAGAAGTCGGTGTTGTCGGTGCCGCTGAAATTGCTCACACGGGTGCCGAGAATCACAGACAGGTCGTCGGTGGGTTTCAAGCGTGTGGCCAGGTACGCGCCGGTCTGGCGCTGCACGATATCGTTCTGGCCGCTGCGGGGGATGTCGGGTTTCGGGTATTCGCCGCGCCAGTCATAAATGCTGCCGCCCACCGGCGGGTAGACTGAGCCGTATACCGGCACGTCCTGTTTGGCCCGGCTGGCCATGAAGCCCATGATCAACTCGTGCTCCCGACCGAACAGGCTGAAGGGGCCGTTGAGGTTGATGTCCAGGGTGTTTTGCAGCTGGTCACCCTTGTACTTGCCCATGAACATGAACATACCGTCGCCGGTGGCCTGGTCCGGGTTGCCGCCGCTGGCGGAGGCGAGCAGGGTGTCGTGCTGGCTGCGCTTGCGGTCCAGGCTGACTTTCAGCGACCAGTCGTTCGCCAGCTTGTGTTGCACCGAGGCAAACAGGGTCTGGTTCTGGAAGTCACGGCGGCTCCAGTCGGCGGCCGGGTTGAAGGACCGCGAGAAATCGGTGCGCGAACCGTTGCTGAAGTACATCGGGAAGCCGGTCCAGCTGGCGCCACGGGAGCGGGTGTCTTGCTGGTCGATGCCGAAGGTCAGCAGGGTGTCGGGCGTCAAGTCGGCTTCGAGGATGCCGTAGGCGATGTCCTTGGTGTTCTGGTAGTGATCCTGGTACGACTGGCGATCCTGGTACACCCCGACAAAGCGCCCGCGCACGTTGCCGGAATCGGTCAGCGGCCCGGAAATATCGCCTTCGGTGCGGTAGTTGTCCCACGAGCCGAACGTTTGGGTGACCGAAGCCTTGAATTCCCGGGTGGGCTTTTTGCGAATCAGGTTGACCGTGGCCGAAGGGTCGCCGGAGCCGGACATCAGGCCCGCCGATCCCTTGATGATTTCCAGGCGGTCATACACCGCCATGTCGGTGCTGGTGGTGCCGTAGTCATACACGCCGTCGTAGGTGGAGTTGACGCCGTCGTACTGGAAGTTGGTGATCGGCAGGCCACGGCTGGAAAATTCCCAGCGTTCGCTGTCGTAGTTCTGCACGCTCACACCGGGCGCGCGGCGCAGGGTGTCGGCGATGCTGGTGGAGCCCTGGTCGTCCATTTGCTGGCGGGTGATGACCGTCACCGATTGCGGCGTCTCGCGCATCGACAGGGCCAGGCCGGTGGCCGAGGCCATGGCGCCGGTGGTGTAGGAGTGGGTGTCTTCGGTGGTGGCGCCCAGGCCTTCGCCGGAGATGGTGGTGGCGCCCAGCTCCAGGGCGCCGGTGTTGGCCGGAATCGATTCCAGCACGTATCCGTTGTTGCCCTGGGACAGGGCTTGCAGGCCGCTGCCCTGTAACAGGCGCTGCAAACCGCTGGCCGGGGTGTAGCTGCCATTCAGGCCCGGGCTGGTCTTGCCGGCTGCCAGGCTGTTGTGGCCGACGATGAATATCCCGGATTGCTCGGCAAAGCTGTTCAGCACGTTGACCAAAGAGCCCGCCGCAATGCTGTAGTTGCGTGCGGCTTCCTGGGTGGATGGAGCTTCGGCGGCCTGCACGTTGAGCGCGCCCAGGCACACAAAGGTGGTGGTAACGGCCAGCGCCAGGGGGCGCAAGGCAAAGCGAACGGGTTGCGACATGAACATTCCCTTTGGATCAAATCGATCGGCTGATTGAAAGCATCTGCTGGGTTAACCGAACGAGTTGTGGAAAAGGGAACTGACGGCTGAAAGTTTTTTATGCGGTCGGGTTTTTGGGCCTGACCGTGGCCCACCACGGCATGAGCGTGTCGACCCGAATCGGCAGGGCGGCCTGTAGCAGGCGCAGGGCGTGGTCGCTGTCCTTGAGCGGGAACGCGCCCATCACGGGCAAGTGGGCCACGGCCGGATCGCACCCCAGATGGCCCTGGCGATAGCGGTTGAGTTCGGCGATCAGTTGGCCAAGCGGAAGGTTGTCCGCCAGCAACACGCCACGGCTCCAGGCTTCGCGGGTGGCGGATGCCGGTAAGCGGGCAGTGAACCCGTCACGGGTGAAGGACACTTGTTGCCCGGCCTCGGTGATTTGCACCTGATGGCTCGCGGCGGTGCGCACTTCGACCCGGCCTTCAAACACATTGAGCAGCGTGCTGTCGCCGTCCTGCAACACGCTGAACCGGGTACCCAGCGCCCGCAGGCGACCCTGTTCGGTCTCCACCAGGAACGGACGGCCTGGGTCGCTGGCGGTCTCGATCAGTACTTCACCGAAGCGCAGGTGCAACAAGCGCTGCACGCTGTCGAAACGCACATCCAGGGCGCTCAACGCGTTCAGCCACAGGCGGCTGCCGTCCTCCAGCACGGCCTCGCGGGTTTCGCCGTCGGCGGTGGCGTAATCGGCACGCCAGCCGCCCACCCGCCGGGGCAGGGTGGTGTTGCGCCAGGCGCCCCAGGCCAGTGTCGAGCCGGCGCACAGCACCAGAAGCGTCTTGAGGGTTTGCCGCCGGGAACTGCGCAGGGCGCGGCCGGCGCCATGGGCTTGCTCGGCTAGCGGCGCAAAGCGTTGGCTGACCCGCTCTACATAACCCCAGGCGGCCTGGTGCTCGGGACTTTGTCCAAGCCATGCCTGCCAGTGCTGGGTCGCGTCTGGCTGGTCCTGCAGGCGCACGTACCACTGGGCCGCCTGTTCCAGGCTGGCGTGGCTGAGTTTTCCGGGGCCGTTCATTCCACCAGCATCCCGTCCAGTTCCGCTTCCAGCACTGCGCAATGCAGCAGTGCCTGGGCCATGTACTTTTTCACCATGCGTTCGCCCACCCCGAGCTGAATGCCGATCTGCTTGTAGGGCAGGCCTTGCAACTGCGCGAGCAGGAACGCTTCACGGACCTTGTGGGGCAGGCGCGCGAGCATGGCGTCCACTTCGTACAAGGTTTCGACAATGATTGCCCGTTGCTCCGGCGACGGCTGCAACGCCACCGGCCGATCCGCGAGGCTTTGCAGCCACGCGTGTTCCAGTTGGCGACGGCGCCAGTGATCGATGCACAGGCCCCGGGCGATGGTGGCCAGGTAGGAGCGCTCCCGGGTCTCGTCGGCCTCGTCGGGCGGGCGCTTGAGCACCCGGATGAAGGTGTCGTGGGCCAGGTCCGCCGCATCCCAGCGATTGCTCAGGCGCCTGCGCAGCAGCCCCAGCAGCCAGGAATGGTGATTGCCATAGAGGTCGCTGAACGAGGAGGGCGAGGTCGACACAGTATCCATCTGGCGCAAAAGCCTTGGGGTAAATAAGAATTGGTCGCGATTAAACCAAAGGGCCGGGCACGGCGCAAATGATATTGGTTTGCTTTTGCACGGGCTTAGCCGATGCGCTGCTCGGCGACCCAGGCGGTCGCCAGGTCGATAAAGGCCCGCAGTTTCGGCTGGCTCTGGGTTCGGGCGGGAAAATACAGGTACAGCCCGCTGCTGGGTGGCACAAAGGATTGCAGCACTTGCACCAGCGTGCCTGCGGCCAGGTCGTCCATCACCTCAAAGTCACTCACATAAGCCAGGCCCTGGCCGGCGCGGGCGGCGGCGATCATCAGGTTGCGATCATTGACGATCAGCCCGCCTTGAACGCCGACGGTGAACTCCCGGCCCGCCCGCTCGAATTCCCAGCGGTGCGCAGTACCGGCGGTCAGGAAGCGATAGCCGATGGTTTGATGGGCCGTCAGCTCCTCGGGCGTCGCCGGTTTACCGGCCTTGGCGAAGTAGTCGGGAGCGCCCACCACCGACCAGTTCAGATCCGGTGTGAGGCGCACGGCAACCATGTCCTTGTCGATGGATTCCCCCAGTCGAATCCCGGCATCGAAGCCCTCGGTCACCAGGTCCACGGTGGCGTCGTCCAGGGAAATGTCCAGCACCACATCCGGAAATGCCTCACGAAAGCGTGGGATCAACGGCTCGATCAACAGCTTGCCCGACAGGCGCGGCACCGTCAGGCGCAGGGTGCCCATGGGCCGGTCGCGGTAGCCGCTGAGGGCCGCCAGGGCTTCGTCGATTTCCCCGGCGGCGGGGCGCAAGCGGCTGTAAAGCGTCATCCCGGCCTCGGTCAGCGCCACCCGCCGCGTGGTGCGCTGAAACAACACCACGCCTGTGCGTTTCTCCAGGGTTTTGACCGCATGGCTGACGGCCGTGGGTGTTACCCCAAGGCGTGCGGCGGCCTGGGTGAAGTTCTTCAATTCGGCGACGGCGAGAAATTCGGTCAAGCCATTGAACGGATCAAGGTTCATCGGATTTCCATTATGAAGTTCAGTTTCATAGTGCTTGTAGCACGAGAGGGTTTTTCAGGCTAATGCGGCGGCGTACCTTGGCTTCACTTTCACTCCATCAGGTACGGATCATGACAACGGCACATTCCTTCAAGCGTGTTTGGCTGGTGACCGGGGCTTCCCGGGGCATCGGTGCAAAAATCGTCGCGGCAGCGCTGGCCCACGGCGACGCGGTAGTGGCGACCGCCCGTAATGCTCAAGCGGTGATTGAGCGATTTGGCGAGCAACCCGGCCTGCTGGCGGTGCAACTGGATGTAACCCACGAATCCCAGGCCGCTGACGTGGCCCGCGCCGCTGTCGAACACTTCGGGCGTATCGATGTGCTGGTCAATAACGCCGGTTTCGGCTTGTTGGGCGCGGTGGAGGAGGCGTCTGCCGATGAGATTCGTCGGCTGTATGAAACCAACGTGTTCGGCCTGCTTAACGTCACACGCGGCGTGTTGCCCTTTATGCGCAAGGCGCGCAGCGGGCATGTGATCAATATTTCGTCGGTGGGCGGCTTCCAGTCGGCGCCGGGCTATGGGGTTTATTGCTCCACCAAGTTTGCCGTCGAAGGCTTGAGCGAAGCATTGCATGGCGAACTCGCGCCGCTGGGCATTAAGGTCACCGTGGTTGAGCCGGGGTATTTCCGCACGGACTTTCTCGACAGCAACTCCCTGGTGGAGTCGCCGGCGAGCATCGAGGACTACGCCGCCACCTCGGGCGAGGTGCGCAAACTGGCCAAGGCCTACAACCAGCAGCAGCCCGGCGACCCGGACAAGCTGGCGGTGGCCATGCTCAAGCTGGTGGAGGCTGAACAGCCACCGCTGCGCCTGGCATTGGGCACTGATACCTTGCGGGTGACCGAGGCCAAGCTGGCCTATGTCCAGCAGGAGCTGAGTACCTGGCGGGGGCTGTCGGCCTCTACGGACTTTTGAGGGCTGAATCAGTCCTGAGTTTCGAACCAACCGGGCGCGGTGGGAACATACACGCCGCGTTGCGGCCAATACGAATCGGTGCGCAGTACGGTGAGCTCTCCGGCTTGCGCCCAGGTGGAAATGAAAATTTCCAGGGAAAGGTCCCCTGCATTCAGGTCGTTCTGTATCTGACTGGCAGTGTCAGGCGATGCGGGGACCATCATGCCGCCAAATACAAACTCTTCAATGGAGTTGCGTGAGGTGTACTTGATCAAGCCGCCCTCGTTGCTCGCCCAGTAGGCCTCGCTTATACCTAGGCCATAGGCCCTGAGCTGGAAGAAAAACTCAAAGGCCTGCGGGTGGAAAAAAGTGCCGGCGTTCGGATAGGGCTCCGGCGTTGGAGTGAGGTCTGAGTGCCGGGGACGGAAGTAAATCCCTCGCGGCACATAGCCTTGGGGCAGGGCCGGGCGTCGAGAGGCCTGCGGGGAAAAGGGCCCGATGTAGCGGTAGTCAAGCGTGCTCCCGGACAGTCCGATGCTTGTGACGTAGGTGTCCTGTAGGGGGTTCTCTAGAACAATTCCGATGATGGCCAGATCGTAGGCTTCAAGCTCTTGGGTCATGGCGTGCACAGCGTCGTCGGCGTCGATAAAGCGTTGCCGCATGACTGGCGTGAGGGCGCGATCATTGATCAGGGTGGGGGTGCAGGTGCCCAGTCGGCCGGGATCCGGCCGTGGCGGGTCCATGAGCCATGAGGGTGCAGTACGCGTAATTCGCCCGCCGCTGCCACTTGCCGAATGAACGCTTCGGGGCTCAGGGTGCCATTGGCCAGGGCGCGATGCACCTGGCAGCGGCTGCCGCCGAACGGGATGAGGACGTCGAGAAGGTGTTTTTCTTCCGGGGTGCCCAGGGAGGTGTATTGAAAAAGTGTCGCCTCCTGGGTGTAGAAGTAGGCGGACAGGTCGGGGTGCTGGAGCAGTTTTGACAACAGGGCGAATATCAATTCGGGCGAGACAAACAGACCCTTGCCGTTCAGAGCCAGGACGCTACTGTCGGAGCGGTTGCGCAACGGTGCGAAGTAGACGCCGCTGATGGTGTAGTCCGTTGGCAACTCCACCACTCCCACATCATTGCCCGGCAACAGGCTCTCGATGGCAAAGCCCGGGTCATTGATTGCCAGTGGGTAGGTGGGCACCACATGTTTCTCATGGGTGTGGGTCAGCAACAGGCCCGCGCTGAGTGTATGGGTGGTTGAGTGGGGCAGGTGTTGCAGTAACCAGTTCAGTGCTTCTACCGGCTTGAGGAAAGACGGGCCCAGGCGCTCGGCATTGATCAAGTCGTTGCCGTCGTGCAGCGGTTGCCATTTGGGCGATACGTCGCCCACAAAACGCCACAGTTGGCTGGCACGGATGACTTGCAGGCGTCCGGCGCCGGCCACCTGTTGAACGAAGCTCAACCGGCTGGCCGTCCCGGCAGCCAGCTCCTCGCTCAGGGGGCTGATCTTGCCGTTGGGTTTCTTGGGGGTGACGCGCAGCAGCAGGGCCTGGGTCAGGTCGGAGTCCGCGGGGGTAAATTTGAGTAGCGAACCGTCCGGATTCGACAGATAACAGGCTGCTCCCGGTGTCTGCTCGTAGAGCTTGATGGCCGCATAAATGTCGCCGGTGGAAAAGGAGTTGATTTCCAGCGGATCGGTGAGGACGTTGGGGTGGGAATGATAAATGCCCACCAAGTCCAAGTGGCGGGGCCATGTTGGGTGTCCGGCTGCGGTCCTGGGATAAACGTCGGCAGGTGTGAAACTGAAAGTCGAACCGCTCAAGGGCGTTGTGGCAATAAACCGCTCGCCGCGTTTGAAGATATAACCGCCATACTCTCGATCTCGCTGCTCGCCAATCAGTGCATGGGCGTAGGCGACGACGTCCTCGTCGCTGATGAATTCCGGCGTGTAGGTTGGGCGAAACGTCGGAGGTGAAACGGGTTCTGGTGGGGGCATGGTGACTTCACTGTGTGATAGATGAAGTCGAGCAGTATCAACAGCGTGAACCCCACGCAGTCGGTACTTATGTAGCCGCGCCCCGGAGCGCCCGGGGCACGTGCGAAGAGGTTACTGCGGGGTGGCGGGCACCAGAAACGCCGCCTCCAGCAATTGCCGCGTGTAGGCATGCCGGGGGTTGGCGAAGATCGCAGGTGCATCCCCTTGCTCTACCGCCTGCCCGTGCTTGACCACCATCAACTGGTGACTCAAGGCCTTGACCACCGCCAGGTCGTGGCTGATGAACAGGTAGGTCAGGTTGTACTTGGTTTGCAGGTTGCGCAGCAGCTCCACCACCTGGCGTTGTACGGTGCGGTCGAGGGCCGAGGTGGGTTCATCCAGCAAGATCAGGCGGGGCTTGAGCACCAGGGCCCGGGCGATGGCGATGCGCTGACGTTGACCTCCAGAGAATTCATGGGGGTAGCGATGCCGGCTTTCCGGGTCCAGGCCGACTTCCTTGAGCGCGGCGATGATCGCTGCTTCCTGTTCGGCCGCAGTGCCCATCTTGTGGATGCGCAGGCCTTCGCCGACGATCTCGCTCACGCACATGCGCGGGCTCAGGCTGCCGAACGGATCCTGGAACACCACCTGCATTTCCCGGCGCAGCGGGCGCACCTGCTGCTGGCTCAGTTTGTCCATCTGATGGCCTTCGAACCGAATGCCGCCTTTGCTCGCGATCAGCCGCAAAATCGCCAGGCCCAGAGTGGATTTGCCCGAGCCGCTTTCACCGACGATGCCCAGCGTCTGGCCCTGGGGCAGGCTGAAGTTGATGCCGTCCACCGCCTTGACGTAGTCGACGGTGCTGCGCAAGAAACCTTTCTTGATCGGGAACCAGACTTTCAGGTCCTCGACTTCCAGCAACGGCGGGCCGATTTCATTGGTGGCAGGGCCGCCGCTGGGTTCCGCCGCCAGCAGTTCCTGGGTGTATGGATGTTTGGGCGACTGGAACAGGGTTTCGCACTCGGCCTGTTCGACGATGCAGCCTTTTTGCATCACGCATACCCGGTGGGCAATGCGCCTTACCAGGTTCAGGTCGTGGCTGATCAGCAGCAAGGCCATGCCCAGGCGCGCCTGCAGTTCCTTGAGCAACTCCAGGATCTTTAACTGCACCGTGACGTCGAGTGCCGTGGTCGGCTCGTCCGCAATCAGCAACTCCGGCTCATTCGCCAGGGCCATCGCAATCATCACCCGCTGGCGCTGGCCGCCGGACAGCTCATGGGGCAGGGCCTTGAGGCGCTTGTGGGGTTCGGGGATGCCCACCAGTTCGAGCAACTCCAGGGTGCGTCGGGTGGCGACCTTGCCGGTCAGCCCCTTGTGCAGGCCCAGCACTTCGTTGATCTGCTTCTCGATGGAATGCAGCGGGTTCAACGAGGTCATCGGCTCCTGGAAAATCATCGCAATGCGGTTGCCGCGAATATGCCGCAGGGTCTTTTCTTTGAGCGTCAGCAAGTCATGGTTGGCGTACTGGATCGTGCCCGAAGGGTGGCGTGCCAGCGGGTAGGGCAGCAGGCGCAGGATCGAGTGCGCCGTCACCGACTTGCCCGAGCCGCTTTCACCCACCAGCGCCAGGGTTTCCCCGCGCTTGATATCGAAGCTGACGCTGTTCACCACCCGCTGGTGGCTGTTGCCTACGACGAACTCGACAGAGAGGTCGCGGACTTCGATCAGATTGTCCTGATTCATCTCATTTCCTCGGGTCGAAGGCATCGCGAGCGGACTCGCCGATAAACACCAGCAAACTCAACATGATCGCCAGTACGGCAAAGGCACTCATGCCCAGCCACGGCGCTTGCAGGTTGGATTTACCCTGGGCCACCAGTTCGCCCAGGGACGGCGAGCCGGCGGGCAGGCCGAAGCCCAGGAAGTCCAGGGCGGTGAGGGTACCGATGGCACCGGTCAGGATGAACGGCATGAAGGTCATGGTCGAAACCATGGCGTTGGGCAGGATATGGCGAAACATGATCGCGCCGTTCTGCATCCCCAGCGCCCGGGCCGCCCGCACGTATTCCAGGTTACGCCCACGCAGGAACTCGGCGCGCACCACGTCTACCAGACTCATCCAGGAAAACAGCAGCATGATCCCCAGCAGCCACCAGAAATTGGGCTGCACGAAACTGGCGAGGATGATCAACAGGTACAGCACCGGCAAGCCGGACCAGATTTCCAGGAACCGCTGGCCGGCCAGGTCGACCCAGCCGCCATAGAAACCCTGCAACGCGCCGGCGATCACGCCGATGATCGAACTGAGCACGGTGAGCGTCAGCGCAAACAGCACGGAAATCCTGAAGCCGTAGATCACCCGTGCCAGCACATCGCGGCCCTGGTCATCGGTGCCCAGCAGGTTGTCCCGCGACGGCGGGGCCGGGGCCGGAACCTTCAGGTCGTAGTTGATGCTCTGGTAGCTGAACGGGATCGGTGCCCACAACGTCCAGGCATCCTTGGCTTTGAGCAGCTCCTGGATATAGGGGCTTTTGTAGTTGGCTTCCAGCGGGAATTCACCGCCGAAGGTGGTCTCGGGGTAGCGCTTGAGGGCCGGGAAATACCAGTCGCCGTCGTAATGCACCGCCAGTGGCTTGTCGTTGGCGATCAACTCGGCGCCCAGGCTCAGGCCGAACAGGATCAGGAATAGCCACAGCGACCACCAGCCACGTTTGTTGGCCTTGAAGCGCTCGAACCGGCGACGATTGAGGGGGGATAGATTCATCTCAATGCTCCCGGCTGGCGAAGTCGATGCGCGGATCGACCAGGGTGTAGGTGAGGTCGCCGATCAACTTCACCACCAGCCCCAGCAGGGTGAAGATGAACAGCGTGCCGAACACCACCGGATAATCGCGGTTGATCGCCGCTTCAAAGCTCATCAGGCCCAGGCCGTCGAGGGAGAAGATCACTTCCACCAGCAAGGATCCGGTAAAGAAGATGCCGATGAAGGCTGACGGGAAGCCGGCAATCACCAGCAGCATCGCGTTGCGAAACACATGGCCGTACAGCACGCGGTGGTTGGTCAGGCCCTTGGCCTTGGCGGTGACCACGTATTGCTTGTTGATCTCGTCGAGGAAGCTGTTTTTGGTGAGCAGGGTCATGGTGGCGAAGTTGCCGATCACCAGCGCCGTCACCGGCAGTGCCAGGTGCCAGAAGTAATCGAGGATCTTGCCGCCCCAGCTCAACTCGTCAAAGTTGTTGGAGGTGAGCCCGCGTAACGGAAACCAGTCGAAGTAACTGCCGCCGGCGAACACCACGATCAGCAGGATCGCAAACAGGAACGCCGGGATCGCGTAGCCGACGATGATCGCCGAACTGGTCCACACGTCGAAATGGCTGCCGTGTCGCGTGGCCTTGGCGATGCCCAGCGGGATCGACACCAGGTACATGATCAGCGTGCTCCACAGCCCGAGGGAGATGGACACCGGCATCTTTTCCTTGATCAGGTCGATGACCTTGGCGTCACGGAAGAAGCTGTCGCCAAAATCCAGCCGGGCGTAGTTCTTGACCATGATCCACAAGCGTTCCGGCGCCGACTTGTCGAAGCCGTACATCTTCTCGATTTCCTTCACCAGCGCCGGGTCCAGGCCCTGGGCGCCGCGGTAGCTGGAGCCGGCCACCGAGACTTCGGCACCGCCACCGGCGATACGGCTGGTGGCGCCTTCAAAGCCTTCCAGCTTGGCGATCATCTGCTCCACCGGGCCACCGGGGGCGGCCTGGATGATCACAAAGTTGATCAGCAAAATGCCGAACAGGGTCGGGATGATCAGCAGCAGTCGGCGAACAATATAGGCCAGCATCTCAGTCGCCCCCGCTCGCCGGATCGGCGGTCTGGTTGGTGTCCAGGGTTACCGCAGGTTTGGCGTCGGGTTTGCTCCACCAGGTGGCGGTGCCGACGTCATAGCGCGGTGAGACTTTCGGGTGGCCGAGGTGGTCCCAATAGGCCACGCGGAAGGTCTTGATGTGCCAGTTGGGAATCACGTAGTAGCCGAACTGCAGCACGCGGTCCAGGGCCTTGGCGTGGGCTACCAGGCTCTTGCGCGAGTCGGAGTCGATGAGTTCTTCCACCAGTTGGTCGATGGCCGGGTCTTTCAGGCCGATGTAGTTGCGGCTGCCGGGCTTGTCGGCGCTGGACGACTTCCAGTACTCACGCTGCTCATTACCCGGCGAGGAGGACTGCGGGAAGCTGCCCACCACCATGTCGAAATCCCGCGAGCGGATGCGGTTGATGTACTGGGAGATATCCACCCGGCGAATCACCAGGTCAATCCCCAGGTCGGCCAGGTTGCGCTTGAACGGCAGCAGGATGCGTTCGAACTCGGTCTGGGCCAGCAGGAACTCGATGGTCACCGGCTTGCCCGTGGTGTCGACCATCTTGTCATCGACGATCTTCCAGCCGGCCTCTTGCAGCAACTGATAAGCCTCGCGCTGCTGGGTGCGGATCATGCCACTGGCGTCGGTCTTGGCAGGCTCGAAGGCATCGGTAAACACCTGGGGCGGGATCTTGTCCCGCAGCGGCTCAAGAATCGCCAGCTCGGCCGGGCCGGGCAGGCCGGTCGCGGCCATCTCGGAGTTTTCGAAATAGCTGCGGCTGCGGGTGTAGGCGCCGTTGAACAGCTGCTTGTTGCTCCATTCGAAGTCCAGCAGCAGGCTGATGGCCTTGCGTACCCGAACGTCCTGGAACATCGGCTTACGGATGTTGAACACGAAGCCCTGCATCCCGGTGGGGTTGCCGTTGGGGATTTCTTCCTTGATCAGGCGGCCCTGGGCAACGGCGGGGGTGTTGTAGGCGTTGGCCCAGTTTTTCGCGCTGATCTCCAGCCAGTAATCGAACTGCCCGGCCTTCAGCGCTTCAAGGGCCACGGTGTTGTCGCGGTAGTAGTCGGTGACGCGGTAATCGAAGTTGTAGAAGCCCTTGTTGATCGGCAGGTCCTTGGCCCAGTAATCCTTGACCCGCTCGTAGCGGATCGAACGCCCGGCCTTGACCTCGGCCACCTTGTACGGGCCGCTGCCCAACGGAATCTCCAGGTTGCCCTTGGAAAAGTCCCGGGTCTCCCAGTAATGCTTGGGCAATACCGTGAGTTGCCCGAGGATCAGCGGCAGTTCGCGATTATTGGTGCGCTTGAACTTGAACAACACGCGCAGCGGGTCTTCGGCGACCACTTCATCGACGTCGGCGTAGTAGGTTTTGTAGATCGGCGAGCCGTCTTTCATCAGCGTCTGGAAGCTGAACACCACGTCTTCGGCGCGAATCGGGTGGCCGTCGTGAAAGCGCGCTTCGGGGCGAATGTAGAAGCGCACCCAGCTGTTGTCCGGGGCCTTTTCGATCTTGCCGGCTACCAGGCCGTATTCGGTGATGGGTTCGTCCAGGCTTTGCTGGGCGAGGGTGTCGTAGATGAGGCCGATGTTGTCGGCCGGCACGCCCTTGCTGATGAACGGGTTGAGGCTGTCGAAGCCGCCCATGCTGGACTCGCGGAAGGTGCCGCCCTTGGGGGCCTCCGGGTTGACGTAGTCGACATGCTTGAAATCGGCGGGGTACTTGGGTGGTTCGTTGTAGAGGGTCAGGGCATGTTGCGGGGCCGCATTGGCGGCGCCGCACAACAACAGGCTGCCAAGGATCGCAGTACGCAAAGGTATCATTGGGCTTTCTCCGAAGCTTTCAGCCACCATGCGCTCAGGCCCAGGCTGTAGGGCGGCGTGGTGACGAAGGCGAACCGGTTGCGGTACGCCAGGCGATGATAGTTGAGGTACCAGTTGGGAATACTGTAGTGCTGCCACAGCAGGACGCGGTCGAGCGCCCGGCCGGCGGCCAATTGTTCTTCGCGGGTTTGCGCCGCCAGCAGTTGGTCCAGCAGATGGTCGACCACCGGGTTGGCGATGCCTGCGTAATTTTTGCTGCCCTTGACCGCCGCCTGGCTGGAGTGGAAATACTGCCACTGCTCAAGGCCGGGGCTGAGGGTCTGGTTGAGGGTCATCAGAATCATGTCGAAGTCGAATTGATCGAGGCGCTGTTTGTACTGTGCGCGGTCTACCGTACGCAAGCGGGCATCGACGCCGATGCTGGTCAAATTCTCGACATAGGGTTGCAGGATGCGCTCCAGGTTCGGATTCACCAGCAGGATCTCCAGGCGCAGCGGCTGGCCGTCACTGTTGAGCAGGCGTTGCCCGGACAGCTTCCAGCCGGCTTCGCCCAGCAACGCGAGGGCGCGGCGCAGGGTGTCCCGGGGGATGCCGCGACCGTCGGTCTGGGGCAGGCTGAAGGGTTGGGTAAACAGGTTGGCCGGCAGTTGATCGCGATAGGGCGACAACATCAGCCACTCATGACCGGTGGGCACGCCGGTGGCGGAGAATTCGCTGTTGGGGTAGTAGCTGAGGGTGCGTTTATAGGCGCCGCTGAACAGGGTGCGGTTGGTCCACTCGAAATCAAACATCAAGCCCAGGGCTTCACGCACCTTGGCCTGGCTGAAGGTCGGGCGCCGGCTGTTCATGAACAGGCCCTGGCTCTGGGTCGGAATCTGGTGGGCGATCTGCGCCTTGATCACATCGCCACGGTTGACCGCCGGGAAGTTGTAGCCGTTGGCCCAGTTCTTCGCCTGGTGCTCGATATAGATATCGAACTCGCCGGCCTTGAACGCTTCGAAGGCCACGTCGCTGTCACGGTAAAACTCCACCTCGACCTTGTCGTAGTTATAGAAACCACGGTTGACCGCCAGGTCCTTGCCCCAGTAATCCTTGACCCGTTCGAACACCAGCTGGCGTCCCGGCGAGACCTTTGTGATGCGGTAAGGCCCGCTGCCCAGCGGCGGCTCGAAGGTGGTGGCCTTGAAGTCACGGTTTTTCCAGTAATGCTGGGGCAATACCGGAAGCTCCCCAAGGCGCAGGATCAGCAACGGGTTGCCGGCACGCTTGAACACAAAACGAATGCGATGCCGATTGAGAATGTCGACCCGGGCGACTTCCTGCAGGTTGGTGCGGTACTGCGGGTGGCCTTCGGTCAGCAGCGTGCGATAGGAAAACGCCACGTCGTAGGCGGTAATCGGCTTGCCATCGTGGAAGCGTGCTTCAGGGCGCAGGTTGAACACTACCCAACTGCGGTCTTCGCTATATTCCACCGACTGGGCAATCAGGCCGTAGCTGGACGTTGGTTCATCGCCGGACGGGGCGTACTGGCCGGTGCCGACCATCAGCGGCTCATTGAGCTCGTTGACGCCGTATTGCAGGAAGTTGGCGGTGGAGACCGGGCTTGAGCCCTTGAAGGTATAAGGGTTGAGGGTGTCGAACGTGCCAAACGCCATCACCCGCAGTGTGCCGCCTTTTGGCGCTGCAGGGTTTACCCAGTCGAAGTGGGTGAATTTGGCCGGGTACTTGAGCATGCCGAACTGCGCATAACCGTGGCTCTCGGTAATGGTCGCGTTCGCGGAAAAGCTCAAGGCCAGACTTATTAGTAGAAGGAGGGGACGCTTCAAGTCAGAGATCCGATCCAGGCGGCTTGGACTTTATGAACCGTACAGTAACAGCTTGTTCCGATTGGAAAAAGGCTGGTGCCGTGGGAGGAAGACTACAGGCTTGGGGGGTGATAAGGAGGGCGAACAAAAAAGGGGGAACGGTCGCCCGTTCCCCCCTGTATTTGCTGCTTAGCGTGGCCCGGAAACCACCAGCATCTGCCCGGGCTTCAGCGCCTGGCCAGTGCGCGGGTTCCAGCGCTTGAGATGTTGCATCTCGACGTTGAAGCGCTTGGCGACGATGTACAGCGAGTCGCCTTTCTTGACCTTGTATTGCACCGGCTTCTTGCTGTCGGCCTTGGCCACCAGCTTGCGGGTGTCCTGCATCACCAGGGTCTGGCCGACCTTCAGCGCCTGGCCATTGAGCTTGTTCCAGCGCTGCAAATCATGCACGTCGACCTTGTTGGCCTTGGCAATCAGCGTCAGGTTGTCGCCGCTGCGGACCTTGTAGTTGCGGGTGCGACCGGCAATAGCCTTGTGCTCAACGTCGTCGAACACCGGCTTTTTCGGGCGCATGCTCAGCAATTCTTCCGGCTTCATCGCCGAAAGGCTGCTGGCCAGCAACTGCGCCTTGGAGGTGGGCACCAGCAAATGCTGCGGGCCGTCCAAGGTGGTGCGCTGCTTCAGGGCGGGGTTGAGCTGGAACAGTTCGTCTTCGTCAATCTCGGCCAGCGCGGCGACCCGTGACAGGTCCATGCTCGTTTTGATTTCTACCACTTCAAAGTACGGCGTGTTGGCAATCGGGTTCAGGTTGACACCGTATGCCTCGGGGGCCAGCACCACCTGGGACAGCGCCAGGAACTTGGGCACGTAGTCCTTGGTTTCCTGGGGCAGTGGCAGGTTCCAGTAGTCTGTCGGCAAGCCGAGCTTCTCGTTACGCTCGATGGCCCGGCTGACCGTGCCTTCACCTGCGTTGTAAGCCGCCAGGGCCAGCAGCCAGTCGCCGTTGAACATGTCATGCAGACGTGTCAGGTAGTCCAGGGCGGCGGTGGTAGAGGCGGTGATGTCGCGGCGGCCGTCGTAGGCGCGGGTCTGGCGCAGGTTGAAGTAGCGCCCGGTGGCGGGAACGAACTGCCACAGGCCGACCGCATCGCTGCGGGAATAGGCCATCGGGTTGTAGGCGCTTTCAATCACTGGCAGCAGCGCCAGCTCCAGGGGCATGTTGCGCTCTTCAAGGCGTTCGACGATGTAATGAATGTAGAGGCTGCCGCGTTCGCCGGCGTTCTCAAGAAAGGAAGGGTTGCTGGCAAACCACAATCGTTGCTGTTCAATGCGCGGGTTGACGCCTAACCCGTCCTGCAATTGAAAGCCCCGACGCATGCGCTCCCAGACATCCTGGGGCACTTCCGGGCTTGGCTTCTCTGATAGCCAAAGGGGTTTTTGCTTGATCTTGGCGGTAAGGTTTGGCTTGGGTTGCACGGTGGATTGTGCGGCAAAATTAGTCGATTGGCAGCCCGCCAGAGTAGCGGACACAGCCACCGCCACGGCTTGAGCCAGGCGGGTCAATGCGTCTGAATGGTTGGTTTTACGAATAGATGACGACATTGGCTGGAAGTAAGTTCCGGGCAAAAATGTCGGGCGATTCTAGAAAGCGCGTGGGTTGCGGTCAACCATTCAGAAATTACGTACTAAATTCCGCGCGCTTAGAACGTATCTTTCCAAGACCTCAAGCTAGCAAACACCTCGCTCCCGGCCCGGTTATCCCGGCCATTCCGTTCGTCTGCTTTTTCTTTAACGGATGTTTCAGAGGTCCGCAAAAAAGGGTTAGTGAGTTTTTCCAGGGCCAGGTTCGAGGGCAGCGTCATCTCGCCGTTGGCCCGCAGTTGCCGGACGTTCTCCACCCGTTCGGCGATATCCGCGTTATGCGGTTCCACGGCCTGGGCGAATTTCAGGTTGCTTTGTGTGTATTCGTGGGTGCAGTACACCAGCGTGTTCGCCGGCAATGCCGCCAGGCGCTCAAGGGAGGTGTGCATTTGTTGCGGGGTGCCTTCGAACAGGCGGCCACAACCGGCGGCGAACAGGGTGTCACCACAGAACAGCACGCCCTGGTGATAAAAGGCGATATGGCCGAGGGTGTGGCCGGGTACGGCAAACACCTGAAGTCCCAGCCCAGGACGTTGATCCGGTCGTTATCCTGGAGTGCGACGTCCCGCGCCGGGATCTTTTCATTGGCCGGGCCGTAGACCGTGGCGCCCGAAACACTTTTAAGTTGCTCGACGCCGCCGACATGATCATGGTGATGGTGAGTCACCAGGATGTCGCTGAGGGTCCAGTCGGGGTGCTGCTGGAGCCAGGCCAGCACGGGCGCGGCATCACCGGGGTCGACCACGGCGCAGCGCTTGTTCGGCTGATCCTGTAACAACCAGATGTAGTTATCGGTGAAGGCGGGCAGGGCACTGATCTGTATCATTCTTTGATTCGCCAAGCTGAACACATTGGTGCATCTTAGAACTTCTTGGCGAGTTGGAGAATGCAATGACTGATAAAGCGTTCGCCCAGGCCGATCCCGAGTGGCTGGCACTGATCGGTGCCGCCCGTGAATGGCTGTCCGGGCCTATCGGGCAATTTTTGCTGGATGAAGAGCGGCGCATGCTCGAAGACGAGCTGGGCCGGTTCTTTGGCGGTTACCTGGTGCATTACGGTCCGTCGGCACAAACCCCGCCGTCGGCGCCTCAGGTGCAACGCAATGTGCGCCTGGGGGCGCCATTGCCGGGTGTTGAAATCGTGTGCGAGGAGCAGGCCTGGCCGTTGAGCGAGCATGCCGCCGACGTGGTGGTGTTGCAGCATGGGCTGGATTTCTGCCTGTCGCCCCACGGTTTGCTGCGTGAAGCGGCCAGCAGTGTGCGCCCAGGTGGCCATTTGCTGATCATTGGTATCAACCCCTGGAGCAGTTGGGGGTTGCGCCACGTGTTCGCCCACGACGGGCTGCGCCAGGCGCGCTGCATCTCGCCGTCGCGGGTGGGCGACTGGTTGAACCTGCTGGGCTTTGCGCTGGAGAAACGCCGCTTCGGGTGCTATCGTCCGCCGCTTGCGTCTGCCAAGTGGCAGGGCCGGCTGGCCGGCTGGGAGCGCAGGGCCGGTGCCTGGCAATTGTCCGGTGGTGGTTTCTACCTGTTGGTGGCGCGCAAGATCGTCGTTGGCCTGCGCCCGGTGCGCCAGGTACGCCGCGAACCGATGGGCAAGCTGGTGCCGATGCCGATGGCCAAGGTCAATCGCAAGCAGAGCGAGCAGTAAACCTACCTTTTTTGATTTCAGGTCGAGCCTCTCGACCTCGGGCCTTTGTCGGTCGATTATCGGCAACCCGCTTTGATGGATCCCGCTTTGATGGATAGTGAAATGACCGATAGCGTAGAACTCTTCACCGATGGCGCCTGCAAGGGCAACCCCGGTCCCGGCGGATGGGGCGCCTTGCTGGTGTGCAAGGGCGTGGAGAAGGAACTGTGGGGCGGCGAGGCCAACACCACCAACAACCGCATGGAGCTGATGGGCGCGATTCGCGGCCTTGAAGAGCTCAAACGCCGTTGTGACGTGTTGCTGGTGACCGACTCCCAGTACGTGATGAAGGGCATCAACGAGTGGATGGTCAACTGGAAGAAGCGCGGCTGGAAGACCGCCGCCAAGGAACCGGTGAAAAACGCCGACCTGTGGCAGTTGCTCGATGAGCAATGCAACCGCCACAACATCACCTGGAAGTGGGTGCGCGGGCACATCGGCCACCCGGGTAACGAGCGGGCCGACCAGTTGGCCAACCGTGGCGTGGATGACGTGCGCGGCTACAAGCAGAGCTGATGACGGCTGACGTGTTAAGATCCCGCCCCTTGAAATGTACCAAACCGTTGAGAGCTGAACCCTGATGGCCATCCGATCTGTTGTACTCGATACCGAAACCACCGGCATGCCGGTGACCGACGGCCACCGGATCATTGAAATCGGCTGCGTCGAACTGATGGGCCGCCGCCTCACTGGCCGGCACTTCCACGTCTACCTGCAACCGGATCGGGAAAGTGATGAAGGCGCCATCGGCGTCCACGGCATCACCAACGAATTCCTGGTGGGCAAGCCGCGGTTTGCCGAAGTGGCCGATGAGTTCTTCGAGTTCATCAACGGCGCGCAGCTGATCATCCATAACGCGGCGTTCGACGTTGGCTTCATCAACAACGAATTTGCGCTGATGGGCCAGACCGATCGGGCTGACATTACCCAGCACTGCTCGATCCTCGATACCCTGATGATGGCGCGTGAGCGTCACCCGGGCCAGCGCAACAGCCTCGATGCATTGTGCAAACGCTATGGCGTCGACAACTCCGGTCGTGAACTCCACGGCGCGTTGCTCGACTCCGAGATTCTCGCCGACGTTTACCTGACCATGACCGGCGGCCAGACCAGCCTGTCCCTGGCCGGCAACGCGTCGGATGGCAACGGTTCGGCAGAAGGCTCGGGCAATCGCCCTTCGGGAATCCGCCGCCTGCCAGCGGATCGCCAGCCCACCACGATCATTCGCGCCAGCGAGCAGGACATGGCCGAGCACGCAGCGCGTCTGGAGGCGATCGCCAAATCTGCCGGCGCCCCGGCGCTGTGGACCCAATTGACCCAGCAATAACCGTCACCCCAGTGCCAGCCCCTGGCTGGCCCTGATCAAGTCATACGCCTTGCGCGCAATCGGGTTCGCCGTGTTCGGGCGGATCCACAGGTAGTACGTCACCTCTGGCATCCTCGGCAGCCCATCGTTCTCCCCCAATACCCGCATGTCCGGCCCGAGCATTTCCATGCTCCGTGGGGTCACGCCCAACCCTGCGCGGGTGGCGGCCTTGATCCCGATCAGGTTCGACGCCAGATACGCCTGGCGCCACGGGATATTCGCCCGTTCCAGCGCCTCCAGTGCATAACGTCGATAGATACTCGGCTCATCCACCAGAATCAGCGGCAGCGGTTCGCTCGGCGAATGAATGTATTGCGCCGAACAGATCCACCACACCGGCGAAGTGCGCAACGCAAAGCCTTCCAGGTTGGCGTCGGCGCGGGTGGAAATCACCATGTCGACCTTGCCCCGGTGCAAGTCATCCATCAGGAACGGGCTGCGGCCCACATCGATCTCCAGGCGCAGGCGCGGCGCCGAACGGGCGATGTGGCTGAGGATCGGCGGCAGGATGGTGTCGGCGATGTCATGGGGCGAGCCGATGCGCAGCACGCCGCTGAGGCTGCTTTCCCGCAGGGAATTAAGCGCGTCGTCATTCAGCGACAGCATCTGCCGCGCATGCCGTAATAACTGCAAGCCCGGTTCCGTCAGCTGTTTTTGCCGGCCGCGTTTCTCAAACAGGCTGACCCCCACTTGCTGTTCGAGGCGCTGCATATGCTGGGTAACGGAGGATTGCGTGCGTGCCAGGTGGGTGCCGGCTTCGGCAAAGCTGTGGTGGTCGACCACGGCAATAAAGGTGCGGAGCAGTTCGAGATCGAGGGTCGACATGGCCATTCCAGGGCGTTTTTTATATCAAGGGTGCGAAGATAAACATTACAGATGTTTATGTTTTGTCGCGTCGAATTTTTGCGAGGGCTAATGATTTCGAGTATATGGCCAAAAAGCAGCGCGTCCATATACGGGAAGTTATAACGATATTAGATATTTGAATTTCCGTTACCCCGGCACTCTCCCTAGCATGCCCCCACATCAGGTCGGGGTACGCCGATCGCTAATGAGGGGAGTTCCATGGGTTTTGTGCGCGCGGCGGTAAAACGAAGGTTGCCTGTGGTCCTGGGCGCATTGATTGCCCTGGGCGGCAGCGTGGTGGCTCAGGCCGATGCGACCCTGGACAAGATCCAGCAGCGCCATGTGCTGGTGGTCGGCGTGCTGCTCTCCGGCGGGCCGTTTGGCGGCATCGACCCTGCTACCCAGAAGCCCAAGGGCCTTAACGTCGACCTGGCCAACGAGCTGGGCCGTCAGTTGGGCGCCGAAGTGCAACTGGTGCCGGTATTGCCGGCCAACCGCGTGCAGTTCCTGCAACAGGGCAAAGTCGATCTGCTGATCGCGAATATGGAATGGACCGCCGAGCGTGGCGACATCCTCGGTTTCGTGCCGACCCCGTTCTACAAGATCGGCGGCACCGCAGCGGTGCTCAAGGACAGCAAGATCACCCGCTGGGCAGAC
The DNA here is from genome assembly GCF_016650855.1 of Pseudomonas sp. TH32. Lineage (NCBI taxonomy): Bacteria > Pseudomonadati > Pseudomonadota > Gammaproteobacteria > Pseudomonadales > Pseudomonadaceae > Pseudomonas > Pseudomonas sp. TH32. Next base: position 2,442,718 of record NZ_JAEKFA010000002.1, on the reverse strand, counting down.
CTCAAGGACCAGCCGGTGTGCACCTCCCAGGGCAGCAGCTACGTTAAGCCACTGACCGAGCTTGGCGCGCAGATCAAGGCCTTCAAAAGCTCCTCCGAATCCCTGCTGGCCCTGCGTGGCAACAACTGCGTCGCCGCCGTGCATGACTCCACGCTGGTCAACCCGCTGATCAACGACAGCGCCGAATGGAAGGATTACCGCACCCTCAGCCCCGAGTTGAATCCTGCACCGTCGGTGATCTGGACTCGCCGTGGCGAGAGCGACACCCAGGCCAGACTCGACCCGATCGTCAAGGAGCTGCACCGCAGCGGCTGGCTGATCGACGCCCAGACCCGCAACCACATCACCCCGGCTTCCCCGGCGCTGGTGGAGTTGCAGAAACAGTTCAAGGGCGCCTGAGCATGCGATTGAAATCCCTGACCGTTCTCGGCCTGGCCCTGTGCGCAAGCCTGGCCCACGCCGACGCCACCCTCGACAAGATCCAGCAACGCCACGCCATCAGCGTCGGCGTGATTCTCAGCGGCCCGCCGTTTGGCACCATCGACCCCAAGACCGGCGAACACCTGGGCTACAACGTGGAGTTGGCCAAGGGCCTCGGCCAGGCGCTGGGTGTGGAGACCAAGACCGTTTCGGTACTGGCCCCCAACCGCGTGCAGTTCCTGCAGCAAGGCAAGGTCGATGTGCTGATTGCCAACATGCAATACACCGACGAGCGCGCCGAGATTCTCGACTACGTGCCCACGCCCTATGAAGAAGTCGGCGGCGCGGCGTTGATCCGCAAAGGCGCCGGCATCACCCAGTGGGCCGACCTCAAGGACAAGCCGGTGTGCGTGTCCCAGGGCAGCAACTTCATCAAGCCGCTGCAGGAAACCTACGGCGCGCAAATCAAGGCGTTCCGCAGCCAGTCTGAATCCCTGTTGTCGTTGCGTGGCAATGGCTGCGTGGCGGCGGTGCACGTCAGCCCGACCATGCACGCGTTGCTGGACGATGCCGAATGGTCCGGCTATGAGATCCCGTTGCCGGGAGATCTGATCCCTTCCAAATCGGTGATCTGGATCCGCAAGGGCGAACACGATACCCAGGCCAGGCTCGACGCCATCGTGCGCGACTGGCACCGCAGCGGCTGGTTGATCGCGCTGGGCGAACGCACCGGCATGGCGCCGTCCCAAGCGCTGCGTGATTTGCATGAGCAGTACAGCCATGAGTGAACCGCTATTTGCCACCCTGCGACAACTGCTCGGCACCGCCCATGTGCAGCGCAGTGACGAGGCCGCCCAGTACCTCACCGACAAACAGGGCCGCTACACCGGTCAGGTAATCGCCGTGGTGCACCCGGCCAATACCGAAGAAGTCGCCGCCGTGGTGCGTGCGTGTGTGGCCCTGGAGGCGCCCATTGTCGTCCAGGGCGGCAACACCGGCCTGATGGCAGGCGCCACGCCGGACGCCAGTGGCCGCGCGGTATTGCTGTTGCTCGACCGCATGAACCGGGTCCGCGTGATCGACACTGATAACGACACCCTGACCGTCGAAGCCGGCTGCATCCTGCAAAACGTCCAGGACGTGGCCCGTGAAGCCGGCCGGCTGTTTCCGCTGAGCTTGGGCGCCGAAGGCAGCTGCACCCTTGGTGGCAACCTCGGCACCAATGCCGGCGGTACTGCCGTGCTGCGTTATGGCAATACCCGCGAGCTGACCCTGGGCCTGGAAGTGGTGACCGCCGAAGGCGAAATCTGGAACGGCCTGCGCGGTTTGCGCAAGGACAACACCGGCTATGACCTGCGGGATTTGTACGTCGGCAGCGAAGGCACCCTCGGGATTATCACCGCCGCGACCCTGAAGCTGTTCCCGTTGCCCAAGGCCCAGGCTACTGCGCTGCTGGCCTTTGATGAATTGGCCCAGGCGGTTGCATTCCTGTCCCACGCCCGCGCCGGTTTCGGTGCGAATCTCACTGCGTTCGAACTGCTCAGCGCCGATTGCCTGGCACTGCTGCGCGAACAGTTTCCCGAAGGCCCGCAACCGTTCCTGAAAGCCAGCCAGCCCTGGTTCGCCTTGTTGGAACTGTCGGATAACCACGGTGAAGCCCACGCCCGTGAAGCCTTCGAAACCGTCCTCGGTGAAGCCTTCGAACAGTCATTACTGGCCGACGCACTGATCGCTGAAAGCCTGGCGCAAAGCGAAGCCCTGTGGCTGCTGCGCGAAAACATGAGCGAGGCGCAGAAGCGCGCCGGGCGCAATATGAAGCACGACATCTCGGTGCCCATCTCGCAAATCGTCGCCTTCGTCGCCCATACCGATGCGCTGTTGCAGACGCATTTTCCCGGGGTGCGCAACTTCACCTTCGGGCACCTGGGGACGGCAACCTGCATTACAACGTTGCCCATCCGCTGGACTCGACGGTGGACGAGCACATGCGAAACTACGCCGAACTGAGCCTGCTGGTGCACGACAGCGCCCACGCCCACGGCGGCTCCATCAGCGCCGAGCACGGGATTGGCCAGCGCAAGGTCGGCATGCTGGGCCGCTACAAAAGCCCGGTGGAGCTGGACCTGATGCGCCGCATCAAACGCGCCCTCGACCCGAAAAACCTGCTCAACCCGGGCAAAGTCCTGGAGGTGCAGCCATGACCGTTCGCCTGTCCAGGCGCGTGCAGCGGGTGTCGCTGTCGGCCAACGCGGCAGCCAAGTCCCGCGCCACGGAACTGCGTGACGCCGGCCGCGACATTCTTGACCTGACCACCGGCGAGCCGGATTTCGATACCCCGGAGCACATCAAGCAAGCCGCCTACGCCGCCATCGCCGCGGGCGCCACCAAATACACGCCGACACCCGGGGTAAAAGCCTTGCGCGTGGCGGTGCAGCGCAAGCTGGCCGGAGAAAACCACCTCGACTATTCGCTGCCCAGCATCGTGATCGCCAACGGTGCGAAACAGATCATCTTCAATGCCTTCGCCGCCACCCTCGACGAGGGCGATCAAGTGCTGGTACCCACGCCGTATTGGCCGTCGTTCCCCGACAGCGTGCGCTTCAACGGTGGCGAACCGGTGTTTATCGAGTGCGGGCTGGAGCAAGGCTGCAAGTTGCTGCCGGCGCAACTCGAGCAGCACATCAACGAGCGCACCCGCTGGCTGATCCTGAACGGCCCGGGCAACCCGAGCGGTGCGGTCTACAGCGAGGCTGAACTGCAAGCGCTGGGCGAGGTGTTGCGTCGCCATCCCCAGGTGCTGGTGCTGCTGGATGAGCTCTACGAACACATCCGCTTCGACGGTCGCCCGGCCCAGAGCCTGCTGAACGTCGCGCCGGATTTGCAGGACCGCTGCCTGTTGGTGGGCGGCGTGTCCAAGACCTACGCCATGACAGGCTGGCGCATCGGCTTCGGCGCCGGGCCGCAAACCCTGACCAACGCCATGGCGGTGGTGCAATCCCAATCCACCTCCGGTGCGTCTTCCGTCGGGCAGGCCGCCGCGTTGGCCGCCTTCACCGGCGGGCTGGGCTTTTGGCCGAGCAGGTGGCGGCCTATCAACTGCGCCGGGACCTGCTGATGATGGCCCTCGGCACCGTTGACGGCCTGGAAGTGCTTGAGCCTCAAGGCGGGTTCTTCGTGTTTGTGCGCTGCGCCGGTCTGCTCGGCCGCTACCGCCCGGACGGTCAGCCGTTGAAGGATGACGGCGATGTCGTCGCGTACTTGTTGGAGGAGGGCGTCGCCGGTGTGGCGGGCAGTGCTTATGGCCTGTCGCCGTGGTTTCGCCTGTCCATCGCCACGGCCACCGACAGCGTGGCCGAGGCCGGCCGCCGTATCGCGGTCGCCTGCGGCAAGTTGCGGGGCGTCGAATGAGTCATTGGCTGGAGATGTTTGTGCACTGGGCCGCCGGCATTGGCCTGAACTACAACTTCCTGCTGGATGCCTATCAGCGCGGCACCCTGGCGCAGGGCGCGTTGACCACCGTGTTGTTGTGCCTGTTCACCATCGTCGGCAGCCTGCTGGCCGGGATCAGCCTGGCGGCGCTGCTGACCTCGGGCAACCCATGGCTGGCCAAGCCGGCGCGGGTGTTTATCGAAGTCACCCGCAACACCCCGACCCTGGTGCAGCTGTACTGCGCGTTCCTGGTGTTGAACATGCTGCTGACCCAGGCGGTCGGCGCGGCCAACCCGCTGACGCCGTTTGCCTGGGTGGTGATCGTGATCTCCCTGCATAAAGGCGCGTTTCACGCCGAAGCCCTGCGCGCCGGCATCGAGGCGGTGCCTGCGGTGACGCTGGAAGCCGCCAGTTCCCTGGCTTTCAGCAGCCGCCAATTGCTGTGGAATGTGCAGTTGCCGTTGGCCTTGCGCTTTGCGTTGCCGTCGCTGATCAACAACCTGATCGACCTGGTGAAAATGACCGCCGTGGCCTCGGCCATTGCCGTGGGCGATATCACTTACGCCTCGATCATGATCTGGACCCAGAGCGACAACGTGCTGGAGCTGATGATTTTGATCCTGAGCTTTTTCGGCTTGCTGAGCTTTACCGTCAATTGTGTGGGGCGCTGGCTGGAAGCGCGCCTGAGGATGCCCGGCTATGGCCATTGATTCATTCCCGGTGCTGTCGGCGTTGCTGCAATGGTCGCCGGCGCTGGTCAGCGGTTTTGGCCAGAACATCCTGATCAGCCTGGTGGCGATCGGACTCGGCTCGCTGCTGGGCCTGATGGTGGGCGCGCTGGCCATGTCGCCCGTGCGCCTGCTGCGGTTGCCGGCGCGGGTCTGGGTGCAGGTTTTCCGCAACGCGCCGTGGCTGGTGCTGATCTATTTCACCACCTACGTGTTCCCGTTCGAGATCCATATCGGCAGCAGCTACGTGTCGTTCCCCGACTGTGTCAAGGTGACCATTGGCCTCGCGTTGCCGGCCAGCGCCAACGTGGCGGAGATTTTTCGCGGTGCCATCGGCTCGATCCCCAGCACCCAGTGGGAAGCCGCGCGTTCACTGGCGTTCACCCGTGGCCAGATCTTCCGCTCGATCATCCTGCCCCAGTGCTTCAAGCGCATGTTGCCGCCGTGGATGAACCTTTACGCGGTGGTCACCATGGGCACCGCCCTGGCTTCGCTGGTGGGCGTGCACGACGTGATCGACACCGCGCAGATTGCCAGCAACACCGTGAACATGACCGGCTTTACCGTGGTGATCTACCTCAGCTTGCTGGTGTTGTTCTTCGCCTATTGCTACCCGATTTCCCGTTTGACCCAACGCCTGGAGCGCCGTTATGCCTTCTATTGAACCCCTGGTCAGCCTGCGGGACTTGCAGCTGTCGTTCGGTGACAACCGGGTGCTCAAGGGCATCGATCTTGATGTGCATCGCGGTCAGGCGGTGTCGATCATCGGCCCGTCGGGCTCGGGCAAGTCGACCATCCTGCGTTGCATCACCGGCCTGTTGCAGCCCCAGCGCGGCACCATCCGCGTCGGCGAAACCCGGGTCGATACCCTGACCCAGGAAGCCCAGCGCATCGAGTTGCGCAAGCGCGTCGGTTTTGTGTTCCAGCAATACAACCTGTTCCCGCATTTGTCGGTGCTGGAAAACCTGGTGATCGCCCCGCGCAAGGTGCTCGGCCGCAACCGCGCCGACGCCGAGAAAGACGCGCGGGCGCTGTTGGCCAAGGTGCGCATGGAGCACAAGGCCGATGCCTATCCCGGCCAACTTTCCGGCGGGCAGCAGCAGCGGGTGGCGATTGCCCGCGCGTTGGCGATGCGCCCGGAACTGATTCTGTTCGATGAAGTGACCTCGGCCCTGGACCCGGAAACCGTCGGCGAAGTGCTGACGGTGATTCGCGAGCTGACCGAAGAGGGCATGACCTGCGTGCTGGTGACCCACGAGATGCGCTTCGCCGAAGAGATCAGCGACATCGTCTACTTCACTGAAAACGGCGTGATCGTCGAGCACGGCAGCGCCGAGCAAATCTTCCAGCGCCCCACCAGTGAACGCACCCAGGAATTCCTGCGCCATGCCTTGGGCGATCCGGGCCGCCGTCCGCCGATCGCCAACGATCCGTACCTGTTGACCAACCTGAGCCGCTACACCCTGTCTGTCTAATAAGAGGAACCTCGTCATGAGTACCGCAAACCGTGCCGCCGTTATCGAAGACTTCCTGCAGCAGATCCGCGTCATCAACCAGCGTGGCGTAGACCGCGCGGCCCTGGTGGAAATCGTCGGGCTGCTGGAAACCCTGGCCGAGCGCCGGGACCTGTTCAACTTCAGCGAATTCCCCGCACCGGTGCCGGGGCAGGGCAGTACTGCCTTCCGTTATCGCCTGAACGACGATGGCGACACACCGACCCTGTACCTGAACTCGCTGCTGCCGGGCAAAAGCACCATCCCCCACAACCATGAAACCTGGGCGATCATCAGTGCCGTTGAAGGCCAGGAGATCAACTACGTCTATGGCCGCAACGATGAAGGGCGTGACGCAGGCTTCACCACCCTGACCCTTGAGAAAGAGGTCATCGTGCAGCCGGGTACTTCCATCTCGTTCCTCGGTGAAGACCTGCACGGGATTCGCGTCGAGGGTGAGCAGCCGACCTTGCACTTCCACCTGTATGGCTTGCCGCTGGAGTCTCTCAATGGCCGTTATGGCGTTGAAGCCGACGGCCGGATTCTCAACTACAACGCCTCGCAGATGGCCCCGTCGATCAAGGCCTACGCATGATCGACCTGTATTACTGGCCTACCGGCAATGGCCTGAAAGTCGGCATCCTGCTTGAAGAGCTGGAAGCAGAGTACCGCCTGATTCCGGTGAACATCCGTGAAGGCGCGCAGAAGCAGGAAAGCTTCCGGCGCATCAGCGCGAACGGGCGGATTCCGGCGATTGTCGACCACAGCCTTGAAGCACCACTGAGCCTGTTCGAGTCCGGGGCGATCCTGAATTACCTGGCCGACCAGGCCGGGCGTTTCCTGCCGCCCGCCGGCACCGCCGAGCGCCAGAAAGTCCAGGAGTGGCTGTTCTGGCAGGTGGGGCATATCACCCCGTACCTGAGCCAGTTGCAGCTGTTCAAGGAGAAGGCGCCGGAACCGATTCCCTTCGCCCTGGACCTGCTGAACGCCGAAGCCGCGCGCCTGTATCGGGTGCTGGAGCAACGCTTGGCCGAGGTGCCGTACGTGGCGGGCGAGTACTCGGTGGCCGACATGGCGATCTTCCCGTGGATCCAGCCCCTGCGCCAAGGCCAGGACCTGGCGGACTACCCGAACATCCAGGCCTGGCGCTTGCGGATCAAGGCGCGCCCGGCGGTCCAGCGGGCCTACGCCAAGGGGCGTGAAGTGGCCGCTGGCGAGCGCTCGTTGGCCTTGCAGTAATTCATCTCTTTTTTGCGGGACTTTCATGAGCCAGACCATCACACCCGGGCAATTGCAACAATGGCTGTTCGACGGCCAGGAAATCGCCCTGTTCGACGTACGCGAGCACGGCCAATACGGCGAGGCCCACCTGTTCCACGGGGTGAACCTGCCCTATAGCCGCCTGGAGCTGGAGGTGCAGCGCCTGGCGCCGAATCCTCAGGTGCGCCTGGTGATTTACGACCAGGACGGCGGCGAGGTGGCTGCCCGGACAGCGCAGCGCTTGCAGGCGTTGGGTTACAGCAATGTGCATGTGCTGCAAGGCGGCGCGGACGGTTGGCAGGCAGCGGGCCTGCAACTGTTTGCCGGGGTGCATGTGCCGTCAAAAGCCTTTGGCGAGTTGGTGGAAGAGGCCAGCCACACGCCCCACGTCACCGCGCAGCAACTGGCGGACTGGCAGGCCAAGGGCGAGCCGCTGGTGGTGCTGGACGGCAGGCCGTTCGATGAGTACCGCAAGATGACCATTCCCGGTTCCATCTGCTGCCCCAACGGTGAACTGGGCTACCGCGTGCACGACCTGGTGCCGGATGAGACCACACCGATCGTGGTCAACTGCGCCGGTCGTACCCGCAGCATTATCGGCGCCCAGACGCTGATCAACCTCGGCGTGAAGAACCCGGTCTATGCGCTGGAGAACGGCACTCAGGGGTGGTACCTGGCGGATTTCAAGCTGGAGCATGGCAGCACCCGGCGGTATGCCGATCAGGTCTCCACTGATCTGGTGCAGCAGCGCGAGGCTGCCCGGCAATTGGCCGCGCGGGCAGGGGTGGTCACTGTTGGGGCGGATCAGGTTCGCCAGTGGGCGCAAGATCTGTCCCGCAGCCTGTTCCTGTGTGATGTGCGCACCGCCGAAGAGTTTGCCGCCGGCAGTTTGCCGGGGGCGCAACATACCCCAGGCGGGCAGTTGATCCAGTCCACCGACCTGTACATCGGCGTGCGTCAGGCGCGGGTGGTGCTGGTAGACAGCGACGGCGTGCGTGCGCCGATTGTCGCCAGTTGGCTGCGGCAGTTGGGGCATGAGGCGTATGTGCTCAAGGACGGTGTCCAGAGTGGCCTGGCGTTACCGGTCAGGCAGGCTGTGCCGTTCAAGGCGTTGCCATTGATCTCGGTGCAGGCGCTGGCCGATGCCCTGAAAGACGATGCCGTGGACCTGGTGGACCTGCGCCCGAGCATGACCCATCGCAAGGGCCGGATTGCCGGTTCGCGCTGGTCGATTCGCTCGTTGTTGGCCGCCGGTGCGCGACCGTTGGTGCTGCTGGCGGATGACCCGGCGCTGGCCGCGTTTGCTGCGCTGGAGTTGGGCGAAGAGGTGCGCGTGCTCGACGGAGGCTATGCCGCCTGGGTCGCAGCCGGTTTGCCGGTGACCGAGGACGCGCAGACGCCCGCGGATAATCAGTGCATCGACTTCCTGTTCTTCACCCACGACCGCCACAGCGGCAACAAGGATGCCGCCCGCCAATACCTGGCCTGGGAAATCGGCTTGTTGGCGCAGATGAGCGAGGCGGAAATCGCCAGCCTCAAACCGTTGGCGCCCGTATCGCGCGTGCGCACCCGGCTGATTCATGCGGCACGTACCGAAGGCGGCAATGGAGGCCGGGCGGTGAACGTCCCCATCACCCGTTTGAGCACCGTGCTGTTCGACAACCTCGCCCAGATGCGTGACGCGCGTTCCCGGCGCGACAGCGAGCGTGTCCTGAGTTACGGCGCGCGTGGCAACCCCACCGCGTTCGCCCTGGAAGATTTGGTCACCGAACTCGAAGGCGGCTATCGCACGCGGCTGTATGGCACCGGCCTCGCCGCTGCGGCGCAGACGTTCCTGGCCTACCTGCGACCCGGCGATCATGTACTGATCACCGACGCGGTGTATTCCCCGGTGCGCAAGCTGGCTCGTGAGTTCCTGCAGCCATTCGGCATCGAAGTCAGCTACTTCACCCCGGACGGCAGCGGTCTGGAAGCGCAGTTACAGGCCAACACCAAAATGGTCTATGCGGAAGTGCCGGGTTCGCTGCTGTATGAACTGTGTGACCTGCCCGCGATAGCCGCACTGTGCAAGCCGCGCGGGATTCTGCTGGCGGTGGACAATACTTGGGGCTCGGCTTACCTGTACCGCCCGCTGGCCTTGGGCGCCGACATCTCGATCATGGCCCTGACCAAATACCTCGGCGGCCACAGTGACGTGATGATGGGCAGTGTCTGCACCAGCGAAGCAGCATGGCCGGCCCTGGCGAAAATGAGCGACACCTTTGGCAATGCGGTGAGTGCCGACGATGCCTACCTGATCCTGCGTGGCGCGCGCACCCTGGCTTCCCGGCTGGACGTGCACGAGCGCCAGGCGCTGAAGATTGCCCAATGGTTGCAGGCGCAGCCGCAGGTCAAGCGGGTGTTTCATCCGGCCTTGCCCGAGCACCCTGGCCATGCGCTGTGGAAGCGCGACTTCAGCGGCAGTAACGGTTTGCTGTCGTTTGAACTCACCCGCGCGGATGCCGGTTACGTCGAACGGTTTATCGACGGCTTGCAGCTGTTTGGCCTGGGTGCGTCCTGGGGCGGTTTTGAGAGCCTGGTGACCCTGGCCGACACCCAGGATCGCCAGAGCGCCGCCGACCGTGGACTGAACCCCGTGGTGCGTCTGCATGTGGGGCTTGAGGATGTGGAGGCGTTGATCGAGGATTTGCAACGGGGGTTCGTGGCGGCGGGGCGTTGAGTCCCGCTCCATGACAATTTGCGTCCGACCATAGGTGCCAATCGAACTTTGTGTTTAACTTCGGCACCTGAAATTCGTTTCACTACCACCACTAGAAGGATTCCGTTCATGGCTCAAGTTACCCATAAAGGCAACCCTATCCAGGTCGACGGCGACTTGCCACAAGTCGGCGCCAAAGCGCCAGCCTTTACCCTGACTGCTGGCGATCTGTCGGACGCGACTCTGGCTACCTTTGCCGGCAAGCGCAAAGTGCTGAACATCTTCCCAAGCATCGATACCCCGACTTGCGCGACTTCGGTTCGCAAGTTCAATGCCCAGGCCAACAGCGTGGACAACACCGTGGTGCTGTGCATTTCCACGGACCTGCCATTTGCCCAGGCACGCTTCTGCGGCGCCGAAGGCCTGGAAAACGTGAAGAACCTGTCGGACTTCCGCGATGCCGGCTTTGCCGTTGACTACGGAGTTGCGATCGCCGCAGGCCCGCTGCGCGGCCTGACCGCCCGTGCCGTCGTCGTGCTGGACGAAAATGACAACGTGCTGCACAGCGAGCTGGTCAGCGAAATCGGCCAAGAGCCGAACTACGAAGCAGCCCTGGCTGTTTTGAAGTAACTGTTACTACGCATTACTGTCGTTTTGCAGTAACACGCGTGATGCAGTATTACGGCCTGGCCTAGTCCAGGCCGTTTTTATTTGTGCTTCAGAGGCTTAGTCAGATAGCGAATGGACTAAGCAAATAAGTTAAAAGTTGTAATCCAAGGTAAATAGCCGGTAAAGGCGCTTTTCTTAACGCGCCCCAGTGCTTATCTTTCAGCCTCCCAAAGAAGAAGCTCTCGCGCCCAATGGTTGATCACTCCATGCAATCCACCCCTCGTCACTCCCGCCGCTGGCTGTTCGGCCTCCTCGTGCTGCTGGTCATTGCCGGCCTGTGCTGGAAATTCTGGCCTGGCAGCCACAAAGACAGCGCCGAGAAGAAGCCCGCCGGGCATGCCGGCAAGTCGGGCATGATGCGTCCGGGCTTTGGTGGTTCTACCGGCCCGGTGCCGGTGCGCGTGGCGCCTGCGGTGCTGGGTGAGTTCCCGGTGTACTACAAGGCACTGGGCACGGTCACCGCATTGAACACCATCAATGTGCGCAGCCGGGTAGGGGGAGAACTGGTCAAGATCGCCTTTGAAGAAGGGCAGATGGTCAAGGCCGGTGACCTGCTGGCGGAAATCGACCCGCGCAGTTACCAGAATGCCTTGCTCCAGGCCCAGGGCACGTTGCTGCAAAACCAGGCCCAGCTGAAAAACGCCCAGGTCGACGTGCAGCGTTATCGCGACCTGTACGCCCAGGACAGTATCGCCAAACAAACCCTCGACACCGCCGAAGCGCTGGTGCTGCAGTACCAGGGCACGGTCAAGACCAACCAGGGCGCGGTGGATGACGCCAAGCTCAACCTCGAATTCACCAAGATCCGCGCCCCGATCACCGGGCGTGTCGGCCTGCGTCAGGTGGACGTGGGCAACCTTGTGGCGGCCAACGACACCACCTTCCTGGCAGTGATCACCCAGACCCAACCGATCAGCGTGGTCTTCACGTTGCCGGAAAACACCCTGGAAACCGTACTGGCGCGTTATCACGCCGGCAACAAGCTGCCGGTGGAAGCCTGGGACCGTGGCGATGTGGCCCTCAAGGCCAGTGGCGTGTTGCAGAGCCTGGACAACCAGATCGACGTCACCACCGGCACCCTGAAATTCAAGGCGCGGTTCGATAACAAGGACCAGGCGCTGTTCCCCAACCAGTTCGTGAACGTGCACCTGCTGGCCGACACCCTGCATAACGTGGTGCTGGCGCCGTCGGCGGCGATTCAGTTCGGCAACACCGGCACCTTTGTCTACGTGCTGGATGGCGACAAGAAGGTCAAGGTACGTCCGCTGGTGATTGGTGATTCCGACGGCGACAACACCGTGATCAAGCAAGGCCTGGCCGCCGGCGACCGCGTGGTGCTGGAAGGCACCGACCGCTTGAAGGACGGCAGTGAAATCGAAGTGGTCAACGACAGCAGTGAAGTGCCGACCACCCCGACCGAACACCTCCAGGGCCAGCCGGCAGCCAAGACGCAGCAAGGCCCGGCTGATGCCGGCAAGGCGCAAAAGGGCGGCGCATGAACCTCTCGCGGCTGTTCATCCTTCGCCCGGTAGCCACTACCCTGAGCATGCTGGCCATTGTTTTGGCCGGCGTGATCGCCTACCGCCTGTTGCCGGTCTCGGCCTTGCCCCAGGTGGACTACCCGACCATCCGGGTGATGACCCTGTACCCCGGCGCCAGCCCGGACGTGATGACCAGCGCGGTGACGGCGCCCCTGGAGCGTCAGTTCGGGCAAATGCCCGGCCTGACCCAGATGGCGTCCACCAGTTCCGGCGGCGCCTCGGTACTGACCCTGCGGTTCAACCTCGACATCAACATGGATGTTGCCGAGCAACAGGTACAGGCCGCGATCAACGCCGCCACCAACCTGCTGCCCAAGGACCTTCCGGCACCGCCGGTGTACAACAAGGTCAACCCGGCGGATACCCCGGTGCTGACCCTGGCCATCACCTCCAAGACCATGCTGTTGCCCAAGCTCAATGACCTGGTCGACACACGCATGGCGCAAAAAATCGCGCAGATCAGCGGCGTCGGCATGGTCAGCATTGCCGGTGGCCAGCGCCAGGCCGTGCGGATCAAGGTCAACCCCGAGGCCCTCGCGGCCAACGGCTTGAACCTGTCGGACGTGCGTACCCTGATCGCCGCCTCCAACGTCAACCAGCCCAAGGGTAACTTCGACGGCCCCACCCGGGTGTCGATGCTCGACGCCAATGACCAGTTGGTCTCGCCCAAGGAATACGCCGAGCTGATCCTGGCCTACAACAACGGTGCGCCGTTGCGGCTCAAGGATGTGGCGCAGATTGTCGACGGCGCCGAAAACGAACGCCTTGCAGCCTGGGCCAATGAGAACCAGGCGGTGTTGCTGAATATCCAGCGCCAGCCCGGGGCCAACGTCATCGAGGTGGTGGACCGGATCAAGGCGCTGTTGCCGAGCATCACCGACAACCTGCCGGCGGGCCTGGACGTGACGGTGTTGACTGACCGTACCCAGACCATCCGTGCCTCGGTCAAGGACGTGCAACACGAATTGCTGATCGCCATTGCCCTGGTGGTGATGGTGACGTTCCTGTTCCTGCGCCGCTTCAGCGCGACCCTCATTCCGTCCATCGCCGTGCCACTGTCCCTGGTGGGCACCTTTGGGGTGATGTACCTGGCCGGCTTCTCCATCAATAACCTGACGCTGATGGCCCTGACCATCGCCACCGGCTTTGTGGTGGACGACGCCATCGTGATGCTGGAGAACATCTCCCGCTATATCGAGGAGGGCGAGACGCCGATGGCGGCTGCGCTCAAGGGCGCCAAGCAGATCGGCTTCACCCTGATTTCCCTGACCCTCTCGCTGATCGCAGTATTGATCCCGCTGCTGTTCATGGCTGATGTGGTCGGGCGTTTGTTCCGTGAGTTCGCCATCACCCTGGCGGTGGCGATCCTGATTTCCCTGGTGGTGTCCCTGACCCTGACGCCGATGATGTGCGCGCGGTTGCTCAAGCGTGAACCCAAGGAAGAAGAACAGGGACGCTTCTACAAGGCCAGTGGCGCCTGGATCGACTGGCTGATCGAAGCCTACGGGCGCAAGTTGCAGTGGGTGCTCAAGCACCAGCCGCTGACCTTGCTGGTGGCCATCGCCACCCTGGGCCTGACCGTGGTGCTGTACCTGGTGGTGCCCAAGGGTTTCTTCCCGGTGCAGGACACCGGTGTGATCCAGGGTATTTCCGAAGCGCCGCAGTCGATCTCCTTCGCGGCCATGAGCCAGCGCCAACAGGAGCTGGCGAAGATCATCCTCGAAGACCCGGCGGTGGAGAGCCTGTCCTCCTATATCGGGGTGGACGGTGATAACGCCACCCTCAACAGTGGCCGCCTGCTGATCAACCTCAAGCCCCACGGCGAACGGGACCTGAGCGCGGCGCAGATCATCACGCGCCTGCAGCCGCAACTGGACAAACTGGTGGGCATCCGCCTGTTCATGCAGCCGGTGCAGGACCTGACCATTGAAGACCGCGTGAGCCGCACCCAATACCAGTTCAGCATGTCCTCGCCGGACGCCGAGTTGCTGGCCCTGTGGAGCGACAAGCTGGTGCACGCCCTCAGCCAGTTGCCGGAACTCTCCGACGTTGCCAGCGACCTGCAGGACAAAGGCCTGCAGGTGTACCTGGTGATCGACCGCGACGCCGCTTCGCGCCTTGGCGTGACGGTATCGACCATCACCGATGCGCTGTATGACGCCTTCGGCCAGCGGCAGATTTCCACCATCTATACCCAGGCCAGCCAGTACCGCGTGGTGCTGCAGGCCCAGTCGGGCGAAACCCTCGGCCCGGCCGCCCTGAACCAGATCCACGTGAAAACCACCGACGGCGGCCAGGTAAGGCTGTCGAGCCTGGCCCATGTGGAACAGCGCCAGGCACAGTTGGCGATCGCGCATATCGGCCAGTTCCCGGCGGTGATGATGTCGTTCAACCTGGCCCCCGGCGTGGCGCTGGGCAAGGGTGTGGAGCTGATCAACCAGGCCCAGAAAGACATCGGAATGCCAGTGGGCGTGCAGACCCAGTTCCAGGGCGCGGCCCAGGCGTTCGAGGCGTCGCTGTCGAGCACCTTGCTGCTGATCCTGGCGGCGGTGGTGACCATGTACATCGTGCTGGGGGTGCTCTACGAGAGCTACATCCACCCGATCACCATTCTCTCGACCTTGCCGTCGGCAGCGGTAGGGGCCTTGCTGGCCTTGCTGCTCAGTGGCAACGACCTTGGGATGATCGCGATCATCGGCATCATCCTGCTGATCGGCATCGTGAAGAAGAACGCGATCATGATGATCGACTTCGCCCTCGACGCCGAGCGCAACCAGGGCCTGGACCCGCAAACCGCGATCTATCAAGCGGCGCTGTTGCGTTTCCGGCCGATCCTCATGACCACCCTGGCCGCGCTGTTCGGTGCCGTGCCGTTGATGCTCGCCACCGGTTCCGGTGCTGAGTTGCGCCAGCCCCTGGGCCTGGTGATGGTCGGCGGGTTGCTGGTGAGCCAGGTGCTGACCCTGTTCACCACACCGGTGATCTACCTGTATTTCGACCGCCTGGGGCGTCGCTGGCGCAAAGAGCCTGTGCGCCTGGAGCCGGTTGAGTCATGAACCTGTCCGGACCTTTCATTCGCCGGCCGGTAGCGACGATGCTGCTGAGCCTGGCGATCATGTTGCTGGGCGGCGTGGCGTTCAACTTGCTGCCGGTGTCGCCGTTGCCGCAGATCAACTTCCCGGTGATCGTGGTCTCGGCCAGCCTGCCCGGGGCCAGCCCCGAGGTCATGGCCTCCACGGTGGCGACGCCGCTGGAACGCTCCTTCGGCGCGATTTCCGGCATCACCACCATGAGCAGTTCGTCGAGCCAGGGTTCGACCCGGGTGATTCTCGCGTTCGACTCCAACCGCGACATCAACGGCGCCGCCCGGGAAGTGCAGGCCGCGATCAACGCCTCGCGCAACCTGCTGCCCAGCGGCATGCGCAGCATGCCCACCTATAAAAAGATCAACCCGTCCCAGGCGCCGATCATGGTGCTGTCCCTGACCTCGGACGTATTGCCCAAGGGCCAGTTGTACGACCTGGCCTCGACCATCCTGTCCCAGAGCCTGTCCCAGGTGCCGGGCGTAGGTGAAGTGCAGATCGGCGGCAGCTCCTTGCCCGCCGTGCGTATCGAACTTGAACCCAAGGCCCTCGACCAGTACGGCGTGGCCCTGGACGATGTGCGCAACACCATTGCCAATGCCAACGTGCGCCGGCCCAAGGGCTCCCTGGAAGACAGCGAGCGCAACTGGCAGATCCAGGCCAACGACCAGCTGGAAAAAGCCAAGGACTATGAGCCGCTGCTGATTCGCTACCAGAACGGCGCGGCCCTGCGCCTGGGGGATGTGGCCAAGATCAGCGACGGCGTGGAAGACCGCTACAACAGCGGCTTCTTCAACAATGATTCGGCGGTGCTGCTGGTGATCAACCGCCAGTCCGACGCCAACATCATCGAGACGGTCAAGCAGATCAAGGCCCAGTTGCCGGCGCTGCAGGCGGTGCTGCCGTCCAGCGTCAAGCTGAACCTGGCCATGGACCGTTCGCCCGTGATCACCGCGACCCTGCACGAAGCCGAGATGACGTTGTTGATCGCCGTGGCGCTGGTGATCCTGGTGGTGTACCTGTTCCTCGGTAACTTCCGTGCTTCGTTGATTCCTACCCTGGCGGTGCCGGTGTCCCTGGTGGGCACGTTTGCCGTGATGTACCTGTTCGGCTTTTCCCTGAACAACCTGTCGCTGATGGCGTTGATCCTCGCCACCGGCCTGGTGGTGGACGATGCCATCGTGGTGCTGGAGAACATTTCCCGGCATATCGACGAGGGTGTGCCGCCGATGAAGGCAGCGTACCTGGGGGCCAAGGAAGTCGGCTTTACCTTGCTGTCGATGAACGTATCGCTGGTGGCCGTGTTCCTCTCCATCCTGTTCATGGGCGGGATCGTCACCAGTTTGTTCCGCGAGTTTTCCATCACCCTGGCGGCGGCCATTATCGTCTCGCTGGTGGTGTCGCTGACCTTGACCCCGATGCTCTGTGCCCGGTGGCTCAAGCCCCACGTCCCGGGGCAGGAAACCGGTTTGCAGCGCTGGAGCGAGAAGGCCCACGCGCGCATGGTCGCCGGTTATGCCCGCAGCCTCGACTGGGTGCTGCGCCATCGGCGCCTGACCCTGCTCAGCCTGTTGGTGACCATTGGGGTCAACGTGGCCCTGTATGTCGTAGTGCCGAAAACCTTCATGCCCCAGCAGGACACCGGCCAGTTGATCGGTTTTGTGCGCGGTGATGACGGGCTGTCGTTCGGCGTGATGCAGCCGAAGATGGAGATCTTCCGCCAGGCCGTGCTGAAGGACCCCGCGGTGCTGAGCGTGGCCGGCTTTATCGGCGGCAACAACGGCACCAACAACGCGGTGATGCTGGTGCGGCTCAAGCCCATCAGCGAGCGCAAGATTTCTGCCCAGGGAGTGATCGAGCGTTTGCGTAAAGACGTGCCGCTGGTGCCGGGCGGGCGGCTGTTCCTGATGGCCGACCAGGACCTGCAATTTGGTGGCAGCCGCGACCAGACCACTGCGCAGTATTCCTACATCCTGCAAAGCGGTGACCTGGCCGCCTTGCGCCTGTGGTACCCGAAAGTGGTCGCCGCGTTGCGCGAGTTGCCGGAGCTGACCGCCATCGATGCCCGCGAGGGTCGCGGCGCCGCGCAGGTGACGCTGATTGTCGACCGTGACCAGGCCAAGCGCCTGGGCATCGACATGAGCATGGTCACGGCGGTGCTGAACAACGCCTACAGCCAGCGGCAGATTTCCACGATCTATGACAGCCTCAACCAGTATCAGGTGGTGATGGAGGTCAACCCGAAATACGCCCAGGACCCGATCACCCTCAATCAAGTGCAGGTCATCACCTCCACCGGCGCGCGGGTGCCGCTGTCGACCATTGCGCACTACGAAAACAGCCTGGCCGATGACACCGTGCGCCATGAAGGTCAGTTCGCGTCGGAAAACATTGCGTTCGACATGTCCCCCGGCGTCACGGTAGAGCAGGGCACGGCCGCCATCGAGCGGGCGATTGCCAAGGTCGGCCTGCCGGAAGACGTGATCGCGAAGATGTCCGGTACCGCCGATGCCTTTGCCGCCACGCAAAAAGGCCAGCCGTTCATGATCCTTGGCGCGCTGGTGGCGGTGTATCTGGTACTGGGGATCCTCTACGAGAGCTACATCCACCCCCTGACCATTCTCTCGACCTTGCCTTCGGCAGGTGTGGGTGCGCTGCTGTCGATCTACGTGCTGGGGGGCGAGTTCAGCCTGATCTCGCTGCTGGGGTTGTTCCTGTTGATCGGGGTGGTGAAGAAAAACGCGATCCTGATGATCGACCTCGCGCTGCAACTGGAGCGCCACGACGGCATGAGCCCGCTGGAGTCGATTCGCGCGGCCTGCCTCGTGCGGTTGCGGCCGATCCTGATGACCACCCTGGCCGCGATCCTTGGTGCCTTGCCATTGCTGCTGAGCACCGCCGAAGGCGCGGAAATGCGCCAGCCCCTGGGCCTGACGATTATCGGCGGCCTGGTGGTGAGCCAGATCCTGACCCTTTACACCACGCCTGTGGTTTACCTTTATCTCGACCGCCTGCGCCACCGTTTCAACGGTTGGCGCGGAGTGCGTACCGATGCTGCCCTGGACACTGCGCTATGACCGATTCAACGTTTCCCGCTGTGCAACGCCTGGCCTTGACGCGCGGCTCCAAGCTGCTGAGCCTGGCCCTGTGCGGCGTGATGCTCAGCGCCTGCGCTGTCGGCCCGGATTACAAACGCCCCGAGTTGACCGAGCCGGCCCAGTACAAGGAAGCCGAGGGCTGGCGTCAGGCAGCCCCCAGCGACTCGTTGGCCCGCGGCGCCTGGTGGGAGTTGTACGGCGACCGGCAGTTGAATGAGCTGGTAGAAAAACTCAACAGTGCCAACCAGACCGTGGCCCAGGCGGAGGCGCGCTATCGCCAGGCTGCATCGCAGGTGCGCAGTGCCCGTGGGGCGTTCTTCCCGACCGTCGACCTGAGTGCCACCAAAACCCGGGCCAGCCAGGGCACTGGCAGCAGTAACGCCAGCCTGAGCAGTTCCAGCAGCGGTATCCGCGACACCCTGAACACCCAATTGGGCGTGAGCTGGGAAGCCGATATCTGGGGCAAATTGCGCCGCGGCCTGGAAGCCAATGAAGCCAGCGCCGAAGCCAGCGCCGCGGACCTGGCGGCAATGCGCCTGAGCCAGCAGTCGGAACTGGTGCAGGATTACCTGCAACTGCGGGTCATGGACGAACAGACCCGTTTGCTGCAAGCCACGGTAGACACCTACCAGCGCTCCCTGCAAATGACCCAGAACCAATACCGCGCCGGTGTCTCGGGCAAGGACGCCATCGCCCAGGCCCAGACCCAGCTGAAAAGCACCCAGGCCAGCATGATCGACTTGATCTGGCAGCGCGCACAGCTGGAAAACGCGATCGCCGTGCTGATCGGTGTGCCGCCGGCCAACTTCAACCTGGCGGTGAGCAAGGACATTCCGGCCCTGCCGCAGATTCCGGTGAGCCTGCCGTCGCAACTCTTGGAGCGCCGCCCGGACATCGCCCAGGCCGAGCGCTCGGTGATTGCCGCCAACGCCAATATCGGCGTGGCCAAGACCGCCTACTACCCGGACCTGACCCTGAGCCTGGCCGGTGGTTATTCCAGCAGCACCTACGCCGACTGGATCAGCCTGCCGAACCGCTTCTGGTCCGTGGGGCCGAAACTCGCCATGACCTTGTTTGACGGTGGCCAGCGTTCGGCCGAAGTCGACCGTGCCGAAGCGTCCTATGACGAAACCGTGGCCAAGTACCGCCAGACCGTACTCGACGGTTTCCGCGAGGTGGAAAACTACATGGTCCAGCTCAAGGTCCTGGAAGACGAGGCGGTGGTCAGTAACGAGGCCCTCGACGCCGCCCGGGAATCCCTGCGCCTGACCCAGAACCAATACAAGGCCGGTTTGATCGCGTATCTCGATGTGGTCACCGTGCAAGCCACGGCCCTGAGCAACGAGCGCACGGTGCTGACCCTGCTGCAAACCCGGCTGGTTGCCAGTGTGCAACTGATCGCTGCATTGGGCGGTGGCTGGGATGGGCAGATGCAGTTGAGCGACAAGAAATAGGCACCGGTCTGGCAGGTGTTCGGGCTTGTTTGGGAGCGGGCTCGCTCGCGAAAGCGGTGGGGCAGTTGATACATCGTTGACTGGCACTCGCCTTCGCGAGAAAGCCCGCTTCCACAGGGTTTTGCGCTGTTTTTGAGCCAGCCGATTGGCGTCAAATTTTGAATGATGGCTATACGACAATATTTCAGGTGTACAAGAATTATTCTCGCTACAATCCCTGACTTTTCAGCCCGGCACGGATGCCGTTCGGCCCATTGGTCACGAGAAGTCCCATGCTCACCGGTAGTTATTCCCCCGCCCTCGTCCTGATTTCCCTGTTTGTCGCGATCCTTGCGTCTTATACCGCGCTGGACCTGACCGGCCGCATTGCCACGGCCAAAGGGCGTGCCGTCTACCTGTGGATGGGCGGTGGCGCGCTGGCGATGGGGGTGGGTATCTGGTCGATGCACTTTATCGGCATGCTCGCCTTTCGCCTGCCGATCAGCCTGGGTTATGACATCGAGATCACGGCGCTGTCATTGCTGATCGCGATCCTTTCCAGTGGTTTTGCCTTGTGGCTGGTCAGTCAACCGCGTTTGCCGGCATGGCAACTCGGGTTTGGCGCCTTGATCATGGGCGCCGGCATCAGCGCCATGCACTACACCGGGATGGCCGCCATGCGCATGACGCCCGGTATCGACTACGACCCCACACTGTTCACCGCCTCGTTGCTGATTGCCGTGGGGGCGTCGGCGGCGGCCTTGTGGATTGCCTTCAACCTGCGGCGCAACACGCCTTACGTGCGTTTGGCCCGGGGCGGCGCGGCGATGGTGATGGGCGTGGCGATCGTTGGCATGCACTACACCGGCATGGCGGCTGCGCGTTTCGCCGATGGCAGTTTTTGCGGCGCGGCCCTGAACGGCTTGAGTGGCAAGGGCCTGGACAACCTGGTGCTGGTGACCACCCTGGCGGTATTGATCATTGCGCTGCTGACGTCTCTGCTGGACGCACGCCTGGAAGCCCGCACCGCAGTGTTGGCGGACTCGCTGACCCAGGCCAACCAGGAACTGACCCACCTGGCCCTGCACGACATGCTCACCGGCTTGCCCAACCGCACCTTGCTCGCTGACCGGATTCAACAAGCGATACAGCGGGTGAACGAAGAGGGCGGTTGCTTTGCGCTGATGTTTATCGACCTGGACGGCTTCAAACCGGTCAACGACGCTTTCGGTCACCACATGGGCGACCAGTTGTTGCAGCAAGTGGGCCTGCGTCTGCGGGAAGACTTGCGCAGCCAGGACACCCTGGCCCGTATCGGCGGTGACGAGTTCGTGTTGCTGGTGCAGTTGGGTCAGCCTGACGATGCGTTGCGCCTGGCCGAGCGCCAGGTGGGTCTGATCAACCAGGCCTTCCGCGTCGCCGAGCATGAGCTGAAAATTTCCGCGAGCATCGGCATTGCGCTGTTCCCCGGCAACGGCGCCACGCCTCAGGAACTGCTGAT
Organism: Pseudomonas sp. TH32; assembly: GCF_016650855.1. Lineage (NCBI taxonomy): Bacteria > Pseudomonadati > Pseudomonadota > Gammaproteobacteria > Pseudomonadales > Pseudomonadaceae > Pseudomonas > Pseudomonas sp. TH32. Next base: position 2,421,365 of record NZ_JAEKFA010000002.1, on the reverse strand, counting down.
GAACGCCGACGCGGCGATGTATCACGCCAAGGGCATGGGCAAGAACGGCTACAGCTTTTTCGACGTCTCGATGAACACCAACGCGCGCAAGCAACTGCAACTGCTGCAGGATTTGCGCAACGCTGTGGAGCACGAGCAGTTCCGGTTGTACTACCAGCCCAAGTTCGACGCCATCAGTGGCCGCCCGGTCGGTGCCGAGGCGCTGCTGCGCTGGGAACACCCGCAACAAGGTCTGTTGTTGCCGGACAAGTTTATCGAACTGGCGGAAAAGACCGGGCTGATCATCCCCATCGGCGAATGGGTGCTCAACGAAGCCTGTCGCCAGATGCAGGTGTGGTACGCCCAGGGCTACCACGACTGGCGCATTGCAGTGAATCTGTCGGCGTTGCAGTTCTGCCATGCCGGGCTGGTGAAGAGCGTTGCCAATGCCCTGGAGCGTCACCGGTTGCCGGCCAACAGCCTGACCCTGGAAATCACCGAAACCACCGCCATGAGCGATGCCGATGCGAGCATGACGGTACTGCAGAAGCTTTCGGACATGGGCGTCGACCTGTCCATCGATGACTTTGGCACCGGCTATTCGAGCCTGATGTACCTCAAGCGCCTGCCGGCCAATGAGTTGAAAATCGACCGGGGGTTTGTCCGCGACCTCGAGCACGACAGCGACGACGCGGCGATTGTCTCGGCCATCGTCGCCCTCGGCCAGGCCCTGGGCCTGCGCATTGTGGCCGAAGGCGTGGAGACCGACGTACAGCAGAATTTCCTCACGCGGCTGGGCTGCGATTCGTTGCAGGGGTATCTGCTGGGGCATCCGTTGCCGGCCGAGGGGTTCATGGCCGACATCCAGAGTGCCGAACAGGTGGTGCGTGCGCATTCGGTGACGTGAGCCCATGCAAAACCTGCGGGGCGCAGGTAGTATTGGATCCATCAGCTCACGTTGAATCAGGAGACCTAACACATGGATAAAGTCGTCGTCATCACCGGCGGCAGTCGTGGGATCGGCGCTGCCACGGCGTTGCTGGCCGCTGCCCAGGGCTACCGCATCTGCATCAACTACCAGGCCGATGAGGACGCTGCCCACCGCGTACTTGAGCAAGTGCGCGCCCTCGGCGCCCAGGCCATTGCGGTGCGGGCCGATGTCAGCATCGAAGACGAAGTGATCGGCTTGTTCCACCGGGTCGATACCGAATTGGGCCGGGTGACCGCGCTGGTCAACAACGCCGGTACCGTCGGGCACAAGTCGCGGGTCGATGAGATGTCCGAGTTCCGCATCCTGAAAACCCTCAGAACCAACGTGTTGGGGCCGATTCTGTGTGCCAAGCATGCGCTGTTGCGCATGTCGCCCAAGCATGGCGGGCAGGGCGGCAGCATCGTCAACGTGTCGTCGGCCGCCGCGCGTCTGGGCTCGCCGGGGGAATATGTCGACTACGCCGCATCCAAGGGCGCGCTGGACACCTTCACCCTCGGGCTTTCCAAGGAAGTGGCGGGTGAGGGGATTCGGGTCAATGGTGTGCGTCCCGGCTTCATCTTCACCGACTTCCATGCCCTGAGCGGCGACCCGGACCGGGTCAGCAAGCTGGAGCCCGGGATTCCCATGGCCCGTGGCGGGCGTGCTGAAGAAGTGGCGGAAGGGATTATCTGGCTGCTGTCGGACAAGGCGTCCTATGCCACCGGGACCTTTATTGACCTGGCGGGCGGTCGCTAGGTCTGTGCTCGTTGTGGCAAGGGGCAAGCCCTTGCCACACGCTCAATAGCCGGCCCAACGCAGTACCGTATAGCCCTTGTTCGAGAACTCGCTGAGTAGCCGGCCCTCGGAGTTGTCCTGGGTGCTGTAGCCTGAGTCAGAAAACCCGTCTACCACTCCATTTCGAGTGTGGCTGGCGTTCAGCTTGCGGTCGTCGAGGTTGTCAATGAACCGCAGCACTTTGTCCAGGTTGTAGGCGGCATCGGCGCGTGAGTCTGGATCCGGATTGGCTTCGGTCCAGTCGCCGACTTGCCGCTTGAGGTCATCGCCCACTGCAAGATGATCGTGCCCCCCAAGGAAATGGCTAAGTACGCTGCTTTGCTCAATGATCCTTTCTGCTGAACGATGGTCGCCAGCCGGGCGACCTATGGGGCCAGTCATTTCACGTACCTGGTTCTGTTCTGCTGCCGTCATGTAGTTAGGTGGGCCGGGTAGCGGTGTCAGGCCCGCCGGGGGAGAAATATTCATCGAGTACCTTTGATGTGGGTCAGGGAAAGGACGTTTTTCGTGGAGAGAAATGTCCCACTCCTGTGTGGTCCAGCACTCCGCGTGGTTCCAAGGTTTTAAAACGAACGCACAATCTTCCCCAGCGTTTCCATCGCCTTTTCACTCGACTCATCCCACGGGCTGCCGTAATTCAAACGAATGCAGTTCCTGAAGCGCTGCGTCGGCGAAAAAATCGGCCCGGGAGCGATACTGATGCCCTGTGCCAACGCCATCTGGAACAACTTCAATGAGTCGGTCTGCTCCGGCAACTCCAGCCACAGGAAATATCCGCCTGCCGGCTGGCTGACCCGTGTCTGCGCCGGGAAATAGCGCGCGATCGCCGCGAGCATGGCGCTTTGCTGCTCCTCCAGCGCATACCGCAACTTGCGCAGGTGCCGGTCGTAGCCGCCGTGTTGCAGGTAATCGGCAATCGCCGCCTGGGCCGGCATCGAGGCGCACAGCGAGGTCATCAGCTTCAGGCGCTCGATCTTCTGCGCATAACGCCCGGCGGCGACCCAGCCAATGCGGTAGCCGGGGGCCAGGCTTTTGGCGAAAGAGCCGCAGTGCATCACCAGGCCTTCGGTGTCGAACGCCTTGGCCGGTTTCGGAGCCTGTTGGCCGTAGTACAACTCGGCGTACACGTCGTCTTCGATCAGCGGCACCTGATGGCTGCGCAGCAACTCCACCAGCTCCTGCTTCTTGGCCTCGGGCATGGTTGCGCCCATGGGGTTCTGGAAGCTGGTCATGCACCAGCAGGCCTTGATCGGGTAGCGTTCCAGGCTTTGGGCGAGCACCTTGAGGTCAATGCCGTCGCGCGGGTGCACGGGAATTTCCACCGCCTTGAGTTTCAGGCGTTCCAGTATTTGCAGGCTGGCATAGAACGCCGGCGCTTCGATGGCCACCAGGTCGCCCGGTGCGGTCACGGCCTGCAGGCACAGGTTCAGCGCCTCAAGGGCGCCGTTGGTGATCAACAGTTCTTCCATTGGCAGCATCAGCCCGCCGACCATGTAACGCAGGGCGATTTGCCGGCGCAGCTGCGGGTTGCCCGGCGACATGTCGGTAACCACCATGCGTGGGTCCATTTCCCGGCTGGCGCTGGCCAGTGAGCGGGCCAGGCGCGGCAGCGGGAACAGCGTCGGGCTGGGGAACGCCGAGCCGAAAGGCACGGTTTGCGGGTCTTTGATGGAGTCGAGCACCGAGAACACCAGCTCGCTGACGTCCACCTCGGTGGTCTCGTGCACGTGGGCACTCACCACCGGCTCGGAAAACGGGCTGGGCGCATGGGTGTTGACGAAGTACCCGGAGCGTGGCCGGGCGCGGATCAGCCCGCGACGCTCCAGCAGGTAGTAGGCCTGGAACACCGTGGACGGGCTGACGCCATAGGTCTGGCTGGCGTAGCGCACCGAAGGCACGCGCTGGCCCGGGCCGAGGACGCCGGAGCGGATCAGTTCTGCGATGTCGTCGGCGAATTTTTCGTAGCGTTTCATTGGGGCCTAGTGCTTTGAACAGATTTTGCTGATTGAACACAGATCAAAAGGTGGGAGCGAGCAAGCCCGCTCCCACATTTGATCTCCAGTGTTTCTGAAACCCGGTTTTTAACGATTCAACGGCGCTACAAACCGGCTATCCGCCGCGCTGTAAACCCATGGCTCATCCACGTCCGTTACCTTGAAACGAATGGTCTGGGAACTGCTGGCCGGCTTCTCTGCGGTCATCGCCACCGACACCGGCACATCGGTGATTTCCCCGGGCGCCAGGCTGATGTCGGTCTTGCCCTGCAACTGGAAGCCGTCTGCGTCTACCAGCCCCAGGCGGTAATCCTGGCGCTGCTGGGTCTTGTTGATGACCTTGAGGCTGTAGATATTCTCGATCAGGCCTTCACTGTTCTCCCGGAACATCCCACGGTCCTTGGTGACGTCCAGCGACACCATCGGCCGTACGACCAGGGCCACCACCAACGCCCCGATCATCACCAGCAACACGGCACTGTAGCCGATCAGCCGCGGCCTGAGCAGATGGGTCTTGCCCCCTTGCAGCTGATGCTCCGAGGTATAGCTGACCAGGCCGCGGGCATAGCCCATTTTGTCCATGATCGAATCACAGGCGTCGATGCACGCGGCGCAGCCGATGCATTCCATTTGCAGGCCGTCGCGGATGTCGATGCCGGTGGGGCATACCTGCACGCACAGTTGGCAGTCGATGCAGTCACCGAGGCCGACGTCCGCCGGTTGCACATCACGTTTGCGCGGGCCGCGGTGCTCGCCACGGGCCACGTCATAGGAAATGGTCAGGGTGTCCTTGTCGAACATCACACTCTGGAACCGCGCATACGGGCACATGTGCATGCACACGGCTTCGCGCAGCCAGCCGGCGTTGAGGTAGGTGGCACCGGTAAAAAACAGCACCCAGAACAGGCTCACGCCGCCCATCTGCCAGGTCAGCAGTTCTTCGGCCAGGGGGCGGATCGGCGTGAAGTAGCCGACAAACGTCAGCCCGGTCAGCACGCTGATGCCCAGCCACAGGGTGTGCTTGGCCGAACGCCTGGCCAGCTTGTTCAAGCTCCAGGGCGCGGCTTGCAGCTTGATGCGCTGGTTGCGCTCGCCTTCGGTGACTTTTTCGCACCACATGAACAGCCAGGTAAACGAGCTTTGCGGGCAGGTATAGCCGCACCACACGCGGCCTGCGAACACCGTGATCGCGAACAGGCCGAACGCACAGATGATCAACAGCGCCGACAGCAGGATGAAGTCCTGGGGCCAGAACGTCGCGCCAAAAATGTGGAATTTGCTTTCAGCCAGGTCCCACAGAACGGCCTGGCGTCCGCCCCAGTTCAGCCACACGGTGCCGAAAAACGCCAGGAACAGAAAGCCCGCGCCCACCACGCGCAAGGTTCGGAACAGGCCCGTGAAGCTGCGGGTGTGAATCAGGTTGTCGCTGGAGGTGGCCTTCATCTTCTTTGGATGTGCAGGCTCATACATTTCTACGGTTCGGACGGGGATTCTATCGCTCATGGTCTTTCGCTCATCAGCCTCCATCAGGCAGATGAACTATGACCGGCGCTCTGTTTGCATAACAGGCTCAGGTATGGCGATTAAAAGCGGATCAGATGGGCCTGTGATGCGCGCCTGCGACAATGTGCTGCACCCTGTGGCGCGTGGGGTGCAGCGCTTTTGCGGGCGTGATGATCCAGGTCAATCAAATCACCGAATCACCGTCGGTGGCCTTCAGATGCTTACGGCCGTCGGTGGCACCTGCGACGGTCAATGCGTCGGCTTCTGCTTCGGTGATGTAGACGCGATCGCCATTCAACTCCACGGCCGACATGGACTTGGCGCTGTCGGTAATCACCGTGACATCGGTGGCGGGGAGGCTTTGTTCGTCGCCGTGCTCATCGACCTTGAAGTAACAGGTCTGGTTTTCGATACGTACGGGCATGGTGCTGTCCTTTTCCGGGGGTACTGAGGGTTAGGCGTTGCCCGTGGTTGAATGGTTCTGCGCAACTGACTGACGGTCAGCGTTGTCCATCCCGTATCGACCCTTGAAAGGACACGACCATGGACGCCTGGTGGCATGAAGTCTGGCAAACCCTGCAAGCGGAATTTGCCGACATTGGCGATGCCCGGCAACTGACACAGATCACCGTGCGGTTGCTGATTGCGGCCATTCTGGGCGGCATTCTGGGTTTTGAACGGGAACAGAAGGGCAAGGCCGCCGGGGTGCGCACCCATATGCTGGTGGCCATGGGGGCAGCGCTGTTTGTGTTGGTGCCGAATTTGTCCGGCTCCCAGGCCGACGCCATGAGCCGCGTGTTGCAAGGTGTGATTGCGGGCATTGGTTTTCTCGGCGCCGGTACCATCCTCAAGGGCAAGGAAGACGAGGAGGGCCAGCACGTCAAAGGCCTGACCACCGCCGCCGGCCTCTGGATGACCGCCGCCATTGGCGTGGCGGCCGGGATGGGACGTGAGTCGACGGCGGTGTTGAGTACGGTGCTGGCACTGATGGTGTTCAGTGTGATGCCAAGGATTGTCAGGTTGCTGGAGAAGGATTAGCTGGAGCCCATCCCTGCATTGATGTTGTGCTTGCTGAGGCGCGAGCCCAGATCTGTCAAGGTGTTAGCCATCGTCCCGGAGTGTCGAGCGCTCTGACGTGCCTGGGCCGCCGATTGGCGCCAGTCTGCCAAGGATTTCAGTATCGCGCTGTCGTCATCGGGGTCGGTTGCCATTTGAAAGAGCATCTCGGTTTTTCGTCTTTGAGTGTCCTCATCGATCGCTTTTTCCATGGCTTGCGTGGCGGCGCTCAGTCCAGGGTTGATAGCGTCTTTATTCAACAACTCGCCGATATCCATCAGCGTCTGGGCATTCGCCTGGGCATCGGGACCACGCAGCAGGGTGCTGATGTTCGCCGGGGTCAATAGATCACGGAGCCTGTTCAGGGTGTTGACGCTTCCTTGAGCGTCAGGATTGCGCAACAGCTGATCAATGTTGTCCTTGGTCAGCAGCGCTTTCAGGTCGTTAAGGGGTTGCCCGGTCTGGGGCCCGCTCGGGGGCAGCGCATTTTGCGGAGAGGGGTGGTAGGCACTCGGCTGGGTATTGATCGTCGACATGATGTTTTCTCGCAGGATGATGGAATAAACGCTACATCCCGAGGGCGTGCGTTTTCGCGAGATAAGTCTTATGGGGCGTATAGGCTCTGACTCTAAGAGTCATCTCTGTTGCCGGTAGGAAGTTTCGGTTTTGACGATCAGCCTGGATCGTCAAAACCTCAACTGTCACGTTCGCTTCAGACAATCACTGGCGGCATCGTCGTCGGTGGCTCCTCCACCGGTGGTGGCTGAGTGCCAGGCGGTTCTTGCTCGGGAATCGGGTCCGGTTCGGTGGGTGGCAGGGTGGGCTTGTCAATGTTCGGGTCCGGGGTTTCAGCCGGGATCGGGATATTCATCGGTGTGGCCTCCTTTGTGCTTTGCTCTATAGGTGGACAATCGAGCGGTGGATTTGATTCCCCGCCCGATGGCGGCATATCCACCTGAACTTTTCATCCGCCGGTACGCTCGGAACCTATACGGCCCTGCTCAGGGAGAGCGGTGCCGTTTCAGAATTTGGATCAGGCACAAGAGCGTCCACTGGGCGTTAAGGGGAGATGCTCGATGACTGCTGAAACACTGACGCACGATGATTCAACCTCCACGTTACCGCTGTCCCAGGCACTGTTGCTGCCAAGGATTGCGATTGAAAGCACCACCCCGGTCATCGATGGCGGCGAGTTTGCCGTCAAGGCTGTGGTCGGCCAGCGCGTCCAGGTCGCCAGCAAGGTGTTTGCCGATGGTCACGACAAGCTCGCGGTGCTGATCCGCTGGCGCCCGCGCAGTGAAGAAAGCTGGCACAGCGTGGTGATGACCGATGTTGGCAACAACGGCTGGGAAGGTGCGTTCACCGTGACCACCCAGGGCCCGCATGAGTATTGCATCGAGGCCTGGATCGACACGTTTGCCAGCTTCCGCTACGAATTGAGCAAGAAACACGAGGCCGGTGTGCCCGTCAGCCTGGAATTGCAGGAAGGCCGCAGCCAGGTACTGCAAGCGGCCGAGCGCAGCGACAACGAATTGCGCGACCGCCTGATGCTGCTGCACCACGAACTCTCCGGCCTGCTGGAAACCGAGCAAGTCGCGCTGTTCCTGCACGAAGACAGTGCACACCTGATGACCCAGGCCGACCACCGCGCCTATTTGAGCATCAGTGCCGTATACCCGATTGATGTAGAGCGCGAGGCGGCGCAGTTTGCCAGCTGGTACGAGCTCTTTCCCCGCTCGATCACCGATGATCCTGCGCGCCATGGCACCTTTAACGATGTGCACTCACGGCTGTCGATGATCCATGACATGGGTTTTGACGTGCTGTATTTCCCGCCGATTCATCCCATCGGCCGCAGCCATCGCAAGGGCAAGAACAATTCCCTGACCGCCGGGCCGGATGATCCGGGCAGCCCGTACGCCATCGGCAGCGAAGAAGGCGGCCATGAGGCCATCCATTCGCAGCTGGGCACCCGCGAAGACTTCCGTAACCTGGTCAAGGCCGCCGCTGAGCATGGCCTGGAAATCGCCCTGGATTTTGCCATCCAGTGCTCTCAGGACCACCCGTGGCTCAAGCAGCATCCGGGCTGGTTCAACTGGCGGCCCGACGGCACGATCAAGTACGCCGAGAACCCGCCGAAGAAATACCAGGACATCGTCAACGTCGACTTGTACGCCGCGGACGCTATCCCCAGCCTGTGGGTCGAGTTGCGCGACATCGTGGTCGGCTGGGTGGAAGAGGGCGTGAAGACCTTTCGTGTCGACAACCCCCACACCAAGCCGCTGCCGTTCTGGCAATGGCTGATCAGTGATGTGCGTTCCAAATACCCTGAAGTGATCTTCCTCGCCGAAGCCTTCACCACCCCGGCGATGATGGCGCGCCTGGGCAAGGTCGGTTACTCCCAGAGCTACACCTACTTCACCTGGCGCAACACCAAGGCCGAGTTGAGCGAGTACCTGAGCGAGCTGAACGAATCCCCGTGGCGCGAGTGCTTCCGGCCGAACTTCTTCGTCAATACGCCGGACATCAACCCGGGTTTCCTGCATGAGTCCGGCCGCGCCGGCTTCTTGATCCGTGCCGCGCTGGCCACCATGGGCTCCGGCCTGTGGGGCATGTATTCCGGCTTTGAACTGTGCGAAGCCGCCCCGGTGCCGGGCAAGGAAGAGTACCTGGACTCGGAGAAATACGAGATCCGCCCACGGGACTTCACGGCGCCGGGCAACATCATTGCCGAGATCGCCCAGCTCAACCGCATCCGCCGACAAAACCCGGCGCTGCAGACGCACCTCGGGCTGACGCTCTACAACGCGTGGAACGACAACATCCTGTACTTCGGCAAACGCAGCGAGGACGGCAGCAACTTTATCCTGGTTGCCGTGAGCCTCGACCCGTTCAACGCCCAGGAGGCCAATTTCGAGTTGCCGCTGTGGGAGATGGGCTTGCCGGACGACGCCCAGACCCAGGGCGAGGATTTGATGACCGGCCACCGCTGGACCTGGTACGGCAAGACCCAGTGGATGCGGATCGAACCGTGGCACCAGCCGTTTGGTATCTGGCGCATTACCGTTTCCTGAAGCTGATTGAGATCGTTCCCACGCTCCGCGTGGGAATGCAGCCCCGGACGCTCTGCGTCCCCAAGCGTGACGCGGAGCGTCGCAACAGGCATTCCCACGCAGAGCGTGGGAACGATCAGCGACCCCACGAATTTTCCAGGAGTTTCCAATGGCGAAGAAACCCAAGGCTGCCACCTTTATCAAAGACCCGCTCTGGTACAAGGACGCGGTGATTTATCAGGTTCACGTCAAATCCTATTTTGACTCCAACAACGATGGTATCGGTGACTTTCCAGGGTTGATCGCCAAGCTCGACTACATCGCCGACCTCGGCGTGAACACCATCTGGCTGCTGCCGTTTTATCCCTCGCCACGCCGCGACGACGGCTACGACATCGCCGAATACCGTGGCGTGCACAGCGACTACGGGACCATGGCCGACGCCAAGCGCTTTATCGCCGAAGCCCACAAACGCGGGCTGCGGGTGATCACCGAGCTGGTCATCAACCACACCTCGGACCAGCACCCGTGGTTCCAGCGTGCGCGCAAGGCCAAGCCCGGCTCGGCCGCGCGGGACTTCTACGTGTGGTCCGATGACGACCAGAAATACGACGGCACCCGCATCATTTTCCTCGACACCGAAAAGTCCAACTGGACCTGGGACCCGGTCGCCGGCCAGTACTTCTGGCACCGCTTTTATTCCCACCAGCCGGACCTCAACTTCGACAACCCGCAAGTCATGAAAGCCGTGCTGTCGGTGATGCGCTATTGGCTGGACATGGGCATCGATGGCCTGCGCCTGGATGCCATCCCGTACTTGATCGAGCGGGACGGCACCAACAACGAAAACCTCCCGGAAACCCACGACGTCCTCAAGCAGATCCGTGCCGAGATCGACGCCAACTACCCGGACCGCATGCTGCTGGCCGAGGCCAACCAGTGGCCGGAAGACACGCAACTGTACTTCGGTGACAAGAAGGGCGATGACGGCGACGAATGCCACATGGCCTTCCACTTCCCGCTGATGCCGCGCATGTACATGGCGTTGGCCCAGGAAGACCGTTTCCCGATCACCGACATTCTGCGCCAGACCCCGGAAATTCCGGCCAATTGCCAGTGGGCAATCTTCCTGCGCAACCACGATGAACTGACCCTGGAAATGGTCACCGACAAAGAACGTGACTACCTCTGGAACTATTACGCCGCCGACCGCCGCGCGCGGATCAACCTGGGGATTCGCCGCCGCCTCGCGCCGTTGATGGAACGTGACCGCCGACGCATCGAGCTGCTCAACAGCCTGCTGCTGTCGATGCCGGGCACGCCGACCCTGTACTACGGCGATGAAATCGGCATGGGCGACAACATCTACCTCGGCGACCGCGACGGTGTACGCACGCCAATGCAGTGGTCCATCGACCGCAACGGCGGCTTCTCCCGCGCCGACCCGGCGAGCCTGGTGTTGCCGCCGATCATGGACCCGCAATACGGCTACCAATCGGTCAACGTCGAAACCCAGACCCAGGACCCGCACTCGTTGCTGAACTGGACCCGACGCATGTTGGCCGTGCGCAAACAGTCCAAGGCCTTTGGTCGCGGCAGCCTGAAAATGCTCTCGCCGAGCAATCGCCGCATCCTGGCCTATACCCGTGAATACACGGGCACCGATGGCAAGAATGAAATCATCCTCTGCGTGGCCAACGTGTCCCGCAGCGCCCAGGCGGCGGAGCTGGACCTCTCGGCGTTCGCCGGCATGGTCCCGGTAGAGATGCTCGGCGGCAACGCATTCCCACCCATTGGCCAGCTGAATTTCCTGCTGACCCTGGCGCCGTATGGCTTCTACTGGTTCGTGCTCGCGGCAGAAAACCAGATGCCGAGCTGGCACGTGGAGCCGGCGCAAAGCATCCCGGACTTCACCACCCTGGTGCTGAAAAAGCGCCTGGAAGAACTGCTCGAAGCGCCATGCCGCACCACCCTGGAACAAAATGCCTTGCCGGCGTGGCTGCCCAAGCGCCGCTGGTTTGCCAGCAAGGACACCGCGATTGATAGCGTGCACATCGCCTACGGCGTGCGTTTTGGCGACCCCCAACACCCGGTCTTGCTCAGTGAGATTGAAGTCACCAGTGCCGGGCAGGTCAGCCGTTATCAGTTGCCATTCGGCTTCCTGGGTGAAGACCAGTTCACCAGCGCCTTGCCGCAACAACTGGCGCTTGCCCGTGTGCGGCGGGTGCGTCAGGTCGGTTTGGTGACGGACGCGTTCAGCCTCGACACCTATATCCGCGCGGTGATCCAGGGCTTGCAGGCCAACACCGTGCTCAGTTCCACCGACGGCGAGATTCGCTTCGAGCCCACGGCGCAGTTGGCCAAACTGGAATTGAACGACGAGTCGGAAGTGCGTTACCTCGCCGCTGAACAGTCCAACAGTTCGGTGGTAGTGGGCGGCAGCCTGGTGCTCAAGCTGATCCGCAAAGTCAGCGCGGGTGTGCACCCGGAGCTGGAAATGGGCGCCTACCTGACGGAAGCCGGCTACGAACATATCTCGCCGCTGCTGGGCTCGGTGATACGCCACGACGCCGACGGCCAGGACAACCTGCTGATGATTGCCCAGGGTTACCTGAGCAACCAGGGCGATGCCTGGGGCTGGACCCAGAACAACCTGGAACGGGCGATTCGCGACGAACTGGCAGAAGCCATGTCCGAGCAGGAGCAGCACTACAACGCCCTTGGCGAACTGGCGGACTTCGCCGGCTTGCTCGGCCAGCGCCTGGGTGAAATGCACGCAGGTGCTGGCAGCGCCCACCACCAACAAGGCCTTCAAACCCGAGGTTACTTCCCTCAAGGATAGCCAGGGCTGGGCCAGGCACGTGGGTGCACAAATCGACCGTGCGCTGCAGTTGCTCAAACAGCATCAAACCCAGTTGAACCCTGCTGACCAGGCATTGGTCAGTGCTTTACTGGAGCAGAAAAAGGCGATTGCCAGTCATGTTCAGGACCTGGCGAAAGCCACGGTGGGCGGGTTGCGCATTCGCGTGCATGGCGACCTGCACCTGGGCCAGGTACTGGTGGTCAAGGGCGATGCCTACCTGATCGACTTCGAGGGCGAACCGGCGCGACCGCTGCATGAACGTCGCGGCAAACACAGCCCGTACAAGGACGTGAGCGGGGTGCTGCGCTCGTTTGATTACGCGGCGGCCATGGCGGTGAATGTGCAGGGCGTCGACCAGTCGCCTGAAGCCAATGCGTCCCGGCAGCGGGTCGCGGATCGCTATTTGCATGAGGCCAGACAGGCATTTATCCAGGCCTACCACGCGGCCACGACTACACTGGGCCATGACTGGCAGGATGCCAAGGGCCAGGACGCAGCGCTGGCGTTGTTCAGCCTGGAGAAGGCCGCGTACGAAGTGGCCTACGAAGCAGAGAATCGCCCGAGCTGGTTGCCGGTGCCGTTGCAAGGTTTGCACGGGCTGCTCAGCGGGTTGAAACCAATATCGAAAACTGCACGCGGTGGGGAGACGTCATGAGTTTTACAAGCAAAGAACCGCTGCAGCCAAAGTTGACTGCGATGCCGGCGTCCAAGGACATCGAGGCGCTGGTGCGCGCAGAGCACCATGACCCGTTTTCAATCCTCGGGCCCCATGATGACGAGCAGGGCGGCCAGTTCATTCGCGCCTTCCTGCCTGAAGCCTTGAGTGTCCAGGTACTGGCCAAGGACAGCGGCGAGCACATTGGCAGCCTCGACGCGACTCAAGTGCCAGGCCTGTTTGTCGGGCATTTCGGCAGCCGCCAGGCGTACCTGCTGAAGATCCAGTGGGCCGGCGGCGAACAGATTACGGAAGACCCTTACAGCTTCAGCCAGCTGTTGCTGGGCGAAATGGACCTCTACCTGTTCGCCGAAGGCAATCACCGCGACCTCAGCAGTTGCCTCGGTGCACAAGTGACCAGCGTCGACGGCGTCCAGGGTGTGCGCTTTGCGGTGTGGGCGCCGAATGCTCGCCGTGTGTCGGTGGTGGGCGACTTCAACGTCTGGGACGGGCGCCGTCATCCGATGCGCCTGCGCCACCCGTCCGGGGTCTGGGAAATCTTTATCCCGCGCCTGCAACCGGGCGCGGCTTACAAATACGAAATCCTCGGGACCCACGGGATTCTGCCGCTCAAGGCCGACCCGATGGCCCTCGCCACGCAGATGCCGCCGGACACCGCCTCCAAAGTCGCTTCGCCGCTGCAAGTCGACTGGCAGGACCACGACTGGATGCAGTCCCGTGGCGAGCGGCAAAAGCCCAGCGCGCCGTTGTCGATCTACGAGCTGCATCCCGGCTCCTGGCAGTGCGAACTGGATGAAGTCGGCGAAGTGGCCCGCCAGTACACGTGGCGCGAGCTGGCCGAGCGGTTGATTCCCTATGTGCAGCAACTGGGCTTCACCCATATCGAACTGATGCCGATCATGGAGCACCCGTTCGGCGGCTCCTGGGGTTACCAGGCCCTGTCGCAATTCGCCCCGACGGCGCGCTTCGGCTCGCCGGATGATTTCGCGTTTTTCGTCAACGCCTGCCATCAGGCTGATATTGGCGTGATCCTCGACTGGGTACCGGCGCATTTTCCAACTGACACCCACGGGCTGGCGCAATTCGACGGCACCGCGCTGTACGAATACGCCAACCCGCTGGAAGGCTTCCACCAGGATTGGGACACCCTGATCTACAACCTCGGCCGCACCGAAGTCCACGGCTTCATGCTGGCGTCGGCGTTGCACTGGCTCAAGCATTTCCATATCGACGGCCTGCGGGTGGATGCCGTGGCGTCGATGCTGTATCGCGACTATTCGCGCAAGGCCGGCGAATGGGTGCCGAACCGCCATGGCGGGCGGGAGAACCTCGAAGCCATCGACTTCCTGCGTCACCTCAACGACGTGGTGGCCCTGGAAGCCCCCGGCGCCCTGGTGATCGCCGAGGAATCCACCGCCTGGCCGGGCGTGAGCCAGCCAACCCAACAGGGCGGCCTGGGTTTCAACTACAAGTGGAACATGGGCTGGATGCACGATTCGCTGCACTACATCCAGCAAGACCCGGTGTACCGCGCCCATCATCACAACGAGCTGAGTTTCGGTTTGGTGTATGCCTGGTCCGAGCGCTTTATCCTGCCGATTTCCCACGACGAAGTGGTGCACGGCAAACACTCGCTGATCGACAAGATGCCCGGTGACCGCTGGCAGAAATTTGCCAACCTGCGGGCCTACCTGAGCTTCATGTGGATGCACCCGGGCAAGAAGCTGCTGTTCATGGGCTGCGAATTTGGCCAGTGGCGTGAATGGAACCACGATCAGCAACTGGACTGGTACCTGCTGCAATACCCGGAACACCGGGGCGTGCAGAAGCTGGTGGGCGACCTCAACCGCCTGTACCGCGAAGAGCCCGCGTTGCACGACCAGGACGACGCGCCTCAGGGCTTCCAGTGGCTGATCGGGGATGACGCCATCAACAGCGTCTACGCCTGGCTGCGCTGGAGCAAGGACGGCCGGCCGGTGCTGGTGGTGGCCAACTTCACACCGGTGCCGCGCGAGGCCTACAAGGTCGGCGTGCCGTTTGCCGGGCGCTGGAGCGAGGTGATCAACAGCGACGCCGATACCTATGCCGGTTCCAACTTCGGCAACGGTGGCGGGGCGTTTACGGAGGATGAGCCCAAGCATGGGCAGCCATTGTCGCTGTCGTTGAACCTGCCGCCGTTGGGTGTGTTGATCCTGCGGCCTGAAGGCTGATCATCCAGGCGATGAAGACCAAATGTGGGAGCTGGCTTGTTGTGGTGAGGGGGCTTGTCCCCCGTCGGGCTCACCACAGCAAGCCCGGCTCTCACATAGAGGATTTGTTGTTTCTTAGAAATCGACTTTCAGGCCAATCGTGCCCTCCCGCCCATTGAGCGAATGGCTGTCCAGGTTCCGGTTGTACCCCACCTCGCCATACACCTTCACTGAACTGGACACCTGCAGCGTCGCCCCGGCGCTCAGGTCCATCGTGGTGGATTGCTGGTCGGTATTGATATCTGTCGACCGATTGAATGTGACGGTGTTGGTGCCCGCGCCGGCATGCCACACATTGGCCCGCACATAAGGTTGCACCGGCATCCCGCCGACCCTGTAGTCGCCCCGCAAGCGAACGCCGACGCGTGTGGTGACGTTCGTGTCGGCCTTGAACGAAATATCCGAAATGCCATCGTTCTGGCTGTCCAGCCAGGTACGGTCAATGATCACCTGGGCCTGCGGTTCCACCTCCCAATGTGCGGACACGGCGAACGGCATGCCGACTTCTGCCGAGCCCGCCACGTTATGCCCCTTGGTCTGCAATTTCACGCCCCGACTGGATTCGTCGTGGCCGTCGAACCGGGTGCCCATTACCACCAGGTCCAGGTAAGCACGGTTGGCACCCATCAGGGTCCAGTAGGTACCCAGGCTGTCGGCGCGCAGGGTAATGTCGCCGGTGTCGGTGTTCTGGAAACCACCGGCAAAGCCCTTCACATTCCCGGTCAGGCGGCTGTGGCCGACAAAGAATCCGATGCGCTGGTTCAGGCCATTGTCCGAGGTCCAGGCGTAAAGGTCGGTGCCCACCTGGAAGCCCGACAGCGAACTGTCCAGGGTCGGGCTCACGGTACCGGAGAAAGACTGGCGCGTGCTGCTGCCAAATACCCTGGCCCAGCCGGCAGGTGCCGCACCGGTCGATTGTGGCGGGCCCTGGTCACCCATGCGCTCGTGATACGTACTCAACATGCCCTGGACGATTTGCTGCACGGCGGGAAACAGCACCGAGTAGTCCGCCACTTCCGGGCGGTAGATGGGAATGGGTTCTTCACCCGGGAAAATCCCCGGCGTGTCTGGTGTTCCGTCGGCCGGAACCGGTGGAAAGATACCGACGTCGGGTGGGACTGGTGGAGTGATGCCGCCGTCGGGCGGGACCGGTGGAATCACACCCACAGGCCCTTCCGGGGTAGGAAGTGGCGGTGCTTCGATGGCCGAACGCAGGTACCAGTTTTGCGCTGTGCCGGGGGTGACGCCGCCTTTGTACAGGTAGTACTCGTAAGCCCCGGCAGACACTGCACCGCCTCTCAGGGAGAACGCCAGGTCACTGGCCGTCGCCCCGTTGGCCGCCTGGACCACCAGGATGCCGTTCTGCACCGTCATGGCGCCGGGGCCGGCGAGGTTGGTCACGTTGATCGTGGTGCTGCCTTGCATCGCGCCTGTGTTCACCACCAGCTTGTCGCTGGGCGCGTTGTCCCCGGCCAGGACACTTTGCAGGGCCAACTGTCCATGGTTGCCGGTGTAGTTGCCGTTGATGGTCAGGCTGTCGGTGGCGCTGGCGCTGTTGCTGGTCAGGTCGATCAGGCCGGCGTTGTTGACGTTGACGAGCTGGCCGGCGGTAAACGGGCTGATGCTGCCCTGGGTGACCAGCAACGTACCGACATTGATGTTCAGGGTGCCGGTGTGGGTGCCGGCGTCGCCGAGGGTGAAGGTGCCGCTGCCCAGGGTAAAAACCGAGGTGTTGTTCAGGGTTACGGTTTCCCAGTTGGCATAACGCGACGGTGTGGCAGCCCGGGTGTTGTCGAACGTCAACGAGTCATCGCCCAGGCCGCCATCCAGCAGGGGCGTGGAGGCAATGGTCGGCTCCGTCAGGCTGGTCAGGAATGCCCGGTCGGTACCGCTGCCTGTCACGATGGGGCCGTGAATCAGCCCGGCGTTTTGCCAGGTAAAAATACTGTTGCCATTGCCGGCCTGAACACCGCCGGTGATATCGCCGCCCTTGACGATGATGTCGTTGTCGCCGTTGCCGACGTGGATCTTGCCGCCAATGCTGCCGTTGGCAATGGTGATCTCGTTATTGCCATTTCCGGCCGCCATGTCGCCGTCGATTCGGCCGGTGCTCAGGGTCGCTTTATTGTCGCCGTCGCCCTGGGTCACGGACGCAATGGTCCCGCCACTCATGGCAAAGTTATTGCTGCCCAGTCCCTGGATGACAGCCCCGGCGCTGCCCTGGCTGATTTGCACAATCTCGTTGCCGGTGCCCTGGATGATGCTGCCGGTCACCGTGCCGCCGAACAGTTGGAAGATATTCGCACCGTCGCCCATGTCCACCGCACCCTCAACTGTGCCCGAGTTCATGGTCACGAGGTCACGCCCTGGCCCGAATGTCACGTCGCCATTGATCACGCCAGTGCCGGCGGCGGGAAACAGCAGGGTGTTGTTGCCGGCGGTGTCGACAACGCCTGCGCTGGTGCCGCTGCTGCAGGTGAAGGTGTCGTCACCGGCGGTGGGTACTACGGCGCAATCGGCGAGCGAAGCCAGCGGCCATCCCGCCAGCAAGGCTGAAGAGACAATTCCCAGGTGCATCAGGGTTGCAAGCCGTGCGGTCATGATTTGCCCTCGCTGGATGCCGCGAGGGCAAGCGTGGGCTTTCACGTTAGCGCCGCACGGGCAGCGCCGCTACTGTGAAAAGTAACAGGTACAGACGAGTACGCCGGAGCTACAGGAACACGATCTCGTACGGTTCGCGCATCCGTTCCAGCAGCACCTGCGCGAGGATCGGCTCCAGGCCGATTTCCGGGTCACCGGCCAATTGGCTGGCATAGGCGTGGGCAGCATGCAGCTTGCGGGCGACGCTCCAGGTGTCGAGCCTGACCTTGCGGGCGCGTTGCCAGGGGATGGCGGCAGTTTCCCGGACCGGCCAGTGCCACGCCCAGATCGGCAGCTCGTGCAGGTGCACGCCCTTGACCGCGCAGGCTTTGGCGGCGGCGCGGCCGACGGCGTCATGGTCGTCGTTGCCGTCATTGCGCCAGGTGGTGAACACCACGTCGCCGGGTTGCAGGTAGCGCGCAATGAACTGGCTCATTTGCTGTTCCCGCGCGGCCAGGGCGTTGTCGGCAAAGCCGCCGCGAATCCATTTCAGGCTGTGCAGGGGCACACCGAGCCGTCGCAGCGCCTCGACACTTTCCTGGGGGCGGACCACGCTCAGGCGCTTGGCCGGCCACACGGTAGAGCCCGGATGGCTGGCACTGCCGTCAGTGATGGAGATCAGCTGCAGGGCGTATTCGCGGGTGCTGAGCAATTGCAGCAGGCCGCCACAGGCGATCACTTCGTCGCCGGGATGCGGGGCGATGACGACTACGCGGCTGCCTTCGGGCACCAGGGTTGCGGGGTTGATAGCAGGGATTTGCGCGAGTTGCGGGGCGCTGTTCCAGATTTGCGCGGGGCCCCGGCGGCTGTCGGTTAACGGTGCAGGTTTCATGGGTATCACGTCCTTGTTCATCGGTGATGCAGGCCGTACCCCGTTGTCGGGACGGCTCTTGTTGATACACGAGCGTCGGGCAACCGACGCTCGCGGCGCGACGGCGTTCCAACCCTGGATTGCCGTGCAAGGAGTACTGATGATAGTTACGAATCGTCGCTTTTACATAGCCGGATGTCGCTATTTTTTCAGGAGGCCTGCATCAGGCTCTTGAGGTAATCCCCAAAGCCGCCCTGGGCGCGGCAATCCAGGCGGGCGCTGGTGATCACCTGGGGCGAGTGGCTCCAGGCAATGGACGCGCCGCAGCGCTCGAGCTGGCGCACCAGCTCGACGTCTTCATGGCACGGCAGGGGGTCGAAACCGCCGGCTCGCACGTACGCACCAGCGCTCACGCCGAGGTTGGCGCCATGGATATGCCGATGCCCGTCCCGCGCCTCATAGGCCTGGTGATAGCGGATTTGCGCCGCCGGGTCGAAGCCTTCGCTCCAGGCGTCCACGGTCACCGTGCCACACACCGCGTCCACTCCCAGGGCGAGTTGCGCCACCAGCCAATCGGGAGCCACACGGCTGTCGGCGTCGGTGCAGGAAATCCAGCGCGCGCCGTTGTTCAGCAAGTGCCGCGCGCCCACGCCGCGTACGTGTCCCACGTTCCGCGCCTGCACTTCAAGACTGTGCACCTGGTATTCGCGGGCGATGAGGGCGCTGCGATCGCTGCAGCTGTCGAGCACCGCCAGAATCTGCACCTCTTCACCCAGCAGGCCCGGATGACTGGCCGCGACCATCGCGGCTTTCAGGCATTCAGGCAGTAGTGTTTCTTCGTTGTGCACGGGTATCAGGATGCCGATCATCGCAGTCCCTCCAAGGTTGCAACCGTGGTGCCGTCACGGCTCCACAGGTCCAGTAGAAAATCGCTTTCGTGATGCTGTATCAAAGGCGGCATGCCCAGGCGCTGTCCGAGGCGCGCATGCACCTGTTCCGCCGTTTGCGGGCAGCCTTCGATGGGTGGTCGCCAGTGGCAGGCGAGGATTTGTCCGTCAGGTGTCAGCGAGGCGAGGGCGCGATCGATCAGCCCGTCGAAGTCCTTCGGGTCGAGGTAGTAGCACAGCTCGCTGAGCACAATCAGCTCGAACGTCTCGCTGGGCCACTGGTCCGGCAAGCGGCTCTGCTGCACCGTGGCATGGCTGAAACCGAGCAACCGCGCCTGTGCCAGGCTGACGGCGGCCTGCGCGGTGTCACAGCACAGCAGGCGGTCGCAGCGCGTGGCCAGCTCGAAGCTCAGCTCACCGTTGGCGCAGCCGGGTTCAAAGATCGAGGCGTAGCGCGGCCGGGTCAGCGCGGCAAGGGTCAGTGCCCGCTTGCGGCGTTCGTACCAGCGTTGGCGAAAGGCCCAGGGGTCGTCGTTGCCGGCAAACAGCTCATCGAAGTAGGGCGTGGCGACGCTCATACAAACACCACTTCAAAGGGTTGCAGCAGGCGCTCCAGCACGTAGGGTGCGAGCACCGGCGGCAGGCCGATCTGCGGGTCACCTTCCAGCTGGCTGGCAAATGCGTGGATCGCGTGGCGTTTGCGGGCCACGGCTTCAGGCGTCAGGAGGATTTTGCGCGCGCGGTGCCAGGGCACCTGGCTGTCTTCGGGGGTCGCCCAGTGCCAGGTCCACACCGGCAGTTCCAGCAAGCTCGCGCCCACGGCCCGGGCCGCCTTGGCACTGGCACGGCCCACGGCTTCATGGTCGCAATGGCCGTCTTCGCGCCAGGTGGTGAAGACCACGTCGCCGGGCTTGAGGTAGCGTTGAATGAATTGCCCAAGGTCCTCTTCGCCAGCCGCGACCTGGCTGTCAGAAAAACCGGCCCGCAGCCACTTCAGGCTGTGCAACGGCAAGCCCAGGCGATGCAGCGCCTGGGCCGATTCCTGCGGCCGCACCACGCTCAGGCGTTCCACCGGCCAGCGACGCGAGCCCGGGTGGCTGGCGCTGCCGTCGGTGACGGAGATCAACAGCATGGGCCGGTCCAGGGCGGCAAGGCCTTGCAACAGGCCACCGCAACCCAGCACTTCATCGTCCGGATGAGGCGCAATGATCACCGCGCGGCTGCCCTCGGGCACCAGCTCGGCAATCTCGACACAGGCCAGTTCGGCCAGCCGCAAGGAGCTTTGCCACAGGTGCAACGGTGTGCCCTGGCCGACGATAGGGTTGGTTTTCATAGTTGCCACTGCCCTGTGGTTTGTTCAGCGATTTGTTGGCCGAGGGCGCCCAGGTCACGCTCGGCGTGGCTTTGGCGGATGTACACCGGCAAGTCCGCCATCAGTTGGGCAAAGTGCGGGTCCTTGCAGTAAGGGCCGGCGCCCAGCGCGCGACCGACATGGCGCACCACCTGGTCGACCGAATCTTCGATACAGGCCCGCGACTGCTGAGCCAGCAGTTGCGCATTGGCCTTGGGTTGCCGGTCGATCTGTACCGCACTGTTGCGCAGCACGCAGGCGGCGCTGTGCAGGGCACTGTCGACCGCGCCCAAATGGGCCAGCGCGTGGGGCTCCTTGCTGCGGGCACAGTGTTCGCGCAAGGCTTCTGCCAGGCGTTGGGCGGCGCCGTACCAGCACGCCGCGATACCGATCCCGCCCTGCCAGAAGCCGGGCCGCGCCAGATAATCCCCGGGGCCGCCCACCGCCAGCCCGGTGGCCCGGTCGAAAATCACCTCGACACTGCCCGTCGCCGCCATGCCCACGGCCTGCCAGCCGTCATCGGTGACGGTCACCCCGGGCTGGTCCATTTGCACCGCCACCAACTGTTGACGATCCTCGTCATCCCAGGCTGTCAGCAAACCATGGCTGACCACCGCCGCGCCGGAGCACCAGGCCTTGCGGCCTTCCAGTACCAGCCGATGGCCGTCGCGCCGCACCCTTACCCGGGCGGTGGGCGGCTCGGCGGCCCACATGCCCCACGTACTGCCGATGGGCGGGAGCTCGCTGCCCAGTTCGGCGATGATAGCGAGGGCATCGGTATGCCCCTCGAACAGTTTGCACAGGCCCAGGTCATGGCCCGCCACTTGGGCCAGGCGACTGAACCGTTGCAGGGTATCGCCGCTGCCGGGCCGGGGCAGTTGGTCCAGCCCGGTCTCCACCAGCGTGCTTAGCGCTCGGCCCAGTGCCGCCGTGTCCGGGTAGCCTGGGGTATGTTGCAGGAAATCGTGCAAATCCATTTCACACCTCGTCCTCATGCTGCAGTTCAAACAACAACAGCGAGCGCCCGGTGACCGCGTATTCGTGGTCGAAATCAAAGCGCTCCTGGCCACGCACCGACGGCTGGTTGGTGTCGAGCATGCAGGTCCAGAAGCCGCCATCCGGTACCGGTGGCAGGCGGAAATTGACCATGTCGTGGTGGGCGTTGACCACCAGCAACAAGGTGGCATCGGCCCCGGGGCGACGAATCCCGGTTTCCTGGGCGCGGCCATCCATCAACATGCCCAGGCAGCGGCCATGGCCGTCCTGCCATTGTTCGGTGGTCATTTCATCGCCGCTTGGCGCCAGCCAGGTGACGTCCTTGACGCCGATGTCTTCGTTGTAGTCGCCTACCAGGAAGCGCCCGCGACGCAGGATCGGGTACGCCAGGCGCAACTTGATCAGGCGCTTGACGAACTTGAGCAGGGCCTTGCCGTCTTCATCCAGTTCCCAGTTGATCCAGCCGATCTCGCTGTCCTGGCAGTAGGCGTTGTTATTACCGTGCTGGGTGCGGGCAAATTCGTCGCCGGCCACCAGCATTGGCGTGCCCTGGGCCAGCAGCAGGGTGGCGAAGAAATTACGCATCTGGCGCAGGCGTAGTGCGTTGATTTCCGGGTCGTCGGTGGGGCCTTCGACACCGTGGTTCCACGACAGGTTGTTGTTGCTGCCGTCCTGGTTGTTCTCGTCGTTGGCTTCGTTGTGCTTGTCGTTGTAGGACACCAGGTCGTGCAGGGTGAAACCGTCATGGGCGGTGATGAAGTTCACCGAGCTGTACGGGCGCCGGCCACGCTGGTTGAACATCTCGCCCGAGGCGGTCATGCGCCCGGCGAAGTCGGCCAGTTGGCCGTCGTCGCCTTTCCAGAACGAGCGCACGGTGTCGCGGAAACGGTCGTTCCACTCCACCCAGCCCGGCGGGAAGCCGCCAACCTGATAGCCACCGGGGCCGCAGTCCCAGGGCTCGGCGATCATTTTCACCTGGCGCAGCACCGGGTCCTGGCGGCAGGCCACGAGGAAGCTGTGGCGCTCGTCGAAACCGTCGCGGTAGCGGCCGAGGATGGTTGCCAGGTCGAAGCGGAAACCGTCGACGTGCATCTCGGTGGCCCAGTAACGCAGCGAGTCGGTGACCATTTGCAGCACGCACGGGTGACTCAGGTCGAGGGTGTTGCCGGTACCTGAATCGTTGATGTAGAAGCGCTTGTCATCCGGCATCAGGCGGTAGTACGACGCGTTGTCGATGCCGCGCATGGACAGGGTGGGGCCCTGCTCGTTGCCTTCGGCGGTGTGGTTGTAGACCACGTCCAGAATCACTTCCAGCTTGGCTTCATGCAGGTGCGCGACCATCTCCTTGAACTCGGCAATCTTGCCGCTTGCCAGGTAGCGCGGGTCTGGCGCGAAGAAGGCAATGCTGTTGTAGCCCCAGTAGTTGGTCATGCCTTTTTGCAGCAGGTGCTGGTCGTTGACGAAGGCGTGCACTGGCAGCAGTTCTACCGACGACACGCCCAACTGGCGAATGTGTTTGAGCACGTCATCGACCATCAGCCCGGCGCAGGTACCGCGCACTTCTTCAGGCACCGAAGGGTGGCGCATGGTGATGCCGCGCAGGTGGGTTTCATAAATGATCGTGCGGTCCCAGGGCGTGCGCACTGGCTGGTCGTTGCCCCAGGTGTGGGCCGGGTCGATGACTTTGCACTTGGGCACGAAGGGCGCGCTGTCGCGCTCGTCGAAACTCAGGTCGGCGTCTGGATGCCCGATGGTGTAGCCGAACAGCGCCTCGGACCATTTGAGTTCGCCCACCAGTTGTTTGGCATAGGGGTCGATCAGCAATTTGTTGTGGTTGAAGCGATGACCGTTGGCCGGGTCATAAGGACCGTACACGCGATAGCCGTAAATCAGCCCTGGATGGGCGTCGGGCAGGTAGCCGTGGAAGGTCTCGTCGGTGTATTCCGGTAGTTCGATGCGTTCCAGCTCGACTTCGCCGCTGTCGTCGAAAATGCACAGTTCGACTTTGATGGCGTTGGCCGAGAACAGTGCAAAGTTGACCCCCAGACCGTCCCAGGTCGCGCCGAGGGGGAAGGGCAAACCTTCACGAATCCGCGACGGCTCGTTTTCCGGCGTCGAGTTGGGCTTGTTGGGTTTGCTCATTGAGATGCTCCTGCAAGTAGATTTTCCGGGCCGAACGAGGCCGTTCCGGCGTGAAGCCAGTTAAATATCGGTGTCTGGATAGCCTCCTGCGGTGCGGGCGCAGCCGCAGGAGGGGCTTTGGCTCAGGGGGCCTTGGGCTTCTTCGCCGCAGCGGGTTTTTCGGCGCCGGTGCCGCGCCTGGCTTGGGTGCAGCGGCCGGCTTGGCCGCGGCAGCCGCTGCCGGCTTGGCTTTTGGCTTGGCCTTGGCGGCGGCCTTTGGCGTCTTGGATGGCGTCAGCGCTTCGGCTTCTGCCAGTTTGCGCGCCATCTCCCAGTGTCGCGCGTCCTCGCCGTGGGGTTTACCTTCAGACTCCCAGATCTGATGCGCTAATTCGCGTATGCGTTTGTCTTCAGTACTCATCACAATGCTCCTCGCAGAAAATTTTCAGCTTTCTTGACCATCAGGATTGATAAAGACATTGACCGGGAAATCCCCCAGGGCAGCGCTGATCATGAGCTCCTTGTTTGGTGTGACTGCGCCTGTTCGGAAAAGTCCCTTCCAATTTTGGGTTGGGGCGGCGAACGGTAATCGGACCCGGGTATCGCCCCAAATCTGCGCGTTGATCAGGGGGTACACACCGTTTTCAAGCAGACGGTGCGGCCAGCGTGGCACCACCACCAGCAGCTGTTTGCCCTGGTATTCGCGGTAGAAGGCGACCACCCGTTCAGCGTGTTCGCCGACCACTTCCAGCGGCTCGTAGCTGCCCTGGCGAAACAGTTGCGCATGCGCCTTGCGCAACGTCAGGACCTGGCTGATCACCGCCTGTTTTATACGCCCGTCATGCCAGTTGAACAGCAACTCGCCGATGTCCGGCGGTGTGTGCAGCCCCTGTTGCCGTGCGTGAAAGTCCACGGGCCGGCGGTTATCCGGGTCTACCAGGGTGAAGTCCCAGAACTCATCGCCCTGATACAGATCCGGCACCCCCGGCACCGTGAGGCGAAGCAAGGATTGCGCCAGCCCGTTGAGCGCACCCGCCGGGGCGATGGCCTGGGCGGCTTCGCCGATGGCGTCGCGCAGGACCTTGCCGGAGTCCTCCAGCAGCAGCCGTGACAGGAACGCTTCGACACCTTGTTCATACAGCTCGTTGGGTGCGCTCCAGCTGCTGTTCAACTTGGCTTCACGCAAGGCTTTCTGCTGCCACTGCCAGAGACGCCGGTGATAGTCCGCCAGGCCCTCGGCATTGTCGCGGTGCAGGTCCAGGGGCCAACTGCCGAGCAGCACCTGATAGAGGATCAGTTCGTCACCCGCTGAAGGCGTCTGCCCATCGCTGCGCAGGCGGGCGGCGAGGGGGCGCCATTGCTCCACCTGTTCGGCGTACCACTCGGAGCATTCGCTGAGCACGGCCAGGCGCGCGCGGGTGTCTTCGCCGCGCTTGTGGTCGTGGGTGGCGGTGGCCAGCAGGTTGTCGGGGAACGTGCACAGGCGTTGCTGATTAACCGCATGAAAGTCGTCCAGCGGTGCGCTGAATTGCTCGGTGCTGAAACCCACGTCATTGCGCGACAGCAACACGCCCGAGCGATAGAACGCGGTGTCTTCCACGGCCTTGGCCGCTGCCGGCGAGGTCAGTTGCTGGAAGCGTACGCAGGCGTGCTTGAGCATCTTGCGTTCACGGCCCAATGGACGGTCACGCCAGGGTTGGCCACCGAGCCATTTTTCCAGGTAGTCGAGCACTGGCCAGTCGGCTTCGCTCAGGGTGCTGCGGGCACCGGCCAGGGCTTGCAGGAAAAACACGTCATCCAGTTCGCTGCGGCCCCGGGCGCTGATGTAGGTGCGGTATACCGGGAAGTGCACGATCAGTTCCTGCAACGCGCGGCGAATCGCACCCAGGGTCAGGTCGCGGCTCATCACATCGTCCCGGGCCACTTGCAGCAAGGCCTGGGCCACGCTTTCAAAGTCGCCGGCGAGGGAGCCGTTGAGGATCTGCTGACGGGCCAGCCAGGCTTCTTCGATAAACGAAGAGGGGCGTTCGGTATGGCGAGTCCATAACTCAGCCAGAGGCTCGAAGCCTTTGGGGTCTTGTTGCAGCAACGACAACTGGTTCATGAATTCGTAGCCGGTGGTGCCATCCACGCGCCAGTCTTCGCGCAGGGTTTCGCCTTCGCCGAGGATCTTCTCGACGAAGATCGGCAGGTGCCGCCCACCCGCCAGGGAATCCACCCGGCGCCGCAGTTTGCGGCAGTAACCACGCGGGTCGGCGAGGCCGTCGATATGGTCGATGCGCAGGCCGTCGATCAGGCCTTCGCTGATCAGTTGGAAGATCTTGCCGTGGGTGGCTTCGAACACCGCGCTGCGTTCAACCCGCAGGCCGCCCAACTCGTTGACGTCGAAGAAGCGCCGCCAGTTGATGTCGTCTGCCGCCGTGCGCCAACTGGCCAGGCGATAGCTTTGTTGTTCCAGCAGGGTATGCAGGCGGGCAAAACCGTCGGGCTGGCGCGCGTCGTAGAGCCCGAGGTTGTCTTCGATAGCCTTCAGGGTCTCGGGATTGCGGGCCGCCTCAGCCAGCTCCCGTTTCAGCGCGACCGCCTGAGGGTAGGCGTCCGGCTGGTAGGCCAGGCTGCTGAAACGGTCGGCCAGGGCCTTGATGGGCACCAGGTCGCCGTATTCCCGCGGGCAGATCGGAAAACGGTGTTCGTAATGCTCCACAAAAAAGCTGCCGTGCTGTGGGTCGAAGCGCAGGGGCAGGGCGCCGGATTGCAGGGCTTCGCCGTAGTCGCTGCCGAGAAACGGCATCAGCAGTTGGCCTTTGAGCAGCGGGTCCGGCGAGTGCCATTGAATGTCGAAGAATTCGCTGTAGGGGCTCAGTCGGCCCCATTCCAGCAGGTCCAGCCACCACGGATTATCGGCACCGCCGACGGCCATGTGGTTGGAGACGATATCGAGGATCAGCCCCATCTCATGCTCGCGCAGTGCGGCTACCAGACGGCGCAGCGCCGGTTCGCCGCCGAGCTCGGGATTGACGGTGGTCGGGTCGACCACGTCATAGCCGTGCATCGAGCCGGCGCGGGCGCTCAGCAGCGGCGAGGCGTAAAGGTGGCTGATGCCCAGTTCGGCGAAGTACGGCACCAGCGGCACGGCGTCGTCGAGGGTAAAGCCCTTGTGAAATTGCAGGCGTTGGGTAGCCCGCAGGGTCAAGGGCTTCATCGGTCACGCTCGTGGGCCTGGAGGCGCGCCACGGCCAGCAGCTCAAGGCGGCGGGCGGCGTTTTCATCGTCGAGCAGGGTGGCTGCATCGCCCGCGAGGCGGCGCCGCCAATTCGGGTGGGTGTCGGTGGTGCCGGGCAGGTTGGCTTGCTCCTCCACGCCCAGGGCATCTTCCAGGGGCAGCAGCACCAACGGCGCACGGGTGTGGCCCAGGTAGCGCACGCTGGCGTCGATAACGTGGTCGGTTTCGTTGCGCACTTCATCGGTGAAGTTCTGCGGGTCCTGGCTCAAGGCCTGGCGCAGCGCCTGGCGTTCCCGCAGGCGGTGCTCGCTCCATTGTTCGACGGTGGGGGCGTCGATCAGCCCCAGCTGGATGTTCCAGTCGATATCGCGGCTGTGCCACCAGCCGTTGAGGGTGGGCAAGTCGTGGGTGCTGGTGGTGGCCAGTGCGTTGTCCGGCCAATCCAGAATCGGCTTGAACTGCCCGCCATGGTCTTGCTCGAACAGCAGCACGCGCATGCCGAGGATCGAGCGGGCGATGAGTTTTTCCCGCAGGCCGTCGGGCACGGTGCCGAGGTCTTCACCGAGGACGATTGCCTGGTGGCGGCTCGACTCCAGCGCCAGGAGCCGTAGCAGGTCATCCACCGGGTAATACAGATAGGCCCCCTCCCGCGGCGAGGCATCCATCGGGATCACCCACAGGCGTTGCAAGCCCATCACATGGTCGATACGCAGGCCGCCGGCATGGGCAAAGTTGGCCCGCAGCATTTCGATAAACGCACGAAAGCCGTTGCGCTTGAGGCCTTCCGGGGAGAAGGCGGAGATGCCCCAGCCCTGGCCGGCACGGTTGAGAATGTCGGGTGGCGCACCCACGGTGAGGTCTGCCAACAGTTCATCCTGGCGGCTCCAGGCCTGGCTGCCGCCGCCGTCCGCGCCCACCGCGAGGTCGGCGATCAGGCCGACGCCCATGCCACTGCCGCGCGCCGCTTGTTGCGCACGCTCCAGGCAGCGGGCGATCAGCCATTGGTTGAACGCATAGAAGCCGATTTCAGCCCGATGGGTTTCGGCGAATTGCGCCAGTGCCGGGCTTTGCGGGCTGTGCCAGTCCTCGGGCCAGTGACGCCAGTCGAGGCTCTCGCCATTGGCTGCACGCTCGGCTTGCACGGCTTCAAAGCGGCAGTGGTTTTCCAGGGCTTCGCCGCCGGCCTGGCGGAAGCTCAGGAAGTCGGCGTACTGCGGGTGGTCGCCCTGGCGAAAGTCTTCATACAGGGTGCGCAACAGGCGCTGCTTGGCTTTGGCGGCGGCCGGCCAGTCGATCAGGCTTTGCTGCTCAAGGTCTTGCAGTTCGTCGGCCAGGCCGCTGGTTTCGATGGCGGTTTGCACCGCACGTTCGCCGAGGATGCAACCGGGGGAGGCGTACAAACTGTTGAGGAACAGCCGGCTGGAAGGGGAATATGGGCTGAAGCGGTCGGTGTCGGCGCTGAACATTGCGTGCATCGGGCTGATGGCCAGGGCATCGGCGCCACGTTCGGCGGCGGAACGGGCCAACTGCTCCAGTGCCTGGGTGTCACCAAAACCACCGTCGCCGCTGCGGCGCAGGGAATACAGTTGGGCGCTCAGGCCCCAGGCCCGGGCGGTTTGGGTGTCGACCGCTTCAGCGACGGTGTAGCAGTGGGTCGGTGCCACGGCCAGGGTGAAATGCTGGTCGGCGATATGCACCTGCTGGTAGCCGACCGGAATCGACCCGGGCAGCACCGCGTCATCGTCCAGCTTCAGGTCGAGCACGCTGGCGTCTTCGAGGTGAATCTGGCACGGCGTGCCGGGGGCGAAGTAGCGCGCCAGGTCCAGGCCGGCACCGCTGTCGACGGTCATCAGCGGTGGCAGGTGCTTGTCTTGCTGCACGCGTTCCAGGTCCAGCAGGCTGGCTTCGATGGCGGCATCGCTGTCGGCCGGGTGGCCCAGGCCTTTGAGCACGGCGCGCAGGGCGTCGGGTTTGACATGTTGCGGGCGGCCATTCGCGTCGATCCAATCGACGGCCAGGCCCGCTCGGCTGGCGAGTATTTCCAATTGCGCGTCGCTCAAGGGTGCTCTCCAACAGGGGAATGGGTGAGACTGACGCGGGCGCTGAACGGGGCCAGTTGTTGGGCCCCGCTGGCCTGCGTCACAAATAGGAGGTGCTCGGCCGCTGGGTAGTTCAGAGAATCGGCGCTCAGGTTGAGGTCGATCTGCAGCAGGCTGCCATTGCCCAGGCGCCAGCGCGCCGTGACCGCGCCCACCGCCAGTACGTGCGCACCCAGGGCCACGCTGCCCGGCAGGTGCGGCACGATATGTTGGTGGCGCAGGCTCAGCAGTTGGCGATAGAGCTGTGAGTCGCCGCAATCGGCGAGGGCGGGTGCCGAGCGGCGGAAGGTTTGCAGGGAATTGGGATCGGGAATTCGTTCGCGGCGTTCCGGGTCGCTGAACGCGGCAAAGTCGGCAAACTCGTTGCGCCGGCCCTCGCGTACCGCCTCGGCCAGTTCACCGTGGTGGTCGGTGAAGAACAGGAACGGCTCTTCGGCGTTGACTTCGTCACCCATGAACATCAACGGGATCATCGGCGACATCAGCAGCAAGGTCGTCGCAGCGCTCAAGGCCTGGGGCGAGCACAGTTGATGCAGGCGCTCGCCCAGGGCGCGGTTGCCGATCTGGTCGTGGTTCTGCAGGAACAGCACAAAGGCACTGGGCGGCAGGTGACCACTGGGCTCACCGCGTGAGTGGCCGTGGCGGGTGGTGTGGCCCTGGTAGATGAACCCTTCGCCCAGGCAGCGGGCCAGTTTGCCGGTGGGGTCTTCGGCGAAGTCGGTGTAGTAGGCGTCGGTTTCGCCGGTGAGCAGCACGTGCAGGGCGTTGTGGCCGTCGTCGTTCCACTGCGCATCGAACCCGCGCTCCAGCAGGCTGGCCTGGTTGAATTCGTTTTCCAGCACCAGCCATACATGGCGCCCCGCGTCGACTTGCTGGCGCACGCGTTCGGCCAGTTCCTCCAGGAATTCGGGGTCGTTGATGGCGTGCACCGCGTCCAGGCGCAGGCCGTCAAAGCGGTACTCCAGCAGCCACATCAGGGCGTTGTCGATGAAGAAATCCCGAACTTCCCGGCGATCAAAGTCAATGCCGGCGCCCCAGGGCGTGTGCACGTCTTCGCGGAAGAAACCTTTGGCGTAGCTGCCGAGGTAATTGCCGTCGGGGCCGAAGTGGTTGTAGACCACATCCAGGATCACCGCGAGGCCGTGGTGGTGGGCGCTGTCGATCAGCTGTTTCAACTGTTCGGGCGAACCGTAGGAAGATTGTGGTGCGTAGGGCAGGACACCGTCGTAGCCCCAGTTGCGTTCGCCGGGGAACTGGGCGATGGGCATCAGCTCAATGGCGGTGACACCCAGCTCCGCAAGGCGCGGCAGTTGTTTCTCGACCTCGGCGTAGCCCCCCAGCACGCCCACGTGCAGCTCGTAGATCACGGCTTCGTGCCAGGGCCGGCCTTGCCAGTGGCTGTGGCGCCACTGATAGGCCAGAGGGTCGACGACCACGCTGAAGCCGTGAACGTCCGTGGCCTGTGCCCGGGAAGCCGGGTCGGGAACGTCCTGTTCACCGTCGATGCTGTAGCGGTAGCGTGTCCCGGCGGGACATTGCAGCTGCACCACAAACCAGCCATCGGCCTGGGGCAGCATCGCTACCGATTTACCTTCTTCAAATTCAACGCTGACATAAAACGCGTCGGGTGCCCACAAGGCGAAACGGGTGTGTTCCGCATCCAGCATGATCGCGCCGTGGGGCCATGTTTCCAGAGTCCTTGACGGCATCTATGAAGACCTCTTTTTTAATTTTTCCCCGATCTTTCCAGTGATTTCGCCACCAGTTGTTCGTAAAGTTCGGCGTAGGGTTCCACCGCCTTGCACCAGTTGAACGGTGCGGCCATGGCCCGGCAACGCATGGCGTTGAGCAGGCCGGGAAAGGCGAAGACCTTGAACGCACGGCTCAGGGCCGCTTCGTAGCTCTCGACGGTGGATTCGTTGAACAGGAAACCGGTGACGCCATCCTCGATGGTGTCGGCCAGGCCGCCGGTGTTGCGGGCAACGGGTAGGGAACCGAAGCGCTGGGCATACATCTGGCTCAGGCCGCAGGGTTCATAACGGGACGGCATCAGCAGGAAGTCGCTGCCGGCGAACATGCGCCGGGCATCGGTCTCGTTGAAGCCGATGCGCACGCCAATCTGGCCCGGAAAGCGCAGGGCCAGGGCGCGCATGGCTTGTTCTTCTTCAGGCTCGCCGCGACCGATGATTGCGATCTGGCCGCCATTTTCGACGATAAAGCTTGAGACCGCTTCGGTGAGGTCCAGGCCTTTTTGGTAGACCAGGCGCGACACCACGGCAAACAGTGGGCCGGTGGACTCTTCCAGGCCGAACAGGTTGCGTACATGGGCGGCGTTCAGCGCCTTGCCTTCCCAGTCACCGATGTTGAAGGGGTGGGTCAGGTGCGGGTCAGTGGAGGCTTCCCAGCTCTCGTCGATGCCGTTGGGAATACCGCTGAGCAGACCTTGCTGGGTCTTGCTGGCGAGGAAACCGTCCAGACCGCAGCCGAATTCGGGGGTGGTGATTTCCTGGGCGTAGGTCGCGCTGACCGTGGTGATATGGCTGGAATACGCCATGCCGGCCTTCAGGAATGACAGCTTGCCGTAGAACTCCATGCCTTCTTGTTGCAAGGCGTGTTCGGGAATTCCCAGTTCCGGGCACGAGGCCAGGCTGACCACACCCTGGTAGGCGAGGTTATGAATGGTGAACAGGGTCGGGGTACGTGACCCGCGCCAGTGCATATAGGCCGGCGCCAGGCCAGCAGGCCAGTCATGGGCGTGCACCAGGTCCGGGCACCAGTGGATCTGCGCCAGGTTGGCGGCAATATCGGCAGCGGCCAGGCCCAGGCGGGCGAAGCGAATATGGTTGTCGGGCCAGTCGCGGCCGTTGTTGGCGCCGTAGGGCGTGCCTTCGCGCTCATACAACTCGGGGCAGATCAGCACGTAGATGACCAGGCCATCCTTGAGGTCCATGCGCCCGATCTTGCACGGTGGCAACGCAGCGTGGCCGCCCAGCTCACCGATGATATGAATGGGGTTGTCGCTGTCAAGCACCTGCGGGTAACCAGGGATCAGCACGCGCACATCGTGCAGGTGCGCCATGGCACGGGGCAGGGCGGCGGACACGTCACCCAGGCCGCCGGTTTTCACCAGGTCAGCCAGCTCGGATGTCACGAACAATACTTTCTTGCGATTGGGATTCTGACTTGGGACCGGCCGCAGCGTGTTGGGCAGGTCGGCCAAAGAGGTCGGCCCGCCAACCGGCTGACTAAAACGCTCTCCCTGAGTATCTAAAGCGGCACTGATCATAGTTCTCTCCCATGTATTGGTCGGCTGATGGCATATGGCAATCAGCGAAGGTTGACCGCATCCTGCGGCCAGGCGCACAAGCGCTACACAGACTGGCAAGGCTTATGCCAGTTGTGTTGGAGTCTTAAATAGAGTGGATGGACGGGCGTTTGGTGTGAACCGTCAGCGCTCGCCTTACCTTAAACCTGACCTGCGGCAGAGTTCGAAAGTTTCGATTTTTTGCGGGGTTTTTGTTTTGGAACGGACCCATCGGTCATGAGTCTAGGACAAGATCCCGGAGCCTGCGGGGTCTGTGGGGAATTTTGTAGGACAAATTTTTTTTCATGTACAAAAGCGCCCACTTCCTGGCCACCAGGAAGCGGGCGCTCTTAATTGGTGCGTGGAGTGATCAGGACAGCGGGCGAACGGGCACCCCTTTGGCCCACGCTTGAATGTCTTCAATCATCTGTTCGTAGAACTGGCGGTAATTCTGCTCGCTGACATAACCGACGTGTGGCGTGGCCAAGACATTCGGCAACTGGCGGAACGGGTGCCCGTCCGGCAACGGCTCCTGGGCGTACACATCCAGGGCAGCGCCTGCGAGCCGGCCATGGGTCAAGGCGTCAATCAGGGCCGCCTCATCGACAATCGGCCCGCGGGACGTGTTCACCAGGCGCGCAGCAGGTTTCATCCAGCCCAGCGCCTCGGCGTCCACCAGCCCGCGGCTGCGGTCACTGAGTACCAGGTGAATCGACAGTACATCCGCCTGTTCAAACAGCTCGCGCTTGCTGACCCAGGTTACGCCGGCTTCGGCGGCGCGTTCCGGCGTGAGGTTTTCGCTCCAGGCAATCACCCGCATGCCAAATGCCTGGCCGTATTTGGCGATCTTCTGGCCGATGCTGCCCAGCCCGAGGATCCCCAGGGTCTTGCCGTACAGATCGCCACCCAGGCCCACTTGCCAACCGCCTGCCCGCAGGGAATTGGCTTCGGCCAGCAGGTTGCGGGTGGAGGCCATGATCAGCGCCCAGGTCAGTTCCGGGGCGGCGTGCTTGTAACTGTCGGTGCCGCACACCTGGATGCCCAGGGCCTTGGCGGCGGGAATGTCGAGGGCGGCATTGCGCATGCCGCCGGTCACCAGCAGCTTGAGCCGGGGCAAACCTTGCAGCAGTGCCTGATCGAAGGGGGTGCGTTCGCGCATCACGCAAATCACCTCGAAGCCCTGCAAACGCTCGATCAAGGTGGCGGTGTCCGCCGGGTAGTCGTGGAGGAAGTGCACCTGGCCCACCGACGCCAGGACTGACCAGTCCACCACGCCACTGGCCACATTCTGCCAATCATCAATCACTGCGATCTGTACCGACATTCACGCGTGCCTCGAAAAGGTTGGATTAAAGGGCATTCAGCCCTTGCAACAGTGCCTTGTGAAACTGTGCCGGCTCTTCCATTTGCGGCGCATGGCCCAGGCCCGGGAATTCCACCAGGGTGGCGTGGGGGATCAGCTTGGCCACTTGCTTGCCCAACACGGCGTAGTTGCCGATCTTCGCCTTGACCGCCGGTGGCGCGATGTCTTTGCCAATGGCGGTGTTGTCGGCGGTGCCGATCAGCAGCAGGGTGGGCATCTGCAGGTCCTTGAACTCGTAGTACACCGGCTGGGTGAAGATCATGTCGTAAATCAGCGCCGAGTTCCATGCCACCTGGGTGTGGCCGGGACCCTTGTTCATGCCGGCGAGCATCTGCACCCAGCGCTCGTATTCGGGCTTCCAGTGGCCGGCGTAGTAGGTGTCGCGCTCATAATTGCGGATGCCGTCGGCGGTCAGTTTCAGCTCGCGCTCGTACCATTGGTCAACGCTGCGATAGGGCACGCCAATGGCTTTCCAGTCTTCCAGGCCGATAGGGTTCACCAACGCAAGCTGTTCGGTTTGTTGCGGATAAAGCAGGGCGTAGCGCGTGGCAAGCATGCCACCGGTGGAATGGCCGAGAAGCGTGGCCTTTTGAATGCCGAGTTTTTCCAGGAGTTGGTGGGTGTTGATCGCCAATTGCTGGAAGCTGTACTGGTAATTGTCCGGCTTGCTGGAGGTGCAGAAACCGACCTGGTCGGGGGCGATCACCCGGTAGCCGGCGTCGCTCAGGGCCTTGATCGAGGCATCCCAGGTGGCGCCGCAGAAGTTCTTGCCATGCATCAGCACGATGCTGCGGCCATTGGCTTTGCCCTTGGCCGGCACGTCCATGTAGCCCATTTGCAGGGATTTTCCCTGGGACTGGAAGGTGAAGTGCTCCACCGGATAAGGGTATTGGAAGCCTTGCAGTTCGGGGCCGTAGGTCGGGCCCTCGGTGGCGGCGAAGGCGGGAAGGGCGCTGCCGAGCAGCAGGCCGGCGACGCAGAATGAGCGGATGTTGGGCATGGGGACAGGCTCCGGAAACAGTGCCCGGATGCTGTGGCGGGGGATTAACGGGAGATTAAATCCAGTGCAGGGTCAGCAGGGCCAATACCCCGTAGCGCGCACCTTTGGCCAGGGTCACCAGCAGCAGGAAACGCCAGAACGGTTCGCGCATCACCCCGGCCACCAGCGTCAGCGGATCACCGATGATAGGCACCCAACTGAGCAACAATGACCAGTGGCCCCAGCGTTGATAGTGGGTGCGGGCCTTTTCCAGGTGTTTCGGGCTCACCGGAAACCAGCGTCGTTCCTTGAAGCGTTCAATCGAACGCCCCAGCAACCAATTGACCAGCGAGCCCAATACGTTGCCCAGTGTTGCAACCGCAAGCAGCAGCCACAGGCTGTAATGCCCGCTGAGCAACAGCCCCACCAGCACCGCCTCCGACTGCATCGGCAACAGCGTGGCGGCGCCGAAGGCGGCGAAAAACAGCCCCAGGTAACCGGCGAGCATCAATCAGCGGGCCGGGTAGTCAGCCACGACGACGTCTTTGCCTTCACGGGTCAGGCCGATCACCTGGTAGGCATCGCTGCTGCCGTCCATCTCCATGCCCGGCGAGCCCAGCGGCATGCCCGGCGCCGCAATGCCCAGCAAATCGTCGCGCTTGCGCAGGGCCAGCACCTGATCGGCAGGCACATGGCCTTCGACGAACTTGCCGTCGATCACTCCGGTGTGGCACGACGCCAGGCGCGGCGCCACGCCCAGGCGTTGCTTGACCTCACTCATGTTGGCTTCCACATGGTCATTGACCTTGAACCCGTTGCTTTCCAGGTGGGCAATCCACTTTTTGCAGCAACCGCAGTTGGCATCGCGGTGCACATCAATCGGGATCAGCTCGGCGGCCTGGGCCAGGGGGCTCATGAGCAGGGCCGACAGCACGGCCAGTCGCAGGGTGGTTTTCATCGTCATCTCATCAGGTAAAGGGCAACAGCCGGGCATTCTCCCTGCTTTTCAGCAAAGGGTTTTCCGGGAGTGTTACGAGGTTTTACGAAAAACCGACAGCACCAGAATAACGGCCTGGTGCTGTCGGAAAACTGAGGGGGAGATGACGGTTTTGTCAGGTAATCGAGGATTCCAGGCGCTGCTTGAGTTGATCAAGGGCCTGGTTGGAGAGCGCGACCATGCGTTCATGCAGGGTGGTCAGTTGCAGTTCGGTTTCATAGGTCAGGATGCGCTTGAACAGCGTGCCGCTGCCCCGTGTTTGCAGCAGGTAGTGGATACAGCCGTCGACGGCCAGGGACGTGAATGCGGTCTTGAACTCCCGCGGTCGCTGCGCAATCTGTACGCGATAGCTCATCGGCACCCGCACACCCAGCAGGTCGATGGTCTCGGTAAAACGGTGGCCGGTGGGTAACGAGCCGGTGATGCCGGTGTCGGCACCCAGGGATGTCGGATGCCATTCATGCCAGCGATCCGGTTGGGTGACGTAGTCGTAAACCGCTTCGATAGGGACTTGGATAAAGCGTTCCTGACTGATCTGCTCAGTGCGGATCGGGTGCTCAACTGCGTGCATGACACACCTCCTGTGTGGCGAGACTAAGCACTTTGAGCTGTCAGAATAGTCCGGCTCCCGCACATTGCACGGGAGTCGGCAGGCTATTTTTCAACGAACCTTGAAGCGTCCCATCAACGCAATTACCCGGCCATTTGCATCCAGCAGGCTCTGGGTGTTGTGTTCCGTGGCGTGGCCGCTTTGCACCAGTTCTTCGACCATGTGGCGGATGTGCACCATGCTGCGGTTGATTTCCTCGGTCACCGCGCTTTGCTGTTCGGCAGCCGTGGCGATCTGGGTGCTGAGGTTATTGATATGGCTGACAGAGCCGGCCATCTCGTCCAGACCTGTGTTGACCCGTGCGGTAGCGTCCGCGGC
Organism: Pseudomonas sp. TH32; assembly: GCF_016650855.1. Taxonomy (NCBI): domain Bacteria; kingdom Pseudomonadati; phylum Pseudomonadota; class Gammaproteobacteria; order Pseudomonadales; family Pseudomonadaceae; genus Pseudomonas; species Pseudomonas sp. TH32. Next base: position 2,384,528 of record NZ_JAEKFA010000002.1, on the reverse strand, counting down.
GGACTGGCAGCTGGCCTGGGTGGCTTCCATGGCGGTCACCGAAGAGCTCACGCCGGTGGTCAGGCGCGCGAGCATTTCGTTGATTTGCGAGGTGCTGGCCTGGGTACGGGCGGCGAGGGCACGGACTTCGTCGGCGACCACCGCAAACCCCCGGCCCTGTTCGCCGGCGCGGGCGGCTTCGATGGCCGCATTGAGTGCCAGCAGGTTGGTCTGGCCAGCGATGGCGCCGATCACACCGAGGGTTTCGGTAATGCGGGCGGCGTCCTGGCGCATGTTTTCCACGGTGTGAGTGGCGCTGGAAACCTCACCGATCAACGCGCTGACGCTGCGCGAAGCTTCCCCGACCACCACCCGCGAACGGTCGGCGTGCTCGTTGGCGCGCTGGGTGAACGCGGCGGTTTCGGCGGCGTTCTCGGCCACGGTGTCGGCGGTAGAGCTCATTTCGGTGATGGCGGTCACCGTCTGATCGGTCTCCGAGGCATGGCGCACCAGGATCTGGTTGGTCTGGGCCGACGTCTGCTGCAACTGTGCCAGGCTCGACGACATGGCGCCGGTGGCCTGGGTCACTTCACCGATCATGTTCTGCAGGTAGACGATAAAGCGGTTCACCGAATGCCCGATCGCCCCCAGTTCGTCCTCGGCGCGAATGGTAATGCGTCGTGTCAGGTCGGCATCGCCGTTGGACAGCGCGTCGATATTGGTCTTCAGCGCGGTCATCCGTTTAATCAATTGGCGGATGGCATACACCTGCAACAGCACCAGCAGCAGAATCATCGGGATTTGCAGCATCGCCAGGGTGCCCAGCACGTCATCCCGCTGGGCGGTGATCAGCGAGGTCGGGAGTGCCGTGGCCAGGAACCACGGCGTGCCTTCGATCGGGCGCATGAAGAAGGTGCTGGCCACGCCCTGGTTGTCGAACTCACTGCGCTGCAGGGTCTGATCGCGATGGGCAAGGCCCGCGCTGACCTGGGCGGCAAAGGCTGAGGTGCCGACCAGTTCGCTGATGTTTTTCAACACCACCGGGCTGCTGAGGCGCGTGCTGTTGCTGATGATCTTGCCGTCGCCTTCGACGATCAGCATTTGCCCGCCGAGGTCTTTTTCCTTGCTGGCCACCAGGTCGTTGAAGAAGCCCAGGGTCACGTCGATGGTGGCGACGCCGTACGCCGCGCCGTCACGTTGGATCGCCATCGCGCAGTTGGTGCGAGGCTCCTGGCTGGCGTCATCCTTGTAGGCTGCCGCCCAGGCGCACTGGCCGCGGGGTGAGGCGAGCCCGCCCTTGTACCAGCTCTGGTCGTAATAATTGGGGGCCGCGTCGCTGTTCCAGAAGGTATTCACGGCCAGCTTGCCCGAGGCATCGCGGTGCCAGAAGGTGCTGTGCTTGTTACGCCCCGGCGTGCGCTGGTTGGGCAGGGGCCAGATGCCGCCGCCGAACACTTTCAGTTCGCCGTACTGGTCCACCAGGCCTGGCAGCACCTTGTCGATGGCGTCGCTGTCCAGCAGTGGGATGGTTTGGGTGATGCTGCGTTGCTGGGCCTGAACCTTGTTCAGCTCGCCCTGGATCTGCTCGGCCACTTCGGCAATGCGATTGAGGGCCACCTGTTCTTCGGTGTGGCGCAGCTTGGGGGCCACCAACTGTCCGATGCCCACCACCGTCAATACGAATAACAACAGGACGAACAGCACCAGAAACAGGGTGTAACGGGCTTGGATAGAGCGCAATGAGGGCATGGGGTCGTCCTTACGAAGCGTTTATTGTGCGACGCGGCTTTGTTAGAGCTTCGAAGGGCTATCGGCTTGGGAGGGAGGAGCTTTAGGTACTATGGTGCAAGAAAGTAGTACGAATAAATAAAACTTGTAGGAGGCTTCTATTTTGGGTGGCCGGAGTGTTTGATGCGGGCTTGAATCTGCGACGGATCCCCCGGTAAAACATGGACGAAATCATCTATCAGGTGGTGAATTGGCTGAGCATTGAGCACCACACGCGCAGAGGCACCACCAACAACTACCTGGCGCTTTTATACCTGGCCGTCACAATTGGCGGCGTGGTCGTCGCCAGGGAGCTTGCCGCCAAGCGCAAGGCCCTCAAGGCACGCGCCACTGAGGCGTTAACCACTGCGCCATTGACCGCCACCTCATTTACCGAGGAGAACGGCCTACCGGTCAAGTGCACGGGCACCCTGCGACAGGACGCCGACGGCTATACCGTCAGCATCACGCGCAACAGTGTGGAGTCCCACAGCGAGCGGTTGGCGTCGCTGGACGAGGTTGATACCTGGCTGAGAGCCCACACGCCCTTCATCCTGTCGGACTTTCGCAAGCACCCTTGAGGGGGGTTATTTGTCGAGCATCTGCATGACGGCTTCCGGGTAACGCAATCCGGCGGTTGCATTGGCCGGGAAGATCGCTTCCAGCGCCGCCAGCTCGGCCGGGCTCAGCTTGACCTCCAGTGCGGCGACGTTCTCTTCGAGGTACTTGCGTTGCTTGGTGCCGGGGATCGGGATCAGGTAATCCCCTTGCGCCAATACCCAGGCCAACGCCAGCTGCCCGGCGGTCACGCCCTTATCGGCGGCCAGTGCCTGCACCTGTTCCACCAGCAACAGGTTCTTCGCAAAGTTCTCGCCCTGAAAACGCGGGCTGAAGCGGCGGTAGTCATCCGCTGCAAAATCGTCCGGGCTTTTCAGCGCGCCGGTGAGGAAGCCCCGGCCCAGCGGGCTGTACGGCACAAACGCAATGCCCAGGCGCTGGCAGGCTGCCAGGCAGCCGTTGTCTTCCTGGTCGCGGCTCCACAACGAATATTCGCTTTGCAGGGCGCTGATGGGATGAACCTTGTGCGCGCGCTCCAGGGTGGCGGCCGACGCCTCGCTCAAGCCCAGGTAACGCACCTTGCCTTGCTTGACCAGCTCGGCCATGGCGCCCACGGTTTCTTCAATCGCCACGTCGGGGTCGATGCGGTGCTGGTAGTACAGGTCGAGGGTTTCCACGCCCAGGCGTTTCAAGGTGCCATCGATGGCATCCCGAATGTATTCCGGGCGGCCATTCACGCCGCGTATCGTGGGGTTCGACGGGTCGCGCACGATGCCGAACTTGCTGGCAAGGAACACCTGGTCGCGCTTGCCGGCGATGGCCTTGCCGATCAGCGCTTCGTTGGTGTGGGGACCGTACATGTCGGCGGTGTCCAGCAGGTTGATCCCCAGTTCCAGGGCGCGATGCAGGGTGGATAGGGCTTCGGCGGTGTCGGTGCCCGTGGTGTAGAAATCGGTCATGCCCATGCAGCCGAGGCCGATGGCGGAAACCTGGGGACCGTTTTTGCCGAGTTGACGAGTGTGCATGGGTCCAGCTCCTGTGTGGGGAAGGGCTCCATTGTTGCCCTCGACAAAAGCGGGATAAACCGGCTAAAACCACTATCACTATTATGAAATTCTAAACAATCCTCGAAGGAAACCCGCCAGTGGACCGTTTTAACGCCATGCGTGTGTTTGTGCGGATCGTCGAACTGGGCGGTTTTGCCAAGGCCGCCGACAGCCTGCAGCTGCCGCGCGCCTCGGTGACGATCCTGATCAAGCAACTGGAAGCCCACCTTGGGGTGCAACTGTTGCAGCGCACCACGCGCCAGGTCAGCCCGACCCTGGACGGTGCCGCCTACTACCAGCGCTGTGTACGGCTGTTGGCCGACCTTGAGGAAACCGAAGCCGTATTCTCCACCAGCCGGCGTAACCCGCGCGGCACGTTGCGCATTGATATGCCGTCGGGGATCGGCCGTTTCCTGGTGATTCCGGCGCTGCCCGAGTTCACCACCCGCTACCCGCAGATCGACCTGGAAATCGGCCTCAACGACCGCCCTGTGGACCTGATTCGCGAAGGCGTGGACTGCGTGTTGCGCGGTGGCCTGGCGCTGGACGAGTCACTGGTGGCCCGGCCGCTGGCAATGATGGATCAGGTGACCTGCGCCAGTCCCGGCTACGTGCAGCAGTTCGGCCTGCCGTCGACACTGGATGATTTGGCCGGCCATCTGGTGGTCGAGTACTTCTCCAGCACCAGCGGCAAGCGCTATGGCCTGGAGTTCCAGATGGGCAATGACATACGGTTGGTGGACCTGCCCAAGCAAGTCGCGGTGAACAGCGCCGACGGTTACCTGGCGGCCTGTGAAGCGGGTTATGGCTTGGTGCAGACGCCTTACTATCACGCGGTTCGCCAGTTGGAAGCAGGCACCCTGGTGGAGGTGCTGGCGGACCTGCAACCGCCGAAGTTGCCATTGACCGCGCTGTACCCGCCGCACCGCCAGTTGTCGCAACGGGTGCGGGTATTTGTCGATTGGCTGGTGGAGTTGTGTGCGCGGCCGGGCAACGGGTTGCAGCGTCAGCCTTGAGCCTTGCGATAGGCGCCGGGCTGAAAGCCGGTGACTTTATGGAAGGCGCGGGTGAAGGCGGCCACCGATTGATACCCCACGGCCAGGGATACGTCTGCCACGGTCTGGTCCTGCTTGAACAATTGGCAGGCGTGGCGCACGCGCATCATCAGCAGCACTTGCCCCGGCGACTGGCCGCACAGTTCATTGAAGCGCTTGAAGAACGCCGAGCGCGACAAGCCGGTGCATGCCGCCATGCTTTCCAGGGTCCAGGGATCGGCCGGGCGGGCGATGAGTTGTTCCAGCAGGCGCGCGAATGCCGGTTGCCGGGCCAGCGCCGCGAGGCCGCCGAGTTCGGTGTTGTCCAGTACCTGTTGGCGCAGCACATACAGAAACAACAGGTGGCACAGGCGCTCCAGCAAGGCGGGTGAGGGCGCGGGTGTGCGCTCGCATTCCTGCAGGATCAGTTCGAACAGGTTGCGTGCGGCCGTCAGCGAAGGATCGCCCGCTCGCAGAATGATCCAGGCGGGCAGGGAGTCGACAATCATCGCCGACAGCCCGGATTGAAAATGAAAGAACCCGCACACCAGGCCCACACCGTCGCTTGCCTGGCTGTCCAGTGGCAGCATTGGCTTGCGCGGGCATTCCTGGGCGCCGGCGGCGGTGCCATCGCTGGACAAGCGATACGCCAGGTCCCGCAGCAGGAACACCGCGTCGCCGTTGTTCAGCGGGTAAGGGGTGGAGTTGCCATCGATGTGCATCCAGCAGTGCCCCTGCACCACCAGATGAAAACTCGCGCTCGCCAGGCCGTGGGTGCTGGCACGCCAGTCGCCGCAGTAGCGCCCGACGTGAAACAGGCTGGTGTTGAGTTCGAGGCTATCTAATAACCAATCGACGAGTGAACTGGACGAATTCATCTAATGGAAAGACTCAAGAGCAAGTAATCGCTACTTTAGACTATTGAGCGGATTTTTTATAACCAACAGACTGGGTGCACGAATCCATGAGGAGACCACTCCATGTCCCGCGTACCGATGCTAACCCTGGAAACCGCCCCTGAAGCGGCCAAGCCCTTTCTGGAAAATGCCCTGAAGGGTTCCGGGTTCATCCCCAATCTGCTGGCGGTGCTGGCCAACGCCCCGGCGGCACTGGAAACCTACATCACCGTGTCCGGCCTGAACGCCAAGTCGGACCTGAGCCTGGCCGACCGTGAAGTGGTGCAATTGATTGCTGCCACGACCCACGGTTGCGATTTCTGCGTCGCCGGGCACACTGCCGTAGCGCGCAACAAGGCCAAGCTTCCGGAAGACGTGATCGACGCCTTGCGCCAGCGCGGTGAATTGCCCAACGAGCGTTATGAGACACTCGCCGAGTTCACCCGCGAAGTGATCGCCACTCGCGGTGATGTCAGCGACGCCGGTTATGCCGCGTTCCGTGAGGCGGGTTACACGGACGGTCATGCGCTGGAGGTTATCCTGGGCGTCAGCCTGGCGACCCTGTGCAACTTCGCCAACGTGTTCGCCCGTACCCCGCTGAACCCGGAGCTGGCGCAATACCGTTGGGAAAAACCGGCAAGCTGAAGGCGCGCAAGCGTTCGCGATGGTAAACATGCTGTAACAAGGAGAAACATGAATGCTTGACCCAATCTTGAGCCGTTGGCTCGATGTTCAAGCGCAGGCCCTGGATGTGGGCAGTTGCGATCCGCAGGAAGTGCTGCCACGGCTGGCAGAGGCCAATGTATTACGTATCGGTGTGCCCAAGGACCTCGGTGGCCTGGGCGGCGATGTCACGGGCGCAGTGGAAGCCATTGCCGACGTGGCCAGCCATTCCCTGGCGTCGGCGTTTGTCTGCTGGGGCCAACGCTCGTTTATCGAGTACCTGCTGCAAAGCCCGAACCAGCGGCTGCGCGAGCAACTGCTGCCGGACCTGCTGAGCGGCAAGCTCGCCGGGGCGACCGGGCTGTCCAACGCGATGAAGTTTTTGTCTGGCATCGAGACGCTGCAAATCAGCGCCGAGCCGACGGATGACGGCTGGAACCTCAATGGCCGCCTGCACTGGGTGACCAACCTGCGCAAGAACGGGTTTGTGGTGGCAGCTGCCATCGAGCATGCCCAGGGCGGCGCGCCGTTTATCCTGGCGATTCCCGATTCGGTGAGCGGCTTGCAACGCTCCCGTGACCTGGAGCTGTTGGGTCTGCAATCAAGCAATACCGCCGCCCTCGGCTTTGAAGCCGTGGAACTGAGCCGCGACTGGCTGCTGCATGACGATGCGCGCAAGTTCCTGCCGGCGGTGCGCCCGGCGTTTCTCGGTTTGCAGTGTGGCATGTCCATCGGCCTGGCCCGGCGTTCGCTGGCTGAGGTGGCCAATCACTTGGGCTCCAGCCGCACCGTATTGCGCGAAGAACTGGAAGTGCTGCGTACCTCGCTGGAACAGGCAGTCAACGACCTCAAGAAAGGCCTGCTGAGTGGCCGTTTCGGTACCGAGCCGGTGCCGTTGTTCCGCCTGCGCATTGCCCTCGCCGAAATTGCCGCCAGCGCTGTTCAGCTTGAGTTGCAAGCCAGCGGCGGCAAGGCCTACCTGACCGCCCACGGCAGCGGTTTTGCCCGGCGCTGGCGCGAGTCGGCATTTGTGCCGATCGTGACCCCGAGCCTGGTGCAGTTGCGCACCGAGCTGAACCGTCAGGCCAATCTATGAGCCAGGCGGTATTGCACGCCCAGGGGATTTGCCTGGGGTACGCGGGCAATTCGGTGCTGGAAGGTTTCGACCTGCAGCTGCAGCCGGGTGAAGTGGTGTCGATCCTGGGCCCCAGCGGTGTTGGCAAGTCCAGCCTGCTGCGGGTGCTCGCCGGTTTGCAGACGCCCCAGGGCGGCAGCATCAGCCTGCTGGGCGAGCCGTTGAACGGCCCGCATCCACGGGTGGCGGTGGCGTTCCAGGACCCCAGCCTGCTGCCGTGGCTGAGCCTGGAAAAGAACGTCGCCTTCGGCCTGGACTTTGCCCGGCAACCGCACCTCAGCCCTGAAGAGCGACGCCAGCGTATCGACCACGCAATCAACGCCGTAGGCCTGGAACACGCCCGGCAGCAATTCCCGGCGGCGTTGTCCGGCGGCATGGCCCAGCGCACCGCGTTGGCGCGCTGCCTGGCCCGCCAGCCGCAGGTGTTGCTGCTGGACGAGCCCTTCGGCGCCCTGGATGAAGTGACCCGTGCCGACATGCAGCACCTGCTGCTCAAGGTCAACCGCGAGCAAGGCTCGGCGGCGGTGCTGATCACCCACGACATCGACGAAGCGCTGCTGCTGTCCGACCGGATTCTGCTACTGGGTAACCGCCCGGCGCGGACCCTCGGTGAATGGCGCATCGACCTGCCGCAACCGCGGGAAGAACAGGTAGAGGCCATCGGCATCCTGCGCATCGAGATTCTCAAAACCCTACGGCAGGCGAGCCGCACTAACCCCCAACCCACTGAACTGCTGGAGCCTTGCCATGTGTCTGGATGACCTCACTCACTCGCGCCGTGACTTTCTCAAACTCTCGGCCGTGCTCAGTGCCGCCGGTGCCTTGCCACTGCTCAGCAGTTTGCAGGCTCGGGCGGCCAGTGAGCCGGACGCACCGGTACGTATCGGCTACTTGCCGATCACCGACGCCACGCCGTTGTTGGTGGCCCACAACAATGGCCTGTTCGAAGCCGAGGGCATCAAGGCCGAGCGCCCGGTGCTGTTGCGCAGTTGGGCGCAGGTGATCGAGGCGTTTATCTCGGGCCAGGTCAACGTGATTCACCTGCTGTCGCCGATGACGGTGTGGGCGCGTTATGGCAGCAAGGTCCCGGCCAAGGTCGTGGCCTGGAACCACGTGGGCGGCTCGGGTTTGACCGTGTCCCCGGGCATTACCGACGTGAAGCAACTGGGCGGCAAGTCGGTGGCGATTCCGTTCTGGTACTCGATCCACAACGTGGTGGTGCAGCAGTTGTTCCGCGACAACGGCCTGACCCCGGTGGCGCGTGCCGCTGGCAGCGCGATTGCCGCCAATGAAGTCAACCTGATCGTGTTGCCGCCTTCCGACATGCCGCCGGCCCTGGCCAGCAAGCGCATCGACGGCTACATCGTCGCCGAGCCGTTCAACGCCCTGGCTGAAAACCTCAACGTGGGCCGGGTGCAGCGCTTTACCGGCGACGTGTGGCGCAACCACGCGTGCTGCGTGGTGTTCATGCATGAGCACGACCTGACCAACCGCCCGGAATGGTCGCAGAAGGTGGTGAATGCCATCGTCAAGGCCCAGGTCTGGACCCGTGACAATCGCGAAGAGGCAGTGAAGCTACTGTCCAAGGACGGCGAAAACCGCTACACCCCGCACGCCGAACCGGTGCTGCGTAAAGTCCTCGCGCCGGCGGCCAGCGACCGTGCCGCGTACCTGGCCGACGGCGCGATCCAGCACGCCAACTGGGACGAGCACCGCATCGACTTCCAGCCGTATCCATTCCCCAGCTACACCGAGGAACTGGTGCGCCGCTTGAAGGACACGCTGATCGAGGGCGACAAGAAATTCCTCGCCGACCTGGATCCTGCCTTCGTCGCCAAAGACCTGGTGGACGACCGCTTCGTACGCAACGCCATCGCGGCGGTCGGCGGCATGAAAACCTTCGGCCTGCCGGAAGGCTTCGAGCGAAACGAGGAGATTGGCGTTTGAATCACGGCAAAACCTTGGGACTGCCGGGCTGGTTGCTCGGCTTGAGCGGGCTGGCAGGGTTGTTGTTGCTCTGGTGGCTGGGGGTGAAGGTATTTGGCAGTGCAGACGGTTTGTCTGCGCGGTTCTCGCTGTCGGCGACCTTCGCCAGCCTGTGGGAGTTGCTGGGGCGCAGCGAGCTGTACCTGAACATCGCCGTGAGCCTCAAGCGAATCTTTGTCGGGCTGTTCCTGGCGTTGCTGATAGGTGTGCCCTTGGGCTTGCTGGTGGGCAGCTCGCGCAAGCTGGAAGCGGCGACCACGCCGGCCTTCCAGTTTTTGCGGATGATCTCGCCGCTGTCGTGGATGCCCATCGTGGTGATGTTGATGGGCGTGGGCGACCAGCCGATCTACTTCCTGCTGGCGTTCGCGGCGGTGTGGCCGATTCTGCTGAATACGGCGGCGGGTGTGCGTCAGCTTGATCCGCGCTGGCTGCAACTGAGCAAAAGCCTGAGCGCGACACGCTGGGAGACCTTGCGCCGGGTGATTATTCCCGGGGTGATGGGGCACGTGCTGACGGGTGTGCGCCTGGCCATCGGCATTCTGTGGATCGTGCTGGTGCCGTGCGAGATGCTCGGGGTCAGTGCGGGGCTGGGTTATTACATCCTCGACACCCGTGACCGGCTGGCTTACTCGGAGCTGATGGCGATGGTGTTGCTGATCGGCTTGCTGGGCTTTGCCCTGGATGCGTTTGCGCGGTGGTTGCACCAGCGTTGGGTGCATGGCGCCAACAGTTAGGCCTGGCCCTTCAAAACAAACCCGACTGGATGTCGGGTTTGTTGTTTATGCAGCGTGATCAGCGATGGTAATACCCCGGTCCGCCGTCGTAGTAGCGATGGTCATGCCACCCGCCACCGCCGTGGGGGAAAATAATGCAGCCGCTCATGCTCAGCATGATCAGCAAGGGAATCAGCAGTGTGATTCGACGAAGCATTTCCAGATCCTCTAGGGTACTCACAGGTTCAATCAGGCGTTGGACAAGCCAAAGTTTTTCATCGCCTGTAACATGAGACCCCGCCGACCCCATTCCATCCCCGCCAAAGGGTATGCGCTTGGTGTGGCAGTCGATACAAAGTGGATACAATTTTTCAGCTTCAGGAACCCGTCATGACCCAAAAGCAACGTTTGAAATACTCGATTCTGATCTCCCTGGTGGTGCTGGGGACGATGTTTGGCCTGTCCTACCTGCAGAACAACGGGGTCATCAGCGAAAAAACGTTCCAGTACATCGCCATTGCCGTGGCGGTGACCGTGGTGGTGATCAACGGTGTGATGCGCCGCAAGGTCAAGCCTAACCTCTGAGTCAGGCCCGGCCTTCCAGGACTTTGGCAGCCTGCTCGTGCAGGCTGTAGCTCTTGTCGGCGTTCAGGGTGATCACGCCTTCGGTGCACAGGCGCTTGAGCACCTCACGCACGCTGAGAAACGACAACGGGATGCCCAGCTCCAGCAAATGGCTGTGCACACCGCGCACGCCGAGGGTGCGCTGGTTGTCGGCGGCGGTCAGCAGGGCGTCGATGACCTTCAGCCGGATCAGGCTGGTGCGCAGGCCAAAGCACTTGAGCAAATGACGAATGCGCTGGTTGCCATGTTCCGGCGCCTTGCCGAACGCCTGGTTGCCGGAGCCAAAAGCGCCGTCATGCATGGATGAGTGTCCTTCCGTGGGCAGTTGCGAGTTGTACATGCAGAAACTCCTTATCAGAGCCTGATCAGGAAAATGATGGTGCTCTTAACTAATAAGACGTACGAGCAGCCGAAATCATGAAGCGCGGGATGTAGAAATTTTGTCGGTAACATCCCGGAGACATACCGACATGTCTGAATAAACGCCTGCGGCTGCTAAATTATTCCCGGTTTTTACGTCTTAACTGAGGTGTTGGCGAAGCTGTCCCTCGTCACGGTGTTTAATTTGGCTGTGGAGTCTGCGTGATTATTACCAACGGGTTGTTCAGGGTGTGCGTGGCGGGTGCGTTGCTGGGGCTGAGTCTTTCGGCCACGGCGCGGGTGCAGGAGCAGCAGGCCACGGCCGAGATCCGCCGCACCGGTTTTGGTGTCCCCCATATCCGGGCCAGCGACGAGCGCGGGCTGGGGTTTGGCATCGGCTATGCCTATGCCCAGGACAACCTGTGCCTGCTGGCCAATGAGGTGGTGACGGTCAACGGTGAGCGCGCCAGGTACTTCGGCCCCGAGCAGGCGACCCTGGAGGGGCGCAACAACCTCGCCAACGACGTGTTCTTCACCTGGCTCAACACGCCCGAGGCGGTTGCGGCGTTCTGGAAGGCACAAACCCCGGCAATGCGGCAGCGCATTGAAGGCTATGTGGCCGGCTACAACCGTTACCTCAAGGAGCGTACCGCCCAAGGCTTGCCGGCGCAGTGCCAGGCCGCGTGGGTACGGCCCATCACGCCGCAAGGCCTGGTCAAGCTGACCCGCCGCTTGCTGGTGGAGGGCGGCGTCGGGCAGTTTGCCGAGGCCTTGGTGAGCGCCGCGCCGCCGAATGCCGTCGCTCAACGGGATGCCAAGGCATTTGAGGTCGCCGCTGCCAACCAGCAGCGTTTCGCCCTGGACCGTGGCAGCAACGCCGTTGCAGTGGGCCGCGACCGATCATTCAACGGCCGTGGCATGTTGCTGGCCAATCCGCATTTTCCGTGGGTTGGTGGCATGCGTTTCTACGAGATGCACCTGACCATTCCCGGCCAACTGGATGTGATGGGCGCCGCCTTGCCGGGCCTGCCGGTGATCAACATCGGCTTCAACCAGCATGTGGCCTGGACCCATACGGTTGATACCTCCAAACACTTCACCCTGTACCGCCTGACCCTGGACCCGAAGGACCCGACCCGTTATCTGCTGGATGGCAAATCCGTGCCCATGGATAAAACCCACCTCAAGGTGACGGTGAAAGCCGCCGACGGCAGTACCCGGGAAGAGTCGCGCACCGTCTACAGCTCGCAGTTCGGCCCGATGGTGCAATGGCCGGGCAAGCTGGACTGGGATAAAAAATATGCCTTCAGCCTGCGGGACGCCAACCTGGGCAACGATCGGGTGCTGCAACAGTGGTACGCGATGAACCGCGCCGCGAACCTCAAGGAACTGCAAACCTCGGTGCACACCCTGCAAGGCATCCCGTGGGTCAACACCCTGGCGGCGGACGACCAGGGCCAGAGCCTGTACATGAACCTGTCGGTGGTGCCCAACGTCAGTGCGCAAAAACTCACGCAGTGCAGCGACCCGCGCGTGGGCCTGCAGTTCATCATGCTCGACGGCTCCCGCAGCGCCTGCGCCTGGGACGTGGACCCGCGTGCCGCCCAGGCCGGGATCTTCCCGGCCGATCAACAGCCGCAACTTGAGCGCACCGACTACGTGCAGCACTCCAACGACTCGGCGTGGATGGTCAACCCCAAGGCCCCGCTGACCGGGTTCTCGCCGGTGATCAGCCAGGAGAACATCGGCCTGGGCCCACGCGCCCGTTTCGCCTTGCAACGCTTGCAGGAACTCGACAAACAGCCGATCAAGGTCGTCGACTTGCAGAACATGGTCATGGACAACCAGGTGTACCTCGCCAGCCAGGTCATGCCGGACTTGCTGAAATTCTGCGCGGGTGCCGATGCCAGCGTGAAGTCGGTGTGCGACAGCCTGAAAAACTGGGACCAGCGCGCCAACCTAGACAGCGGCCTGGGCCTGGTGCACTTCATCAACCTGGCGGAACAACTGGCCCAAGCGCCAGACGCGTGGAAGGTCGGCTTCGACCCGGCACACCCCTTGACCACACCGCGTGGGCTGGCCATTGAGCGGGCAGGGGTGGCCAAGGCACTGCGCGAGGCGATGCTGGCGTCCGCCGCCGACGTGGCCAAGCGCGGGCTGACCGCCGACAGCCATTGGGGTGATATCCAGGTCTCGGGACAAACACCGATCCATGGCGGCCCGCAGGAACTGGGCGTGTACAACGCCATGCAAAGCGTGCCCCGGGCGGATGGCAAACGCGAGGTGGTCAGCGGCAGCAGCTACTTGCAAATCGTCACGTTCGACGAGAAGGGGCCGCAAGCGGTTGGCGTACTGGCGTTCTCCTTGTCCAGCGACCCGGCGTCGAAATACTTCAAAGACCAGACCCAGGCGTTCTCCGAGAAAAACTCGGGCCGCTGCCGTTTACCGAGCAGCAGATCAAGGCTGATCCGCAGTACCAATTACAGGTTGTCCGTGACAAGGAAGAAGCCGGACGGTAGGGTAGGCCACCGGCAACGGCCGCCCCTTGAGAGAATATTTTTTGAAATCAAGGGGTTGCAAGCCCTGGCAAATGAGTACATAATTGCGCCCATCGAACGCACTGAAGCATTAAAAACTTCAATGTTTTCAATGAGATAGAGTAGAGGCAAGCTTCACATAGCCCACTCAAGTTTGTATGCGGTGAATGTCGGTTGTAAGGCATTAATCGTTTGAGGCCGAGTAGCAAAATGGTTATGCAGCGGATTGCAAATCCGCCTACGCCGGTTCGATTCCGACCTCGGCCTCCACTCTTAAAACCCCGTAGATCAATGATCTACGGGGTTTTTTATTGCCTGTAATTTGGGATCGTTTCCGCAACTTTTAAGATCGTTTCCGCAACCCCGCGCTGATTTGATGTATCTAGAAGAGATTTTTTGGGGTGGAAGAGCCTTATGGGATCAGGGTTTTGACATCATCCAGCTTTATAGGGGTGGCTATATCGCCGGATTTCAACTGGCGCGGAGCGTATGTATTTTCATGCGCGTTTCGATAGGCCAGCCAGCAAAGGTCATTTTGTACTTTGCTTGTGATTTGTGTCTGTGCTTTATATTGGCTTGTGCCGGGACATTTTATTATTTTTGCTTCTTATTTTCTGGTTTTTATTTTGTTTTTATGGTTTCAGGTAGGGTTGTATAGAGGGTTTAAAACCGTCTAGATATTTATCGAAAGAAGTTTAAGCACCTCCAAATGGCTAACATGCCGGTTAACTCTTGGGGAGAATACGTTTTATCATATCTGTGCCTTTATTCCGCGCATTACCCGCCATCAGAATAGCATCGCGCTGCAAGTCGGTACTCTATCGATCCGAGTCCGAGGAAACACGCATGTAGCCAACCAACATAAGCGGATAACCATGAAAATTAGATTTCCGCATGGTAGTCCATAGCGACAAGGTTTTCCGTACATTTTTTGTTGCATTACAGCCAGTGTTTTGTAAATGGCTGCCGGCCTGTCGTAAAATATGTGTTTTCCGACAGGCCGGCAGCAACACTTTTTCCAAAAAAGCAACTCATTGTGAGATTTTTGAAACTGCTCACATTTTGTGTATGTCACGCAACCCATAGGTCATTGTTTGTATAGGCTAATCCTGGCATTGTAACTGTTGGTGGCTCGGCGGAGATAACAGTAGAAAAATTAACGGCAACTGCTTCTTTAACTATATCTTTTTGAGTAAAGCTACTAACCCCAACTATATCATTGCCATTTCTTGTATCTACCAACGGGCTGATGAATCTCAGGTCGATTTGAGAAATGCCAAGCTCATCCAATGAGTACAGCTCACTTACCTCCTGAAACTCATGGGTTCCATCTATAAAACTTTGGCCATCATGATTGGCATCAATCCAAACTTTCACATCCTTCCATTGCTCATCTTGGCTATCAAATATGAGGTCTTGGTTGCTATCTAAACTACGTAGCGCATAGAAAGCATTCTCAAACGTCTTTTCACTTGGCGACTCATTACTTCCTTGTACGGCGCCAAAATACTCTGACATTAACTCTGAAATATCATCAATCTTGCCATTTTTATTGAGGTCTAAAACAACAATCCCTTCTTTGATACTGCTCCACCCAGTTTGGACCTTCTGGCCATCGTTGTTCATGTCGAACTGAACGGGAAATACATGAGCACTGGTAAGTTTTACGCCTGATCCATCCAAATCCAAAATTAAAGGATCTACTTTGCCGTCTAGCTTGCATTTCATTCTTGCAATTTGTTCTGGGCTAACATACTCAAGACCACCGACACTCTCAAAAAAAATATCAACATTAGCAGCAGGCTTTTCGCCATTTGTCACAGGAATCCCGCCTCCTGTGCCGTAGTCGTTCGACCCAGAAGTGACTCCGCCTGGCCCTCCACTTCCGCCTCCGTCACCAACTCCCCCACCAGGTATAACGGGTAGTGATATGTTGATTTCTTCGTCACCGATTAATAAATCGCCAAACAGTTTCTTCGCGGCTATAGGCAAAATCATTGAGGCATTACCCAAATGATTTTCGAAAATCATTCCAACAGCTGCGAGGTTTTGTACGATAACCGTGGCCCAATTATTCATGCCTTCTAGAAATGTATCTCCTGGTACCTCAACGAAATTTTCGCCTAGCCCTCCCATCCACGTGGGGAAAACATCCCCAAGGGTCCCACCCCATTGCCATGGCTGCAATCCTAATTTTTGTACTGCCGACTGAACGTCTCTTTCGATCACTTGTTGAATTGGCAAAACGCCTTTAGCGTCAATAAAATCCGTAATTACATTTCGAGCCAATTCGTTGGAAGCATTTTGAAACATGGCCCCGGTAAAGTTTCTTCCGGATTGTTCAACTGCATATTTCATAGAGTTCAACACCATCTCGCTAACAAAAGTCCCATCATGATTATTAATAGACTTTGCAGAAATGAGCCAGTTGGCTGTCATTAGTAACTGATCTCTCTCATTTTGATCAGTTTGGTTGGGAATGGCGTTCTGCACAACATCATATAAGTATTGATACCCTCCTGCGTAATCATATACGGACAATCTACCTTTAAGATAGCTAATCTCGGCATCTGTCAATGGCATTTGTGTCATGCAAGTTACCTTTTCAATCAGTTAAAAAACGTTCTAGGAAACCCAGCACAAACTCATTCGCAGTTTTTATGTCTGAAACTCCATGTTTAAATATATACCGAACTATCAATTTATCCTTGTAAGCCAATTTTCCAACAAAAATCGTTCCCCAGTCAGAAATGTAAGCATTACCCCCATCGCTACCTAATACCCTATAGGTTTTCTCTCTTCCCTCTAATAATTCAACACCATCGATAGATCTGACAGTTTTTGTTTCGCTGTGTGCACGATTAATATCAAATGGAGGAACTGAGATCGGAGAGATCATCAAAGTCATTATGTTGTCAGATCTGTCTTTATAGCTCACTACTTTCATTGTTGGATACTCAACATGAATAGTGACCAAGCTTTCGCCATTAAATTTAATAAGTTTGCAGTCCTCATCTGAAACGCTATATGCAAAGTTGCTGGTATTTGTTTTTTTATCTACAAAAGAGCAGGCTGCATTGGCAGGCATAAATGTCCCACTGAGCGTAAGTGCTATGAATCCGTTTAGCATGTATCTCCTCATTAATGCGCTCCCGATTTAACTCTCAATAAAGTTTACTGGTTTCGACAGCAGACGGCCCTGAACACATAGCATTCTGGCGCTTTTAGAATAACGAATGGGGTACGATAAAGGTTATACAGCGGTCGCCTGAAGGCCGTTACAGAATATTTCAATAGCGCCCTGACAAGCTCGCGTTAAGGCAATCGCATTGAGAGTGCCGCTTCAACCTCCTTCTCATGGCGGCCAGTGGCTCTACTGCTTGTTCGCCCGACTGGCCTGGCGCCTCGGCGGATGTGCTCCCTAATAGCCCAATATGCTCTGCCACCGTCGTACACTCACGGTCACTAGAAAATAGCTTGTGACGCAGGGAATTTGGCCTGCTCCAATGAGGTGACGGAATTTTCTGGGGGGCCGGCTTACACCCCCAAGTAGGGCTGCTTTTTAGGGCCGCCTTCATCTACCCATTCAAACCAGTTGTCGATGGGCGTGATTGTCCGGTGAGGCCAGATCGCGCGGAAGAACGGACCGAGGGCCACCTTCTCGACGCGGGCATTGATCGGCGCGGCGCGGTCCGTGGCCCAGTGCGGGCGCCACCCCCAGCGCACCAGGTCGGCGTGCAGCAGATCGCCCTGCAGGTGGAGCAGGGCGACCTGGGTGGACGGTGCCACGTTGTAGCGCTCCAGCGGCAATTCACCCACGGAGTTCGCCAGGGCATTGGGCATGCTCAGCGCTGCTACAAAGTCGTGAATGCCGCTGTACTGGGAAAGTCTTCCGCACATGGTCATAACCTCCGAGGTTCAACTCAGGTTAGTTGCTGATCGTGGTTTGCCCAATACGGATCTGCCGCAGTAGCTCCTGGTTCTGGTGGAGAATGATATCCCGCTGGTTTTTAACGACCAGCAGGCTTCCAATTTGGCCATCAAGCTCTGACACTTTGCTTTTTAGCCCGGCAATCTCGGCTTGTGCTTTTTTGAGCTTGAGCTCAGCCGTGGCCTTGTCGTGTAGAGCACCAGCTTGCATCTGGATCAGCCCCTGAATGTCCTGCCTGGCTTTTCGCAATTGCAGGCTCTGCTCCTGGTACTCGTTCTCCAGCATGAGCGCGTGTTGCCTGCACATTTCTAGGGGTGTGGGGCTGCCAAGCCACCAATCGGTGTCTTCATCGATGTTCATGGTCGGGTATTCCGAATACTGTATGCACATACAGTATTCGAGATTCCGTGAAGAGGAAGGCTTGAAGCGACGAAATGCAGGTTTACCCGACGATCAGTCAGGCGTCATGAGGACCGCCAGAGTCAGCTTGATGAACTCTTCGTTCTCGTCGATGGTGTGCAGGGCGCCGCGCACGTTTTCCGCCACATCAGCGGAGCCACGCTGCTCGACTCAGTTCGAGATCTCCATGATGGACGCCTCAAGGGCCAGCTGGTTTTCGTAGAGCTTGGAGAGCAGAGAAGGGAGCAGGTCTGAGTTGGGCATCGGCGTTCCTCTTGTGGAGTGAACAGCGTAGCAGTTGGTGCTTGGGATCCCATTCTAAGGTCATGAGTGGCCGTTCTCGACCCAAAGCTGACGGTGGCGGCAGGTAGAAATCGGCCTTGAGCAGACATTCAAGAGGCGACGTCAGTGGGACTGCTACTAAGCACCTCATAGGTCAACCCAGACTCAAAATATGATGCTCTCCACTCAAGGAATCCTACTTCTGGCTCGCACAACAAGAGAACGGTACATCTAGCCTCCCCCATTGAAACCCTTTCCACCACGGCGATATCTCCAGGAGCCGCCTCCCGAGAACTCATCCAGTCCCTGAGTACCGCCGCCGCCCGGTCAATAGTGATCAGTTTTATGATACTGCCCTTGGAAAGTGTCATGCCGTCTTGCCTAAACTTGTAAACGTATCTGGCTTGTAAACCTATTTGGAGATTTAAGGAAGGTCTGCTCCTGGCCGATTTCTGCCTGTCACGACTGACCGAAATCGACCCAGAGCTGCGTCTCAGAGAGCTAAAACTGAGGTTGTCACTCGTCAAACAGAGTCCAGCCATGGCAAATGCCGTCAAAGTCTTTTGCCGTAAAAAATAATACAAGTTCCTCTGGGTCAAATTTTGTGTATAGCCAGTGTCCAGGAACAGGGCCTCTCGTTATCACGTATTCCAAGCGGTACTTTTGAACAACTGCAGAACTGAGAGAAGCTGAATTCAACTCAAATCTGTCACCTTGATTGAGTGCCCATAGCTTTCCAACAAGGCTATCATCAAGTACCACCTCTTCAGCTGTCTCCATCAGATGCCGTGTATGCAGTTTTTTTTGAAGCCTAACGCTTCTGGCCATGGATCAACCTACCTATAAACATTCCGAAGGCCGGCATAATAATACTGGAACGCGGAGATGACCGCTTTGTGGCTACTTCAGCCGATTCCGACAGGCAGCTATTGGCCGATTTTTGCCGTTTGTGACGGGCAGCAATCGGCCAGAGCAGGGCTTCGCTTATCGGCCCAAACCTGACCTTCTGTAAGGAGTGACAACCAGGTCTGGTGGACGATGCCCAATCGAACCCACTACCGCCTAAGTGGTAACCTTGTGTATGACACGTACTAATCCGTCTTTGAGTTTTCAGCTCGTGCTTGAGTAATATCGCAAATCTCAGCCCTGATATCGGTGCAGCAATGCCAGCAGAAATAAAGCAAGAGGATGGGCTGACACTGACCATCATTCCGTGTCCAAGCGGCCGGACTGGCTGCATTGTCGTTCGACTCTCGGGGACTGATCTGCACGCAGAAATCACATCAGAATGGATTTCCGCTGCGGATAACCAGCATCTACTTGACGGGTTCTTCACCACGATAGCGCAACTTGAGGAAGGCGACTCGAAAGACTGGCTTTCTGAAAGCGAGGATTTTGCGATCTCGGCCTGCCTGGATCCTGCTTTTCCGGGATTTGTTTTCTTGCGCATCTACTTGGGTTCAACGTCAGATGACGGCTGCGATTGGCAAATAAATGCTTCTCTTTTGGTCCTCCCGAGCCAAGTCGAGCTTTTTGCCAAAGACTTGTCCGCCCTTTAACTACGTGGTCTAACTCAAGGTATTGAAGAGCAAATGAGCAAACTGGGTTGCAAGTGTGGCCATGTGATTACCGATCAGACTGAATCACCCCGGGTTTCGTAGATACCCGACGGCCGCTTTTGGCCGAAATCGCTTGGGAAGGTTGTGCCTATGGGGGATCAGACCTTCTCATCAGATCGTTGCCCGATCCCACCTGGCGCGAGTTGCCAGGCTGAAAGCGCACTGATGGTGCGCTATGCAAATACCCATTCAGCTGTTTCTTTGAAAAAAACGACCGCGCAGAAAACTTTCAAATCCCTGCAATGTTACGTCCGGATACTGATTATTCCGCAGCGATGTCAACGCTGTTTGCCCGTTGAGCATGTACAGCTGATAAGCGAGCATGATCGCTTCCATCGGGTTGCTACCGGCCGCGTGGTCGAGGGCCGCACGCAGTTCTGCCTCGGTGCCCTTGGAGCGTCGCTCAAAGCGAATACCCGTAATTTTTTCCGCAGTGTCAGCTACTTGATGGAATGACACGTGGTCACCTGCAAATGCAAACTTGCCGCTTGTAAGGCTGCGATCCAGGGCGACATGCGCGGTCATTCGCGCAGTGTCGTCAACGGTGGTGACTTCGATTGGCCGCTCACCGTCGCCCCAGAAACTGATCACGCCTTTTTCGTAGTCCACCAAGGGGGAGCCGGGACCGAACATGTCCATGAAGCCGCCTTGCAGTACATGGATGTGCTCCATGCCTAAGGCCGCAATCTTTTCGTCAGCGCTGGCGCGCCAATTGAAGGCAGCATGCTCACCAGGGGTCGCCTTGAACAAATCCAAGCCAAAATCTGATGGAAGAATACGACGTACTCCATTGCGTCTACCTGACTCGGCCAAAGCCACTTGGCCTTCAACGACGACATCAGGTCCTCCCTGCACCGCAGAGACGATAACGTCAACGCCTTGAGTCGCACGGTCGAGTGACGTCGTATCTGTAAGATCGCCTTCGACCAGTTCGGCGCCACGCTTGACCAAGCCCTGAATGGTCTCACTCTTTTCCTTGTTGCTGACGTTGCGCACCAGCAAACGCACGTGTGTTTCAGGTTGTTCGAGCAGATGGTGAGCAATACGCCCGCCCAACATGCCTGTGGCGCCTACAAGAAGAACGGTCTGAGTCATGATCACTATCCTCGGGGTGGGTTTAGAGTCACGATACATCGTTCCAGTAATTTCGATTAGATGGCATTATGTAGACAAGCTGTGCCATTTTTGGAACAACAACTTTATGCTCAATCTATCTGACCTCACAGCTTTCGCTCGCATTGCCGACCTGGGGAGCATATCTGCGGCAGCCCGCTCACTGGCAATGCCAAAGTCATCAGTCAGCCGTTCGCTTATGCGCCTAGAGGAGACGCTGGGGGCTGTGCTTGTTGAACGTTCCACTCGCCATCTTCGGATGACGGATGCGGGGCTGTTACTCAAACAGCATGCCAAGCGAATCCTTGATGATGTAGCCGAAGCAGAAAACCGCATTAGCGGCTTGATCGGTAAACCCAGCGGGGACTTGCACATCAATGCGCCTTTCACATTCGCGGTAGGCCCATTAGCCGAGATGCTTCCCGCTTTCATGGAATATCATCCACAGGTGCGGATTGTCCTAAGCGTTGATAACCGACCGGTTGATATTCAAATGGAACATGTTGACGTTGCAATCAGGATCGGACCGTTGCAGGACTCAAGCTTGATTGCCAGGCGTATCACTTCCTTTGAGCTTTGGCCATGTGCCAGCCCTTCCTACCTAGATACTCGTGATCCAATCGTCAAGCCAGACGATCTGCGCCACCACCGAATCATTGCCCATGCCGATCGCCATGAAACTTGGCGGTTTTATGCTAAAGGAGGTGGGTTGCGAGAGTTTGAGTTCTCCAACCGATCGGTCATTCCGGAGCCCGATGTGCTGAAGGCCATGCTGATGAAGGGGGCGGGGATCGGTCTGCTCCCAGACTTTCATGCCAGGGACGCCGTTGAGGATGGCCGCCTCAGACGAGTATTGCCAGATCTGAGCACAGGATGCGTTGATGTCCATGCGCTTTATCCCAGTCATCGAAGCCTTTCAGCAAAAGTTAAAGTCTTCATCGATGAACTCATTGCCTACGTCGCGACAGTCTAGGCAAGCTGCCCGTCACACCTCCCAGTCTGGATCCGCTGGGTAGCCCCTCTGGCGCTTGCATGAACCACACATCCCGCTGCTGGCACTTGCTTTCAAAGTTTAAATACTCGCCCATGATCAATCGATCAACGACCGCTATTGGCCGATAGCTGCCAGGCGTTCCTTTTATGCAGTGGGCCAGTTGTGTGAAGCGACTGCGACGATGCCGGCGAACCAAGATTGGATCAAAAATCAGTTCCGCAATGAAAAATGAACGTCGCGCAAACAAAGGCCTCCCGCCGTTTTGACGCGTTACAAATGCGGAAAAGAATATTGTTTAAGTGATTGATTTATATTGTTTTATTTGTGGATTGAAAATCCGCCTACGCCGGTTCGATTCCGACCTCGGCCTCCACTCTTAGAAACCCCGTAGATTAACGTCTACGGGGTTTTTTATTGGGCGCGGGAAAGTATTAGGTGCCGGGGGATGATGTCGGGAACACTGGTCTGACCCTGAGGGATCCCGCTCGCCGGAAAGCGCCTGCACCTTTCGCTCGGCGGCGCTGACCGTGGCTTTCTGAATCATCCTGGCTCTCAGTGAACCGCCGAGGGCTTGATGCTGGGAGCCGGTTCATATTTGGAAATTTCTTTGACCCAGAAACGACGGTAGTTAGTCTGGTCTGGCGGGAGCGGTTTGTGATTTGACCATGAATGCTCACGGTTGATGGCGGCATGGTATGCCTCCCACTCCTTCATTTCGGCCACCTCCTTGGCCTTTTTCTCATTATCGAACCAGCCGAGTATGTACACCTCGCCTTGATCCATGCCGTGCTCGACCAATAGATAGATTTCTTTCATATGCTTGCACCCGCTACAACATTTCTTGAAGCCCCGAACGATGAGGCATTGGTTTGGTTATCGGCAAGTGCGTTTCAAACGGCGCCCGCAGCCTTGGCTTCCAATCCCAACCCGACTAGTATCGCGTTTTTTTACTCTAAGGATGGACAGATGTTTCCAAGGTACTTGCGATGGGTGTTTCTTGTTTGCGTGATAGGCAACGTCTTGCAGTTGCTGCTGCTCGGCTTCCAGGCCTACTCGGGCTCGGTCCCGCCAAGCAAGATGATCATGCCGATTGTGATGGTCGTCGTATTTGGCTGGATGGCCACCCAATCGACTAAAACGAAGTAGCCTGCGCCTGCCTCTCGAAGATTGCCTTCCGGATATATCTGGCAAGCATTCATAAGCCGCTCCCTACGGCAGCCAGGGGGGGCTTTGTTCATCAGCGTTTACATCCTTGAGGGCCGAGATGATCAAGCCCTCAGGAGCCGCTGACTATTTACCGGCAGTAATGCGCGCCATGAACAGGCGCGTCAGGCTGGCGATCTGTTCGGTTTTTTCATCGAGTGCGAAATGGCCCGCCTCCAGGATATGCACCTCGGCACCCGGCACGTCATCCTTGTAGCGCAGGGCCCCCGGCACAATGAACGACGGGTCGTATTTTCCCCACATGACCAGCATGGGCGGTTGGTTGTCTTTCAACCATTGCTGCCATTTAGGGTAGGAGGCGACGTTGTTCTGGTAGTCCAGCAACAACGCCGACTGTATGGCCCGCTGGCCCGGACGGGATAAGGCGGCAAACTCGTCTTCCCAGGCATCCGGGTTATAGCGCTCGGGATGGGTGCTGGTGCCCAGATGACGCTGCTTCGTGCCCTCGTACCCCGTGAACGCATCGACTTGCTCGGGATGTTCGGAAGGGGCCTTCCAATACTTGGCGATGTTTGCCCATTTGGCACCCAGGCCTTCGTTATAGGCATTGGCGTTCTGGATGATGATGCCGTGCAGTTTTTGCGGGGCGTTGAGGATCATCCGAAAGCCTACCGGGCCGCCGTAGTCCTGCATGAACAGGGTGTACTCATCGATTTTCAATTGTGTGAGCAGCTTGCTCATGGTCTCGGCCAGATGGTCGAAGGTGTAGGCGTAGGTCGCAGTGGAGGGCGCGTCGCTTCTGCCGAACCCGGGGTAGTCGGGGGCGATCACGTGATACCGATCGGCAAGCAGCGGTATCAGTGAGTCCCACATGCGCGACGACGAAGGGTAGCCATGCAGCAGCACAAGGGTTGGCGCGTCCCTGGGGCCGGCCTCACGATAGAACACCTTCACGCCGTCCACGCTGGACCAGTGATAGGCAGTGGACTCGCTGGTATAGGGGAGGGAAGGTACAGGTCCGGCCGCTTGCGCCGGTTCGGTCATCGACAGCGTCGTCATAAGTACTCCCAGTGTGCAAAAAGTCGCGATGTTCATTGAGGCCTGAGCTCTGAATTGCGCATTTCCCGGTGAAATGCAGCTGAGGTCAGAGTGGACGTATCTCAGTATCGGCACCATTGGCCCAATAACCATTTTTCATTAGAATCGGGCCAATCTTGATCAGGCCCGTCTCTGTGAAAAAAAGTGTGAGAGTGGCGGTCATCGCCTTTAATCGAATCAGTCCCTTTCACCTTTCCGTTCCCTGCCTGGTGTTCGGTAAAGACCGTAGGGTGGGGGATTCACCCTGGTTTGAACTGGTGGTCTGTGCTGGCGAGGATGGGGTGCTGATGACCAACGCCGGTTTTGCCGTCCAGTGCGACCATGGTCTGGATCAGGTCGTCGGGGCCGATATTGTCATCGTCCCCAGCTGGCGTGATGTCGCCGAAGCGCCGCCGCAAGCACTGGTCGAAACCCTTAAGGCCGCCCATGCAAGCGGCGCGTTGGTGGTGGGGCTGTGCCTGGGGGCGTTCGTACTTGCCCACGCGGGCCTGCTGTGCGACAAGCGGGCAACCACGCACTGGGCCTGGGCTGCGCATCTGGCGCGAGATTTCCCACGTATCGAAGTGGACCCCAAAGTGCTGTATGTCGAAGCAGAGCAGGTGCTGACCTCGGCGGGCGTGGCAGCGGGGCTCGATTGCTGCATCCACATCGTCAGGCGTCTCTACGGGCGGGGGTTGCCAACGCGTTGGCGCGCCAACTGCTCGTCTCGCCTCATCGCGACGGCGGCCAGGCTCAGTTCATCAGCCAGCCGGTGCCTCAAGGCGCCAGCGACCAGCGTCTCGGCCAGTTGCTCGACTGGCTTCGGGCCAATCTGGGCCAACCGTTGTCAATCGATCACGTCGCGCAGAGGCTGGCGATGAGTCGACGCAGTTTCACCCGGCACTTCAAGCAACTGACCGGCTCGACGTTTGGGCAGTGGCTCACCAGCGAGCGAATCAAAGCCGTTCAACTGCACCTCGAAACCACCGACCATAGCGTTGAGGCAATCGCTGACGCCTGCGGGTTTGGTACAAGCCTCTCTTTGCGTCAACACTTCTTGTCGATCGTGGGCGTGAGTCCCACCACCTACCGAAAGGCTTATCACCGGTAGGCTGGCAGAAAAAGCGCGCGGTTTCAGGCTATCAACCGCCGCCCCGACTAGGCCCGGTTGGCCTCACCAATCAGGATGTCCTCGAAGAACGCCCCGATCGGCAGTGTGGGATGGCACAGCTGTATCTCCAGCACCCAAACCATCTCGCTCGGTACGATCTCCACTTCAGCCAACTTGTCCTGCCCGAACAGCGCATGCGGGAAGTCGGCGATGCGGTGCCCGGCCAGGTTGCGTTCAAGGCGCCAGCCTTTGGAGAGGGCACTGTGCTCGGCGAAGTCATAGAGCTCGCGTCCGGTCAGCCCGCGGTGCCAGGCGTCGCGGGTTTCGTCGAACACTTGGTGCAGTGCCTTCACGCATGCGTCATGCAGCGGGTGCTCGCCGAACACGAAGGTGTCGCCATAGTCGCCTTCATAGCCGTCCCACACCGGGCCCAGGTCGACCACGGCGATATCGGTGGCACGCAGCTCGCGTAGCAGGTCGACGCCCTGGCGCGGGGTACGGACGGTGTCGTCGCCAAAACGTATATAGGTGGGGTGCCAGGTGTGAGACGCGCCCATGTCCTGCAATGTCTGGCTGGCCATTTGCAGCGCTTGCGCAGTGGTCATGCCGACTTTCAATTGGTCGGCGATGGCGGCCAGGGCTCTCACCGTTTGCTCGCGGGCCGCGAGCATGCCGTCAAGCGAGTAGCGCGGGCCGACTTTTTCCAGCACCGGGTCCAGCGTCTTGAGTGACGACGCCTGGGTCGACGCACCGCTGGGGACGAAGGCTTCGGCGACAAACCGATGCGCCTGCGCACCCGCTGCCAGGCAGGTTTCGCGGACCTGGTTGATCATCGTGCTATTGCCGCAGGCATAGATTTGGCTATCGGCCCAGTTATGGGGCTGTGCCAGTGCGACCTGTTGCACGCGGGCGTCTGCCGCCTGGACTCGATGCCAGTGAAAGCGTGGATGGGCCTCGCTGGCCCATTCGAGAAACTCGGCGTCGTAGAAGTCCGCCGGTGCCGAGTTACCCCAGTACAGGGTGACCTCGGCTTGGCGGGCCAGGGCTGTCAGCAACAAGGGTTTGACGCCGGCATAGCCGGTGCCGGTCGCGAACAGCACCACAGGGCGCTCATCTTCGTGTTGCCAGGTGCAGGCGCCCACGGGGCCTTCGAGTTTCAACGCATCGCCCGCTTGCAGGGTCGACAGGATGCGTTCGGAAAACAGGCCGCCGCTGACCTGGCGAATATGAAACACCAGCCGGCCGTGCTCCTGCGCGGGCAAATTGGCCACGGAGAAACAGCGGCTGTCGCCATCGTCGAGGCGAAACCTGAGGTACTGGCCGGGCCGCACTTCCAGTGGCTGGGCCGTCTGCAACACCAGCTCGACGATATCGCCGCTCAGTGCGCGCTTGCCGATCACCTGTGCGCTGACTTCCAGCGCGGGCGTGTCCAATGACCATCCGGGAATTTCCAGGCGCATGTCGCTGCAGGCATGGCTCTGGCACAGCAACATCTCGTCAGCCGCGAGCGGGTAGGAGGGCGCCGGGGTGTCTGGTGTGCGCATCTTTTCTCGATACTCGCCTGACACCACCTTGACCTTGCACGACCCGCAGGCGCCGCGCCGGCAGGAAAAGGGCACGGCGAGACCGCTGGCCAGCATGGCGTCGAGCAGCAATTGATCGGCGGCTTCGAAGGACCTGCCCGAGGGCAACAATTCAACGACATGGCGGTTATGCATAAATACCTCGGGGCAATTGAGGTTCGATTATTGCGGTAGACTAGGACCATAAGAACCTCCAGTTTTGGATAATTCACATGGTCCAGCTTCGCAAATGGCGCCCTCTGCTCAAGCTCGACGGGGCGCAGTCGCAGGCGTCGTATCGAAAAATCATTGAGGGCCTGGTGAGCGCGATTGCCGAGGGCCGCCTGCGCCCCGGAACGCTGTTGCCCGGCACGCGGGAAATGGCGCAGCTGTTGGACGTCAACCGCAAGACGGTGATCCTGGCCTACGAGGAGGGCGTGACCAAGGGCTGGCTGGTCAGCATTCAGCGGCGTGGCACGTTCGTCAGTACGCAGCTGGCGACAGGCACGGTGGCTGCCCCCCGCGCACCAAAGGCATTT
The DNA here is from genome assembly GCF_016650855.1 of Pseudomonas sp. TH32. Taxonomy (NCBI): domain Bacteria; kingdom Pseudomonadati; phylum Pseudomonadota; class Gammaproteobacteria; order Pseudomonadales; family Pseudomonadaceae; genus Pseudomonas; species Pseudomonas sp. TH32. The sequence goes on along the minus strand of NZ_JAEKFA010000002.1, from coordinate 2,357,439 downwards.
GCCCTGGCGCTGCGGGAGACGCCGGCGGCGGTCTATTTCACGCCGGGCGAGCAGGTGACTGCGCTGCAACAGCGGCCGGGCGCGCTGTTCTTCGACAATGGCGCCTGTGACCATCGCTTACTGCCGCAAGCCGTCCTGCACCGCTACTACCGTAATGCCTTGCGCTACAGCTTTACTACCAACACGGTGCGCCATGGCAGCGAGGGCAGCGGTCAATACCTGCGCAACGCCCTCGCCGAAATGTTGCGCCATAATCGCGGCCTGATGGTCGCAGCGGACCAGATTTGCCTGACCCAAGGTGTCCAGATGTCGCTGTACCTGGCGGCCAGCGTGCTGATCAAACCCGGTGATGTGGTGGTGGTCGAACGCCTGAGTTACCCGCCTGCCTGGGAGATTTTCCGCCAGTTGGGCGCGCAACTGGTCACCGTGGACCTGGACGACGAAGGTTGCCGGGTCGATCAACTCGCCGAGCTGTGCCGGATGCACGACGTGCGGATGATGTATGTCACCCCCCATCACCAGTTTCCGACCACCGTCAGCCTGCGTGCCGGGCGTCGGCAGCAACTTCTGGAATTGGCCCGGCAGCATGACTTCTGCATCATCGAGGAAGACTACGACCACGAGTACCACTTTGCCGGACGGCCCTATTTGCCTCTGGCCAGCGACAGCGCGCAGCGTCATGTGATCTACATCGGTTCGCTGTCCAAATCCCTAGGCAGCACCTTCCGTTGCAGCTACATCGTTGCGCCATCGAATGTCATCGAAGTGCTCGAGCGCAAGGCGGCGGTGAGCCTGGGGCAGGGTGATGCAGTCATGCAACGGATGCTCGCGGACTTGATCAACAATGGCGAGCTGAAGAAGCATCTGCGTCGGGTTTCCAAAGAATACCGTCGGCGTCGGGAAACCCTGCTCGATTGCCTGCTGGAGGCTTTTGGCGAGCAGATCTCCGTGCAGGAACCGGAAGGCGGGCTGGCGCTGTGGGTAAGGTTCGCCGACTCAATCGACGTCGATCAACTGGCTGAAAAAGCGCTGGAGCTGGACGTGGTGGTGCGCGGTGGTCGGCTGTTTTCACCCTTTGATCACCCAGAGAATGCCCTGCGCCTGGGATTCGCCTCGCTCAACCAGGAGGAAATCCGCATCGCCACGCAGCGCTTGGCTCAGGCGGCGCAGGCGCTTCCCAAGTTTGATCTGTCTTAAATGCCCTGTGCATTGGTGGTCGACATGACTTCACCAGACGAAGTCTTACACACCGCGACGTTTCGATAGGCGAATAAAAGGCCCGCGATCGCAGGCCTTTCTCACCGGGCATTCCACCTTATTTGAACAGGCCGCCAATGGCGTTGATCGCATCCGCTGCCTTGTTCACGTTTTGCTGGTGTTGGGGGTTGGTGTTCACTTGCGCCTGGGTGTTGTAGGTGCTGTTGCTGCAGCTTTTGTTGGTTTGTGTCAGCGCCGCCTGAAAGGCCGTCGCGCGCAAGGTGTCGCCCTTGGCATTGGCCGCATTGATATTGGCCTGCAGATCACGGACCTGTTGCTGGCAGGAGGCGGTATTGGCGTTGACGGTGTTGGTGTTGCTGTTACTGGCGCCACCCAAGGCAGACGACAGGGCTCCCGTGAGGGCAGACAGATCGGCGGCATGGACGGGCAGGGTGAGCAGGCTGAACAGGGCGGCGGCTGGCGCGAGTGTGGAAAGACGCATGGCAAACCTCAATGTTTGATTGCCTGCGCACGTGTCGGAGCCCGAGCAGGCGCAGAACAATATCCGTATAGAAGTGAGCGCCCGGGTGGAGCCCGATATTATTTGGTCAATTTTTGACCTTCAATATTGGAATTCCATAAATGTGCGTTGTTTCACGTTGTTTGTAGGGCGCTGATGAGGCACTGCACCGAGCGATCCTTGCTGGTTCACCTGGCGCCTCACACACCCGAAAGCTTTGCCAGCAACGTCAACGCAACAAGCGCCCAGCCAACGTTAAGCGCCACGAACATCCATTCGGGCGGCTGCGCACCCAGCAAAATCACTGATGTAACCGCGATAAAACCCATCAAGCCCCCAAGGGGCAGCCAGCGCCAGAACCCTCGTGGGGGCTGACGTACAGTGGCTGCCGATGGGTTTTCTTCATGGAGCGTCATGGTTATTTCGCCTCGGTGGCCCTCTGCTTCAAATACTCGACAAAGGGCTTGATGTCAGTGCTGCACAGCAGGTGCGCCACTTCACGTACTTCTGCAACCGGCCAGTGCCACCAGGCCGATTGCTCAAGGATCAACCGGGTAGGCTCATCAAACCGCCAGCGGATAGGCTTGGCCGGGTTGCCACCCACGATGGCGTAAGGCGCAACGTCCCTGGTCACTACGGCCCCTGCGGCAACCACGGCTCCGTCACCAATGGTCACGCCCGACAGGATGATCGCCTGCGAGCTTATCCAGCAATCATTACCAATGACCACGTCACCTTTGCTGCCGCCGAAGTCAGTGATGTGCGCAACTTCCTCGATCTTGGCGGGGAAGGGGTAGCAACTCAGCCAGTCGGTACGATGATGGCCGCCTAGAAACACTTCGACGTTGCCGGCAATGGACGTATAAGCGCCTACGCGTAGTGTGGTGCCTTCATTCCAGTCGTGAACCTTCAAGTCGCCGTAGGTACCAACACCAAACGTGTACTTCGGGTAGCGATTGCGCAACTTTTGCGTAGCACGCTCAAGTTGGGGGAGTGCGCGCAGTGCCTTGCGCTCTTGATGTTCACGCCATTTACGCAACAGCTTCATGCAGTAGCCTTTTGCCGGTGTTGAGATGAAGAGCGCTATCCTGAGGAATGAGGCGGGGCGATGCAAGGCTCAATACTCCGCAGGCCCTTAACATCCTTCAACATAACGGCGTACCGCTCGGAAAGGCCGATGACCTGCCGCACAGGTTCGCTTGCATGCGTGCGCAATAGGCTCCTATCCGAATGAATGGACCCTGCTCCTGCACATAAGCGTATGGTGGGTGTTAAACACGCTTATTGAGGTACCCACCATGGACGATCGGCTCGGCGCCCGCCTGAAAGAAGAACGCAAGGCTCTCGGGCTCTCCCAGCAGGAATTCGGTGCGATTGGCGGTGTCGCCGCCAATGCCCAGGTGCACTATGAAAGTGGCGCGCGGATGCCCAAGTCCGATTACCTGATCGCCATCCGGGGCAAGGGCGTAGACGTGCTTTACGTGCTGACGGGGGAGCGGGCGGTCATTAGCCAGGACGACTTGAGCGACAAGGAAACGTTGATCATCAACCACTATCGCACGCTGGACGGGATGGATCAGGACGCGATTGCGCAAATCACTTCCTCGCTGTCCGACAGTTAACGGCGCCGGGCCAGTCACCGGTCGACGAAACACGAACCATCGACCGTTTGTTGGATGGTATTCATAGGCATGCTGTAATTCTTCTCGTCGTACGCAGTCTGGAATCGTGTATGTCGTTTCCATGTCCGGAGAAGCCTTGATGCTCGTGATCGCCGTCTTGCTGGTGGTGGCTGCAGTGTGGGTGTGGTGGACCTACCCACGGGTCGGGAACCTGTTGTTTGCGCTCATTGCGACGGTGGAGGCCAGGCGCGCCCGGCTGAAAGAGGTGCTGGTGTCCATTCAGCGTATGACTCTGGCAACCTATCAAGGTGGCCCTGTCAGCTCGCCGCCGCTGCTATTGATCCACGGTTTCAGCGCCGACAAAGGCGTGTGGTTCGGCTTTGCCCGGCACTTCACGGCGGACTATCGCGTTGTCATCCCTGACCTTGCCGGGCATGGCAAAAACCGTTTCGAGCACGGCGCGGACTACAGCATCGCGGCCCAGGCGCAGAGGTTGATCGAACTGTTGGATGCTTGCCGGATCGATGCCGTCCATGTGGTCGGCAGCTCAATGGGCGGTTATGTCGCCACCTGGCTGGCCGCACATCACCCCGAGCGTGTGGTGTCACTGGCGTTGATCGGCCCGGTCGGCGTGCTCTTGCCCCAGCCCAATGAAGTGGAAGAGTTGGTGAACCAGGGCGACAACCCTTTCCTGATTCACTCGCGGGCACAATTCGACCGGTTTTTCTCGATGACCATGGCATCTGCGCCGTGGATACCGGAAGTGCTGCTGGCCGCTGAAGCACAGGCCTATATCGAGCGACGCGATGCGCTTGCGGAAATTTTCTCGGATTTTTCCGGCAGCCCGCGACTGGAACCCTGGCTCAAGGATGTGCAGGTTCCCACGCTATTGCTGTGGGGCCGCGAGGACCGGATGGCGCCAATCGCCAGTGCGCAAACGTGGACCCACGGCATTGCCCATGCCCGGCTGGAATGTATGGACGGTGTGGGCCACTTGCCGATGGTCGAGCAAACAGCGCAAACGGTGGCGCGCTATCGGGAGTTTTTGAACGCTCAGGCCTGACAAAAAGTGTATGCCTGTATCTCCCCGTAGCTGTACGGGGCGCACACCGGTGCAACGTTCTAGTGTCGTGGCCACCGTATTTCGTTTGGATGTCGCGCCATGTTCATGTCTTCAAGCCTGTTGTCAGCCTTTGCGCTGTTCGCCTTCGTTTCCTCGATCACGCCCGGTCCCAATAACACGATGTTGTTGGCGTCCGGGGTGAACTTCGGTTTTGTCCGTTCGATTCCCCATGCACTGGGCATCAGTATTGGCTTCATGTTGTTGGTGATCGCCGTGGGGCTGGGGCTGGGCGAAGTGTTCAAGGCGCTGCCTTGGGCCTATACCGTATTGCGTTATGTAGGGGCCGCGTATTTGCTGTACCTGGCCTGGAAGATTGCGACCTCCAGCGCGATGTCCGATGACACCGATGACAAGCGCAAACCCATGACCTTTCTCGGTGCGGCAGCGTTCCAGTGGGTCAACCCCAAGGCCTGGGTCATGGCGTTGGGCGCGATCACCACCTACACGCCGGCCGAGGGTTATGTCACCAACGTGCTGTTGATTGCAGCGGTGTTTGCCCTGGTGAACCTGCCCAGCGTCTGTGTATGGGCCGGGTGCGGCAGCGGCTTGCGCAATGTGCTGCGCGAGCCACGCTGGTTGAGGGTGTTCAATTGGTCCATGGCGGGGTTGTTGGTGCTGTCGTTGTATCCGATGTTTTTTGCCAGCTGAAGCACTGCCGGGCATAGCCACAGGCCGCCATTGACGCTTTTTGGCGGCTTATTGCATGCTCGCCGTTGTTTTCAGGCCTGCTACGGGATGTTGCGGCACGAAGCGATTGAACGGGAGGTTGGTTCGACGTATCGCTTCCAAACTTCCTTATCCGAGATGCCCGACCGTGCTCCCAATCCCTGGTCGTTATCAGAAACACCTGCGTTTTTCGTTCCTCACGTTTACCCTCGCGATGGCGTCTGCCGGCACAGCCGTTGCCGCTCCCCAGGTTGGCATTCGCGCTATTGAAACCACCTACCATCAACTGCTCCAGGCCCTGGACCAAAGCCGTGGCGCCCGACCGGACGACGCCACACGCCAGCGCATCATCGTTGCAGCACAGGCGTTTCAGGACGCGATGAAGCGGGACGGCGGCGCCCGGGAGAACCTGCGCACTGATGTAAAAAACATCGTCGTGTCCCTGAGTGACGGCAGCTACAGCGCCGATGGCAGCATCAATGCACTGCGCCGCGATGCCAAGGGCAGCGTGATCGACGCCGGTCCGTGGAAGCCAACGCTGGGCGGGGCGTTGATCGCAGAGCCGGTCGGCACCCATCTGAATCAGACCAGCGAAGGTGATTGCGTCGGCATCTCGGTAGTCAGGGCGTTCGCCAATACGCGCACGGGGGCGGCGATCCTGCACAAGGGCGTTACCAGGAACGCCGATGGCAGCTTCAATGTCAGCCTGCCGGGCGACCCCGCCACGGTCTACCATTTACAGGCGGGCGACCTGGACCAATACGGCAAGGGAGATCCGCCTGCCGCTGCAGTGGTTGGCGCGATGTTCCAGTACTTCAAGCTCGACCCGGCCAAGGGCGCATTGCCCACCAATAAAGTCATGGAACTGCTGGCGGGCCAATACGGCGATCACCAGCGCCTGGCCGATGCCGAAAACACCCCCCAGGGCATCACCGATTTCCTGCTGAAAAGCGCCAGTGCCGTGGGCAGCCAGGCGGCGGTGGTGTTCGGCGGCAAGCCGGCGCGCAATGGGGATTGGTCCAGAGGCGACGGGCACGCCTTTGCGATCATCCAGATCAACCCGGCGACGGGCATGCTGAGCTACACCAACCCGTGGAACGAAGGGGCACAGGTACGCACGATAGCGATCAGTGAACTGGCAAGGCAGTCGTCGGGAACGTCAGCGGACTTTGAGATGGTTACGTTTCGCTGAGTACGCTGACGGTGAACCCTAGACCGGTGAGATGGTGGCAAGCAGACCAATCGCGATGGTCAGTGCAAGAAAACCGAACAGGAAAAATGCCATCTTAGCCATAAGGCCTCCGAAATGAACGGGCCGGCAGGACGTTTCCTGTCGGGCTCCACGGGCGTGTCGGGAGTGGGAGTATTGTCAGGGCTGGGCGAATTTCGATACAGGGGCAGATGCACAAGAAAAAAGCGTATCAGATGGCTCCGGGAGCCGCAGGAGCTGTAAAGCCGGGGAGGGCGATTTTCGGGTATCAGGGAATAAACAGCGGCTCAGTGGCGTTATGAAAGAGGGTGCGGGCCTATCCCGTTCATTTTTCCATTGAGGTAATCCCATGTTGGGTGTGACTGATTACGGCTCGTTTGTGCTCGCTTTTATCATCCTGTTGCTGATTCCGGGCCCGGGAAACTTGGCGCTGATTACGTCGACGGGCAAGGGCGGATTCCGCGCCGGTATGGCGGCGACCTTTGGCGTGATCCTCGGCGACCAGGTACTGATGTGGCTGGCGGTGGCCGGCGTGGCGGCGATTCTGCAGACCCACCCGGTAGCGTTTCATGCCGTGCAATGGCTGGGGGCGGCGTACCTGATGTGGCTGGGTGCCAGCTTGCTGTTCGCCAAGCCTGGCGCGGCACCGATCCTCGACATCAAGCCGCGGCACTACCTGCGTCAGGGCGCAACCATCGCGCTGCTCAACCCGAAAACCATCGTGTTCTACATGGCTTTTTTCCCGTTGTTCATCGACCCGGCGGCCAACCCTGGCCTTCAGACGTTCGCCTTGATGGGCGCCACGGTGGCGACGTTGACCTTGCTGTATGGCCTGATCGTAGTGACGCTGACCGGCTTTTTCGCGGCGAAACTGCGCGCCAACGCCAAGGTCTCCCAAGGGCTGCAGAAGTTGGCGGGCGTCTTCCTGATCGGCTTCGGGCTGAAACTGGCGGCCTTGCGGGCTGGTTGAGTTTGCTTAGGCAGAACGTGCCAGGTTTGGCTATTCTCACGCGGCGCGGGATAGCGCCACGGAGCACCCGGGGACGGTATAAGGGCGACTCACTGAAGCAATTTTCATCGGGGCGAGTAGGCAAATGGGCAAAACGTTGGCTGCGCTGTCGTTTTTGATGACCCTGGTTTGGGTTTCGGTGGTTATTGCGGTGATGACTTATTTTTCGTAGTGCGCCTGGGGGCGAGTGCCGGACGTGGCGAACCGGTGCGCCTCGCCATTGCCCGCTACCGCCGACTAAATCTGTAGATCACTGATCTGGCGAGCTTTTTTGTTTGCCGGGGTGCAGCTTGTTTGTTTGAAAAAGGCCGCCCCCGACCTTGCATCGAGGGGGCTGGATCTATATATTCCCTAGCCTGCTGCAACGCTCAACGGCTTTAGAAGCTGCTTGGCACGCTGTATAGCGCTACCGCCCGAATGGCGAAACTGGTAGACGCATGGGACTTAAAATCCCCCGCTCGTAAGGGCGTGCCGGTTCGATTCCGGCTTCGGGCACCATCATATTCAAGGGTTTGCGGGGTTTTAGGACTTGGCTGGCTCTTTGTTTTTTTCCGCAATATTCTTCTCCTTTCCGCAATTCACTTCGTCGGCGTAACTTTTTTGCCGATGCGTTTGCGGATGTAGTTCTCTGTCATCACCACGGTTGTGTGCCCAAGCTGATCTCTGGCTTGCAGAATATCCCCGCTTGATTCCGCCTTATCGGTACCAGCCTTTGCGCGCAGGTCCCGCATCTGAAAGTCTGCCTTTTTTACGCCGGCAGCTTCTCTCGCAGCATCAAATCTCCCCCGTAACATACTGCTGGTCATGGGCTGCCCGTTGTCCATAACAATGAGTTTGCTGGACCGGATTTTATGACTGTCTTTCCTGGCCAGTATTCGGTCGATAACAACCTTCAACTCCCCAACGATCTCAATTCGTCGCTTGGCTTTGGTTTTTCCTTGCTGCACAGCCAGGCGATCTTCCCTGATATCGCGCTCATCCATTTTGAGGGTGTCAGCGATACGCTGACCTGTCAGGTAGAACAAATCGAGCGCGTCTTTTAGTGGCTGGTCTGCGTGCAAATACACCATCGCGAGCATTTCATCTTCGACGTAGATGTCACGTCCGCTTTCCTTATTGCCTTTAACACCGGCGCAGGGATTGGCCAAGGACGTGTAGCCGCTGGTCCTGGCGAAGTTCCAGATCGAGCTGAGCAACGCTTTCTCGCGATTTGCACGAACAGGTGCGGTCTTTCCTCGATGTCTCAAGTACTGGGCAACGTGCTGGGGCTCAATAGCTTCCAGTGGGGCAGGTGGGTCATTGAAAAAGGCAAGTAACTGCTTAAGCTCTCTGGCGTTGTCTTTCTGCGTCGCCGGCGCTTTTGTTGGAACAACTTCCAGCATGTATTTTTCAGCGACATAGGCGAAAGTCAGTACGTCCTGCGCCATGGCCTGGGATACGCGGCTCTTTTCAAGCTTTGCATACTCCAAAATTGCCAGACCATAGTCCTTGCCCAATGGTATTTCTTTGCGTGGCGTCCCGCCTGTGTCGTAAAGGTAATACGTCGTGTCGCCGCGCTTCCTTTCGCGTAGCCGGGGAATACTCCCCGGCCGGGTTGGTTTGCGTCCCATTTACCCCACCAGCCGCGGTTGCCATTTCGGCTTTTCTATTACACCGGTAGCTTCACCGGTGAGTGCCGATGCGATGACGCAAGGCCACCCGCTGCGTTTGATGGTGTGGCGAATGCCGTTTCTTTTGAGAACCTGCACTTGGCCGGCTTTCGTTTTCGCGCCGGTTAGCGTGCAAACCTCTTCATGCGACAGGAAGTGAATTCCGTCCATAACTACCTCCCGCCGGCCGCCGTGGGCCGCGCTGTCTTGATGATGTGAATGACCAGGCCGAAGGTGATCAGCATCCAGCCGCAGGTGCCGGCGAAGGCGTAGAGGATGTCGGCCGTTTCGCCGTCCGCCAGAAGGCGAGGAGCGATCCAGAAGAACCAGCAGCCGCTACCGACTACAGGTACAGCAAAGCGCCCAGTAGTATGAGGGTGAGTTTTATTGCGAACATGTGGTGTCCTTGCCGCGCTGGGCGACAGAAGTCGGCGCACCGCTCTGCGATGGCCATTGGGGTATGGAGTAATAGCGTTTTGCCGGGATTTCTGAGCCCTTGGGATGGGTGTAAAACAGGTGTCCAATTCGTTGCGACTGTGGGAGGACGCGTGTCACACAACCTCGATGTGCCGATTGCTCATGAGTACCGAGGTCACACGGTATTCCTCAAGTTCGTCTGGAAAAGACCTAACGACCAGGTGCCTGCCTCCGCAAAAATCATCGAGCCTGTGGACACACATGGAATGGGTGAAGTCGCGGCTGAGTTGGCAGGGCCATGGACCGATTATCCAGCCGCCCTGGACGAAGCAATGTCAGCGGCTGAACGCTGGGTAGATAGTCAACTCAAATAGCACTCATATGGGTGGATCTTTCTATGCGTGTGGTTGTCATCTGAATAGGCGGGTACAACACACGGCATTTCCGTTGAGGCCCCTCATAGGTCCAACACATGTGCGGAATTGACGATTTCAGGCTTAGGTCTCATCAACTACTTATTGAGCTTGATGCCTCGACCACCAAAATGATGATGCTGGTTTCTTCAAGAGAAGTTCGGGGCGTCAATTGGGAAGCGGCAACGTTGCGTCATCGTCAAGCTTTTGAAGCGTGGGAGTCCTTCCTGAACTCGCCTGATTCAGCGCTGGATAGGCCACTGTCACCGCCTCAGATAGCTGAAGGTATGTAGGGGGATTGGGGTTAGGTTTTCGCTTCGGACTTTCGCTTCCGGGCCGCGATGACCAGCGCTTTCGATGTGCTTGCTACTCCGCCGGCAACGTCTTCGGGGAGAATCGCAGTCATGCAGTGGGGGCAGAGCGGTGCCATCTTCGTGCTGCGCCAGGCCTCGTCCATTACCTTCGCGGCGCGGCTACGTATCTGGAAAGTTTCGGCCTCTGCCAATTCACGCTGCCGCCGCTTCAGGGAATTCATGCCGCCACTGAAAACCCCGACAATGCCAACGAATGCGTCGAAGGGCTCGACCTCGGATTCGCAATCGCTGCACCAGACGCGGCGCTCTTTCTCGTCGTACACCAGTTTCTTGTGCTGGCAGGAGCTGGTCGGCCGTCGCGTCATACCCCGGGCAACACGCAAGTCTTCGATCTGCACGACCTTCACGCCGTACACGTAGTCCTGCGGCTCAATGGGTACGTCGCTCATGGCCTCGGCCCCTTGTAGATGAAGACGTAGGTGAACCAGAGGGTGGCGATCATGGCGTCACCCCATCGGGTTTGTATTTGGTGAGCCGCCACTTGGTGTTGTTGCTCTGGCTGTGGTCCGACTCGACCAGGCCTTCGCGCTTCATCTGCTCCAGTTCGCGGCGGATTTGCTTGGTAGTGAACGGCTCGATGTGGAAGCGGAACCACCAGGTGCAGAACCAGTTATCCCGGGAGCCGCCAACGCCGCTCATGTATGTGGTGATGCGCTGGCGTAGGGTCATGGCCTCACCCGCTTGCGCACCCAAACGCACATGGGGCCGTCGTCGGTATCGTGAATCGAGAAGATGAACCAGCCTTCGCCAGGAGGATTGGAGGGGTTCCAGGCTGCACAGTCGGCGATACCTTCAGCAAGCCAAGACGCCTGGACCTCTTCTGACGCGTCGTATTCGAAAGCCAGTTCGCGTACTTCCAGGCCGCGCGAGTCAAACCAGGCGTATGGGATCAACTCGTCTTCGGTGGATGGCCAGGCCGGGTGGGTCCAGTAGCCGTTTGCGTCGCGCTCAACTGGTAGCGGCTGGATCAAAACAGTTTCTTCAGGCATGACTTCGTCCTTGCCGCTAAAGCGGCTAGTGGCTTTTTGATTTGGTTATGCGACTATCCGCCGCTAATTTCTAAGGAGCGGATATGAAAGATATGAAATGGACAGAGCACCTCAGTGTTGTGAGCTCTGTTGCCTCCATTACTGGCGTATCACTTGTTTGGCTGGATAAGTCTACAAAAGACACGACTTTTATGACCGTACTATTTGGTGGTATGTCCAGCGTAGTAGGGGCGCTTGTTTCTATTGGCGTGCTGGTGGTAGTCGTGCAGTTATTTGCCATGGGACACCGAGTACTCAGGTCTAAGTGGCCATCGGCCGTTCCAGCCTATTGGCTCCTCGCAGGAGCTGCCATTATCTGGCTCGTATTTTGGGCGCAATTCATTATCTGGTTCATGGTTAAAGAGGCTTGGGCGACCCGGTTCTCGGCATTAGGCTGACTCGGCCTTCTCGGCCAGGCGCGCCTTGAAGCGATCGTATGGGCCGTGGGGTAGAGAGGCGATCTTGTTGGCGGCCTTGATCAGCAAGTCGCCAAGTGCCATCTCGGTTTTCGGCGTGAATAACTTGAAGTGGGCACCGGTCGGGTAGTGCGCTTCATAAGCCATGCGACTGAAAAGCGTGGAGGCGCCTCAAGCCCATAGCTACGACCTTATGCGATCAGGCTGTCCCGTAGATGCTTTGGGTTCAATCCTGGCAACGGGGTTTTGGTGAAGGTATTCGATGGCACGTGGTCGTTCGAGAGGTAGGAGTGACAGTTTTCTGTGGGCATGGGTATTGCTCGGAAGTATGATGCCGGCTTGACGGATCAAATTTAGAAACGGAGTTATTAATGAAATTCGAAACATCTCTTGTTTATCTTGAACAGATTCCCGAGATTGTAGTTAATTCGGGTTTTGATTGGGCAACGTTTTGGAGTTTCTCTGCAACCGTCTCTATCTTTGTTCTTGGTACATATTTGACAATAAAAAACTTTAATAAAACTATTGTTAGTCAAGAAAAGGTTGCTCTGGAGAATTTTGAATTACAACGAAAATTGATTTCCAGTCAAGAGACATCAGCGAATCAAAATTTCGAGCTTCAAAAGGAAATGATAGCCAGTCAAGATCTAGCCGCTAAGCAAACTTTCGAAATCCAAAAAGAAATGATTGCAAGTCAAGAAATTGTTGCTGCTCAAGCCTCTTTAAAAACTAGCAGGCAAAACTGGATCAACGACCTTCGCGATGCGTGTGCTACTTATATTTCCGCTGCTCTAAATCTTCAGAGACTAAACTTGTATCGAGAGGCTGCGCCGTCTTGGCACTCGGGAGATACAGCTTTACGCGAATGGTCTTTCTCACATATTCAAGCAATGAAAGAGCTAGTCAGCCTGAAGGCAAAAATTGAATTGTTATTAAACCCAAGCGAGCCAGAAAGTCAGGAGCTGCTTGAGTGCGTCAATGAACTTCATAATGCGTGCGATCAGGCCGGTGGCCCTGCTAAATCAATTTGCGAGAATGTAGTGGCACGTTGTCAGATTATCCTTAAGAAGGAGTGGGAGAAAGCCAAAGCCGGCCGGTAGACTATTGTCCTAGCCTTGACCTGACGGTTGAGTGACGTAGTTCAGAGTTGTTGCAAAAGCCTTCGCCCAAGCCAGCGAACCACAGTTACGGCCTTGCTGTTGCCGATCGCCTTGTAGCGGGGGCCATCCGGGCATTCGCTGGCTGGCTTGCCGCGCCATGGGATCCGGGTGTAGTCGTCGGCCATGCCCTGAAGGCGTTCGCACTCGCGTGGAGTGGAGCGCCGAATCCTGGAGTCCGAGAGGATATGTGGCGTGCCTCCCGGGTCTGGTGCGTGATATCCCGCTTGGAGGGTGTGGGTGAGCTCGCCAGTCAGCGAGCCGTTGCGAACATCCACTCCGTGCACGAAGAACGTCTCGCTTTCAATATCAAGTCGACTGTCCTTGGCGGTGAGCGTTGCCGAGCGTTCGATCGAGCCACCCAGACTATGCCCGCCGAACGCCGGAATGCCGCCGAACATATCTACTGCTGGTCCCTCATCACCCTCGCAGTCCGGGCAGCCGTATTGGCCTAGGGATTCAGCGAAGACGGATCCACATCCGCACTGGAGTGCAGGGCCGAAAGGAGCTGTTCCGGTAACGTCTTGCCCCTCGCCTCGGCGCGGCGCAGTATCCCGGCGCACGCCTTCGCGCTCAAAAAGTACCTCGGCAGGATCGAACCCGTCTCGAGCACTTGCGACAACGAACACACGACGGCGTCGTTGGGCCAGGCCGAAATATTGGGCGTCCAGGACCCGCCACGCGATTGTTCTTTTGGGTCCATACACACAACCAGCGTCCTGCCATTTCTTCCCTGGAGGCTGCAGCTCGCAGTCTTCCCCAGCAAGCGCGCCAAGAAAGCATCCGAAGGCGTTCCCTTTGTCGCTGAGGACGCCGGGGACGTTTTCCCAGACGATGACGCTGGCGGGCTTTCGCTGGCTGGCGCGAACATAGTCAACTGCATCTGCAAGCTCCACGTATTTGATTGTGAGGGCGCCGCGCGGGTCAGTGAGGCCTTCGCGCATACCGGCTACCGAAAAGGCCTGGCATGGGGTGCCTCCGACCAGAACGTCCGGCGCCGGGATCTTGCCGGCCAGCACCAGGGCGGCCAGCTTGGTCATGTCGCCGTGGTTCGGCACGTCGGGATAGTGGTGGGCCAGGACCGCCGAGGGGAACGGCTCAATCTCGGCAAACCAGGCAGCGCGCATGCCCAGCGGGTGCCAAGCTTGGGTGGCGGCTTCGATGCCGCTGCATACGCTTCCATAAGTAATGGGCATAGTGGCTCCTGGCCGGTATAGTCGGACAAATTTTCAAAGGAGGTGAAGATGAATATTGTGAAAGGTTTATTCAAGGTCGTTTTAAGTTTGTGGTTCACTTTATCGCTTATTGCTTGTTTTGGCGTATACACCGCACTTTCTGTATACCGCCAGGAGTTTAGTGGCGGATATTCTTCCAAGTCTGCCGATTGGTCGGCATTCGGTAGTTATATGGGGGGCGTATTAGGGCCGCTAGTTTCGTTTCTTACACTTGTAGCAGTTGTCAGAACTGTATATTTACAGCGGGAGTTGTTGAGCGCCCAGAGGGAGGAAGCTCTGGCGCTCAAAATTGCAGCAGCTCAAGACACTTCTGTAAAGGCTATTGACATGCTTATGGCTATGCAGGAAAAAGACTATGATAGGTATTTAGAGTTAGCGTTTAAGTATCATGAAGAGCATCGCGATGAGTTGGGTGACGATCCTGACATAGATACTGCAATTAAAGAAAAAAGAAATACAAAGCTTCGTAGTCTGCTTGACTGTAGAGATAGAGCTAGGCGTGGGGTTGCTTTGTTTTCAATGTTGGCTCTAAATATTGCAACTGGAAAATTTTATGGAGTTGAAGAGGTTCGAGAGAAACTGAAGTTTGAAGTTGAAAGTGTGTATAAGAAGCTGGATGAGGAGTATCCAAGTACGGCTAACAAAAAAGTCCCGGTCGTTTAGCTACTGAATAGGGGCCGGGGCGGGTGGGTAGACCCGGAGGTTCAGGCCAGTCCGAAAGAGGTAGAGGTGCCTAGGATTGATCGGCATCCCCTGCAGGGGGCATAGTCTTGAAGCCCATCTCCACCGCCACCAGATCCTGCGAATAGAGCCAGCTCATGCGTTTATCCTCCGTGCTGCCGACATCCTCGCCGGCTGGCGTGATTCGTTGATATGGGGTATTACGGGTGACCGGCATGGAGCCGGATCAAGGAGATCAAAATGACGAAGCGCGCTCAGCCATTGTTCACCGTGAATCAATACGCAAGCCACGTCCCATACATCAATATTGAATATGCAACTGCTGATGAAGGGATGCCCACCGAATTATTCGGCTTTGATCTTAAGCCTGGAACGTCGTTTGAGCGGGCCAGGGAGATCGCTCAATACATGAGCGATAATCTCGGAGATTTCACGATTACAGAGTGACCGGAAGCATCCAGCGTAATGGGCAATGTTGGATCAAGGCCTGTTGTTCGCCCCGCAGTTACGGCAGTCCTCCCGATAGCGCTGCGCGTCGCTGATGAACCGGCCGCAGCCATCGCAATTGAACATCATCATTTTGGGCTTCTTCGGCTTCTTCGGCTTGGTCAGCTTAATGCCGGTGCCGCTCAGGGCTTCTTTGATGTTCACATCATCGCGTTCAACCAGGCGACGGCTATGCTCGTCGATGTAGGGCTTGGGCCAGGCCACCGCACCTGACTGACCGAGTTTACCGATCCAGGTCACGGTGTGAGCTCTCTGTACCACCACGGCCTTGGCAAGGTCGCTTGTGAACACTCCGTCCTCACAAAGCCAAATCAGGTTGTTGCCGTTCCAGCACTGCGGCTTCTGGATGTAAAACTCGGCTGCGTCGGGGTGTTGGTCCAGCGCTTCGCTCAACGTCACACACTGGCAGTCGACACCAATACGCGCCCGGGCATCGACGTAGGCCTTGGGCCATGGGATGTCAGTGTCGCGGTGATCGCAAGCGCCGTCCCGGGTGAACACCTGGGCCTTGGCCAGGTCGGTGACATATCCAGAGCCGCCAAAGCCCCAGAAGGACAATCCATCGCCGACGTAGGCGTGGCTGCGGCTGTCTTGCAGGTAGAACTGGTCGTTCATGGACTATCTCCAGTCAGGCGCCGCCCACCGTTACCGGCCGCAACAAAGGTGTGGTGGCGTTTTGATTTTGTATGGGGTATTTGTTCTGTTCCGGCATGGAGTCGGAACAAGGAGAGAAACGAAAATGCCAATAAAAATTGATCGCAGCGGACTCGACCGATTAATCAAGAATGCAAAGGAATTGGAAGGCAAGCATCAAGTAAAGATGGTTGATGTGCTGAATCCTGAGTTCGTATCAGCTCACAGCAAGTTTGATGACCTCGAATCTCTTTTTGCGGCGTCCGGTTTCAAAATCGATGGTCCTGATGATTTTGCGGCAATACCCGATGACCAATGGGATGCGTTCATCACGGCAAATACTGACTTCGATAACTGGGCAGAAATGCAGAAGGCCGGCCACTTGCAGTATGTTTCGGGCAGGCTAAAAAAGGGCTCTAGCGCTTGGTCAGGCTCTATGATCTCGTCGCCCGGGTCTTTCTGGATGGCGAGCAGGCTTTTATTGCGGAATTCCCGCGCCACGTTTTTCGATATCTCGATTTCGTGGCGCGGCGGATTCAGCAGCGGCTGGCACTTCGCGGAGCCCATGGCGTGCAGGTGATGAATCATCAGTGTCATCGCCTCGCCCTGCTCAGTAATGCCTGACCACTCCATCAGGTCGGCCAGCGCCTGGCGGGTGCCGGGGCGAACCCTTAGCCTCAATTCCTCTTCGGCATTCGCCACGCGCTTCCTGGCAGACTTGGCCGAGCGTTCTTTCTGCGGTACTGCTGCCATGGCCTACCTCTTCTATTCCGCTGGTCGGCAGTGCGAGCCAGATTTGGCGTTTGCGTTGCTGGGTGCGGGCTATGCGGCGCATGAATCGACCTTCACCTGGTGCCAGGCGCCGACCGCTTCGAAGATTCGCGCTGCGTGCGCCTCATCGAGCGAAATCGCTTCAGGTATGGCAATCCAGCCCGAAGCCACCATCTGGCTTTGGTTGGCCTCGTCGCGCAGCTTCTTGTAGCAATGCTCGATCACGTCTTCCAGGTGGTCGGAGAGGTAAACGCCATCGGGCGCCACCTCCACTGACTTGCTGTATCGGTCACCGCGGGCATCGATGCAAAGGGCGCTGAGGTAGATCGTCCACCGGTGGGGGATACCGCAGACGGCCTGGCCGATCTTTCCCGGTGCGATGCTCTTCAGCGATTTGTAGTTGATCATGCCCTGGCGGCCGCTGGGGTCGATGTTCACCACTGCTACGTGGTTGGCGGCCAGCAGCGACCGGCAGGACCGGTCAATGCGGGCTTTGAGGTTGTGCGGCTTGCGCTTGCTCATAAAGCCTCCGCGAGTTTGCGCAGCGCTTCACGCTCGGCCCGGGTGATGGGCGGCTTGCGGCGCTTGAGGATGGTCTCGGGGTCGATCTTGGTGGAGCGCTTCGCCGGGGCGGGATTGATCGCCGGGCTCTCGCCGATTGTGAGCTTGCCGCCGGCGGCCAGGTGCTGATGTACCTGGCTGGAAAGCTCCAGTGCTTTCTCGCGTCGGAACTCGATATCAGATCTGAGGTTGCTGATCATGCTGCCGCCTTGCCGAGTGTCACCCCGGCCATGCTGAAGTTTGCACCTTGCGCTGCGACCATCGCGTCGAGCGCTTCCCAGTTGACCAAAAGCAGCGTGACCGGCGCCTGACCATATGCAACCGCTTTGATCAGTGCCTCGAAGTCCGTCACGCTGGCCTGCAGCGCTACCTGCTCGACCACGTGGCTCTTTACTGGCTTTGTAGCCTGGGCGACGGGTGCCGTTGTCTGAACTGGCGTAGCGCGGACTGGCTCGGGTGTCGCCGCTTTCTCAACGACTGGCTCAGGCTTGATGGCTGCCAGTCGCTGGGCTTCCTGCTCTTCGGCGATGCGCTTCGCGTCGGCCTTTGCCTGCTCCGCCTGCTGGTGTTCGGAGATGCGGAATTTGATCAGCGTTACCAGGTCATCGTTGGCCTTGGCCACGAGCTGCTGCACGTCGCTGAACAGGAAGGCATGATCAACGGCGAGCTCTGCCAGACTGGTCAGGTTCAAGCGGATGCCGTCCGCTGCCTGGCTTGCATCGATCTTCGCCCGGGCCAGCTCGGTATCTACCGCGTCCTGGAGGCTCGCGATGGTGCGCTTGTTCTTCATGGCGCCGGCGAAGTCCGAAACAACATGAGGCAGCGTGACTTTGCCGAGGGTCTTGTTGATTGCGGCGATGTGGTCCGCCAGGGCGAGTTCCGCCTTTAGCTTGATGGCGTTCTTCACCAGCAGCTCTTGAGCTTTCACCAGCTTGTCGACCTTCAGGCGGGTCTCGCGGGCATGAGCGCTGATGCGATCCAGCGATGAAAACAGCTCGTCGATGCTTTGGGTCTGCGACAGGGCCTGCTTCTTGGCGACGGCGACAGCCTCTTCAACATCTCCGCACCATTTGACCGCCTTCTTGGCGTCGGCGAAGTCCTGGTCGGTGGAGAGCGTGGTTTTCACTGAGTCGATGACAGCCAGGGCCGAGTCTTCAAACACCTTCAGGTTGCTGGCGGTGACCATGCCGGTCAGCTCGATGCGAAGGGCTGGCAATTCATCAGGTGCCTTGCCGACGACGATTGAAGGCGCGTCGGCCATCTCGAAGTTGGCCAGGTCTGCCTCGAACTGTTTCCATCCTTCGATCAACTGGGCCGCGCGGCCGGCGACTGGCCGGTACTCCATATGCACGAAGTTCTCCGGCGTGCCGTCGGAGCAAACAAAGATCACCCGCTCAGCGCCGCTGACCAAGAGTTGCTGCTCAAGCTGCCAGTAGTAGTGCGGAGCCAGTTCGCCGGCTTTCACCTGGGCGACAACCGACTCATTCCACAGCTTGTGCTCGAACAGAGTCTCGCCGAGCATCGTGGCGCCATCCATCGAGGCGAGCAGGTTGCCTGAAGTCCCAACGACCGGATACAGCTCTTCGCCGATCATCCCCTCAACCAGGGGGCGAGCCATCGCTTCGGTAGAGTGGCCTTTGTCGAAGATGTACTGCTGCGACTGCGTGACTTCTGGCGCAATGCCTGTCTTTTTCAGCGTCAGGAGGTCGGTGCGGGTCTGGTACTTCGAGGCGCCCATCATTGCCGGCGCTTCGGATGCGGTGAAGTGCTTGCCGCGTAGCGCATGCCATTCGGCGGAGCCTTGAGCTACGTTATGGATTTTCATGCTGACTCTCCGTCGATAGGTGTCATTCGATTGATTCTGTCGATTTGCGCTTCGCTGAGCGTGTATCGGGATTGAAGAAACGCGATCAGCGTCTCCGAGTTGGTTTTTCCTTGATCAATGCCGGCCTGCCAGGTCGGAAGCATCGTTTCGAACTTTTCATCCGAATAGCTTGGATTTTCTTCAGTCTCTTTGGCCGCCGACGGCTTTGGTGTTACATCGCGCGGCGCTTCCTCGAAGGTCTTGCCTTCCATTTCGTCGGCGGTTGGCGCCGATCCGACTTCTGGGAATGCTTTGCGCAGCGCCTGGGCCTCGGCGCATTTGGCGAGCTGGGCAAAGGCTCGACGTTTCCACATGGCGTTAGGCGCCGCAGTGTCCTTGCTTGATGTCGCGTAGTTCTCAAGCCAGCGCTCGTTGGCGGTGTACTCGGCCACCAGGCCGTTGCTCATCTGCCGCTTGACCGTTACGCGGCACCATTCGGGATACGTGACTTCCACGCCGCTCAGCTTCGCCGTTACTGGAGGGCCATATTCAGGCTCGCTGATTCCGGCGTACTGGCCGGTGCGTGCCGCTTGAATGCGGTACAGGCCGATGCCAGGCATCACCGTGTCCTGCATCTTTTTCGTCTTCGAGTTCCAGATCGGGACGATGTGCACCGGCTTCAACATTGGGTCCAAGTGCGCGGCCTGGCAGTAAGCCAACACCATCACTACAGAGTTCTTTTCTGCGCCGGGATAGAGGCTGCTGCTCAGCACTTCAACGAGCGCGGCCTCCGACATCGCAGGAGTGTTGTCGTCCTGCTTCATTACTGCGGACATGGGGGATCCTTGCCGCGATGCTCGCAGCGATTGAAGGTGTTGGTTACTGGGTGATTCGATCAGCGAGGGCGCTGAGCAACATCAGGAAGGTGCAGACGGAGAGGGCAGAGAAGGAGCCGCGCCAGATGAGTAGGCGCCGGGTGCGCTGGTGGGTGGTCACGACCGAACCCTCACCGCGATCCGCCCGCCCTTCATGGTTGCCGCCAGGCGCTTCGGCAGGGTGGCCACAGCACGCTCGCGTGGCTGGCCGATCACTTCATTGAAGGGGAGGCCGAAGCCCAGCATGATCAACTTCGACTCAACGTCGTCGAGCTGCTCGTCGATCAGTGATTTAACCGGTGCGGTGGTCATGCGGCTCTCCCTAACCGGCGCTCGTAATCACGGCGCAGGCTCTCGGTGTAGTTGGCGTCTTCCTGCGCGCTGATGATGCCCAGCGTGCGCAGGATCAGAATCGCGGTGCTGGACGAAGCCTTGACTGCGGAAGGGTTGCAAAGCGGATCACTCATCGCCCTGACGTACCCTTCAAGCATTCCGATTGCCACGTCGTGGTGTTCGCTCATGCAGCCCACCGTTGCCGGCGCTTTAGCGCGTCGATCTCGATCCACAGTGCGCTCTCGATTTGCGAGTCGTACTGTCGGGCCAGCAGGTACAGCAGGTGCCGCTCAACATCCATCCGGACGCCGCTTTCGTCATAGCAAATCGCAGAGTGGATCTTGAACTCGATTTGCCGGTCACCCCGGGCGTCCCAGTCACTGTTCGAGTTGCCTGGGCTTGGCGGCTCATTGATGCAATGGGTCACCTCCACCTGAAGGACAAAGCCCTCAACAATCACTTCGTGTTCCATGGTCACCTCCAAGGTGGCGGGTTGTTCACCTGTATTCGTCAACACTCATGCCTCCCGCTGGTTGCCGATGGGCGCGGGGGAGGAGTGCTGACGTAATAGAGGCGGGGAGGGGGTTGCGGGAGTGTTGGCAGAGGAAGGTCAACAGTCTGCTAGGATTCAAGGCGGTATTCGGGAGAAAGGCTGATCCTTTCTGCCCGCCATGAATGACTACTTAGGGAAAAGATATGTCGGTTTACTCAGTTACCATCCCGTGTTTCGCGCAAATGCTGAGATCGTTATCGGCTCTTTTGTCTAAGGGTGAGGCCGCAGCTCTGGAGCGCGGTTATGACCCGCAAATTCTGCTTGGCGCTCGACTAGCACCTGATATGCACGATCTGGCCCGACAAATTCAGTACGCTTGCACTCAAGCCCAGGAGGCGGTGCAGCGACTTACACAACGGCCGGTTGGCTCGCTCACTCCTCCGGAAAATTTGGTGGCAGCGAAGGAACTGATCGAACGCACTTTGGCTGTTCTTGATTCGGCGGACCGCGCTCAAATAGAGGAAGGGGCTGAGCGCGAAATAGCTATCGAATTACCGAATGGCATGGCTTTCGATATGACCGGCAACGAATACGCTGTGAACTGGGCTACTCCACAGTTCTACTTTCACTTGATCACTGCTTACAACATCTTGCGCCATAACGGTGTACCTCTCGGAAAAGCCGATTATGTACAGCACATGTTTGCTTACCTGCGTCAGTAACCTCGCAACACCCAGTCCCGCTACTTGCGACGACCTGGGTTAGTTGCGTGCCTATCAGGCGAAAAGCTCGGTGCATTGCGCCCTGCGCACCATCCGCACCTGAGCCATTCGCCTTTCCGGCGCCCGGCGATCACGACGCAGCGAGTCGTCACTGATCATAGAGTGCATGGCAATCAGCGCCGCCAGCACAAAGCAGACCGGCGTGATGATCTGGCGCTTCATGGCCTCGGCCACCAAAGCAGTGCGCTTCGTCACTCCCAGTTTGAACATCGCATTGGTTAGGCGCTTCTTGACTGTGCCGGCCTCTATGCCTGCCTCCCGGGCGATCTCTTTCGAGGTGAAACCCTGGGCAATCCAAAGCAGAAACTGAAGCTCTCGCGGCGCCAGGCCACGTCCGAGGTGGCCCTTCCATCCGCCGTTGATGATCGTTGCTTCCATCGTCGTGATCCTCGGTTGGTTTCCCGTTAGGCCCTGTTGCCAAGGACTATCGGTGAAACCCCCGACCTCGCTACTGGCGACAGGCCGGGGTTGTTACGTCAGCGGTGCGTGTTGCTGGTGCCTATTCCCCGCTGCTGATGGCAGGTTTCGGTAGTCGTGTGCGGCGGCGGGCTTCCCTGGTCACTCCGGCTGGATCAGCAGCGTTGTCGGCGTGGTCATTGGGTATCTACAACATGCGGCGTACAGCCCTGTGCCTGGGTAGTTTGTTCGGCACACCGCATGAGGTCCGGCGCTCCTCATAGCCGAGGCTCAGAGCGCTAATTCTGTTCATTTGAATCTCCCTTCTGCCGCTGGGATTCGCGGAGTGCATTGCTTGCCAGGTCATTCGCACGGTTCGAGCGTTTCGCTCTCGATCAGCCGTACAGGGTTCTCCTGTCGTGGGCGGGCTATCTGACCCGTCTGATCGCCGGTCGCCGGTAGAGGCAATGCGGTCTGTTGGTATTTCTGTATTGCGCTGACTGTTAAAGAGCGGCGCAGCTCTCGCTGCTGGCCGGCGATGTTCGTTGCTGGCCTGAGATGAAATATAAGCCAGCTTATTTTTAGCGTCAATAAGCAAGCTTATATATTTTCATGAGGACGATAAAAAGCCCGCTCACTGGCGGGCTCATTTAGGAATCGCAGTACTCGCGCCAGCCGATCCTGACAGCGCCGCCATCCAAATGCTCAATCCTGATGCCGGCGGTGTCGCCGATATCCTGAATGACCTGGCGCCAGGCTTCAGGGCTTTCGTCGTCGCGCCTGGATACCTCGACCAGCTGAATCCTCTGGACCCGAGGAGAGGAGATCAAGCGTTGGAGGCGGTGGCCCACAAGCTCGTAGGAATTTCTCGGTTTGGGTGTGGGGTAGGGTGCCTGGTTCATGCCTCGCTCCTTGCGAATGCTGTATGTATACACAGTATTTGCGCTGACATATCTTGGCAATAGGGCGACAAGAAGTTTCATGCATAAATGCATAGATTGTTCCCTTCCTGTCGTCTGTGCAGATTCTGCAAATGAGGTGCAGAGAGGAGGCAGGCGAAGCAAATTCTGCTGTGAGCCAACAAAAGATTTGATTGATAGCCCATCAGTGTTGATCATCAGTCGCTTAATGAGGATGGAGCAGTTATGACTCAAGCACGGAAGATCTCAGTATTCGTCTTATTGGGGCTCCTCAGCTCCTGCACGATGACAGGACCAAAATTCACGCCACTTGAAAACGTTGATTCTCAAAAAGGTGTTCTCTATGTCTACCGGCCCAGTAATTACGATATGGGCCTAATGACCGCCTTGATTTCTTTGGACGGAAAGCAGATAGCGTCTCTAGAGAACGGCGGTTACGTAGCTGTGCCTGTTACGCCAGGTGAGCACACGATCACCCAGAAATGGAAGGCTGGAATTTTGGGCAATTCCGATCTTGAGGGGGGCACCACGACCACTGTAGTCGGTGTTAAACGATCAGATGCCTCCTACGTTAGCCTCACATCCAACAGCACGAGAGTGCAGGCAAAACGATTCAATGCTGTCGCTGTTGACCTGCAGTGGCAGCTCAATAAAGTGCCTGCAGATCAGGCATTGCCCGAGATTTCTCAATGTAGAAAGGTTGAGGCAATCTAGCCCCACGGCGGGCGATATCTAGAGCCAAATCGAAGACAAAGAAAAGCCCGCGCAATGGCGGGCTTTCTGTAACACCTGGGGCGCCGATCCTTCAGCGCAACCAGTGTGCAATCTCGCGGTTTGCCAGCTCAATGGTGGCACGACGAAGGGCAGAATCGAGTAGCTCGGCGCTGGTTCGGCCTCGATGATGGATGTCTATGCTTCTACCGATAAGGCGTTATGCTCCACAAGCACCCGGATCTTTGTATGCTTCGCACCAGGCGGCCTTCAGAAGAATTCTGCATTCCGCGTCGTATTTTTCACGTAGCTTGGCAGTGCTAGCTGGCGTCATCGGCCCGGGTGTCTCTTTGTGCAAGTCCACCATTTTCTGCGCAACGTCATCCTGAACCTTCGGGCTATCGCCAGCATGCACCAAAAGTGCATAGAAGGCTTTTGAGGACTGCTTGCGGCTTATGTCGGGCTGGTCACCAGCTACTGAAAGCAATTCGTAGTAGGCCGCGCAGTGGATGTCTCTATCATTTTGAGATTCGGCTTGGGCGGTTAACGAACCGCTGGTGAACATGGCGAAGAAGGCCAGCGGCATCGGGGATATGCGCATGAAAACGAGTCCATTCGAGAGAGGCCCGGATTTTATCAGCTCGGGGGCATAGAGACAAAAAGCCCGGCGTTAGGCCGGGCTTCGATGTAACAACGCTAGAAACTAACGATGCTTGTTCTTGTGTTTATGCTTGTTGTTGCCTTTGTGCTTCTTGCCATCTGATCGATGATTGCTCTCATCATCCGCCAGGTTGTTTCCTAGCGCACCGCCCGCAGCGCCGCCGAGACCTGCACCAATAGTGGAGCCAGTCGTGCCGCCGAGGCGGTTACCAATGAGTGAGCCACCGGCCGAGCCGATACCGCCACCAAGTGCGGCTTCCGCCCTGTTGCCTCTCTGGGCGCCGACAGCACTGCCTGCAGCACCACCTACGCCAGCACCTACAGCCGCGCCCGTTGAGCCGCCGAGCTGTTGACCTACGATGTTGCCAAGTGCACCACCAACGCCACCTCCAAGAGCGGCTGTGCCATCTCCGGCTGCCATCGCTCCTTGCGAAATGAGGACACCCAGAACTAGGGCGGGTAGTGTCATTTTCATTTTTTGAACCTCTATGGGTTGTCAGCAGGCGCTCACGGTTTAAAGCACGCCTAGCATTAGGACTGGAGTAGAAGTTTGTAGTTCTCTACGGGCTGTGCCTGCGGGCGAATGGTTGTAACAAGATATGCCGTGATGGATTCGGCTACGGAGGGCGGGCTTAAGCGGGTGCTGAGAATTGGGATGACCAAAGGAGCCCGGCGCTGGGCCGGGCCTTTGATTGGTAGGAATCAAGTTTCTGTAATGAAAAGCCTGTGCAGCTCCCCGTCCTTGAAGACCGGACGCGCACGCACCTTGAGGCTCGCGTGACTGCCCATAGCTTGTGTGTATGCGTTATTTGGAAAGGACAACACCAGTCATCTCATTCCAACCGACCATTGCACATCCTTGAATTTGAAATGACTTATTCCGCTTGGGTTATTTCGTTCCCGCGATTCGCCCCGGCCTCACCTCATCCGCACTCCGTAGAAGTGGTTCAGCGCTATCAGCTCAAACACAGCCACGAAAACGCACAGAGCAATGAAATTAGGGCTGAACACCCGCTTGCGGCCGGATGAGCCTCCGCCCAGTCCAGCGACGTCGGAATAGCCGGGGAGCATCATTAGGAAAGCCAGGCAAGCAATGACTCCAACCTTGCTCCAGAAGCTCTGCTCTCGCCATGCAGTCATTGGCTGAGCCTGGGCAGCAGCATCAGGAAAACCAGCCATACCCAGGGCACTTCATGGCTCTGAGGCGACGCAAAAGCGCTCGAGACTCTGTAAATTCATAATCCGAGTCTCCGAGTTTGGATCGCTGCGCGTACTGCAAAAGGTCCACAATCCGCTGGTGATCTGCGCTTTGCTGGAAGTTACGACACTGCTCAACTCGTTCAGCTTCCGTAGCAGGCATCGGTACGGCATCGATCTGTTTCTCGTACTCAGTTTTTTCTTTTGGCGTGCTGTAGCAGCCGGAGACAAACAGCGGAGCGACTAGCAGTGCCGCGACCCGAAAGGCATTCATTCCACGTTCCCTTGTGTATACGAGCACTACTCAGCTCGCAGTAGTTCGATTTATGTTGCCGCGTAAGACCGTTCGCCTACTCGGGCTTGCTCCGGATTATTTGCCCCGCCTTCACCTCATCCGCATACCCGGTCAGTCGATCCTCGTCCGCATGTAGCACCGTGCACATTTTCAGCACGGCCTGGGCGTCCGCCTCATTCCCGGCAAGGCTCAGTCGCTCTGCAATCCTCATCAGCTCTACCGCTGACCACTTGAGGTCGGAGGCAACGCCTTGCAGGTCCCGCTTAAGGTCTTGGTTTGGCTTGGTGAGGGGCACGGGACTCTCTCCGAATCGATAGGCGCTATTGGCGCCGGCTCAGTATAAAGATGAGACGAAGGCCTCGATGGGCTCAGGCAGCAGATCCTGCGGGTGATCACCGCCAAATGTTGCAATACCGCTCTCACCTGACGCGATTCCTGAGCTAATTACAGCCCCTGACGAAACCTGAATTACGCTTATTTTGACCTCTACCTGGTCAGGGATCATCGACCATTCAGTTGCGCGATCTTCCCAATGCAGGATGGTCGGAAGAACCAGGATGTCTTGCCCGCTGCGCTTCGCCTTTTCTAAGGCGAGATCATAGCTCGAGGCTTCTGGATCTACCGTTACTGCTGCCGATCGCCGCGCAAACGCCGCGTAGAGGATTTGTGCTGTATTACGACCGGAGCCTTTGTACACGTGGTCGCCGTATTCACCATCTACCGGAGTAGCGATGTAAATCTTGTCCGTTCGATTGAGCTGCTGAATAGTGCCAGACTGATTTGGTAGCCATTGATGGGAGTCGGCGCAGCCAGCAAGTGCTGCGACCAAGATCAGAACTGCGGGCATTCGCATCTCGATTTCCTTTTCAGATGTCCTGCAAAATTGAATCAAATCCCTTGATCAGTAAAACTTCTGCAGCGCCTGCACAACCACGCCAACGATCCTGCAGTTCTCGTCGACTGCCTCGATGGGGTAGCTCGGGTTCAGCGGCTTCAGGAACAGTCGGCCGCCGTCGCTGACCAGCTTCTTGAATGTCGCTTCGTTGCTGTCTGGCAGCTTGGCCACGACCAGCTTACCTGGTGCGACCTCGGCCTCTGTGTCCACCAAGATCAAAGTGCCCTCGGTGATGCTCTGGCCGGCAGGCGCTGTCATCGAGTCACCTTTAACCGTCAGCCAGAACGCCGGGCCTTTGGAGTCGTACTCCGAAAACTCGTAGGTGTCCGAGATTCCAGCTGGGTAGGGCTCTACAGCTTCCGCCCAGGCGCCGGCGGCTACCCAGCTCACTACCGGGTAGCGGAATGATTTGGTGGGCTGGGCGGCAACTGAAATGTTCGATTCCGAGGCGCTCACTCCAGTCATTGGACCGGTGTTTTCCGAGAGCCAAATAGCGTTCACACCGCACACGTGCGCGATCTTCGGGAGGTGTGCGCTTTGAAGGTTTTTTCCGGTCTCCAGCTGGGAGATTACCGGCTGCTCAACACCCACTTTTAAGGCGAGAGCCTTCTGCGTCAGCTTGGCGTGGTTGCGTGCGGTTTTGATTCGTTCGGCGAGTGTGCTCATAACTGAAATTTATAAGTTCCCTTATTGCCTTGCAAATAAGTGTCCTTCTACTTAGGATATAAGCAGGCTTATCAGGAGGGCGCTCTTATGACCCCTATCGAAAGGCTCGTCGACTTCTTCGGCGGGCAAACCAAAACAGCTTTGGCGCTCGACGTCTCGCAGGCCGCGGTTTCGTACTGGGTTTCCGGGATTCATCCGATGGGCGCTGAAAAAGCATTTAAGGCTGAAGAGTTAACCGGCGGACAGATAACGGCTCGCGAGCTGTGTATGCGCCAAAGAGACATCCAGTCGGTCGCGTGACTCCCGCGCTCACTTGATCCGTGTAGCCAGTATCGGCCCAGTCGGTCTGCGAAGTAAGAAACCTGAAGTTGCTGGAGTTTTATCCAGTGGGGTTTGAGAGGGGCGAAATGGGGAGCAGGGCGGGGAGGTTGGCGCTTCCGCACCGAATTCCAGGCAATAAAAAAGCCGACGTACGAGGTCGGCTTCTTCAACAGCTTCAAGCGAGAGAAATCATGCCAAACATTGTTGCGCTACACAACCCTCGGGGATTCACCCGTATGGATAATAGTCTTATGGAGGCTTTGGCTACGGTTGACCTGCCAGCGCGTGAGCTGCGCGTGCTCATGGCCATTGCACGCCAGACCATCGGCTATCAACTGGAAACTAAACGCCTGACTGCCGACGATATCGGCAAGCAGACCAACTTGCGCCGCGACGTCACGTCGAAAGCGATCAGCCACCTCCTTGAGCGCCGGATCATTTTTCGCGTTGGCGGGAGCCGTGGGGATATCGGCATCGCGCCTGTCCGCGAGTGGTCTTTCTTCGAAGAAAAACAGCCGAGTCTCACTGAGACCAAAACGTCTCACTCAGACAATATTGTCTCACTGAGACCGCCTGCGAGTGAGACCAAAACTGCTCACTCCCTTCTTTATACAAAGAAAGAACCCCTATTAACTCTTTCTACGAAAGAGATTAATCCGCCCCAAGAGCCAGTCGAACCTCCGAAGCCTGATCGCAAGACGCCGTTCGGCATGACCCAGTTGCTGGCAGACAACCCGCACAAAGTTCCAGAGCAACTGCTCGCTGACTGGCTGACTCAGCGCAAGGCCAAGCGCGCTGCCGTGACAGCCACCGTCTGGTCGACCGTGAATACCGAGCTATCCAAGTGCGCCGAGGCCGGGATCACCGCAGACGATGCAATCACCGAAGCGCTGAATTCCGGCTGGCAGGGTTTCAAGGCTTCCTGGGTGATCAAGCGTCTGGCTGAATCCGCACCGGTGCCGGCCTCTCAGTCTCGCCACACCGGTTTTGCTGACCGCAACTACACCGATGGCCTGATTCAGCGTGAGGACGGTTCCTATGCGATCTGAGCCCGCCCAAAAAAGCCCAGAACTCCCGCCGGGCACCCGCATCCAGCCCGCCGAATGCGAGACCCACGGCCACTACGACCAGAAGATTTTCCCGGTACTGGGCAAGGAGCTGAAGAGCGGTTGCCCTGAGTGTGGCCGGATCCTTCGCGAGAAGGTCGAAGCGGCAGAACGGGCCAACAAGGCGATGGAGTTGCGTATGGCTATGGAGCGCAAGCTCGGCGCCGCGCTGATCCCCAAACGCTTTGCGAGCAAGACGCTGGACGGCTACGTCGCCACCACCACGGAACAGCGAAAGGCGCTGAACACCTGCCGCCGGTATGCCGCTGAGTTCGCGCAGATCGCCGAGACTGGCCGCTGCCTGTTGCTACTGGGCAAACCCGGCACCGGCAAGACGCACCTGTCCGTGGCTATCGCCAACGAGATCATGGCCAAGTCCAGCGCAACCGCGGTGTATCGCACCATCGGCGCCGTGCTGCAGGCCATCCGCGCGACCTACGATCACTCCAGCGACCAGAGCGAAAGCCAGATCTTGTCGAGCCTGATCAGTCCCTCGTTGCTCATCCTGGATGAGATCGGCGTCAGCAAAGAGAAGCCCAGCGACTTCGAGCTGACCACGCTTTTCGCAATCATCAACGGCAGGTACGAGCAAATGCGTCCGACGGTGATCGTTTCCAACCTGGATGGGCAGTCGCTGCCAGGGGCCATCGGCGAGCGCTGCATTGATCGGCTGCGGGAGGGCGGGGTGATCGTCATTCCATTTGAGTGGGAATCGCAGCGCGGGAAGGAGGGTTTCTAATGTCCGACAAAATCAGCGTCAACTGCCAGGCCAAGCTCTCCGAAGTCATCACCAAAATCAGCGCCATGTACAAAGACAAGAAGTTTGTGGTGGTGACAATGCGCCCGGGCAAGGACCGCACGCTTGACCAGAACCGGTTGTGGTTCGGGATGTACAAGCGCATCGCCGAAATGACCCAGATCGGTGACGCGGCTGACGCCCGGCGCTACTGCAAGCTGCACTTCGGCGTGCAGATCCTGTTGAACGAGGATGCCGGGTTTCAGGCTGAGTGGTACCGGGTCATGCGTCATCTGCCGTACGAAACGAAGCTGGCCATGATGGGGGAGTGTCATTTGTTCGGCCCCGACGGCTTCCCGGTGACCAGCCTGTTCAACCGTGCCCAGGGCATCAATTACACCGACCGCATCGCCACCTACTTCACAGGCCAAGGTGTGGTTTTCACTGATCTACTCAGCAAGGAGGCTGCATGATCGCCAAGCAACCCAAACCGAAGAAGTGCAAGAACCCGGCATGCGGCATCAGCTTCCCGCCGCAGCGTCTCGGACAGTCCGTATGTAGCCCGAAGTGCGGCCTCGCCATCAAGGACGTGAACCAGGCCAAGGCGCGCAAGTCCCTAGCTCAAGTTGAGCGCCGCGAGATCAAGGTTCGCAAGGAGAAGCTGAAGAGCCGCGGCGAACATATGCGCGAGGCTCAGCAGGCGTTCAACGAATACATCCGCACCCGGGACCAGGCCGCCGGGCACCCCTGCATCTCCAGCGGCAAGCCGTTGGACTGGAGCGGCAACGCAGTCGATGCCGGCCACTACCGCAGCGTTGGCTCCGCGCCGCACCTGCGTTTCGATGAACGCAACTGCCACGCCCAGAGCAAGCAGGACAACCGATTCCTTTCGGGCAATGCCGTGGATTACCGGATCGGCCTGATCGCGCGAATCGGCCAGGAAGCGGTTGACGCCCTGGAAGCCGACCAGAGCGTGCGCAAGTACTCCGTCGAGCAGATCAAGGGCATCAAGGCCTACTACCGGGCAAAGACCAGAGAACTGAAGAGGGCTGCAGCATGACCTATCGCAACGTTGTTTCAGCAGTAGTTCGAGCCCTCGCGGCCGAGACCATTAGTTCCGCCGGCGGGTGCGACTTTGAGCCCAAGGTGCATTGTGCCAAGCAGAAGGGGGAGATCGTCGGCAAGGAGGCGGCGTTTCTACAGGACTGCTGGGTGTTCGGTCGGCTGCATAAGGCGCTAACCCCGGCGCACTGGCGGGCGCTCGTGGCGAAGTACTCGACGCACCAGGAGCGCAAGCATGGCGCCATCCTGGAACTGTTGAATTCGGTGAAGACGCCGGCGCCGAAGCGCTTCCGGGAATGCGCGGTGCTGACCTGGGCCATTCCGCAGGTTGCTGGTGCCGAAGGCAAGCGCTCCGCCGCAGTGCTGCCGGCAGCCTGGTACGACATCACAAATTGGGATAACGACGGCAAGCCTGAATCTACTCGGTACCGGTGGCGCTCAGGGATCCGCAAGACTCTGGATGACCAGGTGAACGAGGCGCTCACTGCCGCTCAGGAACTCCTCGACGCAGAGGGACTTATCGAAAGTTGCGCGGCGTAGCAAAAAGTCATTGCACTGAGTGAGAAAGTGAGAGAGTATTTATCCATCCTGTCGATCTTGCGCGTTAAGGATTGACACTAAAAAGCCTCGCCACTGTGCGGGGCTTTTTTGTAAGTCATTTTGCATTCATAACAGGGCAAGACGCGCCTTTGGCGCAACCTCCGCTTGCCTCCGTAGGGCCGTTCCCCGCCCCGAGCGCCGCAGCGGCATCATTTAAAGGGCCAGTTGTCGGAGTGCCGATCATTCCTGGCGGGCCAGCTACGACAGGAGTTGCCGGGGTCGTCGTGGATTTTGCCTGTGCCGGCGTGGCTGCGGGGTTGCGGCTTGCCTCCTTGGCGGTTGCATGTTGACCGCTCAGTTCCACGTTCTTAGAAGCACCAAAAGAATCTGCAAGCGCGGCGGTAGACGTCGCGGTTAAAACGATCAACATGAGAGCGATACGCTTCATGGCTGACTCCTATTTGTGAGTGATAACTGAATATAGCCTTTAACCCGCCCGACGCGGCGGCAGCAGCTATTTCGTAGATTAAGAAAGGGTAGAGTTTTGCAAGCTCGGGGCTTTTTATTGCTCGCCGAAAAGACAATGCAAAAGGAATTTGCAGATGTTGAAAGAATTCAGATGCGGTAACTGCAACCGACTTCTCGCCCGTACGGGTGAGTTTACAGAGCTCCAGATCAAGTGTTCCCGGTGCGGGACGTTGAATCATGTGAAGGCCGCGAGCCTCGAGCAATCGCCGATGAGCGCCATACGCCCAATACAGAGGCCTGAACTTAAATCAGCTAAGTAACGGAGTTTAAAATGGAAAACGCAAATTCGGCGTCTCAAACCTTGCAAGATCTTTGGACCCAAGTGCAACCGGTGGATAACACCGACATGCTTAGGCGCGTGGTTTTTGGGGACGGCAAGTTTTATGCGGCTGGTGGCAACGGTCTTCCCACAACCACTCAGCTTGTCAGCGGAGGCGCGACTGGTACAACTTGGACCAGGCTTAAGGACGTCGTCACCTCTGATAGCGGAAAGGTCCTCAACGATCTGTACTGGAACGGTATTGGGACACAGCTTCAAGCCCTTTCTCAATCCGGCAATGTGGCCTACGGCAGCACAGCACGCCCTGAAAGGGCTTGGACAAACATTACGGCAACTGTTCGCGTGTCCGGAGACTTGCAAGGCATTGCTTATTATCAACCAATTTCCGGCAGCGACGCGACCTGGATACTGGTTGGGTCTAACGGTAAAGTCTTTTCCCGTTATGGCGATTGGTCAGGCCAGGTGGAGCGCACTACGACCTTCACTTCTGACGAGACTGTGTACTGCGTCAACGTCATTGGCGTTTTTGTGTTGGTTGCGGGATCGAATGGGAAGCTGCTTAGCGCTGTGAAGATGGCGACGGGTAATCCGCAATCATTCTCGACCGTAACCAGCACCTTCGGCACTAGCACCATCTTTTCCATGAAGCTTTGCAACGGGAAAATGTTTATCGTTGGTGCGGATGGCAAGATGGCATATTCACCCGATGGGCTTAACTGGACTGCTGTTGCAGATACCAGTTTCGGTGGAACCATCATCCGCGACATTGCTTACGGTAATGGCAAGTATGTAGCTGTCGGCGACGGCGGCAAGACAGCCGTTTCCGAGGATGGGATCGGCTGGGTTCAGCAAGCCAACACTTTCGCAGGAACCGATATCCGGAGCGTCGCCTACGGCAACGGCAATTTTGTAGCTGTTGGTGCAGGCGGCAAGATTGCTTACTGGACTCCATGATCTTCTATCTGCTTGCGTAATAGAGCCCAGCCATCGCGCTGGGCTTTTCATTTTCGGCCCCGCCACACCCTTCGCACTGAGCAGGGTGTGCCGCCGGGGCTGACCTATTACTGGCCAAGGCCATTTTCTTCATGGAGTGACGATGGATCCTACTGACCTCGGCCCAGGCACAGCTACCTGGCTGGGCGGTAGTGCCACCGTTGTGCTGGGCGGCCTGCTTTGGCTGCGCCGCTTCCTTTCCAAGGATGCGACCGACCGGGCAATGGACAGCGCCGATATCGGCACGCTGAA
This sequence comes from Pseudomonas sp. TH32, assembly GCF_016650855.1. Classification (NCBI taxonomy): domain Bacteria; kingdom Pseudomonadati; phylum Pseudomonadota; class Gammaproteobacteria; order Pseudomonadales; family Pseudomonadaceae; genus Pseudomonas; species Pseudomonas sp. TH32. The sequence goes on along the minus strand of NZ_JAEKFA010000002.1, from coordinate 2,324,405 downwards.
GCGCCTGAACGAGTTGCTGAACCAAGAGCGCGCCGCCCGCAAAGAAGCCGAGGCCCGCGCCGATCAGTTCGCCAAGGAGCGGAACGACCTGGCCGCCGCTGTTGGGCGTATGGAAGGCAAGATCGAAGCGCTGACCAGCCAGGTCGCTCAACTCACTGACCGCGTGACGCAGCAGAGCGACGAGATCACTCGCCTGCGTACCAAGCTGGGAGGAATCGCCTGATGGACAGATGCGCATTGGAATTTATCGCACGCCGCTGGTGGCGCCGGGCCGAGGTCTGGGCCATTGCTGTGGTGCTGGTGGGTGGAGGATCTGTTCTCGGCTACCAGGCCGCTTACTGGTCGCTCGCCGAGAAACAGAGCAGTCAGGTGACCGACATCCGAAAGGCTTACGACACCGCAATGACTGAGCGGGACAAGCGCCTGGAAGAACTGACTCGCCAAACGGGTACCGCTGCCGACAAAGCCACAAAGGCTGCAACCACTGCTGCCCAGGCTGCCGACAAAGCGGACGAAGCCCTCAATCGGGTATCGCAGTAATCCGCGCCACGTTTATGGATGCGCCAGATCGTGGCGCTTGCCTAAGCGTCGGAGGAGCGCTACTCATGGGCGGCGCGCTAGGGTCTACTGATGAAATAGTGTGTATAGTGGTTGAAACTGATAGATAGCTTGCAAATATGAATTTTTAGGTTACGATGTCAGCGTTCTTTATGAACAAGCTCCGAACACTTGAAATAAAACCCCTTGTCAAAAATCTGAGGATTTATCAATGACCCGTCGCACGAAACTTAATGCTTATTCCACTGCGCAAGCACTCCTAATTAATGCCGATTTGTATGCGGAGGAGAAGGGTAGGGAAATGTCCCGCTTTCGCTTCACCCGGCAAGGTTTGCGCATGATTTCTGGCTGGTCCCGTCTGTCTGTGCCCTTTCTGAGCGAGCTCCTCGGTGAACTCGACTCTATGGGCTGGACGGCAGTGGAGCTAGCCGACTCCGAGTTTGCCGTTATTCAAACGTCTAAACTTTCGGTGTGGCCCCGGCTTGGCTGGGGTCGCTTGAAACCTCTTCTCCGCTCCGAGGATCCGGAGCAAGCACTTGATGATGCGTTCGAGGAGCGCTTCCCGGACTTTGAGAGCGAATTGAGCCTCGAGGACTGACCTCTGCGTTGTATGAAGCCGCCTTCTGGGCGGCTTTTTTGCATGCGTAAACCCATCTGGCAGGTAGCAATGAAAAGACCGATGCCGCCTTCCTTACTGTTAGAGCAGTCAGAGTTATCCGACTTCGGCATCCGCCTCTCCCCAGCCCCCAAGTATGGGAATGGCTCCAAGCCGAGATCTTTGCCGGCACCGGCACCATTCACAATGAAGACCATGCCCATCTACTGGATGCAGACATCCGGATCATGTGGGCCTCGTCGAGCTTCGAGAAGCAGGGCAGAACAGTCCTGGGCCAGGCCGAACAGGTAGCGTTCCGTGCTGGCGGCTGGCAGAAGGCGCGGATGGAACAACAGATGCGTGATTGGTTCGGTGATGTGCCGGCCTTCATCATCACGTTGGCTGCTGATTACTGCGCGCAGTGCAGCGACCTTGAGTTCTGCGCACTGGTAGAACACGAGCTTTATCACCTGGCTCACGCGACCGACAAGTACGGTCAACCAGCATTCACCCAAGACGGTGCACCGAAGATCAAGCTGCAGGGCCACGACGTCGAAGAGTTCGTCGGTGTGGTCCGCCGCTACGGTGCAAGCCCTGACGTTCAAGCGTTGGTGGATGCTGCAAACAGTCCTGCTGAGGTGGGGAAATTGAACATTGCGAGGGCCTGCGGAACCTGTCTGCTCAGATCGGCCTGATTCTTGACAGGCTCTAGACGGATGAGAATTTATGGCAGTCCTGAAAAATGAGGTGAAGAGCTTCATCGTTCAGGCGCTGGCGTGCTTTGACACACCGTCCCAGGTGGTGGAAGCCGTCAAGAACGAATACGGGGTTGTGGTCAGCCGCCAGCAGGTGGAGACGCACGACCCAACCAAGTCTGCGGGGAAGGGGCTTGCGGTGAAGTGGGTGACCTTGTTCCACGACACTCGCAAGCGCTTCCGCGAAGAAACGGCAGAGATTCCAATCGCGAACCGCGCCTTCCGGCTACGTGGCCTGGGGCGCATGGCCGAAAAGGCCGAGAACATGCGCAACCTGGCGCTCACCGCTCAGTTGTACGAGCAGGCCGCCAAAGAGGTGGGCGACGTCTACGTGAACCGCCGCCTTGAAACTGAAAAACCCCTTGGCTCCCACGCGGACCAGCAGCACGCCGTTGCTGAATACACGCTGGAGCCTGATGAGCATGTCCCGACTTCCCCGCACCTTTGATCCACCGGTCAAACTGACGCCCAAGCAGGCGAACATTTACTGCTGGGGCTTCCAGCCTGAGGCCCGCTTCCGCGATGCGGTGTGTGGCCGCCGGTTCGGCAAGACGTTCTTGGGCAAGGCCGAGATGCGCCGTGCTGCGCGATTGGCTGCCGAGTGGGGTGTGAGCGTTGAGGACGAGATCTGGTACGGCGCGCCGACCTTCAAGCAGGCCAAGCGCGTGTTCTGGCGCCGGCTGAAGCAAGCCATCCCTGAAGCGTGGCGTGCGCACCGCCCGAACGAGACTGAATGCTCGATCACGCTCAAGTCCGGTCACGTCATGCGCGTGGTGGGGCTCGACAACTACGACAACCTGCGCGGCTCCGGTCTGTTCTTCGTCCTGGTGGATGAATGGGCGGACTGCCCGTGGGCTGCCTGGGAAGAAGTGCTGAGGCCGATGCTTTCGACCTGTCAGTACACGATTCCGGGCGTCGGAGTGCGAAAGGGCGGCCATGCGCTGCGGATTGGCACACCGAAAGGCTTCAACCACTGCTACGACACATATCTGGACGGCAAGCCAGGTGGCGAACCCGATCACAAGAGCTGGCAGTACACGTCATTGCAGGGTGGCAACGTTCCTCCTGAAGAGCTTGACGCCGCTCGTCGCAAGATGGACCCGCGAACGTTCCGGCAAGAGTACGAAGCCGGCTTCGAGAACTACGCGGGCGTCGTTTACTACACGTTCAATCGCACGGATTGCCGCACCAGCGAGCGAATCAAGCCAGGTGAGGCGCTGCATATCGGTATGGACTTCAACGTCATGAAGATGGCGTCCGTTGTCTATGTCGTGCGGGACGACCTGCCGCTGGCCCTGGATGAATTTCATGGGGTGCGCGACACGCCGGAGATGATCGAGAAGATTCAGACACGGTTCCCTGGTCATTCGGTGGCGGTCTATCCCGATGCCAGTGGACAGAACACCAGCAGCAAAAACGCGAGCGAGTCCGACCTTTCGCTACTGAAGAAGGCCGGGTTCACGGTGGTCGTTGACTCAACGAATCCAGGAGTTAAGGACCGCGTTAACTCGTTGAACGCCATGTTTCTGAACACTTATGGTGAGCGCCGCCTGAAGGTGAATATTGATCAATGCCCACAGCTAATGCTGTGCCTTGAGCGACAGACCTACACCGACAGGGGTGAGCCGGACAAAGACCCGAAGAAGGGTCACGACCACATGAACGATGCCGCCGGCTACTTCATTGCCAAGCGCTACCCGATCAAAACACGCACAGGCGGAACACGCCGAATTGGAGGCTTGGCCTGATGCCAGTGCAATCGACAAACCCCGACTACGACGTGCACATCGCCGAGTGGGAGATGATGGACGACGCGCTCGAAGGTGAGTGCGCCGTGAAGCGAAACGAGCGCAATCTGCCCATGCCGAGCGGTATGGTTGAAGCTGAAAAGATCGACGGCGCCGGCAACAAGTACCTGTATCAGAACTACACCGACCGGGCTCAGTACGAGCACTGGGTGCGCGACTCACTTCGCTCGATGATGGGCCTGGTCTCACGGCTTATTCCTGAGATCGAATTGCCCGGCGGCTTGAAAGGGCTGGAGGAGAATGCCACTGCCGACGGCTTCGGCCTGAAGCAGTTGTTCTTTCGCATGGTGCGCCAGGCCATTTCACACGGCCGGGTACCGCTGGTGGTGAATATCGACGAGAGCGGTGAACCGTATTTCTCGACGTACGCCACCCGCAACGCGATCAACTGGGACACGGCTGATCAAGGCGGCCGACAGGACCTGGTGCTTTCTGTGTTCCGCGAGTTCCGCAAGAAGGGCGGCGATCGCTACAGCCATGACTGCGACACGGTGTTCCGTGAGTTCTTCATGCTCAACGAGGTCTGCTACACCGCCGTGCGAAATGAAGGCGGTGAGCTGGTTGAGGGCGAAACGCCGCTGGGCACAACAGGAACTGACAACCGTCTGGTTAAAGGCCTGCCGTACTTGCCGGTGATCTACTGCGGTTCCACCGACAACTCCCCGGATGTCGATGAGGTGCCGCTGCTCACCATGGCGCGGGCCGCGCTGAAGTCCTACCAGTTGAGCGCTGACTACTTCACGTCGTTGCATCAGACCAGTCACCCGCAGCCGTGGGTTTCTGGCCTGGATGAGACTGTGGAACTGAGCGTTACCGGACCGTCGGCAGCCTGGGACCTGGGCCCGAACGGCGAATGCGGCTACTTGGAGTTCCAGGGCGCAGGTATCGAAGCCGTGCGCAAGGCGATGGACGACCAGAAGAACGCCGCGCTTGAGGCCGGTGCCAAAGTTATGGACGTCGCCGGTACCGAGTCGGGCGAGGCGCGCAAAACACGCCAGAACGATCAGCACGCCACGCTGCACAGCATCGTCATCACGGTGGCGGAGGCGGTAGAGCAGGGGCTGCGGTACGCCGCTGAGTGGAAGGGCTACGACCCCAAGCAGGTTAAGTTCAAGGTGAACCCTGAGTTCGTGACCCCAGTGGTCGACGCGCAGGTGCTCGCCGAGCTGCTCAAGGGTGTGATGGCCGGCACGATCAGCGCCGACACCTACTGGCAGTACCTCACCACCGGCAAGCTGCCGGACCGCCCATACGAAGACGAAGCCGAACTGATCAGCGATGAGCGCGAGTCTGCCGGCATCAACTTGGATAAAGACGATGCCATCGACAAACCTGGTGCAGGCGGACAGCCAACTGCTGGAGCAGACGACTCGCCACTCGGTAATGCTGGAGCGGCTTAAGGCCGGTGAGGTCAAGAAGTTCGAGAAGTACCTGCGCCAGATCGACAAGCTGGTGCGGGAGCAACTCACCCGCAAGGAGCTGACGACCTACAGCCGCGACCGCCTTGAGCAGTTCCTGGCCCGAGTGGACGGCAAGCTGCTTGAGATCTACAAAGCCTACGGCGACCTGGTGCAGGCCGATATGGTCGACATCGCGCTGTATGAGTCGAGCTTTGAGGCCAAAAGCCTGAGCAATGCACTCTCCATCGACGCAGTGGTGCCGACCAATACGGTGATCCGGGCGGCGGTGTTCTCCTATCCGCTGCAGGTGAAGGGTATCGATGGCGGCAAGCTGCTCAAAAGCTTCGTCAGCGGCTGGACTCGCACCGAGACGATGCGTGTCACGAACACGATCCGGCTTGGCTTCGGCCAGGGCCAGACCAATGCCCAGATCATTCAGGCGATTCGCGGTACCGCTGCGCAGAACTTCACGGATGGCGTCCTGGCGGCTAGCAACCGCAACGCCGCCTCTGTGGTGCAGACGGCAATCCAGCATGTGGCCACAACAGCGCGGATGGAGACACTGAAGGCAAACAGCGATGTAGTGCTGGGCTACCGGTGGGTGTCGACGCTCGATCGCAAGACCTCGCAGCAATGCAAGGGCCTGGACGGGATGCGCTTCGACTTGGGCAAAGGTCCGCTGCCCCCGGCGCATATCAACTGCCGGTCAACTACGGTGCCGACCACCAGGCTTTCGGAGATGTTCGCGAAGGACGCCACGCGCTCCTCGGTGGGCGGTAACGGCGGGGCCCAGGTCGACGCTGGCCTGAATTATTACGAGTGGCTGGCAACGCAACCGGCGAGCTTCCAGGATCACGCCCTTGGGCCGGTCCGGGGCAAGTTGTTCCGCGACGGAGGGCTGACGCCGGAGAAGTTCGCCAAGCTGCAGCTCGACAAGTCGTTCAAGCCGCTGACCTTGGCGCAACTGAAGGACGCAGAGCCCGACATGTTCACCCGAGCAGGCGTTACACTCGGCGCTCAACCAGGTTGAGATAGCACATGCACATCATCGTTGAGGACGGGAAGGGCAGGCCAGACTCGAATAGCTTCGTGCCGCTGGAGAAACTGATCTTCTATAGCGACTACTACGGGTTCCGGATACCTGAGGCTGAGGCTGACCAGGTCGAACTGTTGCTGCGCGCTGCGGCCGACATCAACAGTCGCCAGTGGAAAGGGCGCAAGGCCAAGCCTGAACAGGCAATGGCCTGGCCTCGGCGTGACTGCAAGATCGAATACCACACGCTGTCCGAGACATTCGTGCCCTTTGAACTGGAGTGGGGCCAGGTGCGGCTGGCGGTCGAGCTATATGCTGTCGAACAGGGCTTCCAGATCGAGGAGCCAACGCATTGCACTGAGCCCAATGGCCGGCGCACGCGCCTCAACCGAAATACGCCCGGCCTGCGCATGCGGCCGCCGCCATACGCGCCGAGCAGGACGCAGTTCGCTGATCATCTGATAATGCGCGGACTATATGTGGTGGATCGTCACAGCTAACGTAGATGATCCGCGCGCCGTCTGATATAAAGCCGATCTCAAAAGGAGTGGCTAATGAGATGGACTCTGTACTGTATCGTTCTTGGATTGTGTCTGTGTTCGGGCTTAGCGGGCCTGAATGCTGGAATAATCTTCAATCCGAAGAATACTGTTGAATTTTTACCTGTCTGGGGCAGTTTAGGGGACTGGGTGGCTGGGTTAGGCACTCTTTTCGCTGTTGGCGTCGCTCTAGATCAGTCAAAGAGGCAGCAAGATAGAGAGCGGGCAAACTTAAAAATCACTGTCGAGCACGGCACTGATTTATTTTCAGTTCGGCTCCTTTCAAATGGGCTCACCCCTGTTACGGTATTGGCAGTCCATATGGAATTTGACGACTATGAATCGTCTATCAATCTAGCTACACAATCTTCCGGGAACATTAAGCTACCGCAGAAGCTAGTGCTCGGAGACACGCTGGATCTGGTCGATTTTCGGAATACTGAATTCTCACATTTCGGGCAGAAATTAGCTGAACCGATCATTGGTAGGCTCTCAGATAGTGGCGTGCGCCCGAGCGATGGTAATTTCGGGGTCAACGAAGCTTTTTTCAGGCGCTAGAAGCTGCAGGATCTCGGAAGGCCAGGTTATTTATCAGAGCCGCCCACGAAGATATCGTCTATGAACTCCCACAGGAACTGATCATTAAGCTTGTGGACGTGGCGCTGAAACAGCAAAGAAAGCGCCGAGAAGACGAAATAGCCGGACTTAAACGCGACCTGACTGAGATGGCTCAACTTGCCGGATTACTCAGTGAGAGCGAAACCGATAATCCAAAAGATTAACCGCTCTCCAAAGCACACCTAAATTTCCTAATTCTTTCAACCTCGGCCATGCCGGGGTTTTTTTATGCCCGCAAAGCGGGCTGACCAAACCCAAGGGGTGTACCAAGTGGCAGATGAAAACCAGATTGATCTTGAAGACCCGGCAGTTCAGACCGCCATTGCTGCAGCTGTCGAGGCTGCGACCCTGGGCCTCAAGAACAAAAATACCGAGCTACTTGGCTCGCTCCGGACCACCAAAACCGAGCTGGATGGCTTCAAGTCCCAGTTTGAAGGCCTGGACATCGCAGCCGTGAAGGGCCTGCTTACTAAGGTAGGCCAGGATGAAGAGACCAAGCTGATTGCCGAGGGCAAGCTGGACGAGGTCATCACCCGCCGCACCGAGCGTCTTCGCACTGACTACGACACCAAGTTGGCCGCCGAGAAGACTCGCGCCGACAAGGCCGAGGCCTTTGCTGCCAAGTACAGCGACAAGGTGCTGGCCGATTCCATCCGCGCTGCTGCCATCAAGGCTGGCGCGCTCCCAGAGGCCGCCGAGGACATCATCCTGCGTGCACGGGGCACTTTCAAACTAAGTGAAGACGGCGAGGCGATCGCCACCGACCGTGACGGCGAGGTCGTTTACGGGAAGGACGGGAAAACCCCGCTTTCGCCGCTCGAATGGGCGGAATCTCTGCGTGAAACCGCAACACACCTGTGGCCAAGGGCTCAGGGCGCCGGGCAGACCGGCGACAACGGTGGCAAGGCCACGAAAAAATGGGGCGAGTACACGGAAACCGAGCGCGCTGCGATCGCCCGTGACAACCCTGAGCTCTTCAAGAAAATCCAGGCCACCAAAGGAACCTAATCCATGGCAACTACCCAACTGACCGACATCTTCGTCGGTGATTACTACGCCTCCCTGGCGCCGGTTAACAGCCCGGAAAAGACCGCTGTATACGAGTCGGGCATTGTGACCCGTTCTCCTGTGCTGGATGCGATCGCTTCCGGCAGCCAGGGCACCGCCGAGATCAGCTACTGGCAGGATCTGAACGCTGATGAAGCACCGAACATCAGCAACGACGACCCGAATGACCAAGGCGAAGTCGGCAAGGTCACCCAGGACAGCATGCGCGCTCGCGTTCTGTACCTCAACAAAGGCTACGGCGTCACCGACCTGACCGCTGAGCTGGCGAACACCGAGCCCCAGCAGCAGATCCGCAACCGCTTCGGCACCTACTGGACCCGCCAGTGGCAGCGTTACACTCTGGGCGCGGCTCGCGGCATCATCGCCTCGAACATCGCGAACAACGGCGGTGACATGGTCATCGACGCCGGCGCCACAATCAGTGCGAACGCCTTCCAGGATGCCGCCTTCACCGCCGGTGATGCGGCCGACCAGTTCGGCGCCATCGGCGTGCACTCGGTGGTGATGAACCAGATGGTCAAGCAGGACCTCATCGAGTACCTGCGCGACTCCGACGGCAAGATCATCCTGGCCACCTACCTCGGCAAGCCAGTGTTCATGGACGATGCCCTGGTGTATGGCGCCGGCAAGTACCTGTCGGTGTTCTTCGGCCAGGGCGCTTTCGGCTACGGCGAAGGCACGCCGAAGGTTCCGGTAGAGCTCGAGCGTAAGCCGGGCGGCGGCAATGGTGGCGGTGCAGAAGTGCTGTGGGAGCGGAAGACCTACATCCTGCAGCCCGCAGGTTTCAGCTGGAAGGGCTCCGAGGCTCAGAACCTCAGTCCGACCGCTACCCAATACGCCACTGCCGCGAACTGGCAGCGCGTATTCAGCCGCAAGCAGGTCCCCTTCGCCGCTGTGATCAGCGGCACCACCACGCCGTAATCCGGCCCCCACAACCTGGCGTCTTTATGGTCGCCGGGGTGCTTTTGAGGTGACTCATGAAAGTGATCTACACGGACAAGCCGGGCAAAGAGCGCGGCGTGTGCTACCGCCTGCTGAGCGAATTCTTCGGTGTCATCGGTTCCGCTACCGAGGTGGTGGTCGATGGCGATGCCCCGGACATCTTCGACGCCTACCAGGCGGCCGGCATCAAGGTGTCCGACGGCAAGGAGCCAGAGAGCAAAGAAACCGACCCTCTGAAAATGAAGGTCCCCGAGCTGAAAGAATGGCTGACCGAGAAGGGCATTGCCTTCGACCCGTCCGCCAAGAAAGAAGACCTGCAGGGCCTGGTGCCAGCGGAATAAGGACAAGCACATGACCGATTACATCACCGTCGCCGATGTTGACGCCCAGCTCGGTCCTGACTGGGCCGGCTCCGGTGATCCGGTCCTTGCTGTGGCCATGGCCAACGCCTGGCTCACGGCCAAGATTAAGCGGGTTGTTCCCGATCCGGTACCTGCCGAGATCAAAACAGCCGGCGCCCAGGTCGCCAAAGAGGCGGCGGCGGGCAAGCTGTACACAGCAACGCAGAAGGAAGTGCAGAGCAAGACGGTCTCGGCTCAGTCCGGGACATCGGTGAGCAAAACCTACGTGGCGGGCTCTACCGATCAGTCGGCGGGAGTCAACTTCGCTCTGGCCCTGCTGGAACCGTGGATCAGGCGCTCCGGCGTGATGATGCTGAAGAGGATCTGATCATGGGTATGCGCGAAGAGATCCAGGCTGAATTGGCCGAGTCGTTCGACGATCCTGATGGCCTGGCCGATGCAGTCAAGCCGGTGACGGGCGTGCGTAAGGTTGCGGGCGAGTATGACCCCGACTTGGGTGGCGAAACACCGGAGACCACCGTGACGTACTCGGGGCGCGGAGTTCTGGGCAGCTACCTGTCCAAGGAAATCGACGGCTCTCTCATCCAGACCACCGACAAGAAGCTGCTGGTGCTGCAAAACGAGCTGTTCGTGTCGGAGGCCGGCGTGCCGACGGCGGTACCGGCTACCCCGGCCATTGGCGATATCGTCAACGGGCTGCGGGTGATGAACGTGTCCGCCGACCCGGCTGATGCAACTTGGACGGCGCAACTGAGGAAATGACATGGCGACCCAGTCCGGCAGCTTCGCCCTGAGCCTGGCTGAGTTCGCCGCCCAGACCAGTGAAGCCATCGACGCCAGTGTGCGCGAGATCATTATCGAGGTCGGGAGCAGCCTGATCCGGATGTCCCCCGTGGGTAACCCGGAGATCTGGGCGCAGAACGCCGTGGCGACCCAGTACAACAAGGCGGTTGACGATCACAACAGCGCGCTGCGCAGTGACCCGGCCAACCTCACGAACGGTGGCAGGCTGAAGAAGGGCCGCAAGCTCAACGACGGCATGGACATCAAGGCGCCTGAAGGCTACGCCGGCGGCCGGTTCCGTGCGAACTGGCACATATCGCTCGGCGTGGTCGAGAACGTCACGTTTGACGAAGTAGACCCCAGCGGCGCCGAAACCACTGCGGCGCTGGTCGCAGCTATGAGCGACTTCACCGCCGGCCAGATGGCCTACATCATCAACAACTTGCCCTATGCCATCCCGCTGGAGTTCGGCCATTCCACCCAGGCCCCCAGCGGCATGGTCCGGTTAACCGTGGCTCGCTTCCAGCAGATCGTGCTGGAGGCCATCAGGAACAACCAGGTATGAGTCACGCAATCATCGCCTCGATCTACGAGGCCAAGCTCATTGCCTGGAACGCTGTCAGGTCTGAAAAGCTGAAGATCGTCTTCGAGAACACGGCCTACACGCCGGTGGCGGGCGAGACATACCTGAGGGCTTTCACGATCCCGGGCGACACCACGAGCAACACTCTTGGCGGTGATCATCGGCTGTTCACCGGGGTCTTCCAGGTGAGCATCATCGCGCCGGCGGGCACGGGTAAGACCAAGACGAACCCCATCGCGGAAGAACTGATCAACCTGTTCCCGCTGTACGCCAGGGACACGAAGGCCCCGGTCACCGTGGTGACGATGTCGCCGGTCGACCAGGGCCCCGGCATCACCGGCGATTCCATCTACACCGTCCCGGTCTCGTTCTTGTACCGAGCCGACACGAACTGATCCCGCCCATTGGGCAAACCCACGAGCCCGCCATTGAGCGGGTTTTTTCATATCTGCAAAGAGGAAATACCCATGGGCTACAAACTCCCGAACGGTGGCACCTTCCAGCACGCCGCAACCTACGGCGCGGCACTGGCGTTCGCTGCCATCAGCAATGCGAGCGAGGCGGTGGCTACTGTAGTCGGCGGCACCATTGCCGCCGGCGATATCGTTCTGCTCACGTCCGGCTGGAGCAAGCTGGATAGCAAGGTTGTACGCGTGAAGGCGGCCACCGCGACGGCTATCACCCTGGAAGGTATCGACACCACCGATACTCAGGTTTTCCCGGCAGCAGGCGGTGCAGGCACTATGCGCAAGGTGCTGACCTGGGTGCAGATCCCGCAGATCTCCGACGTTGCCTTCTCCGGCGGTGAACAGAACTACCTGGATGTGGTGTTCCTCGAGGATGACCAGGGCAAACAAATCCCCACCGACAAATCGGCGGCAAGCATGGTGCTGACCATCGCTGACGACCCGGCCCAGGCCTTCAACAGCGTTCTGCTGAAAGCTGACGCCGGTAAGCAGATTGAAGCGGCGCGCCTCAACCTGCCCGGCAATGACACCCTGCTGTACGGCACCTACACGTCGTTCTCCAAGCAGCCGGCAGTCTCCCGCAACAACCTGTTGACGCGCACCGTCAACCTGGCGCTGCAGGCCGAGCCGACCCGTTACCTGACTGCGGTGGCGTAACCCATGGCAAAGATCAGAATTGCCCAAAACCCGACGTTCAAGGCCTTCGTGTCGATCCCTATCGTTGGGGGTGAGCCCGAGAAAATCGAGTTCACCTTTAAGTATCGGGATCGCCCGGGGCTTGCCGCTCTGTTTGATGAGTGGAACCTGAAGCGCGATGAAGCTCGGACCGCCCTGGGCGAAAGCCCAACGTTTTCCGAAATCGTTGCTGCTGACACTGAGCAGCAGTCGCAGCAGATCAAGGACCTGGTAGTCGGCTGGGGCTTCGACGACAAGTTCGACGACAAGAGCATTCGTGCGCTGGTGACGTCCTGCCAGGGCGCCGCTGAGGCGGTCGTGAATGCCTACCAGAGCGCATTCAATCAGGCCCGCTTGGGAAACTGACGGACGCCGCCCGCGCACTCTACGCGCCGGCGGCACCGGCTGAACTGATGGGCCTGTTCGGGCTTACCCCGGGTGACCTTGAGGAGGCGACCGAGGTCTGGCCCTGCAACTGGCCGGCGTTCTTCCTGTTCAACCGGATGTCGACCCAGTGGCGGGCTGGCGCTGGTGGCGCGATCGGCCTCGACTACACCTGCATCCGCGACGTGGCCGGGTTCCTCGGCATCAAGAAAAAGAAACTCGCTGAAATCTTCCCTGACCTTCAGGTGCTGGAAGGTGAAGCCCTGCGCGTTATGGCGGAGGAAAGGGAAAACAGCCCGTAACTACGGGCACTTATTCAAGGTGAGTCGATGAACATTGCAGAACTCGGCGTCAAGATCGACTCGGCCGATGCAATCCAGGCGAAAACGAGCCTGGATGAGATGGCGAAGGCCGGCGGCCGGGCCGAGCAGTCCGCCGTTTCGCTGATGAACGAAATGCAGGCGCTGGAGAAATCGCTTTCCACCAGCGCCAAGACCACACAGGACCTGGCAAAGCAGCGTGATGCCCTGGCGAAGCTGACCAAGACCGGCGCCTATGGCGAGGCCGAGGCGGCGAAGATATCGGCGCAGCTCGATAAGCAGCAAATCGCGCTGGCTAAGTCTGCGATGGACGAGCAGAAGGCCCTCAACAGCCTGTTGGGTGCAATTGACCCGGCCCGTGGCGCGCTGGCCAAGCTGGACACACAGGTCGAGCAGCTCGGCAAACACCTGGACGCCGGCCGCATCAGCCAGGACCAATACAACACTGCCCTGAGCAAGATCGACAAGGACTACGCCAAGCTCGAAAAGACCACCACCGGTTTCGACAAGCTGCGCCTCGGTACCCGCCAGGCGCAGGAAAACGTCGTGCAGCTGGGCAATGCTCTTTCCTCGGGTGACTGGGGCAGCGGCGTGCGTGCTGTTGCTCAGTTGGGCGCCGGGGCTGGCGCAGGTGCTGCCGGGTTGCTCGCCATCCTGGGGCCGCTGGCGCTTGCAACGGCTGCTGTTGGCGGCCTCGCATACGCCTACTACAAGGGCAGCGAGGAGCAGGACAGTTACAACAAATCGCTGATCCTCACCGGCAACTACGCGGGGGTGAGTGCCGGGCAACTGGGCGATATGGCGCGCCAGGTGAGCGCAACAGTCGGCACCACCGGTCAGGCCGCCGCTGTGCTGGCGCTGCTGGCCGACAACGGCAAGATCGCCGGAGACAGCTTCACCGGCATCACCCAGGCTGCCGTGTCGATGAAGGAAGCCACCGGCAAGGCCGTGAGCGAGACTGTCGCCGAGTTCTCCAAGCTGGCAGACGACCCGGTAAAGGCGTCTGCTGCACTGAACGACCAGTACCACTACCTGACGGCCTCGGTTTACTCGCAAATCGCCGCATTGGAGCAGCAGGGTGACCACGCCGGCGCCGTGAAGCTTGCAACCGAATCCTATGCCGATGCGATCAACGAGCGTACGCCGAAGATTCTCCAAAACCTGAGTTTCTGGGAGCGAGGCTACAACGCCGTTGCGCGTGCTGCCGACAATTTCAAAAACATCGGCCGGCCGGACATTGGTGCAGACATCGAGCAGGCTCGCCGCGACCTGACCGATGCGCAGAAAGGCAATATCGGCCTGTTCCAAAACCAGAAGGAAATGATCGAGTTCCGGCAGAACCGCCTGAACATGCTTGAGGACGAAAAGGCTGCCCAGGCCGATATCGCCAAGTGGGAAGGCGAGCAGGCGAAGGCGCAGGGCGATGCCGTTTCGTCGATGGCCAAGATCGATGCCCTGACCAAGTCGTCGTGGACGAACGAGCAAAAGCGCACTGAGGCGATCAAGGAATATAGGCGGCAACTCGACGATATCCGCAAGGTTGACCCGAAGGACTCGCGGCTCGATCAGTCGGCGATCGACAAGAATATTTCCAACATCAACGACAAGTTCAAGGACCCGAAGGCGGCTGTAAATCAGGTTGACCTGACCGGCTTCAACAACGCCAAAAACAACCTCGCAGCCATTGTTGATGCGTACAAAAACACCCAGAAGGAACTGGATGCGGCGGAAAAGGCCGGGCTGATTTCTCAGTCCGAATACGCACTGAAGCGTGAAGCCCTGATCGGCAATCAGCGTGATGAGGTGACCGCAGCCTATGAGGCCGAGATCGCAGCGCTGGAAGCCACCAAGGGCAAGAAGGCGACGACGGCCGCGCAAAGCATCCAGCTGGATCAGAAGATCGCTGACGCGCGCGCAGGGATGGTCAAGGCGCAGAAGGAGGCCGACAGCCAGCTTGAGGTGTTGGCCACTAACGAGACCGGGCGCCTTGCCAAGCAGGAGCGGTCGATCACCACCTACGTGCTGGCCCTGGCTCAGCAACAACGAGCCCTGGAGCTTGCCGGCCAGCGCGCAGTTCTCGGCGTGGGCCAGGGTGACCGCCAGAACGCACTCAACGGCGAACTGAACAGCCAGCAAGACCGGTTTGCTCAGCAGTCGCTCGAGCTGGCCAACCAGAAGTCCGACCCGTCGCGGAATATGTCGGAGGAGGAGTTCAAGCGTAAGTCCCAGGCGCTCGCAGACGCGAACAAGGCTGCTACGGACCAGATCCGACAGAACTACGCGGATGTGGAGAACGCCCAAGGCGATTGGACGAAGGGCGCGACGTCGGCCTGGGCCAATTATCTGGATTCGGCGAAGAACATCGCGGGCCAGACCAAGAGCCTGTTCGGCAATGCCTTCAGCTCCATGGAAGATGCGGTGGTTAATTTCGCGCTGACCGGGAAGCTTTCTTTTGCTGACTTTGCAAAATCGATCCTTGCCGACATGGCGCGGATTGCCACTCGACAAGCGAGCTCGCAGCTACTCAGCAGCTTGTTTGGCGCAGGGCTGAGCTACTTCGGCGGAGGCGGTGGTTCTGGCGGGGCGAGTCAGGCCGGATACACCGGTACCGATCTGTCCAACTTCACCCCGGGCAGCATTCAGGCCAAGGGCGGCGCCTGGTCGGGCGGTGTGCAGATGTTCGCCGACGGCGGCGCCTTCACCAACTCAATCGTCAGCAAACCAACTGCATTCGGTATGGCCGGCGGCAAGACGGGGGTCATGGGCGAGGCGGGTTATGAGGCAATCATGCCACTCACGCGGACTGCCAATGGCAAGCTGGGTGTTTCTGCGGTTGGCGGCGGCAGTGGCGGGGTAAACCTCAGTCTCAGCATGCCGATCATCCTCACTGACCAGGAGGCCGGCCGCCCAGACGGGGCTGAGTTCGACGCCGAGCTGTTCCAGCGCAACATGGAGTCGCGCACCCGACAAATCGCAACAGAAGAGATCGCCAAGTCTTGGCGCCAAGGCGGCGTGAGCAGCCGAAACGTAAAAGGATGATTTATGGCAATCGAGCGATTCACCTGGGCCACTGAAAAAGGCGTAGAGGGGGACATCAAGCAGCGCGTACGCACGAAGCAGTTTGCCGACGGCTACGCGCAGTCGACCGAGGACGGGATCAACAACAAATCCCAGTCCTGGCCGGTCACCTTCACCGGTATGAAGGGCCGGATCAAGGACATCACGGACTTCATCGACCGGCACAAGGGTGCAAAGGGCTTCCTCTGGGAGCCGCCCCTGGGAGACCTGGGCCTCTACAAGTGCAACGGCTACAAGCCAGTGCACCGCGGCGGCCAGGTGTACGCGATCACCGCGACCTTCGAACAAACCTTTTCACCCTGAGATAACCACCCATGGCACTGATCACGGACATCCAGAAACTGGAGCCCGGCGCCGAAATTCGCCTGTTCGAAATCGACGGGACCGAATACGGCGCGGATTACCTGCGCTTCCACGGTCACGCCATCCCGCACACGCCCGAGGAACTACTGGCCTACGAGCATTCGGAGGAGGATCTGCCGGCCAAGTCGATTTGGTGGCAGGGCGAGGAATACGCCGCCTGGCCCGTACAGATCGAGGGCATCAGCTCCAATAGCGACGGCACCGCCACCAGGCCGACTTTCGCCGCCGGCAACATCAACGGACGTGTCACCGCGCTGTGCCTGGCCTTCGAGGATCTGCTGAAGTTCAAGCTGACCGTCCGCGAAACCCTGGCCCAGTACCTGGATGCGGCGAACTTTCCCGAGGGCAACCCAACGGCCGATCCGACTCAGGAAGGCCTGGAGATCTGGTACATCGACCAGAAAACCAGCGAGGACGGCGAGGCCGTGGTCTGGGAGTTGTCCTCGCCTGGCGAGATCGATAACCACGGATTGCCCGGGCGCCAGATGACGACGTTTTGCCACTGGGCCATGACCAATGGTTACCGGGGGCCGGACTGCGGCTACACCGGCGCTGCCATGTTCGATGACGAGGACAACCCCACGGATGACCCGGCCCTGGACCAGTGCAAGGGCTGTCTGTCGTCATGCAAGAAGCGCTTCGGCGAAAACAACGAACTCGCCTTCGGCGGATTCCCCGCTGTTTCCCTGATCGCCAGGAGCTGACCATGCGCAAGCACATCATCGCGGCCATCCAGGCACACGCGACGGCTGAATATCCGCGCGAATGCTGCGGCCTGCTGCTGGCCGTTGGGCGAGCGCAGAAGTACTTCCCGTGCCGGAACATCGCCACGGAGCCGAACGAAGAATTTCGGCTCGATCCCGAGGACTACGCTGCTGCGGAAGACCTGGGCGAAGTCATCGGCATTGTCCACTCGCACCCAGACGCTACCAGCCGGCCGTCACCGCACGACCTGGCCATGTGCGAGGCCACGGCCTTGCCCTGGCACATTCTGTCCTGGCCCGAGGGCGACATGCGCACGATCACACCAACCGGCAGCACGCCGCTGCTCAAGCGTCCGTTTGTACACGGCGCCTGGGACTGCTGGCAGGTCTGCGCTGATTGGTACCAGCGCGAATGGGGGATTGAGTTCGAGGCCTTCCAGCGCACTGATCGCTGGTGGGAGAGTGCGGATAACGCAAGCCTGTACGAGCAGCACTATGAGGTCGCTGGCTTTGTTCGCGTCGACCGGCCGCAGCGCGGCGATCTGATCGTTATGCACGTGGGCCGGACAGTTCACCCGAATCATGCCGGGATCTACCTGGGCACTGATCCGGTGCTACCCGGCGAAGAGTCGGGCACCTTCGGCCCGGGCCCATTCCTGCTGCATCACCTGTACGGCAGGCCGTCCGAGATCATCGTCTACGGCGGGCCTTGGCATGATCGAACACGCCTGATCCTCAGGCACAAAGACGCAAAACAACCAACATGACGCGGCAGAGCCGCAAGGGTGAGCTATGCAAGCCAGCCAGCGCTACACACTGAATATTCAAGATTTATTTATCAGCTCAAGCGAGGGCCTTTGCGGCGCCGAGGTGGTTGTCGCCATTCTAGACGGCGATACCGAAGTCGACCGATTGAGCTTCAAGGGCAAAGTTGGGCCGGGTGGTGATGGATATAGTCGAAGCTATAGCGGAAAGCCTGACCTGAAAGCTGCTGTAGTCGCCGGAGTTGGCCGGATCACGTTCACAGAGATCCGGCCGTAATCCTCACCCGCGAGGCTCCTCCTCAACTATGAACTCATCAGAACCGGGCAGATGAGTGACGTAGGCCGCATAGTACCCGTCGCCAAGTGTTATTGCCTTGGCTTGTGCCGCATCTTTGCTCGGAAATGCTCCAGCAAAGCTTACAGGGTTCTTCTGAACCACTGCCCAACTGAAGAACCATCCTTTCTTGCGTGGATCTTTTTGTTGATCGCTCACATTGACCTCCAGGTCATAAACGCGCCGAAATTGGCGCAACCCCAGTCCTTGAGCTTGCAGGCGAAGGACTGGGGAAATCCTTTAGCCTTTCGTTTGGGTTTCGACGATCAGCCGCCAGCCAATGGTCTTCGCTGATCCGGGATGCTGGTGCGTATTCTGAGGCGGGAACTGCGTGTCTTTGTTGGACGTGATTTCATCGCCGCAGGTCTCGCACCGGTAAATTCCAGATACGGGAACGTTGTCGCCAATGGAGTGCACAGTACTCCAAACGACCGAGCCAAGAAGAGAGACAGGTGTCCTTTTGAGGTACTGCTCAGTTTCGGGTGTGTAGCGCGCCATATTCCGTCCTGCCCTGGTTAGAAATGAGGCACAAAGCTACTACGCCGACGTTCACCACAGTTACTGGCATTCCATCCACGCTGGATGCCTGGCCAGGTCCGGGGTAATCTGATCGAACAGATCGAAATGGATGTTTCCCTATGGGTGAAATAGCAGGAACGCTAATGCCAATATTGCAGGCCTTGCTGCCTGGTTTTTTGGCGACTGTTGTTTTTTACTGGCTCGCTGATGCAAAGAAACCCGGTCAGTTCGAGCAGGTCATTCAGGCTCTAATTTGCACAGGCTTGATTAAGCTGCTTGTTGATGGCGTTGAATTACTAGCTGTTTGGTTGGGGCAGTGGTTTGTATTGGGTTCGTGGTCAGAAAATACCGCGACAGGTTGGTCTTTAGGTCTAGCGGTCTTTACAGGCCTTCTGCTTGCGTATTGCTCAAACCATGACCATCTATACAGCATTGCAAGGCGGTTTGGCTTGACCTCTAGGGCGTCTTCTGGCGAGTGGCGTTACGCGTTTAGACGCTTTCGTGATCGGGGTATTGTTTTGCACTTTGTGGATGGGCGGAGGTTGTTGGGCTATCCTCTGGCGTGGCCAGGCGATCCAGCCACAGGGCATTTCTTAATTGAGCATCCGCATTGGATTGTCGATGAGACGATGACTCCGTGCACCGGCTTGACCTACTTTATGGTGGCGAATTCCGATATTTATTGGGTTGAGTTTTTGGAACGACAGGGGAGTTGAGCGCTTGAATGATCAAAACGGCAAGAATGGACTAGTTGACCTCGGCAGAGGTATAGCCAAGGACGGTTTAAACCTCAACCCGGGAACTCCGCGGAGTATTCTACCGACAAAACCCCCTGCGGCCCCGCCACCACCTCCATTGGCACCACCACCGCCAACGAGTAACAGGAAAAGTGATTGAGAAAACAAGCCCAGCCCAGCCCCGTGCTGGGCTTTTTGCATCTGGCGGTGAGGCTTGGGACAGTTTTCGCTGCCAGTGGCATCATCCTATTTCCAACAACAGGAGTTGCCCGATGACGTTCATCGCTGTGATCAGCATGGAGGACTGTACAGTCCTTGCCGCCGATCGCGAGACATTCGCTATCTATTCCGATGGTTCATCAGAGCGCGTCGGCCCCACGGCTCGGAAAATCACTGAAACTGCTTCGGGCTACATCACTGCCTCTGGCTGGGAAGCTCTTATCGAACCAGTGAAGGAGCGATTCAAGCGTGAATGTCCGGCGGACGTAGGGCGGATGCTATCAATCATTGGAGAAGAGCAAGCGGCATTCGAGCGACGCGACTCCAACCTGGCTGCGGTATGGATCCCGAAATCTACGTGGAAACTCTCAATCCCAACGGGCGGAGGAGTGGTCACAGCATATTACGACTATCAGGCCAATAGCATGGCCGGGCTCGCGCCGGGTTATTCGATGATGACTTTCCCCTCCGATGTCACTACGGAGGAGCAGGAGTATGTAAACAGTCTGCTCCCTAAAGGGCAGTTTCTAGAGCCATCTGAGCTGGCGATATCGAATGCTATCCAGCGGGTTCTCTCGGCCGTGACATATCTGAGGGCGCGCGGACGTTCGGTTTCGCAGGAAATTGACTTCGCTATCCACTGGGGCGATGAGATGAGAGTGCTTGAGATGGTAGCCCCATGAGCTTGGGCGCTGAGGTCGATGCCTTGGTTTTAGCTGGCATGAAAAAGCCGGGGAGGCCGGGCTTTCGTGTTACTCCCTCGTTGGTGATAAAGTCCCTTGATGTCTAAACGAGGGAACGACATGCGAATTTTGATAGCGGCGGTAGTGGTGGCGATGCTGGCGGGGTGCGCCTCCACGGCAATCTCAGTGCGCGACGCAAAGCCGGTACCGGCGGATGAGATTTATGCCTTCCAGTCCAAGCCATCTGGCGAAAGTGGGAAAATTACGGTTGTGCGCGACTCCGGCGCCGTCGGTTCGGGCTGCGATATCGTCGTCTATGTAGATGGGCGCAAGGCTGCGAAAATTGGTACTGGTCAGCGCGCTACCTTTTACCTTCCGCCGGGATCGCCAAATCTCGGCGCTGGCCTGGCAGGATCTGGTCTATGTGCCGGCGCGGCGATCCGAACTATTGCGGCGACCGTGCAGCCTGGGAAGGAAAGTCTGTACAGGATCAGCGGTGATATAGGCGGCTTCTACATCGGCCCCTATGTCGACTACAACTGAAAAACGAAAATCATAAAGCCGCCTCCGGGCGGTTTTTTATTGCCCGGAGAAAAAGATGCAGGCATCAGCGATCAACTACCAACCAATGACAACCATTCGCCTGCATGGGCAGCTACGTCAGTTCGGGAAGTCCTTCAGGCTTGCGGTGAAATCGCCTGCCGAGGCTATTAAGGCTCTGTGCATCCAGATTCCCGGATTTGAACGCTTCCTGTCGAACGCCAAATCGCGAGGTCTGGAGTTCGCAGTCTTTCGCGATAAGCGCAACATCGGCGAGAAAGAGTTGAGCTACAGGGGCGCCGGTGACATTCGGATTGCTCCTGTAGTGGTGGGTAGTAAGCGAGGCGGGGTCCTTCAGACCATCGTCGGCGCGATCCTGATTGTTGTCGGGGTTATTTTCGCGGCAACTCCGTTCGGTACCCCGTTAATTGGAGCGGGTATCGGACTGGTAGCCGGCGGCGTAATCCAAATGCTCAGCCCGCAGGCTGGGGGCCTCAAGACCAGCGCCGCGCCGGAGAACACGCCGGGTTACGCCTTCGGCAGTGCCAAGAACACCACGGCTTCCGGCAACCCGGTGCCTCTGTGCGCGGGAAGGCGCCCATGGGGCGGAGCGATCATCAGTGCCGCCATCTATGCGGAAGACCAGATGTAGCCCGAACGTGAAGCACCGCAGCCGCCCTTGAGGCGGTTTTTTATTGCCTGGAGGAAAGCATGGGCGCAGTACGAAAAATTGATGTCCACGGCGCCAAGGGTGGCGAAGCAAAGCCTAAAACCCCAACTGAGGCACCAGACAGTCTGCGCTCAGTGGCAATTGCAAAGATGTTGATTGCTGTGGGTGAGGGCGAGTTTGAAGGCACGCCTACGGATCGCGATATCCGCCTCGACGGGACCCCGTTGCAAGACCCCCAAGGCAACATGAACTTCCCGAACGTGAAGTGGGAGTGGCGTACCGGGGCGGTGGACCAGACCTATATCCAGGGCATCCCGTCGATAGAAAACGAAACGACGATCAGCACTGAGCTGCGCAGCGGTACGCCTTGGGTTCGATCGATCAGCAACACCCAGCTTTCTGCCGTGCGCGTACGATTCGCTTGGCCGGCGCTCCAGTCCATGGACGCCGGGGGCAACATCAATGGGTACCGGATCGAATATAAGGTTGAGCTTGCTACTGATGGGGGGGCCTATCAGCAGGTGTTCAGCGAAGCTGTCGATGGCAAGACCACCAGCGTGTATGAGCGTACGCGCCGTATCGATCTGCCGAAGGCCACTACTGGCTGGCTGATGCGCATCACCCGTATAACGCCCAACCAGAACAACAACAAAATCTCGGACACCATGCAGATCGCCGGTTTCACCGAGGTGATCGACGCAAAGATCCGCTACCCGAACACCGCGTTGCTCTACATCGAGTTTTCCGCCGAGCAGTTCCGCAGCATTCCTGCCGTGACTGTCGTATGTGATGGCCGAAAGTGGCAGGTTCCAAGTAACTACGACTCGCGCTCTCGCAGCTATACAGGCGTGTGGGATGGCACCTTCAAAGAGGCTTGGACGGACAACCCCGTCTGGCACACCTACGGCATCACCACGAACGACCGCTTCGGCCTTGGCCGCCGCATAAAGCCGTGGATGGTCGATAAATGGGAGCTCTACAGGATCTCCCAGTATGCGGACCAGTTGGTGCCCGACGGTAAGGGCGGCATGGAGCCGCGCTTCATCTGCAACCTGAACCTGCAAAGCAAAGCTGATGCCTGGACTCTGCTCCGCGACATTTCGGCTATCTACCGGGGCATGACCTACTGGGCCCAAGGCCAGGTGTTCACCCTGTCGGATATGCCACGGGCCACTGACTTTGACTTCGCCTACACCGGCGCGAACGTGATCACCGAGGGGCGTCAGCCATTCACCTATTCGAGCGCATCAGAACGTACTCGCTACAGCCGGGCCCTGATCAGCTACGACAATCCGGCGAACAACTACGACACCGACGTCACTGCGGTGACCGATCAGAAGCTGCAGCGGCGCTACGGCGATAACCCGCTGGAGATCAGCGCGATCGGCTGCACGCGTGAGTCTGAGGCGCAGCGCCGCGGCAAGTGGGCGTTGCTCACCAACTCCAAGGACCGGGCGGTAACGTTCCGTGTCGGCCTGGACGGTCGTATCCCGCTGCCTGGCTACGTAATCCCTATCGCTGATGAGCTGTTGGCCGGCCGGCCCGTGGGCGGGCGCATCTCGGCGGTGAACGGAAAGGTCATCACCTTGGACCGCGACACCCAGGCCAAGCCCGGTGACCGCCTGATCCTCAACTTGCCCGACGGCAAGTGCGAGGGGCGCACCGTGCAGTTGGTTAGCGGCCGGCAACTCACGGTCACCACGGCGTACTCCGTGGCGCCTGAGCGTGAACTGGTGTGGGCGCTCGACGCTGACGACCTGGCCATCCCGCTGTACCGGGTGACCAGCGTTTCCCGGCCCGAGCCTGGCGTGTTCGAAATTTCCGCCGTGCAGTACGACCCGAGCAAGTTCGCGCACATCGACACCGGCGCTCGGCTGGAAGAGCGGCCAATCAGTGTTGTTCCGGTCACCGTGGTACCGGCACCGGCAAGTGTAACGCTGACGTCGAGCTACGCCGTGAACCAGGGCATCGCGATCAGCACCATGAACATCTCGTGGCCTGCCGTGAATGGCGCGACCGCCTATGACGTGGAGTGGCGCAAGGACAGCGGCAACTGGATCAAGGTGCAACGCACCGGCTCGACCAGCGTCGACGTGACCGGGATTTACTCGGGCGCCTACGTGGCCCGGGTACGCTCGGTGAGCGCCTTCGAGATCTCGTCGATCTGGAAAAGCTCCAACCTGACCAACCTGGAAGGGAAGGTCGGACTGCCGCCGGCGGTAGCATTCCTGGCCACCACCAGCGAACTGTTCGGCATCGGTATCAAGTGGGGTTTCCTGCAAGGCGCCGAAGACACCCAGCGCACCGAGTTGTGGTATGGCCAGGCCAATGACCTGTCAGTGGCCACCAAGCTGGCCGACCTGGCCTACCCGCAATCTGACTACCGCATGCAACAACTGCTGGCAGGTGCAACCCTGTTCTTCTGGGCGCGCCTGGTGGACCGGACCGGCAACGTCGGCCCGTTTTATCCGGTCGGCAATGGCGTGATGGGCCAGGCCAGTTCGGATGCTGGGCCAATCCTTGGCATGCTCGCCGGCAAGATCAGCAAGACCGAGCTCGGCCAGGACCTGCTTAGCGACATCGAGAAGATTCCGGGCCTGCAGGATCAGATCGACGCGCTGGATGGGCTGAAGGGTTATGACAAAGATGCGACCTACCTGAAAGGCCAGATGGTCGTAGAGGGTGGGCGCATTTATCAGGCCTCCAAGGACGTCCCGTTCAACAGCCCTCCGCCGAACGTCACCTACTGGGTGGACGTGGGCCAATCGGTCGAGACGGCGAACGGTCTGGCTCAGCAGGTCACCACAAATACCGCTGACATCAGCAAGCTCGACGGGGTGGTCACGGCTCAGGCCAGCTCCACCAACGCGCTGCGCGCCGCGGCACGTGATGACAGCGGCAACCGGGCGAAGGCTGACGCGTTGAAAGGGTGGGCCAGCACGGCCGCCATTGTTCAGGAGAGCAAGGTTCGAGCTACTGAAACGGAGGCTGCGACACAGCGCACCACTACCATTGACGCCAAGGTCAACCAGAACGCCGCGAATGTGACGTTCCTGGAGCGCACCGTGGCGAACAATAAGGAGGCTTCCGCACAGCAGGTCGCTCAGGTCAGCGCGGAAGTAGCCAGCAACAAGTCGGCAATCCAGCAAACGTCTTCGGCCCTTGCTGATACCAACGGCAAGTTGTCGACGCTCTGGTCGGTGAAGATGGAGACCACCGCCGGTGGCCAGAAGTACGCGGCCTCGTTCGGTCTCGGCCTTCAGGTCGATCCGTCTGGTGTGTCGTCGCAGTTCGTGGTCAGGGCTGACACGTTCATGTTGCTGAACCTGGCCAACGGCACGCCGGTGTCGCCGTTCTCGATTACTGGTGGGCAGACGTTCATCAGTTCAGCTTTCATTCAGGACGGCACGATCACCAACGCCAAGATCGGCAACTACATCCAGTCGAATAACTACGTGGCTGGCACCAGTGGCTGGAAGTTGTTCTTCGACGGGACCTTTGAAATCAACGGTGCATTCGGTGGGCAGGCGCGCCAGGTGATCAATAACAGGGGTGGCAAAGTCTTCGATGAAAACGGTGTGAAGCGCTACCAGTGGGGAGATCTTTCCGCATGAGTTTCGGGATAAGAATTTGGAGCGCCACTGGTGCCCTTGAGCTGGATGAGACTTCGTTTACTGTGAGGGTGGTGTATTCGGCTGTGGTTGAGGCTGGAGTTCCTGCTCCCGGCCGCAGCAGAACTATCGCCATACCTGGAGTCTCTCCTTCAACCCATTCGGCTGTTTGCGTCCCTATCGGTGCTTACCCTCAAGATCCAAGCGCGCAAAACCTATATGCCATTCAATATGAGCCCCAGGTTTACGAGGGAGGCGTAGTTGTTTGGTTCGCAAACCGGGCGCAGCCGAGCGGAACCCTTGGGCTTGGACCTCAGAGACTTTTGGTTATGAGGTATCGATAGATGAGCTACGGCGTACAGTTCACTAATAACAATGATGTTGTGACGCTTGATTCAGAGTTCTCGCGGTTAGTGGTTTTGCAAAGAGGCAGGTATCAAGGGGGCGCGTCATTTAGCGCCCCTATAACCAGCGCGGAGCCGCCACTGGTATTCGTAAGGCCGGATGCCACCACTACGTTCAGCTACGCCACGATCGCCGGAAGCCCGGGAAACTGGACGGGGTTTTCGTTTCTTGGTGGAGGAGCAGGAAACTTTTTTGTTGCTGCCTATAGTTCAACCCCTACCGCAACCTATGGGATCAGGATATGGGATGGCTCGGCCAAGTTGCTTTTTGACAGCGGCACCCCCTGCGCCCAGTTCACTCGGACTATTTCAGCATGGACCTATCTCGGCTCTAGCTCTACCGGCCAGGGGACCACGCGTAGCAATTGGACGGCAACCAGCCCCTTGGATACAGGGGACTTCATGCTCATCAATAACATAGGCATGGATGTGGCAGGGGCAAGCACACGAGCTGCAAAACTGTATTGCACTTGGGACTATGGGACAAACAGCATATTGATGTGGGTGGTCGGGGTAGCCAACTCCACGTCTTTCTTCGTTCCAGTTGTATTTGCAAAACCAATAACTTGAATTAGTGCCAACTACCTATGCCGCCTTGAGCGGTTTTTTATTGCCTGGAGAAAAGTATGGTTTGGCAAAGAGCCGGAACAGTGTCCGTTCAAGCGGGCAGCACAACTGTCGTGGGGGCCAACGTCGACTTCGCTGCAAGCTCGCGCGTGGGGGACTCGTTCATAGGCCCGGATGGTGTGAACTACGAGGTGGCGAACGTTGCCAGCGCTACGGTGATTTCGATCCTGCCTGCGTACAAAGGCCCAACTGCCAGCGGCGCTGCCTACGCCATCATGCCTGTGCAGGGCTACGACAAGATGCTGTCGGATGCCTTCAATGCACTGAACAACCAGTTCGGGGCGAAGCTGGCAGCGCTGGGGACGACCGGTAACTACGACACCTTGCCTCTGAACAAGGGCGGAACTGGCGCAACAGATCAGGCAGGCGCAAGGTCGGCGCTGGGGCTCGGAAACGCAGCAACTTCGACGCTCGTTACATCGACATCGGACACTACGTCGGGCCGGTCTCTAACCGTCGGCTATGGCGGCATCGGGGCGCTTAATAATGCTGAGTATGTTGGCGTAGGAATAGGGCCTGAATATTTTAGAACTGGAGGTACCGTAACAGGTAAGTTCTACATCGTCGGGGTGTCTACAGTTCTTCTAGAAGGCTCGCTAACCACCTTTGCCGGAAACAGTTCTTCGTCAGGTTCACAGATGTTTTTTTCTTGGGATAACGGTGAACAGTACTTCCGCGCCATGACAAGCGGTACGTGGCGGGCATGGCGAAAGACGTACACCGACGCTAACACCACCCGTGCCGCAGACGGCACCTTGAAGGCGATCTGACCATGGCAAGAGCAGCAATCAACGTTCTTGGCGCCACTGGCGCTACTTACGATTTCGTGACCAATGGATCGGGGGTGATTCAGTCTTCGCGTGAAGGTATCGGTCTGTACCGCGTCACCGGCTGTCTAGGCATGGTCCCGTTCCCGCCGATCGACGAAGGCTGGGGTTACACCGTCAACCAGGTGGACTCTCGGGCGGATGTGGACATCCAGTTAGTTGACGATGTGCTGGTCGTGACAGTGACCAAGGACGATAAGCCTTACGACCTGAAGCACATGATCACGCTGCACATCCTGGTGCCGGATGCGGTTGTAGTGGAGATGCCATCTCCACCGCCAGTTGCTGGGTCGCAGGGCATCGCGGAAGAGACAGAGGCCTGACCATCACCCGAACACCGATGCCGCCTTGAGCGGTTTTTTTTCGCCTGGAGAAAAGTATGCTGACCACTGAAACGCGCGGGGTGCGCAACCGCAACCCCGGCAACATCGATTATGTCCCGGCCAACCAATGGCAGGGCCAACTCAAGCCCGACCCGGCCATCGAGAAGCGCTTTGCCCGGTTCGACACTCCCGAAAATGGTATCCGCGCCCTAGGCAAGCTGCTGCTGACCTATCAGCGAAAGCACGGCTTGAAGACGGTGAAGGCGATCATCAGTCGCTGGGCGCCTTCTGTGGAGAACGACACCGTTGCCTACGTTCGCGCCGTTGAGGCGAACACCGGCACCCAGCCCGGCGCCGAGATCGATCTGGGCCGAGCGCCGGTAATGGCTGGCTTCGTCAAGGCAATTATCCACCACGAAAACGCGGGCTATGCCTATCCCGACGCGGTGTTGGCCGAAGGCGTGCGGCGGGCACTGGCATGACGCCGGTGCAGAAACTGGCCGGGCTGGCGGTGCTGATCCTGCTGGCCATGGCCTTGAGTTTCGGTGCGGCCTGGCAGGTGCAGGACTGGCGGTACGACGGGAAGCTGGCAAAGCAGGCGGGGCAGTTCCAGACGGACCTCGACACGATCGGCAACGCCGCTACCGCCCAGGCCCGCGCCGAGCAGGACAAGCGCCTGGCCACAGAGAAGCAACTGGCCGCCTCCGACCAACAACACACCAAGGAATTATCCGATGCCCAGCGCAACCAAGCTCTGCTGCGTGACCGCCTTGCTACTGCTGATGTGCGGCTGTCAGTCCTTCTCGACGCCACGGATTCAGCCAGTGGCTGCGACGTGCCTGCCACCCCCGGCGCCGTCCGCGTGGTTCATGCAGCCCGTCGAGCCCAACTTGACCCAGCGCATGCTCAACGAATTCTTGCCATCACCGGCGCCGGGGATAACGGACTGATCGCGCTACGGGCGTGCCAGGCGTACGTGAGAGCCATGGTGCGTTAACGTTGCAGTGCAGGGGACCGGTGCGGCGAAGCCCGAGGGGCGACAAATTATTGCAGTTAAGGCAGGTGCTCAAACCAACGATTTATTCTCGTACGTGAGACTTATAACGCTCTACAGCCAGGCACGGCTGAGGGCCTTCATGTCATATTCAATTCAGCATTAGAGGAGCACTTTCAGCCCTAGAGCTTCGACGAGCAATTTCTAAGCCTAACTTGAGCAAGCAGCTTTGAGAGTCAATCCCAATTATCTGAAATCTAAGGAAATTGTATACATATGCCGCCGCCAGGAATGCCCGCTTAACGGCGATCTGTAGTGGTTGCATGCTTAGGATTGGAAACGAAAAGGTACTATAGTATGCTTGTGTCACTATGACTGATATGGATATTAAGGACTTAAATGAATAATAATGTCTGCCCCATATGTAGTAGTAATCTTTCAGTTGGTATTCAAGTTTGGCACTTCAGATGCACTAGTTGCGGTTATGAGAAGGGTGATCTACAGCCGGTGATCAATGAATTGTCTCCGCATAATCTCGTTAATGAGTCTGTGAGAGCAACTGGTCTTCGCGATATTCGTGTTGGTAATTTTAAAAAGCTTATTGATGTTATTTCATCGTTCAAACCTGGTGGCGGTAAGTTGATTGATGTTGGATGTGCTCACGGGTGGTTTTTAGAAGCTGCAATGGGCAAGTTTGAGACCCTGGGTGTTGAGCCTGACGAGGCTGTATTCAATGTGACATCTGCAAGAGGTTTGCCAGTACGCAAAGGATATTTTCCTGATGCGCTGAAAGACGGAGAAATGTTCGATGTGATTGTGTTTAATGACGTTATTGAGCATATCCCAGAAATAGGAGGAGTCCTTTCTGAGTGTTATGAGAGGTTGAATGGCGGCGGCTTGCTTGTGTTGAACTTGCCTAGCAGTGATGGGGTTTTCTACAAAGTATCTAGATTATTTTGTCGGGTTGAAAAGTTTGGCTATTTTGAAAGGTTATGGCAAAAGGATTTGCCGTCACCGCATGTCCACTATTTCAACTCAAAAAACCTTTCCGAGTTACTGACTAAAAACAATTTCGCCACAATAAAAACAGGCACGCTGCCCACGCTCGGATTGGCTGGCCTGTATTCCAGAATTTCATGCGCTGGGAATCTTGGGGCGTTTTCAAAAGCCATAATCTATTGCGCCGTCGCTGCCTCCCTGCCGGTTTTACGCTTGCTGCCAAGTGACATTGTTTACGTTGTGGCTAAGAAAGCTTAGCTCGTTTCGCTATCTGTTCGGCGCGCTCCTTAGGCGTGGCCGGGTCCAGCCATTCCCGGGCTAGGTCCGGCATTAGCACTACGGGCCGCTGACCGTGGATGTCCACCATGCCGCCGGCGCTGTCGGCGGTGATGATCACGAATCCGTCATGCTCGCCTGGTCCTTCATCGCTGTCGGGCAGTTGGCCAATGGCTGCGCACAGCACGGGTGCACCATCCCGCCGGCGGATCAGATATGGCTTTTTCTTCGGGCCGCCTTCGTCCACCCACTCAAACCAGTTGTTGATCGGCGTGATTGCCCGGTTCGGCCAGATCGCCCGGAAGAACAGGCCGTGGGCCACCTTCTCGACGCGGGCGTTGATCGGCGGTGCGCGATCCTTGGCCCAGTGCGGTCGCCATCCCCAGCGCACCAGGCCGGCATGCAGCAGGTCGCCCTGCAGGTGGAGCAGGGCGACCTGGGTGGACGGTGCCACGTTGTAGCGCTCCAGCGGCAGATCACCCACGGAGTTCGCCAGGGCATTGGGCATGCTCAGCGCTGCTACAAAGTCGTGAATGCCGCTGTACTGGGAAAGTCTTCCGCACATGGTCATAACCTCCGAGGTTCAACTCAGGTTAGTTGCTGATCGTGGTTTGCCCCATACGGATCTGCCGCAGTAGCTCCTGGTTCTGGTGGAGAACGATATCCCGCTGGTTTTTGACGATCATCAGGCTTCGAATTTGGCCATCAAGCTCTGACGCTTTGCTTTTTAGCTCGGCAATCTCGGCTTGTGCTTTCTTGAGCTTGAGCTCAGCCGTGGCCTTATCGCGTAGAGCATCAGCTTGCATCTGGATCAGCCCCTGAATGTCCTGCCTGGCCTTTCGCAGTTGCAGGCTCTGCTCCTGGTACTCGTTCTCCAGCATGAGTGCGTGCTGCCTGCACATTTCCAGAGGCGTGGGGCTGCCAAGCCACCAGTCGGTGTCTTCGTCGATGTTCATGGTAGGTATTCCGGGCACTGTATGTGTATACAGTATTCGAGATTTGGCGAAGCTGAAGGCTTGAGGCGACGAACTGCAGGTTTACCCGACGATCAGTCAGGCGCCATGAGGACCGCCAGAGTCAGCTTTATGAACTCTTCGTTCTCGTCAATGGTGTGCAGGGCGCCGCGCACATTTTCCGCCACATCAGCGGAGCCACGCTGCTCGACCCAGTTCGAGATCTCCATTATGGATGCCTCAAGGGCCAACTGGTTTTCGTAGAGCTTGGAGAGCAGGGAAGGGAGCAGGTCTGAGTTGGGCATCGGCGTTCCTCTGGTGGAGTGAACAGCTTAGCAGTCGGTGTTATTTGGGGAGTTTGTGTTCGGTCGGCAGGACGCCGGGAGGGTGAATTCCTTTCCGCAAAAAAATGGCAGCCCTTGAATTTGCCGGGCTGCAGAGGACCATTTTTATCTCTGGTGCGGAAAGGAATTGCTTCTATGTCTATGTATTAAAAGGATTAGTTTGCGGACTTAAAATCCCCCGCTCGTAAGGGCGTGCCGGTTCGATTCCGGCTTCGGGCACCATTTTCGATTCTCAGGGGTTATCAACCCTTCTCAAAAAGCCCCGCAGGCACTGGCCGGCCGGGGCTTTCTTGTTGTTATCCCTTCTCAATATTTTCAGTACATGGGTCAGCACATCTGAATTCGACTGACTAAAGCGATGTACTAAATGCCTCTTGCTGACACGGCCGTCAGGCAAGCAAAGCCCAAAGACAAGGATTACAGCCTCAGCGATACCGCCGGGCTGGCATTATTCGTAGCCGCCAAAGGCTCGAAACCTCGCATATTCCTGGGCACCTCTTCCGAAACACTTTGAGCGAAGCGCGCCAGCGCCGCGACCAGGCGAGAGCCCTCACGCAGTAAAAACTGTAGTCTGCGCCTATCGACAGTGAAGCCTTGGAGAGACGTTCTTGGCCAGTAGCCGAATGTATTCGTCACTGTAGAACGACATCCTGATGCTCTTCGGCGGAGGCGACTAGCACACATTCGAGTACCTGGAAGACATCGAGTCCGCTGCTCGACACAAAGTAGTTGCCAAGGCTCGTGATGTGCGCAGAGATGTCATTGCCCCAAGGTGGTATGGACTGACGATTCTCAATGTCCCAGACGACAGAAGAGGGGGGTAAGTTGTCCAGCGTGGCTTTCGCCAGCCTTAGTTCGGCCAGTGCAGGCAAGGCACTCATATGAGGAAGGCGCCCTTGGTAGAGTTCATTCATCAGATGTGGCAGATGGGAGCCCCAACCGTGGGGTTCACAATGCACGCTGATCGTTGAGAAAAAAGAGTGCACGAACGACGGAGCACCGAACTCTTCCGTGATTGACCCTACCGTTACTTCGACTGTCATCTGCACTCTTCCCAAAGTGGCGTTGCCGCCGATGTGATAAGTATCGAGTGAATGTTCCCTGAAAATGACTGCTCGTGGCTGCATTAAGCCACGGGAAACTGAGAATAGCGATTTCCCGTTGGCATCACTAATGTCTGGATTTGAATCCAGACCTTTGGCGTATCAGAGTCTCTCAATATGGCTGCAGCCAAAAAATCAAAAAAGGCTGCCCATCAGGGTTGTGGGCCCAACCGTAGATGGATTTTCTCAGACGGCCACCAGCTCCATGAGGGGCGAGGGGTGTAACACCCTGGCTGGTTTGGGGGGGAAGCGTCACATCTAACCGATTCACCATTCTTTCCGTTCTTGCTGCCACCTTCATCACTGCCTCGCTCGCTGTAAGCAGAGCAGCCGGCGAGCAGAGCAGCGAGAAGAAAAATTGCCTTGTGCTTCATAAATGCCTCCGTGCGTTGAGCTCATAGACTACCCGTTGATTCCCGCCTTGAGCGTTTTTTTTCGCCTGGAGAAAAGGATGCCGATCACTGAAGCCCGCGGGGGGACGGTGAAGGGTAGGGCTCCCCAAGTTCCCATCGCGATTGCCAGTGCGCAACGTACTGGCGTGTTACCTCCGGCCTATCGCGAATGACTACAACATTCTCGGAGTTGGCCGTCTCGGCGGACTGGGCAAAATTGAAGGAGCCGGTTTCGACGGTGTTGCCATCGACAATGATCGTCTTATCGTGGTGGAGGTGAAATTGGTCGTTGGTCCGCAACTCCACCCCGTTGCGGGTCACAAAGTCCATGGCGGCTTTACTCGTTTTACCCAGGTTGCGCTTCTTGTCGATCACCACCCGTACCTGCACGCCACGGGTCTTCGCGTCTACCAACGCTTGCATGATGTCGGGCGCCTGAAAGGCGTAAGCAAGCATCTGGATGCTGTGCCTGGCACCCTTAATCGTTTCCAGAACGAGTTTCCTGGCGGAGCCTTCCGGGGAAAAACCAACTTGAATAGTGGGTTCCCCATAAGAAAGACAGGGGGCGCCGAGCAGGGCCACCAGGGCTACGTGTCGCAATCTCATCATGCCGAAAGACCTTGCATTCATGGGCAGGCCCCCTTTGGACCTGCCACGTCTGAGATTACCTGAGGTGCCGCCCAAGGCAACGTGAATCCTTCAGTGCGGTGCGTACCGCGAAGGCAGTGATCAGCGTTGGGTGATTTGTGCTTGGCCTGCCTCAGTAAACCTGAGGCACGATGAGTTCCGGTGGCGTCGGGCTGCGGGAATAGTCCTCCTGCCTGACGCGTTGCGGCAGTTCGATCACCGGTAGCTGCACTTCCTCATAAGGCATCTGCCCGAGCAGGTGATGGATGCAGTTGAGCCGGGCCTTCTTCTTGTCATCGGCCTGCACCACCCACCAGGGGGCTTCTGCGATGTGGGTGCGCTCCAGCATGATTTCCTTGGCCTTTGTGTAGGCTTCCCAGCGCCGGCGCGACTCCAGGTCCATCGGGCTGAGTTTCCACTGTTTGAGCGGGTCGTGAATGCGACTCAGAAAGCGCAGGTGCTGTTCCTGGTCGGAGATGGAGAACCAGTACTTGATCAACTGGATGCCGGAGCGGGCGAGCATGCGTTCGAACTCCGGGACGGTGCGGAAGAACTCCTCGTACTGATCCTCGTTGCAAAACCCCATGACCTGTTCGACGCCTGCACGGTTGTACCAGCTACGGTCGAACAGCACGATTTCACCGGCGGCCGGCAGGTGTGAGACGTAGCGCTGGAAGTACCACTGCGTCTGTTCGCGGTCGTTGGGGGCGGGCAGGGCGGCCACACGACAGACTCGGGGGTTGAGTCGTTGGGTAATTCGCTTGATGACACCGCCCTTGCCGGCTGCATCGCGCCCTTCAAACAGAATCACCACTTTGTGGCCCGTCTTGACCACCCAGCTTTGCAGCTTCACCAGTTCGCCTTGCAGGCGGAACAGTTCGCTGAAGTAGATCCGTCGCGCGGCCTTCTCGCTGCTTTCCTCAACGTGCTCATCAAACAGGGCATTCAGGTCATGCCCGTCTTCGGATAACTCCAGTTCCAGCTCTTCGTCACTGTGATCCAGCAGCTCACGGTGGATGCGTTGTATCAAGGCTTCTTCTGTTGAAAACATGGGAGGCGCTCGCGTCGGGAGGGGAGTGGCTGAGTGTTAGTCGCAACTTGTTACGAAGTAATTACATCGGAAAACCCGGCTATTGAGGTGGCAAATGGGGACAAAAGCGCGTCGCCACCCAATTTTCATAAAACTGTAACAACCCTATTGCAGAGTGCGGAGGCCAATTATCACAAGGAGTTTCCTTAATGAAGAGCTTGATGAAGTCCGCTGCACTCGCCGTTTCGGTATCTCTTTGTGCCAGCTCTATGGCTTTTGCTGCGGAAAGCGTTCGCCTGACCGGTTCCGGTGCGAGCTTCCCGGCGCCGATCTACCTGACCTGGCTCAAGGATTTCAGCAAGAAGACCCCAGGTGTCACGGTGGATTACCAATCCAAGGGCAGCGGCGCGGGTGTACAGGACTTCCTGAATAAAACCGTCGATTTCGCTGCCAGCGACTCGGCCATGAAAGACGAAGACATCGCCAAGGTTGCCGAAGGCGTGCAGCTGCTGCCGATGACCGCGGGTGAAATCGTGCTGGCCTACAACCTGCCAGGCAACCCAAAAGGGCTGAAATTGCCACGGGACGTCTACTCCAACATCTTCCTGGGCAAGATCACCAAGTGGAACGATCCACAGATCGCCGCTGCCAACCCGGACCTGAAGCTGACCGATACGCCAATCACCGTGGTCGTGCGTGCAGACTCCAGCGGTACCACCGCGGTATTCACCAAACACCTGGCAGCGATCAACCCGGAGTTCCAGAAGGCGCTGGGTGAAGGCAACACCGTCAACTGGCCAGCCAGTGACAAATTCATCAAATCGCCTAAAAACGACGGTGTGACCGCCACCGTGCGCCAGACCCCGGGCGCCATCGGCTACATCGAATACGGCTTCGCCAAGCTGGCCAAGGTTGACTTCGCCCAGCTGCAGAACAAGGCCGGTCATTACGTAGTGCCGACCGCTGAAAGCGGTGCCGAGGCACTGGCCGCGGTGAAAATGCCGGAAAACCTGGTGGCCTGGCTGCCGGACCCGGACGGCGCCAAGTCCTACCCGATCACTTCCTACACCTGGATGATCTTCCGCAAGGACAACGGTAACCCGGCCAAGGCCAAGGCCATGCGTGAAATGGTCGAATACAGCCTGACCGAGGGGCAGAAAATCGCCGACTCGATGGGTTACATCCCTCTGCCGCAATCGGTTGTCGAACAGGTTCGCAAAGCGTCCGCCAACATCCAGTAATGCGCGTGAGGTCTCTCCCGGTGTGTGCTGTCAGCCATGCCGGGAGCGTTTCCCCCTGGTCCGGAATTAGCCAATGAACAAACCTTTCGTCGTACCGGTTAACCCGGATTCTGCCTGCCAGCCACCGTCGGCAAAGGACTTCCTGGTGGATCGCACTTTCCGTGCGCTTGCACGAATCGGGGTGGTACTGATTCTGGCGTTGGTCGCCGCCTTGGTGTTCGAGGTGGGACGCAAGGCCCTTCCCGGCATGGAAAAGCACGGTTTTGACGTGATTTTTGGCAGTGTCTGGGACGTTAACCAAGGCAAGTACGGCATTCTGCCGGCCATTTGGGGCACGCTCTACAGCGCCCTGATCGCGCTGCTGATTGCAGGCTTTTTTGGCGTCAGCATGGCGATTTTCCTGACCCAGGATTTTCTGCCGGCAAAGCTGGCAGCCGTGTTTCGCACCATCGTCGAATTGCTCGCAGCCATCCCCAGCGTCGTCTACGGCCTGTGGGGCATCTATGTAGTGATCCCGGCGATTCGTCCACTGACGGCTTGGCTGAACAGCGAGCTGGGCTGGATACCTTTTTTCGGCACGTCCTTGAGCGGGCCTGGGTTGCTCCCGGCCGCGCTGGTACTGGCCATCATGATTCTGCCGACGATTGCCGCCGTTTCCCAGGATGCCCTCACCAGCGTCCCGATGAAAACCAAGCAGGCTGCCTACGGCATGGGGACCACCCACTGGGAAGCCATTCTCAAAGTGATGGTGCCGTCCGCCGCCACCGGCATTTTCGGCTCCCTGGTTCTCGGCCTCGGCCGCGCACTGGGTGAAACCATGGCGCTGGCCATGCTGGTGGGCAACGCGAACAACATTTCGCTTTCCCTGTTTGCACCGGCCAACACGCTGGCCGCCTTGTTGGCGCTGAACTTCCCGGAAGCCGGGCCCAACGAGATTGAGGTGTTGATGTATGCCGCCCTGGTGCTGATGTTCATCACGCTGCTGGTGAACGTCATCGGTTCGATGATCATGCTCTACGCCCAGCGGGGTACCAAACAATGACTGACCTCACGTCCCCCCTCAGCGCGGTGCCCAGCCTGCAGCGCAAGTTTGAAGGTCGTGCCCTGCGCAGCCTGGTGCTGACCACGCTGGTGTGGCTTGGCGCACTGGTGGCCAGCGTGCCACTGATTTCCGTGCTCTACATGCTGATCACCCGTGGCGGCGCACGCCTGAGCCTGGAGGTGTTCACCGAACTGCCACCGACGGGCTTCGAGACGGGCGGCGGTTTCGGCAACGCCATGGCCGGCACCTTTGTGATGGTCGGTATCGCTGCTGCCATCGCGGTTCCGGTCGGCATCATGGCCGCCATCTTCCTGGCTGAGCTGGGGCCGGACAGCAAATTGGCGAACGCCTCGCGCTTTGCCGCCAAAATGCTCACCGGCCTGCCTTCCATCCTGGCCGGGGTGTTTGCCTACGCCCTGGTGGTGATGACCACCGGCACCTACTCGGCGCCAGCAGGTGGCGTGGCCCTGGCGGTACTGATGCTGCCCATCGTGGTGCTGACGGCGGAAGAGTCGATGCGCATGGTGCCCAAGATCATGAAGGACGCCGCCTACGGCATGGGCTGCACCCGCTCGCAGGTCATCTGGAAAATCATCCTGCCCACCGGCATGCCGGCGATCCTCACGGGCGTCATGCTCGCCGTGGCACGTGCTGCCGGTGAAACCGCGCCGTTGCTGTTTACCGCGCTGTTCAGCAACTACTGGATCTTCCACGACGGCAGCCTGGAGGTCATGAACCCGACGGCATCCCTTGCCGTGCTGATCTACAACTTCTCCGGCATGCCTTTCGACAACCAGCTCGAGCTCGCATGGGCGGCCTCGCTGGTATTGGTGATGATCGTGCTGGTCGTGAATATCGTGAGCCGGATTTTCGGCAAGCCCAAGTATTGAGAACGGGAGCACCTGAATTTTGAACGTATCAACTGCGCAAATAGCCGCTCCGTTTGTCACCCAGGAACCAGTGGTCATGGACTGCAAGCTGGACCGGATTTTCTACGGCAACTTCATGGCGGTGCGTGACAGCCATGTGCCGATCGAGAAAAACAAGATCACCGGCTTCATCGGTCCTTCGGGCTGCGGCAAGAGTACGGTGCTGCGCAGCCTCAACCGCATGAACGACCTGGTGAAGGGCTTTCGCTTCGAGGGCCACGTGCATTTCCTCGGGCAGGACGTGTATGGCAAGGGTGTAGACCCGGTGGTCGTCCGCCGCTACATCGGCATGGTGTTCCAGCAGCCAAACCCGTTTTCGATGAGCATCTTCGACAACGTCGCCTTCGGCCTGCGCCTCAACCGCTACAAGGGCGACCTGGGCGACCGCGTCAAGCACGCCTTGCAAGGCGCCGCGCTGTGGGACGAGGTCAAGGACAAGCTCAAGGTCAGCGGCCTGTCGCTCTCCGGTGGCCAGCAGCAGCGGCTGTGTATTGCCCGCGCCATTGCCACCGAGCCGGAAGTGTTGCTGCTGGATGAGCCCTGTTCCGCACTCGACCCGATCGCGACCCGCCGGGTCGAAGAGCTGATGATCGAGTTGAAGAAGGACTACACGATCGCCCTGGTGACCCACAACATGCAGCAGGCCATTCGTGTGGCTGACACCACCGCGTTTTTCTCGGTGGACATCTCCCAGGGCACGCGCACCGGGTACCTGGTTGAAATGGGCCCGACCACCCAGATCTTCGGCAGCCCGCGTGAACAAATGACCGAGGATTACATCAGCGGCAAGTTCAGCTGACCGGCCCCTTTACCGTTTCCCAGGATTGCCAATGTCTGCTCCACGTCGCCTTGATTTGCCTGCGATTGAACGCGCACTGCGTGAGGTACAGCGCCGCTTTGCAGAGCTCAGCCGGCACTTTACCGAGCCGCGCGACCCCTTTACCGACGAAGTGCTGCTCAACGTGCTTGAGGGCTATGCGCTGATTGACGATTATGTCGCACGGGGTGTCGACCTGTTTGACCTTCAGCACCTGGACCTGATGCTGGAGATCAATGCCACCGTGCTCTGCGGCACGGATCCGGCACGTCGCCAGGAGTACAGTCATCACCTGGAGGCGACCGAGCAGCACTTTTTCAACAACGTTGAAGGCGGCATCAAGGACTTGTACAACTGGTACTGCGCGTATCGCAGTGAATCCGTCTGGAAGCGCGCAGCCGGTGTCTATGTACGAATCCTCAGCAAGCCGCAATTGTTCATCGAAGGCAACAACCGCAGCGGGTCGCTGATCGTCAGCTATTTGCTCATGCGCGCAGGTTTGCCGCCGTTCGTGTTGACGCTTGAAAATGCCGAGGGCTACTTCAATCCCTCCTCGGTGATCCGCAACTCTGCCAAACATGGAGTCAAGGCGTTGTATGAATTGCCCAAGATCAAGAAAAAATACGCCGCCTTCCTGGAGGAACAGGCTCCTGATCCCGAGGTGTTTTTCTTGAGCGACGCACCGCAGACCCTCTACCGGGGAGGCCATTAATGAGCGGGTATCCAACGCTTGCCAGCAAATGCCGGACCTCCGGCAGGAGCGTCTTGCAAGCCGTCCGGCAGGCCATGCCCATGCGCGTGTTCAAGCGCCCGCGCATCCGTATCTCGTTTGATATCGATGACACGCTGGCCTGCCAACTCCACCATTCTGCCGTCGAGCCAAGCTGGCTGCCGGACTGTGTTCACCGCTGGCTGGGTGAGCCGTTGCGTATTGGCACACGCTCCCTGACCCGGGAGCTGCGCCGGCAGGGCTGCAGTATCTGGGTCTACACATCGTCCGGCCGAGAGCCTTCCTACATCAGGCGCTGGTTGATGCTCTACGGCATTCGCGTCGACGGGGTGGTTAACAGTGTGCTGCATAACCGCGCCCTGACGGTGCGCGGGCTGTCGAACACGCCCTCGAAATTCCCGCCGGCCTTTGATATCGACTTGCATGTCGATGATTCCGAGGGTGTGCAGCTTGAAGGTCATGATCACGGCTTTCGTGTGGTGGTCGTGAACCCGCAGGATGAGCACTGGGCGCAGAGGGTCCTGGATGCGGTCGCTGTAGTCCAGGCCCAACTGGCTGGTCAGCAACGCCTCAGACGTCCCCAGGCCGCACCACAGCGCTCGGAAGTGCTTTCTCCGGCTGCCTGAAAACACACCTTTCGGCAGCAGGAATCGGGGGGCGGTTGACCCTGACTGAGGGTGGGCCCGGCCTGGTGCCGGGCGTGCCCGGGTTGATTTCGTTGCGGCTGTTAATCGCCACTTCCCATGTTATTGCCGGCGACGATGTCCGTCTGAACGACCGGGTTCGGCTTCGCCTCAGGCCTGGATTCTACAAACGTTGCCTTTACCCTTTTAGAGACGAGCATGTAAGGAATCCATAGGGTGGCGGACACTAATCCCCGCATAAATTCTTTTACGGAGTTGACGTCGAATGTGGGTTGACCAGGCATGATAAGTGAGACAAACCAGGCGTCCAAAGGGATGAAAATAACGGCGGCGGTGAGTGTGGCTATATAAATTTTTGGGAATAGGTAGTGCTTTGAGAAAAACAGATAAGCCAGATACAGATACGTCAAGGTCAGCAGGGAGTTGAAGACCGCTTCAAAAATCAACAGCGCGCCCCAGAACGGGTTGTAAAACGTTGTTCCAGGGGTCGTGACGCTGTCAAATGTGCCGTTTGTGAAAATAGAGTAGTACAACGGGATGAAGAGATAGGCCAGGCGGAAAACGCTAAAGATCAAGCCGATTCCAACTAATATCAGCCAGCCACTCAATCCCTTTAAATCTGTATTGTTTTGCATGTTCATTCCGTAAACAGTTGAGTTACTGACGAGGGGTAGATCACCCGTGGCGCACGGCTCTTCGCGCGGAAGAGGACGTTCGTTTAGCTTCCAGCAAATGGGGTGGGTGATAAGTCGGCATACTATATCGGATTGACCCGGCATGCCCATCGAGCAATACCTGCCTCCCGCACCAGCCCGGTGCGCTGCACCATCTAAACGCGTACACACCGGGATCTGCACGCGAATGCCCGGTCCTCATCGGCTTTGCACCCGCCGCTCGCTGATCCAGGCGAATCAAAGAATGAATCAGGCCAATCGAATTTGGGTGGCAGGCGGCTGAGCGCGTGCCACCTGCGCCAAAACACGCGCCGCGAATACTGGTTCATTTGAATCACTCGATTTTTTTCTGGCACAGCTGTTGCAATTTCACCTGCATCTTCCGCAGTCATTCGTGGTTATGCCGATGGACCGTGATCGTCTTTGCGCACATCTGAAACAGCAGTTCGACACCTTCCCCGACAGGAGCGCGCTGCCGCCAGTTTTATTCTGGATAACCCGCACGAGGTCGCGGTGATGTCCATGCGGGATCTGTCGCGCCTGGCCAATGTGCCACCTTCGACCATGACCCGCCTGGCCAAACGAGTGGGCATGGCCGGGTATGACGAGCTGCGCGAAGTGTTCATCGATTCATTGCGCGGGCATAACAGCGCCTATGGTTCCCGGGCCCATGATCTGGTGGAACTCAAGCAACGTGTCGGCGCGCACCGGGTGATTGAGGACATGGCCAACAACGCCATCGAACAGATCCAGTTGATGTGCAGCCAGGACAATCTCGAATCGATTTCCCGCGCGGTGGCTCTGCTGGCGGGTGCCCGCCAGGTCTATTGCCTGGGCATGCGCTCATCGTTCGGCGTGGCGTTTCAGTTCTCTCACGTGGCCTCGTATTTCGCGAAGAACGTGCGCCTGGTTGAAGGGGCCGGCGAAAGCGGCGTGATGTCGATCATCAACCAGACCAGCCCGAAGGATGTGGCGCTGGTGTGCAGTTTGCCGCGCTATTCACGGCGCCTGATCACCTTGACCAATTACCTGCACCAGCAGGGCGTGCGCGTCATCGCCATCACCGACAGCGTCACATCTCCCACCGCCCGGTTGGCGGCGGCAACCATCATCGTGAAAAACCAGACACCGTCCTTCTACGACACCATCGTGCCGGCCATGTTGGTCAGCGAAATCCTCGTGGCGTTGATGTCGGCCAGCTCCAGCCAGAACACCGAAGCCTCGGTCACCCACACCGAAGAACAACTGCTGAGCCTCGGCGAGTGGTGGGACCTGGGGTGAACGGTCGTCCGCCTCAACCGCAGCTGTTTTCGAACCCTGAGCCGTTTAACCCTTGGAGCATCCGCATGAACGTGAACCCGCACCAGCCATTTAAGACAACCCTGATCGTGACCGCCCTCTGCGCACTGTTTTCCAGCCCGTTCGTGCAGGCTGGCGACGCGCTGAATCACATTCTGCAAAGCAAGGAACTGCGTGTTGCGGTGCCGGTGGACTATCCACCTTACGGTTATGTAGGCCCCGACATGATGCCCCAGGGCCTGGATATCGACGTCGCCAACCTGATGGCGAACAAGCTGGGGGTGAAGCTTGAGCTGGTGCCTGTCACCGCGCCTAACCGGGTGGCCTACATCCAGTCGGGCAAGGCCGATTTCACCATCTCGTCGCTGGGCAAGACCCCGGAGCGAGAGAAGGTGATCGACTACAGCATTGCCTACTCGCCGTTCTTCGACGCGGTGTTCGGTGCCGCTGGATTACCGGTCAAGTCCCTGGCCGACATGGCGGGCAAATCGGTGTCGGTTACCCGGGGCTCGATGCAGGACCGCGAGCTGACCGACACCGCACCACTGGCTGTGGCCAAGCGGTTCGAGGACAACAACAGCACCATTTCCGCGTTCATGTCGGGCCAGACCCAAATGGTCGCCATCGGCACCACGGTCGCGGCCTCCCTCAAGCAGAAAAACCCGAACCTGGACATCGCGCTCAAGGTAGTGCTGTCCAACTCGCCGAACTACATCGGCATGAACAAGGATCAGCCTGAGCTGCGGACCAAGGTCAACGAGATCATTCGGGCGGCGAAGGCCGACGGGACACTCGACGCGATTTCGCAGAAATGGCTGGGAGCCCCGGCCGGTGAGCTTCCAGAGTAACCATGAGCGACTTGACCCCAACCCTCGTTGCGCTATCGCGCTGGAGCTCGACCGTGCGCCTGGAGCAAATTCCGCTGGCGGTGCAGCACGCGGCCAAGCGCTGCCTGATAGATACGCTCGGCGTCATGCTGGCGGGCAGTCACAGTGACGTCGCCAACCAGGCGCGAACCATCAGCCTCGCCGTCAGCGCCGCCGGGCATTCAGCGTTGCCGGGGCATGCCCAATGCCTCAGCGCGCCGGCAGCGGCCTTCGTCAACGCGACGGCCGGGCACGCGCTGGATTTCGACGATAACTGCTACCCGGGCGTGGTCCATGGCTCGGTGGTGATCATTCCGGCGGCCCTGGCCGTGACGCAGATGCGTGACCTGGATGGCGCAGCCTTGCTGACGGCGTTTGTGGTGGGGGCCGAGTGTGAGTACGCACTGGCCGGGGCATTGACGGGGCAGCTCTATGAGCGCCGCTGGTGGACCACCGGGTTGCTCGGCGTCGTGGGCGCCTGCGCGGCGGCGTGCCACGCCCTCGGCCTTGACGCTGAACGCACGGCTTCAGCGCTGGGGATTGCACTCTCCAGCACGGCGGCCACGAAGGCCTGCTTTGGCACCGACGCCAAGGCTCTGATGGCCGGGCGCACCAGCGAGGCGGGCGTGATCGCGGCGTTGCTGGCGGAGCAGGGCAGTCGAGGGCCGGTGGATATCGTCGAACATGCCAATGGCCTGGCGGCGATGTTCAACGCGGGCGTACTCAAGGCGTTGCCTCTGCCGGGGGCACACTGGAACCTGCTCGATCCGGGCGTCGACATCAAGCGCATCCCGCTTTGCCTGTCATCCCATGCGGCCGTGGATGCCTTAAAGGACCTGCTCGGGAGCGGCGCGGTCGCGCTCCCCGACATCGCCGAAATCATCTGCGACGTCCCGCCCATTGTGATCCAGAACCTGACTCACGACTCGCCCACCCAGCGCCAGCAAGCGCAATTCAGCATGCCGTTCGCCATGGCCGGCACCTGCCTGTGGGGGGACATCACCCTCGCGGCGCTGACGCCGGAAATCATCAATCGCCCGGACATGCAGCGCCTGATGCAACGAGTGAGCATGCACAGCAGCGAACGCTGGAGCACCGAGCGGCTGGATCAGGCCCCGGAAGGCGCATGGGTCAAGGTTGTGCGCACTGACGGCGGCAGCGTCGAAGGGTTTTGCGCACGGCCCCTGGGCTCGGCGGTCAACCCGCTGTCCCGGGCCCAACTGCACGACAAGTTCATGGCCTGCGCCACACCGGGAATGCCCGCCGCTCAGGCACAGGCACTGCTTGAACATCTGGAACAGCTGGAGCGTATCCCAAGGGTTCGCCGCCTCCTGCCTTACTCACATGCGGTGGAGCAGACCGACTCATGACACTGGATTTTTCCGTGGTACTGACGCAATGGCCGTTGTTGCTGAACGGGTTGCTGTTGACGGTATGCCTCACGCTGTTGTCGGCGGTTTTTGGTACCGCGCTCGGCATCGCCTGCGGGCTGGTGCGCAGCAAAGGGCCCGGGTGGGCGCGCTGGACAGTGGGGCTGTACGTCGAGCTGATCCGCAATACCCCGTTCATCATTCAGTTGTTCTTCATCTTCTTCGGGCTGCCGGCCCTGGGGCTGAAAATGACCGCACTGACCGCCGCGATCCTGGCCAACGTGATCAACCTGGCGGCCTATGTCAGCGAGATTGCCCGCTCGGGAATCGAGGCCACGCCGGATGGGCAGATCGAGGCGGCCCAAAGCCTGGCGCTGGACCGCTGGCAGATCTTCTCCCGGGTGATCCTGCCGCCGGCGCTCAAGCGCGTGTGGCCGGCGCTGGTGGGCCAGATGGTAATCATCATGCTCGGCTCGGCCGTGTGCAGCCAGATCTCCACCGAAGAGCTGACCTACGCCGCCAACCAGATCGCCAGCAACTCATTCCGTAATTTCGAAACCTACATCGTGGTCGCGGGCCTGTACCTGCTGCTGGCCATCGCCCTGCGCCGCCTGCTGAACTGGGTCGGTCCGCGCTTTATCTTCGGCCGCTGAGGAAAAACCCATGTTCGAATTCTCTGCCTGGGATATCGCCCGCAACCTGTTGTTGGCCATGCGCTGGACCATTGGCCTGTCGCTGATCGCGTTTATCGGCGGCGGGCTGGTGGGCGCGCTGCTGGTGGTCATGCGCCTGACCGGCAACCGCCTGGTGCGCGGGCTGGTAATGCTGTACGTGCAGCTGTTCCAGGGCACGCCGCTGCTGTTGCAGTTGTTCCTGGTGTATTTCGGCCTCGCCATG
The DNA here is from genome assembly GCF_016650855.1 of Pseudomonas sp. TH32. NCBI lineage: Bacteria > Pseudomonadati > Pseudomonadota > Gammaproteobacteria > Pseudomonadales > Pseudomonadaceae > Pseudomonas > Pseudomonas sp. TH32. The sequence goes on along the minus strand of NZ_JAEKFA010000002.1, from coordinate 2,279,885 downwards.
TTCGGGGTAAGAACCACGCCGTTGGTGGCCGCGTCGGTGTGCCTGACCCTGTACGCCAGCGCCTACCTCACCGAGATCTGGCGGGGCAGCGTCGAGTCTGTGCACCTCGGCCAGTGGGAGGCCTCCGCCAGCCTGGCACTGAGCTTCAGCGAACAGATGCGCCACGTGATTCTGCCCCAGGCGATGCGCGCCGGCATCGCACCCACCGTCGGCTTCATGGTGCAGGTGGTCAAGGCCACGGCGCTGACCTCGGTCATCGGGTTCGTCGAAATGACCCGCGCCGGGCAGATCATCACCAATGCCACGTTCCAACCCTTCCTCATCTATGGCTCGGTCGCGCTGATGTACTTCGCGCTGTGCTTTCCGCTGTCGTGGTACAGCCGCGTACTTGAACAGAAACTTCGCCGATAGGGGCCTGCCGATATGAATCCCTCCCACACCCATGACCCCAGGGCCGATTTTGCCCTGGTGGATATCCGCGGCCTGCGCAAACGCTTTGGCAACAACGAAGTGCTCAAGGGCGTCGACCTGCAGATCGCCCGCAAGGAAGTGGTCTGCATCATCGGCAAGAGCGGTTCGGGCAAGAGCACGCTGCTGCGCTGCCTGAACGGGCTTGAAGCCTTCCAGGAAGGCAGCGTTGTGGTCGATGGCCAGCCGATCCGCCACGACGACCGCCAGGCCATGCGCGAACTGCGCCAGAACGTCGGGATGATCTTCCAGGGGTTCAACCTGTTCCCGCACCTGAGCGCCGGTCAGAACGTGATGCTCGCCCCGCGCCTGGTGCAAAAAGCCTCCCGTGCGGGCGCCGAACAACAGGCGCGCAAATTACTCGACCGCGTAGGGCTGGGCGAGCGTTTTGATGCCTTCCCCGACCTGCTTTCCGGCGGCCAGCAACAGCGCGTGGCGATCGCCCGCTCCCTGGCGATGAACCCTCATGTCTTGCTCTGCGACGAGATCACCTCAGCCCTGGACCCCGAGCTGGTGGGCGAGGTGCTGAGCGTCGTCGAAGGGCTGGCCAGGGAGGGCATGACGCTGATCATGGTCACCCACGAAATGGCCTTTGCACGCCGGGTCAGCGACCGGGTGATTTTCATGCATCAAGGCCTGGTGCATGAGGCCGGCGACCCCGAGACCCTGTTCACCACCCCGAAAACCGCTGAGTTGCGACGTTTCCTGTCCATGGAAGTGTGATCGCCCAGCCCGTCATTTCACGCATTCATCCTGCCTTCCCACTGCCCGTCCAGGAGACACCCATGGATTTCCCATTGACCGTACCGCCGTCGAAAAAACACCAGAGCTTTCTGTGGTCACCCATCTGCACCGACCTCGACCAGCTCGACGCTCACGTCGCGATTATCGGCATGCCTTTCGGCAAGGCTTATGTGGCCGAGCACATCACCAATGATCAAAGCCGCGCACCGGACGCGATTCGCGCCATGAGCGACCGCATCTGCCGTGCGCTGCACCATTACGACTTCGACGTGGGTGGCCCGATCTACGACAACCGTGCGTTGAAGGTCGTCGACTGCGGCAACGTGCCCGCCGACCCGAGCGACCTCAGCAGCCATGGCGCGCGGGCCGAGCAGGCGGTACGCAAGATCCTCGACGCAGGCGCCATGCCGATCGTGCTGGGGGCGATCACAGCATCCCGATCCCGATTCTGCGCGCCTATGAGGGCCGCGGGCCGATCACCCTGATCCACATCGACGCGCACCTCGATTGGCGAGATGAAATCAACGGCGTGCGCGATGGCCTGTCCAGCCCGATCCGCCGCGCCTCGGAGATGGAGCACGTTGGCGAAATCTTCCAGATCGGCCTGCGGGCCCAGGGCAGCGGCCGGCAGACGGATTTCCAGGCGGCGGTGGACTATGGCGCCCACCTGATCACTGCCTATGAGGTGCATGACAACGGCATGCAGTCGGTGCTCGACTGGATTCCCGACAATGGCAACTATTACCTGACCATTGATGCCGACGGCCTCGACCCGTCGATCATGCCGGGTGTTGCCGGCCCGGCGCTGGGGGGCGTCACCTACGTGCAGATGCGCAAGCTGATTCATGGCCTGGTCAACAAGGGCAAGGTCGTGGGCATGGACATTGTCGAAATCACCCCGACGACCGACGTCAACAACATCAGTTGCATCACCGCCGGCCGGCTGATCGTGAACCTGATTGGCGCCGCCGTGCGCGCGGATTATTTCGACGCACCACCGCTGTAATTACACGCCGTTTCCAGATCTGGAAACGGCGTTTCCCGATTATTATTCTTGTCGATAAAGCCAGGTCAATCATGCCCACTCATACGCGTATACGGATGTTCAACACCAAGGACACTTACCCCAACCAGTCGCTGGACAACGACCTCTGCCAGGCCGTGCGCGCCGGCAATACGGTGTACGTCAGGGGCCAGTTGGGCACCGACTTCGACGGCAACCTGATCGGCCTGGGCGATGCCCGGGCGCAGGCCGAGCAGGCGATGAAAAACGTCAAGCAACTGCTGGAGGAAGCCGGCAGCCAACTGCAGGATATTGTGAAAATCACCATTTACCTGATCGACCCGCGCTATCGGGAAGAGGTGTACCAGGTCGTCGGTCAATGGCTCAAGGGCGTGTACCCGATCTCCACCGGGCTGGTGGTGTCTGCCTTGGGCCAGCCGCAATGGTTGATGGAAATCGACGTGATTGCGGTGATTCCCGGTTGAGCAGAGACATGGCCGGCGACTTTCCGGATAATCACCGCCAGCCCGGGCATTACCGCGGTTAACGCGTTAAAGTATTGCGCTAAAGCGCCGATGAACCAGGATCTATAGCGGAATTGGATATTTGAGATGATCACTAACGTCAGCAGTCTCGCTTCAGTCCCCACCAGCCCAACCCCAGCCGGCGTTAGCGACAGCTCCAAGACGGATGACCCTGGCGCCTTGAGCGTAAGCCCGGGCGCAGAGGCCAAGAGTGCGCCGGCTGCAGGTGGCGGCCAGGCGGCATCGACGTCCCAGGAGTCCGACACCGTCAAGGAGCTGAAAAAGCAAATTGCGGAGCTGCAAAAGCAGCTTCAAGAGCAGCAGCAAAACATGCAGAAGGCTCAGGCCAGCAATCAAAGCGCCGACGCCAAAGCTGCAGCCGTGGCAGCCGCCCAGACGCAGATTGCCGCCACGGCAGCAGCGTTGCAGTCGGCATCTTCGGCGTTGTTGCAAGCCGTCACTGCCGAAGGTGGAAGCAGTACCGGTTCAATCGTCAGTACCACTGCCTGAGACGCAGCATAGCGTCGGCTGATTAGCCTCACTTAGTACACCAGAACGTCAACGGAACTGCGTTTATGAAATACAGCTGGATCGCACTTGTCTTACTGCTTTGTGCCTGCACAAGCGGGCCCAACCATCAGGAACAAAGGGCAGAGCAGCGCTTATGGGAATATCAGTTGCTCACCCACCTCAACCGGTTCAAGTCCTATCCTGAAGAAGCTCGCCTGCAAGGGCTGACCGGTCTGGTCAGAGTGGCCTTTGTCGTCGACGCCAAAGGCAACCTGATACGCCACAAAATCGTCAGCCATACCGGCTCGGATGTGTTCGTGGGGGCAGTGGAGGCATTTATTCCGGCGGCATCGCCAGTGCCTGCGCCTCCACCCTCAATGCTGCTCAAAGGTGAAATTGAAGTGGTGGCCCCGTTTGTATTCTGCCTTGAGCAGACATGCAGCGGTATGGCGCCACGCAGCTCCAGCAATAACGTCATCGCTCGCTAGGGGCAAATCCCGGGCAAAGAAAAGCCCGCGATGGGGAGCGCGGGCTTAAAGGTTTTCACCAGGAGCTGAGGTGACCATAGGCGCCCGACTGTGAAAGAGTTGTGAAAGGGCGCCAACTGCACTCATTTCAGTAAGCGCCCGCAGCCGCCTTTGCACCGCTGACGATGGCGATCCCGGAACTGCTGCCCAAGCGGGTGGCGCCGGCTTCGATCATCGCCTGGGCCGTCGCCAGGTCGCGCACGCCGCCTGAAGCCTTCACGCCGATCTGCCCACCCACCACGCTGCGCATCAGGCGCACATCCGCCAACGTCGCGCCGCCATGGCCAAAGCCGGTGGAGGTCTTGACGAATGCCACGTTCAGCTCGCGGCAGACGGTGCAGGCGTCGGTCTTCTGTTGGTCATCAAGCAACCCGGTTTCGAGGATGACTTTCAGCGGCACCGCGCCGCAGGCCGCCAGTACCTGGGCAATATCGTCGCGAACCTGATCCAGCAGGCCGTCCTTCAGCCAGCCGATGTTCAGCACCATGTCGATCTCGCCGGCACCGGCCTCGATCGCAAGCTTTGCTTCATACGCCTTGGCTGCACTCAAGGCCGCACCCAGCGGGAAACCCACCACCGCGCACACCAGCGGGGCGGCATTGCGCAGGCATTCGGCGGCCAGCGGCACGTTGGCACTGTTGACGCACACGGACTTGAAGCCATGCTCGCGAGCCTCGTCGCACAGTTGGCGAATGCTCGCCTGGGAGGCATCGGCGGCCAGCAGGGTGTGGTCGATATAGGCCGCGAGCGGCAACGGATCAGTCGGCATGGCAAGTGTCCTGTCAGGATGAGGTGCTGGGAAAAGCCGGTTTGTGTTAAGTTGGATGCATTAAATGTGAAATAAATAACATTGTAAATGGAATTTGTGACTGCCCTGATCAAGGGCGCGCATTCAACGAGGGCTGGAACGCAGTGGATTCAAAGAAAAGCGAAAGATTTCGGGCCATGCACAAGGCCTTGCAGGGCGAGTCGGCGGTTCACCTGCGGGACATGGCCGCATTGCTGGGTGTATCGGAGATGACCTTGCGCCGCGACCTGGCAGACAGCCCGCAGGGCCTGCGTTTGCTGGGCGGTCACGTGACCCGCAGCGGGCCGCCGGAGCCTGATTACCAAGTGGCCGAACAGGATCAGCGCCACGTCGCCGAGAAGCGTCAGATCGGCGCACTGGCCGCCAGCCTGGTACGGCCCGGCGACACGGTGTTTATTGATTGCGGCACCACCACGCCGTTCATAATCGAGGCGTTGCCGGATGACCTGGAGTTCACCGCACTGTGCAATTCCCTCAACGTATTGCTCAAGCTCCAGCAAAAGCCCCACTGCACCATCATCCTCTGCGGCGGCACCTTTCACCGGCGCAACATGGTGTTCGAAAGCCATGCCGAAGCGGGCATCCTGGACGGCATCCGCGTGGCCTGGGCCTTTATTTCCGCGGCGGGCGTGAGCGCGGCCCACGGCGTGACCTGCTACAACCTCAATGAAGTGGAGGTCAAGCGCCGGGTCATGGCGCGGGCACAAACCTGCGTGCTGGTGGCCGACCACAGCAAGTTCGACGAGGTACGTGCCGCGCACTTTGCCGAGCTGTCGGACTTCCAGCGGGTGGTCAGCGACCCCGGCCTTCAGGCGGCACAGCAGCAGGTGATCAAGGACAGCGGGGCGATCCTGTTGATCTGATTCAAATAGTATTGTGATTTTTATTTCATTTGTTTGGAATTTAACAAATTAGCCTTGACACCCTCGGGAGCAAGGCATAGTTTTTCAAATGTGATCGCGGTTCACATTTGTGAGCATGGCCTCGCTGAAGGCCATGCCCGACTCCTGACAACAATAAAAAATAGGAATCACCATGCTCCAGATAGCCCGTAAACCTGTTCATGTGCTGGCCCTTGCACTGGCTGTCGCGGCCTCGGCGCTGGCGCTGAATGCCCAGGCCAAGGATCTGAAGATCGGTTTCAGCCAGGTCACCCTGCAATCTCCCTTCTATGTACAGCTGCGCGATGGCGCCAAGGCCGCCGCGGCCAAGGGCGGCGACGAGCTGATCTTCCTCGACGCCAACGGCGATATCAGCAAGCAGAACAACGACATCCAGGACCTGCTGACCCGCAAGGTCGACATCCTCATCATCAATGCCGTGAACCCTGACGCCGTGGGCGCCGCCCTCGACGCGGCCAAGCGCGCCAAGGTGCCGGTGATTGCCGTCGACCGCGCAATCAATGCGCCGGTGGCCACCACCATCGGCCGCAACAATGCCGAGATGGGCGAGCTGTCCGGCAAGGCCTTGCTCGCCGCCCTCAAGCAGCGCGGCGTGACCAAGGGCAAGATCATCGAGATCCAGGGCGATGCCGGCGGCACGGTGATGAAAGAACGCCGCAAGGGCTTCCACACTGCCCTGGCCGGCACCGACTTCAAGATCATCGACGGCCCTTACAGCGAGTACATGCGCGCCAACGCCGTCACGGCGATGCAGGATTTGCTGCAAGCGCACCCCGACCTCAAGGCCGTGATCGCGCATAACGACGACATGGCCATGGGCGCGCTGCAAGTGCTCACCGAAAGCGGCAAGAAAGACGTGCTGGTGGCCGGGATCGATGGCTTGTCCGAGGCCTTGAATGCCATCCAGAGCGGCGATCAATACGTGGCCACCGCCCTCAACGACCCGCGCTACCTGGGCGAGGTCGCCATTGAGGCCGCGCGGGCCCTGGCCGCCGGCAAATCGGTGCCGAACTTTGTCGACGCCGGCACTCAGGTGGTGACCAAGGCCAACGTGGCCGAGGTCAAGCATGACTCTACCTTCGGCGAATACCGCCCCGGCGCGCTCTAACGGATCTGCGCCGCCACGTTATGGATTTTTGCGGGCACCTCTTGCAGGAGGTGCCTGTTCGAACGCACTCGTCACTCAACAGAGGAATTCACTGTGAAAGCTGCCGTCATGTACCAACCGGGCGATATCCGGGTCGAAGAGGTTCCAAAACCGGCGGTCAAGGCCGGCCATGCGCTGGTCCGGGTCGCAGCCTGCGGCGTGTGCGGCTCGGATATCCCGCGCATGCTGAGCAAGGGCGCCCACGTGATGCCGCTGATTTGCGGCCATGAATTCGCAGGCTTCATCGAAGAGATCGGCAGCGGCGTCGAAGGCTACGCCATCGGCGAGTTGGTGACCGTGCCGCCGATGATCCCGGACGTCAGCAGCGACCAATATGCCCGTGGCTTTCCGTCCCGTTCGGAGCGCTACGATTACTTTGGCAGCCGCCGCGACGGCGCGTATGCCGAGTACGTCAATGTGCCCCTGAGCAACCTGATCAAGGTGCCCCAAGGCATGGACCCGATTGCCGCGTCCCTGGTGGACCCGGCGGCGATTGCCCTGCATGCGATCTGGAAAGCCGACTTCAAGGCCGGGCAGAGCGGGGCGGTGGTGGGTTGCGGGCCGATCGGCCTGTTTGCGATTCAATGGCTGCGGATCATGGGCGCCAAGGACATCGTCGCCATCGACATCGCCGAAGAAAAACTTGCCATGGCCCGCGAAGCCGGCGCCACCCACACCCTGCTCAGCGGCGCGGCGGATGCCGAGCTGCCGCGTTGCCAACTGGTGATTGAAGCCGCAGGCCACCCAAGCTCCATCAACCAGGCCGTGCAACTGACCAAGGCGGGCGGGCACGTGGTGTTCATCGGTATCCCCACCAGCGACGTGGCCCTCAGCACCGCGACGTTCTCGCACTTCCTGCGCCAGGAAATCTCCCTGCACGGCGCGTGGAACTCGTTCTCGGCACCGTTCCCGGGTGACGAGTGGACGGCTTCCATCGACAAACTGGCTTCCGGTGAATTGCAGTGGCAGTTCATGATTACCCACGACTTGCCGCTGGATGAGTTGCCGGCGATGTTCAAGCGGTATGCCGATCGCAGTGAAGTGGCGGCCAAGGTGATTTTCCGTCCCTGAGCCATGCCGTTTGCTGTGTGTCGCCAAGCCCGACAGCGCGGAGCGTTGCCGGGCTTAAAACAAAAAGCGTCGTCGTAAAAAGACGCAGGAGGACTACCGATGACCTTGTTGTTGGGACTGGATTTCGGAACAGGTGGGGTGCGGGCCGGTTTGTATGACCTGCACAGCCACAAACTGGTGCACGTCGCCGAGGCGCCGTATGCCACGCAATACCCGCAGTTGGGCTGGGCCGAACAGGCGCCGGCGGATTGGTGGTCGGCATTGGGCAAAGCCTGCCGGCAGTTGATGGCCCAGGCCGGGCACCCGCAGGTGGCGGCAGTGTGCGTCGCCACCACAGCCTCCACCGTGGTCGTCGCCCAGGCGGACGGCCAACCCCTGGCCCCGGCACTGTTATGGATGGATTGCCGCGCCGCGGCCGAGTCGGCGCGCACCGCCCATGTCAGCCACCCGATGATGAACCAGGGCGGTGACGCCGTGGAGTGGCTGGTGCCCAAGGCCATGTGGCTGGCCGAGCACGAGCCCCAGGTGTACCAGCGCGCCGAGCGCATCTGCGAGGCGGTGGACTGGATCAACTTCCAGCTGACCGGGCGCTGGGTCGCCTCCCAATTGAATGCCAGCTGCAAGTGGAACTACGACACGCTTCAGCAGCGTTTTCCGGTGGAGCTGTACGCCGAACTGGGCGTGCCGGAGCTGGCGCAAAAACTCCCTCAGGAAGTGATCAAGGTCGGCGGCCGCATTGGCCCGTTGAGCGCCGATGCCGCCAACCATCTGGGCCTGGGCCGCGACACCCTGGTGGCCCAGGGCGGCATCGATGCCCACATGGCAATGCTCAGTGCCGGCACCACCGGCGCCGGCGAGCTGTTATTCATCGGCGGTACTTCGGTGGTGCAATTGATGCACACCCCGCAACGGATCGACGTGCCGGGCATCTGGGGGCCGTACCCCGGCGCCTTGCTCGACGGTCAATGGTTGATGGAAGGCGGGCAGGTGTCCGCCGGTTCGATCCTCAACTGGCTGGCGCAAAAGATGTTCGGCCTCGACGATGCCGGTCACCAGCGCCTGATCCGCCAGGCTGCGCAACTGCAGCCAGGCTCCACCGGCTTGCTGGTGCTCGATTACTGGATGGGCAACCGCACGCCGTACCGTTCGCCGGACATGCGCGGGGCGATCATGGGCCTCTCGCTGAACCATGACCGGCATGACCTGTACCGCGCCTCGGTGGAAGCGATTGCCCTGGGCTCGGCGAACATCTTTCATACCTGGCGCTCCGAAGGCATCGAGATCACCCGTGTGGTTGCGGCAGGCGGCTTCCAGAAAAACCCGCTGTGGTTACAGGCCACGGTGGACGCCACCGGTGTGCCGTTCGAAATGGTGCCCCACGACAACCTCACCCTGATCGGCACCGCAGCAGCGGCGGCTTGCGCCTTGGGCGAGTTCGGCAACCTGCAGGAAGCCGCCACCGACTTCACCACCATCGGCCGGCTGGTCGAGCCGGACCCTTACGCCCACGAACAATACATCGAGCTGCTGGGCCGCTACCGCGCCGCCACCGACAGCGTCGCGCCCATCAGTTGCAAGCCGCCGGCGAACCGCACGCTCGGCGTAAGGCCGGCAGCATGAGCGCCCATCCTGAAGAGTCATTTGCCACGCGGTTGTCGGCAGATTCCCAGCGCGATGACCTGATGGTCCAGGTGGCCAAGCTGTATTACGACCTGGAGAAAACCCAAAGCGATATCTCCCGGGAAACCGGCCTGACCCGCTGGCAGGTCAGCCGCCTGCTACGCGAAGCGCGGGATTGCGGGGTGGTGCGCATCGATATCGTCGCCCGCTCGGCCCGCCTGCCGCAGCTGGAAGTGGCGTTGCAACGGCGCTTCGGCCTGCGTGAAGCGCTGGTGCTGGATGTGGAGGACGCTGACACCGCGCTGAACGTGGTGACCCAGGCCGCCGCCCGGTACCTGTGCAATTTGCAGCCGATGCCGGCACTGATCGGCGTGTCGTGGGGCCGCACCCTGACCAAAATGGCCCAGTGGTTGGTGCCGCGCTGGAACGAGGGGGTCAACGTGGTGCTGCTGAACGGCGCGATCAATACGCGCTCGATGGGGAGCCCAGCCATAACGTTGCCGAACGCTTCGCCCAGGCGGCCCGTGGCCAGGCCACGTTGCTGCCGGTGCCGGCGATCCTGGGGCATGCCCACACCCGCGAAGCGCTGGAGCAAGACCCGGTGATCGCCCAGGTTTTGCGCCTCGGCCAGCAGGCGCCGGTGGCGTGTTTCAGCCTGGGGGAGTTGTCTGATCATTCGGTGCTGATGGAGTCGGGTTACATCGACCGCCCGCTGCTCGAAGCGCTGGAGCGCCTGGGCGCCGTCGGCGACATCATGGGCCGTTTTATCGGCATGGATGGCGAGCCGGTGATGCCCGAACTCGACGCCCGCACCCTGGGCCTGCCGTTGGCCGCGTTGCGCGACAAGGCCTGGTCCATTGCCGTGTGCGTCGGCGCGCAGAAGCACCGCATCGTCCACGCCAGTGTCAAGGCCGGCTACGTCAATGTACTGGCCACCGACACGGCGACCGCCCGCTATTTGCTGGAGCAGGATCATGAGTGAGTTGGCCCTGGATATCCGTCATGTCAGCAAGCGTTTTCCGCCCAATGTGGTGGCGCTGACTGACGCGTCCCTCGACGTTCGGCCGGGGGAGGTGCATTGCCTGCTCGGTGCCAATGGCGCGGGCAAAAGTACCTTGTTGAAAATCGTCGCCGGCGCTCATCGCCCGGATGGCGGCGAGATGTCGGTGGCCGGGCAGCGTGTGGAGTTGAAGAACCCGCAACAGGCGCGTCAGGCCGGGATCGCGATGATCTATCAGGAACTCGACCTGATCCCGCAGATGACCGTCGAAGAAAACCTGATGCTCGGCTACGCGCCCCAGCGCTTCGGGATTATTTCCCGGGGCAAGCGCAGTGCCTTGGCCAAGGCCGCGCTGTTGCGGGTGGGGGCGAATTTTTCGAGTACCGACCGGGTGGGCAGCCTGTCGATTGCCAATCAGCAATTGGCGGCCATTGCCCGGGCACTGACCTGTGAGGCCCGGCTGGTGGTGATGGACGAGCCTTCGGCGGCGCTGAATGAGACCGAACTCAAGCGGGTGTTCCAGGTGATCCGCGAGATCACGGCGGCCGGGGTGGCGGTGCTGTATGTCAGCCACCGGCTGAATGAAATCCGCGAGATCGGCGACCGGGTCACGGTGCTGCGCGCCGGGCGAACCCTGCAAACCCATGAGCTGGCGCAGATCGATGACCAGGCGCTGATTGCCGCCGTGGTCGGCGAACACCGCGATTTGCTGGAGCGCAGCCCGCGCCAGGCGCCCCGGGAAAACCTCGCGCTGAACATTCGCCGCTTGCGGGGCGAGCAGGGCCTCGACGTGCAAGGACTGGAGGTGCGCCAGGGTGAAATTGTCGGGCTTGCCGGGCTGAACGGAGCGGGGCGCAGCACCTTGCTCAAGGCCTTGTTTGGCGTGGGCCGCAACGACAGCGATGTCGAGCTGTTCGGCCAACCTTATCACCCGCAAACCTCGCGCCAGGCCATTCGCCAGGGCGTCGGGCTGGTGCCGGAAAACCGCAAGACCGAAGGCCTGCTGCTGGACGCGCCGATCTACCGCAACGCGTGCCTGGTGCACACCCGACACCTGAACTGGTTTTCCCATCGCCAGGCCAAGGACCGCGCCGGCCCGGTGCTGCAACGCTTACAGACCAAGCTCGACAACCTGGAGCAGCCGGTGCGCCAGCTCTCCGGTGGCAACCAACAGAAAGTGGTCATGGCCAAGTGGGTGATCGACGGCGCGCGCCTGTTGCTGCTGGACGAGCCCAGCCGCGGCCTGGATGTCGGCGCCAAGGCCGACCTCTACGCCCTGGCCCGCAGCCTGGCGCAGGAAGGGGCGGCGGTGCTGGTGGCCAGCAGCGAGCTGGATGAGTTGTACGTCAATTGCGACCGTATCTGGGTGATGCACGAGGGGCGCAATGCGCTGTGTTTCGACCCCTTGAGTGCCAGCCGCGACCAGATCGACCAGGCCATCCTTATCGGTAAAACGAGTGTAGAACCATGACTATTGCGAGCAATCCAAGCCCGGTTTTCGATAAGCCTGTCGCCCTCGCCAGCCGCCGTCGCAGTGCGGTGCTGGAATGGGTGATGCGCTACAACTTCGTGTTCATTTTCCTGTTTGCCGTGGTGGTGGCGACGTTCCTGTCGGATGACTTCCTGACCTTCGGCAACATCGCCAACCTGTTCCAGCAGGGGGCGATTGTGGGGATCATTGCCATCGGCATGACCTTCGTCATCCTCACGGCCAATATCGATCTTTCAGTGGGCAGCCTGTGTGCCTTCGGCGGGATTCTGGTGGCCGTGCTCCTGCAACAGCAGGTCAGCGGTTGGCTGGCGGTGCCGGCCACGTTGCTGGTGGGCCTGGCCATCGGCACCTTGATGGGCAGCCTGACGGTGTTTGGCAAAGTGCCGAGTTTTATCATCACCCTCGCCGGGTTGGTCTCGTTGCGCGGGGCTACGTTCCTGGCGTCCGATGGAGCGCCGATTGGCGGGTTGCCGGCCAGCTTTACGGCGTTCGGCTCGGCGATGATCGACATCTTGCCCAGCGCGGGTATCGCGTTTCCGGTGCTGGGGCTGATCTTTATCCTGATTACCGTCATCGCCTGGCTGGTGCTGCGCTACACGGTGTTTGGCGAGTATGTGCTGGCCACCGGCGGCAACCTGGAGGCTGCGCGGCTGTCCGGGGTGCCGGTGCGTGCGGTGACGATTGCGGTGTTCGCCATCTGCGGCGGCCTGGCGGCGTTTGCCGGCTTGTTGATGACCTCACGCCTGCACGTCGGCCAACCGACCGCCGCCCAAGGCCTGGAGCTGGATGCGATTGCCGCCGTGGTGCTGGGCGGCACCAGCCTGTTCGGCGGGCGCGGCAGTGTGGTGGGCACGGCGGTGGCGGTGATGCTGCTGCAGGTGCTGCGCAACATCTTCAACCTGCTGGGGCTGGGCTCGTTCTATCAGATGGCGATCACCGGGGTGATCATCGTGCTGGCAATTTTGCTCAACCGCTTGATCGATCATTATGCCGGCCGCACTTGAGGGCACCTTGATGAACGCATCGCGATCCGCGCCGATCAAGGCTGTGATCTTCGACATGGACGGCCTGCTGCTCGACACCGAAGGCATCTACACCGAAGTCACCCAGATGATTGCCGACCGCTATGGCCTCACGTTTGACTGGAGCATGAAGCAGAACACCATCGGCCTGGGGGCCTATGAGCTCGCCAGCTATATCGTGCAGGCCGTGGGCTTGCCGATGAGCCCCGAGGCGTTCCTGCAGGAACGCACGCCGTTGATGAATGCGCGCTTTCCCCAGGCGGCGGCGATGGCCGGGGCCCAGGCGCTGGTGCGGCATTTGTCGGCCCACGGTGTGCCGATAGCGGTGGGCACCAGCTCTTCGCGGCACTATTTCGAGCTGAAAACCACCTTGCACCGTGAGTGGTTCGCCTTGTTCGACGCCATCGTTACGGCGGATGACCCGCAGGTGGGTGCCGCCAAGCCGGCGCCGGACATCTTCCTGGTAGCCGCCGAACGGCTGGGCGTGGCGCCGGCTGACTGCCTGGTGTTCGAGGATTCGCCATTCGGCATCACGGCGGCCAAGGCGGCGGGGATGTACGCCGTGGCCATCCCGGACCCGGCGATGCCGCAGGAGAAGTTCCTGCATGCGGACGGTCGACTGCTGAGCCTGGAGGCGTTTGACTTGCAGGCTTGGGGTTTGCCGTTACCCGATGCAGGATGAGCCTTTTACCGGTCCAAGCGGTGGGACATGACCACCATTGGGATCGCTGTGATGTCGGTGCTGAAAGGGATTTCTGCCAGGCGTTCAAACCCGTAGCGTTGATAAAAGCGCTGGGCGCTTTCGTTGGTCTTGAGTACTTCGAGCCATAACAGCGGTTGCAGGTGGGTGCGTGCGAGCTGGTGTACGTGGTCCAGCAACTGCTGGCCGTAGCCATTACCGGCCGCGGACTTCAGGAAGTAGATTTTTTGCAGTTCGGCGCCTGCTTTATCGCTGCCCGGAACCTCCCGGTTCCAGTTGACCTTGGCGAACCCGACGGCACGTGCCTGTTCATCCAGGGCGAGTAACCAACAATGCGCCGAGGGACGCTCAAGGGTGTCTTGCAGCGATTCGGGGGAGAAGTCCTTGTCCAGGAAGCCATCCATGCCCGCCGGGCTCCAGATGGCCGAGAAATGCTCGGTGTAGGTCTGGATGCCAATGTCACGCAGCACTGCAACATCGCTGACCGTCGCCTGTTTGATAGTGATCATCTTCCCTGCTCCATGAAGTGCACGCCTGTGCGACGCCCGGTAGGTTACACCGCTTTGCCCGGGTGTATGGTAGACCGGGCAAACACCTGGATTATCTCTGGAGAGAGAGGTGACTATGAGCACTCCCATGCTGAACAAGCTGCATCTCAACGGCTACGACATCGTGCAGGTCAACAGTGGTCCGTGGAGGGTCTGTACCAAGGCTGATCGGCTGGCGTCCTTCGGTTCCCGTGAGCAGGCACTGGCGTATGCTGCTGCACTGCCGGGTTACAAGGCGCGGTCGAGGCCCGTTGCCAATGATGCGTGAACCCTCAACAGCCTCGGTCAGTCCGGGGCTTTTTATTGGGAGGTGATTGGGTAATGCATACCTGTGGCGAGGGAGCTTGCTCCCGCTGGACCGGGCTGGCGCTCAAGTGCGAAGCGCTCCCCGGATTTTGGGGCCGCTACGCAGCCCAGCGGGAGCAAGCTCCCTCGCCACGGTGTGGCCTGTACAGCCTAGACGAATGGCTGGCCGCGGAACCCGCGTGGCAGGCGCTGACGGCCTGGCAGATCGGTCAGGCGTTGGGTCCAGGCGCTGCGCCAGTCACCGGCGGCATGGGCGACTTTGGATCGGCGTGCGGCACGCCGGGCGGCGTTGCGTTGAGTGCGGCGGGCTTCCTTGTAGGCTTCGGTATTGCGGCAGGTACGGCATTTGACCCGCTTCAGCTCGGTGCTGGAAGGGAGGTTGTTGCCGTGATGACCGCAGGCAAGATGCCCGGCGACCTTGAAGTGAATGACCATGTAAGCGTCTCCTTCTTGGGGGATGCGTCGCACCGGTAATCTGCTGATGCGCGCGGGCAGGGCGGGCAGCTGTTGGCTGATTTCACCGCTCTGTCTTTTTTATGACAGTTCGCTGCCCCAGGCGTTCGTTTGAGGGTATTGCGCCCCCGTCGATACCCGTAGCGCCTGCTGGTAATGCAACGGCGAGCTGCCGATCTCGCGTTTGAATGCGTGGCTGAACGCGCTCTGCGAGCTATAGCCCAGCGAAAGCGCGATATCGATCAGCGAGCTGTTGCCTTCAGCCAGCGCCCGGGCAGCGAGGCGCATGCGCCACTGGGTGAGGTAAGCCATGGGCGACACGCCGGCGACGTCCTTGAAGTATGCCGCGAAGCTTGCTCGCGACATCGCACACGCCTTGGCCAATACCGTCAGTGGCCGGGTTTCTCCCGGCTCTCCATGGATCAGGCGCAAGGCTGGCTCCAGGCGTTTGTCGGTCATGGCGCGCAGCCAACTGCCCGACAGCGGCGGCGCCGTCTCGAAATGCAATCGCAGGATTTCGATGAACATCAGGTGCGCCAGTTGCGATGAGGCCACCGCTGCACCGGGCCGATCGTGGTCACGTTCACGCACCAGTTGATTGAGCAACCAATGCAGCGTGTCCAGTGCGTGGGTCTTGGCGCTCAGGTGGATAAAAGGTGCGAGGGCGGCACGCAGCAGGTGCTCGGAGTCGGTGCTGAGTTCAACCTTGCCACCAATCATGAAGAACTCGTCGCCAGCGCCGTGATAAGCCAGGGCACCCACTCGTTTGTCGAGGATTTGCTGCAGGTCTACCGGTGTTGCACCAAGGTCACTGGCCATGACGTGAGGCCTCTCGGCCGACAGCAGAAACACGTCGCCTTCGTTCACCGCAATGGGCGTGCTTTCGCCCTCCATCTTCAGCCAGCACGTACCCCTCAGCACGCCCCAGAACTTCAACTGGGTGGCGGGTGGAAAGGCGATGGCCCAGCGCCCGCCCGCGACCAGGCCGCCGGACATCACGGAGCGGGCTTGCATGAACGTGAGCAATTCGGAAAACGGATCGGTCATGATTTAGACGATGGCGTATAAAACCAGGAGTCTAGCGCATTCATCGTCCAGGCAGGATGAATAGACTGGGGGCTCCAACGTAACGACAGAGGATTGGATCATGACACCACGCACCTGGTTGATCACCGGCGCCAACAGTGGCTTTGGCCGCGAGATGACCGAGCAGTTATTGGCACGGGGGAGCGCGTTGCGGGCACGGTTCGGGATGTGGCGAGCATGGCCAACCTGCAAGCACGCCATGGCGAACAATTGTGGCTGGCCGAACTGGACCTGACTGATACCCCGGCCATTCGCCGGGTGGTCGATCAGGCCTTCAAGGCGCTGGGGACTATTGATGTGGTAGTCAGCAACGCCGGTTATGGCTTGTTTGGCGCCGCAGAGGAAATGACCGACCCGCAGATCGAACATCAACTGGACACCAACCTGCTAGGTTCCATTCAGCTGCTGCGTGCTGCCCTTGCGCACCTGAGAGCCCAAGGCGGCGGGCGCATTCTGCAACTGTCCACCATGGGCGGCCAGGCCGTGTTCCCGGGCGGCTCGCTGTACCACGCCAGCAAGTGGGGAATTGAGGGTTTCGTCGACGCTCTGGGAGAGGAGGTGGCCTGCTTCAACATCGGCTGCACCCTGATCGAACCGGGCAGCGCACGCACGGATTTTCGCTACCGCAGCGCCCAACTGGCGGCACGCCTGGAGGACTACGACCGCTCGCCCTCAAGCCACGCGCGGCGGATGATCGAAGACCGCACCAGGGTCTCGTCGGGTGACCCGGCCAAGATGGTTGCGATCATGATTGCCAGCGTCGACCAGCACCCCGCGCCCAAGCGCATTGCCCTGGGGCCAGATGCTTATACCGTGATGCACAAGCAACTCAGTGACCGCCTGGCGGCACTGGACGCGCAAAAGGACTTGGCATTTTCCACGGACTTTTCTACGCCGTACCCCAACCGGCATCACTGTTCGTGACGCACCCGCTCGTTTATTCTCCGGGCACACACACAATGTGACTGGAGTGGAAGATGAGTAATCAAGAGTCCCAGGAAGGCGGCTGCCGTTGTGATCGGGTGCGGTTTACCGTGACCGAAAAACCGTTGATCACAATGGCGTGCCACTGCACCGGCTGCCAGAAGATGTCGTCCAGCGCGTTCTCCCTGAGCGCGCTGATCCCCAGCAGCGGATTTACCATCACCCAGGGCAACCCGGTGATCGGCGGGCTGCACGGCGTAGACCGCCATTACTGCTGCCCGCACTGCATGAGCTGGATGTTTTCCCGCCCCAACGGCGTCGAGGATTTGATCAACCTGCGGCCCACCATGTTTGATGATGTCAGCGACTATGTGCCGTTCATTGAAACCTGGACCAGTGAAAAGCTGCCGTGGGCGACGACCCCTGCGCAGCACAGCTTTGCGCAGTTGCCGGAGCGAGAGAATTTCCCGGCATTGATACAGGCCTACGCCGAGTTCAGCGCCGGTTGAACTAGTCGATCAGCGCCAGCAGGTCGGTGTCGCCCACGTCGCGCCCGGCCTGCGTCAGCAGCGTTGTCACCTGGCCCCGGTGGTGGGTCTGGTGATTGAAGAAATGCACCATCAGTGCATGAAAATTCTTGTTCATGGCCGTGCCTGCCATGTTGCGGTACTGCAGCGGCTGCTCCAGGTCCGGCTCAGTGATCGATTGTGCCCATTCGATGATGAGTCGGTCGAGCCAGGCGCGGTGGGCCGACAGTTCTCGAATGTCGGCGAACGCCAGTTGGTCCAGGCGTGGCGGCACTTCCAGCGCGCTTAACGGCGCCAGCGCGGTAAATTGCGCCGGATGCTCGGCGAAACGCTTGAGCCAGACGCGATCACCCAGGGCGAGGTGGTTCAGCGTGCCCAGGATCGAGCTGAAGAACGCGCCACGGTCGGCCATTAACGCCTCGTCGCTCAGGCCGCCGGCAGCCTCGTACACCTTGCGGTTCATCCACTGGTTGTAGCTCGCCATCAAGACAATCTGCTCGGTACGGGTCACGTGGTGCGTCCTCCATGGGGGGTTGGCAGCATGATAGTGCGTGCCTGCCGGGCGGTCATGGTGTTCTGGCGCAGCCGGTCTATTGTTGTTGATCTGGAACTCTGCGCCCTGGGAGGGTGACACCATGAATACCGGCGATCTACTGGAACAATTGCTGCGCGCAGGCCAGGCCTCGACGCGTCAGCAGGGCGGCGCTGCTCCGGCGTCCCAGGGCGGGCTCGGCGATTTGGGCGGGTTGCTCGGCGGCTTGCTGGGCGGCGGTGGCGCTTCAGCTTCCGGCGGTGGCGGCCTGGGCGGTTTGCTCGGCGGGCTGGGTGGCCTGTTGGGCGGAAGTCGTGCGGCGCCCCAAGGTCGCACCAGCGGCACCAACTATGCGGCGCTGGCTTCCCTGGGGATGATGGCGTTCCAGGCGTATCAGGCCTGGCAGCGGCAACAGGCGTCGGCACCGCAGCAGACCTTGCAAACGGTTGACCAATTGTCCGGCGCTCAGGTCGAGGAACACAGCCACGCCGTGCTGCGTGCGTTGATCGCGGCGGCCAAGGCCGATGGCGAGATTGATCAGCGCGAGCAGCAGATGATCTCGGCCGAGATCGGCAAGCACACCGATGATCCGCAGTTGCAGGCATGGCTGGATGCCGAAGTGGCCAAGCCGCTGAATCCGGCGGACTTTGCCGAGTTTGCCGCAGACCCGGCGGTGGCGGCCGAGGTGTACCTGGTCAGTGTGATGCTGGTGGATGACCAGCAGGATGCGGAGCGCAATTACCTGGATGAGCTGGCGGGGCAGTTGAAGATTGATCCCGCGTTGCAGGTGCATCTGGAGCAGCAGGCCAAGGGGCAGGTTTAGCCGCTGCGGCAAGTCTTGCGTGGTGAGGGGGCTTGTCCCCCGTTGGGCTGCGAAGCGGCCCTGATTCATCCACCGCTGTATTTCTGAAAGATCGCGGCTGCCTTTCTGGGGCCGCTTCGCAGCCCAGCGGGGGACAAGCCCCCTCACCACAGGTTGTGTGTACTTCCCTTGGTTTTTAGAACCTGAATGTAGCGCCGGTTGTCAGCCATTGATGCTGATCCCCGATCAAACTGCGCCCCACCACCAGGTCCACATCCACATTCTTGCCGATATGCACCCTCGGCCCGGCTTGCCAGGCCTGGTCGCCGCCTTGCTGGCCGTAACGTTCGGCGATCAGCGTCAGCGAGTCGGCGAGGGTGTATTCAAACCCGGTGCCCCAGGTCGGTCGATGGGTTTGGTCGCCGTCGTTATAGGCATGGCTCCAGCCCGCATTGAAGTTCAGTCGCAGGGCCTCCATGGGCTGCCAGGTAAACGGCACATTCAAGTCCGCACCATCAAACGAATGCTGCCGGTTCAGCGCGTAATGCACGCCGGCAGACGCGGCCAGTTCCAGGCCCAGGTCTTCCCGGGCCCACAACTGCGCCTTGAGCTGCGGATTCACCTGGGTTTCGCCCTCGCCATCATGGTTGGCCCGCGACACGGCGGCAGTCCACTGCAACCACGGAATGGCCGTGGAGGTGCACGCCGGCGCCAGGGTTTCGCTGTGGGTTGAGCCGTCGTGCCGATTGGCGGTGAACCAGGCGTCGACATTGCATTCGCCCGGGGCATTGATCGCGCCGTCGTCGACCACGTAGGAGCCGCCGGCCGCATAGGCATTTGACATCAGGCTGAGCACCAGCACGACGCCCAGGGTCACGCCAACGAAGATCAGATTGCGCCGCACCGCACGTAGCTTCGAGGCGGGCAGGGGATGGAAGGTAACGTGGGTGCTGCGGTTGCGGTATTTGGTGAAACCGTCAGGGGTGTGTTTCTTGTACATGGTGAACCTCGATCAACAGCCTGAGGCGGGTCCCGGCCGGATTTGGCAGGGACGCGCCGTGATTCAAATAGAAAAGGGTGTGCAACTGGGTACCGCTACAACTGGGTTCTTCGTTCATGTCTGGATGCTCCAGTAAGGGTTGATTCAGCTGTCTACCGTCAGCACATGGATGCCGCAGGCCTTGGCCTGGCTCACCAGTTCCGAGGTGTCGTCGCCACCGGGCAGCGCGATGATCACGTCGGGCCGGCTGTCGGTGAGCATGAACTGGTTGCGATGACGCTCGGCCTGCTTGCCATGGCGTTGCCAGTTGGGTGGGTAACGCACCACATCCACGCCGGTTTCCCGGGCCCAGTCCTCCACGTCGCTGCCCAGGAACTGGCTGCCGCCGTGGATCAATACCTGCACCGGGCGCAGGCGGTGGTAGGCGTCCAGCACCTGGCGGGACATTTTTGTATCGGCGTAATGACGACCTGCACAGATCAAGACGCGCATGGTGATGTTTCCTTGTATTGCGTATTGCCATTTATCGACGCGGGCGCAGCAAGCGGAGGCAGGTGCTGTTCAACGTGCTGGAAAAGCCCAGCATGAAGCGCATTTCCACGGCGCTGAGCAGGTTGCGTACGTAAAGCCGCACGCCCAGCACCATCACCGCCTTGGCGGCTTGGGCGAGGCCGTACACCAGGACCGCGCGTGCGGCGTTGTCGAGGTAGCTCATGAGTCGGTTCATTGTCAGTCTCCGCAGGCGCTGGCTATCCATCGATAGCCAGCGCTTTTCAGGGGCGGTTGATCAGTACCACTGCTTGAAGCGGCGGATGTAGAGGGTTTTCATCAGCTGTGCCACGCAGCAGTAGGCGACCAGGGTGCCCACCAGCCATGGGAAGTACGCCAGTGGCAGCGGCTCCAGGCCCACCATCGCGCCCAGCGGCGAGAACGGTACGTAGATGCCCAGCCCGATCACGATGCACGTCATCATCATCACCGGCCATGCGGCGTTGCTCTGGAAGAACGGGATCTTGCGGGTGCGCAGCATATGCACCACCAGGGTTTGCGAGAGCAGCCCCTCGATGAACCAGCCGGACTGGAACAGGGTCTGCATTTCCACGCTGTTGGCCGAGAACACGTACCACATCAGGGCAAAGGTGGTCATGTCGAAGATCGACGAGGTCGGCCCGATCCAGATCATGAAGCGGCCAATGTTTTTCGCATCCCACTTGCGCGGCTTGGCCAGGTATTCCTTGTCCATCTTGTCCCACGGCAAGGCCAGCTGGGAGATGTCGTACATCAGGTTTTGCAGCAGCAGGTGGATCGACAGCATCGGCAGGAACGGAATGAATGCGCTGGCCACCAGCACCGAGAACACGTTGCCGAAGTTGGAACTGGCGGTCATGTTCAGGTACTTCATGATATTGCCGAAGGTCTCACGGCCTTTCAGCACGCCTTCTTCCAGCACCATCAGGCTCTTTTCCAGCAGGATGATGTCGGCCGATTCCTTGGCGATGTCCGTCGCGCTGTCCACCGAGATACCCACGTCGGCGTCCCGCAGGGCCGGTGCATCATTGATGCCGTCGCCGAGGAAGCCCACGGTGTGACCGTTGGACTGCAAGGTCTTGAGCACCCGGGACTTTTGCAGCGGCGTCAGCTTGGCAAACACCGTGCGTTCCTCAACCCGCAGCTTGAGGGTGGCGTCGTCCATCGCTTCGATTTCCACGCCCAGCAACGGCACGCCGGGTTCCAGTCCGACCTGGCGGCAGATCTTGCTGGTGACGATGGCGTTGTCGCCGGTGAGCACTTTGACCGCCACACCAATTTCGCGCAGGGCAGCGATGGCCGGGCCTGCGGTTTCCTTTGGCGGATCGAGGAAGGTCAGGAAACCACGGATCACCAGGTTGCGCTCATCGGCGGTGGTGTACTGGTTGCGCGCCAGCGCCTTTGGAATGTTGCGGGTGGCAACCACCAGCACCCGGAAGCCGTCTTCGTTGTAATCCTGGGCAATCGCCAGCAACTCGTTGCGACGACGATCATCCAGCTCGACGGCAACGTCACCTTCCATCACGTGGGTGGAAATGCTCAGCATCTCCTCGACCGCGCCCTTGCACACCAGCAGGTGATCGTTTTGCGCATCCTTGACCACAATCGACAGGCGACGGCGGATAAAGTCGAACGGCAATTCATCGACCTTGCTGTAGGCGAACGGCACCTGGAACTTCGGGTTCTGTTCCGAGAACTGTACGACCGCCTGGTCCATCAGGTTCTTCATGCCGCTTTGGTGATGGCTGTTGAGCCAGGCCAGGGTCAGCACCGAGTCATCACGGTTGCCAAAGGCGTTGACGTGGTGCTCGAGGATGATCTTGTCCTGGGTCAGGGTGCCGGTCTTGTCGGTGCACAGCACGTCCATTGAACCGAAGTTCTGGATCGCGTTGAGGCGCTTGACCACCACTTTGCGCTTGGCCATGGCGGTTGCGCCCTTGGCCAGGTTGGCGCTGACGATCATCGGCAGCATTTCCGGGGTCAGGCCCACCGCAACTGCCAGGGCGAACAACAAGGCATCGCTCCAGTCACCCTTGGAGAAACCGTTGAGGAAGAACACGATCGGCGTCATCACCAGCATGAAGCGGATCAACAGCCAGCTGACGCTGTTCACCCCACGGTCAAACGCGGTTTGTACCCGGGAACCGACAATCGCCTTGGCCAGGGAGCCAAAGTAGGTGCGTGGGCCGGTGGCAACCACCACGGCTTTCGCCCGGCCGCTGACCACGTTGGTGCCCATGAAGCAGATGTTCGGCAAGTCCAGCAGGTTGCCCTGGTCTGCCGCCGTGGAGGTGGCGGATTTTTGCGTGACATCGCCCAGGGTGTCGTACTTCTCCACCGGCAAGGCTTCGCCGGTCAGCACGGCCTGGCTGATGAACAGGTCGCGGGACTCGATCAGGCGGATGTCGGCCGGGATCATGTCGCCGGCTGACAGTTGCACGATATCGCCGGCCACCAGGTCGCGCATCGGCACTTCCCGCAGGGTCGGCGTGGAGCCCACTTGTTCGCGGCGCAACACCGTGGCAGTGGTGCGCACCATGGCTTTCAAGGCTTCGGCGGACTTGGCCGAGCGGTGTTCCTGCCAGAACCGCAGCAGGCTGCTGAGCATGACCATGGTCATGATAATGATGACCTTGGTCAGGTCGGCTTCTTCACCGGCCTGCAGCGGCAGCCAGTAATCGGTAACGAAGCTGATGCCGCCCAGGGTCAGCAGCACATAGATGAACGGGTTGTTCAGTGCCTGGAGGAATTGCACGATGGCGTGAGGCGGCTTGTCGTGGGCCACCTCGTTGTAGCCTTCACGTTGCAGGCGGGCAGAGGCGTCCAGTTCGGTCAGGCCATCCTTGGTTGCCCGGACATTGGCGAGGGTTGCCGAGAGGCCGTTCTGGGCTTCGCGGGCAGCACGCATCGACAGCTTGGTGTCGGTGTCGGTGCCGTTTTTCTTGTGCAGTTTCGGGTTTTTTACTGCGCTCATTGTGTGTACTCCTGTCGCCAATTTTTCGACAAAACATACCCGGTACTTACCTGATGACAGGCGAGCGAAAGCATGCCGAGTCGCTGACTTCGCGATCGGTTTAAATAAAGTGTTGAGTAACTTTCTAGAGGCCCGCTAACAGCGTGTTAGTTAAATAGCGCGCAGCGGGCTACTACTGGCTTCGTCCATAGAGAACTCCAGCGAATCAATTAACGGATAATCAGGAAGTTGCTGTTTCCAGCCGGCTTACGCCGCGCGAGCGTCCACGTAGAGGCTCAGCATCAGGCTCGCTTGCGCGACCAGGCCGGAAACGTCCCGTCTCTGTGGGTCTTGAGGGTCGGCGTGATCCCATTGCTGGACCAGGTGGCCGGTGGTGGGGCAGATACGCCAGTGGGCCAGGGGAGCCGGGCACACGCGGGGGGATGAGGTCACAAAAGCGCTGCGGGTAGGCGAAAAGCCTACGGGCTCGCGGCACAATTTGGCACGCAGGGCCGACGCCAGCGTACGCAGATCAGGCAAAGCAATCAGTTGAAAGGTCATAACACACCTCGGGACCGGACTGGCATCCGGTGAGGCAGTTACGTTGGAGCGTCAGGCTCTAGCGCAGCTTACTCGGCCGGAAAGGCGAGTCCCGTCATTTTCTCTGGGTTTTGCGCCCGATTCGCCGCATTCACGGTGATCGGACAGCGACTAGATACTGTGTCCATTGGCTTCTTTTGTGAGGTTAAAAAATGGCCCGGAGTTGCAGGCACGGGCAATCTACTCAGGCAGTTGCTGCCTGTCAACATTTAATGACTTAATTTGTTACCGGTTCAGAGTTCGTTCAGACAAAAGGGGAGGGAAGTTCTAGTATCCAACGCACTTATTGATAAATGATCTGTACCGGGTGGATAAAGCGGAGTGACAATACCGCAACAACATCCTGATGTATTTGCGCACGAGGCAACTTCCCATGTTTGATGTTCTCGGCAATAGAACCTATCGCCACTTGTTCCTGGCGCAGATCATCGCGCTGATCGGCACCGGCTTGACCACCGTTGCGCTGGGCTTGTTGGCGTTCGACCTGGCGGGTGCCCAGGCGGGCGCGGTGTTGGGCACGGCGCTGGCGATCAAGATGGCCGCCTATATCGGCGTTGCCCCGGTGGCCGCGGCCTTCGCCGAGCGCCTGCCACGTCGGGCGATGCTGGTGACCCTGGACCTGACCCGGGCGCTGGTGGCCCTGGCGCTGCCGTTTGTGACGCAGGTGTGGGAGATCTACCTGTTGATCTTTGTCTTGCAGTCGGCCTCGGCGGCGTTTACCCCGACCTTCCAGGCGACCATCCCGGACATCCTCACCGATGAAAAGCAGTACACCAAGGCGCTGTCCCTGGCTCGTTTGGCCTACGACATGGAAAGCGTAGTGAGCCCGATGCTGGCCGCCGCATTGCTGACGGTGATCAGCTTCCACAGCCTGTTTGCCGGTACGTCAGTGGGGTTTGTGGTGTCGGCGCTGCTGGTGTCTTCGGTGCTGCTGCCTCAGGCCCGGGCGATGGTGCCTCGCAGCATTTATGAACGCACCACCCGCGGCGTACGGATCTTCCTTGCGACACCGCGCCTGCGCGGGTTGTTGGCGTTGAACCTGGCGGTGGCGGCGGCCAGCTCCATGGTGATCGTCAACACCGTGGTGCTCGTGCAGTCGCGCTTTGAATTGCCGCAACGGTTTACTGCGATGGCGCTGGCGGCGTTTGGTGCGGGGTCGATGATTGCCGCATTGGCGTTGCCTGGGCTTCTGAAAAACATCAGTGACCGGGTGGCGATGTTGGCGGGGGCGGGTTGTTGATAGTGGGGTTGAGCGCCGGTATCCAGTTGTCGGGTTACGGCCAGTTGTGGGTGTTGTGGTGTGTGCTGGGGGTTGGTTACTCGTTGGCGCAAACACCGGGAGGGCGTTTGTTGCGTCGTTCTGCGCACGCTGAAGATCGTCCGGCGTTGTTTGCCGCACAATTTGCGCTGTCTCACGTTTGCTGGTTGATCACTTATCCGCTGGCGGGTTGGTTGAGTGCCAATGCGGGGTTGGTGGCGTCGTTTGCCGCGATGGCGGTGATAGCGGTGTTGGCGCTGATGGCTTGCGTTTTTCTGTGGCGACCGGGTCATGAGCAAATCCAGATGCTCCATCGTCATGATGATCTGCCGGTGGGGCATCCGCACTTGGCGCTTAACCATGGCGGGGTGCACAGGCACGACTATGTTATCGATGATCTGCACCGGCGGTGGCCGGCTTGATCAGCGGCGTGGCTTGATTTTTCCGGGGGCATATCCGTTGTTTTTGTGATGGCTGATATGGGTTCCGCTCTT
This sequence comes from Pseudomonas sp. TH32, assembly GCF_016650855.1. NCBI lineage: Bacteria > Pseudomonadati > Pseudomonadota > Gammaproteobacteria > Pseudomonadales > Pseudomonadaceae > Pseudomonas > Pseudomonas sp. TH32. Next base: position 2,254,336 of record NZ_JAEKFA010000002.1, on the reverse strand, counting down.
ACAGCGGGTCACTTTTGAAAGGAGCCCAAAAGTAACCAAAAGGCTCTTGCCCCACCACTCGGCACCTCGCCTAGGCTCGGTGTGCCCTCACTCCGGCTTTGGACCGTGGGCCGCCGCGATGGGCCATCCTTGGCCCAGCGCGGCTAACCCGGCGTCCTGCCGGGTTAGCCACGCTCCAAAGCCTGCGTTCGGCCAGCGTGGTTTAACGGGGCGCCTAAGATCAAGATCAAAAGCAGATCAACAGCGCAGCGGCCTACAGGCCGGCTTGAGTGGTGTGAAGCAAAAGCAACATCAAGATCAAAAGCTACAGCGGGCACGGTCAAATGTGGGAGCTGGCTTGCCTGCGATGGCCTCGCCTCGGTGTACCTGAGAGACCGAGTTGTCTGCATCGCAGGCAAGCCAGCTCCCACAGAAAAGCAGAGCTGCATCAGTTTCAGATTTGGCTTTCGCTTTTGATCTAGCTTCTACCACTCAAGCCGGCCTGTAGGCCGCTGTGCTGTAGATTTTGATCTTGATCTGACTGCCCCAATAAGCCCGAGGCCGAACGCAGGGATTGAGGAGCGGGTAAACCGGCAGGACGCCGGTTTAGCCGCGATGGGGCAGGGACGCCCCGTCGCGGCGGCCCGCGGAGCAATGCCGGAGTGAGGGAACACCGAGCCTAGGCGAGGTGCCGACAGGCGGGGCAGAGCCCTTTGCTTACTTTGGGGCTTTTCCAAAGTGAGTCGCTGTAAGAGCGAAACCATAGGAGGCCGTGACCGCAGCAACGGATATGCCCACCGCCCAACCCCTCCCTCAAATCGCACGCAAAGCCAGAATCGCGAGATACAGCAACACCCCCCACACGCCCCATAACTGACACGCTGCCATAGGGGTGACGCGTTCTGGCGCAGCAGGTTGACGAGTGCCGCAATCAGAAAGCACGAAAGCACCGACGCCACCATAAACCCCGCAAAAAACATCAACGTCTGCCCATGGCTCGGCGTCGCCCCGACTATCCCCGACAACGCACTGCCCAGCGCCCCCCAATAAACAATGTTCTTCGGATTAGCCAACGAAATAGCCGCCCCCACCACCAGCGCATTCTGCCCGGACCCGGCCGGTGCACTTTCGGCCTCTGGCAAGCGCCAGGCGTCCATCAGGCTGCGAACCCCGAGCCAGGCCAGATACAACCCACAAACGGCCGTCAGCGGCACCCGCACCGACTCATGCTGGATCAATAACGCCATGCCCGTCAGCCCAATCACCGCCCACACGGCATCCCCTACCAGCGATCCAATCTGCACCAGCAGCGCCGGCGTAAACCCATGCAACAGCCCACGGCGCAGCGTCTCCGCCAACACCGCCCCCGGTGACAGGCAAAACACAAAACCAAATACCAGCGCCGAAAAAAGATCGTCAACATGCCTGCCTTCCTTCAAGTGATGGCCGGCATTTTGCGCGAGGGCAGGTGAGGCGTCTTGAACCAGATTGCGCTTTTCAGCCCTTGAGTACGCTTTGATAGCGCCCCGGTGTGATGCCGTAAGCCGCCCGGAAATGCCGATTGAGATGGCTCTGGTCGGCGAACCCAAGGGCGTGTGCAACCTGCGACGCTGCAACGCCCGAGCGCAGCAGGCCCTTGGCGCGCCGGGTGCGCAGTTGCATCGCCCACTGGCGCGGACTCAGTCCGGTTTCTTTCTGAAAGGCCCGCAGCAGATGGAATTTCGACAGGCCGAGTTCATCACCGAGGGTGTCGAGGGCAACGGCCTGATGCAGGTTTTCGGCGAGCAGCTCCTGGGCCTTGATCACCAGCCCGCGACCCGCTGCGGTGCTACCGGGCAGGCGCACGCCGCTGCAACTGACCACCTCGCCGAGCAGCACCACGAGGGCTTCTTCGCTCAGCTCGCGGGCCATTGGATCGGCACTCAACGAGCCTTCGATCGCCCCGGCCAGCTTCATCGCCAATTCCGGCTGGAAGCACAGCGAACGGTCGAACTCCAGGTGCGCCAGGCCCAGGTCGGTCGCCAATTGGTCAGCGGTCGCATACAGGCTGACAAAGCGCCACGGCTGCCCCTCGGCCGCGCCGCCGCCCTGAATTTGCCCCGGGTTGTACAAGGTGATGCTGCCGGGGCCCGCCTCGAAGGTGCGGCGGTCCAGCCACACCTGTTCCTCGCCGAGCAGGTTGACGCCGATCACACATTCATCATGGCTGTGGCGGGCAAACGTCAAGCCGGTGCAGGAGGTACTGCTGACTTCGTAGTTGCCCAGCCAGGCGTGTTGCATGGAACGCATTGAGGTGGCTCGCAGTGACGGTTGCCCGCGAGCATACGCCGGAAAAGGGCTTCAGATCGACCGTTGATTGACCCGTTTCGACAGTGCTTCGCTGCTCTCCTTGCGCTCCGAATAGCGGTCGACCAGGTCCGGGCGATCCCGCAGCAGCAGGGTGAATTTCACCAGCTCTTCCATCACATCCACCACCCGGTCATACAGTGCCGACGGCTTCATGCGGTCCTGGTCGTCGAACTCCATATAGGCCTTGGGCACCGACGATTGGTTGGGGATGGTGAACATGCGCATCCAGCGTCCCAGCACCCGCAACTGGTTGACGGTATTGAACGACTGCGAGCCGCCGGATACCTGCATCACTGCCAGGGTTTTACCCTGGGTCGGACGCACAGCGCCGAGGGCCAATGGCACCCAGTCCAGCTGTGCCTTGAACACCGCCGACATCGAGCCGTGACGCTCCGGCGAACACCAGACCTGGCCGTCGGACCACTGCATCAGTTGCAGCAGTTCCTGGACCTTGGGGTGGTCGTTGGGCGCATCGTCCGGCAGTGGCAAGCCCGATGGGTTGAAGATGCGTGGCTCGGCGCCAAAGTGCTGCAACAGGCGCGCGGCTTCTTCCACCAGCAGGCGGCTGAACGAGCGCGGTCGGGTGGAGCCGTAGAGCAGCAGGATACGCGGCGGTGGGTCCAGTTGCTGCGGCTTGGACAGGTCGTGGTTCAGGTTGGGCAGGGTACTCATCAGTTGCTCCGGTTACAGCGCCGCGATGCGATCGAGTTCGGCCTTGATTTCGACCGGACCCAGGCTGGCAAACGGAATCTCGAAAAAGGCCCGGCAACGGCGTTCAATAATGTCCAGGGTGGCGTGAAACGCAGCGTCGATCTCAGCTTCATCTCCTTGAACATCTGACGGATCTTCCAGCCCCCAGTGTGCCTTGAGCGCCGGGCCGAAATACACCGGGCACGCTTCCCCGGCAGCCTTGTCGCACACCGTGATCACGATGTCCGGCGGGTTGCCTTCAAAGGCGTCGTTGCCCTTGCTGTACAAACCCTCGGTGCTGATGCCGGCGGCCTTCAGGGTGGTCAGGCTGCGGGGCAGCACCTGGCCCTTGGGAAAACTGCCGGAACTGTTGGCCTGGAATCCTTCTGGCGCCAGGTGATTGAACAACGCTTCCGAAAGAATGCTGCGGCAGCTGTTGGCGGTGCACATGAACAGGACTTTCATTGAGTGGACTCCGTCAGAAACTCAGGCGCAGGGCGAGGGCGGCGAGGGTGATCAACAGCACGGGCAGGGTCAGCACAATGCCGACCTTGAAGTAGTAACCCCAGGTGATGGTGATGCCTTTACGCGCCAGGATATGCAGCCAGAGCAAGGTGGCCAGGCTGCCGATGGGGGTGATTTTGGGGCCGAGGTCGCTGCCGATCACGTTGGCGTAGATCATCGCGTCCTTGACCACGCCCACGGCATGGCTGGCCTCGATGGACAGCGCACCGATGAGTACGGTCGGCAGGTTGTTCATCGCCGAAGACAGCAGGGCGGTCAGCACGCCAGTGCCCAGGGCTGCGCCCCATATGCCGTAACCTGCGAAGGTGTCGAGCCAGGTGGCGAGGTAGTCGGTCAGCCCGGCGTTGCGCAGGCCGTAGACCACCAGGTACATGCCCAGGGAGAAAATCACGATCTGCCAGGGCGCTTCCTTCAGCACCTTGCGGGTGGAAATCTTGTGGCCCTTGGCGGCGATCACCAGCAGCAAGGTGGCGCAAGCGGCGGAGATGGCGCTGATGGGAATGCCCAGCGGTTCCAGGGCAAAGCAGCCCACCAGCAGAATGCCCAGCACCCACCAGCCGGCCAGGAACGTCGCGCGGTCGTGGATCGCACTGGCGGGATCGTCGAGGTCTGCCGGGTCGTAGGTTTGCGGAATATCGCGTCGGAAAAACCACAGCAATACCGCGAGGGTCGCGGCAACGCTCACCAGGTTTACCGGCACCATCACGGCGGCGTATTCGTTGAAGCCAATCTTGAAATAGTCGGCCGAGACGATGTTCACCAGGTTGGACACCACCAGCGGCAGGCTCGCGGTGTCGGCGATAAACCCGGCGCCCATGACAAACGCCAGGGTCGCCGCCGGGGAAAAGCGCAACGCCAGCAGCATCGACATCACGATGGGGGTGAGGATCAGCGCCGCACCGTCATTGGCGAACAACGCCGAGACCAGCGCACCCAGCAGTACCATATACGCGAACAATCGCCGACCGCGCCCACGGCCCCAGCGCGCCACATGCAAGGCGGCCCAGGCGAAAAAGCCGGCCTCGTCCAGCAGCAGGCTGATGATGATCAGTGCGACGAACGTGCCGGTGGCGTTCCAGATGATGTGCCACACCACCGGAATATCCGCCAGGCTGATAACGCCAAGCGCCAGGGCCAGGATCGCGCCCATCGTGGCGCTCCAGCCTACGCCCAGGCCCTTGGGCTGCCAGATGACCAGGATGATGGTGAACAGAAAGATAGCAACGGCAACAAGCATGAAAAGCTCTCCGCAGGGTCAGCAGCAGGCGCTGGCCCGTTGTGGTCGGTCGCCCATGGTGTCCAGACGCTGGGCGTCTGTTTTTAACCAGGCTTGGTTGGCTTGCAGGGTGGTGTCGAGCACCGCCGTCACCCACTCAGGCAATGCCGGATTGAGGCGGTAATAAATCCACTGGCCCTGGCGACGGTCCAGCAGCAACCCGCAACTGCGCAGTTGCGCCAGGTGGCGGGAGATTTTTGGCTGGCTGTCGTCCAGAGCATGGATCAACTCGCACACGCAAAGTTCGCCTTCGCGCACAATCAACAGCGTCAGCCGGACGCGGGTGGCGTCGGCCAGGCATTTGAAGACGTTGGGCGGGGAGAAGGGATCGGCCATGTGAGACGCCTTGATACATATGGAAATTCGAATATACGTATTTCCATATGTATCGGTCAAACCCTGTTTCGATTGATCTACGTCAACGGCCCGACAATCGACGACAAGTGGTTGAAATTAAACTGAAACACAAATGTCCTAAAGTGCCTGCCCATTGGTGATGAAGGAAGAAAACGTGTGACCCGTGCCACTCGCAACCTGCGCAAGACCCTCGATTCCGTCGCGGACAATAACGAAACCGCGGCCTTTGACCTGATGCGCGCCGTCGAAAAACTCAGTGATGAAGTGCTGCGCCAGCGCCTGCTCAATACCATCCACCGGCTCAACCAGGACGCCCACGAACTGCGCGAAGCCCGGGATGCGGTGGAGCGGGTGTCGGTCAAGCTGGCGTGAGCACGATCGTTCAAGACAATCCCTGACACCGCTGGCATGCTTGTCGACTGACTGTCGATGAGCCCGTTGTGTATGCCTGATGCTCTGCCTCTAAACGCCTTTTCCCGTGGCGCGATTGCGATCATTCCGTTGTCCCTGGCCTGCGCGCCCTGGGGATTGCTGGCCGGTTCCACTGCAATTGACGCCCAATTCACCCCGCTGGAAGCCCAGGGGCTGTCGACCATCGTGTTTGCCGGTGCTGCGCAACTGGTGGCCATCGGCATGGTCAAGAGCGGTGCCAGTCTGATTTCGATCCTGCTGACCACCTTGTTGCTGACCTCCCAGCATTTGCTCTACGGCATGCACATGCGTCCCACGCTGTCGCCGCTCAAGGCCCGGTGGCGCATGAGCCTGGGCTTTCTGCTGACCGACGAATTCTTCGCCCTGGTCAGCCAATATGACCGCCAGACCTTCAACCGCTGGTACGCCCTGGGCGTTGGCCTGACGTTCTATATCATCTGGAACGTGTTTACCTTCGCCGGCATCGTGCTCGGCAAAAGCATTCCTGGTCTGGATCAGCTGGGCCTGGAGTTCTCGATCGCCGCAACCTTTATCGCCCTGATCACCCCGGTGGTGCGCGACGTGCCGACCATCGTCTGTGTCGCCGTGTCGTTGCTGTGTTCGGTATGGCTGAGCTACCTGCATTGGGAATCGGCGGTGGTGGTGTCCGGTGTATTGGGGATGAGCGCGGGGTTTGCCTGCAAGCGGCTGGGAGTGGGGCAACAATGATCTTCGTGATGATTTTTGGCATGGGCCTGATCGTGTTTCTCAACCGCTACCTGTTTATCGAGCCGCGCCTGCCGGTGCGCCTCAATCGCGGGGCGCGGGAATTTCTCGGCTTTGCCGTACCGGGAATGCTCACCGCCATCTGCGGCCCGATCATTTTCCTCGCCGACCACACACTCAACCTGAGCGTGAGCAACCCCTACCTGCTGGCCGGGATCAGCGCGGTGGCGCTGATGTTCTGGACCCGCAGCGTGTTGATTACCGTGCTGTTGAGCATGGCGCTGTTCTATCTGTTCCGCTGGCTGCTCTGAAAAACAGGCAAAAAAAAGCCCGCGGGAGGGCGAGCTAGAAGGGAGACTTCTTAAAAATGAGCCTGCCGACTATAGGCGGCAAGGTCTCCCTTCACAGTGAAACAAAGTTCATGAATCTGTCAGCTATTCGATAACCGGAGCGGCGGCTTTCTTGTTGGCCTTGGCCTCGGCCGCCAGGCACTCCAGGGCAAACTGCTCGGTGTAGGTCATCTGGATCGGCGTGCTCTCGCCCTTGACGGTGCGCATCCCGTCGAGGATGTAGCGGATGCGCTTGTCGGTCACACCGATGCGTTTGGCGATCCACGAAGGCGTTTGGCCGATGCGGCTGATCAGCTTGTCGGCGTAGTCGGTGGAGGGGTTGTAGCGCTCGGCGTTGGGTGTCATGGGGTTTCCGGGTAAAAGCGGGTTCGTAAGTAGGCGGCAGGGTGACGCAATAATCATTCGGTGTCGCCTGCTAATGGTACAGTCGCGTTTTTTCCAAGGAAGCTACGGTATGCGGATGGTGGTCATTGGCGCATTGGTACTGGCATCGCTGGCCGGTTGCGCGGGCTCTAAGATGAAAGAGGCGCGTACCGGTACGCCCTACAAAACCCTGGCCTCGGACAAGGCGCCGCTGGTGGTTGCCCAGTGCATCCAGTTCGGCTGGCAGGACGAAGCCGTATTCGGCGTGGACGCCGGTGGTTTTATGGAGCCCGCACAGGCCGGCGGCTTCACCATCTACACCACGGCGGGTGATTACTTTGTCGATGTACGCAGCGCAGGCGCTGGTGCCACCGTCAACTATTACGCGGCCCAGGATGACTACCCGGCCAAGCGTCGCCTCGCCGCACTGGCGACTTGCCTGTAATCCCTTACGTTAGAAAAATTCAGAAATGCCCTGCGGACAGCCCCGCGGGCATTGTCTTAGTATTCCCGTGCTCACCCGGCGTGACGGCTCTTTACCGGTACAGGGACGTCGAGGCCGGAGCGCCGGGAGGGCAGTCTTTTTCTAGCGTGGCATATACCCCAGGTGCCAGCGCCGCGGAATTTTCAACGACACCAGCCCCAGCAGCGTCGACAGCACACCGCTGACCAGCAGCGCACGAATCCCCATGTGATGCTCCAGCACCGCGCCGATCACCGCACCGGCCAACATCCCGGCCCAGGGGATCAGTTGCACGCGCCAGCCATTGCGCCGTTCACCGAGCATCCAGCGGCCCAGCCCGCGCCCGAATCGCGACAGCGCCCCGGTGACGTAGGTCAGGCCTACCGGTAATCCATTCACTTCTTCGACGGCGGCGTTAAGCATGCCCATGGCGATGATCGCCGCCAGCAACGCCGGCAACTGATCCTCGAACGGCCAGGCCGCGGCCCCGCACAGCAAGGTGGCGATGCACAGCAACAGCGGCAGGGCATGGCGGCGGCTGATGCGGCTGACCATCACGCCCAGCGCGTTACCGGCGATAAAGGTCGCCACCAACAGCGTCAGGCGCCCGGTGAGTCCCAGGTCGCCTTCGCTGATCGCCACCGCGAGGCGCGTGGTGTTGCCGCTCATGAACGAGACAAAATCCCCGCTGGCCATGAAGCCGATGGCGTCGGTCATCCCCGCCAGTACGGAAAGGCTGGCCACCAGCATCAGCCCGACACGCCCGCGCCATTTGTGGCGGTGCAACAGGGCGGCGTTGGTGTAGGGCTTCAGGGATGAAGGCAGCATGGGGCCGGGTTCCTCGGTGAGATTATCCGGCCACTACCGTAGGGTGCTTTGCGTTCGGCTGCAATGACCTGGCGCAGGCCTTTCACACCGGTTCCAGGCGCCAGCCCGCAGGTTGCCATGTCAGGGTGTGGCTGGGGTGGAGTGCGGCGATAAACTCGGCATCGTGGGACACCGCAACCATCGCCCCGGTAAACCCCTGCAATGCCTGCTCGAAGGCGATCACTGATTGCATGTCCAGATGGTTGGTCGGTTCGTCCAGCAGCAACAGTTGCACCGGCGTTTTGCGCCACAGGGCAATTGCCATCGCGGCCTTCAGTCGCTCGCCGCCGCTGAGCCGCGCCACGGGTTGTGTCACGCGCAAGGCGTCCAGTTGCAGCAAGGCCAGGCGTGTGCGCAGTTCACCCTCGGCCAGCGGGGTGTCCAGCAGGTTGAGCTGTTCGACGATCGAGCGCTGGTCGTCCAGCAGCGCCAGGTGCTGATCAATGTAGGCCGCCGGTACATGCACCGTGCAGTCACCGCTGACCGGCCGTAACTGCCCCGCCAGCAATTTGAGCAACGTGGATTTGCCGCAACCGTTCGGCCCGTGGACGGCCACCCGCATCGGCCCCATAAGCTGGGCACTGAGGAAGGTGGTCGGCCGTTGCGGATCCAGCCAGGGCAGTTGCGTGTGCTCCAGGGTCAACACCTGCCGACCGCAAGGCACCGCCGTGCCGGGTAATGCCAGCAGAGTGGGCGTCTCATCCACCACCTGTTCGTAGGCTTTGCGCACCCGCTCATCCAGCGCGTCCTTGTGTTGCTGATGGGCACTGCGCACGGTGCTGACGATTTCGGTGGCGGCGCCTTTCCAGCGCGCTTTGGTGAAACGGTCCACGTTCGCGGTTTCGGCGTGCTTGCGGGAGCGGGCGGCATGGCGCTGGATGTCATCGTTGCTTTGCTTGAGGCGCTTGCGTTCGCGGCTGCGCACCAGGCGCGCATGTTCGAGGGTGGCCTGGGCGGCGTGTTGTTCGGTCTCACGCTGAGCCTGAAACGCCTCGTAGTTACCGCCGTAGACCTGGGTGCCCAAGGGCGACAGCTCAATGATTCGCTGCATGCGGTTGAGCAATTGCCGGTCGTGGCTGACCACGATCAAGCCGCCACGCCACTCGCCCAGTATGCCCAGCAGCCATTCGCGGCCTTGGCTGTCCAGGTGATTGGTGGGTTCATCGAGAATCAGCAGTTGGGGATTCGCCAGCAGGGCGCCGATCACCGCCAGGCGGGCCAGTTGGCCGCCACTCAACTGATCGGCACGGTCCTCGAAACCCACGTCGGCCAGTCCCGCGGCGTCCAACGCCCGGCGCAGCCGCTCGGCCAGGTCCCAGCGTTCATCGATCCGTTCCAGGTCGTCGGTGTGCGCTTCGCCCCGGGCCAACCGGTCCAGGGCGGCCAGCACGTCGGCGGTGCCGGTGGTTTGCGCGACGGTTTGCCCGGGAGAAAGGCTCAGGGTCTGTGGGACATAGGCCAGCCGGGCGCAGGTCTCAAGCGTACCGGAAGACGGCGCCAGCCTGCCGGCAATCAATTGCGCGAGCACGCTTTTGCCCGCGCCATTACGCCCCACAATCCCGCTGGGCGTGCGATCGAAAGACAGGTTCAGGTCGTCCAGCAGGATTTCGCCATTGGCGAACTGGAAATACACATGTTGCAGGGAAACAAGCACAGGCAGCCGTTTGACGTCAGTCATCAGCACCTCCAAAACAATGTGGCACAAGCCAACAAGCGCGCCAGGCGGCTCGTTGCGTTTACATGTTGGAAGGCTTAGTGGTTCACGTCAGCGGTCATCCCGGGATCAGAAAGGACGGGCAGGTTAACCCGGTTTGGATTTGTTCTACAAGCGCTCGGCCAGTTGCTCCAGAAACATTGCCAGCCCCACTTCCTCGGCTTTCAGGCCTTTGCGCACCCGTGGCTTGGGCAGTTTTGCCAGCTCGCCAAGGCTGAAATGCTCCAGCACGGCCGGGTGGATATAGCACTTGCGGCACACCGCCGGGGTATTGCCCAACTGCTTGGCGACGTTCTTGACCATTTCCACCACGTGCTTTTTGGCATCGGATTCCGGCTGCCATTCAAGCTCGCGCAACACCGCCAACGCCAGGGCGCTGCCGGCCCAGGTGCGGTAGTCCTTGGCGGTAAAGTCCGCGCCGGTAAGGGTGTGCAGGTAGGCATTCACGTCGGTGGAGCTGACCGTGTGGCGCTCGCCGTTCTCGTCCAGGTACTGGAACAGGTTCTGCCCTGGCAGCTCCAGGCAGCGTTTGATCACCGTGGCCAGTCGCCGGTCCTTGACGGTGATCTGGTGTTCGATGCCGCTCTTGCCGCGAAACTGGAACAGGATCTCGCTGCCCTTGACGTCCACATGGCGCGTGCGCAGGGTGGTCAGGCCGTAGGAACGGTTGTCCCGGGCGTATTGGGTGTTGCCGACGCGAATCAGCGTGGCATCGAGCAACAGCACCACCGTGGCCAGCACCTTCTCCCGATTGAAGCCGGGCGCGGCGATCTGCGCCTCCAACTGCTTGCGCAACTTGGGCAGGGCGCTGCCGAACTGTTGCAGCCGGGAGTATTTGTCGGTGTCGCGCACTTCGCGCCAGCGCGGGTGATAGCGGTATTGCTTGCGCCCTCGGGCATCGCGCCCGGTGGCTTGCAGATGGCCGCGCGGGTCGGCGCAGATCCACACATCGGTGTAGGCCGGCGGCACCGCGAGTGCGTTGATGCGCTTGATTTCGTCGGCGTCACTGATGCGTGTGCCATCGGCCTTGAAGTACTGGAATTTGCCCCGCAGCTTTTTCCGGGAAATGCCGGGCTGGGTGTCGTCGACGTAATGCAGGTCGCGGGGCAGGTCGGCAAGCAACGCGGGATCGGGCATGGCGCAAATTCCTTGGCAGGTATTTCTGATTGACCGCAGGTTTTTGCGGTCGTGCCAATGGATTCAGGCGAGTACCGCCACCGCCTTGATCTGCGCCCACAACGTTTGGCCCGGATGCAGTTGCAACTGGTCCCGGGAGTACCGGGTAATACGCGCCAGCAACGGTGTACCGCCCGCGTCGAGGCTTACCAGCACGTGTGCTGCGTTGTCCGCAGGAATTTCCTGGGTCACGGTCACCGGCAGGCGATTGAGGATGCTGCTGTGTTCCTCGGCCTGCAGGCTCAGGCTGACGTCCCGGGCCTGGATCTTGAAGCGCAGCTGTTTGCCCAGCGCCAGCGGTGCATGGGCCACGCGCATCTGCAATCGGCTGGCGGGCAGTTGCAGGGTCAGCAGCTGGTAGTGCTCGTCGTAGGCACAGACTGTCCCATTGATCACCACACCGGCATCGTCACCCAGGGCCATGGGCAGGTCCAGCCGGGCCAGGGTTTCGCCAATGGGGCCGCTGGCCAGGGCCTTGCCGTCGCTGAGCAACACGATGTGATCGGCCAGGCGCGCCACTTCGTCCTGGGCATGACTGACGTACAGCACCGGAATCTCAAGCTCATCGTGCAGGCGTTCGAGGTACGGCAGGATTTCGCTTTTGCGTTTGCTGTCCAGCGCCGCCAAGGGTTCGTCCATCAGCAGCAGGCTCGGGCTGGTGAGCAGCGCGCGGGCGATGCCGATGCGCTGGCGTTCGCCGCCGGAAAGGTGCTGCGGATGGCGGTCCAGCAGGTGGCCGATGCCCAACAGTTCGGTGGCGTGGCTCATCTCCACGCGCCGTTGTTGGCGCGGGATGCGCTTGAGCCCGAATTCCAGGTTGGCCAGCACCGACAAATGCGGGAACAGGCTGGCTTCCTGAAACACGTAGCCCAGGGCGCGCTTGTGCGGTGGCACGAACAGGCCTTTACGGCTGTCTTGCCAGACTTCGTCGTTGATTTGCACGAAGCCTTCTTCGGCCCGCTCCAGCCCGGCGATGCAGCGCAGGCAGGTGGTCTTGCCGGAGCCGGAATGACCGTACAGCGCCGTCACCCCGCGGCCGGGCAGTTGCAGGTCGACGTCCAGGGCAAACCCGGAGTACTTCAGTTGCAGGCGCACCTCGATCATCGACATCAGCTCCAGCCCGCTTTGGTTTTACGGCTGGAGTAGAGCGCCAGCAACACCAGGAAAGAAAACACCACCATGGACCCGGCCAGCCAATGGGCCTGGGCGTATTCCATGGCTTCGACATGGTCGTAGATCTGCACCGAGACCACCCGGGTCTTGTTCGGAATATTGCCGCCGATCATCAGCACCACGCCGAACTCGCCGACGGTGTGGGCAAAACCGAGAATCGACGCGGTGATAAACCCCGGGCGCGCCAGGGGCAGGATCACCGTAAAAAATGTGTCCCAGGGATTGGCCCGCAAGGTCGCGGCCACTTCCAGTGGGCGAGTGCCGATGGCGGAGAACGCGTTTTGCAACGGCTGCACCACGAACGGCATGGAGTAGATCACCGAGCCGATCACCAGCCCGGCAAAACTGAAGGTCAGGGTACCCAGGCCCAGCCATTGGGTGAACTGGCCGAAGTAGCCGTTGGGCCCCATGGTCAACAGCAGGTAAAAGCCGATCACCGTGGGTGGCAACACCAACGGCAAGGCCACCACCGCGCCAATGGGGCCGCGCCACCACGAACGGGTGCGCGACAGCCACAGGGCGATCGGAGTGCCGATGATCAGCAGGATGACCGTGGTCAGTGACGCCAGCTTCAGGGTCAGCCAGATCGCGGAAAAATCGGCACTCGACAGCGGCATCTACAGCTCGTAACCGTAGGACTTGATCACCGCGGCGGCTTTCGGACCTTTGAGGTATTCAACCAGGGCCTTGGCGGCTGCACTGTCCTTGCCTTTGGTGAGGATCACCGCGTCTTGCTTGATCGGGTCATGCATCGAAGAGGGCACGATCCAGGCCGAACCGCTGGTGACTTTGCCGTCCTTGTAGATCTGCGACAGCGCGACAAAACCCAGCTCGGCGTTGCCGGTGGACACGAACTGATAGGCCTGGGTGATGTTCTGGCCTTCAACGATCTTGTCCTTGACCTTCTCGGTCAAGCCTTCCTTCGCCAGTACCTGGGTGGCGGCCAGGCCATACGGCGCGGCTTTCGGGTTGGCGATGGACAGGTGCTTGAATTCATTCTTCTTCAGCACTTCGCCTTTGGCATCCACGTAGCCTTCCTTGGCCGACCACAGCGCCAGGGTGCCGACTGCGTAGGTGAAGCGCGAACCCTTGACGGTGTCGCCTTCGGCTTCGAGTTTCTGCGGGGTAGTGTCGTCGGCGCTGAGGAACACTTCAAACGGCGCGCCGTTTTTGATCTGGGTGTAGAACTGGCCGGTGGCGCCGTAGGCCGCGACCAGTTTATGGCCGGTGTCTTTTTCAAAGTCGGCGGCGATCGCCTGGATCGGTGCGGTGAAGTTGGCAGCCACGGCCACCTGTACTTCATCGGCATGCGCCGAGGAGAAGGCAAACGCAGCGATCAGGGTAGCGAGGGCCGTGGGGGCCAGGCGTGAGGCGCGAATCATCATCAAGAAGCTCCTTGGGGTTTGCGGCTTGTTATAGGCAGAGGGAGGCGACCGCTATGTATGGGAATATATAGCGGTTGGCCACTGCCGGTACAGTGCAAAGTTGTCCCGGGAGTTCAGGTTCAGCGTCGGCCGAGTTTTTCCAGGGTTTGCGCGGCCAGTTCCAGTGTCAGGTCATAGGTGGAGATGTCTTTGCCCAGGCGCAGTGCCTGGCCTGACCACAAGTTACTGAAGCCGGCTTCGTCCTTGGCCTTGAGCGGCATCAACGCACCGCCGGACAGCGGAAACGCCGGTGCCGTCGGGTTGATCGCGCCCAGTTCACGCATCACCCGGTTGACGATGCCCCGTGCCGGGCGCCCGGTGAACAGGTTAGTCAGCGCGGTTTCACTGGCCTGGGCGTTGCGCAAGGCGTGGTGGTGTGACTTCGACACCGTTGCTTCAGGGGTAAACAGGTACGCCGTGCCGATCTGCACCGCCGAGGCGCCGAGGGCAAAGGCGGCGACAATGCCCCGTGCATCACCGATGCCGCCGGCTGCGATCACCGGCACGCTCACCGCGTCGACGATCTGTGGCACCAGGGCCATGGTGCCAATCTGGGTATTGAGGTCGTCGCTGAGGAACATCCCGCGATGGCCGCCGGCTTCGGCGCCCATGGCAATGATTGCGTCGCAGCCGTGCTGCTCCAGCCAGATGGCTTCTTCAACGGTGGTGGCCGACGACAGTACTTTCGCGCCGGTGGCCTTGACCCGGTCCAGCAGGGATTTTTCCGGCAGGCCGAAGTGAAAACTCACGACTTCCGGACGGAACTCTTCCACCACTTCACACGCGGCATTGTTGAAGGGTGCGCGGTTGGAGACGGGCGTAGGCGCGTCAAAGTCGGCGCCCAGTTCGCGGTAGTAGGTTTCCAGCAGGTTCTTCCACTGAAGGTCGCGGTCAGCATCCGGCGCCGGTGGCTGATGGCAGAAGAAATTGACGTTCAGCGGCCGCGAACTGGCCTGGCGGATAACAGAGATCGCTTCGCGCAATTGCTCGATGCTCAGTGCTGCGGCGGGCATCGAGCCGAGAGCGCCGGCCTGGTTGACGGCAATCACCATCGCCGTGCTGGTGGCATTGGCCATGGGCCCCTGGATGATCGGTAACTCAATGCCCAGCAGGTCAAGAATTCGGGTGTCTGGCCAGGTGCTCATGGGACGCTTCTCCAACGGTGGAATGCTGTTCCGTCGTTTTAGCAGGGCCAGGCAGCACCAGGCGAGTCTGTATTATTCACTGGACGAATCCAGTGTTTCGTGCGCGGCCATCAGTCGATGGCGTGGCCCAATACCTCATGAATCCGCTGGGCAATATGCGCGGCGTGGGTTTCCAGGGCGAAGTGGCCAGTGTCGAGTAATTCCACCACCGCGTTGGCGTTGTCGCGGCTGTAGGCATGGGCGCCCGGCGGGATGAAGAACGGATCGTTCTGGCCCCAGATCACCAGCGCCGGCACTTGCGTGGCCTTGAAAAACGCCTGGAACGCCGGGTACAGCGTCAGGTTGTTGCGGTAGTCGAGGAACAGGTCCAATTGGATCTCGTCATTGCCGGGGCGCTGCATCAAAAGCACGTCGAGCATGTAGGACTCCGGTGCGACCAACTCCGGTTGCGGGACGCCATGCAGGTACTGATAGCGCGTGCCTTCCAGGCTGATGACGGCATTGCGTATCACCTCTCGATTGGCCTGGCTGGGTTCGGCCCAATAGGTACGGATCGGCGCCCAGGCGTCACCCAAACCTTCCAGGTACGCGTTGCCGTTTTGCGACACCAGCGCGCTGACCCGTTCCGAGTGCGCCACCGCCAAGCGCAGGCCCACCGGCGCACCGTAGTCGAACACATAAAGCGCGTAGCGGCTGAGCTGCAAGGCGTCGACGAAATGGCCGACGGTGAGCGCCAGGTTGTCGAAACTGTAGTGGTAATTGCGTTCGGTGGGGACTTCGGTGAAGCCGAAACCAGGCAGGTCTGGCGCGATGACCCGGTAGCGGGTGGCAAGCAGCGGGATCAGGTCGCGGTACATATGGGACGAACTGGGGAAACCATGCAGCAGCAACATCACGGGGGCGGACGGGTCGCCGGCTTCGCGGTAGAAGATGCGCACGCCATCGGCATCAACGTGCTGGTAGCGAACCACTGGGGTTGAAATCGACATGATCGGAGTCCTCTTTGTAACTGGATAAGATTGTTTGTCGGGTTACTGATTTTTAGGCTGCGCCCGAAATAGTAACCTGTCAAATTAATTTAAGAGGTTACTTTTATGTGGGCTTGGTAACTATCCAAAAGCCCAGTCAGCGGTTACGATGACCCGGACTTGAAGAGGATTCGCCATGACCGCCATCACCCCATCCCCGTTGGAACCCTACGTTCTGGCCGACCATCCGGTGCTGGACATGCTCAATACCCGGGCGAATGTCGACGGCGTGCCATTTGAATTCTGGCAAGGCGATGGCGATGTCGAGCGCTGGCTGGTGCGGCTGGGCTGGTGCGATGAGGGCACGGTGCCGGTGTTCGAGGAGGGCGCGCTGCTGGGCGCGGCGCGGGGCTTGCGGGAGGTGATCCGGCAGTTGCTCGAACAGCGCAAGGCCGGCGAGCAGGGCGACCCTGGCGCACTCAATGCATTTTTGCGCAAGGCGGTCAGTCACCCGCAGCTGGCTTGGCCGGCACCTGGCGAGTTGCGCCTGGAGCGCCAGCGCAAACAGCAAACCGCCGAGCAGTTCCTGGCACCGATTGCCGAAGCCGCTGCGACGTTGCTGGTGGAAGGGGATTTCGGGTTGATCCGCACCTGTGAGCATCCCGAGTGCGTGCTGTGGTTTTACGACCGTACCAAGGGGCACAAGCGCCGCTGGTGCAGCATGGCGCTGTGTGGCAACCGGCATAAGGTGGCGGAGTTTCGCAAACGTAAACTCCAGTAACCGTCTTCAGGATTCTGCCGGGCTTTCGCGCTCCAGCAGTTGGCGTTTGCGTTCAACGCCCCAGCGATAGCCCGACAGGTTACCGTCGGCGCGCACAACGCGGTGGCAGGGAATCGCCACGGCCAGGCTGTTGGCGCCACACGCTTGAGCCACGGCGCGGTAGGCAGTTGGGGCGCCGATGCGCTGGGCGATCTCGGCGTAGCTGGCGGTGCAACCCACCGGGATTTCCCGCAAGGCCTGCCAAACCCGTTCCTGAAACGCGGTGCCACGCAAATCCAGGGGCAAATCCAGGCCCAGGGCCGGCGCTTCGATGAAGCCCACCACCTGGGCGATCAATTGTTCGAAGTCGTGATCGGCGCCCAATAGATTGGCACGGGGAAACTGGTCCTGAAGGTCGCGCACCAGTTTGTCCGGGTCATCTCCCAGCAGGATCGCGCATACGCCACGATTGCTCTGCGCCACCAGGATCGCGCCCAATGAGCATTCGCCGACGGCAAAACGGATGTCTGTGTTGGTGCCGCCGGCTTTGTAGTCGCCAGGCTTCATGCCGAGCAATTGGTCGGCAGCTTCGTAAAAGCGGCTGTTGGAATTGAAGCCTGCGTCGTACAGCGCGTTGGTTACCGAGTGTTGGTCCTTGAGCCCGTCACGCACCTTGCGCGAGCGATGGGCGCTGGCGTAGCGCTTGGGCGTCAGGCCGGTCACCGCTTTGAACACCCGATGAAAATGGAATGGGCTCAAGCCGGCGAGGGCGGCCAAGGCTTCAAGGGACGGCAAGGTTTCGGCTTGCTCGATGTGTCGGCAGGCGCTTGCCACCAGCTGCGCATGGCGTGCGGCGACTTGGGTCTGGTCGCCCGAATAGCGTTTGTTGGGGCGGTAGCCCGCGGCTTCGGCCTGTTGCGGGGTGTCGAAGAATTCGACATTCTCCGGGCGCGGCCGCCGTGCGGAGCTGCTGGGGCGGCAGTACACGCCGGTGGTTTTCACACCGTAGACGAAGGTCAAGTCAGCCTTGGCGTCGCGGGCGACGATGGCGGCCCAGCGCGGGTCTTGTTCGGTGGCGTGGCGCGCGGTCATGGTGGTGACTCCTGTTTGAGGAATGCCAGGTTAGTCCCGTGCGGCATTCCTATCACTCCGATGCTTGCGGTCAAATTCATCCGGCGGTTCGAAATGTCAGGTTGATACGCTGCGGCCCCATCACCGGATGAGTGCCGGGCTTGATCGGCATCACGCCGTGAAAGCGCAGGCGATCCACGCCGCCCCACACCACCACATCGCCATGGAACAGCGAGACCTTTTGTGGCTTGTCGCTCCGTTCATGGCCGCCGAACAGAAAGATCGCCGGCAAACCCAGGGACACCGATACCACCGGGGCTGCGTAGTTGCGCTCGTTCTTGTCCTGATGCAGGGACATTTTGGCCCCCGGCACGTAGCGGTTGATCAGGCAGGCATCCGGCTCGAAATCAGCGAAACCCGCATCTGCTGCGGCCGTGATCGCCAGTTGGCGCAGTGCCTCGGGCAGTGCTGGCCAGGGTTGTCCGCTGTTGGGGTCAACCGGGGAGTAGCGATAGCCCGTGGGATCGGTTGTCCAGCCCAACTCCCCACAACTGCTCAACGCCGCCGACATGGTAAAGCCGCCCGGCGTGACCATTTGCCGGAACGGCGACTGGGCCAATATGCGCCGCAGTTCCGGCAGCAAACGCTCGACCCACGGCAGGGCATAGCCCTTGAGCACGCAGGACTGCTCGCCGATTTGCTCGCGCCCCGCGGGTTGCTGCAAGGCCTCGTCGGCAAACAGATCGAGGGTGGGGCCGGGATTGCTCTTACTGTGCATCGTGAAAAATCACTCCCAAGGTATGGCGCCTGCCACTGTGCAGAACACTGACCCCATGGCGCAAGGTGACCCGATGAAAGCCCCTCGCACTGGGCACGGGTCGCTGATTGACCGCGAAGACCACCGCGTCGCCCTTGTTCAGCGGTACGACATGGGCACGGGATTGCATTCTTGGCCGCTGTTCGGTCAGTACCAGTTCGCCGCCACGGAAATCCTCTCCCGGCTGCGACAACAAGATGGCCACTTGTAAGGGGAATACATGTTCGCCGTACAGATCCTGGTGCAGGCAGTTGTAGTCACCGGGGCCATATTGCAGCAATAACGGCGTAGGGCGTTGCTGCCCGGCGGCGTGGCAGCGGGCGATGAAGTCGGCATGGTGCGCCGGGTAGGTGATCGGCAGGTTCATCCGCTCGTTCCAGCGATTAGCCTGGGGCGCCAGGTACCCATACAGCTGTTCACGCAGCTCGCTGATCGGCGAGGGCAACGGGTAGCGGAAGTACTTGTACTCGCCACGGCCAAAGCCGTGCCTGGCCATCAGCACGTGGGAGCGAAACAGGTCCTGTCGGGGATAATGGCTGCTGAGTGCTGCGCATTCACAGTGCTCCAGCAGGCCCGGGATCAGCGCATTGCCCTGTTGATCGAGGTCTCGCTCGATCGCGTCCCAGTTCAGGTTGGCCAGGCGTTCTTGCAGTGGAGTAGGAGGCATCGACGAGTTCCTGTGGCAGCGGGTAAAGGCTGCCAGTCTAGGAAGTCGTCAGCGGCGTGACACTCCGATGCTTGCGCTCGAATTACAGGGCCTTGCTCACATTGATATCGGTGATTTCATCGCTGGCGTCGTGGATTTTCGCCAGGGCTTCCTTGGCTTCTTCGAGGCTGCCGGCCTGCAATTGGGCGAATTCGAAGCGGCGTTCACCGTTGAGTTTGTACTTGATCACATATTTGGTGGTAGTCACGGGCATTCCTGTCAGCTCAGTTTCGAATTGGTGCGGCGCACGATGCGGATCTTGTGGGACAAGGTCGGCTTCTTGGTCACGCTGATGGCACGGCGGGTCACGACGTCCAGGGTAATGTTCCAGAACCCGGTGCTCGGCGCGGTGATTTTTGCCGGGAACTTGTCAAATGCGCCGCCGTGGTAGGTATGGCGGCCACCGTTCTTGAAGCTGCGAAAGTTCGCGTCGCTCATCAGGCGGATGTTGCAGGTTTGCGAGCATTCAATGACGACAATATCTCCTTCATTAAGGTGTTCGCGCTGGTGGATGAATTTCATGGGGTGTCTCCAGAAGGGCTTTTTCTGAAAAATCAGAACGATACGTAGGTTAAGATGGAGTTTATCAGCCCCAGCACGTTTATTATCGGACCGTCGTCGACGACTTCGACAATTTAAAACAGTTATTTACCGAGTTATCAGGGATAAATCCAACGTGGGCGGGAGAAAAATACCTTCCTCGCTGTCGTAGGGTCTTTATCGGAGGTTTTTTATATGAAGTGGAGTGTGTTGGTTCTGGCCCTGGCGTTGGGTGGATGTGCTTCGGTGGCGGATATCAAGCAGACCCCACCGACGCTGGCAGTGATCTCTGGCAAAAAGCCGCAGGAATACGCGGCGTGTGTGGTTCAGAAATTGTCCAAAACCCGCAGGCCGTCCCAGATCGAGCCCCACAAGGAGGGTGTTCAAGTGATTGTGCCGCAGAAGTTCTCTGCTGATCCGTCGGCTATCTTTGAAATTGAAGAGCGCTCCAGCGGCAGCAGCATCAAGCTCTACGAGAGCATGTCCAATGTGCCGATTCGCCCGGGTGACGTGAAGGCCGCCGGCGAGGCATGCATTTCCGGTTAATCCGGTAGGCCACCCACTTTCGAATCCGATCAGGAAGCCCGACCTGCCAGCGCAGTGTCGGGTTTTTTGTGCATGTTTTTTTGTGTGTGGTCCTTTTCTGTAGGTTTTGAGTGTTGTGGCTGTCGGATCATTACCCTACCATTTGTAGGCTTATGCCTAATTCGCCTAAGCATATAACTATAAAAATGGAGTCGTGATGATGTCTCTGGAACGAGTTCTGATGGGTAGCGCGTTGCTGCTGATAGTGGGCAGTGCCCACGCGCTAGAGGGAAAAACGTGTTTACACAGGGCGGTTCCCAGCCGGGAACGGCGCCCTGTGTGGCTTGCCACGGGGCGGATGGCCTGGGGCTGGCGGCGGCGGGTTTTCCGCGCTTGGCTGGTTTGCCTGCGGGTTATTTGCGCAAGCAACTGCAGGATTTTAAAAGCGGCGCGCGTAACAGTCCCGTGATGCAACCGCTGGCCAGCGCACTGACGGAAGAAGAAATCAACGCCGTGACCGAGGAGCTGGCGGCAATGCCCGCGCCGGCGCCTGTCCCGGTGCACCGCAGCAATATGCCAACTGACGCTGCGCAAAAGATTGCCCTGCAAGGCGCGTGGGAGCGCCAGATTCCGGCCTGCGTCAGTTGCCATGGCCCGGCCGGCGTGGGTGTCGGCGAGGCGTTTCCACCCTTGGCCGGGCAATCGGCAGCCTACCTGGCAGCGCAGTTGAACGCCTGGCGCAGCGGTACACGTCATAACGATCCGAACGATCTGATGGGGCATGTCGCCAAATCCCTCAGCGCTGAAGAAGTGCAGGCGGTGGCCACTTATTTCGCGTCGCTGAGCGGCCAGGAGGCCAAGCCATGAAGCGTTTCTTGTGTGCGCCGTTGCTGGGAACCCTGATCAGTGTGCCGGCCCATGCGGCCACCATCGCCATGGAGGACCAGTCACAGTTGCAGCCATCTCCTCATTCCTCGGCCGCGCAGTTCCAGCCGCCGAAAGAGAGTGAGCTGCCGGACAACGCCTACGGCAAGCTGGTGAAACAGGGTTACGCGTTGTTTGTCGACACCAAG
Source organism: Pseudomonas sp. TH32 (assembly GCF_016650855.1). Lineage (NCBI taxonomy): Bacteria > Pseudomonadati > Pseudomonadota > Gammaproteobacteria > Pseudomonadales > Pseudomonadaceae > Pseudomonas > Pseudomonas sp. TH32. Next base: position 2,232,888 of record NZ_JAEKFA010000002.1, on the reverse strand, counting down.
CGCCTGGCGCCGCAGTTTGTCGGCAATGGCCTCAATTGCAGCAACTGCCACTTGGACCAGGGACGCCTGGCCAACTCCGCGCCGCTGTGGGGTGCCTATCCGATGTACCCGGCGTATCGAAAAAAGAACGACAAGGTCAACACCTTCGCCGAGCGCCTGCAGGGTTGCTTCCAGTTCAGCATGAATGGCGGCACGCCACCGGCAGCAGACAGCCCGGAGATTACTGCGTTGTCGGTGTATGCCTACTGGCTGGCGAGCAAGGCTCCCTTGGGCGTCGAGCTGCCGGGGCGTGGCTACCCGGACGTGCCGGCCCCCGACAAGGGGTATGACCTGGCCCAGGGCGCTGAAGTCTATAAGGGCCAATGTGCCGTTTGTCATGGTGCCGAGGGCCAGGGCCAGAAAGTCGGCGACAGCTACGTGATGCCGCCACTTTGGGGTAAAGACTCCTACAACTGGGGCGCCGGGATGCACCGGATCAACACGGCAGCGTCCTTCATCAAGCACAACATGCCCCTGGGCAAGGGCGGCAGCCTGACCGACCAACAGGCCTGGGACGTGGCGGCCTACGTCAATCGCCACGAGCGGCCTCAGGACCCGCGCCTGGTGGAAGGCTCCGTGGAGAAAACCCGGGTGAAGTTTCACGCCAATGACGGCATCAATCTTTACGGGCAGACCGTCGATGGCGTGCTGATTGGCCAAGGCATCCGTTAAACTGTCGATCACCCATAAAAAATGCCGCTGAATCAGCGGCATTGTCTTTTCGGATATTCAGTCATGAAGCGTGAGCAAGTCAGAGAGCGACATGCAGGGGGTCATATTTCTGCGACCCATGTGATTCAAAATCCTGCGGATACAGGCGAGTGGATCGTATTCTTCAAGAAGAGCGGCGGTCGCAGCTATTTCCTGGTAGATGACCAGGATGAGGTCGAATCCTTCTCTCGCCTGGACGACTTGATCGAGACCATTCGCGGCCTGGGCATCAAGTTCGCCGAAATTCACATGTAATTACTTACAGACCACGGTCACGCTGCGGGTTTTGTAGTTACCGACATCCTTGCCCAGGGTCTTGTCGCTTTCTTTCAGGGCCGGCGTACCCTCAGTGCCGACAATCCGGTAACCGGTGCCCGCGCAGGACGCATCCGCCTTTTCATAGCAGCTGGCCCAGGAGTTGGCTTCGCCGGAGCAGTCGATAGCCAGTCCTTGTTCGCCGTTTTTCAGGACGGTGTCGGAGGTGGTGGTGCAACCACCGGTAAGCGCCAGTACCGCAATCAGTGCCAGGATCTTGTTCATGTAGGAGTCGTCATCAGGGTGTTGGAAGGGGAGCGCTGACACTGTCTTGTGGTGAGGGGGCTTGCCCCTGTTGGGCTGCGAAGCAGCCCCGGAAACAGGCCTTACTTGGTCTTGGGACGTTTGCTCGACGCGTGGCCTGCTTCATCCACAAACACTTCGGCCACTGCAATGGCTTGGGCTTCGCTCGCGAATGCCCCGGCAACGCTGTCGCCGTGGAAGTTGATCAAGTGCCAGCCGTCCGCTCGCTTGGTGATCAGGTAGCCGTTCACGCCTTTTGGTTCTGACATCTATCAATCTCGTTGTTTGGTTCAGGCTGCAATGATAGCGCCAAACGGCGTGGGGCGGCGCAAGTTGTTGCTGGTCAGTGCCGATCGCGATAAAGCGTGCTAAAAAGGTTGAAGCCCTTTGAATGACGGGCGCAAGCCGACGATTTTTAACAGCGACGAAGGCACTTGATTGAATGCCGGCGGAACTTACGCCGACATTTTTTCTCTATGTTGACATCGCAACGCCAGCAGGACCCATTGTAAGGTGACTGCGGCCTGATTAGACTGCGCCGAATTTCGTACGCACAGCCCTTTGTAAGGACTCATATGATCAAGAAATGCTTGTTCCCAGCAGCCGGTTACGGCACTCGCTTCCTGCCAGCGACCAAGGCCATGCCCAAAGAGATGCTGCCGGTGGTGAACAAGCCACTGATCCAGTACGGCGTTGAAGAGGCACTGGATGCCGGCCTGAACGAAATCTCGATCGTGACCGGCCGTGGTAAGCGCGCCCTGGAAGACCACTTCGACATCAGCTACGAGCTGGAAAACCAGATCAAGGGCACCGACAAGGAAAAATACCTGTAGTCGGCATCCGTAAACTGCTCGACGAGTGCTCGTTCTCCTACACCCGCCAGACCCAAATGAAAGGCCTGGGTCACGCGATCCTGACCGGTCGCCCGCTGATCGGTGACGAACCGTTCGCCGTGGTACTGGCCGATGACCTTTGCGTAAACCTAGAAGGCGACGGCGTGCTGACCCAGATGGTCAAGCTGTACCAGAAGTACCGTTGCACCATCGTCGCGGTTCAAGAGGTTGACCCTCAGGAAACCAACAAGTACGGCGTGATTGCCGGCGACGACATCGGTGATGGCCTGATCCGCGTACGCGATATGGTTGAAAAACCGGCGCCGGAAGATGCCCCATCGAACCTGGCGATCATCGGCCGCTACATCCTGACCCCGGACATCTTCAAGCTGATCGAAGAGACCGAGCCAGGCAAGGGCGGCGAGATCCAGATCACCGACGCCCTGCTGAAGCAGGCAAAAGACGGTTGCGTGATTGCCTACAAGTTCAAAGGTCGTCGTTTTGACTGCGGTGGCGCTGAAGGCTACATCGAAGCAACCAACTTCTGCTACGAGCACTTCTACAAGACTGGCAAGGCTTACTGATTCACGGTTGCCTGCTTGATCTGGGAAAGCCACCTTCGGGTGGCTTTTTCGTTTTTCGGCCCCATGTAAGCAGGTATGCTGTTGTCCTGCCGAGGAGAGTGAAATGGCCTACGATTTTGACCTTTATGTAATTGGTGCCGGTTCCGGCGGTGTGCGCGCTGCGCGATTCGCTGCAGGTTTTGGCGCCAAGGTGGCGGTAGCGGAAAGCCGCTACCTGGGCGGTACCTGCGTGAATGTGGGCTGCGTGCCGAAGAAACTGTTGGTGTACGGCGCGCATTTCGCCGAAGACTTCGAGCAGGCCAGCGGTTTCGGCTGGTCCCTGGGTGAAGCCAACTTCGACTGGGCGACCCTGATCGCCAACAAGGATCGCGAGATCAACCGCCTCAATGGCATCTACCGCAACCTGCTGGTCAACAGCGGCGTGACCCTGCACGAAGGGCATGCGCGACTGGTGGACCCGCACCAGGTGGAAATCAATGGCGAGCGCTTCACCGCCAAACACATTCTGGTGGCCACCGGTGGCTGGCCGCAGATCCCGGAAATCCCGGGGCGCGAGCACGCCATTGGCTCCAATGAGGCGTTCTTCCTCAAAGAACTGCCCAAGCGTGTGCTGGTGGTCGGCGGGGGTTATATCGCCGTGGAGTTCGCCGGGATTTTCCACGGCCTGGGCGCGCAGACCTCGCTGCTGTATCGCGGTGACCTGTTCTTGCGCGGTTTTGACGGCTCGGTGCGCACGCACTTGAAGGAAGAGCTGACCAAGCGCGGCCTGGACCTGCAATTCAATGCCGACATCGAGCGTATCGACAAGCAGGCCGACGGCAGCCTCAAGGCCACCTTGAAAGACGGTCGCGTACTGGAAACCGATTGCGTGTTCTACGCCACCGGCCGGCGCCCGATGCTCGATAACCTGGGGCTGGAGAACACCGGCGTCAAGTTGGACAAGCGTGGTTTTGTCGAAGTGGACGACCTGTACCAGACCGCTGAGCCGTCGATCCTGGCGATTGGCGATGTGATCGGTCGTGTGCAACTCACGCCGGTGGCGCTGGCCGAAGGCATGGCCGTGGCGCGTCGATTGTTCAAGCCTGAGCAGTATCGCCCGGTGGATTACGCGATGATCCCGACGGCGGTGTTCAGCCTGCCGAACATCGGCACCGTGGGCCTCAGCGAAGAGCAGGCGCGTGCAGACGGCCACAAGGTGCAGGTTTTCGAAAGCCGCTTCCGGCCGATGAAGCTGACCCTGACCGAGTGCCAGGAAAAGACCTTGATGAAGCTGGTAGTGGACGCCGAGACTGACAAGGTCCTGGGCTGCCACATGGTCGGCCCTGACGCTGGCGAGATCGTGCAAGGCCTGGCAATCGCACTCAAGGCGGGCGCGACCAAGCAGCATTTCGACGAAACCATCGGCGTGCACCCTACGGCGGCGGAAGAGTTCGTCACTATGCGCACGCCGGTGGCGCAGTAATCAGCACTCGGTAGTTGCCTCTGGCACCGTCGCAATGACGGCTGCCAGGCGCAGCGCCTCGATGCTGGCCTGGGCTTTGACCAGGTCCAGCTCCAGGGTCTTGTTGACCTGCTGGTGTTCGGCCAGCGCTTCCTGGCGTGCCTGATTCTCCAACTGTGCAACCCGCAAGCGTTCCTGCAACAGGGTGCGCTCGCTGTCGATCACATTCACCTGTTCGCTCAACTGGCGCTGCTGTTCGCGGTCCTGGCGGGCCTGTTCCTGCAAGGCACTCAGCTCTTTCACCGTCACCCGGTGCTCAATCAGCAGGCGCTCGTTATCGCGGTGCAGTTGGGTGATCTCATCCTGGCGCACCATCGCGCTCTGCTGGGCCTGGCGCAGCTCTGCCTGTACCTGCTGCAACTGTCCTTCATGGCGGCGCTGTTCCTGCTCGCGCTGATCCTTGATCGCGTTGCGGTAATGCTCAAGGGCATCCCGTGCATGCAGGTGCTTCTCTTCCAGTGAGCGAATCTGCTCGTCTTTATCGTTGATCCGCAGCTCGTAATCGCTGCACGCCTGGCTCAACCCGGCGTTGCGGGTTTGCTCGGTTTGCAGGCTGGAGCGGGTGCTTTGCAGGGCCGCGCTTTCATCGGCCAGGGCGGCCGCCTGGATATCGAACTGTTGCTTGAGTTGGCTGTGGGCGGCTTCCAGCGCTTCGGTCTGGGCGAGCAGGGCGGCTTGCTGTTGCTGGAACTGCGCCAGGGCCAGGTCGATCGGCTCCTGCGCCTTTTCCTTGAGGCGCTGGGCCAGGCGCGCCACTAGTTCGCCCAGCTCGTCGTCGATGGGCGCTTCAGTAATGGTCTGGCGGGTTTCGCTTTCGTCCAGCTCCTTCAAATAGCGATGAATCGTGGTTTTCGAGCCGGTATTGCCCATCTCGATGCGTACGGCATCGATGCTTGGGTTTTCGCCGCGGGCGAGGATCGCCAGGCGTGCCGTTTGAACTACTGCTTTATTGATGCCGCCGCGAGCCATGGAGTCTCCGTCGATTTAGTACTGTGGTACGTAGTATGTATATACGTACTATATCATGATTGTATTTAGTCTTAAATTGTTGATTTAACAGATGGGATATTGGCGTATTATCCCGTGTGATAAGGGTTTTGAAGTGGATGTCGCCCAATGGCAGTACAGGTATGAGTGAACTGGACCGTTATCTGAATGCGGCCACCCGCGATAACACCCGCCGCAGCTATCGGGCGGCGATCGAGCATTTCGAGGTGAATTGGGGTGGGTTTCTGCCGGCCACCAGCGACAGCGTGGCGCGCTATCTGGTGGCGCACGCGGGCGTGCTGTCGGTCAACACGCTGAAGCTGCGCTTGTCGGCGCTGGCTCAGTGGCACACAAGCCAGGGTTTTCCCGATCCGACCAAGGCGCCGGTGGTGCGCAAAGTCCTGAAAGGCATTCGGGCCGTGCACCCGGCCCAGGAAAAGCAGGCTGAGCCTTTGCAGCTACAGCACCTGGAGCAGGTGATTGATTTCCTTGAGCGGGAAGGCAGCGACGCCCGAAGCGCTGAAGATCATCCGCGCTGGCTTCGGGCCAAGCGTGACGCGGCGTTGATCCTGCTGGGGTTCTGGCGCGGCTTTCGTAGCGACGAGTTATGCCGGTTGACTATCGAGCACGTGCAGGCGGTGCCCGGCTCGGGCATCACCCTGTATTTGCCACGCAGTAAAAGTGATCGGGAAAATATCGGCCGCACCTACCAGACACCAGCGTTGTTACGCCTGTGTCCAGTCCAGGCCTATAGCGAGTGGCTCAGTGCTTCGGCGCTGGTGCGCGGCCCGGTGTTTCGCGGCATTGACCGCTGGGGCAACCTGGGTGAGGAGGGCTTGCACCCCAACAGCGTGATCCCGCTGTTGCGCCAGGCCCTGGAGCGCGCCGGCATTGCGGCCGATCAATACACCAGCCACTCCTTGCGCCGGGGCTTTGCCACCTGGGCCCATCGCAGCGGTTGGGACTTGAAGTCGCTGATGACTTACGTCGGCTGGAAAGACATGAAATCCGCCATGCGCTATGTTGAAGCGACGCCCTTTCTCGGCATGACCCGCGCATCCCTCGAGTGATTGAAGGTTTCTTCTATTAATACAGTCCCTTGATAGCGAAAACCAATCGTCAGCATGAGGTTTGCCAATGAGCCATCGGCCGGGAGAGTGGGTAGGATTCACCCCATCAACTTACTAAGCCCTTCTACAAAACCTGACGGAGAGTCAACGATGCCTATCATCAACAGCCAAGTAAAACCGTTCAAAGCTACCGCCTACAAAAACGGCAACTTCGTAGACGTGACTGATGCTGACCTGAAAGGCAAATGGTCTGTCGTCTTCTTCTACCCAGCCGACTTCACCTTCGTCTGCCCGACCGAACTGGAAGACCTGGCTGACAACTACGCCGAATTCCAGAAACTGGGCGTCGAAATCTACAGCGTTTCCACCGACACCCACTTTGCCCACGCTGCCTGGCACAACACTTCGCCAGCCATCGGCAAAATCCAGTACACCATGATCGGCGACCCAACCCTGACCATCTCCCGCAACTTCGACGTACTGATCGAAGAAGCTGGCCTGGCAGACCGTGGCACCTTCGTGATCAACCCTGAAGGCCAGATCAAAATCGTTGAACTGAACGATGGCGGCGTAGGCCGTGACGCTTCCGAGCTGCTGCGCAAAATCAAGGCCGCTCAGTACGTTGCTGCTCACCCGGGCGAAGTGTGCCCAGCCAAGTGGAAAGAAGGCGAGGCCACCCTGGCTCCGTCCCTGGACCTGGTCGGCAAGATCTAAGTCTGTGAAGTGCCAAGGGCGGGTTACCGCACCTAAGTAAGCTGCATCCGCCCTCAAAACGCCCGGGCGAGATTCGCTCGGGCGTTTTTTTGTCTGCAATAAACCGAATTAATAGGAAATCGCCCGTATGTTGGACGCCAATCTTAAAGCTCAGTTGAAGTCATACCTGGAACGGGTCACCCAGCCGATCGAGATCGTCGCCTCCCTCGACGACGGTGCGAAATCCCAGGAAATGCTTGCCCTCTTGCAGGACGTAACCAGCCTCACCACGCTGATTACCCTGAAAACCGATGGCAATGATGCGCGCAAGCCATCGTTCTCCATCAACCGCCCGGGTGCCGATATCAGCCTGCGTTTCGCCGGCATCCCCATGGGCCATGAATTCACCTCCCTGGTGTTGGCGCTGCTGCAAGTCGGCGGCCACCCCTCGAAGGCGAGTGTCGAAGTGATTGAACAGATCCGCGCCCTTAAAGGCGAGTTCAGCTTCGAGACTTACTTCTCGCTGTCGTGCCAGAACTGCCCGGACGTGGTCCAGGCGTTGAACCTGATGGCAGTGTTGAACCCGAATATCCGCCACGTCGCCATCGACGGTGCGTTGTTCCAGGCCGAAGTCGATGATCGTCAGATCATGGCGGTGCCGAGCGTTTACCTGAACGGTGTGAACTTCGGCCAGGGCCGTATGGGCCTGGAAGAAATCCTCGCCAAGCTCGACACCAGCGGCATCGAAAAGGCCGCCGAGAAAATCAGCGCCAAAGATGCGTTCGACGTACTTGTCGTCGGCGGCGGCCCGGCGGGCTCGTCAGCTGCTATCTACGCTGCACGTAAAGGCATCCGCACCGGTGTTGCGGCTGAGCGCTTCGGCGGGCAGGTACTGGACACCATGTCGATCGAGAACTTTATCTCGGTACAGGAAACCGAAGGGCCGAAACTGGCCAGCGCCCTGGAAGCCCACGTGCGTCAGTACGACGTGGACATCATGAACCTGCAGCGCGCCACTGCGCTGGTCCCGGCGAAGAACGCGGGTGAACTGCACGAAATCCGTTTTGAAAGCGGTGCGACCCTCAAGTCCAAGACCGTGATCCTGGCCACTGGTGCCCGCTGGCGCGAAATGGGTGTACCGGGCGAGCAGGAATACAAAGCCAAGGGCGTGTGCTTCTGCCCGCACTGCGATGGCCCGTTGTTCAAGGGCAAGCGTGTCGCGGTGATCGGCGGCGGTAACTCTGGCGTTGAAGCGGCCATCGACCTGGCCGGCATCGTCAGCCACGTGACCTTGCTTGAGTTTGACAGCAAGCTGCGCGCCGACGCCGTGTTGCAGCGCAAGTTGTACAGCCTGCCGAACGTTGACGTGATCACCAGCGCGCTGACCAGTGAGGTCAAGGGCGATGGCCAGAAAGTTACCGGCCTGGCCTACAAGGATCGCGACAGCGGTGAGTTCAAGACGATCGACCTCGAAGGCATCTTTGTACAGATCGGTTTGCTGCCCAACACCGACTGGCTCAAAGGCACTGTGGAACTGACTCCACGTGGCGAGATCATCGTTGATGCACGTGGTGAGACGTCGCTGCCAGGTGTTTTTGCCGCCGGTGACGTAACGACTGTGCCGTACAAGCAGATCGTGATCGCAGTAGGCGAGGGCGCCAAGGCTTCCCTGAGTGCTTTCGATCACCTGATCCGCACTTCCGCCCCGGCGTAAATTCTGGCCCGGAAATGAAAAACCCCATGAGTGATCATGGGGTTTTTTATTGCCTGCCAAATCTTACAGCGGTGTTGGCTGAATGATCTCAACCCAGTACGCGTCCGGGTCTTTCACGAAGGCCAGGCTTTTCATGCGGCCATCACTCAGGCGCTTCTGGAAGTCGCAACCCAGCTCTTCAAAGCGTGCGCAGGCCGCGACGATGTCCGGTACCGAGATGCAGATATGGCCAAAGCCACGCGGGTCGGTGTTGCCGTTGTGATAGGCAAAGTCCGCGTCATTTTCGGTGCCGTGGTTGTGGGTCAGTTCCAGGATGCCTGGAATCGACTTCATCCACTGGGTGCGCTCGGCCGCGTCGGCCGGGATCTGGGCCTTGTCGACCAGGGCCAGGAAATACAGGCTGAATTCGGCTTCCGGGAAGTCACGTTTTTCAACCAGGGAAAAACCCAGGACGCGGGTGTAGAAATCCAGCGACTTGGTGATGTCCTTGACCCGCAGCATGGTGTGGTTGAACACGAAGTTCGAGGTGGCGGTGTCAGGTTGGGCGGTGACGCCCGGGAATGTGTTCAGTTCGTGCAGGCTCATGGGCCCTCCAGAGAAGAATGGGGCAAACGTGGCTCCGGTTGGAGCATCCCTTGGCTTGCGGCTGGCATCCTTGCAGCCGGTCCATGATACGCAGCCATGCCTGCTGCGCCAAATGAAAAAGGTCACGCAGCCCTTGCGAGCAGCGGGTGCGGGGGCCAAACTTTGTCGCTTGAACCTTGAGTGTTTTTCGCAATGATCGGATTTCGCGCACCGCTGTTAACGACCCTGGGCCTGTTGTTGGGCAGCACCGCCGTATGGGCGGCTGACCCGGAAATTCATTGGCCCAGCGGCTGGCAGGTGGAGGAGGTGGTGCCCGACGATCAGGCGCCGGCTCAGCCTTCCACAGTGTCGCGCCAGCGTGCAATAAAGAATGATGAAAATGGTGCGACGTTAATGGTCATGGAGTTGACGGGCACCCCGATCGAAGTGGGGCATACGGTCAACCTGCAAGGTGTGCTGCTGGAAATGCGCAAATCCATCCAGAAGGACTTTGCCCAGGGTGGTTATCAAAGTGTGTGCACCAAGATGCACCCCACAACATTGAGCCGGCTTGAAGCATTGGAAACTACCTGTGTCATCACCGAGAACGGTCGGCACGTGCTGTCGCAAACGTTGGTCGGGGCGGTTGATACCGATAAGGCCTATGTTTTTTCATACGCAGGCCAGGCCGAAGCTTACGAGTCCAGCAAGGATGAAGTCAGTTCGGTGCGCGACAGCCTTAAACTTTGAGCGCTGTAGCCAAGGCAGAAAATATTCGAATTGAACAAAGTGAAATGTTTTTTAAAGTTCGTTTTTGAAGATGCCACGGTACTATTTTGTTTCAATATTGCTGCCCGAAAACAAGAAAGCCCTGCATGTGCAGGGCTTTTCTTAGTGCGTTTGTACTAGTCGCAAGGCATTAGCCGCGAAGCCAGGAATCTACAGTGGCTGCGCCGTACTGTTCTTTCCATGCCTTCAGGCCGCGGTGATTGCCGCCCTTGGTTTCGATCAGTTCGCCAGTGTGCGGGTTGTGGTAAACCTTGACCACACGTGCACGGCGCTGTTTTGGTGCGGCGGCGACGGAAGCGCCGGACTTGCTCGGGTTAGGATCCAGGATGGAGATGATGTCGCGCAGGCTTTTGCCGTAGGTTTTCATCAGCCCTTGCAGCTTTTCTTCGAATTCGATTTCTTTCTTCAAACCAGCATCGTTCTTCAGGGATTCCAGCTGGGCAAGCTGCTCTTGAAGGGCTTTTTCTGCTGCGCGAAATTCGGCGAGTCTGGACAAAATCTATACTCCAATAGTGTATTTGGCTGATATCTACTGCAAACAAAGCGATAAGCCAAGAGCCTTAAGGCGACTCAATGAAAGTGGCCCTCCTGCCAATTCAGCACAGGCAGGAAAAATTGTAGTAGTTAATCAGCCATGAGTAAATCATGTCTTTTGTATAATTAACAATATTTCCATTGAAGTGGCTGGCTATTCAATGGCCGTTCAGGAATCTAATGAACTCGTCGCAAGGAACAGGCTTGCCAAACAGGTAACCTTGCAAGAAATCCACGCCTTGAGCGGCGAGGTAATCGCATTGTTCTTGTGTTTCGACGCCCTCTGCCACGATGCCCAGGTCGAGCTTGGCGGACAGTTCAATGATGCTGTCGAGTATATGCCGCGAGAGTGCATCAACACCGATCATCGCTACAAAGCTTTGATCTATCTTCAAGTAATCGACATTGAAGTTGCGCAAATAACCCAGGCTGGAATGGCCGGTGCCGAAGTCGTCGATCGCGATCATTACCCCCATTTCATGCAGAGCCTGGAACAACTGGCGGGTGATGTCGGTGGGCTCGATCAACTCGCGCTCGGTCAATTCAAGTACCAGGATCACCTTGCCCGGCGGGAAGGCGGCGAGGAATTCCCGGCAGTCCTCCACCAGCTCCAGGTCGTGACAATGGCGAGCGGTGATGTTGATACCTACATGGAAGTTGTCAGCAAATTGCTCGGCGTGGGGCGCCAGTTGTGCGGCGGTCCGGCGCATCAGGGCGCGGGTCATTGGCACGATCAGGCCGGAATGCTCGGCCAGGGGAATGAACAGGTCCGGGCGCACCAGGCCTTCCTTGGGGTGATTCCAGCGCATCAGCACTTCGCAGCCGGCCCACTGGCTAATGTTGTCGCCACGCACCACCGGCTGATAATACGGAATGAATTCATTGGCGCCCAAGGCCCGTTGCAGCTCATGGGTCGGTGCTGACGAGCGTTTTTGCAGCCAGTGCGCGAGCAGGCCCGCCAGTACGCCAAAAAACACCACCAGGACGAACAGCGCCGGAAACCGGTCTTTCATGTAGCGCCATGTTTCGCCTTCCGGCATCCCGACTTCCACGCTGTAGGTATACCGCTTGGAATCGAGATGATGCTGGGCCACGGCAAAGGCCGGCAGCGCCGTGTTGTGAACCTTGCCATCGGCCGACAGCCAGTTGGGCCCGACCTGCAGCACCAGGTCGGCGAAACGGCTGATCAGGCGCAGGGCGTTGGTCAGGTGGTAGCCATCGATAGACGCAAACGCGCCCCGGTCACCTTCGGTGAGGCGATACACCAGCAAGGCGGTGTCGGGCGTGACCGGGTTGCCTTTCATCAGCCAGAGCCGCCCGTTGACGTAGTCTTCAGGGTTGACCGGCGACTGGTAGTTGCCGCCAAACAATGAGCTGCAATAAATGTTTCTCTGCCAGGACAAGGTCGTGGCGCGCACGAAGGGGCGGCGGGTGACTTGTTCGCGCAAGGCCAACTGTGTTGGAAGATCGCATTCGTGGCCTGCCAGCGGCAACAGCTCCTGGGCGGCGAGGGCAGTGTTGTCGAGCATCAAGTCAAACTGGCGCACGGCTTCTTCGGCGGTTTGTGCGGTGCTTTGTTCCAGTGTGCGTTCGGCCTGCCAATACAGAATGAGCACACCCAGCAAGATCGGCAGTGCCCCGCAAAGTGCGGTGACCAGGACACGGGTGGAGCGGTTGCGTGGTTTTTTTGCGGTCAGGGGCATGGCAGCTGCCTTCGGCATGAGACGGGAAGGGTACGTAAAATCGTTAAACAACTTTCCCATGCACATAAGCCAAAAAACGGCGATTTACCACTGCGCGGGCCTTTCTGGTTCTCCAGTCCGCCCCTCCAAGGGCTTTGACATATGTAGATATAGTTGTGAATGGATCGAATCTCAACGTGGGCGCCACGTAAACCTACGAAAGCTTTGGCCAAAGTACCACATTGCCTTGGAAAGCTTTCGTTAGCCCATTCTATTAAGGAAGCGTTGATGATGAAGAAACAACTATTGGCGATGGCATTACTGGCAGCCTCTGGGGTAATGGCTACTGCCGTGTCTGCCGAAGACGGCACCATCACAATTTCCGGCGAGGTGAAAGGCACGACTTGCACCATCAGCGGTGGCACTGGCGTTTCGCCGGGTTCGGGCAACAACTTCCCGGTGGTCCTGCAGACGGTCCAAACCTCGGCCCTTTCGACTGCGGGGCAAACGGCTGGGGCAAAACCGTTCTATGTGTACGTCGGGGGTAGCCCAACGTGCCCGGACGGGACTGTTGTTGCTGTCTTGTACGAGGCTGGCAGCCCGAACATCAATCCAGCCACCGGCAACTTGCGTAACGTTGCAGCCGCAACCCCGGCGGCCAACGTTGAAGTACAACTTGTCGACGGTGCTGTGAACAGGCCAATCGACCTGCGGTCCGGTCTCAATTCCACGCCTGCAACCATCGTCGGCGGCTTGGCGACCTTGCCTTTCTCGGCACGCTATATCGCCACGGGTGGTCCCGCGGGTGCGGGCCTGGTCAATACCAGCGTGCAGTACTCCGTTACTTTCCCTTGAATAGGCCGGGCTGATTGCTCCGGCACTTTTGCCTGAGGTTCTCACCCGGTGGCGTGATTGCCGGGTGCAGACAATTGTCTATCAAGGAATACACAATGTTCGATCTTTCAACGACACTCAGCCGTTTTCTGACGTGGGCTGTAGTGGGGCTCGGCCTGAGCCAGGTGGCCCAAGTGGCCTGTGCCGGGGTCGTTATCAACGGTACGCGGCAGATTTATCCAGAGCAGCGCCGTGAGATCACGATCCAGCTGAGCAATGATGACCAGCAGGCTCCTCGCTTGGTACAAGCCTGGGTGGATGCCGGTGATCAGCACCAGGCTCGAGAGCTGAACGACGTTCCTTTCAGTCTTTCGCCTCCGGTCTTTCGCCTGGATGCGGGGAAGGGGCAGGCCATGCGCCTGGCCTACAACAAGGAGCCACTGCCCAGCGACCGGGAGTCCTTGTTCTGGCTGAATGTGCTGGAAGTGCCCGCCCGGGTTGACGAGTTTGACAAATCAACGGAGGAGAGTGAGCGCAATCATCTGCAATTTGCCTTCCGTATCCGTACCAAGGTGTTCTTCCGGCCGACCGGCTTGCCCGGCAAGGCAGATGAGGCGCCGACACAGCTGCGCTTCAGTCTGCAGCGCAACGCCAAGGGCGTCGTATTGCAGGTTCAGAACCCTTCGGCGTATCACGTCACGTTCAATGAAATAGCCGTGTCCATGGGCGCGCAGCCGGGCGCGAGAGTACTCCCGGTGGAGGCGGGCATGATCGTGCCGCGCGGAACGCTGAGCCTGCCGATTCGCGGGGCGGTGGCCGTTATCCCTGCCGATGCCGAAGTGCATTTCAAGTACATCAATGACTACGGCGCGTTTTCGCCCACGCAGCGCGCCGCCCTGCAATTGTGATCGCGAACACCTGGCTGTTGACGTCGGCTGCATGGCAGCACCCACCGTTCGCTGTTGAAAACAGATTGCCCTAACGCCCTTTCTGAAGTCCTGACTATGCCTACTTACGTTCAACTACGGGTGTACCGTTGCGCCCCGGTTTTGCCCTTCAAACCTGGAAGGTTGATGCTTGGCGGGCTGTTCGGCGCGGTATTGATCTCCTCCGAGATGGCTTTTGCGACCACGCCGACCTTTGATCTGGGAGCGTTCTCCGGCGGTACGGCGGCCACGGTGGACATGTCCCGTTTCAATACCGGCAACGTCATGAGCCCGGGTGTTTACCGCGTTGATATCATCGTCAATGGTCAGCGCGTGGGGCGGCGCGATGTCGACTTTATCGCCCTCGATACGAAAAGCGGCGCCGTGCCCTGTTTTTCCCCGCAAATGCTGGAGCAGCTGGGTATTGCGTGGGACAACGTTGATCGCGACGCCGGCCCTGACGTGAAAACCAGCCCGCGGCTGGACGGCGCGCTCTGCGGCGACCTGGGGCAATGGATCCCGCTGGCCAGCAGCAGTTTTGATGCCTCGACGCTGGAGTGGTCTGCCAGCGTTCCGCAGCTCTACCTCAAGCAATCCGCCCGGGATTATGTCGATCCGGCCTATTGGGATGACGGCGTCACCGCCGGCTTGCTCAATTACAACTTCAGTACGTCGGCCCGCACCTCGGGCAACGTAGACGACCGATCCTACCTGGGCATCAATACGGGCGTTAACCTGGGCAGTTGGCGTTTGCGGCACCAGGGCGCCCTGAGTCAAAACTCTCGCACTGGCTTGCAGCCTTATCAAAATACCGCGACTTACGTGCAGCGCAGCATCGCCCCCTGGAAGTCACAGCTGACCATTGGCGACAGCTTCAGCAGTGGGCAGATTCTCGACGGGGTCCGCATACGCGGCGTGACCCTGGCGACCGACGAGCGCATGTTGCCGCAATCGCAACAAGGCTATGCGCCGCAGGTTCGTGGTGTGGCAAGCAGCAATGCCACCGTCACGGTCAGCCAGAACGGTTACACCATTTATGAAACCAAGGTTGCTCCAGGTCCCTTTGTCATCAGTGATTTGTTTGCCACTGGCTCCGGTGGCGACCTGACCGTCAGCGTGACCGAAGTGGATGGGCGCCGGAACACCTTTGTAGTGCCTTACTCCGTAACCCCACAGTTGTTGCGTGCCGACGCCACCCAATACAGCGCGACCTTGGGCGAGGTGCAGCAGCGGGGAATCGAAGGCAAGGCTCCATCGGTGTTCCAGGGCACGTTACAACGAGGCCTGACCGACGAGCTGACGTTGTATGGCGGCGGCTCATTTTCTGAAGGTTATAACCAGGGCAAGGTCGGCGTGGCGGTGAGTACGCCCCTTGGCGCGTTTTCCCTGGACGGCAGCGGGTCACGCACGAGTGTGCCGGGGCAGGGCAATTTATCCGGCCATAGCTTTGGCCTGGGCTACAACAAGAACTTGCCGAGCTCGGGTACGCATTTTTTGCTGGGGGCCTATCGTTTTTCGTCGGACGGTTTTCTCAGCTTGCCCGATGCAATCAACGTGCGTGATCTCGGGCGCCGGAACGAAGACATCAATGGCTATGCCCGTCAGAAAAGCCGTATTGACCTGACCGTCAGCCAAAAATTCGGGGACGGTACGTTGAGCCTGTATGGCAGCTCGGTCGATTACTGGGGGCAGCAGCAAGGCCGCCAGACCTCGTTTACAGTGGGCTACGGAGCGAGTTGGAAAAAAGTCAATTGGAACCTTTCGGCCCAGCGTTCGCGGATCGAGGACACCCGCCGACTGACTGATGGTGAACTCGCTGACGAGGTGTTTTTTGGGCGCACCGCGCAACAGGGCCGCATTGACAATCGCTTCATGCTGTCCCTGTCGATGCCATTGGGCAGTGACTTCAATTCGCCCAGTATCAATACCTCGTTATCCCGTGACACCGGTTCGTCCCGCTCCACCCAGCAGCAAGTGGGGATCAATGGTTTGTACGGGGAAAATGCCGAAGGCAGCTACGGGATTTCCGCTAACCGCAGCACCAGCGGGGACAGCACTTCAAGCGACGTCAATACCTATGCGGGCTACCGCACGCGTGCGGCCAACGTGCGGGTGGGTTATGGGCAGAGCAGGGACAGTTCGCAGCTGTCCTTCAGTGCCGATGGTGCGGTTGTTGCTCACGCGGGTGGCATGACCTTGTCCCAAAGCCTGGGGAGGCCTCGACGCTGGTTCATGCGCCGAATGCCGAAGGCGCGATGCTGGGCGGCGCTGGCGGTACTCGTATCGACAGCAGCGGCTACGCAGTCGTGCCGTCACTCAGGGCTTTCCAGAACAACGTGGTTGAAATCGATCCCGAAGGCACCTCCCTCGATGTGGAACTGAAGGAGTCAACCCAGACGGTGGCGCCGACGTTGGGCGCAGTGACCTTGATCACCTTCGAAACCATCAGCGGGCGTGCCGTGATACTCAAGGCCACGCAGAAAAACGGCCAGCCACTGCCATTCGCCGCCCAGGTGTTCGATGAGCAGGGCCGGGAAGTGGGCGTGGTCGGCCAGGCCAGCAAGGCGTTTGTGCGGGGGATCGCGGACAGCGGAGTGCTGACCGTGAAATGGAGCGATGCGGCGGGCGGGCAATGCAGTATCGACTATCAGTTGCCGAAACAAATCAGTGGCGAGCGGCAAGTCAATACCGATTTTCTGCAAGGCCAATGCGTGGTGATGCGGGCACCGCACGCGGTGACAGGAATATGAAAATGTACGATTTATTGGAACACTCAAACTATTCTTGGAGAGTTGGGAACATGGCCATCCGCTTCTGTCGTTCAATGGTCACCAAGCTTGGGCGCCGAACGTGGACCAAGGCAGGGAATCGGTTTGGGCGCGGCGTATTGATACTGTGCGGTCTGGTGGCATCGTCCAGTGTTTTCGCATTTGGAACCTGTCAGCCAAGCGGGGCGAGAGACATTGTTATCTCCATCCCGTCGCCCATCACAGTACCTCCCGGAACGGCAGTCGGGCAGGTAATCGGTAATACGAGCGGGTATGCCTTCAACAGTCAATCCGTGATGCGCTGTACTTACACGGACATATTTCACCCCAGATATGCTGAGTCGGTTATGCGGGGCTATGTGGGTGGGGAAGACTCACTCGTTCGCCTTAACGCGTTGGGTCTGAGCATACGTGTCTATCGCACGAATGTGCCGGGGGTGGGGATAGCAGTGGCGGCTCAGGACCCCAACCGTCCAATGGTTGCACTGAGTGACAGACTCACCGTTCTTTACGGAACCACGCAAAACAAACCCGGCGCCTGGGGGGCGAACGTACGCGTCTTTCTTGTGGCGATTGGGCCTACAGTCGGAGGAACCATCAGGTCCCAGGAGGTAGCAACTTTTGATCTGCGTCCCCTCGATTTGATCATCCACAATGACGTCCGATTCATCATTCCCGGGGTTGTTATAAACGCTCCGCTAAAACCCACCTGCAGCGTTACCACGCCTTCCGTGCCAATGTCTCTGGGGCAAGTGACGGTCAGCGCATTCAAAGGGGTCGGCAGTCATGCCGGCAGTGCCACCGAAAGCATCCGACTCAATTGCGGGGGCGGTGGCGGCAGCACGCTCGATGTATTCGTCACGGTGACCGACCAGACCCAACCGGCCAACCGTACCGACGTGTTGTCCCTGGCCGGAGGCTCAACCGCCGGCGGTGTGGCGTTGCAACTGTTGCGCGGGCCTACGCTGATCCGCTATGGCGCCGACTCCTCGGCCATCGGTAACCCCAACCAATGGTTGGCAGGCAGCACAGGCAACGGTACGTTTTCTATCCCGCTGACCGCCCGTTATATCCAGACCGGTTCCAGCATTACCCCAGGCACGGCAAACGGTGTGGCAACGTTCACCATGGCCTATCGCTGATGCCGGGGATTTTGAACCCGGCGGGATTTGCATCAGGCCTGGCGTTGCTGCTGTTTTCGAGCTTGCCCCGCGCGGAAATCGTGATTGATCGCACCCGGGTGGTCTATGCGGCGCCGGCACGGGAGGTCACGGTCAATCTGAAAAACGAGAGCAGTGGTCCGCGCTTGGTACAAGCCTGGATCGACGACGGGGATGCGCAGCTGGCACCCGAACTCAGCGATGTGCCTTTTAGCCTGAGCCCGCCCATCGTGCGCATGGAGCCGGGGCAAGGCAAGGCGTTGCGACTGACGTTCAACGAGAGGGAGGGCGCCGCGCTGCCCACGGACCGGGAGTCGGTATTCTGGCTCAACGTACTGGGCGTTCCTCCCAGCCCCGAAGGCCACGCCAATACTGTGCAAGTGGCGTTTCGCACGCGGATCAAGCTGTTTCTGCGGCCCAAGGCGCTGTCGATGTCCAGTCTGGAGGCTGCCCGGGCGCTGAAATGGCGCAAGCTTGCGGGGCCGGAACCGAGGCTTGGGGTCAGCAATCCCAGCGCCTATTACGTGACCCTTTCCAACGTAGTGTTGACCGTCAATGGCGCGCAAAGCAGTAGCGACGACCCGCCGATGATCGCGCCGCATTCGGCCGAGGTGGTGCTTCTGACAGGGGCGGACCGGTCCCGGGACAAACCCGGGATAAGCTTCACGACCATTGACGACAACGGCTCAACACAACGCCATCAAGCCGAATGGACGTCCGATGAGTAATCCAGTTGGGTTGCCAGCTTTATAAACGCCAGGGTGGCGGGAGACGATTGGCGTTGATCCAGCACCGCCAGCCCCACCTGGCGCTTGACGGCAGGTGCCAGTGGCTTTTTCAAATAACCTGGATCGTTCGTCTGCGGCAGTGACAACTCGGCAACGATGGTCACGCCATCCCCGCGCCGGACAGTGTCCAGCGTGCTCAGCAACTGCGAGCAGCGGTAGCGGATGTCCGGTTTGAGCCCGGCCCCGAGGAACAGGCGCGACACCAGCTCGGCAGACCCGGCCTGGGTCAGGATAAACGGGGTGTTGCATAGCTGCTTCAAGCTGATCCAGGGCTGATGGGCTGAAGGATGGTTTACGGGCAGAAGGGCCACCAGTTGATCCTCGATCAACGGGAACGTATCGAAACGTTCCTCGGGCATGACCACGAACGCCACGTCGACGCGCCGCTCTTCCAGCCACTGCATTACCTGCCGATCCGGCCC
The DNA here is from genome assembly GCF_016650855.1 of Pseudomonas sp. TH32. Classification (NCBI taxonomy): domain Bacteria; kingdom Pseudomonadati; phylum Pseudomonadota; class Gammaproteobacteria; order Pseudomonadales; family Pseudomonadaceae; genus Pseudomonas; species Pseudomonas sp. TH32. Next base: position 2,213,731 of record NZ_JAEKFA010000002.1, on the reverse strand, counting down.
TTCATCCACATGCACCTCAATGCCCGGATGCAACTGGCGAAAGCGCTGCAGAATCCTGGGTAACAATCGAATCGACGAAGTGGGCCCGAACGACCCGATGCGTAGCGTGCCGCGTTTCATGCCGCGGGCGTCGGCGGCTTCCTGTTGCAGTGTGTTGGCCAGCCCGAGCATGGCCCGGGCGCGCAACAGCAGTTGTTGGCCGATATCACTGAGTTCGACCTGGGATTGATGGCGGCGGATCAACTCCACTCCCAACTCCTGCTCCAGGGATTTGATTGCGTGGGACACCGCCGACTGGCTGATGCCCAGGCGATTGGCAGCGCTGGTGAAACCTTGCAGCTCGGCCACCAGGGAGAAGATTTCCAGCTGGGTAAGGGTCATGAGTATTTACTCATTTTACGATGACAAAGGATTAGCCAAACAATAAGCCAATCCTGAATGTTTGAGTAGAAATCCGATGACACCGACCTCCGACCGTCTCACGTATCTGAAACTGGCGGCCGTGACCATGATCTGGGGGGGCACCTTCGTTGCCGGGCGTTATCTGGCCGCTGGCCTGGACCCGCTGCTGGCGGCGACCGTGCGTTTTGTGCTGGCCAGCCTGGCGTTGCTGGTCTTCCTGGGCGCGGCGCGAATTCGACTGGTGCGCCCGACCAACGCACAGCTTGCGCAACTGACCGTCCTCGGCTTTTTCGGGATCTTTTTCTACAACCTGTGCTTTTTCTTCGGCCTGCAGTACATCAACGCGTCCCGTGCATCGCTGATCGTGGCGCTGAACCCGGCGGTGATTGGCCTGGCTTCGTGGGTGTTGTTCAAAGAGCGCCTGGGGTCGCTCAAACTGCTGGGAATCGCGCTGTGCCTGGGCGGTGCGGGGCTGGTGATCGTCAGTCGCAACCCGCAGCTATTGCAGGGCGCCGCGAACGCCTGGATCGGTGACCTGCTGATTTTTGGCTGTGTGGTGGGGTGGGGCGTGTATTCGCTGTTTTCCCGCCACCTCAACCAGAGCCTGGGCCCGCTGCAAACCGTGACCTGGTCGATCCTGTTGGGCACACTGATGCTGACGATCACCACGCTGGCGACGGGCCGGTTGACGGTGGCCGCGCTGGGCGCCATCGATCTGCCCCAACTGACGAGCTTGTTGTACCTCGGCGTGCTGGGCTCGGCGCTGGCCTATATCGGCTATTACGATGGCCTGCGCCGTATCGGCGCCACCCGCGCGGGCGTTTTCATCGCCCTCAATCCGCTGACGGCGGTCATCTGCGGCGCTTTGCTGCTCGGTGAGCAACTGACCGCACCGATGCTGATGGGCGGGGTCGTGATCCTGCTGGGCATCTACCTGTGCAACAAACCCCTTGCGCGCGCCCGGGCAATGGGGATTTGATAAGAGTACGGACAAATCTGTTTACGCTGTGTAGAATCGATTTACGCATACAAGAATAAGGACTTGCGCTAACGCAAGCCTCGCCCGTAAGAGACTGATGTAATCATGAAGCTACTCGGGTCCGCCCTCATCTTTGGTGACTTCCTCGCCCGCAGCGTGCGGGGTATCTCCTGTGCGCCGCCTGCCCACCTCATCCTTGCTGGCAACTAACGACATCCGTTAATGACAAGAATGATGAGGCACCGAAAATGACAGACCTGTACGAAAACCCAATGGGCCTGATGGGCTTTGAGTTCATCGAATTCGCATCGCCAACCCCGGGCACCCTGGAGCCGATCTTCGAGATCATGGGCTTCACCAAAGTGGCGACTCACCGTTCCAAGAACGTGCACCTGTACCGCCAGGGCGAGATCAACCTGATCCTCAACAACGAACCCAACAGCATCGCCTCCTACTTTGCGGCCGAGCACGGCCCGTCGGTGTGCGGCATGGCGTTTCGCGTCAAGGACTCGCAACAGGCCTATAACCGGGCTCTGGAACTGGGCGCCCAGCCTATCCATATCGAAACCGGCCCGATGGAACTGAACCTGCCGGCGATCAAGGGTATCGGCGGCGCGCCGCTGTACCTGATCGACCGCTTCGGCGAAGGCAGCTCGATCTATGACATCGACTTCGTGTACCTCGAAGGCGTCGAGCGCAACCCGGTGGGCGCCGGCCTGAAAGTCATCGACCACCTGACCCACAACGTGTACCGCGGGCGCATGGTCTACTGGGCGAACTTCTACGAGAAGCTGTTCAACTTCCGTGAGGCGCGTTACTTCGACATCAAAGGCGAGTACACCGGCCTGACCTCCAAGGCCATGAGCGCCCCGGACGGCATGATCCGTATCCCGCTGAACGAAGAATCGTCCAAAGGCGCCGGCCAGATCGAAGAGTTCCTGATGCAGTTCAATGGCGAGGGCATTCAGCACGTGGCGTTCCTCACCGACGACCTGATCAAGACCTGGGACGCGCTGAAGAAGATCGGCATGCGCTTCATGACCGCGCCGCCAGACACCTACTACGAAATGCTCGAAGGCCGCCTGCCGAACCACGGTGAGCCGGTGGACCAACTGCAAGCGCGGGGCATCCTGCTGGACGGCTCGTCGGTGGCGGGCGACAAGCGCCTGCTGCTGCAGATCTTCTCGGAAACCCTGATGGGCCCGGTGTTCTTCGAGTTCATCCAGCGTAAAGGTGATGACGGTTTCGGCGAAGGTAACTTCAAGGCGCTGTTCGAATCCATCGAGCGTGACCAGGTACGTCGTGGTGTGCTCACCGCTGACTGATGGTTGATGTAAAAAAGCCCGGTCGTGGATATCCGCGACCGGGCTTTTTTTTGCCTGCAATCAGGCTTTGCGCTGGCGAACCAGGTGCTTGAACCCTTCGTACACCAGCACCATCACCGCCAGCCAGATGGGTATATAGGTCAGCCACTCACCGGCCTTGATGCTTTCTCCCAGCAGCAACGCCACCCCGAGCAACAGCACCGGCTCCACATAGCTGAGCAGCCCGAACAGGCTGAAGGCCAACAAGCGGCTGGCGACGATGTAACACACGAGTGCCGATGCACTGATCACGCCCAGCATCGGGATCAAGGCGTACAACCCCTTGTGGGCATCGAGCACCGCAAAGCCCTGTTCGCCGCTTTGGACGAACCACAACGCCACCGGCAACATCAGCGCCATATCGAGCCACAGCCCGCCAAGGTGGTCGGTCTTCAGGCGTTTGCGCACGATGAAGTAGATCGGGTAACCGATGATTACCACCAGCGTGGCCCAGGAGAAACCGCCTACCTGGTACAACTCGTTAAGCACGCCGCAGGCTGCAAAAAACACCGCGACCTTTTGCAGGCGTGACAGCTGTTCGCCATACACCAGGCGCCCGGTGAGCACCATGGTCAACGGCAGCAGGAAATACCCCAGCGATACATCCAGGCTGCGACCGTTGAGCGGCGCCCACATGAACAGCCACAACTGCACCCCCAGCAAGGCCGAAGACAAAACCAGCCCGCCGATCAAACCGGGTTTGGCTGCGGCCAGCCGAACCAACTCCCAGGCGCGGCGCCACTCGCCGCTGACGATCATGAACACGGTCATGCAGGGCACTGTCAGCAGCATCCGCCAGCCGAAGATCTCCAGGCCGCTCAAGGGCGTGAGCAGCGACGTGAAGTAATACATCACGGCAAACAACACCGAGGCCAATACCGATAACACAACACCTTTAGACACGCTGTCCTCGCGAAAACCGATGGCTACAAAAGAGGGGAGATTTCAGGGAGGGAATATAGTGCTTTTGCGGCGAGATGTTTGCGCTGTTTTGTGGTGAGGGGACAAGCCCCCTCACCACAGGGCAGGTGTAGGCCGCTCGGCTATCGTGCAATCCGACCCGACACGAAATGGCTCACATCATTGAATCCCGGCGTCGAGGCATGCCCCGGTGTCACCAGCGAATCAATAAACGCCTCATCCTCCGCCGTGATCTTCACCTCCAGCGCGCCGGTGTAGGCGTCCCACTGCGCCTCGGTGCGCGGCCCGACAATCGCCGAGCTGACCGCCGAGTTGTTCAGCACCCAGGCAATCGCGAACTCGACAATCCCTACGCCGCGGCCCTGGGTGTATTGCTGGATCTGCTGGGCAATGCGCAGGGACTCGACGCGCCATTCGGTTTCCAGGATGCGCTTGTCCTGGCGCCCGGCGCGGCTGCCGGCTTCAGGTGTCACGTCCGGCGCATATTTGCCACTGAGCACGCCACGGGCCAGCGGGCTGTAAGGCACCACACCGAGGCCATACGCGGCAGCGGCGGTGATCTGCTCCACCTCGGCCTGGCGGTTGACGATGTTGTACAGCGGCTGGCTGATGATCGGCTTGTCCACCCCCAGGCGCTCGGCCACGCGGATCACTTCAGCGATGCGCCAGCCGCGGTAGTTGGACAGGCCCCAATGGCGGATCTTGCCCTCGCGGATCAAGTCGCCGATGGCCGAAACCGTCACCTCCAGCGGCGTATTGTGGTCTTCACGGTGCAGGTAGTAGATGTCCAGGTAATCGGTGTCGAGGCGCGTCAGGCTGGCTTCGAGCGCATTGAAGATCCGCTTGCGGTTCAAGCCGCTGCGGTTTGGCAGGCCATCCACCGGGCCGATGCCCACCTTGGAGGCCAGCACCCAATCCTGGCGCTGGCGGGCGATGGCTTCACCGACGATTTCCTCGGAGCGCCCGCCGGTGTAGACGTCGGCGGTGTCGATAAAATTGATGCCTTGGTCCCAGGCCTTGTCGATGATGCGCAGCGAATCCTCAGTGTTGGTCTGCTCGCCAAACATCATGCTGCCCAGGGTCAGCGCGCTGACTTTCAACCCGGACTGGCCCAGTGTGCGGTAAATCATCGTGAACACCTCAAAAGGGGGAGACAGTACTTACCCAATACCAGAGAGCAAGGCTCTGGAACAAGCCCTGCGACGGTTATTGCGGTAATAGTTCGGCGCAGCGCTGTTGCAGGAAGCGGTGCAGGACCTTGACCCGTTCCGACACTTGCAGCCGGTGCGGGCACATCAAATTGAACGGCGTCGGCTCGCCTTGCCAATCGGTGAGCAACGGCACCAGGCGCCCGGCCTTGATATCGCGGGCCACATCCAGCCGCGCTTTGTAGGCGATGCCGTGGCCGGCCAGCGCCCAGCGCCGCACGATCTCGCCGTCATCGCTCAGGTAGTCGCCTGTCACCTCGACTTCCTGGAGCAGGGCGCCCTGGCGAAAGTACCAGGTGTTGTTCGCACGGCCCTGGCGCATGTAGCGCAGGGTGCTGTGTTGCGCCAAGTCCTGGGGCGTGCGCGGTGTGCCATGGCGTGCCAGATACTCAGGACTGGCACACGCCACGCGCTGGTGATCGGGCACCACCGGCAGGGCCACCAGGCTGGAATCCCGTGGCACGCCAAAGCGCAGGGCAATGTCGACGGTCTCGCGGAACAGGTCGGCATTGCTGTCGTTGAGCAGCAACTGAAGGCGCACGTTCGGGTGTTCGAGCTTGAACTCGTCCAGCCAGCCCAGCAGCACATTGCGCCCGAAATCCGAGGGCGCCGCCAATTGCAGCAAGCCACTCAAGCTCTGGCCTTGCTGCTTGATCGCCTGTTCGCCTTCAGACAACGCCTCCAGGGCCACACGCACGCTGTCGAGGTAGCGCCGGCCTTCTTCGGTCAGCCGCATGCTGCGGGTGGAGCGCGCCAGCAGCCGGATGCCCAAGCGGGTTTCCAGGCGCTTGAGGGCGATACTGGCTGCGGCCGGAGTCAGGCTGAGGCTACGAGCCGCAGCGGACAGGCTGCCCGTATCGGCCGTACGCACGAAGACTTCAAGGTCGAGGATCGAACTCATCTGTAAAAATCCTTTAAAGATCTTGTCGTTTTACCGGGATTTTTCAAGGATTGCCAAGCTGGGAAGATGAAACCTCATTTTCCCAACCAGGTATTTCTCCATGACTTCTCCCCTCAACGGCAAAACCGTCATCGTCATCGGTGGCAGCAGCGGCATTGGTGCAGCCGTGGCCAAACAGGCTGTGGCACGCGGGGCCCACGTGGTGCTGGCCGGACGGCGCTTGTCTTCAACCGTGGAGAACGGTGTGCGCAGCGAGCAGGTGGATGTGACCGACGTCGCCTCGTTGCAGCGCCTGTTTGAAACAGTGGGGCGTTTTGACCATCTGGTCTACACCGCAGGCCCTGCGGTGCAGGCCAAGACGTTGATCGAGACTGACCTGAACCTGGCGCAAGACAACTACAACGTGAAGCTCTGGGGTTCGCTGCGGGCGATCCAGGCGGCGCTGCCATTTCTCGGCGAGCACGGCAGCATCACGCTGACCTCGGGCCAACTGGGTCGTCGAGCGGTGGCGGGGCAGTTCATCAAGACCGGGATCAATGCGGCGACTGAGGCGCTGGGCAAGCAGTTGGCCAAGGAGCTGGCGCCACGTCGGGTCAACGTGATCAGCCCGGGGGTGATCGACACCGAGGCGTATGCCGGGTTGTCCGAGGAACAGCGGCTGGCGATGTTTGCCAAGGCCGGCGGGGCGTTGCCGGTAGGGCGAGTGGGGCAGGCCGAAGAAGTGGCTGCCGGGTATGTGCTGGCGATGGAGAACGGGTTTATCACGGGCAGCGTGATTGATGTGGATGGTGGCGGCTTGTTGTAAGTCGAAAAAAGTCGCCAGCGTTATTGCACCCAGCCGTCTGAGGCTGGGTGTTTTTCTCCCGCAAGGGTGCTCAACATGCTTTATCGGTCAACGACATCGAACGTGCCTTCTGCGTAAAACTCGCGATCGTCTGCGGTCCTGAATTGTGCTTTGAAATCGCCTTTGGCATGACCCGTTTCCGGCAAAGATTCCAGGCTGATTTTGCCGCTGTACGCGTTGTAAATGCCGATGCCTGCGCGCTGGCCGATGATGACTCTTACCTTCGCGTCATTGTCGCCGAGGCTATATTCTCCCGGAGCAACGCCTTGCTCTACGTAGACCGTAAAGAAGTGCTGATCGGGCGGCCAGTCGATGAACTCCCTGCCTATGACCTGGTAGTAGGGTGGGATAACTACAGGATCTTCATAAACAATAGTGACGTCTTTCGCGCGAAATTCAGCAAAGGGAGGGGACGCGCCGCTCAGCGCCACGAGAAATTCGCCAGTTCCGTTATGTACGTCAAAAACGCCCCTGGAAACGTTGACGGTATAGGTCTGCCCGTTTTGCGTGGTGGTTGCGAAAAAGTTAAAAGTCGCATTCATCCTGTTGTTCTTCAGGGAAACGGTTATTTCGCCTTCCGTCGCCTGAAAATTAATGCCTTGAGAAAACAGAATCGCGCCCGCGCCGGAGGCGCCAAAGCGATAGGTGTGTTTGCTCCCATCCTGGGGAAGGTCCAGCGGCAATATAATTGTGAATGTATACGATTGATAAGGGTGCTCGATGACCTGGCGCGCGGTGAGGGTCCAGGCATAGGGCTCTTGGTGCAGCTCAAAAACCTGGCCATCAAATTCATGTGCAAAATAGCCCCTGATCTCGGCAGTAAAGGAGCCCTTCGCAAAGGGGATAACAGGGGAGGGAGTGGGCCGATTCATTGTGATTGTCCTCGTCTGTCAGATTGGAAATCTGATGACTCGATCCTAATGAATGCCAAGGAGGCGAGATACTGTCAAAGTTGACAGGTGTTAAACGGGGTTTTTATATAGCCAACTGACAGGTTGGCAAGATGCCCTCCCTGAGAGGGCATCTGGATAGAGCTGATAATTCTGCAAAGAGCGCGTCATACGAAACGCCCGAGGTCGTATACGAACCTGCAGAATTAGTACCGCGGCGCCGGAACCGGTTGTGGCGGGTAGTAGTAGCCTGGAGGCGGCGGCGCCTGGTAGTACACCGGCGGAGGTTGCTGGATGTACACCGGCTGCGGCTGGACGTAAACCGGCTGTTGCACGTAGACCGGCGGCTGGGAGTTGGCGACGACCGAGCCTACGACGAGCCCGCCGACCACGGCCCCCAGCAACGCCGGGCCCCCCAGCCCCAACCACCACGGTAGCCACCGTGACCCCATCCATAGCCGTACCCGCCACGGGCTTCTGCCTGCCCCGCGATAGCGAGGGTGGCAATCAGCACGAGGGCTACTTTCACTTTTGAGAGTCGACTGATCATGACAAGTCCTCTACTTATGCATCGAACCGGTTTTAATCATATTCCCGGGCATACGTTTCAGACAGTGCTTTTTGAGGGGATTACGCGGCGCCAGAGTAAAGGTTAGGTAAGGTTTGTAGCCTGTTTGTTACCTGGCCCTGGCGTTGAAGTGAATACGGGTGTCCGGCGGTATTTTGAATATAAAAACACCGGCGCCGCCGTGGAGGTCGACAGCGCCGGTTTACCCTGATGTCAGGCCTTGAGTGTCCGTGTCATCCGCAACGCCAGCACACTGCCCGCCACAATCACCGCCGCCAACAAGTACAGCGCCATGTCGGTAGACCCGGTGGCATCCTTCACAAACCCGACGATATACGGGCTGAGGAACCCGGCCATCTGGCCCATGGAGTTGATCAGCGCCAAGCCACCCGCCGCAGCGCCTGCGCTGAGCATGGCGGTCGGTACCGGCCAGAACATCGGCAGACCGGTGAGGGCGCCCATGGTGGCGATGGTCAGGCCGAGGATCGCAATCGCCGGCGTGGTTGCAAAGTTGACCGCAATCACCAACCCGATCGCGCCCATCAGCATCGGCACCACCAAGTGCCAGCGACGCTCCTTGCGCAAGTCGGCAGAGCGGCCCACCAGCAGCATGAACACCGCCGCCAGCAAATACGGGATTGCACTCAACCAGCCAATCACCAGGTTATCGCTGAAACCCATGTTCTTGATGATCGACGGCAGCCAGAAGTTGATGGCGTACACGCCGCTCTGGATGCAGAAGTAGATCAGGCCGAACGCCCAGATGGCCGGGTTCTTGAACACTTCCAGCAGCGAGTCGCTGGTGGTTTTCGGCTTGTTGGCCAGGTCGGTCGCCTGGTCGGCTTCGAGTACTGCGCGTTCATGGGCCGTGAGCCATTTGGCGTTGGCAAAGCTGTCGCTGAGCAGGAAGTAGGCGAGGGCGCCGAGGATCACCGTCGGGATGCCTTGCAGCAGGAACATCCACTGCCAGCCTGCGAGCCCGCCCTGGCCGGCGGCGAAGTGGTTGAGGATCCAGCCGGAGAACGGGCTGCCGAGCAAGCCGGACACCGGGATCGCCGACATGAACAGCGCCATGATCCGCCCACGGCGGAAGGTCGGGAACCACTGCGAGAGGTACAGCACCACACCCGGGAAGAAACCGGCTTCAGCGGCGCCGGTCAACAGGCGCAAGCCGTAGAAATGGGTGGGAGTGGTGACGAACAGCAGGCAGGTGGACAGGGTACCCCAGACGATCATCATCAGCGCAATCCAGCGCCGTGGACCAAACCGGGTCAACGCCAGGTTGCTCGGTACGCCGCACAGCACGTAGCCGATAAAGAAAATCCCGGCACCGAGGCCGTAAACGGTCTCGCTGAATTTCAGGTCGTCGAGCATCTGCAACTTGGCAAAGCCGACGTTGACGCGGTCGAGGTAGTTGAACAGGTAGCAGATGAAAATGAAGGGGATCAGGCGCAGGGTAATGCGCTTGTATACGGCGTTTTTATCGTCATCGGTGGCCTGGGTGACAGCGGCGCTCTGTGACATGGCAGTCTCTCTTTATTATGATTTTTCGCGATGCGAGGGTAACGTTGATCGCCCAATGAGTCTCGGCCACCTCAAGGGGTGATGTCTTTGTGCTCGCGCACAGTCAGGCATGGTTTGCGCTGTGCCTATGAACAACCCGTTTTTTCAGGAATTTAGCCCCATGTTCGAGCTGGATCATGACCTGGCGCAGGATATCGTCAATCGCACCATGGCGATCCTGCCCTACAACGTCAACGTCATGGACAGCCAGGGCCTGATTCTGGGCAGTGGCGAACCGGAGCGTATCAACACCCGCCATGAAGGCGCGCAACTGGTGCTGGCGAACGTGCGCGTGGTGGAAATCGACAGCCAGACCGCCAAGCACCTCAAGGGCGTGCAGCCCGGGATCAACCTGCCGTTGTTGCACGATCAGCGCCTGATCGGCGTGCTGGGTATTACCGGCGAGCCGGAAGTGCTGCGCACCTATGCCCAGCTGGTGCGCATGACCGCCGAAATGCTGGTGAGCCAGCGCCACCAGCAAGCCGAGCAGCAATGGCGCCGCCAGCGTTGCGATGATCTGTTGGCGCTGCTGCTGGCCGAGACCGGCGATTCGCCGCGCCTGGTGGACGAAGCGCAGCAACTGGGCCTCAAGCCGCAATTGGCGCGCACGCCGTACCTGTTTGAACTGGGCAGCGGCCAGTCGGCCGAGGCCTTGAGCGCCTGGCTGACCTCGCGCTACCCCGACAGCTGGTGCGTCAGCTCCGCGCAGTTTTCCCTGCTGTGGTGCCGGCCGGCGTCAGTGCAAGTCGACAACCCGCGCCTGCTGGAAAAGCTCGAAGGCCTGGGCTGGAACATCCTGAGGGTTGCCGTCGGCGGCCAGGCGGACGGCCTGGCCGGGCTGCGCCGTTGCTACCGACGCGTCGGCGATCTGCTCGCCTATGGCCGCGATGTGTTGCCCGAATCACGCTTGCTGACCCTGACCCGTTACCGACTGCCGGTGATGCTCTGGCGCCACCGCAACGACGATGCCCTCGACGAACTGCTCAACCCGCTGCGCAAGGTGCTGGCCAAGGACAGCAACGGCCAGTTGCTGGCGACCCTGCGCAGCTGGTGCGACCACGACGGGCAAAGCCAGGCCTGCGCCGATGCGCTGGGCATCCACCGCAACAGCCTGCGCTACCGCATGGAGCGCATTGCCGAGTTGAGCGGCGTTGACCCGCTGACCCTCGACGGCATGCTCGCGTTGTACCTCGGCGTGCAGCTCTTGCCCCAGGCTTTGTCGAAATGAACAACAAACCCCAGCCACTCTTGTGCAATGGACCGGCGTTATTGCCTGAGCCAACTGGCAGCATGGGCGTTATAAAAACCGGAGAAAGCCCATGAAAATCATCATCGCCCCCGACTCGTTCAAGGACAGCCTGAGTGCCGAAGGCGTGGCGAATGCCATTGCCGAGGGGTTGGCCACGGTGTGGCCCGACGCCGAGCTGATCAAGTGCCCGATGGCGGACGGTGGTGAGGGCACGGTGGAGTCGGTACTCGCCGCCTGCCAGGGCGAGCTGCGTAGCACCAACGTGCAAGGGCCGTTGGGCGCCCGCATTGATGCGCATTGGGGCTGGTTGGCCGAAAGCCACACTGCAATCATCGAAATGGCCGAGGCCAGCGGCTTGCAGTTGGTGCCGCCGGGTAAGCGGGATGCCTGTTCCAGCAGCACCTTTGGCACTGGCGAACTGATCCGCGCGGCACTGGATGCCGGCGCCCGGCGCATCATCCTGGCGATTGGCGGTAGCGCCACCAACGACGGCGGCGCCGGCGCGATGCTGGCCCTCGGTGTGCAATTGTTTGATGCCGAAGGTGCCGCATTGCCCTTGGGCGGACTGTCACTGGCCAAGCTGTCGCGCATCAGCCTGGAACAACTGGACCCACGCCTGGCCGAGGTGAGCTTCGAAATCGCTGCCGACGTGAATAACCCGCTGTGCGGCTCCCACGGTGCCTCCGCGATTTTCGGCCCGCAAAAAGGTGCCAATCCCCAACAAGTCGAGCAGTTGGACGCCGCCCTCGGCCATTTCGCCGATCACTGCGCGAAAGTCTTGCCGAAAGACGTGCGTGACGAGCCCGGCAGCGGCGCCGCCGGTGGCTTGGGGTTCGCCGCCAAGGCGTTCCTGGGCGCGCAATTTCGTGCCGGGGTTGAAGTCGTCGCTGAACTGGTGGGACTTGAACACGCCGTGCGCGGCGCCGACCTTGTGATCACCGGCGAAGGCCGTTTCGACGCCCAGACCCTGCGGGGCAAAACCCCGTTTGGCGTGGCGCGGATTGCCAAACAGCACAACGTGCCGGTGATCGTGATCGCCGGCACGTTGGGTGAGGGTTATGAGCAGATGTACGCCCACGGTGTGGATGCCGCGTTCGCCTTGCCGTCCGGCCCGACTACCCTGGAGCAGGCCTGCAGCGAGGCGCCGCGCCTGTTGCGCGAACGCGCCTCGGACATCGCCCGGGTCTGGCGCCTGGCGGCCTCGGCGGTTTAAGCCTCAAAGCCCTGCGCCAGTTGGTCGACCCACTGGCGCTGAAAGCCCAGCAGCGCGTCCTTGGGCTGCTGCAGCTGGACAAACGCCAGCATCGGGTCTTCCACCGCCGTGCGCACGCCGGCCAATTCCTCCAGCGCCGCCAGCCCGCAAAACGGCACGTAGGCCTCGCTGTAGCCGCCTTCATGCACCAGTACCAGGCGGCCCTGGCACAGCCGCTCGGCAGCCTCACGCACCGTGCGGGTCATCAGGCGGAACGACTCGCTGTGCAGCAGCATCCGCGCCAGCGGGTCGACGGCGTTGGCGTCGTAACCGCAGGCGACGATGATCAGTTCGGGCTCGAACCGCTCCAGGGCCGGCACCACGATGCGTTCCATCGCATGCAGGTACGCCGCGTGGCCGCTGCCGGGTGGCAACGGGATATTGATATTCGCACCCAGGCCCGCGCCGTGGCCACGATCCTGTTCACCGCTGTAACCCGGCGGATAGCAACCGTCCTGGTGCAGGGAGATCGTCAATACATCGCCGCGTGCTTCGAAGATGGACTGGGTACCGTTGCCATGGTGCACATCCCAGTCGATCACCGCGACCTTGCCCAGCCCACGGCGCGCCTTGGCCGCCTCGATGGCGATGGCGATGTTTGCCAGGAAGCAAAACCCCATGGCGCCGTCCGCCAGGCAGTGATGCCCCGGTGGCCGCGACAGCGAGTAGGCATTCCCGACGTGCCCGCTCAGCACCGCGTCCACCGCAGCGATGGTCAACCCGGCAGAGAGTTTGGCGATCTCGTAGCTGCCCGGGCCAATCGGCGCCTGGGGCCCCAGCTCGCCGCCGCCGGCATCGCTCAGGGCCTTGAAGCGTTGCAGGTAGTCGGCGCCGTGTACTCGCCGCAAATCCTCCTCCGTGGCCGGGGCGGCACTGTGCTGTTGCAGGTGACGGCTCAGCCCGGACACGTCCAGCAGGCTTTTCAAACGCCGCTTGGTCTCCGGTGACTCGGCATGCCCGGTGCCGGCAGGCGGCTGCACCCAGCCGCCCACCGGCAAAGTCAGGGCGTGGGGGCCGGCGCTGTGCCAGAGGCTTAGTTCATCAAAGAAAAACGCAGTGGATCGGTTCATCAGAGTCTCCAGTTCAGCGGGTTAAAACAGCGTCAGGCGGGGTGCGGCTGCCGAGCATCAGCGCCAGGGACAACAAGGTGATGGCGGCGCCGCCCACCAGTAGCGAGGTAAACCCGCCGCTGGCCTCGATCAGCCGCCCGGCAATCGCCGGCCCGATGGCCAGGCCGGCGCCGATCACCAGGTTGGAGGTGTTCATCAGCTTGCCGCTGCGGTCGAGGTCAGCCAGGCAGGCGAGAATCAGCGGCAGGATGAAGGTCCAGGTGAACTTGAACAGCAGCGCCGCCAGGGCAAAGCGCATCAGCGTCGGCGTTCCGCTCAGCAACAGCACGGCACCCGCCATCAGGGCGTAGCCGGCCAGCAACAGCAGCAGGCGCGGCAGCCGCGTACCGATGACTGAGGCACACCCGGCGCCGACGATTCCCATCACCGTGGCCAGGGCCAGCACTTCACCGCTGTGTTGTGCGGAGATCCCCGCGCTGCTGCCGATGGCGCCGATAAAGGTCCAGACGCCGCCGAGGCTGATATAGAAAGTCAGTATCCCGGCGATGCCCAGCGCAGCCTTAACCCGGGAGCCCGGCAATGGCGCGGCGTCGGTTGGCTGGCGCGGCGGGCTGCCGGATGGAAAGCAGCGGGCCAGGGGCAGCAGCAGCGTCATCAACCCCGCAAGAATCAAGTAGCAGGCGCCGAGCCCATAGCGCGCAAACAACCCGGGCAACACCCCGAGGCCGACGGCGCCGACCACCAGTTGCCCCATCACCCACAAGCCGTAGATCCGGCTGGGGTTGGCGGTGGCGGCCGCGCTGGCCAGGCAGATGATCATCAGCGACCCGCCCGCCAGGGCACTCATAAAGCGCAAGGCAAGCAAGGTGGCGTAGGTGTCGGCGAGCATCGACAGCAGGTTGGCGGCAATGAACGCAATGGCGGCCACCAGCGCTGCCAGGCGCCAGTCCACCCGCTTGAGCCACCAGAACGCAGGCAAGGTGGCCAGGCTCATCGCCCCCAGCTCGGTGGAGAACAGGTCGCCGATGTGTGACGGGCTCAGTTGCCATTGGCTGGCCAGTTGCGCGGCCACCGCCGGTGCGGTCATCAGGATGGTCGGGGTGATGGCGGCGAACAGGATGATCGCCGCCAGCAAGGGCCAGGAACGCGCCGAATAGCCGGCGGTTGCAGCGTGGGTCTGAGTGTTCATGGGCAAGCTCCGGGAAAGTGATTCAGAACACATGGACCAGCCGCAGCAGGGCGTCGGTGCCCGCGTAGCCGTTGGACGCCGCGACGTTTTGCGAAAGGCTGAACATCAGCTGGTTCTGCCGGTCGAGCCAGTGACCCACCTCGAAACCCACCTGGGTGTAGCGTTTATGGGTGTCGTCGATGCGCTGGTCGTTGATGCGCAGGGCGCCGCCATCGGCATGGATCAGGCGCAGTGCGCCGTAGGTGGCGGGGCTGAAGTCGTAGGAGGCGAAGGCTTGCAGGCGGTACAGGGGGTCTTGCTTGAGGTCGCTGCCGAAATAGTCGTCATTGGTGCCGTACAGCTGGGCTTCGAGGTTGGCTTCCAGCACCCATTTCTCGCCCATGCCCTGGGTGTAGTTGTAAACGAAGGTCGCGCCCCAGCGATTGGCGCCGGGGGACACGTCGGGGTTTTTGCTGTGGTACTCGCCCACCGGCACGGTGATCAGGCTCAACAGCCCGCTGTAAGTGCGCGAGGCCGGGTCGTTGATGAAAAACAGCGTGCCGCCGACCTGCGGATCACCAAAGCCGCTCTCGCCGGTGTGCTGGCTGGCGCCGGGCAAGCGTGCGTTGATGTCGGCGAAGGGCAGGATAAATTGCGGGGTGCACAGCGTGCCGCAGACGTCAGTGAAAAACACCTGGCGGTACGCCACGGCGTTGACCTTCAAGTCGGCCTTGCCCGTGGTGTCGGCCGGGCCGTGGAAATCATCGTAGCGTGAGGCGGGCAAGTACAGCACGCCGAGGCTGGTGCCGGACGGCGCGCCGAAAAATCCCGGGCGTTGAGGTCGGCAGCCTGGCTGTCGAGGCTCAGCAGGGTACCGCCCAGCAGCATGGCCAGGTGACGCAAGGTAGGGTGATTCATCGCAAGGCATCTCTTATGGACTGTTATGGATGGCAGCGGAAAATGGGCAAAGGGCGCCCGTGGCCGTCAAAACGACAGCGCAAAAAAGCAATGGATAAAGGGCTGAGATCAGTCGGGCGGGGCGTGCAGCAAGTGCGCGATGCGCGCCTTGTCCTTGACCCCAAGCTTGCTGTAGATGGCGCGGATGTGATGACGCACGGTGTTCGGCGACAAGCCCAGGTCGCGGGCGACTTCCTTGTAGGTCTTGCCTTCGCCAAAGCCCTGAGCCACGTCGTTTTCCCGCGGGCTCAGTTGGGGCAGCGCGCGGTTGATGCGCGCCGCCAACAGAAACTGGTCACCCACGGCCGAGGCCTCGATGTGGATGTGCTTGCCCTCATGCCCGCGTTCATCCAACGGCAGCGGCAGGGTGGGACCGCTCCATTGCGGCCACTCACTGAGCAACAGGTCGACAAACCCGCGTTCGGCACACTGCAACACCCCGCGCTGGTCGCATACCGCCAGGGCCAGGTTGCGCGGGCTGGTGAGGGTTTCGCGCATGGCCACCAGGGTGCGGATCTGATTCGCCGAAACCGACGCCACCAGGTGCAGCATCAGGTTGTTCAGCAGTTGGCAGTCGTCCTGGTTGTAGCGGGGCGCGCCGGGCTTGCGGTACAGGCTCAAGTGATCGCTGAGGCGGGTTTGCGGGTCGACGTGAATCACGCACAACAACTCGCCAATGCCGTAGCGCTGCCCCAACCAGTTCTGGCCCGGGCCGTTGGCGGGGTCGAGCATGTCGACAATCACCGCCTGGCCGGGCGCTTCGTGCACCAGCCCGACCGTCACGTCCACATGGCGGATCGATTGCCAGTCGGCCAGGTACGTGGCGGGCAGATGATGCAGGTAGCTGCTGTGTTCCTCCGGCAGGCCATCGATGATCGCCGCACGGCCCCACCAGGCGCTGTCGAAAGGCAGCAACTGGCTGATGCGCGTCAGGGCATGGCCATGAAACTGTTCAATGTCCTGGTGTTGGGCCAGGCGTTGCAGATCAAGCGTCAGGGTGCTGAAAGCCTGTAACAGGCCAGGAAGATCAAGGCGGCTCATGGGCGTTCCTCTGTGGGACTTTTTTATTGTTTTAGTCACAGGGTTTGAAGGCCGAAACGGGGCAGGGCCTGGGTGAAGTATCGGCGCTGCGAGGGGCGATCGCTATCCTACAGATGCACGATGTGCGGCTGGATTTGTGCTCGCCAAAAAGCCGCTGTGCCGCCTACACTGGTCGGCCACGTGTTTTTCACAGGACGAAACACCATGCACACACCTGAACCCAAAATCGTTATCACGCGCTTCACCGAGGCCCACCTTGAAGGCGTCACTGCGCTCTACAACGATCCGGCTGTCTGCCGTCAGGTGCTGCAAATGCCTTTCCAGTCGGTCGAGGCCTGGCGCAAACGCCTGGTGCAGGACAACGAGCGGCGGCTACAGCTGGTGGCGCTGCATGCCGGCGAGGTGATCGGCCAGCTCGGCCTTGAACAGTACTTGCGGGTGCGCCAAAGCCACGTCGGTTCGTTCGGCATGGGCGTGGCCACCGCCTGGCAGGGCCAGGGCGTGGGCTCCCGGTTGCTGGGCGCCGCGCTGGAGGTGGCGGACAACTGGATGAACCTGCACCGGGTGGAACTGACGGTGTACGCCGACAACGAAGCCGCCCACCGCCTGTACCACAAGTTCGGCTTCGAGACCGAAGGCCGGCTGCGGGATTACGCCGTGCGTGACGGCGTATTCGTCGACACCCTGACCATGGCGCGCATCCGCAAGCCTGCCTAGTCGTCCTGCAACGCAAACGCCACCGCAGCCTGCGCATGCAGCTCGGTGGTGTCCAGCAGTGGCAGGTCGCTGTGCTGCGGTTTGATCAACAGGCTGATTTCCGTGCAACCGAGGATGATGGCCTGGGCGCCGCGTGCCGCCAGGGACCCGATCACCCGTTGGTACACCTCGCGCGATGCGTCGCTGATCACCCCGACACACAACTCCTCATAGATGATCCGGTGCACGGCCTGGCGCTCTTCTGCGTCCGGCACCAGCACGGTCAGCCCCTGGGCCGCCAGGCGTGACTTGAGAAATTCCTGTTCCATGGTAAACGCGGTGCCCAGCAGGCCGACGGTGAGGGTGCCGGCCTCTACCGCCGCCGCGCCGGCCGCGTCTGCAATATGCAGAAACGGTATGGACACCGCTGCTTCAATACGCGGTGCCACCAGATGCATGGTGTTGGTACACAGCACGATGCATTCGGCGCCACCGGCTTGCAGGCGACGGGCGGCGTCTTCGAGGATCAGCGCTGCGTCATCCCAGCGGCCTGCATGCTGGGCCTGCTCCACCGGGCCGAAGTCGACGCTGTACATCAACAGTTGCGCCGAGCGCAGCGGCCCGAGTTGGTCGCGCACGCTCTGGTTGATGATGCGGTAATACTCGGCGCTGGACTCCCAGCTCATGCCGCCGATAAGGCCGATGGTGCGCATTCGATGCTCCTGAAATGGACGGGCGAGGGCACCACATTACCCAAGCGCGGTGCTTTAGTCATACGCCGGTGTGCCGCATCTGCCATGATCAAGGCTCGCAACCTGGGTCACCCAAGGAACACGGCAATGGACGATGTACAACAACTGGGCGAGATGCTTCGTCATTACGCCGACAGCGAAGCCCACAAGAAGCAGCAGTTCGACGTGCAGTCGGCCCATTGGGCGCAGAAGATCGGCGAGCTGTTCGGCCAGATCGAGCAGTGGCTGGAGCCGGTGAAAACCGTCGGTTTGCTGGAAGTGCAGCGCGAAGCGTATGTGGCTTCCGGCCCGAGCGTACCGGTGGAGACCTCCACCTTTAAAACCGAGAAACTGACCATCCATATTGCCGGCAAACCCGTGGAGTTCGTGCCGGATGTAATGGGCGCCGGCGGCCTGATTTCGCTGTCGGTGATGGGCTTGACCGCCGCCCGCTACGGCAGCATTTCCCTGGTGCTGCTGCCGGGGAAAAACGACTGGTTGTGGAAGAAAACCAACGGCCTGAAAGATCCGGACACCTTCGGCTTCGATGCCAACTTCCTGGCCTTGCAGTTGCAGAGCCTGATTCCCCGCGAACGCGGGTGAGTCATGGCTTCTGTGGGAGCTGGCTTGCCTGCGATAGCATCACCGCGGTGTTTCATAAGCACCGAGTGGCCCGCATCGCAGGCAAGCCAGCTCCCACATTGATCGTATTCCTTTTTCAGATATCGACATTGCCCCAACCCGGCTTTGCCTCTTCAGGCGCCACCGCGTTGACCCGCTTGCCCGTTGCCAACTCCACCCGCCGTGCCACTTCCGGGTCGTCGGCGAACGGCATCAGGCTGGCCTCATCCAGGCTCTCCCTCGACTCACCCCGCAAGCAATACTCCACCGCACCATACAGGCCGATCACCGCCGCCAGGTTCAGCACGACCTCCCACATCAGGCGATCCGCGCGTCAAGCTGCGCCACCTTCAAGTCCGCCACCCGCACCGTGCGCCAGGTGTTGTACGCCATCAGCAACATGCCGCTGAGGAAAAATACCCCGCCGACAAAGCGCACCACAAACCCCGGATGGCTGGCCTGCAAGGCTTCCACAAAGGAGTAGGTGAGGGTGCCGTCATCGTTCACCGCCCGCCACATCAGGCCCTGGGTGATGCCGTTGACCCACATCGAGGCGATGTACAGCACTGTGCCAATGGTCGCCAGCCAGAAGTGCATATTGATCAGCCCTACGCTGTGCATCTGCGTGCGCCCGAAGACCTTCGGGATCATGTGGTACAGCGAGCCAAACGTGATCATCGCCACCCAGCCCAGCGCGCCGGCGTGGACGTGGCCGATGGTCCAGTCGGTGTAGTGGGAGAGGGCGTTGACGGTCTTGATCGCCATCATCGGCCCTTCAAACGTCGACATGCCGTAGAACGCCAGCGACAGCACCAGGAAGCGCAGGATCGGGTCGGTGCGCAATTTATGCCAGGCCCCCGAGAGCGTCATCATGCCGTTGATCATCCCGCCCCAGCTGGGCGCCAGCAGGATCAGCGACATCGCCATGCCCAGCGACTGTGCCCAGTCCGGCAGCGCGGTGTAGTGCAAGTGATGGGGGCCGGCCCAGATATACAGGGTGATCAACGCCCAGAAGTGCACGATGGACAGGCGATAGGAATACACCGGCCGCCCGACTTGCTTGGGCACGAAGTAGTACATCATCCCCAGAAAGCCCGTGGTCAGGAAGAAACCCACGGCGTTGTGCCCGTACCACCACTGCACCATGGCGTCGGTGGCCCCGGAATACACCGGGTAAGACTTGAACCAGTCCACCGGGATCGACAGGTGATTGACCACGTGCAGCATCGCGATCACCACGATAAACGCACCAAAGAACCAGTTGCCGACGTAGATGTGCTGGGTCTTGCGCTGCACCACGGTGGTGAAAAACACGATCGCATAGGCGACCCACACCACGGTCATCCACACGGCGCCGCTGAACTCGATCTCGGCGTATTCCTTGGTGGTGGTGTAGCCCAGCGGCAGGCTGACCAACATGATCACGATCACCGATTGCCAGCCCCAGAATGTGAAGGCTGCGAGCTTGTCCGAGTACAGCCGTACCTGGCAGGTGCGCTGTACTGCGTAGTAGCTGGCGGCGAATTGCGCGCTGCCGGCAAAGCCGAAGATCACAAGGCTGGTGTGCAGCGGGCGCAGGCGCCCGAAGGTGGTCCAGGGCAGGTCGAGGTTCATCTCGGGCCAGACCAGTTGCGAGGCGATCCACACGCCCATGGCCATGCCGACCACGCCCCAAACGATGGTTGCAATGACGAATTGACGCACGACCTTGTAGTTGTAGGCCTGTGCGGTTGATGGTGGTTGCATGCTTAGTCCTCCCACGGTTCCAAGTGGGCGGCACTGTAGGAAGGATGGGCGGAACAATACAGACTCAGACCCGGGTCATTAATACGGATCAGCCACTAACCTGCATTTTTCGCACGTTACCCCCGTCAATAAATCATTTGTCCAACCCCCGCCCAATGACAAAACTGCAAGTCACTCGCAAAACAACAACGATTGGGCAAAAACCACATGCAAATCGAGCGCAACTTTTTCAACGGCCAGTTTGCCGAACCTGCCACCACCGCACGGATCGCGGTCTATAACCCTGCGACCGAGGCCCAGGTAGGCAAGGTGTCCGCCGCCACCCCCGACGAGGCCATTGCCGCCGTCGACGCCGCCGCAACCGCACAGAAAACCTGGGGCAAGCTCACCAGCATCCAGCGCGCCGAGCACCTGCGGGCTTTCGCCGACGCCCTCGAAACCTGCGCTGAAAGCATAGGCAAGGCGCTGGCCAGCGAGTCCGGCAAGAGCCTCGACGACGCCAGCAACGAAGCCCGCTACGCCGCACAAATCACCCGTTACCACGCCGAATGGGCTCGCCGCATTGAAGGCGAAATCATCCCCAGCGACACCCCGGACGAAAACCTGTTCCTGCAACGCGAGCCGATTGGCGTCGTGGCGTGCCTGATCCCGTTCAACTACCCGGTCTACACCCTGTTGCGCAAAATCGCCCCGGCGCTGATTGCCGGCAACACCGTGGTGGTGCGCCCGAGCAATAACACCCCGTTGTCCGCCTTCGAAATCGCCCGCGCGGTTGAGCAGTCGGGCATGCCGGCCGGCGTGATCAACATCCTGACCATGGACCACGCCACCGCCGCCGCCCTGTGCACCCACAAGGCCGTGGGCTTGATCACGCTGACAGGCAGCGTCAACGCCGGGCGCATCGTGCTGGATTACTGCAAGGCCAACATCGCCAAGCCGTCCCTGGAACTCGGCGGCAAGACCCCGGCAATCATCGAGGCCGACGCCGACCTGGAAAAAGCCGCCAGCGATATCATCGCGTCCAAGACCACCCACTGCGGCCAGTTGTGCACGGCGGTCGAGCGCGTGTACGTGCAGGAAAGCGTCCACGACCGATTCCTGGCCCTGCTCAAGGCCAAGATCAGCGCCGTAAAATTTGGCAATCGTGCCACGGACGCCGGCCTGATGGGCCCGCTGGTCAACGCCAGCTCCCGGCAGAATATTCACGCCATGGTCGAGCGCGCCGTCGCCGACGGTGCTGTACTGGAAACAGGCGGCGTACTGCCCGAAGGTCCTGGCCATTTCTACCCGCCGACCCTGCTCAGTGGCTGCCGCCAGGCCATGGAAATCATCCAGGAAGAAATCTTCGGCCCGGTGCTGCCGGTGCTCAAGTACCGCGACATCGACGAAGCCCTGGCCATGGCCAACGACCACCAGTTCGGCCTGTCGTCGGTGCTCTACACCGAGAACTACCGCACGGCCATGAAAGTCGCCAATGCCATTGAGGCCGGCGAGTTGTACGTCAATCGCACCCCGGCGGACCCTTACCAGGGCTTCCACGCCGGCTGGAAACGCTCAGGGCTGGGCGGCGATGACGGCAAGCACGGGATGCTTGAGTTCACCCAGACCCGTTTGGTGGTCATGAAGTACTGAGTCACCGACCACCGGCTTTACCTCAATAAAAACAATTATCGGGGCACCCGCGCATCGGGTGCCCGAGGTCTACAAGATGTCCAAGCCTGCACCCGTTGCCCAGGGTTTCGATGCCGTGTCCGCGGCCAAAAGCGACAAAGCCAGTCGCTACTTCCAATTGATGTTGCTGGTGCTGGCCGCCGGGGCGATCTACCCGATCCTCTACCTGCGCCAGGTCTACCAGACCACCATGCTCGACGTGTTCCAGATCAACCACAGCCAGCTGGGTTATCTGTATTCAATGCTCGGCACGATCTTCCTCCTCAGCTACCTGCCCAGCGGCTGGTTGGCGGATCGCCTGCCGCCGCGCTTCCTGATCTTTTTTCACTGGTGGCCACCGGCGCCCTGGGCATCTGGTACTCCACCGTGCCGTCGATGACCGGCCTGATGATTATCTTCGGCTGCTGGGGCCTGACCACCGGCCTGACCTTCTGGGCTTCGGTGCTCAAGCGGGTGAAGATGATTGCCCATCACAGTGAGCAAGGCCGGTTCTTCGGCATCCTCGACGGCGGCCGTGGCCTGGTGGAAGCCTTGCTGGCCACCGTGGCCCTGGGGCTGTTCGCCTATGCCACCGAAACCCGCAGCCAGACGGCCGCCGAAGGTTTCAAGCATGTGGTGTACCTGTATTCGTTCGTGTGCATCGCCATTGGTTGTGTGCTGGTGCTGCTCAAGGACCCCAAGTCCATGGCCGAAACCGCGGCGGTGGAGAAGGGCAAGTTCAACCTGATCGCCGACCTCACCACCCTGGTGAAAATCCCTGAGCTGTGGCTGGTGACTGCCATTGTGTTCTGCGGTTATCACATGTTCTGGGCCACCTACAGCTTCTCTGACTACCTGCAAGGCAGCGGCATGACCGCCGTGATGGCCGGCACCATCACCACCATCAAGCTGTGGATGCGGCCTATCGGCGGGATCGGCGGCGGCTGGCTGGGGGACAAGTTTTCGAACATCTCGGTACTGATCGTCGCGCTGGTGCTGGTGACCCTGGCGATGGTCGGCCTGATCGTGTTCCCGGCCATTGGCAGCCTCGGCTTGCTGATCGGCACGGTGATCTTTATCGGCCTGATGACCTATGCGATTCGCGGCCTGTACTGGGCGATCCTCGACAGCTGCGATATCCCGCTGCGCATCACCGGCCTGGCCATCGGCATTGTCTCGGTGGTGGGTTACCTGCCTGACACCTTTATCCCGCTGATCAATGGCTACCTCACCGACACGTACCCGGGGCAGGTCGGCTACAACCTGTACTTCGGCTACATCGCCTTCATCGGCGTGCTCGGGACCCTCGCGGCCCTGACCTTGCGCGCCCGGATCAATCGTAAAAAATTCAACCAGACAGGTGCCTGAGATGAAAATCGTCGCCCTTGAAACCCATATTGTCGCCGTACCGCCACCCCACATCGGCGGCATGTACTGGCTGTTCGTCAAACTCAAAACCGACTGCGGCATCGAAGGCGTGGGCGAGATCTACGCCGCTACCTTCGGCCCCAAAGCCATGCTGCCGATCATCGAGGACGTGTTCGAGCGCTACCTGCTCAACCACGACCCGCACCACA
Organism: Pseudomonas sp. TH32; assembly: GCF_016650855.1. Lineage (NCBI taxonomy): Bacteria > Pseudomonadati > Pseudomonadota > Gammaproteobacteria > Pseudomonadales > Pseudomonadaceae > Pseudomonas > Pseudomonas sp. TH32. The sequence continues at coordinate 2,190,333 of NZ_JAEKFA010000002.1, read as the reverse complement.
TCGAGCGTTTCTTCCGCCAGGCGTATTCCAGCGGGTTCACCCAGCGTCCCGACCTGACCATGATGGGCGTGGTCAGCGGCCTGGAAATGGCCTGCTGGGACATCATCGGCAAAGCCGCCAACAAGCCGGTCTATGAGTTGCTGGGCGGCAAGGTCAACGAGCGCCTGCGCTCCTACACCTACCTGTACCCGGTCAACAGCAAGGGCGAGTACGACTACGACGACCCGGACCTGGCCGCCGAGTGCGCCGTCGAGAACATGAACAAGGGCTTCACCGCAGTCAAATTCGACCCGGCAGGCCCCTACACCGCGTACTCCGGCCACCAGATTTCCCTGGAAGTGCTGGAGCGCTGCGAAACCTTCTGCCGTAAGATCCGCGAAGCGGTGGGTGACAAGTGCGACCTGCTGTTCGGCACCCACGGGCAGATGGTGCCGTCGTCGGCCATCCGCCTGGCCAAGCGCCTGGAGAAGTACGACCCGCTGTGGTTCGAAGAGCCCGTGCCACCGGGCCAGGAAGAGGCCATGGCCCAGGTCGCGGCCAAGACCACCATCCCCATCGCCACCGGCGAGCGGCTGACCACCAAGTACGAGTTCTTCAAGCTCTTGCAGGCCGGTGGTGCATCGATCCTGCAAATGAACGTGGCGCGCTGCGGCGGCCTGCTGGAAGCCAAGAAAATCGCGAGCATGGCCGAGGCCTACTACGCGCAAATCGCCCCGCACCTGTACAACGGGCCGATTGGCGCAGCGGCGAGTTTCCAGCTGGCCACGTGCACGCCGAACTTCCTGATCCAGGAAAGCATCATGACCTGGGGCGGCTTCCACGCCGAAGTGCTGACCAAGCCGCTGCAATGGGAGGACGGCTACATCATCCCGTCCACCGAGCCGGGCCTTGGGGTGGAGCTGAACATGGACGTGGTGCGCAAGCACACGCCGTACACCGGCGAACGCCTGCACCTGCAAATGGCGCCTACGCCGGCTGACGTGAAAGACACTTCGCCCGCCAAGGGCTAAAAAAAACGACTGATGCGGTAACTGTGAATGACATACGACTACATCATCGCCGGTGCCGGCGCCGCAGGTTGCGTCCTGGCCAACCGACTCTCCGCCTCGGGCGAGCATTCGGTGTTGCTGCTGGAAGCCGGCGGCAAGGACAGCTCCTGGTGGTTCAAGATCCCGGTCGGTTTTGCCAAGATGTACTACAACCCGACCTTCAACTGGATGTACTACAGCCAGCCGCAAAAACAGCTGGCCGACCGCGCCATCTATGCCCCCCGCGGCAAAGTGCAGGGCGGTTCCGGCTCGATCAACGCCATGATCTACGTGCGCGGCCAGGCCCATGACTTCAATGACTGGGCGGCCAACGGCAACGACGGCTGGGGTTTCGAGGACGTGCTGCCGTACTTCCGCAAGCTGGAAAATCACCCGTTGGGCGACACCGAATACCACGGCAGCAGCGGCCCCATCAGCATCACCCCGATGAAGGGCCAGACCCACGCTATCTGTGATGTGTTCCTCAAGGGCTGCGAGCAGTTGGGCTACGGCCTGAGCGATGACTTCAACGGGCCGGACTTCGAAGGTGCGGGCCTCTACGACGTCAACACCCGCAACGGCGAGCGCTGCTCCAGCAGCTTTGCGCACCTGCACCCGGCGTTGGGTCGACCGAACCTGACGGTGGAACTGCATGCGCTGGTAGACCGTGTGCTGTTCGACGACCAACAGCGGGCCACCGGCATCAGCGTGACCCAGCACGGCGTGGTCCGCACCTTCACCGCGCGCAAGGAGGTGATCCTGTGCGCGGGGGCGGTGGATACGCCAAAGATCCTGCAACTGTCGGGCGTGGCGGACAAGCAACTGCTCGCCGAACACAACATCCCGCTGGTCAAGGACCTGCCGGCGGTGGGGCAGAACCTGCAGGATCACCTGTGCGCGAGCTATTACTACAAGGCCAATATCCCGACCCTGAACGACCAGCTCAGCTCGCTGTTCGGCCAGTTCAAGCTGGGCCTCAAATACCTGCTGACCCGCAAGGGCGCGCTGGCCATGAGCGTCAACCAGGCCGGCGGGTTCTTCCGTGGCAACGCGGAACAGGCGCACCCCAACCTGCAACTGTACTTCAACCCGCTGTCGTACCAGATCCCGAAAAACAACAAGGCCAGCCTCAAGCCCGAGCCGTATTCAGGCTTCCTGCTGTGCTTCAACCCGTGCCGGCCCACCAGCCGCGGGACGATTCGCATCGCCTCGAAAAACCCACGGGATGCGGCCTTGATCGACCCCAACTACCTGAGCACCCAAAAGGACATCGACGAGGTGATCCAGGGCAGCCGGCTGATGCGCACGATCATGCAGGCCCCGGCGCTCAAGGGCGTGACCGTGGCCGAGGTGTTGCCGGGCGCCGCGGTGGAAACCGATGAACAGATGCTGCAGTACTTCCGCGAGAACAGCGGCTCGATCTATCACCTGTGCGGGTCGTGTGCCATGGGCTCGGACCCGTTGGTGTCGGTGGTGGACAAGCGCCTGAAGGTGCACGGGATGCAAGGGTTGCGGATTGTCGATGCGTCGATTTTCCCGAACGTGACGTCAGGGAATACCCACGCAGCGGTGTTGATGGTGGCGGAGAAGGGCGCGGATCTTATCCTGCAGGATGCCTGAACCGATCGTTCCCACGCAGAGCGTGGGAACGATCATAGAGAGGCGGTGTTTTGCCACTGGGCAACCGTTTCTGCGCTGATACTCACCCCACCACACACAATCACCACCACATCCTCAACCCCGGCAATCGCCCCATGCTCCAGATACGCCACGGCCAACGAAACCCCGCACGCCGGCTCCACCAACTGGCGTAAATCATCGGCATACCGCGCCACGCCCATCATCGCCTCGGCATCACTCAGCACCACGCACTGATGGGCAAACTGGCCGATATGTTCAACCGGCCATGCTGCCACCTGGGTCGCGGCCAACGACTTGGCCACGGTATCGATCTTCGCCAGGCGCACCGGCTTTCCAGCCTCCACAGCGGCCGCAAACGAAGCCGCGCCCGCCGTTTCACAGGCAATGACCTTGCAGTCGAACCGTCCATGGCGCTCCAGCCCCGTCAGCACCCCCGCGAGCAATCCACCGCCGCCCACGGAGGTCACGATGGCGCCCACCTGCGGGCAATCCTCAAGAATCTCATCGATCATGCGGCTGTGACCTTCCCACAACAGCGGGTGATCAAAAGCCGGTACATACAACGCGTCCGGCGCTTCGGCGAGTTGCAGCGCCAGCTCGTTGGATTGATCCCACAGATCACCGTGCACCACCACCTCGGCGCCCGCCTGGCGGATACGCTCGCGGGTGGCTTCGGGGGTGGTGGAGGGCACCACGATCCGCGCCTGCAACCCCAGGCCTCTTGCTGCAAAGGCCGTGGCCAACCCGGCATTGCCGCCGGAAGGGCACACCACCGTGGTCTTGCCCTGGCTGGCCGCGTAGGCGCACAGCGTGGTCATCCCGCGCAACTTGAACGAGCCACAGGGTTGCAGGTTCTCAAGCTTCAGCCAGATGCGCCGGGTAGGGGTGGACAGGCCGGGGTGCAGGATCAACGGGGTGCGGATGGGCAGCATTGCGCAACTTCCTTATTGGGTGGGCTGCCATCCTACCTCAGTGAGCGGCCGCCGCCAGGGGTTCGGCCGGTGTCTTGCGGCGCGTCAAATGGCTGATACCCATGATGATCAGCGGCGTAAACAGGGCGATGTACGCGTTGTCGATGCCCCACGGATTACCGGCGAGGAACCAGCCCACGGTCGCCAGCAACGAAGCAATGATGCTCAGGAATGCCCCGGCCGCCGTGCCGAATTTCGGCGCGTAGAACACCATCAACACCAGCACGGCCAGGGAGGCGCGTAACGCCTTGCCGAGGAAGGCAATCATCAGCACCTTGTCAGAAGTCAGCGCCAGGGCAATCGGCAACAGGCCGACGGCGATGGTCGCCAGACGCACGAAGCGCAGCGACTTGGCGTCGCTTTTTTCCGGGTTGAACCAGGGTTCGTAGAAGTCCCGCAGCAACAACGTCGCCGAGCCCATGCTCACCGCCGAAATGGTGCCGAACAGTGAGCCGGCAAGGCCTGCTACCACCAGCCCGGCCGTCAGTTGGTCCATGCTGGCGATCAGAGTCGGAAAGGCTTGCAGCGAATCCACATTGGGAAACAGCACCGCGCTGCACATCCCGATCAATGCCGCGCCGATGCCGAACGGCACCATCAGCACTGCCACGTAGAAACACGCACGCTGGGCCTTGCCCGCATGGCTGACGGTGTTCACCGCCTGGATCACGTATTGGGTGGAGAAGATCGAACCGATACCGGCGATCATCCAGGCGACGATCTGGCCCCAGCCGACGGTGGTCCAGTCAAACATGCTGGCGGGCAATTGCGCCTGCAACTGGCCGATGCCGCCCACTTGCTTCAAGCCAAACCACAGGGCCAGGCCGACGCCCAGGTACTTCAAGGCGGCGTGGACGAAGTTGGTGTAGATCACTGAGCGCATGCCGCCGATGCTGACGTACAGCACCGAGACCACGCCGACGATCACGATCGCGAGGGTTCGGTCCACTTGCATCACACTGGCCAATACCGCGCCGCCGCTGGCGTAGATCGAGACGGCGACGATCTCCAGGGCAAAGATCGTGATGATCGAGGTGGCGAAGCGGGTGCGTTGGCCGTAGTTGCGCGCGAGTACGCCGGAAATGGTGTTGTCGCCCAGGTCCTTGTATTTGCGCGCCAGCAGCCAGGCGAAGAGTACGAAGCCGAGGGCCAGGGCGAACAGGTTCCATGCGGCGGAGATGCCTACCTTGAAACCGGTTTGGGCGGTGCCGATGCTGACTGCGGTGCCGATAAATTCGGAGAGCATCAGGAAGCCGATCAGGAACGCCGGGAAGTGGCCACCGCCGGTGGTGTAGTTGTTGGCGCTGTGGGAATGGCGGCGCACGCCGTAGCTGATCAGTGCCAGGCTCAGCATGTAGAGGCCGGTGATGGACAGCACGATCCAGGAGGAGTGGGTGGGCATTTTTATACTCTTTAGGTATTTTTGTAATTGTGGGTAGTTTCCTCTGGTGGTTTTGCTTTCGTCTAATATCGGGTTGGTATGGTTTGATACTCTTTTGGTATGGGTGAATATCCGTTAGTTAGGTCATGGCGGCTTATGGTTCCGCTCTTACAGCGGGTCACTTTGGAAAAGCCCCAAAGTAACCAAAGGGCTCTGCCCCGCCTGTCGGCACCTCGCCTAGGCTCGGTGTTCCCTCACTCCGGCGCTGCTCCGCGGGCCGCCGCGATGGGCCATCCTTGGCCCAGCGCGGCTAAACCGGCGTCCTGCCGGTTTACCCGCTCCGCACCACCTGCGTTCGGCCTCGGGCTTATTGGGGCAGTCAGATCAAGATCAAAAGCAAGAGCACAGCGGCCTACAGGCCGGCTTGAGTGGTAGAAGCCACAGCAAAAGCCAAAGCGAAAACCAAATCTGAAACTGCTGCGGCTCTGCTTTTCTGTGGGAGCTGGCTTGCCTGCGATGCAGACACCTCGGTTTTTCAGGTACACCGAGGCGATGCCATCGCAGGCAAGCCAGCTCCCACATTTGGACCGTGGCCGCTTTAGATTTTGATCTTGCCTTTGCTTCACACCACTCAAGCCGGCCTGTAGGCCGCTGTGTTCTTGATCTTGCTTTTGATCTTGATCTTAGGCGCCCCGTTAAACCACGCTGGCCGAACGCAGGTAGTACGGAGCGGGTAAACCGGCAGGACGCCGGTTTAGCCGCGACGGGGCAGGGACGCCCCGTCGCGGCGGCCCGCGTAGTAATGCCGGAGTGAGGGCACACCGAGCCTTAGCGAGGTGCCGAGTGGTGGGGCAAGAGCGTTTTGCTTACTTTTGCGCTGTTCAAAAGTGAGCCGCTGTAAGAGCGGAACCCATCGAAGCCATCACCCAAATAACGGATATGTCCCCAATCTACCACCCCCGCAACCGCCCCCAAACCTGCACATCCCCGTTCTCCAACAACGCGCTATAGCTGCCGAACTGCGTCCCCGTAGCACACGCATGGTTAGGCAAAACCCTGAGCCGCGTCCCCAGCGGAAATCGCTCAACCACATCCACCGAAACGCCGTCGAACCAAGCCACCCCATGCTCCTGATTCGCGCTGCCCACCACCAACCCCTCAATCACCTCACCGCCCTCGGTACACACCTGCCCGTACCCAAAATCCCGCTTCTGCGACTGCGTCCCACGGTCCCGACTCATCGCCATCCACCCCGCATCGGTAATGATCCAGCCTTTCTCCGGCTGATGGCCGATCACCGTAGTCAGCACACTCAACGCCAGCTCATCAACGCGGCACACCCCAACGTTATGCATCACCAAATCAAAAAACGCATAAACCCCGGCCCGCAGCTCAGTCACACCCTCCAGGCTGACCGCCGACAGCGCCGTCGGCGTCGAACCCACACTCACCTGCGAACAAGGCAAACCCGCCCCCGAATCACCTCGGCCGCTGCAACACAGCGCTCTCGTTCCTGCTCGGCAATCGCCCGCAACGCCTCAGGCGTATCCAGCCCGTAGCTTTCCCCGGCATGGGTCAACAGCCCGGCAAGCATCCCGCCGCCATGCAGCAGCCTCGCGATCTCCAGCAACAACGGATCCTGAGGCTTCACCCCGGACCGGTGCCCATCACAGTCAATCTCAATCAGCACCGCAAAAACCTCACCCCGCAGCGCGCCAAACTCGACAATCGCCCGGGCCCCGGCAAGGCTGTCGGTGATCAGCGTCAGCGCACACCCCTGACGACGCAACGCCAACGCCTGGGGCAATTTATGCGGCGCCATTGCCACCGCATACAGAACGTCGCGAATGCCGAGGTCGAAAAAATACTCGGCCTCCTTCAACGTCGAAACCGTAATCCCCGTGGCCCCTGCAGCGATTTGCGCCGCCACCACCCCGGCGCATTTATGGGTCTTCACATGGGGCCGCAAGCTCACCCCCAAGTCGTCGGCGCGCCGCTGCATACGCAGGATATTGCGCTGCATCCGGCTCACATCCAGCAAAGCGGTCGGGGTATCCATCGTGCACACTCCAAAAGGTAAATTGACGGTCTATCCAGTACTGGATATGTTGTCTGAATGAAAAAACACACTCCCGAACAAGCGGCCCTGATCAGCCAACTCGAACAGATTGCCGAAGGCCTGAGCAAGACCTTCAGCCCGTTTTGCGAGGTCGTGCTGCACGACCTGCGCGACCCGCAGCACGCAATCATGGCCATCCACAACAACCTCTCCGGGCGCCAGCCGGGAGACCCTGCGACCGAGCTGGGCCTGGCGCGGATTGCCGATCCCGAGTACCCGCAGGTGATCGCCAACTACCAGAACCAGTTCGCCGATGGCCGCCAGGTCAAGAGCACTTCCATCGGTATCAAGGACTCCACCGGCAAATACGTCGCGGCTTTGTGCATGAACGTCGACCTCTCGTTGTTCCGTGGCTTGCAGGGCATGCTGGAACAGTTCGGCTCGGTCAGCGGCGACCGGCCCGCCGAGTCTCTCGACCCGTCCGGTGCCGATGCCATTCGTGCGCGTATCGACCAGTTCGCCGCACGCCTGGCGACCACGCCACGTGCGCTGAAGGCCGCCGACCGCCGCTTGCTGATGCAAGAACTCAAGGACGCCGGCGTGATGGACATTCGACGGGCCATGGAAACGGTTGCCTCGCACCTTGGTGTCTCGCGGGCGGCGGTCTACACCTACGCCAAATGACCTACGCCGAACGCGCCACGGCTTCGATTTCAATCAGGTAGCCGTGGTGCAGTTCCGGCACCGGCACCACCGCGCGGGCAGGGCGGTGGTCCCCCAGCGCGGCAGCGTACAAGCCGTCGAATTCAGGCCAGTGTTTTACCCCCACCACATACACCGTGACTTTCACCAGGTCTGCGGGTGAGCCGCCTGCGGCCTTCAAAATCGCCAACAGATTGTCCAGGGCCACTTGAGCCTTTTCGGCAAACGACGCTTCAATGTTGTGGCGCCCGTCCGGGCTCACCGGCAATTGCCCGGAGATGTACAGCGTGCCCTGATGGCTGACGGCCTGGGCGTAGTGACCGGCAGGCTGGGAGGCAGTGGGTGTGTGGTGAGTCTTCATGGTCGGCAGTGCTCAGGCAATGGCGGGCAGCAGGAAACCGTGTGGCAAGCACGCTCGCCACAGTCGGATTCAGTGTTTTTTGTTGGAAGGCTTAGCCCTGTAGCAGGCTCGCGTACTTCTCGATATCGACGTTGCCGCCCGTCACGATGATGCCCACGCGCTGGCCCTTGAATTGATCCTTCACGTTGCGCAACGCCGCGAGACCCAGGCAACCGGTGGGCTCCACCACCATTTTCATGCGCTGCATGAAGAACTTCATCGCCGCCACCAATTCGGCGTCCGAGACGGTAAGGATGTCAGTGACCTGCTCGCGAATGATCGGAAAGGTGTGGTGGCCCAGATGCTGGGTCTGGGCGCCGTCGGCGATGGTGGCGGGAGTGTCGATGTGCACGATGCTGCCGGTCTGGAAGGAGCGCTGGCCGTCATTTCCGGCTTCGGGCTCGACCCCGTACAGCAGGCAATCGGGCGACAGCGCGCGGGTGGCCAATGCCGTGCCGGAGAGCATGCCGCCACCGCCCAGGCCAACAAACAAGGCGTCCAGGGGGCCGGTGAATTCCAGCAGCTCCTTGGCGGCAGTGCCCTGGCCGGCGAGTACGTCCGGGTGGTCGTACGAAGGAATCAGGGTCATGCCGTGCTGCTCGGCCAGGGTGCGGCCGATCTGTTCGCGGTCTTCGGTGATGCGGTCGTAGAACACCACGGTCGCGCCGTACTCCCGGGTGGCGGCGACCTTGGCGGCCGGTGCGTCGGTGGGCATTACGAGGGTGGCCGGCATCTGCAACAGGCGCGCGGCCAGCGCGATGCCCTGGGCGTGATTGCCCGAGGAAAACGCCACCACACCGGCTTTGCGCTGCGCCTCGTCAAACCGTGAAAGCGCATTGAACGCGCCGCGAAACTTGAACGAACCGGTGCGTTGCAGGTTTTCGCACTTGATGAACACCTGGGCCCCGGTCTCGGCGTCGAGGGTGCGCGAGGTGAACACCGGCGTGCGGTTGGCGAAGCCCTCCAGGCGTCCGGCGGCTTTGATCACGTCATGGTACGAAGACAGTTGCATGGAAAGGACCTCTGAAAATGAACCGGGCACGGGCGCATTGCATTTGCTGTCTGGATAAAATATCCAGAACTATACAAAATGTAAAGCGCTGCATGCCCAGGGTTTTCAGTGCCCGACCAGCTCCTCCAGCAACTGCTCTTTGTAGCCTTGCAATACCGATGAGCTGCGCTCCCTCGGATGCGGCAAGTCCACCCGGATTTCATGTTTTATTCGTCCTGGGTGGGCATCCATCACGATCACCCGGTCCCCCAGGTACAACGCCTCTTCGATGTCATGGGTGACCATGATCACCGTGCAGCGCTGCTGCACCCAGATCCGTTGCAGTTCGCGCTGCAAATGCACCCGGGTCAGGGCATCGAGGGCGCCCAGTGGTTCATCGAGCAACAGCACCTTGGGTGTGTTGATCAGCGCCCGGGCGATCGCCGCACGTTGCGCCATGCCGCCGGAGAGCTGGTGGGGGTAGGCGTTTTCGAAGCCGGTGAGGTTGACCAGGGCGATGTGTTCGGCCACCTGCCGATCCTTTTCGGCCTGGGCCAGTTTGTGATTTTTCAGGGCCAGGGCGATGTTCTGGCTGACGGTCATCCACGGGAACAGGCGGTGGTCCTGGAACACAATGCCGCGCTCCAGGCTGGTGGCGGCAATGCGTTGGCCGTCCAGCAGGATGTCGCCTTCGTACTCGGCCTCCAGCCCGACAATCAGCCGCAGCAAGGTGGATTTTCCGCAGCCGCTGGCGCCGACGATGCTGACAAACTCCCCGGGGCGCACGTCGAGGTTGATGTTGTGCAACACCGGCAGCGGCTTGCCTTCGATCCGGTAGGCCTTGGTCAGGCCGCGAATCTGCAGGGCGCCGGTCTGCACGGCGGTGTGGAGGGCGTGGTGGGCGATTGCGTTCATGTTCATGGCCTTCAACGAAGATTGCGCCAGCGCAGCACGTGGCGGCTGAGGCGGGTAAACAGCAGGTTCATCAGGTAGCCCAGCAGGCCGATGCACAGCACGCTGAGCACGATCACTTCCATGCGCGAGCCGGCCTCGGCGTTCATCATCAGGTTGCCCAGGCCGGCGCCGGAGGACAGGAACAGTTCGCTCCCGATGGCGGTGACCCAGGCGAAGGCGAGGGCATGCAGCACGCCGGTGGCGATACTCGGCAGCGCCGCCGGCAGCAGCACATGCACGAACTGCTGCACCGGGCTGAGCACCAGCACCTGGCCGACTTCACGATAACGCCGCTCCACATGGCTGAAGCCCTGGTAGGTGTTGAGCACCATCGGGTAGAAGGCCGCGAGGCTGACGATCAGCACCTTGGAAAATTCGCCATTGCCGAACCACATGGCAATCAGCGGAATCCAGCCCAGCATCGGCACTTGGCGGATCGAATGGAACAACGGGCCGATCAAACGGTTGGCCACGCCGGACAGCGCCATCAGCACCCCCAGCACCACTCCGAACAGGATGCCCAGGGCCAGGCCACTGCTGGTGCGGGCCAGGCTGGCCAGCAGGTTGACCAGCAGCTCGCCGTTGCCGAGCATCTCCAGCAACGCCGAGCCAATCGCCGACAGCGGCACGAAGGCATACGCGCCGGCCGCGTCCTGGCGCGAGGCGTATTCCCAGGCGAGGATCAACAACAGTGGCAGCAACAGGCCGCGGGACTTTTTCAAGAGGTTCATGCCGGGCTCCTAGCGGGTTTGCCAGCGAAACAGCCGCTGTTCCAGTGAGCGAAAGCCAAAGTCGAGGGCAAAACCGATCACCCCGGTGACCACCACGCCCACCATCACCACGTCGATGCGCAGCATCTGCCGGGCCATCTCGATCATTTGCCCCAGGCCGCTGTCGGCCGCCAGCAACTCGGTGGCCACCAGCACCACCCAGGCGCGGGTCAGGCTGATGCGAAAACCGGTGATGATCGGCGGCGCGGCAGCGGGCAGGGCGATGCGCCAGACGAAGGTCGGCCAGCGCAGGCGGTACACGTCGGCCACTTCGAAGTAGCTGCGGGGAATGCCCTTGACCCCCTCGCTGGCGGCCAGGGCCACCGGGAAAAACGCGGTCTTGGCGACGATGATGATCTTGAAGGTTTCATCAATGCCGAACAGCAGCACAAACATCGGGATCAGCGCGATGCTGGGGATCTGGCGCAGGGTGTGGAACAGCGGCGCGCAATACACCTCGACGTTCTTGGACAAGGCCATCAGCACGCCAAAGGCCAGGCCGCACAGCGAACCGATGCCAAAGCCCAGGCCGAGGCGCGACAGGCTGTTGCCCAGGTGTTCCGCGAGTTCGCCGCTGGCGAGCAGTTCTTCGAAGGTGTGCAGGACCTGGGCCGGCGGTACCAGCAGGTTGCGCGGGAAGATCCCGAGGTGCGCCACCAGCGTCCAGGTGGCGAGCAGGGCCAGGGGCGAGATGAGCCAGGTCAGGGCAGTCAGTAATCGGTAGGGGCGCATGGTGGGTCTTATTTCAGCGAAGTACTGGGTGAGCATCGCAAGACATGTGCCAGTGAACACAACAGGGGAGAACAATGAAGGCCAAATGTGGGAGCTGGCTTGCCTGCGATGACGGTGGGCCAGTAAACATTGAGGCTGGCTGATCCACCGTCATCGCAGGCAAGCCAGCTCCCACAATGCATGGGTGTACATCCGAATGCCCGAATGATGCCTGGCCAACAATGGGCTGCTGCTCCAGCAACACCCCATCAGCAATCCCCTCAGAAGTCGTAGCTCACACTGGTGTAGTAAAACGCACCCTGCGCACCTTCAGGGCTGGTGATCGAGTAGATCGGCACTCCATACAGCTGCGCGCCGGAGGCCTTGTCCGGGTGGGTATTGAACAGGTTGGTCGCGCCGGCGGAAAGCTTGATCCCCTTGCCGAGGTTGTACGACACGTCCAGGTCGGTGACCCATTGCGGGCTGAAGGTCTGGTCGAGGTTGGGGTTGGCGGCGTTGAGGCTTTTCCATTCGCCATAACGGCGCTGGGCCACGGTGACGCCCCATTGTTCATAGGCCCAGTTGGCGCTGAGGGTCAGCTTGTAGTCCGGCGTACCGTGTTCGATCAGGCCTTGGGTGGTGCGGCCGATGATCTGGTTGCCGGCGATGTTGCCGACGTTGCGCAGGTCGGTGATTTGCGTGCGGTTACGCGCGTAGCCGGCATTGAAGTTCACCCGGCCCCATTGCTGCAGGTCCAGCTTGTAGTTGCCGGTCAGCTCGATACCGTCGGTGCGGGTGTCGGCGATGTTGGTGTAGAACGCCGCGCTCTGGATATTGGCGTAAGGCGTGCCGGCGAAGATCGGCGAGACCACCGAGGCCGGCAATTGGTCGGAGAGCGTGATGCGGTTATTGATGTTGATGCGGTAGGCGTCCACCGTTACCGATGCGTTATCCAGCGGTTGCCAGACCAGGCCCAGCGAGTAGTTGGTCGACTCTTCGGGCTTGAGCTGCGTGCCGCCCAGGGCCTGGGCTTCCGGGCTGTTGGCGCGCAGCGTGCGCTGTTGCACCTCGACGTAGTTGCCGCTGCCCGGCGGCTGCTCCACCACCTGCACACTGAACGACGACATGCCGCTCTGGGCAAGGGACGGCGCACGATAGCCGGTGCTGGCGCTGGCCCGTGCGGCGATCTGCGGGGTGAAATCGTAGCGCAGCGACAGCTTGCCGTTGGTGGTGTCGCCAAAGTCCGAATAGTGTTCGGTGCGCACTGCAACGCCGGCCTGGAACTTCTCGGTGACCTGGCCTTCGACATCCACATACGCGCCCAGCACCTTGCGTTGCAGCGAGGCGGCATCCACCGGGGTGATCCCCGAGTAATACCCGGCAAGCCGGCGCCCGGTCACCGGGTCGATGGTGTTGAACAGCGGGCCATTTTGCGACGCCGCCGGCGCGCCTGCGCTCAATTGGTAGTTCTCCTGGCGCCAGGCAAGGCCTGCGGAAACGGTCAATGGCTTGAACAGCAAGTCGGTGGGGAAATCCCGTACCCAGTCCAGGGTCACGTTGGTCTGGTCGTTCTTGCGCTCGCCGGTGTAGATCGTCGCCGGGCTGTTGGTACCCCAGCTGGGGTTGATCGCGTTGTAGTCGGTGGACTTGACGATGTTGGTGCCGTGGTTCAGCGCCAGGTCGAACTTGCCCAACTGCTCGTTTTCATAACGCAGGCCGCCGGTGGCAGCATAGTCTTCCAGGGTGTAGCGGGTGATCGGCAAACGCCCGTCCGGGTAGCGCTGCAAGGAAACGCTGCCGTAGTTGTTGTACAGCGCGGTGGGCGGGTCGAAGAAACCGGTGGAGTCGGTGTTCTTGTGGGAGTAGGTGGCAAAGCCGTAGGCGGTCAGCCCCTCGCCAACGCCCATCTCGCTGTTGGCCAGGAAGTTGTACTGGTCGGAGACACTGTTGGAGCCCCAGTTCCAGGTGCGGTAGCGGTTGTTCTGTTCGCGCGGTGTGTTGACGCTGGTATCGCCGCGATAAAAGATCCGGTTGTCCGGGTTGGTGTCGCTGGCCGGGTCCTGGCTGCCGGCATCGAAACTCAGGGTCAGGAAGCCGTCGTTGGGCAGCTCGAAGCCTTTCCAGCCGCTGTACTTGCGTTGCATGCCGTCGCCCTTGTTGTAGCCACCGAAGCGATAGCCGACGTTGCCGCCGTCGTCCTTTTGCTTGAGCACGATGTTGATCACCCCGGCGATGGCATCGGAGCCATATTGGGCGGCGGCGCCGTCGCGCAGGATCTCCACGTGGTCGATCGCGCTCAACGGGATCAGGCTCAGGTCCACCGCCGCCGCGCCCCGGCCGTTGGCGAGGCTTTGGCGGGTGATGTTGGCGCTGGTGTGGCGGCGCTTGCCATCCACCAGCACCAGCACCTGATCGGACGCCAGGCCGCGCAGCGAGGCGCCTTGGGCGATGGACCCGGCGAACGCGCCTTGAGGCGACTGCGGGAAGCTGAAGGACGGCGACAGCGCGGTCAGGGCGCCGGACAGGTCGGCAGCGCCGGTTTGCTGCAACTGCTCGCCGCTCAGCACATCCACCGGCGCGGCGCTTTGCAGGGCGGTGACATCGCTGCGACGGGTACCGAGTACCACCACGGTGTCGAGGCTGTCGTTTTTGGCGGTGGGCTGTGTCTCGGCGGCTACAGCGGGCACGGCAAGGCTGCCCATGACCAGCGCGATGGCGCCGGCCAACGGAGTACGTTGGAACATAGAAAGGTCCTTTCGAAGAGTGTTGGCGATGGCGGGCCGGACGCTATGGTTCAAACAAAGAAGGTCAACTGTGGGAGCTGGCTTGCCTGCGATGATGGCGGCACAGCCACATAGTGGTTGGCTGACCCACCGCTATCGCAGGCAAGCCAGCTCCCACATTTGATCTCCGGCGTTTGGTGAATAGTGTCCGGCGGCTGAAGTTAGAAGCGGCTGGTCACGCTCAGCCCCACGGTGCGCGGGTCGCCATAGGTGATCACGTACTGCCCCAATCCACCGTTTGGCCGGCCATGCACCTGGTAGCGGCGATCGGTGAGGTTGTTCACGAACCCGGTGACGCTGAGTTTTTCGTCGGCGCTGTACCAGGTCAGGCGGCTGTTGGCCAAGGTGTAGTGCGGTTGGCTCAAGTCCTTGTCGGCGCTGCTCTGGCGGTCGGCGAGGAAGTATTCCTTGTCGCGGAAACTCACGTCGGCACCGGCCACCAGCTTGCCGCCGATCTCCAGCGGGATGGTGTAGTCGCCACCCAGGGACACCACGTTGCGCGGCGAGCGCACGAAGCTGTTGCCGCTGTAGTCACCGGTGACCGCACCGGTGTTGGGGTTGGTGTTCTTGAAGTCGGTGTATTCGGAGTCAAGGAACGAAATCGCCGCCCGCAGGTGCAGGTAGTCGGTGGGCTGGCCTTCCAGTTCCAGCTCGGCACCCTTGACCTTGCCTTTGGCGCCGTTGGTCAGCGCGGTGGTCAGTACGCCGTTGTTGACGGTCAGCAGGTTGACCTGAATGTCCGAGTAGTCGTAGTAGAAGATGTTCGCGTTGGCCGTCAGGCGGTGGTTGAACCACTCGGACTTGACGCCGAATTCGTAGGCGTCGAGTTGTTCCGGGTCCACCGTGGTCAGTTGCGACAGGCTGGTGGACAGCCCGGTGTTGAAGCCGCCCGAACGGAAGCCGTGGGCATAGCGGAAGAACACCCGCACGTTGTCGTTGATCCGGTATTCCGGGGTCAGGTCATAGGTCAAGGCTTCCCAGGTCTTGTCTTCCTGACGGTTGCCGTTGGTGCCGACGCCCGCCAGGGGAATCAGCGGGCCGTTGGCGGTGGCGCGGGTCAACTGGGTGAGGTTGAGGTCGATGTCTTTCTTTTCCTGGGTCCAGCGCAGGCCACCGGTCACGCTGAAATTGTCGGTGAGGTCGTAGGTCAGGTTGCCAAACAGCGCGTAGCTGTCGGTGGTGTGGTTGTAGTTCAGGTCACGAAAATCTGTCGCGCCGTTGATTTGGTTGGAGCCGGTGCCATTGGGTGTCGGGCCCGGGGCGATAAAGCGTCCGGCGCTGCTGTCCAGGCCTTCATGGAAATAGTGCGCACCGGCCAGCCAGCGCAGGGTTTCCTGCTGGGGCGAGGCCAGGCGGATTTCCTGGGAGTACTGGGTGTATTTGTTGTCGGCGGTGGAGGTGCCGTTGACCTCGTAAGGTGTGTAGTCGGCATCACCGCTGGACTGGCCACGGATGTAGTCGTAGGCGCTGATGGACGTCAGGGTGTAGTCGCCCAGGTGCCAGTTGAGGGTCAGCGACGTGCCGTCGTGGTTGAGCTTGGAGTCGTCGTCCACGTTCAGCGCAATATTGCGTCCGGCGGGGCGCGTGTAGCCCACGTTGTAGTAACGCCCGAGGGTCAGCGCACCGTTGGCGCCGTCGCCCTTGAACTCGCGGCTGTGGATCTTCCACAGCGCATCCAGGTCCGGGTTGAGCTGGGCGAAGAATTGCAGGCGCACGGCCT
Source organism: Pseudomonas sp. TH32 (assembly GCF_016650855.1). Lineage (NCBI taxonomy): Bacteria > Pseudomonadati > Pseudomonadota > Gammaproteobacteria > Pseudomonadales > Pseudomonadaceae > Pseudomonas > Pseudomonas sp. TH32. Next base: position 2,174,222 of record NZ_JAEKFA010000002.1, on the reverse strand, counting down.
TCTTGTTGACGTCTCCGTAGGTGTGATCGTCGATCAGGTTTTTCTGGAAGCCGTCGCGCTCCTCGGAGTACAGCGAGATCCGTGCCGCGAGTTTTTCCGGCACCAGGGTGCCACCGATGGCGCCGTTCACGATGCGCTCGTTCTTGCTGCCAAAGCCGATCGTGCCGTAGCCATCGGTGTCGAAGGTCGGCTTCTTCGAGATGATATTGACCGCGCCCGCGGTGGTGTTCTTGCCATACAGCGTGCCCTGGGGGCCGCGCAGAATCTCGATGCGTTCGAGGTCAAACAGCGGGCCGCCACCGGCAATCGGTGCGTTCAGGTACACGTCATCGGCGTAGATGCCCACCGGGTACACGGTGGCCGCGCCGGTGTCGCCGGTGCCCAGGCCACGGATGTACCAGCGTGGTCGACCGTCGCCGTCGGGGTTCTTCGCCGAGGCGTTGGGAATAAAGGTGGTGATGTCGCCCATCGAGCGTACGCCGTCGGCAATGATACTGGTGCCCTGGACCGCCGATACCGCCACTGGAACCTCTTGCAGGGTTTCTTCCCGGTGTTGTGCGGTGACGGTCACGGTCTTGAGCGACGGCTCGGTGTTGCTGGCGTCGTTTTCGGCTGCTTCGGCGGCCAATAAAGGTTCACTGGCGGTGCCGCCTGCCAGCAGTAAAGCGAGCCACAGGCCCTTGGTGATCGGATTAAGTGTGTGCATGAAATCTCCCCCGGAAAAGTTTCCTTGAAGGGGCTAGAGCAGAGATCGTGCCAAGCAGATTTCAGGGTCGATACATGATTGTAAGGTATTGATATATAACGATTAAAAAAATAAATAAGCGGGCGTTTTCGACCAATTGAAAGCGCAGCCGAAGGCCGCTTGAAAAGCGTGTCGAAGATTCAGCAGAAGTTGCTTGGAGGGTGCTGCTGGAGCAGCAGGGGAAGTGTTGCCAGGCAAGCACCGCAGGAGCCGGCAAGCCGGCTCCTGCAGAGGGGTTAGACGGCCACGCGAGAGGTGGAGCCGATGACCTTTTCCAGCACGCTGAAATCAATCCAGTCGCGTACATCGAAGCGCCGTGGAATGAAGTTCCAGCGATGCAGGAAATCGGTGAAGTCCTGCAAGGCTTCGATGGAGCGTGAGTCCAGTGTGGTACGCAGCCGGCGATGGGCATCTTCGCCATAGGCCGCGGTCACCCAGTACTCGCTGGTGTTGAGTTCCTGGGCCAGGAAACGCCGGGTTTCGTCCGGATTCGCCCAGGCCCATTGCTCGGTACGCAGCACGGTGTCGACGATTTTCACGCTGGCGTCGAAGTGCTCCTGCAACAGGTTGATGTCCACCGTCAGGGTACGCGGCGTACCGTTGTTGGAACGGATCAGCGGGTCCGGGTGCGAGCCGGTGTCCACCACCACATGCAAGCCAAACTCGTTGGCCAGGTGCACGGCGTGGGCACCCTTGAGGAAGATCGCGTCGATATCACCGCGCAGCAGGCCGATCAGCTCGTTGTTGCGCCGGCTGAAGCGGCTCACCCCAAGGCTGGCCGGAGAACCATAGACGTATTGCACCTGGTTGTCGCTGTAGGTGCCGCCGTAGGGATAGTCCACCAGCTCCACGTCCGAGACTTCCAGGCCTTCGAGCTTGAGGGCATTTTCCAGGCCGCGCAGGGCCTGGGCGCGGGTGAAGTCGATCTGCACGTTGGCCCATTTCGGCAGGCCGAAGCGCCGGTTTTTCAAGTCGCGCACGCTGCGCACACCGCTCTCGGCGGTGGTCAGGATCAACTGCACCTCGTCGCTCCACGACAGCCCCAGCACCCGGGTTTCCACGCCACTGGCATAGGCCCAGATCGCCGGGATGTTACCGCCATGACGCACCGAGTTTTTCAGGTGATGGTCGTAATGCGCTTCGCGAACTTCGCGCTCCGTGGACTCGCGCAACGACTGGATATTGGTGCCAAAAGGCAGGAAAGCCTCCGCCAGGCGGCCGGACTGCACCGCAATGCCGAGGCCGGTGGGAACCGGACTGTGGGTGTACCAGAGAGTATCGAGTGGTTTGCTCATAAGGGTCTTCGTTCAAATCCATGAAATAGGAAACCTTTGCAGGAGCCCGGCTTGCCGGCGATGAGGCCCGAAAGGTCATTGCCGCATTCAAGGCCGTCATCGCCGGCAAGCCGGCTCCTGCACGGGTTAGCCTGCCAGCGCGGTTTTGCCGTTCAAGAGTGCTTCCAGCGGCCGTGCATCAATCCATTCACGCACATCATAACTTTTCGGGATAAAGCGCCAGCGGTGCAGGAAATGCGTGAAGTCCTGCAGCGCGGCAATCGCCTGTTCATCGAGTTCGGTGCGCAGGCGCAAGTGGGCGTCGTTGCCATAGGCGGCGGTGACCCAATACTCACTGCTGTTGGTTTCCTGGGCCAGGTAGCGCCGGGTTTCCTCCGGGTGGGTGTGGGCCCATTGCTCGGCGCGCAGTACCGAATCGAGGATGCCGGTGGCCACGTCAAAGTGATTTTCCAGCAGGTTCAGGTCCACCGCCAGGGTGCGTGGCGTGCCGTTGTTGCTGCGGATCAGCGGGTCCGGGTGGGAGCCGGTGTCGATCACCGTGTGCAGGCCGAAATCATGAGCCTGCTGGGCGGCGTGGGCGCCCTTGAGGAAGATCGCATCGACCTCACCCCGCAGCAGGCCGATCAGCTCCAGGTTGCGTTCGCTGACTTTCTGCGTGACCGGCGTACCGGCGATATTGCGCACCGGGGTATCGCTGAAGGTGCCGCCGTAGCGGAAGTTCTTCAGCTTCACGTCGCCGACTTTCAGGCCTTCCAGTGACAGCGCGTTCTCCAGCCCGCGCAGAGCCTGGGCGCGGGTGAAGTCGATCTGTGCGCCGGCCCAGTCCGGCAGGCCGAAGGTGCGGCCCTTGAGGTCCTTGACGGTTTTGATGCCGCTGTCCTGGCGGGTCAGGATCAGTTGCACTTCATCTGCCCACGACAACCCGATCACCCGGGTTTCCCGGCCTTGGGCGCGGGCCCAGATCGCCGGGATATTCCCGCCATGGCGTACCGAATTGCGCAGGGTGTGATCGAAGTGCGATTCGCGCACCGCTTTGTCATCGGACTCACGCAGCGACTGCACCTCGGTGCCGAGGGCACCGACGGTGTCTTGCAGCCAGCCTTTTTGCACCGCAATGCCCAGGCCGGTGGGCACGGGGCAGCGGGTGTACCAGAGCGTATCGAGAGGTTGGGTCATCAGGGGTTCTCCCACAGCGTTCAGGCGCTGGCTTTCAAAGGTTGGATGGCCGGGCGTTGGTGCACCAGCGGCAGGACTTCCTGGCCAATGCGCAACGCTTCTTCCAGGTGTGGATTGCCGGCGAGGATAAAGGTCGAGAAACCGGCGTCGCGGTACTCCACCAGGCGCTCGGCGATGTTCTGGTGGCTGCCGACCAGGCCCACGGTGGGGCCTGGCTTGGCCTTGGCAAACCCGGCCCACAGGTTGGGGCCGATGATCAGGTCGTCGAACCGGTCGACGTTCTGGTGGTACGCGGTCTGGCGCGCGCCGCCGACCGAATCCGAGCCGCTGGTAAAGCCCTTGGCGACCTGGCTGCTCTTGCCTTCGAGCTTGTCGAACTGGCGGCGCAGGTCCTTCCAGGCTTGCTCCTCGGTCTCCCGGGCGAACAGATCGACCCGCAGGCCGAAACGCACGGTGCGGCCTTGTTTGTCGGCCAATTCGCGTACGCGCTCGATGTGTGGCTTGAGCTTGTCGATGGGTTCGGCCCAGTTCAGGTACACGTCGGCGTGCTTGGCGGCGACGTCGAGGGCGGCGTCGGAGAAACCGGAGAAGTACACGCCGGGCTTGCGTTCGTGGTGCAGGCCGTGGGGCAGGGCGCCGTTTTCCAGTTGGTAGATATCGCCGTCGTAGGAGAATTTTTCGTTCTCCCAGAGGCCCTGGATGATGTCGAGGAATTCGCCGGTGCGCTTGTAGCGCAGGTCGTGTTCGAGGAAGTCACCGTTGGCGCGCTGGCTGGCGGGGTTGCCGCCGGTGATGATGTTCCATTCCACGCGGCCGCGGCTGAGGTTTTGCAGGATCGCGGCTTGTTGGGCGGCGTAGGCGGGCAGGGTCCAGGTGGCCTGGAAGGCGATCAGGAACTTGATGCGCCGGGTTTCCCGGGCCAGGGCGGCGGCGACGATCCACGGCTCGGGGCCAGTGGGCAGCAGGGCGCCTTCGAAACCGGCGAGTTCGGCGGCCTTGGCGACCTGGGCGATGTAGTCGATGTAGGTGAAGTCGTCGGGTTGGCCGTTGGGCAGGCGGCCCGGGGCGATATTGCCGGGGCGGTAGTCCGGGTTGCCCCGGTTGTGTTTGTCGGTGGTGAGTTGGGGGCCGTCGGTGCCCAGTGGCAGGCGCCAGAAGAATTCAGTGGTCATGGGTGCTCCGGAGTCAGTCGCGTGAGGTGCGGGGACCTTTTGGTATTGGGACTGCAACGGGCATGCCATGGGGGCTTGGGCCAATGGGGGCGGGGGTTTTGGGTTTTCTGGGTGGGTGGGGTGCGTCTGTAGCAACACTGGGTCAGCAGTGGGTGTTGGGGGTGAAGCAGTCGCTGTTTTGGGTGTACATATCCGTTGCTGCGGTAACGGCGGCTTAGGGTTTCGCTCTTACAGCGACTCACTTTGGAAAAGCCCCAAAGTAAGCAAAAGGCTCTGCCCCGCCTGTCGGCACCTCGCCTAGGCTCGGTGTTCCCTCACTCCGGCATTGCTCCGCGGGCCGCCGCGACGGGGCGTCCCTGCCCCGTCGCGGCTAAACCGGCGTCCTGCCGGTTTACCCGCTCCTCAATCCCTGCGTTCGGCCTCGGGCTTATTGGGGCAGTCAGATCAAGATCAAAAGCAAGAGCACAGCGGCCTACAGACCGGCTTGAGTGGTAGAAGCCAGATCAAAAGCCAAAGCGAAAACCAAATCTGAAACGGATGCAGCTCTGCTTTTCTGTGGGAGCTGGCTTGCCTGCGATGCAGACACCTCGGTTTTTCAGGTACACCGAGGCGATGCTATCGCAGGCAAGCCAGCTCCCACATTTGACCGTGCCCGCTTTAGATTTTGATTTTGATTTTGCCTTTGCTTCACACCACTCAAGCCGGCCTGTAGGCCGCTGTGTTCTTGATCTGCTTTTGATCTTGATCTTAGGCGCCCCGTTAAACCACGCTGGCCGAACGCAGGCTTTGGAGCGTGGGTAACCCGGCAGGACGCCGGGTTAGCCGCGCTGGGCCAAGGATGGCCCATCGCGGCGGCCCACGGTCCAAAGCCGGAGTGAGGGCACACCGAGCCTAGGCGAGGTGCCGAGTGGTGGGGCAAGAGCGTTTTGCTTACTTTTGCGCTTTTCAAAAGTGAGCCGCTGTAAGAGCGGAACCAATAGCGGCCATCACCCAAATAACGGATATACCCCCAATCACCCAGCCACCAAATCCCCCACCCGAGCACTCCGCAAATACGTCTGATACAACGCCGCATAAGCCCCCCACGTTCAATCAACGCATCATGCGCCCCAAGCTCCACCACCTGCCCATGCCTCACCACGGCAATCCGGTCCGCGTCCCGTATGGTCGCCAACCGGTGGGCAATGATGATCGCTGTGCGCCCCAGACACAGCCTGCGCAACGCCCGCTGAATCCGCCGCTCCGTGTGAATATCCACCGCCGAAGTCGCCTCATCCAGCACCAGCACCGCCGGGTCCGCCAGATACGCCCGCACCAGGCAAACGAGCTGCCGCTGCCCATGGCTCAAATGGGCACCCAAAGGCCCGACCTCGGTGTGGTACTGATGCGGCAACCGCTCCAACACCTCATCCGCCCCTAGCTCCCGGGCCGCCGCGATCAATGTCGCGTCATCCGCCAGTGGTGCCGCCAACCGCAAGTTGTCGAGAATGCTCCCGCTGAACAACACATTGTCCTGCAACACCACCCCGACATTGCGCCGCAACGCATGCTGGGCCAACTCCCGCACATCAATCCCATCCAGCCGCACCGCGCCCGACTGCACCTCGTAAAACCGCGTCAGCAACTGCACCAGCGTGCTTTTCCCGTGTCCCGACGGCCCGACAATCGCCAACACTTCACCCGCCGGGATATGCAAATCCAGCCCGTTGATCACCGGCGTCTGCGCACTCGGCACATAGCTGAAGTCCACTTTTTCAAACCGCACCTCACCCCGCGCCCGGCCCAAGTGCCGGGGAGTAGCGCTGTCGGTGATCTGCGCCTGGGTATCCAGCAACAGGAAAATCCGCTGCGCCGACGCCGAGCCGGTGGCATAGCGCTCAAACAGGTCCGACAGTTCCTGCAACGGCCCCAAAAACAAAAACACGTAGAACAGACTCTCCGCCATTTGCCCGACCGACACCTCGCCCGCTGCCAGTCCATAACCGCCCACCAGCAGCAACAAGGCGATCCCCGCCGAACTCAGCAACGCCGTAAAGGGTGCGAACCACCCCGACCGCAGGCTGCCGCGAATCAGCGCCTGGTTGAAGTCATCCAGCAGCCCGCGATAACGCCGCAGGTTCGGTGCCTCCTGGGCGCACTGCTGCAGCATTCGGGCGCCGCTGACGCTCTCCACCAGGTGCGCGGTAAAGCGGCTGCGGTTTTCCGCGACCCTGGCCCAGTTGCGCTGGGAGATCCGCTTGAAACTCCAGGTCGCCAGCACCAGCAACGGTACGGTGGCCGCCAGGCTGAGGAAGAAGCGCGGGTCGATACGCCATAGCATCACCGACGCCAGGCCGCAGCGCAGCACGGCACCGAGCAGCTCCGGCGGGCCCTGGATCACCAGGGGCTCAAGGGCATCCACGTCGCGGTCAACCCGGGAAATGATCCGCCCGGCGCGGGTCTGGTCGAAGTAGCTCACGCTCAAACCCTGGACATGCGCAAATACCTGTACCCGCAGGGCATTCAGCACGCGGATCGCCGCGCCTCCGGCGACGAACTGCGAGACCCCGGCCAGCAGGAAGCGCACCAGCCAACTGGCGGCCAGCCCAAGGCCCAGCCACAGCACCAGGCGCTCATCCAGCAGCCAGTGGTCAGCTTGTTGAATCAAGCCACGGTCCAGCAGTTCACGCACGAACCAGGGTCGCAAAAACACCGTGAATACCAGCAATAACTCAATGCCGATCACCGCGAAAATCGCGCGGCGGATTGGCCTGAGCAGCGGCAGCAAGCGTTTGAACATGCTGCGGTCGAGGGCCTTTTTCGCGAGCATTTCTTCGATTTCGATATCGCTCAAGGCTTTGCCGGCGATTGGATTAGCCATGGTCGATCCCCAGCAGGTCGCGGTAGTGCGGGTTGGTGTGTTGCAGCTCGGCGTGTGGCCCTGCGGCGGCGATTTTGCCGTGCGCCAGCATCAGCACCCGATCGGCCAGGAGGATGGTCGACAACTTGCTGGAGATCACCAGCACCGTGGTGCCACGCAGTTCCCGCAGGTTATTCAGCACGCGGCGCTCGCTGATGGCGTCGAGGGCGCTGGTGGCGTCGTCCAGGCACAGGATGTCCGGTTTGCCGAGCAACGCCCGGGCCAGGCACAGGCGCTGGCGCTGGCCGCCGGACAAGGTCACGCCACGATCACCCAGCGGCGTGGCGAGGCCGTGGGGCAGGCGCAGCAAGATGTCGTCGGCGGCGGCGAGGTGCAGGGCCTCGAGCAATTGTTCATCGGTGGCGTCGGGGGCGGTCAGGCGCAGGTTGGCGGCGAGGCTCCCGGCAAACAGGAAGCTCTCTTGCGGCACCACGTGCACCCGTTGGCGCAACGCGCCCAGATCCAGTTCGCGAATGTCTTGCCAGCCAGCGTCGTCATCGCCGAGCACCACACGTCCGGCGCTGACATCGGTGAGGCGCGGCAGCAGGCTGGCCAACAAGCTTTTTCCGGTACCGGTGGCGCCCACCAACGCGACAATTTCACCGGGCACCAGGGTCAGCGAACAGTCATGCAGAATGTCCCGGCCACCGCCGGGAGCGCTCACACTGACGTGCTCCAGGCGCAGCCCCAGGGGCGAAGCGGGCAGGGTGGCGCTGCCGCTGCGGATGGCGGCCGGGGCGTCCAGCAGTTGCCAGATTCGCTCGGCACTGGCCCGGGCATCGGCGAAGGTCTGCATCACCCGGCCAATGCCTTCGATGCGAAATACCAGGGTGGTGGCGATCAGCAGCGAGGTCACCAGTTCGCCGATGCCCAGTTGGCCGGCGGCGACCAGATGGGCGCCGTAGACCAGGATCCACACATGGCCGAGAGCGACCACTGCCTGGGGCAGCGGAATGCGTGAGCTGGAATAAGCCAGCGCCTGGCGGGCCAGCCCGGCGAACACCGCGACCTGTTCGGAGAAGCCCTGGATACGGCTCTGCTCAAGGGCGAAGGATTTGATCACCCGCACGCCGCCGATGCCTTCGCTGAGGTCCTGGTTGACGCGGTCGTAGGCCGCGCCGACGTTGCGGTCGAGTTCAACCAGGCGTTCGGTCTGCAGCACGAAAATCCACAGCCCAGTGACGGTCAGCAGCAGCGGTACCAGCCCCAGCCACGGGTTGTACCAGCTCAACAGGCCAACGGTGGCCAGCACTACCAGCGGGGTTTCCACCACCTGGCGCCAGAAGGTGATCAGGGCGTCCCGTACCTTGTCGGCGTCACGGGTGGTGCGGGTGATCATCTCGCCCATGCCGTGCTGCCAGTGATAGCCCAGGTGCAGGCTTTGCACCTGGGCTAGGATGCGTTCGCGCAGGCGTGTCAGCAGTTCCTGGCTGAGCACCAGGGACAACACGCTGGCCGCGTATTGGAGTACGCCACGGCCCAGGGCCACGGCGAGCATCAGCCATAGCCAGTGCCAGCCCAGACTGGCGTCGAGGCTGCCGTCGGCCTGGCGGATCACGGCGCGGCCGGCGCTCACGTCGTTGACGGCATGGCCGATCAGCCATTGTTGCCAGACCAGGCCGAGGTTGATGGCCACGAACAGCCCGGCGACCAGAGCGAAACGCCAGGGCATTTCGCGGTAGATCGCCAGGCTGCGCAGAAGAGGGTGTCTTTCGATCATGAAAAGCTCAATGGGGGTTATTGATCGTTCCCAAACTGTGGCGAGGGAGCTTGCTCCCGTTGGGTTGCGAAGCGACCCCAAAAGAGGGGCCTGCTGCGCAGTCCAGCGGGAGCAAGCTCCCTCGCCCCAGGGATGTGCCGGGCGGGTCTAGCGAGTGGTAGCTCCCTGGGTTTCCTTGGCGTTCAAGATCGCCGTGTACTCCCCCGGATCAATCCCGTTCAGGTAGTAATTGCCCACATGGTGCAAACGCCACCGAATCGGGTCATGGGTGGTGTGCACCCGCGCGTTGCGCCAGAACCGGTCCAGGTTCCATTTGCTCAGGGACGAACTGGCCCCCAGCAACGAGAAAATATCGCTGGAGATCTTCAACGAGGCGCTGTCCGAATGCGCCCGTGCGGTGGCCACCGACAGGATCAATTCGTCCTGCAGTGCCTTGTTTTCCGGGTCCAGTTCATGCTCGTCAAACACCCGCGCCGCATCCCGCAGCAGTGACTCGGCCGCACGCAGGGCCACCGCGTATTCGCCGATCTGCTTGATGATGTGCGGCTCTTCATTGGCGTGGTCCACGCCGCTTTCCACCCACGGCCGGGCGTTGTGCTTGAGGTAGTCCACCGCAGCGGTCAGCGCGCCCGAGGCAATCCCGGTATCGATCGCCGCGTGCAGGATCTGCGGGAAGGTCAGCCCGGTGCGCTTCATCGGGCCCTTGCGCCGGGAGACGAAGTCTTCGTCCAGTTCGATGTTGTCGAAATTCACCGTGCCGCTGACCGAGTTTTTCTGGCCGAAGGCTTCCCAGTCGTCCACCAGGGTCAGGCCCGGGGCGTTGCGGTTGAGCAGCACACCGGCACCGCCATCATCGGAGGCGGCGGTGAGGGAGATCCACTCGGCAAGGTAGGAACCGGTGGAGTAGAACTTGCTGCCATTCAGTACCAGCTTGCCGTCGGCACGCCGCTCGACGCGGGTCTTGAGGGCGAACTTGTTCTTGCCACCGACTTCCGCCAGGGCGTTGCCAAAACGCTTGCCGGCCAATACATCAGCCACCAGGCGATCACGCACCGCATCCGGATAGCCGTTGAAGATGCCCCGCAGCATCACGTTGTGAATCTGCAGCAACTGCCCCACACCGCCATCGGCCACCGAGACCAGGCGCACGGTTTCGACGATGGTTTGCACCGAGGCACCCAGCCCGCCAAACGCCTTTGGCACGCCGATGGCGGTCAGGCCGCTCTGGGACAGCAATTGCGCCTGGCGCCACGGCAGTTGGCCGTTCTGGCTGCTGTCGGCGGCGATCGCGGCGATTTCCACGGCGATCTCTTTGGCCGCGGCAATCGCCTCGGCCTCGCTGTGCAGTTGGTGTACCGGTACCTGTTCGAACGTACTCATAGTTTCTTCCCCTGATTTGGCCCGTGCGTTCAAGCCCCTCTGTAGGAGCTGGCTTGCCAGCGATGGTGGTTAACGATGACGCGTACTGACGGGTTTACGCGGTGCACTTGAGGCCATCGCTGGCAAGCCAGCTCCTACAAGGGATTGCGCTGGATGTCGGGCATTGAAGGTGCCTTGAGCAAGTTCTGCGCCAATGCCGAAAACCACGCCTGGCGGGGCCTGCGATAACGGGGTGTTGCTGGGGCAGCAGTGGCGGCCGGGTGACTGCTGGGCCAGCAGCAGCGCTGCTGACAGTCCAGCAACAGCGCTTTGGCTGTTTGCGCCAAAGCCTTGTAAACCGGGGCTTTGGCCAATTGGCACGGCCTCTGCAATACCCCCATGGACTGCCTTGCCCAATTCAATGGAGCTGCCCATGACCCTTTCCGCCATCCTGCCCAAGCCTGCGCTTGAGCAGATCTGGTTTACCCGCTGCCCGGTGCCGACCGCTTCCGGCATCGCCTACAAACTCGGTTGGCTGAGCGAGGAATTCGCCGCCGACGGCCTGCCGGTCTCGACCTTGCAGGAGGCCCGCCAACTGGGGCATCACCACTACGATCACGAGCTGCCCGGGCTGTTTCGCGAAGGCGGCAACGTGCCGGCACTGGCCGCCCGTGCCGCCGGTGCGCCGAGCCGTTTGATCGGCCTGACCTGGATCGAGGAATGGCAAACTATCCTGGTCCGCCCGGACTCCGGTATCACGCGTCCCGAACACCTGAAAGGCAAGCGCCTGGCCTTGCCGGCCTGGGGCGACAGCCGCCCGGGCAGCATCGCCCGGGCCATGAGCCTGCACGGCTATAAAGGCGCGTTGAGCCTGGCCGGCCTGGGCTTTGATGATGTGCAACTGGTGGAGGTGGCGCTGCACGATCAGGAGCAGGCGTCCAACCCACAGGAAGGTTTGCAGCGCCTGTGGTCGGGCCTGGATTACCTGGCGCGCGGCGAAGTGGATGCGGTGTACGTCAAGGGCGCTTCGGCCGCCGATGCCGCACGCCGTCTCGGCCTGGTGGTGGGCATCGACCTGGACCTGATCGCCGAGCCGCGCTACCGCATCAACAACGGCACGCCGCGCCCGATCACCGTCCACCAGAGCCTGCTGGACAATCACTTTGACCTGGTGGTGCGTTTCCTCGCGCAAACCCTCAGCGCGGCAGACTGGGCTGCGAACAATCGCGAGGGCCTGAACGCGATTCTCGAAGAAGAAACCCGCGCCGGCAGTGCCGGGGTGGCCGAGGCCTATCGCGGCGATTTCCATACCACCCTGGCGCCGGACCTGTCGGCCCAGCGCCTGGACTTCCTCGGTATCCAGAAAGACTTCCTGTACCTGCACGGCTTCCTGGAGCGCGATTTTGCAATCGCCGACTGGGTCGACTCGCGCCCCCTGCAAGCTGCCCATGAACTGTTGGCCAAGCGCCGCGCCTGAACCCGGAGAAACTGCCATGACTGCCATTGTCCACGCCCAACCGATCACCCAGGAACTGCAGGACTTTATCGACAAGGTCCTGCTGGAAGCCGAAGAAGCCTTCACCGTCTTCCGTGAGACCAACACCATCACCGCCAACGGCACCGTGGGCTTTATCGAGCGTGTGCCGGGCCAGGAACTGCTGGTGTCGGTCAACTACGGCGGCCCGTGGAACTACCGAAAGCCGCTGCAGGCCACCGTCACCGACTTTGCCGGCAACGTGATCTTCGGCAAAGGCAAGGGCGGCCTGGGGCGCTACACCAAACTGTTCCAGCAGCATGCGGACGTGACCACTGTGTCTCACGTGCACTCGCCGTACCTCGGCGCCTGGGCCCAGACCCATCGCACGCTGCCGTTCCACTACGTGCCGGTGCAGCGTTACCAGCTGGCGCGCGAGCTGCCGGTGTACATCGACCGTCGCCAGCAGGAAGTGGACTTCATCCTCGACAAGATCGCTGAAAACCCCTTCAACCTGGCGATCCTCGAAGCCAACGGCGGCTCCACGGTGTGGGGCAAGCAAGGGCTGCGGGCCACGGCTGAATTCATCCTGTTGCTGGAGGAGGGCGCGCAGCTGCAATTGCTGGCAGATGCCCTGGGTGGTTCGCGGGCTTACGGGCCTGGCGTGTTGACCCAGCAGTGGAAGATGAGTGGCCTGTTCGAACACGCCACCGCACTGGGGTTGGTCCCGGCCATCGACCGCAAAAACTGAACACACCCTCATCACGGTGACTGAAACCACCACGACCCCTGTAGGAGCCGGCTTGCCGGCGATAGCGGTGCATCAGGCGACATTCCTGTTGGATGTGCCACCGTCATCGCCGGCAAGCCGGCTCCTACAAGGGGCGGTTCCATTCAAGGATGTCTGTCATGGCTGTAAAGATTCTCTGGTACCTCACCACGCCCGATGGGCCTTATCCGTGGGAGCCTGAAGGCCGCTGGAAGACCGACTTCCAGCACCTCAAGCAACTCGCCGTCGCCAGCGACCGCCTGGGGTTCTACGGCTCGCTGCTGGGCTCCAGCCCGAATGAAAGCCTGGCGGTGGCCGCGTCGTTGATTGACGCCACCCAGCGCCTGCGTTTCCTGGTGGCGCAACACCCGGGCGAACTGTCGCCGGCGGTGTTGGCCAAATGGGCATTGACCTTCGACCAGTTCTCCAATGGCCGCCTGCTGTTCAACGTGGTCAACGGCAATGACGCCGGCCTGGCCACGTTGGGCGTGCATTATGCGCATGACGAGCGTTACGCCTTCAGCCTCGAATACTGGCGCGCTTTCCAGGGCTTCTACGCCGGGGACACTCGGGGCTATGACGGCGAATACGTCAAGCTCGCCCCGCGTGCGCCGGGGGCGGCCAAACATCCGCTGGGCGGCTGGCACCCGCCGTACCAGAAGCCGGGCATCCCGCTGTGGGGCGCCGGCACGTCGGGGCCGGGGGTTGAGCATTCGGTGCAGTTGCTCGACGTGTACCTGAGCTTCGCCAACACCCCGCCAAAACTCGGCGACAAGTTCCGCAAGGTCGCCGCCGAAGCAGCAAAGATCGGCCGTGAACTGACCTTTGGCACCCGCCTGCAAATCATCGTGCGCGAGACCGAAGAAGAGGCCTGGGCCCACGCCGAGAAACTGCTGCAACGCACCTCGCTGCAAACCGCCCGCACTGCCATCGAACGCCAGTTGCCCCCCGGCGTGAGCTTCGAGGATTTCCACAGCGACGACCCGCAAACCCAACGCAACGTCGATACCATTCGCGCCGGCCGCCTGCCCAAGGCCCGCGACCTGGAGATTTACCCCAACGTGTGGCTCGGCCCGAGCCTGTTCGGCTTCAATATCCTCGGCCCGGCCGCCGGCACTTACCTGGTGGGCAGCGCCGAACAGGTGGCCGAGCGCATTCGCGAGTACGAAGCCCAGGGCACCTCGGCGTTCATCCTGTCGGGCTTCCCGCTGATCGATGAAGCGCACCGGGTGGCGGACCTGCTATTCCCGCTGCTGGACCTGGACCACGGTTTTGAAGTGCCGCGTCTGAACGCCGTGCAACACCAAGAGGCGTAACGGATGAGCGAAGGATTTTCCCGCCGGGTGTTCCTCGGCAACAGCCTGGCCATCGGCGGCGGTTTGCTGCTGGGTGGCTGTGACAGCGGCGCAGCGCCGGCAGCGGTGCTGTCGACCACACCGACCACCGGCGGACGCCTGCGCATCGGCATCATCGACGGCGACCAGTCCGGCAACCTCGATGCCCATAAACCGGTGGGCGGCGGGATCATTCGCGGCTGGGCGCTGTACAGCAAGTTCTGGGAATGGAACACCGACGTCAGCACGCGCCTGGCCCTGGCCGAGTTCGCCGAGCCGAACGCCGACGCCAGCGCCTGGACCATCCGCATCAAGCCAGGCCTGGAGTTTCACCACGGCAAGACCATCGGCGCCGACGACATGCTGTTCTCGCTGCTGCGCCTCACCGACCCGAAACTGGCCTCGCCGTTTGCCGGCCTGGTGGGTGCCATCGACCGCAATGCGCTGCGCAAGCTGGATGAGCGCACCATCGAAATCCGCTTCAAACAGGGCCAGAGCTTCTTCCCGCTGGATGAAACCCTGATCAGCTTCGGCGGCATCGTGCCCACCGACTACGACCCCATCACCAATCCGGTGGGCGCCGGCCCCTACAAGCTCAAGCGCTTCGTGCCCGGCCAGCGTTCGCTCTACAGCCGGTTCGAGAATTACTACAAGCCCGGTCAGCCCTACGCCGACGAACTGGAAATCATCGAGTTCAAGGACCAGGTGTCGCGGGTCGCGGCCTTGCGGGCCGGGCAGATCGACGTCGCCAGTGGCGTGCAGGCTGAGCACAGCGCATTGCTCAAGGCCGACTCGCGCCTGGCGCTGTGCGTGTCGCCCAGCACCTCGTTCACCGGCTTCAACCTGAACCTGGCCAAGCCGCCGTTTGATGACGTGCGGGTACGCCAGGCGTTCCGTTTGCTGGCCGATCGGCAGGAACTGATAGACCGTGGCCTCAACGGTTTCGGGCGCATCGCCAACGACCTGTATTCGCCCCATGACCCCACCTACAACCATGACATTGCGCAGCGTCCCCATGACCTGGACCAGGCACGCTCGCTGCTGCGCCAGGCCGGGCAGACCGATCTGCGTGTTGAACTGACGACCCCGTCCGGCCCCGGCGTGAATGCCGCGCTGGTGTTTGCCCAGCAGGCGAAGAAGGCCGGGGTGGAGGTGCGGGTGACCCAGGTCGACGGCGCCGTATTCAACGGCCCGCAGCGTGAACAGTGGCAGCTGTCGCCGGGTTCTACGCCGGCCCGTGGCTTCCTCGCGTCGGCGTTGCACAACGACGCACCGTTGGCGATCTACAACCGCAGCAATTTCCACGACGAGCGCTTCGACGCGCTGTACCGCCAGGCCCTGGCCCAACCGGATCTGCAACTGCGCAAAGGCCTGGTGCACGAGGCCCAGCAGATTCAACACGAGCGCGGTGGCCTGCTCATCTGGGGCTTCAACGACGTGCTGGACGCCGCATCGGTACGGGTCGGCGGCCTCACGCCGGAACAGACCACCTTCGCCTCCTGGCGCTTTGACGAGTTGTGGTTGAACCATGTCTAAGCCCCTGCGAACGCCGGCCTGGCTGTCGTGGTTCGTCGGCCGCCTGGGCTACGGCCTGCTCACCGCCTGGGTGATCAGCCTGGTGGTGTTCATCGCCACCCAGGCGCTGCCCTCGGACCCGGCCCGGGTGATTCTCGGCCCCGACGCGCCGCTGCAAAGCATCCTCACCCTGCAACATCAACTGGGGCTGGACCAGCCGATCCTTCGGCAGTACCTGCGCTGGCTCGGCTCGGCCCTGAGCGGCGACCTCGGGGTGTCACTGGACTCCAACGCGCCAGTCAGCAGCATCCTGTGGGGCCGTTTCGGCTACACCCTGGCGCTGCTCGCCGGGGTCATCGCCGTGGTGGTGCCGGCGGCGCTGGGCCTTGGTGTGTACCTGGCACTGCGCCGCGACAACTACCTCGACCGCTGGAGCCTGTCGCTGCTGATTTTCCTCAAGGCCACGCCGGGCTTTCTGTTGGCCATCGGCCTGGTGCTGCTGTTTTCCATGCCGCATATGGACTGGTTGCCGGCGGTGTCGATCCTCGACCCGGACCAGTCGCTGTGGCGCCAGTTGCCGTTCCTCGTGCTGCCGGTGTTGGCCCTGAGCCTGTCGGCGCTGCCGTACCTCACGCGGATGGTGCGTGCGGCGATGATCGACGCGCTGGAGTCCGACTACGTGATTGCCGCACGGCTGCGGGGCATTCCCCATTGGCGGATCGTGTGGCGGCACACCTTGCCCAATGCGCTGGTGCCGGCGATTCAAGGTGTGGCGCTGACCCTGCGCACGCTGATCGGCGGCGCAGTGCTGGCCGAGGTGATCTTCAGTTACCCCGGCATCGGCACGGCCCTTAACGCGGCGATCCAGATGCGTGATTTGCCGATGATCCAGGCCATCGTGCTGGTGATCAGCCTGGCGGTGGTACTGATCAACCTATTGGCTGACCTGCTGACGGTGCTGCTCACGCCAAAGCTGCGCACGGCCCGTCGCGTGACAATGATTTCGCGCAACCGCCGGGGCATTACCCCGTGGTGGCGGCGCTCCCGAGGTGATGCATGAGCAAGAGTCGAGTTTCCCGCTGGCTGGCCGAGCCGCAGACCCGCAAAGGTGCGCTGATCACCGTGCTGGTGATCGCCGTGGCGCTGTTCGGCCCGTTGCTGGCGCCCCATGGCTCGACGGACATGGTCGGGCCGGTGTACGGCGCGCCAACGGGTCGGGCGTTGCTCGGGTATGACTTCCTCGGGCATGACGTGTTGTCGCGGCTGCTCAGCGGTGGCCTGTCGGTGTTGTGGATGTCAGTGGCGGCGGCGAGCATTGCCCTCGCGGTAGGCAGCACCCTTGGCTTGCTCGCCGGCCTGTCGCGGCGGCGCCTGGACCAGTTGATCACCTGGCTGGCGGACGTGTCCCTGGCGTTTCCCGACCTGATCCTGGTGCTGTTGATTGTCTCGATGCTGGGTCGTGCGCCGTGGTTGATCGTGCTCACGGTGTCGATTGCATTTATCCCGGGGGTGATTCGCCTGGCGCGGGCCAGCGCGGTGGCGGTGGCGGGGCAGGAATTTGTCGAGGCGGCGCAGATGATGGGCTATTCGCGGCGGCGGATCCTGTTCAAGGAGATCCTGCCGAACATCCTCACACCCTTGCTGGTGCACTTCGGCAACATGCTGACCTGGGGCGTGGGCATGCTCTCGGGCCTGAGTTTTCTCGGTTATGGCGTGGCGCCGCCGACGGCGGACTGGGGCTTGATGATCAATGAAAACCAGGCCGGGTTGCTGGTGCAGCCCTGGGCCGTGCTGGCACCGGCGGTGCTGATCGGCGTATTTGCCTATGGCACCAATATCCTCGCTGAAGGCATCGGCCGCAGCAGCGCGCGCCTGGGAGAAAAACAGCCATGAATGCGATCGCGGAGATTACGACAACCGTGCTGCAGGTCAGCGGCTTGCGGGTTGAATTGCCGGGGCAGGTGGATGTGCTGTCCGGGGTGTCCTTCAGCCTGGAAGCCGGCGAAATCCTCGGGTTGGTGGGGGAGTCGGGTTCCGGCAAGACCACGCTGGCCACCGCGCTGCTGGCCCATGCCCGGCGCGGCGCGCGGATTGTCGGGGGCCAGGTGCACATCGCCGGCCAGGCGCTGTTGGGCCTGGAAGGTGAAGCCTTGCGCCGCGCCCGTGGCAGCCTGATCGGCTATGTTGCCCAGGACCCGGCCACCGCGCTCAACCCGGCGCTGCGCATTGGCGGCCTGCTGCGCGAAACCCTGGCCGTGCATCCACTCCAGCTGGACAAGGCTGCGCAGCAACAGCGGATTATTGAAACCTTGCGTGATGTGGGCTTGCCGGATGACCCGGAGTTTCTACGGCGCTTTCCCCATCAACTGTCCGGCGGCCAGCAACAGCGGGTGATGCTGGCCCTGGCGTTTGTGCTGCGGCCCCGGCTGATCGTACTGGACGAGCCCACCACCGCGCTGGACGTCACCACCCAGGCGCATATCCTCGCCACCTTGCGCCGCTTGTGCAAAAGCCAGGGCGTGGCGGCGGTGTATGTGTCCCATGACCTGGCGGTGATCAAGGACCTGGTGGACCGGGTGATGGTGATGTACGCCGGGCGGATTGTTGAAACGGCCAGCCGGGACGGGTTGTTCAGTCGGCCATCCCATCCCTACACCCGAGGCTTGCTGGCGGCGATTCCCGATGTGGCCGGGCGCCGTGAATTACGGGCGATTGGCGGGCATGCCCCGGCACCGGGGCAGCGCCCTCAAGGCTGTGGCTTCGGGCCGCGGTGTGAGCGTTTTGGGCCTGAGTGTTCACAGCAGGAACCGCTATTGCAGACGCAGTCGGCGGGGCATGAAGTGGCGTGTTTCACGCCCCATGATCAGCCGTTGCAACGCATCGCCCTGGCACCGATTGCCGCCGTGGATGCGCGCACCGATACCGCCTTGCTGGAGATCAGCGGGTTGAACGTGGCGTATGACCGGCAGGTGCTGTTTGACGTGTCGCTGCAGCTGCTGCCGGGGGAATGCCTGGCGCTGGTGGGCGAGTCCGGCTCCGGCAAGACCAGCCTCGCGCGGGCCGTTGCCGGGTTGGGGGAATGCCGAAGGCGAGCTGCGTTATGCCGGGCAACCGTTGCCGCTGCAGGCACGGCAGCGTGAGGCGGGGTTGCGGCACCAGATTCAGTACATCTTCCAGAACCCGTACCGGGCGCTGAATCCGCGGCAGACGGTGTACCAGACCTTGAGTGCACCGCTGGCGCATTTCTTTGCAGTGAGCGGCGCCGCCGCACGGGAACGGGTGGAGGCGGTGCTCAAGCGCGTATCGCTGCCGGCGTCGGTGGCCGGGTTGTATCCCCACAGCCTGTCTGGCGGTGAGCGCCAGCGCGTGGCGATTGCCCGGGCGCTGTTGTGTGAGCCGAAGCTGCTGATCTGCGATGAGATCACCTCGGCGCTGGACGTCTCGGTGCAGGCGTCGATCCTGGATTTGCTGCGCCAGTTGCAGCGGGACGGTTTGACGTTGTTGTTTGTCACCCACGACCTGGGCGTGGTGCGGGCGATTGCCGACCGGGTGCTGGTGCTGAAGGTCGGGCGGGTGGTGGAGCAGGGCGCGGTGGATAGCGTGCTGGATCAGCCGCAGGCGGCGTATACGCAGACGTTGCTGGAGCATTCGCCCTCGCTGGGCTGACCGACACTGCTGCGCAGTGATCGCCGGCAAGCCGGCTCCTACACGAAACCTGTAGGAGCCGGCTTGCCGGCGATGGCGTCCGTCCGTTCACACCCAAATGGCATCCCACAGCGGATAGTCATGTACCCGCCGCACCAGCCCCGCCCGTATTGGGTTGGCGATGATGTAACGAGCCACGGCCTGCAGGTCTTCCTCCCGGCGAATCGCCCGATCGTGAAAACCTTTCTGCCAGAAACGCCCCGAGCGCCCCAAGTGCGCGTTAACCGCACGCGCACTGCGGGACTTTGTTGCAAGCATCAGTTGCGGCAACGTGCTGTGTTTGAGCTCGACCAGCCAATGGAAATGATCGGGCATGACGACCCAGGCGAGAGAGTCAACCAAACCTTCGGTTGGGGCCTGACGGAATTGATGAACGACTAATCGGCCTACCCGCCAATCGGTGAAGACTGGATCGCGGTGCTGGGTGACTGCTGTCAGCATGTAAATCTGCCCGGGTTCGGAATAGCGGCCGGTGCGTAGGTGTTTGGCGTGGGGAAGCGTGGACATTCCTTGTCCTCCTGTTGGAAATACAGGCAGGGAAGGCTAGTGCGTAACGTCGAGATTTGGGGCGGGCTTTTGGCTCAGGGTGTGTCTGTGGGGGCGCCATCGCCGGCAAGCCGGCTCCTACAGGTGTGCGCGTTTTACTGTAGGAGCCGGCTTGCCGGCGATGGCGGAGGCCGTCTTTACGCGGCCTTTCTGCGCCGGGCTTCCTCGCGCACTGCCGGAATGATCCACCGCCCATAATCCACGGTGTCATACAGCGGGTCATACCCCCGATTCAAAAACGTCGTGACCCCCAGGTCCACATAATCCAGCAGCGCCTGGGCCACGGTCTCCGGTGTGCCTACCAATGCCGTGGTATCGCCATACGCCCCCACAGCCGTCGCCGTCGGCATCCACAACGCGCGGTCATGCCGATCGCCTAAAGCCGCCGCTGCCAGCAAGCGTTCCGACCCCGTTCCCTTGATTCGCTTCTGCCACGGACTGCCCGCTGCAAACTGTGGATTGGCCTTGATCTGCTCCAGAATCTGCTCGGCCCGTTGCCAGGCCAGTTCCTCGGTCGCGCCCAAAATCAGGCGCACCGACAAACTCACCCGCGGCGCCTGCACACCCGCTGCACTGGCCGCCGCCTTGAGCTTGGCAATCTGCTCCGCCACACCGCTCAACGGTTCGCCCCACAGCGCATACAGATCCGCATGCTTGACCGCAATCTGATACGCAATGTCCGATGAGCCGCCAAACGAAATCGGGATATGGGGCTGTTGCAGCGGCTTGACCGGCGAAAACGCGCCCTTGATGTTGAAGTACTTGCCCTCGAAGTCGAACGGCTCTTCGGCGGTCCAGGTGCGCCGCACAATTTCCAGGTATTCGTCGGTGCGTTGGTAGCGCTCGGTCTTGTCCAGCAGGAAGTCGCCTTCCTGGGGCTCGGCGGTGATGCCGGTGATAGCGTGCAGGCGAATGCGCCCGCCGCCGGTGGTGTGGTCCAGCGTGGCGAAGGCTCGGGCGGCGACTGTCGGGGCAGTGAGTCCCGGGCGGTGGGCGATCATGAAACCCAGGTGTTCGGTGTGCGCCGCGGCGTAGGCGGCGATTTGCAGGCTGTCGGCACTGCCGGGCCCGCTGGCGATCAGTACCCGGTCAAAGCCGGCGTGTTCATGGGCGCGGGCGTGGTGGCGGATAAAATCGAGGTCGAAATCCGGGCTGCGCACGCCACGGGTCTCGGACCATTGGCGGGGGAAGATCATGCCGACAAATTCAATGGACATGCTGAGGCTCCTTTGAGGGTTAGAACTGGTAGTCGACCTGGGCCAGCAAGGTGCGGCCCGGCATCGGTTGCAGGAAGGTATTGGTGGAGCCGGCCAGGCCGCTGACGAAGTTCAGCTCGTTGGTCAGGTTCAGCACACGCAAGGTGGTGCTCCACTGCGGCTGGCGGTAGTACACGGCAAGGTCGAGGTTGTATTCGTTGGGGATCTTTACGGTCTTGCTCAGGTTCAGGTACCAGTTGCTGGTCCACCAGCCGGACAGCTCGGCGCCAAAGCCCGAGTCGAAGCGGTAGTCGACGTAGCCACTGGCGGTGTATTCAGGAATCTGCACCGCGTCGAAACGCCCGGACGGCCGCTGGTTGAGGCTGTTGTTGTCGCCGAACACCGTGCCGTTGTCGGGCACGAACCCGGCCGAGGCAAAGCCCGCCTGGGAGGTGAATTCGTTGTAGGCGTTGAGCTTGGACAGGTTCAAGCCGCTGCGCAGGTGGTCATCCGGCTGATAGCGCACGGTGGCTTCCACGCCCTTGATCACCAGCCGCGCGATGCTGTTGTTGCTGTCTGGCGCCTGGTCCCGGGCCTGCTTGAACGCGGCGAGGGTCATGAACAATTGGTTGGGCACCGCTTCCACCTTCACGCCCACTTCGTGCAACACGCTCAGGCTCTGGAACGCCAGCGGGTTGAGCAGGTTGGCGCCACTGCCGCTGCCCCACCCCAGGCCGTTGGAAAAGAACCCGGTGTTGACCGCCAGCGAGCGATCGAAGGTGTAGTAGAGCGTGGTGTTTTCCGTGGGCTTGACGTAGGGGCTGACCTGGAATGCGAACAGCCGGTAATTGTCACTGTCCTTGCGCGGGTTGCCGCCGGCGAGCACGAAGGGGTTATCGATCTCGGCCTCGATCCAGCTGCGGCTGGCACCGATGTTCAGGCCGAAATAGTCGCCGTACTTCAGGTTGTGCTGGCTGAACAGGGTCTTGGTGGTCCAGGTGCTTTCGGCGGTGTAGGGCGCCACGGACTCGGCATAGAGCCCGTGCCCGGCCGGGTACATCGGCGGCAGGTTCAGCCAGCCGTAGTAATTCGAATACTGCGGCACGCCGGGCTGGCCGATCCACGCGCCATTGCCCCCGGCCGGGTTGGCACCGGTGAGGCCCAGCAGGTCGCCGGGGTTCTTGCCCGAAGGGTCCTGGGTCAAGTCATAGGCGTTGATGGTGGAGCCGAAGCTGTTGTTGGCAGCGATCGACTGGTTGAACTCGCGGCGATAGATCAGGCCGGTGTTGCTGTCATCCCGCAGGGTCCAGCCGCCCAGGCGGGTTTCATTGCGTGAGCGGAATTCGAAGCGGTTGTCGAAGATGTTGTCTTTGGATTGCACCTGGAACGAACCCACGGCATCGGTGATGTCCTTGGAGCGTTGGTAGAACGTGCTGTTGGCCACCGTGATGGTGGGCGACAGGTCGGCCTCGATGCGCAGCTGCGTGGTAAAGCGCCGGGAGCTGCTCTCGTCTTCCTTGCGTTGCCCGGTTTGTGAAGACAGCGAGCGTTCGCCGTTACCCGCCAGCGTCGGGTCATACACCCAGCCCCGCAGGCTGCCGGGGTTGCTCTGGGTGTTGGGCGAGGCGGTCTGGAAGCTGCCATCCACCACGCTGTATTGGCCCTGGGCATTGCGTTGGCGTTTGACCCAACCGAGGGTTGGCGCATCGGCGGCGCCGGAGGCCAGCACCGGTGACCACAGGGTGTTGCCGTTCTGGATAATCGGCGTGGCGCGGCCGGCGTAGTACTTGCCGTTGTCCACCAGGTCCTGGGTGGCGCGGTTCCAGCCGTGGGTGATGTTGTAGTCGTAGTAGTTGTCGTAGCTGGCGTTCCAGTCCACCCGCACGTTGTCGTTGCGCCAGGCGAGGGCGCCGTAGAAAGCGTCGAAGTTGTTGTCGACGTTGTCGTAGAAGTCCTGCTGGCGCTGCTTGGTGATGCTCAGGCGGTAGGCCAGGTTGTCGCTCAAGGGGCCGGTGTTGTCGATGCTGAACTTGTTGGAACTGCGGGAGGTGCCGTCCGGTATCCACGAGCCCAGTTCACCGCTGAGTTTGGTCTTGAACGCGTCGAAGTCGGGCTTCTTGCTCAGGTAGTTCACATAACCGCCGCTGCCGGACACCGAGCCGTAGGTGACCGAGGACGGTCCGGCGACGATGTCGGCACCTTCATAGGCGTTGAAGTTTGCCGGGTGGCGCACGCCATAAGCGCGCTGGCCGTCCTGGAACACCTCGGAGCCCTGGGCGCGAAACTGCGGGGCGATGCCGGCGTTCTGGCCGCCGCCCCGGGTGATGCCGGGGGCGTACTTGACCAGGTCGTCGGCGCTGCGGATCGAGTCGTTGGCCAGTTGCTCGGCGTTGATTTGCACCACTGAGCGCGGCGTATCGAGGACCTTGGTCTCGGTGCCGCCGTACACCGACGTTGGTGGGCGAGTGGGCAGGGCGTCGTCATCGGACTGGCTGGCACTGGCCTGCACGGTCACGGTTTGCAGTTGGGTATCGGCGGCAAAGGCCTGGATTGGCAGGCTTGCGGCGAGCAGCAGAGGTAAACGCAAGGCGATAGCGTGCATGGCAGAAATGCCCCATAAAAAGAATGAAGAGCGCACGGTCCCTTGTAGGAGCCGGCTTGCCGGCGATAAGGCCCTTGAGCCCTGCGCCGATCGACCGGACGCCATCGCCGGCAAGCCGGCTCCTACAGGGCGATACGGTGTAAGTGGCTCAGGCGGTGTCTTTGAGCCAGAGCTTTTCGAAGCGCCAGGTGCTGAACAGCGACTCTTCGGATTGCGCGCCGCCGACACGGGTGGAGACGCTGTCGAGCAAGTCGGCATAGCCCCAGATCAGCATCCCGCCGCGTTCGTACTGGATCTGCTGGACCTGATGCACCAGGGCCTTGCGTTTTTCCAGGTCGGGCTGGGCCATGGCGGCCAGGAACAGCTCACTGAATTGCGGGTCGTTGAAGTGGGTCTTGTTGGACACCGCAAACGGCGCGTCGGTATGGATCGCACTGGCCAGGAATGGCGCGCCGATGCTGCCGCCGGTGCTCAGGGTCCAGTCGTTTTTCAGCGGCCCCTGGAAAGTCGCCAGGTCCACCTGCTTGACCTTGAGGGTCACGCCGATACGTTTGGCCTGTTCGGCCAGCACCAGCGCCGAACTCAGGCCCGGCCCCGGGGTGGTGATCAATTCCACCAAGAGGTTTTCCTGGCCGGCGTCCTTCAGCAGTTGCGCCGCGCGTTGCGGGTCGTAGGGGCGTGGGCCGAGGTCGTGGTTGAACGTCGGGTCGCTGGGTGCATACAGGTCGTTGGCCACCCGGCCCTGGCCGTTCAGTGCGCGGCGCACCAGCTCTTCACGGTCGGCCATCAAGCGAAACGCTTCGCGCACCCGTGGGTCGTTGAACGGCGGTTTGTCGAGGTTCATGTCGAACGACAGCCAGTTGCCGGTCACCGAGGTGATGACCTTCAGGCGTGGGTCCTTTTGCAGGATCGGCAACTGCTCGGTGGGCATCACGTTGGCCATGTCGATTTGCCCGGAACGCAGGGCGGCCAGGCGCGAGACCTGATCCTTGAAGTCGATGATCTCCAGCTCATCGGCGTAGGGCTTGCCGTCCTTGTAGTAGTTCTCGAAGCGGGTAAACAGTGAGCGCTGGCCTGGGGTGAAGCTTTTGAGCTTGTAGGGGCCGGCACCCACCGGGTTGGTCACCGGGTGGTAATCCACCGGCACGATGCCGCCGAAGTTGACCCAGGTTTCTGCCAGCGGCATGTAGCTGCGCCCGTCGCGAAAGCTCAGGCGCACGGTGCGGTTGTCGAGCTTGACCAGGTTGTCGCGGTCCACCCAGTGCAGCAGCGCCGCGTAGGGCGAGGCCAGCTGCGGGTCGGTGAGGCGTCGGATCGAGAAGATCAGGTCATCGGCGTCGATGGTCTTGCCGTTGTGAAACTCCAGGCCGGGGCGCAGGCGCAGGGTCCAGCTGCTGGCGTCGGCATTCGGCTCGGCAAACTCGGCCAGGGCCAGGCGCGGTTGCATCTGCTCGTCCCATTCCCAGAGCTTGCTGTACAGCGCAAAGCCGCGAACGATGCCACTGCCCACGGGCTTGTGGGCATCGAGGTTGCCACTCTGGTTGCCATCCAGGATCCCCAGGCGCAGGCGCCCGCCGTAGCGCGGTTGGTCATTGGCGGTGACGCTTTTGGGCGTGTCCCCGGGACCGCAACCGGCCAGCAGCAAGCCGCCGCCGACGGTCACGCTGTAGCCGAGAAAGTCCCGGCGGCTAAGCAGTAGGCTCATGGCATCAGACTCCGGCCGGACCGTTGGCGGAGCGCAGTTCCAGCACGGGCTCCTGGGAGCGGCTCAGTTCGGCGCGTTCATTGAAAAAGTGCGGCAGGATGTGCTCGCCCAGGCGGTAGGCTTCCTCCAGGTGCGGGTAGCCGGCAAGGAAGAACAGGTCGATGCCGATGGCGTTGTACTCGCGAATTCGCGCCACCACGTTCTCGTAGCTGCCCACCAGCGCGCAGCCCGGCGGAATGCCGGTGTAGCCAAAGCCGGTCCACACATTGGGGTGGATGAAGAAGTCATCGAAGCCCTGGGTTTCGGTTTTTCGCTGAAGCCGTGCTCATAGCTGAGCTTGCGTGCTGTACGCAACCCGGCATGGGCCGCCACGGCCTTGACCGCGCCCCGGGCGATGCCTTCGTCGAAGAAACGCTTGGCTTCGGTGCGGGCCAGTTCTTCGGTTTCCCGGGTGATCACGTCAATCGACAGGCCGAAGCGAATGTCGGTGCGGCCCCATTTCAACGCGCGCTCGCGCAGGTCGGCGATCAGGGCGGCGATTTCGTCCGGGTGTTCGGCGCGCATCAGGTAGAAGTCGGCGTGCTTGGCGGCAAACTCCCGGGCGGCGATGGACGAGCCGGCGGTGCAGATCAGCGGCAACTGGGCTTTCTTCAGCGGCCCGCGCAAGCCGCCACCGTCGGCCTTGTAGAACTTGCCGTCGTAGTGGAAGGTTTCGTTGTGCCAATAGCCCTTGACCACGTCCATGAATTCGGTGGCGCGTTCGTAGCGTTCATCGTGGTCGCTGAAGTCGCCCACTTGGCGTTGAATCGCGTCCGAGCCGCCGTTGATGATGTTCCACACCAGGCGGTTGCCGGTGGCGCGCTGGTAGGTTGCCGCCTGCTGCACGGCCACCCAGGGGGTGTAGTGGTAGGGCTGGAACGCGGTGACAAATTGCAGGGTGCGGGTTTCCCGGGCCAGCAGCGCGCAGACGGTCCATGGCTCTTCGCCGGTGGGCGCGTTGACCATCAGCGCGCCGCCAAAGCCGTTGATTTCCGCAGCCCTGGCGATTTGCCCGAGGTAGTCGATGTACGTGAAGTGATCACCGACACTGAAGCCCGACACCGCGCCGGTGCTGGGGCCGCCGCGATGCCAGTCGCCACGGTTGCGTGGGTCGCCGGGCAGGAACTGGGTTTCGCCGTGCAGTGGCAGGCGGGTGAAGAATTCGATGCTCATGCAAGCCTCCTGCTTATTGCGCGGTGGGGGCGCAGATCGGGGTGATCGGCTGGTCGTTGATGACCTTGTGGGCAAACGGGATCGAGTCCTTGAGTGACGCATTGACCGTGGCGCTGTGGCCCAGGCCTTTGTACAGGTGGCCTTCGACGATGGAGCCGGCCTTGCACGCGTCCTGCATCAGCTTGACCTGGGTCGCGGCGGCCGGGGTGGTGTCTTCGGCGCCGGTGCCGATGAAGATCGGCTTCGAGGTTTTCAGCGTCGGGTAGGACACTTGCGCCAGCCACGGGGCGAGCTGCTTGCCCTTGTAGTCTTTCTTGGTGTTGGCGATGCTCAGGCCGAGGCCTTCCACATCGCCTTCGAGGGCGAACAGGCAACTGGTGCGGGCCTGCTCGAATATCGGCAGGGCTTTTTCGGTGTAGAAGTCGGCCGGGTTGATGCTCGGGTCGTATTGCTGGGCGGCGAGCAGGGTGTAGAAGCCGTAGGCCAGGGTTGGATCGACCTTGTTGCGCACTTCTTCGCTGGGGTTTTTCGCGTAGTCGAGGGTGTAGATCACACCGGTGCCGATGCTGCCTTTCACTCCCAGGTCCGGGGCGTAGGTGGCGGCATACGCCGCGGCAGCGAAGGCACCGGCACCGCCCTGGGATTGACCGACGATCAACACCTTGTCGGCCAGCCCGGGTACCCCGGCGACCACGGCCTTGGCGGCGTCGAGAATTCCGTAGGCGGCCATGCGGCTATTGAGCAATGGGTGGCCGCCGGGCACGCCGAGGCCCTGGTAATCGGTGGCGACGACGGCAAAACCTTCGGCCAGCCAGCGATTGAGGTAGGCCACGTCACGGTACGAGCGACCTTGCCAGGACGGTGCGCACACGTCCGCCACGCCCACGGTGCCATGGCCCCAGCTCGCCACCGGCCAACCACCGGCAGGCGGCGTGCCTTTTGGCAGGAACAGTGCGCCGGACACCACGATCGGCGTCTTGTTATCGATGCCGTCGGTGGAGGTGTACAGAATCCGTTGGGCGCTGGCGGCGTTGGCCAGGCTCAGGGTGCTGTCCAGGGGCTCGCTGCGCAGCAGTTTGCCGGGAGCGGCCGGGATGGCTTTTTCCCAGGTGTAGAACGCCGAGACGCGGCCATCGCCTTGCAGCGGGTCGGGTTTGGGGGCGTAGGTGTCGGCAGCAAACACGCTCATGGACAGGGCCAGAACGCTGAGGCCAAAGGCAAAGGAGTGCGGCAGTTTCATGCTCAATTTCCCTATTACGGATTAGTGCTGACCTGGCCACGCAGGGCTGGCCAGTAGTCGGTGAGTTTCAGGTCGATCAGGGCCTGGTTGGTAAAGCCGGTGGCCAGTGACGGGCCGATGTCGTAGGTGTCGCGAATCAGGTGATTGGCCAGGGCGTAGGTGGTGAGGGCCTGGTAGTGCGCCTTGAGTTGCTGGTCGCTTTTTGGCGCCCAGCGATCCTTCCAGGCCACCGGGTCGTCCTGATCGTCGCGGCGCAGCACGCTTTCGGCGGTGCCGGCGCGGGAAGACAACTGGTAATAGGCGTCCTGGTTCTGTGGCTGGGAAATCCACCACGCGGCTTTCACCCAGGCCGTGGCGAGCAATTGGGTGATGTCCGGGTGCTGCTGCACGAAGGCCTCGGTGCCCCACAGGTCGGAGACCAGGCGCCAGTCGTTACTGCCTTGCTTGGTCGACCAGATGATCTTGCCCACGCCCTTGTCTTCCAGGGCATAGGCCTCGCTGAGCAACACCGCCGCGTCGACCTTGCCGGCAGACACGGCCGCGGCGCCGACTTGCGGGTTGAGGTTGGCGATCTTGAAGTCGTCGAGCTTCAGGCCCTTGCTGGCCAGGAAGTTGCTGAAGGCGAACTCCCATGGCCGGCCGCGATGCAGCGCCAGGCGCTTGCCCTTGAGGTCTTCGATGGTTTTCGCGGGGGAGCCTTCGGGCACCACCAGGTAGATATTGTTGCCGCTGCCACCGGGCACGATCAGCTTGCCCGGCACACCGCCGGCCCCGGCGATTACCGAAGGCAGGTCACCGCGCACGGCGAAGTCCAGGCTGTTATTGCTGAAGCCTTCGTTGATCTGCGGCCCGGCGCCTGCGTGGGGCAGGGCGATCCACTCCAGCTTGACCCCGCGTTCACGCAGTTGTGCTTCGAGCCAGCCGTCTTCGATGACGCGCCCGGCGATGCCGCCGAACACCGGCTTGCCCCCTTGCGTGTAGGCGACGATGGCGATCTTCACCGACGCCGGTGGCGCCTGTTCAGCCAGCACGCCGGTGCTGACCAGCACACCGAACACGGTGGCAATGCTGTTGCGCCAGAAACTTTTCATTGGGATCTCCCTGCTAAGTGATCGCGACCCCTTGTAGGAGCCGGCTTGCCGGCGAAAGCGTCCGTTTAGTCGGTGCAAGGCTTGAGGGCCTCATCGCTGGCAAGCCGGCTCCTACAGGGAGGTGGCGTTGACAGGGAGAGAGCAGATTGCATGCCATCAGCGGAAAAACGCGCTGCACGCCTTGTAGAACGTGGCTTTGCGGGTTTTCGAGGAGTTGGCTGGCAATGGCTTGGTGCTGATCTGCGCACAGGCAGGTGCTGGCCGATTGCTGCTCCAGCAGCAGGTGGGGTGCGATGTGTTGGTATATTCTTTTTGGGAATATATAAATATTAATTAATAATTAAATGGTATAGAAAACTTCATGCACTATTGACACGCGCTTTTACTGCCAGGAATGCACCATGTCGCTGATCACCCACCCCAACGCCCGTGAATTGACCAAGTCGGTGCGCGCCACCGTGCTGGTCTTCAAGGACCCGCGCTCACAGGAATTGCTCGCGCGTATCGAGCGCCTGGCCCCCAGTGAGGCCAACACCTTGATCATCGGCGAGACCGGCACCGGCAAGGAACTGGTCGCGCGTCATATCCATCATCTGAGCCGTCGCGGGCGTGAGCCGTTTGTGGCGGTGAACTGCGGCGCGTTTGCCGAAACCCTGGTGGAAAGCGAGTTGTTCGGCCACGAAAAAGGCGCGTTCACCGGCGCCACCACCCACAAGGCCGGCTGGTTTGAAGCCGCCAACGGCGGTACGTTGTTTCTGGATGAAATCGGCGATTTGCCGTTGAACATGCAGGTCAAATTACTGCGGGTGCTACAGGAGCGCGAAGTGGTGCGCCTGGGTTCGCGTACGCCGATTCCGATCAACGTACGGCTGGTGGCGGCCACCAACGTCAACCTCGCCGACGCGGTGGTGGCCGGGCACTTCCGTGAGGATTTGTTCTACCGCCTGCACGTCGCCACCATCCGCCTGCCGCCCCTGCGGGAACGTCCCGGCGACATCCTGCCGCTGGCGGAATTTTTTCTTGAAGAACACTGCCAGCGCCTGGGTTACAACCGCGCTTCGCTGAGCATCGATGCCGAGCGCAAGCTGCTGGAACACAGCTGGCCGGGCAATATTCGCGAGCTGGAAAACGCGATTCACCATGCGTTGCTGGTGTGCCGTAATCAGTTGGTGCAGCCGCCGGACCTGCACCTGGTGGACATGCGTTCCTCGGGCATCCGCCAGGACGAGGCAAACCAGGCCGCGCCCGCGATCACCGGGCCGGTGAGCCTTGAGGCGGCGCTGAATGCGTTGTTCGAGCAGAACATTCCGGACCTTTACGAGCACATCGAGGAGACGGTCTTTCGTGCGGCCTATCGTTACTGCCATGGCAATCAGTTGCAGACCGGGCGCTTGCTGAATATCAGCCGCAACATTGTGCGGGCGCGGTTGGAAAAGATCGGCGAACTGGGCAAGCCGGTGCTGCTCGACGGGCAGTGACGGGGGTGTTAGCGTTTCGGGCTTCGCTGATCTGTAGAGGGCTCGACGTTGATTCGACTCACCGATTACATCGCTGATTTTTCCCGTTCGCCGCTGGCACCCTGGGTTGACCTTGCACCCTGGGAACTGGTGAACCAGGCGCCTGGCATCGTGCGTCAATTGCTGGCGGGGCTTTCTGACGACGATTACGAGATTCATGACGAGATCGCCGTGCACCGTACTGCGGTGGTTGAAGCGGGCGCTGTTTTGAAAGCGCCGCTGATCATTGGTGCCCACTGTTTTATCGCGGCCGGGGCTTACCTTCGTGGTGGTTGCTGGGTGGATGAATATTGCATCTTAGGGCCGGGTGCGGAGCTCAAGACGTCCTTTGTTTTCAGTGGCAGCAAGTTGGCGCACTTCAACTTTGTGGGTGATTCGGTGTTGGGGCGCGGGGTGAATCTGGAGGCGGGCAGTATCGTTGCGAATTACCGTAATGAGCGGGATGACAAGGAGGTCCAGGTGCGGGTTGATGGGCAGTTGCAGCGTACCGGGTGCGACAAGTTTGGGGCGCTGTTGGGGGATCAGTCGCGGGTTGGAGCCAATGGTGTGTTGGCACCGGGGGCGGTGCTTGCGGCGGGTAGTGTGGTTAGGCGGGGGGAGGTTTTTGATTGTGAGGGGTAGGGGGCTTTTGGGGTACATATCCGTTATTTAGGTAACGGCGGCTTATGGTTTCGCTCTTACAGCGACTCACTTTGGAAAAGCCGGAATGCCGGCCCAGCCCAAAGTAAGCAAAGGGCTCTGCCCCGCCTGTCGGCACCTCGCCTAGGCTCGGTGTTCCCTCACTCCGGCATTGCTCCGCGGGCCGCCGCGACGGGGCGTCCCTGCCCCGTCGCGGCTAAACCGGCGTCCTGCCGGTTTACCCGCTCCTCAATCCCTGCGTTCGGCCTCGGGCTTATTGGGGCAGTCAGATCAAGATCAAAAGCAAGAGCACAGCGGCCTACAGGCCGGCTTGAGTGGTAGAAGCCAGAGCAAAAGCCAAAGCGAAAGCAAAGCTGCTTTTCTGTAGGAGCCGGCTTGCCGGCGAAAAACCTGAGAGCGCCGCGTTGAATCAGTATGCCCGCGTCATCGTTAACGACCTTCGCCGGCAAGCCAGCTCCTACAGGGGATCGTGCCCGCTTTAGATCTTGATTTTGTTTTTGCTCCACACCACTCAAGCCGGCCTGTAGGCCGCTGTGCTCTTGATCTGCTTTTGATCTTGATCTTAGGCGCCCCGTTAAACCACGCTGGCCGAACGCAGGTAGTACGGAGCGGGTAAACCGGCAGGACGCCGGTTTAGCCGCGACGGGGCAGGGACGCCCCGTCGCGGCGGCCCGCGGAGTAGTACCGGAGTGAGGGCACACCGAGCCTGAGCGAGGTGCCGAGTGGTGGGGCAAGAGCGTTTTGGTTACTTTTGCGCTGTTCAAAAGTGAGCCGCTGTAAGAGCGGAACCCATATCAGCCATCACCCAAAAAACGGATATGCCCCCCCAAAAAAGCTACTGCAAGTTGACAAACAACCCCCCGTCTACCAACAGCGAAGCCCCCGTCACATACCGCGCCATATCCGAAGCAAGAAACACAATGGGGCCAGCAACGTCGTCGGGCTCGCCCAACCGCCCCAGCGGTGTACGCGACGTCATGTACGCCAACTTCTCTTCATCCGCCAAATCCTCCTTGTTGATGTCGGTAGCAATCGTCCCCGGCAACACCGAATTACAGCGAATGCCATACGGCCCCAACGCAATCGCACAGGACTGCATCAACGAGTGCAGCCCGGCCTTGGTCGGCGTGTAATGCGTTTGCATCCCGCCACCCACCAGCGCGCTGATGGAACTGACGGCGATGATCGCGCCGCCCTTGCCCTGGTTTTTCATCTGGTTGGCCGCCGCCTGCACG
The DNA here is from genome assembly GCF_016650855.1 of Pseudomonas sp. TH32. Classification (NCBI taxonomy): domain Bacteria; kingdom Pseudomonadati; phylum Pseudomonadota; class Gammaproteobacteria; order Pseudomonadales; family Pseudomonadaceae; genus Pseudomonas; species Pseudomonas sp. TH32. The sequence goes on along the minus strand of NZ_JAEKFA010000002.1, from coordinate 2,142,076 downwards.
GCGAAGTAGGCGCCGTTGAGGTTGGTGTTGACCGTCTTGAGGTACACCTCGCGCGGCATGTCGAGGAAGGAATGAAACGGGCAAATCCCGGCATTGTTGACGAACACATCCACACTGCCGAATGCCTTGAGCGCACCCGCCACCAGCTTGTCACCGGTGTCCGGGTCAGCGGCATCACCGCCCACTTCCACCGCCTGCCCACCAAACCCCTTGATCTCCTCGATCAACGAAAACGCCGCCTCAGTCCCCTGGCCACTGCCACTATGACCAATCACCACACGAGCCCCCTGGCGCGCGCACTCACGGGCAGCAGCGCGTCCGATACCCCGGGAAGCGCCAGTAATAATCACGGTTTTATCTGCAAGTAACATAAATGAACTCCTCGAAAACAAACGGCCTCAGCCGAGATAGTTGCCGTAACCGACCATGGCGATAGCGCCGAGAATCACCGCGATACCGGCAACCAATACGCTTTTATTGGTAGCGCTGGTGCCTTGCCATTCGCGGAAATACAGGCCCCAGCCGTTGGACACGATGATGATGAACGACATGTGCAGCACCCATGAACTGGCATCGTTCTGCAGGCGGCTTTCGCCCATGCCGTAGAAGAAAAACTGCAGGAACCACAGGGTTCCGGCGCACGCCACGAGCAGGTAATTGCTTAACAGCGGGGTGCTGCGGTCGGTGTAGTTGTGGAACGTGCGGTTGCGCCAGTTCAGCCACAGGCACCAGAGGCCGTTGGTGGTCAGGCCACCCCACATGATCACCATGAAGGTCACGTTGTTCTGGAACAGGCTGTTGGCGCCGTGCTCGACAGCCGCGGCAGCCAGCGGACGCCCGGCGGAAATGCCGTAGCTGAAGCACGCGCTCAGCACCCCGGAGATCACCGCTACCAGCATGCCCTTGGCCACCGAGAACTCGCTGATGCTGGCGAATTTCACCGCTTCCGGCACTTCCCGTTCCTTGATCAGCCCGGCCTTGCCGCACACGGCGATGCCCACCAGCGATACCGCCACGCCCCACAGCACCCAATGCCCGCCCTGGGAGGCGAGCATTGAGGTCAGGGTGCCTTCGGTGGCGTCGGTGAACAGGTCGCGGTACAGCGCCGGCATCAAGGCGCCAAGGGCCGAGGTCAGGCCCAGTACCAACGACATGCCCAGGGACAATCCGAGGTAGCGCATGGTCAGGCCGAACGTCAGCCCGCCAATGCCCCAGAGCACGCCGAACAGGTAGGTCCAGAGCAGGGTGCTGGTGTCGGCCTGGCGCAGGATGTCGGCCCAGCCGGGCACGGTCAGTTGCGCGGCAATCAGCGGCACGATCAGCCATGACACCAGGCCGCCGGTGATCCAGTAGCTTTCCCAGGCCCAGCCGCGGACTTTCTTGTAGGGGATGTAGAAGCTGCCGGAGGCGAAGCCGCCGATGAAGTGCAGGATCACACCGAAGAGAATGATTTCCACGTAGTCGAATCCTTTTTTATTGTTGTGGTACCGCGCTGATTCAGCCTGGAGTGAGGCTGAACATCGGGATCAAATCCACGCTGACGGGCGAGGCGTCCGGGTGGCTGGGCATGATGTCTTGCATGTAGTGCCACCAACGCTGCATCAGCGCGGTGCCAGGCAAGGTGTCGAGGCGGTGCTGGTCTTCGTGGGTCATCACGGCGAACAAGGCGTTGCTGGCCTCGTCGAGGTAGATCCGGTAGTCCACCACGCCGGCATCGCGCAGGGCCTGGGCCAGTTCCGGCCAGATCTCGTCATGGCGTCGACGGTACTCGGCGTGCTGCCCGGGGTTGAGGTTCATGCGAAAGGCTCGGGTCTGCATGACTGGCCTCCGTGGGGTGGCGTGGGGCTGTAGATCCGCACCGCGTTGTGCAGGAAAAACTTGCCCTGTACGTCCTCGGGTTTGCCCGCCAGGCAGGCTTTCACCAGGCCCAGGGTGGTGGCGAAATTGGCCAGGTGATCGCTGTTGGGCCAGTCGCTGCCAAAGAAGCAACGGTCTTCGCCAAAGGCTTCCCACAGCACCGCCAGGCGGTCGTTATAGAAGGCCGGGTCAAGGATCAGGCCCTGCGGGCCGACCTGGGGGATTTCCGCCAGTTTGGCAAACACATTGGGCCGCTCGGCGAGGCGCATCAGGTCGGCGTGGTACGCCGATGCTTCACCGGCCGGCACGCTGGCGTTGGGCAGGTGATCGACAATGATGCGCAGCTCGGGCAAGGCATCGCTCACGTGCAGCAGCCCTTTGATCAGGCGTGGGTTCGGGTTGGCGCTGTCCAGGCTGCGCCCGTATTCGGCGAGGCGGCGCAGGCCGTCGATAAAGCCGGGGCGCGTCTGGTCGTCGAGCAGATCGCGGTCCCACAGGTTGCCGTAGCGCAGGCCGAGGAACAGCGGTTCATGGGCCAGGGCTTCAAGGTCTGCTGCAAAGCCGTTGTGCAGCGGGTCGAGGTTGCCGACGAAACCCAGCAGGCGTGGGTCGCTGCGCAAGGTTTCCAGGAGCCAGCGGTTGTCGTCGCGCCACGGGCTGGCCTCCACGGCAATTGCACCGATCACGTTATGGTCGCCCGCCAGCGCCCAATAATCCGCCGGCAAATGCGCGGCATACAGCGCGTTACCGGGTTCGGGCCAGGGAATGCCCTGGGGGCGGCGCGGATCGAACAGGTGCAAGTGGCTGTCGATGATCGGGCCGTTGTAAGGGGTAAGAGGCATTGCGCAATCCTTGTCGGAAGAATTGATCGGGAAGGGCCTTCACGCTACCGCGCCAGGGCCCGTTGCACCACCTCAGCCCTGCAGGTACACCGCGTGGGTATGGGTGTACTCATACAGGCCGTGCTTGCCATCGGCGCCGCCGATCCCGGATTTGCGCACACCGGCATGGAAGCCTTGCATGGCTTCGAAGTTCTCGCGGTTGACGTAGGTTTCGCCGAACGACAATTCGCGCACCGCCTGCATCGCCTTGCCCAGGTCGCGGGTGTAGATCGACGACGTCAGGCCGTAGTCGCAGTCGTTGGCCAGGGCGATGGCCTCATCCAGGTCGTCGACAATCTGGATCGGCAGCACCGGCCCGAAGATCTCTTCGCGCATGATTTCCATGTCGGCGCGGCAACCGGCCAATACCGTGGGCTGGAAGTGAAAGCCCTGGCCCAGGTCGGCAATCTGCCCACCGGTGACCAGCGATGCACCCTGGCCCAGCGCGGTGCGCACCTTGCGATTGACGCTCTCCAGGCCCTGGCGGTTGATCAGCGGGCCCATCTCCACGTCGGCCTGGGCAATGGGGTCGCCGTAGCGGGTGGCAGCCATCGCGGCGCTGATGCGCTCGATAAACTGGTCCGCCACCTTGCGCTCCACGTACACCCGTTCGGCGCAGTTGCACACCTGGCCGCTGTTGATGATCCTTGAGTCGCGAATGGCGTTTACCGCGAGGTCCAGGTCGGCATTGGCGAGGACAATGGCGGGGGCCTTGCCGCCCAGTTCCAGATTGAGCTTGGTGATGTTCGGCGCGGCGGCGGCCATGATCCGCGAGCCGGTGGCGACGCTGCCGGTGAAGCTGATCATGTCCACGCCCTTGTGGGCGGTGAGGGCGCCACCGACGTGGCCATCGCCGCAGACCACGTTGAACACCCCGGCTGGCAGATCGGTTTCGGCCACCAGTCTGGCGAATTCAAAGCAGTTGTTGGGCGTCTCCTCGCTGGGCTTGATCACGATGGTGTTGCCAGTCAGCAACGCCGGGGCCATCTTGCGGGCGATCAGGAAGAACGGGAAATTCCACGGCAGGATGCCGGCCACCACGCCCAGCGGCTTGCGGAACAGAAAGATGTTTTCGTTGGGCCGGTCGCTGGTGATGATCTCGCCTTCGATGCGTCGCGCCCACTCGGCCATGTAGTCGAGGTAGTCGGCGGTGAAGTTGACTTCGACTTCCGCCAGGCCCGTGACCTTGCCTTGCTCCAGGGTAATGGTGCGTGCCAGGTGGGCGACGTTTTCCCGCAGCTTGGCGGCAATGCGGCGCAAGTGCCCGGCGCGTTCGATCGCGGGTTTGCGGGCCCAGTCTTTTTGCGCATGACGGGCAGCGGCCAGGGCCTGGTCGACGTCTTCAGCGGTGGACGCCGGGACCTTCGACAGCAGGGCGCCGGTGGCCGGGTTCAACACCTCCAGGTGGGCATCGCTGGGGGTAAAACGGCCGTTGATGAAGTTCTGGTAGACCGGTACGGATGACATGGGCAGCTCCTCAGTAAGTGCGTGACGGCGCCTGGGTGTCGGCGACGGGGCGGTAGCGGGCCAGTGTGGCCATGGCGCTCTGGCGCAACAGGCTGATGTCGATGGCCACTGCGATGAACTGGCAGCCCCAGGCTTGGTACCGTCGGGCGTCGTCTTCGTTGGGGGCGAGGATGCCGCAAGCCTTGCCGGCCGCCAGCGTGGCGTCGACCGCGTGCCGGATACGTTCCTGCACCTCGGGATGCCCGGGGTTGCCGGCGTGACCGAGGCCGATGGACAGGTCGGCCGGGCCGATAAATACCGCGTCCACACCCTCGACGGCCGCAATCGCCGCGACGTTTTCCACCCCGAGACGCGACTCCACCTGCACAATCAGGCACAGCTGTTCATGGGCGGTATTGAGGTAGTCGGCCACGCCGTCCCAGCGGGTAGCGCGGGTCAAGCCGCCGCCGACACCACGAATGCCGTGGGGCGGATAACGCATTGCACGCACCAGGGCCTGGGCCTGTTCGGCGGTTTCCACCATCGGGATCATCAGCGTCTGGGCGCCCACATCCAGCAGTTGCTTGATCAGGTTGGCGTCGCTGCTCACCGCGCGAACCACCGGCGCGGTGCCATAGGACGCCACGGCCTGGAGCTGGTTGAGCACGCTGGGCACGGTGTTGGGGGCGTGTTCGCCGTCAATCAGCATCCAGTCATAACCGGTGCTGGCGACGATTTCGGCGGCATAGGCCGTGGCGAAACCGGCCCAGATCCCGTATTGCGCGGCGTCTTTACGCAGCGCGGCCTTGAAAGCGTTGTGGGGCATGTTCATGGCAGGAGTCCTCAGCGGTTATACGGACGGTGCAGTTGGCAATCGGGGTTGAGGTCCACGCCAAACCCTGGCTTGTCGAGCACCGACAGGCGCATGCGGCCATTCACCGGCACTGGCTCGCCGAGCAATTGCGGGTGAAACATCGGCACCACTTCGTCGGCCTTGGGCGCCATCATCAGGAACTCGGCGAACGGGCTGTTATGGCGGGTGGCGACAAAGTGGTAGCTGTAGACCGACGAGCCGTGGGGCACCACCAACGTGTTGTGAGCGTCGGCCAGGGCGGAGATTTTCACCAGTTCGGTGAGGCCGCCGCACCAGCCCACATCCGGCTGGATAATGTCGCAGCAGCCCATCTCCAGCAGCATGCGAAAGCCCCAGCGGGTGGCTTCGTGTTCGCCGGTGGTGACCAGCATGCCCTTGGGCACGTTGTTGCGCAGGGCGGCATAGCCCCAGTAGTCGTCAGGCGACAGCGCTTCCTCGATCCACTTCAAGCCAAATTCGTGGGCGCCGGTTGCCAGTCTGGTGGCGTAGTTCAGGTCCAGGCTCATCCAGCAATCGAGCATCAGCCAGAAGTCCGGGCCGACCCGTTCGCGCATGGTCGCCAGCTCCTCGAGGTTTTTGCGCAGGCCTTCTTCGCCCTCCGACGGGCTGTGGTGCAGGGGCATCTTGCCGCCGATAAAGCCCATCTTCTGCGCCAGGTCCGGGCGGGCGCCGGTGGCGTAGAACTGCAACTCGTCCCGCACCGCGCCGCCGAGCAACTGGTGCACCGGCTCCTGGCGGATCTTGCCGAGCAGGTCCCACAGCGCCAGGTCCACACCGGAGATCGTGTTGATCACCAGGCCCTTGCGTCCGTAGTACAGGGTGGACTGGTACATCTGGTCCCAGATTTTCTCGATATCGGTGACACGGGCGCCTTCCAGGAAGCGCGCCAGGTGCTTCTCGACGATGTAGGCGGCGGGCTCGCCACCGGTGGTCACGGCAAACCCGACCGTACCGTCGCTGGCCTCGATTTCCACCACGAGCGTGCCGAGTACGTTGATCCCGAAACTGCGGCGGCTCTGGCGGTACTCGGGGTATTTGCTCATGGGGGTGCTGATGTGATCGTCGATCCAGTGGCCGTCTGCCTGGTCGTGGTAATCCGCGCCGCCGCCGCGCAGCACAAAGGCGCGTACGTGCTTGATAGTGATGTTGCCCATGGTGTGACTCCTTGATTAAACAGTGGCCGGCGTGTTCGTCGCTTTTTGGCCTGGCGAATGGATACCGAGTACCAGCAAGGCGGCGAGCACGGTGGTGGCGGACAGCAGGTAGAGGCCGGCCGCAGGGGAGTGGAAGGCGGTTTCTGCCCAGTTCTTCAGCACCGGGGCGATAAACCCGCCGAGGGCGCCGAAGGAGTTGATCAACGCGATGCCGGCGGCCGCGGCGCTGCCCGCCAGATAGCTGGAGGGGAAAGTCCAGAACACCGGTTGCACAGCGATAAATCCCGAGGCGGCGAAACACAGGGCGAGCATGCCCAGCAGCGGGTTGGCGAAGGTCACGGAGCAGGCAATCCCGGCGGCGGCCATCAACAGGGTCAGGGACGCGGTTTTGCGGCGCTCGCCGGTACGGTCGGAATAGCCGGGAATCCACCAGGCGGCGAACAGCGCGCACACCCACGGAATGGCCGAGACCAGGCCCACCATCAAGCCGACCCTGGTGCCCAAAAGGCCGCTGACCTGAGTGGGCAAGTAGAACACCACGCCGTAGACGCTGGCCTGGATCAGCAGGTACACCAGGCACAGGTACAGCACGCTGGGCTGGCACAGCACATTCAGCAGGCTGCGCCCGTGGGTGGTTTTGTGTTGGTCTTCGCGGTCCAGCAGGTCCTGGATCTGGCGTTGCTCTGCCACGGTCAGCCATTTGGCATCGGCGGGGCGGTTGTCCAGGTACCAATAGGCCCAGATGCCGACCGCCGTGGCCATCAGGCCTTCCACGGCGAACAGCCATTGCCAGCCGTGCAGCCCGGAGAACCCGTCCAGCTCCAGCAACAGGCCCGACAGCGGGCTGCCGAAGATGAAGGCCAGGGGCGCGCCAAAGTAGAAGAACCCCATGGCCTTGCCGCGTACCGCAGACGGGAACCAGTAGGTGAGGTAGAGAATGACACCGGGGAAAAACCCGGCTTCGGCCACGCCCAGCAGGAAGCGCAACACGTAGAAGCTGGTTTCGTTATGGGCAAACATCATGGCGGCGGACACCAGGCCCCAACTGACCATGATCCGGCACATCCACAGGCGGGCGCCGACGCGATGCATGATCAGGTTGCTCGGCACTTCCAGCAGCGCATAGCCGACAAAAAACACCCCGGCGCCAAAGGCGAAAGCGGCATCACTAAGGCCGGTGTCGGCCTGGAAGGCTTGCTTGGCGAACCCGACGTTGGCGCGGTCGAGGAAGGCCATGATGTACATCAACAGCAGGAAGGGCAGCAGCCGCCAGGAAATCTTGGCGAGCAGAGACGCAGGCAGGGTCTTCATGGGTCAGTCCGGTTGTTTTGTTCTTATGGGAAGGACTGTACGGCGCTCGATCTATGCGCTACAAATCGAATCTCGCTTACAATTGATAACCTCAGGGTATCGATAACAAGGAAAACAATGAGTAGTCCCGCGATCTCCCGCAGCCTGTTCAACCGCCTGCGCTACAAGCATCTGCATATGCTGGTGGCCTTGAGTTCCAGCCAGAACCTGCACCGCGCGTCCCAGAGCCTGAACATGTCGCAACCGGCGGCGACGCGCATGTTGCGGGAGATCGAGGACATGTTCGCCTGCGACCTGTTCGAGCGCCTGCCCCGGGGCATGCGCCCCACGGCGCTGGGCAAGGAGCTGATCCGCTTTGCCGAATCCGCCCTCAGCGGCCTCGATCGCTGCGCCGAGGAATTGAGGGTGCGCCAGCAGGGCGGCTACGGGTATTTGTCGATCGGCACGATCATGGGCGCGGCGCCGGACCTGGTGATGGACTCGATTGCGCAGATCAAGTCGCTCAACCCGCAGATGCGCATTCGCATCATGGGCGACACCAGCGACCAGGTGATCCAGTTGCTGGAACAGGGTCGCATCGACCTGGCCATCGCCCGGCGCAATGCCGCCACCGACAGCGAGCATTACAGTTTCGAGCCCCTGGGTAATGAACGCATGCTGGTGGTGGTGCACGCCGGCCATCCCCTGGCGCAGCGCGAACACTTGCCGTTGGCGGAGCTGGTCAGCGACTGGCCGTGGATCCTGCAACCGCAAACCAGCCCGGCGCGTATCGGGTTTGACGAGGCGCTGCAACACCTGGCCTTGCCGCAGCCGGCGGACATCATCGAGTGCAGTTCGGTGTATTCCATGCAACAACTGATTCAACTCACCGACGCAATCATGGTGCTGTCGGAAAGCGCCCTGCGGGATTACCTGAAAATGGGCCTGGTGGTGGCCTTGCCGGTGGTGCTGGAGGTGCAGCTGGCGCCGTTCGGGATGCTGTTGCGCAAGGGCGACCCGGTGAGCCGCGAGCTGGGGCTGTTTATCGACATGCTCCGACAGAAAGCCGCGATGCTTTAAACGCTGCGTGTAAAAGAACGTGGTATGCCGGCGGGATATTAAATAGAATGAATCTCATTTGAGATTAACTCGCGCCGCGCAGGTTACTTGCCATGAATGATGCTGTATTGCCGACGCACCTGGCTGAAGCGAGTCTTCACACCTTGTACCGCGACCACCGCAGCTGGCTGGAAAGCTGGCTGCGGCGGCGCCTGGGCAATGCCTGGGATGCGGCCGACCTGAGCCAGGACACGTTCCTGCGGGTGCTGGCCAGCGCCCAGCCGATTGCACAATTGCAGGAGCCCCGGGCTTACCTGGTGACCGTGGGCAAGCGCTTGCTGGTCAACTTTCACCAGCGGCGCAGCCTGGAGCAGGCGTATCTCAACGCGCTGATGCACTTGCCGCAAGACTGCGTGCCGTCCCCGGAGCAGCGCTGGTTGCTGCTGGAAACCCTGCAAGCCCTGGATGAACTGCTCGACGGTTTGCCACCGGTGGTGCGTCGCGCGTTTCTGTGGAGCCAACTGGAAGGCCTGGGCTACCGGGAGATAGCCGAGCGGCTCAAGGTCTCCGAGCGTACGGTCAAGCGCTACATGGCCCAGGCCTATGAGCATTGCCTGCTGGTGGACCTGTGAGCCGCAGCGCGCCGGATCTCGCCCGTGCGGCGGCGCAGTGGCTGGCGTTGCTGGAGTCTGGCAGTGCCACCGAGCGTGATCACGCCAGCCTGCAACAGTGGCGCGACAGTCATCCCCAGCATGAACAGATCTGGCAAAAAGCCCAACTGTTGCGCCAGCGATTTACCGAGTTGCCACCGGCATTGGCCATGGCCAGCCTTGATCGCCCGCAACCGGGACGGCGCGCGGTGCTCAAGCGTGCGTTGGGCGTGGCCGCGCTGGTGCCGGCTGCGTGGTTGCTCAGCCGACAATTGCCGATCGATGCATGGCGCGCCGATTTGCATACTGCCACTGGCGAACGCAAGCGGGTGTCGCTGGCGGACGGCAGTAGTCTGCAACTGAACACCGCGAGTGCGGTGGATGTGGACGTGGCCCAGCGCCGTGTGACGCTGGTGGAAGGCGAGATGGCGTTGACGGTGCCGGGGGCTGGTGCACTGACGGTGCAGACGCGTTATGGCCAGGTGATTGTCAGCCAGGCTGAGGTGTGTGTGCGGCAGCTGTCTTCCGGGTGCCTGGTGTCGGTCTTGAAGGGCGCGGTGCAGGTGCAGGACCTGCGGGGGCAAGTGGCGACGTTGCAAGGTGGGCAACAGGCGCGTTTGCAGGCGTCCGGTATGGGCGCAGCCGTGGTGTTTGATGCGCTGCAACTGGGTTGGCGCGAGGGTGTGTTGACCGCGCAGAACCAGCTGTTGGGCGATTTTTGCGGGAGTTGGAGCGGTATCGGCCGGGGGTGATGCGTTGGGACTCGAGCCTTGAAGCGCTGCGGGTGACCGGGAGTTTTCAGTTGGCCGATACTGATCGCATTCTTGCGTTGCTGGCGTCGACGATGCCGCTGGAGGTGCAGTCGCGTACGCGGTATTGGGTGACGCTGACGGCGCGTAAAACGGCTGCCTGATGACATATCCGTTATTTAGGTAACGGCCGCTTATGGTTTCGCTCTTACAGCGACTCACTTTGGAAAAGCCGGAATGCCGGCCCAGCCCAAAGTAAGCAAAGGGCTCTGCCCCGCCTGTCGGCACCTCGCCTAGGCTCGGTGTTCCCTCACTCCGGCGCTGCTCCGCGGGCCGCCGCGATGGGCCATCCTTGGCCCAGCGCGGCTAAACCGGCGTCCTGCCGGTTTACCCGCTCCGCACCACCTGCGTTCGGCCTCGGGCTTATTGGGGCAGTCAGAGCCAGATCAAAATCAAAAGCAAGAGCACAGCGGCCTACAGGCCGGCTTGAGTGGTAGAAGCCAGAGCAAAAGCCAAAGCGAACACGAAATCTGAAACTGATGCAGCTCTGCTTTTCTGTGGGAGCTGGCTTGCCTGCGATGCAGACACCTCGGTTTTTCAGGTACACCCAGTTGATGCCATCGCAGGCAAGCCAGCTCCCACATTTGACCGTGCCCCCTGTAGATTTTGATCTTGATGTTGCCTTTGCTTCACACCACTCAAGCCGGCCTGTAGGCCGCTGTGCTCTTGATCTGCTTTTGATCTTGATCTTAGGCGCCCCGTTAAACCACGCTGGCCGAACGCAGGTAGTACGGAGCGGGTAAACCGGCAGGACGCCGGTTTAGCCGCGACGGGGCAGGGACGCCCCGTCGCGGCGGCCCGCGGAGTAGTACCGGAGAGAGGGCACACCGAGCCTGGGCGAGGTGCCGAGTGGTGGGGCAAGAGCGTTTTGCTTACTTTTGCGCTGTTCAAAAGTGAGCCGCTGTAAGAGCGGAACCCATATCAGCCATCACCCAAATACCGGATATACACCCCAGCCTGACTTACCCCCCCCCAACACGTGCGTTTCAGATCACATGCGCCCGCTGCAACTCGGTCAACGCCAGTGCCTTGAGGCGCGCCAACAGCGGATCCCGCCGGTCCCGCGGATGCTCCAGCTCCACCGCCAGTTCCTGGCGAATACTGCTGGGCCGGTTATCCATCACCAGTACCCGGTCACTCAGGTACAGCGCCTCGTCCACATCGTGGGTCACCAGCAACAGGGCGATCCCGTGATGCTCAGCCAATTGCAGCAGCAAGTCCTGCAGCTTCATGCGGGTAAACGCATCCACCGCGCTGAACGGCTCGTCCAGCAGCAACACCTGCGGCCGCGAATACAGCCCGCGAGCAATCGCTACCCGTTGCGCCATGCCGCCCGACAACGCCTTGGGCAACGCCTGGGCAAAGCCGGTAAGCCCCACCTCGTCAATCAACTGCGCGACCCAGGCTTTGTCATAGCCGTTGTCATCGCTGAAGCCGATGTTTTGCTCCACCGTCAGCCAGGGCATCAGGCGCGGCTCCTGGAACACAAACGCGACCTCGCCACCGCCCTGTAACAGCTCACCCTGGTAGTCCTTTTCCAGCCCGGCAACGATCCGCAGCAAGGTGCTTTTGCCGCAGCCGCTGGGCCCCAGCAAACTCACCGCCTCCCGCGGTTGCAGGGCCAGGTGGACGTTGGTCAGCACCGTGGTGGCGCCGAAATTTTTACGCTCGACACGAATGTCCAGTAGCGCTTCGCTCATGCTCAATTCTCCGGGCCTTGGCCGTTGAAGGTGTCGCGCCAGGCCAGGCAGCGTTTCTCCAGGGCGGCCAGCAGGCCGTCGCTGATCTTGCCCAACAGGGCCAATACAATGATCGCCGCCAGCACAATGTCGGGCCGTGAGGTTTCCCGGCCATCGCTGAGCAGGTAACCCAGGCCCTTGGTCGCGGCGATCAACTCGGCCGCCACCAGGAACATCCAGGCCAGGCTCAAACCGCTGCGCAAACCGGTGAACAAGCCGGGCAGGGCGGCGGGCAACAGGATGCGGCGCACCAGGCGCGTACGGCTGAAGCCATACATCTGCCCGACTTCCACCAGCTTGCGGTCGATGTCGCGAATCGCCGCGACGCCATTGAGGTACACCGGGAAGAACGCGCCGATGGCAATCAGCACGATCTTCGAGGTCTCATCAATGCCCAGCCACAGCAGCAACAGCGGCACCCACGCCAGGCTCGGGATCGAGCGCAGGCCGGCGAAGGTCGGTTCCAGGTACGCCTCGGCCTCGCGGCTCAAGCCGACCCAGGCGGCAAACACCAGGGCCAGGCTGGCGCCGATGGCGAATCCCAGCAGTACCCGCAACAGGCTGGCGCTGATGTGTTTCCACAACGCGCCTTCGGCGAGGTCGGTGAGGGTCACCGCGATCTCGCTGGGGGCCGGCATCTGGTAGGACGGCAGCCAGCCGATACGCACCACCACTTCAAGGATCACCAGGATCAACACCGGCAACGCCAGGCCCTTGAGCCGGCGTGGCCAGGCGCTGCGCTGGACAGTGATCGTGGGCGTCCGTGGGACCGGCAGGGCTTCGCTTTTGCTGCTCATGACGCTCCCCTTATGGACGAGGCAAGGCCTGGCCGAAGCTTGGGTCAATCAACTGGTCGATCACCTGATCCACATTCACACCACGGCGCACCAGTTCTTCCGATACCAGGATCGGCGCAGCAGCCTTGGAGGACACCACGTCCTGAGCGGTGAGCAATGGGCTGCTCAGGTCGGTGCGGGACAATTGCAGCTTGGCCACTTCCAGCGGCAGGCCGGATTCGTCCGCCAGCAGCTTGGCAAATTCATCCGGGTGCTGGACCGCCCAGTTGCGGGCTTTTTCATAGGCGCCGAGCACTTTGGCGATGGTCTGCGGATGCTCCTTGGCGTACGTCTCGGTGACGCTGACCACGCCGTAGCTGTTGAAGTCCTTGTTGCGGTACAGCAGGCGCGAACCGGCCTGGATTTCACTGGCGGCCATGTGCGGGTCAAGACCGGCCCAGGCGTCGACATCACCTTTCTCCAGGGCGGTACGGCCGTCCGGATGTTGCAGGTGCACCAGTTCTACGTCGTCCTTGGCCAAGCCGGCTTTCTGCAGGCTGCGCAGGGTGAACAGGTACGGGTCGGTGCCTTTGGTGGCGGCAATTTTCTTGCCCTTGAGGTCGCTCACGCTCTTGAAGGTTGAATCCTTGCGCACCACCAGTGCGGTCCACTCGGCGCGGCTGTACACATACACCGACTTGATCGGGCTGCCGTTGGCCCGGCTCAACACCGCCGACAGGCTGGCGGACGAAGCGAAATCGACACCGCCGCTGTTGAGGTATTCCAGGGAACGGTTGCTGCCCTGGCTCAGCACCCAGCCGACCTTGGTTTTTGGCAGTGCTTCTTCGAGCCAGCCGAAGTGCTTGAGCACCAGGCTCACCGGCGAGTAATAGGCATAGTCCAGGTTGACTTGCGCAGGGTCGGTTTCCGCGGCATGGGCCAGGGGTTGCAGGCTGAGGGCGAGGGCGCAGGCGCCCAGAAGGGTTTTGGCGAAGGGTTTCATGGAACAGCTCCGGGCAAGGCGGGAAAGAGAAGGCTTTTCTTATATTCAGAAAATTCATATGGCATGTTCCATCATGCGTTATGGGAATATGCAGTCTCTGTGCCAGCAGTCGCGGGGCCGTTTCTATTGGGGTTGGGGGCAGGGGCGTTGTGATGGGAGAGGGCACTTTGTTGAATCACTGTTGGCTGCGCAACAGCTTGCATATGTCTTTATAGAATAAATAAAGAGTTATTTATTCCTTTTGTTGTTTTCACGAATAGGGCACTTTGAGTGCCTGCGCATTCGTGCGGATTGACCCAACAGACCAAAGGAAAGCCGACATGACCATTAAAGCGATCAACGTGCGCAACCAGTTCAAAGGCGTGATCAAGGAAATCCTGATCGGCGAAGTGGTGTCCGAGATCGACGTGCAAACCGCGTCGGGGATCGTGACGTCGGTGATTACCACGCGCTCGGTGCGCGACCTGGAATTGAAAGTGGGCAGTGAAGTGATTGCCTTTGTGAAATCGACCGAAGTTTCGATCGCTAAGCTGTGACTGCAATCCAGTTGTGAACCCAATCCAAATGTGGGAGCTGGCTTGCCTGCGATGACGGAGTGTCAGTCGACCTATTTGTCGGCTGATACACCGCTATCGCAGGCAAGCCAGCTCCCACACTGATTTGTGTAGATTTAGTTGAGCCGAGGGCCGCCTCCAGACGGCCGGGACCCGGGCTTCTCACCCGAAGCATCCGGCAGTTCCTTGGGCTTTTCACTCGGGTCCTTGTAGTCCTTGTGCAAATCCCCATCCAGCCGGTTGCTCGACGAGCCGCCGCTTTGCGGTGTCGCGTCAAAGTGCTCCCACTCCGATTGCTGGAAGCGGAACAGGCTGTCATCGGTCGGCGTGTCGCGGCCGTGGTAGTGGTGGATTTCGTAGTGGGCGTATTCGACCTTGTCCGCCCAGTTGTCCTGCAATAAACCGTCGCCCGCCAGGTCGCGGTACCAGTCGTTTTCCTTCTCGGTGGCCTTCTGTTTTTTGTTGTGGTCGACGAAGTAGCCGATGATCCCGCCCACCACCGCCAACACCACGCCCACCAGGAACAAAGGGCCGGTCAGCGCTGCCGCCGTGCCTGCGCCAAACAGCGCTGCTGCACCCAATACGCCGGCCGATGCGCCGAACGCACCGCCCGCCACCTGCAAGCCACCCGCCGCCTGAGCCAACGGGTCTTTGCTGTCCACGCCGCTCTTGATCGCCAGGGCGCCGAGTACGATGTCGGCAAAACCACCGGCGATATCCGTGGCCGGGCCCAGCACCTTGATCACTGAACCTGCGATCTTCGCCGACTGGGAAGCGCCGAGCTTGGCCGCACCCGCTGCCGCAAGGCCATCATCCAGGTGGGTGGCGAGACCTTCGGTGGCTTCGGTCACGGCTTTATCGCCTTCGCCAAACAGTTTGGCGACGCCGTCGTACTGGCTGTCGGGAACCGCGTCCAGGGCCGCGGCAATTTCCTTGCTGACCTTTGAGTCAATCTCCGTGGGCTTGCTGAAGTCGATGACTTTGCCGGCCGCACCTTCCTTGCCCCAGATTTCCGGCAGGGTCTTGTCCAGGCCGAGGAAGTCCACCAGGCCGCCCTTGCCCAGGGCTTCGCCGATCTTGTCGCCGAGCTTGACGAAGTGGCTCGCGCCGCCGGCAAAACTCAGGAAGTCCTTGGCGATGGTCATACGCTGGGCCGGGGTTTCGCCGAGCTTGCCGCCTTTGCCCACCAGTTGGTAAATCCCTGAAAACAGGCTGACGCCGGCGCCCATGGAGCCGAGGATGCCTTTGCTGTTGAGGGTGTTGAACACCTCGCCGAGCATGCCGCGATCCGCCACCGGGATATACGGTTTGCTCAGGGCGGTTTTCACGTCGGCTTCGCTGATGGTGCCGCTGTTCTTGTAGACATCGCCGAGTTCTTCCAGGGCCTTGGTCACGGCCGAGGATTTCTCCTTGCCCTCCAGGCCTTCGTTGAGGAATTTCTCCAGCACTTCCTGGCTGCGTCGCGGCAAGTCCAGCAGGTTGCCCTTGAGCACGCCCTTGAGCAGGCCGAACAGGTCCTTGGTGGCCAGTTCCTTGTTCTCGTCGGAGATCTTGCTCGGGTCCGACAGGATCTCATTGAGGTCGGTGGTGAGGCCATCGGCCTGGATATTCTGCGCGGCCTTGGTGGCGGCTTCCGGGTCGAACAGCGACAGCGAGGTGAGGGTGTTGCTCAGGTCCTGTTGGGCTTCGTGGCTCTTGCCCTGTTTTTGCAGGTCCTTGAGGTAGAGCACGTAGTCGGGGTTGTTGGTCAGGTCGAGGAGCTTCTGCTTGATCTCGTCCTTGTTGGGCAGGTGACTGATGGCGTCGTCCATCTTGGTCTTGTAGTCGGCCTGCACGGTCGGGTCTTTGAACAGTTCGCCGATCTGCTCCTGCACCGCCTTGCCGTCGATGATGTCGTGCATGTCGGCGGAAGTGAGTTCGGTCTGCTTGTCATCGAACTCGCGCCAGGTGGTGTTGAACGGGCGCTTGGATTCTTCGTAGCCGGTAATACCGTGGCCGTTCTGGTAGGCCGCCTGGGCTTCCAGGGCCCGGACCAGTTTGGCCCGCGGGTCGTCCTTGGGAATCGAGCCGTCCTTGACCCCGGCACGGTAGGTGTCGATCAGTTCGGTGGTGGCCAGTTCGCTGACGCTTTGGGTCGGCGATTTATCGTCGTCCTTGTCGGCGTGCACGCCGGTGTCGAGGTTGAGCACGTCCAGTTCGTCGTTGCTCGGCAGGTTGTACTTGGCGCGGGTTTCGTCGACGGTGCCGGCGCTCCAGGCTTCCCACTTGGCGACCACTTCGTCGTAAAGCTGCGGGCTGAGTTCCTTGGAAACGATGACCTTGCCTTCACTGGTTTCATAGCGGATCAGGCCGTCCCCCAGTTCATCGGGGGAGCCGAAAGTGATCTCGGTGTTTTTTAGGAAATCATTCGGCCCCGCCAGCTTGTAGCCGGCGTCTTCACTGGAGTGGATCTTGCTCCAGGTGTCCTGGGCGGTGGCCACGCTCTTGAACAGTTCCGGGCTGACGTCGGCCGACACCACGACTTTGGTGCCGTCGTGGGTTTCATAAGTCAGTACATTGCCTTGCTGGCCTTCGATCCAGCCGAAGCCCTTGTAGTCATTCAGTTCCGGCGGTTGGGTGTTGGCGTCCGCCAGGGTGGAACCGTCGTTGAGTGCGGACTCCACGGCGGCCTTTTTGTCCGGGTGGGTGTAGACCTCGTGCAGGCCCGCCAGGTAATCGAACAGCTTGGGGTTGTCGTCCCGGGCCACGACCATTTTCTGGCCGTTGCTTTCGAAGCGGATCAGGCCGGGACCGACTTCATCCTCGGGGCCGACGGTGGTGCCGGCGTAGGGCGGCCACACTTCGTTGTCGCTGGCACGCTTGTAGCCGGCGTCTTCGCTGCTGGCCAGGCCGGTGAAGCTTTCATAGGCTTCCTTGGCTTTCTGGAACGCTTCGGGGTTGTCGCGCTGGCTGATGACGAACTTGTTGCCGTCCTGGGTTTCGTAGCGGATCACACCCGGGCCGGTTTCGTCCGGTGGGCCTAGGGATTTGTAGTCGCCGAGCTTTTCCGGGGCCGTGGCGTCGCCGCCCAGGCGCTGGTAGCCGGCGGCTTCGCTGGCGTTGACGCCGGAGAGCGCCTTGAAGTCGGCGCTGACTTGCTTGAACAGGTCGGGGCTGTCCTTTTCGCTGACGATGACTTTCTTGCCGTCCTGGGTTTCATAACGAATCAGGCCGGGGCCGACTTCGTCCGCCGGGCCGATGGCCTTGTAGTCGCCCAGGGTGGTGGGCGGTGCGGCGTCCTTGGCGGCCAGCTCATAGCCTTGTTCCTTGCTGGCAGCGAGCCCTTGCGCGGTTTTGTCGCCGGCCTCGACCTTCTTGTTGTTGGCGCTGTTCTTGAGCAGCACATGGAACGCCGCGCCGGACTTGGGCGGTGTGAGGGGAAGGGCCTTGGGGTCGGTCGAGCGGTTGAGCGGCTGGGTCGTCATGCCATGGAACTCCTGCTGTTACCGGTGGGACGAATCGGCAAAAACAGTAACAGCAGGGGTTCGGTGGTCGTTGCGAAAAGTTGTGAATTGCGCCTTAACGGTGACGCAGGCTGCGTTCCATACGGGCAATGCCTTCTTCCAGCATCGCCCGTGGGCAGCCGAAGTTCAGGCGCACGAACTGCTGGCTGTCATCGCCGAATTCAATCCCGGCGCTCAAGCCGACCTTGGCCTGTTCCAGAAAGAACTGTTGCGGGTCATCCAGGCCCAGGGCGCTGCAATCCAGCCAGGCCAGATAGGTGCCTTGGGGCGCATGCATCACCACGCCGGGCAGGCGGGTTTGCACGGCGTTCAGCAGGTAGTCGCGGTTGGCTTGCAGGTAGGCCACCAGTGCTTCCAGCCAGTCGCCGCAGTCGCTATAGGCTGCACGGGTGGCTTCCAGGCCCAGGGGGCTGACGCTGTCGACCATGCCGCAACGGGCGTGGTTGAAACGCTCGCGAATCTCCGGGTTCTGGATCACCGCAAAGCAGGTCTTCAGCCCGGCGACGTTATACGCCTTGCTCGCCGACATCAGGGTAATAGTGCGCTGGGCGATCTCGGGGCTGAGGCTGGCGGTGGGAATATGCCGGCGGCCGTCAAAGCACAGCTCGGCGTGGATTTCATCGGAGACGATCAGCGCGCCCTGGTCGAGGCAGGCGGTGGCCACGGCCAGCAGTTCTTCGCGAGGGAAAACCTTGCCCATCGGGTTGTGCGGGTTGCTCAACAGCAGCGCACCGGCGCCGGTGAGGGCTTCACGCATGGCCGGCAACGGCGTGAGGTACTCGCCCTCGGCGCTCAGTTCAAACGGCACTTCGATTTTTGGCAGGTTCCAGTGGCCCGGCGCCAGGCGGATCGGGCGATAGTTGGGGGTTTGCAGCACCACCGGTTGGCCGGGCTGCACGAACGCATGCAGCGCCATGTTGAAACCCGGCTCGACCCCCGGCAGGAACAGCAGCTCATCCGGCTGCACGCGCCAGGCGTACTTGGCCCACAGGTCGGCGACGATCGCCTCGCGCACGCCATCGCAGGCCACGCTGTAGCCGAGGATTTGCTGGCCAAGGCGCTCGTGCAGCGCCTGAAGCACGGCCGGTGGCGCGGCGATGTCCATGTCGGCAATCCACATCGGCAGAACGTCTTGCGGGTAACGACTCCACTTGGTACTGCCGGTGCCGAGGCGGGAGTGGATCGTGTCGAAATTAAAGCTCATGGGTGGCTCAAGTCAGGGAGGCGGGCGAGGAAATGGCGCTGATTCTAGCGCCATTAATTTTACGCGCCAGCGCTGATTGTCGCGTGGCCTCCCGTCTGCCGGTCAAACGCCCCGGACAACTGTTCATGGGCCTGTGCCAAGCTGCGCTGGACGGCCGCTTCGCCCCGGACCATGGCGCCCAGATAGACGAAGCGCACGGTGTGAATACCCACGGTTGCGAGGATCGCCTGCAGGTACGGGCTCAGGAAGTCCGGCTCGCGGCTTTTTCGCGAGTTTCCGGAACTCACCAATACAAAAGTGCGCCGGTCCTTGAGCAGGCCGACTTTTTCAAACTGCGGGCTGACCGTGAAGCTGCGATGGATACGCACCACATGATCGATCCAGCACTTGAGCGCCGCCGGCAGGGTGAAGTTGTGCACCGGGGTGCAGATAATCAACAGGTCGCAGGCCTCCAGCTCGACGATCAGCTGTTCGGAGCGCTCCGTTGCCGGGCCACTGAGGCCGCCGGGCGTGGTCAGGGCGCTGGCGTATTCCCGGGTCAGCGGCGGCAGCGCCTGACCGCCGTAGTCACGCTCGGTCACCTGGGCCTCTGGCGCCTGTTCACGGAGCAGGGCGCGAGCCAGGCGGAAGGTCTGGGCGGCCTTGCCATGGGGGCTGAAGCTCAGCAGCAGGGCGCGGCTCATTGGCTGAGGTCCTGGGAAAAGTGCATCCCCCGCGGCAGCAGGCCCTGACGAAAGTAGAAGCGCTGGGCCAGGGCCATGTGCATGCCCGTGTCCAGCACCAGGTAGCGATAACCCAGGCTGCGGGTTTGCTGGCGTACCTGGTCCAGCAGTTGCTCACCCAGGCGCCGGCGTTGCAGAGAAGCGTCTACCACCAGGTCATCGACGTAGATGAAGCGGCCATACAGCAGGTTTTCGGTCAGGCGATAACCGGCCAGGCCCAGCACCTGGCCGTTTTCCCGGGCGGCCAGCAGGCGGTAGCCGTTGTCCCGCTGGCGCTGGATTTGCCGGGTAAAGGCTTGCGGGTCGCTGAGCATGGGCCGCAGTTGCTGCATGACGGCAAAGC
The DNA here is from genome assembly GCF_016650855.1 of Pseudomonas sp. TH32. NCBI lineage: Bacteria > Pseudomonadati > Pseudomonadota > Gammaproteobacteria > Pseudomonadales > Pseudomonadaceae > Pseudomonas > Pseudomonas sp. TH32. The sequence continues at coordinate 2,122,212 of NZ_JAEKFA010000002.1, read as the reverse complement.
AGGCCTGGCAGTCGGCGTCGGTTTCGATGTGCACGAACTCCACGTGATCATTCATGGTGGCCGTGCTCCAGGTGGGCTTTCACCGCTGCGGGTACTTTTCGAAAGCTGATGGCGACGCGGTTCAGGGCGTTCATCAGGGCGATGGCCAGGGTCAGGTCGGCGATTTCCTTGGCACTGAAGACCGCGGTGGCCTCGGCATAGTCCGCGTCCGGCACCTCGGTTTGCGCGACCCGGGTGACTGACTCGGCCCAGGCCAGGGCTGCGGATTCGCGGGCGGTGAACAGCGGCGAGGCTTCGCGCCAGGCGGCCAGCAGCATCAGTTTTTCCAGGCTCACGCCCTGTTTGAGCAGGTCGCGGGAATGGGAGTCGAGGCAATAGGCGCAGCCGTTGAGTTGCGAGACCCGCAGGTACACCAGGTCAATCAATTCCTTCTCCAGGCCGCAACCGTGGATATAGCTGTGCACCGAGCCAAGGGCTTTGTAGCCGACGGGCGCCGCCTGGGCGTAGTCGAGACGGTGTTGCATGGGGTGGCTCCTGACTGTCGTGAAGTGATGCCGCCAGTCTGGCGGCCGGGTCGCCGGCTCAATAGGGCCAAGAATGGACAAGCGGGTTGGGACAAGATCAGACTTCAGGGCTGATTGACTGTGAGCCGGATAACGATGTCGTCACTGCCCAAATACCAGGAGATTTACCGGCGCTTTCGCCAGGCCATCGACCAGGGCCAACTGCGCCCCGGCGAACGGGTGCCGTCGGTGCGCAGCCTGGCCCAGGAACTGAAGGTGGCCCGGGGCACCGTGGAGACGGCCTATCAGTTGCTGGTCAGCGAAGGCTTCTTCCTCGCGCGCGGCCAAGCGGGCACGGTGGTGGCCGAGGCACTGCCGCAGCGGTCGATCAAGACGCTGCCGGTGGCATCCGAACCCGTGGCACCGGCATCCAACCCGCGCCTGCTGCAACTGGGCTTGCCGGCGCTCGACAGTTTCCCGCGCAAGTTGTGGGCGCGGCTGGTCACCCGCCAGGTGCGGCGTATCGACGTGAACAGCCTGGCCATGGGCGACGTGCGTGGTGCCCGTTCGCTGCGTGTGGCGATTGCGCAATACCTGGCGCTGTATCGGGGCGTGGAGTGTTCGCCGGAGCAAGTGTTTGTGTGCGCCGGTTATTCGGCGTGCCTCGCGCTGGTGTGTGATGCGCTGCAGATGGCCGGCCAGGACTGCTGGTTCGAAGACCCGGGCTACCTGCATGCGCGGCAGTTATTACTCCACTTGGGCGTGAAGTTGGTAGCGGTGCCGGTGGACCGTGACGGGCTTGATGTGGAGGCGGGCGTACGGCGCGCTCCAAAGGCGCGGCTGGCGATTGTCACCCCGGCCCACCAAAGTCCGCTGGGGGTGGCCCTCAGTGCCTCCCGGCGGCTCGGTTTGCTCGATTGGGCGCAAGCCCATGGCGGCTGGGTGGTGGAAGATGACTACGACAGCGAGTTTCGCTACAAGGGCCAACCCCTGGCGGCGCTCAAGAGCCAGGACACCGCCGACCGGGTGATCTACTCGGGCAGCTTCAGCAAGATGCTGTTCCCGGGGTTGCGCCTGGGCTATCTGGTGGTGCCTCAGGCGTTGCGCCCGGCCTTTGAGGCCAGCGCCGGCGTCCTGCAAAACCGCAGCGCTGAATTGCTGCAAGCCACCACGGCCGACTTTCTTGAACAAGGCCATTTCACCCGGCACCTGAAAAAAATGCGCCAGCTCTACACCGTGCGGCGCGGTTTCCTGGTGGAAGCGTTGGCCAGTCATTGCGGGGAGTTTTTGCAGGTGGATGAGCAGTCGGGCGGGATCAACTTGTTGGTGCGGCTGCGGGTGGACGTTCCTGATCAGGCGATCGCGGCGGCCGCCGCTCGTGCGGGGCTGGGAATTCAGGCCGTGTCTGGCTGGAGCATCGAGCCCGGTCGCCAGCAAGGCCTGTTGATGGGCTTCACCAACCTGGCAACTCGCCAGCAGGCCATGGACGCGGCGTTGGTGTTGCGCGAGGTCATCGACGGCGCTTTATGAAGACCGGTTGAACATCTTCATTCGCCACATCGGCCCCAAGCTTCTACCCTGAAGGCATAGCCCTCAGGACGCCAAGCGCTCATGTACAAAGACCTGAAGTTCCCGGTTCTGATCGTACACCGCGACATCAAGGCCGACACCGTTGCCGGCGACCGCGTCCGGGGCATCGCCCGGGAGCTGGAACAGGAGGGCTTCAGTATCTTTTCGGCGGTGGACTACGCCGAGGGCCGCCTGGTGGCTTCCACCCATCACGGCCTGGCCTGCATGCTGATTGCCGCCGAAGGGGCCGGGGAAAATACCCACCTGATGCAAAACATGGTGGAGCTGATCCGCCTGGCGCGGGTACGGGCTCCGAACCTGCCGATCTTCGCCCTCGGTGAGCAAGTCACCCTGGAAAACGCCCCGGCCGACGCCATGAGCGAGCTCAACCAGCTGCGGGGCATTCTTTACCTGTTTGAAGACACCGTGCCGTTTCTCGCCCGGCAAGTGGCCCGGGCGGCGCGGGCTTACCTGGATGGCCTGTTGCCGCCATTCTTCAAGGCGTTGGTGCAGCACACGGCGGACTCCAATTACTCCTGGCACACCCCTGGCCACGGCGGTGGCGTGGCCTATCGCAAGAGCCCGGTGGGGCAGGCGTTTCATCAGTTCTTCGGGGAAAACACCCTGCGTTCGGACTTGTCCGTGTCGGTGCCGGAACTCGGCTCGCTGCTGGACCACACCGGGCCGCTGGCCGAGGCCGAAGCCCGGGCGGCACGTAACTTTGGCGCCGATCACACTTACTTCGTGATCAATGGTACGTCCACCGCCAACAAGATCGTCTGGCACTCCATGGTGGGCCGTGATGACCTGGTGCTGGTGGACCGCAACTGCCACAAGTCGGTGCTGCATTCGATCATCATGACCGGTGCGATCCCGCTGTACCTGTGCCCGGAGCGCAATGAACTGGGGATCATCGGGCCGATTCCCCTGAGCGAGTTCAGCCCGGACTCAATCCGCGCCAAGATCGACGCCAGCCCGCTGACCCGTGGCCGGCCGGCCAAGGTCAAGCTGGCGGTCGTCACCAACTCCACCTACGACGGCCTGTGCTACAACGCCGAGCTGATCAAGCAGCAACTGGGCAACAGCGTCGAGGTGCTGCACTTTGACGAAGCCTGGTACGCCTACGCGGCGTTTCACGAGTTCTTCGCCGGTCGCTACGGCATGGGCACCTCGCGCACGCCCGACAGCCCGCTGGTGTTCACTACCCATTCCACCCACAAGCTGCTGGCGGCATTCAGCCAGGCGTCGATGATCCATGTGCAGGATGGTGGGGTGCGCAAGCTGGACCGTGACCGCTTCAACGAAGCCTTCATGATGCATATTTCCACCTCGCCGCAGTACAGCATCATCGCCTCCCTGGACGTGGCGTCGGCCATGATGGAAGGCCCGGCGGGGCGTTCGTTGCTGCAAGAAATGTTTGATGAAGCCCTGAGCTTTCGTCGCGCCCTGGCCAACCTGCGCCAGCACATTGCCGCCGAAGACTGGTGGTTTTCCATCTGGCAGCCGCCACTGGTGGCGGGCATCGACCGGGTGGTGACGGCGGACTGGCTGCTGCAACCCGAGGCGGAGTGGCATGGCTTTGGCGATATCGCCGAAGACTACGTGTTGCTGGACCCGATAAAAGTCACCCTGGTGATGCCCGGCCTGAACGCCGGAGGGGCGCTGAGCGAGTGCGGAATCCCGGCGGCGGTGGTCAGTAAATTCCTCTGGGAACGTGGGCTGGTGGTGGAAAAGACCGGGCTGTATTCGTTCCTCGTGCTGTTTTCCATGGGTATCACCAAAGGCAAGTGGAGTACCCTGCTCACCGAATTACTGGAATTCAAGCGCAGTTATGACGCCAACGTGAGCCTCGCCAGCTGCTTGCCCTCGGTGTTTGCGCAGGGGCCGGCGCGGTATCAGGGCCTGGGCTTGAAGGATCTGTGCGATCAGTTGCACGGCTGCTACCGCAGTAATGCCACGGCCAAGCACCTGAAGCGGATGTACACCGTATTACCGGAAATCGCCATGAAACCGGCCGATGCCTACGACCTGCTGGTCAAGGGCGAAGTCGAGGCGGTGTCCATCGACGCTTTGCCAGGACGCGTTGCAGCGGTCATGCTGGTGCCTTATCCGCCGGGCATTCCATTGATCATGCCGGGGGAGCGTTTTACCGAATCGACTCGCTCGATCATTGATTACCTGGCATTTGCCAGGACGTTCGATAGCAGTTTCCCCGGCTTTGTCGCGGATGTGCATGGACTGCAACACGAAGACGACGGCACTGGTCGTTGTTACACCGTCGACTGCATCAAGGGTTAAGAATGTTTATGCAAGCTGTGATGAACCCGAAGTACCCGGGCCTCAGTGTCCGGGTGGCTGACGAAGGATTTGACGCGTATGTGTGGGGTAACGACTTCAGCTTTGAGGTCAACGCCTACGGCATGCCGGAGATGGGCAAGCGCGTCGGTCAGTGGGCGGTGGAGCGCATCGTGCCGTACCGCAAATGCTATGGCATCGACCCCGAGGAATTCGCCAGCTTCCGTGACGCGGCCGACAGTGCGGTGTTCATGGCGTACCTGGATGACCGGCCCGTGGGGCATATCGTGGTCAGCACCAACTGGAACGGCTTTGCCCATGTGGACGAACTGGCAGTGGTATTGCCCGCGCGGCGCCACGGGGTGGCCAAGGCGTTGCTCGACGTGGCGCAGTTCTGGAGCCGCAAGAAGAACCTGCCGGGGATGATGCTGGAGACCCAGAACAACAACCTCGGTGCCTGCCGGTTGTACGAGCGCTGTGGGTACGTGATGGGCGGAATCGACCACCTGCGCTATCGCGGGATTGATCCGCAGACGCGCGAGGTGGCGATTTTCTGGTATCGGGTGTTCAAATCGGAATTGGAGGCGGTCTGAAGCCGGGCGCTGATTCAGTGTGGGAGCTGGCTTGCCTGCGATAGCATCACCTCAGTGTTACTGATACACCGCAGTGTCCGCATCGCAGGCAAGCCAGCTCCCACATTTTTATCTCTGTTGGTCAGGAGAGTGTGTTTGTCAGCAGGCTTTCGGCCTTCTCGGTGACAATCTCCAGCAGCGCATTCAAGGCGGGCGACGCCTCACGGCCTTCCAGCGTCAACGCATACAAGGTCACCCCGATCGGGGGTGACAACGGGCAAGCATCCAGCCCGGCTTCCCGTGCACCGGTGGCGGTGAACGGGTCGACAATCGCCAGACCTTCCCCGGCTTCAACCATGCTGCGCATCATCTGGTAGGTCTGCACCCGTGTCTGCACCACTGGCAGCGGGCGCAGGGCTTGCAGCTTGCTGTCCAGCAGGCGGCTCAGCGGGTCCTGGCCTTCCAGCCCGATCATCGACTGCCCGGCCAACTCCTGCAGTGCAATGTACTTCTGCCGCGGTTTCAGCCAGCCATGGGGCGCGAGCAATTGCAGCTTGCCGTGGGCCAGTGGCGTGCTGTGGATTTGCGGGTGTTCTGGGTCGTGCAGGCTCAGGCCGACGTCCGCTTCGTGCAGCAGCAGGCTCTTGACGATATCCCGGGTGGAGTGGCTGGACAGGTTGCACGGCGTGTCTTGAAAGCGTCGGCGCAGCACGGCGATCGCCTGGGGCAACAATTGATTGGCCAGGGGCGGGGTGCACAGCGCGCGCAAGGGCGGGGCATGATGGTGCTTCAGGCTGCTGGCCAGGCGCTGCACCGGCTCAAGGGCGGCGTAGAGGTGGGCGATCTGGCCCTGCAGTTCGAGGGTTTCCCGGGTGGCCTGCAAGCGTCCGCGCACGCTGGCGAACAGCATGAAGCCCAGTTGCAGCTCGGCATCCTTGAGCGTCGCCTCCACATCGGCCACGGGGAGTTGCAACCATTCGGCGGCGGTGCCGAGGTGTCCGGTCTGCAAAATCGCTTGAATGACTTCGATATGACGTAAACGCATGGCCGGAGTCTATGTTCAGTGCGACGTGGATTCAATGGCTTGGGCCCGGGCGTGGAAAAAGACCCGGCGCGGGAACGACCCAACTAGACTTGCACGATCAAGCCCCTGGCGCCTGCAACCAACAGGTCATACAAAGGGCGTATCAACCCAAGGACTCAAGGGGGAGCCTTATCGATGCTCGGTAAAACAGACACGCGCGGGTTTTCGTTGTGGGACCTGCTGGTGGTGGTGCTGGTGGTCGGCGTGCTGGCGATTGCGGTGGGGCCGCGGCTCTTTGGCGACGTGACCCAGGCGGAAATCGCCACGGCCAAGGTCCAGCTGAATGCGCTGGGCAAGGCGGTGGAGCAGTTTCACCAGGATGTGGGGCGGTATCCAACGGATGACGAGGGCCTGGCTGTGTTGATGGTCAAGCCGGAGGGTGAAGCGAAGTGGAAGGGGCCCTATGTGCAGAGCGAGGACACGTTGAGTGACCCTTGGGGCGTTGCCTATCAGTACCACTATCCTCCCAGCCAGACCAACACCCACTTTGATCTGTTCTCGTTCGGCAAGGACCGAACACTGGGAGGCGTCGGCGATAATGTGGATATCGCCTATGGGGAATAAGGTCTTATGAAGCGTGGGTCGTTGCGGATTCGCGGGTGATGATGGTGCCCGACTGAATCAATCTGAATTCATCGCCGTCCAGTTTTTCTACACGATCGCCAATGGCCAGCTTGTAGGTAATGGTGGGCGCCGAGCCAGTCAGGTCGCCTTGGGGCGGGTTGGATTCCTGGAACTCATGCACCGAATAAACGCGACCTTCCGCGTCTCTGGCATGGAACTGTCCGACAAGTACTGCTGCCATCTGTTTAGAACCTCTGGAGATAAACACTCGATTTGCGGTTCTGTAGACCGTAGGAGAGCGGGGTAGTTTACCTATTGAAAAAAATACTATTCGTTGACTTTTTCAGACATTACTTACAAATCCATCTGCGGTGCGAACGTCCCTGGAGATTGCAAGAACACGCTGGTGATAGCGCCGCGCAGGCTCTATAACTACAAGCTCCTTAAGTCAGAAACCGGGAAACCCCAATGAGCAAGGTCTACACGATTGCCGTACTGGTCGGCAGCTTGAGAAAAGAGTCGATCAACCGCAAGGTCGCCCTGGCATTGGCCGAGTTGGCGCCCGCCAATCTCACGTTGAACATTGTCGAAATTGGCGATTTGCCGCTCTACAACGAGGACATCGACGGTGCTGCACCGCCGGCAGCCTACAGTACTTTCCGCCAGCACGTGCGGTCATCCGACGCGGTGCTGTTTGTGACCCCCGAATACAACCGCTCCGTACCGGGTGTATTGAAGAATGCGATTGACGTCGGTTCGCGCCCTTACGGCCAAAGTGTTTTCAGTGGCAAGCCGGGTGCGGTGATCAGTGTGTCCCCCGGTGCCATCGGCGGTTTTGGGGCCAATCACCATTTGCGCCAGTCGCTGGTGTTCCTCGATGTGCCATGCATGCAGCAGCCGGAAGCCTACCTGGGCGGTGCGGGCAGCGTGTTCGACGAGTCGGGCAAGGTCTCGGAAAAGACCAAGCCGTTTTTGCAGGCGTTTATCGACGCCTATGGCAAGTGGGTGGAAAAACAGCACGGCTGACAGGTCGCACGAAAAAAGACCCCGCTTTTTAGGCGGGGTCTTTTTTGTCAGCGGTCAGCCGCTATGGCGCTATCAACGCAACCAGTTGGTCCGCGCCAACTCGATCACTTCATCACCGCGCCCGCTCATCACCGCCTTGAGCATGTACAGGCTGAAGCCCTTGGCCTGTTCCAGCTTGATGCTCGGTGGCATCACCAGTTCCTGGGTGGCGGTGACCACGTCCACCAGCACCGGGCCGTCGTGGGCCAGGGCGCGGCGCAGGGCAGGTTCGAGGTCTTCGGACTGCTCGACCCGAATACCGAGGATGCCCATGGCGTTGGACATGGCGGCAAAGTCCGGATTCTTCAGCTCGGTGCCGGTATCCAGGTAGCCGGCAGCCTTCATCTCCATGGCGACAAATCCCAGGGACGAGTTGTTGAACACCACGAGTTTCACCGGCAGGTTCAACTGCGCCAGGCTGATGAAGTCGCCCATCAACATGGTGAAGCCACCGTCGCCGGACATGGAAATCACCTGGCGCCCGGGAAATGCCGCTTGCGCGCCGATGGCCTGGGGCATGGCGTTGGCCATCGAGCCGTGGTTGAACGAGCCGATCAGCCGGCGCTTGCCATTCATTTTCAGGTAGCGCGCCGCCCATACCGTAGGCGAGCCAACGTCAGCGGTGAAGATTGCGTCGTCGTCCGCCAGTTCGCTGAGCAGGCGCGCAACGTATTGCGGGTGGATCGGACGGCCGGCCTTTGACGGTTCAGCCAGGTCATCCAGGCCCTGGCGCGCTTTCTCGTAATGCTTGAGCGAGGTTTCGAGGAAGCTGCGATCGGTCTTGCGGTTCAGGCGCGGCAGCAGCGCCTGGATGGTCTCGCTGACGTCAGCTGCAATGCCCAGGTCCAGGGTGGCACGCCGGCCCAGTGCCTGCGGGTTGCGGTCGACCTGGATGATCTTCGCGTCGGTGGGGTAGAACTGGCGGTACGGAAAGTCGGTGCCGAGCATGATCAGCGTGTCGCAGTTGAGCATGGCGTGGTAGCCGGAGCTGAAGCCGATCAGGCCGGTCATGCCGACGTCGAACGGGTTGTCCCACTCCACGTGCTCCTTGCCGCGCAGGGCATGCACCACAGGCGCACCGAGGGCGTCGGCCAGGGCCACCACCTCATCGTGGGCGCCGGCACAGCCACTGCCGCACAGCAGGGTGACTTTGCCGCTGTGTTCCAGGATGTCGGTGAGGCGTTGCAGGTCCTGTTCCGCCGGCAGCGTACGTGGCGCGAGCAGGGCCGGCCACGGCTTGAAGGTGTCTTCCACTTCCAGCAGCGACACATCACCCGGAATCACTACCACTGCCACGCCACGATTGAGGATCGCCGAGCGCATGGCGCGGTGCAGCACGTGGGGCATCTGTTCGGGGTTGGTCACCAGCTCGATAAAGTGGCTGCATTCCTTGAACAGCTCCTGGGGATGGGTTTCCTGAAAGTAGTTCAGGCCGATCTCGGAGGAGGGGATCTGCGCCGCGATGGCCAGCACCGGCACATGGTTGCGATGGCAGTCGAACAGGCCGTTGATCAAATGCAGGTTGCCGGGGCCGCAACTGCCGGCACACACCGTCAGCTCGCCGGTGGCCGCGGCTTCGGCACCGGCGGCAAACGCGGCCACTTCTTCGTGGCGCACGTGCATCCACTCGATGCTGTCCATGGTGCGCAGGGAGTCGGTCAGGCCGTTGAGGCTGTCGCCGGTCAGGCCCCAGATGCGCTTGATGCCCGCCTGTTCAAGGGTGGTCGCCAATTGCTGGGCCAGGGTGATTTTCGCCATGAAGAACTCCAATCGTCAGTGAGGGTAAAAAGCTGCTGATCAGTAGAGGACAGTTCCATGGCGCTGAATGCTCCCCGGTTAATGTGAAGAATTGGTCATCGCGGCGCGATATTGGCGGGTGCGCCGGGCGATAAACAGTTGGTCCTTGATCAACGCCAGCAGTGGCGCCACGCCGGGTTTGGGCTGGCGGCCACGGCTCAGGCGGCGTAGCTGATAGCGCACCACCGCCATGCTCGCCAGGCTGGCCAGGGGTTTGCGTTTCCAGCGGATCGGCGGCAGTTGCGGGTTGAGGTCACGGCCTGCGCGCCATTGCTTGATCAGGTGCGGTTCCAGGGTCAGGGCGGTGGCGATCCCGGCCATGGCGATGCCGCTGTCGAGTACTTGCTGGACGATGGGCAAGCGCCGGATCCCGCCGGTGACCATCACTGGCATGCGGGCGACTTGCGCCAGGTCGCTGGCCATCTCGATGAAATACGCTTCGCGGGCCAGGGTGCGCCCATCGCGGGCTTCGCCTTGCATGGCCGGGGCTTCGTAGCTGCCGCCGGACAGCTCCAGCAGGTCGATGGCCAGCGGGTTGAGCAGTTCGACCACGGCGCGGGCGTCGGCGGCGTCAAAGCCACCGCGCTGGAAGTCGGCGGAGTTGAGTTTCACGGCCACGCAGAAATCAGCGCTCACGGCGGCGCGCACGGCCTTGATCACCTCCAGCAGGAGTCGTGCACGGTTTTCCACGCAGCCGCCCCAGCGGTCTGTGCGCTGGTTGCTCAAGGGTGAGAGAAACTGGCTGAGCAGGTAGCCGTGGGCCGCATGAACCTGGGCACCGCTGAAGCCGGCTTTTTCCGCCAGGCGTGCACTGGTAGCGAAGCGCGTGACGACGTCCTGGATATCCTCCTCGGTCATCGCCTTGGGCTGGGCGAACATCTTCGAGAAGCCACCCAGGTCCAGAGGCACCGCCGAAGGCGCGAGTGCCTGCTGGCCGAGGTTGGCCATGGTCTGGCGGCCCGGGTGGTTGAGCTGCACCCAGAACTGCGCGCCCTTGGCCCGGCCAATGGTGGCCCACCGGCGGAACGCGTCCAGGTGGCGTTCGTCTTCCAGCACCACACCACCGGGGCCGGTCATGGCTCGGCGGTCGATCATCACGTTGCCGGTCAGGATCAGGCCGGGTTCGCCCTCGGCCCAGGCTTGATACAGGCGCATCAGGGCCTCGGAAGGCGCCTGGTCGGCATCGGCCATGTTCTCTTCCATCGCCGCCTTGGCGATGCGGTTACTGACGACTTGGCCGTTGGGCAATTGCAATGCTTCAAAGGGCGACATGCTTGACTCCTCACAATGGGAGCGCTCAGGCTAAGCTTAAAGGTAACTTTAAGGTCAATGGGGTGGGCGATGAATATCGGTGAACTGGCGGACCGCAGTGGCTTGGCAGCCTCGAAGATTCGTTTTTACGAAGCCCAGGGGCTGATCCAGGTCGAGCGGCAAGGCAATGGCTATCGCCGTTATCCCACGCAGACGTTGCAGACGCTGCAATTGATCCAGGGCGCTCAGCGGGCGGGTTTCAGCTTGCAGGAGTTGAAGGCGCTGATGCCGGACGATTCGCCGAGCGAGGCCAAGCGCGCCGATATCGTGTTGAGGCTGGAACGCAGGATTGCGCAGATAGAAGAGCTGCAGGCCCGTATGGACCAGAGCAAGGCCGAGTTGCGGGCGGTGATCGCCACGATCCAGTCGCACCCGGAAGGCACGCCGTGCACCCAGGCGCAGGACAAGGTCTGGGCCTCAATCGAGGCGCATAAAAAAACGCCGCGCATCTGACGATACGCGGCGTTCGTTTACAGCAACAAAACCTTAGGCTTGAACCACAGGGATGTTGGCGCTTGCAGCAATTTCACGGAACTCGGCGATCTGGTCAAAACTCAGGTAGCGATACACGTCGCTGGCCATGGTGTTGATCTTCGCGGCGTATTCCATGTACTCCTCGACGGTCGGCAGGCGACCCAGGATGGAAGCCACCGACGCCAGCTCGGCCGAAGCCAGGTAGACGTTCGCGCCGTCACCCAGGCGGTTCGGGAAGTTACGGGTCGACGTCGACACAACCGTCGAGTTCGGCTCTACACGTGCCTGGTTACCCATGCACAGCGAGCAGCCCGGCATTTCCATGCGCGCGCCAGCCTTGCCGTAGATGCCGTAGTAGCCTTCTTCGGTAAGTTGGTGAGCGTCCATCTTGGTCGGTGGCGACAGCCACAGACGGGTAGGCAGCTGACCCTTGACCTGATCCAGCAGTTTACCGGCAGCGCGGAAGTGACCGATGTTGGTCATGCACGAACCGATGAACACTTCGTCGATCTTCTCGCCTTGTACCGACGACAGCAGACGGGCGTCATCCGGATCGTTTGGCGCGCAGAGCACAGGCTCTTTGATGTCTGCCAGGTCGATTTCGATGATTTCAGCGTATTCGGCGTCAGCATCGGCAACCATCAGCTCAGGGTTGGCAACCCAGGCTTCCATCGCTTGGGCACGACGTTCCAGGGTACGCGCATCGCCGTAGCCTTCACCGATCATCCAGCGCAGCAGGGTGATGTTGGAGTTCAGGTACTCGGTGATGGACTCTTTCGACAGCTTGATGGTGCAACCGGCAGCCGAACGTTCAGCCGAGGCGTCGGACAGCTCGAAGGCTTGTTCGATGCTCAGGTTGTCCAGGCCTTCGATTTCCAGGATGCGGCCGGAGAAGGCGTTCTTCTTGCCTTTCTTCTCTACGGTCAGCAGGCCAGCCTGGATCGCGTAGTAAGGAATGGCGTGAACCAGGTCACGCAGGGTGATACCAGGCTGCATTTCGCCTTTGAAGCGCACCAGGATCGATTCCGGCATGTCCAGTGGCATCACGCCAGTGGCTGCGGCAAACGCTACCAGGCCGGAACCGGCCGGGAACGAAATGCCCATTGGGAAACGGGTGTGGGAGTCACCACCGGTACCGACGGTGTCCGGCAGCAGCATGCGGTTCAGCCAGCTGTGGATGATGCCGTCGCCTGGACGCAGCGATACACCGCCACGGGTCATGATGAAGTCAGGCAGGGTGTGGTGGGTGGTCACGTCGATCGGCTTTGGATAGGCCGCGGTGTGGCAGAACGACTGCATTACCAGATCGGTCGAGAAGCCCAGGCACGCCAGGTCTTTCAGTTCGTCACGGGTCATAGGACCGGTGGTGTCCTGGGAACCCACGGTGGTCATCTTCGGTTCGCAGTAGGTGCCTGGACGAACGCCAGCCACGCCGCACGCCTTGCCGACCATTTTCTGCGCCAGGGTGTAGCCCTTGTCGCTTTCAGCCGGAGCTTCCGGCAGTTTGAACAGGGTCGAAGGTGGCAGACCCAGCTCAACGCGAGCCTTTTCGGTCAGGCCACGGCCGATGATCAGCGGAATACGACCGCCGGCACGGACTTCGTCCAACAGGACCGGGGTCTTCATTTCGAAGGTGGTCAGGACTTCATCGCTGTTGTGCTTGGTGACTTTGCCAGCATGCGGGTACAGGTCGATCACGTCGCCCATGTTCATGTTGGTGACGTCGAACTCGATTGGCAGTGCGCCGGCATCTTCCATGGTGTTGTAGAAGATCGGAGCGATCTTGCTGCCGAAGCAGAAACCGCCAGCGCGCTTGTTCGGCACGTAAGGAACGTCGTCGCCGAAGAACCACAGCACCGAGTTGGTGGCCGATTTACGCGACGAACCGGTACCGACCACGTCACCGACGTAGGCGATCGGGAAGCCTTGGCCGCGCATTTCTTCGATCTGCTTCATCGGGCCGGTCTTGCCTTGCTCATCCGGCACGATGCCTTCACGGGCCATTTTCAGCATGGCCAGGGCGTGCAGCGGGATGTCAGGACGGGACCAGGCGTCCGGGGCAGGGGACAGGTCGTCGGTGTTGGTTTCGCCGGTGACCTTGAACACGCGCAGGCTGATCTTGTCGGCCAGGGTCGGGCGGTTCTTGAACCACTCGCCGTCGGCCCAGGACTGGATCACGGCTTTGGCGTGTTCGTTGCCGTTCTTGGCTTTTTCCGCGACGTCGTGGAACGCATCGAACATCAACAGGGTGTGCTTGAGTTGGGCGGCAGCGACGGGCGCGAGTTCGGCGTCGTCCAGCAGCTCGACCAGGGTCACGATGTTGTAGCCGCCTTGCATGGTGCCGAGCAGTTCAACAGCGCGTTTCTTGTCGATCAGGGGAGAAGTGGCTTCGCCCTTGGCCAGGGCAGACAGGAAACCGGCCTTGACGTAGGCAGCTTCGTCAACGCCTGGTGGAATGCGGTTGGTGATCAGGTCAACGAGGAATTCTTCTTCGCCAGCCGGGGGATTTTTCAGCAGCTCGACCAGGCCTGCGGTTTGTTCGGCATTAAGCGGCTGGGGAACGATACCCAGGGCTGCACGCTCTTCGATATGTTTGCGGTAGGCTTCAAGCACAGTTATTACCCTCATCAGTGGTCCCACGGGACGCTCATCCAGAAATGCACGGCACGCATGCGCTCGGGGGCTTTTTGGGCCGTAGAGCCAGCGCTGCCGGCAATCCTCACAGAAGCTGCTTTCAAAGTTTTACGCCTGCAGAACGGAGCTGATGAGGGTTGGCGCTGGCTATTTACCGGGTAAATAACCATCGCCAACACCGTTCTTTAGGAACGACTGTGCTCGTGACGCTTTGAAAACAGCTTCCAACGGATTATTGGCGCCTTACAAGGCCGGGTGATTCTACGGCAAAAAATTTCTAAACGTAAGTTGCCGCGCCAAGTTTGCAGGGTGATGAACCTTAGACAAAGGGCTAACATGTGCAACTGTTTCGCTGATTTGTGCGTTGTCGACCATGTCCAACCAAACCATCAAGACCCCCTGCGTAGGCCTGTGCTCCACGGTTTACGGCGATCTTGTGTGCCGGGGGTGTAAGCGGTTTCACCATGAGGTGATTCAGTGGAACGGGTATAACGAGGAAGAAAAACGTGCGGTTTGGCTGAGGCTGGAGCAGTTGTTGGTGCAGGTGATGGCGGGGAAGGTTGAGGTGTTTGACCCCAAAATGCTTCGGGGGCAGCTTGAACAGCGCAAGATTCGGTTTGTGCCGCATCAGTCGGAGTACTGCTGGGCCTATCAGTTGATTGCCCGGGGGGCGCGGGTGATCAGCAATCTTGAGGCTTACGGGATGGTGTTGATGCCGGAATTTCGGGAGTGGGGGTTGCCTGAGTTGCGGGATGCCATTGATCGGGAGTTTTTTATTTTGTCTGAGGCGCATTATCAGCGGTATATCGCGCCGGGGTTTCTCAGGGATGCCTTGTGATTGAGTACATATCCGTTATTCGGGTAACGGCCACCTATGGTTTCGCTCTTACAGCGACTCACTTTGGAAAAGCCGGAATGCCGGCCCAGCCCAAAGTAAGCAAAGGGCTCTGCCCCGCCTGTCGGCACCTCGCCTAGGCTCGGTGTTCCCTCACTCCGGCATTGCTCCGCGGGCCGCCGCGACGGGGCGTCCCTGCCCCGTCGCGGCTAAACCGGCGTCCTGCCGGTTTACCCGCTCCTCAATCCCTGCGTTCGGCCTCGGGCTTATTGGGGCAGTCAGAGCCAGATCAAGATCAAAAGCAAGAGCACAGCGGCCTACAGGCCGGCTTGAGTGGTAGAAGCCAGATCAAAAGCCAAAGCGAAAGCCAAATCTGAAACTGCTGCAGGTCTGCTTTTCTGTGGGAGCTGGCTTGCCTGCGATGCAGACACCTCGGTTTTTCAGGTGCTCCGAGGCGAGGCCATCGCAGGCAAGCCAGCTCCCACATTTGACCGTGCCCGCTCTGGCTTTAGATTTTGATTTTGCCTTTGCTTCACACCACTCAAGCCGGCCTGTAGGCCGCTGTGCTGTTGATCTGCTTTTGATCTTGATCTTAGGCGCCCCGTTAAACCACGCTCCAAAGCCGGAGTGAGGGCACACCGAGCCTAGGCGAGGTGCCGAGTGGTGGGGCAAGAGCCTTTTGGTTACTTTTGGGCTCCTTTCAAAAGTGACCCGCTGTAAGAGCGGAACCCATCGAAGCCATCACCCAAAAAACGGATATGCCCCCCCAAAAAGCCTCACCCATTAGCCAGCTCTTCCAGATGATCCATCAACTCCTGCGGCTTAAGCACCAACACATCACTGTCCACCGCATCCAGCACCACCTCCGCCGTATTCCCGATCAACGCCCCGGAAATCCCGGTCCGCGCCACCGTACCAATAATGGTTACCGCCGCCTGCCACTTGTGCGCCGCATGAGGAATCAACACATCCGCCGGCCCTTCCTCGATATGCAGGTGGGTGTCATCAATATCAAACTCCGCCTGAAACGCCTTGCACTGCTCACGATACCGCGCCTCGATCGTCTCCTTGAGCTGAAACACCGGATCCGCCGCCGACAGCATCGGCGAAGGATGCGCACTGATCACATGCAACTGCGCCTTGGCCAGGCTGGCGATATCAAACCCGTGATCAATGATCGAATTATGCAGAGCCTGGTGCTCGGCATCGGAATTCCCCACGTCGATGGCCGCCAAAATCACCCCGCCTGCCCACGGCCTGGAGGTTTTCACCAGCAGAACGGGCGTAGGGCAGTAACGCATCAGCTTCCAGTCCGCCGGCGTCAACAGTGCTTTTTTCAGCGGGCTGTCAGCAAAGTGCTGCTTGACCACCAACCCACAACCCTCGGCCTGCTGCACGTCGATGATGGTTTCATGCAAGCTGTCATTCCACGCCTGTTCGGTGGTGACGCTGTAGCCATCCTCCTGCAAACCCGCCTTGAGCAGGCTCAACATCGCCGAATGCTCGTGCTTTTTGTCGCACACCAGCAAATGCAGGTGCGCCCCCGTTACCCCGGCAATCAGCTTGGCGCGCTTGAGGGCCAGGCTCTCCGAATGCTCGGGCTCGATGACCACCAGGATGCTGCGGATGGCTTGCATGATCGGGTTCTCCAAAAAGGTGGGCGTGGAACAACTATAGTTGCTGCCCGGCACACGTCATGTTGATGCACATCAAGCCCGGTGGCTGGCGGTCTGCGGCGTGGTCGGTATAATCGCGGCCCTTTTTGTGATTCTTTGCCCGTGAGCCCGATGAACCTGCCAGAAATCCACGAATTCCTCGGTTGCCGCACCCCCGACGGCTGGGTCCAGGCCGCGTTGGCCGACCAGGAAACCTTGCTGATCGACCACAAGAACTGTGAATTCAAGGCCGCCAGCACCGCCTTGAGCCTGATCGCCAAGTACCATTCCCATGTCGACCTGATCAACCTGATGTCGCGCCTGGCCCGTGAAGAACTGGTGCACCATGAGCAAGTCATGCGCCTGATGAAGAAACGCAAGATCGAGCTGCGCCAGTTGTCTGCCGGCCGCTACGCGTCGGGTTTGCGCAAAGTGGTGCGCAGCCATGAACCGGTCAAACTGGTGGACACCCTGGTGGTCGGTGCGTTTATCGAAGCCCGCAGCTGCGAGCGTTTCGAAGCACTGGTGCCGTATTTGGACGAAGAACTCGGCAAGTTTTACTTCGGCCTGCTGAAAAGCGAGGCCCGGCATTTCCAGGGTTACCTGAAACTGGCTTACCAGTACGGCGATGCCAAGGACATTGCCCAGGTCATCGACCGGGTGCGCGCCGCCGAGCAGGAGCTGATCGAGTCACCGGACGTCGAGTTCCGCTTTCACAGTGGCGTGCCAGCCTGACGCAACCGCTGCACCGATCAACGCGGTGATCCCGGCCAGCAGCAGGATCACCGTCTGCGTCCCCAGCGGCGCCGCCAGCAGCGCAATCAACAACCCGGCCACTGGCTGCGAGAGGTTGTTGAGCAAGGTCAATACACCCACCGTCTTGCCAAAGTCCCGGACCGGGATCACCCGTTGGCGGGTGCTGCGGATGTATACGTTGAACATCTTGTCGAAACCGGTCACCAGCAGGAAGCCCAGGCTGTACGCCCATATATTCGGGCTGATGGCGGTGATCAGCGCCCCCACGGCAATCATCGAATACGACAAGCCGCCCAGTACCTTCAGCGGCAGCGACGCACGCGCCAGGTAGAACAGAATGACAATGGTCACCACCGCGCCCGCCGCCTGCAATCCGGCGTAGGTGTCTTTGCCGGCGGCGTATTGGCCGATGACCATCGCGGCTGAGGTCGCCAGGGTCACGCCGATGATCAGGTTGACGCCCACCGCCAGGGCAATGATCTTTTTCAGCTCCGGCAGGTCGCGGATATGCCCGAAGGCGATACGCAGCGGTTGCAGCCAGATGTCATTGTGTTGCTCGAAAGTCTCCAGATTGACGGTGGTGTTGCGTTGCCAGATGCGCATGGCCAGGTCTGCCAGCAGGAACAATCCGGCGATGCCCATGACCAGCCAGTGCCACGCCCACACCTCCAGCATCAGCGCCGCCACCAGGGGGCCCAGCACCAGCCCGGTCTGGTCGGCAATCTGCGAATAGGACAAGGTCTTGGCATAGCTGTAATGCTTGAAGATATGCGGCAGCAACACTTCCCGGGCCATGATGCCCTGGGTGGTCAACACGCCGCACAGGGCCGAAAGGATGACGATCCAGTAAATCCCGTCGAACATTCCGTACAGCAGCACCGCCGCCACACAGGCCAGTGCCCGGTAAACCTGGCTGATATGCAGGATGCGCACGGCGGGATATTTGTCGCACAACGCCCCGCACACCGGGAACGACAGGTAACGCGGCAAAGATTCAACGAAAAACGCGAGGCCGGCCCAGGACACACTGTTGGTGGTCTGGAACACGATCAACGGCACGATGAACAACAGAATCTGGTCAGCGAGGCGGGACAGGAACAACGACATGAAGAACGCCAGGTAATCCTTGCGCATACAACTCCCGGTGATGGCGTTAAAGATTGCAGGCTATTTGTTAAAAACTCTTAAAAGCATGAAGCTTCGTCGGCCAGTGATGGCCAGCTGCTTTAGTTGACCAGCTTGCCACCTATAATGCGCACACTTCAATCCGCGCGTGCACTGGAAATTTATGGATAACTTGGGTCTCGGCAAGGTCTTGCTCGTGGAGGACGATCAGAAGCTGGCAGGGCTGATCGCCCATTTCCTGTCCCAGCATGGCTTCGAGGTGTTGGCGGTGCACCGGGGCGACCTCGCCCTGGCGGCTTTCCTGGAGTTCAAGCCCAAGATCGTCGTGCTCGACCTGATGCTGCCGGGCCAGAGCGGCCTGCATGTGTGCCGCGAAATTCGTAACGTGTCCGACACGCCTATCGTGATCCTTACCGCCAAGGAAGACGACCTGGACCATATCCTCGGCCTGGAGTCCGGCGCCGACGACTACGTGATCAAACCGATCAAGCCGCCGGTGCTGCTGGCCCGCCTGCGTGCCCTGCAACGCCGCCAGACCCCGGAACCCACCGTGCGCGGCTCCCTTGAGTTCGGCCGGTTGGCCATCGACCGCAGTTGCCGGGTAGTCAGCCTGGGCGGCGAGAAGATCGACCTCACCACCATGGAGTTCGAACTGTTGTGGTTGCTGGCAAGCTCTGCCGGGAAAATCCTCTCCCGCGATGACATTCTCAACCGCATGCGCGGGATCGCCTTCGACGGGCTCAACCGCAGCGTCGACGTGTACATCAGCAAGCTGCGCGGCAAGCTCAATGACAACCCCCGGGAACCGGTGTGCATCAAGACCATCTGGGGCAAGGGCTACCTGTTCAATCCGTTTGCGTGGGAGGTCTAGATGTTACGGCTGTTTCTGCGTCTGTATATCATCCTGGCCATCGGCCTGGCCGGGGCAATCTGGCTGGTGAACTACACCTTCGACGAGCTGCTGCCGGAGGCCAACGAAACCTACAACCGCGAAGCCCTGCGCGGCCCGGCGTATGGGCTGGTGGAGCAATTGCGCCCGGTGAAAGGGGACGCCAGGGCCGCACGCCTGGCCGAACTGCAACCGCACTATGGGCTGCGCCTGGCGCTGGTACAGCGTGACCAACTGGCGATGACCGAGCGTGAGAAACAGCTGCTGGCCGCCGGGCAGTTGTTGGTGCGGGGGGACTTCATGGAGTTCCTGGTCGACATCGATGGCGGCCCGCAAATGCTCGAAATCAAACTGCCGGAAGAACCCAAGTGGCTGTACATGTGGGCGTATGGCTTCCTGGGCCTGTGCCTGGCGATCGTCCTGTATTTCTGGGTTCGGCCCCATTGGCGCGACCTGGAGCACATCCGCCTGGCGGCGCAACGTTTCGGCGACAACGACCTCGGCTCACGGATCCTGCTGCCGCGCCGCTCCACGGTGCGCGAGCTGGCGGGGCACTTCAACCAGATGGCTGAGCGCATCGAAAGCCTGATCGCCAATCAGCGCGAGTTGACCAACGCGGTCTCCCACGAGCTGCGCACGCCGATCGCGCGGTTGTCGTTTGAACTGGACCAGCTCAAGCAACAGGCCGACCCACGGCAAAGCCGCGCGCTGATCGAGGACATGTACGCCGACCTCGGCGAGCTGGAAGAAATGGTCTCGGAGCTGTTGACCTACGCCAGCCTGGAGCGTGGCGCCACGCAGATCACCCGGGAAAGCATCGAGGCCCACAGCTGGCTCGACAGCGTGATTGGCAGCGTCGCTCTGGAGGCCGAGGCGGAAGGGGTGCAGTTGCTGCTGCGCACCTGCGAAGTCGACTACATCCGCATCGAGCCGCGCTTTATGGCGCGGGCGGTGATCAACCTGTTGCGCAATGCGATTCGCTACGCCGACCGGCGCGTGGAAGTGTCACTGGTAAAGTTTGGTGCCGGCTATGAAGTGCGGGTGAATGACGACGGCCCGGGCGTGCCGGTGGAAGGGCGGGCGAAGATTTTCGAACCGTTCCTGCGCCTCGATGCCAGCCGCGACCGCCGCACCGGCGGCTTCGGCCTGGGCCTGGCACTGGTGCAGCGCGTGTGCCAGTGGCATGGCGGGCAGGTTGAAGTGCTGGACTCGGAGTGGGGCGGGGCGTCGTTCCGGATGACGTGGGCGTATGTCGAGTAACGAGCGAGGAACGATGGAGATCAGATGTGGGAGCTGGCTTGCCTGCGATAGCATCACCTGTGTCTCACTGAAAGACCGAGGTGCCTGCATCGCAGGCAAGCCAGCTCCCACATTTTTGATTGGGTTACCCAATTAGAAGGTGTACTCGACCATCCCCATCACCGACGTCTGCAAGCGTCTCTCCACAATCGGGCTTTGGCCGGCCTTGTCGGCCAGGTACTGCACATCCAGCAACGTCGAGAACTTGGTGTGCTCGCTGATCGGCAAGCTCCACACCACATTCATGCCGTTGCTGATATTGCCACCGCTGGCCTTGTAGGCCTTGAAGCGACTCTGCGCGGCCTGGCCGGTGGTGACGCCGTACCAGGTCTGCATGTAGTTGCTGTCGCCAAAATGGCTGCTGAGGCTGGCGTCCAGCGAACCGTAGTCGCCGTCATACAGGTTGGTGCCCAGGCTCAGTTCCAGATGGGTGAAGGCCTTGCCGGAATCCTTGTGATCGTCCTCCTTCAGCGCATGTTCCAGGGTCGCGCCGATAATCACCCCGCCCAGGTTATAGCTGCCACTGACACCCACCTGGGCGCGGGTCTTGATCTCGCCCATGCCCTTGAGTTTCTTCGAGCCCGGCCGGCCGCTTTTGCTCTCGTCCTTGCGTGAGCTGCTGGCGCCGACGTAGGCGCTGAAGCTCGCGCCGCCGCCGTCATACCCCCAGCCCAGGCCCTTGTCGGTGTCGAGGAAAATCCCCCACGGGCTGACGATGGCCGCCCCCAGCACCGGCGCGGTCACCCGCTCGTCGCTGCCGCTGTAGCGGGGCAGGTTGGCGACGCCGGCCTTGAGGGTGTATTCCCAATCTTCGGCCCGCAGGGTGTCGGCGCTGGCCAGCAGGCACAGCGACGTCAGGGACAGGCACAGGGGTTTTGAACGCAGGAGGGTCTTCATGTGAGGTCAGAGACTCAAGGGGTTGTGGGGAGAATCGGTACGTTTGAAGTGGTAGCCGGAGGCGCTCAGGCCGTTGACCTGGCGGCTCACGGTGTCGCCCAGGCCATAGCCGTTGCCGGCCAGCACCGCGTGGGCGTTATCCACGGGCAGCAGGATGTAGTCGGTCAGCGGCTCGTCATGCAGTTGGCCGCGGATCACCAGGAAGCCGTTTTCCAGGCGCACGCTGATGCCGCTCAAGGGCGCGTCGGGCTCATGGGTGTTGAGCACCTGATAGGTGCCGATGGTGTCGGCCCAGGCGTTGCTCAGTGGCGTCGGTTCGATACGTTCGCCCACCGGCACCCGCTGGCCGTGGCTGCGGGCGGTGAGCATCTGGCGGCCTTGCACCGTCACCACATCCAGCTGTACGCGGCCCAGCTCGCCCAGGTCCTTGAGCCAGAACCCCAGGAACTTCTGCTGTGCCCGCAGCCAGCCCTGGCCATCGCGCAGCAGTTCGAAACGGGTGTCGGCCAACTCGCCATACAGCTTGCCGTTTTCGTCCTTGATGCGGAACACGCCCCAGGCCGTGGCATAGAAACCGGCCAGGCGCGTGCGGTCAATGGCAGCGGGCACTTGGCGAATTTTCAGTCCGTGGGTGGGTTCCTGGCAGGTGTCGGCACACACCGGGTTGCCGGTCTGGGCCTGAAGCATCAGGCGCAGGGTGTCGGTGGTCAGGGACACCACCAGCTCTTCGGCGTTGCTGTCGTTGGCCATCACGATCACGGCCAGTTGCTGGTCCGGCAGCATTGTCAGTTGCGCGGCGAAATCGTCGCCGCCACCGCTGTGCTGAAAGGTGCGGATGCCCGGGGCCACCGGCTCGTCACCGCAGGGCGCGAGAAACCATCCCAGGCCCATCTGGCAGTCGAAATCCAGGGCGTTGCCGGTGTTTTGTCGGGTGAACATTTCATCAATCGACGGGCTGCCCAGTACCTGTTTGTCTTTGTAGAGGCCCCGGGCAAAAAGCATGCGCACGTAGTGGCTGAGGTCTTTGGGGCTGGTCCACAACCCACCGGCGGCGAGGTCGCGTACCTGGGCGTCGGCGCTGGCAATGCCGTCTTCATAACCCCGTGCGCGGAAGCCCGGTTGCGTGCCGGTACCAACGAAGCTCGACTGGTTCATCTCCAGCGGCTTGAGCAGGCTGCTTTGCAACCGGGTTTCGAAGTCTTGCCCGCTGCTGCGCTCGATGGCAGCGCCGGCCAGGGCGTAGCCGAGGTTGGAGTAGGCCACCTGGGTGCCCGGTGGCGTGCTCAGCCACACCCCGGAAATGCGCATCGGCATCTGGCCCATGGCGAAGGTGTTGCGCACGTCCCGCAAGTGTTCACTGGGCAGCCCGGACTGGTGGCTGAGCAGGCGGCGCAGGGTGATGTCGCGGTCGGCGGCGGCCTGGTCGGAGTGAAAGCGCGAGCGTACGTAGAATTCCCGCAGGGTGTCCTGGATCGGCGCGTCGAGGTCCAGGCGCTGTTGCTCCACCAGTTGCAGGGCAGCGGTGGCGGTGAGCAGTTTGGAGAGGGCGCCGGCGCGGAAGGCGGTGTTAGGGGTGACCGGCTTGCCGAGGGTTTTGTCGGCAACGCCAAACCCTTGGGCCCAGATCAGTTCCTGGCCGTTGACCAGGGCGATGGACAGGCCGGCGGTGCCTTGCCTGGCCATTTCAACGGGGATGCGTTTTTGCAGGTAGCGGATGATTGCGCTGTAGTCGCCCTTGGGGATAGGCGGCGGGGCCGGTGGCTGGCCATGGCAGCCGATGCTGCCGAGCAGGCAACCCAGCAGCGGGATACTGCGCAAAGTGCGAAACATGATGAGCACCCGAGGGGTGGTTTGGATGCTCGAATGCTAGGGGCGGCCCGTCCATGCGTCTTTGTGAGCTTTGTCGGGAAAGTGTCAAAGACTGTTAATGCAGGCCGCCCCGAGCGGGTTTGCTTAATTGCCGAAGCTCCAGCATCAGCTATACCTAATGCTCAGCGCTTCCTCAACGTCAGCCAAGGAGTATCGCGATGAAACTGGGAATAATGATCAGCACCGTGTGTATTGCCACGATCGGGGTGATGGGGTGTTCCAGCAAGGTGACGCAGCCGGACGAATACTCCGGGTTTCTCTCCGACTACAGCAACCTCAAGGAAGCTAAGTCGCCATCGGGCGCGCCGGTGATGCGTTGGGTGGACCCCAACCTGAGTCTGAGCCGCTATAACGCGGTGTACATCGAGCCCACCCAGTTCTACCCCAAGCCGCAAGCCAGCACCAAGATCCCTGAAAGCACCCTGCAGGGCATCAGCACCTACTACAGCCAGGCGCTCAAGCGCGAACTGGAAAAGTCCTTGCCTCTGGCCGATGGACCAGGCCCGGGCGTGATAGTGGTGCGTGCGGCGATCACCGCCGTCAGCAGCAAGACCGAAAGTCTCAAGCCATATGAGTACATTCCTGTCGCCCTGGTGGTCGCCACGGTCAGCACGGGCGCCGGAATTCGTGACCAGGAAACCACCTTGGGCACCGAAGCCCAATTCCTCGATGGTGCCAGTGGCAAGGTGGTCGCCCAAGTCGTGCGCAAAGGCACCGGTAAACCGTTGGCAAACGACTCCCAGGTGATGAAAGCCGATGACGTGAAAAGCGTCATCGACGGCTGGGCGTCGGACCTGCATCAATCGTTTTTGAAGCTTAAAAAGGGCTAAGCCTCAAACGGTGCGCGACTTGAGCGGGTGCTATTTGATCGGTGTGAGCGGTGGCTGCTTCCATTGCCCGTTACCCACTTCAGGCTTGGGCAGGTAAATGCGCAATAGGGCATAGAACGGGCCGGGTGGTGCTGGCAGCCAGTTGCTTTGTTCCGCCTTCGGTGGCTCGTGGTGCGCGACCAACAGCGTCAGGCCGCCATCGGCGTCGAGCTTGAAGTTGGGCAACATCCCCGACGTGAGTAGGTAGCGCTTTTTCAGGTTGGGGGTCAGCAGGTTGGTCTTGGCGTTGTACATGGTCAGTGACCAGAATGCGTCGGCGGGCGGCAACTGGTCCTTTGCAAAGTGCAGGGTGTAGCTGTGGCGTGCGCCGTTGGCGGGTTTGCCTTCGCTGTCCACGGAGTAGCGCAGGTAGGCCGTTTCATCGCCGGAGTTGCCAAACAGGTGCAGGTTGGCGCCGGCGTAGCGGTACAGGTAATTGTTCTGGAGGTGGTCGCGGTTACCAAACAGGTCAGCACTGGATGCTTGATGGGTATCGATCTTGTCTTTTTTGAAGGCGGCATACTCGGCTTTGCCGTCGGCGATGCCGTCATCCAGCGCTTTGCGTTGCTCAACCGTCAGAGCCTTGAGGTCGAACGGTTTGCCCGCCGCAACGCCGATCCTGGCAAAACGCGCGAGCACGTCTTTCTCACTGTCCTGCGGTGCTGCGTACGCCAGCATGAAGTTCAGATAGCGGAACAGATGCACGCTGTCGCTCATGTTCGGCGTAGGCTTGGGCCAGGCAATTTTCGGCGGCTTGATGGGTTTAGGCTGGTTTACGTAGCTGCTCAGGGTCTGGACTTTATAGCCGCTCTGGATCTGTCTTACCTTACCCAGGTCCTTTTCATCGAACAATTGCGTGCGGTACAGGGCGTAGGCGATGTTGCTTTCGCTGTACACGACGCGGTCGATATCGGTTGGCTGCTGGCCTTTCCAGCCCGGGCCGACGACCATGTAGTGGCCACCGTTGTTGCCGGTGCTGCGTGTGCCCAGGTAGCCGAAGTTCTGCGTGTAGAGGTCGATCAACTGCACGGCGTAGTAGCGGTTGTCTTCGATCCTGGGCAGGGTCAGTACCACTGGCTCGGCCCGCAGGTCGAGCCAGACAAAGGAGTTGGGCGTGTCCGGGTTGGGGGTGGGGATGGCGGTATCTTTAGGGGTTATCGCTTGCGCAGTGTTGCCGATATGGTTGAACGGCGCCTTGAAGTTCGGCCCGGCTTTGTCGACGGCCTGGGTGTAGAGAGTCTTGTACATCTCCACCACCGGGAAGCCATAAAGGTAGGCTTCTTTGGCAATGGCCCGTGCTTCACTCGGCGTGGCGGTGAAATCGGCCCAGGCGCCGGTACTCATGAGAATCGAGAGGCTCGCCAACAGCAGGCGCGTCGGTGTTCGAATCATGTTGTTGCGTCCTTACTGAATCAGTCGGATGTCGTCGAGGTTTCAGCGGTTATCAACGCAGGCTTCGGTCGGCGCGTACAGTCGCAACCGGCTGAACCTTTGCGTGCAGGCAGAGTTTGCACTCAGTTGCTCAGGAAGTCTTTTGGCACGTGAGGTTCAACGCAAAGATCTATCGATCAGTCGACATCAACGAGATTAAAGTGCCGCCTGTGAAAGGCGGCAACGGGGATGGGGTCAAGGCAGCATGGATTTGACTTTGTCACGCAACTGATCAATCGAGAACGGTTTGGCAATCACCTGGGTGCCAACCGGCACATTGATATTCTCGGCGTAACCACTGGCAAACAGAATCGGCAGGGCGGGTCTCAGTTCACGGGCCTTGGCGGCCAGTTCCACGCCACTCATGCCCGGCAGGCCGTGGTCGGTCATCATCAAGTCGATGGTCAGCGCGGAATTGTTGACGATACCCAGGGCGCTTTCGGCGTCTGCCGCTTCAAGCACCTGGAACTCCAGCTCTTCGAGGACATCGACGATCAGCATGCGCACGATGGCGTCGTCTTCGACTACAAGGATGGTGGAGGCTGCGGCGGACATAGTGAGAGTTCCCGAGAAGTGGAGGGTACAGGTCTTGATCAGTTGAAAGACCATCCTCTAATGAGTTGCGTCAATCTCGGCAAGTTCCCGAAACAAGGTAGGCATTGTGCCGGTAATGCGTAGGAATGTCCTCCGGTGTTACTCAATCGTGGTGTGCCGAAGCCGCGTTTCAGCGCGTATTGCAACCTGTAGAAAAACACGGGCGCTCGTATATTTTTCAATGAGTTAGGCAGTAAATGTGGCCAATGCTGGCAGAAAAATAGCGCTCAGGCGCGACTTTGGGGCAAACTCCTCGTTTTTCCGCATTTGGCCAAGGCATCCCCATGACTCCCGCGTCGTCAGTCGATGAGAAAAGCTTCCGTAAACTGTTGAGCCGCAACGTGGCGTTGCCCCTGGGTGTCGGCGTGCTCAGCGCGGTGTTTTTCGTGTGCCTG
The DNA here is from genome assembly GCF_016650855.1 of Pseudomonas sp. TH32. Classification (NCBI taxonomy): domain Bacteria; kingdom Pseudomonadati; phylum Pseudomonadota; class Gammaproteobacteria; order Pseudomonadales; family Pseudomonadaceae; genus Pseudomonas; species Pseudomonas sp. TH32. The sequence goes on along the minus strand of NZ_JAEKFA010000002.1, from coordinate 2,095,730 downwards.
ATCACCTACCTGTTGTCGGTGATCCAGTGGGTCGAACACACCGATCGGGTGATCAATAACCTCAACGAAACCTCAAAGCTGACGGTTGACCTGGAAACCGGCATGCGTGGCTTCCTGATCACTGGCGACGAGCATTTCCTCGACCCTTACGAAGTGGCCAAGCCGCGGATCATCTCCGACCTGCGCAACTTGCAGGTGCTGGTGGCGGATAACCCGGAGCAGGTTGACCGACTCAAGCGCCTGGAGTCGCTGCAAATGGCGTGGAACACCTACGCCCAGTCGATGATTGATATGCAGCGCCAGAACGGCGACTACCGCTCGGCCGTGAAAGCCGGGCGCGGCAAGAGCCTGACAGACGAGATCCGCAAGGAGTACGACCGGGCGGTGGCGATGGAGCAACAGTTCCGCATCACCCGCAATGAAGACGTCACTCGCACCACCATTATCAGCGTCAGCCTGTACCTGGTGTTTGTGCTCGGGTTGAGCGGCATCCTGGCGTATATCGGAAGAAAAAATCTATTAGAACTATCAGCAAGTTACAGCGAAAACCTCGAGTCGCAACAGAGGATTGCCAAGCGCCTTGAACAGCAAGCGTGGCTGCGCAACGGCCAGACCGAACTGGCCGAACAGGTGCTGGGCCAGCTGACCTTGAACATGCTGGGCCGCAATGTGTTGCAGTTCTTCGCCCAATACATGGGCTCGGCGGTGGCCGCGCTGTATGTGCGTGAAGAGCACGGCGGCCTCACTCGGGTGGCCACCTATGGCTTCTCCCGTGAGCAAGAGCAGCAGGAACAGTCGATCTACAACGATGAGGGCATCGTCGGCCAGTCGGCCCGCCAGGACCGCCTGATTCGCCTCGACGATGTGCCGGTGGACTACTTCAAGGTCAGTTCCGGCCTGGGCGAGGGCCCTACCCGCAGTGTGCTGGTGGTGCCGACCAGCGATGATGGCCGGGTCAACGGTGTGATCGAACTGGGCTTCCTGCGCGAGCTGGATGAACGTGACGTGGAATTGCTGGAGTTGATTGCCGACAACATCGGCACCTCCATCGAAGCCGCCCGTTATCGCCAGCGTTTGCAGGAAGTACTGGCCGAAACCCAACAACTCAATGAAGAGCTGCAGGTTCAGCAGGAAGAACTCAAGACCGCCAACGAGGAGCTGGAAGAGCAGTCACGCATTCTCAAGGAGTCCCAGGCGCACCTGGAAACCCAGCAGGCGGAACTGGAACAGACCAACGAACAGTTGGCCGAGCAGACCCAGACCCTGGCCGAACAGCGCGATGCCATGGACCAGAAGAACGTCCAGCTCAATCGCGTACAGATCGAGCTGGAAGAGCGTGCCGACGAGTTGCAGCGCTCCAGCAAGTACAAGTCCGAATTCCTCGCCAACATGTCCCACGAGCTGCGCACGCCGCTCAACAGTTCGCTGATCCTGGCCAAGCTGCTGGCAGAGAACCCCCAGGAAAACCTCAGCGCCGAACAGGTCAAGTTTGCCGAGTCGATCTATTCGGCCGGCAACGACTTGCTCAACCTGATCAACGACATCCTCGACATCTCAAAGGTGGAGGCCGGCAAGCTGGAAATGCGCCCCGAGAACACCAGCGTCGCGCGGCTGGTGGATGGTTTGCGCGGGATGTTCGAGCCCCTGGCGGCCGACCGCAAACTCGGGTTCCAGATGCAGGTGCAGGAAGGTTCACCGCACATGCTGTACACCGACCGCCAGCGCCTGGAGCAGATTCTGAAGAACCTGCTGTCCAACGCGGTCAAGTTCACCGAGAAGGGCCAGGTCAGCCTGACGGTCTCCCGCCAGCCGGACGAGGGCATTGCCTTCACCGTGCGCGACTCAGGGATCGGAATTGCGCCGGACCAGCAGGAAAGCATCTTCGAAGCCTTCCGCCAGGCCGATGGCACCACCAACCGCCGTTACGGCGGTACCGGCCTGGGACTGTCGATCTCCCGTGACCTGGCCAGCCTGCTGGGCGGGTACATCAGTGTGACCAGTGAGCCGGGCCAGGGCAGCGTCTTCACCCTGGTGCTGCCGGAACACTACGTTGAGCGTGACGCAGACGCACCGGCCATCGAGGCGCCGCGTGTGGTGGTCCCGGCCCCCGCACCGGCCCCGGTCAAGGTTTCGCCGCTGCCCGTCGCCGACGCGGCGCAGATCCCGCGCTTCATCGATGACCGTGACAAGGCACCGTTTACCACCCGCTGCATCCTGGTGGTGGAAGACGAGCCGAACTTTGCGCGCATTCTGTTCGACCTTGCCCATGAACTCGGTTACCACTGCCTGGTGGCCCATGGCGCGGACGAAGGCTACAGCCTGGCGGAACAGTACATTCCCGACGCCATCCTGCTGGACATGCGCCTGCCGGACCACTCCGGCCTGACCGTGCTGCAACGCCTCAAGGAACATGCCGGGACCCGGCACATCCCGGTGCACGTGATTTCCGTCGAAGACCGCGTCGAGGCGGCCATGCACATGGGCGCCGTGGGGTATGCGGTCAAGCCGACCACCCGTGAAGAGCTCAAGGATGTCTTTGCACGCCTGGAGGCCAAGCTGACGCAAAAGGTCAAGCGCGTTCTGCTGGTGGAAGACGACGACTTGCAGCGCGACAGCATTGCCCGCCTGATCGGCGACGATGACATCGAGATCACTGCCGTTGGCTTCGCCCAGGAAGCCCTGGACCTGCTGCGCAACAATATCTACGACTGCATGATCATCGACCTCAAGCTGCCGGACATGCTCGGTAACGAGTTGCTCAAGCGCATGTCCACCGAAGACATCTGTTCGTTCCCGCCGGTAATCGTCTACACCGGGCGCAACCTGACCCGGGACGAAGAGGCCGAACTGCGCAAGTATTCGCGCTCGATCATCATCAAGGGCGCACGCTCTCCCGAGCGCCTGCTGGACGAAGTGACACTCTTTCTGCACAAAGTCGAATCCAAGTTGTCCCATGAACGCCAGACAATGCTCAGGACCGCCCGCAGTCGCGACAAGGTCTTCGAGGGGCGCAAGGTGCTGCTGGTGGATGACGATGTGCGCAATATCTTCGCCCTCACCAGCGCCCTGGAACACAAGGGCGCGATTGTCGTCATTGGCCGTAACGGCCGCGAGGCGATCGAGAAGCTCAATGAGGTCGATGACATCGACCTGGTGTTGATGGACGTGATGATGCCGGAGATGGACGGTTACGAGGCCACGGCCTTGATCCGCCAGGACCCGCGCTGGCGCAAACTGCCGATCATCGCGGTAACGGCCAAGGCCATGAAGGACGATCAGGAGCGCTGCCTGGCAGCGGGCTCCAACGATTACCTGGCCAAGCCCATCGACCTTGACCGATTGTTTTCGTTGATTCGGGTATGGCTCCCGAAGATGGAACGCATTTAAGTGGAAAGACGCTAATTGGAACGAAGCACCGATATTGAACTGCGCTTGCTGATCGAGGCTATTTACCTCAAGTACAGCTATGACTTTCGCGATTACTCCGGCGCGTCGGTAAAGCGCCGCGTGGCCCATGCCCTGCGCCAGTTCGACTGCAATACCATCTCGGCCTTGCAGGAGCGGGTGCTGCACGACCCGACGGCGTTCATGCAGTTACTGCAGTTCCTGACCATTCCCGTCAGCGAGATGTTTCGCGACCCTTCGCACTTCCTCGCGATTCGCCAGGAAGTGGTGCCGCTGCTCAAGACCTACCCGTCGATCAAGATCTGGATCGCGGGCTGCAGCACCGGGGAAGAGGTTTACTCCATGGCCATCCTGCTGCGGGAGGAGGGGTTGCTGGAGCGCACCATCATCTATGCCACCGACATCAATCCCCGCTCCCTGGAAAAAGCCAAGCAGGGGATTTTTCCCTGGAGAACATCCGCGCGTATACCCACAACTACCAGCAGGCCGGTGGGCGATGTTCATTTGCCGATTACTACACCGCGGCTTACGATCACGCGATCTTTGACAAGACCCTGCGCGAGAACGTGACCTTCGCCGATCACAGCCTGGCGACGGACAGCGTATTCTCAGAAACTCAATTAATTTCCTGTCGTAACGTACTGATTTATTTCAATAAAAAGTTGCAGGATCGGGCGTTTGGATTGTTTCATGAGTCGCTGTGTCATCGCGGCTTCCTGGTGCTGGGCAGCAAGGAAACCCTGGATTTCTCGGCCTACAGCAAACGGTTCGAACCCCTGGTCAAGCAAGAACGGATCTACCGAAAATTATGAACCAAGCTGCTGCCAGCCCGGTATCCGGGATCGAGGCTATTGTGATCGGCGCTTCCGCAGGCGGGGTCGAGGCGTTGCTGAGTATCTTCAGCGCCTTGCCCGCCAGCTTCAGCCTGCCGATCATCACCGTGTTGCACCTGCCAGACGAGCGTCGCAGCCAGTTGGCGGAAGTGTTCGACCGGCGCGTGTCGATGAGCGTGGTCGAGGCCCGCGACAAGGAACTGATCCAGCCAGGCACCCTGTATTTTGCCGGCCCCGGCTATCACCTGTCGGTGGAGCACGACCGCAGCCTGTCACTGAGCCAGGAGGACCGTGTGCACCATTCCCGGCCCGCCATTGACTACCTGTTCGAATCGGCGGCCGACGTCTATGGCGAGGGCTTGCTGGCGGTCCTGCTGACGGGGGCCAACCAGGACGGCGCCCGGGGCCTGGCCCACGTCAAGCAGTGCGCAGGCATCACCGTGGTCCAGGACCCCTTGGAGGCGCGGGTCGCCGTGATGCCCCGGGCTGCCCTGGCGCTGCATGAACCTGACTATATCCTCACCTTGAGCCGCATCGGCGAGTTGCTGGCCTCCCTGGAATCGTCCCCATGTTAAGTACTGTCCAGGCCAAACTGCTGATCGTTGACGATCTGCCGGAAAACCTGCTGGCCCTTGAAGCGCTGATCAAGCGCGAGGACCGTCAGGTCTACAAGGCACTGAGCGCCGACGAGGCCTTGTCGCTGCTGTTGGAACACGAGTTCGCCATGGCCATTCTCGACGTGCAGATGCCGGGCATGAACGGCTTCGAACTGGCCGAGTTGATGCGTGGCACCGAAAAGACCAAGAACATCCCCATCGTGTTTGTCAGCGCCGCCGGCCGTGAACTCAACTATGCGTTCAAGGGCTACGAAAGCGGTGCCGTGGACTTCCTGCACAAGCCGCTGGATATCCATGCGGTCAAGAGCAAGGTCAATGTGTTCGTCGACCTCTACCGCCAGAGCAAGGCGATGAAGCTGCAGGTGGAAGCCCTTGAGCAGAGCCGTCGCGAGCAGGAAGCCTTGTTGACGCGCTTGCAGGCGACCCAGGCCGAGCTTGAGCAGGCGGTGCGCATGCGTGACGACTTCATGTCGATCGTTGCCCACGAAGTGCGCACACCCCTGAACGGGCTGATCCTGGAAACCCAATTGCGCAAGATGCACCTGGCCCGGGACAACGCCGCCGCGTTCACCCTGGACAAGATGCACGCCATGGTCGACCGCGATGAGCGGCAGATCCAGAGCCTGATCCGCTTGATCGAAGACATGCTCGATGTGTCGCGCATCCGCACCGGCAAGCTGTCCATTCGCCCAGGGCGCTTTGACCTGACGCAACTGGTGCGCAACCTGCTGGAGAACTTTGCCCCGCAAGTCGCCGCGGCCGAGTCCTCGGTGAAATGGATCGAAGAAGGCCCGGTCGTGGGCAACTGGGACGAGTTCCGTATCGAGCAAGTGGTGTCCAACCTGCTGACCAATGCCCTGCGTTACGGGGCCAAGAGCCCGGTGGAAGTGCGGGTGTATGCCGAGCACGGCGAGGCGCGCGTCGAGGTGCGGGACCACGGGATCGGCATCAGCGAAGACAACCAGAAGCGGATTTTCCAGCAGTTCGAGCGGGTGTCGGCCAGCCATGCGGTGGCGGGCCTGGGCCTAGGCCTGTTTATCTCCGAACAGATTATCGCGGCCCACGGCGGTACTATCGAAGTTGAAAGCCGGATAGGCGAGGGCGCCCTGTTTCGCGTCTGTTTGCCCCTGGAGGCCGGGGCGTGAAATCAATCGTGAATCCGACGCAACCTCTGCGTGACCCTATGGTCGTATCAGCAGCAATTGACCGGACAAAGGCTTCCCATGAGTGAAGATGCGCAAGATGTGGTTCTGATCGTCGAAGATGACGAGTCGATTATGTTTGTGTTGGGTGAGTACCTGTCGGGCCTCGGGTACCGGGTATTGAAGGCGATTGACGGTGAGCAGGCGTTTGAAATCCTGGCCACCAAGCCACACCTGGACCTGATGGTGACCGACTATCGCCTGCCGGGCGGCATCTCCGGCGTGCAGATCGCCGAGCCCGCGATCAAGCTGCGACCGGAATTGAAGGTGATCTTTATCAGCGGCTACCCGCAGGAAATTCTCGACTGCAACAGCCCGATCACCCGCAACGCACCGATCCTGGCCAAGCCGTTTGATCTGGATACGTTGCAGGAGCACATTCAGCGGTTGTTGGCTTAAACGGGAACCAGCGTTGCGAATCGGAAGTAACGCGGGAAGCCGCAATGGTCATGGCTTCCGTAAGTGGCTTGGTGACCACCGACTCAGGCGTCTGAGTCGAGTGGGTTACGGAGTGTTTAAAACTAACCCGCGATAAATGCCGCGGGTACATCTCCTTTGATATAAAACACCTCAGCTTCCTGCAGATGCAATTTCTCAATGGCTTGCAAAAGTGTTGCTTTCGTAATTTTCTTCTGGGCTATCAGGCGTTCGCCATCCTTCAGAATGATGTCGGCAACTGTACGAAAGGCTCCAGGGTCTTGCGTGGTGTCGACAGTAAAGACAGGCACTTTAGTATCTTCGGTCGAGTACATCGTGGCGAAGCTCTCGGCCTTTGCCTTTTTTGCGCTGAAAGACATGACTTCGCCACTACTGCCTCCTGTCCGGGCAGTGTGTTGGATAATGGCAGCGAGGTAATCATCTCCGGAAGCTATGGCACCCGCCGCACGCCTGAGGCCGGTTGCGGCGGTGTCGTTAGCCGCCGTATGAGCCCGATATATTTGGGGTGGGATATCAAAGTCCGCACTTTTGAGCTCGCCCAGGGTTTTAATCGAAGGCGGGGTTCCGGGCTGAGCGAGACGCTGCTTAAGTAGATTGTCTATGAACCGTTCAGCACTTCTCACGCTGGGTGGCTGGACAAGTATTGGCGCGTCATACAGTGCTTTAACATCCTTACCCAAAACACTGTTTTTCTGCTGCCAATCGTCTGCATGGTTAAAAACTTGGAACTCCAACTTATTAGGGTCGGTACTGTGGGTTTTATATTGCGGAACCAATTTTTTATCGCGAGTCAGTTTTTCCAGTCCTTTTTCCATCGCCTCCGCGCTTGAGAAGTTCGCAATGCCAAAATTGGGATCATAAAAGTAATAGGTTTTGCGGGTGCCATCGATTTTTACCCCAGCCGCCATTGCATGGCCTGGAGAGTCGATCATGACTGACTTTGAAACAGTGGAGTCGGCCAGTTCCGTGACCATGCTTTTAACTGAAAGCTGTCGTACGGGTTGGCCTGCATGGAAGGCACTTCGCGCACCCACTTGGGTTTGGAGCTTACTAAGCTTCGTGATAAATGCCCTGGAAGCCGGGCCTGCCGGAAATGCCGCTGCGAGGACCATGTTTTTGATTAATATCTGTTCCTTACCTTCTGCAGCGGCGTTTGCCATGACGCGCGAAAGTGCAGCACATTGCCCATCAGACAATTGCATTGTTTGGGAGAAGTACAGGACTTGTGGGATAGGTATGACGTCTCCGAAACGCAGCTCGATATTGTCGATAAATCTCGCTGATCCGGTCCGGCCCAGTTCGTAGGAGAGATCGTCGTATTTCCTGACCAGCATACCGACTTGCTCAGCCGTGATGTTCTTGTCTGCGGCCAGTTTCATGATACCTGCCGCTTTTATATTATTGGAGAAGCCCTTTATCGTCTCAGGGTTTCCAGTGGAGTAACCGCGATCAAACGCTGCTTTTCCAGGCCCGTCTCGATGCGTGTTAACGGTTTTTTTCCAATGATTGACAACGGCTTCATCCACCTTCTTGACGATACCGTCCGCCGTGGCCCATTTTGCGAGCATCTCCGTATCTGACGTCGCGGAGGGAACAAAGTCCTGCAGGGCAGTACCGTAGGGTTGACGGGTGGCGGGGTTATAGTGGAACCATTTCCCGTCCTGAAGAACCGCCGGGCCTTGCACAATGTTATTGCCTTGCTTGAAGGTACCGAATGAGGATGAATCGAATCGCTTGCTGGCGCTCACGAGGTCATAGGTATCGGCAGCGTGCGTGACCTTCCTGAAGGCGTTTCTGGTTCCCTTGAGTCCTGCCTTTCCCAGCCTGAACGTACCGATGCCCAGATCGACAATTCCGTCCAGTGGATTGATGGCACCCATGGCGCCGCGCCCGATGATTTTTGCCCCATGGGCAATTTTTCTGGCGAGGGATGCACCTGACCGGGTTGCAGCGCCTATATTTCTGCCAAGGGATACACCTGCTTGTACTGCCTTTGCGGCCTTGGCCGCAGCCCCGACCCCCAAGACAAAGCCGAAGGCATCGAACGCCAAGTGAACGATGCCGTCGCCAATGTTGCCTTCTTGAAAGTTCTGGATGGCCGAACGCAGCGGGATAAGATTCAGCATGAATTCCTGGACTTTTTTGTAGAAGGGGACCTCGGTGTCGAAGGTTGTCATGCCCTTGGCCGCATGCTCCAGCTCGCGGATTCCGACATTTTCGATCATCGCGCCGGCGATGTATCGGGTCTTCTCGCTTGTAAAGCTGTTGGGCGTAGCGGTCGAATGTTTTTTGTCGGTGACGTTTGGCGAGTAGCTGCCGGCAGGCTCAACTGCTTTCAGCATGGTCCTGCGGCGGCTATGCCCATCGGCATAAAATTGCGGCCCCAGTGGATGGCCCTTCAGCTCATCACGTTTGCGCGTAGTGTTTGTACGCAGGTTGATTTCATAAACATGTTCGGCACCACCGTCGAGTTCCGCTTTTACCAGGAGGGTATTGGGTACTTTTGTTTCAACGATTTGGCCAAAGGGCGATTGAGTGATGTTGTATTCCGAGAGCGGGGTGATTTTCGCCTGATCAATATTTATTCTGCCCTCAATAGGCATCGTGTTAATCAGGTGGGCGACTTGAGCGCCAATCGCTTTTTCGATCGCGGGAAAGTAGGCTGACATTGCAGTTTTAAATTGCTCATTGATATCAGGCAGTTGGTCGGCGTTGGCCTGGATATCGCGAATATGGAACTTTGTGCCTGACGACTCCCAATCGTGGATTTCAGCTGGGCGAGAATGGAGGTAACCCTTGAGGTAAAGATCCAGCACTGAATAGGGCCCTGGGTAGTCACGACGCTCCGGGAACGTTGTGATGCACTTTTCCTCGAACGGAATCCGATTACCATACACACGCCTGAGCTGCGCGAGCGCCATCTCCTCGCGTTCGGGCATGGGGGTCGATAGGGTTTTTGAGGCCTCACTCAACGTGTCGACCTGATGATTGAATGCGCTGGAAACGCGGCGCATCTGATCATCGGTGTATTGATCCTGGGGGTTCAACGGGGTTATCCCGTTGGCAACACCCCAGTCTTTAAGTGCCTCCCATTGAGCCCTTTGCGCGACGTGCCGGTCCTGGTCGGTGACGGGCGCGATGTCGTTTCGCATCATGACTTGTGCAAAGGTCATGCGCGCGGTTGAGCCAGGTGCTTGGGCTTCGATACGCGCCACGGCGGTACTGAAGCTCACCCAGGTATGTGAGCCGTAGGTCACAGTATCGGGGATCTCCTTGACCACATACGCAGGCGCCCTATGTGCCAGCAACAGGTGGGCCGCAATAGGCGCCATCTGCGCGCTGGCCCGCCCCGTGTCGACGAGGTGTTCAGCCAACTCGGTGACAGTGGCTGAAGGGGGCTTGCCCCAATGCTCAGAACGCGCCAGATCAAAACCGGCCACGGTCGTCCTGGCGGGACTCGACGTGGATCTATCGTCGGATTCTTCATCCAGGGTGGCGCTGAGGGCCGCCAGCGTCCAGTCGTTGATGCTATTGGGGGTCGATACGCCTTCAAACTTTTCCTGCAGCGCCAGGCCAAGCGCCTGAGCCTTGGGCGTAGCCAGGAGGGTTTGAATAAACTGCTCCCGGTTTCGCAATTGGTAGGGCGCGTAATCTTGTTGGTGGGTCAGATAGCCCAGCACCCCTTTAGGCTCGTCATAGTTGTCCAGGCCACTGATACCCAGAGTGTTTTGTCTCAGGGCGTTTTTCACGTTCCGCCGATCGTCATCGCTCCACGGGGTCGGCCAGGACAACGCTCCACCGAGGTTCCCCAGGGGGCTGGGAAAGGGGGCGGTGGTCAGAAACTGGCCGAGGCTGTAAAGATCATCGCGGCTCTTGGGCATGTCCCAAGCGTTGTCCCCGATGTATTTTTCGAGGCTGACGGTGGCATCTTCCTCCCACTGCCGGTGGGGCGAGTCGGCATGCAGGGTTATGGTGGTGTTGCTCAATTGATTGCGAATGAAGTGCTCCAATCGAGCGTTAACCAACGTCGGCGTTAGATACAAATGATGATAGGGCGGTAGCTTCGTGCGACGCATCAGCTTTTCGGACTCATCTTCCGCCCGGAGCATGACGTCAACCAGTTTGAGAGTGATCTGCCACTGGTCGTGGATGTCGGCCAGCCTGGTCTTTTCGTGCTGCAGGTTGTCTTCGGATCGCCTGGCCGCAGGTTCTGCGAGGTCAAAGGTCTTGGTTTGTTCCAGTTCCGCTGCGCGAGCGCCGGCGCCCTCCCTGTTAAAGCCGCCGCGGCCTTCGCCATAAAAGTCGGCCACTGCCCGGTAACTCGCTGATGTAGGGGTTGCGGGGGAGTAAATAATATAAGGAGAGGCGGACGTCAGTGCTTTTGCTGCTTGCATGATCGGCTCCATCATCGACGCCCACCCATAGCCTTCAGTGCTGCCCGAAAACACTCTGCGCTTACCGCCAACGAGAGCCGTGATGGAATTTTCTTTGTGATTGATCTCTATGGATTTTGTACGATCTATTCGCTTTTCTGTTGCCCAGCCGACAAAGAGCGGGTTCTTCATCACATTGTGCAGGTGTGACCACCATTGACCGAAGGCAGAGGCGGGGGGAATGTTCTGAATGTCGTTAAACGTCCCGGTGCTTTGCGCCGTGCGTAGCACCTGCGCAAAAAGCTCCGCCAACTCACTGTTGCCTTTGGCTTGTGCACCTGCTTCGGTGGGGCCAGTCTCCGCAGCCCGTGGCCGGCGGCTCGAGGGCTGCTGGGCCTCGGCATTGATGGTCTGTTGAAAAAAGGGATTAACGCGGGAGGCGGCAATGGTCATGGCTTTCGCTCATCAAGTATGTATAGGACACACCTCGGAAAAATTTCGCTCTCCGAGGTGTAAACCTTCGTACCCAAATTCGCGGTGACGATTCCAATCCGCTGGCAAGCAATGATTGCCGGGTTTTGCTGTGCCTACTTCACTCCCTGATCATCTCCCGCACCTTGGCCGTCAACAAATCAAAGGTGAACGGCTTGGTGATCATCTGCATGCCGGGGTCCAGAAAACCCCCACGCACGGCCGCATGCTCCGCATAGCCGGTGATAAACAGCACCTTCAAGTCCGGGCGCACCTGGCGGCCGATTTCCGCGAGTTGCCGGCCATTCATGCCGGGCAGGCCAACGTCACTGATCAACAGGTCAATCCGCTGGCTGGACTCGATGATCGGCATGGCGCTGTCGGCGTCACCGGCTTCCACAAACGCATAGCCCAACTCACTCAACACGGCGCTGACCAGCACCCGAACGGCCGGGTCGTCTTCGACGATCAGCACGGTTTCGCCCGCATTGGCGAAGGGCAGCAAGGCGGGATTGGGCGTTTCATCAGCGATTATTTCGCCCACGAAACGCGGCAGGAACAGGCTGACGGTGGTGCCTTCGCCGACCACGCTGTGAATCGTCACGTGGCCATGGGACTGGCGGGCAAAGCCATAAATCATCGACAGCCCCAGGCCCGTGCCCTGGCCAATCGGCTTGGTGGTGAAGAACGGGTCAAAGGCGCGGCTGATCACGCTTTCGGGCATGCCGCAGCCGGTGTCGCTGACGCTCAGCTCCACGTAGTCACCGGGAGTGAGGGTGCCGTAGGCCGCCGTAAACACGTTGTCGAGGTGACGATTGGTGGTTTCCACTACCAGTTGGCCGCCACTGGGCATGGCGTCCCGGGCATTGATCGCGAGGTTGAGCAGGGCGCTTTCGAGTTGATTGGGGTCGACCTCGGCGGTCCACAGCTGCTCGCTCAGCCTTATGTCCAGCGCAATGCTCTCGTTGAGGCTGCGTTGCAGCAGCTCGCCCATGGAGGCCACCAGTTGGTTGATCTGCACCGGTTTTGAATCCAGTGACTGGCGCCGGGAGAACGCGAGCAGGCGGTGGGTGAGGGCGGCGGCGCGGTTGGCCGAGGTCACGCCCAAGTCGATCAGGCTGTCGAGGTCGTCGATGCGCCCTCGGGCCACCCGTCGTCGCAGCAACTCAAGGCTGCCGATGATGCCGGTGAGCATGTTGTTGAAGTCATGGGCAATACCGCCGGTCAATTGGCCCACAGCTTCCATTTTCTGTGACTGGCGCAGCGCTTCTTCGTTATTGCGTAGCTGTGCGGTGCGTTCTTCCACCTGCTGTTCGAGGGTTTCCAGCGTACTTTGCAGACGTTGTTCGCTCTGGCTCAGGTCGATCAGACGGTCTCGGGCTTCGTATTGCCGCCGGCGACCACGCAGCGCCGTGGTCACGAGGCTGATCAGGGTCACCGGATGGAACGGCCGTTCCAGGAAGGTGACGTTGCCCAGCAGCGTACTCAAGCGCGATGAGCCGTTCTGTTCGCTGCCGCCATGATGGGTCATCAGCACGATGGGCAAGTCCGACCATGCCGGCTGATGCTGCAAATGAGTCAGCAGCGGTTCCAGGTCGATGCCGTGCATGGCCTCGGCCGCGACGATCAGCAACCCGGCGCCCTGTTCCAGTTCGTCGCAGAGCATCTGCAGGTGGCCGGCGACGATGCCGCTGAAGCCCGCCTCGTTGAGCATCATCAGCGCCAGAGTGCTGTCGCGGCCCAGTGGCGCCAGGATGATTGCCCGCTCGGAGATGGCGGGTGCGCCACTCACGAACCTTCTTCCTTGAGCAGCGGGTTATCGGTGCCCATGTAGGTGGGGACGCCACGCAACACACCCTGGAACGCGTCGAGGGGTTCGCCGATGGTCATGCCTCGGCCGCCGATGCGGTATTCGCGAATCGTCGATTCGTGGCTGCCCGTACGTTTCTTGATGATCGAGATGGCCCGGCGGACTTTGCCGAGGGCTTCGAAGTAACGCAGCAGGATCACGGTGTCGGCCAGGTAGGTGATGTCCACCGGCGCCTGCATGTCGCCCACCAGCCCGTGCTGGGCCACGGTCATGAAGGTCGCGGCGCCACGACGGTTGAGGTACAGCAGCAGTTCGTGCATGTGCAGGATCAGCGCGTTTTCTTCCGGCATCGCCGCCTGGTAGCCGTTGACGCTGTCGATCACCACCGTCTTGATCCCGCGTTCATCCACGCAGCGGCGCACCCGGTGGGAGAATTCGCCGGGGGACAGTTCGGCGGCATCGACTTGCTCGATCAGCAGGTTGCCGGTGCCTTGCAGGGCTTCCAGGTCGATGCCCATGTTCTTCATGCGCTCGAACAGCAGCCCCAACTCTTCATCAAAAATGAACAGCGCGGCTTTCTCGCCCCGGGCGACGGCAGCGGCGGCGAAGATCATCGAGATCAGCGATTTGCCGGTACCGGCCGGGCCCAGGATCAAGGTGCTGGAACCGGTTTCGATCCCGCCGCCCAACAAGGCATCCATCTCGCCGATGCCGCTGGTCAAGGTTTGACGGTTATAGCCGCCACGGTGCTCGGCTGCCACCAGGCGCGGGAATACATGCACGCCGTCTTCCATGATGGTGAAGTCGTGAAAGCCGCCGCGGTACTTCTGGCCACGGTATTTCACTATCCGCACGCGCCGGCGTTCGGCGCCGTAGTTGGGGGTCAGTTCTTCCAGGCGAATCACGCCGTGGGCCACGCTGTGTACGGTTTTGTCGAGGGACTCGGTGGTCAGGTCGTCCAGCAGCAACACCGTGGCGTCGTAGCGCACGAAGTAATGCTTGATCGCGAGGATTTGCCGGCGATAGCGCAGGGAGCTTTGGGCCAGCAAGCGGATTTCCGAAAGGCTGTCGATGACCACGCGGGTGGGTTTGACCCGTTCCACCACTTCGAAAATCTGCCGGGTGGCTTCACCCAGCTCAAGGTCCGAGGAGTACAGCAGGCTCTGCTGGTGCTCGGCATTCAGCAGGCTTTCCGGCGGCGTGAGCTCGAAGATATGAATGTGTTCGTCCAGGTCCCACCCGTGGGACTTGGCACCCTGGCGCAACTCGCGTTCGGTTTCCGACAGGGTGATGTAGAGCGAACGTTCGCCATTGCGGGCGCCTGCCTGGAGGAAGTGCAGGGCTACCGTCGTTTTACCGGTGCCTGGTTCACCTTCGAGCAGGAACAGGTGGCTGCGTGAAAGCCCCCCGGCAAGAATGTCGTCCAGACCTTCAATACCGGTGGCCGCCTTTGCTGTGAACAGCTCTTTGGATGTAGACAAGAAGTGCCCTCGGGTCACGTATCAGTAGGGGGCAGCACCCGCTGGGGCGCGCCATATTTACTTGACCGTGGCGCCGTGTAGCGGTTCAACGTTTTGTATCAATTACAGCGTTTACAGGCCTTGTTGCAGCGCCGGGTCGTCCGGGTTCTGCTGTTCAAGCTGCGCCAGCAAGACCTGGACGTTCTGCAACTGGCCGGTTTCTTTCCAGTAGTTGACCAGCAATACCCGCGCCTTGCGATTGGCCGGGTTGCGCTGGACGATTTCTTCCAGTTGGCGCTGGGCGGCTTCCACTTCCTGCTGGGCGTGCAGGGTGGTGGCCAGGTCGTAGCGGTAGTCCTGATTGTTCGGTTCCAGCTCCACCGCCCGGGACAGGCTGAGCAGGGCAAAAGGGCGCTCCCCGTGGTGCAGCAGCCACATGCCCAAGGCATGTTGCAGGTAAGCCGAATCGGGATGGGCCTGCAGCTGCCTGGCCAGGAGCTGGCGGGACTCGTCGACCTTGCCCTGTTTATCCAGCAATTCGATTTGTGCGACCACCGCCTGCAGATTGTCCGGTTGCAGGCGCATCGCCTGTTCCAGGGCGTTTTGTGCATCGGGCAGCAGCGCGCTGTGAATGTACAGGCGCGCCAGTTGAATCCAGCCTTCGGGGCTTTCGGGCTGGCCCTTGAGCAACTTCACGTATTCGTCGAGCACTTGCTGCAATGGGCCGAAGTACAGCCCCAGGGTGTCGGGGGACAGCCCCAACAGGGCATTGGCCGCAGCAAACCGAACGCTTTGTTCCGGGTCATCCAGCAGCGGGCCGAGCAACAGCGTGCGCTGGCCGCTGGGCACCAGGCCGACGATGCTGTGGATCGCCGCCTCGCGCACCATTGGCGCGTCGTTGGCCAGGTCCTTGTCCGCCAGCTTCAGGGCCTGGGGGCTGGGGTAATTGGGCAATTCGGCATGCAAGGCGGCGCGGCGCACGTCGGACAGGTCCGGGCGACCCAGCTGCTGATACAGCACGCGGGCGGCGCCGGGTTCGCCGTTATGTGCCTGTTTCAAGGCCTTGGCGTAACCGTGGGCGATGGCCGGGGGCACGACCACCGGGGGTGTACGGGTGAAATACCAGGTGATTGCGGCGATAAACAACAGGGCGCACAGGCCGATGATGGAGTAACGGCGTGACTTTGACATGCAGGCGTCCGAAAGCTGGGGAGCTAGTGCAAAGCCATCAGCTTCGGTCAGGTCATCGCGACTGTCAAACCCGCATCACGTCAGCACGAATTCAATCGGTTCAAGGGCCGGCGGCAACTCGGTTTCGCCGAGGGCGGCGAGAATCTCGCGTTCCAGGGTGCGGACGATGGCGTTACAGGGCAAGTCGTTTTCGTCGAAGCCGAACGGGTCTTCGAGGTCGTCGCCGATTTCGTCCAGGCCGAAGAAGGTGTAGCTGACGATCGCGGTAAAGACCGGCGTCAGCCAGCCCAGCGGCTCGGCCATGGCGAAGGGCAGCAGAATGCAGAACAGGTAGATGGTGCGGTGCAGCAGCAAGGTGTAAGGGAAGGGCAGCGGCGTGTGCTTGATCCGCTCGCAGGAGGCCTGGACCTGGCTGAGGCCGTACAGCCGGGTTTCCAGTTGGGTGTAGCGCCATTCGGTGATGTGGCCTTGTTCGGCCAGTTTTGAGCAGCGTGCGCCGAGGTCTTGCAGGATGCGGTCGGGCAGGTTCGGGTGGCTGGCCTCGACGCTGACCCACGGCTGGATCGCCCGGGCTTCGTCTTCCAGGCGCAGGCGGGCGACCAGGCCATGGGCAAAGCCGCACAGGCTGCGGAGCATGCTTTCGCGTTCGGCGGTGGTGAAAATTTGGGTTTCGCGGATCAGCGAGCGTACTTCAATGATCATCTGGCCCAGTTGTTTGCGGCCTTCCCACCAGCGGTCGTAGCAGGCGTTGTTGCGAAAGCTCATGAAGATTGACAGCGACAGGCCCAGCAAAGTGAAGGGGGTGGCGTTGACCTTCGAGAAGTAGGCCGGGTGCAGGGTTTCTACCAGCACGATGACTGAGGCCAGCAAGGTGACCAGCAGGCTGCGCAGGGCGATGCGCTTGGCGATTGAGCCCTTGAGGGAGAACAGGATGCCGAGCAGGTTGGGTTTGGGGCGGACGATCATGGGTGGGCTTCTTGGGTGGCGCAGGCCTCAAGCTTAGAAGCTTGGGGGTAGAGCGTCCAATCGCTTGGGCTGACTGGGTGATTGGTGGGGTCTATCGCCCGGGGGCTTTTGGTGTACATATCCGTTATTTGGGTAACGGCTACTTATGGTTTCGCTCTTACAGCGACTCACTTTGGAAAAGCCCCAAAGTAAGCAAAGGGCTCTGCCCCGCCTGTCGGCACCTCGCCTAGGCTCGGTGTTCCCTCACTCCGGCGCTGCTCCGCGGGCCGCCGCGATGGGCCATCCTTGGCCCAGCGCGGCTAAACCGGCGTCCTGCCGGTTTACCCGCTCCGCACCACCTGCGTTCGGCCTCGGGCTTATTGGGGCAGTCAGAGCCAGATCAAAATCAAAAGCAAGAGCACAGCGGCCTACAGGCCGGCTTGAGTGGTAGAAGCCAGAGCAAAAGCCAAAGCGAAAGCAAAGCTGCTTTTCTGTAGGGGCCGGCTTGCCGGCGAAAAACCTGAGGTCGCCGCGTTGAATCAGGACGCCAACGTCATCGTTAACGACCATCGCCGGCAAGCCAGCTCCTACAGGGATCGTGCTCGCTTTAGATTTTGATTTGCTTCTACCACTCAAGCCGGCCTGTAGGCCGCTGTGCTGTTGATCTGCTTTTGATCTTGATCTTGGGCGCCCCGTTAAACCACGCTGGCCGAACGCAGGTAGTACGGAGCGGGTAAACCGGCAGGACGCCGGTTTAGCCGCGACGGGGCAGGGACGCCCCGTCGCGGCGGCCCGCGGAGTAGTACCGGAGAGAGGGCACACCGAGCCTGAGCGAGGTGCCGAGTGGTGGGGCAAGAGCGTTTTGCTTACTTTTGCGCTGTTCAAAAGTGAGCCGCTGTAAGAGCGGAACCATAAGCGGCCGTTACCGCAGCAACGGATATACCCCCAAAAAGCGCAGCCCCCTTGGCCAAACCAGTCAACCAAGTTGAAAGCTTTGACCATTGCCCGCCCACCGCTCTAGAGCGACTATTTCACCGGTCTACGTACCCATCCTGAAAATAAAAACACACAGGGATTTGAAGCGATGCGTGATTACTCGGCTGCCACCACCCAGTTCAACTACCAACACACCGTCGACGCCGCCCTGTCGGGCAACTTGCAGGCGCTCAACGCCTGCGTCGAATGCTGCGACCGCCACGCATTGCCCGGCCGCATCGCACTGTTCTGGGAGGGCAAGGACGGCCGCAGCGCCACGTCCACCTTCACCCAACTGCAAGACCAGGCCGCACGCTTCGCCAACTTCCTCCTGGCCCAGGGCGTCAAACGCGGTGACAAGGTAGCGGGCCTCCTGCCACGCACCGCCGAGTTGCTGGTGGTGGTACTCGCCACCTGGCGCATCGGCGCGGTCTATCAGCCCCTGTTCACCGCCTTCGGCCCCAAAGCCATCGAACACCGCCTGAACAGCTCCGGCGCAGCGTTGGTGGTGACTGACGCCGTCAACCGTCCCAAGCTCAATGAAGTGGCCGACTGCCCAACCATCGTCACCGTCTCCGGCCCCAACGGCGAAGGCATCGTGCGTGGCGATTTCAGCTTCTGGGCCGAGTTGCCCAACTATTCCAATGCCTGCGAGCCGGTACTGCTGGGCGCCGAAGACCCATTCCTGCTGATGTTCACCTCCGGCACCACCGGCCCGTCGAAAGCCCTGGCCGTCCCGCTCAAGGCGATCGTCGCGTTCCAGAGCTACACCCGCGATGCCGTGGACCTGCGCCCCGAGGACGCGTTCTGGAACGTCGCCGATCCGGGCTGGGCCTACGGCATCTATTTCGGCGTCACCGGCCCGTTGTCCATGGGCCACCCGATCACCTTCTACGACGGCCCGTTCACCCTCGAAAGCACCTGCCGCGTCATCAACAAATACGGGATCACCAACCTCACCGGATCGCCGACGGCCTACCGCCTGCTGATTGCTGGCGGCGAGCAGTTCGCCCAGTCGATCAAGGGCAAGCTGCGCATTGTCAGCAGCGCCGGCGAGCCGTTGAACCCGGAGGTGATTCGCTGGTTCGCCGACAACCTCGGCGTGACCATCCACGACCACTACGGCCAGACCGAACTGGGCATGGTGCTGTGCAATCACCACGGCCTGGAGCACCCGGTGCATGTCGGTTCTGCCGGTTTTGCCTCGCCGGGGCATCGCATCGTGGTGCTGGACGACGACCATCAGGAACTGCCCGCCGGCCAGCCGGGCATTCTCGCCATCGACCGCGAGCAATCGCCAATGTGCTGGTTCGCCGGCTACGACGGGGTCAAGACGAAGGCTTTCGTCGGCAAGTACTACCTCAGCGGCGACACGGTGGAGCTGAACCCCGACGGCAGTATCAGCTTCGTGGGGCGCAGTGACGATGTGATCACCACCTCCGGCTACCGGGTCGGTCCGTTCGATGTGGAAAGTGCCCTGATCGAGCACCCGGCGGTGGTGGAAGCGGCGGTGGTGGGCAAGCCCTGCCCGGAACGCACCGAGATCGTCAAAGCCTTTGTAGTGCTCAGCGAGCAGTACCGCGCCGAGCCGGCCCTGGCCGAAGAGCTGCGCCAGCACGTGCGCAAGCGCCTGGCGGCCCACTCGTACCCACGGGAAATCGAATTTGTCAGCGAGCTGCCCAAGACCCCGAGCGGCAAGCTGCAACGCTTCATTTTGCGTAATCAGGAAATCGCCAAGGCCCAGGCGGCTACGGCGTAATCCCTCTTCAAGGAAACAATGATGCAGATTGAGAACAAGGTTTTTCTGGTCAGCGGCGGCGCTTCAGGCCTCGGCGCGGCAACCGCCGAGATGTTGGTAGCGGCCGGTGCCAAGGTGATGCTGGTGGACCTGAACGCCGACGCCGTCGCCGCCCAGGCGCAAAAACTCGGTGAGCAGGCGCGCAGCGTGGTCGCGGATATCAGCCAGGAAGCCGCTGCCGAGGCTGCGGTGCAGGCCACCGTTGCTGCGTTTGGTGGGTTGCACGGGCTGGTCAACTGCGCCGGGGTGGTGCGTGGCGAGAAAATCCTCGGCAAAAATGGCCCACACGCGTTGGCCAACTTTGCCCAGGTGATCAACGTCAACCTGATCGGCAGTTTCAACCTGTTGCGCCTGGCCGCAGCCGCCATCGCTGAAACCGAGGCGAATGCCGATGGCGAGCGCGGCGTGATCATCAACACCGCCTCGGTGGCGGCCTTTGACGGCCAGATTGGCCAGGCGGCGTATGCCGCCTCCAAGGGCGCGATTGCCAGCCTGACCCTGCCGGCGGCCCGCGAACTGGCGCGCTACGGGATTCGGGTGATGACCATCGCCCCCGGCATTTTCGAAACCCCGATGATGGCTGGCATGACCCCGCAAGTGCGCGAGTCCCTGGCCGCCGGTGTGCCGTTCCCGCCACGCCTGGGCAAGCCAGGCGAGTACGCCGCGCTGGTGCGGCATATCATTGAAAACAGCATGCTCAACGGCGAGGTGATCCGTCTCGACGGTGCCTTGCGCATGGCGGCCAAATAAGGAGATTTTTCATGACTGATCCAATCGTTATTGTCAGCGCGGTACGTACCCCGATGGGCGGGTTCCAGGGCGACCTCAAAGGCCTGACTGCCCCGCAATTGGGCGCTGCGGCGATTCGCTCGGCGGTCGAACGGGCCGGTATTGCCAGCGACGCCGTGGATGAGGTGTTGTTCGGCTGTGTGCTGCCCGCCGGCCTCGGCCAGGCCCCTGCGCGCCAGGCGGCCCTCGGCGCCGGCCTGGACAAATCCACCCGCTGCACCACCCTCAACAAGATGTGCGGCTCAGGCATGGAAGCCACCATCCTGGCCCATGACTCATTGCTGGCGGGCAGTGTGGACGTGGTCATCGCCGGTGGCATGGAGAGCATGTCCAACGCGCCGTACCTGCTGGACCGCGCCCGCAGCGGTTACCGCATGGGCCACGGCCGGGTGCTCGACCACATGTTCCTCGACGGCCTCGAAGACGCCTATGACAAAGGCCGCCTGATGGGCACCTTTGCCGAGGACTGCGCCGAGCACAACGGCTTTTCCCGCGAGGCCCAGGACGCGTTTGCCATAGCGTCCCTGACCCGTGCGCAACAGGCGATCACCGACGGCAACTTCATCGCCGAAATCGTTCCGGTACAGGTCACCGTGGGCAAGGAGCAGAAAACCATCACCCACGATGAACAGCCGCCCAAAGCCAAACTGGACAAGATCGCCACCTTGAAACCAGCCTTCCGCGAAGGCGGCACGGTGACGGCCGCCAACTCCAGCTCGATCTCCGACGGTGCAGCGGCGCTGCTGCTGATGCGTGAGTCTGAAGCGCAAAAACGTGGGCTCAAGCCGTTGGCGGTGATCCATGGCCACGCAGCCTTTGCCGACGAGCCAGGCCTGTTCCCGGTCGCGCCGGTGGGGGCGATCCGCAAGCTGATGACCAAGACCGGCTGGAACCTCGACGAGGTCGACCTGTTTGAAATCAACGAAGCCTTCGCTGTGGTCAGCCTGGTGACCATGAGCAAGCTGGAAATCCCCCACAGCAAGGTCAACATCCACGGCGGCGCCTGTGCCCTGGGGCATCCGATCGGTGCGTCCGGCGCACGGATCCTGGTGACCCTGCTCTCGGCCCTGCGCCAGAAAGGCCTCAAGCGCGGCGTCGCAGCCATCTGCATCGGCGGCGGTGAAGCCACGGCCATGGCCGTTGAATGCCTGTACTAAGGAACACCTATGCTCCCGAATGACGAACAACTGCAAATCAGCGAGGCTGCCCGGCAATTTGCCCAGGAACGGCTCAAACCGTTCGCCGCCGAGTGGGACCGCGAGCATCGCTTTCCCACAGAGGCCGTCGGCGAAATGGCCGAACTGGGCTTTTTCGGCATGCTGGTCCCGGAAGAATGGGGCGGTTGCGACACCGGCTACCTGGCCTATGCGATGGCCCTGGAAGAAATCGCCGCCGGCGACGGCGCCTGCTCGACCATCATGAGCGTGCACAATTCGGTGGGCTGTGTGCCGATCCTCAAGTTCGGCAATGATCAACAGCGAGAGCAGTTCCTCAAGCCCCTGGCCAGCGGCGCGATGCTCGGCGCGTTTGCCTTGACCGAACCCCAGGCCGGCTCCGACGCCAGCGGCCTGAAAACCCGGGCCCGGCTGGAAGGCGATCACTACGTGTTGAATGGCTGCAAGCAGTTCATCACCTCCGGCCAAAACGCCGGGATCGTGATCGTGTTTGCGGTCACCGATCCGGCCGCCGGCAAGCGGGGCATCAGCGCGTTTATCGTGCCCACCGACTCGCCGGGCTACAGCGTGGCGCGGGTCGAGGACAAGCTCGGCCAGCACGCTTCCGACACCTGCCAGATCCTGTTTGAGGACGTGAAAGTGCCGGTCGGCAATCGTTTGGGCGAGGAGGGTGAAGGCTACCGAATCGCCCTGGCCAACCTTGAAGGCGGGCGCGTCGGCATTGCCTCGCAAGCGGTGGGCATGGCGCGAGCGGCGTTTGAAGCGGCCCGGGATTACGCCCGTGAGCGGGAAAGCTTTGGCAAGCCGATCATCGAGCACCAGGCCGTGGCGTTCCGCCTGGCGGACATGGCCACGCAAATCGCCGTCGCCCGGCAGATGGTGCATTACGCCGCCGCGCTGCGTGACAGCGGCAAGCCGGCGCTGGTGGAAGCCTCAATGGCCAAGCTGTTTGCGTCGGAAATGGCCGAAAAGGTCTGTTCGGCGGCCTTGCAAACCCTTGGCGGTTACGGTTACCTGAGCGACTTTCCACTGGAACGGATCTACCGCGATGTGCGGGTCTGCCAGATTTACGAAGGCACCAGCGATATTCAACGCATGGTCATTTCACGCAATCTCTGAGGAGCATCTATGAGTTACGAAACCATTTTGCTGGACGTCCAGGGCCGTGTCGGGCTGATCACCCTCAATCGCCCGCAAGCGCTGAACGCCTTGAATGCTCAACTGGTCAGCGAGTTGAACCAGGCGCTGGACAGCCTGGAAGCCAATCCGGAAATCGGCTGCATCGTGCTCACCGGCTCGAAAAAGCCTTTGCCGCCGGCGCCGACATCAAGGAAATGGCCGAGCTGACTTACCCGCAGATCTACCTGGACGACCTGTTCAGCGACAGCGACCGCGTGGCCAACCGCCGCAAGCCGATCATTGCGGCGGTCAACGGTTTTGCCCTGGGCGGCGGGTGTGAGCTGGCTTTGATGTGCGACTTCATCCTGGCCGGTGACAACGCCAAGTTCGGCCAGCCGGAAATCAATCTCGGCGTACTGCCGGGCATGGGCGGCACCCAGCGCCTGACCCGCGCCGTGGGCAAGGCCAAGGCCATGGAAATGTGCCTGACCGGCCGGTTTATCGATGCGGTGGAAGCGGAGCGTTGCGGGATTGTCGCGCGGATCGTGCCGGCGGATGAGTTGCTGGATGAGGCGCTGAAGGTTGCGACCCTGATTGCCAGCAAGTCGGTGCCCATCAGCATGATGGTCAAGGAAAGCGTCAACCGTGCGTTTGAAGTGAGCCTGTCTGAAGGTGTGCGCTTTGAGCGCCGGGTGTTCCATGCAGCATTTGCCACACTGGATCAGAAGGAAGGCATGGCGGCGTTTGTGGCCAAGCGTGCGCCGGAGTTCAAGGATAAGTAAGGCCAAGGTGGGAGCCTGATGGCTCCCACTGTTTCAATTTAAATCAACTGGTTACAGCTGATAGTTCTTAAGCTCTCGAGCAATCACCATCCGCTGAATCTCGCTGGTGCCCTCGTAAATCTGGGTAATTCGCGCATCCCGGTAGTAACGCTCCACCGGGTAATCCTCCAGATAGCCATACCCCCCATGAATCTGCATCGCTGAGGAGCACACCTTCTCGGCCATTTCCGAGGCAAACAACTTGGCCTGGGAAGCTTCCGACAGGCACGGCTTGCCCGCACTGCGCAGTCTGGCGGCATGCAGGATCAGCAAGCGCGCGGCGTTCAGGCGGGTCTGCATGTCGGCCAGCAGGTTGGCCACGCTCTGGTGTTCAATGATCGCCTTGTCGAACTGCACCCGGTCACGGGCATAGGCCAGCGCCGCTTCAAAGGCGGCCCGGGCGATGCCCAGCGCCTGGGCGGCAATCCCGATGCGGCCACCCTCGAGGTTGGACAGGGCGATGGCCAGGCCTTTGCCGCGTTCGCCCAGCAGGTTGGCTTCGGGCACGCTGCATTGGTTGAGGGTGACGGCGCAGGTGTCCGAGGCACGAATGCCCATCTTGTGTTCGGTACGGTCCACCACGAAGCCCGGGGTGTTGGTGGGCACCAAAAAGGCCGAGATGCCTTTCTTGCCGAGGTCCGGGTCGGTCACCGCAAACACGATCGCCAGCTTGGCGCGCTTGCCGTTGCTGACGAACTGCTTGGCGCCGTTGATCACCCACTGGCCGTCCCGCAGTTCGGCACGGGTGCGCAGGTTGTGGGCTTCGGAACCGGCCTGGGGCTCTGTCAGGCAGAAGCAGCCGATGGCCTGGCCGCTGGCCAGTTCCGCCAGCCAGGTTTCCTTTTGTGCTTGTGAGCCGTAGTTGAGGATTGGCCCGCAACCGACTGAATTATGGATACTCATCAGTGCGCCGGTCGCGCCATCGCCGGCGGAGATCTCTTCCACCGCCAGGGCGTAGGCCACGTAGTCGACGTAGGTGCCGCCCCATTCCTCGGGGACCACCATGCCCAGCAACCCCAGTTCGCCCATCTTGGCGACCAGGGCATCGTCGATCCAGCCGGCTTTTTCCCAGGCCTGGGCGTGAGGCGCGATTTCGCCTCGGGCAAAGTCCCGGGCCATGTCGCGGATCATTATCTGTTCTTCAGTAAATTCAATATCTTGCATGACTTAGTTCCCGTTCTTGTCGAAGTCGCGGAAGAAGCTCTCGACATGATCAGCCTCCAACGCCTGGAGGGTCGGAGGGTTCCAGCGAGGGGTTTTGTCTTTGTCGATCAGCAGGGCGCGTACACCTTCGATCAGGTCGCCACGGGCGAACCATTGGCGGTCCAGGTGCAATTCCAGGGCGAAGCACTGCTCCAGGGGCAGGTGGCGACCCCGGCGCAGCATCTGCAGGGTGACGGCCATGGCCAGGGGCGAGCGGGTCTGCATCAGGCTGACGGTGGTCAACGCCCAGTCGTGACTGTCGGCAACGGTGACTTGCTGCAACTGCTCAACGATGCTCGGCACGTCCGGCAAGGCAAAAAAGTGGTCGATGGCCGGGCGCAGTGCCGCCAGCGGTGCGTCGGGCAATTGCTGTACGGCCAGGCCGGCCAGCAGGCCTTGCAGGTCCTTGAGCGGCGAGTCGTGCCAGTGCAGTCGGTCGAGCCGCTGATCGAGCTCGCTGAGTTTGGCGCTGTCGAGGTACCAGTCGGCAAGCCCGCAATACAGGGCGTCGGCCGCGCGAATCTGCACCCCGGTCACACCGAGGTAGATCCCCAGTTCGCCGGGAATACGCGGCAGGAAATAGCTGCCGCCCACGTCAGGGAAATAACCGATGGCCACTTCTGGCATCGCCAGGCGGCTGCGTTCGGTGACCACTCGCAGGTCGGCGCCTTGCACCAGCCCCATGCCGCCGCCGAGGACAAAGCCGTCCATCAGCGCCAGCACCGGTTTGCGGTAGTGGTGGATGGCGAGGTCGAGGGCGTATTCCTCGACGAAGAAGTCTTCGTGAAGGGTGTCGCCGTTCTTGAAGCTGTCGTACAGCGAGCGAATGTCGCCGCCGGCGCAGAAGGCTTTTTCCCCGGCACCGCGCAGCACCACGGCGTGCACCCGGGGGTCGTCCGCCCAGGCCTGCAAATGCCGGCTGAGGCTGCGGACCATGTCCAGGGTAATGGCATTCAGGCCGGCGGGGCGATTGAGCGTCAGGTGGCCTATGTGGTTGCGTACTTCAGCCAGGACCTGGTCTTGCAGAATCCCGGCGCTGCTTGCCTCGGATGAAACCTGAGCAGTCATCTCTAACTCCCTGCTTTTATTGTTCTTTATCAAGATGTTCGGGGGCGAACGCTCTCGCGATCGTACCAGTGCAAATTTGCCCAGTACAAGTCGGAATCCTGCAGGTCGTTTTTGCATTTTTGCACGATGGGCTGCATCGGCCCTAGCGTTGGAAAACCGCCCCGATAGCGCGTCGCCGGGCGTACCGTTCGCTGGCCTGGATCAGCTCTTCCAGTTCCTGTGGGGTCACGTCCAGGAACTGCTCGCGCTCGGCCAGTGCCTGCTTGAGGTCTTCGGCACTGATACCGGGGTTTTCGATGGCGGTCGGCATAAAGCTCGGCGCCGCCGGTTCGCTGGCGCCCTTGGGGTAACGTGTGCGCGTCGCATTATTGTAGGCCAGGGCGCACGCCACCATGACGGCGGCACCCAGCATGACTGCGCCCATTTCCTGCCAACCCAGGGCGATGGAGGCGGGGTCTGCCAGCACCAGGCTCATGGCCAGCCCACCCGCCGGTGGGTGCAGGCAACGCAGCCAGCAGATCAGGATCACCGTCATCCCGGCGGCCAGGCAGGCGCTGCCCAGGGTGCGCCCCAGTACCCGGGCCACCAGCAAGGCAACGACCCCGGCGCACAGGTAGCTGCCGATGATCGACCAGGGTTGGGCCAGTGCGCCGGATGACACGGCAAACAGCAGCACCGCCGAGGCCCCGAGCGGGCCGATGAGGTGCAGGGCCACCTCCATGCCGAACACCTGGGCACACACCCAGACACTGAAGAGCGTGCCCAGGGCCATGCCGATCGCGGCACGGCTCCATTCGGCGGGGCGGGTATTGATGGCAGCGGGTAACCAGCGAGCGAGCATTGACAGACGGTCCATAAAAAGCGGGCGAAAAAAAGGCCTGTCTGGTTTCCCGGAAAAGCCCTTCAAAAAAGTTCCTGCATTTGGGGGAGGAACCTGCGCAGTGTGCCCATCGGGCAAAGTTGCCGCCAATGCATATTAATGCAGGTCAAGTGCAGTATTTTTGCAGTTAACCGCCTCAGCCGAAGGGTATCAGCCGCGTCGGGGGTGGCAGGGGGCTGCTGACCTTGCCCAGCACCCGGTCATTGGTTTCTTCGTTGATCAGCAGGTTCTGCACGTTTTCCCGCAGTGACGGGTTGTTGGCCAGCGGCCCCTTGAGCACCACCAGCGCATCGCGCAGCTCCATCAGTCGATCCAGCTTGGGAACCGGAACATAGCCAACGCTTGCCTGTGAAGAGGGTGTTTGAAGAGTGGTTGTAAAACCTGTCGCAGAAGAGAGGGCGGGCAATGGTTGGTCGGACACGGAGCATTCCTCTAGAGTAAATAAACGGCAGGATTAAGTGCTGTTTAAACTTGTTTATTGTTATTGCAACTCTTTCTATAACCGGGTGAGCAACGATTTGAGCTGGTTTCTTTCAAAATTGTCAGGAAGGCCCTGAGTCGAGCCTCTGGTGCTGTTTTAAATAGTGGGGAAGGTAGTAATTAATTAACTCACTTGGCAGGCGAGTCTACAGTTGGGGACTTTAAGCGGGAAGGGGAGTTGCATCGGTGGTTACGGATAGAAGCGTAGGATTTTTCTTGATAGTTACTGTCTGGAAATTTACAGAAGTTATCGGATAAAGAAGCTTCTTACATACACCGGAGTTTTAAACTACGGATAGCACCGACACGGGATAAGCGGGTTGCCCGCTTATCCCATTGCCAGGTATCAAGGCTGTGGGTTTTTGACCAAATGCAGCAACACATACGGGTTCTTGTCGAACTGCCCGGTCAACACCGGCACCAGTGAGCGAAACCGTGGATCGCTCAACCCTTCAAAGTCCGCCTGGCTCATGATCAGCCAGGCAGGTGCCTGAATCGGTGCCAGCTCGGCGGTCAACTGGGTAAACAGCGGCACCCGGTCGCAATCGAGGTTGACCATGAACTTGATGGCTTTCGCATCCTTGCCCAGCGCGTGCAGCACCAGCGGCGCCCGTTCCTGCTGGATGAGCGTCTGGGCCTGGAGGGTAAAGGTGCGCGTGTCATACAGCCGGCGCTCCAGGGGTTCGACCATCACGATATAGGCGAGCCATACCGCCAGCACGGCGGTGAAGGCCGGGCCCAGGTAGCGAAGGCGCGTCTTGAACAGAAACCCCAGTGCCAGCGTCTGGAGGGCTATCAGGATCCCGAACACCGGGTTGAGGCTGCCAATCTCCCCGGGGAAGCGATGACGCGCCACGAACAAGCCGGCGATCAACAGCCCGGGAATGGCCGTCCAAAGCGCCAGCATCAGCCAGCGCAGCCCGGCGAACAGTCGCCCCCGATCAACCTGGAACGGATACGCGGCGATGATCGCCGCCATGGGCAGCATCGGCAGTACATAGCGGGCCTTTTTCGCCTGGGGCACCGACAGGCCGATCATCACGATCAAACCTGCGGCGAGGCAGTACAGCACCAGCTTCAGCGCCGGCCCCTGGTCTTCGCGACCACCGGCAACGATCGCAATCAGCGCCAGTATGGCCAGCGGATACGCCGGGGCGTAGTTGCCCAGGGAACTGCTGAAGTAATACAGCACGCTGCCGGAGCCTTCAGTCCCGTCCATGCGGCCGAGGAACTGCATGCGGATCACGTCCTGCATGAACCCTTCGCCGCCGCTGAGCTTGGCCAGCAGCAACAGCAGGCCGACACACGCCGCCAGCAATGCCAGGGCCAACAGGCCGAAACTGAACAGCTGCCGCCATTGGCGATTGATCAGGTAGTAGCTGCACAGCATGCCGGTGGGAATCACCAGGCCGATCGGCCCACGAATCGCGAACCCTGCGATCAGCAGCGCAAACAGCCAGTGCAAGCGCTTGCCGGCGCCGAAGTGATCATGGGCATACCCCAGGTAAAACACCGCCAGGGCCACCGCGGCCAGCATCTGGTCGAGGGACACTGCGCGGGTTTCGCTGATGAAGGTGCTGCTGAGCAGCATCACCGCGATGCTCAGCAGCGCCCAGCGCCGGGAGTAGGGCGCCGTCAGGCGATAGACCAACACCACGATCAGCGCCGACGCAATGGCCGTCGGCAGCCAGGCCGTCAGGCTGGTGACCTGCCCCAGGGGCAGGGACAGCAGCCAGGTCAGCAGTGTCGAGGTGGCGAGGTAGTCGGCATAAGGCTGCCCGTAGGTCGTCGGGAAGAAACCCGGGCCATGGCGCAGCATCTCCTGGGCGAACAGCACGAAGCGCGAATCAAAGCCAATGATTGCCTGGTTCCAGTTGCCCGCGATAAACAGGACGAGCGCCAGGAGCCCCAGCAACCATGAGTGTCGGCGAATCGTCGGGCTGAGCAGGGGCGGATGAGCTCTGTCCACGTCTTAGGCTTCCTCGGCCTGAGGTACCCAGTTTTGCTGGGGGATCGGCAAATTGCAGGAGTCGCCGCGGCCCATCGGGAAGTACTGGATGCCTTTGCGTGCCAGGCGTTCGCCGTCGTACAGGTTACGGCCGTCGAAGATCACCGGGGTTTTCAGGCGCTGCTGGATCAGGTCGAAGTCTGGCGCCTTGAACTGCTGCCATTCAGTGCAAATGATCAAGGCGTCGGAACCGCTCAGGGTCGATTCCGGGGTGCCCATCAGCATCAGGCGCGGGTCATCGCCATAGATGCGCTGGGTTTCCTGCATGGCTTCCGGGTCAAACGCGCGCACATTGGCGCCGGCGGCCCACAGGGCTTCCATCAGCACACGGCTTGGTGCGTCGCGCATGTCGTCGGTGTTCGGTTTGAACGCCAGGCCCCACAACGCGAAGGTCTTGCCCTTGAGGTCGCCCTTGAAGAACGCGTTGGCGCGTTCGAACAGCTTGCTCTTCTGGCGCTGGTTGATCGCTTCCACGGCTTCCAGCAGGTCGCTGGAGCAGTTGGCGGCCTTGGCGCTGTGGATCAGGGCACGCATGTCCTTGGGGAAGCACGAGCCGCCATAACCGCAGCCCGGGTAGATAAAGTGATAACCAATGCGCGAGTCGGCACCAATGCCCAAACGCACGGCTTCGATGTCGGCGCCCAGGTGTTCGGCCAGTTCGGCGATCTGGTTGATGAAGCTGATCTTGGTGGCCAGCATGCAGTTGGCGGCGTACTTGGTCAGTTCGGCGCTGCGCAGGTCCATGAAGATGATGCGGTCGTGGTTGCGGTTGAACGGTGCATACAGTTCACGCATCACCTCGCGCACTTCTTCACGCTCGCAGCCAATGACGATGCGGTCCGGGCGGCGGCAGTCGGCAACGGCCGAGCCTTCCTTGAGGAATTCCGGGTTGGAGACGATATCGAACTCCAGATGGCGGCCGGCCAGGTGCAGGGCTTTTTCCATGTGGGCACGCAAGGTGTCGCCAGTGCCGACGGGCACGGTGGACTTTTCCACCAGGATCACCGGTTGTACCCGGTGACGGGCCACCGCATCGCCTACCGACAACACGTATTTCAGGTCGGCCGAGCCGTCTTCATCCGAAGGCGTGCCCACGGCGATAAACAGGACTTCGCCGTGCTCGACCGCGAGTTTTTCGTCATAGGTAAACGTCAGGCGCCCGCCTTCGAGGTTTTCCTTGACCATGGCCGCCAGGCCCGGCTCGAAAATGCTCACGTGGCCCTGTTGCAGTTGCTTGACCTTGTTCTCGTCAACGTCCATGCAGATGACATCGTGACCGACTTCGGCCAATACGGTGGCCTGCACCAGACCGACGTAACCACTACCAAATACACTGATTTTCATGGGGCATTCCTGGGACTTGTGGTGCTAGCACGACGAGAGTTGATAGTCAGGACTCCGAGGATGACCAAGGCCACTCCCGCAGTTTTTGAAACGGAAAAATGTTCGTTGAACACCGGCAGGCTGGCGGCCAGCAGGTACACCAGCGCGTAGCTGATGCTGAGCAGCGAATAGGCGCGCCCCAGCGGCAGGTCTTTCAGCGCGCCCAGCCAGCAGAGCATCGACAGGGCATAGGCGATGATCGCCAGGATCACCACGCCCAGTGCGCCGAGGTCGATGGCACCGGTGTTGAGCGCTGTCAGCCATTCGGCGGGCAGCGGCAGGCGCGTCATGCTCCAGCGCATGCCCAACTGGGCACCGCTCACCAGTGCAACGCTGCCCAGGGCCAGGGCAAAACCGCGAGCGCGACTCATACCTGACGCCCCAGCAACACCACACCGGCAATCACCAGCAGCACGCCGAACCAATGGCGGCCGTCGATGTGTTCGTGGAACACAAAGCGCGCCACCAGGGTCACCAGTACAAAGTTGAGGCTGAGCATCGGGTAGGCGATGCCGACTTCCAGGCGTTGCAGCACCAGCAGCCACACCAGCAAACCCAGGCCCAGGCATATCAGCGCCGACCACAGCCACGGCGAGCGCAGCTTCAAGGCCCAACCGTCGGGCTGGTCACGCCAGCCTTCCACGGCAAACTTCTGGGACACCTGGCCCATGCAGGTCAGCAGGCACGCGCCCAACAACAGCAGCAGTGTGGTCATGGGGCACTCTGCGGGAAAATCAGAATCACGATATTGCCTTGCTCGTAGCGCTTGCCGTCTTTGGGCAGCAGCTCCACTTCCTGGCGCTCGTCGTCACCCTTGACCCGCATGACCACGCCCACCGAACCCTGTTTGCGCGCGTCGGTCATCCATTGCTGGACATGGGCGGCATCGATCTTGCGGTAAGCGGTGTCCGGGAAGGCGATGCCGTATTTCACTTCGCCAACGGTGTTGTAAAGCATCACTTCGGGACGCTGCAGGCGCCACGACAAGGCCGAGGCCGCACCCAGGTCGTTGCTCAGCAACGCGGTGGTGGGCTGCAATTCCTGGAGGTGATCGATGATGAACTGGTCCGGGGTCTTGTTATAAACCACCGAGTGCGGCAACGCGGCCGGCACCAGTGCCACCAGCAGCCAACTGCCGATCACCGGTGCGGCCCACAGGTGCAGCGGGCGGGCGGCTTGCAGCAAATTGGCGATGATCCAGCCGAACAGGAAGATGAACACCAGCACCAGGCTCAAGGTTTCCTGGCCGTGCTCATACACCGGTTTCTTCAACTGGAACCAGGTCAGGGCCAGCAGCCCCAATACGCCGAGGATCAGGTTCAGCCAGCCGTTGATGCGCAGTACGCGGCCACGGGCCTGGGCCAACTTGTCGGCCAGGGTATGGCCCATCAACAATGCCAGCGGCAGCAGGCACGGCATGATGTACGACGGCAGCTTGCCCTTGGCCAGGCTGAAGAACGCCAACGGCATCAGCAGCCACAGCAGCAGGTAGGCGATGTGGGCACTGCGCTTTTCCAGCCACGCCTGTTTGACGGTGGACGGCAGCAACGCCATCCACGGCAGGGTGAACGCTACCAGCAACGGCAGGTAGTACCAGAAGGGTTCGGAGTGCTGGGCGTCTTCGCCGGCAAAGCGCTGGATGTGCTCGTGCCAGAAGAAGAAATTCCAGTAATCCGGTTCCTGGGCATGCACCATCAGCGCCCACGGCAGGCTGACGACAATCGCGACGACCACGGCCACCAGGCCATAGGTGAGCAGCTCACGAAAGCGTTTTTGCCAGACCATGTAGGGCATGGCGATCAACACCGGCAGCAACCAGGCGAGGAACCCCTTGGTCATGAAGCCCATGCCGCAGGCGAACCCGAGCAAGGCCCAGGACCCCAGGCGGCCACGGGGGGTGGTGCTGTCGAAGCAGAACCACAGCGCAGCCCCGGTCAGGTTGACCCAGAAGGTGAACTGCGGGTCGAGGTTGGCATAGCCCGCCAAAAACGCGACGCTGACGAAACTCATGTAAAGCACGGCGCTGACCAGGCTCTTGCGCGGGTCGTTCCACAAACGCCGGGCCACGAAGTACACCAGCAGGATGCTCAGGCCGGTGCTCAAGGCCGAGGCAAAACGCACGCCGAACAGGTTCTGGCCGAAGATCGCCTGGCCCAGCGCGATCATCCAGTACCCGGCAGCCGGTTTTTCGAAGTAGCGAATTCCCATGAAGTGCGGCGACGCCCACTTGCCGGTCAGCAGCATTTCCTGGCTGATCTGCGCATAGCGGGTTTCGTCGGGAATCCACAGCCCGTGGGTGGCCAGCGGGATCAGGTAGAACACCCCGAAAGCCAACAGGAGCATGGGCAGGGCCCAGCGCCGGATCATGCCTTTTGCACTCCGAGCCAGCCTTCACGGCCGCTCAGCACGCCGCGCACCAACTGTTGCTGGGGCAGGGTGGTCACGTCGGCGGGCAACAGGTCGCCCAACGGTTTGAACGCGATGCCGCGCTGCCCTGCCTGGGCGAGCAACTGGCGAAAATCATTGGCCATCAGAATCCCTTCTACTTCTGCGTGGATCGTATAAACGTTGAGCTTCGACGGCTTGAAGCGGTCGAGGATGAACGCATTGAAATCCTTGGCAGCCACTACCGGGCCCACGACTTCGTCGAAGGTCGGCATGTCCACCGGAATTTGTGGCGTGCCGGCACTGCCATCCGCCAGGGTCGGTCGGAACAGGCTGGTACCACGGCAATCGCTGTTGTAACGGAAGTTGAACGGTTGCTTGGCTTGCACCACGCGCTCATCGGCACGCCAGCCGGCGGCGGCGGAACAGTCGATGCGCTCACCGAGGATGTCGCTCAAGGTGTCGACGCCACGGCGGATCTGCTCGACCAGCTGTTTGTCGCTCCAGCTTCCGGTGTTGGCCTGCCAGCCATGGTGATCCCAGGCGTGCAGGCCGACTTCATGCCCGGCAGCCTTGGCCTGGCGCATCAAATGCCCCAGGTCGCGACCGATGGGTTTGCCCGGCCAGGCGGTGCCGGCCAGCAAAATGTCCCAGCCGTACAAACCGGCAGCATTGGAGCGCAGCATCTTCCACAGGAACTGCGGGCGGATCAGGCGCCACAAGTGGCGCCCCATGTTGTCCGGCCCGACGCTGAAGAAGAAGGTTGCCTTGACCCCGGCTTCATCAAGCGACTCCAACAACCTTGGCACCCCTTCACGGGTGCCTCGGTAAGTGTCGACGTCGATGCGTAGACCCGCTTGCATCAACGCTTGTCCGCGATTTCGAGCATGGCTTCACGCAGGAAGAAATCCAGGGTGTTGCCGATGGTTTCGCTCATCTCCACGGTAGGCTCCCAGTTCAGCAGGCGCTTGGCGTTTTCGATGCTTGGCTTGCGGTGAGCCACGTCCTGAGTAACCGGTGCCGTAGAACGCCTTGGATTCCACGTCGCGGAAACCGGCGAACGGAGGGAAGTTGCTGCGCAGCGGGTGAGCTTCGAACTGACGCAGCAGTTCTTCGCCCAGCTGACGGATGCTGGCTTCGTTTTCCGGGTTGCCGATGTTGATGATCTGGCCGTTGCAGTTGTCGTTGTCGTTATCAATGATGCGGGCCAGGGCTTCGATGCCGTCGGCGATGTCAGTGAAGCAACGTTTCTGCTCGCCACCGTCGAACAGACGGATTGGCGTGCCTTCCACCAGGTTCAGGATCAGCTGGGTGATGGCGCGGGAGCTGCCGATACGGGCCGAGTCCAGGCGGTCGAGGCGCGGGCCCATCCAGTTGAACGGACGGAACAGCGTGAACTTCAGGCCTTTGTCGCCGTAAGCCCAGATCACGCGGTCCAGCAGTTGCTTGGAGACCGAGTAGATCCAGCGCTGCTTGTTGACCGGGCCCACCACCAGGTTGGAGGTGTCTTCGTCGAAGTACTGGTCCTGGCACATGCCATACACTTCGGAGGTCGACGGGAAGATCACGCGCTTGTTGTACTTCACGCAGTAGCGAACCAGTTTCAGGTTCTCTTCGAAGTCCAGTTCAAATACGCGCAGCGGGTTGCGGGTGTATTCGATCGGGGTGGCGATGGCCACCAGCGGCAGGACCACGTCGCACTTCTTGATGTGGTACTCGATCCACTCGGAGTGAATGCTGATGTCGCCTTCCACGTAGTGGAAGTTAGGGTGGCTGCGCAGGCGCTCGATGGCGTCGGAACCGATGTCCAGGCCGTAGATTTCGTAACGGTCGTCGCGCAGCAGGCGCTCGGACAGGTGGTTACCGATAAAGCCGTTCACACCCAGGATCAATACGCGGGTACGGCGTGGCTTGCGACCGGACTCGGCGCCGCGCAGCACGGAACCGTCCACCAAGCCCAGCTCATCCGCCAGGGACGGGCCGGCCAGGTACAGGCCGTTTTCGTTGCGCTGGCCGAACTTGACCACCAGGGAATCTTCACCGCAGGCGATGCGCAGCGGGTTGACGCTGATCACGCGGCCTGGGGCCAGGCCTTCGTTGCCCTTGACGACGTCAGCGCTCCAGACGATCAGCTTGTGCTCGCCCACGGCGCAGAAGGCGCCCGGGTAAGGCTGGGTCACGGCACGCACCAGGTTGAACAGCTCTTCAGCCGGTTTTTTCCAGTCCAGCTTGCCGTCTGCTGCGGTGCGGCGACCGAAGTAGGTGGCCTGGCTTTCGTCTTGTGCGGTTTCAGCCAGCTTCCCTTGAGCCAGTTGCGGCAGGGCGTCGCGCAGCAGGTTGGTGGCCGCCTCACGCAGTTTGGCGTGCAGGGTCAGGCCGGTGTCGGTGCGGTCGATCACGACTTTCTGCTGGGCCAGGATCGCGCCGGCATCGGCACGCTTGACCATGCGGTGCAGGGTCACGCCGGTTTCGGTTTCGCCGTTGACCAGCACCCAGTTGGCCGGTGCACGGCCACGGTACTTAGGCAGCAGGGAGCCGTGCAGGTTGAACGCGCCTTTTTTGGCGGTGGCCAGCAGGGCTTCGCTCAGCAGGTTGCGGTAGTAGAACGAGAAGATGTAGTCCGGGTTGAGCTTGGCGATGCGCTCGATCCACAGCGGGTGGTTGGCGTCTTCCGGGGCGTGCACCGGGATGCCATTGCGGGCGCACAGTTGGGCGACGGAACCGTAGAAATTGTTTTCCTTGGGGTCATCGGCATGGGTGAACACGGCAGCAATTTCGTAACCCGCATTGAGCAGGGCTTCGATGCCTGCACAGCCAATATCGTGGTAAGCGAAGACAACAGCTTTTGAATTCATGACGAAACCTGATCGGAAGGAGAAGTAGAGGTGTGGGAAGACGTCAGGCCATCGACCGTAAAGGTCTCGGCCGGTGCTGCCGGTTGGTTGCGCAGCACTTTTTCAATAAAGAACCGTGGGCGGGCCCGCACATCGCTGTACATGCGGCCCAGGTATTCACCCAAGAGGCCCATGCCGATGAACTGGCCACCGGTGAACACGAACAGCACGGCGAACAGCACGAACATGCCGTCGCCGGCCCAGCCAGAGCCGAAGGCCAGGCGCAACACAATCAGTGCGACCGCAAACAGCATGCCCAGCGCCGCCAGGCTGAAACCGACGATGCTCAACAGGCGCAGTGGCGTGGTGGTCATGCAGGTCAGCAGGTCGAACATCAGGCTGATCAGGCGCATCGGGCTGTACTTGGACTCGCCGTGTTCACGCTCGGCGTGATGCACCAGGATTTCCGTGGTGTGGCGCGCAAAGCTGTTGGCCAGGATCGGGATAAAGGTGCTGCGCTCGCGGCAGGCCAGCATGGCGTCGACGATGGTGCGGCGATAAGCGCGCAGCATGCAGCCGTAGTCGCTCATGGCCACGCCGGTGGAGCGTTGCACGGCGAGGTTGATCAGGCGCGAAGGCCAGCGGCGGAAGGCCGAGTCCTGGCGATTGTTGCGCACGGTGGCAACCACGTCGTAGCCCAGGGCGGCCTGTTCGACCAGGCGCGGGATTTCTTCCGGCGGGTTCTGCAGGTCGGCGTCGAGGGTGATCACCACGTCGCCCCGGCAATGCTCGAAGCCGGCCATGATCGCGGCGTGCTGGCCGTAGTTGCGGTTGAGGATCACCGCGACCACGTTGCTGCCTTCGAGCGCGGCGGCGTCTTCCAGCAATTGCGCAGAGTTGTCGCGGCTGCCGTCATCCACCAGGATGATTTCGTATTCGTAAGCCAGCTGCTTGCAGGCGGCCATGGTGCGGCGCAGCAATTCAGGCAGGCTTTCTTGTTCGTTGTAGACCGGGATAACGATCGACACGCAATGAATTGGATAGGGTTTCAAAGATTCATTACCTCGGGGGTTAGAGCAACTTGGAGCGTAAACACAGCAGTAATCACAAGCCTGGAACACCAGGCGCCTGATTAAAAATAACGTGGATTCATGGCATTCATTCGGTAGTCCTGACAGGTCACAGTGGGTCTTCCTTGGCTTACGTGAGTAAAGACCAAAATGCTCAAAGGTAAAGCGGAATCAACGAGTTAACCTGCAAAGTACGGTTCGCTCTCAAGTCGTGCCGCCAAGATTAAGCGCAAAAATGTTCAACGAATATGAAACGCAGATGAAAAAGTCGTTTTTTTGGCAGGTAGACAGCTAGTGTTCAGCTAAACAGCAGGAACACGGACAATGCCGTCCTGGCCGCGCGTAGACAAGGATTGGACTTTTTCTGAGTGTTATTTCGCTCCTGAAGAATCTTCTCTGCATTGCCGCGCAAGTGCCGGTAAAGTAAGCCATCTCTTGCCAGGGCAGTCGGATGAATAGCGTGCAGCGTTTACGGCCAATGTTGATGGTGTTGTTGATGTCGGTGGCGTGGGCCACGGTGGTGCGGGCCGATAACGGTGTGGCACTGACGGCCATCGACCCGGTGCCCGATGGCGTGGAAGTGCGGGGTAAACAGGTCGGGGCCTACACCTGGAGCGATAAACAGGGCAAAAACCTATTGGTGCTGGCGGAACAGGTCAGCGAGCGCGACGACGACGGCGCCCAGTCGGCCTTTGTCTACGCCGCCCAGTACCTGCTTGACGGCGACCGGCCCAAGCGGGTGTGGATGCTCTACGACGACGTGCAGCACTGTGAATTTGACGCTGGCGCGCACTTCAACACCGACGCCACCCAGGTCACCGACCTGCTGGGCGATGGTATTAGCCAGGTCACGGTGGGCTATAGCCGCACCTGCACCAGTGATGTCAGCCCCAATGACTTCAAGCTGATCATGCACATCGGCAAGTCGCAGAAGTACCGCCTGCGGGGCATCGACCGCTATGGGGCCAGTTGGTGGGATGAAGACGCCGGCGCCCTGCAAGGCATGCCGTTGCCCAAGGATTGCAGCGTTGCTGCGCAACAGGCACTGGTCAGCCAGTACAAGGAGCAGGGCACCGAGCTGCCGTTGCCGGGCTGTTATGGCGACGAGCAGGACTTCGCCAAGGCGCCCAAACCCTACCTGGACTTCATGCGCCAGCACTGGTTTGCGTTGATGCAGAAGCAGGACACCGACTGGAGCCAGCAGCAGACGCCGGCCCCGGCAGAGGACGATCAGGAATAGCCCCAAGGATTGACCTGCGCTAGACTTCGCGCTCGCCAATTCAATAAATAGGTCGATTAATCAGATGGTTAGTCGATCTATTTAATCCAAAGGCTGATCTACCTTGACTGAGTCTACCCGCAACCCGCTGACCCTCTACCTCACCCGCCTGGCGCCCTCCAGCCAGCTGACCATGCGCTACGTGCTGCAAGACGCCGCCGACCGCCTGGGCTTTGAAGACATCAACCTCGAAGACATCGACTGGCACCTGTTGCAGCCCGAGCAGGTCATGGCGCTGGTGGCCGTACTGCGTGAAGACGGTTACGCGCCGAATACCTCTTCGCTGTACGTCAACGCAGTGCGCGGGGTGATGAATGAAGCCTGGCGCATAAGCCTGATCAGCCAGGATCACCTGCTGAAGATGCGCTCGGTCAAGGCCATGGCCGGCACCCGGCTGAGCCAGGGGCGCAACCTGCGGCGTACGTTGATTCGTGAGTTGATGGAAGTCTGTGCCGCCGACCCACGGCCCCAGGGGCTGCGGGACGCGGCGGTGATCGGGATCCTGTATGGCTCGGGCATGCGTAAGTCGGAGTCGGTGAACATCGAGCTGAACCAGGTCAGCTTTGCCGAGCGCAGCCTGCAGGTCACCGGCAAGGGCAACAAACAACTGATCAAGTACGCGCCGGCCTGGGCCTTTGCCAAGCTGGAGGCGTGGCTGGAGTTTCGTCGCAGCCAGTTGAAAGAGGGCGAGCAGGACGACACGTTCCTGTTCAACCGCATCCGCCGGGGCAGCCATATCACCCGGGAACGCATCACCAAGCACGCGATTTACTACATCGCCCGCCAGCGCGGGGAGCAGGTTGGGGTCAAGATCATGCCCCATGATTTCCGGCGTTCGTTTATCACCCGGGTAATTGAAGAGTACGACCTGTCCATCGCCCAGAAGCTGGCGCATCACACCAATATCCAGACCACCGCCACCTACGACGTGCGCGACGACAATGAGCGGCGCCGGGCGGTGGATCGGTTTGACCTGTAGGGCCGCCTGTAACCTGGGCGGCCAACTGCCTTGAACTCTGCCCGGCGCCTGCGCTCGCAATAACTAGGGCGCGGGTTTTGCCGCGTGCCGTGTTCATTCAGTCAAGGGAGCAGACCATGGATACCTACAACATCAACAAGACCGGCACCGGTTGGGCGTTGACCAAGCAGGGCTCGGCACGGCCGTCGAAAACAGCGGAGACCAAGGAGGCGATCGTCGAGTTGGCAAGGGAGTTTCTCAGCGACAAGACGGCGTCGCTGAGAATTCACAGCATGGATGGGCGGATTCAGGAGGAAAGAACCTATCCGCGCAAGGCTGATCCGACTCGATCTCCAGGTTAACCGAGTCACACATGTGGGAGCGAGCAAGCCCGCTCCCACCCTGGATTTGCATCCGACCCTAGAGAATCGGCTTGCCACCTGTCACGGCATACCGCGAGCCGGAGATGTAACTCGCCTCATCCGACGCCAGCAGCACGTAGATCGGTGCCACTTCCACCGGCTGGCCGGGGCGGCCCAGTGGCGTCTCGCTGCCAAAGCTGTTCACGTCCTCATCCGGCATGGTCGAGACAATCAGCGGCGTCCAGATCGGCCCAGGCGCTACGCTGTTCACCCGGATGCCCTTGCTGCCCAGCAATTGAGCCAGGCCACCGGTAAAGTTGGCAATCGCGCCCTTGGTGGCGGCATACGCCAGCAACGTCGGCTTGGGCATGTCGGAATTCACCGAACTGGTATTGATGATCGACCCGCCGGCCTTCATATGCGGCAGCGCCGCTTTGCAGAGGCGAAACATCGCGGTGACGTTGATATCGAAGGTCTTGACCCATTCCTCGTCGGGGATGTCTTCCAGGGTCTCGTGGGTCATCTGGAAGGCTGCGTTATTGACCAGCACATCGATCCGGCCGAACTGCTCGACGGTCTGGTCGACAATCGCCTGGCAGGTGGCCTTTTGCGCGAGGTCCCCGGGCAGCAGCAGGCACTGGCGGCCGGCTTCCTCCACCCAGCGAGCGGTCTCCTTGGCGTCCTCGTGTTCATCCAGGTACGCGATGGCCACATCGGCCCCTTCGCGGGCAAAGGCAATCGCCACGGCGCGGCCAATACCGCTGTCGGCGCCGGTGATCAGGGCGATCTTGTTGACCAGGCGGCCGGAACCGGTGTAGCTCTTCTCGCCGCAGTCGGGGTAGGGGTCCATCTTCTTCTGTGAACCGGGAACGGATTGGGCCTGGCTGGCGAAAGGTGGGCGTGGGTAGTCAGTCATCTCAATCTCCATAGATCACAACGGGTTCTATGGATTAGTGATTTTCAGCAGCCCAATAGTTGTAATCGATGCCGGTCAGGCCCGACGAATGGTTTGCGATCAACCATGCTGGCAGGCATCGCCCAGGCGCATGTAGTCCAGTTCGTGACGTACGCCATGGCTATCGATATAGACCATGTGGCCCTTGACCGGACCGCACTCGGTGGAAGACTCGGTACTGACGCGCACCACCTTGGCGATATCCAGGTCCTGGGAGTAGTCGTAAGTCTCGTTGGCGGGTGCGCTGGCACTCACAGTGGGCGCCGTGGTTTCGCCCTGGGCGACGG
Source organism: Pseudomonas sp. TH32 (assembly GCF_016650855.1). Taxonomy (NCBI): domain Bacteria; kingdom Pseudomonadati; phylum Pseudomonadota; class Gammaproteobacteria; order Pseudomonadales; family Pseudomonadaceae; genus Pseudomonas; species Pseudomonas sp. TH32. Next base: position 2,055,156 of record NZ_JAEKFA010000002.1, on the reverse strand, counting down.
CAAGTGTGCTGAACAGGCCCAGCACGGCGATAAGCAGATAACGCATGGGAACCTCCGGCACCACGAAGGTGGTGAGTTGACTGTGGGGTTCATTCTACAAAGCGCTTGCTGCGGGGATGAACGCCTGCGGGGCAATAGAAGACATCAGCCAAATCGATGACTGCGGCCCTTATATTCATTTGAAAGTTAAAGCGGATTTTTAATTACTTCCAAAGCTCCGCACCTCTGCTGCACAGTCGCTCCCTTTATTCCAAGCCACTTACAGGGTGGTGTTGGCGGATGATTTTCGAGGCAGGTGAAATGCCTCGTAAGGGAGCAAGGCATGGGTGTCAGTCAACCCCTCGGTTACCCATTGATTGGGCAGATGTTCCAAAAGGATTACCAGTGGTTGTGCGGTTCGGTCAGGCGAACGTTGGGGTGTCATCACAGCGCGCAGGACATTGCCTCGGAAACGTTCCTGCGGGTGCTGTCGCTACCGGACCCGGCCGCCATTCGCGAACCCCGCGCACTGCTGACGACCATCGCCCGGCGCCTGGTGTACGAGGGCTGGCGCCGGCAGGATCTGGAGCGCGCCTACTTTGAAAGCCTGGCGCATGCGCCGGTGCCGGTGCATCCGTCACCCGAAGAGCGGGTGTTGGTCATCGAGGCGTTACTGGCCGTGGATCGCCTGCTTGACGGGCTGTCTGCCAAGGCCAAGGCCGCATTTCTCTACCACCAACTGGACGGCCTGACCTACAGCCAGATCGGCGAGCGCTTGCAGGTCTCCACCAGCCGTGTGCAGCAATACATGGCCGATGCCTTCAAGCGCTGCTACCTGGCGATGGCGCAACCATGAGCCTTTTACGCCCGGAAGATGCAGTGGTGGAGGAGGCTGCGCGCTGGATGGCGCTCCTGCAATCGGAGCACGCCAGCGTTCAGGAACGGCAGGCATTCGAGGCGTGGTGCGCGGAGGACATTCGTCACCGCCAGGTGATTGATCAAATGAGCGGTGGCATACGGCTGTTGCGCAGTCAGGCGTTGCACGGGGTACCCAGTGAGCGCCTGTTGCACAGCCTGAAAGCAGCGTCCAGCCGCCGGCGGTTTGTCGCCGGCAGCCTGGGTGTCGGCGCGCTGGCCGCGCTGTTTCTCGGGCGTCGCCAGGGCTGGCTGGGCGATACCGGGGAGCTGTATACCGGCACCGGTGAGCGCAAGCACCTCACGCTGGAGGATGGCAGCTTGCTGACGCTGAACGCACAGACTCGGGTAATGGCGCGCTTCGACGCCCACCAGCGCGTGCTGGAGCTGCGGGACGGCGAATTGCTGGTGGATGTAGCCAAGGACCCGACACGGCCTTTCGTGGTGCAAACCCGGCATGGCCAGATTCGTGCCCTGGGCACCCGGTTCCTGGTGCAGCATGACGAAGCGTCCACCCGCCTGGCGATGCTGCATTCGCGGGTGGAAGTGGTCACCCGGGACGGCGCGCGCCAAATTGTGGAGGCCGGGCAGAGCCTGCGTTTCGATGAGCAGCACACCTTCGGCACTGGCCCGCTCAAGGGCGATGAAGCGGGCTGGACCCAGGGACGCCTGGAAGTCCACGACCGCGCCTTGAGCGAAGTGATCGATAGCCTGCGCAGCTATCGTCGCGGGATTCTGCGCTTGAGCCCGGACGTCGCCCGGTTGCGCCTGAGCGGCATCTATTCCCTGGACGATACGGATCGGACCCTGCAATTGCTGCAGAACTCATTGCCGATTCGGGTGACTTACCACAGCGCTTACTGGGTGAGCATCGGGTCGCGTTAAACCGGTTATAAACTCATAGCTTCTTTGCCTAAACGCCGCCCTATAAAAATCCGCAGGCTGCTGCTCATCCCCTGTAGACACATTCAACAGGGAGATCCTCGATGTTCTTATTCAAACAACAATTACCACGACTGACGCTGGCGGCGGCGTTGGCGATGGGTGTCTGCACAACATCGGTGATGGCCCAGGAGGCGGCCGCCCAGGTGTTCAGCCTTGATATCGCCGGCGGTCCGCTCGATACGGTGCTGCTGGATATCTCCCGGCAGACCGGGGTGATGATTTCGTTCAGTCAACAATTGGTCCAGGGCAAACGCAGCGCCGCCATTCGGGGAAACTTGGGCAGCCTGCAAGCGGTGGACAAAGCGTTGCAGGGCAGCGGCCTGCAAGTGAGTGACAGCGAGCAGGGCCTGACGGTACAGGCGGCGCCCGTGGCGCCGATCCAGGCCGCCCCGGCAGCAGGAAAAAGCACCGACTACCGCCTCGAAAAAGTCACCGTGACCGGTTCGGCGATTCGCCGGGTGGACGCTGAAACAGCCGTGCCGGTGACCATTCTGCGGGTCGAGCAACTGCGCGAACAGGGTGTGAGCACCACCGAAGAGTTGATCAACCGTATCTCCGCCAACCAGTCCTCCGTTGGCTCCGGGCGCTCGGTGGGTTCCAGCAGCGGCGGTGCGGCCTTTGCCGATTTGCGCGGGATTGGCGCGAACAAAACCCTGGTGTTGCTCAACGGCCGACGCCTGAGCAATAACGCGGTCAACACCACCAACGGCTCCGGGGTGGATTTGAACACCATCCCGTTCGCTGCCATCGACCGCGTGGAAGTCCTGCGCGATGGCGCCTCGGCGCTGTACGGCACCGACGCGATTGGCGGGGTGATCAACTTCATCACCAAGACCAGCTTGACCGGCGGCCAGCTGTCGACCAATTACGACTCGCCGACGCGCTCCGGCGGCGGCGACAGCCATAACCTCAGCGGCAGCTACGGTTTCGGCGACCTTGAAGAGGACCGCTTCAACGTGTTCGGCGTGGTCAGCTACGACAAGCAGACGCGCCTGGCGGCCAAGGACCGGGACTTCACCTACAACTACCAGCCTGGTCGTGGCCTGGATTTCACCTCCGGCACCGCCGCGCCGGCTAACTGGAGCCAGGGCAGCAACGCGACCAACCCGCTGGCCGGCTCCGGCTGCAACTCGCCGGGGCTGTTGTCACGCAATGGCATCTGCCGCCAAAGCCTGTGGAGTTACCTGGACCTGGTCCCTGAAACCGAAAAACCTCGGCCTTTGCCAAGGCCACCGGCAAGCTGGCCGATGACCATACCGTCAGCCTCGAGTACTTCTGGGCGCGCAACGAAAACCGGACGCAGATTGGCCCCGGCACCCTGATGGGCGCCCAGGTCAATCCGGGTACGCCTTTCTATCCTGGCAACGGCATCACCCCGGGCCCTACGGGGTTCGCCCTGGACCCGACACAGCCGGTGGACGTGAACTGGCGCGAATCCGATGCCGGCGCGCGCAAACACGAAGATGACAACACCAGCCAGCGCCTGCTGCTGAGTTTCGAAGGCAACGTGGCGAGTTGGGACTACAACGTCGGCGCGTCCTACAACCAGAACAAAGTGGTGCAAACCATTCTCGACGGTTATGTGAACGACCAGACCATCAGCCAGGGTATCGCCAGCGGCGTGATCAACCCGTTCGGCCCGCAGAGTGAAGCGGGCAGGGCGTTGCTGGCGTCCAGCCGCGTCGATGGCGACTACGCCACCGCCGTTGGCCGGGTGAAGAGTATCGACGGGCGCGTGAGCCGTGAAATCGGCGACTGGTTTGGTGCAGGCCCCACGGGCCTGGCGCTGGGAGGTGAATACCGCAAGGAAGATTTTCACCAGGATTTCGCCCAGTTTGCCGAGACCGTGCAGAGCCTCGGCGTAGACCCTAATGGCGCGGTGCGCGGCAATCGCAGCGTCTCGGCCGAGTACGCCGAGGTCAACGTACCGGTGCTCGAAAGCCTGGAACTTTCCGCCGCCGTGCGGCATGACAAATACAGCGACTTTGGCAGCACCACCAACCCGAAATACTCGTTCCGTTTCCAGCCGTTCAAGGAGTTGGTGGTTCGTGGCGCCTACAGCGAAGGGTTCCGCGCACCGTCGCTGTATGAGTTGTACAACCCGACCTACACCAGCTACACCGTGGCCAACTACAACGACCCGCGCTTGTGCCCGGGCGGCACCCCGGCCAATGGCGGGATCGGCAACCGCGACTGCGCCCAGCAGTTCCGCCGGCAGACCGGCGGCAACGGCAGCCTGAGCCCGGAGACCGCCCGTAACGTGACCTTTGGTTTCGTATTCCAACCCATTGAACGCTTGAGCGCCGGCCTGGATTTCTGGTGGATCACCATCGCCAACCAGATCGCCGAGTTCCCCGAGTCGTCGGTCTTCGACGACCCTGACGCCTATGGCGACCGCTTGATTCGCAAGGCTGACGGCTCCATCGATCACATCGTTACCGGCCTGGCCAACCTGGGTAAAACCAAAACCAACGGCGTCGACGTGAGTTTTGACTACCGCTTCCCGAGCACCGCCATCGGTGACTTCGGCATCGGCCTGCAAGGCACCTACGTCAACGAATACAAATACCAGCAGGAGCTCAAGGGCGACTACATCGACAAACTCGGTGATTTCCGTGGCGGCGAGTTCTCCACCGCGGGCGCCGTTGCGCGTTGGCGCCACAGCCTGACCGGTACCTGGGCGCGGGGACCACTGGGCGTTAGCCTGACCAACCGCTACACCAGTGGTTATCACGACTCGGACCCCGAAACCCACGACGCGGTGGGCTCCTACAACGTCTGGGACCTGGCGGGCACCTACAACTGGAGCAAGTCCCTGGCCGTCACCCTGGGCGCGAAAAACCTGTTTGACCGGGCGCCGCCTTTCAGCAACCAGACCTACGCCTTCCAGAGCGGGTACGACCCGAAATACGCCGACCCGTTTGGTCGGATCCTGTATACCCGAGTCAGCTACAACTTCTGATTTTTATAATCATCAGGTCTGACGCGGCCCTATAAAACAGGCTGATCCGCTGCACATACCGGGTAGGTGCAGCGGATCAGCCTGTCCATAACCTTATTCCAAAACGGTATTTCCACGTCTTTCATAAGACTCCTTATGATCACGTCATAACTCGTTATGACAAGTGGTCCTGATGAACGAATCAACCGTCGCCTTATCCCCTCTGTCCAGCGTTCCGCTGCATGCCCAGCTGCGGGATCTGCTGCGCAGCCGCATTCTCGATGGTGAATACGCACCGAACACCCAGATGCCTTCCGAAAGCGAACTGGGTGCGCGCTTCAAGGTCAGCCGCATCACCGTGCGCCAGGCGCTGGGTGATCTGCAAAAGGAAGGCCTGATCTACAAGATCCACGGCAAAGGCACCTTTGTCTCCAAACCCAAGGCTTATCAGAACGTCAGCACCCTGCAGGGGTTGGGCGAGTCCATGACCGAGCGCGGCTATGAAGTGATCAACCGCCTGCGCAGCTACCGCTTTGTGCCCGCCGACAAGCTGGTTGCCGAGCGCCTGGGTGTGGAGGAGGGCACCACGGTCACGCAGATCAAGCGCGTACGGCTGATCAACCGCGAACCGGTGTCGCTGGAAATCACCTACCTCAGCCAGGCCCTGGGCGAACGCCTGGAAAACGCCGACCTGGTGACCCGCGACATCTTCCTCATCCTGGAGAACGACTGCGGCTTACAACTGGGCCACGCCGACGTGGCGATTGACGCGGTACTCGCCGACAGCGAGCTGACCCAGGCGCTGAACGTCGAGGCCGGTTCGCCGATCATGCGCATCGAACGCCTGACCCACACCGCCGACGGCCAGCCGGTGGACTTTGAACACCTGTATTACCGCGGTGATGCCTTCCAGTATCGACTGCGTATCGACCGTCAGCGAGGTAGCCGCCCGTGAGCCGCAAAACCCTGGAACTGGAATACGACATCGTGGTGATCGGCGGCGGTACTGCCGGCCCCATGGCGGCGATCAAGGCCAAGGAGGCCAACCGTGACCTGCGCGTGTTGTTGATCGACAAGGCCAACGTCAAGCGCAGCGGCGCCATCAGCATGGGCATGGACGGGCTGAACAACGCGATTATCCCCGGCCACTCCACGCCGGAGCAGTACACCAAGGAAATCACGATTGCCAACGACGGCATCGTCAACCAGGCGGCGGTGTATGCCTACGCGACCCACAGTTTTGAAACCATCGAGCAACTGGACCGCTGGGGCGTGAAGTTTGAGAAGGACGAAACCGGCGATTATGCGGTGAAGAAAGTCCACCACATGGGCGCCTACGTATTGCCGATGCCGGAAGGGCACGACATCAAGAAGGTGCTGTATCGCCAGCTCAAGCGGGCCCGGGTCACGATCACCAACCGTCTGGTGTGCACCCGTTTGCTGACCGACAGCGACGGCGCAGTGAATGGCGTGATGGGGTTTGACTGCCGCACTGCGGACTTCCAGGTGATCAAGGCCAAGGCCGTGATCCTGTGCTGCGGCGCGGCCGGCCGCCTGGGCTTGCCGTCGTCGGGTTACCTGATGGGCACCTATGAAAACCCGACCAACGCCGGCGACGGCTACGCCATGGCCTACCACGCCGGTGCCGAGCTGGCGAACCTGGAGTGCTTCCAGATCAACCCGCTGATCAAGGATTACAACGGCCCGGCCTGCGCCTATGTCACCGGGCCCTTGGGCGGCTACACCGCCAACAACAAGGGCGAGCGCTTCATCGAGTGTGACTACTGGAGCGGGCAGATGATGTGGGAGTTCCACCAGGAGCTGGAAAGCGGCAACGGGCCGGTGTTCCTCAAGCTCGACCACCTGGCCGAGGAAACCATCCAGAACATCGAACAGATCCTGCACAGCAACGAGCGCCCCAGCCGTGGCCAGTTCCACGCCAACCGGGGCACTGATTACCGCAGCCAGATGGTCGAAATGCACATCTCCGAGATCGGCTTTTGCAGCGGGCATTCGGCGTCGGGTGTGTGGGTCAACGAGCGCGCCGAGACCTCGGTCAAGGGCCTGTATTCGGCGGGCGACATGGCCGCGGTGCCGCATAACTACATGCTGGGTGCGTTCACCTATGGCTGGTTCGCCGGCACCAACGCCGCCAGCTTTGTGGCCGGGCGCGAGTTCAGCGCCGTGGATGCGGGGCAAGTGGCCGCCGAACAGGCCCGGGTGTACGCCCCGCTGGACCGCGAAACCGGCCTGCCGCCGGCCCAGGTCGAGTACAAGCTGCGGCGTTTCGTCAACGATTACCTGCAACCGCCCAAGGTCACCCGCAAGATGGAAATCGGCTTGCAACGCTTCGCCGACATCGAACGCGACCTGGACCAGATGAAGGCCCATAACCCCCATGAATTGATGCGCGCCATGGAAACCAGCGTGATCCGCGATTGCGCCGAAATGGCCGCCCGCGCCTCGCTGTACCGTGCCGAAAGCCGGTGGGGCCTGTACCACCACCGGGTCGATCACCCACAGCGCAACGACGCCGACTGGTTCTGCCATTGCCACCTGAAAAAGGGCGACGACGGGCAGATGGTCAGCTTCAAGAAACCCGTCGAGCCCTATGTGATCCCACTGGATGCCGAAGAGATGCAGGCTTACGACCGCCTGCGCGTAGGGGCTGACGCCGCCTGAATGTGCCTCCCCAAGCTCGCTCACCACAGGACACCGTGAAATGGCCTATCAGCCCCAGGAAATATTCTTCCGCTCCAACGCCCCGGTGACGGTGGACGAAGACAAGTGCATCGCCGAAAAAGGCTGCACGGTCTGCGTCGACGTGTGCCCGATGGACCTGTTGGCGATCAACCCGGCAACGCAGAAAGCGTACATGGCGTTCGATGAGTGCTGGTACTGCATGCCCTGCGAAAAAGATTGCCCCACCGGCGCAGTCAAGGTCGAGATCCCGTACCTGCTGCGCTGAGATCTGCCGCAAAAGCCATCCGCCAACCCCGGACGCCGCCCGAGCAACACCCCCTCGTTTCCCACCACGCCAGACCGTGGCGGAGACGACTCTTTTAACCATGATTCGAGGGGAAAACCCAATGTTATTGCGCGCAACGTTGGCCGGCCTGGTGCTGGCTTCCTTGAGCCTGTCGGCTCAGGCACAAACGATCCGGGTGGCCATCGGCACCCAGGACACCACCATCAACTGCGCGGCCGGCGGCTTGCTGATCCGCGAGCTGGGGCTGTTGGACAAGTACCTGCCACACGACGGCAAGTACAAGGACGCCACCTACGACGTCCAGTGGAAAAACTTCACCAGTGGCGCGCCGCTGACCAATGAAATGGTCGCCGGCAAACTGGACTTTGGCGCAATGGCCGACTTCCCCGGCGCCTTCAACGGCGTGGCGTTTGAGGCCGCAGGCAAGCACAGCCTGTTTATCAGCGTGCTGTCGGGCAATATCAAGGGCAGCGGCAACGGCATCGTGGTGCCGGTCGCTTCCAGCGCCCAGTCGTTGGCGGACCTCAAGGGCAAGACGATTTCCGTGCCGTTCGCCTCGACGGCCCATGGCATGTTGCTGCGCGCCGTAGCGGCCCAGGGTTGGGACCCGCTCAAGGACGTCAACATCATTGCCCAGGCCCCTGAAGTGGCGGGCTCGGCGTTGCAGGCCAACAAGATCGACGCCCACGCCGACTTTGTGCCGTTTGGCGAGTTGTTCCCCAACCGTGGTTTCGCCCGCAAGATCTACGACGGTTCGCAATCCGACACCCCGACATTCCACGGCGCGCTGGTGGACGAGAACTACGCCAAACAGTACCCGGAAGTCGTCGTCGCCTACCTGCGTGCGAGTATCGAGGCCAATCAGCTGCTGGCCGCAGAGCCGGAGAAGTACAGCGAGCTGATCGAAAAAGTCACCGGCGTTGAAGCCGAGGTCAACTACCTGTTCCATGGCCCGCTGGGCGTGCAAACCCGCGACTTGAGCTGGAAGCCCGAGTACCGCCAGGCCGTCGGCACCGCCATCGACACCCTCAAGTTGCTGAAAAAGGCCGATCGTGGCCTGGACCTCACGACCTTTATCGATGACCAGTACATCCGCGCCGCGTTCAAGGCGTCGGGCCTGGACTACCAGGCGCAATTGGGCAACTACGCCCAGTCGCCGCTGAAGGCCAACGATGCGCTGACCGGTGCGCCGATCACTGACTGGAAGCATGTCGCGCAAATCTGGGTCAAGGGTGAGCCCAAGGTGCGGGATTACGCATCGGCCGAGGCGGCATTCACCGCGCTGGACAGCCTCAACAAACAAGGCAAGGCCGTGCGGGCGGTGTATGCCCAGGCCGAGGACAGCGGCATCAAGTTGCTGGCGAGCCAGGCCTGGTTTGCAACCAACAAGCAAGGCCAGCTCAGTGCGTTCCTGCTCAAGGGCCAGGCGCAGCAGTTCGCCCAGGCCCAGGGCGGCAAGGTGTTCAACTTTACCGACGCCGGCGCGCAGGCCGTTGCCGGTCGCTGAGGGAGCGCGTTCATGACAAGCACCCCATGGCGCTGGCTGCCCAAGGCCGCTTCGCTGCTGTTGTGCCTGCTGTTCTGGCAGTTGGCGGCCAGCCTGCATTGGAACCTTGGCCTGGTGACCTTTGCCAATGTGCCCACGCCGGGTTCCGTGGTGCAGGCCGCCCTGGGCCTGGTGGACTCGGGCAAGCTCGCCCGGCACCTGAGTGCGAGCCTGACCCGGGTGTTTGAAGGTTACCTTGCGGCGGCAGTGGTGGGGATCGGTCTGGGCATCGCGATAGGCCGCTGGAAGTGGGCGGAAGACCTGCTGCTGCCGCCGCTGGAGGTGATCCGGCCGATCCCGGCGGTGGCCTGGATCCCGTTGGCGATCCTGATGTTTCCGTCGTCGGAGTTGTCGATGATCTTCATCACCTTCACCGGCGCGTTGTTTCCGGTGCTGCTCAATACCGTGCATGGCGTGGAAGGCGTCGACCCGCGCCTGATCGCCTCGGCGCGCAGCCTGGGGGCAGGGCGCCGGGCAATCCTGCTGGAGGTGATTGTGCCGGGCGCCGCGCCGAGCATCATCACGGGCCTGGCAATTGGCATGGGCACTTCCTGGTTCTGCCTGGTGACGGCGGAAATGATCTCCGGCCAGTACGGTATCGGCTATTACACCTGGGAGTCCTACACCATTCAGAACTATGCCGACATTGTCGTCGGCATGCTGTTGATCGGCGTGCTGGGCATGGGCAGCAGCCTGTTGGTCAAGCGCCTTGGCGCATTGTTCACTCCCTGGCATCGACCACGAGGTAAAGCCTGATGAGTCATCTTGAAGGCTGTGTCGACATACGCGGCTTGTCCATTGTCCTGGGCGAAAAGCAGCAGGCGTTCGAGGCGGTAAAGGCCCTGGATTGCAGGATAGAACCGGGGCAGTTCGTGTGCATCCTCGGCCCGTCCGGGTGTGGCAAGTCGACCTTGCTCGGCGCGCTGGCCGGGCACCTCACCCCGAGCCTGGGCACCCTGGAAATGGACGGCCAGCCCGTGGTGGGGCCGTCACAGCAGCGCGGCATGGTGTTTCAGCAACACACGCTGTTCCCCTGGCGCTCGGTGCGCGAAAACGTCGCCTTCGGCCTGAAGATGCGCGGCGTGGGCAAGGCCGAGCGCCTCGCCGCCGCCGATGAAATCCTTGAGCTGGTGGGCCTCGAAGGCTTTGCCGAGCGTTGGCCAAACCAGCTGTCGGGCGGCATGCAGCAGCGGGTGGAAATTGCCCGGGTGCTGATCAACCGTCCCGGCCTGCTGTTGATGGATGAACCCTTCGGCGCGCTGGACGCCCTGACCCGCATGAAAATGCAGGCCTTGCTGCTCGACATCTGGACACGTATCCGCACCACCGTGGTGTTTGTCACCCATGACATCGACGAAGCGTTGTTCCTGGCCGATCGCATTCTGGTCATGAGCCCGCGTCCCGGACGCATCATCGAAGACTTCCAGCTGACTTTCCCGAGACCCCGCAGCACCGAGCTGATGACCTCGCCGGAATTTACCCACCTCAAGCGCCATTGCCTGGAGCTGCTGCACCACGAAGATGGTCGCCAGTTGCCCCGGCTGAACCCGCTCGGGCTGCCCAACGATCACCCAAGACCGCGATTTGCCATATGACCTATGAAACCGAAAACCCCGACATCGAAGCCCTGCGCCCACGGCTGCAAGCGCCGGATGCCGGCATGCGCCGGATCGCCCTGATTGACCTGGCCGACCTCGAAGACCCCGACGGCCTGGTGTGGCTGGTGGACAGCCTGAGCAACGACCCGGCCACCGACGTGCGCGCCCAGGCCGCCAGCCTGCTTGAAGCCTGGGAAGAAGATGAGGTGGTCGAGGCGCTGTGCCAGGCACTGACCGACCCTGAAGCGTCGGTACGTGACGCCGCCGCCCAGAGTTTGAGCGTGCTCAAGACAACGCAGGCGGGCCGGTTGTTATTGCCCTGGACCACCCACGCCGATGTCAGCGTACGCACCGCGATATTCCGCGCCCTGCGCGAGTTGCGCCTGGAGGCCGCGGCGCCTTCGGCGTTGCTGGCGCTGAACGATGCCGATGCCGGCGTACGCCGCGAAGCAGTGGGCGTGCTCGGCTGGCTCAAACACCTGCCAGCCCTGGAGGCGTTGGCGACATTGGCCAGCAGCGACCCGGACACTGAAGTCCGCCGAGCTGCCACCGGTGCCCTTGGCCTTGCCAGTGATGATCGGGTACTGCCGGCGCTGTATCAGGCGCTGCAGGACGCCACCTGGCAGGTGCGAGAAGAGGCGGCGACCACCCTGGGCAAAGTCGGTAGCGCCAGCGCTGGCGAAGCCTTGATCCACGCGCTGGCCGATGAATATTGGCAAGTGCGCCTGCGCGCCACCCGCAGCCTGGGGCGCCTGCGGTACACACCCGCGTTGCAGCCACTGATCCTGACGTTGGGGCACAGCATCAGCAATCTGCGCAAAGAAGCCGCCCTGGCGCTGGGCGAGTTGGGCGACCGGCAAGCCCTTGGCCCGTTGCGGGACGCTGCCGACGACGGCGACCCGGAAGTGCGCAAGGCCGTACGCATTGCCCTGGCCCAACTGCAATGAACAGCGCGCCTGAACGCATTGGCCGGGATGACGAAGGGCGCTTGAGGCTGGAGTGGCGCGAGGGCGTGCAATGGATCGACCACGCTCGCCTGCGACGCGAATGCCCGTGCTCACAGTGCCGGGCCTTTCGGCTGAGAGGCACGCCGCCGCTGGTGGCGGACGGCGTGCGGGTGGTGGAAGTCCATTCCCAGGGATATGGCGTGCAGTTGATCTTCAGCGACGGGCACCAACGGGGGATCTACCCGTGGGCTTATCTGGCCGGGTTGGGGGCATCAAAATGACCTGAGCGCTATGAAGAGGTCCCGGCCAGGTGCGGTGGCAAACGGCGGAGCGTCCATAGCGTGGTGAAGAGTGCCGCCACCGCGCTCAGAGCGATGCCGATCAACATCGGCGCCGGCGTATGGTCGGCAAACACACCCACCACCGCCATGCACACGGCGGCGGTGATCATCTGGATCGCGCCCAGCAGTGCTGATGCAGAACCGGCCACGGCGCCGTGGTCTTCCAGGGACAACACCCCGGCCGCCGGCAGCAGCAGGCCGAGAAAACCAAAGCCAATAAACAGCAGCGTCATCATCAACGGCAGGCTGTTGGCCCACAGGGTGGTGAGCGCCAGCACGGTCATGACCATTGCCACGCCCGTCACCGACCAGCGAATCAGCGGTGCCAGGCCAAAGCGTGCGCTCAAGCGCGCCGTGAGTTGGCTGAGGGCAAAAAACGACGCGGCGTTGAGGGCGAAGCACAGGCTGAACTGGGTCGGCGTAAGCCCGTAGTACTCGATGTAAACGAACGGCGCGCTGCCGATGAACACGAAGAAGGTCGCCAGGCCAAAACCGCCCACCACCGACAACCCGGTAAACACCGGGTCACGCAGCAGCGCGCCGTAGCTGCCGAACGCATTGCCCAGGGTCTTGCCCAGGCGCCGTTCGGCGGGATGGGTTTCCGGCAGTTGCACGGCGGTCATGATCAGGCACAGCACCGCGGCCACGGCCAGCGCCCAAAACACTTCACGCCAGCTCCACACTGCGATCACCAGGCTGCCGGCCAGCGGTGCGAGGATCGGTGAAATACTCACCACCAGCATCAGCAACGCCATCAACCGGGCGGCTTCATGGCCGGTGTACAGGTCGCGGACAACCGCCCGGGGAATCACCATCCCGGCGCAGGCGCCAAAGGCCTGCAAGGCCCGGAAGCCAATCAGCACCTCGATGTTTGGCGCCAGGGCGCAGCCTATACTGCCCACGATGAAAATCACCAGGCCGGCATAGATCGGCGGCTTGCGCCCGAACACGTCGCTGATCGGCCCGTAAAACAACTGGCACACCCCGATGATCATGAAGAACACCGTGAGGCTCATCTGCACGGCAGCAGGCGAGGCGTGCAGGCTGGCGCCCAGCGTCGGCAAGGCCGGCAGGTAGCTGTCGATGGCAAAGGGGCCGACGGCGGTGATCAACCCCAGCAACAGGGCGAGGTGGGCGATACTTCTAGGCATGGGGGTTCCGGGCGGCATCAAAAGAGCGGCAAGCTTAAGTAGCGCGGCCCGGGTATACAAGCAGGTACGGCAGAGTAACCGGCTAGGTGTTGCGCAGGTCCTCGTCCTGCCACTTAAGCGACAAATCGCGCATTTGCTGCATGAACTCGCGCATGTCGTGCAGGCGCGCCGTGGGGTAATACGTGACTTCGGGGGATTTGCCCGATGTGGCCCTGCGCACCAACAGCCCGCGCTCTTCGAGTGAGCGCAAACGCACAGTCAACACCCGCGCAGAGATGCCTTCTACCCGGCGCCGCAAAGCGCCAAACCGGATAGGGCCGTCAGCCGTCAGTACCAGCAGGATATGCAAAGTCCACGGCGCGGTAATCAGCTCCAGCAGCACCCTCATTGCACACCGTTGGGCCTCGGATTCGCCCGTTTCGCAGGGTGTTTTTTCGATTTGGATCGATGACATCGGCATGACTCCAGGGCACCCGGTTACTTGAAAGTGCCTACTTACAATGATTTTTCGGGCGACTTACTGTGAACGCATTCGAGTGACATTCAGAGGATTCGTCATGGGCCGTTTGGTCAATAGAGTAGCCATTGTAACGGGTGCATCCAAGGGCATCGGCGCGGCGATCGCCGTCTTGTTCGCCGCTGAAGGAGCCTCGGTTGTCGTCAATTATTCCAGCAGCCAGAGCGGTGCGCAGGCCGTGGTCGCGCAGATCCATGCGTCGGGTGGCAAGGCGATTGCGGTCAAGGGCGACGTGTCCGTTGGTGCCCAGGCCGTCGGGATCGTCGAGGCGGCCATTTCAAGCTTTGGGCGGCTGGATATCCTCGTCAACAACGCCGGCGTTTATGAGTTCGCGCCACTGGCCGGGATCACCGAAGGGCACTTTCATAAGGTGTTCAACATCAACGTGCTGGGCCCGCTGCTGATGACGCAAGCTGCCGCGAAGTATCTGGGGGAGGGCAGCAGCGTGATTAACATCGGTTCCAATGTCACTCACATGAAACCCCCCACGTCTGCGGTGTACACCGCGAGCAAAAGCGCAGTGGAGGGCATCAGCGGCGTACTGGCCAAGGAGTTGGGTGGGCAAGGAATACGGGTTAACACGCTCAACCCCGGCCCGACACGTACCGATGGCACGCGGAGCATGATGGAAAGCGAGATGAGCCAGGTACTGATCGACCAGACGCCATTGGGCCGGATGGGGTTGCCCGAGGATCTTGCGAAAGCGGCGTTGTTCCTGGCATCGGAAGAGTCGGGCTGGGTTACCGGCGATGTACTGGTGGTCAGTGGAGGGCTGTAAGGCCGCTCGAAGGGTGATAACTCAACTAAATATCCATTTAGTTGAGTTGGGTATCAGGGGCAGGGGGTCAGGGTTGGGCGAGGGCAGACGTGCGTCGTTCAGCAATGCGTTCCACCGTTTGCATATGTTCCGTGCCCCACTGGCACAGCGCACCCAGCGCTGTGGCCAGGGATTGCCCGAAGGGCGTCAGGGAATACTCGACTTTGGGCGGTATTTCGTGGAAATCAACGCGTTCAATGATCTCGTCACGCTCCAGTTCCTTGAGTTGCTGGATCAGCACCTTATCGGTGACACCGCCAACTGCGCGCCTTAATTCGCCATATCGGTGAACATTCTGCGCCAGGTTGAATAGAACGAGCGGCTTCCATTTGCCACCAATCACCGCCAGAGCGGCTTCGAGACCACAGTTGAAAGAGTTGTTGGCCATGGTTGTGCAGGCTCCGGAGGGTACTTACTAAAAGGTGCATACTATTCAAAAGAATAGCGCAGTTCTACAGTTGGGCCTCAACGTTATTCTTTGGAGTTAATCATGAGCAGGCTCAACGGGAAAATTGCGGTGGTGACCGGCGGCAACAGCGGCATCGGCTTGGCAACGGCCATTCGCTTTGCGGCTGAGGGCGCGCAGGTGGTGATCGTCGGACGGCGGCAGGAAGAACTGGATAAAGCGCTGCAGCTGATCGGACCTGATGCTGTCGCTATCCGAGGTGACATTTCAAATCTGGAGGATCTGGAGCGAATCTTCGCTCAAGTGAAAGCCACCAAAGGTCGGGTTGACGTGCTGTTTGCCAATGCTGGCCTGGGGGATTTCCAGCCGATCGGGTCGATCACCGAGGAATCGTTTGACCGTACCTTCGGCATCAACGTCAAAGGCACACTGTTCACCGTGCAAAAAGCCTTGCCACTGATGAGTGCTGGCAGCTCAGTCATCCTGACCGGTTCGACCACAGGAACCATGGGAACACCGGCTTTCAGCGTCTACAGCGCCACAAAAGCGGCACTGCGTAACTTCGCAAGGAGCTGGGCGCTTGACCTGAAAGGCACGGGCATTCGTGTCAACGTACTTTCGCCCGGACCGATCGCGACACCAGGCCTGGACCTGGCGCTTTCAGGTACCGGTCAAAAGGATGCGATCGTTGACAGCATGGTTGAACAGTTGCCGCTGGGACGCATCGGTCAGCCGGAAGAAGTTGCGGCGGCGGCGTTGTTCCTGGCGTCGGATGAAAGCAGCTTCATGACCGGCAGTGAAATGTTTGTGGACGGTGGGTTTGCACAAGTCTGAGACGCAGCGTTTTGAGGGGCGGTGCCCGTTGAAATCTGACTGGCACTGCCCCTGATAACGAATCATACGATTACGCATAATGTATATTATGTTAAACGACAGGTCATGTCATAGATGTTCATGAGCTGCCCAAGCCACTGATTCGACAAACCCGCTTCTGGCGTCCACTCTCTCAACGGGCCATGTACTTCGTGTTCATGGCAAGTCATTGAATGAGGTGGCTGCCGATGAAGCTGATTCAGTGCCATTTCTCTTCAGGTCAGCGTGTACCGCTGCTCTTGCAAGCTGGTAATGCAGCGCCGTTGCCCATACTCGTTCCGTTCATCTACGTCCAACTCAAACTCAGGCACCGCGCTTACAATACTGCTGCGGCGCATCTGCGCGCGATCCAGGCTTTCTACACCTATGCCAAAACCCGAGATCTGGATATCGATGAGGCCATCTTGGCCTGCCACTTTGAGGCGATTCTGGCTTTGCTGGATGGTTACGCCATCTGGCTCCAAAGCGGCCGTCAAGCCGATAATCTGGTCGCCCGAATCGGCACCGCTGCAACGGCACCTTTTCCGCAGATCGATCCGCGTACCCGTGACCAGTACCTGCGATTGCTGAAGCAATACCTGTCCTGGTGTATCACCCGTTACATCCCCCGCGCCCGTCAAAACTCAACCACCCTGGTTAACATCGAGGTGGTATTTGCAGATGTCGCCGACGTCATAGAGCGGCGCTTTGAGAGCCATATCATCAATGTTCGTCCCGACCACACTCGTTACCGCAGCCTGACAGCTACGCAACTCCAGATCATTCGCACACTGATTCGCCCGGGCGCCGCGGAGAATCCGTTTCCGGAACGATTGCAGTTGCGCAATTGGCTAATGATTGAATTGCTGCTGGAGACTGGGATCCGTCGCGGTGAGCTTCTGAAGCTCTACACCACGGATATCAATCAGGGTTCTCAGCATGCCTATGTCAGCATCAATGATCGCGAACATGACCCAGGCGACCCGCGCGCTGAAGAGCCTGCACTGAAAACACGTGGTCGTACGGTCGGCATCTCGGCGCAGTTGTATGAGGTCTATGAACGTTATATCGAAGGCAACCGACGCCCCGTGCGCAACGGTAAACCGATGAAACTGCCTTACCGCTATTTGTTCATCTCCGACCAAGCCCGCCCACTGTCGATTCGCGCCCTATCTAGCGTGCTTGATCGGCTGTTTCTGACCATTGAGCTGGCTCATCCGGGACTTTTGCCTACACTATCCGCTCATGACTTTCGTCACACCTTTGCTGACCACTTCTTGGCATACCTGGTCGAGACGCGGGGGTATGACCTAGAGCGAGCTACAGACGAACTCCGGCGAGTCTGTGGCTGGTCTGATACTTCGACGATGCCACGTCGTTATGCAAGTCGTTATCTAGCCGAGTCGGCCAACCTCCACAACGCCCAGCGGGCTTCGGCGGCTTGGGAGCGGCTCGACACGTAGGGAGATTAGGTGTGGCCAAGTCATCTGACCAAGAACACGCGTTACCCGCCTCCCCTGCGCCAGCCTATGTGTTCGAGGGGCCGGCTCAGGTTGCTATTCGAACTCGTACTAATGACCAGCCAAGGTACGTCGATACCCGATTGAGCGTCTGGACGTGGTACGACGGCGGTCTTGCAATGAAAATTGATTGGACTGCTCTTCGATTTAGCTCTGAGCTCATGGCAATTAGCAAAAGCTTTATGGCATATGCGCTTGAAAAATATGCACCAAGAACTGCGCAAATGTTTGCAAATTCCCTTCAGGTTTTATCTAGGACTAAGCTAGCAAATGGCCTTCCTTGGGATAAGACCCTTCTAATTACCGTTCTTGAGAACTTGAAAAAATCAAGACACGATCTTGTAGGATTTCGTAGGTTTTATCGTTGGGCGGTTGATAGAGGCATCAAAGGTTTTGATCTAAATACTTACCTAACAATCAAAGATACAAAGTCAGCCCGGGTGGATCCGTATGCACGAATTTTTCTTTCGCAGTCTGGTTTTGACCTTGATGAGGAGGTTCGGTTGCTCAAGCGTATTGAGCGAGTACTTCCAACAGATCCTTGGGAGGAAGCCCAGTTAAATTTGATGCTTCTCTTGGGTTTTGAGCTCGGACCGCGCGCGATTCAGTTCCACTCGCTTGACATTGCGGATTTTGAATTCTTTGAAAGCACTAATCATGAGAAGTACTACACATTGTGGCTCCCCATGGCCAAAAAGGTTGGTCAACGCCGACCTGAACGCCGACCCCGCAAAATAACCACCCGGCTGGGTGAAAAAATCTCACAGCATGTTTCGGAAATTCAACGCCGCTTTGGCAGCAACTGTGAACCATTATTTGTAAATCCCAAAGGAAGGCGCCTCTCGGTAACCGAAATCGGTGTAGGCCTCAAACACGAGCTGCGTGAAGCCGGGATAGACAAACCGAACCAGGTAACCATGTTACTGCGTCATCACCTCGGGCAAGGTTTGGCGGACCAAGGAACTCCAGCAGACATGATTGCCGAACTGCTGGGCCACAACAGCACAGTTGCGGCGCGTGCTTATGTAACGGCAACCCCAAACATTGCTCGGATCAAAGAGAAAGCACTGGGTAAGAGCCCGGCCTATCAACGCATCATGCGCAGCTTATTAACTGGGGAAATCGTCCAACGCCGCGATACGGTGCCGGAAAGAGCCATCCGCGGCGTCATCGATACGCAGTACATCGGGGACATTGGTGCCTGCGCCCTCCCGGTTCATACCCACTGCCCCTACAATCCCGTGTATGCCTGCTACACCTGCAAGAAGTTTCATCCGTTTGCTGACGGCCGCCATGAGCAGGTGAAAGAGGCGCTGCAACGAGAAGCCCAACGGTTCATTGACATGGCAGAACAAGCCGGAGACCTCATTCACAACCGGCCCCTCGCCCAGCATCAGACAACCATCCTGGCAGTAAGCGCTACGATCGAACGCTGCCGGCAGCACACGGAGGATGCCGCAGATGACACTGTCTAGGGCACGGGAGAGCCTCGAAGGTTTCATTAACCGGGAGCAAGCGATTTTTCAGTCATTACCGATTACGACTCCGTGGGAGTCAACGCTGTGGTCGGTCGAGCATTGGCTGCCGCAGCGCTTAAAGCAACAGACCATCACCTTTGAAACTCACCGGCAATCGCTTGAAAAGTATGGCTATTCTGTTCCTCCTAAAGCTGCCCTCCCCTTGGATTTCCAGGATTTTTGCAAGGCCTTAATCGTATACATGATAATTTGACTGCCTTTTGAAAGGGGCTACCAGCATGTCAACCGCGGGAACGCTTCATCACGTTGAGATCAACGTTTCGTCATTACAAGAATCGCTTCGGTTCTGGGAGCCATTACTCTCGATGCTTGGCTATACAGAGCATCAAAATTGGCATGCCGGCCGAAGCTATATCCTAAACGGTACGTATCTTGTTTTTGTTCAGGCAAACGACCTGGAGAGCGATTTTAACCGCAGAGGTGTAGGTTTGAACCACCTCGCGTTCCATGCGGGTTCGCACGAACAGGTGGACATGATTACAAAATGGGTCCGAACTCAAGGTTTTCGTGTGCTCTATGAAGACGTCCATCCGTACGCCGGTGGAGCCCCTCACTACGCCCTTTACTGCGAAGACCCAGACAAAATAAAAGTAGAGATCGTCGCACCAGAATCTGTGGCTGAAGCTTAAAACAATTCCCCCCATTATTTCTCATTGGCCACGATCGCCGCGTACAGCGTGGTGGCGTTTGTAATATGAAGCGCCCGCCCGCCACGATAAACGTCGCGAGCATATAGAACATGAAATGCGCCGACTGCGATGCCGGGGCAAATCCGCAGAGCCCCATAGCAGACCGGAAAGGATTGACCCGCGATAATCAACTCCTCAGCAGAATCGCCCGGCACCGTAAACATTTTTCAGCCTCACTGAGAGCCTCGGCCTCCTATCGGAGCGTGGCGATCTAGTTAGGAGCTACTCCAGTAATACAGGCATTCCGGCCTCATAGCCTAGATCTTTGCCGTAAGGGGTTGGGCGTATGGACAACCACAGCTTGCGGACGACGTGTTAAGTTGTCGATTATTGCTAAAACTCGAGAAAACCCAGAGAGAAAATGGCTAATTATGAGAGATTCCCGAATTTATTCTCATTAATTCGCAGTACATCTGGAAAGCTCGCACGTGGCTTGGCTTGCGGACGTTCTCGTAAATAAGCGATTGGCTCACCGGATCACAGCCGCTATCCCCTGATCAAGAATTCTCTAGGCGACTCGCCCATTATCCGTCGGAACATGGCACTGAAAGCACTGGGGCTTGCGTAACCCAGATCTCTGGCAATCACTCCGATCGCTTGACCTTGCTCCAAGCGATCCAGCGCCGTAGCGAGGCGTACCTGCTGCACCCAGTGACGAAATGTCAGTCCGGTCTCTTTCAGAAACAACCGGATCAACGTTCGTGAGCTAGCACCTACTTTATCTGCCCAATAGTCGATGGATTGTGCGTTTTCCGGGTGCGCGAGAATGGCGTCGCAGACACTGGCCAACCTTCGATCAGCAGGCCAGGGAATTTGCAAAGGCAAGCTGCGCGACAATTCAAGCTCGCTGAGGATCAACCCCACAATGTGGGCATTGCGAACGTTCTGAGGATATTCGACCGGCTGGTCTGCCAAGGCCAGAATCAGCTCACGCAACATCACTGAGACTTCAAGCACCTTGCACTCGGCGCCGAATGCCTGTGATGCCTCTGGATCGATATAAATCGAACGGAGCTTGACCGGACTGAGCATCAGTTGGTCATGCACAACGCCCGCAGGGATCCACAGTGCTCTTTTCGGCGGCAGGAACCACAGTCCATTTTGCGCGGCAACACGCATGACGCCACTGGACGCATAGAGCACCTGCCCGTGCTTGTGCGTGTGAGGCTCATTGTATTCGCCGGTGTGTTGATTTCGAACCAGGACCGTCATTTGCCGGGGAACATCACGGTAGTCCAGGTAATCTTCGCTGCGTTCAGGACTCGCCTCACAAACAGCCACTGTACGAATTTCTCGCGTCACACCACCCTCCTCCATGGATCACTTCGGTCAGCTCATACACATGCCGAAATTTGTCACTTTAGCGATCAAATCTGGCATTCGTCACTTTCTATTCATTTTTACCATAGCCCTCAATCCAAACCACTTACTGAGGGCTTGTCATGACAGCCTACGTCCATTCCACAAGCGCCAAACATACCCTTGCCGCAGTCATTGGCCTGCTGATTCTCTCCATCGCGTTGCGACCGGCGATCGTATCCATCGGGCCGATTCTGCTTCTGATCCAGCAGTATTTTCAGTTGAGCTACACCCAAGCAGCCTTGCTGACTTCAATCCCGGATGTGTGCATGAGCATCTTCGCTCTGTCAGGACCCAAACTGATACAACGCTTTGGTACCGATCGGTGCGTGGTGGCGGCCTTAGTCCTGCTCGGCGTTGCCACAGTATTACGCGCACTCTCACCCAGCTCACTATTGCTTTTGGGAAGCACATTTCTGATAGGTGCAGGCATCGCCGTTGCGGGTGCGTTGATCGGCGTCTGGATCAAATCGCACTTCCCTCACCGGGCGGCGTTTTTTATGGGCATTTATGCGGCTGGGTTAAGTCTGGGTGCCACTCTTGGCGCTGTCTTCACCGCCCCCATCGCCGAGCTCACTCAGAGTTGGAGAGTCAGTGCAGGCGTTTGGAGCATCCTGTGCGTCACCGCAGTGATCAGCTGGGTCTGGATGAGTACGCATTTCGTATCCAAAGGCCCGGCACGTCAAACGACCAATAAACCACGTGTGCGTTTGCCGTGGACAAAACCACAAGCGTGGTTGGTGGCTCTGAACTTCGGGGCAGGCCAGTTCGTTGTTTATGCGCTGTTCGCGTGGCTTGCTCCTGCATCGTCTGAAACGGCGGTAACGCACCTGCCCCCGGGCGTGCTGCTTGGCTTGTTCACCGCCGTTTTTGCATTGGCAAGCGTCGGTGCCGGGATGCTCCCAGGTAAAGCACACGATCGTCGTCCACTGCTGGGCTTCTCTTCTTTGGTCGCAGGCCTTGGCATGGCGGGTATGTGGCTTGCGCCGACGCTGGCCCCGGGCGCGTATGTAGTTCTGGCAGCAGTCGGTCTCGGGATGGGCTTCACGGTCGCAATGACGCTGGCGCTGGATAACGTTGAGTCACCCGAGCAAGCAGGTGCCTGGACGGTCTTCATGCTGTTCATTGGCTATCTGATCGCGGCACTTGGGCCGCTCTGTTTCGGCGCTTTGCGCGACCACTCAGGTAGCTATACCTTGTCCTACGCGACCCTTTTTGGTGTCACCATCCTGATGTTCTGCTTAACGCCGATTCTCAAGCCCGCCACCACGGGAAAGCTCCAGGCGGCGGCAGCGTGAAGGGCTCGCGGATACGCCAGGCGTTCTGGGCATTCATGCAGAACTGAGCGGCGCTTCACTCGGCTGGAAATACGGCGGCGCCAACCGCAAGGTATTGCGCCCCAAGCCCTTGGCTTCATAAAGCGCCGCGTCCGCCCTGGCAAGCAGGCTCGCTGTGGTGTCGCCTTCATCAGGCACCCCGCAGCAAACACCGATGCTGATGCGCAGTGAGATGGTTGAATCACCGTAGTAAGCCGGCGACTCGGCCAACGAGGCGCGCAGTGTATCCAGTGCGGCAATGGCGCCTTCTGAGTCAGTGCCAGGCAGCAATAACAGAAACTCCTCGCCACCATAACGGCCAATGCTGTCGGATTGACGAAGGCGCCGGGTGAGGTGGTTAACGCAGTGACAAATCACTTCGTCCCCCGCCAGGTGGCCATACCGGTCATTGATCTGTTTGAAGTGATCGATGTCGACCATCGCCACTGCCAGGCAGGAACCGTCGCGGCGCGCGCGTTCCAACTCTGTGGAGAACTGATCAAGGATCGCCCGACGGTTAAGGATGCCCGTCAGCACATCACGCAATGCCATGTGCCGAAGCAAGGATTCACTGCGCTCTTTGGACAACAACACCAAGCCGAGGGAGATCATCATTGCGGTGAAGGTGCCGATACTGACCGAGATGGTTTGCTTGAGGTTGCTGACGTCGTAACGCATCTCGGCAGCCCCTCCGCCCAGCACGGCCACCACCCGCATGCCCAAGCCAATCAGGCTGATGCTCGACCCGATGATCAACAGCATCCGTGCCCGCCCCAGGGCGGGGACATAGCGGCGGGTCCAGTAGATGATCAATGCGCACTGCACCATCAAGACCAGTGTGGCCGCGAGCATTCGCGGTTCCAGGGTGTCGATCAGGCCGACCATCAACAGCAGCATCAACGCCGCGGGCGCGAATACCCGCCACCAGGAGACCGGCAACTCAACAATCCTGAATACACTGGCCCCATAAAAGGCCAGCGCCACCGCTAGCAGTGTGTTGGCGGCGCCATAGGTAAACCACAACGGAGCATGGCCATAAAAGGTGTAGCCCACATAGGCAAGGGCATGCGCCAACAGGCCACAGCCAATGGTGAGCAACCCATCACGCTGATTGAACTGGCCGACCAGAATCAAACAAAACGCCATTATCGTCGCCACCAGGGCAACACAGGCGAAAAGTGTGGGGGTATGAGCGATCATGGCGTCTCACCGAGCGCTGGCACGAAGTGTGTTGCTCGCCAGTTTAGTTGAACGGACCAAACAGGGGTGACTGTCGAGAATGACAACGTCTGCCCTCCCCTGAATACCGCTTGCACGTTGCTAGAGCAGCGTTATTCGAGGTGACGTATCGCAGCCACCACCTGCATCGTTGCGTCTTCGATCGTTCCTTCATTACGGCATAACACCCAACCGTTATCGGCAATCGCTTGCTCGAACGCCTGGGTACACGCGACCTGTTCTGCCAACTGATGGATTACCGTACTGCCCAGCCCACGCCGGCGTGCCGCCGCCCTCGCCCATGAAACGTCAGGCGTGGTCACAACCCCGACATGCAGGTCTGGCACTTGCACGTTTCGATCAATATTCAACTGCAGGATTTCGGCAAACGGGACCGTCCGGCGAAACGCCGCATCAGACGGGTACCAGCGATCAATCAAGACGATGCTGCCGGGTGGCTGTTTAGGGAGCACGTGCCGGGAAATCCAGGCACGGCTATCGGCCAATCGCTCACACACCTCCCACTCCAACGCCCGGCTGGGGTTTCTGACGAGTTGGTTAACCAGGGCCATTGTTTCAGCCCGATGGGGATCACTTTTTTCTCGCACAGCCGGATCACTGTTTTGTTGTCTGCCCTCAGGACTTTCGTCACGGCTTCCAACAACGTGGTTTTGCCGGTTCCCTTGGGCCCATCCAGAGAAATAAACAGCGGACGATTCACTCTTCAATTAACGATTGATATAGGCATGGAGGGACTCTATCTGAATTGCTGGCCAAGGGTTCTCAAAACTCAGGGCTGAACGGCGCCGAGCCAGGGATCGGCTCGCGGCTGAATGCCTCGACTTCCTGTATCAGCCCCTTGGCAGCCATCATCACCAGGTCACGGCCTTTGTCCGGTGTGGCCTGCGCCGGGTCTGACCCCATGCGGCCGTCGAGGTGGCGTGCACGGAAGTCGAACGCTTCGCGGATCGGCCCCCACGGCGCGATTTGTGGTGAGTACGCGGCGGTTTTGATCGAGTCCGGGTAGGCCCATTGGGTGACGGCGATTTCGGACGGCGTGGCATGAATGCCATGCCCGGTCGGGAACTGTTCCCTGGCCAGATCACCGACGCCCTCAAGGTCCCACCAGTTGCAGAGTTTCAGCGCAAACCCTGCCGGGCGCCGGGCAAAGCTGGCTTCGGCGTACAGCTCGGAAAAGGCCGCTTCAATCGAGGCCACGTTGCCGCCGTGACCGTTGAGAAACAGGATTTTTTCAAAACCGTGGGCTGCCAGGGAATGCACCCAGTCGCCAATCGCCGCAATGAACGTGGATGGGCGCAACGAAATCGTGCCGGGAAAGCCGATGTGGTGCTGTGCCATGCCGATGTTGAAGGTCGGTGCGATCAGGATGTCAGCGGTTTGTTGTGCCTGGTTGGCGATGATTTCCGGGCACATCCAATCGGTGCCCAACAACCCGGTGGGGCCGTGCTGCTCGTTGGAGCCGATGGGAATCACGATGGTGCGGCTGCGTTCGAGAAATTTGCCGATCTCGGCCCAGGTCGATAGGTATAAAAGCATGGTGGGTTCCTCGTTGATGTGACGTACAGGGGGTGATCAGCTCGCGCTGTATTCGGCAGCCGAGCTATGACGGGATCGGGGCTTCGTTGACAGGATCACGAAGGCCGCGCACAGGAATACGCAGCCCACGGCAACGACGCCCGTGTTCAAACTGCCGGTTGCGGTTTTTGCCCAGCCGATCATGGCGGGCCCCCAGAAACCACCGGACAGCCCGATGGTGTTGATCAAGGCAATACCGCCTGCGGCAGCGTCGCCTTTGATGTGCTCTGACGGCATGGCCCACAACACGGTGTACGCCATGAACATCATGCTGATGGACAGGGTCAGCAGCGCCAGTGACAGCATCAGGTTGCCGCCTGCCAACGGATACACCATCAATACAACGGCGCCGACGGATGCCGGCACCGCGCAGTGATAACGCCGCTCGCCGAGCCGGTCGGAGCGGCGCCCGATCCAGTACATGCCCAGCGCCGCCCCTATATAAGGAATGGCCGCGTACCAGCCCAGTTGCCGGGTATCGTTGATGCCCAGCGACCGGATGATCGCTGGCAGCCAGAAGCTCATGGCATAGATCGAAAAAATGATGCAGAAATACGCCGCCGCCAGCACATACACCTTCGGATCGCGCAACACCGCCCTGAACGAATGACTGCGGGTGGACGCCGTTCCCAGTTCCGCTTCCAGCAATGCTTTGTCTGCCGCACTCAGCCAGGTTGCATCGCCCGGCCGGTCCGCAAGCATGAAATACATAAGCCCGCCCAGGAATACACAGGGCAGCCCTTCAATCAAAAACATCCACTGCCACCCCGCCATGCCGCCGACGCCTGAGAGCGTGGTGATCAGCCAGGCAGACAACGGGCCGCCGAGGATCCCGCCGACCGGGCCTGCGATAAACACGATGGCAATGGCCCGGGCCATGCGGTTGGGGCCGTACCAGCGGGACAGGTAATAGATCAACCCCGGCGCGAACCCGGCTTCGAACACGCCCAGTAGAAAACGCATGGCGTAAAACGTCGGAACGTCACGCACAAACAACATGCAGGCTGAGGTGATTCCCCACAGCACCAGGATGCGGCTGAAGGTCTTGCGTGCACCGATGCGCGGCAGCATCAGGGTGCTGGGCAGCTCGAAAAGCACATAGCCGATAAAGAAAATGCCTGCGCCTGCGCCATAGGCGGCGTCGGACAACCCCAGGTCACTTTGCATCTGCAGCTTGGCAAAACCGACGTTGATCCGGTCCAGGTACGCAAAGACGTAGCCGATGAACAACAACGGCAGCAGCCGCCAGTTAAGTGTGTGGTATAGGGCAGCGATCGCCTCTTTTCCTGCCGGCACCCTTGAGGTTGGCATAGGAGTCTCCCGTTATTTTTGTTGGCTTACGTGATTGCCAGCAAAGGGTGCGCCGGCTCATCATTACCAGCAAGAGCAACTAAGTTCATCCTGTGTTGCTCTGTGAGCAACACTATCCAACGGAGGTCGATCGGCATGCGTGAAATCAATCAACAACGCCTTCGCTACTTTCACGAGGTGCTGGTGCACGGCTCGATTCGCGGCGCAGCCGATAGCATCAACACCTCGCCTTCGGTGATTACCCGCCAGATCAAGCTGCTGGAAGAGGAGCTGGGTGCCAAGCTGTTCGAGCGTCAGGCCCGAGGGGTGCAGCCCACCGAGGCGGCGGCGCATTTGCTGGAGTTCTGGCGCGGCTACCGCTCACACCAGGAGAAACTCGAAGACCAGTTGCAAGCGATCAAGGGCCTGCAGCAGGGCCAGGTGCGGGTGGTGATCAGCGAGGGTTACGTCGACGCACTGGTCGACCATGTGCTGGCGCCGTTTTGCAAGCAGTACCCCAGGCTGGATGTGCGACTGGACATCCTGCCGGTCGTGGATGTGCTCAATGAGGTCGCCGAAAACCGTGCGCATATCGGATTGGCCTACAACCCCCTCCCCATCCGCAGATCGACTATTGCGCCACCTCGTCACAGCCGGTGATGTTGCTGGTTCGCCCGGATCACCCTTTGGCAACGCGCGGCACCACCGTGAGGGTCGAGGAGATTCTTGGCTGCCAATGGGTGCTGACGCCGACGACATTCGGGATAGGGCACGCGATCCAGATGCTCGAATATGCCGAGAAGATCGAAATCCGCCCGACAGTGGTCAGCAACTCGCTGGCTGCACTCAAACGATTGGTCGCCAGCGGCGAGTTTGCGTCATTGGTCGGGGAGTTCGCGGCCTACCGGGAGATCGAACAAGGCCACCTCGCAGCGATCATGATCGACCATCCCTTGATGCTTGGGGTGGAGGCAAAACTGCTGGTGAAATCGGGGCGCCCGCTGGCCGCGCCGGCGCAGGAACTGCTGCGCTGGATGCGCGAGCGCCTTCCGATGTTTAAACCGGATTCAGCGGAGTTTCGGGGTGATGTTGCTGGCTGACATCGGTGGTCACCGCGGCGCCGGGTGTTGAACCAAACCGCGGAATCGCCAACCCCAGACTCTCCCGCAACGTCGTCCCCTCATACGCCGTGCGGTACACGCCACGGGCCTGCAACAACGGGATGACCTCCTGCGTAAACCGCTTGAACTGCTCCGGATGCCCGATGTAGATATTGAACCCATCCACCGCCCGTGCTTCAAACCAGTCCGCCATTTTGCTCGCCACCGTCAGCGCCGACCCGACAAAGGCACCCGGGCGCAGCTGCCGACCAAACTCCACCGCCTGGCGCAACGTAAACCCTTTCTCCCGTGCCTGATCAGCAATGCGTTTGGCATTCGTAAAAAAACTGCTGCGTGCCGCCTCCAGACTCTCCTGCGGAAACGGCGCGTCAAGGTCGTACTGGGTGAAATCATGCCAGCCGAAATTGCGCCCGAACTCCTTCAACGCCAGCTCGAAACTGTGGTCGGCCTGGTGATAGTGCTGTTCGATTTCACGGGCCTGTTCGTCGGTATCGCCTACATAAATCTCGGCGCCGGGCATCACCAGTAGTTGCCCGGGATCACGGCCATGTCGCTCCGCCCTGCCCTTGATATCCCGGTAAAACGCCTGGCCCTGCTCGATGCTCGCGGCATGGGTGAAGATGACATCGGCGGTGGCGGCCCCCAGGTCGCGGCCTTGTTCCGAATCACCGGCCTGGAAGATCACCGGTTGGCCTTGGGGGGAGCGCTGGATATTCAGCGGGCCGACCACGGAGAAATGCTCGCCCTTGTGATTCAGGCTGTGCAGTTTGTTCGGGTCGAGGAACTGGCCCGTGGCCCGGTCGCGCACGAATGCATCGTCCTCGTAGGAGTTCCACAGGCCCTGCACCACCTGGACGTGCTCGGCTGCCCGGCCGTAGCGGGTGTCGTAATCGTAATGTTCGTCGCGGCTGTAGTTGCCGGCGGTGCCGGCGTCTCCGCTGGTGACCACGTTCCAGCCGGCGCGGCCTTTGCTGATCAGGTCGAGTGAGGCCAGGCGTCGCGCGACGTTATACGGCGAGTTGTAGGAGGTCGTCAGCGTACCGACCAGGCCCAAATGCCGGGTGCTCACGGCAAGCGCCGACAACAACGTCAGCGGCTCCAGGCGATTCAGGTAGTGGGAAGGCGAGCCCGGGGTGATGAACTGGCTGTCGACAATGAACATCAGGTCGAACAACGCCGCTTCGGCCTGGCGCGCAATGTCGATGTACCAGTCGACGTTGACGCTGGCATCGGCCGGCAGTTGAGGGTCGAGCCATAGATTGTGGCGGCCAGGCCCGCCGCAGCCCATGGTCAAGGCGCCTAGTTTGAGCTGTCGTTTGGTCATGGCTAAGGTATTCCTTGAAGCGTTCAGGGCTGGGGTTTGGCGACGGCAGGCTGCAGCGACGCGGCGAAGGAGTCATCGAACAACGTGGCGGCCGGGTAGGACTTGACCAGGCCCTGGCTGGCGAAAAAGTCCACGGTCTTTTGCGCTTCTAGCGGCGATTGGGCTGTCACAGGTTCGACCGTGGTACGCGCACGGGCGAACCAGGCGCGGGCAATGTCGGCGTCGGCGCGGGTGCGTTTGGCCCAGGCGTCTGCATACGCGTCAGCGTTGGCCGGGCTTTGGCGCGTCCAGTCACGGGCTTTTTTCAGGCGTTGGAGAAAATCGCTGATTTGCGCACGCTTGGTGTCGACGGCCTTGGTGCTGGCGGCCACGAAGCTCTGGGCCGGGATCAACCCGTCGGCGGTCGCCAGCACCCGCGCACCCTGGCGTTCCTGTTGGGTGACGTAGGGTTCCCAGGTGGCGATGACGTCAACGGAGCCGCCTTCCAGCGCGTGGGAAGCGTCCAGCGCGCTGAGATAACGCAGTTCCAATGAGTCTTTTGGCACGCCGGCTTTGTCCAGTGCGGTCAGCAACAATTGCTGGCTCCAGGAGCCTTTCCAGATGGCCGCGCGCTTGCCTTTGAGGTCTGCAAGGCTGTGGATCGATGAGTCCTTTTTCACCAGGATGGCCACGCCTTCGAGATTTTGCCGGCTGATGGCAATCACCTTGATCGGCGCGCCCAGTGCACCGAGGAACAGCACGGGCGCATCACCGAGCAAGCCGAGGTCCAGGCTGTTGGTGTTGAGCGCTTCGGCGACCGGTGAGCCGGCGGTGAATTGCTTCCATTCAAGGGTATAGGGCAGGTCGTCCAGCACCCCCGCCGCTTCCATCACGGCCTGGGCGTTGTAGCTTTGGTCTCCGACCACCAGCGTTTGCGCGTTCGCGGTCAGGCACAGCAAGGTAGCGGCCAACCCGGCCGCCAGTTTTGTCAGATAACGCACGTTCGCTCCAGATGCCCTCTCAGGCATTTCAAGTCGATCCGCGCGTGCGGTCTCGGCAGTGTTCGTAGGGACAGCAACCATGAGGTGCTAATGGCCGCATGTAAAATACTTATATTGCATAACCTAATTCAATATTAATGCGCATGACGCATTTTCATTAAGGGTCGGCACGTACTGACATTGCGTACCGGCCGGCACCACCTACACTGATTTGAATTCGGCTACTCGCGAGCCATTTTTCGGCGGCCCTAACCGATGCGCCTGCATTCATCGCTCAACCAATAAAGCAGTCAACCTACTGATTAATCAGAGTAAATATGAAAGAGCAGCCTCGGCAGCTTGCATCGGGACCGCAACAAGTGGCGCACCCCCGCGCCCTTTTTCGACCACCACACCTTCTGGCTCCGCTGAGCCTGCTGTGCATTGCCCTCGCGGGCTGTACCGTCGGGCCCGATTTCGCGCGCCCCGAGGTGCCCGCTAACGCTGATTACTCACGTGAAAAGCTAACCGCTACCGCCAAGGCCGACATCGACGCCGGCGGCGCGGCGCAGCGGCTGATCGCCGGGATGGATATTCCCGGGCAATGGTGGACGTTGTTCCGTTCGCCAGCCCTCAACGCCCTGGTCGAAGAAGCCTTGCGCGCCAACCCGGATGTCACCGCCGCTCAAGCCGCGTTGCGCCAGGCCAACGAGTTGGTCTATGCCGACCAGGCGTCGTTGTTCCCTTCCGTCAGCGGCAATGTGCAGAAAGCCCGCGAGAAGGTATCGGGGGTGACCTCGGGCCTGCCGGAGTCGCCGATTCTCACGGTGAGTTCGGCGTCGTTGAGCGTGTCCTATGCCCCGGATGTGTTCGGCGGTACGCGCCGGCAAATCGAATCCACCACGGCGCAAGCCGAGTACGAACGCTTCCAGCTGGAGGCGACTTACCTCACGTTGACCTCCAATGTGGTGAATACCGCGGTCAGCCTGGCGTCGATACGTGATCAAATCGCCTCAACCGAGGCAATCATCCGGCTACAGGGCGACCAGCTCGACGTGCTGCAGTCGCAGCGGCGGCTGGGTGCCATCGGTGATAGCGACGTCCTGACGCAGCAGACCGCACTGGCGCAAACCCGTGCCAGCTTGCCGCCGCTGCAAAAGCAGTTGGCGCAGACCCGCAACCAGTTGATGGCCTACCTCGGCCGGTTTCCCAATCAGGACCGGGACGAGCGCTTCAACCTGGCCTCCCTGCACTTGCCGGAAGAACTGCCGGTCAGCCTGCCCTCGGCCATCGTGGGCCAACGGCCGGACGTGCGTTCTGCCCAGGCACAACTGCACCAGGCCAGCGCCAACATAGGCGTGGCCGTGGCCAATCAGTTGCCGCAGTTCAGCATTACCGGGTCGGTGGGTTCCACGGTGGCCAGCGGCACCAAGCTGTTTTCGGCGGGCAGCGGTGTGTGGAGCCTGGCCGGGTCGATCACCCAGCCGATCTTTGATGCCGGCGCACTCGAACATCGCAAACGCGCGGCCGTGGCGGCCTACGACGAGTCGGCGGCCCGTTATCGTGGCACCGTGATTGGCGCGTTCCAGGACGTGGCCAACGCGCTGCGGGCACTGGAAGCCGACGCCGATGCGCTTAACCAGCAGGTGGTGGCCGAGCGCTCAGCCCAAGCCAACCTGGACCTGGTGCAGGCGCAGTTCAAGCTCGGTGCCGTGGCGTACATCAACCTGCTCACCGCCCAACAGACCTACCAGAACACCGTGCTTGCGCGGGTCAAGGCGCAGGCCTCCCGCTACAGCGACACCACTGCGCTGTTCCAGGCACTGGGGGGCGGTTGGTGGAACCGAACGGATGTGGACCCTGCCACCAAGGGCCACCCGGATCGCTTCGGCCTGCCGTCGTGGAACGAGATCATGCCGGCCAACAACAAGGCAGTGCCTGCCGATTCGGCACGGTTCGACTGAACTGAACTCTTGATACAGCGAGAACACCCATGGCTGACGTCATTACTGCCTCTCCCCTGCCACCCGAGCCCGGCGCACCGCGCAAGCGTCGACTGTGGCGGCCGATGCTCGTCATGATCGTGGTGGTGCTGGTGATTGTGGCGATCATTGCCGGGGTGAAGTTCGTGCAGATTTCGGCGCTGATCGCCCAGTCCAAAATGCCCCTGCCCGCCTCCGTGGTCACGGCCATGAAGGTGCCGTTCAGCGATTGGCAGCCGAATGTCACCGCGGTGGGCTCGATGAAGGCGGTCAGAGGCGTGGATGTGACCACCGAGGTGGGCGGCATCGTACGCACCCTCGGCTTCACGCCCGGGCAAGAGGTGGCGGCCCAGGCGCTGCTGGTGCAGTTGAATGCCGACTCGGACATCGCGCAGTTGCATTCCCTTGAGGCCACCGCCGACCTGGCCGTGATCGTCCTCAAGCGTGACAAGGCCCAACTGGCGGTCAACGCCATCTCCCAGGCCCAAGTGGACACCGACACCGCCGACCTGAAAGCCAAGCTCGCCGCCGCCGAGCAACAGCGTGCGCTGGTGGCGAAAAAAACCATACGCGCGCCGTTTGCCGGGCGCATCGGGATCACCAGCGTCAACCCCGGCCAGTACCTCAACCCCGGCGACAAGATCGCCACCCTGCAAACCTTCGACCCTATCTACATCGACTTCACGGTGCCGCAGACCCAACTGGAGGCCATCGCCATTGGCCAAGGGGTTTCGGTGACGGCCGACGGCCTGTCCAATCAAACCTTCACCGGCAGGGTCAGCACCATCGACACCCAGTTCGACTCGACCACCCGCAACGTCACTGTGGAAGCCACCGTCGACAACCCCAAGCAAAGCCTGGTGCCCGGGATGTTTGCCCGCGCCGTGGTCACCTCCGGCGCAACCCAGCGCTACCTTACCGTTCCGCAGACGTCGGTCACCTACAACCCTTACGGCACCACGGTATTCATCGCCACCTCAAGCAAGAACGACAAGGGTGAGGAAGTGCTGACGGCGCAACAAACCTTCATCAAGACCGGGCCTACCCGGGGCGACCAGGTGGCCATCCTGTCGGGCGTGAAGGAAGGCGATCTGTTGATCACCAGCGGCCAGATGAAGCTCAAGAATGGCTCGCCGGTGAAGGTCGATAACAGCGCCGCGCCGCTGAACGATCCCGCGCCGACTCCCCAAGAACACTAAAGGTGTCCCATGAAGCTTACCGATACCTTTATTCAGCGACCGGTCTGGGCGATTGTCGTCTCGCTGTTCATCCTGATCCTGGGGCTGCGTTCGATCTTCGAACTGCCGGTGAACCAATGGCCGCGCACCGAAAATACCGTGGTCACTATCACCACGGCCTACTACGGCGCGGACGCATCGACGGTGGCCGGCTTTATCACCCAGCCGCTTGAATCGGCCATCGCCCAGGCCCAGGGTATCGACTACCTGTCCTCGACGAGCATCACCGGCGTCTCGACCATTACCGCAACGTTGCGGCTGAACTACGAGGCCAGCAAGGCACTCACCGAGATCAATACCCAGGTCAACTCGGTCAAGAACCAACTGCCGGCCCAGTCCCAGGAACCGGTGCTGACGGTGGCGGTCGGGCAGACCACGGATGCCATGTACCTGGGCTTCTACAGCGACACCCTGCCCACCAACAACATCACCGATTACCTGGTGCGGGTGGTCAAGCCCAAGCTGGATTCGATCCAGGGCGTGCAAACCGCCGAGATCCTCGGCGGACGCCAGTTCGCCCTCCGCGCCTGGATGGACCCCAACAAGCTGGCGGCGCATAACGTGACCGCCCAGGACGTTTCCACCGCCCTGGCCAACAACAACTACCTGTCTGCCGTCGGTTCCACCCGCGGGCAAACGGTGACGGTCGACCTGACCGCCGGGACCGACTTGCACACGGTGGATGAATTCAAGCGGCTGGTGATCAAGCAGAAAGGCGATGCCCTGGTGTACCTGGAGGATGTGGCCACCGTCACCCTCGGCGCCGAAAGCTACGACAGCAGCGTGGCGTTTTCCGGCAAGCGTTCGGTGTTCATCGGGATCAAGACGGCCCCCAATGCGAACATCCTGACGGTCGCCGACAGCGTGCGCGAAGCCTTCCCCGAGCTGCAGTCCCAACTGCCCACCGGGGTGCGCGGCGAGATCGTGTATGACTCCACGGCGTTCATCAATACCTCGATTTATGAGGTGGTGAAAACCCTGGTAGAGGCGATGATCATCGTGTCGGTGGTGATCTACCTGTTCCTCGGCTCGTTCCGTGCAGTGATTGTGCCGCTGGTGGCGATCCCGCTGTCGCTGGTCGGGACGTTCTTCATCATGTACCTGCTGGGGTACTCGATTAACCTGCTGACCCTGCTCGCCCTGGTATTGGCGATCGGCCTGGTGGTGGACGACGCGATTATCGTGGTGGAAAACGTCGACCGGCATATCAAGGAAGAAGGTAAAGGCGTGCTGGAGGCGGCGCTGGTCGCGGCGCGGGAACTGGGTGGCCCGATCATCGCGATGACCGTGGTGCTGATTGCCGCGTACGTGCCCATCGGGTTGCGCAGTGGCCTTACCGGGGCGCTGTTCAAGGAGTTCTGTTTCTCGCTGGCGGGTGCGGTGACCGTGTCGGCCGTGGTGGCGCTGACGCTGTCGCCGATGATGACCTCGCGGCTGTTCAAGTCCGGGCAGGAAGAAGGCCGCTTCGCGCGCAAGCTCGATCAGTACTTTGACTGGCTGCGGGGCCGTTACCACCGCGTACTCTCAGGCGGTTTGAACGTGTGGCCGGTGCTGGTGACGTTTGGTTTCTTGCTGTTCCTGCTGGTGGCCGCCAGCGGCATGACTGCCAAAAGCGAGCTGTCGCCCACCGAGGACCAGGGGCTGGTGTTCATGCAGATCAAAGGCCCGCCGACTGCCTCGCCGCAGCAGATGGAGCGCATTGCCGACCAGGCTTTCCAGATCGCCAACAAAGAGCCTGAATACGCGCAGATGTTCCAGCTGACCGGGTTGCCCATCCTCAACCAGGGCTTGGGCGGCGTGCTGCTCAAAACCTGGGACGATCGCACGCGTTCCCAGGCCCAACTGATCCTGGAACTTCAGCAGAAATGGAATCAGGTACCGGGCGCCACCATCGCGGCCTTCCCGCTGCCGTCGCTGCCGGGCGCCCAAGGGTTGCCGGTGCAATTTGTGATCACCACCACCGACTCGGTGGAAAACCTCAACGAAGTCGCCCAGGCGGTGGTGGCCGAGGCACTGAAACAGCAGCTGTTCTACTTCTCCGACATGGACCTGAAACTCGACAAACCACAAGCCAAGCTGGTGGTCGACCGGGAAAAAATCGCCGCACTGGGCATGACCCAGGCTGACGTCGGCGCAGCGCTGTCCGCCGCGCTGGGTGGTAACTACGTGAATTACTTCTCCACCGCCGGGCGCTCGTACAAAGTCATTCCCCAAGTGCTGCAAGTCGACCGCCTCAACCCGGACCAGATCCTCGATTACTACATTCGCACGCCCTCGGGCGCAATGATCCAGGCGCGCACCGTGGCGCATATCGAGACCTCGACCCAGCCGGAATCGATCAACCACTTCCAGCAACTCAACTCGGCCACCTTGTCAGGCGTCAGTGGCGTGGCCCAGGGCGAACTGCTGGCGAAACTGAACACGATCCTGACCAACATAGCGCCCTCGGGCTACACCTCGGACTTCTCTGGCGAGTCGCGCCAGTTCATGCAGGAATCCGGCGGGTTCTTCGGGTTGTTGATGTTCTCGATCCTGATCGTCTACCTGGCCCTCGCCTTCCAGTTCGAGAGCTTCCGCGACCCGGTGGTGATCCTGTTCTCGGTGCCCCCTGCTCTCTTTGGCGCGCTGGCCTTTATCACCATGGGGTTTGCGTCCATCAACGTGTACACCCAGGTGGGCCTGGTGACGTTGCTGGGGTTGATCACCAAGCACGGGATTCTGATCGTGCAGTTTGCCAACGAGCTGCAGCGCGCCGGTCACAGCAAGCGCGAGGCGATAGAAGAAGCCGCCGGCGTGCGTCTGCGCCCGATCCTGATGACCACGGCGGCGATGGTGCTGGGCGTGGTGCCGCTGGTGTGGGCGTCGGGTGCGGGGGCTGCGGGACGGCATGACATGGGCCTGGTGATCTTCGCCGGGTTGTCGATTGGTACCGTGCTGACGCTGTTCATGGTGCCGGCGATGTATATGTTTATTGGCTCTACGCACCATCAGGAGGTTGAGCGGCCGGTCCCTGGCCAGGATGAGTCGCCAGGCGTGGCTACTGATAGATGATGGTGTAATTCGCAACAGCGTTGGCGGAACCCGCAGTCACCGTGGTTGCCGTTTGTATATAACGCGCGCTCAGCGGGATGTTCAATGATGTGGTGCCAGCGGCTATCGGAAGGTTCAACAATTTGTTTTGGGACAGCGCCCACGGTGCGCCGGAAGCATCAAGCACCTGTAGACCCACACCCGTCGCCGGGTCTGCAGCCGCTGACAGGCTCAACACGCCATTGCTGGCATCAATCGGTGTGCCGACCGGGTCCAATCGCAGGCTGAGGGTATTGGGCACGAGGGTGCCCGCACTGATGACCGCCGATTGCGAGCTTGTCGGAATCGAACTGGCGTTGCCGTAATAACCGGGAAATCCTGGGCAACCCGTCAGGCTGATCATGAAGTTCACTGGCGTGCTGGCCGAACCTATCCCACTGAACGACGCAATCTTGTTGGTGCCCATGGGTACATTAACGTCCGAGGTCATGCAGGTCAGTGCGACGATGTTGATGCTGCCGGTTAGCCCCACTTTGTTGGCGACAGCGGTAGGGCTATTGGGAATCGAGAAATCCTGTTCCAGCGTACCCAACGAACTGCCGCTGATGGTGCCCGTTCCCACTGGTCCGGTCTTTATCAGCACCATCCCGGTTGCTGGTGCAATCTTGAGGCCCGATATGAAACAGTCGGCGGTTCCCGACAGTGCGCAGCCATTTGGAATCGCTGCCCTGACGGCAGCCGTTTGCACGGATGTTCCGTTAACCCAGGCGACGCCGATGCCGGCGACCCCCGTTTGATAGACGAAGCTGGCGTAGGGCCCCGCGCTGTAACCGGTATTGGCCAACGTGCTCTTCAGCGTCAAAAGCGTGTTGAGGGTTGCCGCCCCGCCGGTACTGATGCACTTGAAATCGGCACCTGCACCGCTCTGGTTAAAGTTCTGCTGATAGAGCACTGTGCCCACGGGCGTATCCCGAGGCACACTGAGGGAGCTGATCTGCAATGCAGCCGTGCCTATAAACCCCTTGTTACCGTTGATGTAGACACAATTGATTGCCTGGGCTGACTGCGCAAAGCCACACAACACCAGTGCGGCGATCAGTGAACCCAGGGAATAAAGCACCTTCATGGCATTACCTCTGCACGTATCGTTAACTGAAGCATTCGCCGCGTACTTCATGACCCGGCCTCCAGGCACAGCGTGTTGCCTTTCATTATCTGCCCCTGCTCTTTCAGGGCCGGCACTTTCAACGTGCAGGTCTGGCCGCTCTCCTTGCCCCAACTGACCTGAAGGCGTTGCGTACCGTCCTTGACCCGTGCATACAACTGCCCGCCCTGCCCCACGGTGCCCACCGGGTTACCGGTGTCATCCACCACGGTGGCACCGAACGGCAACGGGCTCTGGTCCTTCAGCCGTACGTTCAACAGCAGGGCATTGCCGCGCACCGTAGCGAAGTCCACCGCCACCACGGCCCCCGCACGCGGGGCGATCTTCTGGCTGGTCTCACTCAATTCGACGTCCTGGGGAATACCGTCCGGGTCGATAGCGATCTCGTTCAATTGATAAGGCTGCAAATAGTTGACCACGGCTGAGCCACTGCTATCGAGCCGCAGGCCCGGATAGCCCACCACCTTCGCGCCGGCCGCTCCTGGCGCGCTGATGACGGCCATGGTTTCACCGGTATAGGGCGTCAAGGTCACGCCTTTGGGATGGACCACAATGGTGCCGCCGCCGCCCAGGGACATGCTGCTATAGCCATCGCCTTCGCTGAGGGAGCCGCTGACCCGCGCTTTGGGACCCTGGTACTGGCCGCTGACCGAGGTGTCGGTGGACTGGCTTGCGCCATCGCGGTCGGCCGTCAGGCTGTAGCCGTATTCATGATCCTCGCCGGCGCTGCCGCTGACGCTCGCTTGCTGGCTGTAATTGCCCTGGCTGTCGCGGGCCAAACGGCCCGACAGCTGCGGCGAGTTGTACGAGGAGCCGAACTCGATCGGCATGCTCACGGTAAACAACTCAGTGGTTTGCATCTCCGCCAGGCCGGAGCGGCTGCGACTGAGGTTGAAGCCCAGGCTGACTCGCCCGACTTGTGTGCTGTAGCCCATCTGGTACTGGACATCCTCGCCCGGTTCGTTCCAGTAGTTTTCGGTAAACCCGCTCAGTGACAAATGCCCCCAGCCGGCCAGGCTCTGGTCGAGGGACAAGGTCAGGCGACTGCGTGGCTGGCCAATCTGGCTGGTGTCGGTGCCATGCTCTTGAGCGTCCCGGAACAGCGCGGCGGTGTTGAAATCAAAGTAACCGCTGGTGGAAAAACGATACGCTGCCAGAGAGAAGTTGCTCCCGGTGCTTTGCACGTTTTCACTGAAAGACACCCGCAGGCTCTGCCCCTGCTGATCGCCGGACGGCAGTTCTGTCTGGGCGTGAGTCACGTCGACCCCGAAGGCGCCGATGGGGGTGCCAAAGGCAATACCGCCCAGCACCGACAGGTACCCATCGCTGGCCTGGGCGCCGGTATAACCGGTCAGCGAATTCGCCAAGCCGTATTGATAGGTGCCTTGCAGCAGCCCGACCTGTTTATCGATGTAGTTATTGCGAGTCTCGCCCGCCGTCACGCTGAAACGCGACGTACCAGGCCGCAGCAACTGGTTGACCGAGGCATAGGGCACGATGAAGCTTTGCTGAGTGCCATCGGCTTCCAGTACGGTCACTTGCAGGTCGCCGCCATAGCCGGTGGCATACAGGTCATCGATGACGAAGGCGCCAGGCGCCACCGTGGTCTGCAGCAACACATTGCCGCCCTGGCTGATGGTGACCCGGGCATTGGTGCGGGCGATCCCGCGTACCACGGGCGCATACCCGCGCAACGTCTCTGGCAGCATGCGGTCGTCGGTCGCCACTTCTACCCCGCGATAGGCCAGGGTGTCGAAAATCTCGCCGCTGGTGTTGGCCTCGCCTACCGTCAGTTGGCTTTGCAAGGCGGTGAGGTCGCGCTGGGCGAACGTGTTGATTTCCTGGTACTTGGTGCCGGTCAGGCTGTCCCAATTCAACGACCCGTTGTGCCGCAAGCGCCAGTCACCCACGTTCAGCCCCGCGTTCAAGCCGACATAGGCAGAATCGTCAGTACCCGACAGGTTTTTGTTGTGGTTGGCGTTGAAGTCATAGCTGAGCATCGCGGCGGTGGTACCGCGATCCCATAACTCAGGGCTGACATACCCGCGGGCGTTACGCCGCATGGCCGCCTGCGGAATGCTGAAGTCCAGTTGCTGGGTCTCGGTGGAAAA
Organism: Pseudomonas sp. TH32; assembly: GCF_016650855.1. Lineage (NCBI taxonomy): Bacteria > Pseudomonadati > Pseudomonadota > Gammaproteobacteria > Pseudomonadales > Pseudomonadaceae > Pseudomonas > Pseudomonas sp. TH32. The sequence continues at coordinate 2,015,756 of NZ_JAEKFA010000002.1, read as the reverse complement.
CAGGGCTGTCGCCTCATCGATCACCTGGGCGATGGACGTGCATTGTCCGGCGTCGAGCTTGGCCAGCGCCGCCGGCGACAGGGCTTCCACGTTTACACCGATCAATTCCAGCATGCGGCTGTCGACGCAGACGATGGGGTTCCTGCCCTTGGCGTCGGACACGATACGAATATCCTGGCGCATGCTCAGGGTCGAGTTCACCAGAATGTCGGCCCGGTAAGTGCCCGACATGACCGGGTTGCCACTTTGGAACAACGTCAGGTCAATCCCGCTTGAGCCCGCCGGAAGGAAGGAATCGTCGAACTGCACGTCTTCGGCCATCGCGTGAGGCATCAGCAGTGCGCTGGCGATCAGTAACAGTCGACGGCCCCAAATCGGCGAACAGCCGACGCTGGAGCAGCAGATTTCCTTCCGGCGCATGCGCAGAGGAGAGAGCGTAGTCATAGATTACCCGGACAACAGAGGGTGAAAACGATTGGGGCCAGAAGGGCCTAAGGCTTGACGGGTTCCCGAGTGGGCACCAGGGCGCCGTAATCATTAATGGCGCTGTATTCGACGTTGGCGCCGGGGCCCGGCATAGACTTCAGGCCGGGCAAGGCAAAGGTGTGGGTCTCGCCGGGCGCGACCATTCCCGCTTCACTCGGTACTCGCTGGCCGCCGTTAACCAGGGCCAGGTCACTTTGCGAAACGTAAAAAGCAGTGGGGTTGTAGGCTTGCAGCCCATAAGTACCGTTCTTTTGTGCGACGACCTTCCACTGCAACGCCTCGATGGCCGCTGTCGGTGTACCGGGTAAATCGGCAGGTCGATAAAACACTTTGATCCGTGAGCGAAAGGCCATTTGCAGCATGTTTTGCTCCCCGTGGCCTTGACCGGGATTTCCAGCACATTGAGCCAGAACACCGACTCTTTGTCGGACGCCAGCGGAGCACCGGTAAACATCAGGCGCAGGCTCTGCCCCTTGGCAGCATCAACCCGGGAGACCGGTGGGGAAATCACAAACGGCGCTGAAGAGTTGCTTGGCGTGGACGCAGCATCCCCCTCATCAATCCACGACTGAACGAGGACGGGTTTGGCACCGTTGTTGTTCAGTTTGACGGTGACCTCTTTCTTGTCAGCCGGATAAATCACACGGGTGCCCGTGATGACGACCGAAGACATCGCCTGGGAACAACCGAGCACGGCCGCGATCATCACGACGCAACGGCACCAGGCCTTTTTACGCTGCATATCATTCTCTCCCGACATCGTCGGCGCACCTTCCAGCTTCCTGAAAGATGCGCTGACCGCGCAGCTTTTACTGATAGTTGATCGAGTAGGTCACCGAACCCACGACAGTACCGGCGGTGGTTGCCGCGCTGGCAATGTACTGAACGGCGTACGGCAGCACGGCAGTGGCGCCGGTCACAGTGGTACGTGCAGTGTTGGCGGTTTGGCTGGTATCACCGGCCTTGATCACAGCACCATTGGAGTCGAGCAATTGCAGTTGCACGCCAGTCGCATTACCGGTGTTACGGATGTTCTGGGTGGTCGGGTCGACGCCCGCGCCCGCTTCAAATATCGCAGCGGCGGTCGCAATGGTGCCCTGGCAGCCGCTCAGGTTAATGGTGAAGTTGGTGGCACCAACAGTCGCCCCCGCGCTCGCCAGCGACGCAATCGAGAACGTCGGAAGCGTTACGGTGCCCACATTGCTCGTGCCATTGACCGAAGTGGTGCAGGTTTGAGCCGTCAGTTGGCCACTGAAGTTGATAGTGCCATCGGAGGCTTGTGCAGCAGACATCACGAGTGCGGAAGTCGCCGCTGCAAGAACGAGGTAAGTACGGTTCATAAGTTGCCTCAAAATCATTAGTTGGATAAATGCCCGGCAGGCCACTCGCAGTTGCAATATGGCGGTGCGTTTTGCACAGGGTGAATGATGTTTCTTTTAGTGAAACCCTTCAAATTGAAAGGTCCTGCTACAGCCTCGGAAATTTCCTACCAGAGTTAAGACTCTTCCGAAGGTTTGAACTTTCCATTCGTATAAGTGCAGCCAAACGGTTTTTTGGTTGAAATGGATATATCAAAGACTTGATCAGCGATATCGCTCTCAAGTCCTTGTGGGTTTTAGTTATAGGCGATGGAATAGGTAACCGAACCCACGACGCTGCCCGGCGCAATAACATCGTTGGCAATGTACTGGACGCCGTAAGTCATCACGCCACCGTCGGTGGCGAGATTAGTAATGGCCGGGGTTCGCGGTTGGCCCGGGTCACCGGCCTTGATCACATCGCCGTCGGAATCAAGCAACTGGAGCTGCACGCCGGTGGCACCACCGGTGTTAATAATGTTCCGGGTGGTGGGATCGACGCCCGGGCCGCTCTCAAAGTAAGTGGATGCCGTCTTGCCAATCACACTATTGCCCGTTAAGTTTTGCAGGAAATCCTGGATGCTATTCCCAGTGCCGCATGCACTCAGCCCAATGGTGAACTGGGTTCTACCCGCAGTGGCGCCTACGGCGCCGAGGGCCATAGTGCCCAGTGTAGGCAGCGTAACGGTGCCCATGTTGCTGCCACCGTTCACACTGACGGTACACGTCTGTCCAATCAGTTGGCCTTTGAAGTTAACGGTGCCATCGCCTGCCTGTGCAGCCGGTATCACGAAGGTCGACGTCAGCGCTGCGAGCGCGACGATACGGTATGTGCGCGTCATAAGTTGCCTCGAAAGGTTAAAACATCATTGATCGAAATGCTCGGCGAACCGTTCACTGCTTCGCTGTGACTGCGCACCTTGCATGCAGTGAATAATGTTTTTTCCGGCCAACCCCTTCAACGTTAAAGGTCCCTTTGCAATAAGGGAAACTTCCGGCTTAAACAATGACATTTCCAGCGCCGTCGGTATTTTTCCCGATACACCTGTAACTAAACAGACACCCGCTGCTTGCCGTAAATCTCATGCAACTCGACCTTGTCGATAAAGCCCATTACTTGCTTGATCGACTCTCGGTCCGGCGGGCCAGGCAACGCAAAGCGCATCGACGATGACGACGACTCAACTGTGGAAAGCACCTGCAGCGTATTGCCCTGGTAAACCAGTAAATGTTTGATTACCGGTGAACTTCGTACTAACTGTTCAAGTACTTCGCCTGCGTTTTCCAGCACGACCTGATGAATAATCAGCAGGTCAAACGGGCATAACGCGTTATCCAGTATCACCAATAAATCCCGGAATGATGTCAGCGGGGCAACACGACTGTAGCCAAGCCCCGAGAGGTTCTTTTCTATGCTGACTAACCTGGATTGTTCTTCGTCAACCAACAAGACACGCAACTTTGGATTCACCATGAAACACCCTTCCTGGCCCACGAGAAAACTGAACACCCAGTAAGCATTCAGACGCACTGATGGCCTGTATTCAGACGTTGTTGATCGACGCGCGCTGCGAGTCCAGCCACAACAGCAGCCGATTGGCGCTCATGGGCCGCGCACAGAGATAACCTTGAGCGTGCACACAGCCCAGCTTGATCAATGATTGGCGCTGCTTTTCGGTTTCGACACCCTCCACCACCACCGACATGTTCAGCGCCTCACCCAGCGCGAGGGTGCTGCTGACAATGGCGCGATTGGCGGCGTTGGTATCGAGGTCCTGAACGAAACTGCCGTCGAGTTTTATCTCGGTAAAGGGCAGCTGGCACAGGCGCTCCAACGATGAGAACCCCACGCCAAAATCGTCGATGGACAACCCGGAGCCCATCATCCGCAAACGGATCAGGCTCTCCAGCACCGCCGGGGAAGTTTCGAGCAAACCGCTTTCGGTAATTTCAAAGGTCAGGCAGGACGCCGGTACCTGATAACGTTCGATCAACCCGCTGATACCTGCGACCAATTGCGGGTTGCTGAATTGCTCCGCCTGCAGGTTAAACGCGAGATTCATCTGCCGTCCGGTGGCCAGGACTTCCTGCCACACCATCAAGCCCTGTTCAAACAGGGCGAAAAACAACTCGTCCATCAGGTAGAAGCTGTTCAGCAAGGGCAGGAAATCAGCCGGTGACAACAATCCATAGCTTGGGTTGTCCCACCGCGCCAAGGCTTCCATGCTGTCCACCGCGCCGGTGACCAAATTGAATTTTGGCTGGAAAAACGCCCTGAATTCATTCTCCTGAATTGCCTTTTTCAAGGCGGACTGGGTGAACCATTTCAGATTGAGGGAGCTTGAAACGTCCGTTCTTCGCACGGCCAGCGACTCCAGGAAACCGGCCACCATGGGGCCTATCTCACTGGCCCGTACGGGCGTATCGACATACCCCAACACCTTCACACCGTGCATCGACAGCATGCGATCCAGGGCGCCGTGCAGGTTCGCCGGGTAAACACTGCAAATGATCAGCGCCTTGAGCAGCCCGCCATGACTGAGGTCCTCGATCAGCGACAGCCCTTGGGTGCATTGCAGTTTCAAACTGCACAACACGATGTCCACCGGACCGTTAAGCGCCAGTACCTCCAGCGCGGCAGCACCGTCGGCAACCGCTGTGACGTCTTCACAACCGAGATCCTGAAAAACGCTCGTTGCGATCAGTCGTTTGAAAGGCTGTTCTTCGATAACCAGAACGCGTATCGGTAGGAAAGACATGGCGGTTCTTACACAGGTGATGGGGACCGGTAAATTATTGCGCCCCACCCCTGCTGTGTATTTAGGATTGGTCCTAATGGCCTCTGGAAAAACTCCGTGTGCCAAACGGAAATTTCCGACACGAACAGGAAACGTCCGAAGGCTGACCCAAGGGCCCGTGACCCTGGGGTTTCATGGCAAGGCGATCAAGGCCGCTTTCAGTGCAAGCATGGCTTGCTCCAGGGCCAGGGTGGCGGCGGTCACTTCGCCGGGCTCCGCCTCCTCACAGGCCGTTTCCAGCTGCGCACAACGAATCAGCACGTTCTGTGCGCCGACAATCCGCCCGCCGCCCTTTATCCGGTGCGCCAGCGTGGCAAGGCCTTCGACGTCCATGTTTGCGTAGCATTGCATCAGCACGCACATGTCCTCTTCCAGGCTGAGCGCGAGGTTCTTGGTAATGGTGCTGACCGAGTCCTCGTCGCCCCGGGCCAACTGGATCAGTGAGGTCAGGTCGAGATTGATCCCCTGCCCCACCATGGCCAAGGGCGCTTCATGGGGATGTGCCAATGGCTCGATGATGGACATCCGGGCACTCAGCTCCCTGAGCCGGATGGGCTTGAACAGGCAGTCGTCCATGCCGGCATTCAGGCACCGCTGTTTTTCCTCGGGCTGGGCATTGGCGGTCAGGCCGACGATGACGCAGGGTTTCGAGCCTTTGCGCTGTTCTTCGTCGCGGATGGCGCGGGACAGCTCGTAGCCGTTCATGATCGGCATGTGACTGTCGGTGATCACCACGTCATACGTACCCTGGCGCCATGCCCTGAGGCCGTGTGCACCATCCTCCGCGTCGGCGACGTCATGCCCCAGGTACGTCAACTGTTGGGACAGCAGCAAACGGTTTGCCGGGTAATCGTCCACCACCAGCACACTCAGGCGCTTCGCTCGAAGCACCGGCGAGACTGAGTCGTGGGTGGTCGGGGCAAGGTTTTCAAGCACCGGCAGGCGCAAGCTCACGTCTATGCGGGTGCCCCGCCCCAGCTCACTCGACAAGGTCAAGCGCCCGCCCATCATTTCGCACAGCGTGCGAGAAATGGCCAGGCCCAGTCCCGACCCCGTACGCATCGCCTCAGCCGGCTGGCCGACCTGGGTGAAGGGGCTGAACAACAGGGCCTGGTCCTCTGGCGAGATGCCAATGCCGGTGTCGATGACGCTCAATGTCAGGTCCAGCTCGGAGCCATCCACCACCGGGGTGCAGCGCAGAAAAACCGTACCTGGCCTCTGACGGTAAACTTGATCGCGTTACTCAACAGGTTCGACAACACCTGCTTGACCCGCATGGCGTCGACCAGCACTTCACAGTCCGCCTGGGGGTCGAGATCAATCTGCAGTTCGAGAAATTTCTGCTGCGCGACGCCATCAAAGATACGGGCGACCTTGAGCACCTCGTCATACAGGTTGGCTCTTTTCGGCGCCAGGGTGAGTTGGCCGGACTCAATGCGCACGATATCCAGGATGTCACCCAGCAAATCCACCAGGCTGTTGGCGGCGCTGGAGGCGATGTCCAGTGACACCCGATCGATAATGCCTTGTTCGGCCCGTTTGCTGGCCATTTCGAGCATGCCCAGCACGGCGTTCATGGGCGTACGAATTTCATGGCTCATGGTTGCCAGGAACAAAGTCTTCGCGTTGTTGGCGTCGTCGGCCTCTTTTTGTGAGGCCTTCAACTGAATCATTAACTGTTCGCGGTCGCTGACATCCACCCATCCCGCAATCACCCCGACCGCCCGCCCGCGAGCATTGAAGCAGGGGAAAATCCAGTAGAACAGCGCCAGCGTTTCCCCGTACGGCGCGACGAGGCTGCCGCTGCCAATCAGCGGGACACCCTCGCGCACAACCCTGAGGTAATGCTCGTGGTATTGCCGGGATTCAGACAACGGCATCAGTTGCAGTTCGGTGATGGGCTTGCCCAGGACCTGGTTCAGGTCCATGGCCAGGAAATCCAGGTAGCTGTTGTTGCACGCGACCAGGCGGCCCTCATGGTCGCGAATGAACACCGGCCGGGGGACGTTATCGATCATCTCGCGCATGTTGGCGACAAATGTCGCCAGGACCCGACGCGGGTCATCGGCCTTGCGCCGCCACAGCAGCACCCCAAGGTTCCAACAGAGGATAGAACCCAGCCCTGCCAGCGCCATACCCCAATAGAGCGTGGATTGACCCTGGGTGCGCACCACCATGTCGAGTTCGAAATCGGGCGTGCCGGCAATGTGCGGTTCCGCCCGCGCCAGTAACGGCACCCCGGCGATCAGCAACGCGGCAACAATCGTTTTGGCGGCCTTCATCAGATAATACTGTTGCGCTTGGCCACTTCCGAAAGTGACACGACTGACGTCACTTCAAAGCGCTCCAACAAACGCGTCTTGTAAGTGCTGATGGTTTTATTGCTGAGCAGCATCGAGTCGCCGATTTCCTTGTTACTGCGCCCCTGCGCAAGATGCTTGAGGATCACCAGTTCGCGATCCGACAGGTTTTCGATCACCCGCGCTTCATTCATTTCGACGTCACTGCGCCGAACCGAACCAATTGCCAGGTTGGGGAAGTACGTGTAGCCGGACATCAGCACTTTGACGGCGCGACGCAGGTCGTCCAGGCCGTCGATCTTCGAGATAAAACCGGCAGCGCCCGCGCTCATGCAACGCTTGAGGTACAGACCGGCTTCCAGGGACGTGAGGACCAGAATTCGCGTGGCGATATTCAGGTCGATAATGCGCCGGATGACTTCCAGTCCGTCGAGCTTGGGCATCGAAATATCCAGCACTACCAGGTCCGGTGTCTCCTGACGCGCCTGTTGCACAGCGTCGGCACCGTCGCCCGCCTCTACTACTGTTTCGAAACCTTCCTGTTTCAAGACCATTTTGACCGTCGCCCGAACTATCGGGTGGTCATCCACTACCAGCGCCTTGCGCATATCTATCTCACTTATTGTGTTTATCTGGACACAGACCACGAAACGAGAAGGCGTAGAGGGAGGCAAGCGACTACACCGGCAGAGTCTAGTCCAACCGCACCTGAACAATGCGGGTTATTTTTGCCCTTCGCGCGTTGTCATTTTCAGATCGGCTGTGTCATTCCAGCCACTCTTTCAAGCGGCGTGCACTCATGGGTTTGGCCAGGTGAAAACCTTGTGCAAAGGTTCCACCCATGGCGAGGGCCTGGTCGCGTATTTCCTGGCTGCTGACACCTTCGATCACCAGGCTGATCTCAAGCGCGCGGGCCAACGCAATCGTGCTGATCATCATGGCCCTGCTGTGCAGGTCGGATAAATCCTGCACCACCGAACTGTCGAGTTTCAACTCCTGGAAAGGCAGCTGGCACAGCAACGTCAACGAAGAAAAACCGGTGCCAAAATCATCGATCGACAGGCCACACCCCAGCAGGCGCAAACACAGCAAACTTTTCTGGGTGGCCACCGGCATATCCAGCAGGCCGTTTTCGGCCAACTCGAACATCAATGCCGAGCCTGGAAGATCGTGCTCGATCAATGCGTTTTCGATGTACAGCGCCAAATCAAAACGGGCCAATTGCGACGCATGCAAATTGAACGCAACCTGCAGCGTAATATTGCGGCCTCGCAGGGCAACCAGCAGGTCAAGGCCTTGGGCAAACACCTGCTTGAACATGTCGTCGATCAGGTCGTACGCCAGCACCGCTGGCAGAAACTCACCGGGCAGCAGCAACCCACGGGTTGGGTGCTCCCAACGCGCCAACGCTTCCACGCCGCACAGGGCGCCGGTCCGCAAGTCGAACTTGGGCTGGAACCACGCCTTGAACTCCCGCGCCTCAAGGCCATTTCTGACCTCGGGCTCGGTAGGCAACTTGAAGGAATCCGTGACCAACAACGGTGAAAAGGTTTTGTGCTTGATGTAATCACGCAGGATCGTGCTCAGGTCTTGCACGGGCGCGACAACGCCCATCACACCAATCAACTTGAGCTGTGAAAACTGATTGATGCACTCCACTGCCCGTAAGAACTGAGGTTCAAGGGTCGCGCCTAAAATCAGCGCATTCACCAGGCGTGCCCGGCCCGCGAGCATCAGGAAGTCAAAATAGCCGAGCTTCTCGTTGCTCAAGTCGCAGATAACGATGTCCACGCCTTCTGCACGGGTGATCAGGTCCAGGGCTTTTTCACATTCCCCCGCCTGGAAAACCGCACGCACGCCCAGCACCGTCAAGGCCTGAGCAATGGCTTTGCGACGTGGCAGGCGATCCTCAAGTACGAGAATTCGTAAAGAAATCATGTTGGTACAGACCCTGTTTTCGTTGCCGCCATGCTGCCGTCTTTATTGGCGAATTACGAAAGCCGTTTTCCTGCATATCGCAGGGAAATTTCCGAGGAGATGGCAGAAGGCTTTTATTGGTTGAACGTGAAGCCTTGGCGGATGCCCCGACCTGTTGGAGGCGTCTATTGATAAACGAAGGTGACACCGATAACGGACTGCACATTTCCTGCGACGACCCGCCCACCGGTGCGGGCATAGGACGCCGTCATCCCTAGCTCTACGGGGCTGACGCCGACCGAGCCCAGCGAAATATTGTGGTTGGTCGCGATCACGCCGCTGGCGTTTGACAGCTGCACGCCAATACCGGAGGCGGGAGACGCGGAAGCCGTATTGCTAAAGGTGGTGTTGGCGCTGTCGGTGGTCGGACCCGTCAGGAAATAGGACAGGTTCTGGTTTTGCGCACAGTGCACGTTCAACGGCACTGCGGCCGATCCCGGGTAATCAGGCAGGGTTATGCTCACATTGCGTGAGGAGACATCGCAGCCACCCGTGGGAACAACCACGGTGTTATTGGCATAAATATTCCAAGTATATATTTCATTCGGGGTGGGAGCGGTGTTGTACTTCGTCATGGTGAGGACGGCTAGCATCTGCCCGGCATTAACAGCGATTCCAGCGGCGTTAGCGCCGATAACTTTCAAATAAAGTGTGGCATTCCATGGCACCGTCCCCTCCGGCCACGATTCAAAGATATCGGTGGCTGAGTTAATAGGGAAATTATAGGATTTTCCATAAAAGCTTATGCTGCCTGTAAGACTATTTAGTGGCCCAGTGTACTGGCCGGAAGTAATAGCTACAGGGTCGAGAAAGTGGGCAGGATCTAAGTTCTGGCACGTGATGCTTTCGCCGAGGTTGACGACGAGATTTCCTCCTACTTGAACGGACGGATCCAGGTTTACATAGACGTTGGAAGAGGTATTGTTGCCGACGGGAACTGGTTGAGTCCCGTTCACAAAGCACAAAAAAGCATTGGCACTGGTTGAAAGTCCCAAGGTCAGCAACAGCACTAGCACGGCGCTGATTTTCATCTTCATTGGTCACACCTTTACTAGGAGTATGTATACGTAACGTTAATCGTGGCTTGAATACTGCCTTGCTGTGCATTGCCATTAACGGATAACGCACGCACCTGCAGCGATAGGCTCGCTGACTGCGTCGACCCATCTACATGGACGGTAGTGGAGTTGCCATTATTCAAGTTGTTGCCGTTGGTGTCCTGCAACTCCAGCTGAAGATTGAGCGCGTCGCCCTGGTTCTGGTAGTAGCCGGTGTCGTCGGCAACGCCTGTAAATGTCGCTGTTACGCTTGATGTTCCCACCGGGCAATTAGTCAAACCCAGCGTCACCGGGTACCAGCCTGAACTTGATCCTGCCTGACTGAAATCGGCGGCAAACAGGTCTCCCAGAGCAACGGCTGCCGGTGGGGTTGAGACCGTACAAGGTTGCGCTACAACTCTCCCGTTGACCGTAATGGTCACGTCTGCCGCATGGGCATTGATGATTCCGGCAATCAGTAATAATCCTGCCAACAGGGTTGTCTTCATAGCGTTCATTCCCAGCCTCCTTTATTGAAACTCGAGCGTGAAATTGGCAGTCGCATTCACGACTCCCGCCGTCACAGGGGAATGGGTCGCCATCAGGCACGCATAAAAATTCAGGGTATTTGATTGGCCCGCGATCAGGTGCGTCCAGCTGAGGGATTGTTCAGCGGTGTTTAAAGGGATCGCCTGTTTTTCACTGTTCAGTATCTGTATGCCCATACCGCTGGCGGCATTAACGCCATCGTCAATTTTAAGCAGTGCGATATTGTCATTGTCTGATGTGCCACTGTAGCCAACCCGGACGCCAGTCGTTGAGCCACCGCACTTATCAAAGACTATCGTGAAGGGAACAGGAACAGTCGTCGTCCCAACATGATTGAGTTGTTTGGACGCATTGCTCATCAAGTCCACAGTAAAGTCTTTGGAGTCGACCGACACCGAACAGGAATTGTCTTTAAGGTAACCGGTGATAGAAATGCTGGTGTCCACTGCATAAGATTGATTCGCGAGGCACGGCATCAGGCACAGGATACAAAGGTACTTTTTCATGGCTGGAGCATCCTGTTTTGATTACTGGCACGTCGCCGAGGCATAACTCAAGGCCTGCGCCAGGCTGTCGGCCGGCAGGCTGTACGTTGCGGTACAGCGATCGTTCGTACCGTCCCCCACTTCACGCTTATTTGCCCTGTCAGCGACAGCCCGGTCAGATAGACTTGGCCACCTTCAGCAACAATGCTCCCCGCCAAGCCCTCGCCGTATGAGGCGATTGAGCCGAATGGCACCGGCTTGTCGTTGTGGGTCAGCGTCATCAGGACTTTCATCCCGACACGGGCTTTAAAATCAGCACGCACGACGGCCCCACGCGTCGGCACGACGCTTAATATCGGGTCTTCCAATTCAATGTTATTGGCCAGCGAGTTAGTGTTCAGGGCTATCCGGTTCTCACGATAATCCGTCGCATACGGAAGCACGGCATATCCCCTCCAGTCCGTGCGTATGCCGGTCTGGTTTTCGACGGCGACATGCTCTGCCCCCGGTACTTTTATCAGCACCATGGTGTCGTTCAACGGCTGACTGAAGGTCACGCCATCCGCGTGCGCCAATACGCCACCGCTGACGCCGTAATACACCTGGCTGTAGTCTTCACTGGTGCTGTACCCGATATTGGAATTGCCGTAGGGGCCGCGATAGTTCAGAGAGGTGTTGCCGGTTTTCGAAGCGTCTTCGATACCACCACTGGCGTATCCGGTTTGTACGCTGTAACTGAGGTTGTGCTCATCAAGCAGCGTGCCATAGAGCCCTGCCGTGCTGGTGTCCCGACCTTTTAAATCACTGGATGTATTGAAACTGGCATTGGTGTTTTTAAAGGATGAGTGACTGTCTGAACGCATCCAGTGGCTAAACGGAATACTGATATTGATCGCCAGCAACTGATCTTTATTGTCCGCCCAGGCGCTCTTTGTCAGGCTGTAGTTCACCCCCCAACTGATGTCTCCGATTGTACTGTTGTACCCGAGTTGGAGTTGTTCGTCCGACTGCCCCGTTCCCCAATAGCTCTGTTGGCTACCGGTTAAATACACCGTAGACGTCTTGCCCACCTGTTGCGTCAACGTGGCCTGGAAGCGACCCCGCTTGCTGTAGTTCAGATTGTAGGCATCCGTGATTTGCGGCGTTATTTGAACCGGTTGATCCTGGCTGACCAGCGTGAAGCCACTCATCTGGCTCCATGCCGTGTCAGCCAGGGTGTAGAAATTTTTCGTCGAGTAGCGGTAGCCCAACAGTTGCAGGTTGGTCCCCCACTGGTTGATGGACTTGTTGTAAAGAAACCGCAGGGACTGCCCTTGGTGTTGAGTGTCGTCAGGCAATGTCGCCCGGGCCTCCGTCAGGTCGGCCGATATCGCACCGAGGTCGCCCAGATTCTTGCCCAAGCCAATGTCCAGGGCGTGATAATTGTTCGAGACCTGCGTGCCTCCGAAGACTGTCCAGTCATGAGGCAAACCCCAGAATGCAGTGCCCTGAAGAAACTCCGGCACGTCTTGCTGCGCATTGCCGCTGCGATACTGCCCCCCCGTCAGCGAATACTTCAGTTGGCCTTCACGCTCCAGCATCGGCACAGATGAATAAGGCACCGTGAACGATTGCGTTGAACCGTTAGCCTCTACAACCGTGACCTGTAAATCGCCGCTGGTGCCTGGCGCATAGATGTCGTTGATGGTGAAAGCACCGGGGGGCACGGTGGCCTGATAGATTTCATACCCATTCTGTTTCACCGAAACCTTGGCTGTGCTTCGCGCGATGCCGCGCACAACGGGTGCAAAGCCTCGCTGACTGTCCGGGAGCATGTTGTCGTCCGACGCAATTTGAGCGCCCCGGTAGTTAATGCCATCGAAAATATCGCTAGCGGTGAAACCGTCACCCAGGGTCAATCGGCTGTGCCACGAGGAAATGCCCCGCTCCACATAGGTGTTGGTGTGTTGCCACTGGTTCTGCGTCACGCCCGCGCCGTGGCTGTAGCTCCACGTGGTGGTGTCCCTTAATCGCCAGGCGCCCAGGTTGAGGCCGCTTTGCAGGCTGAGGTATGAATAGTTGGACACCCCGCCCTGCTCGCTGCGCACTTCGCTGCCGGTGTAGTTGTAATTGAGCAATCCCGCGGTAATGCCGTCATCCCATAGTTCCGGCGCAATGTACCCGCGCGCCTGGCTGCCCATGAGTGCCTGGGGAACGCTGAGGGAAAGGCGCTGCAGGCCAACGTCGAATGTGCTGGTGGCGTCGTTGATGAGTCGCGTAAACGGTACACACGCCGTGCTCTTCATGGCCATGATCTCGGGCACGGCTAACGTGTTGATGCCGAAGGACGCGAGTTGAGCGCGGGTCAGGCACGGTTCCAGCTTCTGCCCATCGGGGCTTTTGGCGAAGGTAACGTCCCGGGTCGCCATATAGCCATCGTTCATGTAGATGTCCACACGGTAGGTGCCGGGAGGCGCCTCCAGGCCTTTTTCAAAGGCAGAGAGATCCGCCACTGATGCAGGGTCATCGGCAAGGAATCGCGGGTTGAAATAGTTGTCTGCACGCGCCGAATAAAAGGGGACTACGAGAACCAACGCCAAGGGTGATAACAGTGATCTTTTACGTGCTGACTCCCAGGTTCCATTTTTCATGTGTGTGTTACCGCCAGCTCCATAACCCGGGATTGATTCGCTCAACACTATTACTGCTCGGTTCCTTTCATCACTGGCGTCAGCGCGCCGTAGTCGTTGATGGTTCGATAGCTGATCGCCCCGGCCGTGTCCCCAGGCAGGCCCACTGTCACGGAGCCCATAGGCGGCGCCATCGCGTTCTCCAGCGTCCGAGTACCGGCAGCAAGTTCCGTGATGGTCAGGAAGTAAGGGCTGGGATTGGTAATAAGCAGGGTTTTCCCACTGCGCTTGAAGGTCAACTTTGCCGGTGCGTCTTCCGGGGAAATACTCAGATCCCGTGGGCGATACAGCAGTTTTATCCGGCTGGTGATTGCCAGTTGCAGCGTATTGTCTTTCTGTTGGGCCTTGTCTACAGACGGAATGGCCTTGACGTTGATCCAGAATAAACTTTCCCGGTCTTTCGCCAGGCTACTGTTGCTGGCATCGACAATACGCAGCGTGTTGTCCTTTTTTCCCTGCATCACAAACAAGGGCGGTGTAATGACAAACCGACCGTCTTTCTTGCCTTCACTGTTCTCAACCCAGGACTGGATAAGAAAGGTGTCCTTGTTATTGTTGTTACTTAATCCCAGCGCTGTTTGTTTCTGATCGGCAGGGTAAATAACGCGCGTTGCACCGAGGGCCACGCCCGCTTCCGCGGGGCTGGCGAGAACAGCCACTGCCAATGCGAGCAGGGTTGGAATTGTCTTTGCGGTTATCATGATTTTTTTCACATCAATCTTGTCGGCGAACACAAACTTATTACAACAGGAAGGCCTTCCTGGCCTGAGCACATCCTTGTCAGTTACGGGTTACTGGTATTGCACTTTGAAGTTCGCGTTGGCGTTGGCAGTACCCGCTGTGGCTACACCCGTCGCGATGTAACGTGCCTGGAACGGCAAGGTGTTGGTGCCATCATTGAGGGTCAACGGGTTGCTGAACGTGGCGCCGTCAAACGTCAAGGGGTGCCTACGCGGTCCAGAACCTGAACGCCGACGTTGGTTGCAGCACCGGCAGCAGAGCTTTCCAGGGCCAGCGCTTCGGTATTGGTGGGATCAGTGACACCCGTGAACGCGACAGACGCTTGAGATGAAACCGAGGTGTCGCAGTCATTCAGCTGGATATTAAAACCAACAGCCGTACTGGTCTGACCGGCCGCGCTCAGTGCCGCGGTTCTCACCTGGCCCAGTTGTACGGTCTGGTCAGTAGAGCCCGTATCAACTGCGCAAGCTGCGTTAACAACTTCACCCTGAAAGTGAATGGTGCCGCCATTGACTGTTGTAATGTCTGCGTGAGCCACGCCTACAGACAGCAGTGAGGCTGCAATCACGCTGTTAATCAGATTAATTTTCCGCATAACTCTAAACTCCATATCTTTTGGGATTCCAGTACTTGGTATAAGGCAACTCAAGCACCCGAACTATAAGTAGCTCTTTAAGGAATAAGAATGGAGCAGGTTCCCGCCGGGTTTTATGAAACCTCTTGGGTTTAGAGCGATAATTCCGTACCCCGGAGAAATTTCCTCCACCGAACCGTTTCATTGGCGATGCCGTGCACGCATCCACCGCCACATCTGTCATTCGACTGCAATACAACCCTGCCTAAGATCCGCCCAAGGATCTCCACCATCGGCCTTTGAGGTTTACCCCGGGCCGATTTTCAAGGTCAGTTATCTACGCGCGTAGATACCTGTAGAAGCAGAACAAACACACCCATTGGTCATGTCCGGGCCTTCCTTGGATCAGGAGTTTTTTGATGTCGACAGTTGCAAGTGCTGCTCAACCCGATGCGCCTATCGCATGGGGCGCAGCGGATGAAAGCTTGATAACCCCGCAAGGACGCCGGGAGTTGTATCGCGCCACCCTCGCCTGTTGGCTGGGCACGGCAATGGAGTACGCAGACTTCGCCCTGTATGGCCTGGCGGCGGGCCTTATCTTTGGCGATGTGTTTTTCCCCAATGTGTCGCCTGCGATGGCGTTGCTTTCCACCTTCGCGACCTGGTCGGTGGGTTTTGTGGCGCGGCCGATCGGCGCGCTGTTCTTCGGATGGCTAGGTGATCGTAAAGGCCGCAAGGTGGTCATGGTCTCGACCGTCGTGTTGATGGGTGCTTCCACCACGTTGATCGGCTTGATCCCCAGCTATGCATCGATCGGTATCTGGGCGCCGGCATGCCTGGTACTGCTGCGCTTTACCCAGGGCTTTGGTGCCGGCGCCGAATTGGCCGCGGGCACGGTGATGCTGGGCGAGTTCGCGCCCGCCAGACAACGAGGCCTGGTGTCTTCGGTGATTGCCCTGGGCTCCAACAGTGGGACCTTGCTGGCTTCACTGGTGTGGCTTGCCGTGGTGCAAATGGATCAACAGCAATTGCAGGAGTGGGGCTGGCGCATTCCGTTCCTGTGCAGTTCGCTGATTGCCCTGGCCGCCCTGTGGCTGCGGCGCAACCTGCGGGAAACGCCGGTGTTCGAACTTCGAAAGGCCCAATTGCAAGCGCAGCGCGATAACGCCCTCACTGCCCCTGTACAGCCGGTTGGTTTCTGGAAAGGCAGCCGGGCATTTCTGACCATGGTGGGCCTGCGCATTGGCGAGAACGGCCCGTCTTACCTGGCCCAGGGGTTTATCGTCGGCTATGTGGTGAAGGTGCTTGCGGTGGACAAATCTGTCGCGACCCAGTCCGTGTTGATCGCGTCGATCCTCGGCTTCTTGATCATCCCCTTGGCAGGCTGGCTGTCTGACCGGTTCGGTCGACGCATCGTGTACCGCTGTTTCTGCCTGCTGCTGATGCTCTACGCCTTCCCGGCGTTCATGCTGCTGGATTCCCGCGACCCGGCCATTGTGATGACCACCATCGTGGTCGGCATGGGCCTCGCTTCCCTCGGTATTTTCGGCGTACAGGCGGCCTGGAGCGTTGAGATATTCGGCGTAAAAAACCGCTACACCAAACTCGCCCTGGCCAAGGAACTGGGCTCGATTCTCTCCGGCGGTACCGCGCCTCTGGTGGCTGCCGCGCTGCTGACCTGGACCGGCCACTGGTGGGCGATTGCCGGGTACTTTGTCGCCATGGCCGGGATCGGTTTCGTGACGACCTTTGTCGCCCCGGAAACCCGTGGGCGCGACCTCAACGCGCTGGAAGATGCTATCTAGTTTCATCCCCCTGAAAAACCACTGACGCCTCGCAGAAAGGCGCAAACCCGCACGACGGTTCAACCACCAGTCGGGCGAAGCCATGCCTGTAAATCGGCAATCCATAGGAGCATTGACATGAAACGGTCCACCCTCGCACTGGCAGTGACTACCAGTATCCTTGCGCAACAAGCACTGGCCGCAGGCTTTATCGACGACAGCACGGCGTCGGTCAACGCGCGCACTTTTTACCTTCGCAGTGATAACCCGAACACCCCGGGCGTCGATCAGAACGAACTGACCCAGGGTTTCAAACTCGACTATCTCTCCGGGTTTACCCAAGGCACGGTCGGCTTCGGTCTCGACGTTCAAGCCATGCAGGCATTCAACCTTTCCGGTGGTACCCAACACCCGAGCGCCAGCACCTCGAACTCACTCGCACCGGTCGATTCGGACGGCACGCCGGTGGACAGCTGGAGCCGCCTCGGGGCCAACGCCAAGCTTCGCGTGTCCAAGACCGAGTTCCATGCCGGCAGCGCGCTGCAGCCTAACCTGCCGATCCTGGTGGCCAACGACGGGCGGTTGCTGCCGCAAACCTTTGAAGGCGTGACGGTAACGTCCAAAGACATCGATAACCTGACGGTCAATGCCGGGCAACTCAACCGCTCCACGGGGCGTGCGTCGTCCAACTCCACAGGGTTGGCCATTGCCGGTGGCACCCAGGACAGCAACTCATTCACCTACGCCGGCGCCGACTGGAAAATCACCCCCACCACCACCCTGCAGTACTACCGCGCCGACCTGAAGGACTATTACACCCAGGATTTCCTTGGCCTGTTGAACACCACGCCGCTGGGTGAAAACTCCCGCTTTAAAACCGACCTGCGCTACTTCAACAGCAAATCCCAGGGTCAAAACGGCACCACCGGCTACCTCTTCAACAACAACGGCGGCTACGCCAGCGAGCCGGGCAAAGTGGATAACACCACCTGGAGTGCGGCGTTCACCTACTACCTGGGCGGCAACGCGTTCATGCTCGGCCGCCAGCAGGTGTCTGACTCCGGCGGCACCGTGTACTTGAACCAGGGCAACGTAGTGGGCGGCGCCGGCAACAGCGAAGGCAACGGCGGCGCCAGCGTCTACCTGATTACCGACGTGATGGATAACTCGTTCATCCGTGCAGGCGAAAACACCAACTTTGCCCAGTACTCCTCCGATTTCGCCGCGCTGGGCGTGCCCGGTCTCTCGGCCTCGGCGCTGTACCTGCATGGCGACAACATCCGCTCGGTCGACGGCGCCAGCCGCTACTCGGAGTGGGAACGTGACATGCGTATCGACTACGTGGTGCAGAGCGGTCCGTTGAAAGGGTTTGGCACCTCGTTGCGCGAAGGCAGTTTCCGCAGCGGCATTCCCAACGTGGGTGCGGTGGACCAGGCGCGTGTGATCTTCAGCTACACCTACGCGATCTTCTGACCCCGAAGGGGCTGCGGGTGTCTAAGCGAAGCCGTACACAGGTCATCAAACTGAAATAAACCAGCAGTGATAATGCCGCCCATCTCAGCCCCTTCTCTTGCCGTAAACATCTACGCGGGTAGACCTGTTATCGGGTACCGCCCCGCGTGTCCATCGACTCACAGGAAATGGCAGGTCGCTTTGACAAAACAGTATCCCACCCGGGCCACACGCGATGATGTGGCCCGCGAAGCAGGAACCTCGGTCGCGGTCGTCAGCTATGTGATCAACGACGGCCCAAGGCCCGTCGCCAAGGCGACGCGCCAGCGTGTCCTGGATGCCATAAAACACACCGGTTACCGGCCCAATGGCGTCGCCCAGGCGCTGGCCTCGGGCAAAACCCGCACCTATGGGCTGGTTGTGCCGAATATCTCGAATACCTTCATCGCCTCTTTCGCCCATGCACTGCAACAGGAAGCATTGGACAACGGCCTGGTCATCCTGCTGGGCGATTCCGGTGACTGCCGCAAGCGTGAGCTGAACCTGATCAACAACCTCCTGAGCCAGCGAGTGGATGGCCTGTTCTACACCAGCGTCGACCGCCACCCGCATATCGAGCTGATCCAGGCCAGCGGCACGCCTTTTGTGATGCTCGACCGGGTCAACCCCAGCCTGGCCGTCAATATGCTGCGGGTCGACGAGCGCGGCGCTGCACGTCAAGTCACCGCGCATTTGCTGAGCCATGGTTACCGCGAGGTAGGCATCATTTGTGGCCCCCTGGAAATGCTCAACGCCCAGGACCGCTTGAACGGCTGGCGTGACGCGCTGGCGGACGACGGGATTGAGGAGCGCGCCGAATGGATATTGCCCGCCAGCTACACGCGACAAGGCGGGTATGACGCGACGCAGCGCATGTTGGCCGCCGGCCCCCGGCCCGCGCGCTGTTTTGCTCCAACGAAGCGCAAGCCATCGGCTGTATTCGGGCCCTGTCGGAACACGGCATAAAAGTCCCCGAACAGGTAGCCCTGGTGTGCTTCAACGGTACCGAGGAGTCGGCGTTTTATGCGCCGTCACTGACTACCGTGTGCCAGCCCGTGCGGGAGATGGCCAAAGCCGCCATTGCCATGCTGCTGGCCTGGAATGGCGAGGTGAAGCTGCAAGAGTTTTCTCACCGTCTGGTGATTGGTGAGTCCTGCGGATGCGGCGCTGTGCAAACACCGCGAGTCTAAAAAAAAGAAGGTGAAATGAAACGTTTAATTATTGATTGCGATCCCGGAAACGGGATTGCAGGCGCCAATGTTGACGACGGTCTGGCATTGGCGCTGGCACTGGCTGCACCCGAATTGTCGCTTGAACTGGTCACCACGGTGGCAGGCAACACCCCCAGCGCCGTGGGTTACAACGTCGCCAAAGACCTGATGGCCCGAACCGGCCGCTCGCTACCCGTGGTCAGGGGCAGCACCCAGGCACTGCAGGAACCCGGCGGGCCCTGGCGCGATGCGCTGGACAACACCGTCCATAAACGCCAGCTCGCGCATTTATGGAATGGCGTGCGCCCTCCCCTGAATTTCGAGGCCCCGGCCCAGGAAGCGGCCGACGCCATAGGCCAGTTGATTTGCGCGAACCCCGGGGAAATCACCCTGGTGGCGATCGGGCCGCTGACCAACGTGGCGCTGGCGATTGAACGCTACCCGGACATGATCAAGGCGGTCAGGCAAATCGTGATCATGGGCGGTGTTTTCGCCCTGGATGACTTCATCAAGGACACCAACTTCGGCTTCGATCCGGAAGCGGCGGACCGTGTCCTCGGTTGTGGCGCCAATATCACCCTGGTGCCCCTGGACGTCACCACGCAAACCCTGATGACGCACCACGACCTGGACCGTATCCAGCAACTCGATACGCCCCTCGCCCGTTTTATCTGCGAGACGTTCAGGCCCTGGATCGACTATTCAATGGCCACCCGCAGCCTGGCCGGTTGCTGGGTCCATGACGCCCTGGTGATTGCCTGGTTGCTGGATCCGCGCGTTGCCACCGCCACGCAGTACTACACGGAAGTAGAACTGCGCGCCGGCCGTACGCGGGGCAAAACCTGGCGCTATAAGCAGCCACTGCGGCTGGACGTTGGCATCACACCGCCTACCACTGGCCTGGTGAACGTATTGCAGACCGTGGACAACCGCTTGCTGCTGGAAATCATCGAACGGTACTTGTCGATGCAGCCGCTCAAAGCATCGGCGAGCTACTGACCACCCGCAGCGCCAAGCCTTCATACGCATCCAGCGTAATGGTGAAGTCCCCCTCGGGCGTCAAATCACCCTCTACCCGCTCATTGATGATGTCCACCACCGGCCCGGGCGCAATATCGGGCAGGTGCAGGGTTTCGGTGATGGGTGTGGAGCCGAAGTTCAGTGCGGTGATCTGGGTGCCTTTGCCCGCCGGCAGCTCGTGAACCATGATCAACAGCCCTGGGTGCTGCACGTCCGGCACCAGGATCTGGCGACTGGCGGCGATGTCGTAGGCACGGCGCACTGCGAGGATTCTTTGCAGTTGGGAGGCAAACGAGTCCGGGTCGGTCAACTGGCGGGTCAGGCTGCCGTACAGGGTTTTAGGGCGCGGCATGTGCCCGGCGGACTGCGGCGCGTCCGGGTTCAGGTCTACCAGGTCGTAGGCGCCGCGGTGAATCCAGCGCGTGTCGCCATCCAGCATCAAATGGGCAACGTCCTCTGCCGGCAATGGCAGTGCGCCGACCAGGTCCCAACCGGAGAGTGCGAACACCCCTGGTTGCATCGCGTTGTACATCACCAGCAGCAGGTGAATCTGGCGGATCTGCTGGATATCTGCGGGGGTGATTGCCTCAAGGTCGCGAATCCCCAGCGCCGCCGTGATGATGCTGGCGGTGGTGCAGGACACCCCGTTGGTCACGAACTTCAGGTTATACGGCGCGTGCTCGCCCGCCAGGCGTTCGTACATCTGCTCACGAATGTGCTCGCGCAGGATGCCGCCGGGGAAGGTCTGCCCCTGGTACAGGTAGGTGTCATGGGCGTGCAGCGTCCAGAAGTGCACCAGCTCCAGGGTCAGTTCGTCATGGTTCTGCAAGGCATGGATCAGTGAGCCAGGGTCGATGCCGAGGGTATGCATCTCCCGGAGCATCAGGCGCAGGAATTCGGTGTCCCCCATCAACAGCGCGTGCTGGTACGCCGGGCGGGTGATGAAGTCATAGGACAGATCGGCGCCGCCGTGGGACATGGCGGCAATGTCGTCCACCGTCAGGTTCAGCTCCTGGAAGCTGAAGCCGCCCGCCTTGCGAATCGCGCCGCCCAGCAATTGGTTGCCGGTGATGGACAGCGGATGGCTTTCAGACCAGGCGTTACCTTCAAGTTTGCGCTCCACGCCGAGGAATCCGTTGGCGTCCAGGCGCAGGATTTTCGCGCCCATCACGTCGATGGCGTGCAGTGCGTCACCAATGATCATCTGCTGCGCGGCGAAGGTCGGGTCCAGCCAGTTCAGCGACGGTTGGCCTTCCTTGAAGTAATGCAAGTACACCCAGCGCCGGGGCTTGCCGTCCACGCCGATGACCACGTCGGTGGCGCTCCAGTCGGTTTCCTTGACCCCGGGCTCGAAGAAAATCACCCGCTGCAACTGGCCGACGATGTAGTGCTTGTCTCTGAGGGCGTCGACCTGCGTCGGGCTGAGGTTCTGTGCATCGCGGCCTTCGGTAATCTCGGGCAGCAATGGCCAGTCTTCCTCGCGGATTTCCACCATGTGGTAGAGCCCGGGGTAGTCTTCGTAGGCCATCTCGGCCAAGCGGAAGTCCGCGCCCTTGCCGGTGTGGGACGGAATCACGTCGTCAATGATCACCGCGTTATGCGCGGCGGCCATGCGGGCCAGGGATTGAAGCTGCGCTTCTGTACCCAGTTGCGGGTCGATGTCGAAACTGATGCGGTCAAAGTTGCCGTCAATGGTCGGCGTGTGCTCGGTGCCCGTCAGGCCGCCCGAGCGTTTCAGCGGGCCGTTATGAATGCCCTGGATGCCGATTTTCGACAGCGCGTGCCACAAGGTTTCATCACCCAGGGCCTCCAGTACGCTGCCGTTTTCGCGAGTAACGATAGACGCCGGGTACGCCGTGAACCACACCGACGCCAGGGCTGAAGCATCACGGGGCCGCGTGTGTGCATAGGGCTGTTGCCACAGCCTGCCTTGCCCCGAGTAGAGTTTGGCCCGCTGTTTAGCGGCGTGCAGCATCGATTGTTCCACCAGCCAGGCCACATGATTCTTCTCGGCATCCGTCATAAATCGATCACCTGCGCTCATTAAGTATTCGATTCCGGCGCCTGCATTTGAGCTTGCATCGCCGCACCGTTGGTTATTGTATGAGGCCCTGAGCGACCATTCGTTGCATTGGCCGTCACCCATCATCAAGACCGAGGGCTGCACGTGGACTACTTCGCAGCGTTAACCGCCTTTGTGGAAGCGGCCGAGGGGAATAACTTCTCCCGCGCTGCCGACCGGCTGGGCATCAAGGCGTCTACGGTTTCACGCTACGTGAAAGACCTGGAGCAGGACCTGGGCATCGCCCTGTTCAACCGCTCGACCCGCACGCTGCGCCTGACCGAGGGCGGCCAGACCTTCCTGATGCACGCACGCCGGGTGCTGGACGAACTGGAGCAGGCCAAGGCGGCCACCTCGGCGCTGAACGAACAGCCCCGTGGCGTGCTCAAGCTCAACCTGCCGCCCGCCTTTGCCCGCCACCATGTGCTGCCCACCTTGAACGCGTTCCTGGCCCGCTACCCGCAGATCAAGCTGGAACTGGTGCTGGATGACCGCCACGTCAACCTGATCCACGCCGGCGCGGACCTCGCGATCCGGATTGGCACCCTGGCGGATTCCACGTTGAAGGCCCGCAAGATTTGCGATGAAAACTACCGGCTGGTGGCCAGCCCGGGGTTTTGCCGGGAGCACCCGGCACCGTCCAGACCTGCCGACCTGGCGGCACTGCCCGGGATTCTGGGGGCGGCTGAGATTGCTTTCGCCAACGGGCATGAAGTGTCGCCGCTGGTGCATCAAGACTGCCTCCGGATCAACGACCTGGACGCGCAGATGATCGCCGTACAGCAAGGCCTGGGGTTTGCCTTGCTGCCCGACTGGCTGGTGGCCGAGCGCATTGACGCCGGCGAGTTGGTGGTGTGGTTGCCTGAGTGGAGTATCCGGATCGCCGGCCGCGAATCGGCGGTGTGGTTCGTCTATCCACCCAAGCGCATCGTGTCTTCCAAGGTGCGGTGTTTCATCGACTTTATCGTCGAGCAACTCGGCGAAACGCCGCACTGGAAGCGCGTCAGCTGAAGCGTATATCCAGCGAGCGCAGGTAGGTTTGCAGCCCGGCGTCCTGGATCGGAATCAGGAACGCCTCGGTGTCGGACTCGTTGAAATGGGCATGCCAGTAACCCGGCGGTGTGACAAACGCCAGCCCCGGCGACCAGTCGACCCGCACCGGGTTGCGGATTTGCCCGTCGGCGTCCAGCTCGGTGCCCACCAGCGAGTAGCAGCCCTTTGGGCAATCGATGATGAAATCCAGCGCAATCGACTGGTGCCGATGGGGTTTTTGAATCGATCCGGCAGGCAGGATGCCGTACATCGCCCACAGCACATGGGTCACGGTGCGGGTTTGCGGGAAATGCCGATTGCCCAGCAGGATGCTGATGCGGCTGCGGTCCTGGGCGCGAGGATCATCGGCGGCTTCACGCAGCTTGGCGTTGGCCAGGTCCGCCGGGTACAGCGTCGGCACGAAGCGGTCGGCACTGCGGGTCACGCCCAGATAACGCAACAGCGGCTCGTCATGCACGTAGTACAGTCGCGCATCCGCGGTTGCGCTGAAGTGCGCTGGCTGCAGGCCCGGCAGCGCCAGGAAGCACCCCTTGGACCATTCGATCCGATGCTCACCCTGAACCACACTGCCCTGCCCCGCGATCACATAAAACACCTGTGAGGTGGCGTTGGGTTGCAGGTCCAGCGTGTCGCCGGCGTTCAAGCGAATGAAGTTCGCACACAGCCCCGGGCCGGTGGCCGGGCCTTCGCAGCCCAGTGCCTCGCTGAGGTCCAGCGGCACAACCCGGGACGGGCCGCTGTCGTACAGCGAGGCCGGGAAGCTGTGGTAGGGAATGCGGGTGATCAGGTTGGCACTGATGGGGTTGGCGGCTTTGCTGTATTCGAAGTATTCGGCGTCGAGCAGGTGCAGCGGCTGGGTATCGGTCACGTCAGGCTTGGATTCACGGTTCATTATGATCACCAATCTACGGCTGGATTTCGCGACGCCTGGTGGGACGTTGCGGCGGTGAAAACACTATAGGCACTGCGCGACGGCGGATTAATCCCCCCTGCCGCACAGCAGTTGTGCGACAGGGGGCAGGAACGTTCCCTAGAAGTAGTACTTGGCCACCAGCTCGTACTCATCCTGCCCGGTGTAGTCGCCTTGTTTGTTCCTGGCCATTTCGAACTTTCGCTCCAGGCCAATCGCCAGGGTGTCATGCAGGGTGATCAGGGCAAAACCGGCTACTGAATAGCCGCTGCGCCCCGAACTGTTTTTGTCCGAGAACAGGTTTACCCCGCCATACGCCTTGAAGAATCCCAGCTCGCCCATTTCTGGAAACGAATAGCTGCTATAGGACTCCAGCGCCTTTGCCTCGCGATAGCCACTGGAGGTGGGTGCCGACGCGTTCAGGTTGCGATACTCGCCATAGACCACGGCGTGGTACCAGGGCGCGTTGGTGTAAGTGACGCCGGACAACCAGCCTTCGACATTCGGGTGCCGGGTGTTGAGTTGGGCCTGGGCGTCCAGTGAACGCTCACTCATTTCGGTGTAACCGTAGGCCAGGCGCAGCGACCAATGCTCCGCCGGGCGCCAGACCGCGCCGACCTGATACAGGGCATCGCGGGAACTGTCGACAAACTTGCCGGCGCCCACACTGCTCGGGTTGACGGAATTGTGCACCGGGCCGGTGCCCAGGCCATACATGACGCCAAATTCGAAATCGTCGCTTCTGACCCGGTAGTACAGGGTTTTGTTCGGCCGTGAAAAGCCCAGCAACTGGTTGCCGCCATAACCATTGAAGGTGCCCTGGCCTTTGGTGCCATAACCCAGGTACCAGTCAGTGATCGAGCCGACCATGTCGAAAGTCAGGGACTTTTGCTGCCCATAACTGAGTTGGCCCCAGCGCGCATTGCGCACGAATACATACTGGAAACGCTTGGTCTGGGCGGCGGTGCCGTCATAGTAGAACGGGTCGTAGGCCCACTCCTGACGCATGCCCACGGCCCACTGCGTGTTGAGCTGGTGGGTGTAGATCATGTTGATGCGGTGGCCAATGCTGCCGGTGTGACGGCCCTGGATGTAAACCTTGTCGTTGGAGGCGAAAATGCCCTGGGCATGCAGCTCCAGGCGATCACTGTCGGTTTTGATCAGGTCAATGGCCATGGCCGTTTGGGCACTGCCCAGGGCCAAAAGACCCGCCAGGATAAAACGATGACGCACGCAAAAGCCTTGTCCAACACGACGAACAGGGGAAATCATGGATGAGTGCTCCCGCTGCGCCACCAGGCAATGGCGCAGACGTTCAAGAGGTAGGTGACGCTAAAGCCTGGATATTTTTATTTTTATGGGGTGTAACGGTCAGAACGAGACGGCTTGGCTGGCCCTCACGTTGTCCGACGCACTGGCCAGTTTCAGGGTGCGCTGGCCTCGTGGCAGCGCCCAGGATTGAGTCTTCACGGCCCAATACTGAAGCTTGCGCAGCGGCACTATGATGGACACGTCGCGTGTCTCCCCGGCCTTGAGGCTGACGCGATCAAACCCGACCAATGTCTGCGGCGCGAACTCGGCGCCCTCGATCGCCCGTTGCGGTGCACTCAGGTACAGCTGCGGCACTTCATCGCCGGCAACGTGGCCACTGTTGGTCAGCGTGAAGTCGACCTTCAGGTCGCCGTTGCCCAGGCGCCGGGTTTGCAATCCGCTGTAATCGAAGCGGCTATAGGACAGCCCGTAGCCAAACGCGAACAGCGGTGTCTTGTGCTGTGCTTCAAACCAGCGGTAGCCGATATTGACGCCCTCGGTGTAGCTGACCACGCCATCCAGTTGCTGGCCGCGCTCGGGGTGCTGCGGGTCAGTGGCCGGGTAGTCCTGCAGGCTGCGGGCCCACGTAAACGGCAAGCGGCCTGCGGGGTTGCTGCGCCCGGTGAGGATATTCGCGGTCGCCGGGCCGCCTTCATCGCCGGTCCACCACATCTGCACCAGGCCCTTGACCTTGCCCAGCCAGGGCATGGCCACCGGTGTGCTGGTGTTGAGCACCACCACGACGTTGGGATTGATCGCGGCGACTTCTTCGATCAGCTTGTCCTGGTCTCCCGGCAAGCCAAACTGCGGGTCGGTGCGCGCCCAGGCGAAAAACACCACCTTCTTCGCACTGCGCGCCGCCGCGAGTGCCTGGGCCCGGTTGGCTTCGCGCATGGCCGGCGTGACCCACGCCAGGCGTACTTGAACCGGCGCACCTGAGGTGTCGTTGTAGGTGCTGACTTCGATCAAGTGCTCGCCACGACTGAGCTTGACCATGCGCCGCACGTTGTTGAGGCCGTCGGTGGTCGGCATCAAGGCGTCCTGCCCCGGATGCACCACGTCACCGTGCAGCGCATTTTTCAGCGAGCTGCTTTCGCCGATGATTTTCCCGTCGACTTTCAGCACTGCACCGGCGCCGAGTATCTGCAGGTTGAGGTTGTAATCCCCTTCCTGGTCGATCGTCAGTTGGGTTTTCCAACTCGGCAAGGAGCTGGCCGCCAGGGCATTGGCACCGGTGAATGCCAGTTGGTTGTCGCGCTGGCCCTGCCCTTCGCCCGCTCTGATCCACCCCGGCTTGCCATCAAACGAAACCCGGTCTGCCGGAATCGCGACGCCGGTCATGTCATTGGCGACTGCCACGCTGATCACGGCGCTTGGCTCGAGGGCTTTCAGTGCATAGGCCGGCCCGACTTGCAGCTCCGGCATGCCGATCGCGTGTTCGGCGGAAACCCCCAGCGCCACCGGCTGCACGGCGCCCGGGCCAATCATCGCAAGGCCCTTGAGGTCGTCTTTCGACAGCGGCAGCACGTCGTCCTGGTTTTTCAGCAATACCGCAGAATGCTCGCTGGTGCGGCGCACGATGGCAGACAACCCTGCGACCATTGGGGTCGATTGCGGCTGATGACTGCCCTTGTCCAGCAGGCCAAAGCGCTCCATCTGCCCGAGCACGCGCCTGGCGGCCTTGTCGATGTCCTGTTCCTTGACGGTTTTATCCCGCAGGGCTTCAAACAGGTTGCTCGGCTTCTCGTCATTGGGGAATTGGCCCAGCAGCACGTTAGGCCGCTGGCCGACCATCCACTCCTCCGGCATCGGCCGGGCGAACACCTTTTTCATGCTGCCCATGGAGGTGTGCAACGCTGGCTGTTGCTGCTCGGTGTTGTCGTAGTAAGAACGCATGATGTCCCAGAACGGGTGCTTTTCATCGATGCGTCCGGGCATCTCCATGTCCATGCCGCGCTTGATGTATTGGGCGCTGTGCACGCCGCCCCAGTCAGAGGTGACAAAACCCTTGAAGCCCATCTGCTTGCGTAATACCTGCTCCAGCAGTTGCTCGTTGCCGCAGGCAAACTCGCCATTGAGCTTGTTGTAGGAACACATGATCGAGGCCACGCCTGCGTCCACGGCGTCCTGGAACGGCGCCAGATAGACCTCGTGCAAGGCCTGCTCGGGAATGCTCACGGCATACCCGGTCATGTCGTAGCCCACCAGGTGCTTGGCCTGGGCCATCACGCCCTGGCCCTGGATGCCCTTGATCACCTCGGCGCCCAGGCTGCCGGTCAACAGCGGGTCTTCACCATAAGTATTCCAGCCACGCCGAAAGCCCGAGTCACGAAACAGGTTGATGAAGGGCTCCAGCGCCACGTCGATGCCCAGGCGCTTGGCCTCTTCGCCGATCACCGTGCCGTTGTCAAAGGCATCCTGTTTGCTGAAGGTGGCGGCCAGGCCCATGGTGGCGGTGGGAATGATCGAGGCCTTGCGGGTCAGGATGCCCGGCGGACCGTCGGCCATACGCAGGGCCGGCACGCCGAGGCGCGGTACTCCCGGCAGGTAACCGGCCTGGCCCTGGTTGGTGGCGTCGGCTTCGGTCATGCCACGGATCAGGTTGAATTTTTCGTCCAGCGTCATCTTTTTCAGCAGGGCATCCACTCGGGCCTGGTCGGTCTCCCTCGCCATGGACTGCCCTGCCAAGGTTGAACACAACACCGCCGCCGTCAGTATCGACAGTCGGAAAAAACCAGGGCAAACACGCCCGTACCGCGTAAATGAGGTGGTCATAGGTAGCTCCGTTACTTCTGGGTTAACGTTGAGTGGGTTCTTTGACAAGCATCAGGCCCAACAGGGAAACCAGCCCACACACAATCAGGTAGAACGCCGGCGCATTGGGGTTGCCGGTAAGTGAGATCAGCAGCGTGCAGAAGAACTGCGCAAAACCACCGAAAACGATGCTGGCCAGGGCGTAGGTCACCGAGAGGCCGGTGGCCCGGACTTGGGCGGGGAAGATCTCTGCCAGCAGCACCAGCGATGGCACGGTGTTGCACACCAACAGCGCTGCGAGAATGCTCGCCACGATCACCAGTGCGGGCAACGTGGGCGAATGCTGCAACAGCACGAACGCCGGGTAGATCAGCAGCAGCAAGGCCAGCCGCGACCAGATGATCATGCGCTTGCGCCCCCAGCGGTCACAGGCGCGGCCGGAAGCCACTGCCAGTGCGACCTGCACGGCGCCCGCCGCGCAGCCGGTCCAGATTCCCGCCGACAGTGGCAGATGCAACTGCGCCACGGCAAAATTCGACAGGTAATGCAAAATCACATAGGAACCGGACGTGCCGCCGATGGCGATGAGGATCCCGGCGACCAGCGCACGTTTATGCTCGCCCCAGCTCAAGCGATGGCTGACGCCGCGCTTTACCTGGTCACTTTCCTGCAGGTGCCGGCGCATGTACGAGCCCACCGGAATTACCAGCAGACCGATCACGAACGGCAGGCGCCAGCCCCAGGCCATCACCTGTTCTTCGCTCAGGGCGTAGTTCACGCTCAAGCCCACCACCGCACCGAGCAACACGCTCAAGCCTTGGCTGAAGAACTGCCAACTGGTGAAGTAGCCGCGTTCATGACTGCCGGCTTTTTCCATCAGGTAGGTGGTCGAGGCACCGACTTCGCCACCAATCGCAAAACCTTGCAGCAGCCGGGCAAACACGATCAGCAGAGGTGCTGCGATACCGATCTGCCCGTAGGTGGGCGTCAGCACAAATATCAGCGAACCGATGGCCATCAACCAAAGGGTCAGTACCATTGCGGCCTTGCGCCCTACCCGGTCGGCATACTGGCCGAGCAAGATACTGCCCAGCGGGCGCATGAAAAAGCCGATGCCGTAGGTGGCGAACGCCAACAGCAGCTGGTTTGAGCTTTCCATGGGAAAGAATTGCTTACCGATGACCGTGGCAAAAAAGCTGTAGACCGTGAAGTCGTAGAACTCCAGACCGTTGCCAATGGTGACGGCCGCGATGTTGTTTTTCCTGCGGGGCTGGACCGGCGCCGACGAATACGCCGGCACGGCAGACGCTTCAGATGAAGTAGTTTCCATGATCGGGTCAGGGCCTCAATTAACAGCAGGAGTGTGCTTGAGCATTTTTTCCACCAGCTTCACCCAATACGACGCCCCGACCAAAAGGCACTGGTCGTTGAAATCGAACTTGGGATGGTGACACATCACGTTCTGCGCACTGTCGCCATTGCCGATGATCAGGTACGAGCCCGGACACTTCGCCAACATGAAGGCGAAGTCTTCGCTGCCGGTGAGCGGGCGCATGTTTTCGATCAGGCCCTTCTCGCCGAACCATTCCAGCGCCGCACCGCGGGCCAGTTCGGTTTCGTGCTCATCATTGACCAGTACCGGATAACGGCGGTTGTAATGCACGTCTGCGTTACCGCCGTAACTCTGCGCGATGTTCTGCGCCAGGGTCGTAATGCGGGTTTGCAGCAGGTCGCGCGTGTCGGCACGCAACGAGCGCACGCTGACTTGCAGCTTGGCCGATGCGGGGATCACATTGGCAGCAGAACCTGCATGAATGGAGCCAACACTGACAATCGCAGTGTCCAGTGGGTCGATATTGCGCGACACCACGCTTTGCAGGCACAGGGTCAAGGTAGCCGCCATCACGACCGGGTCCACGGTTTTGTGGGGCACCGCGCCGTGGCCGCCGACTCCGTTCAGGGTGATCGTTGCGGTGTCGGACGAGGCCATGAACGGCCCTGCGAGAAAGCCCAGCTTGCCCTGGGGGAAGCCCGGCATGTTGTGCATGGCGAAGATTGCATCGCACGGAAACAGCTCGAACAAGCCCTGCTCGACCATCTCGCGGGCTCCGCCCAGGCCTTCTTCCGCCGGCTGGAAGATCACATTCAAGGTGCCGCTGAAGCGTCGGGTGCTGGCCAAGACTTTGGCCGCTGCCAGCAGTGTGGCGGTGTGACCATCATGGCCGCAGGCGTGCATTTTGCCGGGCTGGGTGCTGGCGTATTCCAGGCCCGTCTCCTCGGCAATCGGCAGCGCGTCCATGTCGGCCCGCAAGCCTATGCGCGGTCCGTCACCGTTGCGCAACTGCCCTACTACGCCGGTGCCGGCCAGGCCGCGATGCACCTCGAAGCCCCATTCCTCAAGTTTTTGCGCCACCAGGTCACTGGTTGCAAACTCCTCGAAGCCCAATTCCGGATGAGCGTGGATAGCGCGCCTGATGGCTATCATCTCGTCCTGAATCTGTTCGATCTCTGCCAGAATCTTCATTTTTGTTGTCTCCTCAGACTCGATATGGGCTTGATTCTGACCCGTATTGACAGAATGAAAAGACAACCTTTAGGCTCGATGACAACATTTAGTTGTCATCAGGGGCAGCATGAAAACCAACCAGTTCACCGCTTTGGTGGCGGTCGCCGAAGCCGGGAGCATCCGCAGTGCGGCCAAATCCGTCGGCCTGACCCAGGCCGCAATCACCCGCACCTTGCGTGATCTGGAGCAGCAACAAGGGGTGGAATTGCTGGAGCGTACCCACACCGGCGTGCGTTTTACCGAGGCTGGCAAAAGCCTGCTGCACCACGCGCGCCTGATACTCAGCGAGATTGAAAAGGCCAAGGCCGACCTGAATCTGATTCGCAGCGGGCAGGCCGAACGCCTGCGTATTGCCGTCTCTCCGTTTATCAACTTCAGCTTTCTGCCGGAGTGCCTGAGCCTCTACCAGCAAGAGTACCCCCACGTATTCCTGGAGGTGTTCGAGGGGCTGCACGGCATTTCGGTGCCGCAGCTTCGGGACGGCTATCTGGATTTCGCGGTGATCCAGGCCAGTAATTTCATTACCGAAAACGAGTTCTCCATCGAACCGCTGTTTTCCTATCAGGCCCATGTGGTGGGGCGTAAAGACCATCCGCTACGGCACTCCAGTTCCATTGATGAACTGAATGCCATGAAGTGGCTGGCGAACTACCCTCCTTCGCTGCACAACACGTTTATCAGCGATCTGAACCGGGAGTTTCGCCTGTCACCCCCGCCCAGTCATGTGGTGAGCGTGCACTCGGCGGGGATTTTGCTGCCGGTGCTGTTGCAGACGGACTCGCTGACTGTTCTGCCTGACTTATTGCTCAAATCCGAGTGTTTTGCCGGTGCGGTCGCGCCGTTGAGTGCGTTCAAAGGCTCCAAATCAAGGATCCTCGGCGTGGTCAGTCGCCGGGGTAACGTGCGCAGCAAGGCTGCAACTGCCTTCATCGGTGTGTTGAAGCAGGTAATCAAGCAATATGCCAGGAATCACGGCTCACCGTTCAGCGAGATGCTGTCGCCGAAGGATTTGTTCTTTTGAGTGCCGTCTTAACAAGCTTTTAATCCGCCTAAAAATTTCTTAAATCCTCCCCGACATACTCCGCCTCAGACCCCCATCTGAGAAAACATACATGTCACCCATCGAAGCTAAATCACCGCCCGTGAACGCGTTGACCTCGTTTGCCGGGACACTGTTCCTGGCCAGCCTGTCACTAATGCCCGTCACCACCCTCGCGGCGTCAGAGAGCGATAAAGCGTTTGGCTGGGGCCTGGGGCTGGGGGCCGCTGTGACGAATTCCCCCTACCGTGGCCATGACGACGACAGCCAGCTCCTGCCGGCCGTGTCCTATGAAAGTCGCTGGATCAGCGTGATGGGCCCTGGCATCGACTTCAAGATACCCAGCGACAGCGCGCTGTCATTTCGTTTGCAGGCCCGGTACGGGCTGGATGAAGGCTATGACGCATCCGATTCCGATGACCTGGACGGCATGCGTGACCGCGACCCGGGTATCTGGCTGGGGGCCAAGGCCATCTGGCAGAGCCCTGTCGCGCAGTTCTCCGCGCAATGGGCTGGCGATGCATCAGGCAACAGCGACGGGCAAATCATCCGGCTGGCCGTCGAGCGACGCTTTACAGCGGGTCACTTCGACTTCACCCCGCGCCTGGCGGCGGTGCACCTGGATGAAGACTACGTCGCTTACTACTACGGCGTACGCGCCAGCGAAGCCAGGGCGACGCGTCGGGCTTACGCCGGTGACGCCACCGTCAATATCGAGGCGGGGGTACGCGTTGGCTACCCGTTAGAGACTAACCAGCACGTCTATCTGGACCTGAGCGCCACACGCCTGGGCAGTGAGATTGAAGACAGCCCGATCGTGGACCGATCCACCCTCGGCTCGGCAAGGCTTTGGTACATGTACCGTTTTTGACTGACACGGCCGCCGCTCGCCCTGCCTGCGGCGGCTTCACGGTACTGGCTCACTCCCACGGAGGCCCCATGAGATCACTCGGGACGCTGTTGTTGTCCTGCATCGCTGGCTGCGCCGAGCTGCCGGTCAGCCCTGTATCGCCGGCCCCGGAGAATTTTGCCGACTATCGCCAGAAAACCCTCTTGCTGCTGGAGCGTAACCGACGGTTTCAGAGCGCGGACCATGCCCTGGAGCTGGCCTGGAACGCCCCTCGGGAATGGCAGCCTGAGCACCCCAACGGCAAAGGGATACTGCTGGTGCACGGCCTGGGGGACTCGCCGGGCTCCTTCATTGATATTGCACCGCAGCTCGCCGGCCAGGGTTATCGGGTACGCACGCTGTTGCTGCCCGGGCACGGGACTCAACCCGCCGACATGCTGGGCGTCGACGTCACCGATTGGCAGCACACTGTGGCCCGGCAAGTGGCGCTGCTGCGCCAGGACGCCGACGAGGTTTACCTGGGCGGTTTCTCCACTGGGGCCAACCTGGTGCTGGAATACGCCATGGACGACCCGGCGATCGCTGGCTTGCTGCTGTTTTCACCCGCGTTCAAGGCCCGCCTGCCCTTCGATTGGTTGTTGCCGTGGCTGTCCAAGGTCAAGCCCTGGTTGCGCCAACCTGACGGCCCTGCCCCCCAGCAGACAGCGTTGCGCTATCAAAACGTACCCACCAACGGCTTTGCCCAGTTCTACTTCACCAGTACCGTCGTACGCAGCAGGCTGGCGATGCAGACCTATGACCGGCCAGTGCTGATCGTCAGCGCCGCCCATGACTCAGTGGTGGATGTCGGGTTTGTGCGGGAGACGTTCAGCCAGCGCTTTCCGAACCCGGCGTCACGGATGATCTGGTATGGCGACCTGGTTCCCGGGCAGCGCCATCCACGGATGCTGGTGCGCAGTGACCGGTTTCCCGCCGAACACATCAGCCAGTTTTCCCATATGAGTGTGCTGTTCTCGCCGGACAACCCCCAGTACGGTCGTCAAGGCAAGCAGCCGATGTGTTCCAACGGGCAGAACGCCGAGGGCTACCGCCAATGCCTGGCGGGGGCCACCGTGTGGTATTCCGATTGGGGCTATCGGGAAGCAGGCAAGGTGCATGCGCGTCTCACCTACAACCCTTATTTTGAATGGCAGGCCCAGGTTATGGCGCAGGTGCTGGAGGCGGCACAATCCCAGGAAAATACACACTGATGGACAATCCCTTGCCGGCCAGGCCGCTGCTTGTGACGATGCTTGCATGGTGCCCTTGAACGATATTTTTCACCAGCGACAGGCCGATCCCACTGCCCTGCCCGCCGCTGCCGGGGACACGGTAAAAACGCTCGAAGATCGACTCTCTCTCGGCGGCGGCCACCCCCGGCCCGTCATCGGCGACTTGCAGGCAAGGCCCTTGGGGCGATGGGCCACAGCTGATTTTCACGTGGTCGCCCGGCCCGGTGTAGCGCAGGGCGTTGTCGATCAGGTTGCGCAGAAGAATGCCCATGGCGTCGACATCACAGTCGATCAGACACGGTTGGGTCTCAAGCAGCAGCGTGCGTTGTGCCTGCGCGGCCTGCACCTCAAATTCATCGGTGACATAGCCGATGAGTTCGCTCAGGTCGACCTGGGTGCGATGGGGTTTATGCACCGCCTCCAGGCTCGCCAGGTCCAACAATTGCTCAGACAAACGCGTGCTGCGTGCCACCACCGCCAGCAGCTTGTGCAAGGTCGCGTCCTTTTCAGCAAGGGTCGTGGCCCGCAGGGCAATTTGCGCATGGGCCTGCAAGGCCGAGAGCGGCGTGCGTAACTCGTGGGCCGCATTGGCGATAAAACGCCGTTCACCTTCCAGTGCCTGGTCGAGTTGCCGCAGCAAGTGATTGAATCCCTCCACAAGCGGGCGTAGCTCGACCGGCAGCGCGCCCACCCACAACGGCGTAAGGTCAAAGCGGTGCCTGCCCCGCAGGGCATTTTCGATCACCAGAACGGGCCGTAGCGCACGCCGCAACACCTGCCACATCAACAGCCCTACCAGCGCCAACAGCGATGAGGCGATACACAGCGCAACGAAGGCTTTTCGACGCATGTCCGCGCTGATCACACTGTGCAGGTAGCCGACCTGGACGGTCAGTTGCCGGTTGCTGTCGGATATTGAATACACCCGCCACTTGCGCCCATCGATCATCGGGCTCGAAAAACCGTCCAGGAAACTCCCCTGCAACGCCGTCGACGGGGCGCCCGGTGCACCGGCCAGCAAACGGTCGTGGCCCGCCCACACCTGATAAGTCAACAGCCCGGCTTCGGCCAGCCCGGCGCTGCGTAATAGCGGGCTCGCGTCCTTGCCCGGGAGCTGCTCATTATTCTGCGGGATGGCCAGCAACAGCTGAGTCGCGATGGCTTGCAGCTTGCTGTCCCAGATGCTGCTGGAGCTGACCTGGGTGTAAATCAGCAATGCCGTCAAGGCCAGCGCCCAGCAGATACCGATGGTCAGGAACAGCACACGCATCATGCGTTGGCGCAGGGATTTCATTGACGGGCCCCGGCGATCATATAGCCCTGGCCATGGACCGTGGTGATCAGCTCATCGCCCAATTTGCGCCGCAATTGGTGGATATACACGGCAATGGTATTGCTCTCGATGTTGCTGGCATGGCCATAGACCACTGCCTGCAAATGATCACGCGCAAGCACGTGACCGGGGCGCTCCAGCAGCGCGAGCAGCGTGCGGTATTCATACGCGCTCAATGCCACCCGCCGGCCACCTCGGGTTACCACGTGACGGCTGCGGTCCAGCACGATATCCCCCAGGGTCAGCAGTGAGATCACCCGCCCTTCACTGCGCCGGCTCACGGCCCGCAAGCGCGCCCACAGTTCGTCGAGCTGGAACGGCTTGACCAGATAATCATCGGCCCCGGCATCCAGGCCGACGATGCGCGCACTCAACTGCCCGCTGGCCGTGAGGATCACCACCGGTGTGGGGTCGTGTTGTTTGCGCAGGGCCTTGAGCACGCTCAAGCCGGATTCACCTGGCAGGCCAAGGTCAAGCAGGACCGCGTTGTAGGTATGTTCGACCAACGCCAGGCGCGCTTGGGAGGCGTCCTTGACATGGTCAATGTTCCAGCTGTTTTGCCGTGCGCCATCGCAGATGGCTTCGGCCAGCATGGCGTCGTCTTCCACCAATAATAAATACACAGCAGGCCCTCGTGTGCTGCTTGGAATGGGGCAACACAATCCACACATACGGGATGATGAGCAAGGGCCGGAACCATAGACCGATTTTTTAAGAAAGTATTAAAACGGGGGGTGATGAAATCACGTGCTGTTGCGCCAATAAAATCGCTGACAATTAGTTGCGGCCATTAATAGAAAAAAGCACTCATGGCGATTTTATTAAACCAATGCTAAATAAGTTTACATGCTGTTTTTATAAAAAATCC
This sequence comes from Pseudomonas sp. TH32, assembly GCF_016650855.1. NCBI lineage: Bacteria > Pseudomonadati > Pseudomonadota > Gammaproteobacteria > Pseudomonadales > Pseudomonadaceae > Pseudomonas > Pseudomonas sp. TH32. The sequence continues at coordinate 1,979,259 of NZ_JAEKFA010000002.1, read as the reverse complement.
GCCGCAGAGACTGCGGCGGCAAACCAAAGGATTTTGTCGAAGCAGAGCGGCTAAGACACGACCAAAACTACAGCAGCACGCGCAGCGGCATAGTGAATTTTAATTAATCGAGTTTAACCATCCCTTCACTGGTCCTTTACCGCAAACCGGTTAAAAATCCCCCATCGCGCAAAGGCCAGCGCCGCCCGCCAAGGGGTGCCCGGCTAAAACTACAACACGCGAAACCCGGCTTGAATGCCCGTCTTAATATCGCCTGCCCAAAAGTTATATACGCCATAAAAAATAAGGCCGTGCATCTGCGCACGCAACTATTAGCGATTAATCTATCCGGGGTAGCTATAACCATGGTTAAACAGTGGAGCCTATTAGCGCTGGTCATTTCCAGCAGCCTGAGCCAGGTGGCTTTGGCAGAATCAGTAACGGATCAGGCAGATGCCAAGGGTTTTGTCGATGGCAGCACTCTCACCGGCGTCGCGCGCAACTACTACTTGAACCGTAACCGGGAAGAAGGCCGCGCCGATCAGCGTGACTGGACCCAAGGGGTCATGGCCAACTACATCTCCGGTTTCACCCAGGGCACTATCGGGTTCGGCGTCGACGCCTATGCCTACGGCGGGCTGAAACTCGACTCACAGCGCAAATACGCGAACACCGGCAACCTGCCGCTTGATCGCAACGGCGACCCTCAGGACGCCTACGGCTCGCTGGGTGGTGCGTTGAAACTGCGGATCTCCAGGACGCAGCTCAAATACGGTGAAATGCAGCCCACCGCGCCGGTGTTTGCCGTCGGTGGTGTCGGGTTGCTCGACCAGACCGCCACAGGCTTTGACCTGACCAGCAACGAAATCGCCGGCCTGAACCTGGAAGCCGGTCACTTCACCGCGACCAACGGTGGCGATACCACCAACCATGAGCACGATATCTTTGCCACCTACGCCAACGTAGCGACCAAGAGTGCCAGTTTTGTCGGTGGCAAATACACCTTCACCCCGGACTTGAGCGCGACGGTGTACGCCGGCGAATTGCAGGACGTCTGGCGCCAGTACTACACCAACCTCAATTACGTGATGCCCCTGAGCAATGGCCAGTCGGTGACCCTGGACGGCAACCTGTACCGCACCCTCGATACCGGGAGTGCCAATGCGGGCACGATCAACACCACGGCGTACTCGCTGGCGGCGGCCTATTCGTTCCTGCAGGCCCACACGCTGACGCTGTCGTTCCAGAAGATCGATGGCAATGAGCCGTTCGACTATATCGGCGCGGGTGACAACGGTGCCGCCGCGGCCGGCGACTCGATCCTGCTGGCCAACTCGGTGCAATGGTCTGACTTCAACGGCCCAGGCGAAGCCTCCTGGGCCCTGCGGTACGACTTGAACATGGCGCCCTACGGTGTGCCGGGGCTTAGCTTCATGAGCCGCTACATCAACGGCTCCGACATTGACGGCAGCCACACCCCCGCCAACAGCGCCTATCTCGGCGCCTACGGCGATGGCGCCAAGGAGCACGAAACCGACGTAGAAGTTAAGTACGTGGTCCAGAGCGGGCCGGCGAAAAACCTTGCGTTCCGCCTGCGCCAGGCCTACCACACCGGCAGTTCCGAGTCGGGCAGTGGCGGCGACGTCAACGATACGCGCCTGATCGTCAATTACCCGTTCAGCATCCTGTAAGCCCTTCCCGGGACGTGCCGGCGACGTCGGTCGCTGGCACGGTGATCGGCTATTTGGGTTGGCAGTTCTGCTGGAGGCGTTAAACTGCGCGGCCTCACTCTGCAGCAAAACGAGACCTCCATGTCCAACCACGACCTCGCCTTCACCCCCGATCTCGACCCGGACTCCATCTCCTCCGACGTCATCGGCTTCAACGGCATCCTCGTCTCCACGCAAATCCCCACTCGCGCCGACGGCAGCCTGGAACTGGGCGACATCACCCTGCAAAGCGAATGCACCCTGCAAGCCCTGAAAGTGGCCTTGGAACGTGCCGGCAGCTCGATTGACCGGGTCATGCACTTGACCATTTATCTGACCGACATGGCCGATCGCGCCGCTTTCAACGAAGTCTACAAACGCTATTTCGCCAAGCCCTGGCCCGTGCGTGCAGCGGTTGGCGTGGCCGCCCTGGCGGTGGAAGGCATGCGGGTTGAAGTCACGGCGATGGCTGCCAAGGCCTGATGACTAAGGGGGTCGACGCTCCAATGTGGGAGCTGTCGAGCCCCAGCGAGGCTGCGATGGGATCGCCTCGGTGTAACGGATACACCGTGGTGCCTGCATCGCGGGCAAGCCCGGCTCCCACAGTTGACTGCATTCCACTGTGGGAGCGCACGTAGGCCCTGATAGATGTCGATAAGGCATTTCGCAGCTACAATGCCCGCCTCCGTGACAAGCCTGACTAAAAAAACTATGTCCTTGCCCAAGCATCACCTGGAATTGCTCAGCCCTGCGCGCGATGTTGCCATCGCTCGCGAGGCTATCCTGCATGGCGCCGACGCCGTGTACATCGGCGGCCCGAGTTTCGGCGCGCGCCATAACGCCTGCAACGACGTGAGCGATATCGCGCAGTTGGTGGAGTTCGCCCGGCGCTACCACGCGCGGGTGTTCACCACCATCAACACGATCCTGCACGATAACGAGCTGGAACCGGCCCGCAAGCTGATCCACCAGCTCTACGACGCCGGCGTCGACGCGCTGATCGTCCAGGACCTGGGGGTGATGGAGCTGGATATTCCGCCCATCGAGCTGCACGCCAGCACCCAGACCGACATCCGTACCCTGGGCCGGGCAAAGTTTCTCGACCAGGCGGGTTTCTCGCAGTTGGTATTGGCCCGCGAGCTGAACCTGCAAGAGATCCGTGCGATTGCCGACGAAACCGATGCGGCCATCGAGTTCTTCATCCACGGCGCCCTGTGCGTGGCCTTCTCCGGCCAGTGCAATATCTCCCACGCCCAGAATGGCCGCAGCGCCAACCGTGGCGATTGCTCCCAGGCGTGCCGCCTGCCCTACACCCTGAAAGACGACCAGGGCCGCGTGGTTGCTTTTGAAAAGCACCTGCTGTCGATGAAAGACAACAACCAGAGCGCCAACCTGCGTGCCCTGGTGGATGCCGGCGTGCGTTCGTTCAAGATCGAAGGCCGCTACAAGGACATGGGCTATGTGAAGAACATCACCGCCTATTACCGTCAGCGCCTCGACGAGATTCTCGAAGACCGCCCCGACCTGGCCCGCGCGTCCAGCGGCCGTACTGCGCATTTCTTCCTGCCCGACCCGGAAAAGACCTTCCACCGTGGCAGCACCGACTACTTCGTCACCGACCGCAAGGTCGACATCGGCGCCTTCGACACCCCGACCTTTACCGGCCTGCCGGTGGGTGTGGTGGAAAAAGCCGGCAAGCGCGACTTGCAAGTGGTCACCCATGAGCCGCTGTCCAACGGTGACGGCCTCAACGTGCTGATCAAGCGCGAAGTGGTGGGCTTCCGCGCTAACATTGCCGAGCCAAAAGGTGAGTTTGAAGAGGACGGCGAAAAGCGCTATCGCTACCGCGTCGAGCCCAACGAGATGCCGGCCGGCCTGCATCAACTGCGTCCGAATCATCCGCTGAACCGTAACCTGGACCATAACTGGCAGCAGGCATTGCTCAAGACCTCCGCCGAGCGCCGTATCGGCGTGTCGTGGGCGGCCCGCCTGCTGGAAGATCGCCTGGACCTGACCGTCACCAGCGAGGAAGGCATCAGCGCCAGCGTCGCCCTGCCCGGTCCGTTCGGCGTGGCCAACAAGCCGGAACAGGCGCTGGAAACCCTGCGCGACCTTCTGGGCCAACTGGGCACCACCCAGTACCACGCCACGTCAATCGAGCTGGATGCACCGCAGGCGTTCTTCATCCCGAACTCGCAGCTCAAGGCATTGCGCCGTGAAGTGATCGAGGCGCTGACCGAGGCGCGTATCCAGGCTCATCCACGGGGCGGTCGCAAGGCAGAAACCACGCCGCCGCCGGTGTACCCGGAATCGCACCTGTCGTTCCTGGCCAACGTCTACAACCAGAAGGCCCGCGACTTCTATCACCGTCACGGCGTGCAACTGATCGACGCGGCGTATGAAGCCCACGAAGAAACCGGCGAAGTGCCGGTGATGATCACCAAGCACTGCCTGCGGTTCTCGTTCAACCTGTGCCCGAAACAGGCCAAGGGTGTGACGGGCGTGAAGACCAAGGTGGCACCGATGCAGTTGATCCACGGCGATGAAGTGCTGACGCTGAAGTTCGACTGCAAGCCGTGCGAGATGCACGTGATCGGCAAGATCAAGGGCCACATCCTCGGCCTTCCGCAACCGGGCAGCGTGGTGGGTTACATCAGCCCGGACGACCTGCTCAAGACCATCCCTCGCGCGCCGCACTGATCCCTTTGCGCCTGCGTACCCGCAGGCACCACAGCGGAAACGGCAAGGTCACCAGCAGCAGCAACCACAACAGGGCGTAGACACTGTCTACGCCTTCGTTCTGCAGGTTGACGAACAGCTTGACCGGAATCCCCTGCGGGAAATACGCAAACACCATCACAATCCCGAACTCACCAATCACCCGCACCCAGACAATCGCCAAGGCGTTGGCCAGGGCCCGCCGGGTGACGGGCAAGGTCACCTGCAAAAACACCTCGACCGGTGTGCAACCCAATCCCCGAGCGGCTTCTTCCAGTGAGCGCGGCACCGCCTCGAATGCCGTGCGTGCGCACAGGATGTAATAGGCCTGCCCGCCATAGAGTTGCGCGAGGATAAACGCCGGCAGGTTGTTGCTCAGGGAAATGCCCAGCCGGCCCAGTGCCTCGCCCAAGGTGGCGTAGGGTCCGTAGGCGGTGACCAGCAGAATCCCCATGGCCAAAGGCGGCGTCAGCAGCGAGATCAGCAATAACGCCTCGACCCCGCCGCGCAACGGCGACGCGGTGCGCGCGAGCCACAAGGCCAGTGGCGTGCCCAGCAGCACAATCAACAGCGTCGAGACACTGCTCAGCCCCAGGGAAACGCCCACCGCCGACCAGTCGCCATAGGCCAAGTGCAACTGGCCCCAGGACGTTGCACCCGCCAGGGCTACAAACGGAATGATCAGCAGCACCGCCGCCGGCAGGCTCAACCACATTGAGCGTGAGCCTTTCAGCACATCAAAGCGCTCCGCCTTTCGGCTGGCCGTAGCCATTGGCTTCAAACACCTTCTGGCCTTCAGGCGACTGCAGGTAACTCACAAACGCCTGGGCTTTTTGCGGGTTGGGCGCGTTTTTCAGCACGGCTGCGTAGAACACCAACGGCTGCGGCTTGAGGGTTTGCATCTGGCCGTTCTTGTCCGGCAATTGCAGGCTGACGGTGTCGTACCAGTCTTGAGTGAAGGTCGGGTTGCTCAAGTTGATCTCGTCGGGCAGCGCGATGTACGGCAGCTTGGCCGAGATCGTCGCGCTCTCGTAGCCGGAAGCGGCATCAATCTGGCCGGCTTGCAGGCGAGTCAACAGGCCGCCCTCAGCAAACACCTGCTGCGGGTTTTGTACGTCGCCAAGGATGTGTTGGGCCAGGCCCGGCTGCCGGTAATACTTCTCGGCCAGTTGCACCGCAAAAATGATGTTCTGCCCTTGCGGGTCGGTGGCGGCGTCCGTGCGACCAAAGCGCAGGCCGGGGCTTTGCAGCACCTTCCACCAGGCCGGCGAGTTGGCGTTCCTGCTCGCTTCCAGTGCCGGCGCGAACGCGCTCTTGGGGTTGTAGGCAATCACCATGCGGGTGCTGGCCACCGGCACCGCCTGCCCGACCAGCCCGGCTTTTTGCAGCACCTCAATCGGCCCCGGGGTGATGGACACGAACACGTCGGCCACCACCTTCTTCGACGCCAGCAACCGCGCCATCCCATAGGCGCCTTCGCCCTGCCCCAGATACGTCAGGTGTTCACGTTCGGCAAAGGCCGGGCCGAGGGCCTTGTCCATCACCACGCCCATGGAGCCGGCGTAGGTCACATGGATTGCGCTTTCGGCATGGGCCGATAACGCCACGGACAGCACCAGGCCGCTGAGCAGCCAGGCACGGGTTTTCTTTAACATGAGCAGTTCCGCTGTAAAGGTAGATATACAGCGAAACATAGTAACCAAGGTGCTATCACTGCTTCATGAAACATGCCCCGCCAACGCCTTCGGGCGCCACCACCAACCCCGCTGCAGCCCCGCCGCCGCGAGCAGAATCGCCGCCACGCCGAGCCATTGCAGCCAGCCGAGGCGATGCCCAAACGCAATCCAATCGACAAAAATAGCCGCGATTGGGTAGATAAACGACAGCGCCCCGGTGATTGCCGTGGGCAACTTCTGGATCGCCCCATACAGCAACACGTACATCAGGCCGGTATGCACCACGCCCAGGGTCAGCAGTGCCGCCCACGAATCCATCGAGGCGGACAGGCTCTGCCACTGCATCAGCGGCGCCAGCAGCACGGCGCCCGTGGTCACCTGGATCAACGCCATCAAATGCGGCGGCACGTCCTTCAAGCGCTTGATGATCAGCGCCGCAATCGCATACAGAAACGCCGCCCCCAGCGCCAATGCCACGCCCACCAGATAGTCATCCCCGGCGTTTTGCTGATCGCCATGGGCGGTGACAATCGCCAGCATCCCGACGAACGCCACGCTCAGCCAGGCAAGCTTCTGCACGGTGATTTTCTCGCCCAGGAACACCGCGGCCAGCATCACCAGCATGAACGGCTGCACGTTATACACCGCCGTACTGATGGAGATTGAAGCCCTGGCGTAGGACTCAAACAGCAACAACCAATTGCCCACGATCGCCACGCCGCTGAGCATCGCCAGCCCCAATTTGGCGTAGCTCAGCAGGTCAAGTCGCAGATAGCCCATCAGCCAGCAGACCACCAGCAACGTCACTGCGCCGATCACGCAGCGCCAGAACACCACCTCGACAACGGGCACACCCGACACCAGTACAAACCAGCCGATGGTGCCGGATATCAGCATGGCGGCGACCATTTCCCATGAACCGCGACGTATGGATTTGTCCATGATTGAGCTCCTCAAGTGAGGCTCAATTATGGCAATCTGAGTTGAAGCGACTCCAGATTCTAAATAAGGCGAACCGTGTGTTTCGCCTATTCTTATTAGGCAAACCCGCGCAATGGCTTTCGGAGCGACCATGATTGACAGCATTGACCAGCAACTGATCGCCGCACTGATGGATGATTCACGCCTGTCCCTCAAGGCCTTGGCGGGCATCACCGGCCTCTCCTCCCCCAGTGTCGGCGAGCGACTGCGCCGCCTGGAAGAGCGCGGCGTGTTGAAAAACTACACCGTGGACATCGACCCCAAGTATTTTGGCTATCTGCTGCAAGCCATCGTGCGTATTCGCCCGCTGCCCGGGAAACTGCAGGAAGTGGAACGGCAGATCCAGGCGATCCCGGAGTTCACCGAATGCGACAAGGTGACCGGCGATGACTGCTTCATTGCGCGCCTGCACGTGCGCACCATGGATCAGTTGGACACCCTGCTGGACCGGCTCAACGCGTACGCCGAAACCAACACCGCCATCGTCAAGAAAACCCCGGTAAAACGCCGGTTGCCGCCACTTGGCGACTCGTGACTTTGAGTCACTGATGCAGTGACGGGATCGCTATTCTGTGCATCGAGTGCGGTGTTTATGCTTGATCCACACATTGGAACAACAGGCGTAAACACCATGTATGTCATTACCGGAATCACAGGCAAAGTCGGCGGCGCCCTGGCGCGGTTTCTCCTCAATGATCATCAACCGGTGCGCGCGGTGATCCGCGATGCCGCCAAAGGCGCCGAATGGGCCGCGCTGGGTTGCGAGGTCGCCATCGCGAACATGGACGACGCCGCCGCACTTACCGAAGCGTTCAAGGGCGCCACCGGCGTGTTCATCCTGCCGCCGTCGGACTTCGACCCGGCGCCCGGTTTTCCCGAGGCGCGCAAGGTGATTGCCGCCGTCGCCCAGGCCATCGAGGCTGCAGCACCGCAAAAGGTGGTGTGCCTGTCGACCATCGGCGCCCAGGCCGAGCACGTTAACCTGCTGAGTCAGCGCACCTTGATGGAACAGGCGTTGAGCGCGCTGAACGTACCGGTGACCTTCCTGCGTCCGGGCTGGTTTATGGAAAACGCGGCCTATGACGTGGTCGCCGCCCGTGAACACGGGGTGATCAACAGCTTCCTGCAACCGCTGGACAAAGCCGTACCGATGATCGCCACCGCTGACGTCGGCCGCCTCGCCGCGCAACTGTTGCAGCAACACTGGAGCGGGCACCGGGTGGTTGAGCTGGAAGGCCAGTGGGTCAGCCCGAACGACATTGCCCGCACCTTGACCGAAGTGCTCGGTCGCGGCGTGATCGCGCAGGTGGTGCCTCGGGATACCTGGGAACCGATGTTTCGTGAGCAAGGTGCGCAGAATCCGTTGCCGCGCATGCGCATGATCGATGGGTTCAATGAAGGCTGGATCTGCTTTGAGCATGCCGGGGTGGTCAAGGGTGAGACCACGTTGCTCAAGGTGCTGCGCGAACTGGCTGCCAAAGCCTGAATCGTCTCTGTGGCGAGGGGGCTTGTCCCCGTTGGAGTGCGAAGCGCTCCCGTTTTTTGGGGCTGCTTCGCAGCCCAGCGGGGACAAGCCCCTCACCACAAGAGCCCTGGCCACAGGTTTAAGGCCAGGCCGGGTTGCCCAGTCAGTTACGGCCCGCAGTCACGCCACCATCGACAGGCAACACCGTACCGGTAATCCACGAAGCCTCGCTCGACGCCAGGAACAGGATTGCCTGGGCAATATCCGCCGGCTGGCCATTACGGCCCAACGGGTGAAAGGCGTTGAACGTCGGCAGCACTGCCTTGACCTGGTTTTCGTCCATGAACGTGCCATACACCGGGGTTTCCACTACGGCCGGGGCCACGGTGTTGATCCGGATATTGGACGAGGCCAGCTCAATCGCAAGGTTGCGGGTCAGCGCATGCACCCCGGCGTTGGCCGCCGAGTACGCCGCCGACGGTGTAGCGCCAATGGCCTGGATCGCCCACAGGGAACCGGTCTGCACAATCGCACCGCCACCGCGTTGCAGCATGGCTTTTGCCGCAGCCTGGGCCATGAAGAATTTGCCTTTGAGGATGGTGTCGAGAAACCAGTCATATTCCGTGGCATCCACTTCAGGAACGGCTTGGGACGGAACACGCCCGCGTTGTTTACCAGGATATCCACCCCGCCGAACGCCTTCACCGCCTCGTCTACCAGGGCCTGGGCCGTGGCCGGGTTGGCGATGTCGCCGGCCAGTGCGCGAATCGAGGTGCCGCTTGGGTCGATTGTTTCAGCAACACGCTGCAGTTTGGCGGCGTCTCGACCGCCAATCACCACGTTGGCGCCCTCCTCCACAAAACGGCGTGCGACTTCTTTGCCGATACCCGAACCGCCACCGGTAACGATCACAACCTTGGAAGAAAATCTTTGCATGGCAAATAACCTCTGAGTGTAGGGTTTCCAGCGCCTGTTACTGTTATCGCCGGGTTGCCTGCTATTCTTGCGGCTTGGCGTAAGGCCAACAAACCAGATCTCTTTCGCCATCATTAAAGAAATTCTTTAGATGAACTCACTCGGATACCTCAACGCCCTGCGCGCGTTCGAAGCCGCGGCCCGGCATCAAAGCTTCTCTGCGGCAGCTGAAGAGCTGAACGTCACTTCAGCCGCCGTCGGCCAGCAAGTGCGCAGTTTGGAGGCGTGGCTCGGGGTGCCGTTATTCACCCGGGCCAGCAGCGGCAATACGCGGTTGCTGCTGACGGACGTGGCCCGGTCGGCGTTGCCGGATATCCGCGAGGGTTTTGATCGGTTGCGGGTGGGGTTGGCGCGGTTGAAGGAAGCCTCACAGAGCGCCGACCTGACCGTGACGGTCAGCCCGGCGTTTGCCGGCAAGTGGTTGTTGCCCAGGCTGGAGCGGTTTCAGCAGCTGCATCCGGAGATCGATGTACTGCTGAACACCAACCTCAAGACCCTGGATTTTCTCGCAGAGAGTATCGACATCGGCGTGCGCTATGGCGCCGGCAGCTGGCTCGGATTAACCGCGATCAAGTTGATGGACGAGGACCTGTTTCCCGTCTGCTCCCCCAACTATCCAGCCCTCGCTGACGGCACGCTCAGCCTGGAACAACTCGCGCAATGCACGCTGATCCATGACCTTTCCATGGCCGGAGACCCCGGCTTTCCCACCTGGCGAACCTGGCTGGATGCCATGGGGCAAACGGGTACGGATGCCAGCCACGGGTTGCGCATCAACAACTCGGCGGCCGTGGTGCAGGCGGCGATCGAAGGGCAAGGCATCGCGTTGGGCCGCAGCGTAATGGTGCACGACGACCTGGCTTCCGGGCGCCTGATCCGCCCGTTTGGCCAGGTCAAAAGCGCCGTGGCCCTCGCCTACTACGTGGTGTACCGGCCAGATTGCGGCGAGCTGGCGAAAGTGCAGGCGTTTCGTGACTGGTTACTGGCCCAGTAGGAGTTTAATCGTGCAACGCCTTGGCGGCGCCCAACAGCCCCTGGAACTTGTGATACCGCGCGTGCAGCACAGTTGCCTGCGCACTATCCGGGAAAAACCGGGCCTTCACCGGCATCCCCGCCCTCAGCAGTGCCGCGCCCTGCCCGTTCGCCACAAACCCCAGCTTCGCCGCCCCCATACACGCACCCAGTTCACTGCCGTGCAAGGTGTAGATCTCCCGCTCAAGAATATTGGCCAGCAACTGCGCCCAATATTCACTGCGCGCGCCACCGCCCACCAGTGCGCAGGGGCCCACCGTGGCTCCGGCTGACTGCACCGCATTCAGTGCATCCAGCAGCCCGAACCCGACCCCCTCCATCACCGCATAACCCAGCATCGCCGGCGTGCAGTCATGCCCCAGGTTCATGAAACCACCGCGCAGCAACGGGTCGTTATGGGGCGTACGTTCGCCCGCCAGGTACGGCAAGAACAACGGATTGGAAACCGCCACAGCCTGCCCGAGCGGCAACTCGGCCTGCACGCGATCCAGCAACGCCTGCTCATCGACAGCGCCCGTCAACCGTGTCACCCAGCGCAAGCAACTGGCTCCGGCCAGCATGGCGCCCATGGTGTACCAGCGATTGGGCAGTGCATGACAGAAGCTATGCACGGCACTCGCCGGATTGCCCGCCGCGTGGTCGGTGATGGCAACAATGGCCGCGCTGGTACCAAGGGTGATAAACGCATCCCCCGCATTCACCGCGCCGATGCCCACCGCCGCCACCGGGTTGTCCCCGCCACCGCCGGCAATCACCAGGCCCTCGGCCAGGCCCAGGCGCCGCGCTGCCGCAGCGTTCAAATGAGCACTGGCCGCCCCGCCTTCCACCAGCCTTGGCATTTGGGCCAATCGCAAACCCGTTGCACGCAGCATGGGCTCGAACCATTGCCGGTTGGCCACGTCCAGCCACAACGTGCCGGCACCGTCGGACACATCGCTCACACGCTCACCACTCAAGCGCAGGCGCAGGTAATCCTTCGGCGACAGTACGCAGTCAATTGCCTCGAATACATCGGGTTCGTGCTGCTGCAGCCACAGCAGTTTCGGAGCGGTGAGGCCGGCCATCGGCAAGCTGCCGGTGACCTCGGCAAACTCGCGGCCCAGGGCTTCGGCCTGGGCCATGGCGCGGGAGTCATCCCAGAGGATGGCCGGGTACAACACCCGGTCGTCATCCCCCAGCAATACGGCGCCGTGCATCTGCCCGGACAAGCCAATGCAGCTCACGCGGCCATAAGCCTGCGGCTGATCCGCGCGCAACTGGTCCAGGGCGCTGAGGCATGCGTGCCACCAATCCTCCGGCGCCTGCTCGGACCAGCCCGTGTGCCGGCGCGATATCGTCAGGCGCGCACCGGCATGGGCGAGGACGCTGCCGTGCTCGTCCATCAGGATCGCCTTGAGTTCCGAGGTGCCAAGATCAATGCCAAGGGAAACCGGGTTGTTCATATCAGGGGCAGCCGCATGAATTACGAATCTTCAGGGTGGGCGCAAGCCGCACGCTGTGTTTTTTACGCTTGGGCGACGCCATGCGCTCAAGCAGCAGGTTGACCGCACGGGCGCCGAGTTCCTGCACCGGTTGTGCGATCAGGGTCAGGCGCGGTACGAAGAAGTCCGCCCAGTCAAAATCATCAAAGCCCACCAGGGCCATTTGCCCGGGCACCTCGATACGCGCATCGCGCAAGGCATGCATTGCACCGAGGGTCATCAGGTTGTTGCCCGCCATGATTGCCGTGGGCGGTGTCTCCAGGGCCAGCAATTGCGTGGTGGCGTGGCGCGCCGGCTCACTGCTGGAGCCGCCATTGACCAGCAACTGTGGATCAAGCGGCAATCCAGCCGCCTGCAACGCAGCGTGATAACCGGCCACGCGCTCATCGGAAGTGCCCAGCCCCGCCCGCCCGGAAATAAAACCGATGCGCCGGTGGCCATGCTCGATCAAGTGCGTCACCAGGGCCTGGGTGGACAGCGTATTTTCCACCCCGACCTGATCGAAACGGTCGCTCATCATCCGGTCCACCAACACCGCCGGTACTTCATTGGCCTGCAAGTATTCCAGGGCCAGCGAACCGGTGGACGGCGCCAGCAGAATGCCGTCCACCCGCCGGTGGTGCAGCGCAGTAACCACGCGCAGTTCCTGCTCGGGATCGTCGTGGGTATCGACAAACAGCATCATGTAGCCGTGCTTGGCGCACTCGGTTTCAATCGCGTGCACCGTTTCACTGAAGTAATGGTTGGACAGCGCCGAGATCGCCACGCCAATCGTGTTAGTGGTGGACCTCGCCAGGGAGCGCGCCAGCGTATTGGGGATGTAGCCCAACTGGCTGATCGCGCTCTGCACCGCTTGCACCGTGTCCGGGCTGACCTTGCGGGTGCCGTTCAAGACGTGAGAAACCGTCGACGTCGACACCCCTGCAATTCTTGCCACATCCTCCATGGTTGCCACGGTACTCACTCCTGCGCGCGCTTAATGTTTGCTTGACCAGCCGCTGTAGGAACCGACGTTGTCGCGGGTGATCAGTTTTGGGGTCAGCAGGGTAACCGCTTCGGCGGGTTGTTTGTCATTGAGAATGTCATTGCCGACGTTGACCGCCGTCTGAGCCATGGCCCATGGGTCCTGGCTGGCGGAGGCCTGGATCAGGGTGTCAGTCTTCAAGGCATTCTCGATGTCCGGCGCACCGTCCACGGAGGTGATGATGATGCCGCTGCGTTTCAACTGCTTGGCGGCCAGGTCGCTGCCGATGGCCTGGGGATCGTTGATCGCAAACAGGCCGTCGATTTTCTGGAAGCGCGTCAGGTAGCCCTGCATCACGTTCAAGCCGCCTTCGCGCGAGCCTTTGCCGTCCTGGTCGTCCGACAGCACCTTGATATCCGGTGCGCTGGCCAGGGCCGCTTTACAGCCTTTGACGCGATCGGTCACCGCGGTCACTTGCGGACCGTTCTGGATAATCACGTTGCCCTTGCCCGAGAGCTTGTCGACGATGAACTGACAGGCGAGCTTGCCGGCTTCGACGTTGTCGGTCTGCACCGTGGCATTTACGCCCTTGGCGTCGACGTCCACCGCCACCACCACGATCCCGGCGTCACGGGCTTTCTTGATCGCCGAGGCCATGGCCGACGGGTCGACGGCGTTGAGCAGGATCAGGTCGACCTTGGACGAGATGAAGTTGTCGATCTGCGAGAACTGCTTGCTCAGGTCATAGTCGGCCGACACCGAGGTCACCTTGACCGCCGGGTTCAGCTCCTTGGCCCGGGCCGTGGCGCCATCGGCCAGGGTCACGAAATACGGGTTACCCAGGGAGCCCATGCTGATGCCGATGGCTTTCAGCTCACGGGCCTCTACGGCGTGGGACATCAACACGGCAACGCCCAGGGAGGCGACAACAGGAAACATGCGTTTGAAGTTCATGATGACTCTCTTGTGATTGTTGTTTGAGTGAAATCAGGTCCGTGCACGGGACTGGCGATAACGATCCAGCGCCACCGCGCCAATGATCACGATGCCCTTGATGATGTATTGCCAGATATCCGACACGCCCAGCAGCACCAGGCCGTTGGTCAATACCGCGATGATCAGCGCGCCAATCAGCGTGCCGCCAATGGTGCCGACGCCGCCGGTAAAACTGGTGCCGCCGAGAATCACCGCCGCGATGGCATCCAGTTCATAGGATTGCCCCAGTTGCAGGCCATTGGCGGCGAACAGGCGCGACGCGCTCATCACCGCGCCGAGACCGGCCAAAGCGCCGGACATGGCATAGACGAACAGCAGGACTTTCCACACCTTGATCCCCGACAGACGCGCCGCTTCCGGGTTGCCGCCCACGGAGTAGATCTGCACCCCCATCACCGTGCGCCGCAGGATGAACCACGACAGCGCGATCACGGCCACGGCGATGATCACCAGCCATGGCACACCGAGCACTGAATCGTTGCCGATAAAGGCGAACGGCAAGTCAGGGTTGAACACGGTTTTATCGTCGGCCAACAGGCGCGCCAAACCGCGCATGGCGGTCAGCGCACCCAGGGTGACGATAAACGGCGGCAGGCGCATGAAGGCGATCAGGCCGCCGTTGACCAGGCCGAGCAACAGCCCGAAGCCGATCCCGGCAGCAATCCCGAACATGCCGAATTGCGGCGACATCGAGGCTTGCAGCGCAACCACCGCCGAGGCGGCGAGAATCGCGCCTACCGACAGGTCGATGCCCGCCGTGAGGATCACAAAGGTCATGCCCGCCGCCAGCACCACGTTGACCGACGCCTGCTGGGTGATGATCGACAGGTTCTGCACGGTCATGAAGTTTTCGCTGGCCAGGGCAAAGCCCACCAGCAGCAACACCAGCACCGGCAACATGCCCACCGTGCGCATCAGTTCCCGAATACGCTCAGCCTTGCCGATCGTTGCCACAGTCATGGTGTTGCTCCCGCTCGTGTTTGAATTAGCCATGGGCCGGCACCTGCTCGCTGCCGGTGGCGAGGTCGATAATCGCCTCCTGGGAAATATCCAGCCCGGATGCCCCGCCCACTTCGGCCACCAGTTGCCCTTCGCGCATGATCAGCACGCGGTCGCAGGTGCCGATGATTTCCGGCAGCTCGCTGGAGATCACCACGATGCCCACGCCGGCCTTGGCCAGTTGATTGATGATGCGGTAGATCTCGGATTTGGAGCCGATGTCCACGCCCCGTGTAGGTTCGTCGAGGATCAGCACATGGGGCTTGACCTCCAGCAGCCGCGCCAACAGCACCTTCTGCTGGTTGCCGCCGGACAACGCCCCGACATTGACCTTGCCCGACGCCACGCGGATCGACAGCGACTTGATTGCATCACGTGCCCGCTGCGCACCGTGGCCACGGTCGAGCACGCCGCCGGCATGGGCATCCGGCACACAGGCGCACACGTTGATGTTGTCGGCCACGCTCATGTCGAGAAACAGGCCCTGGGCCTTGCGGTCTTCGGTGAGGTACACCACGCCGGCGCGAATCGCGTCCGCCGGGTTGCGCAGCTGGGTCACGGTCTTGCCGACCACCTCAAGGGTGCCGGAGGTACGTGGGTCGGCCGCAAATATCAGCCGCGCCAGTTCGGTACGGCCGGCGCCCACCAGCCCGGCGATGCCCAGCACTTCACCGGCGTGCAGGTCGAAGCTGCAGTGGCGCACGCGCTTGCCGTCGGCCATGTCACGTACGCGCATCACCACCTGGCCCGGGTCGTAGGCGGCATGTTCTTTCTTGTAGAAACCGGAAAGGTCGCGGCCCACCATCATCTTCACCAGCACCTCGGCCGACAGCACGTCCCGCGCCAGTTCGCCGACGTACTCGCCGTCCCGCAGCACCGAAACCCGGTCCGACAGCTCGTAGATTTCGGCCATTCGGTGGCTGATGTAGATGATCGCCAGGCCCTGGCTGCGCAGCTGTTTGATCAGCGCGAACAGACGGTCGGTCTCCCGGGATGAAAGCGGCGTGGTGGGTTCGTCCATCACCAGGATTTTCGCGTGGGCATGCAAGGCCCGGGCGATTTCCACCAGTTGGCGCTCGGCGATGGACAGGCTGGCGACGCGCGTGGTGGGCAGGAACTCCGCACCGAGCCGCGCCAGTACCTCGGCCACCCCGGCCTCCATGCCCTTGCGGTCGATGGTCCAGCCACGGCGCAGTTCACGGCCCAGGTAGATGTTCTCGGCCACCGTGAGGTTCGGGCACAGGCTGAGTTCCTGGTAGATCACGGCAATGCCGAGGGCTTTGGCGGAGGCAGGGTTGTAACTGGCGACGGGCTGGCCATCGATGCGGATGCTGCCGCCGTCATCGGCCTGGTAGGCACCGGAGAGGATCTTCATCAACGTCGATTTGCCGGCGCCGTTCTCACCCATCAAGGCGTGAATTTCACCGGGATAGACTTTCAGGCTGACGTTCTTGAGCACCCGCAGGCCATTGAAGGTCTTGCTGATGCCCTGCATTTCAAGCAAGGGGTCAAGGCTCATGACTGAGCTCCTGGTTTTATTATTTTTGTGTTCAAGCGTGTGCCGATGACAGCCATCGGCAGACCTGATTGCTGCCGACTCTAATCAGATACATTTGTTTACGCAAGCGCTTGCGTAGGCCTTTTATCGGTTGATTAAACGTTTCATCAGATGAAGAAACCTTCATTTGGTTAACGCCTGACCACTATCCGTAAATCAAATAGTGTGAATAAACAGATACGCCTTCTCCGTTCCCCGCCCACTCATGAATGATCCGCACAAACTTCCTCCCACCACCTGCAGGTCGCACCATGACTACCGTTAACCAAAACCTCACCTTGCTGTTTGGCCGTGCCTTGCTGGTCGCGCTGTTTCTTTTCAGCGGTATCGGCAAACTGATGGCACCGTCGGCCACCCTCACGTATATCGCGGCTTCCGGCGCGCCCTTCCCGTCCCTCGCCTACGGCATTGCGCTGGTGGTGGAGTTGGGATTGGCCACGGCGTTGCTGCTGGGCTATCGCGTGCGCCCGGTGGCGCTGTTGATGGCGGCCTTTACGTTGATGACGGCGTTGCTGTTCCACAATCACTTCGGTGACAAGGGCCAGTTGATCAACTTCCAGAAAAACCTGGCGATTTGCGGCGGGTTCCTGCAAATCGCGGTGTTTGGTGCGGGTAGCTTCAGCCTCGACCACCTGCGCTCACAGCGTGCGGTATTGAGCTGAATCTATTCATTTGAGGGCTGAAAGCTTCCGGGGGATGTTTTCAGCCATCAAATCGCTCAACGACTATGATCAGATCCGGGGTTATCTGTTCAGTCGACCTGTGCCGATGAAAAAGCTGGAGCGCTAGCTACTGGACGATTAGCTCCGGCGGTACATCCCCCTTGATATAAAAAACTTCTTTTTCATAGTTGAGAATTTCGTCGGTGGCTTTCAATAGTGTTGCCTTGGTGATCTTCCCTTCCCTCACCAACCTTTCACCATCCTTGAGAATAATGTCGGGAATTGTCCGAAATGCCTGTGGATCTCTTGTAGTGTCGATTGTATAAACTGGAGCTGATTTTCCGTCCTTAAGGTATTGCGTGGAGAAACTCTGTGCTTTTGCCTTGCTCGCACTGAAAGACATGACTTCTCCACCGCTTCCACCTTGTCGAGCCGTATGCTTGATAATAGCGGCCAAGTAGTCGTCCCCGGATAGCTCGGTTCCGGCAGCACGCCGAAGACCGCTATCTTTGCTTTCCGCTCCAGTATGGGCCCGGTATATTTTCTCCGGAATGGGGAAGTCCGCTTTCTTAATGTCGGCTACGGATCTTACTCTAGGGTAGGCACCAGGCGTTTCGTTACGCTGTTTAAGCAGACCCTCCATAAAGCCCTCGGGGCTGTTAGCATTCAGTGTGTTGTTATTTGGCTCTTTGGTTTTTCTTGGCCAGCCACCGCCTTTGACTCCTCTTTTTTGCCATACACCGGTTTCATCAGGCTTGGCGATAATACCAGAGCTCACTAGTTTAGAAGGATCATTGGGGTCTTCCACGCGCAATAGATAATGTTCGCCGTCACCGGCGTCGGGGGTGTCAGCGACATAATATTTCTTACTCCCGTTATACTCGATTTTAACCATTCCCGGATGCTCAGCACCTGTCGGCGGTAAAGCCGTAGTACGTTCAGGTTCTGACTTAGTGCTTGGTTTTTCTACAGGCTTATTCTCATCAAACGGGGATTTTTTTAAGCTGGATTTAACTTCAGATGATGGCGGCTGCAAATTTCTCCTTGCCTGACTGCCCGGTTTTAATGCCATCGCATCAGCCATGTCTCTTTTTTCTTCGTCGGTAAGTGGTTCATTTCTGAGTGCCTTGGCCGTAGGAGAGCCCAACACTCTGGCTTGCCCGTAGTAAGGAATAAAACCCTGGGCAGTTCCACCAACCATCGTCAAGTCTTTATCCATCGTTTCCTTGTCAACACCGAATAGTTTGCCAAACATATTATTTTTATTCAGGTCAAGGAGCAATGCAGTAAAGGGGTTATCCAGATAGCGCTCGACGGTATTGGCCGCATCCTTATTTATTCCTAAGCTCTGAAGTGCGTCACTTATTCCATACGCGGGATTTTCCAAATGATGAAGAAATTCCTGATAAAGCCCTTTTACATCGTTGGCGCCCACATTGTCCTGCGCGACACTGGTTATTTTGGCCCTGAACTGTCCGGCGGTAAGTGGAGAAAGCATCTCGGGACGATTCAGACCATTCTTCACAAAGTAAAAATTACCCTTGCGGTCTTCACCTTGAAAATTACCGTAGGCATCGTACTCGTAATACACCGTTTCACCACTTGGACGTTTGCCCGAAAAGAGGAGGCGTCCGTCTGCACCTTCTTTCTCCAGGCGCAGGTCAGTCAGGCCGTTAACAGGGGCTGGCGGAGCGCTATATGCATTATCCAGTCGAGAGAAAACATCATCGCCCTCATAGGCATAAGGCCCAACTACTGCGTTGACATCATTTTTTTCGAACTTTATCAAGCTGTCTTTTATCTGGCTGTGCAAGTGCGGCGGAAAGTGACTTAATAAAGTTTCCAGCTTATTCGGATCAGTGATGAGGTGTTTTAACCAATCATTCATCTCTTGGCCGTTTTTAAAACTAAAAAATGAATCGCCGTCATTCTGAGGCAAATACAGTAGGTGATTTGTGCCGTTCGGTGTAGGAGGAACACGCTCAATAAGTATGATGTTGTTGGCTTGAATACCATTAACGGCAAATGTCTTGACTTGCACTTTTTGGGTGTTGGGCTTGTCTGTAGTCAGCAACGCATCCACCAACTCTTTGGCTTCAGGGGTTAAACTTCCGTTGTTCATGTCCCTCACAATCGCTTCGACGTACTTTTCTTTTGTCGACGACAGGGTGTAGGTATCGTTGGATTGGTCCCAGTTTTTTTCTGATACTGCCACGGAGGAGCTGCCGGCGGGCGCGGCATTCGGGCCCAATGATCCCGATGGTCCGGGGATGTGATTTAAGGGATAGTTACCGGCGTTGATCAGCATGCTTAGTCGTCCGTTCAAGGGGGGGAATGAATGAATTCTCTTCATGAGGCGCAAGACCTCACCAGGTTATCCGTCATCCTTGCGTGGCCAGAGCGTAGGAATCTGTTCCTCCGAAGGCATTACTTTTTATGTCGCGTCGTTGATGGAGGCGACAGATAGAACCCAAATGAATTGATTCATGCTTTAAGGCACTCAAATGGATTTCATTCGGCGTGACTAATACCTGCTATTGTCAAAAGACCTCATCTCCTCCTCATCGCACCCGTGCGATCTTCTGTGAGCATGCTCTGCGGCACGGCCTTCGGCGGTGTCGGGCCTGAAGTTCACGGAATGCCCTGCGATGGAAAAACCTGCTCTCGACAACTCGCCCGAACCCCAATCCCGGGCCGAAAAAATCGTCGAATTCAAACGCCAGAAAACCCTGCTCAAGACCGGCGCCCTGCAAGACGCGATCTTCAACAGCGCCTACTTTTCCAGCATCGCCACCGACGAAAAAGGCGTGATCCAGATCTTCAACGTCGGCGCCGAACGCATGCTCGGGTATGCCGCCGCCGATGTGCTGAACCGCGTCACACCGGCCGACATCTCCGACCCCGCCGAACTGATCACCCGCGCCGCCGCCCTCAGCCTGGAACTGGACACGCCGATCACGCCGGGCTTTGAAGCCCTGGTGTTCAAGGCGTCCCGGGGCATCGAAGACATCTACGAGCTGACCTATATCCGCAAGGACAACAGTCGCCTGTCGGCGATGGTCTCGGTGACGGCCCTGCGCAATAAAAGCGACGCGATCATCGGCTATCTGCTGATCGGCACCGACAACACCGCGCGCAAGCAGGAAGAAGCCGAACGCAAAGGCTTTGAGCGCGCCCTGGAAGAAAAGAACCTGGAACTGGAACACGCCAGCCACATGAAGTCCGAGTTCCTGGCCACCATGTCCCACGAGCTGCGCACGCCGCTGAACGCCGTGATCGGTTTTTCCGAGGCGCTCAAGGACGGCCTGGTGGGCGACATGAGCGATATCCAGCGCGAATACATCGGCGACATCTTCACCAGTGGCCAGCACTTGCTGTCGCTGATCAACGACATCCTCGACTTGTCCAAGGTCGAGGCCGGGATGATGGACCTCGAGCTGGAAGCCGTGGAGTTGGCGGGCTTGTTGGCCAACAGCCTGCTGATCGTGCGGGAAAAGGCCGCCTTGCAACGCATCCAGTTGAAGCTTGAAAGCCCGGACGACTTCGGCACCCTTGAGCTGGACCTGCGCAAGACCAAGCAAATCATCTACAACCTGCTGGCCAATGCGGTGAAGTTCAGCGAGCACGGCGGCTCCGTGACCCTGTCGGTGCGTGAAGTGAGTCGCTTGCAAGTCGGGCAGATTCCCGGCGACTGGCCCACCCACGGCTTTGCCCTGCAGCCCAGTGCGCATCAACAGTTCCTGGAGCTGAGCGTCAGCGACAGCGGAATCGGGATCGCCCGCGACGACATGAGCAAGTTGTTCAAGGCCTTCAGCCAGATCGACAGCAGCCTGGCGCGCAAATTCGAAGGCACGGGCCTGGGCCTGGCGATGGTCAAGCAACTGACCGACCTGCACGGCGGCAGCGTCGCCGTGGCCAGCCGCGAAGGTGCCGGCGCCCGCTTTGTGGTGTGGCTGCCGCTGCACCGCGCCGCGGATACGGAGGCCCCATGGCCGAAATCCTGATCGTGGAAGACAACGAGGCGAATATGCGCCTCGCCCGCCTGCTGCTGGTGAACGCCGGCCACAGCGTGTTGTGGGCCGCCGATGCCGAGACCGGGCTGACCCTGGCCCGGGAAAAACAACCGGCGCTGATCCTGATGGACATTCAGTTGCCCGGCATGGATGGCCTGGCGGCCACGTCGTTGCTCAAGCAGGACCCGCACACTGCGCACATCCCGGTGATCGCCCTGACCGCCATGGCCATGAAGGAAGACCGCGATAAAACCCTGCGGGCCGGCTGCGACGCCTACATCATCAAGCCGCTGCGCTACAAAGAGCTGTACCAGGTGATCGACACGCTGCTGCAACAAAACATTACTCCTCTGACGTGAGTCCTCTCCATGGCCAGCCAACCCGCAACGCTGTTGATCGTTGATGATGAAATCCAGGTGCGCAAGCTGCTGGAAACCCTGCTGCGCCACGAGGGTTACCAGACCTTGAGCGCCGCCAGTGGTGAAGAAGCCTTGCAGCTGGTGGCGCGACGGCCGCCGGACTTGATCCTGCTGGACATCATGATGCCGGGTATGGACGGTTACGAAGTGGCCAACCAGCTCAAGCAGGACCCGACCACCGCGAACATCCCGATCATCATGCTCTCGGCCCTGAGTGAGCCCAGCGCCCGCCTGAGCGGACTGGAAAACGGTGCCGAAGAGTTCATCAGCAAGCCGGTGGAACGGGTCGAGTTGTGGTTGCGGGTGCGTAACTTGCTGCGGCTCAAGGCCCATGGCGACCGGCTGAAAAATCACAGCCTGATGCTGGAGCAGCAACTGCAACATCACCAGCATGCCGCCGCCCGGTTGAACATCCGAGACCTGGCTCGCCTGGAGCTGGAAAAAGCCCTGGGCCTGGCCGTCGAACGTGAAGAATTCGTATTGCACTACCAGCCCAAGGTCGAGCTGGCCGGCGGTCAGGTATGTGCCCTTGAAGCCTTGCTGCGCTGGGACCGGCCCGGTTATGGCGCGGTGTCTCCGGCGGTATTCATTCCGATCCTGGAGAGCCTGGGGTTGATCGTGGTGCTCGGTCGCTGGGTGATCGACAACGTGTGCCGCCAGATCGCCGAGTGGCAATCCAGTGCGGTGGGTGCCGTCGAAGTGTCGGTCAACGTGTCGGGGCATCAATTGATCGAAGGTGACTTGATTGCCGACATCACACAGTCCCTCGCCAGCGTTAACGTAGAACCGCATTGGCTGGAGGTTGAGATCACCGAAGGCTCGCTGATGGAAAACACTGAGCACACCATCGCCAGCCTGCACCGGCTGCGGGCGATGGGGGTAAAGATTTCCATCGATGACTTCGGCACCGGTTATTCAAGCCTGGCTTACTTGCGGCGATTTCCGATTGATACGCTGAAAATCGATATCGCGTTTATCCGCGAAGTCACCAGCAACCCCCAGGACGCGGCGATCACCCGCACCATCATCGAACTGGCCCACAGCCTGAAGCTGCGGGTGGTGGCCGAGGGCGTGGAAACCCAGGCGCAGCTGGAGTTCCTGCGGGAAGCCGGCTGCGATCAGATCCAGGGCTATCTGTTCAGCCGGCCGTTGCCGATGCAGGAACTGGAGCGCCTGTTGCTGGAGAAACGTGGCCTGGTCAGGCCGCAGCCCCACTGACCTCAAACAAGCCCACCAGCTTCTGCAACTTGTTGGCATTCACCCGCACGGTTTCCGCGCTGGTCTGCAACACCCCCACGGTCAGGCGCATTTGCTCCGAAGAGTGGCTGACCTGCTTGATCGTCTTGCCATAGTCGAGGCTGCGGGCGTTGAGCTGCTGGATGATGCTGAACATGCTCTCCACCGCCTGGTGCAGGTGCACGTTTTCCGACGACGCATCCTCGGCCAGGCGCAGGCTGCTGTCGACATTGGTCACGCCGTTTTCCATGAAGCCTACGGCTTTGCGGGTCTCGCTCTGCAAGCCTTCGACCATCTGGCGAATGTCTTCGGCGGCCTTGGAGGTGCGCGACGCCAGGGTGCGAACTTCGTCGGCCACTACCGCAAAACCGCGGCCATGCTCGCCGGCACGGGCCGCCTCAATCGCCGCGTTCAGGGCCAGCAGGTTGGTCTGGTTGGTGATGTCGCTGATCAACCCGGTGATGTTGCTGATCTGCGCCATGCGGCTGTCCAGCAGTTGCACGCTTTCGGAGGAGCGCTGCACCACATCGCGAATCGACTGGGTGCCGACCTGCACCGCGAGGAATTGCTCGCGGGCGCGGCTGACCACCTCGTCCATGGCCTGCTTCATTTGCTCGGCGCTCACCGAGGCTTGCTGGATTTCCCCCAGTTGCTCTTCAACGATGATCATCATGCGGTGGGTGGCGTCTGCCACTTCATGGGACATCAACCCGGCCGCCTCGCTGCGGCCCAGCATCAACTGATTGGTGTTGCCGACGCTGTGGCTGGCTTTGACCACTTGGCCGACCACCGAATCCAGGCGGTCGATAAAGCTGTTGATCCAGCGGCTCATGTCGCCTGTCTCGTCGTTGACCATGCGCCCGCTGTCCAGGCGCTGGCGCAGGTTGCCTTCGCCCTCGGCGATGGTGCGGATCACTTCGGTCATTTCATTCAGGCGTGCGGCCAGGCGCTTGGGCCCCAGGCGGCTGAACAGCATGGCCGCCACGACCATGCTCAATACTTCGCACGCATCGGTCCAGGCGGCGGGCAAGCCGCTGTAGTGGCGGACCAGGAAATTGCAGGCAAACAGACCGGCCATGGTCGCCATGTAGGGTTTCATCAAGCCGTGGCTCAGGGAGCGCCGGCGGTAGACCTCTTCCAGGTCGGCCTCGCACATCATGCCCCAGCGGTCCGGCGAGCCCGGCAGTTCAAAGGTCACGCCCTTGCCCACCACCGGGATGTGGCGGTAGTCGGAGTAGCCGGGATAGGTGACAAACAGGTTCGAGCCCTTGCGGATGGTCTCGCGTACACCGGGGTGCAGTTGTTGGGTGGCCGGGTCGATAAAGCGCAATTCCAGTTCGGTATGGCGCTGGATCTGCACGGTTTTCCAAGGCGTGTGCACGCCGCTCTTGAGGTTTTCGCCGTGGGTGAAGGCGCCGTCCTCGAAGCGCGAACGGGACAATGCGATACCGGGTTGAAGCGCCGGGTCGAAGCGCGATTGCACCATGAACAGGTAGTTGTCGCCGGACTCCGGGAAAATATGCCCGGCCTCGCGCTGGATCAAATCCCCGAGGATGTCGTTGGGCACTCGCCCGCACAGGCAGCCAAGCACCCTGCCCTCACGGGTCAGCGGTTGGTAGAACATCAGGGTCACTTCGTCATGGAAGCGCGAGGACGAAGGGCCGATCTGCAAGGTCAGCGGGTCGCTGTAGGGGCCATGAAGGAACGGCGCCTTGAGACCGGCGGCCAGGGCTTGATGGTTCAGGGTGCGGTGCGCGGACGGGTTCCAGGTGGTGGTCAGCACCTCGCCCTTGAGGTCGACGATAAACAGTTCGGAGAAGTCGCCAGCCTGTTGCAGTTTGTCCAGCAGCAGGCTGTTGTCGGTGAGCACGGTGTCGCGGGTGAGCACACTGGCCAGTTCGCTGAGGTGTTCCCACTGTTCCCGGGTCCAGGTTTGCAAAAGCTTGACCCGGGTTTCGGCGATGGCCTCGAAGGTTTGCTCCATCACCGGGTACACGCTGCGGTTGAGGCGGCAGGACCAGCCCATGGCGAACTTGCCGGTCTTGCCCCACCAGGGCAGCCAGCTTTTTCGGCGGAAGATAACTGCATCGTGCTGCTCGACAGGCTGCTCATGGCGGACTCCGGGAGTGATGTCTAATTGCCATAACTCAAGGCAATTAACACGCCAATTAGCTAGCCTGCTATTTATTAGGGTGCTGGGCCTGTTGCGCAGCCCAACGGGAGCGCGCTCCCTCGCCACAAAAAGTTGCATGCAATCAATAAGATGCACCAGTGTGTGGCAGTGAAATCTCTTCCCGCAGGAATTCGATCAGGCCTTGGTGCGTCGGGCCCAGGCGTTCGGCGCCACTGACCAGTGCCAGTTCCGAGGGCGGCACCGGCGGCAGTTCGGTACAGACGCGATGGCTGGCGAGCACCGCGCTGACCGGCAAAATGCTCAGCCCCAAACCGGAGGTCACCGCCGCCTGAATCCCGGTCAGGCTGTGGCTGCCGAACGCCACCCGCCAACTGCGCCGGGCCTTGTCCAGGGCACGGGTGGCACGTTGGCGGTAGATGCAGCCTTGGGGGAACAGCGCCAATGGCAGGGTCTCGAGGTCAAGGTCCTGGCCTTGCCCGCTCACCCACACCAGCGGCTCGGGCCAACTGGCGTGGCAGTCGCCGCTGCCGGTTTCACGCTTGACCAGGGCGATGTCGATTTCGCCGGCGTCCAGTTGCCGGCGCAGGTCGGTGCTCATGCCGCTGACGGTTTCCAGCCGCGCTTCGGGACGCGCCCGCACAAACCCGCTGAGCATCGAGGCCATGCGCACGGCGTCGAAATCTTCCGGCACGCCCAGGCGCACGGGCACCACGCTGGCTTCGGTGCTCAGGGCGTCCCGCGCTTCCCTGGACAGGTTCAGCAACCGGCGTGCGTAGTGGGTGAGCAACTCGCCCTGCTCGGTGGGGCTGACTTGCTGCCCGGAGCGGTCGCGTACCAACAACGTCTGCCCGGCGCTCTCTTCGAGCTTGCGAATCTGCTGGCTGACCGTGGACTGAGTGCGGTGCACGCGCTCGGCAGCGCGGGTGAAGCTGCCTTCATCCACGACGCAGACCAGGGTGTGCAGCAGTTCGAGATCAAACATGGCGCGACCTTCATATCGACAATTCAACTGAGTTGTAGAGGGTAATTTAATTTCCAACTGACGGGTACTGTTCCTATGCTTCAGTCATCACTGACTTCCCTGAACAGGTGCCCCATGTCCCTTGAACACTCCCCTCGCCCGCTCTGGCTGACCTTTGACTGCTACGGCACGTTGATCCAGTGGGATGAAGGCTTGCGTGCGGCGATCGACCAGATTCTCACCGCCAAGGGGGCGCACAGGGTCGATACGGAGACGTTGATCAGCGTGTATGACCGCCATGAACATGCGCTGGAGCAAACGCCACCGCATCGCAGCTTTCGGACGTTGGCGGGGCTTGGGTTACGGCAGGCGCTGCAGGAGTTGGGTTTGCCAGCCGATGCGCGCGACGCTGCGATCCTGACGGACCGCATCAGTGCGATGCCGCCGTTCCCGGAGGTGGTCCGGACGCTCAAGCAACTGAAGGCCATGGGCTACAAGCTGTGCATCGTCTCCAACACGGATGACGATGTGATTGCCGGCAACGTTGCCCAACTGGGCGGGACCATTGACCGGGTGATCACAGCCCAGCAGGCCGGGGCCTACAAGCCGGATCGGCGGTTGTTTGACCATGCCCATGCGCAGTTGGGGGTGAGTCTTGAGGAGGTGGTGCATATTTGCGCCAGCCCGCATCTGGATCACGCGGCGGCGCGGGATATCGGGTTTCGCTGCGTGTGGATCGACCGGGGAACGGGTCGCACATTGCTGCCCGACTACCGGCCGGATGCGATTTTGCCGACGCTGGAGGGGGTGCCTGGGTTGTTTGAGTCGTTGGGGTGGTGAGGTGGTTTTGGGTACATATCCGTTAGTTGGGTAACGGCGGCTTAGGGTTTCGCTCTTACAGCGAGTCACTTTGCAAAAGCGGCAAAGTAACCAAAACGCTCTGCCCCGCCTGTCGGCACCTCGCTAAGGCTCGGTGTTCCCTCACTCCGGCGATGCTCCGCGGGCCGCCGCGATGGGCCATCCTTGGCCCAGCGCGGCTAAACCGGCGTCCTGCTGGTTTACCCGCTCCGCACCACCTGCGTTCGGCCTCGGGCTTATTGGGGCAGTCAGAGCCAGATCAAAATCAAAAGCAAGAGCACAGCGGCCTACAGGCCGGCTTGAGTGGTAGAAGCCACAGCAAAAGCCAAAGCGAAAGCAGAGCTGCTTTTCTGTAGGAGCCGGCTTGCCGGCGAAAAACCTGAGAGCGCCGCGTTGAATCAGTATGCCCGCGTCATCGTTAGCGACCATCGCCGGCAAGCCAGCTCCTACAGGGGGATCGTGCTCGCTTTTGATTTTGATTTTGCCTTTGCTTCACACCACTCAAGCCGGCCTGTAGGCCGCTGTGTTCTTGATCTGCTTTTGATCTTGATCTTGATCTTAGGCGCCCCGTTAAACCACGCTGGCCGAACGCAGGTAGTACGGAGCGGGTAAACCGGCAGGACGCCGGTTTAGCCGCGACGGGGCAGGGACGCCCCGTCGCGGCGGCCCGCGTAGTAATACCGGAGTGAGGGCACACCGAGCATTAGCGAGGTGCCGAGTGGTGGGGCAAGAGCCTTTTGGTTACTTTTGGGCTCCTTTCAAAAGTGACCCGCTGTAAGAGCGGAACCCATCGAAGCCATCACAAAAAAACGGATATGTACACCTCTACTAAGGATCCAACACCCCACCGCTGTAGCTGTCAGACAACCGCGAACCGGTAAACTTGGCCACCACAGAACCCTGAGACACCAGGCGCTCCCGATGCCCCGTCACCATGCGCCCGGTTTGCGCCGCATGCAGCACCACTTCAGACGCCGGGTCCCCGGGCCGCCGGATAATCCGCGCAAACCGTTCGCCCTCCTCGACCTGTTCACCGAGGCGTTTTTCAAACACCAACACCCCGGGGCACGGCGCCAGGATGGTCTCCATGCACCCCATGTCCACCACCTGCCCCTGCCAATCGGCAATCACGGGGGCTTCGTCGATCACCCCGCTTGCACAGAGCCAGGCCCAGATACCATCGCCATCCTGCCCGGCCAGGGCGTCACTCACATCCGCCTGCCCGCGCAATTCAATGGTCGCAGCCATTCGCGGGTTGGCGTGATTGATGATGGTTTCCTCAAACGACCCGTCGCCGCCCTCGTCCCAGACAATCACCACGTCCACCTGCAACGCCGCCGCCAATGCCCGACCCTCGGGCCAAAAGCTGCGGTGGATATACAGGTACGGCAGCGCTTCATCATCCGTGTGCAGGTCCAGCACCAACTCGGCATCGGCCGCCAGTTGCACCAGGCTTTTCTGCCATTGCGCCAGGTTGCTGGCCGGGCGCTCCATCGCCAATGAATGATCGAACGCCCGGTTAAAATTCTGCCCGGTGGCTTCATGAAAGCGCCCCAGCAACCGCCCCTGGCGAAACTGGCCAATGCCGAACGGGTTGGCCTGGGGCACCACTGTCACCGTGCCCTTGAGCCGCCCCTGGTCCTGGCACGCCTGTAAACGTGGCAGCAGTTGGTGCAACACCAGCATCCCGGCGATTTCATCGGCGTGCACGCCGGCTTGCAGGTGCACCCGCGGGCCGCTGCCATCCCCCTCAAAGCGCCAGGCGCCGATGTGCAGGGTGTTCCCCGAATCGCCCGGGACTTGCCACGAAAGGTCTTTTGCCATGCCGCTGCCCTCCTCTTGTTGGAGCTGTGGGTATATATTGAACACACGTTCAACCATGTATTTTTACCAAGGGTGTGCCTGTGACCGAAGACCGTCGCGACCTGTTGATTGCCGCCACCCTCACCAGCCTCGCCCGGGACGGGCATGCCGGTATCTCCGTGCGGCGCATCGCCGCTGAAGCCGGGGTTTCGGTGGGGTTGCTCAATCACCATTTCGGCAGCATCGATGCACTGATCGCCGAGACCTACCACAAGCTCGCCAGCGAACTGACCACCGCCCTGTGGCAGGAAGTCGACCAGGCCCAGGGCCCTGCCGCACGGCTGGATGCGTTCCTCGCCGGCTCGTTTTCCTCACGGGTCATGGACCCGAAACTGCTGGGTGTGTGGGTGGTGTTCTGGAGCCTGATCCGCCATTCGGACCCCGTGAACGACTCCCATGAAAAAAGCTACCGCGCCTACCTCGAACTGATTCGCCAACTGCTCGACGACCTGGCCGCGAGCGAAGGCTTCGTGATCCACGACACGCGCCTGGCGGCCATCGGCTTATCGGCGATGCTCGACGGACTCTGGCTCGAGTGGTGCCTCAACCCCGGCACCTTCAGCCCCGCCGACGGGCTGCACATCTGCCGCTGCTGGATACAAGGGCTGCGTCACGGAGCATTCAGCGCCGACCACGTCTTGTGACACAGGGTGCCGGGCGCTGAGCATGGCCAGGGTGCCGCTGATGGCGATCAGTACGGCGCCGAAGATCAGCGATACGTCCATCAGCGTGCCCCACACCAGGCTCGACAGCAGGAACGCCCAGATCAACCCGGTGTACTCGAACGGCGCCAACAGCGTTGCCGTGGCCCGGCGGAAACTCGCAAACAACAGGAACTGGCCAATACCGCCCACCAGCCCGGCGCCGAGCATGCCCAGCCATGCCGGTGTCGGTGAGGGTGTGTGCGTCCAGGGCAATGTCACCGCCATGCAAATCACGAACACCACGTTGGTGATCAGCATCTGTTCGAGCACCGAGGTGTTGTCGTCTACCTGGCGCAGCTGGATATAGGTAAACGCCCAGCACAGCGCGGCGGCCAGCGTCAGGCCAATGGGCAGCGGGTCGACCATGCTGCTGGGGCGACAGGCGATCACCACGCCCACAAAGCCAATGATCAGCGAAACCCACTGGCCACGGCTGGCGCGCTCCTTGAGGATCAGCGCGGCCAGCAACGTGACCATGATCGGCGCGGAAAAATACAGGGTGGTCATTTCCGCCAGGGTCAGGTCCTTGGCGGCGGTGTAGTACAGCAGCCAGGCCAGCAGCGACAACAGGCCGCGGATGATCAACAGTCTGCGGCTGACCGAGTGCCAGGCACGCTTGAGCAGGCCCAGGCGCCCGGCGATCACGCAGGCGGCGACCACCACCAGGCTGCGCCAGAACAGGATGGTGAACACCGAATAGTCGGCCACCAGCCATTTGATCCCGGCGTCCTGCAACGCCAGGAACGCATAGGCCAGTGAGCACAGGGCAATCCCTTGCAACGAGCGATCGGTTTTCATCCGGCAGACCTGCGCAACGGTGTGCCACGCCGCTCGGCAATCGCGTACAGGGCTTCAATCAAAAAGGTCAGGCACAGGTAAACCCCGGCCACCAGCAGCAGCGGCTGGTAGATCTGCAGGGTCTGGGCGCGCACCACGTTGGCGGCGCCGAGCAGGTCGACCACCGCGATGGTGGAGGCCAGTGCCGTGGACTTGAGCAACATCACCGTTTCCCCCGCCAGTGTGGGCAGCAACAGGCGCATGGCCCGTGGCAGGCGCACGCGCAATAGCGCCTGGCGAGGCGTCATGCCAAACGCCGAGGCGGCTTCCATTTCGCCCTTGGGCACCGCCAGCAGGCCGCCGCGAATCACTTCGCCGACGTACGCCCCCACCGATAACACCAGGGCAAACACGATGTACCAGTAACCGTCCCGCAGGAACGGCCAGAAAAAGCTGCCACGAATCATCGGAAACTGGGCAAACAGGCTGCCCAGGCCGTAGTAGAAAATGTAGATCTGGATCAGCAGCGGTGTGCCCCGCAGCACGCTGGTGTAACCCAGTGCGCAACGGGCCAGCCACTTGCGCCGGGACAGCCGTGCCAGCGCCACCAGCACCGCCAGGGCGAAACCCAGCAGCGCCGAGATCACCAGCAACGACAGGGTCGTCTGCAAGCCCTTGGCGATCAGTCCTGCGTAATAACTTATCCACTCAGGCATGTGCGGCTCACTCGACAACCGGCATCCAGCGACGAATACGTCGTTCCAGGCGCCCGGACAGGTAGTTGGAGGCCAGTGTCACCAGGTAATACAAGGCGGCGGCCGTGAGGTAGAACAACAGGTATTGCCGGGTCGAGCCCGCCGCCTGCTTGGCGGTGTACAGCAGTTCGTTGGTGCCCACCACGCTGATCAGCGCGCTGTCCTTGATCAGGTTGATCCACAGGTTGGACATGCCGGCCAGCGCGTACGGCGCCATGATCGGCAGGGTCACCCGGCGAAACAGACCCAGGCCGCTCAAGCCGAAGGCCCGCGCCGCTTCGATCTGCCCGTGGGGAATCGCCAGGATCGCCGCGCGGAAAATCTCCGAGGCGTACGCGCCCTGCACCAGCCCCAATACCAGGATCGCAACCAGCGGCCCGCTGATGTTGAACTGCTCGAACCCCAGCCACAGCATCAGCGCATTGAGGGCCATGGAGCCTGCGTAATACAGCAACAGGATCAGCAGCAACTCGGGCACCGCGCGGAACACCGTGGTGTAGCCGCGCATCAGCATGGCAATCGGGCGCGGCGCACTGAGCTTGGCACAGGCCACCACCAGGCCGATCAGCAGCCCCACCGCAAACGAACCGGCGGAGATCTGCAGGGTCATCCATAACCCTTTGAGCAATGCGTTGCCCCAGCCTTGCTCGCTGAAGTTGAGTAGATCGAACATCGGCGCTCCCTATTTCAATGATGCGCAATGACCCTTGTGGCGAGGGGGCTTGTCCCCCGTTGGGCTGCGGGGCAGCCCCAAAAAAGCGGGAGCGCTGCGCACTCCAACGGGGGACAAGCCCCCTCGCCACAGGACAAGCCCCTTCACCACAGGAAGATCACAGGTCAGTTTGTGTAGGGACTGTCACATACCTTGCTGACGTAGGCTGGCGTGTCGGCGCGCTTGCAAGGGCTCACCGACACACCAAACACACTCTGCGAGAGGTCAGCGTAGTCCTTGCTCACCAGCAGCTCGCCGATGGCCTTATCGAGGCGGGCCTTGAGTTCAGTGTCTTCCTTGCGCAGGCCCGCGCCCACGCCACGGCCGATGATGGGGTCGTAAGGCACTTCGGCGATCTCGGCCAGGCCCTGGGCTTCAGGCGTTTTCACCATCATGGCGATGGCGACACCGTCGGCCATCATCAGGTCGGTGCGCCCGGCAATCAGGTCGGCGTTGGCCGATTCCTGGGTGTCGTAGTACTTCAGGTCAGCAATTTTCTCGTAGTACTTCTTCAGGTAGTTGGCGCTGACGGTGGAGATCTGCACGCCGATGATCTTGCCTTTCAGGCCCGCCGGCGAGACGTCGACGGTGGTGCCCTTGGGACCGGCAATGCCCAGCAGCGAATCGTAGTAGGCGCGGCTGAACGCGATCTGTTTTTCACGCTCCTCGGTGACCGACATCGAGGAGAAAATCACGTCGATTTTCTTCGCCAGCAACGACGGGATGATCCCATCCCACGCCACTTCCTTGATCTGGCACTCAGCTTTCATCAAGTCGCAGAGCTTGTGGATCAGGTCCACCTCAAACCCCGTCCATTCGCCGTTGCCGCCCTTCACCGTGAACGGTGGGTAGGGCTCCGCCGCCACCGCGAACACGATGGGTTTCTCCGCCGCCAACGCAGTACCTGCCGCCAGCATCAACACTGCACTGCTCAACCACTTTGCCAATCGTTTGGATTTCATGATCTTGCCCCGTCTTTTTTGGAGTTAGCGAGTTTGATGCGCGTTGACGAACTGCCGGCAACGTTCACTGCGTGGGTCGATAAACACCGAGTCCGGCGAGCCGGTTTCCTCGATCAAGCCTTGGTGCAAAAACGCGACTTTGGATGACACGTCCCGGGCGAACGCCATTTCATGGGTCACCAGGATCATGGTGCGGCCTTCTTCGGCCAGGGAACGAATCACCCGCAGCACTTCGCCCACCAGCTCCGGGTCGAGGGCCGAGGTGGGTTCGTCGAACAACATGACTTTGGGGCGCATGGCCAACGCACGGGCGATGGCCACCCGCTGTTGCTGGCCGCCGGAAAGGAACGCCGGGTATTCGTTGCGCTTGGCGGCCAGGCCAACCCGGTCGAGCAAGGCTTCGGCGCGCTCAATGGCTTCGGCACGGCTTTCGCGCAGGACCTGGATCGGCGCTTCGATAAGGTTTTCCAGCACGGTGCGATGGGGCCACAGGTTGAAGTTCTGGAACACCATGCCCAGCGTCGAGCGAATCCGTACCAGCTGTTTGGCGTCGGCCACCAGCGGTGCGCCGGGGCGGCCGTAGTTGAGCTTGATGCTCTCGCCGTCGACATGAATGCTGCCCTGGTCCGGCACTTCGAGCATGTTGATGCAACGCAGCAAGGTGCTTTTACCCGAGCCGCTGGCGCCGATCAGCGAGATGACTTCGCCTTCGTGCGCAGTCAGGGAGATGCCCTTGAGCACTTCGATATTGCCGAAGCGTTTGTGCAGGTCGAGCACCTCGATCATCTTCTTCGCGGCCGCCGGCTGCACGCTGATGATTTTCGCAGCAGGCTCTATTCGCGGCTCGCCGGCGAGCTTGGCGACGAAGCGGCTGATGCGCTCGCAGGCCTCGGCCAGTCGCGCTTCACCCAGGGTGAACGACAGCCGCACAAAGCCCTGGGCCGGTTCACCGAAAGCGGCGGCATCCAATACGGAAACGCCCGCTTCGCGGAACAGCCGCCAGGCAAAATCCAGGGAACTGAGGCCGGTGTCCCGCACATCCACCAGCACGAACATGCCGGCTTGGGGGGCGCGTACGTGAATGCCCGGGCAATCGCTCAGGCCGGCGACCACCAGGTCGCGGCGTCGCCGGTAGGTTTCACGCATGCCCTGGGTGACTTCATCGTGGGCCAATACGGCGGCGGTGGCGGCTTCCATCACAAACCCCGGCAAGCCGTACAGCATGCTCAACACCAGGGTTTCGGCGTGGGCCACCATGGCAGGCTCGGCAACGATCCAGCCGATGCGCCAGCCGGTCATGGCGTGGGATTTCGAGAGGCTGCCGATCACGATGCAGCGGTCGGCCATGCCCGGCAGCGCGGCGAGGCTGTGGTACTCACCGTCGAACACCAGGCTTTCGTAGACTTCGTCTACCACCACCCACAGTTCATGCTCGATCGCCAGGTCGGCAATTGCCTGCAGCTCCTGGGGGTTGAGCACCACGCCGGTGGGGTTGTTGGGGTTGGAGAAGAAAATCGCCCGGGTGCGCGGCGTGATGGCGGCGGCCAGCAGCGCCGGGTCGAGGCGAAAGCCCGAATCGGCAGCACACGGCACCCGCACCAGCGTCGCGCCGCTGGCCTTGAGCGTGGCTTCGTAGGTGACGTACATCGGGTCGAGGACAATCACTTCATCACCGGCCTGCAACAGGCACAGCGAGGTGACGAACAAAGCGTTCTGCGCGCCGGCCACGGTGATGACGTTTTCAGCGTTTAACGGGCGAGCCAGGGACTGGCTGTAACGGGCGGCGATCGCATCCCGCAGTGCCGGGCGGCCGGGGATTTCGGTGTAGTGGGTATCGCCCTGGCGCAGGGCTTCGACGGCGGCGTCGGTGATGAACGAGGGGTGGCGAAATCCGGGTCGCCGACGCTCAGGATAATGATGTCTTCGCCCTTGCTGCTGGCCTGGAACGCGGCGTGGTGGATGTCCCAGGCGGCTACGCCCTGCCCTGCAATTCGCTCAACAAAGGGTGAAAACCGCATGCCAGTGCCTCTCGTTCAATCAGAAAAAGCGCAAGCCCGCTGGTTGCCCAGCGGGGGTTGCAGCCAACATAATTGAAACTGAACACTCGTTCAACGGATAGCGTCGCGGATGTCGTAAACAGTTAAAACAGGTCGTTGTGGTGGATATCTTCAGGTAGGTATGAATTCAGCCGGCAGTCTGGGTCATCAGCTTGCACTGGTGGTCTTGCAGCTCCTCGGCAGACGCCAGGTTCCACTCCTTGAGCGTCAAGCGGGTGGCCAGCAGCACGAAGTTGCCATCCGCCTCGGGTGCCAGCAGCAGGCTGTAGCTGGCCATGGCGTCGCCCTGGGCCTGCACGTAATCATTCAGGATCGCCAGTGGGTCACGCAGGTCGAAGTCGGCTGCCGACAAGGTGCGGGCGCTGTAGGTATGCCCCTGCAGTTTGACCGGCAGGGTTTGCCATTGCTCGTTAAGGGTGGCGGCGCGTTCGGTGAGGGTGTTGAACACGTCGGGGCGCAGGCAGGCAATATGGATATGCAACTGGTTCTGCGAGCGGCCGTAACGCGAGTTGATCGCCAGCGACACATAGCGGTCGGCAATCGGCGTTTGCAGGCCGGTGGAGAGCACGTCGTGGTTTTTCCAGGCCTGGGCAAAGTAATGCGGCAGCAGGTTGCGGGTCAGTGCGACGTCTTCGATGCCGGTGACTTTGTCGGTGGGGATCAGCAGGTCCTGATACGGGCCATTGAGGTCCTTGAGCAACACGAAACCCTTGTCCGGGTCGACCTTGAGGCAGGGGCTGGGGTTTTGATGCTGGCGCTGGTCGGGCACGCATTGGCGGCTGACGATCTGCCACAACACATCGGGATTGCCCCGCCATTTCCAGGCGCCCGCCAACGCCACCACACACAGCAAACCACCGATGCTCTTGAATACGGTACCGCGCTTCATGCCAAAAACCTCAACGCCAAAGGGATGTCTTTTGTTGTTTTACAACTGCCAGACATCCCTGTCGCAAAGGTTAACGTTTGGCCGGAGCCATAAATTCCGGGCCTACCGGATCTTTTATCGTGTTGGCCAGAATACGGTCGATATGTTGCAGGTCATCGGCGCTGAGTTGCCAGCCGAATGCGTCCTCGATGCCTTTCAATTGTTCCGGGCGACGGGCGCCCCACAACGCCACCGTCGGGCCCTGGTCCAGCACCCAGCGCAATGCCAGGGCCAGCACGGACTTGCCGTGGCATTCGCGGGCATACACATCCAGCGCCGCGACCGCCGCCAGGTATTGCTCAAAGCGTGGCGCCTTGAATTTCGGGTCGAGCTTGCGCACATCATCACCGGTAAAGCGTGTGGCGGCGTGCATGCTGCCGGTCAACAGGCCCCGGCACAGCGAGCCATAGGCCAGGACCACCAGGGCGTTCTGTCTGGCGTACGGCAGGATGTCGCTGTCGATCGCCCGTTCGAACAGGTTGTAGGGTGGTTGCACCGTGTCCAGGTGGGTGTACTGGCGGAAGTCGTCCATCTGCGCGGGGGAATAATTGCTCACGCCCACCGCCAGGATCTTGCCTTCGCGGCGCAGTTTTTCCAGCTCGCCGGCGGTTTCTTCCTGGGCCACCAGCGGGTCGGGCCAGTGGATCTGGTAGAGGTCGATGTAGTCGGTTTCCAGGCGCAGCAGCGAGTCTTCGACTTCCTTGCGGATGCGCTGGGCCGTGGCGTTGCGGCGCACGGTGCCGTCGTCCCATTGCAGGCCGGCCTTGGTCGCGATCACCGCCGTATGGCGCACGCCGCGCAGGGCCCGGCCGATCAGCTCTTCAGACAAACCGAGGCCGTAGACCGGCGCACTGTCAATAAAATTGATGCCGCTGGCCAGCGCATGGCGAATGGTCTTGATCGACACTTCATTATCGGCGCCGCCCCACATCGAACCGCCCATGGACCAGGTACCCAGGGCAATCCGCGAGACGGCCTTGTCGATCCCCGGGATCTTGATGGTTTCGATACTCATTAAAAAGCCTCCGCCAGAAACATTCAGTAAAAAAACGATTACTCTAGATCATCCGTGGTTGAATCGGGCTCAACGCCGCGTGAAACCCAAACCGTACAAAAGGTGCTTGATATGGCTGCGTTCAACCGCTCCGAGTTGGCCGACCTGAATGTGTTCATGGCGATCATCCGTCGCCGCAGTTTCCGGCATGCCGCCCATGAACTGGGTGTCACCACCTCGGCCCTGAGCCACACCATGCGCAACCTGGAAACCCGCCTGGGGGTCAAGTTGCTCTACCGCACCAGCCGTGCGGTGGAGCCCACCGACGCCGGTGTGGTGCTGGCGGAAAAACTCAGTGCGGGCTTTGCGACGATCCAGGATGGCCTCGACACCCTGGAGCTGTACCGCGAGGCACCGATTGGCCGGCTGCGCCTGAACGTTCCCCGGGACGCCGCGGTGCTGCTGATCTCGCCACTGTTGGGCGAGTTCACCCGCACCTATCCGCAACTGCGCCTGGACGTGATGATCGAAGACCGCATGCTCGACATCGTCGCCGAAGGCTACGACGCGGGTATCCGCTATGGCGCCACCGTGCCCCAGGACATGGTGGCCGTGCCGCTGACCGGCGAGCTGCGCTGGATCATGGTCGCCTCCCCGGCCTACCTTGCAAAGGCCGGAACGCCTGCCGTGCCCAAGGACCTGCTCGCACACGCTTGCATACGCATGTACCTGGGCGACAAGACCACCTACAAGTGGGAGCTGGGCAACGGCACCCGCCAACAGCGCCTGGATGTGCCCGGCCACTTCAGCGCGGCCGACACACAAACCATCGTCGACGCCGCCCTGCAAGGTGTGGGCATCGCCTACTGCCTGGAGAATCGCGTGTTATCGGAACTGGCAGACGGCCGCCTGGTGGAAGTGCTGCCCGACTGGGCCTGCATCGGCGCGCCACTGTGCATGTATTACCCCAGCCGGCGTCAGTCTCATCCGGGGTTGCGGCAGTTGATAGACATGATCCGTGTGAAAACCATCGGTTCGCAGTTGTTGGAATCACATTGAACCTGGGCCCGGCCGTGGTCCTCAAACCTGGACAGACCACGGCCCGGTGCACACCCGATGACTTTTATTCTATGGATGGCCGTACTGGGCGCGGTGTTGCTCACCCTCGCCCTCACCTCCTCCTACCTGCGCTGGATGCCGGTCAC
This sequence comes from Pseudomonas sp. TH32, assembly GCF_016650855.1. Classification (NCBI taxonomy): domain Bacteria; kingdom Pseudomonadati; phylum Pseudomonadota; class Gammaproteobacteria; order Pseudomonadales; family Pseudomonadaceae; genus Pseudomonas; species Pseudomonas sp. TH32. Next base: position 1,941,486 of record NZ_JAEKFA010000002.1, on the reverse strand, counting down.
CACCTCGGCGGTGTGCCTGTTGCTTGGCGTGGGTATTGGCCCGCTGGGCGCGGACCTGCTGCACCTGGACATCAAGGACTCCGCCCGCTGGATGGAACACCTGACGGAGGTCGCGGTGCTGTTTTCGCTGTTTGTCAGCGGCTTGAAGCTGCGCCTGCCCCTCAAGCATCGAACCTGGCGCATTGCGTTTGGCATGGCCGGTCCGGTCATGCTCCTGACCATACTCGGGACGTGCCTGGTACTGCATTGGCTGCTGGGGTTGTCGTGGGGCGTTTCGCTGTTGGTGGGGGCGATTCTCGCGCCCACCGATCCGGTGCTCGCGGGCCTGGTGCAGGTCAATAACGCTCAGGACTATGACGCACTGCGCTTCGGCCTCTCCGGTGAGGCCGGCTTGAACGATGGCACCGCCTTCCCGTTTGTGATCTTCGCGCTGATGTTCATGCAGCATGGTGGGTTCGACGGTGACTGGCTTGGCGGGTGGGTCCTGAAAAACCTGCTGTGGGCGGTGCCGGCCGGCTTGTTGACCGGTTATTGGATGGCCCGGGGCATCGGCCGGCTGACCCTCAAGATGCGCATCACCAATGCCGACAGCACCCTCTCCCCGAATGACTACCTGACGCTGGCCCTGATCGCCCTGGCCTACGTGGTGGCCGAGGCCATCGGCGGCTACGGCTTTCTATCGGTATTTGCCGCCGGCCTCGGGCTGCGCCAGGCGGAGTTCAAGTCCACCGGCAACTCACAAACCCCTGCCGAGCATCTGGCAAAACCGTTAGTGGGCCACATGGAAGTGGAACCGGAGCACGCATTGCACGGTGACGTCGGGCAGTTGCAAGACACGCAGATCGCTGCCGGCGTGATGATGGGCGACATGCTCGCGTTTGGCGGCCTGGTGGAGCGTTCGATGGAAGTGTTTCTGGTGACCCTGCTGGGCGTGGTGCTGGTCAGCCACTGGGACTGGCGGGCGCTGGCGGTGGGCGCCTTGCTGTTTTGCGTGATTCGCCCGCTCAGCGTGGTGTCGATGCCATGGGGCAGCCTGCTGGATCGTAATCAGCGCGGGCTGGTGGGCTGGTTCGGAATTCGCGGGATCGGCAGCATCTACTACCTGTTCTATGCCATCAACCATGGGTTGGTGGGCACCAGCAGCACCGTTGCGGTAAACCTGACGCTGTCAGTCATTGCCCTGAGCATCATCGTTCATGGCCTCAGCACACAGCCGATGCTGGCGTGGTATGAACGACGCGCCCAGGCACAACAATGACGGTTATTCCTGGTTTTCGGTGTTGCCGACGTCGGCGGCATCATCCAGGTCGTTAAGCGGAACTTCGGCATCATCCATCAGTGAGCCCGGGTCTTCATTGCCCGGGTCATTGAGTTCATCGTCTTCGTCTATTTCAACTGACATGACCGTCTCCTCTAACCGCCTTGAGTATCGATATCGGCATCGGTTTCAGGCTTGGGCTCGCGCTCGGGCTTGAAGTCTGGACTGTAGTCGTTTTCTGCCGCCTTGGGGTCGGCGGCAGGCGTTGGGTCTTTCGGCGCGTCGGCCGCTGTCCCCGGTGCCGGCTCACCGCCGTCGATGGCGGGGTCATTGCGGCCGCTGACTTGCGGGTCGTCTTTATCGGTTGCGTTCATGGTCACCTCTTCGCAGATCTTGGGAAACGTGCCCTGCGTAAAGGTAAGGCGCCGCACGCCGGGTGGAAGTTCATTCCGATTCCCTAGGAGCCCGGGTTGTCGACCTGGATATAGAACGCATAGGCCCCCAGGATCACCCAGAACACCATGAACAACCAGGGTGCACGCATCGAGAACAACAGCGACTTGCGATAGCCCTTGTGGGACGACTCCGTCTCGCTGAACAGCGGCGACTCGTCATACGCCAGGCCCATCACCGGCTCACTGCGCAGCAGTTCGCTTTGCTTGTAATGCCAGTGATCAATGATGTCGTAGGCGGCCCGAATGCCTGGCCAGGCGTTGAGGGAACTGAGGATGCCCAGCATCGCCAGGAACACCGGCACCACCAGGGTGAACAGCTTGCCCCATTCCGGGTTGAGGTTGCCCATGCCGGACACAAAGGCGATCACCAGGAATGACTGCGCCGTGAGGTAGGCGTCGGTGCGGTTGGCCAGGATGCTGGTTTCGTACTGGATCTCGCGCCGGTAGAAGTCGAGGCGGTCCTTGGGTGAACCGAACATCTTCGCGGAGTGTTCGCTATGGTCGGTCACGGCCGACTCAGGGTTCTGTGGGGAAATGATTCTGGGCACGATCAGTGCTCCACGCAGGTATTTGAAGCCCGTTAGAAGAACCGCGCTGGTGCAAAGTTCAAGTAATCGATGCACCGTTTTGAGGCAATCGAGTTCTCTATGTGGCGAGGGCGCTTGCTCGCGCTGGACTGCGTAGCCGGCCTGCTTCCTGGGGGCGCTTCGCACCCCAGCGGGAGCAAGCTCCCTCGCCACAGGAGAGTCGCTACGGGTGGATGGCACAGGCATTGCTTTATTCCTTCAATCATCCACCTGCCCCGCCTGAATACAGGAGCAATCGTTACCCCCGACCCAGAGCCCACCCCAAAAGAAAGTAAGGACCAGGCCTGTTGGCACCATCAGCCACGGGCTCATAAAAAATGCGTTTTCTAAAGCGGCAGTGCCAAAGCGCAGTTAGTCCCGGCACTGACAAGGTAATTGGAATGGCTCGATCTTTCTTTGATGAAATGAATGACGCACAAGGCGTTTGCCGTGCGCACTATCAGGAATTCTCCCGCTGGCTGGCCAATACGCCGCCAGAACTGCTGGCCCAGCGCCGCCGTGAAGCCGACCTGCTGTTTCACCGCGCCGGGATCACCTTCACCCTGTATGGCGACGAGCAAGACACCGAGCGCCTTATCCCCTTCGATATCATCCCCCGCAGCATCCCCGCCAGTGAGTGGAGCGTCATCGAGCGCGGCTGTATCCAGCGGGTCAATGCATTGAACATGTTCCTTGCCGACATCTACCACGACCAACGCATCATCAAGGCCGGAATCATCCCCGCCGATCAGGTGCTCGGTAACGAGGGTTACCAGAAGGCCATGGTCGGCCTGGACCTGCACCGCGATATCTACTCGCACATTTCCGGGGTCGACCTGGTTCGCGATGGCGACGGCACTTACTACGTGCTCGAAGACAACCTGCGCACCCCCAGCGGCGTGAGCTACATGCTCGAAGACCGCAAGATGATGATGCGCCTGTTCCCCGAGGTGTTCGCCAAGCAGCGCATCGCCCCGGTGGACCACTACCCCAACCTGCTGCTCAAGACCCTGAAAAGCTCCAGCCGCCTCGACAACCCGAATGTGGTGGTGCTGACGCCGGGCCGCTTCAACAGCGCGTTTTTTGAGCATGCGTTCCTGGCCCGGGAAATGGGCGTCGAACTGGTGGAAGGCGCCGACCTGTTCGTGCACGACCTCAAGGTGTTCATGCGCACCACCGATGGCCCCAAGGCCGTTGATGTGATCTACCGCCGCATCGACGACGCCTTCCTTGACCCGCAAGCGTTCAACCCCGACTCGATGCTCGGCGTCCCGGGGCTGGTGGCGGCCTATTGTGCGGGCAACGTGGTGCTGGCGAACGCCATCGGCACTGGCGTGGCGGACGACAAGTCGATCTACCCGTATGTGCCGGAGATGATCCGTTTCTACCTGGATGAAGAGCCGATCCTGCAAAACGTGCCGACGTTCCAGTGCCGCAAGCCGGACGAGTTGTCCCACGTCCTCGCGCACCTGCCGGAACTGGTGGTCAAGGAAACCCAGGGCTCCGGCGGTTACGGCATGCTGGTGGGCCCCGCTTCCAGCGCCGCCGAGATCGAGGACTTCCGTCAACGCATCAAGGCCCGCCCCCACGCCTACATCGCCCAACCGACCTTGAGCCTGTCCACCTGCCCGACCTTTGTCGAAAACGGCATCGCGCCCCGGCACATCGACCTGCGGCCATTTGTGCTTTCAGGCAAGGAAACCCGCCTGGTACCCGGTGGCTTGACCCGCGTGGCACTGCGCGAAGGCTCATTGATCGTCAACTCGTCGCAAGGCGGCGGAACCAAGGACACCTGGGTGGTGGAGGGCTGAGTATGCTGAGTAGAACCGCCGCAGATTTGTATTGGATGTCCCGTTACCTGGAGCGTGCCGAGAACCTGGCGCGCATGCTGGAAGTCAGTTATTCGCTGTCGCTGATGCCCCAGGCCGGGCGCAGTGACGGGCTGGACGAGTTGGCCATGTCGTTGCTCAGCAGCGGCACCCTGGACAGTTACCTTGAGCGCCATCAACAGCTGGACGCCGAGCGCATGCTGCACTTCTTTGCCCTCGACGAGGAAAACCCGGCCAGTATCTACAACTGCCTGCGGGCCGCTCGCGGGAATGCCCACGCGGTGCGCGGGCGGATCACCGCCGACATGTGGGAAAACCTCAACGCCACCTGGCTGGAGATGCGCAGCATCGCGGCCGGCGGGTTGGCGCGCCACGGCATCAGCCACTTTTGTGACTGGGTGAAGCAGCGTTCGCACCTGTTTCGCGGGGCCACTTCCGGGACGATCATGCGTAATGACGCGTATCGGTTTATCCGGCTGGGCACGTTTGTCGAGCGAGCGGATAACACCCTGCGCCTGCTGGATGCACGGTATGAGATGTTTGGCGAAGAGTCCGAAGAGGTCAGCGACCTGTCGGCACGCGGGTATTACCAGTGGAGCGCGTTGCTGCGGGCGTTGTCGTCGTTTGAGGCGTACACCGAGCTGTACCCGAATGCGTTGAATGCGCGGTCAGTGTCGGAGCTGTTGCTGTTGCGCAGTGATGTGCCCCGCTCATTGCATGCGTGTATCGAGGAGTTGAGCCACATCCTGGCGGATTTGCCCGGGAGTTATGGGCGCACGGCCCAGCGCCTGGCGGCCGAGTTTGAAGCGCGGCTGAGGTATACGGGGATTGACGAGATTCTGGAGGACGGGCTGCACAGGCGGCTGACGGAGTTTATCGACACCGTGCGCGAGCTGGCGCGGGCGATTCATAGCTCGTACCTGGAAGTGGTCTGATGTGCGGCTCAATCATATAACTGTCAATTTGGATCATTGATCGGCCTTGGTGCCGCTCTTATGTTGGTGGGGTGCAACGCCCCGCCAATCATAAGAACAGGTGCCCGACATGTCCGAACAACTGAACCTATCGCCCCAGGCCGCCCACAGCCTCAAGCGCTGGCACGCCATGCTGGTTGCCGGTGATTTGAAAGCCCTCCCCGAATTGCTGGCCCCCGACGCGGTATTCCGCTCGCCCATGGCCCACACGCCCTACCCGGGCGCGCCGGTGGTGTCGATGATCCTCAACACCGTGTTCAACGTCTTTGAAGACTTCACCTATCACCGCGAGCTGGCCACCGCCGACGGTCAAAGCGTGGTGCTGGAGTTCAGCGCACGGGTGGGTGACAAGCAGCTCAAGGGCATCGACCTGATTCGCTTTAACGAGCAAGGGCAGATCATCGAGTTTGAAGTGATGATCCGCCCCTTGAGCGGGCTGCAAGCCCTGGGTGAGGAAATGGGCCGGCGCCTGGCGCCCTACCTGGCAAAAGCCAAGGGCTGAGAGCCTACTGGTTTTTCACCAGCACCGGCTCTGCCCGGTATTGATCGGGGAACAGTTTTTTCAGCTGGGCCACCTTGGGCAGATCGTTGATCACGATGTACGGGTAGGACGGGTTTTCCGTCAGGAAGTCCTGGTGATAGGACTCCGCCGGGTAGAACGCCTTGCCCATTTCGATCCTGGTCACGATCGGCTTGTCGAAGGATTTGGCGGCGTCGAGCTGGTCGATGTAGGCCTGGGCGACTTTTTGCTGTTCGGCATTCTGGGCAAAGATCGCCGAGCGGTACTGGGTGCCGCTGTCCGGCCCCTGGCGATTGAGTTCCGTGGGGTTGTGGGCCACCGAGAAGTAGATCTGCAGCAGCTTGCCGTAGCTGACCTTGCTCGGGTCGTAGGTCACGGAGACGGATTCGGCGTGGCCGGTATCACCGCCGCTGACGCTTTCGTACTGGGCGGTGCTGGCCGCGCCGCCGTCATAGCCGGAGACGGCGTTTTTCACCCCTGCACGTGTTGGAACACGCCCTGCACGCCCCAGAAGCAGCCGCCGGCGAACACCGCGGTTTGCAGATTGCTACCGTTTGCCGGCAGGTCCATGGCCGGTGGTGCGATGGCCACGGCGTCGTCGGACGGGCCGAAAGAGAACGCCGAGGCGTGGCCGACGAAGGCAGCAAACGCGAGGGCCGGTAAGTAATTAAGCAGTTTCATCTCATTCACTCCAAGACATCAGAATAAACACGGTCAACGGTGGGAGCTGGCTTGCCTGCGATGGCGGTGGTGAATTCAACATCGCTATCGCAGGCAAGCCAGCTCCCACATTGATTGGGTTTTCAGTTCAAGCGTTACGTCGCCGGGTTAGCCGAAGGTGAAGGCGTAAGCCGCCACGTGTGGGTCAAGAAACTCGATGCTGAACGTACGATCCTTGACCGCGCCCGGCTGACGAACAAGCTGGTACAAGCGTTGTTCGGTCACGGTGCCGCTGCCGTCCGGTGCGACGTCGGTGCCGTGGGCATCACCCGGCGCCTGGCCGTCGACGGTGACCTTGAAGCGCACCGGCTTGCCGTCGGCGCCAGGGCCCAGCACCAGGTGCAAATCACGGGCGTGGAAGCGGTAGACGATCTTGCCGTTGGCCGCCGCGAGGGTGGCTTGCTGCCCACCGACGTTCCACTGGCCTTCCAGGGTCCAGTCATTCAGGGCCAGGTTGCCGGCTGCCGGGTAGTTGGCGACCTTGTCAGTGGCCAAGGTGCCGGTGGACACAAAGTTCTCGGCGCGCTGGAAGCCCAGGTAGGTTTCCGGCGATTGCACTTCGTTCATGTCCGGTGCGGCCTGGATGCCCTTGGCGTCGGCTTCGATCAAACCGCCCGCCACCTGGGTGGCGCCCGCTTCACGCAGCAGTTGCTGGATAACCCGCTCGGACTCGGCGTAATCACCCTCGCCAAAATGGTGGTAGCGGATCTGGCCCTTGGCGTCGGCAAAGTAATGCGCCGGCCAGTACTGGTTGTTGAACGCGCGCCAGATTTTGTAGTTGTTGTCGATCGCCACCGGGTAGGTAATGCCCAGGTCCTTCATGGCCTTGGTGACGTTGTTGACGTCGCGCTCAAAGGCAAATTCCGGGGCGTGCACACCGATCACCACCAGGCCCTGGTCGCGGTACTTCTCGGCCCAGGCTTTCACGTACGGCAAGGTGCGCAGGCAGTTGATGCAGGAGTAGGTCCAGAAATCCACCAGCACCACCTTGCCTTTCAACGCCTCGGCGGTCAGCGGCTCGGAGTTGAGCCATTGCACGGCGCCGTCCAGCGGCGGCAACTGGCCTTCCACCGGCAGCGTGTCGCTGTGGTTGGCCGACATCATCATCGCGCCACCGGCCATCATCGCCCCGCTCTTCTGTTCAGGCTTGGCGCTGAGTTTTTCCACCAGGCTCTGTTCCAGGCCGCCGGTGGAGGCCGTCGACAAGCGTGCGAGGATCCCGGTGTCCAGGCCCAGGGCAATCGCCGCCACACCCGCCAGCATCAGCGCGCCCAAGCCGCGACGCAGCCATTCACCGGCACCGAGCGAGCGCTTCATGAAGCCAAAGACTTTACCGCCGACCAGCAGCGCCAAGGCCAGGGAGGTGGCAGCCCCGGCCGCGTAGGCCAGCAAGAGCAAGGTAGTGCCGATACTGGCGCCCTGCAGCGCGGCGCCCGTCAGCACCAGCCCCAGGATGGGCCCGGCGCACGGTGCCCACAGCAGCCCGGTGGCCACGCCGATCAGGAACGATGCGCCGGGACGCGGCCGCGAATCGGCCCCGGCGGCTTCCGACAGGCGACTGCCCGCGGCCACCAGTGGCCGGGTCAGGCGCTCGGACAGGCTGGGCAGCAGCAGCGTCAGCCCGAATAGCGCAACAAACAGCAACGCGAGCCAGCGACCGTACTGATTGACTTGCACCACCCAACCGCCGCCCACCGCCGCGAGCGACGCGACCAGGGCGAAGGTCATCGCCATCCCCAGCAACAGCGGCAAGCCACTGCGCAAAAACGGCTGCCCGGTGCGAGCGAAGACAAAAGGCAGAACCGGCAGGATGCAGGGGCTGACAATTGTCAGCACGCCGCCCAGGTACGCGAGAACCAAAAGCCACATGGGGTATTCCCTTATAAGAAGACATTGAATTAAGCCGCGGTGAACGTCATGGCTGCGCCGTTCATGCAGTAGCGCAGGCCGGTGGGTGCGGGGCCGTCGTCGAATACGTGGCCCTGATGGCCACCACAGCGCCGGCAGTGGATTTCCTTGCGCACCACGCCAAAGGAGGTGTCGACGTGGCTGGCCACGGCGTTTTCCAGGGGTTGCCAGAAGCTGGGCCAGCCGGTGTGGCTTTCAAATTTGGTGGTCGAGGAATAAAGAGGCAGTGCGCAACCGGCGCAGGCGAAGGTGCCATTGCGGTGTTCACTGTTGAGCGCGCTGCTGTAGGGGCGTTCGGTGCCCTCCTCGCGCAGGATCGCGTATTGCTCGGCGGTCAGCAGGGTGCGCCATTCGGCGTCGGTGTGACTGACTTCGAAGTCTTCGGCGGCCTCGGCTTCGGCGATCAGCCCGGGGCCGGCGTTGATTTTTTGCAGCAGGCCACCGGCGATGACCGCGAGCCCAAGGCCGCCGCCGGCCAGCAAGATCTGTCGACGTGAATACATGACCTTCTCCTAAGTTCCAACGCTATACGGCCGGCAAATAACCCTGTGGCGAGGGGGCTTGTCCCCCGTTGGAGTGCGCAGCGCTCCCGCTTTTTTTGGGGCCGCTACGCAGCCCAACGGGGGACAAGCCCCCTCGCCACAATTTTTGCCATTGCGATGAGTGAAGGTTAGGCCCGGGGTGGTCGCGGAATCCTCACGCAGAGTTAAACAATTCGTGATAACTACACTGTTGCAAAAGCCGCACAATGCGCGAATTACGAAGACAGGTTTCTATCAATGGATCAGCCCAAACGTGTCCTGGTGGTCGAGGACGATGCCCATATTGCCGATTTGATCTGCCTGCACTTGCGGGACGAGCAGTTCGAGGTGGTCCACAGCGCCGACGGTGACGAAGGCCTGCGCCTGCTGGAGCAAGGCGGTTGGGATGCGCTGATCCTCGACTTGATGCTGCCCGGCGTCGACGGCCTGGAAATCTGCCGGCGGGCGCGGGCCATGACGCGCTACACGCCGATCATTATCACCAGTGCCCGCTCCAGTGAGCTGCACCGCATCCTGGGCCTGGAACTGGGGGCCGACGACTACCTGGCCAAGCCGTTTTCCATGCCGGAGCTGGTGGCGCGGGTCAAGGCACTGCTGCGGCGGGTCGACGCCATGGCGCGCAACCTGAAGATGGACGCCGGCAGCCTCGACCTCGGCCAGTTGTTCATCAACCCGCTGACCCGCGACGCCACCCTGCAAGGCCAGCGGCTGGACCTCACGCCCCGGGAATTCGACCTGCTGTACTTTTTCGCCCGCCAGCCGGGCAAGGTGTTTTCGCGCATGGACCTGCTCAACGCCGTGTGGGGCTACAGCCACGAAGGCTATGAACACACGGTCAACACCCATATCAACCGCCTGCGGGCCAAGGTCGAGGCTGACCCGGCCAACCCGGCGCGCATCCTCACGGTGTGGGGCCGTGGCTACAAATTTGCCGAGCAGTCCGCATGAGGCTGACCCTGACCCAGCGCCTTTCCCTGGTGTTCGCCCTGTTGCTGTTGATTTGCAGCGGCACCTCGGCGTGGCTGCAAGTGCGCTCCAACCACATGCATGAGCTGGAAGTGGTGCAAGGCCTGTCCCGCGACCTCGCCGCGCACATCGCCCGCGACACCCAATTGATGGACGCCGACGGCCTGAAGCCGGAGGCGGTGCGCAACCTGTTCAGCCAATTGATGCTGGTGAACCCGAGCGTAGAGGTGTACCTGCTGGACATCAACGGCCGCGTGGTCGGCAATGCGGCGCCCAGCGGCCACCTGCGCCGCGACCAGGTCAACCTGGAGCCGGTGCGGCGGTTCCTCAGCGGTGCAATGTTGCCGATCCTCGGCGATGACCCGCGCAGCGTCGACGGCCTCAAGGTGTTCAGCGCCGCGCCGCTGCGGGTCAATGGCCAGCAGGCCGGCTACCTGTATGTGGTGCTGTTGGGCGAGGCCCATGATGTATTCGACGCCCGGGACGCCACCGGCATGGCCCTGAATATCGCCCTGTGGTCCATCGCGCTGGTGGCGTTGCTGTGCCTGTTGGCGGGTTTGACCGCGTTTGCATGGATCACCCGGCCCCTGCGGCAGTTAACCGAAAAGGTTGGCCAGTTCGATATCAACGGCGCACCGAAAGTCCCGCAAGCCGTGGCCCCCGAGGTGGCCAGCCAGGATGAGATTGCGGTGCTCGACCACGCCTTCGTGCAGATGGAAAACCGCCTGGGTGAACAGTGGCGGGCCATCACTCATCAAGAGCAGGAACGCCGGGAGATGGTCGCGAATATCTCCCACGACCTGCGCACGCCCCTGGCCTCCTTGCATGGCTACCTGGAAACGCTGTCCCTGAAAGACGCCAGCCTGACCCCGCAGGAACGCCGGCGCTACCTGGGTATCGCCCTGGACCAGAGTCGCAAGGTCGGTGGGCTTGCCCAGTCGCTGCTGGAGCTGGTGCGCCTGGAACACGGGTTTGTGCAGCCGGTCATCGAAGGTTTTTCGTTGCCCGACCTGGTGCAGGACATCTTCCAGAAGTTCGAACTCACGGCCGAAGCCCGCAGCATCACCCTCACCGCCAGCCTGCCGCCGGTAGTGCCGACCGTATTGGCGGATTTGGGCCTGATCGAACGGGTGCTCACCAACCTGCTGGACAATGCCTTGCGCCATACGCCGCTCAATGGCGAAATTGAAGTGACCCTGGCGCCCAGGGCCGGCGTTGTTGAAGTGACGGTGAGCGACAGCGGCCCGGGGATTGCGGCGGATTTGCGCGAAGGTCTGTTCCTGCGTGCGTTCACCATTGGCGGTGCCCGACGCGATGGCGGCCTGGGCTTGCGCATCGTGCACCGGATCCTGCAGTTGCACGGTCAGGAAATCCGCCTGATCGACGTGCCAGGACGCGGCGCGACGTTCACGTTCGCCCTAGAAACCCGACCAGCAACTCGTTGACCCTGGCCCCCTGCTCGTTCTGAATCCAGTGGCCGCAGTTGGCCAGGACCGCTTGCTGCAGGTTGGGCACCACCTCAGGCATGCGCTTGAGGGTGTGAGCTTCGAACACGCCCACCGGGTCGCGGTCGCCGATCAGGAACAGCGTCGGTTGCAGCACCTGTTTGCCGGCCAGGAACTCGGTGCGCTGCCAGTTACGCTCGAAGTTGCGGTACCAGTTCAACGGGCCGCGAAAGCCGTCATTGGCGAAGGTCTGCACATACACATCGAGATCCTGCTGGCTGCACCAGGCCGGAAGCTTGCCCGGCAGCGGGACACCTTCCAGCAGTTTCGCGCTGGCGGGTTTCTGCTGCAGGAACACGTCCTGGTCCTGCATGAACAGGCGCAGGGTTCGCTCAATGTCGGCATCCAGCTCCTTTTCGGCCACGCCCGGGGCCTGGAAGTACAGGATGTAATTGAAGCGATCGGCGTACAGCTCGCGCATGATCTCGATCACCGGCCTGCGCGAGCGCCCGGCGAACGGCACCGACATCGTTACCAGCCGGGTGACCCGCTCAGGCTCCAGCAACGCCAGGTGCCAGGCCACCACTGCGCCCCAGTCGTGGCCGACCATGACGACCTGGCGATGCCCGAACAGGTCCATGGCGCCCTGGATATCGGCGCACAGGGTCAGCAGCTCATAGTCGGCCACCTCCGGCGGCGCGCTGGACTGTCCATAACCGCGCATTTGCGGCACAAACACCCGATAACCCAGCGCGACAAGCGCCGGAATCTGCTCGCGCCAGGAGTACCAGCACTCGGGAAACCCATGCAGCAGCCACACCGGCGGACCGTTCTCGGGCCCGGCGATGTGCACGTTCAATTCAATGCCGTTGACCTTGACCTTCTGCTGCTGGATCTCGCTCATCACTGGGTTCCTTGTGTGGGGTTCGCTCGCGGTATTCCCGGGGAGAGCAGGCCATCACCCGCTTGAAAGCATTGCTGAACGCGCTGTCTGACTGATAACCCAGGGACTGGCCGATCGTGGACACGCTGTTATCGCTGGCTTTCAAGGCCTGCACCGCCAGGTGCATGCGCCAGCGGGTCAGGTATTCCTGCGGTGCCAGTCCTACCCGTTGCTTGAAGTGCAAGGCAAAGGTAGAGCGGGATTGACTCGCCACGGCGGCCATTTCATTCAATGTCCAGCGCCGGGCAGGTGCCGCGTGAATTTCCCGCAGCACCGGAGCCAGCCTTGGATCGGTCAATGCCCCCAACCAGCCAGTGGCGTTCGCGCCCATGGAAGATTGATAGAGCCGCAGGATTTGCACCAGCATCATTTGCGCCAAATGCTCGGTCATCAGCGCCGCACCTTGTAGCGGGCTGGCATATTCCCGGGCCAGGCGGTCCAGGCACCAGCGCAATACGGCGGCCTGTTCGGAGTGGGCGCTCACCCGCAGCACCGGCGGCAGGCTGTCCAGCAACAGCCGAGCGTCATCCCCGTAGATAAAGCGCCCGGCAATCAAAAACAGATCCACCGTGTCCCCCAGTGTGGCGATACCGCCCACCGCATCGGCATACACCTCCCGTGCATCAACGCCTTCACCCGACAGATGACTGGACAGCCTCCACGGGCGTGCCTGGGTCAACAGGAAACAATCACCCTCATACAAGCGCATCGGCACCACCAGCCCTTCCACCTCCAGCCAGCAACTGCCCTCCACCACCGCGTTGAACTTGATGCCGTCCGGCGCCGCAAAGTTAATGGCCCATGTGCCTCCGGCCTTCAGGCCGGCGAAGGTCGAGCGATGGCTTTTTAACAGTGCCAGCACATCGGAAAGGGTATCCATAAAAGCTCCGGACGATCGCGACAGAAAAACGGACTCTAGGGCATTCCGCGTCCGGGTTCCAGCGGGGAACCTAGGCCTCCCTTAAGGAGATCTTTCATGACTGAAAAACAAATCCCGGTTGGCAGCGGCTTCAACGCCTGCACTACCGCCCTGCAAGCCTTGGCGGCCTGCGACTTGCTTGGCAAGACTGTGATCGTCACTGGCGGCTATTCCGGCATTGGCCTGGAAACTGTTCGCGTGCTGTCCAACGCCGGTGCACAGGTGATCGTTCCCGCACGGGATCCTCAAAAGGCCGAACGCAATCTTGCGGGCATTATCGGCGTTGAACATACCAGCCTCGATTTACTCGACCCGACCTCAATTGATCGCTTTGCCGAAAACTTTCTATCCAGCGGGCGGGCATTGGACCTGCTGATCAATAGCGCCGGAATCATGGCCACGCCACTGCAACGGGATGCACGAGGCCTCGAAGCTCAGTTCGCTACCAACCACCTGGGCCACTTCCAGCTCACCGCAAGGCTGTGGCCGGCGCTGTGCCAGGCCCGCGGGGCACGGGTGGTTTCGGTGTCGTCCCTCGGCCATCGGCTCAGCCCTGTGCACTTCGAGGACCCGCAATTCGAGCGCCGCCCCTATGACAAGTGGCTCGCCTATGGCCAATCAAAAACCGCCAACGCGCTGTTCGCGGTAGCGCTCGACCGACGCGGTATAGCTGATGGTGTGCGCGCATTCTCCGTGCATCCTGGGGAAATTCTCACTGACTTGATCCGCTATTTGAACAAGGACGACCTGGCGTTCGTCGGTGCCCTGGATGACCAAGGCAATATCCGTCGCGCCAGTCACTACAAGAGCCCCGAGCAAGGCGCCGCAACGTCGGTATGGTGCGCCGTCAGCCCGCAACTAGAGGGTCTGGGCGGAGTCTACTGCGAAGATTGCGATGTGGCTGCGCCGTCGCAGGATGACTCCCGGCGTAACGGAGTACGGGCTTGGGCCGTCGACCCGGAGCAAGCCGAACGTTTGTGGGGACTGAGTCAGCAACTGTGCAGTGTCTCGTTGTAGTTTGGGGCCCTTGTGTTCATATTTGTTGGTCATGCACTACCGATGAGAGAGCCTGACCCATGCAGCCGTCTACCAGACACCTTGTGGCCTTCGCCGCCTCGCTTTGCACTACCCTCGCCTGCGCCGACAGCCAGGACCCGCTGCTCGCGCAACGGGTGGATGCGGTAGTCGACAGCGCCATTGCCGACAAGCGCCTGGTGGGCACAGTGGTGCTGGTGCTGCGGGATGGGCAGTTGGTTTACCACCGTGCTGCCGGGTTGGCGGACCGGGAAGCCGGGCGGCCGATGACGGAGGACACGATCTTTCGCCTGGCATCGGTCACCAAGCCGCTGGTCTCCGCCGCCGCGATGCACCTGGTGGAACAAGGCCGCCTGGGCCTGGACGATCCGGTCAGCCGCTGGCTGCCCGACTTCAATCCCAAGCTGGCGGATGGCACCACCCCGGTGATCACCGTCAGCCAATTGCTCAACCACACCGCCGGCCTCAGCTACGGTTTTCTGGAAAGCCCGCACGGACCCTACCGCACCGCCGGGGTTTCCGATGGTTTGGGCGAGCCGGAAATCAGCTTTGCCGAGAACCTGAAGCGCATCGCCAGCGTGCCCTTGAGTTACCCGCCGGGTACCGGCTGGCAGTATTCGATGGCCACCGATGTGCTGGGTGCGGTGCTGGAAAAAGCGTCGGGCCAGCGCTTGCCGGAATTGCTCCATGAGTCGGTGACCGGGCCTCTGGGCCTGCGCGATACCGGGTTTGCCGTGACCGACCTCACGCGGCTGGCCGCCGCGTATCAGGATGGATCACCGCAGCCGTTGCGTATGGTCGACAAGGCCACCATCACCTCGGGCAACAGCACCGCGCTGTTTGATGTGCGGCGGATTCTTGATCCCCGTGCCTACCCTTCCGGCGGCGCCGGCATGGCCGGGACGGCAAGTGATATTGCGCGGTTCCTGGAAACCATTCGCCAGGGCGGCGCACCGATCCTGTCCGCGCACAGCGTGCAGTTGATGGTCACCGATCAGGTCGGCGCCATGGCGCAAACCCAGGGCCCGGGTTGGGGGTTCGGTTACGGTTGGGCGGTGCTGAATGACCCGGCGCTGACGGGCACGCCGCAATCCCGTGGCACCTTTGAATGGGGCGGTGCCTACGGTCACAGCTGGTTTGTCGACCCGCAGCAAAAGCTCACAGTGGTCGCATTGACCAATACCGCGTACGAAGGCATGTCCGGGCTGTTCACCCACCAGTTGCGGGACGCGGTGTATCCGCCGCAGTGATCGACCACCAGCGTGGCAACAACTGCCGCACTCGGGCTTCGCCAAAACGGTCATCGATCAGCATCACCACGCCGCGGTCCTGCTGGCTGCGAATCACCCGGCCCGCGGCCTGCACCACCTTCTGAATGCCCGGGTACAGGTAGGTGTAGTCGTAACCGGCGCCGAAAATCGCGCCCATCCGCACTTTGAGCTGCTCATTCACCGGGTTCAGTTGTGCCAGGCCCAGGGTGGCGATAAACGCACCGATCAGTCGCGTTCCCGGCAGGTCAATGCCTTCGCCGAATGCACCGCCCAGTACGGCAAAACCGATGCCCTGGCTGTGCTGGGTGAACTGGTCGAGAAACGCCTGGCGCTCGGCCTCGGCCATGCCCCGTGATTGCTGCCACAGCGGGATGTGCGGGTGCCGTTCGGCCAACAATTGCGCCACTTGCTGCAAATAATCGAAGCTGCTGAAAAACGCCAGGTAGTTGCCCGGCGCCTGCGCAAACTGTGTGGCGATCAGCTCGACGATGGGTTCCAGGGACGCCTGGCGATGCACGAACCGGGTGGAGATCCGGTCGACGATATGCACCTGCAATTGCTCGGCCTTGAACGGCGACTCCACATCGACCCAGGCCGTGTCGGGCGGCATTCCGAGCAAGTCCGCGTAGTAATGCCGCGGGCTCAGGGTGGCGGAAAACAGCACGCTGCTGCGGGCCGCCGTCAATCGCGGGCGAATGAACTCGGCGGGCACTACGTTGCGCAGGCACAGATTGGATGAGCTGCGTTTGCCGCTGAGTTCGCGCTTGCTGATGTCGAAAATGAAGTGTTCGTTGAACAGTTCGGCGACCTTGGCGAACTGCAACGCCTCGAAGTAAAAGGCCTGCAGGTCGCCATTAAGCGCTTCGGGGTGATCGTTGAAATACTCGCCCATGGCGCTGGTGCACAGGCTCAACGCTTGCAGCAGTTTCTCGGGTTTGCGGGCATAGGCCTGATACGGCGCGACTTGTTCTTTGTGCAAGGCGTTCCACTCTCGGTTCAGGCGCTGCAAGGACTTCTTGAGCGGTTCCGGGGCGGTGTCACGCAACGTCTTGAGGCTGTACTGATCGAGGGCGGCGCTGTACATCGAACGGCCGCGTTCCACCAGGTTATGGGCTTCATCCACCAGCACCGTCACCCGCCACTGGTTGAGCTGGGCCAGGCCGAACAGCATGGCGCCGAAATCGAAGTAGTAGTTGTAGTCGGCAACCACCACGTCGGTCCAGCGCGCCATTTCCTGGCTCAGGTAATAGGGGCACACGTCATGGGCCAGGGCGACGTCCCGCAGGTTGCGCTGGTCCAGCAGGCGCACCTGCGAAGCGGCCTGGCGGGCGGCGGGCAGGCGGTCGTAAAAGCCCTTGGCCAAAGGGCATGAGTCACCGTGACAGGCTTTGTCGAGGTGTTCGCAGGCCTTGTCCCGCGCGACCAGTTCCAGCACCCGCAGCGGCAGCTCCGGGCTGCTGTCATAGAGCACTTGCGCGGCGTCCAGCGCCAATTTGCGGCCGGGGGTCTTGGCCGTGAGAAAGAACACCTTGTCCAGTTGCTGCGGCGCCAGGGCCTTGAGCATCGGAAAAATCGTGCCGACGGTCTTGCCAATCCCGGTAGGCGCCTGGGCCATCAGGCAACGGCCGGTGCTGACGGCCTTGTAGACCGTTTCTGCCAGGGAGCGCTGGCCCGGGCGAAACGCCGCATGGGGAAAGCCCAGGGCCGCCGCTGCGGCGTTGCGGGCTTCGCGCTGACGCATTTCCTGTTCGGCCCACCCGAGGAACAACGCGCATTGCTGGTTGAAGAAGTGTTCCAGGTCGGCGGCCTGGAAGGGTTGGCTCAAGAGGGTTTCGTGCTCGCCAACGATGTCGAAGTACACCAGCGCCAGCACAATCTCCGATAACCCGAGCTTCTGGCACATCAGCCAGCCGTACACCTTGACCTGGGCCCAGTGCAGTTGGCGGTGGTTGGCCGGCTGCTTGTCCAGGTCGCCGCGATAGGTTTTCACTTCTTCCAGCTGGTTGCGGTCCGGGTCGTAGCCATCTGCCCTGCCCCGGACTTTCAACTGCCGGTATTCGCCCTCCAGCGCAACTTCGTTCTGGTAGTGGGCGCTGCGCCGCGACGCCACGGTGCGGTGGCCGACAATGCCCTCCTGGGCGCTGGGGGACGGGGTAAACCGCAAGTCGAGGTCGCCGACCTTGGCGGTGAACTCACATAGCGCACGCACTGCGACGCTGTAGCTCAAGCTTGCTGCTCCGCCCAGCGCACATAACACACCGTCACGGGCATCTGGTGCTCGCCGCAGAACTCCAGCCAGCGCAATTGGTTGTCCTGCAGGCGATCACCGGGGCCTTTGACTTCGATCATGCGGTAGGTTTTTTCCTCGGGCCAGAACTGGATCAGGTCGGGCATGCCGGCACGATTGGCGCGGATATCCAGCAGCAGGCGCTCGAACCAGTGACGCAGGTGCGCGGCGGGCAGGCAGTCGAGTGCCTGGTCCAGCAGCTCTTCGCTGAGAACGTTCCAGAACACGAAGGGTGACTGGATGCCCCATTTGTCGATGTACCGCTGGCGGATGGTGGTCTTGTAGCGCTCATCGCCCAGTTGATCCAGGCATGCGGCAAACAGCTCGGCACGCCGCTGATGAAAATCCTCGCTGTGCAGGTCCACCGGGCCGCGCTGGAACGGGTGGAAAAAGAGCCCGGCAACGGCGCAAAAATCGCCGGCCAGCACAGCAGGCCGAACAACGAATTGATCAGGCTGTTCTCGACGTAATGCACCGGCGCGCCGTGGTCGCTCAGGTGCGCCTGCACGCAATACTCCACCGACATCAGCGGCTCCGGGGCCGGCAGCTCAAGGTCCAGGCGCACGATCTCGCGGGGCTTTGCCTTGGGTATCGCCGGTTCGCCGAGTTTGCGCCGCAGCCTGGGGATCACTCGCAACAGATGCTGCTGCTCGGCGGCGCTCTCGGGTGCCACCTGCGCCTCACGGGCCAGCAGCATCGCCTGGGCGTAGTCTTCCTGGCGTTCCAGCACCCGAATCAATCGGGCTCGGGCGCCAGGATAAGCGCAGCCCCGGTAGATCGCCTCGGCCACGGCCAGCTCGGCACTGCGCTCGCAGTACTGGCCCACCTGAAACAACAGCTTGGCCCGGCGCTTTTCCAGCCAGGGGTTGTCAGTGTGCAGGGTGGTGATGTTTTCCAGTACCACGTCCAACGCCTCACCCGCTTCAAAAGCCTGCTGGCATTGGTGCAGGAACAGGAAACCTTGCACATCGTCACGGCTGCGCAAGCCGCGGGACTCGTCGCAGAACTCGACTTTCTCGTAAGTGAAAATCCCCAGGTCTGCCAGCACAAACTCCGACCAGTCCTGGTACAGATTGCCAAAGAACATCAGGCGCAGGCGGTCGCACAGGTCCATCACCGTCAGGCTGTAGAGTTGATCGGCTACGTCCGGGCACCAATCCTGGAAGCAGCGCGCTTCGCAGAACTGCGCTGACAGCACCGCCAGCCAGTCAGACTTCCTGGCCTTGGGTTGCTCGATCCAGGGTTTGAACGCCACGAGGATTTCGGCTTTCTGCAACAGGCCGAACAGCTCTTCAAACGACACCAGGCACTGATCGCTCACCCAGCCCTGCTCGAGCAACGGCACCACCGCCTCCTGCACTGCGCCGATCTCGACATAGTTGAGCTTGCCAGCGCGAAAATGCACGCCCTTGCGCATCACCATACGCACCAGCAAGGCCTGGGACGCTTGCGGCAAGCTGTCAAATTGCTGAATGAAATGCTCTTCGTCAGGGGCCAGCAAATCGGCATAACGCTGCCCCAGCCAGTCGAGCACTTGGCGGAAGTTATGCAGGTAATAGAGCGGATCTTCTAGGGGATTGGACATTTCAGGCACTTCAGGCGCTGGATCAAACACTGGTTATGCATACAGAGTGCCGTCCCCGGCCGGCTGTTGCAATCGGTAATAGATCAAAGGCACACGCAACTTTTTGCGTAATAATGATCAGATGGCTGTCAGCCACATTAAATGTGTCTCCCCCGACCGCTCAGGCGCGGGGTTTTCGAAGGGTCAGGGTAAGGGTTATGAGCATGAAGAATTTGGGTCTGGCACTGGGTATGTTGACGATGCTGGTATTGGCCGGTTGCTCCACGCAAACCGTAGTGACGTTGCAGAACGGCACCCAATATTTGACCAGGGATGTGCCGAACGCGAAGACTGCGGATGGTTTCTACGAATTCACCGACATCGCCGGCAAGCACGTGCGGGTCAAGGCCGCCGACGTCGCGACCGTGATCAAGGAGAAGTAAAGAAAACCGCGCAAATGCGCGGTTTTTTTTGGCTTGGGCAAAATAAACAAAATTTTACCGAAGGATTTCCCCCGCTCCCGCGTTTAACCGATCAACCGCCTTCATCTTCGAAAGCGGTACGACGGAGAACCATGGCCATGGCATTCATGTCCCGAGCGGTGCGCGCTCTGCTACTCATTCCCGTGATGTGGGCTGCGCTGGCGAGTACGCCGGTGTTTGCCGACACCCTCATCATCCGCCAGGCGCCAGCGCGCGTGGTGATCGTGCAACCGCCTCCTCCCGGCTACTACGGCCACTGGGGTTATGGCTACGGCCCGCGAGGCTACTGGCCACGCGGTCATTACTACGGCTACGGCTATGGCCAACCCCATCGCCCGTACTGGAACCACGGCCACTACTGGAGATAACCCCTCCCCAGACGCTGATTAACCCCGTGGCGAGGGAGCTTGCTCCCGCTGGGCCGCGAAGCGGACCCAAAATCGGCCTGCTGCGCAGTCCAGCGGGAGCAAGCTCCCTCGCCACAACAGCAGCGCTATTTAGCTGATGGAAATTCCATCGCCCCACAACCCGGCCAGTCCAACCCCCACCAGCGTTACCGAGTCCGCGCCAAAACTCAGCACCGTATCGCCCCCACCACCTTGGCGTGATCACGCCAGTCAGCACTGCCCTCCACATCCCGGAACACCAGCTTGTCGGTGGGCTGATAGCCGATCACCCGGTCCTGCCCAAACTGCCCTCCGAACAGAAAGGTGTTATGCCCACTGTTGTCGCGGATCGTGTCATTGCCCTTGCCGCCCTCGATGAAGTCCACGCCCTTGCCGCCCTGAATCAGGTCATCACCGTCACTGCCGATGATGAACGTGTTGCCCTTGTGGGGCTCGGCGTTGCGGTTAAGGTCCTGCACCCAGGTATTGGCGCGGGCCGGGTCCGACAGGTTGGCCACGATAATCGTCGAGTCCCGGCTGGTCAGGTCGTAGAACTGCGAGTCCAGCACCCGCGTCAAGCCATCCCCATACGCCGTGGGCAAATGGGAGATCCAGGTCGGCACATTGACGATGGAAAACGGCAGGACATTCCACAGCGTCGACGCATAGTGATCGTTGAAGCTGACGATATTGTCGGTGGTCGACTCATGGGGCTTGTCGTGCACGCCCAGGGACGAGAAATTGAACGACGAACCGTCCAGGGCACGAAATACCGGGTCATTTTCATACCCGATGTTCAGCACCTTGTCGCCGGCACTCTGGGTCGGCGAGGCGTAGGCCACGTAGTTGGAATCCTTGTAGAACCCCGACCATTTATTGCCGCTCAAGTCGGCCATGCTGTTGACCGCCAGGCCACCCAGGCTATGGCCGCTGACCACCACGTCCTTGCCCGTCAACCCATGGCTGCCGGCATACGCCGCGACATCCTTGAGCAAGGTGCCAAAGGCTTCGCCCGCGTAGTTTTTCGCGTAATCCTTCGGCCCCAGCGCCGCCAGCAGGTCACTGACCAAATCGCCGATGGAATCACTGATCAGGGTTTCCCGGGGGCCGGAAGTGCCGCGAAAACCGATGCCGATTTCCAGCAACTTGCCGTCACCATCGTACTTGCCCAGCACTTCCACCTGAGCGGTGGTATAGCCGGCTTTTTCACCGAAGAACGTGCCCCGGGCATCCACCTTGCCGCCGTAGCCCAGGGTGCTGGCGCTGATGGGCGTCCAGCCGGCCTTGTGCACCGCATCAAGGGCGGCCTTTTCCGAGTCGGGGTTCCAGGGAATCCCCGGAATCACCCCTTGGGAATCGGTACTGCCCAGCAACGCGCCCACCAGGGTCGCCGGCAGCCCCAGGCCAAAACCGTTGTGCTGGTAGCCCACGGCGAAGCCGTTATCCAGGTTGTGGTAGGAGTACAACGTGATCGCCATGGCATCGGCGAACAACGCTTTGGAGCCCTCGGTCCCGAGGTTTTTATAGTCAAAGACACCCATGGTATTGCCTCTCTTTTGTTGGAATTGTCGAGAAAGCCAAACAACGGTATTTCAGAACGCCCAGTCGAGGCTCAAGCCGACGCCATGGACTTTCTCCTTGCTGGCCAGCAGGCCGTTGTAATCAAGATTCACCTTCGCGTCCTTGCTCAGCGCCAGGCTGACCCGTGCGCCCACCAGCGCCGCATCACGCACCATCGGCGAACTTTCCACGGAGAACGACGGGCTGCCCGACGCAAACGCCAGGTGGCGTTCGGAGTCGACGCTGCTCAGGTTGTGCTGCCAGCCCAGCGTGCCGGAAAGCTCCAGTTGCTGGTGATCGCTCACGTTCAAGGTTTTCAGCGCCCTTACGCCCAGGGTGCTCAACACCAGGTCGCGGCTGTCATCCCCGCCCTTCAACGCCGCCGCATCACCCTTCTCGGTAAACCCGTCGGCATCCAGGTGCACATACGCCAGGCTGGCGAACGGTTCCAGGGCAAGGGGTTGCAAGTTCAGGCGATACGCCGCTTCGGTAAACACCTGGGTACTGCGGGCATCGACCTTGGCTTTTTGCTTGCCGGCGACTTCACCGTATTGCAGCTCGCGCTTCACATCGGCGCGGTGCCAGCTGTAGGTTGCGCCCCCGCTCAAACGCAAGGCGCCGATCTCGTGCCCGGCATAGGCACCCAGGTGATAGCTGTCGACCGATGCGCGGGAGTGGGTGTCACTGCCCATGTTCAGCGACGTGTCGCTGTAGCCCGCCACCAGGCCCAAACGGGTGTCTTCGTCCAGCGCGCCGTCCACACCCGCCAGCATGCCGCCGATGGAGGTGGTGTAGCCTGCCGTGTCGCTGCGGCTGTCGGTCTTGCCCCAGGCGCCGAGGGCCTTGACCCAAACGTTGCCGCGACTGTCGATAGTCTCGGTCAATGCGCCCATTTCGCCTTGCTGCAAACGCTCGCCCACGGCTTCGCGCAGGTAGCGGTTGTCATTGACCAGCGCGGTCTCCAGCGCCGGGTAGATTTCCCCGGACAGCTGCTGGAATGCACCCTGGGCCGACGCCGCATTCGGCGCCGACAACAGGCTTTCATACACAGCGTTACCGGCGCCCAACTGTTCGGCAGCAGCTGCCACCGAGCGTTGATTCGGGGTGGCCGCCACGCTGGCGAAGGTGTTGGCGTTGCGCGCCACATCCAGTTGCACACCGTTGGCGGCATAGTTCAGGGTGCCGCCGAGAAACAGGTAGTTGGGCAGCACCGAACCGAAGCTGCCAGTAATGCCGCCGGCGGCCTGAAGGATGTTGTACTGGCGCCCGATCAGGCTTTCGGCCTGGGTCTGGGTCAGCAATGTCGGGCTGTTTTCCAGGGCCAGGGTCACCGTGCCGCCGCTGAGGGTGGCCTTGCCACCGGCGACAATGCGATCACTGTTGGTGGCCGACAGCTCCACCGCATAGGTGGAGCCGGCTGCGAAGCTCACATCCCCCGCCACGTTCAGCGTGCCAATGGAATTGCCCGGCGCCACGGTACCGCCGCTGTTGGCGATGAGTGAACCGATGTGCCCGGAACCACCCACTACCCCGCTGCTGCCCACGGTGACGTTCGAGGTGATCGAACCATTGATTGCCAGCAACCCCTGGTTGACCAGGGTCGGGCCGCTGTAGGTGCTGGTGCCGGTCAGCACCAGCGCGCCAATGCCCTGCTTGGTCAGGCCGCCATGCCCGGCGATGTCGTTGCTCCACACGTCCAGCCCGCAATGCACATCGGTGCAAAGGCGCTGGGTCGGTTTACCGGCATCCACCACGGCGCCCATCCCTGGCAGCTCCGCGACGAATTGGCCGGAGCCGTAGGCGCCGTCGATTCGAAACTCGGCCGGAATATCCTCAGCCGTCACAAACATCCCCGGGCCGTTGATGGCCTTGCCCAGGTTGATCATGCCCCAGCCGTACAGCGAGTCGATGCCCGGTGCGCCGAGGTCGGTCGCGGTGGTCTTGAGCAGCGTGGAAATCTGGTCGCCGCTCATGTACGGGAAGCGCTCCATCAACACCGCCGCACTGCCGGCCACATGGGGCGCCGCCATGGAGGTGCCGTTGAAGTTGGCGTAGTCGGTGGTCAGGTTTTCCAGGGTGGTGCCGTTGATCACCGAGCTGTAGATCTTGGTGCCGGGCGCCGCGACGCAAAAGCTCGCGGCATAACCGCAGCGAGAGGAGAAGGTGCTGATCACGTACGGGTCGGCACTGGCGGTGTCGGGGTTCTGCTGCAAGGCCGCCACCGACAACCAGTTGGGTGCGATCTCCGGCACGAAGTAGGCCAGGCCCGAAATCGCGTCCGGGTTATTGCGGTTGTAGTCGTTACCGGCGGCGAAGATCGTCAGCACACCGCTGCGGGCCGCATCGATCGCTCCCTGATAGGCACCGCCGGCGATCGTCCCGAGGATCGGCCGGATGTTATTGAACTGGGCCTGGGCCTCATTGACCGTGAAGTTGGGGAACGCCGGATCACGCCCGCCCTTGGCGTACTGGTCACCAATCCCAATGCCCCAGCTGTTGTTGATAATGCGCGCACCGCTGGCCACCAACGCGTCCCAACCGGCTTTGTAGACCGCGCCGTCGTTGCCCAGGATGATCCCGTCTTCGGGGCCCGGGTCACCGTTTTCGGCACTGATGATTTGCGCATCGAACGCCACGCCATGCATCGGCCCGCCATCGCGATTACCCGCCGCAATGCCGCCGACGTGGGTGCCGTGGTTGCCGAGCTTGCCGTTGGAGCCCAGGGACGGCGTGCCGTCGTAGCGAAAGGCATCCCCGGCCTTCACCGGGATGTACGGGTCGGTGTATTGGCGGATGCCCTCGGTCACGATCGTGACCACTTTGCCGGGGCTGGCGAATTCCGGGTGCTGGGCGTACACGGGCTGGTCGAAGATCCCCAGCTTCACGCCCTTGCCGGTGTAGCCGGCGGCGTAGGCAGCGTCTGCATGCACGGCGCCCAGGCCCCAATCGGCCTTGAACTCATTGCTGCGCCAACTGGCAGCGTCCCCCAGTTTCCCGGTTTCGACGTAGGGTGCGGCCTGGGCGGTACCCAGGCTGGCCAGGCAACACAGCAACGCGCCGTATGGCACGCCACTCAGGGCCTTGAGCGGGTAGCCCGGGCCTGTCGGGATGGCGGATTGAAACCCTCGTTTTGTTGTTTTCACGGTGACCTTCCTTAGTTTTTATTGCACTTGTGTAAATCACATGTCTTCCAGGCGTCGCCGACCCAATGTGGGAGCGGGCTTGCTCGCGAATGCGGTGGCTCAGTTAAAGGTGAGTCGACTGACACACCGCATTCGCGAGCAAGCCCGCTCCCACAGTTGACTTGCGTCGGGTTCAGAACTGCCAGTTCAGGCTCAACCCCACGCCCTGGATTTTCTCCCGACCAGCCAACTGGCCCGTGTAGTCGAGGTTGACCCGCGTGCTTTTGCTCAACGCCAGGCTGGCCTGCACCCCTACCAGCGCCGCATCGCGCATCAGCGGCGAGCTTTGCACCGCGAACGACGGCCCACCGGCGACAAACGCCAGGTGCTCCTCGGATTCGACGGCGCTCAGGCTGTGCTGCCAGCCCAACGAACCCGAAACGTCCAGTTGCTGCCGGTCATTGAGGGCCAGGGTTTTCGACGCCCGCAGGCCCAGGGTGCTCAGCACCGCGTCGCGGCTGTCACTGCCACGCGCCAGTGCGGCGGCGTCGCCTTTCTCGTGAAAGCGTTCGTTGTCCAGGTGCACGTAAGCCAGGTTGGCGAACGGCTCCAGCGCTACCGCTGGCACGTTCAAGCGGTAGGCTGCCTCGGTAAATACCTGGGCGCTGCGTGCATCCAGCTTGGCCTTCTGCTTGCCGCTGACCTCGCCGTACTGCAAGTCGCGTTTCACATCCCCGCGATGCCAGCTGTAGGCGCCACCGACGCTCAGGCGCCAGTTGCCCAGCTCATGCCCGGCATAAGCGCCGAGGTGGTAGCTGTCGATGGACGCCGAGGAATGGGTGCCGCTGCCCATGTTCAGGGAGCTGTCGCTGTAACCGGCCACCAGGCCAACGCGGGTCTGCTCGTCCAGGGCGCCGTCGACACCGGCCAGCATGCCGCCCAGGGAGCTGGTGTAGCCCGCGGTTTCGCTGCGGCTGTCGGTCTTGCCCCAACTGCCGAGCGCCTTGACCCACACGTTGCTTTCACCGGCCAGCGGCGTATGGCGCAGGCGCTCGCCCACGGCGTCACGTACCTGGCGGCTGTCATTGATCAACATCGTGCCGATGGCCGGGTAGATTTCCCCGGAGAGTTGCTGGAAGCCCTGTTGTGCTGTGGCCAGTGAGTCCGAGCGCAGGATGCTTTCATACACCGGGTTGCCGGCGCCCAATTGCTCGGCGGCGGCCGCCACCGAGCGCTGGTTACGGCTGGCGCCGACACTGGCAAAACTCGCGTCACTGCGGGCAATGGCCAGTTGCACGCCGTTGGCGGCATAGTCCAGCGTGCCGCCCAGGAACAGGTAGTTGGGCAACACGGCACCGAACTGGCCCTGGATTCCGCCCGCCGCCTGCAGGATGGTGTACTGACGCCCCACCAGGCGCTCGGCCTCCTGCTGGCTGAGCAGGGTCGGGCTGTTTTCCAGGGCCAGGGTCACGGTGCCGCCGCCGAGGGTAGCCTTGCCGGTGGCGACGATCTGGTCGCTGCGGGTGGGTGTGAGTTCGACTGCGTAGGTGGAGCCGGCGGCGAGGTTCACATCCCCGGCCACCTGCAAGGTGCCCACGGAATTGCCCGGCGCCACGGTGCCGCCGTTATTCACCTGCAACGCGGCGATGCGACCGGAGCCGCCCAAGGTGCCGCTCTCATTGACCGTCACCGCAGAGGTCAGTGAGCCGTTCACCGCCAACCGGCCGCCATTCACGGTGGTGGGGCCACGGTAGGTATTGTCACCCGTCAGGATCAGGCTGCCCACGCCGGATTTGGTCAGGCTGCCTTCGTAGATACGCTGGGCCGCTGCCGCCGCCCGGGCGGTGCCAACGGCGTAGTCGGTCTGGTCCTGCTGACTGGCACCGGCTCCCACGCCGTTTTCCCAGCCCTTGTCGCGCAGGGTTTGCTGCCAGGCCAGGGTTTCGGCGCTGTCTTCGGCCTGACGCTGGATCAACGCCTTGTCGGAGATCGCGTTACTCCACACATCGCCCTGCCCGGCCGCCAGCGTGACCGTCATGGGGCCCAGCAACTGCCCAGGCCCGTGCATCGCCCGGCCCAGGTCCGGCACGCCCCAGCCGACCTGTGTGGTGGGTGCGTCAGTGACCGCGCCATTAAGCTGGGTGGCCGTGGTCAACAACACCTGCAAGGCCTGCTCGTTGTTCAGGTATGGGTAGCGTTCCATCACCAGTGCCAGTGCGCCGGTGGCGTGGGGTGCCGACATCGAGGTGCCGGATTTCACCCCGTAGCCGCCCTCGGGAATGGTGCTGTTGATCAACGCTCCCGGCGTGGAAATGCACCAGTACTTGGCGATGCCACACTGGTTGTATTTCTGGTTATTCGCCTTGTCCAGGCCCGACACCGCCAGCCAGTGGCCTTCCAGCCCAGGCTGGAAATACGGCAAGGCCGAACGCACGCTGGCATTGGCATAGCCGCTGTTGCCGGCGCTGAACACGTTGATCACCCCGGCCTTGGCCACATCGGCGGCGGCGTCGAGCCAGGTGTTCTGGTTGTAGTGCTGGGCATAGGCCGCGTGCAGGTCGCCCAGGGTCTGGTAGCTGACATCCTTGGGTTGGCTGCCCCAGCTGTTGTTGATCGCACGCACGCCGGAATCCACCAGGGCGCTGTACACCGCCTTGAAGTACTGGGGGTCCGGTGTGGGGCCAAACAGGAAACTGTCGTTGGCGTTGGTGTTGCCGACGTAGATCTGCGCGTTGTACGCCACGCCGTGCATGCCCACGCCATCACGGGCCGCGCCCATGGTGCCGGTCACATGGGTGCCGTGGGAGTCGTTGTTGGGGTTGAGGGCGCCGGTGGTGTTGAACGGGCGGCCATCGACGTAGGTTCCGCTGGCGGTGACCGCGTGATAACGGTCTTTTGAGGCTTCGGGATGGTTGGGGTCAAAACCCGAGTCCAGCGCGCCGATCTTGACGCCACTGCCGGTGATGCCGGCCGCGTAGGCCTCGTTGGCTTTCATCCGGTCCAGGCCCCAGTCGCTCTGGAACTCGGCCGAACGCCAACTGGCGGGATCGCCCGGTTTGCCGGCTTCGAGGTACTGCCCGTGGGCCGCCACGGACAGCAGCAGCAAGGAGCCTGCGGTGAAGGGTTTGAAGCGAGGTGAATCGGTGATCATGAAGAGTCCTTTTTCTTATTGTTGAAATACCTGTAGCGAGGCTGCCTCCTGTGGCGAGGGAGCTTCGGTGGCGAGGGAGCTTGCTCCCGCTGGGCTGCGTAGCGGCCCCAAAAAAAGCGGGAGCGCTGCGCACTCCAGCGGGAGCAAGCTCCCTCGCCACAGCAAGCTCCCTCCACCACAACAAGCTCCCTGCACCCAGCAATACTCATCCAGGCATCAGCGGCTCATAGGGCCAAACGCCTCATCCACCTTGGCCAGGTCGGTGTCGCGCAAGTTGCCTGCGTAGTAATGCAATTTGGTCCAGGCCATCAGGTAGTCGTAGCGCGCCTGGGCCAGGTCGCGACGGGTGCTGTACAGCTGCTGTTCGGCGTTCAGCGCATCGAGGTTGACCCGCTCGCCGCCGAGGATGCTTTGCTTGGTCGACACCACCAGCGCTTCGGCCGAGGTCAGGGCCTTCTGGTAGGCGCGCAGCTTGCTGACGCCCGACAGGCACGCACTGAACTGGCGACGCAGTTCGATCAGGGTTTCGCGGGTCTTGCCTTCCAGCTCGTACTCGGCCTGTTCCATGGCGCGGCTGGCCTGGCGGGTGGAGGCCGAGACCCCGCCACCGGCATACAGCGGCATGCTGATCTCCACGCCAATGGTGTTGGTGTCGTAGCGCTGGTTGTAGGTGTTGCCGCTGTCGGATTCCTGCTGCCGCGAACTGGCATAGGCCGTTACCCGTGGCATATGCCCGGCCCGGTTGCGCTCCACTTCATAGCGCGCCACTTCCAGGGATTGGCGTTGCGAGGCCAGGGTCGGGTTGTTGGTCAGGGCGAGTTCGTGCCAGGTGTCGTAGTTGGCCGGCGTCAGGGTGAAGGCGGCAAACCCCGGGTTCAGTGGCGCCAGGTCGTTGATGTTGACGCTCTGCACGCCGATCAGCGCACCCAGCTCCCGCAGCGAGGCGTCCTGCTCATCCAGCGCCTGGATTTCTTCGGCGGTGGCCAGCTCATAACGGGATTCGGCTTCGAGGATATCGGTACGGGTGCCTTCGCCTTGTTGGAACAAATGCTGGTTCTGCTGGAACTGCTGCTCGTACGCCTTCTTTTTGGCGCGGGCAATGTCGATCTGGTCCTGGGCAAACAAGGCCTGGGTGTAATAGGTCAGCACCCGCACCAGCAACGCCTGGCTCTTGTCGCGAAAACTCTCGTCGGCAAACAGCGCCTGGGCCACACCCTTGCGGTAGTTGGCATAGGCTTCGTAGTCGAACAGCGGCTGTTGCAGGGTGAAGGTAGAGCCGTAGCTGTTGTAGTTGCGGTCGTCGTGATAATTGCCGCCGCGCCCGTCCGGCAAGGTGGCCTGGGAGTTGTTGCGGCCCTTGTTGTAGTTGTACGACAGCTTGGGCAGCAGGCCGGCGCGGCCAATGGTGCGGTTTTCCAGGCCGGCGTCACGTTCCTTGATGGCGCCGAGGAACACCGGGTCGTTGCGCAGGGCCTGTTCGTAGACATCAAACGGACCCATGGCGGCCTGGGCGCTGCTGCAGGCGAGTAGCAAGGCGATGAACATCGGTTTCATGTTCATTCCTCGGTCAACGCCGAGCCGGCGCGGTCCAGCAGCGGCTTGAACAGGTAGTTGAGCAAGGAGCGCTCGCCGGTGCGGATAAACATCTCGGCGGGCATGCCTGGCTTGATCACCAGGCCATGGAGTTTCTCCAGGGCGCTGCTGCTGACGGTGGTACGCAGCACGTAGTACGGCATGCCGGTTTTTTCGTCGAGCATCTGGTCGGCAGAGATCAGGCTCACCTCCCCGGCACCCGGGGCGTGCGGCTCTGGTTGAAGGCGGTGAACAGGATGTCCACTGGCAAATGGGTGCCGACCTTGTCCACCAGGTGCACCGGCAAGCGCCCTTCCACTTCCAGTCGGGTGTCCTGGGGCACGATTTCCAGCAGGGTTTCACCGGCACGCACCACGGCGCCTTCGGTGTGCACGCTCAGGTTGACCGCGATGCCATCGGCCGGGGCGTTGATCTCGCTGTGCTGCAGGTCGAACCCCGCGGAGGTCAGTTGCTGCTCCAGGGTCAGGCTGCGCAGTTGCGCGTCGGCCAGTTGGCTGCGGACTTCCTTCTGGTACTCCTCGCTGTGCTGCTGCAGCTTGAGCCGCGATTCAAGAATGCCCTGCTCCACCCGCCCGCTTTCGCCGGTGTTCTGCGCCAGGTCCTGTTGCACCTGGGACAGCTGCCGCTGGTACTCCATCAGCCGGTTGCGCGGGATGTAGCCGTTGTCGGCCAAGGGTTGCAGGTTGTTCAACTGGTCGCGCAGGGATTGGGCCTGGGCGGTCAGGTCACTGCGGGCGCGGCGCATGCCGTTGAGTTGGGCGGTGGCGCCCTCGATATTCGCGCGAATCCCGGCCTGTTCCCGGGCAAAGGCTTCGCGGCGGCTGCTGAACAATTGGCGCTGGCCTTCCAGAACCAAGGCCAGGGCTTGATCCGGGTTGCCACTCAGTTCCGCCGGAAAGGTGATCGTCGACTGGTTATCACGCTCACTCTGCCACCGCGCCACGCTGGCCCAGGCCATGCGGTACTGGGCTTGCAGGGAGTGCACGTCAGCCTGGTTTTGCGTCTGGTCGAGGCGGAACAGCGGCTGGCCCTGCTTCACTGCCTCGCCTTCACGCACCAGGATCCGGCTGACCACACCGGGGCTCAGGGTTTGCACGGCCTTGCGCTTGCCCGAGACCACCACGGTGCCCTGCACCGGAATGCCCTGGTCCAGCGGCGCCAGGCTGGCCCACAGGAAGAAACCACCGGCGCCGACCACCGTCAGCAGCCAGCCCATGCGGGCAAAGAAACGTGCGCCATGTTCGGGGTGAGCCTGTTCGTAATTGCGGTTGATTTGAATGCTGCTGTCGCTGCTCATGCGCCTGGATTCCTTCCGGCTTGATACTGACGGCTGAGGCTGACCCCGGCCTTTTCTCGCGGTGCTTCCTGCTGGCCGGACAGAGCCCGCAGCACGTCCTGGCTGGGTCCGAACGCCTGCAAGCGGCCCTCGTTGAGCACCAGCAGTTTGTCGGCCTGGGCCAACGCCGAGGAGCGGTGCGTCACCAGCACCACCGTGCTGCCCTGGGCCTTCATCTGCATGATCGCGCTGGCCAGGGCGGCTTCGCCCACGGTGTCGAGGTTGGAGTTGGGCTCATCCAGTACGATCAGCCGCGGGCCGCCATACAACGCGCGGGCCAGGGCGACCCGTTGTTTCTGGCCACCGGACAGGCCGCTGCCTTCGTCGCCGAGCACGGTGTCGTAGCCGTGGGGCAAACGCAGGATCAGTTCGTGCACGCCGGCTTGCTGGGCGGCCTGCACCACTAACTGCGGGTCGGCTTCGCGAAAGCGTGCGATGTTGTCGGCGATGCTGCCGCTGAACAGCTCGATGTCCTGGGGCAGATAGCCGATATGCGGGCCGAGGTCGTCACGGTCCCAGCGATGGATGTCAGCACCGTCCAGGCGCACGGTGCCCGCCAGGGTGGGCCACACGCCCACCAGCACACGGGCCAGGGTCGACTTGCCGGAGCCCGAGGCGCCCAGCACGCCGAGCACTTCACCGGCCGCCAGGTTGAAGCTGACCTGATGCAAGGTCGGCACACGCCGCCCGGGCGGGCCGGCGCTGACCTGCTCGAAACTCACCTGGCCCTTGGGCGCCGGCAAGGCCATCTGTTCGCCCTGGGGCGGGAACTCGCGCATCAGGTTGTCGAGGCGCTGGTAGGCCAGCTTGGCCGAGCTCCATTGCTTCCACACGGCAATCAACTGGTCGATGGGGCTCAATACCCGGCCCATCAGGATCGAACCGGCGATCATCATCCCGGCGGTCATGTCGCCCTTGATCACCAGCAATGCGCCCAGGCCCAGCACCAGTGATTGCAGGCACAGGCGCAGGGATTTACTCAGGGAGCTGATGATCGAGCCGGTGTCGCTGGCCTTGTTTTGCAAGCCCAGAAACTGCGAATGCACCTTGAACCAGCGCTTGCGCAACGCCCCCAGCATGCCCATGGCCTGGATGGTTTCGGCGTTGTGCAGGTGGCTGGTAGCCAATTGCGTGGATTGCTGGGAATACCCGCTGGCTTCGCCCAGGGGCTTTTTGGTCAGGTACTCGTTGAGGCACGCCAGCCCGATCAGCAGCACGGCCCCGGCGCTGGCCAACACCCCTAGCCACACGTTGAACAGGAAGATCACAAACAGATAAATCGGAAACCACGGCGCATCGAAAAACGCGAACAGTGCAGGCCCGGTGATGAACTGGCGGATGTGGGTCAAATCCCCCAGGGATTGGCCGCCGTGGCCCTCGCCCCGTTGCAGGTTGCGCTCGAAGGCGGCCTTGTACACCCGCAGGTTGAAACGCCGTTCCAACTGGCTACCGATGCGAATCACGATAAAGCTGCGGATCACCTCCAGCACGCCGATAAACGCGAAGAAGCCCACCACCATCAGCGTCAACATCACCAGGGTGGTTTCGTTCTGGGACGACAGCACGCGGTCGTAGACTTGCAACATATAAATCGACGGCACCAGCATCAATACGTTAATCAATGCAGTGAAGCAGCCAATACTGATCAGAATACTTTTGTAATCACCGAGTGCTTTAAACAGTGGTGCAACGGGAGTGGTCTTCGCCATGTTGCCTGATCTTCCCTGAGCCGAATGACGCGCAATAGTTTGCCCGGCGCCCCATTAAAGGGCGGGCAAACATTAAAGTCGGGTTATATCGTTATAACGAACTATTAAGGTGCGCGTTGTAATAACAACACCGCGCCAGATTTGGAGCGTCCTTCATATTCGCCTTCTTTCTGGCGATTCAAATGTGTAATGCCCGTGCCTTCGGCATTCATCAACCAAATACCGTCGGGAGTCGGCGTCCAACTAACGGGCGCTTCCCCAGCCATTGTCCGGCGCACGCTACATCACCGCCGAGCGCGTTGGCTTGTTCGATCAAATCCAGCGCGCACACCTGTTCCTGCTGGTGCAGCGCCCAATGCCCGGCCAGTTGCGCCGATGTAGGTAAAACCAGACTGCTTGCCATTGCTGAGGCTCCTGCCGACATAAGCAATGCCTGGAAACACCAGGCCACTGTAGTGCGAAATAACGTCATCACCATCGCCCGTTCAAGGGGTGGATGCAAGGGCAGAGGGCAGCGCATGCGCGCCGCCCTCCTTTACCCGTGTATCAGGCCACGATGTCGCTGACCGCTGCCTGGCCGACGGTGGTGACGAGGAAATCCGCCACTCCGTGCCCGGAGAAGTCCACGGCCAAGGTGCCCAGGTTGGTGCCCGAGGCGTAGGACAGCACCGCATCGCCAGCGTGACCGGTGAAGGCATTGACGAAGGTCAGGCCTGCACCTTTGGTGATGCCGGTGAGGTCGATCTTGTCCGAACCCGAGGTGAAGTCGAAGATCTTGTCGGCCGCACCCGGCTTGGAATCCGAGCTGGAACCGAACACGAAAGTGTCCGAACCTGCGCCGCCCCACAACTGGTCTGCCCCGCCACCGCCGTAGATGATGTCGTTGCCGGCACCGCCCTTGAGGATGTTGGCGGCGGCGTTACCGATCAGCAGGTCGTTGCCCGAGCCGCCGAAAGCGTTCTCCACGGTCACGCCCTTGGCGATGGAAACGTTGCCCACCAGGCCGCCAACGTCGGAGAACGAGGTCTCATTGAGGTTGATCTTCTGGTTTTGGGTAAAACCGGAGAAGTCCAGGGTGTCGTTGCCACCACCGTCCCACACCGAGAACACCAGCTTGTCGGCCGATGAAGTGGCGCTGAGGAAATCACGCCCGGTGTTGGAGTTGAAGCCGTAGGTGGTGTCGCCGGCGCGGGTGTTGTAGTTGGCGCCGTAGAGCTTCTGGATCGCGGCGATGTCGTCGATCAGCGGGCCGGACGAGTAAGCCTCTACCCCGCCTTTGCTGAAGTTCTGGTTGGTGTTGCTCTCGCTCCAGTAACTCATGACGCTGTAGCCACGCGTGTCCTGTCCATAGTCCGCGTCTTTGTACGAAGGGTTGCCGGTCCCGGCGTTGTAGTCGCCAGGGTGGTCCAGGCCCAGGGTGTGGCCGATTTCGTGGGTCAGGGTCTGCCGGCCATAGTTGTTCAGGTCCGGGGTTTTGTTCGGCGTGTAGCTGCTGTTGGTCAGGTACCAGGAGGTGCCATCAAGGCCGCTTTCGTTGTACTTGGCGTTAGTGCCCGGCAGGTAGGCAAAGGCTGCTGCGCCGTCCTGGCCGCCGCTGTAGTTGCCGAAGGTCATGTGGAAATCACCGCCCGAGGCTTTCTCGGTGAAGGTGACATTGGCCACATCCGCCCAGGATTGCATGGCCAGTACGGCCTGTGCTTTCTGCTGGGTGTTGAACTGGCTGAACCCGGTGATCCCATGTTTGTTCATGGTCGCGTTGGAAGCCGAAGTCAGGAAGGTGTAGGTGAGGTCGATCTTGCCGTTGCCATCCACGTCCCGATACGCGGCGTTCTCACGCAGCAGGTGGTCTGCGGCCTGGTCAACGGTGAACGAGGGTTTGCCATTGACCGTGAGGTTACCGCCGCGGTCATATTGATGGCTAAAGCTATCGATTTGCGTATAGGCAGTACTTGCTTGAGCCGCCGATACAATAGCTTTGTCTTTTACTTTTGACATAAACGTACTTCCTTGTTTGCAAGTGGAACAGTTTTTGTCCGATAGAACCCACTCTGGCGAGTAAGTCCTATCACTCGCCCCTTTTGAAGGCGAAAGAAAACTGACACAACTTGAAATCATTCGTCCAGCGCTATTTTTGCAGGGCAAAACATGGCGCGGTGAACAATTCCTGCAAACGCTGGCTAGTAGCGACTTATAAAAAGACAACTATTTAAATATTAAATACCGCTAAAGTGGTTTTGCGAGAAATGGATCCAAAGTATTGATTGAGGTGCACTAAGAAAGTGTCACCGTGTCATTGTTAGTAGTGAATGGCCACCATCTAAGTACTTGTCCCGTATTACCGGGACAAGACTTAATCTATTTATTGATCGCGCCAGCCTGTTTGGCGCAGTGCCTGCAGGAGTGTCTGCGCATCCAGTGCCGGTACCCGCACACCGTGGTCGGTGGTCATTTCTTCGCCGGCCAGAATCGCATTAATGATCGCTTCCTCCACCGCCTCGGCCGCCGCGCTGAACAACGGCGAAATGTGGTCGTTATTGACCATGTCCAACCGCGTGCTGAGGGGCAGCCCCTTGCGCCCGTAATCGGCCACCGGCAAATCCTGATTGCCGGTGGCGAACGCCAGGAACAGGTCCCCGCTGGAATCTTCGGTGCCGCCGCCGGTGCGTGCAATGCCGATGGACGCGCGCTGCGCCAGGCGTTGGCATTGATGGGGCAACAACGGCGCATCGGTGGCGATGATCACCACGATGGAGCCCATGCCGGGTGTACCGCGATCGGCAAACGGTGACGGGATGTCCATCAACTGCCGGCCCACCGGGTAACCGTCCACCCGCAACTCCTGGCGTTTGCCATGGTTGGCCTGCACCAGCACGCCCACGGTCCAGCCGCCCTGCTCCGCCGACAGCCGCCGCGACGCGGTGCCAATGCCGCCCTTGAACTCGTGGCAGATCATCCCGGTGCCACCGCCCACGGCGCCCTCCGCCACCGGCCCGGTTTCAGCGTTGGCCAACGCCTCGCGCACATGCTCCGGGCCGACGTGCTGGCCCCAGATGTCGTTGAGCAAACCGTCGTAGGTTTCCATCACCACCGGCATGCACCAGTACACCGCCGGGTCTGCCAGGCTTTCGCGCTCCAGGGCGATCAATGTGTCGCGCACGATGCCGATGCTATGGGTGTTGGTGATAGCCAGCGGCGTGGTCAACAACCCCGACTCGTTGATCCACTCAAGGCCGGTGGCATCGCCGTTGCCGTTGAGCACGTGGTAGCCGGCAAAACAGGGCTGGTGCCGTGCAGCGCCGGCCCGCGGCTGGATCGCCGTCACGCCGGTACGGACCTGTTTGCCGTCGATACGGGTCTTGAGCGTGCTGTGGCCGACCCGTACCCCTGGAACGTCGGTGATGGCATTCAACTCACCGGGCGTGCCCAGTCCCAACGTAATGCCCATTTGACGTGCGCGCATAACCACTCCTTACAATTTCTGAAACGCCGGACTCAACCGGCCACTGATGCAATACAGGATCACCGACAGCGCCAGCAGGCCGATGATAATCATGATGTCGCGAACCGAGGCGGCAATCGCCAGGGTCACCAACAGGTAGCCGGCGCCCAGCACCGCCAGCAAGGCCGGCACCGGCCACAACGGCATGCGATACGGGTGCTCACGGTCACGCAGCACGACCCGGCTCATCAGCGCACTCAGCGCGACGATCAGGTACACCAGCATGATCAGCAGCACACTGAAGGACGTCAGGTCCGCCAGGTTGGAACTGAAGCTGAGCAACGCCGAAGGAATCGCCAGGAACAGCGTAGCCAACCACGGCGAATCCCAGCGCGGATGAATCCGGGTAAACAGTTTGTTGATGGTGGGCGTCCACAGCGCATCGCGGCCGCTGCTGAACACCACCCGGCCAATCTGGATCACGATGGCGACGATGGCGTTGAACACCGACAGGAAGATCCCGGCACTCACCAGCCGCGACAGGGTTTCATTGCCGTGGCTGGTCAACAGGTAGCCAATCGGGTCGGGGCTGCTGATCATCGCGCTGAGGGATGGTGCCCCGATCAGCAGCGCGGTGATCGGCACCAGTTCGATGACCACCACCAGCCCCAGGGACCACAACACCGCCTTGTGCACGCCCTTGCCGCCGCACTTCATGTCTTCCGCCAGCAACACCGCCGGGCCGTAGCCATTGAACGAAAACAGGCCGATGCCGACCGCGCCAATCACCAGCGCCCAGGGCGCCAGGTGCAACACGCCGTTTTCGACGATTTGCGGTTGCAACAACACGCTGACCGGCTGCACCGCGTTGCCGAAGCCGATAAACACAATCACCAGCAACGCCGCCACTTCCAGCAGCAGACAGGTGCCGGTGATCCAGGCATTCAGCTTGATATTCAGGATACCCAGGGCGTAGCTGCACACCACGATGACCAGGGCCACGGTTTGTGAGTCGAAGGTGGTGCCCAGGGCGTTATTCAGGTACGTCGCCGCGCCAGTGGCCAGCACCGGAGGGATAAACAGCAACATCACCAATACAGTGAGAAACGTCGCGTAGCCAGCCATGCCGCCGAACACCCGCTTGGCGTACACGTACTCGCCGCCTGCGCTGTTGTGGGCGCGGCCGAGTTCGGCGTAGCAAAAGGCGAACATCAGCGCGAGCAACGCGGCCATCACAAAGGCCAGGAACACCCCGCTGCCGGCCTGCTGGATCGCAAACGGCGCAATCACGAATACCGAACTGGCCGGCGTCACCGCCGAGACAGTGATGGCCACCACATCGAACACACTGAGGGTGGGTTTCAGCACGCCGTCGGGCGTGGAAGGAGCACTCATATCGTTATCCTCTTGATTGTTCTTGGTTTGAGGCAGAAACGAAAAGGCAAAGCGACGCGGGGTATGTTCCCCGCTGACTGACGGCCAACTTAAACGCTCTGCATAAGGCGGCCAATTCCCCTATTGGAGTACTCCCCTTGACGCCGCCGGGCAAAAGTCGAACCCTTGCGGCCTCATTCTTTGCGGGGAGCGGCACATGAGCCTGTTCAGGGAAGTCGGCATGCACGCGGGCCTGGGCCGTACCGTCGCACAGATCGGCACCGAGCGATTCTGGAAACAGCTGGTGCTGTTGTTGCACCAATGCGTGCCTTTCGACAATGCCCTGGCGATTTTCTACCCCGCCGACGGCCCGCCCCAGGCCCTGGAGGAATACGACGCGCAGCCGAGCAGCAAACCGGCATCGATGCTGGTGTACCTCAATGGCTTGTACTTGCTCGACCCGTTCTTCCAGGCCTGCCGGGAAGGCTACGCCAGTGGCGTGTACCGCCTTGAAGAAGTGGCGCCGGATCACTTTCGCCAGAGTGAATACTTCCTCAATTATTTCCACGACAACGTGCTGGAAGACGAGGTGCAGTTCATCCTGCAGCTGCCGGGCGCGGGGACGTTATCGCTGTCGTTGGGCATGCAGCGGCTGTTTACCGGGGAGGAAACCGGGTTGATGACGACGTTGGCGGCCTGGGTGTTGCCGTTGATGCAGCAGCATTGGCAGCAGAGTACCCAGCGGGTGGCGGCGCCTGCGCAAATGGCCAGCCAGATTCGCGATGCGCTGAGTCATTTTGGTTGCGGGGTGTTGTCGGAGCGGGAACTGGAGATTGCGCGGCTGGTGTTGCGCGGGTTTTCGTCAAAAGCCATGGCCGAGCGGCTGAGTATCTCGCCGGACACGGTCAAGGTGCATCGTCGGCACCTGTACGCCAAGCTGGATATCTCGTCGCAGCCGGAGTTGTTTTCGTTGTTTATCCAGTCGTTGGGGCATGACTTGGAGAATCCCTGACTCGAAAAGCGCTCACGGCATGTCACCCTTGAGCGCCTACAGCACCGAGCCAGGGCTATTTGGGTTTATTGAATAGCTTGATATTTTTTCCGTTAAGTGAACGCCATCGACGTGCACAGCAAAGTTCTCGCCTTCGGGCGTCACCTTAATTGTCAGAACGCCGATTTCCTGAGGACGCAAATAAGCCAACTGCATATCCCCAACCTGCTGGGGAGGTCCTTCCGTCAATTTGACTTCCGTTATATTCAACTTTTTCAGCATCCTGGACACATCGATCCTGTCGTCCTTCGGATTGAAATTAGTAATCCGGTCCGCATCACTTTCAAGCGAGTCGGTGGGCTTTTCATACTTGAAACTGTTACGGCCCACATGCCCGACGAGTTGATCGCCACCGCCACCGCCGATAATGACGGAATCCTGGCCACGAATGGCCTCCAGTCGTTCGCTTGCGTCTGTGCCGCGCAAGGTTGGGCGTGCTGTACTGGGGGATTCGGGGTACGTCCAGGTTCCGCCTGCGGGGAGACTCTCTACTAACATATGAATGACCTTTTATATAAAAGTGAAGGTTACTGACGAAGCCAGAAGCAATAATCACCGTGCAAAACCGGCTGCCTTATATCAATAAACCAGCCAGTCAATATTGCGATTAAAACCCAGCTTCGGCTGTGAACCTTCCCCGCTAATAAAAGTATTTTCCAGCTTGCTTGTATAACAGTGTGTGACGAATAACTAATGAAACTCTCCGAATCAAAATATCGGGAACTCACTCATACTCGTCACACACTATTATTTAATCGTGGCGCGGAGCGTCACAGGATGCATTCCCACGCAGAGCGTGGGAACGATCATCAGCGACCGGTACGAATGGTGTTCCACACCCGCGTACGAATCCGGTCGATGTTCAGCGGCATCGCTTCCAGCGCAAACAACTTGCCCATCATTTCCGGGCTTGGGTACACCTTGGTGTCGCTCTTGATCGCCGGGTCCACCAGGCTGTCTGCCGCCGCGTTGCCGTTGGCGTAGTGCACGTAGTTGGTGATGCTGGCCATCACTTCCGGGCGCAGCAGGTAGTTCATGAACGCGTAGCCGGCTTTTTCATCCGGGGCATCGGCGGGCATGGCGACCATGTCGAACCAGATGGCGGCGCCTTCCTTGGGAATGTTGTAGCCGATGTTCACGCCGTTCTTGGCTTCCTTGGCGCGGCTTTCGGCCTGGAGGATGTCGCCGGAGAAGCCCACGGCCACGCAGATGTCGCCGTTGGCCAGGTCTGCGGTGTATTTCGAGGAGTGGAAGTACGCCACGTACGGCCGTACTTTCATCAGCAGGTCCTCGGCCTTTTTGTAGTCTTCCGCCTTCTTGCTGTGGTGCGGCAGCCCCAGGTAGTTGAGCGCTGCCGGCAGCAGTTCCGGGCCGTTGTCGAGGATCGCCACGCCACATTTCTGCAGCTTTTGCATGTTTTCGGGCTTGAAGATCAGGTCCCAGGAATCCACTGGGGCGTTGTCCCCCAGTACGGCCTTGACCTTGTCGATGTTGTAGCCGATGCCGGTGCTGCCCCACAGGTAAGGGAAGCCGTGGGCGTTGCCCGGGTCGTTGTTTTCCAGGGCCTTGAGCAGCACCGGATTGAGGTTCTTCCAGTTGGGCAACTGGCTCTTGTCGAGTTTCTTCAGCGCCCCGCCCTGGATCTGCCGCGCCATGAAGTGGTTGGAAGGAAACACCACGTCGTAGCCGGATTTGCCGGTCATCAACTTGCCGTCGAGGGTTTCGTTGCTGTCGTACACGTCGTAGGTGAAGCCGATCCCGGTTTCTTTCTGGAAGTTCTTGGTGGTGTCGGGGGCGATGTAGTCCGACCAGTTGTAGATCTTTACCGTCTCGGCGGCTTGGCTGAGGGTGGCGACAAATACCAGCGGCAACAGGGCAATGGGTCTCATGGTTCGATTTCCTGGCGGTTTTAGGGCTGTTTTTATGGCAGGCGATCAAAGATCAAAGAATCAGAGGATCAATACATAGGTCTTGCGTACGGTTTCATGGATGTCCCAGATACCCGTGCTGTTGGCCGGCAACATCAGTGCGTCGCCGGCTTCGATGTGGAGCATTTCCCCGTTGTCGGGGGTGAAGGTGCAACGTCCCTGGATAAAGTGGCAAAACTCCTGGGCCACAATCTGCCGGCGCCAGCGCCCGGGCGTGCATTCCCAGATGCCGGTTTCGACGCCGTCGTTGCGCTCCACGCTCAGGGTGGAGGCCACTGCCACCGGCGTGCCCAATGGCACGGCAACCGGCGAAGAGTCGGGCAAATGGGCGCTCAGTGTGTTTTTGAACTGGGTAATGCTCATGTTCATACCTGTGGTGATTGAAACGACTTAGTGCATGAAACCTTCCATGAACCCGGCAACCCCGCTGGCCAACTTGCGACGCCACGGCGCGGTGTTGGGGTTGGCCAGCACCTGGTCCTCGTGGACAAAGCTGCGAATGATCGCGTTGTAGCCCAGCCAGCGGCACGGTTCCGGCTCCCAGGCCTTGAGCCCGTCCAGCCGGCCCGGCTGGATCACCCATGGCTGCTGCACCAGCGGCGTGTCGAGCCCCAGGATCAGGTCGGCCAAAGTGCGGCCGCCCAGGTTGCTGGCTCCTACGCCCTCGCCGCCGTAACCACCGGCCAGGGCGATGCCTGCCGCGTGGTCACAGAGCATGTGCGGCTTGAAGCGTCGGGACATGCCGAGGTTGCCGCCCCACGCGTGGGTGATGCGGACTTTCTTGAGCTGCGGGAAGAGTTCACCGAACAGGTAGCGACGCAGTTCGATTTCGCTGTCGGTAAGGTCGAAGTTGTGCCGCAGCTTGCCGGCAAACTGATAGCCGCCACGGGCACCGAACACCAGGCGGTTATCGGCTGAACGCTGGCCGTAGGTGACTTGCCGGCTGCTTTCGCCGAACGCCTGGCCGCGGTTCAGGCCGATCTCATCCCAGGTGCTGGCCGGCAACGGCTCGGTGGCGACGATCAGGCTTTGCACCGGCAACTGATAGCGCCCCAGCGGCGCCAATGTCGTGGCATACCCCTCCACCGCCGGCACCACCCATGAGGCGCGCACCGACGCTTTGGCCGTGCGCAGGCTGCCGGATTGCCAGTGGGTCACGGGGCTGTTTTCGTAGATCGTGACGCCCATCTGTTCGACCGCCCGCGCCAGGCCACGCACCAGCCTGGCCGGGTGAATCGTGGCGACGTGGGGAGCAAAGATGCCGCCGTAGGGCTTGGCGATGCGGATGTGCTCGGCCAACTGCTGCGGGCCGAGCCAGCGGTAATCGTCGTCGGTCAGGCCCTGGGCGTGGAGTTTGGCCAGGTAGGCCCGCAGGCTGGCTTCCTGTTCGGGGTAGCGCGCGGCGCAATACAGCACGCCGCCCTTGCGGTAGTCACAGTCGATGCCTTCGCGCTCAATCACCTGCGCCACTTCATCAGGGATTGCATGCAGCAGGTCGAACGAGGCCCGGCGCTGCTCCGGGGACAACCCTGCCAGCAGCCGGTCTTCCCCCAGCAGGTTGCCCATCAACCAGCCGCCGTTACG
This sequence comes from Pseudomonas sp. TH32, assembly GCF_016650855.1. NCBI lineage: Bacteria > Pseudomonadati > Pseudomonadota > Gammaproteobacteria > Pseudomonadales > Pseudomonadaceae > Pseudomonas > Pseudomonas sp. TH32. The sequence goes on along the minus strand of NZ_JAEKFA010000002.1, from coordinate 1,899,569 downwards.
CCCCGAGGCTCCGAAGCCGGCGGTTTGCGCTTCGATGATTGCGATCTTCAGCTCGGGCGCCTGGCGCTTCAGGTAATACGCGGTCCAGAGCCCAGTGTAGCCGGCGCCGATAATGGCCACGTTGACGTCCAGGTCGTGCTCCAGGGACGGGCGCGCCACCAGCGGCTCGTCCAACTGGTCCATCCATAAACTGATATTGCGCCATGCAGGCATGCCAAGCTCCACCACCACACTTCGATGGCAGTGATCCTAGAGCCTGGCCTCAGGGGTTGTCTTGCGCGCGTGCACGCAGGGAAATTTGTTTGACGTAGGCCTTGGGGGACTGGCCGGTGTGCTGGCGGAAGCAGCTATAGAACGCCGATGTCGAATTGAAACCGGCGGCAAATGCCAGTTCGTCGATGCGTATCGGTGGCGTTGCGTTATCCAGTGCGGCCAGCAAATGCTGGAGGCGCGCCTGGTTGACGTAGCGGTAAAAGCTTTGGCCCAGCACCTGGTTCAACAGGTAGGAAATCTGGTTGCGGCTGTACCCGCACTCCTTCGCTACCCGTTGCAGGTCCAGTTCAGGGTCCAGGTACGGTTGCTGGCGCTGGAAATACTGTTGCAGGTCGTTGGCCATGTAGCTCAGTTGCTGGGGCGACAGACCCAGGCGGCTGACGGTCGGGCGTGTGGTCTCGCTACGGCTGGCGGACTGTTCGTGCACCAGGGACGCGTATTCGTTGACCCGCCAGATCAGGCCGTCGCGCACGGTAATGGCTTCGCTGGTGCGAAACGACACCAGCCCCTGGCCGCCGCGCAAAGTGATGCGGTATTGAATGAACGCTGTGTCACCGTCGGCCCGGATGCGGTCGGTGTGCTCGATGGCTTCATCGGCGCCACGGGGCATGCTGGCTTGCAGGTACTCGCGCAGGTCTTCTGCCCCCACGACGCGGTTCTGGAAGAAATCGTGGTACTGGATGTCCGGGTGGTAGTAGGAGATCACCCCATCCAGGTCCCGATCCCTCCAACACAGATGGTGACGCAGCACCAACTTGGCCGTGGCTTGGGTTTTCTGGTGGTCATCCGGAATGATGTCTTGCATGGCAAACTCTAAGCCAACTTAAAAACGAAGCTTGCCGAACTCCAGGCACCGGCTCAATGACCAATTGGCACTTCCGACCAGTGGCCTTTCGCCCATTGCCGTGCAGGACATGACCCACATCAAACTTCCTGAAAACAACTGCCGAACGGGGCCAAAAAACTCCCCTGCCGGATGCGAACGAATGCTATTTTTAGGGCTCACGACGGCCAGGACCAGTGACGGTCATGGCGCCCCTGCAGCGAGCTAAAGGAAGCGCTCAATGAACAAGGTGGGCAACATGAATAAAGTGACGTTCCCCAACGCCTGCCAGTTGATGCGCTGGCATTTTCATCCCATGGGCTTTGAGGCGAGCATGGACGCTCCCGGCAGCATGATCGCCCGCCTGTTCGACCGCGCCAGCGGAGAAACCCTGATTGCGATTGCCGGCATTCCCTGCGCCACGGTAATGAATGCCGCCGACGTGGAGCGGATCATTGAAGCCGTCGAGGATGAGCTGGAGTCGTTTGTGCCGCCGCTGTCGTTGCGGGCTTAGTCGCTGCGGGCATAAAAAAGGGCCACCCTGGGGTGGCCCTTTTTCATTTTCGCTGATCATCAAAAAACGCTTTGTCCTCGGCCACCCGGTCCGATGCTTTCGGCACGTTTACCCCTTGGCCGTCCTGCGCTTCGACATACCAGTAGCAATGGCTCACCGCCCGGGTAATCCCCACATAGGCCAGGCGCAGCACTTCGTCTTTTTGCGCGCTGTCGTAAGGCTCGGTATCGCCGTCCTTGCCCAGGCCTGCCATGCGGTAGACCTGATTCTTGTACGGCGAACTGGTCAAATGCTGGCAATCTCCCAACAGGAACACCGTATCCGCCTGCAAGCCCTTGGCGCTGTGATAGGTCAGTTGCTTGAGCCGACGAGCATCGTACGGCAAGCTAGAATCCAGATTAACTACAGACTGAATATGCTCTTGTATCAATAGTTTATCGCTGCTTTTTCGATACAGCATTAATATCGAATCACCCTTTTGATAGTGCGCCAGCAGTTGCTGGCCCAGGGCCGCGTCATCCCGATCACGCACGGTCACCGGCACCAGCGCCTTCGGGCTTCCGCTCGCCCTGGCTTTCTTGCCGCTGATGGCCGGGGCGGCCCGTACGATGTGTTCGGCGGCATCGATAACGTGCTGATGGCTGCGGTAGTTCTCGCCCAGCATTACCCGTGTGGTCGCCGGAGACGGGAATTCCTTGTTGAATTCCATGAAGTACTTGGGCGAACTGCCCCGCCAGCCGTAGATCGACTGCCAGTCATCCCCCACGCACAGCAGCGAAGAACGCTGGGCGCCACGCCCTACGTGCATGGCCGGGCCACGGCTGCGAATCTCCCGCAGGCTGGCGCGGATCCACGAGACAATCTGCGGCGACACGTCCTGGAACTCGTCGATCATCAGGTGCGACATCGGTCGCAGCAGGCCGTCGCTCAGCAGCTTGAGGTTTTCCGGGGTGTTTTCGCCAAACAGCGAGAACATCCGGTTATAGGTCATGACCGGTGGCGACTGGTCCAGCAGATGATCTTCCAGGGCTTTCCAGAAGATGCTCAGGGCCTCGAAGTAAAAGCGGTCCGGGTCATCCTTGGCAAAACTCATCTTGCCCACGGCCGTGGGCACGTCCAGCCCCAGGTTTTCGATAAACCCGGCGGCGGCGATAAAGCTGTCCAGCAGTGGCGCGGAACTCAGCTCGCCCTTGACCTTGTAATCGAAGCCCGGGCCCGCTGTTGCGTCGCCCGCCAGACTGCTCAAAAGCCGCTTGGATGAATCGTAGCTTTCAAGCCATATCAATGGCTTACGGCAGAAAGCTTGAAACAGCGTGCGCTTGACCGCCCACTCTGCGCGTACCGACAGCTTTGAGCCCGGGCGGCTGACCTGGGCGTTTTCCCGAGGGTCGAAGCCGAGTACCACCCAGGCATCGAGTTCGGCGATGTAGCCGTGGCAGTGAAACTGCGCGCCGTTGATATCGAAAGTCTGGCGATTGGGCTCAATGCCCTTGATCGGCCAGGCGCCCGCTCGAAACCACAGGTCTTCGATCACGTCGCAGAGTTCTTCATCGCGCTTGGCCGCCAGTTCGGTCACGGCCACGCGTTTTTGCACGTCCGGATGGTCGCGCTCCAGCTCCTTGAGCTGCAGGGCATGGCGCGCCAACGGGGCAATCAGCTCGCGGAAGCGTTCGTGACGGCCGTGCAGCTGGTGATAGCAGGCGTTCAACTGCTGGCGCTGAGCGTCGTTGATGCGCAGTTCGAACGGATTGCTGTCGGCTTCGTCAAACCCCGCTTCGGTGCGGGCGTTGAGGTTCTCAAAGGCTTGCAGGCGCTCAAGGCCCGGCAGGCTGCGCACCATCGGCAGAATGCGCGAGTGAAAGGTGCGCACCACCGCTTGCGCCTCTTTCATCCCAAGGGGTTGGCCCCACAAGGCGAGAATGTCCATGAGCTTGTTGATGAAGTCTTTGCGCGACTCGCGGGTGAAGGTCACCACCGTCATCGAGCTGAGTTCAAAGCCCAGGTAATGGGTCAGCAGCAGGATACGCAGCACCAGCGAAGTGGATTTGCCGGCGCCGGCACCGGCAATCACCGAAGTGGACGGCGTATCACTGAAAATCATCTTCCATTGGGCCGCGCTTGGCTGGGCATGCGCCGGCAGCAGGCGCGCCACATCGGCCTTGATGCGTTTTTTCAGCTCGGCGGTCAGCGGCAGGCGCCAGTCGTCGAACAAGTCGTCGTCGACGCCCGGCGCGGTGTGTTCATCCGGGCGGAAGTCGCGAATCAGCAAGACCTGGCGGCCCTCTTCAATGCCATCCGCCTTGCCTTCCTGGTAACCGTACTCCACACCAGCCGTGTGGCCGCTGCGAAAGCCATCGGCCTGGCCATGCAGCCATGAAAAACGGTGCTGAGCGCGCAGCCGCGTCAGGCCGTGACCGAATAATCGGGCGGCAAGCCGTTTCAACAGGGGCATTTCGGCCAGAGGCCGCAGTTCGGGAGGCAGATCGGGGGTGTGTTGCGGCACGCGGACTCCTGCGATGCTTTAACTCGGACAAGAGCCCTATGTTCGCCGCAAATGCCCCTCAGTTCCAGCCAATTACTTTGCGCTCAGGCAGTTAGGCGATGAAGTGAAGACAAGCCCTGAGCATCGGCATCGAAGCATTCGATAGGAATCCTGCATTTTTTACGCTTTTTATCGATCTGGCGCTGATGGATCATGGCCCCATCCACAGGAGACGATCATGCTTGAACTTCGACCTTTCAACACGCTGGGCGGCGCCAATCACGGCTGGCTGGACGCTCACCACCACTTTTCCTTTGCCGAATACCACGACCCCAAGCGTATGCACTGGGGCAACCTGCGGGTATGGAACGATGACCTCATTGCACCGGGCACCGGCTTCCCGCAGCACCCGCACCGCGACATGGAAATCATCACCTACGTGCGGGAAGGCGCCATCAGCCATGCCGACAACCTGGGTAACAAGGGCCGTACCGAGGCCGGCGATGTTCAGGTAATGAGCGCAGGCACCGGGATCGCCCACAGCGAATACAACCTGGAAGCCACGCCGACGAAGATTTTCCAGATCTGGATTATTCCCAACGAGGCGGGTTTACCGCCGTCGTGGGGCGCCAAGCCGTTTCCGAAAGGTGATCGCGAAGGGTTTGTGACCCTGGCCAGCGGCAAGGCCGGAGACAGCGAAAGCCTGCGCATTCGTGCCGATGCTCGCCTGGTGGCGGCCAACTTGAAAGCCGGTGAAAGTGCCGAGTATCGGCTGGACAACGGGCGTCGGGCGTACCTGGTGCCGGCGACCGGGGTGATTGAAGTCAATGGCTTGCGTGCACACGCTCGAGACGGTGTGGCGATTGAGGATGAACAGGTGTTGCGGGTGACGGCGGTTGAAGACAGCGAGATCGTGTTGGTCGACCTGGCTTGACTGAATTTAAATGTGGCGAGGGAGCTTGCTCCCGCTGGGGTGCGAAGCGGCCCCAAAATCTTGGGAGCGCTACGCGCTCCAGCGGGAGCAAGCTCCCTCGCCACAGGTTAATCAGTCACAGGTGCAATTGGGGTGTCAGTTAGACGAGATCGCCCCGTCCACCAACACCTGCGCCTCTTCCACCAGTTGCTTGAGGTGGTCTTCACCGATAAAGCTCTCGGCGTAGATCTTGTAGATGTCCTCGGTGCCCGAAGGCCGCGCGGCGAACCAGCCGTTTTCGGTCATGACTTTCAGCCCGCCAATCGCCTGGTCGTTACCCGGCGCGTGGCTGAGAATCTGCTGGATGCTTTCCCCTGCCAGTTGCGTGGACGTCACCTGGTCCGGCGACAACTTGCCCAGCAAGGCTTTCTGCGCCGGTGTCGCCTTGGCGTCCACCCGGATGGCGAACGGCTCGCCCAGCGCGTCAGTCAAGCCGCGGTAGATCTGGCTCGGGTCCTGGCCTTTGCGTGAAGTCATCTCTGCGGCCAGCAGTGCCGGGATCAAACCGTCCTTGTCGGTGCTCCAGACGCTGCCGTCCTTGCGCAGGAACGAGGCGCCGGCGCTTTCTTCGCCGCCAAAGCCGAGGGAGCCGTCGAACAGGCCGTCGGCAAACCACTTGAAGCCCACCGGCACTTCGTACAGGCGGCGGCCGATGCGTTTGGCCACGCGATCGATCAAGCCGCTGCTGACCACGGTCTTGCCCACGGCGGCATCCGCGCGCCACTCAGGACGGTTCTGGAACAGGTAGTCGATGGACACCGCGAGGTAGTTGTTCGGCGCCAGCAGGCCGCCGGTTGGCGTCACGATGCCGTGGCGGTCGTGGTCCGGGTCGCAGGCGAAGGCCACGTCGTAACGGTCCTTGAGGCCGATCAGGCCTTGCATGGCGTAGCTGGAGGATGGGTCCATGCGGATCTGGCCATCCCAGTCGACGCTCATGAAGCGGAAGGTCGAATCGACTTCGGTGTTCACCACGTCCAGGTTCAGGCGGTGATGCTCGGCGATGGCCGACCAGTAGCGCACCCCTGCGCCGCCCAGCGGATCCACGCCCAGGCGCAGGCCGGCGTTGCGGATCGCGTCAAAGTCGATGACGTTGACCAAGTCGGCCACGTAGGTGTTGAGGTAGTCGTGACGATGGGTGGTGTCAGCCTTCAGCGCCTGGGCGTGAGTGATGCGTTTGACCCCGGCCAGTTTATTGGCCAGCAGTTCGTTGGCCTTGGCTTCGATCCATTTGGTGATGTGAGTATCGGCCGGGCCACCGTTAGGCGGGTTGTACTTGTAGCCGCCGCTTTGTGGCGGGTTATGGGACGGCGTGATCACGACGCCGTCGGCCAGGCCGCTGGTACGGCCACGGTTGTAGCAAATAATGGCGTGGGAAATCGCCGGTGTCGGGGTGTACTCATCGCCTTCGGCAAGCATCACGTGCACGCCGTTGGCCGCCAGCACTTCCAGGGCGCTGGCGCCCGCCGGGGTGGACAGCGCATGGGTGTCCAGGCCAACGAACAACGGACCGTTGATGCCTTGGGCCTCACGGTAAAGGCAGATGGCCTGGCTGATGGCAAGCACGTGCCATTCGTTGAAGCTCAGGTCGAACGAGCTGCCCCGGTGCCCGGAGGTACCAAAGGCGACGCGCTGGGTGGAGATCGCTGCATCAGGCTGGCCGGTGTAATAGGCCGTTACCAGTCGCGGGATGTCTACCAGCAGTTGAGCTGGTGCCGGCTTGCCCGCAAAAGGACTGAGAGTCATGCATAAACCTCTGAAAAAGAAGGATTCGGAAAAAGAGTGCAGTTTACTGGGAGTTTGACTGCTCCGCGACGTTATAAATCCTACAACAATCAGCGATATTTCATTCTCATTCGGTCTGCGCCTGCGTCAATGCCAGGGCCAGGTCGCTCAGGGCGTTCCCCAGGTTGTACGCCCCGTCGAACGTGTGACTGAGCCGCAGGTGCTGGCGATGCAGGCCACTGATGCTGAACAGCTCGCCTGGCGCTATCACCACCTGCCGGCCGAGCAGCCGTTGAAACACCTGGCGCATGTCCACCGCCGCCCGGGAGCGCAACCAGAAGGTCGCGCCCGCCGCCGGCATTTGGTAAGTCACGTGATCCGCCAGGTGCTCGTCCAGGCGCTGGCTCATTCGCCAGGCCTGGTCTTTGAGCTGGGGTCGCAACTCCCGCAGATGCTGGTCGATCCGCCCGCTCTGATAGAGCCGGGCAATGGCGCGCTGGCGGATGGACGACAGCCGGAACGCACGCAGCAGGAACTGGCGCTGCAACTCGCTGCCGAGGTGGCGCGACAGCAAATATCCAAAGGGCGCTTCCGGCCCGAGCACTTTCTCGAAGGTGGAAAACACCATCAGTCGCTCGGGGTTGGCCAGGTCCCGCAGCGCAGTGATCGGCTGTTCGAAGCCAAGGTCGCCATGGCTGTCATTTTCTAACAACCAGCACCCATGCCGGTCCAGCAGCCGTACCAATTGCATGCGGTCATGGTTGGACAAGAGGACGCCCGACGGCAGGCTGACGCCTGATGACAGCAGCGCCAGTTGCACCGGTTCATTGTTGAGCAACTGCTCCAGCAGCGTCAGGTCCAGGCCGTCGTCCGCCGTGAACGGCAATTCGATGATCCTCACCCCCGCCCCCTGCAACAACCGCAGAATCAGCCAGTCACAGGGTGATTCCACGATAACGGCGGCGCCCTTGAGCCCCAGCACCTCAATCAGGATCTCCAGCACCCCGCGCAGGTCGGCGCCGATGTACACCTCGTCCGCCTGCCAACAACGGGTGGGCGACGAGGTATAGCGCGCCGCCAGGGCTGCACGCAGTTCCCAGACGCCGCACGGCTGCGACCATGGCTGCAAATGGCGCGGGTAATGACGCAACAGTTCGCGTTCCAGCAGCAGCAGCGCCCCGTCCAGAGACACCCCAAGCGCCGGTTCGTCGGCGCTGAGGACCAGCATGCCCGGGCGCCGTGCATTCGCATAAAGCCTTTCCAGCAGGTCACCACCACTGCTGCCGGGCGGTTTATTCAGCACTGGCCAGGCGTAATAGCCAGACTTGGCCACCGAATAGACCCGGCCTTCCTTCTCCAGCAATGAATACGCGTATTGAATGGTCGAGATCGACACGTTCAGGCGCTCCGACAGTTGCCGCAACGACGGCAACTTCACCCGGGCATCGGTGCCGACCTCGTTGATGAGGTTGATCATGTAGCGATACACCGCCTGGTAGGCGAAGTCGGTTTGCCTGTCATCCTTGAAGCTCATCGCCGTCCACCCACCGTCACCCATGGCGCCACCCGCTTAACGCCCGGACAGTTGGCAGGTTGCAATGGCGGGCGCGACTTGTTGCGGCGCCGTGGCCATGCACGGAACTTCCGTGGCAGGCCGCTTGCGATAAAGGTGTTGCAGCAAGTCGATCGGTAACCCGCTGATGTCGGTAGCCCATTGCCCGAGCATCTCGGCCACCGGTTTGCCTTGCAGTGCCTTGTGCAGCTCAGGGAGTGCCACCAGCATGCCGGGGTGGCATTGGCGCAAAAAGCTGTCGAGGCGTTCGCCATGACGGATAAACGGCGAAAACATCAGGCAGTTCAGTTGATTTTCGTCCAGGCCAAACAGCTCCTGGGTGTAGCCGGCTGCCAAGGCACGCCCTTCCTGGGTCGCCGCCTGGGCAATCAGCTGTTCGGGCATCTGCTTGCGCCGCATGAACGGCATGGCCTGCTGCACAAAGCCCGCTACGCCCTCCGCATAGTCCAGTTCCCGCAGGCACTCGGCTTGCAGGCCGCGCAGATGGGCCATCAGCAACGGATTCACGTAGGCCGGATGACTGTGATGAAAGCCGAACTCGTCCGGCTGGTAGGCCAGAAACTGGCGCACCAAAGGCCCGGACGAGTATTCGACCGCTTCCACGAGGTCGGCAATGCCGATATAGGCGATGTGGCGGTGGTCGTCCTTCTCGGCCATTTCGGCGACTTCGTGGTGCTCGCCGTACAGGTCGCAGTAATAGCCGTTACTCCACTCGTCCATGCGCGCGAACAACCCGCTGAGCACCAGGGGTTGCCGCGCGGGAACCGCTACGCCGGCCGACAGCGCAGCCTTCTTCAGCCACGCCAGGTACGCGCGCTGCTTGCGTGTGGAGTCACCGCTGACCAGTGCATGCACGCCGCCATTCCAGGTGCTCACGCGCTGGTAAAAGTCACCGAGGGCCAGGTAGCCGTCATTGCACAGCGTCTGGCGAAGATCCCCGGAGGTCAGGTGGCCCACCATCAACAGGTTGCGCCGGCTGGTGTCGCGCGCTACGCCGGAGGCCGGCCGCAGATGATTGAACGGCAACACCTCCTGATTCTCCACCATCAGCAGTTCGACACGCGGATCGTCATGCAGAAACAGCGCGCTGTAGCCGCGATGCAGGGTGTCCAGCGCGGTTTGCGTCATCCCGGCATGGCGCAAGGTGGCGACGCGCAATTGAAAGGTGCGCGGCGTGCGGCCCGCGAGGGTCAACTGCGCCGCACGCAGCAACGCCAGTGCATAGCTGCTGCCGGCGCCTGTGCCATGGGCGACCAATACCTTGTACTCACCGATCCGCTCCATGCCACCTGCTGCCACGACGATGCGTTGAATCAACAACTGAAGCGAGGTGCGTTCTGTTCGAGAAAAATGCCCTACCAAGCGTTGCAATACTTGTTGATAGACATAGTTCATGGCTTGCTCGTGAATAGCGCTCATAGTTCTACTACCTGAGTTGAAATATCAGTTTCGGGCAACCGTTAACGGCACTTGCCGGACCTGTTGTTTCTGTAGGGGGCGTTGTCTATTGCAACATGTGACATTCAATGAAGATTAGCACCGGGCCATACCCGCCGAGGGGCACTTCGAGGGGCTTCCAGCCCCGGAAACGCCCGGCATCGCGGCGCGCAGCTCAACCGGGCAGCCCTAGGAATGCTCTTACAACTTCCTACGCTGTTTTAACTTGGAAACTAAAGAAGCATCCGACACAAGCAACTTTAATAATGGTTTTCCGCCGGGACAGGCACACGGAACGTTATTGGGTTTAACGGATGCACAGGGTGATTTCAGATATTCAATCATTGCTCAATCCTTGAGATGAAAGTGACCGGGCAATTATCAGCGCTTGAATAATGATTAACAGATACAGAACCCGAGCTAAAACCAGTTCAGATGGGCGCATGCAGTGGGTCTGGAGCGTCCAGACACGACAACGCCGCGCTGGGATTCAGGGCGGCGTCAGGGGGAGGCAGCTGATTTACCGGGCTGAAACGCTTAAGTCCCGGTTTAAACGGCGAGCAGGTTAAATCCTGTCAAATGGCGCATTTGCCCCATGCGCCCGGAGGCAGGAATACTCGCTTGAGAATATTCCCACAGATCAAACAGCTTCTACCTGCAAGGCAACACGCTCGCGGCATGGACATTCATCCATATAGCGGTGCGCTTCGACGAATTGGCTGAAGGGAAATACCGTGGTTTTCAGCGGTATCAGCACCTTGTCGGCCGTCAGTTGGTTGATATCACGCAGGGCGCGCTGCAAGGCTACCTGGTCCTGGATGATGCCCAGTTCCGGTTTGCCAGTGAAGTTGCCGATACAGTGCACAAAGAACTGAATGTTCTTCTGGAACGCCGCACAGGCCGGGAATGGCGTCTGGTTGCCACCTTGCAGGCCATACAGCACCAGGCTGCCACGGGGCGCCAATACGTCGCCCAGCAGCGACATCTGCGGGCCACCCAAGCCATCGAACACCACGTCAACGCCGCGGTTATCGGTGAACTTGTTGACTTGCATCAGCAGGTCCTGTTCTTCGGTGACGATGACCTTCTCTGCCCCGAGGGACAGCAGGTACTCACGCTCGTCGCTGGTCTTGGTCGCGGCAATCACCCGTACACCCAGGGCTTTGCCCAGTTGCACGAACGACGGGCCGGCACAGTGGCTGGCGTCTGTCACCAGGGCGAATTGCCCGGGTTTGACCCGCGCCAGGTCCATGTACGCAAAATAGGCAATCAGCAGCGGCGTGTAGTGCACGCTGGCTTCAATCGGGCTCAAGACATCCGGGTAACGGGTCAGGGCCGAACGGGGCAGGACGATCTGTTCGCCATACACCGGGTAATCATTGGGGCTTTCGGCCGGGAAGCTGGCGACCTTGTCACCCACTGCCAGGTCGTCGACACCCTCGCCAACCGCCACGACCACACCGGCCATTTCATGGCCCAGGCCTGATGGCAGGCGGGCATGGGACGACGCCAGGTTCTGGCGCCACAGGATGTCGTACCAACTGATGCCAATCGCCTCGACGCGCACCTGCACTTCGCCCGGTGCGGGCTTAGCGGCTGCATGCTCTTCGCATTTGAGCACCTCGGCCGGACCAAACTTGTGAAAACGGATCGTGCGGGACATCGCAAACCTCGTCAAAGTAACCTCTATTGCCATGAACTCTATCTGGGCTTTCGGAGCAAGACCACCGGTCGCCGTTAATAGTCGACATGCCTGTCATTGATTCCGCACGTACGGAAAACGTACCAAGCCATGTAGGAAAACTGAATTAGCCGGTGCAGAGTACCAGCCTTTCCCCGTAAGATTCATGCCGGTCATTGTTCTTATATGACCGCTCCCGTCAAGTTTACTGACGCCGCCTGGGACACAAGATGAACCGTAACGACCTGCGTCGTGTCGACCTCAACCTGTTAATCGTATTCGAAACCTTGATGCATGAGCGCAGTGTGACCCGCGCTGCCGAGAAATTGTTCCTTGGCCAGCCGGCCATCAGCGCGGCGTTGTCGCGCCTGCGCGGCCTGTTCGACGACCCGCTGTTCGTGCGTACCGGGCGCAGCATGGAGCCGTCGGCCCGTGCGGTGGAAATCTTCGCCCTGCTCTCCCCGGCCCTGGACTCGATTTCCACGGCCGTCAGCCGCGCGTCCGAATTCGACCCGGCCACCAGCACCGCCGTATTCCGCATCGGCCTGTCCGACGACGTCGAATTCGCCCTGCTGCCCCTGCTGCTCAAACGCCTGCGGGCCGAAGCCCCTGGCATCGTGCTGGTGGTGCGTCGGGTCAACTACATCTTGATGCCCGGCCTGCTGGCCTCCGGGGAAATCTCCATCGGCGTGAGCTACACCACCGATTTACCGGCCAACGCCAAGCGCAAGGTCCTGCGCCGCAGCAAACCGATGCTGCTGCGGGCCGACAGCATGCCGGGCTCCATGAGCCTGGACGACTTCTGCGCCCGCCCCCACGCCCTGGTGTCATTCGCCGGGGACTTGAGCGGTTTTCTGGATGAAGAACTGGAGAAACTCGGTCGCAAGCGCCACGTGGTGCTCGCGGTGCCGCAGTTCAATGGGCTGGGGACTTTGCTGGCGGGGACCGATATTGTCGCGACCGTGCCGGACTATGCCGCTGAAGCGTTGACTTCAGCCGGTGGCTTGCGGGCTGAGGAGCCCCCATTGCCGGTGCGCACGTTTGAATTGCACATGGCGTGGCGCGGCTCCCAGGACAATGATCCGGGGGAACGTTGGTTGAGGTCGCGGATTCAGATGTTCTTTGGGGATCCGGATAGTCTTTAAGGCCCCCCCTCACTGCGGTTGCTGGTGATGTATTCCTTGCCGAGGGCGTTTTTCGGATGGTGTCGGACGTGTAGCCCAGGCGCAGTTCCTGGCTGAACATGTCGCCAGCCTGGTTAAGCCGCAGCTAAAAAAGTGCAAAAAAAGGCGCCTTTTCAGGCGCCAAAAGGGCTACCGCACAATTTCATCATGCACCGGGCATCGGCAGGCCCGGCAGAACGGTCGTGGTACTACGCCGGCCGGAGCGTTTTCTGGAAGCGCGCCGGCTTGCGAAACAGTCGGAAATCATCGAATTTCTGCCCATAGATAAACGGCAGGTAAGCCTCCCCATCCGGCAGCACCTCCAGCCGTGGCACCGTCCAGCTAGACTCACCTTCGGTGTAATAAGCCGTGCCAACTGACACCACGGGAATGGTGTGAAGGGGGTCCAGCGCCGTTCCGCTGAGTTTCAAGGTCCCTGCCCCGACACGTTTTACCCGCAGGTTTTCCTGGTTCTTCATGCAATTCAAAATCGGCTCGTGCTGCAGGCCGTAACCCGAGGAGTGAGGCACCGCCTTGATTTCAAAATCGTAGGCTTCACTGCTTGAAGGACCGAGGTTTTCGCCAAACTCGGCCTCGATCTCGATCAAGCGTGCACCGTTACGCTCACAGAACCCATAGGCTTCGTGGCCATCGAGATAGACCTGGGCAATACCGGTTTTCTTCGCCTCCCCCACATCTCCCGACCGATCGTGACGGGCATGTCGCCACTCACAATCAACACCAGCATGGTGGTGCCTTCAAGCTCCTTGTACCGGCACTTGAGGGAAATGATGCCGCAGTCAAATTCACCGCACAGCTCGCTCTGCCAACGGGAAACGCTGGCAATCGCGGTGGGTGTTTCTGGCAGGTCGAAACACGGTGGCAGCACCGCACGCAAGAACTCGAATGTGGTTTCGAACTCTATCGACAGCGCCTCAATGGTGCAGCGCCCCTCAGACAGAATACGTTGAATTTCTTGAAGTTCTTCTTTGGTTTTGACAAAGCTCATGGCCGTCAATCTCCCTGGATTCAGGCTTTCAATTGTTGGATAACCGCTTCGGCCACGCCTTGCGAAGACGCCGGGTTCTGCCCGGTAATCAACGCACCGCTGACCACCACGTGGCGCTCCCAATCAAGGGTCTTGGAATACACCGCGCCACGCGCTTTCAAGTCCGTTTCGACGAGGTAGGGAACGGCTTTTTCCAGGCCTACGGCGGCCTCCTCACTGTCACTGAACGCCGTCACCTGCACACCTTCGACCAGCGGCCGGCCATCGCGCTTACGTGCGTCGAGCAGCGCGCAGCCTGCATGGCAGATGGTTGCAACCGGCTTGCCTTGGGCCAGAAGTGACTCGATAAGCGCAATGGAGTCGGGCTGATTACGCAGGTCCCACAACGGGCCGTGCCCACCGGGATAAACCGCGGCGCTGACCTGCGAATCGATAATCGCCGACAGTTTGATGGTAGAGCCCAGACGCTCCCTGAGAATGCCATCCGCCCCATAGCGTTTATACAAAGGGTGATCCTTGAAGGCGTCAATCGACAGCGGATCCACTGGCGCGCGCCCACCTTTTGGTGACGCCAGCCGGACCGAGAAACCCGCGTCGACAAAGGTGTAATACGGCACCAGAAACTCCTCGAGCCACAGCCCGGTGTCGCGGCCCGTATCGCCAAAGGAAGCATGCGAAGTCAAAACAAACAAAATACTCATCGAGCGCACCCCACAACGTAGTCATTGAAGACCGGGAATCAGGCAGCGGTCTGCTGTTCCCAAAGAGCCTGAGCACTGGACCAGGTCTGGTTCACGTCCTGACCGTCGGCGGTTCTCCAGGTGATGGGCCCCACCATTTGCAGAATGAATGTGGTGTCGGCAAGCATTTTGGTTTCTTCGTGTTCAGCGCCGGTCGCTTCATACAAGAACCCATGCTGGACACACAGCGCCCCACCCTTTTCCGGGCCTCCCCGCAGTTCGAGAATGCCTTCGAACACGTAGCCTTCTGCGGGGCCATGGTGAATGTGCGGCAACAGAATGGAGCCGTTGGGGCAGTAAAACATGACGGTCCAAATACCGAACTCAGGCGACACGTGCAGCAGTTTCCACTTCACCCCACCGGTATGGAATTGCTCGGGAAACGCCTGCCATTCGACTTGGTCAACCTGTACATAAGCGTCTTGTGGTTTTTGGATAAGGTTCATTTCAGGCCTCACGGTTTGTGTCTATCGGTGGGCACACGCTACAGGCAGGGTTCGGTTGGCCCTATCCAGAATCGGCAATGCACACGCCAGGCACCGTCCCGAAACACACCACCGTGGAGTTGCCAAAAATGGCTATCGACTTGGGGGTTCAGCCCTTAGCTTTCAGGGCGTAGATAACCCGGCGAGTGCGCCTCGCCCCTTCGAGGAATAAGAAGATGACTAAAACAATATCGGTTATAGGCACCGGCCTGATGGGCTCCGGATTAGCCAGCACGCTGCTTGCGGCGGGTCGCAAGGTCACTGTGTGGGACGGTCGCGCGCAGGCCGCCCAACCGCTGGAGGCAAAGGGCGCCGTCCTTGCACCCTCGTTCGAAGATGCCGTTCATGCCAGTGAGCTGATCATCATGATTATCAGCAGTGCGGCGGGCGGAGCCGCGCTTATTGAAAGCCACAGCGAGAGGCTGGACTTGAAGGGGCGCTTTGTGGCCAATCTCAGCACCTCCATGCCGGAAGACGGGCCTCGCTTTCGCGCCGTGGTTGAACGCTGCGGCGGTACCTTTATCAATGCGGCCATCTCCTCCTACCCTGACTTGATTGGCGGGCCTTACACGGCGATCCAATACGCCTGTGCGCCTTGCGCCTGGGATGAGATTGCGCAAACCGTTACGCCGATGGCACCGCAGGGCACCCTTTACACGGGTGAGGACCTCTCGGTGCCACCGATCGTCGATGCAGCCATGACCGGCAGTTTTTACGCGGTCGGCTTGGCAGGTTTCCTGGAGGCTGCGGCCTACGCCAAAACCCAGGGTGTGAGTGCCGGCCAACTGGCAGAGTTCGCAGACAAGATGCTCGACCTGCTGCGCTACAAGGTGCAAAAAGCATCAAGGAGATCGAGGCCAACGACTTCAGCACCATTCAGGCAACGGTGGACGTGTACCTGGATGCGGTCCTGCAATGGCGCGACGCACTCCAGGCCAACGGCCTGCGGGCCAGCCACATATCGGCCCTCGCCGACGACCTGAAGATTGCCCAGGACGCCGGCCATGGTGCCTTGGGCTTCAACTCGCAATACTTGGTAGCCGGTGCATAAGCCCCGGAACCGCTAAAAAGCCGGCCTCGAAAGGGCCGGCTTTTTCATGGCCGCCGCTTTAATGATGACGTCGACTCGCCCCCAAACGGCTGACCGTCTCGGAAGGCAACTCGCCAAAAAAATCCTGGTAGTACTTTGAGAAACGCCCCAAATGGCTGAAGCCGGAATCCAGGGCTGCGCCCTGGATGGTGTCTTGGGGTGAAGACATCAACAGCTTGCGGGCCATATTCAACCGTACCGACCTCAAGTAGTTCAGCGGCGTCATGCCCAACACGTCCTCGAAACTGTATTGAAGCGTACGGCGACTGATCCGTAGGTGATTGCAGAGGTCCAGCACGCCGATGTCTTCATCCTGGACACGCTGGGCAAAAAACTCACAGCTCTTTTCCACGATGTATGTCCGGGTGGACGGTGGAATCACCAGCCGGCTTGAACGATCGAAGTCAAGAATCTCCTGAACGCAGCCGAACACCCTCTCCAGGCTGGTGCTGAACGGTGTCAGCCCGATGCCTGCGTGAACGTCACTCAGATGCGATTTGAGGTTCACTTCGAAATCGACCTGGGTCGCCGGGGCAGGTTGAACGAATCGCTCGAACGGCTTGGACTCGCCGCCCAGGAATGTCTCCGTGTTGAAGCGCTCAAAAAAAGCCGCTTTGCTGACCGTCAACATCAGCGCTTCGATGGGCGCCTTGGCGACCGCATGGAATGAGCGCCCCGATGAGACATGGAAGGTGTTCGCATTGACGTACCGGCCATTGAGCAACACATCCTCAGCTGAGCGTACGTTGACGATGACGATCGAATCCAGCGGCACATGGCAGATCTGCTCCACACAGGGACTGTCCATCGTCTCGCGCGTGATCAGCACCTTCCCGGCAATGGAGTGGCTGGCGATGGCGCCGTGAAAAGGTGCCTTTTTCTCCAGCTGGTGGTAGCGGTTGTCATCCCATTCGCTCAGGCATCCCGCGTGCTCGAAGGCATCGTGGCTTTCCATAAAGCGGAACTGGTTAGCGTTGGGTGGGGTAAGAGTGGCCATGGTGCGATCTCGCAGTGTCTCAGGTGACGCCTGCCTGTATGCAAGCCTTGCGCCGTTTCACTATCACCCACTCCGAAATTTCGACTCATGGCAGAGGAAAGTGTCTAGAGCGCACCTTCCAGCCAGAGCACGAAACCCCCAGCGCATCCGAAGCCAGGGGCGGTGTGTGTCATCGCTCGACGCACTGACCACAAACTGGGTCGCCCGACCCATACAGGTGCGAATTTACTCAACCCCTATCGGTTGAACCGGGAACAAACTACCCACGCGGGCAGGCGGCCGGCTGTCGCCACTATCGGCAGACGGATTGCCAAAAACGGATACGAGGCGCCGGCTGGCCCGGCGTAGGCTGAAAACCGGTCGCATTAACCGGCGCCCGGCAACACTGAATACCGCTGCCATAATAATTCTCTAAAACAGCCAAAGCGGACGGCCTCGCAAGCACACGTCCAGAGAGCAACCACATGAGCAAAACTGATGTTGGACACGGCACAGGAATGATGACTACAAGCGAAAGCTTGAACACGGATCTGTTGAAACAACTGGAGGCCATGAACCAGCCTGAGCATACGCATTCCGAATGTTGGAGCAGCGCTGCCCCGCTCGTTAGAGAAGCTTCGTTGTGGATTCTCCTTGGTGCGACCCTGTGGATCGGCACCTTGATGGCGGTGGGAGCAACGGCATGAGCACGTCACAGAGTGTCGAACAAGAAGCGCTCGCGGGTCGGCTGCCGGTGCTGTCGGGCAACCGCGTGTACAAATCCTATGGCTCGTTCCTGTGGACCTGTTGTGCATTCAGCGCCGCCACCTGGGCCTTCCTGATTGGCAGTTACCTGCCGTATGTCGGGGATTGGCGGCTCGGGGTCATGGGCTACGTGATTGGCCTGATTATCGGCATGGCGCTGGTGTCGCTCGCGTCTGGCGTCCCCAGCTACAAATACGGCACCGACCCGATCGATACGGCCAAGGCATCGTTCGGCTATCGCGGCATCGTGGTGCCGTTGTTCGGTCTGATGGCCACCTTGATCGGCTGGTCTTATGTGGTCGAGGCGCTGACCGCCAGGGGTGCGGCAAACGTCGCAGCGACCGTCACAGGCACCCAGGTCACTGGCGACTCACATGAGCATCTGGTCATCGGTGTGGCGCTGCTGGCGTTGTTCGTTGTCTGGATCATCGCCTGCAAGGGGCCGAAATTCTTTGAGCGCCTCAATGGCTATATCGGCCCGTTGCACATGCTGATCACCTTGGTGATGTTCGGCATCCTAGTGCACAAGTTCGGCCTCGACAGCCTGTGGCACAACCAGGTGCCGCAGGACCAGATGCTCTCCCATGATCCCGTACAGGGCTTGGCACTTGCGGTCGAATTTGGCGTCTCCAACTCCATGACGTGGTGGCCGATCATGGGTGGCCTGACGCGACTGGTCAAAAGCAAACACCATGTCATGGGCCCCTCGATCATTGGCGTTGGCATCCTCGGTGCAGCCGTTGTCTCAACGGTCGCGGCCCTTGCGGCGATCAGCGCAGGCACCTATGACCCGACGATCTGGATGATTGCCGTTGGTGGGCCGGTGTTCGGATCCATTGTGATGAGCGTGGTTCTCACGGCCAACATTGCGACCATGGTGGTGATGATGTACCTGGCCGGGGTTTCCATTCAGCAGGTGAAGTTCTTCGCGCGATTGAAATGGGAACTGCTGCTCGCGCTGCTCCTGCTGCCCGGCGTGTACTTTGCCTTCGAAACCGAATGGCTGCTGTCCAAGGTGATGAGTTGGCTGTCGTACAACGGCGTGATGTTCGTCGGCATCTCAGGCATCACCTTGGTGGACTACTTCATTCTGCGACGCGAACAACTGGACGCGCCCAGCCTGTTCGCCACACGTAACAGCCATTACGCCTACTGGGGCGGGGTCAACTGGATCGCCGTCGGCATCAGCATCGTGGCCGTGGTGGGCTACCTGGCGATGTACGATCCGGTGACGGTGGCGATGAACGGGTGGTTCCGCTACCTCGGCGCGTCCATTCCGGTCATCGCCCTCTCGGGCGCCGCGTATTACCTGGCGGTAAGGCTCATCGTGGCGCCATTGGGCAAAGGTCACTACACAAAAGGAACGGCGCTCAGTAGCCGCCCCACACTTGACCCTATCCCAGGGCCCGGCGCCATGAAGGTCAGCCTCTAACGCCCTGCTGCAATCCAGCCCATGCCCAGCTTCCGCTGACCCGGCATATGGTTCCCTTTCGGGGCGTCTTATTGGCGCCCTTTTTTTTGCGGTGCACATAGTTACCTATACCCAAAGAAGGCGCTGCGCATGCCATCGATTTATTCAATAAAATTCAGGATGCTCGCCCTGACGGGCCTTTGCCTGCTAACCATGCTGGCAAGCGTCATAGCCATCAACCTCTATCAAGGCAAAATCTCCTCCAAAGAGATCAGAAAGCAAAGCGCCGAACTTTTGGAAATTGCCGCGCGCGACCAATTGATCGGTACCGGTAAAGCCCAGCAATTACGTATCGAACACAAGTTCAGCAACGCCAACCAGATGGCGCAGCTTGTGGCGCTGCAAATGAGCACGCTGCGGGACCAGTACGCCGAGGGCAGTATCAACGCTGAAAACTTGCGCCGCAACATGGTTAAAAGTATCCATCAAGCGATCGTCTCCAACCCCGCCTTCCTGGGGTTGTACGTCGCGTTCGAACCCGGCCAGGCGGGCGGAGAGGATCTGGACTTCAAGGGCAAGGCTGAGTTCGGTTCAAACGAAACCGGACGTTTTTCAACCTACTACTCGCGTTACGGCAGCATTGACTTCGAACTGACTGCCCTGGACGAAAAAGCCATCAATGGCGACCAGCTCAACACCAGTGGCCAACCGATGAACTATTGGTACAGTTGTTCGAAAAGCACACTCAAGCCTTGCATCACCGCGCCTTACTTCGACACCTTGAATGGGCACACCGAAGGGCTGGTCTCGCTGGCTTTGCCTTATATGGAAAAGGGTAAATACATTGGGGTGCTGGTGGTGGATTTGAGCCTGAACGACCTTCAGGAACAAAGTGTGGAACTGGCTCGGGGCATCTACAACGGACACTCCACAGTGAGTGTCGTCAGCGATACCGGGATCATCGCCGCCAACAGCGCTTCAGCGAAAACAATGGGCAAGCCCGCTTCAGAAATCTGGCCGGATTATGGTGCCCGACTTGAGCGTGGAACTTTCGAATCGGGTGTGGTGCTGGCGCGTGAACAAGACAATTACCAACTGTCACTGCCCTTCTCGCCTATTGAAAATTCCGCCCCCTGGGCCGTAAAGATCGATGTGCCTTGGGATACGCTCATGGCCCCCTCCGAGAAACTGGCAGACCAGCTCGATACCAGACGGCATCTGAGTACGTGGCATATGCTGGTTTCGGCCTCCGTGCTGGGGGCCTTTGGACTGGCACTGTGTGCGCTGGTCATTCACAAATCGTTGCGGCCGCTTCATCTGATCACACAAATGATCAAGGACATCGCCAGCGGCGACGGCGACCTGACTCGGCGGATCAACTATTACCAGCCCAACGAACTGGGTGAGCTTTCAAACGGCTTCAACCGCTTTCTGGACCAGTTGCATCATTTGATCAAAGAGATCCATGCCGCTACGGGGCAAACGCGTGAGGCCACTCAGCATGCGGCAACGATTGCGCACGCCACCCGCAGCCAGTTGCGCGCACAGGCCAGCGAGGTTGACCAGGTTGCTACAGCGTCGAATGAAATGGCCGCAACGGCCCAGGAAATGGCGCGAAACACAGGCTACGCCGCCGACTCTGCACAAGACAGCCACCGAGCTGGATCACGAGCAGACCAAATCATTATCAGCGCCAGCCAAACCATCCAGAAGCTGTCCCTTGGCATGGCGCAAAACATGTCGGAGGTCAGAACGCTCGCTGACAGCAGCACCGAAATCAGTTCGGTGCTGGAAGTCATACGGGGAATCGCCGAGCAAACTAACCTGCTCGCCTTGAATGCCGCCATCGAGGCTGCGCGAGCAGGTGAGGCAGGCCGTGGTTTTGCGGTCGTTGCAGACGAAGTTCGCACGCTGGCACGACGCACCCAAGAATCTGTCGCCAGGAGCCAGTTCGTCATCGAAACGCTCCAGCACAATACCGACAATGTCGTTGCGGCGATGAGTGTGAGCCATGCATTGACCAGCACTACGGTCGAAGAGTTTGCCAAGGTAGGCCACGCACTGGGGCAAATGAGCGTCGGGGTAGAGAAAATCAGCGATTTGACGCTGCAGATTGCCACGGCTACCGAAGAGCAGAGCAATGTGGCGGATGAAGTCAGCACCAACGTCAGCAACATCAGGGACTTTACTCGGACACTGGCACAGAATGCAGAAATACTGGAAACCGTCAGTGTCCGCCTGGACCAACTGGCTAAAATCCTTGAACAGAAAGTCGGCCACTTCAAAATCTGAGTCGCCGGGTGGTTATAGGAGGTCAGCCTTCGCGGGCATTAGAATGGTCGTCCATAAAGCGATCGCCGTTTCGACCATTTGCTCGCGAACGCCGGATGTCGGATTTAGCTGGTCCTGATAAAAGAAGATCCCATCGATTTGCGTCGCGATCAGTGCGGCGTAAGTACGCACCTGATCGTTTGGCAATTGGGGGCTGATCTCAGTAATCAACCGGCAAAAGCCCATAAGAAACTGATCGTACTGTTCAACCATCAATGCTTTGATAGACGCGTCGTGACTGGCCAGCGCACCCATCTGGAAAAAGAATTTGCCGGTGGCGCAGTCCAGCGTGGCTGCGGAGTTTTCGCGGATAGCCACCGCCAACTTTTCAATTGGCGTCTCGGCGCGGGCTTGTTCGACCAACTGGTTCACCGACGCGACATAGTGGCCCAGCTTTGCCGCAATCATCTGGCGACAAAGATTCTCGGTATTGCCACAGTAGTGCTGAAGGTTGTTCAGGCTGATCCCCAACTCCTTGGCGACCTTGCGGGCGGAGAACTGCGCATAGCCGTCGCGGACGAAGACCATCGCGGCGGCATCGTTGATGTCTTCAATCTTCTTGAGCCGCTTGCCGGCACGACTGTAGGGGCTGGCGTCCCCATCTTTGATTCCACCGCGTTCTGATAGCACGCCCTGGCTGCTCCTTTATCGCGTTACCGCATCTTACGCCCATCCGAACTGCTCACTACAGGTGCGCGTAGGCCGCACCCGTCGAGTTGCCAATTTCGGATAAGCCGTATTAGCGCTGAAGCGTACATTTCGGTGCAGGCGACATCAATGCGATTACCTCAGGGGAATATCATGGCTCAACAACTCACGCTGCTTGGTACAGGCCTGATGGGTTCTGCTTTAGCGAGTTGCTATCTGAATCGCGGCGTGGCGGTGACGGTATGGAACCGCTCCCCTGGGAGGTGCGCTGCGCTAGTCAAAAACGGGGCACAAGCAGCGCCCAGCCTGGTGTCGGCGCTGGAGGCCAACTCTCTGGTGCTGGTCGTACTGCTGGATTACAGCGTTTTCAGAAGCGTCATGGAGGGACATGAACATTTGATCGCAGGCCGCGACTTTATCAATTTCATGACCGGTTCGGCGAAAGACGCCACCGAGCTCCAGGCCTACATCAATTCTCAGGGAGGGCATTATCTTGAGGCGGCAATAGAGGCCTACCCTGACGATATTGGCCGGGATAGCACGTTGATCCACTATTCGGGGCCCAAGGATATCTGGTCGCGGCATAAACCTCTGCTGCAATTGCCCGGCGCTGCTTCGCGCTGGATAGGCGAGTTAGCCAGCGCGGCCAATGTGTTGGACGCTGCCATGGCCGGTGCATTTTACAACACCGGTATTGGTGCTTTTCTGGAGGCCTTGGACTTCGCAGGGAAAGCTGGCGTCGGTATCGAACCACTCGAAGACTGCCTAGATTACTTTCTTGAACTGCTCAAGACTGAACTGACCGCGGTCATTAAACACCACAAGTCTAATGACTATCGAACAGACCAGGCGACCCTTTCAATCTATGTGGCGGCAGTGAAGTCCTGGCGCCAGACCATGCTCGATTGCGGGCAGCGCGCCAGCCTCTTCACCGCCAATCTTCACTGTATGGAAATGGCCGTGGCTGAGGGCCGCGGCCATCTCGGGATAGCCGCCACCTACGCCAGCCACCTTCAAGCCGCAGGTCAAACACGATGAACAGGCTTCAGGGCAAAGTCGCGCTGATTTCCGGCGCAGCATCGGGTATAGGCGCCGCCAGCGCTATCCGTTTTGCAGAAGAAGGCGCCAGGATTGCCTTGTGCGATATTGATAGTGCGAGGGCTGGCGGCGTTCTTGAGGCCATACACGAAATGGGTGGCGAAGCGCTGTTTATTCCACTGGATGTACGCGTTGAAGACAAGTGGGTAAGCGCGTTCGAAGCGACCGTGGCGCGCTTCGGATTCGTCAATGTTGTGATGAACAGTGCCGGCATAGCATTGCCGGGTAGCGTCGAAACCATGAGCTTTGAAGATTGGAACAAAGAACTTTCGGTAAACCTGCACGGCACTTTCTTCGGCATAAAGCACGGGTTCAAGTACCTGAGAAACAGTGGAGGCTCGATCATCAATCTGTCTTCGATAGAAGGTATCGTCGGCCATCCGGAATATGCCGCTTACTGCGCCGGCAAGGGAGCCATCCGCAACCTCACCAAATCAGCGGCTTTGCATGCGGGTCGAAGTGGCTACAGGATTCGGGTCAACAGTATTCATCCTGGGTACATCGTGACGCCAATGATCGGGAATGACACAGTCGAACTGGAACGGCTGGCGAAGTTGCACCCCATCGGCTTTTGGGCGAAGCGATCGACATCGCCAATATGGCGCTGTTTCTCGCTTCGGAAGAGTCGCGGTTTGCGACAGGGGCTGAATTTGTAGTCGACGGAGGGTTTATCGCACAGTAAAAAGCCCTGGCGAGCGTGTCCCCTTTACCTAGAGGGCTCACTTGGAGATTACAGATTAGAAACTACTCAATCAGGGCCTGGTTCAGAGTTTTTTGGAGATGCCTCGTAACGAGGTTCACGTAGACCGGTAACATCATCACCAAAAACCCACTGTTTGCTTCCTACGTGGTCAAGATCATCAAAATGTGGCGCAAGCCAATGGGGGCAAAATCGGGGGCATGTATAAAATTATTCTGCCTGAAAATATTGTTTTAGAGCCCAGAAAAATGTTTTTCGGGGATCCGGATAGCCTGTAATGGAATCCCCGCGACGGCGTCATCATCTTCGTTTGCCGGAAACAGCGCCGGCATGGTTCTGCGATGACAACGTTAGCTTGCCGAGTTGAAACGACGTCGGTACTCCGTGGGCGTGAGGCCAACGACTCTCCGGAACCGTGAACGGAAGGTCACCGCAGACCCGAATCCGGAAAGAAATGCCGTTTGATCAATCGATGTCTCGCTCTCCTCAAGCAATGCACGCGCTCGATCAATGCGGGCGGTGAGAAGCCACTGTAGAGGTGTAGTCCCGGTCTGTTCTTGAAATCGCCGAGCGAAGGTGCGAGAGCTCATGTTGGCACGCGCCGCAAGATTGTCGACCGTGTGCGAACTGTTCAGATTGTCCCGTATCCATTCGATCAAGGGCATTAAGCTCGTTGAAGAGCCTGGAAGCTCCTGACGAATGAACTGCGCCTGACCACCGTCACGGTACAGTGGCGCGACCGCTAGGCGGGCAGTGTTTGCCGCAACAGACTGACCATAATCGCGTCGCACGAGATGCAAACACATATCTAATCCTGCTGACGCGCCGGCCGAAGTCACGATGCTTCCTTCATCGACGAATAGAACATTAGGTTCTACTTGTATCTCTGGGTGAAGCTTGGCCAAGTCCTCGGCGAAACGCCAATGGGTGGTAGCGCGTTTTCCATCAAGAAGACCGCTCGCGGCAAGGATAAAAGCCCCCGTGCAGATTGACACCAATCTTGCACCACGAACATATGCCTCGCGAAGGGCGATGCTTACTGCCTCTGGAACCTCTCCAAACGGGTCTTCACACCCTGGAACGACAATAGTGTGGGCGAGCTCAAGACGGTCGAGGCCGTACCGCACCTGCATATCAAAACCAGCAGACCGAATTGTCCGCTCGGGTGCGC
Source organism: Pseudomonas sp. TH32 (assembly GCF_016650855.1). Taxonomy (NCBI): domain Bacteria; kingdom Pseudomonadati; phylum Pseudomonadota; class Gammaproteobacteria; order Pseudomonadales; family Pseudomonadaceae; genus Pseudomonas; species Pseudomonas sp. TH32. The sequence continues at coordinate 1,874,504 of NZ_JAEKFA010000002.1, read as the reverse complement.
ACACCTCAACCTCGTATGCGTTGCTGCCATCGACCTGGGAAGCCAACGCGAAAACCTGATAGGCGATACCAAAGTCCAACGGCACTACGTCATTCAATACCAGAACCGCAATTTTATGCACGACGTTGGCCTCCGCTCTCACACTCAAAACAATTGGCAGTAAACGATCGCTTGATGTCATTTAAGCCACTCACCTGTAGCGTCCAGCAGGAATACTCTTTCGTCAACCACGACGCGAGGAGACGGTAATGCCTGATGAGATGAGCAATACGATTGAAGACCGCCAACTGCAGATTGGCATGGTGATTTTTCCTGGTTTCACTCTGCAGGACTTGGCTGGCCCACAGACGGCGTTCGGCCTTCATGCCAGGACCCACATCATCTGGAAGACGCTGGAGCCCGTTCCCACGGATATGGGCGTCACCCTGAACCCCACGATCACGATTGATGACGTTCCAGATAACCTGGACGTGCTGTTTGTCGCAGGTGGCGGAGGAACGCCTGAAATCATGAAGGACCAGGAGCTGCTCGATTTTATTGCTCGCGCAGGAAAGACGGCCACCTATGTAACCGCCGTGTGCACAGGCTCTGTACTTCTTGCTATGGCGGGACTACTGGAGGGCTACCGTGCAGCGACCTATTGGCCTTTCTACGCACCCCTCATCGCACTGGGTATCGAACCGAGCTACGAACGGGTATGCGTCGACAGGAACCGAATCACAGGTGGCGGTGTAACGGCAGGTATCGACTTTGCGCTGAAGGTCATCGCCGAGCTCAAAGGTCGGGACGCGGCTGAGTTTACGCAACTCGTGCTCGAGTACGACCCGCAGCCGACAATGCGCTCGGGCAACCCACGTACCGCGCGGCCAGAGATCGTCGCACAGATAACGGGGTTGTGGGGGCGAACTGACGAGGCGGTAAGAGTCGCGAATGAGCATATGGAGCGTCGAGCGCAGTTATCAAAACGGGTTCCCGCCTGATCGTAGCTCCGTAACGTTGTTCTCGCCGAACCTCGATCAGTAAACCCGGACAGCCGCTGATCCACCGCTCAACCATCCGTAGACCGCGTGAGTGCCTCCCACTGATCGATATCCCGCAGGGACTGCGCGAGTTTTTCCCGCACATAACCCAGCGCATCACTGCCCAGCAGCAGATGCGCCGGTGGGTTGTCGCTGGCAATCAGCGTCAACATCGCCTGTGCGGCTTTTTGCGGGTCACCCAGTTGGTGGCCGCTTTTCTCCTCCCGCGCCTGGCGCACCGGATCAAAGCTGGCGTCGTAGTCGGCAATGCTGCGGGGCGTACGCTGCATCGAGCGGCCCGCCCAATCGGTGCGAAACGAGCCCGGCGCCACCGCGGTGACAAAAATATTGAATGGCTTGAGTTCCTTGCTCAGGGTGTCGGAAATTCCTCCAGGGCGAACTTGCTACCGCAGTAGTAGGCAATGCCCGGCATGGTAATCGTGCCGCCCATGGACGTGATGTTGATGATGTGACCGCTGCGGCGCTGGCGCAAGTACGGCACGAAGGCCTTGGTCACGGCCACGGCGCCGAACACGTTGACGTCGAACTGACGACGCATGTCTTCCAGCGGCGACTCTTCGAAAATGCCCTCGTGCCCGTAACCTGCGTTGTTCACCAGGACATCCACCGGCCCGAAGCGGGTCTCGACCTCGGCAACGACACTGTCGATGCGTTCAAAGTCCGTGACATCGAGGATTACCCCGTGGGCACGCTCCGCGGACAACGCCTCAAAGGCTTGCAGCGCTTCTTCGTTACGCACGGTACCGATGACACGGTGGCCGGCGGCCAACGCCTCTGCCGCCAGCGCCTTGCCGAAGCCGCTGCTGATGCCGGTGATAAACAGGGTTTTGTGAATACTCATGGGAGATACCTCTCGGTTGACGTGCACCCATGGTAGTCACGTAATCACCGTCGACCTATGCCGGTAAATCTATGAGCGTTGCCTATTCCTATCAGCTTCGCCAGGTGCCGGATGCTGCTCGCCCGCCCGACGCTCAGTGCGCTTTTTTGCTCTTGCCTGAATTGCTGCTGCCAGCGCGCCAGCGCCTCAGCCCCGTCCGATGCCTGCACCGCGACTGGTGCAGACATGATCATCCCGAACAGCGTCCAGACTAGGAGTTGCTTCATTTCATCTCACCTTCGTTGTGTTGGCTGAAACCTGTGTGTAGTGGTCGAGCAACCCCGCCAAATCCTGGTAGCAAGCCGCCAGGTCGTGGGCGCCCAGCCGGGTCAATGACCTTGATGTTCGTCGGGCCTGGGCCGCGCTGATCGCTGAATGGGAGGCATGCCTGGAAATGCGCCGGTTGCCGGTTTGCACGCACCTTGCGATGGATGAGTCGGGGTCCAGGTCGCGTGTCTTGCGGTGCAGCAACCTCAACTGCCGGCCCAATTGAAGCGACACCAAGCCGGCCTCATCGGCGCCCGACAGCGCCTGCAAGGCAACCATCCGGTGCTGTTGCGTTGCCTGCCACTTGAGCAGGTCGATGCGGTGCCCATGGCGAAGTAACCGGCGCGTGTCCTTGTGCAGGGCCTTCCTCAGGACGTGAGCGTGGCTGGCGGTTTTCCCCGGTATGAGCTGGAAGGCCAGCAGGCAGATAGCGATCGTCACCATCCAGGCGAGTGCCTGATTGGCGAAGTCGGTGAAGTCGTATTGGGCGGTCCCGCCGGTGCCGACGAGGGTATTAAAGGTAATCAGGTAGGCGATGCCTTGCAGGGCATGGCGCGGCCGGGTGGTGGCATGAATCCCGACCGACCAAAACGCAATCAGCACCACCGTGAGCAACCCGAATCCGCTGACATGGGGCAACAGCAGGAACTTGCACCCCGCCGCTGCCAGTATTCCGTAGAAGATTCCCCTGGCAAAGCTTGCGATGCCTTGCTCGGGCGCCGGGCTGATGGCCAGCAAGGTGCAGAACGGCCCCAGTACGGCCAGCAAGGTTGGCCCCTGGTCCCAGCCGGTGAGGTACCAGACAGCCCCAGTCGCCAGCGTGGCCAGCAAGGCCCGCACACCGTTACGCACTGCTGCGCCGTAATGCCGGTGGAAGCCCACGGCGCGGGCCGGCGGTTGAGGCGCGCGCTCAAGGCAGGCAAAACTCGACAAGGCGCTGGCCAGGTCGGTCAGTTGTTCATTCAGGCGTTGTTGGCCCGCACTGCTTTCAAGGCTGGATTGCAGCGCCCGGACGCGGTCGGCCGCCACGGCAAACCCGGGCATGGCTTGCGCCAGTTGTTGCAGGTCCGCGCCGATTCGAGCCTGCGAAGGCAGCACACACTCGTCCAGCACCACGGCATGTAAGTACGCAAGCCCGGCCTGCAGGGTCACCCGCCTTGTGCGGATCAGGAATGACTCACCTCGACCCATCCCGAGCAGTTCGTCTACCTTGCTGATATCAAGGATGAGCGGGCCCGGCGCACTCGTCGTTTCTGCGTTAACCCGCGCGGCCAGCACACCCAGGGTCCGGGACGAGACGTCCTGAAGCGCCGTGTGCAGTGTGCGCTCCACGGTCTTGCGGCTGAACAGCGTGGCCACCAGGCTCAGGCTCAACACCCCGAGTACCACGGCGGTGCCCCGCCCGACGAGATGCTCGAAACCTTGCTGCGGCGCGACAATGGCCGGCCCCAGGGCAAGGCAAACGGTGTAGCCGGCAACCACCGCCGCCGTGGCCTGGTAGTGCCGAAGCACGGTCATGGCACCGACACAAAGGCCGAGCCACACCCCGATCCCGAGGATAAACAGCAGCATTTTCTGGGCGAACAGGCTGATCAGCACCAGCGCGACAGCCAACCCCACCAGGGTGCCCAGCACCCGGTTGAACCCCTTGCCGACCACCGCGCCCTGTAGCGGGTGGATCAGCAGCAACACCGTTGAAGCCGCCGAGAACGGCGAGTCCAGGTGCAATTGGAACCCCAGCCACAGCGCCAATGAGGCCGCCATCAGACTGCGCACCACGTAGCCAGATGTAGCCGGTTCCCATGCCCCAAGCATGCGCAGCGCCCGGACCCTCACATGAATGCCTGGAGCCATTGCACAAGCCTCCAGCGCGGTGCGGTCCCTGCCTCCGCGACCTCGACGCTGGCGGTCATCCCGGCTGCCAGCTCTACGTCCTGCGGCACGGTGTCCAGTTCAATCCGCACCGGCACGCGCTGGGCCAGGCGTATCCAGCTGAACGTCGGCGCCACTTGGGGCAAGCCGCTGTTACTGCGCAACTCGTTACCGTCGGCAATGCCCCGGCCCATGCTCGCCACATGCCCCTCGAGCAGCGGTGCAAACCCCATGAGTTTGATTGACGCCCTGGCACCCACCCGGATACCGGCCAGCTTGGTCTCCTCGAAGTAACCGGTGACCCAGAAGCTATGGCTATCGACCACGAAGATATTGGTCTCGCCCGCCGCCGCGTAGTCACCCGGCTGCAGGCGCAATTGGGTCACATACCCGTCGACCGGCGAACGAATGGTGGTGCGGTCCAGGTCAAGCCGTGCATGGGCCAATTGGCTCTGCGCAGCCTCCAGGCGCGCCCTGGCTACGGCGAAGTCCCGGGCCGCATTGTCGGTTTCCTCCCGCGCGATGGCATCGCCGAGCTGATTGCGGCGTTTGAGCTGTGCGCTGCGCTGCTCGAACACACTGCGCGCCTCGGCAAGCTCGGCCATGCGCTGTTGCTGGGCCAGCAGGTAGCTGCTGCGGTCGATCTGGTACAGCAAGGCGCCCTTGGCCACCCACTGGTTGTCGCCCACCTGCAGTTGTTCCACCTGGCCGGACACCTCGGGGGCAATCCGGATGACTTGCGCGCTGACACGCCCGTCCCGCGTCCAGGGTGCCAATTCATAGGCGCGCCACAACTGGGTGCAGAACAGCAACGCCGTCAGCCCAAGCACCAGGGTGACGAGGGTCTTGAGGATGTGCTTGAGGGTCATTGCGGCGCCCTCAACACGTCAGGACAAGGGTCGAGAGCACGATCAGCGACACAAAGAAGCGCGCCAGGCTCGGGTGCCAGGCCCAGTCCAGCCAGCGTCGCAGGGTCCGCTCCAGCAGCCCGTACACCAGGGCGGCTACCCCCACGTAGAGCAGGAACGGAGGCAGGTAGAGGTGGGCAATCGTAATTTCGCTGAGCATCGGTTGAATCTCGCAGTCGGCAATCACCTTGATCGCCTTGGTGACGATGGTAGGGACTGCAAGGTCGTGCCGATATTGAGTATGCTGCCAGCATATAATCAAATTCGGACAATCGAGGCGACAGGGCGTGGGCGAGATGAAGCTTCAAGGAATTGATCAATTCGAGCTGGACAGTTTCGCCCAGCCCGCCGTCGCGCTGATGCTCGGCAGCCAGCGCAACGACACCGAATTCCCCGTGCACAGCCACCGCAAAGGCCAGTTGGTGGTGGCGTATCACGGCGGCATCGTGTGCACCGTAGAGGATGGCGTGTGGATGGTGCCGTCGGGCTTCGGAGTATGGATTCCCGGCGGTGTTGCCCACAGCAACCGGGTGACCGCCAACGGCAGGATCGGCTTTCTGTTTGTCGAGCCGGGCGCCGCCGCGTTACCGGAGAAATGCTGCACGCTGGTGCTTTCCCCGCTGATCCTGGAGCTGATCCTGCACCTGAGCGCCCAGGCCCAGGATTATCCGCCCGCGAGTGCCAATGCCCGCGTGGCGAGCGTGCTCCTGGAACAATTGGAGTTGGCCCCCTCGGAGCAGTTGTACCTGCCGCTTCCCGCCACCACGCAGCTGCGTTTTATCGCGCGCGGCCTGGCCCAGGACCCGGCCAATCGTTGCACCATGGCCCAATGGGCACGTCAGGTCGCCATGAGCGAGCGATCCCTGGCGCGCCTGGTCAAGAACGAAACAGGGCTGACATTTGGCCAGTGGCGCAAGCAATGGCAAATCATCGTGGCCTTGCAGAGCCTGGCCGAAGGCGAGTCGGTGCAACGAACCGCCGAGGCGCTGGGGTACGAGTCGGTCAGTTCGTTCATCAGTATGTTTCGCAAGACCCTGGGTTCGTCGCCGGCGCGCTACATCCGCGGTACCGCAACGCGCTAGCCCCACACCTGTTCAGCCAGCAACGCCGGCAGATGCGCCTGCAAGAACGCTACCCACGTCCGCACCTTGGCGTCCAGAAAGCGCCTCGACGGGTACACCGCAAAAATGCTCCGTTCCCTTAGCCGATAGGCGGGCATCAGCCGCACCAGCGAGCCGTCGCGCAACGCCGGGGCTGCGCTGAAAAACGGCAACAGGCTGATGCCCATGCCCTCCTGCGTCGCCTTGACCATCGCATCCGCGACATTGGTCCTGAAGGTGTCACCCGGCGCAATCGCAATCTCGCCCTCCTCGCCCTTGAACAGCCACGCATCCTCCTGGAAATCCTGGAGATGCAAGCGTCGATGTTGCATCAACTGCTGCGGCTGCTCGGGCACGCCGTACCTGGCCAAGTACCCCGGCGCCGCACAGGGCACGCTGAACAACTGCCCCACCGTTTGGCTGACCAGCGCCGAATCCGGCAATGAATGGGCGATGGAAATCACCACGTCGTGGCCCTCTTCCAGCGGGTCCGGGTTGTGCTGTGACAGGGTCAATTCCATGCAAACGTCCGGGCAGTGCTCGCTGTAGCGGGCAATCAACGGCGTGATCAGCACCCCCAAGCCGCTCATGCAATGCACCCGCAACCGCCCGCGCGGGTTGAGGTGGGCGCCACTGGCTTCTGCCGTGGCTTCTCTCACGTCTTCAAGAATGTCGCGACAGCGCAACAGGAACCGCTCGCCGGAATCGGTAAGGCTCAGGCGCCGGGTGGTGCGCTGCAACAGGCGGGTCTCTAGGTGTTTTTCCAGCTCGGCGATCAACCGCGACACGTGCGCCCCGGACATGTCCAGCGCCTGCGCCGCCGCCGCAAAGCTGCCCGTGTCGACAACCCGGGCAAACACCTGCATGCCATTGAGCAGGTCCATCAGCGCTGCCCCTCGATTGCTACCTGATCCGTACGAGTCATTCACCTGTTCCTGTCTTTATCCCGGCGGGGCAATCACTAAAATGAACCCTACTCACAGAGGGATTCATCATGAATATCAAATGGCTCAGTCTGATCATGCTGTTCACCGCCACCGGCGCCATGGCGGCCGGCAGCAATGAAGCGCCGGACATCCAGCGCATCGTTTCAATCACACCCGTGCCCGGCAGTTGCCAGGTGGAACCGGCGACGATGGTTTATCTCGACAGCCAGGGCGTGCGCCACACCGTCAACTACCAGGTCATGGGTACTTGCCAGGGCGGCGTTTAAAGCAGCTTCCAGGTGTAACTGAGGATCAGCCGGTTCTCGTCGATATCACTGCGGTAGTTCGAGCGGGCCATGACGTTGCGCACCCGAATACCCAGGCCACTCAACGTGCCGCTTTGCACCACATACCCGATATCCAGGTCGCGCTCGCGGTCCTTGCCCTCGTAACCGGCGCCGGTGGTCACGTTGTTACCGGTGATATAGCGCACGGTGGTGGTCAGCCCGGGAATGCCCAGCGCAGCGAAGTCGTAGTCATAGCGCGCTTGCCAGGAGCGTTCGTCGGTGTAGGCGAACTCGTAGGTGGGCACCTCATTGCCCAATGGCGAGATGTTGGCGAAGACCCGTGGGAACGCGCTGTCGCCGTACATGGCCTGGTAACCGACGTAGAAGATATGGCCGCCATGCTTCGCCGACAGCAGCGAGAAAAACGCCTGGTTGTCGATCTTGCCGAGCAGTTTGTCGCCGTCTTCCCGGGCATCGTAGTAACCCAGGTTGGCGCCGAGTACCCAGTCGCCCATTGGCTGGCTGTGCTTGAGCCCGACAAAGTCCTGGCGATAGATGTCTTTCAACTGGCCGCGCCAGTAGCTGAGCGTGGTGCGGTTGGTGTTGAAGGCGTAGTCGCCGCCGACGTAGTTGAACGCATCACTTTCAGCGCCGCGCTGCGGCACGTGGCCGAGCATGGCGATCATCTTCTCGTCGCCGGCCTCGTTGCGCAGGCTGGTGGTGGTCAAGTGCCCGGCCTGCAGCGTAAGGCCGGCGATTTCACCGGAGCTGACACTCACGCCCTGATAGCTCGGCGGCAGCAGGCGGATATCGCTGAACGCCAGCACCGGCAGGTTGGGTTGCAGTTCGCCGACCTTCAACTCCGTCTTGGAGAACCTGGCCTTGAACGTCAGCCCCAAACGGCTGTAATCGTCCGGCGCGCTGCCATCGCCCTTGACCGGGAGCAAGCCGGTATTGGTGCGGTCCGGGCTGCTGTCGAGCTTGAGGCCCAGGGTGCCCAGTGCATCCAAACCAAAACCGACGGGCCCTGGGGTGTAGCCGGATTTGTAGGTCAGGATAAAACCCTGGCCCCACTCCTCGGCCTTCGACTGCTTGTTGGCGCCGACGATGTCCGAGAAGTCGCGGCTGAAGTAGTAATTACGGGCCTGCAAGGTGGCCGTGGAACCTTCGATAAAACCACCCTCGGCCGCCGTCGCCGCAAGGGGCATGCCCAGCAGGGACAGCCAGATACGTTGTGTCTTCATGTCGTTGCTCTTCGTTATTGTTATCGACAGTTACTGCGCCGGGGCGGCGATCACCCCAAGCCGGCCTCGACGCTCATTCAGCGCATACGCCGTCATCGCCAGCACGGCGATGGCCCCGGGGATGGCAAAGGCCATGAAGTTCAGGTGCAGCGGCAGTTCAATCCCCATCAGCGCGCCGCCCAGCAGCGGGCCGACAATGGCGCCGGTGCGGCCGATGCCGGAAGCCCAGCCCAGGCCGGTGGCTCGAATGTTCAAGCCATAGAGTTGTGCAGCGCCGGCGTACAGCAGGATTTGCGTGCCGATGGTGGTGGCGCCTGCAAAAAGATCAGCAGGTACAGCACCGGCATCGGGCTCTTGATCCCCAGCAGGCTGATGGAGACCAGCGCGGCGATAAAGAAGCCGATCACCACCTTCACCAGGTTAAGCCGGTCACACAGCCAGCCACCGACAAGCGCCCCGGCGATGCCGCCAAAATTCAGCGCCAGCAGGAACGACAGGCTCGACCCCAGGCTGTAACCGGCACCCGCCATCAGCTTGGGCAGCCAGGAACTCAGGGCATAGACCATCAACAGGCAGCAGAAAAACGCGACCCAGATCGCCGCCGTCCTCAAGGCCAGGCCGTGGCGGAACAACTCCAGCACCGAGGCGCCCTTGCCCTTGCCGGCACTGACGTGCAGCTCATCGTCCGGGTCGATCCGGTTATCAGGCGACAGTCGTTTGAGCAGCTCACGCGCCTGTTCCTTGCGGCCCTGGCGAATCAGGAAGCCGATGGATTCGGGCAGCCAATACACAATCAGCGGCATCAGCAGCAGCGGGATCGCTGCGGCGAAGAACATGGACGGCCAGCCAAAACGCGGCAGCATGAAAATCCCCACACCGGCCGAAAGCATGCCGCCCAGCGAGTAACCGCCGAACATCACCGCCATCAGGATGCTGCGCATTTTCTTCGGTGCGTATTCGGTAATCAGTGCGGCCGCGTTGGGCATCAGGCCGCCACAGCCAAGCCCGGCAATAAACCGGCAGATCCCGAACTCAGTCGGGTTGCTGGCAAAGCCGTTGATCACCGTGGCGACGCTGAACAAGGCAAAGCAGATGGCGATGCCTTTGCGGCGACCGAACTTGTCGGCAAGGCTGCCGAAGACCAGCGCCCCGAACATCATGCCAAACAGCGCATAACTGCCCAGCGCACCGGCCTGCAAGGGCGTCAGGCCCCATTCCTTCATGATCGACGGCAAGACCACGCCGTAGATGAACAAGTCATAGCCGTCAAAGATCAACAGCAAGGCACACAGGCTGACCACCAGCCAGTGGAAACGGTTGAAACGGGCGTTATCGATAATCGAATTGACGTCATGGGTACGCATGGCAGTGCTCTCATTATTGTTGTTGTGAGTCAGTGTCTGCAGGTACAGCGGTGGGTCAGCCGAGGTCGCCGCCTCCTACCGGCAACGTGACGCCGGTGATGTAGGAAGCCTCATCGGAGGCAAGAAACAGAATCGCGCCGGCCTGTTCGTCGATGCTGCCGTAGCGTTTCATCGGGCTGCTGTCGAGGGTCTGGTCGACAATCTGTTGGTACCAGACGCGCTCCTGGTCGCTCTGGGGCTGGCTGTTGCGCGGGATGCGCCGTGGCGGCGCTTCCGTGCCGCCCGGTGCGGTGGCGTTGACCCGAATGCCGCTGCCGGCGGTCTCCAGGGCCAGGCACGCGGTCAGGGCATTGACGCCGCCCTTGGCGGCGCCGTAGGGCACGCGATTCACCCCGCGCGTGGCCACGGACGAGACATTGACGATGGCGCCACTGCCCTGCTCCAGCATGTAGGGCAACACGCAATGGCAGCACCACAGCGTCGGGAACAGCGAGCGGCGCACTTCAGCCTCGATTTCATTCTCGGCGTAGTGCTCGAACGGTTTGGCCCAGATGGTGCCGCCCACATTGTTGACCAGAATGTCGATACGCCCGAAGCGCGCCTTCGCGGCGGCCATCACCCGGGCGCACTCGGCGTGCTGTTCCAGGTCGGCGGTGAGGATCAGCGCCCGCTCATGCTGCAATTCATGCACGAGTTCCGAGCGATCGACCGCCACCAGCCAGGCGCCCTCTTCCAGCAACCGCTCGGCAACACGCCGGCCGATGCCTTGGGCGGCGCCGGTGACCAATGCAACCTGGGTGTTAAAACGTAGACTCATGGGGACTCCTCAGGCGGCATCGCCGGTGACGATGGCGTTGGGGGTGAACTTCTCGTAGTGGAAACTCGCGGGGGTGACGCCCTGCTGCTTGAAGTGCTGGCGCACCGCGTCGACCATCGGTGGCGGGCCGCACAGGTACACGTCCACGTCGCCGTCGTTCAGCACATCGGCAGCCATGTGCTGGGTGACATAGCCCTGGCGGGGGTGCGCGGTCTGTGGGTCCGCCACGCAGGTGGCAAAACTGAAGGTGGGCAGGCGTTTGGCGAAGGCTTCCAGCACCTCGACCATTACCAGGTCCTGGTCCCGGGTCACGCCGTAGATCAGCGTGACCGGCGGGGTTTCCCGACGTTCGACCAGCACTTCCAGCATCGACAGGAACGGTGCCAACCCGGTGCCGCCCGCCAGCAGCAACAAGGGCCGCACCACTTCACGCAGGTAAAAACTGCCCAGCGGCCCGGTCATCGGCACGGCGTCCCCCGGCTGGGCACGTTCCAGCCAGCCACTCATCAAACCGCCGGGCACATGCTTGATCAGGAAGCTGGCGCGTTTGTCGCCAGGACGGCTGCTGAAGGAATACGAGCGCGTCTGCCCACTGTCGGGCACGCCGATATTCACGTACTGGCCCGGCAGAAATACCGGCGCCTGGTCCAGTTCGAAACTCACCTCCAGGGCCGCATCGGCGTGCCGGGTAATGCTCGCCACTGTCGCGGCAAACTGCGCGGTGCCGGTCTTGCAGGCGCCGGACGCCACCGGCACGGCAATCACACAGTCCGATTGCGGCACCATCTGGCAGGTCAGTACCTGGCGTTCACTGGCTTCATCCTCGCTCAGGGCGTCTTCGATGTAGTCGTCACCCAAGTCGTAGGCACCGGTTTCGCAGTGGCACTTGCAGGTGCCACACACCCCGTCCGAGCAGTCCATGGGCAGGTTGATACGTTGGCGAAAGGCCGCGTCGAGGACCTTTTCACCCACCTTGCAGTCGATGAAACGGGTCACCCCGTCCTCGAAGTTCAGGGCAATGGAGTACGTCATGGGCGCGTCCTCAGATGTGGTAGATGTCGATGACCTGGTGGATGTAGTCGTTCTTCAGCACGACCTTCTTGCGTGTGATCAGCGGTTGGTCGGCGCTGATGTCCAGGCGGTAGAACGAGGTGCCGAAATACGTATCCGTGGTCTTGTAGCGATGACTGAGCGTCTGCCAGTTGAAACGCAGTTCCACGTTCTGGCCGTCATCGGCCAGCACTTCGAGGTTGGTGATGAGGTGTGCGGTGCGCGGCTCCGGGGTACTGGCGCTGGAACGCTCGGTCTTGATCCGGAACACGCGGTCTTCCAGGCCGTCGCGGCTGGGGTAATAGATCAGCGAGATTTCGCTCTGGGGGTCTTCGGTCAGGGTGTCGTGGTCGTCCCACGCGGGCATCCAGTACTCGACCTTGGGTGAGTAACATTCGAGCCATTCGTCCCACTGGCGGTCGTCCAGCAGGCGGGCTTCGCGGTACAGAAAGTCCAGCAGGCGGTCACGGGAAGCGCTCATGACAGCACCTCCTTGTCCGTGGCGATCAGGCCTTGTTGCTCCCGCTGGATCGCACGTTGCAGGCTTTGCGCCCAATGGGCGTGCTGGCGAACAAACAGGCCTTCATCTTCGGTTTTCACGCCGCTGAGCTGCGGGTTCATGCCCATGGCCCGGGCGTTTTCGTCAGGGCCTTCGACCCACTGTTTCGCGCCGCGACTGAGGTCATTCCACAGGGTGGTCGCGCCCTGGTAGCCGGTCTGGCAGGCGCGGAATTCTTCCAGGTCGTCTGGGGTACCCATGCCGCTGACGTTAAAGAAGTCTTCGTACTGGCGAATCCGCGTGGTGCGTTCCTCGGCACTTTCGCCCTTGGGCGCCATGCAGTAGATGGTGACTTCGGTCTTGTCGACCGCAATCGGCCGCACCACACGGATCTGCGTGGAGAACTGGTCCATCAGGTACACGTTCGGGTAGAGGCACAGGTTGCGGGTTTGATCGACGATAAAATCGGCACGCGCCTGGCCCAGGCGCTCGGCCAGCGCCTCACGGTGGGCATGCACCGGGCGCACTTCAGGGTTAAGCAGGCGCGTCCACAGCAGGATATGGCCGTGCTCATAGGCGTACACGCCGCCCAGGCTTTTCGACCAGCCATTGGCGTCCACGGTACGGGTGCCCTCGGCTTCGTAGTTGCGCCGGCCCATGGTCGCTGAGTAGTTCCAGTGCACAGAACTGACGTGATAGCCGTCGGCGCCGTTCTCGATCTGCAGCTTCCAGTTGCCGTCGTAGACATACGACGAACTGCCCCGCAGCACCTCCAGGCCCAGCGGTGCCTGATCGACCATCTGGTCGATGATCACCCGGGTTTCCCCCAGGTAATCGCTCAGTTCCGGTACTGTCTCGCTGAGGCTGCCGAACAGAAAGCCGCGGTAGTTTTCGAAGCGGCCGAGGCGCTTGAGGTCGTGGGAGCCGTCACAGTCAAAACTGTCGGGATAGGCGCCGGTCTTGGCGTCTTTCACTTTGAGCAGCTTGCCGGCGTTGCTGAAGGTCCAGCCGTGGAACGGGCAGGTAAACGAGCCTTTGTTGCCTTGTTTACGGCGGCAGAGCATGGCGCCACGGTGGGCACAGGCGTTGACCAGGCCGTGCAGCGTGCCTTGTTTATCACGGGTGATGACCACGGGTTGGCGGCCGATCCAGGTGGTGAAGTAATCGTTGATCTCTGGCACCTGGCTTTCATGGGCCAGGTAGATCCAACCCCCTTCGAAAATGTGCTTGATCTCCAGGTCGAACAGGTCCGGGTCGGTGAAGATGTCGCGGCGGCAACGGAACACCCCGGTGGCGGGATCTTCCTGGACGGAGTCGCGCAATTGTCGGGCGAGTCGGTCGAATGTGCTGATCATGGGGTAGGCCCTCGGTTGTTCTTGTATCAGGCCCCTCCACCTTATGTGCTTGCCCTACCCGTCAATATCCGCTGGCTGCAATTCGTTATCCGCCTGGCGCAAGTCGGCGCTTCCAGGTGTAGGAAGGCAGCTCGCCAAAGCGTTTGCGATAGGCCTCGGAGAAGCGTCCCAGGTGCACGAACCCGTGGTCCAGCGCCACCTCGGTGACGCTGCGCGCGCTGCCCCGCAGCAATACCGCGTGCACCCGCTCCAGTTTGCGTTGGCGAATATAGTCACGTGGCGAAACGCCGACCTGGCGTTCAAACAAGGTATACAACGAGCGCTCGCTGACCTTGGCGATGGCCATCAGTTGTTCGATGCTGATGTCTGCAGTCAGATGTTCCTCGATAAACTCGCGCACCGCTTCAAAGCCGACGCGTTGATCCGGCCGGGGCATCACACGCAGCACATTGCTGCCTAGCAGCGCCAGCAGCTTGTTGGCCACGACACGTTCATACAGGCCTTGCAGTTCGGGCTCTGCGGCATTTTCGGCTTCGTGGCAGATCAACCCCAGCAACGGCAGGAATCCGCCCATTTCGGTCAGCACATGGCGCGTCGCCGCGAACCGGATGCCATCCTGGGGCAGCGTCCAGTGCTGCTCCAGGCAGGCGTTTTCCAGCAGGCGAACCGGCAGCTTGATGATGAATTTTTCGCAGTCCGCGGAATAGGTCAGGTCCACCGGGTCATCCGGGTTGATCAGCAGGATTTCCCCCGGCCCGAATACCTGCTCCTCGCCACGGGCGGCCGAGCGGCAATGGCCGTTGAGCAGGATCTGCAGGTGATAAATCGTTTGCAGCGCGACCGACGTCACCCTGACTGGAGCGCCGTAGCTGATACGGCACAGGTCCAGGCTGGAAAAGGTCCGGTGGCTGATACTGGCCTGCGGGCGCCCCTTCGGGGGCAAGCGGATGCGGTGGCTGCCCACATGCTGGTTGACATAATCCGACACCACATAGGCATCGGCACGATCAAATATCTGGCTGCGCTCACTCAATAGCACGGTCATGGTTGCGCCTCTTTTATTATTATTGGCCCCTAAAGCCCTACTTCAACGCAGGGTGATGCCGGGGATGCAGGCCGTCCAATATTCAATAGGTGTGGCTTCATACCCCGAAGGTATCGTGGTTCACTTTCGCTGCAGCACCGACTCACCCGCCCGGGGCGGCAGCCGCAGGTTATCCAGCAACGCCACGCCCGCGATCACCGCCACCCACAGAAACGTCAGCTGGAAATCGGCGGTCGCGGCCTGCCCGGTGTTGCCGTGTAAATTCATGGCAAAACGTAACAACAGTGCGCCAATCGCCACGCCCATGGCCATGCTCAGCTGGAAGAACATGCTGAACAAGGTTGAAGCGTCGCTCATCTGCGCCTTGGGAATATCGGCAAACCCCAGGGTGTTGAACAAGGTGAACTGCATCGAGCGTGACAGGCCGCCCACGAACAGAATGAACAGGATCAGCGCCCAGCTCATGCGCTCATCCAGCCATGCACACGCCGCAATCGCCAGTACGCCAAGGATGCCGTTGATCATCAGCACCGGGCGGAAGCCCCAACGTTGCATGACCGAGGTGGTGAAGGGTTTCATCGCCAGGTTGCCCGCGAAGACCGCCAGCACCAGCAACCCCGCATCGAAGGCAGACAGCCCGAAGGCCAGTTGAAACATCAACGGCAGCAGGAACGGCAAAGTGCTGATGGCCACCCGGAAAATCGACCCGCCGCACAGGCACACACTGAAGGTGCGCACGCTCACCACACCCAGCGCCATCAACGGCTGGGCATGCCGGCGCATATGGCGCCAGGCAAAGGCACCGAGCATCACGCCCGCACCGCTGAGTAACAGGCCCTGTAACAAGCTGCCACGGCTTTGACCGAGCAGTTCGACACCGTACAGCAGCGCCGCACTGGCCACGCCCACCAGCAGGAAGCCCCTGAAATCGAACGCCCTGGAATCGACCTCGTCATGCTTGGGGATCAACATCCGCGTGGCGATCAATGCCAGCAGGCCCAGCGGCAGGTTGAGGTAGAAAATCCACGGCCAAGATGCGTGAGTGACGATAAAACCGCCTACCGGCGGCCCGAGTATAGGGGCCACCAGACCAGGCCAGGTGATAAATGAAATCGCCCGTACCAGGTCTTTTTTCTCGGTAGCCCGCAACACCGCCAGGCGCCCTACCGGCACCATCATCGCCCCGCTGATGCCCTGCAACACGCGCGCGGCGACGAAGGTCTGCAGGCTGTCGCTCAAGCCGCACAACAATGAAGACAGGCTGAACAGCACGATCGCCCAACCGAACACCAGGCGCGAGCCAAAGCGGTCCGCCAGCCAGCCGCTGATGGGAATGAACACCGCGACGGCGAGCATGTAGGCGCTCATGCCGATGTTCACGTCCACCGCGCCCACGCCGAAGGTCTTGGCGATGTCCGGCAATGCGGTGGCGATCACCGTGGCATCGAGGTTCTCCATGAAGAAGGTGACGGCGACCAGCAAGGCAATCAAGGTTGAGCGGCGTTGGGACATCGACGTCATTGCGGGTCACTCACGATTTTGAATCGGCACTTTATCAATAAGTGCGTCCTTTATGGTCCGCGAAATGCCTGCCTCACAACGTGGCGCCCGGTAACGAATTGCCCCGAATTGGTGTGCGCGTTTACAAAAAACGGCTCTCTCACGCGTCAAAACCCATCAAAAACCTCGCAAGACTCTTGGTTGGCACGATAACCGCTTACTAGCTAATACAGGATTGTTGAACAATCCAAATCACCCCCTGTATCCAGCAACCGAGGCGACGAACATGCAAAAAGGTCTGACGGGCAAGAACACCATGCGCACCCTGGGGCTAGCGATCACCCTGGCGTGTGTGGCGCCGCTAGTGTCGGCGGCCGAGATCAAAGGCACCCTGAAACCGGGCGAGCTGTCGATCGGCTCTGACCTCACCTACCCGCCTTACACCTACCTTGAGCAAAAAACTCCCGCCGGTTTCGACCCGGAGTTCATGCAGTTGATGGGCAAGCAGTTGGGGGTGAAACCGCGTTTTCTCGACACCCGTTTCGCCAACCTGATCCTCGGCGTCAACGCGCAACGTTTCGACGTGGTGGCCTCGGCGCTGTATGTCACGCCCGAACGCGCCAAGCAGGTGGATTTCCTCAGCTACCTGAAGACCGGTTCTTCACTGATGGTGCTCAGCGCCGGCGACTTCAAGCCCCAGCGCCCGGAAGACTTGTGCGGCAAGCGCGTCGGCTCGATCAAGGGCGCCTCCTGGGTGCCGAAACTGAACAAAGTCTCGGCTGAATACTGCCTCCCAGCGGGCAAGCCGGCGATTGAGTCCCGCGAGTTCCCGACCTCGCCGGAAGCCGCCCAGGCCCTGCTGGCCCAGGCGGTCGATGTGCAGATGGAAGACGCGGCGGTGGCCAAGATCACCGTGGAAAAACTGCTAGGCAAGACCGTGATCAGCTCCAACGAGTTGATCTACCCGGTGGTGGTCGGCCTGGCCGTGCGCAAGGAAAACCCAGCGCTGCTCCAGGAACTCACCGGAGCCCTGAGCCAGATCAAGCAGGACGGCAGCTACGGCAAGCTGCTGGCGCGCTACAACCTGGCCGAGCCGAACGCCGCCGAGATCAGCGCGGCACTGGGTAACTGAAACACGGAGCACACGTATGCAATTCGATTGGCACTACACCCTGGGCCTGTTATGGAACGGCGACTTCTGGCGAGCCGTCGGCACTGTGGTTGAACTGAGCCTGGAAACCTGGCTGCTGGGCATTGTGCTGGGGTTTTTCCTGGCGCTGGCCCGGCAGTCGGAACGCCGTTGGCTGCGGGACTCCGCCGGCGTCTACATCTGGTTCTTCCGCAGCCTGCCGTTGCTGGTCCTGCTGATCTTCGTCTACAACCTGCCGCAGGTGTTTCCGTCCACCAGCGTGGTGCTGTCCAACCCTTACTCGGCGGGCCTGATCGCCCTGGTGCTGAGTGAGGCGGCCTACATTGCCGAGATCCATCGCGGCGGCCTGCTGGCGGTGGTCAAGGGCCAGCGCGAAGCCGGCAAGGCGCTGGGCGTCGGTTATCGCGGCGTGCAGCGCTTGATTGTGGTGCCCCAGGCGCTGCGGGTGGCACTGCCGACCCTGGCCAACGAGTACATCACCATCGTCAAGCTCACCTCGCTGGTGTCGGTGATTTCGCTCTCGGAAATCCTGCTGGTGGGCCAACAACTCTACACCCAGAACTTCCTGGTGATGGAGACCATGCTGGCCGTGGCGTTCTATTACGTGTTCATCGTGACGGTGTTCAGCTGGCTGTTGCGCGTGCTGGAAAACCACCTGGACGTGACCCGCCGAAAACCCAAGGCCATCGCCCCCGCCGAACTCGACGGGGTGGCGACACGGCGCGCAGCCGGCCAGGCCGAACCCGGCGAGTTCGCCTTGCAGGCCCGCGCCGTGCGCAAGGCCTATGGCGGCCTGGAAGTGCTCAAGGGCGTTGAACTGAACGTACGCTGGGGCGAGGTGGTGTCGATCATCGGCCCGTCGGGCTCAGGCAAGACCACGCTGATTCGCACAATGAACGGCCTCGAAAGCCTGGACCGGGGCGAAATCACCCTGCAAGGTCAGCCCTTCCTGCGCGGTACCCGGGAGCCGCAAGGCGCACTGGGCCACAAGGTGCATATGCGCGGCATCGTGCAGGTGGGCATGGTGTTCCAGGGGTTCAACCTGTTCCCGCACAAAACCGCGCTTGAGAACGTGATGCTGGCGCCCGTCTACCATGCCCATGGCGGCGGCGAAGAACTGCGCCTGTTGAGCCTCGCCCTGCTGCGCAAGGTGGGCATGCTGGAGCACGCCGGCAAATACCCGCACCAGTTGTCCGGCGGCCAACAGCAGCGCGTGGCAATTGCCCGGGCCCTGGCGATGCGGCCTTCGGTGATGCTGTTTGATGAGCCCACCTCGGCCCTCGACCCGGAACTGGTGGGTGACGTGCTGGCGGTGATCGAAGAACTGGCCCGCGAAGGCATGACCATGGTCATCGTCACCCATGAAATGAACTTCGCGTTCAGGCTTTCCGATCGCGTGGTGTTCATGGAAGGCGGCGAGATTATCCAGGACGCCGCACCCCGTGACATGCTCGAACAACGCAGCGAACGCATGACCAAGTTCCTCAAAGACGTCCAACTGGCGTGAGCCCAAGGAGCCCCACCGTGAGTCAAGCCAAGGAACCCAGCCTGTCGCTGGCCGACCAGGTTGCCATCGAACTGCGCGAAGACATCATCGGCGGCCGCCTGCTGCCCGGCATGCCGCTGGTGGAGAGCGAGCTGGTCAACGCCTACAACGCTTCGCGCAACACCGTGCGCGAAGCCTTGCACCACCTGGGCCGTGAAGGCCTGACCAGTTACGTGCGCAATAAAGGCGTGATCGTGCGCCGCCTGGGGGTGGATGAAGTGCGCGACATCTTCAAGGTGCGGCGCACCCTGGAGTTGCAGGCGATTGCCGCCAGCAAGCCGCTGCGCGAGTACCAGTCCGACCTGATGCTGGAAGCCATCGAGGCCGCGCAACTGGCCCAGGACCGCGAGAACTGGCAAGCCTTCGGTACCCACAGCCTGCGGTTTCACCAACACATCGTCGGGCTGATGCGCAGCCCGTTGCTGGACGAGTTTTTCACCCATATTGCGGCCCAGATGCGCCTGGTGTTCTCCAACGCGCCCAGCGAGGAAACCTTCCAGAGACCCTGGCTGGAACGCGACCGGCAGATCCACGACCTGTTGGTGGACGGCCACAAACAAGCCGCCGGCGAAGCCCTCGCCAGCTACCTCAACGACTCCGAATCGCTGCTGCTGGACATCCTCAGCAGCCACCCAAAACCCTGAAGCGAGGACCCACCATGTACAAGGACTACCCAGCCGCCTACCAAGTCAGCAAAGGTGCTGCCTTGCAGGTCGACAAGGCTTTCTATGACCGCGTGCGCGAGTCCCGGGATGGCCGCACCCTGATCGAGCAGTTCGAAGTGCCGATCCGCACCGGCCGCGCCTGGAAAGTCCCGGCGGGCCATGTGGTCCGCGTGACCACACCGGTTGGCCCGCAGGTCGGCGACTTCAACGTGTGGAGCGCCAACGACCCCCGCGAACGCATGTGGGCGGCGCGTACCCGCCAACTGCAAGGCGCCCACGTCACGACCTACGACCGCCTGTGGTCGAACCTGCCGTTTTTGCGGCCGATGGTCACCATCACCGACGACAGCCTGGCCGACTACGGCATCGACGAGCACGGCGGGCGCCTGCACGACTTGCTGGGCACGCGCTGCGACCCTTACGTGAACAAGATGCTCACCGGCGAAGACTTCCACCACCACTGCCACTCCAACCTGACCCGTGCGGTGCTGCCCCACGGCCTGACCGAGTTCGACGTGCACGACGTGCTGAACATTTTCCAGTGCACCGGCCTCAATCACGACGACATGTACTTCATGAAAGCCTGCCCGGCCAAGCAGGGTGACTACCTCGAGTTCTTTGCCGAAATCGACCTGCTGTGCGCCCTCTCTACCTGCCCCGGTGGCGACCTGTCGCTGCCGATGTGGGGGCCGGACGCCGAAGACCCGCTGAAGGTCTGCCGGCCGCTGGGGGTTGAGATCTACCGCCTCGACGACGCGCTGCTGGAGGGCTGGAAACAACCCGAGCGCGCCGCCTATAACGGCAACCACGGCCTGTTGATTCCCAAGGCTGACTGGGAGAAATAAGCGCCGTAAGAAAAGAGGCACCCGGGGGCGCCTGCCCCGGGTGTCTTGCCCTCACTCCCCCTCAAGAACCGCCCCGCCCTGCCGAAAGCCTTTGTTCATCGAGATTTCGTCTATCGCAAGGAAGGTTCATGAAACGCATCGCGGTTGTTGTCACCCTTGGCCTGCTCAGTGGTTGCAGCCTTCAGCCCTCAAGCACCGTCAGCCATGGCCAGGCACTCTTTGGCGACATGCTCAAACAGCCGCCGCTGGCGGATTCGGTCATGCGCGATGGCGACCAACTGAGCTACCAGGCGCAAATCGTGTCAGCCAAAACCGCAACCACCCCTGATATTGCGCAGATTCGGGCCTCGTGCAGCACGCCAGCGGCAAACCTGCTGTTCGTCGAGTCTCCCGGCACCCTGACCGCCAGCGGTCAGCCCGAACGGTTCACGGTGATGCGCGACCTGACGGCGGCGGTGGTCGTTAATCTGCAACAGAACCCCGGCTTTATCGAAGCCTGTGCCCGCACGCCCCGGCCGGACTGGCGCGTGGTCAGAGGGGCAGCGAATGAGCGCTGGTTGTTGATCGACCGTGCCAGCCTGAAATCCACCGGTGATCAGTTGCAGTTCTGGGGCGCGTTCGACGAGCCGCATATTCTGATCAACAAGCAAAAGAAGATGCCGTACGTCCAGCAGCGCATGCGTTTGCAGGCCAGTTGCAGTCGCCAGAGCTATCGCACCCTCGCCACCTTCGGGCTCACGACCGACAATCTGGTGACGTTCGGCCAGACGCAAACGGCGCCCCAGGACCAACCGTTCAGCGCCGCCGACGCCGATACGCAGGCCCTCTTGAACGCCGCCTGTACGCCCTCAACGGCACTCGAGCAGCTACCGGTTGCAACGTCCCGCACCCAGGTCCCCCTGACCGTAACGCCGCCCGCCATCCCGGCGCCGGTGCTCGACGCCATCACCGCACTGGGCCTGCCCAACGCCAACAAGCCCTTGCATCACCTGGTGCAGCGCAGCGAATTCGGCGTCGGCAACGTGCAATCCGAGTTGTTCATTGAACCGGATACCCGAAGCGCACAAGTGCATGTTCGTGAAGTGGGCAAATACTCCACCACCCAAAAAGTGATGTTTCGCGGGCTGTTCAATCTGAATTACCAGGCCGAATCCAAAAGGGATGGCCTGACTATCTCGTACGCCAGCAACGTTGAAGCACTCAGTTTCACGGGTGACTGGAAACAGATGCCGGTGGGCGCCACCCTGGGCTTCAGTCTGAAAGAGCTGAACCGCAATACGGCCGAAGAAGACCGGGTACTGCCGCGTACCGATTCCTGCGTGGTCAAGCGCGAACTGCCGGCCAGTAAGATCAACGCAGACCTGAGTGGCTCCGCCAAGGAACTGAGCTGTACCAGCACCGGCGCAAAACTCATCACCACCAGCACGGTGGTTTACCTGCAGGACTACGGCTACTTCTTTACCAGCAAGAACGACCTTGCCGGCCTGGTCAAAACCAGCATGACCCTGCTCAGGGCTGAATAAACCCTAGGCGCACTGGGCCATCCTTCGGCTCACGAAGCTGAAGGCCAGCACCACAAAAATCAGCACACCGGTGGCCACCTGCTGCCAGTAGAAATTCCAGCCGATCAGCAGCAGGCCATTGGCGATCACGTTGATAAACAACACCCCCAGCAGCGTGCCCGGGATATTCGCCCGGCCCTGGCGATTCAGCGTGGTGCCGATAAACACCGCGCCGATCGCGTTCAGCAGGAACGCATTGCCCGACAACGGCACATACGCGCTCACCGTCGAACTGAGCAGAATCCCCGCCACCGCGCACGCCAGCGCCGCCGCCAGCACCGTGGTGGTGACGATGCGCCGCACCGACAGCCCCGAGTAATACGCCAGCAACGGCTGGGTGCCCTGGGCCAGCAGTTCGCGCCCCAGGCGTCCACGGGCCAGCAACAAGCCGTAGACCACGGCCAATACCAGCACGATCAATAACGGCAAGGGCACGCCCAACAGGCTGAAGCTCGCCAGCTCCGGCTTGAAGCCTTGGGCGATGTAGATCGGCTGGCCGCCGTCCGAGAGCAACTGCTGGGCACTGGTGCCGATAAACAAGGTGCCCAGGGTTGCCAGGAACGGACTGATCCGCAGCCCCGCGATCAACCCGGCATTGAACAGCCCGACCAACAACCCGGCGGCCAACGCGCCAGCAATCGCCACACCCACCCCGTGCCCGGCATTCAGCAACACCACGAAGCTGAAACTGGCGAAATCCAGCGCGGTGCCTACCGACAAATCAATGCCGCCCGCCGCCACCGCGTAGGTCATGCCGATGGCGACAATCCCCAGCAGCACGAAGTTGTTCAGCACCAGGCTTTTCAGGTTGCCGCCACTGAGGAATGCGGGCGCCTGCCAGGCAAACACCAGCACGATTGCCACGAATACCAGCGGCAACGTCAGGGGCAACAGCGAACGCCAGCCGCCTTGCACCTTTAACGCTGTGACCCGACTCATGACCGCTCTCCCCGGTTCAATGCGCTGGAGGCCGCGACCACCAGCAAAATCAGCACGCCCTGCACACCGTTGACCCAGAAGCTCGACAGGTTGAGCAACTGAAATCCGTTGATCAAAAAACCGATCAACAAGGTCGCCAGCAAGGTCCCGGGAATGCTCGCCACCAGTCGCCGGGAAAACACCACCCCGAGAAAAGCGATCGCCACCACCGACAACAGCATGTCGCCGGAGCCCGTGGTGCTGCCGCTGAAAAAGGCGGCTGAACACAAGGCCGCCACCGCTGCACACAGCCCCGACAGCAAATAGCTGGAAAGCACATAGGCCGGCACCCGAATCCCGGCGGCCTCGGCAGCGTGTGGATATTCGCCGACGGCATGCAGGCGCAACCCGTAGGCGGTGTGCTGGATCAGCAACGTCAGCAGGAAGGCTGTTACCAGCAACACCCAGGCGAGCGCCGGCACGGCCAGCCAGGTCCCGCCGCTGAGCAGGTCGAGCAACGGCGAGTCGGTGGAAACCACGGTGTTTTCGGTCAGGACCAGCTCCAGCCCGGCCAGCACGTTCATGCTTGCCAGGGTCGCGAGCAAGGGTGGCAGGCGCAGCACCACCACGGCCAGGCCATTGAGCAGGCCGACCGTCAGGCCGCAGGCCAGGGTCAGCAACAGGCTGGCCCAAAGGTCGAGCCCGGCGTTGTTGAGCCGGCTGAACACCGCCGCACACAGGCCCAGGTTTGCCGCCAGCGACAGGTCGAGGCCGCCGGCCACCACGTTGGAGCCGCCGCCGATAATCACGCAGGTCAGGCCGAAGGCAAGTACACCGAGGATCGCCGACTGGCTGAACACATTGGCGATATTGCCCACCGACAGGAAGTTCGGCGCAGAGACGGCAAACCCCAACAAGATCGCGAGGAACACCCCCGCCGAACCACGGCGCAACAGCAGCACCCATAATCGCTGGGACAAACCCGGGGTAGCCGTTTCAAGCAGGGACATGCGCCACCTCCTGTTTCACCGATACGGATGCGGTGGGTAGCACCGCGCCCGTCGCACACGCCAGCAGTTGATCGCTGTCCGCCTCACCGGCCTGGAATTCGCCGGCAATCTCGCCTCGGTGCAACACCAGGATGCGGTCGCAAATGCCCAGCAGCTCCGGCAGGTCCGAGGACAACACCAGCACCGCAGCGCCCTCTTCCACCAGACGCCCGATCAGGCGATAAATTTCGACTTTGGCGCCGACATCCACCCCCACGCACGGCTCATCCAGCAGGTACACCGCCGAGCGCCGGCTCAGCCATTTGCCCAGGGCAACCTTCTGCTGGTTGCCGCCGCTCAACTGGCTGACCGCTGCCTGCGGGCCCGGCGCCTTGATTGCCAATTCATGGATCAGCCGCAGGCTTTCGGCCTGTTCCTGGCGTTTGCTCAGCACACCCCAGCGACTGAAGCGCTCAAGGCCAGCAAGCGTGAGGTTTTCCAGCACCGAGAGCAGCGGCGAAATCCCCTGGCTGCGGCGTTCTTCCGGCACCAGGGCAATCCCCTGGGCGATGGCGTCGCCAGGGGAACGCAGGCGCAACAAACGACCCTCCAGATGAATGCTGCCGCTGTCGGCACGCACCACGCCAAACAGGGTCTTGAGCAAATCCTTGGCACCCGAGCCGACCAGCCCGGTCAGGCCGACGATTTCGCCCCGGCGCAGTTCCAGGTCGACCTGCCGGTAGCGCCGGGCCAGGTTCAGCCCGCGCACTTGCAGCAACGGCTCGCCGGGTTCGACCTGCGCCTTGGGGTACATCTCCTGGACGTCGCGATTGACCATCAACCGCGCAATCTGCGCGCTGGAGGTGTGCCGCGGCTGCACCACCGCCACATCGCGGCCATTGCGCAATACCGTCACCTCATCGCACAGGCTGTCGATTTCCTGCAGATAGTGGGAGATGTAGAGGATCGACAAACCCTGGTCCCGCAAACGCTTGACGATCCGCAGCAATTGATCGACTTCACGCTTGACCAGGGCCACGCTGGGCTCGTCGAACACCAGGATCTTCGGCTGGCGAATCAATGCCCGGGTGATTTGCAGCACCTGGCGTTCAGCGCTGTTCAGCTCGCCGACCAGTGCGCCGGCCGGCAGTTGCAGTTCAAAATAGTCGGCCAGCAAGCGCTCGGCTTCGCGCTGTTGCCGCCGCCGATCGACAAACGGGCCCCGGCGCAACTCGTGCCCGAAGAACAGCGCTTCGCCCACGGTGAAACTCGCCGGCAACAGCCGCTCCTGATGAATGAACTGCACACCCAGCGCGTCCACCTGGCGCGGCGAGAGCGAGGCGTACGACTGGCCGTCAATGCTCACCTGCCCCGAATCCGCCTTATGGATTCCCGCCAACACCTTGATCAAGGTCGACTTGCCGGCACCGTTCTCGCCCACCAGGCCGTGAATGGTGCCGCGCTCGACTTTCAGGCTCGCATCATCCAGCGCCAGGGTGGCGCCGAAGCGTTTGCGCAGATGCTGCAGGTGCAACGCCGCCATCAATCACCCCGCAATTGCTGGACCTGCGCCAGGTTGGCAGCGGTAGTCAGCAACGTCGGTACATGGGTTTCCTTGGGCAGGTCGCGCTGCCCGGCCAGGTAACGGGCGACGTTCTGCACTGCGGTCTTGCCGATCAGCGCCGGTTGCTGGGCCACCACCGCGCCCACCGGCGAGTTCGCCTGGCCAAGCAGTTCCAGCACTTCAGGCGTGCCGTCCACCCCGTAGGTCTTGATCTCGGTGCGCTTGGCATCGATCAACGCCTTGCTCGCGCCGAGTTGCGGAATGTCCCACGCCGCCCAGATCGCCGAGACGCTGCCGGCCGGGTACTTGTTGAGCAAGGCGGACACTTGTGAATAGGCATCCTGCACCGTGTTGGGGATCACATCCCGCAGCTCCGGCTGGATGATCTCCAGTTGCGGGTGATCCTTGAGCGCCAGCTTCAGCTGGTCGTAGCGAATCGCGCACACCGGCACGCCATAGAAGCCGTTGAACACCAGGATCTTGCCCTTGCCACCGGCGTCCTTGATCAACTGGTCGGCCAGGGCCTTGCCGGTGGCGACGTTATCGGAGGTGGTGTTGTTGAGGCTGTACTGCGAAGGCGCATCGATGGTGAACAGCGGGATGCCGGCCTTGCTGATGCGCTTGAGCCACGGGTCGATCACGCTGAGGGTGCCGAGGGTCTGGATCACGGCATCGGGTTTCTGGGTGACCACGGTTTGCAACTGGGTCACCAGATTCTTGTCATTGCGCCCGGCATCCAGGGTGATGGGCGTGCCACCCAGACGCTTGATCTCGTCGACCTGTGCCTGGAAGGCCTTGATATCGAAATAGTGACTGGTGCCGGTCATGCTCACGGCAATGCGCTTGCCGGCCAGGGACGGCACCGCGTCATCGCCCTCGGCGGCCTGGGAGATGGCGGCGTGGCCCAGCAAGAGCGCTGCGCCCAGCCAGATAAAACGTGAACGCGAGAAAAAGGTGCAAGGCATACAAGGCTCCGCTGAGCGACGGGTGAAAGGGTTCACCTGTGTGTATTGCAGAGCCCGTGCCACAAATAAATATCAATAAAATCAATCGGATGAAAACAACACTCGGTATTGCGCTGTCCCGCGCAAACCACAACTGTCCGACTGCTGTTGCCCAGCCAACAGTTGCGTCCACACCCCAGCGTTGCGCGCTGCACGATCATTCAATATCCGGCGGGACCGATGCGCCTAACTTAGGGCTCCGACCTAATGAAACCCTGGAACCTCCAATGCCTGCCACCTCCACCTCGACGAATTACACACCGATCAACTTCGCCAGCAAATACGCCCTGTTCAGCGAGCAATGGGCGCCCAAGGTCGTCGCGCAAATGAACGACTACCAGTTCAAGGTGGTGAAGATTGAAGGTGACTTCATCTGGCACGACCATGCCGACACCGATGAAACCTTTATCGTGCTGGAAGGCACGCTGCGCATCGACTTTCGCGATGGCGCCGTGACGATCGGCCAAGGGGAAATGTACGTGGTGCCCAAAGGCGTCGAGCACAAGCCGCACGCATTGGGTGAGGTGAAGTTGCTGTTGATCGAGCCCTGCGGTGTGTTGAACACCGGCACGGAAGGTGGGGAGCGCACCGCGATCAACGACGTGTGGATTTAACAGCGTCCGGCGTTACCTGTTTGGGCTAGTCTTCACGTGACTGTTTCTCAAGATCAGGAGCACGCGTGATGAATAGGCAGCTCAAGAAAACCTCAGCCCTCGTGATTACCCTGATGGCGTTGGTGGGCAACGCCTATGCTGGGGCTGGCGCCTGCCCGCCCACCAATGCCCTTAACGATGCTTTCAAAAAGACGCCGTCCGGCGAAGTGGTTGCCTACACCGCGTCCGGCCCGGGCGGTCAGCAATGGACCGGGCAAAACCCGATGACAGAGCAGACGGACCTGCACCAGGTCCAGTTCGAAAAGGCGGTGATCCAAAGCAGTCAGGGTCAGTCGTCTGTGGCATGCCACTACCTCGATCAGAACCATGAGCCGGTGAGCATGACCCTGAAAAACCAAGCCAACGCCAAGCCTGTTGGCAGCGCCTGGACAGGAAACGAATGCAAGGCAACCAACCCCACGCTGTGCACATTCGAATAGCAACCACCCTCGACAGTTTGCACGGCGCGCTGTTCCTTGCATCTTGCGCAACAGTCCTTTGTCATCAACGCTATTGATAGCTCCCTAACGAAACCCCCATCCTAGAGGGCTCGCTTTACGCTTATATCATTCCGAATGATAGTTACCTTTGTTTCATTCGATTTCTGAGATAGCACCCCGCCGAGCATGATCCGCCCATCTTAAATACATTGGCGGATGCACCTCATGGAACAGTCACTCAAACATTTGCGCTATCCCCTGGCCATTTTGGCCGTGATGGTGATGAGCGCGTGCGGCAAGACCCCAGAACAAGCGGCCGCCATGCCACCGAGCCACGTCAGCGTGGCCAAGGTGCTGGAACAACCGGTCAACGAGTGGGACGAGTTCACCGGCCGCCTCGAAGCACCGGAAACCGTGCAGATTCGTCCGCGCGTGTCGGGCCAGATCGATCAGGTAGCCTTTACCGAAGGCGCACTGGTCAAGAAAGGCGACCTGCTGTTCCAGATCGACCCGCGTCCGTTCCAGGCTGAAGTGCGCCGCCTCGAAGCACAACTTGCCCAAACCAAGGCCGCCGCCACCCGCAGCGATAACGAAGCCCAGCGCGGCGAACGCCTGCGCCAGAGCAATGCGATCTCCGCCGAACTGGCCGACTCGCGCACCACCGCCGCCCAGGAAGCCCACGCCACAGTGGCCGGGATCCAGGCGCAGTTGGACCTGGCCAAGCTGAACCTGAGCTTCACCCGCGTCACCTCGCCCATCAGCGGCCGTGTCAGCCGTGCCGAGATCACCGCCGGCAACCTGGTGACCGCCGATGTCACCGCGCTGACCAGCGTGGTGTCCACCGACAAGGTCTACGCCTACTTCGATGCCGATGAGCGCGTGTACCTCAAGTACACCGAACTCGCACGCCAGGGTCGCCGTGGCGCTACCACTCCGGTGTACCTGGGCCTGTCCAATGAAGACGGCAACCCGCACCTGGGCCAGATGAACTTCGTCGACAACCAGGTCAACCCGGCCACCGGCACCATTCGCGGTCGCGCCGTGTTCGACAACAGCAAGGGTGAATACACCCCTGGCCTGTATGCCCGCTTGAAGCTGGTCGGCAGCGGCACCTACTCCGCCGTACTGATCAACGATGAAGCCGTGGGCACTGACCTTGGCAAGAAGTTCGTACTGGTGATGGACGGCGACAAGCCCGCCTATCGCGCTGTGGAACTGGGGCCGAAGATCGAAGGCTTGCGCATCGTGCGCAGCGGCCTGAACAAGGACGACACGATCATCGTCAAGGGCTTGCAGCGCGTTCGCCCGGGGTCGCCGGTTGCGCCGGAAACCATCCCGATGGCCAGCAAGGAAACCCTCGCCGCCTTGGCACAACAACGACAAGCGCTTGAAGCCAGCAACCTGGAGCAAGTGGCGCCGGATAAAGCCGCGCCCAAGCTCGCCAGTGTCGCGACTCCACGCGGTTAAGGGATACAACTCAAGATGAATTTTTCCAAGTTCTTCATTTCGCGGCCGATCTTCGCAGCGGTGCTCTCGCTGCTGATCCTGATCGCGGGTGCGATCTCGCTGTTCCAGCTGCCGATCAGCGAATACCCGGAAGTGGTGCCGCCGACCGTCGTGGTACGTGCGAACTTCCCGGGCGCCAACCCCAAGGTCATCGGTGAAACCGTAGCCGCCCCGCTGGAGCAAGCGATCACCGGCGTCGAGAACATGCTGTACATGTCCTCGCAGTCGACCGCCGACGGCAAGCTGACCCTGACCATCACCTTCGCCCTGGGCACCGACCTGGACAACGCGCAGGTGCAGGTACAGAACCGTGTCACCCGGACTCAGCCAAAGCTGCCTGAGGAAGTGACGCGTATCGGTATTACCGTGGACAAGGCCTCCCCCGACCTGACCATGGTTGTGCACTTGACCTCCCCGGACAAGCGCTACGACATGCTCTACCTGTCCAACTATGCCTTGCTCAACGTAAAGGATGAGCTGGCACGCCTGGGCGGCGTGGGTGACGTGCAACTGTTCGGCATGGGCGACTACTCCCTGCGTGTTTGGCTGGACCCGAACAAGACCGCTTCGCGCAACCTGACCGCCACGGATGTGGTGACCGCGATTCGCGAGCAGAACCGTCAAGTGGCCGCCGGTGCCCTGGGTGCGCAACCTGCACCGAATGCCACCAGCTTCCAGTTGTCGGTGAACACCCAGGGTCGCCTGGTCACCGAGGAAGAGTTCGAGAACATCGTTATTCGCGCAGGCGACAACGGTGAAATCACCCGCCTCAAAGACATCGCACGGGTTGAGCTGGGTTCCAGCCAATACGCCCTGCGTTCGCTGCTCAACAACCAACCGGCGGTGGCAATCCCGATCTTCCAGCGCCCGGGTTCCAACGCGATCGAGATCTCCAACGAAGTACGCGACAAGATGGCGGAGCTGAAAAAGAGCTTCCCGGAAGGCATGGACTTCAGCATCGTCTATGACCCGACCATCTTCGTGCGTGGCTCCATCGAGGCGGTGGTACATACGCTGTTCGAAGCCCTGATCCTCGTGGTGCTGGTGGTGATCCTGTTCCTGCAAACCTGGCGCGCCTCGATCATTCCGTTGGTGGCGGTGCCGGTATCGTTGATCGGTACGTTTGCGGTGATGCACCTGTTCGGCTTCTCACTCAACGCGCTGTCACTGTTCGGCCTGGTACTCGCCATTGGTATCGTGGTGGACGACGCCATCGTGGTGGTGGAGAACGTCGAGCGGAACATTGAATTGGGACTGGAACCGTTCCAGGCCACCGAAAAAGCCATGAGCGAAGTGACCGGCCCGATCATCGCGACCGCGTTGGTGCTGTGTGCGGTGTTCATTCCAGCGGCCTTTATCAGCGGCTTGACCGGGCAGTTCTATAAGCAGTTCGCCTTGACCATTGCGATCTCGACGGTGATTTCGGCGTTCAACTCGCTGACCTTGTCGCCGGCACTGGCCGCGGTATTGCTTAAAGGTCACAACGCACCGAAAGACGGCTTCTCCAAGTTCCTCGACAAGTTGCTGGGCGGCTGGTTGTTCAAACCGTTCAACCGCTTCTTCGACAAGGCCAGCCATGGTTACGTCGGCACTGTGCGCCGAGTGATTCGCGGCAGTGGTATCGCCCTGTTCCTGTACGCCGGCCTGATGGTCCTGACGTGGCTGGGCTTTGCCCACACACCTACCGGTTTCGTACCGGCCCAGGACAAGCAATACCTGGTGGCCTTCGCGCAATTGCCGGACGCCGCGAGCCTGGACCGTACCGAAGACGTGATCAAGCGCATGTCCGACATCGCGCTGAAACAGCCAGGCGTGGACAGCGCCGTGGCGTTCCCCGGCCTGTCGATCAACGGGTTCACCAACAGCCCGAACAGCGGCATCGTGTTCGTGACCTTGAAGCCGTTCGACGAGCGTAAAGACCCGAGCATGTCGGCCGGCGCGATTGCCGGCGCACTGAACGGCAAGTACGCCGGCATCCAGGAAGCCTACATGGCGATCTTCCCGCCGCCGCCGGTACAGGGCCTGGGGACGATCGGCGGGTTCCGCCTGCAGATCGAAGACCGTGGCAACCTCGGGTATGAAGAACTGTACAAAGAAGTGCAGAACATCATCACCAAGAGCCGCACCACCCCTGAGTTGTTCGGCCTGTTCACCAGCTACACGGTCAACGTGCCCCAGGTCGATGCTGCCATCGACCGCGAAAAGGCCAAGACCCACGGCGTGGCGATCAGCGACATCTTCGACACCCTGCAGATCTACCTGGGTTCGTTGTATGCCAACGACTTCAACCGCTTCGGCCGGACTTACCAGGTCAACGTGCAGGCTGATCAACAGTTCCGCCTGGATGAAGACCAGATCGGTCAGTTGAAAGTACGTAACAACAAAGGCGAGATGATCCCGCTGGCGACCTTCATCAAGGTCAGCGACACCTCGGGCCCGGACCGCGTGATGCACTACAACGGCTTCATCACAGCAGAGATCAACGGCAACGCCGCACCGGGCTACAGCTCCGGCCAGGCCCAGGCGGCGATCGAGAAACTGTTGAAAGATGAACTGCCCAACGGCATGACCTACGAGTGGACCGACCTGACCTATCAGCAAATCCTCTCGGGCAACACCGCGCTGTTCGTGTTCCCGCTCTGCGTACTGCTGGCGTTCCTGGTGCTGGCCGCCCAATACGAAAGCTGGAGCCTGCCACTGGCGGTGATCCTGATCGTACCGATGACCCTGCTGTCGGCCATTACCGGGGTGATTATCTCCGGTGGCGACAACAACATCTTTACCCAGATTGGCCTGATCGTACTGGTGGGCCTGGCCTGTAAGAACGCGATTCTGATCGTCGAGTTCGCCAAGGATAAACAGCAGGAAGGCCTCGACCCGCTCGCCGCGGTACTGGAAGCCTGCCGTCTGCGTCTGCGGCCGATCCTGATGACCTCGTTCGCCTTCATCATGGGTGTGGTGCCTCTGGTGTTGTCCAGCGGTGCCGGTGCCGAGATGCGTCATGCCATGGGTGTGGCGGTGTTCTCCGGGATGATCGGTGTGACCTTCTTCGGTCTGCTGCTGACGCCAGTGTTCTATGTACTGATCCGCCGGTTTGTTGAGCGCGGTGAGGCCCGCAAAGCGGCCAAGGCCTTGAAGCTGGAGACACAGCAATGAGCGTGAAAGTATTTCTGCCGAGCTTGCTGGTACTGGCGCTGAGCGCCTGTGCCGTGGGCCCGGACTATAAAACCCAGCCACTGGAGGCGGCCAACGTAACGGCCGCCGCCGACGCCAAGCAGTACGACCACGCGAAGTACGAAGGCATCTGGTGGCAGCAGTTCGACGACCCGACCCTCAACCAGTTGGTGACTCAATCCCTGAACGGCAACCGTGACCTGCGGGTGGCATTTGCCCGCCTGCGGGCGGCCCGGGCGATTCGTGATGATGCCGCCAACGACGTGATGCCGGTGATCACCAGCCGCGTCAGCAGCGACGTGGGCAAAGGCCAGATTCCCGGCCAGACCACCAACCGCGTCAACAGCGAGCGGTATGACCTGGGCCTGGATATGGCCTGGGAAGTGGATTTGTTCGGGCGCATCCGCCGCAACCTGGAAGCCAGCGACGCTGACCAACAGGCAGCCGAAGCCGATCTGTATCAGTTGCAAGTCACCATGATTGCCGAGCTGGTGGATGCCTACGGTCAACTGCGGGGCGCGCAACTGCGCGAGAAAATTGCCGTTGCCAACCTGAAGAACCAGGAAGATTCACGGGGCATCACCGTCAGCCTGCGGGATGCCGGTGTGGGCGATCAGCTCGACGTGGTGCGTGCCGATGCGCGTCTGGCCGCTGTAGAAGCCAGCGTGCCGCAACTGCAGGCCGAGGAAGTGCGCGAGCGTAACCGCATCGCCACCCTGCTCGGCGAGCGCCCGGACAAGTTGACCGTGGACCTGAGCCCGAAAGACTTGCCGGCGATTGCCAAGGCATTGCCGATTGGGGACCCGGGGCAACTGCTGCAACGTCGCCCGGACATCCTCAGTGCCGAGCGTAAATTGGCAGCAGCCACCGCGCGGATTGGGGTGGCCAAGGCTGATCTGTTTCCACGGGTGAGCCTCAGTGGTTTCCTTGGCTTTACTGCCGGGCGCGGTTCGCAGATTGGTTCGGCGGCGGCCAATGCCTGGTCGCTGGGCCCGAGCATTACCTGGGCGGCGTTTGACCTGGGCAGCGTGAGGGCGCGGTTGCGGGGCGCGGATGCCGAGGCTGATGGTGCCCTGGCGACGTATGAGCAGCAGGTGTTGCTGGCGCTGGAAGAATCGGAAAATGCCTTCAGTGATTACGGCAAACGCCAGCAGCGCCTGGTCTCGCTGATTCGTCAGAGTGAGTCGAGCCGCGCCGCTGCCGATCTGGCGGAGATTCGCTACCGCGAAGGGACCGTGGACTTCCTGGTGTTGCTGGACGCACAGCGTGAGCGTCTGGCCGCCGAGGACTCCCAGGCTCAGGCCGAGGTGGATCTGTATCGCGGCATCGTGGCGATCTACAAGGCGTTGGGGGGTGGCTGGCAGCCGAGTACCACCATCGCCAGTGCCAAGTGATGTGATTTAAAGAGCTCCTTTGGTTGGTCGCATCCAGCCAATTTTTTGCCCCGTGCCCTCATTCGGTCGCGGGGCTTTTTTTTGGGCTGGGGGTTTGTGTGTATATCCGTTATTTGGGTTATGGCGGCTATTGGTTCCGCTCTTACAGCGGGTCACTTTTGAAAGGAGCCCAAAAGTAACCAAAAGGCTCTTGCCCCACCACTCGGCACCTCGCCTAGGCTCGGTGTGCCCTCACTCCGGCATTACTCCGCGGGCCGCCGCGACGGGGCGTCCCTGCCCCGTCGCGGCTAAACCGGCGTCCTGCCGGTTTACCCGCTCCGCACCACCTGCGTTCGGCCAGCGTGGTTTAACGGGGCGCCTAAGATCAAGATCAAAAGCAGATCAACAGCACAGCGGCCTACAGGCCGGCTTGAGTGGTAGAAGCAAAAGCAAAATCAAAAGCTAAAGTGGGCACGATCCCCTGTAGGAGCTGGCTTGCCGGCGATGGTCGTTAACGATGACGTTGGCGTCCTGAATGAACGCGGCGCTCTCAGGTTTTTCGCCGGCAAGCCGGCTCCTACAGAAAAACAGCTTTGCTTTCGCTTTGACTTTTGCTCTGGCTTCTACCACTCAAGCCGGCCTGTAGGCCGCTGTGCTGTAGATTTTGATCTTGATCTGGCTCTGACTGCCCCAATAAGCCCGAGGCCGAACGCAGGTGGTGCGGAGCGGGTGAACCGGCAGGACGCCGGTTTAGCCGCGCTGGGCCAAGGATGGCCCATCGCGGCGGCCCGCGGAGCATCGCCGGAGTGAGGGAACACCGAGCCCTAGCGAGGTGCCGACAGGCGGGGCAGAGCGTTTTGGTTACTTTGCCGCTTTTGCAAAGTGACTCGCTGTAAGAGCGAAACCATAGGTAGCCGTTACCTAAATAATGGATATGCCCCCTCAAACCGCTACCGCGCAAGCACCATGGCAAAATACCCAAACACAGTGAGCAAAATCCCCGACACCGCATACGCCACAGGAAACCCAATCCACGGCACAGTACTGTCGATTTCCTTGGCCGCCTCACGCGCCGGCCCCGAGTGGCTGCGCGCCCCTGCGACACCGCCCATGAGAATCGCCGGGTTGATCTTGAACAGATGAAACCCCACCGCCCAAACAATAAACGGCGGAATCGTGCACGCCACAAACCCCAGCAAAAAGATCTTCAACGCAATAATCGCGCTGATCTGCGAAACCAGATTCGCCCCCGCATTCACCCCCACAATCGCAACAAAGAAAATCAGCCCCATGTCTTCGAGGATGTTGCGTGCCGCGTTCGGCGTATTACCAAAAACCGCACCCGGGATACCAGCGACGAAACAATAATCCCCGACACCAGCAACCCACCGGCATTCCCCAGCCCAACCGCCGCACCGAACGCCGGCACTTGAATCAGCCCGATCAGCAAGCCCAGCACCATGCCCAGGGACAACGTGAGCAAATCAGTCGCGGTACTCGGCCGCCCCGCCTTGCCCAACAACGCCGTGGCCTTGTCGATAGCACTGCGCAGGCCAATCAGGTGCATCACATCCAGGCGTTGCAGACGGGTTTCCAACCCCATGGGAATCGGCGCCCCACCCCGCTCAATCCCCACCAACTGCACCTGCCCGGCAATCGGCGACTGGCTGAATTCCTTGAGTGCCTTGCCCACGGCATCCTTGTGGGTCACCAGAATCACCGCTTCATCCAGCGGTATATTCAGCGCCCGGGCATCCGGCACTTCCGGACCGATCAGGCCCATGTGATCGGTCAGTGCGTCCAGGCTCCCACCCAGCGCAATCACGTCGCCCAGTTGCAACACCAATGTCGGATCGGCTCCCAGCAACTGGTCACCGCGCTCGACGTTCTCGATCTGGTACAGCGCAAACCGCTCGCGAAACTGCGCGATGCTCTGCCCCACCAGCTCCGGATTCACCAGCCGATAAGCCCGCAGGTCAAACGGTCGATAACCGCTGAGCCCCGCATCATCGACGTTCGGCACGCCGTGCTCGACTTCATATTGCTTGGCCGCCTTGCGCGCATCCACACCCCACCAGCGCGGCAGGTATTTGCAGATCAGGATGATGCCGACCGTGCCCCAGATATAAGTGATGCCGTAGGACAGCGCGATCATCGCCGTGGCCGCTGCCGCCGTGGTGCCCGGCGGCAGTGGCACCACGCCCGAGGTGATGGCCTGTTCGGCGGAACCAATGGCCGCCGACATGGTTTGCGAACCGGCAAGAATCCCGCCCGCCGCGCCTACCGGCAGCGATAACAGGCGCACGCCAAGCACCACGATGCCGAGCCCGAGGAACGAGGACAGAATCGCCAGGAAGGTGAACTTCAGGCCATCGCCCTTAAGGCTGTTGATGAACGAAGGCCCGACCCGCAACCCGACGCCGTACATGAACAGGTAATAAAACAGGCTCTTGGTGAAGTTATCGAGTTCGAAATGCACGCCGTAATACGACGCCCAGGTCGCAATCGCGCAGCCGATCACGATGGCCCCGGCCACCGCGCCCAGGCCATAGCCCTTGATGGTACCGCGCCCGACCCAGACGGACAGGCCGACCACCAGGAACAGCAGGATGTAAGGGTTGTCGTGCAGGAAACTGAAGAAGGCAATCACGATGATGCGTACCTGGCGATGCAACGCTAAAGGCACCGGGCTTCGAGGCCCGGTGAGTGTTCAGTGCGTTCAGTCGAGGTTCGGGGTGTCGGCCGGCACGACCGGGTCGGCAATGGCGCCATGGCTGAAGCTTGGGCCCGCGTCGGAATGCTCCACGGGGTTTTTCTGCAGGTAGGCAACTGCCTTGCGCAAGTCTTCCAGCAACAGCGCTACAAGGTCACGGCTCACGCCATGCCGTACCAGGATGCGCTGCACCACGATGTTCTGGCGATCGGACGGCAACGGGTAAGACGCAATCTGCCAGCCGCGCATGCGCACGCGCTCCGACAGGTCATAGAGGCTGAAACCGTGATCAACGCCTTCCTTGAGCTTGTAGCAAACCGCCGGCAGCCCGTCCTTGCCGTCGTACACCAGTTCCAGCGGGGCGAATTTGGTAATTTCCGACGCCAGCCATTGCGCCGTATCCGAGCACGCTTGTTGAATCCGCGTGTAGCCATCGCGCCCCAGCCGCAGGAAGTTGTAGTACTGGGCGATGATTTCACCGCCGGGCCGGCTGAAGTTGAGGGCAAAGGTGGCCATGTTGCCGCCCAGGTAATCGACGTAGAAGATCAGCTCTTCCGGCAGGTCTTCGGTGGAGCGCCAGATCACCCAGCCCACACCCAGCGGTGCCAGGCCGTACTTGTGGCCCGAGGCGTTGATCGATTTGACACGCTCGATCATGAAGTCCCATTGCAGTTCCTGCTGGATGAACGGGGCGATAAACCCGCCGCTGGCGGCGTCGACATGGATCGGGATATCCAGGCCCAGGTCACGTTGCATCGAATCCAGCTCGGCCGCCAGGGCGGCGACCGGTTCGTAGATCCCGGTAAAGGTCACGCCCAAGGTCGCCACCACGCCGATGGTGTTTTCGTCGCAATATTCCCGCAGGTCGGCCGGGCGCAGGCCCAGGGCGTCGCCGCGCAATGGCACTTCGCGAATCCCCACGTCGAAATAGCGGGCGAATTTCTTCCAGCAAATCTGTACCGGCCCGCACACGAAGTTCGGTTTGTCGGTGGGCAAGCCTGCGGCTTCGCGGCGCTTCTTCCAGCTCCATTTAAGGGCCAGACCTCCGAGCATCGCCGCTTCGCTGGAGCCGGTGGTGGAGCAGCCGACGGTTTGCCACGACTTCGGTGCGTGCCACAGGTCGGCAATGATGTGCACGCAACGGTTTTCGATTTCGGCCGTTTGCGGGTATTCATCCTTGTCGATCATGTTTTTGTCGAGGGCATCGGCCATCAACTGCTGCACTTCGGGCTCGACCCAGGTGGTGCAGAAGGTCGCCAGGTTTTGCCGGGAGTTACCGTCCAGCAGCAGTTCGTCACGCACCAGGTTGTAGGCGGCCGAGGGTGTGGTCGAGTGGTCCGGGAGGCGGTACTTGGGGAGCTTGTGCTGGGCAGAGCCACTCGAATAGACGTCTTCGATGGCTTGGTCCTGGGTCTCTACGGTTCTGTGAAGTGCCATGAAATCCTGCTCTTGAATGAGGGAAATGGCGTAGACGTTGATCGCGACAAATGCCGATCAGGCTGCGTCAGGAAACAAACGATGGAGTGGTGGCGCCGAATATCACACGCATTGCGGCACAGGAAAGTGACCCAGATCATCAAAGCCGTGGATAAGCAGTCCAGCCTGGCAGTGACCTATTGGCTCATCGCTTCGTTCAATATCAGGCTGCGATAGTGCCCCGGGTTTGAGCCCGACCACTTGCGAAACGCCTTGTAGAACGAGCTGGCGTCGGCAAACCCCAGACGGGTGGCGATTTCGGAAAAGCTGATGTCGGCATCGGCCAGCCACACAATCGCCAGTTCCTTGCGCACGCTGTCCTTGAGGCCCTGGTAGGTCTGCCCTTCTTCCGCCAGGCGCCGGCGCAGGGTCGACGCCGAGATGCACAGGGACGCCGCCAGCCCTTCGGTTTCCGGCCAGGTGTCAGCGGGCATTTGCCGCAGGTCGGTCTTGATGCGGGTGGCGAGGCTGTCGGGGTCGCGGTATTTGACCAGGATATTGGCCGGGGCATGGGCCAGGAAGCGCTTGAGCTCTTCCGGGCTGCGCTTGATCGGCAGCTCGAGGCAGTCGGCGGAGAAAATCATCCGGGTGCGGGGCCGGTCGAAACGCAGGTTGTCGGAGAACATCACCTGGTAGTCGTCGCAAAAGTCCGGTTGCGGGCAGCGCAATTCAATCGCCAGGATCGGGATGCGCCGCCCCGCCAGCCAGCAGGCAACGCCATGGACGATCATCCAGTAGGCGAAATAGGTGAAGGCCCGCTTGGGTTCCGGCTCCGGCTCCCACAATACGATTTCTGCCAGGCTCTGCTGGTGTACCAGTTGTGCAGGCATGCGCTCGAACATCAGCGACAGAAAGCCCAGGCCGGTTTCCAGCGCTGCGGCCAGGGTCGGTTGCGCCATCGAGGCGCGACAAAGGAATTCCAGGCTGCCGGATTTGAGCTTGCGCGGGTCCATGCCGAAAAATTCATCGTCCATGCGCCGTGCCAGCAGGCGCCACAGACGCGCGTAAGCCGTCGCCGGGACGCGTGCGGCTGGCTGTTCCAGCAGCGCCGGATCAATCCCGACCTTGGTCAGCACTTCGTGGGTCGCCGCACCCGGCGCGCAGCTCTGCAACAGGGCTTCGCGCACCAGATGGATGGAGATCGTGTCTTTTTCCGACATGGGGTATGGCGCAGTCCGGTGGCTGGAACGATGCCGCGCATTCTAGTGGCGGTTGCGGTTTGCCACCACCGTTCAGTCAAGGTTCAGTAAAGGTCAATATTTACTGTTTAGTAATGAGTATCATTATGTTACAACTTAGCATCCTATCTAATGATGATTCGGTGCCGAATGCTTGTTCCATTTTTAATCATGCTGCGTGAAGGCATAGAAGCGGCCTTGATCGTTGGTATTATTGCCAGTTATCTCAAGCAGACCGGCCGTGGCCAGTACATGCCAGCAGTGTGGATCGGCGTTTTTCTGGCAGCCGCCCTGGCGCTGCTGGTGGGCGGTGGCCTGGAGCTGGTCAGTGCCGAATTCCCGCAAAAACAACAGGAACTGTTTGAAGGCATCGTCGGCCTGGTAGCCGTGGGCATTCTCAGTTCCATGGTGTTCTGGATGCGCAAGGTGGCGCGCTCCATCAAGCATTCCCTGCATGAATCCCTCGATCACGCCCTGGCCGGGTCCAAACACCAGGTCACCGCGCTGATCGCCATGGTGTTTTTCGCCGTGGCCCGCGAAGGCCTGGAAACCGTGTTCTTCCTGCTGGCCGTGTTCCAGCAGAGCGAAGGCCCGGGCGCGCCGATTGGCGCCCTGCTCGGCCTGATCCTGGCGATCATCGTCGGCTTCCTGATCTACACCGGCAGCATGCGCCTGAACCTCGGTGCGTTCTTCCGCTGGACCGGCCTGTTCATCCTGGTGGTGGCCGCCGGCATCCTGGCCAACTCGGTACAAGCCCTGCACGAAGCCGGGGTGTGGAACCACCTGCAAACCGTCCTGTTCGATTTCAGCGCGACGCTGCCGATGGATGGCCCGCTGGGCTCGGTGCTGGCCGGCATGTTCGGCTACCAGGACGCCCCGACCGTCAGCACCCTCGGGGCCTACCTGATTTACCTGGTGGTGGCCCTGGTGATGTTCTTCTTGCCGGCGCCGCCGAGCAAGCCGGCCACCCGTACAA
The DNA here is from genome assembly GCF_016650855.1 of Pseudomonas sp. TH32. NCBI lineage: Bacteria > Pseudomonadati > Pseudomonadota > Gammaproteobacteria > Pseudomonadales > Pseudomonadaceae > Pseudomonas > Pseudomonas sp. TH32. The sequence continues at coordinate 1,834,618 of NZ_JAEKFA010000002.1, read as the reverse complement.
CCTCTTCCGTTTCCAGCCAGTAAGGACCGCCTCTTGTCCAACCAAACCCCTCAACCGGCTCCGCCCTCCCGCGCCTTGCGCTGGGCGGTGGGCGGCTCGGTGGTCGTGATGATCGCCGCCGGTGGCCTGTTCTACTACGCCTCGCAACTGGCAGCCTCCAAGCGCCAGGCCAACCACAATGAAATTGCCGTGACCATCCACGCCCACAGCTGCGAGCCGAACGCGCTGACGGTGCCGGCCGGCCACGCCAGTTTTCGCATCATCAACCGCTCGGACCGTGCCGTGGAGTGGGAAATCCTCGACGGCGTGCTGGTGGTCGAAGAACGCGAAAACATCGCCCCGGGCCTGAGCCAGGTGATCAACGCCAACCTGCTGCCCGGCGACTACCAGATCACCTGCGGCCTGCTGAGCAACCCGCGTGGCACCTTGAAGGTCACGCCAACAGCCGAGTCCGATGCCCAAGCCAAGGCCAAACCGTCGATGGTGGCGTTTATCGGCCCGCTGTCGGAATTCCGCGTGTACCTGAGCAGCCAGGGCAGCGCCCTGGTCAAGGCCGTTACCGCGCTTGAACAAGCCATCGAAGCCGGCGACCTTACCCAGGCCCAGGCACTCTACGTGCCGGCCCGCGAGGCTTACCAGCGCCTGGCCCCGGCCTCGCAACGCCTGGCGGAACTGGACAACGCGATCAACGCCCGCGCCGACTACTTTGAAAAACGCGAGCAGGACCCGGCCTTCAGCGGCTTCCACCGCCTTGAATACGGCCTGTTCCAGCAGCGCAACCTCGACGGCCTGACCCCGGTCGCCCAGCGCCTGGTCACCGACGTCACCAGCCTCAAGCAACAATTGCTGGCCCAGTCGCTGCCGCCGGAACAACTGGTGAGCATTGTGGTGCGCAACCTCAACAGCCTGGCTGACGTCCGCGCCGCCAGTGGCGAGGAAGAACGCTACAGCCATATCGACCTGAACGGTTTCGCCGCCAACCTGGACGCCGCCCGCAAGGTGGTCGACCTGATGCGCCCACTGTTGACCAAATCGGCCGAGCCATTGCTGCCAGGCATCGACAGTGCGATCACCGCCCTCGACGCCCAGCTCAACGGCTTGAAAGTCGATGGCCGCTACGCCACGTATGACAGCGTTACCGCCGATCAGCGCAAGCAGATCGCCGACAAGGCCAAGGCTCTGGCCGTTGCACTCGATGGAATCGACCCCGCCCTTGGCCTTTCCGGCCTGAAGTGAAGACGACCGTAGACATGAGTGATTCAGAACAATTTTCCGCCCAGCGTCGTCGTGTATTGCTGGGCATGGCTGCCACCGGCGCCGCCATTGCCGGCAGCAGCCTGAGCTGCCCGGCGATGGCCGCCAACGCGGCTGCGCAAGTGACCACCGCGCCAAGCAGTGAAAAGACCCAGGACCACCACGATTTCCATGGCAAGCACCAGACCGGCATCGTCACCCCGCGCCCGGCCTGCGGCATGCTGGTGTCGTTTGACGTACTGGCCAGCGACCGCGAAGACCTGGAGCGGCTGTTCCGCACCCTCAACGAGCGCATCGCGTTCCTGATGACCGGCGGCACCGTGGTGCAAGTCGACCCGAAACTGCCGCCTACCGATTCCGGCATCCTCGGCCCGGTGGTGACGCCGGATAACCTGACCATCACCGTCTCGGTCGGCGAGTCGCTGTTCGACGAGCGTTTCGGCCTGGCCGCCGTCAAGCCCAAGCGCCTGATCCGCATGGTCGGTTTCCCCAACGATGCGCTGGAACCGGCGCAGTGCCACGGCGACCTGAGCCTGCAGTTCAGCTCCAACACCCCGGACACCAACATCCACGCCCTGCGCGACATCGTGAAGAACATGCCGGACCTGTTGCTGGTGCGCTGGAAACAGGAAGGCAGCGTGCCGCCCCAGGCCCCTGCCCGCCCGGGTGAGCCGGCACAAAGTGCGCGCAACTTCCTCGGTTTTCGCGACGGTTCGGCCAACCCGAACTCCAACGACAACAAGGCAATGGACCAGATTGTGTGGGTTCAACCCGGCAGTGACGAACCGGCCTGGGCCGCCAATGGCAGCTACCAGGCGGTGCGGATCATCCGCAACTTCGTCGAACGCTGGGACCGCACGCCCCTGCAAGAGCAAGAAAGCATCATTGGCCGGATCAAGACCAGTGGCGCGCCCATGGACGGCCAGAAAGAAACCCAGGTCCCGGACTACAGCAAGGACCCGGAAGGCAAGTTGACCAAGCTCGATGCGCACATCCGCCTGGCCAACCCGCGTACCCCGCAGACCCAGGCCAACCTGATCCTGCGCCGGCCGTTCAACTACTCCAACGGCGTCAATAAAAACGGTCAGCTGGACATGGGGCTGCTGTTCATCTGCTACCAGGCTGACCTGGAGAAAGGCTTTATCAGCGTACAAACCCGGCTCAACGGCGAGCCCCTGGAGGAATACCTGAAGCCGGTCGGCGGCGGTTATTTCTTCACCTTGCCAGGCGTCACCGGGCCCCAGGATTTCATCGGGCGCACGCTGCTTGATGCGACACATCCACAAACCACTGCCAATACCTAAAACAAACCCCAGAGCGGAAATCGTCCCATGAAGAAGTCGTCTCTCGCATTGTCGTTGTTAATGAGCCTTTCGCCGCTGGCCGCCTTTGCCGCCACCGCGCCACTGGATCTGGTAGGGCCGGTGTCGGACTACAAAATCTACGTCACCGAAGAAATCGGTGAGCTGGTCACCCAGACCCAGGCGTTCACCGATGCGGTGAAAAAAGGCGACCTGGCGACGGCCAAGAAGCTGTACGCGCCAACCCGCGTTCACTATGAGTCCATCGAGCCGATCGCCGAGCTGTTCAGCGACCTCGACGCCTCCATCGACTCACGCGTAGACGACCACGAAAAAGGCGTGAAAGCCGAAGACTTCACCGGCTTCCACCGCATCGAGTACACCCTGTTCTCCGAGAACACCACCAAAGGCCTGGACGCCCTGGCTGACAAGCTCAACAGCGACGTACAAGACCTGAAAACCCGCGTGGACGGCCTGACCTTCCCGCCGGAAAAAGTCGTAGGCGGTGCTGCTGCCCTGCTTGAAGAAGTCGCCGCGACCAAAATCTCCGGTGAGGAAGACCGTTACAGCCACACCGACCTGTATGACTTCCAGGGCAACATCGACGGCGCGAAGAAAATCGTCGACCTGTTCCGTCCGCAGATCGAGAAGCAAGACAAGGCGTTCGTTGCCAAAGTCGACAAAAACTTCGCCACCGTGGACAAGATCCTGGCCAAGTACAAAACCAAGGATGGCGGTTTTGAGACCTACGACAAGGTCAAGGAAGCCGACCGTAAAGCCCTGGTTGGCCCGGTTAACACCCTGGCAGAAGACCTGTCCACGCTGCGTGGCAAGCTTGGCCTGAACTGATCAACACCCGTCATACTCTCGCCCGGCCTGCCGGGCGAGAAGCTTCTTCAGGCTGATGCCACCTGTGCCACTCCCGAGGGCCGCAAGGCATCGCGGATGGTCCGCAGTTTCAGGCAGGTTTCCTCGTACTCACTCTGCGGGTCCGACTCGGCGACAATGCCGCAGCCGGCGAACAAGTGCGCCTCACAGCCACGGATCAGCGCCGAACGCAATGCCACGGCGAATTCACCGTCCCCCTCCGCATTCATCCAGCCCACCGGCGCGGCGTACCAGCCCCGATCGAGTTGCTCGTGTTCGCGGATATACGCCATTGCCTCACGGCGTGGCAGGCCGCCCACCGCCGGCGTCGGATGCAGCGCCTGAACCAGTTGCAGCAGTTGCACGTGGGGATGCAAGCGGCCCATCACCGGCGTCAACAAGTGCTGCACGTTAGCCAGCCGGTGCAACTGCGGTTGGCTGGCAATGTCGAGCATCGCGCAATACGGCTGCAAGGCGTCGCGCAGGGTTTGCACCACCAGGGCGTGTTCGTGGCGGTCCTTGGGGCTGTCCATCAGGACCTGGCCCAGCTCGGCGTCCTGTTGCTCATGGCGACCACGGGGACAGGTGCCCGCCAGGGCCACCGTGTTCAGTGTGCCACGGGCCACGCGCACCAGCCGCTCGGGGGTGGCGCCCAGAAAGCAGCTGTCACCCCGGCTGAACGCAAAGAGGTAGGCCTGGGGATAGGCCGCCTTGAGGTTTTCCAGCAGCGGGCCGCAGGGAATGGTGCGCTCGGTACACAGCCGTACTTCGCGGGCCAGCACCACCTTGCGCAGGTCACCGGCGTTGATGCGCTGCACGGCCATCGCCACGCTGTCCTGCCACTGCCGGGCACTGATGACGTTTTCGTCATTGGGGATGCCGAGGGGAATCTCCTGGCGGGGTGCACTGGCGTAGCGCGACAACAGCAGGGCCCACTGGGCTTCCAGGCTCCGGGCGCAACGCTCGGCGTCGGCCCCCGGCTCCAGCCATTGGCTGAAGATCACATGGTGTTGCTCGGCCTCGCGCAGCAGCAGGATGCGTGGCAGCACCAGGGACGTTGCGGCAAACGACTGCCATTTGAGCGAACGCGGCCCCTGCGGGTCGAAGGCAAAACCGCCGCACAGCAACGGTTGGCGCGGCCCCACCCGGTGGGCCTGGCTCAGCAGCGCTTGCCACGCCAGGGCGCTCGCGTTGAATCGATCATCCACCCCGGGGCTGATTTCTTCGGTGCAGCCAAACCCGGCCACGCCCATGGCGCCCCGGTCGCTGGACCAGAACAGGCTCTGCCCGAGCACCTGGCGGTTGGCGGCGAACAGCCGCAGCGGGTCCAGGCGCTCCCAGGCCAGGCTGAAGACCACCAGCACCGCGGCGCCCTTATCGCGCGCCAGGGTTTCGCCCTGGGTCAGCGCCTGAAGCAATCCCGGCAGACGCTCACTCATGCTCGGCTCCTTGATGCTGCTGGCGCCAATGGCGCACTTGCTGGTCGATATTCCACTGGATGATCTGCGCGAACAGCGGCACCACAAACATCGGGTCCAGCCCTTCGCGCTCCGCCCAGCGACGGCGATGGGGCAGCATGGCGGCGACCCGTTCGGGGGCGGCGATGCTGGCTTCGGTCGGTTTGAATTGCGCCGCGGCCTTCACATAGGCCAATCGCTGACCGAGGGCGCGGATGATGTGCTCGTCCAGGGTGTCGATACCCAGGCGGACGTCTTCCAGTCCGGTGCACTGCTCAGGTGTTTTCATAGGATTCTCTGCTCATGGGGTCGACGGCCAGCACTGCCAGGCCGGTTCGGCGGGATTGCCCAGCAACAACTCCAGGTGCTCGATCAGGTCGACCTGGCTGTCGCGCAGGTAAAAATGCCCGCCGTCGAAGGTTCGAAAGTCGGTGACCTGGCGCGTGACCTCCGACCAGGCGTGGGCTTCTTCCTGATCCACTTCGCGGTCGGTGGTGCCCAGGCACACGCTCACAGGCACGTCCAGCAGCTCGCCGATATCGCCGCGATAGGTTTCGATCAGGCGGTAATCATTGCGCAGCGCGGGCAGATAAAGTGCCTGCATCTCGGGGTCATCCAATGGCGAAGGCGCCCCCCGACAGGCGTCGCACATCCGCCAGCAACCCGGCATCCGGCCCCTGGTGCAATTGGCTGTGGCGTTGTCGGTGAGGCGCCGGATGGGCGGAAACAATCAGCCGTTGCAGGGCCTTGCCCTGACGGTGCAGGCGCCGCGTCACCTCATAGGCCAAGGCAGCGCCCATGCTGTGGCCGAACAGCACCAACGGCCGGTCGGACAGGTCCCAGAGCGCCCGGGTAATGGTGCCTGCCATCCATTCCAGGCTGCCGGGCCAGGTCTCGGCCAGACGCTCTTCGCGGCCGGGGTATTGCACGCTGACCACTTCAATGTCGACCGGCAACAGCGCCTGCCAACCACTGAAAAATCCGGCGCTGCCGCCCGCGTGGGGCAGACAGACCAATCGGCAACGCGGGGTGTGAGGCTGCGGGTAACGCCGCAGCCACGGGCTGGCGACTTTTTTCATAGCACGCCCTCCTCCAGCTCAGTGGTGACGTGGATCCGGGTGTGCGGCAACCAGCGCAGCACCTGGCGCAGGCAGTCGTCGGCGTCCATCACCTGAGCGGCGTAGTGCGTGCCTTCGGGCAACCGGGCCCATTGCAGCGCGCAGATGGCCGCCACCGTGCCGGTCAACGCCGAACCATCACCGGCACGCAGCCAGGCGCTGGCCTGCTGAGGTTCGCCGTGTTGCAGGCCTTCCATTTCCACCGCGAGCAACTGGTAGGGCGTGCGCCCTGCCAGGTCGAGGGCACTGGCCTGCACCAGGCTGGCGACGTTTTCTGCCGAGTGCCTGAGTGCCGGCGGCGAACCCTGGATACGCCCCAGTGCCGCTCGCAGGTGCCCGCCGTCGAACAGGTTGTAGCCCTCCGCTTGCGGCACCCGCAACGCCGTAAACAGGCGCTGCTGTTCGGTGGTGAGGTAGGGATAGGCCGTCACCGCACCGCCCACCAGCCAGGGCCGCTCGAAGTGTTCATCGGCGGGCACGGCGGACTTGACTGCACGGCCCTCGGCCCAACCCATCGAGGCCTGGCCGTAGCCGTTGCCCAGGCTCAACAGAAAATCCTCGGCGGCCGTTGTCGACAGCCGCCCCAGCCCGACGGAATAGCAACGCACGGTGTCGACACGTTCAAAGGACGCCGCCAACACCTTGGGAAACAGACCGGACAACCCCGGCAACATGCCGGCCGACAACACCACGCGACGACCGGGTGGCAACTGCGCGGGCAACACATGGTGCAGCGGGTCATCGCCGCCCACATCGAGGTAATCGGCGCCGCTGGCCAAGGCCGCCAGTGCCACCCGGTCGAGCACCTTGTAGCTGGGCCCTGCGCAATTGATCACCAACTCGCAGCCGCTGCAAAACGCTGCCAGGCTGCGGGCGTCCCACAGGTCCAGTTCACGGACCTCGGCCCGCCCGTTCAACTCCCGGTGGTTAAAACGCTGGCCTTGCCCGGGGTCACGACCGCCCAGGAGCAGGCGGTAGTGACCCACCAGCACCCGGGCGACCTGCCGACCGACATGCCCATACCCGCCTACAATCCCGACGTTCATGCCGCCACCTGCGCCAGCCGCTCGAACGCCCGGGCCACGGCTTCGACCTGCGGGCTCTGCATGCAGCTGAAGTGGTCGCCCGGCACGTCGACAACCTGCAACTCCCCGAGGCACAGGGCTTGCCAGTATTGGCTCATGTCCCGGTGCATGCCCGGCAGTACCTGAACCTCGCCGCACTGGCGGATAAACACCATGTCGCCGTCGTAAGGCGTGGCCTGGTGCAACGCGACGGCGGCGAGGCTGTGGCGCAACACCTGCAATTGCTCCCGCAGCCAGTCCAGGTCGCTCAGTTGCGAGCCCGCATGGCGCATCGCGTCGGCAATCGCCTGCAAACGCTGGTCAGCCGACTTGCGTCCCAGGGCCCGCAGGCAAGCCAGGGCCGTGGCGCAATCAGGCTCGTCCTCCAGCGCCAGCAATGCACCCTGGGGCACGCGGCCGGGTGTCTGGCGCAGCACCTTGGCAATCGCCCGTTCCATGGCCTGTTCATCCAGCGGGTAACCCAGTGTGTGCGGGTCGGCCTGCATGACGCGGGCGAACACGTACTCGGCCAGCAGGTCATCCTCGATCATGAACGGCACGCGGTAGCTGCTGATCACCGTCAGTTGGAGCACCTCGATGCCCCTGGCCGCGAGGCACGAGGCGAGTTCCGTCGCCAGCAATCCGCCGAGGCAATAGCCGACGATGCTCACCTGGCGCCGGCCTTCGGCGTGCAAGGTGTCGGCATAACGTTCGGCCAGTTCACGAATCGCCGTGGCCGGCGCCAGGGCCAGGTAACCCGGTACGTCATTGAGCACCAGCCCTTCCAGTGGCGCTTCTTCCCCCAGCGCGGCAAACAGCGCGCGATACGGTGCCAGGGTGCCGCTGCCGTCATGGACAAAGATTCGCGCCGGGCCTTGCACCTCATCACGAATACGCACCAGCGGCGAAAGACTCTCGCTGCCCTGCCCCCGCAGGTAATCCGCCAGGGAGGCCACCGTCGGTTGGTTGATCAACTGCCGCAGTAAATCCCCCCACGGCACGTTTCGGGCCTGGGGCAGGCTTTCCCGCAGGCGGCCAACCACCTGGGCCACCAGCAATGAATCGCCACCCAGTTCAAAGAAGCCCTGCTCACGGCCCACGCTCGGCACCCGCAGCAGGGTTTGCCAGACCTCGGCGATGCTGCGTTCCAGCGCATCCAGCGGCGCGGCGCCGCTGTTGGCCTGTTGCGTGGCCTGGGCAATGCCCAGGTTGGCGAGGGCCTGGCGGTCGACCTTGCCGTTGGCCGTCAACGGCATTTCATCCAGCACCCGCCATTCGGTGGGCACCATGTAGTCCGGCAAACGCTGGCCCAGATGCGCGCGCAACGCCTCGGGTTCGAGGGTGTGGCGGTCGGTCTTGAAGCGCGTGATAAACAAGTGCTGGCCGATCTGCGACATGGCATCGTCTGCCGCAGGCAGGCACAGCGGCGTCTGCGCGCCGGCCTCCTGCAACAGCTGGTGCCACTGCTCGCGGCGGATGAACGTGGTGTCCTGTTCGGCGCGGAAATCCTCGAACGCGGTCAGGCCCTCCTTGAACTCCATGGACGCCATGATCTGGTAGGTGTCGCGCGTGGCCTCGATAAAGATCAGCCAGCCGCCGGGTGCAAGCATTTCCCGCAACCGGGCCAGGACCCGGCTGGCGTGCCGCGAGTTGTGCAGCACGTTGGCACACAGGATCACATCCAGGGAATTGGCGGCGATGCCTTGGCCCCAATGATCGAGGTTCAGGTCAAACAGCCCGTAGCTGACCCACGGAAACTCGACAAAATGCTCCCGTGCTTCGTTGAGGAAGAACTGCGACAGGTCGGTGAACCGGTAGTCCACCGCCAAGCCGTCCAGGGCCGGAATCAGGTCGGCGCTGGTGCCGCCCACGCCGGCGCCGATTTCCAACAGGCGCAGGCGCTGGCCCGCCGGTTGCAGCGCGGCGATTTCCTGCACGGCTGCGCACACCGCCTGGTTCAGGTACTGGCTGATCAGGTTCTTGCGGTAGGCACCTTCGGCGGTGTCGGTGCGGCCTTCGGGGAACAGCAGGTGCAACGGGTCGAGCCGGTCGCTCATCAGTGCCGGCAGTTGCTCCTGGCTCTCGCGCAGGTAACGCAGCACTTCAGCGCCCCAGCCCACACTGGGTTCAAGGGCCTCGATGCGTTGCCACAGTTGACGGTACTCGGCGCCCGAGACCCGCAGTGACGAATAGGCGCCGGTGTGTGGATTCTGGTCCACCAGTTGCTCGCGGTGCAGGGCTTGCAGCCAGCGACGGATCAGCCGTTCATTGCGGGGCGCGACCTCGCATGCCGTCATGACCTGCGCCAGGTCATGCTCGACGCCCGGTTGATCAAACAGCCCCGGCCGTTGTAGGGCCAGGCCCATGGACAGCAGCGCGGCACGCTCGACGCAATCGGACATTTGCGTGATCAGCACTTCGGTCAATTGGCCTTTCACCCCGTTGGCCGCCGCCAGGGCGTTGGGTGCCAACCGGGCAGGCCAAGGCAATGGCGTATCGCGCAGCGTGCCGCGCACACAGGCCTGCAAACGCCGCTCGAACGCGCCTTCGCCCGCGGCGACTACCACGGCCGACTCCACATTGGGATGGCTGAGCAACGCACTCTCGACTTCCGCCAACTCGATGCGATGGCCGCGCACCTTGACCTGGAAATCCTCACGGCCAAGGAATTCGATCAGCCCGTTTTCCAGGTACCGACCCAGATCGCCGGTGCGGTACAGACGCTCGCCACTGTGGGCGTGCTCGATAAAGCGCTCGGCGGTTTTCTCAGCGTCCCCCAGGTACCCCATGGCCAGGCCGCTGCCGGCGATAAACAGCTCACCCGCAACGCCCTGCGGACGGTCACGTCCCTGCTCGTCGAGCACCATGAAACGTTGGTTGGCCAGCGGCGCGCCGTAGGGAATGCTGCGCCATTGCGCGTCCACCTCGGTGATCGGATAGGCAATCGACCAGATCGCCGCCTCCGTCGCGCCGCCCAGGCTGATCAGTTGCAGCGTGGGCAGCAACGCACCGATCTCGGCGGGCAGATTCAGCGGGATCCAGTCGCCGGACAACAGCGCCAGGCGCAGGCTGTGCGGTGCCGCTGCGGGGACCGCTTGCAGGTAATGGGTCAGCATCTGCAACTGCGCGGGCACCGAGTTCCACAGGGTCACGCCATGCTCGCGGGCGCACGCCGCCCAGTGGGACGGATCAGCCCGGCGGCCGGCGTCGGGCAGCACCAGCGCGCCCCCACCGCCAGCAGGCCGAAGATGTCGTACACCGACAGATCGAACCCCAGGCTGGCCAGGGCGAGCACCCGGTCTTCGGCGCCGATGGCGAAGCGCTGGTTGATATCGACCACGGTGTTGAGGGCCGCCTGGTGGTTGATCATCACGCCTTTGGGAATGCCGGTGGAGCCGGAGGTGTAGATCACGTAGGCCAGCTGTTGCGGTGTCACGCTTGGCGTGGGCAGCTCACGGGTGGCGGCAGTGCCCGCCTGGTCGACTTGCAGGCACTGAGTCACCTGGGCAGGCCACATCAGGTCCGCGCTCAACCACGACTGGCTGAGCACCCGGCTGACGTCGGCATTTTCAATAATCAGCGCGCGGCGTGCCGCAGGCTGGTTGGTGTCCAGCGGCAGGTAGGCCGCGCCGGCGCGCAAAATTCCGAGCACGGCCACCACTTGGTCGATGCCCTTGTCCATGCACACCGCCACCCGCTCACCGGGCTGGCAGCCGGCGTCCAGCAACTGCTCGGCAATCGCTTCGGCGCGGCCTGCCAGTTGCGCGTAGGTGAGTGGCCGTGAACCCTGGATCAGGGCGATGCGGTGTGGTGCTACCTGGGCCTGGCGAAAGAACGGTTCATGCAGCAAACCCGGCGGAATCGGCTGCGCGGTCTGGTTGATCAGCTCCCGCACCAGCCGTTGGGGCGCCGGCAGTTCCAGGCAGTCGTCCAGGGTCCAGGCCGAGGGTTCACGGGCCAGGCGCTTGAGCAGGCGTTCGAAGGTGTCGAACATCGCCTCCAGCATCTCGTCATTGAACACGCCCTGGCGAATGTCCCAATTGATGTACAGGCCACTGTCGCGCTCGCTGACCTGGCAGTCGATCAGCACCTGCGGGGTCTGGCTGATGCCATGTACCAGGCGTGAGCCGGGCATGAACGCCCCGCCGCCACTTTCACCGCCGGCGCCGAGGGTGCTGGTGAAGGCATAGGGCATCAAGGCCGCCTCACGGCCTTTGCGCCGCGCCAGTTCGCGCAGTACTTCGATGCCGGAACACAGGCGGTGGTCCATGTCCTGCCACAGGCGCTCCTGCAACTGCTGGCTGCGTTCGCCGAAACTGCCGCCTTGCAAGGTCTGGACTTCCAGCAGTTCCACCGAGCTGAAATCCCCCACCAGCCGGTCGACCTGCGGGTGCAGCGACAGGCGATTGAGCAAGGTCAGGCTCAGGCAGAAATGCCCCTTGCGGCTCCAGCGCCCCAGGGTCTCGGCATAGCAGGCGAGAATCGCGGCCGACACCCCCACACCGGCGGCCGCCGCATTCAGGCGCAGGGCGTTGAAATCCCGGGCCTCCAGGCTCAGGGCGCGACGCTCGAAACGCGGGCCGCTGGGTGCGCCCATCATCGGCAATTCCGGGGCGCCGGGCAGGCTGTCGACCCGCGCCCACCAATACTGGCGGTCACGCTGGTAGCGCGGCTGCTCGCGCAGGCGGCGTTCACCCAACACGTAGTCGCGAAAACTGATGGGGGCTGCCGACGGCAAGGCTTCGCCCCGGTAAACCTGCTGCAACTCGGCCAGCAGCATGCGCACGCTCTGGTAGTCGCATACCAGCAAGTCCACTGACAGGTGCAGACGCGCATGCTCACGGCCCTGGCTCACGCACAACTCGATCAGCGGCCACTGCCGGGGCGAGGCCTGGCGGATTTCCATGCGCTCGCGCAACGCCGCCAACCCCTGGCCATCGTCGTCGCGCAGGTCGTGCCGGGCGATCAGGTAATGCGGCACCTGGGGCAGGATTTGTTGGTAGCCGTCTTCCAGCACCACCGCCCGCAGCATGTCGTGACGGGCTACCAGATGGTTCCACGCCTGCTCCAGGCGCGCCGGGTCGAGTTCCTCGAGCTCAAATTCCAGGTACCCATGACAGGCCACCCCGCCATAGCTGAACGCCTGGGTGCGGCCCATCAGGTAGGCAGCCTGCACGTCGGTCAGCGGGAACGGTTCGCTGCGGGCGGCCAGGTCCGCCGAGACGGTGGGCATCGCCGGTTCCATCAGCTGTTGCAACAGCGCATCCTTGTGCTCGCGCAGTTGTTGCAAGCGGTCTTCGTCCATCACCCCGGCCGGCGCCCGATAGCGCAGGCGGCCCTGCTCTTCCCAGAGTTCCACACCCAGTGCCTCGAGTTCCTGTTGCAGTTGCTGCAGTGTCATAGCGCACCCTCCACCATTGCGTTCCGGTTGACGTGGTCCTGTTCCCGTCGGGCGGCCAGCCATTGGGCCTGGCGGGCGACGGTGGCCGCGTTGAAAAAGTCTTTCAGCGACAGTTCGACGTCGAACTGCCGGGCAATCCGTTCGATCAGGCGCGCCGCCAACAAGCTGTTGCCGCCGAGGGCGAAGAAGCCCTGATGGCGCCCCACCAGCGGAATGTCGAGCAGCTCGCGCCAAAGCCCGGCCAGCAGTTGCTCGGCTTCGCCTTGAGGCGCGTCTTCACTCTCGGGTTTGGCGCCCTGGCGTTGCTCCTGCACCAGCCACAACAGGGCGGCGCGGTCGACCTTGCCGTTGGCGCTCAGGGGCAGTTCGCTGAGGTTCAGCCAGTGGTCCGGCAGCATGTGTTCCGGCAGCCATTGGCACAGCCACTGGTGCATGGCGTCGGCATCCGGCACCGCGTCGCCCGTCAGGGCCGCTGCCAGTTGCGGGTCGGCACCCGGCAGTACCAGGGTGACCGCGCGACTGACGGCCGGATGGCGCTCCAGGGCTATGTCGATTTCACTGAGTTCGATGCGGAAACCCCGGACCTTCACCTGGTGGTCCATGCGCCCGAGAAATTCGAGGGTGCCGTCGGGCCAGTAGCGGCCCTGATCACCGGTGCGGTACCAGCGCTGCCCGGCCTGCTCGACGAACCGCTGGGCGCTGAGGTGCGCCAGGCCGCGGTAGCCTTGGGCAACCCCGGCCCCGCCGATCCACAATTCCCCCGCCACCCAATCCGGGCAATCGCGGCCCTGGCTGTCGACCACCCGGAAGCACTGGTTATCCAGGGGCTTGCCGTAGGGGATCGAGCGCCAGTGCGCGGGCACGTCGTCGACGTCCTGGACGTTGGACCAGATTGCCGCTTCGGTGGCGCCTCCGAGGGCGGCAAACCGGGTGCTTTCGCCGGCAGCCACGCGCAAGCGGCGCGGCAGGTCCAGCCCGACCCAATCGCCCGAGACCATCGCCAGCCGCAGTCCGGCCAGGGCATTCGGCTCGCGGGCCTTGAGGGTCAGCATGTCGAGCAGGGCCGGTACCGAGTTCCACAGGGTTACCCGTTGCTGGCGCACCAGGCGCAGCCATTCAGACGGTTCCTTGCGGCAGGCATCCGCCGGCAGCACCACCGCGCCACCGACGCTCAACAGGCCAAACAGGTCGTACACCGACAGGTCGAAATCGAGGGCGGACACGCCGAGCACGCGGTCCTGCGCGCACACCTGATAACGCCGGTTGATCGCCTCGACGGTGTTCAGCGCCGCTTGATGGGACACCTCCACGCCCTTGGGTTCGCCGGTGGTGCCGGAGGTGAAAATCACATAGGCCAGCGCCTCCGGTGAGACCTCGACCGGCTGCTTCAGGGGCGTGGCCGAGCGGGCCTGGGCCAGGTCCACCACTTGCAGGTCTGCCAGCCAAACACCGCGATCGCGGTGGGCCGCATCGGTGATCACCACCTTGGCCCCGGCTCGCTGATAAATCATGTCGCGACGGGCTGCGGGCTGTTCGATGCCCACCGGTACATACACCGCGCCCGCTGCCAATACGCCGAGCACCGCAATGATTTGCGCCTGGCCCTTGGGCAAGGTAATCGCCACCGCATCGCCCGTTTCGATCCCCCACTGGCCGAGGGCTCCCGCCACGTGCAAGGCCTCGGTTGCCAGCTCGGCGTAGCTCAGTTCACCTTCCTCGGTGATCAGCGCTACCCGTTGCGGGTGCAGGCGCGCCTGCTGGAAAAAGCCTGCGTGCAGCAGCCCTTCGTCATAGGCCCAGGGCGTGTGATTGACCGCGGTGCGCACCTGTTGCTGGGCGTGCGGCAACGGCAGCGGCGCGGGTTGGCGCCAGTCACCGGTGCACAACCACGCCAGCAGGTCGCCATAGGCAGCGAACATTTCATCCAGCAGGCCTTCGGGGAACAGCGCGTCCACCGCGTCCCAGTTCAGCAGCAGGCCGTCGGGCAGCGGGTAGCTCTGGTGATCGAGCCACACCTGGGGTGTTTGCGACAACGCCCAACCCGGTTCCCCCAGGTGTTCTCGGCAGGTGGCGTCGACAAATGCTTCGCCGAGGTTGCAGGCAAACACCACCGGTGCGCCGCCTTGCCGGGTGCGGGACAACTCACGCAGCACCTCCACACCGGGCCAGGCACTGTGGGCAATATCGCGGTGCAACTGGCGTTGCAGGGTTTGCGCCTGTTGCGCGAAAGAACCTGCCTGGCGCTGGTCGACCTCCAGCAGCACCAGGTTGGAAAAGTCGGCCAGCAGGTGCGGCACGCAGGGGTGCAGTTCCTGGCGATTGAACAGCGGCACGTTCAACAGGAAATGCTGGCTGGCGCTCCAACGGGCCAGCACTTGGGCATAGGCGCAGCACAATACGCTGGCCAGGGTCAGACCGTGTTGCCGCGCCTGGTCTTCGAGGGCATGCAACTGGGCACGGCCGAGGCGCATCGCCAGGCGACGAAAGCGCGGCGCGCCGAGTGACTGCGGCTCCTGCGCCAGGGGCAGTTGCGGGCCGTCGGGCAAATCATCGAGGCGCTGCAACCAGTAGTCACGTGCGCCCGCATCGGTGGTTCGGGTGGCACTCAGGTAGTGCGCAAAATCCCATTCGAGGCGTGGCAGTTGCGCTTCCTGCCCGCTGTAGATCAGCGCGAGATCCCGCAGCAGCACGCTGATACTCAACACGTCCGCCACCAGCAAATCGATGTTCAAGTGCACCCGGCTGCGGCCGTTGGGCAAGTGGCTCAGTTGCACATCGAACACTTCGCCCCGCCGCACCTCCAGGCAACGGTGGGCCAGGCGCTCGCGCAGGGCCAGCGCATCCGGCAATTCATGCACGGTCAACCCGGGCCATGGGCTCACCGGCAGGATGCGTTGGCAGGTGGCCGTGGGGAAACAGGCGCGCAGCATCGGATGGCGTTGGGTCAGGCGCACCACCGCGTGCTCAAGGCGTTGCGCATCAACCTGAGGCCCGTCCAGCTCCTGATACAGGTGGCAGCCGACGCCGCCCAACGGCATGGCCGGGTCGCGGCCAAACCAGTAGGCCTGCTGCAAGGGCGTGAGCGGGAAATCGCTGTCAGTGGCAACGGGCTTGAGGTGGGCCGGCGGGCCGCGACGGCCATCGATCAGGGCCCACCAGGCCTCAAGGGTAGGCTGCTCAATCAGTTCGGCAAAGCTCACCTGCACACCTTCGCGGGCGAGCAACGCCGGCAGGCGCATCATGCTCACCGAATCCAGGCCTTGCTCGATCAGCGAGGCGTCGGGCTCCAGGTCCTGGGGGCATAGTTGAGCAACTGCGCGACACCGGCGCACAGCGCCTCGGGGCTGTGTGCGAGGCCGCCGGGTGAAGGATGAACGCATGCCAGTGCTGGGTTATCGGTCATGGGGGACGGTCCTTTGGGGAACGGTAGGGTCTGGACGCAAGCGCCAGCGATTGATCGCTTCGCGCTCGTGGAACAACTCGCGGTAACGGCCGGGCACGGCCATCAACGCGTCATGGCGGCCGACCTGGGCCAATTGGCCGTGGTCGAGCAGCAGAATCTGGTCGGCATGGGGCGCCAGCGTCGGCTTGTGGGTGACCAGCACCACGGTGTGCTGGCGGGCCAGTTGCAACAGGGTGCGATTGACCCGGGCCTCGCTGATGGCGTCGAGGGCCACCGTCGGCTCATCCAGCAGGATCAGCGACGCGTCCTTGAGCAGCACCCGCGACAACGCCAGGCATTGGCGTTCGCCCCCGGACAGGCTCACGCCCTGATCTCCCAGCAGGGTCTGCCAGCCCTGGGGCAGGCGTTCGGCGAGGCGGTCCAGCCCCGTGGCGCGGGCGGCGTGCTGCCATTGCTCTTCGCGGGCGTCGGGGCGCCCCAGCAGCAGGTTGTCCAGCAGGCTGGCCGGCAATGGCGGGCTGTCCTGGAACATCAGGGCGACCTGGGTATCCCGGGCCAGTGCCGACTGTTGCCGCAGGTCGACACCACCCAGGCAGATCGCCCCGCTGCTGACATCGCTGAAGCGCGCCAACACGCGCAACAGGCTGGACTTGCCGGAGCCGGACGCGCCCACCACCAGGTTCAGCGAACGCTCTTGCAGCGTGAACGTGATGCCCTGCAACACCGGCTGCCCGTGGCGTACCAGGCCGACGTCTTGCACCTGCACGTCGAAACCTTTGGCAGATTGAGGCTCAAGCGGCTCAGGCAAACCCGGCATTTGCAGCAGATGGCGCAGGCGATTCAACGCGTGGCGGGTCTGGCGCAAGGTGGTACCGAGATTGACCAGCGCGCCCATCGGCTCCACCAGGCAGGTGGCGAGAATCGCCAGCGCGAGGAACTTCGCCGGGTCGAGGGTGCCACCCAACACGGCATACAGGCCGCCTAACAGAATGGCGCTGTAGCCGGCCTGCAACACCACGGCCAGGCCCAACGCAGCAGGAAAGGTTCGCCAGTGGGCGTGACGCTGGGCCTGTTGCTGCTGGGCCAGGGCCTCGGTGAGCAAGTCGAACCCTTGCCCGGTGCGCCCGCTGGAACGCAGCAACGGTTGCTGGCGCAGAAACTCCATCACCCGCGCTGCCGCTTCATTGGCTGCGGCTTCGCTCAGCGCTTCGGCCTGCCCGCCCCACCGCACGCCCCAGTGGTACACCAGCACCAACAAGGGCAACGCAGCCAGTGCGGCCAGCGCCATGGAGCGGTCGTAGAAAAACAGCGCCAGCAGCAGCGCCAGGGGCGTTAACAGCGCATTGGCCATGGGTTGCAGCAGGTGTGCCGGGGTGCTCATGATTTGCAGCACGGTGTGGGTCACCAGCCGATTCAGCTCCGCGCTGCGCCGTTCCACAAACCATTCCAGCGGCAGTTGCACCAGCTTTTCACCGATACGCCGGTTCAACGCCTGGGCCGCCTCGGCACCGGCGCTATAGCCCGCCAGTTGGGCATACCGGCGCAACCACAGGCACAGCACTGCCATGCCGGTGAAGCCAAGGGCCCAGGCCCAGGCCCAGGGCGTGGCGGTGCCGAACCATTGGGCAAAGGCCATCGGCAACAGGGCCAGTGCCGCGCCCTGGGCCAGCGCACTCAACGCCATTGCCATCAGCGCGCGCTGCACCAGGCCGGCTTCACGGGGTTGCAGGCTGCGTAACAGGGCGCGAATCATGCCCGTGCCCTCTTCAGCGCTGTCGCCGAGAACTGTTCGGCCGCCCATAGCCCGGCGTAGGCGCCCTGCTGGTCCAGCAAGCCATGATGGGTGCCGCGCTCGACAATCCGCCCGCCTTGCAGCACCACGATCTGGTCGGCGTCCTGGATGCTGCTCAAGCGGTGGGCGATCACCAGCACCGTGCGCCCACGGGCGAGGCGTGACAGGGCCTGCTGGATCGCGGCTTCGGATTCCGGGTCACTGGCGGCGGTGGCTTCATCGAGGATCAGGATCGGCGCTTCACTGAGCATGGCCCGGGCAATGACCAGGCGCTGCACTTCCCCGCCGGACAGTTGCACGCCGGCACCGAGCACCGTGTGATACCCCTTGGGCAACGCGAGGATGCGCTGGTGAATCTGCGCGGCCCGGGCGGCGGTTTCCACCTCGGGCAGCGTGGCTTCGGGGCGTGCCAGGCGCAGGTTGTCGAGGACGCTGGTGCGCAGCAGGCGCACGTCCTGGAACACAAAGGCGACCTGGCGGTACAGCGCCGCACTGTGCATGTCCCGCAGGTCGACGCCGCCGATGCGAATCGACCCGGCGCTCACGTCGGCAAAGCGTGCCAGCAAGGTGGCAAGGGTGGATTTGCCGGCACCCGAATCACCCACCAGGGCGGTCAGCGTGCCGGGTGGCAAATCCAGGTCAATGCCCTGCAGCACCTGGGTGCCATCGGGATAACCAAAGTCCACCCGCTCAAAGCTGACCTGCCGCCCTTGAGGTTCGCGAGACTCGCGGGGTTGCGGCAACGTCGCACTGTTCAGCACCGCAGCGATCCGGCTGGCGGCCATGCGGCCTTGCACCAGCGCGTCCGCACCATGCCCGAGGGCCGCGACCGGCGCCGCCAGCGCTGGGCCCAGCAACAGGAATGGCAGCAATTGCACCGGCAGCAGCCAGCCGCTCCCTACCAACAGCGCACCGCCCAGCAGCACCAGGGCCAACACCAGCAACGGCGAAAGCAGCACCTCGACACTCGCCCCAAGCCCGGCCCAGCGCTGGGCCCAGCAGGAAAAGAAACCGGCAAAACGTTCGACCGCCGCGAAAAACTTCGACTGCACCCGATCAGCCCGGCCGAACGACTTGACCATGGCGATGCTCTGCACGAACTGCTGGGTGGCCTGGGACAGGTTGCCCAGCGCCGCGCCGAGTGCTTTCTGGTCATCCCGATAAGCCCGGGAGCGCAACGCCCGCAGGCGCCATAGCGCAACCACCGGTGGCAGCAGCACCACAACGGTCATCGGCACACTCACCGTCAGCAGGTACAGCAGGCAGGCCAGTGGCGCCACCAGTGCGGCGGCGAGGTTGTTCGGCAGGTGCGCCACCAGTTGATGCAGGGCGCCTACATCATCGAGCAATACGCGGTCGACTTTTTGCCCGCCACGGGCACTGAACCAGGCCAGTGGCACCCGCGACAAATGCGCCGCCAGGCGCTGGCGAATCTGGCGTTGCAGGTCGCTGTCGGCCAAGTGGGTCATCTGCAAGGCCGCCGCCAACCCGAGCATGCGCAACAGCAAGGCGCCCGCGCCGGCCAGCAACCACCAGAACCCGTCCTGCAGGTCGAGCTTGCCCTCCAGCAACGACGGCGCCAGCTCCGCCACCGCGATCAACGGCAGCAAGCCGATCAAGGTCGCCAGGGCCTGCAGCAGCATGGCGCCGATCAGCCGGCCACGTACGGGGGCAAGCAGCGTGTGCAGCGGATTGTTATCAGCCACGGGCGGCACTTCCCTCAGGGGTTTTCGCCCCGAAATACAGCTGTTGGATGGCCTCCCGCAGGTGCTTGCGACTGACCTTGCCCACGCCGGTCTGCGGGAACCCCGGGATAAACTCGAAGCGGTCCGGCAGCTTGAAGGCGGCAAGCCCTTGCTCACGCAAATGGCGCAGCAGCTCCGGCGGGCGCGGTGCGGTGCCACGGGGAATCACGAAGGCGCAGGTGCGCTCGCCGAGGTAGGCGTCGGGCATCGCCACCAATGCCACATCGGCCACGGCGGGATGGCTGAGCAGGAGGTTTTCCACCTCTTCGGCGGCAATCTTTTCGCCGCCCCGGTTGATCACGTCCTTGTCACGACCTTCGACCATCAGGTAGCCGTCGGCGGTGAGCATCACCCGGTCACCGGTGCGGTAGAAACCGTCGGTGGTGAAGGCCTGGGCGTTGTGCGTCGGGTGGCGGTAGTAACCGCGAATCGTGTACGGGCCACGGGTGAGCAACTGGCCAACCTGGCCCTGGGGCACGTCCTGTTCGTTGTCGTCCACCACCCGGATTTCATCGGCCGGGGACAGCGGTTTGCCCTGGGTGTGCAAGGCCCGTTGCGGCGGGTCGTTGGGGTCGGTGTAGCAAATCAGCCCTTCGGCCATGCCGAACACTTGCTGCAGGCGGCAGCCGAGAGTGGGCTCCACACGCCGGGCTGCCTCGAAGCTCAGCTTGGCACCGCCCACCTGCAACAGTTGCAGGCCCGGCAAGCCCTGCCCCCGGGCCTGGGCAGCGTCCAGCCAGACCAGTACCAGTGGCGGCACCAATGCGGTGTGGGTCACGCGTTCCTGTTCGATCAGCGCAAAGCAGGTTTCGGCGCTGGGTGAGGGGCTCAAGACCACGCGGCCGCCCATCAGCAAGGTGCCCATAAACCCCGGGCAGCACATGGGAAAGTTGTGGGCCATCGGCAATGCGGCGAGGTACACCGTGGCCTCGGTCAGGCCGCAACGCTCGGCGCTGGCCCGTACGTTGTAGAGGTATTCGTGGTGGCGCCGAGGGATCAGTTTCGGCACGCCCGTAGAGCCGCCGGACAATTGGAAACAGGCCACTGCGTCGGCCGCCGGTGCGCAAAAGGATAGGTGTGGGGTGTCCAGATAGAGGTCTTCGAGTGCGGTGAACTCTTCGGCTTCGCCCGCCACAATCACCCACGCAAGATCCGCATGGGCAGCCTTCAAACCCCGCGCCATGGCGCGATAATCAAAGCCCGCCGTGACATCGGCGCACAGGTACGCCCTGGCCTGGGCAAACTCGCAGAAGCGGCCGATTTCCAGATGACGGTGGGCCGGCAAGGCGAAGATTGGCCGTACGCCAAGGCGATACAGAGCGAAGCACACTTCGACAAATCCCACGCAGTTCGGCAGTTGCACCACCACGTTGTCCCCCGCCACCAACCCCAGCCGGGACAACCCGTTGGCCAGTTGATCGACGCGTTGATCGAGTTGGCGATAGCTCACCCGCAGCGCTCCGTCGGTGATCGCTTCACGGTCGCCAAAGGCCTGGGCAGCGTTGCGCAGCAGATCGCCAAAGGTCTCGTCGCGCCAGTAGCCGGCGTCGCGGTAACGCTTCGCAAATGCCTGGGGCCAATCGGGGCAGTCATCGTTGAAAGTCATGGGGTCTCCAGAGTTTTTTTCGGCAATAAGGGGCCGTTGCCGTGAACAAAAGGCCTGCGGGGCAAGGGTGAAAAAGGCTAGGGAGAATGGGGCATTGAGCGGTTCATCCATGAGTCGCCAAGGGCTGCGGAAATGAGAGTGATTATTAATAGGCAAAAGCCGCAGCACGGCAACCGGCAGGACATTCGTTTGCGCGGCTTTTTCTTTTGATTGCGCAACAGCGCCGTTTTCAGCGGCTTGCAGCGATGAGACGGGATCGGTGCTTTTCGCTAAAGGATAATCATTCTTAATTACAGGTAAGAAATTTCCTGCTAGCGTATGGCCCTCTTTTCCGGTTCACAGGGAGTCCGCCATGCTCAGCCCTCACGCTGCGCCGCTACCGACCCAAAGGGATTTCACCCTCAATTTTCCCAACACCTTGAACACCGGTGCCGCTACCGTCGTGCCGGAAATCACTCTGTCCGCCGGGACGGTGTTGATGGACAGCCAGATGTGGATGCAGGAACCCCTGTGGCAGGGTTTGAAGATCATCCTGGTGCTCAGCGGCCAGCTCAATTGCCGGGTCGAAGGCCAGCAGGAAGTCGAGATTCGCGGGCCTACCCTGTGCGCCGTGGCCAACCAGGGTGAACATTGTGGCGACCACCTGTTCGCCAGTGGCGTGCCGGTGCGCTACACCACCGTGCAGCTGGATTTCCCGTCGATTCGCAGCGTCGGCCTCGAGCCGGAACGCCTGCTGGATAAACGCGGGGGTGGGCCGATGATGTTTTGCCAGCCCGCCAGCAAACCATTGCTGGCCCTCGCCCAACAGATTTTCACCTGCCCGTTGCAGGGCCCTGCCCGCTCCTTCTATCTGGGTGGCAAGGCGCTGGAACTGACGGCACTCGGGGTGGAAGGCATCCTCGCCCAAACCGAGTCGCGCCCGGTGCAGGAATCCCATTGCAATTCGGCCGATATCGAACGCATTCATGCGGCGCGCGACCTGTTGCTCGGTTCGCTGCAGGCTTCGCCGTCACTGGCCGAGTTGTCTCGCGCAGTCGGCCTTAACCCGCGCAAATTGACTGCGGGCTTTCGTCAGGTATTCGGCACCAGTGTCTACGTGTACTTGCAGGAACAGCGCCTGGCCGAAGCCTATCGGCTGCTGGCCAGTGGCGAGACCAATGTCTCCAGCGCAGCCTACCGCGTAGGTTACAGCCCGGCGCATTTCTCCACGGCGTTTCGCAAGCGCTTCGGGGTTTCGCCCAAGGCGTTGCGCTGAGGATTTTGTAAAAGTTCCTGCCCCGCCTCGCAAACGAAAGAAATGGTCGCTCGACCCAAAGCAATAGCCCTGCGTCATACCGCCTAGATGAGATAAGTTTGCATTCGCATTAAACACCTCATCATGGAGTGAAGCATGGGCACCCGCGTTCTGTACCGAGACACCCCAGGTTTGCCAGTCGATATCGCAGTCCCGCTCTTGAAGTCCAATCGCAAGCCCTTGGCAACCCTGATCCATGGCGTGGCCCTGGGCCTGTCGCTGACCCAGATGAGCCACGTGCTGGCCGCCGAGGCCGACACCGATCACGCCGTGGTGCTCGACAGCAGCGTGGTCACCGGCACCCAGGCCGACAGCCCTACCGGGCAACAGACCGGTTACGTGGCCAAGCGCAGCCTCAGCGGGACCAAGACCGACACGGCCCTGAATGAAATCCCTCAGTCGATTTCAGTGGTCACCCGTGACCAGATGGACGCGCAGCAGGTGCAATCGGTCAGCGAAGCGTTGCGCTACACCGCCGGCGTGCAAGCCAACACCACCGCCGCCAGCCAGCGCTTCGACAACCTCTCGATTCGCGGCTTTGACGTGACCAGCACCGGCATGCTGCGTGACGGTTTGCGCGGCACCACCACCCAGGCGTGGCCGAAAGCCGAAGCGTATGGCCTGGAACGCATCGACGTGCTCAAGGGCCCGGCCTCGGTGTTGTTCGGCCAGAACGCGCCGGGCGGCGTGGTCAACCAGATCAGCAAGCGGCCCCTGGACCAGCCGTTCCATGAAGTGCAGATCCAGGGCGGCAGCTTCGACCGTGCCCAGGGCCAGTTCGATTTCAGCGGGCCGCTGGATGACCAGGGCCAGTTCCTCTATCGCCTGGTGGGCCTGGAACGCAGCAGTGGCACCCAGTTCGATCACATCAAGGACGACAAGACCTTCATCGCACCGTCCTTTACCTGGCGACCGAATGACGACACCAGCCTGACCGTGCTGGCCGACTACACCGAGGATGAATTCGGCGCGCCACGGGTGTTTTTACCCACCGTGGGCACCCTCAAACCCAACCCGAATGGCAAGGTCAAACACAACGTCTTCCTCGACGAGCCTGGCCTGGACAATGGCCGCACCCAATACTCCCTGGGTTATTTGCTGGAACATCGCATCAACGATGTGTGGAGCCTGAACTCCAGCGCACGTTATGGCCACGTCAACCTGCTGACCAATACCGCCAGCGGCATGTCCCTGGCACCGGACCTGCGCACCTTGAACCGCGCCGCCTACCGTTTCCGCATCGTCGGCGACGTGTACTCCCTGGACAACAATGCCCAGGCCCGCTGGAACCTCGGCGAGGTGCAGATGCTGTCGCTGCTGGGGGTCGATTACCGGCGTACCCGTGAGGACTATTACCTCAACGCCGGCCGGGCGTCTTCGATCGACGTCTACAACCCGGTGCATGGCGGCGTGTTCGCACCGAACACGCCATTCGCCAGCACCTTGCAACGCGCCGACCAGACCGGGCTCTACGCCCAGCAACAGATGACGTTCAACGACCGCTGGGTACTGACCGTCGGCGGTCGCCAGGATCACTCCAGCGCACGCACCGACAACCGCCTGACCGACACCGGGCAGAAGCAGGACGACAACAAGTTCACCTACCGTGCGGGCCTGGTTTACCTGGCCGATAACGGCCTGTCGCCGTACATCAGCTACGCCACCTCGTTCGACCCCGTGCTGGGCACCGACTTCTACGGCACCACGTTCAAACCGAGCACCGCCAAACAGTCGGAAGTCGGCATCAAGTACCAGCCGCCCGGTATCGACAGCTACATCACCCTGTCGCTGTTCGACCTGACCCAGCAGAACGTCAAGACCACCGACCCCACCAACCCGCTCAATAGCGTGCAGACCGGTGAAGTCAACGTGCGCGGGGTGGAACTGGAGGGCAAGGCCAGCCTCGCCAAGGGCCTCGACCTGCTGGCGACCCTGACCTACAACGACGCCGAAGTCAGCAAGAGCAACAACCCGCTGGAAAAAGGCAACCGCCCCACCGACACCCCGGAAAAAATGGCGTCGTTATGGGCTGACTACACCCTGCCGTTCGGCCCGCTGACCGGGCTCGGATTTGGCGTCGGCGTGCGCTATATCGGCTCCACCGAAGCCGACGCCGCCAACACCTTGAGCGTGCCCTCCTACACCTTGCTCGACGCGGCGGTGCACTACGATTTCGACACGTTGATCCCGGCGGCCAAGGGCCTGCGCCTGGCAGTGAACGCCACCAACCTGACCGACAAGCACTATTACGAAGGCTGCTCCCTCTCCAGTTGCAGTGCCGGGTATGACCGCAGTGTCATCGCCAGCCTGCGTTATCGCTGGTAACCGCCATGCGTTGGTGGTGGCTTCGTGTGCATCGCTGGCTGGCGCTGAGCGTCGGCCTGTTGCTGGCGCTGATCGGCTTGAGTGGCGCGCTGCTGGAACTCAAGGGGCCGATCCTGCGCTGGGAAGTCGGCAGCCAGGCCCTGGACCTGGCCCCGGGTGAGCACGGCCCGGGGCTGGACGACGGGCAGTGGATCAGCGCGGCGATGAGCGCGTACCCGCAGTTCCAGAAAGTCTTTGGCGCCGCAAAGCCGCGCCAGGGCTTCCTCGAATCGGACAACGCGATTGTGTTCGGTGCGCTCAAGGATCGGCCCGGCATCGGCATCGCCATGATCGATCCCTACAGCGCCGAGCCTCGCGCGTTCTTTGTCTTCGATGACCTGTGGCTGGCAAAACTGGTGGCGTTGCACCGGGCACTCCTGTTGCCGCCGCCGCTTGGCGCCATCGCTCTGTTTGCCTGTGGCCTGGTGCTCCTGGGTTCGGTGGGCAGCGGCCTGTACCTGTGGTGGCCGGGGCGGCGCAGTTGGTGGAAAGCCGCCAGCCTGCGCCCCGGCAGCCAGGGCCAACGCCGGCTGCGGGAATGGCACAACGTCGCGGCAGCCTGGCTGTGCCTGCCATTGGCGGTGATTGCCGGCAGCGGCGCCTGGCTGGCCCGGCCCGACTGGTTTGTCGCCAACCCCCTCGCGCTCAAGCCGTTGTTCTCTGCGGCCCACGGGCACCTGCTGCTGGGGTTGCCCGGTGCGGCCCTGGCGTTTCTCTGCGGCCTGGCATTGCCGCTGCTCTATCTCACCGGGCTGTTGTTGTGGTGGCGCAAACGCGTCCGCCGCCTGCACCCCACCGTTCAAGGAAACCTTTGATGAAACACCTCCCGTTGTTGCAACGCAGCCTGCTGCTGGGCCTCGGCCTGTTGATGAGCGGCCTGGCCTGCGCCCACACCGTCACAGACCTGGCAGGTCGCAAGGTCGACGTGCCGGACAAGGTCTCGCATATCCTGCTGGGCGAAGGCCGGATGATCTACTCGTTGTCATTGCTGGAAGGCAAGAACCCGTTTACCCGCATCGCCGGCTGGCAAGGGGATTTTCGCGGGCTGGATGTGCAGGGTTACGCCGCCTTCCAGAAGCACTTTCCCGAAGCCGACAAGGTACCCCTGGTAGGCGGTACTTCTGCCGAGACCTTCAGCGTGGAAAAAGCCCTGGCGGTGCACCCGGACCTGGCGATCATGGCCTTGAGCGGCGGCCATGGCCCGAGCCCCGACAGTGAAGCGGTCAAGCAGTTGGAAGCGGCCGGCGTGGCGGTGATCTTCGTCGACTTCAGCGACCATCCGTTGAGCAACACCGTGCCGAGCATGCGCCTGCTGGGCCAGGCCCTGGACCGTAATCAGCAGGCCGAGGACTACATCGCGTTTTACCAGGCCGCGCTGGCGAAGGTCACCGACACCCTGGCCAAGGCCGGGACGGTAAAACGGCCGAAGATCTTTATCGACATGCTGGCCGGCCTGCAGGATTGCTGCGGTTCACCGGGCACCGGCAACTTCGGGGAAATGATCAAGCTCGCCGGCGGCCAGAACATTGCCGACGGGCGCATTCCCGGCCCGATCGGCACGCTGAACGCCGAGTACATCCTGTCCAGTGACCCGGATGTGTACGTCGCCACCGGCGTGTTCGGCCACGGCCAGGGCGGCGTGACCCTCGGTTATTCGGCCACGCCGCAGCAGGCCAACGACAGCCTCAGGCAAGTGGCCCATCGCGCGCCGCTGAATGAACTGCGGGCGGTGCGCGAAGGCAATGTGCATGGCCTGTGGCATATCTTCTACGACTCGCCGGAGCACCTGATCGCGGTGCAGGCCCTGGCCAAGTGGCTGCACCCGGACCTGTTCGCCGACCTTGATCCGGAAAAGACCCGGGCCGAACTGTACCGGCGCTTTATGCCGATCCCGGCCAGCGGCGTGTTCACCACGAGCCTCGTGCCGTGACGCAGGTGCAGGCCTGTGAAAGTGCCAATAACGCAGGTGAGCGCTATCGCCATCGCCATGGACGGCGGGTGTTGCTGCTGTCGGCACTGGCGTTGGCGCTGGTGGTTTCCCTGGCGGTGGACATCACCACCGGCCCTTCCGGCATGAGCCTGACGCGCCTGCTGCAGGTGCTGTGGGACCCGGCCTCCATGCCTCGGGTGGAAGCGGTGATCGTATGGAACGTACGCCTGCCCTACGCGCTGATGGCGGTGCTGGTGGGCGCGGCCCTGGCGCTGGCGGGGGCGGAAATGCAGACGGTGCTGGATAACCCGCTGGCCAGCCCGTTCACCCTCGGTGTTTCGGCGGCGGCAGCCTTTGGGGCGGCCCTGGCCATTGTGCTGGGGCTGGGCATTCCTGGCGTGCCGGCGCAGTACCTGATTTCGGCCAACGCTTTTCTGTTCGCCCTGGCCTCGGTGGCGCTGTTGTACCTGTTGGCACGCTGGCGTGGGTTTGGCGTAGAAAGCCTGGTGCTGTTCGGGATTGCCCTGGTGTTTGCGTTCAACGCGCTGGTGGCGCTGCTGCAGTTTGTGGCGAGCCAGGACAGCCTTCAGCAACTGGTGTTCTGGACCCTGGGCAGCCTGGCCCGGGCATCCTGGGAAAAGCTCGCGATTCTCGCCGCCGCGTTGCTGCTGTGCCTGCCGTTTTCCCTGCGTCAGAGCTGGGCGTTGACCGCCCTGACCCTGGGAGAAGAGCGCGCCCGCAGCTTCGGGATTGATGTGGGCCGCCTGCGGGTGCTGTCGCTGCTGCGCATCAGCCTGCTGTCGGCACTGGCGGTGTCGTTTGTCGGCACCATCGGTTTTATCGGGCTGATTGCCCCGCATATCGCGCGGCTGCTGGTGGGGGAAGATCATCGCTTGTTTTTGCCTGCCAGCGTGCTCAGTGGCGGCTTGATCCTGTCGATGGCGTCGATCGCCAGCAAGGCGCTGATGCCCGGCGTGCTGATCCCCGTGGGGATTGTCACCGCGCTGGTGGGGATTCCGTTTTTCATGGCGATTGTGATGCGTAACCGCCGAGGTGTTCTGTGACCGGACTAAGCACACGTGAGTTGAGCATGCACTACGGCAGCCGCAGTGTGCTCCACGACATCCACCTGCCGGCCCTGCTGCCTGGCAGCATCACCGCGCTGATCGGCCCCAACGCCGCCGGCAAGTCGACCTTGTTGCGGGGTATCGCCGGGCTGCACAAGGCCCGTGGCCAGATCTGGCTGGACGGCACCGACCTCAACCGCCTGCCGCAAGTCGAGCGCGCGCAACAGGTGGTGTACCTGCCCCAGAGCCTGCCGGAACGCACGCGCTTGTGCGCCTTCGAAGCGGTGTTGAGTGCGGCCATGGCCGGGCACCGTGGCGCCGGTTTTGCGCCAGGGCGACCGAGCCCGGCGGTGCTCAAGGGCGTTGAAAAAATCCTCGCCGACCTCGACCTGACCGCCCTTGCCGACCGCCCGATCGATGCGCTTTCCGGTGGCCAGCGCCAACTCGTGGGGCTGGCCCAGGCCCTGGTGCGTCAGCCTAAAGTGCTGCTGTTGGACGAACCCACCAGCGCCCTCGACCTGTATCACCAGTGCCAAGTGGTGGAAGCCATCACCCAGGCGACGCGCGAACTCAACCTGATCACCCTGGTGGTGGTGCACGACATCAACCTCGCCCTGGGCTTCAGTGACCAGGTGGTGGTGTTGCACAATGGCCAACTGGCCGCTGCCGGGCCACCGCAAGCGGTGATCAACCAGGCGTTGCTCAAAGACGTCTATGGTGTGAGTGGCCGCCTTGAACAGGTGCATGGCCGCCCGCTGGTGATGGTCGACGCACGACTGCCCTTTTCCCCTGCCCTTGGATAACCCATGAACAGCTCCCAAGACGCTGCACTTGCGACGTTGCACACTGACCGCCCGTTCAACCTGCGCCCGCTGCTGTTGGCCAACATGGCCTGCACCATGGCGATGATGGCGTTTGTTTCGCTGATTGGTCCGATCGCACGGATTCTCGGCCTGGCCACCTGGCAGGCGGGCGCGGCGGTCACCGTGTCCGGGGTGATCTGGATGCTCCTGGCCCGCCCGTGGGGCCAGGCCAGTGACCGCCTCGGCCGACGCCGCGTGCTGTTGCTCGGCACCGGCGGTTTTACCCTGGCGTACTGGGCGCTCTGCGTATTTATCGATGCGTCACTGCAGCTGCTGCCGTCGGCCATGCTGGCGTTTATCGGGCTGATTCTGGGGCGCGGCCTGATCGGCGTGTTCTACGCCGCGATTCCGGTGGGCGGGTATGCGCTGGTGGCCGACAACATCGAGCCCGAGCACCGGGCCAAGGCCATGGCCTCTCTGGGCGCGGCCAACGCCTGCGGCCTGGTGCTGGGCCCGGCGATTGCCGCGCTGTTGGCGCGTCACAGCCTGAGCCTGCCGTTTTACGTGATGGCGGTGCTGCCCATGCTGGGCTTTCTGGTGCTGCTGGCCAAACTGCCACGCCAGGAGTTACACCTCAAGCAGCCGCCCAAGCCGGTCAACCTGTCGGACCCACGGCTGCGTCGCCCGCTGGTGGTGGCGTTTGTCGCGATGCTGTGTGTGTCGATTGCACAGATAACCGTGGGCTTTTTCGCGCTGGACCGCCTGAAGATGAACCCGGCCGATGCCGCACAGACCGCCGGCATTGCCCTGACCATGGTCGGGCTGGCGCTGATCTGCTCGCAACTGCTGGTGCGCAAACTGGAGTGGCCGCCGCTGCGGATGATTCGCGTGGGCGCCGTGGTGTCGGCCCTGGGCTTTGCCGGCAGCCTGTTCGCCGACACGGCCTGGATCCTGTGGTTGTGCTTCTTTGTGTCTGCCGCCGGCATGGGTTGGATCTTCCCGTCCTTTGCGGCATTGGCGGCGAATGCCGTGGATGCCTCGGAACAGGGCGCCACGGCCGGCTCGGTGGGTGCAGCCCAAGGCCTGGGCGTGGTGGTCGGGCCGCTGGCCGGGACCTTGATCTACGCGGTCGAGCCGCGCCTGCCCTATCTGGTGGCGGCCGCGCTGCTGCTGTTGATCGCGTGCTGGCCGGCTGCACGGCAACCGGCCTGAGGCTTACAGAATGCGGTAGAGCAACCGCTCGATTCGCACCCGGCTGACCCGACGCAGAAACTTGCCGACGGCCGCCGGGTACTCCACCAGGGTTTCCAGTTGCTGGTAGCGTTCGATACGCGAGGTGTGCTGGAAAATCTGCGCCAGTTCAGTACGCCGAGGCACCACCCATTCACCCTTGGGATCGTCAATCAGCAAGGCGTTTTCCAGGTCGAGGCGAAACGCGCGCGGGTTGATGTTGTTGCCGGTCAGCAACGTATAGCGCTGGTCGACCCACATGCCCTTGAGGTGGTAGGTGTTGTCGCCGTCGCGCCACAGGTGCAGGTTCAACTGGCCGCTGTCGATCATGCGCTGGTGGCGCTTGGCAAAGCGTCGCAGGCTGATTTCATAGAGATACGGCAACGCGGCGATAACCTTGAACGGCTCGCTCGGCGGGATGTAGAAGTCGTTGGCGGTCTTGTCGCCGACAATGATGTCGATCTTCACCCCGCGCGCCAGGGCGCGGTTGATTTCCCGCGTCACCGGCAGCGGCAGGTTGAAGTACGGCGTGCAGATGGTCAGCTGGTGCTGGGCGCTCGCGATCAGCTCGCAGATCACCCGGCTCAGGGGGTTGTTCTTGCACACGCCCAGCAAGGGGCTGACCGACAGGTTGCCGTTGGGCAACTGCCCCGCCGTGGTGTCGTACACCGCGTGTTTGAGGCGGCTGCGCAGGTCGCCGATGTCGTTGCGCAGGCTGCGGGTGGTCGGCGGGTTGGGCAGGTCCAGGCGATGCACCGCCTTGGCGGCGACCAGGCCGTGTTCCACCAGGTGCTGCATCGAGTCGGCCAGGGCCTTGTTGTGGATCAGGTGGTAGCGGTCATAACGGTATTTGTCGAACTTGTGAAGGTACACGTTGTTCAGGCTGGCGCCGCTGTACAGCACGCTGTCGTCGATCACAAAGCCCTTGAGGTGCAGCACGCCGAACAGTTCGCGGGTTTGCACCGGCACGCCGTACACCGGCACTTCGGTGCTGTGGGACTGGGTCATGGCCTGGTACCAGGCACTGTTGCCCGGTTGCTTGCCGGCCCCGATCAGGCCGCGCTGGGCACGCAGCGAGTCAACCACCACCACGATGTCCAGTCCGGGCCGCCGGGCCTTGGCAGCGTGCAATGCGTCGTAGATCTCTTGCCCGGCTTCATCCTGCTGCAGGTACAGCGCCACGATGTAGATACGCTGGGTGGCCTGGGAAATTTTCTCCAGCAGGCAGCGGCGGTATTCGGCCGCGCCGGACAGCACGTCGATCGCCTCGGGTGTGAGGGGAAAACCGCGCAGCTTGGGCAACAGGGAGCGTTTGAATAACGACGGCATAGGGCTCGCAATGGGTCGAATCCGAAGGACTCGAGAGCTTACACCATGGGCTGGCTCAGGTCTTCCCGCCCAGGGTTAAAAATAATTAATTGACCAAGGAGAACGATCGTTCTACTGTAGTTCACATGAACGATATTACTCGCGACATTATTCTCGACGTTACCGAAAAGTTGATCTACCGAAACGGCATCGCTGCCACCGGCATGGATCTTCTGGTGAAAACCGCCGGCGTCTCCAGAAAGAGCGTCTACCGCTATTTTGCCAATAAGGACGAACTGGTGATCGCCGCCTTGCAGCGCCGTGACGAGCGCTGGATGCACTGGCTGCGCAGCGAAGTGGAACGCCACGCCACCACGGGAGAGCGCCTGCTGGGCGTGTTCAGTGCGCTGAAGACCTGGTTCGGTTCCGACGACTTTCGCGGTTGCGCCTTCATCAACACCAGCGGCGAAACCGGCGACCCGCAAGACCCGGTGCGCCTGCTGGCCAAGGCCCACAAACAGAAACTGTTCGAGTACGCCCTCGAACTGTGTCAAGCACATGGCACCCCCGACCCGGAACGCCAGGCCGCGCACCTGCTGATCCTGATTGATGGCGCCATTACCGTTGCCCTGGTGATGGGCGACACAACCGCTGCCGATAATGCGCAATCCATGGCGCGAACCTTATTGGCACTTTGACCCAACGTTCATTTGAACCTGCCCAGGAGCCGTCCCATGTCCTCCACCCCTGAAATACGCCCGCCGTTGCCGCCGTTCACCCGCGAATCGGCGATTGAAAAGGTTCGCCTGGCCGAAGACGGCTGGAACTCCCGTGACCCGCAACGGGTGTCCCTGGCGTATACCCTGGATACCCAATGGCGCAACCGCGCCGAGTTCGCCCACAACCGCGAAGAAGCCAAGGGCTTCCTGACCCGTAAATGGGCCAAGGAACTGGATTACCGGTTGATCAAGGAACTGTGGGCGTTTACCGGCAACCGCATTGCGGTGCGCTATGCCTATGAATGGCGCGACGACTCCGGCAACTGGTTCCGCTCCTACGGCAACGAGAACTGGGAGTTTGATGAGAATGGCTTGATGGCGAACCGGTTTGCCTGCATCAACGACCTGCCGATCAAGGAAAGCGAGCGCAAGTTCCACTGGCCGCTGGGCCGGCGTCCGGATGAGCACCCGGGGTTGTCGCAGCTGGGGCTCTAAACGGTAAGCCGCAAGCTTGAAGCTTCAAGCTTGCGGCTGATGACTCAATCCTGATTCAACCCCACCCGATACAACACACCCTTGTCTTCATCCGTCAGTACATACAGGTAGCCGTCCGGCCCCTGGCGCACGTCGCGGATGCGCGCTTTCAAGCCGCCCAGCAGGCGCTCTTCGTGGATGACCTTGTCTCCATCGAACTGCAAACGAATCAGCTCCTGGCTGACCAGTGCGCCAATAAACACGTTGTGCTGCCAGGCCTTGAACCGGTCGGCATCGTAGAACGCCATGCCACTCACACCCGGGGACTTTTCCCATACGTGGTGCGGCGGAACGGTGCCTTCGGCCGTCTTGCCCTTGGCTTCGGGAATCGGCGTCAGGGAATAGTTGATGCCATGGGTTGCCAGTGGCCAGCCGTAGTTTTTCCCGCGCTCGATGATGTTGATTTCATCCCCGCCACGCGGACCGTGTTCGTTTTCCCACAGCGTGCCGCTCCACGGGTTCAGTGCCGCGCCCTGGGGGTTGCGCTGGCCATAGGACCAGATTTCCGGTCGCACGCCTTCCTGCCCCACAAAGGGGTTGTCTTCCGGCACACGGCCGTCAGGGAAGATCCGCACCACCTTGCCTTGCAGCTTGTCGAGGTCCTGGGCGGTGGGGCGATCGTTGTTCTCCCCCAAGGTCACGAACAGGTAGCCGTCGCGGTCAAACACCAGCCGCGAACCGAAGTGATTGCCCGTGGACAGCTTGGGCTCCTGGCGCAGGATTACCTTGAAGTCTTGCAGGCCAGTGAGGTCGTCGCTCAAGCGCCCGCGCCCGACTGCCGTGCCGGCCGTGCCGTTCTTGCCGCCGCCTTCGGCGTAAGACAGGTAGACCAGGCGGTCCTCCTTGAAGTCGGGCGACAGCACCACGTCGAGCAGGCCGCCCTGCCCCTTGGCAAACACCTTCGGCACGCCACTCAACGGCGCGGACAGTTTGCCGTCCGGGCTGACGAAGCGCAGGTTGCCGGGGCGTTCGGTGACCAGGAAGCCTTGTTTGTCCGGCAGGAACGCCACCGCCCACGGGTGATCCAGGCCCTTGGCAACCGGGGTGACCGTGATACTCCCCTGCTCGCTGGGGAACTGTTGGGTATCGGCCGCCGAAACGGGCAGCGCCAGGGGCAGCAAGGCAGCGGCGCAGAAGGTCGCTAGAAGGGTTTTGCGTAGAAACATACGGTGGGTTTCCTTGTCGTCTTTACACACTCAATCGCCGCGATTGCCATTGGCGTCGCGCGTGGGGGCTTTGGGCTGGATGGCCGGTGGGGTCTGCGCGCCGTCGCGGCGCTGGACACTGTTGCCGATGCCGCCGTTTTGCAGGGTGGGCGGCCGTTGGGCCGGCGGGATAAAGGTGCCCCGCGCAGCCGGCGCGTTGGGCTGGGTGCCCTGCATGCTGTTGGGGTTGGCCTGATGGATAGGGCCGTTGTAGGGGTTATTGCTCCTGCCGGGCAGGTTTTGCGCCTGTGCCAGCGAGCTCAAGGCCAGGCCCAACGCCAACACGGCAAGGTTAAACAAACGGGTGTTCATGACAAAGCCTCTCTGGGCGCGAGGAGTACGTGCTTTCGATAACACGCTACGCCTTGGGTTCGGCTTTGGTAACTAAATAGTTTCTCATCAGGTGTAACACGATCTGTCTGAAACACCGCTGCCAGCCGGCTGGCCGGGGAAACTTTTGCCGAATCCACCGTGTCACCTGAAGACCCCCACACTTTCAGGAATACCGACATGCCACGGGCTATCTGGAAAGGCGCAATCAGTTTCGGCTTGGTGCACATCCCGGTGTCGCTGGTCTCGGCAACGTCCTCCCAGGGCGTCGACTTCGACTGGCTGGACAAGCGCAGCATGGACCCGGTGGGTTACAAGCGCGTCAACAAGGCCACCGGCAAAGAGGTCACCAAGGACAACATCGTCAAGGGCGTGGCCTACGAGAAAGGCCGCTACGTGATCCTCAGCGAAGACGAAATCCGCTCGGCCCACCCCAAGTCGACCCAGACCATCGAAATCATCGCGTTTGTAGCCAGCGATCAAATCCCGCTGCAGAACATCGACACGCCCTACTTCCTGGCACCCGACAAGCGCGGCGGCAAGGTCTACGCGCTGTTGCGCGAAACCCTGAAGAAAACCCGCAAGGTCGCCCTGGCCAACGTGGTGCTGCACACCAAGCAGCACCTGGCAGCGTTGATGCCACTGGAGTCGGCCCTGGTACTGGTGATGCTGCGCTGGCCCGCCGAAGTGCGCGGCCTGGACGAGCTGGAACTGGGCAGCGATGTGACCAAGCCAACCCTGGCCAAGGGCGAGCTGGACATGGCCAAGCGCTTGGTGGAAGACATGAGTGCCGACTGGCAGCCTGACGAATACCGCGACAGCTTCAGGACAAGATCATGGCGTTGGTGGCGAAGAAGGCCAAGGCCGGCAAGATCGAAGACGTGGAGTCCAGCGAGGGCGTGGATGAGCGCAAATCTGCCGACGTGATTGATTTGACGGAACTGCTCAAACGCAGCCTGGCCGGCAAGAGTCCGGCGAAGAAACCGGCCGCGAAAAAAACCCGCAAGGCTTCGTGAGGTAGACCGCCATGGCCAAGCCCCTGAGTGAATACAACGCCAAGCGCGACTTTGATGTAACCGCCGAACCTGCCGGCAGCGCGCCACGCGGCCGGAACCGGGCGCAGGCCCTGTCGTTTGTGATTCAGAAGCACGACGCGCGCAACCTGCATTATGACTTCCGCCTGGAACTCGATGGCGTGCTCAAAAGCTGGGCGGTGCCCAAGGGCCCGAGCCTTGACCCGAGCCAGAAGCGCCTCGCGGTGCACGTGGAAGACCACCCGTTGGGCTACGGCAGTTTCGAGGGCAGCATTCCGGCCGGCCAATACGGGGCCGGCGATGTGATCGTGTGGGATCGCGGCGTGTGGCAGCCTCACGACGATCCGCGCCAAGCCTACGCGGCAGGCAAGCTTAAATTCACCCTGATCGGCGAAAAGCTCGCGGGCGACTGGACGCTGGTGCGTACCCGCCTCAAGGGCAGCGGCGACAAGGAACAATGGCTGCTGATCAAGGAAAACGACCAGCAGGCGCGCCCGGTGGCTGACTACGACGTGGTCCGGGCCGAACCGAAAAGCGTGCTGAGCGATGCGACCGTGGGGCGTGCGAAAAAGCCGGCAGCGCCAAAGAAAAAACCACCCGCAAAACGTCAACCGCCCTGCCCGACCAGTTCGCGCCACAGTTGGCGACACTGGTGGACCGTGCGCCGGACGGCGACTGGGTGTACGAGATCAAGTTCGACGGCTACCGGATCCTCGCGCGCATTCAAGGGGGAGGTGCGGCTGTTCACCCGCAATGGCCATGACTGGACCGATCGCCTGCCGCGCCAGGCCAAGGCCCTGCAGGCCCTGAAACTCAAGGACAGCTGGCTCGACGGCGAGGTCGTCAGCCTGAACGCCGAGGGTTTGCCGGACTTCCAGGCGCTGCAGAACGCCTTTGATATCGGCCGCAGCCTGGACATCGTCTATTACCTGTTTGATGCGCCGTTTCTGGAAGGCCGTGACCAGCGGGAAGCTGGCGTTGAAACCCGGCGTGCCGCGTTGAAGGACGTGCTGAGCCGCAGCAGAAGCAAGCTGCTGCGTTTCTCCGAATCCTTTGCCGCCCACCACCGGGACATCTTCGAAAGCGCCTGTGACCTGGCCCTGGAGGGCGTGATCGGAAAACGGGCCGGCAGCCCTTACCTCTCCAAGCGCAGCCCGGACTGGATCAAGCTCAAGTGCCGGCTGCGCCAAGAGTTCGTGATCATCGGCTTCACTCGCCCGCAGGGCTCACGCAGCGGGTTTGGCGCGCTGTTGCTGGCCGTCAATGACGACACCGGCCTGGTGTATGCCGGGCGCGTGGGAACGGGCTTTGATCAAGCCACGCTGAAAAAGATCAGCGCACAGCTGAAGGCGCTGGAGCGCGAGGCTTCACCGCTGGCCAAACCGCTGACCAGTGCCCAGGCGCGCGGCGTGCATTGGGTGGAACCGCAGTTGGTGGGCGAAGTGCAATTTGCCGAATGGACCCGCGAAGGCGTGGTGCGCCAGGCAGCATTTGTCGGGCTGCGCAGCGACAAGCCGGCGGAGCAGATCGTTCACGAGCAGCCGCGGGCGGCCAAGTCGCTGAAGGAAAAACCCCGCAAAAAGACCGCTGAAACCAGCTCGGTCGCAGGCGTCAGGATTACCCATCCCGACCGAGTCATCGACGTTCAAAGCGGCACCCAAAAACTTCAGTTGGCGCAGTTCTACGAGGGCATCAGCACGTGGATCCTGCCCTTTTTACGCCACCGCCCCGTGTCCTTGCTGAGGGCGCCGGAAGGTATCGCGGGCGAGCAGTTTTTCCAGAAGCATTCCGAGCGCCTGGCAATTCCGAATATCAAGCAATTGGATCAGGCCCTGGACCCGGGCCATGCACGGCTGATGGAAATCGACAGCCCCGCCGCACTGGTCGGTGCGGTGCAAATGGGCACCGTGGAGTTACATACCTGGGGCGCCACTGCTGACAAGATCGAAACCCCCGACCTGTTTGTGCTCGACCTTGACCCGGACCCGGCGCTGCCGTGGAAAAGCATGGTGGAGGCCGCGCAACTGACCTTGTCGGTGCTGGATGAGTTGGGGCTGGATGCGTTCGTCAAGACCAGTGGTGGCAAAGGCCTGCACCTGGTGGTGCCGCTGGCACGCCGGGATGACTGGGACACGGTAAAAGCCTTCGCCAAGGCGATCGCCCAGTTCATGACGGAGCAACTGCCGGAGCGTTTCACCGCCACCTCAGGCCCGAAAAACCGCGTCGGCAAGATCTTTATCGACTACCTGCGCAACGCCCGGGGCGCCAGCACGGTCGCGGCCTACTCGGTGCGCGCACGGCCGGGCCTGCCGGTGTCGGTACCGGTGAGTCGCGATGAGTTGAAGGGGTTGCACGGCGCCCAGCAGTGGACGGTGGCGAATCTGCATGAACGCTTGCAGGGTTTGAAGAAGGACCCGTGGGCGGGTTATGCCAACCGGCAGAAGATCAGTAAGAAAATGTGGGACAAGTTGGGAGCGCACCCGCCAGGCTGATGCGCTCCGCGGCCCGATTCAGATCAGGATGAAGATCAACGCCAAACCGGCGAAGATCGCCCACTTTTCCAGGTAGTAACGGGTGCGGTTGCGCTTCTTCAGCTCCTTGCCCCGCAGGCGAATCTTGTACAGGCGGGTAAACGCGCGGTTCAGGCCACCGGTCTTGTCACCGGCATCGTTGGGCGACCCGGCTGCCGCCATCACGTTACGGCTGAACCAGCGGTTGAAGGCTGCCGCCCAGCGGTACTTCATCGGGCGCTCGATATCGCAGAACAGAATGATCCGGTTCTGATCCGTGGTGTTTTCGGCGTAGTGGATAAACGTCTCGTCAAACATCACCGGCTCACCATCGCGCCAGTAGTAGTTTTCACCATCCACGTTGATGTAGCAGCCCGGGTCGTTCGGGGTGTCGAGGCCCAGGTGGTAGCGGTAGGAACCGGCGTACGGGTCACGATGGCGTACCAGTTTGGAGCCCGGTGGCAGCTCGGCAAACATCGCGGCCTTGATCGAACCAATGCTTTGCACCAGCTCCGTGGTGCGCGGGCACAGCTTCATCGCCGAAGGATGGCTGTCGCCGTACCATTTCAAATAGAAACGCTTCCAGCCCGACTTGAAGAACGAGTTGAAACCCACGTCGTTGTATTGCTCGGAGCGTTTGATCTCGCCTGCGCGCAGCAGGTTCTGGCCCTCCTGGCGGATCTCTTCCCAATGCTCCTGGAGCGGGCTCAGGTCAGGAAAGTCGCTGGGGGACAGGTACGGTCGGCTGGGCAGTTTGGAGAAGAGGTAGAGAAAGCAGTTCACCGGAGCCAGGAAGGTCGAGTGATCGCTGAGCTGGCGGCCCAGCTTGTGTCGCACCCGGCCACGCAGGTGAACATACGCAATGGAGAGAACGTAGAGAGCAACAATGATGAGTTTCAAGGTATTCGTCACAAGTCAGAAGAGAACAGGCTGCTCCTGCGTGCCCACGACGGCCGAGGATTGAAGATGCAGCACCTGAAATCACAATTCACAAACAGGCGGCACGACGGGCTGGGTGACAATCCGGTCATGGCCATTGGCAGCTATTTTAGCCACACTTTGTAACCAAAGGTTAATCAAGAATTGTGAAAAGGTGTCCATTGAGTGTGCTTGCGGGGGCGTTACCCCGGCGCTGCGGCGCGCAGAGGCCGACCACGCCGGCCATCCGTTCTTGCGACATGGTTTTCACATGGCCTTCACTTATCGACCTATAGGGTGAAGGCTACCTACTCCAGTGAACACCTTGGCCCGCCCTCCTCGCGGGCTTTTTTTGCCTGCCCGGCAGCCAGTCAGGCCGGGCGTTTGATGGCGGTCAGGGTGTAGCACAACGGCAGTTGCGCGGGCTGGTGTTCATACTGGTCGTAGAGTTCCTCGCGATTGGAATGCGCGAACTCTTGCAGATGGCTGATCTGCAACCCGGCGGCGATGGCGCCGCTGACGATCGACCCCAATGTGTGCACAAACCAGTAGGAGGCCGCCGCAACAGCTTCGGTATCGCCCTCGTAGACGATGGCCTCCTGTTGCACGAAAGGCTCGCGCTGAAAGTACGAACTCACCGGCAGCATCGGGTTGGGCGCCGTCGGGTCGAACACTTCCAGGAACGGGTGAGTTTCGTAAATCACCAGGCTGCCGCCCGGCTTCAGGATGCTGGCGACATGGGCCATGAACAGCGTAATGTCCGGCATCCAGTTCAGTACGCCGATGGTGATCAAGGCAACATCGAAGCGCGCGGTCAAGCCACGGGGCAAATGGTGAATGTCGGCCTCGATGAATTCAGCCTCGTACGGCGAAGCCTCGGCCAACTCGCGGGCTTGTTGCAGAAAGGCTTCCGACTGATCGATCCCCACCACCGTGCGTGCACCCAGCCCGAACAACGACAGGCTTTCCCGCCCGTTGTTGCAGCCCAGTTGCACCACGTCCTTGCCCTCCACGCCGACCTTGAGCAGCAATGCGGTCAAGGTCGGGTCCAGCCGCGAGAAGCTGGGCTTGGCCACGTCCTCTAGCAAGGCTTTCCAGTGGGCGGTGTTTTTATGCAGCCTGGCGGATTCGTTCCAGGCGTCCTTGTTGCTGGAAATGGCCTCTTGGGCCGACACCATGTCCATTGCGTCTCCAAAACGTTCGAGTCATTGCGACAAAAAGAGGTTCGCCCTACAACAAAAGCCTCGCCATCCCTGAACCGGTAAAGAGCCTTCACTGTAGGGCGAACGGACGGAAAATAAGCCAGGCTTATGGGATGTTCAACTGTTAACCATAAATTTCCCTGAAAAAACGCCTTTCCGCGCTATTTTTCGATGCAATTGGCTCCACTTTGTAAATGTTTGTGCTTGTGCAGCCGCGCAGGCA
Organism: Pseudomonas sp. TH32; assembly: GCF_016650855.1. NCBI lineage: Bacteria > Pseudomonadati > Pseudomonadota > Gammaproteobacteria > Pseudomonadales > Pseudomonadaceae > Pseudomonas > Pseudomonas sp. TH32. Next base: position 1,794,939 of record NZ_JAEKFA010000002.1, on the reverse strand, counting down.
CGACGCCGGGGCCGGAAACTATCCGTTCATGCCCGAGGTCACTATCGCTACCGACCCCGTCCATGAAGACCCTGCCGTGGCCACTCGCTCCGACCTGCGCAACACCCTGTCCCTGGACAGCCTGAACTTCTTCCTGGCGGATGTCCGTGACGGGCTGGGGCCGTACCTGGCGATTTATCTGCTGGCCGTGCATCACTGGGACCCCGCCAGTATCGGCGTGGTGATGACCCTCGCCGGCATCGCGGCACTGCTGACCCAGACCCCGGCAGGCGCATTGATTGACCGAACCCGCAGCAAACGGGCGGTGATCGTCATTGCAGCGCTGTTGGTGACTGCCAGTTGCCTGCTGCTGCCCTTCGTCAGTTCCTTCAGCCTGGTGGCGCTGACCCAGGCGGCCAGCGCAGCCGCGGCCTCGGTGTTCGCACCGGCCATCTCGGCGATATCCCTGGGCATCACCGGGCCGCGCGCCTTCACCTGCCGCACGGGTCGCAATGAAACCTTTAACCACGCCGGTAACGCGGTAGCGGCCCTCCTCGCCGGCGGGTTCGCCTACCTGTTTGGCCCGGTGGCCGTGTTTTATCTGATGGCGGTCATGGCGGTGGCCAGCGTGATCGCCGTCAGTTGCGTGTCAGCCGAGGCGATCGACCACGAGGTCGCGCGGGGCTTCGACCCTGCACACAGCGCGGAACACGAACAGCCGTCGGGGATGGCCGTGCTTCTGGCGAACAAACCCTTACTGCTATTCGCCATCTGCTGCGCTTTGTTTCACCTGGCCAATGCGGCGATGTTGCCGCTGGTCAGCCAGAAGCTGTCGCAGATCAACCTGCAAATGGCCACGCCGCTGACCTCGGCCTGCATTGTCGCGGCTCAGTTGGTGATGGTGCCGGTGGCCTGGCTGGTGGGCGTGAAGGCCGACGTGTGGGGACGCAAGCCGCTGTTGCTTGCCGGCTTCATGATCCTGCCGCTGCGGGGCGTGCTGTATACGCTGTCGAATGATCCCTACTGGCTGGTCGCGGTGCAGATGCTCGACGGCGTCGGCGCCGGGGTGTTTGGCGCGCTGTTTCCGGTCATCGTCAAAGACCTCACCCTGGGCACCGGGCGCTTCAATGTGAGCCTGGGCGCGCTGTCCACGGCATTCGGCCTGGGGGCGGCGCTGAGCAGCAGCCTGGCGGGTTTTGTCGTGCAATGGGCCGGATACAACGCGGCTTTCCTGACCCTGGCGGGTGTGGCCGCCGTCGCATTGGTGCTGTTATGGGTGGCGATGCCGGAGACTCGGGTGAATCCATCCTTGAACCGCCATACAACTCCCGCCTGACATATGCGACAATGCGCGCCAAATTCCAACATGCACCCCATTTTTCTGCTCAGCGACTGGGCCTCAAGCCTTGATGTCGCTGCTGACGTATGCCCGTTAGCCTGGGCCACAAAATGGGCCCGGCCAAATTAGCGCACTCCAAGCTATTGATAGGTAAAGTAATTGATCTCCACAGCTAACATCACCATGCAGTTCGGCGCCAAGCCGCTATTTGAGAACGTTTCGGTCAAGTTCGGCGCAGGCAACCGTTATGGCCTGATCGGTGCCAACGGTTGCGGCAAGTCGACCTTCATGAAAATCCTCGGTGGCGACCTCGACCCGTCGGGCGGCCAGGTCATGCTGGAGCCGAACGTGCGCCTGGGTAAACTGCGCCAGGACCAGTTCGCCTACGAAGAATTCACCGTACTCGACACCGTGATCATGGGTCACGAAGAGCTGTGGAAGGTCAAGGCCGAGCGCGACCGCATCTATTCGCTGCCGGAAATGAGCGAAGAGGACGGCATGGCCGTCGCCGAGCTGGAAACAGAATTCGCCGAAATGGACGGCTACACCGCCGAATCCCGCGCCGGCGAGCTGCTGCTGGGCCTGGGCATCCCCTGGAACAGCATTTCGGTCCGATGAGCGAAGTCTCCCCAGGCTGGAAACTGCGTGTGTTGCTGGCCCAGGCACTGTTTTCCGATCCGGAAGTACTGTTGCTCGACGAACCGACCAACCACCTGGACATCAACACCATTCGCTGGCTGGAAAACATCCTGACCCAGCGTAACAGCCTGATGATCATCATCTCTCACGACCGTCACTTCCTGAACAGCGTCTGCACCCACATGGCCGACCTGGACTACGGCGAGCTGCGTCTGTTCCCGGGCAACTACGACGAATACATGACCGTGGCGACCCAGTCCCGCGAGCAATTGCTGTCGGACAACGCCAAGAAGAAAGCCCAGATTTCCGAGCTGCAATCGTTCGTCAGCCGCTTCTCGGCCAACGCCTCGAAAGCCAAGCAAGCCACCTCCCGCGCCAAGGCGATCGACAAGATCCAGTTGGCCGAGGTCAAGCCTTCCAGCCGTGTCAGCCCGTTCATCCGCTTTGAACAGACCAAGAAGCTGCACCGTCAGGCGGTCATGGTCGAAAAAATGGCCAAGGGTTTCGACGGCAAGCCTCTGTTCAAAGACTTCAGCTTCCAGGTTGAAGCCGGCGAGCGCGTGGCGATCATCGGCCCGAACGGTATCGGCAAGACCACCCTGCTGCGCACCCTGGTCAACGAACTGACCCCGGACGCCGGTACGGTGAAATGGACCGACGCGGCCGAGCTGGGCTACTACGCCCAGGACCACGCCCACGACTTCGAAGACGACATGAGCCTGTTCGACTGGATGGGCCAATGGACTCAAGGCGAACAAGTGATTCGCGGCACCCTGGGCCGCATGCTGTTCTCCAACGACGAGATCCTGAAGTCGGTGAAGGTGATTTCCGGTGGTGAGCAAGGCCGCATGTTGTTCGGCAAGCTGATCCTGCAAAAGCCGAACGTGCTGATCATGGACGAACCGACCAACCACTTGGACATGGAATCCATCGAGGCGCTGAACCTGGCGCTGGAGAACTACCCGGGCACGCTGATCTTCGTCAGCCATGACCGTGAGTTCGTATCGTCCCTGGCGACCCGGATTATTGAGCTGAGCCCAAGTGGGGTGATCGACTTCAGCGGTACTTATGACGATTACCTGCGTAGTCAGGGTGTGGTTTTCTAAGCACTGCGATTGAGTTGGAATGTGAAAGCCCCGTCCGGTGTGATGGGGCTTTTTTTTTGGGGTTGGGTTGGGTTGGGGTGTGTACATATCCGTTATTTAGGTAACGGCGACTTAGGGTTCCGCTCTTACAGCGGGTCACTTTTGGAAAAGAGCCCCAAAAGTAACCAAAAGGGCTCTTGCCCCACCACTCGGTGCCTCGCCTAGGCTCGGCATGCCCGCACTCCGGCACGCTTCCGCGGGCCGCCGCGATGGGCCATCCCTGGCCCATCGCGGCTAAATCGGCATCCTTGCCGATTTACCCGCTCCACCGTGCCTGCTTGCGGCCATCGTGGTTAACGGGGCGCCTAAGATCAAAAGCCAGATCAAAAGCAATAGCACAGCGGCCTACCGGCCGGCTTGAGTGTGGTGAAGCAACAGCAAGTGCAACGACAACGGCAACGGCAACAGCAACAGCAACAGCAACAGCAAAATCAGAAGCGGGCACGGTCCAAATGTGGGAGCGGGCTTGCTCGCGAATGCGGTGTGTCAGTCACCGAATGCATCAACTGAAAGACTGCATTCGCGAGCAAGCCCGCTCCCACATTTTTGACCGAGTTCGCTTTGGCCTTTCCTCTGCCTGAAAGCCGACCCCAGTGGTAGAAGCCAAGATAAAGGCCGCCGCGAAAGCCAAATCTGAAGCTGAAGCAGCTCTGCTTTTTTGTGGGAGCTGGCTTGCCTGCGATGCAGGCAACTCGGTCTTCCAGACACACCGAGGTGATGCCATCGCGGGCAAGCCAGCTCCTACAGTTGACCGTGCCCGCTTTGGCTTTTGATTGTGCTTTTGCTTCACCACACTCAAGCCGGCCGGTAGGCCGCTGTGCTCTTGCTTTTGATCTTAGGCGCCCCGTTAACCACGATGGCCGCACGCAGGTATTGAGGAGCGGGTAAACCGGCAGGACGCCGGTTTAGCCGCGACGGGGCAGGGACGCCCCGTCGCGGCGGCCCGCGGAGCAATGCCGGAGTGCGGGCACACCGAGCCTAAGCGAGGTGCCGAGTGGTGGGGCAAGAGCCCTTTTGGTTACTTTTGGGGCTCTTTTCCAAAAGTGACCCGCCGTAAGGGCGGAACCCATAGCCGCCGTTACCGCAGCAACGGATATGCCCCCGCCCTCAAATACACCCAATATAGTTAGCCTGCTTCCTTTTACCCCAAGCCCTTGCCATGATGCGCCTACCGCCCGCCCGCGAACGAGTCCCCATGTCTGCCCCACAGCCCGCCGCCCCAAGTTCCTTGTCGATCACCCTGCAGATCGTCTCCATCGTCTTCTACACCTTTATCGCGTTCATCTGCATCGGCCTGCCGATTGCGGTGATCCCCGGCTACGTCCACGGCGAACTGGGCTTCAGCGCGGTGATCGCCGGGATCACCATCGGCTCGCAATACCTGGCAACGTTACTCAGCCGCCCGATGGCCGGACGCATGTCCGACAACGTGGGCACCAAGCGCGCCATTGTGCTGGGCCTGAGCGGTATCTTGCTGAGCGGCGTGCTGACGTTTATCGCGACGCTGGTGCAAAGCCTGCCGCTGCTGAGCCTCGGCATATTGATCGTGGGCCGCCTGTTGCTGGGCGTGGCCCAGGGCTTGATCGGGGTGGGCACCATCAGTTGGTGCATGGGCGCGGTCGGGGCCGAGCACACTGCGCGCTCGATCTCGTGGAACGGTATCGCCTCCTACGGCGCGATTGCGATTGGCGCGCCGCTGGGCGTGGTGATGGTTGCCGATTACGGCTACACCAGCCTCGGAATCGCCCTCACGGTGCTTTCCGCCCTGGGCCTGTTGCTGATCCGCAATAAACCCTCGGTGCCCGTGGTGCGCGGTGAACGCCTGCCATTCTGGGCCGTGTTCGGACGCATTGCGCCGTTTGGGGCCAGCCTCTGCCTGGCGTCGATTGGCTACGGCACCCTCACCACGTTTATCACCCTGTATTACCTGAGCCGTGGCTGGGTCGGCGCGGCGTGGTGCCTGACGGTATTCGGGGTGTGTTTTATCCTCTCGCGCCTGGTGTTTATCTCCGCCATCAACCGCTTCGGCGGGTTCACGGCGGCGATTGCCTGCATGACCATCGAAACCCTCGGCCTCACGCTGCTGTGGCTGGCACCGTCCACCGGTGTGGCATTGATCGGCGCCGGGCTCACTGGCTTTGGGTTGTCGCTGGTGTACCCGGCGCTGGGCGTGGAGGCGATCAAGCAGGTGCCCAACAGCAGCCGTGGCGCCGGGTTGAGTGCATATGCGGTGTTTTTTGACCTGGCGCTGGCGATTGCCGGGCCGGTGATGGGCGCAGTGGCGTTGAATCTGGGCTATTCGTGGATCTTCTTCTGCGCCGCCCTGCTCTCGGTCACCGGCCTGGGCCTGACCTTGATGCTCAAGCGCCGCGCTTACTGATCAGCCGTCTGCAAGCCCGCCCGGGTGGATTGGCCCAGGGTGTGATTGAAGAACCGCCCGGCCTCGGAAATCAGGTCGCGATGGATACTTTCACGGTCAACCCCGTCGGCATCGGTGCACATGGCCGGCATTGCGGCCAGTTGGCTTTCATCGCAAGGCGCCATGAACACAAAGTGCCCTGCCCCGGCCAACAGCTTGAAATCCGGCGGTTGCGGCAGTTTGCGCGCCAGGGCCTCGGCGTTCTTGTCCACCGCCACCAGCTTGTCACCGTCGCCGCTGTAGAGCAGCACCGGCACATGCACGTCTGCCAGGGTGTGACGGCCAAACATCAGGCTCAGCGGCGCCATCAACATCAAGGCATGGATGCGCGGGTCGGCCTGAGGCTGCAGGTCGTCACGGTCGACGATCAACTCACCCTTGGTGGTGCAGGCATCACGGTCTTCAGGACGTTGCTGGCAGTAACGGCGCAGGCGGTCCAGGTCCGGCTTGGCACCGGCCAGAATCAGCGCGGTCTCGCCGCCGGCCGAATAGCCGATGACCCCCACCTGATCGACGTTGACGAACGGCGACAGCATCGGGTCGCCCAGGGTGGCGGTGATGGCTTCGGAAATCTGGATCGGGCGCCCATACAAGTTGCTCAAGGTGCCCAGGCGGCTGTGGTCCTTGTAGTTGTCGCCCGGGTGCAGCACCGCCACCACCACAAACCCTTTGCGTGCCAGGGAGGTTGCCAGGTCGTGCAGGGCCAGCGGTGTGCCGGTATTGCCGTGGGACAGCATCAACATCGGAAAGCGGCCGATGGCGATTTTCGAATCTTCAGTGGCGGCGATGTGATAAGCGCCCACCTGGGTGGTGTGTTCCAGGCCCGTGGACGGATAGAACGCGACGGCTTTCATCGGCTGCAGGTCCAGCGGGTCGAGAAAGGTCATGCGATGGAAGCCCACACTCCAATGAGGGTGCGGCGCCGGCGCGGCTTGCACTGAAATCAGGCCGCCGAGCAGAGAAATGACCAAGACTGCACAAAGACGCATCATGGGGATGTCCACCTTTGCTGCGTAAGCCCGCGTAGCTATTGAAATATCCATGGTTCAGGCGCTCGGACTGGCAGGGTTCTACCCATGCGTGCATAACCTGGGCCAAAGTAGTGACAGCGGGTAAACGAAAAAACTCCGTACTCCGTTCGCTTTTCAGGCGAGCAGAATACAGAGTTTAGGCGCCTCGACTCAGATTGATATCGAGGAACTGCAAAATTTACATAAGTCTTACGCAGCCGCGAACAATTGTTCGTTGATGACTACGTTGGCGTCGCTGATCGCCTTGCTGCGAACTTCTTCGCCGTAGCCCAAACCGTGGGCGCGGACGATTTCGATGTCGGTGATGCCAAGGAAGCCCAGCAGCACTTTCAAGTAGTCTTCGTGAGCCACGCCGGTCGGCTGGCCAACATGCAGGCCGCCGGACGTCGACACGATGATGACTTTCTTGCCACCGGCCAGGCCTTCAGGGCCGTTTTCGGTGTAGCGGAAAGTCTGGCCGGCGACGGCGATACGGTCGATCCAGGCTTTGAGCTGGGTCGGGATGGTGAAGTTGTACATCGGCGCCGCCAATACAATCGCGTCGGCCGCGAGGAATTCAGCGAGGGTGTTGGCGCTCAACTCGGCTTCGTGTTTCTGCACGGCATCACGCAGCTCGGCAGCGGTGCCCAGTGCACCCAGGGTCACGCCGGAGAAATGGTTGATGCCTTCACCGGCCAGGTCACGGTAGGTCACTTCAACGCCTGGCTCGGCCGCCTGCCAGGTCTTGACGACGCCGGCGCTCAACTGACGGGAAACCGAGTTGTCGCCGAGGATGCTGGAATCGATATGCAACAGTTTCATGGGTTATCTCCAAGTAAGCATCGCCAGGGGCGACGGAATGGAAATAAGCCTACAGATGAAACCAATCATGTATTAGTCGGGCAAAATGCGATTGTTCGTCCCACTGGCAGGACAGTGTTCTTAATGTGAAGAAACGTAGATGGACGCGCTCGTGGGCGCCGGCAACGCGTAGGTGCGTTTCATCCAGTCAATCTCTTCAAGGGGCGTGCGACCAAAAACCGCTTGAACTCACGGCTGAACTGCGAGGCGCTCTCGTAACCGACCTTGATGCAGGCCGTGGCGGCGGTGATATCACTCCTCAGCATCAGCAGTCGCGCCTGATGCAAGCGTGTCGACTTCAAGTACTGCATGGGCGAGGTGTCGGTCACCGTACGAAAGTGCGCATGAAAACTCGGCACGCTCATCATGGCTTCTTTAGCCAGCTGCTCCACGTCCAGGCGTTGTTCGTAACACGCATGAATCTTGCGAATCGCCCGGGCCACCTTGCCAAACTGGCCCTGGCGATTCAGCGCCGCACGCATCGAACCGCCCTGCTCGCCCGTGATGATGCGGTAGTAGATTTCCCGCATCAGAGTCGGCCCCAGCACGCGCGCTTCCACCGGCACACTCATCACTTCCAGAAAGCGCAACAATGACTCACTGAGCTTGTCGTCCATCGGCGAGGAATACATGCCTTTGGGCCTGGCTTCGGGCGACGGGGCCAACTCATCCAGTTCCAGCATCAGTTCGGCAGCCAAGTTGAAATCCAGGCGCAGGTAAACCGCCAGCATCGGCTCTGCTTCGCTGGCCTCGGTTTCCATGGTGAACGGCACCGGCACCGACACCACCAGGTAGTGCTGGGCGTCGTAGACATAGATGTCTTCTCCCAGGTAACCGCGTTTGCGGCCCTGGCACACGATCACGATACCCGGGTCGTAAAGCACCGGAATCCGCGTCAGCGACCGGTTGGAGCGCAGGAAGCGCACGTCATCCAGCGGCGTCAGGTTGTAGCCCTCAACGGGCGCCAACCGCCCCATCAACTCGATGATTCTGCGGGTGCGCGGGTGCTCAAGGCTCATTGGAAAGTACGTGCAGGGGAAAACCAGAAGGTAACCCGCCGATGCGTGACTGGCCAGCCAACTCTTGCTCGCGCCTGCAGTTGGGGGTGGATTTGCCGACGTCAGACGCGGATAGTTCGTCCCATTGACAGGACAATAGGCCGACCATGCAAGATCTGAATGACCTCTACTATTTCGCCAAAGTAGTGGAAGCCGGCGGTTTCGCCGCCGCCGGGCGGCTGCTGGGGATTCCCAAGTCACGGCTGTCGCGGCGCATCGCCGAGCTGGAAGAGCGCCTCGGCGCACGTTTGCTGCAACGCACCACCCGCCAGTTGACCCTGACCGCCGTAGGCGAACGTTACCTGCGCCACTGCCAGGCGATGCTGCTGGAAGCGGAAATGGCCGATGAGGCCGTGGCCAGCATGTCCAGCGAGCCCCGTGGCCGGTTGCGGGTCAGCAGCCCGGTGGGCCTGGCTCACCAGTTCCTGCAAACCGTGGTGGCAGAGTTTCTCAGCGCCAACCCGCTGGTGCAGTTGGAGATGAACCTGGTCAACCGTCGCGTTGACCTGGTAGCCGAAGGCATCGATGTGGCCCTGCGCGTGCGCGAGCTCGGGGACGAAGACCCGTTGCTGGTGACCAAGCGCCTGCGTCAGGCACAGACCGCCATTGTCGCCAGCCCCGCCTTTGTGCGAGACCGGCAGATCACCACCCTGGAAGACCTCAAGCAACTGCCGGTGCTGGGCGCCCTGGAGGCAGACCGCATGGTGCACTTCCGCATGCTGAGCCCGGAGGGCATTAGCCATGACCTGGTCATGGAAGCCCGGCTGGGCATCGACGATTTCCTGGTACGCAAGGCGTGCGCCCTTGCCAGCCTGGGGTTTACGGTGTTGCCGATGATGTATTGCGAGGAGGAGTTGGCCAGCGGCCAGTTGGTGCAGCTCTTGCCGGAATGGTCCTTGCCGGGCGGCTGGTTGCAGGCGGTTTACCCACACCGGCGTGGCGTGCTGCCGGCCGTGCGGGCCTGGATCGACCACCTGGATAACGCCTTCAAAGGCTGCGGAGACCGTTTGCTATGAGAATGACCGAAGACCAAGTCGCCGAGTTTTGCCTGGGGTTGCCCGGTGCGCGGGAGGATTACAAATGGGGCGGCGTTCGGGTGTTCTCGATTGCCGGCAACAAGATGTTCGCCTTGCAGAACCTGCGGGGTGATTCGCTCGCCTTCAAGGTCGACAAGGAGCTGTTCCTGGGCCACGTAGACCGCCCGGGCATCCATCCGGCGCCGTACCTGGCGCGGGCCCAATGGATCATCATGGAAACGCCCTACCCGCTGGGCGCTGAAGAACTGCGTGGCTTGTTGCAGCGTTCCCACCAGTTGGTGGTGAGCAAGCTGCCCAAGCGTACGCAGATTGGTTTGCTGCTAGAAAATCGAGAGTAGCGTGCCGCCGAGGAACAACTGGTCAATCCAGAACACCTCGTGCAGCAACACAATCACCCAGAACAGCACCTGATACGACACCTTGCGCGTCTTGTGGCGGAACACCTGCTGGGCGATCAGCGCGCCCGGCCAACCGCCTGCCAGCTCCACGGCGTGCAGGATGTTTTCCGGGGTGCGCCAGCCGTCTTCGCGGGCCTGGCGCTTGTCGCGCCAGTACAGCAAGAACGCGATAACGCTGACCACGCCATAGGCCACCAGCGGGATCATAGAAACCCCGCGATACCCCAGCAGCGCCGAACCCAACAGCGGCGCGGCGCACACCAGTGCAAACACCAGCGCCTTGAGGCGCGGATGCTGGATGCTCATGGCTTGACGGCCGACCAGTCGATCCAGCCGAACTGCCAGGTCGCCAGGATCACCAGGCCGAAGGCGATCCGGTACCAGGCAAACGCCGCGTAGCTGTGGCTGGCGATGAACTTGAGCAGCGCCTTGACCGCAATCATCGCGAAGATGAACGAGGTGACAAACCCGATGGCAAACACCGGCAAGTCATCCGGCTGGAACAGGTGGCGGTACTTGTAGCCCGAATACACCGCCGCACCGACCATGGTCGGCATCGCCAGGAAGAACGAGAACTCGGTGGCGGTCTTGCGTGACAGGCCGAACAGCAGGCCGCCAATGATGGTGGCACCGGAACGCGAGGTGCCCGGGATCATCGCCAGGCACTGGGCGAAGCCGACTTTGACGGCGTCCTTCCAGGTGATCTGGTCGACGGTTTCGGCGTGCACTTCATGTTGGCGACGCTCGGCCCACAACATGATGATGCCGCCGATCACCAGCGCCGTGGCCACGGTGATCGGGTTGAACAGGTAGTGTTTGATCAGGTCGGCGAAAATCACCCCCAGCACGACTGCGGGCAATACCGCGATGATCAGGTTGATCGTGAAGCGCTGGGCGTTGCGCTGGGTCGGCAAGCCGATCACCACGTCGAGGATCTTGCGTCGAAACTCCCACACCACCGCCAGGATCGCGCCCAGCTGGATGATGATGTTGAACGCTTCAAAGCGCTCGCCACCGAAGTTGATCAAGTCGGCGACGATAATCTGGTGCCCGGTACTGGAGATCGGCAAAAACTCCGTCAGCCCTTCTACAACCCCGAGTATCAGCGCCTGAGCGGCGGTCCAAAGATCCATCAATTCCCCCAAAGGTCATGCTCGCGGCATGCCTCGTTCATATTTTTTAGACGTTCACTAACGATGAGTACGCGGCGAAAGCAGCGCAAACAATCAACACCAGGCTGCGAAAATTCCGTGAAAAATCAGGCAGGACTCAGGTTTTTTGATTCTGGGCCGAAAGCCTATCAGACAAGCCGGAAATGTCGATGCAGCACCCAAAATTATAAGAACACGGAGTGACAGGACCATGAACAGTTTGCGCAGTATGTCGATCAGCCGGCGCCTCTGGCTGATCCTGATTGTCGCGGTGCTGATGCTGCTAACCCTCGGCCTGCTTATGCTCAAGCAGATTCATGGCGACCTTTACCTGGCCAAGAGTGAGCAGACCCAGCGCGTGGTTCAGACCGCCAACGGGATCCTGACTTATTATCACAACCTCGAAACCAGCGGCGTCCTGACCCGCGACGCGGCCCAGAAGCAAGCCTTGAGTGTGGTCCGCGGCCTGCGGTACGGGCATGACGATTACTTCTGGATCAACGACCTCACGCCCGTGATGATCATGCACGCGGCCAACCCCAAGCTTGATGGCCAAAACCTGTCGGCGATTCGCGACCCGGACGGCTTTGCGGTGTTCAACGAGTTCGTGATCCTTGCCAAGGCCAAGGGCGCCGGGATGGTGAACTACCGCTGGCCCAAACCCGGGGCCGATGCGCCGGTGGCCAAGACCTCGTATATCCAGCTGTTTGAACCCTGGGGCTGGATCATTGGTTCCGGCGTGTATGTCGATGACGTGCAGGGCGAGTTCCGGGGCCAGGTGTGGAAGGCCTCGATGGTGGGTCTGGTGATTGCCGTGATCATGGCGCTGCTGGTGGTGTTGATTGCCCGTAGCATCGTGCGCCCGTTGCAACAAGCGGTGAACGCCATGGCCAATATCGCCAGCGGCGAAAGCGACCTGACCCGCACCCTCGACACCCATGGCCAGGACGAAGTCACCCAACTGTCCCGGCACTTCAACAGTTTTACCGCCAAGCTGCGGCAGGTGGTCGGCCAGTTGCAGACCTGTGCCAATGCACTGGGCCAGTCGTCCACCGAGTTGGGCAGCAATGCCAGCGACGCCCATGACCGCAGCCAGCAGCAATCCCAACAGATGGAGTTAGTGGCAACGGCGATCAACGAAGTCACCTACGGCGTGCAGGACGTGGCCAGGAATGCCGAGCACGCTGCCAGCGAAATGCGTGACGCCCAGGTACAGGCCGAACAAGGCCAGCTCAATATCGACGGCAGCCTGCAACGGATCGACCAGCTCTCCACCACCATCAGCCAGGCCGTGGAAGTGATCCGCACCCTGTCGACGGAAAGCACGCAGATTGGCGGCGTGCTGGAAGTGATCCGCTCCATCGCCGACCAGACCAACCTGCTGGCCCTGAATGCTGCGATCGAGGCCGCGCGCGCCGGGGAGCAAGGGCGGGGCTTTGCGGTGGTGGCCGATGAAGTAAGGCTGCTGGCCCAGCGCACGCAAAAATCCACGGCTGAAATCCAGAGCATGATCGAGCGCCTGCAAGGCCATTCGGAAGCGGCGGTCAAGGTCATCAGCGACAGCCACCAGGCGTCGCAACTGACCATCGAACAAGCCGGCCAGGCCGGCGCGAGTTTGACGGCCATCGGCCAGGCGTTGCGTAATCTCAATGGGCTGAATGCGTCGATTGCCAGCGCCACGTTGCAGCAGGCGCATGTGGTGGAGGACATCAACCAGAACGTTACCCAGGCGGCCGGGTTGTCCCACAGCACGGCGTTGGCGGCAGAGCAGTCCAGCGTGGCGAGTGCACACTTAAAAGGCTTGAGCGAACAACTCGACGGGCTTCTGCGCCAGTTCAAGGTCTGACTCGATCTCTGCCAAAAGGGCTTTCTGTGGTGAGGGGGCTTGTCCCCTCACCACAGAGGAGCTCTACCCCGCGCCCACCACTCTGGTTACAATCACCGCCCTCTTCGACTCCCCCAAGGAACCGCCATGTCCGGGCTTGAACTGTTTGCCGCCGCCCTGGGGGTGATCGCTGTCTGGTTGACGGTTAAACAGAACCCCTGGTGCTGGCCCATCGGCCTGGTGATGGTGCTGCTGTACACCTGGATCTTCTTCGATGTGAAGCTCTACTCCGACATGCTGCTGCAAGTGATCTATGCCGCCCTGCAACTCTACGGCTGGTGGCAGTGGACCCGCGCCGGCGAGGTCAGGCAAGGCCGCCAGGTCACCAGCCTGGGGCTGCAACCGATCCTGCAAGGCCTGGCCGTGGGTGCCCTCGGCAGCCTGTTGCTGGGTGCGGCCATGGCCCATTGGACCGACGCCGCCCAACCCTGGCTGGACGCGGCCCTGACCGGCTTCAGCCTGGTGGCGCAAATGTGGATGGCACAAAAACGCGTGCAGTGCTGGCCGCTGTGGATCACCGTGGATGTGATCTTTGTCGGGCTGTTCCTCTATAAAGGCCTGTACCTGACCGCCGCGCTCTACGCCTTGTTCACCGTGATCGCGGTGCAGGGCTGGCGCGAATGGCGCGCCGACCCGGCGTTGCACGCATGAAAGTCGTGGTACTGGCCGGCCCGGAATCCAGTGGCAAAAGCTGGCTGGCCGCACAGTTGCAGGCGCATTTTGGCGGGCTGATGGTGGGCGAGTACGTGCGCCATTTCATCGACCAGCACCAGCGCGATACCACCCTGGCCGATATTCCGGACATCGCCCGTGGCCAACTGGCCTGGGAAGATGCCGCCCGTGCCGCACAGCCGGGGTTGCTGATCCTGGACACCAACCTGCTGACCAACAAGCTGTGGAGCCAGACCCTGTTCGGCGACTGCCCGGCATGGCTCGACAGCGAACTGCTGGCCCGCCACTACGACCTGCACCTGCTGCTGTCGCCCGAGGATGTGGAATGGACCGCTGACGGCCAACGCTGCCAGCCGGAGTTCTCCGACCGCCTCGTATTCTTTCAGGCCAGCCGTGACTGGCTGGAGCAACATCATCAGCCGCTACGGATAATCCGTGGGGATTGGCACGCCCGCCGAGCGCAGGCGTTTTCAGCTGTGGAGCAACTGCTGGATTAACCGGCAAGGACACGTGTGCATGAACCGCTCATTACGCATCGCCATTGTCGGTGGCGGCCCCGCCGGGCTGACCCTGGCACGGATTCTTGTGGTCAACGGTTTTACCGTCAGCGTATTCGAGCGTGAGCGCGGGCCGCTGGAACGCCCTCAGGGCGGCACCCTGGACCTGCACGCGGAATCCGGCCAGCTTGCGCTGAAACGCGCGGGCCTGGAGGACGCCTTCCGCAGCATCGCCCGCTATGAAGACCAGGGCTCACGCCTGATGGACAAGCACGCCCGGCTGCTGCTGGAAGACCCCGACCCGGGGGCCGGCGATCGCCCGGAAGTCGACCGCACCGCCTTGCGCCAGATCCTGCTGGACTCGCTGCCTGCCGATTGTGTGAAGTGGGACGCCAGCGTCAGCGAGATCCGTCAGGCGGGCGACGCACGCTGGACCGTGCATCAGGGCGACTCCGTCCATGGGCCGTTTGACCTGATCGTCGGCGCCGACGGTGCCTGGTCGAAAGTGCGCCCGTTGCTGTCGCGCTATCAGCCGCAATACAGCGGGCTGACGTTTATCGAGTTCGGGATTGATGATGTTGATCGCCGCCATCCCGCCCTCGCCCTACTGGTCGGCCGTGGCAAACTGGACGTTTCGGGTGATGCCAGGGCGCTGGTGGTGCAACGCAATGCCAACGCGCACCTGCGCGGCTATGGGATCTTTCGCGTTCCCATGGACTGGGCCGCCCGGCAGCTCGACTGGTCATCACCGCAAGCGACCCGGCAATCGCTGCTCGCTCAGTTCGAAGGCTGGCACCCGGATATCCTGGCGCTGCTGCACGCCGCAAACGAGCGGTTCCTGTCCCGGGCAATTCATGCGCTTCCCGTCGGCCATCACTGGGCGCACCGCCCAGGCCTGACGCTGATCGGCGACGCGGCGCACCTGATGTCACCGTTTGGTGGCGAAGGCGTGAATGCCGCGATGCTCGACGCGGCGGAGCTGGCCCGGCACTTGATCGAAAACACCTCATGCTCCGAAGCGGTACAAGCCTTCGAAGCCGAGATGTTTGAACGCATTGAGCCCATTGCCCGTGACAGCGCTGAAGCGGCTGCCACCCAGCTTTCCCATGACGATATCGCCCTCTCCCTGGCGCATTTTCTCAGCCACCAGGGAGAGCACGACGGGGCGACGCCTCAGTAGCCCAGCGACAGCCCGGTATTGCGCCGTGGGTCGTTGGCCCCGTAGAAGCGGTTGTTGCCGACCGGCTTGCCATCCAGGGACGGCGCGCCCACCAGGATCGCCGCCAGGTGGTTGGCGTCCTGTGGGCCGGCAAACTTGTGGCCCCAGCCTTCGAGGATTTTCTGGGTATCGGGGCTCAGGGCAAAGCGCTCGATATTGGTCGCCTCAGGCAACCATTGCTGGTGGAAACGCGGCGCGTCCACGGCTTCCTGAATGTTCATCTTGTAGTCGATCACATTGAGGATGGTCAGCAAAGTGGCCGTGATGATGCGACTGCCACCCGGCGTACCCACCACCATCACCGCCTTGCCATCCTTGGTGACGATGGTCGGGCTCATGGACGACAGCGGCGTCTTGCCCGGGGCGATGGCGTTGGCTTCGCCCTGGACCAGGCCGTACATGTTCGGCACGCCGATCTTGGAGGTGAAGTCGTCCATTTCGTCGTTGAGGATCACGCCGGTCTTGCTGGCCATCACGCCGGCACCAAACCAGTCATTGAGGGTGTAGGTCACCGAGACCGCGTTGCCCCATTTGTCGACGATGGAGTAATGGGTGGTGTTATTGCCCTCGTGAGGCGAAACGCCCGGCTTGATGTCCTGGGAGATGCCGGCCTTTTGCGGGTCGATGGCGGCGCGCAGTTTGGCGGCGTAGTCCTTGTCCAGCAGATGGTCGACCGGGTTCTGTACGAAGTCCGGGTCGCCGAGGTAGCTGTTGCGGTCGACGTAGGCGTGGCGCATCGCCTCGATCTGGTAGTGCAAACCCTGGGCCGAGTGATAGCCAAGTTCGGCCATCGGGTAGCCTTCGAGGATGTTCATGATCTCGCAGATAACCACCCCGCCGGAGCTCGGTGGTGGCGCAGACACCACGTGGTAGCCGCGGTAGTCGCATTCCACGGGCGCCAGTTCGCGGGTCTTGTACTTGTCCAGGTCGGCCTGGGTGATGATGCCTTTGCCCGACTGGCTGGAATCGACAATCGCCTTGGCGACCCAACCTTTATAGAAACCGTCGGTACCCTTGGCGGAGATTTCCCGCAGGGTTTTCGCCAGGTCTTTCTGCACCAGCTTCTGGCCCAACAGCATGGGTTCGCCACCGTGCAGGAAGATGCCGCGCAGGTCTTTGTCTTTCTTGAATTCGTCGGTGGCGGTGTGCAGCAGGTCGATATCGCCCTGCTCCAGGGCAAAGCCCTCTTCAGCCAGCTTGATGGCCGGGGCGATTACCTGGGCGCGCTTGAGGGTGCCGTATTTGCTCAGCGCCAGTTCCATGCCCGACACGGTGCCGGGGACGCCCACGGCCAGATGGCCCTTGGAGCTGAGGTCCGGGACGACGTTGCCGTCCTTGTCCAGGTACATGTCGGCGGTGGCTGCCAACGGCGCTTTTTCGCGGAAGTCCAGGAAGGTCTTGCGCCCGTCGGCCAGTTGCACGGTCATGAAGCCGCCACCGCCCAAGTTGCCGGCCGCCGGGTACACCACCGCCAGGGCATAACCCACCGCCACCGCCGCATCCACGGCATTACCACCAGCCTTGAGCACATCCACGCCCACATGGGTGGCCAGGTGTTGGGCGGTGACCACCATGCCATTTTCGCCAGCCACCGGGGCCTGGGAGGCCGCCTGTACACCGCTGACGCTCAGCACCAGCGCCGTGGCAATCAATGTTCGGGTAAACGGTTGGTATTTCATCCCTGGCTACTCTGTTTATTAGAAGAACTAGAAAGTAATACGTTTCGGATCCAAGCCCCAGCGTGATGCCGCGTTTGTGACAGAGCCTGTCGGTAACGGAATAATGCCCATGCTATATTCCGGGCCTTTACGCTGTGCAGCAGAGGCTTTTCGATGGTGATCAAGAAGACCGGTATCCGCGCCCAGCAGGCCGACCAGACTCGTGCGCGGATTCTCCAGGCGGCGGTCAAGGTCTTCACCCGCGACGGCTATTCCGGCGGGCGCGTCGAGAGCATTTCCCGGGAGGCCGACTCCAACGACCGCATGCTGTATTACTACTTCGGCAGCAAGGAACACCTGTTCGTGTGCGTGCTGGAACACACCTATGAACAGTTCAACAAGGCCGAGAGCAAACTCAAGCTCGACCTGAGTGCGCCGGTGCAAGCGTTGCAGGCGCTGGTGGCGTTTATCTGGAACTACTACGTCAAGCATCCCGAGTTTGTGGCGATCTTGAGTATCGAGAACCTGCACAAGGGCAAGCATGCCAAGCAGTCCGGCGAATTGCGCCGGCTGTCCGGGGAGGCGGTCGGGGTGTTGCGGCCGATCATCGAAGCGGGCCAGGCACAGGGGCTGTTTCGTGAGGATGTGGACATCAAGCATGTGTACTTGATGATTGCTTCGTTGTGCTACTTCTACAACTCCAACCAGCACACCCTCAGTTCGTTTCTGGGGGAAGATCTGGCGGACAAAGGGCAGCAGCGGGATTGGCTGGGGTTTATCAGTGATCTGGTGTTGCGTGGTGTACGGTAGAAACCGAATCAAAATGTGGGAGCTGGCTTGCCTGCGATTGCGGTGGATCAGCTAATAATTCAGTGACTGACGCACCGCTATCGCAGGCAAGCCAGCTCCCACATTTGATCTCCATATGGCTTGAATTTGTCAGTGAGTGCCGGGGTTGGCTCGTAGATGGGCAACCTTTTGCTCCAAGCTATTCCACTGCGGTGCATCGGGTGCAAAGCGGCTGCGCAGGTATGACGCCAGCTCCGCCACCTGGGTGTTGGACAGGCTGTCCTTGAACGCGGGCATATAGCCCAGGTCCTTGGTCGCCGGGGTGCTGATGCCTTGCAGGATTACCTTGATCAGGTTGTCCGGCTGGTCGCTGTGCACATTGGTATTGGTCGCCAGTGACGGGCTGACGCCGAACAGCTTCGGCCCCTGCCCGTCGGCATGGCAGGCCATGCATGAACCTTCGAATACCCGTCGTCCATTCGCATTGGGCAGCGTTGCGGCGGCTACCACCTGCGCTTCGGCGGCGCTGCTGTCGTTCAGTGAGGCCAGGTACACCGCCATCGCGCGGATATCGGTCTTGGGCAGTTTCGCCAGCTCGGTCACCACCGGCCCCATTGGGCCTGTTGCCACGCCGTGGGCATCGGAATAGCCGGTGCTGAGATAGGTGAACAGTTGGTCTTCAGTCCACGGCGTCGGCGCCTTGGACAAACCATTCAACGCCGGCGCCTCCCAGCCGTCCACCGTGCCGCCTGAAAGGAACGCCTTGCCGCCCTTCTCCGCCCCCATCAAGTTACGCGGCGAATGGCACGCCGCGCAGTGCCCCAGGCCATTGACCAGATAGGCCCCGCGATTCCATTGCTCGCTGCGCTGGGGTTGCACGGTGATTTCCCCCCGGCGCAAAAACAGCGCATTCCAGCCGGCCATCAACGGCCGGATATTGAACGGAAAACTCATGGCATTCGGCACGGGTGCCTGGCTCACCGGGGCCTGGGACATCAGGTAGGCATACAACGCCTGCATGTCGGCATCGTTGATATTGCGAAACGCGGTATAGGGAAACGCCGGGTACAGGTTGCGCCCGTCGCGGCCAATGCCGTCGCGCATCGCCCGCTCGAACGCCGGGTAGGACCAGTTGCCAATCCCGGTCTTCTCATCCGGGGTGATGTTGCTGCTGTACAGCGTGCCGAACGGCGTGTGCATCGCCAGCCCGCCGGCGTTGGTCGCCCCGCCCGGTGCTGTGTGGCACACCGCGCAATCCCCTGCCGCCGCCAACAAACGCCCGCGCTCCAGCGTGGCCTTGGACCAGGTGCCGGCGCTGGGCGGCGCAATCGGGGCGATTTCACCGTGGAACGGCCAGGCCGTAGCCGCCATCCCCAGCACCGCACCCAAAGCAGCGAACAATGAGCCGAATAGCCATTTGCGACGCTTCTGCGGGGACTTTTCCGGCTCGCCCAATGTGCCCGCATTCAGCGCCGCCAGCACGCGCTCGGGGGTAATCGGCAATTCGCGAAAACGAATGCCGGTGGCGTCATAGATCGCGTTGGCAATCGCTGCCGCACTGGGCACCGAGGCGGACTCGCCGGCGCCCATTGGCGGCTGGTCCTGGCGCGGCATCATCAGCACGTCGATCTGCGGCACTTCAGGGAAGGTCAGGATCGGATAACCGCCCCACTCCTTGCTCGCCACGGTCGACTCTTCAAAGGTCACGCGCTCCTTGAGCACGCGGCTGGTGGACTGGATCACATTGCCGTGGATCTGATGCTGCACCCCCGCCGGGTTGATCATCATCCCCGAGTCATGCCCGATCACCACGCGGGTCACCGAGACATCACCGGTGTGTTTGTCGATGGCCACGTCCGCCACCCAGGCCGCCCACGCCGCGCCGAAGCCGGGGAACTTGCTGTGGATGTAGCGCGCGTAGGCAAAGCCTCGGCCTCGCAGCAGGTGGTCCTCATTCGCGGTTTGCATCGGCGCGGTGCGCGGTGCCCAGTTGGCTCGCTCGGCGGTGGATTTGACCAGGTCGATGGCGCGCTCGTCCTTCAGGTAACGCAGGCGGTATTCCACCGGATCGACCCCGGCGGCAAACGCCAGTTCGTCGATATAGGATTCGTGGGCGAAGGTGTTGGGCAGTGCCGACACCCCGCGCATCCACGAGGCGCGCACGATCGGCGCCATGTCGTTGATGGTGACGCGCATGTGGTCGATGTCGTAAGGCGGGATCGAGGTGCGGTCGCCCATCTCGAACATCGCGGCCACCGGCTCGACCCGCCCGGTCAACAGCAGCGCCAGGGTGGGCGCGCCGTTGGACGGGTAGCTGGTTTCAAAGTCATAGGCGGCGATGCTGCCGTCGGCGTTCAGGCCGCCATCCACATCCATCAGCTGTGCGGTGCCCTTGGGCTCCCACAGGTGTTCCTGTTCGCGGGTCAGTTGCACCCGCACCGGCTTGCCCACGGCGCGGGACAACAGCAAGGCATCGGCGCACACATCGTCGGCGCAATTGCGGCCATAACAGCCGGCGGCTTCCATACGGATCACGTCGATGGCGTCTTCTGCGCACTCCAGCAGCCAGGCCAGATCCGCCCGCAGCAGGTGCGGGTTCTGGCTGCCCGACCAGACCCGGCTGACCCCGGGCTGATAATCCGCCACGCCACAGGACGGGCCAATGGAGCCGTGCATCTGGTACGGCCACAAGTAGGTGCGCGGCATGCGCTGGCTGGCGGCGGCCAGGGCTTCGTCGACGTTGCCCTGGTCGAGCACCGTGCGCCGTACCCGAGGGTTATCACGAATCGCCTGCTCCACATCGCTCATGTCCGGCAACGGGTGGTTCCAGGGTTTCCAGTGAACCTGCAGTTCCTGGGCGGCCTTGATCGCCTGCTCTTCGCGCAAGGCGACCACGCCGACAAAGTCACGGATCACCACCACCGCGATAATGCCCGGAATGTGGGCGATGGAGGATTCATCCACCTTCAACAGGCTATTGCCGACAAA
The DNA here is from genome assembly GCF_016650855.1 of Pseudomonas sp. TH32. NCBI lineage: Bacteria > Pseudomonadati > Pseudomonadota > Gammaproteobacteria > Pseudomonadales > Pseudomonadaceae > Pseudomonas > Pseudomonas sp. TH32. Next base: position 1,774,195 of record NZ_JAEKFA010000002.1, on the reverse strand, counting down.
GTCACCACAATCCAGGCCCGCATACGGCGGGCGAATCACCCGGCCGTGGAGCATGTCCGGCACGCGCATGTCGTGGACGTAAGTCAGCTCGCCAGTGGCCTTGCCGGGGATATCCACCCGGGCAGCGCCCTTGCCCACCAGGCGGTAATCGGCGGCCGCCTTCAGCGGTGCATCGCCGCTGATCCGCAGTTGGTCATGCTCGCCCGTCACCAGCTCGCCGTAGGTGGTGGTGCGTCCGTCTTCGGCGCTGATAACCCCTGCGTCGATCTTCAGGCTGTGTGCATCGACCGACCAGCGTTGCGCCGCCCGCGCCAGCAGGAAACGCCGGGCTTCGGCGGCGGCGTTGCGCAGCGGGATCGCGGAGATCTGCAAGGTCGCACTGGCGATGGTCGCGCCCTGGTTCGGCACACGCTCCGTATCACCCAGCACCATGCGCACCTGCTTCATGGTCAGGTCCAGCTCTTCGGCCACGATCTGCGCCAGCGAGGTGCGAATGCCGGTGCCCAGGTCCACGTGCCCGTTGAAGGCGTACACCAACCCGTCATCGTTCACGGCGATAAACAGCCCCAGTTCCTTGGGTTTGACCGTCGGTGTGCCGCCCTTGGCCACCGGCCCCGAAGGCGGCAACACGTCGTCGACGATCAGCAGGACGCCGGCCTTGGCCAGCCATTGGTCACGGGAAGGGATTGCGTCAGTCATGGTCATCGATCCACGTTCAAGGCGTTTGGCGGGCGGCACGCAGCACCGCGCGGAGGATTTCGATATGGGTGCCGCAGCGGCACAGGTTGCCCGACAGTTCGGTGCGCACCTCGGCTTCGCTGGGGTTGGGATTGCGGTCGAGCAAGGCCTTGGCGGTCATGATCATGCCGTTGAGGCAGTAGCCGCACTGGGCGGCCTGCTCGTCGATAAAGGCTTGTTGCACGCGGTGCGGGGTTTGGCGGGTGCCGAGGCCTTCGAGGGTGACGATGTCGCGGCCCACTGCACCCGACAGCGGGAATACGCAGGCCCTTGCGGCCACGCCGTCGATGATCACTGTGCACGCACCGCACTCCCCCAGGCCGCAGCCGTACTTGGGGCCGTTGAGTTGCAGGTCATTGCGCAGGATCAGCAATAGCGGTGTGTCCGCCATTGCGCTGACTTCCGTGGTGTGGCCGTTGACCTCAAGCGTTACCGTGATGTGCTGGCTGATCATTCGCTTCGCCCGTTGGCTTTGGTGAAGTGTCCACTACATCAAATAGTCAAAAAAAGCGTCGCGTACCTGGGGTCTCGCGACACACTTGACGGGTGAAGTGGTTACTACACGAATGCAGAGCAAAAACAGTGCCAGCCAGGATTTAGTCCTGGGGGTCGTCGATCATCTTGCGCAGCAGGAACAGCACCGCCACGCGCTCGGCGGGGTTGAGGTTGCTCAGGGTCAGCTCGGTAATGGTCGCGGCGCAGGGTACGGTTTGCTGCACCAGGGCGGCGCCGGATGCGGACAGGTTGACCACCACTTTGCGTTTGTCCTGGGGGTCGGGTTCCAGGGTGATCAGTTCGCGGGCCTTGAGGCGTTCGACGATGCCGCGGATGGTCGCCTGGTCGACGGCGGTGGCCTTGACCAGTTCGGTGAGCGAGCTTGCACCGTGATCGCGCAGGGCACACAGGGTGACGAACTGCACGGCGGTGAGTTGGGAGTCGCCCACGTTCTGCTGGAAGATCGCCAGGTGGCGCTGGTAGGCCTTGCGCAGCAGGTGGCCAACTTGCTCGGAGAAAACGTAGGAATCAGGCACGGCGGGCTCGGAAAGGCGGCGGTCGATGGGGTGGCATGATGGCGGGGTTGTGGGTTGGACTCAAGCATCAGCCACTGAAGGAATCAAATCGAATGTGGGAGCTGGCTTGCCTGCGATTGCGGTGGATCAGCCAGCTCGCTGTTGTCTGACACTCCGCTATCGCAGGCAAGCCAGCTCCTACAGGGGATGTTTAGCGTGCCAGGGAGGCTTGGGGCGCCACTACATCGCCGGCGATGACTACGGCCTCATCATCGAGGTAGACATCGCAGTTTCGCAGCGGAATGTCCATGTGGCACGGGGTCTTGCGGGTGCCGCCGACTTCGGTATTCGGGCCGGTGGAGAACAGGAAGTTGCCGTAGAACGCGCGGGCATCCATGCACATGCCGTCGTTCTTGTCGTGCAGGCCCATCGCCGTCCATTGCGCCCGCGGCTGCAGGCCCCAGCCGATGTGGGAGATGCCGTAGACCTCGGGGTCGTTGAAGTATTTCATGTAGTCGCGCAGGTATTCGGCCTCGAAACCACCGTGAATCCGGGTGATGAAGCCCTTCTCGATCTCCAGGGTGATTTTCTCCCGGGTGTAGGTCTTGAACGGCAGCAGGATGTCGCCGATATCCAGCACCAGCACGCCCTCGGCGGTTTCTTCGTTGGGCCAGGAGAACAGGAAGCCGCTGGGCCAGTGGTCCCAGCGCCCGGGCTCATCGGCAAAACCGTACTCGGTGACGGACGGGTATTGCCCCAGCGCGGCGCGAAAATCACTGCCGGCGCGGGATTTGACGTGGATCGAGCGAGCCTTTTTCAGCAACTCTTCAGCCGCCAGCACGCGCACCTTGTCTTCCTCGGTCGGCAGCATGCGCGCCAGCACTTCCGGGGGCTCCACCGCCAGCAGGATGCGCGTGCCGGTCTTGAGGATCTGTTCCTGCTCCGGCGAGTGCAACAGCATCATGGTGTCGACGATCAGGTCGGCCGCCTCCAGCGCCCGCTGGGCCGCAATATTGCCAGTCAGCGCGGTGTCGCCGCAGTAGGCGGTCATGTCATTGCCCATCGCCCGGGGATGGTTGAACGACGGCAATTCCACCGCGTACACCTTGGCCCCCAGGCGCTGCGCAGCGTCCATCGCGGCACGCACGGTGCGCGGGTCGGAGTAATGGCTCTTGAGCACGGCGACGCTCTGGGTCGGATCGACCTTCGAAAGCTTCAACACGTGTTCAAACATCTGGGTCAGTTCGCAATCACTTACCGGCATTTCCTGTCTCCTCAGCGGCTGCACCAAGATCTGGCAGCGCGCTTCACTCTAGTGCGTTTTTATAGCGTATACGCCATTTAATAACGATAAGAACTGATTTACGCATGGACTGCAAGCGCCACGCCAAAACGTTACAAATCCACACATAGCCAATGAAATATGGAGATAGTCGGTTACAGGGGATCGATATGGCCAAAAAAACAATTTTTAAGGCACGGGCTTTTCATTTGAAAAAATGAGCGTATACACTTTAAAAACCTTGCGGCAAGACACCGCCGGCCATCATTCGAAAAAGAGGACCACGCCCCATGGGAAGCACACAAAAAATCGCAATCGTCGGCGCCGGCCTTGGCGGTGCCGCCGCTGCCACCCTGCTGCAACAGGCCGGGTTTGACGTGGACATCTACGAGCAGGCGCCGGAATTTTCCCGCCTGGGTGCCGGGATCCACATGGGCCCCAACATCATGAAAATCTTCCGGCGCATGGGCATCGAAAAGCAGCTGGACCTGATGGGCTCGCACCCCGAGCACTGGTTCAGCCGCGACGGCGAAACCGGCGATTACCTGTCACGCATCCCCCTGACCGGCTATGGCGCGTCCTACATCACCGTGCACCGCGGCGACCTGCACGCGCTGCAGATGTCCACCCTCAAGCCCGGCACCCTGCACTTCAACAAGCGCCTGGAAACCCTCGAAGAAACCGACACCCAGGTACGCCTGACCTTCGCCGACGGTGAAGTGACCTACGCCGACATCGTGATCGGTGCCGACGGCATCAACTCGCGCATTCGTGAAGAGCTGCTGGGTGCGGAAAAACCGCTGTACAGCGGCTGGGTCGCCCACCGCGCGCTGATCCGGGGCGATCAACTGGCCAAGTACGACCTGAAGTTCGAAGACTGCATCAAGTGGTGGACCGAGGACCGGCACATGATGGTCTACTACACCACCGGCAAGCGCGACGAGTACTACTACGTCACCGGCGTGCCGCACCCGGAATGGGACTTCCAGGGCGCCTTTGTCGACAGCAGCCGCGAAGAGATGTTCGACGCGTTCAAGGGCTATCACCCCACCGTCCAGGCCCTGATCGAATCCACCGAAAGCGTGACCAAATGGCCGTTGCGCAACCGCAACCCGCTGCCGTTGTGGAGCCGTGGCCGCCTGGTGTTGCTGGGCGATGCCTGCCACCCGATGAAGCCGCACATGGCCCAGGGTGCCGGCATGGCCATCGAAGACGCGGCGATGCTGACCCGCTGCCTGCAGGAAACCGGCATCAGCGACTACCGCACCGCCTTCGAACTGTATGAGGCCAACCGCAAGGAGCGCGCCTCCCGGGTCCAGGCGGTGTCCAACGCCAACACTTGGCTGCGTACCCAGGAAGATCCGGACTGGGTCTATGGCTACGACCTCTATGCCCAGCAACTGAAATCGGGGGTGGCCGCGTGAGCAGCTTTCTCTATGGCGGCAACGTCCAGGCCAACGGCATTCGCCAGCATTACCTGCGCTACGGCGGCAAGGGCCCGGCACTGATCCTGATTCCCGGCATCACCAGCCCGGCGATTACCTGGGGTTTTGTCGCGGAACGCCTGGGCCTGCATTTCGACACGTATGTGCTGGATGTGCGCGGTCGCGGCCTGTCGTCCACCGGCCCGGAACTGGACTACAGCACCGACACCTGCGCCGATGACATTGGCGCGTTTGCCGACGCGCTGAAGCTCGACAGCTATCACCTGGTGGGCCATTCCATGGGCGCGCGGTTCGCCGTGCGCAGCGCGGTGCGCCATCCCCGGGGCGTCAACCGCGTGGTGTTGATCGACCCGCCGGTGTCCGGCCCCGGTCGCCGTGAATACCCGAGCAAACTGTCGTGGTACGTCGACTCGATTCGCCAATCTCAGGAGGGCATGGACGCTGAGGCCATGCGCGCGTTCTGCGCCACCTGGACCGACGAGCAACTGCAACTGCGCGCCGAATGGCTGCACACCTGTTACGAGCCGGCGATCGTGCGCGCGTTCAATGACTTCCACACCGTGGACTTCCATCAGGACCTGCCGCACCTGGAGGCGCCTGCCCTGCTGATTGTTGCCGGACGCGGCGGTGTAATTCAGCCCGAAGATGTCGCGCAAGTCCGGCAGTTACAGCCAAGCCTGCAGGTGGCCCACGTGCCGAATGCCGGACACATGATCCCTTGGGACGACCTTGAAGGCTTTTTCACAGCCTTCGGCGACTTCCTCGGCCAGCCCCTGACTGCCTAACGGAGACCACCATGCTCAAGCCTTACCGCATCGGCCAGATCGTGCCGAGCTCCAACACCACCATGGAAACCGAGATCCCGGCGATGCTCAACGCGCGCCAGGCAATTCGTCCGGAACGTTTCACCTTTCACTCCAGCCGCATGCGCATGAAGCAAGTGCGCAAGGAAGAACTGGCGGCGATGGACGGCGAGTCCGACCGTTGCGCCATCGAGCTGTCCGACGCCAAGGTCGACGTGCTGGGCTACGCCTGTCTGGTGGCGATCATGGCCATGGGGCTGGGCTACCACCGCAATTCCGAACAGCGCCTGCGCAAGGCCACCGCCGACAACGACGCCAGCGCCCCGGTGATTACCAGTGCCGGCGCCTTGATCGAAGGCCTGAAAGTGATGGGCGCCAAGCGCATCGCCATCGTCGCGCCCTACATGAAACCGCTGACCGAACTGGTGGTGAACTACATCCGCGAAGAAGGCTTTGACGTAGTGGACTGGCGCGCCCTGGAAATCCCCGACAACCTCGAAGTGGCCCGCCACGACCCGGCCAACCTGCCGGCCATCGTCGCCGGAATGAACCTGGAAGGCGTCGACGTGATCGTGCTGTCGGCCTGCGTGCAAATGCAGTCGCTGCCCGTGGTGGCCAAGGTCGAAGCGCAAACCGGCCTGCCGGTGCTCACCGCTGCGATCGCTACCACCTACGCCATGCTCAAGGCCCTGGACCTGGAACCCATCGTCCCCGGCGCCGGCGCCCTGCTGTCAGGAGCCTACTGATGAGCGAACAATCCGCCGACGCCAACTACCAGGGCGTCTGGGGCAACCGCATCGGCTTCGGCAAAAAATCCGCCCTGCTGATGATCGATTTCATGCAAGGCTACACCACCGAAGGCGCCCCGTTGTTTGCACCGGGCGTGGTCAGTGCCGTCGCCGAAAGCGTTGAGCTGCTGGCCAGCGCACGGCATCACGGGATCAGCGTGGTGCACACCAATATCCGTTACCATCCGGGCCATTTCGCCGACGGCGGTATCTGGGTAAAAAAAGCCCCGGTGATGAAAGACATGGTCGAGGGTAACCCCCTGGCCGCGTTCTGCACCGAGGTCCTGCCCCTGGCCAATGAAGTGGTGATCACCAAACAATACGCCAGCGCGTTTTTCGGCAGCAGCCTGGCCCCGATGCTGCACGCCATGGGCGTCGACACCGTGGTGCTCGCCGGCTGCTCCACCAGTGGCTGCATCCGCGCCACCGCAGTGGATGCGGTGCAACACGGGTTTCGCACCATCGTCGTGCGCGAATGCGTCGGCGACCGCCACCCGGCGCCCCACGAAGCCAACTTGTTTGATATCGACAGCAAGTACGGCGACGTGGTCAGCAAGCGGGAGGCCATGAGCAAGTTCAAGGAGCAATAAGGTTTCATTAAGAACCGCGCCACAGAGCGCGGTCTTGCACTCTTCTGACACTGCCTTTGGACGTCGCTTCTACAGCACTCCGAAGTGCTGGAAAAAAAGCGGCTGTATAAAAACCATAAGTCACCGCCAGGAGACACCCAATGCCCATTGCGAATGCAGCGCCCGCGACTACGGTCGCCGATCCGGTCCACACGCTCTACCACAAGATCACCTGGAAGCTGATTCCGTTCCTGTGTTTCTGCTACCTCGCCGCCTACCTGGACCGCATCAATATCGGCTTCGCCAAATTGCAGATGCTCGACCAGTTGCACTTCAGCGAAACCGCGTTCGGCCTCGGCGCCGGGCTGTTTTTTGTCGGCTATATCATTTTTGAAGTACCCAGCAACCTGATCCTGGAAAAGGTCGGCGCGAAGATCTGGATCGCCCGCATCATGATCACCTGGGGCCTGCTCTCGGCCTGCACCATGCTGGTCACCTCCACCACCCAGTTCTACATCCTGCGGTTCCTGCTGGGCGCCGCCGAGGCCGGGTTCCTGCCGGGCGTGCTGTATTACCTGACCACCTGGTTTCCCACCCATCGCCGGGGGCGGATCATCGCCCTGTTCATGATCGGCCTGCCGCTGTCCAGCGTGATCGGCGGCCCGTTGTCCGGCTGGATCATGGGCCACTTCGACAACATGGCCGGCCTGCGCGGCTGGCAGTGGCTGTTCCTGATCGAAGCGGTGCCCAGCGTGCTGCTGGGTGTGTGGACCTTCTGGGCACTGCCCAATACCTATCAGCAAGCCAAGTGGCTGTCCCCTGAAGAAAAGACCCTGCTGGAAAGCGAACTGCGCAAGGACGACGCCGACGGTGCCGGCAGCAAGCACAGCTTCCGCGACGGCTTCTTCAACCTCAAGGTGTGGATGCTCGGCGGTATCGACTTCTCGATCCTGCTCAGCGCCTACGCCATGGGCTTCTGGATGCCGACGTTTATCCGCAACGCAGGCATCACCGACACGTTCCACATCGGCATCCTCACTGCCTTGCCCAGCGTGGCGGCGTTGCTGGGCATGCTGCTGATCGGCGCCAGCTCCGACAAACACCGTGAACGCCGCTGGCACATCATCGTGCCGTTTTTCATCGGCGCGGCAGCGATGGCCACGAGCACCTTCTTCACCCATAACGTGGTCGCCACCGTGGCCCTGTTTGCGATTGCGTCAGCCGCGATCATCGGGGCGGTGCCGGTGTTTTTCAGCCTGCCGGCGACCTTTCTCAAAGGTACCGCGGCGGCCACCGGCTTTGCCCTGGCCTGTTCACTGGCGAACATCGCAGGCCTGGTGAGCAACTCGTTGATGGGGGTTGCGATTGACGTCACAGGCAGCAGTGCCGGAGCCTTGTGGTTTTTTGCCGGCTGCCTGATTCTCAGCAGCTTCCTGGTCATCGCCTTGCCGGCGAAACTGGTGAACCGTTAATAACAACAACTCTTCGGGTGAGTCTCCATGCAAGGTTTCATCAAGCGCTGTGCCCTGCTTGTCGCCGTCGGCCTGTGTGCCGGTACGGCGCAGGCCGCAGAAAAGGTCATCTTCGACACCGACTTCAACGTGCTCAACGATGACGGCCAGGCCTTTATCATGCTCGCCCAGTTGCATGCGCAAAAACGCATCGACCTGCTGGGCATGACCCTGGTCAGCGGCAACGCCTGGGTCGACCAGGAACAGGTGGACGCCCTCAAGGCCGTGGAACGCATGGGGGTGGAAAGGGAAGTCGGTGTCTATTCCGGCGCCGCCTACCCGCTGCTGCATGACTACGCCACTTATGAGGCCGAAAAAGCCCTGTTCGGCTCCGGCTGGCCGGGTGCGTTCAAGCACCCGCGCCCAACGAATGCATCACAACTGGTAGCACCCCCGGATGGCCTGGCGACCCACACCACGCTGCGCAAGGAAACCGCCGCCCAGTTCATCGTCGACAGCGTGCGGGCCAATCCCCACTCAGGTGACGATTCTGGCGGTAGGCCCGCTGACCAACATCGCCCTGGCGATTCGCTCGGCGCCGGACATCGTGCCGCTGATCAAGCGCATCGTGTACATGGGTGGCGCCCTGGAGATTCCGGGCAATACCACGCCGGCAGCGGAGTTCAACTGGTGGTTCGACCCGGAGGCCGCAAAAATCGTATTGCGCTCGCCGATCGAACACGTGATTTTCCCCAATGATGTCTGTGAGAAAGTCACCTTCGACAAGTCGGTGTACCAGCGGGTGATCGCCCATAAAGGCCCGATTGCCGACCTTTACAAGCACGAGTTCGGGCCACTGTTCGACAAAGATCCGGCCTACCACAGCTTCACCTGGGACAGCCTGCCTGCGCTGTTTCTGGTAAGCCCCGACATCGTCACCGAATCCCGCGAACTATGGGTGGACGTGGACGCCACCTTCGGCGCCGACTACGGCCGGGCACTGGGCTACAAAAAGGTGCGCCGGTGGGCACGCAGAAGGCCAAGGTGGTGTTCGCCGTGGACCAGAAGAAGTTCTGGGACGGCTATGTCGGGCTGGTGACACTGCCAACGCCGGTAAAATAACGCCATAAATATACTCACCCGTTGCGCCTGCAGAGGCCAGGCCAACGGGCACCTTACCGCTTTTGGGTGTTTCTCCTTGAAATACCCCGCCAAACTCCCTCGGTTATTTCTCGGAACGCCTACGGCGCGCGACTCGACACAGGCGGGTAAGTTCGGTCATTCCTGATCCGGCCTCCCTAGTTCAAGGAGCTTCCATGAGAAGTGTCGAATCCCATTTCCCTGCTTCCACCAGACAGATGCCGGCGGACGATAGCACCGGCATCCGGCCCCTCGGCTCACCCGACACGCTGCAGCCACTCACCACGCCCCCCGTGATGCGCCGCCCGAACCGGGTGACAAAGAAGTCGCGCCGCCTCCTAAACGCTCGGGGTTCGGGCTGGTGCGCCAGGCATTGGAAGACGCACCAGCCTCTGCGCCGTCAATGCCATTCACCAGGCAACACAGTCTTTCAGAGTCCAGCGTCAGCGGTGATCCGAACACATCAACCCGCGCCGAGGCCGACGCGCAGGTGGCGCAAACCCTGGCGCAAACGGACGATCAGCAGACCGCACCTCTTCACGTGCCGCCCTTGTCGACCCTTGGACAATGGTTAACCCAATTGCGCACTGCACTGAACAGCCCTGCATTTCAGGCTTTTATCCAAGAAACCGGCTTTGATGCATCCAGCATTAAGTTTCTGCCTTCTATGTCGAGCCTCAACGGCATGATCAACGGGAGATTGGTGAGGGTCTCAATCGAAAGCGAAGGTGCTTCGAATAACGCGATCCGGAACCTGGCAATCGCAGAAGCTGTCGTCATCGGCAGCGGGCTGCCAACGCCCCTGTCCTACGCTGAGGTAATGAGCGGTGCGCTAAACGCCTCGATGGTAAAAGCGTTCTACGACGATAGTTTCAAATCCATCCTCAAATCGGAGAAAGCGCGCGGTCCACAGACGCTGGCAATTCATCGCCAAATCGTTGGCGATATCTATGATAGAGATAACCTCGCGCAGGAACTGAAGTTCATCAGTGCCCGCCTGGGCGCGGGCCGAATGACGCCGGCAACGCTCCCGCATGTATTGGCCAACACCCAGGTAGATATCCAGACGGGCTCAACCTACAGCCAACTGCACGCAACCGAGCCAGGAGGCTCTGCCAACCTCGCGAGCTTCCTGAAAACCCTGGGCAAGCCACTGCCGGAAAGCCGGGAGCAAGTCGACCAGCTTGTCACCTTCCTCACCGGTAACGCCGATCTCTTTTCCGAAGAGACAATCCTGACGATGGCCTATTCCAGCGCACTGAGACAAGCCGCCGAAGGTCAATCAGAGGGGCTCGTCACAGTGCCACGCCACTCGCTGCTGGGCCGCTGGCTCGAACGTTACCGCGGCTTGCTCGACCACGAGGTGATCCAGACATGGCTGGTCCGGCAAAACGTTGATCCAGGTACGTTCACGGTTATTCCCGCGACCGGGCAAGCGACAGCCACGGTGAACGGCGCGCTGAAAACCTTTGAGCTACCAGACGATTCAGGCTGGGCACAGATCGCCGGCCCACTCCTGGCGATAGGCAAACTCATCGCATCAGGTTCTGAACAGTCGTTACAGATGCCGCGCTTGAGCCAGTTTATCGACGTGCCATTGAGCATGGTCGCCGGCTTTTACAATGAGCCGCCCACTGACACGGCCGTTCAAGCCCAGGAGCGGGCCGACTATCTTGAACATACAGGGGCTTTCGATTCCTCGCCGGCAACTGCGGAGCATTCGATCCCGTCCCTTGAAACGCATAAGCAGCAAGCGGATACCTATTACGACAACCTTGCCCGCGCCATGGCTGAAAAAAGCAAGTTTGAAAACATTGCCAGCACCACCGCCGCGGCACTGCCCAACGCACGTGCTGAAGCGAAGAAATCTGCCGAGGCGATCATTTTTAAGCTCACGGGTAAGACGGTGGATGCCGACACGATTTACCACAACCGGTTTGACACGGCCCGCACGTCCGAAGAACTGTCCCACCGGCGGATCAAAAGCTCACTGCGCTTGCCGGATGCCTTATTGAAGAACTTCAGTGAGGCCGACTGGGTTCCTGGCATGCTCGACGCCACCTCGGGCCTGTACACCGACCCTGAGGGTTATGGAGAACACCACAAGTTTGCACTTGCCCCCTCAGAGGTGATGAACGAAAGCTGGAAAACGGATCTCCAGACGATCATGACTACCAAGCTGGATAACTTCTGGGATCAGCACCGTGACGATTTTCGCTCGATCCTCAAGGGCCGGTTCATTGCCCAGGCCCGCCAGCAATTGCTGGCCTATGAAGCGCTTTCCCCGACAGAGCAGGCAGCGCTTGCCGACGAGCATAAATTCACACGCGAGGACTACCTGCTGGTCATGGGGGCGACGTCGAATGTTTCTGTGAATGAGCGTGCCCCGATCACCGTAGCGCAGTTGCAGGCATCCACATCGACACGCGGCGTTGTCCGGGCCCACCCCCTGGATATCAATGGCTATGGTTCCGATATTGTGCGTTTCACCGCCCAGGACGATGGGCAATACCTCTACTCCAATGGCCGGCGTGATGGCAGACAGGTGCTTTACGTGCCGGGAGGCGACCCGGATTTTGTTCGCTTCGACTCCCTGGAAAAAATGGACCAGTGGATCGTCGACCAGGCCCGGGATCCGAAGAAGCGCAAGGACCTGGCGTCGCACTTCTCTGTGTACGACCGGCAGGACGGTATCAGCTATTACGGCGTCGAGACTTCGCTGGCCATGCTCGGGACAAAGCAGTGGGATCTTGAGGAAGGCATCACCATTGATCGTGCCAACATCAGTATTCACGGCGATGTCTTCCAGCACATCACGCAGGTCACCAAAAACGCACGAGCAGTGATGCGGACTTGGCGATCAAATCAAACAGCGAGGCCATTCGCGACGCTTGGCTTAACGACATCACCGTTGGGACAGGACTGCTGGCAAAGTTGGCCCCCACGGGCATCATCGCCACGGGGGTGGCTACGGCCGCCGCGATCGCTGAAACAGCCCTTGGCGTAGAAAAATCGGTTTCAGGTGACACCTTGGCCGAGCGCAGTGATGGCGCACTCAAAGCTGCGGATGGCGCCCTCAACGCCCTGTTTTCCGTGGGTGCAAGCGTTCCTGAAGATCCCTTCATCCTGCCAGCCGCCCGAACCCCATCAACGCTCCCACTGCAAAGTGAAACCTTCTTTGACGGCACCCAGGCGTTGGTCACCGGGCAATCATTGGCAGAAGATGCCTATGTCATCCCACGCTCGGACGGCTTTGACGTGGTGGATGGCGAGAAGGTCTATCGCTACAACGCCAGACAACCCGGCCAACTGACGGACCTGGAGTCTGCCGGGCGCGAGGCGGAGCTGGAGAACTACGAAGCCTTTTGCCCGGTGCCCGCAGCGCCGGTCGGGAGAGTGAAACGCGGCGCCAACGATGAGTGCTTCTCCAGAATCATCGTCAACACTGGCGACGAGCTGCAGTTGGAGTTACAGGCGCTGGAGCACGAGCGCCTGCTGCCTTCCCCGCGCAAACTGTTCAACAGTGACCGGTTCGTGGTGCGGGAAAGACGCCTGCACAAGATGATCGATACTGAAATGGGCACCAAGCTCGTACCGCTTCCTACCCAAAATCCTATCGAATACAAAACACTTATCGACGGAAAAATAATCGACGATCCACACTTCGGCCTCCCTTCTGAAACCACCAACACGTTCCTTGAAGCAGAAACACGCGTGGTGAAGCTCGGCAGCATCAGCCATGGCGTCAACGATCAGCGCGAGATGCGCGGTATTGTGGTGCCCAGCTCCAGAGCAGGTGACCCCTCCCAGTTCCTGGTAGTTGAGGCAGATACCGCTGAATTCTATTACGTGAAGCTCAGCACGCCGCCGGCAACGGAGGTGACATTCATCAAATGCGGCGCGACAGAATTTGACTTGGAGCTGGCAAAAGAATATCGATCAAAATTTTACATACGCCAGGGCAATTCGGCCCATCCGAATGACGCCAACTTCATTGCCTTGCCTAAATTGAAGGATGCTTACAAGTCACTGGAGAGAAATGGCTACTCAAAAGCGGACATCGCTGAACTCAAAAACAAGGTCGCCACGATGAATGTCGAGCAGCAGCGTGAGGTGGTGTTCCAGCTACAAACACGAGGCGCGCTTGGCAGCGCCACTATTTCCATGATGCCAAACAAGATATCGGCCCTGACAACACCCGATAACTTCGCCGGGCTGACCGAGGCACAAAAAAACCGATTTTATGCGCAGAAGGCAAAAGAGACGGTGGACCGTGCGATGAAAGCCACCGGGCTGGGCCCCAGCAACCAGGTACATTCAATCGCCGATATAAAACGAGCCGATGCTGCCAGCCAAACCATTGGATGGTTGCGCAAAACCGCGAATCCAGGGACCCATGACCTCGGGGCTCAGGCCCTGAAAAGCGGCGCCGGAAACTGTGGCGAAATGAGCCTGCTCGCCAGGGATATCATCACGAAAAGCGGGGGCACGGCCTATACCTGCGGGCGCGGGCACCGCTCACGCGTTCACCGTCGTTGGCGGTCCATCGATATTGCCTGGCGATACCGTCGACTTCTCGCAAGCCGAATGGGCTGATGCCTGGATCGTTGATCCGTGGGCCGAAATAGCCTGCCCCGCCCGGCAATACAATGCCGAGCTGGAGGCGACAATGAAACGATGGGATGCCTTGGGATGGAAGATCAGGGAGGGCAAGAACCCCAACATGAGCCCCCTCGATAACAACTGGACGAATACCCTGTTCAATTTACCGAAAAGCCCGAATAGCTATGGGTACGTCGAGCAGGCCTTGAGCGCCTGATCCGCCGATACGCCATCACGGCGGCGCGATACCAGGCCAATTGTGGTTTAATCGCGCCGTTTTTTTGCCCACAGGAACGCCCTGCTCATGAACCCGTCCGCCACCAAAGTCCTGGTCATTGGTTACGTCTGGCCCGAGCCCCGCTCTTCAGCGGCCGGCGGGCACATGATGCAGATTCTGGAGAGTTTTCTGGCCCAGGGCTGGGACATCACCTTCAGCAGCCCGGCCGTCACCGGCGAACACAAGGCCGACTTGCCCGCCCTGGGCATTCGCGAATGTGCGATCGAGCTGAACAACAGCAGTTTCGACGAATTTATCCAGCAACTGTCCCCGGATATCGTGCTGTTCGACCGCTTCATGATGGAAGAGCAGTTCGGCTGGCGTGTGGAAAAAGCCTGCCCGGGTGCCCTGCGCGTCCTGGAAACCTGCGACCTGCAAAGCCTGCGGGACGCCCGCCACCAGCGCCTCAAGGATGTCCTGAAGGCTGAACCCGGCGCTGACGACTTCAGCCCTCTGTTCAATGCGGACCTGGCCGCCGAATTCGATGACATGGCTGACACCGACGTGGCCAAGCGCGAGATGGCGGCGATCTACCGTTGCGACATCAGCCTGATGATCTCCGACGTGGAAAGCCGCTTGCTGACCGAGCACTTCAAAGTGCCCGCCGCCCTGCTCCACTGGTGCCCATTGATGCTGACGCCGCCCACCGAAGCGTTTGCGCCGTTTGAAGACCGCGCGCACTTCCTGAGCATCGGCAACTTTCGCCACGCGCCCAACTGGGATGCGGTGTTGTGGATGAAGAACAGCGTGTGGCCGCTGATCCGCCAGCAACTGCCCGGCGCTCAACTTCACGTGTATGGCGCCTACACGCCGCCCAAGGCCACCGCCCTGCACAACCCGGCCCAGGGCTTTCATGTGATGAACTGGGCCGAAGACGCCTTAGAGGTCATGACGGCGGCGCGTATCTGCCTGGCGCCGTTGCGGTTTGGCGCCGGCATCAAGGGCAAGCTGGCCGACGCAATGCTCTGTGGCACACCGAGCGTCACCACACCGATTGGCGCCGAGGCCATGGGTGAACCGTGGCCCGGCGCGGTCGAGCACAGCGCCAGCGCCCTGGCCAACGCAGCCGTGGCCCTGTACCAGGACCGCGAGCGTTGGGTCCACGCCCAGGAAACGGGACGCGCATTGCTGGCCAGCCGTTATGCCCAAGGCACTCACGGCCCGGCACTGGTGGCGCGCCTGGAGCAGTGCCGCAGCGAACTGGCCGAGCACCGCCGGCGCAATTTCACCGGCAGCATGCTGCGCCATCACCTGCACAAAAGTACCCAGTACATGGCGCAGTGGATCGAGGCGAAAAACCGCAACCTTTAAACAGCGGCGCTGGCGAGGTGGCGCGCAAGGGGGCATTATCCTTTTCGCAACCACAATAAAGCGACTGCAGCATGACCCGAGCAGCGAGAATCACCGACCCTTCCTACGAGCTGATGGACGATCACAACGGTCTGTCCATCATCTATCGCCAACACGGCTTCCCGTGCCCTTTGGTGCGCTGGCATTTCCACAAGGAATACGAGCTGCACCTGATCGTCGCCAGCTCCGGCAAGGTGTTCATCGGCGACTACATTGGCAACTTCTACCCGGAAAGCCTGTTCCTCACCGGCCCCAACCTGCCCCACAACTGGATCAGCCAGGTGGCCGAGGACGAAGTGGTGCCCAAGCGCGACATGCTGGTGAACTTCACCGATGAGCTGTTCGAAGGCGGCAGTCATGTGTTCGCCGAACTCAAGACCCTTGCGCCGTTGCTGGAACGGGCGCAATACGGCATCGAATTTCGCTGCAAAAAGACCATCGCCCAGGCGATGACCCTGATGCAACGTATCGAGGACGCCCACGGCATGGCGCGCCTGGGGCACTTCTTCATCCTGATGGAGGTGCTCAGTGCCTGCGAGGACTACCAACTGCTGTCCGGCGTGACCACCCCGCAACTGGCGGACGAACACAGCATCGACCGCACCAACCGGGCGGTGGACTACATTTTTGCCCACTACGCGCGGGAACTGTCCCTGGAAGAAGTCGCCGAATACCTCGGCATGAAGCCCACTTACTTCTCCCGTGTGTTTAAACAGGCCACCGGGCGCACCTTCATTGAATTCGTCAATCGCCTGCGCATCAGCAAATCCTGCGAGCTGCTGGCCGACGGTGACAAAGCCGTGACCGATGTATGCTTCGAGTCGGGCTTCAACAATATTTCCAACTTCAACCGCCGGTTCCAGCAGCTCAAAGGCATGACGCCGTCGCACTACCGGCGTTTGGCGGTGCAACGTTTGACCGAGCAGAATTTAGCTTAATCATTTCAGCGCCTTTCCGATGGAGTGCAAAAAAGTATCAGTAGAAGTGCTCCCAAGGATTTGTCACCACGCCAATTGAAGGCTGTAATCAACGCACACTCTTCCAGCTGTCGTGGAAGACACAACAACAATAACTGTCCTTCTGTAGCCCCTGGGCGCAGAAATGGAGTGCGCGATGAAGTTCACAGCTAAAGCTCTGCTTGCCTGCACCTGCATGACCCTGAGCGCCGTCAGTCTTGGCGCGCAAACCCTGACCATTGCCACCGTCAACAACAGCGACATGATTCGCATGCAAAAGCTCTCGAAAACCTTCGAGACCGAGCATCCGGAGATCAAGCTGAACTGGGTGGTACTTGAAGAAAACGTCCTGCGCCAACGTCTCACCACCGACATCGCCACCCAGGGCGGACAGTTCGACGTGTTGACCATTGGCATGTACGAAGCTGCACTCTGGGGCGCCAAGGGCTGGCTGGAACCGATGAAGGACCTGCCTGCTTCCTACGACCTGGACGACGTTTTCCCTTCCGTGCGTGACGGCCTTTCCGTCAAGGGCTCGCTGTACGCCCTGCCGTTCTACGCCGAAAGCTCCATCACCTACTACCGCACCGACCTGTTCAAGGACGCCGGGCTGACCATGCCCGAGCACCCGACCTGGACGCAGATCGGCGAATTCGCCGCCAAGCTCACCAACAAGGACAAGGAACAGTACGGCCTGTGCCTGCGCGGCAAAGCCGGTTGGGGCGAGAACATGGCGCTGATCACCACCCTGGCCAACGGTTACGGGGCACGCTGGTTCGATGAGAAGTGGCAGCCGGAATTCAACGGTCCCGAGTGGAAAGACGCGCTGAATTTCTACGTCGACAACATGAAAAAATCCGGCCCGCCGGGCGCCTCCAGCAACGGTTTCAACGAAAACCTGGCGCTGTTCAACAGCGGCAAGTGCGCGATCTGGGTCGACGCCAGCGTCGCCGGCTCGTTCGTGACCGACAAGACCCAAAGCAAAGTGGCTGACCACGTCGGCTTCACCTTTGCGCCCCATGAGAAAACCGACAAAGGTACGTCGTGGCTGTACTCGTGGTCCCTGGGGATTCCGACCAGCTCCAAAGCCAAGGACGCCGCCAAGGTCTTCACCACCTGGGCCACTTCCGAGGAATACAGCCAGTTGGTCGCCAAGACCGACGGGATTGCCAACGTACCGCCAGGTACCCGCAAGTCGACCTACAGCGACGAATACATGAAGGCGGCACCGTTTGCCAAGGTGACGCTGGAATCGCTGAAAGTCGCCGACCCGAAAGACCCGTCGGCCAAGCCGGTGCCGTATGTGGGCATCCAGTTGGTGACCATTCCTGAATTCCAGGCAATTGGTACCCAGGTCGGCAAGTTCTTCTCCAGTGCACTGACCGGTGGCTCGACCGCCGAAAAAGCCCTGGCGGATGCACAGACCTTCACCGAACGCGAAATGAAGCGGGCCGGTTATCCCAAGTAACCCCCAATACCTGTAGGCGCTGGCTATGTGGTGAGCGGGCTTGCCCCGCGCTGGGCTGCGAAGCAGCCCCATCAATCTGTGGTGAACCCGGAGGGGGACAAGCCCCCTCACCCCATAGCCCGCTCCCACACGCATGTACCTGACTGGTCCTGATCACCATGAATACCACCACTGCCCAAGTGCAAACCGCTACGCCGGACAAGCCGCGCAAAAGCCGCTTGATCAACCCCGGCTGGTTCCTCGTCAGCCCCTCGGTGGCCCTGTTGCTGCTGTGGATGATCGTGCCGCTGGGCATGACCCTGTACTTCTCGCTGATTCGCTACAACCTGCTCTACCCCGGCGAAAACCAATTCGTGGGCCTGGAAAACTTCACCTACTTCATCACCGACTCGGGCTTCCTGCCCGGTGCCACCAACACCCTGTTGCTGGTGGGCAGCGTGCTGCTGATCAGCGTGGTGTTTGGCGTACTGATCAGCGCCCTGCTGGAGGCCAGCGAGTTTTTCGGTCGCGGGCTGGTGCGGGTGTTGCTGATTTCACCGTTCTTCATCATGCCCACCGTCGGTGCGCTGATCTGGAAGAACCTGATTTTCCATCCGGTGTCGGGGATTCTCGCCTACGTGTGGAAGCTGTTCGGCGCCCAGCCCGTGGACTGGCTGGCCCATTACCCGTTGCTGTCGATCATCATCATCGTGTCGTGGCAGTGGTTGCCCTTCGCGATCCTGCTGCTGATGACCGCCATGCAGTCCCTCGACCAGGAACAAAAGGAAGCCGCCCGCCTGGACGGTGCCGGCGCCATCGCGATCTTCTGGCACCTGACCCTGCCGCACCTGGCACGCCCGATTGCCGTGGTGGTGATGATCGAAACCATCTTCCTGCTCTCGGTGTTCGCGGAAATCTTCACCACCACCAACGGTGGCCCCGGCTACGCGTCGACCAACCTCGCCTACCTGATCTACAACCAGGCGCTGGTGCAGTTCGATGTGGGCATGGCCTCAGCCGGCGGCTTGATTGCCGTGGTCATCGCCAATATCGCGGCGATCATCCTGGTGCGGATGATCGGCAAAAACCTGACTGACAAGCCTTGAGGGCCGCGCCATGACGCTCCAACAATCCCGCCGCCTGCAAAGCGTGTTGCTCGGCACCCTGGCCTGGGCCATCGCGATCCTGATTTTCTTCCCGATCTTCTGGATGGTGCTGACCAGCTTCAAGACCGAAATCGATGCGTTCGCCACCCCGCCGCAGTTCATCTTCACGCCGACGCTGGAGAACTACCTGCACATCAACGAGCGTAGCAACTACTTCAGCTACGCCTGGAACTCGGTGCTGATTTCCTTCAGCGCCACCGCCCTGTGCCTGCTGATCTCGGTGCCGGCCGCCTACTCCATGGCCTTCTACGAGACCAAGCGCACCAAGGGCACGCTGCTGTGGATGCTCTCTACCAAGATGCTGCCGCCGGTGGGCGTGCTGATGCCGATCTACCTGCTGGCCAAGAGCTTCGGCCTGCTGGACACGCGCATTGCGCTGATCATCATCTACACCCTGATCAACCTGCCGATCGTGGTCTGGATGGTTTACACCTACTTCAAGGACATCCCGAAAGACATCCTCGAAGCCGCCCGCCTGGACGGTGCCACCCTGTGGCAGGAAATGGTCCGGGTACTGCTGCCGATCGCCAAGGGTGGCCTGGCTTCCACGGTGTTGCTGTCGCTGATCCTGTGCTGGAACGAAGCGTTCTGGTCACTGAACCTGACCTCGTCCAACGCCGCGCCGCTGACCGCTTTGATCGCCTCGTACTCCAGCCCCGAAGGCTTGTTCTGGGCCAAATTGTCTGCCGTGTCGACCCTGGCCTGTGCGCCGATCCTGATCTTTGGCTGGATCAGCCAGAAACAGCTGGTCCGCGGTTTGTCCTTCGGCGCCGTGAAATAACGGCACCTTCAAACAACAACGAATTTAGAAGCGGAGGCCCATCATGGCCAACCTGAAAATCAAGAATCTGCAAAAAGGCTTCGAAGGTTTCTCCATCATCAAGGGCATCGACCTTGAGGTGAACGACAAGGAATTCGTGGTGTTCGTCGGCCCGTCGGGCTGCGGCAAATCCACCCTGCTGCGCTTGATTGCGGGCCTGGAAGAAGTCACCGAAGGCACCATCGAGCTGGATGGCCGCGACATCACCGAAGTCACCCCGGCCAAGCGCGACCTGGCGATGGTGTTCCAGACCTACGCCCTGTACCCGCACATGAGCGTGCGCAAGAACATGTCGTTTGCCCTGGACCTGGCAGGCGTCGACAAGAAGATTGTCGAGAGCAAGGTCAACGAAGCGGCGCGCATCCTGGAGCTGGGCCCGTTGCTGGAGCGCAAGCCCAAGCAGTTGTCCGGCGGCCAGCGTCAGCGTGTCGCCATTGGCCGCGCGATTGTGCGCAACCCAAAGATCTTCCTGTTCGACGAGCCGCTGTCCAACCTCGATGCCGCCCTGCGCGTGCAAATGCGCCTGGAGCTGTCGCGCCTGCACAAAGAGCTGCAAGCCACCATGATCTACGTGACCCACGACCAGGTCGAAGCCATGACCCTGGCGGACAAGGTGGTTGTGCTGAACAGCGGCCGCGTGGAACAGGTGGGCTCGCCGCTGGAGCTGTATCACCAGCCGGCCAACCTGTTTGTCGCAGGCTTTCTGGGTACGCCGAAAATGGGTTTCCTCAAAGGCAAGGTCACCCGCGTTGACGCGCAGGGTTGCGAAGTCGAGCTGGATGCCGGCGGCCGCATCAGCCTGCCCCTGAGCAGCGCGACCTTGAGTGTCGGCAGTGCGGTGACCCTGGGCATTCGTCCGGAACACCTGGAAATCGCCTCGCCGGGGCAAGCCACCCTGACCGTTACCGCCGACGTCGGCGAGCGCCTGGGCAGCGACACCTTCTGCCACGTCATCACCGCCAGCAAAGAGCCGCTGACCCTGCGTATCCGCGGCGACATGGCCAGCCAATACGGCGAAACCCTGCAGCTGTACCTGGACCCGACCCAATGCCATCTGTTCGACGCTGACGGCGTTGCCGTGGCCCGCCCCCTGCGCGCCGCCGCCTGATTTCGCGAGACTTACCCATGAAACTGAACAAGCAAAACCTCACGCAACTGGCCCCTGAAGTGCAGTTGCCAACCTATGCGATCGCCGATACCCGCCAGGGCATCGCGCACATTGGCGTTGGTGGGTTCCACCGCGCCCACCAGGCGTATTACACCGATGCACTGATGAACACTGGCACCGGCCTGGACTGGAGCATTTGCGGGGTCGGCCTGCGTGCCGAAGACCGCAAGGCCCGGGACGACCTGGCCGGCCAGGACTATCTGTTCACCCTGTATGAACTGGGCGACACCGACGACACCGAAGTGCGGGTTATCGGTTCCATCAGCGACATGCTGCTGGCCGAAGACGGTGCCCAGGCGCTGATCGACAAACTGGCCAGCCCGGAAATCCGCATCGTCTCGCTGACCATCACCGAAGGCGGCTACTGCATCGACGACAGCAACGGCGAGTTCATGGCCAACCTGCCGCAGATCCAGCACGACCTGGCCAACCCGGGCTCGCCGAAAACCGTGTTCGGGTTTATCTGCGCCGCGTTGACCCAGCGCCGTGCCGCCGGGGTTGCGGCCTTTACCGTGATGTCCTGCGATAACCTGCCCCACAACGGCGCCGTGACCCGCAAGGCCTTGCTGGCCTTTGCCGCGCTGCATAACCCTGACCTGCATGAGTGGATCAAAGCCAACGTGAGCTTCCCGAATGCCATGGTCGACCGCATCACGCCGATGACCAGCACCGCGCACCGCCTGCAACTGCACGACGAGCACGGCATCGACGACGCCTGGCCGGTGGTCTGCGAACCGTTTGTGCAATGGGTGCTGGAAGACAAGTTCGTCAACGGCCGCCCGGCCTGGGAGACGGTGGGCGTGCAGTTCACCGATGACGTCACGCCGTACGAAGAAATGAAGATCGGCCTGCTCAACGGCAGCCACCTGGCGCTGACGTACCTGGGCTTTCTGAAGGGTTATCGCTTCGTCCACGAGACCATGAACGATCCGCTGTTCGTGGCGTATATGCGCGCCTACATGGACCTGGACGTCACGCCGAACCTGGCGCCGGTGCCGGGCATCGACCTGACCGAGTACAAGCAGACCCTGGTGGACCGCTTCTCCAACCAGGCGATTGCCGACCAGCTGGAGCGCGTGTGTTCCGATGGCTCCTCGAAGTTTCCCAAGTTCACCGTACCCACCATCAACCGCCTGATCGCCGATGGCCGCGAGACCGAGCGCGCCGCGCTGGTGGTGGCGGCGTGGGCGTTGTACTTGAAAGGCGTGGATGAGAATGGCGTGATCTACCGGATTCCGGATCCTCGTGCCGACTTTTGCCAGGGGCTGGTGACGGATGATGCGCTGATCAGCCAGCGACTGCTGGGGGTGGAAGAGATTTTTGGTACGGCTATTCCCAACTCACCTGCGTTTGTGGCAGCGTTTGAGCGGTGTTTCGAGAGCCTGCAGGATGTGGGTGTGAGTAAAACGCTGGAGCGGCTGCTCGCCAATCTCAACTGACAGAACCGAATCAAAATGTGGGAGCTGGCTTGCCTGCGATAGCGGTGTATCAGCTACATAGTTGCTGGCTGAAGGACCGCCATCGCAGGCAAGCCAGCTCCCACGTTGATCGCATTCTCACTCCAAAAACAACACTGCTGAGCGACGATCATGACCCAGCAAAACCTCTACCTCGGCATCGACTGCGGCACCCAGGGCACCAAGGCGATCGTCCTCGACGCTACCAGCGGCAAAGTCCTGGGCCTGGGCGCTGCCAGCCACACCCTGATCAGCGGCGCCAACGGGCGCCGCGAACAGCACACCCAGGAATGGCTGGACGCGTTCACCGAAGCCACTCACCGCGCCTTGCAACAGGCCGGTGTGGACGGCCAGGACATCCTCGCCATCGGCGTCTCCGGCCAGCAACATGGCCTGGTGCTGCTGGATGACCAGGGCCAGGTATTGCGCCCGGCCAAGCTGTGGTGCGACACCGAAACCACGCCGGAAAACGATCGCCTGCTGCAGCATCTGGGCGGAGAAAGCGGCTCCCTGGAGCGCCTCGGCGTGGCCATCGCACCCGGCTATACCGTGTCCAAGCTGTTGTGGACCCGCGAACAGCACCCGGAAATTTTCGCGCGCATCGCCCATGTCCTGCTGCCCCACGATTACCTCAACTACTGGCTCACCGGCCGCGCCTGCGCCGAGTACGGCGATGCCTCGGGCACCGGTTATTTCAACGTGCGCACCCGGGAATGGGACCTGGCGCTGTTGCGCCACATCGACCCCGAAGGGCGCCTCGAAGCCGCGCTGCCCGAGTTGATCGAGGCCAACCAGACAGTGGGCATCATCCTGCCAGCCATCGCCGAGCGCCTGGGCATCAACCCGAATGCGCAGGTGTCCAGTGGCGGCGGCGACAACATGATGGGCGCCATCGGCACCGGCAATATCGCCCCCGGCGTGATCACCATGAGCCTGGGTTCATCCGGCACCGTGTATGCCTTTGCCGATCAGGCCAACGTCAGCCCCCAGGCGTCGGTGGCAACGTTCTGCTCGTCCAGCGGCGGCTGGCTGCCGTTGATCTGCACCATGAACCTGACCAATGCCACCGGGGTCATCCGCGAACTGTTCGACCTCGACCTGGCGGCTTTCAACACCCTGGTGGCCGAGGCCCCGATTGGCGCCGACGGCGTGAGCATGCTGCCGTTCCTCAACGGCGAACGGGTGCCCGCCCTGCCCCACGCCACCGGCAGCCTGCACGGTCTGACCATGACCAACCTGACCCGCGCCAACCTGTGCCGCGCGGTGGTCGAAGGCACCACCTTCGGCCTGCGCTACGGCCTGGACCTGCTGCGCCAGACCGGCCTGCAAAGCCAGAGCATCCGGCTGATCGGCGGCGGCTCGAAAAGCCCGGTGTGGCGCCAGATGGTTGCCGATATCATGAACACCGAAGTCATCTGCACCGAACAGAGCGAAGCCGCTGCCCTGGGCGCGGCGATCCAGGCGGCGTGGTGCCAGTCGGGTGAGAGCCTGGCGCAGCTGTGCGAGCGCTGCGTCAGCGTCGACGCGGCCAGCCGTACGCTGCCGGATGCCGGCAGTGTCAGCGCCTACCAGCAAGCTTATGAGCGTTACCAACAGCACGTGGCATCCCTTTAAGAGCGAACGAATATGTATTTGGTATGTGGCGAAGCGCTGTTTGATTTTTTCAGCGAGGACGATGCCAGCGGCAAGGCGTCGAGGGTCAACTACAAGGCAATCGCTGGCGGCTCGCCGTTCAACGTTGCCGTCGGTTTGCGTCGCCTGGGAATCGATGCGGGCTTTTTCGCCGGGATCTCCGACGACTACCTGGGCCGGCGCTTGTTGCAGGTGCTCAAGGACGAAGGCGTGCGCGAGGATTTCCTGCTGGAGTTCGCCGCGCCCACCACCCTGGCAATGGTCGCCGTGGGGGCCAATGGCTCACCCCAGTACAGCTTTCGCGGTGAGGATTGCGCCGACCGCCAGCTGCAACTTGAACACCTGCCGGTTTTGGGCGACGAGGTGCGTGGCGTGCACATCGGATCGTTCTCACTGGTGGTGCAGCCGATTGGCGACACCTTGCTGGCCCTGGTCCGCCGGGAAAGTGGCAAGCGCCTGATCAGCCTCGACCCCAACGTGCGCCTTAACCCGCAGCCGAACATTGAGCTGTGGCGCGAGCGGGTGGCCGAGTTGGTCAAGCACGCCGACCTGATCAAGGTCAGCGATGAAGACCTGCACCTGCTCTACCCTGGCCAGGCACCGGAAAGCATTCTGCAAGGCTGGTTGCAGCACCGTTGCCAGTTGGTGTTCCTGACCCGTGGCGGCGACGGCGCAACCGTGTTCAGCCGTCAGCATGGCAGTTGGTCCGCGCCCGCCGTCAAGGTGGTGATGGCCGATACCGTAGGGGCCGGGGACACTTTCCAGGCTGCCTTGATTGCCTGGCTCACGGAACACCAACTGGACTCCGTCGAGGGCCTGCAACAGCTGTCCCGCGAGCAGATCAGCGGCATGCTCACCTTCGCCATCCGCGCGGCCGCGCTGACCTGCAGCAAGACCGGCCCGGACTTGCCCTACCGTCATCAGCTGGACTGAAAAGCGTCCCACAAAAACCAATGTGCCATCATGAAAGCCACGTATTACGTGGCTTTCAGCCCTGCTGCCACCGGTCCAAAAAATCTGCACTGTGTCAAAAACTGTACTAGACCGAAAGGCACGTGCAGTTTTTATAACAAAAGCAGGACAGATCCATGGGCAATAGACGGACCTTTCGCAATCGCGCCGTTTTGACTGTCGGCATCCTCTCACTGCATTACATCACGCCCCAACAAGCCCACGCGGCTTGCGTGCTCACCCCGGGCCCGGGCAACGACACCTATACCTGCGACAGCGGCAGCAGCGCCGGCCTCACCGACCTGCTGGGCAACAACACCCTGATTCTGCCGGCAGGCGGCTCCGGCACCATCAATGGCGGCGTCACCTTTGGCGCAGGCCGGGACGCGGTGCAAATCCGCTCGGGGCTGATTACCGGCGCGGTCCAGCAAGGCGCCGGCATCGACGACTTCGTGATGAGTGGCGGGCAGATCCAGTCCCTTGCCCAGGGCGACGGCCGCGACACCTTTTTCATGAGTGGCGGCACCATCGTCGGCGCGTTTGAAGACGGCGACGTCGCGCAACAGACCGGTGGCACCATCGGCCGCGTCGACATGAAGCTGGACAACAACATTTATGACATGTCCGGCGGGGCGATCCTCGGCAACCTGGTGACCGGTTTCGGCACCGATACCATCATCGTTTCCGGCGGCTCCATTGGCGGCAATATCAGCACCAGCGGCGGTGATGACAGCATTAGCGTGAGTGGCGGCGTGATCAATGGCGAGATCCGCGCCAGTGTCGGCAATGACACCTTCAATTGGGTCAATGGCGGCCAGATCAAATCGGCCGTACTGATGGGCGATGGCAACGACACCGCCCTGCTCAGTGGCCTCAACGAAACCCTGCTCGGCGCCACGCCTTCGATTGACGGCGGCCTGGGCAACGACCAGTTGACCTTCGACAACACCACCTCCAGCACCGCCGCGCGTTATATCGGTTGGGAGACGGTGAACCTCAACAACAACTCGCGGTTTGACCTCGCCGGGGACTTTTTCCTTGGTGACAGCGCCAGCAATACCGGCACCTTCAACATCGACGGCAGCAGCACGCTGGGCGTGACCCAAGGCAGTATCCGCCCCTACACCGCAGGCGCGCTGGCGACCCTCAATAACGCTGGCACCCTCGACATGACCAGCCGCAGCAACAGCGCCACGGATACGTTGACGGTGTATGGCAATTACGTCGGCAACAATGGCCAGCTGTGGCTGCAGTCGGTGCTCGGTGACGACAGCTCCGCCAGCGACAAGCTGGTGGTGTCCGACGGGACCATCAGCGGCCATACGCAAATGACCGTGAGCAACCTGGGCGGCCTGGGCGGCCTCACGCAAAACAACGGGATCGAGGTGGTGCAGGCCCTCAACGGCGCCACCAGCAGCACCGACGCCTTCGCCCTGAAAGGCTCGGTGTCGGCCGGGGCCTACGAATACCTGCTGTTCAAGGGCGGCGTCACCGCAGGCACGGAAAACAACTGGTACCTGCGCTCGTCAGTCGTCGCCGTGCAACCACCGGCGGTTCCGCCGGTACCGCCAACGCCTCCGGTGGTGGTGCCGGTGCCCCCGTCCCGCCCGTGCCGCCGGTGGTTGCCCCGGATGAACCCCCGTGGAACCGCCGACGTCACAGCCTGTTGCGCCGGTCGAGCCCCCTGCTCCACCGCCCAGCCAGGTCGCGGCGGCCAACTCGCCCGAGTCGGCGGCGAGCAATCCGGTGTTGCCAACCGCCATCGCCGGTGCCGAGGCGATCCCGCTGTATCGCCTCGAAGTGCCGGTGTACTCGGTCGTCGTCCCGGCCGCGCAATTAATGACGCTGCAAGCACTGGGCACCTTCCATGACCGCCAGGGCGAACAGAGCCTGCTCGGCGAGACCGGAGCCGTGCCGGCAGGCTGGGGCCGCGCCTATGGCAGTGACTTCAACAAAAGCTGGACCGGCACCGTGTCGCCGAGTTTCGACGGCTCCATCAAAGGCTATCAGGTGGGCCATGACCTCTACGCCTCCGAGACCAGCGGCGGCCAGACTCAACGCTTCGGCCTGTTCATCGGGCAAAGCCGCCTGCAAGGTGACATCAAAGGTTTTGCGATGGGGTTTGAGGACACCCGCTCCGGGCGAGTGAAGCTGGATGGCGACAACTTCGGTGCCTACTGGACCCTGACAGACCCCAAAGGCTGGTACGTGGACCTGGTCGCCATGGGCACGCGCTTTGACGGTGACAGCAAATCCGAGCGTGACGTGAAGATCGACAACAAGGGCCATGCACTGGCGTTGTCGGCCGAGGCCGGTTATCCCATTGCCGTGTCCGATCACTGGGTGGTGGAACCGCAGGTGCAGGTGATCAATCAACACATAGATATGGACAGCCAGCACGACGGCATCTCCAAGGTCTCGTTCGATTCCCAGGACTACTGGACCGGCCGCCTGGGTGCACGCCTGAAGGGGCGTTACCTGGTGCAGAACACTCCCATAGAACCGTATGTGCGAGTCAACGCCTGGCGCACCTTTGGCGGCAGCGACACCGTGACCTACGACGATGTCGACCGGATTAAAACCGATCACAAGTCATCAACTGCCGACCTGGGCGTAGGGGTTGTCGCCAAGTTGTCGTCCACCGTCAGCGTGTACCTGGCGGCGGACTACAACACCCAACTGGACAGCAATGCGTTTGAAGGCGTCAGCGGCAATGCCGGGGTGCGGGTCAGTTGGTAGGGATGGCTCTTACAGGCCGGCTACTCTCTTTTTGCTGCCGCCACAACCTGTCAACTCTGACAGTTGTCATTTCTTTTTTTGTGCCATAACTCAGGCATGAGAAAGGAGGAGCGAATATGTTATCCGCCATGCAACCCAACAGTCGGCGCACTCAACCAACAGATTCCAGGCCGGGTAGTAGAACGGTCTTTGCAATAACGGTTATAGCTACACTGTTTGCTTGTGGGGGCGTTTTGGCGCAACCGCTCAATCTAGGCGACGCTCAAAATACATTCGGGGCTTTTCGTCTGGATGGTATCAGTACCAACAGCAATATTATTGTTGTCGAGTGGGGCGCTCTCAGTACCGGAGACAACAGCGAGAGCGCTTTGTTTTTGCAGGGAACCAACGGGACCGAAACCCTCGGAGGCGCGCTCCTTCAATTCTCACTGCCCTGAAGATCCCGCTTGGCTTGCCGTCCCTGGCCCGAAACGGAGGGAGTCGGCAAGCAACATCCACGTGCCCCCCCCTCTCGTCGACTTACGCTTCCTTTGGACAGGTCACCGCCCTCGCCACCACAGCTCCCACCACCGCACCGACCATCGGTGCCAGCCAGAACGCCCACAGTTGCATCAGGTATTCCCCTCCCGCAAATAGCGCC
Source organism: Pseudomonas sp. TH32 (assembly GCF_016650855.1). NCBI lineage: Bacteria > Pseudomonadati > Pseudomonadota > Gammaproteobacteria > Pseudomonadales > Pseudomonadaceae > Pseudomonas > Pseudomonas sp. TH32. The sequence continues at coordinate 1,745,764 of NZ_JAEKFA010000002.1, read as the reverse complement.
GGCCCGGTGCTGCGTGCCGGGTTGACCGAGGTGTTGGTCACGGGAATGGCCACCAGGTGGATCAGGGTCAGGGTCAGGCCAATCGCAATCGGCGCAAACCCCGCAGCCGAACCGGGACCGGTGACGCGCATGATGATGAACACAAAAAAGAACGTCGCCACCGCCTCAACCACCAGCGCAGCCAGCAAGCTGTATTGCCCCGGGCTCAACTCGCCATAACCGTTGGCGGCGAAAGCGCCCATTTCAAAGCCTGGCCGACCGCTGGCAATCAGCGCCAACACGGCGGCAGCGACAATTGCCCCCGCGACCTGGGCAATGATGTACGGCACCACATCGACGCCCGGCACGCGGCGGCCGACCCACAGGCCGATGGTCACCGCCGGGTTGAAGTGCGCGCCCGAAATGCCGCCCACCGCGTATGCCATGGTCAGCACCGTAAGGCCAAAGGCCAGGGCAACACCGGCAAAACCAATACCCAACTCCGGAAACGCCGCGGCAAGTATCGCGCTGCCACAGCCACCGAACGTCAGCCAGAACGTCCCCAAAAACTCTGCTGCGATTTTCTTTTGCAAACCCAACTCCACCTGATACCAACGCCATCCGATTGATGGACCCGGTGGCGACGGTAGCAAGAGGGATTAACCCGCCTGTATCAGACTTATCTGGTTAACAGGAAAGCTTAGTGTCTATGGCAGCGTTGCAACGACAGCGTCGTCAGTACCAACGCTATCCTCAGCACCTCCCGCCGCGTAGGTGCCATTCGACGATATCGCCGTCAGCCGGCTTTCCTGACCGCCGCTGAATTGTGGAATAGCCACGGTGCCAGTCGTAGAAGTCCAGGTAGCGGCCTGAGCATGCTCACCGGCGTTTTCGCTGGTGAGTGCGACCGTGTTGTTATCACTCAAGCCCACAAAGCCTATGTGCGTACCGCCCGCAAGCACCGGGATCAATTGGGTGATACCCGTCGAGGGGGTCCAAAAAGCCAATTGGCCGTGGCCATTACTGTCTTGGTAAGACACAACGGCATTCCCGTTATTGTTCAACCGACGCCCGGCGATTCGAGGTGTACCCGGCACGCCGCTGATACTGCTCAGTTGAACCGGAGTGGCGCTTGGGCTTGCCCAGTAAACGGCATGGGGCACATCCGGAGCCGAGAAGTGACAGGTGCCGACAAACTGCACAACATCATTGACGCTACTTACGCTGCAACCCGTGCTGCCGGCCGGTATGGGCAACGTCGTAGTAACCAGCGTGCCGAGCAGTCCGGTTTTTTGCACGACTTTGGCGACGGCGTTACTGGACCCAGGATTCGGGCAGTTGAGAGCAACGCTAGGCACTCCATTTATAGGTGTGTTGTTAACGTCGGCGACAATGCAGTTGTCATGCAGCGCGGATACTTGAAGCGGCGCCGTGCTCCCCGAGAACCACAGGACTGCTGTCGCAACATTAGTACCACTTAAACTCGCCCCCCCTAACACATCGCTCTGGTTGAAGGCGGTGATGGCAGTGCGGACTTCGGGCAGCAATCCTGTGCCGAGTACCGAGACCGCTTGCAATGCGGCAGGTGCAGCACTTGGTGTTGAGCTGTTCCAAATTACAGCGGTGGACCGGTTGTCCGCCATTTTGCAGGTCCCGGCTATTTGTCCATTATTGTCGATAGCCAAGGCAGTACAGCCTTGGCCGCTTACCAGCGGCTGCAACGGGACTTCAGTGCCGGCAGTGATCGCGACCCACGCCACCGATGGCCCGGAAGAATTGCCCGGTGTGCAGGTGCCCACCACAACGCCCGAATTATTGACACCCTGGGAAACACATTGCGCCCCGGCGGCCGTTCCTTCCCCGACAAATGTGGCCGCGCTGACCAGCCCCGTATGGGCGATAGCGCCCACCATAGAGAGGGCAAGCGTACTTTTGATCAACTTGTTCATGGCTGTTCTTTCCCTGGGGCCGAATTTCATGGCCGGCGAATGACACTTTTCAAGCGCCGGGGCACCTAAGTTATGGCATAGATTCCAGGGCCAACAACTGTCAAAGTTGACAGGTTGTGCGACGAGAAAAAAAGGCGTAATTGGTTGACTTCGAGCGATCACGGCAATGTCGCGAGCAGCAAATGCGTAGCCGAAATCGCGCTGGATGGGACGCAAGCAGCCGTTGACGCGTCATAACCCGATAGGAGTCTTCCGTGAAAAATGCAATGGTCTGGTTAGTGTGGGGCATGGCGCTGGCGACATCTGCGGTACATGGCGAGCACCTTGATACTGAGGCCCCACTCGGGCTTGTTCCCTTTGAGTCCACCGCTTTTACATTTGATACGCATGTTTTTGACGATGTGCTGCTTAAGGCCGACTTATTTCCCGTCGCAGCAGACTCATATACATCGCCTGCCCTACTGCCCAATTGATAGGCAAGATGAAGCTTTTGTCAGTAAAGCCTCAATTAATCCATGGTTAATCCGCCGGGACGAGAGTTGAATCGACCGCACTCGCACGGCTCCGGCCGTTGCCCAGGGCGGCCGCGGCTTATCACGTTGATAGGCCCGCGAACGACTTGCGGAGAAACACCATGAAACTGCGTACGTTAATGCTCGGTGGCGCCTTTGCCCTGACAGCTGTAACGGGGATGGCGCAGGCTGATACAGCCCCTGTCATCACGCCCTATCACTACGGCGAGAAGATGGATGTGAAGAAGGTACTTGCCATGCACGAAACCGATACCAATGTCTGCAAAGTGATCAACGCTGATATCAAGTACCTGGACAGTGCCGGGAAAGTCCAGGACGTGAGCTATCGCAAAATGTCGGAAGCCTGTGACTTCCAGAACTGATCCAGAGGCAGCGAATAGTGGGCCTGGCGTTTATCCAGGCCCGCAAGTCTTCACTGACTGAAACTCGGCCGTGCGTTTATTTAATAGAAGGGACGCGCTCCGGCTCTCTTGAGTGCCGGGGTATGGGTGTGCTTGAGGTCTTCGCGCAACTCGGTAATCAAGTTGCAGATCGCCCGACTGCTGTCGAGTTTGTTGGCGCAAATGCCGGTGACCACCAGGTCTACCCGGTCATGGTCGATCTCGTGATAAACCTTGACCGTCAACGAGGCGTCTGAGGCCTTGGTGACTTCACAACGTTTAGGCAGGAAACTTCCTTCAATAATGCCGCGTAGTTCCAGATCCGAAAGCATGGCCGACCTCTCCTTTTATGAGATTGCCAATCGATTGTTATCAATATTCCTACTGCCGGCGTCCGCGGTGACACGATCGCCTTTTGCGCCTTACCAGCCCTGGAAGGCGGCTTCACTTACCCAGCCTACTAGGCTCGTTCGAAACGCGTTGGATCCTTTCCTCATAAGCGACAGCGTTACTTATATAAGTTACGTGGCAGACCGCCATTGACCCATCCGTTCGAGGTGTCAGTGGCCGTATGTGTTGCTCATTCAGAGTTGTAACAAGATCTTATCAAGCATTAAACATGCCGCCGGGCGCACCCGGTTGCGTCCCAGTAAAATCACGGCTTGCGGATAAAAAACATCCCGCCGTTTCATGCATCCTGCAAGAAGCTCCATTGGGCTTCATGCAAATTGAAAGGCTGCGACTTATAAGTGCCTGCACCGCACTTTTGCCCGCCTTTTAAAGGGCTATCCAAACGAGTGACCAGCACTCAATTAAACATTCGTTAGGTTAAACGTTTAACCCGCCTGCGCCGCCACTCGTTCTGCAACATGTCGCAAACTATCGAAGTTGATATTGGCTCCCGAATTGATCGCCACCCATGTTTGGCCCTGGATACCGGTCTTCGCGACTTGCTTGCAGATGCCGGCCACGGCCAGCGCGCCGGAAGGCTCGGTGATCGAGCGAGTATCGTCGTAGATCAGCTTGATGGCGCTGCACAGTTCGTCATTGCTGACGGTGATCACCTCATCAACGTGGTGCCGACAGATTTCAAAACCGTAGGCGCCGATCTGGGCGACGGCGGTGCCATCGGCAAAGCTGTCGACACTCGGCAACACCACACGCTCGCCGGCACGCAAGGCCGCCAGCAGGCAACTGGAGCCTTCGGGCTCGACACCGATGATGCGCACTTCCGGGCGCAGGTATTTGACGTAGGCGGCGATGCCCGCGATCAGCCCGCCACCGCCCACCGGCACAAAGATCGCGTCCAGCGCGCCCTGCTGCTGGCGCAATATTTCCATGGCCACGGTGCCCTGCCCGGCAATCACCTCCGAGTCGTCAAATGGCGAGACAAAGGTGCTGCCCGTGGCCTCAGCCAACTGCAACGCATGGGCCAGCGCAAAGGGAAAACTTTCCCCGTGCAACACCGCCTCGCCGCCTCGGGAACGCACACCCAGTACTTTCAGCTCCGGGGTGCTGCACGGCATGACGATGGTCGCCTTGATCCCCAGTTCCCGAGCGGCCAGCGCCACGCCCTGGGCATGATTGCCTGCCGAGGCGGTGACCACGCCCCGGGCTTTCTGCTCGGCGCTGAGCTGCACCAGCTTGTTGTAGGCGCCGCGAATCTTGAAGGAAAAGGTCGGTTGCAGGTCCTCACGCTTGAGCAGGATCTGATTGCCCAGCAGCGCCGATAGCGCTGGCGCCGCCTGCAACGGCGTGCGCACCGCCAGGTCGTAGACCGGGGCAGCAAGGATCTTTTTCACGTAGTGCTCAAGCAGCCCCGAATCGTGGGTGTGGCGCGCCGGACGGGTACTCATGGATGTCTCCTGGGTGTTTACAGGGCCCTGGAGACGGAAAAACAAAACCCGCCTCTAGGGCGGGTTTGGGTACAGCCGTGCGCTATCCCGCCAAATGAGGAATGGCGGTAATAATGCTTGGCTGGCAACGAAAGGTTTGAAATGTCATGAATCAAAATTAACCGGGGCCACCGGGCAAGTCAATGGCGAAACGCCAGGCTTTACTCGGAGCATACGAAACGTATACGCTTTGTATATCAACCCTGCACAGTGAAGCTCATGGGCATCGTCAAGATCACCGACCAATTGCACGAACAACTCCGCCTGGCCAGCGCCACCATGGACCGTTCCATCAACGCCCAGGCCGAGTTCTGGATCAAGATCGGCCTGCTCGCGGAACTCAATCCGCACCTGGCCTATAACGACCTGATCAACAAACTGCTGCTGGACAAGCCAGACCTCATCCGGGGGCGCAGCCAATGATCAAGACCGCCGACCAACTCGTGCTCATGCGCGAAGCCGGCCGCCTGTTGGCCAAGGTATTCACCCGGCTCGATGGCTATGTCGCCGCCGGCCAGTCGACGCTTGAGATCGACAGCGCCGTGGAAGCCTTCATTCGTAACGACCTGCAGTCGCGGCCCGCGAGTCTGGGCCAGTACGACTACCCCTTCTGCATCAACACCTCGATCAACGAGGTGGTGTGCCACGGCATGCCGAGCGCCAAGGACGTGCTCAAGGATGGCGATATCGTCAACATCGACATCACCCTGGAGAAAGGCGGCTATATCGCCGACTCCAGCAAGATGTACATGATTGGCAACGTCGCGCCCAAGGCCCGGCGCCTGGTGAAAATGACCTTTGAAGCCATGTGGGCCGGCATCCGCCAGGTCAAGCCCGGCGCACGCCTGGGGGATATCGGCTACGCCATCCAGAGCCATGCCCAGAGCAACGGTTACAGCGTGGTGCGTGAATATTGCGGGCACGGCATTGGCCGCGAGATGCACGAAGACCCGCAGATCCTGCACTTCGGCCGCCCCGGTACCGGGATGGAACTGCGCGAAGGCATGGTGTTTACCATTGAGCCGATGCTCAACCAGGGCAGCGCCAAGGTGCGCAGCTTGAAAGATGGCTGGACGGTAGTGACGCGGGATAACAGCTTGTCGGCGCAGTGGGAGCATACCGTGGCGGTGACGCGGGACGGGTTTGAGGTGTTGACGTTGCAACACAGCGCCGGCGAATGACCTGTGGCGAGGGAGCTTGCTGTGGCGAGGGAGCTTGCTCCCGCTGGAGTGCGCAGCGCTCCTGTTCTTTTGGGGGCGGCTGCGCAGCCCAGCGGGAGCAAGCTCCCTCGCCACAGCAAGCTCCTTTGCCACAGCAAGCTCCCTCGCCACAACAAGCCCCCTCACCACAAAAACTTCCCGAATAGAGTCACACCGCCTTGTCGCCATTCCCCGCAATCCGCTTCAACCCCAACACCATCAACCCCGCCCCCAAGCCCATCGCCGCCATAAACAACGGATACGAAATCCACCACGGCGTGCCCGCCGTCATCATGCTGAACTCCGACATCCCGCCCACGCTGGCGATCAGGTTCAACGGCAGGAACACCACGTTGATCAACGTCAGCTTGCGCAACAGGTTGTTCATGCTGTTGTTCATCAGGTTGCCCCGGGCATCGATCAGCCCGGAGAACACGTTGGAGTAGATCTCCGCCTGCTTGTAGCACTGGTTGTTCTCGATGATCAGGTCATCGATCAGGCCCAGTGTTTCAGCGCTGAAATGTTCCTTCTCCCCATGGTTGCGCAGGCGCGTCAGTACCGCGCCGTTGCTGTGCAGGGCGTTGATGTAATAGATCAGGCTTTCGCTGAGGTTGAACATCTGCATCAGGTGGCGGTTGCTCATCGACGCGTTGAACTGCTGCTGCAATTCCCGGGCGACCATCTTGATCACCTTGAGGTGGCCCAGGTAGTGGTGGATGTTGTTGAGCAGCAGGTCCAGCAACACATCCAGCGGCGTGCGCAATGGCCGGCGTGCCCCCAGCCCGGAAAGCTGGCTGTCGTCGGTGGCGATCACCAGCAACTGGTCCCCGGAAAACAGCAAGCCGCAGGACGACACTTCAAACACCAGGTTGCCGCCGCCGGAGTAGTTCTCCGGGCGCTTCCAGATCAGGAACAGGTTATCGGGGTGGAACTCGATGCGGGACACTTCGTCCGGGTCCAGCGCCGAGGCCAGGGCATGTTCATCGAGCTTGTAGCAATCGCGCAGGTACTTGCGCTCGTGGGGGTCCGGATTGCTGAACAGCAGTACATTCGCGTCGTCCCCCAGGCTGTTGTACAACTTGCCATCGGCTAATTCAAAGCGCTGCATCATCGCGCGTCACCACACCTGGCCTTGACGCTTCAGCTCCAGGCGTCGCACGAACTCCTCCAGTACCAGGGAATACAAATCGTCTTGCAGGTAGGCGTCTTCGATGCCGGCGTCCATGTTGGGGTTGTCGTTGACCTCGATCACCACCACTTTGTCGCCGGATTGCTTGAGGTCCACGCCGTACAGGCCGTCGCCGATCAGGTTGGCGGTTTTGACCGCCAGTTCCACCACGGCCTTGGGCGCCTCGTGGACCGCCAGGGTGCGGCATTCGCCGTTGATGTCCTGGCCGATGGCCTTGTGGTTGTAGATCTGCCAATGGCCCTTGGACATGAAGTACTGGCAGGCAAAGATCGGTTTGCGGTTGAGAACGCCGATGCGCCAGTCGTACTCGGTGTAGAAAAATTCCTGGGCCAGCAGCAACACAGAATGCTCAAACAGTTCGGCGGTGGCCGTCAGCAGCGCTTGCTGGCTTTCGACCTTGATCACCCCGCGGGAGAAACACCCGTCGGGGATCTTCAGCACCAGCGGGAAGCCGAGGCGCTCGCCCACCCGTTCGAAATCTTCGGGTCGCTCCTTGTAGAGAATTTCCGTGGCGGGCATGCCCAGTTGGTGGCTTTTCAGCAGGTCGGTGAGGTAGACCTTGTTGGTGCAGCGCAGGATCGACGCCGGGTCGTCCATCACCACCAGCCCTTCGCTCTCGGCCTTTTTGGCGAAGCGGTAGGTGTGGTTGTCAACGCTGGTGGTCTCGCGGATCAGCAAGGCGTCGTATTCGGCCAGGCGGGCGTAGTCCTTGCGCTCGATCAGTTCCACATCGATGCCCAGCCCCTTGCCGACCCGTACGAAATTTTCCAGGGCACGGGCGTTGGACGGCGGCAATTGTTCCTGCGGATCGTGCAGGATTGCCAGGTCATAGCGGGCCAACCGTCGGGAGCGCGGTTGACGCCAGATCTTGCGGCTGAAGTTATCCAGCGCATTTGCAAATTGATCTTCCTGGTCATCGCGTAACTTGTGCAATACGCCCGACTTGATGCCTTCGATGTGCCAGCCGTTATTCTTGCGGAACTCAACTAACAGGATCGGACAGGGAAACGCTTCAAACAACTGGCGGGCCAAATCCTGCAAGGGTTCAATATTGGTTCGGCCAAAATAAAGTGTCAGGGTAAAGCCTTCGGTGTTGCTGTAGAGATGATGACTCAAGGCTTTATCGAGGGTTTTATCCAGGTCATCCAGGGCCAGGCCGTAGAGGGATTTCCTGGTCAGTTCGCTGATGGTGCGCACCGACGGAATCACCTTGTGCCCCCGCGCCTCGGCCAGCAGCGAGCAGTAGTAGCCGTGGCCCAGGTACTTGTAGCTGCGGCACAGGTTGATCACCTGCACCCGCTTGCCCGTCTCGTTTTCCCGGGTTTGCTCAAGGTATTCCTGGGCGGTGACGATGTCTTCGCTGGGGAAGTACGACGCCCAGTCTTCCTTGCGTTCGACAATGATCACGACTTGACTTGCACTCTTGGGAGGGCTGGAAAAATAACCGCTGGAAGTTATTGTCGCCGCCACTGTTTGCTCGGATACTTCACGCCAATGACCTTGTACCGCTGACATATTGATTGATCCGCTTTAGAGAACTAGACCTTTTCTATTAAGCACGATCTTTTAGAGAAGTCCCGTTTCGTTACGCAACTTTTACGGCGGTCACATGGCTCTTTCCTTTCGCGTTGCAACTCCCGATGACGTGCCTGCATTGGTGGCATTGGAACAGCACTGTTTCACCACGGACCGGCTCTCCACCCGCAGCTTCCAGTGGATGGTCAGCCGCGCCCACGGGCACCTGTTGGTGGCAGAAAACGGCGGCGATTTGCTCGGCTACGCCCTGGTGCTGTTCCACCGGGGGACCTCCCTGGCGCGCCTGTATTCCATCGCCATCGCCGAGTCCTCCCGCGGCCTGGGATTGGGCAAGCAATTGCTGACGCGCATCGAAGCCTGCGCCGTGGAACATGACTGCGCCTACCTGCGCCTGGAAGTGCGCACCGACAACCCCGGCGCCATTGCCCTGTACGAGCGCAATGGCTACCGGCGCTTTGCCTTGATCAACGACTATTACGAAGACCACGCCCCTGCCCTGCGCCTGGAAAAACGCATCCTCCAGCACCAGGACGCGCGGGCCTTGAGCGTGCCCTATTACCAGCAGACCACCGACTTCACCTGTGGCGCCGCGAGCCTGCTGATGGCCATGGGCGCCCTGGAACCTGCGCGTGTGGCCCAGCGCCGCGAAGAACTGCAGATCTGGCGCGAGGCAACCACCGTATTCATGACGGCCGGCCATGGCGGTTGCAGCCCACAAGGCCTGGCACTGGCCGCCTGGCGCCGGGGCTTTCGGGTGCGCATGCAGGTGAATGTGCGCGGGCCGTTATTTCTCGATGGTGTTCGCGACCAGCATAAAAAGACGTCATGCGCCTGGTGCATGAGGCTTTCGAGGAAGAGTTGGCATTGAGTGATGTTGAGCAAGTGCTCGGCGGCCCGCTGGATTTGCCCCAGGTGCTGCGCGACGGCGGGCAGCCGCTGGTGCTGATCAGCAGCTACCGACTGACCCGCTCCAAGTCGCCCCACTGGGTGATCGTCACCGACTGCGACGAAGACTTTGTGTACCTGCACGACCCGGACGTCGACCACAGCCAGCATCGCCACCCCATGGACTGCCAGCATTTGCCGGTCAGCCACGGGGAGTTCGAGCGAATGTGCCGCTTCGGCAACAGCAAATTGCGCGCGGCGGTGGTGGTCTTCAGGCGACTTGCCTGATCCCGGCCTTGGCTTCCAGTTCGCGCACCAGCGGCAGCACGCGCTGGCCGAAGTACTCGACTTCTTCCTGGAAGTGCAGGAAGCCGGCCAGTACCAGGTCCACGCCCACGGCCTTCAAGGCGACGATGCGCTCGGCGATCTGTTGCGGGGTGCCGATCAGGTTGGTCTTGAAGCCGTCGTTGTATTGCACCAGGTCCTCAAAGGTGGACTTGGCCCAGTTGCCCTCGCCTTCCGGTGAAGCCTTGCCTGCCTGTTTTGCGGCGTCGCCAAACGCATTCACGGCTTCCGGGTCGGCCTGCTCGATGATTTGCGCGAGCACGGCGCGAGCTTCTTCCTCGGTGTCACGGGCGATCACAAACGCGTTGACGCCGACTTTCACCGAGTGATTGTTGGCTGCCGCCTTGGCACGAATATCATCGACCTGGGCCTTGATGCCTTCCGGGGTGTTGCCATTGGTGAAGTACCAATCCGACACCCGCGCCGCCATGTCCCGCGCCGCCCTCGAACTGCCGCCCTGGAAGATTTCCGGGTGCGGTTCGCCCAGAGGTTTCGGTTTGAGGCTGTAGTTGTTGAACCGGTAGAAGTCGCCCTTGAAGGTGAAATTGTCCTGGGTCCAGATGCCTTTCAGGGCGCGGATGAATTCCTCGGAGCGCCGATAACGCTCGTCGTGCTCCAGCCAGTGTTCGCCGATGGCCTGGAACTCGCCCTTGAACCAGCCGCTGACGATATTCACCGCAACGCGGCCATTGGTGAGTTGGTCGATGGTTGCCAATTGCTTGGCCGCCAGGGCCGGTTGCCATGGCCCAGGCAGGATCGCCGCAATCACCTTGAGTTTGGTGGTGGCCGCCAGCAACGCATGGCTGAACGCGACGGACTCATGCTGGTATTCGGCGCCGTAACCGGCAGTGAAACGAATCTGCGTGAGGGCGTATTCAAAGCCGGCTTCTTCGGCCAGTTGCGCCAGCTTGCGGTTGTAGTCGATGCCCCAATGGGTGCGCTGTTCGATCTTGCTGACCACCAGCCCTCCGCTGACGTTGGGCACCCAGTAGGCAAATTTGACGGCTTGCTGACTCATTGGACTGTACCTCGCGGATTGGCATGTACGAGGTGTGGAGCAGCAAGTGTGCCAGTGACCGTGAGAGGCCCGCGCGACAGGCCTTCGAGCGCGGAAACAGACGAAAAGCAGCCTGCTCCGAGCTGTCACCGATTGCAGCGGTTTGTCGATTTGCTGTTGCAGGGCCAACAGTTGAATCGGCACCCACCCCGTAAATACGCGCCTTCGCGCCCGGCATGGACCGTGCAATAGCTCACCTATCTCACTGCCCAGGAACCGTCCCCATGACCGAACATCACGTGATCAATCCGCTGTCCACCGGCGTCGATTATCAAGCCTTGGCCGAACGCTTCCGGCCGATTTTCCAGCGCATCGCCGAGGGAGCCGTAGAGCGCGAACACACCCGCGTCCTGCCCCATGAGCCCATCCGGTGGCTCAAGCAGGCCGGCTTCGGCGCCGTGCGTGTGCCGGTGGAATACGGTGGCGGCGGTGCCTCGCTGCCGCAGTTGTTTGAACTGCTGATCGAACTGGCCGAAGCCGACTCCAACGTGCCCCAGGCCCTGCGCGGGCATTTCGCGTTTGCCGAAGACCGCCTGAACGCCGCCCCGGGTGCCGCGCGGGACATCTGGTTCAAGCGCTTTGTCGACGGCGACATCGTCGGCTGTGCCTGGACCGAAATCGGCAGCGTGGCCATCGGCGATGTCGTCACCAAGGTCAGTCCGGACGGCGATAAATGGAAACTCAACGGTGAAAAGTTCTACAGCACCGGCAGCCTGTTTTCGGACTGGATCGACGTGTACGCCCAACGCAGCGACACCGGCGGCGACGTGATTGCTGCCACCCGCACCCGTCAGCCTGGCGTGGTGCAAAGTGATGACTGGGACGGCTTTGGCCAACGCACCACCGGCAGCGGCACCTCACGCTTTACCAATGCGGTCGTGGAGGCTGAAAACGTCATCGACTTTGCCACCCGCTTCAAATACCAGACCGCGTTCTACCAACTGGTGCTGCTCGCCACCCTGGCCGGCATCGGCCGCGCGGCCCTCAAGGATGTGGCGCATCAGGTACGCAGCCGCAAGCGCATCTACAGCCACGGCAACGCGGCTCATGTGAGCCAGGACTCGCAGATTCAGCAGGTGGTGGGTGAAGTCGCGGCGCTGGTGTATGCCGCCGAAGCCAGTGCACTGAAGGCTACCCTCCCGGCGCAACGGGCTTACGTGGCAAGGTTCGGCGGGGATGATGCCGTGGAGCGCGAAGCCAATGTGGCCGCTGAAATCGAATCAGCCACGGCGCAGGTGGCGGTCTCGGAACTGATCCAGCGCGCCACCACTGAGCTGTTCAACGCGCTGGGCGCCTCAGATGTGCGCCAGGGCAAAGCCCTCGACCGGCACTGGCGCAACGCCCGCACGGTGTCGTCCCACAACCCGGTGATCTACAAGGCGCGAATCGTTGGCGACTGGGTGATCAACGGCACCGAGCCGCCGTTTGTGTGGCAGATCGGCAATGGCCCGGCGCGTTAGAACGCCAGCTTGAAGCCAATCATCACCAGCATGAACGCCAGGCAAGGGCGCAGTATCCCGTCCGGAACCTTGCCGGCCATGTGGCTGCCAACGTAAATCCCCGGCAGCGATCCCAGCAACAGGAAGCCCAGCAGCGTCCAGTCCATGTTGCCCATGCTCGCGTGGCCGAGGCCCGCGACCAGGGTCAGCGGCACGGCGTGGGCGATTTCCGTGCCCACCAGGCGCTTGGTGGCCAGGAACGGGTACAGGATAAACAGCGCCACGGTGCCCAGGGCGCCGGCGCCGATGGAGGTCAGGGCCACCATGGTGCCGAGGATCGCGCCGGTGATGATGGTCAGTGCATTGAGGTTGCGCGGCGCCATCTTGTAGTCATCGCCGGCATGCCGCTGGGCGAAGGCCAACAGCTTGTTCTTGAACAGGATTGCCGTGGCCGTCAGCAGCAACACCACGCCCAGGGACTGCTTGATCACCGCGTTCAGGGCGGCGGGATCAGTGTCCAGGCTCTTGAGGAACCACAAGGTCAGCAACACGGCAGGCACACTGCCCAGGGTCAGCCAGCCGGTGATGGTCCAGTCGATGTTGCGATTCTTGCTGTGAACCAGCACCCCACCGGACTTGGTGATGGCGGCGTACAACAGGTCGGTGCCCACGGCGGTGGCCGGGTTGATGCCGAACCACAGCAGGATCGGCGTCATCAACGAGCCACCGCCTACACCGGTCATTCCCACGATAAATCCAACAATCAGGCCAGCAATCGAGAAACCAAAATTACCTACATCCATTACCACTACCTGCGGCCTTATAAAATTCTGGCCGCAGCATAGCGATTTTTCTTATAACCACTTATATCAAAACGATCTGACTTTATTCCTTTCCTGTCAGCCGCTGGCTGCGATAGGCCTGAGTCTGGTACGGGAACGCCACCGTCTCACGGCCGCGCAACGCCGGATGCGTGTTGATCAGCGACTGCAACTGTTCAGTGACAAGCGCCTTTTCCGCCGGCGGCAATGCGGCGATAAAGCTCACCGAAAGGAAGCGATCCATGATCACTTCCTGAGGGCTGCCGACATGGCTGTAAGGGAAGCAGGTCATTTCGGGGGCGGAAAAATACTCGCCGGTGAACGCCTCGCGCCAACGCCCGGTGTGAAAACGCGGGGTGTCGCCCTCGTAGGGCGTGATGATTTCGGTGATCGCCGCGACCCAGTCCACGGATTCGTCCCGCACGTTCCAGATCAAACCCAGGCGGCCATCCGGCTTCAGCACCCGGTGAATTTCCGCCAGCGCGGCGTGCGTGGAGAACCAGTGGAACGCCTGGGCGCACACCAGCGCATCGGCAGTGCCCGCTTCAAGAGGAATGGCCTCGGCGGTGCCTGACAGCAGGCGCACATCGGGCAGCTGTTTCTTCAACTGCGCGCCCATCGCCTCTACCGGCTCGACCGCGATCAACGTCGGCGCCACGCTGCTGAGCAGCCGAGTGAACTTGCCGGTGCCGGCGCCCAGGTCGATGACCGTGGAGTGCGGGTTGATCTGCAGGGCGTCGGTGAGCCAGCCCGTGAGTTGTCGTGGGTAGTCAGGCCGGCCTTGGGCGTACGTGACGGCCTGGGTAGAGAATCCCTGTTGAGCAGACTTGTGAACACCGGTCATCGCCAATCTCTCCTCTGGTAGTGCGGGGGCCACAGTGTGCGCCCTTGCCGATTTATTTTCTAATCGCTGCATCCGTTTGCGCGTGTCGCGGGTAGTACCGGTAGCAGCGCCTTGCTGCCCTTATGGAGAGACACCCATGAACGCCAAAGCCTTGTTCTGCCTGACCTGCCTGTTCGCCGCTGCACCGAGCGCCTTTGCCCAGACCGGTTTACCCGACAGCATCAAAGTGCCGGACGGTCACAAGGTGGCAATGGAAACCACCGGAGTCGGCGAAATCACCTATGAATGCCGGGACAAGGCCAACGCAGTCGGCCAGACCGAATGGTTCTTTGTCGGGCCCAAGGCCGTGCTCAATGACCGCAGCGGCCAGCAGGTCGGCAGCTACTTCGGCCCGCCCGCCACCTGGCAGGCCAAGGACGGTTCGAAAGTCACCGGTACGCAGTTGGCCGTTGCGCCGTCCAGCCCCGGCAACCTGCCCTATCAACTGGTCAAGGCCAACCCCGCCGAAGGCAAGGGCGCGATGAGTGGCGTCGCGTACATTCAACGGGTAGCCCTCAAGGGCGGCGTGGCGCCGAGCACCGAATGCACGACGGCCAACAAGGGCAAGCAGGAAGTGGTGAAGTACCAGGCCGACTACATCTTCTGGGCGGCCAACTGACCAAAGTCGTCTACGCTGCTGCGAAAGCGCCCCGGGCTCACCACCGGGGCATCGACCTGGAAGCCTTGTCCTTGCCTGACGCCGTTTTTGACTATGAAACCTGCCTGCTGGCCTGCGCCCGGGGCGAACAACCGGCCTTGCGCCGCCTGTATCAACAGGAAAGCAGCCGGCTGCTCGGGGTCGCGTTGCGCATCGTGCGCGACAAGGCCGTGGCCGAAGACATCGTGCATGACGCCTTTATCAAGATCTGGAACGGCGCTGCCGGTTTTGACCCGCAAAAAGGCTCGGCCCGTGGCTGGGTGTACAGCGTGACCCGGCACCTGGCGCTTAACGCCGTGCGCAGTAATGCCCGCGAAGTGCCCCTTGGCGAAGAACATGAAACGGGCGAGCACACCGACACCTTCGAGTATCAGGCACGCTCGGGGCGAATCTACAGCTGCCTCGAACAACTGGACCCGGCCCGCCGCAACTGCATCCTGCATGCGTATGTAGACGGTTATTCCCACAGCGAAATCGCGCACAGACTCGGCACCCCGCTGGGCACCGTGAAAGCGTGGATCAAACGCAGCCTCGCGGCATTGCGTGAGTGCATGGCATGAACAGCATCGACGAACTGGCCAGCGAATACGTGCTGGGCACCCTGCCCGCCGAGCAACGCGCCGAGGTGGAACAGCGCCTGACAACCGACGCCGCGTTGCGCAGCGCGGTGGACGCCTGGGAACAGCGTCTGCTGCCGTTGACCGAACAGGTCGAGCCCGAGACGCCTTCGGTGTATTTATGGCGACGCATCGAGCGCAGCCTGGGGCATTCAGCCCTTCAGGACTCACCCGTCTCGTGGTGGAACAGGCTGGCCCTGTGGCGTGGGCTGGCAGGGGCAGGCATCGCGGCGAGCCTTGTTCTGGCGACGCTGCTGCTCACCCGTACGGCGGCCATCAACCCGACCGCCTATGTGGTGGTGCTGGTCGCCCCGCAAAACCAGGCACCGGGCTGGGTGATTCAGGCGAGTCATGATCAGGCAATCCAGCTGATTCCCCTGGGCATCATGGAAGTCCCGGCAGACAAGACCTTGCAGTTCTGGACCAAGGGCGAAGACTGGCAAGGTCCGGTGTCGCTGGGGTTGGTCAAGCCGGGACAATCGCTGTCGGTGCCCCTCGACAAACTGCCGCCGCTGGCCCCAAACCAACTGTTTGAGCTGACCCTGGAAAACCCCGGCGGATCGAAAACCGGCAAGCCGACAGGTCCGATTCAGGCAATCGGCCGGGCCGTTAAAGTAATCTGAACGTAATGCAATGTTGTGAAACGCCCGTTCGCGTATTTGCATTACACCTCGGGGCTATAACGTCATCATTGCGCTATAGAATCGGCGTCGAAAACCCGGCTCACTGGACCCTCCATGCCCTCAAAGACCCGTTCGCTGCTGATTCTCGCCCTCGTCGTCATCTTCACCGGCATCGGTGCCGGCCTGGGCGGCATGCTCCTGGCCTTGCTGCTGCACGGCATCCAGCACCTGGCGTACGGTTACAGCCTCGACAGCCTGATCAGCCATGAAACCTTTTTGCTCGGCGTCACCGCCGCCTCGCCTGAACGCCGGGTGTGGGTGCTGATCACCTGCGGCCTGGTGGCGGGCGTGGGCTGGTGGCTGATCTACCGCTACGGCCGCCCGTTGGTGAGCATCAAGCAAGCGGTTTCGGCGGACGCGCCGATCATGCCACCCAAGACCACCCTCGCCCACGCCGTGCTGCAAATCATCACCGTGGCCCTCGGCTCGCCCCTGGGCCGTGAAGTGGCGCCCCGGGAAGTCGGCGCGCTGGCCGCCACCTGGTTGTCACAGCGCGCACGCCTGGCGCCGGACATGCACCGGTTGATCGTTGCCTGCGGCGCAGGTGCCGGGTTGGCGGCGGTGTACAACGTGCCGCTGGGGGGCGCGGTGTTTGTGCTCGAAGTGCTGGTGGGTGTGTTCAGTTGGCCGGCCGCGGTAATTGCGTTGGGCACCTCGGCCATCGGCGCCTCGGTAGCCTGGATCGGCCTGGGGGCGGAGTCGCAATACGTGGTGCCGCACTTTGTGCTCAGCCCCGGGTTGATCGCCTGGGCGCTGGCCTGCGGGCCGGTGTTTGGGCTGGCCGCCTACGGGTTCACTCGCCTGACCGGCGCGGCCCGCAGCAACGCCGCCCGTGGCTGGCGGTTACCGGTGCTGTCGTTGATCAACTTCACGATCATCGGGGCCCTGGCGATTTTCCTGCCGCAAATCCTCGGCAACGGCAAGGGCCCGGCGCAGTTGGGCTTCGACAATGAGCTGACCATCGGCCTCGCCGCCGTGCTGCTGGTGGTCAAGGTGCTGATCACCGCCAGCAGCCTGCGGGCCGGTGCCGAAGGCGGCCTGTTGACCCCGGCGCTGGCCAACGGCGCCTTGTTGGCGATCATCCTCGGCGGCGCCTGGAGCCTGCTGTGGCCCGGCGTGCCGCTGGGGGCGTTCGCGATCATTGGCGCGGCGGCATTCCTGGCGTCGAGCATGAGCATGCCGCTGACGGCGATTGTGCTGGTGGCGGAATTTACCCGCATCGACCACGACTTCCTGGTGCCGATCATCCTCGCCGTGGCGGGTTCGATGTGCATGAGCAAGCTGTGCGTCGTGTGGGAAAAGCGTTGAAGAAGCTGGATTAAAACCCCGACACGCGCCATCCTCCGCGCTTTAAGCCGCCCCATCAGCGGCGTTCCACGCACAAAGGATATGCCCATGCACGACCAACCCCTTGCTCCCGCCGATTTCGAGTTCATCGACGAAACCCTGCTCAAGTACGGCGACGACCATTCGGTGCTGAACCTGGCCGAGCTCGACGGCTACTTCACGGCCCTGGTCTCAAGCCCCGCGCAGGTGGATGTGGCCGAATGGTTCCCCGGCATCTTTGGTGGGCAGAACCCGGATTGGGAAAGCCCGGAAGAAGCCAAGCGGTTTCTTGAACTGAGCGTGCGCCATATGAACGCTATCGCCACGCAACTGGCGACCGACGCCCAGGGTTTCAAGGCACGTTTCGAAGAAACCGAGCATCAGGGCCAGCCATTGACCCTGGCGGAAGAATGGTGCTTTGGTTATATCCGTGGCGCCGCTATTGGCAACTGGCCAGAGCTGCCTGCCGAACAGGCCGGGCAGTTTGAGAAAATTTCCTGGTGTGCCGAGCAGGACAACTTTGAACTGCCGGCAGACCTGGATGTAAATGCCCATCAGCAACGGGTCGCCGCGATTGAACCGGCGGCCCGTGCGTTGCACGATTACTGGTTGGCCCAGCGCTGATTAAACGCAACACCTGTGGCGAGGGAGCTTGCTCCCTCGCCACATTATGTTTTGCCTCCAGGTTCAGTTGCCGCTATTTGAAATCGACGTCAAACGCCTGATAGAACGCATTGCCGGTGTTGGCCACGATCCACATCAACACCAGCACATGCCGGCCCTTCTTGCCCTTGGGCAATGTCACTTGATGCTCTACCTTGGCCTTCAGTTCAGCCGAGTGCTGGTAGTACGGCACCTGGGTGTAGAAGTCCTCGAAGAACGGCTTGGGCTCCAGTTGAGCACGGCTGATGCGCTGCTTGGGGTCCCAGCCGTCCCGGGTGATCAACCAGCGATAACCACGGGTCACGTGCGCAGCGGTGTAGTCCCACTGCACCTTGAACACCTGGCCGGCTTCAACATTCAGCAGCGGCCAGTTAAACGGGGTGTTGAGCTTCTTGCTCATTTCCTCGTCGGTGAAGTTCACGCAGTCCCGGGCATCGGTCTTGCCGCCGCTGAGGATGTGCCCATCGGCGGGCGGCGTGACACTTTGATCATCGGTTTCATAAGGCGCCGGAAACGGCCCGGCGCCGAGGGCCGGGAAGTTCTTGCCGCCTTCCATTTCGTTGACTTGCCAGTTCTCCAGCAGGCCGCGTTCTACCGCCACCGAGCCACGGCTCGCCGGGGTCACGACGCGACCATGCCTGAGTTGAGTCTGGGGTTTGTTCATTTCAGTCACTCCTTGATTGAAGACTTCCCGTCATGGGAAGCGCCTTGAACTTAGCCCACCCCGCCGGGTTGTCTACCCGACGGTTCTGTCAGACAAATCGCGCCATATCCTTGTTTTGCGGGGTTTTCGCCGCAGTCCTGCGCCGGACTTGTCGTTGGTCCTACCCTGTAACAGGCGATCGGACTACAGCTGTCGTCCGTGAACACCCTGCTTCAGGTGTTGAGGATCATCTCAAAGCCGCCATAAATCATGCGTTGCCCATCAAACGGCATCGGGTTGGCGTCCGGCTTCAGGCGCGGGTCCTCCATCACCTTGCGCATCCCGCTGTCACGCACCTGCCGTGACGGCCACACGATCCAGGAAAACACCACGGTTTCATCGTCCTTGAGCTTCACCGCCATGGGCAGCGACGTCACCTGCCCCTGGGGCACATCGTCGCCCCAGCACTCGACGATATTCAGCGCACCGTGCTCCTTGAACACCACGGCCGCGGCCTTGGCGTGCTTGATGAATTGTTCGCGGTTTGCGGTGGGTACCGCGATCACACAGCCATCTACGTAAGACATGGTCATTCTCCTGATGCGACGGGTTGTTGTGCCTGTAGTCGATCAATCAGGCGCGCAATCGACATCGACGTGGGAAATGTCGACCAGTGGTGGTTTAACCATTGCGAGGCCGGGACGATTCTTGATATGACAGGCGCCTTCCATAATAAAACCCGCTCAAAGGACTGACCCGCCATGACCGCCCACGCCGCTGCCTTCCACGCCATGCACCACGCCCACTTGTTGATCCTGCCCAACGTCGCCGATGCAGGCGGTGCACGCCTGGTGGCACAACTGGGCAGCCAGGCCGTCGCCACCAGCAGCGCGGCCGTTGCCTGGACCCACGGTTACAAGGACGGCAATCAACTGCCGCTGCCTTTGCTGGTGAGCACCGTGCACTCAATCGCCCGAGTGATTGACGTGCCGCTGAGCGTAGATATCGAGGCCGGTTATTCCGACGACCCGGAGCACGTGGGCCGGGTGATCAAGGCCGTGATCGACGCGGGTGCCGTCGGCATTAACATCGAGGACGGTGCCGGCACGCCTGAACTGCTGGCGCGCAAGATCGAAGTCGCCCGCCGTGTGGCAGACAGTTGTGGGGTGAAGCTGTTTATCAACGCCCGCAGCGACGTGTATTTGAAAGGCCTGGCGCCGGAGCCAGAGCGTCTTGAGGAACTCCTCAAGCGCGCCGCGTTGTACCAGGGTGCAGGTGCCGACGGGCTGTTTGCCGCCGGTATCCACCTGGAACACGAGATCCGCCAGCTCTGCCAGGCGACTCCATTGCCGGTCAACGTTCTGGCGTGGGCCGGCCTGCCCGCACCCGAGACGCTGCAAGCCTTGGGCGTGCGTCGCCTGACGGCGGGTTCAAGCATCGCCGAATTCCTGTATGGCGCCATGCACAGCCTGGCCGAAGGCTTCCTGCGTACCGGGCAACTGGATACGCACGCGCTCAAGGCGTTCACCTATGGCGACCTGAATGGTCGCATGGCGCCATAACCCGCGACTCTCAACGATCCCCGCTCGACAACGGTAGCGTGTTTGGCCGATTATTCGTGTCCGCCAAACGCCACCCGCCCTGAAGCAGGAGCCTTGTACCTTGAGTTCGCAGAAAACCGTGACCGTTACACCGCCCAACTTTCCACTGAACGGCAAGGTAGCGCCCCCGGCTCCAAATCCATTACCAACCGTGCCCTGCTGCTGGCTGCCCTGGCCAAGGGCACCAGCCGTTTGAGCGGCGCGTTGAAAAGCGATGACACCCGCCACATGTCGGTGGCCCTGCGGCAGATGGGCGTGGTGATTGATGAACCGGACGACACCACGTTCGTCGTCACCAGCGTTGGCAAACTGCAATTGCCGGCGCAACCGCTGTTCCTCGGCAACGCCGGCACCGCTATGCGCTTCCTCACCGCCGCCGTGGCCACCGTTCAAGGCACCGTGGTGCTGGACGGCGACGCCTACATGCAAAAACGCCCGATCGGCCCGCTGCTCGCGACCCTCGGCCAGAATGGCATCAAGGTCGACAGCCCAACCGGTTGCCCGCCGGTGACCGTGCACGGCACCGGCCGTGTGCAGGCCAAGCGTTTCGAGATCGACGGCGGCCTGTCGAGCCAGTACGTGTCGGCACTGTTGATGCTGGCAGCATGCGGCGAAGCCCCGATTGAAGTGGCCCTGACCGGCAAGGACATCGGCGCCCGTGGCTATGTCGACCTGACCCTGGACTGCATGCGCGCCTTCGGTGCCCAGGTGGACATCGTCGACGAAAGCACCTGGCGCGTGGGCCCCACCGGCTACACCGCCCATGACTACCTGATCGAGCCTGACGCTTCCGCCGCCACCTATTTGTGGGCCGCCGAAGTGCTGACCGGTGGCCGCATCGACCTCGGTGTCGCCCCGCAGGATTTCACCCAGCCCGACGCAAAAGCCCAGGCAGTGATCGCACAATTCCCGCACATGCAGCCAGTGGTCATCGGCTCGCAAATGCAGGATGCGATTCCGACCCTCGCCGTACTGGCCGCGTTCAACAACACGCCGGTACGCTTCACCGAACTGGCCAACCTGCGGGTCAAGGAATGTGACCGGGTGCAGGCCCTGCATGACGGCCTGAATGAAATCCGTGCGGGTTTGGCGACCATTGAAGGTGATGATCTGCTGGTGGCCAGCGATCCGGCCCTGGCGGGCACCTCGTGCAACGCGCTGATCGACACCCACGCCGACCACCGCATCGCCATGTGCTTTGCCCTGGCAGGCTTGAAGGTGTCGGGGATCAGGATTCAGGACCCGGACTGCGTCGGCAAGACCTATCCTGAGTACTGGAACGCGCTGGAAAGCCTTGGGGTTCATCTGACCTGGTAAGCCAACGGCGCCGGTAACGGGAGGGAGACTTCATGACGATTCGCCAACCCTGCCCACCCGGCGCCTGCGACTGCAATCGCGAGCAACTGCTCGAGCTTCCCGGCGCCGATGCACGCATCCTGCACCTGACGCGCCAGGAAGAAAAACGCCTGCTTGAACGCCTCGAAAACCTGCTAAGCCTGCCTGACCTTGAGCGCATGCAACAGCTGATGCACCAGCAACTGGGCATCCGCGTGCACATCGCGCCGGGTCATACGGAAGTCAAAAGCATGCGCGGGATCCAGATCGTTATCGATGAGCTGCCGGGGCTGTGTCGCAAGACCCGGCAGTCGATTCCGGCAGCGATTCGCAAGGGCATGGAGAAGCGACCCGAGATTGCGTATCGGTTGCTGGATGCCCATGACCTGTTTCGCGAAGGCTGATTCAGTTACCTCTTCCCCCCGCAAACGACCAGTCATCCGCCGCCGTCGTGGTAATCACCACCATCACGTCCTCAGGGCTCAGCCCAATAGCGGCCTCCAGCCGCGCCACCAACACCTGGTAAAACCGTCGTTTGGTCTCGGTATCCCGGGGTTTGCCGCCGGTGATCGCGATCAGTACATAGTCGTGGCTCCGCGGGCCGCCCAAGTAGTTGGGGTCGATGATCATCTCGCCCACTTCGTGCTGGTGGATTACATGAAAGCGGTCGGCCACAGGAATCTTGAAGCTTTCCACCAGCGCGTCATGCAGTCCCTGGGAAAGGGCTTGCAGATATTCAGGGGATTTCCCGCGATGCAGGGAGATTCGGGCGTAAGGCATGGGGGTTACTCCGCAGGATCGATGGCGGCCAACAGGTTCAACGCCGAAGCCGCCGTCGGCCAGCCGGAATAAAACGCCAGGTGGGTGATGACTTCGCCCAGCTCATCGACGCTTACACTGTTGCCCATCGCCCGCTGCAAATGAAACGGCAATTGCTCCAGGCGATACATCGCCACCAATGCCGCCACGGTGATCAGGCTGCGCTCCCGGCGCGACAGGCCATCACGCTCCCAGATATCGGCGAACAGCACGTCGCGGGTCAGCTCGGTAAATTTGTTGCTCATGGACTCTCGCTCCGACAATTCAGTTGACGGGCAAAAACTAGCAAGCCAGGATCATTCCGAATATCAGATTTAACAGCAACAACCATCCCGCTTTTATGGACTATTAAATGCGTCGCCCGACCTTTGACCTGGATGTATTGCGCACCTTCGTCACCGGCGTTGAGCTGAACAGCTTCGCCAAAGCCGCGGACCGTCTGGGGCGCTCGACCTCCGCCGTCAGCGCACAATTGAAGAAACTCGAAGAACAGGTGGGTACGCCCGTGCTGAGCAAATCCGGCCGCGGCCTGGTGCTGACACCCGTGGGCGAAACGCTGCTCAGCCACGCCAGGCGATTGCTGGACCTCAACGACGCCGTCTTCAGCAGCCTTCATGAAACCCAGACCGCAGGCACCTTGCGCCTCGGCTTGCAGGAGGATTTTGGCGAGCATGTGCTCAGTGACATCCTGCGGCGCTTCGCCAGGCTGTACCCGATGATCAGCCTTGAGGTGCGGATTGGCCGCAATGCCGAACTGCTGGCACTGATCGACAGCGCCAGCCTGGACCTGGCGCTGACCTGGGAAACCGGCCACACCTCGTCCGGCGCTAAACGCCTGGGGCAAACCCCGATGCACTGGATTGGGCCCCGGGACCAACCGCAACTGCCACGCGCCGAGGATGCGCCGCTGCCACTGGTGATGTTCGAGGCGCCCTGCGTATTGCGTAGCGCGGCCACCGAGGCGCTGGACCGCGCCGGCATTGCCTGGCGCATTGCCTTGACCAGCCCCAGCGTCGGCGGGATCTGGGCGGCGGTCGATGCCGGGCTGGGGGTGACCTTGCGGACCCGGATCGGTTTGCCGGCGCACCTGCGTGTGCTCGACGGGCTGCCGCCGGTGCCGTCCCTGGGCTATGAACTGCATTGCAGCCATCCGGCGCCAGGCGCTGCGGTAGCACAGCTGGCAACGCTCATACAGAGCAGCCTGGTTTAGGCGGTTTCGCAAGGTTCCAGGGTGACGAACAGTTGTCGCCCCAACTTCGCCACCGTCTCCAGGTGCTGCTCGGCGGCGCCGCTCTCCGAGTCCAGCAACAGCTCGGAGGTCAGCACCTTGGCGCCACAGTAATCAAATATCCCATGGTCGATTTGCGTGCGCATCGCGTCGGCATAGCCATGGCGTTCAAACACACCTTCATCCGCCCCGCCGACGCCCAGCAAGTGCACCTGAAGATGGCCGAGTTTTTTACCACCTTGGTTTCAAGGCTGTAGTCGATCGCCCAACCGTTGACGAACACCCGGTCGATCCAGCCCTTGAGCAAGGCCGGCATCGACCACCAGAAGATCGGGAACACCAGCACCAGCGCGTCGGCGCGGTCGAGCCGGGCCTGCTCGGCCAGCACATCGGCCGGCGGCGTGGCGCGGGTGCGATGCACTTTATGGTCGGCAGCGCTGTAGCGCGGGTCGAAACCTTCGGCGGCGAGGTCGGCGATTTCGACGGTGTGGCCGGCGGCCGTAATGCCGACGGCGGCCTGTTGGGCGAGGCTGTGGGTCAGGGATTGCGGGTCGTGGTGCGCAATAACGATCAGGGCGTGCATGGCAGTGACTCCTTCGGGGGTGGCGACGGGACGGCAAATTGAGTAGGCTTGAGCTAAGTTACCGTTGGTAAGTTACTTTTGGTATATAAGCATGTCAAGCGATCAATCCCCTGCCCCTCGCCGTCGCCTGTCCCGGGATGACCGGCTACGCCAGTTGCTCGACGTGGCCTGGCAACTGGTTCGCGAAGAAGGCACTGACGCCCTGACGCTGGGGCATCTGGCTGAGTTGGCCGGCGTTACAAAGCCGGTGGTGTATGACCATTTCGGCGATCGCGCGGGGCTGTTGGCCGCGCTGTATGAAGATTTCGATGCCCGTCAGAATCAGGTGTTTGCGACTGCCATCGAGACCAGCGAACCCACCCTGGATGACCGCGCCTGGGTGATCGCCTCGTGTTATGTCGACTGTGTGTTGCTGCAGGGGCGAGAAATTCCGGGGTGATTGCGGCGCTGGCCGGCAGCCCTGAGCTGGAAGCCATCAAGCGCGAGTACGACGTGATTTTCCTCGGCAAGTGCCGGGACGCCCTCGCCCCGTTTGCGCTGGACGGTGTGATCGGCCAGGCCGCTTTACGCGGCATGCTGGGCGCGGCAGATGCCCTGTCCCAGGCCGCCGCCAGCGGCGAAATCAGCCCGCTGGAGGCGCAGGAGGAGCTGTTTGCGAGCATCAAGGCAATGGTCAATCGCGCACGCGTTCAAAAGAATTAAACAAGGGCGGGGAATAAACCGGCGCGACGGGTGTTTACCTGAGTACGCCTTGTGAATACAGCACAAGGCCAGTACTCAAACCAAGAAAAACCCCCAGGAGTTCGTCATGCTGAAAAAATTCTCCCTTGCTGCCGCTGTCGTGATTGCGTGTGCTTCGACCATGGCCTTCGCCGCCCCTGCCCACATCGCCGACAGTGCCAAGGGCAAAGTCCTGGTGGATGGCAAGGGCATGACCCTGTACACCTTCGCCAAGGACAGCGCCGGCAAATCCGCCTGCAACGGCCAATGCCTGGCCAACTGGCCGGCGCTGACCGCCTCGGCAGGTGCCAAGGATGCCGACGGCTACACCGTGATCAGCCGTGACGACGGCAGCAAACAGTGGGCCTACAAAGGCCAGCCGCTGTACACCTGGGTCAAGGACAGCAAGCCGGGCGACATCACCGGTGACGGCGTTGGCGGCAACTGGAACCTGGCCAAGCCATAAAAGACATACCCATCAAAATGTGGGAGCGGGTTTGCTCGCTCCCACATTGTTCTGCGTTATCCCAGCCTTGCGTGCACAAACATCCGGGCTTTATGGGTCATCTGGTCGAAGTGACGATCACGCTGTTTCTCTGCATCGATCATCGCCCGCTTGCCGTGCTTTTGCAGCAGGTAGGTATGGATCTGCCGCACCTCCAGCGAGCTGTAGATCGACGCCACATCCAGCAACCCCATCAAGCCGTCGGTGCTGTAGTCGCGGGTGTTCATCAACACCTGAGTGCCACGCACACCGCGCAGTTGAAAGCCCATGGACTCGAACGCCGGCACCTTCTCCACCGCGCAGGTCAGTTCAGCGTGAGGGTAGCGAGCCAGCATGTCCTGCATCATCGCCCGCGCCACGCCTTTGCGCCGATGGCTGGCGTGCACCGCCATGTAGGCCACGCCGCACGCCTCGGGGTCGTCCTTCACCGGCAGGTACAGCAGGAAGCCAATCACCTGCTCCTGCGCATCCAGCGCGACGATCAATTCAACCGCAATGCCCTTCGACCCGCCCAGCGCTTCCAGGTACAGGTGCACCTCATAGCCGATCGCATACTGGTACACGTTGTACAGCAGGTTGCTCGGGGGGATGGCGACCATGCTGATGTCGGTCAGGTAGTCGACCACCATCTGCAGGATCTGCGCGTTGATCGGCTCGGGGCATGGGGTTTCGTAACGGGTAAGGCTGAACATTCGAATTCCTGGTGTTTCGTGTCAAGGCTGGGCGGATTGTACCTGTTGAAGGGCCGCAGCGGGCCCGGAGCGACTTGCTTCAGTCCTATTGTTGAAGGCGCTTGCTGTGGCGAGGGAGCTTGCTCCCGCTGGGCTGCGTAACAGCCCCAATCAAACACACCGCGTTCTTTCAGCTAGAAACAGGATGCAGGTTTTGGGGCCGCTTCGCAGCCCAGCGGGAGCAAGCTCCCTCGCCACAGCAAGAGCGTCGCGTTCAAGACCGGCATTCCAAACGCCGTTCATTGCGCACACACCTCCCGCAGGCAACCGCGCAGCCAGCGATGGGCCAGGTCGGCGTCCAGGCGCGGGTGCCAGAGCATCGACACGGTGAAGTCCGGGAACGCGAACGGCAGCGCAAAGCGGTAAAGGTCGCTGTGCAGGTTGGCGGTATGGCGCTCGGGTACGCTGGCGATCAGGTCGGTGCTGCGAGCGAGCGCCAGGGCGGTGGAGAACCCGGCAACGATGATCACCACGTCCCGTGTCAGCCCCAGCGCTTCCAGGGCTTGATGAATCTGGCCCTGGTCATGGCCGCGCCGGGACACGTAGAGATGCTGGCCGCCGGCAAACCGCTGCGGTGTGACTTCGCCTTCACTCAACGGGTGCCCTTTGCGCACCACTCCAATAAACCGGTCGCGGAACAGCGCCTGGGTCAGTACTTCGGGGCTGGCGCTGCTGTCGACCACGCCGGTTTCCAGGTCGACGCTGCCATCGCGCAGCGGCGTGCTGGCCTTGTCCGGTTTGTGCACGAAACGCAACCGCACGCCCGGCGCTTCCCGGGCGATACGTGCGAGCAACGCCGGGCCGAAGTTTTCAACAAAACCGTCGCTGGTGCGCAAGGTGAAGGTGCGCACCAGTTGGCTCAGGTCCAGCTTCGCCGCCGGGCGCAACACGGCTTCGGCGTCCTGCACCAACTGGCTGACCTGCTCGCGCAGCTCCAAGGCGCGCGGCGTTGGCACCAGGCCACGGCCGGCGCGCACCAATAACGGATCCCCCGTGGTTGCCCGCAGTCGTGCCAGGGCCCGGCTCATTGCCGAAGGGCTCAGGCGCAGGCGTTGGGCGGCGCGGGCGACGCTGCCTTCAGCGAGCAACACATCCAGGGTGACCAGCAAATTCAGATCAGGTGTCGACACGGCAAACCTCATAGGGCGTTTGGCGCACGTATACAGTGCAAATGCTGCGCCTTCCGCCATGTTAGGTGACGGCGTAGATTTCTGACAGCGGTCAAATTCAGGAGCCTGTTGATGAAATCACCTACACCCCGTGGCGCCCTCGTCGCCCTGTCACTGTCCATGCTGCTGGCGTCGCTGGGCACCAGCATCGCCAATGTCGGCTTGCCGAGCCTGGTGCAGGCGTTTGATGCCTCCTTTCAGACGGTGCAGTGGGTGGTGCTCGCGTATTTGCTGGCGATCACCGCCGTGATCGTCAGCGTCGGGCGACTGGGCGACCTGCTGGGCCGCAGCCGCCTGCTGTTGGCGGGATTGTTACTCTTCACGATTGCCTCGGCGTTGTGCGGCATGGCCCCGTCCCTCGGCCTGTTGATTGCAGCCCGCGCCCTGCAAGGCCTGGGCGCCGCGATCATGATGGCGATGACCATGGCGTTGGTGGGCGAGACCGTCGCCAGGGAACGTACCGGCCGTGTCATGGGTTTGCTGGGCACGATGTCGGCCATGGGCACTGCGCTGGGGCCAAGCATGGGTGGCGTATTGATTGCCGGGTTTGGCTGGCGCGCGCTGTTCTTCATCACCGTGCCGCTGGGGTTGCTGACCTTTGCCCTCGCCCGCAGCTCTCTGCGCGTCGACCGCCGCGAACAGCAGCCCACGTCATCCGGGTTCAGTTTCTGGTCGACATTGCGGGATTCATCCCTGAGCACCGGCCTGGCCATGAGCGCACTGGTGTCGGCGGTGATGATGGCGACGTTGGTGGTCGGGCCGTTCTACCTGACCCACGGCGCCGGCCTCGACCCCGCGTGGATGGGCCTGACGATGGCCGTCGGCCCCTGCGTTTCGGCAGTGATGGGCGTACCGGCGGGCCGCTTGACCGACCGTTTCGGCAGCGGCCCGATGACCGTCGCCGGGCTGCTGGCGATGGTGACCGGCTGCCTGTTGCTCTCACTGACGCCGCTCAACCTCGGGGTTGCCGGGTACATCGCCCCGCTGATCATCCTCACCCTCGGCTACGCCCAGTTTCAGGCTGCCAACAACACCGCCGTGATGAGCGATGTACTGGCGGACCGTCGCGGCGTGGTCGCCGGCCTGCTCAACCTCTCACGCAATCTGGGGCTGATCGCGGGCGCCTCGGCATTGGGCGCGGTATTTGCGCAGGTGTCCGGTGACCTCGCCACGGCCAGTCCCGGCAACGTAGGAAGTGGGATGCAAGCCACGTTCGGCGTGGCATTGGCACTGATTGGCGTCGGCCTTTTCCTGGCACTGCGCACGCGGCTCGGCGCCACACGAATCTTGACAAGGTAAAATCGTAACGACTATTGTCTGACAACCTGATTACCAAGGTTGTCCCATGCTTGAGCTCCAGCGCCCTGATTCGCTCGTTATGCGCGTTGTCAGCGCCATTCGTGCAGAAATCGATTCCGGCCACCTGGCGCCCGAAGCGCGCCTGCCCACCGAACAGCAACTGGCTGAACAGCTGAACGTCAGCCGCTCGGTGGTGCGCGAAGCGATTGCCCAGCTCAAGGCCGATGGCGTACTCACCGCCCGCCGTGGCCTGGGCTCATTTATCTCCCAGACCCCGGCCGGCACGGTGTTCCGCTTTCCGGAAAAAAACGGCCGCCGCCCGGACCTGGCACAAATGTTCGAAGTGCGCCTGTGGATCGAAACCCAGGCCGCCTCGATTGCCGCCCAACGCCGCGACGCTGCAGACCTGCAGCGCATGAAAAGCGCCCTGCAGGAAATGCACGACAAACGCGCCGACTTCGAAGCCGCCGCCCTGGCTGATGTGGAATTCCATCGCGCCATCGCCGAGGCCAGCAAGAACGACTATTTCGTGGCCTTCCATGACTTCCTCAGAAGCCAACTGGCAAGCGCCCGCAAGACCGCCTGGGAAAACTCTGCCACCCGCTTTGTCAGCGGCTCGGCCGACGCCACCCAGGAACACACCGCGCTGTACCAGGCCATTGTCGACGGTGACGCCCAAGGCGCCGCCGCCTGTGCCGAGGCCCACTTGCGTGCCGCAGCAAGGCGCCTGCACCTGGAGCTGCCGGCCATCAACTGACGGATCCAGGCTCATTTGAAGCGTGCCGCTGGCGCGCTGTTTTTTTAATAAAACCATTAGTCTGACAACCTGATAAGCAGACTGAAATGCGTAGGTAACCCACACAATGATTTATGACTTTTGCATCATCGGCGGCGGCATCGTCGGCCTGGCCACCGCGATGGAGCTGCTCAAGCGCCAGCCCGACGCGTCCCTGGTGATCCTGGAAAAGGAAAGCCTGCTGGCCAAACACCAGACCGGCCACAACAGCGGCGTGATCCATGCCGGCATCTACTACGCGCCGGGCAGCCTCAAGGCCGATTTGTGCAAGCGTGGCGCCGAAGCCACCAAGCAGTTCTGCACCGAGCACGGGATCAAGTTCGAGGTGTGCGGCAAGCTGCTGGTGGCCTCCACGCCGCTGGAAGTGCAGCGAATGGAAGCGCTCTACGCCCGCTCGCAGCTCAACGGGATGAAAGTCGAACGCCTGGACGCCGACCAGTTACGCCAGCGCGAACCGAACATCGTCGGGCTGGGGGGGCTGTTTCTCGACGCCACCGGCATCGTCGATTACCGCGAAGTCTGCGAAACCATGGCCCGGGTGATCCGCCGCGCTGGCGGCGAAATCTGCCTGGAACGCACCGTCACCGACATCGTCGAGGACACCGACAAGGTCACCGTCAGCACCCGTGGCGAAAGCTGGCAGGCCAAACACCTGGTGGTGTGCGCGGGCTTGCAATCGGACCGCCTGGCGGTGATGGCCGGGGTCAAGATCGACCACCAGATCATCCCGTTCCGTGGCGAATACTTCCGCCTGCCGGCCTCGAAAAACAACATCGTCAACCACCTGATCTACCCGATTCCCGACCCGGAGCTGCCGTTCCTCGGCGTGCACCTGACCCGCATGATCGACGGCAGCGTCACCGTCGGCCCGAATGCCGTACTGGGCCTGGGCCGCGAAAACTACCGCAAATTCTCGGTGAACTGGCGCGACGTGGCGCAGTACGCGAGCTTCCCGGGCTTCTGGAAAACCATCTGGCAGAACCTCGGTTCCGGCAGCGTCGAGATGAAGAACTCGCTGTTCAAGTCCGGCTACCTGGAGCAGTGCCGCAAGTACTGCCCCTCGCTGAACATCGAAGACCTGCTGCCCTACGAAGCCGGTATCCGCGCCCAGGCCGTGATGCGCGACGGCACCCTGGTGCACGACTTCCTGTTCGCCCAGACCCCGCGAATGCTCCACGTGTGCAATGCGCCCTCACCCGCTGCCACCTCCGCGATTCCCATCGGCGCGATGATCGCCGACCGCATGTTCACGCCCCACTGATACCCGCGACACGCCGCACTTTGACAATAAATATAATGACCAGGAAGGAACAACAGCATGACGGCAACAGCCCGCACTCCGGACTCTGAAACCCCCGAGCAAACCAGGAAACGCCTGCGCAAAGTCGCGGCCGCAACGATCTTCGGCTCGATGCTGGAGTGGTATGACTTTTACCTGTACGCCACCATGGCGGCCATTGTGTTCTCGAAGATCTTCTTCGATAACAGCGACCCGAAAGCCGCCACGCTGATGGCGTTTTCCACCTTTGCCATCGGCTTTATCGCACGCCCGTTTGGCGGCATTCTGTTCGGCTACCTGGGCGACAAGTTCGGGCGCAAGCAAGTGCTGGTGCTGACCTTCTGCATGATGGGCGTGTGCACCACGCTGATCGGGCTGATCCCCAGCTACGCCACCATCGGCATCTGGGCGCCAATCGTGCTGGTGTTTATCCGCATCATCCAGGGCCTGGGTGCCGGAGCGGAACTATCCGGTGCGGCAGTCACCTCCTACGAGCACGCCAGCGAAGGCAAGCGCGGCAGCCAGGGCGCATGGCCCGCGCTGGGTTTGAACCTGGGGTTGCTGCTGTCGTCGCTGACCGTGTACCTGCTGACCATCAACGGCAACGAGTTCCTGCTGGCCGGCGGCTGGCGGATTCCGTTCATTTGCAGCATCGCCCTGGTGGGCGTGGGCCTGTGGGTGCGCAACAGCATCCCGGAAACCCCGGAGTTCAAGGAACTGAGCAAGGAAACCGCGAAAGCCAAGGCCTCGCCGCTCAAGGCGCTGTTCAAGAACGACCTCAAGGGGTTGGCGGTAGTGTTCTTCGTGGCGATTGGCTACAACGCGCTGAGCTACATCTTCAAGACGTTTTCCCTGGCGTACCTGACCCAGTTCAAGGGCGTCGATGTGCACGTCACCTCGCTGTCGGTGACCATCGCCAGCCTGATCGCCATCGTCGCCGTGCCGTGCTTCGGCTGGTTGTGCGACAAGTGGAGCAGCAAGACCGTGCTGATGCTCGGCGGCCTGCTCTCGCTGCTGTTCGCCTACCCGTTCCTTGCGCTGCTGAATACTGGCGAGAGCCTGATGATCTACGTCGCCATCGGCGTGGGCACCGGCATCCTCGCCCCGATGATGTTTGCGCCCCAGGGCTCGTTCCTGAGCCGCCAGTTCCCGACCCAAACCCGCTCTTCAGGCTTTGGTACCGGACGGGAAATCGGCACCGCCATCGCAGGTGGCCTGGCGCCATTAGGGGCGTTGTCGATGGTGGCGGCGTCGGCCACCCACTCCACTGATGGCGTTGTGATAATCCTCGCGATCTCGTCCCTGCTGGTGGTGGTGTTCGCCTTGTGCGATCAGGGCCGTAAACACTCGGCATTCAAGAACTGAGGCAAAAAGTTCGGACCAACGGGTGCATGGATGCCCCTTCATCGCGCATCATGGGCACTTTCAAGCTCAAGGGAAACGTCCATGCGCGTTCTGTCATTGATGATGGGTCTTACGACGCTGGCCGCCAGCCTGGTGTTCAGCGCCCAGGCGCAGGCGGGTGAAGAAAGCCTGTTGGTCGACTCGATCAATCAATACCGCAGCCAGGTTCAACGCTGCGGCAACCAGGGTTCCCAGGAATTGCCACCGCTGGCCAGCGACACCCGGCTGGTATTGCCCGTCAACAGCGTCGGCGACTTGCAACAGGCGCTGGCGCGGGCGGCCTACCCGATGGTCAACGTCCAGGCCATCAGCCTGTCCGGGCCAAAAACGCCGAAGCGGCGATGAAAGCCGTGCGCGAAAGTTTTTGCCGGGTGGTGCTCGACCCGCAATTCATTGATATCGGCGTGAGCAACAGCGGCCAGGACTGGCGCATCGTGCTCGCCCGCCCGCTGCTGACCAGCGGCCTGGGTGAGACCCAGACCGAAGGCAAGAAGGTGCTCGACCTGATCAACGCCGCCCGCCAGCAACCCCATCAGTGCGGCGGCCAGGCGTTTGCCGCCACCACGCCCCTGAGCTGGAACGAAGCGCTCGCCACCGCCGCCGCCGGCCACGCGCGCAACATGGCCAACGGCAACTTCTTCGATCACCTGGACCACGATGGCCGCACCCCGGGCGACCGGGCTGAACTGGCAGGCTATATCGGCCAGCAGATCGGCGAGAACATCGCCGCCGGCATGGATACCCCGCGCAAGGTGGTGGACGGCTGGCTGGCCAGCCCCGGGCACTGCGCCAACCTGATGAACCCGCAGTTCCGCGAAATGGGCGCCGCCTACGCCATGGACCCGAAGAGTGACGCGGGCATCTACTGGACGGGGTTGTTTGGCGTGCAGCAGCAATAACGGTTTGTATCCCAACGTATCTTCCCGGTGCGGCGACACACTGCGAGGTGCACGCCCCTGGCGATGACACATTGCGGATACGCCGGCGCGGTTTCCTGTGCACACCGGCCCATCCCGGGCCACCTGCAAGGAAACCGTCATGTCCCAGAACAGCACCGTGCTCTACACCGGCAAAACCCACACCACTGGCGGG
This sequence comes from Pseudomonas sp. TH32, assembly GCF_016650855.1. NCBI lineage: Bacteria > Pseudomonadati > Pseudomonadota > Gammaproteobacteria > Pseudomonadales > Pseudomonadaceae > Pseudomonas > Pseudomonas sp. TH32. Next base: position 1,712,523 of record NZ_JAEKFA010000002.1, on the reverse strand, counting down.
CGTGAAGGCGCGTCCCACAGTGATGACCTGCAACTGGACATCAAGCTGTCGCCGCCCGGCTCAAAGGCGCCCGGCACCAACCCCGAGCAACTGTTCGGTGCCGGCTGGTCCGCCTGCTTTATCGGCGCGATGGGCAAGGCCGCACAAAGCCTGCAGATCCGCCTGCCAGCCGACACGGCCGTGAGCGCCGAAGTGGACCTGGTGAACAGCCCCGAAAATGGCTATTACCTGCAAGCCCGCCTGCGGGTCAGCCTGCCGGGTATCGAACACGCGGCGGCCCTCGCGCTGGTGGAACGTGCCCACCAGACGTGCCCGTATTCCAAGGCAACCCGCGGCAACATCGAGGTGGATATCACCGTGGTCTGAACGAGGTTTGCCGGGTGATTATTTGGCGGCGACATTAGATTGCCATCTAGTGGATAATCCCGCTGAACTGGCTGAATCCTGGGGTGTCTGTAGCTTGGCATCCCTACTCAGCAAACCGTGGCAAAGAAGGCGTTCACCGAATGACAAACTGGCTGCAAGGCGGCGGCGAACTGGGCGAAAGGGTCCGGCATCACGACTGGGCGAGTACGCCGCTGGGGCCGCTGGATCAATGGCCGGACGTGTTGAAGACCACTGTTGCCCTGTGCCTTGCCTCCAGTTTCCCCCAGGCGATCGTCTGGGGACCTTCGCTGATCACGCTGTACAACGACGGCTTCATCCCGATTCTTGGCGACAAACCCGACGCGCTCGGGCGACCTTTCAGCGAGATCTGGCAGGAAGCGTGGCCCGAGATCAGCCCGATCGCCAACGCCGCCTTCGCGGGTGAAGCCACCTTTATCGAAAATTTCCCGTTGCGCGTCGAACGCGGCGGCGCACCGGAGCAGGCGTACTTCACCTTTTGCTACAGCCCGATTCGCGACGTGCAAGGCAACGTGGTCGGCATGCTCGACACCGTGACCGAAACCACCGCCACCGTCGTACTGTCCCGGCGGCTGGCCGAGTTGAATGCGAGCCTGGAGCAGCGCGTCAACGAACGAACCACCCTGTTGACCCAGACCGAAGCCGCCTTGCGCCAATCGCAAAAACTCGAAGCCATCGGCCAGTTGACCGGTGGCGTGGCGCACGACTTCAACAACCTGCTGACCATCATTCGCTCCTCCGTCGACTTCCTGCGCATGCCTGCCTTGTCCGAAGAACGTCGCCAGCGCTACATGAGCGCCGTCAGCGACACCGTGGAGCGGGCCGGCAAATTGACCAGCCAGTTGCTCGCATTTGCGCGCCGCCAGCCACTGAACCCGGAAGTGTTCGATGCCGGGCAGCGGGTGAACAACATTGGCGAGATGCTCGAAACCGTCACCGGCGCGCGGATCAAGGTGCGGGTCGAGTTGCCCGGGCTGCCGTGTTACATCCGCGCCGACTCCAGCCAGTTCGAAACCGCGTTGATCAACATCGCCCTCAACGCCCGGGACGCCATGAACAGCCAAGGCACCCTGACCCTGAGCGTGGTCGCCGACCAAGCGCTGCCGAGCATCCGGGGTGACGCCGGTTCGCGCCAGGCGTTTATCGCAATTTCACTCACCGACACCGGCAGCGGAATTCCCGGCGAGACTTTCGAGCGCATCTTCGAACCCTTCTTCACCACCAAGGAAGTCGGCAAGGGCACGGGCCTCGGGCTGTCCCAGGTGTTTGGCTTCGCCAAGCAATCGGGCGGTAACGTCGATGTGGCCAGCAAGGTTGGCCAGGGCACGGTGTTCACCCTGTACCTGCCGCAGGTGGTGCCTGAAGAAGGCGTTGAAAACCCCGCGCAGGAGGTTTGCGGGCTGGTCGCAGAGAGTGCTCAGCGCCACATTCTGGTGGTGGAAGACAACCTGGAAGTGGGCCGCTTTGCCAACCAGATTCTCCAGGACCTGGGGTACCAGACCACCTGGGCGACCAACGCCGAACAGGCGCTGGAACTGGCCGGTGCGGATGCAATGGGGTTCGACGCGGTGTTTTCCGATGTGGTGATGCCCGGCATCACCGGCGTGGCACTGGCCAGGGAACTGCGCCGGCGCAGGCCTGGCCTGCCGGTGGTGCTGACTTCCGGCTACAGCGAGGAACTGGCGGAAAGCGGCTACGAAGGCCTGGTGTTCCTGCCCAAACCCTACTCGGCCGACCAGGTTTCACAGGTGCTGGCCAGGGCGTTGTTCAAGGGCTGAGCCCTACTCGGCCACGGCCACCTGATTGCGACCGAGGGCTTTGGCGCGGTACAGGGCCTTGTCGGCGGTATTCATCAACCCGTGCAGGTCTTGATCCACCGCGCGGGCCCAGGCCACGCCAAGGCTGGCGGTGAGCCCATGGACCGGCTCGCTGGCCAGCCCGGCAATCGCCTTGATCAACTGCTCGGCAATGTCCCGCCCGGTCTCCAGGGACGTGTCCGGCAACAGCACCGCAAACTCCTCGCCGCCCAGCCGCCCGTACACGTCGGCCTGGCGAAACGACGCGCTGATCACCCCGCCGATCTGCCGCAGCACCTGGTCCCCGGCCTGGTGGCCGTAGGTGTCATTGATGTCCTTGAAGTGGTCCATGTCCATCATCAGCGCGCACAACGGCTGCTGATTATGCCGGCACTGCTCGTAGAGCAACTGCGCATGCTCGAAGAACGCCCGGCGGTTCATCAGGCCGGTGAGCTCGTCGGTTTGTGCGGCGCGGGTAGAGATATTGTGGGCACGTTCCATTTGCCGGGTCAGGCGAAAGGCCTTTTCCAGGGCGTCGGACAGCTTGCGCGTGGCGCCACCGACAAACGAGGAGAACACCAGCACCGCCAGCGCCATGCCGACCTGCATCGACGACGGTTGAAACAGCAGCCACACGGTGCACGGCAGCAAGACCAGGCCCATGGAGACCAGGGTCATGTAGCGATAGGCCGAATAACAGGAGACGGCGCTGACCGACATGCCTACGGTGAACAACATCACCAAGGCCTGGGAGAGTCGGTCATCAGTGGGCATCAGCGCCAGTGCGCCAAGCCCCCACACGCCGGCAGACAACATCAGCGTCACCCAGTAGCGCCGCTCCCAGCGTGCAGGGGTGCGATCACTGTTGGGGCAGCGAAACCAGGCCATGAACATCCAGACCCGCAGCAGTGACGTCCCCGCCAGCACCACCAGCCAGACCAGCATTACCCGGTGATCAAAACGCTCCCAGCACAGCCAGCACAGCATGGCGGCCGCCATATAACTGCCGAAAACCGCCGAAAATGACTGGCGAAACAGCTGATGCAATCGATCTGTTCGTACCTGCTCCTCGATGAAGCAATCCTGGTCCTGCCCACGCCCAAGGCCATTCATTTGGTCCGCCTGATCATACTGCTGCGACAAAGTGCCATTGTGGCATCCTGCCAGTAGCCCTAACAACTGAATCGAGCGTGCTAGAGCGCCGAAAGCAGGATAAATATAGGTGAACACCTTTTGTCTCGCCCCAAGGATCAAACGCCATCCATGAATACCCGCCCAATCACCACCCCACGCCTGATGCTCAGGCCCGTCACGGTCGACGATGCGGCCAGTGTATTCGCCATCTATGGCGATCCCGAGACCAACCGCTACAACCCGTCCGGTCCCTTGACCGACCCGGGTCAAGCCAGCGCCGCCCTGGATCGCTGGCTGAAACACTGGGCAGAACACGGTTTTGGCCAATGGGCGATTGCTACACAACAGGCGCCGGAGTGCGTGATCGGCTTTGGGGGCATCACCTTGTACCCCTACAACGACGTTGAGCGAATCAACCTGGGCTACCGCTTTGCCGTCAGCGCCTGGGGCCAGGGCTTTGCAACAGAGCTTGCCAGGGCTGCGTTGCAATTTGGTTTTGTCGAACTGGACCAGCCGCAGGTGTACGGCGTGGTGCGTCCGGCGCATACAGCGTCCATCAAGGTGCTGGAGAAAATCGGCATGCAGCACATTGATGAACTGGACGATGTGCCCGGGCAGGCGCCGAGCCTGGTGTACGTGGCCACCCGGCCCCTCTGAATCGTGTATCGCAGTGTGTCCAAACACCCCTGCGATACAAAACCTTTAACCCAACCGTTTTCTCGAAACAGACGGGATACACAACTACGTTCAACTGTGAGCCAGGCACACAACCCGCCGCCGGAGACTCACCATGCACACACAGTTGAACACCCCACCCCGCCGCCTGATGGGCGCGTCGCTGCTGGCCTTTGCGCTGTTGCAGTTCGGTGCCTTCGGCGTAGCCCATGCACAGGACACGCAAGCACCTGCGGTTGCCAGCGCCAGTGCCCACGCCACGCTCGGCCCGTTGAAGCAGGTGAAGGCCGGCTTGCTGGAGGTGGCCTACGCCGAAGTCGGCCCGGCCGATGGCCCGGTGGTGATCCTGCTGCATGGCTGGCCCTACGACATTGACAGCTATTCCGAGGTAGCGCCGCTGCTGGCCGCCCAGGGCTACCGCGTGCTGGTGCCTTACGCCCGTGGCTACGGCGACACCCGTTTCCTCTCGGCAAAGACCCTGCGCAACGGCCAGCCGGCCGCACTTGCGGTCGACCTGATCGACTTCATGGACGCACTGAACATCAAGCAGGCCGTGCTTGGCGGCTACGACTGGGGCGCCCGCACCGCCGACATCGTCTCGGCGTTGTGGCCTGAGCGGGTCAAGGCGCTGGTGTCGGTCAGCGGCTACCTGATCGGCAACCAGGCCGCCGGAAAGAACCCCTTGCCGCCCAAGGCTGAGTTGCAGTGGTGGTACCAGTTCTACTTCGCCACCGATCGCGGCGCCGCCGGTTATGCAAAAAACACCCACGACTTCGCCAAGCTGATCTGGCAGATCGCCTCACCGAAATGGGCGTTTGACGACGCCACCTTCGACCGCAGCGCCAAAGGCCTGGACAACCCCGACCACGTCGCGGTGTCGATCTTCAACTATCGCTGGCGTCTGGGCCTGGTCCAGGGCGAGAAGAAATACGCTGCGCTGGAACAGAAACTCGCCACCGCCCCGTCCATCAGCGTGCCCACCATCACGATGGAAGGCGACGCCAATGGCGCACCGCACCCGGCGGCGGAAGACTACGCCAAGCGCTTTACCGGCAAGTACGAGTACCGGCTGATCACCGGCGGCATTGGCCACAACCTGCCACAGGAAGCGCCCCAAGCCTTTGCCAAGGCTGTGATTGATGCGGACCACTTGTGATGAAGCGCCTGCACCTTGCTGCACTCATCGCTGCGACAGCCGCCGTCGTCGCCACCGCTACCGGGGCCGCTTTTGGCGGCCCTGGTGGCACGAGCGAGCCTTCGCCGATCTACGGCGTGACGATTCCCGACGGCTACCGCCAATGGGAGCTGATCGCCCCGGCCCAGGAAGCCGACCCGCTGAATGAACTGCGGGTGGTGCTGGGCAACCAGGTCGCGCTCAAGGCTTACCGCGACGGTACGCTGCCTTTCCCTGACGGCACCGTGCTGGCCAAACTGGCCTGGAAACATGTGCAGTCGCCCGAGTTCAAGACCGCCTCGATTCCCGGCGCGGCAACCACCGTGCAGTTCATGGTCAAGGATTCGAAGAAATACGCAGCGACGGGAGGCTGGGGGTTTGGGCGGTTCATCAACGGGAAGCCGGCGGACCAGGCGCAGCATGAGACGTGCTTCGCCTGCCATCAGGCGTTGGTGAAGAACCATGATTATGTGTTCACGCGGCTGGCGCCCTGAAGCAATCCATTGCGGCGAGGGAAACGCGGTTTGATCTGCCTACCGTTTCCCTGTCATCCTGCGGCGCGATCTACTTGCCACTCAACACTTACGCCGCATGGAAGCCCGTCTATGTTTGTTTATCGCTGGAGCGCCCTGTTCCTCGGCTGCCTGCTGTCGCAGCTGTGTATTGCCAGCACACTGCCTATCGACCCTCGCGGCGAGAGCCTGTATCAACAGGCCCTCCCGTACCTGCAACAAGCGAACGCCAGGATGGAGGCGGTGCCCGCCAACTTCCCCACGGCAGGTGCGCAGGAAAGAGAACGGGCGATGGTGCTGATGCAGGAAGCCGGCGAGTTACTCAAGCCAGCCGTTGCCCTGCTTGAGCAAGCAGCAGCGCTTGATCACCCGGTGGCGCAGCATCGCCTCGCGATGATCTACATCCTCTTGCTTTCGCCGACCGAGGTGATCAAGGAAAAGGCTTGCCCGCTGATGGAAAGAAGCCTGGCTCAAGGCTTCGCACCGCCGGCACTGGGAATATCCTCCTTTTGTTGGGAATTCACCGATACACCCCAGTACAAAACTGCGCTGCTGGCGATTGAAGCCAGCGCGCCCCTGTATGAGGCGTACTTTCCACAACCGGTTGTGAAGCTCGAGTGCAAAAACGAAATGCCCCAAGGCATGGCGATGCAATGGGGCAGCAGTCGCGATGATCAGGCTGAAACGTATCGACTGCTGGGAGACTACGACCGCGCAAGGCGCACGGAGTATTACCAGAAGGCGATTGAGATCAACGACTGCTACAAGGCGAAAAGACGCCTGGCGATGCGTTCGTAATCGGGGGCGCGGAGGCTTATCAGGCCGGCACACCCAAAATGATATGGGACGCCTTGATCACCGCCGTGGCACTCACGCCCGGCTTCAGGCCCAACTCGGCCACCGCATCGCGGGTCACGATGGAAAACACCTTTGAGCCGCCCGCCAATTCGATCACAACCTCAGCATTCACCGCGCCGTCATTCACGCTCAGCACTTTGCCTTCCAGGCAGTTGCGGGCCGAGAGGCGGATGTCGCTGGACTCGGTCATCAACATCACCCACGGCGCCTTGATCAGCGCGACCGCTTCCTTGCCCACGGCGATGCCGAGGTTGCGGATGCTTTCCAGGGTCACCACGGCTACCAACTGCTCGCCGCCTGGCAGGGTCAACACGACTTCAGCGTTGACCGCACCTTCCTGGACCTGGCTGACCTGGCCTTTGAATACGTTGCGTGCACTGACTTTCATGGGAACGGTCCTTTTCTTGACTTATAGGTTAGGAATTGCCGGGCATGATTAAACGCCGCGTTATGTAAAAACAACTATAGCGCCCTGCTCTGCCGGCAAGCCGCTGAAAAAGTCCTGCCCAAAAAAAGGCCGCCCAACAGGCGGCCTTCATTTGGAGCATTTACCCGCGACTGATCAAAACAGCGCGTAGGTGTAGTTGAAGATCAGGCGGGTTTGATCCTGGTCGGCCGTGCCGGTGTTGTGGCCGTGGTAACTACCGGTACGGAAGGTAGTACCGAAGCCTTTCAGCGGGCCTTCTTGCACGACGTAATCAAGACGGAAATCGGTTTCGCGTTCCGACTGATCGCTGCCACCGGCAACCTTGGCCTTGATGTCGCTGCCGTTGAGGTAAGCAACGGAGGCTTTCAGGCCTGGCACCAGGGTTCTGAAGTCATACAGGTACTGACCGAAATTGACTTGCTCGCCCGCGCGGGAGAACTGGCCAACCACCGCATCCGTGAACAGGTAGAAGTCGGAACCGGCCGCGCCCTGTGCAGTAGGGTCGGCGATGCTGCCCTGGTTGACCCACACGAAGCCACCGTCGTCACTCACGCCAATGTGGCCGAGCATCAACTGGCTGCCACCCAACTGGTAGGTGAATGCAGCACTGTAGGTTTTGTTGTCGACTTCACCGGCGTGCTTGGCATAGCCGCCGTTGTTGTTGAACGCGTAGCCGGCCGAACCGTTTTTGCCGTCGCTGGTGCTGTCGAAATAGCGCAGGTCGGTCTTGAACGATTGGTCATTGCCCAACGGCAGTACGTGCACCAGGCCGAAGTAGTTCTGTTTGTAGAAGTCTTCCAGGTCAGCGTAGTAGTACTGCAACGTCAGGTTTTTAGCGATGGCGTTGTCGGAAGAACCAAACGGCTGGTAGTCAACGCCGCCGAACCGGAAGCTGTCGCTGTCACGCGTGGCGCCGGCGACGCTCAGGCCAGTGGAGTTACTCGATGCACGCCCTTCAGCCTTGTTCAACTCGCCGCCGGTGAAGGTGACGTTGGGAATGTCCTTGGAGGTCAGGATGCCGCCGTCAAAGGTTTGCGGCGCGGCACGGCTGTCGTTGGACACCAGGATCGGCAGGATCGGGGCCAGGCCACCGCCTACGTGCAATTCAGTCTGGGAAATACGGAATTTAACGTTGCCGGCTGCGCGACCAAAGCTGTCAGCAGGCTCGGTGCCGTTGTTCTTGACCGGAAAGAAACTGTTGCCGTTACCCGACAGGCCATTGCCCGCGGCGTGGCCATCGCCACCGTCCAGGCGCAAGGCGCCGAACGCCATCACGTCGAACCCGATGCCTACGGTGCCTTGGGTGTAACCGGATTTGTAGTCGAAACGCAGTACTTGAGCCGCTTCGCGCAGGTCGTTCGCGGTGCCGGAGTGAACGTCGGCGTTGTAGTACATGGTGCGCGAACTGATCGATGAGTGGCTGTCTTCAAGAAAGCCACTGTGACCGTTACCCGTGCCGAGTGAGCCAAGACCAAAATCATCTGCGCAGGCTTGTTGTGCGAGGACAGCCGCGGTGATGGCCAAAGCTAATGTAGAGAGTTTCATTTACTGCGCCCCTATGAACATTATTTTTTTACTGTCCTTCGAGCGAATACCGTTGCGGCCCTGCAAACGCTGCGGATTGTGGCATGGGGCCTAGGGCGCAGAATGTGAAATTTTTGTCATGTAGCGATGAAAAAACCGTCACATAAAGGCCGTACAAGCCGGCCTTTTTTGAGGGCTGATTGCCGTTGAGTTGTATGACGACTGCTAGATCGCCGTGCGCTGATCAGGCTGGAGTCGGCTGCGAAAATGCGAGAAATGGTAGGCAACTGCCAGCCATATAAACCAGGCTGGCATCACGCAAAGTGCCAGGCGGGTGTCTGGGCGAAGTGCCAGTAGGCAAAGTACAAACGCCAGGAACCCAAGTGAAACCCAGGCCATCGGCACACCACCGGGCATTTTGTAGAGCGATTTTTCATGTAGCTGCGGGCACTTTTTCCGATAGGCGATGTAGGACGCCAAGATCGTCGACCAGGTAAAGATCACCAGAATTGCCGACACGGTTGAGACGATGGTAAAGGCCGTCATCACTTCCGGGACTATAAAGAGCAGCAACAAGCCGAGCAGCATCAGGAAGGTGGTAAACGCCAGGCTGATAAACGGCACGCTGTTGTTTGACAGTCGCCGAAAGATCCCCGGCGCATCCCCCAGGTCCGCCAGGCCGAACAACATGCGGCTGGCCGAGAACACCCCACTGTTGGCCGACGAGGCCGCCGAGGTCAGCACCACGAAGTTCACGATCCCGGCGGCAGCGGGAAACCCGGCCACCAGGAACAGCTCGACAAACGGACTCTTGCTGGGCGACACCTGCTGCCACGACGTCACGGCGATGATGCACGCCAGGGCCAGCACGTAAAACAGGATGATCCGCAGCGGAATCGAGTTGATCGCCTTGGGCAACGTCTTCTCCGGCGAGCGGGTTTCTGCGGCCGCCGTGCCGATCAGTTCCGTACCGGCGAACGAGAAGATCGCCATCTGGAACCCGGCAAAGAAGCCGAACAACCCATTGGGAAACGCCGCCTGTTTATCCAGCAAATGGTTCAGGGAGGCCGTGACGCCGGTGGGTGACACAAACGAACTGGCAATCAGCACCACGCTCACGCCGATCAAGGTCACCACGGCGATGATCTTGATGATCGCAAACCAGAACTCCACCTCACCAAACAGCCGCACCGTGAGCACATTCAAGGCAAACAGGGTCAGCAGCATCGCAATCGCCGGGATCCAGGCCGGCACGTCCGGGAACCAGTACTGGAAAAAACCGCCGACCACCACCGCGTCCCCCACCACCGCAACGCTCCAGCTCAGCCAATACGACCAGCCGAGAAAAAACGCCGCACGCGGCCCCAGGTACGCACCGGCGAAGTCGGCGAAGCTTTTGAAGTTCAGGTTGGATAACAGCAGCTCGCCCATGGCGCGCATCACGAAATACACAAACAGCCCGATGATCATGTAGATCAGGATGATCGAGGTGCCGGACAGCGCAATGATCTTGCCCGAGCCCATGAACAGGCCGGTGCCAATCGCACCGCCCATGGCCATCAGTTGAATGTGTCGGTTGTTGAGGGTGCGTTGCAAAGCGGGCTTTTCAATAAGCCCGGGCGCGGTTGTTTTCATCACAAAACCTCTTGTTATGTTTTTGAGTTTTGGCAGAAAAAAGTCAGGCGGCTTTTATTGTTGGAGTGGCGTCGGGATCAGGCGTGTTTGTTCTCGAAACCATGCAGCACATTGACGGCGTTGATGCCGATTTCATCGACCATGTAGCCGCCCTCCATCACAAACAGGGTGGGCACACCGACGCTGGCGATGATCTCGCCGATGCCCAGGAAGTCGCGGCTCTCGAGCAGGAAATGGCTGATGGGGTCGTCCTTGAAGGTGTCGACACCGAGGGAAATCACCAGCACTTGCGGCGAGAACTTTCTGAGTTGATTGCAGGCGTCAAGCAACGCTTCTTTATAGGTGGCCCAGCCAGTGTTTTTCGCCAGCGGGTAATTCAGGTTGAACCCCTCGCCTGCCCCGGCGCCGCGCTCGTCCCTGAAGCCCGAATAGTAGGGATACGACACGGACGGATCGCCATGCAGCGAGACAAACATCACGTCGCTGCGGTCGTAGAAAATGTTCTGCGTGCCATTGCCGTGGTGGAAGTCTACGTCCAGCACCGCGACACGCCTGGCCCCTTGGGTGATCGCCTGTTGCGCGGCGATGGCCGCGTTATTCAGGTAGCAATAACCGCCCATGTATTCCCGCGCCGCATGGTGGCCCGGTGGCCGGCACAGGGCGAAAGCACTGCTGTGGCCCTCGTCAATGACCGCCAGGCCGGTGAGGGCGATGTCGGCGCTGGTCTTCACCGCTTCCCAGGTGGTGCGGGTGATGGGCGAACCGGCGTCCATCGCGAAAAAGCCGAGTTTGCCGTCGATGAATGCCGGCACCTGGTCATTGGCCAAATCACGCACCGGCCACACCAGCGGCAACGCATCATGGGCACGGCCGATCGCGGTCCATTCGGCCCAGGCGGTTTCGAGGAAGGACACGTAGCGTTCGCTGTGGGCGTTGACGTAACAAGCCCGGTCGAACGTGCGCGGCACGATGATATCGCCCAGCCCCACGTGCTTGACCCGGTCACGCACCGTGTCGGCGCGGCTGGGTTGTTCGAAGGACGGCTTGAGCACGCCATCCTTGAGTTCGGTGCCATGGTGCAAACGATGAGAGTCGCTAAAAACAGTCAGCATGAAAGACATCCACCCGTAAAAGACAGGTGATTATTTTGTTCTGGCTGCGGTGGGCTTTCTTTGCTTTTACGTGCGCCGATGCTAGCGTAATCGGGCATTTTTACCCCAACGAGCTGCCATGAAGAAAAATAAAACCAAACAGGTCGCACTTGACGACACCGACCTCGCCATCCTCGCGTTGCTGCAGGAAGACGCGAGTATTTCCAACGCCGAACTCAGTGAGCGGCTGTCCCTCAGCCTCACCCCATGCTGGCGTCGGCGTAAACGTCTGGAGGAAGAAGGCGTGATCAAGGACTATCAGGCCAACCTGGATCGCAAGATGCTAGGCCTGGAAATCATGGCGTTTGTGCATGTGCGGTTTGCGGTGCATTCCGACCATACGCCGGAGGATTTTGAAGCGGTGATCAAGGAACTGCCGCAGGTGCAGTCCTGCCACAAGATCACCGGCGATGCGGATTATCTGCTGCAGGTACTGGCGGAGGATCTGGATGCTTACAGTGATTTTGTGGAGAGCGTATTGCGGCGGCAGTTAGGGATTGCGTCGATCCAGTCGAGTTTGGCGTTGCGGGAGGTGAAGGCGACGAGTCGGGTAGCGATTCCGGGGCGGGTGGGGAAGTGATCCCTGGCCACAGGTAAAGCCATACCCCTGTAGTGTTTCCTACAAACAGCCGAAATCTGCCTTTACATGTAGCATTTACTACCAATACACTCATTCTCGCCAAGCCGTAGCAAAAACAACAAGGCGAGATATGACCAACCTACGCGACAAACTCACCGACGCCGCACTCAGCCCTACGCCTTCCGAGCGCAAGGTGATCCGTGCCCTGCTCGATCATTATCCGCGCAGCGGCCTCGGTTCCATGGCGCGCTTGGCGGAACACGCCGGGGTCAGCGACCCGACCATCATGCGGCTGGTGAAGAAGCTCGGTTTCGGAGGCTACGCCGAATTCCAGGACGCGCTGCTCAGCGAAATGGACCACCGCCTGCGCTCGCCGATCACGCTGCTGCAACCCCGGGCGCACTCGTCGCAGGATGACGCCTGGACCACCTACCTGGATGACTGCAATCGCGCCCTTCAGGACACCCAGGCCCTGACCCAACCCGAAGACGTGCGGGTGCTGACCGAATGGGTGCTGGATACCAAACATCAGGTGTTCGGCTTCGGCGGCCGGCTCAGCAGTTTTCTCGCCGGCTATCTGGTGAATCACTTGCGCCTGTTGCGCCCGGGTTGTCATGCCCTCGAAGACAACGCCCAGTTGCCCGACCGAATCCATGACATCCAGCGCCAGGACCTGGTGCTGCTCTTCGACTATCGCCGCTACCAAACCCAGGCCTTGCGCGTGGCCGCCGCCGCCAAGGCCCGGGGCGCGCGGGTGGTGTTGTTCACTGATATCTACGCCTCGCCGCTGCGGGAATTGGCCGACCTGATCATCAGTTCTCCGGTGGAGTCGGTGTCGGCCTTCGACACCATGGTGCCCGCCCTCGCACAGGTGGAGGCCCTGATCGCCACCCTCACCCAACACAGCAATGGCCTGGATGCCCGCCTGGAAGGGATCGACGCCCTTCGCACGGAATTCGCCGCTCACCTTTTGGAGGAAAAATAACCATGTTCACGCTCCCCCATCATTCGCCCCGCGACATTCCCTTCACGCGGGACACTACCGCCTTGCTGCTGGTGGACATGCAACGCGCCTGGCTCGACCCGGCGCTCGACCCACACCTGCATGGACCGCAGGCGGCGTACTTCCTGAACCGCGCCCGGGACACGGTAATTCCCAATCAGGTCAAGCTGTTGAATGCGGTGCGTGTAGCCAAACAGAACGTGCTGCACACCATCATCGAAAGCCTGACGGCAGATGGCCGTGATCGCTCGCTGGATCACAAGCTGTCAGACATGCATCTGCCCAAGGGCAGCTATCAGGCCGGCGTGATTGACGAGCTGACGCCGGTGGAGAATGAAATCGTGTTGCCCAAGACGTCGTCCGGGGTCTTCAACTCCACCAACATCGACTACGTGCTGCGCAACCTGGAAACCCGGCACCTGATCATCGCCGGCATCGTCACCGACCAATGCGTCGACATGGCAGTGCGTGACGCGGCGGACCGGGGTTATCTGGTGACGTTGATTGAAGACGCCTGCGCGACGTACACCCCGGAGCGTCATCACGCCTGCCTGGAAGCGATCAAGGGTTATTGCTGGATCACCGACACTCAAACCGTGATCAACCGTTTGCAGGAGTGGCGCCCGTGAGCCTGATCCAGCCAACGCCCATGACCACCATCGTCACCACCGACCTGATTGGTGTGACGCGCGGACGCTCGTTTCCCGCTGACGAGCTTGAGAGTTATCAGCAGGCCGGTGTGGGCTGGGTGCCGGCCAACAGCGCACTGACGCCACAAGACCGGGTGGCCGAGAATAATCCATGGGGTTCCTGCGGCGATTTGCGCCTGATCCCCGACATGACCACCCGCGTGCAGGTGCCCAACGGACCGGACGCCACGGCACCCGCGCTGGACTTTATTCACGCCGACATTTGCGAGACCGATGGCCAGCCCTGGGCCGCCTGCCCACGCACCCTGCTGCGTAACGAGATCCAGCGGTATCGCGACGAACTGGGGCTTGAAGTCACGGCGGCGTTCGAGCACGAGTTCAACCTGGGCTACAAAGACCCGAATAACGCGCACCATGCCTTTTCGCTCTCGGCCCAGCATCACGCCGCGTCATTTGGTGGCTGGTTGTTAAGCGCGCTGAAAGCTGCCGGTGTCGAACCGGAGATGTTTTTGCCCGAATACGGCAAGGCGCAATACGAAGTCACCTGCCGCCCCACTCAGGGTGTGGCCGCTGCGGATCGTGCGGTGAATGTGCGGGAGATCACCCGGGAAATCGCCCGGCAGATGGGGCTGGATATCAGCTTCTCGCCCAAGCTGGAAGCCGACGGTGTGAGCAACGGTGTGCACCTGCATATCAGCCTGCAGGACCCGGCTGGCAACGCGGTGATGTACGACGGGCAAAGCAGCAACGGGCTGTCCGAAACAGGCCGGCAATGGGCCGCAGGCGTGTTGAAATTCCTGCCGGCGTTGTGCGCCTTCAGTGCGCCCACGCCGATTTCCTATCTGCGTCTGAAGCCGCATCACTGGAGTGCGTCCTACGCCAACCTCGGCCAGCGCAATCGCGAAGCGTCACTGCGGATCTGCCCGACGGTCACCCTCGGCGGCAAGTCCCCGGCCAAGCAATACAACCTGGAATTCCGTCCGCTGGATGCAACCGCCTCGCCGCACCTGAGCATGGCCACCGTGCTGATCGCCGGCCGGCTCGGCATCCAGCAAAAGCTCACGCTGGACAGTTCCTCCGATGAAGACCCGGAGTCCATGAGCGAAGCACAACGCCAGGCACGCAACATCCGCGCCCTGCCCGGCACCCTCGCCGATGCACTGGCCAGTCTGCGCAATAACCCGCAACTGCTGGAACAACTGCCGCCCTTGATGATGGAGGCCTACTTCGCGCTGAAAGCCGAAGAGCTCAACTCCACCGAGAAACTGACGCCTGCCGAATTGTGTGATCACTATGCCCGCCTCTACTGAAACCGCCGAACACGGCCTGTACAAGAAGCCCGTGTACCGGGTCAGCCGGGAAGATTCCGAACACCCGGTGATTCTGGTGTGCGAACACGCCAGCTCCTATATCCCGGATCAGTTGAATGCCCTGGGGTTGAGCCCCGAGGCGGCAAAGGAACACATCGCCTGGGACATCGGCGCGCTGAAACTGGCGGAGCGGCTGTCAAAAACCCTCGGTGCAACGTTGATCTCGGCGGCCTATTCGCGGCTTTTGATCGACCTCAACCGCCCGCTGGAAGCCCCGGACAGCATTCCGCCGCGCAGTGAGATCTACGACGTACCGGGCAACCGGGAGCTGCCCGAGAGCGTTCGCCGGTACCGCCAGCAAACCTTGTTCACGCCCTTTCACCAGCGCCTGGATGAACTGATCGACGCCCGCCTGGCCGCGGGCCGCGAAGTGCGCATCGTCGCGGTTCACAGCTTCACCCCGGTGTACCACGGCCAGCCACGCCGCCTGGAAGCCGGTGTGTTGTATGCCCGGGCCGCCACCTACGCCCACGGCATGCTCGATGGCCTGGCCGCTCACGGCCTGAACGTCGCGGCCAATCAACCTTATGAAATCGATGTGCTGGGCGACATGACGGTGCCGTTCCATGGCGACCGGCGCGGCATCGACGCGGTACTGCTTGAGGTGCGCAACGACTTGCTGCGCACACCCGAAGCACTTGAGTCATGGACCGACTATTTGGCACCCCTGCTGTAACTGCTGCTGTTGGCTGGACCGGTCTTACAACTATAAAAAAACCGCCTGGGCGTCTTTTAACCTGCCGGGTTCAAGAACATGTTCGGCCGCTTTGGCGGCTGCGCATTCGCCTTACTTCATACGGAAGTACCCCATCATGGCAATTGAAGAGTTTGGCTATAAACAAGAATTGAAGCGCAGCTTGTCCCTCACGGATCTGGTGATCTACGGGATGATCTTCATGATCCCCATCGCGCCCTTCGGTGTGTATGGCTACGTGAACAGCGAGGCGCCCGGCATGGTGCCGCTGGCCTACATCATCGGCATGGTCGCGATGCTGTTCACCGCCTTGAGCTACGGCAGCATGGCGCGGGCGTTTCCGATTGCGGGCTCGGTGTATTCCTATGCCCAGCGCGGGTTGAATCCCGGTGTCGGTTTTATTGCCGGCTGGTTGCTGTTGCTCGACTACTTGCTGATTCCGCCGCTGCTGTACATCTATGCGGCGATTGCGCTGAACCACTTGTACCCCGAGATTCCAAAAACGGTGTTTATCCTGGCGTTCCTGATCAGCGCCACGCTGGTCAACCTGCGCGGCATGACGTTCACCGCACGCATGAACATTGTCTTCCTGCTGGCGCAACTGGTGGTGCTGGGGATTTTCCTGGTGTGTGCCTGGAAGGCCCTGCACGGTGGTGCCGGCAATGGCCACCTGACGCTGGCGCCGCTGTACAACCCCGGCGGATTCAACCTGGGGTTGCTGATGCAGGGCGTTTCAATCGCGGTGCTGTCGTTCCTGGGCTTTGATGCGATTTCCACCCTGGCGGAAGAAACCAAAGGCGATGCCGGGCGCAGTGTGGGCCGGGCGGCGCTGATCAGTTTGCTGGTGATGGGCGCGATCTTTGTGGCGCAAACCTGGCTGGCCACCGACCTCGCGGCGGGCATGGGCTTCACCTCCGCCGACTCGGCGTTCTATGAAATTGCCGCGATCGCCGGAGGCAACTGGCTGGCGTCACTGACGGCGATTGCCACGGCGTTGGCGTGGGGTGTGGCGGTGTCCATCACCTCACAGGCCGCGGTCTCGCGGTTGCTGTACGGCATGGCCCGGGATGGCAAGCTACCGGGGATTTTGGCCCGGGTTCATCCGACATACAGCACGCCGTACCTGAGCATTTACCTGGTGGGCGTGCTGTCGCTGATCATCTGCTACTTCTTCATCGACACCGTGGACACCCTCACCTCGCTGGTGAACTTCGGCGCCCTCAGCGGCTTCATGATCCTGCACATCACGGTGATCAACTACTTCTGGCGGCGCATGAAGTCACGCAATGTGTGGCGGCACCTGATCACGCCAGTGCTGGGGTTTGTCATCACCTTCGCGATCATGTTCAACATGGGCTTGCAGGCACAGAAACTCGGGATTGCCTGGGTAGTCATCGGGCTGGTCTACCTGTGGTTCCTGAGCCGCAAGGGCGCGAACCTGGTGTTGTCCAAGGACATCTGACGGCTAGTGCAGGGACTGCTGCAGAAACTCACTGATCAACGTGAGGACCTGCTGCTGGATCTGCGGTTTGGGACGGGCGCCCTTGGCATCCAGGCAGATGAAGCCTTCGCCGGGGTCGCTCTGTTCAATCCGCTCCACCGCGCCGGGCTTGCAGATGGGCAGGAAAGTGAAGTGGGTGGCGTCGCTGATTTCCACGTAGCGTGAAGTCTTCTGTGGCAGGCGTTTGGCCAAGTCAGCCGACTCCAGTTTTGCCGGCAACTCCGGCGACGGCGTGCCCGCCGCAATCACCAGCGTGGGCCGATGCAGCGCCGCCAGGCTGTCGTCGCTGAAGCCACGGGCGAAGCCCAGGTCCAGGGAAACAATGGCGGCCACGCGCGGGTCGCTCACGTCCTCGGCCAGGCGTTGCTTTGCCTGCTCGGTACGGCCGGCCTCGATCAGTTCATACGCCTTGCACGGCGCAATCTCGGAATGCACCTTGCAGTCCTCGGTAAAGCGCTGCGGATCAAAACGGGCACCGCCGACTTCCAGTGCGGTCCAGCCACCGAGCGAGTGCCCCACTACGGCGATCTTGTGCGGGGCCACCGCGCCAAAGCGCTTGGGCTGGGCGATCACGGCATCAATCACCCGATGGATATCGAGGGGGCGCTTCCAGAGCTCGGAGGCGGCGGGCTGCGTGCGGTCCTTGCTGGTGGTGCCTGGGTGGTTGGGCGAGGCGACGATATAACCCTGCCCGGCCAACGCACTGGCGAGCCACGACTGGTTGATCCAGTTACCGAAGATACCGTGGGAAATCACCACCAACGGATGCTCGCCGGCAGCCGGCGCGGCGTCTTTCAAGGCCGGCGCACCGAAAAAAACCGGATTGTCGGCGATCAGTTGCGGCGTGCCGGCGGCATGGGTCGGGTACCACACCGCCACCTGCAACGGCCTGCCGTGTTCTGCGTCGGGAATTACTATTTCCTGGAATCCGATCTGCACGTCATCGGCCTGGGGCAGGCCGGACACAACCATCAACAACAGAGCAGCACACAGCGTTTTCATCCTTGAGATCCCTAAGTGGCTAAGCGCCATATTCTGGCATGGCCGAGGAGGGAAAGCAGGTGTGTAATGAATGCGCGGCTAAACCTTCAGGCTATGGCAGCCATTCGAATGGTACGACTACCCGGTGCTCCTTGGCGTGGTGATGGCTTTACGTATCATCCTGACGGCCAACCACCCAGGAAACAGCGGTACTCTTTCAGACCCAAACCATGCTGGTAATGATATTTAATCTCATTATAATGCCCAGCTTTCGCGCATAGGACGGTGTGGGGCGTTATGGATAACGGGGACAGTCAGCACAAACTGAGCGCGCTATTTATCGGCCAGCGCCCTGCACTGGTTCGCATGCTCGCCCGAGTCACCGGCTGCGCCAGCCTGGCTGAAGACCTCGCCCAGGACACCTACCTCAAGGTGGCCAAGGCCCTGAGCGCCAGGCCCATCGAACATATCCGTCCATTCCTGTACCAGACCGCGCAGTACCTGGCGTTTGATCACTTGCGCAGCCAGCGCAGCAAGCGGCGCTTCGAGTGCCAGGTCGCGGATGAAAGCTACCTCGCGCAGATACCTACATCCGCCCCGGGTCCGGACAACCATGCGCAAAGCCAGCAGCAACTCAAGCGCTTCGAGCAGGTGCTTGCGACCCTGCCCAAGCGCCAGCAGCAAATATTGATCCTCGATAAGCTGCGGGGGTTTTCCAAAGCGCAGATTGCACAGCAACTGGACGTATCCTTGAGTACCGTCGAAAAAGACCTGCGCAGTGCGCTCGATGCCTGTACCAGAGCCACTCAGGAGCAGGCTTGCGATGACTGATTCACGTGAAGCGGCGCGCCAACAGGCCACCGACTGGTTTGCCCGACGCGATGAAGTGGCCGGCAATCCGTTGCTGCGCCATCAGTTCGAGCAATGGCGTAACGCGTCAAACGCTCACGCACAGGCGTATCAAACCCTCGAAACAATGTGGAACGACCTCGCCTTCGAACAAGCCCTGCGTAATCTTGAGACAGGCCTGGACATCCCGGAGCGCCCGCCTGCCAAACGCAGGCGGTCGCGGCTTTTCGCGGTGGCTGCCTCGTTATTGATCATGCTGACCGGCGGCTGGATCGCCGATGTGCCCATGCGCTTGCGCGCCGACCACATGACCTCGGTTGCCGAGGTCCAGCGCCTGACCCTGGAGGACGGCTCGCAGATCGTCCTCGGCAGCGACAGCGCCATCAGCACTCACATGAAGGGTCCGCAGCGACAGATCCGTCTGTTGCGCGGCGAGGTGTTTATCGAGGCGTTCCATGACGCATCTCGCCCGATGATTGTTGAAAGTGCAGGTGCCAAAGTCACCGTCGTCGGCACTCAATTCAGTGTGGCGCTGAACGATCAGGACGTCACCGTGGCGGTGCGTGAAGGCCGGGTCAACGTTGCCGACACCCGCGGCAAGCAAACCCTGTTGCTGGCGGGTAGCTGGCAGCAACTCAGGCAGGATCATCTGCAGGCCGCCCACACCGAAGGTGCAGAGCGGCAAATGGCCTGGGTCAACGGGCGCCTGTCGTTTCAGGACGCGCCGCTGGCCGAAGTGCTCGACACCCTCAAACGCTACTACCCTGCCCCGATCTGGCTGCTCGACGCCGAGGCGGCAAAGGTGCGGGTCAGCGGCAATTATCGGCTGGATGATCCGTTGGCCATCGTCCAGGCATTGAGCAAGGTCGCCGCGACCCACGTCACCCAACTACCCGGAAAAGTGCTGGTCATCCACTAAGCCGGAAAGCCCGTGGCGTTTTATGAAAAAAGTTTTACGGGTTTCAAAGTCTCAACCCGTCTGGGATTTGTTATTGCAAACAATTCCTATTCGTTACGGGGCTCGTATGTACTTTCCAACTCTCCACTCGACGCACGCTCGCAGCGCGCTGGCGCTCGCGGTTTTCCTGGCATGCGCGCAGGCAACGGCGGCCGAACCCAACACCACGCCCGCCGCAAACGACCCGTCGAAAACCTACGCGCTGGCCATCCCCCGGCAGTCCCTGGCCAACGCGCTGGATCAGTTGAGCGAGCAGAGCGGCCTGCAGATCGTCTACTCCTCGGACCTCGCCGCCGGCATCGAGTCCCCCGCCATCAACGGCACCATGACCACGCGCCAGGCCTTGGCCAAACTGCTGGCCGGTACACGCCTGCGGGTTGAGCAGCACGGCGAAAATGCGGTGATGCTCGAGGCATTGCCGGCCACTGGTGCCCTGGAGTTGGGCGCCACCCACGTGGTCAGCAACCAGCTCGGCACCGTTACCGAAGGCTCCGGCTCCTACACGCCGGGCACTATCGCCACCGCCACGCGCCTGGTGCTGACACCCCGGGAGACGCCGCAGTCGATTTCCGTGGTGACGCGCCAGGCCATGGACGACTTCGGCCTCAAGTCCATCGACGACGTGATGCGCCATACCCCGGGCATCACCGTGGCAACCTATGACAGCGACCGCACCAGCTACTATTCCCGTGGTTTCGCGATCCAGAACTTCCAGTACGACGGCATTCCGATTCTCCAGGATGCGCAATACTCCTCCGGCCATACCCTCACCGACACTGTCATCTACGACCGGGTGGAAGTGCTCAAGGGTGCCACGGGATTGTTGACCGGCGCCGGCGGCCCCGGCGGCACCATCAACATGGTGCGCAAGAAGCCCACCGCCGAGTTCAAGGGCTACGTGGACCTGGGTGCGGGCTCATGGGACAACTACCGCTCGGAAATCGACGTCAGCGGGCCCCTGACCGAGACCGGCAATGTGCGCGGGCGCGCCGTCGCGGCGTATCAGGACAAGCACTCGTTTATCGACCACTACCAGCGCCAGACGAGTGTCTACTACGGGATTCTGGAGTTCGACCTGGCACCGGACACCTTGCTGACCGTCGGCGCCGATTATCAGGACAGTGATCCGCAGGGCTCCAGTTGGTCAGGCAGCGCCTCGCTGTTCAATTCCAAGGGCGAACCCATCAGCAACTCCCGCTCGTTCAACAACGGGGCCAAGTTCAGCAGCTGGGAGCAGTACACCCGCACCGTGTTCTCGACCCTGGAACATAACTTCGACAATGGCTGGATGGTCAAAGGCCAATACAATCACCAGATCAACGGCTACCACGCGCCGCTGGCCGCATTGCTCGACCCTGACGCCGTCACCGGCAAGGCGCAGATGCTGACGCGCAAGTACACCGGCGAGACCACCAGCGACACCGGTGACCTGTATGCCAGCGGGCCCTTCAGCCTCTTTGGCCGCGAACACCAACTGGTGCTGGGCACCTCGGTATCGCGCTCGCGCTGGCTGGGCCGTGACTACACCAACGCCACCAACCTCAACAACAGCTACGACTACTTTGGCTGGGACGGTGATGCGCCCGAACCGGATTGGGGCCCGCAGACCAAACGCAACGATGAAACCACCCGCCAGAGCGCCAACTACGCCACCGGCCGTTTCAGCCTGGCGGACGACCTGACCGTGCTGCTCGGTGCCCGCGTCAACAACTACGAAGTCAGCGGCACCAGCCAGATCAAGGACACCGGCAAAGTCGTGCCCTACGCCGGCGTGGTGTACGACCTCAACGATAATTTCTCGGCCTATGCCAGCTATACCGAAATCTACCTGCCCCAGGACGACTACCGGGATCGCAACGACAAGCCGCTCAAGCCGGACGAAGGCAAGAACTACGAGATCGGCCTCAAGGGTGAGTTCTTCGACGGGGGCCTGAACGCCAGCCTCGCCTACTTCGAGGTGCATGAGGAAAACAAGCCGGTGGACGATCTCGACTATGTCGCCAACAGCTACCCGGGGCTTGACTACGCGTCCAAGGGCGTCAAGGCCAAGACCAAGGGCTATGAAGCGGAGATCACCGGGGAAGTGGCGCCGGGCTGGCAACTGGCGGCGGGCTACACCCACAAGATCATGCGTGATCAGGCGGGCGACAAACTCTCCACCTGGGAACCGGAGGATCAGGTCAACCTCTACACCACCTATAAGCTCACGGGGCCGCTGGACAAGCTGACCCTCGGCAGCGGCGTGCGCTGGCAGGGCACGGGCTGGAAGATCCTCGAACACAATGGCATCAAGGAAAAGTTTTCCCAGGATCCGTTGTGGCTGGTGGACGTGATGGCGCGCTACCAGATCACTGACCAACTGTCGGCCACCCTCAACGTCAACAACGTGTTCGACAAGTCCTACTACACCAACATCGGTTTTTATAACTCGTCGTATTACGGTGACCCGCGCAACGTGATGCTGAGCACCCGCTGGAGTTTCTGACAGAGGGCCTGTTAACGTGGGCGGGTCCCCACTTCGACGTGCCCCGCCCATGTCCATCGCCGATAACCTGCTCGCCTTCACCTTCGCCGCCACGCTGTTAACCCTCACACCCGGGCTGGACACGGCCCTGGTGTTGCGCACCGCAACGGTCGAAGGCAAACAACAGGCGTTGCGCGCCACCTTGGGCATCAACGCCGGCTGTTTGCTGTGGGGCGCGGCGGTGGCCTTTGGGCTGGGCGCTCTGATTGCCGTGTCCGAGGTGGCCTTCAACGTCTTGAAGTATTGCGGCGCGGCCTACCTGGCGTGGCTGGGCCTGAACATGCTGGTGCGCCCGCGTCGCTCATTAGCGTCTGTCGAGGCCGACGGAAAACCCGGCGCCAACTGGTTCCTGAAAGGCATGCTGGGCAACGTCCTGAACCCCAAGATCGGGATTTTCTACGTGTCTTTCCTGCCGCAGTTCATCCCCCAAGGCCACTCTATGGTGGGGTGGACATTCGGGCTGGTGAGCATCCACGTGGTCATCAGCCTGATCTGGGCGCTGGTGTTGATCGGTGCCACGCAGCCACTGGCCGGCGTGCTGCGGCGCGAAAAGGTGATCCAGTGGATGGACCGCACCACCGGCCTGATCTTTGTGCTGTTTGCGGCCCGTCTGGCGTTCAGCAAGCGCTGAGGTCAGCGTCGGTCTCGGTGCCGGACCAGCCCTTCCAGGGTAAACCGTGCCTGTGTCAGCACCACGTCGCGCACCAGTTCCATTTCCTTCTGGTTCACTTCAGTCCAGTTCAGGGCCGAGAGCAGCTTGGGTTTCTGTACCCGAAAGGCCAGCCCTTGGGTGAACAGCGCCATCGAATGAATCACCGTGCGATCGTCCTCGACGGCAAGGCCCGACAATCGCGCGATCAGCAGCCGGATGACATTGGCAATGCGCGCCTTGAAGCGTTCTTCGAACGCCATGGTCGCGCTTTCAGGGCAGAGTCCCGCCTGGTGACGGTCAAGAAACGCCCGCCACGCCGTGGTTTGCGGGCTGTCCTGGATCGTTGAAACCACCGCACCGAGAATGCCCAATGAGGCTTCGATCAGCGCCTGATCGTTAGCGCCCTCCCCGGCCAATGCGCTTTCTGCCGCTTCAACGGTGGGCGCCATTTTGCGCCACAGCAGCGTGATCAAGTGCTCCACGCACGCCAGGTACACGCCTTCCTTGCCATCGAAGTAATACTGGATCGCCGGTGCATTGACCCCGGCCGCGTTCGCGATGTCCCGGGTAGACGCGCCGTCGTAGCCACGCTCGCCAAATACCCCGACGGCCGCCTCGACAATACGTGCGCGGGTTTCTTCGCCCCGCTGATAACCCCCTTCGGCGGCTGGTTTGTGTCGTGCCATGTGCAACTCCATTTTTTTAACGTAACCAAAATATACCAGTTGACAAAAATTCGCGAAAAAACGAATTTATTCCAACTGATATAAAACTGGAGTGACTTGATGTCTGCTGCACCTCCCTCTTCTCAGGTCATTCCTGAAACCACCGTCAACGGCCAACGTGGCAAAGCCCGACGGATTCTACTGTCACTCGCCGGCGTGGCGCTGTTGGCCGGGCTGGCGTGGGGCGCCTGGTGGTGGCTCACCGGGCGCTTTATCGAGACCACCGACGACGCCTATCTGCAAGCCGACAGCATCAGCGTGGCGCCGAAAATCAACGGTTACGTCGCCGACGTACTGGTGGCCGATAACCAGAACGTCAAGCGCGGCGACGTGCTGGTACGCCTGGACGCTCGCAAATACCAGGCAGTGAGTGATGAAGCCTCGGCGACGATTGCCGCCCGCGAGGCCGACTTTGCCAAGGCCCAGGCCGACCTCGTGCAACAGGACTCGACCATCGCCGAAGCCCGCGCCCAACTGCAAGGCGCCCAGGCCGACGCCCAACACGCGCAAACTGAAGTCGCGCGTTATGCACCGCTGGCGCGTTCCGGGGCCGAACCGGAAGAACGTCTCGCGCAACTCAACAATCAGCTGGCGCAAGCCCGCAGCACCGTGGCCGCCAAGCAGGCGGCGTTGCGCTCCAGCCAGACCCGCTACGGCACCCTGGAAGCCCAGCTCAAGCAGGCCCAGGCGCAACTCGGCGTGGCCAAGGCCAGCGAAGCGCAAAGCCAGCTGGATGTGGACGACGCAGTCATCCGCAGCCCCCTCGACGGCCGCGTGGCCGACCGTGGCGTGCGTGTCGGGCAATACGTGCAGCCGGGCACACGCCTGCTGACCGTGGTGCCGGTGAGCGCGATCTACCTGACCGCCAACTACAAGGAAACCCAGATCGGCGAGATGCGCGCCGGGCAGACCGTCACCGTGCACGTGGACGCGCTGCCGGGCCATGACATACAAGGCCATATCGACAGCCTGTCACCCGGCACCGGTGCGCAATTCGCGCTGCTGCCGCCATCGAACGCCACCGGTAACTTCACCAAGATCGTGCAGCGGGTGCCCGTGCGGATTTCCCTGGACCTGTCGGATGACGACGTTCGCCAGGCCCTGGTGCCCGGCTTGTCCGCCACCGTGGAAGTCGACACCCGTACCCATAAGGCAGATGCCAACCATGGCTGAAGCAATCCTGGCCGAGGTGCCCGCGGAGAAACCGCGCAACGCCTCGCTGACGGACTGGATCGCGGTCGCCGCCGGCTCGCTCGGCGCGTTACTGGCGACCCTGGACATCTCGATCACCAACTCGGCGCTTCCGCAAATCCAGGGCCAGATCGGCGCAACCGGCACCGAAGGCACGTGGATCGCCACCGGTTACCTGATGTCGGAAATCGTGATGATTCCCCTCGCCGCCTGGTTGACCCGGGTGTTCGGCCTGCGCCGGTTCCTGATCGGCACCGCGTTGATGTTCACGTTTTTCTCGATGTTCTGCGGGTTGTCTTCAAGCCTCGGCGCGATGATCGCCGGGCGCATCGGTCAGGGTTTTGCCGGCGGCGCGATGATCCCGACCGCCCAGACCATCGTGCGTACCCGCCTGCCCGCTCACCAGCTGGCAATCGGCACCACGATGTTCGGCATGACGGTGATTCTCGGCCCGCTGCTGGGCCCGGTGATCGGTGGCTGGCTCACGGAAAACATCAACTGGCGCTGGTGTTTCTTTATCAACCTGCCCGTCAGCATTACCTTGATCACCCTGCTGATCACCGGCCTGCCAAGCGAGCGCATGAACCTTCAACAGTTCATCAAGGCCGACTGGCTCGGCATCCTCGGCCTGGCGATGGGCCTGAGTTCGCTCACCGTGGTGCTGGAAGAAGGCCAGCGTGAACACTGGTTTGATTCGCAATTGATCATCTGGCTGAGCATCACGATGGTCGTCGGTTTCTTCCTGATTGCCGTTGGGCAGGTCCGGTCGAGTACGCCGATCCTGCGCCTGCAACTGGTGCTCAACCGCAGCTTTGGCAGCGTGCTGCTGATTGCCACGGCCGTGGGCGCCGGGTTGTACGGCACGGCCTATCTGGTGCCGCAGTTCCTCGGCATCCTGTCGGGCTATAACGCGCAGCAGTCGGGTTCGATCATGCTTCTGTCGGGCATCCCGGCGTTCCTGCTGATGCCGATCCTGCCGAGAATGCTTGGCCGCCTGGACCTGCGGATGATGGTCGGCGTGGGTCTGTTGATGTATTGGGCCAGCTGTTTTCTCGACACCCAACTCACCGCCCAGAGTGTCGGCCATGATTTCTACTGGTCGCAGATTCTGCGGGGCTTCGGGCAGATCCTGGTGATGATGCCCCTCAGCCAGCTGTCGATGCGCTCGGTGGAGGCGCGAGATGCCGGTGACGCGGCCGGGCTCTACAACATGTCACGCAACCTCGGTGGCACCCTGGGGCTGGCACTGCTGGGCGTACTGATGGATCGGCGCAGCCACTTTCATGACGACATGCTCCGCGAAGGCATCCAGGCCAACACCCAACTGACCCAGGACCAGATGGCGAGCGACACCGCCAGCTACCTGGCGCAAACCGGCGACCCTTCCACGGCGTCGTTGCAGTCGCTCAGTCACCTGGCCAACGACATCGCCCAGCAAGCGGCGGTGATGGCCTACAACGACGCGTTCTACGTGCTGGGACTCGCCATGCTGGCGTGCCTTCCCCTGATCTTCATCCTGAAAAAGCGCGCGGCGCAGGCAGGCCAACGAACATGATTTATCGCTCTCTTCCCCTGCTCTTCACCGTCGGCCTGCTGGCGGCCTGCACCGTGGGGCCGGACTACCACGGCGCGCCGGATGCCGCGCCAAAAACCCTGGCGGCCGGACGCTTGCCTCACGCCGGCAGCGAGTCGAGTACGCCGGGTGTCGCCCAATGGTGGCAAACCCTGGGCGACCCGCAACTCAACCAACTGGTGGCCCAGGCGCTGCAAAACAGCCCGGACATGGCGACCGCCCAGGCCCGGCTCAAGCAATCACGCGCCAGCCTGAGTGGCGCCAACGCCAACGCCATGCCCAAAATCACCGGCGATGCGGCGATGCTCAAACTGCGCTCACCCGACACCTCGGCGCTGGGTGGCAGCAGTGGCGGTGGACGCGGGCCACTGAGTCTTTACCTCGCCGGCTTTGATGCCAGCTGGGAAGCCGACCTGTTTGGCGGCACCCGCCGTGCGATCGAGGCGGCGCAGGCGGAAAACGACGCGTCACAGGCGCAGTTGGCCGATGCCCAGGTGCAACTGGCCGCCGAGGTGGTACAGACCTATGCCGACCTGCGCGACCAGCAGGCGCGACTGGCGCTGGTGGACGCCAGTGTCGACATCGAGCAGCAGGCGCTGGACCTGACCCAACAGCGGCGCAGCCGTGGCGTGGCCTCGCAGTTGCAACTGGAACAGGTACTGACCCAGGCGGAAAACACCCGTGCCCAGCGTCTGCCGCTGCAAGCCTCCATTGTCGAAGCCGTGGATCAACTGAACTTGCTGTGCGGCCTGGAGCCGGGCGAGCTGGATGCGAGCCTCAATACGCCCCGCGCCCTGCCCGCTATCCCGAGCCAGGTGCCGTTTGCCGACCCGGCAGCCATATTGAAAGCCCGTCCGGATATCCGCGTGGCCGAGCGCCAACTGGCGTCCAGCAACGCGCAGATCGGCGAGAAAACCGCCGACTGGTTTCCCAAACTCAGCCTGATGGGCGACCTGTCATTCTCGGCAGCCGATCCCGGGCACCTCGCGCGCAAGGACAGCGGCACCTGGCTGTTGTTGCCGCGGCTGACCTGGAACGCACTGGATTTCGGCCGGGTGGCGGCCAGCGTCAAAGGCGCGGAAGCCGGGCGCGACGAGGCCCTGGCCCATTACAAAAGCGTGGTGCTGAGTGCGTTGCGTGACGCGGATGTGGCATTGGCCCGGTATGGCAACCAGCGGCAGAACGTGGTGTTGCTGAGGAATGTGGAATCGTCGGCGGTGCGGGCTGCGGACCTGACGCGCCAGCGTTACAAAGCAGGCACGGCAAGTACGCTGGACTGGCTGGACGCGGAGCGTACGCGGTACCAGGCGCAGGAAAGCCGGATTTCCGGGGATGCGGCGCTGCTCAAGGACTTTGCGTCGTTGCACAAGGCGCTGGGGTTGGGTTGGACGTTGTAAACGCTAGAGCAGGCAACCAATAACCTGTGGCGAGGGGGCTTGTCCCCTGTTGGGCTGCGCAGCGGCCCCAAAAACGGGACTGCTACGCAGTCCAACGGGGACAAGCCCCCTCGCCACAAGTACGGTGTTGGCTTTTAACTGACGGAGTTGGCCCGCGCCGAATGCAGCTTCTTGTAGCTGTCAATCAACCGCAGGTGCCGATCCAGCCCTTCCAGCTTCATGCTCGTCGGCGTCAACCCGTAGAACCGCACACTGCCGTTCACCGACCCGATCGCCGCGTCCATCCGCTCGTTGCCGAACATCCGGCGGAAGTTCACTTCGTAGTCCGCCAGTTCCAGGTCTTCGTCCAGTTCCATCTCCAGCACCGCATTCACGGCCTGGTAGAACAAGCCGCGCTCGACGGTGTTGTCGTTGTACTGCTGGAACATCTCCACCAGCTCCTTGGCTTCTTCGAACTGCTGCAAGGCCAGATAAATCAGCAGCTTCAGTTCCAGAATGGTCAACTGCCCCCACGCCGTATTGTCGTCAAACTCGATGCCGATCAATGTGGTGATGTCGGTGTAGTCGTCCAGCTCACTTTCCACCAGACGCTCAACCAGGCCCTTCAACTCGGTTTCGTCGAGGCGGTGCAGGTTGAGGATGTCTTCGCGGAAAAACAGCGCCTTGTTGGTGTTGTCCCAGATCAGATCGTCGATCGGATAGATCTCCGAATAGTCCGGCACCAGGATACGGCAGGCGGTAGCGCCGATGTGTTCGTACACCGCCATGTAGACTTCCTTGCCCATGCCTTCGAGGATGCCGAACAACGTCGCGGCCTCTTCAGCGTTGGAGTTTTCGTCCTGACCGGAGAAGTCCCATTCGACGAACTCGTAATCCGACCGGGAACTGAAGAAGCGCCACGACACCACACCACTGGAGTCGATGAAGTGCTCGACAAAGTTGTTCGGCTCGGTCACCGCGTGGCCTTCAAACGTCGGCTGCGGCAAGTCGTTCAGGCCCTCGAAGCTGCGGCCTTGCAGCAGCTCGGTCAGGCTGCGCTCCAGCGCCACTTCCAGGCTCGGGTGTGCGCCGAACGAGGCGAATACACCGCCGGTGCGCGGGTTCATCAAGGTCACGCACATCACCGGGAATTCACCGCCCAGCGACGCATCCTTCACCAGTACCGGGAAGCCTTGGGCTTCCAGGCCCTGGATACCGGCCAGGATGCCAGGGAATTTCGCCAGCACTTCCTGGGGCACATCCGGCAGCGCGAATTCACCCTCGATGATTTCGCGTTTTACCGCCCGCTCGAAGATCTCCGACAGGCACTGCACCTGGGCTTCAGCCAGGGTGTTGCCAGCGCT
Source organism: Pseudomonas sp. TH32 (assembly GCF_016650855.1). NCBI lineage: Bacteria > Pseudomonadati > Pseudomonadota > Gammaproteobacteria > Pseudomonadales > Pseudomonadaceae > Pseudomonas > Pseudomonas sp. TH32. Next base: position 1,683,241 of record NZ_JAEKFA010000002.1, on the reverse strand, counting down.
CATGCCGTTGCTGAGGTACAGGTTCTCGATCAGGTTGGACGGGAAATACACCACCTCGCCATCGGACTGGCGCACGAACGGCAGCGAAACAATGCCGCGCTCTTCGTTGCCGGAATTGGTGTCGTACAGGTGCGAACCACGCAGCTCGCCGTCACGGTTGTAGATATGCAGGCAGTGCGCGTCGAGGATTTGCGGCGGCAGTTCGTCTTTACGGCCGGGCTTGAACCAGCGCTCGTCCGGGTAATGCACAAACGCCGCGTTGGCGATGTCTTCACCCCAGAACTGGTCGTTGTAGAAGAAGTTGCAGTTCAGCCGCTCGATAAACTCGCCCAACGCCGACGCCAGCGCGCCCTCTTTGGTCGCGCCTTTACCGTTGGTAAAGCACATCGGCGAGTGCGCATCGCGGATATGCAGCGACCACACGTTGGGCACGATATTGCGCCACGACGCGATTTCGATCTTCATGCCCAGGCCCGCCAGAATGGCCGACATGTTGGCGATGGTTTTTTCCAGCGGCAGGTCCTTGCCCGCGATGTAAGTGCCCGCATCGGACGCCGCGCCCGGCATCAACAACGCCTGGGCATCGGCATCCAGGTTTTCGACTTCCTCGATCACAAACTCCGGCCCGGCCTGCACCACTTTTTTCACGGTGCAACGGTCGATTGACCGCAGGATGCCCTGGCGGTCCTTGTCGGAGATGTCCGCCGGCAACTCGACCTGGATCTTGAAGATCTGGTTGTAGCGGTTTTCCGGATCGACAATGTTGTTCTGGGACAGGCGAATGTTGTCGGTGGGGATGTTGCGGGTTTCGCAGTACAACTTCACAAAGTAAGCCGCACACAACGCCGACGACGCCAGGAAGTAATCGAACGGACCGGGGGCCGAGCCGTCGCCCTTGTAGCGAATAGGCTGGTCGGCCACCACGGTGAAGTCGTCGAACTTGGCTTCAAGTCGAAGGTTGTCGAGAAAATTGACCTTGATTTCCATGCGGGATTACCAGAATAGCGAGCAAAATATGGCCGCCATTATCCGGGTTTCGAGGCGTAAGTCTTGTGCTTTCGGGCCTGGCCGATCGCTGGCGGTGGAGATCAACCGCGCTGAAAGTCCGCAATCTGTTGCCACATCGCGATCGGGTTGGAGTACATCGGGAAGTGCCCGCACTGGGCAATCGGCGCCAGTCGCACACCTTGCGCCTGGATATGCGCCAGGTACGACAGGTGAGCATTCTGCTCGCCATACATGAACATCCGCGGGCATTCCAGGCCGAGGAACTTGCCCATCAGGTCGCCATTGTCGGACAGCTCTACCATCGACTGGAAAATCCCCCGCACCGCACCGGCGCGCACCTTGTGCCTCAGGTTCGCCGAGTACAGCGCGCTGGCGTTGGCCGGTGCCTGGCGGGTGCGCTCGATGAAGGCGCTGAAAAATGCCTCGGGATCCTCTGCCGGGTAGTCGACAATCTGCCGGCTGAGGAAGCAGTCTTCCGGGGCAATATTGCCTTCGATATCGACAAAGCTCAGCACCCGGCCCGGAAATCGGTGCGCCAACATCAGCGCGGTCAAACCGCCCATGGAGTGGCCCACCAGGTGGAACTGCTCGACACCGAAATGCTCCAGCACCTGCACGGCGGTCTGCAGCAGGAACGGGATGGAAATTTTCGACAGGTCGCTGCACTGGCTTTCACCGCAACCGGGGGCGTCGTAGGCAACAAACGGGTGACCATCAAACGCTGGCTGCAGGACGATGTCGGCGTAGTCTTCCTTGGTGGAGCCGAAGCCATGCAGGAACACAATGGGTGCCAGGGTGCCGGCGCGGTGGATTGTTGCGATGTTCAACGGCACACCGTCGACGGTCATGGGGAGTTGGGTATGGGTGAACGATTCGAGTGATGACATATAGAATTCCTTGAGAGAAACGACCGCAGAGAACGGATTAGCGGCCAAAAACCGCCAATTTCAAGGATATTCAGGCCGCTGTAAATTCCTGATCCGGGAATGTATTCATAGGCCTATCGTATGAAAGCATGGCATTGCAGCGCGGTACCGGCAGTGCAGACAACCACCACAAGGAAGAACGGCACGATGATTCACGCGATAATGGTAGATGTCGACGGTGTACTCGTTAATGGACGGCCTGCGGATGGCAGGCCTTGGGCGTCTGATATTGAAACGGATCTTGGCATCAGTAACGTCGCGTTGAACCGTGAGTTTTTCGGCCCTTACTGGAACGATATTGTCGTTGGACGTCATGGGCTTGCCGAGCAACTGAAACCGGTACTGGCTCGAATTGCGCCGTCCGTGCCCCACGAAAGCTTGATTGCCTATTGGTTTGAAAGTGACGCCAGGCTAAACCGACCGTTGCTTGAAGCTCTCAGCCAACTGCGCAAAACGGGTACGAAGGTTTATCTGGCGACTAACCAGGAGCACCTGCGTGCTGCCTATCTGATGGATCGACTTGACCTGGCCCTGCACGTAGACGGCATCTATTATTCGGCAGCGCTGGGTAGCCGCAAGCCGGACCTGGATTTCTTTAAACAGGCAGCCGCTCACTCGGGCTTCGCTCCAGAGCAATTGCTGCTGATAGACGACACCCCTGCGAACGTCGTCGCGGCAAGGCAACTGGGCTGGAATGCGGTGCAATGGATGGAGGGCTGCTGCCTCTCTGCCGAGCTGGCCAAACTCCAGACCGAGGGTGTGCACCTCGCACCGTCCTCATAAGCCTGCTGCCGTCTTACTCAATCACCGCCACCGCCTCGGCAAACTGCGCATCACTGACATCATCGTTACCGCCCGTGCTGCGAAAACTCAGTAGCGCCTGTTCGAAATACGCGCCACGAATCTCGCCGTCGGACCCTACAAACGCCAATGCGTCATTCTTGGCCGAAAGAAAGCTGCCAGGGCGCGTCGTCAGTTCCGACGTCAGCAAGGTGAAGGTGGAGAACCTCAGGCATGACCAACCCAGCGGATCGTCGGCAAAGGAAATACCGTCTTTGGCCTGGGCGGAAGTGGTGATGAGCAAGGCGAAGATGAACGCGAAGATTCTCAACGATCAGCCGCCCAGTTCGCAGACAGCGGTGCCCTTCATACCCGAGGCTTGCACGCTGACGTGCCGCACGGAAAAGCCGGGTTGCGTCACGGTTTTCTTTTCGGACCATTGCCCACCACTGGCGACCTGGTAACTGATGGAGCCATCGTCGGCCCAAGCCAGGCGCAGTGAGTAGACCCCGTTGTGATCGGCAGTGGTCAGCACCAGGCTATCAGTGACCCGCTGTGCCTTGTTGAACAGCCGCAGCTGGAAAGCCCTTTGATCGTCAGTACCTAGCGGGTAGCTGGAGAGAAACAGGATATTGTCCTGGGCATCATCTTCACCCGCCCCGAGAATGACCGAAGACACCCATTCCTCACCGAGATTGTTTTTTTCAGTGGTCACGTTGCAGGTCAACTGCCCGTGATTCCCGACCTTCTGCTTGAGGTAGGTGCCGTAAAAGCCGTGGGGCACATTGAACTTCAGCGTTTGCACCGGCCCAGTGCTGCAGCCGAACAGCAAGCTCAATAGCGATAGCCCGATCACTCCTTGAAAAACCTTCACACGCGCTTCCTTGCTTGAAATGGCTGATGACATCGGGGCGCAAGGCTAACCGTCTTGCCCCAGGCATACAATCGTCGCCCTACCCCGCACTCAACCCCCACAACACCTCCAGCACGTGCTGCGTCGGCCGTTCGACGTCTCCGGCACGATGCGCGATACCCAACTGGCGCCACAACAACGGCTGCAATGGGCGCATCACAATCCGGCTGTCGGTCAACGGTGTGGACGCTTCATGGGGCAACAACGTCGCGCCATAACCGGCGGCCACCAGGCTTTTGATCGCATCGTTGTAGTTCAGTTGAATGCGCGGCGTGGGCTGCAATCCTTCACTGGCAAACCACTCGGCGGTCAGGCGCGAAAGCCGGGTGGTGTTGTCATTCAGGATTAACGGCTGGGCAGCCAGCCAGGCGGGTGTTACCACCTCCGGGCATTCCCGGCGCGCCGGTAAAAAAGCCATGACCGGGTCGCGACGCCAGGGCTCGATGCGCAAGCCCTTCACCGGTGCCTGCGGCAGCGCCACCAGGCCGATCTCCAAAGCACCCTCGGCGAGCTTCTTCAAGGTGTCCTGGGAGGTGAGCACCGCGACCTGTACATCGATCGCGGGATGGTGCTGGCTCAAGGTCTCCAGGGCTTGCGGCAGCAACTGGGCGATGGCCCCGGTGGACGCGCCCAAACGCACACGCCCGGCCAGGCCCTGCACCTGGCGCTCCACGTCCTCCAGCGCCTGTTCCGCATCCGCCAACAATCGACGCGCGCGCTCCACCAGGGTTTCGCCAATCGCCGAAGGCTGCACGCGCCCACGGGTACGCGACAATAACTGCCCGCCTACCCGGGCTTCCAGGTCGGCAATGTGCAAGCTGACCGTAGGGGGCGCCAGGTTCAACATGCGCGCCGCTTCGGCGAAGGAACCGAGGTCGGCAATCGCCACCAACGTGCGCAGGCGGTCAAGGCTGATTTCGCGCATGGGTCGATCCTCATTCAGAAAACCTGAATATCATCGTTATGAAATTCAACTTTTCCTATCCTAGCCGCTCATTGAAGATTGGGACATCTGATTTCCTACCGAGCGCATTCCATGGCAACTCCTCTTGTATTTATCGACGGCGACCAGGGCACCACCGGGTTGCAGATCCATCAACGCCTGCGGGACCGCACCGACCTGCAACTGGTCACCCTCAGCCCCGAACACCGCAAAGACCCGCAGCATCGCGCCGAGATGATCAACGCCTGTGACATCGCGATCCTGTGCTTGCCCGATGACGCCGCGCGGGATGCGGTGGCAAGCATCGAAAACCCTGCCGTGCGGGTGATCGACGCGAGTTCCGCGCACCGTACTCATCCCGACTGGACCTACGGTTTTGCCGAGATGAACCCGCAACAGGCTCACCGCATCGCCACGGCGCAGCGCGTCAGCAACCCCGGTTGCTATCCCACCGGTGCGATCGGGCTGTTGCGCCCCTTGCTTGAAGCCGGGCTGCTGCCAAAGGATTACCCGGCGACGATTCATGCCGTGTCGGGCTATTCCGGCAAGGGCCGCGCCGGGGTGCAGGAGCATGAGGGCCCCGACGCCTCACAGGCGCCCGCCTTCCTGGTCTATGGCCTGGGGTTGGCGCACAAGCATGTCCCGGAGATTCAACGGCAAAGCGGGCTGACGGAGCGTCCCGTGTTTGTGCCGTCCTACGGGGCGTTCCGCCAGGGCATCGTACTGACCATCCCGCTGCAACGGCGGCTGTTGGCACCGGGGGTGGATGGGGTGCTGTTGCATGACTGCCTGACGCAGCATTACCGCGACGCCAATCACGTCGAGGTGCTGTCGATGCAGGCCGCCAACGAGCTGACCTGCCTGGACCCTCAAGCGCTGAACGGCACGGATGACTTGCGTTTGATCGTGCGTGAAAACCACGAGACGGGCCAGGTCTTGCTGGCAGCGGTCTTCGACAACCTCGGCAAAGGCGCCGCAGGGGCTGCCGTGCAAAACCTGGACCTGATGCTCAAGCCGAAACAGTAGCGATAAAGGCTCTAAAATCCGCCAGCATCAACGCCGGCTGCTCCCAGGCCGCAAAGTGACCGCCGGCAGGCATTTCGCTCCAGTGCACGATGTTGAAGGTTTTCTCGACCAATGAGCGCGGCGGCGGCACGAACACCGGGTCGCGAAAGGCGGCGAACCCGGTCGGCACCTGGATGCGGGTGCCGGCCGGAAACTTCGACGAGCCCTCCAGGCGTTTGCCGTGATACATCCAGGTTGCGGTGACCATGGAAGACGGTGCGAGATACAGCATGATGTTGGTCAGCACTTGCTCTTCGGTAAACCGGCTCCAGAGGTCCGGACTGCCGTCGGTGGTCTTGGGCAGGTCGGCCCAGGTGCCGATTTTTTCCAGAATCCAGCCGGCGGCCCCTACCGGGCTGTCGGCCAGCGCAACACCTAACGTCTGTGGGCGGGTTTCCTGCAGGTGGTTGTAGCCGGTCTCCCAGTCGATCAGCACGTCGCGCCGGGCCACAAATTCTTTCTCTTGCGGCGTGGTAGCGACAGTGCCCTGGGCCACCAGGTCGGCCATGTTCAGGTGAATCCCGAGTAATCCGTCAGGCCGATCATGGGCCATCCAGCCCGCAATACCGGAGCCCCAGTCGCCGCCCTGGACGATGAAACGGGTTTGCCCGAACAACCGAGCCATCAGCCCGTGCATCAGCTCGGCAGCCCGACGCGGGCCAATCACCCCGGTGATCGGCTTGGAGAACGCAAAGCCCGGCAGCGATGGCACGATCACATCGTGTCCGTCAGCCGCCAGCGGTTCAAGCAGTGCCTCAAACTCAAGGTACGACCCTGGCCAGCCGTGCAGCAGCAACACCGGCGGCTTGGAACCGTCGCCCCGTACGTGGACGAAATGCAGGTGCTCGCCCTCGATCTCGGTGATGAAGTTGGGCAGTTGGTTAAGGTGTTTTTCCACCTTGCGCCAGTCGTAGGCGTCCAGCCAGTAACGCGCCAGGCGCTTGAGGTCAGTGACGCCCACGCCCGAGTGCCACCCGCCCAAATCGGGAAGTTGGGTCCAGTCGTAGGTGGCGACTTTGTCGCGGATCGCAGCAAGGCGGTCATCGGGGATGTTGATGGTGTAAGGCAAGATCATGGGATTCTCCGGTGAGTTTCCGTATTACATTGCTTTACGCAATACTGGACGCCATAAAACCGGATGTGAACCCCATTACACCGCTCAAGGCCTTTGCGCCAAACGCATAAGTGAGTGTCCCGTGGACATAACGGACGAACTGGAAATCTTCACCCTGGTGGCCGAGACTGCGAGCTTCTCGGCGGCGGCGCGTCGCCTGAACCTTGCGCCGTCCTCCATTGCCCGGGTGCTCGACCGCATGGAAGCGCGCCTTGGCGTGCGCCTTTTGCTGCGAACCACGCGGTCACTGACCGTGACCCCGGAGGGCGCGGCCTACCTGTCGTGCGCCCGGCGCATCCTCGTCGACCTGCGGGAAACCGAGCAGCAGATAACCGACCAGAGTTCACCCCGTGGTCGCCTGCGTGTGAGCAGTTCGCTGCTGTATGGCAGGACCTTCGTGATCCCGCTGTTGGCCGAGTTCATCCAGCGCTACCCGGATATCCTGGTGGACATCAACCTGACCGACACCGTGGTCGACATCGCCGCCGGCCAGGCCGACGTCGCGGTGCGATTGGGCCCGTTGCCCGACAGCGCCCTGACCTCCCGCCGGCTCGGCGCTACCCACAAGGTCATCATCGCCTCACCTGGCTACCTCGCGCGGCGCGGTACACCGCAGGTGCCGGAAGACCTGCTGAATCACGACTGCATCGGGTTCAACTTCAAACGCGCCGCGCCCACCTGGCCGTTTCGCAAGGATGGCCACGACTACTCACTGCCGATAAAGGGTCATGTGGAAACCAATAACGGCGACACCCAGGGCCAGTTGGCGGCCGAAGGCATCGGCATCGCGCGGGTCTGCGCCGAGACCGTTGAAGACGCGATCAAGGCGGGCCGACTGGTGCCACTGCTGGAGGCCTTCAACCCCGGCGACGGGGAAGAGATTCATGCCGTGTTCCTCGGTGGCACCCACACGCCGGCGCGGGTGCGTTGCTTTGTCGATTACCTGGTTGAGCGGTTCAAGTAAGCGTTAAACCGTATGGCTGCTCAGTTCAACATAGCTCGACTCCCCGCCGCCCTCCGCACCCGACAACCAGCCCCACACGAAGGCCAACGTGGTACGTCCGGCGTCATCCACGCCTACCGTGCCCCGTGACCATCCGGCCAGAATCTCGCCCTCGGTGGTCAGGCACTGATACAGCAACTCGATGGTGTCCGTGCCGGTGGCGCGCCCGACTTGATTACCCATGCGGATCCGGCCGCCCTGGTACGTGCCCCAGATGGCATTTGCATCGACGTGGTACTCAAACACAGTGCCCGTACCCGACAGCCCATGGGTGTTGCCCGCCACGATAAATCGGCGATTGTTCAGCCGTTCGCTGATTTGGGAAAAGGCGGTTTGCATATAAAGCACTTCCTTGATCGACAGGGTCCGTTCCGGGCAATAAACCTACCTCATAAGTCTTTAACCGGTCATTTAAAAGCTGCACAATTGCCGGCTTTTCCGCGACAGGACGTCCTCATGCAACGCATCGTGATTCTCGGCAATGCCGGCAGCGGAAAATCCACCCTCGCCCGCACTCTCGGCGAACGCCTGGGCCTGCCCGTGGTGCACCTGGACCGCCTGTTCTGGTCCCCCGGCTGGGTCGAGCCCGACGCCGAGCAGTTCCGCACGAGGGTGCGTGAAGCGGTCGCAACGGATACCTGGGTGTGCGAAGGCAACTACGCCCGGCGTACCTTCGACCTGCGCCTGCCCCGTGCCGACCTGATCATCTGGCTCGATACGCCTCGGCTCACCTGCTTTACCCGGGTGATCCTGCGCAGTGCACTGAAACGCCCGCGCCCGGACATGGCGGCAGGCTGTACCGATAGAATCGACCGGGCGTTCCTGACCTTCCTGAAGTTTGTGTGGACGTTTGATCGCAGCTACCGGCCGGGAATCGAGGCGGTGCGCCTGGCGGTAGGGCCGCAGATTCCGGTGGTGCACTTGCGGGGTAGTCGGGAGATTGAGGAGTTTCTCGTTCACGGACCAAACTGCATAGAAGGAGCACTATGATTGTTTGCCTGGATCAACCGTTCCCCGAACAGCAACTCGCTGAAAACGATGAGCTTGACCTTCGGAACGTTTCAGCAAAGGTATGGCCAACGGTGCTGTCCCGGTGCACCGCCACGGAGCTGCGCCTCTACAACCTCAAGCTCTCCTCGCTCGAGGGACTCGATACCTTGACCCACACACGCAAATTGAAGCTTGAGCGGGCGACAAGGATCGAAGTGCTGGACCCTGTTTTCAACCTGAATGCGTTGACCGATCTGTCAGTGGGAGACTTCCCGAAACTGCGTCGACTCGACGGCATCGAGGCGCTGGGTGAGCTGAGCGAACTGCGCTTGATGGGTAACCTGGGTGGCGGGTCGTCACCTCTGCACCTCAGCTCAATCGAACCGGTATCCCGCCTACCCACACTCACCAGCCTCTCGTTGGCGTTTGTAAAGTTTGAACTCGACGATATCACCAGCCTGGCTCGTTGCTCGCACTTGCGCCATTTGAGCCTGACCAATCAGTTTGATCGGGCGCAGGTGGCTTTTCTTGCAAGTCGGTTAAACCCTCAACTTGTAGAGCCTCTTACGGCGTCTATCACGACACATCTGCGCTGCAAGCAGTGCGATGGCCACACGTCGATGTTCACCGGACGACGAATGCCTTTCCTCTGCCCGGCCTGTGATGCGTTGCGGTTTGAAAAGCTGACCCTGCAGTTCGAGCAGATGGTGGCGAACGCGTAATGGAACCTCTCAGTGCGATGGAGGGGGGGGACCGGAACATTCGAGCAACCGTTCAACACCAGGGCCAGGGTATGGCTGCTTCAACTCAGCAACGGGCCAAGCGGGGTTAGTTTATTTATAGATAAATTCATACCTTACGATATAAGAGCCCAGTTTGTTTGAGTGAGCAGTCACCCACAGGGCATTCATGCCTCTTTTCCTTCGTTCCGACAATTCCAGATTATCAGTGCACAGCACAATCCAGCGATTGGTGTTTAGATCCTTAAATCCCAAACCTGCCTCACAACGGTTAGTCCTTCCAAGGGAAGGGCCTGGAAATCTCAACTCATACGCCGCTTCATACTGAACAAGGTCACCAGGCAATAGGTAAACACAGACTTGATACACATTCAGAGAAAGAACAAAACTAAGGCAAAAGCCACCAAAGAAAGACTCTGCGAGACGTTTCAGGCTTTTCCCCTCAGGGCGAGAGTAGAATGTTCTGCCCGCAAACACGAGTCCAACAAGAGAGGCGAACGCTATATAGGTACCCAACTCTGGAATCCACGGCATTAAAACTGTTTGTCTCGCAATGCGAGCCCCCTTGGACATATAAAAAAACATAGCCCAAGCAACAAAAGTACAATCATCAAAGCCATTGCTTTTTTAAACTTGCTGCTAAATGGGGACTCTTTCACTTCTTGCACACTCTATTTATTTTAATTCCGGCACGAGTCGAAAGCAGCGCGACCTTGCGGGCTTATATCTAACCAGGGTAACCGCCAGCATCAATGAATAACTGGCGAAGCTTCTTTTGGGCGGTCGCTGAAAGGCGCAGTGAATAGCGTTGAAACTCCTCCTCCGCGGCATCAGGCTTGCCATTCATGGCCAACACAAAGGCATATGCAAGAGGGTGCTGTGTGTAGTTGTAGAAACCCAGCCCCCCTTTCGACAGATGCTGCCTGACCCGCTCGAAGGCGCCAGGCAAGTTGGCTATCGAACGAGCCGCGTTCCAGAACGACTCAGCATCTGCAATGGCCGCCCTGAGGATATCGGGTGCACACCTCGCTATGGTTTCAGGTCCATAACTGTAGGAAATATCAAACGCACGATCTCGCACATCGAATATCAGGTCAGGTCGCGCTGACTTGGGCGTTCTGTGCCATTTGAAGTCATTTCCGGAGAGGTGCGGGACAAAATCCAACGACAGCCCCCATGACGGTGCCAGCTTGCCGCCTTTCCACTGCGCAAGGCGAAAGACCTGGCGAATGGGGGCATCAGCGCTGCGAATCCAAGTCAACGGGCCTTGAACCTCGAAACCCAGCGGCTGCAACAGGGACTCCACGGTGGGCGAGACTATTTCGTGGATTTGATCTATTCGGACTATCTGGAACGCTGTTCCTTGCATTGCCAACTCCATGCTCATGAGGACGGATCCATGGGTGCGCAAGGTTACGTGATGCAATCCGGCACCTCAAATTGTGCTGCCCCCTTAAACCCCTTATCCTCGTGATCTTACCTGCCACCGCCCGCCGGAGCCCACATGGACGTCGCCACTCTCACCCTGTTCCTCCCCGCCTGTTTCGCCCTGAACATGGCGCCCGGCCCGAACAACTTGCTTTCCGTGAGCAATTCCACCCGCTACGGCTACCGCACTTCCTGCCTGGCGGGCATCGGGCGTTTGTTGGCCTTCGCCGGGATGATCGCCCTCGCCTCCGCCGGGCTGGCGGTGGTGCTGCAAACCTCGGAGTTGTTGTTCTACGGGGTCAAGATCCTGGGCGCGGCGTATCTGTTTTATCTGGCGTATCAATTGTGGCGTGCCAACCCGCAGGCGGAAGTTGAATCGACGGTGGCTAGGGCGGGGTTGTGGGCACTGGCGCGGCAGGAGTTCCTGGTGGCCGCCGGCAATCCCAAGGCGATCCTGATTTTCACCGCCTTCCTGCCGCAATTCGTCGACCCGGGCCAGCCGATCACCCCGCAATTCGCCCTGCTGGGTGCGATGTTCCTGGCGCTGGAGTGGATCGCCATCAGCGCCTACGCCTACATGGGTTTGCATATGCGCCGCTGGTTTGCGCTGCCTCGGGGCAAGCGGATTTTCAATCGCTGCTGCGCCGGGTTGTTGTCGGCGGCGGCGACGGTATTGCTGATGGCGCGCCGGGCCTGAACAAGAGGATGAACGATGAGCTTCGCAGGCAATATCAGAGTAGCAGCCACCGCAGATGCCCCAGCCATCCAGGCGATTTACGCACCGATGGTGGAGCGCACCGCGATCTCTTTCGAGCAGCAAGCGCCGAGCGTCGAGGAGATGGCCCAGCGGATCAGTACCACGCTGAATCTCTACCCTTACCTTGTGGCCGAACGGGATGGACAGGTCGTGGGCTACGCCTATGCCAGCCAGCATCGGGCTCGGGAAGCCTATCGCTGGTCGGTCGATGTTACGGTGTATATCGATCCGGTGGCGCACGGCATCGGAATCGGCCGGGCACTGTACGAGCGGCTGTTACCCCTGCTTATGCGCCAGGGCTACCACGCCGCTTATGCCGGGATCGCCCAGCCGAACGCCGGGAGCGTAGCGTTGCATGAGGCGCTGGGGTTCACGCATATCGGCACGTACTCTGAGGTGGGATTCAAGCATGGCCAGTGGCATGACGTAGGCTACTGGCGCAAGGCATTGGATGGATCGACGCCGCCCAGGCCGATCATTCCATTCCGCGAGTTGCAGGTTGATACGAGCCTTTAAAAAACGCGAAAGTTGATCAATACAGCCAGCGGTGAGCGCTGCGAAAAAGCCACCCGAACGCTTACAATCGCCGTCTCACCGCAACTCAGGCAGGCCAGTCCATCCATGGCGCTCGACCCCATTACCATTCTGGTCCTCACCATCGCCCTCGCAGGCGCCGCCGCGCTGTACCTGGCGGTCGAGTGGCGCAATGTCCGCGAGCCTTCGCTGCTGTACTGGACCGCTGGTTTCGCCATCATCAGCGTGGGCAGTACCTTGGCCTTGCTGCGAGCCAGCGGTCTGCTGTTGATTGGCATCTGGTTCGCCAACGGGCTGCTGATCACCGCGCACTGGTTTTTCCTGCTGGGCGTCGCGCGTTTCACTCAGGTGCGGCTGTCTCGCGGCTGGTACCTGATCTTCGTCGCCTGGTTTGCCATGCTGCTGTTGCCGGAAGGACAGTCGTGGTCCAAAGCCATGCTGCTGGCCAATTCACTGCTGGTCGCGCTGCCGACCTTGCGCGCAAGTTTCCTGCTGCGCCCCCATGGCCGCTCGCTCAGTGTGGGCGCGGTACAACTGCGTTATGTGCTGCTGGCCCACGGGCTGTTTTATCTGGCCAAGGCGCTGTCGGCGGTCGTGCCGGGTACGCTGATCGACCTGACGGCGTTTCGTGGCGAAATCATTCAGGTGTCGCTGGTGGAGGGTGCGATGGCGATCATGCTGATTGCACTGTCGATGACCGGCACCGAGCGCTACCGGCGTGAAGAGCAAATCGCACGGCTGGCCGCCCGCGATCCCTTGACGGCCTTGTACAATCGCCGCGCCCTGGAGCTGCGGGCACCGAGCCTTCTGAACGAGGTTTCGTACGCCCGGCCAGGCGCGCTGCTGGTGATCGACATCGACAACTTCAAACTGATTAACGACCTGTACGGCCATACCGCAGGCGATCGGCTGCTGGTGGCGCTGAGCGAGATGATCCGTGCCCAATTGCCCGATGATGCGCTGGCGGCGAGGCTGGGCGGTGACGAGTTTGTGATCCTGCTGAACAACACCTCGAGCGAGCGGATCGTCGCGCTGGGCAGCGCCCTGCGTGAACAGTTTCACCACGCCGCCTCCCAAGCATTCGTCACGCCCGAAGCGGTGACCCTGAGCATCGGCGCCTGCCTGTTCGACACGCCGCCCGCGAGCCTGGCGGCGTTGATTGAGCAAGGCGATGCGGCGCTGTATGAATCCAAGCGTGGCGGACGCAACAGTGTTCGTCTGGTTGACCACACGGCAGTGGGCGCCCATGCACTGCCGACCGATTGATTCAGTCGGCCGAGTCACTGCGTCGCTTCAATCACTGCTATATCGATCCTGGTCATCCCCATCATGGCATCAAACGCCCGCTTGGCGGCTGCCCGGTCGGGGTTGGTGATCGCCGCCGACAACACCCTCGGGGTGATCTGCCACGAGATGCCCCATTTGTCCTGGCACCAGCCGCAGACGTTTTCCTGGCCGCCATGGCTGACAATCGCGTGCCACAAGCGGTCGGTTTCCGCCTGGTCGTCGGTGGCCACCTGGAACGAAAACGCCTCGTTGTGCTTCACACCAGAGCCGCCGTTCAGCCCGAGACACGGGATGCCCATCACCGTGAATTCCACGGTCAAAACGTCGCCCTGCTTGCCCGCCGGATAATCCCCGGGGGCGTGATGAACTGCCGTTACGGCACTGTTCGGGAAGGTCCTGGCGTAGAAGTTCGCCGCATCCAGTGCATCGCCGTCGTACCAAAGGCAAATCGTGTTTTTGCTCATCATGACGATTCCCCTGAAGGGAGGTTTGGACTTGCAGTGTAGTACCGGTAACGACAAAAATGTGCTCGCGTATCGGCGCGCCTCCCGCCTTCCCCAACGGTGCAGATCATGAGTAACGGCGTAAAAATCGACCTCCGAATCATCCCGGTTCCCCAGTCCATCAGCCCCGAAGCCCAGGCGGCGTTACAGCGCCTGGTGAATGAAGATGGCGTGCCGTTGAACAGCCTGTACACCCTCCCCGCCGCCGACGACCACGACGGCTGGCGCCGCATGCAGGCCGCTGTCGCCCAGCAGTACGCTGCGTCACAGGCGGGGCAGGCCGCGAACCTGCGAGCCCGTATAGAGACGCTCACGCTGGAAAGCGCCACGGTGTACCGGGCCACGCCAGCCGACGGGGCCGAGTTCGCCTACATCGACCTGCACGGCGGTGCGCTGGTGTTCGGCGGCGGCGAAAACGCCCGTCTCGCTGCCGGCAAACACGCCGACCTGCACGGCGTGACCTGCTACGGCGTGGACTACCGCATGCCACCGGACCATCCGTATCCGGCAGCACTCGATGACTGCATGGCCACCTACCGGAACGTGCTCGCCCATCACACCTCGGACAAGATCGTGATCGGCGGCCGATCAGCGGGCGGCAACCTGGCCGCTGCCACCGTGCTGCGAGCCCGCGACGAAGGCTTGCCGTTGCCGGCGGCGCTGGTGTTGCTGTCGCCCGAAGTGGACCTGACCGAATCGGGCGACAGCTTCCAGGTCAACCGCACCGTCGACCTGGTGCTGCCCAACCCGCTGATGAGCGTCAACCTGCTGTACGCCGCCGGCGCCGATTTGGCTCACCCGTACCTCTCGCCGCTGTTCGGGGATTTCACGCAGGGCTTCCCGCCGACATTCGTGCAAAGCGGCACCCGGGACCTGTTCCTGTCCAATGCCGTGCGCCTGCATCGGGCGCTGCGACGGGCCGACGTCCCGGTGGAGCTGCACATTTTTGAAGCCATGCCCCACGGCGGTTTCATGGGAACACCGGAGGATGCGGAACTCTCGGCGGAAGTGCTGCGTTTTGTGCGCCACTGGCTGAAGCGCGACTGATCTCTGCGAGTTGACACACCCTGTAATAATCCATAAAGATGAGCGTCTTCTTCAGGGTGTGTCCTCAATGTCTGCAACGACCTTCAACTTTTCCGTCATTGGCTTGATTGCCAAGGCGCAAGGTTGCGTTGCGCACGCCCTCAAATCGAAGAAACAGTCGCTCATGTGACCGGGGCGCGCTGTCCCGTCAGATGAGCTGACAGGACATTGAGCGCGAAGGCCCCCTCCTCTTGCTTACCTCCCTCTGCCCTTCTGACGGTGACGAAATCGGTCAACCATCAGGAGAAAGCGCATGTCATCGTTTCAAGGTATCTGGGTTCCCGTCGTCACACCGTTTCATAACGGCGCCATCGACTTCATCGGCTTGCGCCGCCTGGTCTGCCATCTGCTGGAAAAGGGCGTGGCCGGGATCATGGTCTGCACCACCACCGGCGAAGCTGCCTCGCTGAGTCGCCAGGAGCAACTGGCGGTGCTGGATGCCGTACTGGAGCTGGTGCCGCCGCAGCACGTGGTGATGGGCCTGGCGGGGTATAACCAGATTGAGCTGTTGCAGTTCCAGGCCCAGATTCTAAAGCGCCCGGTGGCCGGTTTACTGGTGCCGCCGCCGAGCTACATCCGCCCGTCCCAGGCTGGCCTTGAGGCGTTCTTCCGCAGCGTGGCCGATGCGTCCAGTGTGCCGATTATCCTGTATGACATTCCCTACCGCACCGGCATTGCGTTCGAACAGGCGACGCTGCTGAACATTGTTGCCCATGAGCGAATCGTCGCGATCAAGGATTGCGGCGGCAACCTGGCCAACACCCTGGCGCTGTTGGCCAGCGGGAAGGTCGATGTGTTGTGTGGCGAGGACGTGCAGATATTCAACGCGTTGTGCCTGGGAGCGACCGGCGCGATTGCCGCGTCGGCGCATGTGCGTACCGAGGCGTTTGTGAGGCTGCATCGACAGGTTCGTGATAACCAATTGATGGCGGCTCGTCAGACGTTTTTCGAGCTGCTGCCGTTGATTCACACGATGTTCGTGGAACCCAACCCCGCGCTGGTGAAGGCCGCGCTGGCAATGGAGGGGTTGATTGGCAGTGAGTTGCGCGCGCCGATGCTGGGGGCGAGTGAGACAGTGGTGAATCAATTGCAGCAAGTCTTGGCCACGCTGGAATAACCTGTGGCGAGGGAGCTTGCTCCCGCTGGGGTGCGAAGC
Organism: Pseudomonas sp. TH32; assembly: GCF_016650855.1. Taxonomy (NCBI): domain Bacteria; kingdom Pseudomonadati; phylum Pseudomonadota; class Gammaproteobacteria; order Pseudomonadales; family Pseudomonadaceae; genus Pseudomonas; species Pseudomonas sp. TH32. The sequence goes on along the minus strand of NZ_JAEKFA010000002.1, from coordinate 1,667,008 downwards.
GCCCCCAAAACCGGACACCTCATTTTATCGGGTGAAAAGAGGTGTCTGGATTGGGGCTGCTGCGCAGCCCAGCGGGAGCAAGCTCCCTCGCCACAGGGATTGGGGCCAGCCAACTTTTCAGTGTGAAGGGCTTATCCCCTTGCCACCGCCAACCGGTGCAATGTGATCTTGCGCACCTCCTGCTTGCTCACCTCAATATGGGCCTTGAGCAGTTGCTGCGCCTGATCGCTTTGCCGCTGCAGGATCGCCCCGAGGATCAACCCGTGCTCCTCATACGTCGCGGCAATACGCGATTGCCGGGTGAAATCCAGCCGCCGAATAATGCGGATTTTCTCGGTGATCTCGTAATGCATCCGCGCCATTTCGGCGTTGCCCGTGGCCTGTACCAGCCCGCAGTGAAACGCCTCATCCAGTGCCGAGACGACCTGGGCGTCATCCAGCCGTGCACTTTCGTCCACCCGCCAAATCGCCTCAAGCGGTTCAAGCCCCTGCTGCGCCAGGCCACACAAGCGGCTGACGGCGGCTAACTCAAGCACGATCCGAACGTCGTACAGCTCTTCGAAGTAGTTGAAGTCGAACGGACGCACCTGCCAGCCACTCCGGAAAAACACCTCCAGGTACCCTTCCCGCTGCAGTCGGTAAAGCGCCTGGCGCACCGGCGTGCGGCTGGCCTGCATGCGCTCGGCTATGTCGCCTTCGCTGAAGCGATCACCCGGCAGCAGGCGAAAGTCGAAGATGTCAGCCTTCAACCGCTGGTAGACCTGCTCCGCCAGGCTGTCCGGCCGCTCGCTGGAGGTGCTCGTAGTCGAGAGCTGCATGCCTACGCCCTGCTCGCCATGTAGGCGCGCCAGCCGCCGAACTCGGTGATGTCGGTGGCGCCTGCCAGGGCCCAGGGTTCGCAGATAAACCCCTTCACGCTGCGCCCGTCAGCCAGGGTCAAATTGCCGATGCCCAGCGGGGCCGGAATCTCGGCGACAAACTCGCCAAAGCGCGCGACAGGCATGTCCCACAACTCAACGATGATCGAGCCGCCCGAGTCATCCTTGACCAACCCGGGCTTGGGCGGCACGGTGCCCTGCAGCGCATGCAGGCGGTACTGGCTTGCTGTCAGGGTTTGTTCCACCAGCACTGCATTGCGGCTGGTCAACTGGAAGTTCAGCGGCATCCCGGTGAGGTGCGCGCCCACCACTGCCACCCGCACACTGCCGGGCGCCTGTCGTGCAACTGCGGGTGGCGGCAGATAGCGTTCGGTAGCCCCCAACGGCAGGTCGAGGCCGGTCTGCCAGCGTTTGCCCAGATGGGTCAGCGCCGCGTCATGCCAGGCAGGCGCGATCAGGGTGATGCCGCATGGCAGGCCATCGCTGCGCAGCCCGGCGGGAACGGCCAGCGCCGAAAGGTCCGCCAGGTTGGTGAAGTTGGTGTAGAAGCCAAACTGCGAGTTGTAGAGCACCGGCTCCACGGCCATTTCCGCCAGGGTACGAATCGTCGGCGAGGTCGGCACCAGCAAGGCGTCGAAACCGATGAGGGTGTCGTTGATACGCCGGCTCAGTTCGGCCCGCAGGTATTCGGCCTTATAGGCATCGCAGGCGCTGTACTTGAAGCCGTTTTCAACGATGCCGCGCACCACCGGGTTGATCGCTGCGGGGCGGCTGGCGAGCATGCCTTCCAGCGCGACCGTGCGCTCCGCCACCCAGGAACCGAAATACAGTTGCTCGGCGAGCTGCTGAAACGGGCTGAAATCCACTGGGGTGATGTCGGCGCCGAGGGCCTTGAACCTGAGCAGCGCCTGTTCAAACACCGCCTGGTTCTGCGCGTCGCCAAAAAATTCCAGGTCGGCCGGCACCGCCAGCTTGATCGTGGCGCCAACCGCGACCGGCGCGGTGTTGGGATTGACGCGGGAATACGCATCGCTGGCGTCGTACGCCGCGGCCACACCGGCAACCCGTTCGGCATCTTCGACGGTCAATGCAAACACCGAAATGCAGTCCACCGTGCGACAGGCCGGCACCAACCCTGTGTTGGACAGGCGGCCCTTGGTCGGCTTCAACCCGACAATATTGTTGAAGCCCGCCGGTACCCGCCCGGAACCTGCGGTGTCGGTGCCCAGGGAGAACGCCACCAGGCCACGGGCAACCACCGAGGCCGAACCCGAGCTGGAGCCACCGCTGACATAGTCCGGGTTGAAGCTGTTGCCGACTGCACCGTAGGGCGAGCGGGTGCCCACCAGCCCCGTGGCGAACTGATCAAGATTGGTCTTGCCCATCAGGATCGCCCCCGCCGCCCGCAGCCGGGCCACCACCGACGCATCGGTCTGCGCGGTGTAGGCAAATTCAGGGCACGCAGCCGTGGTCTCCCAACCCGCTGCGTCGATGTTGTCCTTGATGGCGAACGGCACGCCATACAGCGGCAGCTTGTCGATATCGCCGTCGACCGCCGCAAGCCGCTCGGCCAGTTGCGCCAACTGTGCACTCAACTGCTGCGGCTGCACCCGGCTGATCCAGGCGGTGTCCTGGTCGGGAAAGGTGCTTGCCAGGGTCAACAGAATATCGGGGGTCAGCGCCTGGCTGCGGTAAGCGGCCTGCCATTCACCCAGGGTCCAGCCGAGTTGTTCGTTGCGCATTGGGGATTCCATCTTGTATCCAAGTTTGGATTTCTTTTAGCAAGCGCTGGGCCAATTCGCTGCAAGCCAATGAACACGTGGCCTCGGCAAAAAAGGCGGTTTGGCCGCCCTCAACCGTGCTCCGTGATGAAGCAGCAATGCGCCAAAAAAAGACATTCAGGCGGCCGCACGGTTGCGAGCGGCTCGATACCGGCCTATGTTCGAAACCATGCTGCAAAAGCTGCTGTCCATCCCATACGCCCCTTCCGTAGCCAGGTGACGACATGCCCACCGCTTCTCGCCCCGCCGTGCTCGAACTGATCGGCAATACCCCGCTGGTGCGGGTCAGCCGTTTCGATACCGGCCCGTGCACGCTGTTCCTCAAGCTTGAATCCCAGAATCCCGGCGGCTCCATCAAGGACCGCATCGGCCTCGCCATGATCGACGCCGCCGAACGCGACGGCCGCCTGCGCCCCGGTGGCACCATCATCGAAGCCACCGCCGGCAATACCGGCCTCGGCCTGGCGCTGGTAGGCCGCGCCAAAGGGTATCGGGTGGTGCTGGTGGTGCCGGACAAGATGTCCACCGAAAAGGTCTTGCACCTGAAAGCCATGGGCGCCGAGGTGCACATCACCCGCTCCGATGTCGGCAAGGGCCACCCCGAGTATTACCAGGACGTCGCCGCCCGGCTGGCCAAGGACATTCCCGATTCCTTCTTCGCCGACCAGTTCAACAACCCGGCCAATCCCCTGGCCCACGAAACCAGCACCGCGCCGGAAATCTGGGCCCAGACCCAACATGACCTGGACGCCATCGTGGTCGGCGTCGGCTCGGCCGGCACCCTTACCGGCCTGACCCGTTTCTTCAAGCGCGTGCAACCCGACCTGGCCATGGTGCTGGCCGACCCCGTGGGGTCGGTGATGGCGGAATACAGCCGCAGCGGCACCATGACCGAACCCGGATCGTGGGCGGTGGAAGGCATCGGCGAAGATTTCATCCCCTCGATCGCCGACCTCTCCAGCGTGCGCCACGCCTATTCCATCAGCGACGAAGAAAGCTTCGACCACGCCCGCCAACTGCTGCGGGCCGAAGGCATTCTCGGCGGTTCCTCCACTGGCACCCTCCTCGCCGCCGCCCTGCGCTATTGCCGCGAGCAGACCGAACCCAAGCGCGTCGTGACCTTCGTTTGCGACACCGGCACGCGCTACTTGTCGAAGGTCTACAACGACCAATGGATGAACGACGCCGGCCTGCTGCAATACAAACACTACGGTGACCTGCGCGACCTGATCGCCCGGCGGTTCGAGGACGGCCGCGTGATCAGCGTCGGCCCAGACGACAGCCTGCTCACCGCCTTCCAGCGCATGCGCCTGGCGGACGTCTCGCAACTGCCGGTACTGGTGGACGGCCAGCAACTGGTGGGGGTGCTCGACGAATCGGACGTGTTGCTCGGCCTGCATCAGGACGCCGCGCATTTCTCCATGACCGTGGCCAGCGCCATGACCAACGCCCTTCACACCCTTGCGCCCAGCGCCAGCCTTGCGCAATTGCAGGCCGAGCTGGATCGCGGATTGGTCGCAATCATTGCCGACGCGTCGGGCTTTCACGGCCTGATCACCCGCGTCGACCTGCTTAATCACTTACGGAGATCCCTTGCATGACCCAGCACGATAAAAGCGCCTTCGCCACCCGCGTGATCCATGCCGGGCAATCCCCGGACCCGACCACCGGGGCGCTGATGCCGCCGATCTACGCCAACTCCACGTACCTGCAGGACAGCCCCGGCGTTCACAAAGGCTTTGACTACGGGCGCTCCCACAACCCGACGCGCTTTGCCCTGGAACGCTGCGTGGCCGACCTTGAAGGTGGCACCCAGGCCTTCGCGTTTGCCTCCGGGCTGGCGGCGATCTCCACCGTGCTGGAACTGCTCGACGCCGGCGCCCACGTGGTCTCCGGCAACGACCTGTACGGCGGCACCTTCCGCCTGTTCGACAAAGTGCGCCAACGCAGCGCCGGGCATCGCTTCAGCTTCGTCGACCTGACCGACCTATCGGCCTTCGAAGCGGCGTTGCAGGACGACACGCGGATGGTCTGGGTCGAAACCCCAAGCAACCCGCTGCTGAGCCTGACCGACCTCGCCGCCATCTCACGCATCTGCCGGGCGCGCGGCATCATCTGCGTGGCCGACAACACCTTCGCCAGCCCATGGATCCAGCGCCCGCTGGAGCTGGGATTCGACATCGTGGTGCACTCCACCACCAAGTACCTCAACGGCCACTCCGACGTGATCGGCGGCATTGCAGTGGTGGGCCAGAATCCCCAGTTGGCCGAGCGCCTGGGCTTCCTGCAAAACTCCGTCGGTGCGATTGCCGGGCCGTTCGACGCCTTCCTGACCCTGCGCGGGGTGAAGACCCTGGCGCTGCGCATGGAGCGCCATTGCAGCAACGCACTGGAACTGGCGACGTGGCTGGAGCAACAGCCGCAGGTGGCGCGGGTTTACTACCCGGGGCTGGCCTCGCACCCGCAACATGAACTGGCCCGCCGGCAGATGCGCGGGTTTGGCGGGATGATTTCGGTGGACCTGAAAAGCGACCTGGCGGGGGCGACACGCTTCCTGGAAAACGTGAAGATTTTTGCGTTGGCGGAGAGTTTGGGCGGTGTGGAAAGCTTGATCGAACACCCGGCAATCATGACCCACGCGAGCATTCCGGCGGCGACCCGGGCGCAGTTGGGGATTGGGGATGGGCTGGTGCGATTGTCGGTGGGGGTTGAGGATGTGGAGGATCTGCGGGCGGATCTGGCGCAGGCGTTGTCCACGATCTAAATAACAACGCAGAACACTGTGGCGAGGGAGCTTGCTCCCGCTGGGCTGCGTAGCGGCCCCAAAATTCCGGGAGCGCTGCGCACTCCAGCGGGAGCAAGCTCCCTCGCCACAGGTTACTCGGTGAGGCTAAGGCCGAGCAGACCGGCCAGCCCGCACAGGCAAGCCACTCCCACGCAGTAAGCGACCGTACGCCACGGCTGGCGGCCACTCAGGTACATCAGCGTATGCATCACCCGGGCGACGGTAAACGTGCAAAACAACCAGGTCGTGGCAACGCTGGTCGCCTCCAATGCGACGCACAACCCGCCCAGGACAAAGAACAACGGGATATTCTCCAGGTCATTCGCCCAGGCTCTGGCACCTCGGCTGACTTGCGGCAGTTCCTGCGAATTAGCCGCCCGCTTGAAGAAGCCGGCATCCTCACTGTTGATGAACGCAAGGTGCCTGAGGCGGAAATAGCCTTGATAGCAAGAGATCGCCAACATCTTGATGAACAGTACCAACACGCACAGGGCATACACCGTCATCGTCGGCTCCCCGAACAGCGGCGGAACCCGTTGACCACGAGATACAACAGCGGCCCCACGGACACAAAAACCGCCGTTATCAACCAATACGGCAGCACCGACGCCAGTGACTTTCCTCTGGCCCGCGCATCCCGGTACATCCACACGCACGCCATCAGCGCCATCAGGTACAGGTCAATCACCACCTGGGCAGTGTCCGGCCTCGCCATCAATTCACGCCCGAACGCCATGAGCGACTGCTCGGCCATCAGCATCGTGATCACGGTGTACAGCGCAAACGCCAACAACCCGACAAGGGCGATCCAGGGTCTGTGCATGTTCTCCTCCTTGGAGACAACGGTTCGGGAAGCTGCACATTAGTGATAACGTCCGTCCCTTCTCAATGACCTCACAGGTCATCGACATCACCGACCCGCACGGCCAGAGTCAGCCCATGAGCAGCCCACCGTTCCCCCGCGCAAACCCCGACACCACCGCTGGCTCGCAACTGCGCGCGCTGCGTAGGCAAGCCAGATTGAGCCAGCTGGAACTGGCGCTGATCACCGGGGTTTCCCAGCGCCATTTGAGCTGTGTCGAGACCGGCCGTGCCAAGCCCAGCCCGGGCACGTTGCATAATCTGTTGATGGCCCTGGAGGCCCCGCTGGAGCAGTGCAACAACGTGTTCCTGGCCGCCGGCTTCGCCCCACGCTATGAGGCGACTCCGCTCGCGTCACCGTCGATGGAAGCCATTCGCGAGGCCATCAACCATGTGCTGCACGCGAATAATCCTGCACCGGCCATCGTGCTGGGCAGCCATTGGGAAGTGCTCGCCGCCAATGCCAGTACCCAGGTGCTGTTCGATCTGGTAGGGATCAAGCCGGAGGCGGCTGAGGGGCTGAATTTACTGGTCACCCTGCTGCAGCCTGGCGGCCTGGGTGATCATCTGGTCAACGCCGAAGAAATCCGCACCGTCGCCTGGCAACGGGCATCCCGCGAGGCGCTTGGCAACCCGGAACTTGCCAGGATTCTGGACAGCCTGCCGGCCCCGCAGAGCCCCGGGGCCTTGGCCAATGAACTGCCGCCACTGGTGCTGACACGCCTCCACTCCCGGGAAGGTGAGCTGAACTTCATGTCGACCTTCACCACCTTCGGCATGCCGCAGGACATCACCGTGACGTCCCTGCGCATCGAGCATTTGATTCCGGCGGATGCACAGACATGGCAGGTGATGACTGCGGCGTATGAACGGTCGAAATAGGCAATGCCTTGCCGGATCCGGCAACCCATGACCACTCTCCTGTTCCCGCGCGCCCCGCAGCACAAGGCTTGCAGCACATGGCCTGACTCTTGCTGCGCTCCCGTTACCAACCAGGGAGCCGCATCATGATCGGAAGCACCAGCCTTATCGCACTGGCCCAGAAGAGCCTGACTCAGTCCATGGAAAACGGCACGCTTCGGGCCGGGAGGATTGAGGTCATCAACGCCACACCCGAGATCAAGGCCAAGCTGGAAGCCAGCTATCAGGAGCAAGTGCTCTCGACCGCGCAAACCGTTGCCACCGCCAGAGCCAATCCGTCGTGGGCGACCTTCGACGATAAAAGCAATGCCGTCGAATTGCCTGATGTGCAGTCCCTCAGCAAAAGCGACGCGACCCACGTTGCCAACGGTCTGCAGTACCTGCTCGATATCGGGCGCCTGGACGGCAAGACCGTCACCGCGAAAAACGGCGACCAGTCGACGGACAACATCGCGGTTTACAAGGACTGGCTGCAGGCGCACATCGGCGTTGATATGCAAGCCTGAAGCGGCTCACACCATCGGTACGGCAATCAGCACAATCGCCGTGCCATGGGTCGCCGTCGCCGCCACCACGCCGTAGCGCAGGCGCACCAGCCCGCAGGCCAGCAGCAGGATAACGATGCGCACGCCCGGCACTGTTTTCGGCGTGAGGACAAACCACAGGCCAAACAGGATCAGCCCGGGAAGCAGATACACCCCATAGTGGACCAGTACCGCAAAGGCCTCGGCGATCACCCGGCGTCAGCCCTGTGCCACGGCGACCATGTCGATTTCCACCGCTGCGCCCTTGGGCAGTTGCAGCACGCCCACCGAGGTGCGTGTGTGGGCCCCAGCCGCGCCCAGAATCTCGTTCAGCAGGTCGGACGCGCCGTTGGCCACTTCGCTTTGCTGGTCAAAGTCCTCCGCGCTGCGCACGTACACATTGATCTTCAGAATCGCCTTGACCTGATCCAGCGAGCCCAGCGCCTGCTTGAGCAGCCCCAGGCAACGCAACGCGCTGACGCCCGCCGCAAGCTGTGCGTCGGCCAGGCTGAGGCTTTCACCGACCTTGCCCGGCAGCACGATGGCGTCGCCCACCCGCGGGATCTGGCCGCTGATGTAAACGTGATTGCCATCCCTTAACAGCGGCGTGTAGTTGCCGCCGATCTTGAACTCGTTGAGTTGGTAACCCAGGCGCACCATGGCGGCCGCGTACTTTTGATCCGGTGTCATGTGTGGTTGTCCTTATTGGCTGTTGCGGCGCTGGCATTCATCCACCGCATCGCCCAGGGTCTTGGGGATATGGGTGTTCCGGCCACAGCATAGCCATGTGCCATTTGCTCTGGAAGTACTGCCGAGCATTTCATCAGTGATACGACAACCAACAGTATTCGATAGCGCCTATATACGGGCCCACGAGAAATTTCACTTTCCTTGACGACCTGAAATACGGCATGGTTGTACGACGACTACAAAATCTCTCCTGTGTCGTACCAGTACCCCACAACAACAAGGAAACACCCATGCAAAACGTCAAGGTTCTGATTGGTTTTCTGTGCCTGTTCAGCGGCTACGCGGCCGCCGCCCCTGCTGCGAGTGACAAGGATGTAGCCGCTGCGGTCGATCACCTGACCCAGGCCATGCTGCACAAGGACATCCCGCAACTGCAGGCCCTCACTGCGAACAACCTCACCTACGGCCACTCCAGCGGCAAGATCCAGAACAAGCAGGAATTTATCGCGGACATTGAAACCGGCAGAAGCGGTTTCAAGACCCTGGAAATGCAGAAACAGACCATCACCCTGAATGGCGACACCGCCCTGGTGCGCAACCACTTTTCCGCCCAGGCGGTGAACAGTGGCGTTGAGGTGCCTACCGAAATTGAGAACTTCCAGGTCTGGCAGAAACAGAAAGGCAAGTGGCTGCTGATTGGGCGCCAGGCCTACAAGTTCTGATAACAGCCGGATGCTTTCCTGTGAGGAAGGAGCTTGCTGTGGTGAGGGGGCTTGCTGTGGTGAGGGGGCTTGCTGTGGCGAGGGAGCTTGCTCCCGCTGGGCTGCGTAGCGGCCCCAAAAAAAGCGGGAGCGCTGCGCACTCCAGCGGGAGCAAGCTCCCTCGCCACCGGGGCTCCCGGGCCACACTCAAAAAGGGGTAGGATCGCGCTTTAACCAGACGCCGAGCCTGAACATGGACTTTCACTCCCTACTCGCCTACACCCTCGTCGCCGCCATTGCCATCGCCAGCCCGGGCCCGGCGATCCTGATGGCGCTGAACAACAGCCTGGCCTATGGCGCACGCTCAACGCTGTGGTCTTCGCTGGGTAATGTCAGCGGCGTGTTCTGCGTATCCGCTGCGGCGATGCTGGGGCTGGGTGCGTTGATCCTCAGCTCCGAATGGGTGTTCAACGGGGTAAAAATCCTCGGTGCCGGCTACCTGTTTTATCTGGGTGCCAAAAGCCTGTTCAAGAAGAACCCATTGCTGGCCACCAACTCCCAGGCACCGACGCGGGTCAACGCCCCTTCGCCCTGGAAACTCTACAAACTGGCGTTCCTGACCGCCGTCACCAACCCCAAGGCCGTGTTGTTTTTTACCGCACTGTTCCCGCAGTTCATCAACCAGCACGGCGCACTGCTCCCACAATTCATGGTGCTGACCCTGATTTTCATGGCGCTGTCGGCATTGTCGCTGACCCTGTACGCCCTGCTCGCCGCACAGGCCAAGGGCTTGCTTGCGCGGCCAACATTTTCCAAGTGGGTGGACCGGGTAGTGGGCTCGACCTTTATCGCGTTCGGCACACTGCTGCTGACGATGCGTCGGCAAACGGCCTAGTACGCCTCCACCGCCCAGCGCACTTTCACCAGCGCCTCGCGCAGCACCTGCCGATCCACCGACCCCAGCGCCACGCGCAAGGCATGGGGTACGTGGGCCGAGACGGCAAACGGCTCGGCGGTGGACACCGAGATATTTTCCCGCGCCAGCGCCATGGTGATCTGGTCGGCGCGGGCGTCTTCCGGCAAGGGCAGCCACAAGAAATACGAGGACGGATGGCGGATCACATTGAGCCCCGCCAACACCTCATCGGCCACCGCCTGGCGCGCCCGGGCATCCTCGCGTTTTTGCGCTTCCAGTTGTTGCACGGTGCCGTCGTCAAGCCACGCCGCCGCGACGGCAGTCATCACCCCGGGGTGTTCCAGGTGGTGGCCATGACCGTACGCTCCAGCGCCGCCATCCACGGCTGGGGCGCGGCGACGAAACCCACCCGCAGCCCGGTGGCGACACTCTTGGACAACCCCGACACATACACCGTGCGCTCCGGCGCCAGTTCGGCCAAGGGTGGTGGCGCGTCCTCGGCTAGAAACGCGTAGGCGGCGTCCTCGATCAGGGTCAACTCATGCCGACGGGCAATCGCCACCAGGTGCTCGCGCTGCTCCATGCTCATCACCCAACCCAACGGGTTATGCAAGGTCGGCATGCTGTACACCGCACGTACCGGGCGCCGCGCACAGAGTTTTTCGAGGAAGGTCAGGTCCGGCCCGGTCGCGGTTACCGGGATCGCGACGATTTCCAGGTGCAGCGTCTCGGCCAGTACCTTGAACCCGGAATAGGTCAGCGCATCCACCGCCACCACATCACCGGGCTTCAACAGCGACATCAGGGTCACCGCCAGCCCGTGCTGGGCCCCGCTGACAATCAGCACCTGCTCGGCTTGCACCGTCAGGCCACGGCTCGCCAGGTGCCGCGCCACCGCCGCCCGCTCATGCAGGCGGCCGGCGTGGGGCTGGTAGCGCAGCAGTGCGGCCAGGTCGCCGGACAGCGCCAATTGGCGCAACGCCGTGCGCAGCAGGTCGGTCTGGCTCGGCAGCGACGGGTAATTGAAGTTGAGGTCGATCATGCCCGCGGCCACCGCGATCTGACCGACGCCCTGCCCCGGCGACAACGCGATTTCCCGCACAAAGGTCCCGCGCCCGGTCTCGCCACTGACCAGGCCCATGGCCTCCAGCTCGGTGTACACCCGGCTGGCCGTGACCAGCGCCAGGCCGTGGCTGGCGGCCAACTGGCGGTGGGTCGGCAAACGGGTGCCCGCCGCCAGTGTGCCGGAGCGGATATCCCGCGCGAACGTATCCACCAGGGTCTTGTAGCGGGCGCGAGGCATAGGCGATGTATCCATGACAATTTTTTGATTGTCTTAAGGGTGAATCATAGGATGCGAAGGACGCAACTTATCCTTTCATCGAGCCCTACGCCCATGGAACGCACCACCCACCTCAACACACGGGAACACAACGCCAGCGGCTGGATCAATGGCTTTATCGGCGTGGTGATCTTCAGCGGTTCACTGCCCGCCACGCGCCTGGCGGTGCTGGAATTTGATCCGGTTTTCCTGACCGTCGCCCGCGCCACCATCGCCGCGCTGCTCGGCCTGTGCCTGCTGTGGCTGTTCAAGGAAAAGCGCCCGGCCCGCCACCAGTTACTGCCCCTGGCAATCGTCGCGCTGGGCGTTGTGATCGGCTTCCCGCTGCTCACCGCATTGGCCTTGCAGTACGTCACCAGCGCCCACTCCATTGTGTTTGTCGGCCTGCTGCCGTTGGCCACTGCGGTGTTCGGCGTGTTGCGTGGCGGCGAGCGGCCCAAGCCGGTGTTCTGGCTGTTCTCGATCCTCGGCAGCCTGCTGGTGGTGGGCTACGCCGTGTCCCAAGGACTGAGCGCCGCGCCACTCGGGGATGTGCTGATGCTGCTCGCGATTGTGGTGTGCGGCCTGGGTTATGCCGAAGGCGCCAAACTCTCGCGCACCCTGGGCGGCTGGCAGGTGATCTGCTGGGCACTGGTGGTCTCGCTGCCGATCGTCGCGCCACTGACGGCGATTTTCGCCCCGCAGTCTTTCACCGGCATCAGCCTGCCCGCCTGGCTCTGCCTGGCCTATGTGTCGCTGTTCAGCATGCTGATCGGGTTTGTGTTCTGGTATCGCGGGCTGGCCCAGGGCGGCATCGCCGCCGTGGGCCAGTTGCAGTTGCTGCAACCGTTCTTTGGCCTGGCACTGGCGGCCACGCTGCTGCATGAGCAGGTGAGCCTGGGCATGCTGGTGGTGACGGTCGCGGTGATTGCCTGTGTGGCGGGCGCGAAGAAGTTCGCGCGCTAGGCGGCCTTCCTCAACGTCAACAACGCGATAAACAGTCCACCGGCCACGCCGACACTGATCATCAAGCCATGAGGGCTGACGTAAGACACCGTCGCCCCCGTGGCAATCGGCCCGAGCACGCTGCCCAGGGTGTAGAACAGCGCAATCGCAGTCATCGCGGTAGACACCTGATGCTCGGCCACCCGGTCTCCCGCCTCGATCACCGCCAGGGTGTTCATGCCGCCAATCGCGCCGCCCCACACAAACACGATCAGCGTCGACAACCACGGCAGCGATTGGCTGAAGGGAATCGCCAGGGTGCCCAGCAGCACCACCAGGCCGCAGACCAACTGGCCGGTCTTGTACGAGCTTCTGTCCGCCATCCAGCCGATGGGCAGTTGCAGCACGGTACCGCCGATGCCGAATACCGAGATCAGCAACGTCGCCGCCGTCAGCACATAGCCCGTCGAGAGACTGTAGGCACCGAGGAAGGACACCGATGAGGTCTCCGAGAACCCGGCGATAAACGCGCCGCACAACGCCACCGGGATCACGCTGAACAGTTTGCCGTGGCGTTTCTCCGCCGGTGTTTTCGGCCGCGAATCGTGCCCTTTCAAGCTCAACGCAATGCCACCGGACAGCAGCACGATGGCCGCACAGGCGTAATAGGGAATCGCACTGTCGACCCCGAACACCACCAGCAGCAAGGGCCCGACGGCAATTCCCAGGCCCATCAGGGTTTCGTGCACGCCAATGGCCCGGCCGCGTTCGCTGTCGGTGGCCACGGAGACGATCCAGGTATCACAAGCGATCCAGCGCAGGATCAAGCCAATGCCCAGCACAAAGTTCAACGTGAACAGCAGCGCCAGTTCACTGGTCAGCGTCATGCCGATCAGCCCCAGCACAGTCAGGACCACACTGAGCAGATTGGCCCTGACCAACCCCAGGTGCCCCAACAACGGTGGCACGACCTTGTACAGCAGCAGGATCGCGATCCACGAGGCGCTGACGATCACCCCGATTTTCGCCGCGTCCACGCCCTTCTGTTCCAGGGACAACGACAGCAACGGCGTGATGGTGCCGATTTGCACAATCTGGGACAGCACCGACAGGGTGTTGATGCGGGTCAGGGCCAGCCAGCGTTGTTTGTCGCTGTAAGCAATATCGTCCATGACGTTACCGGGGGGTTATTCAGAGTCGCCAGAGTCTCAGCTCTCAGCGTTCAGGCGCAACCATCTTGAACTTGATGAGGATCTCGTTCGATACCACGCTGTCGGCCCACTCGCCCGCGCCGATCTTGAAGTCGTCGCGCTTGAGCACAAATTCGCCGTCGAACACGCCAATGCCGCTTTGCTCCTTCAGGGCCACCTTGACCTCCACCGGCCTGGTCTGGCCCTTGAGGGTCAGGTTGCCGCTGAACAGGTAGCGGTTGTCGCCCAGGTCGGTGATATGGGTGGAGGTAAAGGTGCCCACCGGGTAGGTGGTCATGTCGAACCAGCCGGGCTTGGGCAGTTCGGTGTTGGCGTCGTCGCTGCCGGCATTGATGCTCGGCAGTTGGATGGTCAGCACGGTGCTGGCGGCAGCGGGGTTTTGCGTATCGAAACGCAGGGTGGCCGAATACGTGCCGAAGGTGCCGTACACCTGCTGGCCCATCTGGTCATAGGTGAAGCTGATGGTGCTCGCCGCCGGGTTGACGTCGGTGTATTCCACGGCATACGCGCTGGACAAGGTGCCGAGGGTAAGGAAGGCGGCTAGCAATCGACGTTTCATGGGGTACTCAACTGGAAATGAACACGCTGTGCAGTAGTAACAGCGTAGGTGCTGGATTTATTCCCGCGCCTGGCATTAGGCTCGTGCCCCGACGGAACTCAAACAACAAGGAGCCACGATGCCCGCGCTTTCCCTGCAAGACACCACCGCCCCCGAAGGCGTCTGTTACGGTTGCGGCAGCAGCAACCCCCACGGCCTGCACATCAAGAGCCGCTGGGACGCCGACGGCATCCACGTGATCGCCGAGCACCAGCCCGACGCCCAATACTGCGGCTGGCCAGACCTGGTCTACGGCGGGTTGATCGCGATGCTGGTGGACTGCCATTCGAACTGGACCGCCATGGCCTATCACTACCAGGCCGAACAGCGTGAACCGGGGACCCTGCCGCGTATCGACTGCGTCACCGGTAACCTGGGCATAAAATTTATCAAGCCCACGCCGATGGGCGTGCCGCTGACCTTGCGCGCGAAAGTCGAGGGTGAGGTCGGCCGCAAGACCCGCGTGGTGTGCGAGGTGTACGCCGATGGCGTGCTGACGGCAATTGGCGACTCGGTGTTCGTGCGGGTCGACACCGGGCGATTGGCCGCCGCGGCCCATGGCCGGGAAGCCTGATACTGGTCTACATTCAGTCACACCGCTAATCGAGGACGCCACCGATGACTCGCCTGACCGCCAAAGACTTCGCCCCTGAACTGCTGGAGCTTTACGACGGCTACGCCCACGGCAAGATCAACCGCCGGGAATTTCTCGACCGCGCGGCGCTGTTCACCTTTGGCGGGCTGACGGCGTCGGCCCTGCTCGCCGCCCTGAGCCCCAACTATGCCTTGGCCGAGCAAGTGAAATTCACCGACCCGGAGATCGTCGCCGACTACATCACCTACCCGTCACCCAAGGGCAACGGTACCGTCCGGGGCTACCTGGTGCGCCCGGCCAAGGCCACCGGCAAGGTGCCGGCGGTGGTGGTGGTGCACGAGAACCGTGGGCTGAACCCATACATCGAAGACGTCGCCCGCCGGCTGGCCAAGGCCGGGTTTATTGCCCTGGCGCCAGACGGCTTGACCTCGGTCGGTGGCTATCCCGGCAACGATGAGAAAGGCGTGGAACTGCAGCAGAAAGTCGACCCCGAGAAGCTGATGAACGACTTCTTCGCCGCCATCGAATGGCTGATGCACCACGACGCCAGCACCGGCAAGGTGGGGATCACCGGGTTCTGCTACGGCGGCGGCGTGACCAATGCGGCAGCGGTGGCGTATCCGGAACTGGGCGCGGCGGTGTCGTTTTACGGGCGCCAGCCGCAAGACAAGGACGTGCCACGGATCAAGGCGCCGATCATGCTGCATTACGGTGAACTGGATACGCGAATCAACGAGGGCTGGCCGGCGTATGAGAAGGCGTTGAAGGCGGCGGGTACGACGTATGAGGCGTTTATCTACAAGGGCGCCAATCATGGGTTCCACAACGATTCGACGCCGAGGTATGACGAGGCGGCGGCGAATCTGGCGTGGGAGCGGACGTTGGGTTGGTTCAAGAAATACCTGGCCTGAAACCGATCATGTAGGAGCTGGCTTGCCTGCGATGGCATCACCTCGGTGTGTCAGATGCACCGCGGTGATGCCATCGCAGGCAAGCCAGCTCCTACAGTGATTCAGGTGTTTCCCGGGTCAGTGCTCCAGCGCATACCGCCGGCAATGATTCAAATACCCTTCCTCGTGGCTCCCCACCAACTGCACCACGCTGGTCCACAGCCACGAAGGCGCATCCAGCCGCTTCGAGCGGTTCTCCTGCAACATCGCCATCCAGTCCTTGCGCGTGTCCCGGTCCATCTGCCGTGCATGCGCGACGCCGACCACCCGCGCCAGGTACCCGGCCGCGTGCATCGCATCTATTTCGCTGAGTTCATCCAGTTCCAGTTTCATGTCCTGGGGCAGCAATTCACGGATGAAAAACCCGTGGTCCAGAAACCGCGTCGCCAGCATCCGTTCTCCCAACGCCGGTGACAAATGCCGTGCGCCCTCCACTACCCGCCGGCCGTTATCCCGAGGCATCTTCGCCCGCGCCGCACGCGGCGCCGCAGCGCCAACCGCTTCCTTGATATCGATCAGGCAATACTCCTGATCAGACCCATCCCCTACCCCCAACAACACCGCATACCGCAATAACCCAAGGGAGCTGCAACCCTTGACCCAATACGCCGAGTCCAGCAACTCAACCTGGTCATCGTTGGACCGGCCTTTAAGGGAGGTGACCAGCCGGTGGATTTCATCCGAGGCGCACAACGTCTCCAGGGCTGACTTTTCCGCCCGGGACAACGACCAGAAATGCTTGCCCAACGGAATCGTCGGCCGGGTGCTTTCAATACGCTCCCGGGCCAGATTTTTCCAGGTGCGCTCCACCGCACTGCGCATCCCGGCCTTGACCTGGGACGGGCGCGGCGGTGCTTCGTCGGGCTTGTCCTTAAACGCCTGGGCGTACCCCACCATCATCTCTTCGAGCATGCGGGCGGTGGTCACCCCCGGCAAATCCGAACCCCGGGCAGCAGTGGCCAAAGACAACGCCAGGCGCACCAGGTCATGGGCCGGGTTACCGATCACCGCCTGGTCAAGGTCACGGATATGCATGTCGATCCGGCCCTTGGTGTCGCCCGTGGGCCCGAGGTTGCCAGCGTGGCAGTCGCCACAGATCCAGATCGCCGGCCCGTGAGGCAAGCGCCGGCCGTGCTGGCTGTGCAGCCACTCATAAAACTGAACCGTACTGCCCCGCACATAAGCGTGGGCGGAGCGCGCCATCTTCAAGTTGCGCAGTTGCGTGAGGTGGGGCATTCGCGAAGAGGGACGCGGGATTTTCATAGGGGCACTCGTCATGGGGATACGGTAGAGGGTAGCCCGCCGCGAATGTTTCATTTTGTTTCAGCGGATTTTATTAATAAGCCACACCAAATAATCCCACTGCAATCGGTCTTTCTATTCCTCCCGCCCCCGGGACTAGCATCGGGTCAACTCGATGCAGCGAGTCACAACCCTAACTGCACACATCCCCAAACACTGCCGCCCTAACAAAAGAGATAAAGCAGATGAATGAAGTGATGAACACCCCACCCGCCAAGATCAACCTGGTCAAGGCCCGAGGCTCGCTGGTATGGGACGACCAGGGCAAGGAATACATCGACTGCACCGCCCAGGCCTGGTCCAACAATTTGGGGGCGAATGACCCGCGGGTGGTGGAAGCCGCCGTCGCGCAATTGCGCGAAATAACCCACATCCGCCCCAACTTCGGTTCGCCCGCCCACACCCGGCTGGTGAAGAAGCTACGGGAAGTCTCCCCGGCGCCCTCAACCAGATGGGTTTCGCCCTGCATGGCAGCCTCGCCGGTGAAATGGCAATGAAACTGGCCTTCAAGAACCGCCCCGGCGCGCAAAACCTGCTGGTGCTGCAAGACGGCTACCACGGCCGCTCCCTCGCCACCCTCGGCGCCAGTTGGCCCCATCCGAACAACCCGTTTTTGCCGATTCAACCGCGCTTCACCCGTGTGCCCCATCCCAACCCCTACCGCACTCGCCTGGGCATGGACCCGGAAACCGAGTCGCAGCTGTGCCTCGGCCTGCTGGAAGAAACCATCCTCAAGGGCGTCGACGGTGGCGTGGCGGCGGTGATGATGGAACCGATCCAGGGCAATGGCGGGCACATCGAATTCCCGCGCTCCTACTACAAGGGCGTACGCGAGCTCTGCGACCGCCTCGGTGTACTGCTGATTTTTGACGAGGTCCAAACCGGCTTCGGCCGCATGGGTACGATGTTTGCTGCGGACTATTACGACGTGCTGCCCGACATCATCGTATTCGGCAAGGGCGTCGGCGGTGGCTTCCCCCTGGCCGGGATCCTGGCCGATGACAAGCTCAAGTGGTTCGACGAAGGCGAAGAAGCCCTGACCTTCGGCCACTTCCCGGTCTCGCTGGCCGCCGGCTACGCCACGGTGGAAGCCATCGTCGCCGACAACCTCTGCGAAAAAGCGCGGGACTCCGGCGACTACATCACCGCCCGCCTCAAGGACATGCAAACCCGCCACCCGTTGATTGGCGACGTGCGCTGCCCGGGGCTGATGGCTTCCATTGAGCTGGTCAAGGACCGCACCACCAAGGAGCCGGCCTGCCGGGAATCCCAGGAGGTGTATCGCCTTGGAGTGGAGCGCGGCGTATTGTTTGGCGAAAGCCGTTACGCAGGGCTGGGCAACCTGATCAAGGTCAAGCCGCCGCTGGATATCGAACGCCCGTTGCTGGCCAAGGCCCTCGACGTGCTGGACGAGGTGATCGGCATCATCGAGGAGCAACGGCCATGAGCACATTTGTCGAAAACACCGTGACCGCCCCGCCGAATGCCCAGGCACCGTTGTCCAGCGACGACGCCGACCTCGCGAGCCTCGGCTACGAGCAAAAGATGCACCGCACCATGAGTTCGTTTACTTCGTTTGCCCTGGCCTTTTCCATGGTCTCGATCAACACCGGGGTGGTCACGCTGTTCGCCGACCCGTTCAACCGGGTCGGCGGTATCGGCATTCTCCTGTGGCTGCTGGTAATCCCGCTGGTGTGCTGCATCGTCATGGTCTACTGCCACCTGGCCGGGCGCATTCCGCTTACCGGCTACGCCTACCAATGGTCCAGCCGGCTGGCGGGCAATCACTTCGGCTGGTTTACCGGCTGGGTCGCGTTCACCTCGTTTGTGGCGGGTACTGCAGCCACCTCGGCGGCCATCGGCACGGTGTTCGCACCGGAGATCTGGGCCAACCCGACACAGGGCCAGATCCAGGGCCTGAGCATCGGCGCGACCCTGGTGGTAGGCCTGCTGAACATCTGCGGGATACGCCTGGCCACACGCATCAACGACATCGGCGCAATCATCGAAATCATCGGCACCGTGCTGCTGGCGATTGCGTTGTTCTTCGGGGTGTTTTTCTTCTTCGAGCACACCCAGGGCGTGGCGATCCTGACCTCGGCGCAGCCGGTGAGCGGCGCCGGCATCAGCTTTACCACCATTGCCCTCGCCACCCTGCTGCCGGTCTCGGTGCTGCTGGGTTGGGAAGGCGCCGCCGACCTTTCGGAGGAAACCAAAGACCCACGCCGCGCCGCGCCCCGGGCGATGATTCGCGCGGTGCTGGTGTCCAGCGTATTGGGCTTCGTGGTGTTCGCCTTGCTGAGCATTGCGATCCCGGGCTCGGTCAGCGAGTTGCTCAGCCACAGCGAAAACCCGGTGATCAATATCGTGCGCCTGCAACTGGGCAACGCCGCCGGCATGGGCATGATCGTGATCGCGTTTGCCTCGATCCTCGCCTGCCTGATCGCCAATATGGCCGTGGCCACGCGCATGACCTTCGCCCTGTCCCGGGACAACATGCTGCCCGGCTCCAAAGTGCTGGCGAAGATCAACCCGCACTTCGGTACGCCGGTCGCTGCCATTGTGCTGATCACCGCCATCGCCGTACTGCTGAACCTGGCGAGCGGCGGGTTTGTCACCGCGATCTACTCGATGGTCGGCCTGACCTACTACTGCACCTACCTGCTGACGTTGATTGCCGCATACCTGGCCTATAAAAACGGCAGGATGCCCGGGGCGCCCGACGGTGTATTCAGCCTGGGTCGCTGGTTGTTGCCCATGATCATCCTCGGCGGCCTGTGGGCCATCGCGGTGATCCTGACCCTGAGCGTGCCGGAAGAAAGCCACACCGGCGCCGTTACCACCGGGGTTACACTCGGCGTCGGTGTGCTGTGGTGGTGGTTCTCGCTGCGCACGCGCCTTAACAATGGCACCGCCGGGCCGAGCAGCAAATTGCTCGATCACTAGTCGCTGATTGCAGCCAAACAACAAAACCCCGAACGCCGGGGTTTTGTCTTGTCACCCACAAGGAGCTTCCCGATGTTTGAACAGGCCAGTTGGCTCAATCAACCCCGGCACTGGAGCCGAGAAGGCGAACGCCTCAAGGTCCGCACCGATGCCAGCACCGATTTCTGGCGCGAAACCCATTATGGTTTTGTGCGCGACAACGGGCATTTCCTGTTTGTCGAAACCGACGGCGACTTCACCGCCCAGGTCAAAATCCACAGCGAATTTACCCACCTGTATGACCAGGCCGGCCTGATGGTGCGGGTCGATGAAGCGCATTGGGTGAAGATCGGCGCAGAGCTGTCCGACGGCGTGACGCTGCTGAGCAGTGTGTTGACCAATAGCGTGTCGGACTGGGCCACCGGTGTGTTCCCGGGGGACCCCGAAGCGTTCTGGATTCGCGTCACGGTGGCCAAGGGCGTACTGCGCGTGCAGGTGTCGGTAGACGGCGTGAGCTGGCCGTTGGTGCGTCTGGCGCCGTTCCCCGTGGCCGCGTCCTATCAGGTCGGGCCTTACTGCTGCACACCGGAACGTGGCGGGCTGGAGGTGGAGTTTTCCGAACTGCAGGTCAGTGCGCCCAATGGCAAATCCCTGCACGACCTGTCCTGACTAACGCCGGCTGCTCGCCACTTCCATCGCCAGCTCGGCAAAATTGCGCGCCGCCACACTCGGGTGTGGCGGCAAGGCCACAGCCACTTCACACATCGGCATATCGCTGATCACCGGGAATGCCAGGCCAGGGCGTGCATAGAAGCGTGCAGTGGACAGCGCGGTGATGCTGATCCCGCGCTCGGACGCTACTGCCTGCAACTCGGTTTCCACCGTCGAGGCTTCATGGACGATCCGTGCCGGCTGACCGTCGCGGTAAGCGTCGGCGGTCCAGAAACTGCGCCACACGCCGGCACCCGGTGCGGCAATGATCGGTTCCTGCAGTACATCGTAGATGCTCACGCTGCTCTGCCCGGCCAACCGGTGGCTGGACGCCAGGCACGCCACGCACGGTTCGGTCACCAGGGTGTGCAACTCGATATCGGCCAGTCCCAGTGGCGGGCGCAGCACCGAGACGTCCATGCCTTCATCGATCCCGGCATGGGGCGAGCCGAAGTCATACTCGCGCACCACCAGCTCGATCTCCGGGTAGCGCCTGGCAAACACACTGAGGATCTGTGGCATCAGGTCCACGCCGGCGCCGATCAGGAAACCGATGTTCAACGAGCCGCGCACCCCGCGTGCATGCTCCTGGGCGGTGCGCACCAGACGGGTCACGCCATTGACGATTTCCCGGGCCTCTACCAGCAATGCCTGGCCGGCTTCGGTCAGCGTCACGTTGCGGGTATTGCGCAGGAACAGCTGCACATCCAGCAGCGCTTCAAACTGGCGGATGGTCTGGGACAGCGCCGGTTGCGAGACATGCAGGCGAGTTGCCGCGCGCACAAAGCTGAGCTCCTCGGCGACTACCACGAAGGCCTTGAGTTGACGGATGTCCACGCCGGAAGTTTGCATCAGGGCTCCTTATGAGAACGATCATTTACACCGGTGCTGCCACTTCGCGCAACCAAGCCTTGAATGCCGCCATCGCCGGTGTCTCGGCCCGCGACTGCAACCGGGTCAGCCAATAGCTGCCGGTGGTGATGCCCACCTCGAACGGCTGGCGAATCACATCCGTCGCCAGTTGCCGGCTGAACATCATCGCCGGGGCCAACGCCACACCTGCACCTTGCAGCGCGGCTTCCATCATTGCCAGGGACGAGTCAAACACAATGCTGCGCGGCACCAGCGTGTCAGCCGGCAGCCCGGCGGCCTGGAACCACTGGGTCCATTCATCAGCGCGGTAAGAACGCAGCAATGTGTGTTTCAACAGGTCTGCCGGGGCCTGCAATTGACGGGCAATCTGTGGCACGCACAGCACCGTCAGCGGCGCTTCCAGCAACTGGCACGCCTCGGTGCCGTGCCACGCACCCGCGCCAAAGCGGATCGCGTAATCCAGGCCTTCAGCAGCCACGTCAACGCGGTTGTTGTTGGTGGACAGCCGCAAGTCGATAAACGGGTAGCGCGCCTGGAAATCCGCAAGCCTGGGCAACAACCAACCCACGGCAAAGGTGCCCACCGCGCCCACCGTCAACACTTCGCGGTAATGCCCGGCTTCAAACTGGCCTAAGGTTTGAGCGATCCGGTCAAAGGATTCCCGCAGCACCGGCAGCAAGCTTTCGCCTTCGCTGGTGAGCATCAGGCCGCGAGGCAAGCGTTTGAACAACGTGACATTGAGCTGGGCCTCCAGGCTTTTCACCTGGTGACTGACCGCCGCCTGGGTGACGCACAACTCGATGGCCGCCCGGGTAAAACTCAAATGCCGCGCGGAGGCTTCGAAGGCCCGCAGCGCGTTGAGGGGCAAATGGGAGCGGAGCATGGCTTGACCTTAAATTTTCTAATGGCTGCTGCGAGATATCATCGTTTGTCGAAGTCGTACAATCTGCCTAAATTTGCGGCGCCCGCGCAGGTATTGGTCATCAACACATCACTTTATGGAAGCCGGATCATCATGCACGAACGTTCTTCAACAGCAGCAAGAGTCAGCATACTCGCCTTATTGCTCGGCGCGGGCAACTGCATGGCGGCCACAGACCTGCGCCAGGTCGTGGACAGCACCATCGAACCCCTGATGCAGCAGCAGGATATTGCCGGCCTGTCGGTCGCGGTGATTCAGGACGGCAAGGCGCAATACTTTAACTACGGCGTCGCCAACAAGGACGGCAAACAACCGGTCACCGAAAACACCCTGTTTGAAATCGGCTCGGTGAGCAAGACCTTCACCGCCACCCTCGCCGGCTACGCGCTGGCCAACGGCAAGCTGAAACTCTCGGACCCGGCCAGCCAGTACCTGCCGACGCTGCGGGGCGACACGTTTGACCACATCAGCCTGCTCAATCTCGGCACCTACACCGCCGGTGGCTTGCCGCTGCAATTCCCGGATGAGTCCGATAACGCCAGCAAGATGATCAGCTACTACCAGCACTGGAAGCCGGATTTCGCCCCCGGCACCCAACGCCTGTATTCCAACCCGAGCATCGGCCTGTTCGGCCACCTCGCCGCCCAAAGCCTGGGCCAGCCGTTTGACCGGCTGATGGAGCACACCCTGCTGCCGAAACTCGGCCTCAAGCACACCTTCATCACCGTGCCCAAGGCGCAGATGAACCTGTACGCCCAGGGTTACGACAAGGCCGGCAAACCGGTGCGTGTCGGTCCTGGCGCCCTGGACGCCGAGGCCTACGGCATCAAGACCAGCACCTCGGACCTGATTCAGTACGTTGAAGTGAACATGCACCCGGCGAAGCTGGAAAAGCCGCTGCAACAGGCAATTGCCGCGACCCACACCGGCTATTACACGGTTGATGGCATGACCCAGGGCCTCGGCTGGGAGATGTACCCCTACCCGATCACGCTGGACGCCCTGACTGCAGGCAACTCGGCGCAAATGGCCTTCCAGCCTCACAAGGTCAGCTGGTTGACACCACCGCAAGCGCCCCATGCCGACACGCTGGTAAACAAGACTGGCGCCACCGGTGGCTTTGGCGCCTACGTGGCGTACGTGCCGAGCAAAGGCCTGGGGGTGGTGATCCTGGCGAACAAGAACTACCCGAACGCCGAACGGGTGAAAGCGGCCCATGCCATTTTGAGTGCGATGGATAAATAAGCAAAAAAATGGGAGCCCAAGGCTCCCATTTTGTTTTCGGTGTGGCTTACATCCCCAGCCAGTGCGGCAATGCCAGCGAGATGAACGGCAGGTAGGTGACCATGATCAGGAACACCAGCAGGATCATCAGCCACGGCAATGCCGCGCGGATGGTCTGCCCCAGGGTCAGCCCGGTCACTGCCGAGGTCACAAACAGGTTCAACCCCACCGGCGGATGCACCAGGCCAATCTCCATGTTGACCACCATCACGATCCCCAGGTGAATCGGGTCGATCCCCAGTTTCATCGCGATCGGGAAGAAGATCGGTGCCAGGATCAATACGATCGCCGACGGCTCCATAAAGCTGCCCGCCACCAGCAGCACCACGTTGACCATGATCAGGAAGCCAATCGGCGTCAGGCCTTCAGAGATCACCCACGCGGTGATTTCCTGGGGATTTGTTCAGTGGTCAGCACGTGGGCAAAGAGCATGGCGTTGGCGATGATAAACATCAGCATGATCGCCAGGCGCCCGGACTCCAGCAGGACTTTGGGGCAGTCCTTGATCTTCATGTCCTTGTAGACGAACAGCGCGACAAACGCCGAATACACCGCCGCCACCGCCGCCGCTTCAGTCGGCGTAAACATGCCGCTGTAGATGCCGCCCAGGATGATCACCAACAGCAGCAAGCCCCAGAATGCCCGGCGGGCACAGGTCAGCCACTCGCGGAAGGTCGCCCGAGGCTGAGCCGGCAGCTTCTTGATGCGCGCGACGATGTAGATCGCGACCATCAGCATCAAGCCCAGCAGCAGGCCCGGAATCACCCCGGCCATGAACAGCTTGCCCACCGATGTTTCGGTGGCCGCCGAATACACCACCATCACAATCGATGGCGGAATCAGGATGCCCAGGGTACCGGCGTTGCAGATGATCCCGGCGCCGAATTCCTTCGGGTAGCCCGAGCGCACCATGCCCGCCACGGCAATCGAGCCCACCGCGGCCACCGTCGCAGGCGATGACCCCGACAGCGCGGCAAACAGCATGCAGGCCAACACGGCGGCAATCGCCAGGCCGCCCCGGATGTGCCCGACGCAGGCGTTGGCAAAGTCGATCAGCCGTTGCGCCACTCCGCCGGTGGTCATGAACGCACCCGACAGCAGGAAGAACGGGATCGCCAGGAAGGTGTAGGCGTCCGAGGTTTCAAACAGCTTGATCGCCAGCGAACTCACCGAGTCCGGGCTGAACATCAGGATCGACACCGCGCCCGACAAACCCAGGGAAATCGCAATGGGCACGCCGAGGAACATGAACACGAACAGCAGCAAAAACAGACACAGAACGGCCATCAGTGACGCTCCTCATGGCTGCCGGCCAACTTGCTGGCTTCACCGGCTTCGTCGGCCAGGCCCAGCCCGGTTTGGCGGTGAGTGAAGATGCGGTAGAAGATTTCGAGGTAGCGGATGAACACCAGCGCAAAGCCAATCGGCACGATCACCACAATGTCGCTGACATCGATGCCGAACTTGTCGAGGTCTTCGGCGCCGATGTGCGCGGTCGTCACCGCCGTCAGCCACTTGTAGCTGGCGACCATGAACAGCCCGGCGTAGGCCAGGCAGCACAGGCAGGCCAGCATGCCCAGCACGCGCTGCACCCGGCGTGGCGTCAGCTTGACCAGCGCATCCACCCCCAGGTGGCCGGCGGTACGTACGCCGTAGGAGATACCGAAGAAAATCAGCCAGCCGAACATGGCCTTGGTCAGCGCCACGCTCCAGGTCATGTCCTGGGCCCAGCCCATGGTGTGGTCACCCAGGGCGTTAAAGAATCCGCTGCTCCACGCCCATTTATCGGCAAGGGAAAAGAACAGCGTGTAGATGTTGTTGAGCATGACGTAGACAAAAGTCACCAGGGTCATGGCGGCCAGCAGGATGGCGATAAAGCCTTCCTCCAGGTGCTCCCAGACGCGCCTTAGCGTTTGCATGGCAAAACCTCGCGAAACTGGACGGGGATATTCACGACAAGTCACTGACGAAACCGGATCAATGTGGGAGCTGGCTTGCCTGCGATGCGCGCGACTCGGTCTTTCAGGAACACCGAGGTGACGCCATCGCGGGCAAGCCCGCTCCCACAGGAGTCGGTTTTTTTTCAGCAATCGATTACTGGTTCGACGCATCCGCCGCCTTGATCAGGTCGGCACCGATTTCACCTTCGAACTTCTGCCATACCGGGCGCATGGCTTCGCGCCAGAGCTGGCGTTGCTCAGGCGTCAGTTCGATGATTTCGCTGGTCTTGGCGTCGATGATCTTCTGCTTGGCCGACTGGTTCAGCGCTTCGGCCTGTTTGTTCACCTCGACGGTGACTTCCACCATGATCTGGTCCAGGGTGGTGCGCACGTCCGGCGGCAGGCCGTTCCAGAACTTGGCGTTGGTGATCACCATGTAGTCGATCAGGCCATGGTTGGACTCGGTGAAGTACTTCTGCACTTCGTTGACCTTCTGACTTTCATAGTTCGACCAGGTGTTCTCGGTGCCATTGACGGTGCCGGTCTGCAAGCCCTGGTACACCTCGGCAAAGCTCATCTTGCGCGGGTTGGCGCGGATCGCCTTGAACTGTTCTTCGAGCACGCTGGAAGCCTGCACGCGGAACTTCAGGCCACGGGCATCCTTGGGTTCATGCAGGGCCTTGTTCGATGACAGTTGCTTGAGGCCGTTGTGCCAATAGGCCAGGCCGAGGATGTTCTTGTCTTGCATCGAGGTCAGCAGCGCCTTGCCCTGGGCGGCCTGGAAGCGGTCGACCGCCGCCAGGTCGTTGAACAGGAACGGCAGGTCGTAGATCTGTACTTGCTTGGTGTATTGCTCAAACTTGGCCAGGGACGGCGCCAGCATCTGCACGTCCCCCAGCAGCAGCGCCTCCATTTCCTTGCCGTCGCCGAACAGCGAGGAGTTGGGGTACACCTCGACTTTTACCCGGCCAGGCAGGCGTTCTTCAGCGAGCTTCTTGAACAGCAACGCGCCCTGGCCTTTCGGGGTGTTCTCAGCGACAACGTGGGCGAACTTGATCACGATGGGGTCGGCCGCCTGGGCCAGGCCCGCGGCAAACAAGGTGGCGGCGCAGAGCAGCGCCCGAGAAAGCTTGAGCATGGAAAATCACCTTCTTATTGTTGTGTGATGAGGGCAAGGTGCCTGATGTCACGCGTATAGAGAATTTCGAATTTTAGATACCTGCGTTCGGCGTGGACGAACGCCGACCTGGCTGACAACCGAGATCAACTGTAGGAGCTGGCTTGCCTGCGATGCAGGCACCTCGGTGCTTCAGACAAACCGAATTGATCCCATCGCGGGCAAGCCCGGCTCCCACACAAGCCCGTTCCCACATGTTTACGGTTGTGCGGCCAATAATCTTTGGGCCCGCAACAACACCGGTGCGTCGACCATTTGCCCGTCCAGTTGATAGGCCCCTGCCCCATGGGCACCGGCTTCCACCACCCGTTTCGCCCACGCCAGATCCTCGGCGCTGGGGGCCAACGCCTGATGAATCACCGCCACCTGCTTGGGATGGATACACAGCGCGCCGGCAAAGCCCATTTCATAGGCATGCCGAATCGAGCGGCGCAGGCCCTCGGGGTCGTCGATGGCCGGGTGCACACCGTCCAGCGGCGCCACCAGCCCGGCGGCGCGGGAATGCACGATCAAGGCCAGGCGCGCCTGGTCCAGGGCAAATTGAGCGGCCGGGGAGTTGCTGCTCAGGTTCAGGTCCAGCGCCAGGTCCAGGCCGCCGAATGATAGGCGTTCCACCGACGGCGCGTGGGCGATTTCCGCCACCGCCAGCAAGCCACGTGCACTCTCGATGATCGGCCAGATCGCCTTGCCCGTGGCGGCCACCACGGCCACCTGGGCCGCGCTTTCAACCTTGGGCAGCAACACCCCCGCGACCCCGGCATGGGCCTGACAGAACGCCACATCGGCAAAATGCTCAGGATGCTCAGGCGCATTGATCCGCACCCACACCCGCGCCGCCGGCGTCGCCTGCAAAAACACCCCGAGGTTGTCCCGGGCCTGACGCTTGAGCGGCTCTTCCACCGCGTCTTCAAAATCCACAATCACCGCATCGGCGCCACTGGCCAGGGCCTTGGCAAACCGTTCCGGTCGGCTGCCGGGTACAAACAGCGCAGAACGCACAAGAGAGGTTGGCATCGTTCAATTCCTTATCAGATAACGCCGCGTGCACGCAGGCTGTCGATGGCTTCAGCGGAATAACCCAACTGGTCGAGAATCCCCTGGCTGTGCTGTCCCAGCCCCGGCACCGCGTCCATCCTTGGGGTAAACGCGGCATTGCGCGCCGGTGGCAGCAACGACGGCAACTTGCCCGCCGGGCTGTCGACTTCGCGCCAGCTGTCCCGGGCCTTGAGCTGCGGGTGATCCCACACGCCTTGCATGTCGTTGACCCGGGCGCTGGCGATTTGCGCGTCTTCCAGACGCTGGATCACACCTTCGGCGCTCATTTGCGCGAAGCTGTCGACGATGATCTGGCGCAGCACGTCGCGATTTTCCGAACGCTTGAAGTTGGCCGAGAAACGCTCGTCAGTGGCCAACCCAGGCGTGAGCAGCACCTTGTCGCAGAACGCCGCCCATTCGCGTTCGTTCTGCAACCCGAGCATCACCGTGCCGCCGTCGCCAGTGGGAAATGGTCCGTACGGGTAGATCGTCGAATGCGCCGCACCCGCCCGCGGTGGCTGGGGTGCGCCGTCGAAGGCGTAGTACATCGGGTAGCCCATCCACTCCACCAGGCTTTCCAGCATGCTGACGTCGATGCGGCTGCCCTGCCCGGTCTTGCCCCGCAGCAGCAACGCCGAGAGGATGCCGCTGTAGGCATACATCCCGGCGGAAATGTCGGCGATCGAACAGCCGGCCTTGGCCATCTGGTCCTCGCCCGGGCCACCGGTCACAGAGAGGAAGCCGCCTTCGCTCTGGATCAGCAGGTCGTAGGCCTTTTTCTTCTCATACGGCCCGCCCTCCCCATAGCCGGAGATGTCGCACACGATCAGCCGTGGGAAGCGTTCATGCAGCGCCTCGAATGACAGCCCCATGCGTGCCGCAGCACCCGGTGCGAGGTTCTGCACCAGCACGTCGGCGTCGGCCAGCAGAGTTTCCAGGATGTCCCCGGCCTCATCGTGCTTGAGGTCCAGGGTCAGGCTTTCCTTGGAGCGGTTGGTCCACACGAAATGCGAGGCCAGCCCGCGCACGCGCTCGTCGTAGCCACGGGCAAAGTCACCGGCGCCCGGGCGTTCGATCTTGATCACACGGGCCCCAAGGTCGGCCAACTGGCGGGTACAGAACGGCGCGGCAATCGCGTGTTCCAGGCTGACGACGGTGATGCCGTCCAGCGGTCGTTGATTAGCAGTCATGACGATTCCTTAAAGCCAGTGAGCGAGGGACACGGCGTTGCGCAGGTCCCAGACTTTTTCGATCAGCCCGCCGGTTTGCGCGGGCGTGCGGGCGCCGCTGAATTGGGTCAGGCGCTGGAATTTATCGGCCAGTTCTGCACGGTTCAGGGTGTTGCCGGGGTCGCCCTTGGGTTCGTCGATGGCGCCGTGCAAGGTACGGCCATCGGCCGTGGTCACGATCACCCGGCCCAGCCAGCGCTGGGGATAGGCACCGTCGACCTCGGCGTCGAGGGTCATGCTGACCTTGTCGCGAAACGCCGACACAGCCCCGTCGTTAAGCGGCAACTCGTGAAACTCAGTCAGCCCGGCCTTGCCATGCACGGCAATCAGACCCAGCACGGTGCCCATGGAGAACTTGGCCTGGTGCACGGTCTGCGGCAGCGTCACCCGGCCCAGCACGTCGATGGCGCCCTGGTGAACCCGGGTTTCCACGTGGGTGATGTGGTGATGGCTGAGGCCTTCACGCTGCATCAGGTCCAGCAACGCATCGGCGGCCGGATGGGTGTGGCGGCACGAGGCGTGGAACTTGAACGAGGTTTCCAGCAGCGCCCAGCGGCTGCCGAGGCGATCCGACAGTTTGCTCGGGTCCGCGTCGGTGGACATGCCGGCGGCCATGCCCTGGTCGCCTTCCAGAATATTGCGCGCACCGGTCAGCCCGTCCGCCGTCAAATAGGCGGCCAGCAAACCATCGGCCGCCGCCTTGGCGGTGTGCAATTGCTTGGAGTCGGCGGCATCCCGCAGGAACTCCCACAAACCGGCCGCCTGAGTGCCGGCACTGCCCAGCAGGTTGATGAATTGCTCTTGGTTGAAATCCAGCAGCTTGCCCACCGCGACAGCCGCCGCGAGGGTGCCGACGGTGGCCGTGGTATGGAAGATCCGGTAGTGGGAACGGCCCATGAATTCGCCGATGCGAATCCCGGCTTCGTAACCGGCCACCGACGCCAGCAGCAGTTCGCGACCGGACTTGCCGAGGTCTTGCGCTGCCGCGAATGCCGCCGGAAACACCACCGTCGCCGGGTGCAACACCGAGCTGTTGTGCAGGTCATCCTGCTCCACCAGGTGCGACGACGCGCCGTTCACCAGCGCAGCGAAATAGGCGCTGCTGCTGCCGCCGTTGACGATCACCTGCGCCGGGCCATTGGCCGGGCCCATCGTGCGCGCATAACGCTCGAACAACGGGATCGGATGGGCGCCCTTGCTGGCCAGCGCCGAGGCGAGCCAGTCGAGGAACAGGTCTTCGGTGCGGGCGAGCACCTCGTCCGGCAATTGTTCGTACGTCAACTCGGCGAGGAACCGGCACAGCGCTTGGGTATGGCTCATGGTCGGCGCCTCAGAAGCTGCGTGGCAGTTCGAGCAAATGCTCGGCCACGTAGGACAGGATCAGGTTGGTGGAGATCGGCGCGACCTGGTACAGGCGGGTCTCGCGGAACTTGCGCTCCACGTCGTATTCGCAGGCAAACCCGAAGCCGCCGTGGGTTTGCAGGCAGGCGTTGGCGGCCTCCCAGGACGCCTTGGCCGCCAGGTACTTGGCCATGTTCGCACTGGCCCCGGCATTGGCGCCGCTGTCGTATTCCTCACAGGCACGCCAGCGCATCAGGTCGGCGGCTTCGATCTCGATATGCGCTTCGGCAATCGGGAACTGCACGCCCTGGTTCTGCCCGATGGGCCGGCCGAACACCACGCGGTCGCGGGCATAGGCGCTGGCTTTCTCGATAAACCAGCGACCGTCACCAATGCACTCGGCGGCGATCAGGGTACGTTCGGCATTCAGCCCGTCGAGGATGTAGCGGAAGCCCTTGCCCTCCTCGCCAATCAGGCTGTCGAGGGGCAACTCCAGGTTGTCGAAGAACAGCTCATTGGTCTCGTGATTGACCATATTGGCGATGGGCTGCACGGTCAGGCCGTTGCCGATGGCTTCCCGCAGGTCGACCAGGAAGATCGACATGCCTTCGGATTTTTTCTTCACCTCGGCCAGCGGCGTGGTGCGGGCCAGCAGGATCATCAGGTCGGAATGCTGCACCCGCGAGATCCACACCTTCTGGCCGTTGATCACGTACTTGTCGCCACGCTTGACCGCGGTGGTCTTGATCTTGGTGGTGTCGGTGCCGGTGGTGGGCTCGGTCACGGCCATCGATTGCAGGCGCAGTTCGCCGTTGGCGAGCTTGGGCAGGTAGAAGCTTTTCTGCGCTTCGCTGCCGTGGCGCAGCAAAGTGAACATGTTGTACATCTGGCCGTGGACGGTGCCGGAGTTGCCGCCGCAGCGGTTCACTTCTTCCAGAATCACCGAGGCTTCCGCCAGCCCGAGGCCGGAGCCGCCGTAGGCTTCCGGGATCATTGCCGACAGCCATCCGGCGTCGGTCAGGGCCTTGACGAAGGCTTCGGGGAAGCCTTTTTCTTCGTCGACCTTGCGCCAGTAAGCAGCGTCGAATTCGGCGCACAGGGCGCGCACGCCTTCGCGGATGGCATTCAGTTCTTCGTTGTCATTCGGGTTCATTAACGGCTCTCCGCCTGTTGTTCTTGGAGGTTTATTCGAAATGCAGTTCGGCGCGCTGGGCCAGGCCGTCAGCGTTGCCCGCCCAGAGTTCAGCCACACCAGGCCCGGTGATGCGCCCGCCGACTTCAAAGGGTTGCGGGGCAATCAATGGGCGCACACCGCGATACGAAAAACGGCGCAACGTGGCCTCGGGATTTGCGCGGCAAAAGGCGCGCAGACTCAGGGTGGCGATCAGCGGCCCGTGCACCACCAGCCCCGAGTAACCTTCGGTGCCGGTGACGTAGGGGTAGTCGTAATGGATGCGGTGGCCGTTGAAGGTCACGGCGCTGTAGCGAAACAACAGGGTGGGCGTCGGGTCGACCGCTTCGCGCCAGGCGCCTTCAGGCAGCACATCACCACTGCCCTGCTTGGGCGGCGTGGGTTCGCGGTAGACGATGTCCTGTTCTTCGCGCAGGGCCAGGCGACCGTCCTGGGAATAGTCGTGGCGCACGGTGACGAACAGCAACGAACCGGTGCGGCCGGTTTTTCTTCCACCTGGGTGATGGTCGACACCCGGGTGGCGGACTCACCGGCCCGCAACGCATGGAAGAACTCGATACGCCCACCGGCCCACATGCGATTGCGGTTATCGGCCGGCGGCAGGAAGCCGCCACGGGCTGGATGGCCATCGCCGCCCAGGGCGGACTCGGGCAGCGGGTCCTGGAAAAAGCACCATTGCCACAGGGGCGGCACCGCTTCGCCGTCCGCCGGTACTGCTTCGCCAAAGGTGGCGGCGATGCGTTTGAGCAGGTTGTGGCTCAAGTGGTCGTGGGCTGTTTCGCTACGGCCGATCCAGTCTGTGGCGCTCATCAGGTGCATGTCCTCGGGCAGGGAATCTGAACCGGATCATGCTGGGCCGTAGCCGTTCTGAGAATTTGCATTTCAATAAAGCAGCGTTCGGCTATGCTGAACGCCGCTGACCGCAACCGGAGCCTTCCATGCACTTTGATCTGGCGGACTTACGCCTGTTTATCCATATCGCCGAATCCCCCAGCCTGACCCAGGGTGCCAAGCGCGCGTTCCTCTCGCCCGCCGCCGCCAGCGCGCGGATCAAGGCCCTGGAAGGCCAACTCGACACCCGACTGCTGTACCGCGACAGCCGTGGCGTGGAAATCACCCCGGCGGGCGAACGCCTGCTGCACCACGCGCGGTTGATCATGCGCCAGGTGGATTACCTGAAAAGCGAGTTCACCCAATACGGCATCGATTCGGCCGGGCACATCCGCATCTTCGCGAACACCACGGCGGTGACCGAGTTTCTCCCGGAAGTGCTGGCAGGCTTCCTGTCCCAGCGCCCCGGCGTGACCGTGGACCTGCAGGAGCGGTTGTCCCGTGACATCGTGCGCGGCGTACTCGACGGCACCAGCGACATGGGCATCATCGCCGGCCCGGTGGAGGCGTCGGGCTTGCAGGTGTTGCATTTCAGCACCGACCACCTGGTGCTCACGGTGCCGGTGGGGCATCCCCTGGCGGGCCTGCCTTCGGTGACGCTGGAGCAAACCCTGGCCTATCAGCATATCGGCCTGCATGACGGCAGCACGTTGCTGAGTTTCCTGCGGGAGCACGTGGAACGGCTGGGCAAACACTTGTCGTTGCGCATCCAGATGTCGAGCTTCGAGGCGATCTGCCGGATGGTCGAGGCTGGCGTCGGGATCGGCATCATTCCCGAGTCGGCGGCGGTGCGGCACAGTCGGACCATGCAGTTGGTGACGGTCAGGCTGGATGAGGTCTGGGCCGTGCGCGAGCGCAGCATCCTGGTGCGGGAGCTGGAGGCGTTGCCGGGGACCATTCGAGCGTTGATCGCGACCTTGATGCCGGAGATGGAACCGCCTCGGCTGCCGGGCGCCTAAGCTAACGTTCATCTTTTGCGAAGGAGATCAGGTCATGCAGCTTGAAGGTTCCTGCCATTGCGGCGCGGTTACGTTCAGTCTTGAGAGTGCGCATCCGTATCCCTATCAGCGGTGTTACTGCTCGATTTGTCGCAAGACCCAGGGGGGTGGCGGGTATGCGATCAACCTTGGGGGCGACGCTAAAAGCCTGAAGGTGCGGGGGCGCAAGTTGATTTCGGTTTATCACGCGCGGATGAAGGGACCGGGGGATAGCCGGGCGCATGCGAGCACGGCCGAGCGGCATTTTTGTTCGCAGTGTGGGTCGGGGTTGTGGTTGTTCAGTCCGGAGTGGCCGGAGTTGATTCATCCGTTTGCTTCGGCGATTGATACGCCGTTGCCGGTGCCGCCGGAGCATACGCATTTGATGCTGGGGTCGAAGGCGCCCTGGGTTGAGGTGAGTGTTCGGCCGGGGGATTTGCGGTTTGATGAGTATCCGAAGGAGTCGATTGCCGAGTGGCATGAGCGGTTGGGGCTGGGTTGATTGATTGAGTGAGTGAATATCCGTTATTTGGGTGATGGCTGATATGGGTTCCGCTCTTACAGCGGGTCACTTTTGAAAGGAGCCCAAAAGTAACCAAAAGGCTCTTGCCCCACCACTCGGCACCTCGCCTAGGCTCGGTGTGCCCGAACGCAGGCATTACTCCGCGGGCCGCCGCGACGGGGCGTCCCTGCCCCGTCGCGGCTAAACCGGCGTCCTGCCGGTTTACCCGCTCCGTACTACCTGCGTTCGGCCAGCGTGGTTTAACGGGGCGCCCAAGATCAAGATCAAAAGCAGATCAACAGCACAGCGGCCTACAGGCCGGCTTGAGTGGTAGAAGCAAAATCAAAATCTAAAGCGGGCACGATCCCCTGTAGGAGCTGGCTTGCCGGCGATGGTCGTTAACGATGACGTGGGCATCCTGATTCAACGCGGCGTTCTCAGGTTTTTCGCCGGCAAGCCGGCTCCTACAGAAAAGCGGCTCTGCTTTGGCTTTTGATCTGGCTTCTACCACTCAAGCCGGCCTGTAGGCCGCTGTGCTCTTGCTTTTGATCTTGATCTGGCTCTGACTGCCCCAATAAGCCCGAGGCCGAACGCAGGTGGTGCGGAGCGGGTAAACCGGCAGGACGCCGGTTTAGCCGCGCTGGGCCAGGGATGGCCCATCGCGGCGGCCCGCGGAGCAGCGCCGGAGTGAGGGAACGCCGAGCCTAGGCGAGGCGCCGACAGGCGGGGCAGAGCCCTTTGGTTACTTTGGGGCTTTTCCAAAGTGACCCGCTGTAAGAGCGGAACCATAGGCGGCCGTTACCTAAATAACGGATATGTACACAATCAAACAGCCGCCAAAGAAGGCTCCAACTGCCGCTGAGCCAACCAGATCTCCTCCTGCAACCACTGCCCAAACACCTGCAACTGCGGCGAGTCAGTCTGCTCCGGCCGGGTCACCAACCAATACGACTGGTGCCCCTCCACATGCACATTCAACACCTGCGTCAACTGCCCACTGGCCAACTCCGAAGCCACCATATGCCAGTCCGCAATGGTAATCCCCAACCCATCGATCGCCGCCCGAATCGCCAGATCCAGCAGGTCAAACTCATACCCACCCTCGATATCAACCCCACTGATTCGCGCCGCATCCAGCCAATGCTTCCACGTCAGATACCGCTGATCCTCCCGCGCCAACACATGCAGCAACGTCATGCGATTCAGGTCAATCCCGTCACTCCACTCCCGGGCATACAACGACGGTGCACACACCGCGATATGCCGCTCCTGAATCAACAACGAACTGTCCAACCCATCCCACTCCCCATCCCCAAACCGAATCGCACAATCCAGCGTGCTGGTCTCCGCCAGGCTGTCCTGCAACCGCGTGGTGATGCTCAACTCCAACTCCGGATGCTGCTCACGCAACCGCCCCAAACGCGGCATCAACCAGCGATTGGTAAACGTCGGCGGCGCGTTGATATGCAGCCGATTGGCATGGGACTTCTGCTGAATACTGCGCACCGTCAGCTCGATCTTGTCGAACGACTGATGCAACGCCCGCAGCAACACCCGCCCGGCGCTGGTCAATTCCAGGTGATGATGCCGACGCTCCAGCAGGGCCTCGCCCAACTGTTCTTCCAGCTGGCGCACCTGGCGGCTGACCGCACTCTGCGTCACGTTCAACAGCTCGGCAGCCCGGGTAAAACTGCCGGTACTGCCGGCGACTTCGAAAGCTTTAAGGGCGTTGAGACCGGGCATTTTGCGTTTCATGGACGACACTCGGGAGCACAGGGGAAATAACCTGCACAACATACCTTTTTGTATTGGGTCAGCGGTAGCGCCCCGCGCCGACAGACGATTAATCGCTCCACGCACTGAAAGTGTCGTTTATCGACGCAGACCGTCGCTCACGCATAAATAGCCTGCGTATAACGCATGCACACTAAGACAATTAAGCATTGGTCGCCGCCGCGCTATAAACGCTAGTCTGCCGATGCACTTCTTATTACTTCGCCCTTCTCTTTCGCGATTAACTTATCGAGCCATCGCCATGTCGAACGCACCCGTTTCATCCCGGCGAAGTATTGGCTTGCTGGCACTTGTGTTTACCGCGTGCAACGCCACTACCCACGGTTTCAGTGTGTTCCTGTACTCGGCGTTGTTGCCGCAGA
This sequence comes from Pseudomonas sp. TH32, assembly GCF_016650855.1. NCBI lineage: Bacteria > Pseudomonadati > Pseudomonadota > Gammaproteobacteria > Pseudomonadales > Pseudomonadaceae > Pseudomonas > Pseudomonas sp. TH32. Next base: position 1,630,874 of record NZ_JAEKFA010000002.1, on the reverse strand, counting down.
TCCGCCTGGGGTTTGACCTGAGTTACAGCCAGGCCGCGCTGATTGCCGCGTTGTTGCAGCTGTTCTACATGGGCGCCTCGATTGCCAGCGGCCTGGCGGCGGCGTGGATCAGCCCGCGCAATATGGTGCGCCTGACCATCGTCCTCAGTCCCGCCCTGCTGGCCCTGGCCGTTGCCACGCCGTGGGTGCTGCCCTTCGCCCTGTGCCTGGCGCTGGTGTCGGCCTGTGCAGTGTCGAACTGGAACGCGATTTCGGCCCTGGCCCAGGACGTTATCCCGGCCACGCACCGCAGCCGTGTACTGGGGCTGGCGTCGTCAGGGTCGGCGTTTGCGCTGTGCTTGAACGGGCTGTTGATCGCACTGTTGCAAGGATTGTCCCTGCGGCAGTTCTGGTTGATCTGCGCCGGATTGACGTTGCTGGTGACGCTGCTGACCCTGTGGGCACTGGCCCCGCTCAAGGAGCCAGCACCGCGCGATACCAAGGCACCCAAGCTGAGTCAGGTGCTGCGCCAATGGCTGAAATTGTGTGTGGCGCAACCGGTGGCGACGCAGATTGTGTTGCTCAGCGCGTTTATCGGGGCGATCAGCGGGCCCTTTCTGAATTTCCTGTCGGCGTTCGTCAGCGAGCAGCTACAGGCCAGCGCCTCCGTCACCGGTTCGATGTGGACGCTGATCGGCATTGGCGGTGTCGTCGGCGGCTTGCTGCTGGGCACACTGGCAGACCGCTGGGGCGCGTTGCGGGTGATGGCCCTGAGTATCGGCGTGTTTGGTCTGAGCATGCTCGGTTTGCTGGGGCATCCCAGCCAGGTGCTGAGCTGGCTGGCGGCCGGGCTGTTCGCGCTGTTTTATTTCCCGTGCTGGGGCTTGATGGCGGCCTACGTCGGCGCCCGACTCACCCCGGTGCAGAGCCTGCAGGTGGTGAGCCTGAGCATGGTCAGCTACGGCCTGGCCAGTGCCACCGGCAATGCGCTGTGCGGATGGCTGCTGCAAGTAACCGGCGAGTTTGCCGTGGTCCACGGCTGGATCGTGGCCTGGGTGCTGGCCAGCCTGTTATTGCTGAAGCGCATGGCCCATCGACAAACCGCCGAGGCGCTGGCTGCCCAGGTGCCCTGAGTGGCCCAATTGCCGGCGCAGTATCTCCACCAGTGCATCCACCTCCGGCACCTGGCAACCGGCTGAGCGCCAGAACATCAGGCGCGCCGGGGCGATCGGCGGGAATCCCTGGCGCTCGTCCAGAATCTGCCAGTCAGGCGGCACCAGGCGCCGCGCCATCACGCCCACCGACAGCCCCTGCTCAATCGCGATCGCAATGCCCCGAGGGCTCTGGCTGGTGTACACCACCTGCCACGAGCGGCCGGACTGGGCCAGCGCCTGCACCGCATTCGCACGAAACGCACAGCCCTCGGCGTACACCGCCAACGGCACCGACTGACGCCCCACACAGCTCCAGCTGGGCGCCGCCACCCACACCAGCGGCTCGTCGCACAGGTATTCCCCCGCCTGCAAACCGGCGTGTTCCACCCCCAGCACCAGGTCCAGTTCACCCCGTTGCAAACGCCCCACCAAGGCCGTGGACATCTCGCAGCACACGTCCGGGCGTACCTGGGCGAATTGCGCCTGAAAGTCCTTGAGCATCCCGCCCAGGCAATATTCGGCGTAGTCCTCGGGCATGCCGAGGTGGATGCATACCTGCTCGTTGGGCAATTGCGCGGCGCTGACGGCCTCGCTGTGCAGCTTGAGGATCTGCCGGGCGTAGATCAAAAAGGTTTCGCCACTGGGGGTCAGGCCCACCGAGCGGCTGGTGCGGCGGATCAGCGGCGTGCCGACGATGTCTTCCAGGCGTTGCAGGCTCTGGCTGACCGTGGATTGGGTTTTGTGCAGGCGCTCGGCGGCGGCCGAGAAACCCTGGCATTCAATAATTGCCACAAACACTTTAAGCAGCGTGCCATCCAGTTCGCCCGACATAACTATCGCCCTCCCCGATGGATTCGATCACAACTTGTAATTTCCACTTTGCACCTCGTTCAGCAACTATCGGTTCAGCCAGAAAACACCAACTGATAGTTCCGGGAGTCTTGCATGAGCCTTCAACTTGCTGACGCTGAAGTGGGCGATATCAGCGACATTATTAATACCGAGCTGTACCCCATACATGATTCGGGCCATGTTCAATTACAGGCCCTGATCGATCACGCGCGGGCCGAACTGGCCGAAGACGGTTGCTGCCTGCTGAAGAACTTCCTGCGCCCCGAGGCACTGGAACAGGCACGTCTGGAAGGTTTGGCGCTGTCGGGCAAGACGTTTTATTCAGTGCGCAAGGTCAACGCCTACTTCACCGAAGACGACACCTCCCTGCCCCAGGATGATCCGCGCCGCACGTTCATGGAGCGCACCAGCGGCTTTGTGACCCGCGACATGATTGCCCCGGACGCCATCATTCACCGGCTGTACGTGTCGCCGATGATGAAACGCTTTATCGGTGCGTGCCTCAACGAACCGGAAATCTTCGAGTACGCCGACCCGTTCGCCGGGCTGGTGATCAACGTGATGCCCGACGGTACCGAGCAGCCCTGGCACTTCGATACCAACGAATTCATCGTCAGCATGATGACCCAGAAGCCCGAGGCCGGCGGCCTGTTCGAGTACGCGCCGATGATTCGCTCGCGCACCCAGGAAAACCTCGGCGCCGTGGGCAAAGTAGTACGTGGCGAAGACCGTTCGCGGGTGCAGGAACTGGAACTCAACCCCGGCGACCTGCAGATCTTCAAAGGGCGTTTCTCGGTGCACCGCGTGACCCGCGTCGAAGGCGCCACCGAGCGCAACACGGCGATCTTCGCCTACTCCGAAAAGCCCGGAATCATCGGCCGTGCCCAGCGCACCAAGCAGCTTTACGGACGCCTGTCCGAAGCCCATCTGCAAGCCGAACGCAACCTGGTCCGCAGCGACCAGTTGCTCGACTGATTCACCCCCTCAAAAAACTAAAAACCGTATTTGCCCTGCGAGGAACACCCCATGAGTCTGTCCGGCCCCAACCGCAACCCCGCCGATTGCGAACCTACCTATGACGAGATCCAGCAGATCCAACTGGACCGCCTGCAACGGGTACGCAACGAACTGAAAAAACGCGACTACGCCGCCTGCGTGCTGTTCGACCCCACCCACATGCGCTACGCCACCGGCTCGCGCAACATGCAGGTGTACTCGGCGCGCAACCCCGCCCGCTATGCGTTTATCCCGGCAGAAGGCCCGGTGGTGGTGTTTGAGTTCGGCGGCTGCCTGCACCTGGCCGAAACCCTCAACACCGTCGACGAAGTGCGCCCGGCCAAGGCCATCTCGTATTACTTCTGCGAAAGTTTCCTGGGCAACGTCACCGCCGAATGGGCCGCCGAAATCGATGAGCTGGTGCGCCAATGCGGCGGTGGCAAACGCATCGCCATTGAAAGCGCCACCTCGGCCGCGGCCTTCGAATTGCAAAAACTCGGCTATCAGATATTCGATGCCCAGGAACCCCTGGAACGCGCGCGCTGCATCAAGGTGCCCAACGAACTCAAGATGATCCGCGCCAGCCTGCGTGCCACCGAAGCCGGCGTGCGCCTGATGGAAAGCAAACTCACCCCCGGCATCAGCGAGAACGAGCTGTGGTCCCACCTGCACCAGCATGTGATCGCCACCGACGGGGACTACGTCGAGACCCGCCTGTTGTCCTCCGGCCCACGCACCAACCCGTGGTTCCAGGAATGCAGCACCCGACCCATCGAAGCCGGCGACCTGGTGGCGCTGGACACCGACGTGGTCGGGCGTTTCGGCTACTACGCGGACTTCTCGCGGACCTTTCTCTGCGGCGAACAGGCCGCCACCGCCAAGCAGCAGGAGCTGTACAAGCTGGCCTACGAGCAGGTGCAAACCAACATGGAAATGCTCAAGGCCGGGCGCAGTTTCAAGGAGTACGCGGAACTGGCCTGGAAGATTCCCGAGCATTACAAAAACAACCGTTACTTCGCCCTGGTGCACGGGGTTGGCATGACCGGTGAATACCCCTACGTGGTGCACCGCGAAGACATTGATGCCCTGGGCTACGACGGCGTGTTCGAAGCCGGCATGACCATCTGCGTGGAAAGCTACATCGGCCACGACGACGGCGGCGAAGGGGTGAAGCTGGAAGAACAGATCTACATCCACGAACACGGCATCGAGCTGCTCTCCGATTACCCGTTCGACCCGCGCTTGTTGTCGCGCTAGACGCGTCCCGCACCAGAGGTCGCCATGGGAAGGACATGTAACATGCATTTATAGAACGTTCCAACGCAGAATTTGTCGTTTGTCGATCTTTGCGCAAATGACAAAACTGCGGGCATCTCTAATAAAAACAACATGAGAGCTGCCCTATGTCCTATCCCATTGCCACCCTCCCGACTTCGTTGCGCCTTGTTCTTCTGCCGGCTTCACAGAGGTCCCGGCTGCGCCTTAGCGGCGCTTGCCACTGACCCTTGCGGTTCAACAAAAACGCATATTCGCAAGTACCGGAGAGGCTTATGAAAGAGTTGACTACCCTGGACGGCGCCGCGCCGCATCCAGCCGTAAATGATCTGTGTGCCCAAGTCCAAAGCGGCGAAATCAATCGCCGCCAATTCTTGCGCACGGCCGCGCTGCTGGGCATTACCGTCGCCAGCGCCAGCACTTTCCTCGGCTCCGCACTGCTGGGTAACAACGCCCAGGCCGCCGAGCCGCGCCAGGGCGGCAGCCTGCGGTTTGCCTGCGCCATCCAGGAAATCCAGGACCCGATGCTGATCACTTGGATCGAAGCCTCGAACCTGCTGCGCAACTCGGTGGAATACCTGACCTGGGTCGACGCCGACAACATCACCCACCCGTACCTCGCCGAGAGCTGGAGCCCGTCGGAAGACCTCGCCACCTGGACCTTCAACCTGCGCCAGAACGTGAAGTGGAGCAACGGCGACACCTTCAACGTCGACGACGTGCAGCACAACATCGAACGCTGGATTGCGGCCGACTCCAAGTCGGTGAACCGCACCGCGTTCCAGGACATCAAGGCCTTCGAGAAAGTCAGTGAGTTCCAGTTCCGCCTGGTGCTCAAGCGCCCGATCCTGGCGATCCCGGAAATGCTCAACGCCTTCACCTGCGCCATCGTGCACCGCAGCTTCAAGGCCGGTGACGACTGGGCGAAAAACCCGCTGGGCACCGGGCCGTTCAAGCTGACGTCATTCGCCGTGAACAAGCAGGCGACCTTCGCCAAGCGCGCCGACTACTGGGGCAAGCCGGCGAATCTCGACGAGCTGCGCTACGTGGACATGGGCACCGATGTGTCCACCCACCTCGCCGCCCTGCAAGCCGGGCAAGTGGACGTGCTGTACCGCGTGACCGTGGCCGAACTGGACCTGGCCAAGCGTTTGCCCGGCGCGCAGTTGCTCACCTGCAAATCCGCGCAAACCGTGGTGATGCGCATGGCCTGCGACCAGAAGCCGTTCACCGACCTGCGCATCCGCAAGGCGGTGGTGCTGTGCGCCGACAACGCGCAGATGCTGAAGATCGCCTATCGCGGCATGGGCACCCTTGGCGAAGACCACCATGTGGCGCCCTCCCACCCCGAATATTTCCCGCTGCCCAAGCGCAACCGCGACGTGGCGGCGGCGAAGAAGCTGCTGGCCGAGGCTGGTTTCCCGAACGGCATCGACATCGACCTGATCGTCGGCAATACCCAGGGCCGGTATGAGCAGGACTGCGCGCAGATCCTGCAACAGAACTGCCTGGAAGCCGGGATCCGCATCAACCTCAAAGTGATCCCCGCCGCGCAGTACTGGCCGATCTGGGACAAGGCCGCCTTCAGCCTCACCTACTGGGCCCATCGCCCGCTGGGAGTGATGTCCCTGGAGCTGGCCTACCGTGGCGGTGGTGCCTGGAACGAAAGCCATTACAGCGACCCGGCGTTCGATGCCGCGCTGGACAAGGCCATGGGCATTATCGACCCGAAACAGCGTGCGCTGGCGATGGAAAACGTCGAGCGCATCCTGCAGGACGCGTGCGTGATCGTGCAGCCGTTCTGGGGCGACAAGTTCACCGCCGTGAGCAAAAAGGTCCAGGGCTTCCAGGTGCACCCGTCCGACTTCTACCCCATGGACAGTGTGTGGATGAGCGCTTGAGTTAGCCGCGCCCTCCTCCCTGCCCGTACGCGGGCAGGCATCCCTTGAACAGTCGGAGCATGCACCCATGGCTCATTTTCTTATGCGCAAGTTATTGGCGCTGGTGGCGACCCTGCTGTCGGTGTCACTGATCGTGTTCCTGGCCCTGGAACTGAATATCGAAGACGTGGCCATCAACGTCCTCGGCCCCTACTCCGCCGCCGACCAGCGTGCGGCGTGGCTGGTGGAACATGGCTACAACCAACCCTTTGTGTGGCGCTACCTGGTTTGGCTCAAGGACTTTGTCAGCGGTGACTGGGGCACCTCGGTGTACTTTCGCGAATCGGTGATCAAGCTGCTGCTGCCGAACCTCGCGCAAACCCTGACCCTGGCCGGCCTGGCCTTGCTGGTGATGGTGCCGGTGGCGTTGACCCTGGGCGTGCTCGCCGGAATTCGCCAGGGCTCGGCGCTGGACCGCCTGGTATCGTTCCTGTCGATCGTCACCACCTCGATTCCCGACTTTGCCAGCGCGGTCTTCGTCTCGGCGATCTTTGTGTTCTGGCTCAACTGGCTGCCCGGCGTGAGCAGCATGAGCGACGGCTTCAGCGCCGTGCAATTGGTGCTGCCACTGATGGTGCTGTGCCTGTTCGGCATCGGCTATCTGGCGCGGATTACCCGGGCCTCGATGGTGGAAGTGATGCAGGCGCCCTATATCCGCACCGCGCGGCTCAAGGGTGCGTCGACCTCACGCATCGTGCTGCGTCACGCCCTGCGCAATGTACTGATCGCGCCGGTCACAGTGATCATGCTGTACATCCCGTGGTTGCTGTCCAACGTGATCGTGGTGGAGGTGTTCTTCGCCTATAAGGGCTTCGGCTCGCTGCTGTACACCGCCTCGTTGAACCATGATGTGTACCTGATCGAAGCCTGCGCGATGGTCAGTGCGGTGGTGGTGGGCATCACCAAGATCTTCTCGGACCTGGCCTACACCTGGCTCAACCCGCGCATCACCCTGCGCAGTCTCGGCGGAGGTGCCCAATGAACCTGCTGCATTCCTTCAAACATCCGTTGGCCTTGCTGGGTTTGCTGCTGGTGGGCGGCTGGGTGCTGATCGCGCTGTTCGCCCCGTGGATCGCGCCCCATGACCCGCTGGAAAGCTTCACGCCCTTGCTCACCCCAATGACCGCCGGCGACAACGGCCAGAGCTTTCTGCTGGGCACCGACATGATTGGCCGCGACATTCTTTCGCGGCTGATCTGGGGCACCCGCACCGTGTTGTTCTGGTCGATCCTTGCCACCCTCACCGCCTTTGCCGTCGGCATCGCCATGGGCCTGTGCGCCGGTTACTTCAACGGCTGGGTCGACAGCCTGCTGTCGTATGTGGCGGACACGGTGCTGTCTTTCCCGGTGCTGGTGTTGTACATCGTGATCATCATCGCCCTCGGTGCTTCGGCCCTGAATATCCTGATTGCGGTGACCTTCACCAGCGCGCCGGCGATCTTCCGGATCATGCGCGCCCTGACCATCGACATTCGTTCCCGGGACTACGTGCTCAGCGCCATCACCCAGGGCGAAGGTTCGCTGCGGATCATGCTGGTGGAAATCCTGCCCAACTGCGGCGGGCCGCTGATCGTCGATTTCTGCCTGCGCATCGGCTACACCGCGATCATGATCGGCGCCCTGGGCTTCCTCGGCCTCGGCCTGCCGCCACCGACACCCGACTGGGGCGGCATGATCAACGATGGCCGCGCCATGGCTATCGCCTTCCCGCACCTGGTGATCTTTCCGTGCATCGCCATCTCCACCCTGATGCTGGGCCTGAGCCTGTTGGCGGACGGCCTGGATGAACACGCCCAGAAAGGCGCAAGGACTTGAGCATGAACCACACACAAGTGCTGCGGGTAGAGAACCTGTCCATCGAACTGCCCGCCGGCGCCGACCGCAGCCATGCGGTGCAAGGCATCAGCCTGGAGGTGCGCAAGGGCGAAATCCTCTGCGTGATCGGTGAGTCCGGCTCCGGTAAATCGGTGCTGTCGGCGGCAATCATGGGCGACTACGCCAAGGGGTTGCGGCATACCGAAGGCGTGATCGACTTTCTCGGCGATGATATTTGCACCCTCGATGAGGAACGGTTGCGCCAGTTGCGGGGCAACCGCATCGCGATGATTTTCCAGGAGCCCATGGCCGCGCTGAACCCGGCGATCCGCATCGGCAAGCAAGTGGAAGAGATCTTCGACATTCACGCACCGCAGATGCCGGCAGCCGAACGCCGCGAGCGCATGCTGGCGTTGCTCGAATCGACCCAGCTGCCGGACCCGCCGCGCATCGCCAACAGCTTTCCCCACCAGTTGTCGGGTGGCCAATGCCAGCGGGTGGTGATTGCCATGGCGCTGGCGATGAACCCGGATTTGCTGATCGCCGACGAACCCACCACCGCCCTGGACGTGACCACTCAGGCTCAGGTGCTGAAACTGGTGCGTGAGCTGCGCGGTCGCGGGCAGCACGGCATTCTGTTTATCACCCATGACTTCGGCGTGGTCGCGCAGATCGCCGACCGTATCGCGGTGATGGAAGGCGGGCGGCTGGTGGAAATCGGCGAGCGCGACCAGGTGCTGAATGCCCCGGCCCACGCCTACACCCGCAAGCTGATCGCCGCCGTGCCGGCGCTGCATCCGGAGTTGCACACGCCGAGTGCCGACGGCGAGATGGCACTGCGCATCGAGCACCTGACCAAGACCTACACCGTCGGCGGCAGCTCGGTGGCCGCGTTGCGCAACGTCTCGCTGCAACTGCCACGGGGCAAGACCCTGGCGATTGTCGGTGAGTCGGGCTCGGGCAAAAGCACCTTGGTCAAAGCCGCGATCCGCCTGGTGGACAGCGACAGCGGCCATGTGTGGGTTGGCGACACCGATTTCCTGGCCCTGCGCGGCTCGGCGCTGGCGGCCAATCGGCGGCGTATCCAGATGATTTTCCAGGACCCCTACGGTTCCCTCAATCCCCGGCACAGGGTGGGCGACATCATCGCCCGTGCAGCCCAACTGCGCGGCTTGTCGGCCAAGGATGCGTGGGCCGAAGCCGGTGACCTGCTGGAACAGGTGGGCCTCAAGCGCGACGCCCTCAAACGCAAGCCCCGGCAGTTCTCCGGCGGCCAGCGCCAGCGTATCGGCATCGCCCGCGCCCTGGCGATGCGCCCGGAAGTGTTGATCGCCGATGAGAGCGTGTCGGCCCTGGATGTGTCGGTGCAAAAACAGGTGCTGGAACTGTTGGCCGAACTGCAGCAGCGGCTGAACCTGAGCATCCTGTTTATCACCCACGACCTGCGGGTGGCGGCGCAGATCAGCGACTACATCGCGGTGATGCGCCAGGGCGAAGTCGTGGAGTACGGCACCGCCGAACAGGTACTGCTGCGGCCGCAAAACACCTACACCCAGACCTTGCTGGCCGCCGCCCCCGGCGCCTCGGAGCTGCCCGCCGCCGGCCCGCCGCTGCGGCTGATTCGCCCCCAGGCCCAGTGAGTCAACCCTTTACCCCGCGTCGCAGCGTTCGTTGCGGCAAGGGGCTGCTGTTGCCAAAAAATAACCAATAACGAGAGCAAAACCATGCGACCAACCCTTCAATACATCGCTCTGGTCCCTGTACTCGGCGCCCTTGCGGCACCGGCCATGGCCATTCAAGTCACCGACAACCTGGACCTCGGTGGCGCCGTGCGCGCCCGTTGGGACTACGACCCGGATCGCGGCATCCAGAAGTTCGGCCTCGACACCGCGTTCCTCAGCGCCAAGTACAACTCCGACACCTGGATCGGCGAGGCGCAGTACCGGTTCTACGGGCGCTCCTACCCGTACCAGTACACCAAGAACTACGGCGATATCCAGTTCGCCAAGTTCGCGTGGGTCGGCTACAAGTTCAACCCCGACCAGCAGGTGCAGGTGGGCCTGAACACCGTGCCGTTTGGCCTGCAGCCGTACTTCGGCAGCACCTTCTACGAAACCCTCGGCAACGTCATCGGCCTGGAAGATGTGCAGCAGGTCGGCGCCAAGTACATCCAGCAGAGCGGCGACTGGAACATCCAGGCCGGTTACTACCTGCGCCCGGCGTGGCAAGGCAAAGGTACGAGCAAGGGCGTGACCTATTCCAGCGTAATCTCCGAAGCCGACAGCTACGTGGGCGACGGCAGCAACAACCAGGAACGCAACACCGTGGTGGTACGGGTGGCCAAGGCCATGGACCTGGGTAACTGGAAGTCGGAAGTCGGGCTGTCCGGCCTGACCTCCACCCTGGAAAACAAAGACACCAACAACGATGGCCGGCGCAACGCGGTGGCCATCCACTACCTGGGCAAGAACGGACCGTGGGGCGTGCAATTGCAGGCGGCACGGCAGCAGATGTCACCGCGTAACCCGGGCACCGACAGCGTGGTGACGCTGGGCGGTTATGACGGCACGTTCAACGTGGCCAGCCGGGGCAATTTGTATGTGGCAGACCTGAGCTATGACGTGGGCGGCAAGTACCTGTTTGACCAGATCAGCGGCGTGAAGCTGTATGCCAACTACAGTGCGTTTGACAAGTCCGAGGATCAGTTCAAGACCTCGCAACGGGTGATCCTGGGTACGTCGTTTTCCGTCAGCAAATTGTGGGTAGCGACAGAGTGGTTGATCGGCAAGAACGATCCGTATATTGGTGGGAGCAGCTATACCGAGAGTCTGGGGGCTGGGGGGAGTAACCAGTGGGAGAATCAGTTGTATATGAACATTGGGTACTACTTCTGACTTAAGCTCTGTAGCGCTTTAACTGGCCTCATCGCAGGCAAGCCAGCTCCCACATTTGATCGGCGCCGCGGTCAAAATGTGGGAGCTGGCTTGCCTGCGATAGCGTCAGTACCAACACTATAAAAACAACAGGTGTGGAATCCCTTTCATGCGCCAACTGCCCGCCCTCAACATGCTCCGGGTCTTCGAAGAAGTCGCCCGCCACCGCAGCTTCAGCCAGGCGGCGGTGGGCCTCAACGTCACCCAGGGCGCCGTCAGCCGCCAGATCAAACAACTGGAAGACTACCTCGGCGTCGCCCTCTTCATCCGCACGCCCCAGGGCCTGTCCCTGACCGAAGCCGGCTTCGCCCTTTCCCCGCACCTGAGCGACGCCTTCGACCATATCGAACGCGCCTTGCAGGCCGTGCGCGTGCCCAACCTGCGCCAGCGCCTGCGCATCGTCGCCCCGCCGACCTGGGCCACCCGCTGGCTGTCCGCCCACCTGCGCCGATTTTGCGAACGCTACCCGGACATCAACCTCAGCGTCACCCACCAGAACAACCACGCGAGCCTCGCGGAAATCGACTGCCAGATCCGCTTCGGCCTGGAACCGGCGCCTCATTGCAGCAGTGAGTTGTTGGTGATGGAGCGCCACATCGCCGTCGCCAGCCCGGAACTGTTCAGCGACGGCCAGCCGCCTGACCTGCGGCGCTTTCCGCTGCTGCACATCCTGCACGACGGCAAGCGCTTGAAGGTCTGGGAAAACTGGCTGGCGGCCATGGGCCGTGAGGATATCGATGCGGACCAGGGCCTGGAATTCAGCACCCTGGACCAGGTGATCCACACCGCCCTGGCAGGCGGTGGGCTGGCGGTGATCGACCGGCAGATGATCGAGCGCGAACTGGCGAATGGCAGCCTGTTGCCGATCACCCCGGTGGAGGTGATCGGCCCGTATGGCTATTGGCTGGATGTGGCGAGTGACAAGCAGGGGTTATCCAAGGTGCGCTTGTTTACGCAGTGGTTGAACCGGGTGAGTAATCCCTGAACGTGCCGTCATCAGGCAATGTGACTCGCATGTACTGAAGCTTCAATCCGAACTCAGTGTTCAATCGCTGAATAAATTGGTTAGTGCCCGGATCGAGTTCGGGCTCGGCGACAATGAACATCTTTTCCGGTTCAAGCCCCTTTGGGCGATACGCGTATTCAAGCAATTGCCCGAGCGCATCTCTAACCGCTCGGGCCGCGGTCGACGCCACTTTGATCTCGTACAAAAAGCACCGATTGTCACTGAAGCGGACCAGCGCATCGGCATAACCGCCGGAACCCGATGACTGCTCGGTTCCCACAAGCCCTTTAAACTCGTGATCCAACATCCGAAACAACTCGGTTTGTAGCTTGTTGTGCCGTAACCACACTTTCCTCTGAGCAGCGGATAAGTCGTAATAGGCTTCATCAGGCCGTTTTGTATGCCCGGCCTTGAATGGAACTTCTTGTTTTTTATTGCATAACTGCTCGAACACAAACCAGGGGAACATATTACGTTCCAGGATTTTATCGCTGAAGATTGCTAACGAGCCTAGATGCTTTGTCAACGCTTGAGCCTTATGAGCCCAATTGCCCTCCGGCGCAGAAAACCCAGTGTTCTCAGACAGCCATTGAGAAACCTTGTCCTGCATATGAGGTGCAACCAGCGTGTGATAAAGCTCTGGATGGAGGGTCGCGAACGCGCGACCTATCAACAGCCTAGGGAGCTTTTTAGTTAGCTTGTCATCGCGCCATTTCGTTAGTCTAAGCAGAACCTGCTGATACTTCTCAGGACTGCCGTCGGCTGCGATCTCAAGCGTCAACGCCTTGAATTCATCACGTAAAACGTTGACGGACTCCGCTCCCAATCCACCCTGCCCGATATTACATACGCCATTGTTCGGAGTAAGCCAGATCCTATCGACAATATCGCTCACACGGCCTTCGTTAATCGCGGCCTTCACCTTATCTACTGTTTCCCTGTAATCCGGTTTCCATGAACTCTGATAACGATTTTTAGGCTCCATGAACCTATCGATCATCATCGTTACATCGTTGTTGGCATTGATTCGATAAGTGATCTCGTCCATGACTTGACTCCACTCAATGGCAGGCTAATGAAATTTGGCGTGTAAGGTACGCCCTTCATGCCGCCCTTCATAGACGAGACCACGACGATTATTAACCGCCGGTTTCATATCGGCGCTACAACCTTAACTCTCCCCTTCACAGACAGGTTTTCCTCCACGGGACTCTGCGCCTTGCACGCCTGGCTCAACGTCAACGCCTTGGTCTCCGGCGCCCAGGCCCAGGAGATGATGGCGCCCAACACCAGGATTGCGGCGAGGATGCCCATGGTCGGGCTCAGGCCGATCCCGGCCACGCTCACCGGCAGCAGGAAGGTACTCACCGCCGAACCCAGGCGGCTGACGGCCGTGGCCAGGCCAATCCCGCTGCCCCGCACTTCAGTCGGAAAGCTCTCCGCCGGGAAGACGCCCACCAGGTTGCTCACCGCCGACAGCACCAGGGTGAATACTCCAAACGTCAGCACCATCAGCCACGCCATGCTGCCCGGCAACACCGCCAGCAGGAACAGCGCCGCCGCAAGGATGATGAACGAGTTGATCAGGAACCCGCGCCGGGAGAATTTCACGGTGCACCAGATGCCGATCAGGGCGCCGATGATCAGCAGCAGGTTGAGCATCAGTTCCGTACCAAAGCCTTCGGCCAGGCCCATTTTCTGCAGGATCGACGGCAGGAAGGTGTAGATCGCGAAGTACGGCATCACGATGCACACGAAGAACAGGCAATTGAACGCGGTGCGCTTGCGGTATTCGCGGCTGAACAGCACGCCGTAGCCCGAGCGGGTTTGCGTCGAGGGTTCTTCGTCGAGTACCACATGTTCGCCGAGGTGCTTTTTGACGATGGCACGAGCCTCGGCAATCCGGCCTTGATTGACCAGCCAGCGCGGCGATTCGGGGTGCCGATGCGGGCGATCAGAATCAGCCCGGCGGGAATCGCCGACGACGCCAGCATCCAGCGCCAGGCGTCATCACCGAGGCTGAGCATGGCAGTGCCAACGAAGGTGGCGGCCACGTAGCCGACGGTCCACACCACGCTGAACGAGCCGAGCAGCACGCCACGATGTTTCTTCGGCGAGAACTCGGCGAGCATGGCGTGGCCGACGCTGAAATCGCCGCCCAGGCCGATGCCGATCAGCACCCGACAGAGGAACAGGCCCATGGCGGTTTCGGCATAGAACTGCATCACCGAGGCGACGGTAATCAGGACGAAGCTGACCAGGAAGATTTTCTGCCGGCCGAGGGTGTCGGAGATCCAGCCGAAAAACAGGCTGCCCAAAAACAACCCGATCAGGGCCGAGGCGCCGATCAGGCCTTGCCAGAAGGCGTCCAGCTGCATCTGGGGGCTGAGCAAGGTGAAGGCGATGCCGATCAAGCCAAGGATATAGCCATCGGTGAAGTGTGCGCCGAAGGTCAGGCCGGCGATTTTAAGGTGGAAGCGACCGATGGGCAGGTCGTCGATTTTGATGGATTGAGTGGACATGGTGTTCTCCATATTTTTGTTTTTGACGGAGTAACAGCGGGCAAGCCGAGGGTAATGGTGTGTGGGCTTTTTTTGTGGGAGCTGGCTTGCCTGCGATAGCGGTGGGTCAGGTTGATCATGGGACGCTGACAGACCGCTATCGCAGGCAAGCCAGCTCCCACAGGGATTTGTGTTGTTTGGTTGACCGTATTTAGAGACCGCCCATCAACAGGTATTTGATCTCCAGGTAATCCTCCAGCCCGTACCTGGAACCTTCTCGACCCAGGCCCGATTCCTTGATCCCGCCAAAGGGTGCGACTTCAGTGGAGATGATCCCTTCGTTGATCCCTACCATGCCCGCTTCCAGGCCTTCGGCCATGCGCCATACCCGGCCGATGTCGCGGCTATAGAAGTAGGCAGACAAACCGAACGGCGTGTCATTGGCCTGCTGCAGCACTTCGGCTTCATCGGTGAAGCGGAAGCAGGCCGCCACCGGGCCGAAGGTTTCTTCCTGGGCGATCAGCATTTCGCCGTGGGCTTCGGTGAGGATGGTCGGTTCAAAGAACGTGCCGCCCAAGGCGTGTCGACGGCCGCCGCACAGCAGCTTGGCGCCTTTCTCCAGGGCGTCGCCGACGTGGGCTTCAACCTTGGCCAACGCGGCAGCGTTGATCAGCGGGCCTTGTTCGGTTTCGCCGTCCAGGGCACTGCCGACGCGCATCGCAGAGACCGCTTCAGCCAGTTTGCGGGTGAACGCGTCGTACACACCGTCCTGGATAAAGAAGCGGTTGACGCAGACGCAAGTCTGGCCGGTGTTGCGGAACTTGGAGGCCATGGCGCCTTTGACGGCGGCGTCCAGGTCGGCATCGTCGAACACGATAAAGGGCGCGTTGCCCCCAGTTCCAGGGAGACCTTTTTCAACGTGTCCGCAGCCTGGCGCATCAGCAGTTTGCCGGTGCGGGTGGAGCCGGTGAACGACAGCTTGCGTACCACGCTGGAGGCTTGCAACGCGCCGCCGATGGCCACGGCATCGCCGGACACGATGTTGAACACGCCGGCGGGAATTCCGGCCTGCTCCGCCAACACCGCCAGGGCGAAGGCCGACAACGGGGTTTCTTCCGACGGTTTGAGGATCATCGTGCACCCCGCCGCCAGCGCCGGGCCAACCTTGCGGGTGACCATGGCCAGCGGGAAGTTCCACGGGGTGATCGCCGCGACCACGCCGATGGCTTCCTTGGTCACGATGATCCGCGCATCGGCCTTGTGGCTCGGGATCACGTCGCCATAGGCACGCTTGGCTTCTTCGGCGAACCACTCCAGGAAGCTCGCCGCGTAGACCACTTCGCCCATGGCTTCGGCCAGCGGCTTGCCCTGCTCCAGGCTGAGCAGGTGCGCCAGGTCCTTCTGGTTGCTCAGCATCAAGTCGCTCCAGCGCTTGAGGCGCTGGCTGCGTTCCTTGGCGGTGAGTTTGCGCCAGGCCGGCAACGCACGGTTGGCGGCGGCAATGGCCAGGTTGGTTTCTTCAGCACCGGCGCGTTGTACTTCGGCGATCTGTGCGCCATTGGCCGGGTTGAGCACCGGGTAAACCGGCCCACCGCTGGACCATTGGCCATCGATGAAATTGCCTGTGCGAATCAGCGGGTTCATGCCACGGCCTCTATCAGGTTAAAGCGGTCCAGGCCCGGACGGGCGCTGCGCAGGATGCGTTTGCCGGCGGTGTAGTCGTTGATCACGTCGCACGGTGTGTAGTTGCGTTCCAGCTCATGCAGTTCTTCGGCGTCGAGTTGGGTGTCGAGGGCGGCGAGCGCGCTGTCAAACTGTTCGGTGGTGTCGGCGCCCACCAGCATCACGTCCACACCCGGGTGACGGGCGACCCACGCCTGGGCGACCTGCGCATTCGACACGCCACGGGCACGGGCCACACGTTGCACTGAGTGGGCGATGTCGAAGGACGCCTGGTCGCTGTACATCTGTTGGGTGAAGAAGTCGGTCTGGTTGCGGGTCGACTGCACTTCACCGGTGAGCAGGCCACGGGCCAGCGGGCTGAACACCGAGACGCCCAGGCCCTGGTCGCGGCAGAACGGGATCATCTCGCGCTCTTCTTCGCGGTAGGCGCAGTTCAGTTGCAGCTGCATGTTGATCGGTTTGACCCAGCCATTGCGCTCGCAGGCCATGAGGATTTTTGCCAGTTGCCCGGTGAGCATGGTGGACACGCCGATGTAGCGGGCCTTGCCGGAACGCACGATGTCGTTGAGGGCGCCCATGGTTTCTTCCACCGGGGTGTTCACGTCGAAGTAATGCAGCATGAACACGTCGACGTAATCCATGCCCAGGCGGCTCAGGGACGCATCGATGCTGTCCATGATGTGTTTGCGTGAATGGCCGCTGGCGTTGATGCCGCTGCGGGTGCCATAGCCGACCTTGGTGGTGACCACTATGTCTTCACGGCGCGCAACGCGCTTGAGGATGCGCCCCACCACTTCCTCGCCGACGCCTGCGGAGTAGAAGTCGGCCAGGTCAATGAAGTTGACGCCGTTGGCCAGGGCGTGGGCGACGATGGGTTCGCTTTGTTTCTCATCGAAGATCCACGGCTTCCAGTCCGGGGTGCCCATGTTCATGGTGCCCAGGCACAGGCGGGAGACTTGCAGGCCAGAGTTGCCCAAACGAATGTATTGCATGGGGATGTCCTCAGGCTTTTGGCGTGTAGAAAGGGTTGCTGATGTGGTTGACCACGTCCGCCAGTTGCGCGGTGTGCGGCAGGCCGGTCAGGGCGGCGCGGATCGCCGTGCGGCAGGCGTTGTAGTTGTTGAGGTAGACCGCATCCAGGTCATCGCAGGCCGGGTTGACCCAGTTCGCGGTGACGATGGCCCACTCGTCTTCGGCTTCCGGCGGCAGGGTGCCGTCGAGCAAGGCTTCGAGCACCGCCTTGGCGATCCCGGCCTGGGACGCACCCCAGGTGGCATTGCCGTGCAGGTCGCTGCCAATGGCGGCCTTGTTGACGTAGAGGGTCATGGGTTTGACCGGGATGTTCGGCTGGGCAATCACCATGAACGGGCAATGGCCCTGGCTTGGGGATGCCAGGCTGGTGGCGAACGCCTGGCCGGCCGGGCCGTTGCGCGGGCCGATGAGGATGTTGATGTGGGCAGCATTGACGCCTGGGCCTTCGAAGCCTTCGCCGATGTACAGATCAAGTGCTTTCATTTCGCAAACGCTCTTTTTTGTTATGGGGAGCTGGTTGGCGATTTTTTAGCACTGGCGCAGGCGGCGGCCGTAACCATTAAAAGTCATGGGGGTGTGAGTTTTGGTCATGGCCCTGCGACCATCAGACCCGTCCTACGCGTTGACCATCGTTAACACACACCATATAGTGTGCCCACAAACACAGACAACCACTACATAGTGTGCAGTAACGCAGTATCTCGACCACACTATGCGCAGTATTTCAATGCCTTGAAGCCTGCAAAACGCACATTTTTGAACGCGGTCACGCCGTCAAACGGACCAGGAAGGAGCAATTCAATGCTGAGTTGGGATGAAGCAGATCAACCAGACACCGGTGACGTAGTCATACGAGGCGCCAACGCCGGCCACGCCACCGAAGCCAACATGGACCGCCTCGACGGCGCCGGCGCTGCCGCCGCCCTTGAAGCCCGCAACGTGACCGCCAGCGACTCCGCCGCGATCATCCGCGCCAAGGCCGCCCTCGACAAACTCGACGTCGCCGAAGGCCTCGCCGAGCTCGAAGGCTCTGCCGCCCGCGTCGCCGTAGACGAAAAGCGCATGATCAACTGCCGCGCCGACCTCAACCAACTCGTGCCGTTCAAGTACGACTGGGCCTGGCAGAAATACCTCGACGGCTGCGCCAACCACTGGATGCCGCAAGAGGTCAACATGACCGCCGACATCGCCCTGTGGAAAAACCCCGAAGGCCTGACCGACGACGAACGTCGCATCGTCATGCGCAACCTCGGCTTCTTCTCCACTGCGGATTCGTTGGTCGCGAACAACCTGGTCCTGGCCGTGTACCGCCTGATCACCAACCCGGAGTGCCGCCAGTACATCCTGCGCCAGGCCTTCGAAGAAGCGATCCACACCCACGCCTACCAGTACTGCATCGAATCCCTGGCCATGGATGAAGGCGAGATCTTCAACATGTACCACGAGATTCCATCGGTCGCCAAAAAGGCCGCCTGGGGCTTGAAGTACACCCGCTCGATCTCCGATCCGAAGTTCGAAACCGGTACCGTCGAGACTGATAAAGAGCTGCTGCGTAACCTGGTCGCGTACTACTGCGTACTGGAAGGCATCTTCTTCTACTGCGGCTTCACCCAGATTTTGTCCATGGGCCGTCGCAACAAAATGACCGGCGTGGCCGAGCAGTTCCAGTACATCCTGCGGGATGAGTCGATGCACCTGAACTTCGGTATCGATGTGATCAACCAGATCAAAATCGAAAACCCGCACCTGTGGGATGCCGAGATGAAGGAAGAAGCGACCCAGATGATCCTGCAAGGGACTCAGCTGGAGATTGAATACGCGCGTGACACCATGCCACGCGGTGTACTCGGCATGAACGCGGCGATGATGGAGGACTACCTCAAGTTCATCGCGAACCGTCGTCTGTCGCAGATTGGGTTGAAGGAAGAGTATCCAGGGACGACCAACCCGTTCCCGTGGATGAGCGAGATCATGGACTTGAAGAAAGAGAAGAACTTCTTCGAGACCCGTGTGATCGAGTACCAGACTGGCGGCGCGCTGAGCTGGGATTGATTTAAAGCGGCCCCTTCGGGGGCCGTGTTGTTTCACCTGTCGATGTTTTTTTATGCCCAATCAAACCATCAAGACACCCTGCGTCGGCCTGTGCTCCACCGTTTACGGAGACCTGGTGTGCCGGGGCTGCAAGCGCTATCACCATGAGGTGATTCAGTGGAATGGCTACAACGCCGAGGAGAAACAGGCGGTGTGGCTGCGCCTGGAACAACTGCTGGTGCAGGTGATGACCAGCAAGCTGCAGGTGCTGGACCCGCAACGCCTGCGCCAGCAACTGGAAGACCGCAAGATCCGGTTTGTGCCCCACCAGTCGCCGTATTGCTGGGCCTATCAGTTGATCGCCCGGGGCGCGCGGGTGATTTCCAAGTTGGATGCGTATGGCTTGGCGCTGCTGCCGGAGTTTCGCGAGCGCAATCTGGCGGATTTGCGGGATGCGATTGATCGGGAGTTTTTCCTGTTGTCCGAGGCGCATTACGAGCGGTATATCGCACCGGGGTTTCTGCGGGAGTCTTTTGGGGCGCCGTTGATAGCCAGTATTTAGGCAACCACACGGAACCAGTGTGGGAGCGGGCTTGCTGTGGCGAGCGGGCTTGCCCCGCGTTGGGCTGCGAAGCAGCCCCATCAATCTGTGGTGAACCCGACGGGGGACAAGCCCCCTCACCACAGCAAGCCCGCTCCCACATTTAGATCTTTGTCGCTCAGAAGGTCCAGGACGGCTCGCGATCGGTCTGCACCCCATAACGCTCTATCGCCTCTTGGCAAACCTGCCTGTCCAGACTCCCCTGCTCCACCAACGCCGTCAGCGCCGCCAGCACGACGTGATAGCGATCCACCTCAAAGAAATCCCGCAACGCCGCCCGGGTGTCGCTACGGCCAAAACCATCCGTACCCAGCACGGTATAAGCCGAATCCACGTATGACCCAATCATCTGCGGCACCGCCCGCACATAGTCAGAGACCGCCACCACCGGCGCGCCCTTGGGCAAGCACTCCGCCAGGTGGCTGCGCCGCGCCGGCTGCTGCGGATGCAGGCGATTCCAGCGTTCCACCTCGCGTGCGTCCCGGGCCAGTTCGCTGAAGCTGGTGACACTGAACACCTCAGCTTCAACCTTCCAATCGTCTGCCAGCAACTGCGCCGCCGCCTGGGCTTCACGCACCAGCGTGCCGGCACCGAGCAAGCGCACCTTGCCGTCGGGCTGCCCGCTCAGCCGGTACAGGCCTTTGATGATCGCCGCGTCGACGCCTTCCGGCAGGCTCGGCTGCGGGTAGTTTTCGTTCATCAGGGTCACGTAGTAGAACTCGTCGACGTCGTGCTCCAGCATCTGGCGCATGCCATGGTCGAGGATGACCGCAAACTCGCCGGCAAACGCCGGGTCGTAGGCGCGGCAGTTGG
The DNA here is from genome assembly GCF_016650855.1 of Pseudomonas sp. TH32. NCBI lineage: Bacteria > Pseudomonadati > Pseudomonadota > Gammaproteobacteria > Pseudomonadales > Pseudomonadaceae > Pseudomonas > Pseudomonas sp. TH32. Next base: position 1,610,263 of record NZ_JAEKFA010000002.1, on the reverse strand, counting down.
GTACGGTGGCGGCCATCAGGTGGCTGCTGCCGTCCTGGTGCTGCAAGCCTTCGCCACCGAGGGTGGTGCGCCCGGCCGTCGCGCCCAGCAGGAAGCCACGGGCGCGCTGGTCGGCAGCGGCCCAGATCAGGTCGCCGACACGCTGGAAACCGAACATCGAGTAGTAGATGTAGAACGGCAGCATCCGCAGGCCATGCACCGAATAACTGGTGGCCGCCGCCACCCAGGAGCTGATGGCGCTGGCTTCGCTGATGCCTTCTTCCAGGATCTGCCCGTCGGTGGCCTCGCGGTAGCTGAGGATCGAACCAATGTCTTCCGGCTCGTAGCGCTGGCCCACGCTGGAATAGATACCGATCTGCTTGAACAGGTTGGCCATGCCAAACGTGCGCGCCTCGTCGGCGACGATGGGCACGATGCGTGGGCCGAGGGCCTTGTCCTTGAGCAGATTGGTGAGCATGCGCACAAAGGCCATGGTGGTGGACATTTCCTTGCCGTCCGCCTGGGTGGCAAACGCACCGTAGCCCGACACCGGCGGCACGCTGACGGCGGGCGCCTGCTGGCCACGGCTCGGGACATACCCGCCGAGGTCGGCGCGGCGCTGGTGCAGGTAACGCATTTCGAGGCTGTCTGGCGCCGGTTTGTAGAAACTCAGGGACTCGGTCTGCTCATCCGTCAGCGGCAATTGGAAGCGATTGCGGAAGGCGATCAAAGCCTCGCGGTCGAGCTTCTTCTGCTGGTGAGTGGTCATCTTGCCCTGCCCGGCCTCGCCCATGCCAAAACCCTTTTTGGTCTGGGCCAGGATCACCGTGGGCTTGCCGCTGACCCGGCGTGCAGCGTGATAGGCCGCATGGATCTTGACCATGTCATGGCCGCCGCGCTTGAGGCGGTCGATCTGCTCGTCGCTCATGCCTTCGACCAACTTGGACAGCGCCTCGCTTTGGCCGAAGAAATGTTCACGGTTATAGGCACCGTCCTTGGCGGCGAAGGTCTGGAATTGCCCGTCCACCGTCTGCGACAGGGTGCGGGCCAGTTCGCCGTCGGTATCCTTGGCCAGCAAGGCGTCCCAGTCCGAGCCCCACACCAGCTTGATCACGTTCCAGCCGGCGCCGGCGAACAAGGCTTCCAGCTCGTCGATGATGCGCCCGTTGCCGCGCACCGGGCCGTCGAGGCGTTGCAGGTTGCAGTTGACCACCCAGGTCAGGTTGTCCAGGCCTTCGCGGGCGGCCAGGGTCAGGGCCGACATGCTTTCCGGCTCGTCCATCTCGCCGTCGCCGAACACGCCCCAGACGTGGCGGTCCGTGGTGTCCTGCAAGCCACGGTGCTGCAAGTAGCGCATGAACCGCGCCTGGAAAATCGAGCTGATGGGGCCAATGCCCATGGAGCCGGTGGGAAACTGCCAGAAGTCCGGCATCAACCACGGGTGCGGATAGCTGGAGAGGCCCCGGGCGCCCGCCTTGCCGGCGCCGATTTCCTGGCGATAGTGGGCCAGGTCGGCCTCGCTCAGACGGCCCTCAAGGAAGGCTCGGGCATAGATGCCGGGGGCGGAGTGTGGCTGGTAGAACACCAGGTCGCCGCCAAAACTGTCGCTGCGGGCGCGGAAAAAGTGGTTGAAGCCCACTTCAAACAAATCCGCCGCGCTGGCGTAGCTGGCGATATGCCCACCCAGTTCGCCGTAGGCCTGGTTGGCGCGCACCACCATGGCCAGGGCGTTCCAGCGCACCACAGAGGCCAGGCGTTCTTCGGTGGCCAGGTCGCCGGGAAACGGCGGTTGCTGGTCCACGGCGATGCTATTGATGTAAGGCGTGCCATGCCGGGGTTTCCAGGCGATGTGCGGCGCGCCGCCGGCATCCGCCAGCATGTCGAGGATCTCCCGGGCCCGCGCCGCGCCGGCGTTGGCCACCAGGGAGGCCAGGGCATCGCGCCATTCGGCCAGTTCTTCCTGGTCCATCGCTGTCTGACTCACTGCACTCGCGAAACCGTTCATGGGCACCTCCGGGCTTTTTTCCAGTTTATGTCGGTGCCAGGGGATTTTTTGACTGTTGTAAGCGGCCGCGCGCGCTGTTTTGAGCACAAATCACTGCCAATCGACAGATTCAGAGCACGTTGTGCTTCAACTCCCGGACAGCCCGCAATTGTGTTTAAAATGCCGCCCGCTCAATGACCGACGTTGCCCGATGAACCCAGACGCACTCGCTACCCTGCACGCCCATTTGCTGACCGCCCTGCATACCGTTCCCACGGAGACCCGGCGCCTGTTTCACGGGCGTGGCCGCTGCTGGCCGGGCCTGGAACAGCTGACGGTGGACTGGCTGCAAGGTGTGGTGCTGGTCTCGCTGTTCAAGGAACCCGAAGCTTCGGGACTTGAGGCGTTAAAACAGATGCTGGTGCAGTTCGATTGGTCGTCATATGGCGCCCATACCGTGGCGCTGCAACACCGCTACCTGCCGCAAAGCACCACCGAATGGCTGTTGGGCGAGGCGGTCGACGAACTGACCATCACCGAAGGCGGCCTGCGCTACCTGATCGACCTGGGCAAAAAGCAGAACAGCGGGCTGTTCCTCGACATGCGCTACGGCCGCAACTGGGTACGCGAACAGGCTCAAGGCCAGCGCGTACTGAACCTGTTTGCCTACACCTGCGGGTTCTCCGTCGCCGCCATCGAAGGCGGCGCCGAGCACGTGGTGAACCTGGACATGGCCCGGGGTGCCTTGAGCCGTGGCCGCGACAATCACCGCCTGAATGGCCATGACCTGAGCCAGGTGACCTTCCTCGGCCACGACCTGTTCAAGTCCTGGGCCAAAGTCACCCATAGCGGCCCGTATGACCTGGTGATCATCGACCCGCCTTCCTTCCAGAAAGGCAGCTTCCTGCTGACCAAGGACTACCAGCGAGTGCTGCGCCGCCTGCCGGATCTGCTCACGGCACAGGGCACGGTGCTGGCGTGCATGAATGACCCGGCCTTCGGCGAAGACTTCCTGATCGACGGCGTAACCCGCGAAGCGCCTGGCCTGCGCTTTGACCGGCGGCTGGAAAACCCGCCGGAATTTCCCGATATTGATCCTCAAAGCGGATTAAAGGCTCTGGTGTTCCGTCAAGGCTGATGCCGAAACGTCTTACGCTTGCTACGCTTAACCTACGCCGGGTGGTGAACCTTATCCCACCCTTCCCGGTCGATACTTGCACACTCTGGCCAGATTCGACGGTGTTACCCCGTCGGCTGCCCTGTTTCACCATTTGGAGAACGCCCCTGTGATATCGACCCTGCATGTAGCCCGTCTCAAGGCCTGGGGCGCCCATGGTTTTACCGCCACCGGCGTGGTGCTGGCCTTCCTGGCCACTCTGGCACTGCTGGAAAACTCACCCAAGGCCTGCCTGCTGTGGCTGGGCCTGGCGCTGGTGGTGGATGGTGTCGACGGCTCACTGGCGCGACGGGTGAATGTCAGCACGGTATTGCCAAGCTTTGACGGTTCGGTGCTGGACCTGGTGATCGATTACCTCACCTACGTGTTCATTCCGGCACTGTTCATCTATCGCTATATCGATCTGCCGGACTTTACCCACCTGTTTACGGTGTCGGTGATTCTGGTGTCGTCGCTGTTCTGTTTCTGCAACGTGAACATGAAGAGCAAGGACAACTACTTCGTCGGCTTCCCCGCCGCGTGGAACGTGGTGGCGCTGTGCGTCTATATTATCCAGCCGGAAGCCTGGGTCACCTTGCTCACTGTGATCGGCCTGGCGTTGCTGACCGTGACGCCGATGAAGTTCCTGCACCCGTTCCGGGTGAAGCGTTTCATGCCGATCAATATCGCCGTAACCACCATCTGGTTGCTGTGCAGCTTTTTGATGGTGGTGGATTACCCGAATACCAACCCGTGGACATTTGGGTTGTGGTCGCTGATGTCGGCGTACTTTCTGGGAATATGCATCTGGCGTACGGTCCTGGAGTGGGTCGGGACACACAAATAATCAAGCAAACCCGCTCCTACATTTGGATCGCCTCGACCCAGGGTTATGGGTAAGATACCGGCCTTTCGCGCAGCCCTTTCTGCGCCTTGCCGACTAAGTCTTGCCCATGCCCTTCGAACTCAGCGTTGACCTCACCACCCTGGCGATCCTCGCCGTTGTTGCCTTCATCGCCGGTTTCATCGACGCCATCGCCGGCGGTGGCGGCCTGCTGACCACGCCTGCCCTGCTGACCGCCGGCATGCCGCCCCACCTGGTGCTGGGCACCAACAAACTCAGTTCCACCTTCGGCTCGGCCACCGCCAGCTTTACCTTCTATCGCCGCAAGCTGTTCCATCCACGCCAGTGGGTGCATGCCATCGTCGGCACGCTGATCGGCGCACTCACCGGCGCAGTCGTCGCCCATTACCTGCCCGCCGAAACCCTGAACAAGATGCTCCCGGTGATTGTGTTCGGCTGCGGTTTGTATTTGCTGTTCGGCGGCACGCCCAAGGCGGCGCTGGATAACGACGCGCCGATCAAGAAGAAATGGCAATCCACCCAGGGCTTTGGCCTGGGCTTCTACGACGGCGTGGCCGGCCCGGGCACCGGGGCGTTCTGGACCGTGAGTACCATGCTGCTGCACCCCATCGACCTGGTAAAAGCCAGCGGCGTGGCGCGCAGCATGAACTTCGTCAGCAACGCGGCGGCGCTGACGGTGTTCATCTTCAATGGTTCGGTGGACTGGATTGTCGGCCTGTGCATGGGCGTGTCGGTGATGTGCGGTGCATTCTTTGGCGCACGCAGCGCAATCAGCGGCGGCGCCAAGTTCATTCGCCCGGTGTTCATCACCGTGGTGCTTGGCCTGACGGTGCGCCTAGCCTGGCAGCACTGGTTCAGCGTGGCCTAAACGACGGGCCAGGTAGAGGTCGATCAGGTAGCGCGCAATCGAGCGGGACGCCGGCAACGGCGGCAGCTCATGGATGTTGAACCACTGCGCGTCTTCGATCTCGTCGGCCTGGGGCACGATATCGCCACCGGCGTACTCGGCGTGAAAGCCCAGCATCATCGAGTGCGGGAACGGCCAGCACTGGCTGCCCATGTACTGGATGTTCTTGACCTCCACCTGCACTTCTTCACGCACCTCGCGAATCAGGCAGTCTTCGGCCGACTCACCCGGTTCGGCAAACCCTGCCAGGGTGCTGTAGACCCCCGTGACAAAGCGCGGCGAACGGGCCAGCAGGATCTCGTCGCCACGGGTCACCAGCACGATCATGCTCGGCGAGATACGCGGGTAGCTGCGCAGGTCACAGGCCTGGCAGAACATCGCCCGCTCCCGTGGCACCTGCACCATCGCCTGGCCGCAACTGCCGCAAAACCGGTGTTCCCGGGCCCATGTGCCGATTTGCGCGGCATAGCCCAGCACTTTGTACAGGGTGTGGTCGCCTTGCAGCATGAACGCCCGCAGGCCCTGCCAGCCGCAGCCCGGCACATCGGCGGGGCTGTTGAGTTCCAGCAGGTACACCGGTTCGCCGTCCAGATGGCCGATGCCATGCTCGGCAAACACCGACAGGTCCTGGCGCTTGAGCCATTCCCGGGGGAACAGCGGGCCGTTCTGGTCGTGCAAAAAGCCTTCGCGGCTGCGGGCCACGGCCCAGCCGCCCGGGGCGTCGTTGTCCAGCAGCGTTGTGGTAATCCAGCCTGGGGTCATGTTCAGTCAATCCACGAATTCGGGTTTCTGCTTGCTCATATGGGCCGCGATGGCCACGCGCAGGTCGTTGGATTGCAACATAGCTGAGTTCCAGGTGGCAACGTATTCCAGACCATCATTGATGCTGTGGTCACGCATGTAGCTGATCATCGCCTTGGTGCCGGTGACCGCGATCGGGGATTTGGCGGCGATTTCCCGAGCGATCTCCATCACGCCGGCCAGCAGGCTCTCGTGATCGCTGTACACCCGATTCACCAGGCCGATGCTGCGCGCCTCTTCTGCGCCGAACTGGCGGCCGGTGTAGGCCAGCTCACGGAGCATGCCGTCGCCGACGATGCGCGGCAGGCGTTGCAGGGTGCCGACGTCGGCGGCCATGCCGATGTCGATTTCCTTGATGGAGAATTGCGCATCTTCGGCGGCATAACGCATGTCACAGGCGCTGATCAGGTCGATGGCACCGCCGATGCAGTAACCGTGGATCGCCGCGAGTACCGGCTTGCGGCAGTTGTCGACGGCGTTGAACGAGGCTTGCAGTTCGAGGATCTTGCGCCGCAGCAGGCGCGCGTTGCGGCCTACGTCCTTGCCGAATTCATTGGCCACCGAGGCCAGCATCATCAGGTCGATGCCGGAGGAGAAATGCTTGCCGGCGCCGCTGATGACCACCGCGCGTACGGCGTCGGTGTCTTCGACCCACTGGAAGATGTCGATGATCTCGGTCCAGAACGCCGCGTTCATGGCGTTGATCTTTTCCGGGCGGTTGAGCTGCACATGGGCGACGTTGCCGCTGAGTTCGACGACAAAGGCTTGGTATTCGGACATGGCAGTGATCCTTGACTGGCAGCTGGGATAAGGGCCGAACTATATCAAGGGTGTGTGACGGCGGGTAAGGCTGTGCATCGGCCAAAAACAGGACTGAAGAACAGTGAAGATCAAATGTGGGAGCTGGCTTGCCTGCGATGGCGGTGTATCAGTCAACAAAGATGCAAGCTGACCCACCGCTATCGCAGGCAAGCCAGCTCCCACAATGGTTTTGTGGTGTCCTTCAGCTCGGCAGCCACAGCCGGAACCGTGCGCCGCCCAATGGCGAGCCCTGGGCCGTCAATGTTCCGCCCTGGGCTTCAAGCGCCCGGCGGCTGATGGCCAGTCCCAGGCCAAAACCGCCGGTGGCCCGGTCACGGCTGCGATCCAGCCGGTAGAACGGCTCGAAAATCCGCTCCCGCTGGTCAACCGGAATGCCGATGCCGTCATCGTCCACCCAAATCTCGCAGCCCTTGGGGCACACCTTCACCCCCACCTGAATTCGTCGCTCGCAATACCGCATGGCGTTGCGCAGCAGGTTTTGCAGGGCCCGGGCGGTCAGGCGCGGGTCCAGGGTGAAGCGCTCCACGGCGCAGTCGAGCACCACATCCATGACGATATCGGGGTTTTCCAGTTCATCGTCGACGCTGCCGAGGATGCTGTCGATAAACTCATCCAGCACCACTTCCACCCGCTCCGGCGTCTGTGCCGGGTTTTGCAGGCGGCTGTAGGACAGCAGCTCCAGCACCAGTTCATCCAGTTCACGAATGTGTGCCACCAGGCCTTGCAGGCGTTCGCGGCTGGCGGCCGGCAGGTCGTCGGAGAGTGCCAGGGCCAGGCCGAAATCCAGGCGCGTCAATGGCGTGCGCAGTTCATGGGAGACCGCGTTGAGCAAGTCCCGTTGCTGGTTGAGCAGTTGCTCGATGTCATTGGCCATGGTGTCGAACACCGCAGCCAGGCTGCCGATGTTGGAGCTGGAGGGAATCTTCGTGCGGGCCGCAAGGTTGCCCTGGCCGAGTTGCGCCGCCGTGCTTTTCAGGCGTTCCAGGTCGCGCCAGTGGGGCCGTAGCCAGACCAGCAGACACGCCAGCAGCGCCGCGCCGATCAGCACGTTCATGCTCCAGTACAGCAGGTTCATGTCCAACGGGTCCGGCGGTACCGAGACCTTGACCACCAACTGGTCGTCCAGGGGCGAGCTGACGTCGTCCGCCCAGCCCCACTCGCCCAGGCGAATCACCATCTGGTCTTTTTTCAGCAGGCGCTGTTCTTCCGGGGTGTAGCTGGCGTCCTGGATGCGCAGCAGTTGCACCTTGAGCGGCGCGAAATCCGCCGCCAGGCGCACGGTGACGTTGGCCCACTGCTCCATCGGCACCCGTTGGTACTCCTTGACGATCAGGCTCTGCATGCCTCGGGACTGCTCGATGTTGTAGCTCATGTAACGGTGTTCAAACAGCTGGATCACCGCCCGCGGCACCAAGTAGATCGCGGCGGCGAAGGTGACGATGGTGATCAGGTACAGGCGAATCAGGACGCGAAACATGGCTCAGCATTCCCACTCGGAACGGCTGAACAGGTAGCCCTTGCCCCACACGGTCTTGATCTTGCGCGCTTCACCGGCGTGGTCGTCGAACTTGCGCCGCAGCTTGGAAATCGCCACGTCCACCGAGCGGTCGGTACCGTTGAATTCGATGCCCCGCAGGCGTTGCAGGATCTGGTCGCGGCTGAGCACTTCGCCGGCATGCCGGGCCAGCACCACCAGCAGGTTGTATTCACCGCTGGACAGCTCCACCGCCTGGTCGCGCCAGGTCACGGTGCGCTCCGACAGGTCGATGCACAGGTTGCCCATCAGGATCTGGTCGTTGGCCACCTGGGGTTCGGTGAGGCTGCTGCGCCGTAGCAAGGTGCGCACGCGGGCCAGCAATACCCGGGGCTCACAGGGTTTGGTGACGTAATCGTCGGCGCCCATTTCCAGGCCCAGCACCTGGTCGTGGCTGTCGTCGCGAGCGGTGAGCATCAGGATCGGCAGCGTGGCCGAATCGGCCCGCAGCAACCGGCAGACTTGCAGGCCGTCGAGGCCCGGCAGCATCAGGTCGAGGATGACCAGGTCCGGCGGGTTGAGTCGCGCGCGCTCACGCACGTGGTCGCCTCGGCTGAGCACACTGACGTGATAGCCGTTGCGTTCCAGATAACTGGCGATCAATTCGGAGAGCGCTGCGTCGTCTTCCACCAGGAGAATGTTGGGCATGGTATTTCCAAATAATACAATTTCTAAGTCGTACACAAATCCAATGTGGGAGCGGGCTTGCTCGCGAATGCGGTGTGTCAGCCACCAGATGTATCAACTGAAACAGCGCATTCGCGAGCAAGCCCGTTCCCACATTTGATCTTCGGTGTCTGGAAGATCGTGTAAGGTTCGGCGGTTATGAAGGATATACGCCCCTGTGCATCTGTGGGCCGCACCTTACATTTCTTCACACACCACCTACAGAGCTTCACAGCACTGTGGCGGGGGCGCCCGTAGGATGCGCCAGTCAATATTGGGATATGAGCATGTCGAAGAATCTGTTTGCGCCGTTTTGCCTGTTGGCCCTGACACTGGCGCTGAGCGCGTGTGGCAAGTCCGCGGACGAAGCCGCCGAGGCACCCTTGGCCAAGGTGCGGATCGAAACCCTGAAAGCCAAGCCCCTGTCCATCACCAGCGAGCTGAGCGGGCGGATTGCCGCGCCGCGCATCGCCGAAGTGCGCGCCCGAGTGGCCGGCGTGGTGTTACAGCGGGTGTTCAAGGAAGGTCACGACGTGAAACAGGGCGATGTGCTGTTCCGGATTGACCCGGCGCCGTTCAAGGCCGACCTCGACAGCGCCCAGGCCAGCCTGCGCAAGGCCGAGGCCAATGCGTTCCAGGCGCGCCTGCAAGAGCAGCGCTACAGCCAATTGGTGGAAGGCAACGCCATCAGCGGCCAGGAATACGACAACGCCCGCGCCGCCGCCCGGCAAACCGCCGCCGACGTCGCCGCCAACCAGGCCGCGGTGCAGCGCGCCAAACTGAACCTGGGTTATGCCACCGTCACCGCGCCGATTTCCGGGCGCATCGGCCGCGCGCTGGTGACCGAAGGCGCACTGGTGGGGCAGAACGAAGCCACGCCGATGGCGCTGATCCAGCAACTGGACCCGATCCACGCCGACCTGACCCAATCCACCCGCGAGCTGAATGACCTTCGCCGGGCCTTCCGCGCCGGGCACTTGAAGCAGGTCGGCCAGGACCAGGCCAAGGCCACGCTGATTCAGGATGACGGCAGCCTGTACCCGTTGCCGGGCAAGCTGCTGTTCGCCGAGATCAGCGTCGACCCGGGCACCGGGCAGATCATCTTGCGCAGCGAGTTCCCCAACCCGGACCTCGACCTGCTGCCCGGCAGCTTTATTCGTGTACGCCTGGAGCAAGCCGTCGACCAGCAAGGCATCAGCGTGCCGCAACGGGCGATCACCCGCGACAGCGCCGGGATTCCCATGGTGTTGCTGCTGGACGCCGAGCAAACCGTGAGCCAGCAACCGGTGGAATTGGGTTCGGTGGTGAATGACCGCTGGGTCGTGACCCGCGGCCTCAAGGCCGGTGACCGTATCGTCGTCGAAGGCCTGCAACACGCCCGCCCCGGCGAGAAAGTCCAGGTTGACGACAGCACCGCGCCTCTCGCCCAGGCATCCGGCCAGTAACAAAGGGATAGTTCACAATGCCGCAGTTCTTTATTGACCGCCCGATATTCGCCTGGGTGGTCGCCCTGTTTATCCTGCTGGCTGGCGCCCTCGCCATCCCGCAGTTGCCCGTGGCGCAATACCCCAACGTCGCGCCGCCGAAAGTCGAGATCTACGCGGTGTACCCGGGCGCCTCGGCGCAGACCCTGGACGAAAGTGTGGTCAGCCTGATCGAGCAGGAGCTTAACGGCGCCGATCACTTGCTGTATTTCGAGTCCCAGAGCAGCCTCGGTTCGGCCACCATTACTGCAACCTTCCAGCCGGGCACCGACCCGGAGATGGCCCAGGTGGACGTGCAAAACCGTCTCAAGGCGGTGGAGCCGCGCCTGCCTCAGGCGGTGACGCAGCAAGGCTTGCAGGTGGAGAAAGTCTCCGCCGGCTTCCTGCTGCTGGTGACCCTGACCTCCAGCGACGGCAAGCTGGATGACGTGGCGCTCAGCGATTACCTGGCGCGCAACGTGATGAACGAACTCAAGCGCCTGGACGGTGTGGGCAAGGCCCAGCTATACGGCGCCGAGCGTGCGATGCGGATCTGGATCGACCCGCAGAAGCTGATCGGTTTCAACCTGACCCCGGCCGACGTCAATGCCGCCATCGCCGCGCAGAACGCCCAGGTGTCGGCAGGCAGCATCGGTGATTTGCCGGGCACCAAGACCCAGGAAATCACCGCCTCGATTCTGGTGAAAGGCCAGCTCTCGACGCCGGCCGAATTCGCCGACATCGTGCTCAAGGCCAATCCGGACGGTTCTACCGTGCGCGTCGGTGACGTGGCACGGGTGGAAATCGGTAGCCAGGAATACCAGTTCTCTACCCGCCTGAACGGCAAGCCCTCCACCGCCGTCAGCGTGCAGCTGTCACCCGGCGCCAACGCCTTGAGCACCGCGACCCTGGTGCGGGCGAAGATGGACGAACTGGCGCGCTACTTCCCGGCCAACGTCGAATACAAGATCCCATACGACACTTCGCCGTTCGTGAAGGTCTCGATCACCAAGGTGGTGTACACCCTGGGCGAGGCGATGTTGCTGGTGTTTGCGGTGATGTTCCTGTTCCTGCAAAACATCCGCTACACGCTGATCCCGACGCTGGTGGTGCCGATCGCGTTGATGGGCACCTTCGCCACCATGCTGTTGCTGGGCTTCTCGATCAACGTGCTGACCATGTTCGGCATGGTGTTGGCCATCGGCATCCTGGTGGACGATGCGATTGTGGTGGTGGAGAACGTCGAGCGGATCATGGTCACCGAGGGCCTGTCGCCCAAGGAAGCCACGCGAAAGGCCATGGGCCAGATCACCGGGGCGATTGTCGGCATCACCCTGGTGCTGGTGGCGGTGTTCCTGCCGATGGCGTTCATGCCGGGTTCGGTGGGTGTGATCTACCAGCAGTTCTCGCTGTCGATGGCCACCTCGATCCTGTTCTCGGCGTTCCTCGCCCTGACCTTGACTCCGGCGCTGTGCGCCACCTTGCTCAAGCCGATTGCCAAGGGCGAGCACCATGAGAAAGGCGGGTTCTTTGGCTGGTTCAACCGGCGCTTCGAGCAGTTCACCGACCGCTATGAAGGCTGGGTGGCGTATGCCCTCAAGCGCAGCGGCCGCTACCTGCTGATCTACCTGGTGCTGGTGGTCGGCCTGGGGGTGTTGTTCAGCCGCCTGCCCTCCTCGTTCCTGCCGGTGGAAGACCAGGGTTACACCATCACCGATATCCAGTTGCCGCCGGGTGCGAGCAAGAACCGCACGGTGCAGGTGGCCGAGCAGATCGAGGCGCACAACGCCGGCGAACCCGGTGTGGGCGATACCACGATGATCATGGGCTTCAGCTTTTCCGGCTCCGGGCAGAACGCCGCACTGGCGTTTACCACGCTCAAGGATTGGTCTGAACGCAGCAGCCAGGATTCCGCCGCCGCGATTGCAGACCGGGCCAACGCGGCCTTCAGCGAGCTGAAGGACGCAATTGCCTATGCGATCCTGCCGCCGCCGGTGGACGGCCTGGGCACCTCCAGTGGTTTCGAGTTCCGCCTGCAAGACCGTGGCGGCGTCGGCCATGCCGCACTGATGGAAGCCCGTACCGAACTGCTGGCCGCCGCCGAGAAAAGCCCGATCCTGGCCAACGTGCGTGAAAGCGCCCTGGCCGAGGCGCCTCAGGTGCAACTGGAAGTGGACCGCAAGCAAGCCAACGCCTTGGGCATTTCCTTTGCCGACATCGGCAATGTGCTGTCCTCGGCCATCGGGTCGGCCTATATCAATGACTTCCCCAACCAGGGCCGCATGCAGCGGGTGGTGGTGCAGGCCGAAGGCGATCAGCGCAGCCAGGTGGCCGACCTGATGAAGATCCATGTGCGCAACAACGCCGGGAAGATGGTGCCGCTGTCGGCCTTCGTTGAAGCGCGCTGGATCCAGGGCCCGGCCCAGTTGACCCGCTACAACGGTTACCCGGCCATCGCGATTTCCGGTGAGTCGGCGCCCGGCCACAGCACCGGCGAGGCGATGGAGGAGATCCAGCGGCTGGTCAGCCAACTGCCCGCCGGCCTGGGCCAGGAGTGGACCGGCCTGTCGTTGCAGGAACGCTTGTCCGGTTCCCAGGCGCCGCTGTTGCTCGGCTTGTCGCTGTTGATCGTGTTCCTGTGCCTGGCGGCGCTGTACGAGAGCTGGTCGATTCCAACCTCGGTGTTGCTGGTGGTGCCGCTTGGCGTACTCGGTGCGGTATTGGCCGTGAGTTTGCGCGGGATGCCCAACGACGTGTTCTTCAAGGTCGGCCTGATTACGATTATTGGCCTGTCGGCGAAGAACGCGATCCTGATCATCGAGTTTGCCAAGGACCTGTATGACCAGGGCGAAGACCTGATCGATGCAACGCTCAAGGCGGCACGCCTGCGTCTGCGGCCGATCATCATGACGTCCCTGGCGTTTATCCTCGGCGTGGTGCCCTTGGCGATTGCCACAGGTGCCAGCTCGGCCAGCCAGCAGGCCATCGGCACCGGGGTGATCGGCGGGATGATTACCGCGACGCTGGCGGTGGTGTTTGTGCCGGTGTTCTTCGTGGTGGTGATGAAGCTGGTGAAGAAGCGCCACAAAGACAGCTGAACAAAGGACTCAGGTGGGCTAAGGTAATGCAAACCCTGGCCCATCGAGTTCCCATGCCCTTCCTCGCCCGCACCCACCCTCGCCTGTCCTGCGCCGCCGTATTGGGCCTGGCGGTGGGCCTCCTGGCTCCGGCCGATACACTCATCAGCAAAATCCTTATCGGCTGGAATGCCGGGGTCTGGACCTACCTGGTGCTGATGCTGTGGCTCACCAGCCATTCCCGCGCCGACGACGTAAAGCGTATCGCCGAGATCGAGGACGAGAACGCCAGCCTGGTGCTGTTCATGGTGTGCATCGCGGCGATTGCCAGCCTGGCGACCATTACCTTTGAACTGGTGGGCAGCAAGGACCTGAGCAGTACCGAGCGCCTGTTGCACTACGGATTTACCGGCCTGACGGTGATCGGTTCATGGTTGCTGATCGGGGTAATTTTCAGCGTGCATTACGCGCGCCTGTATTACACCTGGGACGGCCCCGAGCCGGCGCTGCGCTTTGCCGAGGATTTGCGCACGCCCAACTATTGGGACTTTCTGTACTTCTCGTTCACCATCGGTGTGGCGGTGCAAACCGCGGACGTCGGCGTGGCCACCCGCGGCCTGCGCAAGGTGGTGCTGGGGCAATCGTTGATCGGCTTCCTGTTCAACACCGCGATCCTGGGGTTCTCGATCAACATCGCCGCCGGGCTGTTCGGCTGAGGTTGCACAAAACTTCTAGACGCCAGCCGGCGCCCCGGCGCTAACTGGCGACAACCTCCCCGCCCTCGGTGTTTTATGGCCGCGCACAATTGGATCGACCTGGCTCAAGACGCCGACACCGGCATCGAGACCCTGCGCGCGCATTTCGAGGGCCACGCCTACGACCCGCACTGGCACGACAGTTTCCTGGTGGGCGTTACCGAGCAAGGCGTGCAGCAATTCAACTGTCGCCGGGCCCGCCATCACAGCACACCCGGGCAAGTGTTTTTGCTGGAACCGGGGGAAATCCATGACGGCAACGCCCCCACGCCCGAGGGTTTCACCTACCGCATGCTGTACCTCGACCCGCATTGGCTGGAGCGGGAAGTGTCGGCCGTGTTCGAGGAAGCGCCGGTCAACAGTCAACTGAGCTTTGCCAGCACCCTGACCACTGATCCGCGCCTGGCACTGGCCACCAGCCTCGCCTTTCAAAGCCTGCACCACGGCGAGCTGCGCATCGTGCGCCAAAGCACCCTCGACCAACTGCTGGAGCGCCTGACCGACCAGCTGCAGTGGCGCCAACGCTACCGCGAAGACCCACGCATGCCGCTGGTAGCCCACAAGGCCCGGGAATACCTGCACGCCCATCTGCAACAGGACGTCGGGATGGACGAGTTGGCCCTGGCGACCGGTGTTGATCGCTTCCGCCTGACCCGCGCCTTCAAAAGCGCGTTCGGATTGCCGCCTCACGCTTACCTGGTGCAACTGCGCCTGGCCCGCGCCCGGCATTTACTAGCCCGGGGCGCCCAACCCGCCGACGTCGCAACAGACCTGGGCTTTGCCGATCAAAGTCATTTGGGCCGCTGGTTCGTGCGGGCCTATGGCCTCACACCCGCTGCCTACCGCAAGCGCTGCTCAAATCTTCCAGACAGGTAACGGCCAGGCTTGTGAAGATCGACTTCATTGATCTGCTGATTGGAGTCGCGTTGCCATGTTCCCTACCCTGCTGCCTTTTCTGTTGTTCGCCTTCGTCGCCTCCATCACCCCCGGCCCCACCAATATCCTGGTGCTGAGCAACAGCGCCCGCCATGGTTTCAAAGCGGCCTTGCCCATCGTGCTGGGCGCCTGTGCCGGCGCGGCGGGGATTGTATTAGTGGTGGGCTCGGGGTTCGGCCAGTCCCTCGCACAGCTGCCGAAGGTGCAAACCGCCCTGCAATGGACCGGCGTGGCCTGGCTGAGCTATTTGTCGTGGCAGATATTCAGCGCCCCCGCGATGGCGATCACCCCGGACGCGACACAAAAACCCATGGGCCTGGTGGGTGGCGCAAGCCTGCAACTGGTGAACCCCAAAACCTGGATGATGGCGCTGGCGGTCATCAGTGTGTTCGCGGGTGCTGGCGACGAGCGGCAAGCTCACGTGCTGTACCTGTCCCTGGCGTTCTTTTTGATTTCCCTGCCCTGCCTGGGCGCCTGGGCCTTGCTGGGTGCCGGGTCAACCCGACTGTTTCGTTCCGCCAGGGCCATGCAGCGGTTCAACCGCTGCATGGCGGTGTTGCTACTGGGGTCGACGTGGTTGAGCGTCATTGTGTAAGGGCGATGGACCTACGACGCTTAGCATCAAAGGGAGTTAAAAAACAGTTCTTAGACTGTCATTTATGCCAGTAGACAGCACGCGGGAACGGCGTCTAATAACCCCAAGTCTTTCAACATTGCGGTGGGTCAGTCACTCGCAGAAGACAGGCTTTGTAAACTGTTACTTTTGACAGTTTACAGGCCGGGCAACCTTGCTATTTCATAGCCTGACCAGAATGACTTGCACCCTGGTTTTCGCACAATCATCGACGATGGAGAAGCGATCATGTCAGCACAAGCGCAACAGTTAACCCCCGCCCAACAAAAACGGCTGCAGCCCAGGGCGCTTACCGCCGAAGGCCTCTACACGGTGAGTGTCAATTCAGTTTTTCTGTACCCCCAGACCAAGACGGTAGTACGCGACTTCGACCAAGGCATATACGTCATCAACGGCCGTCACGCGGACAACTCGGTCACGATCAAGGAGTTTTATGTCCAAGTCCCTGATGATATCGAAGTGGATAAAATCATACGGCTGGAAGACTCCGAGTTCACAAAAGTCAGGGTCTGGTATTCCGTAAAGTCTCCCACGGAGCATTACGCAGTGCGTTGCATCCAGGGAGAATTGGTTATCCTGGGTCTGGTGGAGGGCATTATTAAAATCAAGGGGCAGGTTATTGGAGAGACCGAGACAGATCCCCATGGCAACCCGCATTCGTTAGCAATCATCTTTGACCTTTTAAGCTGACCCCAAGCAAACGCAAAAAAGCCCGTATCTTTCGATACGGGCTTTTTTATCTGCGACGACTTACCAGGAGTAACGAACGCCTACGTTGGCACCCCAAGGCTGGTCAATTTTCTGACCACTGCTGTGTTCAAAGTCCGCATGCAACTGCAGGTTCTGCGACAGTTTCACCGCAACACCGGCCCCAAACTCGTTACGCGAACCGGACAAGTCATTGTTGAACACGTTGTTGTTCACGGCGACTTTGTTGTTGTTGGCAAACTCATGCACCCTGGCTGCGCGCAGGTACGGCTGAACAACACTGCCGCTGTCGAGCTGGATATTGCGCCCAACGGTAGCACCGGCTTTGGCCAGGATCGAACGGGTTTTTTCACCCTTCGCTTGCAGCCCATTATCCAGGCTGTAATTGGCCCCCTGAATGACCACCGTCGACAGTTGAGCGTAAGGCTCAACAAAGAAGTCGTCGTCCAGTTTGATGTTACGCCCGAACTCTGCCGACAGACCGCCACCGGTGTTGGCGTACTTGCCCTTGGAGCCGGTGCCGTCACTCAAGCCAACCTTGGACTCGTTGTGGAAACGGTTGAGCTTGGCCACCGCATCAAAATACAGGCCACTCTCCTCGTCCAGCCAGGTTGCATAACCGCCTACGTAGTAGCTCTTGACGTTGCCCGAGGTACCGCGCTTGAGGTTCAGGTCGGAGCTGCTGTGACCGACCATGGCGCCGATCAGCCACTGGCTGTCGGCCAACGGCATGTCGGCCCCCAGGGAGAAACCTTGCTGGTTCTGGGTGTAGCCGACCCCGTTGCCGTCGGCCACGTTGTACTTGTTGCCATAGCCGCGAACCCACAAACCTGCCTGGCCCGGCTCAAAGCGCAACTCACCCATACGCGTGCGCAACGAGGTGGCTTCGCCGTACCACACGGTCGGTGCGGTGTTGAACAATGCCAGCACTGAACGGGTGCTCGGGCTGATGGAGCGGTTGTTCGGGTCGAGGAACCAGTCGGTCCCGTCTTTTTTCAGGCCGTAGGAATAGGCACCCACATCCACCTTGTCGCCCACCAGGGAGAACTCGGCGTCACCGCCGCCAGTGTGCACGACACGAATCTCTTCGGGGCTGACCGGCTCCGCACCGCTGGCCGCAAGCAACAGGCTGTGATTGCCGGAGGCCTCTCCCGTAATGTTCAGGAAGTCGGTCACGCCCCGGGCAAAATCGGTGCCCATGACAAAGGTACCGTTACCCTCAAGGCTATCCAGGTCGAGCTGGTAGAACGCATCGGTAGTACCGAACTTCACGATGCCGCCGGCCAGGCTCAAGGCTCCCACTTGACTGTCACCGGTCAACTCCCAGAACGAACGGTCGCCTACGCTCAAGCTGCTGACGTTCTGCAACTGGCCAGTCAGGCCGGCATTGTTCTGCAGGCTCAGGCGCGCCGTGCTGCCGTCTTCGACGATGACGTTACCATTCAAACGGCTGTTGTCGACGTTCATGCTGGCCACGCCCCCACCGGTGACTTCCAGCAACGTGCCGTTGCCGCCGGTCAGGGTGGAGCCGTTGCGCACATCGATTTCAGCTTCCGGGGTCGAACCGAACTCGCCTTGAACGACAATGGCAGAACCGCTGCGACCTTCGACGCTGGCGTTATCCAGGACCAGTTTGCCCACGGCACCGCCATGGGAAGAGTCGATGAATGCTACCCCGTTCTTGCCGCCGACAATGCTGCTTTCGCTGGCAGTGACCGTCGCGACATCAATCAATACGCCAAAGCTGTCGGCGCCAGTACCTTCCACCAGGGTGTTCCGGTTGAAGTTCAGCTCACTGTTGCCAATGGCCATGGCTCCAGCGAGGGCGCCGCGGATAGTGCTGTTGAATACGTGCGCAATCCCGCCCTGGGCCGAGCCCAGGTACTCGAAAGCTTGCAGGCCAACCGTGGCATTGCTGGTGATCGTGCTGTTGCTGATAACGGCAGAGCTGTCGTCCAGGCGTACGGCGCCAAACAGTGCGTGGTTCGACTCCACTGTGGCCCCGTCGAGGCTGACCGTGGAACCCTGGATCGCCTGAATGTCATCAACCCGGCTGCCGGCGTTGACGATCAGTGCCGAGTCGTTGACAAGGATATGTTGTGCCCGCGCACCGTTAAGTGTCAGGTCGGACTTCTGGTCCAGGTGCCAGTTATTTTTCTCCTCACTGGCATCGATGATTTTTGATTCGCCAATCAGCTGACCGGCTTGGGCCGTCGTTTGAACGGCGGCAAACATAAGAAAGGTAATGGTTGGAACTTTCATCATCTTGCTCAAGGGATTGAGCTCGAAGTTGGCTAACACTGACATTGGGGATCACTCTCTGTAATTGAGCCTTTGAAAACGGTTTGGCTCGTTCTCTCGGAATGGAGCCTCACCCTGTGCGGCGCAGAGATTACGCAGCAGAGATACCCATTGATGTAGGACTAATCCGAACAGAAAAAGTGATTGGCAATAGGAGGAGTAGGAAAAAGGTTTCGCAGCAGTCAGACGCACAAAAGGGAAGCCATGCTTCCCTTTTGTGGTTTCATCACTGGGTTGAGTTACGGAAGTGGAAGAGAGGGTTCTCCGTCGCAGAAGTGGTTAGGGCTCGAGAACACGGTATCAATCCCGGCCAGTTGGCCGCGCCCTGTTGCTCCTGTGTCTACTACCGTGGTGTAAGTGACCTCGGCAGGCCCGTATACCGACTGGACTACGATGGGACGGTAATCCACCTCAACAATAAGACCATTGTCCACATCATTCTGCGTCAGCGGGGGAGTGGTAATCGTCACCTCGAAAGGACCCGGCAGATACGGCGGAACCGGAATGAATGGGCCGTTCCACAACGTGAGCATCACGGTCACGGTATTCCCCACTACCAGCCTTGGGTCGGCGGGTATGAAAAGCTCGGTATAGAGCACAGGCCTAGTACCGGGTGTCCGGACAAGCAACGACTCGCACGACCACCGGCCGTTAGCATCAAGGTGCCTGAATGTTGCAGGCAACAGCACCACCGTGACAGCGTCGATCACGTTGACGCGCGTAATCCCTGATGGGTTTTCGTTGGTGGTACCGGGGCCGATCACGACATAGCTAACCTCCTGAAAGCCATTGCCATGCCGGGCAACCACCTCCCAGGGAATTTCAAACGTAGCGGTGTCACCAGGCGCCGTCGTGCTTAAGGAAAAAGGCCCGACACGCTCTTTGGACGTCCCCCAGAACAAGAAGAATTGATGGTTGGCATTGGGCAATGCAGCAATCGTCCAAAGTGGAATATCGATCCTGACGGGCAGGTCCGCGTCTTCGATATGCAGTTCGTTCAACACAGGCGTGGGGCCCGTACCAAACACTTGTGCCAGATTCAGTGCCGGGTTCACAGAGCCAGGCTCGAGGGTGGGATCCAGTACGGGGCCTTCCACCGACAAGTCAAGCCGCACCGTTTTAACCGGAGAAGGGTAAAAGATGCCATTGCGTTCAATCCGGTAATGCACCCTCACCGTCTGCGGGCCAAGCGTTGCCGTATACGCAGCCTTGATCGCGTCGTTCATATTGTACGTATTATCGTCGAAGACCACCGGGAACGTGGACAATGGACGTGACTGCGGGCTATAGGGCTCCATTTCCCACTGCATTTCGAACTGGTCGAGCCCTGGTGCATTGCCCATGTACTCTTCGATATAGGCTTCGATCCCTCGCTGGTAATCCACTATATCGAGCAAATCGTCTGTGCTGCCTCCTCTGGGCGCAGGAGCCAAGGGGAGAAACGGCTCCTCGGGAACCGGATCATCCAGCAATGCCAAAGTGCGGAAAGCAATGTTCGACGGGCTACTTTCGTTACCAGCCCGGTCAGTCATGGTGTAGAACGCATAGCACAAGCCCCCCAGGAGGAGGCGGATATCTGCCGCAACCACGAAAAAAGTAGCGCCCGCCGCCGTCATCGGCAAGCCTGCGCCAGTCAGCAAATCCCCTGGTGTTGGAAACATTTCCCGACTTAAATAGAAATTGACGACGTCGCCAACTTCAAACTGCCCAGTCTGGCCGCTGTAGGTATTGGGCGGGATGGTAAACTCCACCCCTCCATTAGCAACGAGAAATACATCGTCGATGACCGTGTCCGGTGGCACATTCGCGAAGATAGGAGCATCCGGCTTTTCACGGGTGTTCGCGACCGCATAGGGCGCAATGGTGTCGACCCTGAAGGGAGCGATGAACGATTCGTCGAAGACCGGGCCGGGCAACCCGAGAGAGTCACGAGCCTGGGTGTTTTTGATTTCATAAAAACCATGGGTAAATTGAGGGGGGAAGACCGGAATAAACCGGGTGATCGGCCGCGTCAGAACCTGGAAGGGGCCATCGACCGTGACAAAGGGTGTCTCCGGAAAAGTGATAAGGCGCATTTGGACAGACATCCAGTCGGTTGGCAGTGTGATCCCGCCCCCGGTGAGGTTGAGTGTTATTCCCACACGCGCAACTCTGGCGGGAATAAGGCCTGTTGCATCATCCAGCGCCTCTCGAATAGTGGGTGCCGCGAAAGACAAAGGCGCTGGCGTATTACTGACATTAGGGTTGCTGCTCATTTCGGTTTCTCCTTGCTACTTAAGGTAGGCGCCGCGTTGATACTCACAAAGTCACCAGGCCGAATTCACCCTCGGGGACTGAAACCTGGGCACAGCCTCTCCGGCCGAAGGACGTTCGGCCAATAAATGCGCTTCAAAAAAGCCTTCAGACATCCCTGAAGCCGAGGACTCAAGGCTCTGGGTTATTACCGTCAATCCAGCAAAAAAGCGGGTCTGGCCGCGGCGGCGAGCTAGGCACGAGTCGATCGAACTGCACAAACCTGGAAAAAGACCGCCCCATATCGACACCTCTCCTGATCACCCTGTACTTAGCCTCGCCTCCCGCATTCTTTTTCAACGGACGAATCAAACGCTCGACATCAAGAATCCAGAAGCTGTACCCCGATGCCTCATCGGCGCTATCCCAATAATGGTCGAGGGTCTCAATGATGGCGGGGTCTGGATCGACATCAGGGTTTTGGCCGTACCCCTGAAACCGCATCGTCACCAGATCTCCCTCTTGGATATCCGGGTGAGGGGCTACGTACACCTCAACCCCAAGCCAGATGGGCGGTAGGTTGTCGCAGGTCATGGTCCCTCTGACACTTGTTGGCGCCTGAGGGTAACTCGGCCGAGGATAAGTGGCGGGTGGAAGACTGGTTTGCAGCCCTACCCGAGCCACCTGCGAGAACAGTGGGTTGACGTTTTCGGCACGATCTTCCAATCGGTAGAAGCAAAAAAGAAACAGAGCTCCCGGGTAACGGCGGAACACGTCACTGGGCACGTCGACAAATATCCGGCCAGTTGCGCTGGTCAGCGGCAACGAAACAAGGGTGGGTGCGCCGGTAGGCAGCAAATCCATATCAGAAAAGTAGAGCAGCACCTTGTCACCCACCTCACGCCCCAGGTACCCCCGGGATTTCCATGGGCACCTGAGGATTGGCAATCAGGTAGGCTTCGGTAATCGGGTCGATGGGGAAAATGGCCGGTGGCAGCAACGCGCCTCCGCCAGGCGCGTCACGGTCGATTCTGATGGTCACGATGTCGGATACGGCGAAGCTTGGACCGTTTGGGGTGAAATCATGCACGCGATATCTGAGATCGACGATTGCGCTGCTGAGCAGGAATGACTGAGGTATTTGTGCGCGGTAGGGAAAGTCTGCCGCGGTCATTGGATTTGGCAGCAAGATAGGTGGCCCGTCGGTGGGACGGGCCCCCCGCACATTCCACTCAAATACAAGATACTGGTCTCTGCCGGGGACGGGTAAAAATCCCCACGGTGTTGGAATATCGACTTCCAGGTCGGCGAAATAAAACCTTGCCGGCACCAACCCGTCCGGCAATGCATCAATCACGATGGGTTCATCCAGTGCAAGGACGCCACCTGGACCCGCCGGCCCATTTCCACCGGTTTGCCCCGTTTTACGGATGCTCATAGAAACCTCCATGACTCAGACAACCGCCACATGCCGGTGCGTTAGTCGATGGCTGCGCACCCGTTCTGTTGGGCCAATTGAACACCTCCCTCCACGCTGCGGATACTGTCAGATCTAACAGGTATTCCCTCCGCTCGTCGGATATTAGCGGCGGGAAGAACGAAGATTTCCTTGACGAAGTGGCCTGGCTGGTGTTTTCTGAAACCGGTTTCAGTGCAACATCAACTCCAATAAGAAAGGCGCTACCGTGACTCCATTTTCCGCCGCCCAGCGCAGCCGCGTAACCATGCTCGACGTGGCCGAGCGTGCCGGGGTTTCCAAAGCCAGCGTCTCGCGCTTTATCGGCGACGACCGCGCGCTGCTCTCCGACGCCATTGCCCTGCGCATCGAACAGGCCATCGACGAACTCGGCTACCGCCCGAACCAAATGGCCCGTGGCCTGAAACGCGGGCGCACCCGCCTGATCGGCATGCTGGTGGCCGATATCCGCAACCCCTATTCAATTGCCGTGATGCACGGTGTGGAAACCGCCTGCCGCCAACACGGCTACAGCCTGGTGGTGTGCAACACCGACCGCGACGACGAGCAGGAGCGCCAGCACCTGGCCGCCCTGCGCGCCTACAACATCGAAGGGTTGATCGTGAATACCCTGGGCCATCACCTTGACCAGTTGCTGGAACTGCAACGGGAAATGCCCCTGGTGCTGGTAGACCGCAAGGTCGAGCCACTGCACAGCGACCTGGTGGGGCTGGATAACTCGGTGGCAGTGCGCATGGCGGTTGAGCACCTTGAACAGCAAGGCTACCGCGACCTGTTATTGGTCAGCGAAGCGCCCGATGGCACCAGCTCACGGCTGGAACGCCTGGACAGTTTCAACGCCGAGATCAGCCAACGCAGTGCGTTAAGCGGCGCCGTGCTGGAGATCGACAGCCACCTGAATGCCCGCCTGCAAGCCTTCCTCGCCACGCCTCAAGCTGGCCCCAAGGCCCTGTTTTGCGCCAACGGCGTCGCCGCGCTGGCGTGCACCCGTGCGCTGAAAGAACTGGGCTGCAACCTGTTTGAAGATGTCGGCCTGATCGCCCTGGATGACCTGGACTGGTACCCGTTGGTGGGCAGCGGCATCACCGCCCTCGCCCAGCCCACAGAAGCTATCGGCGCCAGTGCGTTTGACTGTTTGCTCAAGCGGTTGCGCGGGGACACAGCGCCGACACGCACCCTGGATTTTCTGCCGCAATTGATTATCCGAGGCTCGACCCAATCCCTTGTGGGAGCTGGCTTGCCTGCGATGACGGCTTCTCAGGCGAAACAGTAGTCGACCGACACGCCGCCATCGCAGGCAAGCCAGCTCCCACATGTTTATTTTGCGTACAAAAATGAAACCGGTTTCAGAGGTAAACAACAATGCACAAATACCCCGTTTCCATCAGTCTTTCCAGCTACGGTGCCGACGTGGTCCGCGATCGTGGCCAGCTGAATTTCGTTGAAGTGCTGGCCCGGGCCGGCGCGCAACGCATCGAATGGCGTGAAGAGCTGCTGACCACCGAACAGCCCGCTGAACTGGCCCAAGCCGCGGCGGATCACGGCCTGGAATGCGTGTTTTCCTCGCCCCTGGAACTCTGGGTTGCCGGCCGCTCCCAACCCAACGCCGAACTCGCCGCCACCCTCGACCGCGCCCGGGCGTTCGGCGCCCGCTGGCTGAAAGTCTCCCTGGGTTATTTCACCGACACCAACGACCTGGACAGCTTGAGCGCCTTGCTCAACCGTCATCCGGTGAAGCTGCTGGTGGAAAACGACCAGACCCTGCACGGCGGGCGCATCGAGCCGATGCAGCGGTTTTTCAACGAAGTCGAACGCCTGGCGGTACCGGTGAAAATGACCTTCGATATCGGCAACTGGCAATGGCAGGACCAATCCGCGACCACCGCCGCACGCCTGCTGGGCCGGCATGTGGATTACCTGCACTGCAAAGCCGTGGCCCGGCGCGCCGACGGCAAGCTGGTGGCGCTACCGCCGGGCGCCGCCGACCTGCATCTGTGGGAACAACTGCTGAAGCACATGACTCAAGGTATTACCCGGGCCGTGGAATTTCCCCTGCAAGGTGATGACCTGGTACAGGTCACTGCGCAACAAGTCGCCGCCCTCGCCGTCCTTGGCCAGCCCCGCGTGGAGAATGCCCATGTCTGAGATCGATATTCTGTCGTTTGGTGAAACCATGGCGATGTTTGTCGCCGAGCAGACCGGCGACCTGGCTCAGGTTGCGCAGTTTCACAAGCGCATTGCCGGAGCCGACAGCAATGTCGCCATCGGCCTGTCGCGCCTGGGTTTCAACGTGGCGTGGCTGAGCCGCGTGGGCGCCGATTCACTCGGCCGTTTTGTGGTGGACACCCTGCAGAACGAAGGCCTGGACTGCGGTCATGTGGCGGTCGACCCGCTGCACCCCACCGGCTTCCAACTCAAGTCCCGTGAAGAAGCCGGCGATGACCCGCAGGTGGAATACTTCCGCCGTGGCTCGGCGGCCAGCCATTTGTCGGTGGAGGCGATCAGGCCCGAGCTGTTGCAAGCCCGGCACCTGCACGCCACCGGCATTCCGCCGGCGCTGTCGGACGCCACCCGCGAGCTGTCGCGCCAGTTGATGACGCAAATGCGCGAGGCGGGCCGCAGCGTGTCCTTCGACCCGAACCTGCGCCCGTCCCTGTGGGCCAATGAGCAACGCATGATCCGCGAAATCAACGCCCTCGCCTGCCTGGCGGACTGGGTGTTGCCGGGCCTGAGCGAAGGCCGCTTGCTCACCGGTTTTGAAGACCCGGCCGACATCGCCGCGTTTTACCTGGACCAGGGCGTGGAAGCCGTGGCTATCAAGCTCGGCCCTCATGGCGCGTATTACCGCACGCAGCTGGACCAGGGTTTCGTCGCCGCCGTGCCGGTGGCCAAGGTGGTCGACACCGTAGGCGCCGGCGATGGGTTTGCGGTCGGCATGATCAGCGCGCTGTTGGAAAACCTCAGTTTTGTCGAGGCCGTGCAGCGCGGCAACTGGATCGGCAGCCGGGCGGTGCAGAGCCGTGGCGACATGGAAGGCTTGCCGTTCAGGACCGACCTGCCCCACACCCAGAAAGCCGGCTAATCAGCATCACCCCGTTACCTGTTGCCACAACTACAACAAGCTCAGGAGCAACTTTATGGAACCGTTGAAACTCGCCACCCGCCGTTGGTGGTACATCATGCCCATCGTGTTTATCACCTACAGCCTGGCGTACCTGGACCGCGCCAACTACGGCTTTGCCGCCGCCTCCGGGATGGCCGAAGACCTGATGATCACCCCCGGCATGTCGTCATTGCTCGGCGCGCTGTTCTTCCTCGGCTACTTTTTCTTCCAGGTGCCGGGGGCGATCTATGCGCAAAAGCGCAGCGTTAAAAAACTGATTTTTGTCAGCCTGATCCTCTGGGGCGGCCTGGCCACCCTGACCGGCATGGTCTCCAACGCCTACATGCTGATCGTGATCCGCTTCATGCTCGGGGTGGTCGAAGCCGCCGTGATGCCGGCGATGCTGGTGTACCTGTGCCACTGGTTCACCCGCGCCGAACGCTCCCGGGCCAACACCTTCCTGATCCTCGGCAACCCGGTGACCATGATGTGGATGTCGGTGGTCTCGGGCTATCTGGTGCAGCATTTCAGCTGGCGCTGGATGTTTATCATCGAAGGCTTGCCGGCCGTGCTGTGGGCGTTTATCTGGTGGAAGCTGGCGGACGAAAAACCCGCCGACGCCAAGTGGCTGAGCGCCCAGCACAAAAAGACCTGGAAACCGCCCTCGCCGAAGAACAGGTGGGCATCAAGGCGGTGAAAAACTACGCCGAAGCCTTCCGCTCGCCCAAGGTGATCATCCTGGCGCTGCAGTTTTTCTGCTGGAGCATTGGCGTATACGGCTTCGTGCTGTGGCTGCCGTCGATCCTCAAGGCCGGCCTGAAGATGGACATGGTCGAGGCCGGCTGGTTGTCGGCGCTGCCGTATCTTGCGGCGGTGATCGGCATGCTGGTGGTGTCCTGGGGTTCGGACAAGCTGCAAAAACGTAAACGCTTTGTGTGGCCGCCGCTGCTGATCGCCTCCATCGCGTTTTATGCGTCCTACGTGCTCGGCGCCGAACATTTCTGGTGGTCGTACACCCTGCTGGTGATCGCCGGGGCTTGCATGTATGCGCCTTACGGGCCGTTTTTTGCGATCGTCCCGGAGATCCTCCCGGCCAACGTCGCCGGCGGCGCCATGGCGCTGATCAACAGCATGGGCGCCCTCGGTTCATTCGGCGGCTCCTACCTGGTGGGTTACCTCAACAGCAGCACCGGTTCGCCCGGCGCGTCATACCTGCTGATGAGCGGTGCGCTGCTGGTGTCGGTGGTGTTGACGATCTTTCTCAAGCCCGGCGCCAGTGACCGCGAACGCGCCCCGCTGCATTCCCTTGAATTGAAGGTAAAGACCTGATGAAAAAGTCTGTCGTGCTCTACAAAAAACTCTCTGCGCCCCTGATGGCCCGCCTGCATGAGCAGGCCGAGGTCACGCTGATCGAATCACTGGATGACAGCGGCCTGGCAATACTGCGTGAGGCCTTGCCGACGGCCCAAGGGTTGCTCGGTGCCAGCCTGCGCCTGGATGCCAAACTGCTGGATCTGGCGCCGAACCTTGAGGCCGTGGCCAGCGTGTCGGTCGGTGTCGACAACTACGATATCGACTACCTGACCGAGCGCGGCATCTTGCTCAGCAACACCCCTGACGTGCTCACCGAAACCACTGCCGATACCGGCTTCGCCCTGATCCTGGCAACCGCTCGCCGGGTAGTCGAGTTGGCCAATATGGTGCGCGCCGGCAACTGGAACCAGAACATCGGCCCGCTGCATTTTGGCAGCGATGTGCACGGCAAGACCCTGGGCATTATCGGCATGGGCCGCATTGGCGAAGCGTTGGCCCAGCGCGGACACTTCGGTTTTGGCATGCCGGTGATCTACCACAGCCACTCGCCAAAGCCTGCGGTAGAGCAGCGTTTCGGCGCCGAATACCGCAGCCTGCCAGACCTGCTCCAGCAAGCCGACTTTGTCTGCCTGACGTTGCCGTTGACCGCAGAAACCGAAGGTTTGATTGGCGCCAAAGAGTTCGCCCTGATGGGCCCGGAGACGATCTTTATCAACATCTCCCGGGGCAAGGTGGTGGACGAGGCGGCGCTGATCGAGGCGCTGCAACAACGCACGATTCGCGCGGCGGGGCTGGATGTGTTCGTACGCGAACCGCTGCAGCATGACTCGCCGTTGCTGCGCCTGAACAACGTGGTGGCCACGCCGCATATCGGTTCGGCCACCCACGAGACGCGGGAAGCAATGGCGCGGTGTGCGGTGGACAATCTGCTGGCGGCGCTGGCGGGTGAAAAACCGAAGAACCTGGTGAACCCGGCTGCCTGGAAACACTGACTGAAAACGCCGCAGGACCAATGTGGGAGAGGGCTTGCTGTGGTGAGGGGGCTTCACTCCAGATTGATGGGGCTGCTTCGCAGCCCAGCGCGGGGCAAGCCCGCTCACCACAGCAAGCCAGCTCCCACATTTTTGATCGCATTTCAGGTCAGATGACGAACCGCGCCACCATCCCGTTCAAATCCACCGCCAGGCGCGACAGTTCGTGGCTGGCGGCGCTGGTCTGGTTGGCACCCGCTGCCGACTGGGTCGCCAGGTCGCGGATGTTCACCAGGTTGCGGTCAACCTCGCGGGACACCTGGGCCTGCTCTTCCGAGGCGCTGGCGATCACCAGGTTGCGTTCGTTGATCAGGCTGATGGACTGGGTGATCTGCTCCAGCGCCACACCGGCAGCCCGCGCCATTTCCAGGGTGCTTTGAGTGCGCTGGTTGCTCTGCTGCATGGACTGCACGGCTTCACCGGTGCCGCTCTGGATGCCGGCGACCATTTTTTCGATTTCCTGGGTCGACTGCGCAGTGCGATGGGCCAGGGCCCGTACTTCGTCCGCCACCACCGCGAAACCACGACCGGCTTCACCGGCACGCGCCGCTTCAATCGCCGCGTTGAGGGCCAGCAGGTTGGTCTGCTCGGCAATTGCGCGAATCACGTCCAGTACCTTGCCAATATCACGGCCCTGAGTGGCCAGGCCTTCAATCAGCACGGCGGTGTTTTGCACGTCCTGGGTCATGGTCTGGATCGCACCCACGGTTTCCACCACCCGGTCGCGCCCTTCCCGCGCGGCCTGGTTGGACTGGCTGGACGCCTCGGAGGTGGACACCGCATTGCGCGCCACTTCTTCCACTGCGGCGGTCATCTCATTCACTGCCGTGGCGGCCTGGTCGATTTCGTTGTTCTGTTGTTGCAAGCCTTTGGAGGCTTCTTCGGTAACGGCGCTGAGTTCTTCTGCGGCTGACGCAAGCTGCGTGGCCGAGCCGGCGATGTGCTGGATGGTCTGGCGCAGGTTGCTTTGCATCGCGGCCAAGGCGCCGATCAGGCGGGCGGGCTCGTCCTTGCCGTCGTCCTCGATCACTGTGCTCAGGTTACCGCCAGCGATGGTTTCGGCAACTTCCAGGGCTTTGCGCAACGGGGTCACGATACTGCGGGTCAGCAGCCATGCCAGCGACACGGTCATCAACGCTGCAATCACCGAGACAGCGATGATCCCGGTGATGGCGTCCTGATAACTTTTCCCGGCCTCGTCACCGGCCTGCTTGGCATCTGCTGCATTGATGGCGATCAACTTATTCAGTTGCTCGCCCATCTGGTCGGTACCGTCCTTGATGCGGCTGTTGATCAAGGCGCGCATCTCTTCCACTTTGTTCTGCCGCGAGAAGCTCACCATCTCAGCCTGAGCCTTGAGGTAATTATCGAGCGTGAGGGCGAACGTCTTGTACAGCGCAGCCTCTTCATCGCCGGCCGGCATGGCGGCGTAGGCAGCCTGGGCGGTCTTGACCTTGCCTTCCAGCACCCCCATACGGGTCTGTGCCTCCTCCAGCGCTGCCGGCTCACGATTCACCAGGACGCGAAACGACAATATCCGCAGGCGCAGGACGTTTTCGGTCATGGTGGCCAGATAGCCGACGCTGGGCAGTTGGTTCGCGCCCATGTCCACCGAGGCCTGGCGGATCAGGGTCATGCGGTTGGCCGCAAACACCCCCAGGACGATGACAAGCAACGCAATAAACGCAAAACCGAGGAAAGCTCGAGGGGCGATATTCAGCTGACGGAGGGACATAGGGGGCGCTCTCAGAAGTAGTGGCTGCGAGCATCCCTGCCGCGACACGGTCAGTGTGCGTCAACGCGCCTTTCTGACCGGTTGGCACCACTGTTGTAATAGGTATGTGGGCCTATAAGAGATATCGGCAGGCTTGAGGATTTAATGGGGGATGTTTCGAAATATTTTTTCACACTTCTGACAACTGGCACTTTCTGGCATCCTGCGCCTCCTTTTTCCTACCCGGGCCCGTATTTTGTCTGACGCTCAAACCCCTCGCCCCCGTTATAAATCCGACCTGATCTACGGCCTCGACGACCGCCCGCACTTCAGCGCCGCGATATTCGCCGCCCTGCAGCATGTGCTGGCGAGCTTTGTCGGCATCATCACCCCGACGCTGATCGTCGGTGGCGTGCTGGGCCTTGAAAGCGAGGTGCCGTACCTGGTGAGCATGGCGTTGTTTGTGTCGGGGCTCGGCACCTTTGTGCAGGCCCGCACGTTCGGCCCGGTGGGTTCAGGCCTGCTGTGCCTGCAAGGCACCAGTTTTTCGTTTATCAGCGTAATCCTGAGCGCCGGGTTCATGGTCAAGGCGCGGGGCGGCGGCACTGATGAAATCCTGTCGACGATCTTCGGCATCTGCTTCTTCGCGGCGTTTATCGAAGTGGTGCTCAGCCAGTTCATCGGCAAACTGCGCAAACTGATCACCCCGGTGGTCACCGGCACCATCATCACCTTGATGGGCCTGTCGCTGATCAAGGTGGCCGTCACCGACATGGCCGGCGGTTATGGCGCCAGCGACCTGGGCGCTGCCGGCAACATGGGCCTGGCAGCCCTGGTATTGCTGACCATCGTGGTGCTCAACCGCTTCAACAACCCGTTCCTGCGCCTGGGCTCGATCGTGATCGGCCTGACACTCGGCTTTGCCGTGGCCTGGTGGATGGGCCGCGTCGACCTGGCCGCCCTGCCCCAGTTGCCACTGATCAGCGTGCCGGTGCCGTTCAAGTACGGTTTCTCGTTCGACTGGGTGGCGTTTATCCCGGTGGCGGTGATCTTCCTGATCTCGCCCCTGGAAGCGGCCGGGGACCTGACGGCCAACTCGATGATTTCCCAACAGCCGGTCAAGGGCCCGCTGTACATCAAGCGCATCAAGTCCGGCTTGCTGGCTGACGGCCTCAACTCGGTGATGGCCGCCACTTTCAACAGCCTGCCCATGGTGACCTTCGCCCAGAACAACGGCGTGATCCAGTTGACCGGCGTGGCCAGCCGGTATGTGGCGTATTTCATTGCCGGGCTGCTGGTACTGCTGGGGCTGTTCCCGATGATTGGCGCGGTGTTGCAGCTGATGCCCAAGCCGGTACTGGGCGGCGCGACCCTGATCATGTTCGGCACCGTCGCGGTGGCCGGGATCAAAATCCTCGCCGAGGCCGGCCTGCACCGGCGCAACGTGCTGATCGTGGCCATCTCCCTGGGGATGGGCCTGGGGGTGGCGGCCGTGCCGGAAGTGCTGCGCGAACTGCCCAAGGCGCTGCACAACATCTTCGAGTCGCCGATCACCGTGGGTGCGTTCTGCGCTATCGTGCTGAACATCTTCCTGCCTGAGGAGTTCATAGAACTGGAAGAAGATGAATTTGATCCGGAAGCCTCCACCCTCAAGGTGATGCAGGACCCGGACGTCACGAAATAGGAGAACCCGTTTTATGCGCAAGCTCATGGTCCTGTCACTGCTGCTACTCAGCCTGAGCGCCTGCGCGCTGTTCCCCAACCGCGACCCGGTGAACATCAACGTGGTGGGCATCGAGCCGTTGCAAAGCCAGGACCTTGAGGTGCGGTTCGCGGTCAAGCTGCGGGTGCAGAACCCGAACGAGACCGCGATCGACTACAGCGGCGTGGCCCTGGACCTGGAGGTCAATGGCCGGCCCCTGGCGTCGGGGGTGAGTGACCAGGGTGGTTCCATCCCACGCTTTTCGGAGACCGTGCTGACGGTGCCGGTGAGTGTTTCGGCGTTTTCCGTGCTGCGTCAGACCCTGGGCTTGAGCCAGACCCAGAGTTTGAATAACCTGCCTTATGTGTTGCGCGGGAAACTGGCGGGTGGGCTGTTCGGCACCATGCGCTTTGTGGATCGCGGCACTCTGGACCTGCCCAACACCGCCACCTGGTAACGATCACGGAGAGCCTCGCCACATGGACGCGATACCCACGCTGTATACCGAACGCCTGATTCTGCGGCCGCTGACGCTGGAGGATGCCGAGGGCGTGCAGCAGCAGTTTCCCCATTGGGAAGTGGTGCGTTACCTCAATGCCCAGGTGCCCTGGCCGTACCCGGCGGATGGGGCGCGCAGCTATCTGGAACACGTTGCGTTGCCAGCCATGGCGCGCGGTGTGGAGTGGCATTGGTCGATCCGCCTGAAAAGCGCGCCAGAGGTTTTGATTGGGAATGTCAGCCTGATGGATGAGGTGGACAACAACCGGGGCTTTTGGCTGGGCTTGCAATGGCAGGGCCAGGGGTTGATGGCCGAGGCCAGTGCGGCGGTGACCGAGTATTGGTTTGAGGTGCTGGGGCGGCCGTTGATGCGGGTGCCCAAAGCGACGCCGAACGTTGCGTCGCGCAGGATTTCCGAGCGGACGGGGATGCGGTTGGTCAGGACCGATGAGGGGCGGTTTGTCGCTGGAAGTTTCCCCAAGGACATTTGGGAGATTACTCGTGAGGAATGGCTGGGGGGCGCGGTTTCTGAGTCGGGGTATGGGGTGTATATCCGTTGTTTGGGTGATGGCTTCGATTGGTTCCGCTCTTACAGCGGGTCACTTTTGGAAAAGAGCCCCAAAAGTAACCAAAAGGGCTCTTGCCCCACCACTCGGCACCTCGCCTAGGCTCGGTGTGCCCTCACTCCGGCTTTGGACCGTGGGCCGCCGCGATGGGCCATCCTTGGCCCAGCGCGGCTAACCCGGCGTCCTGCCGGGTTACCCACGCTCCAAAGCCTGCGTTCGGCCAGCGTGGTTTAACGGGGCGCCCAAGATCAAGATCAAAAGCAGATCAACAGCACAGCGGCCTACAGGCCGGCTTGAGTGGTGTGAAGCAAAGGCAACATCAAGATCAAAATCTAAAGCGGGCACGATCCCCTGTAGGAGCTGGCTTGCCGGCGATGCAGACAACTCGGTACATCAGACACACCGAGGTGATGCCATCGCCGGCAAGCCGGCTCCTACAGAAAAGCAGCTCTGCTTTCGCTTTGGCTTTTGCTGTGGCTTCTACCACTCAAGCCGGCCTGTAGGCCGCTGTGCTGTAGATTTTGATTTTGATCTGGCTCTGACTGCCCCAATAAGCCCGAGGCCGAACGCAGGTGGTGCGGAGCGGGTAAACCGGCAGGACGCCGGTTTAGCCGCGCTGGGCCAAGGATGGCCCATCGCGGCGGCCCGCGGAGCAGCGCCGGAGTGAGGGAACACCGAGCCTGGGCGAGGTGCCGACAGGCGGGGCAGAGCCCTTTGCTTACTTTGGGGCTTTTCCAAAGTGAGTCGCTGTAAGAGCGAAACCCTAAGCCGCCGTTACCCAAATAACGGATATGTACTCAGTCAGCAATAAACCGCACCCCCGGCTTACCCCGCTCATCCACGATCAACTCAAAAATGTCAGGCCGGGCATAATGCCCAACCACATCATAGTCATACCGCGCCCGCACCAGATCATCGGTATCAATCCGCGCCACCAGCAACCCCGCCCCATCCAGCAACGGCCCCGCAAGAATGTCCCCCATGGGCCCGACGATCACGCTGCCACCGGCAATCAACGGCCGATCCCCAGGCCAGTTCGCCACCTCCACGCCCAACGCCTGGGGCGACGCCTGCACCTGACACGCACTCACCACAAAACACCGCCCCTCATGCGCAACATGCCGCATGCTCACCTGCCACATCTCCCGCTCGTCCACCGTCGGCGCACACCACACCTCCACGCCCTTGGCGTACATCGCCGTACGCAACAACGGCATCATGTTCTCCCAGCACACCGCGCCACCAATGCGCCCCACCGCCGTATCAACCACCGGCAATGTCGAGCCGTCGCCCTTGCCCCAAATCAGCCGCTCGGTCCCGGTAGGCATCAACTTGCGATGCTTGGCCACCAACCCGCCCACCGGCTCGATATACAACACAGTGCAATACAGGGTGCTACCACTGCGCTCAATCACACCCAGCACCAAACTCGCCCCGGTACGCGCGGACAACCCGGCCAACGCCTCGGTCTCCGCCCCCGGCACATCAATCGCATTGGCAAAATAACGGGCAAAGGCCTCGCGGCCTTCCGGCAGGCGATAACCCAGCTGTGTGCCAAAGCCTTCACCCTTGGGATATCCCCCGAGCAAGGCTTCAGGCATTACCACCAGTTGCGCACCGCTGCGCAGGATTTCGTCCTCGTAAGACAGGATCTGTTCCAGGGTCTCGGCCTTGCCACCCGGCAGGGAACCGATTTGCAGCGCAGCCACGGTAGAAATGGGCATCACGATCACTCCGAATCAATGGGGTTACCCATTCTCCAGTCAGGAGCATTCATGAATAAAGCCCACTTCACTGCTAACTGATATGAGCCAAATAAATATCCACTCCCATCAGTTAACGTCTTTCAGGGATCCGATAAGGGTTTCGATAAAAAGCTCAAGCGCCGCCGGCAATGCGCGTTTGGGCATCGTCAGCACCTGGATTGTGCGGTCTGAAAATTGTGGGTTCGACAGCGCAACCGATATCAAATCATCGCTTCCATTCGCCCGATGACTGATCGCCCCGCCAAACGCAATGGTGTCCGTGTTGCGAACAAATTCATGGATGGCGCCCGAATAGTTGCACGTCATGACGTGATTGAATGACAGCCCTTCCATCTGGCAAACGAGGTCAAACAACTGCCGTTGAGTGGAGCCCTTTGGCGTCAGCGCCAATGGGTAATGTGAGAGTGATCGAAGGGGCACCTGCTTGAGCGTCGCCAATGGATGCCCCACACGCATCACGGCGCGGATCGCCGAGCGGCTTGAATGCAGAACCTCGACACCGTCGATAGGCTCGGTACTGAAGACCAGCCCCACATCCGCCTCGCCGCGCCTCACTTTATCCGCACATTCGTGAGGCGACATCACCTCCAGCACATACTGGAACGCCGGATGTTGCTGGTAATGCCGGATCAGTACCTGAGGCAGGAAGTAACGGGAAAGCCCCTCGGTTGACACCAGCCGAACCACTTTCGCGCCTGGGTAATCCCCGCCCGCAACTCCGACAGCAGGCTTTGCTCCTCCAGCGAGGCACGTCGTGCATGATCAGCCAAGGCGCTGCCGGCAGCCGTCGGCTGCATGCCCCGTGGCCGTCGCTCGAACAACGGCACCCCGATACTTTCTTCCAACAGGGAGATCTGGCGACTGACGGCGCTGGGCGCGATATGCAAGCGTTCACCGGCAGCAGCAAGCGACCCCGAGTCGATCACGGCCAGAAAATAGCGATAGTCCACGGTTTGGTTCCTTTAGCAAGGCATCTATTTATTAGAAGTCAAACGTCAAAAAACAGCAATATACAGAGCGATACGTGACTTCTATATTGGATTGAACCCAAGCACACACCGGAACTGTCATGTCCAAGCAACAAGCGCTCGCGAATGTTCGCCAGTACCTGGACGACGGCCATTTTGAAGCCGATCTGCGCCGACGGATTGCCATTCGCAGCGAAAGCCAGAATCCCGGCCAAGCCCACGAACTGACGCGGTATCTGCAACAGGAAATACAGCCTGCGCTGGCAGGTATGGGTTTTGAATGCCAACTGCTCGATAACCCGTCCGGCGCCGGGCCTTTGCTGTTCGCATCACGTCATGAAGCGGACGACCTGCCGACAGTACTGACGTACGGGCATGGCGACGTGGTACTCGGTTATGACGAGCAATGGCGCGAGGGCCTCAACCCTTGGACGCTGACCGTCGAAGGCGATCGTTGGTACGGCCGTGGGACCGCGGATAACAAAGGCCAGCACAGCATCAACCTGACGGCCCTCGAACACGTCATCAAACAACGGGACGGACGCTTGGGCTTCAACGTCAAAGTGCTGTTTGAAACCGGTGAAGAATGCGGCTCTCCCGGGCTGCGCGAGGTGTGCACGACGCACCAGGCGTTGTTGCAAGCCGATGTGTTCATAGCCTCCGACGGCCCGCGCTTGAACGACAGCCGCCCGACGATATTTCTCGGTTCGAGGGGTTCCGCGCTGTTTTCCCTGAGCGTCAAGGCGCGGGACAAGGGCCTGCACTCGGGGAACTGGGGCGGCGTGATGTCCAACCCCGCCGTGGTGCTGGCCAATGCATTGGCCAGTCTGGTGGACCAGAACGGTCGTATTCGCTGCCGAACGCTGGTGCCGGGCGCCATCCCCGAGTCGGTGCGCGAAGCCATCCGTGAACTGGGCATTGATCAGCATTCGCTGGGCCGTCCGTTGGATATGCAATGGGGCGAGCCCGGCTTGACCTTGGGTGAGCGACTGTTCGGCTGGAACACCCTGGAGGTGCTGGCGTTTACCGCCGGTAATCCATCCAAACCGGTGAATGCCATTCCACCCGGCGCCACCGCTCATTGCCAGTTGCGCTTCGTGGTAGGCACCGACTGGCAACACTTGGAGCAGCTGCTGCGCCAGCACCTGGATGCCGAGGGCTTTCAACAGGTCAATATCGTGATGGATCGTTGTACACCTGCCAGCCGGCTGGACCCTGACAACCCGTGGGTGCACTTCGCCAGACAGTCGATTGCCGACGCCACCCACCGGCCTGTCGCCGTGTTACCGAACCTTGCGGGCACCCTGCCCAACGATATTTTCGCAGACATATTGGGCCTGCCTACGTTGTGGATACCGCACTCCTACCCCGGCTGTTCACAGCATGCTCCGGATGAACACCTGTTGGGCTCGGTAGCCCTTGAGGGGCTGCAAATCATGACCTCGCTGTTCTGGGACCTGGGTCACCTCACGCCCCCCCAACCACAATAAAAAATCGGGGTCAGCCCGACCCTTTTTATCTGCCGCTCACCCCCTTATAAAATCAGGAGCGTCAAGCATGACAGCGTTATCGTCCCCCACCGTTTCACCCGCGGTCGCAACTGCGACGCCCCTCTGGAAGCCCGTGGGCGCCGCCTTGATCGGTAACACGCTTGAATGGTTTGACCTGTCGGTGTACGCCTATTTTGCGCTGACCATCAGCAAGGTATTTTTCCCGGCCGCAGACCCGGCGGTCTCGCTGTTTCTGGCCTTTGCGACCTTCGGGCTGTCGTTTCTGATCCGTCCGTTGGGCGCCGCCGTGCTGGGTTCCTATGCCGACCGGCAGGGCCGCAAGAAAGCGTTGACGCTGTCGATCATGCTGATGCTGATCGGCACGGCGATGATCGCGGTCATGCCCGGCTATGCCGCCATCGGGATTATCGCGCCGATTGGCATTCTGCTGGCCCGTCTGCTCCAGGGCTTCTCGGCAGGCGGTGAGTTCGGCAGCTCCACCGCCTTCATGATGGAACATGCCCCGCAAAAGACCCGCAACTTTGTCGCGAGCCTGCAGTTTGCTAGCCAGGGGTTTGGCGTGGTCATCGCCTCGTTGTTCGGCTACTTTTTGACCACCAGCCTGAACGACCAGCAGATGTTCGACTGGGGTTGGCGCGTGCCGTTTTTCTTTGGCTTGATCCTCGGCCCGGTGGGCCTGTACATCCGCCGCACGGTGGATGAGTCCCCCGACTTCAAGGAAAGTGAAGCGGGCTCCCGGCCGCTGCGGGAGGTGCTGTTCTCGCAGAAGACCTTGTTGCTGGTGGCCATGGGCGTGCTGATCGTGTCGACGGCGTCCAACTTCATGATCAAGTACATGCCGTCCTATGCCGCGACCACCTTGAACATTCCCCAGTCCACAGGCTTTTTGGCCACGCTGTCAGGTGGGCTCATCCTGACCGTGGTCACGCCGGTGGTCGGGTTCATCACCGGTTATGTCAGCCGGATCAAAATCATGCTCTGGGCCTCGGCCGTCTACATCCTCGCGATCTTTCCGGCATTCGTCTGGCTCAACACAGTACCCAGCGCAACCTCGTTGTTGCTGGTGGTGTCCATGATGGCCTTGATCAAGGCGGTCTACTTCGCACCGCTGGCATCCCTCATGGCCGATGTGTTTCCTGTGCGCACCCGGGTGACCGGCATGTCGCTGAGCTACAACCTGGCCGTGACCATTTTCGGTGGCTTTGCCCCCGTGATCGCAACCGGGCTGATCGCGCTGACCGGCTCGCAACTGGCGCCGAGCTTTTACCTGATTGCGGCAGCCGCGCTGAGTATCAGTGCGCTGTGGGTGGCCAAGAGAAAATTGCAGCTGGTGTAGGGGCGTTATACATTCGGGACATATCCAGCCACGCACTATGAACCCGATGAATATCGCCAACGTCGACCTCAACCTGCTGAAAACCTTCGAAGCCTTGCACGACGAATCCAGCGCCAGCCGCGCCGCCCTGCGCCTTGGGGTCACGCAGTCGGCCATCAGTGCCGCACTGCGCCGCTTGCGCGATGTGTATGGCGATCAATTGTTCGTGCGCACCGGCCGGGGCCTGGCGCCGACCTTGCGGGCCAACCAGTTGAAACCGGTGATCAGCGAAGCACTCGACCGTTGCCGCCAGAGCCTGGCCATGGTCGACCCGCAGGGCAGCCATTATCAGGGCCGTTCGGTGGTGTTGGGGTTGTCGGATGATTTCGAAATTGCCTACGGCCGCCGGCTGATCGATGAGATCGCCCGGCGGGCGCCGAAGCTGCGGCTGATTTTCCGCCAGACCCACAGCCAGATCGTCGCCGGTGCCCTGCTCGACCGCAGCCTGGACCTGGCGATCACCGCCGGCGGTTTTGCCGAGCGCCGGCTGAGCCGCCAGGTACTCGGGGAAGGCCATTATGCGTGCCTGGTGGACCCCGCCAGCCTGGCGCCGGGACAACAGGCCATCGACCTCGACGAGTTCGTGAGGCGTGAACATGTGTTGGTATCGTCTGGGGGATTTATCGGGATTACCGACGAGGGCCTGGCCGCGCAGGGCTTGAGCCGGCACGTGGGCGCTTCCACCACCCATTTTGCCGCGCTACCGTTTCTGCTCAAGGGCAGCCAGGCGGTGGCGACCATCCCCGGTCACGCGGCCCAGGCCATCGCACGCATGACCGAGCTGACGGTGCTGCCCTGCCCGCTGACCTTGCCGCGCTACCCGGTGGAGCTGGGCTGGCGCACCCAGGCACAGCTCGATCCCTTGCAGCGCCTGGTGCGTGAGGCGATTGAGGCGTGTTTTACTTCGCCGCCATCAACCGATTGACTTCACTGCGCACCATGTTGGAAAACTCCGGCGGCGACATGCCGTCCAGTTCCGCACGCACCCATTCGGCCCATTTGCCCTTGCGCTTGGCACGTTCGCCAAACAGGCGGGCGGCTTCGCCCTTGGCCTTGCCCAGGTTGCTTTGCCACAGGTCATAGAGACGGGACTTTTCATCTTCCAGCGCGGCGCGCTCGGCGAGGGGCTTGTTGGCCAGATTGAAGCTCATGTTGAATTACCTGCTGCACAAATAGGTGACATCTTACACTGTAGGTCGAATTTTCTTGGCCTGGATTTCACCTAAGCTGACCTCAGGAAAAAAACCTGCAACTTTTGCCAGCTTCAAACACTCCATTCTTCATCGAGCGCATTTATTGCCACATTCACCTGCAAGGAGTTAACCCAATGGCCCGCAAATCTGCCGCCCAAGCCGTCGAAGAGCAAATCAAGGATCAAGCGTTCAGTGAGCTGACCGCGCTGATCGAAGAATCGGACAAGCTGCTCAAAAGCAGTGCGTCACTGGTGGGAGAAGAAGGTGAAACCCTGCGCGAACAGGTCGCTATCAAGCTCAAGCAGGCCCTGGACTCGGTGTCCAATGTGCGCGAGCGCAGCAAGCCGGTGGTAGACGCCACCGAGACTTACATCGGTGGCCATCCATGGCAGACCGTGGCGATTTCCGCCGGGTTTGGCCTGGTGGTCGGCCTGTTGCTGGGTCGCCGCAACTGACCTGACAAAACGCCTGCGCCCTCCCCGGGCGCAGCGCGCTTCACACCTGTGCCAGCACCCGCAACCGCTTCAATTCCTGCGTATCCAGCTCAATTCCGTCTGCCAGGGCCTTCGCCCGTGTGCGATGGCGCCGATCCCCCGGCAAACGCCGCAACCCCGCCGCATGCATCTGCCGCACCAGCTCCTGGCTGCGCTCGGCGAAGCTCTGCCCGGCGGTCTTGCTCGGGTCGATCACGATCAGCAACTGGCCGGTCCACGGCGTGCGGGCACCCGGGTGATCGGACCAGTTGAACTCAAACGAGAAATTACCGCCCGTGAGGGCCGCTGCCAGCAACTCGACCATCATCGACAACGCCGAGCCCTTGTGCCCGCCAAACGGCAGCAGCGCGCCGCCTTCGAGAATTGCCTTGGGGTCCTGGGTCGGCTGGCCGAGGCTGTCCACGCCGATGCCCGGCGGCAGGCGTTCGCCTTTGCGCGCGGCAATCTGGACGTCGCCGTGGGCGATGGCGCTGGTGGCCAGGTCAAAGACGATCGGCAAGCCATCGGCACGGGGCGCCGCGAAGGCAATGGGGTTGGTGCCGAACAGCGGCCGGTCTGCCCCGTGGGGCACTACGCAGGTCATGCTGTTGACCACGCTCAAGGCCACCAGGCCTTCTTCGGCGAAGGGCTCGACATCCGGCCAAAGGGCCGCGAAGTGATGGGAATTGTGAATCGCCAGCAAGGCGATCCCGGCGCTTCGGGCCTTCTCCACCAACAGCGGGCGGGCGGCTTGCAGCGCGGGCTGGGCGAAGCCATTGGCGGCATCGACGCGAATGAAACCACTGGCGACGTCCTCTACCACCGGCACGGCCTTGCCGTTGACCCAGCCACTGGCCAGGGTGGAAACATAACCGGGAATGCGAAACACGCCGTGACTGTGGGCGCCATCACGTTCGGCGCTGGCACAGTTCTCGGCAAGCACCCGGGCCACGTCGGCCGATGTGCCGTGGCGCACGAAGACCTGGCGCAGCAGGTCGGTCAATTGGGCGTAAGTGAGTCGCTCTGATGAAGACTCGACATCCAAGGGCGATGCAGACATCTGAAGCTCCCGTTTAATTATTGGAAAGGGCAACAGCGTACAAAGAATCGGTCTGACGATTAGACAGGGTTTGCCCCATGGCTGTCGACAGGGAACGCCAGACATATCTAGCGCCTTGGGCGCTCGCGGGTGCGTAGGGTCGACGCCCTCACTTTGTCCAAGGATCAGGTACATGAGCCACAGCTCCCTACCCTATTTTTTCCCGGAAGCCCTGCGCGATGGCTGGAACGTTTTGGAGCGTGAACGCCGCCTGGGCCTCGACCGCAAGGACCACGAGTTTCTCGGCAAGGTGTTTTTCGCCACCGACACCGCGCGTCGCCAGCAGTCGCCGCCGATGATTGCGCAACGCCTCTGGCTCGACAAAAACACACCCAACGCCGCCGAACTGGCCGGCAGCTTCATGATGAGTTCCAACGCCGTTTACCCTCACGCGTTCCTCTACACCCCCTACGGCGGCCTGGAAAAATTCGATAACCGCGCGCAAGCCCTGGCGGCGTTGAGCGAACGTTTGAAAAATCCGGCGCAGGCCGCGCTACTCCTGCGTTTCCTACCTTTGCAACAACAGGCCATACGGGCAGCGGACAACACCCCCGTACTGACCACCGAAGCCATCCTTGGGGGGTTTTTGAGGAACAGGAAAAACCCTCAACGCCTATCAGGATAAAAACCGCCAGGCGATGCTGGCCGAATTAAAACAGCTCCCCACGCTGGGCACCTTGCTGTCGCAGTTGCTCAACGTGGTGTGTCGACCCGCGTTCCCGGGACTGGATGCCAGCGCCGCCCATGTAAGCTTTTTCGCCCGCCAGCCTGTGCAAGGCAACACGCCCCGCTGGCTTGACTCACTGCACATCAATGATGCCGTGTTGTTGTTTTACCGCGAGCAAAACTGGCCTGTGGGGCAGACCCGGGAATTTTTCCATCCCGGGCGCCCAAAGGACCCGGCAGATGCACCACGCTGGGAAACCGCGATTCAGCAAGCGGCCGGGCAACTGGTTCCGTTCCTGCAGAGCGCCCTGGTAACGTTCTGGAACACCGAAATATCACCCAGTCTCTCTCGCCGGACCTTTTTCACACAGGCCATGGCGGCAAATGCCCGGCTGGACATACTGCTCAAGCGCCAAAAGTCGATCATCAGTGCCTCGCAAAGCCAGGCGCTGGCCCTGCTGTACGAGCCAGAAGAGACCTTGGTCGGGAATAACACCCATACGTTGCGTTTCGAAAACGTGCTGATCTGGGAACATCCCGCCAATACCGTTTCATTGGCCAGCACCTTGATGATCGGTAACGCCAAGACGTTTTTCTACACGCCGGGATTGGGCCTGCAGGTGCTCGGAAGCTACGAGGACCTGATGAAGACACTCGAGGCGATGGTCAAGGCGCCAGGGTATGACAATAACCTCTATAACCTGATGTCCCTGCAAGAGCGCGCATTGTTTGTCGGCTTCAAGGCCCCCCGGTTTTCCGGCATACAACTGCAAGACAACCTGTTTGAACAATTGTTCGAAGAGGTCATCGCCAAACAGCAGCAGAACCTCGGTTATGCCCTGGACCTGTACCGTCGTACCCGGTCCGGTATAGAACCATCGGCCCTGGTGGACCATGCACTGGACGTGCGCTACATGATTGACAGCCAACTTCCGGGCCTGGATAGCGAGGGACGCTGGACCCCGCACTCAGTACTCGCCGACCCCACGCGCCCGGTCTCGCTCACCGCCGAACGCGTTGCCCTGCTGCAAAAACAGATGGCCAGTATCGAGCAATCCCTGGCCGTGCAGATCCGCGCGCAACCTGCATTGGCGAGCAAGGTCCGGGAAGTATTGATCGCGCAGTTCAACCTTCACCGCCTGCCGGATCTCGACCCGGAGGGTATTTACGTCAACCGATACGCCAGTACCGCAAGCGATGCAGCCGTGGCACCGCTCCTGGAAAGCCAAAGCCTCAGCAGCTATTTCATCGGGCGCCTGACCCGTGGCCTGGGACCTATTCCCCAGCCCCCCGACTACGGTCTGTACCATGCCCCGGAAAAGGGACTTGCAAAAAAACTGACCACGCTCGATATCACCCGGGCCAACGCCATTCTCGATGCCGCACTGACCCAATTTCGCAGCCGCGACATCGCCAACATGCCCCGTGAGCACCTGGAAACCCTCAAGGCGCCCATGGCCCATGCCATGTCAGTGGCCATTCAGGGAGAGGCCCGGCTCAGGCGCCTGAACAACAGCCTCGACGCCCGTGACGAGGCGCTGATCAATACCGTGTTTGATCATCAGCGCCCTGATCGGCGCCGGCGCCAGGGGCTCAACGGCTTCATTCCAGACGCCTTCGCGCTGACCGTCGAACCGCAGAACCAGAAGCAAAGGGTGCCATTGGCGCATTGCCTGGTGCTCACCGAACGTGGCGGCCTGGACCCTTCCCATTCCGGCCGGGCGATTCTGTGGACCCCGGCACGGGGCCTTGAAAGCTTCACCCACGTCGCCCAACTGCAAACCGAGCTCAAGCGCCGGCTCGCCGCCCCCGAGCAGCGCATGATGCTTCTGCAGAACCTCGACCCCCGCCAGTTCAAGCCCCACCAGTCTTACGCCCTGGGCAGCTTCATGCAGATCAACGACGCCGTGGCGCAACACCGCCAACAGTCGTGGATTGAGCATTACATCGGGCAACGCGCCCACTGCCTGGCGCTGAGCTTATCGAGCGGTGCCTTGTTGAGCCGTTTTGCTGCGCTGGAACAGACACTACCCGCCACCGACCTG
Source organism: Pseudomonas sp. TH32 (assembly GCF_016650855.1). Classification (NCBI taxonomy): domain Bacteria; kingdom Pseudomonadati; phylum Pseudomonadota; class Gammaproteobacteria; order Pseudomonadales; family Pseudomonadaceae; genus Pseudomonas; species Pseudomonas sp. TH32. Next base: position 1,566,942 of record NZ_JAEKFA010000002.1, on the reverse strand, counting down.
GACCACACGTCACGGATCGCCCAGACCCTGATGGCGCAACAGTCGTTACCCGCCTGGCTGGGGATGGCACCGATCAAGGAGCAACAGCGCCATATCGAAATCCTTGAGCAATACCGCCAGAGCCTCAGCGACGACAAAGACTACCTGCATGATTTTTTCTCCCTCTCGCAGTATGCCCACGACAAACTCACCGGCTTGTTGATAGCCTACGCCGTGTCCCCGAAAAACGTGTACATCACCCCCAAGCTGGTGCTCGCCGGCCAGCGGCAGAACCTGGTGGACTACGCCCTGAATCACGTTACACAACAGGCCGCCACCTTTGAAGTCGACTCCGCGGCCGTTGGCCTGACGCCCACGGTCATACGTCAGATACTTGCCCGCTTGACACTCAAGCAAGACAACCAGGCTTACCTGACCGAAAAACTCACCCCAGGCAACCCCGGTGCCGGGGAGCGAGAGCAACGGTTTATCCGTCAGCTACCCTGGCAACTGCTGCAACATGCCCATGCACTGAAGCTGCAGGAGCGGCTCTCGGTCACCGGATTGGGCCTGATCGAACAGATACTCGATATGCCGGACGCCACCGCCCGCGCTACCGTCGAGGGCGCGACCGCGAGTATCCGCCCGTTGGAGTTGATTGCGACGGCGGGCGCCCGCGCCGTCAAGGCGCTGGGGGTCTACTTGATCAGTGCCGCCGGAAAGAACCCGCTGGTGATGTATACGCCGTACGGTCCGCAACAGACGTTCCAGGAGTTTGAAAACGAGGCCAGTTTGCTGCTTCGGCTCAACATACCCGGCCTGCTGCAGGACTGGATCATTGGCCATCTGCCGGCCAGCAATCAAGCCACCTATAAAAACCTGTGGGCCACCACCGCAGGGAAACTGTCTGAAATCACCCTGGCAGCAACGCCCATCATGGGCAATGCACTCAAGCAGTTGTACCGGGATAACACCGCGCTGATGTTGCACATGCTCGAACAGCAGAATCAGCCCGACGGCCAGTCGTCCTGGGACACCATCAAAGCGCTGTTTACCGGCGGCCTCCAACAGTCACTCGGGTTACTGCCCGGCAAACTGATGGTGCCGATCGTGATATGGCAGAGCTACCGGCTGTTCAAGGCCTCCGCCGAAGCCTTGCAGCAACACCAGTGGCGTGAAGCGTTGGAGTCGTTTATCGCGGGCGTCGGGCAAATGGTCTCGTTGCGCCAGTTGATGCAGGCGCCTGTGGCTCCAGACGACCCTCAGCCGGCACCTGAACCGACGGAAACCGCCCCGGCCTGGCCAGGCATCGACATAACGGCTCAAGAACGCACCCGGCTGCAGGCCTATGAGGTGCACGAACCCAGCCTGGAACAATTGAGTGCCGGCGCCTCCGGGGTCTACACATCGGAGAATAACCACCATTACGTTCCCTGCGCGGGCAAGGTCTATCGCGCCGAAAAACAGGGCAGTCACTGGCGGCTGTTCAGTGCACAGTCCAAAGGCCCTCGCTTGCGCCTGGATACCGGACGCAAATGGCGGGTCGATACCCGTCCGCCCATCCGCCGCTTCGGCCCCGGGCTCAGCAGAATGCTCGAGCAGCGAGAAGTCAGGGCAGCAGCCCGCAGGATCATGAACATCGAAGCCCGTGGCATGGCCAATATCCGGCGCCTCTCTCCACACAGGGCCCAGGCGATCGTCGACGCACTGGACCTGGCAACGTTTTACCTGCACAACTGCCAACAAAATCTCAAGCTGCTGGACCCCAAGTACCCGCCCGTCACACGGGTGCATCGCTTCGTCAATCGCTTCTTTGGTATCCCGGCAGATCGCGATACGGGGCCCGCGCGGTTTCCCGAGGCGCTCGCAAAAAAACTGCTGGAAACCGTTACCGCTATCTTGGACGAGGTCCTGGAACCGTCGCTTTACTCACTCAACTCGACGCGATTCGTTTCCGGAGCGCATATCGTCGAGCCCGAGCGGCATTGGGCCTTTACCATCGACGACGACCCCGACCGACGCATCTACCTTTCCGACAACTTCTTCGATCCCCCTGCGTCGCTGTATGACAGCCACTTGATCGGCTACTTCGACCAACCGGTCCATGCTCGCGCCACGACGCTTATCCACGAACTGACCCACATCGTGCGCAACACCGTCGACGCTGTGTACCTCAATACGGTATCGCCGTTTTCCGACCTGATCGAAGTCCAGACCCAGACCGGTCGCGACCTGCGGGACTGGCTGCAAGACGTGCAAGAAAACTCCTACTCGGTGAGCACGCCCATCGGGCACTTGTTCAAATCAATGGATGCCATGGGCGTGATCGGCCCTGACGTAGGCACAGATCCCGACGACGACTACATCAAGGAGCAGATTCTGCAGACCACCGGAGGCGTGGACTTGAGCAATGCGAGGGGGATTTTCAAAACCAACCTGACCCGGCGTTTCAATACCCAGATGGACAACGCCGACTCATTGACCCTGCTGATTACCACCCTGGGACGTCAGCTGGATCCGATACCGTCGATGGCGCACCAAACGCCCTGAAACACAGGCCTGCGCAGGCCCGGACCGGGTCTGCGCAGGTTCATTTACCGCGTATCAGTCTTTCTGGTCCCGCAACACGTTGCCTGAGGCGCCGTCGATGCGGAACTCATAGACGATGCCATCAGACTTGCGCCCTTCCCCTTCCCAGTAGCCATCGTTGTCGGCTTCGATCTTGTAGATCTCGATATAACCGGCCTTGGTCTTGGCGGTCTCGATGGCTTTTTCGATGGTGATCCAGCCCGCACCGGGCTTGTCGGCCAAGGCAGCACCGGCAGTGAGCAAGGCAGAGGTTGCAACGAGGGCGGCTAAGGTTTTCTTCAACATTTTCGTACTCCATTGAGGGAAAGAATGTGACCTGTCCTGATTTTTAGGGCCTTGCAGACGAGAATTAGTTCCAATTGATGTTCATTCGCCATGATGGCTGTTCTCCCGGTCCTGCTGTGGAGGTTAGAATGTGGGAAATCAGGATGAGTTAATGACAGATAAGTCCCTTTCAGAAGCCGAATACGACGCCATCACCGATGCCGCTGCGCACTGGTGCATGCGCATGCATGCGGGTGACTGCACGACGGTCGAGCGCCAGGCCTTCGAGCAGTGGCACGATGCGCACCCACTGCACGCCTTCGAATATGCGGCCATGCTGGAAATCTGGGACGTTGCCGATCACCTGCCACGCAGTGCGCCGGCGCCTGTGGTGATGCAGTTGAAGCCTCGCAGCCGTTTAAACCATTACGCGGTGGCCGCAGCAATCTGCCTGGTGGCGTTGCCACTGGCGGCCTTCACCGGCTGGGAAGCCGGTTGGCTGCCCAGCTCATACAAACATTACGAAGCCGAAAACACCCTGCGCCAGGTCACCCTGGACGATGGCAGCCAGGTGGAGCTGAACCTGGGCACCGAACTGGTCTACAGCAATTACAAGGACCAGCGCCGGGTCATCCTGAAAAAGGGCGAGGCGTTTTTCAAGGTCAGCCATGACCCGCAACACCCGTTTATCGTGCACGCCGGCGACGGCCAGGTTCGGGTGACCGGCACCCAGTTCAACGTCTGGAAATACGAAGACCACGTACGGGTCATGCTGCTGCAAGGCTCGGTGCTGGTGAGCAGTGACGACGTCCACAGCGGCCTGCGCCTGTCCCCCGGGATGCAGGCCAGTTACAGCCACGGTGACGCCAGCCCCCAGGCCCAGCCGATTGCCCCGGGCGACACCGCCCTGGCCTGGCGTGACGGCAAACTGATCCTCGACAACCTGGCCCTGGCCGACGCGTTGCCGCTGATCAACCGCTACCTGAGCAAACCCGTGATGTTGGCCGACGCCGGCACCGGCGCGATTCGCATTGGTGGTATCTACAACATCAACGAAGTGTCCAACCTCGTCCCCTCCCTGCCCAAGGTGCTGCCGGTCTACCTGACCCAGAACCAGGACGGCAACCCCGTGCTCAATTCCATTCCGCGTAAAACCCCGAAAAGCTGACCTTCGGTCCAGGCGACTGCGCCCTCCTCCCTGGCACCCTGCGCCTGTAACTGTCCACTTTTGAAACACTTGCACCGGCTGAGCTGACAGCCGGCTGCGGACTGCCGGGTTTGTGACGCCCGCTGTTTCATCCCTGAGACACCTGCCGGGCGGGTTGCACGCGTGCCGGCTGTCTCACTTCTGGAACACCTCCTGCCTGCGCGGCGCTCGTCGCGCTCATAACGCCTTGAATCCGTTCATAAAATAAAAAGCGGCACAGCTCCTGCTCTCTTCCTGACAGCGCTGTTTAGGGTCAGCGCCAAGAATAAGGAACGCCGTCGTGAAGACACTTAATCCAGGCTCATTGAGCCTTCTGCTGATCAGCTGCGTATTGAGTACCAGCGTGAGCCCTCCAGTGCTCGCGGCAGGCGACGGTGTGATCGTGATTCAGCGCACCGTCCAGGGCCACATGGCAGGCCGCACTGCCGGCGTCGATCCCAACCCCGTCACCGTCAATGCCAATGCGGCGCCACAGATTCTGCGTGCCACCAATGAGCTGAGCGATAACGACTACGCGAACATCAGCAGCGGCTCCAGTATCACTCGCGCCATTTTGCCTGGCGGCAACCTTCCCGGCTTGACCAACAACGGCGGCGGCGTGGGCCTCGGTGCAGGCGCAGCAGCCGGCCATGGTGGCGGCTCCAGCCTCTCGGGCCAGATCAACGGCTCAATCTCCCGCGGCATGGCTCCCTTGAACAATATCGGCGCCATGATGGGAGGCCAGTGAGATGAACCATTCCTGGTTGTTCCTCGCGATCCTGGCCAGCTCAGCAGCCATGGCTGACAACAGCGCAGTGATCGACAACTCCGGCACCCAATACAACGGAATTATCTCGATCAACCAGGCAGCCGGTGATCAGCAGCAGCAAATCAACAGCCGCGCGATTTCAGCCGGCACCAACACCCAGGCTGGCGGCTCCATCAGCCAGACCATCGGCGGCGCACCTGCCGACCGCTCCCAGAACGCCAAGGTGGCGATCCAGGGCAACTCTTTCAGCAATGGCAACGGTGTACTGGGCGTCAACCAGTCGGCCGGGGCCAACAACCAGATGATCAATGCGGTGCGGATCAGCGTGAATGCTGGCCCGCAAAGCATCGACGACAGCGTCATGTCGCAACAGAACGTGGCGCTGTCACCAAACTCAGGGTTCACCTCTACCACTGGCAGCCGCCAGGTCGTCACAAGCGACCAGGCCTTCACCGGCAGCCGTGGAGTGGTACAGGTGAATCAGAGTGCCGGGGTGGGGAACCGCATGGCTAACGCCCTGAATGTGCAAATCCAATGATTCATTGGAGCTAGAAGCTGGACCGTACCAACACTTAACCAACTAATTAGAAGCAAGGGGAAATACCATGAAAACTACAATGGCTCTTAAACCACTGGCGTTCGCTCTCGCTGCAATCATGGCTGCCGCCGCACATGCCAACCCACCTACTCATCAGCCTACCGCTGTGGTAGCCGCCGTTTCCGACGCGCAATCGAGCAACCACAACGGCGTGCTCAACCTGGGCACCCAGAACAACGCATCGGCCAACAACTCGTTGAACGGCAGCAGCGGCAACGCCCAGGCCAACATCGCAGCCGGTGATGGCAACCAACAAGACAACCAGACCGCCATTGCGGCCGGTGACGCAGATGCCGTGTTTGCCCTGGGTACCATTACCCAAGACAACCACAACAACATCTCGGTGCAAGTGGCTACCCACAACAACGCTTCGCTCAACAACTCGGCCAACGGCAGCTCCGGCAACCTGGGCGTGAACGCGACCGCGGGCAACTTCAACCAACAGAAAAACCAACTGGCTATTTCCTCGGCCAAGGGTGCTGCTGCTGCCGCATCGAGCAACACCACGCAAACCAGCGTGGACAACGCCTACCTGAACACCGTGGCCACTCAGTCTGGCCCATGGGGCAGCCACACCTACCTGCCTGTCGTGAACAACGCCAGCGCCAACAACTCGCTTAATGGCTCTTCGGGCAACCTGGGCGCCAACATTTCTGCAGGCGTGGGCAATCAGCAAGGCAACACCACTGTGATCTCCTCTGGCGTGCGCTTCTGATCCAACGGGGCCTTGGCAACAAGGCCCCTTTTTATTCCAGTGTCCTCCAGGCCATTCGATCATGCGGATCATCGCGCTCACCTTCCTGTTACTGCTCACCGGCCCGACTTGGGCAGGGCAAATGGCGATTGCTGCCATGCCCGGCGGTGGCGTGATCTTCAAGAAGGTCGAGAGCATCCGTGAACGCAAGTTCGCCAACCTGGTGGAACAGAAAACCGATTTCAGCTGCGGTGCCGCCGCCCTGGCCACCATCCTGCGCCAGGCCTACTGGATGGATGTGGATGAAGACCACATCATCAAGGGCATGCTGGTCAACGCCGATCAGGACCTGGTACGCACCCAGGGCTTCTCCATGCTGGACATGAAGCGCTACCTGGAAAGCATCGGCATGCGCGCCCGGGGTTACCGGATTAACGCAGACACCCTGCTCACGGTGAAAATCCCGGTGGTGGTGCTGCTGGAGATCCGCGGCTACAAGCACTTCGTGGTGATGCAGCGCGCCGACAAAGACTGGGTCTACATCGGCGATCCGGTACTGGGCCACAAGCGTTACGCCCGTGATGACTTCGTCAAAGGCTGGAATGGCATCGTCTTCGCCGTACTGGGCGAAGGCTACGACAAGACCAACGTGCTGCTTGATCCGCCCACCCCGCTGACCGCGAAAAACAGGATCAATGAGTTCAGTCCGGTCCGGGACAGTGAATTGATGGATTTCGGTTTTATCCAGAGCGACTTCTTCTAGAAGCGCAATAAGGGGCAGGATGCTCCAGGAGCAAACGATGAACACTTACCGTTGGCTGACGGTCATGTGCCTGGCAGCCTCAATGCCCGCTTATGCGTCATCGGTGTTCAAGCCGATTGAAATAAAGGACTCGGAACTGGCTGACTTGCGTGGTCGCTATGTGATGCCGGGCCGGATCATCAGTTTCGGGATTGTAATGAGCAGTACCTGGACCAATGCCGCCGGCGACAGCGTCACCGGCTCGGCCAGCATGAACGTCAACGCCTCGACCGTCACTCCGCAGTTTTATGTGCAGGTCACCGACAGCCCCACTAAAGTCTCGCCCAACCAGCCCAATGGCACGGGCACCGTCGTCGGTGGTGCCGGCCTGGGCTCTGGCCAGGGCGTGACACAAAGTGTGCGCGCTGCCGGCGACGGCAACACCGCCAGCAACAACGTCAATATCAACGTGAACCAGAACGGTTTGTCACCGGCCAACGTCGTGCAATCCGGGCAAGCGCTGGTGGCAGGCCAACCGATTACCGGCAGCACCGGTGCCGGTCAGGTTACCGTTTCGGCGGCCAATGGCGGGCTGCAAATGGCGATCCTGGCCAACAACAACCAGGGCAATGCCTTGCAGCAGATTGGCGGCGGGAATGTTCTGCAGGGCACGGTTTTGCAGGGTAACAGCAACTTTGTCAGCAACATGACGCAGCTCAACGTGGTACTGGGCAATAACGGTTTGAACAATTTGGGGCAGAACCTCAACCTGAATCAACTCAGGGGCCTACGCGCTAACGGTTATTGAACTACGCTGTGCCTCGACACTAGTGCAATAGAAAGGGACGGCTTATTTCATGCATCGATCGCTATCGTTACGTGCCGTAATTTGTTTAAGCACGCTCCTGCCCGCATCTATGTTGTATGCCGCGCCGGACACCGATATAGACACATTGAAAAAGGAATTGCTGGAGCTCAAGCAACGCTACGAAGTGCAGCAAAAAGCACTGGCGGTGCTGGAACAACGGGTGCGCCAGGTTGAGGAGCAGCCGGTGGCCCCGCCCCCCAAACGCCTGGCCAAATCCCCGGCGGACTTCCAGAAAGGTGGCACGACCGTGGCCGGCAACACGCCGCGTACCGGCGCCGCTGCGGCCTCGGGCGGTGCGGCCGGTGGCGCGTCCTACGGCCAATCCCTCAAGGATGATTCGGCCCCGGCGCAAAGCGTGAGCAACCTGTACAACGAGGCCAGCGGCTTCTTTGGCAACGGCAAGTTCAGCTTTGAAACCGGCGTCACCTATTCGCGCTACGACGCGCGCCAGTTGACCCTCAACGGTTTTCTGGCACTGGACTCGATCTTCCTTGGCAACATCAACCTGGACCGGATCAAGTCGGATAACTGGACCCTCGACCTCACGGGCCGCTACAACCTCGACAACCGCTGGCAATTCGACGTGAACGTGCCGGTGGTGTACCGCGAGTCGACTTACCAGTCCGGCGGCGCCAACGGTGGCAGCGGCACGGCGACCTCGGAACAGTCGGTCACCCGCGACCCGACTATCGGGGACATCAACTTCGGGATTGCCTACAAGTTCCTCGACGAAAGCGTCAACCTGCCGGATGCGGTGGTGTCGGTGCGGGTCAAGGCGCCCACCGGCGAAGACCCATTCGGCATCAAGCTGGTCCAGTCATCAAGCAATACCAACCTCTTCGTACCGGAAAGCCTGCCGACCGGCAACGGCGTATGGTCGATCACGCCGGGGATCTCGCTGGTCAAGACTTTCGACCCGGCGGTACTGTTTGGCTCGCTGTCGTATACCCACAACTTCGAGGACTCGTTCAGCGATATCAGCTCTCAGGTCGGCCAGAAAACCCCCGGCAAAGTGCAGTTGGGCGACAGCTTCCAGATCGGCGCAGGCGTGGCGTTTGCGTTGAACGAGAAGATGAGTATGTCGTTCTCGGTGTCCGACCTGGTGCAACGCAGGAGCAAGCTCAAGCCGGATGGCGGCGACTGGCAGTCGGTGGTTTCCAGCGACGCCAACGCGGGTTACTTCAACGTCGGCATGACGATTGCGGCATCCGACAACCTGACGATCGTGCCGAACCTGGCGATCGGGATCACGCCGGATGCACCGTCGTTCAGCTTCAGCCTGAAGTTCCCGTATTACTTTTAAGGCATGACAACGGGAAAAGCCCCGCAACGATAAGGGTCGTTGCGGGGCTTTTCGGTTTACCCGCCCTAGCGGATCTGGTGTTTGTGCAGCAACCGGTAGAACGTCGGCCGGGAAACCCCCAGCACACGGGCCGCGACACTCAGGTTGTCGCTGTGCCGGTTGAGCACATCGCACAGCGCCTGGCGTTCGGCGCGGTGCTTGTAATCTTCCAGTGTAGCCATCGGCAGCGCGATTGCCTGCTGGCTTTGCAGTCCCAGATCAACGGCCTCGATCTGCCGCCCTTCAGCCAGTACCAGGCCACGGCGTACGCGGTTGGCCAATTCCCGCACATTGCCCGGCCAGCCGTGCTCGCCCATGGCCACCAGCGCGTCTTCGCTGAAGCTGCGCGGGCGGCGGCCGGTTTCCTGGCTGTAGAAGTGTGAGAAATGGTTGGCCAGCATCGCCACATCGCCATGGCGCTCGCGCAACGGCGCGGTCACCACTTGCAGGACGTTGAGCCGGTAATACAAGTCTTCACGAAAGGTGCCCTTTTCAACCGCAGCTTCCAGGTCCACGTGGGTGGCGGCCAGCACCCGTACGTCCACGGGAATCGGTTGGCTGCCGCCAACGCGCTCGATCTGTTTCTCCTGGAGAAAGCGCAGCAGGTTGGCTTGCAGCTCCATGGGCAGGTCGCCGATTTCATCGAGAAACAACGTGCCGCCATGCGCCGCCTCGATCCGCCCGACCTTGCGCTGATGGGCGCCGGTAAAGGCGCCTTTCTCATGGCCAAACAGTTCGGACTGGATCAGGTGCTCGGGGATCGCCCCGCAATTGATCGCCACAAACGGCTTGGCGTGGCGCTGGGACTGGCGGTGCAAGGTGCGGGCAACCAATTCCTTGCCGGTGCCGCTGTCGCCACGAATCAACACCGGGGATTCAGTGGGCGCCAGTTTGGCGAGCAGTTTGCGCAGTTCGCGGATGGGGCGGCTGTCGCCCAGCAGTTCGTGTTCCGGCTGGCCGGCAGGCGCGTTGTTGCCTTTGCCCCGCAGGCGCGCCATGCCGAAAGCGCGGCCGAGGGTGACCTGCACCCGTGACACATCAAACGGCAGGGTATGGAAATCGAAAAACCATTCGCAGACAAAATCGCCGACATTCTGCAGGCGCAGCACTTCCTGGTTAAGTACGGCAATCCACTCGGTGCCGCTGCGGCTGATCAGCTCCTTGACCGCTTCGGGGCGCTCCAGGTGAAACGGCTGCAGACGCAACAATCCCACGTCACAGGAGCGTTCACCCACGGCCTCCAGGGCACAGCTGTCCACGTCCCACCCCGCCGCGCGCAAACCGGGCAACAGCCGATGGCAGTCATCACAGGGATCGACCACAAGCAGGCGGCGCTGGGCAGGTGTAACAATCATGACTATTCCTTGGCGTCAAAATCGTTAAAGTTATTTAAAAACAGCTATTTGGGAAGTCTGTTGGTAACCCTAGCAAGATCTTGACGCGGCCTTTGTACCGATTCGCTATAAGTCGTGGGCAAACCGCGCTTTTCCGTTACGGCCCTGCGGTCAATTGTCGCGGCGTAACTTTCGTGAAGCTTTCAAAATAGCCCCTTACATGACATTAATCAGGGAAAGTTGAAAAATCTTCTTCTAACATGTGACCCGTACCCGGTGATCGTGCATCAGTACAAGTAACCAGTCGTCAGGCACGCCCAACCAACGACTTCACTTGAATGGGCATTTAGAGAGAAGACCCCATGAACGCCCCGCTCCGCATCAACGAAGCTCTTTTGATCGCAGACCGTGCCTTCCAGCCCTTTCAATGTGTGGCCTGGCACGACGGCAACGGCGCCCTGAGCCTGAGCGTCATCGACCGCACCAATACCCGCATCGGCAGCAAGCAGCTGTCTTCCAGCACTTATTCCGACCCGGCGCAGCTTGAGAACTTGCTGTTGCAAGCCCGCGCCGAACTCGACAAAGATGGCTATCAGTTGCAATCCTGGGCGATGCCCAAGTAACTGAAACTGGCGTTGGGCGGCACAAGAAAGTGTGCCGCCCGACGACGCAGTATATTGACTGGAAATAACATGGATGCGCAGCCAGCCATGCAAGTTGCAACTTTGCATAGCTGACTACTTATTACTGTGTTTGCCAATCAATAGGCCGAGAGAATAAACCGCTCTATGGCTTCCGCTGCGCCGTCATCGACATTGCTTCCGGTCACGACGCTGGCCTGGCGCTTGACCACTTCTTCGGCCTGGCCCATGGCAATCGACAGCCCGGCCACGTGAAACATCGCCGGGTCGTTGCCTCCATCACCAATCACCGCCGTCTGCTCAAGCGGTACACCCAGATGCGCCGCCAGGGTTCTCAAGGCTTCGCCTTTGTTGGCCTTCATCGCCGTCACGTCCAGAAATACCGGCTGCGAGCGTGAGACCTGCGCCAATCCTTCGACTCTCGGCTGCAACTGCGCTTCAAGCTCCATCAGCAGTTGGGTATTGGTACTGGCTGCCACAATCTTGTCGACCCGATCCAGAAACGGCTCGAAACTCTCCACAACAATCGCCCCGTAGCCCAGGCCGTGTTCCTCGCGAACCGCCATCGGTCCGCCAGGATCACGGCGCAGCCAGTCGCCGTCGGCAAACAGCCAGACTTCCACGTCCGGCTGCGGTGTAAACAAGGCCAATGCCACCAGCGCGGCTTCGGCCGGCAAGTGATGCGCCACCAGAATACTGCCGTCCGGATTGACCAGCGTGCCGCCATTAAAGCCGGCAATGGGCACATCGACACCCAGCGCCTCGACCTGCTGACGCATGGCCTTCGGCGGCCGCCCGCTGGCCAGGCTGAAAAACACCCCGGCTGCGCGCAAGGCGCGAACCGTATCGATGGTACGTTGGCTGAGGCTGTGATCGGGATGCAGCAACGTGCCGTCCATATCACTCAGGACAAACCGGATGGGTTGGCTCGGCAAGTCACTCATCCGAGGCTGTGCCACGTTCGGCCATCGCGGGCCAGCAACGCATCAGCCGCCGCCGGGCCGTCTTCACCCGCCTTGTAGGCCTGGATACCGTCATCCTGCTTCCACGCATCGAGGAATGGCTGCACCGCACGCCAGCCGTTTTCGATGTTGTCGGCGCGCTGGAACAAGGTCTGATCGCCGGTCATGCAGTCGTAGATCAGGGTTTCGTAACCCGTCGACGGCTGCATCTCGAAGAAGTCCTTGTAGGCAAAACCCAGCTCGACGTTGGCCATGTCCAGGGTCGGCCCGGGCTTTTTCGCCAACAGGTCGAACCACATGCCTTCATTGGGCTGGATCTGGATCTTCAGGTACGTCGGCTTGAGCTCATCGACCTCGGTATCCCGGAACTGCGCGTAAGGCGCCGGCTTGAAGCAGATGATGATCTCAGTGTCGCGGATGCTCATCCGTTTGCCGGTGCGCAGGTAGAACGGCACGCCGACCCAGCGCCAGTTGTCGATCAGTACCTTGAGGGCGACGAAGGTCTCGGTGCTGCTGTCTGGCGCGACGTTGGCCTCTTCACGGTACCCCGGCAGTTGCTTGCCGGCGACTTCACCGGCGGTGTACTGGCCGCGAACCGAGTTGGCGCGTGCGTCTTCCAGCGACCAGGGCCGTATCGCCCCGATCACCTTGGCCTTCTCGCCCCGCACCGCATCGGCGCCAAAGGCGGCCGGCGGTTCCATGGCGATCATCGCCAGCAACTGGAACAGGTGGTTGGGCACCATGTCCCGCAAGGTGCCGGTGTGTTCGAAGAAGCTGCCCCGGGTTTCCACGCCAACGGTTTCGGCAGCGGTAATCTGCACGTGGTCGATGTAGTGGTTGTTCCAGAACGCCTCGAACAGCACGTTGGAAAAACGGCTGATCAGGATGTTCTGGACGGTTTCCTTGCCCAGGTAATGGTCGATGCGATAGATCTGCTTCTCGCTCATCACCTTGAGCAGGCAGGCGTTCAGCGCTTCGGCGGTGGCAAGGTCCGAGCCGAACGGCTTTTCGATCACCACCCGGCGGAACGCCTCCGGGGTTTCTTCCAGCAAGCCGGCCGCGCCGAGGCGCTGCACCACTTCGGCGAAGAAGCGCGGCGCCGTGGCGAGGTAGAACACCGCGTTGCCGGTGCCGCTGTCGGCAATCTTCTTGCCGATATCGGCGTAGGTGCCGTCGTCGAGAAAATCGCCCTCGACGTAGCTGATGCCTTTGGCCAACTGGTCCCACAACACGGGGTCCAGGGCGTTCTCGGCATTGCCCTTGACCTTGCTGGCGGCCTCGGTGCGAATGAAGTCCTCGAGTTTCTTGGCGAAATCGGCGTCGCTGATAGCGTTGTGATCAACGCCCACAATACGCAAACCGTTGCCCAGCAGCCCGTCGCGACTGAGGTTGTACAGCGCCGGCATCAGCAGGCGCTTGACCAAATCACCATGGGCACCAAACAGAAACAGTGTGGTGGGCGGAGCAGGTTCGGCCTTGGGTTTCTTGCCGTTAGCGGTCATTTTTTGGGAGTCTCCACATGGCCGCCAAAGCCGAAGCGCATGGCAGAAAGCATTTTGTCACCGTAGGTGCTTTGCTGGCGCGAGCGGAAACGCGCGAACAGCGAGTTCGACAGCACCGGTACCGGCACCGATTGCTCCATCGCGGCTTCGATGGTCCAGCGGCCTTCGCCACTGTCGGCAACCGAGCCGGAATAACCGTCGAGCTTCGGATCGGTAGCCAGTGCATCGGCGGTCAGGTCCAGCAGCCAGGACGACACCACGCTGCCACGGCGCCAGACTTCGGCGATATCGGCAACGTTGAGGTCGAACCGCTGGTCTTCCGGCAGGTTTTCCGAATTCTTGGTCTTGAGGATGTCGAAGCCTTCGGCGAAGGCCTGCATCATCCCGTATTCGATGCCGTTATGGATCATCTTGACGAAGTGCCCGGAACCGGCTGGGCCCGCGTGGATGTAACCACGCTCGGCCCGGCTGTCCGCAGTGGCAGAACGGTCCTTGGTGCGCGGGATGTTGCCCAGGCCAGGTGCCAGGCTTTCGAAGATCGGGTCCAGGCGCTGAACGGTCTCGGCGTCGCCACCGATCATCATGCAGTAGCCGCGCTCCAGGCCCCAGACACCGCCGGACGTGCCGACGTCGACATAGTGCAGGCCTTTTTCCGACAAGGTCTTGGCGCGGCGGATGTCATCCTTATAGAAGGTGTTGCCGCCGTCGATGATCACGTCACCGTCTTCCAGCAGTTGGCTCAGTTCTTCAATGGTGTGCTCGGTCGGGTCGCCCGCCGGAAGCATCACCCAGATCGCCCGGGGTTTCTGCAGCCCGGCCACCAGGCCCTTCAGGTCGGCAACGCCCGTGGCGCCCTCGCCTGCCAACCCTTTTACGAATGCTTCATTGCGGTCGTAAACCACGGTGGTATGCCCATTGAGCATCAGGCGCCGCGCAATGTTGCCACCCATGCGGCCTAGTCCAATAATCCCCAGTTGCATGTGCTGATGCTCCTTACTACGAATAAATGTGTGTCACAGTTTATAGCGCAATGAGGCTAATGAGGGTTAGTCCAGAGCGGATTGGCATAGTTTCATGACAAAAAGTGGCCATGCTTTAGCCTTCACCCCTGAAAAAGTCACAGCGACCACCAAAAATAAAAAAGTTCCCTTTGTTTAAAAAAGAATTCAGAATTGCGCCGACTGTTGCCGAGAGCCTCGAATCAAGCGCTCTGGCAGCGCGATACACCCGCCATTTGCGAGGTAAGCAATGAGCACTGCACACATGACCCGCCCACCACAGACCCTCTATGTCAGCATCCGCCGCGATGAATTGCGCCAGTTGAAAGACGAACGCGACCAACTGCAACAGGAAGTCATGCGTCTGCGCTCGCACCTGCAAGGGCAGCTCAATCAGCCGTCCGGCACCCAGCCCGCCCTTTGCTGAACGTGAGCTGAACGAACCGTTCAGGAATAACTCACGAAGTTTTCACATCCCCATCCCGATACTCCCGCCGAATAGGGCCGCGCCACGTGCGCAGGCCCTCTGTTGCGTGCGTCCCTGCGCGTCGACTGAAATTTACCGGGTTGGAGCGCTGGATGGCGATGTTCAAACGCAGCACTACGTCTGCGAAAGGTTTTGATTGGGCCGGCCTTGGCTGGATGTTCCTGTTCTTCTGGTACTTCTCGGGTATTACCCAACTGCTGATCCAACTGACCGGCACCTCCGGCTTCAGTGGTTTCCGCCAGGCATTTTTCATGAGCGCCCTGTGGCTGGCGCCGATGCTGTTGTTCCCCGTCGCGCGCGCCTGGTGGCCGCGGTGATTGGCGTGGTGCTGTGGGCCTGCTCCATGGCCAGCCTGGGTTATTTCTTCATCTACCAGCAGGAATTCTCCCAAAGCGTCATCTTCATCATGTTCGAGTCGAACATCTCTGAAGCCGGCGAATACGCCACCCAATACTTTGCCTGGTGGATCGTGTTGGCGTTCATTGCCCACACCGCCATGGCCGTTTTCCTGTGGACCCGCGTACGCCCGGTGTACCTGCCGCGCGGCCAGGCGATGCTCGCGGCCACGGCGATTGTGATTGCCATCGTCGGTTACCCGTTGGTCAAGCAGATCGCCAAGAGCGAGACCATGGAACTGGCCATCGACCGCTTCGAAACCCGTATCGAGCCGGCCGTGCCATGGCAGATGATCGTCGCCTACCGCCGCTACACCGAACAACTGGACAACATGCAAGGCATGCTGACCAGCGCCAGCAAGATCCCGCCCCTGACCAACCTCAAGGACAGCATGGCCGGCCAGCCATCGACCCTGGTGCTGGTGATCGGTGAGTCCACCAACCGTCAGCGCATGAGCCTGTACGGCTATCCGCGCAACACCACGCCGGAACTGGACAAACTGCGCGACCAACTGGCGGTGTTCGACAATGTCATCACCCCGCGCCCCTACACCATCGAAGCGCTGCAACAGGTGCTGACTTTCGCCGACGAAGAAAACCCGGACCTGTACCTCAAGACTCCGTCCATCGTCAGCGTGATGAAGCAGGCCGGCTACAAGACCTTCTGGATCACCAACCAGCAGACCATGACCAAGCGCAACACCATGCTCACGACCTTTTCCGAACAGGCCGACGAACAGGTGTACCTCAACAACAACCGCAACCAGAATGCGCGCCAGTACGACGGCGACGTGCTGGAGCCGTTCGCCAAGGCGATGTCTGACACCGCCGAACGCAAATTCATCGTG
This sequence comes from Pseudomonas sp. TH32, assembly GCF_016650855.1. Classification (NCBI taxonomy): domain Bacteria; kingdom Pseudomonadati; phylum Pseudomonadota; class Gammaproteobacteria; order Pseudomonadales; family Pseudomonadaceae; genus Pseudomonas; species Pseudomonas sp. TH32. The sequence goes on along the minus strand of NZ_JAEKFA010000002.1, from coordinate 1,550,744 downwards.
GTGCACCTGCTGGGCACCCACATGAGCTACCAGTACCGCTACCCGCCGACCTTCGACAAGTTCACCGATCGCCAGGGCGTGCCTGACGGGGTCAGCGACGCGCAGTTGCCGACCTACAACAGCTACGACAATGCGGTGCTGTACAACGATTTCGTGGTGTCGAGCCTGATCAAGGACTACGCCAAGACTGACCCTAACGGCTTCCTGCTGTACCTCTCCGACCACGGTGAAGACGTGTTCGACTCGGCCGGCCACAGCACCCTGGGCCGCAACGAAGCCAAGCCGACAGCGCCGATGTACACCATTCCGTTCATGGCCTACGCCTCGCCCAAGTGGCGCGAAAGCCATGACTGGAGTTTTGCCGGTGACTTGCAGCGGCCTTACAGCAGCTCGCAGCTGATTCATACCTGGGCCGACATGGCAGGCTTGAGCTTCGATGAACTGGACCCCAGCAAGAGCCTGGTCAGTGACAGCTTCAAGCCTCGACCCCGGTTGATTGGCGATCCGTATGCGCGCCAGCAAAAGCCCCTGATTGATTTCAGCCTGATCAAGCCCAAGCAAACGGACGCCGCCAACGTGGTCGTCAAGTAGCTTGAATAGCCCCGGGTTTCATCCGTGCAACGCGGTGAAACCCGACTTGCCAGCAGCGCCAAGATAATAATTATTCTCGTTTAGCGCTAAACTTCCTCGCCTCTTTTCGTCTTTGAGCCAATGGCATTTTTCATAGACGACAAGGAGTTCGCCGCGATGTTTGCGCCTATTACCCGTTCCATGACCTTGACCCTGGGCCTTTTCAGCGTGGTGCTGAGCCCGGACCTGCTGGCTGAAAACGATCCCGAACAGGAATCACACACACCGGCCAAAGCCCTGGAGCTGGGCAGCACCAGCATCACCGCCCAGGGCCTGGGCGCCACCACCGAGCACACCGGTGCCTACACCACCGGCGCGATGAGCACGGCCACCAAGTTGAACCTGTCCATCAAGGAAACACCGCAGTCGGTCTCGGTGATCACCCGCCAACAGATGGATGATTTCAACCTCAACACCCTGACCGAGGTCATGCGCCAGACCACCGGCGTGGCGGTACAGCACCTGGACTCCGACCGGGTCAGCTACTCCTCCCGCGGCTACGAGATCAACAATTTCCAGGTTGACGGCATGCTTAACACCTTCGGCCGTATGAAGTCCGACGCCGACACCATCATCTATGACCGGGTCGAGGTGGTACGCGGCGCCACCGGCCTGACGACCGGCGCCGGCGATCCCTCGGCCACCGTGAACATGGTGCGCAAACGCCCGACCGCCCAGTGGCAGGCCAAGGCGGGTGTCAGTGGTGCCTCCCATGACGATTACTACAGCTACCTGGACGTTGGCGGGCCCCTGGCGTTTGATGGGCGCCTGCGGGGCCGTACGGTGCTCGCCTACCGCGACAGCCAGTCCTATCGCGACAACTACGCGCTGCAACGGGAAGTCGGCTACGGCATCCTCGAGGGCGACCTCACCGACGACACGGTGCTGGCGGTGGGCTTCGATTACCAGAACAAACACGTGCAGGGCACCGCGTGGGGCACCTTGCCCTACTGGAACAGCGATGGCAGCAAAGCCAAGTTGCCCCGCTCCGCCAACATCGCGGCCAACTGGAGTTCCTGGCCGCTGAAAGATGAAACCACCTTCGCCACCCTCGACCACCGGCTGGCCGGCGACTGGCACCTGAAGGCCGCCTACACCCACCGCGAAAGCGACACCGACGGCAAGGTCTACTACGGCGGCTCAGGCTTTCCCAACGCCGACCGCAGTGGCATGACTGCCTGGACCAGCCACATGCTGGGCACTTCGAAAATGGACGTGGTGGACGTGAACCTGGCGGGTTCCTATTCCCTGCTGGGCCGTGAACACGAGTTGATGGTGGGTTACGGCGAATCCGAGCAACGTGATTCTTCGCCACACCTGCGCGACGGGCCGGTGCCCAAGGGCTACACCAGCATCGACGACTGGAAGCACCTGGGCGGGATCGGCAAATTCCCTGACTCCAATACCGGCCTCAAGGGCGAACAAGGCAGCACCCGGCAAAAGGCCGGTTACTTGGCCACCCGCCTGAGCCTGACCGACCGCTTGCATGCCGTACTGGGCAGTCGCTATGGCAGTTGGGAGATTGAAAGCACCACGTATAACTATGACAAGGACACCGACCAGTACCTCGGCGCGACAAAGTCCAGCCAGACCCATAACGACATGTGGACCCCTTACGCCGGCCTGCTCTACGACCTGACCCCGGAGTACACCGTCTACGCCAGCTACACCGATATCTTCAACCCGCAAAGCGAACGCGACGCCAGCAAGAAATACCTGGAGCCGGTGGTGGGCAGCAACTACGAGGTGGGCCTCAAGGGCAGCCTGCTGGAGGAACGCCTGAACCTGGCGGCCGCGTACTTCTGGAGCAAACAAGACAACGTCGCGGAACTGGACAGCACCGCGCAACCGGACACGGAGACCGGCGAGCAGTTTTACAAATCCGGCGGCAAAGGCAACAAAGTGCAAGGCTTCGAGGTAGAAGTCTCCGGAGAGGTGCGCCCCGACTGGAACCTGACCGCCGGCTACACCTACACCCACTCGCTGAATGGCGAGAAACAGCGCAACAATACCAACCTGCCGATGAACCTGCTACGCGTTTCCACGGCCTATCGCCTGCCCGGCGAATGGCACGCCCTCACCGTCGGCGGCGCGGTGAACTGGCAGAGCGACTTCTACGACTTTGCCTACCGCCCGGTGGGCCGGGACACCAGTGGAACACTGATCAGGGAGCGCACACGGATCACCCAGCAGGCCTATACCGTGGTCAACTTGATGTCCCGCTACCAGTTCGACGACCATTTGTCGGCGTCACTTAATATCAACAACCTATTTGATAAAAAATATTACGAGCGCGTCGGCTTTTACAATGGCGTGTATTGGGGAGACCCGCGTTCCATCAGCGTTGCACTGGATTGGAAGCTCTGATTTCATCACTGCGTCAGATTGGAAGTTAACGAAATCGTTAACTTCCGGTCAGCCCGAGGTTAACCCTTACTTAATATTATTGGCCCACAGTCTCCCCATCCCGCCGCTGACCACAACGCGCGGAACCCAACACACTTAAATGAGACACTGCCATGAAAATTTCGACTGTTATCCTTGCCGGCCTGATGACCATGACTTCCGTAGCCGCCTTCGCAGAGGGCGGTTCCGAGCGCTCGAAGGAGTTTTACAACAACTTCACCTTCGTCCAGGAACAAGTCCACGGTGCTGCCCAGCAAACAGCAATGGCTGACGGCAAGACTGCAAAGCCCGCAACTGCCGATCAAACTACCAACACGCCGAACAGCTGATTTACCCGTAATACCCTGTGCTATTCCGCTCTGATAGCTAAGGTCAACTTGGCGCCACTTGCTGGCGCCTTTTTTTCGCCTTTAATTAAACAAATATTAATTAAAGCGGCTTATTCCAAAACAACATCCGGCCATGCTCCGGATCAAACACCGAATCATCAAAACCAAACTTGCGATAAGCCGACTGTGCCACCGCATTGCCTTCGAGCACCTCAAGGGTAATTTTGCAGCAGCCACGCTGGCGAGCGATTTCCTCGACCTTTTGCAGCATCTTCTGGCTCAGCCCCAGGCCACGGAATTTATCCATCACCACCACGTCGTGCACATTGACCAGCGGGCGGCAGGCAAAGGTGGAAAACCCTTCAAAGCAATTCACCAGCCCGGCAGGCGCACCGCCGACAAACGCCAGCACGCTGAATGCATGCGCACGCTTGGCCAGCTCCGCCGGCAGTTGTTCCAGGCGATCGGCCGGCAGGCTGTGGCCACCGCCCATCGGGTCTTCAGCGTAATGGTTGAGCACCAGGCCAATGGCCTCGGCGTGAACCGGATTGGTGTAGCTGGCTTGCAGCACCAGGATGTCTGCGCTGTCCATTTCCTTCCTCATTAACGGTGCAACAGGGACTCGGTCCCCGTAAAAGGGCTCGATTGTAAGCGTGGAGCGGGCATTATCTGAAGGAGATTAACTACATTTCCCCGCGTGAAAGCGCGCCAGGCTCACCAAAGCGCGCCAGTTGCATCTCCTGCAAACGGCTCAGGGTGCGGCGAAATGGAAACTCCAGGTAACCCTCGGTGTAGAGGCTCTCCAATGGCACCTTGGCCTCGATGTACAACGGCACCTTGCGGTCGTAGCACTCGTCCACCAGCGCGATGAAGCGCCGGACGCTGTCGTCATGCACCGACAGCTCCGGCAGTTCCCGGTCACCGGCATCTACCCGCTGGGCGGCGTCTTCCGTGCCGCGGGCAATGCGCCCCGGACGCTTTTGCGCGCTGAGGTTGGGCACCTCCCCCAGCAAGATGGCCTTGAAACGATCACACAGCAGCATGAAATCCATGGCGGCCAGGGGCTGTTCGCACAGCTCGGCATAGCGGCACCACAGCACCGTTTCACTGGACTGCACCGCGACGATGGAGCGATAGCCGACCGCAACAGATGCACTGCTGACCGCTTGCCCGCCGCTCAACTGGCGAAACACCTCGGCCAGCGCACCCGGCTGATCAACCCAGTAGCGCTGCAGCGCGGTTCCTGGATGCAGGCGGTGATCTTCCCCACCGTCAACCGCCACCACGCGCATATGCTGCTTGATGGCCTCAATGCCCGGCAGGAAGCGATCACGGTTGAAACCGTCCGCATACAGTTGATCCGGAGGTTGATTGGACGTGCAGACCATCACCACGCCTTCCTCGAACATCACCTGGAACAGCCGGCCAAGGATGATGGCGTCACCGATGTCATTGACGAACAACTCGTCAAAACACAGCACCCGCACTTCCCGGCTCAGTTCCCGAGCGAGGGCCTGCAAGGGGTCGTGGGTGCCGGTCAGCTGGAACGAGCGCTGATGCACCCACCCCATGAAATGATGGAAATGCTGGCGCCGCGCAGGCACCCGCAGGCTCTGGTAGAACAGGTCCATCAGCCAGGTCTTGCCGCGCCCGACCGACCCCCACAGGTACACGCCGGTGATCGGCCTGTCACCGTGGTGCAGCGCCTGGTGGCAGTCTTGCAGGGCTTGCACCGCCTCGCGCTGGGCGTCGTCGGGGACGAAACCCTGTTCGGTGATGGCGTGCTGGTAGGCGGCGAGTGGCGAGTCGAAAGTCATGCCCGGCAGTATGCCATGACGGCTACAGGGAAATGTCCAATCGGGAAATCTTGCCCTGCTCATTGAGGCGGAAGGTATAGCGCAACTCCAGCGGGCTGCCGGGAAAGCTGCCGGTGATCAGGTTGCTGACCAGTACCTTGCCCGTGCGGTGCTGCACATTGAGCACCTGGACCTTGGGCTGATAACGGCGCCCGGTGTCTTCCATCCAGCGGGCAATGGCGGCGGTGCCGACCTGGTGCTCACCTTCGTCGAACACGTTGGCATCCTCGGCAAAGCAGTCGACCACCAGCGAGGTGTCGCCGGTATTCGCGGCGGCAATGTAGGTCGCGATCGCCGGGGCCAGTTCAGGGATGGGTTGGGACATGGTGACAGCTCCTTGTTAGTGATTTATGGAGCCATGCTAAAGCAGCGTTGTGTCAGTTCTTGTCAGGAGTGAATGGCCCGGATTCGTTCTGTTCCATCAGCTTGCGCCAGCCCCGCAACCAGTCACTGCGCCGCCCCGGATAACGCTCGCCTTGCAGGCGCGCGGCTGCCACACGGTCGGTGCGGAAGGTGCGATAGGCACCGCGCAACTCGCACCACGCGACGATCACCCGCACTTCGTTGAGAAAGCCCAGGGCCAGGGGCCAGATCAAGCGTTGGCTGGCGGTCTGGCTCGCATCCGCGTAGTCGATATGCAGTTTGGCCTGGCCGCGAATGGCTTCGCGAAACACATTCAGCGGCACGCGATTTTCCGGGTAGCCGAAGCCTGGCGGGCCCGGCAGCAACGTGGGATTGCGCAACGCTTCCTGCGCCGCCGGGTCGAGCACATCCGCAATCTTAGCGAGCGCGTTGGCGGCCGCCTGGCTCAACACTTCGTCGCCACGCTGATCGACATACCGCAAGCCCAGCACGATGGCCTCGGTCTCGTCGGCATTGAGCATCAGCGGCGGCAGGAACAGCCCTGCACGCAGCACGTAGCCCACGCCCGCCTCGCCGTAGATCGGCGCGCCCAAGGCGGTCAGCTCGGCCATGTCGCGGTACAGGGTGCGTTCGGAGATCTCCAGCTCCGCCGCCAGCACGGCGGCGGTCACCGGGCGTTTTTTGCCCCGCAGGACTTGCAACAAGGTCAGCAGACGACTGGTACGCGACACGTTGATCACGCTCGAAAGAGGAAAGTCGCGCAGCTTAGCAGAGGCCTCTGTCAGAAAGTGTCAGGAGCCGGCGCCCTTCCCCTCAGCCCGCAAAAAAGCCGCTTGACGAAAAATATGACTCACATCATATTAAATAGATGTTTCCAAACATTTAAATCAATCACAGCGTCAGGAGTTCTCGTATGCGCAATAAAGTCTTCGGCCGTCGTAGCGGCCTGCGGGTTTCAGAGCTGGCCTTGGGCACCGCCAACTTCGGCACGGGTTGGGGCCATGGCGCCGAGCGCGAAGAGTCCAAGCGGATCTACGACGGTTACCTGGAAGCCGGCGGTAATTTCCTGGATACGGCCAACGGCTACCAGTTCGGCCAATCGGAAGTGCTGCTGGGCGAGTTCATTGCCTCGGAACGGGACCGCCTGGTGATCGCGACCAAGTACACCCTGCGCACCCAGCCGCAAGACGAAGGCACCCTCAAGCTTGGCAATAACCGCAAGAACATGGTGCGCGCCGTCGAAGAAAGCCTGAAACGCCTGAACACCGATCACATCGACCTGTTCTGGGCCCATATCAGCGACAACGTCACGCCGATGGAAGAAATCCTGCGGGGCTTTGATGACCTGGTGCGTGCCGGCAAGATCCACTACGCCGGCTTGTCGAACTTCCCGGCCTGGCGCATTGCCCGCGCCGACCTGCTCGCCGAAGTGCGCGGCTTTGCGCCGCTGGTGGCGATCCAGACGGAATACAGCCTGGCCGAACGCACTGCCGACCGTGAGCTGCTGCCCATGGCCGAAGCGCTGGGCCTGGCCGCCACGTTATGGTCGCCCCTGGGCGGTGGCTTCCTCACCGGCAAGTACCGCAACAGCCAGGACGATACCCGTGCCAGCAAGCTGGGGATTTTGGTTCACGCCGAGAAAAGTGCACGGGAAACCGCCGTGCTCGACACCCTGCTGGCGGTTGCCGGCGAACTGAATGCCACGCCGACTCACATCGCCATCGCCTGGCTGCGGGAAAAAGCCCGTCGTTCGACCACCGCGCTGATCCCGATCCTGGGGCCGCGCACCCGCGAGCAACTGGATGGCACCCTGGGCGCGCTGACGGTGCAACTTTCGGCCGAGCAAGTGGCCCGCCTGGACGCTGCCAGTGCGATTGCGCTGGGTGTGCCCCACGAGATGATCGCCGAGCGCTTCCCGCGATACGCTGGTGATGACGCCCAAGACTTGCGCTGGCCGCCGGTTATCTAAGGCCAGATGTGGTGAGGGGGCTTATCCCCCGTTGGGCTGCGTAGCGGCCCCAAAATCCTGGGAGCGCTGCGCACTCCAGCGGGGGACAAGCCCTCTCACCACGGACAAGCCCCCTCACCACAGACAAGCCCCCTCACCACAGACAAGCCCTCTCACCACAGACAAGCCCTCTCACCACAGGCAAGCCCTCTCACCACAGGCAAGCCCCCTCACCAGAGGCAAGCACCCTCATTACAGGACGGTGTTCGGCCTTGAGTCAACAATCGCCTCCGTTACGCGAGGCTCTTGCTCACCACTTCAAACACATCACTGGACAGCTCGCCCGAAGCGCGAATTCGCTCCAGCTCACCTTTCATCAGCGCCTGCCGGGCGCTGTCGTATTTGCGCCAGCGGGTCAACGGCGCCAACTGCCGCGAGGCAATTTGCGGGTTGAAGCCGTTCAGCTGGATCACCAGGTCCGCCAGGAAGCGATAACCCGAGCCATCGGCCGCGTGGAAGTTGATCAGGTTCTGGCCGGCAAACGCGCCCACCAATGCCCGCACCTTGTTCGGGTTCTTGATGTTGAACGCCGGGTGCTGCATCAACGACTTGACCCGCTCCAGCGCGCCCGGCAAACCGCTGCCGGCCTGCACGCTGAACCACTGGTCCATGACCAGCGGGTTGTCCTTGAAGTTTTCGGCAAACACCGCCAGGGCCTTGGCCTTCTCTTCTTCGAACGGCGAGTTGACCAACACCGCCAGGGCGGTGAGGCGCTCGGTCATGTTGTCGCACGCGTCAAACTGCTCAAGGGTCGCCGCCAGCACTTCGGGCTTGCCGCTGAGCATCAGGTACGACAGCGCGATGTTCTGCAGGGCGCGACGGGCAAAGTGTTCCGCCTCGGCCACGTACGGGGTTTTCTTCGACAGGTCGCGATTGGCCTGATAACGCAGCCACAGGCCTTCGAACAGATGATCCGCCAGTTGCTCGCGGGCAAACTCGCGGGCCGCGTGGATGGCGTCGACATCCGCGACTTCGCTGATTTCAGTCAGGTAGGCCTCGCTCGGCAGCGAGAGCATCTCGGCAACCATCGCCTGGTCCAGGCTCTGGTCGCTGAGCACCGTGCGCAGCGCGGTGATCAGGCGTTGATCCAGCGCCAGCACCTCGCCCCGCTGATGCTGGGCGATCAGCTCCTGCAACACCTGCACCGACAGTTGCTGGCCGGCGTCCCAGCGATTGAAACCATCGCTGTCGTGCTGCATCAGGAACATCAGTTGGTCGCGGTTGTACGGGAAGCTCAGCTTCACCGGCGCCGAGAAGCCACGCAGCAGCGAAGGCAGCGGGTGTTCGGCGATGTCGACAAAGGTGAAGGTCTGTTCAGCTTCGGTCACCGAGATCACCCGGGACGTGGCGCCGGCCGTCGCTTCACCGGCCAGGCGCAGGGTGATACCCGCGCCCTTCCCGTCCAGCAGGCCCATTTCAACCGGAATCACGAACGGCAGCTTTTGCACTTTGTCCGGGGTTTCCGGGCAGCTTTGACGGAAGGTCAGGCTGTAGGTTTTTGCGGCTGCGTCGTAGGACTCGCTCACCGCCAGGCGTGGCGTGCCGGCTTGGCTGTACCAGCGCTTGAACTGGGTCAGGTCGGCGCCGTTAGCGTCTTCCATGGCCTTGATAAAGTCATCGCAGGTCACGGCCTGGCCGTCGTGGCGTTCGAAGTACAGGTCGCTGCCTTTGCGGAAGCCTTCGGCGCCGAGCAGGGTTTGGATCATGCGGACGACTTCCGAGCCCTTTTCGTACACGGTCAGGGTGTAGAAGTTGGAGATTTCGATAAAGCCGTCCGGACGTACCGCGTGAGCCATGGGACCGGCGTCTTCGGCGAACTGGTGCGTGCGCAAGTAGGCCACGTCCTGGATACGCTTGACCGTCGCCGAGTTCATGTCGGCAGAGAATTGCGAGTCACGGAACACCGTGAAGCCTTCCTTCAGCGACAGCTGGAACCAGTCGCGGCAGGTCACGCGGTTGCCCGACCAGTTGTGGAAGTATTCGTGGGCGACGATCGCCTCGACCCGCTGGTGAGCGGCGTCGGTGGCGGTTTCGGCACGGGCCAGCACGGCGCTGGAGTTGAAGATGTTGAGGCCCTTGTTCTCCATGGCGCCCATGTTGAAGTCGTTGACCGCGACGATCATGAAAATGTCGAGGTCGTACTCACGGCCATAGACTTCTTCGTCCCAGCGCATGGACTTCTTCAGGCTGTTCATGGCGTGCTGGCACTTGTCGATGTTTTCCGGCTCGACATAGATGCGCAGCGCCACGGTGCGCTGGGTCATGGTGGTGAAGGTGTCTTCGACGCACCACAAATCACCGGCTACCAGTGCGAACAGGTAAGCCGGTTTCTTGAACGGGTCTTCCCAGGTCGCCCAGTGCCGGCCGTCTTCGCCGGGGCCGGACGCAATCGGGTTGCCATTGGACAGCAGCACCGGGTAGCTGTGTTGTTCGGCGATCACCGTGGTGGTGAAGACGCTCATCACGTCCGGGCGGTCGAGGTAATAGGTGATCTTGCGGAAGCCTTCGGCCTCGCACTGGGTGCAGAACATGCCGCCGGATTTGTACAGGCCTTCCAGGGCGGTGTTGGTTTCCGGGTGGATCTTCACCGTGGTGTCGAGGGTGAAGGTCGCGCTGGTGGGGTGCACGGTCAGGTGGCTGTCGCTCAGTTGGTAGTCCGCGTCGGTCAGTTCCTGATCGGCGAGGTTTACCGACACCAGCTCAAGCTGTTGCCCGTCCAGCACCAGCGGCGGCAAGCCGGCGCCGCGCTCGGGGTTGCGGCGCATCACCAGTTGCGCGTGGACCAGGCTGTGGTCCTCGAACAACTCGAAGGTCAGGTGCGTCTCGTCGATCAGGTAGTCCGGCGCCTGATAGTCCTTCAGGTAAATCATCTTCGGCTGTTCGGTGCGCATGTCTGTCGTCCTTCTACTGATGCACGGCGAGCTGGTAGGCCGTGTATTTACGAATGTTGATCACGCCGGTATCGAAGATCAGGTATTGGCCCTTGATCCCCATCAGCGTGCCTTCGGCAATCGGGTTCTTGTCCAGGTTGAAGCTGACGATCTTGGTCGGGTACTGCTCGATCGGGTAACGGATTTCGATCGGTTCGATGTCGGTCACCGGTTGGATGGCCTGCAGGCCAAAGCGTTCCTGCAAACCGAGCAAGCCTTCGGCACAGTTGGCGAACAGTTCATCGCGCACCTGCGCAAGGTCGACTGCCTGGGCATCGCCCTTGAGCAGCGCACGCCAGTTGGTCTTGTCGGCCACCTGGCTGCGGAACAGATCTTCGACGAAGCCCGACTGCTGGCGCGTGGCAACCCGCATGATCGGCAGCGCCTGGCTGGCGCCCTGGTCCAACCAACGGGTAGGCAGCTGGCTGGCGCGGGTAATGCCGACCTTGATCCCCGACGAATTCGCCAGATAAACCACGTGATCGGTCATGCAGAATTTTTCACCCCAGGCCGGATCGCGGCAAGTACCTGCGTCGTAATGGCAACGCTCGGGGCTCATGATGCACAGGTCGCACTGGGCCAGCTTGGTCATGCACGGGTAGCAGTAACCCTGGCTGAAACTGGTCTTGGTCTTGCGACCGCAATGGGTGCAATGAATCGCACCGAGGTATTCCAGGCGCACGGTGGTGCCGATCAACGGGTTGACCGGTACCTCGATATCGCCGAGGCGAAACGCGTATTGAACGGTCGGCTCACCCAACTGCGCCGACATTTTGCTGACTGCACCACGGCCAATCTCAATCAATGGATGGCATCCGACTTGAACAGGATGTTCGGCACCGGTGCCGACTTCGAGGCGCATTCCTGCGGGCCCATGTAGCCGGTGCGCTGGTCTTCCGGCAGGTTCTGCAGTTCCCAGGCGATCACCGCCTGCAACGACAGTTCACGCTGCTCGGCGGTGAGCTTGCGGCCATCGGACCATTTGCCGATTTCCACGGCGAGCTTGAGGCTCTCGTAGATGTCCGGGGTGATGTTTTCGATCATTTCGACAAAAGAGGACATAAGACTCTTCCTTAACTAAATAGGAGACATTTTGCGGCGGCTATACAAGCCACCCAGCAAGCCGGTCAGGCACCCAATCACCAGGCCGCCCACGTGGGCCGCGTTGGCGATTTCGCCAAAGCCGATCATCGAGACCAGGCCCGACAGGCACAGCACCAGCCACACCAGCATCATCACCAACACCCCGCGAGGCAGGCGATACACCGGATTGGGCGACAACAATTGATAGATCCAGCAATGCCCGAGCAAGCCGTACAGCACGCCGGACAACCCGCCAAACAGGCCGGGACCACCAAAATAATATTGAGCGTAGTTGGACACCAGGCTGAACAACAGCGTCAGGCCCAGCAGGTTGATACTGCCCTGGCGCAGCTCGATACGCCGCCCCAGCTCCCAGTACCACATGCCGTTCATGGCCAGGTGCAGGATGCCGAAGTGGATCAGCATCGGCGTGACCAACCGCCACCACTGTCCCGACGCCAGACTGTCGGTCAATGGCGTAAAACGGATGTACTCACCGACCACGCTGAACGGCAGAAAAGTCAGCCAGCTCATCGCCTGCAGGTTATCCCCCAGCAGCGTGACCGCACCGACAATGATGCTCAGCAGCAGCACCAGCCCGGTGACCGGGCTGTGGCGCAACTGCTGGACAAACCCGGGGCGCCGGGCCGGCGGTGCCTGGTCCGGAATATCCAGTTGCTGGTCCGGGTCGCCGGCAGGAAAACGCTGGTACAAGACCTTCACGTCTTCACTGATGGCATCAGGCACCCACAGCACCTGCTCCCCGGCTTCCTCGCTCACGCGATGGGGCACTTGCATGCGTTGCAGCAGTTTGACGAAACCACTCAAATCCACCGCCAGCGGCAAACGTAAAACAGCCACGGTACTCATGAAATAACCTCAGGGCGCTCGACGTCGACCCAAACAAATTTACGCGGGTCCAGGCGGGTTTCCTGATCCAGCCGGTAGGCCACCAGCTTGCCGTACAGCACCGCGCTGTAGTCCAGGCAGGCCAGGTTGGGGCGGATCGGTGCCGGTTTGCCGCTGCGCCAGTAGTGGCCGACGAACAGCAACGGTTCGTCGACGCCATAGCGCAGCAGGGAATTTTTCTCGCTGGACGACAGTGGCGTGGCGGCCACCGGCTCCGGCAGCGCATCGGGCTGGAACACGATGTCGCCGTAGGTCTTCGGGTCGTCTTCCCAGAATTTGGTGCGGAAGAACGAACGCGTCAGGCCGTCGCCACCGGTCAGGGTCAGGCCGTCCGGCAGCCGCATGTCGGTGCCGCGCAACAGGCGGTCGAAGGCGTTGCTGGCGAAACTGCCGGGCACGGCGGCGGCTTGCAGGAAGTGCTGGTCGATGCAGCCGTCCGGAAAATGCGCGCGCAGGGGTTCGATAAAGCCGTTGTCCCAGCACGCGTGCACCACGCGGAACCGCCCGGCATCGACAAACAGCGGCATCTCGTAGAACCAGCCGAGGAAGTCGTGCCAGTCCGCCGGGTGCTGTTCGAACTGGGTCAGGGTTTCCTGGATCAACCGCGCATGGCGTGGGGTGTGCTCGCGCACGAATTGCTTGCCGCTGCCCGGGGTGGCCGGCGTACTCCAGCCCAGCGCGTTGAACTCATGGTTACCCATGATGCACAGCGCCTGGCCGGCCTCGGTCATGTCGTGGACGATGTGCAGCGCCTCGCGAATACGCGGCCCGCGGTCGATGATATCGCCGAGGAACACGGCCATTCGCGACGGGTGGCGCCAGGTGCCGCCCTGCTTGTGGTAACCCAATTGGTCGAGCAAGTGCTCAAGGGTATGAGCGCAACCGTGCACGTCACCAATCAGGTCGTAGCTACGCGCGGGATCGAGCATCAGTCGCCTCCACCCCCCAAGCGGCTGCCCCAGCCCAGCTTGGTCCGGCACACTTCGTAGTAGTTGTGGTCCAGCGGATGGATCAACCGCAGCTTCTGCGCCTTTTTGCTCACGGTGATGGTGTCACCGGGGGCGCAGGTGAAATGGTTCTGCCCGTCGCAGGAGACTTGCGGGTAGATCTGCATGTCTTTGGAGACCACGATTTTCAGCTCACTGTTGCCGTCGACCACAATCGGTCTGCTGGACAACATATGGGGGTACATCGGCACGATCACAATGGCATCCAGCTTGGGATGCATGATCGGCCCGCCGGCAGACAGCGCGTACGCGGTAGAGCCGGTCGGTGTGGCGACGATCAGGCCGTCGGCCTTCTGGCTGCACACGAACTGGCCGTCGATGTACAGCTCGAACTCGATCATCCGCGTCGATTTGCCAGGGTGCAGCACCACGTCGTTGAGGGCGTCGCCCTGGCCGATGGCTTCACCGTGGCGGCGCACTTCAGCCTGCAGCAGGAAGCGGTTTTCCACCAGGTAATGACCGTCCAGCACCTTGGCCACTTCGACTTCCAGCTCGTCGGGGCGAATATCGGTGAGGAACCCCAGGCTCCCGCGGTTGATCCCCAGCACCGGCACGTTATGCCGCGCCAGCGCACGAGCGGCGCCCAGCAGGCTGCCGTCGCCACCCACCACGATCACCATGTCGCAGACTTCACCGAGCATTTTGCGCGACGAGGTTTGCAGGCCGTGGCCCGGGAGGATTTCAGCGATGGTGTCTTCGAGGATCACATGCAGGTGGCGCTCGAGCAGAAACTTTTTCAGCCGGCGGACGGTGTCCAACACCTGGGTACTGCCCAGGCGACCGATAATGCCGATATTGCGAAATTGCTCCATGGGGCTCCTGCGGGGTTCGGGTTCTGCAAAAAAGAACGATTATGGGCGAAAGCCGGCGTTACACAAAATCCTTTGTCGCCGCAAACCCCAGACGACAACGGTTCTCAGCCCCCTTCCCGGCTGTAAAAGGCTATGCTCGGACCATGACCCTGTTCCCTGATTTACAGCACCTGCCCCGCCAACTGCGTCACCCCGAGGTGCGCGACCTCGCGTGGGTGATGCTCGCCCCGCCGATGCTCGCGCAAACGCCGTGGCCGCAACGCCACCCGCTGACCGGCAGCGACTGGGTGCAGGCCCCGCATTTGCTGGAGCACTGGCTACGCCAACTGGACCAGGACAGCAGCGCCCTGCTGCACTGGCTGAGCCAGGCACGGACCCGGCGGCTGGGGTTGTATTACGAACGATTGTGGCAATTTGCTGTGCAGCATGCGCCGGGCGTGGAATTGCTCGCGGCCAACCTGCCGATCCGCCAGGCCGGGCATACCCTGGGCGAGCTCGACATGCTGCTGCGTGACCGAGACGGCGTGCACCATCTGGAACTGGCGATCAAACTCTACCTCGGCCCCCAGGACGGCGACGGCCGGGACGCCGCGCAATGGCTGGGCCCGGGCTGCCACGACCGGCTGGACCGCAAGCTGGCCCATCTGGCCCAGCATCAACTGCCGATCTCCGCCCGGCCGGAAAGCCGGGAAGTGCTGGCCGCCCTGGACATTCAAGCCTTTGATGCCCATCTATGGCTGGGCGGGTATCTGCTCTACCCATGGCCCGGCATGGCACACGCGCCGGTGGGCGCACATCCGCAGCATCTGAATGGCCGCTGGCTGCATCAGCGCGACTGGTCGAGGTTTATCGAACAGAGCCCCGCCGGTCGCTGGCAACCGCTGCCCCGCCACGCGTGGCTGGCGCCGGCACACTACCCGGCGGACGAAGCCTGGGGCGCGGCCCGGATGCAGCACTGGCTAACCGAGCTGGACCCGATGGCGCCCGCACAATTGCTGGTGCGCCTGGTGGAAAACAGCGAAGGCGAGTGGGAAGAGGCTGAACGGTTGTTCCTGGTGGCGGATCTTTGGCCGAACGTGCCGGCGCTTACAGGTTATCGATATGCCGATAATCAATCTGTAACTCCGTAGCCAGCTGCCTCGCGCGCCCCAACCGAATCGGGCCGCGCTCGATGTCCACCAGCAAACCCGGGCAGCCCAGTGGCGGCAGCCCCGTCACATCCTTCAGCCGTCCATCGGTGACCACCAGCAACCGCTGCTGCTCCGCCGGGTAACGCGTGCGTCGGGCCGCCAACCACTGCCCCGCTTCGTTCAGTGCTGCCAACAATGGGGTGCCGCCGCCTGCGCCGAGCCCTTCAAGCCAGTGATTGAGCCCTTTGGCTGCCTTTAATCCCTGCACCTGCCATTTCGGCGATTGCCCGCTCGCAGTGAGCAACGCCATGCGCGCCCGCTGCCGATAGGCATCGTCAAACAGCTGGGCCAGCAACCCCTTGGCATCGCTCAGCGCCTGATGCCGCCGGGTGGAAGCCGATGCATCGACAATCACCAGCCACAGCTCATGGGGCGTGCGGCTGCGCAGTTGATACAACAGGTCTTCACGGCGTTGCGGTCGCCCGCCGAGCAGCGTGCCCGGCCAATTGATCGAACCTTGCGCCGCGCTGCGCGCCTGGCCTCGCCGGCCCTTGTTCAGTCGACCCGCCTTGGGCCGCGCATCCGCCCCCGCCTCAGGCTTGGGGCGAATGCCTAGGGCTTTTTGGCCAGGTGGGCACGTCTCGGCGAGCACCTGTCGGCAGTGCGGGTGCGGGCATGTCGCCCCATTGGCCCTGGCCTTCAGGCGCATCATTGGCCTTGGGTGATTGACCGCCAGCGGGCGGCGTTGCAGGCGGGGATTGCTCCTGGCGACGATGGCGCAGGGCAAACTCCGCGACGGCTTCTATATCTTCTTCGCTGATGGCCGTAGCGCCCCGCCAAGCCGCATGGGCACGGGCGCCACGCAGCCAGACCAGATCGGCGCGCAAGCCATCGACGCCGGCGGCAAAGCAGCGCTCGGTAATCTGCGCCAGCGCCTGGTCATCCAGCGGGATGCTCTCCAACAGCGCCCGCGCCTGGGTGCAGCGCTCGCGCAACGCGGCCTGCCGATCGGCCCATTGCTCGCAGAAACCCTGGGGATCGCTGTCGAAATCCAGGCGGCGACGGATGATCTGCCCACGTTCGGCGGGCTGGGTGTGCCCGCTCAGCGCCACGTTGAAACCAAACCGGTCGAGCAATTGCGGGCGCAACTCGCCCTCTTCCGGGTTCATGGTGCCGATCAACACAAAGCGCGCCGAATGCCGGTGGGAAATCCCGTCGCGCTCGATCAGGTTGGTGCCGCTGGCGGCCACGTCCAGCAGCAGGTCCACCAGATGGTCGGGCAGCAGGTTGACTTCATCGACGTAGAGCACGCCACCGTCGGCCTTGGCCAGCACGCCGGGGAAAATTGTGCGCGGCCTTCGCCGAGCGCCGCGTCCAGATCGAGGGTGCCCACCAACCGTTCCTCGGTGGCGCCCAAGGGCAGCGTGACGAACTGACCACTGGCGAGCAGGTCTGCCAGGCCGCGCGCCAGGGTGGACTTGGCCATGCCGCGCGGGCCTTCGATCAGCACGCCGCCAATTTTCGGGTCGATGGCGGTCAGGCACAGGGCCAGTTTCAGGTCATCGGCGCCGACAACGGCAGACAGCGGGAAATGCGGGAGGTCGGTCATCAACTGCCTTCTTCTATATCCAACAACAGGTTTTCCAACGCCTCGCGGTACGCCCCGGGCTCCTGCCACAGGCCACGCTGCTGGGCTTCGAGCATGCGCTCGGTCATGTCCCGCAGGGCATCCGGGTTGTGCTGCTGCACAAAGGCCCGGGTGTCCGGGTCGAGCAAATAGGCGTCGGCCAGCAACGCGTACTGATGATCGTCGATCAGCGCCGTGGTGGCGTCGAACGCGAACAGATTGTCCACCGTCGCGGCCATCTCGAACGCGCCTTTGTAGCCGTGGCGCTTCACCCCTTCGATCCACTTCGGGTTGGCGGCCCGGGCACGGATCACCCGGTTCAACTCTTCCTTCAGCGTGCGGACCTTCGGCAGGTCCGGCTGGCTGTGGTCACCATGATAGCTGGCGGCCTTGTCGCCGCTCAGGGTTTCCACGGCGGCAAGCATACCGCCCTGGAATTGGTAGTAATCATTGGAGTCGAGCAGGTCGTGCTCGCGGTTATCCTGGTTCTGCAACACTGCCTGCACCTGGCTCAAGCGCTGGGCAAACTGTTCGCGGGCGGCAGTGCCTTCGTCGGAGCCGCCATAGGCGTAGCCGCCCCAGTTCAGGTAAACCTCGGCCAGGTCTTCGCGGCTCTGCCACAGGCGCCCGTCGATTGCGCCCTGCACGCCGGCACCGTAGGCACCGGGCTTGGCGCCGAAGATCCGCCAGCCCGCCTGCTTCGCCGCCGCCTCCTCATCCAGGCCCGACAGGCGCAAGGCCTCACGCTCGCTGCGCACCTTGGCCGCCAGGGGGTTCAGGTCGTCGGGCTCGTCCAGCGCAGCCACGGCTTGCACCGCCGCGTCGAACAGGCGGATCAGGTTGGCGAACGCATCGCGGAAGAACCCCGACACACGCAACGTCACATCCACTCGCGGCCGGTCCAGCAGGCTGATCGGCAGGATTTCAAAGTCATCCACCCGCTGGCTGCCCGTCGCCCACACCGGGCGCACGCCCATCAGCGCCATGGCCTGAGCGATGTCGTCGCCGCCCGTGCGCATGGTGGCGGTGCCCCACACCGACAGGCCGAGCTGACGCAGGTGGTCGCCGTGGTCTTGCAGGTGACGCTCAAGAATCAGGTTCGCCGACTGGAAGCCGATGCGCCAGGCGGTGGTGGTCGGCAGGTTGCGCACATCCACCGAGAAAAAGTTACGCCCGGTAGGCAACACGTCCAGGCGACCACGGCTCGGCGCGCCGCTGGGACCGGCTGGCACGAAGCGCCCGCTCAGTGCATCCAGCAAGCCACGCATTTCCGCCGGGCCGCAAGCATCCAGGCGCGGCGCGACGACGATGCGCAGGCTCTCGATCACCGACTTGACGTCTTCCCAGCCGGGCTCTTCAAGCTGTTCCACCGGCCCTTCCAGCGCCTGCTCGATCAGGCGGGCGGCATACAATTCGAGGCGTTCGCGGGTGTCGCCGGCGGTACGCCACAATTGCGGGTCGATATTCTGCAACACCAATGGACGGCGCCCGGTCCACGGCTCGGCCAGGGCACAATCCAGCGGGTCGAAGCCCAACTCAAAGGCCTTGGCCAGTACCCGCAGCAGGCTCGATTGCGGCCCGCGACCATCGCCACGCGGAATGCGCAGCAACGCCAGCAAGGTGTCGATGCGCAACCGGCCCTCGGGCGACTCACCGAAGATGTGCAGGCCATCGCGAATCTGCGACTCCTTCAAGTCACACAGGTAAGTGTCCAGGCGTGGCAGCCAGATGGCGGCGTCGGCATCGCTGTCGAGGTTTTCGTCGAGGGCCAGTTCCTGGTCGATACGGGTTTCCCGCACCAGCTTGAGGATGTCTTTTTGCAGCTCACGGGCGCGCCGTGGGTCGAGCAGTTGGGCTTCGTAATATTCGTCGGCCAACAGCTCCAGGTCGCGCAGCGGCCCGTAGGTTTCGGCGCGCGTCAGCGGCGGCATCAGGTGGTCGATGATCACCGCCTGGGTGCGCCGCTTGGCCTGGGCGCCCTCGCCCGGGTCGTTGACGATAAACGGGTAGATATTCGGCAACGGCCCCAGCAGTGCGTCAGGCCAGCAATTTTCCGAAAGCCCGACGCCCTTGCCCGGCAGCCACTCCAGGTTGCCGTGCTTGCCGACGTGGATCACGCCGTGGGCACCGTAGGTCTGGCGCAACCAGAAGTAGAACGCCAGGTAGCCATGGGGCG
Organism: Pseudomonas sp. TH32; assembly: GCF_016650855.1. NCBI lineage: Bacteria > Pseudomonadati > Pseudomonadota > Gammaproteobacteria > Pseudomonadales > Pseudomonadaceae > Pseudomonas > Pseudomonas sp. TH32. The sequence goes on along the minus strand of NZ_JAEKFA010000002.1, from coordinate 1,531,478 downwards.
GCACCAGGTCGGGATCGTGATAGACCGCGCTGGCGTCCACTTGATAACCCCGGGCCGGCTGGATGCCGACGAAGGTCAGGCCAAAGCGCAGGCCGGCGATCATCATGCGGCCGTCGCGGAACACCGGGTCGTTATGGGGAGTGCCCCAGCGTGCCAACACCGCCTGGCGATTGGATTCGGGCAAGCGGTTGAACATCGCTTCATAGTCATCGAGCGCGAGGCTTTGGTGGCACGGACGCAGGTCAAGGCTGTCGAGGTCATTGCTGACGCCGCCCAACAGTTCCTGAATCAACGCCGTGCCGCTTTCCGGCAGGACGTCCGGCAACGGATAACCTTCGGTCTTTAATGCGCGCAAGATGTTCAGCGCAGCGGCTGGGGTGTCGAGTCCCACACCATTGCCGATACGTCCGTCCCGGGTCGGGTAGTTGGCGAGGATCAGCGCGATACGCTTTTCGCCATTCGGTACCCGCGCCAGATCGACCCAGCGCCGCGCAAGCTCGGCGACAAAGTCCATACGCTCAGGCTGCGCGCGGTAGCACACCACATCCGACTGGCTGCGCTCGCTGCGCCAGGCCAGGTCCTTGAAGCTGATGGGCCGGCTGATGATGCGCCCGTCCAGTTCCGGCAAGGCAATGTGCATCGCCAGGTCGCGCGGGCCGAGGCCTTGTTCGCTGGCCTGCCAGCCGGGCTCGTTGTCCTGCGCGCAAATCGCCTGGATTACCGGGATGTTGCGGCGAAACGGCCGCAGGTGCGGCGCTTCGGGGCTGGACTGGGCAAAGCCGGTGGTGTTGAGAATCACCGAGGCGTGCACTTCGTCCAGCAGGTCCTCGACCACCGTCAGGCAGCCGGGTTCTTTCAAACTGGCCACCGCCATCGGCAACGGATTAAGGCCCGCCGCCTGCAAGCGCTGGCAAAACACATCGATAAAACCGGTATTGGCCGCCTGCAAATGGGAGCGGTAGAACAGCACCGCCGCCACCGGAAAACCAGGTTGCCAGTCGGCTTGCCAATCGTTGAGACGGGCATTGGCTTTGTGCGGGTGATAAATCGCGGTACGCGGCAGGGTTTGCGGTTCGTCCCAGGCGTAATCGCGGCCCAGGTAGCCGGCCGCCAGGCAACGATAGAAATCCAGCGCATTACCCAGGCCGCCCTGGCGCAGAAAGTGCCAAAGCCGGTCACGCTCCTCCACGCCCACGGTGCTCAGGCCACTGAGTTCCGGGTCCGGGCGATCATCCCCCGGCACCAGGATCAGCTGCACACCGCGCTCGGCCAGCTCAACGAGGCGCTCGATACCGTACCGCCAATAGCCGATACCGCCGTGCAGCGAAATCAGGATGACCTTGGCGTGGCGCAGTACCTCGTCCACGTACAAGTCGACCGAGGCGTGGTTCTGCACCTGCATCGGGTTGGCCAGGCGCAGGCTCGGGTAATCCTCGGGCAACTGCTGGGCCGCTTCTGCCAGCAGCGCCAGGCTGGAGTCACCGCTGCACAGGATCACCAGCTCGGCGGGGGTTTGGCCAAGGTCGGCAATGTTGTCATCCGAGACGAAACCGCCGGGCTGGGTCCTGAGCAGGTGCATGGTTTAAACGCTGAGGGCAGCGCGCAATTGCGCTTCGAGCAAGGCGGCGTCCAGTTCCTGGCCGATCAGCACCAGGTGCGTGGCGCGCGGCTCATCGGCGCGCCAGGTGCGGTCGAAGTGCTTGTCGAAACGCGTGCCCACGCCCTGGATCAGCAGGCGCATCGGTTTGTTCGGGATCGCCGCGAAACCCTTGACCCGCAGGATGCCGTGCTGGACCACCAGTTGGGTCAGGGCGTCGAGCAGCAGGCTTTCGTCAGCCTGGGGCAGTTCGATGGAAATCGAATCGAAGGCGTCGTGGTCGTGGTCGTGGTCGTCTTCACCTTCGTGGTGATGATCATGGTGGCTGTGGCGACCGTCGATGTGCTCTTCGGAGCCGGCGCCCAAGCCGATCAGCACGTCCAGCGGCAGGCGACCGCTGCTGGCTTCGATGATTTTTACCGCGGGCGGCAGTTCTTCAGCCACTTCCAGGCGCACACGGGCCAGGTCTTCAGGGCTGATCAGGTCGCACTTGTTGAGGATCACCAGGTCGGCGCTGGCCAGTTGGTCGGCGAACAGCTCGTGCAGTGGGGATTCGTGGTCCAGGTTCGGGTCGAGTTTGCGCTGGGCGTCAACCTGGTCCGGGAAAGCGGCGAAAGTGCCAGCGGCCACGGCCGGGCTGTCGACCACGGTGATCACCGCGTCAACGGTGCAGGCACTGCGGATTTCCGGCCACTGGAAGGCCTGGACCAACGGTTTTGGCAGGGCCAGGCCTGAAGTTTCGATGAGGATATGGTCGAGGTCGCCGCGACGGGCCACCAGTTCGCGCATCACCGGGAAGAACTCTTCCTGGACGGTGCAGCACAGGCAGCCGTTGGCCAGCTCGTAGACGCGGCCGTTGGCTTCTTCTTCGGTGCAGCCGATGGAGCATTGCTTGAGGATTTCACCGTCAATGCCCAGCTCGCCGAACTCGTTGACGATCACCGCAATGCGGCGCCCCTGGGCGTTGTCCAGCATGTGGCGCAGCAAGGTGGTCTTGCCCGAGCCGAGAAAGCCGGTAACGATGGTGACGGGGAGTTTGGCCAGTGTTTTCATCGGATGCCCTTTGGGGCGGGCATACGGGACGAGTGGCCCTGCGCGGGTGCGCAGAAGCAGAATTCGCCACCGGATCACCCCGCCCGGTTGAAGTAGAAAATCGGTTGCGAGGCAGGTCTCCTGGCTTGGGGCTTGCCGACGGTGTGGCCGGCGCTGGCTGCGCCTTCCCGCCTTGTTCAGGCAGTGGCGTGGCAGTCAGATAAACCCTTTACAGTTGCGGGGGCAGCCGCGGCATCGACCGCGTTCCCTTCTTAGCTTCGGCCTGGGCCGAAGAACCTCGAACGTGCAAGGCTACGCAGTGCGCGGGGACGGGTCAATGTCCGAGCGCTTGGCGCGAAGCAGCGCCAGGCGCTCCAGCATGCCCTCGCTCGCTGCCGGCCCGGCTTGCACGCTGCATTGTTCAACGGGCACGCGCGCGCCGCTAGCGGCTTCCACCACCGCCACTTCCACTGGGCGCCGGGTTTCCCGGTCGACCAACTGCAAGCTTTCACCTTCGGTGGCGAAGTGGCGGTTGCCCCAGCCGATAAATGCCATGATCACCACCCGGAAATCCTCGCCCACCGGCGTCGGCACGTACTCGAAACGCGGCGGCCGCTCGCTGTATTGCCGGCGCTCCAGCAGGCCGGCGTCCACCAGGCTGTTAAGCCGGCGCGTGAGCATATTGGGGGCAATCTCCAGGCTCTGGGAGAACTCGTCAAAGCGCCGCAAGCCTTGCAGCGCATCGCGCATGATCAGGATGCTCCACCACTCGCCTACCCTTTCCACTCCACGGGCTACCGGGCATTCGGCATTTACCAGCGACTTACGTTGCATTGCAGTTCCTCTGTGGGGCGGCCCCGAAAATTTCCGCTATCCGGTGTTACTTTCATAATGATAGTTTCGTCGCAGCATTGCTACCAAACTGAAATTGCGGAGCTAAGCGATCATGAATAAGCGAATTGTTGTGACCGGCATGGGTGCAGTCACCCCGCTGGCAACCGGCGTGGAACAGACCTGGAAACGCCTGTTGGCAGGTGAATCCGGGATCCGCAGGCTACCCGAGGCCTTGGTCGGTGACTTGGCAATCAGCATTGGCGGCCAGGTGCTGGGCCGGGATCAGGACCCGCACGCCGGGTTTGACCCCGACAGCGTGATCGCCGCCAAAGAGCAACGCAAGATGGATCGGTTCATCGTGTTCGCCCTCGCCGCTGCGCAGGAAGCCCTGGCGCAGGCGGGCTGGGCGCCGCAAACCGCCTCCCAGCAAGAACGCACCGCGACAATTATTGCTTCCGGCGTCGGCGGGTTCCCGGCGATTGCGGAGGCGGTGCGCACCGCTGACAGCAAAGGGCCGCGCCGCCTGTCGCCGTTCACAATCCCGTCATTCCTCGGCAACATGGCCGCCGGGCATGTGTCGATCCAGCATCAGCTGAAAGGCCCGCTTGGCTCCCCCGTCACCGCGTGCGCCGCCGGCGTACAAGCCATTGGTGATGCCGCGCGCATGATCCGCGCCGGCGAAATCGACATCGCCGTGTGTGGCGGCGCCGAAGCCTGCATCCACCGCGTCAGCCTGGGCGGCTTTGCTGCGGCGCGGGCGCTGTCCAGCGATTACAACGACACGCCGGCGCTCGCTTCCCGCCCATTTGATCAAGGCCGCGACGGGTTTGTAATGGGCGAAGGTGCCGGGTTACTGGTGATCGAAGAGCTGGAGCATGCGCTGGCCCGGGGCGCGACGCCGATTGCGGAGTTGGTGGGATACGGCACCAGTGCCGATGCCTATCACATGACTTCAGGGCCCGAAGACGGCTCCGGCGCACGTCGTGCAATGGAGTTGGCGATTGCCCAAGCGGGGATCACCCCGGCACAGATCCAGCATTTGAACGCCCATGCCACCTCCACACCGGTCGGCGACAACGGTGAGCTGGCGGCGATCAATACGCTGTTCGGCGCCGATTCGAGTGTCGCTATCAGTGCCACAAAATCGGCGACCGGCCATCTGTTGGGCGCTGCGGGCGGGATTGAAGCGATTTTCACCGTGCTTGCCCTGCGTGACCAGATAGCCCCGGCCACCCTCAACCTGGACAACCCGGACCCGGCCGCCGCCGGGCTGAATCTGGTGCGTGGCCAGGCCCGGCCGCTGCCGATTGAATACGCGATTTCCAACGGGTTCGGGTTTGGTGGCGTGAATGCCAGTGTGCTGTTCAAGCGCTGGCAGTAAACCGGCGATTTGACGCCCATCGCCCGCCCATGCTCTCCTACACATCTTGTTTCGGGTGCCCTTCACAGGGTGAAACGGGAAACCGGTGAGTCATGTGCCTTTACTCAAGGGCGTGACGAGTCCGGTGCTGCCCCCGCAACGGTAAGCGAGTGAAACATCAAATCCACTGTGCCTGTACGGCATGGGAAGGTGATGTTTTTAAGGCCCAGGCCCCTCGCAAGCCCGGAGACCGGCCCGAAAAAATCAGATAACAAACCCGCGGTGGGCGGGCGCTGTTCAGAACCCTGCGTGCCTGGCTCGCGGGGTTTTCATGCGCTCGTGTCACCCTGAAACCCAGAAGGGACGCGCCATGTCGATCATCAGCAGCACTGCCTCTACCGCCAGCACCACTGCCACTTTGAGCCAACGCCTGACCGCCGCCATCGGTGCGTCGATTCTTGGCGCGTGCCTGGTGTATTTCGCCGGTTTCTCGCACATCGAAGCGGTGCACAACGCCGCCCACGATACCCGCCACAGCGCCGCGTTCCCGTGCCACTGAGACCTGCCGACATGATCAAGCGTATTGCTCAAACCGCAGGTTTCACCGGGCTTCTGGCCGCCTTGTTGCTGACGTTGCTGCAAAGCTTTTGGGTTGCCCCGCTGATTTTGCAGGCGGAAACCTACGAAAACGCCCCGGCCGCTACCGAAGTGCATGAACACGCCGGCGCTGCCGCTCACACCCACGACGCAGAAGCCTGGGAGCCGGAAGACGGCTGGCAGCGCGTGCTGTCCACCACGGGCGGCAATTTGGTGGTCGCGGTAGGTTTTGCCCTGATGCTTGCCGGCCTGTACACCCTGCGTGCCCCGACCCGCACGGCTCAAGGCCTGCTTTGGGGCCTGGCCGGTTACGCCACGTTCGTGCTCGCGCCAACCCTCGGTTTGCCGCCTGAATTGCCGGGGACCGCTGCGGCAGACCTGGCACAACGGCAAATCTGGTGGATCGGCACTGCGGCCTCCACCGCGGCCGGTATCGCGCTGATCGTGTTCGGTCGCAACTGGCTGCTGAAAGTGCTGGGCGTGGCGATCCTGGCGGTGCCCCACGTGATCGGCGCGCCACAGCCGGAAGTCCACTCGATGCTGGCGCCGCAAGCCCTGGAAGCTCAGTTCAAGATTGCCTCGCAACTGACCAACGTGGCCTTCTGGCTGGCGCTGGGCTTGATCAGTGCATGGTTGTTCCGCCGTAACCGTGATGATCAGTACGCGGCATGATCCTGGCAGTTGGCCTGGGTTGCCAGCGGGGTTGTCCTGTCGACGCCCTGCTCGACCTGTTCAATGCCGCCCTTGCCGAGGGTGGCATTGAGCGCCAGCAAATTACCGCGCTGGCCAGTCTTGATCGCAAGCAGGATGAGCCGGGGCTGCTCGCACTGGCCCAGGCACTGGAACTGCCTTTGACGTTTTTCAATGCGGCGCAACTGGTGCCTTACGAAGATCGATTGAGCCATAAGTCAGAGACTGTTTTTGCCCATACCGGCTGCTACGGCATCGCCGAAAGTGCTGCCTTGGCGTTGGCTGAACAGCTGACCCGACGCCCCGCCACCTTATTGGTCTCCCGCCAAAAAACCGCCCAAGCCACCTTTGCATTGGCTTGCGCCGGCTGAATTCCCGATAATCATCAGCTTCCATCATGAGCCATCTTCATCTGAAGCCCTGCTCGCGTGCTTTTTTTCCACAGGAACGTATCCATGACTGTCTTTTTCATCGGCGCAGGCCCAGGCGACCCGGAACTGATTACCGTCAAGGGCCAGCGGCTGATTCGCAGTTGCCCGGTGATCATCTATGCCGGCTCGCTGGTTCCGGCGGCGGTGCTTGAGGGCCATCAGGCGGAAGTCGTGGTCAACAGCGCTGAATTGCATCTGGAGCAGATCATCGAGCTGATCAAGACCGCCCACGGGAAAGGCCAGGATGTGGCGCGGGTGCATTCCGGAGACCCCAGCCTGTACGGGGCAATTGGCGAGCAGATTCGTTTGTTGCGGGAACTGGGGATTCCATTCCAGATCATTCCCGGCGTTACCGCCGTAGCGGCCTGTGCGGCGCTGCTGGAGGCTGAACTGACGCTGCCAGACATCGCTCAAAGCGTGATCCTGACCCGTTATGCCGACAAGACCGCGATGCCCGAGGGTGAGGCGTTCAGCAGCCTGGCGCAGCACGGGACGACGATGGCGATTCACCTGGGGGTGAATCATCTGGAGAAGATCGTGGCCGAATTGTTGCCTCACTATGGCGCGGACTGCCCGATTGCCGTGGTGCATCGGGCGACCTGGCCGGATCAGGATTGGGCAGTCGGCACCCTGGCCGATATTGCCGGGAAAGTCGCGGCCAAGGGCTTTCGGCGTACGGCGCTGATTCTGGTAGGCCGGGTGCTGGCCAGTGACAGCTTCAGCGAGTCATCGCTGTATCGCGCCGGCCATGCCCACCTCTACCGCCCCTGAATGAACATAGAACCCAATGTGGGAGCAAGCCCGCTCCCACACGTGATCTTCTTTGTTAAGAAGATTATGTAACTAACTGAATAACAAACATAAAAAAACGGCGCTCACGGGGCGCCGTTTTTTATGACCGCAGTGAACACCTTACTTAGTAGTAGGCGTTTTCTTTCTGCGTATGGTCAGTCACATCACGCACGCCCTTAAGCTCCGGAACGCGCTCCAGCAAGGTGCGCTCGATGCCTTCACGCAAGGTCACATCTGCCTGGCCGCAGCCCTGGCAACCGCCACCAAACTTCAGCACGGCAATCCCGTCATCCACCACATCGATCAGGCTTACCTGACCGCCGTGGCTGGCCAGCCCCGGGTTGATCTCGGTTTGCAGGTAGTAGTTGATGCGCTCGTTGATCGGGCTGTCCGCATTAACATTCGGTACCTTGGCGTTCGGCGCCTTGATGGTCAGTTGGCCACCCATGCGATCAGTGGCGTAATCCACCACGGCATCGTCAAGAAACGCTTCACTGAACGCATCGATATACGCCGTGAAGCTTTTCAGCCCCAGCGCCGTATCTTCAGGTTTTTCTTCACCCGGCTTGCAGTAGGCAATGCACGTCTCGGCGTACTGGGTGCCGGGCTGGGTGATAAAGACGCGGATGCCGATACCCGGGGTGTTCTGCTTCGACAGCAGGTCAGCCAGGTAATCGTGGGCGGCGTCGGTAATGGTTATGGCAGTCATGGAAACTCCTCACAGGCTTGCCGGCAGTTTACGCCAAATTATTACCGAGGTACAAAGTCCTAGTAATTTTGTCGGAAAAGACTTTCGCCCCCGATCAAAGGTTTTCATAACGGTTCATGTCCAGCACACCCTCTTCCACCGGCGTGGTTTCGCGGATGTACTTCGACAGGTCGTGGAAATACTGCCAGAACAACGGGTGACTGCGACGGATGCCCCAGCGGTCGACAATCTTCTCGAAACGATTGGCGTCCTTGGCGTTCTCCAGGGCGGCGACAAACTCCGGCACTTGCTCGGCGGGAATGTTGAACATGAAGTTCGGGTAGCTGCTCAGCACCCCGGGATAGACGGTCACCGTGTCCAGGCCCGGCTGGTAGCGGTAAGCCTCACCGAGCATGAAAGCCACGTTGCTGTGGGCGCGGTTGCGCAACAGGCTATAGACCTCGCGTTTGCCGCTGCGGGTTTCGATGCGCAGCATCGTGGCTTCCGGCAACTGGTCGATCACCTTGAGCCCCGCCGCCGGGCGGTTGGTCAGGCGGCTCAGGGCCTGCTCGGCGTCCTGCAACGCCGGGTCGACGCCAGGGCGCGAGCAATAGGCGCTGACGCAGCGGTTGATCGGGTCCGGGCTGGCGTTCAGGTCGCCGTAACGGGCCAGCAACTGGTTGGCAAAGTCACGCTTGGGGTCTTTTTCATCGAGCTTGAGCCCCGTGGGCTTGTCATCGTCGATGGCCTCATAGTCCAGCCACAGCTTGACCTTGCCGCTGTTCTGGTACCAATCGTCGAGGAAGTCATCGCGGGAATCGGCCGGCATCAACCGCAGGAAGTTCTGCTCGGCGCCATTGCGGATCAGGTCGAAATACAGGCGCGTCTGGGCCTGATGGGAGACGTTGCCGAACACATCGAAATTCACCGCCAACTGGTAATAGGTGCGCTCCAGCAACGGATAGTCGAACAGCCACATCGTCTGCGGCACTTCGCCGATCAAGCCCTTGGTCACCGACGCACTGTCAAAGTGGCGGAAGATAGTCAGCAGCGCGTTGTCATTGCCGGCCCACAGGCTCGACCAGCTCGGCGGCGGCACGTCGGCATAGCTGTCCCGACGCAACGCCTCGTACTCATTACGCTTGTCGCGGTATTTGATCCAGAGGCTGAGCACGCTGCCCACATCATCAATTTGCCCCGGCATCGCCAGCAACGGCGTGGCCTGGCCGCGGTAACGGGCATCGGTGATGTACAGGTCGTGGTCGGGGTCCTGGAACAGGGTCCAGAAGTTGTCACGGATCACGTCCGTGGCGATTTGGCCCCGGCACACCGGCCCGCGAATAAAGGTGCGCACGAAGTATTCGGCGTTATCCAGCATGAACTGGTAGCGCGCCTTGGCCGGAATCGCCTCGAAGGTCTCGAACGGGTTGGCCCGGCGGCCCGGCCCGTAACCCGGCAACGCGTGCACCTGCCAGTCATCGGTATAGAACAGCGACTTGATCCGGGCCATTTTCTCGGCGCTGAACGGATAGGTGATGTGGGTCTTGTGCACGATCACGCCCTGCACTGGCCACAGGCGGTAGTAAATCTGGGTGCCGGGGTCGTCGTTGGGACGGCGGGTGTTGATCAGGTCGATCGGCTGGCCACTGGGCGTGCGCGAGCGTACCCACTGGAAGAAATGCCCCGGCTCGCCGCCTTCAAAGTAGATGTGGGCGAGGAACAGGTGCTCGAACAACCAGCGCGCGACCAGGCTTTCCCGGGCGCCGGGCTGGTTGAACAGGTTTTCCCACTGCTGTACTTGCAGGGCTTCCTGGGCACTCGGCGCCAGGCCTTGTTCGTCGATCGGCGCACCGGAGGCCAGCCAGCGCTGCAAGGTCTGGTACTGCTGGTCGGTCAGGCCGGTGACCGCCAGCGGCATGCCTTCTTTGGGGTGCGAACCGGCGTAGGCATTGAATTCGCCCGGCATCGGGCACGTGTTTTCGCGGTTCAGACCCAGCACAATGTCATCCGGCAGCTTGGCGTTGGGCTGCAACGGCGCGTTATGCCCCAGCTCCAGCATCCGTGCCATCAGTGCGGCCTGGCTGCCCTGGGCATCCAGCACCGAGTAGAAGCCCTTCTGCTGCCAGGCGGCCTTGCCGAAGGCGTCATAGAACAGGCGCGTAGGTTGGCTGGCCTGGCTGCGCTCGCCGTCGTACACCGGCACTTTGGTGGCGCCGCGGGCCGCGCCTTCGGCACTGCCCAGGTTGAGCTGGCAGGCCGAGTCATAACAGGCGTGGCAGGCCACGCATTTCTCGGTGAAGATTGGCTGGATATCACGGGTATAAGAGATCGCCGGGGCGGGACCTTCTGCCTGTGCGGTGAGAGCGAACAGCGCAAACGCGGCGCTGGCGATAAGGCGAAGTGACATGTTCCCGGTCCCGATTCAATGCGTACAGTGAAAAATCCGGCGATTCTACCGATGTAACATCCTCGACAACATGAGCGATATTCATGCAAAACCGGTGCATGCTCTAAAAGCGCACAGGTTTGCTATGATCTTCGCCCTCCGTGATACCTGACCAGAGTAGTCCCATGCCCGATCGTAGCGCTCGTCTGCAAGCCCTCCACCAAGCCCTCAAGGAACGCATCCTGATCCTCGACGGCGGCATGGGCACGATGATCCAGAGCTATAAGCTGGAAGAGCAAGACTACCGTGGCAAACGCTTCGCTGACTGGCCGAGCGACGTCAAGGGCAATAACGACCTGCTGGTGATCACCCGTCCGGACGTGATCGGCGGCATCGAAAAAGCCTACCTGGATGCCGGCGCCGACATCCTGGAAACCAACACCTTCAACGCCACGCGCATTTCCATGGCCGACTATGGCATGGAGGAGCTGGCCTACGAGTTAAACGTAGAAGGCGCACGCCTGGCACGCAAGATCGCCGACGCCAAGACCCTGGAAAACCCGGCCAAGCCGCGTTTCGTCGCCGGCGTGCTCGGCCCGACCAGCCGTACCTGCTCGCTGTCGCCCGATGTGAACAACCCCGGCTACCGCAACGTGACCTTCGATGAGCTGGTGGAAAACTACACCGAGGCCACCAAGGGCCTGATCGAGGGCGGCGCCGACCTGATCCTGATCGAGACCATCTTCGATACCCTCAACGCCAAGGCCGCGATCTTCGCTGTGCAGGGTGTGTTCGAAGAATTGAACGTCGAACTGCCGATCATGATCTCCGGCACCATTACCGACGCCTCCGGCCGTACGTTGTCGGGCCAGACCACCGAAGCCTTCTGGAACTCGGTCAGCCACGCCAAGCCGCTGTCTGTGGGCCTGAACTGCGCCCTGGGCGCCAGCGAGTTGCGCCCGTACCTGGAAGAGTTGTCGAACAAGGCCAACACCCACGTTTCCGCGCACCCGAACGCCGGCCTGCCCAACGAATTCGGCGAGTACGACGAACTGCCGTCGCAAACTGCCAAGGTCATCGAAGAGTTCGCCCAGAGCGGCTTCCTCAACATCGTCGGCGGCTGCTGCGGTACCACGCCGGGCCACATCGAAGCCATCGCCAAGGCCGTGGCCGGTTACGCCCCGCGTCCGATCCCGGACATCCCCAAGGCGTGCCGCCTGTCTGGCCTGGAACCGTTCACGATTGATCGCAGTTCGTTGTTCGTCAACGTCGGCGAGCGCACCAATATCACCGGTTCCGCCCGCTTCGCCCGCCTGATCCGCGAAGACAACTACACCGAAGCCCTGGAAGTCGCCCTGCAGCAGGTGGAAGCCGGCGCCCAGGTGATCGACATCAACATGGACGAAGGCATGCTGGATTCGAAGAAGGCCATGGTGACCTTCCTCAACCTGATTGCCGGCGAACCGGACATCTCCCGCGTACCGATCATGATCGACTCCTCCAAGTGGGAAGTGATCGAGGCCGGCCTGAAATGCATCCAGGGCAAGGGCATCGTCAACTCCATCAGCATGAAGGAAGGCGTCGAGCAGTTCATTCACCACGCCAAGCTGTGCAAGCGCTACGGCGCTGCAGTGGTGGTGATGGCCTTCGACGAAGCCGGCCAGGCCGACACCGAAGCGCGCAAGAAAGAGATCTGCAAGCGCTCCTACGACATCCTGGTGAACGAAGTCGGCTTCCCGCCGGAAGACATCATCTTCGACCCGAACATCTTCGCGGTGGCCACCGGTATCGAAGAGCACAACAACTACGCCGTCGACTTCATCAACGCTTGTGCCTACATCCGCGACGAGCTGCCGTATGCACTGACCTCGGGCGGCGTGTCCAACGTGTCGTTCTCGTTCCGGGGCAACAACCCGGTGCGCGAGGCGATCCACTCGGTGTTCCTGCTGTATGCAATCCGCAATGGCCTGAGCATGGGTATCGTCAACGCCGGCCAGCTGGAAATCTACGACCAGATCCCGGTTGAACTGCGCGACGCCGTGGAAGACGTGGTGCTCAACCGCACGCCGGAAGGCACCGACGCCCTCCTCGCCATCGCCGACAAGTACAAGGGCGACGGCAGCGTCAAGGAAGCCGAGACCGAAGAGTGGCGTGGCTGGCCCGTGAACAAGCGCCTGGAACACGCGCTGGTCAAGGGCATCACCACCCACATCGTCGAAGACACCGAAGAATCCCGGCAGTCGTTCGCGCGCCCGATCGAGGTGATCGAAGGCCCGCTGATGTCCGGCATGAACATCGTCGGTGACCTGTTCGGCGCCGGCAAAATGTTCCTGCCCCAGGTGGTGAAATCCGCCCGGGTGATGAAGCAGGCCGTGGCCCACTTGATCCCGTTCATCGAGCTGGAAAAAGGCGACAAGCCGGAAGCCAAGGGCAAGATCCTGATGGCCACCGTCAAGGGCGACGTGCACGACATCGGCAAGAACATCGTCGGCGTGGTGCTGGGTTGCAACGGCTATGACATTGTCGACCTGGGCGTAATGGTGCCGGCCGAGAAGATCCTGCAAGTGGCCAAGGAACAGAAGTGCGACATCATCGGCCTGTCCGGCCTGATCACCCCGTCCCTGGACGAGATGGTGCACGTCGCCCGTGAGATGCAGCGCCAGGACTTCCACCTGCCGCTGATGATCGGTGGCGCCACCACCTCCAAGGCCCACACGGCGGTGAAGATCGAACCGAAGTACAGCAATGACGCCGTGATCTACGTCACCGACGCCTCCCGCGCCGTGGGCGTGGCCACCCAGTTGTTGTCCAAGGAATTGAAGGCCGGTTTTGTCGAGAAAACCCGCCTGGAATACATTGACGTGCGCGAGCGCACCTCCAACCGCAGCGCCCGCACCGAGCGACTGAGCTACCCGGCGGCGATTGCCAAGAAGCCGCAGTTCGACTGGAGCACGTACACGCCGGTCAAGCCGACTTTTACCGGTTCCAAAGTGCTGGACAATATCGACCTCAAGGTGCTGGCCGAGTATATCGACTGGACGCCGTTCTTTATCTCCTGGGACCTGGCCGGCAAGTTCCCGCGCATCCTTGAAGACGAAGTGGTCGGTGAAGCCGCCACCGCGCTGTACGCCGATGCCCAGGAAATGCTCAAGAAGCTGATCGACGAAAAGCTCATCAGCGCCCGCGCCGTGTTCGGCTTCTGGCCGACCAACCAGGTGCAGGAGGATGACCTGGAAGTCTACGGCGACGATGGCCAGCCGATTGCCAAGCTGCACCACCTGCGCCAGCAGATCATCAAGACCGACGGCAAGCCCAATTTCTCCCTGGCCGACTTCGTGGCGCCCAGGGACAGCGGCGTGACCGACTACATCGGTGGTTTCATCACCACCGCCGGCATCGGCGCCGAAGAAGTCGCCAAGGCCTACCAGGACGCTGGCGACGACTACAACTCGATCATGGTCAAGGCCCTGGCCGACCGCCTGGCCGAAGCCTGCGCCGAGTGGCTGCACCAGCAGGTGCGTAAAGAGCACTGGGGCTACGCCAAGGACGAGCAACTGGATAACGAAGCACTGATCAAGGAACAGTACAGCGGCATCCGCCCTGCTCCAGGCTACCCGGCGTGCCCGGATCACACCGAGAAGGCCCAGTTGTTCCAACTGCTGGACCCTGAAGCCCGCGAAATGCAGGCCGGCCGCAGCGGCGTGTTCCTCACCGAGCACTACGCGATGTTCCCGGCAGCGGCGGTCAGCGGCTGGTACTTCGCCCACCCGCAGGCGCAGTACTTCGCCGTGGGCAAGATCGACAAGGACCAGGTGGCGAGCTACACCGCGCGCAAGGATCAGGACTTGAGTGTGACCGAGCGCTGGCTGGCGCCAAACCTGGGTTACGACAACTGATCGATGCCGGAGCCAGTCTCGGACCGGCTCCGGCTTTCTTTACAGATTGAGCGCCGCGCGTTCGATTGCGCAAAGCCGTATGGCCAGCGCCGCCTGTTCAGCTTTGTACTGCGTGTCCAGTGCCGAAATCTCTTCCAGGTAGCCCGGGGTGATCTCGGAATGCCGCGTCTCCAGTGCGTCCAGGCGGACCTGCCGTTGCTGGGTCAAGGCGGAGAATTCAGCCGGGTAACGCCGCTTCAGGTAATCCACCCAGTACTCACGACCCACCAACTTCTCGACAAAGGCCGGTTGGGCCTCCTTGGCGATGATCGATGCATAAGCCGCATCGATATCGGCGTCGGAGACCCGGGATAGGTTGCGGTAGATCATGGTGGATGGCTGGCGAGGCAACGCCAGGCGCTGGGCCAGCCCGATACGGTAGGCCAGGCGAATCTCTGCCGGGTCGATACCCGGTCGCCGCAGGATCGCGGCTTCGGCCACGGCCTCCACTTCTTCCAGGCGGATGATGCCGGTGGCCAGCTTCAGCAACGCCGGGCCTTCCTGGCCCTCGGTACCGCTGTGGAGTGCCTTGAACTCATAGACCCGAACCTCCAGGTCGCTGAACAACAGGATCCAGCCATCACCACAGGTGACGCGGGAGATTGAGGCATGAGCCCTCACAAACAGGGTTGCCTGCAATTGCGGGTACTGGTCGGCAGCTTCCAGCACCTCCCAGACCCGACGGCTCAGCTCCGCTTTGTCCTGGACAAAGTCCTTGGCATGCCGCAATTGGGCCACAATGTAGAAAAAATCCCGGCTCTGCTCGTTCGCCTTGAGGTTTTCCCATACACGGTGCCGGGATGAGCCGTCGGGTATGCCGGCAAACCATTGCGCTTTCTGTTCGGCCTCCGTCAGTAATTCAGGGTGGGCCTCATCTTCGCTGCTGCCGGACTCCTCCGTTGTGGCGTAGCCCTCCAGCAGGCGGTCGATATCATTCTGGGAGAAGCCCAAACCATTGCCGGTTCGTGCCTGATATTCGCGCAACGCCTCCAGTTCCTGCTCGAGCAGCAGGTTGTCGGACAGATCAGTGTTTCGCATCAGCACCTCGTGCTCGTCATCCAGTGCCCCAAGTGGAATGGTTTCAATCTGGTTATTGCTCAGGTCAAGATTGCTCAGGTTACGCGCGTGCAACACCCCGGCCGGCCAGTCTTCGAGGATGTTGGCGTGCACATCCAGATGCCGCAGGTTGGGCAAGGCGCGGATGTCCAGGTTCGCCAGCGTGTTTTCACTCAGGTCCAGCCATTCAAGTGCCGGCCAGTGCGCCAGGCATTGCTCCAGCCCAGTGCTGTCGCGCAGATCGTTGTAAGCCGCTTCGAATCGAGTCAGCGCGCTGAACTCGTCGAGGGCTTCGGGCAAGCGGCTCAAACCGTTGTGGTTGAGTACCAGGCTGCGGGCCTGGGCAAATGCACGCAAAAACCCGTTGGAACCTTGTTCGGTGAGCCTGACCGCGTTCAAGTTCAATTCGGTGACGTGATTGAACTGCCTGGGCACCGCAGGTAGCTCCCCCAGATACAGCCCGGATAAGTCCAACCGGTGTCGACCATCGATCGCTGGCTTCCCGGGGTCGGCACGCAGGTTGTGCCGCCAGCTGTCCAGAATCCGGTCGGCCGCACGCCGACGGTCAATGGCGCTGATCCAGCCACCGTCCTCGCGGTAACCGCGAACGTCGATCCATTCGTTCAACATCATCACCAGTGCCTTGTGCTGCTGCGTCCACTGCCGCAGGCGCGCTTCGATATCCAGCGCCCCCAGGCCGCTTTCGCGCAAGCCATCGATCAGGCTCACCGCGCCACTGTCGCTCAGCTGGGGTGCCAGGCGGCGCAAGCGCTGCGCCGCAGTCAGCCGCGATTCAGCGCCCGCCGGGTCCAACGCCAGCGCAATCAACATGTCGGGGTCTTCCGACACTTCAAGAGGGAAATACTCCGGCTCACCGCCGGTCGAGCCTTCGGCCAGACCGGCCTTGGGAATGCCCATGGGACTGTCCAGGTAGGCGGCCTGAGCAAAGGCCTGTTGTGTCGAAACCAGATGCAGAGGATCGTCTCGATACAGGCGCCGGGAGAATTGCTCGATGTCGGCGCAGGCTTGCAGCGTCAGCGGACAACCCCGCAGGTTAGTCCTCAACATCAGCAGGTCGTGGCCGCTCAGGGCCTGCGGCGGAATGCGCGTGATCGCGCTGTGATTGAGCTTCAATTCACCCAGCTGCGGCAGTTCGAGAACGCCGGTCGGCCACTCACGCAGCGCGGTATGGCTCAGGTCCAGCTTTTGCAGTTTCGACAACATCCGCACATCCAGAACGCCCAGGCGGTTGAACGACATTGTCAGTTGCTGCAACTGCGTCATGGCGTTGAGTTGATGCTGGATGGCGGGCGTCACCGTCAGTTGGTTGCGGGACAGATCGAGGAACTGCAGGGCCTGCAGGTCGCTGAACGCCCTCGGTAATGTTGAAAGCTTGTTGCCGCTCAGCCCCAGGCGGCGCAGATTGGGCACCTTGCCCAACACGCTTTCCAGCGCCGGCAACGACAGACGGGCGCTGGCCAGTTGCAATTGGCTCACATGGGTAAAACCCTGTGCCGGAAGTTCGGGCAAATCACCCAGCATGCCGCCCGACAGGTCCAGGCTCACTGCGCTTTCCACCCGTGAAGAAGGTCCTGCTACTGCCGCACCCCCGCCATAGCGCTGCTCCAGACCCGCGCGCCAGCAGTCCAGAATACTTCTGGCCGCACGCTGACGATAAAAGACATCGACCAATTTCCCGCCTACCCGAAGCTCACGGGCCTGCCAGCTCTCCAGCTCTGCCGTCAAAACCCGGTGTTCTTCATGCAGGGTGTTGACCCGCACTACCTGTTCACGCGCGGACAGTCCCAGCCGGGTGAATTCGGCCAACGCATTTCGGGCGAACGCCGAATCCCCGGCGTTCAAGTTGGCCAGGCTGCCGGCGCAATACGTTTGTACCAGTTGCGCTTCGTCCATCAGGTGCGCCGCGTTACCGTGCACGTGGTCAAACACCGCCATAAATGCGGAGGGCTCGAAGGCCGACCATTTCATGGTCAAACCACGCCACACCCGCTCATGCCCGGCGAACAACTGCGGCGTAACGGTATTGATCCGTGTACCGGACAGGTTCAAGGCTTCCAGGTGTTCGAGGGCCAGCACGCCGGTCGGCCATTCGGCCAGAGAGCCGGAGACGCTGAGACTGCGCAGGTTTTTCAGGCCGCTGACGTCCAGGGCAGGAAGGTCGCCCGCCAGGCTCAAACGTTCAAGTTGCACCCGTTGGTTGAGGCCCTGGATAAACTCGGGCGTATAGCTCAACTGATACCCATCAATGGCCAACTCGGTCACGCCGGGTAACGCGCCCAGGCCATCGGCGATGGCGTTCAACTCGGCCTGCTCAACATAAAGGTCCACACGTTTGACATTGGGAAATTGCCGGAACAGCGCCGCCCGTGTCTGGCCGGCTACTGCCGCGCCAGACAATTTCAACCCACGTACGTGCGAGAAGTCGGCAACAAGCAGCGGTAACTCACTGATTTCCATCAGGTCCAGATAGGCATGCGCGTCAACCCCGCGAACCAGGCCTTATCGCCAGCCACCGATCAAAACGTCGGCTATGCGCTGGCGACCGGGGTTGCCTTGCGCCCACCCGTCCAGGATTGCCTTCAGCCCGTCCAGCTCGCGCTGGCGCGTGGCCAACAGATGCAGAACCTGCTGCTGCGTCTCGCCGCTGGCCAGCCGCATCAGCACAAAACGCTCGGCCTCTTCCTCGGAGAAGTTCGGATAAATGGCCCGCAGCCGGGTGGTCAGTGACGTCTCATGGGCAAAGCCATCACCTCGCCCACTCAGCGCGTATCCCACCGGCCCGGTCGTCGGTGCCATAGCGGGTCGGGAACGCGGCACGCGCTGCTTCAAAATGGCCGCCATGGCGTCGCGATGGGTCGTCGCATAGCGCGCCAGGGCCTGCTGCAGCTCGGCATCCTGGGTGACGGACGGCAGGCCCAATGACTGTCGCGCCTGATCGGGCAAGGCCTGCATGATCGACTCAAAGAAGTTGCGACCGTCGGGCGTGAGGCTGTTGAGGCTTTGACCCCGCTCGTCGAAGGCCTGATAGATATCGCCGGTCTTGACCAGGTATTTGCGTTCGACGGCATTTTGCGGGCCGATACTGTCGATCAGCGGGCCGGTGACGCTTTCGCCGCGCACTTCCAGGCGCAAAGTCGCAGGCCAGCCCGGCAACTGTTCCAGGCTATGCAACGCCAGGCGCTCGCTGTCGGCCGAGGCGATGGTCAGGCGATGCAGGCCGGTGATTGCCCGGCTCAGCCGCCCTTGTTGAGCGCGGATACGTGCAAGGTTATCCAGGCCTGCCGGGACCCGACCGGTGCGGGCCAATTCCGCGCGCTGGCGAACACTTGCCCGCGCCAGCACTTCACTGACTGCCCCACGGGGCAACGAGGCGAAGCGCTGCTCAAGCACCTGGGACACCACCTGTTTGGGCTCGCCGGAGAGATACAGGCTGTCGACCAGCGCCGGTTTGCGCTTCTGCGCAAAGTCCACCAGCCGGGTACGGAACACGTACTCCTGATCACCTTGTGCATGAGCCCCCAACAGGTCACTGCTGCCCTGCTCGCCCAGTTCGGCCAGCACTTGGCGAGGCAACTTGCCCGCCAGCATCTCGCCACGGGTGATTTTGATCGTGGCACGCATATCTGCGGCCGATAACGGTTTGCCATAGCGGCGAGACACGCCCCAGGGTTCCGGCCCCTGGAACAATTCCAGCACCCGTCCGGCGGGCCAGTTCGGCATTTGCACCAGCAACGGCAAAGCGTATTCATAACGGTCATCGATGCCGACACCGGTACGCCATTGTTCGATCACTTCGCTGGCGCCCCGGTCAGCGCGGAATTGGCGCAGGGTATCGGCCAGCAACGACGGCACCGGGCGGCCGTCCATGTGCACCTTGCGCAGTACATCATCTGGCACCGCGCTGATATCGCCGATGGTGTTCAGGGTCTCATCGGAAAACCCCTCGGCCTCGTGACCCAGGCGGCGCAGCAGCGTCGTGCGATTCCACAGCAGCGGGTTTTCATGGGTGTGGCGCCATGCCCCGGCATTGTTGTGCTCAAGGATGGGTTGGTAGGCATCGGGATTGGAGGGGTGTTTGAGCCGCCATTTGCCCTGGCGCGTATCAAAGCCCTTTTCAAACAGGTCCTCGCCCAGGCGTACGTAAATCTTGCCACCAGTCTCATACTGGCCTTGTGCGTTAGGCCGCAGGCTGGGGGCAGTACCACTTCGCTGCGATAAGGGGTCAGGTCCGGTTTCCACAGCCGGGCTTCACCGTTGGGCAACTTGACCGGCACCATCCCATCGACCCATTTGGACACCTGAATCACCGGTGCCTTGCCCGCCATCACACCGGCAACGCCCAAACTTGCCATAAAGGCAACGTTCAGCGCCACCGACTCCAAATGCCCCAAGGCCCCATCCATGTCGCCCTGTTGCCAGGATTCGATGCCGTGGTAGACCTCCATCCCCAGTTGAACGGCGGTCACCGCCATCATCAACTCGCCCACCCCAGGCACGACAAACGCCGCCACATTCAGCACATTCATGCCGATACTCAGCCAATAGTCGAGACGCTCCCTGGCGGCCTGGCGATCGGCTTCGGCCGTGGGTACTGCCACCGTCAGCGCGTTGTCTTTCAAGCGCTGCACATGCAGATCGTAAAGGGCGCCGAAGGGCTCGCCGATGACGGGTGTGTCGCGCAGGTTCAGATCGATATTCTCGTCGTACACCTGCTCGCGCAGCCCTTGGTTGTTCCATTTGTGGGTGTACAACTTGGCGTTCAAACGCTGCAAAAACTCCGCCGCCTTGTTCTGCGGCAGCAGGCTGGCGAACAGCTTCTGATAGGACGGTGCGCGCAAGTTGATCGCCAGGTCCTGGTTGAATTGCGCAATCGAATCGTATTCCTTGAGCGGGTACAGCGGCGCCCCTGGGATCCATACCACAAAGCGCCCGACCGGTACCTTGGGGGTCAACCAGTCGATCGCGCCCGGGAGCGGAAAGACCCAGTCGAACACCGTACGGCCCTGGGGTTTGAAGCCCGGGCCGATCAAGACGATTTCGCCAAGGGGCATACCGAAGATCGACAAGCGGCTGTAGGCCAATGGCTTGCCCTCCAGCGTGGCGTAGGGGGTGCCGGACAGGACAGCCAGCAGCGCCCGATAGAACGGTTGAGTGATTTCATTCTTCATGCGGGCGGCGTGTACCCGCACCGCCAATAGGTCTTTTTGCGCGGCAATCATCTGTGCCCGCACCGTTGCGGCTCGGTCAGGCGCCTCGAACACCTGTTTCAAGTGGTCCTGATATTGCCGCCCCAGATCCAGCGTGCGGCACAGCTGCGAGAAATCCTGTGGGGAAAGCGACAGTTTTTCGGTGTAGCGATAAGTCGCCGACCAGCCTCCTGCTGCGCGGTCGAACGCTCCATACTCAGTGACCAGCGCATCGATGGGTGCCAAGGCACTGGTTTCACCCAGCGACGTCTGGGAAAAGTCCTCATTGCCTTCGAAGTTCAACAACGCCGCCTGCAACAAGGTGTGTTGCTCCGTCGCCATGCGGTAGCGCAGGTAGAACAGCGCATTTTTATTCACATCCAGGGTCTGCCTCAAACGCTTCTTCAAGGCCTCGACCAGCAGCGGCTCGGCAAACTCACTCACCCCTTTTAATGTCGCCAGGGTCCTGGCCAGACGCTCTCGGGAGGTGCGACTGCTTGCCTGACTGGCGCTGAGGGCGCGCTGCAGTTCGCCGCTGGCGCTGATCAGCCATTGCGGTAGCGGGCCTGACGGGGAATGACCGGGAAACACTGCGGGCTTGAGGCGTTGAATATCGGTGAGCGTACTGTGAGCAATCCACGCCGGGAGGCTGGCTCTGATCTGTTTCGTATGCAAACCGTCGTCTGCGCGAGGGGGTATGGCTGGCATGTAGTGACTCCTGATGATGCGAGTTAAGGAGTCTCAGTACATCCAGTGCAGCGCCCTGCCAGGCAGTAGATAGCTATGGGGCCGCGTTTTACTGCAAGTTGACTATCCTTTGGGGAACATTGGGCTTATCCCGCCGTCGAGGACCACATGGACGACTCCAACAACAAGCCACCGACGTTCTGGCAAATGCTCCACAGCGTCATGGCCGCCGCCTTCGGCGTGCAAAGCGGCAAGAACCGCGCCCGCGACTTTACCCACGGCAAGCCCAGTCATTTTGTGGTGCTGGGCATTCTGTTCACCGCCGTCTTCGCCTTGACCCTGTTTGGCATCGTCAAGCTGGTGCTGCACCTGGCCGGGGTTTGAGCCCGGTCAGTGCATCAGCAATTGCAGGCTGAACGGGTAACGGTAGGTGGCTGGTTTGCCCAGGGCCGACAGCGCACGAAAATCCACACCGTAGTCCTCGCGCCCCTGCAACTGCAAAAGGCGCGTGGCGTGTGGTGGGTCAATCATTCGAAAGAGCCCGAGCTTGCGCTCACGCCCGCCGTACTGCGCCATGTCCAGCCCACGGGCATCGTCATGCAGCACCACCATCGCCCAGCCGCCGAGGGTAAAGTGCCCGGCCACCAGCACACTCAGGCGTCCGTCAAGGCGCGCCTGCAACGCTTCAGGCGAGCTGTTGACCGCGCTGAATAACACATCCCTGCCCGGCGCTCGCCCGGCCTCCTTGAGTGCGTCCATCGCCCCCAGTGCCATTTCATCATTGGCCGACCACACCAACGCTGTCTGCGGGTAACGTTTGAAGAGCTGCGTGGCCTGGTCAAAGGCCCGCTGGCGGCTCCACTCGCCATACACCAATTGGCGCAGGCGCACCTGCGGATGGTCGGCCAGGGCGCGTTGCAAACCCCGTTCACGCAGTTGAGCGGCAGGTGTGGTCTTGGCGCCGGAGAACGCAATCAGGTCAAGGGTCTGGCCAGGGGCGACAGGCCCATGCAGGCGCAACAGCTGCGTGAGCATCAGGTAGCCCGCCTCCTCGTCGTCGGCGACCATGCTGCCGATCCAGTTGGGGTACTTGCCCGCGCCGAGCAATTGGGTCTGATCGGCCGTCAGCGCATTATTGACGATCAGCAGCTTGACCCCACTGCCCTCGGACAGGCGCAGGATCTGCGGGGCGATGTATTGCTCGTTGACCAGCACCAGGTAGTCCGGCCGCTGACTGCCCTGCAACGCCTCGCGGGCTTGGGAAAGGGTGGTCTCGGGGTTGCGCTCGGAATAGCGCACACGCAAATCCAGGCCGAGGTCCCTGGCGGCGGCCTGCATGAATTGCGCGTAGCTGACCCAGAAGGTCTCGGTCGAATTGCCAGGGTTGAGAAACACCACCGACGTCGCCTGGGCAATGGCCCAGAACGGCATGCTCAGCACCAGCAAGCACTTGCAGAGAACCTTCAACATCGTTGCCTGAGCCCCTCGGAATGACAGCCCATGATAATGGCATCGGGCCGGTCAATCTCGGTTAATTGCCGATTGTCGGACAATCCAGCTCGGGTAACACCCCTTTATTGATGGCTGACCCAGAACACGGCAGTGGAAACCACCAGGATAATCAGGAACAAAATGGCCCAGGCATCGACACTGCTGTCACTTTTGCGGGCTTTGGTCGGATTGCTCATAGCATCGCCTCTTGTCGGTTTTATAGGTGATTGCACAAAGACACGAGCACAGTAAAGTTCATGATTGCCCGCATGACAAATGTGGGTATCGCGATAACGGTTCTCATTAGGCGTTTTGGTTATTTGCATATACTCAAACATCACTTTTGCGCATAAACGCAAACTGGTATCGTGCGCCGGCTCCGTTGGGAGTGCGCGGCCGTGCGCGCAGATTTGCCGAGAACAGGACCTATATGTACGTATACGACGAATACGATCAGCGCATCATCGAGGACCGCGTCAAGCAGTTCCGTGATCAGACCCGACGCTATCTGGCAGGTGAACTGAGCGAAGAAGAGTTCCGCCCTCTGCGCCTGCAAAATGGCCTTTATGTTCAGCGCTTTGCGCCGATGCTGCGGGTTGCCGTGCCTTATGGCCAACTGACTTCCCGTCAGACGCGCATGATGGCCAAGATTGCCCGCGACTTCGACAAAGGCTACGCCCACATCAGTACCCGCCAGAACGTCCAGTTCAACTGGCCGGCCCTGGAAGACGTGCCGGACATCCTGGCTGAATTGGCCACCGTGCAGATGCACGCCATTCAGACCAGCGGTAACTGCCTGCGCAACGTGACCACCGACCAATTCGCCGGCGTTGCCGCTGACGAACTGATCGACCCGCGCCCGTGGTGTGAAATCGTCCGTCAATGGACCACCTTCCACCCGGAATTCGCCTACCTGCCGCGCAAGTTCAAGATCGCCATCAATGGCTCGACCTCGGACCGCGCCGCCATCGAAGTGCACGACATCGGCCTGGAGCCGGTGCATAACGCCGCTGGCGAACTGGGCTTCCGTGTGCTCGTCGGCGGTGGCCTTGGCCGTACGCCGGTGGTCGGTGCCTTCATCAACGAATTCCTGCCGTGGCAGGACCTGTTGAGCTACCTCGACGCGATCCTGCGGGTGTACAACCGCTATGGCCGTCGTGACAACAAGTACAAGGCCCGGATCAAGATCCTGGTAAAAGCGCTGACCCCTGAGGTGTTCGCCCAGAAAGTCGACGCCGAGATGGAACACCTGCGCGGCGGCCAGACCACCCTGACCGACGCCGAAGTGCATCGCGTCGCCAAGCATTTCGTCGACCCGGACTACAAGGCGCTGAGCAATCAGGACGCCGAGTTGGCCGAACTCGACCAGCAGCACCCAGGTTTTGCCCGCTGGCGCACCCGCAACACCCTGGCCCACAAAAAGCCGGGCTATGTGGCCGTGACCCTGTCGTTGAAACCTACCGGCGTTGCACCGGGTGACATCACCGACAAGCAGCTGGACGGCGTCGCCGACCTGGCCGAGCGCTACAGCTTCGGCCAACTGCGCACCTCCCACGAGCAGAACATCATCCTCGCCGACGTTGAACAGTCTCAACTGTTCACCCTGTGGGGCGAGCTGCGCGAGCAGGGTTTTGCCACGCCGAACATCGGCCTGCTGACCGACATCATCTGCTGCCCGGGTGGCGACTTCTGCTCCCTGGCCAACGCCAAGTCGATCCCGATTGCCGAGTCGATCCAGCGCCGTTTCGACGACCTGGACTACCTGTTCGACATCGGCGAGCTGGACCTGAACATCTCCGGTTGCATGAACGCCTGTGGTCACCACCACGTCGGCCACATCGGCATCCTGGGCGTGGACAAGAAAGGCGAAGAATTCTACCAAGTGTCCCTGGGTGGCAGCGCCAGCCGCGATGCGAGCCTGGGCAAGATCCTCGGCCCGTCCTTCGCCCAGGAAGCCATGCCTGACGTGATCGGCAAGCTGATCGACGTGTACGTTGAACAGCGCACCGAAGATGAGCGTTTCATCGACACCTACCAGCGCATCGGCATTGACCTGTTCAAGGAGCGCGTCTATGCAGCGAATCATTAAGAACAACGAAGTCGTCGACGAAACCTGGCACCTGCTGCCCAAGGATGCGAGTTTCGATGGCATCTCCAACTGCGACGACCTGATCGTGCCGCTGGCCCTGTGGCGCGAGCACGCTCACGCCCTGAAAGCCCGCGACGGCGGCCTGGGCGTGTGGCTGGATGCCGATGAAGAAGCCGAAGAGATCGGTGATGACGTGGAGCATTTCCAGGTGATCGCCCTGAACTTCCCGGCCTTCACCGACGGTCGCAACTACTCCAACGCCCGCCTGCTGCGTGACCGCTACGGTTACAAGGCCGAGCTGCGGGCAATTGGCGACGTGCTGCGCGACCAACTGTTCTACCTGCGCCGCTGCGGGTTCGATGCCTTCGCCTTGCGCGCCGACAAAGACCCGTACGAAGCGCTGGAAAGCCTCAAGGATTTCTCGGTGACGTACCAGGCTGCAACGGATGAACCGTTGCCGTTGTTCCGCCGCCGGTAACCGCTGGAAGCCGTCTGAATACCCCTCATTGAGGGGTATTTTTTTGCCCGGGTTTTCTATTCGCTCTCCAGACTGAGCGTGACCAGCGCATCGTCGTTGAGGTCGGCGGCAAACTTGCCCATCAGCCGCACCAGGTGATCAATATCCTGCTGCTCCCAGTTGGCGAAGATAGCCATGCCCATGCGGGTCCGCGCCTCATCCACCCGATCCGTCATCGCCTTGCCCTCTGGGGTGATAACCGACTCGCGCACCCGGCGGTCCTTGGCGCTTTCCTGGCGGTCGACCAGGCCAAGGCTTTCCAGCTTCGCCACTTGGCGACTGACCGTGGTGTAGTCGCGCCCCACGCGGTCGGCCAACTCCACAACGCCAATCGGCCCCAACCGCTCCACCAGCACCACCAGCGGAAACAGGGCCCGATCGAGGGCTATCCCGGCCTCGCGGACCATCACTTCGTCGCGCTGGGGGCGGTTCATCGCCCCGACAATTTCAATCAGCGCCCCGTGAAGCTCGCGAATCTGACGACCAATAGGTGTATTTTGCACACTTTCTGTTGACACGGATTTTTCCTTGCTCAAATATATGTGCATATTACATATAAAGGCGATCCAGATGAAACAGCAATGCGCAGTCGACGTTCTGATTTGTGGTGCGGGTGCAGCCGGTTTGACCCTGGCAATCGAGCTGGCGCGACGGGGGGTGTCCTTCCGGCTGATCGAGAAAGCGCCCTCGCCGTTCCATGGCTCACGGGGCAAGGGCATTCAACCCCGGACCCAGGAAATATTCGAAGACCTCGGCATTCTCGACCGCATCATCGCAGCGGGCGACGTCTACCCGCCCGAGCGGCGATACAACGCAGACGGCAGCCATACAGGCGCCAAGGTGGTCGAGCAGTCCGAGCCGACGCCAGCGGAGCCCTATCAGCAGCCCTTGATGCTGGCGCAATTCCTGACCGAAGGGCTGATGCGCGACCGCCTGCTGGAACTGGGGCACCGCCCGGAGTTTGGCTGCGAGCTGGTAGGCTTCGATCAGGACAGCCAGGGCGTGACCGCACATCTGGCCGGCCATGACGGCGAACACACCCTTCACGCGCGTTGGCTCGTTGGCGCAGACGGTGGCCGCAGTGTGGTACGGCGCACGCTGGATATCGGATTTCCCGGGCAAACCCTCGGCGTTCGCGCCATCGTGGCCGACGTTGCAATGACCGGCCTATCACGGGACTACTGGCACCGGTTCAGCAATGAGTGCATGACAACGCAGATCGCAATCTGCCCATTGGCGGGAACCGAGCTGTTTCAGATACAGGCGCCGATTCCACTGGACGCAGACGTTGACCTCAGTGCTGAAGGGCTCATGACCATGGTGGCGCAGCGCACAGGTCGGCAGGACATTCACATCCAGTCCGTCTCCTGGGCGTCGGCCTACACGATGAATGCGCGGCTCGCTGACCGCTATCGCGTCGGGCAGGTGTTTCTCATCGGGGACGCCGCGCACATTCACCCGCCAACCGGGGGCCAGGGCCTCAACACCAGCGTGCAGGATGCCTACAACCTGGGCTGGAAGCTGGCAGCGGTCATTGCCGGTGCGCCCGACGCATTGCTCGACACCTATGAGGAAGAACGACGCCCGGTGGCTGCGTCGATGCTCGGCCTGTCGACCAAGCTGCTGGACGGGATGAAAAACGGCGACATGCGTCGTGGCCGCGAGGTGCACCAACTCGATATCGGGTATCCCCACTCCAGCCTTGCGCTGCAACCGGCAGAACGTGACGGCCGCTTGCTCGCCGGCGACCGGGCACCCGATGCAACGGTCCGGGACGCGGCGGGTCATTCGTCCCGGCTATTCAACCTGTTCCAGGGCACGCATTGGACGTTGCTGGGCTACGAGGTGAAGCGCGGGTCGTTGAAGCCTGGTCCTGGCCTGCATATCCATCGCTTCGGGCCAGGCGCCGACCTGGCGGATGATCAACGACAGTTCAATGACGCTTACAACCTCGACCATGGCGAATGGGTGCTGGTGCGCCCCGATGGCTATGTCGGTGCGATCGTCACGGACGACGACCTTGAGGCACTGCACGGCTACCTCGCCCAAGTGGGGATCAGCGCCGAGACGTTTTAGTTTCGAACTCAAGCAGTTGGCTGCAAGGCCAACTGCACCGCGCCATCCACACTCAACCCGCTGATCAGCACCTGGGGCGCGCACGCTTCAGGCAACGTCTGCAACACTTCCTGCGCCTCATGCCTTACGCGGGCCAGCACCAGGCACTTGCCCTCGCCTTGCACCTGCACGAAAAACGCCTGCAGCGCCTCGATACTGGTGCCGTCCAGGTCCGGCGATTCTTCCAGGCTCAGCACCACGGTATGAACCGGCGACGACACCCGCCGCATCAGATGCAACACGGCGCCCAGCACGCGCTCGGCATTCGCGAAAAACAGCGCTTCGCTGGGCCTTACGATCAGCACGCCCGAAATCCGTTCGGCGCCGGGATGATGTTGCAGGTCGACAAAATCATGCCCGCCATCGATGCGCCCCAGCTCACGGACATCCGCCGACGACATCTGGCGCAGCATCAACACCACGCTGATCCCGACCGCCACCAACAGGCCGTCCAGCACGCCAAGCACCAATACCGCGGCCACCGCGCAGATCACCAGCAATCGGTCGCGGCGCCACGAAAAATAGCGGCCCAGGGGTTGCAGGCTCAAGCCACGGCCCAAGGCATAGATGACGATGGCCGCGAGTACCGGCTCCGGCGTCAATGCCACCAGCGGCAGCACCGTCAGCACAATGGCCAACACCACCAGCGCCGCCACCGCTCCCGCCAGCCGGGAGTTGGCGCCTGCCGCTTCATTGGCCGATGTCGCCGAATAACCGGCTCCGGTGGGCATGCCCTGAAACAACCCGGACAGCAGGTTAGCCGCCCCCAGCGCCAGCAAGTCGCGGTTGGACGACACCCGGTCGCCATGCTTGAGGGCGAACGAGCTGATGGAGCCGTAGGACTCGGCGTAAAGAATCATCACCATGGCAAACGCCAGCTCGCCCAGGCGCAGCCAGTCGGCAAACGACAACACCGGCAGGCTTGCCAGTTCCAGACGCAGGTCGATCACGCCGATCAACGCCACGCCATGGGCTTGCAAGTCCAGCCACTGGCCGGCGGCAATCCCGAGGACCACCACCAGCAACCCGCCCGGCAAGCGCCGGACACGCGCGCACAGCCACAGCAGCAGCAAGGCGACACCCGCCACGGCAGCCGCTGCCCAGTTCCAGTGAGGCAGTTGTTCCAGTAGCTGGGGCAGGAAGCGAATCAGGTTGTTGTCGGTCAGGTGTACACCGACCACGCTGGCCAATTGCTTGAGGATGATCGTCAGCGCCAGGCCGAAGGCAAAGCCACGCAGCACCGGCTTGGCGATAAACGAGGTCAGGCCGCCCAGCTTGAGCAACCCGGCCAGCAGGAAAAAGGCTCCGGTCACCAGCACCAGGCCCATCGCCAGGCTTAGCCGCAGCGTCGGATTATCCCCGGCCAACGTCGCGGTGGCCGCCGCCAGAACCGCTGCCGAAGACGATGTGGCAGAGACAATCGCAAAACGGCTGGTGCCAAACAGGCCGTAGCACAGCAACCCGGCAAACAAGGCGATCACGCCCGCCTGGGGCGGCAACGCAGCGATGCTGGAATAGGCCACGGCCTCGGGCAGCAGCAGGCCGGCGATGGACAGGCCGGCCAGCAAGTCTTGTGCGCGGTTAGGCGCGGTGTTGCTCTCAGGCGTGGTGATCAATCCTTAATTCCCTGGCAAAAAAAACGGCCAATCCGCAGTCTGCGAATTGGCCGTGATCATTGCATTGAAACGGGGTGCTGTCAGGACACCAACGAGTAAATCAGCGCGGTAATCGCCACCAGGCCCACCGCCGTCACAAACACGTTGGACGCCTGGCCACGGTACTTGGCCATGGCCGGTACCTTGCGGATCGCATACATCGGCATCAGGAACAGGATCGACGCAATGATCGGCCCGCCCAGGGTCTCGATCATGCCGAGGATGCTCGGGTTCAGGGTAGCGACGATCCAGCACACCACCAGCATGAACGCGGCGGTCATGCGGTCCAGGGTCTTGGCCGCCGGGCGACGGCCACTTTTGAGCACCAGGCCCTTGAGGCCTTCACTGGCGCCGATGTAATGGCCCAGGAACGACTTGGCAATCGCGACAAAGGCGATCAGCGGCGCGGCGAACGCGATGGTCGGGTTGCTGAAGTGGTTGGCCAGGTACGACAGGATCGACAGGTTCTGCGCCTTGGCTTCGGCCAATTGTGCGGGCGACAGGGTCAACACGCAGCTGAACACGAAGAACAGCACCATCACCACCATCAGGATGTGCGCCCGGGACAGGATCTGCGAGCTGCGCTCCTCGGCGTGTTCGCCGTACTGGCGCTTCTGGTCCACCGCAAAGGCCGAGATGATGGGCGAGTGGTTGAACGAGAACACCATTACCGGAATCGCCAGCCACAGGGTGTGCAGCAGTGCCGAAGGCGCCGGCACGGTACTGGCGGTGCTGAGGATGCCACCGTTCCAGTGCGGCACCAGGTACACGGCGAGGAACAGCAAGGCAACGATAAACGGATACACCATCAGGCTCATGGCCTTGACGATCACCTGCTCGCCGCAACGCACCACGGCCAGCAGGCCGAGGATCAGCACCAGCGACAGGATCGCCCGGGGCGGCGGCGCAATGTGCAGTTGATGCTCCATGAAGCTGCCGACGGTGTTGGTCAGCGCCACGCTGTAGATCAGCAGGATCGGGAAGATCGCGAAGAAGTACAGCAAGGTGATCGCGGCACCGGCCTTGAGGCCGAAATGTTCCTCGACCACGTCGGTGATGTCCGAACCTTCACGGCCCGAGAGTACAAAGCGGGTCAGGCCACGGTGAGCGAAAAACGTCATCGGGAACGCCAGCACCGCCAGGATCAGCAGCGGCCAGAAACCGCCAAGGCCCGCGTTGATAGGCAGGAACAAGGTGCCGGCGCCGATGGCCGTACCGAACAGGCCGAGCATCCAGGTGGTGTCCTGGCGGCTCCAGCTTGTGAGGGTTGCAGGTGTCGTTGCGTAGCGTTCGTCGACGCTATTGGCCTGATCATTCATCCGTTCGGATCTCCGCATTCACTCGGTCGGGACGAGTCAGAAAAACCTGACAGGCAGCGCCCAGACCGAAACAGGGGCGCGATTGTCCGGGATTCGCTTGAATAAGCAAAGACTTAGCTGAGGAATGGTTGTGCGGTGCAGAGGGTTGAAGGTGATTTTTACGCCTTGATTTTTACATTTCATAAGAAATCTATTTTATAAATGCCTGACGTCATGTATTTTTAAGCCACGCCTCTCACTGGAATCACTGCCATGCCAATCGTGCGCATCGACCTGCGGAAAAACCCCGACGTCACCTACGCCAAACGCGTCGGTGTGCTGATCTATAACGCCATGCACACGGCGATCGGCGTGCCTGAACACGATAACTTCCAGATCCTCACCGAGCACGATGAACACCACTTCATCTATGACCCTGAGTACCTGGGCATCCAGCGCACCGACAACCTGGTGATCATCCAGATCACCCTGAACGAAGGCCGCAGCACCGAGCAGAAAAACTGCTGTACAAGACCATCGCCGACAGTCTGAACCGTGAACTGGCGGTACGCCTGGAAGACGTATTTATCAGCCTGGTGGAGGTCAAGAAGGAAAACTGGTCGTTCGGCAACGGGATTGCGCAGTACGCCAGCTAAACGTTTTATGATGCCGCCCATTCCTGCCACAACCTGATCCAGAGAGCCTTCGATGCCACGCGTGTCCCGCAAACAAGCCGAACTCAATCGCGAAATCATCGTCGAGGCTGCCACGCGGCTGTTTCGTGAACGGGGCATCCATGGCATCAGCGTGTCCGACGTGATGGCGGCGGCCGGCCTGACCCATGGCGGTTTCTACGGGCACTTCGAGTCCCGCGAGGCGCTGGCCACGGAAGCCTGCAGCCGGGCGTTCGAACAATCGAGCCTGCGCTGGCAGGCCAGGGTCGAGCAAAGCCCTGACCCCGAGACTGCGCGCCTGGCGCTGATCGATCCGTACCTTACGGCCACCAACCGTGACAACCCCGGGTCCAGTTGCCCGGTGGCAGCGTTTGCCGGGGAAATGTGCCACGAGGCGCCCGACAGCGCGCTGCAGCGCAGCTTTATCCAGGGCTTTGAAGCGTCCATGGGGATCCTGGCCGCGACCCAGGCGACCGGAACACCCGAAGGTGACCGGCAGGCTGCCATTGCCCAGTACACGATGATGGTCGGCGCCCTGACCCTGGCCCGTGCGACCAAAGGCAACAGCCTGTCTGATGAATTCCTGGATGCTGCAAGAAATCTCCTGGTCCCGGAAAAAAACCTCGGCTGACGCGTTGACAGCCAAACGCCAACGCCAGCATGATCGGCCCATGAACCTTATTCAGCAGGCCCTCACCCGCACCACCACCACGACCGCTTATGGCGGGTCGTGTGGTAGCTGTGAGTGGCGCGCAAACTAAGCCACCCGGATTTACCCAAGGCCCCGCCAGCAATGGACGGGGCCTTTTTATTGCTCCGCCCGTCTGGCAACTACAAGGAGCAACACCATGCCTGAAGCCAAGCGCCCCGCCCTGCTGGTCATCGACATGCAGACAGGTCTGTACGATGGCCCGGAAAAACCCTACGAGCGCCAACGCGTACTCGACACCATCAACTCATTGATTCAACGAGCCCGCCTCGGCGGTGTACCGATTTTCGCCGCGCGTCACACCGGCCCGGCGGGTTCACCCATCGAGTCGGGCAGCCCGTTCTGGCAGCTATGGCCGGCACTGGAGGTCGATGAAGCCCGCGACACGGTGTTCGATAAATCCAGGCCCAGTTGTTTCCTCGACACCGGGCTGGCGCAACAACTGGCGGCGGCACAGGTGAATGAGCTGGTGATCGTCGGGATGAAAACCCAGTACTGCATCGACACAACGTGCCGGGTTGCCGTCGAACTGGGGTTCTCGGTGGTACTGCCGGAAGATGGCCACACGTGCATGGACACGCCGGCGTTACCGGCCGAGGCGATTATTGAGCATCACAACGCCACGTTGGCCGGGGCGTTTGTGAAGCGTGTGAAGGCGGTAGATATCTGCTTCTAACGTCCACCCTATTATCTAAGCCGTGGTTCTCAATACGTTGCGCAGTTCGCCATTGATCGCGCCCTGCGCAACAACCAATTGTTCGACCAAATCAGCGGTCGCATGCGCCGTTAACGCTATCACCGGGCAATCCCAGTCGTAATTTTTTATTACATTTATGTGAAACCCGCCGTGGGTATCAAAAGACGGATACCAGCCGACGTCCAATAAAAGTCCACCGGCGTACTCAACCTGAAGCATGTCTTCTTTCAACAGGTGGGCCTGCTTCTCCATCGCCACATCCTGCAGGATGGAAAGGTCGTCATGGGTGACGTTTCCGTCAATAAAACCTAATGAGATCAACTTGTTAACCTCCTGAATTCCTGTTCGGAAATCGGATGACCATGTATGACACCCGCGCTTAACTCAATTCGGACCCAGTAACTGAGCTTGCCATCGCTGGCACCTATGGCTTGCGGGTACTCCCTGAGTTTCCAGGGTTTTGCATGAGTGCTTGGCATTCCATTTTTATAGGCTTCTCTTTCAAGCTTTTCAATATTTATACCGGGCTTGTATTTGGCCGGGCCGGATCGGGTACTGCTGACAATTTCTTCCCAAGGGAGATTTTTTGAGGGGCTGTGCTTGTAGCCATAAGGGGTCCATTCGACGGTTTCGGGCGTGGCAGGAACCTGCATCCATGACGTCTCTGCAAGGGAAAGTCGTCCAAGTCTGCGTCGGCAAAAAAGGCTGGGACGAACGGTCTGTAAAATCAGATTCCGCTGGTGAAATATGAAATTTTTCTGCGGTAAAGAAACGATCGGTACTACAAATCCCGCATAATCCAGGGCTCTAATTCTTCAGGAAGAGCCTTCCGATGCCCGTTACCGTTCTGGTCCTGGTTGAAACCATCAACGACTACCTGCCGATCATCGAAGGCAACGGCTTTCACGTGATCCTCGCGCCAACTCCGGCCGAACGCGCCAAGGCGATCAAGACCCACGGCGGGCAGATCCAGGCAGTGCTGACCCGTGGCCCATTGGGCCTGTACGCCGAGGAAATCGCCGCGCTGCCGGTGCTGGAGATCATCTGTGTGATCGGCGCCGGTTATGAACACGTAGACCTGCAAGCCGCCAGCAACCGAGGCATTGTGGTCACCAATGGCGCCGGCGTGAATGCGCCGTCGGTGGCCGACCATGCCATGGCCCTGTTGCTCTCGCTGGTGCGTGACATTCCTCGGGCAGACGCGGCGATACGGCGCAGCGAATGGCCCAAGGTGATGCGCCCTTCCCTGGCCGGCAAACAGTTGGGCATTCTCGGGCTGGGCGCCGTGGGCCTGGAGATCGCCAAACGTGCGGCCCTGGGGTTTGGCATGGAGGTGAGTTATCACAACCGCCAGCCTCGCGATGATGTGGACTACACCTACTGCGCCACCGCCGTAGAACTGGCGCGGGCCTCGGACTTTCTGATCCTGGCCACGCCGGGCGGCGCCAGCACGCGCCATTTGATCGACCGCCAGGCCCTCGACGCGCTGGGGCCCAACGGCTTCCTGGTGAACATTGGCCGCGGCAGCGTGGTGGTTACCGCCGACTTGATTACCGCGTTGGAGCAACGCCGTATCGGCGGCGCGGCACTGGATGTGTTCGACGATGAACCCAAGGTGCCAGACGCGCTCAAGCACCTCAGCAACACCGTGCTCACGCCCCACGTCGCCGGCCTGTCACCGGAGGCGGCCCATGACACTGTGCAGCGCGTAGCGGACAACCTGCTGGAATACTTTGCTGGCCGCCCCGTGCTGACGCCCGTGATATTGCCGCCGAAAAAATAATGGCCATTAGCCAGCAATTTTCCGAATCCTGACTACACTGCCTGCGGGGATGCTCAGGACGCCGGTACTGGACCGGCGAAGGAACGCAGGATGGTTTGCCATGGACCCGGCCCGGCGCGCCAACGCGGCGCGATAGGACTGATGGGCGCGATGACCCTCGGCATCGCGCTGTTGTTCCTGTTGCTGGTGGTCGACAGCGGCCGGCTGTACCTGGAAAAGCGCAAGTTGCAACGCGTGGCCGACACCGCGGCGCTCGAGGTGGTGACTCGCGGCGGCGCTTGCATCACGCCGAATACCAACGCCGCACAATTCGCCATCCAAAGCGCGGCCCGCAATGACTTCCCGATCGACAACAACCGTTCCCTCAGCACCGCCTGTGGCACCCTGGTGACCGGGGCTGACTTCATGCGTGCCTTCAGCCCCAACCCCTCCAAGGCCGATGCGATCCAGGTGATCGCCACCCATCGTGTGGCCACCAGTATCGCCAACGGCCTCTTCATGTTGTTCTCCCCGGGGGCGTTCGACCCGACGATCCAGTTGCGCGCCGTGGCCGTGGCCGCAGTACCCGCGCCACCGGTGGCCGTGCTGACCATCCGCAGCACGCTATTGACCGTGGACAGCACCAAGTCCGCAGCGCTCAACGCCTTGATCGGTGGGCTGCTGGGGGGCAAGTTGCAGCTCGATGCATTGGGCTGGGAGGGTTTGATCAAGGCCAATATCAACCTGCTCGGTTACCTGGACGCCCTGGCGATTCGGCTTAACGTCAGCGCGGGCAATTACGACGAACTGCTCAAGACCGACGCCAGCGTCGGCGATTTGATCCAGGCCGCGATTGATGTGCTCAAGCTGGGGGGCGATGCGGTCAAGGTGGTGATCAATAACCTGGAAGCGATCAAGCTGATTGCCCCCGGCACGAAGATCCTGCACCTGGGCGACCTGCTGACCATCCAGAACGGCACCGACAAGAGCGCCCTGGACGTCAACCTGCAACTGTTCAATCTGATTCAGGGGTTTGTGCAACTGTCGAACAAGTACAACGCCGTGGCGGTGGAGTTGCCGGTAGATGTGCTGGGACTGCTGAACATCACGGTCAAGACCAAGGTGATTGAACCGGCGCAGGTCTCCGCCATTGGCAACCCGAAGCTGATCGCCACCCAGCCGATTTACGTCAGGACCGCGCAAGTCAGGACGTTGATCTCGGTGAACTTGCCCGTGGTCGGCGTGCTGAACGATGTGGTAGGCGGGGTGACAGGCCTGCTGGGGCTGTTATTGGGCAGCTCCCTGGACGCAAAAATCGGTACCAAGCTCGACGTGGCCCTGGAAGCAGCCAGCGGCAGCAGCGAGGTGACTGGCTATCGCTGCAATGGGCCTGCGGACAAATCGTTGTCGGTGGTGGGCACTACTTCTGCCGTTCGGTTGATGGTCGGCCAGATCGACCCGAAAAACCTGTTCTCCTCCAGCGTCCCGCTAAGCGTCGACGAGTTTCCATTGCTCGACCTGGGCATACAAACCTGCAGCAAGGGCGTCTGCGACCCTCGGCAACCCTATGCCGTCGGCGGCATCAGCCTGAGAGTCGACAGCAGCGTGGCCAAGACCACCCGCAACCACACCTACGCGTCGCCACCCGAAGTGAAGCAGCCCCCCGCCTACTTCAGTTTCAGTTCCAGCAACGTGGTCGGCAGCTTGAGCAACACCCTCAGTGGCATCCAGCTGATCAACCATCCACCCACGCAGGGCGGGCTTTTGGGGTTGGTACTGAACCCTGGTGGTCGGCCTGGTGACGGGCGTACTCAATCTCCTCACCGGCATTATCTCCGGCGTGCTCAGCCCACTCCTCGACCCGCTGGTCAACAACCTACTCGCCGGCCTGGGCATCGACCTGGCAAAAGTCGAGATCGGTGCCAACCTGTCCTGCAACCCCAGCGGGCGTGCAATTCTGGTGATCTGAGCACATCAAGCCCGCTGATCATCGGCCAACACGCTAACCTATTAAGCCGCCCCAACCTTGTGGCATGGCGGCTGCGCGCATTAGATTAACCAATAGTCCAAGGCCTTAAGAATAAGCAGAAGGGATAAGCATGGCGCTTAATGACCAATCGACCCAGATTCGCCCCGGCGAAGAACTTGATGCCAGCCTCATCGATCCCTACCTCAAGGCCCATATTCCGGGCTTGAGCGGCAGCGTCAAGATCAGCCAGTTCCCGGGAGGCGCCTCCAACCTCACGTACCTGCTGGAATACCCCGGCCAGGAATTCGTGCTGCGTCGCCCACCCTTTGGCCACAAGGCCAAGTCCGCCCACGACATGGGCCGCGAATACCGGATTCTCAACCAGCTCAAGGACGGTTTCCCGTACTGCCCCAAGGCCTATGTGCACTGCACCGACGAGTCGGTGATCGGTGCCGAGTTCTACGTGATGGAGCGCGTCAACGGCATCATCCTGCGCTCGGACCTGCCGCCGGAGCTGGGCCTGGATGCGACGAAAACCGAAGCCCTGTGCAAAAGCTTTATCGACAAGTTCGTCGAGCTGCACCAGGTGGACTACACCGCCTGCGGCCTGGCCGACCTGGGCAAGCCTGAAGGTTACGTGGAACGGCAGATTCGCGGCTGGAGCGACCGCTACGAAAAAGCCCTTACCCCCGACGCGCCAAGCTGGGAAGCGGTACGTGCCTGGCTCAACGACAAGATGCCGGCCGACCACCCCACGTCGAGCATCGTCCACAACGACTACCGCTTCGACAACGTGATCCTCGACCCGCATAACCCGATGCAGATCATCGGTGTGCTGGACTGGGAACTGACCACCCTCGGCGACCCGCTGATGGACCTGGGCAACACCCTCGCCTATTGGATCGAAGCGGCCGACCCGGCGCCGGTACAACTGATGCGTCGCCAGCCAAGCAACGCCCCCGGCATGCTCACCCGCCGCCAGTTCGTCGACTACTACGCCGAGCGCTCCGGGATCCGGATCGACAACTTCGACTTCTACTACACCTACGGCCTGTTCCGCCTGGCCGGCATCGTGCAGCAGATCTACTACCGCTTCTTCCATGGCCAGACCCAGGACAAACGCTTTGCACAGTTCATTCACATGAACAAGCTGCTGGAGCAGATGAGCCTGAACGTCATCAAACAGTCTTCCCTCTGACCCTCTTCAAGGAAAAACCATGTCCAAGACTCAACTGTTCGACCTCGACGGCAAGATCGCTTTCGTTTCCGGCGCCAGCCGCGGTATCGGTGAGGCCATCGCCAAGTTGCTGGCCCGGCAAGGCGCCCACGTGATCGTGTCGAGCCGCAAGATCGATGGCTGCCAGCACGTGGCCGACGCGATCATCGCCGAGGGCGGCAAGGCCACGGCCATTGCGTGCCACATTGGTGAAATGGAGCAGATCACCAGCGTGTTTGCCGCGATCCGCGAACAGTTCGGCCGCCTGGATATCCTGGTCAACAACGCCGC
This sequence comes from Pseudomonas sp. TH32, assembly GCF_016650855.1. Lineage (NCBI taxonomy): Bacteria > Pseudomonadati > Pseudomonadota > Gammaproteobacteria > Pseudomonadales > Pseudomonadaceae > Pseudomonas > Pseudomonas sp. TH32. Next base: position 1,493,703 of record NZ_JAEKFA010000002.1, on the reverse strand, counting down.
CACCAACCCGCAGTTCTGCAATGTACTGGACACCGACCTCGGCGCGTTCCAGAAGACCGTCGACGTGAACATTCGCGGCTACTTCTTCATGTCGGTGGAAGCCGGCAAGCTGATGCGCGAGAACGGCGGCGGCAGCATCATCAACGTGGCGTCGATCAACGGGATTTCGCCGGGCGTGTTCCAGGGCATCTACTCGGTGACCAAAGCCGCCGTGATCAACATGACCAAGGTCTTCGCCAAGGAATGCGCGCCGTTCGGCATTCGTTGCAACGCGCTGCTGCCGGGCCTGACCGACACCAAGTTCGCCTCGGCGCTGGTGAAAAACGACTCGATCCTGAAAATGGCCCTGGCCCAGATTCCCCTCAAGCGCGTGGCCGATCCGAGCGAAATGGCTGGCGCGGTGCTGTACCTGGCCAGTGACGCATCAAGCTACACCACGGGCATTTCGCTGAACGTGGACGGTGGTTTCCTGTCCTGATCATTCGTTCGGCGGTTGCTGGCGAAACCCTACGGCCAGGCGGTTCCAGGCACTGATACTGGACACCGCCATGGTCAGGTCCACCAGCTCCTGCTCGCTGAATTCCACGCGCATCGCCGCGAATAATTCGTCCGGCACACTGGAGGTCGGCAGCGTAGCCACCGACTCGCTCCAGGCCAGGGCAGCCTTCTCCCTCGGGTTAAAAAACGGCGAGTCTCGCCACACGCACAAGGCGAACAGCCGCCGCTCGCTCTCGCCGCGCTGGCGAGCCGCCATCGAGTGCATGTCCGTGCAGAATCCGCATTGATTGAGCTGCGAAACCCGGATCCTGATCAGCTCCAGCAAGGGCTTTTCGATGGACAAGCCAAAGGTCGCCGCTTCCAGCATCAGCATGCCCTTAAGCGCTTGTGGCGAGGCGGTGTAGTAATCCAGGCGAGCTTCCATCGGTATGGCCCCAGTGGCAAATGCAATCACGGCCCAGCCTAAAGGCCGCGCGGCATAAGGCCTATAGCCAAATGACCGGTTTATGAGGGGACCATTTTGGCGATACCGGGCCGCGACGGTTACGGGTAACCTTGCCAGGGATCGATCGCCTCTGGATGAAACATGGAACTGCACGTCGTCATCAACGGCCGCAAGGATCTGGCCGAACAGCTTTACCAGCAACTGCGCGCGGCCATTGAGTCGGGACAACTGGCGGCCGGCGCGCAGCTGCCACCCAGCCGGCTATTGGCCGAGCAATTGGGCGTGTCGCGCAAGACGGTGTCCGACACCTACGCCACCCTGACCTACGAAGGCCTGCTGGTGGGCAAGATCGGCCGTGGCACCTTCGTCAACGCCCGGGCGCCGCGCTCCGAGCGTTTGCAAACCGCTACAGACCTGGCCTGCGCCGCCAACCTCGCCAAGTGGCAATCACTGCCCTCCCCATGCGCCACCCGACCCGGGACGGCACCTTGCGTTGCGAGTTTATCGGGGGCGCCACCACCCGCAGCCAGTTCCCCCAGGAAGAATGGCGCCGCTGCACCCAGGACGCCTTGCGCCGCATCGCCCAGAACAGCGGTTACTACAGCCAGCCTGAGGGTTTGCCGGCCTTGCGCAATGCGATCGCCGGGCATATTGCGTTTTCCCGCGGGGTTAAATGCCGGGATGCCGACATCGTGGTCACCAACGGCGCCCAGCAGGCGCTGGACCTGATCGCCCGCGTGGTACTCGAACCGGGCAGCATCGTAGCCATGGAAGATCCCGGCTACACCCCGGCGCGGCTGATGTTCAACGCCGTGGGCGCCACGGTAGTCGGCGTGCCGGTCGACGAACAGGGCATTCAGGTTGAACGGATTCCCGACGGTACCCGGCTGATCTATGTGACGCCGTCCCACCAGTTTCCCCTCGGCATGCCCATGAGCCTGGCGCGTCGCGAGGCGTTGCTGGCGCGGGCGTTCGAGCTGGGCGCGATCATCATCGAAGACGACTACGACAGCGAATTCCGCTACGAGGGCCGCCCTACCGACTCGCTGCAAAGCATGGACACCCGGGGGTGGTCACCTACGTCGGGACCTTCTCGAAAACCCTGTTGCCGGAACTGCGCCTGGGCTACGCCGTGCTGCCTCCGGCGATTTTTGGCGCGGTGCTCAAGGCCAAGCAACTCACCGACCAACACAGCTCCACCCTGCCGCAATGGGCCCTGGCCAAGTTCATCAGCGAAGGTTATCTGCTCAAGCATATTCGTCGCTGCCATACCGTGTACGCGGGGCGCCGGGAGCGCATTCTCAAGCGCCTGGCCGGTGACCTGTCGCCGTGGTTCGAAGCGGTGCCCACCGTGGCCGGGTTCCATATGGCCGCGCTGTGCAAGGTGCCGGTGAATATCCCGCTACTGATGGAGTTGGCCCGCAAGGTCGAAGTCGGCCTGTACCCGTTGAGTGTGTTCTTCCATGACGCCCCGGTGCGCGACGGGTTGATCATTGGTTTCGGCGCCATTGAAACCCTGGATATCGACCCGGCGCTGGACAAGGTGCGCGACATCCTGCAAGAGATTGGCTGAGGGATTTTCGGGCGGATTGGTTATTGGTGTTTGCCCGCCGCGGCTCTAGCCTGCTTGCTGACACCACACCCCGGAGACCCGCGCCATGACCGCCTGTGCCTTTAACACTGTTCACGTCCGCGCCGCACCCGGTCGCTCGCCGGAGCTTGGCGAGCGCCTGCAGCAGATTGCCGAGGCCATCCGCACCGCGCCCGGCTGCCTGGACTACGCCGTGCACCGCAGCCCGATCGACCCGAACCTGTGGACCGTCAATGGCCGCTGGGCCTGCGCCGAACAACGCACGGCCCACTTCCAGTTGCCGGCGCTGCAAGGCTTTATCGAGCTGACCAGCCAGCGCCTGGCCAGCCGCCTGGATTTCGATCACTGAGGGATTGGTCTCCTGCCCTTCCCCGGGATTGGTTATTGGTCGCTCCGTGGCCTGCGCGTAGGGTGAAGAGGTCTAACACTTCCCGGAAACATCGCCATGAAAGTACTGCTCGGCATCACCCTGCTGCTGGCCTCGTTAAGCGCCTTTGCCCACGACCCGGTGTACAACCAGGAGAAAATCAACGTATTGCAAGAGCGCGCCCTGACCAACGTTCCGGGCAAGAAAACCATCATGCTCACCGTGGACTACGCCCCGGGCCAGGCCACCGTGCCCCATAGCCACACCGGCACGGCCGTGGCCTATGTGCTGGAAGGTGCAATCACCTCGCGGGTCAACGATGAAAAGGCAATCACCTACACGGTCGGCCAGTCGTTCTATGAACCCGCCGGCTCGCGGCACTTTGAATCCAGCAATGCCAGCCAGACCCAACCGGCGAAATTGCTGGTGGTGATGGTGATGGATGACAAGGCCGACGTGCTCACGCCGCTGCCCCACTAAGGCCGCTTGAATTGCCGGCGCCGGTCCTCGATCTGCTGCCGGCAGACGCACCCTTCAAGGTGGTCGTTGACCATGCCCATCGCCTGCATGAACGCATACATCGTGGTCGGGCCCACGTAGCTCCAGCCGCGTTTCTTAAGGGCCTTGGACAAACGTGTTGACGCAGCTGACGTGGGGTTGGCCGTCCAGTACGCCAGGTCGACCCGCGCCGGACGTTCATCGGCGCCCGGTTCAAATGACCACAGCCACGCCGCCAGCGAGCCGGTTTCATCCACCAGCTCACAGGCGCGCCGGGCGTTGTTGATGGTGGACACAATTTTGGCGCGATTGCGCACGATGCCCGGGTCAGCCATCAGTCGCTCGATGTCCTCCTCGGTGTACTGCGCCACCCGGCGAAAATCAAAGCCCTCGAACGCCCGGCGAAACGCCTCGCGCTTGCGCAGGATGGTGATCCACGCCATGCCCGCCTGAAAGCCTTCCAGGCAAATTTTCTCGTACAGCGCCATGTCGTCGGCCACCGGCACGCCCCACTCGTGGTCGTGGTAATGCGGGTACTCCGGCGCCGCCGTGCGCCACGTGCAGCTCGTGATACCCGCCGCGTCCGTAATCAATCCTGGAATATCCATAACTCACCTTGTGAACCGAGCCCGGGATGATAAGCGAAAAAATTCCGGGCCGCCAACCGCTCAAGCACCGACCTTGCGAACCAACTGGTCAGACCGGAACCCGCCATCCCGGTAATATTTACTTGCAGCTGGAAAAAAACCGAGCGTAGACTGGCCCCGCACTGGACATACCGGTCAGACCACAACAATTAAGCCCTGGACCCACCAGGGCACCGAATAGAGATCCTTCCCATGCTCAGATGGTGCTCGCGTTCGATTTTCCTGCAAGTCGTGATTGGCCTGGTGATCGGCATAATCTGCGGCCTCGCCCTTCCCGAATTCTCCTCGCAACTCAAACCCCTGGGTGACGGCTTTATCAAGCTGATCAAGATGCTGATTGGCCTGATCGTGTTCTGCGTGGTGGTCAGCGGTATTTCCGGCGCCGGCGACTTGAAGAAAGTCGGGCGCATCGGCCTCAAGTCGGTGATCTACTTCGAAGCGCTGACCACCGTGGCCCTGGTGATTGGCCTGATCATGGCTTTCAGCACCGGGATCGGCACTGGCGCCAATATCCACCTGGAACAGCTCTCCTCCGCCGGCTTGAATGAACTGGCCGACAAAGGCCAACACATCAAGGGCACCAGCCAGTTCCTGATGGACCTGATCCCCAATTCGGTGATCGGCGCCTTCGCTGACAACAACGTGCTGCAAGTACTGTTGTTCTCCGTGTTGTTCGGCAGCGCCCTGAACCTGGTCGGCGAAGCCGCCTCCGGCATCTCGCGGTTGATCAACGAGCTGAGCCACGTGATCTTTCGCATCATGGGCATGATCGTGCGCCTGGCGCCCATCGGCGTGTTCGGCGCGATCGCCTTCACCACCAGCACCTACGGCCTGGACTCCCTGCAACACCTGGGCAGCCTGGTGGGCCTGTTCTACCTCACCTGCTTCCTGTTCGTCGCGGTGATTCTCGGCCTGGTGATGCGCCTGTCGGGCCTGCGGATGCTACCGCTGCTCAAGTACCTGCGCGAAGAACTATTGATCGTGATGGGCACGGCGTCCTCCGATGCGGTGTTGCCACAGATCATGCGTAAACTGGAGCACCTCGGCATCGGCAGCTCGACCGTGGGGCTGGTGATTCCGACGGGGTACTCGTTCAACCTCGACGGTTTCTCCATCTACCTGACCCTGGCCATCGTGTTTATCGCCAACGCCACCGGCACGCCACTGTCGATGACCGACCTGCTGACCATCCTGCTGGTGTCGCTGATCACCTCCAAGGGCGCCCACGGGATTCCCGGCTCGGCGCTGGTGATCCTGGCGGCGACACTGACCGCGATCCCGGCGATTCCGGTGGTGGGCCTGGTACTGGTGTTGGCAGTGGACTGGTTCATGGGGATTGGCCGGGCGCTGACCAACCTGATTGGCAACTGCGTCGCCACCGTGGCCATCGCCCGTTGGGAAAAAGACATCGATATCCAGCGCGCCAACAAGGTGCTGGAAGGGCAACACGGGTATGCCTTTCAGGCCAAGAAACCGGTGCTGCCGGCGCACCAGGAGTTCTAAGACAACACACATCCAATGTGGGAGCTGGCTTGCCTGCGATGGCGGTGTATCAGTAGATGATGGGTTGGCTGACACATCGCCATCGCAGGCAAGCCAGCTCCCACAATAGATCTTCGCCGGATTCACTACCGTATTTGCAACTTCAAGGAGACGTAGACGTGATCAGCACCTCAACCGTCGTCAATTCAGTGGTAGAAAAACTGCGTGCCGCCCTGGCGAGGGGCCAGTGGCGGCGCGGCGAGATGCTGCCCGGCCAGCGTGAACTGGCGGAGCAACTGGGCATCAGCCGCCCGAGCCTGCGCGAAGCGGTGATCGTGCTCGAAACCCTCGGCCTGGTGCGCTCCATGCCCGGCAAGGGCGTGGTGGTGCTGGAAACCACCCTCAACGAATCCCAGGCCCAGGACAGCGGCGTGGCCGAGGCCAGCCTCGAAGACATCCTGCAACTGCGCTACACCCTCGAACCCTTTATCGTCGGCCTGGTGGCCCAATCCATCAGCAGCAAGGAAGTCGGGCAACTGCGCCTGACCCTGATGGACATGCGCGAAGCCCTCGATGCCGGCGACAGCGAAGCCGGGATGAACGCCTACATCGCGTTCCACGAAGAACTGTTCGCCCTGACCTCCAACCCGATCTTCCAGAACGTGGTGCAACAGACCAGCAACGCCCTCAAGCAAAGTGCCCAGGTACTTCGTAATTCCCCCGAACACCTGGCGGAACGCCTGCAGGAAAACGACGCCGTGGTGCGCGCGATCCGCAACAAGAACAGCGCCCTGGCCAGCGCCGAAATGCGCCGGCACATCCTGCAGGAAGGCTTGCGCATGGGCATTCGCTTGAACATCCCGGACGACCATCTGGGTAGCTGACTTTTTGGAGACCGCCCATGACCGCTCACGCCCTGCACACCCCGTTCCCATTCACGCCGTTGCGCCTGGTGGGCAAGCCGAAGCTCTCGGTGGACGACATCTACCCGGCCCTGTTCGACGCCATTCTCGAGCAACGCATCGCCCCCGCCAGCCGTTTTACCGAGGAGAGCCTCGGCCAGAGTTTTGGTGTCAGCCGCAGCGTTATTCGCCGGGTGCTGGCGCGGCTGTCGCACCAGCAAGTGATCATCCTGCGGCCCAACCACCGGGCCCAGGTAGCGGCGCCCGATGCCCAGCAAACCCGGCAAATTCTTGAGGCCCGACGCCTGACGGAAATCACCGTGGTGCAGTTGGCATGTGCCAATGCGAAACCAGCACAGGTGCGGCAGTTACGTGAGTTGATTGCGCGGGAGCGGGAATGCATCGAGCGGGACCAACGCGGGCCGGCGATTCGGCTTTCCGGAGAGTTTCACCTGCAACTGGCGGCGATTGCCGGTAACGCACCGCTGGCGCAGTTTCTCAATAGCCTGGTGCCGTTGACCTCGTTGGCGATTGCGCAGTTTGAGGCCAAGGCCTGCACGTATTGCGCGTGGCAGGAGCACATGGCGATTGTGGATGCGGTGGAGCAAGGCGATGCCGGTACCGCCGTCACCTTGATGACCCGACACCTGGACCACCTGGAAGCCAAGTTGCTACACAGCAATTGAGCCAACCACTCGATGATCAAGCACAAAAAAGCCCGGCATCTTTCGATACCGGGCTTTTTGCTTTACCGCTCAATCAGTCCCGTTACAGCACCGACTGACCGCTCAACGCCAAATCCAGCAACTCACGGTTGGCCACCGCGTACATGGCGTAGTCCGTGCCCACCGCAGCACGAATCTCCACCATCATCGCGCGCCAGCGCTCCACCATGCTCGCGTTCTGCTCAAGCCACAGGGCCACGCGGGCTTCCATGTTTTCTGGCGCATCGGCCATTTGCAGAACCTTGATGGTGATCGCCCGTTGCTGCCAGTCCACGTCATCGCGGAAGGCTTCACGCGCCTGGGCCTGCCAGTTGTTGCCCACCGGCAGATCGCTGATCTGCTGCAGGTACCACGGCAAGTCCAGGGCGCTACCGACGGCGAAGTACGCCTTGGCCACATCAGCAGCGCTCTGACCGGTGACGTCAGCCGCTTCGATGATCGGCAGCAAGGTGTACAGGTGCGTGGTGCCCGCCACCATGCGCGCCAACAGCTCCGGTACACCGGCTTCGACATACGCCTGATAACGGTTCTGCCAGCCTTCGCGGGTCGGGCCTTCCAGCAGTTCGTCGAGCTTGAGGCCCAACGCCGCCAGGTGCGGACCGAAGTGCGCGACGTCACGGGCAGCATCCTGCTCGTTGCGACGGCTGCGCAGGAACCAGCGGGTGGCACGACGGCCCAGGCGCATCAGTTCGTCCATCAATGCCAGCTGCACTTCAGCCGAGACCTGGTGGTCCAGGGCTTCGATCTGACGGAACCAGTGCGGGAGGTGGAAGATGTCACGCACGATCACGTAGGCACCGGCCACGTTCGCCGGGCTCATGCCGGTGGACTCTTTGAGTCGCTGAACGAAGGTGATGCCCATGTGGTTGACCAGGTCGTTGGCGATCTGGGTGCTGACGATCTCGCGCTTCAGACGGTGGCGACGCATGGCTTCGGAGAACTTGGCCACCAGGCTCGGCGGGAACGCGGTCTCCATGTCACGGGTCAGGTAGTCGTCATCCGGTACCAGGGACTTGAGCAGCGCTTCCTTGAGGTCGATCTTGCTGTAGGAGATCAGTACCGACAGTTCCGGCCGGGTCAGGCCCTTACCGGTGGCGGCACGCTCGGTCAGTTGATCTTCCGAAGGCAGGTACTCGATGGCGCGGTCCAGCTTGCCACGGCCTTCCAGGTCGCTCATCAGGCGCTTGTACTCGGCTGCTCGCTCGAAAGCTTTGCGGGCGGCCAGGGACAGGGCCTGGGTTTGCTTGTAGTTGTTGCCCAACACCAGGCTGCCGACTTCGTCGGTCATGCTCGCCAGCAACTGGTTGCGCTGCTTGTCGGTCATGTCACCGGCCTGCACCACTTCGTTGAGCAAGATCTTGATGTTCACTTCATGGTCGGAGCAGTCCACACCGCCGGCGTTGTCGATGAAGTCGGTGTTCGAACCGCCGCCATTGAGGCCGAATTCCACACGACCCAATTGGGTCATGCCGAGGTTACCGCCCTCGCCCACCACCTTGCAGCGCAGCTCGTTGCCATTCACGCGCAGGGCGTCGTTGGCCTTGTCGCCCACGTCGGCATGGCTCTCGGTGCTGGCCTTGACGTAGGTACCGATACCGCCGTTCCACAACAGGTCCACCGGTGCCTTGAGCAAGGCGTTCAGCAGTTCGGTCGGGGTCAGCTTGTCGGCCTGGATGTCGAAGCGTTCTTTCATCTGTGGCGAGATGGCAATGCTCTTCGCGCTGCGCGAGAAGATACCGCCGCCTTCCGACATGATGCTGGTGTCGTAGTCGGTCCAGGCCGAGCGCGGCAGGTCGAACAGGCGCTGACGTTCAGCGAAGCTGTTGGCCGGGGTCGGGTTTGGATCGATGAAGATGTGCAGGTGGTTGAAGGCCGCGACCAGTTGCAGCTTGTCGGACATCAACAGGCCGTTGCCGAACACATCGCCGGCCATGTCGCCGACGCCCACCACGGTGATGCTGTCTTGCTGGACGTTGATGCCGCGCTCACGGAAGTGACGCTGCACGCCCACCCATGCGCCCTTGGCGGTGATGCCCATTTTCTTGTGGTCGTAACCGGCAGAACCACCGGACGCAAACGCGTCACCCAGCCAGAAGCCGTAGTCGATGGCGATGCCGTTGGCAATGTCGGAGAAGGTCGCAGTGCCCTTGTCCGCGGCCACCACCAGGTACGGGTCATCGTTGTCGTGGCGCACCACGTTCAACGGTGGCACCAGGGCGCCGTCTTTCAGGTTGTCGGTGATGTCCAGCAGGCCGGAAATGAAGATGCGGTAGCAGGCGATGCCCTCGGCCGCGATCTCGTCCCGGCTGCCGCCCAATGGCAGGCGACGAGGCAGGAAGCCGCCCTTGGCGCCCACCGGCACGATGACCGAGTTCTTCACCTGCTGGGCTTTTACCAGGCCCAGCACTTCAGTACGGAAGTCTTCTTCACGATCGGACCAGCGCAGGCCGCCGCGAGCGACGTTACCAAAGCGCAGGTGCACGCCTTCAACCCGTGGCGAGTAGACGAAGATTTCAAACTTCGGCACCGGCTTCGGCAATTCAGGAATCGCGTGCGGGTTGAACTTGAAGCTGAAGTACGACTTGTTCTGACCGTTGGCATCCGCCTGGTAGAAGTTGGTCCGCAGGGTGGCCTTGATCAGGTCCAGGTAGCGACGCAGGATGCGGTCTTCGTTGAGCACCTGAACGTCGTCCAGGGCCGTCAGAATGGCCTGTTCCAGGCGTTGCTGCTTGTCTTCCAGGTCTTCGGCGGTCAGCTTGCGCGCCAGGTAGAAACGGGTCTTGAACAACCGGGTCAACTCGCGGGCGATGTCGGTGTGGTTGTTCAGGGTGCTGGCGATGTAACCCAGGTCGAAGCCCAGGCGAATCTGCTTCAGGTAGCGGGCGTAGGCACGCAGCAACGCCACGTCGCGCCATGGCAGGCCGGCGGTCAGTACCAGGCGGTTGAACGCATCGTTCTCGGCATCGCCGTTGACGATGTGCACGAACGCGTCCTGCAGGGTGTCGTTGAGCTGCTGGATGTCGAGGTTCAGGCCTTCGGCGGCGGTGAACGCGAAATCGTGAATCCAGAACTCGCGGCCATTGGCATGACGCAGGCGGTACGGGAATTCACCCAGTACACGCAAGCCGAGGTTTTCCAGGATCGGCAACACATCGGACAGCGCCAGCGGGGTGTCGGCGTGATACAGCTTGCAGTGCAGCTCGCGCTGGCCGGAAACCTGGCCCAGCGGCTGGTAGAAGCTCATCACCAGCGGGTTGGCTTCGGTCAGGCTGAGCAAGTGCTGCATGTCGACCACAGCCGAATGCGCGGCGAAGCGCTCACGGTAGCCGGCCGGGAAGCCTTTCGGGAAGTCTGCCAGCACGTTGGTGCCATGGGCCTCGCCAAAGCTTTCCACCACCAGGCTGGAGTAGTCGTCCTGCCAGCTGCGGCAGGCCTGCACCACTTCTTTTTCCAGTTGCAGCGGGTCGATGTCCAGGCGGTTCTTCGGGTCTACCCGTAGAATCAGCTGGACGCGAGCCAGTACGGATTCGGAGAAGAAGGTCCAGAACTCGCAGTCCGAGGCTTTCAGGCGATCCATCAGCACTTGCTGGATCTTCTGGCGCACTTCGGTGGAATAGATGTCGCGTGGCACGTAGGCCAGGCAGTAGCAGAAGCGGCCGTAGGGGTCTTTGCGCAGGAACACGCGGATCTTGTTGCGCTCCTGGATCTGCACGATCGACATCACGGTGCTGAACAGTTCGTCCACCGGGGTCTGGAACAGATCGTCACGGGGTAGAACCTCGACCACCTGGGCCAGTTCCTTGCCCAAATGCGCCTTGGCCTGGAAGCCCGAGCGACGCTCGATTTCCGTGACCTTGCGGCGGATATACGGGATCACCCGCACGCTTTCGCCGTACACCGAAGAGGTGTAGAGGCCCATGAAGCGGCATTCCTTGATGACCTTGCCGTCGGCATCGATCTGGCGGATCGACACGTAGTCCGGGTAGGCCGGGCGGTGCACGCGGCTTGGGTGAGCGGCCTTGGCGAACGACAGCACGGCCGGTTCACGCAGGTAGTTCACCGCGTAGTCCTCGATGCGCAGGTCGTCGGCGGTGAGGCCTGGGCGCAGCAGTTTGGTCAGACCGAGGAACGAGTTGGCGTCATATTCGATATGACCGCCATCCGCCTCGTCACGTACCACAAACTCTTCATAGCCCAGGAAGGTGAAGTGGTTGCCCACCAGCCATTCCAGGAAGCTCTTGATCTCGGCTTTTTCTTCGCCGTCGATCACGTAGGAGCTGGCGTCGATACCGGCCAGCAGTTCCTGGACCTTGGCTTTCATCGGTTCGAAATCGGCGACAGCAACGCGCACTTCGCCCAGTACCTGCTCAAGTTCCTTGCTCAGGACATTCAGCTCGGCGGCGTTGGCGCAGCGGTCGATTTCCAGGTACATCAGCGATTCTTGCTGAACGTCTTCGCCCTGGGTGCCTTTGGGCAGGATTTCCAGCAGCTCGCCCTTCTTGCCACGACGCACGCTGAGCACAGTGGTTTGCAGGGTGTGGATGCTGTAGCCACGGCGATTCAGCTCGGTACGCACCGAGTCCACCAGGAAGGGCAGGTCGTGGTGCAGCACTTCGACCGCCGTGTGGGTCGATTGCCAGCCGTGACGTTCGTAATCGGGGTTGTAGACCCGCACTTGCGGTTGGGTGTGATCAAAGCGCTCAAGCAGGCGCCAGGCAGACAGGGTGCAACCGGCCAGGTCGGACAAGCGACGCTGGGTCAGTTCATCCAGGGAAATGATGCCGAAGAATTGTTCAGCGAACAGCGCCACTTGTGGCAGTGCCTGTTCACTGATGTGCTGCGCCAGTGCCGCTTGCAGTTGGTGCTGGAAGTCGGCTTTGCTGGCTGCGGTGAAGAACGCCATCTGTGGTACTCCGCTTGGGCTTGTTATTGATGGAAGCGTCGCGTGTTATCCCCTTGCGGGGAGACCGTCAGCTCTGTTCGCGGTCTACAGTAACGAATTCAGAGTGACAGGTGGGTGAAGCTGGACAAGACAATGAGGTCACATTCAACTTCCATAAGATGTGCTGCCAGCCAGGCGACGGTACGACGGGCAGGTCAGACTCCTGGCGAGGCACATCCGTTGCGCAGCTTAACGAGTGTAGGAAGCGTGCTGCTTGCGACGCTGCGACATATTCGGTCATCGGCACGCTGCTGGCGGGTTGCGACTTGGGCAACCGGGTGTTTTCGGAGAAATCCCGAGGCGCCGAGTACCGGAAATGACTGATATAGCCCGTCAGGTCATGCCACAAGGTCTGACACACGATGCAGCACAAAATTCGCCGCAATGGCACAATTGCCCTGCTTCGCCCTCCCCCAGACAGGATTAACCATGCCACTGCAACTGACCACCGCCCACCTGATCGTCAACCCGTGCGATGACGAAGAAGACAACATGGCCATGCTCTGCTGCCACGGCGACAAGGGCGAGATGTTCATGGTCACTCGTTATCCGGATGAGGACGAGGTGGAAATCACCTGGGATTACGAGCCGTCGACCCTGGACGGGCTGAAGATCACGCTGAGTGCCACGACGTTGTTGGTAGAGATTGGCGCAGCGGACGCCGATGCCTTGGGCGGCAGTGATCATCTGGAAATCACCCACGGCACGGCGGAGTCGGATCTGGCCGAAGTGGAAGAAACCTTGCAGAACATTCTCAAGGGCACCGGGACCTATATCCGGATCTAGAAGCCAAGACGGCTCAATGTGGCGAGGGAGCTTGCTCCCGCTGGGCTGCGAAGCGGCCCCAAACCAGTCAGCTGCGCTCTGTCTGGAAAAACTCGGCCGCCTTATTGGGGCTGCTGCGCAACCCAGCGGGAGCAAGCTCCCTCGCCACAAAGGTAGGTGCCAGCCGGAAAAACCTCGGACATTTCCCACAATTCCCAAAAAATACCCCCTGCGCCGTTAGTCGCCGCACCCTCTGATGCATTAAAGTAAGCCCCCAGGCCCTGGCGTTTTTAACAACGCCCGGGGCTCACCTCTCCAGTAACCGTCATCGATGGAACATCGTGAAGCGCTGCTTGCGCTGCGAACCTTTCTTTCAACGCAGATTCTCGGCCAGGAAAAACTCATCGAGCGCTTGCTCATTGCCCTGCTCGCCGATGGTCATATGCTGGTTGAAGGCGCTCCCGGGCTGGCCAAGACCAAGGCCATCAAGGAGCTTGCCGAAGGGATCGAAGCACAGTTCCATCGCATCCAGTTCACCCCCGACCTGCTGCCCGCCGACATCACCGGCACCGAGATCTATCGTCCGGAAACCGGCAGCTTCGTGTTCCAGCAAGGCCCGATCTTCCACAACCTGGTGCTGGCGGACGAAATCAACCGTGCCCCGGCCAAGGTGCAGTCGGCCTTGCTTGAAGCCATGGCCGAGCGCCAGGTCAGCGTGGGGCGCAGTACCTATGAACTGTCGCCACTGTTTCTGGTAATGGCCACGCAAAACCCGATCGAGCAGGAAGGCACCTACCCGTTGCCCGAAGCCCAGCTCGACCGCTTCCTGATGCACGTGAAAATCGGCTTCCCCGATGCCGCCGTCGAGCGCCGCATCCTGCAGCAGGCCCGTGGCGAAGCCCTCAATGGCGAAACCAAGCCCGAGCGCCGGGTCAGCCAGCAGGCGATCTTCGCCGCCCGCAAGGAAATCCTCGGCCTGTACATGGCCGACGCGGTGGAGGAATACCTGGTGCAACTGGTCATGGCCACCCGCACCCCCGCCAAGTTCGACCCGGAAATGGCCGAGTGGATTGCCTATGGCGCCAGCCCCCGTGGCTCGATTGCGCTGGACCGCTGCGCCCGGGCCCACGCCTGGCTGGCCGGTCGCGACTTCGTCAGCCCGGAAGACATCCAGGCGGTGCTGTTCGACGTGCTGCGTCACCGCATCATTCTGTCGTTCGAGGCTGAAGCAGCCGGTATCGACCAGGACCGCGTGGTGCAGCGCATTCTCGACGTCGTTGCCGTCGCTTGACGCCCATGAACGCTGGCGATGGAACCCGTGTCACCCTGAGCGAATTGATCGAGATGCGCCATCGCGTGCGGGAAGTGCAGCTGTTTTCCACGCCAAGCCAGCGCAGCCCGCTGATCGGCCTGCACCACTCGAAACTGCGCGGGCGCGGGGTCGACTTCGACCAGGTGCGGGTTTACCAGGCCGGCGACGACGTACGCACCATCGACTGGCGCGTCACCGCACGCACCCAGGAACCCCATACCAAGCTGTTCCATGAAGAGCGCGAACGGCCGATCTTCATCATGGTGGAACAAAGCTGCCGGCTGTTTTTCGGCTCGGGCCAGATGTTCAAGTCGGTGCTGGCAGCCCAGGCGGCGAGCCTGATCGGTTGGGCTGCCCTGGGTCACAACGACCGCGTCGGCGGCCTGGTGTTCGGCGACAGTGAGCACTACGAAATCAAACCCCGGCGCAGCAAACAAAGCCTGCTGCAATTGCTCAACCGTCTGGTGCGGGTCAACCAGAGCCTCAACACCGAGCGTCGCCCGGAAGCCGACGCCCTCGGCATGGCCTTGCGCCGGGCCCGGGAAGTCCTGCGCCCGGGCAGCCTGGTGATTGTGATCTGCGACGAACGCGCGTTGACCGAAGGCGCCGAGCAACAGCTGAGCCTGCTGTCGCGGCATTGCGACCTGCTGCTGTTGCCGGTCTCCGACCCGCTGGACCACGCCCTGCCCGCCGCCGGGCTGCTGCGCTTCGCCGAGCGCGGCGCACAGCTGGAACTGGACACCCTGAATTTTGACCTGCGCCAGGCCTACAAGGCCCAGGCCGAAGCCCGCAGCGCCCGCTGGGAACTGCTCGCGCAAAAGCTGCGAGTGCTGTTGATGCCCTTGAGCACACAGGGTGAAATGGTCGAGCAACTGCGCGAATACCTGAACCCGCAACGCCCGGTTAAAAAGCAATGAGCAGCCTCGACCAACTGCAACCCTTGATCGCCCCGCCGGTGATCGGCTTCTGGCCGCCGGCGCCGGGCTGGTGGCTGTTGCTGCTGATTCTCCCGCTGGCGAGCTGGGGCTTGTGGTCGCTGCGGCGTTTCCTGCCGGCCAAGCGCCCGCTGGCCCGCGCCGAACAACCCCTGGACCCGCTGCGCATCGCCGCCCTCGCCGAGCTGGCCCTGATGCCCAAACCCTACGACGGCGCGCCGGCCGGTGCCTGGCTGCAACAACTCAACGGCCTGCTCAAACGCCTGTGCCGCAACGACTACCCCTACAGCCAGAGCCACACCCTCAACGGCCGCAAATGGCTGGCGTTCCTCGACAACCGCTGCCCCGCCGCCGGCCTGACCCGTTGGATGGTGCTGGTGGAAGGCGCCTACAAGCCCGAATGCAAACTCGACGACAAGGCCATCGCCGGTCTGACCCAGGCCGTCGACACCTGGATTCGCAAACATGTTTGAATTCGCCTGGCCGTGGATCTTTGCCCTGTTGCCATTGCCGTGGTTGCTGCGGCTCATCTTGCCGGTGGCCGACAGCGGCGAGCCGGCACTGAAAGTCAGTTTCCTCAGCGATCTCGAAGGCCTGGCCCGCCGCCGCGCGCGGGTCAACCTGCCGGGCTGGCGCCAGCAAGCGCCGTTCGTGTTCCTGTGGCTGTTGCTGCTTACCGCTGCCGCCCGCCCGGAATGGCTCGGCGAGCCGCTGCCCATTGCTGCCAGTGGCCGCGATTTGCTGGTGGCGGTGGACGTCTCCGGCTCGATGGACTTCCCCGACATGCAGTGGCAGGACGAGGACGTCAGCCGCCTGAGCCTGGTCAAGCACCTGCTGGGGGACTTCCTGGAAAGCCGCGAAGGTGATCGCGTAGGCTTGATCCTGTTCGGCAGCCAGGCTTATCTGCAAGCGCCGCTGACCTTCGACCGGCGCACCGTGCGCACCTGGCTCGATGAAGCAAAAATCGGTATTGCCGGGAAGAACACCGCGATTGGCGACGCCATCGGCCTGGCCCTCAAGCGCCTGCGTCAGCGCCCTGCGCAAAGCCGGGTGCTGATCCTGGTCACCGACGGCGCCAACAATGCCGGCGAAATCGACCCGCTGACCGCCGCCCGCCTGGCCGCCGAAGAAGGCGTGAAAATCTACCCGATCGGCATCGGTGCCGACCCCGAGCAAACCGGCTCCCTGGGCATACTCGGGGTCAACCCGAGCCTGGACCTCGACGAACCGGCGCTCAAGGCCATCGCCGAGGCCACCGGCGGCCGCTACTTCCGCGCCCGCGACGGCAACGAACTGCTGAAGATCAAGGAAACCCTCGACCAGCTCGAACCCGTGGCCCAGCAACCGACCCAGGCCCGCCCCGCCCAGGCGCTGTACAGCGCGCCGCTGGCGTTGGCACTGATCCTCAGCATGCTGCTGGTGATCCAGGAACGCTGGCCGGATAACGCCCTGCAACGCCTGTTCAACAAACTCTCGAGCAAGGGCCGTTTCCTGCAACCCAACCCGGAATGGCGCGAGCGCCTGAAACGCCTGCGTTTGCGGAGGCGTCGATGATCGCCCTGTGGCCGCACTGGTTCCGTCCCTGGTGGCTGTTGCTACTGCCGCTGCTCGGCTGGTTGCTGTGGCAGTTGTGGCACCGGCAGAAACGCGCCGGGCGCTGGCAGATGATTCTGCCGCCAGCCTTCCATGCCGCGTTGCTCAGCGGCGGCAGTGGCCGCGAAAGCAAATCGCCGTGGGTGGTGCTCGGGATTGCCTGGCTGCTGGCCGTGCTGGCGTTGCTCGGCCCAAGCTGGGAGCGCGTGGAACAGTCCAGTCAGAAACCCGCCGACCCGCTGGTGGTGCTGCTGGAACTGACCCCGGAAATGCTCGCCACCGACAGCCCGCCCAGCCGCCTCGAACAGGCGCGGCGCAAGCTGTTCGACCTGCTCCAGGCCCGCAGCGATGCGCAGACCGCCATCGTGGTCTACGCCGGCAGCGCCCACACCCTGGTGCCGCTCTCGGACGATCTGGCCACCAGCCATAACCTGCTGGAGGCCCTGCGCCCCTCGATCATGCCCGAGCCCGGCCATCGCGCCGACCTGGCCGTGGAAAAAGCCCTGAGCCTGCTCAAGCATGGCGGCCTCGGCCAGGGCCGACTGCTGCTGATTGGCTCGTCGCTGTCCAAGCAGGAACGCCAGGGCATCCGCCTGCAGTTACAAGGTAGCCAGGCGCCGAGCCTGTCGATCCTCGGCATCGGCAGCCGCGAAGGCACGCCAGTGACCCAGGAGAGCGGCGAATTCCTCAAGGACGCCCAGGGCGCGATCCTCGTGCCGCGCCTCGACAGTCCGACCCTCAAGGCTTTCGCCAGCGAAATGGGCGGCCGTTACCGCCAGGCCCGCCTGGACGACAAGGACCTGCGCCACCTCGGCCTGCTGGACGGCCCGCAAAGCCTGCGCAATGACGGCCAACTGCTGCACCTCGACACCTGGGCCGACCAGGGTTATTGGCTGCTCTTGCCGCTGTTGCTGCTGGCCGCCTGCGCCGGGCGCCGCGGCTGGCTGTTCTTCTTGCCGTTACTGCTGTTGGGCGCGCCGCAGCCCAGCTATGCCTTTGACTTCCAGGACCTGTGGCTGCGCCCGGACCAACAAGGCCAATTGCTGCTGAAGAAAAAACGCCCGGCCGAGGCTGCCGAACATTTTGAAGACCCGCAATGGCAAGGCGTCGCGCTGTATGAAGCCGGCAACTACGCCGAAGCGGCCAAGCGTTTTGCCGAAGGCAGCGACGCCTATTCCCACTACAATCGAGGCAACGCCCTGGCCAAAAGCGGCGAGCTGGAAGCGGCGATCGACGCCTACGAGCAAGCCCTGGAAGCCCAGCCCGACTTGCAGCCGGCGCTGAAGAACAAAGCCCTGGTGGAAAGCCTGATGCAGCAGGAACCGGAAAAAACCGAGCCGGCCAAGCCTGCAAAAAACGAGGATGACGAAACCACGCAACCCGGCCAGACTGCGCAACCGGGCGCCAGCAGCCAGACCGCCACCGGTGGCGAGCAGACGTCCCAGGGCCAGGGCCAACCCGGTGCAACCGATACACAAACGGGCGCCACGCCCCACGCCGGCAGCAACGAGGTGCCCGGCAGCGAGTTGGGTGACGAGCAAACCACCACGCCGCCCCTGCGCCCCGCCAGCGGCACGATCGAAGGCGAACAGCGCCAGGCCCTGGAACAATGGCTGCGGCAGATCCCGGACAACCCCGGCGAGCTGCTGCGACGCAAATTCTGGTACGAACAGCAACAACATCAGGACAAGACTCGATGAACCGCTGCACCGCCCTTCTTCTCACCCTCGCGTTGTGGGCCAGCCAGGCCCAGGCCGCCGGCCTGGTGGCCAGTGTCGACCGCAGCCGCATCAATTCCGGGGAGACGGTGGAACTGACGGTGGAGTCCAACGACGTCACGCTGTTCGGCAAACCGGACCTGGCGCCACTGGACCCGCTGTTTGAAGTGAGCGGCACCCGCCAGATCAACCAGCTCACCACGCTGGCAGGCGACAACCACGCCACCACCCGCTGGATCATCACCCTGCTGCCCAAAGAGACCGGCACCGTAGTGATTCCGCCGTTGCAGATCGGCGAACTCAAGACCCAACCGATCACCCTGCAAGTGGTGGAAACCGTCAGCCAGAACACCGAGACCCAGTTGGCTCCGGTATTTATCGAAACCAACCTCGACCAGGACAGCGTCTACGTCCAGGCCCAGGCGCTGCTGACCGTGCGCGTCTACCACTCGGTGTCGCTGTACGACGACAGCAGCCTGACGCCATTGCAGATCGCCGATACGCGCATCGAGCAACTCGGTGAATCACGCACCTACGAAAAAGTCATCAACGGCATCCGCCATGGTGTGATCGAAACGCGGTATGCGATTTACCCGCAGCACAGCGGCAGCTTGACGATCCCGGCGCAGATTTTCAGCGCCACGCTGGTGGAGCCTCGGCCCGCCCAGGACAATAACCCCCAAGGCTCCAAACCCGGCAAGCTGATCCACGTCAGCTCGCCGGAGCTGTCGCTGGCCGTCAAGGCCAAGCCGGCGGTGTACCCGGCAGACGCCCCCTGGCTACCGGCGCGCAGCCTGACCCTGACTGAAAGTTGGAACCCCGAGCCGGATCACGTGCAGGTCGGCGACTCCCTGACCCGCAGCCTGACCCTGAAAGCCGAAGGCCTGGCCGCCGCACAACTGCCGCCCCTGGCGCTGAGCGACATCCCTGGCCTGCGCCGCTACCCGGACCAACCGGTGCTGAGCAACCAGAACAACGACCGCGGCCTGATCGGCAGCCGTGAAGACCGCGAAGCCCTGGTGCCCAACCGCGTTGGCGCACTCGAACTGCCACCGGTGGAAGTGGTGTGGTGGAACACCCACGAAGACCACCTGGAACGCACCAGCCTGCCGGCCCGCACCCTGCAAGTGGCGACCAACCCGAGCCTGATCGTGGACACGCCGGCCAGCCCCACCGTGATCACTGCACCGGACAACGACAGCCTGTGGATCTGGCAACTGACCAGCCTGATCCTGGCCTGCACCACCCTGCTGGGCTTTGGTCTGTGGTGGCGTGCGCGCTGGCAGCCGGCGATCCTGCGTGCCGCGCAAACCGGCCCGAGCCCGCGTACCTTGCTGGACGACCTCAAGCGGGCGAGCCAGGCCAATGACCCGCAAGCCACACGCCAGGCACTGGATGCCTGGGCGCGGCAACAGCCGGAGACCCTGGCAGATATGGCCGCGCGGTTTGTGCCGTTGTCGGATGCGTTGGACGGGTTGAATGGCGCGCTGTACAGCGAAAGTGGCCAGTATTGGCAGGGTGAGGAATTGTGGCGGGCGGTGAAGGCGATTCCGATGGCGGAGCGCGAGCAGGACCCTGCGGGGGATAGCACCAGCTTGCCGCCGTTGTATCCCAAGTAGCCCTACCGTATGGAAATCTGGGGAAAGCTACTTGGGATATCTAACTGACTGTATCAACCGGCGTTCTCTTGGAGCTTGAGAATATGGTCGAACGCAGCTTCTTCGTTATCCTCATCGTCCTCATAACCAAATATGTCACCTAAGGACGGACGTTCATCCTGCTCGTCCTCGTCCTCGTCCTCGTCCTGATCCTCGTCATCGACGTCTTCAACCTCAGACTCATCCACAACATCTGCAGGCTCGGGAAGAGCATGCACAATGGGTCGAAGGATTGCATCAACGACGGCGGTTGCTTGAGCTGTCGCAATTTGGCTTTCTGACTCAAGATCAAGATGACCTTTGATCGAAGCCTCATTGATCTGATGCCACCCATCGACTTGCTCTACTGAGACCTGCACGTTGCTGCGGGACAGGTTCTTTTGAGTCAGTACAGCCGCGACTTCAGGAGAGTATTCATCGCTGAGCTTGTTGTACTCGGCGTGCTGGTGAAGCAAATTTGCAGTTCCTTTAGGGTCCACCATGAGATTAGCTCCGTCTGCTAATTGAGGGATATGTGTCATAACGACCAACCTTCGTCCAATTCGGACTTGACAGCGGCATCGCTACTTTAGCGCCCACTCGATGAAGGTCGAGTACGATCAGCTAGCACGCTGAATGAGAGCAACAGCCGGTCCCTAAAGACCACTAGCGACGTGACATCATACGATGGTACTTCATTCGCTACCAATGATTGGATCCAGTCCGAATCGCCATCGAGTAGATACACATGAACCGTCAAAACCATTACCGGTCACACATAAACTCTTTTCGTTGTCGATTAGCTAGAGGAGCTTGAACGCATTCCGTAAGCCACGCCATCTCAAAGAAATTCACTCAACCCGTCATAGATTGTTAAAGGCCAGCAAGGCAAATCGCTTTAACTTGCGGGACGTTTCCTAGAGAATCTTTCGGCCTTGTGCCTACTGGAACCACTGGCTAGTCTTCGCTCCGTCGCTGCACATCAGCGATCGGGTGTGGAAACCTGGAAATTCAGTGGGCGCCAAGCGTCAGCACCATAATCGTTGTCGGCGTTTTTTCGTCAGCGCTCTATGGCGGCTGTACGTGGGCAGACTTCGGTCTGGCCGGGTCCTACTGTCCGGTTTTCCACCCCGCGTATAGCTGCCACCCCCTGTCGTGTGGAAACGACATGAGGTGGATTCCACTCAGTAGGAGCTTATGCATGGACAAGATCGTTCCAGACCCACCTCGTTCCACCCGAGACCGCGAAGCCTTTGATCGCGCTTTAAGTCACTACGTAAAACCCGACCCCCTCTCTCATCCAATATTCACCGTTCACCACGACGTCAGCTTTGAAGACGCAATCGCCCAGCTCTCTGAGCTACTGCGCTGTGCAGCCGCAACGGCAGGAGGTTCAGCGCAGAACGCAACTGGGGAAAGCCGCGATATGGCGCACTCCACCGTGCACCTCATCGAGATGGCCCGTACCTTGGCTGATCAGGCGCTGGATTGTCTGAAACCACACTAAATTCGAAAACACCGCAAACCCAATGTGGGAGCGGGCTTGCTCGCGAAAGCGGTCTGTCAGTCACATATCTGCTGACTGATCCATCGCATTCGCGAGCAAGCCCGCTCCCACATTTTTGATCTGCTGCGTTTGGATTACTTGCGCGCGTCCTCCCATGATTTGAGCAACTGGTTGTAGCTGACCGTCTCGCCTTGCGGCTTCTCATTCGCCAGCTTCGGCTTCGGTGCACCCGGCTGGTCAAACCAGTACTGCGCGTCCCTTTCCTCGTTCATCTTCGGCCCGCAAATCGGCTGCACCTTGGAGCGTTCCAGGCGCGTCATGATCGCATCCTGGTCCTTGGCCAACCCATCCAGCGCCTGTTGCGGGGTTTTCTCGCCGCTGGCCGCTTCCGAAATATGGCTCCACCACAACTGCGCCAACCGTGGATAGTCCGGCACGTTGGTGCCGGTCGGGGTCCACTCCACCCGGGCCGGGCTGCGGTAGAACTCCACCAGGCCACCGAGTTTCGGCGCTAGGTCGGTCATGGCCTGGGAGTTGATGTCGGATTCACGAATCGGCGTCAGGCCCACGATGGTTTTCTTCAGCGACACGGTTTTCGAGGTCACGAACTGCGCGTACAGCCAGGCCGCGAGTTTCTGCTTCTCGGGCGTCGACTTGAGGAAGGTCCAGGAACCCACGTCCTGATAGCCCTTCTTCATGCCTTTTTCCCAATACGGTCCGACCGGCGATGGGGCCATGCGCCATTTCGGCGTGCCGTCGGCGTTCACCACCGGCAGGCCCGGCTTGGTCATGTCGGCGGTAAACGCGGTGTACCAGAAGATCTGCTGGGCGATGTTGCCCTGGGACGGCACCGGGCCGGATTCGGAGAAGGTCATGCCCGCCGCTTCCGGTGGCGCGTAGGCTTTCATCCAGTCCACGTATTTCTGCGTGGCATACACCGCCGCCGGGCCGTTGGTGTCGCCACCACGGGTCACACTGGAGCCCACCGGGTGGCAGTCCTCCACGCGAATGCCCCACTCGTCCACCGGCAATCCGTTGGGCAGGCCCTTGTCGCCGCCACCGGCCATGGAGAACCAGGCATCGGTGAAACGCCAGCCCAGGGAGGGGTCTTTCTTGCCGTAGTCCATGTGCCCGTAGACGCGCTTGCCATCGATTTCCTTGACGTCTTCGCTGAAGAATTTGGCGATGTCTTCATAGGCTGACCAGTTCACCGGCACGCCCAGTTCATAACCGTACTTCTCTTTGAACTTGGCTTTCAGGTCCGCCCGTTCGAACCAGTCGGCGCGGAACCAGTAAAGGTTGGCGAACTGCTGGTCGGGCAATTGGTAGATCTTGCCGTCCGGTGCGGTGGTGAACGAGATCCCGATGAAGTCCTTGATGTCCAGGGTGGGCGACGTGAAGTTCTTGCCTTCGTTGGCCATCAGGTCGGTGATGGATTCGGTCTTGCCATAGCGAAAGTGCGTACCGATCAAGTCGGAATCGTTGACCCAGCCGTCATAGATATTCTTGTCGGACTGCATCTGGGTTTGCAGCTTTTCCACCACGTCGCCTTCCTGCAGCAGGTCGTGGGTCAGCTTGATCCCGGTGATTTCACTGAAGGCCTTGGCCAGCACCTTGGACTCATACTCGTGGGTGGTGAGGGTTTCCGACACCACGTTGATCTTCATCCCGCGAAACGGCTCCGCGGCCTTGATAAACCACTTCAGTTCTTCGAGCTGTTGGGCTTCGGTAAGGGTCGACGGTTTGAACTCACTGCCGATCCATTTTTTTGCAGCGTCTTCATAGGCATCCGCCCAGGCCGCAGCACTGAGCCCGCTGAGCGCCAGCACGGCCGCCAATGAAATGCTATGTCGCAGCTTATTGTTTTTATCGAACATAGAGACCTCCTGGTTTTGGGGTTCAAAAGGGGCAACTAGCCCCAGCGCATCACAGACAACAGCCACACCAGAGACAGCGCGGACGCCACCCAGATGCTCCAGCCGGTTACGCCGATCACCAACAAATGCAGGTAGGCGCTGCCGAGAAGACCGATAAACAAGCGATCACCACGGGTGGTGCTGATCGGTAACAAGCCGCGCCGGGGGATACTCGGCGAACGCAATTCCCAGGTCGTCATGCCCACCAGCAGCAGGCCGATCGCGGCGAAGAACAGTGCAGTCGGGGTGGTCCAGGCCATCCATTCCATCATCGACTCCTCAGACCCGGCCCAGGGCAAAGCCCTTGGCCACGTGGTTGCGAACAAACCAGATCACCAGCATGCCCGGCAGGATGGTCAACACCCCCGCCGCCGCCAGCACGCCCCAGTCGATGCCGGACGCCGACACCGTGCGGGTCATCACGGCAGCGATGGGCTTGGCGTTCACCGACGTCAACGTGCGTGCCAGCAAGAGTTCGACCCAGGAAAACATGAAGCAGAAAAACGCCGTGACGCCGATCCCCGAGCCAATCAGCGGGATGAAAATCTTCACGAAAAACTTGGGGAAGCTGTACCCGTCGATGTAGGCGGTTTCGTCGATTTCCTTGGGCACACCCGACATGAAGCCTTCGAGAATCCACACCGCCAGCGGCACGTTGAACAGGCAGTGGGCCAGGGCCACCGCGATATGCGTATCGAACAGGCCAATGGACGAATACAGCTGGAAAAACGGCAGTAAAAACACCGCTGGCGGCGCCATGCGGTTGGTCAGCAGCCAGAAGAACAGGTGCTTGTCGCCGAGGAAGCGGTAGCGCGAGAACGCGTAGGCCGCAGGCAGCGCCACACTCAGGGAAATCACCGTGTTGAGGCTGACGTAGTACAGCGAGTTGAGGTAGCCGGTGTACCAGCTCGGGTCGGTGAAAATCACCTTGTAGTTGGCGAAGGTAAAGTCCTGGGGAAACAGGGTCAGGCCACCTAGGATTTCGGTGTTGCTCTTGAACGACATGTTCAGCAGCCAGTAGATCGGCACCAGCAGGAACAGGATGTAGACCAGCAGCGGGATAACCTTGCGCTTGCTCATGTTGGCGGCCTCAACGGTTGGCGTCGGAGTGGGTCATGGCGGTGTAGAACAGCCAGGACACCAACAGGATGATCAGGAAGTACACCAGGGAAAATGCCGCCGCCGGGCCCAGGTCGAATTGGCCTACGGCCATTTGAGTAAGGGTCTGACTGAGGAAGGTGGTGGCATTTCCCGGCCCGCCCCCCGTCAGTACAAACGGCTCGGTGTAGATCATGAAACTGTCCATGAACCGCAGCATCACCGCGATCAACAGCACGCTTTTCAGCTTCGGCAGCTGGATATGTCGGAATACCGCCCAACTGGACGCGCGATCAATCCGCGCCGCCTGGTAGTACACATCCGGGATCGCCCGCAGCCCCGAGAAACACAGGAGTGCCACCAGGGACGTCCAGTGCCATACGTCCATCACCAGCACGGTGACCCAGGCGTCCATGGTGTTGGCCGCATAGTTGTAGCTGATACCCATCGCGTTGAGCGTTGAACCCAGCAGGCCGATGTCGGCGCGGCCAAAAATCTGCCAGATGGTGCCCACCACGTTCCACGGAATCAGCAGCGGAATCGCCATCACGATCAACACCAACGAGGACCAGCGGCCCTTGGTGGGCATCGTCAGGGCGATGGCGATACCCAGGGGAATTTCGATCAGCAGCACGCACGCCGAATAGATGAACTGGCGCAACAGCGAGTCGTGCAGGCGCGGGTCCAGCAGCACCTGCTTGTACCAATCGGCGCCGACAAAGTAGCGGCTGGACTGATCGAAGATGTCCTGCACCGAATAGTTGACCACGGTCATCATCGGGATCACCGCACTGAAGGCCACCAGCAGGAACACCGGCAACACCAGCCACCATGCCTTGTTGTTCTGCACCTTGTTCATGGCTGTGCCTCCAGCAGGTAGTCGTCGGCATACACCATCAGCCATTGGCCCGGAAAGCTGATGGACGCGTGCCCCTCGGGCACCGGTTTGTCTTCGGCCAGGCGCACCTTCAACAGGGCGCCGTCGAGGTTGAGGGTCATGATCTTGTAGGTGCCGAGGTCTTCCACATGAGTGACTTGGGCCTGTAGCGCGTCAGCATTGTGCTCATCCCACACATGGATAAATTCCGGGCGGATACCCACCTGCAGTTTCTTGTAGGGCGTTTCGCCAATGCGCTGCTGCAACGCCTCGGGCAACGCCAGATGCGTGCCGGCAAAGCGCACACCGCCCGCCTCGGCCTGCACTTCAATCAGATTCATCCCCGGGCTGCCGATGAAATAGCCGACAAAGGTATGGCTCGGCCGCTCGAACAATTCCCGTGGCGTGCCGAACTGCACGATCTGCCCGCCGTACATCACCGCGATCTTGTCGGCGAAGGTCGAGGCCTCCAGTTGATCGTGGGTGACGTAGACCATGGTGATGTTGAACTGCTCGTGGATCTGCTTGAGCTTGCGCCGCAGCTTCCACTTCAGGTGCGGGTCGATCACCGTCAGCGGTTCGTCGAACAGGATCGCCGACACGTCATCACGCACCAGCCCGCGGCCCATGGAGACTTTCTGTTTTTCGTCGGCGGTGAGGTTGCGGGCTTTTTTGTCCAGCAGGTTTTGCAGGTCGAGCACCTCGGCAATTTCCTGCACCTTGCTGTGAATCTTCGCCTCGGCCATGCCCTGGTTTCGCAGTGGAAACGCCAGGTTATCGAACACCGTCATGGTGTCGTACACCACCGGGAACTGGAACACCTGGGCGATGTTGCGTTTTTCCGGGGTCAGCTCGTTGACCACCTTGGTGTCGAACAACACCTGGCCTTCGGAAGGGCTGAGCAGGCCGGAGATGATATTCAGCAACGTCGACTTGCCGCAGCCCGAGGGGCCAAGCAACGCGTAGGCGCCGCCCTGCTCCCAGACGTGGTTCATTTCGCGAATC
This sequence comes from Pseudomonas sp. TH32, assembly GCF_016650855.1. NCBI lineage: Bacteria > Pseudomonadati > Pseudomonadota > Gammaproteobacteria > Pseudomonadales > Pseudomonadaceae > Pseudomonas > Pseudomonas sp. TH32. Next base: position 1,467,243 of record NZ_JAEKFA010000002.1, on the reverse strand, counting down.
GCGTAGTCCTCGGGGCCGGCGGGCTTTGCGCTGTAGCTGTGGGCCAGGTTCTGCAAATGGATCTCGGCCATCAGGCAACCCTCGCGACACGTCGGCCCGGGGCCTGGACCAGACGTCCCTGGCCATCGAACACAAACAATTTGTGGGTAGGGATATAGATGCGGATCGGCGCGTCGACGTCGTACTCATGCACGCCGGGCAAATGCAGCACCAGCAGGAAGTGCTCGCTGCGCACGTGCAGGAAGGTTTCCGAGCCGCTGATTTCGGCGACTTCCACGGTCACCGCCAGCTCCAGGTCGTCATCGTTGCTGGGCACCAGGCTGATATGGCTGGGCCGCACGCCAAAGCGGAACTCGCCTTCGCCGATGGGCCGCAGGTCGACGTTGAGCGGGAAGTGCACAAAGTTGGCAAAGCTCACTTCATTGCCGCTGATGCGCCCGGGCATCAGGTTGATCGGCGGCTCGGAAAACAGCTCGGCCGCCAGCACGGTTTGCGGCTGGTGATAGACCTCGGCGGCCTTGCCGCTCTGGATCACCCGGCCCTCATGGAGAATGGTAGTGGTGCCGCCCAGGGCCAGGGCTTCGTTGGGTTCGGTGGTGGCGTAGATGGCGATGGTGTGGCGGGCCTTGAACAGCTCGCGCATTTCCTGACGCAGTTCTTCGCGCAGCTTGTAGTCCAGGTTCACCAGGGGCTCGTCGAACAGGATCAGCTCGGCGTCCTTGACCAGCGCCCGGGCCATGGCGGTGCGCTGCTGCTGGCCGCCGGAAAGCTCCAGCGGGTGACGCTGGAGGAATTTCTCGATGCGCAGCATTTTCGCGGTTTCGAGGACCTTGCTCTGGATCTGCTCGGCCGACACACCGGCCTGGCGCAGCGGCGAGGCGATGTTCTCGAACACGGTCATGGTCGGGTAATTGATGAACTGCTGATAGACCATCGACACGTTGCGCAAACGCACCGGCTTTTGGGTGACGTCGACGCCGTTCATCAGGATGCGCCCACTGTCAGGCTTGTCCAGGCCGGCCATCAGGCGCATCAGGCTGGTCTTGCCGGACAGCGTGCGGCCCAGCAATACATTGAAGGAACCGGCTTCGAAACGCAGGTTGGCGTCGTCGATCCAGGTCTGGCCTTCAACAACGCGAGTGACGTGCTCCAGGGTCAATGACATGACACGACCTTTTTATTATTGGAATGGTTCTGGCAAGCACACAGAGCGAGTTCCGTGCCAAAAACCCAAAACCCAGGCCGGTCAACGGGTTAGGCAAAACGGCCGTTCACCTCTGAACAGAAATGAACAGACCGGCCTGAACAACTGAACACCTGGCGGGTTGACAATGAACAGTTCTGAACAACACTGAATGAGCCTTTCGAACCCAGAACAACAATAAAACAAGGGTCACCGCCATGAGCACACCGCTGGCGCACGATGCCATCATCCAGGACTCCTGGCGCCGCTGCCGCGCCTATGGCCTGGATCACCAGAGCACGCCGAGTTTCGATCAACTGCCTGCAGACGGCGTGCGCCAATTGCTGGAGAGCCAGCATTCCCTCGTGCAAACCACCCACCAGGAAGTGCTGCCCTACTACGAAAACATCCTGAGCAATTCCAACTGCCTGATCATGCTCGCCGACAACCAGGGCCAGGTGCTGACCTCCTGGGGCACCCAGCGTTTTATCGAACCGACATTGGCCCGTGGCTTCAGCGCCGGCGCCAGCTGGATGGAGCGCGCAAGCGGCACCAACGCCATCGGCACCGCCCTGGCCTGTGCCCAGGCGGTGCACATCGAGCACGACGAGCACTTCCTCAAGGCCAACCGTTTCATGACCGGCTCGGCGGCGCCGATCTTCGATGCCCAGCGGGAAATCATCGCGGTGCTGGATGTGTCCAGCGACAGCTACCTGCCGCCCTCCCACACCCTCGGCATGGTCAAGATGATGAGCCAGACGGTAGAGAACCGGCTGATCCTCAACCTGTTTCGCGGCGAACATTTCCAGCTGACGTTCAACACCGGGTTGAACAACCTTGATAGCCAGTGGGCCGGGTTACTGATTTTTGATGAAAGTGGCCAGGTGCTGTCGGCCAACCGCCGGGCAGACAACCTGCTGGGCATCAGCCTGTCGCGGGTGCTGATCGACAGCCTCTTCAAGGTCTCGCTCCTGGAGTTGCTCAACCAGCCCGAAGGCCTGCCCTTCTCGCTGCAAGCCGCCGGGCGCAACCGTTTCCAATGCCTGTTGAAACGCCCGAAGCAGGCGCCGGTGCAGGCTCGCGTGTTTGTCGAGACAAAGAAACCGAGCGAGCCTGCGCCCACGGCCATCAACCTCAAGACCCTGCACTTTGGCGACGCCCGGGTGGAAAAGGCGGTACGCCAGGCCGAGCGCTTGCTGGAAAAGGACATCCCATTGCTGATCCACGGTGAAACCGGCGTGGGCAAGGAAGTCTTCGTCAAAGCCCTGCACCAGGCCAGCTCCCGCAGCCAACAGGCGTTTATCGCGGTCAACTGCGCGGCGATCCCCGCCGAACTGGTGGAATCGGAACTGTTCGGCTACGAAAAAGGCGCGTTTACCGGCGCCAACCAGAAAGGCAGCATCGGCCTGATCCGCAAGGCAGACAAAGGCACTTTGTTCCTCGACGAGATCGGCGACATGCCGCTGCCGACCCAGGCCCGGCTGCTGCGGGTGTTGCAGGAACGCTGTGTGCAGCCTGTGGGCAGCAGCGAGTTGTTCCCGGTGGATTTGCGGATCATCTCCGCCACCAACCGCTCGCTGCGGGAACAGGTGCAGCTCGGACGTTTTCGCGAAGACCTGTATTACCGCATCGGTGGCCTGACCCTGGAACTGCCGCCGCTACGGGAACGCACCGATAAACAGGCGCTGTTCAAGCAACTGTGGCAACAGCATCGCGAGCCGACCCAGTGGGCCGGGTTGAGTAACGAAGTGCTGGCGCTGTTTGAGCAGCACCCATGGCCGGGGAATTTGCGCCAGGTGAGCAGCGTGTTGCAGGTGGCGCTGGCGATGGCGGAAGAGCAGCCAATCCGGGCGGAGCATTTGCCGGATGATTTTTTTGTGGATTTGAATGGGGTGGTACCGGAGCCAAGCGCTGAACGGTTGGATGACAGCATGGACCTGGCCCAACGCCTGAAAGCAGCGGGCGGCAATATCTCGCACCTGGCGCGGGAGTTGGGGGTTAGCCGTAATACGCTGTACAAGCGCCTTAAGCAAAACGGGGATTCTGGTCAGGGACACGGTTAAACCTGTGGGAGCTGGCTTGCCTGCGATGGCGGAGTGTCAGTCAACATCTCTGTCACTGATACACCGCTATCGCAGGCAAGCCAGCTCCCACACTTGAACTACGTCGGGTTTGAAATTTGGGCTCAGTTCAGAACCGGCGTCGCCCCCATCGGCACTTTGCGACCCGGTGCTGCCATCTCGAACAGTTGCTCAACCCGGGCACTTTCTTCCGCACTCGGCTTGATCGCCCACGCACACACCACAAAAATCCCCGCATTGACCACCAACCCGACGATCCCGCTGGTCAACGACCCCAGCCCGGGGATGTCATCCGGGTACATCGTCGTCAGCACAATCGCCACCACAATCCCGGCCAGCATCCCGGCAATCGCGCCTTCCTTGTTGCCGCGACGGCTGAAGATTCCGAAAAACAGCGGCACCGCCAACTGGATAATCCCCTGGTAGGAAATCTGTGCCAGCAATTGCAGCCGCGCGTAATCAAAGGTCAGGTACGCCAGCACCGAGGCGGCGACGATAAACACCACCATCCCGGACTTGGCCAGCAGCGTCAGTTGGCGATCGGTACGCGAGGTGTTCCAGGTGGCCAGGTCATTGGCGAACTGCGTACCGCAGACCTGCACGCAACCGTCCACGTGGCCGATGCTCGCCGCCAGCACGATGACGATCGCCAGCGCCAGCATCCACGGCCCGCCGATGTCGAACAGCGACAGGAACCAGCCTTGTTGCGGGTGCGCAATGACGTTCGGGTCCTGGCTGATAGCGGCGGCAAACAGCATAAGGATGCCGTAGAAACCACCCACCAACAGGATCGTGTACAGCGTGCCTTTCTTCACCGCCTTGACGCCGCTGGCGGTGTAGATGCGCTGAAAACTCATGGGCCAGCACATCGAGCCGATCACCCCGGTAAAAATCAGGCTGAACATGTACATCGGGCCATAACCGGTGCCGCTGGCGCCAGGGATCAGCAGCATCTTGGCCGGCAAGTGCGACAGGTTGGAGAACGACGCCTGGTCGCCAAACAACAGGAACACACACAGCGCCGCACACAACACGTAGGCAATCAGGCCCTGGAACATGTCGGTCATGATCAGCCCGCGCATGCCCATGCTCACGGTCCAGTACTGGCGCACCAGCACCACCACCACGCCGGCGATCAGGCAGGTGGTGACGCCCCAGCGGCCAAAACTGGCGAACTGGAACAGCATCGCCAAGGCCTGGATGCCCATCACCACCCACGGGAATACCGAGATGATGCCGATGATCGAGGCCACGCGTTTGACCACTGGGCTGTTGAAGCGCATGCCGAGCAAGTCTGGCTGGGTGCGCAGGTTGAAGCGCTGGCCCCAGGTCCAGGCGCGGCGCGCCATCAGGTACATCGCGGTCACGCCCAGGGTCGCGTAGACCATGCCGTAGAAGCCCAGGGCGCCGCCGATGGTCAGGGCAAAAAACGCGGTAAAGGTCGAGCCCGGCCACCACGAGTTGGTGTAACACATGGCGATGTACCAAGGCCCGTAGGAACGCCCGCCTACGGCGTAATCGGAAAAGCTCGTGCTCTCGCGGTTGGTGGCGTACAGCACGGCAATCATCCCGGCCAGGAACAGGCCGATCACGCCGAAGGTGATAAAGAGGTGGGCATCGCTGGTGGTGCTGATCATGGCGCATCCCCCTCTTCGGGAATTTCACCGGCTTTCAGCTCGGCGACATACAGCGCCCACAGGCCCAGGCCGGCGAGAACCGCGATGGCGATCCAGTAGAAGATCGGCAACGGAATGCCCAGTACCAATGCGGTACTGCCGCTCACGCTCAAATAGAACGGCGGGAATAAAGCGAGCATCAGCAACAGGAAGAAGTACACGCCGAAGAGTTGGCTCTTCAGGCGTCCGGGTGGTGCGGTATCGGATTTCATGAGTCGGGTGCTCCTTGAATTTCTGGATCGGTTTGTTATGTGATCAAACAAAAAATCAAGCAGTGAAACGTCAGCGCAAACCAGCGCCAAAGGCGGAACCTGAGGTGTCGTCGTTATTGTTATGGCGCAGGCTCAAGCCTGTCTTAGCCAGGTTTCCCATTGCGAATCGTTGATGATGCTGCGGGCGCGCATGTGCTTCCACGTGCCGTATTTGTAGAAGTCGAAATCCAGCTGCGACACCGCGTGCTGCACCATCGCCCAGGTCGACCATTTGATGTCCGCCAGGGCCTTGTGCAACTTGATGCGCGCCAGGTTCTGCGGGGTGACCTGGCCGAAGTAGTCTTCGATCAGGGCCAGCTCCATCTCGTCGGTAAAAAACATCTCGCCGAACCACAGCGCCAGCTCGTAATGCCGGTCGTTGTTGGAGGCGTATTCGAAGTCCACCAGGCGAATCTGCCGACGGTCGTTGAGCATGAAATTACCCGCCAGGGTGTCGTTCATGCACGGCGCCAGGTCGATACCGGAAGCTTGCAGCACACCCCGCGCGCGATCGCATTGGCGGCGCAGCCAGGCGTCATCGTCGGGTTTGCAGCCGTTGAGTTGCTCCACCTGGCGCTGGTGCTCGGCGATCATGTCGAACACGGTTTTGGTCTGCACCAGCGGCGGCTGGTCGTTGAAGGCCTTGAGGGCGTGCAACGCGTTGTGGCGCACGTCGCGGTCAAGAAAATCGTGGTTGGACGAGGCGCGCCAACCTTCCATGAACTCGAAGACTTCCACGCCGAATTCCTCAAGGAAGGCAAACACCGGCGCGCCGTAGCCGGTTTGCGCCGCCTTGAGGCTGGCGTCGTGGGCGGTGCGGCGGTCGATAAACATTTCGGTGCCCACACCGGGCACCTTGAAGAAATACGCCGTATCGATGCCGGCCACTTCCACCCGCCAGTTTGTGTTGGAAATCCCGCCGCTGACCGGCTCATAACGAATTCCGGTGCCGCCCCAACTGGCGACCCCGCGCACCGCCGCTTCCAGCTGACACTCTTGTGGCGTACACGCCTCACCTAACGCTTTCATGCCTGCCCCTCCTGTACCTGACGTAGCCAACTTTCAAACCGTGGGTCTTGCAGGCTCTGGCGGCAGCGCAGCAACGTCCACTGCCCGACTTTGGAGAACTCCAGCGGCCGCGCCGAGGTGGCGCCGACCCACAGGCCCCAAAGGGTCCAGTACCAATCGTTGATCAGGGCGTACAAACGGCAGCGGGCGTAGTCGCTTTCGCGGCATTGGCCGGCCCAGGCAGTGATGCCTTCACGCCAGTCGCTTTCGAAGACATACAGCTCGTTAAGGCTGATGGCCACGTCGTACCAGGGGTCACCGCAGCCGCCGTAGTCGAAGTCGATCAGTTGCAAGGCGCCCTCCGGGCCAATCATCACGTTGCTGGCCACGCCGTCGCCGTGCAGCGGCACCGACGCGCTGGTGTTCAGTTGCAGGGAAGTCCAGGCCAGGTCAATGCAGGTACTGATCCAGGCGTGGTCGAGGGGCAAGGCCACGCTGTAGCGCACGCACAACTCGCGCACGTGCTGGATGTCTTGCAGCGGCGAGCGGGTGAAACCCGGGGAAGTGCCGGCGTGCAGTTGTTTCTTCAGTGCCCAGAGCGCCTGCAAGCGCTGGGGCTGCATCAATTCGTCGAGGCGGGCCCAGCGCCATTCACTGGCGGGCAACGCATCCAGCAGCAACACCCCCGCCGCTGCATCCACCAGGCGCACACCCGGCGTCACGTCGCAATCGGCCGCCAGTTGGGTGGCGCGGGCGGTGCGTTCGATGTCGATCAGCGCGCGCATGTCGTCATGCAAGACCTTGGCGTAACACTGGCCCCACGGCGCGGTGACGGTATAACCGGTCCACTCGGTGGCCAGCCGCACCGGCGAGGCAATCCCGGCGGTGCCCTCTTCGACCACCACATGGGCGGACAGGCCGGCGGCCTCAAGGGCGCCCAGCAGCCGCGACTTAGCTTGCAAACGACTCGACATGGCAGACCTCAGCGGTAGGCGTTGGGGGTGGAACAGGCGCGGTGCAGCAACGCGGTCAGCATGTGCAAACCGTTGCGCATGTCCTGCTCGCTGGTGAACTCCGCTTCGTTATGGGACACGCCGTTGCTGCTCGGAATAAACAGCAGGCACACCGGGTAATGCCGGCTCAGGCTGATGGCGTCGTGGCCCGAGACGGTGACGCTGTTGCCGATGGGCAAGCCCAGTTGCTGGCCGACGCTGTAGGCCAACTCGGAGAAGCCGTGGTGCAGGTGAGTCGGCTCACGCAGGGCGCGGCTTTCGATGGTGTAGTCCGTCGCCGTGGCAGCGGCGGTGGCCTTGAGCGTGGCGTCCAGGCGCGCGCCGGCGGCGGCCAGCAACTCGGTGTCTGGCGAACGGTACTCGACGTGCAGTGTCACGCTGGAGGGCACCACGTTCGGAGAGTTGGGGTAGATCTCCAGGCGCCCCACCGAGCTGTGCAGTTGCGTACCGTGCAGGTCGGCCTCGGCCCGCACGGCGGTGATCGCATGGGCGGCGGCCAGCAAGGCGTCCTTGCGCGCAGCCATGGGCGTGGGGCCGGTGTGGTTCTGTTCGCCGATAAACCGAATCCTTTGTTTGAGGGCGGCCCAAGTGTCGCGGACCACGCCGATGGCCAGGCCGTCGCGCTCAAGGCCGTCGCCTTGCTCAACGTGGATTTCCACATAACCGGCCACGTCCAGTTCGACCCGGCCCTCCCCCAAGTAGCCAATCTGTTGCAGCGCATGCTTGAGGCTGATCCCGTCGCCATCGCGGCACGCCCAGGCGTCTTGCAGGGCGAGGTCGCCAGTGAATACGCTGCTGCCGATCAGGCTGGGCTGGAAGCGAGCGCCCTCCTCGTTGGTCCAGTTCACCACCGCCAGATTGCACGCCGGCACTTCGCCACGTTCACGCAGTTGGCGGGCCAGGCTGGCCACCGCGACCGCGCCGGCCAGCACTCCGTAGACACCATCGAAACGCCCGGCACTGGGCTGGCTGTCCAGGTGCGAGCCGCACAGCACGTAGGGGGCGTCTGGGTTAAAGGTGATCAAACCGAACAGATTACCCACCGCATCCACCCGCACTTCAAAGCCGCGTTCGGTCAGCCAGGCGGCGAACAGGTCGCGCACGGCGCCATCCTCTGCCGAGGCTGCCAGGCGGTGCAGCCCGCCGGCCCGGGTCGCGCCGATGGCTGAAGAGTCGCGGAACAGCGCCTCGAAGGTTTCAAGGTCCTGGTCACTGGGCGCCAGCAACTCAGGGGTAAAGGATGTCGACATGGGCTTGCTCCAGGCGGGTCGCAAAATCGTCGGACGGCGCACGATTGGTGACCAGGGTCGTGATGGCGCTGAATGGCAGCGTATTGATGAACGTGCGATGGCCGAACTTGGCGTCGTCGGCCAGGATCACGCTGCGCAGGCTGTGTTTGGTCAGTTCCCGGCGCAGCAGCGCCTCGGGTTCCTGGTAGTCCATGAGCCCCAGTTCCAGGTCGACGGCGCCGATGCCCATGAAGGCAATGTCGTAATGGAACTGTCGGACGAATTCCAGGGTGTGGGCGCCAATCAGCGCGTTGTCGTTGCGGCGTACATCGCCGGGCACCACCAGCACCTGGTTGGCGCTTTGTTCGGTGATCAGGCGGGCGATGTCCAGGGAGTTGGTGATGATGCGCAACTGGCTGAACCCGATCAGTTGCTGGGCCAGGGCCAGGGTCGAGGTACCGGTGTCGAGGAACAGCACCATGCCTTCGCTCACCAGCTTCGCCGCACACACTGCAATGCGTGTCTTGGCCTGGGGCTTGATGCGGCTGCGCACTTGCAGCGGCTGTTCTTCGTTGAGCCGAGGCAATATCGCACCACCGTGGATGCGCCGCAGCTTGCCGGCTTCTTCCAGGTACTTGAAGTCGCGGCGGATGGTTTCTTCGGAGACGAACAACGCCTGCGCCAGGTCCGAGGCCTTGACGCGCTGGTGTTGGGTGAGCAGGAGCATGATTTCGTCGAGACGTGGCTGATTCAGCATAAAAGAGGTATTCCAGGGCAGGTTCAGGCGGCCGGTATTGCGCGGCCCACGGCGAGACGCGGCGCGAGCCGGTCCAGCAGGGAGCATAGAGCGTAATACGGCCATGGACAGGGTCACGGGTACCTCTCACTCATCAGGGTGTGAAAGGGCAGGACAACACAAAGCGTTTATCACGGGCGGACTTCTGGCGAGCCCACTCCGGGTGCAATCAATCAGGGCATCAGCATCGGGGGAAGGTGCTGATCCCAAGGGGCGATGGCTTCCACGGCTGCGCAGAACTGCAGCACCTGGGCGTCGGCAAACCGTGGGCCGATCACCTGCAAGCCAATCGGCAAACCGCTCGGGCTGAAGCCACAGGGCAGGCTGGCCGCGGGGTTGCCGGTGATATTGAACGGGTAGGTAAACGGCGTCCAGCGCGCCCACGGCACTGCGCCCTCCTCGCCTGGCCAGTCTTCGGGGGCCACGCGGTCGGCGGCGAACGGCAGGATCGGCATCGTCGGCATCAGCAACACGTCGTAGTCGTTAAACAAGGCGTGTACCTGATTGGCGAACAGTGCACGTTGCTGCACGGCCTTGAGGTAAGCCGCCAGATCGTAATCGGCGGAACGCTTGATCAGCGCGGCGAAGCCGGGGTCCAGTTGGTCGAGGCGATCGGCCAGGGATTTACCGTAGGCAATCCCGCGCCCGCCGACCCACAGGGTTTCGAAGGTGGAGAGCGGATCTTGCCAGTCCAGGGTCAGGGTGGTGACGGTGACCGGCAGCTCTTCCGCGAGGTAATGCACCGCCGCTTCGACGGTGGCGGCGATGACCGGGTCCACCGGCGTTTCGAACAAGGTCGGGCAGTACGCCACGCGCAACGGGCCCAACGGCCGGTCGCAGCGCGCCAGGTAGGATTCGGTGGGTGCGGGCAAGGCCTGGTGGTCCAGCGGGTCGGGGCCGGAGAGGATATCGAACAACAACGCGCTGTCGCGCACGGTGCGGGTGATCGGGCCGGCGTGGCTGAGCATCTCAGTGGCGGACCACGGCCAGGTGGGGATTCGCCCCAGGGAGCCTTTAAGGGCGAATGCACCGCAGAAGGCGCCCGGAATACGCACCGAACCGCCGCCGTCGGAGCCCAGCGTGGCCGGGACCATCCGCGCCGCCACCGCGATGGCCGAGCCGGAGCTGGAACCGCCGCTGGTGAGTTGCGGGTTCCACGGGTTGCGGCCATTGCCGAAGACGCGGGAGGTGCTGGCGCCGGTCCAGCCGAATTCAGTGGTGGCGGTCTTGCCGAGGATGATCGCGCCGGCGTCTTTGAGACGGCGGATGATCGGCGCGTCTTGTGTTGGGACGTTGTCCAGCCCAGTGAGCGAGCCGCGGGTGGTGCGCAGGTTGGCGGTGGAGAACAGGTCTTTGATGCCGAAGGGGATACCGTGGAGGGGGCCTTTTATCTGCCCGGCCTCGGCGGCCACCGTCATGGCATGCGCCTGCTCAAGCGCGGCCTCGGTGTAGACGTCGCCAAACGCATTCAGTGTGGAATTGTGGGTTTTGATGGATTCGAGGCTTTGCTCCACCAGTTGCACGGGGGTGAGTGTGCCTTGGCGGATGCTTTCGGCTGCGTGCAGGACGCTGGGCATATCGGTCAGTGAGGTATCAGTCTTCATTGAGCATCCTGGGACATCTGCGAAATGGTCCAGCGGGTACGTCAATAGACGCCAAGGGAATGGCGGCTGTCAAGTTGGATTTGTTGTGTATGTGGGTTTTGTGGGTTTTATTTTGTCGGAGATTTGGCTTACGAAAACGGGCCGGATTAGCCGGGGATTTGGCGAAACGTCCTATCAGTAGCAGTGGATAGCTCTGACTTCTTTCTCTCACAAACCGCTGCAAAGTCCCTCGCCTGATCACACAGCGCGAGGGAACGCCGATGTTTTTCCGATTAATGCCCTGCCCGAATGGGCTGCCTCTTGAATCCCGCCATTGGCAGATTGGCCCTGGCCCCGATGAATGCGGAGACGAGGGACGTTGAGGCCGTCCTCCGCGACTTCAGGGAGTGCCTTAACACCTTTGATGATTGGGCTGAAAACTTCTGGAGCTTTTCGGCGCTGGAAGTCGAGCAAGTGTTCAAGGTCGGGGATGAGGTGGCGCTGATCGCACCTGTTTCCTCGAAAGCCCCAAGTACCACGGTTGCAATGTGCAAATCGAACGGCGCACTCACCTTGGTGCATATGTTTGAGAGCAGGCGGTTTGTGCCGATCGGCAACACGCCGGTCATGCTCCAGGCCATCGCCGAGGACGGCAGTCCGATCGGTCCTCCTGTCCATAAAACCATCGGCCCCAGCGGCATTCTCGAAGTCACCGACTGCACCCGCGACCAGCAGTATCAGGTCAGCTTTTATCCCAATGTTTCCAAAGATCACGTCAAGGCGCTCTACGCCTCCTATCAGTCGGTAATCAGCTCGCTGGAAAGCAGCTTGCGCAGCGAATGGACGAACACGTTCGAAGCGCAGTGGAACCATTATTCAAATGCCAGCCCCCTCGACCGTCGCAAGTTGATGGACGCAGCGTTTGTGCGAGGGATTGCGAACACGCTGTACAGCCTTTGGGACGGAATTCCCAACCTGTACGACTTGCTGGCGGACATCAAACCCAATAGCGAAAAGTTGCTGCACTACATCTCCCAAGGCGAACTTGAAGAGCTGTTGAAGCTTAGCAATGAGGCCATTGCCAACGGTCTTTTGATACTGAGTGACGAACCGCTGTTGTTCATCTATTTGTCGGCGATGTTCAGTTGGGCGTAATTGCTTCCGCCGCCGGATATGAACGAGCTGCTGGGAGAAATAACGCTCGAGGTGCTGCTCAACCTGTTGTTGCTGTGGGCCACCGGCGGGATGGGTGTGGCGGTGCGCTTGGGGGCGCAGGTGCTGGGAAAGGTCAGGTCCGGCCGAGCGCGGGACTGGCTGGAGCAGATGGCCAAGTTGGGCGGCACCCTGCGGATGGATGGGCATGCCGAGGCGGTCAAGCCGATGTTGCTGGCGAGCCAGGCGGTACCGGCCAAGGCGGCGGCGGTGCCGTTGAAAGCCGGACAGCATGAAGTGCCAAATCCGATGCCGCTGGCCAGGGATAAGAGGCAGCCGACGACCGCGTTGGTCAGGCAAGACCCTGTCGACGATGTGCCCTCCTCCGCCAGGAACCCCGGCGGCGATGCGGCCGCTCCCGCAGACAAGACCGCAACCAATGGCTGCCCGGTGTCGATGGTCACCGGTGAGGAACTGCTGACCCTCACGGATGGCTCGTTGGATGGGGTGTTGCCCTTTGCCTGGACGCGGTTGTATCGCAGCAGTGCGGTGGAAGTGGATTGCGGGTTGGGGTTTGGCTGGAGTCATTCGCTGGCTCAGCGGTTGGTGGTTAGCGGTGAAACGGTGGTCTGGATCGATCACGAAAACCGCAGCACTACGTTTCCCCTGCCCTCTGCTACGCGGCCAGCCATCACCAATAGCCTGGCGGAAGCCGCGATTTATCTGGGCGCTTTGCCTGATGAATTGGTACTGGCTCAAACCTCCCTTTTCTATCACTTCCGCGACGGTGTGCTGACGTCGATCAGCGATGCGTATGACAGCCGGCTGCGCATTTCCCGCGATTATTCCGGACGGATTCAGCGGATTGATAACGGCGTCGGCCAGGGATTGCTGCTGCGGTATGACCGTGGACATATCGTTGCCGTCGACTATCAGGTGCAGCGGGAGCTGGACTGGGTTACCGAGCAGAACGTTGTTTCCTACCGGTACGACGAAGCGTGGCGGTTGATTGAAGCGACCAACGCTGTCGGCGAAAGCGAGCGTTATCGGTACGACGATCAGCAGGTGATTCTGGAGCGGCAACTGGCCGGTGGGGCAAGTTTCTTCTGGGAGTGGGAACGGTCCGGCAAGGCGGCGCGATGCGTCCGGCATTGGGCCAGTTTTTCCCAGATGAACACACGGTATGTGTGGGATGACAACGGCACTGTCACCGTCCACAACGCCGATGGCAGCCAGGAAGTCTACGTCCACGACCAGCGCGCGCGGCTGGTCCAACGGATTGATCCGGACGGTGCCGAGCACTTCAAATCCTACGATGAAAAAGGCCGGCTGACGGTCGAGCAGGATCCGTTGGGGGCGATAACGGCCTATCAATACGACGAAGCCGGTCGGTTGATTGCGCTGTTTCCCGGGGACGATGCACCCACATCCTACGAGCATGACAACGGTTTCGTCCGAGTCGTACGCCGTGGTGAGGCGGTCTGGAAATACCAGCGTAACGATCAAGGCGATATCACCCGCAAGACTGATCCGGACGGCAATTACACCGAATACACCTACACCCAACACGGAAAACTCTCCGGCGTCTGGCACCCGGACAACAGCAGTCAGCGCTTTATCTGGAATGAGCGTGGCCAGCTCACCGAAGAGAAATTGGCCAATGGCGGCGTGCGGCGTTTTCGCTATGGCGACCTGGGACGCCAGGTGGCTTGCGAGGATGAGCACGGTGCGCTGACCCAGTATCAGTGGGACGCCGTAGGGCGTTTGCTGAAGGTGATTCAGCCGGGCGGTGCCTCTCGCGAATTCAGCTACAACCCGTACGGAAAAATCACCGCCGAGCGCGACGAACTGGGGCGGGTCATCCGCTACGAATATGCCGACGGCCTGCACCTGATCAGCCGTCGCATCAACCCCGATGGCACACAGCTCAAATACCGCTACGACAATGCCCGGTTGTTACTGACCGAGATTGAAAACGAGGTCGGGGAAACCTATCGGCTCGACTATCACGCCAACGGCCTGATCCAGCAGGAGACCGGCTTTGATGGCCGCCGCACGGCTTATGTCTACGACCTCGCCGGCCATCTGCTGGAAAAGACCGAATACGGCGACGATGGCAGCCAGCTGGTTACCGGCTATCAGCGAGACAGCGCCGGTCGCCTTGTACGAAAAACCCTGCCCGACCGCAGCATTGTCGATTACACCTACGACCGCCTCGGCAATCTCCTCAGTGTCGACGACGGCCATTGGCCGCTGCACTACGAATACGACCTGCAAAACCGCCTCACCGCCGAACACCAAGGCTGGGGCACCCTGCGCTACCGCTACGACGAATGCGGCCAACTCAACCACCTGCGCCTGCCCGACAACAACCGCCTGGCCTTCCATCACGACAAAGGTGGCGACCTGGCCACCATCGAGCTGAATGGCAACCCACTCACCTCACACCTGTTCAAATCCGGCCGCGAACACCAGCGCCAGCAGGGCCAGCTTCTCAGCCACTACCACTACGACGACCAGGGCCGCCTGCATGCCCATGCCATTACCCAACAGGAACAGCGCCATCAGCGCCGCCAATACGACTACGACCAGCGCGGCAACCTGACCCGCATCCTCGATACCCGCAAAGGCCAGCACGACTACCACTACGACCCACTCGACCGCCTGACCCGCGCCAACCACTCGCAAGACCTGCAGGAACGCTTCTTCCACGACCCGGCGGGCAACCTGCTGATGCAAGACCGCGTCGGGCCGAGTGTGATCAAAGGCAACCGCCTGCTGATGCAAGGCGACCGTCATTACGACTACGACGCCTTCGGCAATCTCCTGCGCGAACGCCGGGGCCGTGCACAGCAGTTGGTCACCGAATACCGCTACGACTGTCAGCACCGCCTGATCGCCGTCAGCCAACCCGACGGCACCCACGCCAGCTACCGCTACGACCCGTTCGGTAGGCGCATCACCAAAACGATAAAAGGCCAAACCACTGAGTTTTTCTGGCAAGGCGACATGTTGGTCGCCGAGCACAGCGCCGATCACCACCAAAGCTACCTCTACGAACCCAACAGCTTCCGTCCATTAGCACTGCTACAAGGCTACGGCCCGGAAGCCGTAAAACCTTTCCACTACCAACTCGACCACCTCGGCACCCCACAAGAACTCACAGCACCCGATGGCGAAATCGTCTGGTCCGCGCACTACCGCGCCTACGGCCAAATCGCGAAACTGGACGTCAATACCGTCACCAACCCGCTGCGCTTCCAGGGTCAATACTTCGACCCGGAAAGCGGGCTGCACTACAACCGCCATCGCTACTACAATCCGGACGTTG
Organism: Pseudomonas sp. TH32; assembly: GCF_016650855.1. Taxonomy (NCBI): domain Bacteria; kingdom Pseudomonadati; phylum Pseudomonadota; class Gammaproteobacteria; order Pseudomonadales; family Pseudomonadaceae; genus Pseudomonas; species Pseudomonas sp. TH32. Next base: position 1,451,940 of record NZ_JAEKFA010000002.1, on the reverse strand, counting down.
GCCGCTATCTAACGCCAGATCCGGTGAAACTGGCGGGCGGGCTGAACGGATACCAGTACGTGCCCAACCCTACGGGGTGGGTGGATCCGTTAGGATTGAGCGCCAATTGCCCACCCGGAGGACGAAGTAACCCGAACTGCGGTGTTCCGGTTGAACCCGACGCTCCTGAGGTCTCTCGCAAAGGAGCTTTCAGACAAGCAAAAAGAGCTGCCAAGATACCGATGCGCCAAGACCCAGATATGGTAGTGGACCCAAGGACTGGAGCTGTAAAACAATATGAAATAGTAAAAATGACAGACAAAAATGGTGAAAGTATTTTGAATGACGCGGGCAAACCGATAAAGACCAGGGTATATAAATATACAAAGAGCGATGGTTCTGAAGTACTGATTCAAGACCATTCTGCCGGGCACCGATTCGGCAGCAAAGGCGGAACAGGTGACCAAGGCGCACATTTCAACTTACGGCCCATAGAAAAACCAAGGAACGGTAACGTACCAGGCGCGAAGGAACATTACTTTTTCAAGGAGAAAAAATGAAATATTGGAATGAATTAGATGAAAGCATATTTTTCTGTAAGCTTTTTAGTCACCCAATCGAAATTGGCCGAATTTCTCTTTTTTCATTACAAATAGAGAACGACCAGCCCTCGCTAGGGCTGGGATTTGACATACCGGAATTCCCAGATAACTTACCAGAGAAATGGCAAAACAAAGGGTTCAACACCTGCAGACTCGGGCTTACCTGCTCGAACATCAGCGATTTGAAAATCACCAACATCCCAACCAAAGAAATTTTTTCCGCAACTATCGCGGAAGAAAACGGAATTCTTATATTCCAAGCCGCCGCAAAAAAATCTTCAATCGAATTCAAAGCACAATTCATATCTCTGAATGGTCCTTCGGTTTACATAAACGGCCCTGAGGATGATAAATTTTTAGCTAATCCCAAGCACACCTAATTTGGATTATCCAATTTACGTAAAGATCGGCCACATTTCCTGAGAACAAATACTCGCCCCCTTAACTGAAGAAAATGTGATCATAAAAAACCAATATATATTCAGAGAATCACGATTTGCAGGTGAATTGACGTGAGTTTTCACTGACTCTCCAAGAAAAAGACAAAACACAAATTGATTTACTTAACTCGTTATTCAAAACTGAAAATCTGGATGGGGACGATTTACCGAGCTTATGCCCACAAACTACTTCCTAAGCCCTTGATTTTTGAGGGCCACCTTACGTTCTATCACCAAGAGGGCTTGTAGTTTATACAGCGCAAGCCTCACTCTATTCCGGCAATCGCTCCCCCTCAACTCCACGCCACCACCAACAACCCCGCCCCCAACACCAGACACAGCGGCGAGTAAAAAAACGTATCCAGCCGCGCAAACCGCGACCCACCGACCTTCTTGAAAAACCCCACCAGCTCTGAATCCCCAATCGCCCGGGCAAACATCACCAGCGCCACCGCACTGATCCCCCATTGCAAGGCATGGTTGGACACCGGCTCGAAATACAGCCCGGCCCGCAAACACACCAGCACCGCAATCGCCACCAATCCCACGCCCACCAGCAACGTGCCCAGCGCCGAAGGCTTGAACGCCGGCCGTGGCCCACTGGCGAATTCACCCGGCAGCTGCGGAATCGCCGCGGCAACCCCCAATTTGCCACCGGCCGCCCAGTACAAATGCACCAGGCTGATAAAGCCAAACACCCCGACGATCCATCGCGCGACTAAAAAGCTCATGGCTGGATATCCTTGGAAAAGTCCGAAAGAGGATAGACCTCTTGAGATTTTTGCAGGCAATTCGTCGGCGGCTGATGGTAAAGTGCCGCCCCATGAAACTCGCCCGTACCGACCGCTCGCTCATTGCCTGGATGCTCTATTGCTGCGTCCTGTTCAATGTGTTCGCCTGCAGCATTGGCCACGGGCAAATGATCGGGATGCAGCTCAACGGCATCGGCGGCCAGTTCTGTACGGTGGACCCGCGCACCCAGGCGCCAGCGCCTTACAAGTCCACCGATGAATCCCTGCCCACGCTCTCGAAAGCCTTCGGTTGCCCGCTGTGCTCAACCGGCGGCATGGGCCCGGCGCTCAGCTCCAGCCTCAACGTAGTCGTCCTGCCACAACCCCATGCGCCGCCGCCGGCCATCGTTGCCAGCGCCGACATTCCTGCCCGCTTCACCTGGCCTGCGGCTAATCCGCGCGCCCCACCTGCCTTCGCCTGATACCTGCGCTTTTTTGATTGGCACGTGTTGCCGTCTCCCTCGGGAGTACGGGTGGCTGTGCGTTGTTTTCAAGCCATGTTTTTCAGGATTCAACCATGAAACATCTACCTCTTTTGGCGGGCCTGTTCGGCTGCCTCCCTGTCAGCACCTGGGCGATTGAGCTGGCACCGACCACCATTGATGGCGAACAAACCGGCGAGCCCGGCCTGGCTCTGGACCAATCCAGTGGCATGGCCTCGCGCCTCGGGCTGAGCGTGCGGGAAACCCCGGCGTCCATCGCCATTGCCAATCGCAACGACATCGAACGTCAAGGCGCCAAGACGTTCCGGGACGCGGCCAATACCTTGCCCGGGGTCAACGCCAGCGCGCCGCCGGGGTTTGGCGGTTTTATTTCCTATCGGGGTTTTACCAGCAGCCAGATTACCCAGATGTTCAATGGCGTCGCCGTGTCGGGCGGCCTGGCGCGGCCGGTGGATGCGTGGATCTATGATCGGGTCGAACTGGTGGGCGGCCCCTCCTCGCTGATCAACGGCGCCGGTTCCGTCGGCGGTTCGCTGAACTACGTGACCAAACTGGCCACCCGCGAAGAACAGGCCGCCGAAGGGCAACTGACGTATGGCAGCTACGACACCGCCGGGATGGCCTTCGGCCTCAACCATGCGCTGACCGAACCGGGTGCCGAGGTGCAGCATTACGCACGCCTGGACGTGAGCCGCAACACCAACCACACCTATATCGATCGTCAACAGCGCGATGCCTGGAGCGTGGCATTTTCCCTGTTGAGTGATTTCACGCCGAACCTGTCCCACACCCTGGCGCTGGAATACCAGGACGAGCACGAAGACAGCCCCTATTGGGGCACGCCGGTGCTCAACCCGAAGTCGGGCGAGTTGAAGATCGACAAACACAACCGCTTCAACAACTACAACGTGGCCGACGGCCGTTATGAGCAACGCACGATCTGGGTACGGTCGATCATCGACTACCGGATCAACGACAGCACTACCCTGAAAAACACCCTCTATCACCTCGACAGCCAGCGCGACTATCGCAACCTGGAAACCTACCAGTACAACGCCGACAACAGCGCGGTGAATCGCTCCACGGCCTATCAGGTACGCCATCAGGGCGAGCAGAACGGCAACCAGTTCGAGCTGCGCCATGACGACACATTCTTCGGCTTGAGCACCACGTGGTCGGGTGGCTTTGAGTACAAGGTCAACAGCACCACCAACAACCCACTTAACGTGGCGGGTAAAAGTACGGTGGATCCGAACAACTACGATCCGGGGCACTTCTATGACATCCCCGGCACCAGGCCCGGCTTCGATCCGGACAAGACCAACGCCGTCACCACCCAGGCATTGTTCGTCGAAAACCGCCTGGGGCTGACCGACAAACTGTCACTGCTCACCGGCCTGCGCTATGACGCGATCGACCTTGAGGTCACCAATCACCGAGACATCACCGCCAGCAATCCGCGGCACGTCAAGCGCAGCTGGGAACCGGTCACCGGGCGTATTGGCCTGACGTATCAGTTCATTCCCCAAGCCAATGTCTATCTGCAATACAGCACCGCCGCCGAACAGCCGAGCAGCACCACCCAGGTGTTCGACGTGTCTACCGGCAAGCAGTGGGAAGTGGGCAGCAAGTTCGACTACCTGGACGGTCGCGGCTCGGCCACCGTCGCCGCCTATAAAATTGAGCGCAAGGACTTCGCCGTGACCGACCCGCAGGACCCGACCAACAGCATTCCCGTGGGCGCGCAGTCGTCCAAGGGTATCGAGTTGGCCAGTTCGTTGCGGGTTACGCCCAAATTATTGGTGGAGGGCAACTACGCCTGGGTCGATGCCGAGTACGAGGACTTCAATGAGAAAACCGCCAGTGGGGCCGTGGTGTCGCGCAAGGGCAACACGCCGACCAACGTGCCCAGGCAGGTGGGTAATCTGTGGCTGACCTATGACTTTGCCGAAGATTGGCAAGGTGGCGTGGATGCGCGATATGTGGCGTCGGTGTATGCCGATAACGCCAACACCCTGACGGTGCCGGCGTATACCTTGTTCGGCACATTTTTGACTTACAAGGTGGATCAGCACACCTCTGTGACGGGTCGGGTACGCAACCTGACCAATGAGGTGTATGCCGAATTTGCCCATGTGTCGCCGGCGTATTACCTCGGGTCGCCGAGGACGTTTGAGCTGGCGGTGCAGACGAAGTTCTGACACAAACCCTGTAGGAGCCCGGCTTGCCGGCGATGGCAGCCTCAAGGGCGCCATCGCCGGCAAGCCGGGCTCCTACAGGTATCTTCTATTTCAGGCTAGTCTCCACCTTCTGCGCCACATCCTCAGTCAACCATGCCTTCCAGATCTGCGGATGATCCTTGAGGAACGCCTGGGCGACTTCACGTGGCGGGCTGTGCTTCTCGCTCATCTCGGCCAGCGCCTTGTTCAACGGCTCGATAGGAAAGTCGACCTTGCCAAAGAACTCGGCGATCTGCGGATGCTCCTTCTGGAACGGCGTGGACACACCGATGCTCAGCTTGGAGGCCAGGGAACGTGTGGGTTTTGGGTCAGGATTGTCTGCATCGGTCAACGTTTTCCAGGCCTCGGCGTCAAACGGTGGCTCTTCGAGCTGGATCAGCTTGTAGCGCCCCATCAGCGGGGTGGGTGACCAGTAATAGAACAGCACCGGCTTGCCCCGGCGGATCGACGAGGCAATCTCGGCGTCCAGCGCGGCACCCGAGCCACTGCGGAAATTCACGTAGCTGTCGTCAAGCCCATACGCCTTGAGTTTTTGCTTGTTGACCACTTCCGAGGTCCAGCCGATCGGGCTGTTGAGGAAACGGCCCTTGCCCGGTGCTTCGGGGTCCTTGAACACGTCCTTGTAGCGCGCCAGGTCTTTCACGCTGCGCAGTTCCGGCGCCAGGGGCTTGATGCCTTTGGCCGGGTCGCCCTTGACCACGTATTCCGGCACCCACCAGCCTTCGGTGGCACCCTTGACGATATCCCCCAGGCCCACCACTTTGCCTTCAGCCTCGGCCTTGACCCACACCGGACTGCGGCCGGCCCATTCTTCACCGATCACCTGGATATCGTTTTTCGCCAGGGCGGTTTCCAGGGTAATGGTGGTGCCGGGCAACGTGTCGGTGGGCAAGTCATAGCCCTTTTCGACAATCACCCGCAGCACCTCGGTGATCAGGCTGCCACTTTCCCAGTTCAGGTCCGCAAAATGAATCGGCGCCTGGGCGGCCGATACCGGCAGCGACACCACCGACAGACTCAGGGTCGTCAGTGACGCGGCCAACAGTGCTCGAATTCCTTTCATGCTTTGCACCTCATGCCTACAGCAATAGCGAACGGCTTTGCTGTAACACCGCGAAGCCTCTGAATACTTAAGTCAACTCAACTGTAGTAGAGGTTCCGGGGAACACGGCATGTAACGGCGTTACTCGCTGGCCTTGAAGGTCACGAGTTCACCCTTGCGCCATTTGGCGGCCTTGCCGGTGACAGCCTTCAGGGTCTTGGTCAGGCCCTCTACCAGTTGCTCATTGGCGGCGAATACCAACATCACGCTGTGGCCTTCCTTGAACACGATGCCCTGGCCTTCGGCCGAGGAAACAAAGGCGTAGTCGCCCAGTCCATACACCGTCAACTTGATATCGCGAAACTTCAGTTCGAACTTGCCGCCTTCGCGACTGGGCAATACAGCGGCCCGGAAATGATCACCGACCTTGAGTTCCAGTCGCGGCTTGTCATCCACCACCAGCGCCGTTTCGGTATCGATCTCGGCGATGTAGATACCTTCAGGTGTCTGCTCAGTGATGTAGACGAAACGGGACTGAAACTGCTTGACCAACTTTGCGCGCAAATCACCCAGCACGAACAACGCGTGCATATCCAGATTACTGACTGCCAAGGAAACGCCCCCACATCAAAAAGGTGCTGACCGCCAGGCGGGCAGCACAAAAACGGCCGAAACGGCACGATCACACGACAAATCCACTGAAAAAACTGAAGAAGGCCCACGCTGCAAAGCCATAAGACTAGTACAGGCGTGCCCGACGTACCTTACGCAAGGTCGCCGAGCGTTGCAGGAAATCACAGGTTTAATGGCCGGAGAATACTGGCCGCCCTACTTCAGACAATAACCCTTAAAAAAATGCAGTTTTCCGACATCCAACACAGAAACTAATGCTTTGGATGGAACCGGACGCCGGATGCTGACAACAATACTAAAACAGCAACACGGGTCAAAACCACCCGAAATATTGCAAGCGGGTCCGCAGGATCGATCGACAGGAGCTGATTATGCAACGACCTCAACCGATTGCCACACCCTCGAACACAGGTTCATCTTTTATGGATGACGGCCAATTCTACTCCCTATACACCCAGGGCAGTTGCCTGCATTCGGTTCTCTATCGCGTAGTACCCGCCGGAAGAAACTTCTTTCATATCCTTGAAGTGCCCAGCGGGCGGATCAAAGGTTTTCGCAGCGGCCATCGCCAGGCGTGCGAACTGGCCAAACAACTTGAAGCCATCCTGCAAGCGCCCCACGGCTGAACCTCGGCGCTGTCGTTTCGTCATCTGGTTGACTTTACTGCGCCGCCCGCGCGTAACAACTGCCATACTGGTCCGTCCATTGAGATTTGTCCCCTTGCGGTTCAGGTTTCATCAGCGCAATTACCTCCAAGGGAAGGCTATACGTGACGGAATTTGATATAGGCGAATTTTTCATCCATGGCGAAGCCAGGGAAGTAGACGGTGAATTTCAAGCCGTGATCGTGATGCGGGCCAAGGCGCCCCTGACCACCGTGACGATCCATCAGGTAGAAAAGGACCGCTGGTTCAAAACCGTAGACGCCGCCCACACAGCAGCAAAGGAAGCCGCCAAAGCGCTTAAAGCCGCCGTCGACTCAGGCGCACTGACCTCCTGATTACCCGGCGCGACAATCCGATCGAACTCTGCCCCGCTACAACCCTCCCATGCATACGATGATCAGCCTGCATGGAGAACGATATGGAAGCGCCGACTTACACCCTCGAAGACCTGTTTGAACAACTTGGACTGGAATCGTCCCCCGAGGCGATTGACGCCTTCATCGGCGAACATACCCTGGCCAATGACGTAAAGCTGATCGATGCGGACTTCTGGTCACCGCAACAAGCCCAGTTCCTGAAAGATGAACTGCGTGAAGACGCGGTGTGGGCCATCGCGGTCGACGAACTGAACCAGCGCCTGCACCAGCCACGCTGATTCCCTCAATGCAGGCTGTCTGACTGTTCCAGGCGCAGCAGCGCCTCCCAGGCAGCCCTGCACTCCTCAGCTTCATCGCGACTGGCGAAGGCTGTGCCACGCTGCTCGCCGTTAAGCAGTACCACCCAACAGGCCTTGCGCCCCAGCGCACGCAGGGTTGGCGGTACGCCACTGCCAATCATCACGGCGACATCGACTTTGGTTTGCATGGGGAGCCTCCAGAGAATTAGTTAGCTGGCTAACAATGTTCGCCATGCTACGGTTTTCCTCCAGTTGGAAAAAGCTATCCCCGGAATAGCTCCCTTGCATAACCTGCAACAATCGACCCGCTGGGTTAACGTCCCTCGGGTTTATAGCCCAGCCGCAAACCACCCCAGTGCCTGCCATTCACCGTGATCGGCACCGAAAGGTCGTGCATCAACTCGCCGGTATCGCGGGTGTAGGTTTGCAGCAACACTGCCTGCTGGTGGCTGCCACAGCGGATCCCGGTGCGGTCTTCAAATTTGCGTTTGGTGCGGTTCTGTAGCGCGTCCACCTGGGCATCGCCGGTCAATGTCTGGGAAAACGCCTTGTTGTGGGTCGGTACATAACCCTGTGGCGTGCAGGCAATTGCAAACACCAGGCCCTCGTGCCGAGGCAACAAGGCCTCCTGGATCGCCGGCAGCACCTGGTCGGTGTAGCTGTCGAAACGGGTGTGGTACTTGCTTGGCCGGGTGTTGGGAATCGGGGTGTAACTGCGGTCGAACAGGTCGTCCAGGCTGATGCGGTTTTGCAGCACGTCGGCTTCAAACTGCGCGGCGATCCGGCTCGCGCCTTCGCGGGCGAGGTCGTAGATGCGTTGGTGGTAGTCGTCCAGGCCGACCTCGGCGAGGCGCTCGCTGATGGTTTCGGCCTGCCCTTCCATTTGCACCGCAGCGGCGGCCAGTTGTTGGGTCTGCTGGTCGCTGACGGTCAAATCGCTGCGCATCTGCTCCACCGCATGGAACAGGCTGTCGAGTTGGGCGCGGTTGGTGTCGGTGCCCTGGGCGATTTCATTGACCTGGCCTTCCACGTCCGCTGCCAGGGTGGCAATGCTGTCCAACTGCTCACCGGCGTGCTCCACCTGTTCGACACCGGATTGCAAATCCGCCGACAATTGCCGGATCTGCTCCACCACCTGGGCGGTACGCTGCTGGATATCCGCCACCATCACCCCGACTTCATCCGTCGCGGTGGCGGTTCGCCCGGCCAGGCCGCGTACTTCGTCGGCGACCACCGCAAAGCCGCGACCATGCTCACCTGCCCGGGCGGCTTCGATCGCCGCGTTCAGCGCCAGCAGGTTGGTCTGGCTGGCGATCGACTGGATCACCAGGGTAACGCGCTGGATTTCTTCGCTGCGCTGGCTCAAGGCCTCGATCAATTGACGGCTGTCGTTGGCGCGCTGGCTGAGCTGATGCATGCGGGTGATGGATTGCGCCAGCACTTCGCGCCCTTCGGTGCTGCGCTGATGAGCCTGGCTGGCCGCGCCGAGCGCCTGGCGACTTAGCGCCGAGGTGACCTTCTCGGTGCCAATCATCACTTCGGCACTGCTGACAATCTGCCTGGCCGCGCCCAATTGCGATTGCAGCCTGGCCGCCAGTTGCTTGACCGAATAGGCCACGCCCGCCGCAGACAACGCGTTATGACTGGTGGTGTAGGACAGGTCGCGGGTCAGCTCGCCGATCGCATCGGTGGCTTCGGACGGTGCAGCGCTGGGGGTGCGATGTTTCAGGCGGGGCAGCCAGATCAGCAACAGGGCCACCGGCACGCACAGGTAAATCGAGAGTTGGGCAAACGCCAGGCCCAGCAGCAACAGCACCAGGGCGGTACTTTGCAGGAGCGGCGTCAACCAGCCGGGCAACTGACGCACCACCGCGGGTGGTGACGCTGCTGCGCCCATGAGAGATCCGTCTCCAGCCATGTTCGTTACCCCACTGCTTGTCGTTATTGTGACTGCATTAGACGCCACTATGTGGCCATTATCCATGGGCCTTTAGTGGGGGGCTTGCAGCAGATCAATAAACGGGGGGTACAGGCTGTTTTCTGCTGGGAACCGGGCAACCCGGCTCCAGCAGTTCACCGCATCAGGCTTGACGCTGGTGCTTGTCGATTTGCTCGTGGCGCTCTTGCGCTTCGATGCAGTACTTGGTGGTAGGGCTGATCAGCAGGCGCTTGAGGCCGATAGGCTCGCCGCTGTCGTCACACCAGCCGAAGGAATCTTCCTTGATACGGCCCAGGGCCTGCTCAAGTTGCGGCAGCATGCGCTGGTCGCGGTCGATGGCATTCACCAGCCAGGTGCGCTCTTCTTCGACAGAAGCAGCGTCAGCCGGGTCAGCCGGGGTGTCCAGGCTTTCGATGGCGATGCGGTTCTGTTCAATGCGCTCGTGGTGTTCCACTTTCATGTCTTGCAACAACTGCTCAAAAAAGCGTGCTGCTCGGCATTCATGTAGTCATCCGCCGGCATGGCCAGCAACTTTTCCTTTGTCATTGATTTCTCTATAAAAAATACGTGCATCAAGGCGAATAAGGGAGCGTTCCGGCAGGCCTCTGCAGGTCTCGGAAAGGCGCCATCCATTTCAAGCGCCACCCGGCACTCAATTTACGAGGGGCGGCAGTCTAAGGCCGACTTGAGGGCTCAGCAACTGAAATGACAGGCATTTTTTCCAAGATAACCCGCAAAGGCACCAGGACGGGCTCGGCGAACGGTCATCGGAGTGCGTTTATAGCAAGAAATTCAGTGTTGTGGAGCTATATAGAAGACAAACGGTTAAACGTTGATGGCAAAACGCTCATGTGGGAGCCGGGCTTGCCCGCGATGCAGACGACTCGGTCTGTCAGCGAAACCAAGTTGATGCTATCGCAGGCAAGCCAGCTCCCACATGTTGATTGATGTAGCCCTGAGGACCGTGTTAGCGCTTGAGCTTGCGCTTGTTGCGATACTGGTCGATCACCACCGCCACCACGATGATCAACCCCTTGATGATGTCCTGGATGTACGCATCCACGCCGACGAAGGTAAACCCGCTGGCCATCACCCCGAGGATCAGCGCGCCGATCACGGTACCGGTGATGCGCCCTACCCCGCCCGCCAGGCTGGTGCCGCCGATCACCGCGGCGGCAATCGCGTCCAGCTCATACGACATGCCCATGCCCGCTTGCCCGGTGGCGGCCCGTGCCGAGGCCACCACGCCCGCCAGGCCTGCCAGCAAGCCGGCGATGCTGTAGACGATGATCAAGTGGCGCTTGACGTTGATCCCCGAGGTGCGCGCCGCCTGCATGTTGCCGCCGATGGCGTAGGTGTATTTGCCGTACTTGGTGTAGCGCAGCGCGATATGGAAGATCACCGCCACCACCAGGAAGATCACCACCGGCATCGCGCCATGGCCGATCGCGGTGTAGGAGTCCGAGAGCATGCTCACCGGCTGGCCTTCAGTGTAGTAACGCGCCAGGCCACGGGCCGAAACCATCATGCCGAGGGTCGCAATAAACGGCGGGATCCCGGTAACCGCAATGATGCTGCCGTTGATAGCCCCCGCCAGCAACCCCACGCCCAGGCCCATCGCCACCGGTATCCACACCGGCAGGTCCGTCAGGGAGGGGAACACCGCCCGGGAAAAGTCGGAAGTCTGCGCCAGACTGGCGGCGATCATCGCCGACAACGCCAGCACCGAGCCCGACGACAGATCGATACCCGTGGTGATGATCACCTGGGTGACGCCAATCGCCAGCAGGCCGATGATCGACACTTGCAGGATCATCAACACCAGGCGCTGGGAGTTCATCAGGAAGCTCTGGTCCCGCACGATCCAGCCGAACAGCTCGAACACCAGGCCGATGCCAATCAGCACCAGCAGGATGCTCAGCTCGGTGGGCATGCGTCGACGGTGCTTGACCGGCGCCGCAGCGGGCTTCTTTTCCTCGGGTTTGCTTTCCAGTATCGCGTTCATAACCACTCACCTTTTTTTATCGCATTGCGCCGGCCGCAACGGGCCGGCGCCGTCTGTTCGTTAGTGGACCGCCGTCATACCGGAAGCCAGTTGCATGACTTTTTCCTGGGTCGCTTCGCTGCGGTCCAGGGTGCCCATCAGGTCGCCTTCGTGCATCACCATCACCCGGTCGCTCATGCCCAGCACTTCCGGCAACTCCGAAGAAATCATGATCACCGCCATGCCTTCGCTGGCCAGGTAGGAAATCAGCCGGTAGATCTCGGCCTTGGCGCCGACGTCGATACCGCGGGTGGGCTCGTCGAGGATCAGCAGACGCGGGTTGGTCATCAGCCAGCGGGCCAGCAGGGCTTTTTGCTGGTTGCCGCCGGACAAGGTGTCGATGCACTGCTCCAGCGACGGGGTTTTCACCCGCAGCTTGGTGCACATGTCCTCACACAGGGCCCGCAGGGCTTTCTGCTGGATAAACCCGTTGCCGGTGTAATGCGGCAGCACGGCCATTTCCATGTTTTCGAGCACCGACAGGCAGGGGAACAGGCCACTGAGCTTGCGGTCTTCGGTCAGCAGCGCGAAGCCCTTCTCGATGGCCATGTGCGGGTCGGTGATACGTACGGTCTTGCCGTCCAGCTGGATCTCGCCGCCGGAGCTTGGGGTAATGCCAAAAATGGTTTCGGCCACGTTGGTACGGCCAGAGCCCATCAACCCGGCGATGCCCAGAATCTCCCCGGCGTGCAGGTCAAACGAGACGCCCTGGAATACCCCGTCCAGGCGCAGGTCACGCACCGACAGCAGCAGCTTGCCGATAGGCTTGTCGCGCACCGGGAACAGCTGGCTCAGCTCACGCCCCACCATCATCGAAATGAGGCTGTCGCTGTCCATGCTGTCGGCCCGCTGCAGGCCGATATAGGCGCCGTCGCGGAACACCGCCACTTCATCGGCGATGGCGAACACTTCGTTCATTTTATGGGTGATGTAGATGATGCCTTTGCCCTGGGACTTGAGGTCGGCAATGATCGAAAACAGGTGGGCCACTTCTTTGTCGGTAATGGCTGACGTCGGTTCATCCATGATCAGGATGTCGGAGTCATAGGACACCGCCTTGGCAATCTCGACCATCTGCCGCTCGGCGATGCTCAGGTTGCCGACGTGTTCTTCCGGGTCGAGGTTGATCCGCAGCCGCTCCAGCAATTGCGCGGTGCAGCGGTGCATTTCCCGGTGGTTGACCATGTGCAGGCCGTTGAGCTGCTCACGGCCGATCCAGATGTTCTCGGCGATGCTCATGTGCGGCATCAGGTTGAGTTCCTGGTGGATCATCGCGATCCCGGCCTTTTGCGCCGCCAACGGCGTTTCGAATTTGATCGGCTTGCCACGCAAGCGGATTTCACCCGCGTCGGGCTGATAGATACCGGCGATGATTTTCATCAGCGTCGACTTGCCCGCGCCGTTTTCGCCCATCAGCGCCAACACCGAGCCCGGGCGCACCCGCAGCTGCACATCGGCCAGGGCCACGACGCCGGGAAAGCCTTTGCTGATGTTGGAAATTTCCAGCAGGTAGGGCTCGCTCGGCCCGTCGGGCTGAGGGCCCGGCAGCGGGGCTTGCGAAGCAGTGGCTTGAGCAAACATATCGGGTACTCCGTCAGCAGGGCCGCCGTGGCTGCCCTGCCGGTTTATTGTTGTTATTAAGGGCTACTTGAAGTCTTTAACGTTGTCCGGGGTGATCAGCTTGAACGGGATCACCACGTTCTGCTCCACCGGCTCGTGCCTGGCCATCTTGCGTGCGGCTTCCACCGAACCCACGGCCTGGCCGTTGGCGTCCTGGAAGGCGGACGCGGCCATGTCGCCCTTGGTGATCGCGTTCAGACCGTCCGGCGTGCCATCAACCCCGGCAATCAGCACGGTGCCCGGCTTGGTACCTGCCGATTTCAACGCCATGGACGCGCCAATCGCCATCTCGTCGTTGTTGGCCAGCACCGCGTTGAATTCGCGGCCCTGGGTCAGCCAGTCGTTGACCAGGGTCATGCCCTTGTCACGCAGCCAGATGCCGGTCTGCTCCTGCTCGATCTTGATGTCCGGGTATTTGGCCAGGACTTCCTTGACGCCCTTGGTACGGTTGGTGGTGGAGTTGTTCGCCAGGTCTCCCAGCAGGATCACGATCTTGCCCTTGCCGCCGAGCTTTTCGGCGATGTACTGCATTTGCAGCCGGCCGGCCTCGACATCGTTGGAAGTCACCGCCACGATGCCCTTGGGCAAATCTGTCTGGTCGGGACGGCGGTTGACGTACACCAGCGGAATGCCTGCCGCGAGCGCCGCTTTACTGATATTGGCGGTAGACGCGGTGTCGACCGGGTTGACGATGATGGCGTCGACTTTCTGGCTGATAAAGTTCTCGACCTGGCTCAGTTGCTTGACCACGTCGGCGCGGGCGTCTTCGAACTGCAGCTGTACGCCGTCACCCTTGGGGTAGGACTTGGCTTGCTTGTCCATGTCCTCACGCAGGTAGGTCAGGAAGGTGTCGTCGAATGCCGACATGCTCACGCCCACCTTGATATCGGCGGCCGTGGCGAAACCACTGGCGAGCATCATGGACAGGGCCAGTGCGGTAAAACGGATCGGGGTCTTCATGAACGGTCTGTCTCCAATTTCTTGTTGGTTTTGTGGACGTTGCGTTTTTCAGAGCGAAGCTGTCGGCAGTCGAACGATCGGCGCCCCCGGAATGCAGCACACCAGGGAACCCTTGCTTTCGACGCACAGGACATTCAGGAGGGAGAAGTAAAACGGCCGGGCGCGGGGCAGACCGCGTGGCGTGAGGGCAGGACGTAAAACTCGCAGTACAGCGTTGAAGATTTTCATCTGACGGTACCTTGGTTGTTTTGATCTTGTTTTTGTCGAGTCGCCCGAATCGAGTCCGAACGTACTTTATGCAACCTGGAAATGACTTTATTGGAAAATAATTTCCATATCAACTTATTTTAGAATTTTATTCTATTTTTCATTTATGGCTTTCCAAAGCGGCCATTTCCACCACCTGTTGGCGTTCGGAACTGAGGCGTGCCGCGTCCAGTACACGGGTGGTTTCCAGTGCATCCCGGGCATCCACCGGCAGCGGGCCATGACCTTCCACCGCGCTTTGCAGCTGGCTATAGAACTGATTCCAGCGACCCTTTTCCGACGGGACACGCTCGCGCTCCTCGCCTTGCTCGAACCAGCCCCAGCGTCGATGCTCCTCGGCGCCCCAGTGCTCGCCTTCGGTTTTCGGCGTCTTGCCGGCCATCAGCAACGCTTCCTGACCGTCCAGCCCTTCCACGGTGTAGCAACCTGCGGTGCCATTCACCCGGAAACGCGGCGCCTGGCTGTTCTGCAAGGCACTGCCCCACAGGTGGGAAATCACCCCGCTGGCATGGGTCATGGACACGAAGAAACCGTGATCCACAGTGGGCTCCTGTCCGGTGTAGTGCAATTGCGCGAACACCCGATCCACCGGGCCGAACAGTTGCAGGGCCTGGTCCACCAGATGGCTGCCCAGGTCCCGCAGGAATCCGCCGCCGCTGGCATTGCCCACGGAGCCCGGGTTGTAGCGTTCCACCCGGGATTCGAAGCGGGTGACGGTGCCCAATGCGCCGGCGTCGATCAGCTTGCGCAGGGTCAGGAAGTCCGAGTCCCAGCGCCGGTTCTGGTAGACGCTGAGCAACACGCCCTGGCGCTCGGCGGCGGTAATCAACGCCTGGGCTTGTTCGGCATTGCTGGCAAAAGGTTTGTCACTGACCACCGCCACGCCGTGCTCGATGGCTTCCAGCACCAGCGCGGGGCGGCCCTTGAGGGTGGTGGAGATCACCAGCGCATCGATGCCCGCCTCGACGATCTGGCCGATGCTATCGAAGGCTTTTACGCCGGGATGCTCCTTTGCCAACTGTTGGCGGCGTTCAGGTGAACGGGTGACCACGCCGACAAAGGTCGCCCCCGGCAGGCTGGCAATCAGCGGTGCGTGAAAAAAGCGGCCACCGTGGCCGTATCCAACCAGTCCGATTCGCATACAAATACTCCTTGGTTAATAGTGGCGAGGGAGCTTGCTCCCAGGCCACAGAGCAAGCCACAACGGTCTAAGAACACAGCTCTCGGGTGACCCGCTCCAGCATCATCCGGTTGGACTCATCCGGCCGGTCTTCCCAGGCAAACACCGACACCGTGGCGATGCCGTCGAACTTGATTTCCCGCAGGGTGCCGAAAAACGCCTCCCAGTTGACCTCGCCCTGGCCGATGTCCAGGTGCTGATGCACGGTGGCCGTGACGCCCGGCGGGTTGACGATGTAGCGCAGGTTGGAGGACGCCCGGTGGTTGTAGGTGTCGGCGATGATCAAGTGGCTGAGCTTGGCGCCTGCGTACTTGAGCATCGAGGCGATATCGCCCTTGCCGTCGTCATAGAAGAAGGTGTGGGGCGCGGCGTAGAGGTAGTTGATCCAGTCGCGGTCGAGGCCGCGAATGATGTCCACCGACTCGTTGTTGCGCTCGCAGAAGTCGTACGGGTGCGCCTGGATATCCAGCTTCACGCCTTCGCGCTCGAACTCCGGCATCAGCTCGTCCATGGAGCGCATGAACTGGTTTTCGCACACCAGCGGGTTGTCGGACTGGCCGGTGAATTCGGTGTTGACCAGCTCGCAATCCATTTCCACCGCGATCTGGATCGCGCGCTTCCAGTTGCGTACGGCGGCAACCCGCAGGCCTTCGTCGGCGGCGGCCCAGTGGTACATGGGCAATAGGGACGAGAGCTGCACACCGGCGTCGCTCAGGGCCTTGCGAAATTCCTTGATGCGCGCCCGGTCGACCCGGGCGGCCTTGTAGAACGGCAGGAAGTCTTCCCGGGGCGAGAGTTCGATGTGCTGGTAGCCGAGCTCGGCGGCCTTGTCGACCATTTGGCCGAGGGGCAGGTGGCGGTACATGTAGGGGTCTAGGGCGATGCGCATGATAGAAACGCTCCCAAATCTGATGTTGGAACCCGATCAAATGTGGGAGCTGGCTTGCCTGCGATAGCGGTGTATCAGGCGACAGTCTTGTTGAATGTGCCGCCGTCATCGCAGGCAAGCCAGCTCCCACACTGGTCGGGTTCCTCCAGTGGAATAGGTGTCAGCCGTAAAAACGTGGACGCTCTGGCAGCCCCACTTTCACAATCTGCCCACTGTTCTGCGCCTCGATGCACGCATCCGCCGCCACCGCCGCCGCAAAACCATCCCACGCCGACGGCCCACCCACCTGCCCTGCCCTTACACCGTCGATAAACGCCTGCAGCTCAACGTCATAAGCCGCGATGAACCGGTCTTTCCAATCCATCAGAATCGCGTTCGACAGTTTGGCCCCGCTGCGCATCTGCACCTGGGACGGTTCCGGCAATTTCGCAATGCCGGTCTCACCCACCACTTCACACTGAATGTCATAGCCGTACTGGCAGTTCACAAACACTTCCACATCGATGCGCGTGCCCTTGGCGGTTTCCAGCAGCACGATCTGCGGGTCACGCAAGTGCGCCAGCGCCTTGCTCGATTTACGCGGGAACACCACCTGCACCGACACATAGTCATCGGCCAGCAACCAGCGCAACACATCCAGCTCATGGATCAGGGTGTCGGTGATCGCCATGTCGGTCTTGTAGTTCTCACCCACCCTCGGGTTACGGTGAGCACAGTGCAGCATCAACGGCTCGCCGATCTGGCCGCTGTCGATCACGGCTTTGAGGGCGCGATAGCCGTGGTCATAAGGCCGCATGAAGCCCACTTGCACCAGGCGCTTGCCGTGGGCCACTTCGGCTTCGACGATCTTGCGGCAGCCTTCGGCGGTCACGGCCAACGGCTTCTCGCAGAACACCGGTTTGCCGGCAGCAATCGCCGCCAGCACGAATTCTTCGTGGCTCGGGCCCCAGGAGGTCACCAGGATCGCTTCGACTTGCGGCGAGTTGATCAGCGCATGGCCGTCCGGGTAAACCTCGGCGGTGAGTTTCAGGTCAGCGACGACCTTGGCAGCTTGCTCAAGGTTGATGTCCGTCACGGCGACTACCTGGCTGTTGAGCAAGGTCTGGCTGCAACGACGAATATGATCCTGGCCGATGGCGCCAGTACCGATAACACCCAACTTCAAAGACATGAAAACACTCCTCTTGTTATTAGTACTGCCGGGCCTTGGCCAGGCGTTCATTGAGTTGTTTGGCCACCGCATCGGTGCGCGCGCTGGTGGACACTTGCGCCACACCGACTCGCCACCACGACAGGTACTTGTGGATCATGGTCTTGGGCAGAACCTTGATATCAATCAGCGTCGACACCGTTTGCGTGCGCGCATCGGCCAGCGCCGCCTGCAGCTGCTCCACGGTGTTGACCTTGTAGGTCTTGCAGCCATAGGCCGCCGCGCTCATGGCGAAGTCCACCGGCACAAAACCGCCGTCGAGCTTGCCGGTTTCAGGGTTACGGAACCGGAACTCGGTGCCGAAGCTGTCCATGCCGTGTTCCATCTGCAGGTTGTTGATGCAGCCGAAGGTCATGTTGTCCAGCAGCACCACGTTGATCTTGCGCCGCTCCTGGATCGAGGTCGCCAGCTCCGAGTGCAGCATCATGTAGGAGCCGTCACCCACCAGCGCGTACACCTCGCGCTCAGGCTCGGCCAGCTTGACGCCCAGGGCCGCATTGACCTCATAACCCATGCACGAATAACCGTACTCGACGTGGTACGTGTTGACGCCCTTGCTGCGCCAGCTGCGCTGCAAGTCACCGGGCAGGCTGCCGGCGGCGGCGACGATGATCGCGTCGTCGGCCAGGGTTTCATTGAGCACCCCGAGCACGCGGCTTTGGGTCAGGCAGGAGCCGGTCAATTCGATGAATTCACGCAGCACCGCCGGGTCCATGTGGTCGTTGATTTCCGGCACGAAGTTTTCAGTCTGGTAGTCGGCCTGGTAGATGCGGTCGACTTCGGCGTCCAACTGTACCTTGGCGTCCCGTGGTTGATCGCCCCAGCTGGAGCGGTAGTCACCCAGGGCCTCGGCCAGCGCTTCCAGGCCCACCTTGGCATCCGCCAACAGTTGCACGGCGTCCAGTTTCAGCACATCGCACGGGCTGATATTGAGGTTGAGAAACCGCACCTCGGGATGCTTGAACAGGGATTTGGATGAGGTGGTGAAGTCGGTATAACGCGTGCCGATACCAATGATCAGATCAGCCTCCGGCGCCAGCAGGTTCGCCGCCAGGCAGCCGGTTTCACCGAGGCCGCCGAGGTTCAGCGGATGGCTGGACACCACCGCGCTCTTGCCCGCCTGGGTTTCCGCGAAAGGAATGTCGAAGCGTTCGGCAAAGGCTTGCAGCGCGGCATTCGCGCCGGAGTATTTGACCCCGCCGCCGCACACGATCAGCGGTTTGCGCTTGCCTTTGAACGCCGCCACGGCATCGCCCAGCATCGCTTCGGTCGCCGGGCGGCGGTCGATACGGTGCACGCGTTTTTGCAGGAAGTAATCCGGGTAATCCCATGCCTCGCCCTGCACATCCTGCGGCAAAGCCAGGGTCACCGCGCCGGTTTCGGCGGGGTCGGTGAGCACGCGCATGGCGTGGATCGCCGCCGTCATCAGTTGTTCCGGGCGATTGATACGGTCCCAGTATTTGCTCACCGCACGAAAGGCGTCGTTGGTGCTGATGCTCAAATCGTGGAACTGTTCGATCTGTTGCAGCACCGGGTCCGGCTGGCGGCTGGCGTAGACATCGCCGGGCAACAGCAGCAACGGAATGCGGTTGGCGGTCGCGGTCGCCGCGGCGGTCAACATGTTCGCCGCGCCCGGCCCGACCGAAGAGGTGCAGGCGTAGATCTTGCGGCGCAGGTGCTGCTTGGCAAAACCAATCGCCGCGTGGGCCATGCCTTGTTCGTTGCGGCCCTGATGCACCACCAGGTCGCCGCTGTCCTGCTCCAGGGCCTGCCCCAGGCCCAGCACATTGCCGTGGCCGAAAATCGTGAAGATGCCCGCGACAAACTTGCTCTGCACACCGTCGACTTCGATGTACTGGTTATCCAGAAACTTCACCAGGGCCTGGGCCATGGTCAATCGGGTTGTGGTCATGGGGTGCCCCTTATCGTTTTTGCAGGTGGGCGATGCTCGCCCCCAGCGCCTGCTTGATGTCGGCCAGGCCGTGCACGCTTTCGGCGAACGGCTCGAACGACAGGTAGCCGCTGTAGCCGGTGCTGAGCAAGGTGTCGATCTGCGCGGCGTTGCCGAGGATGTCCGCCTCGCCCACCAGCACGCGGTGGCCGTCGCGGATCGAGTTCAGCGGCGCCTCGGCATCTTCCACACCGGAGATGTGCACCAACCCGGTCAGATCGGGGAAGAACTCATGTTCGCTGGCCAGGTGGTGGTGGAAGGTGTCGTGCACCACGCGGAACACATCCAGCCCGCCGATGGCCTTGATCGCGTCCACCGCCACGCGTTTGCGGCGCAGGGAGCATTCTTCAAAGCCCAGGGGCTCGACAAACCCGAGAATCCCGTACTCCCGCAGGATCGGCGCCAGCTCGCTCAAGGCCGTGCGCAAACCGGCGGCACGCTGGGCTTCGTTGCGCGGGTCGGCGCGGTCGTTCAACGGGCACATGACCAACGCCTGCGCGCCGCTTTCGCGGGCATAGGCGGCCAGCTTGATCGCCTGGGCACGGCGCTCGTCATTCCACACGTCGAACGGGTACAGCGCGTTGATCGACAGCACGGTGATGCCGTGCACCGCGCACAATTCGCGCACGCGGCTGGCGGGGGTGCCGTCTTCAATCTCGATGCCCTTGAGGTCGTTGCGGATCTCGATGGCATCGCATTTGAGAGTCACCGCCAGCTGGATGAAATCCGGCAGGGAAAGGCTGGGGGCGACCATGCGGTTGAGGGCAAAACGTAGAGGCGACTTCATTATTGTTGTGCTCCACACTCGAAAAAATTACTTGGCGGTTGGCATGCTGAATTCAGGGCCCTTGGCAATGCTGTCGGGCCAGCGTTGCATGACGCTTTTGTAGCGGCTGTAGAAACGAATGCCTTCTTCGCCGTAGGCATGGTGGTCGCCGAACAGCGAGCGCTTCCAGCCACCAAACGAATGCCAGGCCATGGGCACCGGAATCGGCACGTTGATGCCGACCATGCCGACCTTGATGGTGCGGGCAAACGCGCGGGCAATGCCGCCGTCGCTGGTAAAGCACGACACGCCGTTGCCGAACTCGTGGGCATTGATCAAGGCCACCGCACTGGCAAAATCCGCCACCCGCACGATGCCCAGCACCGGCCCGAAGATCTCTTGCTGGTAGATGCTCATCTCGGTCGTGACGTTATCGAACAGGGTCGCACCGACGAAGAAACCACCCTCCGCCCCCGGCACCTTGAAGCCACGGCCATCGACGATCAGCTTCGCGCCCTGGGCCACGCCCTGGTCGATAAAGCCCTCGACCTTGGCCTTGTGTTCGGCGGTGACCAACGGGCCCATCTCGCTGTCTTTCTGCATGCCGTTGCCGACCTTCAACTGGTCAATGCGCGGCAGCAGTTTTTCGATCAGCTTGTCGCCGACATCACCGACAACCACCGCAATCGAGATCGCCATGCAACGCTCACCGGCAGAGCCGTAGGCCGCACCGATCAAGGCGTCGGCCGCCTGGTCGAGGTCGGCATCGGGCATTACGATCATATGGTTCTTCGCCCCGCCCAACGCCTGCACACGCTTGCCGCGCTGGGTGGCCTGCTGGTGGATGTACTCGGCAATCGGCGTGGAACCGACAAATGAAATCGCTTCGATGTCCGGGTGCTGCAACAGGCCGTCCACCGCGCTCTTGTCGCCCTGCACCACGTTGAACACACCGTCGGGCAGCCCGGCTTCGGTCAGCAGGCGGGCCATCAGCAAACTGGCGGACGGGTCACGCTCGGACGGTTTGAGGATGAAGCAGTTACCGGTGGCCAGGGCCAGCGGGATCATCCACAGCGGCACCATCACCGGAAAGTTGAACGGGGTGATGCCGGCGCACACGCCCAGGGGCTGGCGCAGGTTCCAGTTGTCGATGCCGCCGCCGATGTTGTCGCTGAAATCGGTTTTCAGCAGGTTGGGCGCGCCACAGGCGTACTCGACGATCTCGATGCCGCGGGTGACTTCGCCCTTGGCGTCGGAGAACACCTTGCCGTGCTCGCGGCTGATGATTTCGGCCAGTTCATCGTGGTGCTGGTCGAGCAATTCCTTGAATTTGAACAGCACCCGCGAACGGCGCAGGGACGATTGTTCGGACCACGCCGGGAAGGCGTTCAGTGCCGAGGCCACGGCTTCATCGACGGTCTTCTGGCTGGCCAGCCCGACGCGGGCCTGGACTTCGCCGGTGGCCGGGTTGAACACAGGGCTGAAACGCTCACTGTCGCTGTCCTGCACCTGGCCGTTGATGTAATGGCCGATTACCGGGGCGTTGCTCATTGTTCTTGTTCTCCGTCGAAAGTGCTTAAAGATCCAGCAGCCAGCTGTGCTGCGGGTCGTTATGGAAATGCCAGGCGCGCTTGGGGCCGGCCATCACGTTCAGGTAGTAGGACTCGTAGCCATACGGCACGCTGACCGGGTGATACCCCTTGGGCACCACCACCAGGTCGCTGTTTTCCACGGCCATGGCCTGGTCGATGCTGCGGTCGTCGGTGTAGACGCGCTGGAACACAAAGCCCTGGGGCGGGTTGATCTGGTGGTAATAGGTTTCTTCAAGAAAGCTCTGGTGCGGCAAATCGTCAGTGTCGTGCTTGTGGGGCGGGTAGCTCGACGAGTGACCGGACGGCGTGCGCACCTCCACCACCAGCAGCGAATGGGCGGGCTCGCTGTCGGGCAGGATGTCGCACACGTAGCGGGTGTTGGCGCCCTTGCCGCGTACGCTGCGTTTGCATTGCTCGGGGCGGATCAATCGAGGCGCAAGGCCTGCGTCAGTCGAGCCGGGAGCCGCGCAGACCGCGATTTGCACGTCGCTCAGCGCGGTGACCTGGGCGTCGGTGCCCGGTGGCAGGTAGGCAGCAAAGGGGGATTTGTCTTCGAACACCGAGTGGCGATCGCCGAGGTTTTCCCAGTTGAAGCCTTCGCCCTGAATGGTCACCCGGCCGCTGAGCAGCACCAGGCACAGTTCTTTATCACCGGCGGTGACCGGCAAGCTTTCACCCAGGCTCAGGCGGTAGGCGGCGAAGCCCACGTATTCCAGGCGCCCTTCTTCCAGCGCGACCATGGTCTGCCCGCGTTTGCTGCTTTTGACCAACAGGCTCATTGTCCAGTCCTCTCGCTCAACAGTGCGCGCAGGGTGTCGTAACCCTTCTTCGCGTAGATGTAGCTGGGCGCCACCGCCGGATCCTGCTCGGCTTCCACCACCAGCCAGCCGTGGTAGTCGGCGGCCAGCAGCACGTCCAGCAGCGCGGCGAAGTCGATATCACCGTCGCCGGGCACAGTGAAGGTGCCGTTGACGATGCAGTCCGGGAAGCTCCACATCTGGTTGCGCGCCAGTTGCACCACCGGTTTGCGCACGTCCTTGAAGTGCACGTGGCAGATGCGGTCGATGTGTTTGCGCAGCACCTCGATAGGTTCGCCGCCGCCCATGTAGCAGTGGCCCGAATCGAACAGCAGGCCGACTTCCGGGCCGGTGCGGCGCATCAGTTGGTCAATGTCTTCCGGGGATTCGACGTAGGCACCCATATGGTGGTGGTACGCCAGGCGCACGCCCTGGGACAGGGTGAAGCGTGCCAGTTCGGTGAGTTTGTCGGCGTATGCCTGCCAGGCCTGTTCGCTGTGGAAACGCGGGCGTTCCATCAGGCGCACCGGCGAACCCTGGATCGAGTCGGCGACTTCGCCGTACACCAGCACGCTGGCGCCGTTCTCGCGCAGCAGTTCGAGGTGACCGGCGATGGCCTCGATCTCTTCCGCCACCGAGCGCCGGGCCAGGCGGCTGGAGTACCAGCCGGAGACCAGTGCCAGGTCATACGGGCGCAGTACATCGCCTACGCCTTTGGCGTCCTTGGGGAACTTGCCGTTGAGTTCGAAGCCTTCGTAGCCGATGTCCTTGCCTTCACTGAGGGCTGTGCTCAACGGCGTTTCGCCGCCCAGGGCCGGCAGGTCGTCGTTGCTCCAGGAGATCGGGTTGATGCCAATTCGGATAGCGGGCATGGCTGCACCTATTATTGTTTTTTCAGAGTTGCCTGAGATCTGCTTTATGTGGGAGCTGGCTTGCCTGCGATGCGGGCGACTCGGTCTAACAGGTGTACCGAGGTGATGCCATCGCAGGCAAGCCAGCTCCCACATTTCATTGCATTCCAATTCAACGACCGGGGTTTAACTTCGGGCGCTGCGCCAGGCATTGATCAGTTGTTCAAAGATGCCCTGGGCTTGTTGAATCAACCCCTCATCGTCAATCTCCCCGGCCAGCCAGGCACGGCTTGGCTTCTGGAAGATCGTGCGGCCCACGGCGAAACCACGGCAGGTCTGGCTCTGGCTGGCTTGCCGGAAGCCATCGGCCAGGCATTCGGCCGAGGCGTTCAGCCCCAGCAGCACCACGCCACGGCAATAGGGATCACGCTCCTGAATCAGTTCGTCGAGCTTTTTCCAGTCTTCGGCCGACTGCGCTTCAATCTTCCACCACGCCGGGTAGATACCCAGGTTGTACAGGCGTTTGAGGCTGCGATAGAGCACATCGGGATAGGTGGACGGGTGATCCTTGGGCGGCACCACTTCCAGCAACAGCTCATGGCCGCTGACCAGGGACGCCTGGTACAGGCTCTTGAGTTGCGCTTCCTGTTCCAGGCGCAGCAGCGGTTCGTCGTCGGGGTGAAATTGCACCAGGCACTTGATGATCTGTTCCTGAGGCCAGGCAATCAGGTTGCTGCCCACCGAGCGACCGTGCTCAAAGACCAATGGCCGGGAGTTCTGGACTTCCACGGGGCGGGCGATCCACCAGCCGCGACCGCTGGCGGCGTTCAGTGCATCCTGGCCGAAGCGCTGGTCGGCCAGAATCCCCACATCGGCCTCGACGCCCTGCTCCGCCAGCTTGCTTTCAACCCGTTCCACAGCCTGGATAAACAGCTGCTTGAGGGCGCTGATGCGCGCCGGGTCCTGGCCGCCCTTTTGTGCCAGCTCCACTAACTGCCAGCGATGGTCGAAGGCAAACACAAAGAGCTGCTTCCAGACTTTGCGCGGCACGCTGACCTGGTGCAGGCGTTGTAGCACCGCGTCCTGGTCCGGGCGGGTAATCGGCACCGGGCTGTTGAACAGGTAATCGAGTTCGGCACGGGTCGGCATGGCCGGGGCGCAGGCATGGCGGGACACCACCAGGCCGCCGCAGGCATTGGCCAACTGGCAGCAGCGCTCGTCGCTGGCGTCTTCAAGCCAGCCGCTGAGGAAGCCGGACATGAACGCGTCACCGGCGCCCAAGACGTTGAGCACTTCCACCCGTACACCAGGGTAGATCGCGCCGTCCTCGAGGCGGGCCGGGATGTCGCCGTGGATTACCGTGCAGCCTTGCGGGCCGAGCTTGACCACCAGGGTGGCCGAGGTCAGGCCGCGCACGGTACGCAAAGCCGTCAGCAAGTCTTCGCTGCCGCCGGCAATCAGGAATTCTTCTTCGGTGCCGACGATCAAGTCAAACCGCGGGAGGATTTTTTGCACGTGCTGGCTGACATTCTGGTCGGCCACAAACCGGGTTTCACCGTCGGCCTTGCCGGCCAGGCCCCAGAGCACCGGGCGGTAGTCGATGTCGAGCACGCGCTTGACGTTGTGCTTCTCGGCATAGTCCAGCGCCTGGATGCTGGCCTTGTACACGCCGTCGGTGGAGAAGTGAGTGCCGGTGATCAGCAGCGCCTTGCTGGAAGCAATGAACGCTTCGCTGATGTCTTCGGCGCGCAGGGCCATGTCGGCGCAATTCTCGCGGTAGAACACCAGCGGGAAGGTTTCACGGTCCTTGAGGCCCAGCAGCACCATGGCGGTGAGGCGTTCCGGGTCGACCTTGATGCCGCTGACGTCACAGCCTTCGCGAGCCAGGGACTCCAGCAGGAAACGCCCCATATGGTCGTCACCCACCCGGCTCAACATCGCCGACTTGAGCCCCAGCCGCGCGGTGCCGAACGCGATGTTGGCGGAAGAACCGCCGAGGTACTTGGCGAAGCTTGAGACATCCTCCAGCCGTGCACCCACTTGTTGTGCGTAAAGGTCGACGCCCAGGCGTCCCAGGCAAATCAGATCCAATTGACGCCCACTGGCAAAACGAGTCTGGCCCATGCTGGCTCCTGTTATTTTTATCAGCCTGCGTCTGCCGTCGTGGTGGCGGCATACGCTCTTGGTGCAAGCAGACTAGAACGTCTGGGGACGCCAATCAATATTTATTCTATAAATATTTTTTGTGGAATATATTTTCCAATACGCCATCATCGGTGTGTTCCAGCCACGGTGCATCGTTTCAGCCGCACCGGGTGGCGGGATGCCGAGGTATTTTTTGCGCCTACCCTGTAGACTTGCGCACATCGATTTATTGTCAGGGGCGGCTCACCGCGCCCTATAAGAACAAGCCAGAAGGATTCCCTATGTCCCAGAGCGCCCCGGAAGACGCACTCGCCAGCCCGCCGATCAACGCCGAGCGGCTGTTGCAGCTGATCACCGATGAATACGAGAGCCTGCCGCGCCAGCTCAAGCGCATCGCCAGCTACATGAGCCAGCAGAGCGACCGGATCATGGTCGACCGCATCAGCGACATCGCCCGTGAATGCGAAGTGCACCCGTCGGCCATCGTGCGGTTTTCCCAGCGTTTCGGTTTCAGTGGTTTCAGTGAGATGCAGGCGTTGTTCCGCGAGGCCTACACCCACAAGACCACGCCGGTGCAGAACTACCAGCAGCGCATCCGCAGCATGATCGCCAACAAGTCGCAGAAAGCCAGCGGCGGCGACCTGGCGCGTGAGTGCGTGAATGCCACGCTGTCCGGCATCGAGCGCCTGGGCCTGGAGCTGGACGACGTGGCCTTCGACAAGGCCGTGGACCTGGTGGTGAATGCCGACAACATCTATGTGGTCGGCGTGCGCCGCTCGTTCGCCGTGGCGGATTACCTGGTGTACAACCTGCAGCACACCAACAAGCGCATTCACTTGGTCTCGGGGTTGGGCGGCAGTTATCGCGAGCAGATGCGCAGTGTGCGGGCGAATGATTTGGTGATCGCCATCAGCTTCACGCCGTACGGCAAGGAAACCCAGCACTGCCTGCGGATTGCCCAGCATCATCAGGCCAAGACGCTGATCATTACCGACAGCAACCTGTCGCCCCTGGCCAAGCGGGCGAGCACGGTGTTGCTGGTGAATGAAGGCTCGTCGTTTGCGTTCAGGTCACTGAGTGCGACGCTGTGCCTGTGCCAGGCGTTGTTTATTGCCGTGGCGTATCGGCTGGAGTTGAAGGTCGATGAGATTCATGAACAGGTGGGTTTCGACGACTGACGGCGAGCTTTCAGCCATCCTGGATCATATGTGGGAGCTGGCTTGCCAGCTCCCACATTTTTGACCGCGTTCACTCGGGATTAGCGCAGGGCGCGGCGCAACACCTTGCCCACCGTCGTCTTGGGCAACTCCTCGGTACGAAACTCCACAAACCGCGGCACTTTGTACCCCGTCAGGTATTCCCGGCAATGCGCCAGAATCTGCTCCTGGGTCAGACCCGGGTCCTTGCGCACCACGATGATTTTCACCCGCTCGCCGGTCACGCCATCCTCCACCCCAATCGCCGCCACTTCCGCCACGCCGGGGTGCAGCGCCACCACGTCTTCGATCTCGTTGGGATACACGTTGAACCCCGACACCAGGATCATGTCCTTCTTGCGGTCCACCAGGCGAATGAAGCCCTGCTCATTCATCACCCCGATATCCCCGGTCGACAGCCAGCCTTCGGCATCCAGCACCTCGGCCGTTTCCGCCGGGCGTTTCCAGTAACCCTGCATCACCTGCGGCCCGCGCACTTGCAGTTCGCCCTGCTCGCCCAGTTCCGCCAGCTCTCCGTCCTCGCGGATAAACCGCACCCAGGTCGACGGCAGCGGCACGCCGATGCTGCCGGTGAAT
This sequence comes from Pseudomonas sp. TH32, assembly GCF_016650855.1. Classification (NCBI taxonomy): domain Bacteria; kingdom Pseudomonadati; phylum Pseudomonadota; class Gammaproteobacteria; order Pseudomonadales; family Pseudomonadaceae; genus Pseudomonas; species Pseudomonas sp. TH32. The sequence goes on along the minus strand of NZ_JAEKFA010000002.1, from coordinate 1,424,425 downwards.
TCCATTTCGCGCATGCGTGAGACGTCGATGGGGCTGATGCTGACTACCGGCGAGCACTCGGTGAGGCCGTAGCCTTCAATGATCGGCAAGCCGGTGACCTCCTTCCAGCGCTTGGCCACGGCGGTGTGGGTGGCCATGCCGCCGGCGATCACCATGCGCAGGTCGGAGAAATCCCGGGCGCAGAATTCCTTGTTTTCCAGCAAACCGTTGAACAGCGTATTCACCCCGGCAATCCCGTTGAAACGCTCCTTGCGCAGGATCATCTGCACCCGTTTCACGTCCCGCGGGTTGGCGATCAGGATGTTGCGCCCGCCCAGGCACATGAACATCAGGCAGTTCACCGTGAGGGAAAAGATGTGGTACAGCGGCAGCAAGGTGACGTTGGTTTCCTGCTGGTTCTGATCCAGTTGATCACCGACCCACGCCTTGGCCTGCAACAGGTTGGCGATGATGTTGCGATGGCTGAGCATCACGCCTTTGGCATCGCCGGTGGTGCCGCCGGTGTATTGCAGGAAGGCCAGGTCTTCGCGGTTCATCGGCACGGCCAGATGGGTTTGCCCACGTCCCTGTTTCAACACCTGGTTGAAACGCACGGCCCCCGGCAAATTGAAACGCGGCACCTGCTTCTGCACGCTGCGCAGGATGAAGTTCATCGCCGCCCCCTTGAACATACCAAGCAAGTCGCCGATGGCCGCAATCACCACGCGTTTGACGGTACTGGCGGCAACCACCTTCTCCAGGGTGTGGGCGAAGTTTTCGAAGATCACAAGGGTCTCCGCTCCGCTGTCCTTGAGCAAATGCTGCAGCTCCCGGGCGGTGTACAACGGGTTGACGTTGACCACCACCGCGCCCGCCAGGATCGTGCCCAGCAGGCAGATCGGGTACTGCAAGCAGTTGGGCATCATCAACGCCACCCGGTCGCCCTTCTTCACGCCCTGGGCCTGCAGCCAGGCGGCAAAGGCAATGCCCTGGATCTCCCAGTCGGCGTAGGTCATTTCGGTGCCGATGCTGACGTAGGCCACGCGGTCGCGGAACTTGTGCAGGTGCTCCAGGAACACCTCGCGCAACGACGGGTAATCCTCGATGCCGGCGTCGATGTCGGCCGGCACACCGGGCAGGTAAGCGTTCAACCAGAGGCGTTCGGTCTGTTCCAGGCTTACAGCGTTCATGGCAGTCTCCTTGTTGTTTTTATGGCGGGAACTACTTTTCGACGATAGCGGTAATGCCCAGCCCACCGGCCGCGCAAATCGAAATCAAGCCACGCCCGCCGCCCCGCTGGTGGATGGCCTTGGCCAGCGCCGCCAGTTGCCGGCCACCGGTGGCCGCGAACGGGTGACCGCAGCCGAGGGAACCACCGTTGACGTTCATTTTGGCGCGGTCGATGCTGCCCAGCGGCGCATCGAGGCCCAGGCGGTCGCGGCAGTAATCCGGGTCTTCCCAGGCCTTGAGGGTGCACAGCACCTGGGCGGCGAAGGCTTCGTGGATTTCGAACAGATCGAAGTCGGCGAACGTCAGGCCTTCGCGCTGGAGCATGCGCGGCACGGCGTAGGCCGGGGCCATCAGCAGGCCTTCGGTGCCGTCGACGAAATTCACCGCCGCGGTTTCGCCGGTTCTTAAATAGGCCAATACGGGCAGGCCACGTTCGGCGGCCCACGCTTCGCTGGCCAGCAGCACCACTGAAGCGCCATCGGTCAGGGGCGTGGAATTGCCGGCGGTGAGCGTGCCGTTCTGGCGATCGTAGGCCGGCGACAGGCCGGCGAGTTTCTCCAGACTGGCGTCGGGCCGCAGGTTGTTGTCGCGGGCCAGGCCACGATACGGGCTGATCAAATCGTCGAAGAATCCCCGCTTGTACGCCGCGTCCAGCCGCTGGTGGCTGGTGAGGGTGAGTTCGTCCTGGGCCAGGCGCTTGATCTGCCAACGCTTGGCCATTTCTTCGCAGTGTTCGCCCATGGACAAGCCGGTGCGCGGCTCACCATTGCGCGGCAGCAGCGGCTTGAAAAACATCGACGGGCGCACGCCCATCAAGGCTTTTAACTTTGCGCCGGTGCCCTTGGCGCGGTTGGCTGACAGCAAGGTTCGACGCAGGGATTCGTTAATGCCAATGGGCGCGTCGGACGTGGTGTCGGCGCCACCGGCAATGCCCACTTCAATTTGCCCGAGGGCGATTTTATTCGCCACCAGCAGCGCCGCTTCAAGGCCGGTGCCGCAGGCTTGTTGCAGGTCGTAGGCCGGGGTTTCGGGCGACAGCGTGGTGGACAGCAGGCTTTCCCGGGCCAGGTTGAAATCCCGGGAATGCTTGATCACCGCACCGGCGGCAAACTCCCCCAGGCGCAGGCCGTGGAGATTGTAGCGGTCCACTAAACCTTGCAAGGCAGCGACCATCAAATCCTGATTACTGTCATGGGCGTACACGGTGTTGGAGCGGGCGAACGGAATGCGGTTGCCGCCGATAATCGCCACGCGGCGGGTCGGTGCCGGGCTAAAACTGTAGTCACTCATCAATGGCTCTCTTTCCAGATAAACAGCCCACGCATATGGGGTTTGTCACCGGTGACATTGCGCACTTCAAACTCACGGCGCGGGCCGGTTGGCGGGGCGTTCCACAGGGCGACCTGGCCGGGCAGGAAGATCGGCAGCTTGAAGTCGCAATGGGCTTCGGCCTGGTCCAGTCCGCCGGGCGGTTGCTGGGCCGCCAGGGCGCGGCCCAGGGTCCACATGCCGTGGGCGATGGCCCGGCGAAAACCGAACAGTCTGGCGCCAATCATCGAGGTATGAATCGGGTTGAAATCCCCCGAGACCTTGGCGAAACGCCGCCCCAGATCCGCCGGCAGCACCCAGCGTTGGGTACGCAGCAAGCCGTCTTCCTGCAACGGCAGCACGTCGCTCCAGGGCTCGCCGACCGGGGCGTTTACGTCACGGCGCAGGTACAGGCTGTCGCTCTCCCACACCAGGGTGCCGGCGCTGTAGGCCCGGGTGGCGATGCTCAGGGCCTGGCCCTTGGGATGGGCCACCCAGCGCTCGCAATACACCTCCAGGCGCAGGGCCTGGCCCTCCTCCAGGCGTCGATGCTGACGGATGCGATTGGCCAAATGCACCATGCCGCTGGCCGGGTACGGGAAACTCGGGCGCGTCAGCAACATCAGGTGCAAGGGGAACGCCAGCACATGAGGATAAGACAGTGGCACGCCTTGCTCACGGCGAAAACCACAGGCCCGGCCGTAGGCGGCGATACCTTGGGCAGACAGCTCCACGGCCAAACGCACCAGACGTTCTTTGGGCAACGTGGGTGCGCCTTCTGGCTTGGGTTTGCGCAGGCCCAACACGCCATCCAGCAACAGCCGCCTACGTGAGAGCGGCGGATCAATAATCTGCGTCACATAGTCCATGTGTCAGGCTCCCAACAGGCTTTGGCCGCAGACCCGCACCACCTGGCCATTGACCCCGCCCGAAGCCGGATGCGCCAGCCAGGCGATGGTTTCCGCCACGTCCACGGGCTGCCCGCCCTGGGACATGGAATTCATCCGCCGCCCCGCTTCGCGAATCATCAGAGGGATCTTTGCGGTCATCTGGGTTTCGATAAAGCCCGGTGCCACCGCATTCACCGTCACCTGCTGCGCCGCCGCCTGCGGTGCCAGGCCTTGTACCAGGCCGATTACCCCGGCCTTGGAGGTGGCGTAATTGCTTTGGCCGAGGTTGCCGGCGATGCCGGAAATCGACGAGACACACACAATCCGCCCACCCGGCTTCAGGCCCTGGTTTTCCAGCAACGCGGTGCTCAGGTGCAACGGCGCTTCGAGATTCACCGCCAGTACGCTGCGCCATGCGGCTTCGGTCATCTTGGCGATGGTTTTGTCGCGGGTGATCCCGGCGTTGTGCACCACCACATCGAAGGCACCGTGTTGACTGATATGGGCTTGCAACTGTTGCGCGGCATCAGTGGCGGTGATGTCCAGGGCCAGTGCAGTGCCGCCGACACTGCTGGCGGCTTGTTGCAACGAGTCCTGGGCCTGGGGCACATCCACGCAGACCACTTGCGCACCGTCGCGGGCCAGCACCTGAGCGATCGCCAGCCCGATGCCACGGGAAGCGCCGGTGACCAGGGCGCGGCGACCGCTGAGGGGGTTGTCCCAGTTGATCTCCGCTTGGGTGTCCACCGGGTTTTCCAGGCGCACTACCTGCCCCGAGACATAGGCCGAGCGCCGCGACAGGAAGAACCGCAGACTGCTCTCCAGCGCGTCTTCGGCACCCGGTGCGACGTAGATCAACTGCACCGTGATCGCCCGGCGCAGTTCCTTGGCCAGTGAGCGCACCAAACCTTCAAGGGCGCGCTGGGCGATGGCCTGGGGCAGGTCCTTGCACAACTCCGGCGCGGTGCCGAGCACCACCACCCGGGCGTGTTGCCCCAGACGCTTGGCATTGATGTGGAAGAACTCGTAGAGCTCGTCCAGTTGCTTGAGGTCGGCGACGTCGCTGGCGTCGAACACCGCGCCCTGGACCTTGACCGTGGAAGGCGCCTTGAGGGTCGCAGCGGTGGCGGTCACTGTATCGGTGGCGGTGAAGATGCGCTGGATTTCCGCCCCCAGGCGCCCTGCCCCGGCGACGATTACCGGGTTGGCCAGGCCTTGTTGGCCGCTGCGGTGGCGTTGCAGTGCCAGGGGTTGGGGCAACCCGGCAGTGCGGGCCAGCCAGGCTCCCCAGGGGGAATTGACGAAAGAAAGGTAGCTGTCACTCATGGGTAAACTCACTCACAACACGGTGTTGCCATGGAAACCCGACCCCCTGTGGGAGCTGGCTTGCCTGCTCCCACATTGACCGTGTTCCTCCAGTTCCAGTCAGTTGACCGGCGCGTTTTCGCCTTGGCTGGCGCGGCGTCTTGCGCTCGGTTTGGCGGCCTGCTCCAGCGCCTGCTGGCGCTGTTGCAGGGCCTCCAGTAAGCCGAAGTCCTGCGGGAAGTCGTCCACCTGAATCGCGTGATCGCCGTATTCCACGTAGCGCGCCAGCAAGCTGTCGTCGTCCTCGCTGATCAGGTCCAGCGCCCGCGCCTTGACCCGCCACGGAGTAAACGCCGCGCCGGAAATCGGCATTGGTTCGATCAAGCCTTGCTTGATCGCGCCCTTGAGCCGCGCCTCGATCAGCTCCACTTGCGGCAGCAGGCGCAAAGCCAATTCACCATAGGCGAGCTTGTCGATTTCCGGCCGCGGGATATAGGAGTTGCCCAGCAAGCGGTCGCGAGTCTCGCCCGGGATCTGCACCAGCTCCGCCACTTGGGCCAGCAGGCGATCCGATGGTTTGCGCTGCGGGATACCGAACGGGAACGTCAGGCCACGCACCACGGCCGAGGCGGCTTTCGACGGGTAGTTATCGAGCACTTCAGCCAGGGCTTCATGAGCGCGCAACAACGCGTCCTGCGCCGCCCAGTGCACCAGCGGCAAATCGGCCTGGGGCCGGCCATCATCCTCAAAACGCTTGAGCACGCAGGACAGGATGTACAGCTGGGACAGAATGTCCCCCAACCGCCCGGTGATACTTTCCTTGCGCTTGAGGGCACCGCCCAGCACGCCCATGGAAATGTCCGAGATCAGGGCCAGCACCACCGACAGCCGATTGGCCTGGCGGTAGTAGGACGCCAGCGCCGGGTCGGTCTTGCCCGGCACGGAAATCAGCCGTCCGCCCGTCAGCGAATGCACCGCTGCACGTACGGTATTGGCCAGCACAAAGCTCAGGTGACCGAACATCGCGCTGTCGAAGTCCACCAGGGCCTTGCGCCGGTCCGTGTTGCGCGCCGCTTCCATCTCGCGGAACACATAGGGATGGCAACGGATCAGGCCCTGGCCGTAGATGATCAGGCAGCGGGTCATGATGTTCGCACCCTCCACCGTGATCGCGATGGGGCTTTGCTGGTAGGCCCGGGCGAGGAAATTGTTGGGCCCCATGCAGATGCCCTTGCCGGCCACAATGTCCATACCGTCGTTGACGATGATGCGTGCCCGCTCGGTGACGTGATATTTGGCAATGGCCGAAATCACCGACGGTTTTTCACCGGCATCCAGTGAAGCCACCGAGACCTTGCGCACTGCGTCGCAGGCATACAGATGCCCGGCCATGCGCGCCAGGGGCGCCTGCACGCCTTCGAACTTGCCGATCGGCAGGCCGAACTGCTTGCGCATTGCCGCATACGCCGTAGTGCCGCGCACGGCCACCTTGCCCAGGCCGACGTTGGCCGATGGCAGGGAAATCGCCCGGCCGGCTGCCAGGCATTCCATCAGCATGCGCCAGCCGTTGCCGACTTGCTTGCGGCCACCAATCACCCATTCCAGCGGGATAAACACGTCCTTGCCGGTGGTCGGGCCGTTCTGGAACACGGCGTTGAGTGGCCAGTGACGCCGGCCGCTGTTTACGCCCGGATGGGACGTGGGGATCAACGCACAGGTGATGCCCAGGGAGCCAGGCTGGCCGAGCAAACCGTCCGGGTCTTCGGCGCGGAAGGCCAGGCCGAGCACCGTGGCAATCGGGCCGAGGGTGATGTAGCGCTTGTCCCAGGTCACGCGAAAACCCAGCACTTCCTCGCCTTCATGCTGGCCTTTGCAGACGATGCCCAGGTCCGGAATTGCCCCCGCGTCGGAGCCGGCATACGGGCTGGTCAGGGCGAAGCACGGGATGTCTTCGCCACGGGCCAGGCGTGGCAGGTAGTAGTTGCGCTGGGCGTCGGTGCCGTAGTGCAGCAACAGTTCGGCCGGGCCGAGGGAGTTGGGGACCATCACCGAAATCGCCGCCGCCGAGCAACGGGTAGACAGCTTCATCACCACCTGGGAATGGGCATAGTGGGAGAAGCCTTTGCCGCCGTATTCCTTGGGAATGATCATGCCGAGGAAACCGGCGTCCTTGGTGTACTGCCAGCCTTCGGGGGACATGTCTTGCCAGATCTGGGTGGTTTCCCAGTCGTTGGACATGTCGCACAAGGTCTCGACTTCATTGTCGAGGAACGCCTGTTCTTCAGCGCTGAGGCTCGCCGGTGCCGCTTGCAGCAGGCGTTCCCAGCGGGGTTTGCCGCTGAACAGCTCGGCGTCCCACCACACGGTGCCGGATTCGATCGCGGCGCGCTCGGTGTCGGACATCGCCGGCATGATGCTGCGGAAAAGGCCCAGGGCCTTGCTGGTCAACAGGGCGCGGCGCAGGGGTTTGATCGTCAGCAGCAGCGTGGGCAACAGCACCAGCACCGCCACCACACTGGCGCCGAAACCGGCGACCACGTTGAACAGGTAACCGACCGCCAGCCAGACCAGGCCGGCACCCAGCCAGAGGGTGGCGGCGGCTTGTCGATACGCCAGGGCAATCGCTGCTGCGAGTCCCGCCAATAACCAGATAACCATGGGGATACCTCTACTCAATTCAGGGTACGGCCAACGCCCAAGCAGATCGGAATGACCTGTGACGTAAAGCCACACTACAAACTTGAAAAGATAAATTCAAATTTTGTTTTGAAATTTTTATTTAATGCTTGGACGAAAAAATCAAGGGCTGAGGAAGTCAGCCTGATGGATCAAAGGGAAAACGGGAGAAATGCCGGAAGAGCAGCAAGATGCGCTTGCCGCCCTCCTTTATCGGCTAGTCAATACACTTCACTACACGCGATCAGAACGCGTAAGTCGCTGATAGGCTGACCACCTCCCCTTTGCTGTCGACCTTGCCATCCAGGCGTGCGCCGCCGAGACGATCGACGTTCTGCGTCTTCAATTTGACCTCTTCCACAAACTGCCGGGAGTACGCACCGTCCAGGGTCAGCCCCGGAATAGCTCTTACGGCGTAGCTCAGGCCCAGGGAAGCAAACCAGCGGTCACCGTCAGGAATACGTGGGTCACGTGTGGAGTTACGGGTTGGAGTCTGGTCATTGGCGACACCGGCACGCACGGTCCAGTCGTCGGTGAGCTTGTAGTCACCGCCCACCGACAGCATCCAGACGTCACGGTACTTGTAAGGAATCGACACAATGGTGCTGCCGTCGGACTTCAGGGTCAGGTCCTTGAACGAAGACCATTGCGTCCACATGGCGCTGACACCCAGGGTGAAGCGGTCGTTGAACACGTGCACCCAATCAATCGCGGCATTGGCCGGGATATCCAGCTGGGTTGAGGCGTTGGCGCCATCAGGGTACAGATGCAGGCCCGGGTACGCCTGCTCTACCAGGGTTTTGCCGAAAGCAGGGTTGATATCGGTCATCAGGCTTCTGGAGCCGTCATCGGCATAGATATTGTAGTTGCCCTCCAGCTTGTTCTTGATCTTGGCGTGGTAGTTCAGGCCAACAGTATCCTGCAGCGTTGGCTTCCAAACCACGCCGGCGAACCAGCCGACAGAGGTGTTATCTACCTTGACCCGCATCAAGGCGTGCCCAACCCCCGAAGGAAAGGGTGCACCGCCCAATCCTGGCGACAAGGCCGCCGCTGCCAGCAGGTCGACGTTCTGGCTGACGAAGCCACTACTGTGCTGCACGATGGCGCCACCACCAATGGAGAACTGGTCGTTGACCTTGAACGACAGAGAGCCCGTCACACCCACCGTTTCGATCTTGGTGTCGACGGCGAAGTCGCGACCCTTCCAGTCCGGGTCCCAGGTACTTTTCATGCCTTGAGGGACAACAGCGCTCAAGCCGAGCGCAAAACGGTCATTGAGCGGAATCACTGCGAAGCCGGTAGGCAGCCAAGCGGTGAAGCCTGCTTCACCGCCGTTGCCTGTGCGCGGGGTTGAGGTAGGTATACCTGTCAAGGGATCAATGACGCTGGAACTGCTCGGATCTCCCTTGTAGTCGTAAGCATTGCCCTTGTACTTGATATTGACGCGGGCGTAGTCGACGGTTTGCTGCACGATGGTGTGATCAATAAATGCCATGGCAGCCGGGTTGTTATACGCAGCTGAAGGGTCATCCTTGAACAGCGAACCACCACCAAAGGCACGGCCCCAGCCCTGCGCGCCATAGGTCGGGGTAGCAAAACCACCTGCCTGCGCCGGAGCGGTAATCATCAGCCCCCCCAGTAATGCGAGCCCCAATACAGCCTGCACCTGTTGTTTTTTATTATTCATGCGGCACTCCTTATTGTTATCAAACTGAACCTGCTCGAGCCGGCTCGTCTTGCTGCTTCGTTTGCCCGTTCAGGGGCATATTTCAACCTTTGATCTGACGATCAAGTTCAAGGGCTAATCGTGAGGACTGGCGAAGGCTTGAAACTGAATGCCGTGATTCGGCAGCTGTCGCTTACGGTGTGAGGGCTAAGGAGGCTAAAGGTGTTATCAGCAGCACTCCATTGCGTGGTCAACGTACTTGGAGACGCGCAAGTGTCGGAGAAGAACTTCTCGGCGAAACCTGAAAGTGTTGCGGTGTTGGCATTCGTCGGTACGAGCGTCCACGGCAGATTAAGCGGCGCGGAAACTCCGCACAGTGCGTTACCCGTAAAAGTGGCACCGGTGATGGTCGCACTCGAACCGTCGGAAGCGACCTGTCCGGTCAGCGCGACAGTGCAGGGGACGGGTGTCCATACCAAAAGCTTTACTGCGGTAGATATCGAGCCAGTGGCAGTAAATGCGGCGCCCGCTTGGGCAAACGATGCCGCGTGGGTCATTGAGGATGTGAATGCCAGGCCAAGCAGCAGCGCAGTTAGAGAAACACGTGTGGTAAGGCTTTGCATTGTCTTAGTCCCCAGACTTTTTATTTTTATCCACCGGCTCCGCCGGCATCAGTTACATGGCCAAACACCTCGCCTGAGGCGCAAGCCGATCAAAATGCGTTTATCAAGGATTAATCATCAGGTATGGAATTGCGAAGCGCATCGACACAACTTCACAGCTACCGGGAAGTACCTGATTTATTGCATTAAGATTTAAGCCATCGGTGTTATTGAAGAGAGAAACGCTAATAGTTGCAGGACCGCAGTTAGTAACAGGAGTGATTGGCGGAAGGCCCGCCACAGTGAAACTGACATTAGATAATGCCCCGAAAGCACCGGCTGTTGGATTCAATACCCATGGCAAGTTACTGACACGATACATGGCACACAGGGCGTTGCTGCCGGCGATATAAACACTGGTCAGACTTGCAGTGGAACCATCGTGGGATACCCGCCCAACAAACTGGATATTACACGTTACAGGTGCCCTCATCGAAGACGGCGACTTCAGCGTCAGGGCGCCGTTAACGGTGGTAAATGATTGGTCGGCAGGAATGAAAGACGCCGCGTTGGCCATCGAAGCCGTACAAATGCACATTGCAAAAGCAGTAGCACCCACGAACGTTTTCAAGCTTTCCATGTTTTTCCACCTATCTGGTGACGTATTCACCAAGCGCAATGAACGGTGTTGTCAGCCGATCCGTTGGCTATCCATCCCTGAACAAGCGCCTCTCGCGAGGCGCCTGCCTTCCATCGGGGTGATCAACCCTTTTTACGGAGTACGCCTATCAAGGAATTACCACGGCACCCGGTGCGGTGAGGCTCAGCGACACCACGGTGCAACTGCCGGTCAGCGTCTGGTTGGTTGCAGTGATCGTGCTGGAAGCTGGGCTAGCAGTTGACGCCAGGCCCACGGCAATAGTGGTCGGGCCGCAGTTGGTGGCAGGAATGATTGGCGGTGCACCTGCGATGGTGTAGCCAACGTTGGTCACGGTACCCGCAGTAACGGAGGTAGCCGACAGTTTCCATGGCAGGTTAGTCATCTTGGGCAATGCGCACAGGCTGTTGGAGCCCGATACGGTGGCGCTATTGATATTGGCAGTACCATCGGAGTTAACAACACCCTGGAAAAGGATGTTGCAAGTCACTGGCTGCTGAAACGACGACGGCGATTTGACCGTAATGCTGCCGTTAGCGGTGATGCTTGCACCAATAGGGCTGAAAGACGCCGCACTGGCCATCGAAGCAGCACCCATGCAAACAGTCAAAGCAGTCAAAGACACGAGGGTTTTCAAGCTTTTCATTATTTTTCCTCACATGTTATGGCGAGTCATTTCGCCAGGGGTAATGGCCATGATCGAGAGGTCACGGTGAATCTGCAGAACTTCCCTTTCCAGCCAAATTTCAATTCAATTACCGCTACAACATCCAACTGTTACTCAACAACTTTGAAACTTGGCGGCATCTTGATCGACACCGTCTTGATCTTGCAGTCTTCGCCGATCGGCACATTGACAGCTTCCAACTTGCCGGTGGCGTTATCCCAGGTACCGTCGGCGGTAGAGGGCCCGCATTTGCCGCCCAGGCCAAAGGCGTGCACATCCACGGCAATCTTCGACATCGAGCCGCTCTTGGTGTCTTTGGCCACTAATACCCACGGCAAGTTGATCGCTTCCACCCGGCTGCACTTGAGGCCGCCGTCGAATTCAACTTTGTCGACATTCACCGACGAGCCATCCGCCGCGACCTTGCCGGCGACCTTGATGGTGCAATCCGCGCTGATCAGCGCGCCCTTGGAAAAGCTGATGGGCCCCTGGGCAGTAAACGCACTGCCGGCGGGTTCGATACGGGCAGCCTGGGCCTGGTGGTAAACGATCAGGCCCAGGGCGGCCAATACAATATGCGTCGTAAACTTGGCAGGGGTTTGCATGGTGTACGTCCTTCCCTTAATTTTATTTTTGTTCGGGTCAAACAAACTTTTTGCAACTAATCCGTACTCGAAACCGGTTATTCAGGGCGATAAAAACCTGCGCGACACACAGATCCCGAGTACGCCTTACAACTGACTGCTTTACATTAGAAGGGCCTGGCGGTGTTGCTGTACTTCTCCAGATACTTCAAACGCTGTGAAGGTTGAAGATTGGTCAGGGTGATATCCCCGGCATAATGATTAAGTACCCGATGGTCCATGCGTCGTCGCCATAAGTACGGTACATACGCCCAGACAATCATGCTGGCATAACCGTATGGCAGTTGCGGCGATTCATCAAAGTGACGCAGGGACTGATAACTTCTGGTTGGATTGGCGTGATGGTCGGAATGACGCTGTAGTTGGAACAGAAAGATATTGGTCACAATCCGATTACTGTTCCAGGAATGGCGTGGCGAGCAGCGTTCATAACGACCGTTGGGCAACTTCTGGCGCTTCAGGCCGTAATGTTCGACGTAGTTCACCACTTCCAGCAGCGAGAAACCGTAGATGCCCTGGATGATCAGGAACGGAATCACGGCCGCCCCCAGCCATGCAATCATCGCGCCCCACAACACCACGCTGTACATCCACGCGCTGAGTACGCCGTTCTTCCAGTGCCAGGCCGGCAGGCCGAGTTTGCGCAGGCGTTCACGTTCCAGGTTCCACGCCGAGCGGGCGCTGAACCACACCGAGCGTGGCAGAAAGGCCCAGAAGCTCTCCCCCAACCGCGAGCTGGCCGGGTCTTCCGGGGTGGCGACGCGTACGTGGTGGCCCCGGTTGTGTTCAGTGTAGAAGTGCCCGTAGAAGGTCGGCGCCAGGGTGATCTTGGCCAGGACGACTTCCAGCAGGCGCGGCTTGTGCCCCAGCTCATGGGCGGTGTTGATGGCGATACCGGTGGCGGCGCCGGTGGACATCGCCATGCCCAGGTAGGTGAACCAGTTGATCTCGCCATGCAGCTGGGTACGGGCGGTGATGAAGGCGGCGGTCTTGGCGAGCCAGCTCGATGGGTCCAGGGTGGCGGTGGCATTCAACAGGCCGCCGCTGATGATCCAGTCGATGCCGCCTGCGGCCAGCCACCCGGTGATCACCACCGAGGAGATGACAAACAGCACGCCGGTGTAGACGATCCAGCGGTAGTAGCTTTGGGATTCGAGGTTGCTGACGGCGGATTCCGGCGGGTTGCTGACGTCTTCACCCAGCAGGCCGTCGATCAACGGGATCAGGCCGAAGATCACCAGTACGCCGACCCACCACAGTTGTTGTACGCCCGTGGTGATGGCCAGGGCGCCGGAAAGCAATGGGGTTGCCAGGGGCATGATGCCGAGCCACCACAGGTGGCGCTTGCCGTCGGTCCAGACATTCGGGGCAGCCAGGGTCTGATTCATGGCAGCCTCCGCACGAGGCAGGTGGGCAGGGAGCAAAAATCAACACTGAACAGGTACACGGAGCGGTGACTGCTCCGAGAATTCAACCATGCGATAAAAGGCGTTTTTTTCATTATTTTATTCGCTCTTAGGCATTTCAAAAATTATTTCAAATTAGACATTGAAATATTTTTTTAAATAAATAGCGCGGAATCGTTAGGTCGTCAACTAAATTTTTGAACCCTTTTGAACGTGACCGGGCAGTCTGTTTTTCAGCCGTTTGGTCAGGTGTCTAGGGCAAGCATTGACGGGGTCGAACCGCGAGTTCGGTAGCACAATTATTTGCTCGCCAACGCAAACGGCGGATGCAAAACCGTGGCGCTTTCGGGAGGCCGGACGCGCTTGGCCACCTGTTCGACCACCGCTGCGACACGCTCGCTGGCGGTAATCGGCAACATGTGCCCGCGCCCTTCCACCAACTGCAGCTTCAGGCCCGGCACCCGGCTGGCCAGGGCCTGGCCGTGTTTGCGGAAGTCCAGCACCTTGTCCTGCGCGCCATAGATCAGCCCGATCGGCAAGGTCAGCTGCGGGTAGCGCTTGACCATGTCCGGCAGGAAATCGTTGACCAGGTTGATCTCGGTGGAGGCGGCATAGAAGTTATCGGGCCGCATGCCCAGCAACCCGCCACCGCGGGTGGCAAAGTCTTCGGGGGCCGGGTCGGGGGCGAACACGCCTTTGACGGTCGCCTCCTTGGTCAACATCCCAAGGGGCATGGTCAGGGTGTGCGAGATGAAGCGCCGCAACCATCCGGGGCGTATCGCCAACGACATAAACACCAAAGGCAGCATGCGCTGGGGATGGGTGAGCGGCGCCACCAGGATCAATCCGGACACCGCGTGGGGATGGTCCAGTGCCAACGCCAGGGAAATCGCCCCGCCGAGGGAATGTCCCAGCACCAGCGGCTTATCCAGGTCCAGCGTCTTGATAAAGCTGGCGACTTGCCGGGCCTGGCTAGGCAGGTCGGCGGCGGTGCCGGCATGCCGGGTGGAATAACCCGAACCCGGACGATCCAGGGTGATCACCCGAAAGTGCTCACGCAATTGGGCAGACAAGGCATAGGTCAGGTTACGACTGCTGCCCATCAGCCCGTGGATCATCACCAGCGGCGGCCCCTTGCCCTCGTCTACATAATGAAAGCGCTCGCCATTGATCTCCAGAAAGCGCCCGTTGATCGGAACAGCAGCTTCTATACGCCGTGTCATCCGGGCACTGAAGGCCCACAACACTACGCTCAGCCCTACACACACACCCGCAGCGACAACCCACTCGACAGCCATAGCTCGGTCCTCTGCATCCCTGCGTTGCTGGCGGCCCGACCGGTATTGGTCAAGGCCTCAGCCATCGTCCACCCCTGGACCTTAACTGCGTGCGTAAAGCTCTCGTCCGTCGGATAAGTCGCACTTGAGGAACTGGGTCGTAGCCTAGACGATATTTTCAGGTAGATTATTTAAAATCTTTTTTAAAATAAATAATTCAATTTTTCTTTGCAATGGTGTTCTATCTAAAAAGACAAAACAAAAACAAGGAGCACATCCGATGTCGAAACCCGTAAGGCGCCAGCAGCCCACGAGGGACAGCCTATGAATGCCCATGACACCGTCGACATCGCCATCATCGGTTCCGGATTTGCCGGGCTGTGCATGGCGATCAAACTCAAGGAAGCCGGCTTCAGCGACTTCTTTATTGCCGAGCAGGCCGATTGCCTCGGCGGCACCTGGCGGGACAACCACTACCCCGGTTGCGCCTGCGACGTGCAATCCCATGTCTATTCGTTTTCCTTTGCGCCCAACCCGGACTGGACGCGGCAATTCGCGCCCCAGGCGGAGATTCGCGCCTACCTGGAACAGTGCTCGCAGCGCTTCGGTCTGGCGCCGTTCCTGCGCTTTGGCATGGGCCTGCAGAAGGCCGTGTTTGATGAGGCGCAGCAGCGCTGGAGCCTGAGTTTCAGCAATGGCCGCCAGGTCAGCGCGCGGGTGTTGGTGTCGGGGATGGGCGGCCTGTCACGCCCGGCGCTGCCGGACATTCCCGGGCTGGACAGCTTCAAGGGCAAACGCTTCCACTCCCAGCAGTGGGACCACGAGTACTCGTTGAAAGGCAAACGCGTGGCGGTGATCGGCACCGGCGCCAGTGCCATTCAGTTCGTGCCGCAGATCGCGCCGCAGGTGGCCCACCTGGACCTGTTCCAGCGCACGCCGCCGTGGATCATGCCCAAGCCCGACCGGCCGATTTCACGCCTCGAACGCTGGGCCTTCAAGCACCTGCCCTTCACCCAGCGCCTGGTGCGCGGGGCGTTCTACTGGGCATTGGAAGGTCGCGTGGTGGGCTTTGCCCGGCACCCGGGCCTGATGAAAATGGTGCAGAAAATCGCCGTGCGCCACCTGCACAAACAAGTGGCCCGCCCTTCCCTGCGCGCGACCCTGACGCCCGACTACACCATCGGCTGCAAGCGTGTGCTGATCTCCAACGACTACTACCCGGCGCTGTCGCGCAGCAACGTGCAGGTGGTGACCGACAACGTGCTGCGCATCGAGGCCGACGGAGTGATCACCGCCGACGGCATCAAGCACCCGGCCGACTGCATCATTTTCGGCACCGGCTTCCAGGCCACCGATCCCCTGCCCCGCAACTGCATCATCGGCCGGCATGGCATCGACCTGATGGACACCTGGCAAGACGGCGCCCACGCCTACCTGGGCACCACAGTGCCGGGCTATCCGAACCTGTTCCTGATCGTCGGGCCCAACACCGGGCTGGGGCATAACTCAATGATTCTGATGATCGAGGCCCAGGTCACCTACATCCTTGACGCCCTGCAGCACATGCAGCGCCATCGCATCGCCACGGTCGACGTCAAGCCGACGGTGGAGCTGGCCTACAACGCCAGGCTGCAGGACAGACTCAAGGGCACCATCTGGTCCACCGGCGGCTGCAAGAGCTGGTACCTCGACCCGCGCACCGGCAAGAACACCACGCTGTGGCCCGGCTCGACCTGGCGCTTCAAGCAGGTCACCCGGCATTTCGCCCTCAAGGACTACGTCGCCAGCCTGGCGCCGCTGCCGTCCACACCGCGCCCTGCTGAGGCGCCGCCCCACACCACCCCTGAAGGGAGCCTGTCATGAAGTCATTCAACGGCCGCGTGGCGGCGATTACCGGTGCGGCCTCGGGCATGGGCCGCGCGTTGGCACTGGCGTTGGCGCGTGAAGGCTGCCACTTGGCGCTGGCCGATAAAAACAGCCAGGGCCTGGAGCAGACGGTCGAGTTGATCAAGGCCCAGGTGCTTGCGCCGGTGCTGGTCACCTCGCAGGTGCTGGACGTCTCCGACCGCCAGGCCATGGAGGACTGGGCCGCCCGGTGCGCCATCGACCATGGCCAAATCAATCTGATCTTCAACAACGCCGGGGTGGCCCTGTCGAGCACCGTCGAGGGCGTGGACTACGCCGACCTGGAGTGGATCGTCGGGATCAATTTTTGGGGCGTGGTGTACGGCACCAAAGCCTTTTTGCCGTACCTCAAGGCCAGCGGCGACGGCCATGTGGTCAACACCTCCAGCGTATTCGGCCTGTTCGCCCAGCCCGGCATGAGCGGCTACAACGCCACCAAGTTCGCCGTGCGCGGCTTTACCGAATCCCTGCGCCAGGAACTCGACCTGCAAAAAAGCGGGGTCTCGGCCACTTGCGTGCACCCCGGCGGGATCCGTACCGACATCTGCCGCAGCAGCCGGATCGACGCGAACATGACCGGCTTCCTGATCCACAGCGAACAGCAGGCCCGGGCCGACTTTGAAAAGCTGTTCATCACCGACGCCGACCAGGCCGCCAAGGTCATTCTGCACGGCGTACGCAACAACAAACGCCGCGTGCTGATTGGCCGCGATGCTTACTTTCTGGACCTGCTCGCCCGCTGCCTGCCGGCGGCCTATCAAGCGCTGGTGGTGTTCGCCAGCAAACGCATGGCGCCCAAGCAACGCAGCGCGCCGTCACCCGTCCTTGAAACCAACGAAGAGCACCGTCTCTGACCTGGAGTACCGATCATGTTGCCGATTCGCCGCGATATTCGTTTTGCCCTGCCGGCCGAACGCATCAAGAACTGGCATGAACAAGGCCCGTTCATCACCCACTTTTTCAACGCGTTATCGTTGCTGTTTCCCCAGGGCGAACTGTTCTTCATGGACAGCGTGCGCCATTACCGCCAGCGCATCGAAGAGCCGGAACTGAAGAAAGAAATCCAGGGGTTCATCGGCCAGGAGGCCATGCACAGCCGCGAGCACGTGGCCTACAACGACCTGCTGCAAGCCGCCGGGCTGCCGGCGCATACCCTGGATCGTCGGCTGAAGATGATCCTCGACGCGCAAAAAAGTACATGCCCGCCTCGTTCAACCTGGCGGTGACCATTGCCCTGGAGCATTACACCGCGATGCTCGCGGAAATCCTCCTCAGCGACCCGTCACGGTTTGGTGATTCGGTCAAGGGATACCAACAGATGTGGTACTGGCATGCCCTGGAGGAAACCGAGCACAAGGCCGTGGCGTTTGATGTGTGGAACCGTGTGATCAAGCCTGGGCCCAAGCGGTATTTGCTGCGCACCGGGACCATGCTCGTCACCACGCTGCTCTTCTGGCTGGTGATCTTTGATTTCCACCTGCGCCTGCTGTTTGCCGACCGCCGTTCGGGCGGGCATTTGAAGGGCTTCTGGCGGATGCTCAAGTTTCTCTACGGACCCAAGGGCGTGTTCCCGCGCATGGCGTTGCCCTGGTTGCATTACTTCAAGCCAGGGTTTCATCCCTGGGACCATGACAACCGGGCGCGCCTGGCGGGCATTGACCGATTGGTGGAGGAAATCGAGCAGACCCATAACGGTTATGGGTCCGCGTGAATCCGCTCAGCGTTGGGTCGGGATACGAATCTCGCCGTCCCGGCACTGGCTCTTGACGCTGCGCGGGCAGCCGGCAAAGGCCAGGTCCTTGGTCAGGCACACCCGCACCTCGGTCAACACCGCGCCCTTGCAGATCACGGCCAGCCCGTGGTTGCCCATGGCCGGGTTGCTCTCGCGAAACAGCGCTTCGATGTCCCGCGCAGCCAGGCCGCCACGGACATTGAAGGGCTCAAGCTGCTGCGGGATCTTGACCACGCCCAGCGCGGCATCGGTCTTGTCCAGATAGGCTGACGCCTCAAGCCCGCTGCAAGTGCCGTGCTTGGCCCACTCATGCCTGAGCAGCCTGGGCGACGGGAACAACGTCCTGCCCCGGGCGAAGTCGGCATCCGACAACCGCGACTGCGGCTCACACGACGCCGGCCAGCCGCCCTTCGCGTACTGCGGCCACAGGCCATGCAGGACAAACCCGTAGCCCTTGCCCGAACACTGCTGGTCGTCCGGATGCGTCAGGCAGAAGGTCGGCGACCAGGACAACGACAACACATAAAAATCAAACTCCCCCGCCTGCCCCTGCGCCCGCGGTGCTGCCGTGGCAGCGCTCGCCAGCACCAGAAACAACCCCATCCAGGCTGCGTTCCATTTCATCTGTTCATTCCTTTAAAAGAGAACATTCCAGCACGGTTAAACAGCCAGGTTGGGGTTACGCTGTAGCACCCGGTCCATGACCCGGTCGGTCTTCAACGCCTCGATCGCCAGCGCCGGGTGTTTGCTCTCGCCGCGAATGTGCGCGTTCATCCCCAGCACGTGATGCCACTGGATATGCGCGTGATTGGGCACCTCCACTTCCTCGCGGGTCTCGGCCTCAAGGCGCAACGGTGCTTCATCGAATACCGAGAAGGTGATGCGGCCCTTGCTGCCGATCAGTTCCACCAAATCCTCGCGACGGTCGGCAACAAAGTTCCAGCAGCCCATGCCCAGCGCGCCCGAGGCGAAGGTCCAGCAGGCGGTCACGGCGTCTTCAGCGGCATAACGCCCGGCCTGGCGCGCGGTAAACCCGGCCACATCGACGATATCCCCGGCCAGGTACTGGAACAGGTCAAAACCGTGGCTCGCCAGGTCCGCAAAATAACCGCCGCCGGCAATCGCCGGGTCGGTGCGCCAGTTGCTGCTGCTGGCGTCGTCCTCGGAAGGCGGCTTGCACAAGGTCCAGGTCAGGTGGCGCAACTCACCGATGCGCCCGTCCTGCAGCCAATCCCGCACTTGCTGGAAGCGCGGCAGGGAACGCCGGTAATAGGAGACAAACAGGTGCAGCCCGGCCTGTTCAAAGGTGCGCTGCATCAGCGCACTTTGCTCGGCATTCAGCGACATGGGTTTCTCGACGCAGCAATGCTTGCCCGCGGCGGCCACCATCAGGCTGTACTCCAGGTGACTGTCGGGCGGTGTGGCGATGTAGACCGCGTCCACTTCAGGGTCGTCGATCAGCGCCTGGGCGTCGGTGTAGAACCGGGCGATGCCATGGCGTGCCGCATAATCGCGCACGGCCTCCTCGCGGCGCCCCATCACGGCCACCAGCGCGGAACCTGGCGCTTTGTAGAAGGCGGGTCCACTCTTGAGTTCAGTGACACTGCCACAGCCGATCATGCCCCAGCGTACGGTGTTCATCTGTATCTCCTTGCAGTGAGTTTTTTCGATGGGGCAGTATCGGTGTTTTCCAGCGCCCTCTCCACCCTGCCGGTTAAAGACTGAGCATGGCAATTGCATTACACTTTTATGACATTCATCCAACTGCAGGGGCACAGACGATGAAAATAAGGGCCACGGTGATTTGCGAGCACAACGGGCACATCCTGCTCGTGCGTAAAGCCCGATCGAAATGGGCACTGCCCGGTGGCAAGGTCGAGCGCGACGAGCGCCCGGCAGGCGCCGCCGCGCGGGAACTGGAAGAAGAAACCGGGCTGAACGTGGACGGTTTGCTGTTATTGCAGGAGTTGAAGGCCAGCGACACGCTGCACCATGTGTTCGAGGCGTCGGTGGTGAATATCGACGAAGCCCGGCCCCTGAGTGAAATCAAGGAATGCCAGTGGCATCCCTTCACCCGCCTGGAAGACCTGGACACGACCCAGGCCACCCAGCAAATCGTCAAATCCTTCCTGCGCCGCCTCTAAGGCGCCGCCAGTTCCGGGCTTTGCCCGCTGCGCGACAACGCCTGTTTTACCCAACCATTGGCTTTCTGCCGTTCGACAAAGGACTTGACGAACGCGGCAGCGGCTGCGTGCGCCACCGGTACCGCGACGGCCTGGCTGATGCTCATGAAGTCATCCTCCAGCAAGCGCCAGCGCTCATCCACTCGGGTTCGCAGGTAATCCCGAACCCCGGCCGCCGCATTCAGGTCTTGCTCGATAAACAGGTCCACGGCCCCTGCCGAGGTCGGCGCGCGCACCAGTTCGGCGTGCTGCACCGTGCGGCTCAGGTACAGGTCATACGCCGCGCCCTGGCCGACGGCGATGCGTTGGCCCGGAGCATCCAGTTGCGACACGCTGCTCAAGGGTGAATCCACCGCCACCAGGTACGTGCCCTTGATGATCACGTAGGGCGCACTGAAAGCGATTTCCTGCTCGCGCACCGGTTCGATGGCCAGGAATGCCACGCGCCAGAGGTCATCGGCCAATGCGGCGAAGACCTTGCCCGCCGCTTCAAAGGTGATCAACTCAAGCCGCACGCCCAACTCATCGGCCAGGGCCCTGGCCAGCGCCACCGACACGCCTTGGGGCTCGCCACCTTCACCGCGCTGGGCCAGCACCGGGTTGCCAAAGTTGATGGCAGCCCGAAGCACACCCTCGGGGGCCAGTTGTTGCAGTACCTGCGGGTCAATCATTACGCGCTCCTTGAACAGTTCTTTGCACGGTCTTGCGAATAACGAAGGGCAAGACGCCACCGTGTTCAAGGTAACCAACCTCCTGCAACGAGTCGAGGCGCAAGGTCAGTGCGGCGCGCGTGGTTTCACCGTGGGGGCGGTCAATCTGCAAGGTGATCCGGTTCTCGCCGACCTGCAGGTGATCCAGGCCGAGGAAGCTCAGGGACTCGCGGCCATCGAGGTGCAAATCCTGCACCGTCGCGCCTTCATCGAAGACCAGCGGCAGCACGCCCATGCCAATCAGGTTGCTGCGATGAATCCGTTCGATGCTGCGGGCCACCACCACCTTGACCCCCAGCAGGCTCAGGACCTTCGCCGCCCAGTCGCGGCTGGAGCCGGCTCCGTAGTTGATCCCGGCGAACACGACCGTCGGCGTCCCGGTGTAGCTTTGCGCGGCGAGGTACAGCGGCAGGTAGTCGCTGCGGTCGGCGTTCCAGGCCCAGACGCCCTGGCGCGGGGGTTGGTCGGGCGTCAGCAGGTTGTTCAGGCGCGGGTTGGTGAACGCGCCGCGCACCATCACTTCGTGGTTACTGCGCCGGGTCGAATACTGATTGAGGTCCGCCAGCGCTTCGCCGCGCTCCTGCAGCCAGTGCCCGGCCAGGCTGTCGGCCGGAATCGTGCCCGCCGGGGAGATATGGTCAGTGGTGACGTTATCGCCCAACACCACCAGGGCCCGCGCACGGCTGATAGACAAGGAACCGGGCGGCACCGGCGCGACGTCGGCGAGGTACTGCGGGCGGCGCAGGTAGGTGGAGTCGGGGTGCCAGGCAAACTGCACGCTGCCGTCGGCTTCCAGCGCTTGCCAATGGTGAGTGCCTTGCCACAGCAGTTGCTGGCGCTGCCGGAACAGCGCCGGGCGCACCACCGCCGCCACTTGCGCGGCCACCTCGGCTTCGCTGGGCATCAGCTCATGCAGGAACACCGGCTGCCTGTGAGCGTCCATCGCCAGCGGTTGGGCCGACAGGTCAATGTCGATGCTGCCGGCAATCGCATAGGCCACGCACAACGCGGGCGATGCGAGGTAGCCGGCCGGGACTTTCGGGTTGACCCGGCCTTCGAAATTGCGATTGCCCGAAAGCACCACCACGCCTTTCAAGCCCTGTTCGGCGAAGGTCTCGACATGGCGCTCAAGGCTGCCGGAGTTGCCGATGCAGGTCATGCAGCCAAAGCCCGCCAGGTCGAACCCCAGCGCGGCAAAATCCTCCAGCAAGCCTGCGGCTTCAAGGTAATCGGCCACCACCCGCGAGCCCGGTGACAGCGACGTCTTGACCCACGGTTTGCGCGTCAGCCCACGGGCGCGGGCGTTACGGGCGAAGAGCCCGGCCTGGACCATCTGCGCCGGGTTGGCGGTGTTGGTGCAACTGGTGATGGCCGACATCACCACCGCGCCATGGGTAATCGGCACCTGGAATGACGGTTCGAAAAACACCTGTTTGTCGGCGCTCACGTGCTGATGAAACGAAGCCCCGGCGTCTGCCAGGGACTGGCGCTGATGTGGCTGATGAGGGCCGGCGACACTGGGTTCAACCCGCGCCAGATCCAGCTCGATCCATTCATCAAACACTGGCTCGGGGTCGCCCTCCCGGCGCCACAGCGGCTGCGCCGCCATATAGGCCGAGACCTTGTTGATCAAGGCTTGTGGCCGCGCACTCAGGTTCAGGTACGCCAGCGTCTCGTCATCAAACGGGAAAAACACCACGGTGGCACCGTATTCCGGCGCCATGTTGGCCACGGTGCCCCGTGCCGCCCAACTCAGGGACGCCAGGCCCGGCCCGGTGAACTCGACAAACTTGCCGACCATGCTGCGCCGGCGCAGCAGTTCGGTCACCGTCAACGCCAGGTCCGTGGCGGTCACGCCGTCGCGCAAGGCGTTGGTGACGCGAATGCCCACCACCTGCGGGAAAGGAATCGGCACCGGCTCACCGAGCATCGCCGCCTGCCCTTCCAGCCCGCCGACGCCCCAGCCCAGCACCCCGATGGCATTGATCATCGGGGTGTGGCTGTCGGTGGCCACCATGCAGTCGGGGTGCAACAGCACGTGGCCGTTGCGCGGCGCGCTTTCCCACACCACCTGGGCGATGGACTCCATGTTCATCTGGTGGATGATCCCGGTGCCCGGCGGGATCACCTTGAAGTTGTCGAGGCTGGCCTGGGCCCACTTGATAAAGCGGTAACGCTCGCTGTTGCGGCGAAAGTCGATGTCCAGGTTGGCGTCCACCGCATTCGCCTCGGCGTAGTGCTCGACGATCACCGAATGGTCGATGGTCAGCACCGCCGGGATCGACGGGTTCACCGCCCGGGGATCACCGCCCAGTTCGGCCACCACATCGCGCATCCCGGCGAAATCCGCCAGGGCCGGCAGGCAGGTGGTGTCATGGAACATCAGCCGGTTGGGCTGGAACGGCACTTCGCAATCCGGCCCTTCGCCGAGGGCCCGCGCCAACACCTGGGGCAGCGACGCCGGGGCACAGCGGGCAATGTTTTCCAGGAGGATGCGCACGGAATACGGCAGCCGCTGGAGTTGCGCCGGGGTCAGCAGCTTGTGCAGGTCGATCCAGGCGAAGCGCTGGCCGTCGATGTCGAGGTGACTGAGATACGCGCTCATAGCTGCTTGAATACCCGCTCGATACGTTCAAGACCCCAGTCCAGTTCTTCACGGGTAATCGACAACGGCGGTGCGATGCGCAGCACGTTTTCGTGGGTTTCCTTGGTCAGCAATCCTTCGGCCAACAGCGCTTCGCAGATTGGCCGCGCATCGCGGTCCAGCTCGACGCCGACCCACAAGCCACGCCCGCGAATCTCGCGAATGGCCGGCGAGTTCATCGCCTTCAGGCGCTCCACCAGGTACTGGCCCAGTTGCGCGCTGTTATCGATCAAGCCCTCTTCTTCCAGCACCTTCAATGCTTCCAGGCCAATGGCCGCCGCCAACGGGTTGCCGCCAAAGGTCGAGCCGTGGCTGCCGGCGTCAAACAGGTCCATGATCGAATGATCCGCCACGAACGCCGACACCGGCATGATCCCGCCGCCCAAGGCTTTGCCAAGGATCAGCGCGTCGGGGCGAATGCCTTCGTGCTGGAAGGCGAACCACTTGCCGGTGCGGCCCAGCCCGGACTGGATCTCGTCGAGAATCAACAAGGTGTTGGTCTCGTCGCAGAGTTGGCGCAGCTCTCGCAGGAAACCCGCCGGTGGCACGCGAATGCCGGCCTCGCCCTGGATCGGTTCGATCAGTACCGCGCAGGTGTTGGCGGTGATCGCCTGGCGAAAACTCTCGATGTCACCGAAGCGCGCCTCGGTGAAACCGTTGCAGAACGGGCCGAAGTCGGCCTTGTAGTCAGGCTCGGAGGAGAAGCCGACGATGGTCGAGGTGCGACCGTGGAAGTTGTTGTCGGCCACCACGATGTTGGCCTGGTTCGCCGGGATGCCCTTGATTCGATAACCCCAGCGCCGGGCGGCCTTGATCGCGGTTTCCACGGCTTCGGCGCCGCTGTTCATTGGCAGGGCCGAGTCAAAGCCCGTGATGCGGCACAGGGTCTTGAGGAAATTGCCCAGGGGTTCGCTGTAGAACGCCCGGGAGACCACGCTGATCTTGTCGATCTGCGCCACGGCGGCGGCGCGAATGCGCGGGTGGACATGGCCGTGGCTGACGGCGGAATAGGCCGACATCATGTCCAGGTAGCGCTTGCCATCATCGCCAATGGCCCAGACGCCCTCGCCCTTGACGATCACCACCGGCAAGGGGGAATAGTTGTGGGCGCAGAATTGGTTTTCGAGGGTGATTGCCGGGTTGGAGTGCATGGTGGGAAGTCCTGCCGAATAAATAATAAATGAACAACGCAGCGCCACTGTGGGAGCTGGCTTGTGTGGGAGCGGGCTTGCTCGCGAATGCGATGGGTCAGTCACCGAATATATTGGCTGATACACCGCATTCGCGAGCAAGCCCGCTCCCACATTTCTGACCGTATTCCATAGCTGGCAAATCAGGCGCTGAGGAGCTTGCCGCTGCGAATCGGTGTAGCCCCGGACACCCGGCCTAGCGGATCACCCGGTTTCACAAATCGCACATCGCGGCGCATGTACAGCACGCCGGTGTTGTGGCTGTTTACGGTCGTGACCTGCCCACTGTGGGGATCAACGATATCGAACAACGCCTGCCCCGCCTCGATGCGGCTGCCCACTGCCGCCCGGTGTACCAGCACCCCGGCGCATGGCGCATAAAACTGTTCGCTGCCGGCCAGCGGCGTCGCCGGGTTGCGCAGGGCCGGCAATGGCCGTGGCGTGCCTTCAATCGCGCCCAGGTGGGTCAGGTAATCAATGATCGCCGTGGCGTCATGCTGCGCCAGTTCATAGGACACATCCCGCTGGCCGCGATGCTCAACGGTCACTGCCACGCTGCTGTCCGGGATCGGGAAACGCGCACCAAACCGCTCACGCAGGTTGACCCACAGCAGGTACAGCGCCTCATCGAAGGAGTTGGCCTGGGAGTCGGTGGCCAGCAACGAGGCTTCGGAGCCGATGTAGCGCGCCAACGGTTCCACGGTCGCCCACACGGCTTCACCGGTGTACACGTGCATCGAGGCCTCACGGGAGCAATGCAGGTCCAGCACGATATCCGCGTCGTGGGCCAGCAGCATCAGGGTACGTTGCAGCGACTGGAATTCATCCAGCGGTTGCGAGTCCAGCAGGCATTCGCCCCAGGCCTGGCGGATCAGTTGGCGGTTGGCGTCAATGTCCTGGCCCAGCAGGTGTTCGATCTTGTCGGCGATTGCCTGATACGGCACCGGGAAACCCCGGTTGTAATTACGCCCGCTGCCCAGCTCGAAACGTCCGCTGGGCGCGCCCATGATGTACTGGCTCAGCCCGGTGGGGTTGGCCACGGCCACCAGCGCGATTTCAGCCTTCAGGCGGTTGGCATTTTCCAGTTCCACCAGGTGCCGGCGCAGTTGCGCGGCCACCAGCAGCGCCGGGGTTTCGTCGGCATGCAGCGCCGCCTGGATATAGATTTTTCGACCTGCACCCATTGCACCGTAATGCTCACTGTCCACGTGCCTGTGGGTGCCTTGTGTCGCTTGCAGCAAGGGGTGTGATTTAAGTTTCATAAACCGGAAATCTCGATATTCGAGTGATGAACGCTGAAGAAATATTAACGAGCCGGCGTGATCGTCTGTAAGGGCGGCCAGGGCTATCTCGATCTGTAAATCCGATCAGCCCTGGCCTTCCCGGACCTACCAGAGCGCCAGGGTGTAACCCAGCATCACGCGGTTCTCGTTAACGTCGTTGAAGTAGTTGCCTTTGCTCAGCGCGTTGCGCCAGCGCATCGACACGCCCTTGAAAGGCCCGTTCTGCACCACGTAGCCCAGGTCCAGGTCGCGCTCCCACTCGCGGCCTTCGCGGTTGAAGCCGAGCACCTCGGCCGAATCACCCTTGGCGTACTTGATGCCGAACAGCAGGCCCGGCAAGCCGAGGTCGGCGAAGTTGTAGTCATAACGGGCGTGCCAGGCTCGCTCCTTGGTCTGGGTGAAGTTGCTGAACTGGTACTCGGTGAACAGGTAGGTGATGGAGCCATCCAGGTAGGTAAACGGCGTGGTGCCGTATTGCTGCTGGAAGCCGCCGCCGATGCTGTGGCCGCCGTACTGGTAAGTCAGGCGGCTGCTCAAGGCGCTGTTGTCGACCTTGCCCGCCAGGCCCGCGCCGTCCTTGTCGGACTTGAAGTAGCGCACGTCGGTTTTCAACGTGCCCGGCCCCAGGCCGAAGTTGTTCTTGAAGCCTACGTATTGCTGCTGGTAGATGCTGTCCAGCGCCGCGAAGTGGTAGCTGAGCAAGGTGTTGGGGGTCAGCGAATAGTCGCCACCGGCAAAGCGGAACTGGTCGCTCAGGGCGGTGCTTTTGTAGACCTTGCTCACCGTGGTCAGCTTCATGTCTTCGTAGTTGGTGGAGTCGCGGTCCTTGGCCTGGTCGATCTGCCCGAGGGTGATTTTCAGGTTGCTGATGTCGTTGGACACCAACTGGGTGCCGCTGAACGATTGCGGGAACAGACGGCTGGTGTTGGGTTGCAGGATTGGAAGGTCCGGCACCAGGTAGCCCACACGCAGCTCGCTTTGGGCGAAGCGGGCCTTGGCGGTCACCCCCAGCTTGGAGTACTCGTCGGAGACATTCTTATCGCTGTCACGCTGCAGCAAGCCGGTACCGGACAGCCCCGGGCTGGAGTCGAGTTTCACCCCCAGCATGCCGGTCAGGTCCAGGCCGAAGCCCACGGTGCCTTCGGTGAAACCGGACTTGATACCGAGGATAAAACCTTGGGCCCACTCGGCGCGCATCGACTGGGAAGCCGCCTCGCGGTAGTCACGGTTGAAGTAGTAGTTCTTCAAGTCCAGCGTACCGCTGCTGTCCTTGATGAAGTCTGCATGGGCCAGTGACGGGACCAGCCCGCTGCTGACAACGCCGACGCCGGTGATGAGTTGAGTCAGGGATTTTTTCATTTTTTTAGCTCCTGGCAGTGGGGTGGGGGTTGGTGTTTTTATTGTTCTTCGGGCATGGCTTCGCCGTTCGCGCAAATCAGCGATTTGCGCGGCGGGTGACGTCAGTCGTGGGTTACAGCGCTAGCGGTACGGGGCCCTGGCGGATGCGGTAGCCTCCGTTTTCAAGTTTCTCCAAGGGGCTGGCGGCGGCCAGCAGCTTGCGGGTGTAAGGGTGTTGCGGGCGGTCGAAAATCTCTTCGCGGGCGCCCATTTCCACCACCCTGCCCTCGCTCATCACCGCCACCCGGTGGGCGATGCGTTCCACCGCCGCCAGGTCGTGGGAGATGAACAGGCACGCAAAGCCGTACTGCGCCTGCAGGCGTTCGAACAGCTCAAGGATCTGCTTCTGGATGGTCATGTCCAACGCCGAGATCGGCTCATCGGCGATCACCAGGCGCGGGTGACGCACCAGCGCCCGGCCGATGGCCACGCGTTGGCGCTGGCCACCGGACAACTGGTGCGGGAAACGGTCGACAAACTGCTCGGCCAGGCCGATGTCCAGCAGGGTTTTCGCCACCCGCTCACGCCGTTGCGCAGGCGTCATGCCGGGCACATGGCGCAGGGGTTCGGCGAGGATGTCGCCGATTTTCATGCGCGGGTCGAGGGACGAATACGGGTCCTGGAAAATCATCTGGCATTGCAGCCGATGCTCGCGGTTGCCGGCCTTGAGAATGTCCACGCCTTCAAATTCGATGGCGCCGGAACACGGGCTGTTCAGGCCGACAATCGCCCGGCCCAGGGTGGTCTTGCCGGAGCCACTGCCGCCCACCAGCGCCAGCGTTTCCCCGGGAGCGATGGACAGGTTGGCCGAATGCACCACCCGTTTTAACTGGCTGCGACCCCACAGGCTGCGCGGCCCCGGGTGCTCGATGCACACGTCCTTGACTGTCAGCAACGGCCGGTCTGCCTTGGGCAAGGCCGCCAGGGTGCCGCGCCGAGGCAACGCCTCCAGCAGTTGCCGGGTGTACTCGGCCTTGGGCGCCAGCAGGATCTGCTCGATGGTGCCCTGCTCCACCGCGCGGCCTTCGCGCATCACCACCACTTTGTCGGCGTAGCGCGCCACCAGCGACAGGTCGTGGCTGATAAACAGGATCGCCGTGCCCTGCTCGCGTGTCAGGTCGAGCATCAGTTTCAACACGTCCAGTTGCGCCAGGCAATCCAGGGCCGTGGTGGGCTCGTCGGCAATCAGCAACGCCGGGCGCAGCAGCATCACCGAGGCCAGCATGATGCGCTGGCGCATGCCGCCGGAGAACTCGTGGGGAAACGCCGCCAGGCAACGCTCGGCGTCCTTGATGCCGATATGCCCGAGCATTTCCAGGCTGCGCTCACGGATCTGCGCATCGCTCAGCTTGGTGTGCAGGCGCAGGCCCTCGGCCATTTGCTCGCCGATGCTCATGGACGGGTTGAGGGACACCATGGGTTCCTGGAACACCATGCCGATCTTCGCCCCGCGCAACTGGCGCAGTTGCTCCGGCGCGAGGCTGCCCAGGTCATGGCCCTGGAAGCGCACCTGGCCGCTGCATTGCTCAAGCGGCGGTGGCAACAGGCCGATGGCGGCGCGGGCGGCCATGGTCTTGCCGCTGCCGGACTCGCCCACCAGCGCCACGATTTCGCCGGGCGCGATGGTGAAGCTCAGGTCGTTGACCGCCAGCGGGCCGTTGGCCCCCACGCGGATTTTCAGCTGGTCGACTGCCAGAAGGATGTCAGTCATGGTCATTTACTCATCCGCGGGTCGAGACGATCGCGCAAGGCATCGCCGCACAGGTTGAACGCCAGCAACGCCATGGCGATGCAGACACCGGGAAACAGCCCCAGCCAACTGGCCGTGGCGATATACGGCCGGCTGGCGGCGAGCATGTTGCCCCAGGTGGCGGCCGGCGGCGGGACGCCCAGGCCGAGGAAACTCAGGGAGCTTTCCGCGAGGATCGCCCAGCCGAACATGCTGGTGGCCAGCACGCACACCGGTGCCACGCAGTTCGGCGCAATGTGCCGCAGCATGGTGTACAGCTCGGAGTTGCCGATCACCCGCGAGGCTTCGACAAACTCTTTCTCGCGCAGCGACAACACCGTGCCGCGCACCACCCGCACCACCGACGGCGTGTAGGCCAGGCTCAAGGCGAAGACAATGCCGTACAGGCTCGGGCCGATGATTGCCATCAAGCCCAGGGCCAGCAGGATGCCGGGGAACGCCAGCAATGCGTCGTTGACCATCATCAGGCCACGGTCGACCCAGCCCCGCAGGAACCCGGCCAGCAGGCCGAGCACCGTGCCGGCGGTGATCGCCAGCGTCACCGTCAACACACTCACCCACAGGCTGGTGTGCGCGCCGATCATCAGGCGGCTCAGCACATCGCGGCCGTATTCATCAGTGCCCAGCCAGTGCGCGGCCGTGGGCGCCTGCAAACGCGCCAACAGGTTCAGGGCCAACGGGTCATGGGGCGTCCAGACCAGGCCCAGCAAGGCCATGATCAACAACAAGGCCAGCAGCAGCGCACCGATCAGCGCGTTCAGCGGCGGCACACGCCAGGCCCTGGGGGCACGCGCCGGTGCCGGCAACAGCACCTCGGGTGCGGCAGGTAGAGGCTTATTCATAACTTAACCCTGGGGTCGAAGAGCGGGTACAGCAGGTCCACCAACAGGTTGACCAGCACATAAACAAAGGTCACCAGCAGCAGGCAGCCTTGCAGCACCGGGTAGTCCCGGGCGTAGATCGCGTCGACCATCAGCCGGCCGATGCCTGGCAGGGTGAACACGGTCTCCAGCACCGCGATGCCGCTGAGCAGGTTGCCGAGGATCAGGCCGATCAGGGTCAGGGTCGGCGCAAACGAGTTGCGCAGCGCATGCCGCCACAACACCGCCCGTTCCGACAGGCCCTTGGCCCGGGCGTGGGTGATGTACTCCAGGCGCAGCACTTCAATCGCACTGGCCCGGGCCATGCGGGTGATCGCGCCAAGTTCGACCAACGTCAGGGTGACAATCGGCAGCACGATAAAACTCAAGGCCTGCCACGGCGACTGGCCGAACGACACATACCCCACCACCGGCAACCAGCCCAGCTTGATACCGAACGCGTAGAGCAACAGCAGGCCCAGCCAGAAGCTCGGGATCGACAACAACAGGGTCGCGGTGGAGACCACGCCAAAGTCCAGGGAGCTGTTCTGTTTCCAGGCCGAGAGCAAACCGGCCGGTACCGCAATCAACGCCGCGAGCAACACCGAGACCAGCACGATCCCGGCACTCACCTGGAACCGGTCAAGGATCAGCGGCAACACCGCCTCATTGGTGGTGATGGAATGCCCAAGGTCGCCACTGAGCACCGCCTTGAGCCAGATCACAAACTGCAGCGGCAACGGCTGGTCCAGGCCCAGGGACGCACGCGCGACCTCCAGGCTGTGGGCATCGGCCATGTCGCCGAGCATCAGCAGCGCCGGATCGCCGGGCACCAGCCGGATGATCGCGAACACCATCAGCGAGATCAGCAGCAAGGTCGGGATCGACATCGCCAGCCGTTGGAAGATGAAACGCAACATCCTCAGTTACTCCCGGTCGCAGGCACGCTGACGGTCCACAAGCGCGGCTTGGACACCGGCCAGGTACGCAGCCCATGCACGTAGTCACGGCTGGCGGCGATGGCGTTGCCGTTGTACATCGGGATCAGCGGCACGTCCTTGAGCATCTGCTGGTGCAGTTGATCGAACAGCGCCTGGCGCTTGGTGATGTCGCCTTCGCGCTGGGCTTCACGCAGCCATTCCTGAGCCTGGGGGTTGTCCCAGACCTTGCGGGCTTCCTTGTCCTTGTCGCCGGTCATGGAGTCAAAACTCAGGGCCGGGTCGAGGCGCTCTGAATACGGGAACGCCATCATCTGGTAGTTGCCGGTCTGGTAGCGCTCCAGCTGAGTGCCCCACTCCAGGGTTTCCAGTTCCAGGTTGAGGCCACTGGCCTTGGCCATGGCTTGCACGAACACGCCCATGTCGAAGATCGCGGCGTAGCGCTTGTTGACGATCAGCTTGATCGGCTGGCCTTTATAGCCGGCTTCGCGCAGCAGTTGGGCGGTCTTGGCCGGGTCGAAGTCGAAGCCCTGGTTCTCGATGGCCTGGTGGTAGTGGCTGCCGCTGGCGACCATCGAGTTGTTGGCCTGGGAGCGGCCACCGGTCAAGGCGGCGACGATTTGTGCGGTGTCCAGCGAGTGGGCGATGGCCTGGCGCAGGCGCACATCTTTGAGCAACGGGTCGCGGGTCTGGAACAACAGTGCGTTGACCGACATGGTGCCGCTGGAGGTGACCTTGATGCCGGGGTTGGCGGCCAGTTCGGTGGCGTCCAGCGGCGTGACGTCAATCAGCAGGTCGACGTTCTTCGACAGCAAGGCCGCCTTGGCCGCCGCCGGGTCGGGGATCACCAGCAGGCGCACGCGGTCCAGGGTGGTGGTTTTATTGCCGGTGTAGCCGTCCGGCTCTTTCTCGTCACGCGGGGTGTAGTCGGCGTTGCGCAGCAGGTCGACGTACTGGCCGGGCTTCCACTCGCCCAGGCGGAACGGGCCGGTACCGATCGGGGCTTTCCATTGGCCGTTGACTACCGAGTCGGGGTGCAGGATGCCGCTGCCGCCGCATTCGGGCAGTGCCGTACTGGTGAGGAACAGGCCGTTGGGCTTGTCCAGGGTGAACACCACGGTGAGCGGGTCCGGGGCGCTCATGTCGACGATTTTGGCGCCGCCATGGCCGTCGAATTCGGGGGCGCAGCGCCATTGGGTTTTCGGGTCGAGGTAGTGTTTCCAGGTCCACAGCACTTCGGCGGAGGTCAACGGCGCACCGTTCTGGAACTTCACCCCGCTGCGCAAGTGGAAGGTGTAGCGCAGGCCGTCGTCGGACACCTGCACGTCCTTGGCCAGCAGCGGGCCGACGGTGGCATCTTCACGGAAGGCCACCAGTCCTTCGGTAATGTGCAAGATGACGGCGTCGGAGTTGGTGTCACGGTTGACGCCTGGCTCGGTGCTGCGAATGTCGGCGTTCAACGCGACCTTCAGCAGATTCTCGGCGTGGGCAGTGCCCACCAGCGCGGCGGACAAGGCGCCAGCCAGGATTAAAGTCTTGTTCATGATAAATGCACCTTGAATGATCCTTACGCTTGGGTTCGGACGCTGGCAGGACCCAAAAAGAGGCACGGCCGAACACCTGAATAGTTGTTGTTGTTTTAGTCGCTGACTACGGTTTGCGAATGTTCCTGGACCGATCTTATTCGCCACCCAATGAACTTGAGAAGAACGCTCCGAGTGATCGGGCTCGGTTTATCCGATCATCAACCGTCCGTGTGTTGCCCTGGCCTTACCGTATCGAGAAATCAGGGCCTTGAGCCGGAAAAGATGCGGTTTTAACGATCAAAAATAATGATCGTGATCGTAAATACCGATCTGTGCGCACCTGGAGTCATCAGATAAGCTGGCTGACATTCAATGGTTTAAATGCAGCACTGACTGAGCCAACCGCCATGACCCTCACCCATCTTCGTGCGTTCTGCTCCGTGGTTGAAAAAGGCAGCTTCCGCTCTGCCGCGCGTCAATTGGATGTGGCGCAAAGCACCCTGACCCAGTCGATCCAGACCCTGGAAAAAGAACTCGGGGTGGTGCTGCTGCAACGTTCCAACCAGGGCATCAACCTGACGCCGGCCGGCGAGGTGTTCCTGGCCCGCGCCCGCTCCATCACCCTCGACTGCGAACGCGCCCTGCTCGACCTGCAACCCTGGAAAGGCGAACCCGAAGGCCATATCGCCCTGGGTGTGACCTCCGAACCCTTGGCCGAATTGCTGCTGCCGGTACTGAGCAACTTCACCCAGCGCTTCCCGCGCATGCAGGTGCACGTGGCCAGCGGCACCACCAAGGGGCTGGTGGAGAAGGTCCGCGATGGCCGCCTGGATTTCGTCTTGTGCCCGCTGGCGCCCAACGTCGCCGATATCGACCTGGCCATCGACCGCCTCTACAGCTCCAACGCCGGCATCATTGCGCGCAAGGGCCACCCCCAGGCGCACGCAAAATCCGTGCAAGCCCTCACCGACTGCCAGTGGATCAGCGTGCGCCCGGCCGGCGTGGTAGGCGGCGCGGAGAACCGCTTGATCGAGCTGTTCCGCACCCAGGGCCTGGCGCCGCCGAAGATCGCGATCACCACCGATTCGTTGCTGGAAACCCTGCACATCGTCTCGGAAACCGATTACCTGACCATCGAGCCGCGCATGCTGCCGGGGATGAAGCTGTTTTCCAGCGCCCTGACCACCATCGCCATCGAAGAACCGCTGGCCACCCGCGATGTGTGCCTGATCAGCCGCCGCTCATCGCCGCTCACCAGCGTCAGCCAGGAACTGACCAGCATGCTGATTTCCTATTCGCGGCTGGTGCACCGCAGCCGTTGACTCTCCTCCCCCCACGAGCCTGTTTATGCCCATGTCCTACGATGGTTTGTCCCGCGCCAGCGCCAGCAGCGTCGGCGTTGATCCCGAGCACCTGATTGCCTTTCTCGATGAGGTGAAAGCCGCCGGTCTCGACCTGCAAGGCCTGATGCTGCATCGCCACGGCCAGGTGGTCGCCGAAGGCTGGAGCTGGCCGGTGGACCCCAACGAACCCCGGGTATTGCACTCGGTGGCCAAGAGCTTTACCGCTTGCGCCATTGGCCTGGCCCTGGATGAAGGGTTGCTGAAGCTGGATGACCGGCTCGTTGAATTCTTCCCCGAGTTCGTACCGGCGGCCGCTGACCCGCGCGTGGCGGACATGACCGTGGAACACCTGCTGAGCATGCGCACCGGCCACGCCGCCAATACCTCGGGCTCGGTGTGGCGCGGAATCGAGACCAGCTGGATTGCCGAATTCTTCAAGATCCCGCTGGCCTATGCGCCGGGCACCACCTACGTCTATACCAGTGCGGCGAGTTACATGCTCTCGGCGCTGATCAACAAGGTCAGTGGGCAAACCTTGCACGCGTACCTCAAGCCCCGGCTGTTTGTGCCGCTGGACATCCATAATGAAAGCTGGGACATCGGCCCCGATGGGGTGAATCCCGGCGGCAACGGGCTGAAAGCACCGACGTCGGCCATGCTCAAGCTGGCCGTGCTGCATGCACAAGGCGGAGTCTGGAATGGCCAGCAGATTCTGCCGGCCGCCTGGGTTGCTGCGGCCACCCGGCCACAAGGCGGGTCGGACAGCCGTTACGGTTATCACTGGATGATGAAACCGGCTCAAGCATTCAGTGCCGTTGGCGTGTTTGTGCAAATGGCGATGGTGTTCCGCGAATACGGCGCAACGCTGGTGGTGATCGGCGGGATGAAGAATTCGGCGGAGCTGATCCCGTTTGTAGAGCGGCATTTTCCGGCGGCGTTCGGCAGTGATTGCAACGTCAAGCCTGACGCGGATGCGCGGTTGGAGCAACGTCTGGCGAGCATGGCGCTGCGGCCTGATTTGCTTTCAGCGTGTGCCGGGCTGGCGGATTTCACCGGTGTCTATCAGGTAGAACCGAATGGGCTGGATGTGCAGCAAGTGGCGTTTGCCGTTGAGGGCAATGTACTGCGCTTCCAGCTGACCGACAGCAAGGCTGGGCATGCCCTGGAAATCGGGATTGATCACTGGGTCAGCGGCACCACCAGCATGCCGGGTCGGGCGTTGCACCACGGTTATGAGTTCAAGGACGCGCAGATTATTGCCGGCGCGCGCTGGCTGGATACCCGGACGCTGGAGATGACCTGGATCTATCCGCAGACGGCGTTTCGAGATCGGGTGGTGTGTGAGTTTGACGGTGACCGCGTGCGTGTGGCGCGTACGGTCAACGTCAACAGTGCGGGGAAGGAGCAGGAAGTCTTAGTCGGCATGAAGCTCTAGTGTGAGAGCCGGGCTTGCCCGCAATGCGGGCGACTCGGTACCTCGGTCACACCGCGATAATCCCGTCGCAGCCTCGCTAAGGCTCGACAGCGCCCACCACCATCGCGGCCAGTTCTTCCCGGCTGCGGCTGATCATCACGCCGATTTGTGCAAGATGGTCAACCGCTGCCACACCTCCCTCCTCGCTGATGCCACGGCACGCCGGCAGGTGCAGGATGACCTCGAAACCGGCCTTGAACAGCTGCAACACGGTAGTCTTGACGCAGTAGTCCAGCGCCAGGCCGCCGACGATTACGCGCCGGATACCCTGGGCATTGAGGTACTCGATGACCCCGGTGGAGAGTTTGTCGTGAAGGTCGTGGTAGCAGGCGCCGTAGGGATGCAGGTCGGGCTCGACGCCTTTCCAGATGAAGTAGTCGTAGTCATAGGGCGCAGGCAATTCGTCAAGCAGGGTGAAACCCACGGTGCCGGGCACGCAGTGGGCCACCCAGGTGACATCGGCGTGCACCAGGCCGGTGGGTTGCAGCATCTCGCTGTGCTGCGAGACCACCCAGGGCGCGTGCGGGGTGTGGGCGTCCTTGCTGCCCACACGGCGCCCGGCGAGGCTGGCCATATAGTTGAGCTCGGCGCCGATCTGGTCGCCGCCGGCCACCGGCAGTTCAGCGGGGCACAGCGGCGTGAAGCTCTTCTGGGCATCGACATCAAATGAGGCAACAGCGTTTTTCGGGACGGTCATTTTGGCGTTCTCCTCTGGCATGCGCACAAAAGCACAAGGCCAGGTACAGGAGCAAGTGCCGTCAGTTCATCCAGTTCCCGCCGTCGACGTTGTAGGTCTGGGCAACCACGTAGTCGGCCTCTTTTGAAGCGAGGAAAATCGCCATGCCGGTGAGGTCTTCCGCCGTGCCCATGCGCCCGTAAGGCACCTCGGCCCCGACGCGTTTTTTCTTCTCCCCCAGCGGCAGCCCTTCATGCCGGGCGAACATCGCATCCACCCCGTCCCAATGCTCACCGTCCACCACGCCCGGGGCGATGGCATTCACGTTGATGCCCTGCTTGATCAGATTCAACCCCGCCGACTGCGTGAGGCTGATCACCGCGGCCTTGGTCGCGCAGTACACCGCCACCAGCGGCTCCCCCCGACGCCCGGCCTGGCTGGCCATGTTGATGATCTTGCCGCCGTGCCCCTGCTTGATCATCTGCTTGGCTGCCGCCTGCAAGGTGAACAGCGTACCGGCGAAGTTGATTGAGAACAGCCGGTCAAAGCTGTCGCGGGTGATCTCGATGATCGGTGCCAGGTCGAACAAGGCCGCGTTGTTGATCAGGATATCGAGCTTGCCGGCCTGCGCCACCACGGCAGCAATCGCCGCGTCGATGGAGGCCTGGTCGGTGACGTCCATCGCTACCGCGTAGGCCTTCGGGCCCAATTCGGCGGCGGTGGCCCGGGCCCGCTCCAGATTGATGTCGGCGATGGCGACCGTGGCGCCTTCGTTGATGTAGGCCTGGGCAAACGCCCGGCCAATGCCCCGGGCGCTGCCGGTGACCAGCGCGCTTTTACCTTCCAGTCGTTTCATGAATGCAGTGTCCCTAAGGTGATTATTTCGGGTAGCCGGCGCGTTTCATTTCGCGCGTCGTGGTGGCCTGCGCCTCGGCCAGTGCCTTGTCGACGGTCATGCCACCGGTGAGCGCTGCCGAAAACAGCTTGCCCACCGAGGTGCCGATGGCCTGGAACTCGGGGATGGTCACGTATTGGATGCCCACGTACGGCACAGGCTTGGCCGACGGATGCGCCGGGTCGGCGTGTTGCATCATCTGCAAGGTCACCTGGGCGAACGGCGCCGCAGCCAGGTACGCCGCGTTGTAAGTGGACTGGCGTGTGCCCGGCGGCACGTTGGTAATGCCGTCCTTGTCCGCCACCAACTGGATGTATTCCTTGGAGGTGGCCCAGGTGATGAAGGCTTTGGCGGCGTCCTTGTGTTTGGAGGTGGCCGGAATCGCCAGGGACCAGGCGTAGAGCCACGACGAGCCCTTGTCGGTAAACTCGGTGGGGGCGGCGGCAAAGCCCACGCTGTCGGCGACCTTGCTTTGGGTTTTGTCGGTGGTGAACGAGCCCGCGACGCTGGCATCCACCCAGATTGCGCATTTGCCACTGTTGAACAGCGCCAGGGTTTCGTTGAAACCGTTGCTGGAGACGCCCGGCGGGCCGTAGTTTTTCAGGGTATTGACGTAGAAGTTCGCCGCGGCGGTCCACTCGGGGCTCGTCAGCTCGGGCTTCCATTGTTCGTCAAACCAGCGGGCGCCAAAGGCGTTGGCCATGGTGCTCAGCAGCGCGATGTTTTCACCCCAGCCAGCCTTGCCCCGCAGGCACATGCCGTATTGGTCCTTGGCGGGTTGGTTGAGTCTGGCGGCGAACTCGCCCAGTTGGGTCCAGGTCGGGTGCTCGGGCATCGTCAGGCCCGCCTGCTTGAACAGGTCGGTGCGGTAATAGGTGACGGTGCTTTCGCCATAGAACGGCAAGGCGTAGAGGGTGTTGTTCACCGACAGGCCCTGGCGCACGGCCGGGAAGATGTCGTCCACGTCGTAGTCGGCGGGCAGGGGCGTGATCGGTTCCAGCCAGTGCTTGGCGCCCCACAACGGGGTTTCGTAGGTGCCGATGGTCAGCACGTCGAACTGGCCGCCCTGGGTGGCGATGTCGGTAGTGAGGCGTTGGCGCAGGACGTTTTCTTCGAGCACCACCCAATTGAGCTTCACCTCGGGGTGTTGTTGTTCGAACACCTTGGACAGGCGTTGCATGCGGATCATGTCACTGTTGTTGACCGTGGCGATGGTCACGGTTTCGGCCGCGTGCGCGGCGATTGCCAGCGTGAGGCCGGAGAGCAGGAACAGCGCTTTCGAAATCTTGAACATGGCGGTTTCCACTTATTGTTTTTGTTGTTGACGGGCCGATTACAGCAGCTTGCCCGGGGCTCGACAAACGCATGGCGGATGCCTGACTGATACTTTTTTAACCGCCACCACGAAATCAAAAAAGTATCAGTGGCGGGCAAAACCCGAGGTAGCGGCTGCCTGGGCAAAGGGCGTATTTTGGTTCCATTCCAAAAAGCCCAGAAGGGCCAAGCCCATGCCTGCAAGCCGCTCCGCCCTTTTCGAGCAACGCCCCGCCGAGCTGGAAGTGATTCTGGCCGAGCCCGAGCATGCCTTTCGCTGGTACGAACATGACTATCCGTTCGAACTCGCCCGCTGGAACCATCACCCGGAATTCGAGATTCACCTGATCCGCCAAGGCAGCGGCAAGCTGGTGGCAGGTGACTATATCGGTGCGTTTGGCGCCGGCCACGTCGCGCTGATCGGCCCCGACCTGCCCCACGACTGGATCGGCGACCTGGCGCCCGGCGACTACCTGACCGGGCGCGATGTGGTGCTGCAGTTCGACGGCGCCGCACTGCTGGCCCTGCGCACCACCCTGCCGGAGCTGGGTGACCTGCAACCCCTGTTTGACCGGGCCCGCCGCGGCCTGGAATTCACCGGCGAAACCGCCCTGAAGGCCGCGCATCTGCTGGAA
This sequence comes from Pseudomonas sp. TH32, assembly GCF_016650855.1. Classification (NCBI taxonomy): domain Bacteria; kingdom Pseudomonadati; phylum Pseudomonadota; class Gammaproteobacteria; order Pseudomonadales; family Pseudomonadaceae; genus Pseudomonas; species Pseudomonas sp. TH32. The sequence goes on along the minus strand of NZ_JAEKFA010000002.1, from coordinate 1,385,661 downwards.
TCCATCGGCCCTGCCCAAGGCCTGGCGCGCCTGATCCTGTTCATCCAGTTGCTGCACACCTTGATGCAGGCGCCCGACCGCGAAACCCACTGCCTGGCCAGCGCCTGCTACACGCCAAGCCTGGATGCCCGCAGCTCGGAGCGTATCCACAAGGCCTTCGAATACTTGATGACGGAACTGACTGGCGATTTAAGGCTGTCGGTCATCGCCCAGCGCCTGGACATGAGCGAGCCGGGGTTTTCGCGCTTTTTCAAGCGCGTCACCGGCCACGGTTTTATCGACCTGATGCGCAAGTTCCGGGTGCAGCGCGCCTGCCGCCTGTTGCTGCAAAGCGACATGTCGGTGGCAGATATCTGCTTTGAAGTGGGCTACGCCAACCTCTCCAACTTCAACCGGCACTTTCGCATCGAGATGAACCAGACGCCCAGCGAGTATCGCCGGGAAACCGCGACGTACCTGTTCAACCGCAACGGTGATCAGGCACTGCCGTTTACCAAGGCCCACTGAGCGAGGCGGGCCACTTCCAGGTCTACATCGGCCCGGTGCCGCTCGTTATCCTCCAGAAACCAGGCCGCGGACAAACCGGCATGGGCCATCACCCATTGCAACAGACGCTGGCGCTCCAGGCCCGCTGCCCGGGCGATGACCTCGACCTGGCGTGCAAATCGCACAGGGTCGGTACACGTGGGCAAATCCGGATTGCAGATCAGGTTCGCGTAGTCATAGCCGCGCTCGCCGGTCACCCGCTTGGGGTCGATCGCCAGCCAGCCCCGTGGGCCGAAGTCTAGGATGTTGTCGTGGTGCACGTCACCGTGCAGTACCACCTGTTCCTGGGGCGACGCCAGCAGGTTGCGCGCCGTGGTGGCGCACTCGCGTATCAGCCCGCCTTTGCGCTCAGCGGCGAGCCACAGGGACTCAAACCATTGCTCCAATGAATGCAAACCCTCCGGCGGCGACGGGCGCGGGGCATGCAATAAAGCCACGGTGGCACAGGCAATGCGGCTGGCTTCATCGTCGTGGCCATTGAGGGCCATATGCATCAGTGAACGCGGGCCGGTCGCGCGCTCCATCACCACGGCATCGTCGTCATGGAGAAATACCCGTGCGGCGCCCTCGCCCGCCCACCAGGTCATCAACACACCGCCGAGTTTTTCCTCGGGCTCGCGGGCGATCTTGAGCATCGCCGGCTGGCCGTCCCAGCGTACCGGCAGCAGATCGCTGCTGTGGGTGATGATCGCGTCACCCTCGGGGGTGAGTTTCCAGCGTTTCAAATAATGATCGAACATCGGATGACTCCCAGTGCGAGGCCCTTCAGGATGCCACAAGCGTGTTTACCCGACCCCTCCGGTTTCTGACCAAAAGGCCGACTATTTCCCACTTTTCTCAATTCCTTCATGCAATTGACACAAATTGGTACAACCTGTGCAAACGTTTGCGGAACGAACTTGGCAGCCAAGTTCACCTCAACCCGAAGAATCGGGCCCAAACCGCGTACGAACAGGGATTTTCAATGCACCCCACTTCCAGACGAACCGCGTCGGCTACTCCTTTTGCTGTTTCCCTGCTACTGGCTGCCGTTACGGGAGTACTCAGCGCACCCATTTTGGCGCAGGAAAAACCCTCCGATGACTCAGCACAGGGCGAAACCCTGGCCCCGGAAGCCAGCCCCTCGAAAAAAGGCGTGTACCTGTCGGACTGGTTCAACCAGGACCTGACGGTCATCGGCAGCAAAGACATCAGCTTCGGCCCCAAACCCGCCGATGACGTTTACCTGGAGTACGAATACTTCGGCCGCAAGGGCCCGTTCGAACTGTATGGCTACGTCGATATCCCGAAGATCTTCGGCATCGGCAACAGCAATGACAAAGGTGCCTGGGACCACGGTTCCCCAGTGTTCATGGAACACGAACCGCGTATCTCCATCGACTACCTGGCCGGTCGCAGCCTGGCCATCGGGCCGTTCAAGGAATGGTACGTGGCGTTTGACTGGATCTACGACCACGGCAGCAACAAGGCCAACCGCGCCAACACCTTGTACAGCGGCCTGGGCACCGACATCGAGACCCACTCGCGGGTGAACCTGTCGGCGAACTTCTATGGCCGCTACCAGTGGGAAAACTACGGCGCCAGCAACGAATACTCGTGGGACGGCTACCGGGCGCAGATGAAGTACATCGTGCCCATCGGCAGCTTCGACAATGGTGCTTCGCTGACCTATATCGGCTTCACCAACTACGATTTCGGCTCGGACCTGCACAAAGACAACCCCGCGCGCACCGCCAACTCCTGGTTGCAACAAACGTGTTGTTGTATTCGTTCACTCACTTGCGTTTCACCCTGGTCGGCCGTTACTTCCACAACGGCGGCAACTGGGAAGACGGCAGCGAGCTGAACTTTGGCGACGGTAATTTCCGCGCCCGCTCCAACGGCTGGGGTTACTACGCCGGTGTGGGCTATCAATTCTGAGTGTGAACAAGGAGCAGTAGATGAAGACCTTTACCCGCCTTTCTATCGCCATCGGCCTGGCCGCCGGGGCGCTGTTGCCGCAGGTCGCGTTGGCCGATACGCCGGCCCCGATAAAGCCCAAGGTGATGCTGATCACCATGTTCGCCCCCGAGGCGCAGAACTGGATCGACCGCCTGGAGCTTAAACAGGAAGTACGCGTGCCGGGCTTGTCGGCCGAGTACCCGGTGATCCGCTGCAACACCCAGGACGTGTGCCTGCTGGTAACCGGCATGGGCCAGACCAACGCAGCGGCCTCGACCCTGGCGCTGGCGTTGTCGCCCAAGTTCGACCTGCGCCAGAGCTACTTCCTGATCGCCGGGATTGCCGGGATCAACCCGCACCACGGCACCATCGGCACCGCCGCGTGGGCCCATTACCTGGTGGAGTTCGGCACCCAGTGGGAGCTGGACTCACGGGATGCGCCGAAGGATTGGCCGACCGGTTACATCGGCATCAACACCAAAGGGCCGAACGAGAAGCCGCCGCTGGACTACAAGACCGAAGTGTTTGAGCTCAATCCCAAGCTGCAGGCCAAGGCGTTTGCGCTGTCGCAGAAAGTCGAACTCAGCGAAAGCAAGGAGTCCACGGCCTGGCGCAAACACTACCCGTATGCGCCGGCGAATCAGCCGCCACAAGTTACTCAGTGTGACACCCTGGCGGGCAATACCTGGTTCTCCGGGACTCGCCTGAGTGAGCGCGCCGAAGTCTGGACCAAGTTGCTGACGGACAATAAAGGCGTGTATTGCACCACCCAGCAGGAAGACAACTCCACCTATGAGGCGTTGCTGCGAGCCAGCCGCGAAGGCTTGGTGGATATCAAGCGTTTGGCCGTCGTGCGGGCCGGCTCCGACTTTGATCGGCCATACCCGGGCTACAGCGAAGTGGACAACCTGTTGAAGTACGCGGACCAGGGCGGTTTTGTACCGGCGCTGGAGAACCTGTACCGCACCGGTAACCCGCTGGTGCAGGCGATTCTGAAGAACTGGTCGGCGTGGGAGAAAGGCGTTCCCGACGCCTGAACCGGATGAGGGGCTTGCCCCCTCTCCCTTGGTGATCAGGGCAGGAAGATAATCTTGTCTGCACTGCCCTGGTTCACTTCCTCAAAGCACTTCACACCGTCGGCCAGCGACACTTCCCGCAAGCCGGTCGGCAGCGGTAACAAGCCTTCATCGAAGAACCGCCCGAACTGCTCCAGCATCACCGCGCATTGCTCGCAGTTGTAGAGCAACGAATTGATCCCCACCACCGAACCGCCCTTGCGGTACAACGCCAGGGCCGGCAGTTGTACGTGCCCGTCCACCGGTGCGGCAATGATTGCGATCCGGCCAAAGGGTGCCAGCGCCGCCACGGCTGCCGGCAGCCAGAAACCCGTGGTGTCGAAAATCACATCGGCGCCCGCACCAAACAGCGCATTGACCTGCCCGCCCAGCGCTTCTGGCTGGCCCAGTAACAGCCCCTCGAAACCCTGCTCGCGCAATGCCTCGACCTGTTCCGGCCGACGCACCGCCCCGAGCACCTGGGCCCCACGAATTTTCGCCAGGGCCAGGGCCGCACTGCCTACGGCTCCATTGGCGCCAATTACCAGCAAACGCGTGCCTTTGCCAACACCGCTGCGCTCAAGTGCATCCCACGCCGTGGTGTACGGCACGCCGAGACTGGCAGCCTGGGCAAAGCTCAGATGGCTAGGCTTGTGGGCCACGCCCTTGGCCGACACGGTGAGGTACTGGGCGTGGGAACCGTCGGCAAAAAGCCCAGGTCGCGGCCGGTGCCCCAGACTTCCTGGCCTACCAGCTCCTGCGGGCCCTCCACCACCACCCCGGCAAAGTCCCGGCCGGGGATGCGTGGCAAGGTGGTGTAGGGGAAGCGCCCGAGTACGTTCTTCACGTCGCTGGGGTTCAGCCCGGCGGCCTTGATGTGTACCAGGACTTCACCGGCCGCCGGCACCGGAGTAGTGACGTCAACGTAAGCGAGGGCAGCGAGATCGCCGGTGGCGGAAAATTGCAATGCTTTCATGGCCAATATCCATCGAGGTTAAAAAGGGTTTCAGGACAACCAGGCGCTGACCAGCTGCCGGCCCATGGGCCAGAGCTTTTCCCCCAGCAACATGCCCGTCAGCCCTACCAGGGCAATGGCCGGAGGCGCGGGCGAACGAAAGTCCAGGGCACCGTAAATCACGCCGACCAACAGGCCGATGGCCAAGGAAATCAGGTAATTCATGGAACACTCCGCAGCAAGGGTTGATGCGGTCAGTGTAGGGGCCCCAAATCCGAAGCATCGGCCAACTGCTTCAGAATTTCGGCCAAGCCTCAGACGGGGTACTGCGACGGTGCCATTCCCAGTTCGCGACGAAACATGTCGCTGAAACTGCTGGGTGAATAGCCCAGGGAGCGGGCGATAGCGCTGACCGACTGGCCCTGGATCAGCTCGGCCACTGCGGTGGCCAACTGCACCTGGCGGCGCCACTCGGCAAAGCCCATGCCCAGGCTGTTCTGGAACAGCCGGGCCAGGGTGCGCACGCTGGCGCCGGAGGCTTCGGCGTGCTGTTCGAAGGGAATGTCCAGGGAAGGCGACGCCATGACTGCCTGGCAGGCACTCATCAGGCGGCGGTCGGCACCCACGGGCAAGGCAATGCGGATCGGCGAACGCCGGGCCCGCTGCAGCTCCAGCAGGGCCAGGCCGACCACTGCCTCGTAGTAGGCCTGATCACCCTTGTCGCCCTGTTCGACCAACGCCACGATCAGTTCGCGCAGCAACCCGCCCACCTCGATCACTTGCACCTGGCTGTCCAGGGTCGCAGCCAGCGCCGGGCGCAGGTAGATGTTGCGCATCTGCAAGTCGGACACCACGCGAATCCCGTGCTCGACACCCGGCGGCAGCCACACCGCGCGCTGAGGCGGCACCACCAGCGCTTCCTGCGGCGTCTCGACCCACATCACACCGCTCATCGCATAAAGCAACTGGCCCCAATCGTGTTGATGAGGCTCAACGTACAACCCACGCGGGTAGGTACGCGCCAAGGGTTGCACGGGGACGGCGTGATCACTGAGGTCGGGAGGTGCGGCCAGGGCCATGGAAGGCACATCGGTCAAGGATGGACAGTCATGGTAATGACCCGTGCCGGATAATCCGAGTGAATTTTTACCGCCTGGGGAGGGTCACTTAAAGACACAAGGAGGGTTAACGGATCCATGACTAACGCAAAACTTTTCGTAATCGACTACACGCTGCATGGCCAGCCCAAGTCATTCATCATCCGCCTGGAAAAACTCGACAACGCCGAAGCCTGGCATTGGGCAAGCTGCGACGCGGGCGTGGGTCGTATCGGACGCTTTGCCCGGGAGCAGGTGAAGAAGACCAGCCAGCCCCAGGCCGAGAAATTCGGCATCGAAAACGTGCAATGGCGCCGCTCGGATGCGCGCCCCACCGCGTGAAACTGTAGGAGCGAGCTTGCTCGCTCCTACAGGCGGCAGCCCGCGTTAGCCGTGCGCCGACTTGGCACACTCGCACCCGGTCGCCGAAGCACAAGGCTCACCATGGGCATGATGCTCGGCGCAGCCTTGGCAGCAATAGCCCTTGCCATCCTTCATCACCGCGTTTTTCCCCAACTGGCAGTTGCAGTGGGGGCAGGCGCATGTTTTCTCTTGCATGGTCAGACTCCTTTTTCGTGGTCGTCCCGGTGCGGCGAACGCCGGCACCTCAACGAATGACTATAGGCAATCATGCAAGGTTCAAAGGCCCGTCAGTCAGCCCGACGAGCGTTGCTGCGGTACATGAACACCAGGGCCAGCGCCAGGCAGAGCATCGCCACAATCCGGCTGCCGGATAACTCGATGGCCGGGTTGCCGAGCCAGCCGAAGTTGTCGATCAGCATGCCCATGCCCAACTGGCCGACAATCACCGCCACCGTGGCCACCGCAGTGCCCACAATCGGTACCGCGCCAACCATCACCATCATGTACACCACGCCAAACAACGCCCCGGTCAATTGCCATTTCGGCACATCCAGCAGGCTGACCGCATGGGCCGGTTCGAAAAACAGAATCAGCAACCCGGTGCTGATCGCCCCCACCACGAACGTCAGCAGGCTGCTGCGCAATACACCCACCGCCTGGCCGAGGCGGCCGTTGATGGCGGCCTGCACACTCAACACCGCACCGGCGGCCACGACCACTACCAACAACAGAATCAGATTCATCGCCTTAACCCCGCGCAATCAAAACAAGTGCCACCACAATCAACCCCAATGCGATCCAGCGCTTCACGTTGACCCGCTTGCGGGCAGTGCCGAACCAGCCAAAGTGATCAATCAGCACGCTCTTGCCCACCTGGCCCGACAAAATCGCAATCATGGTCATCGCGATGCCGATGTGCGGCGTTGCCAGGGTCAGCACGACCACGTACATCGGCCCCAGAAACCCACCCACCAGTTGCCAGCGCGGCAGATCGGTCAACGCCGGACCCTTTTGCGGGCCGCTGAACAGCAGCAGCAGAAACAAAATCGCCGAGCCAACGCCGAAGATGCTCAAGGTCGCCCACAAGTGCCCGACCTGCACACCCAGCGGGCCCAGCAACCCGGCCTCTACCGACAAACCCATGCCGGCGAAAATCACCAGCGGCAGCAACAGTAATCGAAGAAATGTCTTGGGCCGGGCCTGAGCCACAGCCGCCGTTGAAGAAGCCTGCATACATCACCTGCGCGTTAGGGAGAGGAACAATGGCGCGCATTATCCGGTGGCACTGCTGTGCGATAAATGGGAGCATGCCGACAACACCTTTGCGTAACTCGCACAGCACGGAGTCATGATGCAGGGCTTGAACGAACTGAGTTTCAAGGCGCTTCGCCTGTTTGTCGCCGTGCTGGACTACGGCAGTTTCTCTGAAGTCGCACGCCGCGAGGGCTTGGCGCCCTCCTCCATTTCCCGGCAAATCCAGTTGATGGAACAGGCCCTGGGCCAACAGCTGTTGTATCGGCATACCCGTGCGGTCAGCCCTACGGAAGCCGGGCGCCTGTTGGGCCGCCATGCACGGCTGATGCTGGAGCAGCTGGAAGCCGCCGGCCAGGCGCTGCAGGAACAGGAAAGCGAACCCAGCGGCCTGGTGCGCATCAATGCGCCGATGGTATTCGGCCAGCGCCATCTGTCGCCGTGGCTGGGGGAGTTGTGCCGGCGTTATCCGAAGCTGCAACTGGATATCCAGCAAACCGACACCTATGTCGACCCGTTGCAAGACGGTACAGACCTGCTGTTTCGCATTGGCGTGCTGAACGATTCCGGCATGCAGGCGAGAATCTTCGCACCCCAGCGCTTTCGACTCGCCGCCAGCCCCGCCTACCTGGAGCGTTTCGGTAGCCCTCAACATCCCGACGAGCTGGCCAACCACCAATGCCTCGCCTACAAGGGCGTGACGGGCCAGCAGCGCTGGTTCTTCCGCCGCGACCAGGGTGACTGGACGTCCTACAGCGTCAAGGGCCCGATCACCGGCAACCACGCAGACACCCTGACCCACGCTGCCGAACAAGGCCTGGGGCTGGTGGTGTTTCCATCGTGGTTGATCGGCGAAGGCCTGCGCGCCGGCACGCTGCAGGCGGTGCTGACCGACTATGAAGTGGCGACGACCCTGGAACCGCAACAGATTGCAGCGCTATGGCCGGGCAGCCGGCGGTTGTCGTTGAAGGTACGCACGGTGATCGACTACTTCGTCGAGTGTTTTGGGACGGTGCCGTACTGGGACCGTTGAGGTGTCAGGAAAAATCCCCCTCCCCGTAAGGCCTGTCTGTTTTTATGAAACACAGGTCCAATTCCACTTGCACTCCGGCAGACTCCGACAACTTCCTTCAGGAGAGACGTCATGGATGCCAGTCATTACCCGTTCGGAAACACACAACAACTCCCGCAAAAATCATCCTCAACCAGCAGTCGGCTAATCTTTGCCTGCCTACGAAGTTTTGGCTATATTTGGCCAAAATCCGGGGAAGACCACATGATTACCGTACCGTTGGGCGAAGCAAAAAATAACCTGTCAAAACTGGTCGATGATGCCGCCTCCGGCCAAATCATCACCATCGCCAAACATGGGCGCGCCATGGCTCGCCTTGTCCCCGTCGGGAAACCGACAGGCCGGCGTATCGGCGCCATGAAAGGAAAACTGGTGGTGCCGGACGACTTTGATGCGCCATTGCCAGACGACATGCTGGACGCGTTCGAGGGAAATCACCCATGAGGGTATTGCTGGATACCCATATCCTGCTTTGGGCCCTGAGCGATGATCCGAAACTGTCTGCCAGGGCCAGGAAGCTGATCGAGAACGCGGCAGAAATCTACGTCAGCGCCGCCACATTCTGGGAGCTGGCAATAAAGGTCGGTCTCGGAAAGCTCAACGTAAACCTGGAGGAAATCCGAGAGTACTGCCTTGAAAGCGGCTACGTGGAATTACCCATCACCTCCGAACACGCCATCGCGGTCAAGGACCTTGAGGCCCATCACAGGGACCCGTTTGATCGACTCATCATCGCGACGGCCATCATCGAACCGATGAAGCTGTTAACGGCGGACCCGATAGTGGCGAAATACACATCGCTGGCTGTGTTGGCGTAAGCCGCCTCGTTCAGAACAACCACTGCCCGATCAGCCAGGCATTCGCCCCGCTGATCACCACAAACAAGCCCCAGGCCAGCAGTCGCGTTGGCAAACGGTTAACGAACGGTCCCATCAGGCGCTTGTCGCCCGTCATGCGGATCAACGGGTACAGCGCAAACGGCAACTGCAGGCTCAACACCACCTGGCTGAGAATCAGCAACTTGCCGATGGCATCGTCCCCCATCAGCCACACCCCGAGGAACGCCGGGATCAGCGCCAGGCCACGGGTGATCAGGCGCCGCTGCCAGCAGGGAATACGCAGGTTGAGGTAGCCCTCCATGATCACTTGCCCGGCGATGGTGCCGGTGAATGTAGAGCTCTGGCCGGACGCCAGCAGCGCGACACCAAACAGCACACTGGCGAAGGCGCCGCCCACCAGCGGGTCCAGCAAGTGATAGGCGTCCTGGATTTCGACCACGTCCGTGTGACCGGTCTGGTGGAACGCCGCGGCGGCCAGTATCAGGATGGCCGCGTTGACCAGCAGCGCCAGGGCCAGGGAACCAATGGTGTCGATACGTGCCAGCTTGACCGCGTCCTGGCGGCTCGCCAGGTCCTTGCCGAACATCCGGGTTTGCACAATGGAGGTATGCAGGTACAGGTTATGGGGCATCACCGTGGCGCCCAGGATGCCAATGGCCAGGTACAACGGTGCTGCATCGCTGATGACCGACAGCGAGGGCGTGAAGCCACGAAACACGTCGGGCCAGTAAGGTTTGATCAGCACCAGCTCAATGAAAAAACACACGCCGATGGTTGCCACCAGCGCCAGCATGATCGCTTCCAGTCGGCGGAAACCGCGGTTTTGCAGGGCCAGGATCAACAACGTATCGAAGGCGGTGATGACGATCCCGGTGGTCAGGGACACGCCCAGCAACAGGTGAAACGCCAGGGCGCAGCCGAGGACTTCGGCGAGGTCGGTGGCGATGATCGAGATTTCCGCGAGAACCCACTGCACGAACGACGAGCGCCGGCTGTAGCGCTCGCGGCTCAATTGCGCCAGGTCCTTGCCGGTGGCAATGCCCAGCCGGGAGCACAGGCACTGCACCGCCATCCCCGCCAGGCTGGCCAGCAGCACCACAAACAACAAGTTGTAGCCGTACCGCGAGCCGGCTTCGATGGCCGTGGCCCAGTTGCCCGGGTCCATGTAACCGATGGAGATCAGCAAGCCTGGGCCGGCAAATTTCAACACGCGCTTGAAAAACGAAGCCCTGGGGTCGACGGCGATGGTGCCGGCGACTTCCGGCGGGCAGAACGGGGCGGTAGCGATTTTGGGCAGGCTGAATTTCACGCGGGGTACCAGGCTTTCACACAAGACGTTTACGCAGCTTATCAGTCAGACGTCACGGTACGCATCACCGTCTCCCGAGGCAGATCAAATGCCTCTACCACCTGGACCACCAGATCCAGCTCCTGGTTCAGCGCCTCGCGCTCCATGCGCTCGCGAATCACCCCGATCACCAGCACCGCCAGGGTGGTGATGGAATACGCAGGGCCGGAAAATGCCCGCACCCCGGTCACCAGCAGCATCGCCGCCGCCAACGCCTGCCCTACCACCGGAATCGCCGTGGCCGCGCCCCGGCGCAGGATAAACCCGGTGAGCCCGGCCAGCGCCGTGCCGCTCAGGGCTGTAGTGGCTGAACGCCCGACATCGAAACGATTGAAAAAACCTTGTTCCTTCTGTGCCGCAGCCTTCAACTCTGCCTCGAACACTTGGCGGTCGGCCTGGCTGAGTTTGTCCTTGTATTGCTCGATCAGCCGCTCGGCGACTTGCAGTTCCAGATCCGCGAGGGCGACTTGCTCAATCGGCTCATCGAACTTGATGCCCACCCGCTGCGCCACATCCTGGGCGATTTCGCGGTAGCTCACGCCATGGCCGCGTGCCAGGTTCATAAAGGTGTCGCCACCCATGCGTTGCAGTTCGATGGCCAGTTTCAAGGGCTCGCGCACCGTGGCGTCGATCGAGGCGCTGCGCTTCTGCGCCATCAATTCGGCGAAGAACTTCAACTCTTCCGGGCGCGCCTGAACCAACAGCGGGAACAGGTCGACATCCTCTTCGGCAAACCGAACTTCGCTGCTGCGCTGATCGGCGCGGATCATGCCCCGGCGCTCCTGCAGCAAGTCGGTGTACTGCACCACCGTTTTCAACTGCGGCCAGTAAGCGGCATGGTCGAACGTGGCCAGGTGCACATTGGCAACCTTGGCCTTGAGCGCGGGTGTCAGGGGGATGGCATAACGACCAATACAGCGCTCGGTGTCGGGCTTGAGCGCCAGGGCCCAATCCTTGCTGGAGTGGCAGTTGATCACCCGGCCCTTGAGCGGCGCCGACACCAGGTCCCACGGGCTGGACGTACAAATGGCACCGCCCATCAGCAACAGGTTGTTCAGCGGCAGCTCACGGGCCACTTCGGGGCTTGCGAGCACGCTCTTGACCAGAATCCGCGCGCCCAGGGAGTGGCCGATCAGGTTGATCTGGCGCACCTTGATCGACTCGCCGTGCAGGTAGTTGGCCAGTTCGGGCAACAGGCTTTTGGCGACCTCATCCACCCGCGCCTCGACGCTTTTGTAGTGGTCAAGGAAATAGGCAATCGCCTTGCCCACCCCGATGGTCGCCGCGCCCAGGCTACCGCCGCCGAGCATTGAGGTGATCACATCCTTGAACGGCGCAAACAGGTTTTCCAGGAAATGCCCCGCCGGCCAGAACAGCATCAGGTTGGTCGAGCCTTCGATGGTTGCCAGTTGCTGCGAGAAATTGCCCAGTTGCTGCTGGTTGAAGAATGCCGAATAACCATGGACATAGAGATTGAGCACATCCCCTTGGGGTTCGCCACACAACACAAACGTGGGCTTGCGGGTGCGGTGCATTTCATCCCACTGGTGTTGCATGTGGCGGTGACTCCTGGTGACGACGGAGGGCGATAGTAACAAAGGGTGAGGCCCGGGAATGTGGAAAACTGATACCCGGACTGTCCACAGCCATGCACAGTGATGACAGAAAACACGGATTTTGTTCGGTCTTTCAGTCCATTAGCCTTTGCTCGGTCAACCACTGAAACCGAGGAACACCATGAGCAAGCCCGAATTTTTCATCACTCCCGGCTATGGCGACATCGCACGCGACACCCTGCATTACGCCCAGGCCGTCAAAATCGGAAACCGCGTTGAGACCTCAGGCCAGGGCGGCTGGGACGACGAGTTCCGGATTCCCGAATCCCTCACCGACGAAATCGCACTGGCTTTTCAGAACCTGGAACGCACCCTGGCACACGCCGGCGCCGGCTGGGAGCACGTGATCCACGTCAACTCCTACCACGTGGGCGGTTTTCCTCCCGAAGTGAACGAGCAGATGGTCAAGTGGTACCGCCATTACATGCCCAACCACACGCCGATCTGGACCGAACTGGGGGTGGAGGCCCTGGGATTGCCGGCGATGCGCATTGAGATCCGCGTGACGGCAATTATTGCCTGACGCCAAACCGCTCGATCACCCAGTCGATAAACACCTTCAACCGTGCATTTTGATGGCGGTTGGGTGGGTAGATGATGTGCAACGGCGTGGCCGGCCGAGTCCAGTCCGCCAGTACCGGGACTAACTGGCCGGCCTCCACGTAGTAGTCGACGATGGTCTTGAAATGCTGTCCGACGCCCAGGCCGGCGAGCAGCATTTCCTTGAGGCCATTACCTTCGTTGGTCGAAAACGCACAGTTGCCTATTTCATGACGGACCGCGCCTTTCTCGAAAATCAAAGGCTCCGGCTTGCCCGACCCGGCAAAGAAATAGCCGGCCTTGAGGTGATTGTGTTCAAGGTCTTCCGGCGACACGGGCGTGCCCATGCGCTCCAGGTAACCCGGCGCGGCGCAGGTGACGTACTCAAGGTCCACGACTTTGCGCCCGATCATCGCCATGTCATCCAGCTTGCCAACCCGCAGCACACAATCCACCCCCTCCCCTACGATATTCACGGCACGGTCGCTGATGCCCAGGGCAATGGTGATATCGGGATACTCACGATGAAAATCCACCAGCGCCGGGATCAGCAGGCAATTGCCGAAGGACGCCGGAGCATCCACCTTCAGGTGCCCACCGGGTTTGAGCTTCTGCCCGCGCAGGGCGTTGTCCAGTTCGTCCAGTTCGGCCACCAGGCACAGCGCGTGATTGTAGTACTCCAACCCTTCCGGTGTAGCCGCCAGCGCACGGGTGGTGCGATGCATCAGCTTGACGCCAAGGTGCTTCTCCAGGTCGGTGATGAGCTTGCTGACAGTAGAGCGTGGCAGCGCCAGTTGGTCGGATGCGCGGCTGAAGGAGCCGGTTTCGACGACACGGACGAAGGCGCGCATGGCAAGGAGTTGGTTCACGGTGATGTCCGACGGATAGAGAATTCCAATTATTGTGCATAAAACTGCACAATAGCGACAGCCAATCAAATAACAAAAAGCCCGGCGCATGGCCGGGCTTTGATGGAAAGAATGACTCAGTTGGCAAAGTTCTCAATCTTTACCTGGCCATCAGGAAACGTGGCGACGATCTCCAGTTCCCCTCCCATGGCGCGAATGTAATTACGCAGCGTGCTGATATACATGTCTGTGCGCCGCTCCATTTTGGACACCGCCGCCTGGTTGATATTCAGCGCCTTGGCCAAGGTGTCCTGGCTCATCTGTTGCGCCTTGCGCAGTTCATGCAGAGGCATTTCTTTCAGATGCTGCTGGAGGATTTGCTCCGCATCGGCCCGGGCTTGCGGTGTCATGCGAGCCTGGAGCTCGCTAAATTTTTTAGCCATGGTTACGGCCCTCTATACGCAGTGTTTCCAAATGTTCGTCATACAACTTCTCAGCCAGCGGGACGTATTCGTCATACCAACGGCCTCGTCCGGTTTTGTTCCCGCCTATCAACAATAAGGCACACCGGCGTGGATCAAATGCATACAGAACACGATAAGGTCGCCCCGCGTGCTGTACCCGCAGCTCTCGCAGGCTGCCATGCCGCGAACCCTTGATATCACTGCAGTGAGGAAACCCAAGGCCTGGCCCCAAGAGGCCCAGCAAATCCACACTGGCCGATACTGAGGATTGCTCCCTTGCATCCAGACCGCCCCACCAGTCTCCAAACTCGTCCGTGTATTCAACGTCCCAACTCATGCAAATATGCCATCCATGGAATATAAACTCAAGGACATAACTGTAGAGGCTTGGGAGGCACACAACCTCCCGTTCTTCCCGGGAAAGTGTTTGTAGATTATTCCCGCATGATTATTGGCGGAGCGGAGCGGGACGCAGAGCATCCCAGGCTGCATTCCTGCGCAGAGCGCAGGAAAGATCAAAAAAAACCGCCCTCTCGGGCGGTTGAAGGGACCCGGCCTTGATCAGAAGCCGAGGGAGAAACTGATGGTCATCGCGTGGTCCTTGTCGTTGCGCGAGACTTGTCCGGAGTAGCCCAGGCCTAGCTTGCCGTTGGGGCTGATCTGATAGTCGATGCCTGCTTCCAGTACGGCGCTGTCCTTGGCAATCGGTACGCCTTGGGTGCTGAATGAAGTTCCACCGCCGTTGATAAAGCTCAGGTCGGCATCCGGCTTGGTATCGCCGAAGGCATGACGCCAGCCGATGCTGCCCCGCGGGGTGATCTTCGAGCCGTTGCCCAGGGTGAGGGTCTGGCCGACACGCAGGCCCAACGTGGAGAAGGTAATGTCTTGATCGGCATCACCGCGCAGCGCCGCCGAACCACCCTTCTCTTTGATGGTGTCGCTGTCGTAGTTGACGTAGGCCAGGCCTGCGAACGGTTCCAGGACAACGCTGGCGGTTTGAAGGGTGTAGCCGACTTCACCAAACACTTGCGCACTGCGGGCCTTGTAGTCGGCCTTCAGGCGTTGACCCACACCGCCCACTGCCACGTCGCGCTTGCTGTCGATGTCATGCCAGCTGTAGGCAACGCCCATGCGTGCGGCGAACGCTTCCTGCTGGTACGCGGTGTAGGCCATCAGGTGATAGCTGTCGACATCGGCGCTGGAGTTGCGGTGCTTGGCGTCAAGGTCGCTGCGGGTGTAGCCGGCAGCAACGCCGGCGCGCCAGGCGTCGTCGAGTTGCTTGTCGGTGCCCAGCAGGAAGCCACTGAGGTTGCGGTCCAGGTTGGCGGTGTTGCTGTCGCCGCCCATATGGCCCCAGGTGCCCAGGACACGTGCCCAGCCGACCATTTCGCCTTGGCAACCGGCGCTGCTCAACTGGTTTTCGCTCGGTGCCAGGCTGCTGCGTGGATCGTCCTGGCGGTAGCAACCGGGTTGGCGCAGGCGCTCATTGACTGCATCACGGATGTAACGCGAGTCTTCGAGCAAAGCACTGGCGGTGCTGGCGTGGATTTCCCCCGAGAGGTTATCGAACGCGGCGCGGGCACTGGCTGTACTGCCGTTAAGCAGCGCGTTTTGCACCGCTGCACCGCCCACGGCTGCCCCACTGCCCAGTGCCGCCGCGACCGCCCGCTGATTGCCGGTGGCTGCCACGCTGGCGTAGCTGACGTTATTGCGGCTGACCGCCAGAGCGACCTCATTCGGGCTGTAGCTGAGGGCGGTATTGAGGAACGCCAGGTTCTCAAGGTTGGTGCTGGCAAACGTACCCGTGACCCCGCCACCCGCCGTCAACAAGGTGTAGGTGGTGGGCCCGGCATAAGGTGCCAGGTTAACCACGTTCAGCGTGCCCGCCAGGTTTGCCGTGCCGCCCACCGCCAGGGCACCGGCGGCCGACGGGGTGATGACCAGGTTCAGCGCGCCATCGGCGGCGTTGCTGAAGTTGCCGGCAACACTCAGTTTGCCGCTGTCGGGCGTCACCACACCGTGGTTGACCAGCGAGCCGACACTGCCATTACCTGTCAGCCCGGCACCGTTGGCCACGGTGACCTGCCCGCCCAGGATGGCGTTGGGATTGGCCGCGTTGCCGACTTGCAACACGCCCTGATCCACCGCCACCGTCCCGCTGAACGACTGGTTGCCGGTGAGCAGCAGCGTACCCGAGCCCTGCTTGACCAGCGCACCGGTGCCGCTCAGCACACCGTTGAATTGGCCACTGCTCAGTTGTGTGAACAGCAACCGCGCGTTGTTGAGGATATTGCCCCGCAGGCTGGTGGTGTTACCGGCCAGGGTCCCGCCACTGACAGTGGTGCCGCCGGTGTAGGTGTTGGCGCCCGTCAGCACCAGGGTGCCCGCATCCAGTTTGTTGATACCGCCCGCGCCCACCAGTGGCGCATCAATCTGGGTGGTCACGCCGGCATTCACCCGCGCTGTGGCCAGGCTGCCGTCTGGTGCATTGGTCGGGCTCAGGCTGCCGCCTGCACCGGCCACCAGCGAGTAGCCCGGGTCGAGGAACTGCACGCCGGTAAAGCTCTGGTTGCCCGCCACTGTCACGGTTCCGCCCTGGCCGCCAAACACGGCGAACTGGTTGGTCGACACCTGGCCCTGGGTGCCGTTCGGATCGGTCCAGTTGGTGCCTGGGCCCCACGTGCCACTGCCGCCAGTGATGGTGCCGTCAGGATGGGTGGTGCCGCCGTTCCAGAACTGGATTTGCCCCGGCGTGGTTTGCACCAACAGATTGACCTGATTGGCCAGTGCCGTTTGCAAGGTCAGCGCGCCCGGCAGGATGCCCGACGGCAACGTGCCGTACGCCAGGCCGTTGTCGGTCAGGCTGCCGCCGTAGCGGAACAGCTGGTAAACCCCGGTACCAAAACCGCCGGCGTCGGTAATGTTGAGTGTGCCGTCCAGGGTCAGGTTGCCCGCAACGTTCACCACCGAGGTAGCAGCCCCCGGCGCGCCGAGGCTGAAGTCCAGGTGAGTGCCCGAGGACAGGTTGAGGCCGCCGACCGACAACGGTGTACCGCCGGCGCCTGCGGTCAGGGTCGAGCCGCTTGCCAGGGTGACCGTGCCCGCCAGTTGGCCTGAACCACCCAGGGACGCGCCGCTGCCGACCAGCACATTGGCACTGTTCAGGGTGCCGTTGACCAGCAGGCCGCCAGCATTGACGTTGGTATCGCCGGTAAAGGCATTGTTGCCACTGAGCAGCAGGTCGCCCGTACCGTTTTTGTTCAGCACCCCGGCGCCGGTGAGGTTGCCGGTGTAGGTGCCATCGGCCGCCTGTTCGAAGGTCAGGGTCGCATTGTTGGCGATCGCGCCCTGCAAGCTGCTGGTGTCACCCGTGGTGGTGCCACCATTCAAGGTGGTGCCGCCGCTGTAGGTGTTCGCGCCGGTCAGCAGCAGTGCGCCAGTGCCGTTTTTCACCAGGCTGCCGGTGCCACTGATAACACCACCGAGGGTAGTGTCTTGAGTCCCCGCGAGGGCCAGTTGCGCACCGAGGTTGATCGCGTTGTTGAGTTGCAACGCCGCCGTGCTGTCGAGCGTCCCATTGCCGGTAACGCCCAGTGCGCCGCTGCCCAGGGCATTGTTATTGCCGAGCACCAGCGTACCTGCCGCCAGCTGCGTCCCGCCGCTGTAGGTATTGTTGCCATTGAGGGTCAGGCTGGCCGCGCCGCTCTTGACCAGGCTGCCGCTGCCACTGACCACGCCGCCCAGGGTCAAGGCGTTGGAACCTGCGACATTCAACGCCCCGTTCAGCACCACCGCATTGGCCAGGTTGACGGCGGTATTGCTGTCCAGCGCGGTGCCGTTGGCCGTGGTCAATACGCCGGTACCCAGCGCACTGTCGTTGCCCACCACCAGCTTGCCGCCGTTGAGGGCAGTGCCGCCGGTGTAGCCATTGGCGCCATTGAGGACCAGGGTGCCGGTGTCGTATTTGCCCAGCGTACCGGCGCCGTTGATGGCCACGCCGATCGTGGCGGTGTTGTTGGGGTCGACGCGAATTGCCGCGTTCCCCGTGCCGCCATTGACCAGGTTCAACGCGCCTGCCGTGCCGTTCACCAGGCTGTAGCCGTCGGTGGCGAACTGCAGGCCGGTGATGCTTTGCGTACCGTTGACCGTGACGGTGCCCGCCGTGCCCTGGAACACCGCGAAACTGTTGCCCCACGCCTGGTTGACGGTGCCATCCACGCTGGTCCAGTTGGTGGTGCCGGTGCCCCAGGTGCCGCTGCCGCCGTTGATGCTGCCGTCGCCCACCAGTTGGCTGCCATCCCAGAACTGCACGGTGGTGTTCGGCGCCGTCACCAGCAGGTTGACTTGATTGGCAAGCGCCGTTTGCACTTGCAGATCCCCCGGCGTCACGCTGCCAGGCACGCTGCCGACCACCAGGCCGTTATCGGTCAAGCCGCCGGTGTAGTTGATGATGCGATACACGCCGCTGCCAAAGCCGCCGATATCGCTGACATTGAGGTTGCCGTCGAGGGTCAGGTTGCCGCCGACATTGATCAGCGCGTTGCCACCGCCGACGACCGGTGTGCCCAGCCCGACATCCAGGTTGGAATTACCCGACAGCACCAGCGAGCCCACCGACAAGGTGCTGCCGGTCGCGCCTGCGAGGTGACCGCCATCAGCCACCGTGACGGCGCCTCCCAGGCTGCCAGTGCCCGTCAGCGTCGCACCGTTGTTGACCGCGACGTTGCCGCTGGCCAGGGAGCCGCTGACGTTCAGGGTACCGCCGTTGATGCTGGTGTCGCCGGCCAGGGTATTGATACCGCTGAGGGTCAAGGTGCCGCTGCCGAGTTTGCTCAGTTGCCCGGCACCGTCGAGTACACCGGCGAAGGTGCTGCTCAGGTTGCCACCGCCCAGGCTGAGGGTGTTCCCGGCGCCGATCAGTGCCGTGCCACTGCCGGTGAGGCTACCGAGGCTGTTGGAAGCGCCGAGGTTGAGTTGGCTACCGGCACCGAGGTTCAAGCCGGCGTTATTGCCGAGCGCCGTGGCACTGGCGGTGGTCAGGCTACCGCCCAGTACGTTGAAGTTGCCGCTGAAGCTGTTGTTGCCACCGAGCGTCAGGTCGGACGCGCCATTTTTAGTCAGGGTGCCCGCGCCATCCAGTGCGCCGGTAAAAGTCAGGTTGTTGTTTCCGGCCACACTCAAGTTGTCGTTGACCGTGACGTTGTTGGCCAGCACCAGCGCCGAACTGTTGTCGAGTGTCGAAGGCCCCGCCACCGTCAGTGCACCGGAGCCCAGTGCCGTGGCAGTGCCGAGGGTCAGGGTGCCGGCGTTCAGCGTGGTGCCGCCGGTGTAGGTGTTGACGCCATTGAGCGTCAGGTTGGCGCTGCCGTTCTTGGCCAAGCCCCCTGCGCCACTGACGACGCCCGCGAGGGTCAGGTCATTGCTGCCGGTGACCGCCAGGTTGGCATTCAGGACGACATTATTGCCCAGGCTCACCGCGGTGTTGCTGTCCAGGTTCGAGGCGCCGGCCACCGTCAGGTTGCCCAGGCCCAACGCCGTGGCGCTCCCCGCCGTCACAGTCCCGCTGTTCAAGGCAATCCCGCCGAGGAAGCCATTGGTGCCATTGAGGACCAGATTGGCCGCGCCGTTTTTGGTCAGGCTGCCTGCGCCGTTGAGGGCGCCACCGAGGGTCAGGTCAGCAGTGCCGCCAATCCCGAGATTGCCAGCCAGGTTGATCCCGTTGTTGACGCTCACCGCCGTGGCCGCATCCAGCGTAGTGCCGTTCGCGGCGTTGAGCGCGCCACTGCCGAGCGCCGAATTGGACGCCAGGATCAGCCCGCCGGCATTCAGGGCAACCGGGCCGAGGAAGGCATTGTTGCCGCCGAGGGTCAGGTTGGCCGCACCGTTCTTGATCAGGCCCCCTGTGCCGCCGATCACACCGTTGAGGGTCAGCGCATTGCTGCCACCCACCGTCAGGTTGCCGAGCAGGCTAACCCCGTTAGTCAGGGTGACGGCGGCGTTGCTGTCCAGCGTGGTGCCGGACGACGCGCTCAGTTGGCCGGTGCCAAGGGCGGTGTTGCTGCCCACCACCAAGGTACCGCCTTGCAGCTCGGTGCCTCCGGTGAAGGTGTTGGCGCCGTTGAGTACCAGGATGCCGCTGTCGAGTTTGGCCAGGGTGCCACTGCCGTTAATGCCCACGCCGAGGGTGGCGGTGGAACCCGGATCGACGCGAATCGCAGTGTTGCCGCCGGTGCCGTTCACCGCCGTCAACTGCCCCGCCGCTCCCGTCACCAGGTTGTAGCCATCAGTGACAAACTGCAGGCCGGTGAACGCTTGCGTGCCCGCCACCGTGACGGTGCCCGCCGCCCCCTGGAACACGCCGAAGTCGGCGGCCCACGGCTGGTTGACCAGGCCGTCGACCGACGTCCAGTTGGTACCGACCGCCGTCCAGGTGCCCGTGCCGCCGTCCACCACGCCGTTGGCGATGGTCTGGCTGCCGTCCCAGAAGCGAATGTTGGCGTTCGGTGCCGACACCAGCACGTTGACCTGATTGCCCACCGAGGTCTGCACCACCAGGTCGCCAAGGCCGAAGCCCACCGGCACACCCGTCACATTCAGGCCAAGATCGGTCAGTGAGCCGGTGTAGTTGATCAGGCGATACACCCCGACACCAAACCCGCCGGCATCGGTGACGTTCAGGTTGCCGTCGAGGGTCAGGTTGCCGCCGACATTGAGCAGTGAGCTGGTGGAGGGTGCGCCGAGCGCCACGTCCAGGTTGCCGTTGCCGGCCATCACCAGCGAGCCGGCCGACAGCGTATTGCCGCTGCTCAGGGCCAGGTGGCCGCCGTTGTTGACGTTCAGCGTGCCGAGCACCGAACCGGTACCGGTGAAGGTCGCGCCGGTATTGACGTTGACGTTGGCACTGCCCAGCGAGCCGCTGAGGTTCAGGGTGCCGGCATTCACGTTGGTGTCACCGGTGAGGCCATTGATGCCGGTGAGGTTGAGGGTACCGGTGCCGACCTTGGCCAGGCCACCGCTGCCGCTCAGGCCGCCGTCGAAGGTGCTGGTGGAATTGAGGCCACCTACCGACAGCGTGTTGCTCCCGCTGACCAGCACATCACCGCTGCCGGCAAGAGTCGCGAGGCTGGCATCACTGCCCATGATCAGCGACGCACCGGCGCTGACATTCGCGCCCGAGGTATTGCCCAGCGCGCCCGCACTGGCGGTGGTGACACTGCCGGACAGGATATTCAAGGCGCCGGTAAAGGTGTTGGGGCCGCTGAGCGTCAGGTCGGCCAGGCCATTTTTATTCAGCGCCCCGGCGCCGCTGATGACGCCGCCGAGCACCAGGTTGTTGTTGCCGGCCACGCTCAAGCCGGCATTGAGCACGATCCCGTTGTTCACGGTCATCGCCGCGCTGTTGTCCAGCGTCGAGGTGCCCCCTACCGTCAGGCTGCCGCTGCCCAGCGCTGCGCCATTGCCCAGCGTCAGGGTACCGGCGTTGAGGGTGCTGCCGCCGCTGTAGGTATTGATGCCATTAAGGGTCAGGTTGGCCGTACCGTTCTTGATCAACTGGCCGCTGCCGCCAATCAGGCCGCCCAGCGTCAGGTCTTGAGTGCCGCCGACGGTGAGGTCGGCGTTGAGGACGATGCTGTTGGCCAGCGCCACCGGGGCATTGCTGTCCAGCGTCGCCGCGCCGTTGACCGCCAGGCCGCCGGTGCCGAGGGCAGTGTTGCTGCCGACGGTCAGCGTGCCCGCGTTCAAGACGGTGCCGTCGATAAACGTGTTGGCACCGTTGAGGATCAGGTTCGCCGCTCCGTTTTTCACCAGGTTGCCGTTGCCGCTGATTGCGCCGCCCAAGGTCAGATTCGCGCTACCGCCGATAGTCAGCGGGCCGGTCATGCTTATTTGATTGCTCAGGCTGACGGAGGTATTGGCGTCCAGGGCGGTGTTGACCGCCGTGCTCAATGTACCGTTGCCCAAGGCGTTATTGGCACCGACGATAATCTTGCCGGTGTTGAGCGTTGTATTGCCCAGGTAGTTATTGGTGCCATTGAGCGTCAGGTCAGCCGCACCGTTCTTGATCAAGCCACCGATACCGCTGACGCTGCCGCCGAGGGTCAACGCATTGCTGCCGCCGACGGTCAGGGTGCCGCCGAGGTTGAGGGCATTGGCCAGGGTGATGGCAGCGTTGGCATCCAGAGTGCTGCCGTTGGCCGCGTTCAGCGCGCCCGTGCCCAGCGCGGTATTGGAACCGACAATCAAGGTCCCGGCATTGAGCGCCGTGGTGCCGGTATAGGTGTTGTTGCCATTGAGGGTCAGGCTCGAAGGGCCGGTCTTGATCAGGCCGCCGGTGCCGGCGATCACCCCGCCGAGGGTCAACGGGTTGGCCCCGCCGGCGCTCAGGTTGGCGTTCAGGTTGATCGCATTGCTCAACACTAGCGCACCGGTGCCGTTGAGGCTGCTGGCGCCGCCCACGGTCAATGCTCCGGTGCCCAGCGCTCCGCCATTGCCCAACGTCAGGGCACCGGCGTTAAGGGTGCTGCCGCCGCTGTAGGTGTTCACGCCGTTGAGGGTCAGGTTGGCCGCGCCGTTCTTGATCAACTGACCAGTGCCGGCCAGCACTCCACCCAGGGTCAGGGCGTTGCTGCCCGCCACGCTCAAGTCGGCGTTCAGCGCAACGTCATTGCCCAGGATCACATTGGCGCTGCTGTCGAGGGTCGCGGCGCCGCTGACGGTCAGGTTACCGACGCCCAGGGCGGCGTTATTGCCAGCGGTGAGCGTACCCGCGTTGAGTGTGACGCCGCTGAGGAAGGTATTGGCGCCGTTGAGGATCAACTTGGCGGTGCCGTTCTTGGTCAGGCCGCCGCTGCCCCCGACCAGGCCGCCAAGGGTCAGGTCAGCGGTCCCACCGATGTTCAGGTTGCCGGTGATGTTGGCCGCATTGGCCAGGGTAACGGCAGTGCTTGCGTCCAGCGTGGTGCCGGCGGCGGTGTTCAAGGTTCCGCCCACGCCCAGTGCGGTGTTGGACCCCACAATCAGCGAACCGGCGTTGAGCGAGGTATTGCCGGTGTACGTATTGGCGCCACCGAGGCTCAGTGCGGCCGCACCGTTCTTGATCAGGCCGGCAGCACCGCTGATCACACCCGTCAGGCCCAGTGCCTGGGTCCCGCCAATGGTCAAATCGGCAGTCATCGCCACAGCGTTGGCCAGCGTCACCGCCGTGGTCGCATCGAGGGTAACGCCGGCAGCGGTAGTCAGGGCCCCGGTACCCAGCGCATTGTTATTGCCCACCAGCAGCGTGCCGGCGTTGAGCGCGGTATTCCCGCTCTGAGAGTTGTTGCCGGTCACCGTCAGGGTCGAGGCGCCATTCTTGAGGATGCCGCCCACCCCCGAAATGGCGCCCGCAAGGGTCAGCGCGTTGCTACCGACCGTGGTCAGATTGGCGTTGAGGACCATGGCGTTGTTCAGGGTGACATTGGCGCTGGTGTCAAGGTTGGCGCCGCCATTGACGCTCAGTACGCCGGTACCCAAGGCATTGTTATTGCCGGCTATCAGCGTGCCGGTGTTCAGGTTAGTGGCGCCTGTATAGGCAGTGTTGCTGCCATTGAGGGTCAGGCTACCGCTGCCACTCTTGCTGATACCACCTGCCCCATTGATCACGCCTGCCAGGGTCAAGGCCCCGGATCCGGTCACCGTCATTCCACCGGTGACGGTGATGAGATTGTCCAGGCTGACAGTGCCCGGCGCACTCAAAGTCGCCGCACCCGCGAACGTCATAGAGCCGGTGCTGAAGGCTTGATTATTGAGGACCTGAACCGAACCGTCATTGAGCGTGGTATTGCCGGCAAACGTATTCGCACCACTGAGGCTCAACTGCCCGGTGCCGGACTTGGTCAAGCCGCCGGTCCCGGAGATCACGCCTCCCAGCGTCGTGTCGTTGGCCCCCTGTACGGCCAGGCCACCACTGCCAAGGGTGATCAGATTATTGAGGGTCAACCCGGCGTTACTGGCCTGAATCGTCCCGCCGTTGGAGGTCAGCACACCCGTGCCGAATGACTGAGCGTTGTTGTACGACGCAATGCCGCCATTGAGGGTTGTGCTGCCGCTGACGAGCGGCCCTTGCAGGGTCCAGGTACCGCTGTTGAGCGTCAGGTTGTTGAAGTTGACGTAGTTGGCGCTGGACACCGTGCCCACACCACTGGTGCCGCCGCCGATGCCAATGGAGTTTTGCAGGATCAACGAGTTGACGCCGCCTGCGCCGCCATCAATCTGGCCGGTCGGGGCGAAGGTCAGGTTGACGCCAATCAGGCCACCCAGCGAAAGCCCTATACCGCCGCCGCTGGAGATCGTCGAACCGGTGATGGCGGTGAAGGTGTTGGTGCTGCCGGCCCCCATGGAGACGCCGCCGGAAATCGTACCGGAGTTGACGAAGGTATTACCCGTGGTGGAACTTTCAAAGGCTACCCGCCCGTTGATCGTGCCCGCGTTGATCACGTTGACTTGTGAGCCTCCGCGAATCGCCACCACCGGCGCGTCCGCGGCGAACAACGTCACGTTGAGCAATGCGGTCGAACCGATGGTGCCATTGTTCACGATGTTGGTGCTGCCACCGGCACCATTTTGGATGTTAAGTGCCATACCATTGAGACCGGAGAGATTGACCCCCAGCAGGTCTGCGGTCCCTCGGATGATCCCGGTGGCGGCGTTGGTGACGTTCACCACACTCGCCCCCGCGTTACCCACCACGACACCGCCACTCAAGAGTGTGACAAGCCCGAGCAACGCCGGGTCGATTAGACCCGCGTTGTTCAAGGTAACGTTGTTGCCCGCAAGATTCAGCGCCACGCCACCCAGCGTCGCGTTCAACTGGGCAGCCGAGCCCACATTGACGGTCAGGTCGTTCACCGCACTGGAAAAGGTGTTCAAGAACAACGGCAGCGAAGGCACGCCGGTGCAGGTGACCGTGGCGCCAGCCGCAGGACTTGCCGGCGTACAAGCAGCCATCGCCTCCGGGCTCGCCAGGCCAAGAACCAGGCCGGCAATACCGAGGCGAATAGCAAGGTTCAGAGGAGAAATACGAGGTATGGCGGCAGTAGCAAGTCTTCTTTCCACGTGAAACTCCTTGTGGTCAAAGCCTTTCATCCATGAATGCGCAGAAGCCCCTAATACAGATCCAAACACGCATCGACTTCGAAATACCTGACCGTGGTGACAACTGATCCTGTTTGTCAAAACGTTAGCCGGATACATAAAAGTCATTGAAATAAATGGTATTAATACTTTCGCGAGTACCTCGTAAGAACCGGGCGCCCTCCAGTGAACGCTGAAGCGAAAGCGTTGGCCCCTGCAAAAATTCAGATTTCAAAACGTAAAAAAGCGCTCTAATAGCGCCCTGTGTTACCCCTGTAGGCGCGAGCTTGCCCGCGAAAAACGCTCAGGCATCGCGTGTAGTCACGCCCATCAGCGTCATCGTTAACGATCATCGCGAGCTAGCCTGCTCCTACGGTAAAACCTGTTGATTCAGCAAAAAGATCCTGGAGTCCCCAATGCCCCATGAAGGCAACCTGTTACAAGCGGCGGTTGTGTTCCTGCTTGCCGCCGTACTGACCGTGCCCCTGGCCAAGCGCCTGCAACTGGGCGCCGTGCTGGGTTACTTGCTGGCCGGGGTGATCATCGGCCCGTCAGTGCTGGGCCTGGTGGGTAATCCGCAAAGCGTCAGCCAGTTTTCCGAGCTGGGGGTGGTGTTGCTGCTGTTCATCATTGGCCTGGAGTTGTCACCGAAACGCTTGTGGGTGATGCGCAAGGCGGTGTTCGGCGTGGGCCTGGCGCAGGTGATGCTGACGGGTACAGTGATCGGCGTGGTGGCGCTGTTTGTGTTTGGCCAATCCTGGAACAGTGCGATTGTGCTGGGCCTTGGCCTGGCGCTTTCCTCCACCGCGTTTGGCCTGCAGAGCCTGGCCGAGCGCAAGGAACTCAACCAGCCCCACGGGCGCCTGGCCTTTGCCATTCTGTTGTTCCAGGACATCGCGGCCATCCCGCTGATCGCCATGGTGCCGTTGCTCGCGGGCAGCGATCACCCCACCACCGCCTCCCAGGGGCTGGAGCACGGCCTGCAGGTGCTGGCCAGCATCGCGGTGGTGATCATCGGCGGGCGTTATCTGTTGCGTCCGGTCTTTCGCATCGTGGCCAAGACCGGCCTGCGGGAAGTGTCCACCGCCACCGCGTTGCTGGTAGTGATTGGCACGGCCTGGCTGATGGAACTGGTGGGCGTCTCCATGGCCCTCGGCGCGTTCCTTGCCGGGCTGCTGCTGGCAGACTCCGAATACCGGCATGAGCTGGAGTCGCAAATCGAACCGTTCAAGGGCCTGCTGCTCGGCCTGTTTTTTATCAGCGTGGGCATGGGCGCCAATATCAGCCTGCTGTTCAGCGCGCCGGTGATCGTGCTGGGGCTGACCCTGCTGCTGATCGCCATCAAGCTGCCGCTGCTGTTTTGCGTGGGGCGTCTTGCCGGTGACCTGAACCGTGAAAACGCATTGCGCCTGGGCGTGGTGCTGGCAGCCGGCGGTGAGTTCGCCTTCGTGGTGTTCAAGATCGGCCGCGACCAGGGCCTGTTCGAGCCGCACCTCTACGACATCCTGGTGCTGACCATCACCTTGTCCATGGCCGTTACGCCGTTACTGCTGTTGCTCTGCCCGAAGCTGTTCAAGCCCAAGGTCAAGCCTGTGGAAGTGCCCGAGGAATACCGCGCCATCGAAAGCGATTCGCCACGGGTGGTGATCGCCGGGATGGGCCGTATGGGGCAGATCGTGGCGCGAATCCTGCGGGCACAAAACATCTCGTTTATCGCCCTCGACACCTCGGTGGAAACCATCGAGCTGACCCGCAGTTTCGGCGGCATGCCGGTGTTCTATGGCGACCCCCAGCGCCCGGAAATCCTCCACGCGGCGAAGGTCGACCAGGCCGAGTTTTTCGTCATCGCCATGGACGACCCCGAAATCAACATCAAGACCGCCGAGCTGGTGCGCAACCTCTACCCGCACATGAAAATCATCGCCCGCGCCCGTAACCGCCAGCACGTGCACCGCCTGGTGGACCTCGACGCGTCACCGGTGCGCGAGACGTTTTACTCCAGCCTGGAAATGAGCCGCCGCACCCTGGTGGGCCTTGGCTTGACCCAAGCCCAGGCCGACGCGCGCATCAGCCGCTTCAAAAACCATGACCTGCAGCTGCTGGCAGCGCAACACGCGGTGTATGACGACGCGGCCAAGGTGATGCAGTCGGCCCAGGAAGCCCGGACGGAATTGGCGCGGTTGTTTGAGATGGACCGACTCGAGGAGGAGTCCGACAAGGTGTAAGGACGGAGATGAACGATCTTGCGAAAATTCTGACAGAATACGGCGCAATTTCGTTCATCCCTGGAGAGCTTCATGGCCACCCTCAGCAAGACCGCAGCCCTCTTGGCCCTCGCGCTGGCCGCCGGCTTCGGCGCCAGCCAAGTCCTCGCCGCCAGCAAGCCGGCCGCGCAGAAAACCGCCACCCAGACCGTCTCCACCCTGGACGGCAAGTTCAGCTTCAACCTGCCCAAGTCCTACCTGGCCGACCCACTGCCGGCCGGTGATGCCGAGCACGGCACCGCAGGCGCCACCGGTACGATGTACAGCGACCAGGCCACTAAAAGCGTGATCTTTGTCGTCGAAAAACCGAGCGCTGCCGGCCTGATCAAGGACAATGACCCGCAGTTCCTCGACGGTGCCGTGGCGGATTTCGTCAAGGAGCAAAGCGCTGCCCTGCCAGACTTCAAGAAAGGCGCCGAGAAGAAACTCACCGTCAAGGGCCTGGCCCTGCGCCAGGTCGACAGCACCGCGACCATGGGCGGCGGCAAGACCCTGAGCTCCACATTCCTCACGGGCTCCGGCAGCCACCAGTTGGTGGTGCAGGCCATTTCCCGGGCGGATGACGAGAAAGGCCATGCACTGTTGGTGAAGCAGATTATCGGCGGTAAATGAATCGCGGGACTCAGCGCAGGCTGTTTTCCAGCCACTGCTTCAAGTCCAGCAATTCCGCCTCACCGACGGTATGAATCATTCCCGGGTAGCCGTGGAATTCCGGCGTGAGGCCAATCCCCCGCAGCGCCTCATTGGCCTGCGTGGCCGAGTAGTAAGGCAGCGCCTGGTCCAGCGTCCCGTGGCCGATGAAAATCGCCAGCTTGCCCAGACGCTCGTCCGGCTTTAGCTCAGCCTTGAGCACCGGCAGCACGCTGCCACTCAACGCCGCAATCCCGCGCAGGGTTTCGGGATGCCGTAGCCCCACTTCGTAAGACATGATCGCCCCCTGGCTGAAGCCCACCAGAAACACCCGCTCAGGTTGGGTGTGGTACTTGGTGGTGGCCCGGGCGACGAAGTCTTCGATCAGCTTGGCGCTGCTCTGCAAATCGGCGATCTCGCCATCAAAATCGCCATCGCCCGGCTTCTTGCGAAACCAGCGATAACCACCGCCCTCTACCGGCATCGGTGCCCGCGCAGACAGGTAGGTCCAGGTCGACGGCAAGCGGTCCTTGAGCCCGAACAAGTCCGCCTCGTCACTGCCATAACCATGCAGGAAGATCACCAGCGGCTCGTTGCGCGCATCGCTTTGGGTCTGTTCCAGATACGGCAGCGGCAAGTCCGTGTGCAATTCAGCTTCGGCATGGGCAGCGCTGGTAAACAGCGCCAAGGTGAGGGCGATCAGTTTGAGCATGGGCATCAACCTTCAGGGTTTGCGCAACAAATAAGTATCCATGATCCAGCCATTGGCCTGGCGCGCCGCCTTGCGCACCCGTTCGATTTCTTCGGCCACCTCGGCCACTTTGCCGCTGATCAGGATTTCGTCCGGTGTGCCCAGGTAGGCGCCCCAGTAGATATCCAGGTCCTGGTCGGCCACGGTGCGGTAGGAATCTTCGGCATCGAGCATGACAACCAGGGTGTCGGCATCACTCGCCTGCCCCGCCGCCAACCGGCGCCCGGTGGTGATTTCGATGGAGCGGCCGATGCGGTTCAACGGCACTTTGTGCTGCGCTGCCAGGGCCTGGACGCTGGTAATCCCGGGGATCACCTCAAACTCGAACACACAACTGCCACTGGCCAGAATCGCCTGCAGGATACGGATGGTGCTGTCGTACAGCGCCGGGTCGCCCCAGGCCAGGAAGGCGCCGACTTCGCCGTCAGCCATTTCTTCATTGATCATCCGCTCGAAGGTCTGCTGCTTGTCGCGGTTCAGGTCCTTGACGGCGGTGGTGTAGTCGATGTCACCGCGCACCCGCTCGGGGCAATCGGCCTCGACAAAGCGGTAGGCATGATCGGTGATGTAGGTCTCGCAGATTTCCCGGCGCAGGTCGATCAGCTTGTCCTTGCTCTGGCCCTTGTCCATCAGGAAAAACACGTCGGTGCGGTTGAGCGCCTTGACCGCCTGCATCGTGATGTAGTCGGGGTTGCCGGCGCCAATGCCGATGATCAGGATGCGTTTCATGGGAAAGTCTTCATGGGTGTTCTCGGTGCGGGGAGCGGATTTTGCCATGTTCGGAGCGTCAGGCGTGAGTTTCCAGGCGCAGGCGCCAACGACCGTTGAAGCGCAACTCGGTGGATGACAGCGGCTCGACGTCGATCAGGTTGAACTGCGACGGCGGGCATTGCATCACGTGCAACAGCGCTGCGCGGATGACAAACGGATGGGTCACGGCCAGCACATGCCCCGGCGTTTGCTCAAGGGACTGCAACCACTGCCCTACCCGTTCACACAGCTGCGCCACTGATTCGCCGCCATGGGGCGCCGAGGTGCTGTCGGTCAACCAGGCCTGCAGTGCCTCGGGTTCGGCCTGCTGGACTTCATCAATGGCAAGCCCTTGCCAACGACCGAAATCGCAATCGCGCAGGGCTGTTTCAACCGACGCATCGGCCGCAAACAGCGTCGCCGTCTGCCGGGTTCGCGCCTCCGGGCCACACAGCACCTGGGGCGCACGCTTGAAGCGCTGCGCGAGGGACAACGGCGCCTGCTGCCAGTCCATCTCCACCGACTCATCCAGCGCAAAGCGTGCCTGTTTCTGGGCGCGGGTGCTGGCGTGGGCAATAAGGGTCAAACGGGTAGCCTGCATGACAAATCGCTCTGGTTTTAAGGTGCAGTCAGCGTAGACTTGCGAAATTGTTTCAATATGTTTCAAAAATTCTGCAACAGGAAGCCGGTTCAATGCCGGCGCGGTCGCGCCACTGTATTCGGCCTTATAGCCGTAAGCCAGACCCTGTTTCAGCCAACTCGCTATCCATTTCGGGACGCGTCATCCCTGGAGGTTTTCATGGCTTATACCGCTGCAACTGATTCCGACGTTTCCATCCCGTCCATTCCCCTGGGCGAAATCCTGCCTTGGGCGATCTTCGGCGGGCTGCTGCTGTTGCTGGCGATTTACTTCGTTGGCGCCGAGCAAGGCGCAACCGCCGTGTTCAAGGGCATGTACGTGCATGAGTTTGTGCATGACGGTCGTCACCTGCTGGGTTTCCCCTGCCATTGATTGGAGCGTGACGACATGACAGGGCATTTACTCGTTCGCGGGATGCTGGTGGGCTTGCTGGCCGGGATCCTGGCGTTTGGTTTCGCCAAGACCTTTGGTGAACCGCAGATCGACAAGGCCATCGCCTTCGAAGATCAGATGGCACAGATGCACGGCGACGCGCCGGAAGAAGAGCTGGTGAGTCGCGACGTACAAAGCACCTTCGGCCTGTTCACCGGTGTGGTGGTGTACAGCGTCTCCCTGGGCGGCATTTTCGCCCTGGTGTTCGCCTACTCCCTGGGCCGCATTGGCCGGGTCGGCCCCCGTGGCCTGGCGGCGCTGCTGGCGTTGGCGGCGTTTGTGACGATCATCGTGGTGCCGGGGCTGAAGTACCCGGCCAACCCGCCGTCGGTGGGCGACCCGGCGACCATCGCGCAACGTACCAAACTGTTCTTCCTGATGCTGCTGGTGTCGGTGGCGACCGCCGTGATTGCGATCAACGCCGCACGCAAGTTGATTGCCAGCCGTGGCGTGTGGGCCGGCGCCATTCTGGGTGTGGCACTGTACGTCGTGATCGTGTCGGTGGCCGGCAGTGTGTTCCCGACCATCAATGAAGTGCCTGAGCAGTTCTCGGCGGTGTTGCTGTGGAAATTCCGCGTGGCCTCCCTGGGGATTCAACTGGTGCTGTGGACCACCCTGGGCCTGGTGTTCGGCGCCGTGGCCGAGCGCACGTTGAGCCAGCCTCAGGCGCGTCTCAACTCCTGATGGCACCAGTAGCCGCCGACGGATCGGCGGCTACCGGCAATCACACCCCTGGTCGTGCCAGGTAAAACACCTCGTAGCCACTGCCCGGATGGCTCACATCCAGCGCCTTGCCCGACAAGGTGATCCGCACCAGTTTCCACGCCTGTACATCAAGCGCGAGGAACACCGCGAAGTTATCGCCGCTGTCTGCGATCTGCTGATTGCGGGCCTTTTCTGCGGCCAGGACTTGCCCACGGTCCGCCCCCGGCGCCAGCGCCCATTCCTCCCGATACAGGCTCAAGGCGTTGTGCGCCGGCCCACGCTGCACATCCAGCGGCAGCCAGGACTCAATGTGTGGCTGGCCAAAACTGTCGAGGACTTTCTGAAAACGCTCGCCGAGCAGAAAGTCCGCGGCCTGCAACGGGTCCGACCAGAGATAGACCGACGAATACAGGTTGCCCTTGCCCGGCGCCTGCCCCCGGGTCTGGGCGATAAACGCCTTGAACAGCAAACCCTCGGCGTGATCCCACAACGGCCCCAGGCGGGCGGCCCGCTCACGGATGACACCCATGTCGTAATCGGCTGGCAAGCGGTGTGAATACTGTTTGGCAAACATCATGGCGCTCCTGTTCAGATGAGTGGCCAGCTTGCGCAACGGCCATGATTTCATCAAGATATCACCGGATATAAGTGTGATAAGGATTTGAAATGACCGACGCACTAAAGCCCCTGGATATCGACACGGTGCACGCCTTTGTACTGGTGGCCGATTTCGCCAGTTTCACCCGCGCGGCCCAGGCCCTGGACACCTCACAGGCAGCCATCAGCCTCAAGCTCAAGCGCCTGGAAGACCGCCTCGGTTACCGCCTGTTGGTGCGTACGCCCCGGCACGTGAAGCTGTCGCCCCAGGGCGAGCAGTTCATCGTGGCCGCCCGTGCGCTGCTCAATGCGCATGAGCGCGCCTTGGGCGACATGGGCAACGGTGCACCGCGACGGCTGGTGATCGGCATCAGCGACCATGTGGCCGGACCGGACCTGCCGCTGTGGCTCAGCCGCCTGGCGGCGTATGACCCGCTGGTGATTCTGGAGGTGCGGATTGCCTCCTCCCGGGACCTGGTCGCGGCGTTTGACCGCAACGAACTGGACGCAGTGATCGTGCGCAACGAAGGCGATCGCCAGGACGCTGAAGTGTTGGTGGTGGAACGTTTTGGCTGGTTTGCCGCACCCATCTGGCAGCACACACCCGGCACACCGTTGCGCATGGCAACCATGGCCTCGCCCTGCGGCGTGCGGCACCTGGCAGTACGCGCACTGGATGAGGCGCGCATTGACTGGACCGAAGTGTTTGTCGGCGGTGGGGTCATGGCCGTGGGGGCAGCAGTCAGCGCCGGCTTGGGCGTGGCGGCGCTGGCCCGGCGGGTGGCGCCGGCGGGCGCTGTGGATGTGAGTGAACAGTATGGATTACCGGCATTGCCCGTCAGTGAAATCGTGCTGCACAGCCGGATCAGTGATGGCCGCTCCCGCGAGACATTGCGGGCCTTGAGTGCAACCTTCAGAGGGGTTCTGGAGCGCTAGACTGCATCTGGGTGTACCGCCCGCGCACGAACTGCTCCAGTTCATCTCCCGGCAGCGCCTTGCTGAAATACCAGCCCTGGATGATCAACTCCGAGCCCGACTGCAGAAACGCCAACTGCTCGGCCGTTTCCACACCTTCGACCACCACGCCGAGGTTCAGCGCCTCACAAAACCGCAACATCCCGGTTAACACCTGGGCGCCCTTTGGATCATGCTGGGCCACCACAAAACTGCGGTCGATCTTGATGAAATCCACCGGAAACTGGTGCAAATAACTCAACGCCGAAAACCCGGTGCCGAAGTCATCGATGTACACCTTGGCGCCAATCGCCTGCAGCTTCTCGATCATCTGCCGCGTGCCCTGGATATCCCCCACCAACGCATCCTCGGTGATTTCCACCGACACCTGCCCGTGGGCCTGGGCCAGTATCTCCACCAGCCGGTCACCGTACGCCGGGGTGGTGAGGGTGGCGCTGGAAATATTGATCGTCATCGGCAACCCGAAGCCGACCTTCTGCCACTTCTGGTACTGGCGCACCGCCTGGGACGCCACCCACACATCCACGTCGGGCATCAGCCTGGCGTGGGCCAGCCATTGCAGGAACTCCCAGGGCGAATGCACCGTACCTTCGGCGTCCCGGGCACGCATCAACGCCTCGCAACCGGTGCAGAGCCCGGTCCGGGTCGAAACCTGCGGCTGGAATTCGAGGTAAAACTCATAGTCGCAGATCTGCTGGATATGGCTCAACTCGCTAATCTGGCGCGCCTGGGCCTTATGGGAGGCCATCACCGGGTCCAGTTCCAGCAAGCGGCCTTTTTCTTCCAGGCCGCGAAAGGTCATGTCCAGCGACTTCAAATACACCGTGCCACCTTCCGTGGCCTGACGATGAATCGCCCGCACATAGGGCGCGTAAATCAGCGTGCCAACCCCCAGCAACAGCACCTGCAGCACGACCGCCGCCAGGTCGCCATGGGTACTCAGGTAAGCGTTGAGCAACACCG
Source organism: Pseudomonas sp. TH32 (assembly GCF_016650855.1). NCBI lineage: Bacteria > Pseudomonadati > Pseudomonadota > Gammaproteobacteria > Pseudomonadales > Pseudomonadaceae > Pseudomonas > Pseudomonas sp. TH32. Next base: position 1,351,907 of record NZ_JAEKFA010000002.1, on the reverse strand, counting down.
GCGCAGTAAACGGCACACTGACCACCGCCGGCGACACCCAGCCCAGTTGCACCACCGTGATCGCCAGCATCGCGTTGAACGCCGGCACCAGCAGGAAGGGAATGAACAGGCGTGGGTTGAGGATAATCGGCAGGCCAAACAACAGCACTTCACTGACATTGAACAAGGACAGCGGCAGGCTGGCTATCGCCACCAATCGCATGGACTGGCTCCTGGAAACACCAGGATCGCCAGCAGCAGGCTCAACGCACCGCCGGAGCCACCGATAAACGCGAAGCTGCCCAGCAAGCCGCCGTTCAACACATATTTGATCGGTTCGCCCGCCGCCATCGCCGCATTGTTGAGCGCCACGGCCTGGTCCAACACATCAAACAACGGCTGCATGGCGTAGACACCATGGATGCCAAAAAACCACAGCAGCGAATTCATCAGGGTCACAAACAAGCCGGTGCCATAGGGCGACTGCAGTGCGTCAAGCACCTGCGGGCCCTGAAGTTGCGCCACCTGGGGAATCTGCAACAGCAACGACAGCACGATCACCAGCCCGAGCGCCGTAATCGCCCCCGGCACCACCATATTGATGGTGCCCTTGAGGTTGTGCCCCACCAGGTCTTCGTTGACCAACCGGGTCCAGCGCCGCCGGTGCAGCCAGGCGATAACCGGCACATTGAGCAGCGGCGAGGCAATCGCGATAAACAACACAAAGGTCGCGGAGGCGCGGGGGAAATCCCGCAACACAAACGTGGCGATCACTACATGGGCCAGGCAGAGGAACGCTACCGGCAACTGCGGCAGGCGGTATTGAATCGCGAGCATGTAACCGATGGAAGCGGCCACCAGCAACGGGATCACCGAACTGATCTTGTTGTGAAGGCCCGCCAGGAAAGCCACCACCTGCGGGTCGAAACCCAGCACCCGGGCGCATTCGGACAGGATCAGGAAACCCGCCGATACCAGCAGGCATGGCAGGATCCACAACAGCCCCTCGCGTATGGCCCGCAACGACTCGGTGCTGGCCAGGGCTGCCAGCCGCTGGGTGAAGAAAAGCTTGAACAGCGTTTGCGCCATCACCTGTCCCTCGGTCGCCGGTGCCAGGTTCGAAAAATAACACCTGGCTGTCGCCTTATCACGGGGTAACGCTACACGCCCTGACACCGCGAGCGAAAGGTTTTTGCCACCCCAGGGGCAATTATTCAGAATCGCCGTATAGGCCTGCTGCTTGTCGATTGGCTCGGGTTGGCCCATCCTTCGGCGCATTGGTTGTCGTAAAAAACGACGCTTTCTTCGAACGGACTCGACTGATGCTGCGATTCTCTCCCCTCATGGCCTGCGCGCTGTTCGGCCTGATCAGCCCGTTGGCCGGCGCCGCCACCCCGACCTTCCCGGATGCCCAGGCCAGCGACCCGGCCCGGCTGCAATGGATGGTCGGCTCACCACCGCCGGCAGACCGCACCCTGCGCTTTGAAGACGGCAGCTATTTCCGCTTCCCGGCCATGCGCTGGAGTGTCGCCCACTTTCGCCAATTGATGCCCACGGTGAATGTCTCCCGAGGGCTGGGGGCGCCGCTGGTGTTGCCGCGCAAATTCGACCCCGGGCTCGACGCACTTCCCGTACAGCCCGCCGGTGCCGCCAAGCCGCTGACGTGGCGCCAGACCCTGGACGCCACCTACACCGATGGCATCGTGGTGATGCATCGCGGCACGGTGGTGTATGAGCGCTACTTCGGAGTGCTCAAGGACGACGGCCAACACGCGGCCATGTCAGTCACCAAATCGGTGATCGGTACCCTGGGCGCGATGCTGGTGGCCGATGGCACCCTTGATCCACAGAAAAACATCGTCGACTACGTGCCCGAACTGGGACATTCCGCGTTTGGCAGCGCCACCCTGCGCCAGGTGTTGGACATGACCACTGCCCTGGACTACAGCGAAGATTACGCCGACCCCAACGCCGAAGTCTGGGCCCACGCCCAGGCCGGCAACCCGCTGCCCAAACCCAAGGATTACACTGGGCCGCGCAGCTACTACGAGTTCCTGCAAACCGTGAAACAGCGTGGCGAACATGGCCGCGCCTTCGGCTACAAGACCGTCAATACCGACGTGCTGGGCTGGGTGATCGCCCGCGCGACCGGGCGCAACGTGGCGCAGTTGCTCAGCGAGCGGATCTGGAGCCGGCTCGGCGCCGAACAGGACGCCTACTTCACCGTCGACTCCATCGGCACACCGTTTGCCGGTGGCGGCCTGAACACCGGGCTGCGGGACCTCGCCCGGTTTGCCGAGATGCTGCGCAATGGCGGGCGCTTCAATGGCCAGCAAATCGTGCCCGAAAGCGTGGTGAAGGATATTCGCCAGGGCGGCGACAAGCAGGCGTTCGCCCAAGCCGGCTATGCTCAATTGAAGGGCTGGAGCTATCGCAACATGTGGTGGGTGACCCACAATCCGGACGGCGCCATCATGGCCCGTGGGGTACATGGCCAGAGCATCTACATTGACCCCAAGGCTGAAATGGTGATTGTTCGCTATGCATCACATCCTGTGGCGGGCAATGCGGCCAATGACGGGGTGACCTTGCCGGCCTATGCGGCCATGGCGGCTTTTTTGATGACCCAACCAGACTGACCTCTCTTATCCTGGAGTAAACCTTTGTCCCAACCCGGCGAAAACCACCAGCTAGCCCTGGACCGATTCCTGAACGAGCACCCGGCCCTGGCCGCAGAACTGAATACGTTGAACCCCCTGGCGGCCCAGGCCAAGGGGGAAACCATCGAGCAGTACCGCGCCGAGCGCCTGCATGAAGCGTTTGAGGCTGAAGCCGAGCAGCAAGGCTTGTTTGCGTGGGAGCTGACGCTGAAACTGACGGCGCACTCCCCTGCGGAGTTCGAGGCCCAGCGCCTTGAGGTGCACAAGGAAGTGGCGCAAATGGCAGGCCTGAGTTGGACGGAATATTGCCAACTGCATGACCTGCCCGGCTAGAACCAGCGGCTCAGTCCCTCGCGGGTATCGCCAAGCACCTCGTGTAACTCATCAAGGGTGATGGCCCGCCTTTCGGGGTCGACCGCCAACGCCGTGCGTAATGCCGGCCAGCAACGGCGGGGTAATTGCCGGGGCCGGGGCGGACGTTCAGCGGGCTGGCGTCGGCCGTGTGCCAACTCATACAGCACACACGCCGCGGCATACAGGTCGGCACTGGCCGACAACGCTCCTCCGGCCAGCAACTCCGGCGCGGCGTATGCGGGCGTCCAGGCGTTGAAACGACTGCGACTCAAGCCGGGCGCCCCCGTTGAAGCCTGCCCGCAAGCCTGGCCCAGGCCGAAATCAAACAAACGCAAGCCACCATCGCCCACCATGATATTGCCGGGCTTCACATCCCCGTGCAGTACGCCGTGCTGATGGCTATGGCGCAGCGCATCCAGTAACTGCACGGCGATGCTTTGCAGCTCTCGCCAGGGCAAGCCACCAGGACACTCCAGCAGCAACCGATCCAGGGTCATGCCCTGGAGCAACTCCATGGTGAAGAAGGCGATCTGGCAGGGAGCGTCCACTTCAAACGAAAACACACGCACCACTTGCTCATGCCGCAGGCTACGGGTCAGGGCGAACTCGCTGTAAAGCAGCACATGGGCATCTGCAGACTCGCGGATGGCTTCACCCAGCACCTTGATCGCCACACGGGAGCGCGGCTCGCCAAACTCTTCGTGCAGCAGGTCCCGTGCGCGATAGACCACCCCCATGCCGCCAGCCCCCAGCACACGTTCGATAAGGTAGCGCCCGGCCAGCAATTCGGGTGTGCCGTCACGCGGCGGGGTAGCCTGTGGCCCGGAAAAGGCAAAGTGGGTCACATCGCTCACGACTGCACCACCACAGCGGTCAGGTTGTCAGCGGCGGCCCCCGTAATACACCGGCGAACAATTGGTCCAGCGCCTGCTGCGGGCTTCCCAGGCTCAATGCCTGGCCCAACTCGTAATGGCTAAGCGCCTGGTACAGGCCATCACTGCACACCAGAAAAACATCCCCCGCCATGGTTCCGAGTTCCAATACCTGTGGATTCAGAGGAGCCCGCGAGCCGATGGCCCGGGTCAAGGCCCGCGCATCAGGATGAGCCCTGGCCTGTTCCAGGCTCACTCGCTGATCAACCAACTGCTCGCACAGCGAATGATCCCGCGACAGCTGGTACAACGTCTGCCCGCGCCACAAGTAGCAACGGCTGTCACCCGCCCAGACACACGCGGCGCGGTCGCCCTGAAGCAGCAACGCCACTACCGTGCTGCCCATGATGCAGTCGGCGCCCTGGCCGGCCAACGTTAACTCCTCGCCCAGCCGCCGGTTGAGCCATTGCAGGCAACGGAGGGTTGCCTCGACGCGTTCGTCCAGGCTGCCCTGGCCTGGCAACGACGCCAGGCTATCGACCACCATCTGGCTGGCAATATCCCCCGCCTGATGCCCGCCCATCCCGTCCGCGACGGCCCAGCACCCGTTCCGGGGGCAATCGAGAAAGGCATCCTCATTGCGCAGCCGGACCTTTCCACGGTCCGTTCGGCCTGCGCTGTGCCAGCGGTCGAGAGGCCGGCTCACAACTGCTCCGGCAGGCGGAAGGTACGCCACTGCGCCATCTGAAACGGATTGGGTGTACGCCGGCTGGTCAGCAGGTAGTTGGCGCGCAAGCCCGCAAGGTCCGCCTTGAGGACCAGCACATCCTGCCCGCTGGAGGGTTCGCTCTGCATCAGGTCGAACAGACGGAACAGGGACCAGGCCCCGGTATTTTTTCGAGGCCCAACGCCCGCTCACTGGCCCGCTCCAGCACCAGGCTGCTGCGACCATTTTCAACCTCGGTTGGCCATTGCATCGCCATGGGCACAATCGGCCCGTGCCGGTACTCCATCTGCTGATCACCGAAACGCAACACCGCGCGGCTCACCGACGAATCCAGGCTGTAGGGCGCCAGCGTGAAACGAACCTGCAAATCACCCGGCTCATCCGCAAAAAAACCGCGCCTGATCACCTGCACCTTCGCTTGCTGGTCGAGCAATGCCCGTGATATCGGCAAGCTGCGCCCATCCAGGCTACGCAGCCTGTAGCGCCCTGCCTCACCGCTGACAAACGGCCTCAGGTAGCTGTCAAAAAAACGCGCCATCACCCCTTCCGGCTTGAAGAACTCCTGAAAATCGTTGAGGGAAACGTCGCTGCTGGCATGGGCATCGAACGGAAAACGCTGCTTGATCGCCTTGGCGTAAAACCCATACACCTCGCTCTGATAACGCTGGTTCACATGGCGATAGGCCTGGTCGAGCAACCGGCGCCAATGTTCGTCGGCCAGGCTTTCGAACCAGCCCGCCAACGGCAATGGCAAACGTGCGGCAACGTTACGCAGGTTACCCAGGGCGTCCTGCTGCCCCTGGATCCGCCGCTTGACCATTTCGAAGGCCACCGGCTCCGGCGCCCCTTCGCGATTCAAGGCCGCCAACTGCAGGTGCAAGTCGTTGAGTGCCTGCAGCATCCCGGTCAACTCGGTGCCCGGGTTTTGCTGACTGTCCAGCAATTGGTGCAAGGCCTCGAAGCGGCGTTGCATGGCACGCCGGGCGGTATCGGGCAACGTATTGGCCAGCCCGGCAGCGGTCTGTACCCGCTCTGCCACAGCGCCCGGCAGTTTGGCAGCCAGCTCGTCCAGGCGCTCACTGGCCGACGGTAAGCGCGTGTTGTCACGCACCTGTTGCAACAACTGCAACAACGGTGACTGGGCCGACGTCAAACTGGCGAGCTGCTCGGTACCTTGCCTGGAACTGTCAGTTTCACGCAGGCTAATCTGCCCAAGTGCCTCGCCCCAGGCATCCGCATACTCGCTGAAGTAGCGCTGTTCGAGTTCCACCATCAACCGTTGCAGGTCCATGGCGCTCAGGTCGGCGCCCTCTCCCAGTACCCAGTTGTCCTGAACAATGGCGTTCACCAGTCGCCCGCCCTGCTCTTCGAAATGCCGCAAGTACTTGCGGGTATAAAACCCCGGAATGGGACGGTCGCCGCCGTCAAATACCCGCCCGTGGGCAAGGCGCACAGGTTCAAGGTCGCGGGCTTGTTCCCGCAGCACGCGGTACACCACATCGACCAGTGACTCGCCCCGCAACACGTGCCGCGCGTGGGCCACCAGTTCGTCATCGAGCGGCTGCACGAAGGGCTGTTCCAGCAAGCGCGCGAAGTGCCCATTCAAACGACTTTGCACAGAGGGCTCGCCGGCAAACCGTACCGACCAATGCCCCGCCACCCGCTCACGCAGCCAGCCGACATCCCGGCGCTCTCGCAGGTTGAGCATCAGGTACGCACGAAGGTTGTCCACCAACCGCTCACGATCGTCCAGGCTGCCCCGAACCTGCTCTTGCAGCATCTCGCTGACCTGGGACAGCAGTAACTGACCCAGCGCCTGCTCATAGGCCTGTTCCAGTACGGGGCGGGTGATATTGCCCTGATACAAACCCATCCGCTCAGCCAGCCAGGCCTCACCCTGGGCAGGGAAAACCTGTGTGGCCGCCAGGCGGCTGTCCAGCAGAGGCAAGAGTGCCAGGGTAGCGTCCAGGCCGGGCTGCGCGGTCGTGGGTGGGTGCACCAGACCCTGCAGTTGTTCCAGACGTTGATGATTGGAGGAGTAACTGTGGCTCCAAAGCAGTCCCGCCGTCCCGACAACCACTAACGCACTCAGCGCCATCAGCCCCTGGCGCCAGCGAATCCGACGCCGCTCCAGGCTGTCGAGGCCCGCCAGATCCGCTTCAGCCAGAATCACCCGGCTGAACAGGCCCTGGATAAAACGCAGCCGAGGTTCCAGCGCCTGTGGGCTACCGCCCGCACTGGTGAAGTAGAAGCCACGAAATCCGTTGGTGCGCTGATAACCCGGGCCGCAAAAGGCCAATTCGATATACAGGCTGAGACGCTCACCAATCCGGGCCGCCTGATGAGGGAAATCGAGCATTCGGCCGCGCCGGTCGCTGTTACGCTCCTGGTGCAGACGCTGTACAAGTTCACCGCTCAAACGCTGCAGCAGCGCCTCGAACGCCTGGCGGACCTGGCCGTTCTCAATACCGGCTTTGCCCGGGACGATATATTCGCCGAGCACCGCGTCACTGCCCTCCCCCAGTGGATGCTCGAAGAACTCCGCAAACCCCGGCAGACGGTCGGCCTGGGTCACCACCAGATAGATCGGCAAATCCACATGCAACGTGTGCCGGATTTCCTGCAGCCGACTTTGGACCGCCCGCGCCTCCTTCTCCAGATCACGCTCGCTGCCATGGAGCAGTGTGTCCATGGACAGCGCCACCACCACGCCATTCAGCGGGCGCGTTCGGCGACGCGCCTTGAGCAGGCCCAGCAGGGTCGACCAGCCTGCGCCATCCACACTGCCGTCGGGCTGGGTGAGGTAGCGGCCAGCAGTGTCGAGCAACACGCCGTCTTCGGTGAAATGCCACTCACCGTAACCGGTGCCACCGACGTCTGTCGTCGCCGTCGACCCGCCCCGATCCGGGAGCAATTGCAATCCACTGGCGGCCAACATTCGGGATTTGCCGCTGCCTTCCTTGCCGATCAGCAGGTACCACGGCAACGCATTGCGCCAACGCGGGCTGCGCTCGCCGTAAATGCTCGAGTTTTTCAGGGTGTACAGCGCGTCCTTGAAAAGACCGCGCAGATGCCGCTGCTCGCTCTCGACCAGCCCTTTACGCGGGCGCAGTTCAACATTGTCGACGGTTCCTTGCCGGGCCGTGCTGCGCCAATTGGCATACACCATCCCCAGGCCCCATAGCAAAAACAGCGCGCTGAGCGTCAGCAGGCGCGCCGCTGCCGTTTGCCAGAATCGATAATCATCGACCGCCAGCAATGGCCCGAAGAACCACACGATCATCGCGACCGCGAGCACCAGCAACAGGCTCCAGACCCAAATCCTGCCCAGCACGGTGCCCGCGTTCCGGAAGAATGCGTTCATGAGTTGCTCCCTGCGTTAGAGGGGCGTCCGGGTAATATCCGGCGCCAATAGTTGATACGGTTGCAGCGCCGTCTCGCGCTGCTGGCCCAGCACCCAGGCAAACCCCGAATACAGGGTCAACAGGCAGGCCACGACACCCACAGCGACCCAGGTGGCAGGCACCACCCTCAGCCGCCTCTGACGTGGCTGCCCCGTCCTGGGCGGCGGTACGCATGCAGGAGGCGAGTCGCCCCGTACATGCCGGATCTGCCGATAGAGCGCGTCCCGAACCTGTTCAAGCTGCAACAACCCGCGCTCCATCACCCGGTACTTGCCCTCAAATCCGAGTGACAGGCACAGGTACATCAGCTCCAGCATCGCCAGGTGCTTGACGGGGTCTCTCGACATCCGCTCAAGCAGTTGGAAAAACTTCTCGCCGCCAAAGGTTTCGTTGTGAAAGCTGCTCAGCAGGCTCATCTTCGACCAATCGCTCTGGCTGCCCCATGAAGTAGTGACCACGGCCTCGTCGATCACACTGCACAGCACATACCGCGCCGCCATGACCTCGCTGCCCTGCGCTCCGTCATGTCGAGCCCTGGTCTCGAAAAGCGTGACCGCGGATGACAACCGTTCGTTGAGTGCCCGCAGGCTTTCCTCGGCATTGCTGCGCTTGAGCTTCACCACCTCGGACAACAACTCCCAGGCAGGCGCTACCAAACCATTCAGGCCAACGTTGAAGTGCTCCGCGCCCTGCAATCGGGCGGCGTAAATCATCCGGTCTTCCAGGTGTTCGAAATGGGGCGGCGAAGCGAAGTCGGTTATCGGCCCTTGCGCCGGCCCGCGCCCCTGTCGATCGAGCAGGACGGTTTTTTCATCCTGCGGGTGTTCCCTGTCCATGGTCTCAGTTCCTGATGGCCCAGAATTTCAGTTCCAGTTCGGCAAATTCGCCGCTGACGTGGAAGGCAAACCCTCCCGAATGCTTCAACTGCTCGATGTCGCGGGCATCGAGTTCAAGCAAGAAATAGGTTTTTTCGGCATGGAACGGGATCTGCCGGGGAGCCACCGGCAGCGGTTTGACCTTGATGCCCGCCAAATGCAGGTTGACCAGCTCGCGAATCCGCTCCACAGGGCCAACCTTGAGGTGCGCCGGAAGCCGGTGGCGCAGTTCCTCGGAGTCACAATGTGCACTGGCGGTCAGAATGAAAGTCGCCGAGCCCAACAGGTTGAGGTCGCTTACCGGGCACACCAATACCCCGTACTGGCGAGGTTGCAGCCCAAGCTCAACGGCATGCTGTTCAAGCACCCTCGACAACAGGCTGCGAATCGGCTCCATCAACCCACGAAAACTGGCGCCCTGATCGCTGTGCCGGTAATGCCCCTCAAAATGCGCACGCTTGCTGTCGCTGGCAAACGTCGCCAGCTCACCCAGGACCGACAGCAGTGTTCGATACAACGTTTCAGGGCTGACCTGGCTCAGGCCCAGGTAGTGACGCAAGACCAGTTCGGTGCGATTAATCAATTGCAACATCAGGAAGTCACCGACCTCCGCGCCGGCGGCAGTGCCGTTGGCGCGAATCCGCCCGGCGATGGCGTCTCCCCGGTAAGCGAGCAGGCTGATCACCTCCTTGAGGCAAGACAACAGGTACCCGGAGCCCTGCAGGTGAATGAAGGTCGGAATAAAATCGGCATCCAGGCGGATACCCTCCTCGGTGCAACCGAGCACCTGCGCAACCTTGAGTTTCACGTAATGTTGGTCGCTGTGCTGCTCCCCCAGCAGCAGGCGAAAATCCAGCTGCCCGCAATTGACCTGACGGCGAGAGTCTTCCCCGGCGTTGGAGTCACTGACGTCTACCGCAAGGGTCTTGTAGCGCGCCACTACCTCAAGCTGTTCGGGTAGACGGGCTTCCACACAGTTACTCGTGGTCAGCGGCAACGCCAGGTACACCGCCTGTTTTCCGGTATTTGCCGGCACCTCCAGCACCAGTGACTCCATGGCCCCGCCCAGCTCGAACAGGCTGCCATCCGGCAATACCCCACTGGCCTGGCTGACAACGATCTTGCCCATATTGAGGTACTGCACATCGATGTCCAGGGCCAGGAAACCCCAGGCATGGCGGCACAACAACTGGGTGCGACGCTTGAGTTGCTGATCGTGATACCGATCGTTTTGCTGAAAATGCTGAGGGCGCAGCAACATGCCTTCCTGCCAGATGACTTTTTGACTGTGCATGTCAGTCCCCCGCCCTGGCCGAGTGTGGGCTCGCTGACCGAATACCGGTTTGATCAAGTACCAGTTCGGCGCGCGTCAATTGCAGCACCGTCACCGGCAACACATAGCGCCATTGCGCGTGGGGCAAATCACGGTAAGCCGCCAGCACGCCGACATAGCGACTGCCCGGCTCCAGACTGAGTTTGAGGGTGGTGTGCTCGCCGGGGCGCAACTCGAGTTCTTCGAGGTTCACCAGGTCTTTGGGCAGCGCCTGCGCTCCATGGCCGTAAAGGCTGAAAAAGTCCGCATGCTCGAAAGCCACTGGGTGTCGAAGCTCCATCAGCCGCACCACAATCGGCGATGGCCGGCCATGGATATCCGGGTTGACCCGCTCGCTGGCCGTCAGTGTCAGGTCCAGCTTGGTCAGCGTCGAAAAGGGCGACAGCGAACACCCCCCCAGCAAGCCGATTACGGCGCACAACAATGCAGCGGTGACTCGGGACATGACGATCATCCTGGATAACGGTGAAGGGTTGAGATCAGACGAATCTGCTCCTCGTAGGCCTTGCTGAAGTCACTGCCCAGCAGGCGCTCACTGAGATGTTCATCTTCGATCAGCGCCTGGTAATGGCGTTGATACGCCCGCCAGTGGGTGCTACTCCGGGGAATCAGCGCAGGCTTCGCCTGACGCTCGAAGCACAGGAGCAGATGACCCGGTGCAAAGGCCGCCAGAGCCCCGCGCACGGCTGCGCGGCAGGCCACCAGTAAAGCCACCTGGTGAGCCTGCATGTCGCGGTAGGCGCGCATGACCACCCTCTCGGCCGGCACCTGTCCCAACTGCCCGGTGCCCAGCAGCAACCCCAAGGCCTCACTGGCGTCAGAGCTGTCTTTGAAAGGATTGGGGCTCTGGAGCGCCGTGTGGGTGGGCGCCAGTTTCAGCTCATGCTTGAGTTCGTTGCGGGTGCCCAGGTTCTGTTGCAATCCTTCAGTCATTTGCCTGAGCAACCCGGCCGCCTTGATCGCAAGCACCTCTCTTCCCGGCCCATCAAGGGTGTCCAGGTCGATTCCAAGTGCCTGCGCAAACGCCGACCAAAATGGCTCTGAACCCTGGCTTGGCTGCGGCGCCTCCACGCTCATGGCAGCGTTGTGCCCCGGCTCCACAAGCTCAGGAACCGTCAGATGATTCCTGTCCGCGGCTGCATGATCTGTCCACTGCAATGCCTCATGGGGTGTCATGACCAGAGCGGCCAACTCTTGCGACTCGTCCTCCAGCTGACGTTCGCAGGCCAGTGCCCGCACCGGATCCAGGTCAAGAAATGCATCATCGGGTATCAGCGTGTGCAATCCATCCGGGCCTGACGCCGTCGCCGGACTGACCAGCCATGCGCGGATATTCAGCGGCCCGAATTGAAAGACCGTGCCGTCGTCTATCGGTCGTTCCAGCCCCTCCCGCAAACGCTCACCGCTGCCTGCCAGGCGGGTTCCATTACTGCTGACGTCCGTCAGAAAGTACCGGCCGTCACGATAGCTAACCACCGCGTGACGGCTGGAAACCTGGCGGCTGGGGTCAGGAAGCGTCCAGTCACAACTGGCTCCCCGGCCTATGACACCGCCAACACGGTCAAAGGTTTTACGCAGGGCCGGCGCTGAACCTGCGTGCCCCACAGGACACACCTCAAACACTAGTTGCATGGTTGAACTCCCCTGCGCTCAACGGCCACGACTGATGGGCTGCGGGTCACCCAGCGGGCGGTAGTCACCGTCGTCAAAGACGTGATTGGTGTTACAGCCACCCAGCACAAACAACACAAGCACCAGGGCTTGCCACTGACAAACAGCCATGAGGTATCTCCCATTGGGGTGGGTCCCGCTTTCAAGCGGGCCATTGCAGAATTTGAAGGGGGCACCATTCAGCACTCTCCCCTGGCGTCGCCAAAGGGAATGTCCAGGCGTGCAAGGCGGTACAGCAGCGTGCGCCGCGCGAGGCCCAACTCACGGGCAGTGCGGGTGCGATTGCCGCGGTTCTTGCGCAGGCAGTCGATCAAAACAACGCGCTCGACCCGCTCCATCCGCTGGCGAAACGTCGCGTCAACCGCTGGTGCAGCGAGGCCGGACGACAGCAATAAATGCGTGGGCAGGATGACGTCGTCATCACAAAGCAGGACTGCTCGCTCCACCATGCATTTAAGCTCGCGAACATTGCCGGGGAAGCTGTGGCTGGACAGTTGGTCCAGGGCCGCACTCGACCAGCCTACCGGCGCCCGACCCAGCATCGCGCAGGCCTTATCGGCGAAATGCCGGGCCAGTTGCAGCACGTCACCGTCTCGCTGGCGCAGCGCCGGTAACTCGATAGGGAACTGCGCCAAGCGGTAATAAAGATCCTCGCGAAAGCTGCCCTCAGCCACCATGCCAGTGAGGTCCCGATGGGTCGCCGCGAGGATCCGTACATCGACCTTGTGGGCCGTATTGGCGCCCAACGGCCGGATCTCGCCTTCCTGCAGCACCCGCAGTAACTTGGCCTGCAGTGACAGCGGCATGTCACCGATTTCGTCGAGCAGCAGCGTGCCGCCGTGGGCGGTGTCAAACAGACCGGCGTAATCTCTTTCAGCCCCCGTGAAAGCACCCTTGCGGTAGCCGAACAACTCGCTTTCCAGCAAGCCCTCGGGAAATGCGGCGCAGTTTTGCACCACAAATGCCTTGTTGCTGCGCGGCCCGGCCGCATGAATGGCCCGTGCGACCACTTCTTTTCCGGTGCCGGTCTCTCCCCGCAGCAAAACGGTGTAGGGGCTGTGCACCACCTTGCCAATCAAGCGACACGTTTCGTCCATCGCCGTGCTGTTACCGATCAAGCCGTAGGCGCTGGCGACAGGGGTACTGCGCACCACCTTCAAAGCGCCGCTGCTCCGGCGCATTCGCCGCAACATGGCCAACTGGTTCACGACAAAGCACCCCAATTGCACGAGGGAGGCACCGTAACCAGCCAGCTCCATCGCTCGCTGACTGGCACACAACAACACCCCGGACATCTGCTTGCCCTGCCCCGGCAATGGCACACACAACAGGGATTGCCAAGGCAATGTGGCTGCCGGTAGAAACCCCGTGTCATACACACTGCTGTCCAGCTCAATGAGGTTGAGTACGCGGCTCTGTCCCAGAACGTACTGCAACAGTTGCTCGTTCTTGAAGTCCGTTGCCGGGTTTGCACCATCACCGGATGGTGGCCGTTCCGGAAAATACTGGGCAGCCAGATCGAGGCGGCCGGTGGCCTGATCCAGCAGGTACAACTGGCTGAGTTCGCACGCACTCAACTGTGCGACGGCTGCCGCAAAATCCTCGGCCAATGTCGATTCGTCGCCAGCAACACCTAATCGGGCGAACCATCCCAGCAAGGCAGCGGCGTAATCCAGCGGGCTTGGCAGGTGGGTAAACAGGTCGTCCGTCATCAGCTGAACTCACAGACAACAGTGCCGTTGGGATCCAGCCTGGCGTGGGCAAACTCCAGGGACTTGCCAGCGGCCATCGCCTCCAGCAGTCGGTCCACCACCTGTGGCAACAGGTTCACCTCGATCCATTGATCGACAAACCTCGCGCCACTCTCACTGTGGCTGCAGCGCTCGGCCATGTGGGTGACCAACGCCTCCGTGTGACTGAATGTCAGCTTGCGTTGAAGCAGCCGGTGCGCCAGGCGTTGAAGCTTGTTTTCAACCAGCTGATGCAGCACTGCGCCCGCAATCGGGTAATACGGGACTACACGCATACGAGCCAACAACGCCGGTTTGAAATGAGCATTCAGGGCCGGCCGGATAGCGGCATGCAGCACCTCGATATCCGGGCGTTGCCCGTCGGTGCACAGCTCGGTGATACGTTCGCTGCCCAGGTTGGAAGTCATCAGGATCAGGGTGTTGCGAAAATCGATTTCACGCCCTTCGCCGTCATTGGCCACCCCTTTGTCGAACACCTGATAAAACAGGTTCAACACATCCGGGTCGGCCTTCTCGACCTCATCGAGCAGCACAACGGAATAGGGCTTCTGTCGCACCGCCTCAGTCAGCACCCCGCCCTCCCCGTAGCCGACGTAACCCGGCGGTGCACCGATCAACCGGGACAGGGAATGTTTCTCCTGGTACTCCGACATATTGATCGTGGTGACAAAACGCTCGCCGCCATACAACAGGTCGGCCAGAACGTGTGCAGTTTCTGTCTTGCCCACGCCGCTGGGGCCCACCAGCAGGAATACACCTACCGGCGCATCAGGCCTGTTCACGCCGGCCGCGACAGCGCGCAGGCAACGATCCAGGACCTGCACAGCGTACGCCTGGCCGAGAATGCGGCCACGCAGATCCTCGGCAACGCTCAGGACCTTCGCACTGTGTTCACGGGCAAGCTGTTCCAGCGGGATACCGGTCCAGGCACTGATCACCTGTGCCACCAACCGCGGGCACACTTCGAAGCTGACCAATCGTTGCTCGTGCTGCGCAGCCTGCAACGCTTGCCGGTTTTCAGCGAGGCTCTGTTCAAGGGCCTCAATCCGTTCGCCTCTGCCGCGGGATTCGGCCAGTTGCTGGCGCAGCGAGAGCACCTTCTCGGCCAGGTCGCGCTGGCAGGCCCAGCGTTGTTCAAGCTGTAGCTGTGCGACCTTTACTTCTTCCAGTCGCCGTGTGAGTTGCTGCAACGCCGGTTCATCGATGGTCAATCCTGCGTCGGCATCCCGGTGCACGGCGGCCTGCTGACGCGTGCCTTCGGCCAGCTCGGCGCGCAGACGTTGCAGTTCGTCCGGTGCCGTCACCAGGCTGATACGCACACGGGCACAAGCGGTGTCCAATACGTCCACAGCCTTGTCCGGCAACTGGCGGCCCGTCAGGTAACGGGCACTCAACTGCGCGGCGGCGACCACGGCATCATCGCGCACGTAAACGCCGTGACTGGCCTCATATACCGGGGCCAGCCCACGCAAAATCGTCACCGCATCCTCAATCACCGGCTCGCGCACGAGTACCGGTTGGAAACGCCGCGCCAACGCCGGGTCTTTCTCGAAGTATTTCTTGTACTCCGACCAGGTCGTGGCGGCGATGGTGCGCAACTCGCCACGGGCCAGCGCCGGCTTGAGCAGGTTGGAAGCATCGGAAGCGCCTGCCTGGCCGCCTGCGCCCACCAGGGTATGGGCCTCGTCGATAAACAGGACGATCGGTTGCAAAGAGGCACCGACCTCGTCGATCAAGCCTTTCAAGCGTCGTTCGAACTCGCCCTTGATACTGGCGCCGGCTTGCAGCAAGCCCATGTCCAACGTGAGCAGACGCACGTTCCTGAGCACCTCTGGCACTTGCCCACTCACGATCTGCAGAGCCAGGCCCTCGACTATCGCGGTTTTCCCCACACCCGCTTCGCCTACAAGGATCGGGTTGTTCTTGCGCCGCCGCGCAAGGGTATCGATCATTTGCCGGATTTCGTTATCGCGACAAAGTACCGGGTCGAGTTTTCCGTCCCGAGCCTGGCGAGTCAGGTCATGGGTAAAACGCTCCAGCAATGAATGCCCTCCTTCAGGTGAAGGTGTCTGCGGGCTTTCACTCAAGACAAAACCGAGCACACGCTGCACATCCAGCTTGCTCAACACCGCCTGGTATCGGCTGCCTGCGTGCTGCAACGGGTTGCGCAACACCGCCAGCAACAAGGCACCGTGTTCCACTTCGATTCGGCCCAACTCCAGGCGGGCAACCAGCACCGCTTGTTGCAACCATTGCACCAACGCAGGTGAAAACACCGGGTTTCGGGAGGCGCTCTGGTCGATCCTTGGTTGCAGCACGGCGTGCAGTTCGCCGGCATCCACGCCCGCGTCCTGCAGCGCACGCATCAACAGGCCTTCTGGATGTTCCAGGAGGGTCAACAGCAGGTCTTCCACCAAGACCTCGCCGCCGCCCCGAGTGACACAACGTTCCGCGCAGCGTTCCAGATCGCGCCGTGTGGGCGCCGTCAATGCCTGGATAAGTTGTTGCAGATCCACATTCATCATATTCATCCGTCCCTAATGAGATTTACTGGTCAG
Source organism: Pseudomonas sp. TH32 (assembly GCF_016650855.1). Lineage (NCBI taxonomy): Bacteria > Pseudomonadati > Pseudomonadota > Gammaproteobacteria > Pseudomonadales > Pseudomonadaceae > Pseudomonas > Pseudomonas sp. TH32. The sequence goes on along the minus strand of NZ_JAEKFA010000002.1, from coordinate 1,335,723 downwards.
GGTGACCATGCCGTCAGCCCGCTCATGCCCCAGCCAACTGGTCCAGCCCAAGCGGCAGACGTTGTGTTCACCGATGTGCAATGGCCGAACCTCACCCTCTGCCAACACCAGCCGAACGTCGTATTCCAAGGGGTCCCGGGCGGCGAAACGCACCAGCGCACACAGCGGCTCATAACCCGTCCCGGTGGGCAAAAACTCGTGAAAACGCTCCCAGTCGAGTGCCAGCACATGGACCCTGAACATGCCACTGCGGTCGAGGATGGAATCCCCCAGCACCAGATCGGAACCCAACGAGCTATAGCTGCGGCCAAGGTCATTGCGCTGCTCGTGGGCAATCACTACCGTGCGCTTGACCCACTGCTCTATAACCAGCCGGCTGTGCTTGAAGTAATAACGCAGCACGGTCTCGATCAGCGCGGCAGAGTGCGCCCGCAGACTCAGCAGCCCGAGGTAGGGCAACAGGCGCTTCCAGTTCAGTCGAGCGGTGCTTCGAATCACGCTGCCGCCGAGGCCCACCAGCGCAAACATCTGCTCGGAAAATGGATCGCTGGCGCCGGTTCGAAAACTCGCCTGATAACGATATTTTCGCCAGATCGGCACTATCAGCCGCTGCAGGCGATGGTGAAAAAGATCCAGGAAATCACGCGTCGTATTGCCGCCCGAGACCTCGGCAAAGGCTTGCTCGCCATAGAACGCCGGCAGCGGCGACCCTGTTCCAAACAGGCCCAGCACGTTGAGACGAACCCGCGCCCGCAAATGGCCGTGCTCGACAAAAAACTCCACACGGTCAATATCGTTGCCGGGAAACCCAAAGCCTGGATTGGCCTGGAACTCCAATTGGTCGTACAACCCCTCTTCGTCCAGAGAGGGGTGCGCCTCGCGCAAGCGCTCGATGATCTGCGCGACAGCCTGAAACACCGAGTACTCGCGAATCACTCGGGATAATGCGTTTAAAGCAGGGGCTGCTGGCCCATCCGGGGTGGCCATAGGTACACGTCTCCTTGTGTGCTGATGACTCGCAGTTCGTGGTATGAGTTGAGGCTGGCGTACAGCGCGAAGAACTCATTCAGTACCGAGGCAAAGACAAACACGTCGCCCTCCCCCAGGTAGCCTTCGGGATCGATGGTGAGGTCAACACGCAAGCCGCGAAATGGCAGGCCCCGGTGCAGCCGGTCCACAGGCTGATGGCTGATCGACTGGAGTGCGCCAAGCCTTCTCCGGCTGACCTTCTCCACCTGCCGGTCGTGATAGCGCGGCAGGTCGTAGGTTTCGAGGATGACTCTCAGGGCGCTGATATCGGTCAGCGACAAATAGTTGAGCGACATATTGCTGATCAGTCGCCACAGGAAGTCGCTGTCCAGGGGCGGCGCAAAACTCGGGGTTGCCGCCGTGATGTCGCGGAACGAAACAAACTCGGGTGTCTGCTCGCAAGCCTGGTTGATGTCTCCCACCTGCAGTTGGCGTGGCAGGTTGTGGTTGGTGCAGGTCAGCTCAACCGACAGGGTTTCCTGATCATGTTCCCGGCGCGGGTCGAAACTCAGCCAAGTATCCAGGCCGGTATGGTGCAGCGATGGCCGCTGGCGAACGCCATAGCTGGGCGAGGCGCCGCCAAAATCGTGTTCAAACGACTCGAAGGGCACATATTCCTGGTACCCCAGGCCCCCCGGCCGCCATCCCGTGACTTTGTCGACTGAAAACACACCGCAGTTTCCCCGAGTGTATTCGCCAGGCAACAACAGGTATTCGTCCTGCTTGCCATCCAAACGAATCGGCACGCCATCGTGCTTGAACAGATTGACGATGGGCGTGCAGTACAGCTTCACGTTGTCCAGGGTCGGCTTCAGTCGCTCAAGACCCCGGCCACGCAGGTTGAAGCACAGCACCAGCCCATGGACCTGTTTGAGCAGGTCAATGGGCAACCTGTTCAACACGTCAAGGCCACCCACATCGACAAACAGGTATTTATCGGGAAAGGCGAAGTACTCCTGCAAATGGCGATAGCCACGAAAGGTATTCAACGGATAAGGGATCAGTGCCTCATGCTCGGAAAACCCACTGGACTGATCTGGCTACTGGACAGACGCAGCGACACAGCCTCACCGTCGCTGCCGATTACCGGCCGTCCATCACGGCCCAAGGGTTGCAACTCGAACCCATCCAAGTGCCGCAAAAGGCCCAGGTACAGCGCCTGACTGACGGGTTGCTCCCCCGCAAGATGCAGACGCAGGCAGCCCAGTGCCAACTCGCTGAAGTCGCCCTCGGCTGTCATTTCCAGGCGAAGGCACAGCAGCGTCCCCTCGCCCTTTACCGAGTATTCCAGGGCGGCCAGTTGCAGCGGTAAAACCTGCGTCGGGTAACAGGTACGAAAACGGCAACGCTCACCGTTGATCGCAACACTTTCCACCGGGGTGTCCCGCTCGACGTTGATGGCAGGCCCCGCCTGCTTGAGGGGGTCGAATTGCAGCATGCTGAACGAAGGCAGCGGCCGCATATAGTTGGGCCACAGCAAATGCATCAACGAGTGACTCAGCTCCGGCAACTGGTCATCGAGCTTCTGACGCAAGCGACCGGTGAGGAATGCAAAGCCTTCAAGCAAGCGCTCTACATCCGGGTCCTGGCCGGCGCCCCCAAGAAACGGCGCAAGTGCCGGGTTGCGCTCGCAGAAGCGCCGCCCCAACTGTCGCAGTGCACCCAGCTCGCTTTGGTAGTAGCGGTTAAAGGACATCAGGCGTGACCTCAACCTGTGCGCCCTGGGCCAGGTTTGCGCAGAAGGCGACTGTTTGCTTCACGCCATCGATTTCCATGACGCCCTCGATGGAAAAAGCCAGCACCAACGGATCACGGTCCTGGGGCAATGCCTTGACACGTACATCCTTCAGCCGTGGTTCATAGGACTGGATAAAACGCTCAATGAGCAAGCGTGCCTGGCTCAACGCGTCATGCAGGCTGAAGCGCATGTCGTTCAGGTCAGGCAAACCGTAATCCGGTAGCGTGTGCACACTACCCACACGGGTGCTGAGCATTTTCGCCAAATGGCTCGCCACGGACTCCACGACGCTGCCCTGCGGACGGCGACTCGCGCCGGACTCCAGGCGTTCGAAAAGGCTACGGTTCTGGAGGGTCACGTGGCTGCGACTCATTCTTTATCGAGCTTGCCGACGAGCGACAACGTGAAGTCCGCCCCCATGTACTTGAAATGCGGGCGAACGCTCAGGTTGACGCGATACCAGCCGGGCTCCCCGTCGACATCGCTGACCACAATGCGCGCCGCCCTGAGTGGGCGTCGTCCACGCACTTCGGCACTGGGGTTATCCTGGTCAGCTACGTATTGGCGAATCCACTTGTTGAGTTCCAGCTCCAGGTCGGTACGTTCCTTCCACGATCCCAATTGCTCACGCTGCAAAACCTTGAGGTAATGAGCCAGGCGATTGACGATCATCATGTAGGGCAACTGGGCGCCCAGCCGGTAATTCAGTTCGGCAACCTTGCCCTCCGCACTGATTCCAAAGGACTTGGGCTTCTGCACCGAGCTTGCAGAAAAGAACGCCGCGTTGTCGCTGCCCTTGCGCATGGTCAGGGCAATGAAACCCTCTTGCGCCAGTTCGTATTCACGTCGGTCGGATACCAGCACCTCGGTAGGAATCTTGGTTTCGATCTCGCCCATGCTGTGAAAGTGATGCAGCGGCAAGTCCTCCACTGCGCCCCCACTTTGCGGGCCGATAATGTTCGGGCACCAGCGAAAGCGGGCGAAGCTGTCCGTCAGGCGCGTAGCAAAGGCAAACGCCGTGTTGCCCCACAGATAGTGCTCGTGGCTGTTGACCACATTTTCCTGGTAGGCGAACGTCTTGACCGGGCAATCCACGGGATCGTAAGGCGTACGCAGTAGAAAGCGCGGTACGGTGAGACCGACGTAACGGGCATCTTCGCTCTGGCGAAAACTCTGCCATTTGGCAAACTGCGGCCCCTCGAAATGGTCTTTCAGGTCCTTGAGGTCAGGCAGGCCGGTGAAGCTCTCCAGGCCGAAGAACCCCGGACCAGCCGCCGCAATGAACGGTGCATGGGCCATGCAGGCCACGCTGGAGACGTACTGCATCAGCCTGACGTCGGGAGCACTGGGCGACAGGAAATAATTGGCGATGATTGCCCCTACGGGCTGACCGCCGAACTGACCGTATTCGGCACTGTAGATATGCTTGTAGAGCCCGGACTGAGTTACCTCAGGTGAGTCCTCAAAGTCATCCAGCAAGTCCTGGCGGGAGACGCTCAGCAATTCGATCTTGATGTTTTCACGGAAATTGGTGCGGTCGACCAGCAACTGCAGGCCACGCCAGGATGACTCCAGGGCCTGGAATTCCGGGTGGTGAAGAATTTCATCCATTTGCTGGCTGAGCCTTGCGTCAATCTCGGCGATCATCCGGTCAACCAGGCGCTTTTTGACCGGCTCGCCCCTGTTCTGTGGCTTGATCAGCTCCTCGATAAATGCCGATACCCCGCGTTTCGCGATGCCATAGGCCTCGTCGTCAGCACTGAGGCGGGTTTGGGCAATGATGTTGTCGAGAATGCTGTATTCATCGGTTTTCGGAGCGTGCAGCGGGCTTTGGCGGGTTGTCATGGCGTCAGTGTCCTTTTACTGAAAGAGTCATACGGCGGAGCTGTCCAGCCCCAGTTCAGCCAAGACCCGGGTGCGGGACTCGTCATCGCCGAGGGCGTCTTCAATGGCTTTTCGAAAGCTGGGTGTGTTGCCCAGCGGTCCCTTGAGCGCAACAAGTGCATCACGCAATTCCATGAGCTTTTTCAGCTCGGGAATTTGCTCAATCAGGTGTGCAGGGTTGAAATCCTTCATCGCATTGATCCTGACCTGGATCGCCAACTCATCAGGTTCGGCAGCGTCCTGGAGCCGATTGGCAACGTTTAACGTCAGGCTCAAGGCTTGCTTGGCCAGCACTTCGTCAAGGCTGTTCTTGTCGATACCGATGGGCTTGCGATCTTCCAGCTTGCGCAGGTCTTCACGCTGGGTGAAGTCGCCGAGCACCAGCAGTTTCAACGGCAGCTCGACCTCTTCCTGCGCAGTGCCGACGGCGGGTTTGAACGTGATATTGATGCGTTCCTTGGGGGCTACCGAACCTTCTTTCGCCATGGTGTTTCTCCTTTTTCGGGTGGCTCGAAAGCCTATTCAAGTACCGCTTCAAGATCGAAGTGGCACAGCCTGCGATGGACTTCTTCCTTGCGCTCACGCACGGAATGGCTTTGCGGCAACACATCACAACAGCCATACAAGAGTTGCAGCACTTCAACCGCCAGCTCGGGCTCCCAGCGCTGCAAGCCTGATTGCTGCAGTTCGTGGTCCAGATGGTCGAGCTGGACTTTGGCGAGGTCATGCTTGCCCGCCAGGACACACAACCGGGCCAGGCCAAGTCGCCAATGAAACCGGGCACGCTCACCTGCAGCGCTTTGCATGCCTTGCTTGAGCGACCGAACGGCCGCCTTGAACCCGTCCTTGCGCAATACGGGCATAACGTCATGCAACGCTTTGTCCCAGGGCGCTGCCTGGGCATCAGGCACCGACTTGGGGGTCACCGTGGCTTGCAAATGGCGGGTAACCTGGGTGTTGATCCAGCCTCGGGTAACGGAGTCGGCGAAGGGAGTTCCATCGTGGAAGCGCAGCTGTAGGAGCCACGGCAATCGCTGGAGCAACAGGGCGAAGTGCACTTCCAGCTCGGTCATGGCCAGATCGGCCTGAAGTGCCTGCAGGCACTCCCACACCCGATACAAACCGTCAAACCAGAAAGGTGCGCACGCCAGACTGGCCTCAAGCTCCAACAACAGGTCGGCGTGCTGCCCCAGGGCGAAGCGCTCCTGGTAACGTTTGAGCTTGTCCGGCGCAGGGCCTCGCAAAGGCGTGACCTGCTCGCTGTTGCAATCCGGGAGGCTGGTGATCGTCAGCCAGGTCAAGGTTCGGTTCAGGCGCAGCGCACGCAGGTCCGTGGCATTCTGGCGCTGCCACCAGGCCGACAGAGGCCGGGCACTCTCCTGCAACGTGCGCAGCAGCTTATGAGCGTCCTTTTCGTTATCCACGACCGGCTCGGGCGCCAGCAGCTGAGTGGCCACCTGCTTGATCTGGGCGATCACCGCGGCCGTACCGCCTGGAGGGGGGTCACTCTCGGTGGCCTGCTGCAGCCTGTCCGACAGTTGCCTGCGAACAGGCAGTAACAGCGGCGCGTCTTCAGAGAGATGTTCGGTCCATAGCTCATCCAGCCGGACCAGGTGTTCGAGCATGCAATGGAACAGGGGGCGCTGGTCCTTGAACGAAAGATTTTGCGCAAGCACCTGCCCAAGGCGCGGCACCAGCCAGCCAAATGCGGCGCTGCGGGTGCGCAGCTTGCCTGGATATACGACCGCCCAATGATGCTCACAGAGGTAGCGCAACAATCCGAGGCCGGCGAGAAGGCCGGCGAAGGACTCGCGCTGATGCAATGCCCAGGTCAACCAGACGGCAACCCGCAAGTCCTTGGATTGATGACGTAACAGGGCCTCACTTTTTTCCACCACCCACTGCCAGTCAGGCTGACTGTTACCGTGCAGGGAATGCGCCTTGCCGAGCTCGGTTTCAAGGGCCTCATACTCGGTCGAAAAACGCATATCGACGCCCGCAAAACTCGCTTTTGAGTTGGGTGCCTGCGCAAGTTCGAGGTAATAATCGGAAAGCCTGTCTGAATAAACCATCATTGGCCGCACTTTACTTCCCTGGATATATTCAGCGAACTAATGGCAATTCAAGCGCCCACCAGAACGCTGTTTAAAGTTCGTCTTCCCGGCGGGAAGAGCACGAACCTTATCCGTGCAAAAAACAATGTTCAAGCCACGAAACGATGGTTAAGGAATTTCCTACGAAAATATATAATTCGACGATGCGCAACAATTTGCGCAGCCAAAACAACAACTAACACCATTAATCAAGCAGACCCTGCGAACGAAACCCTGTATCGACATGAGCAACTAACTGCACACCTATGCGCAAATAAATACAATTAACGCCAGCTACAAATCAGCACTCTCCGTCGAAACAAGACCCGATAAAATCTTAACTCCCTGTTTTCATTACCTCCTTAACTTTCCGGCACGCTTCTTGATATCGAGCATTACCCAGTCGGCAAATCAGTCGGCTGGGGCGACCTCATTTATCAGGCAAGGAAACCCGTCATGCCAACACCCGCGTATCTCTCCATCACCGGCACCAAGCAAGGCTTGATCACGGCAGGCACATTCACCCAGGACTCGGTCGGCAACATTTATCAGGAAGGCCACGAAGACCAGATCCTGGTGGAAGCATTCCAGCATCAGGTGATCATTCCCCGAGACCCGCAATCCGGCCAGCCGACCGGTCAGCGCGTGCACAAACCCCTGATGATCAGCAAGGTGTTCGATAAGTCTTCACCGCTGCTGTTCAGCGCCCTGACCTCCGGGGAAATGGTCAAGTGCCGCCTTGAGTGGTACCGCACCTCTTCAGCCGGCACGCAGGAGCACTACTTCACCATCGAGTTGGAGGACGCGATCCTGGTAGACATCCAGTCACGGATGCCTAACTGCCAGGACCCGAACAACGCGCACTTCACGCACCTGGAGGATGTGTATTTCACTTACCGGAAAATCGTCTGGACCCACGAAGTGTCCGGCACCTCGGGCTCTGATGATTGGCGCAGCCCGGTAGCTGGCTAAGCACAACCCGAAACAGAAACGGCAACGCCATGGACGGCGCCGTTTCTGTCGGGCACTAGACCATCGCCAGCGGATGCTTGCGTTTGGGCGCACCGAAAACCCGGTCAATTGCGTCCAGGTCGTGCTCATCCAGCACAAGCTTCGCCGCCACAGCATTGAGCCGCACATGCTCGGGCGTCACGGCCTTGGGAATCGCGATCACACCGTCCTGGCGCAAGACCCAAGCCAGGGAAACCTGGGCGGGTGTGACCTCGTGGCGACGGGCAATTTGTTTGAGGGTCGGGCTGGTCAACAGCTCGCCACCCTGGGCGATGGGACAGTAGGCCATCAAGGGCAAATTGTGTTGCTGCCACCAGGGCAGCAGGTCGAACTCGATACCGCGCTCTTCGATGTTGTAGAGCACCTGATTGGTGGCACAGGCCGGGGACGCCAGTTCCTGCAGGTCGGCCACATCAAAGTTGGACACGCCCCAACGACCGATTTTGCCAGCCTCACGCAAGCGCTCGAAGGCTTCCACCGTTTCTTCAAGGGGATACTGCCCACGCCAATGCAGCAGATACAGATCGATGTAGTCGGTGCCCAGGCGCTGGAGACTGGCCTCGCAGGCCTGCGGAACACCTTTGCGGCTGGCATTGTGCGGGTACACCTTGCTGACCAGGAACACCTGGTCGCGCCTGCCGCGAATCGCCTCGCCGACGACTTCTTCGGCGCCGCCTTCGCCGTACATTTCAGCGGTATCGATCAGGGTCATGCCCTCATCAATCCCCAGTTGCAAAGCGGATACCTCAGCGCTGCGTTGGTCGGGATTTTCGCCCATGCGCCAGGTCCCCTGGCCGATGACAGGGACGGGAACGCCGGCCAGATCAATGGTACGCATGACAACCTCCTGATGAATTCGCGAATTAACAGTGTGGCACTGACTGGACAAAAGGGTTCAATCGAAGGATGGTGGCACTTTCCATCCTAGCCTTAGAAAGGACGTGCAATGCTGTTTGTGGTCATGCTCGGGGGCAAGCATCCCCGGGCGAAAATCGAAGTGCACGACGTAGTGTTTGCCGTTGCCGACACCCTGGAAGCCGCCTATCCGCAACTGCGCGATGGCTGGTTCGGCAGCCAGAAAGGTGTGCATATCGATTCCTGGATGACGGTCGACGGGATTGACGGCTGGAAACTCCAGCTCAGCCACCTGGCGCCTAACGCCGGGGCACCGCGCCTGTACTTCATCAACCTGGGCGGTTATGAAGCCAATAGCTTTGGCGAAGCCCACCACTACCTGCTGGTGGTTGCCCGCACGGCCAGGGAAGCTGCAGCCCAGGGCAAACAGCAGATGCTCAGCCACTGGACGCAGTCCCATACCGACGGCGTGCTGGATATCGACGATTGCCTGCCCATCGACCTGGTAGACGGGCGTTATATCCATCTGGAACCCGGCGCACACCGCCCGATCATCACGCAAAACGACTACATCGTCTTGCCCTGACGGCCTCCTACCCGAACGGGGTATGGCGCCCACCCGCTACCTGCCTGAAAGTGCAATCAGCCCCTCGGCCTGACAACAAGCACAACTTCAAGGTGGGTCCGCCATGCATAAAGCCGTTATCGCCCTGTTCAGCGCTGTCTTGCTTGCATCAACGTCCCTCAGCCAGGCCGCTGACGACCCGGGCAACACCTTGCGCATCTACAACTGGGCCGATTACATCGGGGAACACACCCTCGCCGACTTCGAAAAAGCCACCGGCATCAAGGTGATCTACGACACCTATGATTCCTACGAAACCGTACAGGGCAAGTTGCTCTCCGGGCGCTCGGGTTATGACCTGGTGGTGCTCAACGCTTCACTGGTCCCGCTGCTGATCAAGGCCAAGGCGTTCCAGCCCCTCAACAAAGCGCTGCTGCCCGACTGGAATAACCTCGACCCTCAAGTGCTGAAAAGCCTGGAAACCCATGACCCGGGCGTGACCTATTCCGCGCCCTACACCTGGGGCAGCAATGGCGTGACCTACAACATCGACAAGATCAAGGAACGCATGCCGGACGCCCCCATCGGCTCCCTGGCGATGATCTTCGACCCCAAGATCATTTCGCGTTTCGCCGACTGCGGCATCACCTTTATCGACTCTCCCACCGACATGATCCCGCTGGCCCTGACCTACCTCGGCCTGGACCCCAACAGCGTGGCGCCCAAAGACCTCAAGGCTGCCCAGGATGTGTTGATGGCAGTACGGCCCTACATCCGTAAATTCGACTCCAGCGGCTTTATCAACGGCCTGGCCAACGGTGAGCTGTGCATGGCCACCACCTGGTCCGGCGATTACGCCACGTCCCAGGCCCGGGCGGCGGAAGCCGGGGCCAAGGTCAACCTGGGTTACTTCATCCCCAAGGAAGGCTCGCTGATCTGGTTCGATAATTTCTACATCCCGGCTGATGCACCCCATGTGGCGAATGCCCACAAGTTCATCGAGTTCCTCCTGCAGCCCGAAGTCATCGCCGGCGTCAGCAACACCATTCACTACGCCAACAGCAACCTGGCCTCCAAGCCCCTGGTCAACGCAGACATTCGCGACAACCCGGCCATCTACCCGGACGCGGCAACGATGCAGCGCTTGTTCACCCAGAAAAGCCAGTCCCAAGCCGCCGTGCGCCTGATCACCCGTACCTGGAATGCCGTGAAGACCGGCAAGTGAAACCCAGCCATTGAAGGTAAATGCCATGACTCTGCCAAATCCTGCTTTTTTCGCCCAGTTCGACCATGACCAACTGGACGCCGCCGACAAGGCCCATTACATGCACGGCTTCCACATGTTCGACGAGCACCGCGAACAAGGCTCGCTGAACATCGCGGCCGGCGACGGCGCCTACATCTACGACACCGCCGGCAACCGCTACCTGGATGCGGTCGGCGGCATGTGGTGCACGAATATCGGCCTGGGGCGCGAGGAAATGGCCGACGCCATCGCCAACCAGGTTCGCCAGTTGGCGTACTCCAACCCGTTTTGCGACATGGCCAACGTCACCGCCATCGAACTGTGCGCCAAGCTTGCCAGCCTGGCCCCCGGCGACCTTGACCATGTATTCCTGACCACCGGCGGGTCCACGGCGGTCGATACCGCCTACCGCCTGGTGCAGTTCTATCAGAACAGTCGCGGCAAGCACGAGAAGAAGCACATCATCTCGCGATTCAGCGCGTACCACGGCTCCACGTTCCTGACGATGTCCATCGGCAATAAGGCCGCCGACCGCGCGCCGGAATTCGATTTCATGAGCGACCTGTTCCACCACGTTTCATGCCCCAACTATTACCGGGCGCCTGCGGGGATGAGCGAGGCGCAATTTCTCGATTTCCTGGTGGACGAATTCGAAGACAAGATCCTCACGATTGGCGCCGACAAGGTGGCGGCGTTCTTTGCCGAACCGATCATGGGCTCGGGCGGTGTGATCATTCCGCCGAAGGGTTACCACCGGCGCATGTGGGAAATCTGCCAACGTTATGACCTGCTGTACGTGGCGGATGAAGTAGTGACGTCCTTCGGCCGGCTGGGAAAATTCTTCGCCTCCCAGGAGGTGTTCGACATGCAGCCAGACATCATCACCACCGCCAAGGGCCTGACCTCCGGCTACCTGCCCCTGGGCGCGTGTATTTTCTCGGACCGCATCTGGCAAGTGATCGGCGAGCCGGGCAAGGGCCGCTGCTTTACCCACGGTTTCACCTACAGCGGCCATCCTGTGAGTTGCGTGGCGGCGCTGAAGAACATCGAGATCATCGAGCGGGAAAACCTGCTGGCCCATGTCGAAGACGTCGGCGTGTACCTGGAACAGCGCCTGCAAACCCTGGCCAATCTGCCGCTGGTGGGTGACGTGCGTTGCCAGCGGTTGATGGCCTGCATCGAGTTTGTCGCCGACAAACACACCAAGGCGCTGCTGCCGGACGCGGTGAACATCGGCGAGAAAATCCACCTGCGGGCCCAGGCCAAAGGCTTGCTGGTGCGGCCCATCGGCCATCTGAATGTGATGTCGCCGCCGTTGATCATCACCCATGCCCAGGTGGATCAAGTGGTGGAGATCCTGCGCCAGTGCATTCTGGACACCGCCGAAGAGCTGCGCCAAAGCGGCGAGTATCAAGGCCGATGAATCCCGCCGCCTCGGTGCTTTTGCCGGGGCCGTGGCCGGCGGGTAGACTGGCCGGCATGAGCCAAAATGCCGATCACTGCCCTGCCCCGTCCTTCCAGGTTCTTGAAGCCTGGAATGGCGCGTTGGCCCACGCCTTCGTCAGCGTTGACGAGGCGTCATTCCTTGAACACCTGGCCTGCGCCCTCAGCGCCCTGACCCCCATCGAATCGATGATGATCAGCCTGGAGCGCCAGGGCCAGGCGCCGCACTTGCTCTACCAGCAAGGCATCCCCCGGCCGCACTACGAAGAAATCATCAACCGCTACTTTTCCCGGGGCTACCTGCTGGACCCGTTCTGCCTCGCAGTGGACAAGGGCCTGGCCGAAGGTTTCTACCACCTGGCACAAATCGCCCCGGACGACTTCTTCAGCAGCGAGTACTACAAGACCTACTACCTGCGCAGCGGCGGCGCCCAGGAGAGCTACTACATCGTCGACCTGTGCCCCAACAGCAAAATCTCCCTGTGCATGTTCCAGGGCCTGAGTGCCGGGCAGTTCAGTGACGAACAACTGGCGCTGCTGCGAACCGCCCAACCCATCGTGCGTGAACTGCTGCGCCGCTTCGGCACCACGGGCGGGTTGTGCAAGGTGATCAGCGACGAAGCCTTCACCCAGACCCAGGTGCATCAGCAGATTGAAGCCGCGTTCATGCATTTTGGCAGCGGCGTATTGACCGTGCGCGAGCGGGAAATTGCCCACCTGATCCTGCGCGGACACTCGGTGAAATCCACCGCGCAGGTGCTGGGCATCTCCCCGGAAACCGTACGCATGCACCGCAAGCATTTGTATACCAAGCTTGAGATCAACTCCCAGGCGGAGCTGTTTGCGCTGTTTATCGATTGGCTGACCCACAGCGGTGTGATGGCCCGATCCTGAGCCGTCCGGGCAACCCGGGGGAACTTTGCCAGGAAATAACCACCTGAATCCGGTACGCTCAGCATTTTTACCCAAGGAGATACCCCTCATGGCCAAAGCCACCGCCCGTCACATCCTCGTTGCCACCGAAGACAAGTGCAACGAACTGAAAGCACAAATCGAAGGCGGCGCCGATTTCGCCGAAGTTGCCAAAGCCAACTCGTCCTGCCCGTCCAGCCGTCAAGGCGGCGACCTGGGTTCGTTCGGCCCGGGCCAAATGGTTAAAGAATTCGACACCGTCGTATTCAGCGCCCCGGTCAACACTGTGCAAGGCCCGGTGAAAACCCAGTTCGGTTATCACCTGCTGGAAGTGACCAGCCGCCAGGACTGATCCGGTCCGCGCTAATGCTTGAAACAACGGCCCGCCCTTTGGTGGGCCGTTGTGCATCTGTGACAGTGTGATGACTGGCGATGCGTACGCGCTTAGCGTACAAATCCCTTTACCTCTTCACCCGGCGCCCAAGGCTGATAATGCGAGTCGCTTTTTCTACCCTGTTTTGCTCCACCCTGGCCCTGCTGCTGGCCAGCACCGCCGTGATCGCCGCGCCGCAATCGGCGCTGACCGTGTACGGCGAACCGGCCAAATACCAACCCGGCTTCACCCACTTCGACTATGTCAACCCGAATGCCCCCAAGGGCGGCAGCCTGCGGCGCTCGGCGATCGAGATTGGCCGCTACGACCATGTGCTGCCCTACGGCGACAAAGGCATCGGCGTGAGCCAGGTCGACGGTTGGCTGTATTCGCCCCTGGCCCTGCGCTCGCTGGACGAGCCCTATACGGTCTACGGCCTGGTGGCGGAAAAGATGGAGCGGTCAGACGACGGTCTGTCCCTGCGTTTTTACCTGAACCCCAAGGCGCGCTTCGCCGATGGCCAGCCGATCACCGCCGAAGACGTGCGCTACAGCTTCGACCTGCTGATGACCCAGGGCAGCCTGCGCTACCGCACGCTGTTCGCCGACGTCAAACACGTGGAAGTCGAAGGCCCGCGCCATGTGCGATTCGATTTCGCAAGCAATGAAAACCGCACCCTGCCCCTGGACGTCGCCACCCTGCCGGTATTTCCCGAGCACTGGTGGAAGACCCGCGACTTCGCCAACGGCGGCGGCTACGAGATTCCCCTCGGCAGCGGCCCCTACACCATCAGCAAGGTGGATGCCGGCAACACCATTACCTTCAAGCGCGACCCGAACTGGTGGGGCAAAGACCTGCCCATCAGCCGTGGCCTGTACAACTTCGATCACCTGAGCCTCGAATACTTCGGCGACACCGAAGTGGCGCGCCAGGTCCTGCGGGGCGGTGCCTACGACTTCAACCGCGAATTCTCCGCCACCGGCTACTCCATCGGCTACAACGGCCCGGCCCTTGACGATGGCCGCCTGCAACGCGCGCACCTGGCCAAGGAAGCACCGCAACCGGCCCAGGGCTACGTGTTCAACGTGCAAAAACCGATGTTCAAGGACCGCCGCGTGCGCCAGGCCCTGGCCATGCTATGGGACTTCGAATGGGCCAACAGGCAGATGATGCGCAATATGTACATCCGCCAGCAGAGCTTCTTCTCCAACAGCCCGCTGGCAGCGACCCAACTGCCGGACGCCCAGGAGCTGGCGATTCTGGAACCCCTGCGCGGGCAAATTCCCGATGAAGTCTTCACCCAGGTGTTCAAGGCCCCCACCACCGATGGCACGGGGATGATTCGCGACAAGCAGCTGCAAGCCCTGGCGCTGCTGGAACAGGCCGGCTGGAAGCCCGACGGCGACAAACTGGTAAACGCCGCCGGCGAGCCGCTGGAGTTCACCTTCCTCAATGCCCAGAACGGCATGGAACGCCTGTTGTTGCCGTACAAACGCAACCTGGCGCAGATCGGCATCACCCTCAACATCCGCCGTATCGACTCCTCGCAATACGTCAATCGCCTGATGGCCCGGGACTACGACATGATCGTCACCGGCTTCCCGGTCACCACTTCGCCGGGGATGGAGCTGTACAACTACTTCGGTTCCGCCGCCGCGTTTGATACCGGCGCCAACAACTACATGGTGCTGAAAGACCCGGCCGTCGACAGCCTGATCAACGGCCTGGTCAAGGCCAACACCCAGTCGCAGATGCTCAGTTACGCCCACGCCCTGGACCGCGTACTGCAATGGAATTACCTGTGGATTCCCAACTACTACCCGCCGGGCACCTCCGCCGCGTGGTGGAACCGCTTCGGCCGCCCGGCGGTGGAAGCCAAAACCGACGAAGCCCTGGAAACCTGGTGGGAAATCAGCCCCACGCCGCTGACCAATGAACAGATGAAAGCCGAACTGACCAAACGCCCGGGAGCCCGCTGATGTTTGCCTATATCGTGCGGCGCTTGCTGCTGATCATTCCGACCCTGGTGATTATCCTGCTGGTGAACTTCGTTATCGTGCAGGCCGCGCCCGGCGGGCCGGTGGAGCAGGCCATCGCCCACCTGCAAGGCATCGGGGGCGGTAGTGTCGGCGGCTCGTCTGCCGAAAGCCTCAGCAGTGGTTCACGGGCCAGCCGTGGCCTGGACCCGAAACTGATCAAGGACATCGAAAAACAATACGGCTTCGACAAACCCGCGCCGGAACGCCTGTGGCTGATGCTCAAGAGCTACGCCCAGCTGGACTTCGGCAACAGTTTCTTTCGCGGTAAAAGCGTGACCGACCTGATCCTCGAAAAGATGCCGGTGACCATTTCCCTCGGGCTGTGGGCCACCTTGATCACCTACCTGGTGTCGATCCCGCTGGGGATTCGCAAGGCGGTGCGCCATGGCAGCAGTTTTGATGTGTGGAGCAGCACCGCCATCGTGATTGGCTATGCGATGCCGGCGTTCCTGTTTGCGATGTTCCTGATCGTGGTATTCGCCGGCGGCACCTCGCTGAACTGGTTCCCGGTGCGCGGGCTGGTCTCGGAAAACTTCGACCAGTTGAGCACCGTGGGCAAGATCGCCGATTACTTCTGGCACCTGGTCTTGCCGGTCAGCGCCCTGGTGATCGGCGGTTTCGCCACCTTGACCATCCTCACCAAAAACTCGTTCCTCAATGAAATCACCCGCCAGTACGTGGTCACCGCACGGGCCAAAGGCTTGAGCGAACGCCGGGTGCTGTACGGCCATGTGTTTCGCAACGCCATGCTGCTGGTGATCTCGGGGATTCCCCAGGCGTTTATCGCCGTGTTCTTCGCCGGTTCGCTGCTGATCGAGGTGATTTTCTCCCTTGATGGCCTGGGCCGCATGAGCTACGAAGCGGCGGTTTCACGGGACTATCCGGTGGTATTCGGTTCATTGTTTATCTTCACGTTGTTTGGCCTCTTGATAAAACTCATCGGTGACCTCTGCTACACGCTGGTGGACCCGCGTATCGACTTCGCCGCGAGGAACGCCTGATGCTCAAGCTCTCTCCCGTGGCCCGCCGGCGCTTTGAACGCTTCAAGAAAAACCGTCGCGGCTGGTGGTCGCTGTGGCTGTTTATCGGCCTGTTTATCCTGACCCTCGGCGGCGAACTGATCGCCAACGACAAACCCCTGGTGCTCAGCTACCAGAACGAGCTGTATTTCCCGGTGTTCAAACGCTACACCGAGCAGGAGTTCGGCGGGCAGCTGCCGTTCCAGGCGGATTACCGCAGTGAATACGTGCAGAACCTGATCAAGAAGGACGGCGGCTGGATGCTGTTCCCGCCGATCCCGTTCAGCGACGACACCCCCAACTATGAACTGACCCGCCCTGCCCCCAGCCCGCCCTCGAGCGTGAACTGGCTGGGCACCGACGACCAGTCCCGCGACGTGCTGGCGCGGGTGATCTTCGGCGCCCGGGTGTCGATCCTGTTTGCCCTGGCCCTCACCGCCATCAGCGCCGCCATCGGCATCGCCGCCGGGGCCTTGCAGGGTTACTACGGTGGCTGGGTCGACCTGCTCGGGCAACGCATCCTGGAAGTGTGGTCCGGGCTGCCGGTGCTGTACTTGCTGATCATTCTGTCGGGGTTTGTCGAGCCGAATTTCTGGTGGTTGCTGGGCATCATGGCGCTGTTTTCGTGGCTGGCCCTGGTGGACGTGGTGCGCGCCGAGTTCCTGCGGGGGCGCAACCTGGAGTACGTCAAGGCCGCGCGGGCGCTGGGCCTGGGGGACGGCAAGATCATCCGCCGGCATATCCTGCCGAACGCGATGACCGCCACCCTGAGCTACTTGCCGTTCATTTTGACCGGGGCGATTTCCACCTTGAGCGCCCTGGATTTCCTCGGCTTCGGCATGCCCGCCGGCAGCGCCTCCTTGGGCGAACTGATCGCCCAGGGCAAGCAGAACCTGCAAGCGCCGTGGCTGGGGCTGACTGCGTTTTTCACCCTGGCGCTGATCCTGTCGTTGCTGGTGTTTATCGGCGAGGCGTTGCGTGACGCCTTCGACCCACGCTCATGAAGGCCGTTGAGATGACTGAAAACCTGATCGAGATTCGCGACCTGAGCGTCGCCTTCAACGGCCAGACCGTGGTGCGCAAGCTGTGCCTGGATGTACGCCCCGGCGAGTGCCTGGCGCTGGTGGGCGAGTCGGGTTCGGGCAAGTCGGTGACTGCCCATTCGATCCTGCAACTGCTGCCCGAAGCCGGCACCGAGACCACCGGTTCAGTGCGCTATCGCGGCCAGGAACTGCTCGGCGCCTCGCCCGCCACCCTGCAAAAACTGCGGGGCAACCGGATTGCGATGATCTTTCAGGAGCCAATGACCTCCCTGAACCCGCTGCACAGCATCGAGAAACAGATCGGCGAAACCCTGCTGCTGCACAAGGGCCTGGGCGGCAAGCAAGCCCAGGCGCGCATCCTTGAACTGCTCGAACTGGTGGGCATCCAGAAACCCCGGGAGCGCCTCAAGGCCTACCCCCATCAACTCTCCGGCGGCCAGCGCCAGCGGGTGATGATCGCCATGGCCCTGGCCTGCGAGCCGGAACTGTTGATCGCCGACGAGCCGACCACCGCACTGGACGTGACGGTGCAGCGCAAGATCCTGCTGCTGCTCAAGTCCCTGCAACAGCGCCTGGGCATGTCGCTGCTGCTGATCAGCCACGACCTCAACCTGGTGCGCAGCATTGCCCAGCGGGTGTGCGTGATGAAGGCCGGGGAGATTGTCGAGCAGGCGGATTGCGAAACCTTGTTCTGCGCGCCCAAGCACCCTTACAGCCGCCTGCTGCTGGATGCAGAACCGGCAGGCATCGTCTTGAATCACGAGGTGCGCGACACGGTGTTGCAGGTGGATGACTTGAGCGTGCAGTTCCCGCTGGGCGGCGGCCTGTTCCGGCGCAAGCAGTACCTGCAAGCCGTGGATGGCATCAGCCTGACGGTGCAGCGCGGCAAAACCTTGGGCATTGTCGGCGAGTCCGGCTCGGGCAAATCCACCCTGGGCCAGGCGATTTTGCGGCTGCTGGATTCCAGCGGCGCGATTCGCTTCCAGGGCGAGGCCCTCGAAGGCCTGACGCAAAAGCAGATGCAGCCGTGGCGCAAGCAGATGCAGGTGGTGTTCCAGGACCCGTTCGGCAGCCTCAGCCCACGGATGTCGGTGGCGCAGATCATCAGCGAAGGCCTGGAAGTGCATGCCCCATGCAGCCTCAAGGACCGCGAAGCCCAGGTGATCCGCGTGCTGGAAGATGTGGGCCTGGACCCCGCCAGCCGGCATCGCTACCCCCATGAATTCTCCGGCGGCCAGCGCCAGCGCATCGCCATTGCGCGCGCCCTGGTGCTCAAGCCGGCGTTGATCCTGCTGGACGAACCCACCTCGGCGCTGGACCGTACCGTGCAGAAACAGGTGGTGGCATTGCTGCTTGAGCTACAGGAAAAGTACGGCCTGACCTACCTGTTTATCAGCCATGACCTCGCCGTAGTGCGGGCCCTGGCCCACGACATGATCGTGATCAAGGACGGCAAGGTGGTGGAACGCGGGCCGAGCGATGAAGTGTTTGCCGCGCCTCAACACCCCTACACCCGGGAACTCCTCGCGGCGGCGCACCCATGAGCACCACCGGCAGCCTCAAGGATTACCAATACGTTCGCGGCCTGGCGATCCAATCATTGTTCGAGATCATCGAGCAGTCCAGCGAAGGCACCGTGATTGTCGACGGCGACGCGAATATCGTCTGGATGAACGAGCGCTACGCCAAGCGCTTCGGCCTGAAAAACGCCGACGACGCCATCGGCCAACCCTGTGAGCAGGTGATTTCCAACAGCCTGCTGCGCCAGGTGGTGCGCAATGACCAGCCGATTTTGCTGGACATCCAGGACACCCCCAAAGGCCCGCTGGTGGTGATGCGCCTGCCGATCCATGACGATGCGGGCAAGGTGATCGGAGCGATCGGGTTTGCACTGTTTGATGAGCTGCGCAACCTGTCGCCGCTGATCGAGCGCTACCTGAGCATGCAGCAGGAACTGGCGTCTACCCGGTCACTGCTGAGGTCGCGGCAGAGCAAGTACAACTTCGCGCACTTTATCGGCACCAGCGCGGCCAGCCTGGAAGTCAAACGCCGAGCGCGGCGCAGTGCGAGCGCGGAGTCGCCGGTGTTGCTGCTGGGGAAACCGGCACCGGCAAGGAGCTGCTGGCCCAGGCGATTCACGGTGCCTCGCCCCGGGCACACAAGGCGTTTGTCAGCATCAACAGCGCGGCCATTCCTCATGATTTGCTGGAAGCTGAGTTCTTCGGCACCGCACCGGGCGCGTTTACCGGCGCCGACCGCAAGGGCCGTCCCGGCAAGTTGCAAATTGCCCAGGGCGGCACGCTGTTCCTTGATGAGATCGGCGACATGCCCCTACCGCTCCAAAGCAAATTGCTGCGGGTGTTGCAGGAGAAAGAGTTCGAGCCGGTGGGCTCCAACGAGATGATCCACAGCGATGTGCGGGTGATTGCCGCCACGTCGATGGACCTGGAAGCGGCGATCAAGCGCGGCGAATTTCGGGCGGACCTGTATTACCGGCTGAATGTGCTGCCGATCCAGGTGCCGCCATTGCGCGCGCGGCTGGATGATTTGCCGGCGCTGAGCGAGGCGATTCTGGAGGAGTTGCGCAGCCAGCATGAGCTGGATCGCGAGGCCCTGGCGTTATTGGCACAGCATGCATGGCCGGGGAATATCCGCGAACTGCGCAATGTGCTGGAACGGGCGGCGTTGTTGAGTGATGACCTGGTGTTGAATGCCAGCGAAATTCGCGCAGCCATCGGGACGTTCAGCCCGGTGGAGCACAGTTCGGTAGAGACGGTTGAGGGCGAGCGTTTCAGCGCGGCCCGGGAGCGGTTTGATCGGCAGGTGATTGGGGCGGCGTTGAAGGCCTGTGAGGGGAATGTGGTGGAGGCGGCGAAGCGACTGGGGCTGGGCCGGTCGACCTTGTACAAGAAGATGGTTGCCTTGGGCATCGCCTAGTCTCCAAAAAGAGACACAATTCCAAATACAGAGAAAATCCAATGTGGGAGCGGGCTTGCTGTGGCGAGCGGGCTTGCCCCGCGCTGGGCTGCGAAGCAGCCCCATCAATCTGTGGTGAACCCGACGGGGGACAAGCCCCCTCACCACAGCAAGCCAGCTCCCACATTTGATCAGCGCCAGTCTCAATTCAGAGACAAATTCCGGAATCCAAGCATCCAAAGACAATTTTACCCTTACATTTCAACAAGTTAACCACTTGGCACACATCTCGCTATAGCCCCTCCCCACAGCCTCACCCCCACAAAAATAACAATCAGATGGAGACACACCATGAGTGTGATCATTGCCCTCGCAGCCCTGGCGTTGCTGATGCTGGCCGCTTACCGTGGCTACAGCGTCATCCTGTTTGCCCCCATCGCCGCCCTCGGCGCCGTGCTGCTCACCGACCCTTCCGCCGTCGCTCCCGCTTTTACCGGGGTGTTCATGGAGAAAATGGTCGGCTTCCTCAAACTGTATTTCCCGGTGTTCCTGCTCGGCGCGGTGTTCGGCAAGCTGATCGAGATTTCCGGCTTCTCACGCTCCATCGTCGCCGCGGCGATCCAGTTGCTCGGCACCCGCCAGGCGATGCTGGTGATCGTGCTGGTGTGCGCCCTGCTGACCTACGGCGGCGTGTCGCTGTTCGTGGTGGTATTCGCGGTGTACCCGTTTGCCGCCGAGATGTTCCGCCAGAGCAATATCCCCAAGCGCCTGTTGCCGGCGACCATCGCCCTCGGTGCGTTCTCGTTCACCATGGACGCCCTGCCCGGCACGCCGCAGATCCAGAACATCATCCCCAGCACCTTCTTCAACACCACCGCCTGGGCCGCGCCGTGGCTGGGATTGATCGGCACGATCTTCGTGTTCTGCGTCGGCATGCTGTACCTGGCCCGCCAGCGCAACAAGGCCCAGCGCGCCGGTGAAGGCTATGGCACCAACCTGCGCAACGAGCCGGAAACCGCCGAAGACATCAAGCTGCCCAACCCGTGGATCGCCCTGTCGCCGCTGTTGCTGGTGGGCATCATGAACCTGCTGTTCACCCACTGGATTCCGCTGTGGTACGGCAAGACCCACACCCTCAGCCTGCCGGGCATGAGCGCGCCGGTACAAACCGAAGTCGCCAAGCTGACGGCGATCTGGGCGGTGCAGGCGGCCTTGCTGGTGGGGATCATCGTAGTGCTGGTGTTCGGTTTCTCGGCGATCCGCAGCAAGCTTGCCGAAGGCAGCAAGAGCGCGGTCAGCGGTGCCCTGCTGGCGGCGATGAACACCGCGTCGGAATATGGGTTTGGTGCGGTGATCGCCTCCTTGCCGGGCTTCCTGGTGCTGGCGGACTGGCTCAAGGGCATCCCCAACCCGCTGGTCAACGAAGCGATTACCGTGACCCTGCTGGCCGGCATCACCGGTTCTGCCTCGGGCGGTATGAGCATCGCGCTGGCGGCCATGTCGGAGAGCTTTATTTCAGCGGCCCATGCGGCCAATATCCCCCTTGAAGTACTGCACCGGGTCGCGGCCATGGCCAGCGGCGGCATGGACACCCTGCCCCACAACGGCGCCGTGATCACGCTGCTGGCGGTGACCGGGCTGACCCACCGAGAAGCCTATAAAGATATTTTCGGCATCACGATCATCAAGACCCTCGCGGTGTTCGTGGTGATTGGTACTTTCTACGCCACCGGCATTGTGTGAGGTTGATATGACGACATTGAACGGCAAGACCGCCCTGGTCACAGGCTCCACCAGCGGCATCGGCCTGGGCATTGCCCTGAGCCTGGCCAAGGCCGGCGCCAACCTGATCCTCAACGGTTTCGGCGACGCCAGCGCGGTGATCGCCCAGGTGCAGGCCTTCGGCGGCAAGGTCGGGCATCACCCTGCCGACGTCAGCGACCCGGCGCAGATCGCCGAGATGATCGCCTACGCCGAGCGCGAGTTTGGCGGCATCGACATCCTGGTGAACAACGCCGGGATCCAGCACGTGGCGCCAGTGGATGAGTTTCCGGTAGAGCGCTGGGACTCGATCATTGCGATCAACCTGTCGTCGGTGTTCCACAGCACGCGCCTGAGCCTGCCGGGCATGAAGGCCAGGGGCTGGGGGCGGATCGTGAATATCGCTTCGGTGCATGGTCTGGTGGGTTCGGTGGGCAAGGCGGCCTATGTGGCGGCCAAGCACGGGGTGATCGGCCTGACCAAAGTGGTGGGCCTGGAAACGGCCCAGAGTAATGTCACCTGCAATGCCATTTGCCCGGGTTGGGTGTTGACGCCGCTGGTGCAGAAGCAGATTGATGATCGCATCGCGACCGGGGTGGACCCGCAACAGGCGCAGCATGATTTGCTGGCGGAGAAGCAGCCGTCGCTGGAATTCGTGACGCCGCCACAACTGGGGGAACTGGTACTGTTCCTGTGCAGCGAAGCCGGCAGCCAGGTGCGCGGCGCGGCGTGGAATATCGACGGTGGCTGGCTGGCCCAATAAACGACGATCCCCAAAGACACCGGAGATCAAATGTGGGAGCTGGCTTGCCTGCGATAGCGGTGAGTCAGCTTGCATCACTGGCACCTGACACACCGCTATCGCAGGCAAGCCAGCTCCCACATTTTGACCTGTGTTGTTTGGCAGATTTGACACAAGAACAAGAGATTTCCTTATGTCCGAAATACTCTGGCAACCCTCCCCCGAACGCATCCACGCCACCCGGATGGACCAGTTCCGGCGCTTCATCAATGATCGCCATGCCTTGCAGATCAGCGACTACCCGGCCATGCACCAGTGGAGCATCGACCAGCGCCCGGACTTCTGGCGGGCGATTGTCGAGTTCTTCGATGTGCAGTTCCGTACACCGCCCAGCGCAGTGCTGATTGAAGACGCCGAGATGCCCAGCGCCCAGTGGTTTCCCGGCGCCACCCTGAACTTTGCCGAACACTTGCTGCGCCGCCGCGATGATCACCCCGCCGTGGTCGCCCTCGGCGAAGACGGCCAGCGCGAGCAACTGACCTACGCCGAACTGGCCCGCCACGTCGCCGGCCTGCAACGCAGCCTGCGGGCCGCCGGTGTGGGCATGGGTGACCGGGTGGCCGCGTGCATGCCCAACACCTGGCAAACCCTGGTGGGCATGCTCGCCACCACCAGCCTCGGGGCCATCTGGTCGTGCTCTTCACCCGACTTCGGCACCCAGGGCGTGATCGACCGCTTCGGCCAGATCGAACCCAAGGTGCTGATCACCTGCGCCGGCTACCGCTACGCCGGCAAGGTCATCGACCAAAGCAGCAAGCTCAATGAAATCCTCGAACGGCTGCCGTCCCTGCAACAACTGATCATCGTGCCGTATGCCCGCCCGCAAGCGCGCCCCGAGGACTATCAAACCCAAGCCAGCGTCGCACTCTGGAGCGACTTCTACACCCCCGGCGGCGAGCCCGACTTCGTCGCCGTGCCTTTCGACCACCCGCTGTACATCCTGTATTCCAGCGGCACCACCGGCGTGCCCAAGTGCATCATCCATGGTACCGGCGGCGTGCTGCTCACCCACCTCAAGGAACACGGCCTGCACGCCGACCTGTCCCGGGACGACTGCCTGTTCTACTACACCACCTGCGGCTGGATGATGTGGAACTGGCTGGTGTCGGTATTGGCCATCGGTGCCACGGCGGTGCTCTATGACGGTTCACCGTTTCACCCCGGGCCGGAACGCCTGATGGACCTGATCGATCAGGAGAAAATCAGCGTATTCGGCACCAGCCCGAAATTCCTCGCGACCCTGGAAAAAGCCGGGCTGCAACCGCGCCTGAGCCATGACCTGGGCAGCCTCAAGGGCTTGATCTCCACCGGCTCGCCGCTGTCGCCCCAGAGCTACGATTACGTGTACCGCGAGATCAAGCCCGAACTGTGCCTGTCGTCGATGTCGGGCGGTACCGACATCGTCTCCTGCTTTGTGATCGGCAACCCGGTGCTGCCGGTGCGCCGTGGCGAGATGCAGTGCAAGAGCCTGGCGATGGCCATCGAAGTGTGGGACGACCAGGGCCACCCGCTGGTGGGCGAAAAAGGCGAGTTGGTGTGCACCCGACACTTCCCGGCGATGCCCATCGGCCTGTGGAATGACCCTGATCAGAAAAAACTGCGGGCCTCGTATTTCAGCCAGTTCCCCGGCGTGTGGGCCCAGGGCGACTACGCCGAACAACGGCCCAATGGCAGCCTGCTGATCCATGGCCGTTCAGACGCCGTGCTCAACCCCGGCGGTGTGCGCATCGGCACTGCGGAGATTTATCGCCAGGTGGAAAAGGTACCCCAGGTCCTGGAAAGCCTGGCCATCGGCCAACGCTGGCAGGACGACGTGCGAGTGGTGCTGTTTGTGCGTCTCAACGATGGCATCGAACTGGATGACGCCCTCGAGCAGCAGATCCGCCAGGTGATCCGCGCCAACACCACGCCACGCCATGTGCCGGCGAAGATTCTGGCGGTGACGGATATCCCGCGCACCATCAGCGGCAAGATCGTTGAATTGGCGGTGCGCAATGTGGTGCACGGCGAGGCGGTCAAGAACACCGACGCACTGGCCAACCCCGAAGCCCTGGAGCAATTCCGTGACCGTCGGGAGCTGGCAGAAAGATGAAACGTTTTAGCCCTTAAGCACTCATTTGAAGACAAAGCCCTCAAGCATGCTATTTTTCGAGGGTGGAAAGCCGATCCCCGCTCGCGGGATAATCGGCTTTTGTCATTCTTCAAGCGTTACGCGCAGGGCATTTACATGAACGTATCACCCACCGGCAGCGAGGCCGCGGCACTGATTGCGCGGCTGGACTGGGCACGAAGCCCCCTCGGTGACGCCATTGATTGGCCGCAAAGCCTCCGTACAGCCGTCGACATCGTGATTCATTCGCCGATGCCGATGCTGTTGCTGTGGGGCGCCGAACTCACCCAGATTTACAACGACGGCTTCGCCCTGCTGGCCGGCAACAAGCACCCGGCTGCCTTCGGCCAGCCCGCCGACCTGATCTGGCCGGAACTCAAGCCGTTCACCGACCCGATCTACAGCGCCGTCCTCACGGGCCAGGTGCGCACCTTCACCGAACAGCGTTTCGTGCTGCAACGCAACCACCGTGACACCGAGATCTGGCTCGACCTGACCTACAGCCCGATTCGTGACGAACGCGGCCAGGTCGCCGGGATCCTGATCACCGCGATCGAAACCAACGAGCGCCGGCGCATCGCCCTGGAACTCCAGCAGCGTACCGAAAACAGCCTCAAGGCCCAGCGCAACACCGAGCAGCGCCTGCAACTGGCCCTGGCCGCCACCGACGCCGTGGGCACCTGGGACTGGGACATCGGCGAAGACCGGTTTATCGCCGACGCGCATTTCGCCCAGTTGCACGGCGTTGATCCTTGCGATGCCGGCCTGCTGCCCATCAGCGATTACCTGCAAGGCGTGCACCCCGAAGACCGTGGCATGGTGGCCCGCAGCATCAAGCATTGCATCACCCACGGCACCGAATACGCCGAGGAATACCGCCTGCTGCAAGCCGGTGGCGAAGTGCGCTGGGTGTTTGCCCGGGGTCGCTGCTACAAGGACCACCATGGCCGCCCGGCGCGCTTTCTCGGCGCCGCCCTCGACCTGACCGAACGCAAGCACACCGAACAGGCCCTGCGCCAAAGCCAGACCGAGCTGCAGTTGATCATCAACGCCATGCCGGTGCTGATCGGCTATGTCGACCATGAGCAACGCTTTCGCCTGAACAACAGCGCCTACCTGGACTGGTACGGCATGACCCCGCAGGAGCTGTACGGCAAGTCCATCCGCGAGGTGCTGGGGGATGAAGTCTATGCCGGGCGCGTCGACAAAATCGAAGCGGCGCTCAAGGGCAAGGCCTGCAGTTTTGTCACCGTCACGCCGCACCATGACGGGCGGCCGCGCCACGCGCTGATGAAATACCTGCCGCGTTTCAGCGCCGACGGTTCGGTCAACGGTTTCTACATTTTTGTGATCGACGAGACCGAGCGCAAGCTCACCGAAGAAGCCCTGCGTCAGCTGAACGAAAACCTCGAAGAGCGCGTCAGCCAGCGCACCCAGGCCCTGGCCGAAGCCAACCAGCGCCTGCAAAACGAGATGTTCGAGCGCGAGCGTGCCGAAGACGCCCTGCGCCATGCCCAGAAGATGGAAGCGGTCGGCCAGCTCACCGGCGGCATCGCCCATGACTTCAACAACATGCTCACCGGGATCATCGGCAGCCTGGACCTGATGCAACGCTACATCGCCGCCGGGCGCAGCGACGAGATCGGCCGCTTCACCGACGCCGCCGTGTCCTCGGCCCATCGCGCCGCCGCGCTGACCCACCGCCTGCTGGCCTTCTCGCGCCGCCAGTCGCTGGACCGCAAGCCGGTGGACCCGAACCAATTGGTGGCGTCCCTGGAAGACCTGTTCCGCCGCACCAAGGGCGCGCACATCGAACTCAAGGTGAACCTGGGCGCCGACGTGTGGCCGGTGAACACCGACGCCAGCCAGCTGGAAAACGCCCTGCTCAACCTGGTGATCAACGCCCGCGATGCGATGCCCGACGGCGGGCAATTGTGCATCGAGACCGCCAACAGCTACCTCGACGGCACCGACATCAGCACCCTGGAGCCGGTCAAGGCCGGCGACTATGTGATGCTCGGCGTGAGCGACAACGGCGCCGGCATGACCGCCAAGATCCTCGCCAAGGCCTTCGACCCGTTCTTCACCACCAAGCCCATCGGCCAGGGCACCGGCCTTGGGTTGTCGATGATCTATGGCTTTGCCCAGCAGTCCGGCGGCCACGTCACCATTGAAAGCCAGCCTGGCCAGGGCACCTGCGTGCGCCTGTACCTGCCCCGCCTGCATGGCACCGCGCTGGAAAGAACCGCGCCCGCCAGCCAGGCCGAAGCCCCGGTGGCGCTGGCGGGTGAAGCGGTGGTGGTGGTCGAGGACGACCCGGCAGTGCGGATGCTGGTGGTGAATGTACTGGATGAACTGGGCTACACCGCCCATCAGGCGGCGGATGCACGGGCGGCGCTGCCGTTGCTGGAG
This sequence comes from Pseudomonas sp. TH32, assembly GCF_016650855.1. Lineage (NCBI taxonomy): Bacteria > Pseudomonadati > Pseudomonadota > Gammaproteobacteria > Pseudomonadales > Pseudomonadaceae > Pseudomonas > Pseudomonas sp. TH32. The sequence continues at coordinate 1,308,472 of NZ_JAEKFA010000002.1, read as the reverse complement.
TCCGATCTGCGCGTGGACTTGCTGGTGACCGATGTGGGCCTGCCCGGGATGAATGGCCGGCAACTGGCGGAGATTGCACGGCAGCACCGGCCCGAACTCAAGGTGCTGTTCATGACCGGTTACGCCGAGAAAGCCGCCGAGCGCCAGGGGTTCCTGGAGGAAGGCATGGACATGGTGGCCAAGCCGTTTTCGATTGACCTGCTGGCTAACAAAATCCGCAGCATGATCAGCTCAGAGGCCTGACTTCAGGCATAATCGCGCGCCGTTTCACATCAGGACCGATCAATGAAAGCCCAAGCCCGTCACATTCTGGTGAAAACCAGCGAGGAAGCCGAACAGCTCAAGCAGCGTATTGCCAAGGGCGAAGCGTTTGATGTGTTGGCCAAGAAGTATTCCACCTGCCCTTCCGCCAAGCGCGGCGGTGATCTGGGTGAAGTGCGGCCGGGGCAGATGGTGGGGGTGATTGATGCGGTGATCTTCAAAAAGCCCGTGAAGGTGGTTCACGGGCCGATCAAGAGCAAGTTCGGGTATCACCTGGTGCAGGTGTTTTACCGGGATTGAGGGGCTGGTTGTGGCGTTAGTCTCGGGGGATCAGTGCACCCGGTACTTGAATGACCCGGCTCGCCAGGCGATGCCCGGCCAAGGCTGCATCCTGCGGCGAGCCGCCCTTGAGCCGGCTGGCCAGGTACGCCGCACTGAATGAATCCCCCGCCGCCGTGGTGTCGACCACCTTCTCCACCACCAGCGCCGGCACCTCGAATCGCTTGTCTTCACAACGAATCAGGCAAGCATCCGCGCCCCGCTTGAGCACCACCTCGGCAATCGTCGGGTACGCCGCAAATACCTGTTCGCTGTCCTCATAGCCAAACAACGCCCGCTCGTCATCTTCGGTCAACAGGGCGATATCCACCTCGGCCAACACCGTGTGATACGCCGCACGCGCCGCTTCTACACTGGCCCACAAGCGCGGTCGGTAGTTGTTGTCGAACACCACTTTGCCGCCGCGCTTACGGGTTTCGATCAGGGTTTTCAGCAACCGCTCACGGCCCACTTCTCCCAACACCGCCAGGGTGATGCCGCTGAAATACACCACGTCATACCCCGGCAACGCCGCCAGAATCGGCTCGGCCGCCGGTGTGGTGAAGCAGTCGCGTACCGCCGCTTCGTTGCGCCAGTAGAGGAATTTGCGCTCGCCCTTGGCGTCGGTCTGGATGCAGTACAAACCCGGCAAGCGCCCGGGCAAGCGCTGGACCATACCCAGGCCCAGGCCTTCCTCAGCCCAGTGCTTGCACATGGCGTCGCTGAAGCTGTCATCGCCCAGGGCGGTGACGTAGTCGACGGTGCTCGGCTCACCCAGTTCGCGGCGCAGGTAGACGGCGGCGTTCAGGGTGTCGCCGCCGAAGCTTTGTTGCAGGCTGCCGTCGGCGCGGTGTTGCAGTTCGATCATGCATTCGCCGATGAGGGCGATGCGGGGTTTTGTGTTCATGCCTGGGGTCTCTCGATGTACTTGAGGGCCTCATCGCGGGCAAGCCCGGCTCCCACAGTTGACCGTGTTGTACCTGAAGGAACACGGTCGATGTGGGAGCGGGTTTGCTCGCGATGGGCGCGACTCGGTCTAGAAGCAGGTATGCAGGCTTTCGATCACTTGCAGTTGCTCATCCACCAAATTACCCACTTGCCACTTGTCGAACGTCAGGCACGGGTGGGATGTGCCGAAGGAGATGATGTCGCCAATGCGCAGCTCAACCCCCGGTGCGACGACCATGAACGCATGCTGGTCCATCACGGCGGTGACCTTGCACGCGGTCACGTCATCACCCTCGGCTGGCAGCACGCCAGCCTTGTAGCGCTTGAGCGGCACCGGCAGGCCGGCGTCGTAGGCGACGTCGCGCTTGCCCAGGGCGATCACCGCGAAGCCTGGCTCCGGTAAGGATTGCACATGGGCCCAGACTTCCAGCGCGGGGCGCAGGCCTTCGTTGAGGTCGCTGCGACGGTCGAGTACGCAGCATTGCGCTTCTTTGTAGATACCGTGGTCGTGGGCCACGTAGCTGCCCGGGCGCAATACGCTGAGGAAGCGGCCGGCGGCGTTCTGGGCTTCGAAGGACTCGGCGATCAGGTCGTACCAGGCCGAGCCCGAAGCGGTGATGATCGGCTTGCCGAGGTCGAAGGCGCCGCTGTTTTGCAGGTCGACGGCCAGGCGCACCAGGGAAGCGGCGAATTCGCGGATGCCACTGATGGCGTGATCGCCGTGGATCACCCCTTCGTAACCTTCAATGCCGGTGAGGGCCAGCGCAGGCTGGGCCTTGATCGCCCTGGCCAGGTCGAGCACCTCCTGTTCGCTGCGGCAACCGCAACGCCCGCCGACCACACCGTATTCGATCATCACGTTCAGGCGCAGGCCACGGGCGGCGAAGAATGCGCCCAGGTCGGCGACGTTGTCCGGGTGATCGACCATGCAGTGAAAGTCGAATTCCGGGTCGGCCAGCAGGTCGGCAATCAGCGCCATGTTCGGCGCGCCCACCAGCTGGTTGGCCATCAATACCCGGCGAACACCACCGGCATACGCGGCGCGGGTCTGCACGGCATTGGCCAGGGTGATGCCCCAGGCGCCCTGTTCGATCTGACGCTGGAACAGTGCCGGCATCATGCTGGTCTTGCCATGGGGCGCCAGTTGCGCGCCGCTGTTGCTGACGAATGCCTGCATCCAGCGGATGTTGTGTTCCAGGGCATCACGGTGCAGCACCAGGGCCGGCAGGCTGACGTCACGCACCAGATGCGCACCGACTTCGGCGGCGCCTTTTTCAACGGCATTGAAGGCAGACATAAGGGTTTCCTATTCGTTGATGCGACGGGCCAGGTTGTTCGCGCTGTCGATCAGCACCCGGCGATAGTCGTTGTAGTTTTTGATGGCATCGGCCCGTGGGGCCACGATGCACAGGGTCGCAATACTGATGCCTTGGGCGTCCCGCACCGGGGCGGCAAAGCAATGGGTAAAGGTGTCGGCAACGCTGTCGAAGGAGAAAAATCCGTCGAGGGTGGCCTGACGAATTTGCCCGAGGAAGGTTTCCAGAGGCAGACGCTGACCGTCCGGGAGGATGAAATCGTCGTAGTCGATCAGGTCGATGATTTGCTGGTCGCTCAGGTGGCCCAACAGCAGGCGGCCGGAGGCGGTCCAGGGGATTGGGGCGTTCTCGCCGATGTCGGAGGAAATGCGGAAATGCCGCTCGCCTTCGCGCATCAGCGCCACGGTGTATTTGCGCCCGTTGAGCAGGCACATCTGGGCGGTTTCGTGGGTCTGGCTGACGATTTCCTGCAGGGCGTGGTCGGCTTCGCGGGTCAGGTCGAAATGACGCAGGTGGGCCTGGCCGAGGAAGTACAGCTGACGGCCGAGGTAGACGTGACCGTCCTTGCCCACGGTTTCGAGGATGCGCCGCTCCAGCAGCGAGGCCACCAGTTCGTAGACCGTGGACTTGGGGCTGCCAATGCCGCTGGCGATATCATTCGGGCGCAGGGGCTGGCCGATTTCCTTGAGGAAATCGAGGATATCGAACGCCCGGTCGAGGCCCTTGGCGCGGCGTTTGATGGTGTCTTCGGTCATGGCAGTTTCGGGTCCCGTCAAAGGCTTAAAATCGCAGCAGATGAGTCCTCTGTGGCGAGGGAGCTTGCTCCCGCTGGGCTGCGAAGCGGCCCCAAAAAACGGGAGCGCTTCGCACTCCAGCGGGAGCAAGCTCCCTCGCCACAACGAGTTTCATCACTGCAAGTTGCGGTCGGGCATTTAGCCTTTTTTCTTGTAGGCCACGCAATCGATCTCCACCTTGCAGTCGACCATCATGTTCGCCTGCACACACGCCCGCGCCGGGGCATGTTCCGGGTTGAAGTATTCGCCGAACACTTTGTTGAAGCTCCAGAAGTCCCGTGGGTCTTCCAGCCACACACCTACACGCACCACATCTTCGAGCGCATAGCCGGCCTCTTCGAGGATCGCCACCACGTTCTTCATGGTCTGGTGCGTCTGCTCGACGATCCCGCCGGTGATGATTTCACCGTCCACCGCCGGCACCTGGCCCGACACGTACAACCAGCCGTCCGCTTCCACCGCGCGGGCGAAAGGACGAGGCTGGCCACCGCCTGCGGTGGCGCCGGTGCCGTAACGAGTAATGCTCATAATGGATCTCCTGAAACGAGTGAATTAAAAACGAATGTTCTTGAGAAATTCCGCCAGTCGCGGCGATTGCGGGCGTTCGAAGATGTCTTTCGGCGGCCCCTGTTCTTCAATGCGGCCCTGGTTCATGAAGACGATCTTGTCCGAGACTTCATAGGCAAAGCGCATTTCGTGGGTGACCAGCAACATGGTCATGCCCTCTTCTGCCAACCCCTTGATCACGCTGAGCACTTCACCCACCAGTTCCGGGTCGAGGGCCGAGGTGACTTCGTCGAACAGCATCAGGCTCGGGTTCATCGCAATCGCCCGGGCAATCGCCACACGCTGTTGCTGGCCGCCCGACAATTGGCCCGGGAAGTGATTGCGCCGCTCCAGCAGGCCGACACGGTCCAGCCATTTTTCCGCCAGTGCAACCGCCTCGTCCTTGCCCATCTTCTTGACCTTGAGCAGGCCCAGGGTGACGTTCTGCAACGCGGTCAAATGCGGGAACAGGTTGAACTGCTGGAACGCCATGCCCGTCATCGCGCGATGCTGGGAAATCACCCGTTCCGGATGGCGCACGCGCTTGCCGCCGACGTCGCTGTAGCCGATGGATTCGCCGTCGAGGGTGATCTGGCCGCCCTGGAATTCTTCCAGCAGGTTGACGCAGCGCAGCAGCGTGGTCTTGCCCGAACCGCTGGAGCCGATCAACGTCACGACGTTGCCGCGCTGCAGGGTCAGATCGACGCCCTTGAGCACTTCCACCGGGCCGTACTGTTTACGCAGGCCGCGAATGTTCAGCAGTGGCTGGCTTTCTTTTGAGAGTTGGTTCATGGCAATGCCACCCGCTTTTCAATGTAACGCCCCAACAATTCGATGGCGTAGTTGATGACAAAAAACATAAAGCCTGCGAACAGGTAGAACTCCAGGGTCATGAACGTCCGGGCGATGACCTGTTGGGTGCTGAGCAGCAATTCGGCCACGCCGATCACCGACAGCAAGGTGGACGCCTTGACGATTTCCGTGGACGAGTTGACCCAGGTCGGCAGGATCTGCCGCAACGCCTGAGGCAGCAGCACATAGCCCAGGGACTGGTAGAACGTCAGGCCGATGGCCTTGCCCGCTTCCAGTTGCCCTTTGGGAATGGCTTGCAACGCACCGCGCACGATTTCCGAAACGTGAGAGCCGCAGAACAGCGTCAGGCCCACGGCACCGGCCTGGAACGCGCTGATCTGCCAGCCAAGCGCCGGCAGCATGTAGAAGCATGCCAACACCAGCACAAACACCGGCGTACCGCGGATCAGGTCGACGTACAGGCGAAACGGTGCACGCATCCAGAATTTGCCGTAGGTCAGGATCAACCCGGCAACGATGCCGATCAGGGTGCCGAAGATAATGGCCAGGGCCGAGCAATAGACGCTGGTCTGGAACCCCGCCCAGAGGGTTTCCCGGGCGATCCACAACTCATGCAGCCAGCTGGGGGATTCGTACATGGGCGCTCCTTAGCGGCGAATCGCCAAACGCTGTTCCAGGTAACGGAGCAGCATGGCAATGAGGTAACAGGCAGCCACGTAGAGCGCGGTCGTGACCATCCAGGTTTCAATCACCCGGTAGCTTTCGACGTTGATCTTGCGGGCGTAATAGGTCAGCTCCGGCACCGCGATCGCGGCCGCCAGGGAGGTGTCCTTGAACAGCGAGATGAAGTTGTTCGACAGCGCCGGCAGCACGTTGCGCAGCATCACCGGCACCGTGATGTACGCGCGGATGCGCCATTCGCCCAGGCCGATGGCCAGGCCCGCTTCACGCAACCCCTTGGGAATATTCAAGAGGCCAGCGCGGAATACTTCGGTCAGGTAGGCACCGGCGTACAGCGACAGCGTGATGATGAACGAGGGGATCTTGTCCAGCCGGATACCGAGGCTCGGCAAGGCGAAGTAGATCAACAGGATCAGCACCAGGATCGGGGTGTTGCGGATCACCGTCACATACACCGAGGCCACGATGCGCAACGCACGGTGTTTGGACAACATGGCAAACGCCATCAACAGGCCGATCACGCAACCGATGGCGATGGACAGCAGTGCCAGTTCAAGGCCGAGGCCGAGCCCCGCCAGCAGGCTGGGGAAGTCGCGCCACACAGCGGCAAAGTTCAACTGATAGTTCATGGTCGGCAGTACCTGATTGGGGCGCCGTCAGCGACGCCCCAGTGTTTACGAATTACTTGAACTCAACCGGGAAACCGATCGCAGGCTCTGGCAGATCCACACCGAACCATTGCTTGAACGAGGCCTTGTACATCGGGAATTCCACGCCGGTCATGGCTTCGTGCAGCGCGGTGTTGACGAAGTTCAGCCAGTCCTGGTCGCCACGCTTGACGGCGCACGCGTAGGTCTGCGGGCTCCAGGCATAGCTCGGGCTGCGGTAGCGACCCGGGTTTTGCACCATCAGGTACTTGACCGAAGACTGGTCGGTGGCGGCGGTGTCGGCACGGCCGGAGTTCACGGCCTGGTACATCAGGTCGACGCTGTCGTACTGGTCGACCTTGGCTTTAGGCAATGCCTGGTGCACCAGCTCTTCGGCGTAGACGTTCTGCAGCACGGCCACGGTGACGTCGCTGCCTGCGGCTTGCAGGTCTTCGATTTCCTTGTACTTGCTGTTGGCCGGCAGCAACAGGCCCACGCCTTCGCGGTAGTACGGCAGGGTGAAGGCCACTTGCTGCGCACGGCTGGCGGTGACGGTGATGAACTGGCAGCTCATGTCGACCTTGTCGGTCAACAGGTTGGGAATCCGGGCGTCGGAGGACTGCACCACGTACTCGACTTTGCTCGGGTCGTTGAACAGCCCCTTGGCGACGATGTGGCCGATGTCGATATCAAAACCCTGCAACTTGCCATCCGCTCCCTGGAAGTGCCACGGCGCATTGGTACTGCCTGTACCCACGATCAGGTGCCCACGCTTGAGCACCGTATCGAGCTTGCTGTCCGCCGCTTGCACTACGCTTGCGAGGGAAGCCGATGCGGCGAAGAGAAAAACACACGCTTTAAACACGGAAGGTCGGTGATGCATGACAAGCACTCCAGGAGTTGTGTATTCCGCTATACCGGAACTTAGTATGTAACAACGGAATAGACAGCAGAAAGTGTGCCACACGCAGTAACAGAAAAATATTGCGGGATTAATTTCCTTTAAAATCAACTAGATAAATTTGTATCGGCGATGAGGCGTCAGACCCGTCGTTGCAATCAGATTGCTACCGTTGGCTACACACCGGGGTGACAGGCCACATTTGGGTGCGGGAGCAGCGCGTTACCGTGCACGAAAGCGGTGCGATGGCCGAATGGAAATATCCCGTGGCTGGGCTAGCCTTTGCAGGTGATCCGCCCCCAAGGAATGCGCTCAGATGAAGATCAGTCTTGTGCTTATGGTGTTGTCGCTGGTGTTTGCCAGCCAGGTGTTTGCCAAGGATGACCGGCGCGAATGCAAGGCCGAACTGGTCAAGCTCAAGGCGGCGTTCAGTACGAACTACACCACCCAGAATCATCATGGTTATCGCCGGGCGAAGGACGCCAAGGAACAGGGCGACTACAAGCAGTGCGTGGGGTTGGCGAAGAAGGCTCGGGAACGGGCGCAGCGTTGAAAGCCTTGGGGCTGCTGCGCAGCCCAACGGGGGACAAGCCCCCTCACCACAAAAGCGGCTTGCTGCAGGGTACCTGTTAGTTTTGACAGTAGACCGTTTTGATCGCCGGGCTTAGCGTGGGGCATGCCCTTTTGCCTAGGAGATCATCATGGGAATTGCAACGGCGGTGATTGCCAATGCCGAGGAATATCAGCAAGTGCTCGCGTCGCATGAGACGGTGTTCATGTTGTTTGTCTCGCAGCGTTGCCCGGCCTGCGGGGAAGCCGGGCCACTGTTTGAGCGGATTGCCGGGAAATTCGCCAACCGGGTAAAAAGCCTGGTACTCGACACAGCTCAAACCCCCAGGCATCCGGAGGTGACTGGCACACCTACCCTGCTGATATTCCAAAACGGCCAGATGGTCGAGAAGCTGAAAGGGTTTGGGCGCTGGGAGGAACAGGAGCACACCGTCATGGAGACGTTCAGCCGCTACGCCAGGTTCAGTCCTCCAGCATCAACCGCGCCGTGCCGGAAACACGAATCGAAGCACCCTTCTCATCGGTGATCTGCGCTTGCAAGCGTGAGCGACTGCCCATGTCCTCGCCCTGGATGATGTCGATACGGCCGTTGTGCGGCCAGCCCAGGTCCCGCAGGTAGCCGGCAAATGCGGCGGCAGCGGAGCCCGTGGCCGGGTCTTCGTACACACCGCCCACCGCGAACGGGTTACGGGTGTGGAACAGTGTCGGGCTTTCGGCAAACACCAGTACCACAGTGCCCAGGCGGCCCTCTGTCATGTAGCGGCGACCGGCCTCCAGTTCATAGTGCATCTGGCTGAGCTTCGCGCGGCTGTCGAGGGCCAGCACCAGGTGGTCGATACCGCCATGGATGATTGCCGGTGGGATGCTCGGGTCCAGGTCATTGCGGGTGTAGCCGAACAACCTCAGGCCCGCGTCCACCAGCGCATCGTTTGCCGGTGCACTGCGGGTTGGCGGGGATTGCAGCGCGGCTTCGATCAGGTCGCCTTCGCTGCGGCCGCTGACGGAAATATCGCCGTTGTTCAACGTCAGGTGGAATTCGCCATCGCCCAGCGCCAGGCTCAAGGCCGCGCCAAGGGCGATGGTGGCGTGCCCGCAGAAGGCGACTTCGGCCTGCGGCGCGAAGTACCGCACGCGCCAGCCATCGTCCTGCGGACAGGCGAATACGGTTTCCGAAAACCCGACTTCGTGAGCGATACGCTGCATCTCTGCGGCTTCCGGCAAGTTGTCACCGATCCATACGCCGGCCGGGTTACCGCCCTGGTTGCCATCACAGAATGCAGAAATCTTAAGCACGTCCAAAGTCATTCGGGTAACCCTTCCTTAACGGTTCAGTGAGCGGCGATGCTATCCAAAGGCCAGCCCAGCGTCGAATGAAATCCACCCGCTACAGCGGTGCCAGCAGCACCTGCGTAACTCGCCGTTCCTCCACTGCGGCCACGGTCAGGCGCCAGCCCTCGTGTTCCAGGCTATCGCCCACCACCGGCAGGCGATCCAGCAGGCTCATCACCAGCCCGGCCAGGGTCTGGTAATCCTCCGTGGCCACGGCCTTGAAACCGGTACGCTGGCGGATCAGGTTGAGGTTCAAGGCACCGTTGACCCGGAAACCACCCTCCTCCTCGACGATATCCGGCCCTTCGACTTCACTCGCATCCGGCAACTCACCGGCGATGGATTCCAGGATGTCGGTCATGCTCAACACCCCGATAAAATCGCCGAATTCGTTGATCACGAAGGCAATGTGGGTCGACTCCTGGCGCATCTGCTCCAGGGCGTTGAGGATCGAAAAACTCTCCAGCAGGTTGATCGCCCGGCGTGCCAGGTGCTCCAGGTTCGGCTCGTTACCGGCCAGGTATTCCTTGAGCAACTCCTTCTTGTGCACAAAACCCAATGGCTCGTCGATATTACCGTTGCGGATCAAGGGCAGACGCGAGTAAGACGAATGCATCAGTTTCAGGCGGATAGTGTCGGGATCGTCCGACAGATCTATAGAGTCCACCTTGGCCCGGGGCGTCATCAGCGTACGGATCGGGCGTTCAGCCAGTTGCAGCACCCCGCTGATCATCACCCGCTCACGCCGGTCAAACAGCGGCCCGCCGCTGGCATCGGGGTTGTCCAGCAGGTCGGCGACCTCTTCGTCTACCTCCTCCACTGCCAAATTACGCCCGCCGAGCAAACGCATCACCGCATGGGCCGTACGCTCACGCCTCGGCAGCGTGCCCTGGGCCGACTTCTTGCGGCGCGACCGGGCGATCTGGTTGAACAGCTCGATCAGGATCGAGAAGCCGATGGCCGCGTACAGATAGCCTTTGGGGATGTGGAAGCCCAGGCCTTCGGCCGTCAGAGCAAAACCGATCATCATCAAAAAGCCCAGGCACAGCATGATCACCGTCGGGTGGGCGTTGACGAAACGGGTCAGCGGCTTGCTGGCAATGATCATCAGGCCGATGGAAATGATCACCGCGATCATCATCACTGCCAGCTCATCCACCATGCCCACGGCGGTAATCACCGCATCCAGGGAGAACACCGCATCCAGCACCACAATCTGCGCAACGATCGGCCAGAACATCGCATAAGCCACGTTGCCGGTACGTTGGGCGACATGCCCCTCAAGCCGCTCATGCAATTCCATGGTGGCCTTGAACAACAGGAACACACCACCAAACAGCATGATCAGGTCACGGCCCGAGAAACTCTTGTCGAACACCTCGAACAGCGGTTGGGTCAGGGTCACCAACCACGAAATACTTGCCAACAGGCCCAGGCGCATCAGCAATGCCAGGGACAAACCGATCAGACGCGCACGGTCACGCTGCTCCGGCGGCAGCTTGTCCGCCAGGATCGCGATAAACACCAGGTTGTCGATGCCCAGCACCAGCTCCAGCACAATCAAAGTCAACAGGCCGAGCCAGGCCGTTGGATCCGCTAACCATTCCATTTTTCAGTATCTCTTCAAGTTTTTCAGAATGCCGGGCACGGCAACGCACGGTCGAGGGACCGGGTAAGGGTAGGCAATCGGAATAAGGGGTGCTTGGCGTTGAGGCAGGCGATCAGCGGGAACGGCGGCAGTGAATGTCTTGGGGAAAGACGACTGGGAGGCTCCGAGAGGGTGTTCATGTAGGTCCTGTTATGGAAAAAGTACTTGAATCGTACAGGCGAAACGGTAATTTCCTACAATCTAAAATTATTACAAGATCTGTAATAGATAGCGTGTCGACGATTGCCTTGGCTGCCGCTTACCGCATCAACGCCGTGACCCAACTGCTGGAAAATATCGCCTTCCGCGAAGAAATCAGCAGCGACGCCGTCGTGCTTCACGACTTTGCACGCCTGCTCGCCATTCCGCTACGCGATGGCTGTGACCTGATGGATGTAATAGGCCGCCGGATCCAACCTAGCGACGCCTGAACAAAGCACACCCTGCTTCTGTAGGAGCAAGCTTGCTCGCGATGGACGTCAACGATAACTCGGGAAGCCTGACACTCAACGACGCTCTCAGGTTTTTCGCGAGCAAGCTCGCCCCTACAGTAAGCGGCCGTTCAGAACGGCCCCTTCGTCATCACCCGCTCATCAATAAAGCTACGCAACATCGCAATACGCTGCGTATAGGCTTTGCTCAGGCAACTGACTTGGGCGCCGCACGTATGCCGTTGCTTGAGCCACGCAGCCTGATCATCCATCAACGAACCGCGCCCGCCCATGGCCATGAAGTGCCGGTTGAGGTCATAAAGCAGCGCCATGGTCACGTCCTGATCATTGAGGGAGCGCGTGGCACAGATGGTTTTCTCGTCAGGCGCCTTCGCCCGGTCACAGTCAAAACTGGCCGCCAGGCTTGCAGGGCTGAGCCACAACACGGAAAACCCGGCGAGCACTGCAAATACCGCCGGTTTAATCAAACGAACTACCATGGAAATACCTCCTGTAGGAGCAAGCAGTAAGCGGCGCCATCAGTGAGTTGAGGTTTTAAACTTTGCAAACGCATCCAGATAAGCCGCCTTCAACCCCACACTGACGGCATCGAGGGTAGCTGAATTGAAAGCCACTTTATCCCGCTGAATAAGCGTCTGGCCTGCGCCTTTTATCTTGATTCGTGAATGCCCGGCATATTTGACACCGCCGATATAGACCGAAAGTTCTACATCAGTTGCATAGTATTCGGGATCACTCCAGGTTTTTACGAAAACCCGATCAATCTCGACCCGGGCTTTAATGGACGATGCCGAATCAGACCCTATAGCCCGCCTGGTAAAGTCAACCCAATCATCAACAGGGACATTGGCCATCCCCTCGTAGAGGCTGACGATTTCGTGGTTCGCGGCATGCCATACAATCTTGCTTCGTTCAGTACAGGGCCCACAACGCTCGTAGCCTGAAACCCCGACAATATCCGACTGAACAGCACTGTTCTTAATGCTGGCCAACTCCGCGTCAGAGGTATAAGAAGCGAAGTGCAACTGGTTGGTGACGCAACCACCCAGCATCAATAAAACAACGATCAGCAACCCTGCTTTCATACTAAATCCCTAGAAAAAATCACTGCATCAAGAATGTCGCGCCTAAAGAGGGCCGCGAGCCACACCCTGCCCAAATCGATAAATCGCCAGGCAATACCCAATCAACGCCACTGCCGCCAACAACCCGCCCGCCGCACCTATCCAGGCAAACCCAAAGTGGCTGCCCACCCAACTGCCCATCAGCGCCCCACCGCCAATGCCGATGTTGTAGATCCCGGAAAACATCGCCATCGCCACATCCGTCGCATCCGGCGCCAGCACCAATACTTTGGATTGCAGCGCCAGGCCAAAGCCCATGATGGCCATGCCCCAGAACACGCTCAGGGTCACCAGGTACGACACCTCGCCACTCAACGGCAGCAACAACGCCAGGCACAGCGCGAGGATGGTCACGGCGCTGATCAGGAAACGATGGGGGTTAAAGCGGTGCACCAGGCTGAACAACAACGAACCAATGATCCCCGCGCCGCCAAACACCAGCAGGATCAGGGTCACGGTGTTGCCACTCATACCGGCAACGCCTTCAACGAAGGGTTCGACATAGCTGTAGGCGGTGAACTGCGCCGTCACCACCATCGCCGTCAACACATACAACGCCACCAGCGCCGGGCGCTTGAACAGCAGCGGCAGGCTGCGCAACGAACCGGAGTTCTGGCTCGGCAGCAGCGGCAAGGTCCGCGCCAGCCAGAACACCAGCCCGGCCGCAAACGCGCCGATCACCAGAAACGTGGTGCGCCAGCCCATGGCTTCGCCCAGCAAGCGGCCGAGCGGGATACCCAGCACCATCGCCAGCGAAGTACCAGTAGCCAGCAGCCCAAGGGCCTGCACCTGCTTGCCCTCCGGCGCCAGGCGCACCGCGAGGGACGCCGTGATCGACCAGAACAGCGCATGGGACAACGCAATACCCACCCGGCTGAGCATCAAAATGCCAAAACTGGTGGCCACACTGGACAGGATATGGCTGGCGATAAACATGCCGAACAGCACGATCAGCAGCTTGCGCCGCTCGACGTTGCGGGTCAGCAGCATCACCGGCAGCGAGGTCAGGGACACGATCCACGCATAGATGGTGAGCATCAGGCCGACGCTGGCGATGGGCATGTCGAAGCTCGCGCCGATGGCACTCAGCAGGCCGACCGGCACAAATTCGGTGGTATTGAAAACGAAGGCGGCCAACGCGAGGGCGAAGACCGGTTGCCAGTTGGCTTGAGGTGTTGCGGCGGAAATGCTCATTTACAGGTCGTCGTACTCGTTTGCGCGCAGATCAAGCCGGCCCGATGCCGGCCCTTGAGCCGCGCGCAAAAAATAGTAACACGACGGTTCAGGGATCGACCTGCCCCATCAGCTCCGGAATCGATTCCGGACGCTTGGCATAACGCTGGGCCAAGGCGGCACACACCATCAACTGGATCTGGTGAAACAGCATCAGCGGCAGGATCAGCACGCCCATGGTCGCCCCGGCGAACAGCACCTGGGCCATGGGTACACCGGTGGCCAGGCTCTTCTTGGAGCCGCAGAACAAAATGGTGATGCGATCTTCCTGGCTGAACCCGAACGCCTTGCCCAGCACGGTGGACGCCACCAGCACCAGCCCCAGCAACACACAGCAGGCCACCACGAGGCCACCCAGCTCCCACAGCGGAATCTGGTGCCAGATGCCTTCGTTGACCGCTTCGCTGAACGCGCCGTAGACCACCAGCAGGATCGAGCCCTGGTCGACGAACTTCAGCCAGGATTTGTTGCGCCCTACCCACTCGCCGATCCAGCGGCGGGCGATTTGCCCGGCGACGAACGGCAGCAGCAGTTGCACGCTGATCTTCAGAATCGCGTCGACCGTCGAACCGCCGTCGCCGTGCACGTTAAGCAACAAGGTCACCAGCAACGGCGTGAGGAAGATCCCGAACAGGCTCGATGCCGCCGCACTGCAGATCGCCGCCGGGATGTTGCCCCGGGCCAGGGACGTAAAGGCAATCGCCGACTGCACCGTGGCAGGCAATGCACACAGATAGAGCATGCCCATGTACAGGTCTTTGCCGATCAGCGGCGACAGCACCGGCTTGAGCGCCAGGCCCAGCAACGGAAACAGCACGAAGGTCAGGCTGAACACCAGCAGGTGCAGGCGCCAGTGGCCGGCACCGGCGACGATGGCCTGGCGCGACAGTTTGGCGCCGTGCAGGAAAAACAGCAGCGCGATGGCCAGGTTGGTCACCCAGCCGAAGGCCACGGCGGTCTGGCCGCTGGCGGGCAGCAGGGACGCGAGGATCACCGTCGCGACCAGGGTCAGGGTGAAGTTGTCAGGTAAAAAACGTGGGCGGGTCATAGGCCAATCTTCCAGGGGTTGCCAAGAGCATCCTCGCGACTCTAACGTAACGGCTTGTTACCGACTAACGCCAATGAGCCAGTAAATGCCGCCTAAAGGACATGACAAAACCGTGCGCCGCAGCGTGCCCGGGCTTTCCAGCCTGCCGAGGCCGGTGTATGGCCGTACCGAATCCCTGCCCAACCGCGCGCTGACCCGTCGCCACAGTCACCCGTGGGTGCAGTTGTCCTATGCGATTTCCGGGGTGCTGGAGATCCAGACCAGCGCAGGACGCTTCGTCGCGCCACCCCAGCGCGCGGTGTGGATTCCGGCCGGCATGCCGCACCGAGTGTTCAGTTCGCCCCATACCGAGATGCGCAGCCTGTACCTGGATTGCAGCGTCACCGGCTGGGCGGCCGACCGCTGCCAGGTGCTCGCGGTGAGCAGCCTGTTGCGGGAGTTGATCCGCAGCTTCAGTGAATTGCCGGTGGAATATGCCGAGGACGGCCCGGACGGGCGACTGGCCCAGGTGGTGCTGGACCAGTTGGCCGCCGCGCCCCAGGTCGATTTGATGCTGCCACTACCCGCCGACAGCCGCTTGCGCCAGATTTACCGCAGCCTGAACCTGCACCCCGAGCAGCAGACCACCCTGGGGCAGTGGAGCCAGAAACTGGCGGTGAGCGAAAAAACCCTCAGCCGGCTGTTCCTGAGCGACACCGGCCTGACCTTCCGCGCCTGGCGCCAGCGCTTGCGCCTGCTGAGCGCCCTGCCCGCGCTGGAGCAAGGCGAACGGGTGACCGATGTGGCGCTGGCCTGCGGCTACGAATCCACCTCGGCCTTCATCAACGCCTTCCGCCAGCAATTCGACGCCACACCCGGCGAATTCTTCCGCTGATCCCCAGACAACGAAGCTCCAGAGCGGGAACTCGGCCCCCTGTGGGAATCCAGTTGAACAGTTACACCTCGCTCACTCCTGCGCCTTGGCCAGCACCGCCTGCAACAACACATCCGCCCCCGCCGTCGACCATTGCGGATAAATCTCCTCCGCCTCGTTATGGCTCAGCCCATCCACACACGGCACAAAAATCATCGCCGTCGGCGCCACCCGGTTCAGGTAGCAGGCGTCATGCCCGGCCCCGGAAATCATGTCGCGATGGCTGTACCCCAACGCTTGCGCCGAAGCCCGCACCACGTCCACACACCCGCTGTCGAAGGCAATCGGCGCGTACTGGAAGATCTGCTTCACGCTGTGTTGCAGGCCAATCCCCTCGGCAATCCGCGCCACCGCCGCCTGCAACTGCTGGTCCTGATGCGCCAGCACCGCTTCATCCGGGTGCCGGAACTCGACACTGAAAAACACCCGCCCCGGCACCACGTTGCGTGAGTTGGGGAAGATATTCGCCATGCCCACCGTCGCCCGCCCTTCGGCGCCCTGCTCCAGGCCAATCTGGTTGACCGCCTCCACCACCCGGGCAAACCCGAGCAGCGCATCCAGGCGGTGATCCATCGGCGTGGTACCGGCATGTGCGCTGCGCCCGCTCAGTTCCACTTCATACCAGCGCTGACCCTGGGCGCCAGTCACCACGCCGATGGTCAAGTCCTGGGCTTCAAGAATCGGCCCCTGTTCGATGTGCAGCTCAAACGCGGCATGCACCGCCTGGCCACCCACCGGGTGCGCACCGGCATAACCAATCTGCTGCAACGCCTGGCCGATGGTGACGCCAGCCTTGTCTTCCCGGGACAGGCCGTACTCCAGGTCAAACACCCCGGCAAACACCCCGGAAGAAATCATCGCCGGGGCAAACCGCGAGCCTTCTTCGTTGGTCCAGTTGACCACTTCTATAGGCCGCTCGGTCTCGATCCCGAGGTCATTCAAGGTGCGCACCACTTCCAGCCCCGCCAGCACCCCATAGATGCCATCGTACTTGCCGCCCGCCGGCTGGGAGTCGCCGTGGGAACCGGTCAGCACCGGTGCCAGGTGATCCTGGCGCCCGGCGCGACGGGCAAAGATATTGCCCATGGCATCCACCCGGATGCTGCAACCCGCCGCCTCGCACCAGCGCACAAACAGGTCACGACCGCGGCGGTCCTCATCGGTGAGGGCCAGGCGTGAAACCCCACCCTTTTGCGTGCCGCCGATCTGCGCCATTTCCATCAGCGAGCCCCACAGGCGCTCGCCGTTGACCCGTGCCAAGTCACTCATGAGCGGGGCTCCTGAGGCTTGGCCCGGTAGCGGAAGTCACAGTGATGGGCGCCGCCCATGATGGTTTGGGTGCGGGTCAGCTTGATGTCCGGGTTGTAGCCGACGATAAACAGTTCGTCGCGGTTGCAGGACAGCAAGTGGCCGATCTCGCCCAGGCCCATCTCCTGGTACATCTCGGCGTAGCGGCAGCGCTTCACGTCGTAGTCATAGTGCTCGGCGTCGCTGGCGATGATCTCGACCTTGAGCGCATCGTCCTTTTCCCAGAGCACTTGCAGCTCGACGAAACTCTTGAGGTCGGCACCCTGCTCTTCCAGTTCGGCAAAGTGCTTGCCGGCCTGGATCGCCGCATTGCCCACCGCCTCGCCGATCACCGCCGCCGCAAACTCCTTGCCCTGCTCGCGCACCAGGATCTCGTAGATCGGCTTGATGATTTCGGCCTCGATCCGCCGCCGGGCCAGGATGCCCAGTTCACCTTCCAGCTTGCTCATTGTGTGCCTCCGTCAGCTCCACATAATTCGTTTACTTGCCGCCCGCCACACTCACTGGCTGCCACTGATTGCCCTTGACCTGATACACCGTGAACGACGGCTTCTTCAGATTGCCCTCGGCATCAAACGCGATAGTCCCGGTCACACCCTGATAGCTGATGGAGCGCAGCACCGGCAGGTACTTTTGCGGGTCCACCGAGTCGGCTTTCTCGATCGCCGCCACCAACACCCCGACACCGTCATAGGCGAACGGCGCGTGCAGTTCGATCGGCGCCTTGTAGCGATCCTTGTAAGCCTGTTCAAACGCCTTGCCACCGGGCATCTGCGCCACCGCCAGGCCCGGCTCCAGGGCAATCACGCCCTCGCCTTCGTTCTGCGCCAGTTGCAGGAAGGTCTGGCTGACAAACCCGCCCGCGCCCATCAACGGCGCCTTGATCCCCAACTGTTTGATGCGCCGCGCCAACGGTGCCGCCTGGGAATCAACGCCGCCGAAGAAAATCAGGTCCGGGTTCTGACTACGGATGTTGGTCAGCACCGCGCTGAAGTCGATGGTCTTGTCGTCGACGTATTCACGAGACACCACCTTGGCGCCACCGGCCTCGATGGATTTGACGAACTGGTCCGCCAGGCCCTGGCCGAACGCGGTACGGTCGTCGATCACCGCAATGCGCCGGGCCTTGAGGGTGTTCAAAGCATAGTCGCCGGCCACCTGGCCGCCATCGTCGTCATGGCCCATGATCCGGAAGCTGGTGTCGAAACCCTGCTGGGTGTAGGCGTGCCCGGTGGCCACCGGTGCGACCTGGGCGATACCTGCGTCGTGGTAAACCCGGGCGGCAGGAATGCTGGTGCCCGTGTTCCAGTGGCCGACCACCCCCACCACGCCTTCGTCCACCAGGCGCTGGGCCACGGTCACGGCGGTGCGCGGGTCGGACTGGTCATCCTCGGACAGCAGCTTGAACGTCACCGCCTCGCCGTTGATTTTCGGGTGCTTGGCGTTGGCCGCCTCGATGGCCAGTTGCGCGCCGTTTTCCAGGTCTTTGCCGATACGCGCCGACGGGCCGGTCAGAGGGCCGGCCAGGCCGATCAGTACGGTCTGGTCGGCCTGGGCCACGGCACTCGCCAGGCTGCTCAGGGCCAGGCCGATCACTAGGGTGTGTTTGAAAGTCTTCATCAGTAGTTCCTGCTTGTTTACGGGCGGGTCGGAACACGCCGGGCGTCCGGTAGCGTCAGGGTTAATTCATTCACCGAGGTAGGCACTGCGCACCTCGGGGTGGTCGAGCAATTCATGGGACGGGCCGCTGAGGCTGATGCGCCCGGTGTCCATCACATAGGCGCGGTCGGTGACCTGCAGCGCGAGCCGGGCGTTCTGCTCCACCAGCAGCAGGGTCATGCCCTGGCGGCACACGTCGTCGATCACCTGGAAGATCTTCTCCACCATGATCGGCGCCAGGCCCATGGACGGTTCGTCCAGCACCAGCAAGCGCGGTTTGGACAGCAGTGCCCGGGCCAGGGCGAGCATTTGTTGCTCGCCACCGGACAGCAGGCCGGCGGACTGTTGCAGGCGCTCTTCAAGGCGCGGGAAGTGCTCGAACAACTGGCGGATCTCGCGGTTGACCTGTTCGGTGTCGCGGCGCAAAAAGGCCCCGGCCTGGAGGTTTTCCAGCACGCTCATGCGCGCAAAAATGCCGCGCCCTTCCGGCACCATCGCAATGCCCTGGCGCAGCAGTTGGTCCGGCGCCTGGCCGAGGATCGAGCGCCCGGCAAAGCGGATCTGCCCCGCCGCGGCCGGCAGCAATCCGGTCAAGGCCTTGAGGCTGGAGGTCTTGCCGGCACCGTTGGCGCCGATCAAGGTCACGCGCTCGCCTTCACCGATGTGCAAATCCAGGGACTTGACCGCTTCGATGGCGCCGTAGCGCACCTGCAAGCCGTCGACTTTCAATAGCGGTTCAGACATGGGCGCTGGCTCCCAGATAGGCCTGGATCACGGCCGGGTCGCGGCGCACCTCAGCGGGCGCGCCCACGGCGATCACTTGCCCGTAATCGAGCACGCTGATGCGGTCGCAAACGCCCATCACCAGCTTTACGTCGTGCTCGATCAGCAACAGCGTGTGGCCGTCATCGCGGATCTTTTCCAGCAGGCCGCGCAACTGCACTTTCTCGCTGGCGTTCATCCCGGCTGCGGGCTCGTCGAGGGCGAGCAAGCGTGGTTCGGTGGCCAGGGCGCGGGCGATTTCCAGGCGGCGTTGATGGCCGTAAGACAGGCTGTCGGCGCGGTAATTGGCGAACCCCGCCAGCCCCACATACGCCAGCAGGCGATGGGCATGGGCGCGGGTTTGCGCTTCCTCTTCCTGCGCCCGGCGATGGCGACTCAAGGCGGCCCATAAGCCATTGCGGGTGCGCACATGGCGGCCGACCATGACGTTTTCCAGGGCACTCATGGCGTTGAACAGGCGGATATTCTGGAAGGTCCGGGCAATGCCGGCCTGGGCCACCTGGTGCACGCTGGCCGGTTTGTAGTCCTGGCCGTCGAGCTGGAAGCGCCCGGAATCCGGGGTGTAGAGGCCGGTCATCACGTTAAAGAAGGTGGTTTTACCGGCGCCATTCGGGCCGATCAATCCATAGATTTCCCCGGGTTGGATACTCAGGCTCACGTCGGTGAGCGCCGCCACGCCGCCGAAGTGCTTGTTCACCTGGTCGATCTGCAACAACGGCTGGTTCATCGCGCCACTCCTTTTGGCCACAGGCCTGCCGGGCGATAGAGCATCGCCAGGATCAGCGCGAGCCCGTAAAACAACTGACGAATGATTTCCGGGTCCACCAGCACCTGGCCAAACAGCGCCTGCTGCAACGGGCCCATGCTTGCGCGCAGTGCCTCCGGCAACGCGGCCAGCAATACGCAGCCGAGAATCACCCCCGGGATATGGCCCATGCCGCCGAGCACCACCATCGCCAATACGGCAATGGACTCGTTGAGGGTGAAGGACTCCGGCGAGACAAAGCCCTGGAACGAAGCGAACAACGCCCCGCTCACCCCGCCAAACCCGGCACCGATGGCAAACGCCAGCAGCTTCAGACGCAAGGTGTTGACGCCCATCGCCCGGGCCGCTTCTTCGTCCTCACGGATCGCCACCCAGGCCCGGCCGATGCGCGAACGCTCCAGGCGGATGCAGGCAAACAGGATCAGCACCACCAGCGCGGCGAACAGGTAGTAATACAGATAGACCGAAGGCAGGCGCAGGCCGAACAGCTCCTGGGTGCGCCCGAGGTTGATCCCCAGCAGGTTGACCGGATCGACCTGGGCAATGCCTTTGGGGCCGTTGGTGATGTTTACCGGGCGATCGAGATTGCGCAGCAGGATGCGGATGATTTCGCCGAAGCCCAGGGTGACGATGGCCAGGTAGTCCCCGCGCAGGCGCAAGGTCGGCGCGCCCAGCAACACCCCAAAGCCTGCCGCCAGCAGCGCGGCCAACGGCAAAATCAACCAGATCGAGGTGTGCATGCCCGCCGGCAGCAGCGCCATCAGCGCCGGGAATTGCTGCAGCAGGTGCGGTGAAGACAGCAACGCCGCGAGGTAGGCGCCCACCGCGTAGAACGCGATAAAGCCCATGTCCAGCAAGCCGGCGTAGCCCACGACAATGTTCAGGCCCAGGGCCAGCATGATGTACAGCAAGGCAAAGTCGAGGGTGCGCACCCAGGTATTGCCACCGGCGTGCCCGACAATCCACGGCGCCAACACCAGCGCCACGGCAAACAGCACAAGGCCGAGACTGGCGCGCTGGCTGGAAGCGTTCAAGAAAGTCATGCGCGGGTCGCCAGTCGTTCGCCCAACAGCCCCGAAGGACGAAACACCAGCACCGCGATCAACACGATAAAGGCAAACACATCCTGGTAATTGCTGCCGAACACACCGTTAGTGGCCGCGCCCAGGTAACCGGTGCCCAGGGCTTCGATCAGCCCCAGCAGCAGGCCGCCCAGCATCGCGCCCTTGAGGTTGCCGATGCCGCCCAGCACCGCCGCGGTAAAGGCTTTGATGCCCGGCAGGAAGCCCATGTAGAAATGCGCACTGCCGTAGTTGCTCGCCATCATGATCCCGGCCAGTGCCGCCAGGGCGCCGCCGATGGCGAAGGTCAGCACGATGATGCGATTCGGGTTGATGCCCATCAGGCTCGCCACTTGCGGGTTCTCGGCCACGGCGCGCATGGCCCGGCCAAAGCGGGTGCGTTCCACCAGCACCAGCAGCGCGACCATCACCGACAGCGCGACGGCAATGGTGGTCAGGGCGGTGGCGTTGGTGATCGCCGGATGGGCCGAAGCGCCGGCGAGCACTTCAATCGGCTCCAGTGGCAGCAGTTGCGGGAACATCTGCGGGTTGCGTGTCCACACCAGCATCGCGACGGTTTGCAGCAACAACGACACCCCGATGCCGCTGATCAAGGGTGCCAGGCGCGGCGCATTGCGCAGGCGTCGATAAGCGACCCGCTCAATCAGCACCGCGAGTGCCGCGCAGAACGCCATGGCGATCACGGTGGCCACCAGCAGCACCAGCACCGGCGGCATTGCCGGCCATGTCGCCTGCAACAGGCGAATCACCGAGAGGCCCACCAGGGCGCCAATCATCAACACGTCGCCATGGGCGAAGTTGATGATCCGCAAAATGCCGTAGACCATGGTGTAACCCAAGGCCACTAGCGCGTAGAGACTGCCCGTCATCAAGCCATTGAGCAGTTGCTGGATAAACGCATCCATGAACACCATCGACCTCACTACTTACGAGGGCGGCACACTAAGCATCTATTCTATTTTTATCAAATATCAGAAATTCATATGTTTATGCCAAACGCATAAAGCGCTATAACCGCCATAAATACGGCACTTATGGCTCTTTATTTGCCATCTCACTTAGTATTTAATTCAACACATGAATAATTTAGAACAGTTAGCCAATGACCCGCCGCTGCGTGCCGTGCGCACCTTCGAAGCGTTTGCCCGCCACGGCGGGGTAAATTCCGCCGCCCGCGAGCTGGATGTGTCGCCCTCCGCCGTCAGCCATCAACTGCACCTGCTGGAAAGCTTCCTGCAGCAACCGCTGACCTTGCGCCAGGGCCGCAACCTGGTGCTCACCGAAGAAGGCCGCGAGTACTACCGCGCGATTCGCTCGGCCTTCGCCGTGCTGCGCAGCGCCACCGAACACGTGCGGGAAAAAAGCGCCACGCGCCAGGTCACCATCAGCCTGATCCCGCTGTTCGGCATCAACCTGTTCATCCCGCGCCTGGCGCAGTTCCTCAAGGACCATCCGGCGCTGGACATCAACGTCACCTACGCCAACCACCGCAGCTACCCCAGCGACGCGGCCGACCTGTCGATCCGCTTTGGCACCGGGCACTGGCCGGGGTATCACAGCGAGCCGTTGATCTCCGGGGCGGTAACGCCCTATTGCAGCCGGGCATTCCTGGAGCAACACGGCCCGATCGACACACCCGAGGCCCTGAGCGAGTTGCCGTTGCTGCACGACGAAGAGCGCGGCACCTGGAGCCAATGGTTCCAGGCTGCCGACGTGCATCACGGCACGGCGCTGAATGGTTTGCTGCTGGAGGATGGTCAGTTGGCGCTGACGGCGACGCTGACCGGGCTGGGCTGCTCACTGCTGCGCGAGCCACTGGTGGCGCCGCATGTGGCGAACGGGGAATTGGTGAAACTGTTTGATCTACAGGTCGACGATGGCCGCCAGTACTACCTGTGCCGGCGGGCCAACAGCGAGTTGTCGAGTGAGGGGAATCACTTGTATGACTGGATCAAAACCAGTCTTGCGGGGACTTGAAAACACCGCAGATCCAATGTGGGAGCGGGCTTGCCTGCTCCCACATTTTGTACTCATTTCAATTCGAAACGGTGTCAGCTCCCGTCACCGCCATGCGCCTCTTCAAAGAAGTAATCCTTCCAGCTCCCCGCCTTGTTTTTCAGCACGCCCAACTCCTGCAGTTTCTCGGCATAGATGTACGTACGCTGGGGCACGATGGTGAAGTCGATTTCCGGGTCCTGGACGATCTTCTCCACCAGCGCCAGCGGTAGCTTCGACTGCTCTACACGAATATAAGCCTGGGCCGCTGCCGGCTTGTCGGCCTTGATGATTTTCTCGGCCTCGGCCAACGCGTCATAGAACGCCTTGTAGGTCCTGGGGTTTTCGTCGTGGAATTTCTCGGTGGTGTACAGCACGTTGAACGTGGCCGGGCCACCGAGAATGTCGTAGGAACTCAGCACCTTGTGCACCTTGGGATTCAACAGCTCCTGGTACTGGAACGGCGGGCTGGAAAAGTGCGCGTTGATCTCCGAACCGCCGGCAATCAGCGCCGCAGTGGCGTCCGGGTGAGCCAGGCTGATGGAGATGTCATCGAACTTCTTGTAGTTGTCGTTTCCGAATTGCTTGGCGGTTTCAATCTGCAAGGTGCGCGACTGGAAACCCACACCTGCGGCCGGTACGGCGATGCGGTCTTTTTCGCTGAAGTCCTTGAGGGTCTTCACGTCCGGGTTATTGGTCAGCAAATAGTTGGGCATCGACCCCAGCGAGGCGATGGCCTTGACGTTCTGCTTGCCCTTGGTGCGGTCCCACAGCGTGAGCATGGGCGGCACACCCGCCGACACCACGTCCAGCGCACCGGCCAGCAACGACTCGTTCATCGCGGTGGCGCCGGAAATGCTGTTCCACTCCACCTTGATGTCCAGGCCCTGCTCCTTGCCGTGTTTCTCGATCAGGTGCTGGTCGCGAACCACGTCGAGGATCAAGTAGCCGATGCCGAATTGCTGGGCAATGCTGATCTTGCCTTCGGCCTGGGCGCCTGGGCTGAGCAGTGCAGTGGCGGCCGCCAGAGATGCGGCGAGCACGGTGAACGAGGGACGAATGCGCATGAAGATACCTCCTTGTGGATGGGGTTAAAGCGTCTTGTGCCGGGGGTTGAAACACACCAGGTCTATCTCCACCAATGCCTGGCGACCCAAGCGGGTAACGCCGACGGTGGTGCGTGACGGAAGCTTTTTCGGGTTGTTGAAGTGCTGCACGTACACGCTATTGAACGCGGCGAAATCGTTGTCGTAGTCGCTCAGGTAGATGCGCACGAACAGCGTGTCATCCAGGCTGTAACCGGCGTGGTCGACGATGCGCCGCAGGTTCTCGAAGCACAGTCGGGCCTGAGCCTCGATGCCCTCGCGCAGCTCGGCGGTGGGCGCATCCGGGTCGGTGGGCAGTTGCCCGGTGACGTACAGCCAGCCATCGGCCTGGACCGCATGGGAATACATGGCCGAAGGCGGCGGCGGGCTGGCATTCGGCACAAAGTGATGCACGGTGTCTTGGGACATCGGGAAAATCCTCGAACAGAAAATTAGAGCGCTGCGAGCGCCTTCTGGAAACATTCCACCGGCGCCAGGGCTACGCCGATGCCGACCCAGCCGGTCACACCATCGCGGTGGGCAATGCCGGTGTGAATCCGGACCGGCTCGCCAGCTGCCACCACCGCGCGAGCATCCAGCCCCGCGCCAACCCCACGGGCACCCGCAAGGGCCGGGGCAATCAACGGGTGCTGCGCCACAAACAATTCACGCATGCGCCGCCCGGCAGCCCTGGCCTGCGACCAATCCTGAACCATCAGTTGCGCCAGCTCAGGCGCCGCATGCGCGACCGTGCCGCCCAGGCCGTAGGCTTCAACGATGGCGCTGTCACCCAGGTCTGCCTGGCCATCGCTGGGCAGGTGAGGTGGGAAAAAGTAGCCCTGTGGCGCAGTGGCCGCGTGGGTAAACCAGCGCTGCCCTGCCCCGGCAATCCGCACGCCGCAGTGCACGCCGTTGCGCGCAATCGCGGTGATGATCGACGAGCCTTTCACACCACTGGCGCGGTCCAAAGCCAGCTTGGCGGCGGCCATGGCGTAGTTCAGAAAGTGCTGCGGGTTGCCCAGCAGCCACTGGCGTACCTCGGTTTCAAGGGCCGGCAACTGCCGCGTAAACGCGTACATCCCGCCGACATTGCGCTGGTGGGTGTCATCCCCCAACGCCACGCCTTGGGCAATCAGCGGCAATAGCGGCACACCGGCGGCGGGCAGTGCCTTGACGATGCTCGGGCCGATCACCCGGTCCAGGTAGTCGAGCTGCTCGGCGATCGATCCGTCGTAACAGCCGAAGCGCAGCGCCCGGCGTCCGGATTCAGCGAGCGTAGCGTGCACCACTTCATTGCCCGCACGGTTCTCGATGCGCATCAGCAACTGCCCGGGGCGTACCACACCTGCCATGGGTGAAACGGTGCCGAGGTCATGGTTGGCGTGCAGGGTGATTTCGCCATCGAGAATCAGCCGTCGGGCACCGTCAAGATCGCCCGCCCAGCCTTCGTGCAAGGCCGCCCCCGCCAGGGCGTTGAGCACCACGCCCGGGATCTCGCCGGCATGAGCGAACGGAGGGCCGGCATGCCCCAAGTGCCCGGCCTCAAGCCCGAGAGCCGAAGACGCCGTTTGCGCACCGACCAGCATCGGCTCGGTGGCGAGAATGCGCTCCACCGCCAGCGTATTGGGATGACCTTCAGACATGTTGGGCGACCGCCTCCGGGTGGCGATGGGAAAGAAATTCCTGGGCCCGACGGGTTTGCGGGGCGCTGAAAAACGCCGCCGGGCTAGCCGTCTCGACGATCCGCCCATGGTCCATGAACACAATGCGGTCGGCGCTGCGCCGGGCGAACTCCATCTCGTGAGTGACCACGACCATGGTCATGCCCGCCTGGGCGAGGGATTGCATGATCGACAGCACCTCGCTGACGCGCTCCGGGTCGAGGGCGCTGGTGGGCTCGTCGAACAACAGCAGTTGAGGGCGGCTGGCCAGCGCCCGGGCAATGCCCACCCGTTGTTTTTGCCCGCCGGACAAGGTCGCCGGGTACACGTCCGCCTTGTCGCTCAAACCGACCTTCGCCAGCAATTCCAGGGCTTCGGCCTGCACTTCGAGTTTGGGCCGGCGCTGCACATGCAGCGGGGCTTCCATGATGTTTTGCAACACCGTCAAGTGCGGCCACAAGGCGAAGTTCTGGAACACCATGCCGGTTTGCGTGCGGATAGTGGCGATGCTGCGCTCCGACATTTTGCTGCCGTCGGCATTCAAACCGATGCGCTGCCCCGCGATGTGGATGCTGCCGCTGTCGGGCACTTCCAGCCAGTTCAGGCAGCGCAACAGGGTCGATTTACCGGCACCCGAAGGGCCGAGCAAACACACGGTCTCACCCACTGCCACGTGCAGGTCAACGCCATGCAACACCGGGCGCCCGGCGAAGCTTTTGTTCAGCCCTGCCACCTGCAGGGCAACCGGGGTCGGGCTACTCAGGGAAGTCATTGGAAACGCTCCGCCTTGCGCCGCAGCATCGACACGCCAAGCTCGATGACAACGCAAATCAGCCAGTAGAAAAACACCGCCGAGAACAACGCGGCGAAGGGAATGTAATAGTTCGATTGCAGACTGTTGGCCGCCGAGGTCAGCTCGGGCACCGCGATGATGGTCAGGAACGAGGTGTCCTTGACCACCTGGATCATCTGGTTGCCCAGGGCCGGCGCGCAGCTGGTCCACAGGTTCGGCAGGATCAGCCGCCGCGCCAGCAACACACCGCGGAACCCGAACGCCAAGCCGGCCTCGATTTCCTCACGGGGCCGCGCCAGCCAACCGGCTCGCAGGATCTCCGCGACATACGCGCCGTGGTACAGCAGCAACGCCAGCAACCCGGACTGGATATTGCTCAGGCGCAGCCCGAAGGACGGCAGGCCGTAGTACACCAGGTAGGCCAGTAAAAGGAACGGCGTGCAGCGCATCAGCTCGATAAAGCCGCGCAGCACCGATGCCAGGCGGCGCTGGCGACTCATCAGCACCAGGGTCAGGCCGCAGCCCAGCAGCAATGACGAGACGCCCGCCGCCACCGACAACACCACCGTCAGCGCGGCGCCATCAAGCAGGTCACCGATATGCTCCCAGGCCACTGCCAGTTCATGGGCGATCATGCGAGGCGCGCCTTGTAGTGACGTTCGAGATAACGCTGCGCCGCCACCACCAGCCAGATAATCAGGATGTACAGCACCAGTGCCGCGATCAGCGGCGGCAAGGGCCGATAGGTATTTGCGCCGATACGCACAGCGGTGCGGGTCAGCTCCACAATGCCGATCACCGCCACGGCCGGGCTGTTCTTGATCAGGATGGTCATTTCATTCACCAGTAACGGCAACACCTGGCGGCCGACCTGAGGCAGCACGATGCGCCGCAGCCGCAACGTCGCCCCCATGCCGCCCGCCTTCGCCGCATCGAGCTGATCCCGGGGAAATTGCGCAAAACCACCGCGCCAGATTTCGCAATTGAACGCCGAGGTGTTGATAGTCATGGCCAGGATGGCTGCCGCCGGCGCCGAGATGTCATACCCCAACGCAGGCGTGATAAAGAACACCGCCAGGGCCAGGGTCAGCAATGGCGTAGCGCGGATCACGCTGATGTACGCCGCCAACAGCGGGCCCAGCAACGGCCACTGCTGGCGCCGCAACAATGCCAGCCCAAGGCCGACCACCTGGCCCAGGGCAATCGAGATTGCCGTCAACCCAAGCGTCACCAGCGCGCCCAGCAACAAGGGGCCCGGTTCGAGGCCCCATTGAGTGAAGTTCATGTGGGTTCAATCAATATTCGGAGACGAAATGCGCCGGTGGCTCGGGGAATACCGTGCCAAACCATTTTTGCTGGAGTTGCGCGATATCGCCGCTCTTGCGTTCCTGGGCGAGGAAGTTGTTCAGGTAATCCAGCACGCTTTGGTTACCCTTGGCCACGCCCCAGGCGACATACGTCTTGCTCGACACTGCCTGGCCCAGTTCAAACACACCCGGTTTTTCCTTGAGCAGGGCGTTCAGCCCGACGATGTTATTGACCACGTAATCGGTGCGGCCAAGCGCCAGGTCCTGATAGGCCTCGGGGTAGGAGGTGTACTGGACGATCTTGCCGAGTTTGCCGCCGCTGGCAGCCAGCAACTTCTCAAGCTCCGGCAAGCGCTGATACATCGCACTGCCCGCCTGAATACCCAGGGTCAGGCCGTTGAGATCGGCCACGCTTTTGATCCGGTCATCGCCCTGGCGCTTGAGGTAAAACACCGTGGCCTCGGCAATCGGCGTGGTGAAATCCAGCGACTGCTGGCGCTCACGGGTGATCAGCAAACCGGTAATGGCCGCGTCGTACTTGCCACTGACCACACCCGCCAGAAGCCCGGTGAACGGCATGATTTGCTGGCGCACATCCAGCGGGCCGGCAGCCTTGAGCTTCTGTACCAGCTCGTTATCGAAACCGCTGGGCTTGCCGTCGTCGACGAACTCGAAAGGGCGGAATTCATCTTCAGTGGCCACCGACAGGTAACCGCGTTGCTTGACCTCATCCAGGGTCGCCGCGTGCGTCAGCAACGGGGCCAGAAGAGTGGTGAGCGCCAAAGCCATGCGCAAGGAACGTCCATGACCAGGCTTGCGGCCTGCGTGAGCGAAAGAGAACACTGTCATGAGGGGTCGACCTGTGGAGGGTGCTGCCATGTTGGGGAATGGCAGCGAGCGTAGCGGTGATTTCTAAGTCCGGAAAAGAATATCGGGATCTATTGATATTCGAAAAAAGCTGATCAAAGACGCGCCTGCCGGGATGTAGCCGGATGCGCCACGCCTTCCAGTAGCCGCACTGTTATATTGCCCGCCCTGCCCCTTTCCCTGTGTCCGGAGCTCTGTGCATGCTGCGCACCAACCTCAACGAGATGCTGATTTTCATGGCGGTGGTCGATGGCGCCAGCTTCGTCGCCGGCGGCCAGGCGATGGGCCTGACGCGCTCGGCCGCCGGCAAAGCCGTGGCGCGCCTGGAAGACAGCCTGGGCGTGCGCCTGCTGAACCGCACCACCCGCACCTTGAGCCTCACCGATGAGGGCCGCGCGTTGTATGACCAGGGGCTGGAGATCCTCGCGGCGGTGGACAACGCCCAAAGCCGTATCGGCCAGCCCACCGGCGTGCCACGCGGGTTGCTGCGGCTCACCGTGCCGGACGCCTTCGGGCGCAAGGTGCTGCTGCCATTGTTGAAAAAGTACCTGCAGGCGTGGCCCGAGGTGCAGGCGGAAGTCAGCTTCAGCGACCGCACCGCTGATATCGTCGAGGACGGCTTCGACCTGGCCATCCGCATCGGCAGCGCGAACACCGACCGCCAGCTGGTTTCCCGCGTGGTCGCCCGTTATCAGGCGCTGCTCTGCGCCGCGCCGGGCTACCTCGCCGAGCACGGCATGCCCCGGGACATGGACGCCCTCGCCCACCACGACTGCCTGTACTTCAGCAGCCGCACGCGCAAACAAAGCTGGCGTTTTCGCGAGGCGGACGGTACCTGGGTCAAGGCTTACGGGCGCAGCCGCCTGCGCCTGGACAGCGGCGAAGCGCTGCGTGACGCCGCCGTGTCCGGGCTGGGCATCGCCTTGCTGCCGGATTTCTTGGTGGCCGAGGACCTGGCCGCCGGGCGCCTGGTGACCGTGTTGCCCAACCTGGACGCGGGAGACGTGGAGATTCTGGCGATGTACCCGAGCAAACGCTTCCTGGAGCCCCGGGTACGGCGCTTTATCGACCTGATGGTGGATGAACTGGCGGGCTGATCAGTGGGCGTGGGCAATCACCTTGATCTCGACGATCTGCGCGTCCGACGCCAGGTAATTCACGCCGACCAGGGTCGCCGCCGGGCGATGGTCGCCGATGTATTCCTTCCACACCTTGACCACCGCCTCAAAGTCGCGCTTGGCGTGCACCAGGAAGAAATCCACCGCCGCAATGTTCGACCGGCTGACGCCAAAGCCTGCCAACACGTGATCAAGATTCTCCAGGGCCTGGCGTGTCTGGACGGCCGCATCACCGTCGACGAACTCGCCGTCGAGGGTGTGAGAAAACTGCCCGGCAATATAGATCGTGCCGTTGACGCGGTAGCCCTGGCTGACGCTGTTGCCCTCTTCCCATGAAACGCCGTGGTTGTAGATCGTGGGTGTGCTGCTCATGCCGGTTTCCTCCGAGGGTGATTTAAGGAAACTCTAACAAGGGCATTGGCGAATGGACGTCCCCACTGAAGCGACCAAAAACTACCCGCCCATGCCCTTCGGCTGGTATCGTGCCGCCCTTGAAAAAACCGCTGCGAGGAAATGGACCTTGAACACTGACGAAAAAATGACCGGCGACCTGTTCGAGGTGGACAAGCGCCTGTCACTCAAGCCCGTGGTGGACTTCAACACCTACCTGCGCAGCGCTTTCGGCGATGGCCCCTGCACCTGCATCCGCTGCGTCGCCAGCGAAGGCAACGAGGCGGGTTACGAGTTCCAGCACACCTTCGATTTCGACGGCAGGAAAGTCCACCGCCGCTTCGCCTCCACCGCCGGCAGCGACGTGCTGTTGATGCTGAAAAAGGCCTGGCTGTCCTACACCAAGGCCGAGCTGCCGCTGAGCGGCGCGCTGGCCCTGGACACGGTGAAAGAGTTTGTCGAGCCGCAGTTGCACAAACGCCTGGCGCCGCTGTTTGTGGCCAGTGGGTTGGTCAAGGATGTGGACGGTGAGTGGCGGATGCAGCCGCAGGCCGCGGGCTGATCGCCACCCTCTCCGACAGCTGCTACGACTGGGCGTGCTGCCAGTTCTTGTAGACGAATTCCAGGCTGTAGCCGTCCGGGTCCAGCACATTGGCGGCGTAGTAGTTGGGGTCGTAGTGCAAACGCGCGCCCGGGGCGCCGTTGTCGACGGCGCCGGCATTCATCGCCGCCTGGTAGGCCGCATCAACCTCGGCGCGGCTACTGGCGACGAAACCCACATGCACCGCCCTGCCCTCAACCACGCCCTCGCGCAGCCAGAAGAATATCCGCCCGTTGGCGCCAAAACCCTTGAGGTCCGGATGGCCCGGCGGGCCGTCCTTGCCGTCGTAGTCATGGCGCGTGGTGATGCCCAGCGGTGTCAGTGCGGCGCGGTAGAAATCAATCGAGCGTTGTAGGTCGCTGACCGACAAAAACAGATGATCCAGCATGGTTCAGCCTCGCTTTTCAGATGATGTAACCGCCCGCGACCTCGATCGTCTGGGCATTGATCCAGCGGCCTTCTTCCGAGAGCAACAGGGCGATCACACGTGCCACATCCTCAGGTTCGCCCACTCGGCCGAGGGCGGTTTGTGAAGCCAGCAGCGCTTCGAACTCATCATTGAGCCCGCCGCCCAGCTCGGTGCGAATGGCGCCCGGAGACACGGCGTTCGCACGGATCTGAAGCTCGCCGAACTCCTTGGCCATGTAGCGGGTGAGCACATCCAGTGCGCCCTTGAAGGCCGCGTAAGGCGCTACGCCGGCGGTGGCCACGCGGGTGGTCGCGCTGGTCAGGTTGACGATGCAGGCATGGGCTTGCAGCAACGGCAGCAAGGCTTGCGTCAGGAAGAACGGGCCTTTGAGGTGCACATTCAACAGCCCGTCGAACTGCGCCTCGGTGACCGAGGCCAGGGGATTGAATAGGCCGAAACCTGCGTTATTCACCAGGCCACTCAAACCGCCCACGCCCCAGGTTGCCGATAACGTCCGTTTTACCGTCTCGCCAAACCCCTCAAACGAGCGGACGTCAGCCACATCCAGTGGCAGCGCAACCGCCTGGCCGCCCGCCGACTCGATCCGCTGCACCACCGCCTGGGCGGCGTCTGGATGACTGTTGTAGGTCAGGATCACACCCATGCCTTTACGGGCACACAACTCTGCAGTGCTGGCACCAATGCCACGGCTGCCGCCGGTGATGAGGATAACGCCCATGTGGGACTCCATTGCTTGTTCAAAGAAGTGACCACAGTAGGCGTGTGCGCCTGCGCCGACGCAGCTGTTCGTACTCGAAACCTGCCTGTTTCTGCTTTTCGCTTGCACAAGTCACACCCGGACGCTCAGCATGCCCGGCATGAACACACAACTGATCGAACTGCGCACCCTGGCCGCCAAGGCCGAAAACCGCCGCACTGAAACGGGTATCCCGCGCGTGGCCATGGTTCAGGGGGCGATTCCCGAGCACATGCTGGCCGCGGTGTATGAGCCGATGATCAACCTGATCCTGCAGGGCAGCAAATCCATGACCGTGGGTGATCGCACACTGCGCTACGACCCGGCGACGTATTTTGTGATGTCCATCGAGCTGCCCGCCGTGGGCACTGTCCACCCGGCGGCCTCCGGTGAACCGTACCTGGCGGTCAGCCTGACACTGGACCCGACGGTACTTGCGACGCTGCTCGGCGACTTGCCCAAACCTGCCGGACGCTACGACCGGGAGGCGGGGTTTTCAGTGGCCGCCGTGACCCCTGAACTGATGGATGCCTGGCTGCGCCTGCTGCGGCTGATGGGCAACCCTGAGGCCATAACGGCCCTCGCGCCGGTGTACGAACGCGAGATTCTCTATCGCGTGCTGCAAGGGCCCCACGGCTGGATGCTGCGGGAAATAGCAGCGCCCGACACGGCCATGGCCCGAGTAAGCCAGGCCATCCAGTGGATCCGCCGGGACTTCGCCGAACCGATCCGGGTGGAAGCCCTGGCGCAGAAAGCCGCGATGAGCGTGTCGGCCTTTCACCGGCACTTCAAGGCCGTCACCAACCTGAGCCCGTTGCAGTACCAGAAGCGCGTGCGCTTGCTGCAGGCCCGCACCCTGATGGTGGCCAGCGCCAAAAACGTCACCAGCGCCGCCTTTGAAGTCGGCTATGAAAGCCCGACCCAGTTCAGCCGCGATTACGCCCGGGTATTCGGCCTGCCACCGGCACGGGATGCGGCGCGGATCCTGGGAGAAAGCCGGACCCCGAAGGCGAAGTGAGCACAACGTGCTAGCCTGCCATCGCACGCCCCAAGACAAGGAGTTGCCGATGGCCGAGCCAAGCAAGAAGATGAGCCTGATGGGCCTGACCACCCTGGTGGCGATCAATATGATGGGCTCGGGCATCATCATGCTGCCTTCCAGCATGGCGCAATTGGGCGCGATTTCGTTGCTGTCGTGGGTGATCACCGCCGTGGGCTCGATGGCGATCGCGTATTGCTTCGCCCAATGCGGCCTCTTCTGTACACGCACGGGCGGCATGTCGGCCTACACCGAAGAGGCCCACGGCAAGTCGGGGTTCTTCCTCTGTTCGTTTCTGTACTTCCTGTCGCTGATCATCGCCAATGTGGCGATTGCAATTTCGGCGGTGGGCTACCTGTCGTCCTTTATCCCGTGGCTGGGCAGCGGGCCGATCCCGTTGTTTATCGGCACCCTGGGGCTGATCTGGCTGACCACCGTGGCCAACTTCGGCGGCCCGCGCCTGACTGGCCGGATCGGTGTGATCACGGTGTGGGGCGTGATCATTCCCGTGGCGGGGCTGAGTGTGATCGGCTGGTTCTATTTCAAGGCCGAGGTGTTCAGCGACGCCTGGAACCCCAACCAACTGCAACTGTGGGACGCCATTGGCGCGAGCATCCCGCTGACGCTCTGGGCGTTCCTTGGCATGGAGTCCGCCGCCCAGGGCTATGACGCCGTGGAAGACCCCAAGCGCACCGTGCCGCTCGCCTGCCTGTTGGGCACCCTCGGTGCGGCGCTGGTGTATGTGCTGTCCACCAGCGTGATCCAGGGCATCGTGCCCAACGCCGAACTGGCCGAGTCTTCAGCGCCGTTTGCCCTGGTGTACGCGCAGATCTTCACGCCGCTGGTGGGCGACATCATCATGGCCCTGGCGGTGGTGGCATGCATCGGTTCGCTGCTGGGCTGGCAATTCACCCTGGCGCAAACGGCCAAGATGTCGGCAGACCAACGCCTGTTTCCGCGCTTCTTCAGCCGGGTCACCCGCGCCCATGCGCCGGTAGTGGGAATGGTTGCCTGTGCGGCGTTGCAGAGCCTGATTGCCTTGTCGACCATCTCGCCCACTGCCAGCGCCCAGTTCAGCAAGCTGGTGAACCTGGCGGTGGTGACCAATCTGATCCCCTACGTCACGGCACTCACCGGGTTGCTGGTGATGATGCACAAGGCGCGGGTGACAGCGGCGGTTTACGCGCGCAACACCACGGTGCTGCTGATCGCCGTGGGGTACTCGCTTTATGCGATTTATGCCTGCGGTGAAGAGGCCGTGTTTGGCGCGACGCTGGTGCTTGCGTTTGGTTATCTGCTGTATGGGTTTCTGGCCCGTCGATTTATCACCGCGGCTGATATGGGCTGATAACGCCGCCTGCAGCCTGGCAGGTATAGGCTAAGGCGTTCATCTCCCTTGTGCGCGAGGCCGTCATGGCGCTGCTTGAATATCACGATCTTCAGGTGCAGGACATTCCCACCTGCCTCGGCCGCTTGCGCGTGCGCAGTGTCGGCGAGGGCCCGGCGATGGTGTTCTGGTCCAGCCTGTTGATGGATGCGCGCATGTGGATGGCCCAGGCGCGACATTTCAGCCCGCGCTATCGGGTGGTGCTGATCAACCCGCCGGGGCATGGTGACAGTGAGGCGCTGAGCCGCGGGTTTACCTTTGCCGAGTGTGCGCAGTGTGTGAGTGAGGTGTTGGATGGGTTGGGGATTGAGCGCTGTACCTTCGTGGGGAATTCCTGGGGCGGGATGATTGGCGGGACGTTTGCGGCCATGCATCCGACGCGGGTCGAGGCGGCGGTGTTGATGAACTGTACGGCCTCGCCGGCGGGGTTGCGGCATCGGCTGGAGTTTCCGCTGCTGGCGCTGGTGATTCGGCTGTTGGGTGGGTTCAGGTTGGGCATGGTGGGGACGGCGACCCGTGCGTTTGTGGGGCCGACTACCGAGCGGGAACGGCCTGAGGCGATCGCCCGGATTCATCAGGCATTGGCTGTGTGCGATGTCGATTCGATCGCTTGGGCGGTGGACAGTGTGGTGCCCAAGCGGCCGGATCAGAGGGCCTTGCTGGCGGCGATTCGTGCGCCGGTACTGGTGGTGGCGGGTGAAGAGGATCGCACGTTTGCCGTGGTGGAAACCCGTGCCATGGCACAGGTGATTCCCGGGGCGGAGTTTGTGGTGATGGCGCGGACTGCGCATCTCGCAGCGCTGGAGAATCCCGAGGAGGTGAATGGGTTGATTGAGGGGTTTTTGGGGCGGGTGCGGTGATTGGGGGCATATCCATTTTTTCGGTGATGGCCTCTATTGGTTCCGCTCTTACAGCGGGTCACTTTTGAAAGGAGCCCAAAAGTAACCAAAAGGCTCTTGCCCCACCACTCGGCACCTCGCTCAGGCTCGGTGTGCCCTCACTCCGGCTTTGGACCGTGGGCCGCCGCGATGGGCCATCCTTGGCCCAGCGCGGCTAACCCGGCGTCCTGCCGGGTTACCCACGCTCCAAAGCCTGCGTTCGGCCAGCGTGGTTTAACGGGGCGCCTAAGATCAAGATCAAAAGCAGATCAACAGCACAGCGGCCTACAGGCCGGCTTGAGTGGTGTGAAGCAAAAGCAAAATCAAAATCTAAAGCGAGCACGATCCCCTGTAGGAGCTGGCTTGCCGGCGATAGTCGTTAACGATGACGCGGGCATCCTGATTCAACGCGGCGACCTCAGGTTTTTCGCCGGCAAGCCGGCTCCTACAGAAAAGCGGCTCTGCTTTGGCTTTTGATCTGGCTTCTACCACTCAAGCCGGCCTGTAGGCCGCTGTGCTCTTGCTTTTGATTTTGATCTGGCTCTGACTGCCCCATTCAGCCCGAGGCCGAACGCAGGGATTGAGGAGCGGGTAAACCGGCAGGACGCCGGTTTAGCCGCGACGGGGCAGGGACGCCCCGTCGCGGCGGCCCGCGGAGCAATGCCGGAGTGAGGGAACACCGAGCCACAGCGAGGTGCCGACAGGCGGGGCAGAGCCCTTTGCTTACTTTGGGGCTTTTCCAAAGTGAGTCGCTGTAAGAGCGAAACCATAGGTGGCCGTTACCAAAAAATGGATATGCCCCCAA
This sequence comes from Pseudomonas sp. TH32, assembly GCF_016650855.1. Classification (NCBI taxonomy): domain Bacteria; kingdom Pseudomonadati; phylum Pseudomonadota; class Gammaproteobacteria; order Pseudomonadales; family Pseudomonadaceae; genus Pseudomonas; species Pseudomonas sp. TH32. The sequence continues at coordinate 1,272,240 of NZ_JAEKFA010000002.1, read as the reverse complement.
TCAATCAAACCACTCCCCCTCTCCCGAAACGTATTCCGAATCATCTCCACCACCCACCCCACCTCCTGCGGATGCCGCACCTCAGCATTCACCCCCATCCAGACCTGCCGCTGCATCCCCTCCAAAAACACCCCGTCCAACGCCGTCAACCCGCGATCAAAACACCCCATATACCGCGGCAACAACCCAATACACGCACTGCACCGAATCATCTCCAGCATCAACGGATAGGCCTGCACCTGCACCACCCCCGCCAACCGCTGCTCCACCAGGCTGTTCCAGGGCCGCAACGCCTCCACCTGCCGATCCGGCTGCCACTGCACCAGCATGTAATCCGCCAGGTCCTCGATACTGTCCGGCCGCACCGCCAACCGTGAATAACGCTTGGCAATGTGCGGCGAATAATCCAGCCGCGCCAACACCTGCGGCGCACCGATGGCAAAGCTCGGCCCGGGCCCCGGCGACTCCATCCCCGACAACCACACCACCACATCGGCCTCCAGGGCCTGCAACGCCAAATCGCTGTCGATGGAAATGATCTCCAGCCGCACACTCGCGTTGCGCCGCAACAGGGCAATCAGGTCGCGTCCCAAAATGTCATGCAGGATCGACTCGGCCACCGCCAGCCGAATCAGCGGTTGCTCCAGCACCGGCAGGCGTCGTTCATGGGCCAGGGCAATCAGTTGCGCCTGTAACTGCTGCCCTTCACGACTGAGGGCCAGGACATTGCCCTGGTAGCTGAACAGCGAGCGGCGCAGTTGCTCTTCCAGTTGAGCCAGGCGCTTGCGCAATTGCGTGGCCTTGATGTTGAGGCTGCGGGCGGCCTGCATGAAACAGCCACAGCGTGCGCTGATCAGGAAGTACTGCGCCACCTCGGGCTCGATGGTGGCGGCCAGCGCCAGCCAGGCCTCGCGGGACTCCGTCAGCCCGCGGTAAGGCATGGTGCCGTGGGGTACAACCGGGTCAAGAAATACCATGGGAGACTCCCTGTCTTGTGGGTACTGTGCATCCAATGCGGTGAGACGTTTTTTACTCCAGCACCTTGTTCAACTCGGCGCCATCGATACTCAAGGTGGCGGTGTTAAGCATGCCTTCGAGGTAGGCCTTGGCAATTTGCTCCTGACGCTGGGCACGCAGGGCCTCGGTCAGGCGCTCACGCAATTCATCCAGCGTCGCGGTGCGCGCCGGTTGTTGCCCGGTGAGTTTGAGCACGTGGAACCCCGCCGCACTCTGCACCGGCTCCGACACCGCGCCGGTCTTGAGCCGCGCCACCACGCCACGCATCTCGGGCACCAGTTGCTGCAACGGTTGCATCCCGGAATCACCACCGCGTTTGGCGCTGTCGGAGTCCTGGGAGTATTGGCTGGCCAACGCCGCAAACTCACCCGGCGCAGCCTGGGCCCGGCGGCTCAATTCCTGCGCCTGGCGGCGTACGGTGTCGAGGGTTTGCGGGTCGCTGGCGGCGAGGAAGATCTGGCTCACCCGGTACAACGGCGGCGTCACCCACTGCGCCTTGCCGTTGTCATAAGCTTGCTGCAACTCGGCCGCGCTGGGGTAGTCGGCCGGTACCTGGCTGACCGACAGCATGTAGTCGCGAAACACGATCTGCTCGGTGGCGGCACGGGTCTGCTGCTCTACTTCCGGGCGCTGGCGCCAGCCCTGGGCGTCGGCCTGTTCAAGCACGGCCTTTTGCGCCAGGCGCGAACGCAGCCAGGTTTCCAGGGCGCCACGGTTGCCGCGCAATTGCTCGCGGGTTTCCACCGGCAGCGCCGCCAGCACCGTCTTGAGTTCAAGCAGGTCGATTTGCTGGTTGCCCAGGCGAGCCACTGCCGGCCCGTCCTTCACGGCCACTGGCGCCGGCTGCTGGGCTGCGACCGGGTCACTGCCCGGTCGCAGGCTCAACCCCACCGCGACCGCCAGCACCACCAGGGCGCCGGCGCCGACCACAAGGGTTGGTTTCTTCACAGGGCAGGCGCCTCTTCGCGCGCGTCGACAGCCGGCGCGGCTTCGGCCTGGGCCTGAAGCTGGGCCGCTTGCTGGCTGTATTCTCGCAGGTAGACGATAAATTCCTGCAGCAGGCGGTCCCACAATTCCAGCTGGTTGCGCAGGTACGGGGCACCCACGCCGGCCGCCACCACATCCATCTCCATCAGCAGGAATTCACCCTGCAACGACAGCCGCGCAAAGCGGCGGGAGGCGTTCCACACTTGCGCCAGGCCGTCCGGCAATTCGCCCTGCACCCGCAGCGCGCAGCTGTAGGTGAAATCCACATAGCTGCCCTGCTCCACCGCCGGGTTGCCGAAGCGCACGGCAAAGCCGATGCCCTGGCTGGCGCTGAGCAATTGCACGATGCCGTTCTGCTCGGTCTGGTTGACCCGGTAGCCGGCTTCCTGCAGCAGCTCGGTCAAGGCCTGCGGGGTAACGCTGGTGATCAGTTGTACGTCGCTCATAGTGGTCTCTTCCTTGTTGATCAATGATTAGTGACGGTCTGTGGAGCATCGAACCGATTAAGGTATAGACCATCACCAAAACCCTGGGCGAGTTCCTCGAACTTGACCCGGGTGCTGCTGGCGAACGGTTGGCGGATGCTCATCACGTCGGCCACGTCGATTTTTTCGTAGGCCGTCAGCAACTGCTGGGCCACGCCGTACATCTGTTGATTCTTGACTGAACATTGCTGCACTTGTGTGTCACGTTCCGTGAGTTGCGCCTGCAAACGTGCGCGTTCGGTCTCTTTGCCACGGGCGATCACCAGCAGGTCTTCGTAGGCCTTCTTGAACTTGCCGACTTGCTCGTTGCTGGCCGCCACCTGGGCCTGGGCCTGGCTGTGCAGGTTCTGTTGCTGGCCCACCAGTTGCTCGGCCACGCCACGGTTCTTTTCCAGCTCGGCGGTCAGTTGCTTGATCTGCGCCTGGGCCTGTTTGGCCTGGGTTTCGGCAGCGATGCGCGCGGCACTGGCCTGGGCCTGCTCGCTTTGCAGCGCCTGCAACTGCTGGGTGGTGCTACGCAGTTGAGTGCGCAGGCGCTCTTCCATGCCTTCAGCCGAAGCGCCGGTGGTAACCAGCAGCAACAGCAGGCCGCAAATTCGCGTGTTCATGAGCTTTCTCCGGCGCATCAGAAGCGCGTGTTGAGTTCCAGTTGCATGACATCCACTTCAAACGGCGCGCCATACACTTCGGAGGCACTGAGCCAACGGGCGCTGGCATAGATATTCTTGTCGAGGCCGTAATTGGCGCCGATGAAATAGCCCTTGGCGTTGGTGCCGCCGAGGTGGAACGAGGAGTCGTTGAAGCCGTCCGGCAAGGCGTCCGGCTGGATGTACTTGTAGCCCGCCAGCACGTTCCAGTCGCCCTTCCTGCGCATCTCCAGCGCACTGCCGAGGGTGAACTGCACCAGCAACGCGTTGCCGCCACTTTCAAACTGGCCATCGCTGTTGATGTTGTTGACGATCTGGCCTTCGCTGCGCTTGAGCATCTCGCCCTTGTCGTAGGCCAGGTTGTGGATGAAGTTGGTCTGGCTGCGCAGCTTGAGGTCTTCCGGCAGCTCGCTGTCCCACGCCAGGTTGAGGTCCAGCACGTTGAACTTGGAGGCCAGGCCGACGAATTGCGGTTGCGGGGTCAGGCCGGGCGTTGCCGGGTTGGGGGCGATGTCACGCAGCAGGAACACGCTGTTGCCCTTTTGCATAAATGCCAGGCGTGTGCCGTCGGTGTCACAGGCCGGCTGGCCCGACCACGGCGAGCAAGGGCTGGAGCGTTCGCCCTGGATGTCGCCAAAGTGGTAGTAGGCCATCGAGCCTTTCAGGCTGTTGCTGCGGTTGATCTTCCAGTCGGCGCCGATCTGCCCGCCGAACATCCATTTGTTTTCGCTCTCGTCCTTGTCGAAACCGTTGGTGGTGGCCGTGTCGGGGCTGTACTCCACCGGGAATGCGCCGAGGGTGCCGAACAGGCCCCAGTCGCTGTTGAGCCTGTGGCTGAAGATCGCCGCCACGCCGTCGAAGTTGAGGTCGCCGGAATACATCATGTCGGTGGAATAGAACGGGTTGGCGAAGCGGCCCGCCGTCAGGGTCATGTAGTCGGTGGTTTTCCAGGTGAGGTAGCCCTGGTCGAGCCAGATGTCTTTCTTGCCAAAGCCGCCGCCCAGCGTCTGGGTGGTGGACACCGGGTTGTTGTCGTTGCCGGTGCCCAGGCGAATGCCGGCGGTCCAGTCGGGCGAGATCACGGCCTTCATGCCCAGGCGCGCGCGCAGGCGGAACAGGTTTTCGCGGTCCTCGCGGGTGTTGAGCAACGGCGGCAATTGGGTGTTGGTGTTCTTGTTGACGTCGTAGGGCCCGCTCTGGTTGAGCTTGGCGTAATCGACGATTTCATTGCTGTTGTTGCCCGAGAAGTAGCGCGACTCATCCCGCAGGCGAATGTCGCCGTCGAAGCTGATGCGCGAGACCCAGTCCGGAAAGGTGTTGGGCTGGGCCCAGTTTTCCTGCTTGGCGGTGGCCATGACCTCGGCCTTGACCTGGTCGCGAATCTGATCGCGCACCGCTGCCGGCACGTACTGCACCCGCACATCGCCAGGGGCGGCTGCCGGGCCGGTCGCCGCCACCGCAGTGGCCGCGTTGGCCTGGCGGGCTTGCTGGGCTTCTTTCTCGGCCTGGGCGATCAACCCGTCGGCCTGTTCCTGCTTGAGCACACCTTGCTGCACCAGCAGGCGGATCAGGTTGACCGTGGCGTTTTCCGAAGGTGCGGCAGTGGCTGCCGTCGCCTGGCCGACCAGGGTCGCAACGACCATGCCGACCGCCAGGGTCAATCGATTCACGTGGGAAATCATCTGCACACAACTCCTGTAGAAAACTGCAAAAAGGGTTCGATCAATCCGGGCGCCGGCCCTTGAGGGACAGGCGTACCGGCAGGGTCAACGACGCGGGTGTGCGTTCCTTCAGGCGTGGCGTGGCACGCAAGGCGGCCAGCACCTGGGCGTCGGTCTCGGCGTCGCCGCTGGACTTGGCCAGCTCCACGCGGGTCACCTCGCCATCGGCGCTCAGCCACAGGTCGGCCTGCAGCGTGTAGGCCTTCTTGCGCAGCTCCGGGTCTTCCCGCAGCAGGCGCTGGAATACACCGGCCAGGTACTGCTTGAACGTGCCGGTGCCCAGGCCGCCGCCACCGGAACCGGCCATGCCGCCGCCCTTGCCGGCGCCGATGTTGAAACCGTCGGTACCCGACTGCGCGTCGCCGTCGATCTGCATCGGGTTGGCCAGGTCGTCCGCCGGTGAAGGCGGTGCTTCTTCCTCGGGCTTGACCTCGTCCGGGGTCGGTGTGGGTTCCGGCTCCGGGATTTTTTCCTGCACGTCGGGCTCGGGCTCCTTGGGTTTTTCCGGCGGCGGTGGCGGTGGTGGCGGCAACGGGATAATCGTCGGCACCTTGGGCGCTTCCCGGCGCACGCCACTCATGTCATTGGCCCACTGCCAGAGAAACCAGGCGGCCACGGCGCCCAGCAGCAGGCCAACGCCCCACTTCAATGGACGCAGCGGCGGCCTGGTTTTTACCGGTGTCGGCGTGATCGGCATCTGTGCGGTCATGGGTCAGCCCTGGCTCGGTTTGCCGGTGACCAGCCCGACCTGGGACAGCTCCAGCCGGCGCAGCAAGTCGAGCACTTCGATGACCTTCTGGTACTGCACCATGGCGTCGCCGCGCACGATGACCGGGAAGTCCGGGTTCTGCGCTTTCTCGATGCGCAGGCGCTCTTCCAGCTCGGGCAAGGTCACCGGGTAAGCGTCGAGAAACACCTGGCCGCCATCGTTTACCGAGATCGCCTTGGTCTTGGCCTCCGACAGCGACACCGAGGCGCTGGCCTTGGGCAGGTGGATCTGGATCCCCGAGACCTGGGCGGTGGCGGTCAGGATAAACATCACCAACACCACCATCAGCACGTCCACCAGGGGCGTGATGTTGATGCTGTCGACGGGTGCGTCATCGTCATCGTCGTGGGAGGCATTCACGGAAGCCATGCTGATTCTCCTCAGGCCGGGACGGTGGCGTGGTGGTCGCGACGGTGCGCCGCTTCACTGTGCTGGCTCTCGCCGTGCATCTCCGCCAGGCGAGTGATGAACTCGTCGACGAACACGCGCATGTCGGCGCTGACTTCCTTGTTGCGGGTAATCAGGCGGTTGTAGCCAAACAGCGCGGGGATCGCGACAAACAGCCCCATGGCCGTGGCCAGCAGGGCCGCCGCCATGCCCGGGGCAATGGCGTTGATGTTCACGTCACCGGCCATTGCCGTGCCGAGGAACACCACCATGATCCCCAGCACCGTGCCCAGCAGGCCGATGTACGGGCCGCCGGCGATGGCGTTGGACAGGGTTGAAAGCTTGGCGCCGAGCAACTGGTTTTCCCGGGTGCGCACACCGTCCATGGAGCAGCGAATGGCTTCGATGGTCGCCGCCGAAACCGACGAGGTGTCGGCGCCCTGGGCGCGACGGGTACGGATTTCCTTGACCGCCACCAGGTACAGGCGCCACAGCGAGGAATGAGTCAGGCGTTCGGCCAACGGCTGGTCATCGGCGAACATTTCCAGGCGGGTGCCGATCTGCGCGAAGTGCTCACGGAAGATCTCGTTGGCCCCGCTGACGCGGCTGACCTGACGGTTCTTGCGGACCATGATGAACCACGACTGGAACATCATCCCCACCAGCACCAGGATGATCACCCAGGCATCCACCGGCACGGCCTTGAGCAGGAACCCCAGGCTGCCGAAACCGAAGCCCGACTGTTCTTCATCCACGCCGTAGGTCACCAGTTTCGACTCGGCGCCCTGGGCCGTGGCATCGGCCAGCAACAGGGCTGCCGGGCGCGCGACCTTGGACAGGCGCAGCTCGTCCATGGCACCGGCAAACGGCAGGTGCCCGCTGGTGGCTTCCGGCAAGTCCGCACCGATGGCCAGCTGGGAATTGAACGCCGGCATCGCTACCGCCAGGCTCGCGGTTTCGCGGCCATTGACGTAGAGCGAAACCTTGTCGCCCTCGGCGCTGAACGCCAGGTGCTGCCATTGGCCCGGGTTCAGCGGCTGGGTGGAGACCGCGCGCTGGCCGTCGATTTCGATAAACGGCATGCCCTGGTTCAAGCCCAGCAACAGGCTGTGGGCACCCTCGCGACGAGCCATCACCACTTGCTCACCGCTGGCCTGGTCCAGCCGCAACCAGGCACTGAAGGTAAACGCACTGCCCGCGCTGTGTTGCAGCGACGGACTGGCCGGCAGCAGCAACGGCTGGCCGCTGAACTGCAACGCGCGGCCGATGACCCCGTCGATGCTCGCACCGGTGGCATTCAGGGCGGTGTTGCCGTAGGCCGTGGTGTCCCGGGGCGGCGTGCCGTTGGCACCGTCAAAGTGGTAGAGCGCGGTGTAGTTCGGGTCGAAAGTCAACTGGCCGTTGGCGGTGGCCGGGGCCTTCTGGTTGCCGTAGTACATCCACAGGTCCTGGCGCTGGCCGCCTTCGACCTTGGGCACATCGACCCAGATCAGCGCCATGCCCATCAGCGGGTCGAAGCTTTCGATCTGGTGGTTGAACACGGTCTTGTCGTCGGCGCTGACAAAACGCAGGTCGGCGCCGTCGTCCTTGACCCCGTCAAAGGTGAAATTGCCGGTGTGCAGGCGCACCAACAGCGCCGTGCGGCCCAGGGCCTGGCTGATGGCCGCGCCTTGGGAGGTGGTGTCCACGGTGATCTGTTTACGGTAGTGCCAGTCGTCCTGCCACCAGGCATGGGCAGTGGCCGGGAGCGCGAAGCCCAGGCAGATCAACAGGCTCAGAAATAGGCGTTGCATGTCAGGAGTCTCCGAAAAAAAGGGTCAGAAAGTCGCCTGCACACTGAAGTGCAGTCGCGAGTCCTGTTTCTGGGTGTTTGGGCCATCGAGCAGCGGGTAGCCCCAATCCAGGCTGCCGGACAACCACTTGCTCAAACTGGCGCGGGTGCCCAGGCCGACACTGGCCAGGCTGTATTCGTCTTCCTGCTCGGGCAGCGGGTCATGCAGGCGCAGGCGCGCACCTTCGGCAAACGCGTAGAAGCGCCACTCCTGCACATAACTGCCGAGGAACTTGGCGAGCGACGGCGTGCGCAGTTCCTGGGACAGCAGGTAGCCTTCGTCACCGGTGCGCTCGGCGGCGAGGTAACCGCGTACCGAGGTGGCACCGCCGGCGGAATATTGCTCGTTGGACACCAGCGGCCCCGAGGCCAGCTGGAAGCCGGCCTTGGACGCCGATTGCCAGTCGTTGCCGAAGGTGTAGGTATAATTCAGGTCGCCCTTGAGCACGGCGAAACTCGGGCTGGCCTTGTCGCGTTTGTACTGGAACTCTTCGGCGTCGCTGCCGTAGCCAAAAAACGCGCGGGTGCCGACGATCAGGTTCAAGCCCAGGCCCAGCTGTGACTGCTCGGTGTAGCGGTAGCCGTTGTAGCCGAACGTCAGCGGTGCGTACTTGAGCGGGATATCGTCCGTGCTGCTGCCAAACTTCATCTGCTCCTTGAAGTCCTTGAAGTCCACACCCACCGAGAACGAGTTGGCCCAGCTGCCGCTGGCCGGCAGGCTGTAGATCGCCGCCACGCCGTAGGAATGGCCCTTGCCCAACACGTTGCTGCCGCCGATGGTGGCGATGTTGCTGTCGGACTGGTAACCGGAGAACTGCAGGCTCCAGCGCTCACTCAGCGGAGCGGTGTAGGAGCCGGACCAGACCTTGGCGTTGTCGCTGTCCTGGGGCGCCGTAAAGTAGGTCAGGGAAATGCTGTGGCCCAACTGCCAGAGGTTGTCGTAACCCAGCGTGGCCACGCTGCGCAGCTCCTTGGTGTCGGCGCTGTAGTCGTTGTTCAGGCCGAGGCTGGCGTGCCACGGGTTCTGGTCTTCCACCTGCAGGTCGACGTCCATGGTGCCGGGGCGCTGGCCTTCGCGAACCAGCGGCGTGACCTGGCGCCCGACGCCGCGGTTGAGGCCGGCGAGTTGGGTTTGCACGCGGGTGAAGTCCGGTACGGCGCCCTCCTTCAGGCCCGGCACTTCTTCGCGGATTTCCACTGGCGAATAATGCTTGGCGCCGACCACACGGACGCGGCCGACCTTGGTCTCGCTGACTTGCAGGTAGACGATGCCGTCGTCGACCTTCTGCTCCGGCAGCTCCACGAACACCGATTGGTAGCCGCGTTCCTGGTAGATCTTCTGCAAGGCATCCCGGGCGCCTTCGATATCGGCCAGGGTCTTTTGCGGGCCGAGAAACGGGTACACCGCTTCTTCGATCGCCCGGGCATCGAGCACGGTATTGCCGCGCACGAAGTACTCGTTGACGTCCACCCGCCGTGCCGGAGCCTCGGGCTCGGCGCCCTGCTCTTCGGCCTGCACCGGCTGCGCCAATGCGCCCAGCGTCAGCCAGCACAGCGCCAGCGTTGATTTGAACAGATGCTCCACACCGCCCCCTGGTTTACTCAAGATGATTGCCGTCGCCGTTTGCCCGGCGTTTGGCCTGTTCAATTGCTGGATATCGAGGTGTTGCCGTGCCGTGCGAGCCAGGTGTGCAGCAGGGCGAAGTTCAGGGAGAACTCCGGCATGTGCAGCAAGGCGCCACAGAACACTTCACCGATGATTTTCTGGATCAGTTGCACCGCCTGCGGGTTGCCGAGGAAGGTGGCGATGTCGCGTTGCAGGAGGTTGATGCCCCAGACTTTCTGGTTCAGGTCGAGGCCGACGAACCAGCGGAACAGCAGGTTGTAGTTGAGCTGTTCGTGCAGTTGCTGTTCGTTGGGGACCGAGTACAGGAGTTGCAGCAGCAGGATCTGCAAGACGGTCTGGGGGGCGATCCGGGTGCCGGGTTCGGCCTGGAGCAGGTCGCGGTGGTGGTCGAGGATGTCGTCGATCTGCGGGCGCAGCAGGACCAGTGAATGGCCTGCGGGGATATAGCTGGAGACTTCCTTGAGTGCGCCTTGCCAGTCGTCCTGGGAGACGATCCATACCCACGGTGCGCCATAGCGGTAGACCGAGACCGGCTTTTTGCGCGCGGCTTCGACGATCTTTGACAGGCGCTGGTCGAGCTCCTGCATGCCGACTTTCGAGTAACGTTCCATAGTTCCCATTCGCCCCACTCCTGGCACCCTGCTTGCGGCTCTGGCATCGCCTGTTTTGGCGTTCTTGAGCGCGTTACATAGCCAAGACCGGGGTCGCTGGGGACTACCGAACTTTTGTCATAAAAGCTTCTTTTTTGGGCGAGGGTTGGGGGGCATATCCGTTATTTGGATGATGGCTGGTATTGGTTCCGCTCTTACAGCGGGTCACTTTTGAAAGGAGCCCAAAAGTAACCAAAAGGCTCTTGCCCCACCACTCGGCACCTCGCTTAGGCTCGGTGTGCCCTCACTCCGGCTTTGGACCGTGGGCCGCCGCGATGGGCCATCCTTGGCCCAGCGCGGCTAACCCGGCGTCCTGCCGGGTTACCCACGCTCCAAAGCCTGCGTTCGGCCAGCGTGGTTTAACGGGGCGCCTAAGATCAAGATCAAAAGCAGATCAACAGCACAGCGGCCTACAGGCCGGCTTGAGTGGTGTGAAGCAAAAGCAAAATCAAAATCCAAAGCGAGCACGATCCCCTGTAGGAGCTGGCTTGCCGGCGAAGGTGGTTAACGATGACGTGGGCATCCTGATTCAACGCGGCGCTCTCAGGTTCTTCGCCGGCAAGCCGGCTCCTACAGAAAAGCAGCTTTGCTTTGGCTTTTGATCTGGCTTCTACCACTCAAGCCGGCCTGTAGGCCGCTGTGCTGTAGATTTTGATCTTGATCTGGCTCTGACTGCCCCAATAAGCCCGAGGCCGAACGCAGGTGGTGCGGAGCGGGTAAACCGGCAGGACGCCGGTTTAGCCGCGCTGGGCCAAGGATGGCCCATCGCGGCGGCCCGCGGAGCATCGCCGGAGTGAGGGAACACCGAGCCTGGGCGAGGTGCCGACAGGCGGGGCAGAGCCCTTTGCTTACTTTGGGGCTTTTCCAAAGTGAGTCGCTGTAAGAGCGAAACCATAAGCAGCCGTTACCCAAATAACGGATATGTACTCAAACCATAGAACCCGGCAACGGCAATTCATAAGACTTCTTGACCGTCCGCACCACCAACGTAGAAGAATAAGTACGAATCGGAATATCCCGGTAAATGTCTAAAAACCGATAGATATAATCCGTGTACTCCGTGGCATCCCGAAACTTCGCCACCATCACAAAATCAAACTCCCCGGTCAGCAGATAACAGTCCTGAATCTCCGGATGATTCGCCAGGATATGCTGCATCTTGCGGTCAATGTCATTGCTGTCCCTATCAAGCTTGATCAAAAAGAACGCCGTCACCTGAATCCCAAGCTTGCGCTCATCCAGCACCGCCACCTTCGCCTTGATAATCCCGACACTCTCCAGCCGCCTGATACGCCGGTAGCAGCTGGTCGAAGACAACCCCACACTGTCACTCAACAACTCCAGACTCTGGCTGCAATCCCTTTGCAACTTCCCCAGAATTTTCAAATCCATGGCATCTGTCATTTTTTCCATATCTTCCTTGAAAAAACTGCAATGAATCCACCGTAAAACCCCGCCAATTTGCACAAATCCTGCGCAGCGGCGCACTAACATCAATCCAGCTTAGCAGCCCAGCCAAATCAGGCACCGGGGCGGCATGAGAGGGATCTTATGATAGTCGCGAAACCGACATGGGCCACCGATATCCACGGCCTCTTCAGCGCCCCTTACTGGATACCGCCCGCACAACGCGCCGCCGTCGCCGCCTCCTGGGTGGGCTGCATGAACGCCTACTTCGTGTTCCTCGAAGACCCGGCGTCGGTCAAGGCCTGGTCCGAAACCATCTACCAGCACCTGGCCTCGCGCAGCATGCCGCTGACCCTCGACCCGCAGCAGTTCTGGCCCATAGACGCCCTGGAAACCTTCAGGCTGTGGGTCAACCAGGGCTGGCGCCTGACCCCCAGCTCACCGTTCGATATCGCCGAGCGCATTCCCCCACCCGACCTGCCCCACCCGGTCAAACGCGTGCGCCAGGACATTCGCGCCCTCAGCCCCGAACAACTGAACCTGTACCGCTCACGGCTGGATGACGTGATGCAGGTGGCCGACCCCGACAGCGGTTCGCCGTGGCAGCGCTACGCCTATATCCACACCAACTGGTGCCTGCATTACCAGGAAGCCTTTGCCCTGTGGCACCGGGCCTATCTGCTGTACCTGGAGGCGCTGATCGACTGCCCGATTCCCTATTGGGACTGGATGGCCGAAGACGCCAGTGTCGACGGCAGCCCCCAGGCCGGTTTGCCCCAGGCGTTTCTCGATGAAACCTACCTGCACCCGCACACCGGTGAAGTGCGGCCCAACCCGTTGCGTTACGCCGCCGCCAAGGACGGCACCTCGAAGGTGTGCGCCAGGGGCGCGGTCAACGGGGTGGATTGCCGCTTCGTGCAGCGCAACCCGCTGTTCTACACCCAGGGAGAACCGTTCCGGCATGAGCGCACGGAGCTGTATGCGATGAGCCGGATTTTCCAGCAGCAAGTGGTGGATGCGCTGCAGTTCACCTCGTTCAGCCAGCCCCAAGGCGTGCCGGGCTATCCGTGGGCGAACATTCCGGTGTTTGACCCGCCGCAGAAAGACGACCTGTACCCCAACCGCGCGCTGAATTTCGACGGGCTCTACGAGCAGCCCCACGACAACTATCACGGCTGGATCGGCGGCGACATGGCCGACAATGCCTACACCGCGTTCGACCCGGTGTTCAGCTCGTATCACGCCAATATCGACCGGATGCTCGAAGTCTGGATCCGCGCCAACCCGGCGGCGCAGTACACCACCCAGTGCCTGCTCCAGCCGTTTGCCGGGAGCGACGCCAGCACCGTCACCTTCACCAGCGCCGATGCCTGGCGCTACACCACCCTGGGTGATATGGCCCAGGACAGTCGGCATATCGGCTACGACTACGGCACGCCCGTGGCCCCGCAGTTTGGCGCGACCAAGGCGGCAAAGGCCTGCTGCCAACACCGTTCGGCGCCCGCCCCGGCGACGAACAACGCCGCCGGCCTTGGGCCGTGGGTGGTGTTCGACCACGTGCGCTGCACCCACGACACCTACCTGATCGACGTATTCCTCAACCAGCCCGACGCCACGCCACAGCAGGTGAGTGCCGACAATCCGCACTACGTCGGGCGCTTCAGTCGCATCGGCATGGGCCTGGTGGATGACAAGGGCCGCTGTATCACCCACGGCGTGTCCCGGGCATTGAATGCCGCACGCAATGCCAGGGCGCTGAACCTTGGCCCCACTGACGCCACGCAGTTGTCCGTGGTGGTGACCCATCTCGATAGTGCCCGGGTGTTGACGCCGCAAGAGTACGCGCCGCTGCCAGGCTTTATCGCCCAACTGGTGTGGGACGACCCGCGCCAGGCCATTGCCGGCCCTGCTCCCAGTGCCGGTTGCTGCTCTGCTTCCACTACCACAACACCTGGAGAACCGACATGAGCACACCCTTCAATCAATTCACCTCGCCCGCCGGGCAAGCCCCCAAGGACTACAACAAGCTGGGCCTGGAAAACCAGTTGCCGCAGTTTGAAACCGACTGGAACAACGACCTCACCGGCTGGACCCAGTCCGCGATCATCGGCAACCCGTGGTCGGGCCTCAATGACGCGCCGCGCTCGGGCTATTACAACCCGCTGGTGGAAGGCTACGGCCCCACCACGCCACCGGCGATCACCTGGGCGCCCTTCCCCAACCGACTGTGGACGTTCTTCTACAACAATGGCACCGCGGTGATTCCGCAATTGGGCGGCAAGGCCATGACGTTGCAGCAGGTGATGGAGCTGACCGACAACGGCCAGATCACCCTCAACAACACCCTGTACACGCTCTACGATCCGAACAAGCAAGGCACCCTGCTGCAACTGCCCGTGACCCGCTGCCCGAGCATTGACTGGCAAGGCAAGTACAAGGATTTCTCGCCCTCGGGGCCGCGCGGCTGGCTGGACGAATACTGCGAGTGGTCGATCGTGCGTGACCCCGGTACCCAGAACATGCGCAAGATCACCTTTACCTGCGAAAACCCGGCGTATTTCCTCGCCATGTGGCGCATCGACCCGAACGCGGTACTGGGCCTGTATCGCGACTACATCGACCCGCAGGTGCAACTCGAGGACCTGTACTTGCGCTACACCGCCGACGGCCCGACCGGCAACAAAGGCGATCCGGTCATGGACCCCACCACCGGCCAGCCAGCCTATGACACGGTGAACAAATGGAACGCCGGCACCGCCTGCGTGCCCGGCCAATACGGCGGTGCGATGCACCTGACCTCCGGCCCCAATACCCTGAGCGCCGAGGTGTACCTGGCCGCAGCCGCGACCATCCTGCGTCCACTGGCCAGCAGCCAGAATTCCCAGGCGTTGATCTGCTGCGCGCAATACGGGCAGAACTACCGCAACTCCGACCCGCATATCGGCTTTTCGGCCAACAGCGTGGCCGTGAATAACCGGCTGTCCCTGACCAACCCCATCGGCCTGTACTTGCAACAACCCACCGACTTCTCGGCATGGAAAGGTCCTCAGGGCCAGGACGTCAGCCAGTACTGGAAAATCACCCGGGGCACCGCAAAATCCGCGGCCAACGGCTCCGACCAGATCCTGCAGGCGGTGTTCGAAGTGCCGGTCAGCGCCGGATTCTCGATCAACGACATCACCATCAGCGGCCAGTCCATCGACTACGTGTGGGTGATTGCCCAGCAACTGCTGGTGGGGCTGAGCGTGACCACCACGCCCATCAGCCCGACACCGGATTCCTGCCCGTGCGTGACCGATCGGGTCAACGGTGTGCAACCCTGGCCGGTACAACTGCTGCCGCTGGATCTGTTCTACGGGCAGTCGCCCACCGACCTGCCGGCGTGGCTGGCACCCGGTACCAGCGGGCAGTTTGCCCTGGTGGTGCAAGGCGCCGATCTCAAGACCACCGCCGAGACGGCGCGGGTGCAGTTTTCCAATCCCGGCGTCACGGCGGTGGTCACGAAGTTCCTGCCCGACGCCTCGGCCATCCCCGGGCAAACCAACTCCGGCGGCACCCAGGGTTACCTGCTGACCATCACCGTGAGCCCCACCGCCGCACCGGGGCTGGTGACGGTACGCGCTCTCAACCCGGCCGAGGCCGCCAACCCCAGCGCGACGGAGCATCCATGGGAGTCCGGATTGGCGCTGGTGCCTGGCGCCTGACCGATATGCACCATCAGCCGCACCCGCCCAGGGTGCGGCTTACCTTCATGCAAGGAGCGCGATGATGTCCAGGTTACGCTTGAGTGTTTTATCGCTGCTGACCAGTGTGGTGCTGGGCCTGTTTGCGGTGCAGTCGGCCTATGCGACGCCACAATCCGATGCCGACGCCTGCGTCCAGCAACAGTTGGTGTTCAACCCGGCCAGCGGTGGATTCCTGCCGGTCAATAACTTCAACGCCACCGGCCAGAGCTTTATGAACTGCTTCGGCTGGCAGTTGTTCATTGCCCTGAACTGGCCGGTGAATCCCGGTTGGCCGGCCAAGCCCGCCCTCGCGGGTGAGCCGGACATGCACAGCAGCCTCGCCCAGTTCGGCGTGCCGCCCGCCTCCGGGCAGCCGATGACCGTGGCGCCGGTGTGGGCCAGCTACAAGGACGCCAACGATATCTTCCTGCCCGGCGCCCCCGTGCCCACCGGCTGGGGCGTGCAAACCCTGGTACCGTCCAATTGCAGCACCCAGGGCAGCCTCAAGGCGATGTCGGTGGGGGCGCGCAAGTTCATGACCGCCACCTCGGAAAGCGCGATCAACGCGCGGCACGGGTTTCACCTGTCCAGCGGCACCCTGGCCTCGATTCCGGACCCGATCATGGAAGCCTCCGGCGGCTGGCTGACGGACCAGTCGAAGAACCTGGTGTTTTTTGAACGCAAGGTCGGCAAGGCCGAGTTTGATTACATCGTCAGCAAAGGGCTGTACGACGCCGCCAACCAGCTGACAGTGGCGCAGAACCTCGACAACCAGAACCCGGGCGGGCTGTCCCTGCCCATTGGTGAACCCATGCGCTCGCTGCCGCCAGACCCGGTGCCGCAGGAGCAGCTCGGGGCCCTGGAGGTCAAGGCCGCGTGGCGGATCCTCACCGGTAAACCCGAGCTCTACGGGCGCTACCTGACCACCGTCGCCTGGCTCAAAAACCCGGCCACGTTGCAGTGCACCCAGCAAGTGGTGGGCCTGGTGGGCCTGCACGTCATCAACAAGACCCAGGCTTCGCCCAACTTCATCTGGACCACCTTCGAGCAGGTGGACAACGTGCCGGAACCCGACCAGGTGCCGCCACAGCAGACGCCGCCCGACAGCTTTGCCTTCAACAACCCGAACTGCGGCACCGGCCCCGAATGCACGCCGAACGTGGCGCGTATCCAGTGCAAACAGCATCATCCCGACCGCGACTGCACGGAGCCGTATCCACGGGACCAACCGGTGCAAACCACCCGGGAACATCCGCTGCCCACGGAGTTGCAAGCCCTGAACGGCGCGGTGCAGGCCAACTTCGCTCAGCAGAGCCAGGGCAAGTCGGTGTTCCAGTACTACAAACTGATCAACGTGCTCTGGACCCTCACGCCCAACCCGCCCACCCAGCCGGAGCCGGGCGTCAGCGCGCAGGTGCCGCTGTCCTACGGGCCGTTTATCAGCCAGGGCAATGTACCCGTGGCCAACACCACCCTGGAGACCTACGTCCAGGGCGACAACTGCAACGCCTGTCACCAGTACGCGACCATCGCCGGCAGCTCCACCCTGGCCTCGGACTTTTCGTTCCTGTTCAACAGCGCCGACTCGGCCAGCAAGAAAAGCCTGGTCAAGCGGGTGAAGGCGTTCGAGACCCTCAAGGACCAGCCCTGAAGAAACCGAAAAAAGGGGCGATCAATGATCGCCCCAAATACAACGAGAGGTCCTTTTCCGAAACTACAAGCTGATCTGCTGGCGCTCCTCATCCGTCAACTGCGCCCGCGCCTGGTCACTCAATGGTCCGGCACCCAGCACCTGCACCGGGCTGTTGGGGTTGTAGCCGGAGGTCTTCTGCCCGTCCTCAGGCTTGTGCTGCACCGGCTCGCTGCCAAAGCTCAACACTTCCACCGTGACAATCGACGCCCGGCCTTGTTTGGCCGCCGCCTGCTGGCTGCGGGCGGCATCTTCCGCCGCCTGTGACGCCGCCGCACCGGCCGCGCTCGCCGACGTCATGGCCCCGGTGTTCACCGCGGCCGACACCGGCACCCCGGACGATTTGCCCTGGGTCTGGATGTTCGCCGCGTTCACCACCCGCAACGCGGCGATGTTGATGTTGCCGGAGACGCGAATCCCCGCCTCGCCCGCATCGATGGTGCCCAGCGGCGCGATCAGGTCGATGTCGCCGGCCGGCACCTCCGGAATCGGGTTCAAGGTCGCGATGCCCGCACCGGTACTCGGCACCGCCGGCGACAGGCTCACGTTGCCCCAGTTGTCGTAGACACGCTTGGGTGGCGTGTACACCACGGTGGTCTTGGAACCGCGACCGGCGTTGATGTCGCCCTCGGCCGACCAGCCCATGATCGAGCCGCCGAAGGTCGTCATGATGCGGCTTTGGCCCAGCAGGATGCTGCCCAGGGAGTACAGCTGAATGTTGCCCGTGCCCTGGGTGATCACCCCCGCAGAAGCCGGGGGTGCCACGCCTTCGATACCGAAGGTCTGGCTACCGCCGGGGGTGAGCATCTGGATCGAGCCGCCGAAGTTGGTGTGTACACCTGCCCCGCCAAACAGGCGGATATCGCCCTGGTAGGTGATGGTGTTGCCGGCCACGTCTTTCTCCGGGAACAGTGCCGCAATCGCCGCCCGGCCACGGGCATAACTGCCTTGCCGTACACCGCCGCTCTCGTTGTACTCGCGACCGCCCGCCTCCAGCTCGGCAAAGTACACCTCACGGGCAAACACCCGTTGCTGCTCGGCCGGCAATTGCATGAAGTAAGCCACGGCCTGCTCGCTGTCACCGGCAAAACCGAAGCGCTCGGTCAGCCACGCCACCAGTTCGTTTTCGTAGGTCTTGGCCACCTTGCCGCCCGAGGCCGACAACGGTTCACCCGCGGCCAGCTGGTTGGCCGGGTTGAGGTAAGCCGCCACAAAGCGCTGGTAATCCCCGCCGTTGGCACCGACACCGGCCTGCATGACGATGCTTGCGCCTGGACGCAAGTCGCCGGCAAGGATCGGCCCGAGACTCGTCACGCTGACCTTGTCGTCCATCACGATATTGCGCCCGGCAGTGATCTCCAGCGCGCCAGGCCCTGCGATGTTAAAGCTGCTGTAGATAATGTCGCGTCCGGCAGAAACGATGGAAATGTCGGTGGCGTTGTTGTGAACGAACAGGTTGCCCGTGGTGAGCACGCCCGGATAAATCTCGCCATTGTCATTGGGGTTGGCACCGCTGCTGACGATATCGCGCCCGGCCATCATCCATACCGGCCGGCTGCCTTCGTACCAGGTCTCTCCGTTATGAGGCACATTGATGGTGTTGTAGCCGATGATCCGGCCGCTGCTGACGCCAACCAGATCCCCGGTCACGGCGTAGAAACGTGAAGGATCCGCCCTGTTGCTCAACGGCTCAGCGGCTGTGCCCGGGCCGAAAGCGAACAACGACAGCCCCTGATTGCCGTAGGTGTTGTAGTTGCCCGTGCTGGACGTGTTGCCGTAGTTGCTCGCTCCCAGGCTGGCAACAATGGCCGGATTCCAGGGGTCGCCATGCTGCTCGGCGCCGAACCGGACTGGGTGACGGTAAAACCACCGGCGTAAATCGAGTCCTGCGCCAGGAACTGCAGTTGCCCGTTTTTGCCAGGGGCCAGGAGCAGCGGGTAGGTGTAGCTGGGGAAATCACGAAATGTGGCGGCTTTGCCATAGTAAAGACTGCCGCTGGCCGCAGTCGCCCTGACGATCGATGGATAGACGACCGCCATATCCGTGTTAGCCGCAGCGCGGACAAAAGGCGTCAGGTTACCGCCCTCGGCATACAGATCGATGGCGGTGTTTGGGGTCCATAAGCTAAACCAACTGCTGGAGCCACCGTTCACGCCGTCACGGCTGAAGGCAGAGCGGTTGTACTGGTGCACACGCCCGGCATCTTCAACCGTCTGCACCACCAGGTCGCCCAAGGTCTGCAAGCTGAACGTAGAGTCGCCTGCCACCAGGGTCAGGCCACCTTGCGGCGCACTTCGGCTGGCCCGCAGCGGTTCCTGCGCACGGACCTCGCCAGGAACCTGGATCCCGACACCGTACTGCAAGTCGATGCGCCCGATGCTGGTGGCCTGCACTTGCACATTGCCGCGAGTATTCACCAGCACGCCATTACGACTGTCGGGAACCTCCAGGGTGGCGACAGGGTTGAACGCACCGCTGACGCGCACCCGCATGTCGCCGCCACCGGTCAGTTGCAGGCTGCCGTCGCTGTTTACCCGGCCGGTGCTGCCGACTGCCAGTACCAGGCCCTGGGTACGTTTGTTGGTGAGATCCCCAACGAAATTCGGGATGTTCAACGTGCCCGCATCGCCGCCCACATTGACATCCAGATCACCGCCACCCAACGTGCCGAAACCGGTGAAGCCAACCAGGTTGTCAGCGACGATATTGGTGTAGGTGCCAAAGTTGATCCACCACGCCGTGGGCTGGGCCTGCCCGCCGGTTGCGAAATTGCCACTGCCCTGTCGCCACAACCAAGGTGCCGACATCGGCCGTATTGCTGCCCCCGTCATAGGGGTCGGGGCGCGAAGGGACTGAGAGACCTCCGGCATCCAGGTGGCCTGTCAGGTTGCCACCGACGTTCAGCGTCAGGTTACCGCCCGCCTCCGGGTACCAGGCGCGGTACAGGCTCTGGCTGCCGCCATTGACGAACTGTTCGAAGTAGCTGTTGGGATCCTTGAGTACCGTGGTGCCGCCCGCCAGGGCGCGCGGCTGGTTGAAAGGGTCGCCCGCCTCAGTGGTGGTGGACGAGGTGCCGGCCGTGTACACCCCGTACGTCGAGTTCACAGTCAGGTTGCCCGCGCTCAACAATTGCAAGTCACCGGTGCCGGTACGGACCACGCTGAACAGCGAATTTGACGGGGTTGGCGCGTACTCCTTGCCGCCCATGGCCACACAATACGCCGGTGTGCCCTGGCAGAATTCCGCCACGGTCTGGCCTACCATTTCGAGCATCCAGGCGTCATCCATCGCACTTCCGGCCTGAACAATAATCCCCTGCTCAGCCAGTTCATCGGCGGCCTGTTTGCTCCAGGCAAAGGCCGCTTTGGCGCCACAGTAATCCGGGAAATTGTTGCAGAAATCAGCAATCGAACCCAGGCCGAACTCATCCAGAATGGATTGATCTACCGGGTCGCCCTCTTTGATCACCACCCCTGCGTCTCCCAGGTCGCTAACCGCATGGGCAGTCCAGACCAATACCCCTTTAGGCGGCAACTCTTTGGCGAACATGCCGTAGTGGCTGTCAGCCAGACGCAGCGTGCCGCTGCTCGGGTCCGGCTTGAGCAGCCGACTGTCCGCAGCCTCGGTGTCAGCCCCGGCGACCAGACGCAATGACCAGGATTGGGAACCTTCGGCCAGCATCGGGGAAATGGCCCAGAGTTGCCCCTGCCGCCCGGCCACTTCAGGGCGCAACTCGACCGAATCCACCCCGCCCACCAGCTTGACATCGGTGCCGACCGGAATCAGCGCGCCACGCGCCAGGGCGATATTGCCATCCAGGGTGACGACATTCTTGCCCCCGTCCAAAGCCCCGTTCAAGCCAGGCAATGGCACGCCTTTGGGCCAGATCATGGCTCGCAGTTGGGTGGGCTGGTTCAGCAAGGTGCCGGCTTCCAGTTGCACCCCGGCTTGCAGGGTATACGGCTGGTTCAACAGCGTGCCGGCCGCCAACAACACAGTGCCCGACGCATCCAGTACCGCGGCCGCGAGCACAGTGCCTGCCGGCAAGGTCAGGTCCTGGGCCAGCGTTGCCCGGGCTGGCAGGCGGGTGCCGGCCACCACGGTCATGCCTTTGATCGGCAAATCGTAGTTCAGCACCGAGCCGCCGATGTAGGTAGTGCCATCGGCCAGGACCACGCCATTGCCCGGCACGATGATCTCGCCGCCGGTGAAGTCCCGGCCCGCCAATAACAGCCAGCCCTTGTCATTCATCGTTTCCGGTGGCGGCGAGAAGCCGTCGTTGAGGCTGCCATAGATGTTCAGGTCGCCGCCGGCCCGCAACGTCAGGCTGCCGGACTCGCCCGAACCATACACCGAGGTTTTCTGAGTGTTGGGGTTGAGGCTGGCGTAGCGGTAGCCGGAAAGGTCGACATCCCCCTGCACCACCAGGTCGCCGTCCGGGGTCTTGCTGATGATCTCCACGCCCGGGCGCAGGTGGAACGCGTCGGCGTAAGTGGCGTTGTTCAAACCGGCCAGTTTGTTGTTCAACAGAGTGGTGTTTTGCAACGCGGCGTTGATAAACGCCGTGCTCAGCACGTGCTTGCCATCCAGGTACGCCTGATCGATGACCTGGTACGGCTTGCCGCTGGCGGTCGGGTCGATCATCAGCGGCGCATCGTCGTAAGTCGCCATGCCGTTGAGGGTGATCGCCCGTGCGCCTTGGATCGTCAGGTTGCCACGGGCATCAATGGCAATGTCATTGGTGTTGATGCGCGGTGCGTTCAACTCCAGGGTGCCGCGATTACGTCCGTCATTGCCTGCCGTGCCTGACGTGCCGTGACGCAGGTCGATCGTCGCGCCATCGCCCAGGGTCAGTTGCCCGGTGCCGGACCCCAGCACCACCATCGCCCGGTTCGGTGAGTCGATGATCTTGCCGTAGCTGTCGACCCGCACCTGGCTGCCGTGGGCATCCAGCACTGCACTGCCGTCGAGGGTCAGGCCTGTTTTGCCCGCCAGGTTGATGCTGCCGACGCGCTCACCGCTGGCATCCACCAAGCCGGTGACACGCAGGCTGCCGTTGTCCACCGAGACGTTGAGGGTGTTGGCCTTGAGGCCGTTGCCGATGGTCAGGTCGCCCTGCTTGAGCTGGAAGCTGCGCGCGCCGAACACTTCGCCCTGGTTCAGGCGCTGGTTGAGTTCAGCAAACTGCTGATCCAGCGAGCCACTGGCGCCCAGGCGCTGGGCCTGGATTTCCACGATGCCGCCTGCATACGGCACATAGGTGCCACCCGCGTTGTAGTAACCGCTGCTGCGCCCCAGGATCTTGCCTTGCAGGTCGACTGTCCCACCGGCCGCATTCACCGCCACGGCGCGCAATTTGCCGCCCTGGTTGTACTTGGCCGACAGGTCGATGGTCGAGCCCGCCGCCTGCCGGATATTGCCATTGCGGCTGTCGAGCAGCACATCGCCGCCTGCGCCATATTGGGTGATGTCGTTGAACACCACCGCACGACCGGCCACGTCGATCAACGCTTGATCGGTCAGCACCACATCGTCAGTGGCCTCCAGCGTGACCTTGCCGCTCGGCAAGACCACAGCGGTGGCCAGGCGAACGGTTTGACCTTTGAACGACAGTTCGCCGCCGTAGCCTGTGGCCGCACCACGGGTGTCGGCAGCCCCTGCGACATCAATCGTGCCGCCAGCGGTGATGCGGTTCAGCGAGCCGCCTTCACCGGTCATCAACGGCGTCACGATGTTGAGGTTGCCGCCGCTGTAGGCAAAACCGGTGACCGGGTCATACGCGCCCTGGCGTTGATACACCGACAGGCTGCCTTTGTAGTTGGCCGTAATCCGCTCGCTGGCATTCAGGTTGACGTTGGCAAAGCCCAGTACCAAACGGTCAAAGACCGTGTTGGTGTTTGCCTGGGCAAAAGGCCCATAACCGAACTCGATACGCTCGGCGTTGATATCCAGGCGTCCGCTGCCATTACCGGCACCGTTCTTGATGACCGCGCCAGGCCCGCCTGTGGCGCCTTGCCAAATCAGGTTGGCGGTGTGAATGCTCGCCACATCATCGGCATTGCCCGAACCGTAGATCGCCGGCGTCGACAGCACCAGATTGCTCAGCAACGACTTGCCGGTCACCGAATCATAAGTATCAAGGGTGGTGGTGCCGTAGAAGTTGAACGCCTGGCCGGCCGACAGTTGCAGGGTTTCCAGCGCCGGAGCACCGGCCTGGGTGTCTCCGCGCATCAAGCGTTCGAGCACTTGCTGGTTAAGGGTCAGGCCTGATGGCAACACATTGCGCGCAGCGGCATCGGCCAGCCCCGCCGCGCTGCCGACGTTGATGTTGCTCAGGGCCAGCGCCAGGTGGCGGGTTCCGTAGCGCACCTGGTCGTCCAGTTGCAGAGCGGTGTCGGTCGCCGCGATGATACTGCCCTCGGAATAAATCGAGGTCTGGCCCGAGCAATTGCCGCTCGGGCACACGCCGATCTTGATTCCGCCCGAGGGGTTATTGGTCAGGTTTACGTAAGGCAGCACATTGAGCAGGCCGTTGGACACGGCCAGCATGCTTGGCACGCCCTTATAAACAAAGCCGTCACGCGCGTCATAGGCCGCCGCACCGCGCCCAAGAGTACTGATCGAAGCGCCCTGCTCGACCACGATATCGCCGGTGCCCGACACCATGATCACTTCCGGCGCCGACAGGCTTGCACCGCTGCGCAGGGTGATCCCGTAACCCACGGTGTTAGCGCCGTAGGGGAATTGGATGATATTACCGTTACGGCCATATTCCACCTGGGGCAAACCGCCGATAATCAGGCGCTTGGCGCCCAGATTATTAAGGCTTTGGGCGGTGAGGGTCAGGCCCTCGTAGGCTGGCAAGGGACTGTTGGCATCAACGATCTGGGTCTCTCGGCTCTCGGCAGTGCTACCGCCCAGGTTGATCACACCCACCGTGCCGCCGTAGCCGCCTTTCGCCGCTTCAAAGTTGCCAACGCCCTGGAACGAGAACGTCTCTTTGCCCCCGCCGCCGTTAAACGCCAGCTTGAGGGTTTTGGCGTCCACTTCCAGCATTGGCCGTGGTACACCGAGCCTGGCGGCATCGGCAATGGCGAACTGAGCGTAGCTGGTTTCGTTGTACTGGGAGTAGCGGCGCAAGGTGTCGGCCGAGGTCAGGATCACCTGGCTGTTCACGCTGTTGTGAATGCCGGTGTTGATAATCGACAGTTGCCCGGCCGTCGACCACGAACCGTTGCGCATCAGCGTGGTGGCGCCGTCGCTGCCCTGTGCCGCGAGACCGTTGATCTCAACCCGGAAGGCCCCCGGTTTCAATGCGTAGGTGGACGGCATCAAGGTGTAGGTGCCTGCCGGCAATCCCGGCACGCCGGCACCGATGGTGATCTGCTGGCCCAGCAGCGGGGTACTGGCGCCGGCTTCGCCAGCCACCGGCGCATAGCCTGATTGCACGCCCGGCACGATGGCATAGACCGGGTTGGTGCTCAGCCCCGGCAAGGTGAAACCGCCATTGGCCCCGAACTGCACCAGCGGGTTGAAACGCGCATCGGTGGAACCGCCGCGCCCGGAAATAAAGCCAGCACCCAACAATTCGCCGCCACCGGACAGGTCCAGCGTGGCGTCGGGCAATACGTCCACCGACTTGCCGCCCAAAATCACCCCGACCGACAGCTCTCCACCGTTGGTCGCTCCGATCCCGCCCTGCCCGGTGAAGACCACGGTCTTGCCGTTATAGCGATAAACCTGGCCATCCACGGTGCCGCCATACGGCAACACCAGGCCCTTGGCGCTGACCGAGGTCAGGCTGCCGGGCAGCAATTCGACCTGGGTACTGCCCAGGTTGCCGAGTTCGATCAACCCCAGCGGCGCACGCAATACGCCGCCCTGCTTGATGGTGGCGGCACCCAGTTGCAGGCGCCCGAACACCGAGTCCGGTGCAACGCCATTGTCATCGCCGACCTTCTCAATCGTCAGGGTGCGCGTCGGGTCGAAGATCATTTGATTGCCATTGACGCCGATACCGCCCACCAGCACTTGGGCCTTGATCTCGGAGCCCGGGTAGATGCGCGCGGCGCGCAGGGTCATGTCGCCCGCCGAACTCAAGAGGGTACTGAAGCCGCTGGGCGTAGTGCCGCCGTCGCTCCCCGCCAGGAAGCGCAGGTCGCCACGGCTGTTGAGCCGGACCTGATCGAAGCCCTGATCGGCGCCAAAGGCGAAGCGGTCGCGGATGTCCAGCAAGTCGCTGTCGACGGTCAAAACGCCCTGGCTGCGGAAAGTCGGCGAGGTATCGCGGATATACGCCCGGGTCCACGCTTCCATCCCGGGCTTGTCCGGCTCAAGCAAGCCGCTGAGCAGCACATGGGGAGCACTGAGATTAATCTGCGAAGTCGGGTTCGCGTTACGGGTCAGGCCAATACCGCCGGAATACAGCTGCAGGCTTTGCCCCATGTGCAGCGAGGCATCACCGTCAACGTTCAACGCCCCCCGCACCAGCACTGTCAGGTTGTCAAAACCACCGGCCTGAATCTGGTCAATTCCGAGTGCGCCGTGACCGTAAATCAACGCGTCTGCCGCCGCTTCTGCGTTGTCGGGCAAGGCGCTGGCCTGATGTTGACGGTTGATCACCAGTTCACGGACCGGCAGCACACGGTCCTTGACGTGCAGCTTCAAGTAATACGGCGACTCCAGTGCCAGCGCCAGACGCCCGCCGGCCGCTCCGGCGCCACCGGCATTGGCCACGAAACTGCCGTCCAGGTACAACCCGTTGTTGGAAGCAAAAGCAATATTGCCGCCGTTGCTGGCCACCAGCGCGCGGCCCTGGCCCGGCAGATCGAGCAGCGCCTGGCTGCCGGACGCATCCAGGCGTGCACCTTCGCGCACCACCACAAACAGGTCGCTGGCCTTGGCTATGCCGGTGACCGGATCAACATCGCCACCGACGGTGATCTGGCCGCCATTACGCACCTGGCCATACATACCGCCACGATTGTCAACAGCGGTCACCGCCCGCGAGGCCACGTCAATCACCGCTGTTTCGCCGACCCAGATCGAGCGGCCATGGCCATTGCCTTCGACTTGTGTGGAGTCAGCGCTGCTCAAGCCCGCCAGGCTCACCGTGCCGCCCCAGGCATTGAGCGTGCCGTCGACGGTCAATTGGCCGATGCTGCGCAGGTTGATCCCCTGGCCGGGGTCGACGCTAATCACCGCGCCTTTGCCGACGGTCAGGGCGGTGGTCGCGGCCAGCGCGCCTGAAGCGATGGTGGTACCGGCGTTGAGGTTCAGGCTGGCGCCACGGCGTTGAGTCAGCACGCCTTTGACGGCGTCTTCCTGGTACAGCCCAGGTGTCCAGCGCTCCAGCGCCGTGGTCGGGTCGCTGCCGCTTGGGGTGGACAGAGCCTGTTCGCCCAAACGGTAGACCGGCATGGACACATCGACCCGGGTGCCGTCAGTGACCAGCAGCCCTTCGTTGCCGGTAATGTCGTAAGCCGAGAAGCCCTTGTTGAAGAAGTCCCCTGCCAGGTGCAGGGTGTCGTCGCCCGGCGAACCGGCGTTATCGCCAATCTGCACCTTGCGCGCCTGTACGGCCAGCGTGCCGCCGCCGCTGACACCGTAACCGCGAATCTCGCTGCCCAGCTCAAGCGCGTTCAAGGCCGCCAGGGTCGCGCTGCCGCCCTTGCCACCGATGACCTTGCCGTCCAGGCCAATGGTGGCCCCGGAGGACACGTCCACCACACTGCCTGGCGCCAGTTGCACATCGCCGGTGCTGCGCAGCGACACCTTGCCGCCATTCAGATACGCCGCGCCGGCGTTGTTGACGCCGTCCTGCGCCAGGTTGCTCCAGCGCCCGGAAGCATCCAGCCTGGCCCCTTCGGTCACCTTGACCCAAGCCTGGGTACCTGCCGTTGGCAGCAGGTACACATCGCCGACAACCATGTTGCGATCTCTGTCCGGCTGGTTAAGCAGGTTGCCCGCATTGAGGCTGCCACCGTGGGCAGTCAGGTTGGCGTTGACCGCCACCCGAGGCGCAAACAGGGTGATGTCGCCACCGTCGGCCACTTTAAGCGCACCGTTGACGTTGATCTGTTGCGTGGCGGCGGCTTTGATCGCGCCCAGTTCGAAGCCGTTGAGTTGGTCACTGTCAAGCATCACCTTGCCCTGGCGGTCAGCGGGCAAGGCCGTGTCCAGGTCCAGGCCATCGGCGATCTTTTGCGCGCCGGGCTCGAACAGAATCTCGCCGGTCACCGGGTTCAGGTTGTAGCGCAAGGTGCCGGTACTTTTATTGAACACCGGTGTGTAGCTGCCGATGATCAGTTGCGCGCGTTGCGCGGCAGCCTTTTGCGACTGTTGATAGCCATCGATGTTGATCGTCGGGGTGCTGCTCTGGCGATCGCCCTGGAACACGTCGCTGATCAATTGGCCTTCAAGCACCGCGCTGGTGGTGCCGATCACCAGCTTGCCCGCGTCGCGGCCTACGGTGTAACCCGCCTCGTAGCGTTGCTGCGCGGCAATCAGCGGGTTGTAGTAATGGTCGGTGCGGCCCCAGCGGGCGCTGGCGTCTTCAAAGCCCTTGTAGAAACCCGAGTAGAGAATGTCCCCCGGTGCTTTGGACAGCTCATAGAGGCGACCGTCCGGGCCCTTGAGCCAGCTTTGCCGGATGTAGCCGTCCTGCACATCAATCGTACCGCCCGACAGGTTGAACTGGGCGCCCTGCTCGGTCACCACTTCCTTGCCGGTAAACGTCAGCGTGCCGCCCTGGGCCATCCACTCGCTGACGGTATGCCCCTGGGTGCCGAGGTAACCGCCGACTTCCAGCAGGCCACCGGCGGTGTACCAGCGATCGGTGGCGTAGCCGTTGGTGCCCGCAGGCACAAACACCAAGTCACGCAGATCAACCCACACATCGTTGTTGATCAACTGGCCGCCGTCACGGTTGACCGGCGCATCGCGCTGTTCGTTACCCTGGACGTTGATCTTGATGTTGTTGGATTCCATCGACACCTTGACGCCAATCGCGCCGGACACATCGATCATCGCTCCGTCACGCACCAGGCTGCGCTGGCCCGCCGTCACCGCGACCTGGCCGCCGGTGGCCAGGGTGATCGAGCCGTCCTTGAACTCCACGGTGCCGCCGCTGACGATCTCCACCCGGGACTGATCGATACGGTCACTGACCGTGCTCAGGTTGTTGAAGCGCCCGGTGGCCATATTGACCGCGTCCGGGCGGCCATCGAGGTTGATCAGGCCGTTGTCGCGCTGGCTGTTAAGCGCCGTGTTGCCGGTGTTGTCGAGAAGGATTGCAGTGGTGCTGCCCTGCCCCAGGGTCACGCTGCCCGTGGTATCGGTGACCGAGTTGAGCAGGTGGACGGTGCCCCGGTTGTCCACCGAAGTGCTGGCCAGGGCCACGCCGTTTTGCTGCACCTGGTGCCCGGTCAGGGTGATATCGCCCGTAGCAGCCAATATCAGCCCATTGTTGCTCACCTTGCCCGCACCGCTGCCCGGCTTGAGGCTGGTGGCCACTTCGTTGCCACGGGTGGTGGAGTTCTGGTTACCCGAGGTGCCCACGCCACGGCGAATATAAAAGCTGTCGCCAGCGGCCAGGGTGGTCTGGCCCTTGGCGGTGATGATCGTGCCGGCGTTCTCGACCTCGGAGCCCAACAGCAAGGCGTAGCCGCCGGAGTCGGTGGACAGCGTCGGGGTGTGGGTCTGGATCAGCGCGCCACGTTGCACCTCGACCTTGCCCGCGGCATCAGTAAAGGTCGGCTGGGAGCCGTTGATGTCGACGTAAATCCCGCGCTGGGTGAACTGCTCATCGGTGATGTTGGCGGCGGCGGCCACCAGGTTGCGCACGTTGACCTGGCTGGTGCCGCTGAAGACCACGCCGTTACGGTTCATGATCATCACCGTCCCGGCGCCGGTGATCTGGCCCTGAATCTCGCTGGGCCGTGCGTTGGGATCGTTGACCCGGTTGAGCAAGGCCCAGTTGGACTGCTGCTGGAAATCCACCGTGGTGTTGCGCCCGACGTTGAAGGTTTCCCAGTTGAGGATCGCCTTGTCGGCGGTCTGCTCGATGGTCACCGTGGTCTTGCCGCCGGCCTGGCTTTGGGTCGGCCCTTTGGCATTGACCCAGCCTTGGGTCAGGCTATTGTCGACCTGCAGGCCACCTTTGCCCAGGCCATCGGGAATCGTCGAGACCTGGCCAAGCGCAGCCTGCCGGCCGGCCGCCTGAGCCGCCTGCTGGGCGGCAATCGCCGCGACGCTGTTGTTCAACGTGCTGATGGACCGTGCCAGTTGCTGATTGACCTTTGCCTGTTGATTCAACGCCGGGATCCCCGGCACCTGCCCGGCGCCGAGACGTGCCGCCGTGGTGGCCTGGGAGGCACCCTTGTCGGCAAACCAGCCGGAACTGAACGCCGCCGAAGCGGCATGGGCATTGCCCGCCACCATCAACAAGGCAATGGCCTGGGCCAGTGGCTTCAGGCGCAGGACTGTCTGGGCGCGCGGCGCCCGGGCATTCAGGTTAACCAGTGGTGTGCAGCGGACCATCAGGAATCTTCCTTATTTGTAATCGCCCGGGGGCAAGACACGCTCATGTATGAGGGTTAGGCGGTTGGCGAGGGACGGGACTGAACTTCTGTCATCGAAAGTTCATATGAGGCTGTTAACGAAAAAAAATCAGCAACGGCACAGGCCGTTGCTGATCGGTGTTGCGGGGTCGTGGAACGCTTGGGTTACAGCGGACGACCAATACCGTTGCAGATGTTCGACTTGCCGATGCTCAGGTCGCTGCCAGCGCTGAGGAAGGTGTCGTTGATTGCGGTTTTCCAGGTGGTTGGCAGTGGCACGAAGCGGTTGTTGCGGATAGCCGTATCGTTGCTGCTGAACGCGTTGGTGTTGTAATGACGGGTGAAGAACGTGCGGACCTGGGAGGTCTGGTCAGCGTTGGCGTAGCACTGGCTGAACACCACGTTGGTGAAGCCCAGGATTGGGTAACCGGTGCTTGGGTAGGCGACGACGCTTGGGTCGGTAGCGCTGGTGGTAGCCGCAAACACTGGGACCCAGTTGTTGGGCAGGGTACGGTTGGCGATGGCAGGTACAGCCACCGCGCCGATGGCCGCCGACACGTTGCCTGGAGCAGGCGAAACACCGGCGACGGTTGCCACCTTGGTGGCGTCATCCAGACCGGCCAGGGTAGCGGCCGCGTAATCCGGGCTCATGTAAGTGATGCGGCCGTCAGCAGCGTTCAGCGTGCTCATTACGCCAGCGCTGGTGTCGGCGTAGAAACCACCGGCCGGGTTGGCTTGTTGCAATGGGTTAAGTGCGCCGGCCGGCAAGCCGCCGGAGAAGCTGCTGCCGAAGGCCTGAGTCACGGCAAAGGTGCCGCCTTCCAGGGCCGGGCTGCACTTGGCGTTCAGGAAGCGCGTGAACAGCTCGGTGGTGCCGCTGTTTTCTTTGCGATAGATCACGGTGATCGGGCCGGTACGGCCGGAGTCCGGGATCAGGTCCCAGGTAGTCAGACGACCCGAGAATACACCGCACAGATCGTTGACACTGAGGTTGACGGTTTTACCCGCCACACCGGCCTTGTTGAACGGAATGGCAACCGAAGTGGCCACCGAAGGCACTTGGATCAGCGGGCCCCAGGCAGAGCCATGGGCAGACACGTAGTTGCTCAGCTCGGTAGAAGACAGCTTGGAATCGCTGCCTGCCCAGTGCACGTTCTTGCCGGTGACGGTGGCGTCCAGCTTGCTGTAGTCGTTGTTCAGGAAAGCAGCCTTGCCGTTGCCGCTGCCCACGCCGATGTACGGGGCGAAACCGGCAGTCAATACGCCGGCAGTCTGGTACAGCGGTTGTGGCAGGGTGGCGCCGCCGCCGTTGACGTCAGCCATTGCAGCCTGGGCCGAGCACAGTGCAGCGAGGGTCATGGATACCGCGAGAACGTTGCGCTTAAACATGAAGAAGCTCCTTTCGTCGTGTTTGTACGTTGGGGTAGATGACGCTATGGCTTCGGTCCCGGGCTGTGTTCCGGGGTCACCAGGGTGAGGCCATGGGTATGAAATCTCGCAGCATCCGATGACAGTCAAAGGAAAAAACCTCGGGAGGAACGGCTTGATTTTTAAAAAGATTCTCGGGTGTTTTGGTCACACTTTTGAACGGTTTGGGGGTGAGGTGACAGCGAGGTTTCAGCGCGGGTTTCGAGCACCGGGCTGGAGGCGTTACGGGCCGAGTGGTGGGGTTGGTCAGATGACAGAATGAGGAACCCGAGGTTGGGACCCGCGTGTCGGGCACTCGAAAATAGTGTTGAAGAAACGCAGTTCAAATGTGGGAGCGGGCTTCGTCAGCAGTCAGGTCACCAACTGGTTGATTTCGATGATCGGCAGCAGCACCGCCATGACGATGACCAGCACCACGGCGCCCATCACCACGATCATCAAAGGTTCTAGCAAGGCGGTCATGCCCATCGCCCGACGCTCGATGTCCCGCGACAGGGTTTGCGCCGCACGCTCCAGCATCGGCGGCAGCGAGCCGGTCTTTTCGCCGCTGGCGATCAGGTGGATCAGCACCGGCGGGAAGACCTTTTCCACCGCCAGCGCCGGGGCCAGGTTGACGCCCTCGCGCACCTTGGCGGTTGCGTCGGTGACGCACTGGCTCAGGCGGTCGTTGGACAGGGTCTGGCGCGCCGCTTCCAGGGCACGCAACAACGGCACACCGGCGCCGCCGAGAATCGCCAGGGTCGAGGCAAAACGCGCAGTGTTGAGCCCCAGCACAAAGCGCCCGATCAGCGGCAAACGCAGCACGCGACTGTGCCAGCCCAACCGTGCCACGGGGTTGCGCAGGTACAGGCGCCAGCCCCAGAAACCGCCCACGATCCCGGCAAAACACAACCAGCCCCAGGCGCGGATAAAGTCACTGGCATTGAGCATCGCCAGGGTCAGCCCCGGCAGGTCCTGACGGGCCTGGGAAAACGCACTGACCACCTGGGGCACCACATAGCTCAGCAGGAAAATCACGATGCCGATGGACACCAGCCCCACCACGCCCGGGTAGATAAACGCGGTGAGAATCTTGCCCCGCAGGTTGTTGCGTTCCTCGATGTAATCGGCCAGGCGCTCCATGATCTGGGCCAGGTCGCCGGACTCCTCCCCCGCCGCGATCAGCGCCCGGTAGATCGACGGAAAATCCCGCGGCCGCGCGGCCAATGCATCGGCCAGGCGCATGCCGCTGCGCACGTCGGCACGCACCGCGCTCAGGGTCTGGGCGATGTGTTTTTCTCGGCTTGCTCCACCGTGGCGCTCAACGCCGCCTCCAGTGGCAGGCTCGCACCCAGCAGGCTCGCCAGCTGCCGCGTGGCCCACGCCAGGTCGTTGTCCGAGAGCTTGGCGCTGAACAGACTGCTACCGCCGGCTGGCGGGGTGTTGTTCTCGACCTGCACCCGCAAGGCCGTGAGGCCACGGCTGCGCAGGTGGGCAAAGGCGCCGCTCTGGCTGTCTGCCTCAAGGTGCCCGGACTCCAGCTTGCCGGTGGCGTCGGCGGCTTCGTAGCGGTATCGGTTCATCAGGCGTCCCGTGTTACGCGCAGGATTTCTTCGGGGGCGGTGGCGCCGCTGCGCACCCAGCGCTCGCCGTCTTCGCGCATGCTGAACATGCCGGCCCGGCGGGCGGCGGCTCTCAAGTCCTGCTCGCCGGCGCCCTGGTGAATCAGGCTGCGCAGCTCGTCGTCGATACAGAACAATTCATGAATGCCGGTACGGCCGCTGTAGCCGATCTGGTTGCACTGCGCACACCCGACCGGCCGCCAGGTGCCGGGCGCTGCCGGGTCTTCCTGCTTGCAGTGCGGGCACAGACGGCGCACCAGGCGCTGGGCCAATACGCCGAGCAAAGAGGACGCCAGCAGAAACGGTTCGACGCCCATGTCGATCAGGCGGTTGACCGCTGAAACGGCATCGTTGGTGTGCAAGGTGGCGAGCACCAGGTGGCCGGTGAGCGAGGCTTGCACGGCAATTTGTGCGGTCTCCAGGCCGCGGATTTCGCCGATCATGATGATGTCCGGGTCCTGGCGCAGGATCGCCCGCAGGGCCAGGGCGAAGGTCATGTCGATCTTGGCGTTGACCTGGATCTGGCTGATGCCCGGCAGGTCGTATTCCACCGGGTCTTCGACGGTGAGGATATTGCTGGTGCTCGCGTCCAGCCTTGCCAGGGCGGCGTAGAGACTGGTGGTTTTGCCACTGCCGGTGGGGCCGGTGACCAGCACGATGCCGTGGGGCTGGCGGATCAGGCTGTCGAGTTTGCCGAGCACGGCGGGGTCCATGCCGAGGGTTTCCAGCTGCAGGCGCCCGGCTTGTTTGTCCAGCAGGCGCATCACCACGCGTTCGCCGTGGCCGGTGGGCACGGTGGACACGCGAATGTCGATGGGGCGACCGGCCACGCGCAGGGCGATGCGACCGTCCTGGGGCAGGCGTTTTTCGGCGATGTCGAGTTGGGCCATGATCTTGATGCGCGAGACCAGCGCGCCGTGCAGGGCCTTGCGCGGGGACACCACGTCACGCAGGGTGCCGTCGACGCGGTAGCGCACCACGGAGTGGGTTTCGTAGGGTTCGATATGGATGTCACTGGCTTCGTCGCGGGCGGCCTGGGTGAGCAAGGCGTTGATCATGCGGATCACCGGGGCGCCGTCCTGGGTGTCGAGCAGGTCGGTGATTTCGGGGATGTCTTGCATGAGGCGGTCGAGGTCCACCTCGTTTTCGGCGGCGCCCACGACGGCGGCGGCGCTGCCGGTGTCGGCATAGGCGGTGGCGAGGAGGCCGTCGAGTTCGTCGTCGCGCACCTGCACGAGCTGGGTCTGGCCGAACTGGCGATGGACTTCGCTGATGGACCAGCCCGGGGTTGAGGGGCAGATGGTCAGCGTCGGGCCCTGGGTTCCCGGGTGGAGGAGGATGCGCTGGGATTTGGCCCAGGCGTAGGGGAGTAGGCTCATGGCTGTGTCCGGTGGTTGGTGTACATATCCATTCCTTCGGTTATGGCTACTTAGGGTTCCGCTCTTACAGCGGCTCACTTTTGAACAGCGCAAAAGTAAGCAAAACGCTCTTGCCCCACCACTCGGCACCTCGCCTAGGCTCGGTGTGCCCGCACTCCGGCATTACTCCGCGGCGGCCCGCGGAGCAATGCCGGAGTGAGGGAACGCCGAGCCTTAGCGAGGTGCCGACAGGCGGGGCAGAGCCCTTTGGTTACTTTGGGGCTTTTCCAAAGTGACCCGCTGTAAGAGCGGAACCCTAAGCAGCCGTTACCGAAGAAACGGATATGTACACCATCCCGCCCCCAAAAAGCATCACCGCGGCACCGCCCGAATCACCGCCCTAACCCCCTGCGCCTCGGGAATCGCCTTATCCACCGAAGGCAACTGCGGCGCCTGCACATCCGGCATCGCCCAGCTGTGCTCCGGCTGCAACCCACCCTGAGCCCTGCGCATAAACTCATAGCGATTCAGCGTAATACTGCGCCCCGCCCCACTGTCGCGAATAATGTAGGGCCTCAAAAACACCATCAAATTCGTCTTCGTCACACTGCGCTTTTCATTCCTGAACAACGCCCCCAACCCCGGGATATCCGACAACCACGGCACCGCGTCATTGCTCTGGCTATAGCCATCCTGCAACAACCCGCCGAGCACCATGATCTGCCCGTCATCCAGCAAAATACTCGTATCAATCGCACGCTTGTTCGTCACCGTCCCTGCATCCACCGAGGCGCGCGTGTCGACACTGCTGACCTCCTGGTAGATATCCAGCTTCACCGTCCCCCCTCGGAAATCTGCGGCCGCACGTTCAGCTTCAACCCCACCTCCTCGCGCTGCACCGTCTGGAACGGGTTGTTGCTGGTGCCCCCGCCACCCGTCACATAACTACCGGTGACAAACGGAATCGTCTGCCCCACAAAAATGCTCGCCGCCTCGTTGTCCAGGGTCAGCAGGTTCGGTGTCGACAGCACATTGGTCCCGCCCTTGCTCTTCAACGCCCGGGCCAGCACCTTGAGGTCCAGCACCTTGCCAATCCCCGGGATATCCACTGTGCCGTCCACCAGCCCGATGTTCAAACCCTTGGGCAGCACGTCAATGCTGGTCTTGCTGGTGGGCGCGGCATTCAACCCGCTGCCCCCCAGGTTGACCCCGCCAAAGCCACCCTTCCCGCCCAGGTTCCCGGCCTGCCACTGCACACCAAACTCGCTGGCATCGTCCTCGCCAACCTCGACGATCAGGCTCTCGATCACCACCTGGGCGCGACGCTGGTCGAGCATGTCGATCACCTCCCGCAGGTTGCGATACAGCGGGTCCGGCGCCGAGATCAGCAAGGTGTTGGTGGTGGCGTCCGCCTGGATCGTCACGCCACCGGCGCTGAACGCGGTGTTCTGGTCGCTGGCGGAGGAAGTACCGGTAGCGCTGGCGTCCTGGCCATAACCGCTGGGCTGGGCAGTGCCGCTGCCGGTGGGGGTGCCGCTGCTGTTCTGGGTGCTGCCCTGGCCGGTCTGGGTGTTGCCGCCCATGCTGCTGAGTTTGCCGCGCGCATTGTCACTACTGCCGGTGTCGCTCTCGCCGGTCAGCAGGCCCCGCAGCGACTGCGCCAGTTTGCCGGCCTGGGCGTTGCGCAGGTACACCACGTGCATGTTGCTCGGGTTGCTCTGGGCGTTGTCCAGCTTGTAGATCAGGTTGCGCGCCAGCTCGGTGCGCTCCGGGCTGCCGGCGCGAATGATGATGGAATTGGAGCGCGGGTCACCGATCACGTTGATTTTCTGGGTCTGGTCGGCGCCCTGGGTTTCGAGGAGTTCCGAGACCATGGCGGCGATGTCCACGGCGATGCCGTTCTGCACTTTCACCACGTCGGTGTCGATAGCGCTCGGGGTGTCGATGCCGTCGATGATCTGCGCCACCCGCGCGAGGTTTTCCGCGTAGTCGGTGATCACGATGCTGTTGTTGCCGGGGTAGGCGTTGATCGGATTGTTCGGCGACACGATCGGACGCAGCACCGGGATCAGGTTCACGGCGTTTTCGTATTGCAGGCGGAAGGTGCGGGTCTGCATGCCCTGCCCGCCCGGGTTGGCGCCACTGTAGATCGGCCCGCCCAACAGCTTGGCATCCGCCTCCGGCACCACCTGGGCCACCCCGCCCACATCCACCACGCTGAAGCCCTGCATGCGCAGTGCTGCCAGCAGCATGTCGTAGGCCTGGTGCGCCGGTACCTGGCCTTCACTGACCAGGGTCAGGTTGCCTTTCACCCGCGGGTCTACCAGAAACTGCTGGCCGGTGGCACGGGACAAGGCGCGCACCACGGCCTGGATATCGGCGTCGACGAAGTTCAGTTGCACCGGTTGGTCACCCAGCGGGTTGCGCGCCTTGGTCGGTGCAGCGGCGTGGCTGCGGGCGCTGTTGCTCACCGGGTGCTGCACCCGTGGTGGCGGCAGCGGTTCGCGCTGGCGGTCCAGTGCGGTGTCGCCGCTGCGCCGGGTGTCGGCCAGGGGCTGGCCGAGTTCGCTGTCCACCAACAGCGGTTTGGAGGATTGAGGGTTGCTGCACGCGCCCAGCGCCAACAGGAGCAAAGGGGCGACCTTGCGAAAAGGCGCAGCATTGGGCAATGACCACTTCATGAAGCTTCCTTAGCGCCAGGCGCCTGATCCATGCGAACGGTCCCGGACAAGGTGCCGGCCGAGTGTGAAGGGGTGGCCTCGCCTGCGCGTTGCAGGCGGGCCTCGGAGACTTCCAGGGAAAAGGGCCGGGGGTTGGCCAGCAGCCAGTCGACCACGGCATCCGCCGGAGCGTCCTCAAAGGTCAGGCGCCAGCTCCCGGTTTCCTGCGGCTGCAATTGATAGCGGCCCTGTAGCCCGGCGTTGTCGAGGGACTGGTGCAAGGCGGTTTCCAGGTCACCGCTGCTCGGGGCAGTGGCGACACCTTGCAGCAGCACCTGCAACGCCTCGGCCTGGCTGCGCAGTTTTGGGGTTTCGGCCTGCCAGTAATCGATCTTCTTCAGCGGTGGCTGAATCAACAGCACCCCGATCAGCAAACCGGCCAGCACCAACCCGGCGCCCATCAGCATGCGTTTTTCCCGCAGGGCCAGGCCGCGCCAGAACACCTCGGCCTGGCGGCGCAGCAGCTGCCAGCGCTTATTCATCTTCGGCCTCTTCGTCCGCATCGGTTTCGACCTGCTCGGTGAGCGGGCCGAGGGTCCAACCCTGGTCGTCGCGGCTGGCGCTGAAACCGGCCTGGGCCAGCAGCGCTTGCGCGTCAGCCGCCAGCGCCGGGCTGCGGGCGTCGGGCTGCAGGCTCACCTGGAGACGGCCTTGGGCGTAGGTCAGGCTGTCGACGCTGCCCGCCAAAGACGGCAGGCTGCTGCCCGCCAGTGCCAGCAAGCCGGTGAAGCGCTGGCCGGGCTCGGCCGCCGCACCACTCTGGCGGGCGGCCAGTTGCTGACGGGCTTGTTGCAGCGGGTTGAGAATCACCGGCAGCTCGGGGAACGCCTGGCGTACCTGTTGACTCATCAGCGCCTTGAGGCGCTGGCCTTCGTCGACCTGGCGGGCGGCGTAGAGGTTCAGACCCAGGGTCCAGATCACCACCGCCAGCGCCGTACAGGCCAGCGCCCGGCCCCAGCCACCGGTTGCCGCTGGCTGAAGCCGACCGTGCAACCCCCAGCCCGGCAGCGCGCCGCTCCAGCGGGCGTCGCCCGCCACTTGCTGCACCTCGACGCCGGTGGCAAGCAGGTCATCCAGCGCCTGCTGTCCCAGGGGATGCACGGCGCCCTGTTGCACGCTGTGGCGCAGCAACAAATAACCCTCGCTGAAGGCTGCACTCGGTTGCCCGCCGACCGGCAACGCGTAGGGCGCCGGGTACAGGCCGCGCACTTTGATTTTCAACGGGGTCGTTACCCGGCCCAAGTATTCAAGGCTGCTTTTGGGCAACCAGCCAACCTGCACCAGGCCATTGCTTTCCCGTGGACCGTGAGCCACATGCATCAACTCCACCGGGCCGAGGATCAGCGCCTGCGCAGCACAGGTCACGGCATCGTCGATCTTGGCCGAGGCCAATTGCGGCAGCTCCAGGCTGGTCAGCAGGCTGTCCCGCGGATGCAGGAAAAACTCCGCCTGGGCATTCGCCCATTGCATCAGGCTGCCCTGCCCTTGCTGGCTGACCTGCCCGGCGCGGTCCAGCCAGGCGAACTGCACCGGGCTCTCGGCAGTGAGTTCATCCAGCGGCGGCAACGCAATGCGCAGACGTTTCATACGCCCACCCGCGCCCAGATCACCTGGGGCTGACGGTCTTCGGGGCGATACAGCAACGCCTCCAGGGTGACCCGACGCTGCTCACGGCGCGCCTGGCCCTGCACGCGGAACCACTCACTGGTAATCCCCACCTGCACCGTGTCCACCGCCACCTGGGGCATGCGCAACCGGTTGACGAAATCCCCGCGATTGATAAACCAGCGCCCGCCGTCGCGCTCGGCGACCAGTGCCTGGGCCTGCGACAGGCTGAGCCCCGGCACCACAGCACTGAGCACCTCGGCGCTGGCGGTATTGCCGTTGACCCAGGTGTTGCCGGGCAGCACGCTGACGTAGCTCGCCATGCGCCGCAACTGACGCGGGTCGAGGCCT
The DNA here is from genome assembly GCF_016650855.1 of Pseudomonas sp. TH32. Classification (NCBI taxonomy): domain Bacteria; kingdom Pseudomonadati; phylum Pseudomonadota; class Gammaproteobacteria; order Pseudomonadales; family Pseudomonadaceae; genus Pseudomonas; species Pseudomonas sp. TH32. The sequence continues at coordinate 1,233,674 of NZ_JAEKFA010000002.1, read as the reverse complement.
TCAATCCCGCTGAGGTCGGTGAGGCTGCGCAACATCGGGTATTTGGCCGGAATCAAGGGCACTGCGGCACCGGGCGAGGTGTCGCGGCTGCTGTTGAAGCCCCCGGTGAATGAGGCCGTGCCCACGCGCTGGTCGTAGGAGTCGATCACGCGTCGGCTGATGCGCCGGCTCACGGCCGGGTCGATGCCGATCAATTGGCACAGGCGCTCGAAGCGCTGCAATTGCACGGCGTCCGGCTGTTGCTGGGTCACCAGATTGCGCAGGTTGAACTTGCCCTGCTCGTCTTCAATCCGTCCTTCGAACGCACCGCCGAAGGGCCGTGCCCATTGTTGATCGAGCCGGGTCAAGACGTCCTGGCGGCGCGCGTCCCAAAGGATCTGGCGGCTGGTTTCCAGGCCGCCGTTCAACAGCCATTGGCCCTGGATGCGGAGTTGTTCGGCTTCCAGGCTGCGGGTAAATACGGTCTGGCGTGTGAGCATGGCGCCGGCAATCACCGCGACCACGGCCGCGATCAGCAAGGCACTGATAATGGCCATGCCGCGCTGCTTCGCCACGGAGGGCGAATGACTGTTCATCGCCGGCCTTACAGCTGCCAGGAGCCGATATCGGCGTTCACGCCGTCGCCATCCGGTTTCCCGTCGGCGCCGAGGGAGAACACATCCACCTCGCCGTTGGCCCCCGGGTTGAGGTAGTGATACGGGTTGCCCCATGGGTCGTTGGGCAGGCGTTCGAGGTAGGCGCGCCAGTTGCTGTTTTTCGCATCGGCCGGGCGCTCCACCAGCACCTTCAGGCCCTGGTTCATGTTGGGGTACGAGCCATGGTCGAGGCGGTAGAGCTTCAGGGCCTGCATCAGCCCGCCAATGTCCTGTTTGGCCGCCGTGGCCCGTGCCTGGTCCGGGCGGTCCAGCACTTTGGGCACCACCAGCGCCGCCAGAATCCCCAGAATCACCACGACCACCATGATCTCGATCAGGGTGAAACCACGCTGCCTGCGCGGGGACGTGAAGTGTGCGATATCCATCTCGACATTCCTTGGCTTGAGTGCATTTCGTGGCGCAGTGTTGCAAGAACACATGTCAGTCACGTTGAAAATCCTCGGGAGCTTTGGTCGCCAATCGGTCAACTCCCGGGGCTAGTCTGCGGGCTTGTTTCCCGGTTTTGAGTACGCCATGGGCGGCCCCCGCAACGAGCAAGGTTTCACCCTGATTGAAGTGTTGGTGGCCCTGGCGATCATCGCCGTGGCCATGGCCGCGGCGGTGCGCGTGGCCGGGCTGATGACCACCAGCAACGGCCTGCTGCGGGACAAATCCATGGCGTTGCTGGCGGCCCAGAGTCGCCTGGCGGAACTGCGCCTGGAAGGTCGGTTGAGCCCGGGGCGCAAGACGTTCGACTGCGACCAGGGCCGGCTGAAACTGCGTTGCGAACAGACCATCAGCAACGGGCCGGATGGGCGCCTGTTCCAGGTCAGCGTGCACGTGCTGGACGCCACCCGTGAAGCGCCGCCCCTGGCACGCCTGGAGACGGTGCTGGGGCGCCCGCCCGTGAAGCGCGCGGTCACTGCCGAGTGAGGCTGGGCAAGGCCGGGCCGTCGGGCAACTTGTCGAGGGGCACGCGGATTTTCTCGGCGCCACGTTCGATCTCCACGCTGTCGCCTTCAATGGCCGTCAGGCGCACGCCGGGGCTTAAGCGTTCCCCCAACAGAAAGCTGCGGGGCGGGCCGTCGTTGAGGCTGAGGATCGCCACCGCGCCACGCGCCCCGGCAAGCACACCGGAGACCTTGATCTGCATGACCGCCGGGGTATTGGAAAACCATTGCAGCGCCGGGTTGTCGCTGCGGGCAGCCAACGCCTGGGGCGCGGCCTGCGGGGTGTGCGACTCGGCCGAGGTGAGCAGCAGCGGCGTCCAGGTCGCCACCCCCGCCAGCGCTGCCAGCAACGCCACAGCCTGCACGCCGTGGGCGGGTGAAAAACGATGGGTGAATGCCATGGGCGGGACCTCCTGTTTGTCCGTTGCTTCAGGCTACAGGGCAATTCACACCTTTTTATTTCAGCGGTCCGTCAGGGAGCAAAAAATGAAACAGCAGGGCTTCACGTTGATCGAGCTGATGGTGGTGCTGGTGATCATCGGCATCGCCAGTGCGGCCATCAGCCTGAGCATCAAGCCGGACCCGCTGCACCTGCTGCGCAAGGATGCTGAACGGTTGAGCCAACTGCTGCAGGTGGCCCAGGCCGAGGCACGTGCCGATGGTCGGGCGATTACCTGGAAGGCCGATGCCAAGGGGTTTCGCTTCAGCCGCGTTACGGATGACGGTCTGGGACTGGAGAACTTCAGCGGTGATCAGCAACTGCGTCCACGGGCCTGGGACAACACGCCGATGCAGGTGCGCATCGAGCCGGGGAAAACCCTGGTGCTGGATGCCGAATGGGTGAGCCCGCCGGTACGGGTGGTGCTGTCGGATGGGCAGCACAGCCTGAGTGTGCAACGGGATGCGGCAGGGTTGTTGCGGGTGGTGGCGCATGAATGATCAAAAGGGTTTTACGCTGATCGAGGTGATGGTGGCGATCATGTTGATGGCGGTGGTCAGCGTGATTGCCTGGCGCGGGCTGGACAGCGTGACCCGGGCTGATCAGCATTTGCAGGCCAGCAGCGAGCAGGTTGAGGGGCTGTTACGGGCGTTGAACCAGATGCAGCTGGATGTGAGCTTGCGCGCGGGGGTTGAGTTGGGGCCGCCGATTTTCGACGAGGCGCCCAGGCCTGGGGCGTTGGCGGCGGTATCGGTGAGGAGTTCGGACAGCAAGGGGTTTCGGCTGGAGGTGATCCGCAGTGCTCCGATTCCCGGGGACGGGTTGCAGCGGGTGCGGTGGTGGCTCAAGGGCGACACGCTGTACCGGGCGGCGGCACCGGCGCGGGATCGGTATCCGCTGCCTGCGCCCCGGGATGCGGTGGCGGTGCTTGGGCAGGTCAGGGATTTGCAGGTCCGCGTTTGGGATAAGGGGTGGCGGCAATTGAGCGGGAATCGGCAGGAGGATCCGCAGGGGATCGAGGTGGTTTTGGTGCGGGAGACGGGCCAGGGGGTGGAGCGGTATCGGCAGGTTTTGGGGCCCTTGCGGTAGGGCTTTTCTGGGTGGTGTACATATCCGTTATTTGGGTGATGGCTTCGATGGGTTCCGCTCTTACAGCGGGTCACTTTTGAAAGGAGCCCAAAAGTAACCAAAAGGCTCTTGCCCCACCACTCGGCACCTCGCTTGGGCTCGGTGTGCCCTCTCTCCGGTACTACTGCGCGGGCCGCCGCGACGGGGCGTCCCTGCCCCGTCGCGGCTAAACCGGCGTCCTGCCGGTTTACCCGCTCCGTACTACCTGCGTTCGGCCAGCGTGGTTTAACGGGGCGCCTAAGATCAAGATCAAAAGCAGATCAAGAACACAGCGGCCTACAGGCCGGCTTGAGTGGTGTGAAGCAAAGGCAACATCAAGATCAAAATCTACAGCGGGCACGGTCAAATGTGGGAGCTGGCTTGCCTGCGATGCAGACAACTCGGTACATCAGGCACACCGAGGTGATGCCATCGCCGGCAAGCCGGCTCCTACAGAAAAGCAGCTCTGCTTTCGCTCTGGCTTTTGATCTGGCTTCTACCACTCAAGCCGGCCTGTAGGCCGCTGTGCTCTTGCTTTTGATCTTGATCTGGCTCTGACTGCCCCAATAAGCCCGAGGCCGAACGCAGGTGGTGCGGAGCGGGTAAACCGGCAGGACGCCGGTTTAGCCGCGCTGGGCCAAGGATGGCCCATCGCGGCGGCCCGCGGAGCATCGCCGGAGTGAGGGAACACCGAGCCTAGGCGAGGTGCCGACAGGCGGGGCAGAGCCCTTTGCTTACTTTGGGGCTTTTCCAAAGTGAGTCGCTGTAAGAGCGAAACCATAGGCAGCCGTTACCCAAATAACGGATATGCACACCCATCTAACTCAACAAAACGACACCGCCAGGCAACTCCGTACACTTGGCCCCATAAGCATCGCGAATCAACAACGCCACCCCCGCCAGTTGATGCAAACTAAACCGCGCCTGCACCCGCCGCTTGCCCAGCTCAGCATTCATCAACAACAACATCCCCGGCCGATAGCGATTAATCTCATCCACCACCGTCGCCAGGGTCGCGTTATCAAACACCAACACCTGCTCCCGCCAGGCCACCACCGCCTGCGCATCCACCGCTACCGGCTCACCCACACCGCCAGCGTCATACGTCACCTGCCGCCCGCTTTCAAGCCGAACCGTACGCCCACCCACCGCCACCGCCACCGCGCCGTCAATGCACGTCACACACACACTGTGATCCGTATTACGCACATTGAACCGCGCCTGCGCCGTACTCAACCACCCACCACCCGCCTGAACCCGAAGCGGCATCGCCACATTGGCCAGCACCTCAACCTCCCCTCCAACAACTCAATCCCGTCATCACGCCGACTGATCCGCGTCTGGGTATTGAGCTCCAGCCGAACACCGTCATTCAACTCCACCCGCCGCTGCTCACCGACCTCCGTGCGGTAATCCGCCGTCAACCCGGCAAACCCACCCGGCACGGTAAACCGCACCATAAACACCGCCGCCGACGCCGCAATCGCGCCGCCCAAAAACGCGCGGCGCCCAAAATGCCGTGAGCGGGAAAACTGCTCGGCGGCCGGTGCCAAGTGCTGCCACACCACCTTGGCCTGCTCGAACGCCCGGGCATGTTCCGGGCTCTGGGCGCACCACAGGCGCAAGGCCTTCGCATCGGCGACGGTGGCCCGACCCGAGGTCAGCAGCACCAGCCAGTCACGCGCTTCGTTGTGCAGGGGGCTGTCTGGCGTATCCCGGGCAGTGGAGAGGTTAAAAATGTTCAAGCGCGCAGGTACTCACGGATTTTTCAGGGACTCAATCACTAAGACGGTTTTCCGGCCCCGGGACCGAACCGCTGGATCACTTTTCTTTCAAGGCGCTGTGCGCAATGCCCCAACCCGGCCTTGATTTCCTTTTCAACCATGCGCGTGGAAATCCCGAAACGCTTGGAGATTTCCAGGTGCGGCGCCTCTTCCAGGCGCGCGGCGATGAGGATCTGGCGCCGCCGCGCCGGCAGTTCGTAGAGGGCTTTGAGCAGGGACTGGATTTCGCGCTGGCCGCCCACCACCCGCGACGGGTCCTGGGCTTCATCCACCGTCTGCAACAGTTCTTCGACTTCGCTGCCGGTCAGCAGCCGGGCATCTGCCTGGCGACGGTCGGCGGCGATGTTCAAGGCCATGCGGTACAGGTACGCATTGGGTTGCGCCAGGTTCGGCGGCACGTCCATGCGGTCGACCCGCAGGTAGGTTTCGTGCAGCACGTCGTTGGCCAGGTCTTCTGATCCGAGGCGCTTGCGCAGGCGTACCTTGAAGTCCTCGTAGGACGCCAGGAACAGGCTGACCATCGTGCTGTGGCCGGTGTCTTTCATGCCCCGGAAACTCCTTCCCCTGCTGTGCATTCCATGCGTGTTCCTGTTGAGTCGGGCATCAAAAGTAAGGTCACCGGCAAGCGCAGTGAACTCGGCGCCGGCCGTTCGACCCGGGTGGAACCGAGGCCCAGGACCAGCGCTTCGTCACGCTGCAGGTCACCGGTGGAGCTGACCAGGCGGCTGTGTTCGATCACCCCGTCACCGTTGACCCACACCTGCACCAGCGCCCGGAAACTGCCGGGACGGGTCAGCGGCGACCGGCACAAACTGCGCTCGATCGCCTGCTGCAAGGCCGTGGCGTAGCTGTTGTTGATCCGAGCCGCGTTCGCCGCCTTCCGTCCTCGGGTCGCTGCCGGCTGGCTGACCTCGGGGACTTGCAGGGTGAACGCATCACTGCGGGCATATCGCGCCATCAAGCCACTCCCTGTCAGCAGCAGGCTCAGGGCTTGCTGCGCGCTGTAGCGGCCATGCACGCCGATGGAACGCCGGCCCCGGGTCAGTTCGCGATCCACCAGCACCGCCATGCCGGTGGCATGGCTGAACGCTTGGAGGGCGCTGTCCAGCGTCTGCGCAGGCAGGTCCAGGATCACGTCGGCCCGCACGCTCGACACCAGCCCCCATAGCAGGGCCAGGCAGCAGCCCGCGTGCCTCCAAGCGCTCCTGCTCAGCATCGCAACACGTCCGACATAGCCTACAAAACCGTCATCCTGAGGCCAGTTTATGAACCTGATGTTACGGTGCCAGCAAAAAAAACATCACGGTGACGGGCAGCCCGCTGCACTACACTTTTGCGCCATACCGGCCCATTTCCCAGGGCCCGCCAGGAGGCACCGATGAACCTGTTCCCAACCCTCGCCAGCCTGTTGCTGTGTGCAGCCCTGCCGTTGGCGGCCCACGCCGAAGGCAAGCCCGGTGGCTGCGCCGAGGTCAATGTGGATGGCTACAAGGCGCCGGACTACGGCTGCCTGAGCCAGCAGATGGGCAACAACCCGGACGCCGCCAAGGCGACGCAGAAGAACCAGGAGGCGCAACAAGTGCCCATCGAAAAGCGCAAGCCGAACCAGATCGGGCTTTCCACACCGGCGGCGACCAGCGTGCGCATGGGCAATACCTTTGGTACTTCGGTGAAACCCCAGCGGCCTTGATCGCCGCTTGTCCCCCCTGTGTACCCACTCGAAAAAAAGCCATTGTGTTATCGCGACAGCCGATGTTATGTTTCTAACAGAAATTAAAAACACGACATTCGAGTAACATCAATGACCGGTAGCCGCGAGAGTGTCATGGATAAAAACAGCTTCCAGCGCACGCTGGAACAGCAGTTCCCGACGCTGACCCCCACCGGCAAGCGCATCGCTACCTACCTGCTGGGCAACCTGCAGCAACTACCGTTCGAAACCGCCGACAGCATCGCCCAGCAAGCCGGCACCACCGGGATTTCGGTGGGCCGTTTTCTGCGCACCCTGGGCTATCGCAACCTCGATGATGTGAAACAAGGCCTGCGTGGCGACCCGCAAGCGTCCTGGCTGATCACCGACCGCCTCGGCGCCTTTCGCCAGGAGAACGACCAGGAAGATGCCCTCGACCGCTCGCTCAACCGCGAGATCGAGGCCATCCAGCACGTCTACGGCCTGGCCCGCAGCCAGGCGTTTGCCGACATCGTGCAGCACATCGTGGACGCCGACGCGGTGTTCATCCTCGGTATCCAGTCCACCCGGGGCATCCTCAATGCGTTCCACAGCCACTTGGAATACATTCGGCCCAAGGTCTATTACGTCGACGGCCTGTCGGGGATCTACGCCGAGACCCTGAACTCCGGCTTTGAAAAACCCTACGCCATTACCGCCGATTTTCGCGCCTATTCCAGCATCACGCCCACGTTCTGCGAGACCGCGAATGCCCATGGCCTGCCCCTGGCGCTGATCACCGACTTGCAATGCCCCTGGGCCCGGGACTACGACCTGGACCTGCTGCAACTGAAAACCGACGTCGGCCAGTTCTGGGACTCCATGGCGCCGCTGACGTGCCTGTTCAACCTGATGGTGTCTGCCGTCGCCGACCGATACGGCGAGCGCCTGGATGCCCGCCTGGCAAAAAACCGCGCCCTGCAACAGGCCTTCGGCCAGTTCGAATCCTGACCCTTGAAAGGAAATGCTTGAGTGAATACCAGCCCATTGGTAGAAATCGCCCCACCGGAGTACCCGGTACAGGTCGACCTGATCTACGCCAGTGCCGACAACCTGGCAGGCACCGTGATCTACCGCAACGCCCGTTGCCTGCTGCACACCGAAGCGGCCGCCTGCCTGCGCAAGGCCAGCCAACTGGCACGCCAGGCCGGCATGACCTTGCTGATCTACGACGCCTATCGCCCCGCCTACGCCCAGCAACTGCTGTGGCAAGCCCTGCCCAACCCGGACTACGTGCGCGACCCGCGCCTGGGTTCGCACCACACCCGTGGCGTGGCCGTCGACCTGACGCTGCTTGATGAACACGGTAGCCCGCTGGACATGGGCACGGCATTCGATGCCATGGAACCCAAGTCCCACCAGTTCTACCCCGACCTGCCCCCACAGGTGCAGCGCAATCGCCTGCTGCTGTTGGGGATCATGCTCGGTGCCGGCTTCAAGGCGATTGCTACCGAGTGGTGGCATTACGAATTGCCGGATGCCGAACTTTTCCCATTAATTGAGGAGTCGCACTGACCCCAGGGAACGTACCATCACAATAATTAGCTGCACCCTTTAGCTCCAACTGCCCGGTTATAGATTTCATAAAAAAAAACCAACCCGCTTTTTCCTCTAAATAATCAAGGAAACCGGCATGACCCCAAGCAACCGCAAGACCCTCGCACTCTCCCTGCTGTGCGCCGCCCTGAGCCTGGGCGCGTGGCAATCGGCAAGTGCCGCCGCCCCCAAAGACACCCTGATGATCGGCAAGGCCGCCGACCCGCAAACCCTCGACCCGGCCGTGACCATCGACAACAACGATTGGGCGGTGACATACCCGGCGTACCAGAAACTGGTGGCCTACAAAGTCGAAAACGGCAAGGGCAGCACCGAGGTCAAGGGCGACCTCGCCGACAGCTGGACCACCTCCGCCGACGGCCTGGTGTGGGACTTCAAGCTCAAGCCCGGCAACAAGTTCGATGACGGCGCCGACGTTGATGCCAATGCGGTGAAGTTCTCCTTCGACCGCGTGATGCAGCTCAAGCAAGGCCCGTCCGGCGCGTTCCCGGATGACATGAAGGTCACGGTGGTCGACCCACTGACCGTGCGTTTCACCCTGACCAAACCCTATGCGCCCTTCCTCTACACCCTCGCCCACAACGGCGCCGGCATCATCAACCCGGACGTGGTGAAACAGGGTGACGTCAACGCCTACCTTTCCACCCACACCGCCGGCTCCGGTGCGTTTCGCCTGACCAACTGGCAGAAGGGCCAGAGCCTGACCCTGGAGCCCAACACCTATTACGCCGGCACCAAGCCCGCGCTGAACAAGGTGGTGATCAAGATCATCAGCGAAGCCTCGGTGCGCCGCCTGCAACTGGAACGCGGTGACCTGGACATCGCCGAAGACATGCCCCAGGACCAACTGACCAACCTGGCCAAAAAGAAAGACGTGGTGATCAAGGAATTCCCGTCACTGCGGGTGACCTACCTGTACCTGAACAACCAGAAAGCCCCGCTGAACAACCAGAACGCCCGCCAGGCGATCGTTGATGCGGTGGACTACAAAGGCATCGTCGACGGCATCCTCAAGGGCCAGGCCAAGCTGATGAACGGGCCGATTCCCGCCGGCATGTGGGCCAACGACCCGAGCCTGCCAATGATGAAACAAGACCTGGACGGTGCCGGTGCCAACCTGAAGAAACTCCCGCAAAAAATCACCAACCTGAACTACATGTACTCCGACAAGGACCCTGACTGGGAATCCATCGGCCTGACCCTGCAAGCCAGCCTGGCGCCGCTGGGGATCAACCTGAAGATGGAAAAACTGGCCAACGCCACCATGCGCGAGCGCCTGGGCAAGGGTGACTTCGACGTGTCGATCGGCTCGTGGGCACCGGACTTCTCCGACCCCTACATGTACATGAACTTCTGGTTCGACTCTTCCCTGCAAGGGCTGCCGGGCAACCGTTCGTTCTACAGCAACCCGGTGGTGGACAAGCTGATCCGCGATGCAGCGGCCAACAACGACACGGCCAAACGCACCGAGTTGTACCAGGAAGCACAGAAGATCGTGCTCAAGGACAGCGTGTACGCCTACCTGTACCAGAAGAACTACACCCTGCCGATGCGTGATTCGGTGAAGGGTTATGTGTTCCATCCGATGCTGGAGCAGGTGTTTAACGTGGCTGAGATCAGCAAGTAAATACCGCTCCGGCGCCAATACACCCTGTGGTACGACCGCTGTTGTGGCGAGGGGGCTTGTCCCCCGTTGGGCTGCGCAGCAGCCCTAAGTTCGCCACCGGGTTATTGGCCGGGAAAATGCACTGATCTTGCTGGGGGCTGCTTCGCAGCCCAACGGGGGACAAGCCCCCTCGCCACAATGAGGTACCCATGGCCTTCCTGAATATGTTGCGCAAACGCCTGTTCGGCCTGATTTTGGTCGTCGTCGGCGTTTCGCTGATTACTTTCTGCATCTCCCACCTGATCCCGGGTGACCCGGCGCGCCTGATTGCCGGCGACCGGGCCAGCGACGCCATTGTCGAGAACATCCGCCATCAACTCGGCCTCGACCTGCCGCTGTATCAGCAATATGGCCGCTACATGAGCGACCTGCTCCACGGCGACCTCGGCACCTCGATCCGCACCAGCCGCCCGGTGCTGGAAGACCTGAAAGCCTTCTTCCCCGCGACCCTCGAACTGGCAGTGGCCGCCCTGCTGCTCTCGGTGCTGGTGGGCGTGCCGCTGGGCGTGCTGTCAGCGGTGTATCACAACCGCGCCATCGACCAGATCGCCCGAACGCTGGCGGTCACCGGCATTTCCACCCCGGCCTTCTGGCTCGGCCTGGGTTTGATCGTGTTGTTCTACGGCCAACTCGGCTGGCTGCCCGGCAGCGGTCGGCTGGACGAAGGCCTCGAACCTCCGCGCACGATGACCGGTTTCTACCTGATCGACTCGCTGCTGGCCGGCGATATCCCGCTGTTCCTGAATGCGCTGGAGCACCTGATCCTGCCCGCCGTGACCCTGGGTTTCGTCAACCTCGGCGTGGTCGCCCGGCAGATCCGCTCGGCGATGCTCGACCAGTTGGGCGAAGACTACATCCGCACCGCCCGCGCCTATGGTTTGTCGCGCTGGGCCGTCATCCTGCGCCACGCCTTGCCCAACGCGCTGATCCCGTCGATCACCGTACTCGGCCTGACCCTCGGCGACCTGCTCTACGGCGCGGTGCTCACCGAAACCGTGTTCGCCTGGCCGGGCATGGGCGCCTATGTGGTCAAGTCGATCCAGTCCCTGGACTTCCCGGCAGTGATGGGCTTCGCGATCCTGGTGTCGTTTATTTATGTACTGCTCAACATGCTGATCGACCTGCTCTACCGCGTGGTCGACCCGCGCATCGGCGAGGTGAATTGAGATGACCGCTCCCGTGACCATGCCCGTACCGGTGCCCCTGGAGCAGCGCCCCACCTGGCGCGCGCGACTGGAATACCTGGGGTATCAAATACGCCGCAGCCCGCTGACCATTGCCGGCCTGACCATCACCCTGATCGTGCTGATCTGCATGGCGTTCGCCCCCTGGCTGGCCAGCCATGACCCCAACGCCCTGAACCTGGCCCAACGTCTCGCCGAGCCGTCGGCTGAACACTGGTTTGGCACCGATGAAGTCGGCCGCGACCTGTTCAGCCGGGTGCTGTACGGCAGCCGCCAGTCGGTGGGCGTCGGCCTGTTCGTGGCGTTTTCATCCTGCCTGGTGGGTGGCCTGTTGGGCTGCCTGTCGGGGATTATCGGCGGGCGTTTCGACAGCCTGATCATGCGCCTGATGGACATCATGCTGTCGGTGCCGTCCCTGGTGCTGATCATGGCCCTGGCCGCGGCACTGGGCCCAAGCCTGTTCAACGCGATGCTGGCGATCACCGTGGTGCGTATTCCGTTCTACGTGCGCCTCGCCCGCGGCCAGGCCCTGAGCATTCGGCAGATGGGCTACGTCAAGGCGTCCCAGACCTTCGGCGCCGGGCGCTGGCACATCGTGTCGTGGCACGTGGGCCGCAATGCGATGCCACCGTTGCTGGTGCAACTGAGCCTGGACATCGGCAGCGCGATCCTGATGGCCTCGGCCCTGGGCTTCATCGGCCTCGGTGCGCAACAGCCCACCGCCGAATGGGGGGCGATGGTTGCCACCGGGCGCAATTTCATCCTCGACAACTGGTGGTACTCGACCTTTCCGGGGCTGGCGATCCTGATCACCGCGACCGGTTTCAACCTGCTGGGTGACGGTGTTCGTGACCTGCTCGACCCACGGCAACAGGGGAAATGACCATGTCCAGTTCGGCAGTCCTTGCCATCGACAACCTGAGCCTGGAATTTCCGGCTTACCGTAACAATGTGCAGGCGCTCAACGGCGTGTCCTTGCACGTCAACCCCGGCGAAGTCGTCGGCGTGGTGGGTGAGTCCGGCTCCGGCAAATCCGTGACCGCGATGCTCAGCCTGCGCCTGCTGCCGGAGCGCAGTTACCGCATCACCGCCGGCAGCCTGCAGATGCTGGGCCGCGACATGCTGGCTGCCAGCGAGAAAGAGCTGTTGCAGATTCGCGGGCGTGACGCGGCGATGATCTTCCAGGAGCCGATGACCGCGTTGAATCCGACCCGGCGCATCGGCCGGCAGATGCTCGACGTGATCATCCACCACCAGCGCCTGAGCAAGGCCGACGCCCGCGCCAAGGCCATCGCCCTGCTGCGGGACATGCACATCGCCGACCCCGAACAGGTGCTCGACAGCTACCCCTTCGAACTCTCCGGCGGCATGCGCCAGCGGGTGATGATCGCCCTGGCGTTTTCCTGCGACCCGCAGTTGCTGATCGCCGACGAACCCACCACTGCCCTCGACGTCACCGTGCAACGCCAGGTGCTGTTGCTGCTGCGGGAAAAAGCCCGGGAACGCGGCACCGCGATTTTGCTGATCACCCACGACATGGCCGTGGTCTCGCAGTTCTGCGACCGGGTGTACGTGATGTACACCGGCGCCGTGGTGGAAGAAGGCCCCACCGCCCAGGTCATGAGCGACCCGCGCCACCCCTACACCCAGGGCCTGCTCAGCGGTTTGCCGGAACAGGTGAAACCCGGTGACGACCTGCTGACCATCCCCGGCCAGGTGCCCAACCTCGCCGCCCTGCCCTCAGGCTGCACCTTCCGCGAACGCTGCCCACAGGCCATGAGCCAATGCATCGAGCGCCCGCGCCTGGATCTGATCAACCCTGTCGGTACCCGCAAAAGCGCGTGCTGGCTGACTGCCGGGGAGTCGGTGCAATGACAGTGTCCCAGGATTCACTGCTGGCCCTGCGAGATGTACGGGTCAAGTTCCCGGTAAAAACCGACTGGCTGGGCCGCCCGCGCGGTTACGCCCACGCCCTCAATGGCATCGACCTGCAAGTGCGCCGTGGGGAAACCCTGGGCATTGTCGGCGAATCCGGCTGCGGCAAAAGCACCCTCGCCCAACTGCTGATGGGCCTGGTCAAGCCCAGCGACGGCGAAGTCGACTGGGTCTACGAAAGCGCCCGGGAACGTCACCGCCACGTGCAGATTGTGTTCCAGGACCCGCAATCGTCCCTCGACCCGCGCCTGCCCATCTGGAAAATCATCACCGAACCGCTGTTCGCCCTCGGTGACACGCCCAAGAGCGAAATGCGCACCATCGCCGCCAGAGTCGCCGCCCAAGTGGGCATCCGCGCCGAATACCTGGACCGCTACCCGCACCAGTTCTCCGGTGGCCAACGGCAACGCATCGCCATCGCCCGCGCGCTCGCCTCCAACCCGAGCATCCTGGTGCTGGACGAACCCACCTCGGCGCTGGACATCTCGGTGCAGGCGCAAATCCTCAACCTGCTGGCCGAGCTGCAGCGCCGGCTGGGGCTGACCTACATCCTGATCTCTCACAACGTTTCGGTGGTGCGGCACATGGCCGACCGGGTGGCGGTGATGTACCTGGGGCAGATTGTGGAACTGGGGTGTGCCGAGCAGGTACTGGAGCAGCCGAAGCACCCGTATACCCAATTGCTATTGGAGGCGGTGCCCAAGCTTGGGGTGGCGCTGGATGATGCTTACGTCAGCGCGCCGACGGAGCTGCCGGGGAACCGCGTATTGCCGGCCGGGTGTTTCTTTCTCGACCGCTGCCCGAGGCGCACCAAAGGGTGTGAGCGGCCGCAGCGGTTGACGGGGGGCATGAGCCAGCAGGTGCGGTGCCATCTGGAGCACCCGTGATCACCCGTTAACAAAATTTTCATATGGCCAGGGCTATGATCCGCCACCTCGTTGGGGAGTAGCCTGCTTCGGATTCTCGAAGCGTTCGTATCAACATTCTCGGCAACATGCCGTGGTGCGAACACCATTTTGGTTGGTGAGACCAGCGACACATCCATGCCTGAAGTCGGGCGTGTGGTTGTGTCGTTGACTCATATAGCCCGACTGGAAATCTTGCCGTGAACCCCATTTCCCTGATCCTTCTCGCCCTTGCCATGTCCACGGACGCCTTTGCGGCGGCCATCGGCAAAGGCTCCAGCCTGCACAAACCACGCTTGACCGAAGCCCTGCGGGCCGGCCTGATCTTTGGTGTGATTGAAGCCATTACCCCGATTATCGGCTGGGCCATCGGCCAGGCCGCCACCCGCTGGGTGCAAAACTGGGACCACTGGATCGCCTTCACCCTGCTGGTCGGCCTGGGCCTGCACATGATCTACAACGGTTTGAAGGCCGATGATCCAGAGGAAGAGAAACCGAGCCAGCACTCCTTCATGATCCTTGCCGTTACGGCGTTTGCCACCAGCATTGATGCCCTGGCCGTGGGCGTGGGCCTGGCGTTTGTCGACGTGAATATCCTGGTGGCCGCCGCGGCTATCGGTCTGGCGACGATGACCATGGTGACCCTCGGCATGATGCTCGGCCGGGTGCTGGGCACGGTGGTGGGCAAGCGCGCCGAGATGGTCGGCGGCGTGGTGCTGATGCTGGTGGGTGCGACGATTTTGTATGAGCACCTGTCGGCCTGATCAATGCATACAAAAATGTGGGAGCTGGCTTGCCAGCTCCCACACTGGATCTGCTGCAACTTATCGAGCGTGCCTCAGGCCGCGTTTTTTTCTTTCTTCAGGCTGTCGATGTCGATCACGAACCGATACTTCACATCGCCCTTGAGCATCCGCTCATAGGCTTCATTGATGTTCTGGATGTCGATCATTTCGATGTCCGAGACAATCCCGTGCCTGGCGCAGAAATCCAGCATGTCCTGGGTTTCCTGGATGCCACCGATCAACGACCCGGCCAGGCTGCGGCGCTTGAAGATCAGGTTGAATACCGTCGGTGACGGGTGCGGGCTGTCCGGTGCACCCACCAGGGTCATGGTGCCGTCGCGCTTGAGCAGGTTGAGGAACGCATCCAGGTTGTGGGACGCGGCCACGGTGTTGAGGATGAAGTCCAGGGAGTTGGCGACCTTGGCCATTTCATCCGGGTTCTTCGACACCACCACTTCATCGGCGCCCAGGCGCAGGCCGTCTTCGCGCTTGTTCGGCGAGGTGGTGAACAGCACCACGTAGGCGCCCATGGCGTGGGCGATTTTCACCGCCATATGCCCCAGGCCACCCAGGCCGACGACACCGACGCGCTTGCCCGGCCCGACGTTCCAGTGATGCAGCGGCGAATAGGTGGTGATGCCGGCGCACAGCAAGGGCGCGACTGCCGCGAGGTTGCTCTCGTCATGGGAGATGCGCAGGACGAACTTCTCCTTGACCACAATATTGTCGGAGTAGCCGCCGAAGGTGTTTTCGCCGCCAAACGCCGGGCCGTTGTAGGTGCCGGTGAAACCGTTTTCGCAGTATTGCTCCTCGCCCTCGGCGCAAGATTCGCACTGCTGGCAGCTATCGACCATGCAGCCGACACCGGCCAGGTCGCCTACCTTGAATTTGCTCACGTTGGCGCCCACTGCGGTCACCCGGCCAACGATTTCATGGCCCGGCACCGAGGGGTACAGGGTGTTGTTCCATTCGTTGCGTACGGTGTGCAGGTCCGAGTGGCAGACGCCGCAGTAGAGAATGTCCATCTGCACGTCATCGGCCCCGGGGGCGCGACGTTCGAATGTGAAGGGTTTAAGTGAATCCTTGGAGTCACGAGCGGCGTAGCTGTAAGTCTTGGCCATTTCGTTCACCTGTGTGTTCAGACGTTGAAATCAGTGGACCCGCATAGACGCTGAACCGTTCAACCGAGCACGTCCATACAATCCGCCCGACAGACAGGCCCCTAAGCTGGCGACTTTTCGATCACGCTGAAAAGTGCTGGAGAGTGGGCATGTGCAAGAAAGTGACGACGATATCCCTGGCCTTGACGCTGTTGGCCGCACAGATGACGGGCAATGCGTTTGCCGCAACCCCGAATGTGGCCGTGGCGCCGCAATACGACACCAGCCACGTCTATGTCGCCCCGGCCGACGTGGACCGCTTTGCCCAGAGTTTTCTCGCCACCTTCGGCGGAAAAAGCACGCCCCAGGTGGTGGTGAATGTACTGCCAGTGCCCAGCAGTACTACCTCGCAACTGCTGCAGACGCCGGCGGGCACCGTGTCATTGTTCGGCTTCACCACGCCTGTCCCGCATCCATTCGGTCAGGAGCGTAACGGCTACCTGGTCAAGGACATGGACGTTGCCCTGAAGGCCGCCCGGGAAAACGGCGCGGCAGTGATCGTCAGTGATTTTCCCGACCCTATCGGCCGTGATGCGGTGATTCAATGGCCGGGGGGCGTGAATATGCAGCTCTATTGGCACACCAAAACGCCGGACTATGCGGCGTTCCAGACGGTTCCGGAAAACCGGGTATATGTCTCGGGTGATCGCGCCGACACCTTTATCAAGGCGTTCCTCGGATTTTCCCACGGCAAGGTCCTGGCGGATGACAAGCACGCTCCCGCCGTGGATATCGGGCAAGCCAGTGGCAACTACCGCCGTGTCGACATCGAGTCGCCGTTCGGACGCATGGCAGTGCTGGTCACCAACGGCCAACTGCCCTACCCCTTCGGCCATGAAACCACCGGCTACCAGGTGGCCGACCTGACCGTCACCCTGGGCAAAGCCACTGGCTCCGGTGCCAAGGTGCTGGTCCCGGCGTTTGACAGTAAGGGCCGGCGCAGCGCGCTGGTGGAATTCCCGGGCGGTTACGTCGCGGAGATCCACCAGCTCAGCGGGGCAAAATGATCCGCGGCACAGGCTGGGGCCTCGCGGTGCTGTGGCCGCTGCTGGCCGCCGGCGTCCACGCCGACGATCAACCGACGCGCCCGGCGATCAAAGCCAACCGCTGGCAGGAAGACTGGTCGGTGCTCAAAGACCCGGCGCTGCGTACGCAGCCGCTGGATAACCTCAAGTACATCTCGCTGTCCGATGCGAACCCGTTCACTTACCTGTCCCTGGGTGCGACCTTGCGGGAGCGCTTCGAGATGAACGACGCCGGCGGTTTCGGTGTGAAGAACGTGGCCCGCGACCGGTACCTGATCCAGCGGTTCCAGGTGCATGCCGACCTGCACCTGAACGAAAACTGGCGGGTATTCACCCAACTGGAGGACGCGCGGGCCTATGACAAAACCTCAATCGGTGGCGCCGACCAGAACCGTGTCGACCTGCGCCTGGCCTTTGCCGAGTACATCAACACCTTCCGTGCCGGCACGTTCAAGGGACGCATCGGCCGGCAGGACTTTGCCTTCGACTTGCAGCGCTTCATCTCGTCACGGGACGGGCCGAATGTTCGCCAGTCCTTTGATGCGCTGTGGGCCGACTGGGAAACCTCGAACTGGCGTTTTATCGGGATCGCCAGCCACCCGGTGCAATACCAGGATGAGCGGCACTTCGACGATAAATCCAACGCTGACGCGCAGTTTCACATGCTGCGGGTCGAGCGACTGGTGGGTGGCAAGAATGAGCTGTCAGCCTATTACGGGGTGTATGAACGCAGCGACGCCCACTACCTGGACGGCGACGGCGATGAGAAACGCCAGCTGTTCGACGCCCGGCTGGGCGGCGCGGCCCTGGGCTTCGACTGGGACATTGAAGCCATGCTGCAAGGGGGCTCGGTGGGCCACAAGGATATTCGCGCCTGGGGCGGCGGCAGCCGCGTGGGCTATACCTTCGACAACCTGGCCTGGGCACCGCGCCTGGGGCTGCAAATGGATATTGCCTCGGGCGATCGCCACGCCGGGGACGGCACAGTCGGCACGTTCAACCCGCTGTTTCCCAATGGTTACTACTTTTCCCTGGCGGGATATACGGGCTACAGCAACCTGATTCACGTCAAACCGTCGATCACCGTCAAGCCCATCCCCAAGCTGAGCGTGCAGACTGCCGTCGGCCTGCTCTGGCGGCAAACCACCGCGGACGCGGTCTACACTCAGCCAAACCTGCCGGTCGCGGGAACCGCAGGCCAGGGTGAGCGCTGGACCGGCGCCTATGCGCAAGTCCGCACCGACTATGGGTTTACCCCCAACCTCACCGGCGCCGTCGAGGCCGTGCACTACGCGGTCGGCCAGACGCTGCGGGATGCGGGCGGGCATGACAGCAATTACCTGGGGGTCGAACTCAAGTTCAGTTGGTAAACCCAACCAAGCACACCCGTACAAGCTCGCCCCGGGCTTTTCGGCAATAGTCAGCCTTTGTCTTTGATCCCCACCCATGCATGCCGATCAGGCGCGCACTCAAGGAGTTTCCATGAGCACCTTCCTCACCAAAGACGGTACCGAAATCTACTTCAAGGACTGGGGCAGCGGTAAGCCCGTGCTGTTCAGCCACGGCTGGCCGCTGGACGCCGACATGTGGGAATACCAGATGGAATACCTGAGCACCCGCGGCTACCGCACCCTCGCGTTTGACCGCCGCGGGTTTGGCCGGTCGGACCAGCCCTGGACCGGTAACGACTACGACACCTTCGCCGACGATATTGCCGAACTGATCAACCACCTGGACCTGCAAGACGTGACCCTGGTGGGCTTCTCCATGGGCGGTGGCGACGTCGCCCGCTATATTGCACGCCATGGCAGCGCGCGCGTGGCCGGCCTGGTGTTGCTGGGGGCAGTGACGCCACTGTTCGGCCAGAAAGCCGACTACCCGCAAGGCGTTCCCACGGCGGTGTTCGATGGCATCAAGGTCGGCCTGCTGAAGGACCGCGCGCAGTTCATCTCGGACTTCAACACCCCGTTCTATGGCATCAACAAGGGCCAGGAAGTCTCCGACGGCGTGCTGACCCAGACCTTGCAGATCGCCCTGCTCGCCTCGCTCAAGTCCACCGTGGATTGCGTCACCGTGTTCTCGGAAACCGACTTCCGCCCGGACATGGCCAGGATCGACGTGCCGACCCTGGTCATCCACGGCGATGGCGACCAGATCGTACCGTTCGAAACCACCGGCAAGGTGGCTGCCGAGATGATCAAGGGCGCTGAGCTGAAGGTTTACAAGGATGCGCCACACGGCTTCGCGGCCACTCACACCCAGCAGTTGAACGAAGACCTGCTGGCATTCCTGAGCCGCTGAAGCAGCTGGACCCTCCTCTCCTTATTTTGGCCGGGCTTGCCCGGCCTTTTTTTATTCAGCCAACACGCTGGCTGAGCACCAGACGCCCCGGCCCTGCGATCAGGATGCTGGTAAACAGGATCAACAACAGCCAGCCAAACTGCCCCTCAAATAACGACCACTCGGGATGCACCACCAGCAACGCCACCAGCAGTACGGCAAGAATCGGCAAGCACGCCAGGCGCACCAGCACCCCGGCAATAATCAACAGTGGGCAAAATACTTCAGCGAAGATCGCCAGCAACAGTGTCACGCTCGCCCCCACGTGAAAGGGATCCTCGATCACCTTCAACTGTTCGCCATAGTCCAGCAATTTGGGCAGGCCATGGACCCACAGCAGGAACAATCCCCCGCTGACCCGCAAAAACAGCAGCCCGAAATCCCGTGCCCGTTCATCCCGTTGTGATGCGTTCATAAGCGACCTGTGCCCGTGACTTACACCGGCCTTTTCAGGCCGGAACCTGCGCCGATTGTGCGGCCACGGACGCCACGGAAATTGCAGCGATGTGCTGACCTGACACCTTACTCGCCCATGCCGGCAAACCCGGCGACGATCTCGTCGATCACCACCCGCACCCGTGCTGTATGGCGCAAGTCGGCATGGGTCACCAGCCACACATCGTAGGGCAACGGCCGCGTGCGGTCCGGCCACAGACGTACCAGCCCGTCCCGCTCACCGGAAATCAGCGGAATTTCACCGATGCCGAGCCCGGCGGCAATGGACCGGCGCACCAGCAGGCTGGAACTCAAGGCCGCGACAATGCGCCCGCGCCCCAACGGTTCGGAAACCAGGGTCAGGTCTTTTTGACTGTGCAGATGCGGCTGATAGACCACCAGGTCGTGGCCCTCGAACAGGCTGCCCGGTTCCGGCTCGCCGTGGCGGTCGAGATAGCCCTGCGATGCAAACAACCCCACCGGCCAGCGCGCGATGCGCCGGGCGATCAGGTCCGGGTTGTCGGGGCGGGTGTTGCGCACAGCGATGTCGGCTTCGCGTTTGGCCAGGTTAAGGAACTGGGTCGAAGCATCCATCTGCACGCGCACGTCCGGGTGCGCGTCGTGCAGCCGGGCGATGGCCGGGATCAAAAAGTCGATGGCCAGGGAATCGGTGGTGGTCACCCGCACGGTGCCCGTCAGGCGGTCGTCCAGGCCCAGCACCTGACGCTCCAGGTCCAGCGCCGAGCGCTCCATGTTCTCCACCGATTGCAAGGCGGCTTCACCCACGGCCGTCAGCGCATAGCCCTCGGAGGTGCGCAGGAACAACGTCGCGTTCAAGGACTTTTCCAGGGCGTTGACCCGCCGCCCGACCGTGGCCTGATCCACACCCAGCACCCGCGCGGCCCCCCGTAATGTGGACTCGCGGCACACCGCGAGGAACACCCGCGCGTCATCCCAGTTCATGGCTTCCCCCTGTGATGCATTTATGCATCATCGTGACGTGTAATCGCAGCATTATTGCATCACTTTTCAGGGATATGCTGGGCACCACAGAAAGTCCTCAGGATCGCCAACGTGCTGAACCGCCCGGCACTGGGCGCGGTCCCAACCCATACGTTCATTGTTACAGGTGCACTCAAATGACTTTGCCCCACGAAATGACCCTGATCGAAATCACCACCCCCGGCGGCCCCGAGGTTCTGAAGCCTCGCCAGGAACCCATGCCCGTTGCCGGCCCCGGCGAAGTGCTGATCCGCGTACACGCCGCCGGCGTCAATCGCCCGGACGCCCTGCAACGCGCCGGCACCTACCCGATGAAACCCGGCATGAGCCCGATCCCCGGGCTGGAAGTGGCCGGTGTGGTGGTGGCGCTGGGCGAAGGCGTCAGCGAGTACGCATTGGGCGACAAGGTGTGCGCCCTGACCAATGGCGGCGGTTATGCGCAGTACTGCGCAGTGCCCGCCAGCCAGACCTTGCCGATTCCCGCCGGCATGGAGTGGATTCAGGCAGCAGCGATCCCGGAAACCTTCTTCACCGTGTGGGCCAACCTGTTTGGCATCGGCGGCGCGCACAAAGGCCAGCGCGTATTGATCCATGGCGGCACCAGCGGCATCGGCACCACCGCGCTGATGCTCTGCCGCGAGTTGGGTATCGAAGCGTTCGCCACCGCCGGCAGTGCAGAAAAATGCGCTGCCATCCGTGAGCTGGGGGCCGCACCGATCAACTACCGTGAACAGCATTTCGCCGAGGTCATCGCTGACAAAACCGCGGGCAAGGGCGTCGACGTGATCCTCGACATCATGGGTGGCTCCTACCTGAACGACAACATCAGCGCCCTGGCCATGGAAGGTCGACTGGTGATGCTGGGCTTCCTGGGCGGTGCCCGCGCCAAGGATATCGACCTGCTGGCGATCCTCGGCAAACGCGCAATCGTCACCGGCTCGCTGTTGCGCTCCCGCACCCGGGAAGAAAAAGCCGCGATTGCCGCGCAGTTGCGCGAACACGTGTGGCCGGTGTTGTCGGCCGGGCGTTGCCTGCCGATGATCGACAAGGTGTACGCCTACACCGACGCCGCGCAGGCCCATGCGCGGATGGAAGGTGGTGATCATATCGGCAAGATTGTGTTGCGGGTGGATTGAGAAACAGGGAGAAAAACGGTTTATAACCTCACCGGCGGTCCTCAGTCACCAAGCCGTCAACACCGCCCGACGCGTCCGCCTCGCCGGGCGGTGAATCGCCCGGCTGGACGCGTCGCACGCTCGTATGAATCAGCAGTTTGTTCTTCATGAACCAACCTTTGCCCGGCCAGGTAAACAGCAGCCACATGGCAAAAAACTGTAAAAGTGTCTGAAGGCTAAGGATCATGCCGATCAACGGTGAGCGCACGATCTGATCAGGAATACTTGAAAGGGTCGATATGGATCCGGCCACAATCATTATCGTAAAAATGATTCGCGCCCAGTCCCGGCCCTTGTAAACGTTGTAGAGAACAATCAGCGGAAAAATCGATACCAGCAACGCCGCCACAAACGCCATCCCGAGGGTGAGCCCTTGCATCTCCAGGCGGGGCAGGTCCATCAGGATCGATACAATCCCGAGTGCAAAACTAAGCAACATGCACTGAATGGCACGCTTTACTTCAATGGGTCTTTCCATGGTATTTACGTTCCTTGTAAGAGGCAGGTCTCAGTGCCGGCCTTAGGCCATAAAGCTAGTAATTAGCCATCATTCTGTCCAGTTTTCACGGGCACATCACGCAGGTAGGCCTCCACCTGGGCGAACACCCCCTCGGAAAATGCCCGCTGCTTGTTCGCCCAATGCTCCCGTGGCGGCCAGTGTCACACTCCCAAGCCTGGAGGTGGCTTCGAGACTGCGCAACGCGGTCAAGGGTGGGAAAACATTCATGTAAGCGTGGCTAACCTTTCATGATAAAAAAGATAGATATTACGAGGGTAAGTCGCCCGACAAAGTCATCTGGATTTAACACTGCGGTAAATGGAGGCTTCATGAAACTGGTCGGTATGCTGGACTCGCCCTACGTGCGCCGCGTGGCCATTTCCCTGGAACTGTACGGTGTCGCGTTTGAACACCAGGCACTGTCGGTGTTCAGCACCTTCGATGAGTTTTCCAGGCTCAACCCGGTGGTCAAGGCGCCGACGCTGGTGCTCGATGACGGCACGGTGCTGATGGATTCGGGCCTGATCCTCGACTACCTGGAAGCCCTGGCACCGGCCGGCAGCAAGCTGTTGCCCTCACAGGCAGCAGCGCTTGCCAAGGATCTGCAGGTGATCGGCCTGGCGCTGGCCGCGTGCGAAAAACCGTGCAAATCGTTTACGAGCATCACCTGCGACCCGCCGAAAAGCTGCATCAGCCGTGGATCGACCGCGTGACCGGGCAACTGCTGGCGGCTTATTCCCTATTGGAAGCGCGGGTGGCCGAGCGCGACAGCGAGGCGCCACTGAACCAGGCGAGCCTGACGGCGGCGGTCGCCTGGTCGTTCAACCAGCTCAAGATCGCGGACGTGGTCAAGGCCGACGCGTTCCCCACTTGCAGCGCCACGCGGCACTCGCCGAGCAGCATCCGGCGTTTCGCAGGTACCCGATCGAGTAAGCGAATAATTACCCGGCGTACACCGGGTAATCGGTGAAGCCCACTTCCGTGCCGCCATACAGGCCGGCAGCATTCAACGGGTTCAGTGGGCAACCGTTGAGAAGGCGCTGGGGCAAGTCGGGGTTGGCAATGTATGGCCGACCAAACGCAATCAGGTCTGCCAGCCCCGCCTCGACCAGCCGCACGCCGCGCTCTGCGGTGTAGCGGCCGGCGTAGATGATGCGACCGGTGAAGGAGTCGCGCACCGCGCGGCGGAACGACTCGGGCAGCTCCGGGGCGTTGTCCCAGTCGGCCTCGGCAATGGACACGTAGGCAATGCCGGCGGCTTCGAGCACTTTGATCGCCTCGATGTAGGTGTGATGCGGGTCTTCCTCAACCAGCCCGATGTAGACCCGGTCCTGATCGGTGCCGCTGAACAATGGCGCAAAACGCACACCCAGGCGTTCCGGGCCGACCACGTCGGCCACCGCCTCGACGATTTCCCGCAGGAACCGCAGGCGATTGTGCAGCGAGCCGCCGTACTCATCGTCGCGCTGGTTGGAATGCGCCGAGATGAACTGGTTGACCAGGTAGCCGTTGGCCGAATGAATTTCCACGCCATCAAACCCGGCGGCCAATGCATTTCTTGCAGCCTGGGCGTAAAGCCCCACCAGTTCCTTGACCTCAGCGGTCGCCAACGCGCGGGGCTGTGGCGGCTGTACCAACTCGCCGGCGCCCGGCCCGGTTTCAATGAACGCCTTGACTTGCTGTGGCTGGATCGCCGATGGCGCGACCGGGGCTGCGCCGTCGGGTTGCAGGTCCGGATGGGACACGCGGCCCACGTGCCAAAGCTGGGCGAAGATCACCCCGCCTTCGGCATGCACCGCATCGGTCACCGTGCGCCAGCCCTCGATCTGCGCCGGGGTGTAGATGCCCGGGGTCCAGGCATAACCCTGGCCGCGGGGCTCGATCTGCGTGCCCTCGCTGACCATGAAGCCGGCCGTGGCACGCTGGCGGTAATAGACCGCCATCAAGTCTGTGGCGATGTCGCCGGGCTGGGCGCTTCGCTGGCGCGTGAGCGGCGGCAGGACGATACGGTTTTTCAGGGTGTGGTGCCCCAGTTTGATCGGGGTACCTAAAGCGCGGTTACTCATGAGGGGAATTCCAGAGGTAAATGTCAGGCGAGCAGAAGCTGCCGGTTCCCGGTCAGGGGAGCCGCCAGCAACTTGCTTTTTTGGGGGGTTAGCGGGTTACGCGGTGAGCTTCAACAGCGCTTTGGCAACGTCGCTTGAACTGGCAGGATTCTGCCCGGTGACCAGCAGGCCATCTTCAATCACAAAGGACTGCCAGTCGGCACCCTTTTCGTACTTGCCGCCCAGTGCCTTGAAATCATCTTCGATCAGGAATGGCACCACGTCGGTCAGGCCAACCGCCGCCTCTTCGGAGTTGGAGAAGCCAGTGACGCGCCGGCCCTTGACCAATGGCTCGCCGTTGACCGCCTTGACGTGACGCAGTGCGCCCGGGGCGTGGCAGACAAAGCCGATGGGCTTGCCGGCTCGTTCGAAGGCTTCGATCAGGGCGATGGAGGTTTTCGACTCTGCCAGGTCCCACAGCGGGCCGTGGCCGCCTGGGTAGAACACGGTGTCGAAGTCGCCGGCGTTGACCGACTCCAGCTTCACGGTAGTCGCCAGGGCCTGTTGCGCCGCCGGGTCGGTGGCGAAGCGGCGAGTCTGGTCGGTTTGCGAATCCGGCAGGTCACTGACCGGGTCCAGCGGCGGTTGCCCACCGGCCGGCGAGGCCAGGGTCACGTCGGCCCCGGCGTCCTTGAACGCGTAGTACGGTGCAGCAAATTCTTCGAGCCAGAACCCGGTCTTGCGGCCGGTGTTGCCAAGCTGGTCGTGAGAAGTCAAAACCATCAATACTTTCATGTGCCAGTGCCTCGGGGTGATGTGGGTTGGAATGGAGTGAAGCTTAGGAGCCGGGCCAATACCGCACAATGTCATGTCCGCAAGGATTCCGGACATTGCGCCAAGCCGGTTGCCGTTTACCCGGTACACGCCGACAATCTCCGCTCCGCGCCCCCTGGAGAAATGAGATGCACAGCATTGCGCTGATGGTTTACCCGAACTTTCAATCCCTCAGCCTTAGCCTGGGCTCGGTGTTCGAGTGCGCGAATCTGCTGCGGGGCGAGCAGGCGTATGAGTTTCACCTGGTGTCGGAGAATGGCGGCCCGATCATGACGTCCCAGGGCTTCTCGGTGAACAGCACGCCGATCCGCCCCGAGGGCTATGACACATTGATCGTCAGCGGTTACCTGGAGTTCCAACTGCCTGACGCCAGCCTGCCGCAACTGGTCCAGGCGGCCTCGAAGCAGTCGCGGCGGATTGCTTCGCTGTGCATGGGCATCTTCGTACTGGCCGAGGCCGGGTTGCTGGAGGGCAAGCGCGCAACCACCCACTGGCTGCACGCACCGGCTTTTCGCAAGCGTTACCCGCAGATTCGGCTGGAGGAAGACAAGCTGTTTGTGGTCGACGGCCAGATCTGGACCGGCGCCGGGATGAGCGCCGGGGTTGACCTGGCACTGGCCATGGTCGAGAACGACCTGGGCAGCGACCTCGCCCGGCGCATCGCGCGCAAGCTGGTGATTGCCCAGCGGCGCGGCAGCGAGCAGTCGCAACTCTCAGCGCTGCTGGAACTGGACCCCAAATCTGACCGCGTGCAACTGGCCCTGGCCTACGCCCGGGAGAACCTGACCCACGACCTTTCCGTCGAAGCCCTCGCGGCTGTCGCCAGGCTCAGCCCGCGCCAGTTCAGCCGGGTGTTCCGCGAGGAAACCGGGCAAACCCCGGCCAAAGCCATCGAGTCCCTGCGGGTGGAAGCCGCCCGGGCGATGATGGAGACCAGCCGGCATCCGGTGGAAGTGGTCGCCCGCGAGACCGGGTTCGGTGATCGCGAGCGCATGCGCCAGGCATTTCTGCGGGCGTTCGGCCAGCCGCCACAGGCGATGCAGGCGGCGCTGTTCAGTGCAGGGGCTGGCGCAGCATTCAGCTGACGGATTAGTGCAGGGCGGCCCGGGTCACCAGGAAGCTCAGCAGGTTCGGCTCATCATCCAGCTCGATGGCCTGCACCGGGCGTGGCAGGTTCTCCAGCACCGTCCGCCAGAAGGCCTGGCTCACTTCATCCTGGTCATAGAACCGCACCAGCCAATTCGCCTCGCCACTGCTCAACACCTGGGTGGCGATGGCGCGGCCAATGCCCTTGCGGCGGTAGCGTTTCAAGATGAACAGGTCAGCCAGTTCCAGCGCGTCGATTCCCGGTAATTCGCTGCCTTCGATCAGCAGGAAGCCTGCGATAAAGCCGTCGACCAGCAGCAGGTTGGCGCTCCACTGCGGGTCTTCCCAGTAGCGGGCCAGGTGTTCTTCGTGAATGTAGAAGCGGCCGTCCACCTCGACGTCTTCCTGTTCCCAGTCCGAGGACTCGTAGGCGTAGAACTGGTAGAGGTTGGCGATCAGCGCGGCGTGTTCAGGGCCGGTCTCGATCAATTCGACGGTGGTATCGGGGATTGCAGGCATGGGCATCTCGGCAAAAAAACAGGGCGCCATTGTCAACAAAAGCCAGCGGCAATGCCAATACATCGGCCAAGCTTTCTGCTTGCTGAACCGATCGTGATTTTCTCTTGTCAACGACAAAACTATTACAAAGTTAGACTAAACTCCGCAGCACTTCCTCCCCCTTGTTTTCAGGATAAGTACTTTGACAAACGTCTGCACCAGCGGCCTCGATGTCGGCTTTGCGTCCCTGGATTACCTGCAAATCGGCTTCCTGGGCATCATTCAAGGCATCACCGAATTGTTGCCCGTTTCTTCCACCGCCCACATGCGCATCGTGCCCGCCCTGCTCGGCTGGCCGGACCCCGGCTCGGCGTTTTCCGCGGCGATGCAGTTGGCCGCACTGGCTGCGGTGGTCAGTTATTTCTGGAAGGATGTGCGCCAGGTCACGGTCGGCAGCATCAGCGCAGTGCGCCAGGGTGACTACAACAACCAGTGGTTCAAGCTGGCGGTGGCCATTGTATTGGCGACGATTCCGATTGGTATCGCCGGGATTGCCTTGTCGTCGACGCTCAACTCGTGCAACTCGCCGTTGCGCGGGCTGATGGTGATCGGGATTTCCTGCCTGGTGATGGCGGCGCTGTTGGCGGCGGCTGAACTCAGCGCCAGGCATAAGCGCACGGTGGGCAAAATGCGCCTGCGGGATGCACTGATCGTCGGAGTTGCGCAGATTGGCGCATTGATTCCGGGGGTTTCCCGCTCGGGCTCGACCCTGACCGCCGCCCTGTTCCTCAACTTCAAGCGTGAAGAAGCCGCGCGGTTTTCGTTCCTGCTGGGCTTGCCGGCGATCGCCCTGGCGGGCTTGAAGGAGCTGTGGGTGCTGTTCCACGCCGAACTGCCCGCCCACGCCTGGCCGCACCTGATCTTCGGCCTGGTGGTTGCCAGCGTCTCGGCGTTCTTCGCGATCTGGGGCCTGATGAAATTCCTGGAGCGGTTCTCCACCTGGCCGTTCGTGATTTACCGCGCGGTGCTGGGGGTGTTCCTGATTGTCGCGGTGAGCACCGGGTTCCTGTAGGAGCGAGCTTGCTCCTACGGTGCGCGGTCGGCCAGTTCTTCAAGCAAATCGGCTGACGGTATGAAGAACAGGCCGCCGGTGACCGCCGTGCTGAAGTCCAGCAGGCGGTCATAGTTGCCGGCAGGTCGACCGACAAACATGTTCTCCAGCATCAATTCCAAAGGCTCCGGCGACCGCGCGTAGCCAATGAAGTACGTCCCAAACTCCCCAGCACCCGGCCGGCCAAACGGCATGTTGTCCCGCAGGATCTTCACTTCCTCGCCGTCCTTGGTGATGGTGGTCAACGCACTGTGGGAGTTGGTCGGTTTGGCCGCATCGTCGAGTTCGATGTCCGACAGCTTCGTGCGCCCGATCACCCGCTCCTGCGCCTCGACCGACAATGCGTTCCAGGCCTGCATGTTGTGCAGGTACTTCTGCACCAGCACATAGCTGCCGCCGCTGAACGCCGGGTCCTCATCACCGACAATGGTGAAACCCACCGCCTTGCGCCCGACCGGATTCTCGGTACCGTCGACAAAACCGATAATGCTGCGCATGTCGAAGTAGCGGAAACCCTGGACCTCATCCACCACCGTCACCGCATCGCCCAGCGCGGCCATCAACTGCGTGGCCAATTCAAAACACAGGTCCATTTGATCGGCGCGAATGTGCAGCAGGATATCGCCCGGCGTGGCGGGTGCCAGCCGCCCGGCCACGCCCACTTCCTTGAACGGATGCAACGCCGCCGGACGCGGGCTGCCGAACAGCGCATCCCACGCCTTTGAGCCAAAACCTGCGACACACGACAGGTTGCCGGCCGGAACGCGCTTGCCGACCGAACGCACCAGGCCAGCAATATCGCCACACCAGTTGCGTACCGCTTCGGCTGAGTCGCTGCCGGGAGCCAGGGTGGCGACCATGAAAATGGCGCTGCTGGTGATCGGGCTGCAGACGGATTGGGGTTCAAGGTTCTGATCGGTTGGCGTTGTCATTGAGAGGTCCACGGGTGGCGGTCGAGATTTCAACGACGGCAGATTAGCAGACAGAAGACGGACGGTCGCGGCTCAGCGCTTAGAGAGCGGTCCCGTTGGCCGGGCTACAGCGCCCGGCATTCAATCCTCAGCAATTGAGGGCCGTGCTCGTGGCATTCAATAACCACCGGCAAAAACCGCTGGATCACCGCCATGTTGCTCTGCAAGTGCTCGGTCATCCGCAGCGTGGTGAAACTGCCGCCGCCGGCAAGCGCCATCGGCAGCAATAGCTGGTCGGCCAGATGCTCGGCAACGACCGCTTCACTGGCAAGCCACTCGAGCGCCTGCTCGATAGCCTGGTCGGCTACCGCCGCTGCTCGCAATCGCGCCTGGCCAAAGGCACTGAACACTTCGGTGACGTGCGCATGAGCATATTCCAACAACAGGACATTGCCCGGCCCGTGCTCCGGATCAAGATTCACCGCGCGCAACTGCTCCGGGCTGATGGACAACCGCTGACGAACACGTTCCAGCTCGCGCTCGGCGACGTGAACGGGCAGCCCGGCACTCAACGCGGTGGCACAGGCGCCCTTCAATTCACCCCGCTCAGTGAGGTGCAATGGCATCAAGGCGCCTGGATGTATAAATGCCACAAGCTCGCCACCGCCAGCCGGTACAAAGCCATGACGCACCAGCGTCAGCTCGACCCGGGCGCCCATCCGCCGCAGTTGCGGCAACCAGGCACGCTCAAGGAAATCCACCGGAGGCGCCATCGGGTTGTGGGTGCCGCCGCAAATGCTGACACGGCTGGGCTGCAGAGCCAGCAGCAATGCCGGCAGCAACGTCTGCAATACCAGGGTGCAACTGCCGGCCGTGCCGATCGAGAACGTATAGTCCCCACCCTGGATCCGCCCCGGCTCGAACAGCAACGCCTGGGAACCCAGTTCAGCACCTTCGACCCGCGCGCCACATAACTCGGCGGCGGCCAGCACTGCCGTCAAGTGCTGACGCAACAGCCCTGGCCGACTGCGCCTGGCGCGAATATTTTTAATCCGCAGCGTACGCCCGGTCACCATCGACAGGCTCAGGCCGCTGCGCAACACTTGGCCGCCGCCCATGGCGCCGTCCAACTCGATCACATCCTGGTTCATATCCATTCCTTATGCGTAGTGCTCCAACGTTTCTTTCAGTGCAGCCGCCTTGAAGTCCCAGGAGGCAGCAACTCACCGCCCTCTAATTGCTGGACCTGCATCAACAAGGCATCGCGTACTGCCTTGGGCGTTTGCGGATCGACCAGGGTGTATTGCTCATCACACCAGGCGCCCACCCTCTCCAGCCAGTAGGCCGAATCACTCGACGACCGCGCAAAACGCTCCAGCAAGTACTCAAGCTGCCTCCATAGCGGCTTGAGCCCTAACAGTGCTCGCCGACGATCGTCCGGCAACGCATGCCACTGACTATCCAGGAGCGCCTCCACCGCGCCATCGATAACCGCCCACGACTGCTGGCTCAGGAGCGCCACTGCACATCTGAAGACCTTCGCCGAGGAGTCGTCGAGGGCCCGGAGTTGCAACGCCAGGCCGCGATCACCCAGCGCTTCAAGCACCAGCTGCCGAACATGCGGCGATGGCGACATGAAAGCCGGCACTATCATCTCGTCAACCGAGACCTCGTTCAGGTCCTTGACCAGCCCGATCAGTCCCAGCCATTCGCGACGAGTCTGCGCAGGTTCTGCACTCAGCCGCGCCAACAGCACTTCACGACAATCCAGCTGCCAGCGATGGGCTGCCCATCTTGCCAGCGAGCGCATAGCCGGCGACGCCTCCAGCAGTGCATTGCGCAGGTATTCGCGCGGGTCCTGGAGCAACGTCAGCAACCTGCGCAGCACCATGACCCGTACGCTGGCGGCAGAGTCGCTCATCGCCTTTTCGAGCAAAGGCAACGCCTGAGCTGCCGGCAAACCAGCACTGGCATCAACGCCCCGCTGGCGAACCGACACATCGGCATGCTCCAGCGCCAACTCCACCAACTCCTGTGAGCCATCCTGCAGCAGCTCAAAGAGAAACCGTGCCGTCTTGCCACGACTGCCAACAAATGCGGCTTGCGCAGCCGGCCGCACCTGCTGCGCCACCAACAAACGGCGCACCTTGGACAATGTCAGGTCGTGGTCAGCACGGCCCTTTCCTGCCAACGCCAGCACCGCGCCCAATACCTGCAACCACAACTCGGCACGCGCCTCTACAAGGAAGCGTTCAACCCCCAGCACCGCTTGCTCGCGAACCTGCGGCACCCAATCATTCAGGCGCTCCAGCAGTGCCTCCAGGGCTTGCTGCGAGGCGTGCCCAGCCAGCGCGCGAACCGCTATTTCCCGGACATACCCATTACCGAACCTGCTAAGGGTGAGCCAGGCTTCATTTACGTCCTGGGTGGCCAGAACTTCCCGCACATACCTCTGAGCGTCATCAGCACGCTTGAGATCCAGCGCCCGATAACGCTCCAACGCCTGCATGCTGTTCATTGTCTTACCCTTTTACGCATACCACCTGACGCAACGTGTGCAGCACTTCCACCAGCTCGCGCTGGGCGTGCATCACTTGGTCGATGTCCTTGTAGGCCATCGGAATCTCATCGATTACCGCGGCGTCCTTGCGGCATTCCACGTGGGCCGTTGCGCGCACCTGATCGGCCACTGTGAAGGTGTTTTTAGCCTTGGTGCGGCTCATGGTCCGGCCAGCACCATGGCTGCAGGAGCAGAACGACTCTTCGTTACCCAGCCCGCGCACGATGAAGCTTTTTGCGCCCATCGAGCCCGGAATAATCCCCAACTCACCCTTCTTGGCCGACACCGCACCCTTGCGGGTAACCAGAATGTCTTCGCCGAAATGCCGCTCTTTTTGCACGTAGTTGTGATGGCAGTTCACCGCCTCCAGCGCTACTTCAAACGGTTTGTGGATCACCTTGCGTGTCGCCTGAACCACCGCCTGCATCATCAGCTCACGGTTCTGCCGGGCGAAGTCCTGGGCCCAGCCGACTGCTTCAACATAGTCATCGAAGTGCTCACTGCCCTCTTCGAAATACGCCAGGTCCCGATCCGGCAAGTTGGCGATGTGCTGACGCATGTCCTCTTGAGCCAACTGGATAAACAGGTTGCCGATGGCATTGCCGACGCCACGGGAACCGCTGTGCAACATGAACCAGACCCGGTCGGCTTCATCCAGGCAGACTTCGACAAAGTGATTGCCCGACCCCAGCGTCCCCAGGTGTTGGCGGTTGTTGGTTTTCAGCAGCTTCGGGTACTTGTCGGTGATCGTCTTGAACCGTGGATGCAATGCCGCCCAGGCAACATCGGCCTGCTGCGGAATACTGTCCCAGGCACCCTTGTCACGCCCGTTGCGGCCGCTGGTGCGACCATGGGGCACCGCCGCTTCAATCGCGCAGCGCAGGCCATGGAGGTTATCCGGCAGGTCAGCGGCAGTCAGCGAGGTGCGCGCGGCAATCATGCCGCAGCCGATATCCACGCCAACGGCGGCCGGGATAATCGCGCCCACGGTGGGTATCACGCTGCCAATG
Organism: Pseudomonas sp. TH32; assembly: GCF_016650855.1. Classification (NCBI taxonomy): domain Bacteria; kingdom Pseudomonadati; phylum Pseudomonadota; class Gammaproteobacteria; order Pseudomonadales; family Pseudomonadaceae; genus Pseudomonas; species Pseudomonas sp. TH32. The sequence continues at coordinate 1,201,307 of NZ_JAEKFA010000002.1, read as the reverse complement.
GTGGAGCCCTTGCCCAGATGCACATCCGGCATCACCGCAAGGTGCTTGAAAATGAACGGCATCTTCGCCGTGTTCATCAATTGCTGGCGAGCTTCCGGCTCCACCGGCACTCCTTGGGTCCAGAGTTTGATGGGCTTGCCGTTGGCAACTTCCAGCAGTTGAAAAGTAGGTGCTTGCATGTTCTCGACTCGTTTCCATTCGCCGCACTCAGGCGGCGTAGTCCTTGAATAAATGGGCCAGGCCCGTAGGCAGTGACAAGGGATCACGGATACGCTGCTCTACCAACTGAGCTACCCGTTGCCGGGGCAGGAATCGAACCTGCGACACGAAGGAGTACCCGTGGCATTCACTGCCAAAATCGTAAAAAGGTGGCACGACAAAAAGTGTGACTGAGCGCCGGAACATACCGGCTTACCAGAGATGTACAGCCACAGGCATTCGTGCCGTCACGGATGCTGACAAGGGTTGACGAGACGTCTTTTGATGTAGTCCCGTCGGCATTCAGCGCCAGTGAAAATCAAACTTCCATTGCTTCAATCGCCCGTACCCAATGTTGCGCACCGTAGCGCCCTTCGGCGAACTGTGCGATCACATCAAATACCGCATCACTGAAGCCTCCTACATTCAAAATGTCCTGGCGGTCCGCCGCCTGCGTCGTCGCGCCCGGCTGCATATCGATACACACCAACCGCGCTTGCGGGTTGATCTGTTTGATCAGCTCCCATTGGCGCATGGTTTCGGTACCGCGCTGGCGCCTTGCGTCAATCCACGACTCGTTGTCGGACACCAGTATCACCGTGTCCACTTTCATTTTGGCGCCGGCTATCTTGGCCAGCGGCGCCGAACAGTTGGTCCCGCCTCCGCCGATGGCTGCCAGTTTCTTCGCATTGCTCATCACACTGTCACGCGGGTTGAGCCGGATATCCACCACATGATTTTCAAACGGCATCAAGCGTGCGTCCGGCTGCTTGCGCAAGATCGCGGCGCCAATCAAGGCCGCCACATCGATGCAACGTACAGCGCTCGTGGCGCCCTCGCGGTAACCGGTCACCGGGCTGTGCATCGAGCCCGACACATCAGGGCAAACCACTACCGAACCCTGCAGCACCGGCACGTTGGCCAGGGACAACTCAAGAGCATCCTGCAAGGCCTCCCGCACACGCGCCGGTACGTCATGTCCCGCCATCCGATACGCCGCCAGCAGCTGGTACGGGTACACCCGCGCCTTGGCGATCGCCTCTGCATCAGCCAATCGCGCTGCCACGTGCCATGCAAACCCTGGCACCTCGAATGCGCCCTGGCGGGCAAAGGTGTTGAGGTTCATGCGCAGCGCCTGCCAGCCCATGTTATCGGCCTGGGCAGCCCACTGTTCCTTGCTGAGCTTCTCGTTTCCAAGCAACTGAAACGGTACCGCCGGTACTTCGGTGCTTGAACCGCTACGAAAGGCGAGCAAAGCCCGGGTCAACTCCGGCAAGGCCTGTACATCCACTGGCCGCCCGATCAACCAGGCGAAGAACGCTTCACGCCATGGTTCAGTGGGCTTGGGGTGAACCATTTTCACCACATCCGCCAACGACGGTTGATTCCCCACCGAGGCTTGCAACAACTGACGCTCCGTCGCGGTGTTCAACCAGTTCTGTACCAGGCGCTTGGGCTGCGAACCCAGGGATTTGCGTCCGGTCACTCCGCTGCGCAGGATTTGCACGAAGTTGCGCAACATCTTGCCGCTGTCCACCACCTGCTCGAACACCTGCGGCACCATCACCGAACGCTGGGCCACCAATGCAGCCAACAGCAACGCCGGCATGTCTTTCATGTGGCCCTGGCGGCGGGCATAACACGCAACCTTGGCGACATAACGGCTGTCCAGCTCGCCGGCCAGTTGCAACACGCTGTCCAGCTGGCTTTCAGCTGAGGCGTGGAAGGTCTGGTTCAAGCAACCGGTGACTGCCAACTGGGCCAGTTTGTGCTTGGCGCTGTAGGCATAAGCCGGTACCTGTGTAGCGTTCAAGGTGTCGCATGCAGGCAGTTTCGCCTGCTGGGTGTTGAAGACTTGGGAGTTGGCCATCGTGGCGTCTCGCTCTGTTGTGTATTTCGTTACGAGAGTTATTGCAGCTGCCATGCCAGTTTTATTTTTTGAACGTGAAAATTTTTTATCTATTTGTTTTATATAGTTATTTTTAATTCTGGTCATTTCACCGCTCAGCAGCGGTGACATTCGCATCACAAATTACTTATCCTTAGATATCGTCATATATATTTTGGTATCACCATGAGTCAAAAACGCACGGTTGCCATCGGTTTTATCGGCTCAACCCTCGACCGGGTCGGCAAAGGTGTCAACCGCTGGAACCATTGGCGTCCCAGCGTGGGCCTCTGCCAGCAGCAAGAGGTACTGATTAATCGCCTCGAACTGATTCACGGCATCGATGCCCGCGACGTCAGCCTGGCTCAGCGAGTCCGCGACGACATCCAGCAGGTATCGCCGGAAACCGAGGTGCGGCTGCACCCGATGCACCTGAAGAACCCCTGGGATTTCGAGGAGGTGTACGGCGCGCTGCACGATTTCACCGCCGCTTACCGCTTCGATACCGACCACGAGGACTACCTGGTCCACATCACGACCGGCACCCACGTCGCGCAAATCTGCTGGTTCCTGCTGACGGAAGCACGCTACCTGCCCGCCCGGTTGATCCAGACCTCCCCGGCTCGCCGTCGCAACGAAGAAGAGCGCGCCACCGGTACCCATGCCCTGATCGACCTCGACCTGTCACGCTACGACCGCATCGCATCGCGCTTCGCCCACAAGCGCCTGGAAAGCCTGGCCTTCCTCAAATCCGGAATCGCCACCCGCAACCCGGCCTTCAACCGCTCCATCGAACAAATCGAACGTGTGGCCGTACGCTCCAAGGCGCCGATGCTGCTGATCGGCCCCACCGGTGCCGGCAAGTCATTCCTCGCGCGGCGCATCTACGAACTCAAGCGCAGCCGGCATCAAGTCCAGGGGCGCTTTGTCGAAGTGAACTGCGCCACCTTGCGCGGCGATGGCGCGATGTCGGCGCTGTTCGGCCATATCAAAGGTGCCTTCACCGGCGCCCAGAACGCTCGCGATGGCTTGCTGCGCGCGGCGGATGGCGGCATGTTGTTCCTGGATGAGATCGGCGAACTGGGGCTCGACGAACAGGCGATGCTGCTCAAGGCCGTCGAAGAAAAACGCTTCTTCCCCTCGGCGGAGACCAGGAAGTCACCAGCGACTTCCTGATCATCGCCGGCACCCACCGCGACCTGCGCGGCCGCGTCGCCGAAGGGCTGTTCCGCGAAGACCTGTATGCCCGGATCAACCTCTGGACCTTCGACCTGCCGGGCCTGGCCGGGCGCCGCGAAGACATCGAGCCCAACATCGACTTCGAACTGGAGCGCCACGCCCGCGAACAAGGCCAGGTGGTGCGCTTCAACCTGGAAGCACGCCGGCGTTACCTCGCCTTTGCCTGCTCCAGCGAAGCGGCGTGGCTGGGCAACTTTCGCGAACTGTCGGCGTCCATCACGCGCATGGCCACCCTGGCGGACAGCGGGCGCATCGACGAAAGCCAGACCCAGGAAGAAATCGATCGACTGCGCTACGCCTGGGGCCTGGAGTCGCCGCAAAACGATTGGCTGTCACGCCTGGGCGTCGATACCGAACTGGACCTGTTCGACCAGTTGCAACTCAACGCCGTGATCGAAATCTGCCGCCAGTCCGACAGTATTTCCGATGCGGGAAGGCGCCTGTTCGGCGTCTCCCGACAAGCCAAGGCGCAACCGAACGATGCCGACCGCTTGCGCAAATACCTGGCGCGGTTTTCGATTGACTGGAAGCAGTTGGTGGAGTTGAAGGGCTGATGGACTGGCGAATAGCCATTAAGCGAAAGACGGCGGCTTAGAGATCCCGCAGATTCGCCGCCTCTTCGTTTGCGTAGGAAGATTCCAACAGCGGGGGCTCCCCTACCCCAGCCTCCCGATGGTAGTGTGTGAAATTGTTTCTGACCTTTCGATCAGACATTTCTCACTCACTCCCTGCAAAGGAATGCCCTCAGCAATGGACTTTTCCCTCAAGCAACTGGCCGTAGCCACCCTGATGGCCGCCAGTCTTTCGGTGTTTACCACCCAGGCTCAAGCCAACCTCACGCCACAACAGAACGCGATCATCCTGAAGACCTTCAGCGATGCTTCGGTCAAGGATTTCCGGCAGTTCCTCGCCAGCCTGGCCAAGAGCGATGTGGCCAAGAGCGACAACCTCGGCCCGGCCATCAGTGCCTTCCTCGACAACAAGAACCTGACCGCCGACCAGCAGAACGAAATCCATCGCCTGCTGGGCCTCTATGCGCGGGTGAAGTACGGCGCCGCCGCCACCGAAACCCTACGCGAGCTGGTGGAGATTCCGACCTTCCAGGTGGCCGGCGTAGCCCAGCATGACAACCCCGAGTTCACCAAGATCGCCGCCAAGATCAAAAGCCTGGCCGAGTCGTTCAACCTGAACTTCCGCAACATCGACAACCGTGTCTACGAGATTTCCCTGGAAGGCAGCGGCGATGAAGTCGTCGGCATCCACGCCCACGCCGATGTGGTGCCGGTAACCCCGGAAAACTGGGTACTGAAAGATGGCACCAAGCTTGATCCGTTCAAGGTCACGCTGATCGGCGACCGCATGTATGGCCGTGGCACCGAGGATGACAAGAACGGCATCGTGGTGGCGATGTACGCGATGAAGGTGATCAAGGAAGAGAAGCTGCCGCTGGCACGCAATTTCAAGCTGTTGGTGGACACCACCGAGGAAACCTCCGGCGACGCGATCCCGTACTATTTCGAACATAACCCAACGCCTAACTACAACCTGGCGCTGGATGGCGGCTACCCGGTGGTGATCGCCGAGAAAGGCTACGGCACGGTCATGGCCAAGTTCCCCAAGCGCAAGGCTGAAGGCAAAGGCGCAGAAATCATCTCGATGACCGGCGGCAAGGCCACCAATCAGATTCCTTCGGCCTCGGTGGTGACATTGCTCACTGACAAGCCCGCCGAACTGGCCGCCAGCCTGCAAAAGGCCGGCAGCGAGTACGCCAAGCGCAATGGCGGCGACTTCGAAGTGGCGGCCAAGGTGGTCGGCAAAGACGTTCAGTTGACCGTCACCGGTGTGTCCGCCCACTCCTCCGAGCCGGAGTCCGGGGTGAACCCGGTGGCCAGGGTGCTCGACTTCCTCAACAGCCTCGACGGCAAGGTGGCGCTCAAGCACAACCAGTTCACCGACGCCGCGCATTATGCCGCCAATAACTGGGGCCTGGATTACCTGGGCGGCAAGCTGGGCGTCGGTTTCTCCGATGCGTTCATGGGGCCGCTGACCACGTCGTTGACCTATGTGGGCGAGGATGACAACACCTTCAAACTGGCCGTCAACCTGCGAGTACCGAAGGGTAAGTCGCCGGAAGCGCTCAAGGCTGAAATCGCCGACAAGCTGGCCGCCTGGACCCAGAAGAACCACGTGGCCGTGAGCTTCGACTACTCCATCGCCGAACCGATGTACCGCAACCCTGAAGGCGAGTGGGTCAAGGCGCTGCTGGCGGTGGCCAGCGAAAACCTGGGGATGGAGCACAAGTACGGCACATCGGCCGGCGCGACCTCGGTGCACGAGCTACCGAATGGCGTGCAGTTTGGCCTAGCGCGGCCGGAGGTCAAGTACACCGGCCATACCGACAACGAGTTCAAGACCGTCGACCAGTTCCTGCTGGACCTGCAGATCGTCACTGAAATGATGGGCCGCATCGGGCAACTGCCGAAGCTCTGACCCACCCATCGGACCCGCCGTCCTGGCGGGTCCACTAGGCAATACGCCAGCCCTTCGACGCTCGCCGCTGCGCGAGGAACCGGGCATAGCGCCCCTGTCGCGCCGTCAACTGTTCAGGCGTGCCCTGCTCTACCACCCGCCCTTCATCCAGCACCACAATCTGGTCAGCCATCACCACCGTCGACAACTGATGCGCAATCACGATCAACGTGCACGTGCCGCGCAAGCGTGCCAGGGTCTCGGCGATCACCGCCTGGTTCTCGGCGTCCAGTGCCGCCGTGGCTTCGTCCACCAGCAGGATCGGCGCGCCCTTGATCAACGCACGGGCGATCGCGATACGCTGGCGCTCGCCGCCGGACAGGCGCGCCCCGCCCTCGCCGACACGGGTGGAAAGCCCCATGGGCAGGCGCTCGATAATCGACTGCACACCAGCCTGCCGCGCGGCCTCCAGCACTTGCGCATCGCTGGCGTCGGGCTTGCCGAGGCGAATGTTGTCGGCGACGCTGCCCTCGAACAGGTACGTATCCTGGAAAATCTGGCTGATCTGCGCGTTGAGTTGTTCGCCGGACATCTGCCGCACGTCAACGCCCCCCACACATACTTGCCCTTGGCTGACTTCGAAAAACCGCGCGACCAGCCGCAGCAGCGCGGTCTTGCCGGAACCCGAAGCGCCCACCAGCGCGGTCATGCTGCCAGGCTCTATCCGCAGGTTTACCCCGCGCAGCACGTCCCGAGGACCGCCCGGGTGGCGGAAGCTGACGTCGAACAATTCCACCGAGGCGTCCCGTGGAGAGTGCGGCGCGCCCGGCTCCTGCAGGGGTGATGCGGCCAGGATCTCCCGTACCGCCTCAAGCTGCACCCCGGCGCTGCGCAGGGTCTCGCCATAGCCGGCCACCTCCAGCAGCGGGTCAATGAAGCGGCTGACCAGCAACAGCGACACCATCACCGCAATCACCGAGCCCACGTGCAAGGCGTTCCCCAGGTAGGCGTCAAGCCACAACGCGGCAGTGATCAACAAGGCCGCAAACACCCCTTGCACCAGCCACATATTCAGCAGCACCGACGTCGCGGACAGCAGGATCAGGCGCGCCCCGGTTGCATGTTGCCGCTCAATCGCCCGTTGCAGGAACACCGCCCTGCCGCTGCCACTGAATGCGCGCAACACCGACTGCGACTGGGCGAATTCCAGCATGCGCTGGCTGGTCTGCGCCGAGCTGCGCTGGAACGCCCGGTCGGCACGCCGGCCCAGCCGCGCGCTGAACCAAAACGCTGCGCCGAGAATCGGCAGCGCCAACACCGCGATCAGCCCCAGCTTCCAGTGCAGCACACACAGCGCCAGCACCAGCACCAACGGCGTCACCACGCCGCTGAGCACCAGGGTAAACACATGGGCGGGAAGCTGGGCCACGGCCATCATGCCTTGGGTCACCACCTGGTTGAGCCGCGCCGTGTTATCGGGGGTAAACCAGCCGACAGGCAAGCCGGCCACGTGGTCGCCGATGCGCTGACGCCCGCCTTGCAGCACCGCTACGCCGACCGCCACGCCGGCCTTCTCGACTTCCCGGCGGGTGGCCCAACACGTGACCACCGCGGCGAGGAACACCACCAGCCACAACGCGGCCTCGGCAAGGTCACCGTTGAGCATATCGGTCAGCACCGGCACCAGCGCGGCGAGGGTCAGCCCGCACAGCACGCCGTAGAACACCACCTTACCAACGTAACGACGGAATACCGGGCCCTCGTCGCCCAGCAGTTCGATAAAGGTTTTCAGCATGTCGGCAGCGCCTGTTCCCGGGTCTGTTTGTAACCGCCCGACGCCCACAGGCGCGCGTAGCGGCCCTCCTGCGCGATCAGTCGAGGGTGGGTACCCTGTTCAACGATGCGGCCGTTTTCCAGCACGATGATGTGGTCGGCGTGCATCACGGTATCGAGGCGATGGGCGATCACCAGCAGCGTACGGCCCTGGGCAAAGCGCGACAGCGCCTCCTGGATCGCGACCTCGTTCCCCGCATCGGCGGCGGCCGTGGGTTCATCCAGCACCAGCACCGGCGGCGCCAGCAATACGGCGCGGGCGATGCTGATGCGCTGCTGCTCGCCACCGGACAGTTGCGCGTCCTCGCCGATCACCGAGGCGTAGCCCCGGGGCAAACCGATGATGCACTCATGAATATTCGCCGCCCGCGCGGCGGCCTCGATTTCCTTCTGGCTGGCGCTGGGCCGGCCGAGGGCGATGTTCTCGGCCACGCTGGCGTGGACCAGCCGCACCTCTTGCAGCACAAAACCGATCAGGCTGTAGAGCTGCGAGGCCTCTACCTGCCGCAGGTCGACGCCCCCCAGGGTGATACGCCCTTCGGTCGGGTCGAAAAAGCGCAGCAACAGGCGCGCCAGGGTCGACTTGCCCGAACCCGAGGCCCCGACAATGGCCGTCACCGTGCCGGGCTTGAGGGTAAAGCTGATGCCGGAAAGTACCGGGTTCTGTGGGTGGTAGGCATAGCCGAGGTTTTCGACACGCACCTCGGCGTCCTTGGGCAGCCGCTCGGAACCCGGTTCCACCTGCGCCAGTACCGGCGTTGCCAGCAGTGCCTGCACACGCTGGGCAGCACCGGCGGCGCTGTCCAGATCGTGAGCGATGTAACTCAGCAGCATCAGCGGCGCGCAGATGCCCGGCGCAACCAGGGCAAACGGCAGGACCTCCACGGCGCTGATCCAGCCAAGGCTGACAAACAGCATGCCGAACGTCAGCACCACCGCGAGCACCGTCACCGGGGCGATCATCGCGTTGGCGTTGGCCATCGTTCCTACCAGCGGCCGGGTGAACGCAACAAAGGCCTCGCTGAAATCATCCACTGCCTCCCGGTAACCCGCATGGGCCTTGCCGGTGGCGCCGAAAGCCTTGACTACGGGAATGCCGTTGACGAACTCGACCACCGCGTTATTGACCCGGGTCATGCGCTTGACAAAGGCCTGCATGTTGCTGCCGCTGGCGTTCATCGCCTGGGCAAAAAACAGGAAAAACCCCGGAAATGGCAGCAGCGAGACCAGCGCCATGCGCCAGTCCACCGTGAACAGATAGACCGTCGACAGCAGCACGGCCCCGGCGCAACGGCCCACGGTGGTGTAGAAATGCGCCGTGAGGCTGTGCAGGATGCCGATATCGTCCTGCATCGCCTGCTTGACCTCGCCAGACGCCCGCTCGGTGAACCAGCCCAGCGGCACCTGGCTCAGTCGCTGGGCGATCGCCAGCCGCAGGTGGCGAGTGAGGTGATTGTCGGCCAGGTGCGCAATGGTCTCGGCAAGCGTCAGCAGCAGCATGCCCGTGAACAGGCTCGCCAGGCTGACGCCGATCGTCAACCACACCTCACTCGAGGTCTGGGCCATCGACGGCCCGCCGAGGGCGATCCTCGCGATATGCACAATGCCGCCCAGCGGCACCAGCGTCAGCATGCTGCCCACACCGGCCAGCAGCGCTGCAACGACCAATCGCCCGCGTACCGGCCTCAACACCTGCGAGACCGCGCCCCGCCCCCCGGGTTTGGCCGCAGCCCTGTCCTTGTTACTCATGAAGTCTCCCTGACTGAATGAGCCTGTGCTCGCCCTTACCTTGTCTTCCGAACGAGCGGCCAAAACCCTCAATCGAACAGGCAAAAAATATTCAGGCAGGGGCGCTGACGGTCACCCAGTAGCGCGTCCGCCGCACCACGCGTATCGGCAACGCGGCGGCGAGGTTGTCCAGCGCCAGGTCGGTATTGTCCAGGTGCAACACCCCGCTGACCCGCAGCATTGCCACCTCCGGCGCGCAACGCAGTACACCGGGACGATAGCGTGCCAGCTCGGCGACCAGCTCATCGAGGCGCGTAGCGTCGGCCACCAGCAGGCCCTTGACCCAGGCGACGTTGCGGTCAGTCACCTGCGTGACGGGTTGTACCTGGTCCCTGGAGATCGTCGTGCCCTGGCCGGCCTCCACCCGCACACCGGCGCCGTGCGCGGGCTGGACGTGCACGGCGCCTTCCAGCACCGCCACCTGGCAGCTGTCATCGCATTGGCGCACGCTGAAACGTGTGCCCAGGGCCTGAAGCACGCCCTGGCGCGTCTGTACCCGAAACGGCCGGGGTGACGGCGCGGTAGTGATGAACACCTCGCCGGCCCGCAGCAGCACCAGGCGCTGATGGTCGTCGAACTGCACGTCAATCGCCGAGGCGGACGCCAGCACCACGCGGGTGCCGTCGGGCAATGCGACTTCGCGAACTTCGCCAGTGGCCGTGCTATGGCCGGCGCTTGCCAGTTGCCAGGCGTCGGTGCGGCGCACGCCGTAGGTAAGGCCACCCGCCGCGACCAGCAGGCCGAGCAACCGCAGGGTGCTCCGACGATTGAGGGCGTCAGGGGCGTCGGGTTCGGCCAGGCTGTGTTTGGCTACCGAGGCGGGCACGCTGTGAAGTTTTTGCTCGAAGCCCAGCAGGCGCGTCCAGGCCAGTTCGTGATGGGGGTGTTCGGCACGCCAGCTCAGGCAGTTGGCGTGGTCCGCCTCACTCGCGTCGTCGGCCCAGAGGCGCGCCATCCAGGCGGTGGCGCGTTCGATGATATCCGGGGAGATGGGCGGCTCGGTCGACATCGCGGCGGGTCAGCCGTGCAGGGTCTGGTAGCAGGCCATCAGGCCGGCGGCGATGTATTTTTCCACCGACGAGACGGACACCTGTAACTCGGCGGCGATCTCGCGGTAGCTCAGGCCGTCGAGCTTGCACAGCAACAGCGCCTGGCGCGCCTTGGGTGGCAGGCTGTGCAGGGCGGCGTCGATTTCGATCAGGGCCTCGATGGCCAGGGCTCGGGTTTCTTCGTCCGGTGCCGAGGGTTCGGGCAAGAGGGCCAGGGCTTGCAGGTAGGCGGATTCGATCTGGCGGCGGCGGTAGAGATCGATGACCAGGCCGTTGGCGATCTGAGTGAGATGCCGCCGGGACTCGCCGGTGGGCGGCAGTTGGCCCTTGCGCATGAGTTGCAGGTAGACGTCGTGGGCCAGGTCGGCGGCGTCGAACGCGTTGCCCAGCTTGCGTCGCAATACGGTACGTAGCCAGCCGTTGTGGTCGACGTATAGAGTTTCAACCTGGCGTTGAAAGGCGAACTGTCCGATGTTCACAAACCTCTCCTTTTACCCAATGGTCCCGGGAGTGCTGGGGCATTGGGTTGTTGGTAACAGTTTGCAAGACTATCGGCTCTGGGGCGTGGGTGCAATGCGGGGGTTGGGGGGCTGGGGTGTACATATCCGTTATTTTTGTAACGGTTGGTATGGGTTCCGCTCTTACAGCGGGTCACTTTTGAAAAGCCCAAAAGTAACCAAAAGGCTCTTGCCCCACCACTCGGCACCTCGCTAATGCTCGGTGTGCCCTCACTCCGGCATTACTCCGCGGGCCGCCGCGACGGGGCGTCCCTGCCCCGTCGCGGCTAAACCGGCGTCCTGCCGGTTTACCCGCTCCGTACTACCTGCGTTCGGCCAGCGTGGTTTAACGGGGCGCCTAAGATCAAGATCAAAAGCAGATCAACAGCACAGCGGCCTACAGGCCGGCTTGAGTGGTGTGAAGCAAAGGCAACATCAAGATCAAAATCTACAGCGGGCACGGTCAAATGTGGGGGCTGGCTTGCCTGCGATGCAGACAACTCGGTACATCAGACACACCGAGGTGATGCCATCGCAGGCAAGCCAGCTCCCACAGAAAAGCAGAGCTGCATCAGTTTCAGATTTGGCTTTGGCTTTTGATCTGGCTTCTACCACTCAAGCCGGCCTGTAGGCCGCTGTGCTGTAGATTTTGATCTTGATCTGACTGCCCCATTCAGCCCGAGGCCGAACGCAGGTGGTGCGGAGCGGGTAAACCGGCAGGACGCCGGTTTAGCCGCGCTGGGCCAAGGATGGCCCATCGCGGCGGCCCGCGGAGCATCGCCGGAGTGAGGGAACACCGAGCCTTAGCGAGGTGCCGACAGGCGGGGCAGAGCCCTTTGCTTACTTTGGGGCTTTTCCAAAGTGAGTCGCTGTAAGAGCGAAACCATAAGCGGCCGTTACCGCAGCAACGGATATACACCCGATCAATGCGCAATACACACCGACTTCAACTCGGTATAAGCCTCAATCACCGCCCGCCCAAACTCCCTCCCCATCCCCGACTGCTTCACCCCGCCAAACGGCATCGCCGGGTCCAGCAGCACATGCGCATTCACCCAAACCGTCCCCGCCTCGATCCGCGGCACTAAGGTTCATCGCCTTACCCAGATCATTGGTCCAAAGGCTCGCCGCCAACCCGTAACGATTGTCGTTGGCCAAAGCAATCACCGCATCCTCATCATCAAACGCCATCACCCCCAACACCGGCCCAAACACCTCCTCCCGGGCCACCGCCATCCCATGATCGATATCCGCCAAAATCGTCGGCCGCACATAAAACCCCTCACCCACGACCTCATCCCCACCGATCACCACGCGCGCCCCTTCAGCCCGAGCCTGCTCGATATGGCGCAGTACACCCTGCTGCTGCTTACGTGACACCAACGGATTAATCGCCGCCTCACCGTCCATCCCGGCCCCCAACGGCATCGCCGACACCGCCGCCGCCAACCCCTCGACAAACCGGTCATACACCGAACGATGCACATAGAAGCGCGAAGCCGCCGCACACACCTGCCCGTTGTTCAGCAACCCACCCAGGATCGCCCCCTGGATCGCCTTATCAATGTCCGCATCCGCCAACACGATCATCGGATTCTTGCCCCCCAATTCCAGGGCAAACCGCGTCATGTTTTCCATGCACGCCACACCCACGCTCTTGCCCACCGCAGTCGAGCCGGTAAACGACACCTTGCTCACCAGCGGATGCGCCGTCAGCACCCCACCCACCGACGCACCGCCACCGGTGACCACGTTGAACACCCCCGCCGGAATCCCCGCCTCCAACGCCAGCTCCGCCAGACGCATCGCCGTCAACGGTGTCTCCATCGCCGGCTTGATGATCACCGTGCACCCGGTGGCCAGGGCCGGCATCAGTTTCCAGGCCGCAATCAGCAGCGGGAAATTCCACGGCACGATACCCACCACCACGCCCACCGGCTCGCGCTTGGTAAACGCAGTGAACCTGGCCCCCGGCGGCAACGGGATCGACACGTCAAAGGTCTGCCCTTCGATCTTGGTGGCCCAACCCGACATGTAGCGCATGAACTCCACGGTGGCGTTCAAGTCCAGCCCCCGCGCCAGGTTGATCGACTTGCCCTGGCTCAAGGTTTCCAGCTGCGCCAGCTCTTCGGCATGGGCCTCTACCAACGCGGTGAAGTTGAGCAGGATCCGCTCGCGGTCAGCCGGGCGCAAACCCGACCACACACGGGATTTGAACGCCGCATGGGATGACTGCACCGCCTGCTCCACCACGTGCAGCGGCGCGTCCAGGGTTTCGCACAGGGTTTGCCCGGTGGCCGGGTTGACCACCTTGATGTGCTCGCCTTCGGCAAACACCCACTGGCCATCGATAAAGCAGCCATGACGACGGTCGAGGAATGCAGCCACCTGCGGCAGGATTTCAACGTTGCTCATGATTCACCTGTATTCACTGTTGTTCTTTGAGAAAGCAGGCGACCGCTTGGCGATCGTCGGCCGAAGCCAGGCCCATGTAGGGCATGTAGGTGCCGGGCACAAACGCCTGGGGTTGGGTGATGAATTGCGCGATGGTCTCGGCTTGCCACTCGACGTTTTTGTCACGCATCGCCTGGGAATAGCTGAAGCCTGCCAGGGAGCCGGATTTGCGCCCGTACACGCCGGCCAGGTTCGGCCCCATCATCGTCGCGCCGCCCTGGGTGACCGCGTGGCACACGCTGCATTCGTTGGCGAACACCTGGGCCCCACGGCTCTGGTCAGGGGCGCATTCGGCGGCGAAGGCGTTGTGGGCGAGGACCAGCGACAACACGCCGGCCAGGGACAATCTGTGTGCAGTGAACATAGAAAAGCGACCTTGGAAACCATCGAAGTTGCCGACGATTGTCAGGGCTCAAGGTCGCTCGGGTTTTGCCCTGCGTGCCAGTTGTGTTGGCGGGGCTGCCAAACCATGGATTCTGGCAAGCACAGTCAAGTCTTTGGCAACCAGACAAAAGGCACGTCACTTCGCCAGCATTAGTATCGCGGCAGACCCCAACCCTGTGGTCATGAACAAGAATGGATGCCACACCATGCTCAAGTCCCCCTTGCTTCGTCTCTCGACCCTCGCGCTGATGATCGGCGCCAACCAGGCCGGCGCTTATGAGTTGTACGCCGATGACAGCAGTCACCTGAACGCCACCCTGGAGGCGGTATTCGGTGCCTTCCACAGCCAGCAGAACTACGCCCCCTCCGGCCGCCTGGCCAAAGGTTCCTCGTCCTGGCGCGAGGGCTACGTCAAGTACGGCCTGAGCTTCGACAAGAGCTTCAGCGGCGCCGGCACCACCTACGGCGCGGCCAACCTGCTGAGCTCCGGCACCTGGGGCGACGGCGACGCTGCCGGCTTCAGCGACGGTTCGGAGCGCACCACCCAATTCGAAGACGCCTACCTCGGCTGGCGCTCGGGCAAGCTGTTTGACGCCCTGGGCGAGAATGGCGTGGACCTGTCCTTCGGCCGCCAGAACATCGTGGTCGGCGACGGCTTCCTGATCGACGGCGACGCCTTGAACTTCGGCAAGGGCGTGGCCGATGGCGATCTCAATCGCGGCGGCGGTTACTACATCGCTGCCCGCAAAGCCTTCGACGAGACCGCCGTGTTGCGCCTCGGCGGCAAGGAAGGCTGGCGCAGCGACCTGATGTGGCTCAAGTCCGATAATCGCGCCCAGGCCAAGACCGAAATGTACGTCGCCACCCTCGAACACGTGGCCACCGAAGGCACCGTGGGGCTGACCTACATCGACACCACCGATGTCGACAAGCAGTACGCCTCCCCCACCCAGCTGGAGCGTGACGGCATGAAGACCTACAGCCTGCGGGCCACGGGCAATGCCGGGGTGACCAACCTGTTCCTGTCCGGCGAGTACGCCTGGCAGGACAAACCTCACACCGGCAACGAAGACGCCTGGTACCTGGAAGCCGGCTGGACCTTTGCCGACGTGACCTGGACGCCGTATGTGAGCTACCGCTACAGCCGTTTCTCGGAAGGTTTCGACCCGCTGTTCTACGGATTCAGCCGTGGTTATGGCACCTGGTTCCAGGGTGAAGTGGCGGGCAACTACGCCGGGCCGTTCAACAACAATTCACGCATCCAGAACGTCACGTTCAAGGTCTCGCCCCTGGAAAACCTCAGCGTCGGCGCGGTGCTGTTCGACTTCAAGACCATCGACCGCAACCTCGGCAACAACGACGGCCACGAGCTGGACCTGTATGCCGAATGGCACGTCAACGAACACCTGACGGTGATGCCGCTGATTGGCCTGTACCAGCCGGACAAGAGCGCCGACCAGGGCGGCACGCAGCTGGGCAACCACGATAAAAACCTCTACAGCCAAGTGGTGTTCGCCACTAACTTCTAAGCCCGGCCGGGGCGGTGGCGCCGCCATCGCCCCGCCTGGCCAAGGCCTTCGCCATGCACAAGAAATTCCTCACGATCCAGAGCAAGATCGCCCTGCTCGCCGGCCTCTGCCTGTTGTTGGTAGTCGGCCTGCTGATGAGCCTGTCGCTGTACCAGACACACCAGAGCAGCCAGCACGTGGCCCAGGCCAGCAGCGAGATGCTCGCCGCGGCCGCCAGGGAACACATGCAGGCCCTGGGGCAAGTGCAGGCCATGCAGGTGCAACGCACCTTCATGCAAACCCACGAATACGGCCAGGGCTTGTCGCGCTATGTGCGGTACCTGCGGCAACTGCAACAGCAAGGCAAGCTGACCCGCCCGCAACTGCGCCAGGAGCTGAATACCCAACTGCACCAGGCCCTGATCGACAAGCCCGACCTGCTCGGGATTTATGTCATTTTTGAAGCCAATGCCCTGGACGGCGACGATGCACAGTTCATCGACCAGGCGGCCGTGGGCAGTAACGAAGCCGGGCGTTTCGCCCAGTACTGGGTGCAGGCCACACCGGGCGAGCTGACGGCGGTGGTCGGCGACGAAGCGCTGTTGGCCAATACCTCTCCCGGCCCCAGCGGCGCGCCGTACAACGCCTTCTACACCTGCGCCCGCGACACCGCCAAAGCCTGTGTGCTGGAGCCGTATTTCGACGAGGCGTCCGGCAGCCGCAAGCTGGTGACCAGCATTGCGTTCCCGCTGATGGAACACGGCAAGGTGATTGCGGTGGTCGGGCTGGACATCAACCTGGCGGCCTTGCAGCAGGCCAGCCAAACCAGCGCCGGGCAACTGTTCGACGGCCACGGGCAAGTCAGCATCGTCAGCCCCAAGGGGGTTATTTCCGCCTACAGCGAGGATGCCAGCCACCTGGGGCAGCCAATCAGCACCGTGATGCCGGACGGTGCCCAAATACTCGACGCGCTGCGCCAAGGGCAGCCACACACCTTTATCGATCAACAACAGATCAAACTGCTTGAGCCACTGGCACCGATCGCCGGTGCTGCGCCGTGGGGCGTGCTGGTGGGCGTGCCGCAGTCGGTGCTGTTGGCACCGGTCACCGCGCTGCAACAGCAACTGGATGCCCAAGGGGTGAAAAGCACCGCCCTGGAACTGCTGCTGGGCGGCGGCTCGGCCCTGCTCGGCTTGTTGTTGATCTGGTACGCGGCCTTGCGCATTACCCGCCCGCTGCAAACCCTGACCCGGGTGATGGAAGATATTTCCCGGGGCGAAGGCGACCTGACGCGGCGGCTGGAGGTGCAGTCCCGGGATGAGATCGGCCAACTCGCCAGTGCGTTCAACCGCTTTGTCGAACGTATCCACCAGTCGATCCGCGAAGTGTCGTCGGCAGGGCTTGGGGTCAACCAGGTGGTCAAGCGCGTGTTGTTAGCGTCGAACTCCTCGCTGAACAACTTCGACGAACAGGCCACCCGCACCAACAGCGTCGCGGCGGCGATCAATGAGCTGGGCGCCGCCGCCCAGGAAATCGCCCGCAATGCTTCCGACGCCTCGCAACAAGCCTCCGGCGCCCGACACCAGGCCGAGGACGGGCGCCAGGTGGTGGAGCGCACGATTGCGGTGATGAATGAACTGTCGGGCAAGATCAGTGCCTCGTGCGTGCATATCGATGCGCTGAATCACAAGACGGTGAACATCGGGCAGATCCTCGAAGTGATCAAGGGCATCTCCCAACAGACCAACCTGCTGGCGCTGAACGCCGCCATTGAAGCCGCCCGGGCCGGTGAAGCCGGACGCGGGTTTGCGGTGGTGGCCGATGAGGTGCGCAGCCTGGCCTATCGCACCCAGGAATCGGCGCTGGAGATTCAGCAGATGATCGAAGAGCTGCAAGTAGGCGCCCGGGAATCCGTCAGCACCATGACCGAGAGCCAACAGCACAGCGAGGAAAGCGTCAGCATTGCCAACCTGGCGGGCACGCGGCTGGCCAGTGTGACGTTGCGCATTGGCGAGATTGATAACGTCAACCAGTCGGTGGCGGCGGCGACCGAGGAGCAGACGTCGGTGGTGGAAGCGTTGAATGTGGACATTACCGAAATCAATATGCTGAACCAGGCCGGGGTGGAAAACCTGCAGTCGACGCTGCAGGCCTGTACCGAGCTTGAGCGTGAGGCGCAACGATTGAATCAACTGGTGGGCAGCTTCCGCATCTGACCCTGATCGTTCCCACGCTCCGCGTGGGAACGATCGAGTTGTCCTTCAGCAATGGGCGCCAGCATATTCAATCCGGTGAAACAGCCGATTGAAGTACACCAGGCTGTCGCCCTGCCCCCGCACCCCGACCCGCGACAACTCCACGAACATCACCGAATGCGAGCCCACTTCCTTGCATTCACTGATCCGCCCTTCCAGTTGCACCAGCGCATCCCGCAGCACCGGCACGCCTGCCTCGCCGCCGTCCCACAGGTCCCAGGCAAACCGTTCCGCCATGGGCACCTGGGTCATCCCGGCAAAATGCCGCGCCAGCTCTTCCTGCTCGCCGCACAGCACGTTCACGCACAACTGCCCATTGGTGCGGAACACATCATGGGTCGCGCTGCCTCGGTTCACGCACACCAGCACCGTGGGCGGCGAATCCGTCACCGAACACACGGCACTCGCCGTGATCCCGCAACGCCCGCCCGGGCCGTTGGTGGTGATGATGTTCACCGCGGCCGGCAGTTGCGCCATGGCGTTGCGAAAGTCGATTTGCTGCTGGCTCAGGTCGGCCATGTCGGTGCCCCTTTACGGTCCGTGGGTGATGCAACCAGACTAAGCCGCCCCGTGGGGTGCGGCCATTCAGACGATCCCCATGCCGACTAGGTGGTTTCTTTATCGTCAGGGCCGTTCACACTGGGTATTCTGCCTGCAAGGCTCCTTGGATGAGCCAATGTCCGCCGCTGCGTGCCTGCGTGCGAAAACAATAATTAGAAATTCTCGTGGCAGTCCCTGATGGAAAATCGCACACCGATCGTTTACATCGTTGATGACGACAAAGACCTGCGTACCTCACTGGCCTGGCTGCTGGAGTCAGTCAGCGTAAAGGCGCAATGCTTCGCCGGGGCCGAAGAGTTCCTCGAACACTACGACCCGCGCCAACCCGCATGCCTGGTGCTGGATGTGCGCATGCCGCAGACCAGCGGCTTCCAGTTGCAGGAGATCCTCAACCGGCGCGGGAGCACCCTGCCGACTATCTTCGTGTCGGCCCACGGCGACATCCCGATGTCGGTCACCGCGATGAAAAACGGCGCGCTGGACTTCGTCGAGAAGCCCTATAACCCGCAACAGATGATCGACCGCATCCAGGCCGCGCTGAAGACCGCCGTACAGGCCCAGGCCGACCAGGAACAGCGCGAGCACCTGCAAGGCAAGCTGGCGTTGCTGACGAGCCGGGAGCGGGAAGTGTTGATGCTGGTGGTGGATGGCAAGGCGAGCAAAGTGATTGCCCGCGAGCTGAACATCAGCGTGAAGACCGTTGACGTGCACCGCACCAAGATCAAGGAAAAGATGGGCGTGACCAGCATTGCCATGCTGGTCCGCGAGGTGTTGTATCCGTAGCGCGCGATGATTGAATGTGGGAGCTGTCGAGCCTTGGCGAGGCTGCGAAGGGATCGCTGCGGTGAGCCTGGGGTATCGAGTGGCCTGCATCGCAGGCAAGCCAGCTCCCACAGTTGACCTCATTCCAATGTGGGAGCTGTCGAGCTTTAGCGAGGCTGCGATGGGATCGCGGCGGTGTGCCTGTCAGACCGAGTGGCCTGCATCGCGGGCAAGCCCGGCTCCCACAGGAAAATGCATTCCAGGTCCGGGAGCGGCACGCATCAATGATGGCTATAGCGCTTGCGGTACTCCCCCGGCGACACGCCGAAGCGCGACTTGAACGCCGATGAGAAGTAGCTGGAATCGGAGAAGCCCCAGGCATAACACAGCGCCGAGAGCTTCTGCTCCGCCGGCGAATGGCGCAGGGTTTCGGCGCAGAAATCCAGGCGCCGGTGCTTGATGTATTGCGCCACCACCAGCCCGCGCTTGGAGAACATCCGGTACAACCCGCGCACCGACACCCCGACTTCCCGGGCGATCAGCTCGGGGCAGAGTTCTTCGGCACCGATGTGCGCGTCGATGTAGGCGATGGTTTTGCGAAACTGCCGTTCCTGGGTGTCCACGCCGTTGTCCCGGGCGCTGATCCCCGGCAGCAACAGGCTCACCAGCGCGTCCAGCACCGCTTCGCTTTCCTGCATGCCCAGGTCGTTTTGCTGGCGGGCGTCGAGCACCATCTGGCGGGCCATTACCGCCAACGGCGTGTGGGCCGAGATCCGCGTCGCGCAGTTGACGGCGTTGAAGTGCGAACCACGCTCCACCACCTGGCGCGGCAGGATCAGCGACAGTTGCCGGGCGTTGTCGTGGTAGGTCATGTCGCTGGGGCGGCAGGCGTCGATCAGGGCGATGTCGCCACAGCCCAGTTGCGCCCGGTTGTCGCCCTGCTCCAGTTGCGCGCTGCCCTGCAACTGGAACACCGCGTAGTAGTGCCCCTCGTTGCCGGTGCTGACTTCCTTGCTGCTGCGATACAGGTGCACATGGGCCATGTCGACCACACTGAGCTTGATCGCGCCGCTGCGGAACTCGCTCAATTCGCCATAGAAGTCCGTGCCCAGGGCACGGGCATCGAAGCGTCCACAGGCCTGATTGACCTGATGTAACCAACGCTCGAACGATTCGTTACGTTGCACCGTTGAACTCATCATGACCGCAAGGCCTCACGTTTTTTATTTTTTTGGTCCAAGCAATCTTACTGGCACTGCCGATCAAATATCCAATACCAGACGAGCGGAAACCGCCCGCGAAACACACGCGCAAATCTGCCGGTTGGCGGCCTTTTCCTTGGTCGACAGGCAGTGGTCACGATGCTCGGGCACGCCCTCCAGCACCTCGACAATGCAGGTGCCGCAGATGCCTTCGCGGCACTCGGTGTCGATGTCGCAACCGTGGGCCTGCAACACGTCCACCAGGCTGGTATTTGGCGGAATCTTCAGCACCACGCCGGAGCTGGCCAGCTGTACTTCAAAACCACCACTGGGCCCGGCGTTCGCCGCCGGGTCGGCCTGGAAGTGCTCCAGGTGAATCGCCTCCCCGGGACGGCTGCGCGCGGCGACTTCCACCACCTTGTTCATGAACGGCGCCGGGCCGCAGGTGTAGACGTGGGCCGCATCACCGGCCTGTTCCAGACAGCCGCTCAAGGCCGCATCCAGTGCGCCCGGTTCGACGCCATAGTGAAACTGCACATGCTCGCCGAACGTATCGGCCAGCAGTTGGGTAAACGCCGCGTACTGCGCCGAACGTGCAAAATAGTGCAGGCGCCACGGCTGGCCACTGTCGGCCAGTCGATAGGCCATGCTCAACAGCGGCGTCACCCCGATACCGGCGGCAAACAGCGCATGGGCCGGCGCTTCGGGGTCGAGGCGGAACAGGTTGCGCGGCGCGCCCATCTCCAGCTCCATGCCCTCTTGCACCTGCTCGTGCAGGGCCAGGGAGCCGCCCCGGGATTGCGCTTCCTTCTTCACTGCCACCAGGTACGCGCGGCCATCGTGGGGCGGGCTGCACAGGGAATATTGGCGGGTGACGCCGGTGGGCCCGGTGAGGTCCACATGAGCCCCCGGTTCATAACTGTCGAGGGGCTGGCCGTCACTGCGCACGAGGCGAAAGGAACGGATATCCAGCGCTTCGTCGACGATGCGTTCGATCTTCACCTTCATCATTGCAGCACCTGAATACAGTTGTTTCGGTTGAACGCTATTCCTGTGGCGAGGGAGCTTGCTCCCGTTGGCCTGCGCAGCAGGCCCACTCTCTTGGGGGCGCTTCGCACCCCAACGGGGGGCAAGCCCCCTCAACACAGGGGTGACTAGCGCATGAACAGGCCGCCGTTGATGTCCCAGCACGCACCCGTTACCGAAGCGGCATGGTCGGCAATCAACAGCAGCACGGTATCGGCGATGGTGTGCGGGTCGCCGAGGGTGCCCGTGGGGATGATCTTGAGGATCTGCTCCAGGCGCTCCGGGGCCACGGTTTCGTGCACCACTGGCAAGTCCAGCGGGCCTGGCGAGATGCTGTTGACCGTCACACCCCGGGGCGCCAGTTCACGGGCGAAGACCTTGGTAAGCGTGGCCACGCCGCCTTTGGCCGCCGCGTAATGCGCGCCGGTGGCGGTGCCGCCGTTCTGGCCGGCCAGGGAGGCGATGTTGACGATGCGCCCAAACCCCCGCTCGGCGAAGTGCGCGCCGAACACCTGGCAGGCCACGAACGTGCCCCGCAGGTTGATCGCCATCGACTCGTCGAACTCCTCGGGCGTGATGTCCATCAGCGCCGCGACTTTCGACACCCCGGCGTTGTTCACCAGGATATCGGTGCCGCCCCAACGCTCCGACAGCAGATCCCGGGCGCGGATAAAATCGGTTTTGCTGCGCACATCCAGCTCGATGGCGACGGCCGTTTCGCCGCTGGTGTCGAGTTCAGAAGCCAGCCGCTGCACGCCGTCCAGGCGCACATCTGCGAGGCCCACGCGGTAGCCGGCGGCGTGCAGGCGCCGGGCGATGCATTCGCCGAGGCCACGGGAGGCGCCAGTCACCAGTACAGTACGGTTCATCAGAATGTCCTCATCTCAACTGTGGGAGCGGGCTTGCTGTGGTGAGGGGGCTTGTCCCCCGTCGGGTTCACCACAGATTGATGGGGCTGCTTCGCAGCCCAGCGCGGGGCAAGCCCGCTCACCACAGTAAGCCCGCTCAACACAGCAAGCCCGCTCCCACATTGGTTTTGTGTCGTTGTTTGGATCTTGCTTACAACAGAAAGCCGAGTGCACTCAAGCTGTCGGTGGAGTTGATCAGCCGCACCACCTTGCGCTCCAGGGTCGCCGTGCCGGCGCTGAAGCGAATGCGGTAATTCAGGTCGGCCACGAACGGCGTGTGCACCCCGCGCTTGTAGGCATAGAGCAACTGCGCACAGTTGACCTCCACCACCTCTCCCGCCGCTTCCACCAGCGTGAATCGCGACACGCTGCGCACGGTTTTCGCCGCATCCACCGCCGACGGCGAATACCCCGCCGTCAGCCGTTCAATCCGCAAATCACGCAGGCGCGCGTCGTCGTAGGCGTAGTTGAGGCTGGCTTCAAAATCGTCGGTGTCCGGGTCGATCGGCACGACATAGCGCCCGCTCTCGCTCCACAACGCCGCCCATTGCACATAGTCCTTGTGGTCCAGCAGTTCGGCTTCACGCCAGATGAATTCGATGGCCTGGGCCAGCGGTGCAGTAAAACCAGTCAGCGTGTTCATTGGCTCATCATCCTTTTCCACATGTCATAGGCCCCGCGCATGCCGCCTTCATCGGTGGCGTGGGACACCTTGTCGCCGTTGTCGGCCAGCACTTCGCGGTTCAGGCCGCGGTTGACCAGGATCGGCGCGTCCACGCCGGCATACGAACCGCGTTGCACCCGGTCCCAGGCCTCGGCGTCATCGGGGCTGCCAAAGCCGAACGGGCCCTGGAAGTGTTCGTGGATGCGCAGGCGCTCACGGTTGGCAATCTGCGGGCCGCCGTCCATGCCGAGGGCGACGTGGCGGATTTCGGTCTCGGTGACCGACACCGGCCGCAGCACGCGGAAGAACGACATCGACATGGCGACGTTGGGAAACAGGTTCAGGTTGAACCCGGCGCCATGCAGTGAACGCACGATGCGCCGCACCTGGGCCGGCTCCATGGTTTTCGACAGTTCTTCGGTGACGTGGGCGAAGCGCTCCTGCAACTGCTCGGTACCGTCATCGTGGTCCAGGTCGACATGCTCGGGCACCATCACCATCACGCTGTGGCCATTGCCCAGGGAATGGGTGACGGCTTGCTCGTCGGTCATGAACGAAAGCATTTCCGAAGTTTCGGCATCCACCGACGACATGAACGACTTGTGCACGATGGGGAAGTGATAGCCGTCGGTGGTGTTTTCCAGCTGGATCTTCCAGTTGCCCTTGAAGCTGAATTTGTGTTCGCCCTGGGTCTTGATCGGGTAGCCGGCGCCCTGCTTCATGAACAGGTCCATCCAGTGTTTGGCGCCGCCGAGGAAGTCGGCCAATGGCTCGATGTCGTCGTTGTAGCTGGCAAATACCATCCCGGCGTAGCTGTCGACCCGCAGGCTGGTCAGGGGCAACTCGGATTTCTCCAGGATGCCTTCGTAGCCATCCGGGTACGGCAGCGCTCGCAGCTTGCCGTCCAAACCATAGGACCAGCTGTGATACGGGCAGGTGAAGCCGGTGGCGTTGCCCTTGTGCTTTTCGCAGACCGTGGCGCCACGGTGGCGGCAACGGTTCTCCAGCACGTTGATCGCGCCTTTCTTGTCGCGCACCACGATCACCGGGCGGCGGCCGATGGTGGCGGTCTTGAAGTCGCCGCTGTTGCGCACTTCGCTTTCATGGGCGACCCAGACCCAGGTGCGGTAGAAGATCTTTTCCAGTTCAGCTTCGAACAGCGCCGGGTCGTTGTACAGCGAGACATCGACGCGGTCGTGCCTGACCAGTTCGTCGAGGCTCTTGGATTTGGCAATCAGCCGGTATTCATGGGTACTCATGGAGCCCTCCTCAAGGCGTTGTTCTTATTGGTGAGCCGTGATGCTCTGCTGCAGTTGTGCGCCGAGGGCACACACCCATTCGTCCTGGCCCTTGCGGCCGACAATCTGCAGGCCCACCTTCAGCCCGCTGTCGACCAGGGTGACCGGCACCGTCAGCGCCGGGTGGCCGCTGAGGTTGAAGGGTCGCACCAGCGGCGTCATGCCGGCCACGGCCTGGCTGCCGTTGCGGGCTTCGGCCAGGGTCGGTGGCAGGTCTGGCAGGGTTGGCAACAGCAACACGGAAAACGTTTCGAGCGCGGCATCCACCTGGTGACTGAAACGGGTGCGTACGGCTTCGGCCTGGGCCAAATCAGCGGCGCTGGTGCGGCTGGCGGCGAGCAGGCGTTGTTCGACGTCGGCACCGATCAGGCCCTTGCCGGTGAGGTGACCGAAGGCCGCCCAGTTTTCGACATTGATCACCGTCAGGCCGGCGCCGAACGCCGCATCGAAATCGTCCAGGTGCAAGCGCTGTTGACGCCAGCCGGCAGCGTCGACGGCGGCCATCAGGCTCGCCTTCAGCCAGGGCTCACAGGCCACATCCAGAAAGCCCACATGAGCACTGCCAGTCGGTGCAGCCTGCGGCTCGAAGCCCGGGCAAATCACCTGCATCGCTTCAATCAGGTCCTGCATGTTCGCGGCAAACGGCCCGACACAGTCGAGGCTGGACATTGCCGGTTGGGCGCCCACCCGGCTGACTCGCCCGTAAGTCGGTTTCAACCCGGCAATCCCGCAGCACGCCGCCGGCACCCGCACCGAGCCGCCGGTGTCGGTGCCGATGGCGATATCCGCCAGGCCTGCCGCAACCGCCGCCGCCGAACCGCTGGACGAACCGCCCGGCACCCGGTCAGGCGCCTGGGGATTGATCGGCGTACCACTCCAGTCGTTGATACCGGTGACGCCAAATGCCAGTTCATGCAGGTTGGTCTTGCCGACGATCTGCCAGCCGGCGTCGAGCGCCAACTGCACCACATCCGCATGCCGGGTCGCGGGCGATGCGTCGGCAAAGGCGCGACTGCCGGAACGGGTCGGGTGCCCGGCGATGTCGATGGAGTCCTTGATGGCCACGCGTTTACCGCTGCCACCGAGTAAAAATTCGCTGACGAAGGTACTCATGGGTTTACCCCCAATACGGTATTGAACAGGCGCTGCGTGCGGAAATGCGCGATCAGCCAGGTGCCGTCCACACGACGAAAATCGATGTTCAGCCGCGTGCCGAACAACTCGCTGCGCTGGTCGGCGTAGGTGGAAATCTGCTGCATGATCCACTGCCCCTTAGCCGTGCTGCCGTCCACCTGGATCGACTCGCTGGTGAGGTAATGCAGGTTCAGCGCGAAGTGCTCGGACGGCGGCAGGTAGCTGCCGACAAACGCCGCCACCGCGTCACGCCCCCGGTGCTGGCCGAAGGTTTGCGCAGTTGCTGTGCCAATGCCTTCCCAGACCGCATCCACGGTGAACAACCCGGCCAACTCGCGGACGTTCGTCGCCGCCCGGGGCACGTCGCACAGGTCCATGTAGCGCGCCATCAAGCGCCGGACCTGGCTCTCCCCTTCAAGGGTCTCAAGACGCTGCAACAGGTCCATGGCTCACACCCTGGCCGCGTCGGGGATGGTCAGCGGCCGGCCGATACGCGCCTCGATCCTGGCGTAGCGCCACAGGCTGTATTCACCCACCGGCGTGGTGCGGAACAGGTTGCAGGCGTCAATCACCGACTGGTGGCAATCCACGTCGGCCATGATGTAGACGGTCCACGGCGAGGTGGTCGACGGGCCGACCATCAAGCGGTCGTCATCCATCGCCCCGAGCACGTTGATGCCCGGCATGGCGCCGAGGTCGCCCATCATCTGGCTGAAGCCTTTCCACACGCTCAGGCCTTCGCCGGTGGGCAGGTCGAAAAAGTTCTGGGTGATGCCGATGCAAAACACAACGCGCAGCGGTTCTTGAGTGGTTTGGGACATGGGTTGATCCTTGAAAGTCAGATGTAGCCAGGGAATGGCGGAACGCCGAGGAACACCGAGCCCGCGCCGTCGTACAGGCCTTCGCTGAGGAAGGCGTGCTGGGTGACCACCATGGCGTCGCGCAGGTAGCGTTGCAGCGGGTGGCACAGGTAAATCGCGGTGGTGCCCGCCAGGCTGTAGGCGCTCTGCACCACGGCGGCGCCGGCCTGGGACACATGTATGGCGGTCAGGCGCAGCAGGCTGGTTTGCTCGGGCGTGACCGGGTTGCCGGCGAGGATCGAGTTCCACACTTGTTCGGTGGCGCCGTAGAAGAAGCCACGGGCGGCGCTCAGCCGGGCTTCGGCCTTGGCGATTTCGATGCGCACGTAGGCGCGGTCCGCCAGCTTCGGCGCGCCGGTGATGCCGCTGCCGCTGGCCATGGCGCTGATTTCATCGAGGGCGGCCCGGGCCAGGCCCAGGTTGACCACCGCCAGCACCTGGGCGGCGTAGGCGATCGACGGGTAACGGAACAGCGGCTCATCGACGGTGGCGGCGCCACCACGGATGAACGTCCAGCGCTCGTCGACGTATTGGTCGGTGACGCGCAGGTCATGGCTGCCGGTGCCCTTGAGGCCGACCACGTCCCAGTTTTCGATGATTTCCACCTGGCCTGGCTTGAACACGGCGGTGCGTGGCTTGCCGCCCGCAGCACCGATGCCTACGCCTAGCAGATCGGCGCCTTTGCAGCCGCTGGCAAACTTCCAGGTGCCGTTGACCTGCCAGCCGCCGTCGACGGTTTCTGCCGGCTGCAACGGGAACAATCCACCGGCAAACACCAGGTCGGGGCTGTCGGCATACAGCTCGGCGAGGGTCTCCTTGGGCAAGGCTGCCAGGTACACCCCGGCGCTGCCGAAACTGGCGACCCAGCCGGCCGAACCGTCGGCTTCGGCAATACGCTCGATCATCTGCAAAAAAGTCGCCGGGGCCAGGGCATCGCCGCCGAAACAACGCGGCGTGGCGGCCCGGTAGATGCCCACCTGCTTGAAGCGTTCGATCATGTCCCGTGGCACATGGGAGCCGGCATCGAACTCATCGCGGCGCTGGCGCACCTCGTCCAGCACCTGCTGGAACAGCGCGGGCTGCACGTCGGGTAAAGCGTCTGGTTGCACGAGGGCCGAACGCAGCATGGGCTTTCTCCGTTGTCGTTGTTATGGACGCCGTGGCCGGCGTTGATGGGCCCAGTGTAAAAAGCCCATCCACCGTCAACTATTGGGGCGTGCAGCCCCCCGGCTAAAGAAATCCCCTAGTGCGCCCCCGATAACTTCTGAGCGTGCCCGCGCAGGCAAACCGGTATAACTTGCCACTGTAGTCGTCCCCTCCACCGCCAAGGGCTACGCGATGTATCAACCCAATCACCATGATTTCCACACCCTGATCGAAGCCATGCCGATCTGCACCATCCTTCATGATGCGCAGAGCAAGGACATCCTCTGGGCCAACACCGCCGCGCTGTCGGCACTGGGTTTTACCCTGGAAGAACTGATCCCGCTGAAAGCCCCGGACATGACCCGCGATGCGCCGAAGTACAAGCGGTCCATCGGCCTGCGCTGGCTGGAACGCGCGGCCCGCAGCGGCCAGCGCACCATCGAATGGTGTTACCGCTCCAAGGCCGGTGTGGAGATTCTTTCGGAAGCTGTTGCGACGCTGGTGCACCTGGACGGGCGCGATGTGCTGATGGTGCAGTTCCGCGATATTTCCCGGGAGGACAAGGTCAAGCGCGACCTGATCCGCGCTGAGGAAGCCCGGCGTGTCAGCGAGCAGCAGCTTGAATATCTGGCGCGCTATAACGCCATGGGCGAGATGGCCGTGGCGATTGCCCATGAGCTGAGCCAGCCGCTGGCGGCCACTCGCAATTTTATCGAAGGGGTGTTGATTCGCCTGGGTGATACCCACAGTGCCGACCAGGGGGTGAACTGGGGGCTGCAAAGTGCCGTGCGGCAGGTGGAGCACGCTTCATTGATCATCAAGAGTGTGCGTGATTATGTGGTCAAGCTGGAGCAGAGTGCCGAGTTGGTGGACTTGAATGAGTTGCTGCACGAGACCCGGTACTTCATCAGCCTGCGGGCCGAGCCCGGCCAGGTGCGGCTGGAGATCATCCCGAGCGCGGAGCCGCTGATGGTGCAGTGCGAGAGAGTGCTGATTGGACAGGTGATTCTGAACCTGGCGTTCAATGCCATCGAAGAGATGAGTGAGCTGCCCCTTGAGCGTCGGGTGCTGCGGTTGCATGCCTGTCGGGATGGAGGCGTGGCGCGGTTGAGTGTCGAGGATTGTGGGCGTGGGATTCAGGCGGTGGCGCGGGAGAAAATCTTTGACGGGTTCTTTTCGTCGAAGGTGGGTGGTAACGGGATTGGGTTGGCGTTGTGCAAGAATATTATTGGTCGGCATCATGGGGATATCTGGGCGCAGAATCTTGAGCCGTGTGGGGCGGTTTTCAGTTTTTCACTGCCGTTGGTGGGGGCGTGAGATTGGGGGCATATCCGTTATTTGGGTAACGGCGGCTTAGGGTTTCGCTCTTACAGCGAGTCACTTTGCAAAAGCGGCAAAGTAACCAAAGCGCTCTGCCCCGCCTGTCGGCACCTCGCTAAGGCTCGGTGTTCCCTCACTCCGGCATTGTTCCGCGGGCCGCCGCGACGGGGCGTCCCTGCCCCGTCGCGGCTAAACCGGCGTCCTGCCGGTTTACCCGCTCCTCAATCCCTGCGTTCGGCCTCGGGCTTATTGGGGCAGTCAGAGCCAGATCAAGATCAAAAGCAAGAGCACAGCGGCCTACAGGCCGGCTTGAGTGGTAGAAGCCAGATCAAAAGCGAAAACCAAATCTGAAACTAATGCAGCTCTGCTTTTCTGTGGGAGCTGGCTTGCCTGCGATGCAGACAACTCGGTTTTTCAGATGCACCGAGGTGATGCCATCGCAGGCAAGCCAGCTCCCACATTTGACCGTGCCCGCTTTAGATTTTGATTTTGCTTTTGCCTTTGCTTCACACCACTCAAGCCGGCCTGTAGGCCGCTGTGCTCTTGATCTGCTTTTGATCTTGATCTTGGGCGCCCCGTTAAACCACGCTGGCCGAACGCAGGCTTTGGAGCGTGGGTAACCCGGCAGGACGCCGGGTTAGCCGCGCTGGGCCAAGGATGGCCCATCGCGGCGGCCCACGGTCCAAAGCCGGAGTGAGGGAACACCGAGCCTAGGCGAGGTGCCGAGTGGTGGGGCAAGAGCCTTTTGGTTACTTTTGGGCTCCTTTCAAAAGTGAGCCGCTGTAAGAGCGGAACCCATCGAAGCCATCACCCAAATAACGGATATACACCCCACCCCAAACCATTGGCACAGACACACAACCACTTGGCAGCCACAACAATTCTTGCAATCCCCCCACAAGGCAGAATCCGCTTGCAAGAATCTGCCAAAGCACCCGCGATTAGCAAAACACAATAATTCAGGGAGTGCCCCTAATGCGAAGCAACAGGATCAACGTACAGTCAGCGCTGGGTCTGGGCCTGCTTGTACTCGGCTTGAACAGCGCCCAGGCGGATTTACCGCCAGACACCATCGGCCAGACCACCCTGGCCTTCCCGCCGGAAGCCCACCGCGCCTTCGTGGTAGACGTCGAGTTCGAAAGCTTCGTGGTCGGCCGTGTCACCGTCGTCGACCCCGACAAAAAGCGCGTCCTCGGCATGGTGCCCACCGGCTTCGCCGCCCCCTCGGCCCTGAGCCACGACCAGAAGACCCTGTACAGCGCCGATATCTACTATTCCCGCGGCACCCGTGGCGATCGCACCGACGTGCTGACCGCCTGGGACAGCTCCAGCCTGTCGCCGTCGTGGGAAGTGCTGATCCCGAACAAACGCGCCGAATCCCTGACCCAGCGCTACGGCCTGAAAACCAGCGGCGATGACCGTTTCGTCTACGTCTACAACTTCACCCCGTCGACGTCGGTCACCGTGGTCGACACCCAGTCCCGCGCCGTCACCGCCGAAATCGCGATCCCGGGCTGCGTGCTCAATTACCCGGTCGGCACTCGCCGCTTCGCCTCATTGTGCGGCGACGGCAGCCTGCAAGTGGTCACCCTCAACGACCAGGGCCAGGAAACCTCACGCAACCGCACGCACTTCTTCGACCCCAATGCCGAGAAGCTCAACGAACGCGCGGTGAATGTGGGTGACACCTACTACTTCACCACCACCACCGGCACCATCCGCCCTGTCGATTTCTCCGGCGACACCCCGAAAATCCTGCCATCGTGGTCACTCACCACCGACGCGGAAAAGAAAACCGGCTGGGCACCCGGCGGCTGGCAGTTGATGGCCGTGGCGCCAAAACTCAACCGCCTGTACGTACTGATGCACGACAACCACGAACCGATGAAGTGGGAAGACCCCAGCACTATCATCTGGGCCTACGACCTCAAGACCATGAAGAAGATAGCCACCCTGGAAGCCCCGACGCCGGTCTGGAGCATGCAGGCCACCGGCGACGACAAGCCCCTGTTGCTGGGCGCCGACGTCGAAGGCGGCTTGCAGATCTTCGACCTGAAGACCAACAAACTCACCGGTAGCATGGCCAAGGTTGCGAAGACCGCAACCCAGATCATGAGCTACTAAAGAGGTTCGGCCATGCATATCGACCCGATCTTCATCATTGCCAGCGCCCTCGCCATTGCGGTGTTGCTGGCCAGTGCCGCGACCCACAAGTTGCGCGCACCGGCACGCTTTGCCCGGCAACTGGCGGACTACCAACTACTGCCCGAGGCGGTGATCCGTCCCGGCGCCCGGGTGATTCCGGCACTGGAGCTGGTGATTGCCTTTGCGTTGCTGGTGCCGGCGACCCGTTCCTGGGCAGCCCTCAGTGCCGCCGGCCTGATTGCGCTGTACGCCGCGGCGATTGGCATCAACCTGTGGCGCGGTCGCCGGGACATCGACTGCGGTTGCGCCGGGCCCGACCAGGCGCAGCCGTTGCGACCGATCCTGCTGCTGCGCAACGGCGCACTGGTGGCCGTGGCCCTGCTGGCCAGCGTGTTGCCGATTGCCCGTGACCTGGGTTTTTTCGACGGCTTCGTCACTGTTGCCGCCAGCGCTGTCGCGCTGCTGATTTACGCCGCAGCCGATGGCCTGCTGGCGAACTCCCCTCTTCTGCTCAAACTGATTGGTAGGTGATCAATGGAAGGCCTGATTGTTTCCAACGTACTGCTGTGGGTCCTGCTGCTGGCACTGGCGTTTGCCGTAATGGGCCTGGTGCGCCAGATTGGTGTGCTGCACGGGCGCATCGCCCCGGCCGGCGCGCTGATGGTGGACAAGGGCGTGGCGGTGAATGAGCCGGCGCCGCAAGTCACTGCTTCCGACCGTAAGGGTCGCCCGGTGAACTTCGGCTATGCCGGTGAGAAGAACCAGTTGCTGTTCTTCCTCTCGCCGACCTGCCCGATCTGCAAATCCCTGTTGCCGGCGATCAAATCCATCGCCAAGGAGCAGGCTGACCGCCTTGATGTGGTGTTTATCAGTGACGGCGACATGGAAGCCCAGCAAGCGCTGATCACCGAGCACAAGCTGGACGACGTCACCTACGTGGTCGGCCCGGAAGTCGGCATGACCTACCAGATCGGCAAGCTGCCGTATGCCGCGCTGATCGACAAGAGCGGCACCTTGCGCGCCAAGGGCCTGGTCAATTCCCGCGAGCACCTGGACAGCCTGTTCGAAGTCGAACACCTGAAAAGCGCCACGCTGCAGGAATACCTCAACAGCCAGCCGCAGCCCCACGACCACAGCCACGGCCATAGCCACTGATTAAGGCAGGGAGACTCTCATGAAATTGCTGGATCTGTTATTCGAGCGCTCGACCCGTCGCCTGGCCGACACCACGTCACGGCGCAAACTGTTGGCCCGCATGGGTTCGCTGATGGTCGCAGGCGCCGCCTTGCCCCTGCTGCTGCCCCTGGACCGCACCAGCAAGGCGCTGGCCGCCGATAACCCGAAAGCCGGTGACCCGGGCGACCCGAACAGCTGCGACTACTGGCGCTACTGCTCCATCGACGGCTTCCTGTGCAGTTGCTGCGGCGGTTCGGTGACGTCCTGCCCACCCGGCACCGAGGCGTCCCAGGTGACCTGGATCGGCACCTGCCGCAACCCGGCGGATGGCAAGGACTACATCATTTCCTATAACGACTGCTGCGGTAAGCAAAGCTGCGCCCAGTGCGCGTGCACGCGTAACGACAGTGAAGAGCCGGCGTACCGACCGTTCAACAACAACGATGTGAACTGGTGCCTGGCGGCCAAATCCCACATCTACCACTGCACGGTCTCGATCATTCGCGGCGTCGCGGTTTAACTCACCCCTGTGGCGAGGGAGCTTGCTCCCGCTGGAGTGCGAAGCGCTCCCAAAGATCTTGGGGCCGCTGCGCAGCCCAACGGGAGCAAGCTCCCTCGCCACAGGTCAGTGCAAAGAGGCTTGTCATGCGTACGTTGTTTTTGCTGAGCTTGATGTGTGTCTTCGCCGCCCCGCTCGCCCAGGCTCGGGCGATTCCCAATCCGAACCAGAAGCACGCACCAGGTAATGAATCGCCGCAAACGCCCATCGCCCAGGCCGGGTACAGCGTGGCGACCAACTATCAGCTGCAATGTGCCGGCTGCCATCTGGGCAGCGGCATGGGCTCGGCGGCGAACGACACGCCGAGGATGACCGGGTTTGTCGGCAACTTTCTGAAGGTGCCGGGAGGCCGGGAATTTTTGGTCAGGGTGCCGGGGATGTCACAGTCGGCGCTGAACGATGGGCAACTGGCGGATTTGCTGAACTGGTTGATGCGCCCGGACGGGATGGCGGGCAAGAGCACGCCGGTGGATTACAAGCCCTATAGCGCCGAGGAAGTCACTGAGTTGCGGCACAAAGCGATGCTCAATCTGCCGGGCACAAGGGCGGGGTTGATCAAGGAGATGCGGGCGCAAGGGATTGCGATCGAAGACGGAATGCCCAACTGAACCCTGTGGGAGCTGGCTTGCCTGCGATAGCGGTGGGTCAGCCAGGAATGGGTAGCTGACACTCCGCTATCGCAGGCAAGCCAGCTCCTACCGTTCAGGTGTGTTGCTTGCGATACTCACCCGGCGCAATGCCGAACCGCGACTTGAACGCCGTCGAAAAGTAGCTGGAATCCGAAAACCCCCACGAGTACCCCAGCACCGAAAGCTTCTCCTCCACCCTGGACTGGCGCAGCGACTCGGCACACAAATCCAGCCGCCGGTTCTTGATGTACCGCGCCACCACCAAACCCTTGCGCGCAAAGATCCGGTACAGCCCGCGCACCGACATCCCCACCTCCCGCGCCAGCCATTCAGGGCACAGCTCTTCGGAGCGAATGTGCTGGTCAATGCACTCCAGGGTCTTGCGAAACACCCGTTCATGGGCGTCGCTACCTTCGCCCGCCTGGCTGATGGCCGGGCGCAACAAATTGATGATCGCCTCCAGCGTCGCTTCACTTTCCTGCAAGGTCAGGTTGTCCTGGCGGGTCGCTTCCAGAATCAGCTGCCGGGAGAGCATCGCCATCGGCGATGTCGCCTCGATGCGGTGCCCGCATTTGACCGGGTTGAAGCGCAAGGTCTGCTCCACCAGGTACGACGGCAGGATCAGCGACAACTGCCGCGAGTTCTCGCTGTAGGTGAAATCACTGGGGTGCGCGGCATCGATCAGGGTGATGTCGCCCGCACGCAACAGCGCCTTGCTGTCGCCCTGGGCCATGCCGGCCGTACCGTCGAGCTGGAACACCGCAAAGTACTTGCCGCCCTCGCCCGCTGCGATTTGCGTGGGGGTACGAAACAGCCGCGCCTGGCAGGCGTCGACAAAGCTGAGCTTCAGCGCGCCGCTCTGGTATTCGCGGATCTGCCCGGAAAAACCATCCCCCAGGATTTGCGCATCAAACGCGCCGCAGATCTGATTGATCTGATGGATCCATTGGTCGAACCCATCACAGCGCTGTGCAATTGAAGACATCATGTTCAGGCCTCACGCAGGCTTATTTTTATTCTCTACGCCACATCACTCCACCCGTTCTCCTGAACAGCGTCGCTCCTTATTTCAGGCCTCCGAACCGCCGGTAAAAACTCTCGCCAACGTCCGGCAACGGGCCGTCGGCAGTTTCCAGCGCGCTGTTCAGCCATTCCTCGGCCTTGGCGTAGATCAACCGGTAAATATTGCGGCACAACTGGCGGGCGGCGCGGCCTTCCCAATCGCCGGGGAGCAATTCATCGGGCAATTGCGGGTCGCGCAGCAGCAGTTTGCGGTATTCATGAATAAGCAGGACCCGTGCCAGGAAACAGTCGGCAGGCGCAAGCTGCTCCTGCTCGCGAAGCGCTTGCCAGAGCGGTCGGAACAGTTGGATGAACTCGCTGTAATGGGCCGCCAGCTCCTCGATGTTCCAGCTCTCGCGCACCTGCACCCGCAGGGCCTTGGACGCCAGTACATCCTGCGCCGTGGTCTCGAAGACGATGGTGTCTTCCTGGGCACCGAGGTCGAGCAACGTGGCGTTGACGTCGGCGCGGTCGCTGCGCGGGCAGGCCAGCACGGTCGGGGCAATCGCACCAAAACCTTGCCACTCCAGCTCTTCACGCACCTGTTTGCGCTTGTCCTGGGTCAGCTGTGTGAGCATCACCAGGCACCACGAACCATCCCACGCCGGCACGCTGGAGCTGTAGACCCGCTTGAAGGCCTTGTCGAAACGTCGACGCCCGGCACCGGTCAGGCTGTAGTAGCTGCGGCGCCCGACTTTCTCGGCGGTCAGCCAGCCTTCCTTGGTCAGGCGGAAGATCGAGGTGCGGATCAGCCGTTCATTGATGCCGATGGGTTCGAGCAACTGGATCAGGCTGCCCAGCCACACCGTCCCGCCGTGGGGCTCGATGGCGTCCCCGTACAAGGTGATGATCAGGGAGCTGGCGCGAATCGGCGTCTGCTCCTGGAAGCGGGTGATCAGTTGGTTCAGGGGTGTCAGTGACGACATGGGCGTACCGAGGCAAAAAGAGAAAATATACCGTTTTTAGCGGCGTCGGGATGCAGGCGATTCATGTGCCCTTGGGTCGCAGGCCGCTGTCGCTGATCCGTGGCCGGTCGGCTTCCGGTGCGCTCAGGGGGTCGCACTCGTGCATCTGCTCCAGGCAACGCTGGGCCAGGCGCTGGTATTCGCGGGTGCCGGTTTGCTTCCAGTGCACCTCTTCGTCGCTGAGGCTGCGCTTGACGCTGGCCGGTGTGCCCATCACCAACGACTGCTCGGGGCATTCGAAACCGGCTTTGACAAAGGCCGCCGCCGAGACGAACGAGCGAGCGCCAATGCGCGCGTTGTCCATCACCACCGCATTCATGCCCACCAATGCATCGGTGCCGATCCGGCAACCGTGCAGCACTGCGCCGTGGCCGATATGGCCGTTGCGCTCGACGACGGTGTCACTGTCCGGGAAGCCGTGCATCACGCAGGTGTCCTGCAGGTTGGCACCCTCTTCAAGGACGATGCGCCCGAAGTCGCCACGCAAACTCGCCAGCGGCCCCACATAGCAATGGGGGCCGATGATCACGTCGCCGATCAGTACGGCCGAGGGGTGAACGTAGGCCGTGGGGTCGACCACCGGAGTCAGGCCGTCGAGGCTGTAGCAGGTCATGAAGAATTCCTTATAGGGCGTATTCGCAAAGCGATGCCGATCTTGGCTTATTTTGTATCACATCATTTTTACAAGCACAAAGCCGAAAAAGCGTATCGCTTGAGATGACCGCCGAGGCGACCGTGCGCGACGCGTTTAAAAATCAGGTTTAAGCCAATGAAATATGGGATTTATCAGCTGCTCACAGACCGATATCGCGGGATATCAATTTTTACCAATCGCAAAACAAGACACACCAAATCAATTTTATCATTGCATTTATGTATCACGTTAAAGCTATACTCCGGCAAAACCGGCCGACCAGGCCGATCCAATAATGAGCCGGCTGACCGCCGAGCGTGCACCGTGAGGGCCTCACGACCATGAACTTCGAACACATCCTGTTTTCCATCGAGGCCGGCGTCGCCCTGCTCAGCCTCAATCGCCCCGACCAGCTCAACAGCTTCAACGCACAGATGCACGGCGAGGTTCAGCAAGCGCTGCAGCAGGTCCGGGAGAATCCCGACGTGCGGGTATTGCTGCTGACTGGCGAAGGGCGCGGCTTTTGCGCCGGGCAAGACCTCAGCGACCGCAACGTGGCGCCCGGCAGTGCGGTGCCGGACCTGGGGGAGTCCATCGAGAAGTTCTACAACCCGCTGATCCGCCAACTGCGCGACCTGCCCCTGCCGGTGATCTGCGCGGTGAACGGCGTGGCGGCCGGGGCCGGCGCCAATATCCCCCTGGCCTGCGGCCTGGTGCTGGCCGCGCGCTCGGCGAATTTCATTCAAGCGTTCTGCAAGATCGGCCTGATCCCCGACTCCGGCGGCACCTGGACCCTGCCGCGCCTGGTGGGCATGGCCCGGGCCAAGGCGCTGGCCTTGCTGGGCAACCGCCTGAGCGCCGAACAAGCCGAGCAATGGGGCCTGATTTACCGCTGCGTGGACGACGCCGAATTGCGCAACGAAGCCCTGACCCTCGCCCGCCACCTGGCCACCCAACCGACCTACGGCCTGGCGCTGATCAAGCGCAGCCTGAATGCCAGCCTGAGCAACAGCTTTGACGAACAGCTGGAGCTGGAGCGCGACCTGCAACGCCTGGCCGGGCGCAGCGAGGATTACCGCGAAGGCGTCGCCGCCTTCATGGAAAAACGCAGCCCGAGCTTCAAGGGCCGCTAAGGGAGCGCACGGCATGACCAACCATGAAGCCATGAACCTGGCGAACCAATGTGCCCAGGCGATGTTCAGCCGCGACGCCGCGAGCCAGGGCATGGGCATGCGCCTGCTCTCGGTGGCGCCGGGCTGCGCGCGACTGGGCATGAGCGTGCGCGCCGACATGATCCAGGGCCACGGCACCTGCCACGGCGGCTATCTGTTTGCGCTGGCGGACTCGGCCTTTGCCCTGGCCTGCAACAGCTACAACGACGCCACCGTGGCGCTGGGCTGCAGCATCGACTACATCGCTCCGGCGCACCTGGGCGACACCTTGAGTGCCGACTGTCGCGAGCAAAGCCGCTCGGGGCGCACCGGCAACTACGACGTCCGTATCGAAAACCAACCGGGCCAGCTGATTGCGCTGTTCCATGGCAAATCCTACAAAGTGCGCGGCACGGTGCTGGCGCAGGAGAATCCGAATGAATGACGCCTTGATCATCGACGCGGTACGCACCCCGATCGGCCGCTACGCCGGCGCCTTGAGCAGCGTGCGCGCCGACGACCTCGGTGCGGTGCCGCTGCGTGAACTGCTGCGCCGCCACCCGCAAGTGGACTGGAGCCGCGTCGACGATGTGATCTACGGCTGCGCCAACCAGGCCGGTGAGGACAACCGCAACGTGGCCCGCATGTCGGCACTGCTGGCCGGGTTGCCGGTGAGCGTGCCGGGCACCACCCTCAACCGTTTGTGCGGCTCGGGGCTGGACGCCATCGGCAGCGCGGCCCGGGCGATTCGCTGTGGCGAGGCAGGATTGATGCTGGTGGGCGGCGTCGAATCGATGTCCCGTGCGCCGCTGGTAATGGGCAAGGCCGAGCAGGCGTTTGCCCGCGACGCGCAACTGTACGACACCACCATCGGCTGGCGCTTCGTCAACCCGCTGATGAAAAAAGCCTACGGGATCGACTCGATGCCGGAGACCGCCGAAAACGTCGCCGAGCAGTTCAATATCTCCCGCGCCGACCAGGATGCATTTGCCCTGCGCAGCCAGCAACGTGCAGCGGCGGCCCAGGCCAGCGGGCGCCTGGCCAGGGAAATCGTCGCGGTGGAAATCCCCCAGCGCAAAGGCCCGGCCAGGGTGGTGGAACACGACGAACACCCGCGCGGCGACACCACCCTTGAGCAACTGCAGAAACTTGGCACGCCGTTCCGTGAAGGCGGCAGCATCACCGCCGGCAACGCGTCCGGGGTCAACGACGGCGCCTGCGCCCTGCTGCTGGCCAGCGCCGAAGTTGCCAAGCGTCACGGCCTGGTCGCCCGCGGCCGGGTGGTGGCAATGGCCACTGCCGGCGTGGAGCCACGGATCATGGGCATCGGCCCGGTGCCGGCGACCCGCAAGGTGCTGGAGCTGGCCAACCTGAGCCTGGCGGACATGGACGTGATCGAACTCAACGAAGCCTTCGCCGCCCAGGGTTTGGCGGTGCTGCGGGAGCTGGGCCTGGGGGACAACGACCCACGGGTCAACCCCAACGGCGGCGCCATCGCCCTCGGCCATCCGCTGGGGATGAGCGGCGCACGGCTGGTGACCACTGCCCTGCATGAACTGGAAGAACGTGGCGGCCGCTACGCCTTGTGCACCATGTGCATCGGCGTGGGCCAGGGCATCGCACTGATCATCGAGCGGTTGTCCGACTAAAGATTCGCGATTCCCGGGGAACCTAGCGGTATCCTTGGGGCATGCACTCAAAGCCCACGGTGTGCGGTGGGCTGATACACAAAAATAATTCGAGTGAACTCATGAACATGCCTATTCCAAACGCCGTGCTTAACCCTGTGCTGGACCCGCTGGAAACCGCCAGCGTCGACCAACTGCGCGCCCATCAACTGGAGCGCCTGCGCTGGAGCCTGCGCCACGCCTACCAGAATGTGCCGTTGTACCGTCAGCGTTTCGACGCGCTGGGGGTGCACCCCGACGACATCAAGTCACTGGACGACCTGGCCAGATTCCCGTTCACCACCAAGAGCGACCTGCGGGACAGCTACCCCTACGGCATGTTTGCCGTGCCGATGAACGAGGTGGTGCGCCTGCACGCCTCCAGCGGCACCACCGGCAAGCCGACGGTGGTGGGTTACACCCAGAACGACATCGACACCTGGGCCAATGTGGTGGCCCGCTCGATCCGCGCCGCCGGTGGCCGACGAGGTGACAAGGTACATATCTCCTATGGCTACGGGCTGTTCACCGGCGGCCTCGGCGCCCACTACGGCGCGGAACGCCTGGGTTGCACGGTGATTCCGATGTCCGGCGGGCAGACTGAAAAACAGGTGCAACTGATCAAGGATTTCCAGCCGGACATCATCATGGTCACACCCTCCTACATGCTCAACATCGCCGATGAAATCGAGCGCCAGGGGATTGATCCCCACAAGCTGGCATTGCGGTTGGGGATCTTCGGTGCCGAGCCGTGGACTGCCGAGCTGCGCAGCGCTATTGAGGCGCGGCTGGGGATTACGGCGCTGGATATCTACGGGCTCTCGGAAATCATGGGGCCGGGGGTGGCGATGGAGTGTGCGGAGACCAAGGATGGGCCGACGATCTGGGAGGACCATTTCTACCCCGAAATCATTGACCCGGTGACCGGTGAGGTGTTGCCGGATGGGCAGATGGGTGAGCTGGTGTTTACGTCCTTGAGCAAGGAGGCGTTGCCGATGATTCGCTATCGCACCCGGGACCTGACGCGGTTGCTGCCGGGGACTGCGCGGCCGATGCGGCGTATCGACAAGATCACCGGGCGCAGTGACGACATGCTGATCATTCGCGGGGTTAACGTGTTTCCCACGCAGATTGAGGAGCAGGTGCTTAAAGTAAAACAGCTTTCCGAGTGTTATGAGATTCATCTGTATCGTAATGGGAACCTGGACAGCGTGGATGTGCATGTGGAGCTCAAGGCTGAGCATCAGCATCTCAATGATGAGCAGCAGCGAGCGGTGTCCAGTGAGTTGAGCAAGCACATCAAGACGTATATCGGGATCAGCTCGCGTATCGTTTTGCAGCCACTGCATTCGATCAAGCGGTCTGAGGGCAAGGCTTGCCACGTGATGGACAGACGCCCTAAAGCATGACTGCTGCACCTTTTCAGCCCCGCCTTTGTGGGGCTTTTTTTTGCTCGTTTGGGTGGTGTACATATCCGTTATCCGGGCAACGGCCGCCTATGGTTCCGCTCTTACAGCGGCTCACTTTTGAACAGCCGGAATGCCGGCCCAGTCAAAAGTAAGCAAAACGCTCTTGCCCCACCACTCGGCACCTCGCCTAGGCTCGGTGTGCCCTCACTCCGGTACTACTCCGCGGGCCGCCGCGACGGGGCGTCCCTGCCCCGTCGCGGCTAAACCGGCGTCCTGCCGGTTTACCCGCTCCGTACTACCTGCGTTCGGCCAGCGTGGTTTAACGGGGCGCCTAAGATCAAGATCAAAAGCAGATCAACAGCACAGCGGCCTACAGGCCGGCTTGAGTGGTGTGAAGCAAAGGCAACATCAAGATCAAAATCTACAGCGGGCACGGTCAAATGTGGGAGCTGGCTTGCCTGCGATGGCCTCACCTCGGTGTACCTGAGAGACCGAGTTGTCTGCATCGCAGGCAAGCCAGCTCCTACAGAAAAGCAGCTCTGCTTTCGCTTTGGCTTTTGATCTGGCTTCTACCACTCAAGCCGGCCTGTAGGCCGCTGTGCTGTAGATTTTGATCTTGATCTGGCTCTGACTGCCCCAATAAGCCCGAGGCCGAACGCAGGGATTGAGGAGCGGGTAAACCGGCAGGACGCCGGTTTAGCCGCGACGGGGCAGGGACGCCCCGTCGCGGCGGCCCGCGGAGCAATGCCGGAGTGAGGGAACACCGAGCCTAGGCGAGGTGCCGACAGGCGGGGCAGAGCCCTTTGCTTACTTTGGGGCTTTTCCAAAGTGAGTCGCTGTAAGAGCGAAACCATAGGAAGCCGTTACCGAAGAAACGGATATACCCCCACCCAAAGCGATACAAAACCCAATACCGACACTAAATTTTGTGTTTGATATTAATTTCCGTATCGCTTATAAAGTCTTCCATGCCTACGACAAAACACAAGGCGGGAGACCCCCCATGTACGCACAGCTTGTAGAAACCGGAGTAAAGCGCATCAAGGACCTCTCGGAGATGTCCGACCAGGAGCGCGCCTTCCAGGAAAAGATCGACGCCGAAATCAAGATCGAAGCCAAGAACTGGATGCCCGACGCCTACCGTCAAACCCTGATCCGCCAGATCTCCCAGCACGCCCACTCGGAAATCGTCGGCATGCTGCCCGAAGGCAACTGGGTCACCCGCGCCCCTACCCTCAAACGCAAACTGCAACTGATGGCCAAGATCCAGGACGAAGCCGGCCACGGCCTGTACCTGTACAGCGCCATGGAAACCCTGGGCGCCGACCGCGACGAAGAAATCGCCAAGCTCCACAGCGGCAAGGCCAAGTACTCCAGCATCTTCAACTACCCAACCCTGAACTGGGCCGACATGGGCGCAGTGGGCTGGCTGGTAGACGGCGCCGCGATCGTCAACCAGGTGGTGCTGCAGCGCACCTCCTACGGCCCCTACTCCCGGGCCATGGTGCGCATCTGCAAGGAAGAAAGTTTTCACCAGCGCCAGGGCTATGAGCTGCTGCTGACCATGATGCGCCAGGGCACACAGGCGCAAAAAGACATGGTCCAGGACGCGATCAACCGCCTGTGGTGGCCGTCGCTGATGATGTTCGGCCCCAGCGACGAACACTCCCCCAACAGCGCCCAGTCCATGGCCTGGAAGATCAAGCGCCAGAGCAACGACGAGCTGCGCCAGCGCTTTATCGACCAGACCATCCCGCAGTTGGAGTTGCTGGGCTGCACCTGCCCCGACCCGGACCTGAAGTGGAACGCCGAGCGCGGCCATTACGATTTCGGCGAGATTCAGTGGAGCGAGTTCTACGAGGTGCTCAAGGGCAATGGCCCGTGCAACCAGGAACGCGTCGCCACCCGCCGCAAAGCCATTGAAGACGGTGCCTGGGTGCGCGAAGCCGCCGTCGCCCACGCCCGCAAAAAACAGAACAAGAACGCCGCCTGATCGGCCACCTGATGTGGAGTCACCGTTATGTCTGAATGGACCCTGTTTGAAGTTTTCGTGCGCAGCAAGCACGGCCTGAATCACAAGCATGTGGGCAGCGTGCATGCCGCCGACACCACCATGGCTATCGAAAACGCCCGGGAGTTGTACACCCGGCGCAGTGAAGGCGTGAGCCTGTGGGTGGTGCCTTCGGCGCTGATCACCGCTTCGTCGCCGGACGAGAAAGACCCGCTGTTCGACCCCGCCGACGACAAGGTCTACCGCCACGCCAGCTTCTATGAGTTGCCGGCTGAAGTCGGACACATGTGAGGTCGACCATGAACACTGAAACCGATCTGATCAAATACCTGCTGCGCCTCGGCGACAGCGCCCTGATCCAGGGCCAGCGCCTGTGCCAGTGGTGCGGCCACGCGCCGGCGCTGGAAGAAGAGTTGGCGCTGATGAACGTCGGCCTCGACCTGGTGGGCCAGGCGCGCAATTGGCTGGAGTACGCCGCCGAGTTGCTGGACGACGGGCGCGACGCCGATCACCTGGCCTTCCGCCGGGACGAGCGCGCCTATCGCAACCTGCTGCTGGTGGAACAACCCAACGGCGACTACGCGGTGACCATCCTCAAGCAATTCCTGTATGACGCCTGGCACTTGCCGGTGTTGAGCGGCCTGGCCCAATCCAGTGACGAACGTATCGCCGGCATCGCCGCCAAGGCTGTCAAGGAAGTCACCTATCACCTGCGCCGCTCCGGCGAATGGGTGGAGCGCCTGGGAGACGGCACCGACGAAAGCCACACGCGCATGCTCGCGGCGATCCCCGAGCTGTGGCGCTTCACCGTGGAACTGACCAGCGCCGACGACAGTGAACAGCGCCTGAGCGCCGCCGGCATCACGCCGGACTCCGCCCAGGTCGGCGCAGCGTGGCAGGCCAAAGTCAGCGAGGTCTTCACCAGCGCCACCCTGCCCCTG
Organism: Pseudomonas sp. TH32; assembly: GCF_016650855.1. NCBI lineage: Bacteria > Pseudomonadati > Pseudomonadota > Gammaproteobacteria > Pseudomonadales > Pseudomonadaceae > Pseudomonas > Pseudomonas sp. TH32. Next base: position 1,158,515 of record NZ_JAEKFA010000002.1, on the reverse strand, counting down.
CCGCCTGCCGCGAGCTACTTCTACCTGGACGCCCGCCGTGGCTTGCACAGCGAGCACCTGGGGATTTTGCTGGCGGAAATGCAATTCCTGCCCCGAGCGTACCCCGATGCAACCTGGTGAGCTGATCGCCAGCGACCAGGGCGCACGGCCGGCGCAACCCACCGACCTGGCCGCCGCGTGGGCCACCCTCGCCCAGGTCATGGACCCGGAAGTGCCGGTGGTGAGCGTGGTCGACCTGGGGATAGTGCGCGACCTGGACTGGCAGGCCGGCCATCTGCACGTGGTGGTCACGCCGACCTACTCCGGCTGCCCGGCCACTGAGGTGATCGAGGGCGATATCCGCGATGCCCTGGAGCAAGCGGGTTTTCGTGCGCCGCAACTGGAACGCAAGTTGACCCCGGCCTGGACCACCGACTGGATCACCCACAGTGGCCGCGAACGCTTGCGGGCCTATGGCATCGCACCGCCCCAAGGCAGTAGCAGCAAGCGCAGCCTGCTCGGCGAAAGCCCGGTGATTGCCTGCCCGCAATGCGGCAGCTCTCACACCGAAGTGCTCAGCGAATTCGGCTCCACCGCCTGCAAGGCGCTGCACCGCTGCCGCGACTGCCTCGAACCGTTCGACTATTTCAAGTGCATCTGAGGGGCCAGTGGCCCGCTTGGTTGGAGAACAACAATGAGCAAATTTCACAGCCTGACCATCAAGGATGTGCGCAACGAGACCCGTGACGCGGTGTCCATCGCCTTCGAGATTCCGCAGCACCTGCAAGACAGTTTCCACTTCACCCAGGGCCAGCACCTGGTGATGCGCACCCGACTGGATGGCGAGGAAGTGCGCCGCTCCTATTCGATCTGCACCGGCGTCAATGACGGTGAACTGCGCATCGCCATCAAGCGCGTGGCCGGTGGGCGGTTTTCGGCGTTTGCCAATGAGCAGCTCAAGGCCGGGCAAAGCCTGGAAGTGATGCCGCCCGCCGGGCATTTCCATGTGGAGCTTGATCCCGCGCGCCATGGCAATTACTTGGCGGTGGCGGCCGGGAGCGGCATCACGCCGATCCTGTCGATCATCAAGACCACCCTGCAAACCGAGCCCCATAGCCGCGTGACGCTGCTGTACGGCAACCGTTCCAGCTCGGGAGCGCTGTTTCGCGAACAGCTCGAAGACCTGAAGAACCGCTACTTGCAGCGCCTGAACCTGATCTTCGTGTTCAGCCGCGAGCAGCAGGACGTGGACCTCTACAACGGCCGCATCAACGCCGACAAATGCGAGCAACTGTTCTCCCGCTGGCTCGACGTAAAAGCCCTCGACGCGGCTTTTATCTGCGGCCCCCAGGAAATGACCGAAACCGTGCGCGACAGCCTCAAGGCCAAGGGCATGGCGCCCGAGCGCATTCACTTCGAACTGTTCGCCGCCGCCGGCAGCCAGCACAAACGCGAGGCGCGTGAAGCGGCGCGGCAAGTGGATGCGGCGGTCAGCCAGATCACCGTGATCAGCGATGGCCGCGCCCTGGCCTTCGACCTGCCGCGCAACAGCCAGAGCATTCTTGACGCGGGCAACGCCCAGGGCGCCGAGCTGCCGTATTCGTGCAAGGCCGGCGTGTGCTCCACCTGCAAATGCAAGGTGATCGAAGGCGAAGTGGAGATGGACAGCAACCACGCCCTGGAAGACTACGAAGTAGCCGCCGGCTATGTGCTGTCGTGCCAGGCGTTCCCGGTCAGCGACAAGGTGGTACTGGATTTCGATCAGCTGTAACGCGTGCCGCAACACCACAACCACAACAATAAAAAGGAGCACACCGTCATGACCCCCGACGATATCGAACGCATCCGTCGACATCCCGATTTCATCCAGTTGGTACGCCGCAAACAGAACCTGTACTGGTCGCTGTCGCTGATCATGCTGGTGATCTATTTCGGATTTGTGCTGTTGGTGGCGTTCTCCCCGGCCACCCTCGGGCAGTCGTTGAGCGGCGGCGTGACCACCGTGGGCATGTTGGTGGGTGTGGTGATTGTGCTGCTGGCGTTCGCGCTGACCGGCTTTTATGTGTACCGCGCCAATCATGTGATCGACCCGCTGAACGACAAACTCAAGCAGGAGTGCGCAGCATGAGCCGGCTGGTGGCATGGTTTCTCCTGCCTTTGGCGTTGGCCACGGACTTGGCGGTGGCCGCCGATGGCGCGTCCCGGCCATTGAACTGGAACGCCATCGGCATGTTCCTGGTGTTCGTGCTGTTCACCCTTGGCGTCACCCGTTGGGCCGCCCTGCGCACCCGCTCCGCCAGCGACTTCTACACCGCCGGCGGTGGCATGAGCGGGTTCCAGAATGGCCTGGCGATTGCCGGCGACATGATCTCCGCCGCGTCATTCCTCGGCATCTCGGCGATGATGTTCCTCAACGGCTATGACGGTCTGCTCTACGCCCTGGGTGTGTTGGCCGGCTGGCCGATCATCCTGTTCCTGATCGCCGAACGCCTGCGCAACCTGGGCAAATACACCTTTGCCGATGTGGTGTCCTACCGGCTGGAGCAAACGCCGGTGCGCCTGACCTCGGCCTTCGGCACCCTGACCGTGGCACTGATGTACCTGGTGGCGCAGATGGTTGGTGCCGGCAAGCTGATCGAGCTGCTGTTCGGCATCGACTACCTGTATGCGGTAATGCTGGTGGGCGTGCTGATGGTGTTCTACGTGACCTTCGGCGGCATGCTCGCGACCACGTGGGTGCAGATCATCAAAGCGGTAATGCTGCTGTTCGGCACCACCTTCATGGCATTCATGGTGCTCAAGCACTTTGGTTTCAGCACCGAAGCGATGTTCGCCGGGGCCACCGCCGTGCATGCCAAGGGCAACGCGATCATGGCGCCGGGCGGCTTGCTGTCGAACCCGATCGATGCGATTTCCCTGGGCCTGGGCATGATGTTCGGCACCGCCGGGCTGCCGCATATCCTGATGCGCTTCTTTACCGTCAGCGATGCCAAGGAAGCGCGCAAAAGCGTGTTCTACGCCACCGGTTTCATTGGCTACTTCTACCTGCTGCTGATCATCGTCGGCTTCGGTGCCATCGTCATGGTGGGCACCGATCCAAGCTTTCGCGATGCCAATGGCGCAATCATCGGCGGCGGCAACATGATCGCCGTGCACCTCGCCCAGGCCGTGGGTGGCAACCTGTTCCTCGGGTTCATTTCAGCGGTGGCCTTCGCGACCATCCTGGCGGTGGTGGCCGGGCTGGCGTTGTCCGGCGCATCGGCGGTGTCCCACGACCTGTATGCCTGCGTGATCCGCAAGGGCCAGGCCAGCGAGCAGCAGGAAATCCGCGTGTCGCGCATCGCCACGCTGTGCATCGGCGTGTTGGCGATCATCCTCGGCCTGCTGTTTGAGTCGCAGAACATTGCGTTCCTGTCCGGCCTGGTACTGGCAATCGCCGCCTCGGTGAATTTCCCGGTGCTGTTCCTCTCGATGTACTGGAAGGGCCTGACCACCCGTGGCGCGGTGACCGGCAGCCTGGCGGGGCTGGTCTCGGCCATCGTGCTGCTGGTGCTGAGCCCGGCGGTGTGGGTCAACGTGCTGCATTACGAAAAGGCACTGTTCCCGTACTCCAACCCGGCCCTGTTCTCCATGAGCCTGGCGTTTTTCAGCGCCTGGGCCTTTTCCGTCACCGACCGTTCGCCCCGCGCCGCCATTGAGCGCGGCCGCTACCTGGCGCAGTTCATTCGCTCCATGACCGGCATTGGTGCCGCAGGCGCCAGCAAACACTAACTCTCTTTATCCAACCCGGAGGAATCGTGATGCCTCACGCCCCTACCCTGCAAAGTTTTATCGCTGGCCGCTGGATCGGCCAACACGGCGCCCAGGTGCTGCGCAGCGCCATCGACGGCCACGAACTGGCGCGCACTCATGAAGAACGTCCGGACTTCGCCGAAGCCATCGAGCACGGGCGCCGCCAGGGTGTCAGCGGGCTGATGGCCCTGGACTTCCAGCAACGGGCCCAGCGCCTCAAGGCTATAGCCCTGTACCTGAGCGAGCGCAAAGAGCAGCTCTACGCCCTCTCCCACCACAGCGGCGCGACCCGTGCCGACAGCTGGATCGATATCGAAGGCGGCAACAGCACGCTGTTCACCTACGCCAGCCTCGGTTCGCGGGAATTGCCGTCGGGCAATATCGTCCACGAAGGCCCGGCAATGCAGTTGAGCAAGCTGGGGAGTTTCGCCGGTACGCACATCCTGGTGCCCCGTGGCGGCCTGGTGGTGCACATCAACGCGTTCAACTTCCCGATCTGGGGCATGCTGGAAAAATTCGCCCCGAGCTTTCTGGCGGGTATGCCGTGCATCGTCAAGCCGGCCAGCGCCACCAGCTACCTGACCGAAGCCGTGGTGCGCCTGATGGACGAATCCGGCCTGCTGCCACCGGGCAGCCTGCAACTGGTGATCGGCAGCACCGGCGACCTGCTCGACCGCCTGCAAGGCCAGGACGTGGTGACCTTCACCGGCTCCGCCGACACCGCGGCCAAGCTGCGGGTCAACCCGAACCTGATCCGCAACTCGGTGCCGTTCAACGCCGAGGCCGACTCGCTGAACTGCGCGATCCTCGCTCCCGACGTCACCCCGGACGACGAAGAATTCGAGCTGTTCATCAAGGAAGTCGCCCGGGAAATGACCACCAAGGCCGGGCAGAAATGCACCGCCATTCGCCGCGCCATCGTGCCGGCCAAACACGTCGATGCGGTTGCCACTCGCCTGCGGGACCGCCTGAAAAAAGTCGTGGTGGGCGACCCGTCGGTGGAAGGCGTGCGCATGGGCGCGCTTGCCTCCCACGATCAACAGAAAGACGTGGCCGAGCGCCTGGAAAGCCTGTTGCAGAGCAGCGACATGCTGTTCGGCGCCCGCGACGGGTTTGAGCCGCGCGGTGAAAACGTTCGCCAGGGCGCGTTCTTCGCCCCGACCCTGCTGCAGGCACGCGACCCGCACGCTGAGGGTGGCGCCCACGACATCGAGGCCTTCGGCCCGGTCAGCACCCTGATGGCCTACGACGACCTGGACGAAGCCCTCGCCCTGGCCGCACGCGGCAAAGGCAGCCTCGTCGCCAGCCTGATCACCAAAGACCCGCAGATTGCCGCCAAAGCCATCCCGGTGGCAGCCGCCTGGCACGGCCGCCTGCTGGTGCTCGACCGCGAATCCGCCGCCGAGTCCACCGGTCACGGTTCCCCCTGCCCCAGCTCAAACACGGCGGCCCGGGGCGCGCCGGTGGCGGCGAAGAGCTCGGCGGCCTGCGCGCGGTGAAACACTACCTGCAACGCGCGGCGGTCCAGGGCTCGCCGACCATGCTGGCGGCCGTCACCGGCGAATACGTGCGCGGCGCCAAGGTCATCGAGACCGAAGTGCACCCGTTCCGCCGGTTCTTCCAGGACCTGCAGATCGGCGAATCGCTGCTGACCCACCGCCGCACCGTCACCGAGGCCGACCTGGTGAACTTTGGCTGCCTGTCGGGCGACCACTTCTACATGCACTTCGACGACATCGCGGCCAAGGAATCGCAGTTCGGCAAGCGCATCGCCCACGGTTACTTTGTGCTGTCGGCGGCGGCCGGTCTGTTTGTGTCCCCGGCGCCGGGCCCGGTGTTGGCGAACTACGGGCTCGACACCCTGCGCTTTATCAACCCGGTGGGCATTGGCGACACCATCCAGGCGCGACTGACGTGTAAACGCAAGATCGACCAGGGCAAGAAGAGCCCGCAGGGCATTCCCCAGGGCGTGGTGGCGTGGGATGTGGAGGTGACCAACCAGTTGGGTGAGTTGGTGGCCAGTTATGACATCTTGACGTTGGTGGTCAAACGCGAGGACTGATCGCTCGGACCAATGTGGGGCTCGACAGCTCCCACATTGGATCTCGGTTGATCAGGAGAGTGTGTTTGCCTCCCGCCTGATTGATTTTTTGCGCCGGACAACACACCGTAGGGATCGTTTTTCCAAAAGGTGACGCCCACCGTGTCCGACTTCCCCCTCATCAAAACCGAACGCCTGCGGCTCAGGGAACTGACACCGCAGGACGCAGCGGTGCTGTTTGCGATTCATGGCGATGCGGAGGCGATGAAGTGGTTCGGCACCGATCCGCTGACCGAGCCTCGGCAAGCGGAGCAATTGATCGAGCTGTTTGCCAGTTGGCGCACCTCGGCCAATCCGGGGTTCGCTGGGGGATTGAGGACACCGCCACGGCAGCGCTGATCGGCACCTGTGGATTCTTCAAATGGAATCGTGGGTGGCGAAGCTGCGCCATCGGGTTTGAATTAGCGCAATCGGCACAAGGCCGCGGGCTCATGACGGAGGCGGTTTAGGCCGCCGTTCAATGGGCGTTCCAGCACATGGCGCTCAACAGGATCGAAGCATTGGTCCACCCCGACAACACCCCGTCGCTGAACCTGCTTGAAAAAGCCGGGTTCGTGCGTGAAGGCACGCTGAGGCAGGCCGGTTACTGGAACGGAAGTCACCAAGACCTGGTACAGCTTTCGCTGCTGCGTGGGGAGTGTGAGTACCGTTAATAAAGGGGTCAGCCTGCGATCCGGCGGTAAACCAGCGTATCGCGCACTCCGAAGTACTCGCAGCGACGCGCGCCTTCAAGGGTTTCCACCCATTCAAATCCCGCAGCCTCAGCCAGTCGTTGGCTGGATAGGTTCGCCGAGGAAGTGGTCAGACGCAGTGTGTGCCCGGTCAACTGCGAAACCAGAGCAGCCAAAGCCTCCCTCATCAGCCCCAGGCCGGCGTGAGCCTGATTGCCCCAATAGCCAACTTCGAAGCTGTGAACCTCATCGGCCAGCGGCAGCAGGCCGATACAGCCCACCAATATCTGCGGATCGTCGCGAGATAACAGAAAATACCTTTTCTCCCCGGCAGGTTCATCGAAGTCTTTTTTCGCCCGCTGCAAGCTTTCCTGCGCGTCCTCCAGCGTCCAGTGCGGCTTGCTCCATACTAGAAACTGGCGGTGCAGTGCGTAGCTGGCGTTCAACGCATCGGCGAGTTTTTCAGCGAGCGCCACATCAGGCGCAACCAGGGTCATCCGGTCAGTTTGCAGGGTTGTGGGCAGCGGAGCTTGTTGTTCAATGGTTTGCACCCATACGAATCCTTCGTCTTCACTAGGCGTCTCAAGCATATTGAACACGCTTTTCAACGCCTCCTCCGGCACCCTCTTGTCAGCGCTGCGTTGTGCGTTTCGCGCTAACGCCAGCTCCAAGGGTGCGCTCACCAGGATGCCCGTTACCGGGATTGCATATTCCCTGATGATGGAAAGCAGCTCCTCCCGATGACGCCGCGCCGGCAAGGCTGCATCAAAGACGATCGCCCCGCGCCCCAATCGCTCAAGGTTCTCCGACACCCAGCGCGACTTGCCAGCCCCTTGCACGCCCATGACCACATACACATGAGCGCCCTCTGACGCTTCTGAGAGCACGAGCCTCAACCGCGCATACGCGAGCTGCCATGCCTGTCGATTTCGCTCAGGCGTGAATTCCCTGCCGAACTCGGTTTCCAGATAGTCGTCCGGGTTGATCACCAGGGGCAGGTCCATCGACTGATCCTCCATCAAAAAGGTACGTCACCCAAAATCGTCGCGCGGTGCATCACCCGCCTTTGCGGCCGGTAATCATCAATCGCGTAATGCTGGGTAATGCGGTTATCCCAAAACGCTACATCATTCGCCTTCCACCGCCAACGCACGGTAAATTCCGGGCGGCTCACGTGGCTGAACAACAGCCGCAGCAGCGCCTCGCTTTCTGCCGCCTCAAGCTCGTTGATTCGCGTGGTGAAGCCTTCATTCACAAACAATGCCTTGCGACCCGTAGCGGGATGGGTCCTGACCACCGGGTGTGACAGCGGCGGGTGATCCTTCCTGGCTTTTTCGTAGCGTTCCAATGCTTCGGGCGTGGTGCCAAACCGTTCGGTGGGAAAGGACTTGGTCAACTCGTGGGTAGCGGTCAGGCCATCAAGCAGGTGCCGGAGGGGGGCCGATAACGCTTCGAACGCCGCCACGCCATTGGCCCACAACGTATCCCCGCCGAAGGCCGGCACTTGCCTGGCCGCCAGCACGGAGCCCATCGCCGGCGCCGTGAGGAAGGTCACGTCGGTATGCCAGATGGCGTTGTCGCGTACATCGGTCACGGCGGTGTCGATCAGCAGCAGTTCCGGGTGCTGATCAACGTGCGGATAAATAGGATGCCGGTGCAAATCACCAAACCGCGCGGCAAACGCTACGTGCTGCGCGGGGGTAATGGCCTGGTTACGGAAGAACAACACCTGATGCTGCAGCAGTGCTTGCTCCACCCAGTAGCGCTGTTGGTCAGTCAGAGGCCGGGACATATCCAGCCCCTCAACCTCGGCGCCGATGGCAGGGCCAAGGGGATGAAGTGTCTGGCCCATGATTACTCTCCGACGAACTTGTCGCTGACAAAGGCTGAATAGTCCGGCAGGACCTTTTCGATTTTCCCCTGCTCCTTCAGAAATTCGGCGGTCTTGGCGATTTCCTTGGCAGTGCCGCCGGCGAGGTATTGGGCGCTTTTCTGTTCGGCGGCTGTCGGGAACGAAGAGCCTTCGAGCAGTTCGGGAATGTCCGCAGCGTTGGCCCCGGTGAGCCGGGCGATGCTCTTCACAGGGGCAGAGTCAGCGGTCCAGTCTTTTTATGCGCCGCATAATCGGCAATGGCTGCCAGGCTGACCTTGGCAAAGTCGGCCACGACCTTGGGGTTCTTTTCGGCGAAATCCTTGCGTGCGACCCACACTTCAAAGGTCGGCGCGCCCCAGTTTGAAACCTCGCCAGCGTCGGTCAGGATCTTGCCGGTCTTGCGGATTTCACCCAGGGCAGGCGACCAGGTAAATGCCCCGTCGATATCGCCACGGGCCCAGGCGGCGGTGATTTGCGCCGGTGTCAGGTTGACGATGTTGACCTTGCGCGGGTCCAGGTTCCAGTGCTTCAGCGCACCCAGCAGGCTGTAATGGGAGGTCGAGACAAACGGCACGGCGATGGTTTTGCCGATCAGGTCGTCAGGGTTCTTGATCCCGCTGCCGTCGCGCACCACCAGAGCCTCGGAACTGCGAATCTGTGCGCTGACAATGAACGCCACCAACGGCATGTTGCGCGAAGCTGCTGCGGCCAGCGGGCTAGAACCCAGGTTGCCGATCTGTACATCGCCGGACGCCATGGCCGCCAACACGGCCGGGCCCGCATCGAATGCGCGCCAATCGATTTTCTGGCCAATGCCCTGTTCATATTCGCCATCGGCAATCGCGCGTTTGATCGGGTCGATGCCGTTGATGTAGCCGAAGGTCAGCTCAGCGGATTGAGCACTTAGGGAAAGGACAGCGAGGCCCACAGCCGAGAAGAGATTCCGGGCCAGTTTCAGCGTTTTCATTTTTATAGATTCCTGAGCGGATAAGACTTGAGCAGCGCGGTTCCCGGCTCTCCAAGGGTCAACTCAGTTAGATGATATTGATCTATAAAAAATAAAATAAATAATTTTATGGAATTAGCTTAGAGCCTCTGCAGGAGCGAGCTTGCTCGCTCCTGCAGGGTTTCACTCTTGAACGTCCATGAACTCTTTGGCCCAGTTCACGTAGGTATCGGGGAACGTGTAGGTATGGGTCAATTCGCTGGCCGTCAGGTTTGACGTGCTGCGCGTAAGGTTGCGCTGCTCGCGAAGGCTGTCGTAGGTGGCCTTGATCGAGGCGAAGTAGGCGCTGTGGCCCGCCACCACGATCCGCACGCCCAGTTTCGCCAGGCGTTCATTGTCGTTGAGGTTCGGGTTGGCGTAGGTCACCAGCATCAGCGGCACCGTCAGGCCTTCAGCGATCTGTTCAAGGTGGTCGAAGTCACGGATGCCCACCATGCAGATACCGTCTGCACCGGCCTCTTGATACGCCTTGGTGCGATGGATAACGTCTTCCACCGGCAGCACGGCGGCGTTGGTCCGGGCGATGATCGAAAGCTGCGAGTCGACCCGCGCCTCCAGCGCCGCCTTGACCTTGCCCACGCCCTCTTCGGTGCTGATGAGGTCGGTGGATTTACGCCCGAACTGCGCGGGGAGCAAGGTATCTTCAATCGTCAGCGCCGAAACGCCCGCACGCTCCAGTTCCTGGACGGTGCGCATCACGTTCAGCGCATTGCCGTAGCCATGATCGGCGTCGGCAATCACTGGAAGTTGCGCCACCCGACCGATCCGGGTGGCCTGCTCGACGAATTCACTCAGGGTAATCAGCGCGAAGTCCGGTGCAGCCAGGACCTGCAGCGACGCCACCGAGCCTCCCAGGATACCGACTTCAAAGCCCAGGTCCGAGGCGATCCTGGCCGACATCGGGTCAAATACCGAGGCCGTGTGAAAGCAGTGTTGGGAGGCCAGCAACTCGCGAAACGAGCGCCGTAGATCCTGGTGGGAAATTTTCGACATGTTCACTCCTCACTGTCGCCGTATACGCGGGAACGACCAGTGCCAATTCAAAAGTAACGCTAGCGTATCACGCCGAAAAAAAATGGTTGATGACGTTTGAGAAACTTAGATATCACGGTTGGCACCGGCGTTTCAGACCCACCCCCATCCACAATAAAATTCTGCGCCGAACACATCGCCGACACATCAGACGCCAGAAACAGTGCCATGTTGGCGATATGCTCAGGCTGCACACTGCCCGGCAGGCACTGGCTGCGGCTGATCAGTTCCCGGGCTGCATCGTCCACCCACATCGCCAGTTGCTTTTCGGTCATCACCCAACCCGGCACCAGGGTATTGACCCGGATCCGTCCAGGCCCCAGTTCCCGTGCCAGTGCGCGGGTCATGCCGTGGGCGGCGGCTTTGCTGGCGGCGTACACCGGGTAGCCGCTGGAGGCCATCATCCAGCCGACGGACCCCAGGTTAATGATCGACCCGCCTCCCGCGGCCTTCATCATCGGTACCACGGCCCTGGTGGCAAAAAAAGCGTGCTTGAGGTTGACCGAAATCAGCTGGTCGAACAGCGCTGAGTCGATTTGATCCAGGGTGTGCCGAACGTCGTTGGCGGCATTGTTCACCAGCACGTTGATCGGCCCCAGGGTTTGCGCAAGGCGCCCGATCGCGGCCTTGTAGGCGATCTCGTCGGTGATGTCGCAATGGGCGAATTCGACGGCATGGCCCTCGGCCGACAATATCGCCGCCAACCGGTCGCCCTGCCCTTGTGCCCGGTCCACAAACGCCACCTTGGCGCCCTGGCGTGCAAAGGCACGCACCATGGACTCGCCAATCCCGGAGGCGCCACCGGAAATCAACACGGTTTTATCCCGCAGGTCCGGGTACGTCGCGTGGGCTACAGGCTGTTTCTCAGTGTTCATGTGACGGTCACTCCGATCTATTTAGTCTTATTTTATATTGCAAATTTCGCGTTTATGTCTATATATCAGCACTGCATGTGATCGAAACACAATAAATAGTCGAACTATTTAATCAACAACAATAAAAGGTAGCTCCGTCATGCGGCAATCCCGATTCCTGCTTACCAGCCTCGGCCTCTCCCTGGCGATGGCCAGCCTTGGCGCTCATGCCGCTGGCCGGTCCAGCGAACACAAACCCTTCGGCAAAACCAATGACGGCACCGCCGTCGAGCAGTACGTGTTGCGTAACAGCCATGGCATGCAAGCCACGGTCATCACCTACGGCGCTGTATTGCAGTCGCTCAAGGTACCGGACAAACACGGTCAGTTCGCCGACGTGGTACTGGGCTTCGATAACGTCCAGGGCTATCAGGCCGGCACCGCGTTCTTTGGTGCGACCATCGGCCGGTTTGGCAACCGCCTGGCCAAGGGCGCGTTCGAACTGGACGGCAAGCACTTCCAGGTGCCCCTCAACGACGGGCCGAACTCGTTGCATGGCGGCGCCCAGGGCTTCGACAAGCACGTGTGGAAAGCCCAGCCCGTCAAACAAAAGGACTCGGTGGGCGTGACCTTGAGCTACCTGTCGAAGGACGGCGAGATGGGGTTTCCCGGCAACCTTAAAGTCGACGTCACTTATAGTCTGAACGACAAAAACGAGCTGCACATCGACTACAAGGCCACCACCGACAAACCCACGGTGCTGAACCTCACCAACCACAGTTACTTCAACCTCGCCGGCGCCGGTAACGGTGACGTGCTCAAACAGCTGGCCACCCTGCATGCCAGCCATTACACCCCGGTCAACAGCACCTTGATTCCCACCGGCGAGCTGGCCCCGGTCGCCGGTACACCGATGGACTTTCTCAAACCCACCGCCATCGGCCAGCACATCAAGGACGATCATCCCCAGCTGAAATTCGCCGAACCGAAACAAGGAGGCTTTGACTTCAACTGGGTGCTGGATACCCAGGGCGATGTGGGCAAAGTGGCCGTCGAGGTGAGCGACCCGCAGTCCGGCCGCCGCTTGCAACTCTATACCAGCGAGCCGGGCGTGCAGTTCTATACCAGCAACTTCCTCGACGGCTCGCTCAAGGGCAAGGGTGGCAAGCCTTACGCCCACTGGAGCGCGTTTACCCTGGAAACCCAGCACTACCCCGACGCGCCCAACCAGCCGAACTTCCCTTCCACCCGCCTCGACCCTGGCCAGACCTACACCCATAACACCGTGCTGAAATTCTCCGCCGAGTAAACCGATGGGAGCTGCCGGGCTTCAGCGCGGCAGCTCCCACAGGGATCAACGTTGTTTCATGCGGTCGATCACCACGGCCAGCAGCAGGATCGAGCCCCGGATCACATACTGGTAGAAGGTATCGATGTTCTTCAGGTTCATCGCATTCTCGATGATCGCCAGGATCAGCACCCCGGCAATCACATGGCGAATCATGCCAACCCCGCCGCTCAACGACACCCCGCCCAGCACGCAGGCAGAAATCACCGTCAACTCAAAACCCTGGCCAATCATCGGCTGGCCGGAGGTCATGCGCGAGGCCAGGATCACGCCGGCCAGGGCGCCAATCACGCCGTGCACGGCGAAGATGATGATCTTGGTGCGATCCACGTTCACACCCGCCAGCAACGCCGCTTCCGGGTTGCCGCCGATGGCCATGGTGTTGCGCCCGTAGGTGGTGTAGTTGAGCAGCCAGCCGAAGAACAGGAAGCACACGATGGTGATCAGGATCGGCACCGGCACACCCAACAACTGGCCGTTGCCAAAGACAAAGAACGAATCCTGGGACACACCTACCGCCTTGCCATTGGCAAAGATATAGGCCAGCCCGCGCACGATCTGCATGGTCGCCAGCGTGGTAATCAGCGCATTCACCCGCAGCTTGGCGATCACGATTCCGTTGATCAACCCCACCACCAGGCCCATCAGCAGCGCTGCGCCGATACCCAGAAAAACGCTGTCGGTGTCGCGCATCACGATCGCCGCTACCACCCCGGCGCAGGCAATCACCGAGCCCACTGACAGGTCGAAATGCCCGGACGCCAGGCAATACAGCATGGTGCACGCGGCAATCCCGGTGGTGGAGATCGCCAGCCCCAGGCCGCGCATGTTGAGGGGCGACAGGAAGTTGTCGATCAGCAAGGTGCAGAGCACGAAGATCCCCACCGCTGCCAACAGCATCGCCCAGTTATCCAGCAGGCTGCGCAGGTCCAGGGGCTTGCGCGCCGTAGGCAAAGCAGTGTTTTGGCTTGTCATAGTCACCTCGTCAGTTCCCCTGGCCGTCGGCGCGTTGGCGCGGCAGGGCCATTTGCAGCAGGTTGGATTCATTCGCGTGTTCGCGCAGCATTTCGCCGCGCATTGCGCCTTCACACAGCACCAGGATCCGGTCGGAAATCCCCATCACTTCCATCAGGTCGCTGGACACCACAATCACCGCAATTCCGCGAGCCGCCAGGTCGTGGATGATCTGGTAAATCTCGGCCTTGGCGCCGATGTCGATGCCCCGGGTGGGCTCGTCCAGCAGCAGCACTTTCATCGGCATCGACAGCCACCGACCGAGAATGGCCTTCTGCTGATTGCCGCCGGAGAGGTACATGATTTTCTGCGCCGCCGTGGGCGTCTTGACCTTGAGCGCCTTGATCTGCGTGGAGGCGTTGTGCTTCTCCCAACGGCCGCGCAACAACCAGCCAAAGCGCGAATGTGCACCGCGCGCGCTGATATTGATGTTCTCGGCGACGCTGGACAGCGGCACGATGCCCTCCTTCTTGCGGTCCTCGGGGCACAGCAAGATGCCGGCATCGATGGCGTCACGGGGTGAGCGCAGGCGCAGGGTCGTGCCGCACAGGTCAAGGCCGCCTGCGGTCGTGCGCTCCAGGCCACCCAGCAGCCGCAACAACTCGGTGCGCCCGGCGCCCACCAGCCCGAACAGGCCGAGAATCTCGCCCTGGTGGGCCTCGAAACTCACGGGCTCACGCAAGCCCGGGCCCTGCAGGCCAGTGACCTTGAGCGCCACCGCACCCCGCGCGCGGGGGCGGTAATCGTAGATGTCCTGAATGTCGCGACCGACCATGCAGGTCACCAACTGATCGTGGGTCAGCGTGCTCATGTCCTCGAAGGTGCGTACGTAGCGACCGTCCTTGAACACCGTCACCGCGTTGCAGATACGGAACACCTCTTCCATGCGATGGGACACGTACAGCACCACTTTGCCCTCGTCCCGCAAGCGGCTGATGATTGCCATCAGGCGGTCGATCTCCCGCGCCGACAGGCTGCTGGTGGGTTCGTCGAAGGCAATCACATGAGCGCCACGAGACAGCGCCTTGGCGATTTCCACCAACTGGCGCTGGCCCAGGGACAGCCGCCCGACTTTCTCCTGGGGGTCGATTTCATCCGCAAGGCCCTTGAGGCACGCCAACGCCTGCTGGCGCAACGCACTGCGATTGATCAAGCCAAAGCTGGCCGGCAAATGCCCGAGGAACAGGTTTTCGGCCACGCTCATTTCCGGCACCAGGTGCAACTCCTGGTGGATCACCGCGACGCCATTGGCGATGCTGTCCGCCGCGCACTTGAAGGCCATGGTGTGTGCGCCGATCTGCACGCTGCCGCTGCTCGGTACGTACGCGCCGCCAAGGATTTTCAGCAGCGTGGATTTGCCGGCGCCGTTCTCGCCCATCAAGGCGTGGACCTGTCCGGGGTGGGCGCTGAAGCTGATGCCATCCAGCGCCTTGACCCCGGGAAACGTCTTGCCGATGGCGTTGAAGCACAGGCTGGCGCCGGCACTGTCGGGTTGTTTCAGTTGCGCGTGCATAAGCACCTCTTCACACAGGTCAGGCAGCCCTGTCAGCAGGGCCGCCGGGGAACGCCAGCGGTCTTCAGTTCCACAGACCGATCTTTTCCAACTCCTGCTTGAAGTTCTCGCGGGTGATCAGCGTCACCTCGTCCATCGCCGTGTACTTCGGGGGTTCCTTACCGGTGGTGACCCACTCGAACATCATGCTCGCGGTGTTGTAGCCCTCGATGTGCGGGCTGGGCAGCATGGAACCGAAGAAGCCGCTGTTGGCTTTCTTCAACTCGCCGATGGCGTCGGTGCCGTTGATGCCGATACCGATGACATTGGCGGCGGCAAAGCCCGCACTTTCAGTCGCACGCACGCCGCCAAGCACGGTGTTGTCATTCATGCCGCCGATGATCAGGTTTTTCGCGCCGCCGGGCAGTTTCACCAGCGCCGAGTTGGTAGCGTCCATGCTGCCGGGGACGTCGAGGGTCTTGAGGGCGGCGAACAGAATGTGGTCGTCCGGGATACCCGCCGCTTTCAGGGACTTGACCGAACCGTCGGTGCGTTTTTTGCCGGTGTCGAGTTCGTTGTAGGTGTTGATCACCGCGTAGGTGTCTTTCCAGTCCCAGCCGCGTTTTTTCGCTTCAGCGGCCATGGCGCTGCCCTGCTTCTCGCCGACTTCAAAAGCAGCCATGCCCAGGTAAGGCACGTCCTCCATGAAGTTGCCCTTGGCATCGACAAAACGGTCATCCACGGCGATCACTTTCAAGCCGTTGGCTTTGGCCTTGGCCATGATGGCCGGGCCGAGGGACACGTCCGGCGGGCAAATCACAAAGCCCTTGGCACCATTGGCGGCCAGGCTGTCGATGGCCGAGAGGGTTTTCTCGCCGTCGGGCACGGCGATCTTGATCACTTCAAAGCCTTTGTCCTTGCCGGCTTTTTCGGCGAAAGCCCATTCGGTCTGGAACCAGGGCTCTTCGGCCTGCTTGACCAGAAAACCGATCTTCACCGGTTCTGCAGCCAGCAACAGGCTGCTGAGGCTGACGGCGGAGACCGCCACAGCGGCGCAGCACAGGGAACGGATACCACGACGACGTTTCATAGGGTGACTCCTTGTTGTTGTTTTTGAGTACGTTAAACAGCGGTGTAGCCCGGGGGTTATCCTGCAAACCGGTGGCAGATTTTCCCCGGTACATCGACCTCGATCGCCAGTACCGCGCCGTCCAGCGGGTGATTCAGCGGGCTGGCGGCACTGGTGATGTACAAGGTCTTGAGGTCAGGGCCTGCGAACACGCAACTGGTGGGCCGGCTGACCGGCAGCTCGATCACGCGGTCGACTTCGCCACCCGGCGTCAACCGGAGCAGGCAACTGCCGTCCCAACGGGCGTTCCAGAGATAGCCTTCGGCGTCCATGGCCGAGCCGTCCGGGCCACCGCGCGGGTGAGGCCCAAACCAGGTTTGCGCGGGTGCGAGCTGCCCAGCGTCGGTGATCGCGTGTCGATACAGCGTGCCGTCCAGGCTGTCGCCAAAATGCACGTGGGTGGCTTCGTCGTTCCACAACAAGGTGTTGGGAATCCCCAGGCCTTGCAGCAACGGCGTGACCTGCCCATCGACATCCACCCGGAACAAGCCGCCGGAACGCCGCAGTACCGGCAGGTCTTCACCCTGTGCGCCGATATTGTTCTGCATGGTGCCCAACCACAGCCGGCCCCGGGCATCGCAACGGGCTTCGTTGGCACGGTTGCCCGGTTGCGGGTCGGCGACGCAGAGCAGGGTCAGGCGTGGATCGGTCGGCGCCGAATTGAGGTCGAGCCGATACACGCCGCTGCTCAGGGTCACCAGTGCGTCGCCGCTTGCACACGGGATAAAGGCCGAGACGGGCTCCGGCAGTTGCCAGGTGTTTAGTTGCCCGCCCTGCAGGCGCAACGCCTGCTGGCCGATGATATCCACCCAATACAGCGCCTGGTCCGGCACGTCCCAGAACGGGCCTTCGCCCAACCGGGCCCGGTGCGGTGTCACTGCGGTCCACGACATGAAACCTCCTGCGTTCTGGTTGTTTTCAGGCGGTAAGGGTTACAGCGCCTCGCGAGACGGCTGCCCATCCACCAGACGCTGAATGCGCAAGGGGTTGGCATTCTTCAGTGCGTCGGGAAGCAGGCTATCAGGGTAATTTTGAAAGCACACAGGTCGCAGGAAACGATCGATTGCCAAGCTGCCCACCGAGGTGCCGCGAGCATCTGAAGTCGCCGGGTAAGGTCCGCCATGGACCATCGCATCACACACCTCGACGCCCGTGGGGTAGCCGTTGAGCAGGATGCGGCCGACTTTCTGTTCCAGCAGCGGTGTCAATTCGCTGAACTGCGCGAAGTCTGCCGGCTCGCCAATGATTGTCGCCGTCAGTTGGCCGTGCAGGCCGTGCAACGCGGCACTCAGTTGCACCTGGTCGGCGACCGCCACGAAGACCGTGGTGGGGCCGAACACTTCCTCCTGCAGCACTTCATCGCCGTTGATCAGCAGGCTGGCATCCGCTTTAAACAGTTGGGGCTGCGCCTGGTTGCCGGCTTGCGCCTGGCCAGCCAGGTGTTCAATGCCAGGGTGGGCGTGAAGCTTTTGCAGGCCTTTGCCATAGCTGCTTAACGTGCCGGCGTTGAGCATGGTTTGTGCCGGTTGGCCGCCCATTAACTGAGCGACCTGATGGATGAATGCACGGAACGCAGGCGACGCAATCCCGATCACCAGGCCCGGGTTGGTGCAGAACTGGCCGCAGCCTTGTACCACTGAGGCGACCAGGTCGCGGGCCACGGTGCCTGCCCGGTCTTGGAGGGCCTGGGGCAGGACGATAACCGGGTTGATGCTGGACATCTCGGCAAACACCGGGATCGGTTGCGGGCGCGCGGCCGCCATATCACACAGGGCTCGGCCGCCCTTGAGCGAACCGGTAAACCCCACGGCCTGGATCGCCGGGTGCTTGACCAGCGCCTCCCCCACACCGGCGCCGAAGATCATGTTGAATACGCCATCGGGCATGCCGGTGGTGTGGGCCGCCCGCAGGATCGCATCGGCCACCCGCTCGGCGGTGGCCATATGGCCGCTGTGGGCCTTGAACACCACCGGGCAGCCGGCGGCCAGCGCGGCGGCGGTGTCGCCACCGGCCGTGGAAAAGGCCAAGGGAAAATTGCTCGCCCCAAACACCGCGACCGGCCCCAGACCGATGCGGTATTGGCGCAGATCCGGGCGTGGCAAAGGCTGCCGGTCCGGCAACGCCCGATCGATACGCGCACCGTAGAAATCACCGCGACGCAACACTTTGGCGAACAGCCGCATCTGGCCGCTGGTACGGCCGCGCTCACCCTGGATCCGCCCGGCGGGCAATGCCGTTTCGCGGCAGACCAGCGCGACGAAGTCATCGCCAAGGGCGTCCAGCTCATCGGCGATCGCCTCCAGGAACGACGCGCGATGCTGCGCGCTCAGGGTTCGATAGGCCGGGTAAGCCGCCGCCGCAGCGCTGGCCGCAGCGTCGACTTCCTGCGCCGTCGCCTGGTAGAAATCAAAGGGCAAGGCCTCACCCGTGGTGGCGTCGACACTCTGGAGCGTGACGCTGCCGGCAGCGCTGCGCTGGCCGCCGATGTAGTTGTGGCCGCTGATCCGGGTCATGCCTGTCTCCTTTAAAGAATGCCTACGCCGGCGGGGGCCACGACGCTATCGGCCACTGCGATGCCGTTGATCAGGGGCGCGCCGAATTCGGCCTGGCTGATTTCAAAAACATCCCCGGGCCGGGTACGAATGCCTTCGGCAAACGACAGGGTTGCCGTGCCAAAGAAGTGGATATGCACATCCCCCGGGCGCAGGAACTGGGTGTATTTGAAGTGGTGGTATTCAAGGTTTTCCAGGCTGTGGCACATGTTGGCCTCGCCGCTGAGGAATTCGCTCTGCCACAGCACCTCGCCGTTGCGCACGATGCGACTGGTGCCCGCCAGGTGCTGGGGCAGTTCACCCAAACGCAGCTCGGGCCCGTAGCTGCAACTGCGCAGTTTGGAGTGGGCCAGGTACAGGTAATTCTTGCGTTCCATCACATGGTCGGAAAACTCGTTGCCCACCGCGTAGCCCAGCCGGTAGGGCTTGCGGTCCTGGCCAATCACATACAGCCCGGCGATTTCCGGCTCTTCGCCGGCGTCTTCGGCAAATGCCGGCACCGGGAACGGCTGACCCGGGCGCACCACGACGCTGCCATCCCCCTTATAGAACCACTCCGGTTGCACACCCACCTCGCCAGAAGCGGGTTTGCCGCCCTCCACGCCCCATTTGAAGATGCGCATGCTGTCGGTCATCGCGCGCTCGTCACCGGCCTGCTGGTGCATTTTGTCCCGCGCCGACGCGCTGCCCAGGTGGGTCAGGCCGGTACCGCTGACCAGCATGTGCGCCGGGTCCGGGTGATCCAGTGGCGGCAGGATCCGCTGCCCGGCCAGCAACTCGGCATAGTCGTGGCTGGCCCCGAGCCCGAGGCGCTCCACCTGCTGGTGCAAGGTGACGCCGGCCTCGATGGCGGCGAGTGCCAGGTCGCGTACCGTGCGCGCGGTTTGCACCTCGCGTACCTGCCCGCCCTCGACCACGCCCACCCGGCGTTCGCCGTTGTTCAATTCAAACTGCACTAAACCCATGAGTGTTCTCCTGATTGCCAATTAAGTACGCGTGGCGCCGCGGGCGCTGGCGGCGAACTGGTCGGGCGGCAGCACGTGCTTGCGCTCCAGCAGCCGATAGACCACGCCGGTCAGCACCACCCCCAACACCATCACGCACGCCAGGAAGTACAAGCCCGACGCGAGATTGCCGGTGTACTCCTTGAGGGCGCCGATCACGAACGGGCCGATGTAGCCGCCGAGGTTGCCCACCGAGTTGATCAAGGCGATGCCCGCCGCCGCACTGGCGCCGGCAAAGAACCGTCCCGGCAAGGTCCAGAACACTGCCGTGCAAGAGAACAGCGCGAATGCCACCAGGCACAGCGCTGCCAGTTGCCACAGCGGCGCCGTCAGCCAGGCGCTGAAGAACAGGCCGATGGCGCCCAACACGTAAAGCACCGCGAGGTGGCCATAGCGATCATTCAGGCGGTCGGAACTGCGCGGGACGATCAGCAAACCGATGATCCCGAAGATGTAGGGCACTGCCGACACGAACCCGGTGGTCAGGTCGCTGCCGCCGAACTGTTTGATCAGGGTCGGCAACCACAGGCCCAGGCCATAAATACTCAAGGTCACCGGCAGGTAGAACAGCGCCAGCAGCAGCACGCGTTTGTCTTTCAGCGCGTGCAGCGGGTTGCCGTGCCGGGTCTGGCCGTAGGCTTGCAGGTCTTTGGCCAGCTCGCCGGTGAGCCAATCCTTCTCGGCCTGGTCCATCCACCGGACCTGCTGCGGGCCGTCCGGCAGGTAACGCAACACCGGCCAGGTCAGCAGGATCGCCGGGGTGCCGATGACGATGAATAACCACTGCCAGCCGTGCAGGCCGAGGATCCCGTCCATGCCGAGCAAACCGCCCGCCACGGGGCCGGTGATCATCATGGCGATGGGTTGGGACAGGATGAACAGCCCGAGGATCTTGCCGCGGTGGCGTACCGGGAACCATTGGGTGATGTAGTAGAGGACGCCCGGGAAGAACCCGGCTTCGGCCGCGCCCAGCAGAAAACGCATCACATAGAAACTGTGGGGCCCCTGGACGAACGCCATGCCAATGGTGATGGCGCCCCAGGTGACCATGATCCGCGCAAACCAGCGCCGAGCACCAAAACGGTCGAGCATCAGGTTGCTGGGGATTTCGAGAAGGAAGTAGCCAATAAAGAACAGCCCTGCCCCCAAGCCATACGCCGCATCACCGATGCCGACATCCGCACCCATGTGCAATTTGGCGAAGCCCACGGCCGAGCGGTCCACGTAGGCAATCAGGTACAGCAGGATCAGGAAGGGAATCAGTTTGAGCGTGATGCGACGTATCAGCCGCTGTTCCTGGCTCATGCGGGCAGTCTCCGATTGTTATTTTTATAGAGCGTTGCGGGTCGCCTCTCGCGGAAAACCGCCAGGGCCAGGCCTCGTTGAATCGGACTATATAGTATTACTATTTAATCAACAACACTTCCAAACCGGGGAATTTACGCCTATGTTAAGCCAAGATTAGATCAATATAGTCTTACAATAAGAGAACACATCATGTCCGAGAAAAAGCCCGTCCTGCGCTCCGCCAGCTGGTTTGGTACTGCCGATAAAAATGGCTTCATGTACCGCAGCTGGATGAAAAATCAGGGGATTGCCGATCATCAGTTCCATGGCAAGCCGATCATCGGGATCTGCAACACCTGGTCGGAGCTGACGCCCTGCAACGCGCACTTCCGCCAGATTGCCGAGCATGTGAAACGCGGGGTGATTGAAGCCGGTGGCTTTCCGGTGGAGTTCCCGGTGTTCTCCAACGGCGAATCGAACCTGCGCCCCACCGCCATGCTCACCCGCAACCTGGCCAGCATGGACGTGGAGGAAGCCATTCGCGGCAACCCCATCGACGGCGTCGTGCTGCTGACCGGCTGTGACAAAACCACCCCGGCGCTGCTGATGGGCGCGGCCAGTTGCGACGTGCCGGCGATCGTCGTCACCGGCGGGCCGATGCTCAACGGCAAGCACAAGGGCCAGGACATCGGCTCGGGCACCGTGGTGTGGCAGCTCAGCGAACAGGTCAAGGCAGGCACCATCACCCTGGACGATTTCCTCGCGGCCGAAGGCGGCATGTCGCGCTCGGCGGGTACCTGCAACACCATGGGCACCGCCTCGACCATGGCCTGCATGGCCGAAGCACTGGGCACTTCCCTGCCCCACAACGCGGCGATTCCGGCGGTGGATGCGCGCCGTTATGTGCTGGCGCACATGTCTGGCATGCGTGCGGTGGAGATGGTGCGCGAAGACCTCAAGCTGTCGAAGATCCTGACCAAGGAAGCCTTTGAAAATGCGATTCGCGTCAACGCAGCCATCGGCGGCTCGACCAACGCGGTGATTCACTTGAAAGCCATCGCCGGGCGCATCGGCGTCGAGCTCGACCTGGACGACTGGACCCGCATGGGCCGCGGCATGCCGACCATCGTCGACCTGCAACCGTCCGGGCGCTTCCTGATGGAAGAGTTCTACTACGCCGGCGGCCTGCCGGCGGTGCTGCGCCGCCTCGGGGAAGCCAACCTGATCCCGCATCCGAACGCCTTGACCGTCAACGGCAAGTCCCTCGGCGAAAACACCAGGGAGGCACCAATCTACGGACAGGACGAAGTGATCCGCACCCTCGACAACCCGATCCGCGCCGACGGCGGCATCTGCGTGCTGCGCGGCAACCTCGCTCCCCTGGGTGCGGTGCTCAAGCCTTCGGCGGCCAGCGCTGAACTGATGCAACATCGCGGGCGCGCGGTGGTGTTCGAGAACTTCGACATGTACAAGGCACGGATCAACGACCCGGAACTGGACGTGGATGCCAACTCGATCCTGGTGATGAAAAACTGCGGCCCCAAGGGTTACCCGGGCATGGCGGAAGTGGGCAACATGGGCTTGCCGGCCAAACTGCTGGCCCAGGGTGTGACGGACATGGTGCGTATTTCCGATGCGCGCATGAGCGGTACCGCCTACGGCACCGTGGTGCTGCACGTGGCGCCGGAGGCGGCGGCCGGCGGGCCGTTGGCCACGGTGAAAGAAGGCGACTGGATCGAACTCGATTGCGCCAACGGGCGCCTGCACCTGGACATCCCGGACGCCGAACTGGCAGCACGCATGGCTGACCTGGCGCCGCCACAGCAGTTGATTGTGGGCGGTTACCGGCAGCTGTACATCGACCACGTATTGCAGGCAGACCAGGGCTGCGACTTCGACTTCCTGGTGGGCTGCCGGGGTGCCGAAGTGCCGCGTCATTCCCACTAATTGGGACGGGAGGAATGCTATGATGCCGCCAATTTCGCCAGAGTAGCCTTCCTGTTATGGATCAGCAGCCGACCAAGCCGCGCAAGAGCATGCACGCCCAAATCGTTCAGGACTTGGGCATGCACATCGTTTCCGGACGCTTCAAGCCCGAAGAACGACTGCCCATGGAGGCAAGCCTGTGCGAGGAATACAAAGTCAGCCGGTCGGTCTTGCGTGAAGCGACTCGGGTGCTGAGCGCCAAGGGCCTGGTGATCTCCAAGCCGAAGGTCGGCGCAGTGGTAAGGCCACGGGCGCAGTGGCACTTGCTGGACCCGGACGTGCTGTCCTGGCTGATGCAGTCGACGCCCCACAGCGAGTTTTTCAACACCCTGGCCGGTGTTCGGCGGATTTTGGAGCCGGAAATCGCCGCCATGGCCGCGACGACCGCCACCGACGCCGACATCGCCACCATCGAAAAAGCCTACCTCGGCATGGAGACCGCGAACACCCACGACGCGCTGTTACAGGCCGACCTGGACTTCCACCGAGCGATTGCCGACGCGACCCGCAACGACCTGCTCGCCTACATGTGCAACATGCTGTCGCTGCCGCTGCGCGAATCGATCAACATCACCAACCGCCGCCCGGACATCCAGGGCCTGAGCCTGCCCCGGCACAAGGCGATCCTCACCGCGATCCAGAACCGCGACGCCCTCGGCGCCCGGCATGCGTCCCTGGTGCAGCTGGATGACACACGCGTGGCACTGGACACGGTGATGAATGTGCTGACCCCGCTGTAACGCGGGGCTTGGCCCCATCGCACCCTCCTGCCCTTCCCCGCTTAAACACCCCCTCCAGCCTCAAGTGCGCGCCCCCGCAGTCGATATACAGGGGGTACGCATGGCTAACACCGCCCCACCACAACACATGCGACGCTCGACCCAACTGTTTTCTCCTTGCCAAAAACTATAAATACCCGCGGGTGAAGTCATGAATATCAAGCAGAAGCTGACCTGGGCCTTTGCGGCCATCGCGTGCCTGCCGGTCATCCTGGTGGCCGTGCTCGTCGTACTGAATGTGCGCGACGGGGCCCTGGCCAATTTCCTCGACAGCAGTGGTCGCGAGATCCGCCAGATCGACAATGGCATGAAGCAGTTCTTCGACGGCATCAGCCAGAACGTCGACTATGTGGCCAAAGACCCGCGCGTTGTCGCGGCCAAGGACCTCAAGAGCTACGCCGGCGCCGACGCCGCGCAAATCCCGCTGACCCCAACCAACAAAGACCTGCTGGCGATTTTCGACCAGTTCGCCAAAAGCCATCCGAGCACCGCCTACCTGTCCCTGGGCCTGAGCGACGGCGGCTACGCCAGTTGGCCTGACGACACCAAACTGAACAACTACGACCCGCGTGTGCGCCCCTGGTACAAAGCCGCCATCGCCGCGCCCGGCACCACCGTGCGCACCGGCGCCTACTACTGGGCACCGGACGATGTGGTGTTGATCGGCACTGTGCACACCGTCGCCGACGCCACCGGCAATATCCTGGGGGTGGTTGGCCTGGATGTATCCCTCAAGCAACTCACTGAACTGGTGCGCAACATCAAGCTGGGCGACAGCGGCTACCTGATGCTGGTGGAGGCCAACGGCAACGTGCTGGTGGACCCGAGCGACGCCAAGCACAACTTCAAGCCCCTCGCCGACCTGGGCTCCAACTACGCCGAACTGGCCAAGCGCGGCGATGGCGTGACCCAGGTGGAGATTGACGGCGTGCCGTACATGGCCAACGTGGTCAGCTCCCAAGGCCTGGGCTGGCGCTTTATCGGGCTGATCAAGCGTGACGAAGTGATGGCCGGCGCGACGCGCCTGACCTGGCTGATCGTCGCCATCGCGGCGGCATTGGCGGTGGTCTTCGCCATCGTCGGCGCCAGCTTCGCCCGGGTGATCGTGCGCCCGATTCGTGGCGTGGCCGACGGCCTGCAGGAAATCGCCGAAGGTGAAGGCGACCTCACCCGCCAACTCAAGGTCCAGGGCAAGGACGAAACCGCCAGCCTGGCCGGCTGGTTCAACCAGTTCCTGAGCATGATCGCGCAGTTGGTGCAACGTATCGGCAACGCCTCGTCCGACTTGCAAACCGCGGCGGCCGACACCCGTGAAGTCGCACACAACATGAACCAGGCCGCCGGCCGTCAGCGCGAAGCCGTGGAGCTGGTGAGCACCGCGTTCAACGAAATGGTGGCCACCGCCAACGAAGTCGCCCGTTCGTGCAGCGCGGCGGCCTCGAGCGCCGACGAAGGTTATCGGGATGTGCACGATGGCCAGCAGCACATCGGCGAAGCCACCGGTAGCGTGCTCAAGCTGAGCGAAGACCTGCAAAAGTCGACCCAGACCATGCAGCTGCTCGAACAGGACAGCAAGAACATCAACACCATCCTCGACACGATTCGTTCGATTGCCGAGCAAACCAACCTGCTGGCCCTCAACGCGGCCATCGAAGCCGCACGGGCCGGTGACCAGGGCCGTGGGTTTGCGGTGGTGGCCGACGAAGTCCGTGCCCTCGCCCGACGCACCGCCGACTCCACCGGCGAGATCGACAGCCTGCTGGGCAACCTCGCCCGCCGCACCCAGGAAGTCACCCTGCAGATGCAAGGCAGCCTGCAGGTCTCCCACACCAGCGTGGAACGCATCCAGCAGGCCCGCGACAGCTTCGACAAGATCCGTGGCTCGGTGGACTCGATTCGCGACCAGAATACCCAGATCGCCACGGCCGCCGAGGAACAGCATCAGGTGGCCGAAGAGATCAACCGGCACATCGCGCAGATCCATGCCGATGCCCAGCTGGTGGAAGGCTTTGCTCATTCGGCGCAGACCGGCTCCGGGCGGTTGACGGATATTTCCGGCCAGCTCAAGGGCCTGGTAGGTCGATTCAAGTTCTAAGCATTTCGCTGCGGGTAATCCCTGAGCCGCACACCGCGCCGGCAAAAAAACGCCACTCAATGAGTGGCGTTTTTCATACCCTGTTCAACGTCAAGACCCAGGCCCGGCTCGAAGCGTTACCCCACCCAACTGATCGCAGTCTTTGGGATCACCTCGGACTCATCCAGCTTGGAAGCAAACATGCTCACCGCCTCGACCGCATCGCTGGTGCCATTGCGAATCTGCAAAATCACCGAGCCGGCTTGATCGGCCAGGGTAACGCCGCGCTGCGCGCCTTCCTGGGTGGCATTCATGCTGACGACGGCGTCGCGTGTCTCGGCGAGTATCTTGCTGATCATCTCGGAAATTTCCGCCGTCGAACGACTGGTGCGCCCCGCCAGTTGCCTGACCTCGTCGGCAACGACTGCAAACCCGCGCCCTTGATCCCCCGCGCGGGCGGCCTCAATGGCCGCGTTGAGTGCCAGCAGGTTGGTCTGGTCGGCGATCCCGCGAATGGTGTTGACGATCGCCGTAATCTGCTCGGAGCGATCGCCCAGTTGCCCCACCAACCGCGCAGACGCACCGATATTGTCGGCAATTCGGCGCATCTCGCTGGCCGTCTCTTGAATGACCTGAGTGCCCTGCTCGGCAAACTTCTCAGTCTCGGCAGAGATATGGTAAGCCCGAGAGGCTCCGCGGGAATCGGCCTCGAATTTCTCGACCCGCTCGGTGATATCGCTGGCGAACTTGACGACCTTGGTTAACTGGCCGTCGGCGTCATAGACCGGGTTATAGCTTGCCTCCAGCCACACGACGCGACCGTGCTTGCCGAGGCGCTTGAATTGCCCGCTGAAAAACTCACCCGCATTGAGGCGACGCCAGAAGTCCGAGTACTCACTGCTGTTAACAAGGCCGGGTTCGCAAAACAGGCGGTGATGCTTGCCCTGAAGTTCCGCCATCCCATAACCCATGACATTCAGAAAGTTTTCGTTGGCGACCAATACATTGCCGCTCAGGTCGAACTCGATCACCGCCATGGCTCGGTCCAGCGCCACGAGCTTGCTGCGGGTAGCGGCCTCCTGCGCCACTTTGTCGGTGACGACAAGCGCGTACTTGACGATCTTCAACACCTGGCCACGCTCATCCAGCACCGGGTTGTAACTGGCTTCCAGCCAGACCGTCTGCCCCTCTTTGTTGACCCGCTGAAACGTGCCGGAGACGAACTTGCCGGCCCGAAGCTCCGCCCAGAACTGGCTGTACGCCGCGCTGTTCGTCAACGCTGGCAAACAAAAGTCCCGGTGTGACTTTGCGCTCCATTCATCCGCGCGATATCCCAACGCCTGCAAGAAATTTTCGTTGGCGCGAAGCACCTTGCCGTTCAAGTCGAACTCGACCACGGCCATGGAGCGCTCAAGTGCAGCCATCAATCCTTTGTACCCTGCAACATCGGCCGTCCTGGCCGCCAGTTCCGTTTTTAACGTTTTATTGAACATGACGTACCCCTTCAGAGCAGTGGACTCTAAAGGCGCTATCGGCTGTCAGGCACGGAACTAAACACAGCCCGCTGACTTTTCATTTGACGTCAATTTAACGACTGCGCCACCAATGTTAAAATATGTTATTTGAAAAAATAACTTCACATAATCTGATCACTGGTGGATTATCAGGCCTACACGCAACACACCCTGACCACAGAACAGGAACCCCCATGAATAATAAAAACGTAGGCGTTATCGGACTGGGCGCGATGGGCCTGGGCATTGCCCGCTCGTTGCTGCGCAACGGCTTCAATGTGCATGCCTGTGACGTGCGCGAAGCCGTCACCCAACAGTTCGCCAGCGAGGGCGGCGTGGCCTGCAGTTCACCCGCCCATATGGCAGGTGAATGCGATGTGATCATCACCGTGGTGGTGAATGCCGAACAGACCGAGACCGTGTTGTTTGGCGAGCACTCCGCTGCCGCTGCATTGCGCCCGGGAAGCCTGGTGATTGGCTGCGCCACGGTGGCACCGACCTACGCCGTGGAGCTGGGCAAGCGCCTGGCCGATGCCGGGTTGCTGTACCTCGACGCCCCTATCTCCGGGGGTGCCGCTAAGGCCGCCGCCGGCGAAATGACCATGATGACGTCCGGCCCGACCGAGGCCTATGCCAAGGCTGACGACGTACTCGCGGGCATGGCCGGCAAGGTCTATCGCCTGGGCGACGTGCATGGCCTGGGCTCCAAGGTCAAGATCATCAACCAGTTGCTGGCGGGCGTGCACATTGCGGCCTCCGCCGAAGCGATGGCGCTGGGGCTGCGCGAAGGGGTCGACGCCGACGCCTTGTATGAGGTGATCACCCACAGCGCCGGCAATTCCTGGATGTTCGAGAACCGCGTGCCGCACATTCTCAAGGCCGATTACACGCCGTTGTCCGCCGTGGATATTTTCGTCAAGGACCTGGGCCTGGTGCTGGATACCGCACGCGCCAGCAAGTTTCCGCTGCCATTGTCGGCCACCGCTCACCAGATGTTCATGCAGGCCTCCAGCGCGGGGTTCGGGCGCGAGGACGATTCAGCCGTCATCAAGATTTTCCCGGGCATCGAACTGCCGGTTGCCAAGCCTGACTCCGTATAAGGACCGCTTCATGAACCGACCTGCCGCACGCCCTTTGCTGGGCTGCATCGCCGACGATTTCACCGGGGCCACCGACCTCGCCAACATGCTGGTGCGCGGCGGAATGCGTACCGTGCAGAGCATTGGCATCCCGAGCGACGAAGTCGCGGCCGGGCTGGACGCCGATGCCATCGTCATTGCCCTGAAATCCCGCACCCTGCCCGTTGCAGAGGCCGTCGCCGACTCATTGGCAGCCCTGCAATGGTTGCGCGCACAGGGTTGCGAGCAGATTTTCTTCAAGTACTGCTCCACGTTCGACTCAACCTCCGCTGGCAATATCGGCCAGGTCAGCGAAGCCCTGCTCAAGGCGCTGGGCGGTGATTTCACCCTCGCCTGCCCGGCGTTTCCGGAAAACGGCCGGACGATCTTCCGAGGCCACCTGTTCGTACACGACCAATTACTCAATGAGTCGGGCATGCAGCACCATCCGCTGACCCCGATGACCGATGCCAACCTGGTGCGCGTGCTGCAATCGCAAACCTCACGCACCGTCGGCCTGCTGCGCTACGACAGCATCGCCCAGGGCGTTGCGCAGGTGCGCGAGAAGATCGCCGAGCTGCGCGCCCAGGGTGTCGGCATGGCGGTTGCCGATGCCCTGTCCGACCAGGACCTTTATACCCTCGGCGCTGCCTGCGCCGACTTGCCGCTACTGACCGGCGGCTCGGGCCTGGCCCTGGGGCTTCCGGAAAACTTCCGCCGTGCCGGCAAGCTGCGCGACTTCGACCCGGCCTCGCTGCCAACGGTGGAAGGCGGCGAAGTGGTACTGGCTGGCAGTGCGTCGATCGCCACCAACGGTCAGGTAGCGGCCTGGATCGAAGCCGGGCGGCCGGCGCTGCGCATCGATCCACTGGCCCTGGCAGCCGGTGAGCCAGTGGTGGCAAACGCCGTGGCCTTTGCACGCCACCAGCCACACACCGTATTGATCTACGCCACCAGTACACCGGACGAGGTCAAGGCGGTCCAGCAGCAACTGGGCGTCGAGCGTGCCGGCGAGCTGGTGGAGAACGCTCTGGGCGCCATCGCCCAAGCCCTGCGCGACAGCGGTGTGCGGCGCTTTGTGGTGGCCGGCGGTGAAACCTCCGGCGCCGTGGTGAAAGCCCTCGGCGTGCACCTGTTGCAGATTGGCGCACAGATCGACCCCGGCGTGCCGGCCACGGTGAGCAACACTGCCGAGCCGCTGGCGCTGGCCCTCAAGTCCGGCAACTTCGGCGGCCGGGACTTTTTCGACAAGGCGCTGAAGCAATTGGCCGGAGGTGCGCAATGAGTCGCGAAAACGCTCTGCGCGAGGAGATTTGCACGGTCGGGCACAGCCTCTACCAGCGTGGGTTCACCGTGGGCAGCGCCGGCAATATCAGCGCCCGGCTCGATGACGGCTGGCTGATCACCCCCACCGACGCCTGCCTGGGGCGCCTGGACCCAACGACCATTGCCAAGGTCGACCTGGCGGGCAAATGGGTCTCGGGGGACAAGCCGTCGAAGACCCTGGCCCTGCATCGCCAGGTCTACGACCGCAACCCCGGGGTCGGTGGCGTGGTGCATACCCATTCCACCCACCTGGTGGCCCTGACCCTGGCCGGCGTGTGGAGCCAGGACGACATCCTGCCGCCGCTCACGCCGTATCAGGTGATGAAGGTCGGCCATATCCCGCTGATCAACTACCAACGTCCCGGCGCACCCAATGTCGCCGAACAGGTGGCCCAACTGGCCAACCGTGTGCGCGGCGTGATGCTCGAGCGACTGGGCCCGGTGGTCTGGGAAAGCTCCGTGTCCAGGGCCAGCTATGCCCTGGAAGAACTCGAAGAAACCGCACGACTCTGGCTGATGAGCAACCCGCGACCGGCGCCACTGGGCCAGGCCGCACTGGACGAACTGCGGGAGACGTTCGGCGCCCAGTGGTAGGCGCCGGGATTTACCCGCAACCCCTTGATGCACGCCTTCGCGACAAGGTTGCCACGCTGTCGCGACAACGTGCCTGAACAATAAAAACAACAGGACATTCCAGCATGACCCAGCCCTACTGCAGTGTTGACGCTTACCGTGTCGTTCACCCTTCACACGTTCGACGCGACGGGTGGATGCGATGAGCCCGCTTATTCTGATGGCAACCGCCGGTCTCGGGATCGCGCTCCTGCTGTTCCTGGTCCTCAAATACAAGTTCCAGCCGTTTGTGGCGTTGATGCTGGTGAGCATCCTGGTGGCTTTGGTCGCCGGGGTGAAACCGGCCGACCTGGTCGCCACCATCGAAGGCGGGATGGGCAAGACCCTCGGCCACATTGCAATCATCATCGCCCTGGGCGCCATGATCGGGCGCATCATCGAACTCTCCGGCGGCGCCGAGGCGCTGGCGAAAACCCTGATCGAACGCTTCGGCAACCGGCGCACACCGCTGGCGCTGACCATTGCCGGCTTCATCATCGGCGTGCCGGTGTTCTTCGAAGTGGGGGTGATCATCCTGATGCCGCTGGCGTACGGTGTCGCCCGCCGCGCGCGCAAACCGCTGCTGATGTTTGCCTTGCCGATGTGCGCGGCATTGCTCACGGTGCATGCGTTCCTGCCACCCCATCCGGGTGCCGTGGCGGCCGCCAGCCAATTGGGCGCCGACCTCGGCCGGGTACTGATGTTCGGGCTGCCGCTCACGGCATTCCTGTGCTACGTCGGCTACTGCGTGGCGGGGCGCATGACGCGGCGTTTCTACCCGATGTCCGATGATATCCGTGCAGAAGTGTACGGGCCGCACGTGACCAACGATGACCTGCGCGCCTGGCACGAAGGCAATGCCCGGAACGTCGAACAGGCTGCCGGTGCCGTCGCACACATGGGCCTGGAAGAATCCACCAGCAGCATCGTGGCCAAGCTGCCACCCGCCCCGGCGCCGGGTTTCGGGCTGATCGTCAGCCTGATCCTGTTGCCCATCATTCTGATTCTGCTGGGCACGCTGGCGACGTCATTGCTGCCCATCGAATCGACCCTGCGGGCGATCATGACCGTGCTCGGCGCACCGCTGGTGGCGCTTCTGCTCGACACCTTGCTGTGTGCCTGGTTACTCGGCTCCCGTCGCGGCTGGAGCCGTACCCAGGTGTCCGATGTGATCGGCTCGGCATTGCCCGGCGTGGCCATGGTGATCCTGATCGCGGGCGCCGGCGGTGTGTTCGGCAAGGTGCTGGTGGACACCGGGATTGGTGCAGTGGTCTCCGACCTGCTGCGCACCACCGGGCTGCCGGTGCTGGCGCTGGGCTTTTTGCTGACCATGCTGCTGCGCGCGGTGCAGGGTTCGACCACCGTGGCGCTGGTGACGACTGCGGGTATCATCAGCCCGTTGATCGCCACGCTCAACCTCACGCCCAACCATATGGCGCTGCTGTGCCTGGCCATGGGCGGTGGCGGGCTGGCGATGTCGCACATCAACGACGCGGGTTATTGGATTTTTACTAAACTGGCCGGGCTCAACGTGGCTGACGGCCTGCGCACCTGGACGGTGATCACCACCCTCCTGGGCACCCTGGGCTTCCTTATCACCCTGTTGATCTGGCCTTTTGTCTGATCGCTTTTACCAGGAGTTCACATGCCTCGCTTTGCTGCCAACCTGAGCATGCTCTACCCCGAACATCCGTTTCTGGAGCGCTTCGCCGCGGCCGCTGCCGATGGTTTTGAAGCGGTGGAATACCTCTTTCCCTATGAATACAGCCCACAGGAACTGCAACAACGCCTGACCGACAACGGCCTGGTACAAGCCCTGTTCAACGCGCCGCCCGGTGACTGGGCGGCGGGCGAGCGCGGCATCGTGACCTTGCCGGGGCGCGAGGACGAGTTTCGCGCCGGCTTCGACCAGGCGCTGGAATACGCGGCCGTGCTGGGCAATACCCGCGTCCACGTGATGGCCGGTTTGCTGCCGTCGGAAAGCGACCGTGCCCGTCACCATGGCGTGTACCTGGAGAACCTCGCCTACGCTGCCGCCCAGGCGCAGCAGGCCGGTATCACGGTACTGCTGGAACCGATCAACACCCGGGACATGCCGGGGTTTTTCCTCAACCGCCAGGACCAGGCACAGGCCATCTGCAAGGAAGTCGGCGCCAGCAACCTGAAAGTGCAGTTCGACTGCTATCACTGCCAGATCGTCGAGGGCGACCTGGCCGTCAAGCTGCGTCGCGACATGGGCGGCATCGGCCATATCCAGATTGCCGGTGTGCCTGACCGGCATGAGCCGAACCTTGGGGAGCTGAATTACCCTTACCTGTTCGAGCTGATCGACGAACTGGGGTATGACGGATGGATTGGCTGCGAATACCGACCGCGCGGCGACACCTCGGCCGGCCTGCAATGGCTGCGGGACTGGAAGGCACGTTAAGCCAATGCGACCCTCCCCTGCGCGCCGCTCGCGCAGGGGCTCCCAGAACAAAAACAACAGGACACTTCCCATGCAGCGCTTCGCTTCCCGGCCCGCTATCGGGCTGCTGTTTTCGCTGATCGTTACCGGTTCCACTGTGAGCGCCGCGCCGTTGCCGGCCGCGACCGAAGGTGACTGGGTAGCCCCCGAGTTCACCTTCCATACCGGTGAAAAGCTCGCCAACCTGAAACTGCACTACATCACCCTTGGCAACCCGAAGCACCCGGCCATCCTCTACCTGCACGGCACCTATCGGCCCGGCAGTGATGTGTTGAGCAAGGATTTCGGTGGCGAACTGTTCGGCCCCGGGCAGCCGCTGGACGCCAGCAAGTACTACATCATTTCCACCGACGGGATTGGTGTCGGCCAATCGAGCAAACCCTCGGACGGCCTGCGCGCCAAATTCCCCGAATACAACTACACGGACATGGTCCAGGCCCAGTACCGGCTGGTCACCGAGGGCCTGGGGGTCAAGCACCTGCGGCTGATCATCGGCAACTCCATGGGCGGCATGCAGACCTGGATGTGGGGGCAGACCTGGCCACAGATGATGGACGCCCTGGTGCCTATGGCCTCACAACCCACCGAGATGTCGTCACGCAATTGGATGATGCGCCGGCTGCTGGTGGAGTCGATCAAACAGGACCCGGCCTGGAACAACGGCAACTACAGCGTGCAACCACCGTCCTTGCGCCTGGCGAATGCACTGTTCAGTGTCGGCACCAGCGGTGGCACCCTGGCCTATCAGGCGGCGGCGCCTACCCGGGCCCTGGCCGACAAGTTGGTGGATGAGCGCCTCAACGCGCCGCAAACCGGCGACGCCAATGACTTTATCTACCAGTGGCAATCATCGGCCGACTACGACGCAACGCCAGGCCTGGGCAAAATCCAGGCTCCGGTGCTGGTCATCAACTCGGCGGACGACGAACGCAACCCACCGGAAACCGGTCGCCTGGAAGCCTCGCTGCGGGAACTCAAGGATGCTCGGTTGCTGCTGATTCCGGCCAGCGCCGAAACCCGCGGCCACGGCACCACCGGCATGGCGAAATTCTATGCGAACGCGTTGGGGCAGTTCATGCAGCAGACCGAAAAAGCGCGCTAGGCCTGCTCGGGGTCGGACGGCAACATCAGTTCGACCCCTTGCTTGCGGATGCCGTCTGCCGCGGCGGGCGCCAACGCTGCATCACTGATGACGATATCGAACTGCTCAAGCCCGGCGATCTTGTACATGCTGAAGGTGCCGTACTTGGAACTGCTGGCCACCA
The DNA here is from genome assembly GCF_016650855.1 of Pseudomonas sp. TH32. NCBI lineage: Bacteria > Pseudomonadati > Pseudomonadota > Gammaproteobacteria > Pseudomonadales > Pseudomonadaceae > Pseudomonas > Pseudomonas sp. TH32. The sequence goes on along the minus strand of NZ_JAEKFA010000002.1, from coordinate 1,124,240 downwards.
GCACCACTTGCGACGCCGACTGCATGGCAACCTGCTTGACCTCCACCTTCAGCGCCGAAGGGGTGGTGATTCCACGCCGCAAGTCCCAGGAGCTGGTGGAGATGAAGGCGATGTCGGTGACCACCTGGCGCAGGGTGGCCACCGCCAGCCCGCCGACACACGAATGGTTGGAGTGATCCAACTGCCCACCCGTGTGAATCACCGTGACTTGCGGGGCGTCCATCAGCGCCTGCACCACGCCGAAGTCGTTGGTCACCACCGTCATGCCGGCGAGTGCCTTGATGTAAGGCACGATCTCCAGCGTACTGGTGCCGGCGTCCAGGTAAACCGTCATGTCCGCACGCAGCAAACGCGCGGCAAGCCTGGCCATGGCTTGCTTTTGCGGCAACTCGACCACGGCCTTGAGCTGATGGCTCGGCTCGCTGTGAAGTTGACTGGCAATGCGCACCCCGCCGGTGACCGAATACGCCCGGCCTTCCTGTTCCAGCAACGCAATATCGCGCCGCACCGTCATGTGCGAGCAGTCGAACATCTCCATCAACTGATGAACACTCATCACTTGATGCTTGCGTAACTGACGCAGTATCAGCTCACGGCGCTGATCAGGAATCATCGGTGCGCCGCTCTCGGCGGTGATGTCCTTCTGGCTTGGCATTCAAGGCTCCAACGGATACGGCGGGTAGGGTTCGGGTGAACCACATAGTAGCGAATCCACTGCAGCCCGCGCGAGCCTGGCAGAAAAAGCAGTCGCCGCAAGACGCATGACCTGTGCTACTTCAACCGCCCCGCCTCACCCAGCCAGCCTGGCGCGCCGTTGTGCAACCACTCAGTGGCCGCGGGATTGTGTTTGATGCGGCTGTCCAGAAACGCCACGCCAATGGCCTGGATCGCAGCCACTTGCTTGGGGTCTGGCGCCGGCTCGCCTGCCATCGGGCTACCGCCACCGGGCCTGGAACCATGCTTGTGCCCTCGGCCTTTGGGGGCATCACCGGAGGCATCAGCGCCCTTGTCAGCCTTTTTTGCCGGTCGGCTGAACAGTTCGCTACCCGACAAGGTCTTGTGGGTCGCACTGTTCAACTCCAACTGGACACTGCCGGCCACCGTCACCGACTCGCCCAGCACTTCTCGCTGGCGATAAGAACTGACCCAGTTGAACGGGTCTTCATCCTGCTGCCCGGTCATCGACAGCACGGGCGCCGATATCCGGGCGAACCGGTCTGGCCGGGCATCGGCGTCCACATAAGGGCTGAGCAGCAACAGCGCCCGGGGCTGAATCGCGACGCCCGACGCAGCGCCAGGCTCCAGCGCGCCGGCGAGTGCTTCTGCGGTCTGTGTGCCTAAATCAAAGCCGGCCACCACCACCTGGTTCCAGTCGATGGCAGCCAGCTGCGGGTCACCTTTGGCGGCCCGCGCCCGAACCTCGGCCAGGACTTTCTGCAACGTAGACAGCCTGTCCCGCAAGGAGGCGGCGGAGTAATGACCGCTCGCCATCCCGCGAAAATCGCCATACAACGCCTGCTGCGAGGCGAACACCGACGGGTCATGGGCGTGCCCCTGAACCGACAGCACCCCATAGCCGGCCTGCGCCCACGCCTTGCGCCACGCCACCCCGCCCGAGGCCGACTCACCCAAACCGGGCAAGTAAATAATCAGCGGCAAGCGCTCATGGGTCACCGGCGCCAGCCACGCAACCTCCACCGCTTGCTGGTCGAACTGCCAGGTTGCGCCCCAGCCGGCGGTTTCGTAGCGGGACGGTTGATACGCGGTGCTCAGCTCTTTGTTGACCCGCTCGCTGAATGCGGCTCGCGGGTTTGGCGGGTCGCCCGCGCAACCCGCGATCAATCCCAGGCTACCCACCAGGGCGCCCACAGCCAGCCAGTACCGAGGTTGAAGGTTCATTCGATGCACACCGTCGTTCAGATCAAGATGACTGGCAGCCTAACCGAGCCGCTGGCGAAGAAAGCACTCGCTCAGGTAAAGAATGGGTAAAGCGTGACGGCACGATGGCCCTCCTCGCGGGTCTTTGTTTTTATGAGAGCCAGAAAAACTTCAAGGAGACGCCCGTGAGCATCAAAGACCACCCCGAGGACTACCAGGATCTCAAGCGGGCCGTCGGCTTGCTGGAGTCCCCCTCCCTGACGGCCAGGCTGTCCGGCATGATCGGCTCCCCCATCGAAAGTGCGGTAAAGGCACTGCCCGCCGTGGTTTCAAAAAGGATCAACGGCGCTGTGGCAGCGGCACTGCAATCCTCCGCTGATGCAGCGCTGTGGAGCCTGGAGAACAACCCGAAAAAGTCCGCCTCGACCCGCTGGCACAAGGTTTATGCGGCAACCTCGGGCGCCATTGGCGGAGCCTTCGGTGTTGCGGCGTTGTTTATCGAGCTGCCGATCTCCACCACCATCATGATGCGCTCGGTGGCCGACGTAGCGCGCAGCGAGGGATTTGACCTGGCAGACTTTGCCACCAAGCAGGCGTGCATCGAAGTGTTTGCCATGGGCGGCGCCAGCCAGGCCGACGATGCCACCGAGACGGGCTACTACATCACCCGCAGTTTCACCACCCAGGCCATGCAACAGCTGTCGAAGGAACTCGCGGGGATCGCCGCCAAGCAGGGCTCAAAGGCCATCGGCAGCCTGTCGCCTGGGCAAGCCGGAAAATGGCTGGCGATCCTGATCGACAAAGTCGCGACACGTTTCGGCTTTACCATCTCCAGCAAGTTCGCGGCGCAGGCCGTTCCCGTGATGGGCGCCTTTACCGGGGCGACGATCAATGCCCTGTTCACCCATTTCTATCAGGACATGGCGCGGGGGCACTTCATCGTCAAACGGCTTGAAGAGAAATATGGTTTTGAGCAGATCAAGGAAGCGTACATGGCCATCAAGGCGGTGCCTCGGGTCAGCTAGAGACCGGGCCACTGGAATAAAAAAGGCAAAAAAAAGCGCCACTCAATGAGTGGCGCTTTTTAATATTTGGAGCGGGAAACGAGACTCGAACTCGCGACCCCGACCTTGGCAAGGTCGTGCTCTACCAACTGAGCTATTCCCGCGTCTTGGTGATGCGCATTCTATAGAATCCTCATCACCCGTCAACCCCTTGATTCAAAAAAGTTTTATTTCTTTTCAACCTCGGTGCGCAGATGCGGCCAGGCGGCGCGCAAATATTGCAGCATGGACCACAAGGTCAGGCCTGCGGCAATCAGCAGCAAGGCGTAGCCCAGCAGTACCCAGAAGGAGAAGTCCGACGGGTTGGCCAGCAGGATCACCAGGGCGAGCATCTGCGCCGCGGTTTTCCATTTGCCCATGTTGGACACGGCCACATGGGCACGGGCGCCGATTTCGGCCATCCATTCCCGCAGGGCCGAAACGACGATCTCACGACCGATGATCACGGCCGCCGGCAAGGTCAGCCAGAGGTTGCCGTGTTCCTGCACCAGCAGCACCAGGGCTACCGCTACCATCAGTTTGTCGGCCACCGGGTCGAGGAACGCGCCAAACGGCGTGCTCTGTTCCAGGCGGCGGGCCAGGTAGCCGTCCAGCCAGTCGGTGGCAGCCGCGAAGGCGAAGACCGAACTGGATGCCATGTAGCTCCATTCGTACGGCAGGTAAAACAGCAAAATGAAAATTGGAATGAGCAGGACGCGTAGTACGGTGATCAGATTAGGGATATTCATCGGCACAACTGGCTACGAGGTGAGAAGGCATTCTACTCGCTGTGCAGATTTGCATAAATCAACTCTGCGAGCTTTTTACTGATACCGGGAGCTTTGGCTATTTCTTCGATGCTGGCACGGGACAGCTCCTGCAAGCCACCAAAATGTTTTAACAGGTCACGCCGCCGTGTCGGCCCGACCCCTGCCACCCCTTCCAGGGTTGAGGTGCGCCGGGTTTTGCCACGCCGGGCACGGTGGCCGGTGATGGCGAAACGGTGGGCTTCGTCGCGGATCTGCTGGATCAGGTGCAGTGCCGGAGAGTCGCCCTTCAAGGTGAACTCATGCGCCGCATCATTCAAGTACAAGGTTTCGAAACCGGCCTTGCGGGTCGCACCCTTGGCCACGCCGAGCAGGATCAGGTCGGGGACGGCCAGTTCGTTGAGCACGTCGCGGGCCATGGACAGCTGACCCTTGCCGCCGTCCACCAGCAGAATGTCCGGCAGCTTGCCCTCGCCGTCCTTCAGTTTGCTGAAGCGGCGGGTCAGGGCCTGGTGCATCGCAGCGTAGTCATCGCCCGGGGTGACGCCTTCGATGTTGTAACGGCGGTAATCGGACTTGATCGGCCCTTCCGGCCCGAACACCACGCAGGAGGCCACGGTGGCCTCGCCGCTGGAGTGGCTGATGTCGTAGCACTCCAGGCGCTGGGGCGGTTCGTCGAGCTTGAGCACTTCGGCCAAGGCATCAAACCGTGCAGCGACGTGCTGGCGGTTGGCCAGGCGTGCGCCCAGGGCCTGTTCGGCGTTGGTCACTGCCAGCTGCTGCCAGCGGGCACGGGTGCCGCGCACGCGGTGGCTGATGTCCAGCTCGCGGCCTCGCAGTTCGTGAATCGCCTCGATCAGCGCGGGGAAGTCCTCGTGCACCACGTTGACGATCAACTCGCTCGGCAGGTCGCGCTCGGGGCTGCTGACGTAGTACTGGCCCAGGAACGCCGCCATGACTTCGGCGACCTCCTCTTCTATACCGGTCTGGGGGAAGAAGTTCTTGCTGCCCAGCACCCGCCCGCCCCGCACGCTGATCAGGTGCACACAGGCGCCGCCTGGGTTGACGAAGGCCGCGATGACATCAACGTCGCCGGTGCCGCCTTCCATGCTCTGCTGGTCCTGGACGCGGCGCAGCAGGGAAATCTGGTCACGCAGTTCTGCGGCGCGCTCGAAATCCAGGGTGCTGGCCGCTTGCTCCATGGCGCCGGACAATTCATCGGCCAGGGCATTGCTGCGACCTTCAAGGAACATCACCGAGTGACGCACGTCCTCGGCGTATTCCGCCGGCTCAACCAGGCCCACGCACGGCGCCTTGCAGCGTTTGATCTGGTATTGCAGGCACGGGCGGTTGCGGTTCTTGTAGAAACTGTCTTCGCACTGGCGCACGAAAAACGCCTTTTGCAGCAGGCTCAGGCTCTCGCGGATGGCGCCGGCGCTGGGGTAAGGCCCGAAATATTTGCCCTTCTGCTTCTTGGCACCGCGATGGATGCTCAGGCGCGGAAAGTCGCCGTCCGAGAGAAACACGTACGGGTAGGACTTATCGTCACGCAGCAGGATGTTGTAGGGCGGCCGCCATTCCTTGATCAGCGTCTGCTCAAGCAGCAGCGCCTCGGTTTCATTGGCGGTGATGGTGGTTTCGACCTGGGCGATACGCGCCACCAGCGCCGCAGTCTTCGGCGCCAGGCCCGTCTTGCGGAAGTAACTCGCCAGGCGGCTCTTCAGGTTCTTGGCTTTACCGACGTAGAGCAGGCGCGCTTCGCTGTCGAACATGCGATACACGCCGGGGCGGCCACTGCAGGTTGCAAGAAACGCACTCGGATCGAACAGGAATTTTATTTCAGGGGCTGTCATTTCAGGCGCTGGCGTCAACCATGCCGTGGCGTACCGCCAGCAGGGTCAGTTCAACATCACTGCTGATGGAAAGCTTTTCGAAAATCCGGTAACGGTAGGTGTTCACGGTTTTCGGCGACAGGCACAGCTTGTCGGAGATCGACTGGACTTTTTGGCAGCCGACAATCATCAAGGCGATCTGGATTTCCCGCTCCGACAGCGCATCGAACGGCGAGTCGCTGGTGGGCTGGAACGACTTGATCGCCAACTGCTGGGCAATCTGCGGACTGATGTAGCGTTGACCGGCAAACACCAGGCGAATGGCCTGGACCATTTCCGCCAGGCCCGCACCTTTTGTCAGATAGCCGGCAGCGCCCGCTTGTAGAAGCCGTGTAGGAAACGGATCTTCTTCACACACGGTGACTACCACGACTTTGATATCCGGATGGCTGCGCAACAACTTCGTAGTGGCGCCAAGACCGCCGATCCCGGGCATCTTGACGTCCATCAAAACCACGTCGGGCTTCAACTCCCGGGCCTTGATCAGGGATTCCTCCCCTGATTCGGCCTGGCCGACTACTTGCAGGCCATCGATGTCAGCCAGCATTCGTGTAATGCCTGTACGAACGAGATCATGGTCATCGACTACTAGCACCCTAATCAAGCAGACACCTCGCGATATGGTCTTATAGGTTGCTGAACACCTTAGCAAAAAACCAAGGCGCAGACCTAGCTGCAAGCGTCATATATATAGAGTTTCAATGCACAACAGACCGTCGCCGAACGGCTCGCGGCTTGATTTCCTGGGTAAAAGGTCAGGAATCCTGGGCCGAAGACCTGTTTTTTCCGTTGCTCAAGGCTGAATGCTCGGCCAACGTAGAGGTCAAGCGATGGATTGCGTCCTGGTCTTCCTTGAACATCGCCCGGTAGTTGCCCAGCACTTTCTCTTCAACCTGGCTGAGGTTTTCAAGTTGGGTTGGTGTTGGCGTGCCGGTTAACACGTACAGGATATCGACACCTTTTTCTGCCACGCGAGACAGGTAATCTGCCTTGGGCGCGCGACCGCCACTTTCATATTTACCCTGTGCGTTCGCCTCTACACCTCCTATTTCACCAAAACTTTTCTGCGACAGGCCGAGTCGCTCTCTTTCTTGCCTTAACCGGGAACCGATTCCACTCATTTGGATGTATGATCCTATTTGGCACACCCCAAGAGGTGACACACTCATCTCGTTTTACACAAACTTGAACGGTTTTGAACTATGCCCGGTATTCGCACTGCTGCACAAGCCAAGGCCTGGCTGGAACATCAAGGTAAGTCTGTTCAAGCGTTCGCCCGGGAACATGGCGTAGACCCGGCAACCACTTATCAAGTGCTCGCTGGGCGCAAAAAGGGACGGCGTGGAGAAGCCCACAAGGTGGCGGTCCTGTTGGGCATGAAGGACGGCATCATTATTCCAGGTGATGATGAAATCGTGAGGCAGGCGCAGGAAGTCACGTCCTGAAGTCAGTATGCGCTTATTAAAACCAAGTGCCTGTTTTCCTGAAATCGGACAAATCCGCACCTGATCACGGGCGGCAATCGCGCTCCATGCGCCAGAAGCAATCCTCCGCACCCACGATTTCCAGGCCCTTGCGCTGATAGAGCCTTCGCGCCGGGTTGGTCTTGAAAACGGTCAACCGTAAAAGACCCAGCCCCTCGGCGCGCGCCTTATACACCATCTGCTCGATGACCCAGCCGCCCGCCCCTTGATGACGAAACGCCTCAAGGATGTGCAATTCGCGGATATACAGCGCCTTTGGGTCACGACTGACACTGATAAAACCCAGCACCTCGTTATCGCGACAGATCAGCCAATTCTCCCGACCGGCCCAGGCGGTATCAAACCCGGCATCAGACCACGAAAGATCGTATTGGCGATAATAGTTGCCCATGGCCTGATGGGTCAGGGTTCGGGCGAAGGCCAGGTGTTGGCTGGTCGCTGCCTGCAGTTGAAACGCCATGGGCCTGCGCTCCCTAAATCACCACCTGTTCCCCGTGCCACTGGCCGGCGGTGTTGCGACGTGCGATCACCAACGCATCGCCTACACCCGGGCTGGCGGCGATCAAACCGCCATCTGCGCCCCAGATTGCGCTGCGCCCGGCGCACGTCCAGCCACCGGATGGGCCGCCGTGATTGGCCATCAGTACCACCATCCCATGCTCGGCCGCGTAGCCCTGAAGCAAGGTTGTGTCCGCAGCGTAGCCGCCTTCGCTGATCAGCACACCGGCGGCGTAGATATTCGCCCCCGCCTCGGCCGCCTGCCGGGGATGGCTGGCGTGGGAGAAATCTGCGCATACCGCCAGGGCGATCCGGTCGCCACCCCATTCAAGGGCCGCACCGCCCTGCCCCGCGGTAAACGCTACTTCTTCGCCAGGGTGCAGATGCTGCTTGGTGTACACCGCCAGCGAGCCGTCCGGGCCCAGCACCAGCGCGCCGATCAACACCTCACTCACCGCCCCTTGGCGAATCGGCATGCCCACCACGGCGGTGATGCGCAGCTCACGCGCCATCTCCCGCAGCGGCGCCAGCACTTCATCGTGCGGCGCAATCGCCAGCCCGGCGGCCAACGCCGGTTCATAGCCGGTCAGGGACAGCTCCGGAAACACCAGCAATTGCACACCGTGCTCCGCCGCGATACGCATGAATGCCAGGTGATGCGCGATGTTGGCGGGCAAGTCGCCCGCAATGGAAACGGTTTGGGCAGCAGCAATCGTCAAGACAGTCATGGTCGCATCCAGGCAATCATCGTGAAGTCCGTGCAGCATATCGACACTTGGGTCATAGCCGTAAGTACCCCGCCTCGATAGAAATTACTGATTGAATCCGCCCACTCGCCTCAGTTAAGCTCCACCCATCATTTGGAGAAACACCATGTTGCAACTCACCCACACTCAGGTTTGCCCTGCTGCCAGCGCCCAGCGCTCGGTCGTGGCTACCCGTGTGAGCGGTTTGAGCGCACTGGTCAGCTTTTATTTTGGGTATTGGTTTAGCCACTGGCGCGCCTGATACCTGAAATCGGCGCCCACTACTCAAGGGGTCGCCTACCAGAGAAATCTAAACCCCCGGTCGGCTCCCCGACCGGGGGTTTTGTTTTTTCAGCCCTTATTATTTTTGCCACACACCGAACACTTAAAGGACTCACGACATGAACTACGCCACCTATTACCGCTACGACACCTCCACCGCCTGGCGATTTAGCAAGCTCCGTTCGGGACAGCCTGCCGCCTCCGATCGGTCACCTATTGGTGGCAAGCCAACACACGTAGCCAATACGGCCAATTGTCGAACACCCCAGTAGGGCCGAGCGTGCGGGAACAGCCCGCCGCTTGCCCAGGAAGCCAGAATATGAACTCTTCGATCGCCGCTCTGCCTGTTTCTACCCTGTCCTGCGCCAATGAAGCGCTGACCCAGCGTTTGCCCAGTTCTCTGGAGCTCAAGCACCAACTGCCCCTGAGCCCGTTCCTCAACGAACAAATCCACGCCCATCGCCAAGCCGTGCGCGCCATCCTCAAGGGCGAAGATTCACGCCTGCTGGTGATCGTCGGCCCGTGCTCGATCCACGACCCGGAATCGGCCATGGAATACGCCCGCAACCTGAAAAAACTGGCCCATGAAGTCAGTGACCAGATGCTGCTGGTGATCCGCGCCTACGTCGAAAAACCCCGCACCACCATCGGTTGGAAAGGCCTGGCCTACGACCCGCGCCTGGATGGCAGCGACGACATGGCCGCCGGCCTGAGCCTGTCCCGGGAACTGATGCGTGAAATGCTGCGCCTGGGCTTGCCGGTCGCCACCGAGTTGCTGCAACCGATGGCTGCCGGCTACTTCGATGACCTGCTGAGCTGGGTCGCCATTGGCGCACGCACCACCGAATCGCAGATCCACCGCGAAATGGCCAGCGGCCTCGGCATGCCGGTGGGCTTCAAGAACGGCACCGACGGCGGCGTCGCCATCGCCTGTGACGCCATGCGCTCCGCCGCTCACCCGCACCGCCACTTCGGTGTCGACAGCCAGGGGCATCCGGCGATCATTCAGACCCCGGGCAACCCCGACACACACCTGGTGTTGCGCGGCGGCCACCGTGGGCCGAACTACGATCGCCAGAGCGTGGCTCAGGTTCACGCCGACCTGGCCAAGAGCAAAGTCGCACCACGGATCATGGTCGACTGCAGCCACGCCAACAGCGGCAAAGACCCGTTGCGCCAACCGGCGGTGTTCAACGACGTGCTGGAGCAACGCTTGCAGGGGGACACCTCGCTGATCGGCATGATGATCGAAAGCCACCTGTTCGAAGGCTGCCAACCGTTGAGCCCGTCAATGAAATACGGCGTGTCGATCACCGACGGCTGCCTGGGCTGGGACGGCACCGAGCAGTTGCTGCGCAGTGCTGCCGAGCGGTTGCGGGCACAGAGTCCCGCCTGACAATGAAGATCAAATGTGGGAGCGGGCTTGCTCGCGAATGCGGTGGTTCAGCCAGCACATGCATCAACTGACACACCGCTTTCGCGAGCAAGCCCGGCTCCCACACTGGATCTTCACTGAGTCGAGGACAGTGGATACAGCGCCTCATCAAACTGCTCCAATTTGGGAAACACCAACGGCTGGTCATCCGCCAGCCCTTCCAGTCGCCGCTGGTAGCTGTGCAGGAATTCCTGCCGGGCCTCGGCGCTGATATACGGCACATGCCACGCCACAAACGGCTCCAGCACCTCAAACCCGACGTACGCCAGCGTGCCACGCAGAATCGGTCGAAGCATGTCCTCCAAAGGCCCATGAATCGCACCCTCGCCAAACATATGCTCGCGCCCGCCGAGGGTGACCGTGACCAGCGCTTTCTTGCCGGCGAGCCCACCCTGGTCATAAAACCGCTTGCCGCCGTAGCACACGCCGGACACCAGCACCCGGTCAATCCAGCCCTTGAGCATGGCCGGCGCCGAGAACCAGAAGATCGGGAAGTTGAGGATCAGCAGATCGGCCCACAGCAGCTTGTCCAACTCTTGCTGAATATCCGCCGCGATGGACTGGCTTTTCACCCCCAGTCGCTGCTCCAGCGCATACACCAGGTACTCGGGATTCTCCCGCGAGGTGAAGTCCGAGGCACTGGCCACCGGGTTCCAGTTCATCGCGTACAAATCGCTGACCTGCACCTCATGCCCCTGCGCCTGCAGGGTGGAAGTCGCCTGGTCACGCAAGGCCGCGGTAAACGACTGCGGCTCGGGATGGGCATGCACAATCAACACCTTCATAAAAACTCCTCAAGAAGTAAGCGCGGCCCGTTCGGCCAGCAAATGGTCGAGCCAGTCGGGATCCATTTCCGGCTCCGATGAAAACAGCAGGCCGGTGTAGTCCTGATACGGCGGGGTGAAGATCGCGCTGCGGCTGCCCTGGTCCACCACCCTTCCGCGCTGCATCACCACCACTTCGTCGGCGATGGCGCGCACGGTCGCCACGTCATGGGTGATAAACAGGTAGGCCACGCCCAACTGCTGCTGGATCCGGTTGAGCAGCTTCAGCACACCTTCGGCCACCAGTTGATCAAGGGCGGAGGTCACTTCATCGCAGATGATCAGTTGCGGGTCGGCCGCCAGAGCGCGGGCAATGCAAATCCGCTGCTTCTGGCCACCGGACAATTCACGTGGCTGACGCTCCATGAACGTGGCCGGGTCCAGCTCGATCATCTCCAGCAATTCAGCGACCCGGGCACGCATGGCCTTGCCCTTGAGGCCAAGGTAGAAGGTCAGCGGCCGGCCGATGATGTCGACGATGCGTTGGCGCGGGTTCAGCGCGGTGTCCGGGATCTGGTAGATCATCTGGATCCGCCGTAACTGCTCCTTGCTGCGCCGACGAAAATCCGCCGGCAACGCTTCACCGTCATACAGCACCTGCCCGGCGGTGGCTGGCAGCAGCCCGGTGATCAGCCGGGCCGTGGAGCTTTTGCCGCTGCCGGACTCACCGATCACCGCCAGCGTCTGGCCGCGATACAGGCTCATCGACACGTAGTGCAGCACCGGCTGATGCCCATAGCTGGCGCACACCTGGCGCACTTCCAGCAAAGGCACCTGCTGCTCGGGGCAGGCCTTGGGCTCGGTGCGAAAACTGCGCACCGCCCACAGGGATTTGGTGTAGTCCTGCTGCGGCGCGCTGAGCATGGTGCGGGTCTCGGCCTCCTCCACCAGCTTGCCGTGGCGCAACACCATGATGCGGTCGGCCATCTGCGCAACCACCGCCAGGTCATGGCTGATATACAGCGCGGCGCTGCCGAAGGTTTTCACCGCATCGCGGATCGCCGCCAGCACTTCGATCTGGGTGGTGACGTCGAGGGCCGTGGTGGGCTCGTCGAAGATGATCAGGTCGGGGTGACAGGCCATCGCCATGGCGGTCATCACCCGTTGCAGTTGCCCACCGGACACCTGATGGGGATACCGCTGGCCGATGGTTTCCGGATTGGGCAGGCGCAGCACACGGTACAACTCCACCGCCTCGCGTTCGGCCTCGGCACGGCTGATGCCACCGTTGATCACGGCGGTTTCCACATGCTGGTCAATCAGCCGGTGGGCCGGGTTGAACGACGCGGCAGCACTTTGCGCAACGTAGGCAATGCGCAGCCCCCGCAGCTTGCGCAAGGCTTCAGGCTTGGCCTGCAACAGTTGAATGCCGTCAAAGCACACCGAACCGCCGGTGATGCGGCAACCATCCCGGGCAAACCCCATGGCCGCCAGGCCCAAGGTTGATTTACCCGCGCCGGACTCTCCAATCAATCCCAGCACCTCGCCCCGCTGCAAGGTCAGGTCGATGCCCTTGATCAGCGGATGCCAGGCCTCTTCATAATGCCCTTCGATCTGCAGGTTGCGGATTTCCAGCAATGGCTTGTCCATCCTCAACACTCCTTCAGGCCGCTGGATTTGTGCAGCATCCAGTCGACGACAAAATTCACGCTGACGGTGATCAACGCCACCGCCAGCGCCGGCAGCAACGGGCTGATGTCGCCGAAGGTAATCAGCACCGCGTTGTCGCGGACCATGCTGCCCCAGTCAGCGGTGGGCGGTTGAATCCCCAGGCCGAGAAACGACAACGCGCTGATAAACAAAAACACGAAGCAAAAGCGCAGGCCGAATTCGGCAATCAATGGCGCGGCGGCGTTGGGCAGCACTTCGCGGGTGACCAGCCACCACAGCCCTTCCCCGCGCAAACGCGCGGCTTCGACGAAGTCCTGCACCACCACGTTCATCGCCACGGCCCGGGACAGGCGAAACACCCGGGTCGAGTCCAGCAGTGCAATTACCAACACGAGGGAGGTGGCGTTGGTGCCGACCACGCTGAGAATCAGCAAGGCGAAAATCAGTTGCGGGATCGCCATCAGGATGTCCACCACCCGCGACAATCCCTGGTCGACCCCGCCCCCCTTGATTGCCGCCACCAGGCCGCTCAAGCCACCCAGCAAAAACGCCAGCACCGTCGTCAGGAAGGCGATGCCCAGGGTGTTGCGCGCGCCATACACCAGGCGGCTGAACATATCCCGCCCGAGGTTATCGGTGCCCAGCAAAAACTGGCCGCTCCAGGGCGCAAACCCGTCGCCCACCACCTGGGTTTCGCCATAGGGTGCGAGCACCGGTGCAAACAGCGCCACCAGCACGTACAGCACAATGATCAGCAGGCCGAACTTCGCGCTCAATGGCGCCTTGGCCAGTTGTGTGAGAAAGCTCATGGTCTACCCCTTGGGATGCATCAGGCGTGGGTTGGTGGCGATGGACAGCACATCGGCACCGGTGTTGAGCAGGATGTAGGTGGCGGCGAAGATCAGGCTGCACGCCTGCACCACCGGGATATCGCGCTTGGACACCGAGTCCACCAGCAACTGCCCGAGCCCCGGATACACAAACACCACTTCGACCACCACCACGCCCACCACCAGATACGCCAGGTTGAGGGCGATCACGTTGACGATCGGCGCCAGCGCATTGGGCAGCGCGTGGCGCCAGATAATCCGCGACTGGCTGATGCCCTTGAGCCGGGCCATTTCGATATACGGGCTGGCCAGCAGGTTGATCAACGAGGCGCGGGTCATGCGCATCATCTGCGCGATCACCACCAGGCTCAGGGTGGCGACCGGCAGCACCGAGCGTTCGAGAATGGTGCCAAATGACGCGTCCGGCGCCAGGTTGGACAGGCTGGGAAACCAGCCGAGCTTGACCGAAAACACCAGGATCAGCAGGTAGGCAACGAAGAACTCGGGGAACGACACCGCACTCAGGGCCGAGGTGTTGAGCAGTCGGTCGAACCAGCTGTTGCGGTACAGCGCAGCCAGCATCCCCAGCACCAGCGCCAAAGGCACCGAGACCAGTGCGGCCAGTGCCGCCAGGCGCAAGGTGTTGCCCAACCGTGCGCCGATCAGCTCGGCGATGGGCCGCTGGTTGGCCAGGGAGGCGCCGAGGTCACCGTGCAGCAGGCGCAACAGCCATTGCACGAACCGGCTCAGGGGCGGCAGGTCCAGGCCCAGTTGTGCGCGAAAGGCCGCCACGGTTTCCGGCGTGGCGGACTGGCCGAGCATGGCCTGGGCGATATCACCGGGAAGCATGCCCACGGCCAGGAAGATGATCACCGACACGGCGAACAAAGACAGGAGGCCGAGGGCCAGGCGTTGGAGCACCAGTTTGAATAGGCTGTTCATCGTGCAGTTCCTTGAATCGGGCACGCTTGTGTAGGAGCTGGCTTGCCGGCGATGGCATCGCCTGGATATTCCCGAGACACCGAGGTGCCTGCATCGCTGGCAAGCCAGCTCCTACTGTTGATCTTCATTACCTGAGCCATAGCGCCCGGCACAAGAATCACGCCTGCCACCACCGCTCGATCAGCCGCAACCCATCCAGTTCCCCATACGGCGCCGTCAGCGGTCCATGGCTGACGCGGTTCGAGCGTGCCGCCACCGAACTGGCAAACAGCGGCACAATCGCCCCGCCATCGTCGCGGCACAGGCTCTGCATTTCGTTGTACATCTCCTGGCGCACCGGCGCGTTCATCTCGCCCCGTGCGGCGTTGAGCAACTGGTTGAAGCGCGCGTTATCCCAATGGGTTTCGTTCCACGCCGCGCCCTTGGCGTAGCCGATACTGAACATACGGTCGGCGGTCAGGCTGCTGTACCAGAACGAGGTGGTGAACGGCTGCTTCATCCAGACATTGGAGAAGAACCCGTCCGCGGGCTCGCGCACCACGTCGATATCAATCCCGGCCTGGCGTGCCTGTTCCTTGAACAGCACCGAGGCGTCCACCGCGCCGGTGTAGGCGGCGTCGGAGGCTTGCAGGCGCACCTTGAGCGACTCCACACCGGCCTTGCGCAGGTAGAAGCGCGACTTGTCCGGGTCGTAGGTGCGCTGCTCCAGCGCGGCGTTGATAAAACGGCTGCCGGGCTGGATCGGATGGTCATTGCCCACCAGGCCATAGCCATGCAGCACCGAGGCCAGCAGGGTTTCGCGGTTGATCGCATGCTTCATCGCCATGCGAATGTCGTTGTTCTTGAACTCGTTGCTGTCGCACAACATCGGGAAGGTGTAGTGCTGGGCGCCCTTGGTTTCTTCGATGACCAGCGCGGGGTTGCGCTTGAGCAGGGCCACGGTTTTCAGGTCGACCTTGTTGATCACATCCACTTGGCCGGTGACCAGCGCATTGACCCGCGCCGCGCCGTCGGCAATGGCGATCAGCTCGGCGCTGGCGAAATGTGCGCGGCCCTGTTTCCAGTAATCGGGGTTGCGTTCCAGGTCCATGCGCACGCCGGGTTCGAAGCTTTTCAGGCGATAACCGCTGGTGCCGACCCCGGCCTGCCAGTCGGCGACGCCGTCCTTGGCGGGCATGATCACCAGGTGATAATCGGCAACCACGTAGGCGAAATCGGCATTGCCCGAATGCAGTTCGAACACCACTGCATCGGTGCCCTTGGCGCTGACACTGGCCACATCGCCGATCACCGTCTTGGCGGCCGAGGTGGAATTGGCTGCCAGGTGGTGGTTGATCGAGGCCACCACGTCCTCGGCGGTCAGGCTTTTGCCGTTGTGGAAGGTCACGCCCTGGCGCAGTTTGAAGGTCCAGATGCGCGCATCGGGCGTCGACTCGAAACTTTCGGCCAGTTCGGGGATGGCGCTGCCGTCCACGGCAATTTCAGTGAGGGTGTTGTACACCGCCGAAAAGCCGACGAAGGTGAAGGTGTCGACCCAGGACCCGGGGTCGCGGGAGTCGGTGGTGCTGCCGCCGGCCAGGCCCATGCGCAGCACGCCACCCGGCTTGGGCACGGCCTCTTCGGCAAAGGCCGGCAGCGGCAGGCCCATGGAAAACGCGGCGGCCACCGCACCGGCGACGGCGCTGTGTTTGAGGAAATCCCGTCGGTGCATCGCTTGAGTCATTTTGTTGTTGTTTTCGCTCATGGTGTTGCTCCTCTAAAGGTTCACACAGGCATGCTTCAACTCGATCAAGGTCACGCCGTTGCGCTTGAAACCGTTACGCAAATCCGTCTGCAGCTCATCCAGGTTCTGTGGCTCGCTGACCGTGCAACCGAACGCCCGCGCCAGGGCGGCAAAGTCCGGGTTGCGCGGCAGTACGCCGATGGGTTCGATGTCCAGGTTCAGCATGTCGTCGCGAATTTGCCCCAGGGCGTCGTTGTTCCACAGCAACACCACCAGCGGGCTGTCCAGTTCTTCCACGGCCGTGGCGAGTTCCTGGGCGGTGTAGAGAAAACCGCCGTCGCCCACCAGCACCAGGCCAGGGCGTTCAGGCGCGCCGAACTTGGCGCCGATACCGGCCGGCAGGCCATAGCCCAGGGTGCCGTAGCCGGTGGGGTGCAACCAGCTACGGATGGCCTTGCTTGCGAAGGCGTAATTGCCGGTGTAGGCCAGTTGGGTCATGTCACTGCTGATGAAGGCGTTGGCCGGCAGCTCGGCGGCCACGCGGTCGAGAATGGCCTGGTGAATGCGCTGCAACGGGCCATGCCCGCTGCTGACCGCCTGGCGTAATGCCGCGACCGCTGTGGTCGCTGCATCGGCGTTGCGCGGGGCGGCTGGCAGGCGTTCCAGCAAGGCCTGCGCGGTGTATTGGGCGTCACCGTGCAAGGCCACGGCGCAGGGATAGAAATCGTTGAACTTGCGCGGGTCGATATCCACTCGCAGCAACTCGCCATTCACCGGCAGGCGCTCGCGCCAGAAGTCGGTATCGGCCATTTCGGTACCGATGGCCAACACCACATCCGCCTCGGCGATCAACTGCCAGCCGGGCTCCACACACAGGGTAGAACCGGCATTCAGCGGATGCTCCACCGGCAGCAACCCTTTGCCGGCCACACTGCTGAAAAACGGCGCGGCCAATTGCGTGCTCAAGCGCTCCAAGGCTTGCGCGGCCAACAACGCACCACCACCGCCGATGATCATCGGGCGCTTGGCCGCCGCCAGTTTCGCCACGGCTTGATCGAGGCTTTCAGCCGATGGCAAACCGCGCCCGGGACGCCGCACCACTTCATTGCTCCAATCCCGCTTGATCGGCGCCGAGAGCACATCCAGCGGCACCGAAATATGCACCGGCCGTGGCCGTTCACTGTCGAACACGGCATAGGCCCGCGCGATCAACTCCGGCAAATCCTCGGCACTCAACGCCACCGCCGAAAACGCGGTGATGGGCGCGGTCATCGCCCGCTGGTCCTGGGTTTCATGCAGGCAACCCCAGCCCTTGCCGAGGCTGGCGGTGTGGTTGACGCTGGAAATCACCAGCAGCGGAATCGAGTCGGCATACGCCTGGCCGATGGCCGTCGCCGCATTGGTCACCCCCGGCCCGGTGATGATGAAACACACCCCCGGCTTGCCGCTGACCCGCGCAAAACCGTCAGCCATGAAGCCGGCGCCCTGCTCATGGCGCGTCAGAATGTGACGGATGCCGCTGCCGGGCAGCCCCCGATACAGCTCCAGCGTGTGCACGCCGGGAATCCCGAACACGGTGTCGACGCCATAGTTGGCCAGCAATCGCACCAGGGCCTGGCCGCCCGTCAAGGTTTTGCTTTGCATCGTCATCTCCTTCACGCCTGGGCGAGACGGATCAATGCATCGACCGCCGTGGCGCCCCGGGCATTGACCAGCAATGGGTTTACATCCAGTTCCAGCAACTGCCCGGCGTTGGCGCAGGCGTAGTCGGCCACGGCACGAATCGCCGCCACCAGCGCCTCCATGTCGACCACTTCGCGCCCGCGAAAGCCTTGCAGCAATGCGGCGCTGCGCAGGCTGAGCAAGGCATTGCGGATCGCATCGTCGGTGGTCGGCAGCAACAGGCTGCGGCTGTCCTTGAGCAATTCCACGAGAATGCCACCCGCGCCGATCACCAGCGCCAGGCCGAAGTCGTTCTCGCGCTTGATGCCCACAATCAGCTCGGCCAATGGTGGCGTGGCCATGGATTCCAGCAGCAGGTGATCGAAGGGTACGTCCGGCGCATAGGCCGCGATTTGCTCGCGCATCTGGATTAGCGCGGCGCTCAAGGCGAGGCCGTCGCGCAGGTTGAGCGCCACCGCGCCGGCTTCGGTTTTATGCGGCAGGTCGGCGCTGACGGCCTTGAGCACCAACGGGTAACCCAGCACGCCGGCATCGGCAATAGCTCGCTCCGGTGTACTCAAGATACCTGCCGGCGTGGTCAGCCCGAACGCACGTAAAGCCTGTTTCGAATCCCACTCGTTAAGCGACTGCCCGTGTGCTTCAAGCGCCTGAGGACACAGAGGGACCAGTATCGACTCACCCCGCGCCAGGAGCGCCCGACGATTGTTCTGGTAGTCGGCAATCCGGCCCCAGGCCGCCAGCGCGTCTTCCACGCCTTGCAACGCCGCAACACCCTGGGCATGCAGGCGCTCGCGAGCGTGGGCCGGCAGCAATTCGGGGAATGCCGAGGTGACAAACCCGGTCTTGCCGTGACGGGCCAGCGCGCTGCAAAACAGCTCCAGCAACAGGTCGCACTCCTTGCGCTCGCCGGTAAATTCGGCCGGGTAGTCGAGCACCAGCATCGCCGCATCCGCGTCGGTGCGCAGTGCCGTGTCGAGCATGCTGTTGAGGGCGTCGCGATTGCCCCAGATGGCCGTGGTGAAATCCAGCGGGTTGACCAGGTTGGCGTAACTGGGCAGTACCTGCGCCAGCTCCGAACGCTGGCCTTCATCGAGTTTCGGCAGGCTCAGGTCGTTGCGTTCGGCGTAGTCGGCAATCAACCCGGCATCGCCACCGGAACAGGCCAGGGCGATCAGGCTGTTGCCCGCCGGCAAATTGCCGCAGGCCGCCGCTTTCAGGGTTTCGACAAAACTTACCGGCCCGCTCACCCGGATCACACCCAGGCGCGCAAACAGGCTGTCGTAGAGCGCATCGGAACCCGACAACGAACTGGTATGACTCAGGGCCAGCTCCGCGCCGATCTGCGACACGCCGGTTTTCAGGGCGATGATCGGAATGCCTTTTTCCAGCGCCTTGTGAGCTGCGCGGGCGAACCCAGGCACATTCTTCAAGCCTTCCAGGTGCAAGCCGATGGCCGTCACACGCGGCTCATCCAGCAGCACATCCATCAACTCGGCCACACCCAATTGCGCCTGGTTGCCCACCGACGCCATATAGGCCACCGGCAACGAACGGTCGCTCATGGAGAGGTTGTAGGCAAAGTTGCCGCTCTGGGTCAGCACCGCAACGCCCTTCTCGACCGGCTTGCCGCCATGCGCCACCGGCCACAGTGCAGAGCTGTGCAGGTAATCCAGCAAGCCGTAGCAATTGGGGCCGAGCAGTGCCATCTCGCCCGCCGCCTTGAGCAGTTGTTGCTGCAAGGCCTGGCCCTCGGCGCCGGTTTCGGCAAACCCAGAGGCGTAGCAGATGGCGCCACCGGTGCCGATGGCCGCCAGTTCGGCGACACAGGTCAACGTCAGCTCGCGATTGGTGGCGATGAACACTGCATCCGGGCCACACGGCAAATCGGCCACACGGCGCACGCAGGGAATGCCATCGAGGCTTTCATGTTGCGGGTTGACCAGCCACATCTGGCCGTCAAAGCCACCTTCGGCGCAGCGCTTGAGGGCGCGGGCCATGCTGCGCCCACCCACGAACGCCAGGTGACGGGGCGCCAGCAGGCGCTTGAGATTGTCGCGAATAGCCTGGGACATAAGCGTTCTCCCACCCGATCAGCGCAACAACGGCCGCAACAGTTCGCGGGCAATAATATGGCGCTGGATTTCCGAAGTGCCTTCCCAGATCCGCTCGATCCGCGCGTTGCGCCAGATGCGCTCAACCGGGCCTTCGTCCATCAAGCCCATGCCACCGTAAATCTGCACGGCCTCGTCGGCGACCTTGCCCAGTACCTCACTGGCAAACAGCTTGGCCATGCCGGCTTCGCCATCGGTCATGGTGCCCTGGTCCATCTTCCAGGCGGTGCTCAGGGTCAGCAGCTCAGCCGCGCGGATTTGCGTGGCCATGTCGGCGAGCTTGAACGAGATGCCTTGATAGGTGCCGATGGGCTGGCCGAACTGTTTGCGGTCTGCCGCCCATTGCAGGGAAACGTCCAGCGCACGCTGGGCCTGGCCGACGCAGTTGGCAGCCACCATCACCCGGCCTGCGGTCAGCCAGGCGTTGGCCACTTCCCAGCCCTTGCCGACTTCGCCGAGGACTTTGGAGGCCGGCACGCGGCAGTCGTCGAAGAACATTTCATAGGTGTGATAGCCGCGATTGCTGACGCACTTCGGGCCCCGGCGAATGGTCATGCCCGGCGTGCCGCGGTCCACCAGGAAGGAGGTCACGGCGTTGCGCGGGCGGCCGTTGTGTTCGTAGGTGTCGGTGACGGCAAACACGATGGCGAAATCCGCGTGGCCGGCGTGGCTGATGAAGTGCTTACTGCCGTTCAGCACAAAGTCATCGCCGCTGCGCACGGCGCGGGTCTTGATCGCGTTGGCGTCGGAACCGGCGCCCGGTTCGGTCAGGGCAAAACAGTCGATCTTCTTGCCCTGCACGCACGGCAACAGGTACTCGCCAATCTGCGCACCGGTGCAGGCCATGAGGATTTTCGACGGTCGGGCAACAAACACATGCAGTGCCCAGGAGACCTTCGACAACTCCCGCTCGATCAACGCCTGGGACAGGTAATCCAGGCCGCCACCGCCGACCTCTTCCGGCATGTTGAACGCATAGAAACCGGCCGCGATGGCCTTGTCACGAATCTGCGCGGCAAGTTCCGGCGAGACTTCATCGGCACGGTCCACCGCCTCCTCGTGGGGCAACAACTCCTTGGCAACAAAACTGCGTACCGCGTCCACCAACATGTCTTGTTCTTGGCTGGGCTGGAAATTCATGGCGCTACCTGTCGATCGTTCGAGGGTGTTTTGAGGAGGGACTATTTGCCGGAGAAATTCGCTGGGCGCTTTTCCATCGACGCGCGCAGGGCTTCAGCGCCGTCGGCACTGCGCCCGCAGAGCAAACCGGCGGCGAGTTCAGCCTGGAGCTGCTCGGCCAGGCTGCGCCCGGCGCCTTCGCGGATAAGGGTTTTGGTTTGGGCAAAGGCGAACGTCGGGCCGTTGGCGAGGCGCGTGGCCAGGTCGGTGACGTGGGCGTGCAATTGCTCATCGGCGACGACTTCACCCACCAGGCCGGCGGCCAGGGCGCGATCGGCGCTCCACAGTTCGTCGAGGAACAGCAAGCGTTTGGCCTGTTCGCTGCCGATCAAGCGTGGCAGGTGCCAGCTGGCACCGGCGTCCGGCGAGTAGGCCATGCTGGTGTAGCCGGCCTTGAAGCGCGCCGATTGCGCGGCCACACGCAGGTCGCAGCACAGGGTCAGGTCCATGCCGGCGCCGACCGCCGTGCCGTTGATGGCGGCGATGGTGGGTTTATCGAGGGTGTGCAGGCGGGTCATCAGGGCGTGGGCGGTTTCGGTCCAGCCGTAGGTTTCGAGGGCGCCACGGGCTTCGGCGTCGGCCCACTCAGCGAGGTCGGCACCGGCGCAGAAGCTGCGACCGCTGGCGGTCAGCACCACCACGCGCACGGCCGGGTCGCTGTTGAAACCGTCCAGCAACGCCTGCAGGTGCTTGAGGGTCGGGATGTCCAGGGCATTGCGCTGGGCGCCGCGATTGAGGGTGATCCAGGCAACGCCTGCTTGCACTTGAGTGAGCACGGACGGATCGGTAGTCATGGAATCCTCGAATTATTTTAATTGGCTTGAGGGGTGCGACATGGGGCGATACTAAACGAGTGTTCAGCAAGGAGGCAATCGGGTAACTGCAAATATTTTTCGAGGGGGAATGCCGGCCTGAACATTGCGTCCAGGCGGCGAGAAATCGTCAGTTCAGGGTTTGATCCGGAAGCGCTGGCGGCCGCCAGACTGCAAGCCATCGACCCACGCTTCGCAGATCTGGATGCCCTGCTCCGGGGTGAACGTACCGGGGTTGAGCCCCGATTCCAGCCACAAACCATCGAGCAAGGCGCTCAAGGCAATGGCGGCTAGGTCGGCGTCGAAACGCTCCCAGGCTTCTTCAGCAGCCATGTCCACCAGGGCCGAACGCATGATGGTGCGGTACTCGCCATAGGAATGTTCGTGGGCCTGATTGATCGCCGGGGCGGTCTTGACCGCGCCCCAGAACACCAGCCAGGCATCCAGCAGTTGCGGGTCCAGCAATTCGGGGGAAAACGAGCCGCGAAAGAACGCCGAGAGCCGCTCCCGCGGGCTGGGCGGTGCCTTGGCCATGGCATCACGCAGCAGGTCCATCACCTGCCGGGTGATCGACCGATAGGCCTCGGCCACCAGCTCATCCTTGCCCGAGTAGTGATGGCTGATCAGCCCCACCGACACCCCGGCCTCGGCGCTGATCTTGCGGATCGACGCGCCCTGGAAGCCGTCGCGCTTGAGGCAGGCCAATGTCGCCTGGACCAGATTGGCCTTGCGCAACTCCGGTTCCATGCGGGAGAAACGGGATTCCTGGGTCATGAGGCGGTGTCCTTGGGTTGAGTCGGCTGGACGACTCTACCTCACTCCCGGAACCCCGGCGACACCCGATCCAGCAACCGCAGCAATGCCGCCCATGCCAGCTGCATGGCATCCAGGTCCGCCAGCTCACCCTCTTCCAGTGGCCGGCCCGGGTCATTGAACTGGCGCTCGGTGTGTTCGCACACAGCCGCAGGCGGCAGGATCAACTTGCCGCAGGCCTGGGCGGCGATCTGGATATCGCAGGCCTTTTCCAGGTAATACATGCGCAGGAACGCCTGGCTGACCGTCTCCCCCACCGTCAACAGGCCATGGTTGCGCAGCATCAACACCGGCTTGTCACCGAGGTCGCGAACCAGGCGTTGTTGCTCGTCCATGTCCAGCGCCACGCCTTCGTAGTCGTGGTAGGCGACCTTGCCGTAGAACTCCATGGAAATCTGGTTCACCGGTAACAGCCCGCATTCCAGTGCCGCCACTGCACAGCCGGCGCGGGTGTGGGTGTGCAGCACGCACTGGGCGTCTTCGCGAGCCCCGTGAATGGCGCTGTGGATCACAAACCCCGCCGGGTTGACGCCATGGGCCGACGCCTCGACCGCGCGCCCGTCCAGGCCGATTTTTACCAGGCTGGAGGCGGTGATCTCCTCGAACATCAGCCCATAGGGGTTGATCAAAAAGTGGTGTTCGGGCCCCGGAATGCGCACCGAGATATGGGTGAAGATCAAATCGCTCATGCGAAAGTGCGCGATCAGCCGGTAGCAGGCGGCAAGCTCTTCGCGCAGGTGTTGTTCGGTGGCGCCAGTCATTTTTATTCTCCAGGCGGGTGGGTGATGTGGCTGACGCTAATCCAGTCACCAGTAAAAAAACAAGTTGATTTTTTACTGAGGCTGACCTCCTATAGAAAAATAATAACAACAGCGCCTGGAGTATCCGCACCATGTCGCCCCATGCCTTTCCGCATCTTTTTGAACCGTTGGTACTGCGCGGCAAACGCCTGAAAAACCGCATCATGTCCAGCGGGCACGATACCTCGATGCCCACCGACAACCGGGTCAACGAACAGCTGATCGCCTACCACCGGGCCCGCGCCGAGGGCGGCGTGGGGCTGATTGTGTTGCAGGTCGCCGGGGTGCACGACAGCGCCCGCTACACCTCCCATGTGCTGATGGCCACCGATGACAGCTGCATCGACGGCTACCGCCAACTGGCCGAGACCTGCCATGCCCACGGCACCGTGGTGCTGTCGCAGATTTTCCATCCGGGGCGGGAAATCATGGAGTCGGCTGACGGCTTGCTGGCGGTGGCCTACTCGGCTTCCGGGGTGCCCAACGAGCGATTCCGGGTGATGCCGCGCGCCCTTGACCAGGCGATGATCGACGAGATCGTCGCGGGCTACGGCGCTGCGGCGAAGCGCCTGTATCAGGCCGGGATTGATGGGGTGGAGGTGGTCGCCAGCCATGGTTATCTGCCGGCGCAGTTTCTCAACCCACGGGTGAACCGCCGCACCGACGGCTACAACGGCGAGCTGGAACAACGCCTGCGCTTCCTGCGGGAAATCATCGCCGCAGTACGGTCCGCAACCGACGAGCACTTCATCATCGGCCTGCGCATTTCCGCCGATGAGCGCGACCCCGAAGGCCTGACCGAAGAGGACTCCCTGGCGGCCGTGCAACGCCTTCAGTCAGCGCTGGATTACGTGCACATCGTCGCCGGCACCTCGGCCTCCCTTGGCGGCGCGATCCACATCGTACCGCCCATGGCCATTGCGCCGGCGTACCTGGCGGCAGAAGCGGCGACATTCAAGGCCAGCCTGTCGATTCCGCTGTTCGTCACCGGGCGCATCAACCAGCCCCAGGAGGCTGAACTGATGCTGCAACGGGGCCAGGCCGACGTGTGCGGCATGACCCGCGCGCTGATCTGCGACCCCCGAATGCCGGCCAAGACCTCAAGCGGCCATGCCGAAGATGTACGGGCGTGCATCGCCTGCAATCAAGCGTGTATCGGCCACTTCCACAAGGGTTTGCCGATCTCCTGCATCCAGCACCCCGAGACCGGCCGCGAATTGCAGTTTGGCCAGTTGCAACCGGCACTGCGACGCAAGCGGATCATGGTGGTCGGTGGCGGCCCGGCGGGAATGAAGGCAGCCGCGGTGGCGGCGCAACGCGGGCATGATGTGACCCTGTATGAAGCCAGTGCTCAGTTGGGCGGCCAGGTGCTGCTCGCGCAGTTGCTGCCACGTCGCAGCGAGTTCGGCGGCGCCAGTACCAACTTGCAGCGCGAGATGGAACTGGCCGGGGTCCGCGTGGTGCGCAATACCCGCGTCGACCGCGCGTTAGTGGCGCGCGAACAGCCCGATCAGGTAATCATCGCCACCGGCGCCGAGCCCTACTGGCCGCCCTTCGAACGCGGCGGCGAGTTGCAGGTGGTGGACGCCTGGCAAGTACTGCGCGATGAGGTTCCGCTGGGCCGTTCAGTGGTCGTGGTGGATTGGCGTTGCGACTGGATTGGCCCGGGCATCGCCGAACGCCTGACCCGCGCCGGCCATCAGGTACAACTGGCAGTGAACGGCACCCATTGCGGGGAAAACCTCCCGTTGTACGTACGCGATCAACTGGCCGGTGAACTGCATCGGCTGGGCATTCCGATCATCCCTTACGCCCGTTTGTACGGCTGCGACGACACCACCGTCTACCTGCAACACACCGCCAGCGGCGAGCCGATGTTGCTGGAAAATATCGACACCCTGGTGTTGTGCCAGGGCCATCAGCCGGTGGACACTCTGGGCGCAGAACTGCAAGGCCAGGTGGCGTTCACGCGCATCGGCGACTGCCTGGCGCCGCGTACCGCCGAAGAGGCGATTTATGAAGGATTGAAGGTAGCGTGGGACATTTGAACGACCAACCGCCACAGCTGTTTCTCGGCACCCGCATCCGGGGTTTGCGCAAGGCCCGGGGCATGACGCTCACCGAATTGGCACAGATGAGCGAATTGACCGCCGGCTACATCAGCCAGCTGGAACGCAACCTCGCCTACCCGTCGATCCCGGCACTGTTCAATATCGCCCGCAGCCTGGGCGTGACGATCCAGTGGTTTTTTGCCAGCGAGACCACGCCGGCCGCGGAGGACGAAGGCTTTGTGGTGCGCAAAAACAATCGCCAGAGCATTCACTATGAAGATGGCATCGTCGACCAGTTGCTGACACCCCTGCCCAATCACCAGCTGGAAATGCTCCATTCGCGCTTTCCGCCGGGGACCTATAGCCAGCAGAGTTATAGCCATGAGGGCGAAGAAGCGGGTTATGTGTTGAGCGGGAAATTCGAGCTATGGGTGGGTGAGCGGCATTTTCAGCTGGATGAAGGGGACAGTTTCAGCTTCCCCAGCAGTGAGCCCCATCGGTACGGCAACCCCGGGAAGGTGGATGCGGTGGTGATTTGGGTGATTACGCCGCCGACGTTTTAGGCCGCTGGAGTGAATGGAGACGTTTCCTACGGGAACTGGCGACGCTGGCACGTCGGCCATCAATGGCGGGCCCCACAGCCACTTGCTATAAAAACGACTGCATCTTCTCGAGGTCGTCGCCATGTTTGGATTGTATTCGTTGTTCGCCGGTAAACCGACTCAGGATGACTTGGATACCGTGGAAGCCATCAAGTCAAAAAGAACCATGAAAATTGAGGGGGAATGGGGTATCTCCGTCTCCGCCGAAGAAGTCATGGAGTCCGATGCCTACAAAGAAGCGATTCGCCAGGTCCGCAAAATGGAGGCCGATGATTCATGGGCCTGCTGATCATTTTGCCGTTACTGGTCAGCGGTTATCTGGTCTGTATAAAACATCCTTATTACTACTGCCGCCTTCACCGTTTTGAAGGGCAATTACTCTATCTGCATGTTGCGCGGCTGGGGCTGGTTTGCCTGGTCGTCGCCACGCTGATGAGTGCCTTGATTCTGGCCATGTCAAAACAGACGGTTCACGTCGCAGGTCATGAGGTTGCAACAGACTACAGCCGCTATCTTGGCGCCCTGTTGGTACAACTCGATATTGCTAACGAAAAGAATGCAGCACTCTGGGTTTTCCTGTTGCAGGCTGGTTTGACCGCCATGGTCATTCCCACTCTCTGGGCTAGACTTTTTGTCAACGCGAAGAAAAAAGAGCTGAAACTGAAATCCGATGAACAACTAAACTGCCGGCTCGCCCTGAACATCCTTGAAGGCACGCCTTTCAAATACCTGCTCAGAGAGTCCATCCAGAAGTACACACTTTGCATGTTCAGTTTGAAGGATCGAAAAGTGTATGTCGGTATTGTCTTATTCGTTGGCATGCCCACCGAATCCGAAGGAATGGACCATGCCTTCACCCTTCTTCCTCTGCTCAGCGGCTACCGTGACAAGGACACGCTGGAAGTTACCCTGGGCACGCGTTATTCAGATAAGAGTCCCCCGGCCCCCATCATGTTGATTCAGGAAAACGTGGTCTCCGTCACGCGCTTCGACTTCACCACCTGGAACACCTCCCACTGTCGAAAAAGCAGCCCGCCGCGACAGGAGCAGTTCTACAATCACCGCCCCATCCGTCCGGCGAAAGCCTCAGGCGCCTGCGCCTGAGGCCTTGCTACCGATCAATCAAACTTCCAGTTCAACCCCACCCGCAGCATCTGCCCGTCGTTCTTGAATTTCGAGTCATAACCCGTGCCCGCCCCACCGCTGCCCGGAATCACTGCCACGTTCAGCTTGTCTTCGCCCAGGTCGTAGTACAGGTATTCGGTCTTGATCGACAGGTTTTGCGTGATCGCCTGTTCGATACCTGCGCCCACTGTGTAGCCCATCTTGAAGTGACTTTGATCACCGCTGAACTGGGTATTGCCGGTAGGGCCAAACATATCCACGCTCTGGCTGGTTTCGCCATACGCCAGGCCCGCGGTGCCGTAGATCAACGTATGGTCAAAGGCGTAACCCAGGCGACCGCGCAGGGTGCCGAGGTATTTGATCTTCGACTCAAACGTGTTGTTCAGCGCCAGGTGCGTATTCAGTTGCGAGGTGCCGATGTTGCGGCTGTCTTGCAGGTCGGTGTGGGAGATATCGGCCTCGACGCCCGCCACCCATTGGCCGAACTGGTAGTTGTAGCCAATCTGCGCACCACCGACGAAGCCGTTACGGTCCAGGTCCACCCGACCCGGACGCGCGCCACCGTTGATATTGGCAATATTCGGTGCCGCCTGGCCTTGGGTATTGACGTCGCCGTCGCCCCCGAAGCCAACACCGGCGTTCAAGCCACCGTAGAAACCGGTCCAGTCAGTGGCACCGCTTTCAGCCGCCTGGGCACACGTCGAGGCAACAAGGGAAACCGCCGCGACAGCGAGTAAACGAGTGATCATGTAAAGCTCCTATCATTATTGGTTGAATTGCAGGCACAGCTTCGCCGCACACCGATGGCTACCGGCGCGAGGCAAGAAAACGTTCAGAGGGTGTTACGACCGAGCCGAGCGGCCCGGGGTGACGCGGTAGTGATTACTGGCCGAGAAAACGGTAGTCGGCGCGGTAAGGCTCTACGTGCAAATCGCCGTCGTGCTCACAACGGCCGCTGAACACGCCACCTTCGGTGTGCAGCCGTTGCACCGCCACCACCGGTGACAGCCCGCCAACGCCTTGATGGCTCACCACATCCAGGCGCAACAGCGAAATATCCCGCCCCGTTGCCCCCGGCGCCTGGGCAGCCACTTTGCCAACCACGGCGCTGCGATCATCCAGCTGCCAGGTCGGCCCCGCAAAGTGCCGGCCCACCGTCTTGCCATTGATCATCAGCGTCGCCAGCGGCTCGCGAAACTGCCAGGCCAGCTGGCCGTTGCCGTCCTTGGCGCAGTTGTAGATCTGCACACCTTCGGCCCGCACGGTCATCAGGATCGTCTTCGCGTCACCGCTCAACGGGTCGGGCAGGTCCTGCGCCTGTGCCCTCTGGGCATCGATGGCACAGGCGATCAACACGACCATGCCGATCACTTGCAACGCCAGCAGCGCCAGGCGATTACGGCGTGCCACAACATCAGGGTCGGTGCTGCTCATCACGCGCCTGCCAGGGAGAGTTTTAAGAAACGTCAGTGCAATCATCTTGAAGTCCGTCGAGGGTCAATTGTCAGCGTCTGCAGGATGAACAATCAGCCATCAGTTTTTATTCCCGATTATTTTTTCAACCGAGGCACTACCAGACTTCAACCTTGAGCTCGGTCAGCCGGCTGGCCGGCATCGGCAGGGCCTTGCCGCTGTGCACCACGCCATGGCGCGGCGACTCGCGCTTGAGGTTGGGCACCGGGATGCGCCCGCCACCGCGCACCGTTTGCGCGCCGTTCATTTGGAATTTGCCATAGGCAAAATTCAGCCCCACGCCGTTCTGGCGCTGGAAATAAATCCACCAGCGGCCTTCCTCGAATTTCATGAACGCAAAGCCCCGGGGATAGGCGTCCTCGCCATAGTCATCAAAGGTCATCGCCGTGGCGAAGCCCAGCCCGTGGCCGTCGAAGCGGCTGAGGTATTCCTTGTTCAGGTAATCGCTGCCGCCCTGCACGTGGAACACCCGGTAGGTGGTGTCGTCGATATGGTCGATCAGGATCGAACAGCCACTGAAATCCGGGGTGAACACGTAGCCCGTGGCGCCCGGGTTGGCGGGGATATCGCAAAAACTGCCCTGGGGTACCCAATGGCCCATCAGCGGCCGTTCGATCTTGCCGTACTCACCGGGTTTATCCAGGGTGGCCAGGCGGTAGCCACCGGCTTTGTGATCGTTCACGTCGAACACATTGATGCCCGCGATCAATCCCGAAGGAATGCGCTTGGCGGTCATGAAGTTCTGTTGCAGGAAGAGCTTGGTGGAGGAAAACGCGTTCATGCATTGGGTGGTCATAGGTGCTCCTGACGAGAGGAAAGTCATCGGTCTTGCGCCAGCAAAAAGCGGCTGCCTGAATCACGCGAAACCATGAGAAGAACACCCTCCTCCGGCGCTTTATTCCATGATTTTGCTCAATCGGATTGGGCCGGATCCATACGCAAAATTGCCTTATTGCCAAGGCCCCGCAACGGTTAGCCTGCGGCCCTGCGATGCCTTGCGCACGCAACCCCGACTCGCTCGATGACTGGCGCCCACGTGAAGAAACTTTCGATACTCCTATTGCTCGCCGGGCTGTTTCAGCTGCCGCACGTGCTTGCGGCCCCGGCCACTATCGCGGTGATTTCCTTTGCGGAAAAACCCCTGCACCTGATCCGTGCCACCACCCTTTACACCATAGGCGCCGGCACGCGCCTGCAAGGCGGCGACATTCTGCAAACCGGCGGCGCCGGCATCCAGATCGAAGGGCTGGCACCGGCCATCGTCGCCCTGGGGCCCGACACGCGAATCCTGATCGCCACCAACAGCAAGGCCGCGCAAATCAATCTGCTCAGCGGCTGGTTGAAGCTGCAACCAGTGGCTGCAAGCGCCCATGCCAGCCTCGCAGTCAACGCCGGTGGTCTGGCGTTCAACGTGACCAACAGCGCCAGTGTGATCCACGTCGGGCCACGCCAGAGCGAAATGTTCGTCGAAGACGGCAGCCAGCCTGTCACCGAACTGGACAACCACGGCAAGGCCGGTCGCACCCTCACCCTGAACCACGAAGACTTTGCCCAACGCGCCGGTGACGCCCCCTGAAAACCACCGCCCGCCCGGAACAGGCGTTTGTCGACGCCCTGCCCCGGCCCTTCCTCGATCCGTTGGTGGCGCTGGGTAAAAAATCCCCGCCGCCCCCGCGCTGAAAAAGGAACGCGACGTCACCTACGAAGACATCGCGCCCTGGGTCGTCAGCCCGCTGAACCTCAGCCAGCAAATGCTCGCCAGCCGTTTCGCCCCGCGCCTCACAGACCCGGCCTTTCGCCAGGCGGTGAAGACCAACCGCGGCGGCGTGCTGGAGTGGGAGATCGAACTGCTGCGCCTGGAGCGCCGGAAAAACCCTCATTAACGGCCTGCCCGTCGTTCAACCTTGCCTGCACCCAAGGGGCCTTATGAAATTGTCGCTCGCGGTAAAATTCAACGTGGTGTTCCTCGCCGTCTTCGTGGTCGGTTTCATTGCCACCAGCGTCGCCACCCACTACATGCTGCAACAAAGCGCACGCCGGGAGACCCTGGAAACCGCGCGCTTGCTGATGCGCTCGGCCACCGCCGCCAGCACCTACACCGCCGAGCAAATCGTGCCGCTGCTGGAAAACCGCCTGAAATTCCAGTTCCTGCCACAGTCGGTGCCCGACTTCGCCGCCATCTCGCACCTGCAGGAATTGCTCAAGTCCTACCCGGACTACGCCTACAAGGAAGCCACCCTCAACCCCACCAACCCCCGGGACCTGGCCGACGACTGGGAAAAAAGCCTGATCAACAACCTGCGCAGCCAGCCCACCACCGATGAACTGGTGGGCGAGCGCACCGACAAGGACGGCCCGTCGCTGTACATCGCGCGACCGATCCAGATCAAGGACGGTGCCTGCCTGGCCTGCCACAGCACCCCGGACGCGGCGCCCAAAACCATGGTCGACATCTACGGTGCGGTGAACGGCTTTGGCTGGAAACTCAACGACACGATCGGCGCACAACTGGTCTCGGTGCCGCTGGCCCTGCCGTTGCAGCGGGCCAACAGCATGCTCCACAGCTACATGCTGTCGATGCTGGGGATTTTCGCGGTGCTGCTGGTGGCCTTGAACGTGGCTGTGCACCTGTTTGTCACCCGGCGCCTGCGGCAGATGTCGGCCCTGGCCGATCGGGTCAGCCTGGGTGAAACCGACGTGCCGCCGATAGACGTAAGCGGCAACGATGAACTGGCACGCCTGGGCCAATCCTTCGGGCGCATGCGCACCAGCCTGGCCAGCGCCATGAAAATGCTTGAGGAGTAGGTGCACCGCCATGCTTGAACAACTCGGCAAATACCGCATCGACAGCGTGCTCGGCAAAGGGGCCATGGGCACGGTGTACAAGGCATTCGACCCGCACATCGCCCGCACCGTGGCGCTCAAGACCATCCGCAAAGAGCTGTTCGGCGACAGCCACCACGCCGAGCTGGTCAGCCGTTTCAAGAACGAAGCCCAGGCAGCGGGCCGACTGATGCACCCCAATATCGTCGCGGTCTACGACTACGGTGAAGACGAGGGCTCGGCCTACATCGCCATGGAATTTGTCGAAGGCACACCGCTCAACACCGTGCTCGCCGCGCAAACACCGCGCGAGCTGAGCCACAGCCTGGGCTGGATGCGCCAATTGCTGCTGGCCCTGGAATACGCGCACTCCAAGGGCGTGGTGCACCGCGACATCAAGCCGGCCAACCTGCTGATTACCGCCGACGATCAGGTCAAGGTCACCGACTTCGGCGTGGCCCGCCTGGACTCATCGACCCTGACCCAGACCGGCTCGATGATCGGCACCCCCAGCTACATGTCGCCGGAGCAATTCTGCGGCGAACTGATCGACGGGCGCTCGGACGTCTTCTCCGCCGGCATCGTGCTCTACCAACTGTTGACCGGCGAGCGACCGTTTTCCGGCTCGGCCACCATGGTCATGCAGCAGATCCTCAACCAGACACCAGTGGCACCGTCGAGCCTCAACCTGGCCCTCGACCCGGCGCTGGACAGCGTGATCGCACGCGCCCTGGCCAAGCGCCCGAGTGAACGCTACCCCTCGGCCCAGGCCTTTCTCGATGACCTGCAAGCCTTGATCGGCAGCACCACCACCGGCACCTGGATCAACGCCGAGATCGACGACGATCGCACCGTGCTCATGCGCCCCAACCAGAGCCTCGGCGTGCACACCCCGCCGACCACAGCGACCGTGGCCACCGAGCCTTTGGAAACCCTCACCCCGTGGAAACTCGCGGTGATGCCGGAACTGGAATCGCTGCTGTCCCACCAGATCGGCCCACTGGCGCGCTTTCTGGTGCGCAAGAGCCTGAACGCCTCGCAGGATTTCGAAGCGGTATGCGCCGCGCTGTTGCCGCACATTCCCTCAGAACGCGGCCGTGAACAGTTTGCCAGCGCCAGCCAGTCGCTGTTCCAGCGCTTGAACCCACCCACAGCGGCCCCGGCACCGGTCAGTGAACCGACGGTGGTGACGCTGATCCGCGAGCCCACCCATGCCCTCGAACCCGGGATCGACCCGGCCTTCAGCGAAATGGCCGAACGGCGCCTGGCCGTGCTGATCGGCCCCATCGCTCGCATCGTCGTCAGCCGTGCCGCACGCACCACGCCCCTGCGCCAGGCGTTCCTGCAACGCCTGGCCGAACACATCGAGAACGAGGCCCAGCGCCTCGCCTTCCTCCACAGCTTTGAGCCTACCCCATGACCGACTCCAGCCTCAGCCCCGCTGGCCCGCACCGCCTCGCCACGGCGATTGCCTGCGGCCTGAGCGACGTCGGCCCGGTACGCGAGAGCAACGAAGACAACTTTCTGCTGGATACCGACCTGCAACTGCTGGCGGTGGCCGACGGCATGGGCGGCCACGAAGCCGGTGCCCTGGCCAGTGCACTGGCCCTGACCTGCCTGCGGGAGCATCTCAGCGCCCACGGAACCGACGCACCGGCTTGCTCCAGCGACCCCGATGCCACCTGGTCCGACCCGGCGATGCACGCCGTGAGCGTGCTGCACGACGCCCTCGATCAGGTCAATGCCCAGGTGTACGCCCGCAACGTCGCCCGGCAGATGAGCGAAGGCAACGGCATGGGCACCACCCTGACCGGCCTGTGGCGCCCGCACCACCCAGGCCCGCTGCTGGTCTTCCATGTCGGCGACAGCCGCCTGTACCGTTACCGCGACGGCGAGTTGGCGCTGTTGACCCGGGACCAGACCTGGTACCAGCAGGCGCTGGAGGCTGGCAAGGTCGACCGCCTGCCGGCGCGCAACTTGCTGTTGCAGGCCATCGGGCCGGCGGCACGGGTCGAACCGCAGATACGCGTACAGCCGGTGCTGCCAGGCGACCTGCTGATGCTCTGCAGTGACGGCCTGCACGGCTGCGTGCCCCATCAGGAAATCGCCCAGGTCCTTGCCGCTGCCACCCGCCACACCCTGCAAACCGCCTGCGAACGCCTGCTGGACCTGAGCGTGGAATACGCCGGGCGGGACAACGTCACCGTGCTGTTGGCGCTTTACGACCACTAGCGGCACGCTGTCAGTGCACACAAAAACGCAACACTGAACTGCACCGATTGTGATGGCCGCGCCACACCCGGGTTTATATAGTCATGCCTACTGCAACCCGCCATGAGCCACCCGGCCCATCCCAAGGAAGCGTTCGATGACTGACCTGCACACCCTTACGGCCGCCGAACTGCTGGCGCAATTCGCCAGCCGGCAACTCGCGCCCATCGACTATTACGACCAGCTCCTGGCCCATATCGACCGCTGGGAGCCGCAGATCAACGCGCTCTACGCCTTCGACCCGCAGCAGGTGCGCCAGCAGGCCCAGGCCTCCACCGAACGCTGGAACAAGGGCCAACCCAACGGCGCCCTCGACGGCGTGCCGGTGACCCTCAAGGAATTGATCGCCACCGAAGGCGTGCCCATTCCCCTTGGCAGCGCCGCCACCCGCCTGACCCCGGCCCTCAAGGACGCACCGCCCGCCGCCCGCATGCGTGAAGCGGGCGCGATCATTCTGGCCAAGACCACCAACCCGGATTTCGGCATGCTGTCTTCCGGCCTGTCGAGCTTCCATGGCATCACCCGCAACCCGTGGAATACCGCCAACAACACCGGCGGCTCCAGCTCCGGTGCGGCCGCTGCGGCCGCCGCCGGCTATGGCCCGCTGCACGTGGGCACCGACATCGGCGGCTCGGTGCGCCTGCCCGCCGCCTGGTGTGGCCTGGTGGGGTTCAAGCCGACCCTGGGGCGCATCCCCATCGACCCGTACTACACCGGCCGCGCCGCCGGCCCCATGACCCGTACGGTCGACGACTGCGTGCTGCTGATGCAACACCTGGCCCGCCCCGATGCCCGCGACGCCACCAGCCTGCCGCCGCTCACCACTGCATGGAGCAACCAGCCGCTGTCGGTCAAGGGCCTGCGCGTCGGCCTGATGCTCGAACCCGGGGTGGGCATGCAGCCGGAAGGCTTCGTGTGTGAAGCCGTGGAGCAGGCAGCGCGATTGTTCGAAGCCCATGGCGCGAAGGTCACGCTGATCCCGCCGATCATGGACCGCAACCAACTCGACGGCCTCGACCACTTCTGGCGCGCTCGCCAGTGGGGCGACTTGTCGGCCCTGAGCAGCGAGCAGTTCGACAAGGTCTTGCCCTACATCCGCGACTGGGCCGCGCCGGGTGCCGAGATCAGTGGCGTACAGGCCGTGAAGGGCTTCAACCAGACGTTCGAAATGCGCCGCCGCGCCGCGCAGGTGTTCAACGAACTCGACCTGGTGCTGTCCCCCACCAATCAGGTCAACGCCTTCCCGGCCGAGTGGCCGTCACCGAGCAACGACCCGCAATTGCCGTTCGAGCACATCGTGTTCACCGTGCCCTGGAACATGGGCGAACAACCGGCGCTGTCGATCAACTGCGGTTTCGCCGCCGATGGCATGCCCATCGGCCTGCAGATGATCGCCCCGCGCTTCGCCGATCAATGGCTGCTGCAAATCGCTAAAACCTACGAGAGCTGGCGTGGCGCAATCCACCACTGGCCGAATCCTTCCTGACTTTGACGCTGTAAGAACTGCCCACCCACACGCCAGCTCCGGGCCGCACCGGCCGGGAGCTCGGACGACCTATAACTAAAATCGAGGGGCTGGTATGCACACTGAGCAATTGACACGATCCGATCCTGATCACGCACCCGAAACACCGTCCCCGGACGCCGGCAAAAAGAGCATCTTCGCCGTGGTCCTGGGTAACGCCGTGGAGTTTTTCGACTTTGGTGTGTACGCAACCTTTGCGGTGATGATCGGCCACACGTTTTTCCCGTCCGACAGCGCCTTCGTCAGCTTGATGCTGTCGGTCACGGCCTTCGGTATCGGCTTTATCGTCCGGCCCCTGGGCGCAGTACTGATCGGCGCCTACGCCGACCGTGTCGGGCGCAAACCGGCGATGCTGTTGACCCTGGTGATGATGGCCGTGGGCACCGGCAGCATCGCGATATTGCCCGGCTACGAGACCATCGGCATCGCCGCGCCGATCCTGCTGGTGGTCACCCGCATGATCCAGGGCCTGGCCTGGGGCGGTGAGGCCGGCCCCGCCACCACCTACATCCTCGAAGCTGCGCCACCGCACAAACGCGGCACCTATGCCTGCTGGCAAGTGGTTGCCCAGGGCGTGGCCGCCATGGTGGCCGGGCTGGTGGGGTTCACCCTGACCAAAGTCATGTCCCCGGAAGACCTCAACAGCTGGGGCTGGCGCGTACCGTTCGTGTTCGGCCTGCTGGTGTTGCCGATCGGTATCTACATCCGTCGCAACCTTGCCGAAACCTTCCACGGCCATGGCGAGCAGACCAGCACCGGCGACCTGGTGCGGGAAGTCTGCGGCAAACACCGGCGCGCACTGGTGCTGGGGCTGCTGATCCTTTCCGGCAGCACCATCACCCAATACTTCCTCAACTACATGACCACCTTCGCCCTCACCGAGCTGAAGCTGCCCACCAGCATCTCCATGCTCTCGACCCTGGTGGCGGGCGCTGCCATGGCCGTGTGCGCAGTGGCCGGCGGCATGCTCTGCGACCGCTTCGGGCGCCGGACGATCCTGATGACACCCCGGGTGGTGTTGCTGTTGATCCTGTTCCCGGCCCTGCAACTGATGACCGAGCACCCCAGCCCGGCGACCTTCCTACTGACCCTGGCCGTACTCTCGGGCCTGCACGGCATGAGTGGCGCGGCGCTGATCGTGCTGCTGGTGGAAAGCTTCCCGAAATCCGTGCGCTCCACCGGCTTCTCCATCGTCTACGCCTTCGGTGTGGCGGCGTTTGGCGGCACTGCGCAGATCATCATCACCTGGCTGATCGGCACCACCGGTGACCCGATGTCGCCGGTCTGGTACCTGCTGGTCGCCAACCTGGTGTGCCTCACCGCCGCCTGGTTCGCCAAGGAAACCCGCCCGCCGCTGCCCGGCAGCCCGGCCCGCGAAACCCGGCTCACAGAAGCCCCGGTTCGCTGAACACCTTTTTCCCACTGTCCCGCGTCTTTTCGCCACCGACCGGCAACGCCCAAGGGCCTGCCGGGACGGTCGCCTTACGTCTGATTTGTATGGGGATTTACCATGTATCCACGTCTTTTGCTGGCCGTCACTCTGGCGTCCAGCACCCAGGTTTTCGCTCAGGACAACGCTCAAGCCAGCGCACCGGGCTTCCTCGAAGGCAGCACCCTGGACCTGAACCTGCGTCACTACTACTCCAACCAGCACACTAAGCGCACCACTCACCTGAGCATCAAGAAAGCCGGCGGTATCGAACCCACCCGCGTGCGCGAAACCTGGGTCCAGACCAGCATGCTCAAGTACAGCTCCGGCTACACCCAGGGCCTGATTGGCGTGGGCGTGGACGCGGGAATCTTCAGCGCGGTCAACCTGGAGCGTGGCCACGGCAAGGTCGCCAATGGCGGCGACCGGGTGCTGGTGGACGGCGACGGCGATGCGATTCCCACCTGGAGCCGCCTGGGGGTGGGCGACGTGCGTTTTCGCCTGTCGAGCACCGAAATCAAGGCCGGCCGGCTGATGACCGACAACCCGATCCTGCGCTACAAGGACAACCGCGCCCTGCCCTCCAGCTTCCAGGGTGTGGGCCTGTTCAGCAACGAATTCGACTGGCTGTCGGTGCAGGGCGGCAGCTTCGAACGGGCGATCCCACGCACCGGCACCGGCGCCGAAAAACTCACCACCACCTTCGGCAACCGCGCCTACACCGGCTCACGCATCAGCTACCTGGGGGCCACGGTCAAGCCGGGTTACGGACTGGAAGCCAGCGTCTACGCGTCGCGCTTCGAAGACATGTGGGACCAGACCTACGTCGGCCTGACCCACCGCATCGGCGACAAAAGCGACATCGCCTTGAAGACCGCCTTCAACTACTACCACACCAGCGACTCGGGGGACAAAAACCTCGGCTACATCGACAACAACGCCGCCAGCCTGGCCTTCACCGCCACGCACCTGGCCCATAGCCTGACCCTGGCCTGGCAGCAGGTGTTCGGCAACGAATACTTCGACTACGTGTGGGAGTCCACCGGCAACTACATGGCCAACTCGCTGTACTCGGACTACAACGGCCCCAACGAAAAGTCCTGGCAACTGCGCTACGACCTGGACTTCGCCGCCTACGGCGTGCCCGGCCTCACCGCCAGCGTGTGGCACGCCAAGGGCTGGGACATCGACGGCACCCACTACGACGGCGACCGCAACGGCCACAACACCGGCTACAACGTGCGCAGCCTGGACGGCGCCAAGCACAACGAAAACGGCTTGATGCTGGCCTACGTGATCCAGTCCGGAACCCTCAAGAACAGCGTACTGCGCACCATCGTCTACAACCACCGCGCCAGCGGCGGGCAGATCGACGGCAGCTACGACGAGTTCCGCCTCGTCGCCAATGTACCGATCAATATCTTCTGAGGCTCAGTTCAACGAACAGCGCTGCATCGCCCCCGCCAGCATCTCCTGGCACTTGAGCACCGCCACCGAGCGGGGGCGGTTGCGGTACACACACAGGTCGATGCGGATGCGCCCGAGGTCTTCATCGGCGATCGGCACGGCTACCAGGCCGTCACCCAAGTCACGCACGTCTGCCTCTACCTGGGGCAAAATCAACACGGCTGCCCGTTGCCGGGCCAGGCTCTTCTGCACTTCCAGGGAGCTGGTGGTGAACACCGGTTCGAGGGTCACACCGCGTTTTTTCGCGGCCACTTCCAGGGCTTGGCGCACGCCGTAGGCCGAGTCGGGGATCGCCAGGGGCTGGCCTTCCAGTTCGCTCAATTCGATGCTTTCACGCTGGGCGAAGGGGTGTTCGGCGCTGACCAGCACCCGGTGCCATAACTGGCAGTGGGCGGTGACTTCGACGTCGGCGCGCTCTTGCAGGTAGAACGCCAGGCCCAGGTCGGCTTCGCCGCTGCACAATGCGTCGAGGGTGGCGGAGGCGCTGGCGATCACGATGTTGAAGGTGACCTTGGGGTGGGCGCGATAGAACGTGGCGAGTACCGGGGCGAGCACGGTGGAAACGATACTTTCTGACACATGGATGCTGATGTTACCGGCCACCTGGCTTTGGCGGCTGGCGATGACTTCGCGTACCTGGTCGAGGCCGCGCAGGGTTGAGGTGACTTGTTCGGCGAGGCATTCGCCCTCGGCGGTGAGGCGGATGCCGCGGGGGCCGCGCTCAATCAGGGCGGCGCCGAAGAAGTGTTCGAGGTGTTCGATCTGGCGGCTGACGGCGGTGGGGGTGACGTATAGACGCTCCGCCGCTTTACGCAACGAAGCGCAGCGGGCGACCTCGTGGAAATAGCGCAAGGCGCGTAGTTGCATGGCGGGGTGCTCCTTTTTTGGGGCTCGGGGTGGGGGAGGCAATTACTGCGCCAGCTGTTCTGTTTTGGGTACATATCCATTTCTTCGGTAACGGCGGCTTAGGGTTTCGCTCTTACAGCGACTCACTTTGGAAGAGCCCCAAAGTAAGCAAAGGGCTCTGCCCCGCCTGTCGGCACCTCGCCTAGGCTCGGTGTTCCCTCACTCCGGCATTGCTCCGCGGGCCGCCGCGACGGGGCGTCCCTGCCCCGTCGCGGCTAAACCGGCGTCCTGCCGGTTTACCCGCTCCTCAATCCCTACGTTCGGCCTCGGGCTTATTGGGGCAGTCAGATCAAGATCAAAAGCAAGAGCACAGCGGCCTACAGGCCGGCTTGAGTGGTAGAAGCCAGATCAAAAGCCAAAGCAGAGCCGCTTTTCTGTAGGAGCCGGCTTGCCGGCGAAAAACCTGAGGTCGCCGCGTTGAATCAGGACGTCATCGTTAACGACCATCGCCGGCAAGCCAGCTCCTACAGGGGGACTGTGCCCGCTGTAGATTTTGATTTTGATTTTGCCTTTGCTTCACACCACTCAAGCCGGCCTGTAGGCCGCTGTGCTCTTGATCTGCTTTTGATCTTGATCTTAGGCGCCCCGTTAAACCACGCTGGCCGAACGCAGGCTTTGGAGCGTGGGTAACCCGGCAGGACGCCGGGTTAGCCGCGCTGGGCCAAGGATGGCCCATCGCGGCGGCCCACGGTCCAAAGCCGGAGTGAGCAACCGTGTCGAAATTCAAGCCATTTCAGCGAAATGCTTTTGATCGCGCACCATCGCATTCAGGATCGTCAGCAACTTTCTCATGCATGCCACCAGCGCTACTTTCTTCGTCTTCCCTGCAGCAAGCAGGTGGTTGTAAAACCTCTCGATCACCGGGTTATGGCTCTTCGAGGATAAGACAGCCATGTAAAGGACACTTCGCACCTCAGCTCGACCACCCCATATCCGTCTACGTCCTTTGTAGAGGCCGCTATCGCAGTTAAAAGGGGCCACGCCAACCAATGCAGCCACTTGTTTGCGATTAACCTTGCCCAGCTCCGGAACCATTGCCAGCAGCGAAAGTGCGAGCACATTGCCAACGCCCGATACCTCGCGCAGCAAATCATAATTGGCCTTCCAAGCCGGCGAAGCTTTGATCGCTTCGTGCAAGTCATCGTCTGTGCTTTTAAGGCGCTTTTGAAGCCAGACGATATGTGCCTTGATGTCCCGTCGAAGTGCCTTGAATACCGCCTGTTTCAGTCGAGACTCTTCCGCCACGATCATATCGATGAGCTGGCGGCGTCGAGTCAGTAGATCCGCCAGTTCACGAGCGTGTTCATCTGGCATCTCCCGAATCTCGGGTTTGACCGCCTGGGCAAACTCCGCAATCACCTGGGCATCCAGAGCGTCGGTTTTCGCCAGCCTACCGGTCGCCTTGGCGAAATCACGAACCTGACGGGGATTGACAACAACAACGGGTAATCCAGCAGCACAAAGCTCGGCAGCGGCAAGCCGCTCATATCCACCAGTTGCTTCCAGCACCACCAAAACCGGCTCCTGAGCCTTGAGATGTTTAGCTAAACGCTGGATATCTTCTTGAGTATTGAAAAACTGTTCGACTTGGCCAGTAGTGCTGACGAATGAGTCGAGCTTGTTTTTGGAAACATCAATTCCGACGAACGCAGAGTCATGGTCCATAGCGTTTTCCTCACGTCCAACCTTGCAGAATCGGGCTTTGCGCCCAGGCAACCGTTCGGACTAGTTTAGGAAGGAACCTGCTCCGACCCATGCTCACTCACGATCTCGAAATCAGAGGGCACTACGGTCTGAAGCAGGTGAAAACAATCTTACAAGGGCACACCGAGCCTAGGCGAGGTGCCGAGTGGTGGGGCAAGAGCGTTTTGCTTACTTTTGCGCTTTTCAAAAGTGAGCCGCTGTAAGAGCGGAACCCATAGCAGCCCTGACCGCAGCAACGGATATACACACCCACCCCATTTACGACCCATCCAAACCAAAAGCGACCCCCTCCGTTGACGCCCCACCCCAAACCCCTATTAAGTACTATTAATCCGCATTAATAGGATCAATCAACCACCATGCTAAGCCGCCCGTTGCGCCGCAAACGCCAGAAGCTCTCCGACGTGATCGTCGAGTCGGTCAAGCGCTCCATCGTCACCGATGCCCTCAAGCCCGGCGACCGCTTGCCCACCGAACGCGAGTTGATGGAAAGCTTCCAGTGCTCCAAAGGCTCCGCCCGCGAAGCCCTCAAGGCGCTGGAAGTCGAAGGCCTGGTCAACACCCGCACCGGCCCCAGCGGCGGGGCCTACCTCAACCAGGCCGGCACCGAACCCGCCAGCCGCGCCCTGCGCAACTACCTGCACTTCCAGCACCTGGACGGCGAACAGGTCTACCAACTGCGCAAAGTCATCGAAGTCGAACTCGCCGTCTCCGTGCTGGGCCGCCTGAGCGAAGACGACTACCGCGCCCTCCAGGACAATGTCGATTTTTGCAGCGCACCCGAAGACAGCGAAGCCGGCCAACGCGAACAACGCATCGCCGAACTGGAATTCCACAACCTGCTGGCCAAGGCCTGCCCCAACCCTCTACTGAGTTTCATGGCGCAGTTCCTCAACGACTTATTGCGCGACCTGGTGGTGCTGAAAAAAGCCTACAAGCCCAAGCGCAAGCAATTCGACGCCGCCAACCTCGACTACCACAAGCAACTGCTGATCGCGTTCCGGGCCGAAGATGAAGCCACCGTACGCAGCCTGATGCACGAACACATGTGCGACGCCGAACACCACATGACCGCACTGGAAGGTGAAGTCAGCCCGCACTTTCTGCTGGAGTTCGACCACAACCACTGACACCCCCAAAAACCAAATAGAAGGCCTGCCCACAGGCCGTGCTCCACCGTATCGCCATTGCCACTCCTGCCAATAACTAATCCAGGGAGTCACCCCATGCAGCGTCGTACGTTGTTGAAAGCCAGTCTCACCGCCGCAGCCGCTCTCAGCCTCCCGCTGGGTGTGCGCTCGGCATTCGCCGCCGAGCCCTTTACCTTTTACGGCCTCAAGTCCATGTCTGGCGCCTTTGCCAGTTATGGCAAATTTGCCGACATGGGTTCACGCCTCGCGGTAGAACAACACCCCGAGTTGCTCGGTCGCCCGCTGAACTACAAGGTGATCGACACCGAAGGCAACGCCGGCAAGGCCGTGCGCAAGGTCCAGGAAGCGATCCAGCAGGACGGTGCACGCTTCTTCCAGGGCTGCACCCTGTCGTCTTCGGCACTCGCCGTCGCCAAGGAAGTGAGCAAGGCCGGCGGCGTGTTCATGACCCCGGTGGGCGCCGACGAGGTCACCGGCAAGGACTGCAACAGCGCCACCTTCCGCTGGTCAGTCCCCACCTATGGCGCGATCCGCGAAACTCTCGTGCCGCTGATCAAGCTGCTGCCGGACGCCAAGCGCTGGTACACCATCACCCCACAATATGTGTTCGGCGAAGCCCTGCTCGAAGGTGCCAAATCGGTCCTGGCCGAACATGGCCTGGAACACGCCGGCAACAGCTACCACTCGCTGCAGGAACAGGAATTCTCCGGCTACCTGACCAATGCCATCGCCGCCAAACCCGACGTACTGGTGCTGCTGAACTTCGGCAGCCAGTCGTCCAACACCCTGCGCCAGGCGGTGAACTTCGGTATCAAGGAACGCATGAAAGTGCTGCTGGTGTGGTCCGCCGGCCTCGACCAGTTCCAGGAGCTGGGCAGCGACGTACTGGAAGGCGTGTACCTCGGCGCGCAGTACTGGCATCAGGTCGACACCCCGCTCAACCGCGACCTGGTGAAACTGACCAAGGCCAAATACGGCATCAACCCCACCTACCCGCTGGCCGCCGACTACATCAGCACCAAGGTCATGCTGGAAACCATCATCTCCACCGGCAGTTTCGACGGGCCGACCGTGGCCAAGGCCATGCAGGGCCTGAGCTACGAAGGCCCCACCGGCAAGGAATCGATCCGCGCCGGCGACCATCAGGTGATCAAGGATTACTACCTGCTGGTGGGCAAGGCGGCAGGCGACATGGCCGACAAGGACGACCTGGCCAAGGTGCTCAGCGCCGGCCAGTCGTTCCCGCCGGTGGAAGCCACGGGCTGCGTGCTCGGCTGATCTGCTGAAAATCTACTGGTGACACAGCGCAGGGCCGCTCACGCGGCCGCCTGCCGAGGGTTCCTGCATGCTTAATCTTTACCTGTTCCAGATTCTCAACGGCCTGGGCCTTGGGATGATTTACTTCCTGATCGCGGTCGGCTTGACGATCATTTTCGGCCTGCTGAACTTCGTCAACTTCGCCCACGGTGCATTCTTTTTACTGGGCGCCTACATCTGCTACACCGCCGTCAGTCTCACCGGCAGCTTCTGGCTGGCGCTGCTGATCGCGCCGCTGGTGGTGGCCGCGCTGGCCTGGGTGATCGAGCGATTATTGATCCAGCGGATTTATCACTTGCCGCACATGTTCCAGATTCTGGTGACCCTGGGGATAGCCCTGATCATCCAGGAAGCCAGCGTGATGATCTGGGGCCCGGTGGGCAAAAGCGTCGCGGTGCCGGAGTTGCTGCGCGGGGTGCTGGTGGTGGGCGATTTCGTCTATCCCTACTATCGCCTGTTCCTGATCGTGTTCTCCGGCCTCGTCGGCCTTGGCCTGTGGCTGCTGCTGGAACGCACGCGCTTCGGTGCCCTGGTGCGGGCCGGCAGTGAAAGCACGGAGACCGTGTCTCTGCTGGGCACCAACATCTTTCGCCTGTTCTCCATGACGTTTGCCCTCGGCGTGGCCCTGGCCGGCGTCGCCGGTGTGCTGTTTGCCCCGTTGCGCGGTGCCCAGCCCTTTGTCGGCCCGGAAATCCTCGGCGTGGCCTTCGTGGTGGTGGTGATCGGCGGCATGGGTTCCTTCAGCGGTGCACTGGTCGGCGGCCTGCTGGTCGGCGTGGTGCAAAGCCTGATGACCACACTCTGGCCCCAGGGCGCGAGCCTGATGATCTACGGCGCAATGGCCGTGGTGATCCTGGTGCGTCCTTACGGCCTGTTCGGGAGAGCCTGACATGAGCGAGAAAAATCCCCTGCCGTTTGCCAAGACCCAGTCGCGCTACATGCTGCTGTTGGTGCTGGCGGTATTGATCGGCCTACCGTTGATTTTGCCCTCGGCGACCCTGGCCACCGAGATTCTGATATTTGCCATGGCCGCCCTCGCCTGCAACCTGTTGCTGGGTTACACCGGGCTGTTGTCGTTCGGCCAAGGCATCTTCTTCGGGGCCGGCGCCTATTGCGCGGCGCTGTTGATGATTCACCTGCAGCTCGGCCTGTTCAGCGCACTGTTGGGCGCCGCCGTCGCCGGTGGTTTCCTGGCGTTTCTGGTGGGTGCCCTGGCGATCCGCCGCACCGGCATTTACTTCGTGATGCTGACCCTGGCCTTCAGCCAGATGGCCTACTTCGTCGCCTATACCCTGAGCGACTGGACCGGCGGCGACAACGGCTTGCTCAGCGTGCCACGTCCGGAAATCCGTATCGGTGACACGGTGCTGTTGTCTCTCACCGATGCCCGCGCGTTCTACGGATTTGTCGCAGTGCTGTTCCTGCTGATCTTCATCGGGGCACGCAGGGTGATCGCCTCGCCGTTCGGCAGCACGCTGATGGCGATTCGCGAAAACGAAACCCGCGCTTCGGCCATCGGCTACGACACC
This sequence comes from Pseudomonas sp. TH32, assembly GCF_016650855.1. Lineage (NCBI taxonomy): Bacteria > Pseudomonadati > Pseudomonadota > Gammaproteobacteria > Pseudomonadales > Pseudomonadaceae > Pseudomonas > Pseudomonas sp. TH32. The sequence continues at coordinate 1,079,514 of NZ_JAEKFA010000002.1, read as the reverse complement.
CGCCACTTCAAGATCCTGGTGTTCGTGTTGTCCGGCGCCGTCACCGGGATCGCCGGGGCGCTGTACGCGATGCTGCTGCACTTTGTGCCGCTGTCGAATATCGACCTGGCGATGTCCGAAAACATCCTGATCATGACCATCGTCGGTGGTACCGGCTCACTGTTCGGCTCCTTGCTGGGCGCCGGTTCCATCGTGCTGCTGGGGGACTTCCTCTCCGACCTGTGGCCGCGCTGGCTGATGCTGCTGGGGGTGATTCTGATCCTGGTGGTGATCTTCATGCGCGGCGGTTTGTGGGGCGGGTTGTCGACGCTGTTCGAACGTGTGCGTGGCAGCCGCAAGGCCGACGTTGTGACCAAGGAGAAGCTGTCATGAGCATCCTGTTGGAAACCAAGAATCTGGAACTGGCCTACGGTGCGTTCCACGCGGTGAACGGCGTCAACCTTAAGGTGCAAGCCGGTACCATCCACACCATCATCGGCCCCAACGGCGCCGGTAAGACGAGCCTGTTCCACTGCCTGACCGGCGAACGCCAGGCCACCGCCGGGGCGATTCATTTCGACGGCAAGAACCTGATGCGCAAACCGGCCCACGGTCGCGTCGGCCTGGGCATGGCCCGTTCGTTCCAGCTCACCAGCCTGTTCCAGAACCTCAGCGTGCGCGAGAACCTGCGCCTCGCCGCCCAGGGCCGCGACGGCGCCCGCGCCCTGAACTTCTGGCGCCGGGTCGACAGCAAGCGCGAGCACCTGGAGATGGCCGACCAGGTGCTGGAACGCCTGCAACTCACCGCCCGCGCCGACACCCTGGCTGGCGAGTTGTCCCACGGCCAGCAGCGGGTGCTGGAGGTCGGTATGTCGATTTGCTCCAAACCCAAGCTGCTGATGCTCGACGAGCCCACCTCGGGCATGGGCATCGACGACATTCCGATCATGACCCAACTGATCAGCGACCTCGGCCGCGACCACACCGTGCTGCTGATCGAGCACAACATGAGCATCGTCATGTCCATCAGCCAACGCATCACCGTGATGAGCCACGGCCAGATCCTGGTGGAAGGCACACCGGAATTCGTGCGCGCCGACGAGCGCGTGCGCACCGCCTACCTGGGAGAAGCCGCCTGATGCTGACCGTCGACAATATCCATTCCTACTACGACAAGAGCCACGTCCTTGAAGGCGTGTCCCTGACCGTCAACCCCGGCGAACTGGTGACCCTGCTGGGGCGCAACGGCGCCGGCAAGACCACCACCTTGCGCAGCATCCTCGGGATTATCTGCCCGCGCCAGGGCCAGATCCACTTCAACGGCCAGCCGCTGGTGGGACAGAAAATCTTCGAAATCGCCCGTCAGGGCCTGGCGCTGGTGCCAGAGAACCGCGGGATCTTCCGCCTGCTCACGGTCGAGGAAAACCTGCGCATCGCGGTGCGCAAGACCAGCCGCTGGCAGATGGAAGACGTGTACGGCATGTTCCCGCGCCTCAAGGAACGCCGCAAAAACGCCGGCCATGCGCTGTCTGGCGGTGAGCAACAGATGCTCGCCATCGCCCGTGCACTGCTCAACGATCCCAAGCTGCTGATCCTCGACGAACCCACCGAAGGCCTTGCGCCGGTGATCGTCGACGAGTTGGTGAAGATCCTGCGCAAGGTCAAGGACGACGGGCTGCCGGTGCTGCTGGTGGAACAGAACCTGATGGTCTGCGACAAGCTCGCCGACCGCCATTACGTCCTCGAACAGGGCCGTGTGGTGTACGAAGGCAGTGCCGAAGCCTTCCGCGCCGACCCGACGATCAAGAACCGTTACCTGGCCCTGAGTGCCTGACCGGAGACTGCTGATGAATAGTTTTGCGCAACCGCTCCAGAGCAATGCCCCGCTGATCAACCGCGAACGCCTGTGGCAATCGCTGATGGACCTCGCCCGCCTGGGCGCCACACCCAAGGGCGGGGTGTGCCGCCTGGCCCTCACCGACCTCGACCGCCAGGCCCGCGACCTGTTTGTGCAATGGTGCGAGGCCGCCGGGTGCAGCGTCAGTGTCGACGCCATCGGCAATATCTTTGCCCGCCGTGCCGGGCGCAATCCGGCACTGGCGCCCGTGATGACCGGCAGCCATATCGACACCCAGCCTACCGGCGGCAAGTTCGACGGCTGCTATGGCGTGATGGCCGGCCTGGAGGTGATCCGCACCCTCAACGATTTGAATATGGAGACTGAAGCGCCCATCGAAGTGGTGGTGTGGACCAACGAAGAAGGCTCGCGTTTTCCACCGTGCATGATGGGCTCCGGGGTGTTCGCCGGTAAGTTCGACTTGCAGGAAACCCTCGACAAGCAGGACGAGCATGGCCTGTCGGTGGGCGCCGAATTGCAGCGCATCGGCTACGCCGGTTCCCGCGCCGTGCTGGGCCACCCGGTCGGGGCCTATTTCGAGGCGCATATCGAACAAGGCCCGATACTGGAAGACCAGGCCACCACCATTGGCGTGGTCATGGGCTGCCTGGGGCAGAAGTGGTTCGACCTGACCCTCACCGGCGTCGAAGCCCACGCGGGCCCGACGCCGATGCGCCTGCGCAAGGACGCCCTGGTGGGCGCCGCGCAAGTGGTCAGTGCGGTGAACCGCATCGCCCACGCGCAACAACCCCACGCCTGCGGCACCGTCGGTTGCCTGAGCTTGCACCCCGGCTCGCGCAACGTGATTCCCGGCCAGGTGCACATGACCATCGACTTGCGCCACCTGCACGCCGACAAGCTGCAAGCCATGGTCGATGAAGTGCGCCAGGTGATCGAAGCCACCGCCGAGCAACACGGCCTGAGTTTTGAGCTGACGCCCACCGCCGACTTCCCGCCGCTGGACTTCCACCCCGCCTGCGTCAACGCCGTACGCGACGGCGCAAGCAGCCTGGGCCTGAGCCACATGGACATCGTCAGCGGCGCCGGGCACGACGCGATCTTCGTCGCCGAACTCGGCCCGGCCGGGATGATTTTTGTGCCATGCGAAGGCGGCATCAGCCACAACGAAATCGAAAACGCCGCGCCGGATGACCTGGCGGCGGGCTGCGCAGTGCTGCTGCGGGCCATGGTCAACGCGGCACAAGGAGGTAAAGCAGCATGACGGATATTGCCAACCTGACCGCCGTTGAACTGCTGGCGCACTACCGGGATAAACGCCTGTCGCCGGTAGAAGTCACCGAAGACGCCCTGCTGCGAATCGAACGCTACAACCCGGCGGTCAACGCCTACTGCCATGTCGACCCGGAAGGCGCCTTGAAGGCTGCCCGTGATTCGGAGCAGCGCTGGCTCAAGGGCCAGCCGTGCGGGGCACTGGACGGTGTACCGTCATCCATCAAGGACCTGACGCAGACCATTGGCATGCCGACGCGCAAGGGCTCGCGCACGACCTCAGCCGAGGGCCGGTGGGACGTGGATGCGCCCTTCTCGGCTTTCATGCGCAAGGCCGGCGCGGTGCTGCTGGGCAAGACCACCACACCGGAATTCGGCTGGAAAGGCGTCACCGATAACCCGCTGTATGGCATTACCCGCAACCCGTGGGACACGCGCATGACGGCGGGCGGCTCGTCCGGCGGTGCCGGTGCGGCCGCGGCCTTGAACCTGGGTGTGTTGCACCAGGGCAGCGATGCCGGTGGCTCCATCCGGATTCCCTGCGCCTTCACCGGCACCTTTGGCATCAAGCCGACCTTCGGTTATGTGCCGCAATGGCCGGCCAGTTCGATGACCATTCTGTCGCACCTGGGGCCGATGACCCGCACCGTGGAAGACTCGGTGCTGATGCTGCAAACCATCGCGCAGCCGGACGCGCGGGACGGCTTGGTCGGCGCGCCCCGGACCACGCCGTGGTTGCAGGCCGGGGCTGACTTGAAAGGCCTGCGGGTGGCCTATAGTCCGAACTTTGGCTACGTGAAGGTGGACCCGCAAGTGGCCAGGGTCGTCGCCCAGGCGGTCGAAGGCCTGGTGCAGCTGGGTGCCCAGGTTGAACAGATTGACCCGGGGTTCAGTGATCCGCTGGAGGTGTTCAATACCCTGTGGTTTGCCGGTGCTGCGCGCCTCGCCGGGCCGTTGAGCGAGGCTCAGCGACAACTGATGGACCCGGGCCTGCTGCGCATTGCGCAACTGGGCGAACAGATCAGCCTCAGCGACTACAGCGCCGCGCTGGAAGCGCGGGCGGCCTTGGTGGCGCGTATGGCGGCATTCCATGAGCATTACGATGTGCTGGTGTCGCCGATGATGCCGATCACCGCGTTCGAGGCCGGGCACAACGTGCCGCCGGGTTCGGGCCTTGGGGAATGGATGGAGTGGACGCCGTTTACCTATCCCTTCAACTTGACCCAGCAACCGGCGGCGTCGGTGCCGTGCGGGTTGGCGGCGAACGGGTTGCCGGTGGGGTTGCATGTGGTGGGCGCGCGGTTTGCGGATGAGCAGGTGCTGCGGGTTTGCCAGGCGTATGCCAAGGCGTTCCCGACCGAGCATCTGCAAGCCCCAAAAACCCCAACCTGAAGTGCAAGCAATGTTCAGAGACTGACCAATAACCCTGTGAGCGGTCTTGCCCCGCGCGGGGCAAGCCCGCTCACCACAAAAGCCAGGCACCTGCGCTGATCGCATTCCAATCGCGCATCGCTCTACAATGTCCCCCATTCACTCCCGGGGGTTTCATGGACATCGAACTGGCACGCACCTTCCTCGAAATCACCCGCTGCGGCAGCCTCGCCGCGGCGGCCGAGAAGCTGCACGTCACCCAGACGGCAATCACCGCCCGGGTCAAAAATCTCGAAAGCCAGCTCAACAGCACGCTGTTCGTGCGCAACCGCGCCGGCGCCCGCCTGACCCCGGACGGCGAGGCCTTCGTGGTCTTCGCCAACCAGCTGGTACAAACCTGGGAAGCCGCCCGCCGCGACCTGCCGTTGCCCGACGGCTACCGCAACGTGTTGCACATCGGGGGCGAAGTCAGCCTGTGCAACCCGTTGATGCTCGGTTGGGCCCAGGCCCTGCGCGAGCACATTCCGGGCTACGCCCTGCGCACGGAGATTCGCGAAGGCGAGTACCTGTTGCGCCAACTGGAGCTGGGCGTGCTGGATGCCGCGCTGGTGTTCCAGCCGCAGTACTGGCCGGGGCTGCAGGTGGAGCAGGTGCTGGAAGAGAAATTGATCCTGGTGCAACTGGCGGCCCGGCCCGAGCCCTACGTGTACATCGACTGGGGCCAGGGCTTTCGCCAGCAGCACGACGCGGCCCTGCCGGACAAGGCCCGCGCCGCCCTGAGCTTCAACCTGGGGCCGCTGGCGTTGCAGTACATCCTGGAAAACGGCGGCGCCGGGTATTTCCGCACGCGGGTAGTGCAGAGCTACCTGGACAGCGGCGTGATGGAACGGGTGCCCAAGGCACCGGAGTTCAGCTTCCCGACGTACCTGGTGTATTCCCGCGAGCGCGATTCGGCGGTTTTGCAGCAGGCGCTGGGCTTGCTGCGGGCGGTGGTGGAGGCGGAAAAGGATTGGTCGCAGCGCTGGGATCCGGTGATTTGAAGCCGTGCCCATGGTAGCCTCAGGTTGTTTTCTCCTGGTTTCCCCCTGCCGATGAACAAGAAAAAGTCCGTCACCATCAGCGACATCGCCAAACGGGTCAACATGACCACCATCACGGTGTCCCGGGCGCTGAGCAAGCCTGACCTGGTCAAGCCCGCCACCCTGGCGCGGATTCTCGAAGTGGCGCGGGAGCTGGACTATGTGCCCAACGCGTTTGCCCGCGGGCTCAAGCGCAGCGAAAGCCTGATCATCGGCGTGATCACCGCCTCGGTGGACAACCCCTTCTACAGCGAGATGATCAAGGCGATTTCCCGCGAGGCGAAAAAGCACGGCTACACCATCATGCTGGTGGACACCGACGAGCTGGAAGAGCTGGAAAGCAAGGCGGTCGACACCCTGCTGGGCTACCGCGTGGCGGGTATCATCCTGTCGCCGGTCTCCGATGAGCCGAGCTACCAGCCGGATTATCTGGAGCGCCTGGGCAACGGCAAGACGCCGGTGGTGCTGCTCGACCGCACGATCCACGACAGCCCGTTCAGCCGCGTGGTGCTGGACAACTACCACAGCGGCATCGAGGCCGCGCAGTACCTGCTGCGGCAAACCCCGAACCTCAAGCGCCTGCTGGTGCTGACCGGGCCCGAGCATTCGCGCATCACCATGGAACGCCTCAAAGGCCTGAAAGAAGTGTTGGCCGATCACCCGCAAGTGCACGTCGAGGTGTGCGCCGGCGACTACACGCTGATGCCCTCCTACCTGCACACCCTCGACTACCTGGCCGAACACACGGCGCCGGACGCGATCATGGGCTTCAACCAGCTGATCACCCTCGGCGCCTTGCGCGCGTTGCGCATGCACAACATTCCCCACGACAGCCTGACCATCTGCGGCATCGACCGCCTCCCCTTCGCCGATATCTTCGGCGTGCCGATTGCCTGTGTGGCCCACGACGCGTCGCTGGCCGGCAGCAGCGCGGTGCGACTGCTGCTGGACCGCCTCGAAGACCCGCACAAACCGCGGGACAAGGTGGTGATCGCCGGCAAGCTGGAGAACGGCTAGCGGCTGGTGTAGCCCCCATCGATCGGCAGGCTGACGCCGCTGATCATGCTGGCGGCGTCGCTCAACAGGAACAGCACCGGGAATGCCACTTCCGCCGTTTCGGCAAACCGCCCCAACGGAATCGCCGCCAATGCCGGATCGCGCTTGGCGGGCGCCGACCAGGCCATTTGCGCCATGGGCGTGAGGGTGACGGTGGGGTTGACGCTGTTGACGCGAATCCCGAAACGGCCCCATTCGGCGCATTGCACGCGGGTGATGGCGTCCAGCGCGGCCTTGGAGGCGCAGTAGCCGAGGTGATCGTCCAGCGCCACCAGTGAGGCCTGGCTGGAGACGTTGACGATGCTGCCGGCGATATTTGCTTCAATCATCCCTGCGGCGATTCGGCTGGCGACCTGGGCGGCAGCGCGGGCGTTGACGTTCATCACCTGGTCGAAGGCTTCGGCGCTGATGGCAGCGGCGGGTTCCAGGCGAGAGATGCCGGCGCAGTTGACCAGGCCGTGCATCGGCGGCAAGCCTTGCAGGGCCAGGTCCAGGGCGGCGCTGTCGGCGATGTCCAGGCACAGGGTTTCGCAGCCGAGTCGGGCCAGGGCCTGGGCGTCGCGGCCCAGGGCAAACACCTGGGCACCGCTGGCGATCAGTTGCAGGGCTATTTCCCGGCCGATGCCGCTGCTGGCGCCGGTGACGAGGATGCGCTGGTGGGTGAAGTCAAAGGTAGCGTTCATGGTTCACGTTCTCTAAAACGATGGAGATCCCATGTGGGAGCGGGCTTGCTGTGGTGAGGGGGCTTGTCCCCCGTCGGGTTCACCACAGATTGATGGGGCTGCTTCGCAGCCCAGCGCGGGGCAAGCCCGCTCACCACAGCAAGCCCGCTCACCACAACAAGCCCGCTCACCACAGTAAGCCCGCTCGCCACAGCAAGCCCGCTCCCACATTTGGATCAGTGTTCGCTTAATTCAATTGCAGGCTGTGCATCACCGGTTTCAACGCCGGGTACACTTTCAAATACTCGGCAAACGCCCGGTCATACACCCCGACATTCCCCGCCTCCGGCTCTGCCCGCAGCTCCAGCTGTACCCAGCCCTTCTGCATCTCCCGGTCATCCACCAACCCCACCGCATGGGCCGCCAACAACGCCGCGCCCAACGCCGCTTCCACCTCTTGCACGATGGTGTAGACCGGGTAATGGGTGATGTCCGCGATAATCTGCATCCACAAATCCGAATGGCTGGCCCCGCCCACCACAATCAATCGCGGGTCAAGGGAGTGCGCGCCACGGGTGCCCGCTTCGATGTTGTGCCGCAGGGCAAAACTCACCCCTTCGAGCACCGCGCGGTACAGGTGGATACGGCTGTGATACAGGTTCAGCCCGACAAAGCTGCCGCTGGCCCGGTCATCCCACACCGGGCTGCGTTCGCCCATGAGATAGGGCAGGAACAGCAGCCCTTCACTGCCCGCCGGGATCTTCGCGGCGCTCTGCTCCAGCAGCCACAAACTGTCCTGGCCCGTGTCCTTCGCCTGTTGCTCTTCGGCCTGGCAGAACTGTTCGCGGAACCAGCTCACCGACGCCCCGGCCGTGATCGCGCCGCCGAAGATGTACAGGTCCTGATGGCCGTTATAGACATGGGGCATGCTCACCAGGCCATGCCGCGCGTCCACCTGCTGGTTTAGATAACCCCAGCACATGCTGGTGCCGATCATCGCCACATGATTGCCCGGCCGGGTCACCCCGGCGGCCAGGGTCGCCATGGCCGCATCCACGCCCCCCGCGAGGATCGGCGTACCGGCCTGCAAGCCCAGGCGCGGTGCCCACGCCTCCAGCAAACCGCCGACCACTTCACCGGAATACAGCAAGCGCTCCGGCATCATCGCCAGCGGGATATCCAGCGCCGCCAGCATCTCGGCCGACCAGCCTCGCCGGGCCACATCGTAGACGCCGCCGATATTGCCGGCACTGCTGTGATCCACCGCCACCTCACCGGTCAGGCACGCGTTGATGTAGCTGTTGGGCGGCAGCAGGTAGCGGGTATTGGCCCACACCTGCGGCTGGTGCTGCTTGAGCCAGAGCATCTTGGTGAAGCCGTAGTAGCTGTCCACCGAGTTGCCGGTGACCGCGAACAGCCGCTCCAGGTCCACGTGCTCGCGCACCCACTCCACCTGTTCGCCCGCGCGCCGGTCCATCCAGATCAGGCACGGGTGCAGCGGGGTCATCTGCGCGTCCACGGCAATCCCCGAACCGCCGTACAGGCTACTGATGCACAGCGCCTTGACCTGCTCTTTCGCCACGCCGGCCTTGACCATGCACTGGGCAACACACGCCTCCACCGCGTCCAGCCACACCTGCGGCCACTGCTCGGCCCAGCGCACTTTAGGGGTGTCCACGCGATACCCCTGGCTGTGCTGGGCGATGATCGTACCGTCACCGTCCACCAGCAGCGCCTTGGTGCTTTGCGTGCCGATGTCCACACCCATCACGTAGTTCATCTCAGACCACCGGCTTCAGCAGCACCTTGATCGACTTGGTCGAGTTGGCCAACTCAAAGGCCTCGGCCCAGCTATCCAGCCCGAAGTCATGGGTCACGATGCCCTTGGACGTCAGCAGGCCGCGTTCGAACAGGTCGATGGCCACCGGGTAGCAATACGGCCCGAGGTGCGCGCCGCGTACGTCGAGTTCCTTGCGGTCACCGATGATCGACCAGTCGGCGCTGGTCTCGGCGCCAAACACGCTGAACTCGACAAACCGCCCGAGCTTGCGGATCAATTCCAGGCCCTGGGTGACGCCCGCCGGCACGCCGGTGGTTTCGATGTACACGTCGCAACCGTAGTTGTCGGTCAGGCCGTTGATGATCTCCCGGGCGTTGTCCCGGGACGGGTTGATCACCACATCGGCACCGAACTTCTTCGCCAGTTCCAGGCGCTCATCGACCATGTCGATCACCACCAGTTTCTTCGGGGTTTTCAGCGCCGCCACCTGCACCATGCACAGGCCCAGAGTGCCTGCACCGGCGATCACCAGCACGTCATCCAGCTGGATCTCACCCCGGTTGACGGTGTGAATCGCGCAGGACATCGGCTCGATCAGTGCCGAATCTTCGAGAGACACCGACTCCGGAATCTTGTGCACGATGGCCGTCTTGGGGATGCGCATGTACTGGGCCATGCCGCCTTCGGCCACTTCACGCTGGAAGCCGAAGATGTTGTGCACCTCGCACATCCAGTACTTGCCGGATTTGCAGAAGCGGCACTTGCCGCACGGCACGATCTGCTCGGCGATCACCTTGTCGCCGACCTTCACGTCAAAGTGCTCTTCGGCGCCCTCGCCGGCTTCCACCACGTAGCCGAAAAACTCGTGCCCCGGCACCACCGGTGCCTTGACCCACGGGTTGTCGCCGCCCCAGAACATCGCGGCGCCCGAGTGGCATTTGCAGTCGCTGGCGCAGATGCCGCAGGCGGCGATGCGGATCACCAGTTCATTGACCCGCGCCTGGGGTTTGCTGATGCGTTCCAGGCGGTAGTCTTTAGGGCCGTGGCAGACGACGGCTTGCATTTCGTTGTGCTTTTCCATGATGTGCGGACCTTTCTTGAGCATGAGAGAACCCATCGCGGCCGCCATGGCCGCGTGGAGATAACCGGTTTACTTGTGGCGCTGACGGCTGATAAAGATCGCCAGCAAAATGATCCCGCCCTTGATCACGCTCTGGACGTAGGGCGAGACCCCGAGCATGTTCAAGCCGTTGTTCAACACCCCCAGCAGCATGGCGCCGAGCAAGGTGCCGACAATCACCCCGCGCCCGCCGGCAATCGAGGCGCCACCCAGGACCACGGCGGCAATCGCGTCGAGTTCGAACGACACGCCGGCATTCGGCTGGCCACTCATCAAGCGCGAGGTCAGCACCAGCCCGGCAATCGCGGCGGTGAAACCGCTGATGCCGTACACCAGCAACTTGAAGCGTGCCGCCCGCACACCGGACAGGCGCACCGCTTCCTCGTTGCCGCCAATCGCGTAGATATAGCGGCCGATGCGGGTGTGTTGCAGCAGCACATACGCCGCCAGGTACGTCACCACCATGATCAGGATCGGCACCGAAATGCCGAACAGGCTTTCGCGGCCAAAGAAACCAAACCATTCCGGCAGGCCGGAAATCGGATAGCCGTCGGTGTACATCAGGCCGAACCCGCGGGCGATGCCCATGGTCGCGAGGGTGACGATGATCGGCGGCATGTGTAGGTAGGCGACGAACAGCCCGTTGCCGATGCCGAAGGCCACGCCAATCAGCATCCCGGCGCCAATCGCCAGGCCCGGCGGCAAGCCCGCGACCATCAGGCCGGCGGTCAGGGTGCCGGACAAGGCCATCACCGGCCCCACCGACAAATCGATGCCACCGGTGAGAATCACGCAGGTCATGCCCACCGCGATAATCGCGTTGATCGACACCTGGCGCGCAATGTTCGACAGGTTGTTGGCAGTGAGGAAATTGTCGCTGGCGAAGATCATCACCAACGTCACCACCAGCAGCCCCACAAACGGATAAAACGCCGGCGAGCGAATCAACCGCGCCAGGTTCAGGCGCAGCCGACCCGGCCCCACGGCATTAATGGACGTATTCACTTGAGCCCCCTGTTGCATGGCGCATGACCTCTTGAGGATTGACGGCAGACGCTTCCAGTACCTTGACGATCGCGCCCTTGTGGAACACGGCGACGCGGTCGCACATGCCGATGACTTCCGGCAGTTCCGAGGAAATCATGATGATTGCGTAGCCTTGTTCGGTGAGGCTGCGCATCAGTGCGTAGATCTGCGCCTTGGCGCCGACGTCGATGCCACGGGTGGGTTCGTCGAACACCAGCACGTCACAGTGATGGTTGATCCAGCGGGCAATCACGACTTTCTGCTGGTTGCCGCCGCTGAGGTTGAACACCCGGCTCTCGCCGCTGGGCGCCTTGATCGACAGCTGGCGCATCAGGGCTTCGACGCTGGCGCACTCCTTGTCCTTGTCGATCAGGCCGCTGGCGTTCTGGTATTTGGGCAGGTTGTTGAGGGAGATGTTTTCGCGAATGCTGAAATCGGTGATCAGCCCTTCGCTCTTGCGGCTTTCCGGCAGCAGGCCGATGCCGTGGGCCAAGGCCTGGGCCGGGTCGTCAAGGGTGATTTTTTTACCCCGCAGCCACACGTCTTTGCTCACCGACGGCAGCGCGCCCATCATGCCCAAGGCCAATTCGGTACGCCCGGAACCCACCAGGCCGGCAAAGCCGAGAATCTCGCCCTTGTGCAATTCAAAGTGGTTGTGGGGGCCGTTGCGCACCAGCTGGATGTCCTTGACCTCCAGCAACAGCGGCCCGCGCTCGGCGTTGGGCTTGGGCGGAAAGCTGCATTCCAGGCGGCGCCCCACCATCATTTCCACCAGGCGGTCGATATCGCTGTCGGCTACGTCAGTGACGCCCACGTTGCCGCCGTCGCGCAGCACGCTGATGCGGTCGCACACCTGGAAAATTTCCTCCAGGTGGTGGGAGATGAAAATCACCGCCACGCCCTGGCGCTTGAGTTCGCGCATGATCTCGAACAGCAGCTCGGCCTCACTCGGCGTAAGGGTGGCGGTGGGTTCGTCGAGCACCAGCAGCCGCGCATCCAGGGCCAGGGCCTTGGCGATCTCGACGAACTGCTGCTCGGCCACGCTCAGGTGCTTGACCGCGCATTGCAGGTCAATGCTGACGCCGAGGCGCTTGAACAACGCCTCGCTCGTCTCGACCATTACGCGCTTGCGCAACAGGCCAAAACGGTTGCTCAGCTCATGGCCGAGGAAGATATTTTCCACCGCCGTGAGGTAGGGAATCAGGCTGAACTCCTGGAACACAATGCCGATACCGGCGGCAATCGCATCACGATAGGTCGCGAACTGCCGGGCCTGGCCGTCAATCAGGATCTGCCCTTCGTCCTGATGCTCGACCCCGCCAAGGATCTTCATCAGGGTCGATTTGCCCGCGCCGTTTTCCCCGAGCAAGGCATGAATCTCGCCGCGCTGTACTTCCAGGTTGATCGCCTTGAGGGCTTGCACCCCCGGGTAACGCTTACAGATATTTTCCAGCTTCAGAAGACTGCTCATACCGCCGACCTCGCATTCAGATGGATGACCTGTGCCCCACGCCAGGCGTGGGGCCTGGGCGGTTTACCAGCTGAAATCCTTGGCCTTGGCCTGGTCGATCAGGGTGATGTCCACCGGGATCGTGGCGGGCACTTGGGAGCCCCACTTCTTGGCCAGGGCGATGCCCAGTGCCAGGCGGATCTGGTCACGCGGGTATTGCGCGGAGGTGGCGATGAACTTGCTGCCGGGTTTCTGGATCGCCTTGATGGCTTCCGGCGCGCCGTCGACGCTCACCAGCTTGACGTCCAGGCCGCTGGCTTCGATGGCCGAAAGCGCACCGAGGGAGCCGTTGTCGTTGACGCTGAAAATACCTTTGAGGGTGGGCTGGGCCTGCAGCATGTTTTCGGTGACGGTCAGCGCCTGGTCACGTTCCTGCTTGCCGTTCTGGATGCTCACGATCTTGATGTCCGGGTGCTTGGCCACGGCCTCTTTGCAACCGCGCACGCGTTCCAGGATCGGCACCACGGCGATGCCGTCGAGGATGGCGATGTTGCCTTTGTCGCCGATGTTCTTGGCCAGGTATTCACAGGCCTGGAAGCCGGCGTCGAAGTTTTTCGAACCGACGAAGGAGTCCAGCGGGCCTTCGGCCTGGGCATCGACCGCGACCACCACCACGCCGGCGGCGTGGGCAGACTTGACGGCGGACTGAACGCCAACGGAATCGGTGGGGTTGATCAGCAGGATGTCGATGCCCTTTTGCAGCATGTCCTCGACGTCGCTGACCTGCTTGGACACGTCGTGGCGGGCGTCGGTGATGATCAACTGCGCACCGATGGTCGCCCCGGCTTCCTGCAAGGCGTCTTTCATGGTGACGAAGTAAGGGTTGTTGATTTCCTGGAAGGACGCACCGATGCGGATGGGCGCGGGTTTGGTGTCGGCCCAGGCCAGGCCGGCGGTACCGAGATTGATGCTTAAAGCCAACAAACACAGGGTTTTCGGAAGCATTTTCATGGCGAGATTCTCTGTTTTGTTTTTATTTTTAGAGCAAATGTTATCGTTAACATTTTGCGAGAAGCTAGCAAGGAAATTGAATCGGCGCAAGAGGGCCTGGAACCGGTGGCGCTGTTTTTGACACAGAAGGACGAGCGGCTATCAAGGCCGCCAGACAAAACCAGATGAGAGGAAAAGACCCATGGGCGCCCTATTGAATATTTTGAAAGCTCTGGCCATGCCGATTCTGAAAGCGGTGGGCTTGGGCGCTATCAGCGGCGGTGCGGCCTTTGGGGCCGACAAGCTGCTCAAATCAGCAACCAAAGACAAACCTGCGGTGGCCACCCCGGAGGAATCCGTTCCAAAAAGCGCCGAGGTTTTCGTCCCTGCCGTTCAGCAAACATTCGCAGACCGTGCCGAGTTCCCGGCCAACGCGAAGCCTGCAATAGCTTCGAATGCCACACCTGCGCTCGAAACCCCGACACTCCCCAAGAGCGCTGTCGCCTCGCTGGCCCAGGTGTAGCCTCACACCTGGCTGCGCCCCGCCAGCATATCGACGAATGTCGAGGCGCCAGGCAAGCCCGCAACGTCCACCGTCGAGGGCGCCAACAACGGCGAGCCTTCAGTCCAGAACAACGAATGCCCCGCCGCCGCACCCTCTTCCCCCCGGATAAGGGGTGACGGCGGCGGCAATGCCCTGAGCGCCGAATCAAACGCAGTCATCGTGAACCCCTCAACCAGGGTCGACAGCGCCAACCGCTCGACCTGCGCGTACCATTCGCCATCCTGCTCAAGCCGCGCGAACAGCGGTACGTCTTCGCTCGCCACCGCCACCGTCAACGGAAAATAGCGCCCTACCCGATCCACACTGGGCAACATGACCCCGGCCCAACCCTGCTTGCCACACACTCCCGCCGCCAGGGCGAAGCGCCAGACCGGACTGCACAAATAAACCTCCAGCCAGCGCTCACCCAGCCGCTCGCGACTGTGCTGCAAACCGTTCTGCAGCCACGTATCCCAAGGTCGCAAAAAAGCCTCTGGCAAACGTCGGCTGACAAAGTCCCCATGGCTGGGAACCTTGCCGAAAAAACCCGTCAACTGCTGATCCATGCCCAATCCCTATAACGTCGTCGGGCAGTGAAACGCCTCGAGCGCATCACGCCGGAACGGGTTGATCACACTGCTGGCCCGCAGTTGATACACCACCCGATGCCCTTCCACAGTGAACGTCAATTGCAGCAACTCACCCTGGGCACTCACCGCCGCCTTGTCCATCATCCGCAGCCAACCCCACGGGCCATCGGCTCGCAGCGGGCTGACCAGCGCGGGGGTCGCTTCAAGCCGCACCAGACCGCCGGCCTTGCCGCTCGGCAGGCTGATGCTGGTGAAGTCCGCCACGTTGCCCGTGTCGTACACCACCGGCTGGCCGTCGATGTCCAGGGTGACCTTGGTCAACGCCGGGTCGGCGCTGAGGGCTTTCAGGTCAAAGCGCAATGACGGCTGGCGTGCCCCGGCCACGAAGAACATGTCCCGCAGGCGCGCCCCGCGCTGGAACTGGTTGAGCACGTCCTGGGAAATGTTCAACGGCGTCACACCGCTGGAGCGCCAGCGCCATTGGCTGCCGCTCATGTCGACATAGGCCGCGAGGTTCTTGCTGAAAAAATCATCCATCAGCCCGCCCGGGCCAAAGAATTTGCCGAAGTCATCGGCGGTGGCATCGCGGCTGGAGCTACGCACCAATGGATAACGATCGGCAATCGCCGCCCGGCAGAACGGTGCCCCGGAGGCTTCCCACAAGGCATTCAGCCGGGCCTTTTCGTTGCCCAGGGTCAGCGCGGCACCGCCGGATTGCACATCCCGCAGCAACGTCGACAACGGTGCCGGCTGGGTGTCGCTGGCACGTTTCAAACGCTCCAGCACTTCACCGGTGGGTGCCGGCGCGGCGCTGCGGCGGGCGGCATCGGCGCTGTCGAAGTACTGGCCGGCGTCTTTCAGCGCAGCCAGCGCCTCATCCACCGGTTGCGGGCGGGTGCCGTTGCCCACCAGGCGATGGAGCGCGGCGAAGTGCTGGTCCACCGGGTTTGCGCCGGCATCCGTCGCCGGGGCCGGGGCGTCGTTGCCGAGGGCCGCCTGGAGCTTTTGCGTGGCGGCGGCGATTTTGTCGCGCACGCGCTGGTCGGTGTCTTTGCTGGCGGCCGAGGTCAATGCGCCTTCCAGGGTGGTTTCCTTCGCCACCGCCAGCAGCAACGCGCGCAGTGGTGAATCGTTTGCCGCCAGCACGTTGGTCACCAGGGACGCCTGGCCGAGGCTGGTCAACGGCACCAGGTGCACGTCAGCGAGGAAGGTGTCCCATTGGCGGATGTAATCGGCGTAGTACAGCTCCAGCACCGCGGCTTGCATGGCAGCGCTGCCGCCGGCGATCTGCGCCGACTCCTGGCGGTCCAGCACCCAGCTGTCCTTGGCCATGTCAGCCACGGCTTGCGGGGTCTTGTCGGTCAGCTCGCGGTAGCCGGCGATGCGGTACACGCCGCTGACCCCACGGGACAACGGCTCGCCACTGCCCCGGGTGAACAGCGACGACACATCCCGGCCCACCGCGCCATTCACGCTGAGTTCGGGCAAATGCTCCTGATCCACCTGGCGCTTGACCCGGTTATAGATGCGCTGGGACAGCGGCATACTCGCCAGGGCCAGGCGCACCTTGGCAATCAGGGCGCTGTCGAGTGGCACCGGTTCAGCTTCATCGTCGGCTTCCAGCAGCGCCGAGACGTGACCGGACAATTGCTGCAATTGCGCCGGGGTGGCCTGGGGCAGCTCGCGACGCCAATCGACATCGACCCACGCCTGCACAGACGCGGCATCAAAGAACTGCCGCTCACCCAGCATCAGGTAGGCGCGCAGGGTTTCGTAGAGGAACTCCTGGTTGCTGGCATCGCCCCGACGCAGGGCGTTTCCCATGTTCGCCACGATGTGCGGCAGCAAGGTGCTGCGCAACAGGCGGCGGTACAAAGTCACCGCGCCCGCGCCCAGCTTGTTGCCCTGATACAGGCCCATGCGGCTGAGCAGCGGCACGCTGGTGTCGCCCTCGCTGTAGCCACCGGGCAGCGCGCGGGCGGCATTGAGCAAGGGCAAGGTCACCAGCACGTCGCCGTCGGCCGGCAGTTCCTTGGCCAGTTGCGCGACGTTGGTCGCGGCGGTGGCCGAGTCGGCGATCAATTGCAGGTTGCGGTTGTAGCTGATGGTCATGCCCAGCAACAGCAGGACAAACGCCGCCCCGGCGACGATCCGCCCGCCCCGCGCCCGCAAGCGGCGGCGACGCTCTTCCTGATGGTTGACGCCGGCCAGCCCGGCCTCCTTGAAGATCACTTCCCGCAGCAAACGGGTGATGAAGTAACTGCGGCCACTGGCGACGTTCGGCGCCAGCACCTTGCGGCCCAGGCCAAAGGACGCCGCCAGGGCGGTGAGTACCCGGTCAATCGGGCTGCCTTCCTGGGTGCCGCTGGTGAAGTACACGCCCCGCAGCAGCGCCGGTTCCTGATAACGGTTGGCCTCGAAGACGCTGTTGAGAAACCGCGTGAGCCCCTCGCCCAGGCTGGCGAACTGTTGCGGGAAGCTGTAGAGCAAGGCCCGGCGCGACAGGTCCCGCTCCTGTTGCACCCGCTCCAGCACCCGGCCCTGGAGTTGGCGTTCGAGGGCATCGAATTCGGCGGGGAACGACGCCAGGCTGCTGTCGGCTTTCGGGTCTTGTTGCAGCGGGAAGGTCACACCCCACACCTGCGCCCGCTCCTCCCGGCCAAAGGTCTCGAAAAACTCCGAAAAACCCGCCAGCAAATCGCACTTGGTGATGATCACGTACACCGGAAACCGCAGGCCCAGACGTTCATACAGCTCATTGATCCGCGCCCGAATCGCCAAGGCCTGGGCCTGGCGCTGGGCTTCGGTTTGCTGCAACAGGTCGCTGACGCTGAGGGCCACGATCACCCCATTGACCGGGCGCTGGCGACGGTGTTTTTTCAGCAGGTCGAGGAAACCGCCCCAGGCCGCCTTGTCCACTTCGGTGTAGCTGTCCTGGGTGGTGTAGCGCCCCGCCGTGTCGAGCAACACCGCTTCATCGGTAAACCACCAGTCACAATGCCGGGTGCCGCCCACCCCGCCGATGGCCCCGGAACCCATGGCTTCGCGCAGGGGAAATTGCAGGCCGGAATGGGTCAGCGCGGTGGTCTTGCCGCTGCCCGGCGCGCCGACAAACATGTACCACGGCAACTGATACAGGTACTGCCCGCTCATCTTCCAGCCGGGGTTGGCCTTGCGCAGCACCGCCATGGCCGAACGCATGCGCTCGCCCAGTTCATTCACTTCGGCCTGGGACTCGCGTACCCCCGCCGGCGCTTCGGCAACCCCCGCCATCAACCCGCGATTCGCCCGCCAGGCACGCCACAACCGCCAGGCAAAATAGCCCGCCCACACCAGCACAAACACGCTGATCAAGCCCCAGCGCCGGGCTTCCGGGGCCAACGGCTCACTGCCGTTGAACGCCAGCAGCGGGCCTTCGTACCACACCAGCAGCGACAACAGCGCCACGCCGATCAGCGACAGCAACCAAGGCTTGAGCAACCACAGGATGAAGCGCTCCACCGGGGACCATAACAACGAACAAAACGAGGACAGGTTCATGGTCTATTGCGCCTGGGAAGGGATCAGCACGGTGATGTCGACACGGCGGTTGCGTGCACGATTGGCCGCTGAATCATTGGGTACCAGGGGTTCGGTTTCACCCCGGCCTTCGCTGCGGTAACGCTCGGCCGGCCCCGCCCGTTGCGCGAGCAAGCGTGCAACGGTCTTGGCCCGGGCCTGGGACAGATCAAAGTTGGAACCCAGCCGCGAAGTCGCCGAAGGCCGCACATTGTCGGTATGCCCGACCACCACCACATCCCCCGGCACCGTTGCCAGCGCATCACCAATGCGGGCCAGCAAACCGTCGAAATTGCTCGCCACTTCGGCACTGCCGGAAGCGAATACACCGTCGCCGCGCAGGGTAATCACCGAGCGGTCGGCGCTGTCTTTCACCGTGACCAGGCCCTGGGCGACTTCCGGCGCGAGGAACCCCGACAGGCGCACCGGCGCAGGCGTGGCGGGCGCCGCCA
This sequence comes from Pseudomonas sp. TH32, assembly GCF_016650855.1. NCBI lineage: Bacteria > Pseudomonadati > Pseudomonadota > Gammaproteobacteria > Pseudomonadales > Pseudomonadaceae > Pseudomonas > Pseudomonas sp. TH32. Next base: position 1,060,730 of record NZ_JAEKFA010000002.1, on the reverse strand, counting down.
CTTTGAGCGGCGACACCACACGGATCGCCCCCAGTTGCGCGAACACCGGATCGGAAGCGCGGTTAAGCAGCCAGTTGTAGGTCAACTGCGCACTCAGCAGCAGCACCGACGCCACCGCCGCCAGCACCCACACCGGCACCTGGCGCAACATCGACGCCTGGGGCGCTTCGGCGCCGCGCCAGCGTGGCGACAAGTCCTGCTCACGGTTGCCGCGTTGCTGGTTGATCAGTTGCAGCAAGCGTTCCCGCAACAGGCCCAGCTGATCCAGGCCGCGGTCCAACACTCGGTAACGCCCTTCCAGCCCCAGGGCCATGCACAAATACATCAGCTCCAGCACGTCGATGTGAGTGCGCGAGTCCTGGCTGAGGCGCTGCAAAATCATGAAGAATTTTTCGCCGCCCCAGGCTTCATTGTGAAAGGTCACCAACAGGCTGCGGCTGCCCCACACTCCCGCGCCCCACGGCGTACTGGAAATGGTTTCGTCCACCAGGGTGCACAGCGCGTAACGCGCCGCCGCCACGGTTTCGACGTCCACCTGGCTGGCCCGGGCCTGGGCCTCGAACGCCTGCATCGCCTGGATCAGCCGCTGGCGCAGGCTTTCCATGTCGGGCATGGCGGTCAGCATGCGCAGTGGCACCACCAGGTCGAGCAACAGGTTGGCGGCCCTCACCAGCGGGTTGAGGCCCAGGCCCTTGAGCACCACGGCGGCGCTCTGCACGTCGGCCACGGGCGCCACCGCAGGCGCAACCCGCCGCCCGCCCGGCGTCGGGATCAGCAGGGTGCGGTCCGGGTCCTGGGTGCTATCGAAAGTGTCATTCACGTCAGTCACCTTGCCTTAGCGCCGAATGGCCCAGAACTGCATGTCCAGCCCCGGGAAGACCCCGGCGATGTGCATGGCAAACCCCGCCGAATTGCTCAGCTGTTGCCAGTAGTCGCTGCTGCGGTCGAGTTCGAAATAGGTGAAGCCGGCGTGGAACGGCAGTTGCCGTGGCGCCACCGGCAGCGGGCGCAGGCCGATGCCCGGCAGTTGCAGGTTGACCAGGTCGCGGATCTTCTCCACCGAGCCGATCTTGACCTGCGGCGGGAAGCCGTTGCGCACGCTCTCGGCGGACATTTGCGCCTGCACCGCGAGGATGAACGTGGCCGAGCGCAGCAACTCCTGGTCGGGCAATACCGCCACGCGAATCCCGTATTGGCGCTCTTCCAGGGGAATCGCGATGGCGCGGGCGTCCATCACCGTCGACAGCGAGCGGCGCAGGTCGAGCATCACCGGAGCGAAGGTCTCGGCCAGCGCGTCATGGCGATACACCGGGTAGGCCGAAGCGCGCTTGTCAGCCTGGGTAAAGGTCGCCAGTTCGCCGGCCAGGGCCGTCAGGTCGCGGTACAACTGTTCCGGGTGCAGGCCGCGCATGGCCGCCAGGTGGCGCACCAACGGCTGGCTGCGGTTGAGCACTTGCAGCAGCAGGAAGTCGGCAATCTCCGCCGCGCCGCTGCCGTCCGGCCGGTTCAGGCGGGCCGCCAGGGCTTCACCGCGCTGCTGCAACAGGCCGAGCAATTCGTCGACAAATGCGCCCAGGTGCTCGGCGGCACGGATGTCCAGGCAGGGCGGGTAATAATCGCGGTCGAGCACCACCGTTTTGTCGGCGCGTTTTTCCACCACATGGGCGATGCCGAGGGTGGTGTAGGCATCGGCCACGTCCCCTTCAAACGCCAGGCGCAGGCGCAGTTTGCCGATGCTCATCAGGGCGCTGCTGTCCAGGCCGTTGCTGTCCCAGGCTTCGTACTCACTGCTGCGGTGACGGGCGAAATTTTCGAAGCCGGGGTTGTCGTCGACCTCGGCCACACCGGGGCGCAGGCTCGGCAGCGCCAGCACCACCTTCAGGTCACGGGCGTCTGCGGGGATCTCCAGGGGCAGCGGCATTTCATCGTCGAACGGCTGGCCGACCGGCGTGCCATCGGGCAACACGCCGCTGTAGGACAGCAACGACAACTTCCCGAGGGCCAATTGCTGCGGGTCGATGTGCAGCGTTGAAAAACCATGGGCGTAGGCCCGCAAGGCGCCGACCCGGGCTTCAAGCTGGGCCTGCAAAAAACGGTCGTGTTGTTGCAGGTGCTGGGGTTGCAGCAACATGCCTTCGGACCAGACTACTTTGTTATTCCAGGACATAAATTCTTCTCATTGGCCGGTGCGCAACCGCGCGACCTGCTCTTCATAAGCCACCGAAAACAACTCACCGAACAGGCGCTGCAAGTCCTCATCGGCATCCCGCGCGAGGTCCTCGTAGCGCTCCACCAGGCGGTCCCACAAGCGCGCCTTGCGCCGGGCCGGCATCCATTTGTCGAGGGCGCCGTGGGTGGTGCGGCGTTGCTCGACCCGGGCCGGGTCAAAACGCTGCACCACCGCGCCCAGCGCCGCTTTCATGCCGGCGATCACCGCCAGTTCGTGGGCCTTGAGGTCGTCGAATGCCGCGCCCATGGCCTTGACCGGGCGCATATAGGCCGGGGAATCGGCGGTGAGCATCTGGGTCAGGGCGCTGTGGGGGTCGGGGAAAAACTTCAGCGGGTTGTTGGAGTGGGCGCCGATCATGGTCATGTCGATATGACTTTCGCGCTTGGTCAGGGCCCGGGCCATCAGCACCGCCATGGTGCCGCCGGTGGCAGTGCGGAGCATTTCGCCGACCAGGTGGGCGAGTTCGACGGGGGTGCGGGTGGTGTGCAGGTTTTCCAGGCCGAGGCCTTGGAGCAGGGCCTGGAAGACGGCGTCGTCACTGGCGGGCTCGGTCAATGTGGGAGCGGGCTTGTGTGGGAGCGGGCTTGCTCGCGAATGCGATGATTCAGTCAACAGATCCAGCGACTGATACACCGCTTTCGCGAGCAAGCCCGCTCCCACATTTGGATCGTGGGCAGCCACAGGTTCCGGGGTTAGCCCAAAGAGCGGGTCGTAGTCCTCCGGGATCACCTGCGCTTCCACCTGCATCACCGGCATCACAAACGCCTGCATCTGCGGCGCCACGTGGTCGCTTTCGGTGCCGCGAAACAGTGGTTCCACCCGTCCTGCCAGGTTCAACCCGAGCGGGTCAGACAGCGGCACGGCCCCATCAAACAACGACTCGCCCTCCAGAATCCTCGCCCCGGCCAGGGCGTCATGCAGCACCACCGGCGCCACCACCTCAGGCTCGCGATACACCTCCAGCGGTGGCAACGGTGCGGCCACGGGCGCAGGCGGCGGCACGAACAACGGCGGCAAAATGCGTGTGGCCAGGGCGTCGTCCTGCACCTCGGCCAACGGTTGCTCCAGACGCACTTCCAGCCCGTAATCTCCGATCACCAGGCGGTCGCCCTCCTCCAGCGCCCGCTCACGGCCATTGCCCAGCGGGCGTTCGTTGACCAGGCTGGGGTTGCTGCCGGTGTCGGTCAGGTAGAACTGCTCGCCGCGCCATTCGAGGCGTGCGTGGATGCGGGAGATGTATTTGCCCGGGTCGTCCAGGGTCAGGTCGTTGTCCGGGCCACGGCCAATCGAACCACCGGCGTCGGTAAACCGGCAGATCACGTCACCGGGCATGGGTTGGTCGCGGTAGCTGCGGACCAGCAGAATCAAATTCACGGGGTTACTTGCCATCGTCGGCCTCCTTCGGTGGTAGCGGCACCCCGGCAGGGCCGGTGGCAGCGGTGAGCGCCAGCGCAGTCGCCGCAGAGGCGGCCTCGGGCAGCGGGATCGGAATGGTCGAGGCGATGATCATGGCCGGCGTGAGGGTCAGGAAGGTGCTGCCGACTTTCAGGGTGATGGTCGCCCCCGCCTCGATTACCACGTTCATGCCGCCCTTCATGTACATGTCCATGCCGGCCGTGACGCCGGTTTTCAGGCCGCCGTTGATGATCATGTTGGTGCCGGCCGACATCGAGACATCGCCGGTGGCTTTCTCATTGCGATGCCCGCCCACCGAAGAGTGCCGGTCGCCGCCGACCTTCTCCCGCAGGTCCTGGTCGACCTTGGAATGGCGGTCGCCACCGACCCAGTCCAGGGAGTCCTTGAGCACGCGCTGGTCGAGGTTTTTCTGGGCGTGCAGGAACACCTGCTCCGAACCTTTCTTGTCTTCAAAACGCAGCTCGTTGTAGCCACCGCCGCCCTTGGACGAGTTGCTCTTGAGCGTCGAGCGGGTAGCATTTTCCGGCAGGGTGTACGGCGGCATCGTCTCGGCGTTGTAGACGCTGCCGGTGACCAGCGGCTGATCCGGGTCGCCCTCCAGAAAGCTCACGATGACTTCCTGGCCGATGCGCGGGGTGAACAGGCTGCCCCAGCGTTTGCCGGCCCAGCCCTGGGCTACGCGAATCCAGCACGAGCTGTTCTCGTCCTGTTTGCCCTCGCGGTCCCAGTGGAACTGCACCTTGATCCGCCCGTATTTGTCGGTCCAGATTTCCTCGCCCTGCTTGCCCACCACCCTGGCGGTCTGCGGGCCCTGCATCAGCGGTTTGCGACTGCTGCACGGCGCGCGAAACTGCTGCTGCCTGGACAAGGCGGTGAACTCGCAGGTCAGCACCGGCGCGGGATGGGCCGGCGGTGTCGGCTCGTAGGTGTCCGAGGACAACGCATAACGCGCCTCCAGCAACAGGAACTGGGCGTTCTGCTCACTGCGCGGGTGTTCGGTCAGGGTCATCAGTGCCCCGGGAAACAAGCCCCGGGCACGGGTGGCCCCGGTGACCCGCTGGGTGCCGGTGTGCAGGGACTCGATCAGCGTGCGCGCATAGGTTTCGCCCTGCTTGCGCTCGGTGTACTTGCCCGGGTAGTCGTAGCGTTCGTGGCGCGCCTGCGGGTAGCTGCCGGCCAGCGTGGACTTGGCCAAGAGGTTGGCCGACGGCTTTTCAAAGTCGAAATCCTGCAAGGTGTAGCCACCCGGTTCCACGTCACCGCTCATGCGCCAGTCGTAGATCACTTCACTCTCGCGCATGGTGTGGTCTTCGGCGGGCATGAAGCGCACCTGGGCATACCCCGGTGCCGGTGAATGGGCGCCATAAGAGTCGGCCAGTACCAGGGTGTGGCGCCCGGCCGCGCTCTTGAAGAAGTAGTAGATGCCCTCCTGCTCCATCAGGCGGCTGACGAAATTGAAGTCGCTTTCGCGGTACTGCACGCAGTAGGTCAGCGCCTTGTAGCTGCCGCTCAGGCCCGAGGTATCGACATCAGCGATGGTGTACGGGGCGAACACCTGCCTGAGGATGTCCGGCACGCTCAGTTCCTGGAATATCCGGCAGTCAGTGGCCAGGGTCAAAAACCAGAGCCACGGACGCAACACCGCCGTGTACGTGGCAAAACGGCCCTGGCGTCCGGTAAACGAAAAGTGGCTGACGTGACCGCTGAAATAGCGGCTGCCGCCCTTGGGCAGGTCCACCGCCACGCTCATCTGGGTTGCCAGCAGGTCGTCGATATTCAGGTCGGCGCGTTCGCTGTACAGCTCAAGCGTGTATTCGCTGAGCTGCGCCAGGCCTTCCCGGGCCTGCATGCGCCGGAACAGCAGCACATCGGCGCCGAGCACGCTGGTGACCTGGATTTCGCGCCGGGTTTGGGTGGTTGCCATGGTGGTTTTCTACCTAGAGCGGTGTGGTCGGGCGGGAGTTGGGCACGCGGTAAATCATGCCGCCGTGCCCGCTCGCGACCCCAGGCAGCATCACAAAGCCCATCTTTTTCCAGAACGCACACGAGGCCGCATCCAGGGAGGTCAGGCGAATCTCGCAATTGGGTTTGTTGCCGTAGTCACTGATCGCGTAGTCCATGCCAAACGCCGCCAGGGTCGAGCCCAGCCCGCTGCCCGCGACTCCGGCAAACACGTCTTCGATCTTCCAGGTGGGGCCTTCCTTGAACATCACCATCAACCCCACCGCATCCTCGCCCTCATAGGCGGCGAAATACGCAACCTTGGCTTGCTCTTGCGGGGTGTCGTTGGAGCGTGCAGTGCTGATGGTGTTCATGGTCGCAATGACTTCCTGCGCGGCGGGCGACTCCGCCAGCATGCCGGCCTCGCCAAGGGCTTCGCGGAATGCTTGAAAGTCCACTTTGCGGCAGCTGAATGCACTATTGATCCGGGGCATCGTGTGTCTCCCTGAGAGTTGAGGAACGTAGACACAACAGCCGGGCGCACGGGTTTATTCCGTGGCGCCGCTGAGTGCTGTCTGCTTTATCTCTGTGGCGAGGGGGTGTCCCCGCTGGGTTGCGTAGCGGCCCTAAAAAAGCGGGAGCGCTGCGCACTCCAACGGGGGACAAGCCCCTCACCACAGGACAAGCCCCCTCGCCACAGGACAAGCCCCCTCGCCACAGTTTTTTCTTTAGCTCACTGCTCCTCGAACACGTAGGCAAATTCACCGGCGTCTACGCTCACCTGCACCCGCGTCGCCGGCGTACCCGCCAGCAGGCGGTTGAGGAATTCAGTGCTGATGGCCGGCAACATCGAGTTGGTCAGGATCGCGTCGATCATTCGCCCGCCGCTTTCCAGTTCGGTGCAGCGGCTGGCGATCAGGTGCACCACTTCGTCGCTGAAGGTGAACGGGATCTTGTGGCCTTCACTGATGCGTTTTGCGATACGGCCCAATTGCAGGCGGATGATGCTGCCGAGCATGGCGTCGCTCAGCGGGTAATACGGGATCACCACCAGGCGCCCGAGCAAGGCAGGCGGGAACACTTCCAGCAGCGGCTCGCGCAACGCCCTGGCGATGTCATCGGGCGCGGGCATGGCCTGCGGGTCGCGGCACAGGCGGCTGATCAACGCGGTACCGGCGTTGGTGGTGAGCAGGATCAGGGTGTTCTTGAAGTCGATGATCCGGCCTTCGCCGTCTTCCATCCAGCCCTTGTCGAACACCTGGAAAAACAGCTCGTGCACATCCGGATGAGCCTTCTCCACTTCGTCCAGCAGCACCACACTGTAGGGCTTGCGCCGCACCGCTTCGGTCAGCACGCCGCCTTCGCCGTACCCCACGTAACCCGGTGGCGCGCCCTTGAGGGTGGCGACGGTGTGGGCTTCCTAGTACTCGCTCATATTGATGGTGATGACGTTCTGTTCACCGCCATACAACGACTCGGCCAATGCCAGCGCGGTTTCGGTCTTGCCCACGCCGGAGGTGCCGGCAAGCATGAACACGCCCACCGGTTTGCCGGGGTTGTCGAGGCCGGCGCGGGAGGTCTGGATGCGCCGGGCGATCATTTCCAGGGCATGGTTTTGTCCGATGATGCGCTGGGACAAGCGATCCGCCAGGCGCAGCACGTTTTCGATTTCGTTCTTGACCATGCGGCCTACCGGAATGCCGGTCCAGTCCTGCACCACCGAGGCCACCGCCTGTTCGTCGACGCTGATCAGCACCAGTGGGTTTTCGCCCTGCTGCGCCGCCAGTTCGTCCTGCAGTTGACGCAACTCCGCCAGGCCGCCTTCGCCCTCGGTGGCGTCTGCCAGTTGGCTGCGCAGGCGCAGAATCTGTTCCACCAGTGCCAGTTCGTTGTCCCAGCGGCTTTCCAGGCCATCCAGGCGTTCGCGCTCAGTCACCAACAACGCCTCGACGGACGCGCGACGACTGACGGTATCGACGCCAATCGCGGTTTCGCGCTCGATGATCGCCAGTTCGGTTTCCAGGGATTCAATCCGGCGGCGGCTGTCATCCACCTCGGCTGGCGTGGCGTGCAGGCTGATGGCGACGCGGGCACAGGCGGTGTCGATCAGGCTGACAGCCTTGTCTGGCAATTGGCGCGCCGGGATGTAGCGGTTGGACAAACGCACCGCCGCTTCCAGGGCCGAGTCGAGAATCTGCACCTGATGGTGCTGCTGCATGGTCTGGGCGATGCCCCGCAACATCAACAACGCGCGGGCTTCGTCCGGCTCATCGACCTGCACGGTCTGGAAACGCCGGGTCAGGGCCGGGTCCTTTTCGATGTGCTTTTTGTACTCGGCAAAGGTGGTGGCGCCGATGGTACGCAAGGCGCCACGGGCCAGCGCAGGCTTGAGCAGGTTGGCCGCATCGCCCGTCCCGGCGGCACCGCCGGCGCCCACCAGGGTGTGGGTTTCGTCGATAAACAACACCACCGGTTTGACGCTGGCCTGCACCTCGTCGATCACTGAGCGCAGGCGCTGTTCGAACTCACCTTTCATGCTCGCCCCGGCCTGCAGCAAGCCCACGTCGAGGGCCAGCAATTGCACGTCCCTGAGGCTCGGCGGCACGTCGCCCCGGGCGATGCGCTGGGCAAAGCCTTCGACCACAGCGGTTTTGCCCACGCCGGCCTCGCCCACCAGGATCGGGTTGTTCTGGCGCCGGCGCATCAGGATGTCGATCACCTGGCGAATCTCTTCGTCGCGGCCGACGATCGGGTCCATCTTCGAATCTCGCGCCTGCGCGGTGAGGTCGACGGTAAAGCGCTTCAACGCTTCCTGCTTGCCCATGGCCGCCGGGGCCAGGGCGCCGGCGTCTTCACCGGGCACCTGGAAGCCATCGCTGGCGGTCATCTGCGCCTCGGGCGAGTCCTTGAGCAGTGCAGTGAATTGTTCGCTCAGGTCTTCGATGCCGATCTTGTTGAACTCCCGGGACACGCCATACAGGCCATTGCGCAAGCCCGGGGTTTTCAGCAGCGCCAGCAGCAAATGCCCGGAGCGCACCTGGGACTCGCCGAACATCAGGGTCGCGTAGACCCATGCGCGCTCCACCGCTTCCTCCACCTGGGACGACAGGTCAGTGACCGAGGTCGAGCCACGGGGCAAGCGGTCCAGGGCCGCCGTCAGGTCTCGCGCCAGCACGGCCGGGTCGAGCGAGTAATGCTGGATCAGACGCTGCAGGTCGGAGTCGGTCAGTTGCAGGATCTGCTGCAACCAGTGCACCAGTTCCACGTAGGGGTTGCCGCGCATCTTGCAGAACACAGTACTGCTTTCAATCGCCCGGTAGCACAGGCTGTTGAGTTTGCCGAAAAGCGCGACGCGACTGATATCAGCCATGGGCAGGTCCTTGAGAAGTGTGAGAAATGCGCGGGTTGATCAGCAATTGCCGGTCATCCGCCAGGGGCGCCTTGCTGCTCAGCCAACTGGTCCAGCCCAACGGCGCAGACCCCAGGCGCAAGCCAGGCAGTTGTTCTTTCTTGACGATCAGGTTCACGTCCCAGTCCATGGCCAGGCCGACGTACTGGCGCACCCAGTCCTGCACGCGCTTGAGGCTGTCGCCCCCCGGCAGCAGGCGGCGGGTCTGTTCCAGGTCCAGCGGGCCGATCAACAGGCGGAATTTGTGTTGGGTGTTCCAGACTTTCTTGCCCATCACCGTGGTCTGGCCCAACACCGGCGCGTCGGGCCCGCTGCGCAGGGCGCACAGGCCATCGGCGGGCAAGGTCATCCAGTGGCCGACGAATTGCTCGACCTGCACCGGCACTTGCAGGTAGTCCGTCAGCAATGCCGCCAGGCCGCCGGCATTGCGGGTCTGCGGGCCCAGGCGCCCGGCGAAGTGCAGCTTGGCCACGTCCGGCACGGTGTCGCGGCCCAGCAGCGACGGCATGCCGATGCCGATCAGTGAACCCAGGTACTGCGCAAAACGGTCTGCCTGCGGACGGTCCAGGCTCACGGCCGGCTGGGCGCTGGCCCAGGCGCGGTAGAACAGGCTGATCAGCCGGTGATGGAACACATCGCAGAACGCCGCCAGGGTCGGGTCATTGAGGTTGCGCTGGCGGTCGCGAATGTATTCGCTCAGGTGAATCGGCAACGGCCCGTTCGCCCCCAGCAAACCGAAAAAATTCAGCAGCAATTTCGGCGTGGCGCCCGGCGTGAGGCTGGCGATCATTGCCGGTTCGAATGCCAGCGACGGTTGCTGGCCGAAACGCACCGCTTCATCCGCCGGGCGCGCCGCCTGGCCGATGCGTGGCAGGTGCGGGAAGGCACACTCCAGCTGACGCAGGGCCCCGTGAAAATCGAACCGCGCCGGGTGCGCTTCCAGGGCGCTGAGCAGGCTCAGAGGATCTCGCATCGCCCCACCCTCGCCGGCCACTGCATGATCACCCCACGGGCGGTGCCTTTGATCACCGTCTCAGTGAAGGAATTAAGCGACACGTATTTGGCAAAAAACTGCTCCAGCACCGAACCGAGGATAAACACGCCGCTGCCTTCAAACGCTGATTCGTCGAGGGTCACGCTGATCTGCAAGCCACGGCCATAGGTGATTGGCCCCGGCAACGGCAGACGGCGCACGATGCTTTCGGCACTGACCGAACGCAGGCCTTCGATCTGCTTGTGGGCGGCTTCGTCGTCAATCCGGCAATACAGGCGCAGCAGGTCACGCAAGGCGCTGGCGCCCTGCTCCTTGTCCTGGTCGAGCAACGACAAGTAGTTGAGGGATAAGTGGCTGACCAGCCGCCAGGCCGTTTCACCTTCGGCAAACGACGGCGCCGGCACCGTGGGCCCGGCCACGCACCGCACGGCCTGCACCGGCGCGCCAGACTCCACGCTGAAGTCGGTCTTGCCGCTGCCCACCGGCATGCTGAGCACCAGGTCACGGTTGCTGCACAGGGTGTCGATGCCCAATTGGCGCAGGCTGCTGCGGTGCGGCGCCTCCTGAGCGTCCACCAGGGACAGGAACAATTCGCTGCCGATGTAGCTGGAGCGCGGGCCCTGGCGGCGTTGTTGTTCCGAGAGCAGCCGCGTGTCCCGGCGCACCTGGTAAAACGCCTTGGGTGGCGTGCGCGCATGCAGGTCGTTGGCCCGGTAGAACGACTCGAACGTCTGGCTCGCCTCGGCGCCGCTGCCATAACCGGTGACGCCTTCGACCTGGTAAATCTCGTAGTCCATCGGCCGGGTGCGGTCGGGGATCACGTGGTATTCCGACTGCTGGTCCGACAGGTGCACACGCTCGGTGCGCATCGGGAACAGGTTGATCGCCGGGGTGCAATACAGCCCGAAGTTGGCGGCGTTGAGGCTCTGTTCCAGCAGCGGGTCGAGCTTCTTGAACAACACAATCACGTCCAGTTGTTCCGCGGTGCAGCGGCTCACGCTGTTGGCCAGCCCGCCCAGCTCGGCAAACAGGAAGCGCTGGGGCATGGCGAAGTACTCCTGCAACAACCGATAGCCCTGGAACGACCGGGCGCCGGTGGGCAGCAAGGCTTCTTCGTCGCTGTAGCCGAGGCCGCGAATCGCGGTCCTGGGCAGAAACTGGTGCCAGTCCACATGCTCCTGCACCGGCATCACCAGCACCCCGGCGGCCTGGGCCAGCAGTTGTTCGAGGATGCGCGAAGGCAAGGCTTCGCCGCCACGGATGTGCAGCGCCAGCGTGTCCAGGGCCAGGTCGCTGAAGGTCATCCCGGCGCCTGCGCGCAACCGCAGGCGCAGCGCGGCCTTCACCCCGCCGAGGCGCGCCAGGTCGATGCCCGCGACCTGGCTGCCACAGGCAAAGTACCGCGCCTCGGCCAGCTCCACCGGCCACAGGGTCACGTCATGGGCGGTGCGAAACTCGCACGCAGTCTGGTCGCCCTTGCCCAACTGGCTGTGCAGGGCCGTGCCACGCGGCACCTTGAAGCCGGCGGCCAGGCTGCCCTCGCTCATGTCCGGCTGCAATTGCACCACCGCCATCGACGGCGTGGGCGCGAGGTATTGCGGGTACACCAGCTCCAGCAGGTGATTGGTAAAGCGCGGGAACTCGGCGTCAATCTTCAGTTGCACCCGCGCGGCCAGGAAGCTGAAACCCTCCAGCAGGCGCTCGACGTAAGGGTCGGCGCAGGCGTAGGTCTCCAGCCCCAGGCGGCCGGCCACCTTGGGGTAGTCACGGGCGAATTCACCGCCGACTTCCCGCAGGTGGGCCAGTTCACGTTCGTAATAGCGCAGCAGTTTGGCGTTCACCGCACGTCCCTTGTCTCGATATCAAAGACCCTGGCTTCACCGGCTTCCAGGTCCAGTTCAGTCTTCAGGTACAGGCGCTCGGGCAGCGGTTGGCCCCAGAGTTCACCGTGGATTTCAAAGGCCATCTGGTTGGGGATGGCGCTGGTGCCCAGCGGCACCACACGCAGGCTGTCGCGCAGGATCCGGGGTTCGAAATCCCAGATGGCCTGGCGGATTCGCCGGGCCAGTTCTTCACGGTCGAGGCCGGCGGCGGTCTTGCCGGACAAATCCGGCAAGCCAAAATTGATGACCGATTGCGCGGCCAGGGGGTGACCACCGAGTTCACGAAAGCTGCCCAGGCTGGTGCTGTTGAGCAGCCAGCCCAGATCGCGCAGCACCGCCTTGCGCAGGCCGGTCATGGACAAGATGCGCTTGTCACGGGGCTCCACGGTGTGCTCGGTGTCGTCATCGCTCAGGCGATCGAGCAAGGACGGCTGCAGGCGTTCGCGGCTGGTGAGTTCAGCCATGGGGTTGGCCTTGAATCGGGGTCATGTGAATCTCCATCACTTGAACGCGCCACCTTGCGGGAGCCGGATTGCCGGCGATGGCCATCTCGAGAACACCGAACGGTTCAACGGCCTCATCGCCGGCAAGCCGGCTCCTACAGGGGGCGGCAGCGGGGTCAGATTTTGGCGTTGGCTTCCAGGTCCCACTTCTTCGGTGTGCCGGTGATCACGGTGTCGCCGGTGAAGGAGTCGTACTCGTAGCTGATGGTGGTGAAGTTGATGGAGATGGTTTCGCTCGGGCGTTCGCCGTTACTGCTGGCGGAGTAGGAGCTGATGATGGCTTTGCCCAGGATGATCTTGAGGAACACCTGTTGCTTCTTGTCCGGGCCGCCGGTCTGGATGAAGTGGATCTCGGCATCCCCCAGGCTCTTGCCGCACACCGCTTCCATGAACAGGTCGGCCGAGGCCAGGTCGGTGGCCTTGGTCAGGGAGATTTCCGAGAACGACGGGTTGCTGGTGTCACGGTCGGCACCGCCGCCGCTGGTGGAAATCGCCCGACCGACGCCCATCTGGATCGCGTCGATGGTGATCCAGTCCTTGTGCGCCTCGACAGTGGAAGTGCCTTTGATTTGTTTGCCTTTGAAATTGAGCAGGATCATGGTCAGTACCTTGGTTGGGGTAGGAAGGTGTTATCAGGAAGCCTTGGTCGACGGCAGTTTGGAGACCAGGCGCAGGGACACGGTCAAGCCTTCGAGCTGGTAGTGCGGGCGCAGGAAGAACTTGGCGCCGTAGTAACCCGGGTTGCCTTCGATCTCTTCCACCACCACTTCCGCGCCGGCCAGGGGTTTGCGGGCCTTGTCGGCGTCGGTGGCAGTGGCCGGGTTGTGCTCCACGTAGCGGCCGATCCAGTTGTTGAGCCACACCTGCATGTCGTTGCGCTCTTTGAACGAGCCGATCTTGTCGCGCACGATGCACTTCAAGTAGTGGGCGAAACGGCAGGTGGCAAACAGGTACGGCAGGCGCGCGGCCAGGTTGGCGTTGGCAGTGGCGTCCGGGTCGTCGTACTCGGCGGGTTTGTGCATCGACTGGGCGCCAATGAACGCCGCCAGGTCGCTGTTTTTCTTGTGCACCAGGGGCATGAAACCGTTCTTCGCCAGCTCCGCTTCACGGCGGTCGCTGATGGCGATTTCGGTGGGGCAGGTCATGTCGACGCCACCGTCATCCGTGGGGAAGGTGTGCACCGGCAAGCCTTCCACCGCGCCCCCGGACTCGATGCCGCGAATCTGCGAGCACCAGCCGTAATGCTTGAACGAGCGGTTGATGTTCACGGCCATGGCGTAGGCCGCGTTGGCCCAGGTGAAATCCCGGGAGCCGGTGCTGTCGGTGGTTTCTTCGAAGTCGAAATCTTCCACCGGGTTGGTCTTGGCGCCATAGGGTGCGCGGGACAGGAAGCGCGGCATCGCCAGGCCCACATAACGCGAGTCTTCACTGGCACGGAAGCTGCGCCAGGCGGCGTGTTCCGGGGTCTGGAAGATCTTGGTCAGGTCCCGCGGGTTGGCCAGCTCCTGCCAGGACTCCATCAACATCACACTGGGGTCGGCGGCGGTGATCAACGGGCAGTGGGCGGCGGCGCTGACCCGAGCCATCTGGGTCAGCAGCTCCACATCCGGCGCGCTGTTGTTGAAGTAGTAGTCGGCCACGAACGCACCGTAGGGTTCGCCGCCGAACTGGCCGTATTCCTCTTCGTAGAGCTTCTTGAAAATCGGGCTCTGGTCCCAGGCCACGCCCTTGAACTTGCGCAGGGTCTTGTGCACTTCGTTCTTGGAAATATTCATCACCCGAATCTTCAGCGACTCGTCGGTCTCGGTGTTGTTGACCAGGTAATGCAGGCCGCGCCAGGCACTTTCCACGCCCTGGAATTCCTCATGGTGGAGGATGTGATTGACTTGTTCGGTGAGCTTCTGGTCGAGGGCGGCGATCAACCCTTCGATGGTGCCCAGCACGTCATTGGACAGCAGGTGCGTGCCTTGCAGTGCCTGCTCGGCCAGGGTGCGCACGGCGGTTTCCACCGCTTCCTTGGCCTTGTCGGTCTTGGGCTTGAACTCTTTTTGCAGGAGGCTGGCGAAGTCGCCGGCATCAAAGGCGGCGGCGCCTTGTGGCAGTCCTGACTGTTCCGATTGCGTAGTGGACATGACGGTATCCTTGAAATTTGGGCAAAAGCGTCCCCGTACCGGGGCAAACGAGGCGCCGGCAGAGTCAGCGAAAAATCAGTTACTCGGGTTGTTGGGGCGCGCTGCTCAGCGCTTGCATCACCGCAGGATCGCTCAGCAGCTTGGCGATCAATTCTTCAGCGCCGACCTTGCCGTCCATGTACGTCAGCAGGTTCGACAACTGGCTGCGGGCGGTCAGCAACTGGTTGAGGCTCGGCACCTTGCGGGCGATGGCGGCCGGGGTGAAGTCGTCCAGGCTTTCGAAGGTGATCTCCACCGGCAGGTTGCCTTCGCCGGTCAGGGTGTTGGGCACCTGGAACGCCACCCGTGGCCTCATCGACTTGAGGCGGTCGTCGAAATTGTCGATATCGACTTCCAGGAACTTGCGCTCGGCCACCGGCGGCAACGGCTCGGCGGGTTTGCCCGAGAGGTCGGAAAACACGCCCATGACGAAGGGCAACTGCACGGTCTTTTCCGCGCCGTAGATTTCCACGTCGTATTCGATCTGGACGCGTGGTGCGCGGTTGCGAGCGATGAACTTTTGACTGCTTTCTTTGGCCACGGGATAGCTCCAGTGTGAGGGTTGATAGGGGAAGGTCAGTCGTTGCCGGGGCGGATACCGCTGACCAGCGCCAGTTGTGCAAGGCCGTCGGGGGCGAGGTCTTGCAGCAATTCCATGAAGTTCTTGTCGATCAGTTTCTTCGCCCGCTGCAGCAGGAACGGCACGGGGCTGGCGGGTTCGTGGGTGTTGAAATAGGTGCACAGGCGGTCGATGGCCTGGCGCGCGTCTTCGCGGCTGTTGATCTCGCCTCTGGCCGGCTGTGGGGCTGCGGCGGTTGCCGGGTGAGCGTCGACGCCGGTTGCCGGGTTTTCGCTTGCAGGCAAGCGGCGGCGCACGGCTTCGGCGGCGCGGCGCAGTACGTTGGCCAGGCCGCTGAGGTCAATGGCGCGCCCCACGCCGACGTTTTCCGTGAGGCGTTGTTCGATGTGCTGGCTGCGTTGCAGGGCTTCGGTAAGGGCGGCTTCGATGCCACGCAGGGTGTCGGGATCGGCTTCGGCGAATGCGCCATCGATAAGGGCCAGGGTGTCGCTGCTGCCCTGCTCGCCGCTGGCCTGGTCGAGGTCCCGCAGGCTGAATTGGCCGAGGCTGCGGGTGCTGACCAGTGGGGTGTCGAGGAGGTCGCGCAGCAAACCGGTGGGTTCGCACAGGGAGGCCAGGATATTGATGCGCAGCAGGGGGTCGTGGTCGTCGTCCGGGTCGAGCTGTGGGTGCAGGCCGTCCCAGCAGTGGATCAGCAGGGCTTCGATCAGGCCCAGGCCGGCGTTGAGGCCGTGGATGCCGTGCAGGTTGAGCTCGGCGCGGGTGAGCCACATGGCCAGGCGCAGGTCCCGGCTGCGTTGCATCAGGGGCAAGGCCAGGGACGCGACGAGTTTCCAGTTGGGTTCGATGGCCTGGGTGATGGTGTCGCCGTATTGGACCTCGGGTTTGCCCAGGGCTTCTTCTTCCAGCAGGAGGAAGTCGGGGTCGTATTCGACGTTCTCGCCACAGGGGGCGGTGTCGCCCATCGGGTGGGCCAGCGCTGTGAAATCAAGGGGTTGCGCTTGGGTGGAGAGGTCCATCGTACTGCCCTCGTTGAAGATGTTCTGGGGATAGAACGGGCGAGGGTTTGGGTTTATTCCCCTTGGGTTGAAAAAATCTTGGGCGGGGTGGTTTTGGGGGTTGGGTGTATATCCGTTATTTGGGTGATGGCGGCTATTGGTTCCGCTCTTACAGCGGGTCACTTTTGAAAAGAGCCCAAAAGTAACCAAAAGGCTCTTGCCCCACCACTCGGCACCTCGCTCAGGCTCGGTGTGCTCTCACTCCGGCCAGCGTGGTTTAACGGGGCGCCTAAGATCAAGATCAAAAGCAGATCAAGAGCACAGCGGCCTACAGGCCGGCTTGAGTGGTGTGAAGCAAAGGCAAAATCAAAATCAAAATCTAAAGCGGGCACGGTCCAACTGTAGGAGCTGGCTTGCCTGCGATGGCATCGCCTCGGTGTACCTGAAAAACCGAGGTGTCTGCATCGCAGGCAAGCCAGCTCCCACAGAAAAGCAGAGCCGCAGCAGTTTCAGATTTGGCTTTCGCTTTTGATTTGGCTTCTACCACTCAAGCCGGCCTGTAGGCCGCTGTGCTCTTGCTTTTGATCTTGATCTGACTGCCCCAATAAGCCCGAGGCCGAACGCAGGGATTGAGGAGCGGGTAAACCGGCAGGACGCCGGTTTAGCCGCGACGGGGCAGGGACGCCCCGTCGCGGCGGCCCGCGGAGCAATGCCGGAGTGAGGGAACACCGAGCCTAGGCGAGGTGCCGACAGGCGGGGCAGAGCGTTTTGGTTACTTTTGCGCTTTTCAAAAGTGACCCGCTGTAAGAGCGGAACCCTAAGCAGCCGTTACCGCAGCAACGGATATGTACACCAAAAAATCAGGCCCGACTCCTGAGCCACTGCATAAACCCTTTCTTCACAGGCACCACAGGCGCCTCCTGCGTCAAACTCTGAGCCGCATGCAACCGGAAATCCAACAAACTCTTCATCGCCTCACTGATGTCATGCCGAGCATCCAGACAAGGCTTCAGATACTCCTTCTCAATCCGGTACAACGTACAAAACGTCTTCGCCGAAAAGTCCGCAGGCACGCCCTGCTCCGAGAGAATCCCCGCCTCGCCAATGACCTCCCCGGCCCCATCCGCCCGGCTTCGAACTTGTGCCCGGCCTTGGTCAACATCACCGAAATCACCCCCGATTCGATGATAAACAGATGATCACTCACCTCCCCGGCCGGCAAAATCATCTCCCCGGCGCGGAAGGTTTGCAGCGTCATGTTCTGGCTGAACGTCTCCTTCTCCTCCTGACGCAACGTCGAGAAAATCGAAGAACTCTCCAACAACGCCCGCGCCCGCGAAACCGCCACCGGCGTATTACTCTCGGCCGCCGACAACAAACTCACCCCCGCCGCCTGCAAATGCCGGAACGCCAAATCATAAAGTTGATTACGCACCTCACGCTTGAGCGTCATCGCCGGCACAAACCCGCTGATCTCATATTCGACGCCACCACTGGCCGACGTCTTGAATGCGACGCTGGGCGCTGGCTTGGCCAACAACGGCCGGCACCCCTGCATCGCCCGCTCCAGCGCATCCAGCACGGTTTGCGGCCGCGCATGCGGGCTGACTTGCAGGCTGACCGACAGCCCAAACATATCCGCCGGGCGCGAAAAGTTGATGATCTTGGCCTTGGCCGCCAACGAATTGGGCACCACCGCCAGACTGCCCTGGGAGGTTTGCAACTGGGTGGCACGCCAGTCGATATCAATCACCCGGCCTTCAGTGCCGTCGATGGAGATCCAGTCATCCAGTTGGTAGGGCTTGGTGGTGTTGAGGACGATCCCGGAAAACACGTCGCTCAAGGTGCTTTGCAACGCCAGGCCGACGATGATTGCCACCGCGCCGGAGGTGGCCAGCACGCCCTTGACCGGCAGGTCGAGCACGTAGGCCATGGCCGCGATGATCGCGATCAGGAAGATCACCGCCCCCACCAGGTCCTGCAACAACCGCCCGGTGTGCCCGACCCGCTGCATCATCACCGCGCCGAGCAATACCGTGAGGGTGCGCGCCGCAAATAACCACCAGCCAATCTGGAACGCCGTGGCCGCCAGGTGCAGCGCCACGTTGTCGCCATACGGCGCGACCTGCATCGGGTTCATGCCTTCGTTGAACAGCACGGCGCTGAACACGGCGAAGATCACCACGCGCGCCACCAGCTTCCAGTTGCCGAAATTGGCAGAGATCAGGCGCCACACGGCGATGTCGATCAGCACCAGCGCCAGCGCGCAGAACATCGGGTGATCGGAGATAAATGAGGGCATCCAGGCGACTCCAGGGCGAATGCCATGAAGATCGCATGAAATGCCTCTGGAGGGTATAGCGCCCTAGCGCTGCATCTGCCCGAATTGCCCGGACTGATAGTCGGCAAACGCCTGGTGGATTTCCTGCTCGGTGTTCATCACGAACGGACCGTGGCCGACGATGGGTTCGTCGATCGGCTCGCCGCTGAGCAGCAACACCATGGCGTCGTCGCTGGCCTCCAGGCGCAGTTGCGTGCCATCGCGTTCAAACAACGCCAACTGGCCTTCCCGTGCCACTTCGGTTGCGTTGATCCGCACCGTGCCGCGCAAGACCACCAACGCGGTGTTGCGCCCGGCGTGCAGGTCCAGCGTCACCGAACGGCCGGCGTTGAGGCGCATGTCCCACACGTCGATAGCCGTGAAGGTACGGGCCGGGCCCTTGACCCCGTCGAACTCGCCGGCGATCAAGCGCAGGCTGCCGGCGTTGTCGGCCAGGGGCAGCGTCGGGATATCGCTGTCGAGGATCGTCTGGTAACCGGCGTCGGCCATTTTGTCCTTGGCCGGCAGGTTGACCCACAACTGGACCATTTCCAGGGCGCCGCCGCTGCGGGCGAAGGCCTCGGAGTGAAATTCCTCGTGAATGATGCCCTTCGCCGCCGTCATCCATTGCACATCGCCAGGGCCAATGGTGCCGCCGGCGCCGGTGGAATCGCGGTGCTCGACTTCGCCCTTGTAGACGATGGTCACGGTTTCAAAGCCGCGATGGGGATGTTGCCCCACGCCACGGCGTTGTTCGGTCGGGGTGAATGCCGCAGGACCGGCGTGGTCCAGCAGCAGGAACGGGCTGATCTGCTTGCCCATGGTGTCGTAGGAAAACAGCGTGCGAACCGGGAAGCCGTCGCCAACCCAGTGCCCGCGCGGGCTGGTGTAGAGGCCGATGATCTTTTTCATATGTGTCTCCAGTAATGAATACACCTTAAATCCGTTATCAATCCGGCGCTAGACGGCAAAATCGGCCTTGATCGTCCCACCCATGGAACGCTCACGCGGGGCTGGATTATTTTATATTTCGATCATAATATGGCGCTAAATATTACGTGCGTAATTTTTACCTTCTCCACACGTACACCCGCCCCACGGAGCCCGCCATGAACCCTCTTCCCCTGCGCCTTCTCACGCCCCTTGCCCTGTTGGCGATACTCGCCGGCTGCAACAACAAGGCCGACCCCGTCGCCGAGGCGCCCCTGCCCCGCCCCGTTTTGGCCGCCAAGGTTGAAGCCGCCGGCAGCCAGCAAAGCGCCTACACCGGCGTGGTGGCCGCCCGTACTGAAAGCGATCTGGGGTTTCGCGTCAGCGGCAAGGTGATCGAGCGCAAGGTGGATCCCGGCCAGCATGTCAGCCGTGGCGACACCTTGCTGGTGCTGGACATCGGCGACTTCGAACTGGCCCTGCGCTCGGCGAAGAACCGCGTCAATGCGGCCCAGGCCCAACTGCGCCAACGCCGGGACGATGAATCCCGCTACCAGCGCCTAGCCAATACCGGCGCGGTGTCGCGGCAGATTTTCGACCAGTCCGCCACCAACCTGCGGGTGGCCGAAGCCGAGCTGGCCTCGGCGCAGTCCGACGCCAGCCAGATCGAAAACCGCCGCACCTACTCGGTGCTCAGGGCCGACAGCGACGGCATCATCACCGACGTGCGGGTGGACCGCGGCCAAGTGGTCGCCGAGGGGCAAGTCGTCGCGCGCCTGGCCCACGACGGCGCCCGGGAAGCCATCGTCAACCTGCCGGAAAACCAGCGCGACCAGGCTTCGCAAAGAGCCCTGGCGTTTCCCTTCGGCGCCCCCGAACAGGCGGTGACCGCTACGTTGCGTGAACTGTCCGCCAGCGCTGACCCGACCACCCGCACCTACCGTGCCCGCTATGTATTGCATGGCCCCGTCGACCGCTTCGCCCTCGGCTCGACCATCACCGTGCGCCTGCAAGGTGACGGCCAGGCGCAGCAAACCCGCGTGCCCATCGGCGCACTGCAGGATGCCGGCAAGGGCACGGGGGTGTGGGTGATCGGCAGCGATGACAAAGTCAGCTTTGCCCCGGTGAACGTTGTTCGCCTCGGCCAGGAAGACGCCTTGCTCGACAGCGGCGTGAGCCCGGGCCAGGTGGTGGTCGCCCTCGGTGCGCACCTGCTGCACAGCGGCGACGCGGTACGCCTGTTGCCGGCCCAGGTAGTGGCCCTCAACCGTCAGCAGGAACACTGATAATGCGCGGTATCAACCTCTCCGAACTGGCGGTCAAGCATCGCGCGGTCACGCTGTTCCTGATCATCGCGATCCTCGCCGCCGGGGTCTTTGCCTTTGGCAAGCTGGGCCGCGCCGAAGACCCTTCGTTCACCGTCAAGGTCATGACCATCACCGCCGCCTGGCCCGGCGCCACAGCCCGGGAGATGCAGGAACAAGTCGCCGACCGCCTGGAAAAACGCCTGCAAGAGCTGGACTACTACGACCGCGTCGAGACCATCGCGCAGCCGGGTTTTGTGTCGATGCGCATGACGTACCTGGAGTCCACGCGCCCCAGCGAGATTCAGGACCTGTTCTACCAGACCCGCAAAAAACTCAGCGACGAAGCCGCGAAGTTGCCCAAGGGCGTGATCGGGCCGTTTTTCAACGATGAATACTCCGACGTGTACTTCTCCCTGTACGCGCTGGAGGCCGAACACCTGCCCCACCGGCAACTGGTGCAAATGGCCGAGGACATGCGCCAGGGCCTGCTCAACCTGCCGGGCGTAAAGAAGGTGAACATCCTCGGCGAACAGGCGCAGCGCATCTTCGTCGAGTTCTCCTATGAACGCCTCGCCACCCTGGGCATCAAGCCCGAGCAGATTTTCGCCGCCCTCGCCGCCCAGAACGCCGTGGCGCCTTCAGGCTTTGTCGAAACCGCTGGCGCCCGGGCGTATATCCGTATCGACGGGGCGTTCGACAGCCTGGCGCTGATCGAAAACGTCCCGCTGGAAGCCAATGGCAAACTGCTGCGCATCGCTGATGTGGCCACCGTCAGCCGCGGTTATGAAGACCCGACCAGCTACCGCATCCGCCATCAGGGCGACCCCTCCCTGATGCTCGGGGTGATCATGGAGAAGCACTGGAACGGCCTGGAACTGGACAAGGCCCTCAAGGCCCAGGAGGCGAAAATCCAGGCCGACCTGCCGTTGGGAGTCAACTTCGCGAAGGTCTCCGACCAGGCGAAAAACATCAGCCTGGCGGTCAACGAGTTCATGCTGAAGTTCTTCGTCGCCCTCGCCGTGGTGATGGTCATCAGCCTGCTGGCGCTGGGGTTCCGGGTCGGGCTGGTAGTCGCCGCTGCCGTGCCGCTGACCTTGTCGATCGTGTTTGTGATCATGCTGATGACCGGCCGCGAATTCGACCGGGTGACCCTGGGCGCGCTGATCATTTCCCTGGGCCTGCTGGTGGACGACGCGATCATTGCGATCGAGATGATGGTGGTCAAACTCGAGGAAGGTTTTGACCGGATTCACGCAGCCACTTTCGCCTGGAGCTCCACTGCCGCACCGATGCTCACCGGCACGCTGGTGACGATTATCGGCTTTCTGCCCGTGGGTTTTGCCCGCTCGGGTGCCGGGGAATACGCGGGGAATATCTTCTGGATTGTCGGCTTTGCGCTGATCGCGTCGTGGCTGGTGGCGGTGGTGTTCACCCCGTACCTGGGGGTCAAGCTGCTGCCGCAGATCAAGCCGGTTGCCGGCGGCCACGATGCGATTTATGCCGGCCGTTATTACCAGAAACTGCGCCGCCTGGTGGACACCTGCGTACGCAACCGCTGGTGGGTGACCGGGCTGGTGGTGGCCGCCTTTGTGTTGTGTGGCCTGGGCATGGGCGTGGTGAAGAAGCAGTTCTTCCCCAACTCCGACCGGTCCGAGCTGATCCTTGAGGTGTATATGCCGCCGGGCAGCGCCTTCAAAAGCACCGAGGCGGTGGCGGCGCAGGTGGAAAAAGCGCTGATGGAGGAACCGCAGACCGTGATGGTCGACACCTACGTCGGCGGCGGTGCGCCACGGTTTTTCCTGTCGCTGAACCCGGAGTTGCCCGACCCGGCTTTCGCCAAGCTGATCGTGCAGACCGCTGACGCCCATGCGCGGGACGCGCTGAAAAAGCGCATGGGTGAACGCATCGCCGCGGGTGAGTTTCCATCGGCACGGGTGCGGGTTACCCAATTGGTGTTCGGCCCGCCCGTGCCCTTCCCGGTGGTGTTTCGCGTGTCCGGTCCCGACCTGAACGTGCTGCGCGGCCTGTCTGAAGACGTGCGCCAGGTAGTCGCCGCCAACAAACTCACCCGCGACAGCTTCCTCGACTGGGGCGAGCGTGCCAGCAGTTATCGGCTGGTGCTGGACCAGGACCGTCTGCGACTGCTTGGCTTTACCCCCGACGGGGTGAAATCCCAGCTCAATGCGCTGCTCAGCGGCAACCCGATCACCGAAGTGCGCGAAGGCAATCGCACCGTGTCAGTGGTCGCCCGCTCCCAGGGCAGCCAGCGCGAAGACCTCGGCAACCTGGACAACATGACCCTGACCAACAGCGCCGGCGTGTCGGTGCCACTGGCCCAGGTCGGGCATTTCCAGGCGGTGATGGAAGAGCCGATCCTCAAGCGCCGCAATCGGGCGCTGACCGTGGAAGTGCGTGCCGATATTGTCGACGGCACCCAGCCGCCAGACGTGGAAATGGCGGTGTACAAAGACCTGCAGCCACTGATCGCCAAGCTGCCGGCCGGTTATCAAATCGTCATCGGCGGCCCGGTGGAAGAAAGCGCCAAGGCCAACGTCGCGCTGGCGGCGCTGTTCCCGATCATGATCCTGCTGACATTGACCGTGATCATGTTCCAGGTGCGCTCATTCGGGGTGATGTTCATGGTGTTCGCCACCGCACCGCTGGGGCTGATCGGAGCGGTGCCGACGTTGCTGCTGTTCAACCAGCCGTTCGGGTTCAACGCAATATTGGGGCTGATCGGGATTGGCGGGATCTTGATGCGCAACACGCTGATCTTTACCGACCAGATTCGTCAGAACCAGGACCATGGCATGGTGATTCGCGAGGCGATCATCGAGGCCACGGTGCGCCGGGCACGGCCGGTGATCCTGACCGCGCTGGCGGCGGCATTGGCGTTTATTCCGCTGACACTGTCAGTGTTCTGGTCGTCGCTGGCGTATGTGCTGATTGGCGGGGTGTTGGTGGGGACGGTGTTGACGTTGCTGTTCTTGCCGGCGTTGTGCAGCTTGGTGTTGGGGCGGGAGAAGACGCGGGAAGTGGTGACCGCAAGCTGATCCAACCAACACCACAGGACAGTGTGGGAGCTGGCTTGCCTGCGATGGCGGTGTATCAGTCAAAGAATTCATGACTGACAATCCGCTATCGCAGGCAAGCCAGCTCCCACATTTTGATCTGCTTCCACAGACGATCAGTGATGGTTTCGGATCAGCGCTTTGACAGTTCCATAATCATCCGGCTCAGCAGGTAAATCCGCGGCGCCACGCTCTCCACCTCGGCATATTCCTCCGGCGTATGGATATTGCCCCCGACAATCCCGAACCCGTCCAGGGTCGGCGTGCCCACGCCAGCCGACAAGCTGGCATCCGCCGCCCCGCCGCTGCCTTCAATGGTCAACGTGCGACCCAACTCGCCATAAATCCCCTGGGCAATCGCGACCAACTTGTCCGACTCCGGCGTCTGCGGCATCGGCGGCAGGCCGCGGTGCAGGCTGGTGGTCACTTCAGTCTCGGGGATCAGCTTGTTGGCCGACACCCGCGCCAGGTCTTTCTCGATCCGGTCAAACTCTTCCGGCAATGCGGCCCGTACGTCAGCCTTGGCAGTGGCCTGGTCCGGGATCACGTTGACCCGGTCGCCCGAGTTGATCACGGTGAAATTGATGGTGGTTTTCTTCTCCGCATCCCCCAGCTTGCCCAGTTGCAGGATCTGGTGCGCCGCTTCCATCGCCGCATTGCGCCCCAACTCCGGCGCCACACCCGCGTGGGCGGCCTTGCCCTTGACCTCGACCACGGCGGTGGCGCTGCCTTTGCGCCACACCACCAGGCCGTCCGCCGGGCGACCCGGTTCCAGGTTGAGGGTCACGTCGTGGCCCTTGGCAGTGTTGCGGATCAGCTCGGAGGCGCCGTCGGTGCCGGTTTCTTCGCTGGCATCCAGCAGGAAGGTGATTTGCGCATAGTCCTTGAAGCCCTGGTTTTTCAGGACTTTCAAGGCATAAATGCCGGCGACGATGCCGCCCTTGTCATCCATCACGCCCGGGCCATAGGCACGGCCGTCCTTGATATGGAACGGCCGGGCGGCGGCCGAGCCTTCCTTGAACACGGTGTCCATGTGGGCCATCAGCAGGATCCTGGCCTTGCCGGTGCCTTTAAGGGTGGCGATGACATGACTGTTATGGGCGGCTGCATCAGGCACCAGCTGGATACTGAACCCCAGTTGCTTGAGCTCGTCGACCGCGATGTCACGCACTTGGGTCAGGCCCGGCTCGTAGCCGGAGCCCGAATCGATATTCACCAGGCGCTCCAGAAGTTTCAAGGCATCGGCCTTGTACTGCTCGGAATCGGCCTGGATCTGTTTGTGGGGTTCGGCGCTGAAGGCCGGCATGGCGAACGACAGCGCCAGGGTGGCGGCCAGTAACGTGCGTGGGAAGTTGAAGAGCATGAACCGATCCTTGTTTTTGTTGGAAGGTAGCCCTCCACCCTACCTGACAATAAACAATTTGTTGATCCTCAGATCGACCTCAACCAACTTCCCTGCACCGAACTGACCCGGTTGCGCCCGCTGCTCTTGGCTTCGTACAGCGCCTGGTCGGCATCATTCAGCCAACTGGTGGCGTCACCGTGTGCCGGCCGGTACGGTGCCAGGCCGATACTCAGGCTGGCGCGCAAGGTCGGGTCCTGGGCGTAGGCCAGCGAGTTGAAGCGGTCACGCAGGGCGTCCATCACTTCGGTGGCGCGGTTCAGGGGCATGTCCGGCAGGATCACGCAGAATTCGTCGCCGCCATAACGCCCGGCCAGGTCAGTGGCCCGCAGGTTCTGGCGCAGGACTTTGCTCAACTGGCGCAGCACGATGTCGCCGGTGACGTGGCCGTAGGTGTCGTTGATGGTCTTGAAGTGGTCGATGTCGATCAGCGCGATGGCAGCGCCCTGCTGGTCGCGGCGGCAGCGCTGGAACTCGATTTCCAGGTGGTCTTTCCAGGCACCGTGGTTGAGCAGGCCGGACAGGCTGTCGGTGCGGCTCAGGGCCAGCAACTCGCGTTTGTGCCGCGCCAGGGTGATCGCTTGCCGGTAGCAGATCCAGCCCAGGGCCAGGGGATACAGCATCAGGATCGGCAGGCAGGCGTAGAGCTGCACTTCGCTGGTGAGGGCCGTCACCGCCGGGGTGAACACCAGCATCGACGCGCCGATCCCCAGCGCCTGGGCCACCCAGCCAGCGAACATGAAGCGCGGGCCGCCGATGGCGACGTTGTTCATGGTCATCATCGACAAGGTGGTCACGCTGGGCAGCGGGTTGAACTGCATGGCGCCCACCCAGAACCCGCCGCAGAACGAGTCGAACAGCAGGTTGCGGTGTTCCGAACGCAGGGAGTTCTTTGAGCGTCGCGACCATTGGTACGCCACATGCGGCCAGACAAAGGCGTTGGCGACCATCACCACCCAGACCCAGGCGGGCTTATCCAGCGGATAGATGGCGGCGGCCACACAGATAAACCCGAGGGTCAATCCCAGGGCGCGCGACTTGTATAAGCGTGTGGCGAGCGAAAGTCCCTTTCCTCCTGCGGCTGGCATGGTCTGGCTTGATCCTGGATGAATGCCCGAAGTCTATCAGGGCAACGGCAGATCGCCACTACCGCTCATAAGCTGGCCTTCAGCTGGAAAAGCCCCGGGCCAGCATCAACGCAACCCCCAGCAGCAACACCGCCGTGGCCCTTTGCAGCAACACCCGACGCTTGGGGTTTTCCAGCACGTGCTTGATGCGCTGGCCGAAATAGCAATACAGGCAGCCGCTGGCAAATTGCAGCAACAGGAAGGTCAGGCCGAGGATGGCGATATCGGCGGCGGCGCTGCCCTGGCCGATTGCGGCGAACTGCGGGAATACCGCGCTGAACAGAATGATTGCCTTGGGATTGGACAGCCCGGTGAGCAGGCCCTTGCCGAACAGGCTGCGGGCATTTTCCGGGGTCGGGTCGGTGGTCTTGATCGTCACCCCGCTGCTGGTCCATTGCTTGTAGGCCAGGTAAAGGATATAGGCGACGCCCACCACCTGGATGATTCGGGTGATCAGCGGGTAGTCCTTGATCAGCTCGGAAAAACCCACGGCAAAGATCAGGATCGAGACCAGGTAGGAAACACTCGCCCCGAACTGCGCCGGCAGGGAGCGGCGCAGGCCGTCTTTCAGGCCAAGGCTGAGCAATAGCAAGGTCATGGGGCCGGGGCTGAACGCCAGGGTGGTGCACAGCAGCAGGAAATACAAAAAAGAAGACAGCGTCAGCGCAGTGGCCATGGCGTGGGGTTTCACAGCAGGAAGTCAGGCGTGCAGTCTAGGGCGCGCACCGCGCCAGAGGCAGGTAAACTCTACGGATATATGCGCAGACTTTACCGGTAAAGTTGGCGGCAAACTTAAGGACAGTGTGATGCCCATTCCCGCGATTCACTTTCATGATCGAGCGCCAAAAGTGCAGCAGATCGTCGATGCCCTGGCCCATGCGATTGAGCAAGGCGAGTTGGCGGCGGGCAGTAAACTGCCTTCGGTGCGTGAGTTGGGCGTACAACTGAGCGTCGGAAAATTTACCGTGAATGAAGCGCTGGATCGGCTGCGCGGGCGTCACCTGCTGACCTCCAGCCAGGGCCGCGGGCACTTCGTTGCGAGCAGCCTGGCGCAGCCTTCGTCCAGCAACTGGGTCGACTTGCTGCCCCAGGACTTGCTCAGCGTACTGCGCCGCCCCCTGGCCATGGCCCAGGGCGACCTGCGCCCCGGCGGCGGCCACCTGCCGGAAGACTGGCTGGACTCCGACGTATTGCGCCAGGCCATGCGCAGCGCAGTGCGCGCCCCCACCTTGCGCATCGCCGGGCTGGGCACTCCGGCGGGCCTGCTGCCATTGCGCCAGGCATTGCAACAGAAACTGCACGGTGAAGGGTTGTCGGTGCCGGTGGAGCAGATCATCACCACGCCCAACACGGTGCAAGGCCTGGACATGCTCATGCGCCTGCTGGCACGGCCCGGGGACACGGTGTTGCTGGATGCGCCGTGTTATTTCAACTTCCACGCCAACCTGGCATTGCATGGGGTCAAGGTGGTGACCATCGCCCGGCGGCCTGACGGTTTTGATTTTGCGGCGCTTGAGCAGTTGCTCGCCGAGCATCGTCCCAGCCTGTACCTGACCACCAGCGTGTTGCATAACCCGACCGGGCATTCGTTCAGTCCGAGCCAGGCGTTTCGCCTGTTGCAACTGACCAGGGAGTATCACTGCCATATCGTCGAGGATGATCTTTACGGGGACTTGCACCCTAACCCCCGCCGCGTCTGGCGACGTTGGCGGGATTGGAGCAGGTGACGTACCTGTCGGGGTTTTCGAAGGTGCTGACGGCGAATGCGCGGGTGAGCTATGTGGTGGCGGCGCCGCAGTTGGCGGCGAACCTGACCAACATGAAGTTGATGAGCGGCGGGATTACGTCGGAGTTGTTCGAGCAGATTGTGTATCGGCTGCTGAGCGAGGGCGGGTATGCGAGGCATCGCAAGCGCATGGTTCAGCGGCTGCTCGAGGCCGGGGGCGGGTTGAGCAGTGGCTGCGGCGTTGTGGGTGTGAGTTGCCGATGGGGTTTGAGGGTGGGATGTTTATTTGGGCGCGGTTGCCGGCTGGGGTTAATGGTGAGCGGTTGGCTGAAGCCGGTTTGAAACGCGCGATGGTGTTGGCGCCGGGGGCGTTGTTTGGGTATGAGCCGGGGTTGCGGGATTTTATGCGGTTTAATGTGGCGCATTGTGATGAGGCGCGGGTTCAGGGGGTGTTTGAGGGGTTGTTGCTGTCGCAGTTGTAGGTTGGGGTTGGGGTTGGGGTGTATATCCGTTATTTAGGTAACGGCTGCCTATGGTTCCGCTCTTACAGCGGCTCACTTTTGAACAGCGCAAAAGTAAGCAAAACGCTCTTGCCCCACCACTCGGCACCTCGCTCAGGCTCGGTGTGCCCTCACTCCGGCAGCACGAAGCGGGCCGCCGCGACGGGGCGTCCCTGCCCCGTCGCGGCTAAACCGGCGTCCTGCCGGTTTACCCGCTCCGTACTACCTGCGTTCGGCCAGCGTGGTTTAACGGGGCGCCTAAGATCAAGATCAAAAGCAGATCAACAGCACAGCGGCCTACAGGCCGGCTTGAGTGGTGTGAAGCAAAGGCAACATCAAGATCAACATCTACAGCGGGCACGGTCAAATGTGGGAGCTGGCTTGCCTGCGATCGCATCAACTGGGTGCATCTGAAAAACCGAGTTGTCTGCATCGCAGGCAAGCCAGCTCCCACAGAAAAGCAGAGCTGCATCAGTTTCAGTTTCAGATTTGGTTTTCGCTTTGGCTTTTGATCTGGCTTCTACCACTCAAGCCGGCCTGTAGGCCGCTGTGCTCTTGCTTTTGATCTTGATCTGGCTCTGACTGCCCCAATAAGCCCGAGGCCGAACGCAGGGATTGAGGAGCGGGTAAACCGGCAGGACGCCGGTTTAGCCGCGACGGGGCAGGGACGCCCCGTCGCGGCGGCCCGCGGAGCAATGCCGGAGTGAGGGAACACCGAGCCTAGGCGAGGTGCCGACAGGCGGGGCAGAGCCCTTTGCTTACTTTGGGGCTTTTCCAAAGTGAGTCGCTGTAAGAGCGAAACCCTAAGTGGCCATAACAAAAATAACGGATATGTACACAGAAATACGCCCCACCCCCCACACGAAACCAGGCAAAACCCCCAATCCCAACTAAGCTCACCCCCCAACAAAAACAACACCGAGCGCCCCCAATGACCCACCCCACCGAGGCCTTCCGCGCCACCTACCGCGCCAACATCAGCCCCCGCTACAACCCGTGGCTCCACGCAGGTTTCGTCCTCGGCTACGGCCTGCTCTGCATCACCTTGTTCTGGTCCACCACCCAGCACATCCAACCCCTGGAATGGCTGACCATCCCCCTCACCCTGATCTTCTTCAACCTGTGCATCTACCTCGTCCACCGCCACCTGGGCCATCACAAACACCCAGCCGCCCGGCTGTTCTACGCCCGCCACACCGGCGACCACCACAGCTTCTTCACCCCCGGTCACATGACCTACGACAGCCCGCGAGACTGGCGCGTCATCCTGTTCCCCGCCTGGCTCATCCTGATCCACAGCCTGGCCATCACCCTCCCCGCCTGGTGGCTGCTCAAACACCTCAACCCCAACGTCGCCGGCCTGTTCGCCGCCTGCATGATCCTCGGCTACCTGCTCTATGAGTGCTTCCACGCCTGCGAACACCTGCACCCCGACCACCCCGTAGCCCGCTTGCCGTGGATCCGCCAGATGCACCACCTGCACGCCCTGCATCACCGCCGCGAATTGATGCAGGGGCGCAATTTCAATATCGTCCTGCCGCTGATGGACTACCTGTTCGGCACCCTGCATTGGGAACCACAAGCCCGCGAATCAAAAAAAAACCCATAAAAAAACGCCCCACCTAAGTGGGGCGTCTCCAGGTCAAAAAGGGTTTATGCGCCCTTAGCGGCCAATGATGTCCTGGCTGCAGATATGCCCCAGGCTCACGTAGGGAACGTTATCGCCACCGACGCCGACATTCGGCAGTTCCTTGAGGTCGATGCGCCAGCCGCCGACGTTGTACCAGGTGTCCCAGAGGTATTTCACACCGGTGCTGCTGTCGTAGTACTGGGCACGGTAGTCACCGACGCAACCGCCCAACTCTGCATTCCCCGAGGTGCTGCCCGCACTGTCGGTGATGGCCGGGAATACGGTCCAGTGGAAGTCCGGACCCGGAACAAAGCGCTTGTCCACCTTGAGCAGTGAAGTGACCCCCACCAACGGTACGCCAGTGCTGTCTTTCCATTCGGTAGACCAGCTCATGTTACGTCCGGCCTGGGTCGCCAGAGGCTCGATACCCACCGGGATTCGGGTCACCGTGCCGCCCTTCACATTGAAGGCGGCCAGGTGCGGGCTTGAACCGAACGTCAGCTTGTACTCGGACTTGGCGTCCCACGCCTCGGCCGGGTTGGCCCGCACACGCGCCTTGTAGACAAAGCCCGGCGCCCGGCTGGGGAAGGTCGCCGTCGAACCACCCGGAATGGTGACCCAGGTGCTGCCATTGAAGTACTCGAAAATCCACTGGTTGCGCACGCCCTTGTCGTCATCGCCGAGGAACAGGCTGACACCCTGCCCACGTGCGGCGGTAAAGTCGAAGTAGTCAAGGTCGTCCGGGCTGTCGAGGTTGCCCGTCAGGTAATTCAAACCGTCTGGCAAGGCGAAGGCTGTTTCCGGGGTGTCGTTGGGCTCGTAGGAGTCGATCGCGGTGTTGACGATCGCGCCGAAGTCGAAGGCCGAGCCGTCAGCCACCTTGGCATCCAGGAACCAGTAGTAATCTCCGGCGTCCAGGATGCCGCTGATGATTTCGTCACTGTTGCCCGGGTTATCAGAGGTGATCAGTGCCGTCAGGTTGTTCTGCCCGTCGTCCTGGAACAGCGTCAGGGCCATTTCGGTACCCGGCTGCTGACCGGCGAGGTAAATCTGCACCTTGGCCTTGGCTGGCACATTGAAGTGGAAGCACTTGGACTCGCCGCTCAGCAAGCCGTCGTAGCTGTAACCGACATTGATATCGAGGCTGTCACACAGCGGCACAAACGCAGCCTGGGCAGCAGGCGCCTTCGCCGGTTTTACCAGCCGGGCCACCGGCGAAACCTGCACACTTTCAGCAGGCTGCACCGCGCTGGCAACCTTCCTGGACACACCGAGGGGCTTGGCTTTCTGCGCGGCCTTGAGCTTATCCACTACCTGCGCCGAAGAGCCCGTGGCTTGCACCTTGCCCCCGGATTTCAGTGCACTCTTGACCGCTGCACTCAAGCTTTTTTCGCTCAGGTGCACGCTGCTCTGCGAAGGGTATTGCTCGGCGAGGGCAAAGGCCGAAACGAAGCTGGCAGCCATCATGGCCGCGCCCAGTACAAAGGCTTTTTTAGATTTCATTTTTTATCCATCCATAGTTAAAAAATTGAAGCTCAGGTAACCGGTGACATCCGGTCACCTGGGATGGAATCTAATTAATAACTGTATATATGTCCAGTACTTTGTAAGCCGATTCTTACAATCAGTACCCGGTCATCTCCAGATACCCCACCCCGCCCTGAAATTTCACCGGCCCTTCCCAGTAAGGAATGCTCAGGTTCATCCAGGCTTCGGGATTGAGCGCTTGGGCAGTGATGTCCAGATGCTTGCCCGGGATTTTCAGCGACCATTGGGTGGGAATGCTGCGCCCATCAATCGTGGTGGTGGCCAGTGGTGTCAGCTGGATGTCCTGGTTGTGCAACGTCTGTGTCTGGCCCTGCTGGTCGATCCAGGTGCCGGTCAGGTACGACGGCCCGTCTTTCTGCCGCACCCTGAACAACATCAACTGCTCGCCGCTGTCCAGGTGCAGGGAGAACCAGTCCCAGCCGGTCTGGCTGGCGGTCAGGGGCTGGCTGCTCCATTCGCGGTCGAGCCAGGCGGTGCCTGTGACCTGGTAGGGTTTGCCGTCGATGGTCACACGGCCATCGGCCTGGAAAAACGGCTGGCTGTAGTAGTACGACGCCTGGCCCTGGTCGGATTTTCGGCTGTAGCCGTTCTCGCCCTGGAGCACCAGCGGGCGGCTGGAGGTCAGGTGCAGGTCGTAGCTGAAATGCTCACCGGCAGCCGCCAGTTGCATGTCCGCCAGGGAGCTGGTGGCACCGGGGCGGGTGGCGAAATTCCAGTCGTCGATCCAGGCGTTGAACGGTTCGGCCTGGGCCCCCGCCTGCCCCACGCCGCCACGGGCATAGCGTTCGGCGGCGTAATGGCGGGTGGCCGAGGTGACGGCGGCGTGGCCCAGCCAGAGGGTCGAGTCGTGCCAGCCCGGTTGCGTCGGCCCGGCCTTGAGCGCGTTGCGAAACAGCGTCCATTGCACGCCATAGGCATTGCCCTCGGCGTCCTTGAGGTTGGCGGTGAGGTACCACCATTCGATGCGATAGCCGTCATGGGGGCCGTGGTCCTCGGGGAAGCTGAAGACTTTGCCGGGCTCCACTTGGGCGAAGTCCGCAGCCTGGCTGCCCAGCCCGGCGAAGCTTTCTTCAGGTGCCGGCGGTTTATCGCAGGCGCCCAGCAGCAGGAACGTCGCCCACAGCAGGTACTTAATCTTCATTGGCAAAGGTCCTCAGCAAATCCGCCGGGCGACTGCGGTACAGCTGCCACAACGGCCAGGCCGACGCCAGCAAGGTGGCCAACATCCCCAGCCCCAGCAGTTGCGCCAGTTGCGACGGAAAAATCTGCAACGGCAGGCGCCAGCCAAAGGCCTGGACATTGATCACCACGTCCAGGCACCAGGCCAGCAGCAAGCCCAAGGGCAGCGCCAGCACCAGGGTCAGCACCGCCAGCAGCCAGGTCTGGCCGAGGTTGAGCAGCATCAATTGCCGTCGTGTCACGCCCAGCGCCCACAACGGCGCCAACTGGCCAAGCCGGCTTTGACTCTGGGTCAGCAGGCTGATGAACAGCGCCACGCCGGCCACGCCCAGAGTCAGGCTGTTGAGGGCGGCGGTGGCGGCGAAGGTGCGTTCGAAGACCTGGCTCGACCAGCCCTTGAGTTGCTGCTGATCGACGATGCGGCTGTCTTCCAGGGCGAACCGGTCCTGCACTTCACGCACCAGGGTGGGCACGTTGCCCGGCAATACCCGCAGGTTGAAACGCGCCGGCGACAATCCCGGCCAGTGCTGCAACAGGTGCCGCGAGTTCACCAGCAAGTGGCCCTTGGGGTTGCCATAGTCGGCGTAAATCCCCACCACCTTCGGCGACCATTGACCCTGGGGCGCAGGGATGTGGATCACATCGCCCAGCCGCACCTTGAGCCGGCGCGCCATCTGCTCGCTGAGCATCAGGGTGTCGTCTTGCAGCAACTGTCCCCAGGGATCCGCCGCTGCTTCGAGCAACGGCCAATGCTGGCGATAGGTTGAGTCGTCGACCACGCCGAACAGGTCCGCCGGCCAACCTTGCAACTGCACCGCGACCTGCCAGGTGGGCAGAACGGTCTGTACCAGAGGCTGTTGTACCAGCCAGGTGTGCAACTGCTCGGCCTGCGCCGGGTTTTGCGGGTTGAGGTACAGCTCGGCGGTCAGGCGTTGCTCCAGCCAGTTGTTGAAGGTCTGGCGAAAGCCCGAGGTCATCGAGCCCGCGCCGATATTGGCGGCCAACGCCAGCAGCAAGGCCATCAGCGCCAGGCTCAGGGCCGGCAACTGCTGGCGGCAATCGGCGAGAAACCATTGGCCCAGTACCGAGCGGCTGCGCCCCAATACGGCCTTGAGCACCCCATTGAGCACCACCGGCAAACCCAGCGCAGCGCCCAGCAACAACGCAGCCATCAATACAAAACCGCTGGCCAGGCTATCGCCGAACACCAGCGCCAGCAGCGCGATCAATAAGGCAGCGCCCGCCACCCAGCCCTGGCGCCGCAGCCAGCGCCCATGGGCGTGGTGCCAGGCTTGGGCATTGGCCAGCGCCAATAACGGCAAGCGCGCCGCCCGCCACAGGCTGCTGGCCCCGGCGAGCAACGCGCCGAGCAAGCCCAGGCCCAGGCCACTGAGCCACCACAGTGGGCTGAGGCTTAATTGGCCGGGCACCTCGGCGCCATACAGGCCGCGCAAGCTGGCGGCGACGTCGGGCAGTAACAGGCTGGCCAGCACGTACCCACTGGCCACGCCCATCAGGCCGCCGAGCACGGCCATGCCACCGAGTTCGACCGCCAGGCTGAGGATCAACATCCGCGCACTCACCCCGCACGCACGCAAGGTTCGCAGCAGGCCGCGCCGCTGCTCCAGCGCCAGGCCGATGGCGGCGTGCACGATAAACAGCCCCACCACAAAGGACAAAAACCCCAGCGCGTCGAGGTTCAGGTGGAAGCTTTCGGTGAGGCGCGCGAGGTTGTTTTCCTCGGCCTGTTTGAGCTGGAGCAGCCCATTCAATTCAGCCGGCAAGGCGGGATGAGCGGCGGCAAAGGCCTTGTCCAGCAGCAATCGAGACAGGCGCTGGGGCATGTCGAGCAGCGGTTGGGCGAAGCCGATGTCGGTCAGTAGCAGTCCGGGCGCCATGTCCGGTTGAACGTGCAGTGGCGGCAGCGCCAGCCCGGCGGACGTCTGCGGCTGGTCGCCCTCTTTCAGGCCCAGCGCCTGCAAGGTCTGCGGCGCGATCCAGGTGCGTCCTGGCGGGTTGAAGAACGCGACCATCTGCGCCCGGTCCAGGCTCTGCCCGGCCACCGCACCGCCGCCGGGCAACGACACCGGGTCGATGCCCATCACTTGCAGGCGCTGGTCTTCATGCCCCTTGAGCAGCACCCGGCCCTGCACCACCGGCGACACCGGCCACCCGGCGCGGCGCAGTTCGGCAAACAGCGCCTGGGGGAAGCTGGCACCGTCCGGCGTGCTGAGGCTGGCCTGGGGTTCACCGCCGATCAGTTGGCTGGCCCGGGCGTAGCTGTCCCGCGCCTGGCTGTTGAGGGCTTGCACGCCGGTCAACAGCGCGGTGGCCAGCCACAGGCCGGTAAGCACGCTGAAGAACTGCACGGGGTGGCGGCGCCAATGGCTGAGCAGCGCGCGCAGTGTCCAGTAGAAGACGCGCACCTCAGCGGGCGTCCGCTGCGAGTACCCGGCCACGCTGCAGCACCACTTGCTGGTCCAGGCGCGCAGCGATTCGCGGGCTGTGGGTGACCATCAACAGGCTGGTGGGACTGTCCCGCAGCAGGTCCAGCAGCAGTTGCAGCACTTCGTCGCTGGTGGCTTCGTCGAGGTTGCCCGTAGGCTCGTCCGCCAGCAGCAAGCCGGGCCGCGATGCCAGGGCCCGCCCCACGGCCACCCGCTGCTGCTGGCCGCCGGACAGTTGTTCGGGATAACGCTTGAGCAAGTCCCCCAGGCCCAGGCGCTCCACCAATTGCGCTTGCCACGCCGGATCGAAGCGCCCGGCCAGGCGCGCCTGGAACGCCAGGTTGTCTTCGACCCGCAGGCTGCCGATCAGGTTGAACTGCTGGAACACCAGGCCGATCTCGGTGCGGCGCCAGTGGGCCAGTTGCGCTTCGTTCATCTGGTCCAGGCGCTGATCGCCCACCTGGAGGCTGCCACGGTCTGCCCGGTCGAGCCCGGCCACCAGGTGCAGCAGCGTGCTTTTGCCACTGCCGGACTCGCCCATCAGCGCCAGGCTGCTGCGCGCGCCCAGGTAAAGGTCGACACCCGCCAGCACGGCCAACGGCCCCTGCGGCGTGCCGTAGCTCTTGTATACCCCTTGTACCTGCAGCATCACCCTTCCCCACCGGTTCCTGGATTGAGGCCGAGAATAACGGTTGTCACATTTTTATGTCACAACCATGGGCAAAAGGAGCGCCCTATGACCCGCTGCAAATTTTTCACATTGATTTCACTCGGCGGCCACCCGCCGCACTCTAAATTGCCGCCCATGAGCAGATAACAGGTTGGTTATTTTCAAACACCCGTTAGTGCACATGAATAATTTTTTATATCGGTATGTTCAGCAAAAAGACAGCGCCCCTGTGACACGCTTTTGCACATTCCTGCATAAGCGCTCTTCACTTGGCGCCCTGCCTAACTTGCTGCCGCCAGTTACCGGATTACGCCTGGAAGTTACCTATGGTGAATAGTGTGGTTGACCTGACTCTGAGCAAGTCTCGCTCGCGCTGGGCATTTATAAAACAGCTGAACAAGCTCTGGCTTGGCGTGGCGGCTATCGTGATGGTCAGCCTGGCGGTGACTGCGTTTATCTGGTGGCCACGCTCGCCCCTGGACCTGGGCGTGGGCCATCGCCTGCTCACTTCCGGCGCCCTGGAAGCCTGGCGCAACGGCGACCTGGTGGTGCTGGTGCGCCATGAAGAACGTTGCGACCGCTCCACCAACCCCTGCCTGGGCCCGGCAGACGGCCTGACCACGCTCGGCTCGTTGTCTGCCACGGCCGTAGGCAAGGCCTTTCAGACCCTGGGCATGGAAAACACCGACGTCCTGAGCAGCCCCACCACCCGCACCGCCCAAACCTCGCTGTTCATGTTCGGCAAGGCTGAGTTGTCACCCGGCCCGCTGGCCATCTGCGGCCCTGCCATCGGTGAGGAACTGCGCCCCCACAAGCTGCCTGATCGCAACTTGCTGCTGGTCACCCACAGCGCCTGCATCAGCGACTTTGAGGAGGCGCTGGGCTTCGAACACGCTGCGCACGCTGAATACGGCAGTGCGTTGTTTGTAAAGCTTCTGCCCAACGGCAAGTTCAAGGCACTGGGCATTATGAACAGCAAGGACTGGGCCGCCGCACTCAAACAACTTTAGAACACTTCTTTACATTTAATCATTCAAGTTCGTTCAGCAAAAAGACAGCCGAACCATGGCATCTTTTACGGTTTTAACTGGGCTTTTATTCAAGAAATTCTTAGCTCGCTAACTTTTCACAAGTTAACAACATGATGATGACTTTCGATGACTCATTGGACGCCGCCCGTTTAACGAGCTTGACTAGGGCGCATGGATATTCAATTCCGCGCCCACTAACAGACTGTTTAAGGAATAACGTTCTGTGCCGCATTTTTACCCGACCCTGACCACCCTCCACCCCTCGCGCATGGCTGATCCAGCGCTCGCGCTGATCCACCGTCAATACCGCCTGAGAGTGCAATAGCCATGACCCGCCTTAAACCTTTGCCCGTATTGCTACTGGCATTCGTGATGTTCTATTTGTTGCCGTTGGGCCTGCACGGCCTGTGGATTCCCGACGAATCCCGCTACGCCCAGATCAGCCAGGAAATGATCATGAGCGGCAACTGGGTGGCGCCACATTTCATGGGCGTGCGCTATTTCGAAAAGCCCGCCGCCGGTTATTGGCTGATCGCGCTGGGCCAGGCGATCTTTGGTGAAAACCTGTTCGGCGTGCGCATCGCCTCTGCCCTGACCACCGGCCTGAGCGTCATGCTCGCCTACCTGATCGCCCGCCGGTTGTGGAACGACCCGCGCAAGAGTTTTGCCTGCGCCCTGCTCTATATGAGTTTCGGCCTGGTGGCCGGGCAAGCCGGTTACTCCAACCTGGACCCGCAATTTACCTTTTGGGTCAACCTGAGCCTGGCGGCGCTGTGGTTTGCCCTCGACAGTTCCACTTCCCGCGCCCGACTTGCCAGCTGGGCATTATTGGGCGTGGCCTGCGGCATGGGCTTCATGACCAAGGGCTTCCTGGCGTGGTTGCTGCCGGTGCTGATCGCGTTGCCTTACATGCTCTGGCAGCGTCGCCTCGGGGAGCTGCTGCGCTATGGCCCGCTGGCGATTCTGGTGGCGGCCGTGGTGTGCCTGCCCTGGGCCCTGACGATCCACCTGCAGGAGCCGGACTACTGGCGGTTCTTTTTCTGGCACGAGCACATCCGCCGATTTGCCTCCGACAACGCCCAGCATGCGCGGCCCTGGTGGTTTTACCTGCCGCTGATGGTGGTGTCCTGCCTGCCGTGGGCGGCACTGCTGCCGGCGACGCTGTGCAAGACCTGGAAGGAAAAGCGCCAACCCGCCATCGTCTTCCTCGCGCTGTGGATGCTGTTGCCCCTGGGCTTTTTCAGCCTGAGCAACGGCAAGTTGCCGACCTACATCATGCCGTGCCTGCTGCCGCTGGCGTTGCTGATGGGCCATGCGTTGATCGACCTGCTGGCCAATGCCCGCACCCGTACGCTGCGCTTCAATGGCCTGCTCAACCTGGGCATCGGCCTGGCGGCGATGATCACGCTGATCTACCTGCAAATCGCCAGGCCGCTGTACGGCAACAGCCACAGTGAGATGTTCAACCTGTCCCTGACGTTCATCGTGCTGATGGGCTGGATGCTCGCCAACCTGCTGCAATCGTTTCGCCCGCTGACGCTGTGGGCAATGCCGGCGCTGGGTATCGGCCTGCTGGTGGCGTTGTTGCCGGCCGGCATGCCGGCGCTGATCGAAGACAACGAGATGCCTGACCAGTTTGTGCTCCAGCACCTGGACGAACTGCAACAGACCCACGCACTGCTGAGCAACGAACTGGGCTCTGCGTCTGCCTTGTCATGGCGCCTGCGCCGGCCCGAGGTCGCGTTCTACGACACCGAAGGCGAGTTGCGCTACGGCCTGCAATACGCCGACTCGATGCACCGCAAGGTCGACCTGGACAGCGTTCAGGCCTGGCTCAAGCAGGCGCGCCAGCAAGGTTCGGTGGGCGTGCTGATGCGGGTCAGGAGCACCAGCGAAATGCGCGAAGCCGGGCAATTGCCGCTGGGGGGCAAGCGTTATTACAAGGGTGACCTGGAGATCATCATCTACCCCCAATTGCCGTAACACAGCCGCACTAATGTGGGGTGACCCATTCAACACTCATCCCACATCGGAACCGCTGCATGAACTTCTGGAAAACCGAACGCGGCGCCCTGCTGCTGCTCCTGAGCGTATCCGCCGTGATTCTGCTGCTGGGCCTGGGCGCCCGCGACCTGTGGGGCCCGGAAACCCGCTGGGCAAACATCACCCTGCAAATGCTGCAAAGTGGCGACTACTTCGACCCGTACCTCAAGGGCACGCCGTATTACGACAAACCCCTGCCGTCGTACTGGCTGATCACCGGCCTGGCCAACCTGATGGGCGGCCTGGGGCCGTGGTCGCTGCGCCTGTCATCGGTGATCGCCGCGTGGCTGAGCATCTGGCTGGTCTACCTGATCGGCGAGCGCCTGTTCCGCAAGGGCACCGGCCTGATTGCCGGCTGGATGCTCGCGACCACCTTCTACTTCATCTTCTGGGCCCGGGTGGCCACGGCAGACGTGCTGACCGTGTGCGGCGTGCTGGCGGCCGTCTGGTGGTACTGGCGCGGCCCGGACGACACGCGGCTGGGGCGCTACACGGTGTTCTTCCTGTTGCTGGCGGTGACGTCGCTGTTCAAGGGCTTGATCGGCTTCGTGCTGCCGGGCCTGGTACTGCTGCCGCACCTGCTCAGCGAACAGCGCTACAAGCGCCACCTCAACCTGCGCCTGGTGCTGGCGGTGATCATCGCCGGGGCGTTCTACGCGATCCCGTTTGTGCTGTCCCATCTCTACGGCGCGCCCACCTACGGTGAAAGCGGCCTGGAACTGGTATTCCGGGAAAACGTGGTGCGCTTCTTCGACCCGTTCGACCACATGGGGCCGATCTACACCTACCTGATCTACCTGCCGGCCTACACCCTGCCCTGGGCCCCGTGCTGGATCCTCGGCCTGTGGCTCGCCGTACGGCACTGGCGCGACACCCCGCCCCATACGCGCTGGCTGGTGTGGGGCCTGGGCCTGCTGTTTGTGTTCTTCACCGCCAGTGGCAGCCGGCGCAGTTACTACGTGCTGCCGCTGGTACCGTTCGCGCAATTACTGGCGGCCTGGTGGGTCAGTGAGCGTATCGCCCGCAAAGGCACGGTCGGGCGCGGCTGGTACCGTGGGTTCGGCATTGCCGCCGGGGTGATGCTGATGGTGCTCGGGTTGGTGTATCCGTGGACCAATGGCAACGGCGGCGTGACCCGTTTTGCCGACGACGTGCAGGCCGAGGCGGTGAAAAGCGCGCCGTGGAATGAGTGGCAGATGGTGATGGTGGAAGTCGACAACAAGGTGCCGATGTACCTGCAAAACCACGGTGCGCCGTTCTACTACGTGGCTGAAACCCAGGACTTCCCGCGCGAGGGTGACAGTGCAGCGTTCATGGCGTGGCTGGACAAAACCAGCGGCCGGCACTTCGACCCGCAGCGCACGATTATTGTCGCGCAGTACACCAAGGACGCGCCGGCGCCGCTGGCCTACCTGGGCAGCGATCATCAGGTGATCAGTACCCAGCCGGACAATGGCGAGCGGTTGTTTCACAAGCGCGACGGTGGCAGCGTGGCGTTTATTCCGACAGCGCCGTGATCGGGGTCTTGGCGTTTAATCGGTGAAACGCGGCCAGTACGTCGTCGGGTTTTTCCAGCATCAGTTGGTGGCCGCAGTCGGGCAGCAAATGGAACGTGGCATGGGGTAGATGCCGGGCCAATGCTTCACCGCCGCTGGCCGGGGTCAGGCCGTCACTGTCACCGGCCTGTACGCTCACCGGCAAAGTCAGGGTAAGCAGTGCGTTGGCGTCTGGCCATTGGGCGTTTTTCATCAGGGCCTTGAACATGTAGAGCGGGTTGCGCTGGGTGAGCTTTTCTTCGTAGGCGACCAGGGCGGGGTCGGCCTTGGCGCTCCATGCGGCCTGGCGGAAACCTTTGGCCAGCAGTGGGCGCAGCCATTCCAGGATCCAGGCGGGCAGGCGCATCAGGCCACCGCTTCTGCCGGGGCGGTTCAGTTGGGTGCCCAACAATAATGCGGATTCGATGGGGATCACGGGTTTGGCCAGCAAGGTGCTGAGGGTCAGGCCGGTGCCGAAGGAATGGGCGATGATCAGGTTGCGGGAGCCGGCGTAGCGTTTGAGGATTTCCAGATAGTCGGCGACCAGCTCAGGCCAGGCGTAGGCCTCGGGGTTGCGGGGTTTTGCGCTGGTGCCGTGGCCTAGCAGGTCCCAGGCGACCAGGCTGTAGCCCTCTGTTTTCAGGGCTTGCCATTGATGGCGCCATTGGTCCTTGTTGCCGCCGGCGCCGTGGCAGAAGAACACCACCGTGTCGGGTTGGGTGGTGCCTACGTGATGGGTGAGACTCAGGTGGCGGTTGGGGCGGATTTCCAGTTGTTGGCCACGGATCAGTGGCAGGTCATCGAACGTGGTGGTCATGGGGTTTATGATTCCTCGGTGGCTTGGATTGGGGGCATATCCGTTTCTTCGGTTATGGCCGCTATGGGTTCCGCTCTTACAGCGGCTCACTTTTGAACAGCGCAAAAGTAAGCAAAACGCTCTTGCCCCACCACTCGGCACCTCGCCTAGGCTCGGTGTGCCCTCACTCCGGCATTACTACGCGGGCCGCCGCGACGGGGCGTCCCTGCCCCGTCGCGGCTAAACCGGCGTCCTGCCGGTTTACCCGCTCCGTACTACCTGCGTTCGGCCAGCGTGGTTTAACGGGGCGCCTAAGATCAAGATCAAAAGCAGATCAACAGCACAGCGGCCTACCGGCCGGCTTGAGTGGTGTGAAGCAAAATCAAAATCTAAAGCGGACACAGTCCCCCTGTAGGAGCTGGCTTGCCTGCGATGGCATCAACTGGGTGCATCTGAAAAACCGAGTTGTCTGCATCGCAGGCAAGCCAGCTCCCACAGAAAAGCAGAGCCGCAGCAGTTTCAGATTTGGTTTTCGCTTTGGCTTTTGATCTGGCTTCTACCACTCAAGCCGGCCTGTAGGCCGCTGTGCTTTGGCTTTTGATCTTGATCTGACTGCCCCAATAAGCCCGAGGCCGAACGCAGGGGGTGCGGAGCGGGTAAACCGGCAGGACGCCGGTTTAGCCGCGCTGGGCCAAGGATGGCCCATCGCGGCGGCCCGCGGAGCAGCGCCGGAGTGAGGGAACACCGAGCCTTAGCGAGGTGCCGACAGGCGGGGCAGAGCCCTTTGCTTACTTTGGGGCTTTTCCAAAGTGAGTCGCTGTAAGAGCGAAACCCTAAGTAGCCGTTACCTAAATAACGGATATGCCCCCATCCCAGCAACCCAAGTCAGATCGCCTCAGCCATCAACAACTCCCGCGTATAAGGATGCCGCGCATCCGCAAACAGCGCCCCCGTCTCCCCCTGCTCCACCACCCTCCCCCGGTGCATCACCGCAATCCGGTCACACAACCGCGCAGCCACCCGCAGATCATGGGTAATAAACACAATGCTCAACTTCAACCGCCGCTGCAACGACTCCAGCAACTCCAGAATCTGCACCTGAACCAGCGCATCCAGCGCCGACACACACTCATCGGCAATCAACACCTTGGGCTCCACCGCCAACGCCCGGGCAATCCCGATCCGCTGGCGCTGCCCCCGAAAACTCATGGGGAAACCGCTCAAACGCCGCTGCCGGCAACCCCACTAATTCCAGTAACTCACGCGCTCGCCGTTCAGCATCAACCCGGGAAACCCCTTGCACCAAAGGCCCGGTCATAACGATCTGCCCCACCGTCTGCCGCGGATTGAGCGACGCAAACGGGTCCTGGAAAATCATCTGCACCTCACGGCGCAATGGCCGCAGCCGCCCTTCAGACAGCCCCGCCACCTCGCGCCCCAACCACTCGATCCGCCCGCTGTCGGCGCGCAACAAACGCACCAGGCACCGGCCCAGGGTCGACTTGCCCGAGCCCGACTCCCCCACAATCCCCAACGTCTCGCCTTCACGCAATTGCAGCTGAACCGCGTCCAGCGCCTGGGTGGTACGCCGCCCCCACCAACCGCTACGACTGCTGAAAACCTTGCCCAATGCCTCGGCCTTCAACACCACCGGACCGGCGACCGGCGCACGCGGCACCAGCGGTTGCGCCGACACCGCCGCCAACAATTGCCGGGTGTAGTTTTCCCGGGGCACACGCAATACCGCCGGCGCCGTGCCCTGCTCCACCACCCGGCCTTTTTCCAGCACCAGCACCCGGTCGGCAATCGCTTCGACCACGGCAAAGTCGTGGGTGATAAACAACAGCGCCATGCCCTTGTCCTGCTGGATCTTGCGCAGCAGGTCGAGGATTTGCGCCTGAGTGGTCACGTCCAGCGCCGAGGTGGGCTCATCGGCAATCAACAATGCCGGATCAAACGCCAGCGCCATGGCGATCACCACCCGCTGACGCTGCCCGCCGGACAGTTCAAACGGATACGCCAGGCGCAGCCGCTCAGGGTCGGGCAAGCCGA
Organism: Pseudomonas sp. TH32; assembly: GCF_016650855.1. Taxonomy (NCBI): domain Bacteria; kingdom Pseudomonadati; phylum Pseudomonadota; class Gammaproteobacteria; order Pseudomonadales; family Pseudomonadaceae; genus Pseudomonas; species Pseudomonas sp. TH32. The sequence goes on along the minus strand of NZ_JAEKFA010000002.1, from coordinate 1,017,291 downwards.
CATAACCGAGCAAATCCACCACCCGCTGACGCCGCACGCGTGCCGCTGCCACGCCATGGGCGCGCAGGGTTTCATCGATCTGTTCGCCCACCCGCAACAGTGGGTTGAGGGCGCTCATGGGCTCCTGGAACACCATGCTGATATCCCGACCGCGCAGTTGACGCATGGCCTCTTCACTGCGTTCAGCCAGGTCTTGATCCCGGAACACCAGGCGTCCGCTTTCCACCGTCAGCGGGTCCGGCAACTGGCGCAACAACGCCTTGGCCAGCATCGACTTGCCCGAGCCGGATTCACCCACCACACACAGGCATTCACCACGGTCCAATTGCAGCGACAGGTCGTACAGCGCATGGCTGCGGTCTGCACCGGCCGGCAAGGCGATACGCAGATGCTCAACACTCAATAACGTCATAGCGACCTCCCTGGCTCAAAGGCCACACGCAAGCCTTCACCCACCCGATTGACCGCCAGCACACACAGCACAATCGCCAGCCCCGGCAGGAAACTCATCCACCAGGCATCCCGCAGCAAGCCACGGGAGGCATTGATCATGTAACCCCAGCTCATGGCTTCCGGGTCGCTCAAGCCGAGAAACGCCAGGGCCGCTTCGGTGAGGATCGCCGTGGCCATGACAAACGTCATGGTCACCAACAACGGTGCCAGGGCGTTGGGCAAAATCTGCTGGGCGATGATCCCCAGCGGTGACTGCCCCAGCACCCGCGCGGCCTGCACGAATTCGCGCTGGCGCAGGGTCAGGAACTCGCTGCGGACCAAACGCGCCACTGCGGGCCAGGCCACCAGGGCGATTGCCAGCACAATGGAGAACAAGGACGGCTCAAGAATCGCCACCAGGATCACCGCCAGTACCAGTTGCGGAATGATCTGGAAGAACTCGGCAACACGCATCAGCACGCCGTCGACCCAACCACCAAAATAACCGGCAACGGCGCCCACCAGCAGGCCGACCACCAGGGTAGCCAGGCTGGCCAGGGCACCCACCGCCAGGGACACTCGCGCGCCGTACAGCAGGCCACTGGCGAGGTCGCGACCGAGCAGGTCACTGCCCAGCCAATGGGCAGCGTCGTGGAATGGCGTGAGCATCGGCTGGCTGTTCATCTCCCACGGCGAGCTGCTGGTAAGCCAGGGTGCAGCGATCGCCAACACCGTCAACAACAGCAAAAACAGCGCGCCAATCAGCGCTGACGGCTGGCGTACAAAACGTCGAAGAACCAGCATCAGCCTTGCACTCCTGCACCGATACGCGGGTCGAGAAAACGACAGATCACATCGGTCAACACGTTAAAACCCACCACCAGGATCGAGATCACCAGAAAACCGCCCATCAATACGCCGTAGTCACGCTGGGCCAATGAGTCATACATCAAGCGGCCAATCCCCGGCCAGGAATACACCACCTCCACCAGCAACGCGCCGCTGGCCAGTTGGCCCAATTGCAAACCGGCAAAAGTCACCACCGGCAACAGCGCATTGCGCAATACGTGCACGTAGAGAATCCGCCGTGGATGCAGGCCCTTGGCATGGGCGGTGCGCACGTATTCCTGGCCGAGCGCGTCGAGCACGGCGGCGCGGGTCAGGTGGATGTACAAGGCGAGAAACAGCACGCTCAACGACACGCACGGCAGCAGCAGGTGCTTGAGCCGGTCCACCAGGGAGAAATCCTGCGCCACCGTTTCCATGCCGAACGCCGGCAGCCAATCCAGGCTGACGGAAAACAGCAGGATCAACAGCATCGCCAGCCAGAATGGCGGCATCGCATACAGCAGCAACGCGCCGTGGGAGATCACACCGTCCAGCCAGTGACGCTTCTGCCGGGCCCGCGCGGCCAAGGTGCCGAGGGTGACGCCGAGCACCGACGACAGCAAGAATGCCGACCCCATCAGGGCCAAGGTCGCCGGCAAACGCTCGGCAATCAGCGACCACACCGAGGTCTGGTTGCGATAGGAATAGCCCAGGTCCAGATGGGCGATGTTGCCCAGGTAGATCAGCAACTGCTGGAGCAACGGCTTGTCCAGGCCCATGGTCTGGCGCAGGTGTTCGATGAACTGCACATCATCCACCCCCGCCTCGCCGGCCAACAGCAGCGCCGGGTCACCCGGCGCCAGGCGGATCAGCAGAAAGCCCAGCACCAGCACCGCCACAATCATCAACAGTGCCTTGAGCAGGCGGCCGCTGACATACAGCAGCCCGTTCATGGCGCGGGCGCGTCGAGGTAGACGCTTTCGTAGTCTTCGTTAAGGCTGGTGGCGGTCTGCAGCAGGTTCTTCACCTCTTTGTGGAACAGGGTCGGGTAGCGCATTTCGAAGATCGGCGCGATCGGCAGGTCGGTGTTCAGCACGTTCTCCAGCTGGCTATAGAGCTGGGTGCGCTCCGGGCCTTCCGGGGTGTTGGCCACCTTGGTCCACAGCGCATCGGCCTCGGGGCTGTTGTAGCCGCTGACGTTGGCAAACGGCGAAGTCTTGAGGATGTAGTCGGAGCGGTACAGGTAGGCGTTGGTCAGGTACGGGTCGCCGATCTGGAAGATGAAGTTGTAGGTCAGGTCGAAATCCCAGTCGCTGACGCGCTGGAACCAGGTGGCCGCATCAGACGTCACCACTTGCACCTTGAAACCCAGGGGTTGCAGGGCTTGCTTGGTGTATTCGGCCAGGCGCTCCCAGGCGCCGCCCTTCTCGCCGTTCAGCAGGCGAATGCGCACCGCGCCCACGTCCACACCGGACTCGGCAATCAGCGCCTTGGCCTTTTTCACGTCATAGGTGTACTGCGGCAATTGCGGGTCGTGGTACGGCGAAGTGGACACGAACTGGCCGGGGGCAACCTTGCCCGAGCCGAAGAAGATGTTGTCGACGATGAACTGGCGGTTCAGTGCGTACAGAATCGCCTGGCGCACCTTGGGGTTGTTCAGCGGCGGCTTGCGCGTGTTGATCTGCAGGAAGGCCAGGCCGGAGTACAGCTCCCAGCCTTTTTCCGAGGACTGCACGTCCGGCAAGGCGGTCAGGCGCTTGAGGTCGGAATAATCGGCATCACCGCTGCGCAGCACTTGCACGTCGTTGCGCTCGAAGGCGGCCGCGCGGGACGAGCCGTCCGGGATCACGTGGAAGATGATGCCGTCCAGGTGGGGCAGGCCCTTTTTCCAGTAGTCGGGGTTCTTGGCCAGCTTGATATAGGCGCCGCGCTTCCATTCCACAAACACGAACGGGCCAGTGCCGACGGGCTTGAGGTTGTAGGGGTTGTTGCGAAAGTCGGTGTTCTCGTAGAGGTGCTTGGGCACCACAGGCCGCAGCCCGCTGCCCAGGGCCGAGAGCAGCGGCGCAAAGGGTTTCTTGAGCTGGAAGACCACTTGCAGCGGGCCCTTGGCGGTGATGCTGTCGACGTACTCGGTGAAGACGCCGCCCAGGCGCTTGTCCACTTCGGGGTAGAAGGTCTGGAAGCTGAACACCACGTCATCGGCGGTGAAGGCATGGCCGTCATGCCAGCGCACGTTGTCCTGCAAATCGAAGGTGTAGGTCAGGCCATCGGGGGAAACAGTCCAGGCCTTGGCCAATACCGGCTTGGGCTTAAGGTCAGTGTCAAAAGTCAGCAGGCCCTGGAGGATCTTGCCGCTGACGTACTGGGTGGACACGTGGCTGACCACACCGTGCATCAGCGACGGCGGTTCGGGTTGGGCCACCAGGTTCAGCACGCCGCCGTCATGGGGTTGCGCCTGAGCGGTGCCGGCCAGCAGCACGGCGCCAAGTCCCAGGTATGAGAGGACGCGGCGAAAAGATAAAGGGCGCATGGAGACTCCTTGACTAAGGTTTTGTCAGGGATTTAGCAAGGGCTGTGCCATGGCACGACGGGCCGCGTTTGCGGGCGTCATGGGCCATGGCAGTGATGAAAAAACCACAGTGGCAGGGGCGAGTGTGGAAAAAGCAACAGCGGCTTGTGGCCCATTTGCAGCAAACACGAGGCTATGCCGGCTGGCACAAGGTTTGCCCTTGTTACGGCATCTGAACCACTGAGTTTGAAGCGCATGTCACTGGATTACCTGGGCAACCCCATCGACACCCTCAACCCCGCCACCCGCCAGGGCCTGGATGATTTCATCGGCGGCTTCCTCGGCTATCAGCCCCGCGCCGAGGGCATTCTGGCAGCGGCCGATGCCGACCCTGATTCAGCCCTGGCCAACGGGTTTGCCGGATTGCTGCTGATGTTTATCGAGTCGCCCGAAGGCCCTGCGCTGGCCGAGAAATACCGCCAGCGGGCGGCGGCGGTGAATGCTCGGCATCCCCGGGCGCAGCTGTATCTGAAGCTGTTGCAGGCCTGGATCAACGATGAGCTGGACGAGGTGCTACGCCTCAGTGAACACCTGCTGGACCTTTATCCCCGGGACCTGTTTGCCGCCAAGCTCAACCAGTACCTGGAGTTCAACCGGGGCAATTGGCCGGCGCTGCTGCGGATCGGGGTGAAGGCCACGGCGGGTGCGCCGGACATCGCCCACAGTCACGGGTTGCTGGCGTTTGCTTATGAGCAGTGTCATTTGCTGGAAGAAGCCGAAGCCAGCACACGGGAGGCCTTGCGTTTGCAGGCGTCCGAGCCGTGGGCTCATCACGCGCTGGCCCATGTGATGCTGACCCAGGGGCGCATCGAGGAAGGCATCGGGTTTCTGGAGCAGGTGAAACACCACTGGGACGGGTTGAACTCGTTTATGTACACCCACAATTGGTGGCACCTGGCGTTGTTTTATCTGGCGCGTGGCAAGGATCAGCGGGTGCTGGAGATTTATGACCGGCATGTGTGGGGGATCTTGCCGGAGTACTCCCAGGACCAGGTGGGCGCGGTGTCGTTGCTGGCGCGGCTGGAGTTGGCCGGGATTGATGTAGGTGAGCGCTGGCAGGCGTTGGCGCCTTACCTGCAGCGCCGGGTCGGGGATGCGGTGCAGCCGTTTTTGAGTGTGCAATATCTGTATGGGCTGGCCCGGGCCGGCAAGCCAGAGGCGGATCAGTTGTTGGCAGCGTTGCGGCGGCACAGCCTTGATGGGCGGCCGGTGTGGGGGGAAGTGACGTTGCCGCTGGCTGAGGGGTTGTTGGCCCATGCGCGGGGGGATGCTCAGCGAGCGCTGGAGCAGTTGGGGATTGCGCTGCCGCGCTTGAACGAGATTGGCGGGAGTCATGCCCAGCGGGATTTGTTTGCGCAGGTGGAGCTGGATGCGCGGTTGCGGGTTGGGGATTGGCTCGGGGCGCAGCAGACGCTGGAATTGCGCCGGCGGTATGACGGGCTGGATGTGCCGACGAATCGGGCTTTGGTGGGGGTGTATGAGGCTTTGGGGTTGCCTGAGCAGGCGCTGCGGGCGCGGGCGCGGATTGGGGGGATATCCGTTATTTAGGTAACGGCCGCGTATGGTTCCGCTCTTACAGCGGGTCACTTTTGAAAAGAGCCCAAAAGTAACCAAAAGGCTCTTGCCCCACCACTCGGCACCTCGCTAATGCTCGGTGTGCCCTCTCTCCGGTACTACTCCGCGGGCCGCCGCGACGGGGCGTCCCTGCCCCGTCGCGGCTAAACCGGCGTCCTGCCGGTTTACCCGCTCCGTACTACCTGCGTTCGGCCAGCGTGGTTTAACGGGGCGCCTAAGATCAAGATCAAAAGCAGATCAACAGCACAGCGGCCTACAGGCCGGCTTGAGTGGTGTGAAGCAAAGGCAAAATCAAAATCTAAAGCCAGAGCGGGCACGGTCCAAATGTGGGAGCTGGCTTGCCTGCGATGGCATCGCCTCGGTGTACCTGAGAGACCGAGTTGTCTGCATCGCAGGCAAGCCAGCTCCCACAGAAAAGCAGAGCTGCATCCGTTTCAGATTTGGTTTTCGCTTTGGCTTTTGCTCTGGCTTCTACCACTCAAGCCGGCCTGTAGGCCGCTGTGCTGTAGATTTTGATTTTGATCCGGCTCTGACTGCCCCAATAAGCCCGAGGCCGAACGCAGGTGGTGCGGAGCGGGTAAACCGGCAGGACGCCGGTTTAGCCGCGCTGGGCCAAGGATGGCCCATCGCGGCGGCCCGCGGAGCAGCGCCGGAGTGAGGGAACACCGAGCCTAGGCGAGGTGCCGACAGGCGGGGCAGAGCCCTTTGCTTACTTTGGGGCTTTTCCAAAGTGAGTCGCTGTAAGAGCGAAACCCTAAGCGGCCATAACAAAAACAACGGATATACACCCCAACCTAAGCCCGCGCAGCAAACACCCCCGGGCAATCGACCGGGCCACGCAGTCAGCCGCCGCCGACCCAATCCGCCCAATCTCCACCTGCCGCCGCGGCCCATCCGTCAACTCCACCGCCCCGGAGGCCAACGCAAACACCGTATCCCCATCAAACGGCAAATGCGCCGGCCGCACCGCCCGGGCAATCCCGTCCTGAGCCATGATCGCCACCCGCTTGCACTCCGCCACCGTCAACCGCGCCGTACTCGCCACCACCACCAACGTCGTGTTGGCCCCCGCTTGCAAACGCCCCATGGAATCCAGCCGCGACAACTCCGGCATCGGGTCACTGCAGTCCATCGGTGTCACCGGCCGCGCCCCGCCAAACTCCCCCGCCACCTCCCACGGCCAGGCCCAGAACGTCTCGCCATCGGGCATGTACACCGACCCAATCGGGTTCGCCACCACCAAGGCGGCAACCACCAGGCCATCCCCCAACTCCAGGGACGCCGTACCCAGCCCACCTTTCAACACCCCGGCCATGGCCCCACGCCCGGCCCCGACCGAGCCCAGTTCAAAGTCCGGCCCGGCATTGGCCAACGCTTCAAACCCCAACCGCCGATACGGCGGCTCCAGGCCCCAATCCTTGTTGCCACCGTTGGCCAGGTCATGCAACACCGCCGCCGGCACGATAGGAATCGCCGGTGCACCCGGCTTCAAATGCAACCCCACCTGGTCCTGGGACAGTTTCGCCGCCACCGCGTCGGCGGCCCCCAGGCCAAACACCGAGCCACCGGCAAACACCAGGGCGTGAAGCTGGCCGACCATGTTCTCGGGCTCCAGCGCCGCCGTTTCGCGACCGCCAGGGCCGCCACCGCGAATGTCGATACTGGCAGTCCAGAAACCATCCGGGCGGATCACCGTGACGCCGGTGTCGGCGTGCAGGTCCGTGGCGTGGCCAACCTCCAGGCCGGGAATATCAGTGAGGGCGTTGCGCGGGCCGGGTCTAGGCATACAGAAAAGCTTCCTTGGGTTTAGGTATGGCGTGGGGAGAGCAAGGGGTGTGCCAAGGAGGCGTTTCCCCGCCCCAGCGTACGCGGGCAGCTTCGCAGAAAAATCCCCTGCACAAAAACCAACACCCTGCCCTCCCGCCTGTTAGAAAAACACCACCCGCCGCCCCATCCCGCCAACAACCCCTTGTAATCCAAGACTTTTCAGCGATGGCACAGCCTTTGCTCTCCTGCCTCCACCAGAGCTTGAACTCAACAAGCCGCCCTCGAACAAGGCTCGTCGCCTAACCACACTGGAGTGTTGCACATCATGAATCCATCACGCGTCGCAGGCCGCCGCCAACCCGGCAAGGCCTTCGCCCATACCCTGTTGTTCCTCGCCGTGTGCGAGGCCGCCAGCTACAGCAGCCTGACCCTCGCCGCCGATGCCCCGGCCAGCGATAACCCGCTGGACACCGTCGTGGTGATCGGCAACCGTGGCCAGGCGCGCACCCTGGCCGAGAGCCCGGCGCCGGTGGATGTGATTTCCTCCAAGCAGTTGCTCGCCACCGGCCAGGGCGACCTGACCCGCGCCCTGAGCAAGGTGCTGCCGTCGCTCAACCAGCCGGCCTCGTCGGGCTTCGGTTCGACCTCGATCGTGCGCCCCATCAGCCTGCGCGGCCTGAACGGTGACCAGGTGCTGGTGTTGGTCAACGGCAAGCGCCGCCACAACAGCGCGCTGTTGAACAACGCCACCTCCCTCAACTCCGGCTCACAACCGGTGGACCTGGACATGATCCCCACCGCCCTGGTGGATCACATCGAAGTCCTGCGTGACGGGGCCTCGGCGCAATATGGCTCGGACGCCATCGGCGGCGTGATCAACATCGTGCTCAAGCAGACCGACCATGGCGGCAGCTTGTCCACCACCTACGGCCAGAACTATGAAAACGGCGACGGCGAAACCGTGCGCCAGACCGGCAACGTCGGCCTGGCCCTGCCCAACGACGGTTTCATCAACCTCGCCCTGGACGTGAAAAAACAGAACGTCTCGGACCGTTCCGACGCTGCGCCCTACACCGACAGTGCCGGCAACACCAGCCAACGCCACACCTACTACGGCACCGGCCTGCCCGAGGCGAAGAACTTCAGCCTGGGCTACAACGCCGAACTGCCGGTCGCTGACGCGCTGACCCTGTACTCGTTCTCGACCTACACACACCGCAACTCGGAAAAACCCCTGGCCTTCCACCAGCCGGGCAGTTTCAACGGCATCCAGACGCCGTACCCGGAAGGTATCGAAGACAACCTGCGTTTCATCGAAGACGACTTCCAGGTGGCGTTCGGCGGCAAGGGCCAGGCGGCTGGCTGGGACTACGACCTGTCGAGCACCTATGGCCAGGACCATGCCCGGGCCACCCTCACCGACACCTATAACCTGAGCTACGGCCCGACCTCGCCGACCTCGGTAGACACCGGCGTGAAAACCTTCAGCCAGTGGACCAACAACCTCGACCTGACCCGCGCCTTCGACCTCGGCCTGTACAAGCCGACGCAGATTTCCTGGGGCCTGGAACAGCGCTACGAAGACTACAAGATCGGCAAGGGTGACCTCGCCTCCTACGCCAGCGGGCCGTTCGACACCGGCGCCAACGGCGCGATTATTCCACCCGGGACCATTTCCGGTGCGGGCACCACCCCGGCCGACGCGGCCGAAAAAGCCGCATCAGCCTCGCGGGCTACGGCGAAGTCGGCCAGGACTTCACGGACAAATGGCACGTGGACCTGGCCGGACGCTACGAGCACTACAACGATGGCTCGGGCACCACCACCAACGGCAAGATCTCCACCCGCTACCAGCTGACGCCGATCCTGGCCGTGCGCGGTACCTTCAGTACCGGGTTCCGTGCGCCGTCCCTGGCCCAGCAGATCTACAGCTCCACCTCGCAAACCAGCGTCAACGGCCAACTGTTCGACTACCGCAACGTGGCGGTGAATTCCGACGTGGCCAAGGCGTTGGGTGCGACCACCCTCAAGCCGGAAAAGTCGACCAACTACAGTGTCGGGCTGACCCTGCAACCCACCGATAACACCAACATCACCCTGGATGCCTACCAGATCGTGATCAAGGACCGCATCGCCCAGACCGGCTACCTCGGCGGCACCCCGCAGATCAGCGCGATCCTCGCGGCCGCCGGCCTCAACCCGAACCAGGCAGTCACCTACTTCACCAACGCCCTCGACACCACCACCCGTGGCGTCGACCTGGTGGGCGACTACCGCCAGGACATCGGTGCCTATGGCAGCCTGAAATACAGCGCCGGGTTCAACTGGAACACCACCCAGATCGACTCGATCCACGCCTCCGCCGTGGCCGCCCAGGCCCTCGGCCCGGACGGTGGCTATGACCGTCAGCGCCAAGGCAACCTCAAGTACGGCCTGCCGCAATCCAAACTGCTGCTGGGCACCACCTGGACCTACGACAAAGTTGAAACCAGCCTCAACCTGACCCGCTACGGCTCGTACACCGAGTACGGCACCGCCGAGATTTACGACCGCAACTTCGCACCGACCTGGATCACCGACCTGAACATCGACTACCACCTGACCAAGGCGGTGACCCTGAATGCCGGCGCCAACAACCTGTTCAACAAGTACCCGAAACGCACCGACCTGGTGAGCAGCTCCGGCGGCTTCCCGTACGGCACCTTTTCGCCTTACGGCACCACCGGTGGCTACTGGTACACCGGCGTGACGTACGCCTTCTGACCCAGCCCGCGGGGCCGGTTCGCCGGTCCCGCGCCTGACCTTTTCCGGGAGCCTGTCCATGACCCGACGTACCGATCAACTCAAGCTGGGGGCCTTCCTGGCCAACAGCGGCCACCACGTATCGGCCTGGCGCCACCCGCTGGCACAAGCGGATGCCAGCCTGGATTTCGAGCTGTTCAAGCACATCGCGCAAACCGCCGAACGTGGCAAATTCGACGCCTTGTTCGTCGCAGACGTGGTCGCACTGTGGGGCCATCATCACGATGCACTCAGCCGAACGGCACGGGCCGAACACTTCGAACCCCTCACACTGATGGCCGCTCTCGCCGCCGTCACCACCCACATCGGCCTGATCGCCACCGCCACCACCAGCTACAACGAGCCGTACCACATCGCCCGAAAATTCGCCTCCCTGGATCACTTGTCCAAGGGCCGCGCCGCCTGGAACCTGGTGGACCTCAGTGGTCTCGGATGAAGCCTGGAACTTCGGCCGCGAAATCCATATCGACCACGGCGACCGCTACCAGCGCGCCGAAGAATTCCACGATGTGGTCAAGGGCCTGTGGGACAGCTGGGACGACGACGCCTTCACCCGCGACAAGGCCAGCGGCGAGTACTTCGACCCGGCCAAGCTGCACACCCTGAACCATCGCGGCGAACACTTTTCCGTGCGCGGCCCGCTCAATGTCGCCCGTCCGCCACAGGGCCACCCGGTGCTGGTACAAGCGGGTGCGTCGGAGCCGGGCAAGGCCCTCGCCGCCCGCGTCGCCGAGCTGATTTTTGCGGTCAACCATGACCTGGCCGGCGCCCAGGCGTTCTATCAAGACATCAAGCAACGCGCCGCCGCCTTTGGCCGCGACCCCGACCACGTCAAGATCCTGCCCGGTATCACCCCGTTTATCGGCGAAACCCGCGAACAGGCCCAGGCGCTGTTCGAAGAATTCCAGGCCCTGGTCGACCCGGTGCTGGGCCTGCGTTTCCTGGCCGATACCCTGGGCGATGACATCGACCTGTCGGGCTACGACCTCGACGGCCCGCTGCCGGAAACCCCGGTAGGCCAGCGCGGTAGCCGTCGCGACAAATTGCTGGAACTGGCCCGCAGCCAGAACCTGAGCATCCGCCAGCTGTACCTGCACCTGACCGCCGGCAACCCGGTGATCGGCACCGCCGAAGACATCGCGGACTTCTTCGAGCAGTGGTTCGAAGCCCGTGCCTGTGACGGCTTTAACGTGTTCTTCCCGTACTTCCCGGGCGGAATCGACCTGTTCGTCGAGAAGGTGATTCCGCTGCTGCAACAACGCGGGCTGTTCCGCACCGAATACGAAGGCACCACCCTGCGGGAAAACCTCGGCCTGCCGCGCCCGGCCAACCGCTTTACCCAAGGAGTCAAACCATGAAGCACAGCGCATGGATGCTGGCGCTCGGCAGCCTGGTCGCCTCGAAGGCCTTCGCCCTGAACATCTTGCTGAGCAACGACGACGGCTATCAGCACCCCAACATTCGCGCCCTGTACACCGAGCTCAAGGCCCAGGGGCATACGGTGCGGATTGCCGCGCCGCAAGCCGACCAGAGCGCCCGGGGCGGCGCATTTTTCTTTGGCCGCGAAGTCAGCGTTGGCCATGACGACGACCCGGCCTACCCCGACAGTTACTACATCAGCACCACCGAAAACGGCGTGTGCCAAAGCCCCGAGTGCGCGGGTAAAGACGTGCAGATCGAGATCAGCGGCACGCCGGTGATGGCCTTGCTGATGGGCCTGAAAAAGTCATGCCCCATCCCGACCTGGTGATCGTCGGCCCCAACCCCGGGAATAACCTGAGGGCGATCAACAGCGCCTCCGGCACGTTCAACGTCGCGAGTGTCGCGGTGCAGGCGGGCATTCCGGCGCTGGCGGTCAGCACCGATTTGAAAGAGGCCGACCCACAGCGCGCGGCGCTGCTGGTGGCGAAGCTGGTCAACGCCCTGGACCAGCATCGCCAACCCGACGGCGCGCTCTTGCCCAAGGGCCTGGGCCTGAACATCAACCTGCCAAAAGACCCGCAGATCAAGGGCGTGAAACTCACCCGCATCGGCAGCTACGTGGGCTTTGAAGCGGTGTACACCGACGACCTCAAGCAATTCAAGCTGCCGGGCAAACCCGGCATTGGCTTCCAGTACAGCCCCGCCGCCACCGCCGAGCAACAGAAGCAGGATGAAGCGGTATGGCTGAACAAGGGTTACCTGACCATCAGCCCCTTCAGCGGCCTGCCGGAGTCAATCAATGCCGGGCCCGCGCTGCAAAAACAACTGGCCCGCGAGGTGCAGCCATGAGTTCCCGTTTTTCCCTGGGGTTTCTCAGCCGGGTCTACAGCCCGGGCTTCGATCCCAAGGTCTACCGCGACACGCTGGAATTGTTCAAGGTCGCTGAAGAACTGGGCTTCGACAGTGGCTGGGTGGCGCAACACCACTTCGCCAGCGAGAACGGCCGCCTGCCCTCGCCCCTGGTTCTGCTTGCCGCCATCGCCCAGCGCACCCGCCGGATCAGCCTGGGCACCGGGATTATCGTGCTGCCCCAGGAAGCGCCGCTGCGCCTGGCGGAAGACGCCTCGGTGCTGGACTTGTTGAGCAATGGCCGGCTGGAGCTGGGCCTGGGCGCGGGCTTCGATCCCGAGACCTTTACGGCGTTCGGCCGCGAGCCGCAAGCGCGCCATCGCGACTATGAGCAGCACCTGCAACAGTTGCTCCACGCCCTGGGCAACGCGCCACTGACCGACAGCGGCTCGCGCTTGCTGCCACGGGCCGCCGGCCTCGGGCACCGCCTCTGGGAAGCCACGTCACGGGTGGAACTGGTGGCCGAGCGTGGCCACGGCCTGATCATGGCGCCCAACCCGCACCTGCCGCCCGAAGCCTCGGTGGAGCTGGTCAACCGCTATCGCAACGCCTGGACCGGCGACAACGGCACTGCGCCCCGCGTCGCCCGGGTCCAGGCGCTGATCCCGAACCCGGACGCCGCCACACGCCAGGACATCCAGGCCTACGTGCAGCGCCAGCAAAGCATCGGCGTGTACAAGGCGCCGGTCGACGATGACTTCGACGCCACCCTCAAGCGCCTCGGGATCCTGCACGGCCCCGTCGAACAGATTATCGAGCAGTTGCAGCAAGGCCCGACCCTGACCGCCAACGACCATCTGGTGCTGCAAGTACAGACCGCCAGCACCCCGCTGCGTGATGCGATTCGTGCGCTGGAAATCATCCGCGAACAGATCGCCCCGGCCCTGGGCTGGCAACCCATCCTGCCTCAAGGAACCCTGTCATGAGCTTCAAACTGGGCTTTCTCAGCCACGCCTTTGGCGATGATCCACAGCAGGTCTATCGCGACCTGATCGAACAATTCGAAGTCGCCGAAGCCCTGGGTTTTGACGGTGGCTGGATTGCCCAGCACCACCTGAGCAACGGCTTTGGCCGGCTGCCGTCGCCGCTGGTATTGCTGGCAGCGGTGGCCGAGCGCACCCGGCATATCGAGCTGGGCACCGGGGTGATCGTGCTGCCCTTCGAAGACCCCATCCGCCTGGCGGAAGACGCCAGTGTGCTCGACGCACTGAGCGGCGGCCGAGTGCAATTGGGCCTGGGCAGCGGCGGCGCCAACCTCGACAACTTCAGCGCCTTTGGCCGTGACGCCCTGCAACGCCAGGTCGACTTCAGCGACCACCAGCAGCAGGTCCAGCAGCTACTCGACGGCGAGCCGCTGACGCCCCACACCCCGTTGACCCTGCAACCGCCAGCGACCGGCTTGAGCAGCCGCTTATGGCACTCCCATGGCAGTCTCGAAGGCGCAGCCTACACCGCGAGCCAAGGCAACGGCCTGCTGCTGGGCACCGCCACCCACGACCCGCTGACGGTGCAGAAACCCTTGGCCGATGCCTACCTGAACGCCTGGACCCGCACCGACCGGCCACCGCGTATCGGCGTGGTGCGCGCAATTTTCCCGGCACCCGACCGTGCCAGCGCCCAAGCGGAACTGGCGGTGGATATCGAGCGGCACATCCCGCGCCTGCAACGGGAAGGCTTGATTGACCAAGCCGTGGACCTGCAGGAACACCTGCGCCTGATGAACGTGCACCACGGCCATCCCGACGAAGTGATCGAAAGCCTGCAACGGGACCCGTCGCTGCTGCCCTATGCTGACTACGTGATCGCCGTGGTCCAGGCCGAAAGCTCGACCCAGGCGCAGATCCTCAAGCGCCTGGAAATCATCGCCCGGGACATCGCCCCGGCACTCGGATGGCGAGGACGAGAGTAGGATGATCAAGTCCTTCGAAATGGAGCCCGTACATGCCCCTTGAATTCAGTTGGTTGATGCCCCTCTGCACCCCCGACTGGGCGGCGCGGCCGGGGCAATGGATCCAGCTGGCCCAGGCGGTGGAGTACGCCGGTATCGACGGCCTGTGGATCCCCGGCGGCGCCCTGTGCGCCGACAGCCTCGGTGTGGCGGCGGCACTGTGCGCCCATACCCGGCGGGTACAGTTGTCGGTCAGCGTGCCGCCGGAAGTCATGCTGCCGGCCGCCCTGGCCACCACCCTGCAAAGCCTGCAATCCATCAGCAGCCACCGGGTGCGCCTGCACTTGCCCGACGGAGAACAAGGCAGCCTGCGCAGCGCTTTTGGCGAATGGCTGAACCGCGACCAGCGCAGCGAGCGCATCGGCGAATACCTGGAAATCCTCCAGCAACTGCTGGCCCCGAATGACGGCGGCCTGGATTATCAAGGCCGCTACTTCCAACTGGAAAACGCCGGCGTCGCCCGCCGTGAACTGCCCGCCCCGCCACTGGTGCTGGACGACAGCCAAAGCCACGCGCTGGTGGCCGGGCACGCCCAAGTCTGCCTGTTACGGCCCGGGCATCCGCAGTGGCTGGCCCAGGAAATACAGCGCTGGCGCCAGCTTCAACCGAGCCTGGCCTTTGCCTGTACCTTTGGCCTGATCATCGGCGACAGCGAAGACCTGGCATGGGAAACCGCCGCCGCGCTGCTGCCAACCCAGGACCTGCCCAAACACGGCATCGCCACCGTGCCCCGGGACCGTCACCCGTTGCGCCAGTGGGAGATCCACCCGAACCTGCTGCAACTGCACCCCGGCCAACCGTTGATCCTGGTGGGCACGCCCCGTCAAATCGCCACGCGCCTGCAGGAACTGCACGGCCTGGGCCTGGGCCACATCATCCTGCAAGGCGGCCCGGCGGTCAGCGAAGTGCTGCGTTTCGGGGAACAGATCCTGCCGTTGCTTTTTCAACACGGTTTGCGCAAGGAGCGCCTGCACCATGAACACTGAGGTTCGCCCACCGATCCAGCTCGACTGGTTCCTGCCCACCAACGGCGACGGTCGCCACCTCACCAGCAGTGGCCTGCCCAAGGTCGGGCTGTTCCAGCAAGGCGAACGCGCGCCGACCCTCGACTACCTGCGCCAGATCGTACGGGCCACCGAACAGGCCGGGTTCGACGGGATCATGGTGCCCACCGCCAGTGGCTTCGAAGACCCGTGGCTGATCACCGCCGTGCTGGCCCAGGAAGTGCGGCGGCTGAAATTCCTCCTGACCTTGCGGCCCGGCATGGAACTGCCCGCCTACACGGCTCACCGTGCGGCGACCTTGCAATTGCTCAGCGAGAACCGGCTGGCGCTGCATGTGGTGACCGGGTCCAGCCGCTTTGAGCAGCGTTCGCTGGGGGATTTTCTTGAGCATGATGAGCGTTATGCGCGGACTGCCGAATTCTTGCAGGTGTTCCAGGCGGTGTGGGCTGGCAAGCAGCCGACGCATCCGGGGCGGTATTACCGCAGCGGCATCAACACGCCGGTGGCATCGGGGGCCGAGGTGCCGGCGATCTATTTTGGCGGGGCCTCCGAGGCGGCCGAGCAGGTGGGAGCGGCCCATGGGCAGACGTACCTGATGTGGTGTGAGCCGCCGGCGATGATTGCCGAGCGGGTGGTGCGGATGCGCGAGTTGGCCGCGTTGCAGGGGCGGACCTTGCGCTTTGGGTTGCGCTTGCACATCTTTGCTGATCGCACCGACGAGGCGGCCTGGGCGCATGTGGAGCGGCTGTTGGAGGAGATACCCAAGGACGCCATTGACCAGGCGCAACGGCAAATGGCCAAGTACGAATCGGTGGGGCAGAGTCGCCAGACCGAGTTGATGAAAGGCCGTGGGCGTGGGGCGCGGGAGTTGGAGGTTTCGGCCAACCTCTGGGCCGGGGTGGGCCTGGTACGTGGGGGCTGGTACCGCGCTGGTGGGGAGTTATGAGCGGGTGGCGGAGCGGATCGAGGAGTATCACCAGCTGGGGGTGGACAGCTTTATTTTGTCCGGGTTTCCGCATTTGGAAGAGTCGATACACGTGGGGGCCGAGGTGTTGCCCCTGTTGCGCAGGATAGGTACTTCGGCGCGGGGTGTTGAGGTGGGCCGGGGTGAGTACATATCCGTTTCTTCGGTAACGGCTGCTATGGGTTCCGCTCTTACAGCGGCTCACTTTTG
This sequence comes from Pseudomonas sp. TH32, assembly GCF_016650855.1. Classification (NCBI taxonomy): domain Bacteria; kingdom Pseudomonadati; phylum Pseudomonadota; class Gammaproteobacteria; order Pseudomonadales; family Pseudomonadaceae; genus Pseudomonas; species Pseudomonas sp. TH32. The sequence goes on along the minus strand of NZ_JAEKFA010000002.1, from coordinate 1,000,858 downwards.
AAAAGCGCAAAAGTAAGCAAAACGCTCTTGCCCCACCACTCGGCACCTCGCTAATGCTCGGTGTGCCCTCACTCCGGTACTACTCCGCGGGCCGCCGCGACGGGGCGTCCCTGCCCCGTCGCGGCTAAACCGGCGTCCTGCCGGTTTACCCGCTCCGTACTACCTGCGTTCGGCCAGCGTGGTTTAACGGGGCGCCTAAGATCAAGATCAAAAGCAGATCAACAGCACAGCGGCCTACAGGCCGGCTTGAGTGGTGTGAAGCAAAGGCAAAATCAAAATCTAAAGCGGCCACGATCCCCTGTAGGAGCTGGCTTGCCGGCGATGGTCGCTAACGATGACGCGGGCATACTGATTCAACGCGGCGCTCTCAGGTTTTTCGCCGGCAAGCCGGCTCCTACAGAAAAGCAGAGCTGCATCCGTTTCAGATTTGGTTTTCGCTTTTGATCTGGCTTCTACCACTCAAGCCGGCCTGTAGGCCGCTGTGCTTTGGCTTTTGATCTTGATCTGGCTCTGACTGCCCCAATAAGCCCGAGGCCGAACGCAGGGATTGAGGAGCGGGTAAACCGGCAGGACGCCGGTTTAGCCGCGACGGGGCAGGGACGCCCCGTCGCGGCGGCCCGCGGAGCAATGCCGGAGTGAGGGAACACCGAGCCTAGGCGAGGTGCCGACAGGCGGGGCAGAGCCCTTTGGTTACTTTGGGGCTTTTCCAAAGTGACTCGCTGTAAGAGCGAAACCATAGGCAGCCGTTACCTAAACAACGGATATGTACACCAAAAAATCAGGGCTTCCCCCGCCCCTTGAGCATCCCGTGATTCACCAAAAGCGTCCGCATGGCATTACGCGTAACCCCCAACAACTCCGCCGTACGCAACTGATTAAACCCACAAAACCCAAACGCCTCCCGCACGATCAAATCCTCAATATCGTGCAACAACGAATCCCCAGGCACCTCGAACAACCGCAGCAACTGCTCACGCACCACCTCCTGGGGAATCCTCGGCGCCCCGCTGTTAACGCTGGCATGCATCGCACTCAACCCCGCAGAAAACTTCAGGTGCGAGGGCATGATCGGCTTATCCCCAGCCACCAAAAGCGCCAGGTGCACCACATTCTCCAGCTCACGAATATTCCCCGGCCACGGATAATCCAGCAGCGCCTGAGTCGCCGACTCCGACAACATCGGCTCGGCGATTTTCAACTTGGCACTGTAGAGCCGACGAAAGTGCTCAACCAGTGGCAGAATATCCAGCGGCCGCTCACGCAACGGCAACACCTGCACCGGCGCAACGTTGATGCGATAGAACAAATCGAGACGGAAGTTACCCGCCTCCACCGCCTGCTCCAGGTCGATGTTGGTGGCGGTTACCAGGCGGATATTGATCTTGATCGGCTTGCGCGACCCCACCCGCACCACTTCCTGCTCCTGCAACACCCGCAGCAGTTTCACCTGCAAGGGCAGCGGCAAGTCACCGATTTCGTCGAGAAATAACGTGCCCCCGTCGGCCTCTTCAAACCAGCCGATCCGCCGCCCCGAGGCCCCGGAAAACGAACCGGCCTCATGCCCGAAAAACTCGCTCTCGGCGAGGTTCTCACTGATGGCCCCGCAGTTCACCGGCACAAACGCACCCGTGCGACCGCTGGCACTGTGGATGTAGCGCGCCACCAGTTCCTTGCCGGTGCCGGTCTCGCCATTGATCAACACCGGCGCTTCGCTGGGGCCGACACGCTGCAAATACTCAAGCAGTTGCAGCGAACGCGGGTCGGCAAAGACCAACGCCTTGGCGCGAATCGACAGCGGGTCTTTTTCGCCTTGGGGCAAAGTCAGGATCGGCGTGGGATGCCCGTGGGGACGGTTCATGAAGAGTATTTCCCGGCGACGAGGTGAAGGTACGAAGGGGAACTTTACTCAGTCGCACATATAACTAGAAATATTAAAAATTCATTAGTACATAACCGTTTAGCGACGATGCGCCAGCGACCTCACGCAACGATCCCCCAGGCTTTGCACGCCCTGAACCAGCACCACCAACACGATCACCGTCACCACCATGATCTGGTTGTTGAAACGCTGGTACCCATAACGAATCGCCAGGTCGCCCAGGCCACCGCCACCAATCACGCCGGCCATGGAGGAAAAACCGATCAGCATCACCAGGGTCAGGGTCAACCCGGCGAGCAACGCGGGCAGTGCTTCCGGCAACAGCACCTTGAGGATCACGTGCCGAATATCCCCGCCCATGGCGACGATGGCTTCGATGCGCCCCTTGTCCACTTCATCCAACGCGTTTTCGACGATGCGCGCAAAGAACGGAAAAGCGCCAATCGTGATCGGCACCACGGCGGCAGTGCTGCCCAGGGTGGTGCCAACGATCAGTCGGGTCAGCGGAATCAAGGCAATCAGCATCACCACAAAAGGCAATGAGCGCCCCAGGTTAACCACCGCCCCCAGCACGCGATTCAGACGCGGCAGCGGGAACAACCCACCGCGACGGCTGATAAACAGCAGCACGCCGAGAGGTAAGCCGATCAGCAAGGTGAATACCGCCGCCAGCAGCACCATGTACAGGGTTTCAGCCGTGGCCGTGAGCAGCAATTGCAGGATGTCGTTCCAGTCGGTTTTCATACCGCCCTCACCGCTGGCAGGTTGGGGGCCAGTGAGCGGCCCAGGCTTGAGGCGGGATCGGCCTGCAATTGAATCAGGCTGCCGCTTTCCACCACGCGCCCATTGGCCAGGGACACCGCGCTGTCGCAGATGGCCTTGACCACTTCCAGCTCGTGGGTGATCAACACGATGGTCACCCCCAGTTGCCGATTGATGCTGCGCAGCAGTTCCAGGATCGACGCGGTGGTTTCCGGGTCGAGGGCGCTGGTGGCTTCGTCCGACAGCAAATAATCCGGGCGCGCCGCCAGTGCCCGGGCGATGCCCACGCGCTGCTTCTGCCCGCCGGACAGTTGCGAAGGAAACGCCTGGGCCTTGTCACTCAGGCCCACCAGTTCCAGCAGCTCCTTGACCCGGGCGATGCGTTCAGCCTTGGGCTGGCCGGCAATTTCCAGGGGCACCGCCACGTTGTCGGCGACGTTGCGTGAATGCAGCAGGTTGAACCCCTGGAAGATCATGCCGATGCGCTGGCGTTGCTGGCGCAGCTGCTTGTCGCTGAGCAGCGTCAGGTCCTGGCCGTCCATGAGGATGCGCCCGGAGGTCGGGCGCTCCAGCAGGTTCAGGCAGCGCAGCAAGGTACTTTTGCCCGCCCCGCTACGTCCCACGATCCCGAAGATCGAACCGTCGGCAATCTGCAACGACACCTTGTCCAGCGCCGCCGGCTGCCCGTCGGCGTAGGTCTTGCTGACCTGCTCGACGACGATCATTCGACCGCTACCGGAATCACCGAGCCTGAATATTTCTCGGTGATGAACGCGGCCACCTCCGGCGAATTCAGGTCCTTGGCCAGTTGTTTGATCCGTGGGTCGTCCTGCAATTTCGGTGTGGTCACGAGGATATTGGCGTAGGGATTGCCCTGGGCTTTTTCCAGGCCAAGGGCATCCTTGGCCGGCGACAAACCGGCTTCCAGCGCGTAGTTGCCGTTGATCACGGCGAGGTCGACGTCATCCAGGGCGCGAGGGATCTGTGGCGATTCGATTTCGAGGATCTTCAGGTGCTTGGGGTTCTCGGCGATGTCCTTGGGCGTTGCCTGGTCCTTGGCCGGGTCGTTGAAGCCGGGCTTGAGCGTGATCAGGCCGTTGGCTTGCAGCAGGTACAGCGCACGGCTAAGGTTGGTGACGTTGTTGGGCACGGCCACGGTGCCTTTGTCCGGCACCTGGGCAAAGCTGGTATGGCGATGGGAATAAATGCCGAGCGGCTCGATGTGCACGGTGGCCGCCACTGCAAATTTCTGGCCGAGGGCCTGTTCCTGGGAGTGCAGGTACGGCAGGTGCTGGAAGTAGTTGGCGTCGACATCCCCGTGAGCCAACAGCTCGTTGGAGTTCACGCCGTTGGGGATCTCGATGATTTTCAGCTGCAACTGCGGGTCAAGTTTCTGCACGTATTCGAGGATTTGCGCGTGGGGAATCGGGTCGGCCGCCACACGCAGGGCCTCGGCGGCCTGGGCGTCGAACGACGCAATCAGTACGGCCAGGGCCAGGGCTGTTTTCTTGAGCATGGTGATGTTCCTTATCAGGCGGACAGGGCTTGGGGAATCGTGGCGTCGGCGTAAAAACGCTGGGCGACATCCGGGTGGGAACGCAGGCGGCCCTTGAGGTAGTTCCAGCCGACGTCCCGCAGCAGCGGGTTACGCGGGTCGCTGGTGGGGCCGTGGGCATCGCGCAGCAACTCGGGCGGCAACTGATACACCGGCACCACCGCGTCCAGTTGCGCACCGAGGAAAAACGCCAGGGACAGGCGCTCGCTGCCCAACGGCGGCGATTCGACCCGGTGCACCGTGGCGCGCAGGTAGCCGTTGGTGGCCAGTTCCAGCAATTCGCCGATGTTCACCACCAGGGTGTCGGGGCGCGGCGAGGCGTCGATCCAGCGTCCCTCCTCCACTTCCACTTGCAGGCCGGCTTGCTGGTCCTGCAGCAGGAAGCTGAGAAACCCCGAATCCTTGTGGGCACCCACGCCCTGGCGACTTTGCCGGGCATGCCGGCCGGGGTAGCGGATCAGCTTGATGTGCTCGTTGGGCTTGTCGCCGTACAGCGGGTCGAAGGCGTTTTCCGGCAGCGACAAGGCCTGGGCAAAGGCCCGTAGCAGGCGCAACGACATCTGCGTCATCGCCTGCTGCCAGGCCAGCAACAAGGGCTTGAGCTCGGGCAACGCAGCGGGCCATTGGTTGGGGCCTTGCAGGCGCGACCAGGCCGGTGAGTTCGGGCCTTGTTGCAACGGCTCGCGCTCGGCGCCGAGGTCGAACTGTTCACGCAGGTCCGGCTGCCCACGGGTGATCTCCGAGGCGGCGCGGTTATAGCCGCGAAAGTGCGGGGAATTGATCATGCCGACGGCGAGTTTTTCGGCCTCCGGCAAGGCGAAGAACTGCCGCGCCTGCTGCTGCACCCGAGTGAGCAAATCGGCGTCAATGCCATGGCCGGTGAGGTAGAAAAAACCGATATGCCGCGCCGCGTGGCGCAGGTCATCGAGAAACTGCCCGCGCTGGGCCGGCGTGCCGTCGAGCAGCGCCAGGTCCAGCAAGGGCAAGGTATGGATTGCCAGCGGGTGCGACATCGGTAGCTCACTCCATGAACATAGTGGTGGAGTGGCGAAGCTAAACGATCTAAAAACCCGACAATAAATACCTTTTTGGCATTAGCTTAGGTGGGTGCGTTCGCCGCCCTGGCTTCTTCCAGCAACGCCTGGATGACTTTCTCCTGGTTGTCGTAGCGGCCCTCGCCGAAATGGCTGTAGCGCACTTTGCCGGTAGCGTCGAAGAAGTAATGGGCCGGCCAGTACTGGTTATCGAAGGCGCGCCAGATCCGGTAATCGTTGTCGATGGCCACCGGGTACTGGATGCCCAGTTTCCTGACCTGGGTACGCACGTTATCCAGGACTTTCTCGTAGGCGTTTTCGGGGGTGTGCACACCGATCACCACCAGCCCGTCCTTGGCGTACTTCTTCGCCCACTGATTGACATACGGCAGGCTGCGCTGGCAGTTGACGCAGTCGTAGGTCCAGAAATCCACCAGCACCACCTTGCCCTTCAAGCCCTCGGCCGTCAGCGGTGGCGAGTTGAGCCACGCCACGGCGCCGTCCAGGGACGGCATGCGCTCTTCGGATTGGCTGAAGCTTTCGGCGTCGACGTTGTTGATCAGGTAGTTGACCGCCTTGGGCACGCCGACCAGGGCAACCACCAGTGCCAACAGGAGCAGGCCTTTTGAGCGGCGCAGGTATCGGATGAAGTTCATGGGTGTCACCTCGTGGCCGGGGGTGTTTCGTCGCGTTTGCGACCCGCGCCGTTTTGCGCCAGCGGCGTATTCTGGAAGCAGGTTTCACTGCCGGTGAGTTTTTTGGCGGTGGCGGCATTCACATCCGCCGCCACACCCGCCATGGAAAACGCCAGGGCGCTGAGAAAGCTGTTGAGTGGGTTCATGGCCGGTCTCCTCAGCTGCCTTCAAGGCAGTTGCTGGCAAATTTTCGGTAGTCGAGTACGTGGCGCTGGCCCTCGGAATCGAGGTAGGTCAGGTGCGAGTTGACGATGCCGCACAGGGCGCCGCCGGCCTCTTCGGAGATCGACACCACCTGGTGGATGTCCGGCTGGCTGGCGGTGGTTTCGGCATGGGCGGCAACGCTCAGGCCAGTGAGTGCGGCAAACAGGCAGGCGGCATAGGTAGCTTTGAGATTCATGGGCGGTTCCCCGGGGGTTCAAGTGAGCCGAGGCGGATTACCTCGATGGGCTCATTTGAACCTTGCGAGGTATCCGGATTGTGTCGGCCAAGCCCGGATTTTTGCGTCGACGTGTATCTCGTCACCGCCAGATACACTGCAATACAAAGGGCACAAGGCAAGCCCGCCGGCAGTGGCTAGACTGCGCATCAATGACTATTCAACGAGGAAGGCAGCATGGATCACGTCGATCACATTCTGATTGTCGATGACGATCGGGAGATCCGCGAACTGGTGGGCAACTACCTGAAAAAGAACGGCCTGCGTACCACCGTGGTGGCTGACGGCCGGCAGATGCGCAGCTTCCTGGACACCACGCCCGTGGACCTGATCGTGCTGGACATCATGATGCCCGGCGACGACGGCTTGCAGCTGTGCCGCGAACTGCGGGTGGGCAAGCACAAGGCCACGCCGATCCTGATGCTCACCGCGCGCAACGACGAAACCGACCGCATCATCGGCCTCGAAATGGGCGCCGACGACTACTCTGGTCAAGCCCTTCGCTGCCCGTGAACTGCTGGCCCGCATCAACGCCGTGCTGCGGCGCACCCGGATGCTGCCGCCGAACCTGGTGGTGACGGAAAGCGGCCGGCTGATCCGCTTTGGCCGTTGGCGCCTGGACACCACCGCCCGCCATCTGCTGGACGAAGACGACACCCTGGTGGCCTTGAGCGGCGCCGAATACCGCCTGCTGCGAGTGTTTCTCGACCACCCGCAACGGGTGCTCAACCGCGACCAGTTGCTGAACCTGACCCAGGGCCGGGACGCGGACCTGTTCGACCGTTCCATCGACCTGCTGGTCAGCCGTTTGCGCCAGCGCCTGCTGGATGACGCCCGCGAGCCGGCCTACATCAAGACCGTGCGCAGCGAAGGCTATGTGTTCTCCCTGGCGGTGGAAATCCTCGGGGACTCGGCATGACCCTTTCGTTTCGCTGGCCGCGCACCCTGGCGGCGCAACTGTCGGTGATTTTCATCGTCAGCCTGCTGTGCGCCAACGCCCTGTCGTTCAGCGCGCAGTTCTATGAGCGCTACATGAGCGCCCGCAGCGTGATGCTGGGCAACCTGGAGAACGACGTATCCACGTCCATCGCGATCCTCGACCGCCTGCCCGCCGCCGAGCGCGCCAGTTGGCTGCCGCGCCTCGACCGCAACGCCTACCGCTACCTGCTGAATGCCGGCGAACCCGGCGAGCCGATGGCCAGCGACGACGTGCCCATGGCCGCGACCTCGATTTCCGATGCGTTGGGCGAGCATTACCCGCTGACCTTTCGCGACATCCCGGGCCTGCAAAAACACTTCCAGGCGCACCTGACCCTGGCCGATGGCAGCCCGGTCACCATTGACGTCTACCCCAAGCCGATCCCGTTTGCCTTCTGGTTGCCGGTGGTGCTGGTGCTGCAGTTGCTGGTGCTGTTGGTCTGCACCTGGATCGCCGTGCGCATCGCCATCCGCCCGCTGACACGCCTGGCACGGGCGGTGGAAACCCTTGACCCGAATGCGCACCCTACGCCACTGGACGAAACCGGCCCCACCGAAGTGGCGCATGCGGCGGCGGCGTTCAACGAAATGCAAAAACGGATTGCCGAGTACCTCAAGGAGCGCATGCAGATTCTGGCGGCGATCTCCCACGACTTGCAGACGCCGATCACCCGCATGAAATTGCGTGCCGAGTTCATGGAAGACTCGGTAGACCGGGAAAAGCTCTGGAGCGACCTGGGGGAAATGGAGCACCTGGTGCGCGAAGGCGTGGCCTATGCCCGCAGCGTGCATGGCGCGACCGAAGCCAGCCACCGGATCAACCTCGACGCGTTTCTCGACAGCCTGGTGTTTGATTACCAGGACATGAACAAGCAAGTCAGCCTGACCGGCAAAAGCGCAGTGGTGCTGGATACCCGGCCCCATGCGTTGCGCCGGGTGTTGGTGAACCTGGTGGACAACGCACTGAAATTTGCCGGGGCGGCGCAGATGGAGGTGGGTTCGACGTCGTCCGGGGAGCTGTCGATCAAAGTACTGGATCGGGGCCCGGGGATTGCCGAGGATGAACTGGTGCAGGTGATGCAGCCGTTTTACCGGGTGGAGAGCTCGCGCAATCGCGGCACGGGGGGCACCGGGCTGGGGCTGGCGATCGCCCAGCAACTGGCTGTGGCGATTGGCGGGGAGTTGACCCTGAGCAATCGGGATGGCGGAGGGTTGTGTGCCGAGGTTCGGCTGGTGCTGTGACGGGCTGTGTGTGTATCCGTTATTTGGGTGATGGCTGATATCGGTTCCGCTCTTACAGCGGGTCACTTTTGAAAGGAGCCCAAAAGTAACCAAAAGGCTCTTGCCCCACCACTCGGCACCTCGCTCAGGCTCGGTGTGCCCGCACTCCGGCATTACTCCGCGGGCCGCCGCGACGGGGCGTCCCTGCCCCGTCGCGGCTAAACCGGCGTCCTGCCGGTTTACCCGCTCCGTACCACCTGCGTTCGGCCAGCGTGGTTTAACGGGGCGCCTAAGATCAAGATCAAAAGCAGATCAACAGCACAGCGGCCTACAGGCCGGCTTGAGTGGTGTGAAGCAAAGGCAAAATCAAAATCAAAATCTAAAGCGGGCACGGTCCCCTGTAGGAGCTGGCTTGCCGGCGATGGTCGCTAACGATGACGCGGGCATACTGATTCAACGCGGCGCTCTCAGGTTTTTCGCCGGCAAGCCGGCTCCTACAGAAAAGCAGCTCTGCTTTCGCCTTGGCTTTTGCTCTGGCTTCTACCACTCAAGCCGGCCTGTAGGCCGCTGTGCTCTTGCTTTTGATTTTGATCTGGCTCTGACTGCCCCAATAAGCCCGAGGCCGAACGCAGGTGGTGCGGAGCGGGTAAACCGGCAGGACGCCGGTTTAGCCGCGCTGGGCCAAGGATGGCCCATCGCGGCGGCCCGCGGAGCAGCGCCGGAGTGAGGGAACGCCGAGCCACAGCGAGGCGCCGACAGGCGGGGCAGAGCCCTTTGCTTACTTTGGGGCTTTTCCAAAGTGAGTCGCTGTAAGAGCGAAACCATAAGCAGCCGTTACCCAAATAACGGATATGCACCCCGCCAAATCACACCGACAAATACCGACTGATAGTCGCCTCATCCACCCGATCCCGGGTTTCCTCAATCACAAACCTCCCCTTCTCAATCACCAAAAACCGATCAGCAATTTCCAACGTAAACGACAACACCTGCTCAGAAACAACAATCGTCAAATCCCGCAAATTGCGAATCTCCTTAAGCGTACGAGCAATGTCCTTGATGATCGAAGGCTGGATCCCCTCAGTCGGCTCATCCAGCAACAACACCTTCGGATTGGTCGCCAACGCCCGGGCAATCGCCAACTGCTGTTGCTGCCCCCCAGACAAATTCCCACCCTTGCGCGAACGCATGTCATACAGCACCGGAAACAACGCATACAAATCCTCAGGCACCCTGCCCCGAGCCGAAGCCGGCAACCCGGTCTGAATATTCTCCAACACACTCATGCTGGGAAAAATCATCCGCCCCTGGGGCACATAGGCAATCCCCCGCTCCACCCGCTCATGGGTTTCAAGCTTCGACACATCATGCCCATCCACACTCACCTGCCCCTGCCACTGCGGCAGAATACCCATCAGGCTCTTGAACAACGTGGTCTTGCCCATCCCGTTACGCCCCATCACCGCGACGATCTCACGCTTGGCCACGTTCAGCTCCAGGTCGTGAAGAATCTGGCTCTGCCCGTACCCGCACGACAGTTTGTCGATCTTGAACATGCCCGACTCCTCAGTGGCCCAAATACACTTCAATGACTTTCGGATTGCTCTGCACCGACTCCATGCTGCCCTCGGCCAGCACTTTGCCCTGGTGCAGCACCGTGACCTTGTGGGCGATGCTTTTGACGAACTCCATGTCGTGCTCGATCACCAGCACAGAGCGGCCCTGGCTGATGCGCTTGAGCAACTCGGCGGTTTGCGCCCGCTCGTTGACGCTCATGCCGGCCACCGGCTCGTCGAGCATCAACAATTCGGGGTCTTGCATCAGCAGCATGCCGATCTCCAGCCACTGTTTTTGCCCGTGGGACAGCAGGTCGGCCTGCTGTTGCAACAAGTCGCCGAGGAAGATTTCCCGGGCCACTTCCTCGACCCGCGCGATCACCTGGGCGTTGCGCTTGAAAAACAGCGCGCCCCACACCTTGCGCCCGGCCGGATACGACATTTCAAGGTTTTCAAACACCGTCAGGTTTTCGTAGATCGACGGGTTCTGGAACTTGCGCCCCACGCCCGCACGCACAATGTTGTATTCGCGCATTTTGGTCAGTTCCTGGCCGTCGAACTGGATGCTGCCGCTGGTGGCGCGGGTCTTGCCGCAGATCAGGTCCAGTACCGTGGTTTTGCCGGCGCCGTTGGGGCCGATCACCACCCGCACTTCATTGCGGTCGATATACAGGTTGAGGTTGTCGACGGCCTTGAAGCCGTCGAATGACACAGTGAGGCCTTCGATGGCCAACACCGGTTTTTTCATTTCAAAACCGACGGCGGTCATGGCTGTGTCTCCAGGATCTTGGCTTCAGCCTTGGGCTTGATCTTCGCCGGTTCGACGTTTACCACCGGTGGGCGGCGCAGCAGTCTGGCCAAGGCCTGGCGACCATGGCTGTCCCACAGCCCGGCCAGGCCGTTGGGGAAGTACATGACCACGGCGATAAACAGCCCGCCCATCAGGTACAGCCACAGTTCGGGGAAGGATTCGGAAAAGTAGGTCTTGCCGTAGTTCACCAGCAACGCGCCGTACACCGCCCCCAGCAGCGACATGCGCCCGCCGACCGCGGCAAAAATCACCATTTCGATCGACGGCACGATGCCCACGAACGACGGCGACATAAAGCCCACCTGCAAGGCAAACATCGCGCCGCCAATCGCCGAGAACGCCGCCGCCACGCAGAACACGAAAATCTTGAAGCTGGCCACGTCATACCCGGAAAACCGCACGCGCTCTTCCTTGTCGCGCATGGCCATCAACAGCCGGCCAAGCTTCGAGGCGAGGATGAAGCGGCCGATGAAAATGCAGCCAAACAGCAGGCCGGCGTTGATGAAGTACAGGATCATCTTCGCCCCGTCACCGCGCAGGTCCCAGCCCAGCAGGGTCTTGAGGTCGGTGATGCCGTTGACGCCACCGGTGAGGCCTTGCTGGCCGACGATCAGCACCGTGAGGATCAGTGCAATCGCCTGGGTGACGATGGAGAAATACACATCGCCCACCCGCCGCTTGAACAGCGCCATGCCGATGATGAATGCCAGCAGCACCGGCACGGCGATCACCGCAAACAGGGTGAACGAGAAACTGTGGAACGGTTGCCAGAGCCACGGCAGCTGGGTGATCTGGTTCCAGTCCATGAAGTCCGGTATGCCCGGGGTGGACTGGATCTTGGTGCTCTCGGGGTCCGAGGCCTCAAGCTTCAGGAACATCGCCATGCAATAGCCGCCGACGCCGAAAAACACGCCCTGCCCAAGGCTGAGAATCCCGCCATAACCCCAGCACAGCACCAGGCCCACCGCGACGAACGCGTAGGTCAGGTACTTGCCGACCATGTTCAGCCGGAACGCGTCCAGGGTCAGCGGGAACACCACGAGGATCAACACCGCCAGCAGCACGATGCCGATCAGGTTTTGCTGGCCGCCCAGCAGCTTGTCTAAAGCCTTCATCGGTTCGCCTCTACTTGCGCACTTTGATGGAGAACAACCCTTGCGGGCGCAGCATCAGGATCAGAATCACCGACGACAGCGTCAGCACCTTGGCCATCGAGCCACTGAGGAAAAACTCCGACAGCGATTGGGTCTGGGCAATCACGAACGCCGAGGCGATGGTGCCGAACAGGCTTTGCGCGCCGCCAAACACCACCACGAGGAAGGTGTCGACGATGTACTGCGAACCGGCGGTCGGCCCGGTGGAGCCGATGGTGGTGAACGCCGCACCGGCCACGCCCGCCACGCCGCAACCGAGGGCGAAGGTCATGCGGTCGACCTTGCGCGTATTGATGCCCACCGCGCGGCTCATCAAGCGGTTCTGCACGGTGGCGCGTACCTGCAGGCCCCAGCGCGAGCGGTAGAGCATGACGAATATCGCCCCGGTCAGCAGCAGGGTCAGGCCCATCATGAACAGGCCGTTGCGCGGGATTTCGATGGCGTCGGTGAGGTTCACCGACCCCATCAGCCAGGCCGGCGGTTCGGCACTCACTTCACGGGCGCCGAATACCGAGCGGAAGGTTTGCTGCATCACCAGGGACAGGCCCCAGGTGGCGAGTAAGGTGTCCAGCGGCCGTTTGTACAAACGGCTGATCATCGCCCATTCCACCAGCCAGCCCACGGCGCCGGCGACGAGGAATGACAGGGCAATGGCAAAGAAAAAGTAATACGGCTGGAAGCTCGGCGCGAAGTGCGCGGTGAGGCTGGAACAGACGTACGTGGTGTAGGCGCCAATGGTCAGGAACTCGCCGTGGGCCATGTTGATCACGCCCATCTGGCCGAAGATGATTGCCAGTCCCAATGCCATCAGCAACAGCACGCAGAACACGGACAAGCCGTTGAACCCCTGCATCGCCGCGATGGCTCCAAATTCCGATAGCCATTCCATGATGATGGTCTCCTGAGCGGGAGGTTGAAATGCGGACTGCTTTTGCCTGTGTTTTTATGTGGGAGCTGGCTTGCCTGCGATGCAGGCGACTCGGTCATTCAGTTGCACCGAGGGGATGCCATCGCAGGCAAGCCAGCTCCCACACAAACCCGGTTCCAACCGTTAGATCAATGCCTGATCCAGGGCTATTGGTAGCCTTTCGGGAACGGGTTCGGCTCGATCAGATCCGACTCGTAGATCACCTTGAACTGGCCATTGGGCTGCACTTCGCCGATGCGCGACTTGCTCCACAGGTGATGGTTTTCGTGGATCTTCACGTAGCCTTCCGGCGCGTTTTTCAGCTCGATGCCTGGGGACGCGGCGACGACTTTATCCACGTCGAAGCTGCCGGCCTTTTCCACCGCCGCTTTCCACAACCATGGGCCGAGGTAGGCCGCCTGGGTCACGTCGCCGATGACTGCGTCCTTGCCGTACTTGGCCTTGAACGCTTCCACGAAGGCTTTGTTGTTCGGGTTGTCGAGGCTCTGGAAGTACTTCATCGAGGCATAGAAGCCGGCCATGTTTTCGCCGCCGATGCCCAGCAGTTCGTCTTCGGTCACCGACAGGGTCAACAGGGTTTGCTTGGACGCGTTCACACCCGCCGCGTTGAGTTGTTTGTAGAAGGCCACGTTGGAGCCGCCCACCACGGCGGCGAACACCACGTCAGGCTTTTTCAGCTTGACCTTGTTGATCAGCGAACCGAACTGGGTGTTGCCCAGCGGGTAGTAGTCTTCGCCGACCACGGTACCGTGCAGGACGTTTTCAATGTGCTTGCGCGCGATCTTCATCGAGGTTCGCGGCCAGATGTAGTCCGAGCCCACCAGGTAGAAGGTTTTGGCGCCCTTGGTCTTGGCGATCCAGTCGAGGCTGGCGAGGATCTGCTGGGTGGCTTCCTGGCCGGTGTAGATCACGTTTTTCGACTGTTCCAGGCCTTCGTAGAAGGTCGGGTAGTAGAGCAGGCCGTTTTCTTTCTCGAAGATCGGCAACACGGCTTTGCGCGACGCTGAAGTCCAGCAGCCGAACACGGCGGCCACCTTGTCGTTGACCAGCAGTTTCTTGGCCTTTTCGGCGAAGGTCGGCCAGTCGGACGCGCCGTCTTCCTGGATCACCTTGATCTGCCGCCCGAGAATCCCGCCCGAAGCGTTGATCTGCTCGATGGCCAGGCGTTCGGCCTGGATCGAACCGGTTTCGGAAATCGCCATGGTGCCGGTGGCCGAGTGCAACTGGCCGACGGTGACTTCGGTAGGCGTCACCGCCAGGCCATCGTTATCGGCCATGACGCCATGGCTGAACAGACTCGCCGCCAGCAGTGATAAGGCTAACAACGGTTTGGAGCGGATTAATCGTGATTCCATGGGGCGACTCCTCTGCAATGAGGGGTTCAGCATGGCGGCAGGTGGCCACGGCGGGTATACGCAGCCTGACGTAACGGGGTACGTCATTTGACGTATGCCGTTGCGCACCATTTTCGAGCAGGATCCCGCCCGCCCAAACACCACCGATCAATGTGGGAGCTGGCTTGCCTGCGATAGCGGTGTATCAGTCGACGCCCCTATGCCTGACCCAGCGCTATCGCAGGCAAGCCAGCTCCCACATTTTGAATCGGGGCATGGAACTTGCTCATCCAACCTTGCCCACTTCCTGGAGCCACCCACCGTGCACCCCCTCCCCGGCACCCAGCGCATCGTCAAGATCCGCCGCGACTACAATTCCTGGGTCGCCGACGAGACCATGGAAGACTACGCCCTGCGCTACACCCCGAAATCCTTCCGCAAATGGTCGGAACTGCGCATTGCCAACACCGCCCTCGGCGCGGTGTCGTTCCTGGCACTGGAGGCCATCGGCGGCGTGTTGGCCTTGAGCTACGGGTTCACCAACACTTTCTGGGCGATCCTCGCCATCAGCCTGGTGATCTTCCTCACTGGCCTGCCCATCAGCTATTACGCCGCCCGCTATGGCGTGGACATGGACCTGCTGACTCGCGGCGCGGGCTTCGGCTATATCGGTTCCACCATCACCTCGCTGATCTACGCCAGCTTCACCTTCCTGTTCTTCGCCCTCGAAGCGGCGATCATGGCCCTGGCCCTGGAGTTGTATTTCCATATCCCGCTGGCCATCGCCTATGTGATCTGCTCGCTGCTGGTGATCCCGCTGGTGGCGTACGGCGTGACCCTGATCAGCCGCCTGCAACTGTGGACCCAACCGCTGTGGCTGGTGCTGTTGGTGCTGCCTTACGGCTTCGTACTGTGGAAAAACCCCGAGGCCTTCAGTGACTGGACCAGCTTCGTCGGCCGCAGCAGCGACGGCGGCGACTTCAATCTGCTGTCGTTTTGCGCCGCCTGCACCGTGGCGCTGTCGCTGGTCACGCAAATTGGAGAACAGGTGGACTACCTGCGCTTCCTCCCGGAAAAAACCGCTGCCAACCGCAAACGCTGGTGGGCCGCGCTCTTATGCGCCGGGCCCGGCTGGATCGTGCCGGGCGCCCTGAAGATGTTCGCGGGGGCGTTCCTGGCCTTCCTTGCCCTGCAACATGAAATCCCCATGGAGCGCGCCGCTGAGCCGACCCAGATGTACCTCGTCGCGTTCGGCTACGTGTTCTCCTCCCCGAATGGGCCTTGGGGGCGATGGTGCTGTTCGTGTTCATCTCGCAGATGAAGATCAACCTGACCAACGCCTACGCCGGCTCCCTGGCCTGGTCGAACTTCTTCGCCCGCGTGACCCACAGCCACCCCGGCCGCGTGGTGTGGCTGGTGTTCAACGTCGCCATCGCGCTGATGCTGATGGAGCTGGGGGTGTTCGATGTGATCGAGCAGGTGCTGGGGCTCTACGCCAACATCGCCATCGCGTGGATCGGCACCTTGGTGGCGGACCTGGTGATCAACAAACCCTTGGGCCTGTCGCCCAAACACATCGAGTTCAAGCGTGCGCACCTCTACGACATCAACCCGGTGGGCGTCGGGTCGATGCTGATTGCCTCGCTGCTGTCGATCCTCGCCCACTTCGGCCTGTTCGGCGCCCTGTCCCAGGCGGCGCCGCCGTTTGTCGCGCTGGGCACCGCGCTGGTCATGGCGCCGCTGCTGGCGTGGCTGACCAAGGGCCGCTACTACATTGCGCGCAGCAGCGAGGCACAATTGATTCACCCGCAACCCGGCACCGGCCTGGTGATCTGCGGGCTGTGCAGCAACCCGTTTGAAACCGCCGACATGGCGTTCTGCCCGGCCTACAGCACGCCAATCTGCTCGCTGTGTTGCTCCCTGGATGCGCGCTGCGGCGACCGCTGCAAACCCCACGCCCGCCTCGCCAGCCAGTTCGAAGGCGTATTGCGCTGGTTGCTGCCGACCACGTTGGTGCCGCGCCTGCATACCCGGCTGGCGCACTACCTCGGCTTGTTACTGGCGCTGGTGCTGATGCTGGCCGGGGCACTGGCCCTGATCTACATGCAGGCGGCCCAGGGCTTGCCCCATTCGCAAACCTTGTACCAGGCGTTTTTCAAGGCGTTCCTCACGCTCTCGGTGTTGGCTGCCGTGCTCGCCTGGTGGGTGGTGCTGACCCGCGAAAGCCGGCGCGTCGCCCAGGAAGAGTCCGACCGGCAAACCTCGCTGCTGATGCAGGAGATCGCCGCCCACAGCCTCACCGACCAGGCCCTGCAACAGGCCAAGGAAGCCTCGGAAGCGGCGAACGCAGCCAAGAGCCGCTACGTCACCGGGCTGTCCCACGAGCTGCGCACACCGCTCAACAGCATCCTTGGCTTCACCCAGATCCTGCAGCGCGACAGCGCCATGCCCGAGCAGCATCAGGACGCCCTGGCGACCATCCTGCGCAGCGGCTCGCACCTGTTGTCGCTGATCGACGGCCTGCTGGACGTGGCCAAGATCGAGGCCGGCAAGTTGCGCCTGGAACTCACCGAAATCCCCTTCCCGGAGCTGATCCACGACCTGGAGCAAATGTTCACCCCCCAGGCCGAAGACAAGGGCCTGCGCTTTCGCCTGGACTGCGTGGGCAAGATCCCGGCCGTGGTGCGCGGCGATGAAAAACGCGTGCGGCAGATCCTGATCAACCTGCTGGGCAACGCGATCAACTTCACCGACAGCGGCGAGGTGCGCCTGCGGGTCAGCTACATGCGCGAGACCGCCAACTTCGAAATTATCGACACCGGCATCGGCATTGACCCCGAGCAGATCGAGCGGATTTTCCAGCCGTTCGAACGCGGCGACCTGATGCGCCAGGACAAGGGCGTGGGCCTCGGCCTGACCATCACCCGCATGCTCACCTCGCTGATGGGCGGCGAATTGCGGGTGGTCAGCGAACTGGACAAGGGCACCTGCTTCCAGGTGCGGCTGTTCCTGTCCCAGGTCCGGGTGCCGCAGGCGGTGGTGCATGTGGAGCACGACATCATCGGCTACCACGGCGAACGGCGGCGCATCCTTGTGGTGGATGACCATGTGGACCATCGCAAGGTGCTCAGCGGCATGCTCACGCCTTTGGGCTTTGAGGTGTCACAGGCGAGTAACGGCCAGGAGGCGATCCGCCAGGTAGCGCTGCTGTCGCCGGACCTGATCCTGATGGACCTGTCGATGCCGACCATGGACGGCTGGGCCACCAGCCGGATGATCCGGCGTAACGCGCTGTCTACCGCGCCGATCATCGTGATCTCGGCCAACGCGTTTACCGACGACCGTGAACGCAGCATCGCGAGCGCCTGCAACGACTACCTGGCCAAGCCGGTGCGCACCCCGGAATTGCTCGGGCGCCTGCAACTGCATCTGGATTTGCAGTGGCTGCGGCGCAGAACACCGATCGTCGCGCCGGTCGCCACACCGGGCGTGCTGCCGAGTGCCGAAGACCTCGCCGTGCTCGCCGAACTGAGCGCCATCGGCTACGTGCGTGGCCTGCATGAAAAGCTCGACGCGATCGTGCTGGAAAGCCCAGGCACCACGCCGTTCATCAACAAGCTTCGGGCACTGCTGAAAAGCTTTCGCCTGGAAGAACTCAACCGAATCCTGAAGGAGGCCGAAGATGAATGCCTTGACCCGCAGCGCTGAGCCCGGCGTGGTGCTGATTGTCGACGACACCCCGGACAACCTGGCGATGCTCTCCGACGCGCTGGACGACGCCGGCTACATGGTGCTGGTGGCGCTGGACGGCCTCAGCGCGCTGAACCGCGTGCAACGCCGGCGCCCGGACCTGATCCTGCTGGACGCGGTGATGCCTGGCCTGGACGGCTTTGAAACCTGCCGCCGGCTCAAGGCGCAACCGGCCAGCGCGGACATTCCGGTGGTGTTCATGACCGGGCTGACCGACAGCAAGCACGTGGTGCAGGGGTTTGAGGTGGGTGGCAGTGATTACGTGACCAAGCCGATCCAGACTGATGAGGTGCTGGCGCGGGTGGCGGCGCATTTGCGTACCTCGCGGATTCTGTTGTCGGCGCGGGCGGCGACGCAGCCGAGCGTGATCACCCTGGACGATGAGCCGGCGCACAAGCTGCTCTCGGCGCGGTTTCAATTGACGGAACGCGAGGTGGAAGTGCTGCGCTGGGTGGCGTGTGGCAAGACCAATCGGGACATTGGCGACATTCTCGGGTTGAGCCCGAGGACGGTGAACAAGCATCTGGAGCATGTGTATGTGAAGTTGGGGGTAGAGACGCGCACGGCGGCGACTTCGGTGGCGATGGCGGCGATGAGTCCGGTGCGTTCTCAAACGATGGCGACTGTCTAATGTGGGAGCTGAGGGTTCTGTTGGTGTGTGCTGGGCTGAGTACATATCCATTATTTAGGTAACGGCTGCTATAGGTTCCGCTCTTACAGCGGCTCACTTTTGAAAAGCGCAAAAGTAAGCAAAACGCTCTTGCCCCACCACTCGGCACCTCGCCTAGGCTCGGTGTGCCCTCACTCCGGTACTACTCTGCGGGCCGCCGCGACGGGGCGTCCCTGCCCCGTCGCGGCTAAACCGGCGTCCTGCCGGTTTACCCGCTCCGTACTACCTGCGTTCGGCCAGCGTGGTTTAACGGGGCGCCTAAGATCAAGATCAAAAGCAGATCAACAGCACAGCGGCCTACAGGCCGGCTTGAGTGGTGTGAAGCAAAGGCAAAATCAAAATCTAAAGCCAGAGCGGGCACGGTCCAGATGTGGGAGCTGGCTTGCCTGCGATGGCATCGCCTCAGTGCATCTGAAAAACCGAGTTGTCTGCATCGCAGGCAAGCCAGCTCCCACAGAAAAGCAGACCTGCAGCAGTTTCAGATTTGGCTTTCGCTTTGGCTTTTGCTCTGGCTTCTACCACTCAAGCCGGCCTGTAGGCCGCTGTGCTTTTGCTTTTGATCTTGATCTGGCTCTGACTGCCCCAATAAGCCCGAGGCCGAACGCAGGGATTGAGGAGCGGGTAAACCGGCAGGACGCCGGTTTAGCCGCGACGGGGCAGGGACGCCCCGTCGCGGCGGCCCGCGGAGCAATGCCGGAGTGAGGGAACACCGAGCTTTAGCGAGGTGCCGACAGGCGGGGCAGAGCCCTTTGCTTACTTTGGGGCTTTTCCAAAGTGAGTCGCTGTAAGAGCGAAACCATAAGCCGCCGTTACCGAAGAAACGGATATGTACTCCCCCCGTTGATCTCGATTGCGGCCAACACCCGCTACCCACCAAAGATCTGCGAAGGCCGACGCAACGTCGGGTCAAACGGATTGATCTTCGGCCCGATCGCCGCCGCCTCGCGCTTCAGCAATTCCACCACCGTCGGCAACCGCCCCGGCCCCAGCCGGTCGCTGATGGTCGCCACACTCAGCGCCGCCACCGCATGCCCATTGCGGTCGAGGATCGGCACCGCCAACCCGGCCATGCCCTCCAGCACCCCCGTATTGCGCGCCGCATACCCCAACCGCCGCACACTCTCCACCTCCGAACGCAAAAACACCTCGTCGTACAGGTGAAAATCCTTGAGCCGCGGCAGGTTGTAGCGAATCACCGTCTCGCGCTCTTCCTCCGGCAGGAACGCCAGGATCGCCAAACTGCCCTGCCCCACGCCCAGCGCCACACGCCCGCCGATGTCACCGGTAAACGTACGGATCGGGTACGGCCCTTCACTGCGGTCCAGGCAGATCGCATCAAACCCGCTGCGCGCCAGCAGGAACAACGAATCCCCCAGCGAAGCACTGAGGCGCAACATGCTCGGCCGCACTAGGTCCCGCAGGTTGCCGGTGTTGCCCGCGTTCGCCGCCAGCGCAAAGAACTCCAGGCTCAAGCGGTATCGCTTGCTGCGCCCATCCTGCTCCACCATGCCCTCGTCCATCAGGCTGCGCAGCAGCCGGTGGGTGGTGGGTTGCGACAACCCCACCTGCTGCGCCAGTTGCGTCACCCGTTCACCCCCGTCCGGCGCCGCACCCAGAATGCGCAGCAACGCAAACAGCCGTGAGACGCCACCGGCGCCGACTTCTTTGACACTTTCATTCCGCTCAGTGGAATCCATAAGCCGATATCTCACACTAAATTCTGATCAGTGAATGAAACTGAAAAAAGTACTCTGTTCAGTGAAATTCCATCTTCCGCCATCCTAGTCTTCGCCCTAATCTGCGTCCACAGGGGCGAAATGAACAACTAACGGCAGCCGACTCAAGATCGAGCGCCACCGCACCCGCACTACCCTTTTCGCATCTGCCCAAAACAAAAAAGCGCGTTTCGACGCGACTCAAAAAGGTGGAACGCAGACATGGCTTTTCTCCAACTCAACGCCTTGAGCAAACGCTACGGCGCCGTCGACGCGGTGGTCGCCACTGATCTTGCGGTGGAAAAAGGCGAGTTCGTTTCCCTGCTCGGCCCCTCGGGCTGCGGCAAGACCACCACCTTGCAAATGATCGCCGGCTTCGTCGACGTCACGGGTGGGCAGATCCTCCTCGATGGCCGCGACATCACCCACGCCAAACCCGCCAGCCGCGGCCTGGGCGTGGTGTTCCAGAGCTACGCCCTCTTCCCCCACATGACCGTGGCCGACAACGTCGCCTTCGGCCTGAAGATGCGCAAGGTGCCCGCCGGCGAGATCGCCAGCCGCGTCAAGACCGTGCTGGAGCTGGTGCGCCTGGCGCCCCACGCCGAGCGCTACCCCCGGGAGCTTTCCGGCGGCCAGCGCCAGCGCGTGGCCCTGGCCCGCGCCCTGGTGATCGAGCCGCCGGTGTTGCTGCTGGACGAGCCGCTGTCGAACCTCGACGCCAACCTGCGCGAGGAGATGCAGTTCGAAATCCGCCGTATCCAGTGCGAAGTCGGGATCACCACCTTGATGGTCACCCACGACCAGGCCGAAGCGTTGTCCATCAGCGACCGCGTGGTGGTGATGCAGGCCGGACGCGTCACCCAGATCGACGCCCCCTACAAACTCTATGAGCACCCGCGCACGCGCTTTATCTCGGACTTTGTCGGCAAGGCCAACCTGCTGGCGGGCGACTTCGATCAACTCGGCGCCCCGCAAGTACGTTTCGAGCCCGGCCAGGGCGAACTGACCCTGAGCCTGCGCCCGGAAAAAATCGACCTGGTGGCCGCAGGCAGCGGTCGCCTGCAAGGCAAGATCCTCGACAGTTACTTCTTTGGCAGCCAATGGCTGTACCGCATCAAGACCGAGATCGGCGAGCTGACCGTGGTGCGCCGCAACGACGGCAGCGCACCTTTGGGTTGCGGTGCAGTGGTGGGCCTGGACTGGGAGTCGAGCCTGCTGCGGGTGCTGGCCGCCGATGAGGTGCACGCATGAGCCGTGGCTACCTGTTGTCGCTGCCCGCTCTGGTGCTGTTTTTCGGGCTGCTGATTCTGCCCCTGGGCCTGACACTGGTGCTGTCGTTCAACGTGTTCGACTATCAGGTGGGGGTGAAGGCTGATGAGTGGACCTTCGCCCATTACCTGTCGCTGTTCAGCGATTCGTACTTCTACGAAATCTTCTGGCGCACCTTCTGGATCAGCGCCCTGGTGACCCTGCTGTGCGTGGTGATCGGGGTGCCCGAGGCCTACATCCTCAGCCGCATGGGCACGCCGTGGCGCTCGATTTTCCTGATCCTGATCCTCACCCCGCTGCTGATTTCAGTGGTGGTGCGGGCGTTTGGCTGGAGCCTGCTGCTGGGGGCCGATGGCCTGGTGAACCAGATGATCCAGGCCCTCGGCGGCAAGCCGGTGAAGCTGCTGTACACATCGTTCGCGGTGATCATCGCACTGGTGCACGTGATGCTGCCGTTCATGATCATCCCGGTGTGGACCTCCCTGCAAAAGCTCGACCCGTCGGCGGAACAGGCGGCGTTGTCCCTCGGTGCCAGCCAGGCCACGGTGATGCGCAAGATCGTGCTGCCCCAGGTAATGCCCGGTGTGCTCTCCGGCACGCTGATCGTGTTCGGCCTGGCCGCCAGCTCCTTCGCGATCCCCGGCCTGTTGGGCGGACGCCGGCTGAAGATGGTCGCCACGGTGGTCTATGACCAATACCTCTCCGAACTCAACTGGCCCATGGGCGCGACCATCGCGGTGGTGCTGCTGTTGGTCAATCTGCTGATCATGCTGAGCTGGAACCGCATGGTCGAAGGCCGCTACAAAAAGTCCCTGGGAGTATAAGACGATGTCCAGAAACGGTCCTTTGGCCCTGGGCTTTCACGGCCTGGTGGTGCTGTTCATGATGGCGCCGCTGGTAGTGGTCTGCCTGGTGGCCTTCACCCCGGAAAACACCTTGAGCCTGCCCACGTCGGGCTTCTCCCTGCGCTGGTTTCATGCGGTGTTCGAACGCGCGGATTTTATCCAGGCGTTCTATAACAGCCTGGTCCTGGCGTTCGTTGCCGCCACCCTGGCGACATTGATTGCAGTGCCGGCGGCGCTGGCGATCAGTCGCTACCAGTTCCCCGGCCGCAACTTCTTCAGCGCACTGTTTTTGTCACCCATCATCATCCCGCACCTTGTGCTGGGGGTGGCGATGCTGCGCCTGTTCGCCATGATGGGCGTCAACGGCAGCTTCACCTGGTTGATGCTGGCCCACGTGGTGATCATCACCCCGTACGTGCTGCGCCTGGTATTGGCCGCCGCCATCGGCATTGACCGCAGCGCCGAGCAGGCCGCCGAATCCCTGGGAGCCAGCCGCTTCACGCTGTTTCGCCAGATCACCTTGCCGATGATTTTGCCCGGCGTGGCCGGTGGCTGGCTGCTGGCGTTCATCAACAGCTTCGATGAAGTCACCCTGTCGATTTTTGTCAGCTCGCCGGCCACCCAAACCTTGCCGGTGCGCATGTACGTGTACGCCACCGAATCCATCGACCCGATGATGGCGGCCGTGTCAGCCCTGGTGATTGCGTTGACGGCGGCGGCGATGATTTTGCTGGACCGGGTCTACGGCCTGGATCGCGTGTTGGTAGGGAAGCATTGATGGCTCTGTTCAAACGATTGGCCGAAACCGAGCGGCCCACCCTGGCGTTCACCCTCGACGGGCAGCCTGCCACGGGCTTGCTCGGGGACACTTTGCTGACCGCCGTTCTGACCTGTGCCGAGCACCTGCGGGGCAGTGATTTCAGCGCCGAGCGCCGCGCCGGCTTCTGCCTGATGGGCGCCTGCCAGGATTGCTGGGTGCGGCTGGAAGATGGGCGGCGGGTACGCGCCTGCTCAACGTTGCTCGAAGACGGCCAGGCGATTCGTCGTGATCCGGGGCGCCAGGCATGAATCCAGTGGTGATAGTGGGCGCCGGCCCGGCGGGCATTACCGCAGCACGGACCTTGCTCGATCATGGTGTAACCCCGGTTTTGGTGGACGAAAGCCTGCGCGGTGGCGGGCAGATTTACCGGCGCCAACCGGCGAATTTCCAGCGCTCGGCCAAGCAGTTGTATGGCTTTGAAGCGGACAAGGCGACAGCGCTGCATCGCACCATGGACGCGCTGGCCACGCAGATCGATTACCGGCCGGAAACCCTGGTGTGGAACGCCGAAAACGGTCGCCTGGACATGCTCAATCACGGCCACGCCGAAAGCCTCGAGTATTCGCAGATCATCGTCGCCACCGGCGCCACCGACCGTATCCTGCCGGTGCCGGGTTGGACCTTGCCCGGGGTGTACAGCCTGGGCGCTGCGCAAATTGCCCTGAAGTACCAAGGCTGCGCCATCGGTGAGCGCGTGGCGTTTTGCGGCAGCGGACCGTTGCTGTACCTGGTGGCGTATCAATACGCGAAGGCCGGGGCGAAGGTGGTGGCGGTGCTCGACAGTGCACCGTTCAGCGCCCAATGCCTGGCCTTGCCGGCGCTGCTCGGCCAACCGGTGACGCTGGCAAAGGGTCTGTATTACCGCGCCTGGCTCACGGCCCATGGCATCCCGGTGCATCAGGGCGCGACGCTGTCGCGGGTTGAGGGCGAGCAGCGAGTGACAGGCATCCACTGGGATCAACAGCACGTCGCCTGCGATGCCGTGGCCTTCGCCCATGCCCTGCGCAGCGAGACCCAACTGGCGGATTTGCTCGGCTGTGAGTTTGCCTGGAATGCATTGAACCGCGCCTGGTTGCCCGAGCGGGATGCGGCCGGGCGCAGCAGTGTCGCGGGCGTGTATTTGGCTGGCGACGGTGCCGGAATCATGGGCGCCGATGCAGCGCAGATGGCCGGCGAGCGAGCGGCATTGGCGCTGCTGGAAGACACCGGCATTGCCATCGACCACCGTCGCGGGCCTGTGTTGGAGCAGCAACTGGCAGGCATCCAGCGCTTTCGGCATGGCCTGGAAACCGCCTTTCCGTTCCCGCAAAACTGGGCCGCTGAAGCCCCGGATCACCTGATCCTGTGCCGCTGTGAAGAAGTCAGCGTCGGTGAAGTGCGCGCGGTGGTGGATGAAGGCCACTGGGAAGTGAACCGGGTCAAGGCCCATTGCCGGGTAGGCATGGGGCGTTGCCAGGGCCGGATGTGTGGTTTGGCGGCAGCAGAGATCATTGCCCAGCGCAGTGGGCGCGAGATTGAGAACGTTGGCCGCCTGCGGGGCCAGGCACCGATCAAACCCTTGCCGTTTGGTGTGGAGGTGCAGCCATGATCGACAGCGAAGTGATCGTGCTGGGCGGCGGGATTGTCGGCGCTTCGGCGGCCTTGATGCTGGCGCAAAAAGGCCGGCGCGTGGTGCTGCTGGAGCGGGATTTCTGCGGCTCCCATTCCAGCGGCGTGAACTATGGCGGCGTGCGGCGCCAGGGTCGGCCCTTGCATCAATTGCCATTGTCGCAACGCGCCCATGAACTGTGGTCCGACCTGCCGGGATTGATCGGCATCGACGGCGAGTACGTGCGCTCCGGGCATTTGAAACTGGCCCGCAGCCACGAAGACCTGGCTGCCCTGCACGCTTACGCCGACGCCACCCGGGGCTTTGGCCTGGGCCTGCAGATGCTCGATCACGCTCAACTGCGCGCGCGGTTCCCGTGGGTGGGTGATGTGGCGGTCGGCGCTTCGCTATGCCCTGAAGACGGGCATGCCAATCCGCGCCTGGTCTCCCCCGCCTTTGCCCGCGCCGCACAACGGCACGGCGCCCGGGTGATGGAGCAAACCGAAGTCACCCATCTTGAACATGACGGCCAGCGGTTTCAGTTGCGCTGTGCCAATGGGCTGCAGCTGCAAGCCCCCTGGCTGCTGAACTGCGCCGGCGCCTGGGCCGGCACCGTGGCCGCGCAGTTTGGCGAGCCGGTGCCGATGACCTCGGCGCACCCGGCCATGCTGGTGACCGAACCGTTGCCGGTGGTGATGGACGTGAGCACCGGCGTCGAAGGCGGCGGGATTTATGCGCGGCAAGTCGCCCGGGGCAATTGCATCCTCGGTGGCGGTCGCGGCTTTGCCCTCGGCCCGCAACAGGCCCGCCCGGGCCAGGCGGCGGTGCTGGAGATCCTGCGCAATGCCGGCGAGCTGTACCCGTTCCTCAAAGGTGCCCAGGCGATCCGCACCTGGAGCGGCACCGAAGGTTACCTGCCCGACCACGAACCGGTGATCGGCGACAGCAGCACCCAACCCGGCCTGCTCCACGGATTCGGCTTTGCCGGCGCCGGGTTCCAGCTCGGCCCTGCGGTCGGTGAAGCCCTGGCAGAGATCGTCTGCGCGGGAGCCAGCCGGCAACCAATCGAAGCGTTTTCCATCCGTCGTTTCCAAGTCTGAGAGGAAGATTTATGCACATGATCAAACGTACTGCGCTGTCTTGCCTGTGCCTCACCCTGTTGAGCACAGCGGCCCACGCCGCACCGACGCTGTACCTGGGCATGAACGGCGGCACCATGGAACGGGTCTACGCCGACAAGGTGCTGCCCGCGTTCGAGAAGGCCAACAACGTCAAGGTAGTGATCGTGCCCGGCACCTCGTCGGACATCCTCGCCAAGGTGCAAGCCAACAAAGACAACCCGCAAATGCACGTGATGTTCCTCGATGACGGCATCATGTACCGCGCGATCTCCATGGGGCTGTGCGAGAAGCTCACGCCCAACCCGACCCTGGACCAGATCCCGGCCAAGGCCAAAATCAAGGAAGAGGCGGTTGCGGTGACGCTCGGGGTGACCGGGTTGGGTTACAACGCCAAGATGTTCAAGGAAAAAGGCTGGGCGGCGCCGACGTCGTGGATGGATTTGGCAGACCCGCGCTTCAAGGACAAGGTGGTGTTCCAGTCCCTGGCCTCCTCCACCTTTGGGCTGCACGGGTTCCTGATGTTCAACCGGATTCAGGGCGGCAGCGAGACCAACGTGGAGCCGGGGTTCAAGGCCTGGCCGAAAACGGTTGGGCCTAACGTGCTGGAATACATCGCCAGTTCGGCGAAGATTTCCGAGATGGTGCAGACGGATGAGGCGGCGATTTTTCCGCTGACGCCGACGCAGGTGACCACCCAGCAGTTGTTGGGTGTGCCGATGGAGTATGCGCAGCCGAAGGAAGGCGCGGTGGTGTTGAACGTGGCGGAGTGCGTGATTGCGCGGAATGACCAGCCGGAGTTGGCGCAGAAACTGGCGCAGTTTTTGTTGACGGCTGAAGCTCAGGCACCGGCGCTGGAGTTGGGTGATCAGATTCCGTCCAACCCGACGACGCCGACCACCGACAAAACCCGGGCGCGGGTGGAGGCCATGAACCGTTATTTGCAGACGGCGATTTCGATTGACTGGGACCAGGTGAACCAGGCGCGGCCGGAGTGGAATGCGCGGTGGAGTCGGTCGATTGAGCGGTAGGCTTTGGGGGTGAATATCCGTTATTTGGGTGATGGCTTAAATTGGTTCCGCTCTTACAGCGGGTCACTTTTGAAAAGAGCCCAAAAGTAACCAAAAGGCTCTTGCCCCACCACTCGGCACCTCGCCTAGGCTCGGTGTGCCCTCTCTCCGGCATTACTCCGCGGGCCGCCGCGACGGGGCGTCCCTGCCCCGTCGCGGCTAAACCGGCGTCCTGCCGGTTTACCCGCTCCGTACTACCTGCGTTCGGCCAGCGTGGTTTAACGGGGTGCCTAAGATCAAGATCAAAAGCAAGATCAAGAACACAGCGGCCTACAGGCCGGCTTGAGTGGTGTGAAGCAAAGGCAAGATCAAAATCTAAAGCCAGAGCGGGCACGGTCAAAAATGTGGGAGCTGGCTTGCCTGCGATGGCATCGCCTCGGTGTACCTGAAAAACCGAGGTGTCTGCATCGCAGGCAAGCCAGCTCCCACAGAAAAGCAGAGCTGCATCAGTTTCAGATTTGGATTTGGCTTTGGCTTTGGCTTTTGATCCGGCTTCTACCACTCAAGCCGGCCTGTAGGCCGCTGTGCTTTTGCTTTTGATCTTGATCTGGCTCTGACTGCCCCAATAAGCCCGAGGCCGAACGCAGGGATTGAGGAGCGGGTAAACCGGCAGGACGCCGGTTTAGCCGCGACGGGGCAGGGACGCCCCGTCGCGGCGGCCCGCGGAGCAATGCCGGAGTGAGGGAACACCGAGCCTAGGCGAGGTGCCGACAGGCGGGGCAGAGCCCTTTGCTTACTTTGGGGCTTTTCCAAAGTGAGTCGCTGTAAGAGCGAAACCATCGGTGGCCGTTACCGAAGAAACGGATAAGTACACAACAATCACCCCACCATCTCCCGCACCCGATACCACAACATCCCCAACGCCAGCAGCGGCGAACGCAACACCTTCCCCCCGGGAAAGTCATATGCGGCACCTGGCTGAAAATATCCAGCCCACGGCTCTGCCCCACCTGAATCCCCTCCGCCAACAACCGCGCACACCAATGCGTCACGTTAAGCCCATGCCCCGAATACCCCTGGGCATAAAACACATTCGGATGCTGCTTCAACCGCCCCACCTGCGGAAACCGGTTAGCCGTAATCCCAATCTTCCCCCCCCACTGAAACTCAATCGCCGTATCCACCAGTTGCGGAAAAACCTTGAGCATCTTCGGTCGCATATACCCCGCGATATCCACCGGATCACGCCCCGAATAATGACAAGCCCCGCCAAACAACAACCGCCGATCCGCCGAAAGCCGGTAGTAATCCAGCCCCACTTTCTGATCACACAAAGCAAGATTTTGCGGGATCAACTGGTTGGCCACCTCCACCGGCAGCGGCTCAGTCGCAATGATGTAGCTCCCCGCCGGCAACACCTTGCCACTCAACTTCGGCTCCAGCTCCTCCAGATGCGCATTACACGCCAGCACCAGGCTCCCGGCCCGCACGGTGCCAGACGCGCAACGCACCTGCACCGTGTCACCATGGATCAACTCCAGCACCGGGCTGTCTTCAAAGATCCGCACACCGAGTGATTCGGCTACCGCCGCCTCCCCCAATACCAGGTTCAGCGGGTGCAAATGCCCGGAGCCCATGTCCACCAGGCCACCGGCATACACACTTGAGCCCACGACCTGCGCCATATCCTGCGGTGCCACCAACCGCGTTTCAGGCGCATACCCCAAGGCAGCCAGGCTCTCCAGCTCCCCCTGAAACGCCGCGAACTGCGCCGGCGTATTTGCCAACTCACAAAACCCCCAGCGCAGGTCGCAGTCAATCCCGTGCTCGCGGATCCGCTCGCCCACCAGCACCACCGAATCAATCCCGGCCTGTTGCAGGTAACGCACACCCTCCTCGCCCACGTATTTGGCAAAGCCCGACACGTCATGCCCGATCCCGCGAATCAACTGCCCGCCATTGCGCCCGCTGGCGCCCCAGCCGATGCGACGGGCCTCCAGCAGGACCACCGACAGCCCGCGCTGGGCCAATTCAATGGCGGTGTTGACCCCGGTGAATCCACCGCCGATCACACACACATCGGCCGTCAGGTCAGCCCCCAGCGCTGGGCGCCGGGGCATGGCGTTGGCCGAAGCCAGGTAATAGGAACGGGCGTGGTCGGACGGGGAACGGTTCATTTGTTGGTCTTCACTTTGCTCCAGGACCGCGTCATCAAGCGCATGACGGCAGGCGTCGGGGTGGTGGAAATGTAGAGTTTGTCGAGCACTTCCTGGGACGGGTAGATCTCGGGGTTGTTCACCAGTTCCGGCGCCATGAAGGCCTTGGCCGCCGGGTTCGGATTGGCGTAGCCGACGCTGGCGCTGACCTTGGCGATCACTTCAGGGTCCAGCAAGTAGTTGATAAAGGCGTGGGCCGCTTTCGGGTTGGCGGCATCCGCCGGGATGGCCAGCAGGTCGAACCACAGGTTGCTGCCTTCCTTGGGGATCGAGTAGGCGATGTTCACGCCGTTCTTGGCTTCCTTGGCGCGGTTGGCGGCCTGGAACACATCGCCGGAATAACCGAAGGCCACGCAGATGTCACCGTTGGCCAGGTCCGAGATGTACTTGGAGGAATGGAAGTAGGTGATGTACGGCCGCAAGGTCAGCAGCTTGGCTTCAGCCTGCTTGTAGTCTTCGGGATTCTCGCTGCGCGGGTCCTTGCCCATGTAGTTGAGGATCGCCGGGAACAGTTCGTCCGCCGAGTCGAGGAACGCTACACCGCACTCGTGCAGCTTCTTGATGTTCTCCGGTTCAAACAGCACTGCCCAGGAGTCGATATGGTCGATGCCCAGCACCTGCTTGACCTTGTCGACGTTGTAGCCGATGCCGTTGGTGCCCCACAGGTACGGCACCGAGTGCTCGTTGCCCGGGTCGTTTTTCTCCAGCAGCTTGAGCAGTTTGGGGTCGAGGTTCTTGAAGTTGGGCAACTGCGAGCGGTCCAGTTTCAGGAATGCCCCGGCCTTGACCTGGCGTGCCAGGAAGTGGTTGGACGGCACTACCACGTCGTAGCCGGTGCGGCCGGCCAGCAGCTTGCCCTCCAGGGTTTCGTTGGAGTCGAACACGTCATAGA
The DNA here is from genome assembly GCF_016650855.1 of Pseudomonas sp. TH32. Classification (NCBI taxonomy): domain Bacteria; kingdom Pseudomonadati; phylum Pseudomonadota; class Gammaproteobacteria; order Pseudomonadales; family Pseudomonadaceae; genus Pseudomonas; species Pseudomonas sp. TH32. The sequence continues at coordinate 970,619 of NZ_JAEKFA010000002.1, read as the reverse complement.
TCACCTTGATCCCGGTCTTGGCCTGGAAATCGGCCAAGGTGGTCTCACCGATGTAGTCGGTCCAGTTGTACACACTGACCGTCTGCGCGGCGTGGCCCGCGCTGCTGAACAACGCCGCCAAGGCCAGCGGGAGAAGCTTTTTCACCAGACGCATATCGACACCCCTTTGGTTTTTTTAGTGTGGTTTCTCAGACGCTCAGCAACAGGAACTCACGCTCCCAGGAACTGATCACCCGCTTGAAATTCTCGTGTTCGGCCCGCTTGACCGCGACGTAGCCGCGTACAAACTTGTCCCCCAGGTACTGCTTGACGGTGTCGCACTCTTCCATGCGCGCCAGGGCGTCTTCGATGGTGATCGGCAGGCGCAGGTTGCGGCGCTCATAGGCACGGCCTTCCACCGGCGCACTGGGCTCGACCTTTTCGATCATGCCGAGGTAGCCGCACAGCAGGCTCGCGGCAATGGCCAGGTACGGGTTGGCGTCGGCGCCCGGCAGGCGGTTTTCCACGCGCATGGCGTCGGGGCTGGAACTCGGCACCCGCAGGCCGACGGTGCGGTTTTCTTCGCCCCACTCGACGTTGACCGGTGCCGAGGTGTCCGGCAGGAAGCGGCGGAATGAGTTCACGTTGGGCGCAAACATCGGCAACAGCTTGGGGATGTACTTCTGCAAGCCGCCGATGTGGTTCAGGAACAGTTGGCTCTTGTTGCCGTGCTCATCGACAAACACCTGCTTGCCGGTGGCGATCTCCACCACGCTCTGGTGCAGGTGCATGGCGCTGCCGGGCTCGTCGGCCACGGGCTTGGCCATGAAGGTGGCCGCCACGTTGTGCTTGAGCGCCGCCTCGCGCAGGGTGCGTTTGAACACGGTGATCTGGTCGGCGAGGTCCAGGGCATCGCCGTGGCGGAAGTTGATTTCCATCTGCGCCGGGCCGTCTTCGTGGATCAGCGTGTCGAGGTCCAGGCCCTGGGCTTCGCACCAGTCGTAGACGTCTTCGAACAGCGGGTCGAATTCGTTGGCGGCGTCGATGGAGAACGACTGGCGTCCACTTTCGGCACGGCCGGAACGGCCCAGCGGGGTCTTCAGCGGCAGGTCCGGGTCTTCGCAGCGCTGGGTCAGGTAGAACTCCATTTCCGGCGCGACAATCGGCTGCCAACCCTGGTCGGTGTAGAGCTGCAGGACCTTTTTCAGCACGTTGCGCGGCGACAATTCGATGGGGTTGCCCTGCTTGTCGAAGGTGTCGTGGATCACGATGGCGGTGGGCTCGATGGCCCACGGCACCACGTAGGTGGCGTTGGATACCGGGCGGCAGATCATGTCGATGTCGGCCGGGTCCAGCAGGTCGTAGTAGATGTCATCGTCGACAAAGTCCCCGGTTACCGTTTGCAGCAACACACTTTCCGGCAGGCGCATGCCTCGCTCATGCAGGAACTTGTTGGTGGGCGAAATCTTGCCGCGTGCGATGCCAGTCAAATCACTGATCACGCATTCGACTTCGGTAATCTTGTGTTCTTTCAGCCAGGCGGACAGCTGATCGAAGGGGGCGTTCATAAGGACCTCGTCATGGGTTGGATGATGCGCCGACGGGCTTCCCTCGCGGCGCATTGAGGTCTATCTTGGGCCAGCCGTCCAACGGCATCTATCCACTTTGTACCAACCACAACGCACCAATAGAGTGCGCCCAGGTTACCCATGACACAGGCAACAGCTTTGCGCGTACAGGCCTTCACCACCGGTGATGTGGTCGCTCAATGCAGTGCGACACCCGGTTGGGTGCAGCAGTACCAGCAGATGTCCCCGGGGCATTTTGCCGGGCAGATTCGCTACCTCGACCTGCAGGGTGTCGAGGTGTATGAAGAGCGGATGAACACCCGGGTGGAGCAGAATTTCAACGCGCCGCCGGGCTCCCTGGCGTTCTGTTTCGATGGCAGCGACAACGCGCTGTATGTGCTCAATGGCGAGAGCCGCAACACCTGGATCACCCCGGAGAACTACCGCGAAGTGGCCGTGGTATTCGGGCCGCAGTTTGTCCAGCGCCATGGCCTGGACGTGGCAAAGCTGGAGGGGTTGTTCATGGCCCCGCTCAACTCCCTGCAAAACCCGTTGTTCAGCCGCTGGCTCAGCGGCACGCTGACGCGACTGTCGGCGACGCTTGACCCACCGAGCCGCGATGCCCTCACTCAACAGTTGCTGGACGATTGCCTGTTCATCCTCGACAACGCCTGCGTGTGCCTGGACCAGGGCTCATTGCAGCGGCGTACCGAGGAGCGAACCCTCATGGCGCGCATTGGCGAATGGGCGGCGGATGTGCCGGATGAAACGGTCAACCTGCTGGAACTGGCGCGCATCGCCGGGGTGCCGTTGCGCCAGTTGCAGCATGGGTTCAAGACGTATACCGGGATGAGTCCGGCGCAGTGGTTGAGGTTGCGCCGGCTGAACAGTGCACGGCGGGAGTTGCTGAACCCACCGTCAGTGGACACCACCGTGGCCGAGGTGGCGATGAACTGGTCGTTCTGGCATTTGGGGCGGTTTTCCAACAGTTACCGGGCGTTGTTTCAGGAGTTGCCGAGCGAGACCCTGAAGCGCCACCAAAAACACCGCTGACCTTCTGATGATGGGATTTCTGTGGCGAGGGGGCTTGTCCCCCGTTGAGCTGCGAAGCGGCCCCAAAAAAAAGCGGGAGCGCTTCGCACTCCAACGGGGGACAAGCCCCCTCGCCACAAAAGCGCCCTTATTTTTCAGGAATATTTTTTGAGAAACGCCAGCATCAACTGATTCACCCGCTCCGCCGCCTCCAACTGCACCATATGCCCCTGCCCCGGCAGTATCTCCACTTGAGCCTCCAACCCTTGGGCATGGCCCGCCGGGATGATTGCATCCTCACTGCCCCAGATCACCAGGCTCGGCTGCTGCCCCACCACACTGCGCAGATCCACCAACTGCCGACCACCGCCGAACAACGTCCCGGTGATCTGGCGCAGTGCCTGATCCACACCCTCCAGCCGCTTGAACTTGAGCATGTCCTCCAGCATCTGCCGGGTGACCAGCGCCGGGTCGCTGAACAGTTGGACCAGCTGAGGCTTGAGCGCATTGCGGTTGCTCGCCTCGATAAAGCCTTGCAGGTAATCAGCGTTGATTTCCGTACCCAACCCGGCGCTGGCGATCAAGGTCAAGGAAGCCACACGCTGCGGTGCCACGCGGGCGACGTTCAGGGAGATCAACCCACCCATGGAATGCCCGGCGAGGTGCACGCGGTCAATCTTCAGGTGATCCAGCAGCGCCAATACCGCCTGGCTCAGCTCATCAAGATCACCGGTTTGCAGGGACTTACCCGACTCGCCATGCCCCGGCAAATCCAGGGCAACCACCCGCCGTTCAGCCGCGAGCGCCGGGTGGTTGAACAGCCAGTTATTCAGGTCGCCACCAAAACCATGCACCAGCACCAGCGGTGTGCCGCCCTCCCCCAACTCCAGATAGCGCAGCAGGCGCCCGCCCACTTCGAGCTTTTGCGCCGACGGGCCGCTGGCTTGCGCCTCGGCGGCACTGGAAACGAACCCGGCCTGGAACGTCTCGATCACCGCATCAATCTCGGCCTCGCTGGCCTCGCCCTCCACCACGATTGCCAGCAATGCCCCTATCGGAAAGGTCTCATCGCTGTGGGCCAACACCCGCCGCAGCACCCCGCTGAACGGCGCCTCGACGCTGCTGGAGATCTTGTCAGTCTCGACATCCAGCACTTCTTCGCCCTTCTCCACCCGGTCGCCCGGCTGCTTGAGCCAGACATCAACCCGGCCCTCGGTCATCGACAGGCCCCACTTGGGCATGGTCAGTGTGTGGATCATGCGGCGTTCCTCTTGTCGGCGATCTTCAGCACGGCCGCTTCGATCTTCGCTGCGTTGGGGATGTACAGGTCTTCCAGGGCATCAGAGAACGGCACCGGCGTGTGGGGCGCGGTGACCATTTCGATCGGTGCGCGCAGGAAGCGGAACCCCCGTTGCGCCACCAACGCACTGATATCCGTGGCGATGGAGCAGCGCGGGTTGGACTCGTCGATCACCACCAGGCGCCCGGTTTTTTCCACGCTTTCGAGGATGCTGTCTTCGTCCAGCGGGCTGGTGGTGCGCAGGTCCAACACTTCGCAGTCGATGCCTTGGCGCGCCAGGCTGGCCGCCGCTTCCAGGGCGACATGCACCATGCGCCCGTAGGTCACCAGGGTCACGTCGTTGCCTTCGCGCACGAAATTGGCCTCGCCGAACGGCACGGTGTACAGCTCTTCCGGCACGTCGCCCTGGTGGCTGTAGAGCATTTTGTGTTCGAGGAAAATCACCGGGTCGTTGTCGCGGATCGCCTGGATCAGCATGCCCTTGGCGTCATAGGGCGTGGCCGGGCACACCACCTTGAGCCCGGGGATATGGGTCCACATCGAGGTGAGCATCTGCGAATGCTGGGCCGCCGCACGCAGGCCGGCGCCGTACATGGCGCGCACCACCAACGGCGTGGTGGTCTTGCCGCCGAACATGTAACGAAACTTCGCCGCCTGGTTGAGCAACTGGTCGAGGCAGCAGCCGATAAAGTCGACGAACATCAACTCGCACACCGGGCGCATGCCTCGGGTGGCCGCGCCGACGGCCATGCCCACGTAGCCGACTTCGGAAAGTGGCGCGTCCAGCACGCGGTCGGGGAATTCCGGGTACAGGCCTTTGGTGACACCCAGCACGCCGCCCCAGGCGTCCTGCTCACCCGGCGAGCCGGTGCCGCCGGACACGTCCTGGCCGATGATGAACACGCTCTGGTCGCGGCGCATTTCCTGGGCCAGGGCTTCGTTGATTGCCTGCTGATAGCTGATTTTTCGAGCCATGATGACTTCTCCACGGATTGTTTTTGTAGTGGGTGGCGATTAGCGGTAGGCGACGTAGACGTCGCTGAGCAGGTCGGCGGCCTGGGGTTTGGGATCGGACTTGGCCAGGCGCACGGCGTCTTCGATCAATTGCGCGACTTCGGCGTCGATGCGCTCGAACTGCGCCGCGTCCAGCCAGCCTTCTGCGGTGCAGCGCTGGCGAAACAGGCTCAGGCAGTCGCCGGTTTCCCGCAGGTTTTTCACTTCATCCGGGCCGCGATAGGTTTGCGCATCACCTTCGAAGTGGCCATAGAAGCGGCTCAGTTTGACTTCCACCAAGGTCGGCCCTCTGCCGCTGCGGGCCCGCTCTACGGCGACGCCAAGGGCTTGGTGCACGGCGAAGAAATCGTTGCCATCGACGATCACCCCCGGCATCCCAAAGCCCACGGCGCGCTCGGCAATGTCCTTGCAGGCCACCGACCAGCCTGACCCGGTGGCTTCGGCATAGCCGTTGTTTTCGGCCACGAACAGGCACGGCAGGTTCATGATCGACGCCAGGTTCATCGCTTCAAACACCGCGCCCTCGTTGGAGCCGCCGTCGCCAAAAAATGCGACCGCCACGCCCGCGCTGCCCTTGAGCTTGGCCGCCAGGGCCGCGCCGGCTGCCAACGGTGCACCGGCGCCGACAATGCCGTTGGCGCCGAGCATGCCCTTCTCCTGGTCGGCGATGTGCATGGAGCCGCCCTTGCCGCCGCACACCCCGGTTTTCTTGCCGTAGATCTCGGCCATCATGCCGAACACATCCACGCCCTTGGCGATGCAATGCCCGTGGCCACGGTGGTTGGAGGCGATGCAATCTTCATCGTTGAGGTGGGCCATGACCCCGGCGGCACTGGCTTCCTGGCCGGCATACAAATGCACGAAACCAGGGATCTCGCCGGTAGCGAATTCCACGTGCAGGCGTTCTTCGAAATCACGGATGGTGCGCATCACGGTGTAGGCATGAAGCAGTTGATCGGTGGACAGGTGAGTGGACATCTTGTTGTTCTCCAGGTTGTCTCGACACACAAAAGGCTGGATCAGGCCAGCTGCAAGGCTCTCAGCACGGCCTGTGCCAATCTGTCGAAAAACCCGGCAAAGCGTTGATCCAGAGCAGCTGCCCGCAGTCGCGGCCAGGCCACCATGGCCCGTTCAATGAGACGCGCCGTTGCAACCTGCCCGCAGCGTCTCAGGCACGATGAGACGCTGCGTCTCACCCCGGGCAGTTGGTCAGGCCGCCCTTGTCCGTCCCGGCCCATGGGCGCTTAATGGCGGGCATAACAACAAGGATCGAGAACCGGAGGCTTCAATGCTCGCCGTGAACTCCAAGGACCATGTCGACTGTGTCAGCCGCGTGGTACGCAATGCCGACCGCCTGCCCCAGGCCCCGGTGCCGTCGCTGATATTTGATTCCTGGCGCCGCTCCATGGAGCAGCACCACCTCGACCCCGGTTCCCTGCAAGGGCCGCGCATCCTCACCAGCACCCTGCTCAAGGAATGCCGCGAACGCGCCGAGCTGTTCATGCGCATCGCCAGCGAGGAAGTCGGGCAGATTCACAACCGGGTACGGCACGCCGATTACTGCGTGATGCTCACCGACGCCCAGGGCCAGACCATCGACCACCGTGTGGACGCCGGCATTCGCAATGATTGCCGCAAAGCCGGCCTGTACCTCGGCACCTGCTGGTCGGAAGCAGAGGAAGGCACCTGCGGCGTGGCCACGGTGCTGACCAGCAAGGCGGCGGTCACCGTGCACAAGCGCGACCACTTTCGCGCGGCGTTTATCGGCCTGACCTGCTCCGCCGCCCCGATTTTCGATCCCCAGGGCAACCTGCTCGGCGTGATGGACGCGTCGGCCCTCAAGTCCCCGGATGACCGGCGCAGCCAGCACCTGGTACGGCAGATGGTGGCGCAGAGCGCGCGGGCCATCGAGAACGCGTTTTTCATGCACAGCGCCCGGCAACATTGGGTGTTGCAGGCTCACAGCACACCGGGTTACGTCGATAGCCAGCCAGACATGCTGCTGGCGTGGGATCAGGACGGGCGGCTGCAAGCCTTGAACAGCAAGGCCCGGCAGGCGCTGCGATTGCGCTTCGGGCAATTGCCGGAGCATATCGGTGAAGTGTTTGACCTGGACGCGTTGCGCGCCGTGACCGACCAATCGACGCAACAGCTGCACTGGCTCGGCGAGCCCGGCGCGTTGCAGGTGCGGGTCAGTGCGCCACGGCGCAAAGCGGCGCCTGCAGCGGCTTCTTTGAGTCAACAGACAGACCCGCGTGTGGAAGAGCACCTGCGCCTGGCCGTGCGGGTCAAGGACCGCAACCTGCCGGTGCTGGTGCAGGGCGAAACCGGCGCTGGCAAAGAGGTTTTTGCCCGTCAGTTGCATGAACGCAGCGCCCGCCGTGACGGGCCCTTTGTGGCAGTGAACTGCGCGGCAATTCCGGAGAACCTGATTGAAAGCGAGCTGTTCGGCTACGTGGCCGGGGCGTTTACCGGCGCCTCCAGCAAGGGCATGACCGGGTTGCTGCTGCAGGCCGATGGCGGCACGTTGTTTCTCGACGAGATCGGCGACATGCCCCTGGCCTTGCAGACGCGGCTGCTGCGGGTGATGGCCGAAGGTGAAGTGGCACCGCTGGGCGGGGCAAAAACCCGCGCGGTGGACATCCAGGTGATCTGCGCCAGCCATCGGGATTTGGCGGCGCTGGTGAGTACCGGAAGCTTTCGTGAGGACCTGTATTTCCGACTGGGTTGTGCGCGGTTCTGCGTACCGCCATTGCGGGAACGGACGGACAAGCTGGCGTTGATCAACCGGCTGCTGGCGCAGGAAGCGCGGCATAGCGGTACTTCGGTAGGGATCGCATCGGCGGCGCTGGAGTTGCTGCTGGGTTACGCCTGGCCGGGGAATGTGCGGCAGCTGCGGCATGTGCTGGCGTATGCGTGTGCGGTGTGTGACGGAGGGACGGTGCAGTTGGCGGATTTGCCGGTGGAGGTTCGCGGTGAGGCGGTAGTGGCTGAAACATCGGAAAGCGCCAGCCCGGAGCGGCAGTGGGTGCTGGATGCACTGATTCGGCATCGCTGGAAGCCGCTGGCGGCGGCGCAGGCGCTGGGGATTTCCAGGGCGACGTTGTATCGGCGGGTTAACCAGCTGGGGATCGATATGCCCGGGAAGCACTGACACAGCGCGGTAAAAAATGTGGGAGCGGGCTTGCTCGCTCCCACATTTTGACCGAGTGATTCAGGCCGTTCAGCGGTACAGAATCCCGCCATCAATCAACGGCGCTTGCCCGGTCATGTAATCCGAATCCGGCCCGGCCAGGTACGACACCAACCCCGCCACGTCCTCCGGCGTTTCCGCCCGGCCCAAGGCAATCCCGTCCACATACTTCTTGTACGTCGCCCCCACCTCGGCGCCGGTAATCTCGGCCATGCGCTTGTCGATCTCGACCCACATGTCCGTGCCCACCACGCCCGGGCAATAGGCGTTGACGGTAATCCCGTCACTGGCCAATTCCCTGGCCGCCGCCTGGGTCAGTGCGCGCACGGCAAACTTGGTGGCCGAGTACACCCCCAGCAAGGCAAAGCCTTCATGGCCGGCAATCGAGCAGGCATTGATGATCTTGCCCTTCTGGTTAAGGGCCTTGAATTTCTTGCCGGCGGCCTGGATGCCCCAGAGGGTGCCCTGCACATTGATACGCAACGTGCGGTCGACCTGTTCCGGGGTCACGTCCAGCAGCGCGTCGATTTGCGCGACGCCGGCGTTGTTGATGATGATGTCGAAGCCGCCCAGGGTCTGGTGGGCGTGTTCGACCGCCGCGACCACCTGCTCCAGCTGCGAGACATCGGCGACAAACACCGAGGCCTTTCGCCCCAGTGCCACGACCTCGGCCGCCACCGCTTCGATCTTGGCGCTGTTGATGTCCACCAACGCGATGTCGGCGCCGTCCCGTGCCAGGCGCAGGGCGATGGCCCGGCCGATGCCCTGCCCGGCGCCGGTCACCAGCGCAACTTTTCCAGCGATACTCATGACAATCTCCTTCAACGGTGAGAGAAGCCTTGTCTATCGCAGGTGCCAGGCACGGCTGTCGAGCGGCAGCAGGATGGGTGTGCGGGCTGAGACGGGATGTCTCAAAGCGAATCATTCTCGAAAACTTGTAAAACGTCGCCGTTATGCCTAGCTTATGCGCCCTCCGCTCTGCGCTCTCAGGCCTTCCCCCATGGTTTTGCGTCTTCGCCCCGCTGTCCCTTCACGTTTCGCCCTAGGCCTGCTGCTCAGCGCAGGTATCGGTAGCAGCCAGGCGGCTGACATTGAACTGCCGGAGGTGAAGGTTCAGGGCCAGGATGAGTCCGGCTATAACACCGCCACCGCGTCGGTGGGCGGTTTCAACGAGGCGCCGTTGCTCGACACGCCCGCCTCGATCGCGGTGTTCAACGAGTCGCTGATCAAGGATCAACAGGCGCGCTTGCTCAGCGAAGTGCTGCGCAACGACGCCTCGGTGGGCGACAGCTACGCGCCCATCGGCTACTACGAAAACTTCGTGGTGCGCGGCTTCTCGCTGAATGCCGCCAGCAGCTACAAGATCAACGGCCGCACCATCACCGGCGAGCAGAACGTTGCCCTGGAAAACAAGCAGCGCGTGGAGCTGCTCAAGGGATTGTCGGGTCTGCAAAGCGGGATTTCCGAGCCCAGTGGCGTGATCAATTACGTGACCAAGCGCCCGGAGGATGTGCGCTCGGTGACGGTGTCCACCGATGACCGTGGCAGTGGTTACCTGGCCACCGACGTGGGCGGCTGGTTTGGCAGCGAGCAGCAGTTCGGCCTGCGCGCCAACGTGGCCCATGAAGACCTCAATTCCTATGTCGAACATGCCAATGGCCACCGGGATTTCCTGTCCCTGGCGTTCGACTGGAACATCAGTCCCGACGCGGTATTGCAGCTGGATGCGGAGTATCAGAACAAGCAGCAGCGCTCGGTGCCGGGATATCAGTTACTGGGCGGGACCGAGGTGCCGCACAACGCATCGCCGAAGAAACTGCTGGGGCATCAGAGCGGCGCGAACCAGGTGGGGATCGATTCACTGAACCTCAATGGCAAGTTTGAGTACCGCTTCAATGACCAATGGAAAGGCAGCGTGAGCGCGGCGCGCAGCAAGGTGGTGATTGATGATTACAGTTCGTTTGCGTGGGGCTGCTATGGGTCCACGAGCTGTGCCGGCGCCACGGTGCCGAACTACTTCAGCCCGGAAGGCAATTACGACATCTATGACTTCCGCAGCCCAGATGACACTCGGCGCGATGATGAAATTCAGGCGGCGATGACGGGGTTGTTCAACACCGGTGGATGGGGGCATGAGTTGACGTTTGGCAGCAGCGCGTTTCGGCGGGTGGTGGACAAGCGCGAATCGGTCAACGAGATGATTGGCTCCGGCAATATCAATCAGGACCCGGAGAACTTTGCGCCCACCGATAAACCCTTGAACGATAGCCACCGCAACCTCGACAGCCGCCAGTACGGCCTGTTCGTCACCGACCGTATCAGCTTCAACGAGCAATGGCAGACCATCGTGGGCGGCCGCGAAGTACGCCTCGACGAAAAGGCTTTCGACGATCAGGGCAACGAGTCCCGCCACACCCAACAGTATGTGTTCCTGCCCCAGGCGGCGCTGATCTACAAACCGATCGAAAACCTGTCGCTCTACACCAGCTACAGCAAAGGCCTGTCCCTGGGCGGCACCGCGCCGTGGTTTGCACTGAATAAAGACGAAACCCTCGCCCCAACGGTTTCCCGCCAGATCGAAGCCGGTGTGAAATACGACTGGCGCCGCATCAGCTTCGCCGCCGCCCTCTTCCAGACCCGCCAGGCCTATCAATACGCCAGGCCCGACGACGCGGGAACGTTCACCTACGTGCAACAAGGCGAACAGAAAAACACCGGCCTGGAATTATCGGCCAACGGCTGGGCCACCGAGCGCTTGCAGATCGCCGCCAGCGTCGCGGCCATCCGTGCACGAGTGTCGGGCAGCGGCACACCGGAATACGAAGGCCATCAGGCGATCAACGTGCCGAAACTGCGCGCCAGCCTGTATGCCGACTACGCCCTGCCCTGGGTCGACGGCCTGGCGTTGCTCGGCGGCGTGCAATACAGCGCCAACAAGTACGCCAATCGCACCGGTGATGTGGAAGTGGGCGACTACGCCATCGTCAACGTGGGCAGCCGCTACACCACAAAGCTCGATGGCTATGAAACGGTGTTTCGCCTGAGCGTCGACAACCTGTTCGACAAGCGTTACTGGCGTGATGCCGGTGAATACATGGGCGATGACTACCTGTTCCAGGGCGCGCCGTTGACCGCACGCTTGAGTGCAACGGTCAACTTCTGACGGTACGCGGGATCGCCAGGCATAGCGCCGCCACGGCGCACACCAATAGGGTCCAGCCCAACTGCTGGGCCCAGGCCGCCACGGTCAACCCCGCACCGATCACCAGGTAATACAGCAAACCGAACAAGGCACCGGCGGTGCCAAGGCGGTCGCGATAAGCCGTCAGCGCTGCCCCCAGCACATTGGGAATCGCCACGCCGAAGGCCATGACCACCAACAGCATCGGCAACACGAACAGCCAACGCTCCTGCAACAGCACCACCATCACGCTGCCCACTAACATCACGCCACCGGCTGCCAGCACCAGCTGTTCGCTGCCGGCCCCGCGCTTGAGCAACCCCTTGTTGAGCCAGGCCCCAAGCGCCGACCCCAGCGCCAGCAGCACGCCGCTGTAGCCGAACTGCTCGGCAGACAACCCCAGGCGTTGGAAAACAAACGGCCCCAGGCTGTAATAACTGAACAGCGCGATATTGAAGGCAGCGACCAGCCCAACCGAACGCCACAGGGACGCATCCTTGAGCATCAGGCCCAGGGTGCCACGCAACGAGGCCGTGGGCAGCGAAGCCGGGCGGGTTTCCGGCAAGGACCACAGGCACCAGGCACATAAGGTCAGCGCCAGCAGCAACAAACCGGCGAGCACCCCGCGATAGCCGAAGTGCTGCACCAGGCCCGCGCCGCTGAACAGGCCGATCGCGGGGCTGGCCGCCAGGGCAATGCCCACTACTGAAAACACTTGCGCCAGTTCGGCGCCGCTGAAGCGGTCGCGCAGCACAGTTTGCGTCACCACCGACCCCACCGCCGCACCAAACGCCGCCAGCGCCTGGGCCATCAACAGACCGTTGAACGAACCTACGCCCAACGCCAGCGCCGTGGCCACACCGTAAAGGGTCAACCCGGCCAGCATCACCGGGCGCCGACCAAAGCGGTCACACAACCGGCCCCATACCACTACCCCGAAAGCGAAGGCGAGAAAATACACCGACAAGGTCTGCCCCGCAGCCTCGGGCCCTACCCCAAACGCCTGGCCGATATCCGCCAGCGCGGGGCTGTACAGGGTTTGTGCGATCTGCGGGAACATCAGCAACGCCACCGCCAGCACCAGCAAATTTTTCAAGATCATCCAAAGGTTCTTCCCAGGTAGACAGGCCAGGAAGTCTAAACAGCGGTGTCTGGCGTATTATCCAGACTTCGACACGTTATCAATTAAATCGGACATTCCATGGCATGGCTTGCGGCGCAGACACCTTTCGATCCCGACCGCTTCGACGCGCCCGTGGTGGGCATCGCCGCCCTGTTGGGTGATCACGACTCCGGCGTGCATCAGCATCAGCGCGGGCAATTGCTGTTTACCCAACAGGGCTGCACGCGCATTACCCTGGCCAACCAGCTGTGCCTGTTGCCGCCCACACGGGCAGCGTGGATTCCCGGCGGCGTGCCGCACCGGGCAGTGATGCAACAGACCGTGGATTACCGTTCGGTGTATGTCAGCTTGGCATTGGCCGGGCAGTTGCCGGCACAGGTGCGGGTGATTGAGGTGAGTGCGCTGCTGCGGGCGGTGCTGGAGCCAATGGCAATGGCGGCGTTCGACACCGATTGGCAACACGGTAAATACGCGCATTTGCTGGCGCTATGCCTGAGTGAAATCCGCGAGGCCGTCGAGCAACCGCTGCTGCTGCCCCTGCCCACGGACAAACGCCTGGCGCCGTTATTGGAGAACCTCGACGCGCTGCCGCCGGAGCTGCAAGCCTTGCAACAGCAAGTGGCTGCCAGCGGCAAAACCATCGGCCGGATCTTTCTGCGGGAAACCGGCATGGGCTATCAACAATGGCGTCAACAGTGGCGCCTGATGCGCGCTATCGAGTTGCTCGCCACCGGGCGCAGTCTCGGGTACTGCGCCTTTGAGTTGGGCTTTGCCAGTGACAGTGCGCTGATCGCGTTCTTCAAGGCCATGACCGGCACCACGCCGAGGGGTTACTTCAAGTGAATGCCGACTGCCTGTAACCCTGTGGGAGCTGCCTCGTGTGTTGATTACTTGGGCATCTTGCGAAAGCCCACCGCCAGGCGGTTCCAGCTGTTGATGGTCGCAATCGCCACGCTCAGGTCGACTTGCTCCTGGGCGCTGAAATGGGCAGCCAGTTCGGTGAAGTCTTCATCCGGCGCGTGGGTGTGGCTGATCAGGGTCAGGCTTTCAGCCCAGCCCAGCGCGGCGCGTTCGCGGGGGGTGAAGAACGGCGTTTCACGCCAGGCCGAGACGGTGTACAGGCGACGCTCGGTTTCACCCCCCTTGCGGGCGTCGGCGGTGTGCATGTCGAGGCAGAAGGCGCAGCCGTTGATCTGTGAGACGCGCAGGCGCACCAGCTCCAGCAGCGGCAGTTCGATGGACAGTTTGCCGACGGCGCCTTCCAGGGCGAGCATGGCTTTCATGGCGTCCGGGGAGGCGGTGTAGAAGTCGGTGCGAGTTTGCATGGTGGTGCTCCAGAGCAGTGGGGATTGGTGTCTAGAGTAGTGAGCCGGGTGCGTTGGACAAATAGCCAATCCGGGGGAAGATCAGGTAGCCAATCTCAGTGCCCGGCCTGCTCCGCGACCCGCCGCTTGTGGGACTCGGCATACGCGGCCTCGCGGGCCAGCAGCAAAGGGTCGTCGGAGGGTTCGATCCCTGCCGGCAATTCCAGCGGGTTGAAGTCGATATCGCGGCAGGCGCCGTCGATCTGCGGTTGTTGGCGGTCGATCACCAGCACGCCGGCGTCGATCTGCCGACGCTGCTCTTCGGGCCAGCGCAGGGTGGCGTCAGTGGTGGGGTCGCCGGGTTCCGCCAGGGTGATCATCAGGTGCCAGCGCGCCGGCGACTGCGCGACCCGATGGGCAAAACCAAACGCCAGGAAGTCCGGGTCGCTGCCCTCGGCGGCGGTCATCGGTGTGTAGGCCGTCTCGGGCACCATGCTCCAGCGCACAAACCGCACCTGGCCGTGGGCGTTGGTCATGCGGAACGCATTCACGCTATAGAACGCGGTGTTGTCAAAACCGGACGACGCAGGATGGTCTGCCAGCCAGGCTTCGAACGGTTGAATCTCCGGATGCGCCTGTTTGAAGGCGTTCATCTTCTGCGGGTCGGGGCCGCTGCCGCCGTACTCCGGCATCGAGGCCCGCAACTGCTCGTAGAGGCCTTCGGGCGTGTTGACCGGGAACACCGGCACCGAATTCATCGCGGTGTACCAGGTTTGGCCGTCGGCGCCGGTGATGCTCAGGGCCATGCTGCGGATCATGCCGTGCGCGTCGGCCTGGGCCGGGTCGCCCCCGGCGGCAGACAGCCGACCGAGCACCGGTACGCTGCCGCGCTGTAACACCTGGGCGCTGGAGATCTCTACCGCCTTACCACTGCCGTCAAACCTGCCGGTGATGCACAAGCCCTTGGCGTGGTTGCGCCGAAACCCGGGGTGGGCCCGGCCGGCCGCCGCTTCCATCTCATCGACGATTTGTGCCGCAGTGGGCGACGGGGAAAACGTGGAGACCAGCCACCCCGCGTGATAGCCCCAGGTACCGAGGGCAAGGGTGACAGCTGCGAGGGGGAACATCAGACGATGGCGCTTTTTCATCAAACTACCTGGAACCGCAGCATTGGGATCCAATGCTCGATCCCGGTACTGTCATTTCTGGATATCAGCGACCCACAGCGGTGCGCGGGAAACCGCGAACAACTGGCCGGCCGTGCGGTCTGCGACAAGCCGCGCCACAGCCTTGAGGTCCACGCCTTCTGGCTCGCCGATCAGCGCGTAGCCCAGCTCAGACTGGCGCCAGGTAACAACGTTCATTTGTGCCACGCTTTGCTGCGTCAGGGACTGGTCCGGCTTGGGTTCCTTCATCACGCAGAGGGCAACCGGTGCACCGTTCTCGGGCAGGTAGACCAGCTGGATCAGCGCCTTGTTGTTGAAGCGCAGGCGTTGCACACGTTTGAAGGTCAGCCCGGCGGAACTCAGGTCCGGCACGCGCAGCGCAAGGCCGTCGACCTCGCGAATATCGGCCAGGGTCTTGGTCACCACATCGGTCGGCTGGGCGCCGTAGTCCACGGTCTCACGGGTATAAAGATGCTGATAGGCAGCCGCCTGCTGAACCCATGGCAAGGTCTGGGCAACGGCCGGCGCGGTGGCGTCAAAACCGGGCTTGAGCACGCCATTGAGCACACCCACTTGCAGCACCAGCGCATAGCAGGCGGCACCGGCGGCGAAGGTCAGGGCCATCCATGCAAATTTAGGTCGGGACTGGCCGAACAAGCGGGCAAAAACGCTGTCTTTTCTAGCAGCCACGGGGGCAGACGCCGGCGCGGTGGTCTGGGCAGCCGAATGCTGAGCCGCCAGGGCCGCAATATTGAGCTTCAGGCTCTCGGGTACCGGCGGCAGTTTCTGCCGGGCAAACGCTTCCTCATAAGGCAGGCAGGAAGCCATCAACCGGGAGACGCGCTGGGCCAAATCCGGCGAAGCGTCCATAAGCCGCTCAAGCTCCTGGTTCTGTTGCGGCGTCAGTTCGCCGTCAACATAGGCCATAAGCAGGGCATCGTCCGCTACCATTGGGTCATCACTCCATTTATTCATCATGACTACGTTACGTGATCTCGGCCTTGTGGGCCAATGCGGCTGGTCAGCGGGTAGCTAGAAGCCATCATATTGATATCAATCATCGCGTTGCAACAACTGGAAACACTAAAAGGCAAACCGAAAATACTTTAAAACAGGAGCAAATACTCTAAGACAACACTTGGAATTCGAAAATATTCCCTCGGTCGTTTAAATATTATATGTTTCATCTTGTGTCTGTATCTTTCCCGTGACAATGGCACAATAATTTGTTGGCCCGCTTTGTGCTAATGCTCCAAATATCGCTATCCCGCACGCGCTTTCCAGGATCCTCAGCAACGCAAAGGACGCCCAGACATTGGCATCCGCTACGGCATGACCTCGTAGCCTGACCGCTCCATTTTAGGCATCACGAAATAATAAGAGGAAATATGTCGATCACCGGTGCAGATTTACCCGCACTGCTGCCAGAACTGCTGCCGCGCCTGTGGGCGTTCGCATTGCGGATTTCGGGCGACAAACACGATGCCGAGGATCTGGTCCAGCTTGCCTGTGTGCGTGCCTTGGAACGCTCCCATCAATTGCAGCCCGACACCTCGGTGTTGAGCTGGATGTTTTCGATTGTCCACTCCACCTGGATCAATGAACTGCGTTCACGCAAGGTGCGCAGCCGCTCGCGCATGGACTGGAACGACGAGTTCCTCGAAACCGTCAGCGACCCCGAGGCGCCCAACCCGGAGTCCGACCTGATGCACCGGCAGATTCTCGAGGCCGTGCACAAGCTGCCCGAAGGCCAGCGCGAGGTGATGTTGCTGGTGGGCGTGGAACGCTTCAGCTACAAGGAAGCCGCCGAAATGCTCGAATTGCCGATCGGCACCGTAATGAGCCGGTTGTCGCGGGCGCGTCAGGCGATCGGCGCGCTTTTTGATTCGCCGAAAAGCAAACCTTTGCGCGCTCGCTCAGACGCGTAATCAACACCTCCACGGCGTCCTGAAGGGACCACCCCAGGGATCACGCCAGCCCGCCTCCCTCCCCCGAAACGCACTGGGGCTCAGCCCGGTCCAGCGCTTGAACGCCCGCCGAAAACTGCGCACATCGCTATAGCCCACTTCCTCGGTAATACGCTCGATGGACAACCCCGGATTGCTCAGCAACCCCATGGTTCGTGCCCGCCGTACCTGCTCCAGCAAACCTTCAAACGTCAACCCATGCTCGGTCAGCCGCCGCCGCAAGGTGCGCCCGCTCATGTTCAAGTCACCGGCGACCTTTTCCAGCTGGCTGCCTTGCAGATCGCGGGAAATCGCGCGCTCCACCGCCTGGATCAAATCCATTTTCTGGTGCAGTTGGGCGCTTTCCAGCTCGAGTAATTCCAGGGCCTGGCGCAAGGCCAGGGCATGGTGATTGGGCAAGCGCACGTCCAGCCAGTGGCTGGCCAGGACCATACGATTATGCAGGCAGCCAAAGCGCACATCCGCGCCAAACAGCTGGTGATAGTCGGCGACATAGGTGGGCGCAGCGTGGATAAATTCGACGCGCAGCGGCATGAAGCCCTCGCCCACCAAGGCCCGGCCATACACCATCAGGCTGGCGAAGAATTCCTCTGCGGCAAACACCTGTACTTCGGCGTAGGGCAGCAGGCATTCGATATCGACGAAAACTTCCTGGGCGCCCTCATGGGTGCGTGAGGTGGCGATGCCGCCGGAGGTGTGCTGATGGCGTTCGCCAATGGCAAAGGCATCGCGCAGGGTCTTGCACAGTGAAATCACATGCCCGAGCAGGCCCAGGGTGCCGAGTACGTTCTGATGGCCCACCCACAGGCCCAGCCCCTGATCGGGCAACACCTTGAGGGCACGCTGGATCATCGCGACCGCCTGGCGATAGGAAATCCGCTGGGCCGGGTCGTCCAGGTCAGCCAGGGTAAACCCCAGGCCACGGCACAGGTGCTCGGCACTCGCGCCCTTTTGCGCGACCACTTGTCCGAGGGTTTGCAGCAAAAATGGCGAGACCAGGGCCAGGTCATAGTGCGGATCAACGGCTTTCCTTTGCATGGATCTTCGATTCCCGACTGAGTGCTTCAGTTCTTGTTTTTGAAACATCCTGACAATCATAGGCGCTTGCAAGAGGCGCTGCACTCTGGATGAAAGCTGTCCGCCAAAGTCCCCCTATATGGCCGCCAATACCCTGCCCCGCCGGGCGCTCAGGGCTTATTTCTATAGGCAGCGTCGTCCTGATAATAATAATGAGCCCAGACATGAACACGACCCGTGCGTTTTACCCCGTGCAACTCGCCCTGTTGACCCTCATCAGCCTGCCGGCCCTGGCCACCGAAGGCGGTGTCGACAACATCGGCCCGGGTACCGACGGCTTCTATATCCTGCCGCTGGACGTGAACAACCTGCCGGACCATATGTTCGCCTTCAACATTTACTACAACCATTACGAAGCCAAAAAGCTCGATATCAGCTCCCTGGGCGGCAAGGTGCCGGATGTGAAGATCAAGTCCGACGCGATCATCCCGCGCCTGGACTACCTCAGCCCGCTGCGGGTATTCGGCGGGCGCCTGGGGGGTTACATCGCCCAGCCGTACCTGAAGCAACAGGTGTCGCTGTTCGGCATGTCCGACACCCGCGAGAGCATGGGCGACACCACGGTGGCGCCGATCATTCTCTGGGACCTGGGCACGAACCTGACCGTGGGTACCGCCCTGGAAATCACCCTGCCCACCGGCGAATACGACGCCTCGCGCCTGGCCAATACCAGCAACAATTTCTACACCTACAAGCCGCTGGTGTCGGCGACCTGGATGCCCAACGAACGCACCGAGCTGTCGATCAAGACCACCTACAGCTTCAACAAGGAAAACCCCGACACCCATTACCGTTCGGGGCAGATTTTCCACTTCGATTATTCCGCCAGCTACAAGGTCACCGACAACCTCAGCCTGGGGGTCAACGGCTACTACCTCAAGCAGACCACCGACGATAAGCAGTACGGGCACACGGTGGTGAATATCTACGGCGAAGACGTCGACGACGGGGTCAAGGGCCAGGTGTTTGCGATAGGTCCTGCGGTGTATTTCACCTTCCTCAAGTACGCCAGTGCGGAAGTGCGCTGGGCCAAGGAATTTGATGTGCAGAACCGCCCGGAAGGCGACATGTTGTGGGCGAAGTTGACGATTCCGTTTGCCCTGTAAACCCGATTAAAGATGTGGGAGCTGGCTTGCCTGCGATGCAGGCAACTCGGTTTTCAGTGATACCCAGGTGATGCTATCGCAGGCAAGCCAGCTCCCACATGTTGATCGGGTTTCTTCAGCTGTAGACCGGCCAGGTATCGACGATTTTTCCGCCGCGCACCGCCAGCAAATCCCCGAACTGCAACAGCACAAACTCGCTCTGGGTCGGGCGCAAAAACACCTGATCCTCCACGTTCAGCCCCACCTTGGGCGAGCCGTTGACCATCTCCTGATTGGAGCTGCGCCCGTACAGGTCATTACTCTGCAATCCCTTGGGCGATTCAAATTCAGCCATCCAGTTGCCCCCGTAGATAAAGAACGTGGCGCGCTGGTTTGCATCCCACCACGAGAACAACCGCGACTTGCCATCCAGCGCCGGAATATCCACCGGCCCGGTGCTTTTCAACACGGGCGTGGCGATATAAGCCGCCGGCAGGTGTTCACTCAGCGACGGCAAGTCATAGTGGGTCGGCTTGAGCAGCGCCGTGCCCACCGACACCTCGCTGCTGAGTTTTTCCTGCTCGTGAATGCGATAACTCGGGCTGCCCGCCGTGTTCAATGTGAGCCCGTCACGCCACAGCGGCGCAAAGTGCTGACGGGTGTAGTCCACATAGCCGTTGTAGCGCTGCATGACCTTCTCGAACAGATCCTGGGGCGAACCCAGAATGCCCGGTACTCCCATGCCCACAAACGGGTCGTACCCCATGAAGCCGCTGAATTCCAGCTGCTGCGGATGCGCGCTGATCAGCGTCAGCATCTGCCCCAGCACCGCGTTGTCGCTGATGCCGCCGCGATGCAGGCCCACATCCAGCTCGATATTGACCCGCAGTTTCGTGCCCCGCCCCTGGGCCAGCGCCAGGTATTGCTGCAAGCGTTCGGGGGTGTCCAGCAGCCATTGCAACTGCCGGGACGGGTCGAACGGGCCTTTGTGGGTTTGGTAAAACAGCTCGGCCGAACGCACCGGCAACGGCTTGCCCAGCAGGATATCGGCGTCGGGAAAGACCTGGGCATCGTGGTTCAGAAACGGCTGGTGAAACGACATCAGGCGTTGGGTGCCGGCACGCTTGGCGATGTAGGCCAGCAGCCCTGGCGAGGGCAGGGATTTCTCCACCAGCCGCAGGTGTTTGCCGCCACGTTGTACTGACTGCATCACCACATCGATGTTGTGGTCCAGCCGGTCGAGGTCAATCAGCATCACCGGGCGCATCGGGCCATGGGCCTTGAGTTCCTGATTCAGGCTGCGAAAGTACTCGGTGTACGGGCTGCCCCGGTCGCCCGGTCTTAGCAGCATGGCACCGCCTACCAGCAACACACCGGTGCCGAGCATGAAATGTCTGCGGTTCATCAGGCCACTCCCAGAATCGATGACAGGTGCGCATTAAGGAATTTGCCGCTGGGGTCCAGCTCGCGGCGCACCCGGGTGAACTCTTCCCAGCGCGGGTACAACGGCTGCAGGATGCGCGCATTGAGGGTGTGCAACTTGCCCCAGTGCGGGCGGCCGGCGTATTTCCAGAAGATCGGTTCCACGGCGGCGAAGAAGTTGTGGTGGTCCATGGTGTAGTGCTGGTGCACGGAGATCGAACAGCTGTCGCGGCCCTCGAACATGCTCAGCGGAATGTCGTCGGCCTTGACGTAGCGGTACTCGATGGGAAACCAGGTACGCAGGTCCTTGTCGTTGATCAACTTGAGGATTTCCCGCAGGCAGGCCGGACCGTGTTCGGCGGGCACCGAATACTCCATCTCGTTGAAGCGCACATTGCGCACGTTGGCGTACACCTGGTACGACTCGGCGACGCGGTCTTCGAAGCTGGCGAAAAACCGCAGGCTGTTGAGCAAGGTGCGCCGGGCGTCGGGGAAATCACTGCCGTACTTGTCGAGCTTTTCGATGATCGACACAAACTCGTTGCCGCCCGCCTCGGCCGGGTCGATGGGCGGGGTTTCGGGGTCGGTGGTTTCATTCAGGGCGATGGACAGCGCGTAGTCGGAATGGGTCACCACGAGCATTTCCCAGTGCTGGTTTTCCCGGGTGTTTTTCCCTACGTCCTCCAGCAATTCTTCGGTCTTGGCGATCCACTGGCGCTCCCGCAGGCGGTACGGCGTGCGGTTTTGCAAACGCACCCGGGTGGCCACGCCGAGGGCGCCGAGGGATACCCGGGCGGCGCTGAACACTTCAGGTTGATGGTGGGCGTCACAGTCCAGAACCTCGCCCTGGGCCGTCACCAGTTGCAGGCCGGTGACACAACCGGAATAAGAGGTGAAGCCCACGCCGGTGCCATGGGTAGAGGTGGAGATCGCCCCGGCCAAGGTCTGGTAATCGATATCCGCCATGTTCGGCAGCGCCTGGCCGACGTCTTTCAAGGCCTGGCCCATGCGCGACATCGGTGTGCCGGCGGAGAAGGTCGCCTGCAAGGTGTGCGGGTCATGCTCCAGCAGGCCGTTGAAATAGCTCAGGGACAGCAGCGTGCCGTCGGTGGGCACCAGGGCACTGAACGAATGGCCCGAGCCCACCGGCCGCACTTTTCCCGGAGCCTGGCCGATGACCTGCACCAGTTCGTCGAGGGTCTTGGGTGCCAGCCGCGCCAGGGGCAGGCAGGTTTGCGCCCCCGACCAGTTGCGCCAGGGAATCAGCCTAGGTGCCCGGGCCAGTTGGGCCAGCACCGGGTTACTGGTCAATGCCATGAACGCGCCGGCTACCGCGCCACGTTGCAATAATTCTCGCCGTGAAAGCCCCATCGCCTACCCCGTTATGCTTATTGGATGTGTTGACCCGACATGAAGCTGATCAGCCCCAGGAATTGCTCTTCGGAGCACTGCACGCACAGGCCCATGGGTGGCATGCCGTTGTAACCGTTGATGGTGTGGTCCAGCAGGGTGTCCGGGCCCTGGGCGATGCGCGGGTTCCAGGCCGGGCCGTCACCGGTCAGCGGCGCGCCGGAGGCCGGGTTGGCGTGGCACAGCTTGCAACTGGTGTCGTAGACCTGGGCCAGGGCTGCGTCGCCGGGCATGGCATTGGCCGCCGTGGCGCGTTCGGGGGGATGTTTCGGTTTGTCGCCGCAGGCTGTCAGCAGGCAGGTCACGGCCAGCAGCAGACTGATGCGACGGGGGTTGATTGCCCGCATAGCCACCCTCTCTCTTATTGTGTGAAAGCGTGATCCACACTAAGGCAGCCAGGGCGCGGCGTTGAGGGTATTGGGGGACAGAAAGGGGGCTTGGGCGGACAGTCAAAGGTGGGGGTTGGCCCCCACCCGCGCAACAGGTGTTAGAACGCTATACCGACCTTGAACCCATACTCGTCACGCTTGAGCTTGGTGTTGTCGGCCACGTAGGAGTCGCCGTCGAGCTTGTACTCGGTGCGGGTGTAGTACAGGCCCGCCATCACCGGCAGGTCGCCTTTCTGGTTCATCAGCAGGCTGACTTCGGCGTACGGGTTGGTGCGGTCCTTGAGGTCCACGGTGTCGCTGCCGATGCCGTCGACCTTGAGCTTGGCGCGGCCATCAATGGTCCGGCGGGCGCCCAGCTCAACGCGCATGGTCATGTCATCGAACTGGTGGTTGTAACCCAGTGCAGCCTTGGCGAACGGCGATTTGTTGGTGAGCTTCATGTCGTAGTCGCCCGAGTCCGGCTCGTAGCGGGTCCAGCTGTAGCCGCCGCCCACCAGCACGTCGACGAAGTTGCGCGCATCCAGCGCGGCACGCCAGCCGAGGTCGAGGTCGGCCTGGCCTTCCTTGAGCTTGTTGTCGCTCTTTTCGCCATACTTGGCTTCGATACCGGCCTGATAGATAAAGCCCGACTCGGCCGTCAGCTTGTTGCCGAAGTTGTAGAACAGACCGGCTTCAGGCATGTGGTCCTTGTCGCTTTTGCTACCGCCTTCCAGCTTGAAGTCGTTGTAGCTGCCAAGGATCCCGAAGGTGGAAATCGGGTCAGTCGGCGCCGCCGCGAACACCACACCCGGTGCAGCGATCAGGGCCAGGACCGAGGAATTCTTGAGGATTTTTCCGAATAGTTTGGACATCGTTTTACGTCTCCATTGTAGGTGGCAAATTATTCAGGAACCGGTTCGAACCCTCGCTTTGGCGAAAGGTTCGAATTAATTTGCACCTTTTTTCGAGGTAAAACGGTTCAGCGAAGGCTCTATATCAA
Source organism: Pseudomonas sp. TH32 (assembly GCF_016650855.1). Lineage (NCBI taxonomy): Bacteria > Pseudomonadati > Pseudomonadota > Gammaproteobacteria > Pseudomonadales > Pseudomonadaceae > Pseudomonas > Pseudomonas sp. TH32. The sequence continues at coordinate 947,430 of NZ_JAEKFA010000002.1, read as the reverse complement.
GCCTCTTGGACGGGAGCCAGCAAACGCTCGAGAATCGGCCGCAACTGTGGATGCTCCGGCAGCCGAATGCCAAAGCTGGCTTGCAACAGGCCCAGCAACTCATCCACGTCTGCGATTGCACGCTTTTCACTGGCCCGGTCCAGGTAATGAATCGCGTACTGGCCATTGTTCAGCGTGCGGCGAAATCCCGGGCCAATCAGTGCGACTTTCAACTGGCCGAGGAATGGCGAATCGGGGTGGGTGGAGACGTACCAGTTACCGATTTCGTAGTCGAAACGTGACTGCACCTGCAGGTCGAACACGTACAAGCCGCGCCACTCACCGGCGACCTGCGCCCACAGGGTGTAACTGCCTTCGTTCAGGCTCAGGCGATAGGGCTCATGGGCGGTGGCCTGGGTGGCGTCGGTGTCCAGTTGCAGCGGGCTGGTGGGCACCATGCCACCAAAGCCGACATCGCTGATGTAACGCACACCGTCCAGCGTCACCAGGCTCAGGCGATGGGTGCGCGCCGTCAGTGCATCCGGCGGGCCGCCCATTACCACGCGGCCGGTAATGCCCCGCGCGTCGAAGCCCAACTCCTGCAGCAAGGCCAGGAACATCTGGTTTAGCTCGTAGCAATAACCACCCCGCCCGTCGAACAGGACTTTCTGCTCGACGCTCGGCAAGTCGATCGGCACCGGGGCATGCAGCAGGGTCGACAGGCTTTCGAACGCGAAGGTGCTGACGTGGCGCAACTGCAAATCCTGCAGGGTTTGCAGGGTCGGCGGTGGCGGCGTGTCGTAGCCCAAACGTTGCAGGTACAAAAGGCTGTGGGTCAGCTCTGGCATGACGCAATCCTGGCGTGGGTGGCAAAGACATCACTAATACCCCGAAGGCGGTTGTTTGCCAATTGTGATTTGAATCAAACACAAGCCCTGTGATGCAGAAACTTTCTGAACCTTTCTGAACGGTTTCATATCCATTCACTACAAGACAGGGAGGCATCATGAGTACCGCGACGATCTACACCATCCACTACTTGCTACACGGCGAACCGAAAACCTTTGTGGTGCGTGCCGAGATCATGAACAACGCCGAAGCCTGGCATTGGGCGGCCGTTGACGCCGACATTGCCCATGTGGGGCGCATTGGCCGACCGGGTCATGAGCGGGTGAAAAAGACCACTCGGCCCTGGGCGGAGAAATTTGGCATCACTGAGGTGACATGGACTGCCCCGAAACGGCTTGGCTGAAAAAAAGCCCCGCACAACGGCGGGGCTTGTTTCACTGCTTCAGATCCCCCAGGGGATCATAGGCCGGCTTCTTGCCGGTTTTTTCCGGCTTGTCCAACGGGGCAATCGCAGGGCCTACCGGGTCGACCTGCGGGTCTGAAACATCGGGGGAATCGGGGTCGAAACCCAATTCGTCCTTGCCGCTGGAATGCTCCGATGAATGCGGGCCACTCTTACTGTTACTCATCACTGCCTCCTTCGCGCGCCGGTTACAGCGGGCGGGCCTTGTCGTGCAGGTTTTCCAGGTCTTCCTCGACCCGCTCCTCGTTGTGCTCGCGCTCGGCAGGGTCGTTGGGGCGCAAGGCGTCGTTGTCGCGCTCCTCTTCGCCGGGCGTGCGGTCGGGGTTGGGTGTGCCGGGCGGCTGTTGCTGGTACCGGGTCATGGTTCACCTCACTTGGGGTCGATTGCCTACGAGGTTTAGAGAAAACGCGGTGGGCCATCGTTCAACCGGATTACCGTCACTCCGACGGGGGAACCATGAGAAGATGCCGGCCGGCGTTATACCCCTACTCAGCCCATGGAGACTGCACCCGGATGTTTGAGCTTAAACCGTGCGACCCGATTGTTTTTCGCCAGCAGACGCGACGCAGCACGCTGATAGTCGCGGTGCTGTTCGTGGCGCTGGCGATGGGGCTGTCCAGCCTGGCGGTGATGGTGTTTGGTACGCCTGGGGGCGATAACTTTCGCTTCAATGTGGGCGGGGTGTTTGCCGGGGTATTGATCACACTGGCGCTGGTGCGGGGGCCGTTCTGGAACCAGGCCTGGCTGGCGCCGGCGGTGTATGGCTGGCAGCTCAAGCGCAGTTTGATGAGTGTGACGAATGTGATGCACAAGGTGACTGACCGGGTGAAAGCGAATGATCCGGTGGCGATCAAATTGCTGCGGTTTTATCACCTTGGGTTGATGCAGATGCACGAACTGGACGCCAACTCGAGCGCTCAGGCGCAGTTGGTGCGCGAGGTTGATGAGCACCTGGAGAGGATGCGGGGGTTGGGGATTGAACCTGACCAGACGCGGTTGGATCCGGGGTGGGTTGAGGCGGTGAAGGCTCGCTGATTGGGGGGATATCCGTTATTTGGGTGATGGCTTCGATGGGTTCCGCTCTTACAGCGGGTCACTTTTGAAAAGAGCCCAAAAGTAACCAAAAGGCTCTTGCCCCACCACTCGGCACCTCGCTCAGGCTCGGTGTGCCCTCACTCCGGCTTTGGACCGTGGGCCGCCGCGATGGGCCATCCTTGGCCCAGCGCGGCTAACCCGGCGTCCTGCCGGGTTACCCACGCTCCAAAGCCTGCGTTCGGCCAGCGTGGTTTAACGGGGCGCCTAAGATCAAGATCAACAGCAGATCAAGAGCACAGCGGCCTACAGGCCGGCTTGAGTGGTGTGAAGCAAAGGCAACATCAAGATCAAAATCTACAGCGGGCACGGTCCAAATGTGGGAGCTGGCTTGCCTGCGATGGTCGTTAACGATGACGTTGGCGTCCTGATTCAACGCGGCGACCTCAGGTTTTTCGCCGGCAAGCCGGCTCCTACAGAAAAGCGGCTCTGCTTTGGCTTTTGATCTGGCTTCTACCACTCAAGCCGGCCTGTAGGCCGCTGTGCTCTTGCTTTTGATCTTGATCTTGCTCTGACTGCCCCAATAAGCCCGAGGCCGAACGCAGGTGGTGCGGAGCGGCTAAACCGGCAGGACGCCGGTTTAGCCGCGCTGGGCCAAGGATGGCCCATCGCGGCGGCCCGCGGAGCAGCGCCGGAGTGAGGGAACACCGAGCCTAGGCGAGGTGCCGACAGGCGGGGCAGAGCCTTTTGCTTACTTTGGGGCTTTTCCAAAGTGAGTCGCTGTAAGAGCGAAACCATAAGCCGCCGTTACCGAAGAAACGGATATGTACTCAGCCCCCCTCATCCAACCAAAACAAAGCCGCCTGCCCCACCCCGCCCAACAAATTCCAAACCACCCCGTCATGAATCATGAACGCCTGATTCTGCGCATCCACCCGCCACCCGCTGTAGCCATGAGCAATCCCCTTGGCCCCAACCTGCTCCATCAACACCTGCCGCGCCGGCCGATCCAGCTCCGAGGCACTGAACCGCGAAGGCATCCCGATAAAACCCTCACGCGGATACTTAAAGCAGCGCAAGGCACACTCATTCACATAGGTAAAACGCGGATCACCCGCCCCGTCATGGGCCAGCAAGCTGTAGGGCGCCTGCTCATGCAACCACGTCAGCCGCTGCTCACCCCCAACCCCTCGGGCGCCGGCAACCCCTGCCCGGTCCAATGCCGGTAAGCCTCATCCAGCAAACGCACAAAATGTTCGTCAAAAGACACAACCGGCCTCACATCATCAAGTCGAAATCTTCGCCCGCCAGCAGAACACCGCACTGACCGCAATCGCCGCCCCGGCCACACCAAACACCCAGGGCGCCGACGCCACCGGCAGCAGCAACCCCGCCAACAACGGCCCAAGCCCCGCCCCCACATCACGCCATACCGCATTCGAGGCCAACGCCGAGACCCGCATCGCCCCCGGGTTGCGCTCCGCCACCAGCGTCGTCACCAACGGCAATTGCAACGCCCGCAACACCAGCACCGCCGCGGCGCCCGCAATCACCCAGTGGCTGCCAAACGCCCCCAGCGCCAACGCACTGAGAAAGGAAAACAGCAACAACATCGACGTGGCACCAAACTGCTGCGCCGCGCGGCCACCCAGCGGGCTCAGGAGCAGTTCCGAGACATACCGCAGGGCCATCAAGCCGCCCGCAATCAGTACCGCGTTGCCACCGAGGATCTTCTGCGCCTGAATCGACAGGCCGAAGATAAACAGCCCGTCCAGCGCCACACCTTCGATAAACGACCAAGGTCGCCACACTGTCGGGCAACCGGAAGCGTCGCCCCGGCGTGCCGTGCAAATTATGACCGGCAGTGGGCAGCCCCCGCGCCATCCATAATCCCACCAGGCAACACCCCGCCAGAATCAGGAAAATCGGACGCGGACCGACATGCAATGTCAGCCATCCCCCCAGCGGTAACGCCAGCATCGGCCCCAGGGCGATCAACGCCCGTGAGCGCCCCGCCCGCCGCGCCGCACCCAGCGGTTCGGAGGTGGCCAACACTTGAGTGGAAAGGTTCAACGCGGCAAAACACAGGCCCCAAATCAGCCGCAGCCCGAGCAAGGCGGCAAAGCCGGACAACATCGAGTTGCCCAGGGCACACACCGCCGCCGCACCGGCGGCGATGGAGCAGGTCAGGCGATCGCCGTTACGGGCGTAGAAATTCAGAACATGCTTGTAGCCAAAGATCCGCACCAGGCGGTTGGCCGCCAGCAGCACCCCGGCCTGGGCCAGGGTGATACCGAATGCCTGGGACTCCATTGGCAGCACCAGGTACAGCAACACGTCACTGGGCAGGCACAGGCCGAGGGTCAGCGCAGCACGGCGGGAGTGGGCATCAGCACTGCGTTGGGCCAGATCAGACATAAAAGCTGAAACATTCAGAATTATTTAGACGGCCACGGTAGCCGTCTACCGCCCTGTTTTACAAGGCCCGAATGATTAAACCTTGGCGCCGTCCTGCATCAGGCGCAAACCGCTGGCCACCGCGCCCACCAGGGCAAACCCGCACCCCAGCCACAACGCGTACTGCGGGCCGCTGCTCAGGGACAGGTGGAAACACAGCGCCACCAGCGAAGCCCCCAGCGTCTGCCCCATCAACCGCGACGTGGCCACAATCCCGCTGGCCCCGCCACTGCGGGCGATGGGCGCGCTGGTCATGATTGCCTTGAGGTTGGGCGACTGGAAGAAACCGAACCCGGCGCCACACAAGGCCATGCGCCAACCGATATCAAAGGTCGACGCGTCATTGCCGAGAGTCGCCAGCGACGCCATGCCTGCGCTCAACATCACCAGGCCGATGCCACACAGCAACGCCAGCGAGATGCGATCCGCCAGGCGCCCGGCAATCAACGCCATCACCGCGACCACCGCCGGCCATGGCGTCATCAGGAAACCGGTGGCCACCTGGCTGTGGCCCAGCACGGTTTGCAACAGGAAGGGCAGCGACACAAACGCCAGGCCCTGGGCGCTGAACGCGCAAATCGCGGTGAGCGCCGACAGGGTGAAGAGCGGGCGCTTGAACAGATCCACCGCCAGCATCGGCGCCGGGTGCCCGGCCTGACGCCGGATCAGCAACACGCCACACAGCAGCGCCACGGCGATCAGCCCCAGGGTCAACACCGCCTGCGCACCGTGCACCGCCGACCCCAGCCCCAGTACCAGCAGGGCGAACAACCCGGCGCAAAGAATTGCTGCCAGCCGGTCGAAGGCATGCCCGGTAATCGGGATCACCGGAATCGCACGCACCCCCAGCCACAAGGCCAAAGCGCCCAGGGGCAGGTTGATCAGGTACAACCAGTGCCAGGTGGCCACCGACAGAATCGCCGACGCGGCGGTGGGCCCCAGCGTAAAGGCCAGCCCCACCACCAGCGAGTTATACCCCAACCCCCGGCCGAGTATTTTTGCCGGGTAGATATGCCGCAACAGCGCAATGTTGACGCTCATGATCGCCGCTGCGCCCAAACCCTGAACCACCCGGGCGGCGGTCAGGGTCGGCAGCGACCAGGCCAGGCCGCAAAACAGTGACGCCACCACGAACACCAGCAAGCCACCGAGGAACACCCGGCGGTGGCCGACCACATCACTCAGGGAGGCAAAGGGCAGCACGGCGGCAATGGTCGCCAACTGGTAGGCGTTGACCACCCAGATCACCGAAGCCGAATCGGTGCCGATGCCTTCAGCCAGGGTTGGCAACGCCGTGTTGACGATGGCCGTGTCGAGGGTCGCCATGCCGATCCCCAGGGAAATCGCGACCACCGCCGCTAAACGTTTATCACTGGGCAACCCATCAGCTACAGAAGACATGGACAATCCGCACACGTGGCAAAGGCCTTAAGAGTAAGGGCTGCGGCCTTTTTTCAGCGGACAAATGCGCGGCTGTCCAAATATTCATGTTCAGGTACGCCAGGTGCCCATCCGCGCCATTTGCACCAGCACCTCGGCCAGGGCGGGCTGCGGCGCACTGTTGACGGTGACCAGCGCCACACAACGGGTGGGCCGCAGGGTTGCGGCTGCCGTGACGGCGCGGCCACCGAGGTCGAACCCGGCGAGCACCGCCTCGGGGATGTGCAAGGCGTTCATCAGGTCCAGCACGTCCTGGCCGAGCACCACTTCCTGAGTGCTGGCGGGTGCAGCCTTGTCCAGTTGCGTGGTGGTGCCATGGCCCCGCAGGTACGGCGCGACCACCCGAAAGCCCTGGGACACCAGCTGCGACGTGACCCCGGCGAAGCGTTCCAGATCACCGTCCGCGCCATGCAGCAAAATGATCGGCCGGCCCTCCTCCGGGCCGGCTTCGTAGTAGCCGATGTCCAGCAGGTCGGTGCTGACCTGGCGGATCTGCCGGCTCGCGGGCGCCGCCATTACCGGAAGGGACAGCGCGACGGAAGCAATGGCAGTGGAAATCAAAAAACGACGGCGATTGAAATAAGACATGCGGTTATAGCTCCGAAAAATGTGACACAGGCAGGTCGTCAACGACCCCCACAATCAACTCACTGCCGATCCAGCCGGCCAGCCATTCACCGGCCTTTTCCACGCCCTCCTCTACCCCCAGGCGCTCAACCAGAAAGTCGCACAGCCCGACAAAACTGCCGTCGCCTTGCAGGTGCACCAGCGCCTGGTACTCCAAGGCATCGACTTGGCGCAAACGCGAAGTAAATTGCCGACGCCACACCAGCAGCCCGCCGGCCTCGGCCAGCATCACCGCCTCGGGTGCCGGGGTTTGCTGCCACAACGCCGACCAGATCGCCTCGGCATTGGTGGTCAGCCCATGGCATCGCAACGACGGCGTGAGCTGCAGGTGTGCGGTGTCCCAATCCACCGCCGCCAATACGTCCATGGGCAACGGGCTCGCATCGGCAGCCACAAATGCCTCATTGAGCGACGACTCAATCCACGCCAGCTCATGCACGTCGGGGTTGTTGGGGAACAGTTCACCCAAGGTCAGGTGAAAGCCTTCGGGATAGACGTCCAGCGTCCAGGCATGGGGCGGATGCCGGTCGATATGGCTGATGGCTGCGGCCAGAAACGCCTCATCCCCAACCCAACGCCGCAGGTTGGGAAAGGCCTGCTCCAGGCAACCCACCAGTTGTGCGCGGTAGTTGTTCTGGTAAACCGCCAGCCCGGCGGTGTTGTTGCCGAGCACTTGGGCGGATTCGTCCGATGCACTCACCAGCCAGGTGTGAAAGGCCTGCTGCCATTGCGCGAGGTTCATGGGCGCGCCTGCGCACGCTTGAACGCCTCGGAAGCGCCCAGCATCCGGGCGATCGACAGTTCCTCCAGCAGCTCAGCCAAGGGGGAATCTCGTCGTCGCGCTCGATCATCGTGGCGACCGGGCCGAGCAACGCAATGGCCTTGGCATACACATCCCAGACCCCGTCACACACCGGGCTGTCATGGCTGTCGATCAGCAATTCGCGGCCCTGGCTGTGGCCGGCCAGGTGAATCTGCCGGACCTGCTCGGCGGGAATTCCGTCAAGAAACGCCAGGGCGTCAAAGCCGTGGTTGCTGGCGCTGACAAACACATTATTGACGTCCAGCAACAGCTCGCAGCCGGTGCGCCGGGACATGGCGGCGATAAATTCCCACTCGCTCATGGACGCGCCTTCAAAGGCCAGGTAGCTGGACGGGTTCTCAAACAGCATCATGCGGCCCAACACCTCTTGAGCCATGTCGATATTGGCGCAGACCCGGTCCAGTGCCTCGTCGGTATATGGCACCGGCAGCAGGTCATGGGAGTTGAACCCACCACTGCGGGACCAGCTCAGGTGGTCGGACACAAACAGCGGTTCGATCTCGTCCACCAGCGACTTGAGGCGCTTCAGGTAATCGCGATCGAGGCCCTCGGCCGTGCCGATCGACATCGACACCCCGTGCAGCGCCACCGGATACCGCTCACGAATCTGGCGCAGGATATGCCGGGGCTGGCCGCCCGCGACCATGAAGTTCTCGGAGATCACTTCAACGAAATCCACCGCCACCGGGGCCTCCAGGAACTCGCTGTAGTGCTCCTTGCGCAGCCCCAGGCCATAGCCCGGGAAACGCGGGTTGGATGTCGGCATCTTGGGGTCTCCGTTATAAAACTGTGGGGGCGAGCTTGCTCGCGAAAAACCTGAGAACAACGCGGGGCGCAGGCACCCCGCGTGTTCATTACGACCTTACTTCGGCTCAGTGGTGGTGCCGCCCAGCTTCAGGCACTCGGACGGGGTCTTCACGACCACGCCCTGGCCCTTGCAGCTGTTGAGGCCCTTGCAATCGTTCTTGGCCGTGGCGCACAGGCTTTCGCCCTTGCAGTTGTTCACGCCGTAGCAGCGGCCTGGCTGCTCCGGCTGGTCGGCGGCACTCGCGGCAGCGGCGAAAGAGGCCGACGCCATGGCGATCAGGGCGGCAGCAGTGGCAAGGCTCAAGCGGGATTTGATGGACGTACTCATGGGTGTTACTCCTCGGGGTGGGGTTTATTTGATGACGGATGCAGCGTCTTCGATGACCTTCGCCACAGCCTCAGGCTGGGAGATGTACACCGAATGGCTGGCCTTGATTTCGGTGACCTTGGAGCCGGCGCGCTTGTACATCCAGCGCTGCAGATCCGGGCTCAGGGCACGGTCTTCGGTGGACACCACGGCGTAGGTCGGTTTCTTGTGCCAGGCCGCAGCCCACACCGTGCCGCCGAACAGCGCGGTGGTGGCCGGCACTTGGGAGGCGGCCATGAAGTCAGTGCGGTTGGTGGTCAGGTCGGCGGCGAAATCGGCGTTGAACTTGGTGCGGTCAAAAAACAGATGCCCGTCGCGGGTCTGCTTGACGTCATTGCTCGGCGCCGGCATCGACGACAGCAACTGGCTCATGTTCTCGCCGACTTCCGGTTGCAGGGCCGAGACATAGACCATCGACTTGACCTTGTCGCGGTCACCGGCAATCGAGATCACCCCACCGCCGGAGCTGTGACCCACCAGCACCACCGGGCCGACCTGCTGCTCCAGCACTTCGCGGGCCTCGGCCACGTCGGCGGCGAGGCTTTCATGGCCCTGATGCACCACGGTGACCTTGTAGCCCTTGTGAATCAGGATGTCGTGCACCACTCGCCAGCCGGAGCCGTCGACGAAGGAACCGGGCACGATCACCACGCTTTTACCGGTGCCCGGCTGAGGCTTGGCTGCATCGGCGGCCGAGGCCACTAACGGTGTAGCGAGTGCCATGGCGATCGCCAGGGAAGAAAGAATACGCATGCGACTCTCCACAGGCCTTGGGGCCTGATCATTGTTGTGAAAGGGTTAACGGCGTTGGCCGGACAACACGCGGTCCAGTGACCAGGCCCCGCCGCCATACGCCAGCAGCGGCAGCAGCAGCCCCGCCCAGGTCAGGTGGGTTGGCCAGGCGTCGGGGTACACAAACACCTCGATCACCAGGGTCATGCCCAACAGCGCAGCGGCCGCAGGACGGGTCAGCAAGCCCAGCACCAGCAACAGCGGGAACAGATGCTCGGCGTAGGTCGCCAGGTGCGCCGCCCATTCGGGCGGCACCAGCGGCAAGGCGTACTCCGAGCGAAACAAGGTGTAGGTCGACGGCTTGAGCTGCAGGAAACCGGTCACCTTGGTGCGGCCCGAGAGGAAAAACACCGAAGCGATACCCACGCGAGCCACCAGCAACAGCAGCGCCTCAGGCAGCACACGCTTGAGCACCGCAGGGGCCAGGGCAATCATGGTTGTTCCGTCAGGCTGCCGAAGCCTTTGGGGGTTTTGATCTGGGTGCAGGTGCCTTTGTCCACCAGCACCCAGGCGTTGCCCTGGTAATCCGCCTTGGCGGTACCGGCGCAGGAAGTCCCGGCACCGGCGGCGCAGTCGTTGGCACCGGCGAGGGACACGCCGAAGCATTTTTCCTGGGGCTTGGCCTCATCGGCATGGGCGGTGGCGGCGAAGGCACCGAGGGACAGTGCGAGGGTGGCGGCAAGGGCAGCGTAGTGGCGCTTCATGGTGTGGAACTCCTGGCTTGACTGAATGTGGCCAGGGCGCTTGTGCGGTGAGTGACCACCTGCGCCATCTGGTAGACAGATTTAAAGCCAGGCGTGTATCCCGTCTGTGTCGCGTTCCCGCCTTCTATTCATGCCGGTGTATCAGGTGGGTGCTGAGACACAGTCTGATACACAGCCCCAATCGTGGTGAGCCGGGCTGTTGTGGTGAACCGGACTGTTGTGGTGAGCCGGGCTGTTATGGTGAGCCGGGCTGTTGTGGTGAGCGGGCTTGCCCCGCGCTGGGCTGCGAAGCAGCCCCCAATAGAGAACCACCGCATATCAACAGGCAACACGCGACAGCCGATTTCAGGGCCGCTTCGCGCCCCAGCGCGGGGCAAGCCCGCTCACCACAACAGCCCGGCTCACCACAACAAGCCCGCTCGCCACAGACCACCGCCGTTTTATTCGGCTTCCCGAACGACACAATTAGAAATATTCGCCTTTCCGAACATCTTCCTTCCTTCGCCACCGACGACCGCAGAAATCCCCATAAATTTCATACGGTTGTTGTCATCTTTGTTACATGCCAACTGGCATACATTCTGCTACATCAGGTTTTCTAGTAATAAAATGTTTCGAATCTGAAACAGTCTCATCGCCTGAAACCCTACGGCCCCGCGCCCTATAACAATGTCCATGCCCCAAAGGAGGGCGGCAATTCTCACCTTTTGATCGACTTCAACTCTCCAAGCCTGCTGCCGCACGTAAGCACCCAAAAGGGCGAATGGCCTGATCGCCAATAACAAGCCCGACTACAAAAAAGGACAAATTGATGAGTTCGAGCAAATACCCCGCAGCGTCCTTTATGGACCTCGCCCCCCAGGCCCCGGACCACACCGAGAACGCTATCGGTTTTGGCCCCTTTCTCTTGTTGGCGCGCCAGCATGTATTGCTGCGCAACGGCGAGCCGGTGACCCTCGGCAGCCGCGCCTTGTACTTGCTGATCGCCCTCGCCAGCCGGGCTGGCGAGTTGCTGGAAAAGTCCGAGCTGATCTCTTTCGCCTGGCCCAAGGTGGTGGTGGAGGAATGCAACCTGCGCGCGCAGATCGTGGCGCTGCGCCGGGCGCTGGGGGATGACGGCAACTTCAGCTACATCGTCACCGTGCCGGGCCGGGGCTACCGGTTTGTCGCGCCGGTGACGATGCAGGCAGTGAGCGAAAGCGCAGTGCCCCAGGCCCTGGTGCCGGCCCTGACGGCAGACGTACCCAGCCTGCAACCGGCGACGCCGGGCACGGTGATTGGCCGTGAGCAACTGATCCTGAGCCTTGCCGACCAAGTCCTGAGCCAGCGCTTCGTGACCATCACCGGCCCCGGCGGCATCGGCAAGACCACCGTCGCCCTGGCCGTGGCGCAACTGCTGCAGGGTCGCTTTCCCCAGGGCATGTGCTTCGTCGACCTGGCCCCCGCCACCAGCGGCCAATGGGTGGCCGGCATGCTCGCCGGCGCCCTGGGCATCCAGAGCGTAAGTGACGAGCCGCTGCAAAGCGTGGCCTCGGTGCTCGCCAACAGCCCGCTGCTGCTGGTGCTCGACAACTGCGAACACGTACTGCAAGCCACTGCCGACGCGGTCGAAGTGCTGCTGCGCTGCGCGCCCCAGTGTTGCGTGCTGACCACCAGCCGCGAACCGCTGCGGGCCGACGGCGAACGGGTGCACGACCTGGCACCGCTGCTGGTGCCGGATGAAGACGCCAGCCTGAGTGCCGAGCAAGCCGTGACCTGGTCCGGCATCGCGTTGTTTATCGAACGGGTCAAGGCCCTCGACCCCGGCTTCGTGTTCAAGGACGCCGACGTCGCCGCTGCCAGCGCCATCTGCCGCAAGCTCGACAGCAATGCCCTGGCCATCGAAATCGCTGCGGCGCGGGTGCGTACCTTCGGCATTCAGGACCTGGTGGGTTTGCTCGACGGCAGCTTCCGCCTGCAAATGACCGGCCGACGTACCGCCCTGGCGCGCCACCGTTCACTGAGCGCGACCCTGGACTGGACCTACTCGATGCTCTCCGGCGACGAACAGGCGATGTTGCGCCAACTGGCGGTGTTTACCGGTTCCTTCACCCTGGACGCGGTCAAGGCCATGACCGCCAGCAGCACCCTCGATGGGCGCAACGCCCTGCCCTTGCTCGAAAGCCTGATGGACAAGTCGCTGCTGATCGCCGGTGAATCCCGGTTGCTCAAGCGCTACCGCCTGCTGGAAACCACCCGCGCCTACGCCCTGGAGAAACTCAACGAACACGGCGAAGCCGATGCCACCCGCCAGCGCCATGCACTGTTTGCCCTCGGGGTTTTGCAGGAAGCCGGGCAGACCCTCGACGGGCTTTCCCCCGAGACCTGGGTCGGCCTCTACGGCCCGGAAATCAACACGGTCCGCGCGGCACTGGAGTGGGCCTTTTCACCCTCGGGCGACCTGCCCACCGGCATCGAACTGACCCTGGGCGGCGTGCCGTTGTGGCTGCGCCTGTCGCTGGTCAGCGAGTGCCGCACCTGGGTCGACAAAGGCCTGGCCAGCGCCGCCACTACCCCGCTGCCGCTGCGCCAGCGCATGCTGCTGCAAACCGCCCTGGCCAGTGTGCTGATGCTGACCTACGGCACCGGCGGCCCGATGCGTGAAGCCTGGCGCCAGGTGCGCGAAGACGCCCGCGACCTGGGCGACGCCGAACACAAGCTGCGGGCGCTGTGGGGCCTGTGGAGCGACCGTTGCGGCTGCAACCAATACGCCGAGGCGCTGGAACTGGCCGAGCGCTACATCACCCTGAGCCACAGCGGCAACCAGCAACTGCTGGGCAAACGCATGCGCGCCCTGGCGTTGTTCCACATGGGCGACCTGGCCGGTGCCCGGCAGAATATCGACGAGGCGCTGGGGTCACCCTCGGCACCGCGTTCGCACATTATCGATGTGCACTTTGACCAGCGCATCGCCGCCCGCTGCCTCAAGGCGCAGGTGCAGTTGCTGGAGGGCGATGTTGACCCGGCGCTGCGCTTGATCGGCAGTTGCGTCGATGAATCCATCACCCTCGATCACCCCGCCACCCTCTGGTACACCCTGTGCCTGGGGGCGATTCCGCTGGCATTGCTGGCGTCCAACCTGCCCAAGGTGCGCTATTACCTGGGGTTGCTTCAAGACAGCACGACGCAGCAAGACCTGCACATTTGGCGTCAGTTTCGCCTGTGTTTCGAGAGCATCCTGCTGATCCGCCAGGGCTCGCCCGAGGAAGGCGTGCCGCTGTTGGGTGAAGCGTTGCACCACTTGCATGGGCAGGGCGATAGCCAGCTGTATAGCCTGTTGCGCTGCGAATACGCCCTGGGCCTGGCACGGCTCGGGCTGGAGAAACTGGCGCTGGAAGTGCTGGAAGACACCCTGCAATTGGCGCTGGGCCGGCATGAGCGCTGGTTCGTGCCGCAGATGCTGCGGATCAAGGCGCAGCTGATTCTGCGCCAGGCGCAGTACGGCGCGGTGGACAAGGCCAAGGTGCTGCTGCGCCAGGCGTGGGTCGATGCGCAGTTGGCCGGCGCGCATTTTTGGCGGGCACAGATTGCCAGTGACCTGGCCAGGTTGCAGGAGCCGAAGATGCGGATCGCCTCGCTGCCAAGGTTTCAGCATCGGTAAAGGCCGCCAGTGCCGGTGCGTATCCGTTATTCAGGTAGCGGATACGCACCCTGTTGATTCCCGAACAACCTGCCTTCTGATTGTTGCTTTTTCAGCGAACCTCTCGCACCACAAAAAAATATATCAATAAAATCAAATACTTAATTATGACAAAATGATGGCATATAGCTTGCTATCAACCCTTCAGCTTACTCTTCAAAGAGCGGCCCCTGCGTGACGGGACGGCACCCCGCCGGCCCCACGCTCAAGAATCGAATTTCTTAAGGGACCTTGCCATGCACCCTCTGCTCCGTTACCCGCGCCCCACCAAACCCACGCGCCCATTCCTCCTCGCCAGTGCGCCGTTCATGGTCCTGCTGGCGGGGGACGCCTTAGGCGCGGAACAACCTGTCACCACCGCCCTGCCCCAGGTTACGGTGACCGCCCAACGCCACGAAGAATCTGCACAGGACGTGGGTATCGCCCTCACTGCCCTCAGCGGCCAGGACCTGCAAGACAAGGGCGTGACCAAGGTCAACGACCTGCAAAACTACGTGCCCAACCTCGACATCGCACCCCAGTACGGCGGCGGCAACCCGCTGTTCCGCATACGCGGTGTGGGCCTCAAGGACTACGGCAGCAACAACACCTCCACCGTCGGCGTGTACCTCGACCAGGTGGCGTTGCCCTACCCGATCCAGACCCAGGGCCAACTCTTCGACCTGGAGCGCGTGGAAGTCTTGCGCGGCCCCCAGGGCACGCTGTACGGGCGCAACAGCACCGCCGGCGCGATCAACTTCATCACCAACAAACCCACCCGGGAATTCCACGGCGGGCTGACCACCAACTACGGCTCCTACAACGCCAGCAACGTCGAAGGCTTCCTCTCCGGCCCGCTGACCGACACCTTGCGCGCCCGCCTCGCCTTCATCACCGAACAAGGCGGCGCCTGGCAAGAGAACCGCGTGACCGGGCAAAGCCTCGGGGACAAGGACAACACCTCGGTGCGCGGCCAGTTCGACTGGGACGCCACCCCCGACATCAACTTCAACCTGACCCTGCATGCCGGCCAGGACAAGTCCGACAGCCTGGGCTCCTACCTGTATCAGGGCCTCAAGCCCAATGCGACCAATGGCCGGGGCTACTCGGCCATCGGTGCCGAGAGCGACCCAAGCAAAACCGGCTGGGGCCTGACCCCGGGTTTTGCCAGGCTCACGGGCCTGTCGGTCGGTGACAAACCCCATCGCGACAACGACAACACCGGCTTCGCCCTCACCGGCACCTTCGACCTCAACGACCATTTGAGTGTCACCAGCATCACCGCCTCCGACCGTTTCCGCCGGCGTGAATACATCGACTGGGACGCCTCGGTGATCCCGCAATCCGACGAATATTTCGACTCGAAAATCGAGGTGTTCTCCCAGGAATTGCGCCTGGCGTCCCACGACAACGAGCGCTTCAACTGGCAGACCGGCCTGTATTTCGCCCAGGACCGCCTCGACGAAAACTTCTATTCGGACTTCAGCGCCAACCTCGGCTACGGCACCTACACCTCGTACACCCAGAAGTCGAACACCTACAGTGCCTTCGCCCAGGGCGACTATCAGCTGACCGACGACTGGAAACTGATCGTCGGCCTGCGCCAGGAAAAAGAACACCGCGAACTGCAAGACTTCAGCACCCAGCGGATCCTGGTAAACAGCGGCGTCTACAGCTTGGGCCAACTGAGTTTCCCGGCCGCCGACAGCGACCTCGACAGCAACTCCACCTCGTGGAAGCTGGGCCTGGAATACCAGGTCACGCCTTCGACCCTGCTGTATTCCACGGTCAGCCGCGGGATCAAATCCGGCGGCTTCACCGCCTACAACTCCAGCTACGCCGAGCAGATCGCGCCGGTCAAACCGGAGAAACTGCTGGCGTATGAACTGGGTTTCAAAAGCGACTTGAGCGACACCCTGCGCATCAACGGCTCGGCGTTCTACTACGACTACCGCGACCAGCAGTACCAATCCCAAGTGTGGATCAGCCAGCAGATCGGCAACGTCGGGCGACTGGTGAATATTCCCAAATCGAAAATCTACGGCTATGAATTCGAGCTGCAATGGGAGCCGCTGCCAGGCCTGACGCTGGGCCAATACTTCGGCACCAAAAAGGGCAAATACCTCGACTACAAGGGCCTTGATAGCACCGCCACCCGGGCCGTGGGCTTTGCCTATCCGGTGTACACCGACTTCTCCGGCTCCAGCCTGACCAACTTCCCGAAAATCAGTTACGGCGGCCAGTTGCAATATGTGTGGGATGTCGGCGGCTTCACCTTCAGTGCCGAGAGCGATTACTCGTTCCACGACCGCATCGTCGGCAGCAACGGCACCACCACCCAGAAATACTGGCTGGCGAATGCGCGCCTGGGCATCACGCCCAAGGGCAGTCACTGGTCGGGTGCCTTGTGGGCCCGCAACGTGTTCGACAAGCAGTACGACCTGTACCACGGCTCGTTCCTGTCCAACGCACAGATCGCCACGCCGGGTGAGCCACGCACCGTGGGCGTCCAGGCCAGCTACACATTCTGAGGACCTGTCATGACGTTTGATCTCAATCGCCGGCAGGCCTTGCGACTGCTGGCCGGGGCGGCTGCCGCCCCGCTAATCCTGCGCTACGGCAGTGCTTTGGCCGGCGTGGCCACGCCGTTTACCCTGGGGGTCGCCAGCGGCGATCCCTGGCCGGACGGCTTTGTCATCTGGACCCGCCTGGGCACCCTGCCGCTGTTCCCCGGCAACGAGTACGCGTTACCGGCGAGCATCCCGGTGGACTGGGAAGTGGGCCTGGACGAAAACTTCAGCCGCATCGCCCAGCGCGGTCGCACCCAGGCCCTGGCGATCAATGGCCACGCGGTGCATGTGGAACTGCACGGCCTGCAGCCGGGGCGAGAATACTGGTACCGCTTTATCGCGCTGGGCGAACGCGGTCCGACGGGCCGCGCGCTGACGCTGCCGGCGCTCAACGCCAGGGTCGACCGCCTGAAACTTGGCGTGGCCTCCTGCGCGCATTACGAGCGTGGCCTGTTCAGCGCCTATCGGCACATGGCCAATGAACGGCCCGACCTGGTGCTGTTTCTCGGCGACTACATCTACGAATACACCAACAAGCCCGGCACCCCGGGCCTGGCCCGCAGCTATGGGGCGCCCGAAGCCACCGACCTCGCCGGCTACCGCTATCGCTACGCGCTGCACAAGACCGACCCGGACCTGCAACAACTGCACGCCGCCGCGCCGTGGATCGCCACCTGGGACGACCATGAAGTACAGGACGACTACTCGGGCCTTTCCTCCCAGGACCCAAGCGTCACTGTGGCCGCGTTCCAGCAACGGCGAGCGGCGGCGTATCAGGCGTTCCTGGAAAACATGCCGGTGCGTCGCCCGCCCATAGGCAGCAATGGCAGCCCGCAGATTTACCGGCGGTTTACCTACGGCGACCTGGCCGCCATCCCGGTACTCGATGGCCGACAATATCGCTCGCGCCAGCCGTGCTACCAGGCACCGAACTTCGGCAAGGGCCATATGGAATTGAGCCGTTGCGTCGACCTCGCCGACCCCAGGCGCACCCTGCTGGGTTTCGAGCAGGAGCGCTGGCTGTATGACGGCCTGCGCCGCAGCGACAGCCGCTGGAACCTGCTGGCCCAGGACCTGCTGGTGGCCCCGCTGCGGGCGCAAAAACCCGGCAGCGATGACGCCCGTTACTGGACCGACAGCTGGGATGGTTTCCAGGCCGCGCGGGGCCGTCTGATTGACAACCTGCGGGACAGCCGCGCGGCCAATCCGGTGGTGCTCAGCGGCGACTACCACTCCTTCTGGGCCAACCACCTCTACGAACGGCCTGAAGACCCCGACTCACGGCTGGTGGCCGCGGAATTTGTCGGCACCTCCATCACCTCCAACGGGCCCAGCTATGAAGCGGTGCAATCGATCCTGCCGGACAACCCGCAGATTCGCTTCTACGACAGCCGCCCGCGCGGGTATCTGTCACTGGAGCTGACGCCGGAACGGCTGGAGGTGCGGATGCAGGCGATCTCGGATCGGCTGGACCCGAATGCCACGGTCTCGACCCTCAAGCAGTTTGTGGTGGAGAGTGGCAGCCCGCAGGTGCTGCCGGCCTGAGCCCCCGGGCCAGCGTGCGGCTATTGATCCGCTGCATAAATGACGGTTTGTGCGCTGTCGGGTGCAGCGGGTCGGCGGGTGAAGTAGGTGTCGCCTTCATCCGTATGGATCTCGTATTCAAACTTGCTGGCGGTGACATGCCGGATGATTTTCAGCACCCGCTGGAATTTCACGCTTTGGGTACCGTTCTGGTTGGGCCCGGTGAGCACGCTGACACTTTGAAACCAGCCGTCGTTCTTCCGGTTCGCCACCAGGGCGCCGGTCATGGCTTCAAACCGTTCCAGCCGGGTAAAGCCCCACAGTGTCTGCTCCTCCACCGTTTCGCCGAGGGCGGCAGAACCGGTAAACACGAACAGGTTGATCGCCGGGCTGTCTTCGCAGAAGAAATCGTAAGGCACCAGGCCATCGACCATTTTCTTGCCGGCCACGAAGCCTTTTTTATGCACCTGAAACATCGCCACCTCCACGCCAATGGCGTCACTGAACATCAGCTCACGCAGAGGAAAAGTCTAAAGGCGCAGGGCGTACAGGGCGGTCAAGCCAATGTAATATCGTGTAAAGATCCCACCCGGGGCAGGTTGATCTCCACGGTCAACCCGCCGGGTGGCTGGTTGTACGCCACGATGGTGCCGCCATGCATTTCCACGGCCCGCAAGGCGATCGCCAGGCCCAGTCCGAAACCGCTATCGGCGTCATTCGGGCCGCGCTCGAAGGGCCAGAAAATACGCGGCAACCGCAGCGGTTCAACCCCCGGCCCCTGGTCACTGATCAAGACCCTCAGCCAGGGTGCGTAGGGGTTGATCTGCGCCGTGACCAGCACCGTCGTATCCGGTCGCGTGTAGCGCACCGCATTTCGAACGATATTTTCGAAACACCGGTACAACAGCTCGCCGCTGGCACGACTGACAAAGTCAGGGCACGCCTGCAAGCTGACACGACAGCCTTTGATGCCCGCCTCGAACTGCGCGTCTTCGACAATCACGGCCAGCAGCTCGATGATATCCACCGGCTCGCGCTCGATACTTTCGGGGCGGCCCTGCACGCGCGCCAGGGTCAACAGCGCCTCGATCAGCGTGTCCATGCGCGCCGACTCACGCTGGATGCGCCCGAGCATTTCCTGGCGTGCCGGGTCTTGCAGCAGCAGCCCGATGGCCACCTGCATGCGCGTCAACGGCGAGCGCAGTTCGTGGGAGATGTCGTGCAGCAGCTGTTGCTGGGCCTCCACCAGCAGTTTGAGCTGGTTGGCCATTCGATCGCAGTCTTCGGCCAGGTCAACGATTTCATCACGGCGCTTGCCCATCATCGGCCGCACCCGGGTTTCGAAGTGCCCCCGGGCCACGTCGCCCATCGCCCGCCGCAGGTACGCCAGCGGCCACGCCAGGTAATAGGCCATGTACCCGCTGAACAGCGCACTCATTACGGTGCCGATGATCAACGGAATCCAATGACCCAGCCGCCCGGGTTCGTGGGGAGGCTGGGAAGACCTGAGCGACAGCGCGGCCCCGTCCTTGCTGATCAACGACTTTTCATAGGCCGCCTGCGAGACCGGCGTGCCGGCCAGCAATTGACCGGTACTGTCATACACGCCAATGGCTTGGCCGTGGGGTGGCTGCCACACCGCCAGGAGCTGGCGGCCCGACTCGACACCGTACTGTTCCAGCAACTGTTCTTCGCTGGCCAGGATCGCGTCCAGATGGTGATCCCCGGGGCCAAGGCTGCCCGCCACGAGAATGCTCAACCCCACCAGGAACGTCAGGCTGGTGGCCAGCCAAAAGGCCAGGAACAGTTTCCAGAACAGCCGGCTGGGTTTCATCATTCGGCGATCAACAGGTAACCGAGGCCGCGCACGCTCTGGATCCAGGCCTTGGCATCCGGGCGCGGGCCCAATTTCTGGCGAATGCTGCTGATGTGCACGTCGATGCGTCGGTCATAACGGGTCAACGGGCAGCCCAGGGCATTGAGGGACAGGTCCTTTTTGCTCACCACCTGGCCGGCGCACCGGGCCAGCACTTCAAGCAGGCTGAATTCGGTACTGGTCAGCCCCAGCTCGCAACCGTTCCAACGGGCCTGGCGTTTGCCGGGCCACAGCATCAGGGCGCCGGTCGTTATGACCTCCCCGGTCGGCTGGCCCACGGGTTGCACCCGGCGCATGATCGCGCGCAGGCGCGCCACCAGTTCCCCGGGGAGCTGGGCTTGGGCACGTAATCGTCCGCGCCAAGTTCCAGCCCGGTGATGCGGTCGATGTTGTCGCCACGGGCGGTGAGCAACACCACCGGCACCTGGCTGCTGGCGCGGATGCGCCTGAGCACTTCTATGCCCGACAGCCTGGGCAGCATCACGTCCAGCACCACAATGCTGTAGCGCCCCGACAACGCCTCCACTTCACCCTCCTCGCCGGTGTGCACGCAGGTCGCCTCAAAGCCTTCATGCTCCAGGTATTGGCCGAGCATTTCAGTCAGTTCCTGGTCATCGTCGACTAGCAATACGCGGATCATGGCGAACTCGTGAAGGGGTCTGGCCACAGTATCGCCCAGCGTCACCGCCCCGGGGCCAACCTTTACCTAACTTGACACTTGGTTAACCGCACCAAACCCCCGGCGCTCTTATGCTTGCCGTCCACCCGTCTGGCCGCGTCGTGGTGACCCGCCTGCGGCGAGTCATCCGTGCGCGCTTGCGCTGCTTGTCGATGTGTTCTGGAAAAGATCTTGATGAATTTTTCGCGCCTGCTCTGCTCGGTTGCGCTGCTGCTCAATGTCACACTTGCACACGCTGAAGCCTTCAAAATCTCGGATATCCGTATCAACGGTCTGCAACGGGTCTCTGCGGGCAGCGTGTTTGGTGCCTTGCCGCTGAACGTGGGGGACGAGGCGGATGATCGACGGCTGGTGGATTCCACCCGCGCGTTGTTCAAGACCGGCTTCTTCCAGGACATCCAGCTGAGCCGCGACGGCGATGTATTGATCATCAATGTGGTCGAGCGCCCGTCGGTGTCCAGCATCGAGTTCGAAGGCAACAAGGCCATCTCCACCGAAGACCTGCTCAAAGGCATGAAGCAGTCGGGCCTGGCCGAGGGCGAGATCTTCCAGCGCGCCACCCTCGAAGGCATGCGCAACGAGCTGCAGCGCCAGTACGTGGCCCAGGGTCGCTACGCGGCGACCGTCGACACCGAAGTGCTGCCACAGCCGCGTAACCGCGTGGGCCTGAAGATCAAGATCGACGAAGGCGCGGTGGCGGCGATCCAGCACATCAACGTGGTGGGCAACACGGTGTTTACCGACAAGGAACTGGCCACGACCTTCACCCTCAAGACCAGCAACTGGTTGTCGTTCTTCACCAACGATGACAAGTACGCCCGTGAAAAACTCACCGGCGACCTGGAGCGCCTGCGCTCCTATTACCTGGACCGTGGCTATATCAACATGGACATCACCTCGACCCAGGTGTCCATCACCCCGGACAAGAAGCACGTCTACATCACCGTCAACGTCAACGAGGGCGAGAAGTACACCGTGCGTGAGGTGAAACTCAGCGGCGACTTGAAAGTGCCCCAGGACCAGGTCCAGTCCCTGCTGCTGGTGCAGAAAGGCCAGGTGTTCTCGCGCAAGCTGATGACCACCACCTCCGACCTGATCACCCGGCGCCTGGGTAACGACGGCTACACCTTCGCCAACGTCAACGGCGTGCCCACGCCCCACGATGACGACCACACCGTGGACATCACCTTTAACGTCGACCCGGGCAAGCGCGCCTACGTGAACCGCATCAACTTCCGGGGCAACACCAAGACCGACGACCAGGTACTGCGCCGGGAAATGCGCCAGATGGAAGGCGGCTGGGCCTCGACCTACCTGATCGACCAGTCCAAGGTTCGCCTGGAGCGCCTGGGCTTCTTTAAAGAGGTCAACGTCGAAACCCCGGCGGTGGCGGGTGTCGATGACCAGTTGGATGTGAACTACGCCGTCGAAGAACAGGCGTCCGGCTCGATCACCGCCAGCGTCGGGTTTGCCCAGGATGCCGGGCTGATCCTCGGCGGTTCGATCACCCAGAACAACTTCCTGGGCACCGGGAATTACGCCAGCCTGGGCTTGACCCGCTCGCAGTATCAAAGCAAGTACAACATCGGTTTTACCAACCCCTACTTCACTCCGGACGGGGTGAGCCTGGGCTATAACGCGTTCTACAGCGCCACCGATTACAACAACTACTACGACGATGGCAGCGGGGTTTCCTACTACTCCATCAACAGCTACGGCCTCGGTGCCACGATCGGCTACCCGATCAATGAAACGTCGCGGTTGAGTTTCGGCCTGACCGTGCAACACGACAGCATCGACCCGGGGATCTACAGCTCTGATGAGATCTACGACTTTCTGCAGCGTGAAGGCAGCGAGTTCACCAACTTCAAGGCGAACCTGGGGTGGTCGGAGTCGACGTTGAACAAAGGCGTGATGCCGACCCGTGGCTACTCGCAGAATTTGAACCTGACGGTGACGCTTCCGGGCAGTGACTTGAGCTTCTACAAACTCGACTACTCCGGGCAGACGTTCGTGCCGGTCACCACCTCTACTACGCTGCGTTTTCATACCAAGCTGGGTTATGCCAACGGATACGGTTCGACCGATGGATTGCCGTTTTATGAAAACTACACCGCTGGGGGCGAGGGTTCGGTGCGTGGGTTTGAGAGTGGCACGCTTGGGCCGCGCAGTACGCCGGCCACTGGCGCGTATGCCAGTGCGGGGCAGCAGTACTACACCGACCGGGATGCTGAGGCGCTGGGGGGCAATATCCTGATCACGGGCGGGGCGGAGTATCTGTTTCCGATGCCGTTTCTCAAGGACAACAAATCGGTGCGTACTTCGGTGTTCTGGGATGTGGGCAACGTTTACTCGAACAAGTGCGCCCTGAGTACTACCCAGGGGTGCAACGGGGTTGACCTTAGTCAGCTGGGCGCTTCTGTGGGTGTCGGGGCTACGTGGTACAGCCCGCTGGGGCCGTTGAGTATCAACCTGGCGCTGCCGGTTCGCACACCGGAGAATGCGACCAGGCAGGTGTTCCAGTTCTCCATGGGGCAGAATTTCTGACCTGCTGGAGTACATATCCGTTGTTGCGGTCAGGGCTGATATGGGTTCCGCTCTTACAGCGGGTCACTTTTGAAAGGAGCCCAAAAGTAACCAAAAGGCTCTTGCCCCACCACTCGGCACCTCGCCTAGGCTCGGTGTGCCCTTGTAAGATTGTTTTCACCTGCTTCAGACCGTAGTGCCCTCTGATTTCGAGATCGTGAGTGAGCATGGGTCGGAGCAGGTTCCTTCCTAAACTAGTCCGAACGGTTGCCTGGGCGCAAAGCCCGATTCTGCAAGGTTGGACGTGAGGAAAACGCTATGGACCATGACTCTGCGTTCGTCGGAATTGATGTTTCCAAAAACAAGCTCGACTCATTCGTCAGCACTACTGGCCAAGTCGAACAGTTTTCCAATACTCAAGAAGATATCCAGCGTTTAGCTAAACATCTCAAGGCTCAGGAGCCGGTTTTGGTGGTGCTGGAAGCGACTGGTGGATATGAGCGGCTTGCCGCTGCCGAGCTTTGTGCTGCTGGATTACCCGTTGTTGTTGTCAATCCCCGTCAGGTTCGTGATTTCGCCAAGGCGACCGGTAGGCTGGCGAAAACCGACGCTCTGGATGCCCAGGTGATTGCGGAGTTTGCCCAGGCGGTCAAACCCGAGATTCGGGAGATCCCAGATGAACACGCTCGTGAACTGGCGGATCTACTGACTCGACGCCGCCAGCTCATCGACATGATCGTGGCGGAAGAGTCTCGACTGAAACAGGCGGTATTCAAGGCACTTCGACGGGACATCAAGGCACATATCGTCTGGCTTCAAAAGCGCCTTAAAAGCACAGACGATGACTTGCACGAAGCGATCAAAGCTTCGCCGGCTTGGAAGGCCAATTATGATTTGCTGCGCGAGGTATCGGGCGTTGGCAATGTGCTCGCACTTTCGCTGCTGGCAATGGTTCCGGAGCTGGGTAAGGTTAATCGCAAACAAGTGGCTGCATTGGTTGGTGTGGCCCCTTTTAACTGCGATAGCGGCCTCTACAAAGGACGTAGACGGATATGGGGTGGTCGAGCTGAGGTGCGAAGTGTCCTTTACATGGCTGTCTTGTCCTCGAAGAGCCATAACCCGGTGATCGAGAGGTTTTACAACCACCTGCTTGCTGCAGGGAAGACGAAGAAAGTAGCGCTGGTGGCATGCATGAGAAAGTTGCTGACGATCCTGAATGCGATGGTGCGCGATCAAAAGCATTTCGCTGAAATGGCTTGAATTTCGACACGGTTGCTCACTCCGGCTTTGGACCGTGGGCCGCCGCGATGGGCCATCCTTGGCCCAGCGTGGGTAACCCGGCGTCCTGCCGGGTTACCCACGCTCCAAAGCCTGCGTTCGGCCAGCGTGGTTTAACGGGGCGCCTAAGATCAAGATCAAAAGCAGATCAACAGCACAGCGGCCTACAGGCCGGCTTGAGTGGTGTGAAGCAAAAGCAACATCAAGATCAAAAGCTACAGCGGGCACGGTCAAATGTGGGAGCTGGCTTGCCTGCGATGGCCTCGCCTCGGTGTACCTGAGAGACCGAGTTGTCTGCATCGCAGGCAAGCCAGCTCCCACAGAAAAGCAGAGCTGCATCAGTTTCAGATTTGGCTTTCGCTTTTGATCTAGCTTCTACCACTCAAGCCGGCCTGTAGGCCGCTGTGCTCTTGCTTTTGATCTTGATCTGGCTCTGACTGCCCCAATAAGCCCGAGGCCGAACGCAGGTGGTGCGGAGCGGGTAAACCGGCAGGACGCCGGTTTAGCCGCGCTGGGCCAAGGATGGCCCATCGCGGCGGCCCGCGGAGCATCGCCGGAGTGAGGGAACGCCGAGCCTAGGCGAGGCGCCGACAGGCGGGGCAGAGCCCTTTGCTTACTTTGGGGCTTTTCCAAAGTGAGTCGCTGTAAGAGCGAAACCATAAGTGGCCGTTACCTAACAAACGGATATACACCCAATCACACCCGCCCCTCCCTGCCACACCCATCCCGCAACTGCGCCGCCAGCTTCCCCTCATCCAACGCCCCCTCCCACTTGGCAATAAACAGCGTCGCCACCCCATTGCCAATCACATTAATCAACGCCCCACCCTCAGAAATAAACCGATAAACCCCAAGCACCAACACCAACCCCGCCGCCGGAATCACATCCAGGCTGCCCAACGTCGCCGCCAACGTAATAAACGCCCCACCCGTCACACTGGCCGCGCCCTTGGAAGTCAGCAGCAAAATCAGCAACAACGTGACCTGGTGCCAAAGGTCGAGGGAATATCCAACGCCTGGGCAATGAAAATCGCCAGCACCGTCATGTTGATGCAACTGCCATCCAGGTTGAAACAGTACCCCGACGGCACCACCAACCCCACCACCGATTTCTCACACCCCAGGCGCTCAAGCTTGCCCATCAATCGCGGCAACGCCGACTCCGAAGACGATGTCCCCAGCACCAGGAACAACTCATCACGAATGTACTTGAGAAACTGCCACAGACTGAACCCGGCCAACCGCGCCACCAGGTTCAACACCACAAACACAAAGAAAACCGCCGTCACGTAGTAGCAAATCAGCAAGTTCCCATACGCCCCCAACGACCCCACACCATACTTGCCGATGGTAAACGCCATCCCCCCAAACGCCCCCAGCGGCGACACATACATGACAATCTTGACCATGCGAAAAAACGCCTGCGCCACCAGGTCAATCAGGTTCAGCAACGGCTTGCCCGCCGCCCCCAGCATCTGCAAGGCGAACGCAAACAGGATGGAAATAAACAGCACCTGCAGGATATCGCCCTCGGCAAACGCCCCAAACACCGTGCTCGGCACGATATGCGTAAGGAACCCCACCACACTCTGCTCATGGGCCAGCTTGCTGTAGCCGGCAACCGCCTGGCCATCGAGGGTCGCCGGGTTGATGTGCATCCCCGCGCCGGGCTGCATCAGGTTGACGCCGATCAGGCCGATCACCAGCGCCAGGGTCGTCAGCACTTCGAAGTACAGCAGCGACTTGAAGCCGACCCGGCCGATGCGCTTGAGGCTCTGCATGCTGGCGATGCCGGTGACCACCGTGCAGAAGATGATCGGTGCAATCAGCATCTTGATCAGCTTGATGAACGTGTCGCCCAGGGGCTTCATCTGTTCGCCAACGCCAGGGTAAAAGTGCCCGACGATGATGCCCAGCAGGATCGCCAGCAGCACCTGCACATACAGGTGGCGCAGTACGCGGCGCAGGCGTGACGGGGATTTTTCCGAAATCATGCTTGTTATTGTTTTCATGAGTGGACCTTGTTGTGGGAGGGTGAAACCTCTACGACACGACGTTGATCAGGCTCCCGCTGTGGTAACCCTGAAGGTTGCCGAGGATGCCGTCGGCCAACCGTTGCAGGCTGCTCTGGCTGGCCCAGGCCACGTGGGGCGTGACGATCAGGTTGGGATGCGGGCTGTTGAGCAAGGGGTGATCGGCCGGCGGCGGTTCCTGGCACAGCACATCCAGCGCGGCGCCACCCAGGCGGCCGCGCTCCAGTGCCACGAGCACGGCGGACTCATCCACCAGCGGCCCGCGTGCGGTGTTGATCAGCAAGGCGCCGGGTTTCATCTGTGCACATTCAGCAGCGCCTATCAGGTGACGGGTGCGCTCGGTCAGCGGGCAATGCAGGGAAATCACGTCGCTTTGCGCCAGCACGGTTTCAAACGATTGGTAACCCTGGCGCACCGACGTCACGCCCCGGTGTTCAGCAAACAGCAGGCGCATGCCCAACGAACTTGCCAGGCGCGCCGTGGCCAGGCCAATCGCGCCCTTGCCGAAGATGCCCAGCACGCTGCCTTGCACATCCTGGATCGGCGCGCGGTGCACGCAAAAGTGTCGCGAGTCCGGCCAGTCCTGCCGGGCCGCGCGCTGGTAGGCAAGCAGCTGCCGGCGCAGGGCGAAGATCGAGGCGATTACCGATTCGGCAACGCTTTGCGCCGAATACGCCGGCACGTTGGACACCGTCACGCCGAAGTCGCGGCAGGCGGCCAGGTCGATGCAGTCGTAGCCGGTGGCCGCGACGCAGATGAAGCGCAGGTTCGGCAGTTGTTCCAGTTCGACGCGGCCAATGCGCACCTTGTTGGTGATCAGCACGTGGGCATGCCGGGACACGTCCACCACTTGATCAGCAGGCGTATGGGGGCGGTCTTGCCAGTCGGTGACCCAGGCCGGCGCGGGAATGTTCAGGGGCAGGCTCTCGCTGTCGAGAAACACCACGTTCATGGCTGTACCTGCTCGGAAATCTCGATCAGGTTGAGGTCCGGGTCGCGCACATACACCGAGCGGATCGGCCCGGTGGCGCCCGTGCGCATCACCGGGCCTTCGATGATTGGCCACTCGACCCTGGCCAGGTGCGCAATCACCTGATCCAGTGGAACCGAGGCGATAAAACACAGATCCAGCGCCCCCGGCACCGGCAAGTGCGCCTTGGGTTCGAACTCGTGGCCGCGCACGTGCAGGTTGATTTTCTGCTGGCCGAAGGCGAACGCCTTGCGCCCGCCGGCGAAGGTCTGCACCTGCATGCCCAGCACGCGCACGTAGAAATCCTCGGCGGCAACCGGGTCGATGGTGGTGAGTACCAGGTGGTCAAGATGGTCGATCATCGGCGCAGCTCCAGGGTGTTGGCCACCTGCTTTTCCAGGCTGGCGACATGGGCGGGAATCGGATGCAGGTCCAGGCGTTTGCCGGCCTTGAGGACCTGACTGGGAATCTCGTGGCCGATCAGGGCGGGCAGTTGCCGGGCAACCGCCAGCACGCGGTCGAGGTCGACGCCGGTGCTGAAGCCCATCAGTTGCAGCATGTGCAGCAGGTCTTCGGTGCACACATTGCCGCTGGCACCCGGCGCGTAGGGGCAACCGCCGAGGCCGCCGAGGGATGAATCGAAGCGGTCAACCCCGGCGTCGATGGCCGCCAGGGCGTTGGCCAGGGCCATGCCACGGGTATTGTGAAAATGCAGGGTCAGTTGCAGCGCCGGGAACCGCTCACGCACAGCCCGGGACAGCGCCTCGACCTGGCTCGGGTAGGCCATGCCAGTGGTGTCGCACAAGGTCACGCCACGGGCACCCAATTCCGCGAAGCGCTCGACCCAATGCAGCACCTCCCCCACCGGTACATCGCCCTGCATCGGGCAGCCAAACACCGTCGACAGCGACACATTGATCGCCACCGGGCCCTTGGCGCCGATCACGCTGAACACTTCGCGCAGTTGAGCGAACGACTGCTCGCGGCTCATGCGCAGGTTGGAGCGGTTGTGGGGTTCGCTGACCGACATCACCAGGTTGGCTTCATCAATGTTGCACGCCAGCGCCCGCTCGGCGCCACGCACGTTGGGCACCAGCACGGTGTACTCCACTGCGGGGTTGCGGCGGATGCCGTGCATCACCGCTTCGGCATCCCGCAACGCGGTGATGGCCTTGGGCGAGGTAAACGAGGTGACTTCGATCTTGGCGAAACCGCACTGGCTGAGGGCGTCGATCATGGCGATCTTGTCGGCGGTCTCGATAAACCGTGCTTCGTTCTGGAAGCCGTCACGGGTGGCGACTTCCTGCAAAAACAGGCGTTGCATGGCTGTTCCTCCGGTTCAAATAATGCCGCGCTGGCGCCAGTCGGCTTGCTGCGCGGGGGCGATGCCGAGGCCGTCGAGGATCTCGGTGGTGTGCTGGCCCAGGGTGGGCGCCGGGTGCATGACGCGGCCCGGGGTGGTGCCCAGCTTGGGCACGATGCCGGGCAAGGTCACCGGCGTGCCGTCGCCAAGCACGCTGTCGAGGAGCATGTCGCGGGCCCGGTAATGCGGGTCGTGGGCGATGTCGGCGGCGGTGTAGATCTTGCCGGCGGGGATGCGCGCTTCGGTGAGGATCGACAGCACTTCTTCCAGCGGCAGGTGTGCGGTCCATTGGGAGATGGCGGCGTCGATGCGTTCAACCTGCAACACCCGGCCGTCGTTCTGCGCCAGCGCCGGGTCGGCGGCCAGGTCGGGTCGACCGATGACCTCCATCAGGCGCTGATAGATGCTGTCGCCATTGCCCGCGATCAACGCAAAACCGCCGTCGCGGCAACGGTACGCATTGGTCGGCGCAATGCCCGGCAAGCTGCTGCCGGCGGGTTCGCGCACGGCGTTGAACACCGAGTATTCGGGCAACAGGCTTTCCATCATGTTGAACACCGACTCGTACAGCGCCACGTCGATCTGCTGGCCTTCGCCGCCGTTCTGGTCGCGGTGCCGCAGGGCCAGCAGGATGCCGATCACCCCGTGCAACGCCGATAGCGAGTCGCCAATGGAAACGCCCACTCGCACCGGCGTACGCCCCGGCTCGCCGGACAGGTGGCGCAGGCCGCCCATGGCTTCGCCGATCACGCCGAAGCCGGGTCGGTCCCGATAAGGGCCGGTCTGGCCGTAGCCGGAGACCCGCAGCATGATCAACTTAGGGTTCAGCGCATGCAGCGTGTCCCAGCCCAGGCCCCAGCTTTCCAGGGTGCCGGGGCGGAAATTTTCGATCAGCACATCGGCGTCGGCCACCAGTTGGCGCACCACCTGCTGGGCCTCGGCCTGGCGCAAATCAAGGGTCAGCGAGCGTTTATTGCGTGATTGCGCGGCCCACCATACAGACGTGCCGTCGTGCAGCAGTCGCCATTTGCGCAGCGGGTCGCCGGTCACCGGCGGTTCGATCTTGACCACCTCGGCGCCGAATTCGCCGAGCATCTTGGCGGCAAAGGGTCCGGCAATCAGTTGACCCAGCTCCACGACCTTGAGACCTTGCAGCGGTAAGCCCATGACGTTTTCCGTTCTTGTTGAGTGCGTGTGCCCTGGATAATCGACACAAACCGGGCGGATGAAAATTTC
Source organism: Pseudomonas sp. TH32 (assembly GCF_016650855.1). Classification (NCBI taxonomy): domain Bacteria; kingdom Pseudomonadati; phylum Pseudomonadota; class Gammaproteobacteria; order Pseudomonadales; family Pseudomonadaceae; genus Pseudomonas; species Pseudomonas sp. TH32. Next base: position 917,376 of record NZ_JAEKFA010000002.1, on the reverse strand, counting down.
GGATTTCGCCACTATCCTTTCCAGATTGGAAACCCTCGGACTCCCTTGATGATCAATCCCCTGCATTTCGACCTGCTGTCCCTGCGCTTGCTGATCTTCGCCGCCGAAACCGCCAACCTCACCCGCGCCGCGGAAAAGGCCAACATGACCGTCTCGGCCGCCAGCAAGCGCCTGGCCGAACTGGAGCGCACCACCGAATGCCCGCTGTTCGTGCGCCTGCCACGGGGGCTGGAGCTGACGGCGGCGGGACAAGGCATGGTTGGACACGCAAAAATCATCCTGGAAGGCGTCAACCGCATGGCCTGCGACGCCAGTGACTACGCGGTGGGGGTGCGCGGGCATGTGCGGCTGTTCGCCAACACGTCGGCGGTGGTGCAGTTCCTGCCGGACGACCTGGCGGCGTTCCTGCGGGACAACCCCCACGTGCGCATCGGCCTGGAAGAAGCCCTCAGCGAGCCGATCATCCAGGCGGTGGAAAGTGGCCGCGCCGATATCGGGATCTTTGCCGATAACGTCCCGGCCGAGGGGCTGTACAAGCTGCCGTACCGTGAAGACCGGCTGGTGTTGCTGGTGCCTGTGGGCCATGCGCTGGCGGCGCAGCGCTGCGTTTCTTTCAGCGACACCCTGGGTTTTGACTACGTGGCCCTGAATCAGGGCAGCTCGCTGCTGCGCCGGATCACCGACGCCGCCGCGAGCGCCGGCAAGGTGCTCAAGGTGCGGATCCAGGTCAGCAGTTTCGACGGGATCTGCCGGATGATCGAAGCCGGGCTGGGCATCGGTATCCTGCCGTTGTCATCGGTGCGTGACGAATTGCTGGGCAGCCGGTTGATCGCGGTGGAACTGGACGACGACTGGGCGCAGCGCACCCTGTTTGTCGGGGTCAGCAGCCAGGCGCAGTTGGCACCGGAAGCAGCAAAGCTGTTCGAGTACCTGAGCCAGCGCAACCCTTAGCGAAACCGCGCGATCACCGCCTCCACCACCGGGTTGGGGCGCTGGGTGTTCCAGGCGATGGCCGTGGTGACGACATTGAGTTTCTGGCTCAACCCGCGAAACACCACATTGGCCGGGGCCAGTTTTTTCAGCGACGCCGGCACCAGCGCAATGCCCTGCCCATAGCTGACAAAGGCGATCTGCGAGGCCACCGAACGCACCTCATGCAGCACCCGTGGGGAAAAACCGCTGGCGCGGCAGGTGGCGATCAGGTTGTCGAAATACACCGGGCTGACATTGCGCGAGAACATCACCAACGGTTCATTGGCCAGGCTCGACAGGCTGATGCGCGTGCGGCTCGCCAATGGGTGATCGGTCGGCAAGGCCACCACCAACCGGTCTTCCGTCAGCGGCAGCGACTGCACCGAGGCGCCCAGGTCGCCGTCCAGACGGGCGAAGGCCAGGTCGATGTCCCCCGCTTCCAGCGCCGGCAGCGCCTCGACGCTGTCGATTTCCCGCACCGACACCGTGAGCTGGGGGTAATCGAGTTTCAGTTGTTCGATCAGGCCGGGCAACACATCGAACATCGCCGTGGAGATCGCGCCAATGGTCAACATCCCCGACTGCCCCGCCACCGCTTCCTCCACCGCAAGCTCCAGGCGCTCCAGTTGCTCGGCGAACTTGCGCACCGCCGGCAGGATCGCCGCGCCCACCGGGGTCAACTGGGCCCCGCGTCGCGAGCGGTCGAACAGTTTGACCTTGAGCGCCTGCTCCAGCACCTGGATCTGCTCGCTCAGAGGCGGCTGGGACATGCCAAGGCGCTTGGCGGCGCGGCCGAAGTTCTGCTCTTCGGCCACCGCGAGGAACAGCCAGAGGTGACGAATCAGGCGAAAGTTGATCATGGTTTTATCCATAGGTTAAGCGTATGCAAGGCTTCTGTACTTCGTAATATACCTATCAAAGCGACTCGCTGACACTGGCCGCCTCCGTCACCCGAGGCTTGCCCATGACCGCTGACCACTTGCTCGACCGCCTGGCCGCACTGGACACCAATACCGTGTCCGACGCCCTCGACTTTCTCGGCCTGCAAGGCGCCACAGTGGGCCTGCGCCCGCTGTGGAACTGCCCGAAGATCGTCGGTCGCGCCAGTACCGTATTGCTCGGCCCCAAGTCCGACGCGGCCCCCACGGTGCACCTGATCACGCCGGTGATCGAACAGGTGGAGAGCCGCGACCGGGTGCTGGTGATTGCCGGCGGCATCGAGGGCATTTCCTGCTGGGGCGACATCATCGCCAACGCGGCGTCGCGCAAACACATACGCGGCACGGTGATCGACGGGTTCAGCCGTGATATCGACGGTAGCGAGGCCATCGGCTACCCGGTGTACGGGCGCGGCGTGACCATGATCAGCGCACGCAACCGCGTGGTGCAGCTCGATGCCGGCGTGCCCCTCAGCGTTGCGGGCGTCAGCGTCAGCGAGGACGACTATGTGATCGCCGATGTGTGCGGCACGGTGTTCGTGCCCCAGGCGATGATCGAAAAGGTCCTGGACCTCGGCGAGCGCATCGCCCGCCGCCAGGACGGCATGGTGCAGGCGGTGCGCAGCGGGCGCTCGGTGGTCGAGGTGATGCACGACGCACAGTTCGAGGCGATCACCCAATGAGCCCCGATATCCAGCGGCTCAACCCGCGCCTGGCCAGCGCGCAACCGTCTGCCACCTATCGCATCATGGACCGCGTGGCAGAACGCCGGGCGCAAGGTGCACAGATCATCTCGCTGTGCGCCGGCGAGCCGGATTTCGATACGCCGGCGCACATCCGCGAAGCCGCGATCCAGGCCATTGAAAACGGCCATACCCGCTACACCCAGGTGGCGGGTGCCCGCGCCCTGCGCGAAGCGGTGGCGGCGAAGTTCCGGCGTGAAAACGGCCTGGACGTGTCCTGGCAGGACACCCTCGTGTGCAACGGCGGCAAACAGGTGATCTACAACGCCCTGGCGGCCACCCTCAACGACGGCGACGAGGTGATCGTGCCCGCGCCGTACTGGGTCAGCTACCCGGAGATGGTGCAGCTGTGCGGCGGCGAAGCGCGCATCGTCACCTGTGATGCCGACAGTGGGTTCAAGCTGACAGCCGAGGCGCTGGCCACGGCGATCACCCCGCAGACCCGCTGGCTGATCCTCAATTCGCCCTCCAACCCGACGGGTGCGGTGTACAGCGAGGACGAGTTGCGGGCACTCGCAGCGGTGTTGTTGGCCCACCCGCAGGTGCTGATCCTCGCCGATGACATCTACGAGCACCTGATTTTCGACGGCCAGCCATTTCGTACCCTGGCCCAGGTTGAACCGCAGCTGGCACCGCGCACATTGACCATGAACGGCGTGTCCAAGGCCTACGCCATGACCGGCTGGCGCATCGGTTTCGCCACCGGGCCGCGCTGGTTGCTGGAGGCCATGGAAAAGCTGCAAGGCCAGCAAACCTCCGGCGCCTGCTCGATCTCGCAACAGGCGGCCCTCGCTGCACTGGAAGGCCCCAAGGACTTCATCCGCGACAGCCGCGTGGCGTTCCAGGCGCGCCGGGATTTGATGGTCGACCTGCTGAACGACACCCCGGGCCTGGGGTGCATCCGCCCCGCCGGCGCGTTTTATGCGTTTGCCTCCTGCGCGGCGCTGATCGGGCGTACCTCGGCGGGCGGGCGCGTGCTGCACAGCGATGAAGACGTGGCCCTGGCGCTGCTCGATGAGGCCAATGTGGCCGTGGTCCACGGCAGCGCCTTTGGCCTGGGGCCGTACCTTCGCATCGCCTATGCCCTGGATGATGCCTCGTTGCGCCAGGCGTGCGAGGCAATCCGCGGCTTCTGCAGCAGCCTGCTGACTGAAGAGGAAAAGTGATGAATTTACATAAATAAATATCGCTAATGGTGGCGTTCGGCCCTTCATAAGATTAGGGCCGAACAGGACAACACTCACAACAACAAGGTCCGCCCCATGTCTATGCCTGAAGTCATAAAACCCGCTGTGCGCAGCCAATACCGCTGGGTGGTTGCGGCGCTGATTTTCCTGATCTACACCGTGGCCGCGGCCGACCGGGCCAACCTCGGCGTGGCGCTGCCGTTTATTCGCCAGGAATTTGAAATGAGCAATGCCCAGGCCGGCGGTCTCGTCAGCCTGTTCCTGCTGGCTTACGCCCTGGCGCAACTGCCTTCGGGATTTGCCTTCGGCCGCTTTGGCGTGAGCCGCATCCTCCCGGGGGCCATGGTGCTGACCTCGTTGCTGACCGGCCTGGTGGGCACCGCCAGCTCACTGCTGGCGCTGAAACTCTATCGCCTGGGGCTGGGCGTCGCCGAGGGCCCGTTGCCCATCAGCATGACCACCACCATCAACAACTGGTTTCCGGCGCGGGAAAAAGGCACTGCGTCGGGGATCTTTCTCTCGGCGGTGAAGTTCGGGCCGGTGATCGTGCCGCCGCTGTGCGCCGTGATCATTTCGGTGTGGGGCTGGCGCGAGATTTTCTACTTCTTTGCCATCCCCGGCATCGTGCTGGCGGTGGTCTGGTACTTCATGGTCGCCGACCACCCGTCCCGCAGCCGCTTCGTCAATCAAGCCGAACTCCAGTACATCGTCGAAGACACGGCAATCACCCAGACCGCCCGCGTGCACAAGACCCCGGCCTGGGTGGAAAAGCTCGACCGGATGATTCGCACCCGCGATGAAAAGCGCCTGGAAACCAACCGCGAGGTGTTCAAATCCTGGAACGTCTGGGGCTGCGCCACCAGCTATTGCTTCCAGCTCGGCGTCTCCAGCGTGCTGCTGGCATGGATCCCGACCTACCTGATGACGGTCAAGCAGTTCTCGATCATGAACATGGGCCTGGTCTCGGCAGCGCCCTGGGTGGGTGCGGTGCTGGGCAACCTGCTGGGTGGCTGGTGCTCCGACCGCCTGATGGGCGGGCGCCGCAAGCCGGGCATGCTGCTGTCGGCGGTCGGTACCTCGTTGATGATGTACCTGCTGATCAACTCACCGGCCGAGCCCCTGCCCTATGGCTTGCTGCTGATGCTGACCGGCGTGGTGTTGAGCCTCGGCTTCTCCTCCTACATGGTCTACCCGATGGGCCCGACCACCAAGAAGACCTTCCCGATTTCCAACGCCATCGTGAACATGATCGGCCAGCTCGGCGCCGCTGCAACACCCTTCACCACCGGCCTGCTGCTGGACAACTACGGCTGGAACTACGTGTTCGCCTGGCTGGCGATCGGCTCGTTCATCAGCTTCATCATTTTGCTGACCATCGCCGAGCCGCGCCCGGCCTCTCTCCACCCGAACTGATTTGTCACCACCACAAGGAGTTACCCATGTCGCCCCAAGACCAAGAATTGGTTGCCTTGTTTGCAGGCCTGGACACCCCGGGCGTGTCCGACGCCCTGGACAAACTCGGCCTGCCCGGCCAATGCCTGGGGATCATGCCCCTGGACAACTATCGCCAGGTGGTGGTCGGCCCGGCCTTCACCGTGCGCTACGTCAGCGCCAGCACCCCGCCGGGCACGGTCGGCGACTTTGTCGATGACGTGGCCGAAGGCGATGTGGTGGTGATCGACAATGACGGGCGCACCGACTGCACCGTGTGGGGCGACATCATGACCCAGTACGCCGGCAGCCAGCGGATCGCCGCGACCGTGATCGATGGCGTGTGCCGCGACGTGAGCAAGGCGCTGGGCGACGGCTACCCGTTGTTCACCAAGGGCCGGTTCATGCGCACCGGCAAGGACCGGGTTGAAGTGGCGTCGGTGAACCAGCCGGTTTCCATCGGCCAGGCCCGCGTATGCGCCCGGGACATTGTGGTCGCCGATGCCAACGGCGTGGTGATCGTGCCCCGCGAGCGCGCCCATGAAGTAGCGGCCTGCGCGCGCTCGATTGAAGCGGTGGAAGCGCGTATCCGGGCGCTGCTGGATGAAGGCAAATCGCTGCGCGAAGCGCGGGCAGCGCTGGGCTATCACACCCTGCAACGCAAGGGCTGACACGCGCCGGGCCACCGCGCTTATCCAGTGGATTTGCGCTGTGGCCCCTGCATTCATCACACTGGCCGCCCTCACCGCCTTTCCCGGAATCCGAAATGTCCGACCTGCTGCTCAAGCCTGCCCTGCCCGGCATAGCGCTGAGGCGATGGCGTCTGCTGCACCGCGTCAAACAGACTCACGCCGCCGAGATGTTCAACGTCACCCAATCGACCATTTCCCGCTGGGAAAGTGGCGTGCAGGCCATGGAGCCCGCAGCACACCAACAACTTGAACAGTTGCTGGCTGCACGTCTGGAGGCCTCTGCCGATCAGGCACTCGCGCGACTGGTCAAGGAAAACCCACGGCCCATGCACCTGGTATGTGACCTGACCCACCGCTTGCTGGCCTGCTCGGGCTCCCGTGCCGCCGAGTTCAGCAGCCCGCTGGCCGACCTTCTGGGGCATTCGCTGTGGCGCTTCGTAACCCCGGAAATCCTGCGCATGGAATCCGCACTGGATGACTCGGGATGGCGCGACAGCCTCGCGCCACCGGCCCTGGAGTTCATCACCGGCACCAACGACTCCACGGTCGTGCCAATCCGCCAGAGCCTGTGCCGCTGGACTCGCATCACGCTGAGCGATGGCACCGCAGCGCGCCTGGTCGAGACCCTCTGACCGCCCGGCGCATATTTTATGCGTGGACGGCCCGCCCCACCGCGCCTAGTCTTGAATCCTTGACCGCGATCCCGCCGGGGCATATTCATGGACATCAAAAAACTCAAGGGCCGCCTCGACTTCCTGCGCGAAGCGGAAAAACTCAAGGACGTGCTCCGAAGCGCGCACACCTCTTCAGGGCGCACTGAAAGTACCGCGGAACACAGCTGGCGCCTGTGCCTGATGGTGATGACGTTCGAGGATGAACTGGCCGGCCTCGACCTGCTGAAAATCCTCAAGATGTGCGTCATCCACGACTTGGGAGAAGCCATCCACGGCGACATCCCGGCAGTCAATCAGGCGCTGTTCCCAAACAAGAGCCAGCAAGAGCACTACGACCTGCTGCTGTTAACCCGGGCACTGGATGAGCCGTTGCGCGCCGAGATCCTGGCCCTGTGGGACGACTACGAAAACGCCCGGTCTGCCGAGGCCAGGGCCGTCAAGGCGCTGGACAAACTGGAGACCCTGCTGCAACACAACCAGGGCCTGAACCCGCCGGACTTCGACTACGCGTTCAATCTGGCCTATGGCAAGAAACACACCAGCGCCGAGCCGATTTTCGAGACGCTGCGCGAGATCATCGACCAGGATACACAAGCGAAAATCCACTCGCCCGGCAGCGGGAACTAGTTGGCCGGTCGCAACAGCTGCATCTGCTGGCGGTAGTCATCCGTCACCTGCCGCGACTGGCCGCTGCTGGTAATCACCCGGGGCGTGATCAGCACGATCAATTCGGTGCGGTCTTTTGATTTGCTGGTGTTGCCAAACAACCAGCGCAGCCCGGGGATTTTCCCCAGGTAGGGCACGGCGCTGACACTCTCGGCGTTGTCCTGCTTGATCAGCCCGCCGAGCAACACGGTCTGGCCGCTTTGCACCGCCACCTGGGTCGACACCGAGCGCGTGGAGATCCGCGGGTTGTTGGGCGTATCGCTGCTGTTGGTGGTCGGGTTCTCGGCGTCGCTGACCTGCTGCTGAATGTCCATATACACCAGGCCGCCCGGGTTGATGCGCGGCACCACGTCCAGAATCACCCCGGTCTGCACGTATTCGACGCTGCTCAACGTGGTGTCGGAGTTGCCGGTGTTGACCGTGGTCTGGCTGATGGGGATGTTGTCGCCCACCTGGATCTGCGCCGGCTGGTTGTTCATCACCACCAGCGACGGCGCCGACAGCACTTGGGTGCGGCCATTGGTTTCCAGGGCGTGCAAGGCCACTTGCAGGTTGGAGCTGACGAAGGAATAGAACAGCGAATCGGCGCCCAACCCCGCCCCGCCACCGCCCAGCGCGCCCTGGCTGCCGGGGGTGTTGGCTACCGTGGTGCTGGTGGAATTGCCCGCCAGCCGCCCCAGGTACCATTGCACCCCGAGGTCCAGCTCGCCGGTGAGTTTGACTTCGAGGATGCGCGTCTCGATCTGCACTTGCAGCGGCGGGTTGTCGAGGCGCTTGATCGCCGACTCGATTTCCTTCCACTGCACGGGGCGGGTGCGCACCAGCAACTGGTTACTGCTTTTTTGCGCGGTGATCCGGGTGCCGGCGTCGAGGCTTTTGGTGGCCGCGCCCTGCTCCGCACCGTCACTGTCTTCGCTGGCGGCCGGGGCCGGGTCTTCAGCCTCACTGGCGGGCGGGTTATTGCCGCTGTTGTCCAGGCCACCCGGGGTGCTGCCACCGGTGTTGAGTGACGACAAGGTTGCGGTGCGCAACCCCGGCGCCACCTTGGCCGGGGTGTCGTCCTTGATCGCGCCGGTGCCGTAGATTTGCCGCAGGTACTTGGCGAGGTCGGTGGCCTTCATGTTGCGCACGTCGTAGACGTACATCTGCGGTTCGTTGCCGCCGCCTTCGTCGATGGTGTGAATCCAGTCGCCGACTTCGCTGAGGTACTGCGGCTGGGACGAGATCGCCACCACCGAGTTGGTCCGCTCAATCGGCAAAAACCGCACCATGCCCGCCAGGGGCATGCCGCTGTCGGGGCCGAACATTTTCTGCAGTTCGGGCATCAACTCGGCCACCGAGGCCCGTTGCAAACCGAACACCCCCACCGACATGCCTTTGAGCCAGTCGACGTCAAAGGTGTCGATGGTGTCCTGGTAGTTGGCCAACTCATCCGGCGTGCCGGCCAGGCTCAGCACATTGCGCGCCGGGTCCACCAGCAGGAACGCGTTTTCCCGGGCGAACGGCTTGAGCAGTTTCTGCATTTCCGTGGCCGAGATATAGCGCAGCGGAAACAGCCGCGCCGAGAGCCCGCTGGAGGGCTGGGACACGCTCATTTCCGGCACCAGCTTGCCCGCCACGGCCTGGTTGGCCGGCAGGATCACGTAGCGCTGGCCCTGGCGGATCATTGCGTTATCGGTCCACGACAGCAGGGTTTCGAGGATCGACAACGCCTGCTGCTTGTTCACCGGTTTTGAGGTGGAAAAGCTCACGTTGCCCTTCACGCCCTGGGCAATGCTGTAGTTCTCGTGCAACAGGTCGCCCATCACGCTGTTGATCACCGCTTCAATCGGCTGGTCGGCGAAGTTGAACACGATGTCGCCACTGGCCTCATCCTTGACCGCAGGCGCCGGCGCGGGCGCGGGCTGGCGCACAAACTGCTGGTTGCCGCGAATCAACTGGCGCTGGGGCGGCGTGGGCGTCCGGGATTGGCGACTGTCAGCAGCAGGCGGCTCGCTGGCCGGGTCCACGGGCGGTCGTTGTGAGCCAGTGCCCTGCATCGCCTCGTGAAGCAAGGCGTCGTCCGGGTCGAGGTGATCGGGGAGTGACCCACAGCCGCCCAGGGAGACGGCAGTGGCCAGGCAAAACACAGTGGTGCGCAAGGCGCCGGGGCAAGTATCGATCAAGGGGCGGGCTCGTGAGGAAGGGAAATCGGTGGCGTGGTGGACGGCGGCGGCAAACGCGGGACACTGAGGCTCAGGACCTGCGTGCGTCCATCCAGCACAAAACGGGCGTGCAACGGTGTCAGGTGTTCCAGGCGCCAGCCATTGGGCAAGGTCTGGCCCTGATGGACTTTGAGTGGCGGGCCTTCCGCTCGCGTGAACAGCGCGACCCGCAGGTCGCCGTCCAGCAGCACACCGCTGAGCTTCAGGCTCGACAGGCTGGAAATCTCGGCCTGGCCAACGGCGGCATCGGGGCTGCGGTCGGGGCTGAACAACGGCGCCTGCCAGGTGCCGGCGAGGCTTTCCAGGGTCGCGTTCGGGGCGACAAGCACCTTGGCCGAGGCATTGGCGCGCGCCGTGCCGGCGGGCTCATCCAGCCACTGCGGCGCATCGCCGATGCTGCTCAGGATGCCCACCATCAGCAGGCCCAGCAGCCCGGCCACACCAAGCAAGCCCCACTCCAGGGGGCGCAACGCATTGATCATCGGCGGGCCTGCGTGGCGATTGCCGGTTGCAGATAGCCGCGCACCAGCAGGTGCACCACCAGCTTTCCGGCGCCACCGCTGGCCGGGGCATTCGGCCCGCGACGGATGCTCATTTCATCCACGAACAGGAACGGCCGCTGGTACTCCAGTTCATGCAGGATTGCGGTCAGGGGCTCGATGGCGCAGTTGAGGGTCAGGCTGACTTTTACCTGGCGATAGGGCTCGGTGTCGTCCTGCTCCGGGGTGATGGGCATGCGCTGGGTCAGGCTGCACCCGCCGCCGAGGCTGGCGCGGCGGCTGATCAGGTCGGCGATGCGCTGCATCAGGTCGGCCGCCACGGCGCTGGGGTCATCCCCGGGCAACAGGCTGGTGCTGCTGGCCGGGTCCTGGCGGGCTTGCTCCAGTTGCTCGCGCAAGGCGACGCCCTGGTGCAGCAGGCCGGCGTAGCGTTGCTGTTGTTCGCGCAGCTGTTCGGCTTGCTCGCCCATGGCACGCAATGGTCCGGCGAACCAGCTGTCGATCAGCAGCCAGTAAGCGCTGCCGAGCACCAGCGCCAGCACCAGCAAGGCCGCGCCGCGACGTTCACGGGGTGTCAGTGGTCGGCGCATCGGCGGCCTCCTGGTGCAAGTGGGCGCTCAAGGAAAACTGATCCTTGCCGGTTTGCGCATCGGGTTGGATCACCCCTTCGAACTGGGCGTTTTCCAGGCTGTGACAGGCCTTGATCCGGGTGATCAAGGCACTCGCCTTGGCGCTCTGCCCGGAGAAGGAAACGTCGGCGCCGTGGTTGACGTCCAACTGGTCGATCCAGGTGTCGGCGGGCAGGCACGCGGTCAGTTCATTGAGCAGTGCAGCCAGCGGCGGTTGTGCCGACTTGCGGCGAATCAGGTACTGCGCGGCGCCACGGGTGTTGAGCAATTGCTGGCGCAGGCGCTGGATCTCCGCGACCTGGGCTTTTTGCTGCTGCACCTGCTCATGCATGACGTCGAGCACCCGCTGGCGGTCGTTGAGCCACAGCAGCATCGCCGCAATCAGCAACGCGCCGCACAGCCACGGCAAGCTGCGTTGCAAGCCCTTCCCGGCCGGGCGCTGGCGGGGGCGGAGCGGAGCCGGCAGCAAATCGATGCCCATTGCGTTCACATCCACCGCGTGGGGCTGCAGGCCGAGGCCGGCGCAGTCCACCAGGATCTGGTCCAGACGCGCTCGCAGGATCGCCACCAGGGTCACCTGCACGTGCGTGGCGGTGCGCCGCTCCTGACGGGCCACGAAGTACAACTGCCCGGCCTCGAACGGGGTAAAGCGGTCCAGCTCGTAACCCACCACCGTCGACAGGTTGCGCGCCGCCGCCAGGGGCAACTGCAGGGTTTGCAGCAGTACCGCCGAGGGCGCAAGCACCAGCACCTGGCGCACTTCGCCGGGGGGCTTGGCCACCGGCTCGGTCAAGGGCCAGTGGTAGCGGTGCTCGGGGATGTCGTGGAGCGACAGCCACGCCGGCAGGCAGCCACGCAGCTCCTTGAGCCACAGCCGCCAACCCAATTGCAGCAAACTGCCGTGCCAGCGCCGGGTGAGCGGTGCTGCCAGCTGTTGAAGGCGCGCCACGGGCGCTGAAAGGTCTGGATTCATTCTTGCCAACGCAGCACCCGATAAGGTTGTGCGCTTCCCTCCGATGGGCTCAATAACACGGTGGTGCGTAACCGGGCGTGGTAACCGCCGGGGCGTTGCGCGCGGCTGTCGATCACCAGCACGTCACCGGGGTCGGCGCCCACCGCGCTCTGCCGTGGCAGGTCCAGGGCGTGGCGCATCAACGGGCTGGCGAAGGCGGGATCGGGCCGGTCCAGGCCACTCCACAGGCTGATTTCCGGGGCGAGCCGGCTGTACAGCGCCTGGGTCATGCCAGGCAATTGCCGCACTTCCTCCACCACCCGGAACGGTGCCAGGCCTTCGTTGCGCCGCGCCTCCAGGTCCTTGGCCAGCCGGTTTGCCTGGGCCTGGGTGGCGCCGCAGGCCAGGGCCAGGCGGGCAAAATCGGTGGGCTCGGCGCTGTTCAAATACAACTTGCCGCGCTCGCTGTGCAGGCTCACCTGCAACTGCGCGTCATCAAATACCAGGGGCATTTCCCGGCCATCGGCAATCCACTGTTTACGCTGCAAGGGATCGGCCAGCGCCTGCAGGGCCAACGCCACGCCCGCCTCCGCCGCCAGCAGCGCCTGGGTGTGCTGGCGATGCCACAGGGCCTGGCGAGTCTCCAATTGCACCCAACCGGCCAGGCCGCCCACCAGCAGGCTGAGCAACGCCAGCACCCACAGCACCAGCAGCAGTGCAACGCCGCGCTGGTGCTTCATTCGCCTGCCCCCGCACTGGAGAGATTCAGCCGCAGGGCGACCACCTGGGTCACCCACGGCACCGGCCCGTTGACCCGCGCCGCAATGCGCACCGCGTACGGCAGGCGCTTGGTCCACGGCCAGTCATTGATCCAGCCCGTGGCCTGGCCCTTGGGCGACACGCCGCGATAGCTGAATTGCAGGGCCTCGACGTTCCTCAGCAACACCTGCGGCTCGCTGCGGGTGGCCGGCACACTCACCTGGGCGCTGGACTCAAACCGCGCGAACGCCACCTGCAACTGGCGCTCCGCCAACTGCAAGGTGAAGCGCTGGATGCCGCCACCGAGCACGCCCGGCAAGGTCGCGACGAATTGCAGGCGCTGGGCAGAGCCGACGAAAAAGCCGTTGGTCTGACTGTCGTCCTCGGTCACGTCCAGGGGCAGCGCCTCGCTGACGGTTGTGCGCAGGAACTGTTGGGCGGCGCGCATTTCATCCAGGCTGACGGTGTAGCGCTGGGCCTTGAGCACGGCGCGGTTGGCGCCCAGCAACGCACCGCCCACCAGCACCAGCAACATGCCCAGCAAGCCGAGCACGACCATGATCTCCAGCAAGGTAAAGCCCTGTTGACGCTGATTCACAGGCCGGCCCCGTCAGTGGCGGCGCGCAGCTTCAAGGTGCTGAACCGCGCCTGGCGCCGGGCCTCGCTGACGGTCAGGTCGAGGCGAAACAAACGCGGCTGACCGATGGCGGTCGGCTGCTGGGCGATGGTCAGTTGCCAATCGATACCCTCGTCCAGACGTCCCTGGCGCGTGCCGCTGACCAGCGGGCCCGACGCTTCCTGATCCATCACGCTCAACGCGGCATGGGTCAGACGGTCGCTGTGGGCCACCTGCAACAACGCGCGCGCGCTCTGGCCAAATGCGACCAGCAACACCGTGCTGCAGATCGCCATAAGGGTCAGTGCGGCGAGCATCTCCAACAAGGTGAAACCCGACTGGCGATTCATCGCACTGCCTCGGACTGCACGCTGCCCGTCAGCCAGCCAATATCGATGCGCCAACGCCGCGTGCCATTGGCCAACAAGAGGTTGCCGCCGGTGGAACTGCCGTCGGGGTAAAACTCCACTGCCGAGCCTGCATGCTCGGCGGTGTGCAGGGTCACGTGCAGGTCGGCCGGCCAGTGCCTGGCAGGTCGGCCCGGCGCCTGGAAGCTCAGGTGGGCCAAGTCAAATACGGTTTTGGCCGGCGTGCCGCTGATAACCGCCCGCGCCCGCGTGCTGCGCAAGGCATCGACGATCTGCCCGACCGCCTGGCGCTCTTTGGCAACCTGCAGGCCCTGTTGCAGGCCAAATCCCACCAACCCGGCGGCGATGCTGATCAAGATGATCACCACCAGCATTTCCAGCAGGGTAAAACCACGTTGGAGGGCAGGCATTATTCCCAGTTGCCCAGGTCGGCGCTGTAGCCTTCGCCGCCGGGCTGGCCGTCCTGACCGTAGAAGATCAGGTCGAAGGCGCCATGTTCACCCGGAAAGCGATAGCCAAAGGCATGGCCGAACGGGTCCTTGAGGTCTGAAGGTTTGGCGTATGGCCCGGCCCAGCCGGCGGTGTTGCCGGGCTTGTCGACCAGTTGCTGCAAGCTGTTGGGCGGCGAACCGACGTCCAGGCCGTAGCTCTCGATCTTCATGCTCAGGCTGGCCAGTTGCGCCTTGCCTGCGCCGTATTTGCCCTTGTCGACGTTACCGCCCACCTGGCGCACCACGATGGTGGCGACGATGCCCAGCAGCACGATCACTGCGAGCATTTCCAGCAAGGTGAACCCGCCTTGGCGGCGGGCGGGTTTGAAACGGGTATGGCGCATCGGCTTGCTTCCTTGGGTCTTCATATATTGCTGGTCAGGCTCATCAGCGGCAGCATGATCGCCAGCATGATCACCGCCACCAGCACCGCCATGACCACGGTCAGGGACGGCACCAGCGCGGCCAGCAGGCGGTCGATGCCGCGTTTGGCTTCGACGTCGAACACGTCGGCGACCTTGAGCAGCATGCTGTCCAGTTCACCGGCCTGTTCGCCGACTTCAATCATTTGCAGGGCCAGGTCCGGCAACAGCGGCTGGCTGCCAAACGCGCTGGCCAGGGTGCCGCCACCCTTCACCGACTCGGCGGCGTGGGCGACTTGTGCCTGCAACGCACGGTTGGTGCAGACCTGACGGGCGATCACCAAGGCTTGCAGCAGCGCCACGCCGTTGCTCAGCAAGGTGCCGAGGGTACGGGCCAGGCGTGCGGCTTCGACCCGTTGCAACAGCGGGCCGATGAGACGAATACCGAGCACGCGCCGGTCATACGTTTCGCGGTGCAGAGGATTACGCAGGTACGCCGCCAGGCCCCAGCTCACCGCGATCAACCCGGCGAACACCGCCAGGCCATAGGCGCCGAGGAACTGCCCGAGGTCCAGAATCACTTCAGTGATCAGCGGGATTGGTACGCCCAGGTCCTTGAAGATCGGCACGAACTGCGGCACCACATAAGCCAGCAACAGCGCCAGCGAACCGAGCACGCCGACCACCAGGAACGCGGGATAGATCAGGGCGTTGATCACTTCGCCCCTCAATAACTGTCTGCGTTCCAGGTAGTCGCTGAGCTGGCGCAGGGTGTGCTCCAGCGCACCGCCTGCCTCGCCGGCGCGGACCATGCTCAGGTACAGCGGCGAGAACTGGCTGCCCTCCTCCTCCAGCGCCGCCGACAACGGCTTACCGGCTTTGACGTGCTCGCGGATGCGCTCGATCAGTGCACGGGTCTGCGGTTGGCCGGGCTGCTTGAGCAGGATGCCCAGGGAGCGTTCCAGCGGCTGGCCCGCCCCCAGCAGCGTGGCCAGTTGTTGGGTAAAGCTGACCAGCGCCGCGCCGTTCAACTGGCCGCGCCCGAACGCATTACGCAGTCCTTGGGCACCGGCGGCATCGATCTGCAACAGCAACAGGCCGCGCTTGTGCAGCGCGGCGATGGCGGCGGCCTGGTCCCTGGCTTCGACGGTGCCGTTTTGCGCGAGGCCCTGGCTGTCCAGGGCGCGGTATTTGAACAGGTTCACGCGCCCTCTCCACGGGTGACGCGCAGCACTTCTTCCAAGGACGTGACACCCGCCAGCGCCTGGCGCAGGCCCTCTTCATGCAGGGTACGCAGGCCACCACGGCGAGCGGCCTGCTCGAGGGTGGCGGCGTCGGCCTGGCGCATCAACAGGCTGCGCAGTTCGTCATTCATCACCAGCAATTCGGTGATTGCACTGCGACCGTGGTAACCGCCGCCGAGGGTGTTGGCGCGGGGCCGGTACAGCAGGATCGGACGCTGGTCGGTGAAGCGGTCGAGGCGGTGTTCCCGGATCAATTCCGGTGGCGCTTCGAACGCCTCGCGGGTCGCCGGGTCGAGGCGGCGCACCAGGCGCTGGGCGAGGATGCCATTGACGGTCGAGGCGATCAGGTAGCTCTCCACACCCATGTCCAACAGGCGCGTGATACTCGCCGCCGCGCTGTTGGTGTGCAGGGTCGAGAGCACCAGGTGGCCGGTCAGGGAGGACTGGATGGCGATGCGGCAGGTTTCGAGGTCGCGGATCTCACCGATCATGATCACGTCCGGGTCCTGGCGCACGATGGAGCGCAGCGCCCCGGCGAAGTCCAGCCCGATGGCCGGTTTGACCTGAATCTGGTTGATGCCTTCCAGCTGGTATTCCACCGGGTCTTCGACGGTGATGATCTTGCGCTCGGCGGTATTGAGCCGCGACAGCGCGGTGTACAGCGTGGTGGTCTTGCCCGAGCCGGTGGGCCCGGTGACCAGCAGGATGCCGTGGGGCCGTTCGAGCACCTCCAGAAAGGTTTCCAGCCGCCGGCCGTCGAAGCCCAGGCTCGGGAAATCGAACTGCACGGTCTGGCGGTCCAGCAGGCGCATCACCACCGACTCGCCAAAACTGGTGGGCACCGTGGACACCCGCAAATCCAGTTCCTTGCCCTGGATGCGCAACATGATCCGGCCGTCCTGCGGCAGCCGGCGCTCGGCGATGTCGAGGCGCGCCATGATCTTGACCCGGGAAATCACCGCCGCCGAAGAACTCGCCGGCGGCGCTTCGGCTTCGTGCAGCACACCGTCGATGCGGTAGCGCACCTTGAGCTGGTTTTCGAAGGGTTCGATATGGATGTCCGAGGCGCGCTGTTCCACGGCCCGTTGCAGGATCAGGTTGACCAGGCGAATCACCGGGGCTTCGGAGGCCATGTCCTTGAGGTGTTCGATGTCTTCGAGGGCGCCGCCCTGCTCGTCGAGGTTTTCGATCAGGGTGCCCATGGCGGAACGGCCCTGGCCGTAGTAGCGCTCGATCAGGGTTTCGACTTCATTGCGCGGCCCCACTGCCAGCCACACCGGCACGCCGCACGCATACGCCAGGGCCTGGAACGGATACAACAACGCCGGATTGGCCGCCAGCACCCGCACACCACCGTGGCTCCAGCCCACCGGCACCACCTGATAATGGCGCATGAAACGCTCGGTCAGCGCCGGCAGCGGGTCAAGTACGGGCGGTGCGGCGTCGGCCAGCAACAACGGGGCGCCGAGCAAATCGGCCCAGGCCCGCGCCAGTTGCACTTCGGAGACCAGGCCCAGGCGCGTCAGCAGGCCGAGCAAACCGCTGTCGTCGGCGTCCTGGGATAATCGTCGCGCGCGCTCCAGGTCGACGGTTTTCAGGCCGGCTTTTCGCATCAGCCACGCGCACACCTGTTCGGCGTCCGGAATTTGCATTCGGCACGCATCGATGGGTATTGCCGATATGGACTGGGGCATTTGTACAAATCTGAGGGGCTATTTAAAAACCTGTTCCGTGGCACGTGCGGCGCGCGCTGGAACAAGTGCATCCAAACTTAGTTAGAGGTAATTGGCGCAGGCGATGTCCTGACAAGGTAAAGACCCTACACCAAAACATTTTGTATTACAGCCAACTTAATTTATGGCCATTTAGAACTACCGAAAGACGCCACTAGTTGGCCATGACCCCGGAACCGTCGTTTAAAAAATCGACTAACATGTTTAAACTAAGTTCATTAGTGCAGGGAAATATTGCCCACCTCACGCAGAATCCAGCTGCAGCTTGATGCTTAACGGCAATATTTGACCCGTTGACCGCAATTTATCGATTAAAAATGCCATTTCGCAATATCACATAGACACTACTCACCAGAACAGTCCACTCAATCATTACACCTTATACATTGTGAAATTCGCTGTGCTAATTGCAATTAGCCATCGCCCAAAAACCTCACAAAAGACGAACTAGCACCGGTAAAAAACTGACGAACGCGCACCACCCAACGCATGTTTCGGCGTCCGACTTTGAATAACTCGATGTCACAGAGTCCCGAGAAGCCGCAATCAGACTCAGGCGCTCTCACGCTCCATCAAGCCGCACGCCAACAGGTTCAAGCGCTGCACTTCATCCTCTACCGGCAGCACGCCCAGGCTTTCAAGCACCCGCGTCGCCGCCAGCACACCAATCTCCAGGGCAGGCGGCTTGATGGTGCTGAGACTCGGCAAGAGCATTTCGGCAAACGGGTAATCACCAAAGCCGAGCACCGCACACTCCTCGGGGATTTTCAGCCCGGCCCGTTGCCCGGCCAGCAAGCCACCGGCGGCCAGGTTGTCATTGGCGAAGATGATTGCGTCGGGCGGCACGGCAGCGCTCATCAACGCTTGCATGGCTTGCTTGCCCGCCTCAAACGGTGCGCGATCGGCGTCCGGGGCAAACACCCAGGGCTGCAAACCCAGCTCCAGCAGGGTCGCGCTGTAGCCGTCCCGGCGCTCCAGTGCACTGAAGTCCCCCGGCGCGCTGTTCTGCACGAAGGCGATGCGCCGATAACCCTTGCCATGCAGGTAGCGCGCGGCGGTCACGCCCACCTCGTAATGGGAAAAGCCAATCTGCAACGGCTCGCGCCCGGGTTGGTAGTCCCAGGTTTCGACCACCGGGATGTCGGCCTCGGCGATCATCTTCTCGGTGCCCGCACTGTGGAAGCGGCTGGTGAGCACCAACGCCGCCGGCGACCAACCGAGGAACGCGCGCACTGCGTTTTCTTCCTGCTCGGCGCTGAAGTAACTGGACGCCAGCAGCAGTTGATAGCCATGCCGGCTGAGGGTGTCGCTGAAGCCCTGGATGGTATTGGCGAAGATCGGCCCGGAGATGTTCGGGATCACCATCGCGACGATTCTGCCCCGCGCGGACGCCAACCCACCCGCCACCAGGTTGGGCACGTAGCCCAACTCGGCGACCACCGCCGCGATGCGTTCGCGGCGCTCAGGCGAGACCTGCTCCGGCTGGTTGAAATAGCGCGACACGGTAATCGCTGACACACCGGCCTGGCGCGCCACGGTGTTCAAGGTGACACGGCCGGCGCCACGGCGTTTCCGGGGTTTGTCTTCGCTCAAGGGACGATCCTGTTAAAAACCTAAAAGAATATAAAACTAATTTTTTAGTATTTGACGCTCTATGTCACACCTACCAATAATGCCGATGTTAGCGCTACCAAAGCGTTTTGTCTGCTACTCGCTCGAGCGAATGCCCAAGACAGTTTCAACGGCGCTGTCGTCGCAGAACGGCAGCGGTTCAGGGCACATTTCGAGCGGTCAGAGCATGCACACACATTCGGGGCAACCTCAAAAACTTTCGCAATCCATCCGCGCCGCCACCGCGCGCCGCCCCCATCTGGGCTGGCTCCTCGCGGGGCTCGCCGCCCTGCCAATACCCGGTGCATTTGCCGCCGACGAGCAGGAACCCACCCTCAAGCCGGTCACGGTAACGGCCACCCGCCGCGAAGAATCGCTGCAAAAGGTTCCGGTGGCCGTCTCGGTGCTCGATGGCGAACAGCTGGAGCGTGACAATCGCAACGGCGTGGGCAGCATCGTCCAGCAAGTGCCGTCACTGAATTTCCGTACCGGCGCGTCGAACAAAGACACCTCGCTGTTCGTGCGGGGCGTGGGCACGATTTCCACCTCGCCCGGGGTTGAACCCACCGTGGCCACGGTGATTGACGGCGTGGTGTACGCCCGCCCGGGCCAGGCCACTCTCGACCTGCTGGACCTGGAGCGCGTCGAAGTGCTGCGCGGGCCCCAGGGCACGCTGTTCGGCAAGAATGCCTCGGCCGGTGTGCTCAACATCACCAGCAAGGCGCCGACGGCCGAGACCCACGGCTACATCGACCAGTCCTACTACAGCGGCAATGAAAGCCGCACCCGCTTCGGCCTTGGCGGCAGCCTGATTCCCGGTACGCTGAAGGGCTCGATCAGCGGCCTGTTCGGCACCTACGACGGTAACGTCGACAACAAGCACAACGGCCAGGAAGTGAACGGTTACAACCACCAGGGCGTGCGCGGCAAGCTGGAGTTCACCCCCAACGACGACGTGAAACTGACCCTGATTGCCGACTACATGCAGTCCCACGACGACGCACCCAATGGCGTGGTGAGCAAATCCCTGACCCCGGCGTTCGCCAACGCGTTGAACCCGGTGCGCGGGACCAGCGACAACCGCGCCATCAACACCGACACCCGTACCCGCGTCGACGACACCAACAAAGGCTTGTCTGCCCAACTGGACTGGAACCTGGGTGATTACACCCTGACCTCGATCACCGCCTGGCGCGGCTGGGACAACACCCAGTACCAGGACGGCGACCGCCTGGGCGCCGTGACCGCGGCCTTCCCCGGCACCGCCGACAAAGGCCAACTGGCGTTCGACCAATATTCCCAGGAGCTGCGGCTGGCCTCGCCCAAAGGCGAATTCCTCGAATACGTCGGCGGCCTGTTCTACATGCACGGCAAAGACCAGGAAACCTACCAGCGCACCCTCACCACCACCACGCGCACCGACCGTGGCATCGCCGACTACGGCACCACCAGCGACAGCTACGCAGTGTTCGGCGAGACCACGCTGAATTTCACCTCGAGCTTTCGCGGCATCGCCGGCCTGCGCTATACCCACGACGACCTGGAGTACGATCACCGCCGCGTGTCCACCTCGGCCACCACCGTCAGCGGCATTCAACCGGCCACCAGCAGTTCCGGCTCGGTGGATGAAGACGGCTGGTCCGGCCGGCTGGGGGTGCAGTACGACCTGAGCGACACCGTCACCAGCTACCTGACCTACTCGCGCGGGTACAAGGGCCCGGCCTACAACGTGTTCTTCAACATGCAGCCACGGGACACCGACGCGCTGAAGCCGGAAACCTCCAACACCTGGGAAGTCGGGATCAAGGCCACCAGCTGGAACAACCGCCTGACCACCAACCTGGCGATTTTCCACAGCGACTACGACAACTACCAGGCGAACTTCTTCGACACTGTCGCCGGGCAAGTGGTGACGCGCCTGATCAACGCCGGCAGTGTCAGCACCGAAGGCGTCGAACTCGACTACGCCTTGCAGGCCACCCAACAACTCAAACTGTCCGGCGCGCTGGCCTACACCCGTGCCCGCATCGATGAGTTCGCCTGCCCGCCTGGCGCGGCGGCATCGTGCAACGTCAACGGCAAGCCACTGCCCTTCAGCCCGGATTGGAAAAGCTACGTGCGCGCCGACTACAGCATCCCGCTGGACAATGGCCTGGATATCGAACTGGGCACCGACTACAGCTGGCAAAGCGAAGTGCAGTACGACATCAGCCAGAATGTCGACACCAAGCAAGGCGCCTACGGCATCTGGAACGCCAGCGTCGCCCTCGCCGACTACAACAACGGCTGGCGCGTGGCGCTGCTGGCGAAGAACCTCACCGACAAATCCTATTCACCGCTGCTGGCCAGTGGCGGCAGCTACATCTACCGCGCCGTACCCCGTGACGATGAACGTTACTTCGGCGTGCAACTGCGCAAGGATTTCTAAGCATGCCCCGTCAACTGAAACTCGGCGCTTTCCTCATGGCCACCGGGCACCACGTGGCCGCCTGGCGCCATCCTGATGTGCCGGCCAACGCCGGGCTGGATTTCGCCCACTACAAACGCCTGGCGCAGATTGCCGAGGCGGCAAAGTTCGACGCCCTGTTCGTGGCCGACAGCATTGCCGCCGCCACCGGCGAGATCGCCAGCCGCATGGCGCGCTCGGACCATTTCGAGCCGCTGACGTTGCTCTCGGCGTTGAGCGCGGTGACCGAACACATCGGCCTGATCGCCACGGCCACCACCAGCTACAACGAGCCTTACCATGTGGCACGCAAATTCGCCTCCCTGGATCACTTGTCCGGCGGGCGCGCCGGCTGGAACCTGGTGACCTCGGACAATGCCGCCGAAGCCCGGAATTTCGGGCGAGACAAACACCTCGGCCACGGCGAACGCTACAGCCGTGCGCGGGAGTTTCATCAGGTGGTGACGGGCTTGTGGGACAGCTGGGAAGACGATGCCTTTGTGCGCGACAAGGCCAGTGGCAGCTACTACGACCCGGCAAAACTGCACGTGCTTGAACATGTCGGTGAACACTTTCGGGTCAAGGGCCCGCTGAACGTGGCGCGCTCGCCCCAGGGCCAGCCGGTGATTGTCCAGGCCGGTTCTTCCGAGGCGGGCCGTGAGTTGGCGGCGCAAACCGCCGAGGTGGTGTTCACCGCCCAGACTTCATTGGCCAGTGCCCAGGCGTTCTATGCCGACCTCAAGGGTCGCCTGGCTCAATACGGGCGCGAGCCGGATGCATTGAAGATCATGCCGGGGGTGTTTGTGGTGGTCGGGCAAACGCAGGCGCAGGCGCAGGAAAAGCTCGAGGCCTTCCAGCAGTTGGTCGAACCCGAAGTGGGCGTCGCCTTGCTGGGGCGCATGCTGGGCAATTTCGACTTGTCTGGCTACCCGCTGGACGGCCCGCTGCCGGAGCTGCCATTGACCGACAGCGGCCAGCGCAGCCGCCAGCAACTGCTGACCGAACTGGCGGGCCGCGAACACCTGAGCCTGGCGCAGCTGGGCCGCCGAATTGCCGGTGGACGCGGGCATTACAGCCTGATCGGCACGCCCGCTCAGATCGCTGATGAGCTGCAACACTGGTTCGAAAACGGCGCCGCCGATGGCTTCAATGTGCTGGTGCCGCACCTGCCGGGCGGGCTCGAGGACTTCGCCCAGTGGGTGGTGCCGGAACTGCAACGGCGCGGCCTGTTCCGGACCGAATACGCAGGCTCCACGCTGCGTGAAAACCTTGGCTTGGCGCGGCCGGGCAATCGCTTTGCGGAGAAACAAGCATGAAGATTCCTGCGCTGTTGTTTGCGCTGTTTGCCCTGACGCAAACCGCGCTGGCGGCCGATCCGGCCACCCTGAGGATCGGCTACCAGAAAGGCTCGATTGCCCTGGTGCTGGCCAAGGAACATGGCCTGCTGGAAAAACGCTTCGACCAGACACAGGTGCAATGGATCGAATTTCCCGCTGGCCCGCAAATGCTCGAAGCCTTGAACGTGGGCGCGCTGGACGTGGCGTCCACCGGTGATATCCCGCCATTGTTCGCCCAGGCGGCGGGCGCCGACCTCGTCTACATCGGCGCCGAACCGCCCAAGCCGACGGCGGAAACCCTCCTGGTGCGGGCGGACAGCCCGCTGCACACCATCGCCGACCTCAAGGGCAAGAAAGTCGCGTTCCAGAAAGGCTCCAGCTCCCACAACCTGGTCCTGCGGGCATTGAATAAAGCCGGCTTGAGCTACAAGGACATCCAGCCGGTTTACCTGCCACCGGCTGACGCCCGGGCGGCCTTCGAGCAAGGCAGTGTCGACGCCTGGGCGATCTGGGAGCCCTACTCGTCACTGGCCCTGAGCCAAAGCCCCAGCCACGTGCTCGCCAATGGCGAAGGCTTGAACCTTTCGGGGCCGATCTATACCGCGCGGCGCGACTACGCCCAGGCCCATGGCGGCTTCATCCACGCCCTGCTCGATGAACTCAGCGCTGCCGAAGCCCTCACCCGCAGCCAGCGCGAAGACAGCCTGCAGGTGCTGACCCGTTCCATGGGTCTGCCGGCCGGGGTGATTGCGCGTTATGTCGACAATCGACCGCCATCGCCGGTACTGCCGATTGATCAGCACATCATCCAGGCGCAACAGGAGACGGCGGACCTGTTTTACCAGAACCGCCTGTTGCCCAAGCCCATCGATGTACAGAAGGCTGTGTGGCAGGCCGCCGACGCCTCCCCTCAAAAGTCGACGGTGGCCGACAGCAAGTAAGTACGTGGCGTCGACAAGGTCAGGCCCGGTTCGCTGTCATCCGAGGCGCCCGCCGAACTCCAGTAGCGCCGGTTGGCCACGTTCTCGACATTGGCCCGCAGGGTGATGTGCTTGTCGTCGACTTTGAAGGCATAGCGCGCGCCGACGTCGAGGCGGGTCCAGGCGTCGATTTCCTTGACGTTGGACTGGTCCAGGTACTGCGAGCTGGAATAGATCCCGCGACTGGTCAGGGTCAGGCCCTCAACGGTCGGCACGTCCCACTCGGCCCTCAGGTTGACGTTGTATTTGGGCGTGGCGGGGGCGCGGTTGCCGTCGTAGGTGCCGTTGGTGGTGTTCGTCAACTCGCTGTCGATGTACATCACCCCGCCCAGCAGGCGGAAGCCCTTGAGCGGCTCGCCGAACACGCTGAGTTCGACGCCGTCGTTCTGGCGCTTGCCATTGGGGCCGAACACCAGCGTGGTGGCATTGGTCTCGTAGGCCGGCTGCTTGATCCGGAACACCGCCGCCGTCACTGCGAACGCACCGGCGTCGTACTTGGCGCCGACTTCGACCTGGCGACTGATAAATGGCGGGAAGATTTCGTCATCGTTGACCGAGGTCGACGGCGCGACCTTGCCCTGGCTCAGGCCTTCCATGTAGTTGGCGTACAGCGACAGCTTGTCGGTGGCCTTGAACAGGATGCCGCCCGAGGGTGAAATCTTCTCTTCGTCGTAGGCGGTGTCGCCTTTGACGTCATCGGTCCAGTCGTCCACCTTGACCCGCTGCCAGCGCGCGCCGAGGGTCAGCAGCAGCCGGTCATCGAAGAAGCCCAGGGTGTCGGACAACGCCACGCCGCTGAAGCGGTTTTCGGTGTAGACCTTCGAGTCGAGTCGTGTCGGCCTGCCGGGGGCAGGGATTTCCACCGGGTTGTAGAGATTGCTCGAACCTGACGCATACCGCGCGCCGCCGTTTTCAAAGTCCATGTAGAAGTAACTGGCAGCCAGGTTGACCTCATGGCTCACCGGGCCGGTATGGAACCAGTTACGCACGCCCGCCGTGGCGGTGCGCACGTTTTCGTCGCGGGTGAAGTCCCGGGGCTGCACGCTGAAATCGCCGGCGTTGTTGGTCACCGATACCGCATGGCGCAGGAAGTCATGGTTACTTTTGCGCGCGCCGACGCCGCCGTAGAGCATCACGTTGTCGCTGAGGTCGAACTCACCGTTGACCGTGCCGAAGGTGTCGTTGGTGCTGGCCTTGCTCCAGGGCTGCGCGTAGTTGTGGCGCACGTCGTTGGCGCTCGGCACATTGGCCTTGGGGCCGACCTGCACGCGCTCTTGCGGGGCGTCGGTGTCGCGCTCGGTGCGGCCGATGTCGGTGGAGAGTCGCAGGCGTTCACCGCGAAAATCCAGGCCGAGTACGGCCATTTCGCGGTCGACGCTCTGGTGATCCCAGGTGGTGTCGCCGGACTGCTTCACACCGTTGAAACGCAGGCCGAACTTATTGTCTTCACCAAAGCGCCGGCCGATGTCCACGGCGCCACCCGCCTGGCTGTCGGAGGCCCAACTGCCGGTGAACGAGGTGATGGGTGTGTCGGTGGCGCGCTTGGGCACCACGTTGATCCCGCCGCCCACGCTGCCCCGGGGCGAGATGCCGTTGATCAACTGGCTGGGGCCTTTGATGATGTCGACGCGCTCGGCCATTTCCATGTCGATGGTGTAGGTCGGCAGCACGCCGTAGAGGCCGTTGTAGGCGACATCACTGTTGAACAGGCTGAAGCCGCGAATGGTGAATTGCTCATAGCGCCCGCCCGCCGGGTTGGTGGCACGCACCGAGGGGTCGCTGGCGATCAGGTCGCCGAGGGTGCGCGCCTGCTGGTTCTTGACCGCCTCGCTGGTGTAGGTGGTCATGCTGAACGGGGTTTCCATGAAGTCCCGCGAGCCCAGCAAACCCTGGGAACCACGGCGCGCCACCTGGCCACCGGCGAAGGACTCGCTGCCGGCATCGCCGGTGGTGCCGAGAATCGAGGTGGGCGCCAGTTGCAGGCTGCCGCCTTCGGGAACCGGGGTCAGTATGTAGGCCTGTTCACCCATAGGCTGCAGTTGCAGGCCCGAGCCCTGGAGCAAGCGCGCAAACCCTTCTTCGACGCCGTATTCGCCGGACAGGCCGGCACTGTTGCGGCCGCTGACCAGCGCCGGGTCTACCGACAGGTTAACCCCGGCCAGGCCGGCGAAACGGGTCAACGCGGCACTCAGGCTGCCGGCCGGCACCTGGTAGCTGCGCCGGGACGCGCCGTCTTCGGCGTAACTGATGGGGACGAACAACGGGCTGGCACTCAGGCTCAGCATGAGGCTGAAATTCAGCAACGGACGTAGGGCGGGCATTGGCAAAAGCTCTCGATTTTGTTCACTTACCTGGAATGACCAGCCAGGTGAAAAAAGGGGACAGGCTTCAGCCAATATTTTTTGAAATTACGGTTTGATGCCCTTCAGCTTTTGCAGCAGCTCCATCAATTGCTCCAGGGATTCCTCGCCGAACTGTTCCTGAATCTTCTGGTAGTTGCTTTCCATCCCGGCGCTCATGTCGACAAAACACTGCTGACCCTGCTCGGTCAGGGCGACGAACACCCGGCGCTGGTCTTCGGCGGATTTGCGCCGGCGTACGATGCCGTCACGCTCCAGCCGCCCCAGCACGCCGGTCATGCTGGGCTTGAGGATGCACGCGAGGTGCGCCAGTTGGTGGCTTTCCAGTTCGCCCTGCTGGCGCAGGATGCGGATCACCCGCCACTGCTGTTCAGTCAGGTCATGTTCATTGAGCAAAGGCCGGAAGAACGCCATGGTCGCTTCGCGGGCCTGGAGCAAGGTGAGCGTAAGGGACGGTCTGGGGGTGGGCATGGTTCACGCGCAGTAGAGGTCGAAGCGTCGAAGCTTAGAGTCGGTGTCACGTGCGTGCAACCCGGGGCACGCAGCAAGTCGTTAATTTCGAAACGAATTCATAAAAACCTGTTAATCCAGCTATTCAGCTTAAAGATAACATGTTAACAATATGCCCGCCCCTGCCCCGGTGGCGGGCTCTACCAACAAAAACAACAAAAGGAACGCCCCTCATGCATTCGTGCCTCTTTCGCACGGCGGCAAGCGCTGGTCTGTGCGCCGCGTTTACCCCTCTGGTCGCCCACGCCGACTTTATCCAGGACAGCAAAGCCAGCCTGGACCTGCGCAATTTCTACATGAACCGCGACTTTCGCCAGACCAACGCGCCGCAGAACAAGGCCGATGAGTGGGCCCAGGGGTTTGTGCTGCGCCTGGAGTCGGGCTACACCGAAGGCGTGGTCGGTTTTGGCGTGGACGCCCTGGGTGAAATGGGCCTGAAGCTCGACTCCAGCCGCGACCGCCGGGGCACCGGGCTGCTGCCATCCGGCGCCAGCGGCGAGCCGGCCGACAGCTACAGCGAACTCGGCCTGACCGCCAAGTTGCGCCTGTCGAAAACCGTGCTCAAGCTCGGCACCCTGCAACCGATATTGCCAGTGGCTGCCTACAACGACACCCGGCTGCTGCCGTCGACCTACAACGGCGAGCTGGTGACCTCCCAGGACATCGACGGCCTGACGTTGAACGTCGGCCGCCTGGAAAAACAAAACCTGCGGGACTCCTCCAACAACGAGTCCATGAGCTACGGCGGCGTCAACAGCAGCCACCTGGACCTGGCCGGCGGCACCTACGCGATCAACCCGCACCTGGCGGCGACCTATTACTACGCGCAGATGCAGGACATCTACCGCCAGAACTTTATCGGCCTGGTGCATGACCTGCCGCTGGCCGAGGGCGTGAACCTGCGCACCGACCTGCGCTACTTCGATACTCGCGAGCAAGGCAGCACCCTGCTGCGCAGCCCTACCCGCGTGGACGGCGGGCGGATCGACAACCGGTTTTTCAACGGCATGTTCAGCCTGTCGGTGGGCGCGCACAAATTCGGCCTGGGCTTCCAGAACCTTTCCGGCGACGGCGACTTCGCCTTCCCGGGCCAAGACCCGTATTCGGTCAACCTGGTGACCATCAATATCTTCACCAAGGCCAACACCGATGCGTGGCAGGCGCGCTACGACTACAACTTCGCCGCCCTCGGCCTGCCGGGCCTGACCTTCATGACCCGCTACGTCGACGGCAGCCACGCGCAAACCGCCACGGTGCGCAACGGCCGGGAATGGGAGCGTGACACCGACCTGGTCTACACCGTGCAAAGCGGCCCGCTGAAGAACGTCAACGTACGGCTGCGCAACGCCACCCTGCGCTCAAGCAACGGCCTGACCAGCGACATCGACGAAAGCCGGGTGATCATCGGCTACACCGTGGCCCTGTGGTAACGCTGGGCGCCTCAACGCAACCCCGACTGACGTTGGCGGTATTCCCCCGGCGTCATCTGCGCGTAGCGCTGGAAGAACCGGCTGAAATACGCCGGGTCCTTGAAGCCCAACTGGTAGCAGATTTCATTCGCCGAACTGCCGGTAAACAGCAGCAGGCGCCGGGCTTCCTGCATCAGCCGTTCAAGGATCAGGCGTTTCGACGGCAGGTCGGCAATCCGCCGGCACACCTCGTTGAGGCGCGCCTCGGTGACGCCCACACCGGCGGCGTAGCGCGACAGCGGCCAGTGCTGCAGGTAGTGGTCTTCGATCAGTTCGTTGAAGCGATGGAAGATCCGCAGGTCTTCATGGCGGGCCGGACGGGCTTCCAGGGAATTGGCGCAGAGGCGCAGCAGGCTGATCATGATCAGGCGCGTCAGGCTATCCAGCGCCGAACCACGCCCGCAGGCCTGGGCGTTGATCTCGCTGCACAGCTCGTCGAAGAGGAACTCCAGGCGGCGCACCTCGGGATGAAACTCCGGTGCCAGTCGCGCCAGCGCCACACAGGCGGCCGGCAACTGCGCACCGGGGGCCAGACTGGGGTCGGCGTCGATCAAGGCCCACACCAGTTGCTGGCGCACCGTCAGCACATGGCCGTCGGCATCGGCTTCGGTGACGAAGGAATGTGCCACCGTCGGCGGTGTGAGGAAAAACATCGGCCCGGATTCAAGGTACTGCTGGTCATCCAGATAGACCCGCACTGCGCCCGTCTTGACGTAATGCACCTGGAAAAACCGGTCGTGGCGGTGCACCGGCATGTTGCGACCAAAAAATCCCGCCAGGTTGCCGAGCCTGTCGTAGTGCACCTCGGCATCGCTGTAACGCTGGTCGTAGACCTGCCCGATGTTGATGTTGGGGATCGGCTGACGATCGCTCATCACTGGATTCTCTTTGTTGTTTTGACTGCCCTGAAATATTGCCACGCTTGACGATAGTTAACATCTTAATTATAACGTTAACAGGTTAACGAATATCCCGCGAAGCAGACCCCAATCTGCCCCGCCACTGCCAGGAGAAAAGCATGAGCCGTGCCCTGCACGATGTTGCGAACGGCACCCTGTTCGGCGTTGCGCTGAACTACCAGGGGTTGCTGAACCAACGTCTCGCCGAATTCGAACAAGCGCCTTACCAGAAACCACCGGTCAAGCCGGTGCTGTTCATCAAGACGCCCAACACCCGCAACCACCACGACGGCGTGGTGCTGCACCCTCAGGGTGAACGACTGCAACCAGGCCCGGCCCTCGGGGTGGTGATTGGCAAGAGCGCCAGCCGGGTCAGCGTCGAAAACGCCCTGGAACATGTGGCGGGCTACACCATCGTCAACGAGTTCAGCCTGCCGGAAGACAGCTACTACCGCCCGGCGGTGAAGGCCAAATGCCGGGACGGTTTCTGCGCAGTGGGCCCGGAGTTGATGGCCCGTGACCAGGTCGCCAACCCGCACCAATTGAGCGTGAAGCTGTTCGTCAACGGTGAACTGCGCCAGCAAAACTCCACCGCCAATTTCGTGCGCAGCATCCCGCAGTTGATCGCCGAGATCAGCGAATTCATGACCCTGCACGAGGGCGATGTGCTGATCACCGGCACGCCCGAAGGCCGGGTGGATGTGCAACCCGGCGACACGGTTGAAGTCGAGATCAGCGGCCTGGGCCGCCTGGTCAACCACATCAAGGCAGAGGAGCTGTCATGAAACACGCCCGTATTCGCTTTGAAGGTGAAGCCCACCAGGTTCTGGTCGAAGCTGAAAACGCCGTGCGCCTGGCCGACGGTCGCCTGCTGGCCGAAGACCAGGTCGAGTGGCTGCCACCGGCCACCGGCAGCATGTTCGCCCTCGGCCTGAACTACGCCGACCACGCCGCCGAACTGGCCTTCAAGCCGCCCACCGAACCGCTGGCCTTCATCAAGTCCCCCGGCACCTACACCGGCCACAACCAGGTGACCTGGCGCCCGGACAACGTCGCCTACATGCACTACGAGTGCGAGCTGGTAGCGGTCATCGGCAAGCCGGCGCGCAACGTCAAACGCGAGAACGCCCTGGAGTATCTGGCCGGCTACACGGTGTGCAACGACTACGCGATCCGCGACTACCTGGAAAACTACTACCGCCCCAACCTGCGGGTAAAAAACCGTGACGCCACCACACCGGTAGGCCCGTGGATCGTGGATGTCGCCGACGTGCCGGACCCGAGCAACCTGAAGCTGCGCACCTGGATCAACGGTGAACTGCGCCAGGAAGGCAGCACGAAAGACATGATTTTCGACATCCCGTATTTGATCGAATACCTGTCCAGCTTCATGACCCTGCAACCCGGCGACATGATCGCCACCGGCACGCCCGAAGGCCTGGCCGATGTGGTGCCGGGGGATGAAGTGGTCGTGGAAGTGGAAGGCGTTGGTCGCCTGGTCAATCGAATTGTCAGCGAGGCGGACTTTTTTGCCGCCGGTCAAGAGGCATGAGCAGCATGATCAAACACTGGATCAACGGCCGTGAGGTCGAAAGCAAAGACACCTTCATCAACTACAACCCGGCCACCGGCGAAGCCATCGGTGAAGTCGCCAGCGGCGGTGCCGAAGAAGTGGCGCAGGCGGTAGCGGCGGCCAAGGAAGCCTTTCCGAAATGGGCGGGAACACCGGCCAAGGAACGTGCCCGCCTGATGCGCAAGCTCGGTGAACTGATCGAACAGAACGTGCCGCACCTGGCCGAACTGGAAACCCTCGACACCGGCCTGCCGATCCACCAGACCAAAAACGTGTTGATTCCCCGGGCGTCCCACAACTTCGATTTCTTCGCCGAAGTCTGCACCCGCATGGACGGCCACAGCTACCCGGTGGACGACCAGATGCTCAACTACACCCTGTACCAGCCGGTGGGTGTGTGCGCGTTGGTGTCGCCGTGGAACGTGCCGTTCATGACGGCCACCTGGAAGACCGCGCCGTGCCTGGCGCTGGGTAATACCGCCGTTTTGAAAATGTCCGAGCTGTCGCCGCTGACGGCCAATGAACTGGGGCGCCTGGCGGTCGAGGCCGGCATTCCCAAGGGCGTGCTGAACGTGATCCAGGGCTACGGCGCCACGGCCGGTGATGCACTGGTGCGCCACCCGGACGTGCGGGCGATTTCCTTCACCGGCGGCACCGCCACCGGCAAGAAAATCATGCAGACCGCCGGCCTGAAAAAGTACTCCATGGAACTGGGCGGCAAGTCACCGGTGCTGATCTTTGAAGATGCCGATCTGGAGCGCGCCCTCGACGCGGCATTGTTCACCATCTTCTCGCTGAACGGCGAACGCTGCACCGCCGGCAGCCGGATCTTCATCCAGGAGAGCGTCTACCCGCAGTTCGTCGCCGAGTTTGCGGCCCGCGCCAAGCGCCTGATCGTTGGCGACCCGCAAGACCCGAAAACCCAGGTCGGCTCGATGATCACCCAGGCCCACTATGACAAGGTCACCGGCTACATCAGGATTGGCCTCGAAGAAGGCGCCACCCTGCTGGCCGGCGGCCTGGAGCGCCCGGCCAACCTGCCGGCGCACTTGAGCCGCGGGCAGTTTATCCAGCCGACGGTATTTGCCGATGTGAACAACAAGATGCGCATCGCCCAGGAAGAGATCTTTGGCCCGGTGGTGTGCCTGATCCCGTTCAAGGACGAAGCCGAGGCGCTGCAACTGGCCAACGACACCGAGTACGGCCTGGCGTCGTACATCTGGACCCAGGACATCGGCAAGGCGCATCGTCTGGCTTATGGCATCGAAGCCGGCATGGTGTTCATCAACAGCCAGAACGTGCGGGACTTGCGCCAGCCGTTCGGTGGGGTAAAAGGTTCCGGCACCGGCCGTGAAGGCGGCCAGTACAGCTTCGAAGTGTTCGCCGAGATCAAGAACGTGTGCATTTCCATGGGCAGTCACCACATCCCGCGCTGGGGTGTTTGAGTGATCCCTGTGGGAGCTGTCGAGCTTTGGCGAGGCTGCGATGCAAGCACTGCGGTCTGCCGGAGACAGCGCGGTGATCCCATCGCAGCCTCGCCGGGGCTCGACAGCTCCCACATTTGATCTTTGACAACACGCTTCCAAGACAAAAACAATTATTCAGGAGAATCATCATGGGCGAAGTCGTCCTGGCAGCAAAGATCTGCCACGTTCCCTCGATGTACCTGTCGGAACTGCCCGGCAAGCACCACGGTTGCCGTGAAGCAGCCATCGCCGGGCACAAGGAAATCGGGCGGCGCGCCCGTGAACTGGGGGCCGACACCGCCGTGGTGTTCGACGTGCACTGGCTGGTCAACAGCGGGTATCACGTCAACTGCGGCGAGCACTTCAAGGGCACCTACACCAGCAACGAACTGCCGCACTTCATCAAGAACATGGAGTACGAATACCCGGGCTGCCCGGAACTGGGCGAGTTGATCGCCGCCGAGGCCAACCTGGCCGGCGTGCGCACCATGGCCCACAACATCCCGAGCCTGGAACTGGAATACGGCACCCTGGTACCGATGCGCTACATGCACATGGGCGTACCGGACGCGCAGAAGTTCGACGTGATTTCGATTGCCGCGTGGTGCGCCTGGCACCGCCTGGAAGACAGCTTCGCGTTTGGTGCCGCCGTGCGCCGGGCCATCGAGAAGAGCGACCGCAAAGTCCTGGTACTGGCTTCGGGCTCCCTCTCCCACCGCTTCTCGGACGACCGCGAAGCCGAAGCCAACATCCACAACTGGACCCGTGAATTCGACAAGCAGATGGACCTGCACGTGGTGGAAATGTGGAAGCAAGGCCGCTTCAAGGAGTTCTGCGCGATGCTGCCGGACTACGCCGAGCACTGCTTCGGCGAAGGCAAGATGCACGACACCGCGATGCTCCTGGGACTGCTGGGCGGGCCGGACTACAACCAGCCGGCCGAGATCATCACCCCGCCATTCGGCAGCTCGGGCACCGGGCAGATCAATGCCGTTTTCCCATTATGAGCCTTGGTGAGGATCAATGTGGGAGCTGGCTTGCCTGCGATGCAGGCACCTCGGTGTAACTGTCTCACCGAGTTGATGCCATCGCAGGCAAGCCAGCGCCCACAAGAAACTCGCTGCACCTCACCCTGAGAGGAGACGCACATGCCGCACTTCATCGTCGAATACACCGACAACCTCGAACAGCAAGCCAACCTGCCGGCCCTGTTCGAACAGGTTCACGCCGTGCTGGGGGCCAGCGGCGTGTTTCCCCTGGGAGGCATTCGCAGTCGCGGGGTGCGCCTGGACACCTGGCGCATGGCCGACGGCAAGCATGACTACGCCTTTGTCCACATGACCCTCAAGGTCGGCCACGGACGGGACCTGGAAACCCGCAAGAGTGTCGCCGAAAACCTGTTCAAGGTCATCACCGAGCACTTCGCCGAGCTGCAGTCCCAACGGCTGCTGGCGCTGTCGTTCGAGATGATCGAGCTGCACCCCGAGCTGAATTTCAAGCAGAACAACGTGCACGCATTCCTGAAGAACCAGGCGGGCTGAGCACAGCCCGCTTTCCGCCCATGGCACTCAAACCAAAAAGAACAACATCATGAGCACAGCCAATACCGCCGACAGCACCACCCTGATCGAACATCAGCGCACCCACAGCATCGTCACCTGGCGACTGATGCCGTTGCTGCTGATCTGTTACCTGTTTGCCCACCTGGACCGGATCAACATCGGCTTCGCCAAGATGCAGATGAGTACCGACCTGCACTTCAGCGACACGGTGTACGGCCTCGGGGCCGGCCTGTTTTTCATCGCCTACGCGCTGTTCGGCGTGCCGAGCAACATGGCCCTGGACCGGGTCGGCCCACGGCGCTGGATCGCCTGCCTGATGGTGGTCTGGGGCGTGCTGTCCACCAGCATGCTGTGGATCGAAAGCTCCACCGGTTTCTACGTGCTGCGCTTTTTGCTGGGGGTGGCCGAGGCCGGGTTCTTCCCGGGGATCCTGGTGTTTCTCAACCGCTGGTACCCGGCCCGACGCCGGGCCCAAGTCACCGCGCTGTTTGCGATTGCGGTGCCCATGGCCGGTGTGGTCGGCGGCCCGTTGTCCGGTGCAATCCTGGAGAACTTCCATGATTTCGGCGGGCTGCGCGGCTGGCAGTGGATGTTCCTGATCGAAGGCGCGCCGGTGGTACTGCTCGGCTTGGTCGTCCTGAAATACCTGCCCGACAGCTTCGAAACCGTGAAGTGGCTGGCGCCCGCGCAAAAGCAACAACTGCGCGAGCAACTGAGCACTGAAGAACAACGCAAATCCATCACCTCCTTTGGCGGCATCCTGCGTGACCCGCAGGTGTGGCTGCTGGTGGCGGTGTACTTCGCGGTGATGCTGGCGGTGAACACCCTGGCGTTCTGGATGCCCACCCTGATCCACGGCGCCGGCATCGGCCGCGACAGCCAGGTGGGCCTGCTGAGTGCCGTACCGTATCTGGCCGGGTGCTTCTTCATGATCGGCTGCGGGCGCTCATCGGACCGCAACCGCGAGCGCCGCTGGCACCTGTGCGTACCGCTGTTGATGTCGGCCATCGGTATCGCCGTCGCCGGGCTTTCGCCCACCAACCCGACCCTGGTGCTCGGCGGCCTGATCCTGGCCGGTATGGGCGCCAGTGCCGCGCTGCCGATGTTCTGGCAACTGCCACCGGCGTTCCTGTCCAACAGCACCCAGGCGGCCGGTATCGCGCTGATCAGCTCGTTCGGCAGCATCGCGTCGTTCCTCGCGCCGTACCTGATCGGCTGGATGCGCGACACCACCCAAAGCGCGAGCCTGGCCCTGTATGTGCTGGCGCTGCTTATCGCCCTCGGCGGCCTGCTGGTGCTGCGCACCCATGCGGCCATCGTCAATCCCCAGTAGAGAGTTTGTCATGCTTGATCAAGCCCAAATCCAGCAAGCCGCCGCCCGCCTCGACCAGGCCGAGCGCTCCCGTGAGCAGGTGCGCCAGTTTTCCCTGGACCACCCCAACATCACTATCGACGACGCCTATGCCATCCAGCGCGCCTGGGTGGCACAGAAAATCAAGGACGGGCGCAAGCTGGTCGGGCACAAGATCGGCCTGACCTCCCGGGCCATGCAGGTGTCGTCGAACATCACCGAGCCGGATTACGGCGCGCTGCTCGATGACATGTTCTTCGATGAAGGCACCGACATTCCGTTCGAGCGCTTCATCGTCCCACGGGTGGAAGTGGAACTGGCGTTCATCCTCGGCAAGCCGCTGAAGGGCCCGAACTGCACGATTTTCGACGTGCTCGATGCCACTGAATGGGTGATCCCGGCGCTGGAAATCATCGACGCCCGCATCCAGCAGATCGACCCGCACACCAACGCCACCCGCAAGGTGTTCGACACCATTTCCGACAACGCCGCCAACGCCGGCGTGGTGATGGGCGGCCGCGCCGTGCGCCCGACCGAGATCGACCTGCGCAAGGTGCCCGCCGTGTTGTACCGCAACGGGGTGATCGAGGAGTCCGGGGTGTCGGCCGCCGTGCTCAACCACCCGGCGAAGGGCGTGGCCTGGCTGGCGAACAAACTGGCGCCCTACGACGTCACCTTGCAACCTGGCCAGATCATCCTCGGCGGCTCTTTTACCCGCCCGGTGGCGGCGAATCCGGGTGACACCTTCCATGTCGACTACGACATGCTGGGCTCCATCTCCTGCCGCTTTGTCTGACCCTGGAGGACTGTTCATGGACATGCCCATCAACCGCTTCAAGCAGCGCCTGCAACGTGGCGAAACCCAGATCGGCCTGTGGCTCGGCCTGGCCGACGCCTACTGCGCCGAGCTGGCGGCGAATGCCGGGTTCGACTGGCTGCTGATCGACGGCGAGCACGCACCGAATGACCTGCGCGGCATGCTCGGCCAGTTGCAGGCCGTAGCGCCATACGACAGCCAGCCGGTGATTCGCCCGGTGATCGGCGATACCGCGTTGATCAAGCAGGTGCTGGATATTGGTGTGCAGACGCTGTTGGTGCCGATGGTGGAGACGGCTGAACAGGCCCGGCAGCTGGTGCGGGCGATGCGTTATCCGCCCCAGGGCATACGCGGCGTGGGCAGTGCGCTGGCGCGGGCGTCGCGCTGGAACAGCATTCCCGGTTACCTGGACGAGGCCGATGCGCAGATGTGCCTGCTGGTGCAGATCGAGAACCGTGAAGGCCTGGCGAATCTGGACGCCATTGCGGCGGTTGAAGGCGTCGACGGGGTATTTATCGGGCCGGCGGATTTGAGTGCGGCCATGGGGCATCGGGGCAATCCCGGGCATCCCGAGGTGCAGGCGGCGATTGAAGACGCCATCGTCCGGATTCAAAAAGCCGGCAAGGCGGCAGGGATCTTGAGTGCAGATGAAAAACTGGCGCGGCGGTATATCGAACTGGGGGCGGCGTTTGTGGCGGTGGGTGTGGATACGACGGTGTTGATGCGCGGGTTGCAGGGGCTGGCTGCGAAGTTCAAAGACACCGCAGTACCGGCCATTACCGGGGGCGTGTACTAACCCCGTCAAACAACAGAGATCACCTGTGGGAGCTGGCTTGCCTGCGATAGCATCACCTCGGTGTACCTGAAGGATCGAGGCGCCTGCATCGCAGGCAAGCCAGCTCCCACATTTTGATCACCTGTTACTCATCTACCGTGATTCAACGCTTGATGGTCTTCAACTCATCCAGCAACCCCAGCAACACCTGCAACTTCTCCTCCCCAAACTGCCCCTGCAAGCGCTGGTAATTCTCTTCCATGCACTGGCTCATCGACTCGAAACTGGCCTTGCCCTTCTCCGCCAGCGTCACCAGCACCCGCCGCTGATCCTGCTCGGCCTTGCGCCGGTGCACCATCCCCGCCGCCTCCATGCGCACCAGCACGCCGGTCATGCTCGGTTTGAGAATGCACGCCAGTTCGGCCAATTGGTAAATCTCCAGCTCGTCATGCTGGCTGAGAATTCGGATAACCCGCCATTGCTGCTCGGTCAGCCCATGCTCATTCAGCGAAGGCCGAAAAAAACTCATGGCCGCTTCGCGGGCCTGCAACAGGGTCAAGGTCAGGGATTGTCTGGGTTTCAACATAGGCTC
The DNA here is from genome assembly GCF_016650855.1 of Pseudomonas sp. TH32. NCBI lineage: Bacteria > Pseudomonadati > Pseudomonadota > Gammaproteobacteria > Pseudomonadales > Pseudomonadaceae > Pseudomonas > Pseudomonas sp. TH32. The sequence continues at coordinate 880,467 of NZ_JAEKFA010000002.1, read as the reverse complement.
AGGGTCACGATAGATTTAGTTAATGTTTTAACGAAACTCTAACACTCTCCTCCCCGCCTCACGCTATAACTTGTGAAGCCGGCGAGGGCTCTGGCGCGCAGGATCAAAACCCGCGGCACACAGAATCAAGACATCCAGCGTGCCAGCGCCCTTAATACACTCATTAGCTCTTCACTGTCAGGCAGCGCAATGATCAATATCGAAACGCCGACCTATTACACGGCGACCAAAAAATACAACCTCAGCTTCCCGACCCTGGAACAGGACGTGGAAGCCGACGTGGTGATCATCGGGGGCGGCTTTTCCGGGATCAACACCGCCCTGGAACTCGCCGAAAAAGGCATCACCAACATCGTCGTGCTGGAAGCGCGTTACCTGGGTTTTGGCGGCACCGGGCGCAACGGTGGGCAGATCATGGCCGGCATCGGTCACGACCTGGAAAAGATCAAGAAAGACGTGGGTGAAGACGGCCTGCGCCAGATCTTCGAGATCAGCGACCTGGGCGCCGACATCATCAAGAACCGCATCGCCAAGTACGACATCGATGCCGACTTCTGCCACGGCTACGGCTACATGGGCTTCAACGCCCGCCAGGAAAAGACCCTGCGCGCCTGGGAAAAAGACTTCAAGTCCATCAACACCCAACATGAAATCCGCTTCCTCGGCGGCTCCGACGTGAAGCAGATCATCGGCTCCGACGCCTACAGCAGCGCCCTGCTGCACATGGGCGGCGGGCATGTGCACTCGTTGAACCTGCTATTGGGCGAAGCCAAGGCCCTGGCCGGCTACGGCGTGCGGATTTTCGAGAACAGCCCGGCGCTGGAAGTCAGCTACGGCGAACGCATCACCGTGCGCACCGGGCGCGGTTCGGTCAAGGCCAGCAAACTGCTGTGGGCCTGCGACAGTTTCCTCAACAAGCTGGAACCGGAACTGCACCGGTCGACCATCAACACCTATGCGTTCCAGATGATGACCGAGCCATTGCCTGAAGAGCTGATCAACCGCATCAGCCCGATTCGCGGGGCCTACAGCGACATTCGCCCGGTGATCGACTACTACCGTGTCACCAACGAAAACCGCCTGCTGTTCGGTGCCGCCACGCCTTTGGTGGAGCACATTCCCGGCGATTTGAAAGCCTGGAACCGCAACTTGATGCTCAAGATTTTCCCGTACCTCAAGGACGTGAAAATCGACCTGGCCTGGGGCGGCCCGATGGCCTGCAGCCCGAACCTGTTCCCGCAGATCGGCACCCTGCCCGGGCGCAGCGACGCGTTTTATGTGCAGGGCTATTCAGGCTTCGGCGTGACCCCGAGCCACATCATCTGCAAGGTGCTGGCCGAGGGCATGAGCGAAGGCTCGGCGCGGTATGACCTGGTCAGCTCGATCCATCGCCCGACCATCATCGGCAAAGACACGATCCGCCCGCTGCTGCTCACCGCCGGCAAGTCCTGGCACCAGCTTTCCGGTTACTGGAACGGCCGCCGCTAATTTTTTCTCATCAGGAGCAACTGCCATGACCCTCGTCACCCTCAAGAAAGACATCCAGCTGTCGGAACTCGACGCCTGGGGCACCGTCGCCGACCTCGGCTCAACCATCCTCGAAGGTGAAGTCCGGGCCTTCGGAAAAATGACCTTCGGCGCCCCGACCGACGCGGTCAGCAGCGCCTATTTCGGCACCACCCAGGGCAAGTTCCGCATGGTCTACCCGTTTGCCGAACAGGCCACCGTGGTCACCGGCGAGGTGGTACTCACCGACGAGTCCACCGGCCAGAGCACCCGCTACAAGGCCGGTGACAGCTGGTTCGTGACCAAGGGCACGCCCGTACTGTGGGAAGTGGTCAGCGAAAGTTTCGTCAAACACTACTTCGCCGTGGTGTGACAGCCCCGGCTGCCGGCACCCGTCGGCAGCCCTTTGGCGCAGGTGCCCCCATGCACACCCTCCCCGCCCACGAAGTCGCCGGCCAGTGCCTACAGGCTTTTACCCGATTGATTCCGGTCAGCCAGGCCGCGTTCTATTGTGTCGACCGCCACCTGCAAGCGCGGGATTTCCAGCTGCACGGCATGAGCGGCGAGATGCACCGCGACTACCTCGACAACTACCGCCAGTTCGATCCACTTCAACCGCGCAACTGCTTGTCCAGTGGACTCGCAGTGGTGCCGCTGGGCCTTGCCATGGCCCGCCAGCCCGCGCGGGATACCCGACGGTATGGGGATTTTCTGCGGCGATACGGCGTGGTCGATGTGGTGGAGATTTTCGCCCAGCGCGACGGCCAGCCCCAGGCGGCGATCTCGCTGCTGCGCACCGCCGACCAGGGCACGTTCACCGGCGAGCAACTGACCCAACTGAATGCCCTGCAAACCTTGCTGCAACTGGCCGTCGCCAACATGCAGCCCGCTGAGGATGCACTGGCGGGGCTGACACCCAAGGAGCGCCAGATCGCCCTTTTACTCCGCCACGGCGCCAGCAACAAACAGCTGGCCCGGGAGCTTGAAGTCGGCCTGCCGACCATCAAGACCCACCTGATCAACCTGTTTCGCAAGACCGGCGTCAGCAGCCGTACGGAGCTGGTGGGCAGCCTGTTTCTGTAGCCGGCCTCAACCATCCGGTTGATGGTCGGGCCTGCTGCCGGGCGCGATGATCCGTGGTGTTCACCCACCCAACCGGAGCATCGCAATGACCACCCCTTCTGACTGGATCACCGTGGGCGCCCTGGCCGACGGCTTCGCCCCCGAGGCCTTTATCCTGCCGAACCTGGCCGACCTGAGCGGCAAGACCTTCACGCTGTACTTCGCCAATGGCTGGCAGATCGAGCACCGTTTCGAGCGCGACAGCCTCGCCTGGGTCGCGGCCGACGGCCACTCCAGCGGCAGCGCAACCTACCGCGCGACCTCGGTGCGTCCCGGCCTGTACCTGGTGGACTTCATCAAGCGCGAAGGCGCGCAAGCCTGGTCGGTCAGCCTGGTGCTCGACACCGCCAGCGCCTCGTTCACCGCCGTGCTCGGGCGCATGCCCACCCAGGAACAAACCCGCGAAGGCCTCTACAGCCGCGCCCTCGCCGGCAAGCCGCTGACCTCGGTGGAAGTGGAGTTCCTCCACGGCAGCCTCGACCGCCCCTGGCAAGCCGGCCAATGCCCACACGCCCCTACCACCGAACTCACCGGCCTGCGCAACCAGTACCGCTACAGCCCGAGCGAGGTCTACGAGCACATCTACCTCAACCACCAGTTCTACGCCTGGCAATGCCTCAAGGGTGTGGAGCAAGGCCTGTGCGACACCGACCGCTGCGATTACTACAAGATCTCCGACCAGCTGTACCTGTTCGTGTGGCGCGAAAAAATCATCCCCACCCTCGGCCTGGTGCTGATCGACCTGCAGCAGCACCGCAGCGACGGCAAGATCTTTGGTTATGCCGACGCCTCTTTCGATGAATTGTCGAACTTTCCCATCAGCTCCTACTGCCAGGTGCTCAACCGCACGGAGCATCCTGATGACTGAGCCGCGCACCGTTGTGATTACCGGTGCCGGCACGGGCATCGGTGCCGCCTGCGCCCGGCTGTACGCCGCCGACGGTGCGCAATTGGTACTGATCGGCCGTCGTCGCGAACCGCTGGAGCAGGTTGCCCGGGACACCGGCGGCCTCGTGCTGGTGGGGGATGCGGCCTGCCCGCAGACGTGGGAGGGTTTCGTCACGCAGATTCGCCAACGCTATGGGCGGATCGATGTGCTGCTGGCCTGCGCGGGCGGGCATGGCGTTGGCAGCGCCACCGACACCAGCCCGCAGACCTGGGAAGCGGCGCTGCGCAGCAACCTCGACAGTGCCTTCTACAGTGCCCGGGCGTGTTTGCCGCTGCTGCTGGAAAGTGCCGGGAATATTGTGCTGATGGGTTCGATTGCCTCCCTGGCCGCCGGGCCTGAAGTGTGCGGCTACACCACGGCCAAGCATGCCTTGCTCGGGCTCAATCGCTCACTGGCCCGGGATTACGGCCCGCGTGGCGTGCGGGTGAACGCCGTGTGCCCGGGCTGGGTGCGCACGCCGATGGCGGATGAGGAGATGCAGCCGTTGATGGACTTTCATGGCGAGACGCTGCAACACGCCTATGACCGGGTATGCGCCGACGTACCCTTGCGCCGCCCGGCCAGCGCCGAGGAAATCGCCAGGGTGTGCCGCTTCCTGGCCTCCAGCGAGGCGTCGATCATTACCGGGGCAACGCTCGTGGCGGATGGCGGTTCAAGCATCGTCGATGTGCCGACGCTGGCGTATGCGCATATGGAGGCGAGTCATGGATGAAGACCTGGATTTCAGCGGTCGCAGCGTCCTGGTAACCGGCGGCGCCCAAGGCATTGGGCGGGCCATCGTCGAGGCGTTTGCCCTGCGAGGTGCGCGAGTGATGATCGCCGACCTGCAACTGGCCGAAGCGCTGGCAGTTGAGCTGTGCGGGCGCGGCTGTCAGGTGGAAGCGGTGGCCGTGGATCTGGCGGAGGCCGAAGCGGTATTCAGACTGATTGAGGGGTTGGAGCAAGGGTGGGGCCGGCTGGACATTCTGGTGCACAACGCCGGGTATTTTCCGCTGACGCCCTTTGCCGACATCACCCCCGCGATACTCGAGCGCACCCTGGCGGTGAATTTATCGGCGCTGTTCTGGCTGACCCAGGCGGCGCTGCCGATGTTTCGTCGCCAGGGCCGGGGCTGCGTGCTGGTCACGTCTTCAGTCACCGGGCCGAGGGTCGCATTTGCGGGGTTGAGTCACTATGCGGCGTCGAAGGCCGGGGTCAACGGGTTCATCCGCAATGCCGCGCTGGAACTGGCCGGGCTGAATGTGCGGGTCAATGGCGTGGAGCCCGGCATGATCGCCACGCCGGCCATGGGCAATCTGGGGGATGACCAGGTGAACGCACAGATCGCCAGCCGGGTGCCGCTGGGACGGCTGGGTGCGCCGGCAGATATCGCCGGGGCGATGCTGTTTCTGGCGTCGGACCTGGCGGGCTATATCACCGGGCAGACCTTGGTGGTGGATGGCGGTTCGACCTTGCCGGAGGTTTAACGAAACGTCCTACTGAACGGCCAGATAACCTCTACTCCCCCGCCTTGAGAACCGCTGCAAAGTCCCTCGCCTGATCACACAGCGCGAGGGAACGCCGATGTTTTTTTCGATTACTGCTCTGCCCGATGGGGCTGCCTCTTGATTCCCGCCATTGGCTTTTTCGTCGTGGCGGCGATGGACCCGAAGACGCGCGACGTCAATGCGGTTCTCAACGACTTCACACACTGCCTGAACACCTACGACGCGTGGGCCGAGAGCTTCTGGAGCTTTTCGGCACTGGATGTCGAGCAGGTGTTCAAGGTCGGCGATGAGGTGTCGCTGGTCGCGCCCATCACCCGTTCTCTTTACCCGAGCAGCACCGTCGCGACCTGCAAGGCCAACTCACCGTTGACCCTGGTGCACATGTTCCAGAGCACACGGTTCGTGCCCATCGGCAATACGCCGGTCATGCTCCAGGAAATCGCGCAAGACGGTGGCCCGCTCGGCGCCCCCCTCCATAAAACCATCGGCCCCAGCGGCATCCTTGAAGTCACCGAGTGCACCGTCGACCGGCAGTACCGGATCAGCTTTTATCCCGACGTGTCCAGGGACCACATCAAGGCGCTGTATACCTCCTATCAGTCCGAGATCAGCTCGCTGGAAGGTCGCCTGCGCGGCGAGTGGACGAGCACGTTCAAGCCGATATGGGAGAGCTATGCCAAGGCCGGTTATGTCGATCGGTACACCTCGCTGCAAATGTCCTATGCGCAAGGGTTTGGCAACGTGCTTTACGGTCTCTGGGACGGTATTGCGCAACTGTACCAATGGTTGGCAGACATAAAGCCCAACAGCGAAAAGCTCCTGCAGTACCTCTCCCAGGCCGAGCTTGCGGCGCTGCTGAAGCTCAGTCATGAGGCAATTGCCAAAGGGTTGCTGATTCTGAGCGATGAACCGCTGCTGTTTATCTACCTGTCCGCGATGGTCAGTTGGATGCGCATGCTGCCGCCGCATTACCTGTTTGAGTTGCTGGGGGAAATCACCACCGAGGTGCTGCTCAACCTGTTGTTGCTGTGGGCCACCGGCGGGATGGGTGTGGCGGTGCGCTTGGGGGCGCAGGTGCTGGGAAAGGTCAAGTCAGAGCGGGCACGGGAATGGCTGGAACAGATGGCCACGCTGGGCGGCACGGCCCGGATGGATGGGCATGCCGAGGTGCTTAAGCCGGTAGCGCTTCAGCGTCATGCGGTGCCGGTCAAGGCGGCGGCGGTGCCGTTGAAGGTGGGTCCAGATCAGGTTTCGAATCCGGCGGCTCTGGTGCGGGAGCCGAAGACGGCGCGCACGGCGCTGGTGAAGCAGGAGCTTGTGGATGATGTGCCCGCCTCTGCCAAGAACCCTGGCGGCGATGCGGCCGCTCCCGCAGACAAGACCGCAACCAATGGCTGCCCGGTGTCGATGGTCACCGGTGAGGAACTGCTGACCCTCACCGACGGCTCGTTGGATGGGGTGTTGCCCTTTGCCTGGACGCGGTTGTATCGCAGCAGTGCGGTGGAAGTGGATTGCGGGTTGGGGTTTGGCTGGAGTCATTCGCTGGCTCAGCGGTTGGTTGTTAGCGGCGAGTCGGTGATCTGGACCGATCACGAAAACCGCAGCACTACGTTTCCCCTGCCCTCTGCTACGCGGCCAGCCATCACCAATAGCCTGGCGGAAGCCGCGATTTATCTGGGCGCTTTGCCTGATGAATTGGTACTGGCTCAAACCTCCCTTTTCTATCACTTCCGCGACGGTGTGCTGACGTCGATCAGCGATGCGTATGACAGCCGGCTGCGCATTTCCCGCGATTATTCCGGACGGATTCAGCGGATTGATAACGGCGTCGGCCAGGGATTGCTGCTGCGGTATGACCGTGGACATATCGTTGCCGTCGACTATCAGGTGCAGCGGGAGCTGGACTGGGTTACCGAGCAGAACGTTGTTTCCTACCGGTACGACGAAGCGTGGCGGTTGATTGAAGCGACCAACGCTGTCGGCGAAAGCGAGCGTTATCGGTACGACGATCAGCAGGTGATTCTGGAGCGGCAACTGGCCGGTGGGGCAAGTTTCTTCTGGGAGTGGGAACGGTCCGGCAAGGCGGCGCGATGCGTCCGGCATTGGGCCAGTTTTTCCCAGATGAACACACGGTATGTGTGGGATGACAACGGCACTGTCACCGTCCACAACGCCGATGGCAGCCAGGAAGTCTACGTCCACGACCAGCGCGCGCGGCTGGTCCAACGGATTGATCCGGACGGTGCCGAGCACTTCAAATCCTACGATGAAAAAGGCCGGCTGACGGTCGAGCAGGATCCGTTGGGGGCGATAACGGCCTATCAATACGACGAAGCCGGTCGGTTGATTGCGCTGTTTCCCGGGGACGATGCACCCACATCCTACGAGCATGACAACGGTTTCGTCCGAGTCGTACGCCGTGGTGAGGCGGTCTGGAAATACCAGCGTAACGATCAAGGCGATATCACCCGCAAGACTGATCCGGACGGCAATTACACCGAATACACCTACACCCAACACGGAAAACTCTCCGGCGTCTGGCACCCGGACAACAGCAGTCAGCGCTTTATCTGGAATGAGCGTGGCCAGCTCACCGAAGAGAAATTGGCCAATGGCGGCGTGCGGCGTTTTCGCTATGGCGACCTGGGACGCCAGGTGGCTTGCGAGGATGAGCACGGTGCGCTGACCCAGTATCAGTGGGACGCCGTAGGGCGTTTGCTGAAGGTGATTCAGCCGGGCGGTGCCTCTCGCGAATTCAGCTACAACCCGTACGGAAAAATCACCGCCGAGCGCGACGAACTGGGGCGGGTTACTCGCTACGAATATGCCGACGGCCTGCACCTGATCAGCCGTCGCATCAACCCCGATGGCACACAGCTCAAATACCGCTACGACAATGCCCGGTTGTTACTGACCGAGATTGAAAACGAGGTCGGGGAAACCTATCGGCTCGACTATCACGCCAACGGCCTGATCCAGCAGGAGACCGGCTTTGATGGCCGCCGCACGGCTTATGTCTACGACCTCGCCGGCCATCTGCTGGAAAAGACCGAATACGGCGACGATGGCAGCCAGCTGGTTACCGGCTATCAGCGAGACAGCGCCGGTCGCCTTGTACGAAAAACCCTGCCCGACCGCAGCATTGTCGATTACACCTACGACCGCCTCGGCAATCTCCTCAGTGTCGACGACGGCCATTGGCCGCTGCACTACGAATACGACCTGCAAAACCGCCTCACCGCCGAACACCAAGGCTGGGGCACCCTGCGCTACCGCTACGACGAATGCGGCCAACTCAACCACCTGCGCCTGCCCGACAACAACCGCCTGGCCTTCCATCACGACAAAGGTGGCGACCTGGCCACCATCGAGCTGAATGGCAACCCACTCACCTCACACCTGTTCAAATCCGGCCGCGAACACCAGCGCCAGCAGGGCCAGCTTCTCAGCCACTACCACTACGACGACCAGGGCCGCCTGCATGCCCATGCCATTACCCAACAGGAACAGCGCCATCAGCGCCGCCAATACGACTACGACCAGCGCGGCAACCTGACCCGCATCCTCGATACCCGCAAAGGCCAGCACGACTACCACTACGACCCACTCGACCGCCTGACCCGCGCCAACCACTCGCAAGACCTGCAGGAACGCTTCTTCCACGACCCGGCGGGCAACCTGCTGATGCAAGACCGCGTCGGGCCGAGTGTGATCAAAGGCAACCGCCTGCTGATGCAAGGCGACCGTCATTACGACTACGACGCCTTCGGCAACCTCCTGCGCGAGCGTCGGGGCCGTGCCCAGCAGTTGGTCACCGAATACCGCTACGACTGCCAACACCGCCTGACCAGCGTCACCCAACCCGACGGCAGCCAGGCCAGCTATCGCTATGACCCGTTTGGACGGCGCATCGCCAAAACGATAAACGGCCAAACCACTGAGTTTTTCTGGCAAGGCGACATCCTGATTGCCGAGCACAGCGCTGATCATCACCAAAGCTATATCTACGAACCCAACAGCTTTCGCCCGTTAGCGCTGCTGAAAGGCTACGGCCCGGAAGCAGCAGAACCCTTCCACTACCAACTCGACCACCTCGGCACCCCACAAGAACTCACCGCCCCCGACGGCGAAATCGTCTGGTCCGCGCACTACCGCGCCTACGGCCAAATCGCGAAGCTGGACGTCAACACCGTCACCAACCCGTTGCGTTTCCAGGGTCAATACTTCGACCCGGAAAGCGGACTGCACTACAACCGCCATCGCTACTACAATCCGGACGCTGGACGCTATCTGACGCCTGATCCCGTGAAACTGGCGGGTGGGCTGAACGGATACCAGTACGTGCCCAACCCTACGGGGTGGATTGACCCGCTGGGATTAAATACCTGTCCGGGAGGGGACAGCTGCAAGCCAACTATTGGCGCCGCAGAGCCTTCCGCAGAAGCGTCAGTTAATAAAGCAGAACCCAATCAACCAGCACCAGATGGAGGCGAGGAGTATCTTTTTCGCGGAGATAAAACCAAGCCGGATGTAGTGTTCAAAGACGGTTTCAAAAGCAAGGGCGCTAGTGAAGACCTATACTTACATGCCATTGATAGCGACGACCCCCCAAGCAATTTCATTAGTACGTCACCCATAAAAGCCGTAGGAATAAACTTTGCCACTAGCTACAAAACAAAAACAGGCTACCTATACACTCTAAGAAGCATCGCCGGTCACGACTTAAATACAGAATTAGGAATGCAAGCCCCCTTCCCTAAAGAAAAAGAATTTGCCATTCACCACAGAATACACACAGAGGACATACTAGGCGTTACCCCTATGAAAAAAGATGGAAGCTACGTAGGCTACTCAATTCCAAATCCGAACAGGAAAATAGAATGAAAACTAAAAAAATATACATCCTGACTAACAATCAAAAAAAAGAGGCATTTATAAAGTATGACGATGAAAATATTATTCTGACTTTTTCCGAGGCGGAAAATTTCAAAAAAATCTACTCCGGAAAAGACATATATGTTTGCCTCGCAAAAGTCAGATCAGACTTTCCGCACATAACCTTTCTATGCAAAGGTGCAAAATTAAATGTCATGCCTTCCAGAATGGCATCTCAGATGGGTGCAGGGCTCGTAGCCTATCAAATGACTATGGGCAAGCCCGCTCTTCCAGATGACATAGTTCACATTTTTGATTACGAAGAGGAAAACCTAACAAATGACCCACAAGAACAGATTGCGTTCTTTAAAGCTTGGCTTGCATCGTTAGGCGCCAAAAGATATGAAGACTTTAACTAAGCTGCTAGTACTGACTGAAGTTTCGAACTACGAAAGAAAGGCCAATTTAAAGTTCAGCTTACTCGGTACCCTCCGGATTTTTAGCGCCTACCAAATCGCCATCGCAGGCAAGCCAGCTCCCACAGTTAACCGGTGTACATCAACAAAAGGTCCGCCATCCGTACTCACCCCACCTGCTGCAACCGCCCCGCCCGAAAATCCTTCGGCGACACTTCAAACTGCTTCTTGAACGACCGACTAAAGTGCGCCGAATCCGTAAACCCCCACTTATACGCAATCGACGTAATCGACTCACTGCGCAAAAACGGGTTGGTCAAATCATCCGCACTACGCTTCAACCGCGCCCGCTGGATATAGCGGCACACGCTGTCATCCTGTTCCTCAAACAACCGGTACAAATGCCGCACCGAGATGTTCAGCCGACTCGCCAATCCCACCGGGCTCAGCCCTGGCTGGGTCAGCGATTCATCAATGACCTTCTGCACATAGCTGCGCAGGTTGCTGCCCTGCAACCCGCCGCAGTCATCGCGCTCGTCATCTTCCTGCTCAAACGCCGAGCCCAGCAGCGAGACAAACGCTGACTGCAACGCCTGCCCCTCGCCGACCGCGCCTTCGCCGTTGAGCGCGTCTTTGCACAGTTGGTCCATCAGCACGTGCAACATGCGCCCGCAGGCTTTGCTTGAGGAGATTTTGCCGAAGGTCTTGGGCTGGTTGCCAAGCTGTTTACACACCTCCGCGCGGGACAAGGACAGGGACGCGTGTTCGATCAGCCCGAACGGGGTGATGTCGATGGAGCCCACCGAGTCCATCAGGAGTAATTCGCCGGGGGCCAGTTGTACGCTCTGGCCGTTTTGGGTGATCTGGCAGTAGCCGCTGCGCTGGCTGACGAGGAAGCAGTTCTGGTCGTCATCGTGGTCGGCGCGGGCCTTGGGGCGTTTGATCAGGCCGGCGTTGGTGCGCAGGTTGGCCAAAGGCAAACCGCCGCGGGAAAAGGTGGTGATGCTGCCGATGAACAGCGAGCGGTTGAAGGCCAGTTCTGTGTCGAAGTGACCGCAAACCGCGCGCAGATCCCGGGTCCAGCGGTCCAGCCCGTCTTGCCCAATCTGTTGCATGCTCATGGTTGTTTCCACCTTGGCTTTTTGTTTTTGTCGGGCAATAGTTAACATGTTATCTATATGCGCGCAACAAGTACGTGTCTGCCAAGGTGTTTGCACTATTGATGCCAAATCCTGCGATCAGTGAGCCTGCAACGCGCGCTGGAAACCGCCCAGCGCGTCCAGCAGCCAGGCGCGTTGAGTGCTGCTCAAGGCGATGTAGCGCCGGAACGCCGGCAGGCGGTTGACCACCTCGCTGCCGCCCATATGCTCAAGCCGTACGCACCACTGGTGATCCTGCAGGTCGATGCGCAGGCGCTTGAAATCCAGCGGCATCAGGGCGCGATGCAACGCGCTGCCCTCCTGCAGTTCGGTTTGCAGAAGCGTCAAAACGTCCTTGTCTCCCGACCGCTGCCGACAGCGGATTCCGGTGCGTCGAACGGCCCCGGTGTGGTGCAGTTCGAAGCTCGCCGTGCCCTGCTGCGAGGCAGGGATGCGCAACACGAATTCGATCATCACCAGGTGCATCAACAGCTGCGACTCGGTGCGCTCGACGATCTCCAGTTGCAGCCCGAGATTGTCCAGGGAAAGCCGGGCCGTGGTCGGGCCGGATGCCTCATAACCGGCCAGGCCGAGGTTGCGTCGCAGGTGTTCCAGCGTAACCCCGGGCCGATACCCGGCAGGCGCACGCCGGGCGCTGAACAGTTCAGACAGTTTTTGCAGCATGGCTGACATACCCGTTGTGCGACGGACCCGGCTCATGGGCGAACTCCTTGGCCAACACCTCTTCCACCGAGGCAGGCTTGAATGGATTGACCTTCTGCACGACAAGCGTCCAGAACAGCGCGTACGCCGCCGTGCACCCGAGCATCACGCCAAAGGGGATGTAGATGTCGGCGGGGTTCATGCCGGGCGGGGTGATAAACCACATGCCCAGCAGGATGCCGATGCTCGACAGAATCTGCGGCAGCGGAAAGAACGGCGAGCGGTAGGCGCGAGGCAAATCCGGCCGGCGAATTCGCAAAATCACCACCGACAACGTCACCAGCAGGTAAGCAAAACTCCAGGCACACACCGCCGCCAGCACCAGGTGCATGATGTTGTCGGTGTTGCCCCCAGGTACAGCGCGTGCAGGCACGGGATCAGCATCGCCACCAGGATGCACAGCAACGGCGTCTTGAAGCGCGGGTGCAGGTAGGTGAAAACCTTGGGCAACGCGCCGTCGACCGCCATGCCGTACAGGATTCGCGGCACACCGGCCATCAGGGTGTTGATGGTTGCAGCGCCGGCAAACAGGAAGCCGATGCCCAGCCACATCGGGCCAATGCTGCCCATCACCTGCTCGGCGAATTTCGGGATGGCCATCGGCGTGTCCAGCAGGTGCACGCCGCCCGCCGCGTCGATCAATACGTTTTCCACCTGGCGCTTCATCGCCGCGCCGTAGATGAACATGCACGTGGCCACGCCCAGCAGCCCCAGCACCATCGCCCAGGGCATCACCTTGGCCGAGTTGCGCAGGTCCGGCGCCAGCGGCGTGACGAATTCGCAGCCGACAAACATGAACATCGCCATGCCCACCAGCGACAGGATGGTGACCAGGTCGGTGCCCACCAGGGACTCACCGAACCAGCCGTCCAGCTGCACCGCCGGGGCCGCGATCAGGCCCAGCACGCCAAATACCATCAAGGTGGTCCACATGCCGAAAGTGAGGATGATCTCGGCCCGGCCGAACGCGCTGACGCCAAACGCATTGAGCACCCCGAACACAATCACGAAACCCACCCCCAGCAACCACGAACCGCCGGCGGATTCTGCCAGGGTGTTGAGGTGTTCGAAGTTCACCAGCGCCATCACCCCGGAAAGGATGGTTTCCGCGGTGCCGGCAAACACATGCACGATCAGGTACGCCGACAAGGTGCCGGTAATCGCGAAGAACCGGCCCATGCCGCAGTTGATGTAGTCGTAGACCGAGCCGGTGGTGGGCAGGATCGAGGCGGCCTCGGCGAAGGTGGTCGCCTGGGCCAGCATCATCACCACCGCGATCAACATCGCCACCGCGAAGGCACTGCCGCCGATGCCAAACCCCATGGTCGCGGTGAGGATCACCGGGCTGGCCATGATCAAGCCAATAGTGCTCGCCAGCGCGGTTGGAAAGCCCACCGTGCCGCGTTTCAAATGTTCGGTGAGCCGGTCGTTGATCGACATGGTGCGGATCCTCAAGAAGCGGATTTTTAGAAGTATTGGCACTCTGCGCCCCGCCCTGGCTGATCGTCTTGCTCCTGGCTGCCGCCGGTTTTGTTGCTGCCTGCCACCGCCCTGCCACTGGCGGCCTGGGTCAATTGCCTGGCACGCAGGGGAAAGACTTGGCCCGGCGGCGCTCGCCCTAATGCTCCCTCAATTCACCTTGTTGGGGACTATAACAATGCAGCACACACAACAAACCCGTCACCTGTACAGGGCCATCAGCCTGGGCATCGCGCTGATGATCATCGAGTCATCGGCCCAGGCCTTCGAGCTGTATGCCGATGACGACACCCACGTCACCGGCAACTTCCTGGCGGTGTACGGCCTGTTCAACAGCCGCAAGAACTACGACGGCACCACCGGCGGCTCAACGTGGCGCGAAGGTTTCATCAAGTATGGCTTGAGCATCGACCAGCGCTTCGGCGCCCTGGGCAGCGTGTATGGCACCGCCAACCTGGTCAGCTCCGGCACCTGGGGCGACGGCGACGCGTCTGGCGTGACCACCGGCCGCGAGCGCACCACCAAGTTCGACGAAGCCTTCGCCGGCTGGCGCTCGGGCGAGCTGTTTCCGGGATTGGGCAAGGATGGCGTGGACCTGTCGTTCGGCCGCCAGGTCATCATGCTCGGCGACGGTTTCATCATCAACGACGACGGCCCGAACCTCGGCAAGGGCGTGGACGACGGCAAGTTCAACCGCGGCGGCGCCTACTACATCGCCGCGCGCCATGCCTTTGATCAAACCGCCGTGTTGCGCCTGGGCGGCAAGGACGGCGTGCATGGCAGCGTGATGTGGATCAAGTCCGACAACCGCGCCCAGGCCAACACTGAAATGGCTGCCGGCACCCTGGACTACACCGCCGCGCCGGGTACCGTGGGCCTGACCTATATCCACGGCATCAGCGTCGACGACCGTTATGCCAATGACCTGCAAAAACAGCGCGCCGGCATGAACATCTACAGCCTGCGGGGCGCCGGCAATGCCGGGATCGAGAACGCGCACTTTTCCTTTGAATACGCCTGGCAGGACAAGGATGCTGGCCCGGAAAAGGCCTGGTACACCGAAGGCGGCTATACCTTCGCCGCACTGCCCTGGTCGCCGGACCTGACGTACCGCTACAGCCGCTATTCAAAAAACTGGGACGCGATGTTCTCGGGTTTCAACCGAGGCTACGGCACCTGGGTGCAGGGCGAAGTGGCCGGCAATTACTCGGGGCCGTTCAATACCAATACCGAGGTGCAACACGTGGCGTTGAAGGTCAAGCCGCTGGACAGCGTGACCGTCGGCGCGCTGTTCTTCGACTACAAGACCTTGAGCAAGGGCGGCATGCTCAACCTCGATGGGCGCGAACTGGACCTGTACGCGGAATGGGCGGTGAATGAACACCTGATCATCACGCCGCTGCTGGGGCTGTACAAGCCGAACAAGGATGAGAGCAACGGCGGGAATCAGGTGGGGGGCAACGGTACCAATGTCTACAGCCAGGTCACCGTGGCCGTGCCGTTCTAGCCTCCCTGTAGGAGCCGGCTTGCCGGCGATGGCTGCCTCAAGATCGCCATCGCCGGCAAGCCGGCTCCTACAGGATTTATGCCTCCTGGATCCGCGCATACGCCCCCTGGTGATAGAGCAACGGCGCACGACCAAAGTCATCAAACGCCACCACCTTGCCGATCATGATCCAGTGATCGCCGCCATCCACCTGCTGGTATTTCTCGCAGTGAAACCGCGCCGAGCAATCGGCGAAGACCGGCGAGCCGCCCTCCCCCGGTTCGAATTCGATTTCGGCAAAACGATCATCCCTGGGCCGGGCAAAGTTGTTCGACAGGTGGATCTGGTCGGCCGCCAGCACGTTGACCGCAAAATGGCTGGCCTGCTCGAACACCTCGTGGCTGTTGGAGCGCTTGTCGATGCTCCACAGTACCAGCGGCGGGTCCAGGGACACCGAGTTGAAGCTGTTGGCGGTGACGCCCACCTTGCGCCCGCTGGCATCAGCGGCGGTGACCACGGTGACGCCGGTGGCAAAATTACCGAGGGCCCGGCGAAAAGCCCGTGGGTCGAAACTGTTATCAGACATGCAAGACTCCCGGACTGCATCAACGCGCAGTCCTGATTGTGGTGATGGCCGGGTCGGCGTCAAATCATGCTCGGATCAGGCTCAAGCCCCATCAGCTCACGCCCCAGGATCTGCGCGCACACGTCGTAGTCGGTGTAGGCATGGGCGCCGGTCATGTGGGAATCGCGGAACAGGCGCTGCATTTCGTTGTGCTCGAACCACGCATTGCCGCCGGCGGCCTCGAACAAGCGGTCCACCGCCTGGATGCACATTTTGGTGGCGTACGCCTGGTTGGTGCGCCAGAACGCCAGGGTTTCGCGACTGGGATAACGGTGCTGCTCGCTGTGTTCGGCGTGTTCCTGCCAGGTCTTTTCCAGGAAGGCCCGGGCAGCCGCCACCTGGTGCGTCGACTCGGCCAGACGCATCAGCGCCGGAGTCGCAGCGCCCACCGCCGCGCCGGTGTAGGCACGCACGCGGGTCCTGGTTTTCTCGCGGAACACCTCAAGCATGCGCTCGGCCACGCCCAGGCTCACCGTGGAGAAACCACTGGCGAAATACGGCCGGTACGGCGAGTAGAAAATCTTGCTGTCGGGGTACAAGCCAAAGCCGGCGGACTTGCCTTCCATCATGTCCTTGGCTTTCTGGATACGGTGTTCGGGCACCAGCACATTGTCGATGATCAGGGTCTTGGTGCCGCTGCCTTTCATGCCGGCGGCGAACCAGTCATCGCGAATCTGATAGTCACTGCGGGGCAATACCGCGAAGCAATAGTCCTGGGTGCCCTCGGCGTTCTTGCGACGGAAACCGACAATCGCCCACTCGGCATGATCGCAGCCACTGCTCCAGCCCATTTCACCGCTGAACAGCACACCGCCCTCCACTTCCTCGGTGCGGCCAAACGGCGCGATGCTGCTGCTGGCAGTGGCATTCGGGTTATCGCCCCAGACTTCCTGCTGCAGCTTGGCGGGAAACAGCGCCAGCTGGTGACTGTGGGTGCACAACAGGCTCATGGCCCAGGCGGTGCTGGCACAGGCGCCGGCCAGCAAGGCGATGCAGTCGGCAAATTGCGGCAGGGAGATTTCCATGCCGCCAAAGGGTTTGGGTTGAAAGGCCCGGTGCATGCCGATGCTCTTGAGCAGCGCAATGTTCTCGTCGGGAACCTTGCGGTCCTGCTCGGCCTGGAAGGCGTTGGCAGCGATGGTCGGCAGAATCGCCTTGAGGTCTTCGAGGAGCGGGTTTGGCTTTTTCATGGACTGCCCTGCTTATTATTGGATGTCCGGCTGGCGTTCAAACTCAACGAACGGCGCTGGATGTGGGGCCAGTATGGAGCGGGCAACACCTCCGGAAAATGCACCTTCCACAGCCAAGATTGCACTTTCCACAGGCCTGGCAGCCACAGGCATATCGTCCGGCAGACAGAGACAAGCCCGGGCCGCCCAGGCTGGTTAACCTCGGGCTTTTGCGAGCAGGAAAATCCCATGAGCGATATTGCGCTGCTGCCTGAAGTCCACGCCTTCCTTGGTCGAAACCATGCCTTGTTCATCGACGGCGGTTACGTCCCGAGCCATTCCAGCCAGACCCTGGAGGTGACCAACCCGGCCAACGGCGACGTGATCGCCCACGTGGCCGACGCCGACCTTGCCGATATCGACGCGGCGGTGGAATCCGCCCGTCGCGGCTTCCGGCAATGGTCCCAAACCGCACCGGCGACACGCGGCAATGTGCTGCTGAAACTTGCCGAGCTGCTGGAGCAACACCGCGAAGAACTGGCGCAGATCGAAACCTGCCAGTCGGGCAAGATCATCCAGGTTTCACGGGCCTTTGAAGTGGACCAGGCCGCGCACTTCCTGCGGTACTACGCCGGCTGGGCCACCAAGATCAGCGGCCAGACCATCACCCCGTCACTGCCCTCCTTTGCCGGCGAACGCTACACCGCGTTCACCCTGCGCGAACCGGTGGGCGTGGTGGTGGGCATCGTGCCGTGGAATTTCTCGACCATGATCGCCATCTGGAAGCTCGCCTCGGCGCTGGTGACCGGTTGCAGCATCATCATCAAGCCCAGCGAGTTCACCCCGCTGACCATCCTGCGCATCGCCGAACTGGCCATCGACGCCGGCCTGCCGGCGGGCGTGCTGAACGTGTTGACCGGTGGCGGGCACGTGGGCCAGGGCCTGGTGGAGCATCCGGGCACCGACAAGGTCTCGTTTACCGGCTCGGTGCCCACCGGCATCGCCGTGGGCCGCAGCGCCATGGGCGCCGGGCTGACCCGGGCAACCCTGGAGCTGGGCGGCAAAAATTCCGCCGGGTTCCTGCGGGATGTAGACCTCGACAAGGCGGTCAACGGCATCATCGAAGCCGGCTTCCTGCACTCCGGGCAAATCTGCGCGGCGGCCGAACGCTTCTTCGCCCACCGCTCGCAGATCGAGCCGATCATGGAGAAATTGGCGCAACGCCTGAGCCGGTTGAACATCGGCTCGCCACTGGACGAGCGCACCGAATTCGGCCCGGTGACCAACCGCCAGCACCAAAAGAAACTCGAATGGTTTTTCGCCAAGGCCCGCGCCGAGAACAATACAATTGTCCACGGCGGCAAGCTGATCGAGGGCCCGGGCTGCTATGTGGAGCCCACCGTGATTCTCGCCAACACGATCAACGACACCCTGCTCAACGAAGAAACCTTCGGCCCGATCGCCACGTTCTTCCCCTACGACACCGAGGAAGAACTGCTGGAACTGATGAACAACACGCCCTACGGCCTGAGCGCCAGCCTCTGGACCAACGATTTGAGCAAGGCCCTGCGCATGGTGCCGGCGATCAACGCGGGCACCGTGTGGGTGAACATGCACACGATGCTCGACCCGGCGGTGCCGTTTGGCGGCAACAAGTCTTCGGGGGTGGGGCGTGAGTTTGGCGGGGCCTTTATCGAGGACTACACCGAGCTCAAGTCGGTGATGATTCGCTACTGATAAACCGGGCGACCGATCGTTCCCACGCTCTGCGTGGGAATGATCAACAGACAGATACCGCACAAAATACCTGTACAAGTTTATTATTTTGTACAAGTATCAGGCTTCCGCTGTATCACGCCCGCTCAGGGAGAAACGCTATGACCCGCTTATTGGTTTCACTGGCCCTGGTGCTCGGCCTGTGCAGTTGCGGCAGCGTTGACGTCAAACACTATGCCGACCAGCAACCGCAGCTGGACCTGGTGCGTTTCTTCAGCAAGCCGGTTAAAGCCTGGGGGATATTCGAGAAGCGCTCGGGCGAAGTGGCCAAGCGTTTCGAGGTGAATATCGCCAGCCGCCGCGAAGGTGAAAACCTGATTCTCGACGAGCGCTTTCTCTACAGCG
Organism: Pseudomonas sp. TH32; assembly: GCF_016650855.1. NCBI lineage: Bacteria > Pseudomonadati > Pseudomonadota > Gammaproteobacteria > Pseudomonadales > Pseudomonadaceae > Pseudomonas > Pseudomonas sp. TH32. The sequence continues at coordinate 861,370 of NZ_JAEKFA010000002.1, read as the reverse complement.
ACGGCACGCGCCAGCGGCGTGTCTGGACCCTGACGCCCGACGGCCCGGGCCACTGGCGCGGTCGTGCCGACGATGTGGTGGGTGAAGCCAAGGGCGAAGTGGCCGGCAACGCCTTGCGCTGGCGTTACATCCTGAACCTGCCGGTTGACGGCTCCGTCTACGAAGTGAGCCTCGACGACTGGATGTACCTGATGGACGAAGACACGCTGATCAATCGCTCCAGCATGTCCAAGTTGGGCGTCGAGGTCGGTCAGGTGACGTTGTTCTTCCGCCGCCAGTCCGTCCAAGAGGCCCATTGAATCAATGCATGAGACTCATCGGCTGTGCCTGGTCCTGGGCGACCAGTTATCGTTTGACCTGGCCTCGTTAAATGGGCTGGACAGCCAGCACGACGCGGTCCTGATGGTCGAGGTGATGGAGGAAGCCAGCCATGTGCCCCACCACCCGCAAAAAATCGCCCTGATCTTCAGCGCCATGCGCCACTTTGCCCAGGCGTTGCAGCAGCGCGGTATTCGGGTGCAGTACGTCAGCCTGGATGACCCGCAAAACACCGGCTCGGTGCCCGGCGAGTTAAAGCGCTGGTACTCGCAGCTGCACGCGCGCGAACTGCACCTGACTGAATGCGGTGACTGGCGCCTGGAGCAATCCCTGAAGGACTGCGGTTTGCCGATCCAGTGGCACGCCGACAGTCGCTTCCTGTGCAGCCGTGACGAATTCGTAGCCTGGGCAAGCGGCAAAAAACAGCTGCGCATGGAGTACTTCTACCGTGAGATGCGCCGCAAGAGCGGGCTGCTGCTGAACGGTGACGGCACGCCGGTGGGCGGCGCCTGGAACTTTGATGCAGACAACCGCAAGGCACTGCCCAAGGGTACCAAGGCGCCCTACCCGGCGCGCTTCAGCTCGGACTCAATCACCCGGGACGTGTTGGCGCTGGTCGGTAAACACTTCAGCAGCCACTACGGCGCACTGGACACCTTCGATTACCCGGTGACCCACGCCGACGCCCAGGCACTCTGGGATTACTTTCTGGATTACGGCCTGGCGGGGTTCGGTGACTACCAGGACGCCATGGCCAGCGACGAGCCGTTTCTGTTTCATGCCCGCATCAGCGCCGCGCTTAACATCGGCCTGCTGGAGCTGCGCCAACTGTGCAGCGATGTGGAGGCGGCTTATTGGTCGGGCAGCATCGGGCTGAATGCTGCCGAAGGGTTTATCCGCCAACTGATTGGCTGGCGTGAATACGTACGCGGCGTCTACTGGCTGAAAATGCCGGACTACGCCGCCGGCAACTCATTCGGCAACAGCCGCCCGCTGCCGGAGTTCTACTGGACGGGCGAGACGCAAATGAACTGCATGCGCCAGGCGATCGGCCAAAGCCTGAAACACGCCTACGCCCATCACATCCAGCGGCTGATGGTCACCGGCAATTTCGCCTTGCTGGCCGGGATCGTGCCCAGCCAGATATGCGAGTGGTACCTGGCGATCTACATGGACGCTTTCGACTGGGTCGAGCTGCCCAACACCCTGGGCATGGTCATGCATGCCGATGGCGGCTACCTCGGTTCCAAGCCTTACTGCGCGAGCGGCCAATACATAAAGCGCATGTCCGACTACTGCCGAGGCTGTGCCTACAGCGTCACTGAAAGCACCGCTGAGAATGCCTGCCCGTTCAATTCGCTTTACTGGCACTTCCTGATGCGCCATGGCGACCTGCTGCGGGGCAATCAGCGCATGGCCATGCTGTATAAAAATCTCGACCGCATGCCTGAATCCAAACAGGACGCGCTGTGGAAACGGGGTGAGATGCTGCTGGCCAGACTGGATGCGGGGGAATCACTTTGACAAGGCGGCCCGGTGTTTACCGGCCCGTTCGCCGAGCAGCATCAATCCGCCACCTGTCAGCAGCAAGCCCGCCGCGATAACGATGTAACCGCCGTAGACATCCCCGATAACACCCTGCGCAAGGTTAAGCGTCTGGGAACACACCAGCGTGCCGGTCAACGAGGCGATGGCCAGCACCGGCGTCACCGTCGCCGAGACCCGGCCCATGTAGCCCGACGGCACGGCCTCTTGCAGCATGGGCCCCTGCACCATGGCGAACACCGAAAAGCACACCCCACAGCAAAACATCAGCGCCCAGGCCAGGTAAAACGGCGGATGCGACGCGTAGCCCAGGTAGCTCAGCCCCAGGCACAACAGCGCAACGGTAAACGCCCGGCGAATGCTCAAGGCCTTCAACAGCGGCCGCACCAGTAATGCCGCCACCAGACCACCGACGGGAAACGCGGCGAGGACCAGGCCATATTCACGCGGGCTCAGGCCCAGGGTCTTGAAGGCGTACAAAGACAAAACGACGTTATTGATACCTAGGGAAAAGCCGTACAACGCCACACCGGTCAGCAGGGTCCGAATCGACGGGTGCCCCCAGGAAAACCGCAGGCCCTCCAACAGCCCACGCCAGAACGATGTGTGCGCTACCGACAACGCTGTACGCAGGCCTCGGGTAGCCACGATGCATAACGCCGAACAGCTGAACGCCAGCACATTGATCATCAACGCCCAGATCGGCCCCACCCACACAAACAAGGCCGGGCCCACGGAAGCTGAGAGCACCGAAATGCCCGTCAGGGAAAACATCGTCTTGGCCGACGCTTCTACCCGCCGCTCTGCGGGAATGATCACTTGCATGATCGCCTGGCGGGACGGGTTGAAGAACTGCGCGGCGCTGCTGTTGAGCACCAGCAACAGCAGCACGCCGGTGAACACCTGTATCTGGCCGAGGCCGGACAGTGAATAGATCAGGATAAAGACCAGGAAGTTGATCACCCGGATAGCGTCTGCGCTGATCATCACGTAGAGCGGCGTCATGCGGTCGACCCAGGCGCCCGCCAATGGCGCCACCAGCACCCGCGGAATCGCCGATGCCGCCACCGCCAGGCCAACGGCACTCGGTAGAAAAGCGCTGTCACGGAACAGGTCCGTCACCAGCCAGACGATGATCGTGCTCTCCAACACAAATTCGCCAAAGGACGAGAGCGCCTGGCCCAGCCATAACAGTGAAAAATTGCGGCTGATGAAAAACCCGGCAAACCGGCTTTTCCCTTGAGTCGTCCTGAACACCATCCCTTCCCTGTGCGAAACGCTGTGAAATTTTCCGGCCGCTGCGAATTGTTGTGAAGCCGGCGATAAATGGCCAATTGCCCATGCTAACGTCGGCGTCGATGTCATCCAATCCATTGAGGGAGCAGCGCCGATGTCTACTACCGTAACACCCGCCGGTGGCGGACCGACTACTCAAAAAGCCTCAACGTCGGTGTTCGACGACAAGTTGAACATTGCCAAGTCGAGCAAGGTAGTCGCTGATTACATGCGCCAGACGGGCAAGTCGGCCATTACCAAGCAAGAGCTTTCACAACTGGCCAGCAACGCCTCGGGCAAGGTGCCGGCGGATGTCAGCGCTGCAGCCCAGTACATGGAGCGCCATCCCGACGTGTTCACCGCGATCGAAACCCATGACGTGGCCGGTGCCGACAACCTGTCCGGCGTGTGGAACTTCGACTGGGCCGCCAACGGTGGCCTGAACGGCACCGCCACCGATGCGATCGCCAAGATGCAGGACACCTTCGATTTTGCGATCGCCAAGTCGGCGCAGATCACCGAGATCAGCACCGGCAAAAAGGCCGAGCTGGACTCGACCAAGCAACGGCCGCAGAACTAGGTTTCTGGACGCAACAAAATCAAATGTGGGAGCTGTCGAGCTTTAGCGAGGCTGCGATAGCGGTGGGCCAGGCAACATCCATGTTGACTGTGCTGACGCCATCGCAGCCTCGCTAAAGCTCGACAGCTCCCACAGGATTTCCTTTGTTTGTTAGAGCGCCGGCCTGCGGTCAGAAGTGAAACGCAACCCCCGTGGTCACGTTGAACGCATCCCCCACATAGAAGTTGGCCGAGTCCTGGCCCTTGGCGTCGTACGCGGTGTTGGTGGCCGTGGCGTAGCGTTTGTTGGTCAGGTTGCGCGCATCGACGAACACTTCCCACTTCTTGCTCGGGGCCTCGTAGCCCACCTTCGCGCCCCACAACGTGTAAGACGGCGCACTCAGTGAGTTGGCAAAGTCGACGTAATAACTGGACGCCGCCCGGGCGTTGAGCTGGGCGTAGAAGCCACTGCCCTGGCGATACTCCAGCTCGGCCTGGTAGACCTGGCGCGGCAGGCCCGGCAGTTGGTTGTCGCCGAACACCGAGTCATTGCGGTAGTGGAAGTCGTTGAAGGTGTACGCCTGGCGCAAGGTCACGGTGTCGCCATTGCCGCCGTCCCACAGTTGCGCATTCAAGCCGGCTTCGATGCCCTGGTGAATCGTCGCGCTGCCGTTGGAGGTGGCCACCAGTTGATCCTGGGTCGCCGTTGCCTGGCGCACCACCACCGACAGCAGTTCTTTCTGCACCCACGAGCGGTACACCGTCAGGCTGCCGTCGAAAATACCGTGGCCACCGCGAATCCCGAACTCCACAGTGTTGGCTTTTTGTGGCCGCACATCGCGGATATACGGCGTGCCGGTGCTGCCCAGTTGCCAGGTGACCGGTGGGTCCACCGAGCGGCTGACGTTGCCGAACACTTCGAATTCCGGGGTCAGTTGATAGCGCAGGCCGATGCGCGGGGCGACGTCGGTCTCATCGTATTCGACGCCACTGGGGAACGCGCTGGTATTGGTGCCGGTGGTGTATTCGATCTGCGCCTTGCGCTTGATATCAATCAACGACAGCCCGGTGGACAGCCACGTACGGTCATTCAGTTGCAGTTCGTTGCCGAGGGAAAACACCGTGTCCCGGGAGCCGGTGTAGTTGGTTTTCTGCTGGGTGATGCCGGTGGCCTTGCTGTGGGATTTCACATCGGCCAGGTACGCCAGGGTGTTGCTGAAGGTCACGCTGCTGTCGCTGCGCAGGCCGAAGAAGGTGTCGGCGGTGCGCAGGTAGCGCAGGGTCAGGTTGACGTCCTGGGAGCGCCATTCCTGGGGCGTTGGCGAATAGCGCCAGCCGTTGTCCAGCGGGTAATCGTTGTAGCCCAGGCCGACTTCGAGCTTGGCATTGTCGTCAAAGGTGTAGGTGGTGGTGCTGCCCAGCAGGGTCGAGCCGTCCTTCTTGCGCCCGATGGGCACGAGGTTGCTGGTGGGGTCGTGCTTGAGTTGGTACTTGGTCAGGGTGTTGCCCTGGCTGAGGGTCTCTTCCTTGTAGCGAATGTAGAAGCGCGTCTCCAGTTGCGGGCTGAACACGTGGCCGAAGTTGGCGACGATCCCCTGCCCTTTGTTCGGCGTGTTGTCCTGGTAACCGTCACGCTCGTTGTGCTGGATGCTGACGTAGTAGTCGTTGTCGCCCTCCACGCCACCCGTACTCAGTTGCTGCTTGCGGTAGCCAAAGCTGCCGGCCTCGAAGCGCGCGTAGTTGCCCGGGTCGGTGCGCCCGGTCTTGCTGACGAAGTTGATCGCGCCGCCCAGGGACAAGGCCGAATAACGGAAGGCGTTGGCGCCGTAGAGCACCTCGGTGTGGTCCACCGAGGCCATGTCCAGCATGTCTTCCTGGGTGCCGCCCGGCCCGGTCAACGGCAGGCCGTCGTAGAGGAATTTAATCCCCAGCACATAGCCTTGATAGAAGGTGTTAAGGCCCGAACCACGGATCGATATCTTGTTGGCGCCCGAGCCGCTGGTGGCCTGGGCGAAGACTCCCGGCTGCAGCGCCAGCACGTCCTCGGCATTCGCCGCACGGCCCTGTTCGATCTTGCGGTTGTCGATCACCGCGGTTTTGCCGGGCACCCTGGCCAACTGCTTTTCGGCCTTTTGCGCCTCGGTGGCTTCGGCGCCGGTGACCACCACCGTGGCCAGGGTAGGGTCGGCCGGGGCGGCAAACGCCGCACCGTGTATCAACATCAACAGCACGCCAAGGCTGGACGCGGTGGCCAGTGACTCAAAACGACGAGCGCGTGGTTCAAACAGTTGCCGCATGGACTCAATACTCCTGGGGTCTCTAATTAGTTGGAGCATCTATTCGTATAGTCGCGCTCTATTTTGAACTTTGCAGGGTTCGTGCCACGTCAAAACATCAACAAATAGGGGCCCATCGCCCTATTTAATCGCCACAGGCGCAACACTTTGCTGGTGAAATGTTCGATTCACAACAATGCGGAAAAAACACATTCAATTATATGTTCAATCGATAAAGGCATAACCAAAGCCCCGGGCTACAGGGCTCCGTCACAACTGTGCAAATCCCAACAGCTGACCAACAAAAGTTGTGTATTCGACACTCTCTTTTTCTGCACACCTCTAAGAAGGTGCAAGTTATCGGCTTGTCCTTACTTGGTATGGCTCTTGCTCTAGCCAGTCAATCAATTCAAGCATCTGCGACTATTAAGCAACGAGGTATTCACGCGTGACGGTCAACTTACTCTGCACCCGCAGGACCCCGCTGGAGATTGCCCGTGACCTGGCGAGCGAGTTCGCCCGCACCGCCGTCGACCGGGACGCCACCGGCGGCACGCCCAAGGCCGAGCGCGACAAGCTGCGCAGCAGCGGCCTGTTGTCCCTGAGCATTCCCGGGCAATTCGGCGGGCTGGACGCCAACTGGTCGGAAACCTTCGAGGTGGTGCGCGAATTTGCCCGCGTCGACAGCTCCATCGCCCATGTATTCGGTTTTCATCACCTGATGCTTGCCACCGTCCGGTTGTTCGCCACGCCCGCGCAGTGGCAAACCTGGTTCAGCCTGACCGCCAGCAACAACTGGTTCTGGGGCAACACCCTGAACCCGCTGGACACCCGCACGGTGGTCAAGCGCCACACGGGCTGGCGGGAATTCTCGGGGCAGAAGAACTTCTGCTCCGGCGCCAACGATTCAGAAATGCTGATCGCCTCGGCCATCGATGAAAGCGCCGGCGGCAAGTTGCTGATCGCGGCCATTCCCAGTGCCCGCAGCGGGATCATCCTGCACAACGACTGGAACAACATGGGCCAGCGCCAGACCGACAGCGGCAGCGTGACCTTCAAGCGCGTACGCGTGGAAGAATCCGACCTGCTGCTGGACCCGGGCCCGTTGAGCACGCCGTTCGCCTGCCTGCGCCCGCTGATTGCGCAACTGCACTTCGCCAACATCTTCCTGGGTATCGCCGAAGGCGCGTTCGAAGAGGCGCGCCAATACACCCTGGAAGAAGCCCGCCCGTGGTTCCGCTCCAGCGCCAGCCACAGCACCCAGGACCCTTACATCCTCAGCCATTACGGCGACTTCTGGGTGGCGCTGCAAAGCACCCGCCTGTTGGTGGAGCGCGCCGGCCAGGTGCTGGACACGGCGTGGGCCAAGGGGCCGGCACTGACCAGCGAGGAGCGCGGGGAAGCGGCCATTGCCATCGCCACCGCCAAAGTCGCCGCCAGCCGCAACGGCCTGGAGTTGTGTAGCAAGGTCTTCGAGGTTACCGGCGCGCGGGCTACCAACGCCTCGGTGGCGCTCGACAGGCATTGGCGCAATTTGCGCACCCAAAGCCTGCATGACCCACTGGATTACAAACTCCATGAACTGGGGGAGTGGGCACTGAACGGTACCCCGCCCATCCCGACTTTTTATTCCTGATCTTTTATTCAAAGGGATCACCATGCAACTGCTGACCTTACCGCCCTCGCCCGCCCTTGCCACCTCTATCCGCGCCACCGCGCAGGTGTTTGAAGACCCCAGGTCCAAGGCCTTGCTCAAGCACGTGCAACAAGTCGCGCCGAGCGAAGCCAGCGTGCTGATCATCGGTGAAACCGGCACCGGCAAGGAGCTGGTGGCGCGCCACGTTCACAACCTCAGCGGCCGCAAGGCGCAGCCGTTCGTGGCGGTAAATTGTGGCGCGTTCTCAGAGTCCCTGGTGGAAGCCGAACTGTTCGGCCACGAGAAAGGCGCATTCACCGGCGCCCTCAGCGCCAAGGCCGGCTGGTTTGAAGAAGCCAACGGCGGCACGCTGTTCCTGGATGAAATCGGCGACCTGCCGATGTCGATCCAGGTCAAGCTGCTGCGGGTGTTGCAAGAGCGTGAAGTGGTGCGCCTGGGTTCGCGCAAAAGCATTCCGATCAATGTGCGGGTGCTGGCGGCGACCAACGTACAGTTGGAAAAAGCGATCAACGCCGGGCATTTTCGCGAGGACCTGTTCTACCGCCTGAACGTGGTCAACCTGGAACTCAGCCCATTGCGGGATCGCCCCGGCGATATCCTGCCGCTGGTGCAGTATTTCATCGACACCTACACCCGCCGCCTGGGGTACGGCGAGATCATCTTGAGCAAGGAAGCCGAGCAACGGCTGGCCACGTACAGTTGGCCGGGGAATATCCGCGAGCTGGAAAACGTCATTCACCACACCTTGCTGATCTGCCGCGACGGCGTGATCCAGGCCGATGACCTGCGCATGTCCAACTTGCGCATCGAACGCCAGGAAGACAGCACCACGGCCCATGACCTGCTCGACCTGGCCTTCCAGCGACTGTTCGAAGAGCAGATCGACAACCTCCACGAACAGGTCGAGCGCAGCCTGTTGACCGCCGCCTACCGGCTCTGCCAGCACAACCAGGTGCACACCGCCGAGTTGCTGGGGCTCAGCCGCAACGTGACCCGCACCTTACTGATCAACCTGGGCGAACTGAAGGTCAACAAGCGCCGCCCATTGGCCAACACCAAGGATGAGCGGGTGCTGCACCTGTCGATCTGAGCGGCACAGCGCGGCGTACCCGGTACGCCGCCTGATCACAGCACCGCTTCGTCCAGCGCATCACTGAACTGGCGACTCCACAACCGCGCATAGTGGCCGCCCTGGCGCAGCAGTTGTTCGTGGCTGCCGTCTTCGACAACCCGGCCATTGTCGAACACCAGGATCCGGTCCAGATGAGCCACGGTGGACAGCCGATGCGCGACCACCAAGACAGTCTTGTCTTCCATGATTTCGTCGAGTTTGTCCTGGATGAAACGCTCGGTGATCGAGTCCAGGCTGGAGGTGGCTTCATCCATCACCAGGATCGGCGCGTTCTTCAGCAACACCCGGGCGATCGCAATGCGCTGGCGCTGGCCGCCGGACAACTTGACCCCGCGCTCGCCCACCAACGACTCGTAGCCGTGTTCCATGCTGTCGATAAACTCACTGGCACCGGCGCGATGGATCGCCTCGGCGACTTCGTCCATCGAGGCATCCAGGCGGCCGTAGTGGATGTTTTCGCGAATGCTGCGGTGAAACAGGCCGGGCTCCTGGGGAATCAGGCCGATCTGCTGGTGCAGCGAATGCTGGGTGACGTGGCGCACGTCCTTGCCGTCCACCAGCACCTGGCCTTGCTGCACGTCGTAGAGGCGCAGCAGCAAGCTCAGCAGCGTCGACTTGCCGGAGCCCGAGGCGCCCACCAGGCCGACTTTCTGGCCGGCGGGGATGACGATATTCATCTGCTCGAAAATCGGCCGGCCGGCGCCGTAACTGAAACCCACGTCGCGAAACTCGATATCCCCGCGCTTGACCTGCAGCGCCTTGGCACCGGGTCGGTCGATGACTTCGTGGGGGCGAATCAGGGTGCGCACGCCGTTGGCGATATTGCCGGTGGCTTCGAAAAATTCGAGAAAGCGCCGCGACAGGTTTTCGACATCGCTGATGATCAATAGCGAAAGGCTGGTGGACATCACAAACGCGGCGATATCGATGCGGTGACTGCGCCACAGATAGAGCGCGAGCAACAACAGCCCCAGCTTGAGCACCACGCCACAGCTGGTCTGGAACCAGCGGATGCGCTCCATGTAGCCGAGGGAGCGATAGGCCGCGGTCACCTCCTTGTCGAGGAAGGTGCCCAGGTAGCTGTGCTCGAATGCATGACGGGCAAACAGGCGGATATTGGCAAGGTTGGACACCGCGTCCACCACCTTGCCGGTGCTGGTGCTGCGGGCGGCCGAATACTGCTGCGCCAGCGGATGACTGCGCCGCGCCAGCAGGTAACAGATGGCGATGAACACCACCGACCAGCCGGCCATGAACAGCGCCAACAGCGGCGATGCGGTCCACAGCAACGCCGTGGCCAGGCTCAGCGTAACCAGCAGCGGGATCAGGTCGAACAGCAGGATGCTCAGGGTCTGGTTCACCCCGAGGGTCACTTCCGACACCCGGTGCGCCAAGGCGCCGGCGAACTCGTTGCTGATAAAACGGTGGGAATGCTGTTGCAGGTAGGCGAACACCACATGGGTCACCGTACGCCGCTGCAACGGCAACACATGGATATGACAACCCGCCGCCGCGCGGGTAAACAGCACCTCGCACACCAGCAGTACCGCGAACAGGGTCAAGGGCCAGCGCAGCACCTCAAACGCGCGCTCCGCCTCCAGGCCGTTGCTCACGGTGCGGGTGATTTGCCCCAGGCCCCAGGGAATCAGGATCGAACACACCACGGCGGCAATCTGCAGCAGCAGAATCGCCAGGTACCACCCTTTGAAATGACCGATGAAATGCCGCACAAACGCCGCCGGGGTCGACGGCAAGTGTTGGACATTCCAGGTGCGAAACAATGAAAAAGACGAGCTCATGGCCGATGACATTCCTGAATGACGCCTGTGGCCGCGCAGCTTTCAGGCAAAAAATGGCACCGTCGGTGCCTGATGGTCAGCAAATGGAACAGACAACCGAATCACCTGTGGCAGGGCGCTTGCTGTGGCAGGGAGCTGCTGTGGCGAGGGAGCTTGCTCCCGCTGGGCTGCGCAGCGGCCCCAAAATCCTGGGAGCGCTTCGCACTCCAGCGGGAGCAAGCTCCCTCGCCACAGCAAGCTCCCTAGGCACAAGTTCAGCGTCACTTTTGGGATTGGTAGCGAATTTCCTCCAGCTCACAACCGCCCCGGGTAAGGGTACGGCTTGATTCGGCCTGCGCTGTCCATCCGGCGTTTTGGTAAAAGCGTATTGCCCGCTGGTTTTCAGCCAGCACCCACAACGTCGCCGTCTCCAGGCCCTGGCTGGCGAGATGTTCCAAACCCTTGAGCCACAGCGCCCACCCCACCCCGGTTCCCCAATGCTCGGCCAGCACATACACCGCCTGCACTTCGCCGGTCTTGCCGGGGTCAGCGTCCTCATCGCGGCTCGGGCTCACGGCAATCCAGCCGACCACCTGCCCATCGACCTCTGCCACAAACACCGCTTCGCGTCCCTGCTCGATCAACTGCCGCCAGGCAGCTTCGCGCCGGGTCTGTGTCGCCTCCAGCGAAGCCAGGTAATCCACGGGCATCAGCTCACGGTAAGCCTCCTGCCAACTGCGGATATGCACCCGGGCGATGTCACCCGCGTCCTCGATACGTGCTGCACGAATCATCAAATTCCCTCTGCGCGTTTTGCATAAATCGCCGAGCCTGCCTGCGGCGACAGCCTGCGATAAACCAGCCCCGATAATGCACACAGCAATCCGGCACCCCCATGATCCAGGCGATATCACTCTGCTCGACCGTGGCATGCCCGCGCATGGCCATGATCAAGCCGAGCAGGCCCGCCGCGATGCCCACCGACAAACTCAACGTCAACTGAATGGTCATCGCCGACAGGCTACTGGCACGGCTGGATTGCTCCGGTGGCACGTCGGCATAGGTCAACGCACCCAGGGTGCTGAATTGCAGCGAGCGAATGATCCCGCTGCCAAATAACACCAGTATTACAATCCAGTAAGGCGTCGATACCTCGAACAGGCTGCACGCCAGGATGGTTGCACCGGTGAGCACGGCATTGCTGATCAAGGTGCGCCGGAAACCGAAGCGGCTGACAATCCGTACCGCCAGCATCTTCATCAGGAACGCCCCCACGCCGCCGGCAACGCTCAGCAGCCCGGCCTGCAACGGGTTAAGCCCGAAACACAGCTGGAACAGCAGCACCAGCAAAAACGGCTGTGAAGCACTGCCGATACGCATCAGGTTGCCGCCCCAGAAGCTCACCGCGAAGGTCGGTATTTTCAACAATGAGAAATCGATCAACGGGTGGGCCGTGCGCCGCGCATGCCGGACATACAGCCAGGCACTCAACAGACCGCCGCCAATCAGCAGCAACGCCCACTGACGAGGCAACAGGCCGTGGCCCAGCACCTCGAAACCGAACACCAGCCCGCCCAGTGCCACACCGCTGAGCAATAGGCCGGGAACGTCCAATGGTTGGCCAGGCATTCCGGAATAGTCCGGGATGTAGCGCAGCACCAGCATGACCCCGAGCACGCCGATGGGCACGTTGATCAGGAAGATCCAGTGCCACGACAACACCGTCACCAGCAAACCGCCCAACGGAGGGCCCAGCAGCGGCCCCACCAGCGCCGCCACCGTCAGGTAAGACATGGCGCGCAGGAGGTTTTCCCGCGCCGACCAGCGCAGCAGGATCACCTGCCCCACCGGCACCATCATCGCCCCCGAAGCGCCCTGGGCCAACCGCGCCAGGGACAGTTGCAGCAGCGAGCCCGAGCAGGCACACGCCACCGACGCCAGGGTAAACAGCACGATCGCGCTGATAAATACCCGGCGCGGCCCGAACCGGTCGGCCGCCCAGCCACTGACCGGCACAAACAGCGCCACCGCCAGCAGGTACAGCGACACCACCAGGTTCATGCGCACGCTCGGCTCGCCGAAATCCTGGGCCATCTGCGGCAGCGCCGTGAGCACCGCCGTGGCGTCGATCAGTTCCATGAACAGCGCACAGCCGATGATCATCGGCACCCGGCGCGCGTGCCCGGTGCCCACTTCGCCCACGGGGAGTGAAAGGTCGAGGGCTTTGTTCAAAACAGCCCCGAGGTCGGTGGTGGCGTGCCCTTGAGTTGCCAGGCGCCCACGGCCGCGGCCTTCCAGTGCCGGGGATTGTGGTTGGCCACGGTGCGCGCGTTGCGCCAGTGGCGGTCCAGGTTATGGGCGCGGCCGGTGGTGGACGCGCCACCCACGTCGAACACCAGCTCGGCGGCCTTGAGTGCCGATTCGGCGGCGATATATTGCGCCTGCGCCACATCCACCGCTGCCTGGTCGACGGCCACCGCCTCCAGATCGGCCGCCCAGGCGCGGTCGATGGAGTCGGCCGCATGCAGCACCACCGCTTCGGCGGTAAACGCCCGGGCCGAAACGTCGCCCACGCTCAGCTCCACATACGGGTCATCCACCGAGCGGGTGGCGCTGCTGTGCTTGATCGGCCGCGCATGGTCCTTGGCGAAGGTCACCGCATCATTCAGCGCATTGCGCGCAATACCGGCCTGCACCGCCGCGAGGAACACCTGCAGGAACGGCGTGACAATCGTGCGCTTGCCCTCCTCGACCGTGCGGGTGCGGATCTCGCTGGCCAACACCTGCACGTCATGCAGATGGGTGGTGCCGCTGGCGGTCAGGCGCTGGCCCATGGCGTCGAAATCATCCAGCAGCTCCAGGCCCTGGCGGTCCCGGGGCAGGATGAAGGAGACGGGCTGGTCATTTTCGTCCAGGGCCACCGCACTGACCCAATCGGCGTACAACGAACCGGTGCTGTAGTACTTGCTGCCGGACGCGCGGAAATGCTCGCCGTCACGCACGATACGCGCGCTGATGGAACCGTTGGCACCACCGACTTCCCAGCCGGCATTGCCGATCACGGCGCCTTGCCGATAGCGCTCGAACCAGCGCTCACGCTCCTCTTCCGCCCCCTCGGCGCGGGAGGCCAGCAAGCCTTCGACAAACCCGAAACCGGGGCGCAGGGCCTGGGCCACGTTGGAGTCGGCCGAGGCGATGCGAATCAGCAAGGCAATCACGTCCTTGACCGAACCACCGGCGCCGCCAAAACGCTTGGGAATCCGCACGGTAAACAGCCCCGCCTGGGCGATCTGCGCCACCGCCTCGTACGGCAGCTGGCGGTCGCGCTCGCGTTGCGCAGCGCCAGCAGCGATCTGCGGCAGGATGCGGTCGGCGCGGGCGTTCAGTTCGGCCACCGTCACAACCGGTGGCGTGGGTACAGCAGACAACTTGCTCATGGCACTTCCTTGATTCAGGTCTAGATGGCGATTTTCCACAGGCGCGATTCATCAAACAGCCAGCCGGGGTGTTCCGGCTCCAGGGCCGGCACGACCAACTGCGTGCCGCTGCCGGGCAGGCGCGGGACTGCGCCCAGCAGGCGTTGGGTGTATTCATGTTGGGGGGACTCAAACAACGTCTCGACGCTCGCACTTTCCACCACCTGGCCGTGGCGCATCACCAACACTTCATCGCTGACGTGGCGAATCACGCCGAGGTCGTGGGAAATAAAAAGGTAGGCCAGGCCCAGCGAGGCTTGCAGGTCGGCCAGCAGGTCCAGCACCTGGGCCTGCACCGACACATCCAGCGCCGACACCGGCTCGTCACAGATAATCACCTTGGGGTTGCTGGCAATCGCCCGGGCAATCGCCACGCGCTGACGCTGCCCGCCCGACAATTGCAGCGGCCGACGCTCGGCCAGTTGCGGCGCCAGGCGGACCTGGTCGAGCAACTGCGCCACTCGGGCGGCCTGTTGCTCGGCGTCGATGCCTGCGACGTCCAGCGCATCACTGAGGATCTGCCCGACCGTCCAGCGCGGGTCGAATGAACTCAGCGGGTCCTGATAGATCACGCTGATGTCGCGGCGATGCAAACGTCGGGTTTTCTCCTCGACCCGTTCGGCGCCTGCGGCTGCCCATGGCTGGTCAAGAAAACGCACCTCGCCGGCATCCGGTTGCAGCAGCCCGAGGGCGATGCGCGCCACCGTGGTTTTGCCCGAACCGGACTCACCGACGATGCCCAGGGTGCGGCCGGCGCGCAGCTCAAAGCTGACGCCGTCCACCACTTGGCGTGACTGTTGATCGGGGCCGACATACCGTTTGCCCAGGCCCGTGGCCTTGAGCAACACCGGCGAGTCCGCGCCCGGCCGCGGCTGAGCGACAGCATTGCTGCGCTCCGGCGACAGGCGTGTGCCCCGGGCATGCTCGGCGGGCACCGCATCCAGCAGCGAGCGCGTGTAGGCGTGGCGCGGGTTGAGCAGCAGCTGATCCATCGGGCCCTGCTCCACCACTTCACCGTGGCGCAAAACAAGTACCTCATCCGCCAGTTGCGCGACCACCGCCAGGTCATGGCTGATGATCAGCAGCGAATCGCCACGGGCCTTGATCTGCTGCAACACCTGCAGAATCTGCGCCTGCACCGTGGCATCCAGCGCGGTGGTGGGTTCATCGGCAATCACCAGGCCGGGGTTCAACGCCAGCGCGCTGGCAATCAGCGCACGCTGGCGCAGGCCGCCAGAGAGTTGATCGGGACGCTGGCGGGCACGCAGTTGCGGCTCGGGTACACCGACCAGGTCCAGCAGCTCGATGACCCGCTCGCCACGGCTGCGACGGTCGCCCCAGCGGTGGGTCTCCAGCACTTCGAGAATTTCCTTGCCCACCGGCCGCAACGGGTCGAGGGACACCAGAGCATCCTGCAATACGAAGCCGATGCCGTTGCCGCGCAAACGGCGCCAGCCGCGCTCCGACAGGCTGAGCAAATCCACTCCGTCGTAACTCAAGGTGCGCGCCGTGACCTTGGCGCCCGCCCCCGCCAGGCCGATCAGGCTGCGGGCGGTGACGCTTTTGCCCGAGCCGGACTCACCCACCAGCGCCAGGGTTTTGCCCGGCTCCAGGGTGAAAGACAGATTGCGTACCACCGACTGCCCGGCAAACTCGATGGACAGCCCTTCAACGATCAAGCGTTTCTGGTCGCTCATGAAAGACGGCCCTCCAGGCGTTGTTGCAGGTAACGGCCAGTGACCGTGGTCGACAGCGTGGTCAATACGATGAACAGGCCGGGGAAGAACGTCAGCCACCAGGCGTTGGCGATAAAGTCGCGGCCCATGGACAGCATGGTCCCCCACTCCGGCGCCGGTGGACGTGCGCCCAGGCCGAGAAAGCTCAGGGCCGAGGCCCAGACAATCGCCTGGCCCACGCCCATGGTCAGGGTCACGATCAACGGGCGCATGGCGTTCGGCAGCAGCTGGCGCAGGATGATGCGCAGCGGCGGATGCCCGAGGGCCCGGGCCGCTTCGATGTAGCCCGCGTTGCGCACCGCCAGCACCTGGCCGCGAACCATGCGTGCGTAACCCGGTGCGCTGCCCAGCCCGGTGGCGACAATCAGCGGGCCAATGCCGCTGCCGAAGATCGCCACGAACAGCAGCGCCAGAATCAGGCTCGGGAACGCAAACAGCACTTCCAGCAACCAACCCACGCCACGGTCCACCCGCGCGCCGCCGAGCCCGCCCAGCAGGCCGAGCACGATGGCGATGCTCATGGCGATAGCGGTTGCAGCAAGCCCGATAAACAGCGACTGGCGCGTGCCGTAGATCACCCGGGAAAAGATATCCCGCCCCGACTGATCAGTGCCGAACCAGTGGGCCAGGCTCGGCGAATGAAACGCGTCGCGGGGCACGATGGCCAGCGGGTCGCTGTAGGCGAACAACTGCGGCACCAGCGCCGCGACAATCACCAGCAGCAGAAAGGTAATCGCCAACAGCGGGCCGGGCCGCAGCGTGCGGGTGGTGCGCTGAATCCGCAGCGCCGGCAGCGGAGCTTCGAGGGTCAGGCCGCTCATGCTGGAATCTCCTGTTGGCGAGGGTCGACCCACAGGTACAGCAGGTCGACCAGAATGTTGGCGAGCACGTAACCGGCAGCGACCACCAGGCTGATGCCGATGGTCAGCGGCAGGTCCTGTGCCTGCACCGCCTGGTACAGCTGACGGCCAAGGCCCTTGCGGGAAAAGATCACTTCAATCACCACCGCGCCACTGATCAGCGCGCCGATGGCCCAGCCCGACAGCGAGATGCCCGGCAATACCGCGTGGCGCAGTGCGTGTTTGAAGCGCACGTTGAAGTCACTCAGGCCACGGGTTCGGGCAGTCAGGATGAAGGGTTGGTCGAGGGTCAAATCCAGGGATTCACGGGTGACCTGGGCGATAAACCCCGCCAGCGGAATCGCCAGGGCGAACGACGGCAATACCAGCGTGCGCCAGCCGTCACTGCCCGCCGGCGGGAACAGCCGCAGGCCGAACGCAAACACCGCCAGCAGCAGAATCCCCAACCAGAAATGCGGCAACGCGGCGGCCAGGGTTTCGGCCAACGAGGCCAGGCTGGCCACCCAGCGTCGGCGCCCGGCGGTCAGCACCGTCAGCGCCAGCACCAGCACCCAGGCCAACGCGAGCGACGTCAGGGTCAGCTCCAGGGTCGGCCAGGATTGCTCGGCGAGCACTCGGGTCACCGGCAGATGCTGGGAATAGGAAACCCCCAGGTCACCCTGCACCAGGCGCCCGAGGTACAGCGCGTATTGCACCGCCAGTGGTTTGTCGAGGCCGTACTCGCGGGTGGCTTCGGCGATGGTCTCCGGGGTGGGGTTGCCACTCGGGCCGCCGAGGATCGCCTGCACCGGATCGCCGGGCATCAGGCGCAAGGCAAAGAAGGTCAGCGTGGCCACCGCCCAGAGCACAAGCACCCCGCCGGCAAGGCGCCACAGCGCACGTTTGCCGAGCCGGGCCAGGCGCTCGCGCCGTGGGTTGGCAAGTGATGTCGTGCTCATTTGTTCACCCATGCGTCATAGAGATAGGTCACCGCCAGCGACGGCTCCAGCCGCACGCCCTGGGTGGTCTTGTAGATACCCAGCCGCGTGCTTTGCGGGTAGGTGGTCAATTGCAGGTACTGGCTGGAAGCGATCTTCTGCGCCTGGTAATACAGGGCCCGGCGCTGCTCGCTGTCCTGGGTGGTGAGGGCCTGCTGGATCAGCGTGTCGAAAGCCGGGTCACTGAAGCCTGCGGTGTTCTGGTGGTAGCCCCCCACGCCTGCGGGGCGAATGAACTCGCTGCCAAAGATGATCCGCAGCACGTCGGCGGTGTTGGTGTTCCAATAGCCGAGGCGAATGTCGTAGTCCCAGTCGGCCTGGCGCTTGGTGGCCTGCACGTCGCTCATCTGGTCGACGATCAGCTCGAAGCCGGCCTGCCGGGTAGTGGCCTGTACCTGCTCCCACAGGGTGTATTCCGACGGTGGCGTGCGGTTGCCCATCACCACATGGACTTGCAGGCGCTTGCCGTCCTTGGTGCGGTAGCCCTCGCTGTCGCGCTGGGTCCAGCCGGCCTGGTCGAGCAACTGCGCGGCCCGGGCCGGGTCGTAATCCTGGGCGTGCTGGAACTCCGGGTTGTAGAAGCGCGTGGCCGGGCTCAACGGGCCGCCGGCGCGGGGGAATTCGTTGAAGTACACACTCTTCAACGCACCCTCGATGTCGGAGCTGCGCACAAAGGCTTCGCGCACCCGCAAGTCATCGAACGGCGCGCGGGTGATGTTCAGCGTGCCGTTGGTGGGGTTGCCGGGGCGCTGGGCGATCACCAGGGTCAGGTCCGGATTGCGCCGGGCGGCCTCGTGGGATTCGGGCGGTAACGCTTCGATCACATCGACCTCACCGGCCTGCAACGAGGCGAAGCGCACCGAAGGTTCCTGGATGAACTTCCAGACGATCCGGTCGAGCCAGGCCGGGCCCTGGTGTTTGGCGGTGGGCGGCGCCCAGTTGTAGTCGGGGTTGCGCACCAGCTCGACCTGGCTCTGGCGGTCCCAGCGCACGACCTTGAACGGGCCGCTACCGACCGGGCTTTCGCAGTTCACGTCGCGGGAGCGCAGCAGTGCGGTGGGCGACTCGATGCCCAGGAAGCCTTGGGCCAACACTTCCAGAAACGCCGCGTAAGGCGTGGCCAGGTGCACCACGGCGGTGTATTCGTCGAGCACGTCGGTGCTGCGGTATTGGCGGATGTAGCCGCCTGCGGTGCTGGACTGGGTCTTGGGGTTGGCCATGTGGTCGAGGTTGGCCTTGACCGCGGCGGCGTTGAACGGGGTGCCGTCGGTGAAGTGCACGTCGTTGCGCAGGTGGAAGGTGTAGGTCAGGCCGTCCGGGGACACTTCCCAGGTCTTGGCGAGCCAGGGGCCGATGCGGCCGTCGGCGTCCATCGAGACCAGGGAGTCCAGGTACTGCTGGGCGACGAACACCTGGGGCATGTCGCCGGCTACGTGGGGGTCGAGGCAGGTGGGTTCGCGGTCGGTGGCGTAGACCAGGGTGCCGCCTTTTACCGGTTGGTCACTGCGGGTGACGATCGAGCCGCTTTGGCCGCAGCCCAGGAGCAGGCCGCAGAGTGTGGCGGTGCCCAGAAGGAGTAGCGGGCTGGATCGTCGCGGGTAAGGGGCGGGTTCTTGCATGATGAGTGAGGCCTGAAGTCCGGGGATTGGGTCATTGCACAAGGCATGCCGGGTTTCAGGGGCCGTAAATACGGGACATTGGGCGGGCGGGAGATTGGGGAAAACGACAATGTGTGTGGGAAGTGTTGGTCAGGCAACAGCTTGGGAATGAGGTGGACCGAGTACATATCCGTTGCTGCGGTAACGGCCGCTATGGGTTCCGCTCTTACAGCGGCTCACTTTTGAAAAGCGCAAAAGTAAGCAAAACGCTCTTGCCCCACCACTCGGCACCTCGCCTAGGCTCGGTGTGCCCTCTCTCCGGTACTACTGCGCGGGCCGCCGCGACGGGGCGTCCCTGCCCCGTCGCGGCTAAACCGGCGTCCTGCCGGTTTACCCGCTCCGTACTACCTGCTTTCGGCCAGCGTGGTTTAACGGGGCGCCTAAGATCAAGATCAAAAGCAGATCAAGAGCACAGCGGCCTACAGGCCGGCTTGAGTGGTGTGAAGCAAAGGCAACATCAAGATCAAAATCTACAGCGGGCACAGTCAAATGTGGGAGCTGGCTTGCCTGCGATAGCATCGCCTCGGTGTACCTGAAAGACCGAGTTGTCTGCATCGCAGGCAAGCCAGCTCCCACAGAAAAGCAGAGCTGCATCAGTTGCAGATTTGGTTTTGGATTTGGCTTTTGATCTGGCTTCTACCACTCAAGCCGGCCTGTAGGCCGCTGTGCTCTTGCTTTTGATCTTGATCTGGCTCTGACTGCCCCAATAAGCCCGAGGCCGAACGCAGGGATTGAGGAGCGGGTAAACCGGCAGGACGCCGGTTTAGCCGCGACGGGCCAGGGACGGGCCGTCGCGGCGGCCCGCGGAGCAATGCCGGAGTGAGCAACCGTGTCGAAATTCAAGCCATTTCAGCGAAATGCTTTTGATCGCGCACCATCGCATTCAGGATCGTCAGCAACTTTCTCATGCATGCCACCAGCGCTACTTTCTTCGTCTTCCCTGCAGCAAGCAGATGGTTGTAAAACCTCTCGATCACCGGGTTATGGCTCTTCGAGGACAAGACAGCCATGTAAAGGACACTTCGCACCTCAGCTCGACCACCCCATATCCGTCTACGTCCTTTGTAGAGGCCGCTATCGCAGTTAAAAGGGGCCACACCAACCAATGCAGCCACTTGTTTGCGATTAACCTTACCCAGCTCCGGAACCATTGCCAGCAGCGAAAGTGCGAGCACATTGCCAACGCCCGATACCTCGCGCAGCAAATCATAATTGGCCTTCCAAGCCGGCGAAGCTTTGATCGCTTCGTGCAAGTCATCGTCTGTGCTTTTAAGGCGCTTTTGAAGCCAGACGATATGTGCCTTGATGTCCCGTCGAAGTGCCTTGAATACCGCCTGTTTCAGTCGAGACTCTTCCGCCACGATCATATCGATGAGCTGGCGGCGTCGAGTCAGTAGATCCGCCAGTTCACGAGCGTGTTCATCTGGCATCTCCCGAATCTCGGGTTTGACCGCCTGGGCAAACTCCGCAATCACCTGGGCATCCAGAGCGTCGGTTTTCGCCAGCCTACCGGTCGCCTTGGCGAAATCACGAACCTGACGGGGATTGACAACAACAACGGGTAATCCAGCAGCACAAAGCTCGGCAGCGGCAAGCCGCTCATATCCGCCAGTTGCTTCCAGCACCACCAAAACCGGCTCCTGAGCCTTGAGATGTTTAGCTAAACGCTGGATATCTTCTTGAGTATTGAAAAACTGTTCGACTTGGCCAGTAGTGCTGACGAATGAGTCGAGCTTGTTTTTGGAAACATCAATTCCGACGAACGCAGAGTCATGATCCATAGCGTTTTCCTCACGTCCAACCTTGCAGAATCGGGCTTTGCGCCCAGGCAACCGTTCGGACTAGTTTAGGAAGGAACCTGCTCCGACCCATGCTCACTCACGATCTCGAAATCAGAGGGCACTACGGTCTGAAGCAGGTGAAAACAATCTTACAAGGGAACGCCGAGCCCTAGCGAGGCGCCGACAGGCGGGGCAGAGCCCTTTGCTTACTTTGGGGCTTTTCCAAAGTGAGTCGCTGTAAGAGCGAAACCCTAAGCAGCCGTTACCGAAGAAACGGATATGTACTCAACCCTCACCCCCAGAAATCACCAAAGGCACCCGATAACGCACCAACGGCAACGGCTCATCATGTTCCACCACCGTCTTTTCAGTATGCGGCTCAGCCACAAACCCAAGCGCTCGGTAGAAACCCAGAGCACGCCGATTCCCCTGCACCACCCAAACGGTCGCACTGGCATACCCAGCCTCAACCAACTGCTCCCGTACCCGCCCCCAAAGCCGCGTGCCAATCCCCTGCCCCCAAATCCCGGGCAACAGATTGAGCGCACGCAATTCTCCAGTGGCCGACGACGCATCCACATCCCGACTGCTGCCAAAGGACGCCCACGCCACCAACTTCCCATCCCGCTCCACCACCCACACCGACAATGTGCCGCCGGCTATGGCCTGGGCCAGGAAGGCCGTGCGCTGGGACACGCCGCCGTTCAGGTCAGCAAGAAAACGCTCGGACAGAATCTCCCGATACGCCGCCTGCCACGTCTGCAAATGAATGAGCGCCAACTGCGGCGCATCTTCCACCCGTGCCGGTCTGAAATGCAGGGGTTCCTGCAGCCCTCCACTCACAACGAAAACCGCAACGGCAACGCCGGCTGAAGCAACGCCGCCGGATCCCGATAACGCGCGCCAAAATGGTCCCCAGGCAACCGCGCCTGCCCAGCCCCGAACAACCGCTCCCGCAACGTCTCGCCCTCGTTATACCGCTCACGAAACCGCCCACGACGACGCAACTCCGGCACCACCAATTCAATGAAATCCCGCGCCGTCTCAAACGACAAATACTGCCTCAGGTTGATCCCGTCGATCCCATCCTCATCCAGCCATTTCTCAATCGCATCCGCCACCACCGTCGGTGTACCCGCCACAAAAAACCGCTCGCGATTAAACCCCCCAAGCTGCGCCAATACCGCCCCAACAGTGGAGTCCGCTTTGTACCGACTCAAACTCTCCCACCCCTTGACCTGCCGACTCACCAGATCACTGATCAGGGTATCCCGTGGATACGCCGTCAAGTCGATCGCCGACTGCCCATGAGCCAGGGACGCCTCGACACTCACCAGCTTGCGGTAGCTGTCGAGCTTGACACTGACCTCCTCATCGGTCCGCCCCACGATCACCCCGGCCATCACGATAAACTTCAACCCCGCCGGATCGCGATCATGCTCCACCGCCTTCTGCCGCATGGCCTGGATATTCGCGCGCACCGCCGGTGCATCATTACCACCGGTAAACACCACCTCAGCATGCCGCCCGGCAAACTCGATGCCCGCCGGTGACCCCGTAGCCTGGAACAGCACCGGCGTACGCTGCCGCGAAGGCTGGCACAGGTGCGGCCCGGCCACCTTGAAGTGCTCACCGACGTGGTTGATGTAGCGCACCTTGTCCGGGTCGGTGTAGATCCGCCGCTCGCGGTCGACGATCACGGCGTCGTCGTCCCACGAGCCTTCCCAGAGTTTGTAGAGCACGTCGAGGTATTCGTCGGCGATCTCGTAGCGGTGATCGTGGACCACCTCGGTGTCGTGGCCGAAGTTGCGCGCGGCGTTCGGCAAGTACGAGGTAACGATGTTCCAGCCCACCCGGCCTTTGGTCAGGTGATCGAGGGTGCTCATGCGCCGCGCAAAGGCGAACGGCGGTTCGTAGGTGGTGGAAAAGGTCGCGCCAAAACCAAGATTCTGGGTCACCCCGGCCATCGCCGGAATCACCAGCAGCGGGTCGTTGCTGGGGATCTGCATGCCTTCACGCAGCGAGGTTTCGGGGCCGTCGCGAAAGCGGTCGTAGGTGCCGATCACGTCGGCCAGGAACACACCGTCAAAGGTGCCGTATTCCAGCAATTGCGCAAGCTCGGTCCAGTAGTCCAGGTCGTTGAAGCGGTGCCGGTTGTTGTCCGGGTGCACCCACAAACCATGGACGATGTGACTGACGCAGTTCATCTCAAACAAATTCACGTGCAGCTGCTTGGGCACCAGGAACACTCCTCTGTAGATACTGTTTCCAATACGTCAGATCGCTACGTTCAGGTAGAACGGGATCGGCGTGTGGTCGGTTTCAAGGGTCGGAATCGCGTCGATCAGCGCGCGGGTATAGGCATGGGCCGGGCGGTCGAACACCGCGCGCACCGAGCCGGACTCCACCACTTCGCCGGCCTTCATCACCAGCACGCGCTCGCTGACGTGGTTGATCACGCCAAGGTCATGAGAGATGAACAGGCAAGCCAGGCCGAGGCGGCGCTTGAGGTCGTCAAGCAACTCCAGGATCTGTGCCTGTACCGACACGTCCAGCGCCGACACCGGCTCATCGCAGATCAGGATCTGTGGCTCGGAAGCCAACGCACGGGCAATCGCGATGCGCTGGCGTTGGCCGCCGGAGAGTTCGATGGGGCGGCGCGACAAGGCGCTGGCATCGAGGCGCACCAGGTCCAGCAGTTCCAGGGCGCGTTCGCGCCGTGCGTGACGCGGTACGCCGGCCACTACCAGCGCTTCGAACAGCACACGCTGCACGGTGTAGCGCGGGTCGAAGGAGCTGAGCGGGTCCTGGAACACCACTTGCACCGCACGCCGGGCTTCGCGTTTTTGCTTGGCGTCGAGGTCGGACCAGCGCTGGCCCTTGATCCATACCTCGCCGGCATCGGCGGTTTCCAGGCCGAGTATCAGGCGGGTCAAGGTGGTCTTGCCGCAGCCCGATTCGCCCACCACGCCGAGTGTCTCGCCGCGACGCAGTTGCAGCGACACCTGGTTCAGCACCGTGCGGGTTTTACCGTCGGGGCCGACAAAAGTCTTGGACAGCTCGCGGGCTTCCAGCAGCACTTCGCCCTGGGGCGCAGGCTCGGGTTCAACCGCCGTGAGCAGCCGGCGGGTGGGTTGGAAGTGCACCGCCTTGGCCGCCCGCAACAGCAATTGGGTATACGGATGACGCGGGTCTTGCAGGACCTGTTCGGTGCTGCCCTCCTCCACGATCACCCCGTGGCGCATCACGGCCACGCGGTCGGCCAGGCGCGAGACCACCGACAGGTCATGGCTGACCATCAGCAGTGCGTTGTCTTCACCACGCAGGCTTTCCAGCAGCGCGATGACCTGGGCCTGCACCGTGGCGTCCAGGGCCGTGGTGGGCTCATCGGCAATGATCAGCCGTGGGTTGCAGGCAATGGCCGAGGCGATCAGCGCGCGCTGGCGCAAGCCACCGGAGAGTTGCCACGGGTATTGGCTGGCGCGCAGTTCCGGTTCCGGCACGCCGACATCCCGCAGCAGCTCCAGCACCCGCAGGCGTCGCGCTTCCAGGCCCAATGACGTGTGCAGGTGCAACGGTTCTTCAATCTCGGCGCCCACACGGCGCAGTGGGTCCAGCGCGCCCAGTGCGTCCTGCATCACAAAGCCGATGCTCGCGCCGCGCAGTTGCTGCCAGGCCCGTTCATTGAGCTGGCGCAGGTCGACGCCCTGGAAGGCCAGCTTGGCGGCCTGGACGCGAGCCTCCTTGCCGGTGAGGCCGGCCAGGGTGCGGGCGGTGACGCTTTTGCCGGAGCCCGATTCGCCCACCAGCGCCAGGCATTCGCCACGGTTCAACTGCAGGCTGACACCGTGCAATACCGGCTCGGCCTGACCGAAACGTACGGTCAGGTCCCGGATGTCGACCAGCGGGCCGAGGGTATGGATATTCATCGTCATAGAGGCTTTCCTTCGCTGCGGCGCAACAGTTCGCGGCCGATGGCACTGATGGAGACAACGGTCAGGGTGATGATCAGAGCCGGCCAGGCCACCAGCCACGGCGCGTTGGCCAGGAAGCTGCGCCCGATGGCCACCATGCCGCCCCACTCCGGCGCGGGCGGCGGTGCGCCAAAGCCGAGAAAACTCAAGGCGGCACCGGCGGTGATCGCACCGCCGATGCCGATGGTGGCGAGGATCAGCACCGGCTTGAACGCATTCGGCAGGATGTGCCGCAGCACCACGGCCAGCTGCGATTGACCGAGGGTGACGGCGGATTCGACGTAGCCGGCGTTGCGCACGGTGAGGGTTTGCGCCCGCACCAGCCGCGCATACCGCGGCACGCCGGCGATGCCCACGGCAAGGATCAGATTGGCCGTGCCCTGGCCGAAAAACGTGATGATCACCAGCGCCAGCAACAGGTCGGGAAACGACAGCAGCACATCAATCCCGCGCATCAAGGCGCCGTCCAGCCAGCGCGGGCCAAGGCCGGCGATCAACCCGAGCAAGGTGCCCCAGGCCAGCCCCAGCGCAGTGGCGGCCAGGCCCATGAACAGCGACGAGCGCACGCCATAAATCAGCCGGCTGAGCACGTCACGTCCATTTTCATCAGTGCCCAGCCAATGCACGTTGCCCGGCGCCTGGAACGCCAGGCGCGCCGAGGCATCCAGCGGGTCATACGGGGCCAGCCACTGTGGAAAAACAGCGGCCAGCAGCAACAGCCCGACAAATACCCCGGCGAGCAACAGCCCGGGCCGCAGTTGGGTAAACCCGGCAAGACGCAACGGGTGATTGCCGCTCAACGTTTCAATGCTTTGCGTCATGCCAGGCTCCTCGTTCTAGGGCGCGGGGTTGGGAATGCGCTGGTGGATGGCCTGGACCTGCGCCTTGATCTCGTCGCTGAGGCTCACGTCCAGCGCGCCGAGGTTGTCGCGCAATTGCGCCAGGCTGGTTTGCCCGGTGAGCGCGCTGGTGACGAAGGGTTTGTCGATGATGAACGCCAGCGCCAACTGCGCCGGTGTCAGGCCGTGTTGCCGGGCAATCTCCACGTAGCCGGTGATGGCTTCCTGGGCCGAGGCGCTGTCATAGCGATTGAAGGTGCGGTACACCGCCGCCAAGCGCGAGCCCTCGGGCCGTGCGCCGCCCAGGTACTTGCCGGTGAGCGCACCGAAGGCCAGTGGCGAGTACGCCAGCAGGCCGACGCCTTCGCGGTGGCTGAACTCCGAGAGCCCGCCTTCGTACAGGCGATTAAGCAGGCTGTAGGGGTTTTGCACGCTGGCAATGCGCGGCAGGCCAAGGCGTTCGCTTTGCTTGAGAAACTCGGCGACGCCCCACGGGGTTTCGTTGGACACACCGATGTGACGCACCTTGCCGGCCTTGACCTGATCGGCCAGCACCGCCAGGGTTTCTTCGATGGCGACGCTTTGGGTGTCTGCCTGATACGGGTATTCACGCTGGCCGAAGATGTTGGTGGTGCGATCGGGCCAGTGCAGTTGGTAGAGGTCGAGGTAGTCGGTGTTCAGGCGTTTGAGGCTGCCCTCCAGGGCTTCGACGATGTTGCGCCGGTCGTGATGGCTGAGGCCGTCGCGAATGTGCTGCTGGCTGCTGGGGTCACGGGCCGGGCCGGCGATTTTGCTCGCCAGGATCACCTCGTCGCGTCGACCGCTGGCCGCCAGCCAACTGCCGATATAGCGCTCGGTGGTGCGCCAGGTTTCGGCCTTGGTCGGCGTGGGGTACATCTCGGCGGTGTCGATGAAGTTGATGCCTTCGGCCAGCGCCAAATCAATCTGCTGATGGGCATCGGTTTCGGTGTTCTGGTGGCCCCAGGTCATGGTGCCCAGGCCCAACACGCTGACTTGAAGGTCGCTGTTGCCCAGTTGGCGGTAACGCATGGGTGATCCTTTTGTAGTGAAGGGTTGAAGGCTCATACCGCACTCGCTTCGTCGCGGGCGGCCTGCTGCTCGGCGTCGGCGGCTTGCAGGCTGCGCCACGCGGCGTTGGGGGTGACGTCGTTGAGGTAGTAATTGCCCAAGGCCCGTTCGCGAAAAATCGCCGGGTTGTGGGAGGCCAGCGTGCGGGCGTTGCGCCAATGCCGGTCGAAGCGACGCGACTCGCTGGTGGCGGATGCGCCGCCGACTTCAAACAGCAGCGTGGTCGCTTCCAGCACCTGTTCCAGCACGATCTGTTGCGCCTGATACGCACGGATCTCGGCCTCGGTGTAATGCTGTTCGTTGGCGTAGCCGCCCTGCTCTGCTTCGTGCGCCTCCTGCAGCACCTCGGCGACGGCCAGCACCTGAGTGCGGGCGGCATAGGCCAGGCTCGACAGGCGACCGATCACCCGCTGCACCAGCGGGTCATCCTTGGGGCTCGATTGCCCCGGCACGCCAAACGCGCGGGTGCGGCCTTTGACGAATTCGGTGGCATCGCGCAGCACCGCATTCGCGATGCCGGCCAGGGTCGCCAGGTGGAACAGCTGGTAGAACGCGCTCAGGTAGGACTCGGCACGCAGCTCGTCTTTCTTGAAGCGCCGCACGATGTGTTGCGCCGGTACGTCGACCGCCTTGAAGCGGGTGGTGCCGCTGCCGGTGAGGCGCTGGCCAAAGCCGTCCCAGTCGTCCTCGACGGTGACACCCGGCGCATCGGTACGCACCGCGAGGCTGACAAAATCCTCGCCATCCAGGGCGACGGCGGCGATCCAGTTGGCGTACAGCGTGCCGGTGCAGTAGTACTTCTCGCCGTCCAGTTGCCAGCCGGAATCGACCGCGCTGAGGGTTACCGAGTTGCGGGTGGTGTCGGTGCGCTCAGCCATGGCGGCGCCCCACAGTTCGCCGTCGACGACTTTGGCGAACCAGTACGCCTGGGACTCGCTGTCGCGGCTGGACAGCCGGCCTTCTACAAAACCGAAATGCGCGCGCACGATCTGCGGCAGGTTTGAATCGGCCTCGCCCAGCTCAATCAACAGGCGAAACAACTGCGGCAGGCTGGCACCCAGGCCGCCCTGGGCCTGCGGTACGCGCAGGGCACCAAAGCCGGCCTCTCGCAGCCACGCCACCGCATCGTGGGCCAGCTCGCGCTGCTGCTCGCGGGCGACGGCGGTATCGGCTATCCGTGCAAATACGTCGGCGAAACGCTGGTGCAAGTCGGCATAACTCACTTCAGCGGGGATCGAAGCACTCATGGTTTTTCCTTCTTCAAAGGCACTCACGCTTGATTGGCCCGGGGGTCAATCCAGCGGTTGATCAAATCGACGGCCAGGTTCACCAGCACGTACACCGTGGCCGCGAGCAGGGTCACGCCCAACACCATCGGCACGTCTTTATTGCTGGTAGCGTCGAGCATCAGGCGCCCGATGCCCTGGCGCGCAAACAGCAACTCCACCACCACCGCACCGCCCAGCAGGCTGGCGAACACGAACCCCGCCAGCGTCACCAACGGCACCAGCGCATGGCGCAAGGCATGGCGCAGACGCACGGCGGTTTCGGACAGGCCACGCGCACGGGCCATGGCGATAAAGGGTTGTTCGAGGGTGTCTTCCAGGGACTGGCGCAGCAGCTGGGTCAGCACCGCCGCCACCGGCAAGGCCAGCGCGACGGAGGGCAGGATCAACGAACGCCAGCCCACCGAGCCGGACGGCGGCAACCAGTGCCAATGAAACGAAAACACCAGCAACAGCAGCATGCCGATCACAAACGAAGGCGCCGACGACAGCACCAGCTCGCCGCCTGAAACAACCGAGCGAACCCAGCGCGAACGATTGGCAGTGAGGATCGCGCACACCAGTGCCAACACCACCGCCAGCAGCGCGGCGCTCAGGGACAATTGAATGGTTGCGCCAATCTGCTCGGCTATCGCCTGCTGCACCGGGATGCGCAGTCGGTAGGATTCACCCAGGTCGCCGTGGGCCAGGCGCAGCAGATAATTGCCGTATTGCACGATCAAAGGTTGGTCCAGGCCATACTCGGCCCGCACCCGCGCCAACAGCTCCGGCGTGGGCATCGCATCCGGGCCGCCGAGGATCGCCAGCGCGGTATCACCGCCACTGAAGTTGACGGCGAGGAAGGTCAGCGTCGCCGCGCCCCACAGCACGCCGATGCCCGCCAGCAGGCGCCAGGCGATGGATTTGAACAGGCTCATGGTTGCTCCCGGTCCAGCCAGATGCTGGTGAAAAACGGCACGTTATGGGAGGTGTCGAAAATCACGCCCTGGACTTGTCGGCCATAAGCGGTGAGTACCTGGGCTTCCACCGAAGGCACCGACGGCACGGTTTCGGTCAGGCGCTTTTGTGCTTCGCCATAGAGCGCCTGCAACTCAACCGGATCGCGGGATTGGCGGGCAGCGCTGAGCACGCGATCCAGTTCGGCATCACGGAAGCGTCCAACGTTCTGGCCGATCCTTTTAACGGTGCTGATGGACTCGCTGTGATAAAGCACGAACATGCCGTCGGGTGTGTTGGTGTGCCAGTAACCGTCCGCCATCGCCTGGAACTTCCCGGCATAGCGCCTCTCGATCACCCGGGTCAGCGGCAGCATCTCGACGGTCATCTCAAAGCCGACTTTTTTCAGGTCGGCCTGGATGGCCACCGAAACGCTGCCGGGAAAGGCCGGGCTGCTGTAGGCCAACAAGGTCGCCTTCAGGCGCTGCCCGGCCTTGGTCCGATAGCCCTGGGCGTCGCGCCCTGTCCAGCCGGCATCGTCGAGCAAGGCATTGGCCGCTTTGACGTCGTAGGCCAGGGCCTCTTTGTTGGGTTGATAAAACCGGGTATTCGCCGCCAGGAAATCGGCTTTGGCGATGTATTCGCCGAAGCCGGAAATCCACGCCAATCCTTCGCGGTCGACGGCTTTGGCCACGGCGCGACGTACTCGCACGTCGTCGAATGGCGCCTGCTCAACGTTGAACACGATGCCGCGGCTCGGGTTGCCCTTGCGAATCCGGCTGCGCATCACCAGGTCGGGGTTGGCGCGGATGGCGGCAGCGTTCTGGGCCGGTGCATCGAGGGCGAAATCCGACTGACCGGACTCAAGCGCCGTGAAGCGGATCATGGCTTCGGGGACGTAGCTCAACTCGATACGGTCCAGGTATGCCTCACCCGTGTGACGGGTCACCGGCGGCGCCCAGTTGTAGCCGGGGCGCTTGATGAACACTGCACCCTGGTCACGGGTATAACTCTGCAACAGGAACGGGCCGCTGCCGATGGGATGCTCGGCGATGGTCTTCGGCGCTTCGCGTATCTGCCTGGGGGAGATCATGCTCAGCCAGGACTGCGCCAGTACGTCGAGGAAAGGCGTATAGGGTTCGCGCAAATGGGCTTCGAAGGTGTAGTCGTCGATGACTTTGCCATCCAGGTACGGCGCGATATAGGCCGCTGCCAGTGGGGACTTGGTCGCTGGATCGCGCATGTGTTCCAGGTTGGTTTGCAGCGCCTGGGCGTTGAATTTCTCGCCGTCGCTGAAGGTCACGTCGTCGCGCAGGTGAAAGGTGTAGGTCTTGCCGTCGTCGGAGATGTCCCAGGAGCGGGCCAGCCATGGGCTGATGTTGCCCTGCTCGTCCTGGTACACCAGGCAATCGAAGAGAATCCGGCCCATCCACTGGATGTTGCCGTTAGACAGTGCATGAACATCGAAACTGCCGGCGTCGGAGGCGGCTGAGACGCGCAAAGTTCCGCCACTGCGCCCCGGTGACGACTCATGAAAGTCCGTCGCCGAATAAGTCACTACACCGTTGGTGACCGTGCCATCAGCCGCCGACGTTTCATGTTTCGGTGCCGCAGCCGGTGAGCAGGCATTGACTGCCAGGCACAGTGAAATAACCGCCGAAAGTTTCAGGATGGTTGTCAATGACGCTTCCTTAGAGGAACTCGATGAACACTGAAAGTTTGCAATTACGGGGTGTAATGCAGTGAGCATGCCAGTCTTCAAGAAACGCCATATTGACCACAAAACCAGCGCAAAACCCTTGTAAAACGGGGCAAAAACTGCCAAACACTTATATGGTTATACCCGTTATACACCCCGGAATTGTTGGCAGCCTTACACACTGCTTATCAACTGTTGCGTTCACGACAGTTGCAGTAATCCCAGCCATTAAAGTTGACTGTTGAGAATCAAACACCGATTCAAAACAAAGTATCCCGCAGAACACTTAACCCGAACTAAGCGCCCGTAATCCTTGGCCAATAGTCTTGGCATAGAAACTGCTCAGAGCGAAACAGGCATGACTATTCGAATAGAAAGCTGGGGCTCATTTATCTATTCACAAGGAACACGCTTAATGGATCCAATCTTTCGGGGAGAGTTGCAAAAGTTGACACTTGCCGTGCGGCAAGCAACTTGGCTGGCGATGGTGGGGCTGGGCTCAGCGCTGGTTTTTTCCGCCAGTGTGCAGGCAGATGATGAGGTCACACCGACGACCGGAACACGGCTAAAGACGGTGACAGTAGAGGCACAAAAAATCACGCCCGTTGAGGCAGCCAAAAGTCAGTTGTCCGAAGTGCCAGGCGGCACCAGCGTGGTCGACAGCGAACAGGTGGCCAAGGGACGGACCGCTACCTTGCAGGACACCCTCGCCTATCAGCCGGGTGTATTCGTGCAGTCCACCGGCGGCAACGACGCGGCCAAGATCTCCATTCGTGGCTCGGGCGCCAACACCTCGCCGGGGTATTTCCGTGAGGGCATCAAGTTCCTGTTCGACGGCTTGCCGATCACCGGCCCGGGCGGCACACCCTACGAATTCCTCAACGGTTCGGGGGTGAACTACACCGAAATCCTGCGGGGTGCCAACGCCTTCCAGTACGGTGCACTGAGCCTTGGCGGCGCCATCAATTTCGTCAACCAGACCGGCTACACCGCACCCGGGCTGCGGGTGCGGGCGGAAACCGGGAGCTACGGCTACAACAAGCAAAGCCTGAGCGTCGGCGGCGTCGAGGGCGCGTTCGATTACTACCTGAATGCCGACAACTACCGCAGCGACGGCTACCGCGACTATAGCCTGTCGAAGAGCCAGGGCGTGGTGGCCAACTTTGGCTACCGCTTCAGCCCGCAACTCGAAACCCGGGTGATGCTGCGTTACCGCGACGAGTTCCACAACGACCCGAGCGCCACCACCCTGGACGCGGTCAAGCACCACTCCGACCGCGCCAGTGCCACCGCCGAAAGCAGCGGCGCCGGCAGCCGTCGCCCCGGCAGCGTATGGCTGGGCAGCAAGACCACCTACACCTTTGAGGACGACGCCACCCTGTCGGTGGGCTTCGTCTACTACCAGTACGCCCACAACAACAGCCCGAACAGCCCGAGCAACCCCAGCTACTGGGACTGGCATGACCTGAGCGCGGTGATCAACTACGACCGGCGCGACACCCTGTTCGGCCACGAAAGCCGCTCCAGCCTGGCCTTCACCTCCACCGAACACCTCAAGGGCCAGGTCGACTCCACCTTCGCCAACAAACAGACGCGCAAGTTCGTCGACTACAGCTCCTCGTTCGATCATGTGTTCTCCCTGGGCAACGACCTGGAACTGGTGGACGGCCTGTGGCTGACCAGCGGCGTATCGGCGATCAACGTGCGCCGCCACGCCGACGTCAAGGAAGCCCTGGTGGCCAACACCACCACTTACCCGAGCGACGTGACCTACGACAACTGGAGCCTGGCACCGCGAGTGGGCGTGCGTTACGAGTTCACCCCGCAACTGCAGGTGTTCGCCAACGTCAGCCGCTCGGTCGATCCACCGGCGTCGTGGGAATACTCCGGCTCCGGGCCGACCACGCCGTACGTAAGGCCGCTGGTGGAGCAGAAAGCCAATACCGTTGAAATCGGGATCAAGGGTTCATCAGGCATCTTCGACGGCAGCCTGGCGCTCTACCGTTCGTGGGTGAAAAATGAATTGCTCAACGTGCAGATCATCCCGGCCACCTCCACAGCCGCGGCGATCACCGGTGCCTTCAACGCGACACCGACGATCCACCAAGGCATAGAGGCCGGCTTGAATACGCGCCTGTGGGAAAACACCTCGGGTGAAAAGGTCACCTTGCGCCAGGTGTACACCTACAACGACTTCTACTACCGGCACGACCCGACCTTCGGCGACAACCAGTTGCCGGGGATTCCGAAGCATATCTACCAGGGCGAGCTGCAGTATCAGCACCCGGCGGGCTTCTATACCGGAGTGAATGTGCAATCGGCCTCGCGTACGGCGGTGGACTATGCCAACAGCTTCTACGCGCCCTCCTACACAATCTTCGGGGCGAACGTGGGGTATGAAACGCCGAGCAAGGACTGGAAGGTGTCGCTGGATTTGAAGAACCTGACCAATCAGAAATACGTGACGGCGGTGCAGCCGTTGTATGACGCGAAGGGGCAGGATACGGCGTCGTTGTATCCAGGGGATGGGATTGGGGCTTATGTGGCGGTGGAAATGCGCTATTGAGTCAGCGCATAACCTTAGCTGTCGATGTTCTTATTCCTCACGCCCGGCGATGGGTAAATTGTTAGCCACGTATCTCATTGAGGAAGTGGCTAATGTCTGAGTCTCGATCCGAGCCTGTGGTGTGGATTGCCGGTGTGGGTGCCGTGGCCGGCCTGGGAGCGGCGCTGGCGCGACGCTTCGCGCGGGAGGGTTTGCAGGTGGCCGTCAGCGGCAGGAGCCCGGACAAGTTGCAGGCTGTGGTCGAGGGCATCCGTGCGCTCGGCGGGGAGGCGGTGGCTATCGTGGCGGACTCGGGAATCGAGTCCGAGGTGATCGCCGCCAGCCAGCAGATCAGCCAGTTGGGCCCCCTCAAGGCCGCGATCTTCAATGTCGGCAACTCCGTCGCAGCGTCGACCCTGGAGTTGAGCGCGCAGTTGTTCGAGCAGACCTGGCGGGCATCGACCCTGGGTGGCTTCCTGTTTGCCCGCGAGGCCACCCGCTTGCTGCTCGCCAGTGGTGGCGGCAGCCTGTTGTTCACCGGGGCTACCGCTTCATTGCGAGGCAAGCCACCGTTCGCCGCCTTTGCTGCCGCGAAGGCGGGCTTGCGCTCACTGAGCCAGTCATTTGCCCGCGAGTTCGGGCCACAAAACGTGCACGTCGCCCATGTGGTCATCGATGGCGCCATCGACGGTGAGCGCGTGCAAAGCCGGGCCCCGGATTACTTGGCGCGACTGGGGGAAGACGGTGCGCTGAAACTCGAAGACATCGCCGACGCCTATTGGTACCTGCACACCCAACCGCGCAGCGCCTGGACCCAGGAACTGGACCTGCGGCCCTTCAAGGAACCCTTCTGAAAACCGCCTCACGCCTGGAGGATTGTTCATGGGAACTCATCAGACTCATCTCGCCCCGCCATCTGTCATCGGCGAACTCAACTACCTGCTGGACACCGGCGAGCGACCGGTGAACTACACCTTCCCGCAGCCAGACGGCACACCCAAGCGCAACGGCGTGCTGGACCCCACCCAAGTGAGTATTCACAACGCCCGGTTGCTCGACGAACTGGCTTGTCTGGATCGCAACGGTTTCGAAAGAATCGACCACACCAGCTCGGTGCCTGACCTGGAAAACGATGATCAGGTCCGTGAACACTACTATCCGGAAACCGAAGCCTTGCTCAAGCAACAGACCGGTGCGGTGAAAGTGGTGATCTTCGACCACACCATCCGGGTGGACGAGCCTGGACGCGAGGACCGCGGGCTGCGTGAGCCGGTGCGGTACGTGCATAACGACCAGACCGAGCGCTCGGCGATTCGCAGGGTACGTGATCATTTGCCTGCGGATGAGGCTGAACAGCGGCTGCTGGAACGGTTTGCGATTATTAACGTCTGGCGGCCGATTGGTGCGCCGGTCCTGAGTACCCC
Organism: Pseudomonas sp. TH32; assembly: GCF_016650855.1. Classification (NCBI taxonomy): domain Bacteria; kingdom Pseudomonadati; phylum Pseudomonadota; class Gammaproteobacteria; order Pseudomonadales; family Pseudomonadaceae; genus Pseudomonas; species Pseudomonas sp. TH32. Next base: position 826,551 of record NZ_JAEKFA010000002.1, on the reverse strand, counting down.
ACTCGCCCTGTGCGATGCGCAAAGCATGGCCGAGAGCGACTTGCTGCCCAGCGACCTGGTGTATCGGGACAAGGTTGGCGAGACTTTTTCGGTCAAGGCCAATCCCGCACATCGCTGGTATTACTACCCGCAGTTGCGGCCGGATGAGGTGCTGCTGTTGAAGATCCATGACTCGCGTAGCGATGTTGCAAGGCGCAGCGCGCATACGGCGTTTGATGACCCGACTACGCCGGTGGATGCACCGCTAAGGAGGAGTATCGAGGTGCGGGCGTTGGTGTTTTTTGGGAATGCAGGCAAATAAAAAGGCCGCGAGATAAATCTCGCGGCCTTTTTAAATTATATGGTCGGGACGGAGTGATTCGAACACTCGACCCCTAGCACCCCATTCAGTTAAGCATAAGACATCCTTGGATCGACCATGTATTGGGTGCGCTGGGACAAAAACGCATCATCGATTTAGAAGAAGATGGCTCGGCCTGGGGGGAGAGCACCCCATCGTTCTACGTTCTGAAACCGGCCAACGGTGCTCCTGCAACCGTGGGTAACGGCGTCACCATTAGCTTCGCAGCACCCGACCGCGCAGCCATCGACTCCTTCCACGCCTCAGCGCTGGCCAGTGGGGGCACTGACGAAGGTGCACCGGGGCCACGAGATTGGGCACCCAACGCGTATGCTGCTTACGCGCGTGACCTCGACGGCAACAAGCTGGCCGCCTACTGTTTCACGCCAGCCTAATTGGCATAGGGGGGCAGCCCTTGAGCTGTTCTCCGGACTGCTGGTCCGCACTAGGCGATCGGAGCGGTTGAGGCCGACATGCCCAGAACCGAACATTACAGACTCAAAGACTCATTCACCATTTAGGTGAGAGCACTGTCAGTGCGTCGCAGATCAAGGAGGCGCGGGGTTGAACAAAATCGTTTGTGTTCAGGACAACTACAACCTGCTCCGTTAGGCAGACGAGTTGGCCGCCAAGGAGGATCAAGACACCTTGCTGACGAATGACGAGGTTGAACCTGAGTCAGGACATCTCTGGCATTCTCATCGCCGCCTCCCCTACCACCTCCCGAATCTTGTCCATCAACGCCTTCGCCGCTGGTGATTGAAGCGCCCCCATTCTGGAGATCAGGCCAATCGGCCGCGTAGTGTGGCTAAGGGAAAGCGGCAGTCGCACCAGCTCACCACTGAGCATTTCGTGTTCCAGTTGATGCGCCGAAACGGCGGCGAGCATGTCTGAACGCAGCAGCACACCGCGCAGAATCGCCAGATCGCCCGTTTCAATAACAGGGCTGGGTGCGGCGATACCGATGTGGGCGAAAAATGCGTCCAGCAGTTGCCGCGCAGGGGAACCGGCGCGAGGCAGGACCCATCGGGCGCCACTCAAGTTTTCATAGACTGGCGTTCGCTTCAACCAAGGGTGGTCGCGGCGTACCAGGATCACCATTTCCTCCTGCAGCAAGGCCTCGCTATGCAGATCGCTGGCGTAGGCCGACGGGCGCAGAGCGCCGAGTACAAAATCCACATCGCCAGCGCGCAGTTCACTGGCCAACAAGTCGAACGGGCTTTCGTTGGTGACGATTCGTACCTCGGGGTGTTCCAGGGTCAGTCGCACGATGGCTTCGGGCAGTATTCCCGTGCGTCCCAGAGGTAAGGCCCCCACGTGCACAGCACCTTGAAGGGTGCCACCCAGAGCGGCGATGTCTGCATCGATGTGACGCAACTCATTCAGCGCTCGACGCACCCGTACCAACATCTTAAGGCACAGGCGAGTCGGCAGCACGCCGTGGGGAGTGCGTTCAAACAGCCTAGTGCCGCTGCCCTGTTCAAGGACTTTGATGGCGGCACTGATCGCTGGCTGCGAAATCCCAAGGATATTCGCCGTGGTTTGCATATGGTGGGTTTCACAGAGTTTCGCGAACACTTCCAGGCGGCGGGTCTGGAACAGGTAAAGCGGCTCGGCGGCGCTCCCCATTATCTGACCCAGTAATGGTGGTACAGCTAGCAATTCATCCGTGGCGCGACGAGCGCGAGGAAGTACGCCTTCACCGTAATCGGTCAGACGCATACCGTTGGCGTTGCGCTCAAACAGCAAGGCGCCAAGACGCTTCTCCAGATCGAGAATGGCGCGTGTCACGACGGACTGAGCACGGAAAAGCACGGTTGCAGCTTTAGACACACTGCCGTATTCGACGACACGAATGAACGCCCGAATCTGCATGAGATTGGGGAGTTCAGGACTGTGCATATGCACCTACCAAATTATCAAGGAAGCAGCCCTACAGCATGCAGAAATAATTCCGATAAGTAAAACGCATACATCTTACCGCCGAACGCATTATTCACCACCCACCTCAAATGCGAATGTGGGCTCTATCAAACAGCCGCAAGAAAAGAGCCCTCCAATGATCAATAAAACAAAAACTGCATTAGTCGTCAGCGCCCACTCTGCCGACTTCGTCTGGCGCGCAGGTGGAGCCATCGCCCTGCACGCCGAACAAGGTCACGCCGTTCACATCGTGTGCCTTTCCTATGGAGAAAGAGGTGAGTCGGCCAAGCTCTGGCGTAAAGGCGAGATGTCTGAAGACAAGGTCAAAACCGCGCGTCGCAGTGAGGCTGAAGCTGCAGCGCAGATCCTTGGCGCGAGCGTGGAATTCTTCGACATCGGCGACTACCCGATGCGCGCCGACAAAGAAACGCTGTTTCGTTTGGCCGATGTGTTTCGTCGCGTGCAACCGGAGTTCGTCCTCAGTCACTCGATCAAGGACCCCTATAACTACGATCACCCGCTGGCGATGAACCTGACGCAGGAAGCGCGCATCATCGCTCAAGCTGAAGGCTACAAGCCTGGCGAAAAAATTGTAGGTGCCCCACCCGTTTACAGCTTCGAACCCCATCAGCCTGAGCAATGCGAATGGCGCCCGGATGTGCTGTTGGACATCACCGAGGTCTGGGACAAGAAATACGCCGCCATCCAGTGCATGGCTGGCCAGGAACATCTCTGGGAGTACTACACCCGTGTCGCCCTGCAACGCGGTGTGCAGGCCAAACGCAACGTGGGTATCGCCTCTACCCGTAACATCATTTACGCCGAGGGCTATCAAAGCATCTTCCCACGGGTGACGGAGAACCTGGCATGAGCACACTGATCGGAAAAACCGGCATTGTCGTGCGCAACATTCCCCGTGCTGATTCGGCGCTGATCGACGAACTGGATCGCTTTGGCGTTGCTACCGTGCATGAAGCCCAAGGGCGTAAAGGTCTGTTGGATTCGGCCATTCGTCCCATTCAGCAGAACCAGAGCATCAGCGGAACGGCGGTGACCGTGTTGGTCGCGCCGGGTGACAACTGGATGTTTCACGTGGCGGTCGAACAATGCCAACCCGACGATATCCTGGTGGTCGCGACATCGTCGCCCTGCACCGATGGCTACTTCGGCGACTTGCTCGCCACCTCGTTGATGGCCCGAGGGGTACGCGCCCTGATCATTGACGCCGGGGTACGCGATACCCGAACGCTTCGGGACATGGGCTTCAAGGTCTGGTCCCGGGCGGTTCATGCCCAAGGCACGGTCAAGGAAACTCTGGGTTCGGTCAACGTGCCCATCATCTGCGCCGGCCAATTGGTCGAGCCCGGGGACGTCGTAGTGGCTGACGATGACGGCGTGGTCATTGTGCGCCGCGAAGAGTTGCCCGACGTGTTTGAAACCAGCCGAAAACGCGCTCAAATCGAAGAGCAGAAACGCGTGCGCCTGGCGGCTGGCGAGTTGGGCCTGGATATCTACGCGATGCGTCAGAAGCTCGTCGAGCGTGGCCTGACTTATTACGACAACCTCACTGACGTGCAAGGATGACCTTCATGCGCCAGACCCGAATTCCATGCCTCATGATGCGTGGAGGCACCTCCAAGGGCGTTTACTTCCTGGCTGACGACCTGCCGCCTGAAGGTAAGCTGCGTGATCGAGTATTGCTGGCCGTCATGGGCTCACCCGATACACGCCAGATAGATGGCATCGGGGGCGCAAATTCGTTGACCAGCAAGGTCGCCATCATCAGCCGTTCAGATCGCCCGGATGCTGATGTCGATTATCTGTTTGCTCAGGTTTCAGTCGAACACGCTCAAGTTGATTACGGCCAGAATTGCGGAAACATCCTTGCCGGCGTCGGCCCTTTTTCAATCGAGCGGGAGCTGATCAGCGCAGGCGAATCGATGACGACTGTGCGGATTTTCATGGTGAATACCGGCCAGATCGCCGTGGCTGACGTCCCCACACCAGGTCGCATCGTCGAGTACGCAGGGGATACCCGCATCGATGGCGTTCCTGGCACCAGTGCTCCTCTGATTGTCGAGTTCGAAAACATTGCCGGCTCCAGTTGCGGAGCGCTCTTGCCTACCGGAAATACCATTGACCGCTTCGATGGCATTGAAGTGACGTGTATCGACAATGGAATGCCTGTTGTGCTGATCAGGGCGACTGATGTGGGGTGCACGGGCGATGAAAACCCCGAGCAACTGGACGCCAACATGGCACTCAAAGCGTTGCTGGAATCGATCCGGCTGCAGGCGGGCCCGTTGATGAATCTGGGGGATGTGCGCGAGCGCACCGTACCGAAAATGTCCCTGATAGCAGCCCCCGCAACGGAGGCGCCATTGGCAGCCGTACCTTCATTCCTCACCGCTGTCACACCTCAATCGGGGTGTTCGGCGCTGTCAGTGTCGCCTCTGCCTGCCTGATTCCAGGGACAGTCGCGAGCAGTTTGGCCCAAGTAGAAACCGGTGATCGAGTCCAATTGTCTGTCGAGCATCCAACCGGCGAGTTCACGGTGGAGCTGCGTGTGATTGACGGTCAGTTAGCCGGTTGCGGGTTGGTGCGCACGGCCCGGCTGTTGTTCGAAGGCAACGTGCTCATTCCTGGGAACGTCTGGCAAAAACCGGTGAAATCGTAATGACCACGACCGTATCCATGATCGGCTTCGGCGAAGCCGGTGCCATTCTGGGCGAGGATCTTGCGGCACAGGGCGTAAAGATCTACGCCTATGATCGCCTCCTTGAAGACCCGGCCAAACGAGCAGCGCTGCATGAAAAAGCCCAGCGGTGTGGCGTTCAACTGTGCGAGAGTGCGGCTCAAGCGATAGCGCTTGGCGAGTGGATCATTTCAGCCGTCACAGCGGATAACGCACTCGAAGTCGCACTGAGCGCGGCGTCACTGATGAAGCCCGGACAGCTGTTCATCGACATCAACTCAGTGGCGCCCTCTACCAAGCGCGCAGCGGCCATAGCGATGCAGCAGCATGGCGTCGATTACATCGATGCCGCCGTCATGGCACCGGTACCACCGCAACGCTTGAAAACACCGATCCTGTTAGGCGGCCAACACGCCACCCTGGTCGCTGAACGATTAAGCGGCCTAGGCATGAACGTGCGGGTAGTGGCGGAGGTGGTTGGCGTAGCGTCGGCGATAAAGATGTGTCGAAGCATCATGATCAAAGGCCTGGAAGCACTCACCACCGAATGCTTGAGCACCGCTCGCCAATACCATGCCGAGGACGAAGTGCTGGCGTCATTGCACAAGAGTTTCCCGCAGATGGGTTGGGACGGCGCACTCCCCCACTACCTGATCAGTCGCGTGGCAGAGCACGGTCGGCGCCGCGCGGAGGAAATGAAAGAGGTCGCAAAAACCGCTCGCGACGTCGACGTGGTTCCGAACATGAGCCAAGCCATCGTCAGCGCCCAACTCGGGCTCGTCGATGCCATGCTTGATGCCGATATTAATTACTCACACCTTGAGCCATTCGACTGGATAAACCTGATCGACACGCTGTATGGCAAGCCAATCACTCATGAAAGTGCTGTCCGGGAAAAGCGGTAACATAGCGTTTTTCTCGGAGTGGCACCCATGGACCTAAAACAGCTCGAATGTTTCGTACGGGTGGCTGAGTTTGGAAGTTTCACCAAGGCCGCCGCGGTACTGAACATTTCTCAGTCGGTCGTCAGCCGTCAGGTCAGGCAGCTTGAGGTCGAACTGCAAGAGCATCTGCTCTTGCGAAATGGTCGAGGTGTTTTACTGACCGCTTCCGGGCAACGCTTGTTCGATCATGGCAAAGGCATCTTGCGGCAGGTGCAAGTGGCTCGTGAAGACCTGCGCGAACAACGCGACACATTGTCTGGCAAGGTAGTGGTCGGGCTTCCTCCAAGTATTTCCCGGCGCCACACCGTGGCAGTGGTCTCTGCCTTCCGAGAGCGCTTTCCTGACTGCATATTGGGGATCAAGGAAGGCCTGACTCATTCGATGCGCGAGTGGCTGCTTCTGGGTCGCCTGGATTTCGCACTGCTCTTCAATCCTGGCCACAGCGCACAACTGCAATATGAGCACATCCACTCAGAACCGTTGATGCTCATAGGTAGCCAGCACTCCAACCTCCCTTCCCAGGTATCGATGAAAGACTTGGGCCAATATCCTTTAATCACTCCCAGCGAGCCTCACTCCATACGCCGCCTCATCGAGAATGAAGCGTCGAGGCATGAGGTGCATCTGAATGTTTGCCTGGAGGTCGATAGCATCCCGTCGCTATTGGAGCTGATCAATCTCAACATGGGTTACGGCGTACTGTTTCGCTCGGCTTTGGCAAACGGCGACGGGAAGCTCGAAGGACTCAACGCTGCACAGATCGTTGATCCGTCCATCCAGACACACTTATTTATCGCCACGTTTGAGCAGCGTCCGCTGTCTCGCCTGGCAGAACAGACAATGTCATTGGTTCGTGAGATCTGCATAGACTGAATAGATGCATGCAAAATCCGCATAACTGCTAGAGCCTGTGTCTTGTTGTTGTAAGGCGTCGAGACGGCCACCATCGGCTATCGCTTCCGCTAACGATAACTAAAGGACACGAGATGAAAACCTGCCTCGCCCCTGACGCCAATCCTACAAAACCAAAGCAGCCACTTCCTGTGGGCGCTTGGGATGCTCACTGCCACGTTTTCGGCCCTGCGGCTGACTTCCCTTATGCAGAAGATCGTAGCTATACCCCGCCAGACGCCCCGTTTGAAACGTTACGGGCATTGCACGACCACTTGGGATTCACTCGCGGTGTAATTGTCCAGGCCAGTTGTCACGGAAGTGACAATCGCGCGATGTTGGACGCTATCGCTCGCAGTGAAGGACGGTATCGAGGCGTAGCAATCGTTGACGGTAGTGAGACCGATGAATACCTTGCCGAGATGGACGCTGGAGGTGTTCGTGGCGTGCGGTTCAACTTCGTTGCACACCTGGGTGGCGCACCCGATCTGGAGGTCTTTGATAGCACAGTGGACCGCCTTGCGGATTTGGGATGGCATGTCGTCCTGCACCTTGATGCACAGGACATCCTGACCTATGCGGACAGATTGGCGCGGATACCCGTTCCTTTCATCATCGATCACATGGGCAGGGTCAAAGCTCAGGACGGCATCGAACAGCAGTCCTTCCTTGCATTGCAGCAACTGATGGAAAATCCGTTGGCATGGGTCAAGGTATGCGGCGCAGAACGCGTATCCGTGGGTCGGCGACCGTTCAATGATGCCGCTCCGTTCGCTGAGAGACTCCTTGAAATTGCTCCAGATCGCGTTCTGTGGGGCACTGATTGGCCGCATCCGAACATCAGTAAAGACATGCCCAACGACGGCGAGCTGGTTGATCTGATGTTCGACTTCTGTACCGATCCTCTGCTGCGTCAAAAACTGCTGATCGATAACCCGATGAAGCTATACGGACGCTAAGCGCAACACCTTTGCTGCACCTCCAAAAATAAGACTTTCAGTGAGTGAACGCCATGAACCCCAGTCCTGCATCTGCTCAGGTAAACGTAAGCATTCCTATCAAGGTGAAGACTAAGCCGCCCTTCTATCGCGCGATGTACTTTCAAGTCCTTTTGGGGATTATCGCGGGAGTCGCCGTCGGCCACTTCTGGCCCACCTTTGCTGCCGACCTCAAGCCGCTGGGCGATGCGTTCATCAAGCTGATCAAGATGATTATCGGCCCTGTGGTTTTCTGCACAGTCGTTACCGGCATCGCCGGTATGCGCGATTTGAAAAAGTGGGTCGAGTCGGAGGGAAAGCACTGCTCTACTTCGAAGTCATCTCCACTGTTTCACTGCTGATCGGCCTTATCGGTGGTCACCTGTTTAGTCCAGGTGCAGGTTTCAATGTGGATGTGAATTCGCTGGACGCGTCGGCGGTCACCGGGTTCGCCGAGAAAGCTCAGCACATGCACATGGTCGAATTTCTGATGGGGATCATCCCCTCGACGTTTGTTCAGGCCTTTGCTGAAGGGAATGTGCTTTGCATATTGCTGGTCTCCGTACTCTTCGGGTGCGCCTTGTCAGCCATGGGAGAGAAAGGCAAACCGGTCTACGACATGATCGAAGGTCTGTCGGGTGTGTTCTTTCGCATCGTGCATATCATCGCCAAGCTTTCCGCCATCGGTGCATTCGGCGCCATCGCGTTCACCGTCGGTACTTACGGCGTCGGCGCACTTCTCCCTCTCATGAAACTGGTGGGCAGCTTCTACATTTTGTGCGCGTTGTTCGTGATTGTGGTGCTGGGTGGAGTCGCGAAAATTTGCGGGTTCAGCATCCTGCGCTTTATCTCTTATATCAAAGAGGAGTTGTTGGTCGTTCTCGGCACCAGTTCGTCGGAAGTCGTTCTGCCTCAGATCATGGAAAAAATGGAACGACTGGGCTGCTCCAAACCTGTCGTCGGGCTGGTTATTCCCACGGGTTATTCCTTCAACCTCGACGGTACCAACATCTATCTGACGATGTCGGTGCTGTTCATCGCTCAAGCGCTGAATATCGACCTGTCACTTTCTCAGCAACTGACGTTAGTCATCGTGGCCATGCTCACCTCCAAAGGTGCCAGCGGTGTGTCAGGGGCAGCCTTCGTCATGTTGACCAGCACCTTGATGGTGGTGCCGCTTGTACCGGTGGCGGGCATGGTATTGATTCTGGGTATCCACCGCTTCATGGGCACCGGACTTGCCATGACTAACCTGGTGGGTAACGGCGTTGCCGCATTGGTTGTCTCAGCGTGGGAAAAAGAACTGGATCGCGACAAGCTCGCTCTGGAACTTGGCACCAAACCGTAAAACTTCTGCTCTATCGATCACACCATTTCTAAACAGTCCCTGTTCGGTCCAGCACCGAGCAGCGACTCCCTGCGTCAGGAAAATAATAAAAATGAACCGCGCCTTATATGTTGCTTTGCTCACACCTGTACTTATCTCCATCGACACCTCAATGGCCGATGACTTTATCGCGGACAGCAAGATTCGCCTGGAAGCACGAAACTTCTACTACAACGGGGATTTTCGTCAGGGAACGGGCGTCTCCAAAAGAGAAGAATGGGCTCAAGGTTTTTTGCTCAACTATGAGTCGGGATACACACCGGGAATCATCGGCTTTGGCGTCGACGCACTGGTGTTTGCGGGCTACAAACTGGACTCGAGCCCAGACCGTTCCGGTAGCGGCCTCCTCCCCAAACGGGCTTCCGGTGAGGCCGTTGATGAATATTCAAAAGCAGGCTATGGCGTCAAACTCAAAATATCTCAGACATCCTTGCGCTATGGAATGTCATTGCCAAAGGTTCCGGTTCTTCAGTACAACAACAGTCGACTGCTTCCTCAGACATTCCAGGGCTGGCAGATCAACTCTACCGACGTAGATCGCCTGACCTTGAACCTGGCTCAATTCGATAAGACGATTACGCCCGACTCTACCGACCTTCAGGACATCACCCTCGCGGTGAAAGACGGTCGCTATCGTGCAACCGGTATCGGCGATAACTATCGATATGGCGGCGGGACCTACAAGCTGACGCCAGCGCTAAGTGCAACGTACTTTTATGGCGAGCTTGATGATGTGTACCGCCAGCAGTTCGCTGGGTTGATACACAACACGCGCCTCGGCAAAGGTACGTTGACCACTGACCTGCGTGCTTTCTCAAGTCGTGATGTTGGCGCAGCTAAAGCAGGAGAGGTTGATAACCGCGCATACGCTGGCGCGCTCGGCTACGCCCTGGACAATGGGCATAGCGTCATGGCGACCTACCAAGTCATGGGCGGTGCTACGGGCTTTCCTTACATCAATAACCCCTACCTGCCCAACTACGTTCAGTACCACGACTTCGGAAGCGCTGGCGAACGTAGCTGGCAGCTGCGGTATGGTTACGACTTCGCAGCCATGGGTATCCCAGGATTGAGCTTTTTCACTGCCTATATCCGGGGAGACGGTCTGAAGACGGTCGGTGCCGAGAAAGAGTGGGAGCGAGATGTGGACGTAAACTACGCCTTCCAGGGATCGTTGAAGGGGTTCTCTGTGCGATTACGGAATGCAACTTATCGAAGTGACGCTGCCAGAGATATTGACGAGACACGCTTGATCGCAAGCTACTTGTTCACATCCTTTTAAACTGAAGGCTAATACCGTTGGAGAGAGGTCAGTTACGCTGCGCAATAGCGTTTCACGGACGGCCGCCCGCAACGCCAAGACTGGGGATTACAGAATGCTGTGATCGACGACCGGCATCTTTGGCCCAGGCTGCGTGAAAACGCATGGGCCGTTTTGAAGTCTGCGTTGCTACGTTAAATCTGCCAGCATTATGCGCTGTAGATTCCACTTAGAGCCAGCCGGTTTGTAGGGGTAAAAACGCCAAAAAACAAAAAGGGGTCGCGAGATAAAATCTCGCAACCCCTTGAATTATATGGTCGGGACGGAGTGATTCGAACACTCGACCCCTAGCACCCCATGCTAGTGCGCTACCGGACTGCGCTACGCCCCGACTAGGCGTGTTACTGGGTTCGCTTCGCAACGAAGCGATCAGGAATATACCGCAAGCTTTTGAAATGTGGAAGTATTTTAAAAGCCGGAATTACTTCTTCAAAACCACCAGCACATCTTCGAGTTCGGAGATCATCTGGCGGATCATTTGCTTGTATTGGGTGGTGTCGTCTTTGGCTTCATCACCGGACATACGCTGGCGCGCGCCGCTGATGGTGAACCCCTGGTCGTACAGCAACGCGCGGATCTGTCGGATCATCAGCACATCCTGGCGCTGATAATACCGACGGTTCCCGGTGCGTTTGACGGGGTTGAGTTGAGGAAACTCCTGCTCCCAATAGCGCAGCACGTGCGGTTTTACCGCACAGAGCTCGCTGACTTCACCGATGGTGAAGTAGCGTTTGCCTGGGATGACGGGCAGTTCGTCGTTATGACTTGGTTCCAGCATAAGCCTCAACTCGGGCCTTCAACTTCTGCCCTGGACGAAAGGTGACCACACGGCGAGCCGTGATCGGGATTTCTTCTCCCGTTTTTGGATTGCGGCCAGGCCGCTGGCGTTTGTCCCGCAGGTCAAAATTGCCGAAACCGGACAATTTGACCTGTTCGTTGTCTTCAAGTGCGTGCCTGATTTCTTCAAAGAACAGCTCGACCAATTCCTTGGCCTCGCGCTTGTTCAGGCCCAGCTCTTCATACAGACGTTCCGCCATCTCAGCTTTCGTCAAAGCCCCCATACGTCACTTCCTTAACGTGGCGTTCAACCTTTGTTCGAGCGAGGTGAGGATATTTTGCGTCGTCGTATTCACCTCATCGTCATTAAGAGTGCGCGATGGATGCTGCCAGGTCAAGCCAACTGCAAGGCTTTTTCTATGCGGATCAATGCCTTTACCCTGATAGACGTCAAATAGCCTGAGGTCTGTCAGCCATTCCCCTGCATTTTCACGGATTACGTCCAGAACAGCACTGGCCGCAACACCTTGATCGGCAATCAGCGCCAGATCACGTCGTACTTCAGGGAAACGCGACAACTCGCTGAATTTAGGCATTTTGCCCGAGGCCACTTCAGCCAAGACTAGCTCAAAAACGAAGACTGGACGGTCCAGCCCCAAGGTTTTCGACAGTTCCGGGTGAATCGCGCCAACGAAGCCCACCAGGCGACCTTCACGTTCGATACGGGCGGTCTGGCCCGGGTGCAACGCCGGGTGTTTGCCAGGGGTGAAAGTGAAGGCATCCAGCGCACCGGCAAAGCCCAGCACCGCTTCCACATCAGCCTTGACGTCGAAGAAGTCGACGGTGTCGCGACCTTGTGCCCAGCCTTCCGGCAGACGGCTGCCGCAAACCACGCCAGCCAGCATCGGCTCTTGTTTCAGGCCATCCAACTGACCGACAAAACGCAGCCCGCTTTCGAACATGCGCACGCGGTCTTGCTGACGGTTCAGGTTGTGGGACAGCGCCTTCACCAGACCCGGCCACAGCGACGAGCGCATGGCGGCCATGTCGTTGGAGATCGGGTTAGCCAGCAACAGCGGCTCGACACCCGGGTTGAACAGTTCGAATTGCTTTGGATCGATGAAGCTGTAGGTCACCGCTTCCTGATAACCACGGGCAACCAGCAGGCGACGCAGTTCCGGCAGGTGTGCACGGGCTTCGGCTTTCGGCTGCGGCGCCAGGCGCGCTTGCGGGTAACGAACCGGCAGGCGGTTGTAGCCGTACAGGCGGGCCAGTTCTTCGATCAGGTCGACTTCCAGGCTGATATCGAAGCGATGGCTTGGCACTTCTACGTGCCACTGCCCTGCTTCACCGGCCGAGATGCCGAGGCCGAGTGCCGACAGCAGGCGCTCGATTTCAACCGGCTCGATCACCAGGCCGAGCATTTGCTCAACGGCCTTGGCGCGCAGGATGATCGGTGCAACCGACGGCAGGTGCTGTTCGCTGACGGTTTCGATGATCGGGCCGGCTTCGCCACCAGTGATTTCCAGCAGCAGGCCAGTGGCGCGCTCCATGGCTTCACGGGCCAGCTGCCAGTCCACGCCACGCTCGTAGCGGTGCGAGGCGTCGGTGTGCAGGCCGTAGGAACGGGCCTTGCCAGCGATGGCGATCTGATCGAAGAAAGCGCTTTCGAGAAAGATGTCGCGAGTGGTTGCGGACACGCCGCTGTGCTCGCCACCCATCACGCCGGCAATCGCCAGGGCGCGGGAATGGTCAGCAATCACCAGGGTGTCGGCGCGCAGGCTGACTTCCTGGCCGTCGAGCAGCACCAGCTTCTCGCCTTCCTCGGCCATGCGCACGCGGATGCCGCCGTTGATTTCGGCGAGATCGAATGCGTGCAGCGGTTGGCCCAGCTCCAGCATCACGTAGTTGGTGATGTCGACGGCAGCATCAATGCTGCGCACTTCGGAGCGACGCAGACGCTCAACCATCCACAGCGGGGTTGGCTTCGACAGGTCGACATTACGGATCACACGACCCAGGTAACGCGGGCAGGCGTTGGGTGCCAGCACTTCGATCGAACGTACTTCGTCGTGCACGGCAGGTACCGCTGCAACCACTGGGCGGGTCACGGCCGCGGCGTACAGTGCGCCCACTTCACGTGCCAGGCCAGCCAGGGACAGGCAGTCGCCGCGGTTCGGGGTCAGGTCGACCTCGATGCTGGCGTCTTCCAGCTCCAGGTAGACACGGATGTCCTGGCCCACTGGCGCGTCGGCCGGCAGCTCCATCAGGCCATCATTGCCTTCACCGACCTGCAGCTCTGCCTGGGAACACAGCATGCCGTTGGATTCAACGCCACGCAGCTTGGCCTTCTTGATCTTGAAGTCGCCCGGCAGCTCGGCACCGATCATGGCGAACGGGATTTTCAGGCCCGGGCGCACGTTGGGCGCTCCGCACACGACCTGGAAAGTTTCCGCGCCATTGCTGACCTGGCATACACGCAATTTGTCGGCGTCAGGGTGCTGCTCGGTGCTCAGCACCTCGCCCACTACCACGCCACTGAAAACACCGGCGGCCGGCGTAACGCTATCGACCTCAAGGCCGGCCATCGACAGACGGGCAACCAGCTCGTCGCGACTTACCTGCGGGCTTACCCAGCCACGCAGCCATTGTTCACTGAATTTCATCCTGCTCTCCTAAAGATCCGTTACGACTAGCGAAATTGCGCGAGGAACCGCAAGTCGTTGTCGAAGAACAGACGCAAGTCGTTCACGCCGTAACGCAGCATGGCCAGACGCTCAACGCCCATGCCGAAGGCAAAGCCCGAGAATTCTTCCGGGTCGATCCCGGACATGCGCAGCACGTTGGGGTGAACCATGCCGCAACCCATCACTTCCAGCCAGCCGGTCTGTTTGCAGACGCGGCAGCCTTTACCGCTGCACATCACGCATTCCATGTCGACTTCAGCGGATGGCTCGGTGAACGGGAAGAACGATGGACGGAAACGCACCGCCAGCTCTTTCTCGAAGAACACCCGCAGGAACTCTTCGATGGTGCCTTTGAGGTCGGCGAAGTTGATGTCGCGATCAACCAGCAGGCCTTCGACCTGGTGGAACATCGGCGAGTGGGTGATATCGGAGTCGCTGCGGTACACACGGCCTGGGCAGACGATGCGGATCGGCGGCTTCTGCGATTCCATGGTGCGGACCTGTACCGGCGAGGTATGGGTGCGCAGCAGCATGTTCGCATTGAAATAGAAGGTGTCATGCATCGACCGGGCCGGGTGATGGCCTGGGATGTTGAGCGCCTCGAAGTTGTGATAGTCGTCTTCGACCTCAGGGCCTTCGGCAATGCCGTAGCCGATGTGGGTGAAGAACTGCTCGATACGTTCCAGAGTCCGGGTAATCGGATGCAGACCGCCCGAGGTCTGGCCACGGCCAGGCAGGGTCACGTCAATGGACTCGGCGGCGAGTTTGGCCGCAAGATCGGCCTCCTCGAGCGACGCCTTGCGCGCATTGAGAACCTCTGTAACACGCTCCTTGGCCACGTTGATCAGCGCGCCGACTTGCGGACGCTCTTCAGCCGGCAAATTCCCCAGGGTCTTCATCACCTGAGTCAATTCACCCTTTTTGCCAAGGTAGTGAACCCGGATTTGCTCCAGGGCATTGATATCTTCTGCGCTTTGCACAGCCTCTAGTGCTTGAGAGACCAGCGCATCCAGGTTTTCCATGTACAGACTCCAGATACAAAATAGGGGAAGAGCTTGAAGGCTCTTCCCCTATTTAAGACGTTTAACACCTTGGGCCACGAAAGCGGCCCAGGGTGACTGTCGGGGGTACTTAAGCCAAGGTGGCTTTAGCTTTCTCGACAATCGCAGCAAACGCCGCTTTTTCGTTCACTGCCAGATCAGCCAGAACCTTACGGTCGATCTCGATGGACGCTTTCTTCAGGCCAGCAATGAAACGGCTGTAGGACAGACCGTTAACACGTGCACCGGCGTTGATACGAGCGATCCACAGAGCGCGGAACTGACGTTTTTTCTGACGACGGTCACGGTAGGCGTATTGGCCAGCCTTAATAACCGCTTGCTTGGCAACACGGAATACGCGTGAACGCGCGCCGTAGTAGCCTTTAGCAAGTTTCAGAATTTTCTTGTGGCGCTTACGCGCCATGACGCCACGCTTTACACGAGCCATGAGTTACTTCCTCTATTCTTGACTAAAATTAACGAAGGCGCAGCATGCGCTCGACTTTTGCCACGTCAGACGGATGCAGCAAGCTGCTACCGCGCAGTTGACGCTTACGCTTGGTCGACATTTTAGTCAGGATGTGGCTCTTGAAAGCGTGCTTGTGCTTGATACCGTTAGCAGTTTTCAGAAACCGCTTAGCAGCACCACTTTTAGTTTTCATCTTTGGCATGTTCGGTACTCCGCATTCAGTTGATAAACATAATCAGAAGGCCTGCCGTGCCCTATTGATTACTTCTTCTTTTTCGGGGCGATGACCATAATAAGCTGGCGTCCTTCCATCTTAGGATGCTGTTCGACCGAACCGTACTCGAGCAGGTCAGCTTCAACCCGCTTGAGGAGTTCCATCCCCAGCTCCTGATGGGCCATCTCACGGCCGCGGAATCGCAAGGATACCTTGGCCCTGTCCCCATCACTCAGGAAACGTACCAGGTTGCGCAGTTTTACCTGGTAATCCCCTTCCTCCGTCCCTGGACGAAACTTGATTTCTTTTACTTGAATCTGCTTCTGGTTCTTCTTCGCCGCGGCAATCTGCTTCTTCTTTTCGAAGATCGACTTGCCGTAGTCCATCACCCGGCAAACGGGCGGGATTGCGTCGGCGGAGATTTCCACCAGGTCCAATTTGGACTCTTCAGCAATACGAAGCGCTTCATCAATCGAGACGATGCCAATCTGCTCGCCGTCAGCGCCAATTAACCGAACCTCGCGTGCCGAGATATTCTCGTTGATCGGGGCTTTCGGTGCAGCTCGTTTATCTTGTCTCATTTCACGCTTAATAATAATTACTCCGAATCTGGGCGACCACGCCGGGAAACCGCTTGCGCGAGGAACTCAGCGAACTGGGCGACGGGCATCGAGCCCAGGTCAGCACCTTCACGAGTACGCACAGCGACAGTCTGCATCTCGACTTCCCGATCTCCGATAACCAAAAGATAGGGAACCTTGAGCAAAGTATGCTCGCGGATTTTAAAGCCGATCTTTTCATTTCTCAAGTCGGACTTGGCACGAAACCCGCTTTCATTGAGAGTTTTTTCAACTTCAGCGGCAAAATCTGCCTGTTTATCAGTGATATTCATGATCACTGCCTGGGTCGGAGCCAGCCACGCAGGGAATGCACCCTCGTAGTGCTCGATCAGGATCCCGACGAACCGTTCGAACGAGCCGAGGATCGCCCGGTGCAGCATAACCGGGTGTTTACGGCTGTTGTCTTCGGAGACGTATTCGGCTCCCAAACGGATCGGCAGGTTAAAATCGAGCTGCAGGGTACCACACTGCCAGACACGTCCAAGGCAATCTTTCAGCGAGAACTCGATCTTCGGACCGTAGAACGCGCCCTCGCCCGGCTGCAGGTCGTACGCAAGCCCCGCACTGTCGAGCGCTGCAGCCAGTGCCGACTCGGCGCGATCCCATAGCTCGTCGGAACCGACGCGTTTTTCCGGACGAGTGGACAGCTTCATTTCGACTTCGGTGAAGCCGAAATCGCGGTACACGTCCATGGTCAGCTTGATGAACGCAGCGGATTCAGCCTGCATCTGCTCTTCGGTGCAGAAGATGTGGGCGTCATCCTGAGTGAAGCCACGCACACGCATGATGCCGTGCAGTGCACCCGACGGCTCGTTACGGTGGCAGGCACCGAACTCGGCCAGACGCATCGGCAACTCGCGGTAGCTCTTCAGGCCCTGGTTGAACACCTGTACGTGGCACGGGCAGTTCATCGGCTTGATGGCGTAGTCGCGGTTTTCCGACTGGGTGGTGAACATGTTGTCGGCGTAGTTGGCCCAGTGCCCGGATTTCTCCCACAGACTGCGGTCAACGACTTGCGGCGTCTTGATTTCCAGGTAGCCGTTGTCGCGTTGAACCTTGCGCATGTACTGCTCAAGCACCTGGTACAGGGTCCAGCCGTTCGGGTGCCAGAACACCATGCCCGGCGCTTCTTCCTGGAGATGGAACAGGTTCAGGCGCTTGCCGATCTTGCGGTGGTCGCGTTTTTCGGCTTCTTCGATGCGCTGGATGTAGGCCGCCAGCTGCTTTTTGTCAGCCCAGGCAGTGCCGTAGATCCGCTGCAGTTGTTCATTCTTAGCGTCACCGCGCCAGTAGGCACCCGACAGCTTGGTCAGTTTGAACGACTTGAGGAAGCGCGTGTTCGGCACGTGCGGGCCACGGCACATGTCGACGTATTCTTCGTGGTAATACAGGCCCATGGCCTGCTCGTCCGGCATGTCTTCCACCAGGCGCAGCTTGTAGTCTTCGCCGCGGGCAGTGAACACGTCGATCACTTCGGCACGCGGAGTGACTTTCTTGATGACGTCGTAATCTTTCTCGATCAGCGCGTGCATGCGCTGCTCGATGGCCGCCATGTCGTCCGGAGTGAAAGGACGCTCGTAGGCGATGTCGTAATAGAAGCCTTCGTCGATGACCGGGCCGATGACCATCTTCGCGGTGGGGTACAGCTGCTTGACCGCGTGGCCAATCAGGTGCGCGCAAGAGTGGCGAATGATCTCCAGCCCCTCTTGATCCTTGGGCGTAATGATTTGCAGGCTGGCATCGCCGGTGATCATGTCGCTGGCGTCCACCAGCTTGCCGTCGACTTTACCGGCCACGGTGGCCTTGGCCAGGCCGGCACCAATGGATGCGGCGACCTCGGCTACGGAAACCGAATGATCGAATGAACGTTGACTGCCGTCGGGAAGAGTAATAGTTGGCATGGCGCCTCCTCTCCTAGTGGTGACCCCTACCAAAGGTCACGTGGGTTGGGATGAGCCAGTACAAGATCCAATACCAGGCCGTTCAGTGATGAACGCCTGCCTTACAGCGGCAGGAGCCTTTCGGCCAACCGATAATCGAACCAGAGTGACTGGAGTTAAACAAAAAAGACCTTGGCAAGGCGGCAAAGGGCGCGCCGGAAAATAGCCAAGCGAAAGATGCTAGCACAGATGAACGGTCATGGCGCCGGCTCAGCTTCACGAAACGCAAATTCCCGGATTTTAGGGGCAAAAGTGAACTTGAACTGTACGGCGAGCCTCAAACACACCGAGAATCGCCGTTCGTCCACGACTCCAGGAGCATTTAATTATGCGTTTTACCTCGACTTTCGCCCTCGCTGCATCCCTGACCCTCATGTCCCTTGGCGCGCACGCCGCTGCCCCTTCGAACTGGCCTGCCGGTGCCCGGGACGGATTCATCAAGGATTGCAGCGCAGCCGCCCAGCAAAGTGTTGATGCCAAAACCGCCAAAGACCATTGCGAATGTGGCGCAGACAAAATCAATGCCGAGTTGAGCAGTGCAGAGATCAAAGAGCTGATGACCAACCAGAACGCGGATCCTGCGCTCAAGAACAAGGCCGTCGCCGCTATTTCGTCTTGCAAGGTCGTGAAGAAAAAGTAATTTTTACGCCCCGCCAGACCGGCTAAAGGGCCAAAAAACGCCCCGAAAACTGCCATTTCTCACAAATTACGCAGCTTTTACGGCTTTTTTTAACAGCTGATATTTCACCTGAAAGCCCCGTAGATCGGGGCTTTCAGCCAGCCAAGGCATGAAACACAACGCGTTTGGTTAGCAAACAATGCCTTGGGGGGCTCCCAAGCCGAACATTTCGACTATGATAGCTCGGTGTGCCCAGTTGGCCTGAGCAGCACAGCACTACTGAAAATATATGTTTCTTGGAGATACACCATGTCTAATCGCCAAACCGGCACCGTTAAATGGTTCAACGATGAAAAAGGCTTCGGCTTCATCACTCCTCAAGGTGGCGGTGACGACCTGTTCGTACACTTCAAAGCTATCGAAAGCGACGGTTTCAAAAGCCTGAAAGAAGGCCAAACCGTTTCCTTCGTGGCTGAGAAAGGCCAAAAGGGTATGCAAGCTGCACAGGTTCGCCCAGAGTAATTTCTGCGCTGATCTAAAAAACCCCGTCCATGTGACGGGGTTTTTTATGGCTTGGATAAAAGCGCTGAAGCAATCAGCCGCAGTTAACCCGGTTGATCACCAGATTGTCATCGGTGTTGAGGTTCAGGCGATCCGAGCGGTATTCCAGGGTGACCATGTCGTCTGGCTTGAGAATGCGTGCGTTCTGCGCACCGGCGCGGCTACGGGCCTGTTCCAGCAGTTGCGGCGAAGCCTTCTGGCCGATTGCGAACTCGGCAGCCTTCGCCTCACAGCGGCTGTGACCAGCATCGGCCACGGCAGTGTCTTTGGCTGGCTCAGAGGTACCCGGGGTACTGCAACCCGTCAAGGCGAGCGCAGCCAACAAAGTACCGAATGATGCGAGCTTCCAAGGCATGAAGCCTCCTTTGAGAAAAAATGGACAGAGATCGTGCGACCGTGGTTTGGCCGATTGGTTTCAGAATTGTCACAATTGGCCGTGGGCCAGTCTGCCTGAGTCGACCCTTCACACTGGCGAATCAATCGTCACCAGATATGAGCGCACTCAGTAAATGTCGATGTAATCGAACGGCGGATTTGGCCAGTTCTGCTTGAGTGCGTTGAAAATCTGCATCACCCACACCTCATCGCTGGCCGCGACGTTGCCGACGTAACCGGAACCCGCCGCCCAGGTCTCCAGACGGAACAACAGGCCGTCGATATCAACGCCGCCCACCACGCCGGAAGAGATGTAGGCAATGCCGGCCTTGGTGACGCGCAATTGGGTGTGAACGTTGTCACTGGCGGAGGCAAGCAGCTGTCGCACAGCGTCCAGTGTCAGGTTCTCGGAGTTGTTCAAATCGATCTGCACGCGGTTTGCCCTGGCAATTAAACAGGCGGACAGTGTCGCACAGCCCTCCCCTCATGCCTAAGTAGCAGTGCCAAACGCCGCGCAAAATGGTTAACTCCCCACGCCAGATAAACGCACCAGCCGCCTTTCAGCCTCGCGAGACACCCATGACCATCGTGACGATCCACGCCGACATCAAAGCCAAGTGGCCCCACGGGCAGAGCTCCTACAGCCCGGGCAGCCCGGAGGAGTTGGCAATCATCGGTATCGACCTGTTGGTCAAGGAGATGGGGACACAGGCTGCGCAGGCATTTATCGGCCAGGTATTCGAGAAATACCCGGCCGATCACATGGGGGCACCAGACCCCGAGCGCGAATAAGACCCGGCCGACGAACGCCGACCGGTAAACCGCTTACTTCAGGCGGCCAAGACGTTCGGTCAGCAGATCGAAGAAGCCCTGGGCATCGCCGTTTTCAACCCAGAACGCGTTCTTCGGTTGTTTCAGGCCGTCGTACCAATCGACGATAGTCTGGCCGAAGGTCGGGCCTTCACGGCTGTCCACCACCACATTGACCTCGCGGCCGCTGAACAGCGAAGGCTTGAGCAGGTAGGCAATCACGGTAGCGTCATGCACCGGGCCGCCTGGAATACCGTAGTGCTCCATGTCGCCCTTGACGTATTCATTGAGAATGTCGCCAACCACCTTGCTCGCGTTGTTGTTCAGCGCAGCGATTTGCTTCAGGCGTGCGTCGCTGGTCAGGACCTTGTGGGTCACGTCCAACGGCAGGTAAGTCAGCTTGACGCCGCTTTTGAGCACGATCTCGGCCGCGATAGGGTCCGCGAACAGGTTGAACTCGGCCACCGGCGTAATGTTGCCGCCATTGAAGTGCGCGCCGCCCATCACCACCACTTCCTTGATGCCTTGAGTGATCTCCGGTGCCTGGGTCAATGCCAGCGCCAGGTTGGTCTGCGGGCCGAGCATGGCGATGGTGATGCTGTGGGGCTTGGCGTTGCTGAGGGTCTTGATCAGGTAATCAACGGCATTGCCTTCGGCCAGGCCTTTTTTCGGCTCATGCACGGTAACGCCGGAGATGCCTTCCTTGCCGTGGATGTTTTCGGCATAGATCGGCGTGCGCAGCATGGGTTTTGGTGCACCGGCGTACACCGGGATTTCTTCGCGCCCTGCCCACTCGCGGGCCAGCCGCGCATTGCGGGAGGTCTTGTCCAGCCGCACGTTGCCGGCGACGGTGGTCAGCGCACGGATCTTCAGCTCATCGGGCGAAGCCATGGCGAACAGCAAGGCCACTACGTCGTCGGCACCGGGGTCGGTATCGATGATCAGGTCGATTTTTTCCGCCCCGTGGGCGCTTGCAGCGGTTAGCACGGACAAAAGCAGCACACTCCGGAACAGGTGTCGCAGGGTTTGGGTACCACGTTGCATGACGCACTCCTTGTCGTTGGGAAATTCTAGAACGTTACGCCGGAAACCAGCGCGATATTGCAGTAAGGCTGGCACTCGCCCGTGCGCACCACCGCCCTCGCTTTGCGGCTGAGCTGCTTGAACTCTTCATGACTGACCAGGCGGCGCTCACCGAGGGCAGCCTGTTCGGTCAGGGCATTGAGGTCAGTCAGGGCCGGCGGTTGCTTGAGCAGGATTTCCTCAGCGAGCACGTGACTTTCCACCTGCATTTCGCTGAGCACGATGCGCAGGGTGCTGACGAAATCCGGGATGCCTTTGGTCAGCGCCAGGTCGATCAACTCGACGCCCGGCGGCACCGGCAGGCCGGCATCGCCGATCACCAGAATGTCGCCATGACCAAGGGATGCAATCACCCGCGACAGCGCGATATTGAGCAAGGGAGTCTTTTTCATGAGGGCACAAAACCTTGGACGTCATGCAATGTAGGAATGGAGGGTTGCGCACCGGCACGGGTCACGGACAACGCCGCCGCCACCTGGCCAAAACGAATGGCCTCGGCCTCGCTTTTGCCGTTGGCCAGCGCCGCCGCAAAACCACCGACGAAGGTGTCACCGGCAGCTGTGGTATCGACCGCCTTGACCTTGGGCGCCACCAGATGCTCAAAGCCTTGACCATCGGCGAACAACGCACCCTCGGAGCCGAGGGTAATGATCACTTTACCGGCACCGGCCTTGATCAGGCGCGTGGCGGCGACCTTGGCGCTGTCCAGTGAGTCGACCACCACACCACTCAAGGCCGAGGCTTCGCTTTCGTTGGGAATCAGGTAATCGATGGCGGCATACCAGTCCTCAGGCAACGGACCGCTGGCGGGTGCCGGGTTGAGGATCACCGTCTTGCCCAGTTCGCGGCCGCGCTTGAGGGCATGGCCGACGGTGTCCATCGGTGTCTCAAGCTGACAGACGATGACGTCGGCAGCCTGCAGCACACTGTCAAATGTCTGTAATTTGGCCGGGGTCAATTCGCCATTGCTGCCGGCGACGATCACGATCGCATTCTGGCTGCTGTCATCCACCACGATCAGCGCCACGCCGCTGGAACCGTCGACGGTGCTGACGGACTGGCAATCGATACCTTCCACCACCAACGCGTCGCGCAATTGCACGCCATAGGCATCGGTGCCTACACAGCCGACCATCGCGACCTCGGCCCCAAGACGCGCCGAAGCGACCGCCTGGTTCGCGCCCTTGCCGCCCGGGACGGTGGAAAATGATTGGCCGATCAGGGTTTCACCGGCGCGGGGCAGCCGGCTGGCCCGGGTGACCAGGTCCATGTTCAGGCTGCCTATTACCACTACTTTTGCTGGCATACATCAGTACTCATCAATTCGGTTCAGCGGTATTGGGCAAATACACCGGCCAACGGCGCCGTCGACTCGCGCAGAACAATACTCGGCGTCACGATGCGTTGATCGATCGGCAATTGGGGTGTCGCAATTCGTCGCAGTAAAAGCTCGGCCGCCATCTCTCCCAGCTGCAGGATCGACTGGCCCACCGTGGTCAGCGCCGGGTACACGTACTGGCTCATCTGGATATCGTCAAAGCCGATCACCGACAGCTCTCCGGGCACGCGGATATTGCGCTCGGCAGCCGCGCGTAATACGCCGAAGCCGATCATGTCGTTGCCGGCAAAAATCGCGCTGGGGGGATTATCCGCCAGCAATTGCGCTGCAGCTGCATAGCCACCGGTGCTGGTGAAATCACTTTCCAGTACCCGCCCGGCCGACACCTCAACCCTGGCTTCGGCCAGGGCTCGGTAGTAACCCGCCATACGCATCTGCGCCACGCGGGTGTGGCTCGGGCCGCCAATGCAGGCAATGTCGCGGTGGCCCAGATCAAGCAAGTGCCGGGTCGCCAGGTAAGCGCCCTGTTCGTGGTCGATGCGCACCAGGTCGACATCGATTCCGTCCAGTGCACGGTCGACGATGACCATGGGCGTACGCACCGCTTTCAGGCCCGTTGCCAGGCCGCTGTCATCGCCGCCCACCGAGGTCACGATCAAACCGTCGATGCGCTTTTCCAGCAGCACCCGCAGGTAGCTGCGCTGCTTTTCGGCATTGTCATCGGAGTTGCAGAGGATCACGCAATAGCCGTTACGCTCGCAATAATCCTCGATGCCCCGGGCCAGCTCCGCAAAGTACGGGTTGAGGCTGTTGGGCACCAACAGGCCGATGGTCGCGGTGGTCTTGGCCTTCAGTGACCGTGCGACCGCACTGGGCACATAGTCGAGCTGCTTGATGGCCGCCTCGACCTTGATTCGTACCGGCTCGCTGACCGGACGCGTCTTGTTCACCACATGGGACACCGTGGTGTAGGAGATCCCCGCCAGCGCGGCCACATCCTTGATCGTTGCCATGGCTCAGGCTCGCCGACTGGCGCGCTGGCTGCGGTACGTATCCAGCACGACCGCGATCACGATCACGGCACCGGTGATGATACGTTTGGTCGGTTCGGTGGCGCCAATCTGCGCCAGCCCTGCCGCCAATACCGAGATAATCAGTACGCCGAAGAACGTGCTGATGACCGAGCCACGCCCGCCCATCAGGCTGGTGCCGCCGATGACCACGGCAGCGATCACTTGCAGCTCCAGGCCGGAACCGGCGTTGGGATCTGCCGCTTCCAGGCGCGAAATCTGGAACAGTGCCGCCACGCCGGCCAACAGGCCCATCAGGCTGAACACCAAAATCTTGTAGGGCTTTGGATTGATCCCGGCCAGGCGCACGGCCTCTTCGTTGGTACCGATGCCGATCAGGTAGCGACCGAACACGGTACGCGTCAGCACAAGCTGCGCGGCGATGATCACCAGCAACGCGATGATGAACGAGGGCGAAATACCGAAGGCCACCGGGTTGGACAGCCAGGCAAACGAATCACCGATATAGGCGGTGCGCGAGCCAGTCATCTGGTAGGCCACACCACGGGCCATTTCCAGCACGCCGAGGGATACGATGAACGACGGGATGCGCCAGGCCACGGTGATCGAACCGGTAATGGTACCGGCCAGCGCGGCGCAGCCCATGCCCAGCACGGCGGCCGGCAACACACTCCAGCCCCAGCCGAGAATCGCCACGCTGACCGCTGATGCAGCGAGGGCCAGCACCGAGCCCACCGACAGGTCGATGCCGCCGATGATCAGCACAAAGGTCATGCCGACCGCCAACACCATCAGGTCAGGAATCTGGTTGGCCAGGGTGCTGAAGGTGTCGTACGAGAGGAAGTGGTCGCTCAGGAACGAGAACAGCGCAATCATCGCCAGCAACGCGCCGGCCAGGCCCAGGTAGGTACCCAGGCCGTAGAAGTTGCCGCCACGTTTTGCGGGGGAGGAAGTGGTTTTCATGGGGTATTCCTAGGCGCTGCATCGTTGAGCAACGCATCACGTTTCTGATAGCCGGCAAAAGCAGCGGCAAGCAATTCGTCCTGGGTCCAGCTGTCGCGCTCGAAGGTCTCGATCAGGCGCCCGGCGGAAAGCACGCCGATACGGTCGCAGATCAGCATCAACTCACGCAGGTCGCTGGACACCACCACCAGCGCCTTGCCCTGGCGGGTCAGGTCGCCGAGCAAGGCATAAATATCGAATTTGGCGCCGACGTCGATGCCCCGGGTCGGCTCATCGAACAGCATCACCGCGCAGTCACGCTCCAGCCAGCGGCCAATCACCACCTTCTGCTGGTTACCGCCCGACAGCTCGGACACCAACTGCGCCGGGCTGGAGCTACGGATGCGCATGGCGTCGACCTGGCGCTTGGCCAGGGCCGTTTCGTCACGACTGTTCACCAGGCCCGCGCTGGACACCTTCGGCATGTTGCCCAAGGCAATATTGGCGCCGATGGATTGGGTCAGCAGCAGGCCTTCACCTTTACGGTCCTCGGTGATCAGGGCGATGCCATGACCGACCGCGTCGGCGGGCGAGCGAATGCTTACGACTTGCGCAGGCGTGCCCAGGGCCACGGTGCCGCTGTCGGCCAGGTCGGCACCGAAGATCAGGCGCAGCAATTCTGTACGACCGGCACCGATCAGGCCGGAAATGCCGTAGATTTCGCCGGCACGCACTTCAAACGAGACATCGCGGACCTTGTCCGAGCGGGTCAGGCCTTTTACGGTCAACAGCGGCGCGCCGATGGTGCGCGGGCCCAGGTCGATTTTCTCGCCCAGCTCACGACCCACCATCAGCGTGACCAGTTGCTCACTGTTGTAGTTGGCCATCGGCTCGACACACACCAGCTTGCCGTCCCGCAATACCGCAATGCGCTGGGCGACACGGGCGAGTTCTTCGAGCCGGTGGGAAATATAGATGATCGCCACGCCCCGGGCCTGCAGGCGGGTGATTTGTTCAAACAGCATCTCGACCTCACGGGCAGTCAACATCGCCGTGGGTTCGTCGAGGATCAATACATGGCAATCGCCAATCAGGTTGCGGGCAATCTCGACCATCTGTTGGTGGCCGATGCCGAGGCTGCCGACTAGCGTGTCCGGGTCGATGGCGTCCAGGCCCACCTGAGCCATGGCTTCAATGGCAGCCTTGCGCAGTTGCTTGCGGCTGATCCAGCCACCGTGGCTGGGCAGGTTATCGAGGAACAGGTTTTCGGCGACAGTCAGGGTCGGCAGCAGGTTGAGCTCCTGCATGACCATGCGGATGCCCTGCTCTTCTGCCTGGGTCCGGCTGCCCGGCGTGTAGGCCTGGCCATTGAACTGCATGTGGCCGTCGGTCGGTGTGACCAGCCCGCCGATGATCTTCGACAGGGTGCTTTTCCCCGCGCCATTCTCACCGGTAAGCGCCAACACTTCCCCACGATTGAGCGTCAGGGTGATGTCGGATAGAACCGGCTGGGCATAGGTCTTGCCGATACCGCTGACCGAGAGGACAGCGTTCGGTGCGGAAGATGACATAGGAACGTCTCCAGGCGTCCGCTCAGGGTGAGCGGACGCTGTTTTGTGCTGCCGGAAATTACTTCTTGAGGATGAGTTCGACCGGGGTTTCGATCATGCCATCCACGGCATCGACTTTTTCACCCTTGACCAGCTTCAGAGCATTCTGGATACCGAAAACGGCTTGCTGGGCAGCGGCCTGGTCGGCGGTGGCCAGGACACGGCCATCCTGAAGCATCGGCTTGATCGCTTCGATGTTGTCGTAGCCGACCACGAGCACCTTGCCCGCCTTGCCAGCGCCACGCACAGCGGAGACTGCGCCCAGTGCCATGTTGTCGTTACCGGCCAGCAGCGCCTTGATGTTCGGGTTTGCCTGGAGCATCGCAGCGGCAATCGCGTTGCCCTTGTCGATTTCCCACTCGCCGGACTGGGTGGAGACGATCTTCATGCCGGCGGCGTCCATCGCGTCTTTGAAGCCCGCGGTACGCTGCTGGGCGTTGGTGGTGGTAGACACACCTTCGATGATGCCAACCTGATCACCCTTGGTGAGGTGCTTGGCCAGTTCTTCGCCCACCAGGCGTGCGCCCTTGCGGTTGTCCGGGCCTACGAACGGGATATTCAGGGATTTGCTTTTCAGCACATCGACGTCGAGGCGGTTGTCGATGTTGACGATCTTGATGCCTTTGTCCGAGGCCTTCTTCAGCACGGTGACCAAGGCTTTCGAATCAGCCGGAGCAATGACGATGGCGTCAACTTTGGACAGGATCATCTGGTTGACGATATCGATCTGCGCAGCGGTATCGGTTTCGTTCTTGATCCCGTTGGTGATCATGTCGAAATCGGCGGCGTGGGCCTTCTGGTATTCCTTGGCACCGTCTTGCATGGTGACGAAGAATTCGTTGGCGAGGGATTTCATGACCAGGCCGACCTTGGGTTTGGCGGCGGTCTCGGCGGCAAATGCAGAGGAAAGAGGCAGGGCAGCGGATGCGGCAGCAAGCACAGCGACAGCAAGAAGACGTCCAGCGAATGGCAGCTTCATGGGTTCACTCCGATCTTATGATTATTGTGAGCAACGCTTGCACCGAAGAACGCTTCGGCAGTCATCCCACCCGGGCGACTGATACGAGCTTTCACGACACTCAAGGAGCACCCCGTGAAACATCTCGCAAACGTTTGCGTTAGGTCAAACTATGAGAAGCTTGTCGAGATTTGTCAACGGGAGAAAACAGCCTTTTCATGAATCCGCTCTACGCCCTGCCCTCGCGGCCATTGGCTGCCCTCATTAAACATCGACGCCATTTGATCGTTCTCTGAAACGACAGGTCGCGGTGTGCCTGCCACGTATTACTCCATCACTTTTCCGTCATCCCTTTCGGACAACCGAACACCAACCCGCCGCTTTGTTCGGAAAGCCGGACACGAAGCGGAAACCCACATCTGAAAATCAAATATAAATAGATATAAATCAATAAGTTAAATTCTAT
Source organism: Pseudomonas sp. TH32 (assembly GCF_016650855.1). Lineage (NCBI taxonomy): Bacteria > Pseudomonadati > Pseudomonadota > Gammaproteobacteria > Pseudomonadales > Pseudomonadaceae > Pseudomonas > Pseudomonas sp. TH32. The sequence continues at coordinate 798,532 of NZ_JAEKFA010000002.1, read as the reverse complement.
TGAATAACAAAATACCGCTGGTACAAATCCTGCTCTTACTCAGCACCTCGTGGCGTTCAGAACCGCCCGGGTGTTTCTAGATGAACCTGCATCAGCACTCATCAAAAACTAGAGAGAAGAATAATGAAATCTGCGTTGAAAACTTTCGTCCCGGGCGCGTTAGCCCTCCTGCTGTTGTTCCCTGTTGCCGCTCAGGCAAAAGAAGCTGAAACCCAGCAAAAACTGTCCAACGTGGTGATCCTCGCCACCGGTGGCACCATCGCCGGCGCTGGCGCCAGCGCGGCCAACAGTGCGACCTACCAGGCCGCCAAAGTCGGCATCGAACAACTGATTGCCGGCGTTCCTGAGCTTAGCCAGATCGCTAATGTTCGCGGCGAGCAAGTGTTGCAAATTGCCTCCGAAAGCATCACCAATGAAAACCTGCTGCAACTGGGTCGCCGCGTTGCGGAGCTGGCCGACAGCAAGGACGTCGATGGCATCGTGATCACCCACGGCACCGACACCCTGGAAGAGACCGCCTACTTCCTCAACCTGGTGGAAAAGACCGACAAGCCAATCGTCGTGGTCGGCTCGATGCGCCCAGGCACCGCCATGTCGGCTGACGGCATGCTCAACCTGTACAACGCCGTTGCCGTAGCCGGCAGCAAAGACGCTCGCGGCAAAGGCGTACTGGTGACCATGAATGACGAGATCCAGTCGGGTCGCGATGTCAGCAAGATGATCAACATCAAGACTGAAGCGTTCAAGAGCCCGTGGGGCCCGCTGGGCATGGTGGTTGAAGGCAAATCCTACTGGTTCCGCCTGCCAGCCAAGCGCCACACCATGAACTCGGAATTCGACATCAAGACCATCAAAAGTCTGCCGGACGTCGAAATCGCCTACTCCTACGGCAACGTAAGCGACACCGCTTACAAAGCCCTGGCACAGGCCGGCGCGAAAGCCATCATCCACGCCGGTACCGGCAATGGTTCGGTGTCGTCCAAGGTGGTGCCAGCCCTGCAGGAACTGCGCAAGCAAGGCGTGCAGATCATTCGTTCTTCCCACGTGAATGCTGGCGGTTTCGTTCTGCGTAACGCCGAACAACCAGACGACAAATACGACTGGGTGGTTGCTCACGACCTGAACCCGCAGAAAGCCCGCATCCTGGCAATGGTCGCACTGACCAAGACCCAGGACAGCAAAGAGCTGCAACGGATGTTCTGGGAATATTGATCGCTCCCAGGCCTGACCGGTAACGGTTAGGCCATCCCGCTCGTGGCTCACCGCGAGCGGGTCCAGCCTCCCCCGCTTTACCCCCCCGCGCAAAAAGTCCTTGAAAAACAAAGCCCTCCTACACCAAACCAGCAAAATCACTGTCAGAAGAACTTCTTGAATTTTAAGCAGTTGCGAAATTGCCCACAGTTAAATACTGTATGCACGTACAGCCCAATAAGGAATGCTCCGTGGCAAAGCCCTCTTCCGCAGCACCCACAGCTCCCGACGCCTACCAACGCCTGGCCGTTCGCGTGCAGAAAATCATCAATTCCACCAACGCTCAAAAAAACAAGGCGGCGTTGATTTTTCGTCTGCCGGAGGAACCGGAAGACGAGTGGGCACGACTACTGGAGGAAATTGCAGAAAACGATAACGTCACCCTCGCCTATCGCGATGACGGTGGCGTGCAGATTTTCTGGGTTGTGCCGAAGGAAGATTGAGTCAATGAGTGTCCGTTTTATCAGTGTTTTGTTTGTGTTTTTTGCTGTTACCGCTCACGCGCAAGCCCCCAGAACCTTCAGTGAAGCCAAGAAAATCGCCTGGAAGCTATACGAGCCGCAATCCACGGAGTTTTACTGCGGCTGCAAATACACCGGTAACCGGGTGGACCTGAAAGCCTGCGGCTATATCCCGCGCAAGAACGCCAACCGGGCAGCGCGTATCGAGTGGGAGCACATTGTTCCTGCCTGGCAGATCGGCCATCAGCGCCAGTGCTGGCAGGACGGCGGGCGCAAGAATTGCACCCGCAAGGACGCGGTATACAAGCGCGCCGAGGCGGACCTGCATAACCTGGTGCCGAGCATCGGTGAGGTCAATGGCGACCGTAATAACTTCAGTTTTGGCTGGCTGCCGGTGCAGAGCGGGCAATATGGCTCGTGCCTGACCCAGGTGGACTTCAAGGCCAAGAAGGTCATGCCCCGCCCGTCCATTCGCGGGATGATCGCCCGCACGTACTTCTATATGAGCAAGCAGTATGGCCTGCGGCTGTCAAAACAGGATCGCCAACTCTACGAAGCCTGGAACAAGACTTACCCGGTACAACCCTGGGAGCGCCAGCGCAATCAAACCGTGGCGTGCGTGATGGGCCGCGGCAATGAGTTTGTCGGCCCGGTGAACTTGAAAGCCTGCGGCTGAATAAAAAAGCGGGAGTGCTACTGCCTCCCGCTGGCCGGTATCTTACTGTGCAACCTTGTGTTCGATGACCTCGGATACCGTGTCATTTTTCTTCGCGGTGACCAGCTTCTGGGTCAACTGCGCCTGCTTCGCTTCAGCCTCGGCCTTGGTGCTGAAAGGCCCCAGCAGTACCTGGTCCTTACCGTCTTCCTTCACCAGATAGAAACTGAAACCGTGCTCGAGCAACCACGCGGTCAGGTCAGTCATCGCCTGGAGCTTGTGATCCGGCGGTCCCACCCATACATCCCACTCCTGGGAGGCGATCGCACCGACCGCAGGTTGGCCCTGAGCGGGGGCCTCGGCAACGGCGGGCCTGGCCTTGGGAGCATCGACGTTTTTGCCTTCACCGCAACCGGCCAATGCCAACACCGCAATTGCCATCGCTACTTTACGCACTACCCTGCTCCTTAGAGGATCAAAGAGGCGACTTTATCATTCACTGTCTATTCTGGCCGTCATAAACGTTGGCTTAAACAATGCGAATGATGTATCGCAGACCTGTATGATGGCGTCATGGGAATTAATGCTGCCTCTATGCGTCCTAAAAGAGGCAGCCACAGGGAAGCGCTTCGCAGTAAGCTACACACATCCGACATCTGCCCTGTCTGAACATGTGCCTTTCAAAGCAATCAAGGAGAAGTCCATGCTGATACTCACCCGCAAAGTCGGTGAAAGCATAAACATCGGTGATGACATTACGATCACCATTCTGGGCGTTAGCGGCCAGCAAGTAAGAATCGGCATCAATGCTCCAAAGGACGTTGCCGTGCATCGCGAGGAGATCTACCAACGTATCCAGGCGGGCCTGACGGCTCCGGATAAAAACCAGACACCTTGAAGCGCCTCCAGTAGCCAGCCCTTTCGTTCACTGTAACGGCTGGCGAAAACCTCTTTGGCCTGCTCGCGGCTTTCCGCGGCCAGCGCGTCCTATTCCCTTATCCCAGCGCCAGGCTAGCGTCACCCCAGGCCGACGCCGCGCGCCATACCCGTCGCCGCAATCATCATCAGCACAACCAGCAGCGCCTGCAGGTGGCTGATGCGTGCAAAAAGACCGGCCTGGTGCAGATCCAGACGCGTGCCCCGAACCAAGCCAATACGCCATTTGATAAAGCGGATCATCGGCGCGAGTTCCAATAACAAAATTAATACCAGCAGCGTCATCTTCACGTGAAACAACGGCTGGTGCAGGTAATAATCACTGCCCTTTTCGTAGCCGCCAAAGGCCCGCAGGCCACCGGTTACCAGCAACACCAGAGCGCTGATTCCCCAGATGTTGTCCGCGATCAACACCCCGCGCAGGGTTGAGGGGTCAATATCCGAAACACTGCGCAAGGCCTTGCCCCGGGCAAGCACTGCCGACAATGCCAGGGCGAATGCCAGTAAATGGGTTGCAGCGAGGAACCACTGAACGAACATAAGGCGTACTCCTTTTTGTTTAACACATGGCAGGAACACTTCTCAGTAATAGCCGCAGGCTGCCTTCTGTGCATGAAACAACTCGCGCACAACAGGAACTTGTCGAATATTCGAGGGCCGAATCCTGTTACAGCCCCGCTACAGTCTGCGACGCGCTCAGGAGCACGTTGATGAGGCGACCTGGCAAACAGCCGTACTTATCCCGGTCCTGGATGATCGCCGCGTTGATCGGCCTGGTCTTTGCGGGGCTGGAGTATTGCTTGCGCTTTGAGTTCGAAGGCACCGGCAAAGCCCACTCCAAGCTGGACCTTGCGCTGCTCCTGGGTGCGTACTTGTTTTTCTTTTGTCTCAAGCCGATCCAGGCCACCATTCATCGAAAACTGTGCCGGCGTGCTCCTCGCCGCGAACGCCGGAAAGCGTCCTCCTGACCCCAGGCAGGACACTGTTGAAGCCCCGTTGAACCGCTATCAGATCGCCGGTATTTACAGCCGCGCACCACAACCTATGCTAGGGCATGCACGGTCAGTGAAAGGTTGTAGCGCGGATGGACACTCTGAGTAAAACCGAAATCGAAGCGGCACTGGCAGCGCGCCTGCCGAGCTACAAAATCGTCTGCACCCTGCATGCCGACGGCACGCTCTCCGCGATCCTCAGCGGCCCTGAAGCTGATCACTTTGCGATAACCGGCATCGTCCGGGCGCACCATCGAGGGCCGGAAGCGATCGCCAAACTCGCCAGCGAAATTCTCAAGGAAATGGTGTTGTCTCGGCAGGGGATCAAGGGTGCCCGCCTCCAGACACTGGCTGATGACAATCCCCCTGCTGAATCCTCCGTTTACGAAGAAGGCCGATCCGCTTAACCGGATCGGCTTTTTTCACGGCAGGCGCTGCAGGTGCAGCAGCCCGGCTTCATCCCGCCGAACCTGCAGATGCTCGTACCCAGCAATCGACGGGTGCTCTGTGACCATGGGCGTCAGGTGTGTAGACGTCACCACCATCACATCGGCACCCGCCGCCTCACCGGCGCGAATCCCGACGCTGGCATCTTCAAACACCAGGCAGTCCTGTACCGGCACGCCCAGCCGTTGCGCACCGAGCACATAACACGCCGGATCCGGCTTGCCGCTGGCGACATCCTCCGCCGTTACCAACACCGCCGGCGGGTTGATGCCGGCGGCCTGCATGCGACGCAGGGCCAGCGCCTTGGGCGCAGAGGTGACCAGCGCCCACTGGTCGCCGGGCAGCGTGTTGAGAAACGCCACCGCGCCGGCAATGGCCACCACCCCTTCCACATCGTCGAGTTCAGCCTCGGTAATCCACTGCGCCTCAGCCTGTGCATCCACACCGGGCAACGCCTGGCGGGTGATGGTATCGATGGCCCGGGCGCCATGGATGGTCTTCAGGAACGCCGCGACATCCAGCCCATGGCGTTCAGCCCAGGTGGCCCAGACGCGCTCGGCGGCGGCAATGGAGTTCAGGAGTGTGCCGTCCATATCGAACAGGAAGGCGCGGTAACGGTTGGCGAATACAGCTGAATCGCGGGTGGACACTGCTCGGCTTCCTCTTGCTTTCGTCACCCGGTCTTGGGTGCTGACGAATCACGTGCCTGGTGCAATCTACGGATCAGCCCAAACGCTGTAAACCTTCCCGTGGTTTTGTATCGGACTGTATGGAAACCCTCCCCGGATACGCGAACCCGCATTTCACCCCGCACGGGCACACATGGCGGATACACCCCGGCGATTAACTACAGCCACCAGCCAATCCGGCTGACTCACTCGCAGGAGCACCACCATGTTCAATTTCTCGAAAGCGTCGTCCCTGGTATTCGGCCTGGCTGTAGTCGCAGGGCTCGGGCTGGCATCCGTGGCGTCAGCCAACTCTCATGCCGCCGTGGTCAAGAGCCAACCATCACACCTGCTCGTCGAGGGCGGAGCAGATCGCCTGCAACAAAACCGGGTCGCTGAAGGCGGTGCTGATCGCCTGCATGAACTCGGCCTGGCGGAAGGTGGCGCCGAACGCGTACGAGAAGCCCGCACGGTGTAATGCATCACTGCCCCACATTGAATCCGGGCAGCCTCCAGGCTGCCCATTGCATTACAAACTTGTCATTAAGCTGTCAGTGTTGCCAGCACCCTCACTTCATACAGTGAAGTCGTCAGTCACCCACAGCGGGTGACTCAACTTCCCACTGACAATGAAGCGAGCCCGCCCCATGAAACCTGCAAGCAAACTCTGCCTGATCGCCGCCAGCCTGTTGATGCTGGGCACCGGCGCCGCCGTGGCCGGCCCGATTGCACCGGTGAAAGCCAATAACGTGGTCCTGGTACACGGTTCCTGGGCTGACGGTTCCAGCTGGTCCGAAGTGATCACCCGCCTGCAGGCCGCCGGTTTGCATGTCACCGCCGTGCAAAACCCGCTGACCTCGGTGGCAGATGACGTCGCCGCCACCAACCGCGTACTCGATCAGCAAGACGGCCCTACCGTGCTGGTGGGCCACTCCTACGCCGGTACCGTGGTCAGCGACGCCGGGGTCAATCCGAAGGTCAGCTCCCTGGTGTACGTCGCCGCCCGCGCCCCGGACGCCAACGAAGACTTCGTCGCGCTGTCCGCCAAGTACCCGACCACACCCGTGCGCGCCGGTGTAGTGGAACACGACGGCTACCTGACCCTGAACCAGGATGCCTTCCTCAAGTACTTCGCCGCCGACGTGCCCCGCGCCAAGGCCATGGAGCTGTACGCCGTACAACAACCGATCGCCAAGACCCTGTTCAGCGGCCGCACCGTCAACGCCGCGTGGCACACCAAGCCGTCCTGGTATGCGGTGTCCAGCAACGACCAGACCATCAACCCGGACCTGGAGCGCTTCCTGGCCAAGCGCATGAACGCCACCACCATCGAGGTGCCGTCGAGCCACTTGTCGCTGGTTTCCCACGCCAAGGAAATCACCGACCTGATCCTCGAAGCCTCCGGCCGCCAGCCTTAAGCCCTTCATTACAACCTTGTCATCATCCTGTTGGTTGGCTGTTTGTGTCGCCTGGTTACTGTGAACTCACTGCCGAAGACCGGCAGCCAACCCTTAAAGAGAGATACCGCCATGAAACTGTTTATCCTCGGCTTTGCTGCCCTCCTCGCCACCGGTTCGGCCTTTGCCGGCACCACCACGGCTACCTCGGTGATCCACGACACCCCCGGCTTCTTCATGCACATGGACGTGGCCAAGGTGCTGTCCAGCACTGACACCTACGGCCAGTGCGGCATCGTCCCCGCCCGCCTCGACTACCTGGACAGCCAGGGCCGCGAACACGTGCTGGACTACCAGGTACAAGGCATCGGCTGCCCCAATGACAATTGATCGGGCTACACTTGCGCCACCAAAGACCTGCACATCACCAGGGCAAACCCCATGAATATCCTCGTAGTCGAAGACGAGCCCAAGGCGGGCAACTACCTGCTTAACGGCCTGCAGGAACTGGGCTACTCCGTGAGCCTCGCCCGCGACGGCGTGGACGGTTTGCACCTGGCCCTCGAAACCCCGTTCGACGTGATCGTGCTGGACGTGATGATGCCGAAGATGGACGGCTGGGAAGTGCTGCGTCGCCTGCGCAAGGAAGCCGATACACCCGTGCTGTTCCTCACCGCCCGGGACGACATTGCCGACCGCATCAAGGGTCTGGAACTGGGCGCCGATGATTACCTGATCAAGCCGTTTTCCTTCGCCGAACTGGTGGCGCGCCTGCGCACCCTGACCCGGCGCGGGCCAAGCCGGGAAGAAGAACAACTGCAGATCGCCGACCTGCAGATCGACGTGCTCAAACGCCGCGTCACCCGCGGCGGAGTGCGCATCACCCTGACCAACAAGGAGTTCGCCTTGTTGCACTTGTTTGCCACCCACCAGGACCAGGTACTGTCGCGCTCGCTGATCGCCTCGCGGGTGTGGGACATGAACTTCGACAGCGACACCAACGTGGTCGACGTGGCCGTGCGCCGCCTGCGCCTGAAAATCGACGACCCGTTCCAGCTCAAGCTGATCCACAGCGTGCGCGGCATCGGCTACCGCTTCGATACCCAACCATGAGCAAGCCCCGGCATTACTCCCTGACCCTGCGCCTGGCGCTGATCTTCGCCTTGCTGGCGTTTGCCCTGCTGGCCACCCTCGGCGTGGCGCTGTACCGCGAGCTTGAGCGCGAACTGATCCACCGGGACGACGCCGCTCTGATCTACCGCGTCGACCAACTGCGCAACCTGCTGAACGACAGCAACACCCTGGACCTGATCAAGACCAAGCCGGAGCTGTTCCAGAACATGCTGGGCAACCGCGAATCCGTGCTGAGCATCGCCGCGCCCGGGCAGAAGCCATTGCTGGAAGTGAACCCCGGCAATATCGACATGCCCGACGTTGCACCGGTGCCCCGGGACCACACCCTGGAATTCGCCGACGTGCAGCACTTGCCGGGCGTGAATGGCGTGCCCTTCTCCACCCTGGCCGCCACCATCGACTCGGGCGACCTGGGCAGCCTGCAAGTCACCACCGGGCGACTGATGACCGAGCGCACCGCCGTGCTCGCCAGCTATCGGCTGAGTGTGTATATCCTCGCCAGCATCGCGGCGTTGGTACTGGCGGTGGTCGGCTACCTGATGGTGCATCGCGGCTTGCTGCCATTGCGGCGCCTGGCGGTGCATGCCCAGGGCATTGGCGTCGGCAACCTCGCCGCACGCCTCGACAGCCACGGCGCGCCGAAAGAGCTGCTGCCGATGATTGATTCGTTCAACACCATGCTCGAACGCCTGGCGAAGGGCTTTGTGCAATTGGGCCAGGTCTCCACCGACATGGCCCACGAACTGCGCACGCCGATCAACAATTTGCTGGGGAAACCCAGGTGGCGTTGCAGCAACACCGCAGCGTCGAGGCCTACCAGCAACTGCTGGCCTCCAACGTCGAAGAACTCGAACGCCTGGCGCGCATGCTCGACAACATGCTGTTCCTGGCCCGCACCGACCCTGCCAGCGCCCTGCGCCAACGCCAGGAACTGGACGCGGCCGACGAAGTGGAACGCATGGCCGACTACTTCGAAGGGCTGGCGGGCGATGTCGACATCAGCATCCTCCCCAGGGTGCCGGTGTGATCTGGGCCGAACCGATGCTGCTGCGCCGCGCCCTGGCCAACCTGTGTGCCAACGCCATCAAATACGGCGCGCCAGGTTCTGAACTATTGATCCAGGCCACGCCCAGCGCCGAGGGCATCAGCCTGACCGTGACCAATCACGGTACGACCATCCCGGCCGAGCACTTGCCCCGATTGTTCGAGCGGTTTTATCGCGTGGATGAGTCCCGGGAGCGCTCGGCCCATTCCAATGGATTGGGGTTGTCGATTGTCGCGACCATCATGCAGCTGCATAACGGCCGATACAGCGTGAGCAGTGAAGACGGCATAACGTGCTTTGAGCTGTTTTTTCCGGGGCGGGAGGCATAGCTGCTTGCTATGGAGCGGGGTGTTCAAGCATCGTAGCGCCCCCATCCGATGCGGTGGCTTCCCCTCTCTCTTAATCTGTGGATACGGAAATTCAATGAAAACCTCCAAGGCCTTGTATGCCCTGTCTTTTGCTGTCGCCCTTTCGATGCTGGGTGGTTGCGCAGCCAAGGTAAAGAGCGGCGGTACAGACGCGCTGGCCATTCCGGAATCGGCCAAACAAAACCTGGTGGTGAGCTTTAAAGGCAACACCACGGTCGAGCAAAACCAGGACTGGCCACTGCTCAAGCAACAATGGGGCGCGGCCCTGCAAACCGAAGCGCAGCAGGCCGGTTATAGCCTCAAGGAAACGCCAACCATCAACACCGGCAGTGCCGACGGCGTGGGCATCACCATCAACGTCAGCAAGTTCCGCTACCTGACCGCGGGCACCCGCTACGCCGCCGGTGCGCTGGTGGGCAACGCCTGGGTCTTCTCGAAAGCCGATTTTTCCGACTTGAAATCCGGCGCACCGCTGGGCGCGCGCACCTATGAAACCGAGTCGTCGGCCTGGGAAGGCGTGGCGTCGGCCATGACCCAGAAGCAGGTCCAGGCGATTGCCAAACAAGTAATCGCGGATATCAAGAACGCCAAGGCGCAGTAACCCCCTGGCGGGTATCCCTGTCGTCAGCGCTGCGGGTGCCGACGCGGGCCATACCGGCCCAGCGTCGGCATTGCGCTCGCAAAATAAATACAAGGACGAATAAATGAGCATCTACCCTGCCCTGTTGCTGGCACTCGCCATTGTGACCGCCTACGTGGCCAGTCAGCGCGGCCGATCAGGCCCAAGATGGTTTGCGATAGCCGTATTCGTGCCCGTGGTCCCGCTGATTGTCCTCCTGCTGCTGCCACGCATTCCCAAGACCGGTGTTGACGCTTTGGTGCACGAAGACCTGCGGCCCTGCCCTGCCTGCACAAACCCCATCAACGCCGCCGCTGCCCAATGCAAACACTGTGGCGCCGAGGTGCAACCCATCGCCCTGAAAGACCGCAGCGGCTGGGTCGTGCGTATCACCGCCGATACCGATGAAGGGTTTGGCCTGCTGGTGGCGCAACTGAAAGAGCTCGATGTGCCCACCGTTCTCGATGAACCGCCTCACGCGTTTGTAGGCCCGTTTGAAGAAAAGGCCCAGGCGCAGAATGTGCTCAGGTATTTGAAGTCCGATCAGGGCTTGGACGGCCTGGTGACCTGGCGGTCGGTGACCCGCTAGCCCTCAGGCCAGGTGCTTCTGGAAAAAGTGACGCGCGTGCCCAGGCGGGTAGTCGGCGATATGCCCGAACTCGCTGAAGCCCAGTTTTCGATAGAACCCGGGAGCCTGGAAGCTGAAGGTATCCAGCCAGATCCCGGTGCACTTTTTCTCCCGCGCCAGGTCCTCGGCCGCCTGCATCAGCTTTGAACCGGTGCCTTGAGTGCGCATCGATTCAGGCACGCTCAACAGTTCAACGAACATCCAGCCATAAGAGATTTTCCCGTAGAGACCGCCCACCACGTCCTGGCGGACGGGATCACGCAGCAACAACCCGAAGGTTTCAAACGGGTTCTCGCCGCATTGGCTGATGTTGTAGGCCCTCAGCGGCTGGAGGATGGCCTGGCGCTCTTGCTCGGTTACCTCAAACGACAGTTCCATTGCCACGTCCATCTTGATCGTCCTGTGTTGAATTCCAGATCACCCGACAGAAGCGCCAACCCCTCAAGGGTTGAGTTTTTCCAGGGCTGCTCGCAGTTCGGTATTGTTGCCGCCCAACGCGCTGGTGGCGATTGCTGCGTTGCGCAGCAGGATCGACGCCGCGTGAGGGACGTGTTCTTTGAGCAACCGGTCGGAAGGCCCCGACAGCGTCAGCGCACCTTTAAGCTCACCGCCCATTGCAAACACGGGAACGGAGACGGCGGTGGTTTCCGGGTCGCGCTCGCCAAACGAGCAGGCCCAGCAGCGCTCACGCTCCTGCGGCAGTGTGGCGTCCCCCTGGCGCGAGAACGCACGCAGGACCTTGCCGGAAGCCCCGGCATGCAGCGGGAACCGCGCGCCTTCCAGCACCGAAACCCGCACCGCGCGCTTGGGTTCGACACGGAACAACACCACCCGGCTGCCGTTTTCATAGACGTAGAAAGACGACGTCTCGCCGCTCTCTTCGGTGATGGACTCCAGCAGCGGCAGGATCACATCTCGCAAGCGGAACGACGCTTGATACAGCTGGGACAGGCGCAGCGGTTCAGGCCCGACCGCGTATTGGCCGTCACTCAAGCGCCGCACGAAGCCGGCTTTTTCCAGCGAGGTGATCAGGCGCAGGATGGTGCTTTTATACAAGCCGGTGCGCCGTGCGATCTCCGCCAGGCTCAAGCTCTCCTGATCGATATTGAAGGCCGCGAGAATGGAAAACGCGCGGTCTACTGCAGCAACGCCGCCTTCCGGACTGCCGGCTTGATCAGCAAGACTGTTGTTGGGTTCGGTACTCATGGCCACTCGTTGGGTATTCATCGCCGGCGCGAGCGGCAGCATCATTGCCGTCCCGGTCGCGCCAGACACGTTCAGTCGCCGTAACATACCCTTTTGCGCCGGGGTGCAGCCACCGCATTATGCTTCCCGCAGGAAAAGCCGCAGCGACACCACCATCGCCGCCGCGACAAACATGATGCACCCCATCACCATCAAGCCCGCCGTGAACGAGCCGGTGTAGTCCTTGAGAAACCCCATCAGGTACGGCCCGACAAAGCCGCCAAAGGCCCCAATCGAGTTGATCAGGGCGATGCCGCCGGCAGCGGCCTGGCCACGCAGGAACTTGCCGGGCAAGGTGTAGAAAATGGTCTTGCCGGCGATCGTCCCCACCAGCGCCAGGGTGATCCCGGCCAAGGCGGCGACCAGTGTGTCCATCTGCAAGGCGACCAACAACGCCAGGCCGGCCAGCAGCATGGCCAGGGTCAGGTTGAGAATCCCCTTGCCGGTGCGGTCCACGTGTTTTGCCCACACCAACAGGCCAATGGTTGCAAAAAAGTAGGGAATTGCCGCCACCCAACCGATCATGCTGATTTCGACACCATGGCCCTTGAGCATCTGCGGCAACCAGATGCCGATGCCGTAGGAGCCCAGGGTAAAACTGAAGGTGATTGAGCTGAGGATCCACACCCGCGGGTCTTTCAAGGCCGCCTTGAAGCCGTGGCGGTGTTGGCCCTGGCTCTGCTCTTCAGCCAGCAAGCCGGTGAGCACGGCACGTTCCTGCGCCGACAACCATTTGGCCTCGGAAGGCTGGTTGGTCAACACCTTCAGGGTGATCAGGCCGAGGATACACGCCGGGATGCCCTCGATCAGAAACATCCATTGCCACCCCGCCAGCCCCCAGATGCCATGCATTTGCAGGAGCCACACCGACAACGGCCCACCCACCAGGAACGAAATCGGCGTGGCGGCGGTAAACCACGCCAGCACCCGGGTGCGGTACTGCGCCGGAAACCACAGGGTCAGGAAAAAGATCACCCCGGGAAAGAATCCGGCCTCGGCCACACCCAGCACCAGGCGCATGGCGTAGAAACTGTAAGGGCCAACCACCCAGGCCGTGGCCGCCGCCGCAATCCCCCAGGTAATCATGATGCGTGCCATCCAGCGCCGGGCGCCAAAGCGGTACATCGCCAGGTTGCTCGGCACCTCACACAGGCAATAGCCGACGAACATGATCCCCGCCCCCAGGCCGAATTGCGTGGCGGTCAAACCCAGTTGCTCGGTCATTTGCAACGCGGCGTAGCCGACGCTGGTGCGGTCCAGGTAGTTGAAAAAGTAAGCCAGGGCGAGCAGCGGGATCAGGCGCCAGGCGGCCTTGTGCAGGACGCGGGTCTGCTCTGCATCCAGCACGACGGCGGTGATGGCTGGGGTGCCTGATGCAGGTGTCGTGACAATTGCCATGACGGGTTTCCTCGACATTATTGTTATTGGAATGGCGACAAAAGGGCCTAGCGGACCACGCCACGTGCACGCAAGGCGTCGACATCCCTGGCGGCATAACCCAGTTCTTCGAGTAACGCCTGCGAATGGCTACCCAGTTGCGGCACGTTCAGACGCGTATCGAAACGCCGGCCATTCATTTCAAACGGCAGCATGGGCACCTTCACTTCCTCGCCGTTATCCAGCGTCAGATGCGCCAGGCCACCGGAGGCATTCAGGTGCACATCGTCAAACAGATCCTGGGGCCGCTGGATCGGCGAGAACGGCAAGCCGGCCTGCTCGCACATGTCCATGATTTGCTGCTTGGGCAGCGTGGCCAGCCGTTCCCGCACCAACGGCAGGATTTTCGAGCGGGCGTGCACACGCTGGGTGTTGCGCGCCAGCTCGGGGTCACTGCCCAACTGTTCAAACCCAAACGCCTGGCAGAAGCTCAGCCACTGGCTGTCACTCACCACCCCCATGAACACTTGCTCGTCATCGCGGGTGTTGAACACGTCGTAGATCGCCCACGCAGAAAGACGGCTGGGCATCGGCGCCGCCGGCTGGCCGGTGGTCGCCATCTGCATCATGTGTTGGCCAATCAGGAACGCAGAATTCTCGAACAGCCCGGTCTGTACAAACTGGCCCTCCCCGGTCGCCTTGCGTTGCCACAGCGCGGCCAGGATCGAGATGGCGCTGAACATGCCGCCCATCACATCGTTCACCGACGCACCGGCGCGCAGCGGGCGGCCTTCGGGACCGGTCATGTACGCCAGCCCGGACATCATCTGCACCACTTCATCCAGCGCGGTGCGGTGTTCGTAGGGGCCCGGCAGAAAACCTTTCATGGAGCTGTAGATAATGTCGGGCTTGATCGCCTTGACCTGCTCGAAGCCCAGGCCGAGCTTTTCCATGGCACCGGGACGAAAGTTCTCGGTGACCACGTCAGCGCTTTCGATCAACTTGCGCACCGCCGCCATACCTTCCTCGGTCTTGATGTCGACGGCGAAGCTTTTCTTGTTGCGGTTGTAGGTCATCCAGTAACCGGCGCCCGAGCCGGTCAAGCGCCGGGTGTTGTCGCCGGCCGGCGTCGGTTCGACCTTGATCACTTCCGCGCCGAGATCAGCCAGCACCAGCCCGCAGGTCGGGCCCATGACCATGTGCACAAACTCGACCACCCGAATGCCGGCCAACGGCAGCGCCTGGATCTTTTGATTCTGCGTGCTCATCGTGCGGCCCCTGCGTAGTGAAAGTTCTTGCCCACGCCGGCGTCCGGAATGAACCCGTAAAGCGGCTCGCCAGGCAGGCCTTTTTGCAGCCACTCACGTGCTGCCACCAGCTTGTCGATATCGACACCGGTACGCAGGCCCATGGATTCGAGCAGGTAAACCAGGTCTTCGGTCACGATATTGCCCGACGCGCCCGGCGCATAAGGACAGCCGCCAATCCCGCCCTGGGAGGCGTCGAACGTGGTCACGCCGACGTCCAGCGCCGCCAGCACATTCGCCAGCCCCTGGCCGCGGGTGTTGTGGAAATGCGCACTGCCGGCCCTCGCGCCGATTTCGCTGCGCAAGCGGATAAACGCCCGGCGCACCTGGGCCGGGTTGGCGTAGCCGACGGTGTCCGCCAGACCGACCTCATCCACGCCGAGCTCGGCCATGTGCAGCGCCATGCGAATCACGTCGTCTTCAGGCACTTCGCCCTGGATCGTACAACCGAATACCGTCGACAAACCGGCCTCCACTTGCACCTGCGGGAAGTGTTCGTTACGCAAGGCAATGACCTGGCGGACCTCCTCAAACACCTGTTGATGGGTTTTGCGGATATTGGCCAGGGAATGCGGCTCGCTGACGGAGATGGGCAGCGTGATTTTCTGCACGCCGGCGTCGAAGGCCGCCTGCGCGCCCTTGAGGTTCGGCACCAGTGCAGTGACGAATACGTCCGGGCGTTGACGCATATGCGTCACTAACTGCGCGGCATCGGCCATCTGCGGCAACAGCTTGGGAGACACAAAGGAACCAATCTCGATTTCCTGGAGGCCAGCGTCGGCCAGGGCCGTCAGCCACTGCAGTTTGAGGGCGGTGGGCATCGTCGCGGCGACGCTTTGCAGGCCGTCACGCGGGCCTACCTCACTGATCAGAATGTCGATGTTTTTATTAGGGGTCATCACCGGGCCTTTGAAGGTCAATCCATAATTGTTCTATCTGATAGAACGGTGTTCTGAAATAAATAATGAGCGCGTTGATTTTCGCTGTCAACGTCCGAAAAGCAGTCCGCGATTTTTATTGGAATCTGGTGAGTCATCGGCAGAGCGAATCCATCGCCTGGGTCCGACCCGGCAAAAGACAGGGTTGACAGTCTCAAAAATAACCTCGACATTTGTTCTATTAGAAAGTACAGCGTTCTATCTAACAGAACAAAAACAACAACGCAGCAAGGCTCAACCCTTTTGGGAGGTGCCTTGCCCGCCCCGTAGGAGTTAATCCTGTGAGCCTGTATGCCCCGCCTCGTGATTTGCCCACTCGCGTTTTCAGCACATTGCCGCAGGTTTTCTGGAAGGACGGAGACTCCGACTGGGTGCGCGCCAACAAGCCCGGCCAGCGGGTGAAAAGCTTCCTCGAAGGGCCGTCCTTCGATCTGCAGGGCAATCTCTATGTCACGGACATCCCTTACGGCCGAATTTTCCGCATCGACCCGCACGGCCACTGGACGCTGGTGGTGCAATACGACGGCTGGCCCAACGGCCTGAAGATCCATCGCGACGGGCGTATTTTCATTGCCGACTACAAGCACGGCATCCTGACCCTGGATCCTGCCAGCGGCGTCATCACGCCGTTTCTGACTCACCACCGCAGCGAAGGCTTCAAGGGTGTGAACGACCTGTTTTTCGATGCCGGCGGCAAGCTCTACTTCACCGACCAGGGGCAGACCGGCCAACAGGATCCCACCGGTCGTGTGTTCGCCTACGACCTGGAGAACCAGAGGCTCACCCGCCTGATCGACAACGGCCCGAGCCCCAACGGGCTGGTCATGGACCTGGCGCAAAACGCGCTGTTCGTCGCCATGACCCGGGGCAACGCGGTGTGGCGCCTGCCGATCCAGCGCGACGGCGGCACCAGCAAAGTCGGGATCTTTACCGCACTGGCGGGGGGCGTGAGCGGCGCCGACGGCATGGCCCTCGACGTGCTCGGCAACCTCTACGTGTGCGATGCCGGCAATGCCTGCGTCTGGGTATTCGACCCTCACGCCGTACCGCTCTATCGCATCCGCAGCTGCACCGACGGCCGCACGCTGACCAACCTGGCGTTCGGCGGCGAGGGCAACCGGCACCTGTTCATCACCGATTCATCGACCAGTTCGATCCTGGTCGCCGACCTGGAGCACGCTGGCCAACCGATGTTTTCCCACCGCTGAATTAAACCGCCACTGAACGCTGCGAGCAGCACGCAGGGGCTTCGTTCGCCCTGAAAAAAGCCGGCAGTCACTTGCCTGGCGCCCTATAAGACCAACAAAAAGGCACACCCATGTTGATATTCCTGAGCTACGCCATGATCGTCTGCTTCATGTACCTGATCATGAGCAAGCGCCTGTCACCGCTGGTGGCGCTGCTGCTGGTCCCGATCGTTTTCGGCTGCCTGGCCGGCTTCGCCCCGCAACTGGGCGGCATGATGTACGACGGTCTGAAGATGCTCGCCCCCACGGGCATCATGCTGACGTTCGCGATCCTGTATTTCTGCCTGATGACCGACGCGGGCCTGTTCAACCCGCTGATCAAAGTGATCCTGCGCCTGGTCAAGGGTGACCCGCGCAAGATCGTGGTCGGCACCGCCGTACTCGGCCTGTGTGTGGGCCTGGATGGCGACGGCGCCACCACGTACATCATCGCCACCGCTGCGTTTTTGCCGCTGTACCGGCTGACCGGTATTCGCCTGCAAGTCATGGCCACCGTGCTGCTGATGTCGATTGGCGTGATGAATATCCTGCCGTGGGGCGGGCCGTTTTCCCGGGCGGCCAGCGCCATGCACGTGGACATCACCGAACTGTTTGTGAGCATGGTGCCAATCATGGTGGCCGGCGCCGTGTGGGTGTTGTTCGCCGCCTGGTGGCTGGGACGCATGGAGTTTCGCCGCCTGGGCAAAGTCAGCATCAGCGAGGATAAAGTGCTCAAGGGCTATGCGCACATCCGCTTGGGCGACCCGCGCTTTCTGTTCAACGTGGTGCTGACCATCGCCCTGATCACCTGCATGATGATCAGCCTGATGCCGTTGCCGATCCTGTTCATGATCGCCTTCGGCCTGGCCTGCCTGGTCAACTTCCCGTCCATCAAACAGCAGAAGGAAGTCATCGCGCGGCATGCCGACAACGTGATGGCGGTGACCTTGCTGATCTTCGCCGCGGGGATTTTTGTCGGGATCATGGGCGGCACCGGTATGGTCAAGGCGATCTCCGACAACCTGATCGCGCTGCTGCCGCAACAGTCCGGGCCTTACCTGTCGGTGATCACCGCGCTGCTGAGCATGCCGTTCACCTATGTGCTGTCCAACGATGCGTTCTATTTCGGCGTGCTGCCGATCTGGGCACAGACCGCCGCCCACTATGGAATTGATGCAAAGGAGATGGCGATTGCCTCGCTGATCGGCCAGCCGGTGCACCTGCTCAGCCCGCTGGTAGCCTCGACTTACCTGCTGTGCGGCCTGTTGGACATCGACTACGGCGACAACCAGCGCGTCGCGCTGAAATGGACCGTGGGCACGGTGATGGTGATGTTGCTGGCCGCGATTGCGATTGGCGCAATCACTGTCATCAACTGAGGGGCGACTGTCGCGGGCGGGACAGACGTTGCGCCCTCAGCTATACGCAGGTCGCATCCGCCCCAGGACAACTACATCGCCGGCGGTACTCTGGGATGACCACCCGGGAGATTTCCAATGACTCTACGCGCTTGCTTGGCCGCACTATTGGTACTGACCGCCTCCACCGCCTCTGCCGCCCCGCGCTACGATCACCTGTATGCATTCGGTGACAGCTACTCCGACAACGGTGCAGGTGAACGCTTCACCAAAACCCTGGCCACGCAGAAGGTCAAGGATGCGCAGGAACTGCCCGGCTCGCTGTATTGGAAAGGCCGCTGGAGCAACGGCCCGACGGCCGTCGAGAACCTGGCTCACGCCTTGAAAACGCCCTTGACCGACTACGCAGTGGGCGGTGCCAAGAGTGGCAACGGCAACTACTACGCCTGGATGGAACCGGCACGCGACACCGGCGTTTCGGGCCAGATCGCCGACTACCTGAAATCCGCCAAGGCACACAAGGCAGACCCGAACGCGCTGTATTTCATTTTCATCTCGGCCAACGACTTTTTTGAATGGGCCGACTTCTCGCACCCGGAGTCGGTTGCCGTGCTCAGCCAGAACAGCGTGGCGAACATTCAAAAAGCCACCGAGACGCTGCTTGCCGCAGGCGCCAAACACGTGATGGTAGTCGGCACCACGGATTTGAGTCATGTGCCGGCCGTGGTGCAAGGCAATCAAGTCGAGAATGCAAAAAGCTACCAACAGGCGCTCGAACAGAAATTGCCGGTAGTGCTGAGTACATTGGCTAAAACCCACCAGGTCAGCATCCGCTACTTCGACCATGTGGCCTTCAGCGACAAGCTGCGTGCGGCTCCGGACGTTGCCGGGTTGAAAGACCTGGATACGCCCTGCCAACACACCTATCCGGACGTGAAGCCTGCGTGTGAAAACCCGGACGCGCATTACTACTGGGATGAATGGCACCCGACGCGCAAGGTGCATGCACTGGCGGCGGAGGCAATGTTTGAAACGCTGAAGGCTGGCCAGGGTATTTGAACAAGGTCACACGGCCCTATTGAATCAAGGCGAGCACCCACCGATGACCGCTTCTCTTCTGAACGATTCAGGCGCCCGCCCGGTACTTTTGTCGGTGATCTCCACCACGCAGCCACTCACGGGAACCGCCTGGATGATTTGATAAGTCGCGCCAACGGCAGGGATAAAACTGGCGACGTTGGCGCAACTGCGAAAATAGTTTTCGCCTTCCTTGTTGGCGCCACCGCTGCTCATGACGTTGACGTAGATGCGCCGGTCGGGGATCAGTAAAAACCGCTCGCTGACCTCATTTTTGCGAGTGCCCAGCACGCCGGTCTCGGCCGTGTCATTACAGCCCGGGTCGTAGTAGGCCCAATACATTTGCACGCCACCGTTCACCAAGGTGTTAGTGCCCGGGATGGCTTCGAGCGTTGCATGAGGCGCGGTGGGGGCTGGTTGTTGGTAGAAACCGACACAACCTGTCGCCAGGCTGCAGAACAGTGCCAATAAGACCTTTTTCAAAGACAAACTCCCTGTTAACCAGACAGGCCAACGGCGGCCATGGGCGATTGTACCCAGACAATATCAATTAGACATCACTGCACGCTCGTCGCCTGCCGATACTGCCGCGGCGTAAACCCGGTCAGGGCCTTGAACTGCCGGGTAAACGCACTGTGGTCGGTATACCCGCACTGCAACGCTACCTCAGTGATCGGCATCTCGGTATGCAGCAGCCGGTGCGCATGTTCCAGGCGCACTTTCTGGATCATCTGGCGCGGCGTCAGGTGGAACACGCGCTTGCAGTAGCGCTCCAGTTGCGCCACTGAAATCCCGGCAATTCGTGTCAGTTCACCCAACGTGACACGCCGGTTGAAATGCACCCGAATGTGCTCATCCACTGCCGCCAACCGTTGATAGCCCGGGTGGGTTTCACTGGCGGTCTGCAGGTCGACCGAGATCCCCGCCAGGCCGATGATTGCACCGTCGCGGTTGTACAGCGGCCATTTGTGCGTCAGGCACCAACCCGGCTCGCGGGTGCCGTAGAGGTGCAATTCCAGCTGGTCTTCCAGCACAAACCCCTGCTCCAGGACCCGCCGATCCTGTTCGGTATAACCGGGGCCCAATTGCGCGGGGAACACCTCGGCGCTGGTTTTTCCCAGCAACGGTTGCAAGTGCTTCAAGCCGCACCGTTGCACCAGGGTGCGGTTGGCCAATACGTAGCGCGCCTGCACGTCCTTGATAAAAATCGCGGCGTTGGGAATCACGTCCAGCATCGGCAACAACAGCCCCACCCCTGCCAATAATTCTTCAATGGTGTGCGGGCGGTGGGACTCGCTCCCTTGGCATAGGGTGGCGAACGCGCTCTGCATCATGACGCTCTCTCCTGCATTTTGCGGACAGGCCAGGCGCCCGGCGGGCGGTGCCTGGCGAGCAGATTGCCGCATGGCGGTGGCCATGTCGAGCACTCGAAACTGTGCTGATTTCGTCATCACAGCCTGCGCAAAACATCAATCGCGGCGCCGTTGATGGGTTCACTGTATGGCACTGCATGCCTATCCAATAACCCACAAGAAGGCGCCGCTATGTCAGCCCAAGGCAAGTTCAAGAAACAGCTTTCATTGATCGACCTCACCTTTATCGGACTGGGAGCGATCTTCGGTTCGGGCTGGCTGTTCGCGGCCAGTCACGTCTCTGCCATCGCCGGTCCGGCGGGGATTTTTTCCTGGTTGCTGGGCGGCTTCGCCGTACTGCTGCTGGGCATTGTGTATTGCGAATTGGGGGCGGCATTGCCCCGCGCCGGTGGCGTGGTGCGCTACCCGGTTTACTCACATGGCCCACTGCTGGGCTACCTGATGGGCTTCATCACGCTGATCGCGTTTTCGAGCCTGGTGGCGATTGAAGTGGTCGCCTCGCGCCAATACGCCGCAGCGTGGTTTCCCGAGTTGACGCAAGCGGGCTCCAGCAACCCCACCGTCCTCGGCTGGTTCGTGCAGTTTGCGCTGCTCTCGCTGTTTTTCGCCCTCAACTACCGCAGCGTGAAGACCTTCGCCATGGCCAATAACCTGGTCAGCGTGTTCAAGTTCATCGTGCCGCTGCTGGTGATCGGCGTGCTGTTCACCTTCTTCAAGCCGGAGAATTTCCACAGCCAGGGCTTTGCGCCGTTCGGCCTCTCGGGGATTGAAATGGCGGTGTCCGCCGGCGGGGTGATTTTCGCTTACCTGGGCCTGACGCCGATCATCTCGGTGGCCAGCGAAGTGAAAAACCCGCAACGCACGATTCCGATTGCACTGATCCTGTCGGTGCTGCTCTCCACTGCGATCTACGTGCTGTTGCAGACCGCTTTCCTCGGCGGCATCCCCACCGAAATGCTCGCCAACGGCTGGGCCGGCGTCGCCAAGGAACTGGCCCTGCCGTACCGCGATATCGCCCTCGCCCTGGGTGTGGGTTGGCTGGCCTATCTGGTGGTCGCCGACGCGGTGATCTCCCCAGCGGTTGCGGCAACATCTACATGAACGCCACGCCACGGGTGATCTATGGCTGGGCGCAAACCGGGACCTTCTTCAAGGTCTTCACCCGCATCGATGAAAAGTCCGGCATCCCGCGCCCGGCGCTGTGGCTGACCTTTGGCCTGTCGGTGTTCTGGACCCTGCCGTTCCCGTCGTGGGAAGCGCTGATCAACGTGGTGTCCGCCGCGCTGGTGCTGAGCTACGCCGTGGCGCCGGTGTCCGTTGCCGCCCTGCGCCGCAATGCGCCTGACCTGCCGCGCCCGTTCCGGGTCAAGTGGATGGGTCTGCTCGGCCCGCTGTCATTCATCATCGCCGCGCTGATCGTCTACTGGTCGGGCTGGAGCACCGTGTCGTGGCTGCTCGGCCTGCAAATCCTGATGTTTGTGGTGTACCTGCTGTGCGGCCGTTTTGTGCCGACCCTGCACCTCAGCCTGGGCCGCCAGGTGCGCTCTTCCGCCTGGCTGATCGGCTTCTACGCCGTGACCATCATCCTGTCGAAACTCGGCAGCTTCGGCGGCCTGGGCATCCTCAGCCATCCGTTCGACACCGTGGTCGTCGCCGCCTGCGCGCTGGGTATTTATTACTGGGGCGCGGCCACCGGCGTGCCGGCCCATCTGGTTCGCCTGGAAACCGAAGACGATGAAAGCGAAGCCCCTGAGCCCGACATGGGCCGGGTGCAGCTTGCTTCCTGAACGTCAGCCCACCCCTGAATGGATAGCGATATGAAACGAGTCCACATCATTGACTCCCACACCGGCGGCGAACCCACGCGCCTGGTGATGAGCGGTTTCCCCGAGCTTGCCGGCGAGACCATGCTCGACAAGCTCGACGACCTGCGCACCCGGCATGACCCATGGCGCAGGGCGTGCCTGCTGGAACCCCGTGGCAACGATGTGCTGGTGGGCGCGCTGTATTGCGCGCCGGTCTCGGCCGATGCCACCTGCGGCGTGATTTTCTTCAACAACGCCGGCTACCTCGGCATGTGCGGCCACGGCACCATCGGCCTGGTTGCCTCGCTGCATCACCTGGGCCGAATCGCCCCGGGAGTGCACAAGATCGACACGCCCGTCGGCCCGGTCAGCGCCACGCTGCATGCAGACGGCGCGGTAACCCTGCGCAACGTGCCTGCCTATCGCTATCGCCAACAGGTGCCGGTGGATGTGCCCGGGTATGGCCGGGTCTACGGCGACATCGCCTGGGGCGGCAACTGGTTCTTCCTCGTCTCCGAGCACGGGCACGTGCTGCAAATGGACAACGTCGAAGCCCTGACCGATTACACCTGGGCCATGCTCAAGGCCCTTGAGGCACAGGGCATCCACGGCGAAGACGGCGCACTGATCGATCATATCGAACTGTTCGCCGACGACGCCCGGGCCGACAGCCGCAACTTCGTCATGTGCCCGGGCAAAGCCTACGACCGCTCGCCCTGCGGCACCGGCACCAGCGCCAAGCTGGCGTGCCTGGCGGCCGACGGAAAACTCGCCGCCGGTGAACCCTGGGTGCAGGCGAGCATCACCGGCAGCCAATTCGAAGGCAGCTATGAATGGGAAGGCGACCGTGTGCGCCCTTCCATCACCGGCCGCGCCTACATGACCGCCGACAGCACCTTGCTGATCGACGAACAGGATCCCTTTGCGTGGGGCATCTGAACCGCCCCCGCCCCTTCAATCAAACTGGAGCTGAAACCATGAACACCCACATTTTCACCGGCTGCATCCCCGCCCTGATGACCCCGTGCACCGCCGAGCGCAAACCGGACTTCGACGCACTGGTCGCCAAGGGTCGCGAACTGATCGATATCGGCATGAGCGCGGTGGTGTACTGCGGCTCCATGGGCGACTGGCCGTTGCTGACCGAGGCCGAGCGCCAGGAAGGCGTGGCGCGCCTGGTGGCCGCCGGCGTACCGACCATCGTCGGCACCGGCGCGGTCAACAGCCGTGAAGCCGTGGCCCACGCGGCGCACGCAGCGAAAGTCGGGGCGCACGGCTTGATGGTCATCCCGCGCGTGCTGTCCCGTGGCGCTTCGGCGACTGCGCAAAAGGATCACTTTGCGGCCATCCTCAAGGCGGCGCCGAACCTGCCGGCGGTGATCTACAACAGCCCTTATTACGGCTTCGCCACCCGCGCCGACCTGTTCTTCGAACTGCGCCGCGAGTACCCGAACCTGATCGGTTTCAAGGAATTCGGCGGCGCTGCCGACCTGCGTTATGCGGCAGAACACATCACGTCAAGGGACGATGACGTGACCCTGATGGTCGGCGTGGATACCCAGGTGGTCCACGGCTTCGTCAACTGCAACGCCACTGGCGCAATCACGGGTATCGGTAATGCATTGCCACGGGAAGTGCTGCAACTGGTGGCCCTGAGCAAGAAAGCCGCCAAGGGTGACGCCACTGCACGCCGCCAGGCGCGGGAGTTGGAGTCGGCGCTGGCAGTACTGTCGTCCTTCGACGAAGGCTGCGACCTGGTGCTGTTCTACAAGCACCTGATGGTGCTCAACGGCGACAAGGAATACACCCTGCACTTCAACGAAACCGATGCCCTGAGCGATGCCCAGCGTCGTTATGCCGAGAACCAGTACGCGCTGTTCCGCCAGTGGTACGCCAACTGGTCGGCCGAGCAGAACGTCGCTTAACACTACTGTCGGCAACAAAAATCAAATGTGGGAGCTGCCGAGCCCGGGCGAGGCTGCGATGGGATCACCGCGCAGTGCCTGCCAGACCGCAGCGCCTGCATCGCAGCCTCGCTCGGGCTCGACAGCTCCCACAGTCGATTTTCTTTTCCAGGCCTATCTTTACTTTCAGGACTACGCCATGACTCTGAAGGGCACCATGCTGATTGGTCAGCACTCCATTCCAGGCAGCCGCGAGGCCATCCGGGCGATCAATCCTGCCACCAACCTTGCGTTGGAACCCGCCTACGCCGGCGGCACCGCCGAACATGTCGAACACGCCTGTGCGTTGGCGTGGAGCGCCTTCGATAACTATCGCGAAACGTCGTTGGCGGCTCGCGCCGAATTCCTTGAAACCATCGCCAGCGAAATCGAAGCCTTGGGCGATGAACTGATTGAGCGGGCGATGGCCGAGACCGGCCTGCCGCGCCCACGCATCCAGGGCGAGCGCGGACGCACCTGCCAGCAGTTGCGTACCTTTGCCCGCACGGTGCGCGCCGGTGAATGGCTGGATGTGCGGGTCGATTCTGCGCAGCCGGATCGCCAACCGCTGCCCCGTTCGGACCTGCGTCAGCGCCAGGTGCCGCTGGGGCCCGTGGCAGTCTTTGGCGCGAGTAATTTTCCGCTGGCATTCTCGGTGGCCGGCGGTGATACCGCGTCGGCACTGGCGGCCGGTTGCCCGGTGATCGTGAAGGCTCACGGCGCGCATCCTGGCACCAGCGAACTGGTGGGCCGCGCGGTGGCCAAGGCCGTTCAGCACTGTGGCCTGCCTGAAGGGGTGTTTTCGCTGCTGTACGGCTCGGGCCGCGAAGTAGGCATTGCACTGGTCTGCGACCCGCGTATCAAGGCCGTGGGTTTTACCGGTTCGCGCAGCGGCGGCATCGCCTTGTGCCAGGCAGCCCAGGCGCGTCCCGAGCCGATTCCGGTGTATGCGGAAATGAGTTCGATCAATCCGGTTTATCTGTTTCCGGCGGCACTGAGCACGCGGGGCGAAGCATTGGCGCAGGGATTTATCGCGTCCCTCACCCAGGGTGCCGGCCAGTTCTGCACCAACCCCGGCCTGGTGATTGCCGTCGCCGGGCAAGCGCTGGACCACTTCATCGACAGCGCCACCCATTGGCTTCAACGCAGCGCTGCCCAGACCATGCTCACACCGGGGATCTTCAAGGCTTACGAAGACGGCGTCAGCGAGTTTGCCAAGCACGCTCAGGTCGCGGGTACAGGTTTGCCGGCAGCGGGCCCCAACCAGGGCCGAGCCCATCTGTTCGTGACCCAGGCCCGGGACTTCCTCGCCAATCACAACCTGCAGGCCGAGATCTTCGGCGCCGCCTCGTTGATTGTGCAATGCGCCAATGCCGATGAAATCCGCCAGGTCAGCGAACATCTGGAAGGCCAACTCACCGCCACCCTGCACCTGGATGACGACGATCTGGAAACCGCCCGCGCATTGCTGCCAACCCTGGAGCGCAAGGCCGGGCGCCTGCTCGTCAACGGCTGGCCGACCGGCGTGGAAGTGTGTGATGCGATGGTGCATGGCGGGCCTTTCCCGGCCACCTCGGACTCGCGCACCACCTCGGTGGGCACGGCCGCGATCCTGCGATTCCTGCGGCCGGTGTGCTATCAGGACTTCCCGGATGGCTTGCTGCCGACGGCGCTGCAACACGGCAATCCATTGCTGTTGCGGCGCTTGCTCGACGGTCAGAGAGAAGCCTAGGCCATGTCCGATAACGTCATGCCTGATATCGCCGTAGTGGGCGCCGGAATCATTGGCGTTGCCTGCGCGCTGCAACTGGCCCGCCAGGGGCGGCACGTGGTGATCATTGACCAGCAGGAACCCGGCCATGGCGCCTCGTTCGGCAATGCCGGGCACCTGGCGACCGAACAGGTGTTCCCTATCGCGGACGCGTCGATCCTGACGCGCTTGCCCGCCATGCTCATGGACCCGATGGGCCCGTTGCGCCTGGACTGGAAATACATGCCGCGCGCGCTGCCATGGTTTACCCGCCTGCTGTTGAACCTGCGCCCGGCGGCATTCCAGCGCACGGTCGCCGGCATTCGCGCCCTTAATGAAAGCAGCCTGGGCGCATGGCACCGGCTGCTGGGCAGTATTGATCGCACCGAACTGATGCGCGAAGACGGCTCGCTGCTGGTCTTCGAACGCCCCGCGTCGCGGCAAGCCATCGACGCCGTGCAGGCCCGCATGCGTCAGCAACAAGTGCCGGTGGATTATTGGCAAGCCAGTGCGGTGCAGAATGTGGCGCCGCAACTCAGCGAAAGCATTCAGGGCGGGTTGTTCTTTCCGCGTACCGGCCATTTTCTCGATCCCTACCGGGTGGTTTGCGAGCTGATGGACGCAGCCAAGGCCAGCGGGGTGCAGTTTCTCAAGCGACAAGTCTTAGGCGGCAAGCTGGACGCACACGGCGTCTCGTTGATGACCGACCAAGGCACAGTGGCGGCGCGCCAGGTGTTGATTGCCTGCGGCGCGCATTCGGCCAAATTGACTGCGGCACTCACGGGCCACAAGGTCCCGCTGGACACCGAGCGCGGCTATCACCTGATGCTGCCCCATGAGCATGAGCGACTGCCGTTTGCCGTCACCTCACTGGAGCGCAAGTTCATCATGACGCCCATGGCCGAAGGACTGCGGTTGGCCGGCACGGTGGAGTTCGCGGGCCTTGATCGACCACCGAACATGCAGCGCGCCTGGCAGTTGCACCGGCTGAGTCATGGGTTGTTTCGGCGTAATTTGAGTGCAGAGGACGCAACGCCATGGATGGGGTTTCGCCCTTCCCTGCCGGACTCGTTGCCGATTATCGACAAGGTGTGCGATGGCAAGGTGTTGCTTGCGTTTGGGCATCAGCACCTGGGGCTGACGCAGGCCGCGGTGACAGCGCAATTGATTGGCCAACTGGTGTCACCCGCGTTTTTCAGCCAGGACTTGCCGGCGCTGGAGCCCTATCGGCTGAGCCGTTTCTGAAAGGAGCGGCACCCGAACTCGGTGCCGCCCGTCTGTTGGCGCTACTTAGCGATAACGTTCCAGCCAGTGAGCGTAAGGCGCGGGCAAGGTCCAGGATGACTTATCGACCCCCAGTTCCTTGGCCGCAAAGTACGCCCAATGGGGATCGGCCAAATGGGCGCGCCCTACCGATACCAAGTCGAGTTGCCCGGCCTGCAACGCACCTTCTGCCAGTTGCGGAGTACCAAAGCCCCAGGCAGAAGTCACCGGCAAACCGGCCTCGCGACGCACACGCTCGGCGATCGGCCCCATAAATGCAGGGCCCCACGGAATGTTGGCATCGGGCGTGGAAAAACCGACGCTGACGCTCAGCAAGTCCAGGCCACCGGCCTTGAAACGACGGGCAAGCTCGATGGATTCCGTCAGGGTCTGCTCGTCACGACCGTCATATTCGATCACGCCAAACCGTGCGGTCAGTGGCAGGTTTTCTGGCCATACCTCGCGCACTGCGGCAAGGGTTTCCAACAGGAAGCGGCTACGGTTATCGAAGCTGCCACCGTAGGCATCGGTGCGTTGGTTGGAATGCTCGGAGAAAAAGCTCTGGCCCAGGTAACCGTGGGCGAAATGCAATTCGATCCATTCAAAACCGGCGTCACGGGCACGACGAGCAGCATCGACGAAGTCCTGGCGAACCCGCGCGATATCTTCCAGGGTCATGGCGCGTGGGACATTCGGCAGGTGTGCGCCAAAAGGGATGGCCGAGGGTGCAATGGTCTGCCAGGACCGGGCATCGGAAGCCGGGATATGGTCATCGCCTTCCCACGGACGATTGGAACTGGCCTTACGACCGGCGTGACCAATCTGGATGCCAGGGACCGAACCTGCGGCCTTGATGGCTTTGACCATGGGCACGAAGGCTTGCGCATGCGCGTCGCTCCAGATCCCCGCGCAGCCAGGTGTGATGCGCCCTTCAGGCGCTACAGCGGTCGCCTCGACCACCAGCAGACCCGCTCCGCCACGGGCCATACTGGCGAGATGCACGTGGTGCCAGTCGTTGACCATGCCGTCGTCAGCCTGGTACTGGCACATCGGCGGGATAGCGATCCGGTTGCGCAACGTCACGTCTTTCAGCTTGTAGGGTTCGAACAATGCAGCCATGAAAAGTCTCCTGAAGCGAAGGTGGGGTAATTTTCGATTGTTCGATGTTAATCGAACTATGGTGTTAAGCGATAGCCCTGTTATCATTCGCCTCATGCGAGCCTTCAAACACCCCAATGCCGAAGACCTGATTCTCGAACGCGTGCTCTACGCGTTAAGTGACCCTGTTCGACTGGAAATCGTTCGCTGCCTGGCTGGCGTCACCGAGGCCACCTGCGGCGAGCTGGACGGCGGACGGCCGAAATCCAGTGTCTCCCATCACTTCCGGGTGTTAAGGGATGCGGGGCTTGTTCACACCCGCAGTGTTGGCACGACCCACATGAACTCGTTGCGCACTGATGTAATGGACAGCCGGTTTCCAGGGCTGGTCCAGGCGATTCTTTCCCAGCAGTGAGCATGCCGGCTGCGGTGGCGCCTTTTCCTGCGCCGGCCAGCGCTACAGGCGAAATGTCTTGCGACTGTTTTGCACTACCAGCAGCGGCAGCCCGGTGATTATCGTGCCTGACTTTACGGTTACGCGACGCCGGGAACCCGCCTTGAACAACACCCACTTCTTCTCCATGCGCACGATGCTGCGAAGCGCCGCCTTCGCGATCATTGCCCTTCTATTTGCCAATACCGCCATCGCCGAATCGGCCATGCCTTTGGGCCAGAAATCGTTCGAGTCGTATCGCCTCGATACCTTGCAGTGGCTGCGGGAGTATCGCGACTTCCAGGGCACCGACAAGGAAGCCGAACTCAACTGGAACGCGCCGCAGGAATGGCGCCCGGCTGGAACACCCAAACGCGGGATCATTCTCGTGCACGGCCTGGGCGACTCTCCGTGGTCGTTTCACGATATCGGCAGCGCACTGGCTGCGCGCGGCTTCCTGGCAAGGACCGTGCTGCTTCCCGGCCACGGCACACAACCGGCCGACATGCTGCAAGTACGCATGGAAGACTGGCGCCGGGTGGTGGACGAACAGGCCGCGATACTTCGCGCAGAAGTGGGCGAGATTTACCTCGGCGGCTTCTCCACCGGTGCCAACCTGGTCCTCGACTACGCCTACACACACCACGACGTCGCCGGGCTGCTGCTGTTCTCCCCCGCTTTCCAGTCCAGTATGACCTACGACTGGCTGACCCCCCTTATCAGTTGGGCCCGCCCGTGGCTGCTGGCGCCAGACGCCAGCCGGCCACAGCAGAGCCTGGTGCGCTACATGACCGTCCCCACCAATGGCTTCGCCCAGTTCTACCGCAGCAGCCGAGTGGCCCGCCAGGACCTGGAGCGTCGTCCCTACGACAAACCGGTGTTCATTGCCGTAGCAGCCCACGACTCAGTGCTCGATACGAACTATGTGCTGGAGGCCTTCCAACAGCGCTTCAGTCATCCACACAGCCGCCTGGCCTGGTACGGAACACTGCCGGAGAGCGCCTGGGATACGCAGCGGGTCAAAGCGCGCACCGACTACGTGCCGGAACTGCGGATCAGCCAGTTCTCGCACATGGGGTTGTTGTTCTCACCCGACAACGCGCTCTACGGCGAACAGGGCAGCCTACGGTTTTGCTGGAACGGCCAGACGGAAGACGCCACCCGCGCCTGCGAACAAGGGTCAGAGGTCTGGTATTCGGACTGGGGTTATCGTGAGCCGGGCAAGATGCACGCGCGGTTGACGTTCAATCCGTACTTCAACTGGCAGCTTGGGCTGATTGATGAGGTGCTGGGTAACCTGGCTCTGGCTGGTGACAACGCTGGGCGCTGAAACCCTTTCACATTCCTTTCACAGATAAACATCTATGGTTTCCCTGCTCCTAGTGAAACCCTCAAGCCCGCGCTCCCCATCGCGGGCTTTTCTTTGCCTGTGATATATGGCTTTGTCCGGGTACAAGGCACCGTTCTCGTTACGAACCCTCGCTCGGCCAACGTCCTGAAAAAAGCGGATATCAATACGAAGGAACGCTGAGGTCGTTCCGTATGGTGCGTGGCAGGCCCGGGGACTTTGAAATGTACGCCCTCTTGAATACCGACCGAACCTGAAAGGGTTGCCTGGCTTTTTGTAGAGACATGCCAGAACGTGAAGTCCGGTGGCCGCTTCCCCAAACGATAGTGTTTGGAATATCAGCTTAAGTGAGTGGAGACGCGACCCGGCGACGAGGTCATGGATCCGTAAGCACATCAATCAAAAGCCCCGTTGAGGACTTCGTAAATTATGCCGGAAGCGATTGCGACAAGTATGAGATCAGTACCCGCTTGTTGCCATTCGTAGCCGTCGTAATGGGGCAGTCTGCCGAGCAAGCGACCATCCAGCTTCTTGGCAATGCCAGGAGGAAGAGGTTTTCCTCTGGCCAGGTTCTTTTGTATTCCGGGTGGCAGTGAAGGGCCTGGGCGCCAATAGTCACGGTAGCCACCGACCACGCCCAGTACACCGCCCCGGTCAATGCTGGGGCCGCGCGCCCAATCATCTGCGCTGGAACCTTTCCCCTTATTCCCTTGGTTGCCATGGCCTTGGCCGCCCTGAGAGTTGCCTTTTCCATTGCCTTGACCCTTCCCATTCCCTGGGTCGGCCAGCGCCGCCACTGAGCCAATGGCCAAAGCAAGGCAGGTAACAGCGGCTACAAACGAGCGAGATTTAAACATCATCGTCTTATCCAAAAGGGAATACCCACTTGAAAGGTAGACGGTATTGCCGATTTTAGTTCCGCATAACTCCGAAGCGGTGGTTTACATGAAGGTGAAAGCCGACCTGAAAAGGTGGGAGTTTTGCAAAAGTTTTGCAAATCGCAGGCAACAAAAAAGGGCCCACCTTTCGGTGAGCCCTTCTAGACCGCCCAGCAGAGCGGATTTTGTTTGGTAGGCGCGATTGGACTCGAACCAACGACCCCCACCATGTCAAGGTCTGCTTGAGCAAGCTGCAAGCCTTGCTGCTCTTGGTTTCCACAGAACGCCCATTCACATTATGAGGCGTCAAAAATGGCCAACATCCGCTCACTTCCCTCCGGAAACTGGAACGCCCAGGTACGGATCAAAGGTAAAGCCACACAATCGAAAACCTTCAGCACCAAAGCTGACGCAGAGTCATGGGCGAACCAACTCGAAGCCGTAACGATGGACCGCAAGCATCACACCATCTTTACGTTGGGCATGACGTACTGCGAAACGATGCTCAAAGGTAAAGGCAGCTACGACCACGCACTGAAAATCGTTGAGCATCTGGGTAGGCACTTCACTCAGCCCATTCATGAAATCACGCCGCAGATGATCAATGACTTCAAGATCATGCGATTGAAGAAGGTGAAGCCGTCGACGTGCAGGACGCAACTCGCATTCATGTCCCGCTTCTACAGGTTCGCCAAACGCGGGCTACTGATCGACATCCACAACCCTGTCAGTGATATCGCACTCCCCAAGCCTGATCGGTCTTCAGACAAGGTGATTAGTGCAAGCGAGCTTGAGCGGTTACTGACGAAGCTGTCACCTATCATGAAACCCATTGTCGAACTGGCATATGAGACTGCCATGCGGCGCTCTGAAATCCTGAAGCTGACCAAAGACTGCCTGCACCTCAAGGATCGAATTGCCGACGTGATCGATGGAAAGAACGGTACACGGTCAGTTCCCCTCACTCACCGAGCCGTTGAGATTCTGGAACTCGCACAACTGTGGGCCACCGTGGAGCGCCACCCACATGGCTTGATCTTCACTGTCACTCCCCACGCCGTATCGCAGGCTGTGCGTCTGGCACGCGTAAAGGCTGGACTTGATAGCAGCGTCAGGCTTCATCAACTCAGGCACACCAGAATCACCAATGTGGCGAAGAAAGGATTCAACAACGCACAGATCATGATCGTCTCGGGCCACAGGGATACTCGATCCGTCGCACGATACTCTCACTTGAATGTCAGAGATGTGTTGCACTTGATTGACTGATTGACCAACGAGGGAAGCCATTCGCCACACTTCTACCCGGTGGAGGCTTGGCGAATGGCCGACATAAAGCATAATTCGTGCCAACAGTTGACAAAATGACAGTTGAGTGTTATAATGGGTTACAGAGATAGAAAAACTTCTCCCCCTTCTTCGACCCCCATTTCTCCTAGCGGTCTCGTCAGAGCTCGCTTCCCCGGCCCGGCGATCCACCGTCCAGACGCTCATCAGTGCGTTGGTCCGACTACTGTAGATCAGGATGGGGATTCTGATCGGTCACGCCCTTGACTATCGAAATGGGCACAACTTCGAAATACTGAAACCAAGCATCGGCTACGAACTCTAGGCGAGAACCTAAAACTCTCGCCTTCTTTTTGTCCGCGCTATTCCTCAGTGCGTTTCAGTTCAAACTAAAACATACCACCAACCCAAATCACCTAGTTTAGAAGGAGCCATGCCTATGGCCGTAGTAAAACGTGATTGCATTCGCTGTGGTGCAACATTTGATTCAAGGAACAGTCGTGGCGTCTATTGTAGCGCCGCTTGTAAGTCCCAACATCACCGAATTCGAAAAGTCACCGAACGAAGAGTAGTCGTTGGGCGACTTGAAGTCGTCTTCCGCGATGTTAACCCCAACACCACACAAGAAATGCTTGAGCAAATGATGCATGACGCACTCACTCCGGCAATGCTTGAAATTATCCACAACAACGAACAATTAACCACAACAGGAGAGACGCAATGATCCAACAAGTAGACCAGAAGGAGCTTAAAGCTCGTATCGAAATCGCACAGGCAGGTTATAAGGACAAGAAAGCAGGCATCGACTTCTTTGCCGAAACAGACCCTGTAAGCGGTCGCCCAATTGCGAAACACACAGAGGGCGGCACAGTAGTCTTCCAGTGTTCTACGCCACTCGACATCCTGCCAACGTACTTGGAACAAATCCAGAAGGGGTTTCAGCCTCACCCGTTGTCAGTTGTTCAAATTGACCACGAGCGCTTCGATATTTATTTTTATAAGCCTGCCCAAGTTATCCAAGCCGCACTTGAACAGATTGCCAAAGACGAAACCGCTAGGTATCACGCCGAAGTCGAAGCCCATAATGAACAGTTCATCCAGCAGCAGATTGACGCCCAGCTACGTGTTGACCTTGCCCGCGAAGAGCGGGAACGAGCACTAGCCGAGACAGAACGCCGGGCTAAAGTTGAACGCGACATTCGTGCCACTTTCCAGCCAGTAGACGAAGTGACCCAGCCTGCCACGAAAGGGCGTAAATAATGGATGGCCTTACGAAGTTGCTATTGCAGCGTCACGCCCCCAACGACCCAAGGCTAGAAGAATCCCCAGATGCCCTCACAGCAGTTGCTAAGTCCACGGGTATGACTGTAGTTATGTCGGCAAATGACTACAGTGACAGTGTGATTTTCGCAGCCGTCACGAAGTTTAATCGAGAGCACCCTGAGTACATGTCATATTCATTTACATTGCCCATAGCTACTAACGGTATTGCTGCTGGTAGCTGGGTGCTAACGGATATCACGGAGGTTTAATGGAAAAACCAGCATCACCGGAACAAGTTCTGAAAAATGAACCACAGCAGTATCGTAGTATCACCAAAATGAGCCCCTCTGTTAACATTCGTGGGTTTGTTTGTGCTCTCGGTCAGCACCTTCGTAGTTACATTTCCATCGATATCGAGTTCAATTACCAGTGGGCGAGGCTCCCAGATGGAACGGTCTACTTTGCATTGTCTGGTAGCCGGGCCGTCCAAGATGCTTTCAAGGCATACTTGATTAACAATAAGGGCAGCACCCTTGAAAGTTCAGAATATGTAAGCTACGGGCGTAACAACTCGGCGTTTCATCGTGCGTTCAATGAATACTTCGAGCAGCGTAAGAGCCTTCACGGATTCGGTTGTGGGGGTTCACAATGAGTGCCCATAATGAAGAGATTGCACGCCTAACGGGTAGTTTGATCTTCGATGTGAAGACAGGTCCGCTACTTGCGTTCGAGCAGATGCTTAAACGTGTTCAAGCCAGCATGGCGGGAATGATGAAAACAGCGGATGACTTGAACAAGCGGCTTGATCGTAAACTTGGAATCTCAACCAAGCGTGAAGCATCAGCACTAGCAAACGTAGCTGCTCAAAAGAGTCTCGACAAACAAATTGCCACTGAAGGAAAACTGTCCCGTTTACGGCAGTCGCAGTTCAGAGCGGCACTTGCTGAGCAGAAGTTAACTTCTGCGGGCAACCGCGAAGCTGCATTCCTGCAAAGCGCGTCCTTGAAACAACAAGTCACCGCCGCCGTGCTGTCAGCCAAACAACGCAAGGCCGAACAAGAGGCATTGAAAGTTGATCTTGGAAGGGCGAAGTTGCAAGCATCGGCGGAACAGTCAAAGATTCGAGAAGCGCGACTAGCTGACATCCTGCAACGTCGCCAAGAACGTACAGTTCAATTGCAGCAACAGGCTGCGCTGCATCAGTCCAAGTTGCAGCGTGCCGAGGCGAGCCTAGTAGCAGCTCGTGAACGTGGTATTCGGCTCGCTGAGCGTCACCAAGCATCCAAACTCGTCAGCGCTGCCCGTGAAGCCAGAGCCGCTGTTAGAGGCGAACAAACAGCAGGGCGTTACAGTATGGCCCAAGAGCGTTTTGCGGCTTGGAAGGCCCGTCAGGATAGCCCGGAGAGTTCCGGGATAGGCGGGCTCACCGTTGGCCTTGGCGCTGCTGGGGCGGCGTTGTACGCCCTCACAGAGGCAGCCGGTTATCTCGGTAAGCGTATCGAACAGCGCCAAGAAACAGCCGCCGACAATCAGCAGTTCGACAACACGTTGCTGGCCGCTGGCAACAACGACAAGGAGCGAGCACGAATCAAAGCAGCGTACATCGGCAACAGCCAAGAGTACGGAATGAAGATCGACCGCGAATCCGCCGTCGCTTACTCAAACATGATTCAAGGCTTCCGGGCTCAGGGGAAAACACTGGAAGAGGCCATCCAGTTGCAGAAGGATCAAGCCGCAGTGTTCCGTATCGGTAACTTGGACAAGACGCAGCAATACTCTGCCGCCCTCCAGCTCAATCAGGGTTACTCGAAAGACCGATTCATGGGGCAGGATCTACGCCCTCTGACCGACGCCCTTGGCACACGTCTAACAACGATCCTATACCAAGCAATTGGTAAGGCGCTTGGTTACAAAGGTGACGTGAACAAGCTCGCCGGGTTCGTGCTGGAAGCCCAACACGATGGCAAGGTGAACGGTGCGATGGTTCAACAGGGTCTACGTGACATCGTAGCCCAATCACCGGAACTACTTGAACGTCACAAGCGCTCCTTGGATGCACAGGCT
Organism: Pseudomonas sp. TH32; assembly: GCF_016650855.1. Taxonomy (NCBI): domain Bacteria; kingdom Pseudomonadati; phylum Pseudomonadota; class Gammaproteobacteria; order Pseudomonadales; family Pseudomonadaceae; genus Pseudomonas; species Pseudomonas sp. TH32. Next base: position 762,898 of record NZ_JAEKFA010000002.1, on the reverse strand, counting down.
GTACGTGTTGAGAACGATCAGTACTTGCGGAGCGTAGGCGTAAATGAAAGCCCCGAACTGATCGCAGCGCTAGGTGATCGTCTTACGGCAGAGCGCCAGCTGATTGAAAGCACCACCGGCCTGCAAGCGGCTTTTCGAGACGTTGACATCGTGCTGGTAAAACTTCAGACCAGCATGTTGAACCTGCTCGCAGGAAAGAATGCCGACAACAGCGAGAAGACTCCGCAACAGCGGACAGAGGAAGTTGGGGCGGGATTCTTGATCGAGGGTAGCGGTATTGATCCATTCGCCATTAACGGAAAGAGCGGTGGCTCTCGCACAGCCCAAGGCCAACTTGATGAAGAGGCACGCGACCCAGTTTCAAAGCTGTGGCGCCTCCTTGGTGTTGGCAATGACTTGCAAAAAGTGGCCGATGACAACCGCCAGCGTTGGGGTCAAGTTGGGTTCAGCGACCATGCACCTCTGGACCCGAGACTGCCAGCACTCGATACGTCTGGGCTGAATACTCGTGCATTGCCTGACTTCGGCAAACATCTTGAAGACCTGTTGAGCCAGTCGGACCCAAACAACGCAGTTGCCAAAGTTGCCGCTCAAGCGGTTGCGACAGCAGCACGTACCGCACCCGGTAGTCGTGGGGAAATGATTGCAAACGATCAGTCCAATAAAGGCGGTGCCGTTACCAACACCACCAATATTGACGCTCCCGTGCATGTTGAAGTAACCATTAATGCAAAAACAGATGCCTCCCCAGAGGCTATTGGTGCCGCTGTAAGTGGGCAAGTTCGCGAAGAGATTCAAAAGACTTTCCAGGCCTACCTTCCTAAGGAGACACAATGAGCCTGCTGACAACAGGCTTCACTCTTTCACCTATCCAATGAAATTAGCCGGAGAACAAAAATGAAATACGACGACATCGCCCAATCCGAAGACATACATGCGGCGAGCAGGCTCTACGCTGTTGAAGTTTACGGCCAAGAAGTAATCAACGCCTTCCCACCCATCCCTTCGATGATCCTTGAATGCGTGCTGGCGGGACTACAAGAAGAACAGGTACTGCTGGAAGTCTTCAAGGATTACCGGCTACCACCACCAAACAAGGAAACAGAACAATGAACCAAGTGTTCACAGATGCAAACGTAGCCATGAAAGCAGCATATGAACTTTCACAAAGACTCCACAGGCCCGCGTGGCGTCACACAGGCGTTGATAGCCGTGGGGCTACTGTTTGGGTGGTTAGTCTTGAAAGCAACGCTGCAACCGCACTACAAGGGCTTGTGGCCTAACTCCTTACAGCAACTTGTAAGCGTAAAGTTGATTGACAAGCTGGGGTATTTGGCGTATGTTCGCCACCTTCTTTCAGCAAACCAGCACCGAACGATCTCGACTTGCCCCAGTGCAGCGTCAGGCGTCGGTTTCGTGCTGTCTGGAATTTGACCTAGCTACTTCTCAGCAGTTCACAGAGGGCACCGTGCCCCCTGTACATAGGTCAATTTGCCCCCTGTGACAGAGGGCATGCTGCCCCATTAGTAAGATAGAAAGTATTAAGAAAGAAAATAGTAAGACTGATGCAGCGCCAGAAGCACCCTTTGGGTTTTGTTGCACGGTAAAGCAGAAGAGCTTTCAGGGCGTATCGATCATATGAATTGATCGTGCAAGGATCTTCAATCACCGGTGCTCGCACCACAGCTAAGTTAGATAGAGTCCACATGGGGCATCCTGCCCTCTGTGAGTTTTCATCGTGCAAGGAGACAAATGAAATGAACATTCAGTTCCGGCAACACAGTCGTGATTGGCTTAAGGCTGGTAACGGCAATGGTGGTCCAAGTGCAGCAGCTCGCGTTGCTTACATGATCGAAATGATAGTGCTGTATCGAACAGGAGCCTTGGAAGAATCCAAGTTCCTTGAACATATCAAGAACCTTTGAAAATACATACGAGGGATACGATGACCGAGACATATTGCAAGCTTACACACGAAATCATGAAGGCAACACACTGGACCAGCAGAACCACTGGCGAACAATTCAAGCTTACAGGTGATCAGAAAATCATTTGGATATGGATGGAGAGTCGCTATCACTTCTTTCAGTCCATGGGTAAGCACTGGTTTGATAACCAAGATGACATTGCAGTGTCTACAGGATGTGACCCAAGTACAGTGAAGCGTTTTATCGCCAAGCTGGCACAGCATGGTTACATCGAAGTTGAGCGCCAGAAGGGAAGAGGGTTTATCCGCTCCAATAAGTACGAAATCTTAGCCCCACTTCAAGTGCATACCGGTAAGGCCCCTACAAGCTCCACTGGGGTGAATGGCGACGTTGCTGCTCCTATCGTGAGGAGTGTGGTAGATACCCCTGTAATCGCGCCTCAGGAGCTTACAGGCGAGTTGATTCCCGTATTCGAAGACATACCACTCGATGCATACACAGATACACTGCCACAAGCTCCTGTGGTCGTGCATAAGCGCCTACAGTTGTTCGCGGATACGTTGGACGAAGTGTCGGATGATAATGCCCCTGTCTTGATGCAGGGGCCTGCAAATGAGAGTGCCGGTGACAACCCATTACCTTGGTAGCGTTAACTCTTCGTGCTGTCGATGGCGAAGTTGATGAACGCTGAACAGCAGATAAGCATGAACCTGGCATCCGCTTGGGTAAGTGCTGATTCGTTATCCATCAAGGAGTGACGAATGCCGCTAGCATCATTGGTGTATCCGTAAAGTGCAGAGAAAGCAGTCTTTAGGCTTGGGTGAAGGTTGTGGTGCTTTTCCAGAATTTTCAGAGCTTGGCCAAGCGTAGCCTTTTCATCACCTACAAGTTTCTTTGCCAGAGACTCAACAGCACTGATGCTTTCTTTAATCGAATTTCGGTAGTCTGGGTTTTGTTTGTCTGTCAGAAAGCCAAGGGATGTCTGGAGGTGAGTTCTGGCACCTGCATATTGATCCGAGCTAGCTATCGCTCTTTCTATCTCGTCTATCTCTTCGGATGATGTAATAGGTACCAACTGCCCACTGACAAATCGATATGCTGAGTTCTCACGCGCCAATACGATGTTGAATTCATCGATGAGTGTTTGTTTCGTGCCGTGGTGATCCAATTTCACGATAAACTCTATAAAGCTGTAGGTTCGATGCCAGCTCATCTTAAAGTAACTTTCTTTTATAGTTGTTTTAAGGGTGGACCATGAACTGGGGATTGTGTCTACGGGAGCTTTGTAGAAGTCGCTGTAAAGTTTTTCGGCGAAGTCTTTGAAGTTTGATGTGCGAAGTCGGTCAGGGAAACTTCTTTCCCTAGAGTAATATCCTGACAAGCACTTAAGTGTTAGCACATTCCAAAGGGAGTTCTTTAATTGTGTGTCAATATTGTCAACTTGTGCGACCTTGACTACTGGTATCAATCCCATGCGCTGTGAAAAACTTAGGTGGTTCATATCCTCAGACATACAGCTTCCTTCCAGTAGTCGATGGTACGGATGGTAGCTGATGGCTATGTGCCTGACTACGATCATCGAAACCTCGGCCATAACTCCAAAACAACCCGTTGAAATCTACCCAATTCCCATGGTCGCTGTGGCTGATGCCTCGCAGGGTATAATTTGTAGCACGTCTGTAGCCCAGTGTTTCCGTGGGGTGTGGTGGCCGAGTGGCTAAGTTCGACCTTGTGCGGTCTACCGAAACCGGTTTCTTGCACAGAATTCGCCACTCCGGCACCGATTCACCGTTTTCGTGCAACACGGCAACACCCAGTCCCGGCCAGCTCACCAATGGTCTAGGATTTCGGGCACCACAACCGAGGATGCCTCTCATGGATGACCTGAACGAAGTGACAGCCGATGCCTTGGAGTTGCTCATGCTGAACCAGAACGCTCTGGCGGCTGCCATCGAGGAGTTGAGCAACTGGGTTCGGGACCGGGGCGGGATAGAGACCCACAGCAACATTATGGGCGCCCTCGAAACACTCGACACCAGCAATGAAGGCATTGCCAGCATGATCCGGGTGCTACGTAGGTAGGCCAACCTGAAACTCGTTTCTTCAACCTTGCTAACCCGATTACCTGAACTAGCATCGGTATGGTCGCTGGTGTGGCGACGTGCTACCAAGGAGCTGATATGCCGACGAGATATCGTGATGCGGTCACTGGTGAGTACGTGACTAAGGAAGAGGCTGAGAAGAGGCCAAGGGAGACGGTAAAGGAGAAGGACAAGCCGCCACCCAAGAAGCCTACGGGCGGCAAGAAGAAGTAGCTTCAACACGGGAGGGCCTTTGCCTTCCCGCTCACCTTCTAATTAACAGAATGGTATTGTGTAAATTAGCCAGCCCCTAAAAGCCTTGCTGTCACCCTGCATGCCATGCTCTAATTAACACATCAAATCAATATCGGGTGGAGTGTTAATTACGATGAACATCGTCGAAGCGGTGAAAACGGAGGGTGAAGCCAAAACCATTTCTCGGAAACTCACCCTGAACGCCAAGGGCAACACCTTGTACGCGGACATCTGGGAATTCGGTATCAACACCGCGCTCCGTATCTCCGACTTGCTCACGCTCACCTTCGTGGAGGTGCAAGGCGATAAGCTGGTGATCAAGGAAGCCAAGACAGGCAAATCCCGGCAAATTGATTTGAACAGTGGTGCGAAGGCAATCGTTGCCCGCCGTCGCCAAGCGCACCCAAGCCATACGTTCCTGTTTCAAGTGGATAGCAACCGGGCCAAAGGCAAAGCCGTTAGCCGTGTCTCGGTAGCAAATGCGTTCAAGGATGTAGGCGAGGAAATGAGTATTCGGCTTGGCACCCACTCGATGAGGAAGACCCGAGGCTGGCTGATGTACAGCAACGGCAAAAGCATTGAGCTAATTTGCAAAGTGCTGAACCACAGCAGTCCCGCCGTCACCATGGCGTACATCGGCATCACCCAAGCCGAGGTTGATGCCACTTACCACGAGTTCGTGTTCTAACGGTCCGCAGACTGCACCCAGTGCCCGCCTTGAGCGGGCTTCGTTGCATTTGATACCAAGTAACAGCACTCGGCTCAACGCCTGCCAGAATCGAACCCAGCGGCACCCAGTCCATACTGTTATTTATAATTTACTTGGCTCTTGAGTGTGAGTTAGGGCCATTCGTTAAGCACCTCTAGCGGCGGTCTGGTTTTCCCCCGGTCAAACCTAGATCGCCCTCGGTGTACCTCGAAAATTTTGGCGCGGGCAATGGGGCTCTGGATTATTTCTGTCCGTGTGAAAACCAATCCCCCATCGAGGCGGTCCTGTTATTCGGTAGGCAGCAACAGATACACTCAAGTGGCTTGATCACTTGCAGGGGTACGCCGCTTTATAGGCTTGAATTGCCAGCATCGACGCATTCTCATGAAGGGACTCCGGGTGATCGTCAAAGTACTTGAGGAGAACCTTCGCTGCCTGCCCCATGGTGAACCCTTCACGGGGAATACAGATCGCGATGGTTTCAGGACTAGCGATACGGGCTAGCACTAGGGTATCTGTAACCCCGTTTACAAATCCTGCGCATACCCCTGCGTTAAAATATCGGTCGCTGGGTATCTTTTCTTTGAGAAATGCACGGCAGTTTTCTGCCATTTGGTTCCCAGTGTCTGCCCGTACCTCTGTAGCCAAGCCGCCCATTCCGACCATTGCAGCCACAGCTATTATCCCTGCTTTCATGGTTGCTTCCCGTATGTGTGGTCTGACGATACTACCGATTGACATAGCCCGATGCCATCATGCATGTGGACCTGCTAGCATCCTCCCATTCAATGGGACGTGGTGCTTTACGATGGATGATGAAGGCGATTTCAAGAAGGCACGTGGCTTCCTGCTCACGTATTCGGCGCTGGTGTTGGCGCTTTGGTATTTCGGTGCCGACCTGACCCAGTTCAAGCTAATGGGCAACGAGATCAAGCTTCACCAGCGCACCGAAAGTGTCTGGCTGGTGCTCGCAGCCCTCAATGTCTATTTCTGGTTCCGGTTCTATCAGCACTTACCGGGCGACGGTCTGAACTTTGATTCAGAGATGCGGAGGCTCTACGCACATTCTTTGCAGAATCTTGCGAAGATGGTGGGGCGTAAGGGTTTGCAACGAGCACTCTTGCAGCATGTTGGGTCTAGAGGACTATCTCCCGTGGAGGTCGAGGTGATGAGCATCAAGACTCAAGTTGGCCAATTCCCTTCGCGCTGGAATAATATTGCGTCGGGTGCAAAGGAGGCGTTGAAGTCGCGCTTCAACCCAGCTAGGTATCAGGTAGCAGTTCATTTGCTAGCTGATTACAAGTTTCGGAGTACCGATTCATGGACGAAGGATGTCACGTCTTTCACGCACATCCACACCCTAGGCCCGTGTTTCACATGGCCAGTGAAAGCTTTTACCGTCGTCAGGGGGGCCTTCGTTACTCCTTGGTTCACCGACCACGTTATGCCGCTCGTGCTTGGTGGCGTCAGTACCGGCTTTGCCCTGTGGAAGTGGTGCGACATGAATTTCTTTACCACTACTCTGCCCCACCTTGCCCAATCGTGTGCTGGCGTAACCCATTGATTTAACTGGGGTCATACAAGTGCCGATATAGCGTTGTAATATACATAGGCACGTAGTGGTCCATTGCTGGAGCCCTACCGGAAAGCATGAGCTTTCAAGTTGATATCTCTTCGACGTTCCGTCGAGAATGATACCAATGATAGCGCTTCGCTATCATTCATGCCAATCCAATAGACCAGAATCAAAAGCCAACGGCTCGTTTTGTGGATCATGGGTATGGGTCGAGGTACATTCCGCGATAGCTCACTCACGACTTGCCTAGCAATGCGGTAGCCAATGGCACTACGATTGAAATCAGGACGGCTATGAAGGATAGGACGGTCGCCCATTTGAATTTACTGCTTTCCTCTTGCAGCCCTGCCAACACAGACGCAAGAAGCGGGAAGTTCACGCAGTGCCTGTCAGGACCAACACCCAACGAGAAGAATGCGACCTTATCATCATCATCATCATCTCTTTTGTAGCCGTACTTCTGCTCCAAGTGGTAGTAGAGCCTTCCAAAAACGATGTCACTATCCACGCCCAGCTCCCTAGCAATCATCTTGCAGTCGATGGGAACATGGATTTTACTCACCCGCCCATTTTGAACGTCGGACTCCTGCGCGAAGTTCTTAAACTCTTCGTAGTACAGCTTGTAGATAACGTTGAGAATCTTGAGATCAGAGGGTGGCTTCATGCGATACATCCTTGTGAGCGATGATCAAGCTTACCGCATCTACGTCGGACCGTTTTGCTAACACCCCCCCCACCTGAATTCAAGCGCTTCGCCGTACTCCAAGACGACCGATCAACGGCGTTCACATTGCCCAGTGTGAACGAACCCGATATTTTGTGAACGTTTTGTAGGAATTCCAGACAACAAAAAAGGGCCCACCTTTCGGTGAGCCCTTCTAGACCGCCCAGCAGAGCGGATTTTGTTTGGTAGGCGCGATTGGACTCGAACCAACGACCCCCACCATGTCAAGGTGGTGCTCTAACCAACTGAGCTACGTGCCTGCTGTGAGGCGGCATTCTACGGAATTCCCGAGGGGTGTCAACACCTTTTTTGCAGCTAAGCCTATGAATATGCGAATTTTTTATTTGTGGGCAGCACAGCCGTATTTTTCCGGTGGCTGGCAGCGGATTTTCAACTCAGGTAGGATCGACGCACTCGTAAAAAATATAAAACAGAGGTTCCAGGATGGCGAACACCCCCTACCCCCAGTCGTATTACGCCGCGTCTGCGAATGCGGTACCTGCTCGCCCGGAGCTGCAAGGTGAAGTCGAAACCGATGTGTGTGTGATCGGCGCCGGTTATACCGGGCTTTCCAGCGCGCTGTTCCTGTTGGAGAACGGTTTTCGCGTGACGGTACTGGAAGCCGCCAAGGTGGGTTTTGGCGCGTCGGGCCGTAACGGCGGGCAGATCGTCAACAGCTATAGCCGTGACATCGATGTGATCGAGCGCAGTGTCGGCCCCAAGCAGGCGCAATTGTTGGGCGACATGGCGTTTGAAGGCGGCAGAATCATTCGGGAACGAGTGGCCAAGTATCAGATCCAGTGTGACCTGAAGGACGGCGGTGTGTTCGCCGCGCTGAACGGCAAGCACATGGGCCATCTGGAGTCGCAGAAGCGCCTGTGGGAGCGCTACGGCCACACCCAGCTGGAGTTGCTGGACGAGCGGCGCATTCGTGAAGTGGTCGCCTGTGACAACTATGTGGGCGGCCTGCTGGACATGAGCGGCGGGCACATTCACCCGCTGAACCTGGCGCTGGGCGAAGCGGCGGCGGTGGAATCCCTCGGCGGCACGATTTATGAGCAGTCGGCGGCGACTCGCATTGAGCGCGGCGCCAATCCGGTGGTGCATACGGCACACGGCAAGGTCAGGGCCAAGTTCATTATTGTCGCGGGCAATGCCTACCTCGGGAACCTGGTACCCGAGCTGGCAGCCAAGTCGATGCCGTGCGGTACGCAGGTGATTACCACCGCGCCACTGGGCGATGAGCTGGCGAAGACACTGCTGCCGCAGGACTACTGCGTCGAGGACTGCAACTATTTGCTGGATTACTACCGCCTGACCAGCGACAAGCGCCTGATCTTCGGCGGTGGCGTGGTGTATGGCGCGCGCGACCCGGCGAACATTGAAGCGATCATCCGGCCGAAGATGCTAAAGGCGTTCCCGCAGCTCAAGGACGTGAAAATCGATTACGCCTGGACCGGCAATTTCCTGCTGACCCTGTCGCGCCTGCCACAGGTTGGCCGTCTGGGAGATAACATCTATTACTCTCAGGGCTGTAGCGGCCATGGCGTGACGTACACCCACTTGGCGGGCAAGGTCCTGGCGGAAGCCCTGAGAGGCCAGGCAGAGCGTTTTGATGCGTTTGCCGGCCTGCCGCACTACCCGTTTCCGGGTGGGCAACTGTTGCGCACGCCGTTTGCGGCGCTGGGCGCCTGGTACTACGGGCTGCGGGACAAGCTGGGGTTCTGATCCCGGATCACGGGGCTGGCTTGCCGGCCCCTGTCCATCAGGTACCGAGCCAAATCGCAGACACAAAAAACCCCGGTCTTTCGACCAGGGTCTTTGCTATCGATCCAACCAAGCCAACGGCTTGTTTTGGCGTCTCAGGGCGTTCAGTGGGCCCTGGAACAGATATGGCGCAGCGGACGGGACTCGAACCCGCGACCCCCGGCGTGACAGGCCGGTATTCTAACCGACTGAACTACCGCTGCGTATCGCTCAGACTGTTGAAGTGTCACCTTCAACCGCCTTCAAACATCTGACTGAGCAGCCTTGGCTGTTCAATCTCAAATCTGAAACATCAGACCTGGAAAATATGGCGCAGCGGACGGGACTCGAACCCGCGACCCCCGGCGTGACAGGCCGGTATTCTAACCGACTGAACTACCGCTGCGCGTCGGTGCAACCTTTAACGTTGCGTCTTGCCCGAAGGCAAAACTCTCAAGAAGTGGTGGGTGATGACGGGATCGAACCGCCGACCCTCTGCTTGTAAGGCAGATGCTCTCCCAGCTGAGCTAATCACCCTTTGCTTCGTTGAGGCCGCGAAATTTACGCAGATAGCAGACCTAAGTCAATAGCCCGCTTGAAGTTTTTCTGAAAAAGACAAAATTGCTTCAGGACCGTCACGCGCCCTACTCGCTGTAAATCATCTTCTTGCTCATGCCACCGTCAACGACGAACTCCTGCCCGGTCACAAACCCCGCATTGCGCGACAGCAACCACGCCACCATCGCCGCCACGTCTTCCACAGTGCCTACCCTGCCTGCCGGGTGCTGGGCGTGATCCGCATCCGTGAGTGGCTCGGCACGCCGTGCAGCCGGGTCACGGGCATCGATCCAGCCCGGGCTCACGGCATTGACCCGTACTTCCGGCCCAAGGCTCATGGCCAGCGCATGGGTCAGGGCCAACAAACCGCCCTTGCTCGCCGCGTAGGCCTCGGTGTCCGGCTCCGACTGACGGGCCCGGGTCGAGGCCAGGTTAACGATGGCGCCACCGTGGGCCCGCAGATACGGCGCACAGTGCTTGGCCAGCAACATCGGCCCACTGAGGTTTACCGCCAGCACGCGATTCCAGTAAGCCAGGTCGAGGCTTTCCAGCGTGATATTGCGTGGATCGGCCACTGCCGCATTGCAAACCAGTGCGTCCAGGCGTCCGAACTGGCCGAGCACCTCGGCCACGCCCTGGGCAACCTGCCGCTCATCGGCCACGTCCATGGTAATAAACCAGGCGTTGTCGCCCAGCACCTTGGACACCTTGGAACCGCGCTCACGGTCGAGGTCCGTGAGCACCACCTGCCAGCCTTCGCTGATCAACCAGGCGGCAATCCCCAGGCCGATGCCCCGCGCCGCGCCAGTCACCAGCGCGACCCGTCCGTTAATGGCGGTTGCCGCCTCCATGGACCACTCGATCACAGGGCAGCCAACCCACGGGCCAGATCGGCCTGCAAGTCAGCAACGTCTTCCAGGCCCACCGCAATGCGGATCAGGCTGTCACGAATACCGGCCGCTTCACGCTCCTGCGGCGCCAGGCGGCCGTGGGAAGTGGTGCTTGGGTGAGTGATGGTGGTCTTGCTGTCACCCAGGTTGGCGGTAATGGAGATCAGGCGGGTTGCATCGATAAAGCGCCAGGCGCCCTCTTTACCACCCTTGACCTCGAAACTCACCACGGCGCCGAAACCACGCTGTTGGCGCTGGGCCAACTCGTGTTGCGGGTGGCTCTTGAGGCCGGCGTAGTGAACCTTTTCGATACCGTCCTGCTGCTCCAGCCACTCGGCCAGCGCCTGGGCGTTGGCACAATGCGCCTTCATCCGCAGGCTCAGGGTCTCCAGGCCTTTAAGGAAGATCCAGGCGTTGAACGGGCTCAGGGTCGGGCCAGCGGTGCGCAAGAAGCCCACCACTTCCTTCATCTGCTCGCTGCGCCCGGCAACCACACCGCCCATGCAACGGCCCTGGCCGTCGATGAACTTGGTGGCCGAGTGCACAACGATGTCCGCGCCCAGCTTCAGCGGCTGCTGCAGTGCCGGCGTGCAGAAGCAGTTGTCGACGATCAGCATCGCGCCCTTGGCATGAGCCACTTCGGACAATGCGGCAATGTCTACCAGCTCGGCCAACGGGTTGGACGGCGACTCGACGAACAGCAATCTGGTGTTGGCCTTGATGGCCGCGTCCCAGCCGGACAGGTCTGCCAGCGGCACGTAGTCGACTTCAATGCCAAAACGCTTGAAGTACTTTTCGAACAGGCTGATGGTCGAGCCAAACACGCTGCGCGACACCAGCACATGATCGCCGGCGCTGCACAGGCTCATGACCACCGCGAGAATCGCGGCCATGCCCGTGGCAGTGGCGACCGCCTGCTCGGCGCCTTCCAGCGCGGCGATACGCTCTTCGAATGCGCGCACGGTCGGGTTGGTGTAGCGCGAATAAACGTTGCCCGGCACTTCACCGGCAAAACGCGCAGCGGCGTCGGCCGCAGTGCGGAACACATAGCTGGAGGTAAAGAACATCGGATCACCGTGCTCACCTTCCGGGGTGCGGTGCTGGCCGGCGCGCACAGCCAGGGTATCGAAAGCTACGCCATCGAGGTCGCTATCCAGGCGACCGGCATCCCATTCCTGACTCATGCTCTACTCCTCAACTCGAATGCTTTATCAAAGATGCAAAACCGGCCCCTCAGGGCCGGTGTCTACTCAGTTGTTGTACAGGTCGATGATCGCGCTGACCGCCTGGGTCTTGATCTTCGAGGAATCGTTACGCGCCTGCTCGATCTTGTTCAGGTAGGCCTCGTCGACATCGCCAGTGACGTACTTGCCGTCGAACACCGCGCAATCGAACTCCTCGATCTTGATCTTGCCACCGCCAACCGCTTCGATCAGGTCCGGCAGGTTCTGGTAGATCAGCCAGTCGGCGCCGATCAGGTCTGCAACGTCCTGGGTCGAACGGTTGTGGGCGATCAGCTCGTGAGCGCTCGGCATGTCGATGCCGTACACGTTCGGGTAACGCACGGCAGGCGCGGCGGAGCAGAAGTAAACGTTCTTCGCCCCGGCTTCGCGGGCCATCTGGATGATCTGCTTGCAAGTGGTGCCACGCACGATGGAGTCATCCACCAGCATCACGTTCTTGCCGCGGAACTCCAGCTCGATCGCATTGAGCTTCTGGCGTACCGACTTCTTGCGCGCCGCCTGGCCCGGCATGATGAAGGTACGGCCGATGTAACGGTTCTTGACGAAGCCTTCGCGGAATTTCACGCCCAGGTGGTTCGCCAGCTCCAGCGCTGCGGTGCGGCTGGTGTCCGGGATCGGGATCACTACGTCGATGTCGTGGTCAGGACGCTCGCGCAGGATCTTGTCGGCCAGCTTCTCGCCCATGCGCAGGCGCGCCTTGTACACCGAAACACCGTCGATGATCGAATCCGGACGCGCCAGGTACACGTGTTCGAAAATGCACGGGGTCAGTTTCGGGTTCAGTGCGCACTGACGGGTGTGCAGCTTGCCGTCTTCAGTGATGTAGACCGCTTCGCCCGGTGCCAGGTCGCGGATCAGGGTGAAGCCCAGCACGTCCAGGGACACGCTTTCGGAGGCGATCATGTACTCGACGCCTTCGTCGGTGTGACGCTGGCCGAACACGATCGGGCGGATGCCGTGGGGGTCGCGGAAACCAACGATACCGTAGCCGGTCACCATTGCGACGACGGCGTAACCACCGACGCAACGGTTGTGCACGTCGGTCACGGCGGCGAACACGTCTTCTTCGGTCGGCTGCAGCTTGCCGCGCTGGGCCAGCTCGTGGGCGAACACGTTCAGCAGTACTTCGGAGTCCGAGTTGGTGTTGACGTGGCGCAGGTCAGATTCGTAAATCTCCTTGGCCAGCTGTTCAACGTTGGTCAGGTTGCCGTTGTGCGCCAGGGTGATGCCATACGGCGAGTTGACGTAAAACGGCTGGGCTTCGGCCGACGTCGAGCTGCCCGCTGTCGGGTAGCGTACGTGGCCAATGCCCATGTGCCCGACCAGGCGCTGCATGTGGCGCTGATGGAACACGTCACGCACCAGACCATTGTCCTTGCGCAGGAATAACCGGCCGTCGTGGCTGGTCACAATACCGGCAGCATCCTGGCCGCGGTGCTGGAGGACGGTTAGCGCGTCATACAGCGCCTGATTCACGTTCGACTTACCGACGATACCGACGATGCCACACATGCGACGCAACCCCTACTTAATGAATCTTGACTGAACACAACTTACTGAGGCGTTTTGGCCGGCAAGAGGTGTTCCTTGAACGGAAGATCAGCGGGTACGCTGATCCCGCTGGCCAGCCACTGACTGCTCCACCCCAAAATGAGGTTTTTGGACCAATCTGCAACCAATAGAAATTTTGGCACGAGTACAGACTCCTGCCACCACGAATCCTGCTGTACCGGCCCCAGGCTCAACAGCCCGACCGCCACAACCACCAGCAAGCCGCCACGTGCGGCGCCGAAGGCCATGCCGAGAAATCGATCGGTCCCGGAGAGGCCGGTGACGCGTATCAATTCGCCGATAAGATAATTGACCATTGCCCCCACCAACAACGTGGCGATGAACATGATGGCGCAGCCCGCGATGACGCGAGCCGAAGGTGTCTCGATGTATCCGGCCAGGTAGACCGACAATGAACCGCCGAACATCCAGGCTACAACCCCTGCGATGATCCATGTCAGCAACGACAGAGCTTCTTTAACGAAGCCGCGGCTTAGACTGATCAAAGCGGAGATGGCGACGATTGCAACGATCGCCCAGTCAACCCAGGTAAATGGCACAGTTCAGCCTACAGACGGATAAGGCGGCGCATTTTAGCAGAGCGCCGGGCTATCGGTAAGCTGTGATTGGCAGTGCATTTGAAATCAATGAGTTGCGCCAGATAAATGCAGAAGCCGGCTTGCTGGCGATGGCGGCCTCAAGGACGCCATCGCCGGCAAGCCGGCTCCTACAGTTTTAACCGCGCTCGGGCTGGAAGCGAACCACAAAACCCTTCAGGTTCTGCTGGCGATCCAGCAAGTCCCGCAGGCGATCGGCTTCGGCGCGCTCGATCAACGGTCCGATAAAGACCCGGTTCTTGCCGTCGGCGCTGCGGATATAGGCGTTGTAACCCTGGGTGCGCAGCTTCTTCTGCAACGCATCAGCACTTTCACGGTTAGCCAGGCTGGCCAGTTGGATAGACCAACTGATCGGCAAGCCATTCGGGTCAATACGGCTCTGCCCCACGTCCGGCTTGCCCGGTGCCGCCGGTTGCGGCGCCACAGGTTTTGGTGCTGGTGCCGGCGCTGCTGGCTTGGCCACAACCGCCGGAGCAGCAGGCGCAGGCTTGACCACCGGTACGCTCGGCTGAACCGGCATCGACGGCGCTTGCTGTGCGGCGACTTCATCGTCGGTCGGTACCGGCTCTTCTTCCGGCAGCGCTTGCGGCTCGGGAACTACCACCGGCTCAACCTGAACCTGAGGCACCGCCGGCGCCTGGGGCGCAGCCGGGGCTTCGACGGTCACCTGGCGCTGCTCGTCCTGACGGGAAAACAGCATCGGCAGAAAAATCACCGCCAACGCCACCAGAACCAGGGCTCCGACCATTCGCTGCTTGTATGCGCTATCCAGTAATGCCATGTGCAGCTTCCTCCGTGGAGCGCCGGGCCAACCACTCGAGTGCCTCGGCAACACAATAAAATGATCCGAACAACAGAATCTCATCCTCAGGCGTCGCAATCGCGCACTGGGCTTCCAGGGCGGCTGTCACGCTTGCATGGGACGTCACCGACGCACCAAGGTTCTGTAACGCCACCTGCAACTCGACGGCAGGACGACTGCGCGGTGTATCCAGCGGCGCAACTGCCCAGGCTTGAACGTTGCCCAGCAACGGCGCAACCACGCCATCCAGGTCCTTGTCGGACAACAAGCCGAACACCGCCAGTCGGCGACCGGCGGGTGGCGTGCGCGCCAGGCGCTTGGCCAGGTATTCAGCGGCATGAGGGTTATGCCCCACATCCAGCAGTAGATTCAGGCGCTTGCCATTCCAGTCGAAGGCTCGTCGATCAAGACGCCCCACCACCCGAGTAGCCTGCAACGTAGCGGCAATCTGCTCGGCATGCCAGGGCAAATCCAGCAACAGATAGGCTTGCAGTGCGAGCGCGGCGTTTTCCATCGGCAGGTTCAGCAGCGGCAGGTCACGCAATTCAACGGTCTGGCCACGCGCATCAAGCCCGCGCCACTGCCAATGCTGGTCGCCGATCTCGAGATTGAACTCACGCCCACGCAGGAAGAACGGACAATCCAGCTCACGCACCTTGTCCAGCAAGGTATGCGGCGGATCGAGGTCGCCGCACAGTGCAGGCTTGCCCTGACGGAAGATCCCGGCCTTTTCATAGGCCACGGATTCACGGGTGTTACCCAGGTAGTCGGCGTGGTCGACACCAATGCTGGTGATCAGCGCCACGTCGGCATCCACCACATTGACCGTGTCCAGACGCCCGCCCAAGCCGACTTCCAGCACCACCACATCGAGTTGCGCACGCTCGAACAGCCAGAACGCCGCGAGGGTGCCCATTTCGAAATACGTCAGGGAAATTTCGCCACGCCCGGCATCGAGTGCGGCGAAGGCTTCGCAGAGTTGCTCGTCAGTGGCTTCGACGCCATTGAGTTGCACCCGCTCGTTGTAGCGCAGCAGGTGCGGCGAGTTGTACACGCCGACCTTCAAGCCCTGGGCTTGCAGCAAGGCGGCGACAAAGGCGCAGGTAGAGCCCTTGCCGTTGGTGCCGGTCACCGTGATCACACGCGGTGCCGGCCTGCCCAACCCGAGGCGGGTCGCTACCTGTTGCGAGCGCTCCAGGCCCATGTCGATGGCTGACGGATGCAACTGCTCAAGGTAGGCGAGCCATTCGCCCAGGGTACGTTGGGTCATATGTTTGCAGGCACCGGTGGCACGACAATCGGTTCTACTTTAGGCGCGACGTACACAGGTGTCGGCAGGCCCATCATTTGTGCCAGCAGGTTACCCAGGCGCGGACGCAGTTCGGAACGGGCGATGATCATGTCGATCGCGCCGTGCTCCAGCAGGAACTCACTGCGCTGGAAGCCTTCCGGCAGTTTTTCGCGCACGGTTTGCTCGATAACACGCGGGCCGGCGAAACCGATCAGGGCTTTTGGCTCACCGACGATCACGTCACCCAGCATTGCCAGGCTGGCGGACACGCCGCCGTAGACCGGGTCGGTCAACACGGAGATGAACGGAATGCCTTCTTCACGCAGACGCGCCAGTACCGCAGAGGTCTTGGCCATTTGCATCAGGGAAATCAGTGCTTCCTGCATCCGCGCGCCGCCGGAGGCTGCGAAGCAGATCATCGGGCAACGATTTTCCAGGGCGTAGTTGGCGGCACGTACAAAACGCTCACCGACGATGGCGCCCATGGAGCCGCCCATGAAGGAGAATTCGAAGGCAGAAACCACTACCGGCATGCCCAGCAGCTTGCCGCTGACGGAGATCAGCGCGTCCTTCTCACCGGTCTGCTTCTGGGCAGCGGTCAGGCGGTCCTTGTACTTCTTGCCGTCGCGGAATTTCAGACGGTCGACCGGCTCCAGGTCAGCGCCCAGTTCGGAGCGACCATCGGCGTCGAGGAAGATATCAATGCGGGCGCGGGCGCCGATACGCATGTGGT
Source organism: Pseudomonas sp. TH32 (assembly GCF_016650855.1). Lineage (NCBI taxonomy): Bacteria > Pseudomonadati > Pseudomonadota > Gammaproteobacteria > Pseudomonadales > Pseudomonadaceae > Pseudomonas > Pseudomonas sp. TH32. The sequence goes on along the minus strand of NZ_JAEKFA010000002.1, from coordinate 746,193 downwards.
GGTTGCACTTGGGGCAAACGTCCAGGGTCTTTTCCAGCTCCGGGCGGTACAACACCGCGTCGCAGGAAGGGCACTTGTGCCAAAGACCTTCAGGAACCGAGCTTTTCTTCACCTCGGAACGCATGATCGAGGGGATCAGTTTGTCTACTAACCAGTTGCTCATGCTTTCTTTCTCCAGTACCGGTGGCTTGAACACAGCCCCGCGTATGCCCTTGAGCTAAATTCATATGTGGCGATGACACAAGCTGGACGGGGTCAGACGTTCGACCTGCCATTTCCTGCCTGCGCCCTCAGCCTTCCAGACAACCTGCCGTGCAGGGTTGCCACTTCATTTCCGGGCCTCCCACAGGCGGCGCCGGGCTGTTTTACACAGTGGTAGTTATGGACGGCGGCAGACTGCCAGCCGTCACATCGTCCCGCTGCTGTCGCGCACGGCTTGCATGAATGCGCGAATCTTTGCGTGATCCTTGATGCCCTTGCCCTGCTCCACCCCGCCGCTGACGTCCACCGCGTACGGCCGAACCTGCCGGATGGCGCCTGCCACGTTGCCCGGGTTCAGGCCTCCCGCCAGGATGATCGGCTTGCTCAAGCCTTCGGGAATCAACGACCAGTCGAACGCTTCGCCGGTGCCGCCGGGAACGCCTTCGACGTAGGTGTCGAGAAGAATCCCGCGTGCGCCAGTGTAAGCAGCGCACGCCCCAGCAATATCGTCGCCGGCCTTGACCCGCAGCGCCTTGATATACGGGCGCTGATAGCTTTCGCACTCGTCAGGGCTTTCATCGCCATGGAACTGCAGCATGTCGAGTTGCACGGCATCGAGGGTTTCATTGAGTTCGCAGCGGCTGGCGTTGACGAACAACCCCACGGTGGTCACGAACGGCGGCAGCGCGGCAATGATTGCCCGCGCCTGCAACACATTCACCGCCCGCGGGCTTTTGGCATAAAACACGAAACCGATGGCATCGGCCCCCGCCTCGACCGCCGCCAACGCGTCTTCTATGCGGGTAATCCCGCAAATCTTGCTGCGAACGGCAGACATGTCGATGAAACCTCAGGGCGTGTCCGGGAAAGTCCCGGATGGTAACAAATGCTTTTGAGGGCGTCAGCCGCCAAGTTCGCTGAAACCTGTGAGGAAGTGTGGCCCGATGAACCGCTGCGGCAATTCGAACTCGTCGCGGTACTCCACATCCACCAGGTACAGGCCGAACGGATGCGCCGTGACGCCGCCGGTGCGACGAACACGGCTTTCCAGCACTTCCCTGGCCCACTCCACCGGACGCTCGCCGGTACCGATGGTCATCAGTACCCCGGCGATATTGCGCACCATATGGTGCAGGAAGGCGCCGGCACGGATATCCAGGACAATCATCTTGCCGTGGCGGGTCACCCGCAGGTGATGAACCTCTTTGATCGGCGACTTGGCCTGGCACTGGCCAGCACGAAACGCGCTGAAATCGTGGATGCCCACCAGATGCTGGGCCGCCTCAGCCATTCGATCGGCGTCCAGCGGGCGGTGGTTCCAGGTGATTTCTTCGTTGAGGTGCGCCGGGCGGATCTGATCGTTGTAGATCACATAGCGATAACGCCGGGCGATGGCCTTGAAGCGCGCATGAAAGTGCGCCGGCATCACCTTGGCCCAACTGACGCTGACGTCGTGGGGCAAGTTGATATTGGCGCCCATGACCCACGCCTTCATCGTGCGCTCGGCCTGGGTGTCAAAGTGCACCACTTGCCCGCAAGCGTGTACACCGGCGTCGGTACGCCCGGCACACATCAGCGAGACCGGCGAGTCGGCGACTTTCGACAGGGCCTTCTCCAGGGTTTCCTGCACCGTCGGCACGCCGGAGGCCTGGCGTTGCCAGCCACGATAGCGCGAGCCTTTGTATTCCACGCCCAGGGCGATTCTGAAAAAGCCTGCGGCCGCCATTTCGGCGGCCGCGTTATCTATATTTGCCAAGAACTGAGAGCCTGATGAGTTGCGCAAAGGCGGCCATTATAAGGCCGCACGCCGGGGACGCCATGAGTTTGGTGCCCGGAAAACAAAACGGCAGCCCGAAGGCTGCCGTGGTGTTCGCCGGATGTATCAAGCCAGCCGGCTGAGCATTTCCTTGGCTTCGCCTTTCTGGCCGTCATCGCCTTCATTCAACACTTCGGCCAGGATATCCCGCGCGCCGTCGGCGTCGCCCATGTCGATGTAGGCCTGGGCCAGGTCGAGCTTGGTCGCCACTTCGTCGGTGCCGGAGAGGAAGTCGAATTCCGGCTCGTCGCCACCCAGCGCCGCGTCTTCGGCGGTAAAGGACGGTTCGATCGGCGGATGTTCCAGGCTTTGCGACAGGCGATCCAGCTCGGCGTTGACGTCGTCAAGCTCCGAGGCGAACGCGTCCGGCTTGGCCGCTGCAGGCGCTTCGGGCTCGTCGGCCAGGGACAGGTCGAAGTCTTCCGGCAGGTCGAGGTCGTCCAGGTCGGTCGGTGTCAGGGTCGGCGGTTCTACCGGCGGCAGGTCCTTCATCTGGCCTTCAAGGCCGGAGAGGAAGTCGTCGTCGGACTGGGTCGACGATGGCGGATCGAGTTGCAGGTCCAGGTCGAAGTCCGAGAGGTCTTCTTCGCTGGCCTTGGCCTCGGTCTGCTGCTGCAGCACGGACTCAAAGCTCAGGTCGTCCGATTGCGGGTTGACCACGGCCGGCGAAGCGGCTTCCAGGTCGTCCAGGCTCAGGTCGAAATCGGTGTCAAACGCGTCCAGTTCCGGCGCAGGTTCCGGCGCGGGTGCAGGCGGCGCGGGCTCGTCCTTGAGCAGGTCCTTGACGTACTGGGCGTCGAGGGCCGCAGCGGCAACAGCAGCGCTGACACCCGCCGCGAGCACAGCCATGGCCGGGAAGCGGCTTTTCAGCTGTTCAACCTGGGCGTGATTGTCGCCGTTGGCGACCAGTTGGCGCTCCTGGGTGACAAACCCGTCCTTGTTACCCTGCAAACCGTGCACTTCCATCAGTTTAAGGCGCAGGTCGCTGCGGGCAGGCTCTTGCTTGATCGCCTCTTCCAGCACTTCAGCGGCCTGGTTCAGGTGACCACGATCGATGTGCGACTGGGCTTGTGCCAGGGCGTCGGCTGGACGCTCGGCAGCAACCGGGGCGACAACCGGCGCAACGACTGGAGCCACCACCGGTGCAACGACTGCCGCTGGAGCTGGCGCCAGCTTGACGTTCGGCGGCGGTACATCAAGGCCTTCGAAACTGTCGGATGGCAAATCATGATCGATGTTCGGTGCAAACTCCGGATCTTCAGCCAGTGCCCGCGCCATGCGCAGGTGTTTTTCTTCTTCAAGGCGCGCGTTGCGATGACGGGCCCACAGCAGCAGAAGCAACAGCACCAGCAAACCTGCCGCGCCGCCGATCACGCCGAGCACGATCGGGTTGGTCAGCAGGTCGTTGAATTTGCCTTCGGTGGTGGCCGGTGCCGCGTCAGCCTTGACCGGCGTCTCGACCGGCGCAGCCACCGGCGTTGCGGCAGCCGCCGGCGCGGCCGGTTGTGCAGCCAGCTCGGCCGGCATTGGAGCCGGAGCAGCAGGCTGCGCCGCAGCGCCACCCGGGGCCTGCAACTTGGCCAGCTGATTGTTCTTGAGCTCGATCAGCCGCTGCAGCTTGTCCAACTGACTCTGCAGGTCAGCCATACGGCTTTTCAGTTCTTCATTTTCGCGACGGGTCGAATCCAGGCTTTCCTGGGTCACCGCCAGCTTGTTGTTCAAGGCACGGCTGTCACCTGCGCCGCCTTTTACGCCCTTCTTGGCCGCTTCGGCCGAGACCAGGCTCAAGTTGTCCTTGGTATTGGCCTGGGACGGTGCATTACCCGCCTGTGTACGCTTGGTGGCGTCCAGTTGCGCCTTGCCGGCGAGCTGATTGCCACCGCGACGACCTTCGCGCCACGCAGCGTTTTGCGCCGTCACTTCTGCAATCGCCTGGGGCTGCGGCAGGCTGGTGCTCTGGCCCGAATCCGGCAGGCGCAGGACCTGGCCGGTTTTCATCCGGTTGATGTTGCCATCGATAAAGGCGTCAGGGTTCAGCGCCTGAATGGCCAGCATGGTTTGCTGCACCGAGGCGCCATTGCGGTTCTTCGCGGCGATTTCCCACAATGTATCGCGGGAAGTCGTGGTGTGTTCCTTGGCTTTGCTGATTGTCGGCGCGGTGGCCGGCGAGTTCAGGCGTGGCGCGGGCGCCGCTGCGGGCGCACCGGCTGCCGGGGTCGACTGGTCGAACTTGGCCGGGTCGAGCAACACGCTGTAGTCGCGCATCAGCCGGCCGTTGGGCCATTGCACTTGCAGCAGGAAACGCACATAGGAATCAGGCAGCGGCTTGCTGGAGGTGACACGCACCACGCTGCGGCCGTTGGGGTTGACCACCGGGGTGAAGGTCAGGTCGTTCAGGAACGCCTGGCGATCGACGCCCGCATCCACGAAGGCCTGGGACGACGCCAGGCTGGGGGTGATCTCGGAGGCGGTCAGGCCACCGACGTCGAGCAACTCGATTTCCACCGACAGCGGCTGGTTCAGCTTCGACTTGAGGGTCATCTCCCCAAGTTGCAGTGCTTGCGCCATACCGGAGGACAGCGCCGAGGCGGCCGCTATTGCTAACACCAGTTTGCGAACTTGAACCATAGCCTCATCCTTTTTGAACACTCCCCGGCCTGCGAGAAGGTGGGTAACCGCTGCCATTAGGCATGGCGAGCCGATAGGTCACCGACGCGCAATTTTTCCAGCTTGGGGCCAAGCATAGCGCTTGGCTAGAATCAATCTACAAATTGCCGCCAAGTATCTTTTACACAAGGCCTTTTATCAACAACTGCGCCAGCTGTACGGCGTTCAGTGCGGCCCCTTTGCGTACGTTATCTGACGTCAGCCACAAATTTAGTTCCGCCGGATCATCGACACCGGCGCGCACCCGGCCCACATAGACCACGTCCTGACCGACCGCATCGCCAACAGCAGTAGGGTAATCGCCCTCTTCAACCAACTCGACACCCGTTGCCGAGTCCAGGGCCAGGTTGACGGCAGCGAGGTCCACCGCTGCACCCAATTGCAGGGACACAGTCAGGCTATCGCCAAAAAACACCGGGGCTTGAACGCAAGTGACGGAAATCTTTAGCAAAGGCATTTCCAGCACGGCGCGCAATTCGTGCACCAGGCGCTTTTCCAGCGCGGTGTGGCCTTGGGCGTCAGGCTTGCCGACCTGGGCCAGCAGGTTGAAAGCCATCTGCCGGTCGAAGAACTTCGGCTCCAGCGGACGTACGTTCAACAGTTCGGCGGTCTGGCGGGCGAGTTCACTGACGGCTTCACGGCCCTGGGCGGAAACGGCCAGGTTGGCGGTGACATTGACGCGCTGGATATCCAGCAAGCCGCGCAGCGGCGCGAGCACCACGGCCAGGGCGGTGGCGGACGGGCTTGGGCTGCTGACTTGATACGGTTTTTTCAGGCCATCCAGCACTTGGGCGTTGGCTTCCGGGACCACGTGCGGCGCCTGATCGGCCGGCAAGGCGCCAGACAAGTCGATCAGGGTACAGCCGGCGGCGGTGGCGCGCGGCGCGAAACTCAGGGTGACCGCAGGGCCGGCAGCGAAGAACACCAGTTGGACTTTGCTGAAATCAAATTCGTCGACTTCCCGCACCCGCACGTTTTTGCCGCGAAACGGCACCGAATGCCCAGCCGATTCGCTGCTGGCCAGCAGGTGCAGGTTGCCCACCGGGAAGTCCTGCTCTTCGAGGATTTGCACCAGGGTTTCGCCAACGGTGCCGGTGGCGCCAATCACGGCAATATCAAAGGTCTGGGTCATGGGGGCTGCCTCGGGCATTGCGGGGGAGCGGCACTTTACCGGGTGGCTGGGGGTGAGGCAATTGAGATGGGGCTTGTGGTGTGGCGGATGGCCCCATCGCGGGCTTGCCCGCGATGAGGCCCGGAAGCGCAATAAAAAACCCGCGCCTGTCACCAGAACGCGGGGTTTTTTAATGCAGGCAGCGATTACCGCTCCAGCAAGATCCGCAGCATGCGGCGCAACGGCTCAGCCGCGCCCCACAGCAGTTGGTCGCCGACGGTGAACGCGCCGAGGTACTGAGTCCCCATGTTCAGCTTGCGCAGACGGCCAACCGGCACATTCAGGGTACCGGTCACCTTGTTCGGGCTCAGTTCCTGGATGCTGATATCGCGGTTGTTCGGCACCAGCTTGACCCAAGGGTTGTGCTGGCTGATCAGCCCTTCGATATCGGCGATCGGCACGTCTTTGTTCAGCTTGATGGTCAGCGCCTGGCTGTGGCAGCGCATGGCGCCGATGCGCACGCAGATGCCGTCCACCGGGATCGGGCTCTTGAAGCGACCAAGAATCTTGTTGGTCTCGGCCTGGGCCTTCCACTCTTCACGGCTCTGGCCGTTAGGCAGCTCCTTGTCGATCCAAGGGATCAGGCTACCGGCCAATGGCACACCGAAGTTCTCGGTCGGGTAGGCTTCACTGCGCATGGCTTCGGCCACACGGCGGTCGATGTCGAGGATCGCGCTGGCAGGGTCAGCCAGTTGATCGGCAACAGCGGCGTGGGTCGCGCCCATTTGCTTGATCAGTTCACGCATGTTCTGCGCGCCGGCACCGGAGGCCGCCTGATAGGTCATGGCACTCATCCATTCCACCAGGCCGGCCTCGAACAAGCCGCCCAGGCCCATCAGCATCAGGCTGACGGTGCAGTTGCCACCGATGTAGTTCTTGGTGCCCGCGTCCAGCTGCTGGTCGATCACCTTGCGGTTCACCGGGTCCAGCACGATCACCGCGTCATCCTGCATGCGCAGGCTGGAAGCGGCGTCGATCCAGTAACCCTGCCAGCCGGCTTCACGCAGCTTGGGGAAGACTTCGCTGGTGTAGTCGCCGCCCTGGCAGGTCAGAATGACGTCGAGGGTCTTCAGTTCTTCAATGTTGTAGGCATCCTTGAGCGGCGCAATGTCCTTGCCCACAGACGGCCCTTGACCACCCACATTGGAAGTGGTGAAAAACACCGGCTCAATAAGATCGAAATCCTGCTCTTCCAGCATCCGCTGCATGAGCACGGAACCGACCATACCGCGCCAACCGATCAGACCTACACGTTTCATCGCAACTACACCTTGTTCAAAAGTGGGCCGCCTTGCAGCAACATCTGCAAGCGGGCCCGAGAGATTACAGATTCCGCAGCGCGGCGACTACTGCGTCGCCCATTTCTTGCGTACCGACCTTGGTGCAACCCTGGGACCAGATGTCGCCGGTGCGCAGGCCTTGGTCCAGCACCAGGCTCACGGCCTTCTCGATGGCATCCGCGGCGTCAGTCAGGTTGAAGCTGTAACGCAGCATCATCGACACCGACAAAATGGTCGCCAACGGGTTGGCAATGCCCTGCCCCGCGATATCCGGCGCCGAACCGTGGCACGGCTCGTACATGCCCTTGTTGTTGGCATCCAGGGACGCCGACGGCAGCATGCCGATGGAACCGGTGAGCATCGACGCCTGGTCGGACAGGATGTCGCCGAACAGGTTGTCGGTGACGATCACGTCGAACTGCTTCGGTGCACGCACCAGCTGCATGGCGGCGTTGTCGACGTACATGTGGCTCAGCTCAACGTCCGGGTAGTCCTTGGCGACTTCCTCGACAATTTCACGCCACAGCTGGCTGGACGCCAATACGTTGGCCTTGTCCACCGAGCAGACTTTCTTGCCACGCACGCGGGCCATGTCGAAACCGACACGGGCGATACGGCGGATTTCACTCTCGCTGTACGGCAGGGTGTCGTAGGCCTGGCGCTCACCATTCTCCAACTCGCGCACGCCCCGTGGCGAGCCGAAGTAGATACCGCCGGTCAGTTCGCGAACGATCAGGATGTCCAGGCCGGACACGATTTCCGGCTTCAGGCTGGAAGCATCGGCCAGTTGCGGGTAGAGAATCGCCGGGCGCAGGTTGCCGAACAGGCCCAGTTGCGCACGGATTTTCAGCAAGCCGCGCTCAGGGCGGATGTCACGTTCGATCTTGTCCCATTTCGGGCCACCCACGGCGCCCAGCAGCACGGCGTCGGCCGCGCGGGCACGGTCCAGGGTTTCGTCGGCCAGGGGCACGCCGTGCTTGTCGATGGCCGCGCCGCCGATCACGTCGTGGCTCAACTCGAAGCCCAGGCTGTACTTGGTATTGGCCACTTCCAGGACCTTGACCGCTTCGGCCATGATTTCCGGACCAATGCCGTCGCCAGGGAGAATCAGAATCTGCTTGCTCATGCGTTCCTCATTTCATCAAGCGACCCGCCCGTAGGCAGGTCGGGAAAAATTAATCAGCGTTCGGCCCACACCACCAGCACGTCGGTGCTGAAGGTGCCGTCGGCTTGAATCTCGAAATAGTCCCGCACTTCCTGGCCCATCGCCTTTTGCAGCGCCAGGATCGCAGCACGCAAGACCTCTGGCGTGCGCATGCGCTCAACCCACGAGGTGTATTCCAGGCGCAGGCGCTGGCGGCTGCTGTTGCGCACATGCAAACCGGCTTCGCTGAGCTGGTGCATCCACTCGCCGGCGGAATAATCGCGCACGTGGCTGGTGTCGCGCAGCACTTCGACGGTTTGCAGGTAAGTGTCCAACAGCGGGCTGCCCGGTGACAAGACGTCAATAAACGCTGCCACGCCGCCCGGCTTGAGCACGCGGCGCACTTCACGCAGGGCCAGGCCAAGGTCGCTCCAGTGGTGGGCCGAGTAGCGGCTGAACACGAAGTCGAATTCACCGTCGGCAAACGGCAGGCGCTCGGCGGCGCCGTGCACGGTGCGAATGTTGTCCAGCCCACGGTCCACGGCAGCCGCGGCGACCACATCGAGCATTTGCTGGGACAGGTCGTAGGCCACCACTTCTTTAACCAGTGGTGCCACGTTGAAGCTCACATGACCGGCGCCGCACCCCAGGTCCAGCAGTCGCGCAGCGCCCTGCCCGGCCAGTTCGGCCTGGAGCAGCGCGAACTCGGTGCCTTGAGCGTGAACGGCGCTGCTCAGGTAGGCCGAGGCCTGTTCGCCGAATTGCTTTTGCACGACTTGGGTGTGGACGGTGCTGGTCATGGTGATTTTCCTTGGGTTTTGGGGTGTTTGTACGGGCGCTATCGCAGGCAAGCCAGCTCCTACAGTTGACCGAGTTCACGATCAAAAAGTGGGAGCGGGCTTGCCCGCGATGGGCCCGCACGGCCTACCTCAAATCAAGCGTCGCGAAACAACCACGGCTGGCTCGCTCGGTGCTTTGTTTCAAATGCTGCAATCGCATCGCCGTCCTGCAAGGTCAGGCCGATGTCGTCCAGGCCATTGATCAGGCAGTGCTTGCGGAAGGCGTCCACTTCAAAGTGGTACACCTTGCCGTCCGGACGGGTCACGGTCTGCGCCGCCAGGTCGATGGTCAACTGGTAGCCCACATCGGCTTCCACTTGCTGGAACAACTCATCCACTTCGGCATCGCTCAAGATGATCGGCAGCAAGCCGTTCTTGAAGCTGTTGTTGAAGAAGATGTCGGCGTAGCTCGGCGCGATGATACTGCGAAAGCCATATTCTTCCAGGGCCCACGGCGCGTGCTCACGGCTGGAGCCGCAACCGAAGTTTTCCCGGGCCAGCAACACACTGGCGCCCTGGTAACGCTCGGCGTTGAGTACAAAGTCCTTGTTCAACGGGCGCTTGGAGTTGTCCTGGTAGGCGTAGCCCACGTCCAGGTAGCGCCACTCGTCGAACAGGTTCGGGCCGAAACCGGTGCGCTTGATCGACTTCAAGAACTGCTTCGGAATGATCTGGTCGGTGTCCACGTTGGCACGGTCCAATGGCGCGACTAAACCGGTGTGTTGGGTAAAAGCTCTCATCGGGTACTCCTCAGATCAATTCGCGAACGTCGATGAAACGACCGTTGACGGCAGCGGCGGCGGCCATGGCCGGGCTAACGAGGTGGGTACGGCCACCGGCGCCCTGACGCCCTTCGAAGTTACGGTTGGAGGTAGACGCGCAATGCTCGCCCGATTCCAAACGGTCCGGGTTCATCGCCAGGCACATCGAGCAGCCCGGCTCGCGCCATTCAAAACCGGCTTCGAGGAAGATCTTGTCCAGGCCTTCAGCCTCGGCCTGGGCTTTGACCAGACCCGAACCTGGCACCACGATCGCCTGCTTGATGGTCGAAGCAACCTTGCGGCCCTTGGCGATCACCGCCGCAGCGCGCAAGTCTTCGATCCGCGAGTTGGTGCAGGAGCCGATGAATACACGGTCCAACTGAATGTCGGTGATCGCCTGGTTGGCTTTCAGGCCCATGTACTTCAAGGCACGCTCGATGGAGCCACGCTTGACCAGGCCGGTTTCCTCGGCCGGGTCCGGCACGTGTTGATCAACGGCCAACACCATTTCCGGCGAGGTGCCCCAGCTGACTTGCGGCTTGATCTGGGTCGCGTCGAGTTCAACCACGGTGTCAAACACCGCATCGGCGTCGGAGACCAGGTCTTTCCAGGCTTCAACCGCCGCGTCCCAATCGGCACCGGTGGGTGCGAAAGGACGGCCCTTGACGTAGGCAATGGTCTTTTCGTCCGCCGCCACCATGCCCACACGGGCACCGGCTTCGATGGACATGTTGCAGATGGTCATGCGGCCTTCGATGGACAGGTCGCGAATCGCGCTGCCGGCGAATTCGATGGCATGGCCGTTACCGCCGGCGGTGCCGATCTTGCCGATCACGGCGAGCACGATGTCTTTGGCAGTGACGCCGAAAGGCAATTCACCCTCGACCGACACCAGCATGTTCTTCATTTTCTTGGCGACGAGGCACTGGGTGGCGAAGACGTGCTCCACCTCGGACGTACCAATACCGTGAGCCAGGGCACCAAACGCGCCGTGGGTGGAGGTGTGGGAGTCGCCGCAGACCACGGTCATGCCGGGCAACGTGGCGCCCTGCTCCGGGCCGATCACGTGGACGATCCCTTGACGCACGTCATTCATCTTGAATTCGGTGATGCCATATTCGTCGCAGTAATCATCGAGGGTCTGCACCTGGAGGCGCGACACGGTGTCGACGATGGCGTCGATCCCGCCTTTACGCTCAGGCGTGGTCGGCACGTTGTGGTCCGGGGTGGCGATGATCGAGTCGACGCGCCAAGGCTTGCGCCCGGCCAGTCGCAGGCCTTCGAACGCTTGGGGCGAGGTCACTTCATGGATGATGTGACGGTCGATGTAGATCAGCGACGACCCATCATCGCGCCGTTTCACTTCATGGGAATCCCAAAGCTTGTCGTAAAGCGTTTTGCCGGCCATCACTCGGTCCTCATCAGGTGTTTCTATGCCCCGGGCCTTGAACGATTCAATAACCCTTTGGCTTGTGAGGCTGATGGTATGGCGCTACATTAAATAACTCAAATTCATATTTTTTATGCTTTGGATTACCAACTGGAATACGACAATGGACCTGGCCAACCTCAATGCCTTTATCGCCATCGCCGAGACCGGCAGCTTCTCCGGCGCCGGTGAACGCCTGCACCTGACCCAACCGGCCATCAGCAAGCGCATCGCCGGTTTAGAGCAGCAATTAAAGGTGCGACTGTTCGACCGGCTGGGGCGTGAAGTCGGCCTCACCGAGGCCGGCCGCGCGTTATTGCCCCGGGCCTATCAGATTCTCAACGTGCTGGACGACACCCGCCGCGCCCTGACCAACCTCACCGGCGAGGTCAGTGGGCGCCTCACTCTGGCCACCAGCCATCACATTGGCCTGCATCGCCTGCCGCCGGTGCTGCGCACGTTTACCCGGGAATACCCGAACGTGGCCCTGGATATTCAGTTTCTCGATTCGGAAGTGGCCTACGAAGAAATCCTCCATGGCCGCGCCGAAGTGGCGGTGATCACCCTGGCCCCGGAGCCGCACACCCTGGTGCGTGCGACACCGGTGTGGGACGACCCGCTGGATTTCGTGGTGGCACCGGAACACAGCCTGATCAGCAATGGCAGCGTCAGCCTGGCGGACATCGCCCGGCACCCGGCGGTGTTTCCCGGTGGCAACACCTTTACCCACCATATCGTGCAGCGGTTGTTCGAGGCCCAGGGCCTGACGCCGAACATCGCCATGAGCACCAACTACCTGGAAACCATCAAGATGATGGTCTCCATTGGCCTGGCGTGGAGCGTGTTGCCGCGCACCATGCTCGATGATCAAGTGGCACGCATCGCTTTGCCGGGCATACAGCTCAGTCGCCAGCTAGGCTATATCGTGCACACCGAAAGGACGCTGTCGAACGCTGCGCGGGCTTTCATGAGCCTATTGGATGCACAGGTCGATCTGCCAGGGAATCAGGCTTGAATCGCCGTGGCCCGTAGACCGTGAACCCGCGCCGAACGCCCAATGAGCCAAGGCCCTTTGATAATGCGCAACCCCGTCGATACCGTGCCACCCCTGCCCCGCATCTACGCCCTGGACCCACAGGAGGCGGAGCAAAGCTGGGACAGCGCGCCGCAACTGCTGGCGGCGCTCAACGCTGCCCGGCTGGGCGCCTGGAGCTGGGACATCGATACCGGCCGGATAAGCTGGTCCCGGGGTACCCAGGCGTTGTTTGGCTTCGATCCCCGCCAGCCGCTGCCCAAGGACCTGGAATACCTCGACCTGCTGCCCGCCGAAGACCGGGCCAAAGTGGTGCGGGCGTTTCACGCGGTGCTGGCGGGCGAACCGTTCGCCCAGGCCATGCATCACCGCATCCAATGGCCGGATGGCAGCCTGCACTGGCTGGAAATCAACGGTAGCCTGCAGCCGGAAAAGACCGGTCGCCGCCGGATGATCGGAGTGATCCGCGAGATCACCCAGCAGCGCGAGCGTGAGCACGCCCTCAGCCATTCGGAAAAGCGCTTCGCCACGCTGTTTCACCTGTGCCCGCTGATGGTGCTGCTGACCCGCCAGGCCGACGGCCTGATCAGCGAAGCCAACCAGTACTTCGAAAGCCTGTTCGGCTGGCCGCTGGCCGATGCCATCGGCCGCAGCACCCTCGACCTGGGCCTCTGGGTGCACCCCGAGCAACGCGCGCTGCTGATCAAGGCCACCCAGCGCAAAGGCACCCCCATCACCATGGAGGTGCAGTTTCGCGCCAGCAACGGGCAAATCCACGACGGCACCCTCAGCGCCCAGAAAGTCGAGCTGGACGGCGAGGACTATCTGATCAGTACCTTCCTCGACACCACCGAACGCAAGAATGCCGAGCAAGCCCTCAAGGACAGCCAGGAACGCCTCGACCTGGCCCTGGACTCGGCACAGCTGGGCACCTGGGACTGGCACATTCCCAGCGGCATGCTCTACGGCTCGGCCCGCGCCGCCCAATTACACGGCCTGGAACCCCAACCGTTCCACGAATCCTTCGACGCCTTTTTTGAAGGCATGCCCGACGAAGAGCGCGAGAACATGCGCAACGCCTACCGCACCCTGCGGGAAGGCCCGGCGGGCAACTACCAACTGACCTATCGCGTGCAACTGGAAGATGGCAGCTCCCGCTACCTGGAGAGCCGCGCCCGCCTCTATCGCGATGACCTGGGCGTGCCACTGCGCATGGCCGGGACCCTGCTGGACATCACCGACCAGGTTGAACGCGAGCAACGCCTGATCGCCTCGGAAGAAAAATTTGCCAGCCTGTTCCTCGCCAGCCCCGACCCGATTTGCGTCACGCGCCTGGAAACCGGGCAGTTTATCGAGATCAACCCGGCCTTCACCCAGACCTTCGGCTGGACTGCCGCCGAGGTGATCAACAACAACGCCGAACAGATCGGCCTGTGGGACGAGTCCAGCCAGCGCCTGCAACGCATCGAGCAGGTGATTCGCGAACAGGCCCTGAGCAACGTGGCAATCATTGTCCATCACAAAAACGGCCAGACGCTGACGTGCGTGATTTCCAGCCGTCTGATTCAGGTCGGCGACCAGCCCTGCATTGTCACCACCCTGCGGGACATCACCCAGCAGCAACGCTCGGAAGCGGCGCTCAAGGCCAGCGAAGAGAAATTCGCCAAGGCCTTTCACTCCAGCCCCGACGCGGTGTCGATCACCGAGCGCGATACCGGGCGCTACGTGGAAGTGAATGACGGCTTCTGCCGCCTGACCGGCTACCGCGCCGAAGAGGCGATTGGCCTGACGCTGTACCAGATAGGTATCTGGGCCGATGAAAACCAGCGTGCCGCGCTGCTGGCCGAGCTGCAGATCAAGGGCCGCATTCATCACCTGGAAATGCTCTGGCACAACAAGCGCGGCGACGTGCTGGCGGTTGAAGTGTCGGTGGAACCCATCACCCTCAATGAAACCCCGTGCCTGCTGCTGACCGCCCGGGACGTGAGCCTGCTGAAAAATGCCCAGGCGCAGATTCGCCACCTGGCCTATCACGACCCGCTGACCAACCTGCCCAACCGAGCCTTGCTGATGGACCGCCTGAGCCAGCAGATCGCCCTGCTCAAGCGCCACAACCTGCGGGGCGCCCTGCTGTTTCTCGACCTGGACCACTTCAAGCACATCAATGATTCCCTCGGCCACCCGGTGGGCGACACGGTGCTGAAGATCGTCACCGCGCGCCTCGAAGCCAGCGTGCGCATGGAAGACACCGTGGCCCGCCTGGGTGGCGATGAGTTTGTGGTGCTGCTCAGCGGCCTGGAAGGTACGCGCCAGCAAGTCAGCGCTCAGGTCCAGGAGCTGGCCGATACCCTGCGCGAACTGTTATCCGAACCGATGTTTCTCGACGGCCACCGGCTGCAGGTCACCCCGAGCATTGGCGTGGCACTGATTCCCGATCACGGTTCCACCCCGGCGGATTTGCTCAAGCGCGCCGACATCGCCCTGTACCGGGCCAAGGATTCCGGGCGCAACACCACCCAGATGTTCCACAACAGCATGCAGAAAACCGCCAGCGAGCGGCTGCGCATGGAAACCGACCTGCGCCTGGCCTTGTCTCGCGGTGAATTCAGCGTGCACTACCAGCCACAGGTGGATGCCCGGGGCAACCGGATCGTCGGCGCTGAAGCCCTGGTGCGCTGGCAGCACCCGCAACTGGGCGCGCAATCGCCGACGGAATTCATCAAGGTGCTGGAAGACAGCGGGCTGATTCTGGAAGTAGGCACCTGGATCCTCGACGAGGCCTGCGGGACGTTCGCCCGGCTGATCGCCGAGGGCCTGGTGGACCCGTTGAACTTCAGCCTGTGCGTCAACATCAGCCCACGGCAGTTTCGCCAGAACGACTTTGTCGAACGGGTGGAACGCAGCCTGCGTACTCACCACCTGCCCTTTACACTGCTGAAACTGGAAATCACCGAAGGCATCGTGATCCAGAACCTGGACGACACCATCAGCAAAATGCGCCGCCTGAAGAAACTCGGTGTGAGTTTTGCGATGGATGACTTTGGCACCGGCTATTCATCACTGACGTACCTCAAGCGCCTGCCAGTGGACGCGCTGAAGATCGACCAGTCGTTCGTGCGCGATGCGACCCATGACCCCAACGACGCAGAAATCATCCGTGCCATTGTGGCCATGGCTCGCAGCCTGAACCTGGAGGTGATTGCCGAGGGCGTGGAAACCCCTGAGCAACTGGCGTTTCTGCAGGGGTTGGGTTGCCATCTATACCAAGGGTATCTGCACAGTCGGCCAGTGCCCGCCGAGGGGTTTCGACAGCTCTTGCTGTAGTGCCTAGACCAGCTTTATGGCGAAGCTGCCAGGGTTATTCCAGGTCGACGATGCCAGCGATTCCTTGGAACCATAGAGGTCTATGACGCCGTTTACGGCCACGACTGAATGCTGATAGTTGGCCAGGGTGCCCAACGCTCCATCCGCCAACTCCTGGGCGGTACTTGGCCGTATGAACGCGTAAAGCCCCAGACGGCGGAATGCTTCTCCCGGCACCTCGCCATCGTTGAGGGTGTCCATCGCCACCTCAAAGCTTTGTGCGGCACGGAACTCGTGGTTTTCCAGCTGCGCCCGCTTGGCGCTCACCGCGTATAAAAAATTGGCGTCCTTGAGCAGCACCTTGTCGGTGCCGTTGAGATTGGAATGCTGCTCGGCTT
Organism: Pseudomonas sp. TH32; assembly: GCF_016650855.1. NCBI lineage: Bacteria > Pseudomonadati > Pseudomonadota > Gammaproteobacteria > Pseudomonadales > Pseudomonadaceae > Pseudomonas > Pseudomonas sp. TH32. The sequence goes on along the minus strand of NZ_JAEKFA010000002.1, from coordinate 730,151 downwards.
TTTTCAGCTCTTCATGGGTAATGCGCAAGGTGAAACCATCGCGCATGACGACCCCGTAGCCATCTTCTGTTGCACTGATGTGCTTGTAGATACCGGCGGGATTTTGCCCCAGCTTAATCATGGCGGCTTTCATCGCCGAGACGGTCACGCAATTGCCTTCTACGCCCTGGTAGAAGCCTCCCCATATATTGGCCGGCTTGACTCCCACCGGCACACTGGAAAGCTGCAGCGTGTCTTTACCCGGATTAACCAGCACCTCATCCGACAGGGTTTCCTCACCGGTAAGCCTGTAGCCGTAGGTTTTATCGAGCCCCTCCTGCTTCTGGTAGTGATGCTTGACCCCCTCCAGCACCAGGGACGCGCCAAAATTATGGGTATCCATGACACCAAACGCCGCCTTGCCTTGCAGCAGCGTCGAAGGGACGTGTTGCATGAAGCCAACCATGCCCATTCCCTTCAACGCCCGGAGTGATGTTTCACCCGACAAGGTCTTTGTCAGCGCCTCGTTAAAGCTTGCGTTCGCCCCGGGGCCGGAAGCTTCCATCTGCTTACGCTTCACAAACGCGGCAAATATGAAACTGGCATCGCGCATCGCACCAGGATCATTGCCACCAAACCTTGCGGCCTGCGCGCCAAGGCTTAACTCATCGTGAGCGAGTCGAAGGGTAAAGCCATCCTTCATGGTGATCTCATAGCCATTGGCAGACGGTTTTACTTCATCAAACACGTCGGCAGGGCTTTGACCAAACTTGAGCATCATCAGCTTGATGACCGCCGCGTGAGTACTGACATCAAAGTGCTCGCCAAAGCGGCGCTCAGTGGCCGTGAACCCGTTAACGATGTTCTCGGGTTTACGGCTGTTTTTCTCAATAAAGGATCCGTCGAGGGATCAGGTATCACCGGCTTGGGAATATCGATCGGCGCCGGCTTGTCGGGCACTACTGTGACGGCCGGTGGCGTATCCGGAGTGACGGTTTTGGGGTCGGGACCGATCACTTCCCGTAACCAGTCCATAATCGCATTCAGGGACGTTAATACCTGCGCCCAGGCATCATTTCCAACCGCCCGTGGGCCATATACCGTGTTATCAGCAGCGCCTCGAATGCCTGAGGTGCTATTGGCGAGTGTCATTGTCTGACGGCTCTTTTGCGAAAAAGGTACCTGTGTTTGTTCAGTGTGTATAACGTCAATGGCAGAGACAGAGCCGCCCGAAACCGAATAAACCATCTTTCACTTCTCCCTACTTATAACTAACAGGCGACCACGACCCAACCGTATCGAGCCAACTCCCAGGCACAGTTATCCTGCCGGGGAGGTTGACTCGATACCTCACTGCGGGGGGCGCATAAAAAACGGAACCTTACTTAGACGTCAGTCATTCAACGCAGACAACACCTGCGACCGGTATCACACCAACGCAATGGCATCACCGCGCCTTGGCGCGCCACCCTTTTTCCCATACAACTCTTCAATGCCGTTGATCACCGCCACGGAGTGCCCGGTACGGTTGACCATGCCGAGCGTGCCTTTTGCAAGTTCGCTGACCGGTACCTTTTTCATATGGGCCTTGACCCCCAATCGCAGGAACCCTTCCCCCGCCCCTCTTTCGTCTTCACCGTCATTGAGGCTGCGCACCGCCGCGCTATAACTGCGTGCAGCACGGCCATCGTTGTTTTCCATCTGCGCGCGCTTGGCACTTACCGCAAACAGAAAGTGCGCATCCTTGAGCATCTCTTTATCACGGCCGACAAACTTCGCCCCACGGATACCCTCGGCCAACTCCTGATGGCTTAGTTTGAGGACAAACCCGTCACGCATGGTGACCTGAGTAACCCTCGGGTATTTTTTTAACCGTTCTATAGATATCCGTCGGGCTCTGGCCAAACTTCACCATGCACGCCTTGATAGCCGACACCGTCACACAGTTACCATCAGGCCCCTGGCGGAACCCACCCCAGATATCATCGGCCTTGGCCCCACCCCGCTTGCTGGAAAGATCCGGAAGATGAGTTGCCTGGGGATCAGGCATTGGCGTGTCCGGTTTCGGCACGACTTGCGGCTGGGGCACGGGCGTAGTGTCACGCGCAACGTTGGCGCTCTTGTCCGACAGCAGGCTTTGTAACTGGGTAAAAAACCGGGTGAACATTTCAAGCAAGTTGTTAAGTAGCTGTGAACTCTGCTCCGTATCACGGACACCGCCCTGGGCGTTATCGTCACGGGATAAAGCGTTGCTGGTCGCAAAACTTATCCCCCTCGAAGCGTTATTCGCTGTCACTGCCACACCCGGCTCATGCTGCAAGTACTCAGGCTTTATAACCACCCCACTGTTAATCGCCATACCAGTCATACACTCACCTCTATTTACACAGTGCTCCCCGGCGTAACCAAGCACAGGGAGCAACCGCTTTCAGTTAGTTATGTAAATCTGTCAGGGGTTTACGCCTTCGTCCGGCGACCGGTATCAACCCGCCAATCGTTATCGAACCGGTTCCGGCTACGCCGATTGAAGACCTCGTTCGAACGGTCTTCGGCGGGCCCCGGAGCCGTCAAATCCGTCTCCGGCGCAGGGAGCACGTCTGGCGTCACTTCGGGCTGCGGCACTATTGGCGTTTTTGGATCGACTTCGGACTTAACGGGAGGCTGTGGAATGACTGGCGTTTTGTTGTCGATGGCGGGTTTTAACGGCGGCCGTGGCACCACCGGGATTTTGCCGTCGACCGTGGGTGTAACCGGCAGGTGCGGCACTACCACGGTTTTGCCATCGACGTCTTGCGTGACTGTCGTGTGGGGGCCACTTTCGTCTCAGGGTGAGGGCAGTGGCAGTTAAGCACCTGAACGGTCAGGTTAATATCATTCGTCAGCTTATTCTGCTGCTCTGCATCCGGCCTGACATTTGGCACAGGGGCTGGAACCACTTTCGGTTGAGGGTTGCCCTCTGGCATCACCTTCGGCAGGACTTTGGCGTCCGGTTCTACTTTGGGCGCTGGGCCTGGGACTACCTTCGGTTGTGGATTCGACTCTGGCATCACCCTCGGCAGGACACTGGCGTCCGGTACGTCCTTCGGCCCCGGCCCCGGGCCGGGGCCGGGGCCGGGGCCGGGGATTACCCTGGGTTGAGGGCTGGCTTCCGGCATCACCTTCGACTGCGGGCCTGTCTCTGGCGGCACTTTAGGTAAAGGGGCAGCATCAAGCTCCCGCTTGGGTTGCCCCCCTGGGCCGCCAACATGCTGCGTATGGCCTTGAAGGCAAAGTCAAACATCTCAAACAACTTCTCCAGGGCATCCTTGCTTACCGTAACGTTACTGTCTTTTGGCCCTAAATCATTATTACGGATCACGGTAGTGGATAAAACATTGAGCGTCTGGTTATCGCGAGACTTATTAACCACCTGCTCTCGATCCAATGGACGATAGTCAGTATTCATGGGCACAGTAGTATTAATCGACAGATTAGACATGGACTCATCCTTATTCGGAGTTCCTCTGAACCGGTGGGCGGTGCAGGGAACCCGTGTCTTCAATGGGAAGTAAAAACATGCACGAGTGTTGGCACTCCCTACTTTCGTGGGGCGTGAGGTAATTGAGTTCCGATAATCGGGCTTCACATAAGGAAACCATAAGGCGAGCAGAGACTTTCTCCTATGGACATCCATAGAAAAGTCGTGTCCAGCCTCACCCTGTACGAAAACGCGCCCGATACATAGAGCAACAGTCAGTACTGCACGCAATTTAATGAAATCACGGATCCCAAATAAAACGGCGAACCTGTGTTAATTGCCACGCGCGCAAATACTTCAGCCCGGCCGGATCAACCTACTACGTGTAAAAATCCGGCATTACTAAAACCCGAAAAACAAAACAACTTACACATATAAAGAAACCACTCCACACAAAGAATACTTTCGCCACACCGACAACCACCCAGTTACTTCAAGCATTCATGCGCGAGGGTAATTTCAAGCAAAAAAGGGGCGCCCGAGGCGCCCCTGAAATAAACAATGAAACTTCTATATATATAAACTTAATCTTGCAACACCAACGCCTCAGGCCGCTGACCGGGCATCCCCAGCAATCGCCCCACTTGCTCCAGGTCAGTTTCCCGGCGCATCGCCGTAAACAACTCTACCGCCTCGGGGTAGTTGCGGGTCAGCATGGCCAGCCATTGCTTCAAACGACCCGGCGCCTGGCGCTCGGTCAGTTGCTCCACCGATTGCCGCCAGAACTCATGCAGCATTGGCTGCATCTGCGCCCAAGTCATCTCCACCACTTCTTCGCCCGCACGAGCAGCCGCAATCTGCCGGGCCAGGTCAGGGCGAGCCACCAGGCCGCGGCCGAGCATGATGTCTTCGACGCCGCTGATCTCGCGGCAACGCCGCCAGTCTTCAACGCTCCAGATATCGCCGTTGGCGAACACCGGCACCTTGACCACCTCCTGCACACGCGGGATCCACTCCCAGTGCGCCGGCGGCTTGTAGCCGTCGGTCTTGGTGCGCGCATGCACCACGATATGCGCCGCACCGCCTTCAGCCAGGGCGGTGGCGCACACCAGGGCACCGTCCGGGCTGTCGAAGCCCAGGCGCATCTTCGCGGTAACGGGAATATGCGCAGGCACGGCGCGCCGTACGTGCTCGACGATCTGGTTGAGCAGCTCCGGCTCCTTGAGCAGCACCGCGCCGCCACGGGACTTGTTGACGGTCTTGGCCGGGCAGCCGAAGTTGAGGTCGACCACCTGGGAGCCCAGCTCGCAGGCCAGGGCGGCGTTTTCGGCGAGGCACACCGGGTCTGAACCCAGTAACTGGACGCGCAACGGTACGCCGGCAGCGGTTTTGGCACCGTGCAGCAATTCAGGGGCGAGCTTGTGGAAGTACGCAGGCGTGAGCAGGCGGTCGTTGACCCGGATGAACTCGGTCACGCACCAATCAATGCCGCCAACCCGGGTCAGCACGTCCCGCAGGATGTTGTCGACCAACCCCTCCATGGGCGCCAAAGCAATTTGCATGGAAAACACTCAACGAAAAACGTGGCGCAGTTTACGGGTTTCAGGCGCCGGAGGGTAATTCGCCTTGCAGCGCAGGGCCGTAACCCTCAAGAAATTCCGACGGCATGCGCTTGGGCTTGCCGCTGGACAGCTCGATGCAGACAAAGGTGGTTTGCGCTCGCAGCAAGGTGGCACCGTCACGCGGGCGCACCAGTTGGAAGCGTCGGGTCATTTTCAGCCGCTGGTCCCAGTCGACGATCCAGGTGGCCAGCTGCAGCTCGTCGCCTTCGTAGCCCGCCGCGAGGTAATCGATCTCATGGCGCACCACAGCCATGGCGCGATCCAGCCGGCGATACTCGGTGAGGTCCAGCCCCAGGCGCTGGGAGTGGCGCCAGGCGCAGCGTTCCAGCCAGGACACGTACACGGCGTTGTTGGCGTGCCCCAGCCCGTCGATGTCTTCGGTACCGACCTGAAGATCGATGATAAACGGCGTTGCCAAATCCCAGCCCATGCGGTGCTCCCGGTCGATTAATGTCGGCGGGGAGCAGTGTAACCCATGGTTCAGGCGGTTTGGCGCTCCGGCACGTGGCGGCCGGCCAGCAGCGCCAGTACGCCTTCGATCACGCGCGGGTCTGCCAGCACCTTCTGGTGCCCTCCCTGCTCCAGGCGCAGCAGGCGGCTGTCGAACCAGGCGTCATGAATCACCTGGCAGGCTTTGACCGAGACAAAGGTGTCGTCTTCGGCGTGCACGATCAGGCCCGGGATGTTCATTTGATAGTGAGCGACGTCGAGGTGCTTGAGCGGCATGCCCATCGTCAGTTCGACCTGCTGGATAAACGCCGAACGCGCCCGTGCCGGCAAACCGACCATGCCGGCAAAGCCGCGCAATACGTCGAGAAACCGCGAAGGTGCGGCGATGCTGACCAGCGCCTCGGTGCGCAACCCCAACTGCAACGCCAACATCGCACTGGCGCCGCCCATGGAGTGGCCGACGACAGCGTGCAACGGTGGCAGCTCGGCGGCCGCTTCCAGCATGGCGCGAGCAAACAGCAGCACATGGGCCTCACGCCCAGGCGAGCGACCATGGGCCGGACCGTCCAGGGCAATCACCGAATAACCCGCCTCCACCAATGCAGTGATCAGGCTGGCGAATTGCGTTGGGCGCCCTTCCCAACCGTGCATCAACAACACGGCCGGGCCCTGGCCCCATTTCAGCGCCGACAAGCCGAAACGCAAGGTGATGCGCTCCGATTGCGCCAGCAGCGGCAGCTCCCAGTCACGGGGCGGCAGATCCCGGGGCGTCATGAATGCCCGACGCATCTTGCTGGCGACGGTTTGCGGCGCCAGCCGGCCCAAGGTGCCATTGACCCCACGAATCCAGTTCAACGTGCCCATCGCTCATTCCTCAGGCCAGAAGCCGTTCTTAACGCACTGCGGACTTGGCCGCGCGCAACACACGATCCGACAACTCACCCGGGCCCAGGGCGCGGGCCAGCGACAAGCCGCCGATCATCAGCGCCATGTCGGCCAAGGCCTTGTCGGTGTCTTCGGGGCTGGCGGCCAGTTGGGCAGCCATCAGTTCGCAATGCTCGTTCAGGGCCTGACGGAACTCGTCCGGCAAACGGCTCATCTCACCCACGGTGGACGGAATCGGGCACGCCTGGGAAGTGGAGTCGCGGTGTTTGCGCGACAGGTAGAACGCTGCCACCAGGGCACGGCGCTCCTCGCCGGTCAGCGTCGAGTCCATGTCTTCAACAGCGGCACGACGCCGGGCCAGCAACGCGGTGAAGGCCTCCAGCATCAACGCATCCTTGCTTTCAAAGTGCGCGTAGAAACCACCGACGGTGAGCCCCGCGGCGCCCATCACTTCGCCAACACTTGGCTCGGCCGGGCCACGCTGGATCAAGGCGGCGCCGGCAGCTTGCAGAATACGTTCGCGGGTTTGTGCTTTTTTATCGTTCATCGTTGCCTCCGAATCTCATGCTTCGAATATTATTACCATAATAATATTTCGCAAGCCACCGGCATGACCATTGGTCAGAAGAACAGAGCGGGAAGAGAAAGGAGGGATTAGCCAAACGCCAGACAAACAAAAGGGCCATTCAATAATTGAATGACCCTTAAAAATCCCGCAGAGCGGGTAATCGTGGCGTCCCCTAGGGGACTCGAACCCCTGTTACCGCCGTGAAAGGGCGGTGTCCTAGGCCACTAGACGAAGGGGACACAAACCTTCTGTACAACTGATCAGCGCTGAGAACTGATCGATTCAAGGACGGTGTGGCCAGACCTTGAACCTGTAAATTGGTGGAGCTAAACGGGATCGAACCGTTGACCTCTTGCATGCCATGCAAGCGCTCTCCCAGCTGAGCTATAGCCCCGGATTTTTCGCCTCGCGGCGCAGCAGACCTTTCGAACTGCTTGTTGAAACTGGCGTCCCCTAGGGGACTCGAACCCCTGTTACCGCCGTGAAAGGGCGGTGTCCTAGGCCACTAGACGAAGGGGACACAAACCTTCTGTACAACGTGATCAGCGCTGAGAACTGATCGATTCAAGGACGGTGTGGCCAGACCTTGAACCTGTAAATTGGTGGAGCTAAACGGGATCGAACCGTTGACCTCTTGCATGCCATGCAAGCGCTCTCCCAGCTGAGCTATAGCCCCTCGTCGGTGAGGACGGGGCGAATCTTAATGGCGTATTCGAAACGTGTCAAATTTATTTTCAACAATTTTCAAAATTTTTTGCCGAGATAACAATCACTTACCGAGCAAACCCCGGAAAACCGGGGTTTGGCCGTTACAACAGTGTGCTTAAGCGATAGCGCCCAGCAGCTTTTCCCATTCCTTGTTTTCTTTCTTCGACACACCACCAAGCAAATCAAGGGCTTGGCGCAGACGGAAACGCGTCAGGTCCGGGCCCAGGATTTCCATCGCGTCGAGTACGGAGACCGAACTGGCCTGCCCGGTGATCGCGGCAAACATCAGGGGCATGGCATCGCGCAGTTTCAATTCCAGGGATTCAACCACCGCCTGGATCGTCGCGGTGATTGCATCCTTCTCCCACTGGCGCAGGCTTTCGAGCTTCCACAGGATCAACTGCATCAACTGGCGAACCTGGTCACCCGAGAGCTTCTTCGACTCAAACAGCTTGGGATCCGGGTTCACGCCACCGGCAAAGAAGAAACTCGCCAACGGTGCCACCTGGCTGAACGTCTCTACCCTGCCCTGCACCAGCGGCGCGATCTTCATCATGTACTCGGGGTTCAACGCCCACTGCTGCACGCGGCTGGCGAACTCTTCCACCGGCAGGTCACGCAGCCACTGGCCGTTGAGCCACGAGAGTTTCTCGATGTCGAAGATCGGCCCGCCGAGGGACACGCGGGACAAGTCGAAGTTATCGACCATTTCCTGCAGCGAGAACTTCTCGCGCTCGTCCGGCATCGACCAGCCCATGCGGCCCAGGTAATTGAGCATCGCTTCCGGCATGAAGCCCATGCGCTCGTAGAACGTCACCGAAGTCGGGTTCTTGCGCTTGGACAGCTTGCTCTTGTCCGGGTTACGCAGCAGCGGCATGTAGCACAGCTGCGGTTGTTCCCAGCCGAAGTACTCGTACAGCAGGATCAGTTTCGGCGCAGACGGCAGCCACTCTTCGCCACGCAGCACGTGGGTGATGCCCATCAGGTGATCGTCGACCACGTTGGCCAGAAAGTACGTCGGCAGGCCGTCGGTCTTCATCAGCACTTGCATGTCCATGCGGTCCCACGGGATCTCGACGTCGCCGCGCAGCATGTCCGGCACCACGCACACGCCTTCGCTCGGCACCTTCATGCGGATAACGTGCGGCTCGCCGGCGGCCAGGCGCCGGGCCACTTCTTCTTTCGACAGCAGCAGCGCGCGGCCGTCATAGCGCGGGGTTTCGCCACGAGCCTGTTGCTCGGCGCGCATCTGGTCCAGCTCTTCGGCGGTGCAGAAGCACGGGAAGGCGTGGCCCATGTCGACCAACTGCTGGGTGTACTGCTTGTAGATATCGCTGCGCTCGCTCTGGCGATACGGGCCGTGGGGGCCGCCGACGTCCGGGCCTTCGGCCCAGGTAATGCCCAACCAGCGCAGGGCATCGAAAATCTGCTGTTCCGACTCACGGGTGGAACGCAGTTGATCGGTGTCTTCGATCCGCAGGATGAATTCACCGCCATGCTGCTTGGCAAAGCAGTAGTTGAACAAGGCGATGTAAGCAGTACCTACGTGGGGATCCCCAGTAGGCGATGGCGCGATGCGCGTGCGGACGGTGGTCATGGCGGGTCTCGAATTGGCGATAAAACTGAAAATGAAACAAGGGGCGAATGGTAACAGCCCCAAGCCCTTGGGCTCCAGCGTGGGGAGGCGAACAAAGGGCATATGAGACAAGCTCCGGTCTCAAGACTCGACATGGCTATTTGCCAGACCGTTCGCTGGCTATATTCCATTACCTTTTGTTACCGACATGATCGCCATGCCTGCCCCGCTCAAACGCCGCCTGTTTATCTTCCTGTTTATCGTGGTCCTGATCGCCGCGGGCTTTTTCGCCCAGTGGTTCTTCAAGGGCCGCTTTTATGAAAGCACCGACAACGCCTACGTCCAGGGCGAAATCACCCGGGTCTCCAGCCAACTGGGCGCGCGCATCGTCGAAGTCATGGTCGGCGACAACGAACACGTGGAAAAAGGCCAACTGCTGGTCAGACTCGAAGGCGACGACTTCCACCTCGCCGTCGACCGCGCCAACGCCGCCCTGGCCATGCGCGAAGCCGAGCGCGTGCAGGCCCAGAGCAAACTCACCCAGCAAGCCAGCCTGATTGCCGCCAGTGAAGCCAAGGTGTCCTCCAGCCAGGCCACCCTCGGCCGCTCGCAGATCGACCTGAACCGCGCGCAAACCCTGCGCAAGCCCGGCTACGTCTCGGAAGAACGGGTGACCACCCTCGACGCCGACAACCATATCGCCCGTTCCCAGGTGACCATGGCCCAGGCCGACCTGCAGGGCCAGCGCCAGCAGGTCAACGCACTGAACGCCGAGATCAAGCGCCTCGACGCGATGATCGCCAACGCCAGGACCGACCTGGCCCAGGCCGAACTGAACCTGACCCGCAGCGAAATCCACGCGCCCATCAGCGGCCTGATCGGCCAGCGTGCCGCGCGCAATGGCCAATACGTACAGGCCGGCGCCTACCTGCTGTCGATCGTCCCCGACCAGGACATCTGGGTGCAGGCCAACTTCAAGGAAACCCAGATCGGCCACATGCAGCCCGGGCAAACCGCCGAGCTGACGTTTGATGCCTACGGCGACACCCCGATCGAAGGCCGCGTCGCCAACCTGTTCGGGGCCTCCGGCGCACAATTCAGCCTGCTGCCGCCGGACAATGCCACGGGCAACTTCACCAAGGTCGTACAACGGATTCCGGTCAAACTGACCTTCGCCGCTGACAACCCGCTGCAAGGCAAGATCCGCCCGGGCATGTCGGTAACGGTCAAAGTGAACATCCAAGACCCGCACGATGGCCGGTGATCAACTGCTGCCGCCGGTCGGCGAACCGACCCGGCGCGACTGGATCGCGGTGATGAGCGTGATGCTCGGCGCCTTTATGGCGGTGCTCGACATCCAGATCACCAACTCTTCCCTCAAGGATATCCAGGGCGCGCTGTCGGCCACTCTGGAAGAAGGCTCGTGGATTTCCACCTCCTACCTTGTGGCCGAAATCATCATGATCCCCCTCACCGCCTGGCTGGTGCAGCTGTTGTCGGCACGCCGGCTGGCGGTGTGGGTGTCGGGCGGGTTCCTGATCGCCTCGCTGATGTGCTCCATGGCCTGGAGCCTGGAAAGCATGATCGTGTTCCGCGCCTTGCAGGGCTTTACCGGCGGTGCTCTGATCCCGCTGGCATTCACCCTCACCCTGATCAAGTTGCCAGAACACCACCGCCCCAAAGGCATGGCCATGTTCGCCATGACCGCCACCTTCGCCCCCTCCATCGGGCCGACCATTGGCGGCTGGCTCACCGAGAACTGGGGCTGGGAATACATCTTCTACATCAACATCCCGCCGGGCCTGATCATGATCGCCGGGCTGTTGTATGGGCTGGAGAAAAAGGCGTCCAACTGGGACCTGCTCAAAAGCACCGACTACCTCGGCATTGTCACCATGGCCGTGGGCCTTGGGTGCTTGCAGGTGTTTCTGGAGGAAGGCCATCGCAAAGACTGGCTGGAATCGAGCCTGATCCTCAGCCTGGGCACCGTCGCCCTGCTGAGCCTGATCACTTTTGTGATCGTGCAGATGTCCAAGCCCAACCCGCTGATCAACCTGCGCATCCTCGGCAATCGCAACTTCGGGCTGTCGAGTATTTCGAGCCTGGGGATGGGCGTGGGGTTATACGGCTCGATTTATCTGCTGCCGCTGTACCTGGCACAGATCCAGAACTACAACGCCCTGCAAATCGGCGAAGTGATCATGTGGATGGGGGTTCCGCAGCTGTTTTTGATTCCGCTGGTGCCCAAGCTGATGAAATACGTGTCGCCCAAGTGGCTGTGCACCCTGGGGTTCGGGCTGTTCGGATTGGCGAGTTTTTCGTCGGGGGTGCTCAACCCGGACTTTGCCGGCGACCAGTTCAACCGGATCCAGATCATCCGCGCGCTGGGGCAGCCGTTGATCATGGTGACGATCTCGCTGATTGCCACGGCGTACATCCTGCCGAAGGACGCGGGGTCGGCGTCGAGCCTGTTCAATATCCTGCGAAACCTCGGCGGGGCGATCGGGATTGCGCTGCTGGCGACGCTGCTGGATGCGCGTACCAAGACCTACTTTGATTATTTGCGGGAGGCGATTGTGCCGACCAACCCGCAGGTGGCGGAGCGGATGGCGACGTTGACCGAGAAGTTTGGGAGTGAGACGGCGGCGTTGGGCAAGTTAAGTGAGATAGCGCATCAGCAGGCGCAGATCATGGCGTACAACGATGCGTTTCACTTTGTGGGGTTGGCGCTGGGGATCAGCATGGTGGCGATCTTGTTGACCAAGGCGTTGCCGGCGGGGCTCAAGGCTGGGGAAGCCCACTGAATAACTGTGTACACCAAACCTGTGGTGAGGGGGCTTGTCCCCGTTGGGCTGCGCAGCAGCCCCTATAAGAATCACCGCAGTCTTTCAGGCAGAACCGGGTAAGCAGGTTTTGGGGCCGCTTCGCAGCCCAACGGGGGACAAGCCCCCTCACCACAGAAGCTGCATCGCTGTACATCAGACAGCCAACAGACGCTCGCGCAACTTGCCAATCTCATCGCGCATCTGCGCCGCCGCTTCAAACTCCAGGTCCCGCGCCAACTGGTGCATCTTCTCTTCCAACTGGCGAATACGCTTGGTGATCTCGCTCGGCGAACGCAATTCGGCTTCGTACTTGGCGTTCTCCTCGGCCGCCTTGGCCATGCCCTTGCGCTTCTTGCTGCGCGAGCCCGGCACGGTGGCGCCTTCCATGATGTCGGCCACGTCCTTGAACACGCCCTTCGGTGTGATGCCGTTCGCAAGGTTGTAGGCAATCTGCTTGTCGCGACGACGCTCGGTCTCGCCAATCGCGCGCTCCATGGAACCGGTGATCCGGTCCGCATACAGAATCGCCCGGCCATTGAGGTTACGCGCCGCGCGGCCAATGGTCTGGATCAACGAGCGCTCGGAACGCAGGAAGCCCTCCTTGTCCGCATCCAGAATCGCCACCAGGGACACTTCCGGCATATCCAGACCTTCGCGCAGCAGGTTGATGCCCACCAGCACATCAAAGGTGCCCAGGCGCAGGTCGCGGATGATTTCCACGCGCTCCACGGTGTCGATGTCCGAGTGCAAATAACGCACACGCACGCCGTGGTCGGCCAGGTAATCGGTCAAGTCTTCAGACATGCGCTTGGTCAGCGTGGTGACCAGCACCCGCTCTTCCAGGGCCACACGCTTGGTGATTTCCGACAGCAAGTCGTCCACCTGAGTCAGCGCCGGGCGGATTTCGATTTGCGGGTCCACCAGGCCGGTCGGGCGCACCAGTTGTTCAATCACACGCCCGGCATGTTCGGCCTCGTAGTTGCCCGGCGTCGCCGAGACAAAAATCGTCTGCGGGCTGATGCCTTCGAACTCGTCGAAACGCATCGGCCGGTTATCCAGCGCCGACGGCAGGCGGAAGCCGTATTCCACCAGCGTTTCTTTACGCGAACGGTCACCTTTGTACATCGCGCCCACCTGCGGCACGCTGACGTGGGACTCGTCGATCACCAGCAAGGCGTCATCCGGCAGGTAATCAAACAGGGTGGGCGGCGCCTGGCCGGACTCGCGGCCCGAGAGGTAGCGCGAGTAGTTTTCGATGCCGTTGCAGTAGCCCAGCTCGAGGATCATCTCCAGGTCAAAGCGGGTGCGCTGCTCCAGGCGCTGGGCTTCCACCAGCTTGTTGTTGGAGCGCAGGTATTCCAGGCGCTCCACCAGTTCGCTCTTGATGCCCTCGATGGCGCCCATCAGGGTTTCACGCGGGGTCACGTAGTGGCTTTTCGGGTAGAAGGTGAAGCGCGGCAGTTTGCGGATCACTTCGCCGGTCAAAGGGTCGAACGCCGACAGGCTCTCGACTTCATCATCGAACAGCTCGATGCGGATCGCTTCCAGGTCGGATTCCGCCGGGTAGATGTCGATCACATCCCCACGCACGCGGAAGCTCGCCCGGGCGAAATCCATGTCGTTGCGGGTGTATTGCAGGCTCGTCAGGCGGCGCAGCAGTTCGCGCTGGTCGAGTTTGTCGCCACGGTCGACGTGCAGCACCATCTTCAAATAGGTTTCCGGGCTGCCCAGGCCGTAGATGCACGACACCGTGGTGACGATGATCGCGTCCTTGCGCTCCAGCAGCGCCTTGGTCGCCGACAGCCGCATCTGCTCGATGTGGTCGTTGATCGAGGCGTCTTTCTCGATAAAGGTGTCGGACGACGGCACGTAGGCTTCCGGCTGGTAGTAGTCGTAGTAGGAAACGAAGTACTCCACCGCGTTGTTCGGGAAGAACGCCTTGAACTCGCCATACAACTGCGCGGCCAGGGTCTTGTTCGGCGCCAGCACCAGGGTCGGGCGGTTCACCTGGGCGATCACGTTGGCAATGCTGAAGGTCTTGCCGGAGCCGGTCACCCCGAGCAAGGTCTGGTGCGCCAGGCCGGCCTCGATGCCCTCGACCATCAGGCGGATGGCTTCCGGTTGATCGCCGGCGGGCTCGAAGCGGGTGACTAGCTGGAAATCCGACATAACGTACCTCTTGAGTCACCCCGGGGCCGGAAAAAGCAGCGGGGACGAAAAAGACCGCGACCCGCGGCTGTTCGGCGCAGGTTGCAGGAAAAAACCATGATAGCTGTAGAAGTGGAGGCGAATGTGACGGGTTTCAAGGCAATCGTCCTACATGCCGTCGGCCACCAATGTTGCAATAAGACTAACGGTCGGTAAATAAACCGAAAAACTTGGCCGAAAAGCCGTTTCGGCTGTCGCCGTGAGCCCTGATGGCCTCTATACTAGCTCCCCGTTTGTGCACCGCTCTAGTGCATTCGGCTGGAGCGCGACACGTCCCTCCACTCTCTATAGAGCTGCCGCAAAAATGAGCCTGTTCTCCGCTGTCGAAATGGCACCACGCGATCCAATCCTGGGCCTCAACGAAGCATTCAACGCCGATACCCGAACCACCAAGGTCAACCTTGGCGTGGGCGTTTACTGCAACGAGGAGGGGAAGATTCCACTCTTGCGTGCCGTTGCCGAAGCGGAAGCCATTCGAGTGGCGCAACACGCCGCCCGTGGCTACTTGCCGATCGACGGTATCGTCGCCTACGACCAGGCCGTGCAAAAGCTGCTGTTCGGCGCTGAGTCGCCACTGATCAGCTCCGGCCGTGTGATCACCGCCCAGGCAGTCGGCGGCACCGGCGCTCTGAAAATCGGCGCAGACTTCCTCAAGCAACTGCTGCCCAACGCCGTCGTCGCCATCAGCGACCCGAGCTGGGAAAACCACCAGGCGCTGTTCGAAAAAGCCGGCTTCCCGGTACAGACCTATCGCTACTACGACGCCGCCACCCACGACGTCAACCGCGCCGGCCTGCTGGAAGACCTCAACGCCCTGCCGCCACAGTCCATCGTCGTGCTGCACGCCTGCTGCCACAACCCGACCGGCGTCGACCTGAGCCCGGCCGACTGGCAACAAGTGCTGGACGTGGTCAAGGCGAAAAACCTCGTGCCGTTCCTCGACATGGCCTACCAGGGCTTTGGCGACGGCATCGACGAAGACGCCGCGGCCGTGCGCCTGTTTGCTGAATCGGGCCTGACTTTCTTTGTGTCCAGCTCGTTCTCCAAGTCGTTCTCGCTGTACGGCGAGCGCGTGGGCGCCCTGTCCATCGTCACCGACTCCAAAGAAGAAAGCGCGCGCATCCTGTCCCAGGTCAAGCGTGTGATCCGCACCAACTACTCCAACCCGCCGACCCACGGCGCGGCGATCGTGGCAGCGGTGCTGAACAACCCTGAGCTGCGCGCCCAGTGGGAAGCGGAACTGGCCGAAATGCGCCTGCGCATCCGCGGCATGCGCGAGCAGATGGTGGCTGACCTGGCCAAGGCTGCACCGGGCCACGACTTCAGCTTCGTCGGTCGCCAGCGCGGGATGTTCTCCTACTCCGGCCTGAGCGTTGAGCAAGTGACCCGCCTGCGCAGCGAGTTTGGTATCTACGCGCTGGACACTGGCCGCATCTGTGTGGCGGCGTTGAACCAGAAGAACATCGATGCTGTGACCAAGGCCATCGTTCAGGTGCTGTAAGCCTGTTGTGATGCACAAAAAGGGGAAGCCGGTGGCTTCCCCTTTTTGTTGCTGAAACACTCTTTTCTGAACACCGAACCTGTGGTGAGGGGGCTTGTCCCCGTTGGGCTGCGCAGCGGCCCTAAAACCTGCCCCCGTGAACTTTCTGAATGAATGCGGTGCCTGAATCAGGGCCGCTTCGCGCCCCAGCGGGGGACAAGCCCCCTCACCACAGGATGGGTGGCTGCCTTGAGAAGTGGGTGGTGAGCCTTAAAAATTCGCTGCTTTCAGTCCGCTACCCCTAGACTGACAGCAAGACTGTCCCTTCCCCATGAGTACCCTATGAGAAACGACGACCTGGACCTGCGTGCAGACCGCGACGAACTGGACCACTTCACCCCGCGCCCAACCCCCGTCAAGCGCCAGAAAAGCCTGGTGCTGCAAGTCGCCCTCGGCGTTTTCCTCGGAGGCCTGGCGCTGTGGCTGGTGCAACTGGGCGCTGGCGCCCTGATGGCCAAACTGGCTTTGGGCACCTTCCAGTTCGGCGGCTGACAAAGACCCAATGTGGGAGCCGTCGAGCTTTAGCGAGGCCGCGATAGCGGTGGGTCAGGCACCCTCAATGTCGACTGTACCGACGCCATCGCAGCCTCGCTAAAGCTCGACAGCTCCCACAGGGGATCTACTCCCGCCTTCAGTCCGCTCTATTGTGGCCGGTGCAACTCGGTGCAAGCAGACACCCTGCAATTTGGCGGCCGACAAAGATCAAATGTGGGAGCCGTCGAGCTTTAGCGAGGCCGCGATAGCGGTGGGTCAGGCACCCTCAATACAGGAAACCTGTTACGCCTTCAGTCCACGCTCCTCCAGCAACCGCACAAAACTGTTCAAACTCTGCGACACGGTGCCCCGGCGCCAGATCAACCAGGTATTCAGTATCCGAAACGTATCGGTCAGCGGCCACACGCTTACCGTCGTAAACCCCGGCATGCTTTCCAGCATGCTGCGCGGCATCAGCGCCAGCCCCGCACCGGCGCTCACACACGCCAGCATCCCGTGATAAGACTCCATCTCGAAGATCTTCCCCGGCACCGCGCCATCCTGTGAGAACCAACGCTCGAAGTGGTGCCGGTACGAACAGTTCGAGCGAAACGTGTAGATGCTCTCCCCGCTCACATCCTGCCCCCGGGTGATCGGCGCATGGTGCAGCGGTGCAATCACCACCATCTCTTCCTCGAATACCGCCACGCCTTCGAGCGTCGCGTGCAGCACCGGCCCATCGACAAACGCCGCCGCCAGCCGCCCCGACAACACGCCCTCGATCATCGTCCCGGACGGCCCGGTGGTCAGGTCCAGCTCGACCTTGGCGTGTTTCTGGTTATACGCCGCCAGCAACGCCGGGATGCGCACCGCCGCCGTACTCTCCAGCGAGCCCAGGGCAAACGCGCCCTGAGGCTCCTCCCCGCCACCGTCGCACGTGCTTCCTGCACCAGGTCGAGAATGCGCCGGGCATAGCCAAGAAAATTCCACCCGGCCGGCGATAACCGCAGCCGGCTTTTCTCGCGAATAAACAAATCCACGCCCAGGTCCTGCTCCAACTGCTTGATCCGCGTGGTCAGGTTCGACGGCACCCGATGGATCAACTGCGCGGCGGCGCTGATGCTGCCTTGCTCGGCAACGGCTTTGAAAATTTCCAGCTGGACCAGATCCAAGTCATTCTCCAAACGTGAATGTATTGCTTAATATTATTCAGTTTCCGAAAAAGATACAGCCCCGTACGCTGACCTCCATTCCATTCACTGCGCAGGACGGTGCCATGAGCCAGATTTCTTCCCAGACCCACGCCTTGTCGATCAACCCCGCCAACGGTGAAACGGTCGCCAGCTACCCGTATGAAACCGAGGCGCAGCTGGATGCCGCCCTCACCCGCTCCATCAATGCCTTCCGCAACGGCCGCAATACGCCTGTCGCCCAGCGCGCCGAATTGCTGCTGGCCCTGGCCAGCACCCTGCGTGACCAGGCCGAAGAAATGGCCCAAATGATCACCCTGGAAATGGGCAAACCCATCGCCCAGGCCCGTGGCGAAATCGAAAAATGCGCGCAACTGGCCGAGTGGTACGCCGCCCACGGCCCGGCCATGCTCGCCCCGGAAGCCACCCTGGTGGACAACGGCACCGCCCAGATCGAATACCGCCCGCTGGGCCCGATCCTCGCCGTGATGCCGTGGAACTTCCCGGTGTGGCAAGTGCTGCGCGGCGCCGTACCGACCATGCTCAGCGGCAACACCTACGTGCTCAAACACGCGCCTAACGTGATGGGCAGCGCGTACCTGATGAAACAAGCCTTCCAGCGCGCCGGGTTCGCCGATGGCCTGTTCGAAGTGATCAACGTCACCCCGGACGGCGTGTCCAAAGCCATCGCCGACCCGCGCATCGCCGCCGTCACCCTCACCGGCAGCGTGCGTGCCGGCATGGCCATCGGCTCCCAGGCCGGTGCCGCCCTGAAGAAATGTGTACTGGAACTGGGCGGCTCCGACCCGTTCATCGTGCTCAACGACGCCAACCTCGACGAAGCCGTGCAAGCCGCCCTGATCGGCCGCTTCCAGAACTCCGGCCAGGTGTGCGCCGCCGCCAAGCGCCTGATCATCGAAGAAGGCGTGGTGGAAGCCTTCACCGCCAAATTTCTCGAAGCCAGCCGCAACCTGGTGATGGGCGACCCGACCGCCACCGACACCTACATCGGCCCGATGGCCCGCTTCGACCTGCGGGACGAACTCGACGGCCAGGTCCAGGCCACCCTGGCCGAAGGCGCCACCCTGCTGTTGGGCGGCCATAAAGTCGAAGGCGCAGGCAACTACTACGCCCCCACCGTGCTGGCCAACGTCACCGACCAGATGACCTCGTTCAAACAGGAACTGTTCGGGCCGGTCGCCTCCATCATCACCGCCCGCGATGCGGACCACGCCGTGGCCCTGGCCAACGACAGCGAGTTCGGCCTCACCGCCAGCGTGTTCACCACCGATCCGGAAAAGGCGCGCAGCATTGCCAACCAACTGGAAACCGGCGGCATCTTCATCAACGCCTACAGCGTGTCCGATCCTCGGGTCTCGTTTGGTGGCGTGAAAAAGAGCGGCTTCGGGCGGGAGTTGTCGCACTTCGGCGTGCGGGAATTCTGCAACGCGCAGACCGTGTGGCTGAACCGCAAGTAATCCAGGACCTGTTCTATCCACCCACAGGAAGAGAACCCAGGTAGCATTCGCTACCCGGGTCTTGCGACGAGAGTCAATCGCAGGGCGCCACCACGTTCATTCCAAACCAGGGACGGTAGGTAACATGGCTGAAGCGTTTCAACGGTTGGCAGACAGCATCGGCATCGAACTCCCCGAGCGCTTGTTGGCGCTCTTGAAAGCGGCCGAACTGAACCCACGTCTCCTCAGCTACTTTGTTGATTTCTTCTGGATAGATGTCGAGCAGGCCCAGCGGGAGATTGATGAGTGGCTCAACCCGATTGAGCAATCAGGTCGCACATTCCTGCCGTTTGCCACCAGCGGAGGCGGCGAGCATTACTGCTGGGTTCGACTTGAGAATGGCTGTTCGGGAGTGGTGCAGATTCTCCATTACGGGCAAACCACCTCACTCGCGCATGCGGACATTTCCTCATTCCTGACCAGTGAATACGTGTGCGTCGCCACCGACCTTTCATGGCTCGCGCCTCAAGCGGATGCCGGCGCCACACTGGCAAGTGAAGTCGAATTGATCCGCGCGGCACTGTCACCCAAGGACTACGCGTTTCTTCAGGAGCTGTTTGCCAGCCCGCGCGCCTCCCGAAGTTACAGACCGGGCCCGAGAAGCGCGCAGAAGATGGTTGACTCATTCATTTCCCAGGACGAAGCACAACGGATACTCGACACCCTGCGCAACCCGGTCCACAGCGAATTCGAAGTACTGCGTGACTGGATGCGCTAGCGGCCAGATTGGTTAAGCACCGTCACATATGCACTGAACATATCCGCCATCGCGTCCGCGTAGGCGATGATTTGCGTCTCGGTGCGCGGGCTTCCCGAGAACTCCTTTGCCACCGAGCTGAAGGTAGTAGCGATCAAATCGCACGCCAGTACGCGAGTGGCTTCCGGCACCTGCGGCAGCAATTCAAACATGAACGCCTGGAAGATGTTTTGTCCCTCCGCCCGAACCTCATGGGCCTCCGGCGCATCACGATAAAGCGGTGCCGCGTCGCTCAGGGCGACCCGCATCTGCGCCTCTTCACATTCCGAACGAATAAACGCATGCACCAGAGTGCGCAACCGCTCCAGCGGCGGTTGACTCACGTCCTCAAGAATCCGGCTGAGCATTTGCGAGGTTTGCTGCCACTCATCCGTCTGCAACCGGAACAGGATGGCCGCCTTGTTGGGGAAATACTGGTACACCGAGCCCACGCTGACGCCGGCCTTTTCCGCAACGCGGGCGGTGGTGAAACGGCTCGCGCCTTCCTTGGCCAAAACCTGAATAGCCGCTTCCAGAATGGCCGACACCAACTCGGTGGATCGCGCCTGTTTGGGCTCTTTGCGTGAGGAAATCTGCGAGGTCTGGCGGTCGGTCATGGCGCGTTCCTGCGGCTGGGCGAATGCGAATAGCGAATGTGACGAATTGTTCGCATACTTTAAATGCGACGAATCATTCGCATACTAGCCCGGCGCCTCCCGGCGCTCAACCTGCAACAGGACATCCCCATGAATACGCTTACCTCAGCCCCGATGGCGGCCCTGATTGAACGGCTGTACACACAGGCCGATGCCGTCTCGAGCCCTGTTTTCAGCACGATGCCCCACGAAGAACGCAACCGCCTGATGCACAGCAAGACTGAATACCTCGAACTCTACGGCCTGCTGAAAGACCTGTGGCTGCCGGTCTCCCGCGACACCGGCACCCTGCTGTACATGCTGGCACGCAGCGCAAAAGCCCGGGCCATCGTCGAGTTCGGCACCTCGTTCGGCCTGTCCACCCTGCACCTGGCGGCCGCCCTGCGGGACAACGGCGGCGGCACGCTGATCACCAGCGAGTTCGAGCCATCGAAGATCGTCCTGGCGCGGGAGCACCTGGTGCAAGGCGGCGTGAGCGACCTGGTGGATATTCGCGAAGGTGATGCCCTGGTCACACTCGCGAGCGGCCTGCCCGACAGCGTCGACCTGCTGCTGCTCGACGGCGCCAAGGCGCTGTATGGCGATGTACTCAGCCTGGTGGAAAGCCGCCTCAAGCCCGGCGCCTTGATCGTCGCCGACAACACCAACTACTGCCCCGACTACCTGGCCCGCGTGCGCTCCCCGGCACACGGCTACCTGTCGGTGCCGATCGGCGACGACGTCGAGCTTTCCGTACGCCTGGGCTAATGCCCCTCATCGGAGGATTCGAGGCACCCGTGCAAGAGTGCGAGGTTTATACTCGGCCCCCTCGCACTTAACTCACAGCCTTCGAAACGAGATACCCGATGAGCCTTTCTCTCTCTGCAACCCCTGCGCGCAAACCGGTCGCGCCACTGCTCGCGTTTGCCATCCTGGTGCTGGGCGCCGCCTTCCTGCAAAACAGCGTGGGCGCGCGCCAAGTGCTGTTGCTGGTGGTCGGCGCCGCGCTGGGCCTGACGCTGTACCACGCTGCGTTCGGCTTTACCTCGGCCTGGCGGGTGTTCATCACCGACCGGCGCGGCGCCGGTTTGCGTGCGCAGATGGTGATGCTGGCGATTGCCGTGGTGCTGTTCTTCCCTGCGCTGGGAGCCGGCACGCTGTTCGGCCAACCGGTGGTCGGGCTGGTGGCGCCGGCCGGGGTGTCGGTGGTGTTCGGGGCATTCATCTTCGGCATCGGCATGCAACTGGGCGGCGGCTGTGCGTCCGGCACCCTGTTCACCGTGGGCGGCGGTAATGCGCGCATGCTGGTGACCCTGTTGTTCTTTATCTGCGGCTCGTTGATCGCCACCCACCACGTCGACTGGTGGTTCTCGTTGCCGTCGTTCCCGGCCGTTTCCATCGTCAAAAGCTTCGGCGTCGTGCCGGCCTTGCTGCTGAGCCTGGCGGTGTTCGGGATCATCGCGGCCGTCACCGTGCGCCTGGAAAAAGGCCGTCACGGGCAACTCGAAACCGGCGTCACCCGCGAACACCAGGGCCTGCGCCGCTTCCTGCGCGGGCCATGGCCCTTGGTGTGGGGCGCGATTGGTTTGGCCCTGCTCAACTACGCCACCCTGGCACTGGCCGGGCGGCCGTGGGGCATCACCTCGGCGTTCGCCCTGTGGGGCGCCAAGGTCGCCAGCGGGTTGGGCGTGGACGTCGCCAGTTGGGCGTTCTGGCAAATGCCGGGCAATGCCAAAGCCCTGGCGGCGCCGGTGTGGGAAGACGTCACCAGCGTGATGGACATCGGCATCATCCTGGGTGCGCTGTTGGCCGCGGGCCTGGCCGGACGTTTCGCCCCCAGCCTGAAGATTCCGGCACGCTCGCTGTTCGCGGCGGTGATCGGTGGCCTGCTGCTGGGTTACGGCTCGCGCCTGGCGTATGGCTGCAACATCGGCGCGTACTTCAGCGGTATCGCGTCGGGCAGCCTGCATGGCTGGGTGTGGTTGGTGGCCGCGTTTGTCGGCAACAGCGTGGGCGTGCGGTTGCGGCCATTCTTCTTTGCGGGTGAGCGTCCGCAGGTAGCGTTGAGTGGTTGCTGATTACTGGGAGAACAAGGAGCCAGGACAATGATTTTGGTGGTCGAGGGCATCAGCGCCTGCGGGAAAACCACGTGGAGCGCCAAGCACGGTGGGCAACAGGTCATCGCCGAAAACGGACGTTTCGAGGGCGAACCGGACCGCCTGCAAGACCCGGCCGGCGCGGCGGCTTTCTGGGCAGAGCGAAACGTAGATCGTTGGCAGGCGGCACTCGCCATGGAAAAAACGTCTGCGTGGGCGCTGTGCGACAGCGATCCACTCAAGCTCCACTACATGTGGAGCCTCTGGCAGATCGGCGAGGCAAGTGAACAGGACTGGCTATTGGATTTGGCGGCCACCAGAGAAACGATCGCACAAGGGCGGATCGGCTTTGCCGACGGCTACATCGTTGGCCGGATCGACCCAGCACTGGCGCGGCAACGCGCTCAGGCAGACGCGACCCGCCGCCGGGGGAATTTCGAGCTTCACGTTCGCCTGCAAACCGCTCTTTTGAACTGGTACTCAGCCCTCGACAAGGCACTGCCAGGCAGAGTGCGATTCGATTTTCCGGCAGGCATTCCAGCGGTTGAAAACCTCGATGGGCGCTATGCGGTGAGCGCCTTTGACCAGATGATCGCGTCGCTCCCGCGTCCATCAAACTAAAAGGAAACCCGCCCAATGGACTTGGAACGTGCACGGAAACTGATACACGAAGTGATAGATCATGACTTCCCGGTTGACGGCCTCATCCTTGTGCTGGAAGCCGCCATTGAGTTGATTTCGCTTCCGGACAATGACTTCTGTTGGTCGAGGTGGGACGACGCAGCCCAGGCGAACGGAGAGTTGCTCGGCATGATCAACATGCTCAACGCAGGTGCGTTACCCGAAAAGACAAGTGTGAGTGTGCTGTTTGCGCCAACCGGCCCGCTGCAAGAAGTCAGCCTTAGCAGCGGCTGGGGAGAAGCTTTCCTCAGAGTGGCTTCGAGATACGATGAAGTTGAAGCGTTGCTGTGGTGATTTGAACGATCACCGGCTTTTTGAAATCACTCCACTCATGTACTCGTTCAAATCGCGAAAATCCTGAACCTTCCAGGAGAACGGCGACAGCTTCACACCGTTCTCCCGCAACGTTCTGGGAATCAGGTCGCCATTTGGGCGAAGAATGACGGATGACACGATAACGCCCGGATAATCATTCAGGCGTTTCTTGAACGCGGGCGTTGTCAGGTCAGGCGTAGGCGGGTTGCTTTTATTGGCCAACGGTCCTGAGCCCTTGATATCGGCCCCATGACACAGGCCACATCGCTGCACGTAGATGTTTTTTCCATTCACACTGTCCGCAAAGGACAGTGATGTTTGAACGAGCGCTAACATCCCCAACGAAGCGATGAATACTATTTTTGCTTTCACTGTTCCCTGTGACCTTGTTATATAAACCGGATGATTTTCCTTCGGGCCGCACTTGCTTGCAAGGATCGCCCAGAGAAACCAATGAACACTCAGCATGGAGCGAGTCGATTGAAAGCCGTTAGATGCCTGGCCCTTTTAGCACTGCCACTGTTTTCCGGGTGCTCTACCCTGGACAGCCTCAAGTCGTTTACCACTGCGTATAAAGAACCGCAAAACCCGACCACCAGCCGACTGAGAGTGATCACTGACCAAGTGGTGCGGTTAATACCAGATACCCGTTGCGTCAACTGGGATTTGCCGGGTGCCGACATGGTCAACGCCAGGAGCGCGGCCCCGTTGAATGATAAAACCTTCAACGACAAGCGCCTGGAAATCCCGGGGGCCGAGGCTGGGAAAAACAGCGCCGAAGTGTATGTCCAACCCGACAGGCCGCTGACGGTGGTCTACACAGGTTCCGCCCGCCGGTATGAATGCTTCTACAGCGTTTACTTTGTGCCTGAAGCCGGTGCGGACTATGAGGCAACCTCAGCGCTCTGCACGATCGCCATTCATAAGATCGTCAAGAATGCGGCCACAGGGG
This sequence comes from Pseudomonas sp. TH32, assembly GCF_016650855.1. NCBI lineage: Bacteria > Pseudomonadati > Pseudomonadota > Gammaproteobacteria > Pseudomonadales > Pseudomonadaceae > Pseudomonas > Pseudomonas sp. TH32. Next base: position 705,737 of record NZ_JAEKFA010000002.1, on the reverse strand, counting down.
AAGTCAGTCGCGAGCCGGTTAAAAACGACCAGGCCAAGGTGTGCCCCTCGGTGTCCCCCATCTAATCTGCGACACGAGCCGTTATCCACTCGCGGCTGTAAGCAAGCACGCGGCTGGACATCGCCGTCGGAAAATGAATAAACCCGTGGGCAGACGCCGGTAAAAGGAACACCTCGGACTCTGCCCAGCGATTACCCATCTGCAGCGTATCGTCGAGCAACGGGTCCAGCTCTCCCACAAACATCAGCGCCGGCGGCAGCCCGGCAAAGTCGCCATACAACGGTGACAACGGCGGCAGGCGCCGCTGCTCATCGCTCAAGCCCGGCGTCAGCAGGCGCAGCGCCTCAACCATGCCCGGGCCATCCAGCAACAACGTGTCCGGCCCCGCTGCGCGCACGCTGGGGGTGCCGGTCAAATCGTAGACGCCGTAATACAGCACCGCCCCGCTCACCCGTGCCAGCAACGCCGGCCATTGCTTCAGCGCCAGCAACGTCGCCGCCGCCAAATGCCCACCGGCAGATTCGCCGACGACGATCACCGGCAGGCCGGCAAACTCCTCGCAGTCCCCGAGCAACCAGCGCGCCGCCGCCAAGCAGTCCTCCATCAGCCCTTCAACCGGCGTATTGACGGCGAGCCGATAATCCACCGACACCACCGCCACGTCGCACGCCTTCACCATCGCCACGTTCAGGTCATCATCCATCTGCGCATTACCGATTACCCAGCCGCCGCCGTGGATGTCCAGCACCACGCCCTTGGCTTTTCCATTCGGCCGAATAATGCGCACCGGCACTGAAGCGCCGCCCACACCGACCACACGTGTTTGCGCCTGAAGCCCATGCTTGAGCAATTTATTCGCGCCGCCCATTTGGCTGGCCCGCAACAGCGCCTGGATCACCCGGGGCGTGACGCGATTGCGGATGCGAAAGCGCGGCAACCAGGCGAGCTTTTTGTTGAAGCGCTGCATTTGCGCCACTTCACCCTCGCCCGCCGGCCATAGCTTGTGGTTCGCCAATTCGAAGTTCCTCTTCAGCGGTTATTGCGCAAGATGGAAAAATTCAACGCAGCCGCAACGCTGAGCCACACGAGGTAAGGGAACAGAATCAGCCCGGTGATCAGGTCCAGCCGCACGGTCAGCAGCACCATGGCGGCGACCACCAGCCACAGCAGCGTGAGAATCACCATGCCCGCGAGAATGCGGTGGGCGCCGAAGAACACGGGCGTCCACAGGGTATTCAGCGCAATCTGCGCGGCCCATAGCGCCAGCACGATTTCGCTGCCGGGGATCAGGGTCAGGCGGTAGCCGGCCCAGGCCAGCAGCAGGTAGATGATCGACCAGGCGACCGGGAACAGCCAGTTGGGTGGGGTAAAGCCGGGTTTGACGAGGGTGGCGTACCACTCGCCCGGCTTGAAGATAATGCCGGTGCTCGCGGCGGCGGCGCAGGCCAGAAGAAAAATGCACAACGTCAGCATAATCGGTCCTTAGCTGGGAGCAGCTACCTGGAGAAGAAAGCAATGACGGCGGTTTCAGGGTTGGACGCTCAGCGAAGCAAAAAGTGTATTTTTCTTTGCTCCGCACGCCGGCACACATGCGCTAGCTGAACGCGATATAGACAGGCTGTTGCTCCACCGCCGCCTGCTCACACGCACGGACCAGATCCCGCACGCAGTAAAGTCGCCAGCCCTTCCCCGCGCCCCACTTGGCGGCCACATCATCAAGGGATGCCGCCTCATCCCGCGCGGCCCGCTCCCAATCATCGTGGCCGATCTCGGCGATCAAGCGTGTCTGGTAGTCCTGCAAAAAGGGAAGCAAGCCCTGGGCATGATCAACCTCCAGCAGCACAACGTCTGCCGTATCGAGTTGCTGCCTGGCCGCCTCGACCCAGTCACGCGCCTGCAACGGAAGCGCGTCCAACACCGCCTCAAAGGCCGACCCGGACTTGTCGCTGCCCTGAAACGAACCACACCCGATATCGCCACCTGCCATGTCGTTCTCCTTGAGAGTTATTCATGTGCGCCGGGTTACTGGCGGCGATTACTTTTCCGGGCAGGGATTGAACACTTCCGTCGCCGCCACCGCAGACACATACGGAATTTTCGTACCCGGGACCATCCCGACGGAGTAGGCGTTTTTGCCCGTTTCGCGCACATAGGTCTTATCCGTGGTCAGATCGCCCGGCTGGTTTTCACCCAGCAGGTAATCCAGAAACTGGATCTTCACCGGCGTGTTGAACTGCCCTTCGGCCGTCAGCGGAATGATCTGAGCAGCGCCCGCCCGCGTGAAGGCGAAAAACGCCGCGGCGGCTTCACGACTGCGGAAGGTTTTGACGCACAGTACATCGCGGGTACGCAGCGTGATGAAACGCTTATAGCTGCCACCGGAATAGGTACTCAGAATCAAGCCATCGTCCACCAGAACGCCCAGGCCCTGAGTGGCACGGCACTGGCCATCGCCGCCATTCTCCGAGCCGTAGGGCAGGTAGCACCAGTTGGTCTGGCTCAAGGCCCGCACCGAGCCGGGGGCAATCTGCAGGTCGCGCTCGATTTGCTGGCGGGCTTCGGGGGTTTGATACGGAATGCTGCAGCCACTGAGGATCAGGGCCAGTACCACGAACAACAGGCGATAAGAGCGCATAGGTTTTCCATAACGGGCACGGCAGGTCGTTGCGCGGGTTGCCAGGGGGTCATTCCTTTGAAAGCTGCGCAGGTTCTGTCACATTCTACGACAAGTGCCTGAGGGCGTACCGGCTGGTGGTTCCGTTTGCGGGGTAAGGGAGGCTGTGCGTTGACCGCAGCACCTTGCTCCATTGCCTACGCTTGCGTCAGAATCCGCCGGCTTGTGCACCTGGGTGGTCATCTCTAAGGTTGCTCGGTCGCTGAAAACTCAGTGACCGGGTTTAGTAGCCCTGCTTTGAATACTTACGTGCATGAACCTCATCCTCCAGACGTCTCGTCTGTGCTTGATGGTGGCTGTGCGTAGGGCGCCCTCGGGCGCGCCGGCTTTAAGTATTCACCGGTCTACTAACCTGCGCACAGCTGCCACCCTTTCGTTTAGTAGCGACGAGGTGGCGGCCCGACTCAGGAATACTTATATGTTCAAAATAACGCCGAATCCTCCGAAAGCCCCAGATTTAAAGCTCTATCAAGCGGCCGAACGCGCCCTTGATCACTATCTGAATCCCGCCACTGAAAGCGCCCCGGATTCAAACGCCCTCTTCAGCGTCAGCTCCGGCGCCAGCAACGAAACCCTGATCGCCAACAGCTACGAAACCGTCTCCTCCGTCAGCGCCCTGCTGCTCGACCTGTCCGACGAACTGACCGGCAAAGACCGCGACGTGGCATTGGCCATACACCAACTGAGCGAATTGAGCGTATTGCTGATCGGCAAACTGATGGACCGCGAAACACCTCGGGCGTAAAGCCCAACGCGGTCCTGCGGGACTAGCCCTTCAACTCACCCAACCGATTACTCGCCGCGTCGTGGTATGCCTCATACAACGACGCGGCGAGAGGAGCACGGTGCATTCAGCCATTGCTGAACCCCGCCTGGTTCGTTGTAATGAGCCGAGTCGAAACCCAAAAGGTGATTCATGGAAGCTGATCCGCTGTGCCTCGTATTTGTACCCGCCCTCGTAGCCGTTCTCACCGCCGCTGAAGACAGAAAGGGCTCACCTCTTACTGAGGCTGAGGTCTGTGATATTCGAGACAGGGCGGTTTGTATCACCCTTCCCTTCAGCGTTGCGCTTGATATGGAAAAGCAGCGCGGCTATCCCGATCTGATTGCGGAGAATTGCTGGAGTGAATGGCAAAACCACAAAGGTCGTTGATCTATAAAGACCGCGACGTGGAATAGGCCATTCACCCGCTGAGCGAGTCGAGCGTATTGCTGATCGGCAAACTGATGGACCGCGAAACACCTCAGGCGTAGAGCCCAACGCAGTCCTTCGGGATTAGCCCTTCAACTCACCCAACCGATTGCTCGCCGCGTCGTCGTATGCAACGTACAACGACTCGGCGATTTGGCTTTTGATGGCTTTGGCGCTTTCCAGACCCAATACAAAACCTTCAGCCTTGCCGCCTGCGCGGTTCAGGTCTTCCTTTGTGTCAGCACCGGTGATCGCGTCGAGGAGCTTGATGGCCTGAGGGCCTACGCCTTTTGGGAGGCTGATTTGGTCGATGCTCATTGGGATGCCTCGGATGGGGTGCGGGATGGGGTGGTGCGGGGTGAAGAGGTCATGGGCGATGCCTTGAGATTGAGGTCGGTAGCGCGTGCAACCACTGCCGGGGGGCATGGTAGACCGGTATGGGAGAAAGGGGTGGTTTTGGTTGCGATCTGACTCATAATCTCTACAGTCCACCTGCCGATCTAGGGCTGTCTTGGATGATGGCAAAATGCTATTTTCACCGTCAATCACACATTCTACCTTCGGTGAAAATATGGAAATTGGTAATACAACAGCCGCAAGCTCCGCCATCGCAACTGGTGCAGTAGCAGGGATAGCAAATGCCACAATGGTTTATGGGGGAGCGGTTGCAGCAGCGAACGCGGCAGGATTAACGGGTGCGGCAGCAACTACTTCTGCGTTAGCAACTCTCGGAGGAGGTGCAGTTGCTGCCGGCGGTGGCGGAATGGCTGCTGGGGTAGTAACCGTGGCCAGTGCAGCAGCATGGCCAGCTGCTGCGATAGCAGTTGCAGGGTACGGGGGTTATCGATTGTACAAGTGGCTCAAATAAGAAAACCACAACATCAAGGACTAACAAAAGGGCATATATTTTTTTGATCAATTAATGCTCTACGCCCCCCTAACAAAAGCAACAAAAAATCCCGTATGTATTTTCTACTGACAAGTAACTACCCATGACCATGACCATGACAGAGTTCGAACTAGCAAGTCTACTGCACGATCTTTATTCCAAAAGAGAGTATGACCATAAAATTTACAGAGACAACTACACAGTTCATCATAGCTTTTCCTTCAAACTGCCGAACCATAATAGCTTTATCAAAGTATTTGAAGCAGCTCAAACTATTTTCCCTGACGATGATAATGCGCTCAGCGCAAGAAGCTATACAAATCAAGACGGAAATTTAGAGTTAGTAAGGATTTTCAAAATTCCCTTTCGCTATGATTTCCTATACAAAGGCAAAGCAAAAGGAAAATACCTTACCAACTCAGCTAACGCCGAACTACTTTTAGCACTAAGAAAATATAACGCAAAAGCTCAATTAAGTTCGGATCACCGAAACAGTGTTCATCGCGCAATAGAGAACCTGATTGCAGACTTGAGTGAGTTTTTAAAAAACTCGGTGGGAAGCTTAAAAAAAACACGAAAGATGATCCATATCTTTGAAAAAACAAAAAGGGATGGATTTGTTTTCAATCAAATAAATCCGTCCCCTTTCGCCCCCTCAGAATCGTGGTCAGCAACACCTCCTCCGCCGCAGCTGGCATTAATATATTGAAAGCGATTTTCCATGAGGCATTTTTGAGCAAATAAGAAGCTGTGTTGAGCAGTCACTATCTGCCAGCGGAAATCGGGGTCAGACCACCATTATTTTAAATGTGGTCTGACCCCGATTTTCGTGCCCCAATTTTCGGAACAATCGTTAGGGCCAAAGATGAGTTTCTGCGTATGTCTTCATTAAGAAAAGTACATCTGGCCCACCTATGTCTTGATACTCGAATCTTTTCGTACCGACATCCGTAAGGTCTATGCGTATTCCGCCAAATTCGTAGAGCCTAGCATAACGGGCTCTGTGAATATTCCAGCGCGGCTCGGCAATGTCATGAGCGAACGCGTTACGGATTTGATACGTGACGCCGATAAATTGATCGATTTCAGTGATAATCTCATCGGAAAGCGCATGTCCCGCTTCTTCTCGACAACGGTTAAGCGTGATTGCTGCGGCGCCAAATGTAATAACCAAATTGTTCTGTAGCGCCAAGATTAAATCATCAGGAGTATCTAAGACTTTATCCGGCAATACTAGAACCATACCACCACCTTGAAATATCAGTGGGCGATCTAGTTCATCGAGATCGATCTTCCCATCAAGTGCGTAGTCGTAAAGTTTCCACGCGAGAGCGAGTTGCCTGAACGCAGTATCAACGTAATTCATGATGCTTCCATGGTTGTTGAGAGTTTCAGCTCCACTCGAAAATTGAGAGCATAAACTGAGGCCAGACCGCCACTAGTTCAAATGTGGTCTGACGCCAGTTTTGTGACCCCAGTTTTGCAGCTGTAAAAATGTCCGCTTCGACCAAATGCAACTGTGGCGCCATGGGCAGAAGTGTTAGGAAGAAACCAGTATACGAGGCGTATCGTTGGTAAGCCCACCAACTAATAGCGCCTAGGCTATTTTTAGCCCAGGCGCTATACCCTCAGGAAAATAGTCTGGAAGCGTCGAAATCTAAACCCGCCTCTTTCATCTCCATAACAAGCCGCTTTTGCCATCCCTCGTGCGGATCAAGCTCCGTGTACACAACCCCGAAAAGGTCAGATGGAATCTCCACGTCGCCTTTCCTAAGGAGGCATACACGGCCTCGGCCAAGCTTACCGGCAAAATATCCTAGCTCGAAAATTACATTCTGCCGCGCCCGTGCCGAGGGCGCATCCGCCGTTACAGACCCGCCAACATCGTCTGGCGTTAGCAGTACAACGGCGTAACCGACTTCAGCGGAATGCTCAAATTTTTCAATGATAGTTCTGCCGCGATCAGGTTGCTCTTGAAGAACGATTGACTCTAATCCCAATCGGTCAAGAAATCTAGCTAGCATATGTTTAGCCCCTTCATCATGACCATGGACGATGAAGACCCTATTAGACGGAACAATAGATTTGGCTAGTGACGCATTGCTGATCTTGACGTGAGACTTATAATCCCTCGCAAACGGAATAACTACTTGAGCAACAAAAGCATGAAAACCGGAAATCATCTTCTTACTACCATTACTAAAGAAGTGATATCCAAAGTTTAATGCATAGTCCGGATCAGCCGCAAGCTTTTGGATCAGCAATATAGTCAAGCCAAGTTTTAGCTTATCATCTTCCGGCCACGCTAGTCGATGACTGCCAGCAAAACCTCCGCCAGTACCTTCGCTCTTCGTCAAAAAACCTTCAAGATCTGCATTCTTTGTTAAAGTGGCATTTACTGGTTCGAGTTCGGAACTAGATAAAAGCCGCGCGAGTTTTTTCAACGGTACTTCATATGTTTGGGACTGGGAGGATTGCAGATCTAACACGCAATTATTAATTTGGGTAAAGATATCGGAGGAACTCATTTGTTTTCCCCTGTTAGACGCTTCGCGGCTGCCTGCTCAATTATCCGCGCTCGATAATTTTCTTTCATACCTTCAATTAGAGGTCCTACAAAGGGATTGGCCGCATAAGCTCCTACACGCTGATCAATAGTATCGCTGACTTCCTGTATTGCATGCTCGATGCTAGCAGGATCGAAAGGATCGAAATTGATCGTACAAAGAGTGCCGTCTAGTTCTTTAAGCGCAATTTGCGCCTGTTTCAAATCGCGTTGCAACTGATCCAACCCTTTGATCATCATGCTCACCCAATCCGTGATAATGGCATTTTGGCACAGCTGATCGTGCCACAACGGACAGGGAGCACGGGAGTCCTAGAGATCTAAACCGATGAGTGGTGATAGCGCACGATGGTTATAAGAGTCGTCTCTTAGTAGGAGGTCTATGCCGCCTGTGTTGCTGGCCAGAAACAATCGTCTCGGGCGTCCGCAAGCGGTCGCTAGTGAAGGATAGCCATCCGCCAAAATCTGCTATCCCGTTCGCCTCATAAAAAACTATCTCTGTGAGGTAACCAACGAAAACCACCAACCGCGCGCACTCCCCTATCGCAATCCTGTCGAAAACTTGCCTAATCCTCCGACCTTTCACCCCCTCGCATAGCGCCCCCCGGACCTACGGTCTAGAGTCAATCCAGTATCCCTCTACACTACTCAAGCTACGTGCGTTCGAACCAAACGGGCCATCGATGCCCAGCGGCGGAGCCCAGCCTCGCCGCCTGAAAAATACTAAAAAAATGCAACACCAACCGATGATCAGCGGGTGAGCCATGGAATTACGAATTAACCAGCAGACCCACCAAGTCGATGCAGAACCCGACACGCCTCTGCTCTGGGTCATCCGCGACAACCTGGGCATGACCGGTACCAAATACGGCTGCGGCCTGGCGCAGTGCGGTGCGTGCTCCGTGCTGGTGGACGGCAACGTGGTGCGCTCTTGCGTCACGCCGGTCTCCGGGGTGGTTGGTCGGGAGATCACGACCATCGAAGCCATCGAGTCGGATGATGTGGGCAAGCGGGTCGTTGCCACGTGGGTCGAGTATCAGGTCGCTCAGTGCGGTTACTGCCAGTCCGGCCAGGTGATGGCGGCCACGGCGCTGCTCAAGCACACGCCCAAGCCGAGCGATGCGCAGATTGAGGCGGCGATGGTCAATCTCTGCCGCTGTGGCACCTATAACGCCATTCATGCGGCGGTGCATGACCTTGCGAAGGGAGAGGCCTGATGAACGTTCGCATTGATCCCGCTGCCCTGCCCTTGGTCGCAGCGTTGACTGATCCGGTGAACCTGTCGCGCCGGCGTTTCCTGGCCAGCACGGCCGTGGGTGCGCTGGTGATTGGTTTTGGTCTGCCGCTGGGTTCTGGCCGGGTGCAGGCGGCCACTGCGGCCGCCGCCGGTGAGCGCGGTACGCAGGTGCCGGCGTTCCTGGAGATTCGGCCAGACAACACGATTCGTTTGCTCAGCCCGTTTATCGAAGGCGGCCAGGGTACGTTCACGGCGATGGCACAGATTGTCGGCGAGGAGTTGGACGCCGACCCGGCCACGTTCCTGGTGGAGTGTGCCCCGCCCGGCGAGGCCTTTGTGGTGATGGAGAATGGCATGCGTATCACCGGCGGCAGTATGTCGGTGCGCATGAGTTACCCGACGATGCGCCGGCTCGGGGCGTTGGCCCGGGCGATGTTGCTGGAGGCCGGGGCGCAGGCGTTGAAGGTGCCGGTGGGCGAGTTGTCGACCGAGCCGGGCAAGGTGGTGCACGCGGCCTCCGGGCGCTCCCTCACGTATGGCGAGTTGGCCGGGCGGGCGATGGACCTGCCGGTGCCGGACGTGGCCAGTGTGAAGCTGCGCGACCCGAGCCAGTTCCGCTGGATCGGCAAGCCGGTGAAGCGTCTGGATGCGTATGACAAGTCCACCGGCAAGGCGCTGTACAGCATTGATATGAAGGTGGACGGCATGCTCCACGCGGCGGTGCAGCATGCGCCCCGCCTGGGCATGACGGTGCGCAGCCTGCGCAACGAGGACCAGGTCAAGGCCATGCCGGGGGTGCATTCGGTGCACCGCCTGCCGGGTGCGGTGGCGGTGGTGGCTGAGCGTTGGTGGCATGCCAAGCGTGCGGTGGAGTCGATTCAGGTCGACTGGCTGGAGCCTGCGGCCGACTCGAAAGTACGCGGGATGCCGAAGGACTTTTCCAGCGACGAGCATTTCAAGCGCCTCGCTGCAGAAACCGGCCCGGTCCGGGATGATGAGAACGAGGGTGATGTGGCCGGCACGCTGGCCAATGCCAAGACCAAGGTCGAGGCCACGTACCACAACCAGTATCTGCACCATGCCCAGCTGGAGCCGCCTTCGGCGCTGGCGAGTTTCAATGCTGACGGTTCGCTGGAGATCTGGTTGCCGAATCAGGCGCAGGATATGTTCCTGGCCGATATCGCCAAGCGCACTGGCCTGGCGCCGGAGCGGATTACCCTGCATTCGCCGTTGTTGGGCGGGTTTTTCGGGCGGCATTTCCTGTATGACTCGGCCAGCCCTTACCCGCAGGCCATTGAGTTGGCCAAGGCGGTCGGGCGTCCGGTGAAGATGATCTGGAGCCGTGAAGAAGAATTCCTGCGGGACGTGCTGCGCCCGGTGGCGGCGGTGAATTTCCGTGGGGCGCTGGACGGTGACGGCTGGCCGGTGGCGATTGAGGCGGTGAGTGCCACCGAGGGGCCGACCGAGGCCCTGGCCGGTAAACAGGGCGAGAAGCTCGACCCGACGGCGCTGGAGGGCTTGTCAGGGAAGTCGTATGCGATTCCCAACAAGCGCATCGCGCAAATTTATGTGAAGGGCCCGGTGATGCTGGGCTATTGGCGGTCGGTGGGTAACTCGCTGAACGACTTTTTCTACGAGTCGTTTCTGGATGAGCTGGCCGACAAGGGCGGCAAAGACCCGTTCGAGTTGCGCCTGCATCTGCTGCGGGATAACCAGCGGCTGACCACGCTGCTGAAGGCGGTGGGCGAGTTGTCGGGTGGCTGGAAACGCGGCCCGTTTGTCGCCGAAGACGGCAGCAAGCGTGCGCGCGGGGTGGCGATGGCGTCGCCGTTCGGCACGCAGACGGCGGTGATTGCCGAGGTGTCGATCGAGAACGGGCAGGTGAAGGTGCATGACATCTGGCAGGCGATCGACCCGGGCAGCATCGTCAACCCGGCGATTGTCGAGGCGCAGGTGAATGGAGCGGTGTCGTTGGGCTTGTCCCAGGTGCTGTTGGAAGAGGCGGTGTATGTGGACGGCTTGCCTCGGGCGCGTAACTACGATTTGTACCCGGTGCTGCCGCCTTCGCGGATGGCGCGGGTGCACGTGCGCGTGATCGAGAGCGGGGAAAAAATGGGCGGCATTGGCGAACCGCCGTTGCCGGCCGTGGCACCCGCCGTGGCCAACGCCGTTGCGGCGTTGACGGGGCAGCGCGTGCGCAGCATGCCGTTAAGCCGCCACTCCTTTACCTGACCGGGGCCTGAGCACTTATGAACAACCGCCGATTCGCAAGAACCGTTGGCTGGCTGGCGCTGCCGTGCCTGGTCGCGGCAGGCCTGCTGGCCTGGTATGTCACCCGAGAGCCTGCTTCATCGCTGTCCGCCGGGCCCGTCGCCACGGAGCCGGCGCTGGTCGCCCGCGGCGAGTACGTCGCCCGGGTCAGCGACTGTGTGGCCTGCCATAGCGTGCCCAACGGCGCGCCCTTTGCCGGAGGCCTGGAGATGGCCACGCCGCTGGGGGCGATCCATGCCACCAACGTGACGCCAGACCCGGAAACCGGTATCGGCCGCTACAGCCTCGCGGACTTCGACCGCGCGGTGCGCCACGGTGTCGCGCCGGGTGGGCGTCGGCTGTACCCGGCGATGCCGTATCCGTCTTATGCCAAGCTCAGCGACGATGATGTGAAGGCGTTGTACGCGTTCTTCATGAAGGGCGTGGCGCCGGTGCGGCAGGCCAATGAGCCGAGTTCGATCCCGTGGCCGCTGAATATGCGTTGGCCCATCGCGCTGTGGAATGGCGTGTTTACCGACAGCCAGCCGTACGTCGCCAAGGCTGGCAAGGACGAGCTGTGGAACCGTGGCGCCTACATCGTGCAGGGCCCGGGGCATTGCGGCAGTTGCCACACGCCGCGGGGCCTGGCCTTTAACGAGAAGGCGCTGGATGAAAGCGGCAAGCCGTTCCTGGCCGGTGCCTTGCTGGATGGTTGGTACGCACCGAGCCTGCGGGACGATCACAACACCGGCCTGGGGCGCTGGAGCGAGCCGGAAGTGGTGCAGTTCCTGAAGACCGGTCGCAATAAACATGCGGTGGTTTATGGCTCGATGACCGAGGCGTTCAACAACTCCACCCAGTTCATGAGCGACGATGACCTGGCCGCGATTGCGCGCTATCTCAGGTCGTTGCCGGGGGACGAGCAGCGTGATGGGGCGGCCTGGCAGTATCAGGCGGTGTCGGCTGCGGCACGTCTGGATGTGCCGGGCGCCCATACCTACGTGACCCGCTGCGCCTCGTGCCACGGCTTGGAAGGCAAAGGGCAACCGGACTGGATGCCGCCGCTGGCGGGTGCCACCTCGGCGCTGGCCAAGGAGAATGCTTCGGCGATCAACATTACCCTCAACGGCTCGCAGCGCGTGGTGGCGGCCAATGTGGCGGACGCTTATCGCATGCCGGCGTTCCGGGAGCAGTTGTCGGACCAGGAGATTGCCGAAGTGCTGACGTTTGTGCGCGGCACCTGGGGCAATCAGGGCGGTGCGGTGGATGCGAAGGCGGTGGGCAAGTTGCGTGAGCACACGGGCCCGGCGAGCAGCAGCCCGATTATCTTGCAGATGCGTTGAGGGGTATGGCGAGCGGGCTGTGGTGAGCGGGCCTGTGGTGAGCAGGCCTGTGGTGAGCGGGCTTGCCCCGCGCTGGGCTGCGAAGCGGCCCCAATAAGGCCACCACAGAGTGTCAGGCACCATGCGGTGGCTGGTTTTAGGGCCGCTTCGCAGCCCAGCGCGGGGCAAGCCCGCTCACCACAGGCCCGCTCACCACAGGCCCGCTCACCACAAAGGGATTCTGTGCCAGCTGCAAGCGTTGTGTAGATACCTGTGTTCATCAGGTACGCCCGCCCCCACAGTTTTAACCGCGTTTCGGCAGCTTCCAGTTCGGCCGAATAAAGTGGCAGGTGTAGCCATTGGGAATCCGCTCCAGGTAATCCTGATGCTCCGGCTCCGCCTCCCAGAACGGCCCCGCCGGTTCGATCTCGGTCACCACCCGGCCTGGCCACAGCGTTGAGGCGTCCACATCCGCCGCGGTGTCTTGCGCCACGTCGCGCTGCTGTTCGCTCAGGTAATAAATCGCCGAACGGTAGCTCGGCCCCAGGTCGTTGCCCTGGCGGTTGGGCGTGCTCGGGTCGTGAATCTGGAAAAAGAACTCAAGAATCTGCCGGTAGGTGATCACCGCCGGGTCGAAGACGATCTCGATGGCTTCGGCGTGGTTGCCGTGGTTGCGGTAGGTGGCATTCGGCACGTCGCCGCCGGTGTAGCCGACGCGCGTTTGCAGCACGCCGGGGTAGCGTCGCAACAGGTCTTGCATGCCCCAGAAGCAGCCGCCGGCGAGGATGGCGGTTTCGGTGTGGTTGGTCATGGTGTTCTTCCCCTGGATGGATACAGCCCTAGTTATGGGGCCGGGTTGCGTAATACCAAGGCTGAACCGCGGGTTACCCGCGCCGCCCGTCGACAGTCCCCGCGCCTTACCTGGCCCAATTCCTGCGTACTCCACACCCGCCAAGTCGCTACTGACTACGCGGACGACTCTTTTGAGCCCCGCCGCCCACCCCTGCCCCCGATAATCAATCATCCCCCTACCACCGCCGAGGCCTTCCCCCATGACGAGCCCCTCCACCGAACAGGTCAGCCCCCAAACCCTGCGACGCGTGATCATCGCCGCCGGCATCGGTAACTTCGTCGAGTGGTTCGACTTCGCTGTCTATGGCTTCCTCGCGACCACCATCGCCCAACAGTTCTTCCCCAGCGGCGACGCCAGCGCGGCGCTGCTCAAGACCTTCGCGGTATTTGCAGTGGCCTTTGCCTTCCGGCCTCTGGGCGGGATTTTCTTCGGCATGCTCGGCGACCGGATCGGGCGCAAACGCACGCTGGCCATGACGATCTTGCTGATGGCCGGCGCCACCACGCTGATCGGCCTGCTGCCCACCTACGCCGCCATCGGCGTGGCGGCGCCGATTCTGTTGTCGCTGATCCGCTGCGCCCAGGGCTTCTCCGCCGGCGGTGAATACGCGGGCGCCTGTGCGTATCTGATGGAGCACGCGCCGAGTGACAAACGCGCCTGGTATGGCAGCTTTGTGCCGGTGTCGACCTTCTCTGCCTTCGCCGCAGCAGCCGTGGTGGCTTATGCGCTGGAAGCGTCGTTGTCGGCCGAGGCGATGGGCAGTTGGGGCTGGCGCTTGCCGTTCCTGATCGCCGCACCGCTGGGCCTGGTGGGGCTTTACCTGCGCTGGAAGCTGGATGAGACGCCGGCCTTCCAGGCGGTGAAGCAGGAACACGCGGTCGCCCACTCCCCGCTCAAGGAAACCCTGCGCAACCATGGTGCGGCGATCTGCTGCCTGGGCGCTTTTGTGTCGCTCACGGCGCTGTCGTTTTATATGTTCACCACCTACTTCGCGACATACCTGCAGGTGGCGGGCGGACTGAGCCGGGCGATGGCGTTGCTGGTGTCGCTGATTGCGCTGATTTTCGCAGCGGCGATTTGCCCGCTGGCGGGGTGGTATTCGGACCGGGTGGGGCGTCGGGTCACGGTGATGACGGCGTGTGTGTTGTTGATCGTGGTGGTCTATCCGTCGTTCCTGATGGCCAGTTCCGGTTCGTTCGCCGCGTCGGTGGTCGGGGTGATGTTGCTGGCGGTGGGCGCGGTGCTGTGTGGGGTGGTCACGGCGGCGTTGCTGTCGGAGACCTTTCCGACCCGCACGCGGTATACGGCTTCGGCGATTACTTACAACATGGCTTACACGATCTTCGGCGGTACGGCGCCGTTGATGGCGACGTGGTTGATCAGCACCACGGGCAGCAACCTGTCACCGGCGTTTTACCTGATTGCCGTGGCGTTGCTGGCATTGGCGGGCGGGTTGGCGTTGCCGGAGACGTCGCGGATTTCGCTGCATGAGGTGGGCACCGAGGAAAAAGGCGCGGCGGCAGTCTTGTCGCGTTAAGTGAACACAATACCCAAGACAACAAACATCCCCTGTGGGAGCTGTCGAGCTTTAGCGAGGCTGCGATAGCGGTGGCTCAGGCAACAGCAATGTGGGCAGTGCCGACGCCATCGCAGCCTCGCTAAAGCTCGACAGCTCCCACACTGGAATATCCTGGTTTATTGGATCTCCACTCCCTGAGTAAACAGTGCGAACGAACGCGGGTATGATCCAGGCTGACCCGGCCCGACTGGACCCACCCTCATGCTCGCCTCCCAAACCCGCCCCACCCCCGCGCCATTGCTCAAGCCCGGCGAAACCGTGGTGTTGTTCGACGGCGTGTGCAAGCTGTGCAACGGCTGGGCAAGGTTCCTGATTCGCCATGACCGCGACCACCGCGTGCGCTTGGCGGCGGTGCAATCGCCCGAAGGTCAGGCGCTATTGGCCTGGGCCGGGCTGCCGCTGGATCAGTTCGACACCCTGTTGGTGATCCGCGACCGACACTATTGGGAGCGTTCGGAGGCGGTGTTCGACATCATTGCGCAACTGCCTGCGCGCTGGCGCCCATTACTGGTACTACGGGCCATCCCGCGCTTCGTTCGGGATTGGGCTTACGATCGCATCGCGCGCAATCGCTATCGGCTGTTCGGAAAGTACGACACCTGCCTGTTGCCGGACCCGGACCATGAACGGCGGTTTTTGAATGACACACGATATTAGCCGCCCCTATGTAGCTCTCAAGTACCGATAAAGCGTCTGGCGACTGATCTCAAAATCGCGCGCCAATTTGGATCTGCTTTCTCCAGCGCAGGCGCGGTCAATCAAACTGACAACCTGAGTGTCAGACAGTTTTTTCTTGCGACCACCGTAGGACCCGCGATTCCTGGCGGTAGCAATTCCAGCGGCCTGTTTTTCCCTCGCCGCAGTGCGCTCGAACTGCGCGACCAGTTCCATGACCGCAATGATGGGCTCCACCACTTCAAGGCAGTCATGCCGGAAGATCAGGTTTTCGTTGGAAAACTCCAGCGTTACCTGCTTTTCAATCAGCCGGCGAATGATGCTGCACAGCTGCTCGGTACTGGAGGTGAGCGAGGCCATGCTGTCCACGACGACAGTGTCCCCGGGCTGCAGGTAGCGAATCAGCCGCTCAAGGCCTGCGCGATTCTCGGCATTGTCTGCACGCTCATCGCAAAACATTGCGTCAAATACATCAGGCCTTGTTATTTCCTCTACCGCGCCCTCAGGTTCTTGTAAGGAAAGCCGGAAATATTTGATGCGATGCAATCTCATGGTGCCTCCTTGGCAATACTTGTACAAAGTCGTTTTGTACTTGTACAAACTGTAACTAAACCATTAATTCCTTACACCTGTAACACTGAACCCACCCAAAATACACAGTTGCAAAGACTTGAACTTACCTTATCATTTTAAAGCCTGCAATATTCCTAACAAGTGCAAGAAAAACAGTCGATTTCACTTTTACCGATTGACCCGCGTGAATTCACGCAGTGAATTCGTATGCCCGCTGTTTTATAGCCCGTAGCAAGCAGAGGATGAATTGATGAACGTCATGGAAAACGCGATAGACATTGATCGCCTGACTACCGATCAGGAAAAGATTGATCATGTAACCCGCAGCATTACCGAGCATGGGAATTACCTGCGCAAACGTTATCCGATCCTGCAACACCAGAATGCTCTGGGGGCGAGTGTCATGGTGTTTTCCCTGGTCGGGATGGTCGTGACGGGAGGGCTCTACATAAAGGGTTTCATCCCCGCCTGGACGTGTATCCTGATCAATGCGCTGCTCACGTCGTTCATTCATGAGATCGAACATGACTTGATTCATCGGCTTTATTTCCGAAAGCAGCCGCTGGCGCATAATGCCATGATGTTTTTCTGCTGGCTGGCCCGGCCGGGAATGCCGAGTCCCTGGTTAAGACGCAATCTGCACTTTCATCATCATAAGGAATCCGGAACGGATACGGATGTCGAGGCGTGGATCACAACCAGTGGCAGCCCTTGGGGAATACTCCGCTTATTGAAACTGATCGACGGTTTTGTATTTGGTTTTCTAAACGCGGTTTTTGCGCCGGGATGGCGGCAAAAGGTCAGATTGTTAGGCAAGATTATCCGACTCAATACACCTTTCGGGCTTTTGTACTGGGGGTGTTGGTATGTGTTCCTCGGCTACCACCTGTATGTGTGGGCGGGGTCATTCATGGGTCAGGACATTCAGAGTTCGGCTGCGACGCTGGAGTTCATGAGTGTCATCAATAGCGTGGTAGTTATCCTGATCGCGCCCAATATGATCCGGCAGTTCTGCCTGTTTTTTATAAGTTCAAACATGCACTATTACGGTGATGTTGCCCCGCGTAATGCGCTACAACAAACACAGGTAATGAACCCTTGGTGGTTGTGGCCGTTCCAGATGTTC
Source organism: Pseudomonas sp. TH32 (assembly GCF_016650855.1). NCBI lineage: Bacteria > Pseudomonadati > Pseudomonadota > Gammaproteobacteria > Pseudomonadales > Pseudomonadaceae > Pseudomonas > Pseudomonas sp. TH32. Next base: position 688,801 of record NZ_JAEKFA010000002.1, on the reverse strand, counting down.
TGTTTCAACTTCGGCAGCACTCACAGCATTCATCATTTCGTGGTGAGAGACCCGTTCTATCTTCGTCAGATGACGGCACCTTATGCGCATAAAGTCATGGCGCAGGCCGGTGTCAGGTTCAATGACTTCGGCACCTATAAACGTGCGAACCGTTTTTCCCTGGGGCACTCTCAAACTCGGTCGCGGGGGTGAACTCATGAACGTGCAAGGGATGTGTGCGACGCCGTTCGACGCCGTCAGGCAGGCTTTCGAGGAGATGTTTGATGATCCGCAGGAGCGTGGGGCCGGGCTTTGTGTGCAGGTAGACGGCGAGAGGGTTGTCGACCTGTGGGCCGGCATGGCGGATCAGGCAGGCACGAAGCCTTGGGCACGCGATACGCTGGCCAATACCTTCTGCGTTATAAAACCCTATGTGGCGGTGGCCGTTCTGATGCTGGTTGAAGCGGGCAAGCTGGAGCTGGATGCGCCAGTGGCCCGCTATTGGCCGGAGTTCGCCCAGCACGGGAAAGCCAAGGTCACTTTGCGTCAGGTGATGAACCACACCGCAGGCCTGCCGGCGCTGCGGGCACCCGACCATAACGCCATGATGTATGACTGGGAGCATATGGTGCGGGTGCTGGCGGCCGAGCCGCTTTGGTGGGAACCGGGAACAGACCTGGGGTACGGCACCACCACGTTTGGCTGGATTCTCGGTGAGTTGATTCGTCGGGTGGACGGACGAGATCCCTGTGTGTTTATCCACGAACAGATTCTGGAGCCCCATGACCTGGACGTTCACCTTGGCGTGGACGAAAAACACTTTCATCGCATTGCCCGTTTCGACAGCGCCACGGGGCGAGTCGGTGATCCTTACTCGCAAGCGTTGCGCACCGTGCTGAAAAACCAGCCATCACACATCGCGACATTGGCCTTCACCAACCCCGGGATGGTGCCCAGGCGAACCAGTGACCCGCGCTGGTGGGCCTATCGGCAACCGGGTGTGTGCGGGCATGGCACGGCTCACGGCCTGGCCGGTTTCTACAGTGCGTTACTGGCGGGGCACTATATCGGTCGCGAGCTGCTCAGTGAGTTCACGCGAGAGCACAGCCATGGCATGGATCGGGTATGGATGCGCCCCATGCGTTATGGCTTGGGCTGCATGCTGGAGCAGCAACGCGACCCGATGGCTTCCCACGCAATGGGCCCGAACACCTTTGGGCATATCGGGCTTGGCGGCCCGATAAGCTTCGCCGATCCCGAAAAGCGCGTGAGCTTTGGTTTTGTTACCACGACCTCGGGCAGCCATACGATGATTGATCCCCGCGCTGGCCGGCTATCGTCCCTGGTCTACGCGGCGCTTTGAATTCACGCTCAGGGCGACTGTTTTCCCCCGGGTTCCAAAAAGGGTCTGAAGCAGCGCGGTATTTTTTCAAACTACCGCGCCCCTTCCGCCTGTATTTCAGCGCAGGTTCAAGAGTTCTTTTCGAACGATTTCGGCTCCTGCGCTTAACGCATTCAGCTTGCCTCTCGCGACACCACGAGACAAAGGAGCCATGCCACAGTTAGTGCAAGGATAGAGCTTGTCGGCGTCCACAAACTGAAGGGCTTTGCGTAGCGTGTTGGCGACTTCTTCCGGGGTCTCAATGGTATCGGATGCCACATCAATGGCCCCTACCATCACTTTTTTACCGCGGATGAGCTCAATGAGGTCCATTGGCACATGGGAGTTGTGACATTCCAGCGAAATGATATCGATGCTGGATTTCTGCAGCTTTGGAAAAGCCTCTTCATACTGACGCCACTCCGAGCCCAGCGTCTTCTTCCAGTCCGTGTTGGCTTTGATGCCATAGCCGTAGCAAATATGCACGGCCGTTTCGCATTTAAGGCCTTCAATGGCCCTCTCCAGGGTGGCGACGCCCCACTCATTCACTTCATCAAAGAAAACGTTAAAGGCCGGCTCATCAAACTGGATAATGTCAACGCCGGCAGCCTCCAGCTCCCGGGCTTCTTCATTGAGAATTTTGGCGAATTCCCAGGCCAGTTTTTCGCGACTCTTATAATGGTTGTCATACAGCGTATCGATCATGGTCATGGGGCCAGGCAGCGCCCATTTAATGGGTTGATCGGTTTGCTGACGCAGAAACCTGGCATCTTCAACAAACACCGGCTTTTGCCGGGCAACAGCCCCTACCACCGTCGGCACGCTCGCGTCGTAGCGATCACGAATCCTTACGGTCTCACGCTTCTCGAAATCAACGCCGCTGAGGTGCTCAATAAACGTGGTGACGAAGTGTTGGCGGGTTTGTTCACCATCACTGACGATATCAATACCGGCGTGCTGTTGCTCTTGCAGCGCCAAACGCAGGGCATCTTGTTTGCCCTCGACTAATTCCTCGTCTTGCAACTTCCAGGGCGACCAAAGTGTCTCGGGCTGTGCAAGCCAGGAGGGTTTTGGCAAACTGCCAGCCGTTGAAGTGGGCAATAGCTTTTTCATGATAGATGACCTTGTATTATTAATGATTTAAAAGGCGCAGTGGGCGGACCACCGCTCAAGCGTGGCCTGGTAGGGTTTGATGAAGTGCTCCTCAACAAATTTCCCCTGCTCAATCGCCAGCCGGCTACGTTCCTCTCGATCATAAACAATGAGCGTTAATGAATAATCCTGGTGCTTCAAACTCGGCTGATAGGACTTTCCTGCGGCGGAATTCGCGTTATAAATCTCGGGCCGGTAAATCTTCTGGAAAGTGTCCATCGTGCTGATGGTGCTGATAAGCTCAAGAGTGGTGTAATCACTGAGCAAGTCACCGGAAAAATAAAAAGCCAAGGGCGCAACACTGTTTGAAGGCATGAAATAGCGGACCTTCAGCCCCATTTTCTTGAAGTACTCATCCGTCAACGAGTATTCATCCTGCTCGTACTCAATACCCAACACCGGGTGCTGGTTTTCAGTCCGGTGATAAGTCTTTGTATTGGAAACGCTCAGGCAGATGACCGGCGACTTTTTAAAGTTATCCCTGTAAGCACTTGAGTTCACGAAGCACTTGAACAGCTTGCCATGCAAGTCTCCAAAATCATCTGGCGTACTGAACGTTGGCTGATCCTTGTTATGCCCCAACAACACCACGCTGAAATCATAGTCCCTCACGTAGGAGGAGAAGTTATTCCCTACAATGCCTTCAAATCGCTCATTGGTTTTTCGATCAACGATATTCGTTTTCAATATTTCAATCAACGGAATGGCATGACTGCCGCCTTCAGCGTCAATGTCCATCTCAACAGAGATGATTTCAAGCTCGACGGTATAACGATCCCCCTTGGGGTTATCCCAGTGGGCCAACGCATTGAAACGGTTGTCGATCATTCTCAACGTGTTGCGCAAGTTCTCCTGACGGTTCTTCCCTCTCGCCAAGTTAGCAAAGTTGGTGGTGATGCGCGTATTTTCCGAGGGATGATAATTCTCGTCAAAACAAATGCTCTTGATCGTAAATACAAACTCTTTATTCATTATAATCTGACACCCTGTTTTCCGGGGCAAACCTGAAGTTATCTAGCACTCTTCTGGCTTGCACCCGGCAGTCTTCATATTATCTATAATTAAGAGGTATTTTAGGCTGAGCCATTGACTGAGTGATAATGAATTGATTTCACCAACTCTTTAGCCCTCTTCATGATGGAATAGTGCTGTCACCGACTGTGTGCGTAACCGCTGCGCGGCCGCTGAAGTAAAGAGCACGTAGTGCGCCAGTTACAACGGTAGCGCCCGGTCTTGAATGACCCGCTTCATCACCAGGGTGGAGGTCAGCCGTTGCACATTGGGCAGTGTGGAAAGTCTCTCGTCGTAAAGTCTTTGGAAGGCGGGCAAGTCCTGGGCAATCACGTGCAGCAGGTAGTCCGGCTCCCCGAACAGCCTCTGGGCATCGACCACCTGCGGGATATCCATGAGTGCCGTCTCGAACGCCTCGACTGCTTGCCGGTTGCCGTCTCGGAGAGTGGCAAACACCATGGCGGAAAAGTTCAGGCCCAACGCAACGGGATCAAGCTGCGCCCGATAGCCGAGCAACACACCAGATTCTTCCAGTGCCCGCACCCGCCGATGGCAAGGAGAGAGACTCAACCCTACGCGCTCGGCCAATTCCGTGACGGAAAGTCGCCCATCCCGTTGCAGCTCAGCAAGAATCTTCCGGTCTATTCTGTCCAATCAGAACTTTCTCCCCTTAAAAGACACAATAACAGCATGCTTTGAGAGCTAATTCTAACCATATTTCACTAATCTTCCTCCCGTCATTAACCACCGTGCCCCGCATTAAAAAACCCGAGGGACGGCTTTTGAAAGGACAGGCAGGATGATGAATAAAGCGGTGAGTCACGAATGGGCGCGGGGGACGGCATGAGTTTCAGTACCTTTGCAGCCTTCTGGGCGATGTCGATTCTGTTCGTCATTACGCCCGGTGCGGATTGGGCCTATGCGATTTCTGCGGGGCTGAAACATCGAGTCGTCGTACCCGCCGTGGCGGGCCTGCTGTCCGGTCATTTGATCGCCACGCTGGTGGTTGCCGCAGGTGTTGGCACGCTGGTCGCCAGCCACCCGGTGGCCCTGTCAGTGCTGACGGTGGCCGGTGCGGGTTACTTGTTTTGGTTGGGCCTCAATATGCTCCTTCGCCCCGCCGCGCCCCGGGCGGATGACGTTCAAGCGTCCGGCTCATGGACGCGCTGGATGCTCAAGGGGCTTTGCATCAGTGGCCTGAACCCGAAAGTCTTCCTGCTGTTCCTGGCGCTCCTGCCTCAATTTGCCGATGCCACGGTGCCCTGGCCCGTGCCGATGCAGATGATCGTGCTGGGGCTCGTACACACCCTCAGTTGTGGCGTTGTTTATCTGTTGGTTGGGTTTGGCTCACACGTCGTACTGCGCACACGCCCCGCCGCAGCGCACTGGGTCAGCCGGTTCTCCGGGACAGCCATGCTCCTTATCGCAGTGACGTTGCTTACCGAACAAGTGCTGGACTAACTTTCCATCAGCGAGACAGACACCATGAACAACCAACCTTCGCCGTACGGCAGCGCACCGCTCGCCCGACAGACCCGAGTCCGGATTCCCCATCTGAAACAGATGAAGAGAGAGGGCCAGAAATGGGCGATGCTCACTGCGTATGACATGTACAGCGCCATTATTTTTGAAGAGGCCGGAATACCGGTGCTGCTGGTGGGTGACTCCGCCTCCAACAATGTGTACGGCAACGAATCCACGTTGGCCGTCACCGTTGACGAACTTATCCCTCTGGTTCGCGCGGTCAGCCGTTCGACCCGGCAGGCACTGGTCATTGCCGATCTGCCCTTCGGCTCTTACCAGGCGTCGGCGGAGCAGTGTTTTCATACGGCTGCTCGTTTCATGAAAGAAGCCGGTGCACACGCGGTGAAACTGGAAGGCGGGACCGAGGTGCTGCCTCAGGTCGAGATGCTCACCCGTTCAGGCATACCTGTCATGGCGCACATCGGTTTTACGCCACAGCAGGAGCATCAACTGGGCGGCTATCGTGTGCAGGGTCGTGACGAAGATGCACAGCGCCTGATAGACGTTGCCAAGGCCTTTGAAGCCGCCGGTGCATTCGCCATTTTGATTGAGATGGTGCCCGGTGATGTGGGTCGAGCGATCACCGAGGCGGTTTCGATTCCAACCGTCGGGATTGGCGCTGGCAACCAGTGCGATGCACAAGTGCTGGTCTGGCAGGACATGGCCGGACTCCGCACTGGTCGCCTGCCGCGGTTCGTCAAGCAATACGCTGACCTGCGTTCGGTACTGCACAATGCGGCAAAGGACTTTGCACTCGAGGTGAGTACAGGAGCGTTTCCAGGCCCCGAGCATACGTTTTAGCTTCCCGCCCTCACCTTTCAAGGAGCCTGTATGACAAGCCCAAGAGAACGTGCCGCCGAAGGTCTGCATGTTGGAGACCAGTTCACGGTCATGCGTTGTTTTTCAGAAGATGACATTCGTCAGTTTGCGCAGATTTCCCGCGACTACAACCCGGTGCATTGCGACACCCCGTACGCTGCGTTGCGCGGGTTCAAGAGGCCCATAGCCCATGGCCTGCTGACAGCCAGTCTCGTCACCGAAGTGGGTGGGCAAATGGGTTGGCTGGCGACAGGCATGAGTTTCGAGTTCAAGCGCCCCGTGTACGCGGGCGACCTGATCACCTGCCACTGGCTCATCGCAGGCATCGATGAGCAAGGGCATGCAAAGGCCGAAGTGCGGATAGTCAACGCAGAAGGCATCACGGTACTGGAGGCGACAACGACGGGTGTGCTGCCCAGTGCTGAACAACGTGAACGCCTTGGTCAGATGCTCGCTGAAGGAGACCCCACCAATGGTGCTGCCCGCCCCGAGGGTTGATTGATGGAAAGGGGGCGAACGGATCGGTCTACCTCGACCCTGTCCATACGCCCCTTTCCCCCAGGTATTTTTTCAAAGATGAAACGCTGCTCCCGCCTCTGCGCCTTGCCCAGGCGCATCAACCTTCACCTTCAACGCAATCAACAGCGCCGCCAGCAGCATCAACACACCCGCCGCAACAAACACCCCGTCAATCCCACTGAAGCTGAACATCGCGCCGCCCGCCGCCGCCCCGGCGGCAATCGCCGACTGCACCGAGGCCACCACCATGCCGCCGGCGCTTTCGGCCTGATCGGGCACCGCCCGCGCCACCCAGTTCGACCAGGCCACCGGTACACCGCCAAACGCCAGGCCCCAGAGCATCAACAACCCCACCTGGCCCGTCACGGTCGCCGGCAACAGCGCCAGGGCGAGTGCTGCCACGCCGACCAGCGCCGGCATCAGCACCAGCGTGCCGCGGGGCAGACGCACCAGTAGCCATCCGGCCAGCAGCGTGCCGGCAAAGTTCGCCACACCGAAGCCCAGCAACATCAGCGCCAGCCCTTCGGCGTCGACACCGGTGGTGCTTTCCAGGAAGGGCCGGATGTAGGTGAACAACGCGAAATGCCCGGTGTGCACCAACACGCACCCCAACATGCCCACGGCGATGCCCGGGCGCAGCAGTACGTCGAGCACTGTCCTCAAGCGTGCGGTCCTGCGGGGTGCGAGAGACGGCAATGTGAACAGCTGAAAAACCAGGGTCACGCCCCCACGGCGGCAGCGGCCAGGAACGCGCTGCGCCATCCATAAAGACCGCCCAAAAAGCTGCCCAGCGGTACGGCCACGACCGTGCCCACCGCGATGCCGCTGAAGATGATCGACAACGCACGCGGCAGCAGCGCCGCCGGGACCAGCCGCATCGCCACCGCCGCCGCCATGCTCCAGAAGCCACCGAGTGCGACGCCCAACAACACCCGCATCAGCAGCAACACTGTCAGGCTCGACGAGACCGCCACCAGCAGGTTGGAACAGATCATCAGCGCGCTGAAAGCCAGCAGCACCACACGCCGATCGATGCCACGGGTCAGGCCCGGCACCAGCAGCCCGGCGAACAACGCCACCACCGCCGTGACCGTCACCGCTTGCCCGGCCAACGCTTCCGAGACGCCGAGTTCGGCCGCCATCGGCGTCAGCAAACTGGCCGGCAGGTACTCCGCCGTGAGCAATCCGAACACACCCATCGCCAACGAAAACACCGCCATCCAGGCGGGTGCCGCAGGGGCGGCCTCCACACCGGATACTGCATCACACACACTATTGCTCATCACCAGACATCCTCTAAAAGTTATCGCGACCGGAAGTCTAGGTACGAAGAGCAGGATGATCTATGATGCAAAATCTTGAATCCTTTACCGAAACCCCGGAAATGATGCCGCCAGAACCGTTCGACGTGTCCTCTGACCTCATCAACGAGCTGCTGCGCGGCATGCGCCTGCGGGGTGTCGAGTACCGGCGTATCCAGGCCGGGCCGGCGTTTGGCCTGGGTTTCCCGGCCAAACCCGGGCACGCCTACTTCCACCTTATCGCGGCCGGCTGCGTCACCCTGCGTACCGAGGACGGCACCCCGTACGAGCTGACGCCAGGCACTGCGGTGTTCATCTCCCACGGGGGCGCCCACCAGTTGCTGTCCGGCCCGGAGGTGCCGGTGCACGCCATCGACAGCTTTGATGCGGCGTCCCTCGGTGATGCAGTGTGTGCGGTGGATGCCCGGCTCGATGGGGGCGAGGATCAAAGCACCCTGCTCTTCAGCGGCTGCATGGAGTTTGAGCTGGGGAGTTTGCAGGGCCTAGGCCGCCTGATGCCGGACCTCATGTTGATCGACGCCAAGGGCCAGCGTTATCCGGGGCTGATGCCGATCCTGGCGGCCATGGAGCGTGAAGTCAGCAGCGCCCGCATCGGCTTCGCCGGCATCCTTGCGCGCCTGGCAGACGTGGTGGCGGCCATGGTGGTTCGAGGCTGGGTTGAATGTGCGTGCGGGAATGCGTCCGGGCTGGTGGCCGCGTTACGCGACCCGCGCCTGGCCAAGGCCCTGTTGGCTTTGCATCAACAGCCGGGGCGCGATTGGACGGTGGAGGAACTGGCGGCGCAATGTCACACCTCCCGCTCGGTGTTCGCCCAGCACTTTCAAAGCACCCTCGGCCTGCCACCGCTGCGCTACGCCACCGAACTTCGAATGCGCCTGGCCAGCCAGTGGCTGACGCTGGAGCGGTTGCCAATCGAAACCGTGGCGCAGCGCCTCGGCTATAACTCCCAAGCGGCGTTCAGCCGGGCGTTCAAGCGCGTCACCGGGCAGCCGCCGGGGCCAGCCGGCGGGTCTTGAGCCGCTAGGAAAAGTGCGTGACCAACATCTCTCGAACCGCGCTGACCAGCGGCGCTTCACCAGGGCGCGGCGGTAACAGGCTGAACTCGACATCGGGCAGCGCCGGAAGCGTTTGAATCGACCGGCAGGCTTCGGCCCCGGCAGGCACGGCCGAGCTGTTCAGGCACGCCACCCCCAGCCCCGCCAGCAGCGCCGATTGCAAGCCGCCGACACCCGACGCTGAATGCGCAATCACATACGGCACGCCACGCGCCTCCAGCAGGTCGATGGTGAACCGCTGCAAACTGCAATCCTGAGGAAGCACCACCAACGGCAGCGGCGCCAAGTGCTCGTGCTGCGCTTCGAACCCACTGAGTGCCACCCACCGCAGGGCCTCCCGTCGCACAGGAATGCCTTCGGGAAGGCTGCGCCCGTCGAGGATCCGCATCGACAGGCCAATATCAAATTCGCCGCTGTTGGCGCCCTTTTCGATTTGCAGGCTTTTGCGCACCGAGACATGCAAACGAAGCTGCGGATAGCGGGTGCGCAACCCCTTCAACATGCCGGCGATGGCGCTCGGCAAAAAATAGTCGGTGATGGCCAGGCGCAGTTCCCCGCTCAAGGTCACCCCGCGCATGTCCTCAAGCACACAATCACTCTGTGCGAGCAACCCACGCGCATGTGCCAGCAACCGCTCGCCGGCAGGTGTCGGGCTCACGCCTTTTTTGCCGCGCTCCAGCAGCGTCACACCGGTAAAGGTTTCCAGCTTTCGAAGCTGCTCACTGAGGGCCGACTGTGAACGATTCAGCCTGGGCGCGGCCGCCGAAAGACTGCCGGACTCCAGGATGGTAACGAAGGAGCGCAGTTGCTCAAGGTCAAAGGGGCGCATATCTATCCTGCGTTTTTTCCGATAGATATCATTATATCTTCCCGTTTTTCAGATCAGCATAATTTTCTTACGCTGGCACCTCACCCTACCCTTACGAGGAATTCCCCATGCCAGGCATCACCCTGAAAATCTCCGGAGAACGCAATCCCGAGCTGGTTCGCCAACTCGTCCCGCAGCTCACCGCGCTGACCTGTGAAGTGCTGGAGAAGCGTCCGGAGCAGACATTGCTGATTCTCGATTTTGTGCCCCATGAACAGTGGTTCATTCATGACCGTTCGCTGGTCGAACATGGGCGCAACGCCTTCCGCCTGGAAGTGACCGTCACCGACGAGACCAACACCAAAGCGCAAAAAGCGCGCTTCCATCGCGAGGCCTACACACTGCTGGCCGAATTGATCGGCAACCTGCACCCGCACTCCAATGTGCACATCATCGACTGCCGGGCCAGTGCCTATGGGTATGCAGGGGTGACTCAGGAGTACCGGTATCAACATGCTTAAGCGCCCTTAGCGCAACCGCCCGCCGGCGACGGACAGCCCCGCGCCGGCGTGGTGTCAGCGGTCTTGAGTCGCCTGCCGCATCAAGTCTGTGAACAGTTGCAGAACCCGCTCATCCTCCACGCCCAATAAGCGGTCACCCACATAGCACTCGGTCTTGCACCACCCCGGCACCTCGGTGGGTTCCAGGTGGGTGAACAGCCAATGCCCGTGCTCTCGGGCAATACCGTCGCGGGCGTTGAGCAGTGCCGCCCGGTCTGCGTCGAAATACACGTGGAGCATGTTCACCTGCGGCTTACGCGGCAGAAGACGAATACCGGGAATTGCCTGCAGGCAGCTCGCCAGCCTCAGGGTTCGCTGATAGCAGGCCTCGAGCATCCCCAGGCGGTGGTCGAAGCGCATGGCCGCCGAGACCACCATGGGGCTCTGCTTGATCAACGTGCCCCCCAGCCGTTGGCGCCACAGGCGTGCCTGTTGGATAAAGTCGGTATCGCCAACCAGCAGCGAGCCGGCGATTCCGCCGAGGCCTTTGTAGGCCGAGACATAGACGGAGGAGAAACCCTCGGCAATTTCCGCGTAGGAGCGCTGGTAGTAGGCCCGGGTTTCCCACAGGCGGGCACCGTCCATGTGCAGCGGTGTACCCGAGGCGGCAGCGGTGGCTTTCAGGGCTTCCAACTCATCCCATTCAGGCAACTGCCCGCCGATCTCGCGGGCGGGCAACTCCACCACCAGGCAGCTCAGTGGCTCGGCAATCGCTGCCAGGTCGTCGGCCAGGATCGGTCGCAAGCGGTGCCCCACCATCACCCCGTGCAAGTGCAGCAAGGCCTGGAATGCCTGCTCTTCGTGGAGCTGCAAATGAGAGGACGCATGGATCCCGAAGCGCGGCAGCCTGCCTCGCTCACTCCAGATGTTGACCGCAATCAATTGCGCCATCACCCCGCTGGGCATGAACACCGCAGCAGGCTTGCCCAGCAATTCGGCCACCTTGGCTTCAAAGCTTTCAATCAACGCACCGCCCCCATAATGATCATGGGACACGTTGTTGGCCTGGGCCCACTCCGCCATTTCCTGGAACCACTGGGCCGGTTTGGGTTCTGCGAAGCCGCTGAGTTCGACCGTGCAGGCCGCCTTGAGTTGGCGGCGTTCTTCTTCAGTGTTTGGTATCACGGTAGAGCGCCTGTGCAGGAGAAAGTAGGGGCAGGAATGTCCGAACCCGTGAACGTATCAGTCCTTGACGAGCCTGGCCATGCGCAGCCTTGAAAGATCATCATGCCCACTGACCACCACAACCCTCCCGCCATCATTCCATGCACTTTTTCGGCGTCAGACGACTGTCTTGCGCAGTGTCCACGTCGGTGCCCAGGCCTGACTCCCTGCGTGCGCTGAACTCGATCGGGTACGGCCCGGTGGGTGCCAGCACCGACTTGATTCGTGCGATAAACACCGCGTCATCCCGGGTGTAGAAGATCCACTGCCGCTGCTTTCCACCCGTCACCGTACAGGCCCACTTCGCCAGGCCATTTTCCTTCGCCGCCGCCAGCAGCAGGCTCTCCATGTCTTCCATGGGAACACGGTCCCTGGGCTCCGGGCCGAACCGCTTGGAAAGGTATTTCCAGGTGACTTTGATCTTGAATGGCTGCTCGCGCCTTTCAGTCGCGGTGAGTGAATCAGCTCCCCTGTAAGTCATGGGAGTGGGCGTATCCGGATAGTCGGAGAGTTGGAACGTAGGGGTGCCGGCTGGCTGAATTTCTAAGTAACGAAGGCTGCCCGGATCGTTAAGCGACTTGAGCAACGCCCTGAGCAGCGCCGCGCGGTCGGCCAGACAGTTATCGTAGCCCTGGCTGTTAACCGGCCCCTGTGCCAGACACGGCTCGAGCTCGAGCGGTGTGGGCGTGTGCGTGTGCGAACTGGAGCAGCCCGCCATGAGTGCGCTGGCCAGTGCGAAGAGTCGCAGGCGGTGATGTGTGGATGCAGCTTGCAAGAGACGCCTTTCCTTGTGCTAGTGATGATCATCAGTAGCATTATTATGCCATCACCTCGCTGCGCCGCCGCAAAAGATCATGCCCACTCACCACCACAATCCCCACCAGCACCAACACCGAGCCCACAATGAACGATGACTGCAAGGTCTCGTCCAGCAACCACACACCGAACACCACGCCAAACAAAGGCGTCATGAACGACAGCACACCCAATCGCGATCCCAGGTAACGGCCGAGCATCCAGAACCACACCAGCAGGCTCAGGAACGAGAACACCACGGTCTGGAACGCCAGGCTGGCCACCGTAATGGCCGAGAAATGCACCCGGGTTTGCCCGGTGGCCCACGCCAATGCAGCCAGGATTACAAACGCCCCGGCCAGTTGATAAAACAACGTCAGTGGCGCCGGCGCTTCGGCCAGTCGCGAGCAACGAATGGTGACCGTGGTGGCGCCCCACGCCGCCGCGCCCAACAAGCCCAGCGCATCACCCAGGCGCTGATCGGCCATCGAGGCATGGCTTTCACCCGGCGCAAAAAACGCGACGATCACGCCGACAAACGCCAGCAATATGCCGCCCCACTGCACCGCCGTCAGCCGTTCACTGGGGAACCGAACGTGCAACCCGATGGCCGCAAAGATCGGCGCCGTGTACAGGAAAATCACCATGTGCGCGGCGGACGTATAACGCAGCCCCTCGCCGACGGCCACGTATTCCAGGGCAAACAGCGCGCCCACCAACAGCCCGCCACGCCAGGTGTCGAGGTTCAAGGTCATCTTGTTCCGGCGCAGGATCAGGATCAGGCCCACCAGCACAGCGGCAATGCCGGAGCGCAGGGCGATCTGGAAGATCGGCGCAATATCCGGCGCGGCGACCTTGATCGCCACCTGCTGAAGGCCCCAGATGGCGCACATCACCGTCATGGTGACCGCAGCGGGCCCATCAATCGGCTGACGCTTCTCCACGACACTCTCCCACTCACGTTTGTATGGGCGGAGTCTGCGATCTGCGGAACGGCTGGATATAGCGCCAAAACGACAAGCGATAGCGCACAATAGCCATTCGACTGGCCGCAGCGGTGTGATCCTCATGAACAAGCCATTTGCCCACCGGGTCGTTGCGCCGTTCACCGATGAACTGCCGGCGCCCCTGTACTTTCGTGCCGCGCAGATGCAGGCCTTGACGACTTACCCGTGGCATCGCCATCCCTGGGGTGAGTTTGTGTATTCGTTCAGTGGTGTGATGGAGATCAAGCTCGCCGACGAGCACTTCATCGTGCCGCCGCAGTTTGGCCTGTGGCTGCCGCCCGAGGCCGAGCACCTGGCGCTCAATCGCCAGGAGGCTTATCACTCTTCGCTGTATATCGCGCAGCCGTTGTGTGAACACTTACCGGACACGGCCTGCGCGTTGACGATCACCCCGTTGATCCGCGCCTTGCTCGACGACCTGCGGGCCTCACCGCCCGCGCCGGTGCAAACCGAGGAAGACAGCCGCCTGCTCTACGTGCTGCTGGACAAGCTGAAGCAAACCTCCCGCGTCGGCTCCTACCTGCCCGGCTCCAATGACCCGGTGCTGTCGCCCATCCTTGAAGCCCTGGAACAGAACCCCGCAGACGCCCGCTCCCTGGCCGACTGGGCGCGCCTGGTCAACGCCACCGAGCGCACGCTGTTGCGGCGCTGCCAGCGTGACTTGGGGATGTCGCTGAACCACTGGAAACAACGGCTCAAGGTGATGCACTCGCTGAGCCTGTTGCGAAGTGGCGTTACCGTCGAGACCCTCGCACTTGACCTGGGCTACAGCAGTTCCTCGGCCTTTATCAGCATGTTCCGCAAGCTCACGGGCGAGACACCCGATGAGTACCGCAAGGCAAAATTAGGGTCAGTCAAGGATGGTTGATGCAGGGTTTTCTGACAAAAATTTCATACAGCTAAACTGTACAGTTTTTCTGCACGCATGCTAGTGTCCCGGCATGAACAGATCCTCCAACACCCCAGAAACCCAATCCGCCGCCGCCCTGGCCGCCGAACTGCGTATCTCCCTGGGCAAGCTGATCCGCCGGCTGCGGGAACAAACCCATCCGAATGATTTCACCTCCGCCCAGAAGTCGGTGCTGTTGCGCCTGGACCGTGACGGGCCCAGCACCGTCTCGGCCCTGGCCCGGGCCGAGAGCGTGCGCCCGCAGTCCATGCGCATCACCGTGGCCGGGCTTGAAACGATGAAAGCGATCAGGGGCAAACCCGACCCCAGCGATGGGCGACAAACCCTGATCGAGCTGACACCCGGCTTTCGCAAACACCTCATCGCCAGCCGGGCCGCCAAGGACGATTGGCTGTTGCGGGCGCTGCAGGAACAACTGTCTGCCGACGAACAAGCCGAACTCGCGGCGGCCGTAAAGCTGCTGGAGCGCCTCGCCGATTTTTGAGCCACCCCTTCCTGTTTGAGGACATTCCATGGCCGTCACCTCGCTGGATCCCAACACCGCGCTGATCATCGTGGACTTGCAAAAAGGCATCGCCGAGTACCCGTTCATCCACCCCATCGGCGGTGTGGTCGAACGCTCCCGTGCACTGCTCGATGCGTTCCGTGAACGCGGCTTGCCGGTGGTGCTGGTCAACGTCACAGGCTTTGCACCCGGGCGCACCGAGCGGCCACGGCGCAGCGATGTATTTCCACCGGGATGGGCCGACCTGCTGCCTGAACTCGGTCAGCAACCCGGCGACCTTGTGGTGACCAAACGCACCTGGGGCGCCTTCGCCAGCACCGATCTTGAGGTGCAGTTGAAGGCGCTCGGCGTGACCCAGGTGGTGATCACCGGGGTGGCCACCGGCACCGGCGTCGAGTCCACCGCCCGCCAGGCCTATGAGGCTGGCTTCAACGTGACCCTGGCCATCGACGCCATGACCGATGCGAACGCCGAAGCCCACCACTACAGCCTGACCCAGATCTTTCCGAAGCTGGGCGAAACCGGTACGGCGCAACACATCATCGGCTTGCTTGAAACAAGGGGTGCGTGACGATGCAGTGGCATGAGCTGGTGTCTTACTTCTTCGGCGGTGTGTTGCTCGCCAACGCGGTGCCGCATTGCGTCAGTGGCTTGATGGGCCAGTCATTCCAGACGCCATTTGCCAAGCCGCGCGGCCAAGGGCGGTCTTCCTCGACGCTGAATGTGCTCTGGGGGTTTCTCAACCTTGGTGATCGGCTATGTGCTGGTCTGCCGGGTCGGGGATTTCGCGCTCGACAACACCGCTGATGTGCTCGCCCTCGGGCTCGGGGCCTTGGTGCTGAGTGTGTTCCTGGCGCAGCATTTCGGGCGCTTCAACGGTGGTAATCCCTCAAGGCCGGTGTGAGTTCGATGGGCATTTTCCGCTCGCTGCGCAGCGTCAATTACCGTATCTGGGCCGCCGGTGCCCTGGTGTCGAATATCGGCACCTGGATGCAACGCACGGCCCAGGACTGGCTGGTGCTGACCCAGCTCACGCCGCATAACGCCTCGGCCGTCGGCATCGTCATGGCGTTGCAGTTCGGGCCGCAATTGCTGTTGCTGCCCTGGACCGGCTTCGCCGCCGACCACTACGACAAGCGCAAGCTGCTGATCGTCACCCAGGGCGTGATGGGCGTGCTGGCGCTGATGCTGGGGGTGTTTACCCTGACCGGCATCGTGCAGCTGTGGCACGTGTATGCGTTCGCGTTTTTGTCGGGCTGTGCCTCGGCATTCGACGCCCCCGTGCGGCAGATTTTCGTGGCAGACCTGGTGGGCGAAGCGGACCTGTCCAACGCCATCGCGCTCAATTCCACCTCGTTCAACATGGCCCGCATGATTGGCCCGGCCGTGGCCGGGGTGACCATCGCGTCGGTGGGCACCGGCTGGGCGTTCCTGCTCAATGGCGCGAGCTTTTTCGCGGTGCTGGCCTCGCTGTTTCTGCTGCGGGTTTCCGGCCTGCACACCCGCCTGCGGGCACTGCGCACCAAGGGCAGCCTGACCGAAGGCTTGCGCTATGTGTGGGCCCGACCGGACCTGATGGCGATCCTGATCATGCTGTTTTTGATCGGCACCTTCGGCATGAACTTCCCCATTTTCATCTCGACCATGGCCGTCACCGTGTTCCACGCCGATGCCCGTGGCTATGGGCTGCTGACGTCGACCCTGGCCATCGGCACCATCGCCGGGGCGCTGCTCGCCGCCGGGCGCGAGCGGCCACACTTCAAGTCGCTGCTGTACGGCGCGCTGGTGTTCGGGGTGGGTTGCACGTTGGCGGCGATTGCCCCGAACTATTGGCTGTTCGCCGGGGCCCTGGTGATCATCGGCGTGGGCGCCCTGACCTTCAGCAACACCACCAACAGCCTGATGCAACTCACCACCGAACCCGCCATGCGCGGCCGAGTGATCGCCCTGCGGGTAGGCGTGGCCCTTGGCGGCACACCGATTGGTGCACCGATTGTGGGGTGGGTGGCCGACCATCTTGGCCCGCGTTGGGCGCTGGCCGTCGGCGCGGCCTCGGGCATCCTGGCCGCCGGGGTGGCGGTCTATACCATGACGCGCAAGCTGGATCGGCCAAAGAAAATCTGACAGGCAAACCCAATCCAGTGTGGCAGACAAACCCAATCCAATGTGGGAGCTGTCGAGCCCCAGCGAGGCTGCGAAGAGGCCCTGTCAGTCGATAAAGATGTCGCCTGCCAGTCCGCCTTCGCAGCCTCGCTGAAGCTCGACAGCTCCCACCGTTGATCTCTCGGGTATCATCCCAGCCATCACCCATCCAGGAATCACCATGCCTTCAAACACACGCGACGGCGCCCGGATTGAACGTCGCCTGGTCGCGGCCCTGACCGAGGCCTGTGAAATCGCCAAGGCCGAAATCACTGGCTTCGACTGGCTGACCCACGAAGTCGACTACCTGGCCTTTGCCCAAAGCCTGGTCGTCATCTGGGTGTTCGATACACGGGCGAACCGGGAGCTGGCTCTTTCAAGCGGGCTGGACCGGCGCATGCGCGAGCTGACGGCCACGGCGCTGGAGGATGCCGGGGTGGATCGCCCTTCTTCGGACCGCTACGTGCGCTTCGACTCCGAGGAAGAATGCCACCTGCAGCATGGCGGCGATTGGCGCCTGCGCCTGCTCAAGCTGTATGCCGTAAAGGGGTAAAGCCTTGGCTAAAGATATCGAGAATCCGTGCGTCTCAACCTGCCAGCTCAGTGGTGAGCTGTGCGTGAGTTGTGGACGCACCAAGGACGATATTCGCAAATGGAAAAGGATGAAGCGGCCAGAGAAGATGGCCGCTGTGCAGCGAGCAACGCTGCGGTTGAAGACGTTGAAAAAGGGCAAGTGACGCATCCGGTTTCAGGCCGTCAAGTACGCCCGACAGACCCCGTCACCGGCAGATTCCCCAGCAACTTGAGCCCGGTGGTCTTCACAAACGTCGCGTAGTCCATCGGCTTTTCGATACGGGTTTCAGCGTTGGGCAGCACGTAGGCCCAGGCACGCTGGGACGATACGTCGTATACCAGCTTGAACAGGCGGGTCGGCACCCACACCTTGTTGTCGCCGATGGTGCTGTAGCCCGGGTCAAACAGCGGGCCGGTGAACACAAACACATTGCCGTCGGCGCGCTTGGCGAACTTGCGCACGTCCGCCTCGACCTTGCTCCAGATCTTGCGGTTGTTGGTGGGGTCTTGCGGCACCATGTTCGACAGCGCGAAGGATTGGGCCATGGCGTTGGTGCTCGGCGCATCGGCGGCCGGCGATTGATGGCCACGGTCCACGGCCGGGTGTTGGCCACGGTAGTCACTCAACTCGGCGCGCGCGCCCTTGGGAATGCGCGGGTCAGGGTAAAACTGGTTGGTGCGCTCCTCGCCTTTGGCGTCCTGCAACTGGCCGGCATTCAGGCGCTCGACCACCACCAGCGGGGTCTTGCTGGTTTGCGAGTAGAGCACCGCAAAATTATCGGAACACAGCGCCAGGGGTTTCATGGTGGCCGGCACGGTGGCGGTGTTGATCGGTTGCGCGGCCGGGAACAGGTCGGCGCAACTGTCGAACGACGGCTTTTTCTGTTGGTTTGAATAGAGGTCCAGGGCCGCGCCCTGACTGATGGAGCCCGAGCGGGAGGTGTGTTGCTGATGCGGCGTGATGAGGTCCAGCAGGCCACGGGCTTGCGCCCCGGTGGAGAGCAAAACAAGGGCCGACAGCCCAACTGCAATTTTGCGAAGGTGCATGGTTAAATCTTCAAATGGGGGGGAGGAAAAAACGTACCGCGAGGCTCTATTCCGAGCCACACGACCGCTCACAGTCGTGCGGGGGTTATTGACCATCACTCCTTACATTAGTGCCGGGGCACCGGGGTTAACCTTCGCAGTCGTTGCAACCGCGCCGTCACTTCACCGGTATATACGAATACCCGCGCACCATGGTTTTCCCTTCGTTCGTCTCCCGCTTGCGAATCTTCTCGAACATGTTCTCCTGGGTGTACTCAACGAAGTATTCCTTGCCCGGCTCAACCGAGAGCGTCAGGAATACGTTCCGGGGATGCGGCTGCTGTCCAGCCGAAATCTTGTGCACGCCAGGGCTGACCAGCACCCAGGAATAGGTCTCGCTGCTCAGCCCCACGATTGCGCTGTCATCGATACTGAACACGCTGTCATAGAAGCTGCCCTGGATAACCTGGGTTCGCATCAGGTAAACCAGCGCCTTGCCTGGAGGTGGCGGCGGCGGTTCGAAATAAGGTTCGCTGGTGCTGGTATGACCACACCCTGGCAGTAGCAACATGAGCAACAGGACCGGGATACTTTTTATGAATGTGCTCACTTGGCCTGCCCCAATAGCTGGTTGATCACCGGTGCCATTTTTTCCTCGACCGTGTTGTATTTCGACAAATCGAAGCCCCCGCCGCCCGCCAGGGTGTACTGCGCAAAACCAATGGACTGGTCGCCTTTGTAGAGCCGGACGCTGGCATCGGACAGGTAGGCAGAAAAGTCCCAGGAACGAATGGCGGTGTAGGTCAGACGGTATTCACAATTGCCCGGAACCGGCGCGGCATACAGCCGGCTTTCAATGTGGTGCTTGCGCAGCAGCGTTTGCAGGCCATCGACAAAGTCCCCCACCACGACTTTGGGGTTCTCTTCGATGCACAACCGGGAGATGTTGTATTGAGGCGAGACAGGCTCAACCTTGACGTTGGTACACCCGGCCAAGGCCAGTAGCAGGCCTGCCGTGAGGGCTCTGGACAGCATATTCAATCCTTGAATCGAGAGTGATGTCAAAATAATGGCCGCATGCTACTTTGGCGCCCTTTCGCGGTCAATTGGCGGCGACTGAAACGTTTGAAGATAAGCCCGCAGCAGCCGAGTCACCTGCTGTTCCAGGCCGGCTTCATAGGCCGGCGTTGCATTGCCTTCAAGCAGCGTCCGCACCGGGCCCACCACGGCACTGATCGAGATGGCCGCGGTTAAAAACGGGTCGTCAAAACGGGCATCCGATGCCGTCCCCAACATCGCCGCCACGGCGCCCACCATCCGCTTGTTGATTCGCGCCACAAGCTCCGCACCGCCCCGCTCAGCCGCAATGGCATAGAGGGCTTTGGACGCCGTCGGGTCCATGAGTTTCACCGCCAGAAAAGCCGTGACAAACCCCGACGCCATTTCCGCCACCGTGGCGCCCTGATGTTGATCGCAGGCCTGCTCAACGGTCTCGGCCACGTGCACCAGATGCTTTTCCAGGACTGCCGCCAGGAGTGCATCGCGGTTCGGATAGTACTGATAGAGACTGCCCACCGACATGCCCGCGCGCTCGGCCACGCGGGTCGTGGTGCAGCGGACCAGTCCCTGAGCCGTCAGAACCTGAAGGGTCGCCGTGTGCAGCGCCTCGACCGTCGCCGCCGAGCGCGCCTGGACCGCTGATTTTCTTGGCTTTAGGGAGGCTTTGGGAGTGCTCATGGAATGCGAATTCTAAACCTGAAGGATCCTTCATATTATAGGCTTCCTCCCGTCAAGCAAGAGCTACAGCCATGACCCGCTCAGGAAACCGCAGCACCTTCACTCTCGGTGATCGCACCGTCAACCGCGTCGGTTACGGCGCCATGCAATTGGCTGGCCCCGGGGTATTTGGCCCGCCAAAAGACCGTGATGCAGCGCACGCCGTATTGCGCGAGGCCGTCGCCTGCGGCGTGAACCATATCGACACCAGCGACTTCTACGGACCGCACATCACCAATCAGATTATCCGCGAGGCGTTGCACCCGTATAAAGACGACCTCACGATCGTCACCAAGGTGGGCGCCCGTCGTGGCGCCGATGGCGGCTGGTTCAACGCGTCGTCGAAGGCCGAGCTGACGCAGGCTGTGCATGACAACCTGCGCAACCTGGGCCTGGACGTGCTGGACGTGGTCAATGTGCGGGCCATGCACGGCGTGATGGGCACTGCCGAAGGCTCGATCGAAGAACCCCTGAGCGCCATCGCCGAGCTGCAACAACAGGGGCTGATACGCCATATCGGCATCAGCAACGTCACGCCCACCCAGGTGGCCGAAGCGCGAAAACTCGTGCGTTTCGTGTGTGTCCAGAACCTCTACAACATCGCCCATCAACACGATAACGCGCTGATCGACGAGTTGGCCCTGGAAGGCATTGCCTATGTGCCGTACTTCCCGCTGGGCGGATTCTCGCCGGTGCAGTCAGCGGTGTTGTCGAACGTTGCGCAGCGGCTTGGCGTCACACCGATGCAATTGGCGCTGGCGTGGTTGCTGCGTCGCTCGCCCAACGTCCTGCTGATTCCCGGAACATCCTCGGTCACCCATTTGCGTGAAAACCTCGCGGTGGGCGAACTGGAGCTTTCGGATGATGTGCTGGCCGAGCTGAACACCCTCGCGGGTTGACCCTCACGCCAGCAGTTCGGTAATCCACCGGGCTTGTTGCGCGACCTCTTGCACCTTGTCCTCGGGTACCGCCTGCCGCGCCTGGGCAAAGTCGTTCAGGGTCTGGTGTTTGTGGCGCAGGATGCGCTGCCACTTGAGCAGGAACTCCGGGCTGCGGGCCTGCATTTGCAGCGGGCCGAAGTACAGTTGTTCGGCGGTGTAGCTCACAGGCTCGGCGCGCTCGGCCACGATGATCTCGTAGAAGAAGCGGTTCTCCCGCAGCAGTTCCTCGCACAGGATGCGGTAGCCGTTGTCCATCAACCATTGCCGCAAGGGTTGCTCGCCGCCGTTGGGTTGCAGGACCAGGCGCTCCTGGCCGTTGAGGCGCGCCTTGTCGCTGTCGAGGATGTCGCGGATGGTCTCGCCGCCCATGCCGCAGATACTGATCGCGGTGATCCCGTCGCCCGGCTCGATCGCCGCCAGGCCACTGGCCAGGCGCACGGTGATGTAGGACTCCAGTTCGTTCTCGCGCACCGTACGCTCGGCCGCACGAAACGGCGTCAACGCCACCTCGCCCGCCACCGCTGCTGCGATGGCGCCGCGACGCATCAACGCCACCGGCAGGTAGCCGTGGTCGGAGCCGATATCCGCCAGGCGCGCACCGGCGGGTACATGGGCTGCCACGCGCTCCAGGCGCATGGACAATGTGTGTTCGTTCAACTGCCGTTCCTTTTTGCCACGAATGGGCTCGTCTGCTCAGGATAACTGATGGGGTATGCTTGCTCACCGCACAAATTGCCAGGAAGAGGTGATCGATGACGTCATTTAAGGTTCGCGAGCTGAGCAGTACGGACACTGAAGCCTTGCTGGCCTTCGAATCCCGCAACCGTGAGTGGTTCGAGTCGCATATTGATGCACGCGAGCCTTCGTTCTATTCCGTGCAGGGTGTGGCCGAGCACATCCAGGCCTACCTGGCCGACTTCGCCCTGGGCGCCTGGCACCCGTTTGTGATCGAGGACGCCAGCGGCGAAATCGTCGGCCGCGCCAATCTGAAAAGCATCGACTCACCGAAGGGTTCTGCCGAAGTCGGTTATCGCGTGGGTGAGCAAGCGTGCGGGCAAGGGCTGGCCACTCAGGCACTCAAGCATCTTATCCAGCAGGCACAGGCACGTTGGGCGCTGACGCAATTGGTGGCGTATGTATTCCCGGAAAACGTGGGTTCACAAAAAGTGCTGCAGCGCTGCGGATTCGTGGCTGAACAGCCTGCACCCGGCGACCAGGCTCCTGCCGAAAAGCGCTTCGTCCTGCCACTCCAGACCTGAAGACGCGAACCTTTACCCGGAAAATACCGTCCGAGCTAGGGCACTGATGCTTACCGCTCGCCACGAGGTTTCCGTTTGAAAGCTGCCATCATCAAAAAATACCGCCTGATCATCAAGACCATGGGCTATGTGGGCTGGGCGCTGTTCTGGCTGCTGCTCTGGGATATCGCCGTCACCGTGGATTTCATGCTGTTCCTCAACAGCAAGATCAACCTGCCGCTGATGCCCCTCACGCTGCTCGGCTCGGCGCTGGTGGTGCTGATCAGTTTCCGCAACAGCAGCGCCTACAACCGCTGGTGGGAAGCGCGCACGCTGTGGGGGCGATGGTCAACAATTCCCGCAGCTTCGCCCGGCAGGTCCTGACGTTGCTGGATGACCCGGGCCACGAGATCAACCCGATAAAAGCGACCTTGCTGCGCCGTCACGTGGCCTATGTGAACTGCCTCGCGGCGCACCTGCGAGGCCAGCCGTGCCCGGATGAGATTCGGGCGTTTCTGCCGGCCGCAGAGTTCACCCGCAGCACCACCACCAATAACTTTGCCAACGACATCCTCAACGGTTCCGCGGCCCTGCTGGCCCAGGAATACAAGGCCGGGCGCCTCGACAGCATTCGCCTGGCGCGGCTGGAGTCGACCCTGGTGGACTTGTCCAACAGCCAGGGCGGCATGGAGCGTATCGCGAATACACCGCTGCCCTACCCTTACGTGTATTTCCCGCGGCTGTTTATTTCGCTGTTCTGCCTGATCGTGCCGGTGGGCCTGGTGGAATCCCTGGGCTGGTTCACCCCGCTGGCCTCCACGGTGGTGGGTTTTATGCTGTTGGCCATCGAACGCATCGGCACCGATCTGCAAAGCCCGTTTCGGGACAGCGAGCACCAGATTCAGATGGAAGCCCTGTGCGAAACCATCGAGAAAAACCTGCAGTCGATGCAGCGTGATTCCCTGGGCGGCGAGCGAATCAGTTGATCCTTACTGGGCCGTTAACAAAAAAAACCAGCCAATGGTGAATTATTCAGTGTCCGCATGTATCTGACCCATTAAGCGCATGCCACCAAAACAGTGGCATCGAAATGGACCTGCGGCTGAGTATTCCCATGAAATCACGCAAGAAAACCGTCAATCCGATTGGATTGGATGACATCACCATCGTCGACGACGCCAAGATGCGCAAGGCGATCACCGCCGCTGCGCTGGGCAATGCCATGGAATGGTTCGACTTCGGGGTGTATGGCTTTGTCGCCTATGTGCTGGGCAAGGTGTTCTTCCCCGAGGCGTCCCCCAGCGTACAGATGATCGCCGCCCTGGCGACCTTCTCGGTGCCCTTCCTGATCCGTCCGTTGGGCGGCCTGTTCTTCGGCCGACTGGGGGACAAATACGGCCGGCAAAAGGTCCTCGCGGCGACCATCGTGATCATGTCCCTGAGCACTTTCGCCATCGGGCTGATCCCCTCGTATGACTCGATCGGCATCTGGGCGCCGATCCTGTTGCTGCTGGCCAAGATGGCCCAGGGCTTCTCGGTGGGCGGCGAATACACCGGTGCCTCGATCTTCGTCGCCGAATACGCCCCGGACCGCAAGCGCGGTTTCCTCGGCAGTTGGCTGGACTTCGGCTCCATCGCCGGCTTCGTCCTCGGCGCGGGCGTGGTGGTGCTGATTTCTGCAGTGATCGGTGAAGAGGCGTTCCAGTCCTGGGGCTGGCGCCTGCCGTTCTTCCTCGCATTGCCGCTGGGCATGATCGGGCTCTACTTGCGGCATGCACTGGAAGAAACACCGGCCTTCCAACAGCATGTGGAACAACTCGAACAAGGCGATCGCGAAGGCTTGGCGGGTGGCCCGAAAGTGTCGTTCAAGGAGGTCGCCACCAAGCATTGGCGCAGCCTGATGACCTGTGTCGGCGTGGTAGTGGTGACCAACGTCACGTACTACATGCTGCTCACCTACATGCCGAGCTACCTGTCGCACAACCTGCACTACAGCGAAAACCATGGCGTGCTGATCATCATCGCGATCATGGTCGGCATGTTGTTCGTGCAGCCGATGATTGGCTTTGTCAGCGACAAGATCGGGCGCAAACCCTTCATTCTGTTCGGCAGCATTGCGCTGTTCTTCCTCGCCATTCCGGCGTTCATGCTGATCAACAGCGGCAAGCTCGGGCTGATTTTCTCGGGGCTGCTGATCATTGCGGTGGTGCTCAACTTCTTTATCGGCGTGATGGCGTCCACCCTGCCGGCGATGTTCCCCACGCACATCCGCTACAGCGCATTGGCCAGCGCCTTTAACATCTCGATCCTGGTGGCCGGCCTGACGCCGACCGCCATGGCCTGGCTGGTGGAGACCACCAACAACCTGTACATGCCGGCCTACTACCTGATGGTGTTCGCCGTGCTGGGGCTTTTCACCGCCCTGACCATGAAGGAAACCGCCAACAAACCCCTGCGCGGCGCGGCACCGGCGGCTTCGGATATCGAGGAAGCCAAGGAGCTGCTGCAGGAGCATGAAGACAATATCGAGCAGAAGATCGAAGACATCGACGCGCAAATCGCCGAGCTGGAAGCCAAGCGCGAAAACCTGGTGCAGCAGCATCCACGTATCAACTGACGCAACATATTTGGAAACGAATAGCGGGTGAACTAACGCGCAAGTAGCACGCTCCTTCCTTAAGCGCAGTCAGCGCGGCCCTGATGAACCGCATCAGGGCCGCTCAACGATAAGGAGCCGCCCGTGACCGTCACCCCCGCCCTCACCCGCCGCAGCGCGCCAGGCCCGCTTCACGCGACCTTGCTTGCCGGTACTGTCCCGCTGTTTCTCGGCGCCCTGCTGAGTGACATTGCCTACTACCAGACCTACCAGATCCAATGGAGCAACTTCGCCGCCTGGCTGATCGCCGGCGCCCTGCTGTTCTGCGGGCTGGCGGGGTTGTTTGCACTGGTCAACCTGCTGCGTGCCGACCGCAAGGCCGGGCGCCCCACGGTGTACTTCCTGCTGTTGCTGGTGACCTGGGCGCTGGGCCTGGTGAATGCCTTTGAGCATGCGAAGGATGCCTGGGCCGTGATGCCGTCGGGCCTGGTGCTGTCTGCCGTCGTGACCCTGCTGGCCTGCGTGACCACGTGGGTCGGGCTGACCAACCTGCGTTCGGGAGGTGACCAATGAAGCATTCCAGCATGCTGACCCTGTTAAGCATGGCGCTGTTGTTGAGTGCCTGCGGTGGCGAAGCCGACAGCACTCAAGCCCGCGGCCCCGACCCCAAGCTGCCGGAACCCCAGCGCGGCCTGTTGCCCAGCATGAAGATTGCTGAACCGGTCGCCTGGGGCGAGCAGAAACCCACGGTGCCCGAGGGTTTCAGCATCACGGCCATCGCCACCGACCTGCGAATCCCGCGCCAGACCCTGGTGCTGCCCAACGGCGACATCCTCGTCGCCGAAGGCCGCGGCGGCAGCGCGGCAAAGCTCAAGCCCAAGGACGTGATCGCCAGTGTGATCAAGGCCGAGGGCAACACCAAGGTCAAGGGCGGCAACCGCCTGACCCTGCTGCGCGATGCCGACGGTGACGGCACCTACGAGTTGAAAACCGTGTTCGCCGAAAACCTCAACGCGCCCTACGGCCTGGCCTTTGCCGACGGCAAGCTGTACGTGGCCAACCAGGACGCACTGGTGCGCTTCGACTATCAAGACGGCCAGACCAAAGCCAGCGGCCCGCCCACCACCGTCACCGAGCTGCCCGCCGCGATCAATCACCACTGGACCAAATCCCTGGCGATCAGCCCCGATGGCCGCTCGCTGTATGTGGGCATCGGCTCCAACAGCAACATCACCGAGCGCGGCATGGAAGTCGAGATTGACCGGGCGATGGTCTGGCAGATCGACGCCGCCACCGGTGCCCACAAGCCTTATGCAACCGGTTTGCGCAACCCGACGGCATTGACCATTCAACCGGGCTCCGGGCAGGTGTGGGCAGTGGTCAACGAGCGGGATGAACTGGGGCCGGACCTGGTGCCGGATTACCTGACCTCGGTGCGCGAAGGCGAATTCTACGGCTGGCCCTACAGCTATTGGGGCCAGAACGTCGACACCCGCGCCCAACCGCAGAACCCGGCCAAGGTCGCCGCCGCGATCAAGCCGGATTACAGCCTGGGTTCCCACGTCGCCGCGCTGGGCGTCGATTTTTCCATCCCGGCCATGGGCGAGAAATATGCCGACGGCGTCTTCGTCGGCGAGCACGGCAGCTGGAACCGGGACAATCCGGTGGGCTACAAGGTGATCTTCGTGCCGTTCAGCAATGGCCGGCCTGCCGGTGAGCCGCTGGACTTCGCCACGGGTTTCCGCGGGGACGATGGCAAGACTCGCGGGCGGCCGGTGGGGGTCACGGTTGATCCAAAGGGTGCGCTGATCATTGCCGATGACCTGGCCAACACGGTGTGGAGGGTGACGCGCAATAAATAAGGCCTGAAGCGGCCAACGTGGTTGCCTTCCCGTGGAGCGTGGCGGTACCTTCGCCGCACTCACGAACAGGAAGGTAACCGCAATGCCAGACACCACCGACAACGGCTTCTACGATCGCGCGGACGCGCACATCGAGCTGTCCAACGAACAGTTCAGGGCGTTCGCCGACCTGGGCAAAGTCAGCGCCTCGATGATGTTTGGCACCACACGCTTCAACGCCTGGGTCAGCGCACGCAGCTTTAAATCCGGCGAAGAAATGGCCCAGGCGCGTGAGGCGATGCTGAAGTATTTCTGTGATCAGTACCGGATGATGCTTGAGGATAATCTGGATGATCACATCAATAATTTCAGCCAGTACATGCTCGTCAAGGCACCTGAATAAGCTGGCTTTCTTTCCTCAAGGCGAGGTCAGCGTAATCAGATACTGCCCCGAGGTCACAGGCTTCCCTTGGCCATCCACCAACGCGTATTGCTGCTGGTAATAGCGGTCTCCCCGGCCGCTGTCGGCGACCAGCTTCACGTTCACGGCGCTGTGATCGAGGGCCGTGACCGAGCCCACCGGTGCCACGCTGCGCACGCTGATGGCACTGCCGCGTGCGGACGTCGGGCAGTTGTTGAGCGTCATCCCGTGGGCCACGGCGAGCGGTGTGCAAGACGCCTCGACGATGCTGCCGTGAAACGTGATGACACCCTGCCCTACGGAGCCTGCAGCCATGCAGGCACCGGACAGGCTGAACAACAGGCCAACATGGATTGCAGACATTCTCGTGATGCGCATGCCGATACTCCCTGGGTGATAAAGCCTATGCCCAGGGATATCGGCCGAGTGGCGGGTTATTTTAAGATTTGTCTGATGTTAGCAGCGGTTTTTCCACAGACTTTGGAAATATCAGTGCCCGCCAACTGCAGGCTTGCCGTGTGCCCTGTGCCCCGGCTTGAAGCCATGGAATCGCGCACGCCACACAATCGCGAAGCCCACCGCCAGCAGCGCCAACATCGCCCATGGGAAAGAAGCCACACCCCAGGTATCGAGCAACACTCCGCCGACCACACCACTTCCCGCAATCGCACTGTTCCAGGCCACCACGTTCAGCGACAGTGCCACATCAGCCCCGTCCCCGGCCGCGTCCGCCAATGCCGTTTGCAGCAACGTTGCAGCGCCGCCAAAACTCAGGCCCCACACCGCCACACCGAGGTAAATCACGCCCTGCACCTGCGCCAGAAAACCGAACGCCAGGCACGTCGCCGCAAAGGCCGCCAGGCTCACCAGCACCGTGTTGCGCAGCGCTGCATCCACCAATCTGGCGGTCATCCAAATCCCGACCAGCGCCGCCACACCAAACACCAACAGCACCAGGTCCACCCGGTCCACCAACCCCGCCGGGGCCACAAACGGGGCGATGTACGTGTAGAGAATGTTGTGGGCGAGCATCCAGGCAATCACCACCGCCAGCACCGGCCGCACGCCCGGCGTGGTCAGTACCTTGCGCAGGGCCATGCGCTGATGGGCCGACTGGCCGGGGTAGTCCGGCACCTTCACCAATACCCACACAATCAATACCAACGTCAGCGCCGACATGACGCCGAACGTCGTGCGCCAGCCCACCAGCCCGCCCAGCCAGGTGCCCAGCGGCACCCCGAGTGACAACGCAATCGGGGTTCCCACCATGGCCAGCGCCATGGCCTTGCCCTGTTGATGCGGCGCCACCATGCGCCGCGCATACCCGGCCAACAAACTCCACGCCAGCCCCGCCGCCATCCCGGCGAGGAACCGCGCCAGCAGTGTCAGCCCATAGTGGGACGACAGCGCGGTGATGGAATTGAACAGCAGAAAACCGACGATAGTCAGCAGCAGCACATTGCGTCTGCGCCAGCCGCGAGTAGCAATGGTCAACGGGATCACCGCCAGCACCGAGCCCAGCGCATAGGCGGTGACCATCTGCCCGGCCATGGACGCTGAAATCGACAGGCCGTCGCTGATCAGCGGCAACAGGCCCGCCGGCAGGGTTTCGGTGACGATGCAGATAAAGCCGGTCATGGCCAGGGCGAGCAAGGCGCCGATGGGCAAGCGGTCGGGGACGGCGTCTGCCGATAAGGTGGTTGAGGGGGTCACAGGGAAACTCCTTGAAGAAGAGGACTTAAATACCGATCGATATAAATGTTGGGCGCCCTACGCAGCGTTGTCAACGACTTATGTATCGACTAGTATTTATCTCATCACCCGAGAGGATTTCCACATGGCACAGATGGGCCGCCCCCGCACCTTCGACCGCGACCAGGCCGTGGAACAGGCCATGCACCTATTCTGGCAGCACGGTTACGACGCGACGTCCCTGAGCCAGTTGAAAGCCGGATTGGGCGGCGGCATCTCCGCGCCGAGTTTCTACGCGGCGTTCGGCTCCAAGGACGCGCTGTT
This sequence comes from Pseudomonas sp. TH32, assembly GCF_016650855.1. Classification (NCBI taxonomy): domain Bacteria; kingdom Pseudomonadati; phylum Pseudomonadota; class Gammaproteobacteria; order Pseudomonadales; family Pseudomonadaceae; genus Pseudomonas; species Pseudomonas sp. TH32. Next base: position 659,720 of record NZ_JAEKFA010000002.1, on the reverse strand, counting down.
CCAGGAGTGCGTGCAGCGTTATCTGGCGACCTTTGCCCAGGTCACCGAATGCCTGTGGGATAACAGCCTGCCGCCGCGCCAGGCCATCGAGACCGCGCTGCGCCAATCGGCGCGCATGCAGTGTGAAGACAGCCACCCCAAGGGCTGCATGGTGGCTTTGGGCGTGATGAGCGCGCCCTCCCCCGAGAGCGCGCAAGTGACCCATGCGCTGACCCATTCGCGGGAGCGCACCCGGGCGGGCATCGTGCATTGCGTGGAGCGCGGCATCAGTGCCGGCCAGTTGCCCGCCGAGACCAACGCCCGTGCCATGGCCACGGTCTACGACAGTTTTCTGCAGGGCGTCTCGATCCTCGCCCGGGATGGCGTGGAGGCCAGCGCCATCGACGCCGCAATCGGCCAGTTGATGCTGACCTGGGATGTGTCCGCCGCTACAGCGCCGCCCACTCGGTACGGTGCTCCAGCAGAAAGTCGACAAACGCCCGCACCCGATGGGGCACGTAGCGGCCGTGGGGATACAGCAAGGTAAACGGCCGCGAACGTCCGCCGTAAGGCTGCAACACCTCCACCAGGCTGCCGTTGGCCAACTCTTGCTCGACGATGAATTTGTAGGTCTGGAACAGCCCGGCGCCATGCTTGGCCAGGGTCACGCCACCCAGCACATCGTCGGAGCAGCTGTACCCGGCCTCACCGGCAAATTCCCGCTCCTTGCCATCGGCCTGGAACAACCAGGAAATGCGCCGCCCATTGCTCGGCAATTCGTACTGGATGCACTCATGGGCCGGCAAATCCTCCAGGGTCTGGGGCGTGCCGGCGCGCTGCAGATACGCCGGCGATGCAACCACCACCAGCTTGGCGTCTTCGAGCAAGCGCGCGATCAGCGTCGAGTCCGGCTGGGCGCGCACGCGGATGGCCAGGTCATAGCCTTCGGCGACAAAATCAATGTTGCGGTTGCTGATGTGAATATCCACGGTGACCTGCGGGTACAGCGCGCGAAATTTCGGCAGCAGCGGCAGGATGCGGTGATGGCCGTAAGTGGTCGGGATGCTGATGCGCAACAACCCGGAGGGCACCGACTGCGCGCCCATCATTTCCTGCTGGGCTTCCACCAGTTGCGTGAGGGCCTGGCGGCATTGCTCGAAAAACGTCCGGCCGCCATCGGTCAGGCGGATGCTGCGGGTGGTGCGCACAAACAGCCGGGAGCCCAGTCGCTCTTCCAGCCGAGAGATGCTGCGACTCACCGCCGCCGGGGTCACGCCCGCTATCTGGGCGGCCGCGGTAAAGCTGCTGGCCTCGGCGGCCAGGCAGAACAGCTCGATGCTGCCCAACTGCAAGTCTTCGAAATGGCGCTTCATGATTGATTACACCGGGTATCGACTTAAGGATTCACCCGCTCTATTTATCAGCACGAGCCGCATAAATATAGAGCGCGGCCCGCCCCGCACTTGCTTTCATTCCATGCACACCGCTAACCTTGCGAATAATTCTTATCCGCAGACACTCCCGCCATGTCCGCCAGCGACCTTCCCTTGAACCAGGCCGTCCATATGCTCTACGCCGAGCACCATGGCTGGCTGTTCGGCTGGCTGCGGAAAAAGCTCGGTTGCTCGCAAAACGCGGCGGACCTGTCCCATGACACCTTCGTGCGCATCCTCGCCTCCCGCGATGCCCTGGGCGGCATGCGCGAGCCTCGGGCGTTCCTCACGACCACGGCGCGCCACCTGATCATCGACCGCGCCCGCCGCCGCCAGATCGAGGACGCTTACCTGCGGGAACTGGCACTGACAATCGACCTGCTGGAAAGCTGCCAGCAATCGCCGGAACAGATCCTGCTGACCCTCGAAGCCCTGGAGCAGATTGCGTTCGTGCTCGACGGCCTGGCGCCGAATGCCCGGCAGGCGTTCCTCATGCATTTCCTGGAAGGGCTGCGCCAGGCTGACATCGCCAGCCGCCTGGGGATTTCCGAGCGCATGGTGCGCAAACACCTGATGAACGCCCTGGTGCACTGCCACCACGCGCTGGATGTTTGAGCCGATGCTTGACTCCCCGCAGAGCCTCGACGAGCAGGCCGCCAACTGGATAATGCGCCTGCACGACGGCAACCTCAGCGAGCGCGAGCGCCAGCAGTTCGAGCAGTGGAAAGCCCAGGACCCGCACCATGCTGCCGCAATCGAGCGCCTGCAAGGCTTCGTCGGCCGCTTGCAGGCATTGCGCCCGCAACACGCGCCGGTGCAGGCCGCGCTGGATGCGGCGTTGGTGAAACGTCGGCGCAACCCGGCCGGCAGAGTGGTGCTTGGGTTGATGCTCGCCCTGCCCCTGGCGTTGCTGCTGCGCAGTTATCCGCCGAGTTATTTACTGGCCGACCAGCGCACCGCGCCGGCCGAGTGGCAGCGAATCGACCTGGACGACGGCTCGCAGTTGATCCTCAGCGGCAACAGCGCCGTGGACCTGACCTTCAACCCGCAGCAACGCCAGGTGAAGCTGCTGCGCGGGGAGATCCTCGTACAGGTGGCCCACGACGCCACGCGGCCATTTATCGTGGTGACTGAGGACGGACAAATGCGCGCACTCGGTACCCGCTTCACGGTCAAGCGCGAGGCGCCCGGCACGCTGCTGACCCTGCTTGAATCGAAGGTCGCCGCCCAGGATGCCAACCATCACCCGGCCGTCGAGGTCAGCGCCGGTGAACAGGCGCGCATCACCCCGCAAGCGGTCACTCCGTTGGGCCATGTCGACACCCGGGCGACCAACGACGCCTGGCAGTACCACCAACTGGTGGTCCAGGACCGGCCGCTGCCGGAAGTGCTCGATGAACTCGCCCGCCAGTATGGCGGACACCTGCAGTTCGACCGCGAGCAACTGGCCGACCTGCGGGTGTCGGCGGTACTGCCGCTGGACGAGCCACGACGTGCACTGCAACTGATCAGCGATGCGTTCCCGGTGCGGGTGCGCTCGTTCAGCCCGCTGTGGTTGAAGATCGAGCGCGAAAAATAAACCGGCGCGCCGGGTTCCGCTTTTTTTAATCGCCCCGTCAAGGAAGAAAGCACCTCATCACAGGAACCTCTTCCATGCCGTCGGATTTCAGCGTTTCGCGCCACCCCACGCGTTCTTTCGTGCCCCTTGCCCTGGCGATCAACCTGGCGACGTTTTCCCTGTTGGGCCTTGGCATCAGCTCGCCGGCGGCGGCCCAGAGCGAGGTGCAGCGCTACGCCATTGCACCCGGTGCCCTGGGTCCGGCGCTGAATCTGTTCGCCCAGCAGGCGCGCGTGGCGTTGCTGTTCGATGCCCGCAGCGTGGCCGGTTTAAGCACCGCCGGGTTGCAAGGCGAGTTCGCCGTCAACCAGGGTTTTGTCCGGCTGCTGCAAGGCAGTGGTTTCCAGGCCGTGCAAGGTGCCAACGGGTTTGTGCTGACGCCGGTGAGCAACACATCGGGCTCACTGGAACTGGCGCCCACTTCCGTGACCGGGCTGACCGAAGAAGCCTCCACCGAACACGTCAAAGGCTACGTGGCCACCCGCAACCTGAGCGCCACCAAGACCGACACGCCGATCATCGAAACCCCGCAATCGCTGTCAGTGGTCACCAGCGACGAAATCCGTGATCGCCAATCGGAAACCCTGTCCCAGACCCTCGACCTGACGCCCGGTTTCACCAGCCAGCCCACCAGTTTCAACCGCACGTCGGACCGCTTTCGCATCCGGGGTTTCGACGTCGAGTCGGCCACCGGCGGATCGTTGCGAGACGGCCTGCGCCTGCAAAACAACTCCTACGACGGCGTGCAGGAACCCTATGGACTGGAACGCGCCGAAGTGATTCGCGGCGCGGCATCGGTGCTCTACGGCCAACTGTCGCCGGGCGGGCTGATCAACACCGTCAGCAAGCGCCCGAGCCAGACGCCGTACCACGAAGTGAACGTGCAGGCCGGGCAAAACAATCGCAAGCAATTGTCCGCCGACTTCACCGGCCCGCTGGGCGACAGCGAGACCTTGAGCTACCGCCTGACCCTGCTGGACCGCAAGAGCGACACCAGCGCCGACCACATCAACAACGACAAGGTCTACGTCGCCCCGGCCCTGATCTGGCGCCCGGATGACGACACCTCGCTGACCCTGTTGTCGTTCTACCAGAAGACCGAGACCCGCTTCTCGGCGCCACTGCCCTATCAGTTGGTAAAAGGCGTCGGCGACGGCAAGTTCCAGATTGGCCGTCACGACTTTATCGGCGACCCGAACTACGACGAAATGAACGGTGAGATGTCGGCGCTGGGCTACGAGTTCGAGCACCGGTTCGACGAGCACACCCGCCTCAGCAACAAGCTGCGTTATTACCAGTCGGAGGTGACCTGGCGCTACCTGCAAGTGAACGCCACGCCCGCCTTCATCGCCACGGCGCAAAACACCGGCATCCTGCGCCGCCAGTACAGCGACCGCGTCGAACGTTCCCGTGGCCTGGCCAGCGACACCAACCTCGAAAGCAAATGGCAATTCGGTGATTGGCAGCACACCTTCCTGCTGGGCTTCGACGGCTATGACACCAGTTACGACTCCCACAATTTCCGTGGCAATGCACCGTCGTTGAACCTGGCGAACTACGTCAACAACCAGCCGGTGGTGGTCAACCGCGCACCGAATACCGACCGGGGCTCGCAGATCGATGCCCTGCAAAAAGGCGTGTATTTCCAGGACCAGATCAGCTTCGACGAACACTGGATTGCCGTACTCGGTGGCCGCCACGACTGGGCCGACCAGGACACTGAACTGTTTCGCAACTCCGCTAAAACCAGCCAGAGCGACGAGGCCACCACCTGGCGTGCGGGGCTGGTGTACAAGGCTGACAACGGCCTGGCGCCCTACCTGAGCTACAGCGAGTCATTCTTTCCGGTGGCAGGCGTGGACAAGACAGGGCAAGCGTTTGTACCCACCGAAGGCAAGCAATACGAAATCGGCATTCGCTACCAACCCGAAGGCAGCGCCACCTTGCTGAGCGCCGCCGTGTATCAGTTGGTGCAAAAAAACGTACTGACCCAGGACCCCACCGATATCACCTATTCGGTACAAACCGGCGAGGTGCGTTCCCGTGGGCTGGAGCTGGAGGCCAAGACCGAAGTCACGCCGAACCTCAGCCTGATCGGCTCTTACGCCTACATCGACGCCCGCATTACCAAAAGCAATATCGCCAGCGAAATCGGCCAGCGCAGCGAAGACACGCCCTACCACCAGGCTGCCCTCTGGGCCGATTACCGCCTGGCAGAACTCGGCTTGCCGCAACTGCGCCTCGGCGGCGGAGCGCGCTATAAAGGCACCACCCAAGCCTCCAGCGTGCCGTCAGAGATGCCCGCGTATACGCTGTATGACGCCCGCGCCAGCTACGAGATCGACCCGCATTGGGAAGTTGCGCTCAACGCCAATAACGTCACCAACAAACGCTACACCTACTGCGAGTTCGCGATTTGCCGGTATGGCGATGAGCGCCAGTTGGTCAGTTCGGTGACGTATCGTTGGTGAGTGTGAGGCGTCCGGCGATCTTCGCCACCCGCTCGCCGTAGAGCAGCGCGGTCTTCATGTCGCCGTCGGGAATCCCGGAGGCGTCCGCATCCGCCGGGGCCTGTACGATCAGGCCCACCGAGCCGCCCAGGTTGTTGACGTCGTTACGGGTGGCGGCCACGGTGTTGGCCGGCAGCAGGCCCAGGCTGACCCAGATGCCGCCGTGTTGGGAAGCCAGGGTTTGCAGGCCGATCAGCGTGACCTGTTTGTCACCGCTGAAGCTGGCGCTCACGGTAAAGCCGCCAAACACCTTGTCTTGCCAGCCCCGGGTAAACCAGTACTTGGCGGTGGCGTCCGAGAACTTCTTGAACTGCCAGGCGCTGGAGCCCATGTAGGTGGGCGTGCCGAAGATGATCCCGTCGGCGGCGCTCAACAGTTCCCAGCCGTCTTCGGGAATATTTCCCTGTTCGTCCACTTCCAGCAGCCGCGCGCCTGCGCCTTCAGCCACGGTCTCGGCGACGCGGCGGGTATGGCCGTAGCCAGAGAAAAACACCACTACTGTGTTGGTCATGCGCAGCTGTCCTGTCAGGATTTTTGAGTAACCATACTGACCAGTCGGTTTGACTCTCGTCAAGAGGTGACCCTAGACTCTTTTTCAACTGTTTTCGAAAAGGCGGGCATAACGATGGGGCGACCTTCACGCAAGGACGAGCTGCTGGCAGCAGGCATTGCGGTGTTACATCGCCAGGGCTATGCCGGTTCCTCGGTGGACGCCATCGTGGAAGAGGCCGGCATGCAGAAAGGCTCGTTCTTCGGGCATTTCGGTTCCAAGGAAGCCTTTGCCAGCGAAGCCCTCAAGGGCTATTTCAACGGCTGGACCGCCAATGCCGAAGCCATCCTGGCCAACACCGAACTGAATAACCTGGGCAAGCTTGAGGCCCTGGTGCGGATTTCTACGCCCGGGGACTGCGAGAATTACGGCTATGGCTGCCTGATCGGCAACCTGGCCGCCGAGATGAGCATGCGCCACGACGACGTGCGCAACACCCTGGTGGATATCCTTGCCGAGTGGGCCAGGCCATTTGCACAACTGGTGCGCGAGGGCGTGGCCAGCGGGGAGTTTCGCGCCGGGCTGGAGCCCGAGGCCACGGCGCGCTTCTTGATCAATGCGCTGCAGGGCAGCGTCCTGCGCGGCAAGGTGGACCGCACCACCGAACCCTACGAGGATTTCCTCTCACTGGCCTCCACGTTACTGCTGGCGGATGTGTGAAAGCAGCGCCGCACTCAGCGATTCAGGGTGGCCATGTAGCGGACGCTCAGGCCGTGGGCGTTGAGTCCGGGGTCCAGGTCATTGACCACGGCGTAGCGTTGCATCAACTGCGCGCCTGCCGAATGGCTGACCATGATGATTTCCTTGAGGGCCGGGAATCGCTGGCGGTCGGAAAGGTAGTGCACCACATCGTCGAGCACCTGATAGGCGGGGATGCCCTTGTGGCCGTATTGCGATTCGATGCCTTGCACCCACTGATCCCGGGGCCACAGGGGCATGTCGTCGCTGGCGCCTGCATCCTCCGGGGTGAGGAAGTCGGGGGCCAGCAACAGCGTGCGTTCGCCGGAGAACTCGGCGGCGCCCGCCAGTCTGGTGTGTTCGTCGCGGATGATCACCACGGCGCGCTCGACGGATTTGGGCGGGTTGTAGAGATCGGCGTTGGCGTAGAGCAGGAACGGGTAGGCCTGGGCGTCATGGCCCAGGCGCAGGACCTGGCGAGCATCAGTGTCGTGCCTGGCGTTGGCCCCGGCCTGGAGGTCGACGCTGGTGCAACTGGCTCCCACCGTCATCCAGGCGAAGGAGATCAGCACAGTGGCGAAGGTGCTGCTGCACTTCATGTCGGCAGTTCTCGTGTTTTTCAGAAGCCTATCAGCGCGGTTGCCCCCTGAAAAATATCCAGATAATGCGACTTGAATACTTTAAACATATGACGCTCAACTCCTGGCCTGGCTGAGGCGTTCACAGAACCGTTCCCACACCTCAGGGTTCAGCAGGTGCGCCGGACGCTCGCCCCGAAGCATCGCGGCGATCTGTTGCGCCGATGACCTCGCCACATTGCGCCGCCCGCCGTGGGTGACGCCCGCCGTGTGGAAGGTGGCGACCACATTGGGCAGCGTCATCAGGGGCGCGTCCTGCGCCGGCGGCTCGCAGGCCCACACGTCGAGGCCGGCGCCGCCGAGGTGGCCGTTATTCAAGGCCTGGAACAACGCCGCTTCGTCATGAATGCCGCCCCGGGCGGTGGAGACAAACACTGCGCCCGGCTTCATCGCCGCGAACTGCTCGGCCCCCATCAGGTGGTGAGTCGTGGCGTTCAACGGGCAGTGCAACGACACGTAGTCACTGCGCCCCAGCAACGCCTCCAGGGTCACCGGCTGTGCGCCCCGCTCGCGGATTTGTTCAGCGCTCAGGTACGGATCGTACGCCAGCACCTCCAGGCCAAAACCCTGGGCGATGCGCGCCGTGCGCCGGCCGATTTCACCGAGGCCGATCAGCCCGAGGGTGTTGCCGTGGATCTCTTCGCCCATCAGGTCTTCACGGCTGAAACCGCGTTCATGGCGCAGTTTGTTGTCGGACTCGACGATGCGCTTGACCACCGCCAGCAGCAAACCGAAGGTGTGCTCCGCCACCGAAAACGCATTGGCGCCCGCCTGGTTCACCACCGCGATGCCTGCACGGGTGCAGGCATCGACGTCCACCGTATCAAAGCCCGCGCCACCGGAAGACACGCAGAGCAGATCAGGGCACTGCGCGATCAACGCCTCGTTGACGAACCACGCCCGGGGCAGCTCGTCCTTGGCCGCCGACACATGGTAGGCATGGGCCCGGCTCAGGGCTGCCAGGGTGCGCGGATCCTCGCCCTGATGAGCCAGCACCTGCAGCGCCAGGTTGGCCTCGCTGGAAACTAGTTCGTCAAACACGGGGCTGATCCATAAATCGAGCCGACAAACCTGCATGACGCGCGACGAATCGTTCATCCGGGATCCTTCAAAAAAAGTGAGTGGTTCAGGGTTTGGCGTGAGCCAGGGGCGATGCCAAGGGCTCGCGGTGATCCTGCGCACGCGCAGCGGGCCGTGGTTCGATCATGGTCAGCACGCTGGCGAAGGTGATCAGCGAACACACACCCAGGAAGCCGAACACGTAGTCCCAACTGAAGCTGTCCAGCAGCAGGCCGACCACGAACGGCGCGAAGGCCCCGCCCAGCGAGCCGCCGGTATTGACGATGGAGGCGGCAAACGGCACCCGGTCCTTGGTCGCCAGGCCCATGGGGTACACGAGGAAGGTCGAGAAACCGATATTCAGCAACACGCCCGCCAGCAGGAATACTGCCGCCAGCAACGCCGGATCGCTCGGTGAATGCAGCAGCACAAACATCATCACCACCGTGGCCAGCGAACTGATCAGCATGGCCGGCTTGCGGCGCTTGTCGAAGACCCGGTCCGACAGCCAGCCACCCAGCAGGTTGCCGATCACCGCGCCCACCCAAGGGGCCGACGCCACCGCGCCCATGGTGATCACCGAAAACTGTTTGACGGTGATCAGGTAGGTCGGGATCCAGGTCATGATCGAATAGGTAATGCCCACCATCATGAAATAGCCGAACGCACAGGCCCACACATTCCACGACGCCAGGATGCTTTTGTTGTCGGCCAGGGGTTTGACGTCGCGGCTGCGAATCAGCCTGTCGACCCATGCCGGCATGCGCACCATGGGCCTGGCCACCACCTGCCCGTGCACCTCGGTGCCCTGGATATGCCGCACTTCGCTGGGCGATACATACGGGCTGTCCGCCGGGTCATCCTTGACCAGCCACCACCACAGCAGCGCGACAAAGAACCCCGGCACGGCAAAGAAGTAGAACACCTCGCGCCAGCCATACAGGTGCACGATCCAGGCACACAACGGCGGTACAAAGGCCGGCGCGAACTTGATCGAGGACATGAAAATACCGGTGGCCAGGCCCTTCTCGCTCGGCGGAAACCACCGGTTGATGATCGACACGATCCCGATATTGATCGGCCCTTCCGCCGCCCCCAACAACGCCCGCGCCAGCTTCAGTTGCAGCACGCTGCCGGTGAAGCCGATCAAGAGCGTGGCCAGTGAGGTCAGCACCAGGGAGCCGGTGAGCAGCTTGCGGATGCCGTACTTGCCGAACAGGTAGCCCGCGGGAATCTGCACGATGGCGTAGGTCAGGTAAAACAGGCTGGCCAGGGCACCGATGTCGGTGTTGCTGAGGTGGTATTCCTGCTTGATGAAAGGCACCACCACGCCGATGTTCGCGCGGTCGGCGCCGGCAACCATATAGGCCAGGAAAAACAGGGCCGCCACAACCCAGCGAAAGCCGCTGGCAGGCTTCGAATCCGCGTTCATTTCTTCACCGATTTTATTGGATTTATGGTCGGTAACTTCGTGAAGGGTCATTCACGCCAGTAGGCCGTGAGCCAAATAGTGCCGAGGAAATTTAAGTAGACATAGGGATATTCCGTGAACTAAAAATATTCCAAAACCAGATGAGACAACACCTATGGCCACCTTCAAACAGCTGGAAGCATTGATTGCCGTGGTCGATCACGGCACCTTCGAGGGTGCTGCCACGCGCCTGGGGCTGGTGCAGTCGGCGATCACCCGGCAGGTCCAGGAACTGGAGCACTGGCTGGGTTTCGCGCTGTTCGACCGCAGCGGGCGCAGCGCCAAACCGACCCTGATGGCCGCCGAAGTCGTGACCCATGCCCGGCAGGTGCTGCTGCAACGCGACATCGTCAGCAGTTGCCTGATCAGCCCCGAGGTGTTGAGCCGCAAACTGCGCATCGGCATTACCGAACTGAGCGCCCTGACCTGGCTGCCGCGCCTGATCAAGGCAATTTCGACCCACTATCCCAAGGTCCGCATCGAGCCGGAAGTGGAGCTCAGCGTGCGCCTGCACGGGTTGCTGATGGCGGGCCAGGTGGACGTGATCGTGGTGCCGGATGCCTTCAGCTCGAACGGCCTGGTCAAGGTTGCGCTGGATGCGGTGCACAACAGCTGGTTCTGCGCCCCGGGCCTGCTCGACCACCAGCGGCCGCTGGCCCTGGAAGACCTGACCCGCTACACCCTGCTCACCCAGGGCAAGCTCTCAGGCTCAGGGTTGCTGGTAGACCGCTGGCTCGCCACCCGGCACGCCAGCCCCCAGGCGCATATTCCCTGCAGCAGCCTGGCCGCGCTGGTCGGCCTGACCGTCTCGGGGCTCGGCGTCACCTACCTGCCCGACTCCACCGCCGCACCCTACCTGGCGAGTGGGCAACTGGTGCGGCTGTGTGTCGAGCCGCCGCTGCCGTCGACACCCTATGTGGCGCTCGCCCGGGCCGACAGCTACAGCCCGTTCCAGCGGCATGTCATCGAGTTGATCCGGACCCATTGCGACCTGCACCACCCCTATCAGCGGGAGGGCCTTGAGCATGATTAACCTCAAGCAGATTGAAGCGTTCTACTGGACCTTGAAACTCGGCACCTTGCAGCGTGCGGCCACGCAGTTGTTCCTCACCCAATCGGCGGTCACCAAGCGTTTGCAGGAGTTGGAAAAGCAGGCGTGCCTGCCGCTGTTCGAAGGCGCGGGGCCCAAGGCGCACTTGAGTGCCAAAGGCGCCGAACTGCTGGAGGCCTGTGAAGGTTTGATCGACAGCCTCGCCAGGCTTGACGGGCTGCGCGGAGCATCGCGGCACGCCCTGCGCACAGTGCGCATGGGGCTCACGGAACTGGTGACGGTGACCTGGTTTTCGGACTTTGCGGCGCGGGTGAAAGCAGTTCATCCGGAGGTGGCCTTGCACCCGGATGTTGACCTTTCGGCGTCGCTGCAACGGAAGTTGCTGGATGGCGAGCTGGACCTGGTGGTGATCCCGCAGGACTACGTGACGCCGGCAATGGCGGCGATCGATTTGCAATCCGTCGAATTCACCTGGTTGGCACCGGCGGGCCTGGCGTTGCATGCGCGCTCGCTGTCCCTCAAGGAACTCGCGCAGTGGCCCGTTATTGTCCAGGGCGCGCACTCGGGGATCACCCAGCGTTGCGAGCAGTTGTTTGCCCGGGCGGGGATCGAGTTCAACCGCGTGTATGGCAGCAACAGCCTGTTCGCGCTGGTGGCGTTGATCCGCGCCGGGGTCGGGGTCAGTTGCTTACCCCGAGGGCTGTTTGGTGATGAGGTCCGGCGTGGCGAACTCCAGGAAATGCTCCTGGATACCCCGCCCGAGCCGGTCAACTATCAACTGGCCTTCCTCAAGCATGGCCACCTCGGCCTGACTGCCTCCCTGGCAGAGCTGGCCAGCCAGTGCGCGGCGGCTCATACAAACCGCTGAAGCAACAGCCGGGAAAAATCGCAGCATCGGCGGGCCAGTTGCGCAACGTTGCGGTTCAAACCGAGCTGGCGGTCCGAGCGGTGCAGGGCCACATAACGGATGCTCGGCAAGGCCGGTTCGGTGACCAATACCCGCAATGCCCCCGCCTCTACCAGGTGTGAAAGGCAGGCCGTGGGCAGGTAGCTCACGCCCACGCCTGACAGGGTCAGGCCCACCTGAACCAGCAGGTTATGGCTGGTCAGGGTGCGGGGCAGCTGCACCTCGTGGGCCGCCAGCCAACGCTCGTAGGTCAAGCCGGTGCCCGACTGCGAGCCCTGGGTCAGCACGGTGTAGTCCGCCAGCACCCCGAGGCTGACCGGGTCGTTGTCAGGGATCAGCCCGGGCACGCACATCCAGGCATTCTCCACACTGCCCAGCGGCGTACTCAGGAACCGCGAATCACTGTAGGCATCGGGCACGATGACCAGGTCCAGTTGATCACTTTCCAGTTTGCGAAACAGCTCGCTGCTCAACTCCACCGACGGCTCGATCTGCACCTTGGGATAAGCCTCGCGCAGCGCTTCGACCAGGGCGGGCAACCAGGTCAATGCGGTCAGCTCGGTGACCCCCAGGCGAAACCTGCGCACCAGCACTTCCCGGGCGCTGACCCGCTCCAGCAGGTAGTCACGGCGCTCCAGCAGGTCCTTGCCGTAGTCGAGCAGCTCGGCGCCTTTTTCGGTCAACCGCGCATTGCGCTTGCTGCGGTCGAAGACCTGCACATCGAAGGTTTCTTCCAGCTCCTGGATGCGCTTGGAAATCGCCGACTGCGACATATTCAGCTTGTTCGCCGCGGCCTCGAAACTGCCCAACTCGGCAATCCAGTACAACGCGTCGATTTGCTTGAACGTGATCATCGGCCACCTCCCATGAGAAAAAGCGATCCTATCAGATAATAAAATATCGCTAAAACTGTATGTTCATCGCTCCTAAGATCTAGCCACAGTCCAACAAGATCAATCGGAGATACGCCATGTCCTTGCCCGGTTCCCGCATCCTGCCCAACCCGCCCCTGGCTTCTGCCGAGGTGCTTGAAGCGTTTGCCCAGGTGGTCACCCCGCACATCAGCGACAACCTCGGCCGGCACATCGGCGCCCGGGGGCTGAACCGCTACAACCGCACCGGCAAGCTGGTGGGCACCGCGCTCACGGTGAAAACCCGCCCCGGCGACAACCTGCTGATCTACAAGGCCATGAGCATGCTGCAGCCGGGCCACGTGCTGGTGGTGGACGCCCAGGGCGACACCAACAACGCGGTGATCGGCGAGCTGGTCAAGCTCTACGCCCAGCAACGCGGCTGCGTGGGGTTTGTGATTGACGGGGCGATTCGGGATGTCGCGAGCTTCGAGGACACCCCCTGCTACGCCCGCAGCGTGGTGCATTGCGGCCCTTACAAGACCGGCCCGGGCGAGGTGAATGTGCCGGTGTCCATCGGCGGCATGTTGATCAACCCGGGGGATTTGCTGGTGGGCGACGAAGACGGCCTGGTCGCCTTCTCCCAGGCCGACGCCGCCGAGGTGCTGCGCAAGGCCGCCCAACACGCCGCCCATGAAGAAGAAGTGAAAGCCGAAATCGCCACCGGTGCGGTGCGCCAGAGCTGGATGGACAAGGTCTTGAAACAGGCCGGCCTGGCGGATTGAAGGGGATCATCATGAGCACTGCATTTCTGTCGGACCGGGTGCTGGGCATTGCGCCCTCCCCGAGCATCGCGGCCAACGCGCTGGTCACCGAACTGCGCGCCCAGGGCCGGGACATCGTCAACTTCACCGTGGGCGAGCCGGACTTCGATACCCCGGCGCATATCCTCGAAGCCGCCAGCGCCGCAATGCACAGCGGCGACACTCACTACACCGCCACCACCGGCACCCTCGCCCTGCGCCAGGCCATCTGCCTCAAGCTGAAACGCGATAACCAGCTGGACTACGGCCTCGACGAAGTGGTCGCCGGCTGCGGTGGCAAACACATCATTTATCACGCCCTGGCGGCGACCCTGAATCGCGGCGATGAGGTCATCGTGCACACGCCGTATTGGGTGTCGTACCCGGACATCGCGCGGCTGAATGACGCGACGCCGGTGATCATCCCCGGCGACGAATCACTGGGTTTCAAACTCTCGCCACACGCCCTCGAACAGGCGATCACCCCGCGCAGCAAATGGGTGATCCTCAACAGCCCGAACAACCCCAGCGGCGCGGTGTACAACGAGGCCGAACTGCTCGCGCTGGCCGACGTGCTGCGCCGTCATCCCCACGTGTTGATCATGGCCGACGAGATCTACGAGCACTTCGTCTACGACGAGGCACGGCATGTATCGCTGACCCGACTCGCACCGGACTTGAAGCCGCGCACGCTGATCGTCAACGGCGCCTCCAAGGGCTACGCCATGACCGGCTGGCGCCTGGGTTTCGGGGCCGGCCCGGCCTGGCTGATCGCAGCCATTGCCAAGTTGCTCTCGCAAACCACCACGTGCCCCAGCTCCCTCAGCCAGGCCGCTGCGGTGGCCGCATTCGCCGGCGACCAGGCGCCTATCGCCGGGATGCGCGAGGTGTACCAGCAACGTCGCGAACGCATGCTGAGCTTGTTGAACGACATTCCCGGCGTGACCTTCACCCCGCCCGACGGCGCGTTCTACGTGTTCGCCAACGTCGCCGGGTTGATGGGTAAAACCACCGGGCACGACGAACGGATCACCAGCGACACCCAACTGGCCGAGCACCTGCTGCGTGAACACGGCCTGGCGACGGTGAGTGGTGCGGCGTACGGCATGTCGCCGTATATCCGCCTGTCGTTTGCCAGTTCCCTTGACGTGATTGAAGAAGGTTGCCGTCGCCTGAATGAAGCGTGCCATCGATTGCGCTGACGGATTCCCGCCCCACCCGGCGGCCACGGATGGCCGCTCATTGACTGCCTAGAACAACACTCATAATCATTGATATAAATGAGGCATTCCCATGCATACGCCCCGCATCGCGCTGGTCTGGCAGATCCTGATCGGTTTGCTCGCCGGCATCGCCATCGGCGCCCTGCTGCACCGTTTCCCCGAATCCCGGCCCTGGCTGATTGAAAACCTGCTGCAACCGGCGGGCGATATCTTTATCAAGCTGATGAAGATGATCGTCGTACCCATCGTGTTTTCCTGCATGGTGGTGGGCATTGCCGGGCACGGTGACGGCAAGTCCCTGGGGCGCATCGGGGTCAAGTCCCTGAGCTATTTCTTCTGCATCACCACCCTGGCGATCATCGTCGGGCTGGTGATGGGCAACCTGCTCAAGCCCGGCGCCGGCACCGAGTTGTCCAGCCTGCAAGCCAGTGCAATGACCTTGCCCACCAGCAGCGCCGGCGGTGGCCACAGCCTGGGGCAGATCATCGTCGGGATCATCCCGGACAACGTGGTCAACGCGATGGCCCAGGGCAGCTTGCTCTCGGTGCTGTTCTTTGCGGTGATGTTTGGCCTGGGGGTTTCGCGTTTGCCGGCCGAGCGCAAGGACCCGGTGATTGCCGTGCTGCGCGGGGTGTCGGAGGCGATGTTCAAGGTGACGTCGATGATCATGGCCTACTCGCCCATTGGCGTGTTCGGGATGATCGCGGTCACCGTGGCCAACTTCGGTTTCAGCTCGCTGTTGCCGTTGGCCAAGTTGATCATGGTCAGCTACGTGTCCATCGCGTTCTTCGTGCTGGTGGTGCTCAACCTGGTGGCGCGCCTATGCGGGATCAACCTGTTTGCGCTGATGCGGCATATCAAGGATGAGCTGATCCTGGCGTTCTCCACGGCCAGCTCCGCGGCGGTGATGCCGCAACTGATGAAGAAGCTCGAAACCTACGGCGTGCCGCCTTCACTGGTGAGCTTTGTGGTGCCGGTGGGGTATTCGTTCAACCTGGACGGTGCGTCGCTGTTCCTGGGGATCGGCACCTTGTTTGTGGCGCAGTTGTATGGCATCGACCTGAGCCTTGGCGACCAGGCACTGCTGGTGGTGACCATGGTGCTGACGTCCAAGGGCGCGGCCGGGGTGCCGGGGTTCATGTTCGTGATCTTGTCGGCGACCCTGGCGAGTGCGGGCTTGCCATTGGAGGGCATCGCCTTTATCGCCGGGGTGTATCGCCTGATGGAAATGCCGACCACCGCGTTGAATGTGCTGGGCAATGCCCTGGCACCGCTGGTGATCGCCAAGTGGGAACGCCGTGACGGCGCCGCTGACACCTGTGGTGAGGGAACAAGCTCCCTCGCCACAGGGAGCGCTGGGGTCAGTCGAGGTCCGACGCGTCATGACGCTCGCGCAGTTGCTCTGACGGCTCGCCCGAAACGCGGTTGACCCGGCGCCCACGCTGCACCGCAGGCCGCGCTTCGATGGCATCGGCCCAACGCAGCACGTGCGTGTAATCCTGTACCGAGAGAAACTCTCCACCCTCATACAAGCGGCCTTTCACCAGGCCGCCGTACCACGGCCAGATCGCCATGTCGGCAATGGTGTACTCGTCGCCGGCGATGTATTCGCGCTCGGCCAACTGCTTGTCCAGTACGTCCAGTTGACGCTTGGTTTCCATGGCGAAACGGTCGATGGCGTATTCGATCTTGGTCGGTGCGTAGGCGTAGAAATGCCCGAAACCACCGCCCAGGTAAGGCGCGCTGCCCATTTGCCAGAACAACCACGACAGGCACTCGGCACGGGCCGCAGGCTCGATGGGCAGGAACGCGCCGAACTTCTCGGCCAGGTACTGCAGGATCGCCCCGGATTCGAACACCCGAATCGGCTTGGGCCCGCTGCGGTCCAGCAATGCGGGAATCTTCGAGTTCGGATTGACCCCGACAAAGCCGCTGCCGAACTGGTCACCGTCGCCGATCTTGATCAACCACGCATCGTATTCCGCCCCCGTGTGCCCCAGGGCCAACAGTTCTTCCAGCAGGATCGTGACCTTTTGGCCATTGGGCGTTGCCAGGGAATACAGCTGCAACGGATGACGACCTACCGGCAATTCCTTGTCGTGGGTCGCACCCGCGATGGGCCGGTTGATACTGGCGAAGGTGCCGCCGTTTTGGGTCTTCCAGGTCCAGACTTTTGGCGGTACGTAATCAGTCATGCTTATTACTCCTTGGGGTTCAATTGCGAGGTGTCGGCCAACTGGGCCAGGTTCCAGCCGCCACCCAATGCTTTGATCAGCCCTACGTTGGCACTTAACTGTTGAGTCTGTAGATCCAGCACCGTTCGCTGTGCCTGCAACGACGCCACTTGCGCCGTCACCACATCCAGGTACGCCGCGCCGCCCTGGCGATACCGCGCCAGTGACAAGTCCTCGGCGTACTGCGCCGCAGCCGCCGCGTCCCGCTGGTCTACCAGGGCGGTGTCGAGCCCCGAAATGATCGACAGGTTGTTCTCTACCTGCTCGAACGCGGTCAACACTACACCACGGTACTTGGCCGCGGCTTCATCGGTGGCCGCCTTGGCACTGTCGACCCCGGCCTGGCGCGCGCCGCCGTCAAAGATTGTCCCCACCAGCGACGGGCCAATGGCCCAGAACAGGTTGGGCGCGCTCAGCAAATGCGCGAACTCGTCGCTCTGGAAACCGCCCTGGGCACTCAGGGTAACCGCCGGGAACCAGGCGGCTTTGGCCACGCCTATGCGTGCGTTGGCCGAGGCGATCCGGCGTTCAGCGGCGGCAATGTCCGGCCGACGCTGCAACAGCGTAGACGGTACACCGGTGGGCACGCTGGGCAAGGCGATATCCGCAACGCTGGGGGCAATCGTGTAGGTCGATGCGGATTCACCCAGCATCGCCGCTATCGAATGTTCGAGCACCGCACGCTGCACCAGGTTCTGGCTCAGTTGGGATTTGACTGTCGACAGTTGGGTACGCGCCCGCGCCACGTCGAGGCCGGAAACGATGCCACCGCCGTGCAGGCCTTCGGTCAGGCTCAAGGCCTTGGCATAGGCGTCGCTGGTTTGCTGCAGCAACTGGTCTTGCCGGTCGATGCCACGCAGGCGGATGTAGCTGTCGGCCAACTGCGCCTGCAAGCTCAAGCGCACCGAAGCCAGGTCGGCCTTGGCAGCCTGGGCATCGCTGGTGCCGGCGGCCACGGTGTCGCGCACACGGCCCCACAGGTCGACTTCATAGTCCACCTCCACGCCCAGGGTCCCGGAATCGTAGACATTCGGCGGCGTGGTTGCGCGCAGTGGCCGGGTGTCGGACTGACGAATGCGCTGGGCATTGCCGAACCCCGATATCTTCGGAAACAGCCCGGATTGCGCCTGGGCCACGAACGCCTGGGCCTGGGAATAGTGAGCCAGCGCCGCACTCAAGTCCGGGTTGTTTTGCAGCAACTGCTGCTCCATGCCATCCAGTTGCGGGTCCTTGTAGATGTGCCACCAACCGTCGCGGCTCGCTTGGTCGTTCGGCGTGCCGACGGTCCACGGCCCCTGGGTGTGAAACTGCGCGGCCACGGGCACCTCTGGCACATCCAACGGCGGCGCAAGGTGGCAGGCGCCCAGGCCCAGGGTGGCGGCCAATACTAGGCAAGTGCGCTTAGCCATGGGGTTTGGCCTCTGGGGTGTTGGCGGCCAGTTGCACCGAATCGTCGTCGGCCAGGCCGTCGGGCGGGGTGTCGATCACCCGGTCGGTGGCAGCCAGGCCACTGCCGATTTCCACGCTGTCGCCGAAGTCCCGGGCAATGGTCACGGTCTTGAAGTGCACGTGATTGTTCCCATCAAGGGTCGCCACGCGCATGCCCTTGTCATCGAACACAAGAGCACTGGCGGGCAGGCGCAGCACGTCGGTCTGCACCGGCAAGGTGAATTGCACGCTGGTGTAGGCGCCCGGCAACAGGCGGCTGCCGGGGTTGTCCACCAGCAGTTGCACCAGGGTGCTGCCGGACGCGGCATTCACGGCATCGGCGGTGGCGATCACCTTGGCGGTGAAGGTTTCACCGCGATATTCCGGCACGCTCAGACGCGCCACGGTGCCCACCTGGATCTGCGGCGCTGACGATTGGGGCACCTGCACATACACCCGCAGGCGGCTGACGTCAGAGACCGCGAACAGCTCTTTGCCGGTGGCGCCACCGGCACTGATCAACGCCCCCACATCGGTGGAGCGCGCAGTGACCACGCCGGCGAACGGCGCGGTCAGGCGCTGGAAGCCCTTGGTGGCAATCAACTGGTCGACGTTGGCCTTGGCCGCGACCACTTTGGCCTGCTTGGCGGTCAGGTCGCCGGTGCGCTCATCCACGTCCTGGCGCGACACCGAGTCCGACGCAAGCATCGCCTGCCAGCGCTTGGCGGTGGTTTGTGCCAGCGACTCGTCGGCCTGTGCCGAAGCCAGTACGGCCTTGGCTTGCAGCAGTTGCTGATCGAGCTCCGGCGTGTCGATTTCGGCCAGCAGTTGCCCGGCCTTCACGTGGTCGCCGATGTCGACGTTCCAGGTCTTGAGGTAGCCATTGACCCGGGCAAAGATCGACGCCCGGGAGTACGCCTCGAGGCGTCCCGGCAGGTTCAGCACCGGGCCCTGGGGCTGCACGCTCGGGGTGATCAGGATCACGCTGGGCAAGGCCTGGGTGTCGGTCCAGGTTTTCAGGTCGCGGGATTCGCTGGCGCGTACGCCGATGCCGAATACCACCACGGCAACCAGCACCACCAGCCCCAGCACCAGCCAGAGCAGACCACGGGATTTACGGCGGGGTGAACCCGGATTGGAAACGGAAATGGACATGTCAAACCCCTTGAGTGGCGGTGGTCGCAAGCGTGGCGTGCTGACGCCGCCCGTGCACAAGACTGAAAATCAGCGGAACCAGGAACAACGTGGCAATGGTGGCGAAGGCCAGCCCGCCGATGACCGCACGGCCCAGCGGGGCGTTCTGTTCGCCGCCCTCCCCCAGGCTCAGGGCCATCGGCGCCATGCCGATGATCATCGAAATCGCGGTCATCAATACCGGGCGCAGGCGGGTAAAGCCGGCTTCCAGCGCCGCCTGCACCGCATCACCGTGCACCGCGAGGCGTTCGCGGCAGAAGCTCACCACCAGGATGGCGTTGGCGGTGGCCACGCCCATGCACATGATCGCCCCGGTCAAGGCCGGCACCGACAGCGGCGTGTGGGTGACAAACAGCATCCACACAATGCCTGCGAGCGCCGCCGGCAAGGCGGTGATGATCACGAACGGGTCGGACCAGGACTGGAAGTTGACCACGATCAGCAGGTAGATCAGCACCACCGCGCCGAGCAGGCCAAACAGCAGGCCGCTGAAGGCCGCGTTCATGGTTTGCACCTGGCCCTGCAACAGCACCTTGGAACCGGTGGGCACCTCGCTGGCGTGGGCGGCGATGATCTTCTGGATGTCCGCCGCCACCGCGCCGAGGTCGCGGCCCTGGATCGCGGTCAATACTTCCACCACCGGCTGGATATCCGACTGGGTCACCACCGAGTTGCTGTGAGTACGCTCGATGGAGGCCAGGCCGCCCAGGGTCTGGTCTGACGCTGCACCGGCGCTGCCGCTCAACGGCAGGTTATGCAGGGCCGCCAGGGTGTCGAGGCCGTACTGCGGGGTTTGCATCACAATCGGGTACGACACGCCGTTGGCCGGGTTGAGCCAGAAGGTCGGCGCCACCTGGCTGGAACCTGCCAGATTGACCACCAGGCTGTTGGTCACATCGCGTTCGTTCAGGCCCACCAACTGCGCTTGCGTGCGGTCCACATCAATCTTGAACGTGGGCAGTTGCCGTGACTGCTGGATACGCGCATCCACCACGCCCGGCACCCGGCGAATATCCCGCAGCAAGGTGCTGGCATAGGTGAAGTTGGCCGGCAGGTTATTCCCGGCGATTTGCACATCCACCGGCGCGGAAGAACCGAAGTTGAGGATCTGCCCGACGATGTCGGAGGCCGGGAACGAGAACACCGCATTCGGGAATTCCCGAGGCAGTCGTTCACGCAGTTCGCGCATGTAGTCGGCGGTGGGGCGATGGCCCTCTTTCAGGCTGATCTGGATGTCGCTGTCCTGGGAGCCAACGGTGCCGGTGTTGTTGTAGGCGACGTTGATCCCGCTGATGGCCAGGCCGATGTTGTCGACGATGGCTGCCAGTTCCTGCGGCTCGATCACCTTGTGGAGGGTGTCCTCGATCTGCGAGACCAGCCGCGCATTGCTCTCTACCCGCGTGCCGATCGGCGCCCGCACATGCAGCAGGATCTGCCCGGAATCCACCTCGGGGAAAAAGTTGCGGCCCAGGAACGGCACCAGCGCAAACGACACGGCGACAAACGCCAGCATCGCAATCACCACGATACGGCGGTGATGCAAGGCACTTTCCAGCGCACCGTGGTAAACCCCGCGAAACGCCTCGAACTGGCGCTCGAACCCGCGCTGGAACTTCACCAGCGGGTTGCTCGATGGCGCCACCACCGGCGTACCGTCCGCATGGTGTTCATGCGGTTTGAGCAGGTAATTGGCGAGGGTCGGCACCAGGGTTCGCGAGAGGATGAACGAGGCGATCATCGCGAAGATCACTGCTTCCGCCATCGGCACAAACAGGAAACGCGCCACGCCTTCCAGGAAAAACATCGGCACAAACACGATGCAGATACACAGCAAGGAGACGAACGCCGGCGTGACGATCTGCGACGCACCGTCGAGGATCGCCGTCTCCACCGGCTTGCCCTGCTCCAGGTGCCAGTTGATGTTTTCGATGGTCACCGTGGCGTCGTCCACCAGAATCCCCACGGCCAGTGCCAGGCCGCCGAGGGTCATGATGTTGAGGGTTTCACCGAGCGCCGACAGCGTGGCAATCGACGACAGAATCGCCAGCGGAATCGACGTGGCGATGATCACCGTCGAGCGCCAACTGCCGAGGAACAACAGGATCATCAGGCTGGTCAGTGCCGCTGCAATCACCCCTTCCCGGGCCACACCGCTGATGGCCGAACGCACGAACAGCGACTGGTCGCCGATCAGGTCGATATTCAGGTTGGGCGGCAAGGCGCCCTTGTTGTCGGCCAGTTTGTCCTTGATGCCGGCGATCACCCCGAGGGTCGAGGCCGAACCGGTCTTGAGCACCGGCAGCAGCACGGAACGGTTGCCGTTGACGTGCACGATGTTGGTCTGCGGCGGGTTGCCGTCCCGCACCGTGGCCACGTCACGAATCAATACGGTGGTGCCGTCGGCGGTCTTGATCGGCAGGTTTTCCAGGTCGTGGAAATCCGTCGGCGAGTTGTTCAGTTGCAGGTTGAACTCATAGCTGCCGATCTTTTGCGTGCCCACCGGGGTGATCAGGTTCTGGGTGGCCAGGGCGTTGGCCACGTCCTGCGCCGAGAGGCCCCGCGCCTGCATCCGCGCCGAATCGAGGTCGATCTGCACCTGGCGCGTCTTGCCGCCGAACGGGTACGGCAGCGCGGCACCGGGCACCGTGGTCAGCATCAGACGCACGGTGTTGAGGCCCAGATCGCCCAGCCGCTGCTCGGTGAGCCCTTTGCCGGACAACGCCAGTTGCACGATCGGCACCGTCGAGGCGCTGTAATTGAGCACCAGCGGCGGTGTGGTGCCGGGCGGCAGTTGGCGCAGGATGGCCTGGGACACCGAGGTCACCTGTGCGTTGGCCGTACTGATATTGACCCCCGGCTGGAAGTACACCTTGACGATGCCGAAGCCGTTCAGCGACTGCGCCTCGATATGGCGGATGTCATTGACCGTGGTGGTCAGCACCCGTTCGAACGGCGACGTGATACGGCCGGCCATCTGGTCCGGAGGCAAGCCGGTGTACTGCCAGATCACGGCAATCACGGGGATGCGAATTTCGGGGAAGATGTCGGTCGGGGTACGCCAGGCCGCGAGCGGGCCCACAATCAGAATGAAAATAGCCAATACCAGGAAGGTATAGGGGCGCCGCAATGCGATGCGCACAAGGTTGAGCATAGGTCTGATCCAGACAGGAAGTTGATGACTGAAGGAGGTACCAAACAGCGCTTCCCTCCTGCCCCGCCCGTCTGTGATCCGGGCCAACTGCACTGACATCCGGTCAAAATAGAGGCATATGCCACGATATAGCGTTTAGAGGCATACGCAACTAATTTGTTGCTACATGTGTCAATATTCATCTTGCCGGATTAACGTTCGGTTAACCCTTGGCCTGTAGCGAGTGACCCGCCTGTGAAATGCGCACCGCCCACCCTGAATAGCCCCAGCACCTGCTCCAACGGAGCCGTGCGTCGCGCGTCCCGTCGCATGGCGCAGATCTATGACGAAGCGTTTGTGCCGTTTGGCCTGAAGGCTACCCAGTATTCGCTGATGAACCACATCGCCCAGGGTGACGCGCCCAAAATGCGCGACCTGGCGCACTCATTGGTGATGGACCTTTCGGCCCTGGGGCATACGCTCAAGCCGCTGGTGCGGGATGGGCTGGTGGTGTTGCAGGTGGACGAGCTGGATCGTCGCAGCCGGCGGGTGCTGTTGACCGACGCGGGGCAGCGCAAGTACGAGGAGGCGCGGGTGGTGTCTCGGCAAATGGCGGTGCGGTTTGATGAGGTGTTTGGTGCTGAGGCGGCTTGCGAGTTGCGCAAGGCCATGGATTTTATTGCGTCTGATGAGTTTGCTCGGGCGTTGTTGGGTAAGGGTGGGTGATTGGGGGCATATCCGTTTCTTCGGTTATGGCTGGTATGGGTTCCGCTCTTACAGCGGGTCACTTTTGAAAAGAGCCGGAATGCCGGCCCAGCCAAAAGTAACCAAAAGGCTCTTGCCCCACCACTCGGCACCTCGCTAAGGCTCGGTGTGCCCTCTCTCCGGTACTACTGCGCGGGCCGCCGCGACGGGGCGTCCCTGCCCCGTCGCGGCTAAACCGGCGTCCTGCCGGTTTACCCGCTCCGTACTACCTGCGTTCGGCCAGCGTGGTTTAACGGGGCGCCTAAGATCAAGATCAAAAGCAGATCAACAGCACAGCGGCCTACAGGCCGGCTTGAGTGGTGTGAAGCAAAGGCAAAATCAAAATCAAAAGCCAGAGCGGGCACAGTCAAATGTGGGAGCTGGCTTGCCTGCGATAGCATCGCCTCGGTGTACCTGAAAGACCGAGGTGTCTGCATCGCAGGCAAGCCAGCTCCCACAGAAAAGCAGAGCTGCATCAGTTTCAGATTTGGCTTTCGCTTTTGATCTGGCTTCTACCACTCAAGCCGGCCTGTAGGCCGCTGTGCTCTTGCTTTTGATCTTGATCTGGCTCTGACTGCCCCAATAAGCCCGAGGCCGAACGCAGGGATTGAGGAGCGGGTAAACCGGCAGGACGCCGGTTTAGCCGCGACGGGGCAGGGACGCCCCGTCGCGGCGGCCCGCGGAGCAATGCCGGAGTGAGGGAACACCGAGCCTTAGCGAGGTGCCGACAGGCGGGGCAGAGCGCTTTGGTTACTTTGCCGCTTTTGCAAAGTGACTCGCTGTAAGAGCGAAACCATAGGTAGCCGTTACCTAAATAACGGATATGCCCCCTCCCCTCCCCCCGATTGAACTCAAAACTTCTCCCGCGAAATAAACCCCAACACCCCGGTATCCATCACCGGATTAAAACGCACCCGGGTCGTGATGTCCTTCTCAATCTCACGCATCGCCGCCTGAGGCAATGTGGAAATATCCGCATCCTCCTGAATCCGCGCCGGCGTCACCGAGGACGTCAAAAACGCCACCCCACGCTGCACCGACCACGCCAGCGCAACCTGAGCCGGCGTCTTCTGCACCCGCCGCGCAATCGTGGTAATCACCGGTTCATCCAGCACCCGCGGCCTCATCCCATGCCCCAGCGGCGCAAACGCCAGCACCACAATCCCGTGCTGTTTGCAGAACTCCAGCAACTCCCACTCCGGCAGATAAGGGTGTGACTCCACCTGCACCACCGCCGGTTTTATCCGCGCCACCGCCACCAGCTCCCGCAACGTTTCCAGGGTGATGTCCGATAACCCGATGGACTTGCAGCGCCCCTCATCCACCAACCGCTCAAGCACCCGCCACGTCTCGATCAGCGTCACACCCGAGTCATACAGCACATGCCCAAACGCGTCCCGTGGATGCAGCTCGTCACCCGGCAGAAACGCAAACGGCGTATGGATCATGTAGCAGTCGATCACATCCACCCGAAGCCTGCGGCAACTGGCTTCGAACGCCGGCACCACCCGCTCGGGCCGATGGTTGTTGTTCCACAGCTTGGTGGTGATGAACAGTTCCTCGCGCCGGACTTTACCGGCCGCCATCGCGTCGTGAAGCGCCGCCCCCACCTGCGCCTCGTTGCCATACCGCTCGGCGCAATCGAAATGCCGAAAGCCCGCCTCCAACGCTTCCGTGACGGCCTGGGTGGTGGCCGTCAGGTCCCTGAACAGCGTGCCAAACCCCACCGCCGGCATCGCGCCCGCGCCATGCTGCAAAGGAAAACGGGTATCGCGAAGGGCATCGTAATAGCTCATTTTTTTACTCCACTAGCGTTTGAAATCGTTGACCGAGCGACCGCCGAGCGCCACGAACAGGCGCACGGTGTCGAGGTGTCGGGTGGTGCTCGCCCGGATCTGCCCGAGCAGGGCCTGCTCATAGGCGCGTTGTGCCTCCAGCACTTGCAGCAAGCCGTTCTCCCCTGCTCCATAGGCGTGCTGGTTCAGGCGCAAACTGTTGTCGGCGGCCTGTAGCGCAGCGGTCTGCGCCTGGTACTCCTCGGCGTCGTGGTTGATCGCCTGCAAGGTGTCTGCGACCTGGCCGAAGGACTGGATGACGGTCTGCTGATAGTGGGCGAGCGCGGCGTTGTAGCCCTCCACCGCCGCTTGACGCTCGGCCTTGCGGGTGCCGCCGTCGAAGATCGGGCCCGCCAGCCCGGCGGCGAACCCCCAGAGTGCTGCACCTCCGTTGCCCGACGCGGCCTGGGCCAGGGAGGCAGACAGTTCCACATGGGGGTAGAGATTGGCGGTGGCTACGCCGACAGCCGCACTGGCGGCGTGCAGTTCGGCTTCGGCTTGCTGCACGTCCGGGCGGTCGTGGGCCAGTTCGGACGGCAGGCTGACGGGCAGCGTGGTGGCCGAGGCAAATTCAGCCAGGTTGAAGTCCGGCGCACGCCAATCCGCCGGCCCCTTGCCGGCCAGGATCGACAGCGCATGCCGCGCCGCATCGCGCTGCTGGGCCAGTGGCGGCAACAGCGTGCGGTCCTGCGCCAGCCGCGTTTCGGCCAGGGAAATATCGAGCTGCGTCGCCGCGCCGCTGTGTTGCGCGGCGCGCACCAGTTCGAGGTTTTTTGCGTCGGTGGCGAGCAAGGTCTGCACCGCTTCCATCTGCGCAGTGGCCGAGGCCATCAACAACGCCTGGCTGGCGACGTCACCCGTCAGCGTGAGGTAAGCCGCTTCGAAGCGGTGTTGCTGGAGATCGGCAAACGCCTGCTGTTGCTCGACCCGGCGCTGGTTACCGCCGAATACGTCGAGGTCGAAGCTGACCTGCGGACCGACGCCGTAGAAGTTCGTCACCGCGGGCCGGGCGGCGTTATGCACGCGCTGGCGACCCGCCTGCGCAGCGAAATCCACCTGCGGGAACAGCGCACCTTCCGCCGCCGCCACCGACGCGGCCGCCTGGCGCAACGTGGCGTCCGCCGCCGTCAGCTCAAGGTTGCCGGCAATCGCCCGGCGCATGACGCTGTCCAGCGTGTGGGAATGAAAGGTCGACCACCAGTCGACGCTCACCTTCTGGTTGAACGAAACGCGCTGTTCCGCCAGCACGTCATAGTGCTGCGAAGCGGTAACGGACGGCGCCTTATAGTCCGGGCCGACAGAACAGGCGGACAGGGTCATAACGGCCGTGATAACAAGCCCATGGGGTTTCATTTGGCACACTCCGGAAAACTAGTGGGTCGTGACAGGTTTACGCAGCAGCAGAACCAGCGGGCTCACCACCAGCATCGCCCACAGCAGAATCTTGAATTGGCCGAGCACCGCGATGAAGGCGGCCTGGCCGGTGATGGCTTCGTTGAGCGCACCGAACCCGGCCAGGGACGTCGATGCCGGAACCGCCTGCACAGTCAGATGGCTGGCCAGCGCCACGTGCATCGCCTGGGTATTGTTGAAGAAGAACCACTGCACCACCGCCACGCCGAGGGTGCTGCCGTAGACCCGGGACAGGTTGAACAGCCCGCTGCCTTCGGGGCGCAATGTGGGTGCGAGGGTGCTGAACGCCACCCGGGAAAGTGCCGGCATCAGCAGGCCCAGGCCCGCCCCCTGGATCGCGCCGGCCAGCGCCACCGGCCAGCCATCCATCAACGGCGAATAACCGAGCATCGAGTGGTTGGCGTAGATCACCACGGCGATACCGGCGACCACGAACGGGCGGCCATCCAGGTGCGCGGGCACGCGGTTCATCAGCCAGAACGCACCCAGCAGACCCACGCCACGGGGGATGGTGAGGAAGCCTGTGGTGTCCGGCGGGAAGCCGAGCAGTTCGTCCAGCATCGGCGAGGTCATCGCCATGGTCGGCAGCAGCACGAAACCGACCGCGAAGAAGATGATGGTCGACAGCACGAAGTTGCGGTCGCGCAATAACCCCTTGCTGATGAAGTGCGTACTGGACGTGAATCGGTGCGCGGCGAACAGGTAAAACCCCAGGGCGCTGGCGGCCGCTTCCAGCCAGATTTCGGGCGAGTCGAACCACTCCAGGCGCTGGCCCCGGTCGAGGAGCATTTGCAGGCCGATCACGCCGAGGGTAAAGCTGGCGAAACCTGCAAAATCAAAGGCCGGCGCGCTGTTGGCTTTCTTCTCGGGTTGCAACAACGCCACGATCAATACGGCGTAGGCCAACAGCGGCAGGCTGGCGTAAAACATCCAGCGCCAGCCGAAATGCTCGCTGATCCAGCCGCCAATCGCCGGGCCGCTGACGATGCCCAGCAGCCCGATGGCCGTCCACAGCGGGCCGAATGTTGGCCGCTTTTGCGCGGCCAATGTCTCCAGGGCGATGGCCATCGACAGCGGTGCCAATACGCCGCTGGCGGCCCCTGGATTATCCGGGCGCCGACGAATTGCAGCGAGGTGGTTGCCCCGGTCGCGAGCAGCAATCCGACGGCGAAGATCGCTATCGCCGCCTGGTAAACCGCCTTCACACCGAAGCGCGCGGCGAGCCACTGGGCCACCGGCAAGGTGATCGCGCTGGCGGCCAGGTACGAGGTGAAGATCCACCCCGCCTCATCGTCCGTCATCGACAAACTGCCCTGGATAAACCTGAGGGCCGAGTTCGGCAGCGACACGTTGACCGCCTGCAGCCAAGTCACCAGCAACGCCGTGAACCTGAGGGTGCGTGCGCTGTTCATGGGCCGGTCCTGGTATCAACGGTTACGGTGGCGCTGGTGCCGGAGAACAGCGGCAAGTCGGCGCTGGCGTCATCCAGTTCCAGGCGCACAGGCACCCGCTGGACCACCTTGACCCAGTTGCCGGTGGCGTTCTCCGGCGGCAGCAAGGCGAAGTCGGCGCCGGCGCCCGGGCTCAGGCTGGTGATGTGGGCCTTGAAGGGATGGTCCGGGTACGTGTCGAGCCTGATGGTTGCCTGCTGGCCGGCCCGCATATGGGTCATCTGGGTTTCGCGGAAGTTGGCTTCAACCCAGGTGCGACGGGGCGACAGCAAGGCGAAGGCCGGCGCGCCGCTGTTCAGGTAGTCACCGACCTGCACGTCCTCCACCTTGGCGACGACGCCATCGTCGGGCGCATACACCGTCGCGTACGAAAGGTAGAGTTGCGCTTCATCGAGCTGCGCCTGGGCCTCGCGAATCGCGGGATGGCGGTCGATTTCAATGTCTGGATCGCCGTTCAAGGCCACTACCGTATTGGCGAGCTGCTGCTCGATGGACGCGACGCGTTGCCGGGCGACTTTCAAGTCGGTGTCCGCTCGTTCAAACACGGCCTGAGACACGAACTCGGTAGCCACCAGGGCCTTTTTACGGGCGAATTCCTTCTGGTCGAAGCCCGCCGACTCCCTGGCCGCTTGCAGTTCCGCCTGCTGTTGCCGGTAGCTGGCCTTGAGGCCTTCAATGCGCAAGCGCGCCACGCTCAATTGGGCCTGAGCACGGTCAACCGCCACCTGGAACGGCTCGGGGTTGATCCGCAACAGCACCTGCCCTTTGTGCACCGCCTGGTTGTCTTCCACGGCGATCTCGACCACCTGCCCGGACACCCGCGCATTGACCGACGCCTTCGCCACCCGTGCATAGGCGTTATCGGTGGATACGTACGGCGCATCCTTCAGGTAGTACACATACCCCGCCGCGGCCACGAGTACCGGAAAGCCCACCATCAACAGTGAACGCCAGGGTGTGCGGGTCGTGTTTTCCAACGCTTTGCTCATGATCGAATCACCTTTACTGAGCCCGGGATTTCTGAGGCTTTAATTTTGTGCGATGATGTAAGAATATCGACCCACCCACCTCTACTCAAGGATTTTTGTACGTCATGGAACAAAAAAAGATCACAGAGGCAAAAGGCCGCGGCCGCCCGCGCGCCTACGACCCTGAAACGGCGCTGCAAAAAGCCCTCGGGGTGTTCTGGAGTACGGGGTATTCCGGCACCTCACTGGACGGCATCGCCACCGCCGCCGGGATGAACCGGCCGAGCCTGTACGCGGCGTTCGGCGACAAACACGCGATCTACCTCAAGGCGCTCGAGCAGTATTGGGGCCTCGCGTCAGCCGCCATCGACGAGGCGCTGGACGATCCGAGCCTGAGCTTGGCCGACGCACTGATGCGCCTGTATGAAGGCCAGTTGTCGATCTACTTTTCGGGGGACGGCGAGCCACGGGGCTGCTTTATCATCGGCACCGCCACCACCGAAGCGGTCGAGGACGCCGAGATTCGCGCCGTGCTGTTGCAGCGCCTCGGCGCCCTCGACGCCCATCTCGAAACCCGTTTGCGCACGGCCATCGAGGCCGGTGAATTGAAAGGCGGTGCAGACCCGGCAGCCGTCGCCGTGCTCGCCGCCTCTTTGGTGCACAGCCTGTCGATTCGCGCTCGGGCGGGCAAACCTCACGCCGAGCTGATCGCACTCGCGCGCAGTGCCGTGCAGGTCATCTGCGGATGAAGGAAGGGCTGGACGATATTCTGGCCGAAAATCTCGCCGTGATTTTTTGCGGGATAAACCCGGGACTGAAGGCCGCCGCCACCGGGCATCACTTCATGGGCAGGAGCAACCGGTTCTGGCGCACCCTGCACCTGGCCGGGTTTACGCCCCATGAAGTGCAGCCGGAAAACGACCGCACGATCCTGCATTATCAGTGCGGGCTGACCACGGTGGTGGAGCGGCCTACGGCCCGGGCGGATCAGTTGTCGGCGGATGAATTCAAGGCGGCGGCAGCGCGTTTTGAAAGCAAGATCACCCGTTATGCGCCACGGTTTGTCGCGTTTCTGGGGAAGGCGGCGTACAGCGCGTTGAGCGGGCAGCGGGACATTGCGTGGGGGTTGCAGCCGCATGCTCTCGGACATTCCCGCGTGTGGGTTTTGCCTAACCCCAGCGGCAGGAACCTGGGCTTTACCCAGGCACAGTTGGTCGAGGCATACGGTCAACTGAAGCGGGCATTGCGCGCCCCCGCCTAAACCGCCGGCTGGTGACTGGTCACACAATGAATCCCGCCGCCACCCGCCGCAATCGCATCGATATCGAGCTGCACCACCTCGCGCTCAGGGTAGAGCCTGGACAGTAATTCAAAGGCTTTTGCGTCGGCCACCTTGTCGCCGAACTCGGGCGCAATCACTGCCCCATTGATGACAAAGTAGTTGATATAGCCCGGCGCAAAATCCGGATTGTTCCGGTTGAAACGGCTCTTGCGCGGATTAAGCGGCGGCGACACGGTGTGCACCTGCAGCGGCCGACCGTCTGCGTCGGTGGCCTGCTTGAGAATGTCCAGGTGCGCCAGCGTGACCTTGTGATCATAGGACTCGGGGTCGGTGTCGAGGTTGGCAATCACCACGCCCGGCTTGACGAAACGCGCATAAAAATCCACGTGGGCATCGGTGATGTCCTGGCCTTTGATGCCCGGCAGCCAGATGATCTTGCGCAGGCCCAGGCGTGCCTTCAGCTCGGCTTCCACCTCGGCCTTGCTCCAGCCGGGGTTGCGGTTGCCATTGATCCAGCTGCTCTCGGTCATGATCCCGGTGCCGTGGCCATCCACCTCGATAGCCCCGCCCTCGCCCACCAGTTCGCTGCGAATCGGCCGGGCCTCGGCGACTTCGGTGACCAGGGCAGCCACCTGCGCATCCTCGGCGTGCTGCTGTTTGTTGCCCCACCCGTTGAAATTGAAATCCACGGCGCCCAGCCCGCCCTGGCCATCGATGACAAAATTGGCACCGGTGTCGCGCATCCAGATGTCATCCAGCTCGGTGACCACAAACGTGGTGTTGCGGGTGCCGCATTTTTCTTCAGCCAGCGCTCGCTCCGCTTCCCGACAGAACACGGTCACCGGCTCGTAA
Source organism: Pseudomonas sp. TH32 (assembly GCF_016650855.1). Classification (NCBI taxonomy): domain Bacteria; kingdom Pseudomonadati; phylum Pseudomonadota; class Gammaproteobacteria; order Pseudomonadales; family Pseudomonadaceae; genus Pseudomonas; species Pseudomonas sp. TH32. The sequence continues at coordinate 628,418 of NZ_JAEKFA010000002.1, read as the reverse complement.
CGGGCGATGGCGCGGGCGATCCGGCCCAGGGCTGCTTGCACGTCGGGCGTAAAGTCCTCGTGAATGGCCTCCTGCGCGCCAAAGGCAATGAACGCCTGCTGATGTTTTTCGCCTTCGTCGGGCATGAACCAGTGGCCCTGGGTGGCGGCCTGGGCCCAGCGCGAGCCCAGCCCGACGGACACGGCAGCGCCCAGGGTGGCGACCACCGATACCTGTTTGATGAATTCGCGACGTGTTGCCATGGGTACCTCTGGAAGTGGGATCATTGGACGGTAGCGGTCTTGAATTTGGTCCATACGCGCATGCGTGCACGCATGTCCGCCTGGGGGATGTCTTTTCCCGGGATCAGCCGTTCAAACGTGGCCTCATCCGGGTAGATCTGCGGGTTGTTGCGCATCGCCGGATCCACCTCGGGACGCGCCTTGGCGTTCGCGGTGGGGTAGCCGGTGAAGTTGCTGATGGCGGCCATGTTCTGCGGGCGCATCACGAAATTGATGAACGCGTAGGCGTACTCCGGATGCCGGGCATCGACGGGGATTGCCATCGTGTCCATCCACACCGTGGTGCCCTCGCGGGGGATGTGATAGTCGAACGTGACCTTTTTTCCGGCTGCGTCCGCCGCCCGTTGCGCCTGGGTCATGTCGCCGCTGTAGCCGAGGGACAGGCACAGGTTGCCGTTCACCAGGTCGGTCACCGGCTGCGACTGGAACTTGCGGATGTAGGGTCGCAGCTTGAGCAACAGCTCGCTGGCGGCGGCCAGGTCTGCCGGCTTGGCGCTGCGCGGGTCACGCCCCAGGTAATTGAGGGCCACCGCCAGCACTTCATCCGGTGAGTCGATCAGGGAAATCCCGCAGTCGGCGAACTTGGCGGCAAGCTCCGGCTTGAACAACAGGTCGAGGCTGTTGACCGGCGCGTCCGGCATGCGCTGTTTGATCTGCTCGGTGTTGTAGGTCAGGCCGATGGTGCCCCAGGTGTAAGGAACCGTGGCGTTGTTCGAGTAGGTGTAGTGCGTGCGCAGCATCTGCAGCCCGGGCTCGATGTCGCTCAGGGCGGTGAGCCTGGACTGATCCAGCGGCTGCAGGCTGCCTGCGCGCATCAGCCGTTCGCCCACGGTGTCGCCAGGGAAAATCAGGTCATAACCGCTGCCACCGGCCATCAGCTTGGCCTCCAGGGTTTCGCTGCCGTCCATCACATCGTAGATCACCTGGATCCCGGTTTCGGCGGTGAACCGCGACAGCGTGTCCTCGGCAAAGTAATCGGCCCAGTTGTAGAGCTTCAGGGTTTTTTCTTCGGCGTGCAGGGACGACGCCAGCACCAGGGAGCCAAGCAACAGCGTACAGATAATCTTCATGTCAAAGCCCTCGGTGGGTGTGATGACCATCCAGACTCAACAACCCGCCATACATTTCCGGGCGACGGTCACGGTAGATGCCCCAGGTCAGGCGGTCCTCGCGCATCGCCGCCAGGTCGAGGCTGTGCAGCAGCACGCCGGTGCTGTCGCGGTCCGCTTCGGCAAGCAACTTGCCCTTGTGATTGCAGATAAAGGACGAGCCGTAGAAGTCCATCTGCAAGGCCGGGTCGGTGGTCGCCACTTCGCGGCCGACACGGTTGGCAGCGACCACCGGCACCAGGTTGGCGGCGGCATGTCCGCGCATGGTCATCTGCCAATGGTCCCGGGAGTCCAGGGTCGCGCAGCCGGGTTCAGAGCCGATCGCCGTGGGAAACAGCAACACTTCAGCCCCCATCAGCGCCAGGCAGCGCGCGGTTTCGGGGAACCACTGATCCCAGCAGATGCCCAGGCCGATGCGCCCGAACGCCGTGTCCCAGACCCGAAAGCCGGTATCGCCGGGGCTGAAGTATTCCTTCTCCTGATAGCCGATGGCGTTGGGGATATGAGTCTTGCGATACACCCCCAGCAGTTGCCCGTCCGCATCAGCCACGCTCAGGGAGTTGAAGCAGGCGTTGCCGGCCTTTTCGAACCAACTGAGGGGCAGCACCACGCCCAACTCCCGAGCCAGGGCAGCGAAGCGTTTGAGCACCGCGCTGTGTCGGTATTCCTGCGCCAGCGCCAGGTGTTTGTGATGCTGCTCGATGCAAAAGTACGGCGTGGCAAACAGCTCTTGCAGCAGGATCACCTGGGCGCCCTGCCTGGCCGCGTCACGCACCAATTGCTCGGCCAGATCGAGGTTCGCGGACAGGTCCCAGGTGCAGGGCATTTGTGTGACAGCAATCTTCAGCACTGACATGGCATCACCCCTTCACCGGCCAGGCGGGTTGCTGTTGGGTGATGCAATGCACCCCGCCGCCGCCATGGGCCAGGTGATTGATGCGCACCGGCACCACCACGCGCCCCGGGAACGCACGGGCCAGGACATCGGCGGCGACCTGGTCGGCGTCAATGCCATAGGCGGGCATGATGATCGCGTGGTTGGCGATGTAGAAGTTGGTGTAGGAGGCGCAAAACACTTCAGCCTCGGTGTCCACCGCATCGGTGGCTTCATACAGTTCGATCATCTCGAAGCGACGGCCTCGGGCGTCGGTGGCCAACGCCAGAGCCCGACGATTTTCCCGCACCACCTCGGTGTACACCGAATGGGAGTCATGGGTGGCATCCACCAGCAACACGCCCGGACGGGCAAATGCGCACACGCCATCGACATGGCCGTCGGTCATGTCGCCGGTCACGTGGTCGGGGTCACCTGGCAGCCAGATGGTTTTTTTCACGCCCAGCAGGCGGGTGAAAACCTCCTCGATCTCGGCCTTGGTCACCCCCGGATTACGATTGGGGTTGAGCAACACCGATTCGGTGGTGATCAACGTGCCCTCGCCGTCCACATGAATGGCGCCGCCTTCGTTGCTCAACGGTGTGCCCAGGCACTCCACGCCCAGGTGATTGAGCACACGGCGCGCCAGGCCTTCATCCAGGTCATGGGCCGACTTGCCGCCCCACGCGTTGAAACGCCAGCTCACACCGGCGAGCCCGTGTTGCGGATGGCACACAAAACTCGGGCCGGAATCGCGACACCAACTGTCATTCACCGCCAGTTCGATCAGTGCGATGTTTGGCCCGCACAACGCCCTGGCGCTGGCCACAGCCGAAGGATCGACGATCATTTTCACCGGTTCGAACCGCGCAATCGCATTGGCGACACGGGCAAAGTCCTCCTGCACCAGCGCCAATGTAACGCCCCAGCCGGACTCCCACAGCGCCTGGTTATGCGGCCAGACCATCCACGTCGCGGCATGCCTGGCCCACTCCGCCGGCATCCACCCGCCACCGTTTTGAATTTCATTCTGCTGCATGACAAATACCTTTGAGTTAAGTCATTGTGTTCAATGAAAACTGCCTGTGAGGTCTTGGCATGCATGCTACGGCTGTAAAAACGGGCTAACAAACGATGGATTTTGTGGAAAACTGATTAGAGGAACTTATCAGCATGCTTAACCATTGGCCGCCGCTCGGCACCCTTCGCGGCTTCGAAGCCGCCGCCCGGCTGGGCAGTTTCCACAAGGCCGCCGAGGAGCTGCACCTCACTCAATCGGCCATCAGCCAGCAAATTCGCAGCCTTGAGGCGTACCTGGAGCAACCGCTGTTTTTCCGCAGTGGGCGCAGCGTCAGCCTGACGGATGCCGGGCACGACTTCCTCAGCACCACCCAGGCTCTATTGCAGCAATTGGCCGTGGGCGTTCGTCGCCTGGGGCAGTACCGCAAGCCCAACCAGTTGGTGCTCAACACCACGCCGACCTTCGCCCGCCACTGGCTGCTGCCGCGCCTGGAGGATTTCCGCCGCCAGCACCCGGAAGTGGACCTGTGGATTTTCAGCACCGACGAAGTCCCGGACATGGCCAGCCAGACCATCGACCTGGCCGTGCGCGACGACATCAGCTCCCAGGCCGAATGCAGCTTCAAGGTGCTGCATGCCGACCGCCTGTTTCCCGCGTGCAACCCACGCGTGCTGGCACTGCCCAGGGAGGAGCGCACCACCCTGCACGGCGAACGGGAGATGGATTGGAGCCATTGGGCGGTGGAGGCCGGGATTGATGTGGGGCAAAAGGATCAGGGGCTGAATTTCTCCGACCCCGGGCTGTTGCTGGAGGCGGCGTGTACCGGGTTGGGGATTGCGCTGGTCAGCCAGTTATTGAGCCGACAGGCATTGGAAGACGGGTTGCTGCAACCGCTGGTAGAGGCAACCATTCGCGGGCCCAACTGGGCCTTGCTGACCCACCGCGACAGCGAGAACAACCCGCTGGCACGGTGCTTCAGTGAGTGGTTGACGCGCAACCTGGTCACCGCCGGTGCCGATTAGTCCCGGCTGACGCTCAGCTTCTCCCACAAGAAGCGGTAGACCAGCGCACTCATGTGCGCAGCCTGCGCGTTGTCCGCCGCCCCGCCGTGCCCGCCCTCGATGTTTTCGTAATACGTCACGTCCTTGCCGGCCTCGATCATCTTCGCCGCCAGCTTGCGGGCGTGGGCCGGGTGCACACGGTCGTCGCGGGTGGAGGTCAGGAAAAACACCGGTGGGTAGGTCTTCGCCGGGTCAAACAGGTGGTACGGCGAAAACGTCTGGATGTAGGCCCACTCTTCGGGCTCGTCCGGGTTGCCGTATTCCTCCATCCACGACGCCCCGGCCAGCAAGTGGTGGTAGCGCTGCATATCGAGCAAAGGCACCTGGGACACGATTGCACCGAACAGCTCCGGGTATTGGGTGAGCATATTGCCGGTCAACAGGCCGCCGTTACTGCCGCCCTCCGCGCCCAGGTGGAGGGGTGAAGTGATCCCGCGAGCGATCAGGTCCCGGGCCACCGCCGCGAAATCTTCATAGGCCCGCCCACGGTTCTGCTTGAGTGCCGCCTGGTGCCAGCGCGGGCCGTATTCACCGCCACCGCGAATGTTGGCAACCACGTACACGCCACCTTTCGAGAGCCAGGCGCGGCCTACTTCACCGGAGTAATTCGGCGTCAGGGAGACCTCGAAACCGCCGTAGCCATAGAGCAAGGTCGGCGCCGTGCCATCGAGTTGCAAGTCCTTGCCGCGCACCATGAAATACGGCACACGGGTGCCATCCCTGGAGACCGCGAACTGCTGCTCGATCACGTGCTGGCTTGAGTCGAAAAATGCCGGCAGGGTTTTCAGCACCTCGGGCGCCTGACCGATCTCGGCCAGCGCCAGGGTGGTCGGCGTCAGGTAATCGGTGGTCACCAGCCAGACGGCATCACTGTCGTCGCTGTCCACTGCGCGGGCATACACCGTGCCCATGCCGGGCGCCCCCGTGAACGGGCTGTGCTGCCATCCGTTCGCGCCGGGCGTGAGCACGCTGAGGCGACTCTTGACGTGATCGAGCACGTTCAGCACCAGGTGATTCAGGGTCCAGGTAAACCCTGTCAGCGAGGTGCTGTCCGTGGGCGTGAACAACACCTCGAAATCCCGCTGGCCTGCCATAAAGCGATCAACGTTGATCGCCAGCAAGGAGCCCGAGACAAACACTTCATCCAGCGCCCAGTCCTCGCGTAACTCCAGCAGCAGCCAGTCTTTATGCACCGACTTTTCAGCCGAGTTCGGCGCGTCGATTTTGCTCAACTGGCCATCGTTGCCCCGCAGGTACAGCTCGTTGTTGTAGAACGCCAGCGTACGGCTGACGAAGTCACGCTCATAGCCGGGCGTGTCGTCGTGCATCGCCGCGATGTACATATCATCCAGCGTGCCTTCGTAGACAACACGGGCGGCACTCAGCGGCGTTCCGCGCTGCCACTGCTTGGCGATGCGCGGGTAGCCGGAGCGGGTCATCGAGCCTTCGCCAAAATCGGTGAAGACATACACGTTGTCACGGTCGATCCAGCCCAGGCCGCCCTTGGACTCCGGCAACTGGAAGCCGTCTTCGACCCAGGTCTTGCTGGCCAGATCAAACTCGCGGATGACACCCGCATCAGCCCCACCACGCGACAACTCCAGTAGGCAGCGCTGGTAATCCGGGCGCAAGTAATCAGCACCGTGCCACACCCAGTTTTCGCCTTCGGCGGCGTTCAGTGCATCCAGGTCCAGCAGCGTTTCCCAGGCAGGTTGCGCCTTGCGGTACTCCGCCGGGGTGGTACGACGCCACAGGCCGCGCGGGTGAGCGGCGTCCGTCCAGAAGTTGTAGTAATAAGCACCGACCTTGTTGACCTGGGGGATGTTACTGTCCGAGTCCAGCATCTCCAGCACGTCGGCCTTGATTTGCTTGAAGCTGTCGGAGCGGGCGAGCCGGTCTTCGGTCTTGAGGTTTTGGGCTTGTACCCAGTCCAGTGAACGAGTGCTGTCGATGTCTTCAAGCCATAGGTAGGGGTCGGTGGACGTTTGGGGAAGTGTTGGCATGTTCGACTCCTGTCGGAAATCAGTGATGGATAACGCGTAGGGTGCCCGACTTTGACTGTCTTTGAGCGATAAAAAAAGCAAGAAACCGGGTGTGCTACCCAATATGAAAGGCGATACATAGGGACGCAAGCGCGGGCCGTTACGGCAGGAGTACAGGCGATGGCTGAAAAAACCGCATGGATACTGATGGGCGCAGACGCAGAACCTTTCCCAAGCCCCGAGCCGGGAACGCTGGGCGGGCACCGTCGTAGCAGGCTCTATGGAAAGCTCGACTGCCGTGCGGCACTGCAAGCGATTGCGCGCGGCGGCTATGTGAAAAATCGCGTGTTTTTTCTCGATGAATTCACTGCTATCGCGGCTGGATATCGTCCTTGTGCAGTCTGTATGCCCGACGAATACCGTCTGTTTCGAGGACACGCCTGAATCGAGTGGTCGGGTCAAATTCCAGGCAAAAAAAAGCCTGCATCGCTGCAGGCTTTTTTACTATCTGGCTCCACGACCTGGACTCGAACCAGGGACCCAATGATTAACAGTCATTTGCTCTACCAACTGAGCTATCGCGGAATTCGCCGTATGTTACTGATTGAAAAGGAGAAGTCAAGCGTTCAGTGAGATTTTGTGTACCCCAGATTGCGCCGCGCCCGGAAATCATCATCTCCACACTTGTCACAACGCTGTCATACGCCAACGCCAACATCCGCAGATAACCCGCTCCTACCCTCCTCTTGAAGGACAACATATGCACACTCGCTCAGGCCCGCCTGCGGTAAAAACCCTGCTCGCCCGTTTTATCGTTATCGGATGCGCCCTGACGGTGAGCGCGTGTGACAGTGTGACCAAGAGTGCACCGGTCGCCTCTGCTTCGTTCAAGACCCTCGACGGTGCACCGCCCCTGGTGATCGGCCATCGCGGCCTGCCGGGGCTGTACCCGGAAGAAACCCGGGCCTCGTATGAACATGCGGCCGATGCGGGGGCGGATTCGCTGGAGCTGGACCTGCACATGACCAAGGACTGTGTACTGGTGGCCCGACACAATCCCTGGTTGAGCGACAACACCAACATCAGCGACGTCGCGAAGACCAACCATGAGGTTGCACGCCGCAAGCGCACGGTTCCAGGTGTGCTGGTCAATGTCCGGTATCCCGCAACCGCAGAAAATGGCCCGGCCCAGTACCTGAGCGACTTGACCAACCCCAACGATCCAAAATCCGTGCTGAAGTCCTTGATCGTAGATGGCGAAGACCATACCAATGACTGGTCTATCAGCGATTTCACCCTGGCCGAACTCAAGCAATGGATCGGCGGCACAACCTACGATGCCCGGGACGAACGCCCGACCGAACTCAATGGCAAGTTGCCGATCCTGAGCTTCCAGGAAGTGATCGACATTGCCAAAGCCAAAAGCGCCGCCACCGGCCGGGTGATCACGACCTACCCCGAAAGCAAGAACCCGATCTGGAACAACGCCCAGGCCATTGCCAATGGGTGCGGCGCGCCGGGCAGTCATCCGTTCGAAGCCGCGTTTCTCAAGACCCTGAAAGACAACAACCTCAATCGCAAAGACGCGCCGGTGTTTGTGCAGAGCTTTGACCCCAACAGCCTGAAATACCTACGCTCTATCGGCCTGCAAGCCAGGGCTGTTCAACTGGTGGATGGGAACGGGGTGAACTTCAAGACCGGCGAAACCATTTTCATCACCGACAAACCCAACACCTTCGTCAGCGGCCGCCCTTATAGCTGGACGGTCGCGGGCGACCCACGCTCGTTTGGTGCGCTGCTGACACCGGCCGGGTTGGCCGAGGTCAAGACCTACGCCGACGGCATCGGCCCGTGGAAGCCACAAGCGATGTCGCTGACCGCCACTTCAGCGCCAAACCCCGGATTGCCCGAGGTCGACACCTTCAAGCCCACCAGCCTGATCAGCGATGCGCACAAGGCCGGGCTGTTCGTCCATATCTTCACCTTCCGCAACGAAGCCAAATACCTGGCGGGTGCCTACAAGGGCGACCCCGCGGCCGAATACATGGCCTTTTTCCGGGCGGGTGTTGATGGTGTATTTACGGACTTCACGCCGACTGCCGTTGCTGCCCGAAATACCTACCTTAAAGAAGTCGCTCGCTAAATAGTCAGCACGGTGGATGGCGGCCGTCGCGGCCGCCATTGTTCAATCCAACTGCTCGATCACCCCACCCGCCTTGAGCTGCCCCAGCTGTTCTGCCGACAACCCCAGCCGCTCACCCAGCACTTCATCGGTGTGCTGTCCCAACATCGGCGCCGGCCTTACATACTCCACCGGCGTGCCCGACATCTTGATCGGGCTGCCGACCATCTCGAACTCCGGATTCTTGGGATGCGGGATTTTCACCATCAACCCACGGGCAATCACCTGCGGTTCTTCCAGGGATTGAGCGATGTTATTGATCGCGCCCACCGGCACTTTCGACGCGTGAATGCTCGCCACCCACTCGTCCGCCGTACGCCCCAGGAAGTGCGCCGACAACAGCTCGACAATCTCTGCCCGATGCGCGACCCGATCGGCATTGCGCCGAAAGCGCGGGTCTTGCGGCAGGTGTGGCAAACCAATGCTGTGGCACAGCGCAATAAACTGGCTGTCGTTGCCGCAGGCAATGATGAAGTCGCGGTCTGCGGCGCGGAACACCTGGTACGGCACGATGTTGGCGTGGGCGTTGCCGTAGCGCTGCGGTACCTTGCCCGAGGCCAGGTAGTTCATGCTCTGGTTGGCCAGGGTTGCCACTTGCACGTCCAGCAGGGCCATGTCGATGTGTTGGCCGACGCCGGTGCGTTCGCGGCTGAGCAGAGCGGCCTGGATCGCGACGGTTGAATACAGGCCGGTCATCAGGTCGGAGAACGCCACGCCGACTTTTTGCGGGCCGCCGCCGGGCAGGTCGTCGCGCTCGCCGGTGATGCTCATCAGGCCGCCGATGCCCTGGATGATGAAGTCATAGCCGGGCTCTTCGGCACGCGGGCCGGTCTGGCCGAAACCGGTGATGGAGCAGTACACCAGCCGAGGATTGATCTCGGCCAGGGTCGCGTAGTCCAGGCCATAACGGGCCAGGGAACCGGCCTTGTAGTTTTCGATCAGTACGTCGGAACTGGCCGCCAGCGCCCGCACCAGTTCCTGGCCTTCGCTGGTGGCGAGGTCGATGGCCACCGAGAGTTTGCCGCGGTTGGTGGACTGGTAATACGACGCCTGCCCGGACGATTCACCAGTGTCGGTCTTCATCCACGGCGGGCCCCAACCCCGGGTATCGTCACCACTTTGCGGCCGTTCGATCTTGATCACTTCCGCGCCCAGGTCAGCCAACACCTGGCCACACCAGGGCCCGGCCAATACCCGGCTTAAGTCCAGCACCCGCAAACCTGTCAATGCACCCATTATTCTTGTCCTGTGATGAATCGAAATCAGCCGACTGCCGGCTCTTCATGACGCAGGGAAATCCCCAGCACCGCACGCCGCCGCAGCCAGGGGCTGGGGCGATAACGTGGGTCGTGGGTGAGTTCGCTCATGCGCTGCAAAATCGTGAGGATGCGCCGTGGCCCAAGGGCATCGCCCCAGGCCAGTGGGCCTTGTGGGTAACCCAGGCCGAGCTGCACCGCCTGGTCGATATCGTCGACGCTGGCGATGCGTTGCTGGGCAATGTCGCAGGCCAGGTTGACCACCATCGCCAGGGTGCGCTGAGCGACGAAGCCGACGCTGTCGCTGATCACCGTCACGCCTACACCGTCATTGGCGAGCAGCGCGTGGGCGGCGTCGCGGCTGGCGCTGGACGTCAGCGGGGTTTGCATCAGGGTGCGATGGCGCGACAGGTCGGTCAGCAGGTCGATGCACAGGGTGCGCGCCGGGTCGGTGTGGAAGCGTTCGCTGGCCGAGGTGGCGTCGAGGCCGTAAGGCGCCAAAAGGCACAACGCTTCTGGCGATGGCTGCGCCGCGCTTTCCAGGTGCGCGCCCAACTCGATCACCAGGGCGCTGAGGCGCTCGTAGTCATCGGCGTTTTCGGTGGCGATCCACACCGGCGGGAATGGCTTGATAGAAGGCACCGGTTGCGGCTGCGGGCCGTCGACCACCTGGCCATTTTCATAGCGGTAGAAGCCCTGCCCGCTTTTGCGCCCGAAGCGCCCGCCCACCAGCATCTGGCGGGTCAGGGGCGACGGTTTGTAGCGCGGGTCTTGATAGAACTGGTTGTAGATCGACTCCATCACCGGGTGGGACACGTCGAGCCCGGTGAGGTCCAGCAGTTCCAGCGGGCCCATGCGAAACCCTGCGCCTTCACGCAGGATGCGGTCGATATCGCCGCGCTCGGCAACGCCTTCATCGAGCATCTTCAAGGCTTCGGTGCCGTACGCACGGCCGGCGTGGTTGACGATAAAACCCGGGGTGTCCTTGGCGCGCACACCGCGATGGCCGGTGCGGGCGACGAAGGCCAGCAGGTCATCGCCGACCTTCGGCGCGGTGGCCAGGCCGTCGATCACCTCGACGACGCGCATCAACGGCACCGGGTTAAAGAAGTGCAGCCCGGCCACCCGTTCAGGGTGTTGGCAGCCGGTGGCGATGGCCGTGACCGACAGCGATGAGGTGTTGGTAGCGAGGATGCACTCCGCGCTGACCACACCTTCGAGTTGCTGCAACAGGCCGCGCTTGGCGTCGAGGTTTTCGACAATGGCTTCCACCACCAGGTTGCAATCGTGCAACGCCCCGATGGTGGCGGCCACTTGCAGGTTTTCCAGCGCGGCGTCCACCGCCGCCGGGGTGATCTTGCCCTTGGCGGCCAGCCTGGAAAGCGTGGTGCCGAGGCTGTCCCGGGCAGCCTGCGCCGCACCGTCGCGGGCGTCGAACAAGCGCACCAACACACCGGCCTGGGCGGCAATCTGTGCAATCCCGGCGCCCATCACGCCGGTGCCTACCAGGCCCATGATCTTGATTGAATCCGTCATCGTCATTCCCCCAGGTAGTTCGCGGTGCGTTTTTCGAAGAACGCCGCGGCGCCCTCCTTCTGGTCTGCCGAATCGAACAGCAGTTGAAACGCCTTGCGCTCCAACACCAGCGCGCTTTCCAGCGGCAGGTCGGCACCGGCGAGCATCACTTCCTTGATCTGTTCCACCGCCAGCGGCGGCAAGGCGGCAATCTGCGCCGCCAGCTCCAGGGCGCGGGGGATGGTCTGGTCATCCGCCACCACCTCGCTGAGCATGCCCATGGCCAGGGCTTCCGGCGCCTTGACCATGCAGCCGGTCAACGCGATGCGCATGGCCTGGAACTTGCCCACGGCGCGCACCAGGCGCTGGGTGCCCCCGGCGCCCGGCATCAGGCCCAGCTTGACCTCGGGCTGGGCGAACCGCGCCGATTCCCCGGCGACGATCAGGTCGCAATGCATGGCCAGCTCACACCCGCCGCCCAGGGCAAAACCATTCACTGCGGCGATCACCGGCTTCGGGCAGCGGCTGATGGCTTCCCACAGGTATTCGGTGTGCCGGCGATACATCTCGATCGGGCTGGCACTGGCGAACTCCTTGATGTCGGCACCGGCCACGAAGAACTGATCGCCGCCGGTGAGCACGATGGCGCGCACATCACGGCGCTTGGCCAGGGCACGAAAATGCTCGGCCAGCTCCTCGCGGACCTGGGCGTTCAAGGCGTTTTTCACTTCGGGGCGGTGGATGCGTACCACGGCGACGCCATTGTCCTGGACGTCGAGGTGCACTACGGGTTGGTCGAGGCTGGCCACAGATTCTCCTGCTGCAATGTTCTTGTTAGTTCGGATATCGACAGTTTCGCTATGCGAAACAACATTCCGTATTTAGCGATAATCATAAGGACCGACCCATCGTGATGTAAACGTAAAAACCTGAGCGCCCGGTAAATCGGGCTATAACTCTTTGTTTAGACGGCTTTTATTAAACAAAAAGACAATCACCCGCGAAGTTGCTTAGTTTCGCTCTGCGGAATACAATTTTGTTTTGTTGATTTTCTAAAAAAAGGGGGACTAACATGCGCCGTCGAAACCTGGACCCGAACACACCCGAAACACCGGCCGGCAACCACGGGTTCGAGCACTTGCTGCTCGACCCGATGAACGCCGACGAGGAGGAAGACAAGGACCGCCAGTTCGTCACCGCCCTGGCCCGAGGCCTGGAACTGCTGCGCTGCTTCACCCCCAGCGAAAGCGTGCTGGGTAACCAGGAGCTGGCGCGCAAGACCGGGCTGCCAAAGCCGACGATTACGCGGATGACCCACACGCTGACCCGCTTGGGCTATCTCAAGCACCTGCCGCAGTCGGGCCGGTATCAGCTGGATGTAGGGGTGATGGCGTTCGGTTACGCCATGCTGTCGAACCTGTCGGTGCGGGCCGTGGCTCATCCACTGATGGAGACGATGGCCAAGTACGCCCAGGCCGCAGTGGCGATGGCCACGCGGGACCGCCTGGACATGGTGTACCTGGACGTGGTCCAGGGTGAAGCCAACATGACCATGCGCCGCCAGGTCGGTACGCGGTTGCCGTTGCACTTGAGTTCCGCAGGCCGCGCCTGCCTGGCAGCGATGCCGGAAAACGAGCGGGAATTTATCCTCGACCACATCCGCCAGCGTCATCTGGAGGACTGGCCGGGCATCAGGAAGGGCCTGGAGCGTGCCTTCCGGGATTACACCGATTTCGGCTACTGCATGTCGATCGGTGAGTGGCACCGCGATGTAAACGCCATCGCCGTACCGCTGCTGCATGCACAACATGGGCTGCTGACGTTCAACTGTGGCGGACCGAGTTTTCACCTTTCCCGGGAGAAACTCGAGGACGACATCGGGCCCCGTCTCAAGCACATGGTGAACAACATCGAGGCCGCCACCCGCTAGACAGATCGGTGCAGGGCCTCGGCAGATTGACGACAACAGGCCCGCTGAACGGGCCGCTGAGGAATGCACATGATCCGAGACGCCGAAACGCTGCACCTGTTGCTGGAAACCCTGCAGCAGTTTGTCAACGAAGCGCTGATCCCACGGGAAAACGAGCTGGCCGAGACCGATGACGTCCCGGCGGATATCGTCAGCCAGTTCCGCGAGCTGGGCCTGTTCGGCCTGACCCTGCCCGAAGCCTACGGCGGCCTCGGGCTGACCATGGAAGAAGAGGTCAACGTGGCCTTTGAGCTGGGGCGCACCTCGCCGGCATTCCGCTCCTACTTCGGCACCAACAACGGCATCGGCTCCATCGGCATCCTGCTGGACGGCACCGAGGCGCAGAAGCAGCACTACCTGCCGAAGCTGGCCAGCGGCGAACTGCTCAGCTCGTTCTGCCTGACCGAACCGGACTCCGGCTCCGACGCCGCCTCGCTGAAAACCACCGCCGTTCGCGACGGTGATCACTACGTCATCAACGGCACCAAACGTTTTATCACCAACGCACCCCACGCCGGGATCTACACGGTGATGGCCCGCACCAACCCGGACATCAAGGGCTCGGCCGGCATCAGTGCATTCATCGTCGAGCGTCATACGCCGGGCCTGTCCCTGGGCAAGCGCGACCACAAGATGGGCCAGAAAGGCGCCCACACCTGCGACGTGATTTTCGACAACGTGCGCGTGCCGGCAGACCAGTTGATCGGTGGCGTCGAAGGCGTGGGCTTCAAGACGGCAATGAAGGTGCTCGACAAGGGCCGCCTGCACATTGCCGCCGTCAGCGTCGGGGCCGCCGAGCGCATGCTCAACGATGCCTTGCTGTACGCCCTGGAACGCAAGCAGTTCGGCCAGCCGATTGCCGAGTTTCAACTGATTCAGGCGATGCTCGCCGACAGCAAGGCCGAAATCTACGCCGCCCGCTGCATGGTGGTGGACGCTGCGCGCAAGCGTGACGAAGGCCTGAACATCGGCACCGAAGCGTCCTGCTCGAAGATGTTCGCCACGGAGATGTGCGGCCGCGTGGCCGACCGTTGCGTGCAGATTCATGGCGGTGCCGGGTATGTGAGCGAGTACGCCATCGAGCGGTTTTATCGCGATGTGCGCTTGTTCCGGCTGTACGAAGGCACCACGCAGATCCAGCAATTGGTGATCGCCCGCAACATGATTCGCGAGGCCAAGCACTAACCCCGGGAACAACACCGAACTAATGTGGGAGCGGGCTTGCTCGCGAATGCGGTACATCAGCCACCGGATGCATTAACTGACACACCGTATTCGCGAGCAAGCCCGCTCCCACATTTTGATCGTGTTCCAACCGCATGACCGCAACACCCATAACTTGTGCCCTAACAACTACAACAAGGTATCGCTATGGAAGTCGCCGCTTCGGCGGGCGCGTTGTCGCCCGCGAAAAACAACCTGTGGATCATTGTTTTCATCTTCTGCTTCCTCGGCCTGCTGATCGATGGTGCAGATTTGATGCTGCTGTCCTACAGCCTCAGCAGCCTCAAGGCCGAGTTCGGCCTGACCAGCGTCGAAGCCGGCAGCCTGGGCAGTTTCACCCTGGCCGGCATGGCCATCGGCGGGATTTACGGCGGCTGGGCCTGTGACCGATTTGGCCGGGTGAAAACCGTGGTCTGGAGCATCGTGCTGTTCTCTGCCGGCACAGCGATCCTGGGCATGACCCACAGCTATTGGCAGTTCGCGAGCACGCGCTTCTTCGCCTCCCTGGGGCTGGGCGCGCTGTACGTCGCGTGCAACACGCTGATGGCCGAATACGTGCCGACCCGCTATCGCACCACCGTGCTCGGCACCCTGCAGGCCGGTTGGTCAGTGGGCTACATCGTCGCCACCCTGCTCGCCGGCTGGATCCTGCCCAACCACGGCTGGCGCTGGCTGTTCTACGTGGCGATCATCCCGGTGATCCTCGCCGTACTCATGCAGCGCCTGGTGCCGGAGCCGCAAGCCTGGCTCAAGGCCCAGGCCGAACGCGCCCGGGAAAAGGCCGAAGGCATCAAGCGCGTCTCGGCGAAGAAGCCCGACGGCATGTTCAAGCTGATCTTCAGCGACCCGAAAGCCAGCCGCATGTTCATCCTCTGGGCGCTGACCGCAGGCTTCCTGCAGTTCGGCTACTACGGGGTCAACAACTGGATGCCGTCCTACCTGGAAGGCGAGTTGGGGATGAACTTCAAGTCGATGACCAGCTACATGGTCGGCACTTACGCGGCGATGATTTTCGGCAAGGTGCTCGCCGGGCTCGCGGCAGACCGCCTCGGCCGGCGCCTGGTGTTCGCCGTCGGCGCGCTGGGCACGGCGATTTTCCTGCCGGTGATCGTGCTGTTCCAGAGCCCGGACAACATCCTGTGGATGCTGATTGTGTTCGGCTTCCTGTACGGCATTCCCTACGGTGTGAACGCGACCTACATGACCGAAAGCTTCGAAGCGAAATTTCGCGGTTCGGCGGTGGGCGGGGCCTACAACATTGGCCGGATTGGCGCGGCAGTGGCGCCGGCGGCCATTGGCTTCCTGGCGTCCCATGGCTCGATCGGCGTGGGGTTCCTGGTCATGGGCGGTGCGTACTTCATCTGCGGGGTGATTCCGGCGCTGTTTATCCGCGACAAGCAGTTTGACCCGCAAAAACAATAAGCCCGATGCCGGGGCCCGCAGCAACGCGGCCCCGGCTATAAGACGTGCGGCAGTTATACCCTCAAGCAAACCGGGCTAGACTGTACGTCAGTCCTACGGAACTGAAGGAACAGTAAGACGCTCTCACCCAGCCTGTAAGACAGTTTTGTGCTTAGAGGCTCATTCGCTTATGAAAACACCGACCCAGACCAACGCAATTGACTTCGACAGTGCCAAATTGCAACGCCTGGGCTTTGGTCAGCCTTCCTTACTCCCGCGACGCCCCGCCACTGTTGCCCAACTTCGCCACCAATTGGGCATGCAGTTGCAAACCAGCCTGGAGCCGGAGCACATCCTTGCGTTGTTCTTCCGCGAAATCCAACGCCTGGTACCGCTGGACGCCCTGCAATACCGTCACGAAGCCAGCGACCTGCGCCTGGAATATGGCCATCGCGGTCACCATTCGGTGAGCTATGCCCTCAGCCACGACGGCGAGCACCTCGGTGAACTGGTGTTTCGGCGCAACCAGCGCTTCGTCGATGACGAGCTGGCCAACCTGGAATCATTGCTGGCCACCCTGCTCTACCCGATGCGCAACGCCCTGCTCTACCGCGCGGCAACCCGCAGCGCCCTGCGCGACCCGCTGACCGAAACCGGCAACCGCATCGCCATGGACCAGACCCTGCAACGGGAAATCGACATGGCCCGCCGGCACCTGCAGCCGCTGTCCCTGTTGATGCTGGACATCGACCACTTCAAGCACATCAACGACACCCACGGTCACGCCACGGGCGACAAGGTGCTGAAAGCGGTCGCCGCCTCGATCAAGAACCAGCTGCGCAATGTGGACATGGTGTTTCGGTTTGGCGGGGAAGAGTTTTTGATCCTGCTGTCCAACACCGGCCGGGATGCGGCGTCGATGGTCGGTGAGCGCCTGCGCCAGGCGGCACAGGCCCAGGATTACTGGGCGGATGAGGAACGTATCGAATTGACGGTGAGCCTGGGTTGCTCGACCTTGCTGGCGGGAGAGTCCGCCGAGAGCCTGTTGCGCCGGGCGGACAATGCCTTGTATGTGGCCAAGCGTGAAGGCCGCAATCGCCTGGCAATGGCGGGGTAACCGCTTTACTTCACAGCGGCCCCGCCATCCCGCTGTTTATGCCTCGCTGGCAACCAGTTCCGGTTGTTTGCGGGTGCTGGTCGCCGACTTTTCCAACTGCATGCAGCGTTCCAGGAACAGGTACATGTAGTCGTAGCTCTTGCACACCGCCTGGCGCAGCTCAACCTGCAGTTCCTTGGTCGGGTTCATGCCGGCCAGGGTGCAGATGATTTCCAGCGCTTCCCACGGGTGGGCGTCATCGTACTGGGCATGCATCTTCAGCCACTTCATGGCGCGCTTGCGGTCTTCCTCAGGGAATGCCGCGGCATACACGCCGGTCGAACACACCACGGCGGACCACTCCCCAGTGGCCCCCTCGATGGCGTAGTTGGTGGCGGCAATCGCAACAATCAGCGAATCGGCCGAGCTGGTGTGCCAGCACCAATGGCTCAGTGCGTGCAGCTCCGGCGGCACTTCCTGTGCCTGCAACTCTTCGAGGCTGACGCCATGGGCCCGGGCCCAATGCACCCAATAGTCGGCATGGTTGAGTTCCACGCGAATATTGCGCATCAGCCAGCGGCGCGCCATGTCCTCCCCAGGATGGCGGGCAAATTTGGTCTTGGTGAGGTTCTGTGCCATGTACAACGCAAACTGTTCCACCACTGGCCAACCACCAATCAGGTAGTGGCGCATAGTCTTGGCGCTGAGCTTGTTATCGCGCATGCGCTGGTACAGTTCGTGTTCGACAACGCGGCGCTTGCTCTCGCTACAGGCCTGGATCAGTTGCTGCGCCCAGGCGGGGTAACTTGAGGCTTCCATAAGCGGGCCGGTTCTGTTGAATGTGTCGATCACTGTCGGGCTCCTTTTGATTTGTGATATGTACAGACCAGCAAATGTTTCATCGGAACGTGCCAGGCGCCTTGAATAACAGAGGCTGCGGTCGCACAGGTCGACACTGCAAACTATCAAAGGTAAACAACTGCGGACGCTCGATCAGGTATCCCTGAGCGTAGTCGACCCCGATCTCAAGCAACGCTTGTTCGATCTGGGGTGTCTCGACAAATTCGGCAATTGTGCGCTTACCCATGACATGGCCGATGTGATTGATCACTTCGACCATAGCGCGGTTAATCGGGTCGTCCAGCATATCCTTTACGAAACTTCCATCGATCTTCAAGAAGTCTACAGGTAAATGTTTAAGATAGGCGAACGAGGACATCCCGGCGCAGAAGTCATCCAGGGAGAAATAGCACCCTAACTCTTTGAGCTCGTTAATAAAACGAATTGCACTGCCCAAATTCGCGATAGCGCTGGTTTCTGTAATTTCAAAACAAATCATTTCTGGCGGGATGCCATAGGCGCTGAATTGATCACGCAAAAACCCGAGAAAGTCTTCATCGCCGATGGTAATGCCTGACAGATTGATCGCACACATGGCCATGGGCCGGCCCGGGCGCTCACGCATGCAGCCCGCGATGATCTTGAACACGTTCTCCACCACCCAGCGGTCCAGGGAGGTCATCAACCCGTAACGTTCGGCCGCCGGAATAAAGCTGTTCGGCAGGATGATCCGCCCCGCCTCGTCATGCAGGCGCAGCAGGATTTCGATGTGCCCGTCGCCATGTTCGGTGTGCCCCAGGGGCGCGATTTCCTGGGCGTACAGGCAAAAACGGTTCTCTTCCAGGGCCATGTGCAGGCGCTGCACCCAGGCCATCTCGCCAAAGCGCAGGGACAATTCCGAGTCATCGGCGTGATACACCTGCACGCGGTTGCGGCCCTTTTCCTTGGCCATGTAGCACGCCATGTCGGCGGCACGCAGGGACGTTTCCAAAGTGGTCGGGGCTTGGGTGATGTGCACCAGGCCGATACTCACGGTGGTGACAAACGGCCGGCCCTTCCACACAAAGTGCAGGCTCTGCACAGTATGGCGCAGGCTTTCGGCGATCTTTTCCGCCACCGGCGCCGGGCAGTTCTCCAGCAGGATGCCGAACTCGTCGCCGCCCAACCGGGCCAGGGTGTCGCCTTCCCGCAGGTCGGACTGCAACAGTGCGCAGATATGCCGCAACAGCTCATCCCCGGCGGCGTGCCCGCAGGTGTCGTTGACCAGTTTGAACTGGTCCAGATCAAGGAACATCAAGGCGTGGCGCCCGGATTGCTGGCGCCCGACGTTATGCAGCACCTGCTCCAGGCGGAACTCGAACTCGCGCCGGTTGGCAAGGCCCGTCAAGGCATCGTGGGTCGCCTGCCAGGACAGATTGGCGATGTACTGGCGTTCCTGGGTCATGTCGTGCAGCACCAGCACTGCGCCGACGACTTTGCCGGCACTGCGGATCGGCGCGCCCACCAGGGTGACCGACACGGTGGTGCCGTCCAGGCGCTGGATCAGCTTTGAATGCTCGCTGCCGCCGCCGAGCTGGCCGCCCAGGATACGTTCGATCAGGGTAAAGCCGTCGGCCTGGGCATTCTCGTCCAGCAGGTTGAACAGCGCCGCCAGCGGCAACCCCTGGGCCTGGGCGGCTTTCCAGTGGGTCAGCGCTTCGGCGGCCGGGTTCATATAGGCGATGGCGCCATCGACGTCGGTGGTGATCACCCCATCGCCAATCGACTCCAGGGTGATCTGCGCCCGCTCCTTCTCCAACTGCAATGCGTCGGCAAATGCATGCCGCTGGGCCAGCAGTTTGTGGGTGCGCAGCAACGCCAACATGATCAGGCCCAGCGCCGTGGCCAGGTTGGTCACCAGCAGCAGGCGCAGGATCATCCGCGAGCCCTCGCCCAAGGCATCACTGAAGGCTTTGGCCGCCGGCGTCACGCCGTCATTGATCGCAAAAATCCGCTCCTTCCAGCCCTGTACGTCGGCGCTGCTGACCTGATTGGCCAGGATCGCGCGGTGCATCTCCTGGGCCAGGTCGTCCAGTTGCACCAGGTAGCCATCGCCCACGGTCCACAGCTCGATGGCTTTTTCCAGGTAACTGAAATGGCGAAAGTTGAGGTACAGCCAGATCAGGCTGGAAACGTCGTCACGGTGGTTGCCGCCCTTCAGAATGCCCAGGCGCGCGGCGGTCAGGTCCGGGGTCGGGCGATCGAGGGCCACCCGCAGTTCGTGCCCGCCCTGGGGCACGGCAATCGCGTTCTGGTATTTGAGGAAGGTGGCTTCGTTGCGGTTGTCGGCGTACAGCGTCAGGTAGAAGATCGCGTCTTTCTGGCCCTTGGACCACAGGCTTTCGCCCGCCACATAGCCGCGCACCGCCGAGAGCACGTAGAGACTGACGCAGCCTAACAATGCCTGGAACAGTACGACGGCTATAAAAGGCCAGACGATGCCCAATAACCGAGGGGTTCCGAGAGTCTGCTTTTGCTTCATGAGGTCCCTTGCACATGCACAACTAAAATACGCACGCGAGTGAAAACCGCTCCTGATAGCTCAGCGTAGGCTAAATCACCGCACTTGTTGCAAGTGTCCGTAAAGTTTGGCGTACAAGCCACCGTCGGCAATCAACTGCTGATGGTCGCCATCTTCGGCAATATGCCCGCTATCAAACACCAACACCCGATCCGCCTGTTTCACCGCCGACAGCCTGTGGGCGATGATCAAGGTGGTACGGCCACTGAGAAACCGTGCCAGCGCCTGATGCAGGTTGTATTCAGTCGCCGCATCGAGCGCCGAGGTCGCTTCGTCGAGTATTACCACTTTCGGCTCCGCCAGCACCATCCGTGCAATGGCCAGGCGCTGACGTTGCCCACCGGAGAAGCGCACGCCGGAGCGCCCGACCACGCTGTCCAGGCCCAGTGGCAGTGCCTTGACGGTCGCATCCAGCTGGGCAATCTCCAGCGCCTGCCAGCAGGCCTGGTCGCTGCGTTCGCGGCCCATGGTCAGGTTGGCGCGCACCGTGTCGTTGAACAGTGCCGGGTGTTGCAGCACCACGGAGACATTCTCGCGAATCGTCTCCAGGCCGATTTCCTGCTGGGTCAGCCCGCCAAAACGAATGCTGCCGGCCTGCGGCGTATACAACCCCAGCAACAGCTGCACCAGGGTACTTTTGCCGCCACCACTGGCGCCGACGATCGCGACCTTTTCACCCGGGGCAATGTTCAGGTTCAACTGGTCGAGCACCAGCTCTTCGCCATAACCGAAGTTCAGGCCGCGCACCTCGATGCCCACGGTCTCACGCCCGGTAAACGGGTCGGCACCGCCGGCGTACTGCGGCTCGTCGGCGCGGGCCAGCAGTTCGTTGATCCGCGTCAGCGCCCCGCCCGCCGCGTAGTAGGCATATTGCAGGTTCAGCAGTTGTTCCACCGGGCTGATCATGAACCACAGGTAACTGAACACCGCGAGCATCTGGCCGATGGACAGGTCGGAAAACAATACCGTCAGCATCGCTGCCGCACGGAAGATGTCGATACCGAACTGGAACAGCAAGCCACTGGCACGGCTGGAGGCGTCGCTTTTCCACTGGGAATTGACCGCAAAGTCCCGCACTTCCTGGGCGCGCTGGCCCAGGCGCCCGAGGAAAAAGCCCTGGCGGTTGCCGGCGCGCACTTCCTGGATCGCATCAAGGGTTTCGGTGAGGGCCTGGGTAAACCGCGACGTGCTGTCGTTTTCCAGCTTCTTCAGGTGCTTGACCCGCTTGCCCAACTGCACGGTGGCGTAGATCACCAGCGGGTTGAACAGCAGGATCAACAGCGCCAGCTTCCAGTGCATCCACATCAGGATGCCGGAGGTGCCCACCAGTGTCAGCATCGCCACCAGGAAACGGCTGAGGGTCTCGCCGACGAATTTGTCCACCGTGTCCAGGTCGGTCACCAGGTGCGTGGTCACCGTGCCGCTGCCCAGGCTTTCATATTCGCTGAGGGAAATGCGCTTGAGCCGCTCGATCAGCCGCACACGAATGCGATACACGATGTCCTTGGCCAGCCGCGCAAACAACCGCGCCTGCAACACGTTGAACACCAGCGCGCCGCAACGCAGGAGCAAGGTCACCAGCAGCATCAGGCCGATATAACCGGCGGCCTTCTGCCAACCCAGGGGCAGCGCGTGGTTCATGACTTTCAGCGCCGCGTCGCCGTGGCCCAGCAGCACTTCGTCCACCAGCAACGGCAACAGCAACGGAATCGGCACGCTGCACAGGGTCGCCAACACGGCAACGCCGTTGGCGATCCACAGGGATTTCTTGTGACGCAGGGCCAGGCGGCGGACTTCCGCCCAGGTCAACCGGTCGACGCGCTTCGGCTGTTCGATGGGATCAGGCTGATCATGCACAGGCAGCTCGCTCCAGCCAGCGACTCAACAGCGGCGCCAACTCGGACAGCGGCTGATAGCCGTTGGTAAGGAGCGCCAGTTGCCCGTTGCGCTCAGCCAGCAAGGTCGGGAAACCGGCGATGCCCAAATCCTGGACCCAGGTGAAATCCGCCGCGGTGGCCGCATGCTGGTCGGCCCGGTCGAAGGCTTCGGCGAATTCGATACGCGGCACACCGGCCGTCTCGGCCAGCTCCACCAGCACGTCGGCGCGGGTCACGTCGCGACCCTCGACGTAGAACGCCTGCTGGATCAGACCCAGCAGTTTCCACGCGCAATCCGGTGCCAGGCTGCGGGCGGTGACCACGGCGCGGCAAGCCGGCTCGGTGTCGTACACAAAACCGTCTGGCAACGCGCCTTCAACCTTGAACGGCTGGCCGGTGGCGTCGGTCACCGCCTGCCAATGCTCCAGAATGTAGCGCCGAGTGGTCGGCTCCAGCGCCGCGCCGCTGCCGGTGCGCAAGCCGCCCACCACCAGGTGCAGCTCCACGCCTGCGGCCTGGGCCTGCTCAACCAGCGCCTTGGCCACCGGGGCGAAACCCCAGCACCAGGAACACATCGGATCCATTACATAGAGCAGGCGCGCGGACATGGCTCAGGCCTCGGAGGATGGGGATTGCTTGTAGTTGTAGCCAATCGGGTGCGGCATATTGCGGGCCTTGGCCAGTTCAATCTGCTTCTGCCGGTCGATCGCACTGCGACGGGTCTTCTCGGAAAGCTTATCCCAGCAATGCGGGCAACTGATGCCAGCCACGTAGTGTTCGGATGCACGGTCTTCGACGCTGACCGGTGTGCGGCAGGCATGACATTGATCGTAGTCGCCTTCGCTCAAGTCGTGGCGCACGGTCACGCGATTGTCGAACACAAAGCAGTCGCCCTGCCACTTGGTTTCTTCCTGCGGCACCTCTTCGAGGTACTTCAGGATGCCGCCCTTGAGGTGATACACCTCGTCGAAACCCTCGCTGAGCATATAGCTCGAGGCTTTCTCGCAACGAATGCCGCCGGTGCAGAACATGGCGACTTTCTTGTGTTTGGCCGGGTCGAAATTGGCTTTGATGTAGTCGGGAAATTCGCGGAAGCTGGTGGTCTTCGGGTCGATCGCGCCTTCAAAGGTGCCGATGGACACTTCGTAGTCGTTGCGGGTATCGATCAGCAGCACTTCAGGGTCGCTGATCAGCGCATTCCAGTCCTGCGGGTTCACGTAGGTGCCGACTTTCTTGTTGGGGTCGACGCCTTCGACGCCCAGGGTCACGATCTCTTTCTTGAGCTTGACCTTGGTGCGGTAGAACGGCTGCTCGTCGCAGTACGACTCTTTGTGGTCGATGTCGTCCATGCGCGGGTCGTTCTTGAGCCAGGCCATCAGGCCATCAATGCCTTCGCGGCTGCCGGAAACGGTGCCGTTGATGCCTTCTTCGGCGATCAGCAAGGTGCCTTTGATGCCGTTGTCGACCATCGCCTGCAGCAGTGGCTCGCGCAGGGCGACGTAATCTTCGAGGGTGACGAACTTATACAGTGCCGCCACGACAATCGGTTGGGTCATGGATGTTCTCTCCAGGTGGCTACCCTCGTAAGGGGTGAACCGGATGCAAAAAAAACGCGCCGACTGAGCGGCGCGTTGCGGATTCTAACAAAAATGGCGACGATTATGGACCGCCTCTTTACTGTGGCGAGGGAGCTTGCTCCCGCTGGGCTGCAAAGCGGCCCCAACAAGGCAGTTGCAACCTTTCCGTAAGATCGCGGTGAGTGGCAGAAGGGCTGCTACGCAGCCCAGCGGGAGCAAGCTCCCTCGCCACATCAAGCCAATGTGCCACAGTGTCAGTGACCGCCGGCGCAGGTCGGCGAGGCCGGGGCTGCGTCGATTTTCGCCCATTCTTCAGGCGTGTAGGTATGCAGCGCCAACGCATGGAATTCGCTCATCAGGTCACCCAGGGTGGCGTAGACCTTCTGGTGGCGCTTGACGCGATTGAGCCCCTCGAACTGCTGGCTGACCAGCACCGCCTTGAAGTGGGTCTGCAACCCACGGCTGTGCATATGGCTTTCATCCAGCACGCTCAAGTGTTCCGGGCTCAGGGCGACGAGTGCCGATTCGATACGCTGTTGCATGGTCATTCCTGTTTACTTCTTCTTGGCCGGGGCCGGGGCTTTTGGCGTCAGC
The DNA here is from genome assembly GCF_016650855.1 of Pseudomonas sp. TH32. Classification (NCBI taxonomy): domain Bacteria; kingdom Pseudomonadati; phylum Pseudomonadota; class Gammaproteobacteria; order Pseudomonadales; family Pseudomonadaceae; genus Pseudomonas; species Pseudomonas sp. TH32. Next base: position 603,999 of record NZ_JAEKFA010000002.1, on the reverse strand, counting down.
TCGTTGGTCATGTCTTCCAGCAGCTTGTTCACCACCGGTACCGCGCTTTCCAGCTTGGCCTGGGTCATCTGGGCCGATTGCTGAGTCAGTTGCGGCATTTTTTCCAGGACTTTCTTGCCCAGCGGCGACTGGTAGAACGCAACCAGGTCCTTGAGCTCGGATTCGCTGAAATTGTCGGTGTAGAGCTTGATCATGTCCGGCTTGAGCTTGTTCCAGCCGATGGCCTGGTCCAGGGCGGTGTTGGCCTTGGCCTGGTAGGTGTCCAGGACGGTTTGCTTGGAAGCCGGCGCCTTGGTCTGCTCGAAACGCTGGGCGAACATTTGCTGCACTTGCATGTACACCGGGGTACCCAGCTTGTCGGCATGGGCCAGGGTAAGGAAGGCTTCGGCACTGGCGTTGTGGCTGGCGGTATCGGCAAAAACCTGGCCGCTGGCACATACCAGAGCAACCGCGGTACAGATGGCACGAAGACGAGTCATCGAGTTTCCTTTTCTAGCAGGCGAGGTAAGACCCCAAGGGCGCCCATTCTGCGCCTAAAAAACGCCGCGGCTCAACCCCACGCCTTATGGGGCCTGGTTTTGCGGGGCTTAATCCGATGAAAAGTCTTTTAAGGGAACCCCCAGGGACGATCAAGGCCTAAACTGCGCAAACGAACCTGAAGGAGTGTGCCCGATGAGCCGTATCGAAACCGACAGCCTGGGAGAAGTGCAAGTCCCGGATGACGCTTACTGGGGCGCCCAGACCCAACGCTCGCTGGTGAACTTCGCCATCGGCGACCAACGCATGCCCCTCGCCGTGTTGCACGCCCTGGCCCTGATCAAAAAGGCCGCGGCCCGGGTCAACGACCGCAATGGCGACCTCCCCGCCGACATCGCCCGGCTGATCGAACAGGCCGCCGACGAGGTGCTCGACGGAAAGCACGACGACCAGTTCCCGCTTGTTGTGTGGCAGACCGGCAGCGGCACCCAGAGCAACATGAACGCCAACGAAGTGATCGCCGGCCGTGCCAACGAACTGTCGGGCAAGGCCCGTGGCGGCAAGAGCCCGGTGCATCCCAACGATCACGTGAACCGCTCCCAAAGCTCCAACGACTGCTTCCCCACGGCCATGAGCATCGCCACCGTGCAGGCCGTCACCGAGAAGCTGTTGCCGGCCATCCGTGAACTGTCCGGCGGCCTGGCGGAACTGTCGGCGCGGCACATGAAGCTGGTGAAAACCGGCCGCACCCACATGATGGACGCCACGCCGATCACTTTCGGCCAGGAAGTGTCGGCTTTTATAGCGCAACTGGATTACGCCGAACGCGCGATCCGCAGCGCCCTGCCCGCTGTGTGTGAACTGGCCCAGGGCGGTACTGCGGTGGGCACCGGGCTCAATTCGCCCCACGGTTTTGGCGAAGCGATCGCCTCCGAGTTGGCAGCGCTGTCCGGCCTGCCATTTGTCACTGCGCCGAACAAATTTGCCGCGCTGTCGGGCCATGAGCCCTTGACCACCTTGCACGGCGCCCTGAAAACCCTCGCCGTGGCCCTGATGAAAATCGCCAACGACCTGCGCCTGCTGGGCTCCGGGCCGCGGGCCGGGCTGGCAGAGGTCAAGCTGCCGGCAAATGAACCGGGCAGTTCGATCATGCCGGGCAAGGTCAACCCGACCCAGTGCGAAGCGCTGTCGATGCTGGCCTGCCAAGTGCTGGGCAACGACGTGACCATCGGCTTCGCGGCGAGCCAGGGGCATTTGCAGTTGAACGTGTACAAGCCGGTGATCATCCACAACCTGCTGGAGTCGATCCGCCTGCTGGCCGATGGTTGCAGCAACTTCCAGGAGCATTGCATCGCCGGACTGGAGCCGGACGCCGAGCAAATGGCTGCGCACCTTGAGCGCGGCCTGATGCTGGTGACCGCGTTGAACCCGCACATCGGCTACGACAAGTCGGCCGAGATTGCCAAGAAGGCCTATGCCGAGGGGCTGACCCTACGGGAAGCGGCGCTCAAACTGGGTTACCTCACGGATGAAGAGTTCGACCAGTGGGTGCGCCCGGAAAACATGCTGGAAGCCGGTCATTGAGACGCTAACCGTGCACGCCGGGCCCTGAGCCCGGCGAACAACGACGGCGCCAGCGCCACCGTCGCAGACCCCAACACCACCAACACGGCCCCGCCGTAGCCGAGGGCATTGATGTCTTCGGCGTGCACGTAATCGGGCCACATCCACGCAGCCACGGCGACCGCGACGAAGGTCACCAACGGCGTCATCGCCAGGGTGGCGCTGACCCGCGAGGCTTCCCAGTGGGCCAGGGCTTCAGCGAATGCGCCGTAGGCAACCAGGGTGTTGAAGCAGCAGGCGACCAACAGCCAGCCTTGTACCGGACTCAGTTGCAGCGCTTCCAACGGGTGCGCCCAGGGTGTCAGCAAGAGCGCGCAGGACAGGTAGATCACCATCATCACCTGCACCGAATTCCACACGGTCAGCAACTGCTTTTGGCCCAGGGCGTAGAAGGTCCAGACGGTGGTGGCCAGCAGGATGGTGAGCACCCCGGCGGTGTAGGCGCCCAGGGAGGTCAGCAGTTCGGTCAGGCGCTGGTTGAAGAACAGGCCGAAGCCGGTGATCAATATGAGCAGGCCCACACCCTGGCCCAGGCTGAAGCGTTCCTTGAAGACGAAGACGCTGGCGATCATCAGGAAGATCGGGCCCACCTGCACCACCAACTGCGCGGTGCCGGGGCTTAGCAGCTTCAGCCCGACCAGGTAGAGCACGTAGTTGCCCATCAGGCCGCACACGGCGATTGCCACCAGCCAGCCGCCTTTGGGCCCGAGGGCGCGCCAATCGGGCAAGCGCCGGACGGCGGTGAGGTAGACGAACAGGCAACTGCCGGAGACCACCAGGCGAAACCAGGTGACGGTGACCGGGTCCATCACCTGCAATACCTGTTTGAGTTTGATCGGCAGAATGCCCCAGAGCAGCGCGGTCAGCAGGGCCAGGGATAAACCGTAGACCCAGCGGCCCGATGAGATGTGCATGAGTGCCCCGAATGCCAGAGGTGGAGGAGCTGCATTCTAGGGGGATGCCGGGGGTGGGTGTATATCCGTTTCTTCGGTTATGGCTTCTATTGGTTCCGCTCTTACAGCGGGTCACTTTTGAAAAGAGCCCAAAAGTAACCAAAAGGCTCTTGCCCCACCACTCGGCACCTCGCCTAGGCTCGGTGTGCCCTCACTCCGGCATTACTACGCGGGCCGCCGCGACGGGGCGTCCCTGCCCCGTCGCGGCTAAACCGGCGTCCTGCCGGTTTACCCGCTCCGTACTACCTGCGTTCGGCCAGCGTGGTTTAACGGGGCGCCTAAGATCAAGATCAAAAGCAGATCAACAGCACAGCGGCCTACAGGCCGGCTTGAGTGGTGTGAAGCAAAGGCAAAAGCAAAATCAAAATCTAAAGCGGGCACGGTCCAACTGTAGGAGCTGGCTTGCCTGCGATGGCCTCGCCTCGGTGCATCTGAAAAACCGAGATGTCTGCATCGCAGGCAAGCCAGCTCCCACAGAAAAGCAGAGCCGCATCAGTTTCAGATTTGGCTTTCGCTTTTGATCTGGCTTCTACCACTCAAGCCGGCCTGTAGGCCGCTGTGCTGTAGATTTTGATCTTGATCTGACTGCCCCATTCAGCCCGAGGCCGAACGCAGGTGGTGCGGAGCGGGTAAACCGGCAGGACGCCGGTTTAGCCGCGCTGGGCCAAGGATGGCCCATCGCGGCGGCCCGCGGAGCAGCGCCGGAGTGAGGGAACACCGAGCCTAGGCGAGGTGCCGACAGGCGGGGCAGAGCCCTTTGCTTACTTTGGGGCTTTTCCAAAGTGAGCCGCTGTAAGAGCGGAACCCTAAGCCGCCGTTACCTAAATAACGGATATACCCCCAAAAACTACCGCACCGCTTCAAACAACCCAGTAGCCCCCATCCCCCCCCAACGCACATCGTGACAATCCCGTAACGCAAATTCCGCCGCTGCAACTCACGCACCAAATGCCCCACCTGCCGCGAGCCCGTCATCCCAAACGGGTGCCCGATGGAAATCGACCCGCCATTAACGTTGTACTTGGCATTATCAATTTCCAGCCGATTACGCGCATACAGGCACTGCGAAGCAAACGCCTCATTCAATTCCCACAAATCAATATCCGCCACCGCCAGCCCCCGGGCCTTGAGCAACTTGGGCACCGAAAACACCGGCCCGATACCCATCTCATCCGGCTCACACCCGGCCACCGTAAACCCGCGGAAAAACGCCTTCGGCTTCAACCCCAATTCCAGCGCCTTTTCCAAACTCATCACCAGCGTCATCGAAGCCCCGTCAGACAACTGCGACGAATTCCCCGCCGTCACCGACCCATCCTCGGCAAACACCGGCTTCAACCCCGCAAGACTGGCCAAGGTCGTATCCGGACGATTGCAGTCATCCCGATCCACTACCCCGTCCAGCACCTGCACCGCCCCGGTGTTCTTGTCCTCAACCTTGTACTTCACCGCCATCGGCACGATTTCATCATCAAACAACCCGTCAGCCTGGGCCTGGGCCGTACGCTGCTGGCTTTGCAGCGCATACAGATCCTGTTCCTCACGACTGACGTGATAGCGCCGCGCAACGATTTCCGCCGTCTGCCCCATGGGGAAGTAGATGCCCGGCACCTGCTCCTTGAGCAACGGGTTGATCAGATTGTCGGTGTTCACACTCTTCATGGTCAGGCTGATCGACTCAACCCCGCCGGCGACGATGATGTCGCTGCAACCGGACGCAATCTGGTTGGCCGCAATGGCGATCGCCTGCAAGCCCGAGGAACAGAAGCGGTTGAGGGTCATGCCCGCCGTGCCGGTGCCCAGCTGGGACAGCACCGCCACGTTGCGCCCGATGTTGTAGCCCTGCGCGCCCTCGTTGGAACCGGCGCCGACGATGCAGTCCTCGACAGTCGCCGGGTCGATGCCGTTGCGGGTCAGCAGCGCATTGACGCAATGGGCCGCCATGTCATCGGGACGGGTCTGGTTGAATTTGCCGCGAAAGGACTTGGCCAGGCCGGTTCGCACGCTGTCGACGATCACTACTTCACGCATGGGCCACCTCGATTGTTGTGGTTGTTGAGAGATGGATCGAGCATAGATCCAGCCCTCTTCAACCGCGACAATCATTCATCCCGCGTATGCAAAAGCATGGCGCTACTTCTTCTTGTCCTTCTTGTCATGCTTGTCGGTCTTGTCGAACGCTTCCTCCAGCGCCCGGTTGATGGTGCGCAACACCTTCACCCGTGCCCAACGCTTGTCATTGGCCTCCACCAGCGTCCACGGCGCAATCTCGGTGCTGGTGCGGTCCACCATGTCACCCACCGCCGCCCGGTAGTCGTCCCACTTTTCGCGGTTACGCCAATCGTCCTCGGTGATCTTGAAGCGCTTGAAGGGGATTTCCTCCCGCGCCTGGAACCGCTCCAGCTGCGTCTGCTTGTCGATCGCCAGCCAGAACTTGACCACGATCACCCCGGCGTCGCGCAGCTGCTCTTCAAAGTCGTTGATTTCCCCATAGGCGCGCATCCAGTCGGTCGGCGTGCAGAAGCCCTCGATGCGTTCCACCAGCACCCGGCCGTACCACGATCGGTCGAACACGGTGAACATGCCGCGCGACGGGATTTTCTGCCAGAACCGCCACAGGTAAGGCTGGGCACGCTCGTCTTCGCTCGGCGCGGCAATCGGTACGATGTGGTACTGCCGGGGGTCCAGGGCCGCCGCCACCCGGCGGATCGCCCCGCCCTTGCCGGCGGCGTCGTTGCCTTCAAATACCGTCACCAGGGCGTGCTTGCGCATGCGCTTGTCGCGCATCAGCCCGGAAAACCGCGCCTGCTCGGTGATCAGTTGCTCTTCGTAATCGGCCTTTTCAAGGCTCAGGCTCATGTCCAGGCTGTTGAGCAGGCTCATCTGGTCAACCGCCGACGGCAGCGGTGCGGGGTTCATGCCGCTGGTTTTAGCCTTGGACAGTTTCAAGGCGTTTTGCAGGCCTTCGAGCAGGATCTTGCCCACGGTCAGCCCACGGTAATGCGCATCCACACCCTCGATCACAAACCACGGCGCATAGTCACGGCTGGTGCGGCGCAGGATGCGCTCGCCGAAATGCACAAACTTGTCGTAGGTCTTCGATTGCTGCCAATCCAGCGGGCTGATGCGCCAGCTGTGCAGCGGGTCGTCCTGCAAGGCCTTGAGCCTGGATTTCATCTGCTTTTTGGAGAGATGGAACCAGAACTTGAAGATCAGCGCGCCTTCGTCGCAGAGCATCTTCTCCAGACGTTCGGCCCCGGCGATGGCCTGGTCCAGCCGCGCATCCTTGATCTCGCCATGCACGCGCCCCTGCAGCATCTGGCTGTACCAGTTGCCAAAAAAGATACCCATGCGGCCTTTTGCCGGCAGCTGGCGCCAGTAACGCCAGGCCGGCGGGCGGGCCAGTTCTTCGTCGGTCTGCTGGTCGAAGGTGCGCACCTCGATCAGGCGCGGGTCCATCCATTCATTCAACAGTTTGACGGTTTCGCCCTTGCCGGCGCCTTCGATGCCATTGATCAGGATGATCACCGGGAAGCGCTTTTGCTGCTGCAGCTCGTACTGCACTTCCAGCAAGGCTTCACGCAGGGCCGGCACTTCGGCGTCGTAGGTTTCTTTGTCGATGGCGTGACCGATTTCGGCAGATTCGAACATGGGCGGCTCCGTTCCAGAATGAGGCAAGACTAGCGGATTGGACGGCGCTACGCCGGAGGAAATTCCACACCCGGTTGTCATGGATCAATGACACCCCGGTTGATCGGCTAGAATGGCCGCCTTGTCTTTACCGAGCCGCCCATGAACCCCGTATCCCACGCCCAGCTCAACTGGGATGAACAAGGCCGCCCGCACTCGCGGGTGTTCGACGACGTGTACTTTTCCGACCAGTCGGGCCTTGAAGAAACGCGCTACGTGTTCCTCCAGCAGAACCGTTTGCAGGAGCGCTTTGCTGCGATGCCGGCGGGCGGGCGGCTGGTGATCGGTGAGACCGGCTTCGGCACCGGCCTGAACTTTCTCTGCGCCTGGCAGTTGTTCGAGCAGCATGCGGTGCCGGGCGCGCGCCTGCATTTTGTGAGTGTGGAAAAGTACCCGCTGAGCCGCGCCGACCTGCAACGCGCCCTCGCCCTCTGGCCCGAACTCAAAGCGTTCTCCGATCAGTTACTGGGGCAATACATCGCGATTCATCAAGGCTTCCAGCGCCTGGTGCTGGATAACGGCCGCGTCACCCTCACGCTGCTGATCGGCGACGCCCTGGAGCAACTGCCGCAACTGGACGCACAGATCGACGCCTGGTTTCTCGACGGTTTTGCCCCGGCGAAAAACCCGGACATGTGGACTGCCGAGCTGTTTGCCGAGCTGGCGCGGCTGGCAGCGCCGGGCTCGACCATCAGCACCTTTACCAGCACCGGCTGGGTGCGGCGGTTGATCAACGCGGCCGGGTTCAAGATGAAGCGCACACCGGGCATTGGCCACAAATGGGAGATCCTGCGGGGTGAGTTTCTTGGCTGGCCGGCCGAGACGCCGCCACCGGCGCTGGCCAAACCGTGGTTCGCCCGCCCACCAGTAGTCGGCGGCGAACGCCGGGCGCTGGTGATCGGCGGCGGCCTGGCCGGCTGCGCCAGTGCCGCCAGCCTGGCCGCCCGGGGTTGGCAGGTCAGCCTGCTGGAGCGACACGACGGCCTCGCCCGGGAAGCCTCGGGCAATCCACAAGGCGTGCTGTACCTCAAGTTGTCGGCCCACGGCACCGCGTTGTCGCAACTGATTGTCAGCGGTTTTGGCCACACCCGGCGCCTGCTGGAACACTTGCAGCGCGGGACGGACTGGGACGGCTGCGGCGTCCTGCAATTGGCCTTCAATGCCAAGGAAGCCGAACGCCAGGCACAGCTGGCCGAAGCCTTTGACCCGCAGCTCTTGCACCTGCTGGATCAACCCCAGGCGCAGGCGCGCGCGGGGGTTGCGCTGGAGCATGGCGGGCTGTATTTCCCCGAAGGCGGCTGGGTGCATCCACCCGCGCTGTGCCAGTGGCAGGCCAAACAACCGGGGATCGAGGTACTGCCCCATCACCACGTGCTTGAGCTGCGCAAGGCCGACGGCCAATGGCAGGCGTGGGACGGCGAGCGCCTGCTGGCCAGTGCGCCGGTGGTGGTGCTGGCCGGGGCCGCCGAGGTTAAACACTTTGCACCGAGTGCCGACCTGCCCCTCAAGCGTATTCGCGGGCAGATCACCCGGCTGCCACACACCCCGCAGAGCCAGGCACTGAACACGGTGGTGTGCGCCGAGGGTTACGTTGCCCCGGCCCGCTTGGGCGAACACACCCTGGGTGCCAGTTTCGATTTCAAAAGCCTCGACCTGACCCCCAGTACTGCCGACCACGCGGGCAACCTCGCACTGCTGGAGGAGATTTCCCCGGACCTGCGCCGGCGCCTGCACGCCGACTCACTCGACCTTGAAACCCTCCAGGGCCGCGCCGCTTTCCGCTGCACCAGCCCGGACTACCTGCCCATCGTCGGCCCACTGGCAGACCCGGCGCGGTTCAACGACGCCTATGGGGTATTGAGCAAGGATGCACGCCAGGTACCCGACACGCCCTGCCCGTGGCTGGACGGCTTGTATGTCAACAGCGGCCACGGCTCGCGCGGGCTGATTACCGCGCCGTTGTCCGGGGAATTGCTGGCGGCGTGGCTCGACAATGAACCGCTGCCGCTGCCCAGGAGCGTGGCACAGGACTGCCATCCAAACCGGTTTGCCGTACGCGCCTTGATTCGCGGCAAGGCCTAAAGCGGGCACGCTACCGTCAACGGTTTATCCACCTCCTCCAGCGCCCTGCGGGTCAGGCGCTCCACCAGTTGCTCACGGGCTTGTGCGTGGTCGCTCTGTACGTTGAGCGCTTGGGATAAATAGGTGGAACTGGCCACGTCCAGGGCTTTGAGCCGGGTGTCGTACACCTGACTGACGCGACTGAACTCAGCCGCATACTGACGTTTCAGGTATTCCAGCCAAAACCCCTGGCGTGCCATGAAACGCGCCAGGTTACCCGTTATCTCCCGACTGCTGACCTGGGTGACGGCATCAGTGAGGTCCTCCTGGGTCACCCCGCCCACCTCACGGTACGTGATGCTTTCCGGCTGGCCCGGCAACTCCAGGATCTTCGCCAGACCGCTGCGATACACCAGGCGCACTGCCAGTTGATCGGCGATGTTTTTGCGGCGACTGAACACATCGGAAATGCTGTCCAACTGCTCCAGCCGGAATAACCCGCGGCCCAGTTTCAGCAAGGTCGCGACACTGGGCTGTGTGACACCGGCTTCCTTCATGGCCTTGTTGAGCATCACCGTGACTTCCATTTCACTGAAGCTGTAGGCCGCCGCGTCCACACAGTTGGGCTCGCCCCTGGCCAGGTTGAACAGTAACGCCCGCAGTTCACTGTCCTCGGCCGCCGCGTCCATTACTTGCCACACCCGGCGCACCAGGTCAGCGCGCACCTGCTTGTATTTCGGGGTATTGACCAGTTGGCGCAGCACCGCAAAAAAGTCCCCGGACTGCCAATCGTCCTGGAGCAACTCCCAGGTCGCCCGACGGGCGAGATAAGCATCGGCCGTCTCGCCCTCAAGCCAGGCTTGTTGGGAGCGTTGCTCGCTCAACAGCGCAATATTGTCCTCCTGCAAGCCCATGCCCACGCCTGTGCGGCGGCGGTATTCATCCAGGTCCTGGCGGCTGCGCACGGACACCGGATTGAGCCGCAAGTTGATTTTTTCGGTCACCGCCACCGGCGCAGCAAACAAGTCCGGCGGCAGTTCGATAATGCTGTTCTCCCGCAGGTTGGCGTCTTCCAGGTGCAGGCGCGTGAGCAAACCCTCGGGCAACTCCCTGGCTCGCGTGTCACGCAGGTTCAGGTGCTGCAAATCATGCATGTGCGCCACCGAAGGCGTTTCGCCCAACGGGTTGCTGCTCAGGTCCAGGGAGCGCAGGCCGCTCATGGCTTGCAGTTTTCTGGTAGTCGCGTCGGTCAGGTTGAGGCGGTTTTGCGCCAGGCTCAGGCGTTGCAGGGAAGGCATGTGGGACAGCACTTCAGGCAGCCATGTCAGCTGGTTTTTGTCCAGTTCCAGTGAGCGCAACCCCTTGAACGCCTTGAGGAAGTACGCCACATCGTTGTCCAGTTCCATGTTTTTCAGGGACAGGCGCTGCACATGGCCAAAGTCGATATCGGCTGGAAAGTCTGGCAGTTTGCCAACCCGCATGCCGTCCAGGCTCAGGCCATAGACTGAGGCGTGGGTTTCATCAACGAGCCGGACCTGGTGGCGCCAGGCACTGCGCAAACGGTCTGCGACCTGCCGACGGCTGTGGCGGTAGTCATTCAGCCGGCCCGGGAGTTTGCGCATGTCCGTGTCCTGCTGGGTCCAGGCCTTGAGCACGCCGTCAAGCTTCAACAGTTGCTGCTCGCGCAGGCGCACCGCACTGGCCCGCGACACATCATCAGGGCCCAGGCCCTCGATCAGTTCGCTGGCTTGGCGCTCGGTGAAGAACGGGTACAGGTTTCTGATTTTGCGCACCAGCCCACGCTGGGTTCGAGAAAGCGTCGGTGGCTGCGGTGGGTCGCCGACCTGGCAGGCAGCCACGCCCCCGACGGGACTGATGGGTGCCTTGCCGCGTACAGCCAGCGCACGATCAAGCAGTTGATAACGCAATCGCCGGGCGTCAGACAGGGTGCTGCCGCCAATGTCCAATGCGGTACGCAACGGAATCGGCAGGGCCTGCAAGGTCGCGCGATAAAACCCGTGCGGGCCGCTGAAGACTTCGCCCAAGGCCCGCCCATCCGCCTCGAAAGCCTGATAGCGCTCACCCGTCTGGACCACCACACGCGACTGAGTGGCCGCAGCATCGCCCATGCGTTGCAACACCGTCCCGGTGGTCGATGCCTCGCGCAACTGCAACTGGAAGGTGTCGGGAAAAGCAGGCATCTGTTCCAGCAGGCGCCAGGAAAAATCCCGGGCCTGCGTGTCGGCCAGCTCCGTCAAATAGAAACTGGCGGTCAGGCGCTCACGCTGGATCCGGGCTGCCGCCTCACGGGCGGCCTGCCGCAGCGGCAGCGGCACCCGGCGTGCGTCACGCAAATGGATTCGATCAATGCTTGCAGCGTTATCAATCAGCTCCTGGGCAACCTGGGAAGGCAAACCCGGCACGCTCTCCACCAGGCGCCTCTGCTCTGCCCCCGCAGGCTGGTCATAGTCGGCATACAGCTTCTGATACAACGGTTTGCGATCAATACTCAAGGTGTGCGCCAAGCGCCGTGCCAGTGCCTCGGCATCGGTTTCGCCGGCCTTGACGGGCATATCGCCGAACAATGTGTCCAGCTCAGCCCGGTACATGCCATCGGTCACGCCCAACAACACTTCACCCTCCTCCAGTTGGTCCTGGCTGATGATCACGCTCAACTCACTGTCGATACGCGTGCTGGATGGATAGAGGGCCGTGACCCTGCCTGCGGCGTCCTGTACTTCGAGGTAACGACCACGGGGCCAACCGGGCATCAACGGCAAGGCGTCCAGTTGCAACGTGATGCTCTCGGGGGTAAAGGGCTGGCGTTTCTCCAGGCGCCAGATCAAGTCTGTGATCTTCTGGTCCAGCGCAAACCGCTGGACGCTGTCCTGCAGACCTGCGGGCAGCTTGAGGTTGTCCTGTGCCCAGCGCTGCAGTTGGGGGAGTTGTACATCGCCTACCTGGCGAATCTGCTCCAGGCGAGTGTCGTCCAGGGCGCTCAGGCGCGGGTCCAGGCGCCGCAGGGCATAGAGGTGGTTACTCCACTCCTGCGGTCGCTCATGGATCGACCGCCAGCCACCCCCGCCGTTATGCATCACCGGCGGTGCATAGGCATACGGACGGCCGGGATGGCGAATACGCCACTGCCCCAAAGCGGGGTCAAAACGCACTTCATGGCCACGGCCATCAATACTGATCCATGGCCGCCCGTCCTTCCAATGAAAGCCCTGGGCATCGGCTTCACCCGCCGCCAATGCCTGCCCATAAGGCCTGAGGCTGGAACGCCATAGCCGGCGCCGCCCGTCCGCGCTTTCAACCGCTTCAACGTTATCGAGGCCTTCCAGGGTTTCCCGCGCCCCACGGCGCAAAGTGCCAATGACTTTGCCACCCGCTACAAACGCCGCCATCGACGCCACGCTCTCCAGCACGTTGCGCAAGTGTGACAGCGCCGCGCTGCGGTCCTCGTGGCGCCAGTCCTGCACCCCTTCGTAGATTTCGCCGAGCATTTGCCCGACGGCCACGCCCATCATCAACTGGCCGATCACCGGTACAAAAAAACCGGCAAGGTTGAGCAGGTCCAGGCCCCACGATTCATAGTCTCGCCAACGCTGGTCACGCACCGCCTGGTCAAAGTCTGCGGTGGGCACCGCCAGCACCCGGCTGTCTTTTTGCAGCTTGCCGATGGTGCTGTTGAAGAAAAACTGGAACAGCCCCACGTCGATCGGCAATGACTTGATCACCCCCAGGGATTTACCCACAGAAAACCGGGTGGAAAAATCACCGCGGGACTCTTCGTCCAGGTAACGCGCAAAAAAATCGGCGTAGCTTTTCACCTGCAGCTTCAGCGTCAGGTAACGCTGAAAGTCTGCAAAGCTGGGGTATTCGAAAATCGGCCGATAAGGCTCTCCCGGCATATAGACGATGCACTGGGTTTCGGGGTGTTCATCAATGACTTCCCGGGAGAATACAACGACGCCCCACAGGCAACAGTCATGCACATCCAACCCTTGAAAAACCAAGGGCCTGGCGCCGTATGTCTCAGTGAGCATGGTTGCCTTGGCGAGGTTGGCGCCCTGACGGGTAAAGCCCAATAACAGCTTGAAGGCCGTCTCGCCAATGTCACCACGCAGGTACGCGAGGTACACATCAGCCGCCATGTCATACACCTTCAGTTGCCTGAACTCGCTGGCATCCGGGTTGTGCAAATACTCATCGGCCAGCGGCAGGGTCTGGTTGATCGCGCCACGCAAGTGCTCCTGGTAGCGTCGCCCCAGGTCAAGGGTGCGGCAGTAGGCGGCAAACGCCGGGACGCTGACGGCGCTCACCCGAGTATCGGTGTCACGTCGTACCTGGCTGCCAGAGGGAAATACGCTGCCCAAGGCCTCATCCTCGGAAAAGTTCTGCATCGCCGCCTCCAGCAATGTCCGGGTTTCAATCACCACCTTGGTGGCGGGAATCCCGAATGAAGTGCTTCCCGTGTCGAGGCGATCCCACGGCAGCCATAAATGATCACGCTTCACGTCCAGGGTCACGCCGAACCGGCTTTTGAGGCCACGGGTCAGTTCTTCGGCACAAAACTGATCAAGGCCTTTGATGCGTTGCAGGATCGCATTGACCCTGGGCTCGTGAAGCCCGGCCAACGCGTGGACCTTCTCCAGTTGCTCCAACAGTTCGGGCTTGGCCGTCAGTAACCAGGGAGGCAGGCGTTGCTGCAGAACATCGGCTTTATCCAGGTCGCCGGTCAGTTCCAGCAGGGTTGACGAGAGGAGTTGCGGGGTGAGTTGAGCGGGCACGGAAACGGGGTCAGCCATCGGCAATATCCTTTTGCACAGGAGTGAGCCCCCACGATAACCATCCCCCCACGCCCGGCGCCCATAACTATGTGACGCCACCCGGGTATACGCCCGAGCCCTCCCTGAAAAGCCTGCTTATAACCGATCGTTCTAAAACTCCCTAGATTCATCCGTGTCAGTTTCTGGGTAGCCGCCGTTTTGGCGCGACTGCTTTTGACCCCTCCCCAACGGAAAAACCGGTAAGGAATTTATGTGCGGATTAGCTGGAGAGTTACGTTTCGATGCCCAACCTGCCGACCTGGCAGCCGTTGAGCGCATCACCCATCATTTGGCCCCTCGTGGTCCTGACGCGTGGGGCTTCCATGCCCAAGGGCCGGTTGCCCTGGGCCATCGACGCCTGAAAATCATGGACCTGTCGGACGGCTCCGCCCAACCGATGGTCGACGCCCAATTGGGGCTGTCCCTGGCGTTCAACGGCGCGATCTACAACTTCCCGGAACTGCGCGAAGAGCTGGAAGCCCTGGGCTATGCCTTCTATTCCGGCGGCGACACCGAAGTGCTGCTCAAGGGTTATCACGCCTGGGGCGAAGCCTTGCTGCCCAAGCTCAACGGCATGTTTGCGTTTGCCATCTGGGAGCGGGATGCCCAGCGCCTGTTTATCGCCCGTGACCGCCTCGGCGTGAAACCGCTGTACCTGTCGCGCACCGGCCAGCGCCTGCGTTTTGCCTCGGCCCTGCCGGCGCTGCTCAAGGGCGGCGATATCAACCCGATCCTCGATCCGGTGGCGCTCAACCACTACCTGAACTTCCATGCCGTGGTGCCTGCACCGCGCACCCTGTTGGCCGGCATTGAAAAACTGCCGCCCGCCACCTGGATGCGTATCGAGGCAGACGGCAAGACCGAGCAGAAAACCTGGTGGACCCTGCCCTACGGCCCCCACGCCGACGAAGCCAACCTGACCCTGGAAGACTGGACCGACCGCGTGCTCGACAGCACCCGCGAAGCCGTAGCGATTCGGCAGCGGGCGGCGGTGGATGTGGGCGTGCTGCTCTCGGGCGGTGTCGATTCGAGCATGCTGGTGGGCCTGTTGCGGGAAGTTGGCGTGCAGGATTTGTCGACCTTCTCCATCGGCTTTGAAGACGCCGGTGGCGAGCGCGGCGACGAGTTCCAGTATTCGGATCTGATCGCCAAGCATTACGGCACCCGGCACCATCAACTGCGCATCGCCGAAAGTGAAATCATCGAGCAACTGCCGGCGGCGTTCCGTGCCATGAGCGAGCCGATGGTCAGCCATGACTGCATTGCCTTCTACCTGCTGTCCCGGGAAGTGGCCAAGCATTGCAAGGTGGTGCAGAGCGGCCAGGGCGCCGACGAACTGTTCGCCGGGTACCACTGGTACCCGCAAGTGGACGGCGCCAGCGACCCGTATGCCGCCTACCGCGATGCGTTTTTCGACCGCAGCTACGACGACTACGCCGCCACCGTCGCCCCCAAATGGCTGACGGCCAATGACGCGGCCGGCGACTTTGTGCGCGAGCATTTCGCCCAGCCCGGCGCCGATGCCGCGGTGGACAAAGCCCTGCGCCTGGACAGCACCGTGATGCTGGTGGACGACCCGGTGAAGCGCGTCGACAACATGACCATGGCCTGGGGCCTGGAAGCGCGTACGCCGTTTCTCGACTATCGCTTGGTGGAGCTGTCCGCCCGTGTGCCGGGTAAATTCAAGCTGCCGGACGGTGGCAAACAAGTGCTCAAGGAAGCCGCGCGCCGGGTGATTCCAAGCGAAGTCATCGACCGCAAGAAAGGCTACTTCCCGGTGCCCGGCCTCAAGCATTTGCAAGGCGACACCCTGAACTGGGTGCGTGACCTGCTGCTGGACCCGAGCCAGGATCGCGGCCTGTTCAACCCGGCGATGCTCGACCGCCTGCTCACCGATCCCCAAGGCCAATTGACCCCGTTGCGCGGCTCCAAGCTGTGGCAACTGGCGGCGCTGAACCTGTGGCTCAGCGAACAAGGAATCTGATTCATGAAACCTCACGCCACGGCTTACAGCCAACGCTTGCTGCGGGGCCAGGCGCCCTCCTACGAGCGCCTGCAAGCCCGCTTCGCCGAAGACGGCAGCGAACTGGACCCCACGCCGATTGCCGTGCATTGCGGTTGGGGCCGGCTGTTGATCGGCCACACCTTCCCGGACCCGGCGAGCCTGGCCCTGGAGTTGCTCAACGAGCAGCCTGGCGAGCGCGACATCGCACTGTATGTGGCCGCGCCGCAGCAGATCCTCGGGATTGATCCACAGCAGCTGTTTCTCGACCCGTCCGACACCCTGCGCCTGTGGTTCACCGACTACCGTCCGGCAACCCGGGTGTTTCGCGGGTTCCGGATTCGCCGGGTACAAAGCGAGGCGGACTGGCAGGCGGTGAACCAGCTGTATCAGGGGCGCGGCATGTTGCCGGTGGACCCGGCGCTGCTGACTCCGCGTCATCAAGGCGGCCCGGTGTATTGGCTGGCGGAAGACGAAGACAGCGGTGCGGTGATCGGCAGCGTCATGGGCCTGAACCACCAGAAAGCCTTCCACGACCCGGAGAACGGTTGCAGCCTCTGGTGCCTGGCGGTTGACCCGCAATGCACCCGCCCCGGCGTGGGTGAAGTGCTGGTGCGCCACCTGATCGAACACTTCATGAGCCGTGGCCTGAGCTACCTCGACCTGTCGGTGCTGCACGATAACCGTCAGGCGAAAAGTCTCTACGCCAAGCTGGGTTTCCGCGCACT
Source organism: Pseudomonas sp. TH32 (assembly GCF_016650855.1). Lineage (NCBI taxonomy): Bacteria > Pseudomonadati > Pseudomonadota > Gammaproteobacteria > Pseudomonadales > Pseudomonadaceae > Pseudomonas > Pseudomonas sp. TH32. The sequence continues at coordinate 587,633 of NZ_JAEKFA010000002.1, read as the reverse complement.
GACCACCTTCGCCATCAAGCGCAAAAACGGTATCAACCAACCGCTGTTCCTCGGCCCCGGCCCGCAAGCAGGGTTCAATCCCTATGCGCGGATCATCGTCGAGGAAGCCCATCGGCGCGGGATCGATGTGCAGGTGGATGATGCCGATGCCGGCTTGTTCACCTTGAGCCTCGGTGGCCGCCGGGTGCGTTGCCGCGAGTCCCTGAGCGACCTGACCAGCGCCATCAGCATGACCCTGTGCCAGGACAAGAGCCTGACCCACAAGGTGCTCAAGGCCGCCGGCTTGAACCTGCCGGAGCAGCAGTTGGCCGCCAGTGCCGATGACAACCTGGAGTTTCTCGACGAGCACCAGCACATCGTGGTCAAGCCGCTGGATGGCGAGCAAGGCCAGGGCGTGGCGGTGGATTTGCAGAGCATCGAAGAGGTACAGCAAGCCATTGAAACAGCCCGCCAGTTCGACAGCCGAGTGTTGCTGGAAAGCTTCCACGAAGGCCTCGACCTGCGCATCCTGGTGATCGGCTTTGAAGTGGTTGCCGCCGCCATTCGCCGCCCGGCGGAAGTTACCGGCGATGGCCAACACTCCATCGGCGCGTTGATCGAGGCCCAGAGCCGCCGGCGCCAGGCCGCCACCGACGGCGAAAGCAAAATCCCCCTGGACGATGAAACCCAACGCACCCTGCATGCCGCCGGCTACGACTACAACAGCATCCTGCCCCGTGGCGAGCGCCTGGCCGTGCGCCGTACTGCCAACCTGCACACCGGCGGCTGCCTGGAAGACGTCACCGCCATCCTTCACCCGACCCTGGTCGACGCCGCCGTGCGTGCGGCCCGTGCCCTGGACATCCCCATGGTGGGCCTGGACCTGATGGTGCCGGCTGCCGACCAACCGGACTACGTGTTTATCGAAGCCAACGAACGGGCCGGGCTGGCCAACCATGAACCGCAGCCGACGGCTGAAAAGTTCGTGGACCTGTTGTTCCCGCATAGCCAGCCGACCGCGTGAGAAAGGTGTTGCCTTGACTGGCCGCTTCGCGGGCAAGCCCGCTCCCACATTTGGAATACATTCCCCTGTGGGAGCCGGGCTTGCCCGCGATGGGGCCGGAACAGCCGATGACTCTCTAGCCAATGGCCCACTCATCGAAACCATCGATGCCCTCAACTCATCAGGAGTTTCCATGACCCGAACCATCCCCGAACCGGATCTCGCTTACCTGCAAAAAGTGCTGCTGGAAATGCTTGCCATCCCCAGCCCCACCGGATTCACCGACACCATCGTGCGCTACGTTGCCGAGCGCCTTGAAGAGCTGGGCATTCCCTTTGAAATGACCCGGCGCGGGACCATTCGCGCCACCCTCAAGGGCCAGAAAAACAGCCCCGACCGCGCCGTTTCCGCGCACCTGGACACCATCGGCGCTGCCGTGCGGGCGATCAAGGACAATGGCCGCCTGACCCTGGCGCCGGTGGGCTGCTGGTCCAGTCGGTTCGCCGAAGGCAGCCGCGTCAGCCTGTTTACCGACAACGGCGTGATCCGTGGCAGTGTGCTGCCGCTGATGGCGTCGGGGCACGCGTTCAATACGGCCGTGGATGAGATGCCCATCAGCTGGGACCACATCGAACTGCGCCTGGACGCCTACTGCGCCACCCGCGCCGACTGCGATTCCCTGGGCATCAGCGTGGGCGATTTCGTCGCCTTTGACCCGCTGCCGGAGTTCACCGAGAGCGGCCATATCAGCGCCCGCCACCTGGACGATAAAGCCGGGGTTGCCGCCCTGCTGGCGGCACTCAAGGCGATTGTCGACAGCGGCCAACCGCTGCTGATCGACTGCCACCCGCTGTTCACCATCACCGAAGAAACCGGCAGCGGCGCAGCGGCGGCCTTACCGTGGGATGTGAGTGAATTCGTCGGGATCGACATCGCGCCGGTGGCCCACGAGCAGCACTCCAGCGAACACGCGGTGAGTGTGGCGATGCAGGATTCCGGCGGACCGTATGACTATCACCTGTCACGACACCTGCTGCGCCTGGCGGCGGAAAATGAGTTGCCGGTGCGCCGCGACCTGTTTCGCTATTACTTCAGCGACGCACATTCGGCAGTGACCGCCGGCCACGACATTCGCACGGCCCTGCTGGCGTTTGGTTGCGATGCCACCCACGGCTATGAGCGCACCCACATCGACAGCCTGGCGGCGTTGAGTCGCCTGTTGGGTGCCTACATCCTCAGCCCGCCGGTATTCGCCAGCGATGCCCAGCCGGCCAAAGGCTCCCTGGACCGGTTCAGCCACCAGATCGAACACGACACGCAAATGGAGAGCGATACCCGCGTGCCGTCGGTGGACAGTCTGGTGGGTCAAAAAACCTGAGACTGGCAACTGGGATCCCGGCGCAGTAGCATCGCCGGGATTCCTTAGCTGAGGCTTGTATGCTGATTCCTTACGATGCACTTGAAGTCGACACCCTGACCCGCCTCATCGAAGACTTCGTGACCCGCGACGGCACCGATAATGGCGACGATACGCCCCTGGAAACCCGGGTGCTGCGGGTACGCCAGGCGTTGACCAAGGGCCAGGCCCTGATCGTTTTCGACCCCGAGAGCGAGCAGTGCCAATTGATGCTCAAGCACGACGTGCCCAAGCACCTGTTCGACTGACCCTCAGGGGTTGGAAGCAGGTTGGGCCGGTTGCCCCTGCCGGCTGAGAATCTTCTGATAGACCTCTGTGCGATGCACATTGACCCCCACCGGCGCTTCGACGCCCAATTTCACCTGGGTGCCGCTCACCTCCAGGATGCGCAGCGTGATGTGGTCGCCCACCGAGATTATTTCGCCTACCGCGCGGCTTAATACCAGCATGGGGTTCGTCCTTTTTAAGTTACCGAACCCCGACCTTGCGCTACCCGCCTGGCACCATCAATGGCCTTCAGGATAAACAGGCATGTCTTACACATCAGAGTAAATTACCCTACAGACAGGCAGTGAATAATCTCGAATTACACCCAAGAACCAAACGATATGTTCATATTTGCAGGCGATCTCTGTGGCGAGCTCCCGCGCCACATCAGTTGCTCACCTGAAATTCAACCTTTCACCGCCTGCGACTGAGCCTTGGCCCGCATCTTGTCCGCCATCACGGTCATTTCGTCATAGAGCAGCTGCGGGTTCTTCTGCTTCAGCGCCCAGGCCATGCGCCCCTGCTCGTGGGGCAGGATCATGAATTGCCCTTCAGCCACCTGCTGGTAGATGTAGTCGGCAATCTCGGCCGCCGTAATCGGTGAGCTTTCCAGGAGCTTGCCCACCTGGGCTTTCATGGCGGGGGTCGGCCCGCGGAAGGAGTCCAGCAGGTTGGTCTGGAAGAACGACGGGCACACCACGTGTACGCCCACTTCCTGTTGCTTGAGTTCCACCAGAAGGCTTTCGGAGAGCGCCACCACGCCGGCCTTGGCCACGTTGTAGTTGCTCATGGCCGGGCCCTGCATGAGTGCGGCCATGGAGGCGATGTTGATGATGCGGCCCTTGCTCTTTTCCAGCAGCGGCAGGAACGCCTTGCAGCCCTTGACCACGCCCATGAGGTTGATTGCGATCTGCCAGTCCCAGTCTTCCAGGGACAGCTCACTGAAGAACCCGCCCGACGCCACACCCGCGTTGTTGACGATCACGTCGATACCGCCCAGCTTCTCCTCACAGGCCTGTGCGAAAGCCGTGAGCTGGCTGTAGTCGCGCACGTCGCAACGCTGGGTGAAACCATCACCACCGGCCTGGCGCACGAGCTTGAGGGTTTCTTGCAGCCCCGCTTCACTGACGTCCGACAAGGCCAGTTGCCAGCCCTCACGGGCCCAGCGCAGAGCGATTTCGCGACCCAGGCCAGAACCGGCGCCGGTGATCATCATGCGATTTTGCATAGGAAAGTAGCCTTGTGGTTCACGGAAGAAGTGAGCCGCAGTGTAGCGAAGGTTTTTCCCGCACCCACGCACCATCAGAGTGCTGAATGCCCCGGGCAAACCGCGGGCCGGGTCGGATACCCGCAAACCCGCCAAGTTCAATTTATTTCAACTAAGGATGGGTATTTGCAACGCGGTTAAAGGAAATAAGCTAGTTAGCAAAAAGCTTTAAAAAAACACGGAATTTTCTGCCAGACGCACCGGTCGGAGTTATTAAGGCGTCCGTAATAGCTGTCGGGCTTACTCGTTAAATATCAGGTCTTTTCAGAAGACAATAAGGAAAACAAAACATGAGCCTCATTCTTATCATTATTCTGATCCTCCTGCTGGTCGGCGGTCTACCAGTGTTCCCACACTCACGCAACTGGGGTTACGGGCCATCGGGTATTCTCGGTACCGTGTTGGTAGTTCTGTTGATTCTGTTGTTGCTCGGCAAGATATAACCGGTTTAACAGCGCAAAAAAAAGAGGCCTTAAAAGGCCTCTTTTTTTATGCGCGGGTGTTTAGTCCGGCTTGCCGTCCACCACACCTGCGGTGTTGTCCAGCAGGCTCTTGGTAGCAGTCTGCAGGAACGATTCGAGCTTCTGCTTCAACGCAGCCTCGTCCGGCGACTCTGGAATCACTTTCCCGGTCGGGTTGGCGCCCAGTTCGTATTCCCACAACTTCGGTGGCATTTCCTTCGGCAGTACCAGCACGCGGTCGCCAGTGAGCAAGGCCACGGTCTGGTCGCTGCCCGACGGTTTGATCACGCCAAAGCCCTTGTCGCCTTCCGGCAGGTTGAGCAGGTCACGGCCCCAGCACTGGTGCAGGGTGTCACCGCCGAGGCGGCCCATGATGGTCGGCACGATGTCGATCTGGGTGCCCACGGTGTGGTCACGCTCGCCGAACTTCTCCTGCATGCCCGGTGCGATCATCAGCATCGGCACGTTGAAGCGGCCCAGGTCCATCTCGGTGATCTGCTGTTCGTTGCCGAAGCCGTGGTCGCCCACGATCACGAACAGGGTTTCCTTGAAGTAAGGCTCCTTGCGGGCCTTTTCAAAGAACTGGCCCAGGGCCCAGTCGGAGTAGCGCATGGCCGTCAAATGCTCGTTGAGGCTGCCACGGTCAGTGACTTTCTCGACCGGCAATGGCGTCGGCAACGCATACGGCGTGTGGTTGGACAGGGTTTGCAGCAGCGCATAGAACGGCTTGCCGCCTTCACGGGCTTTCAGCTCTTCCAGGCCACGGTTGAACATGTCCTGGTCGGACACGCCCCAGGTCGGGTCCGAGAACACCGGGTTGACGAAGTCATTGCGGCCAATGAAGTTGGTCATGCCCTGGTTGCTGAAGAAGCCCGACTGGTTGTCCCAGGCGAAGTCGCCGTTGTAGACATACACGTCGTCGAAATCACGATGGCTGAGCAACTGTGGCAGGCCCGACAGTTTGTGGCTGCCTTCCGGGGTCTGCATCAGGTATTCGAAGCCTGGCAGGTTCGGGAAGCAGGCCATGGTGGCGAACATACCCTGGTGGGTGTGGGTGCCGTTGGAGAAGAAACGGTCGAACAGCAGGCCTTCCTTGGACAGTTTGTCGAAGTACGGCGTGATGTTGCCCGGGCGGCCCAGGGCGCCCACCGAGTGACCGGCGAAGCTTTCCATCAGGATCACCACGACGTTCTTGATCGGCAGGGTCTTCTCGGCCGGCGGCGTGAAGTCACGGCGCACGGCGGCGGTGTCGGTATCCACCAGTTTTTCGCTTGGCAGCACCAGCATGTCGCGCACGGTCTGGGTGGCCTGGGGTTGTTCCAGGGTGGCTTTCCAGATGTTCGAACGCTCTTCGGAGAAGCGCGATTTGGCCGCCGCAATCAGCGACAACGTGCCGTTGAGGCCCAACTGGTTGGCGAAGTTCGAATCGGTGGTGTACACGTCACCCCAGCGCAGCGGCGGGCCCTGGCGCAGGGTGCCACGGATGGCGACCACGGCGATCAACAGGCAGACCACGAACACCGCGATGCGGGTGTACCACGGCGCCACCTGGCGGGTGCCGATGCTGCCACCGCTGAACGGGCCGCGTGGACGGGTTGCACGGTCGGCGCCTTTGAAGGCGATGCTCAGGATCAGCGTGCCCACGGCCCAGGCCAGCAGGTAGCGCACCACCGGGAAACCGTACCAGAGCATGCTCATCACGGTTTTCGGATCTTCCTTCACGTACTGGAAGACCAGGCCGTTGAGGCGCTGGTGGAATTCGCGGTAGAAGTCCATCTCCATCAGGCCCAGGAACAGCGCGATGCTCGACGCGACCGTCAGCCAGAAGCGGAAGAACCCGCGCGCCGCCATCGCCCGCACGCTGAACAAGGCCAGCAGCAGCGGGACCAGCACGTACATCACCAGGCGAATATCCAGGCGCAGGCCGTTGGCGAATGCTTCAAGGAACGTGGAGGCCGGTGTGTCGAGGATCATCTCGCGGTTGTAGACCAGCAGCGCCAGGCGCAGCAGGGAGAACATCACCATCATGACCAAGGCACAAAGCAGCGTGTACGCCAGATGGGATTTGACGGTCGGTTGCAGCAAGCGATTAGAAGCTCGCTGCTGATTCAGGGCGTCCGGGTTTGCCATGTCGTTTTAGGACCCATTGGAAGTTTAAGTTGCGAATGAATACAGCGGCGCCCCGCCCTCGCCCAGGCTGGCTGGGGTAGACGGTGAACGCAATGGCGCAAATGGTGCCCGATCAACGCCGGCAACGCCATTGATTACTCACTCCGGCCGTTTGTTGGCACTCGTCTTAGAGCACTCGGACAGGAAAATAGCCGGCGAATTGTCTTGGATGGAATGTGAAAATTTTGTACAGCGAATATCTCGACACACAAAAAACAACGGGATTGTAGCGGCCAACTTACGGCCGTATCTTTGCCCCCTGCCCTTTTGGATTGCCCCGATGATGTTTTATTGCTATCACCCAAGTCCGCTCGGGCCGCTGTTACTGGCGGCGGATGAACAAGGGCTGCGCCTGTTGTATATGGACGTGCATCAATGTCCGGTGCAGGCAGACTGGATTCCGGCAACTAATGAGCTGGATGAAGTGCGTCGGCAACTGGATGAGTATTTCGCGCGCAAGCGGGAAGTGTTCGACCTGGCGCTGGCGCCGGTGGGTACGTCGTTTCAGCAGCAGGTATGGCAGGCGTTATTGCAGATCCCGTACGGGCGCACCTGGACGTATGGCGAACAGGCCCAGTACCTGGAGAATCCCAAGGCGATCCGCGCGGTGGGCACGGCCAATGGCGCCAACCCGATCTCCATTATCATTCCGTGCCACCGTGTGGTGGGCAGCGATGGAACACTGGTGGGGTTTGGCGGCGGGATTGAAAACAAGGTGAAGTTGCTGGAGCTGGAAGGCAGCTGGTTGATCTGAAGGCTCCCGTGCGACGCACGGGAGCCTTGCCCGGCGATCAGATCCGCACGTTGCCGCGCGGCCCGGCGATCGCCCAGATGATCAAGCCCAGCACCGGCAGCAGCAGGATCAACAGGATCCACAGCACTTTGGCGCCGGTACCTGCGCCACTTTTGAACACGTTGATGATCGCCCAGATATCCAGCGCCAGGATGATCAACCCGATCAGGCCATTAAAAGTGGAACCCATGGTATCGCTCCTAAGTGAGGGCTTGCCTGCTTAGGATAGTCAGCCGTGGCCAGGGGTTCCGTTTTATTTCAGACGTGGACCGCAACCCGCAGGGCTTCCAGGGACGGTTCGCCCTTGATCCCGACTTCGGCGCACAACGCCAGCACCCGTGGCACGTCGTTGCCGTAGACCAGCACGGCCTGGATCTCGTCGTCCAGCAACTGGCTGAAGTTGACCAGCACGTAGCCGCCGCTCTCCGGATTAAGGGCACTCATCTGGATCTGGATGCGGTTCAGCGCGGTCAGCGCTTCGGTTTTGGCCAACTGCTTGGGCTTGAGATTGAACGCCACGCCGGGGCCGAACGAGGCGACGATCTGGGCGAACAGGTCCTGGTAAGTGTCGGCCTGGAACAGCACGGTGTCTGGCAGACTGCCGACAACGATCCACTCGCCCAGGGGAATCGGGAAAGTGTCGTCGTAGTTAATGTCCGGGTTGGCGGCCAGGAAAGCGTCAGGATCGGCGTAGGCCTGGGCCGCTTCATCCGCCACCCTGGCGATCTCGGGTTCGCTCATGCAGCCGGAGCTGATTTTGCTGATGAGTTCGACGAGTGCGGTTTTCATGGGGTGGTCCACGGCTGATTTGGGGGGCGCGAAGATAACATTGGTTCAAGGCGAGCAACAAATCCACTGTTGGCGTAGCCGCCTTCTATCAACCTATGTAGTCCACTTCCCAAATTTTGTTTTCTGATCATCCTCTTGTTTTGTTGCGCGTTCAGTTACTTATATTCCGTGGCCATATTTATTCCTTCAAGGATGTGGGATATGGCCCAGGCGTATATCTATCAACACACCACCGACCTGCCCAGCTTGAAATCCCGGCTGCTGACCGGTTCCAGCCGGCAACTGGGCGATCAATTCGATGCACTGAACCTGCATCTACGCAACGGCCTCGTGACACCGGGGCAGATGGTGATCATTCCCGACGACTACGGCGTGGCCTGCACGGCGGACGATGCATGGTTAATGCGCCATGCACTGGAGATCCGGCGGGGACTGGAGCAGGATGCGGCCGCCGGTGCGGCGGTGATCAACAACTATGATTTGCTTCAGAGCTGGTTGGGCTATGGGTCGTTGGGCGTAGGCAGCACCACTTCGGCATGGGCGCGGCACCTGGGCGAAGTGAAGACGACGCTGGAGCAAGTCGAGTGGCTTTATCAACAGTTTAAAGACGGCAAACTGGATAGGAACGCGTTTATCCAGCAACGCCAGGCGCTATTCCAGAGACTGGATACGCAACTTCAAGGGGCAGCCCGTTTTGGTACCAGCCTGCGCACTCATAAATCGCTGAAGAAGATTCTGGGTATTTCTACCAAGAGTTATCTGCACAAGAGTGAAGTCGTGGGCTACACGCAACGGATCAGGAGTATTGCCGAGACTTCACGGTTTTTGGGCAAGGGGACTTATGTGGGGTTGGCGCTGGATGTAGGAGCGGCGGGGCTTGCGATCAGGAAGGCGTGTATGGAGGGGCGCGAGGGGATGTGTGAGCGGGCGAAGTATGTGGAGACGGGGCGGTTGGTGGGTGGGGTAATAGCGGCCGCTGGTGCAGGGGAAATATCAGCAAGGGGGGCCGATAGGCTTTGTGTCGTGCTGAAGATAGCAACCCGCGGGTTGGGCAAACTCGGGTGCGGCATCATCGGTGGAGCCGCAGGAGGATTTGCACGCGGAATCATCGGGGGCTCTATTGGCGCGAGTTATGGTGATGTGCTGTATAAGGCATCGGAACAATGAGTCTCACGCTAGCCATCTACCTGACAATTGATATTGCCCTGACGTCATGGATTCTCTGGTATCTCAAATACAGAAAGCTCGAAGAAATAGAGCGCTATTTCACCGAAAACATCGCACTACAACGGAACAAGCGATTTTGGTCCTGGAACAAAGAGATCGATAGAAGGTGGCGTGTAACTTTTATCACCATGTACCTGGTCGCACCCAAAGAGATGATCAGGCGTGGCGAAGTGACCAAAGAAGAACTGGCCGCTGTTCCACAGCCCTTGAAACGTTGGTTTATCTGGAGCTTTTACTGGGGAACCCTGAACGTGATCGCCATGTTTGCCTGGCTCATTTGGGCGAAAGTTCTATAGGGTCCCCTGGCCCGTTTCTTAAACCAGCTTTTGCAACTGCGCCGCCGTATCCACCGCCCCCATGGTCTGGGCCGCTGCCAGCGCGGTCACGCCCTGGGCATCGGTGGCCTTGGGGCTGGCGCCCTGGCTGATCAGGTAATCCACCATTTCGGTGCGGTTGAACATCGCCGCCATCATCAACGCCGTACGGCCATCTGAAGAGGCGCCCTCGACCAACGCTCCGCCTTCGATCAACGCCTTGACCACCTGCAGGTTGCCCTTGAACGCCGCGCCGGCAATCGGCAGCTGGTTCTTGTCGTTGGCAATCTGTGGGTCGGCCTTGAACTCCAGCAGCACTTTCACCGCGTCGACATGACCGTGATAGGCCGACAGCATCAACAGCGTGTCGCCGTTGTGGTTGCGCAGGTTGGGTGGCAAGCCCTTGGCCAGCAACGCCGCCAGCATCGCGGCATCGCCCTTGCGTGCCACGTCGAATACCTGCTCGGCAAATTCGGCGGCTTCGTCTTCGGTCATTTGTTTGGCTTGGTCTGACATGTGGGGCTCCTTGTCTGGTGTTTCATAAGGCGTCCAGTCTCGCGACGGAGTTCCCCACTGTCATGCCTTTTTTCCCATAAGCGGCGATAGGCAGAATCAATAACGGAACTTGCCCGCCTGGATATCCGCCAGCAGTTGCCCGGTGACCGGCACGTAGCTGTCCGATCCCGGCAGCCAGGCAAAGATCGGATCGTCACCGGCCTTGTCCGGGTCGAACGCCTCTTCCTTGAGTTTTACCTTCTGGTATTTGAAGGTGCCGGTGGTTTCCATCTTCACTTTGATCCGCAGGAACAACGGCACCGCATAGGCGGGCAATTGCCCGTGGGCAAACGTCAGCAGTTCGCGCATATCCAGGGACGCCAGGGATTCAGCGGGGGTGATGGCCGCCATGCCGGCGCGACCATTGGTGTTTTCAATCTCTACGCCGTAGGCCACCACTTCGGAAATCTGCGGGTGCTGCAAGAAGATGTTCTCGACTTCGGTGGTGGAGACGTTTTCGCCTTTCCAGCGGTAGGTGTCCCCCAGCCGGTCCACGAACTGGGCGTGACCAAAGCCAATATTGCGCAACAGATCGCCGGTGTTGAAGTAGCGGTCGCCCTTCTCGAACACGTCGCTGAGCACCACCTTGCGGTTCTTCTCGGGGTCGGTGTAGCCGTCGAACGGCGCCTTGTCATCGATCCGGGCCAGCAGCAGCCCCTGGCCGCCCTTCGGCACTTCGCGCATGAAACCGTCACTGCCGCGAATGGGCTCACAGCTGTCATGGGCGTAGTCCACCAGCGCCCAGTGCATCAGGGAAAAGCCGATGGTGTTGTCGAAATTCAGCACGTTGGTGAAGCCGATGTTGCCGTCGCTCGCGGCATACAGCTCACAGATGTGATCGACGCCAAAGCGCTGCTTGAACTCGGCCCAGACGCCGGGGCGCAGGCCGTTGCCGATCATCTTTGTCACACGGTTATCACGGTCCTGCTCGCTGGCGGGCTGGTCGATCAGGTAGCGGCACAACTCGCCGACATAACCCAGGGTGGTCGCGTTGAACCGGCGCACGTCATCCCAGAACTGGCTGGCGCTGAACTTGCGGCGAATGGCAAACCCCGACGCTCCGGCAATCGCCGAACCCCAGCACACGCACAAGCCGGTGGCGTGATACAGCGGCAAGGTGCAATAGACGACGTCTTCGGGGCCCATATCCAGGGCGATGGTGCCAAAACTGGCCGAGGACTTCATCCAGCGGCCGTGTTTGAAAATGCCGGCCTTGGGCAAGCCCGTGGTGCCGGACGTATAGATATAGAAGCAAGGGTCGTTGAAGTAGATCTGCTGAGTGCTGGCGGGGTTTTCCAGCGAATGATCAGCGCTCGCGGCCATCAGGTCCACATAACCCGGCGGTACGCTGGTGTGCTGTTGATCGGCGATAAACCAGGTTTTTTCTGCGCCGATTGCCACCTGGCTGCGAACCACCTTGTAGGCGCCCATCAACTCGGCACCGACCACAATGGCCGCCGGCGTCACCAGGTTGAGGCTGTGTACCAGTGCGGTCTGGGTTTGCGAGGTATTGAGCATCGCGCAAATGCCGCCCACCTTGGCCACGGCCAGCACGCTGAGCAACAGCTCGGGGCGGTTCTCGATAAACAACGCCACCACGTCACCCTTGCCGATGCCCTGCTGCTGCAGGTAATGGGCCATGCGGTTGGCCTGCTGATTGGCCTGGCGGTAAGTGAGGACGCTGTCGCCATACAGCAGCGCGGCGCCATCGGGGTTGCGCTGGGTGGCTTGCTCGAAGGTCCAGCCGAGGCCGCATGGCTGGTCGGGGTCGGTGATGTTGGCAACGCGGATACCGCGCACCAATCGGGGCAGCGCACGGACAATGGTGGGCACCTTACGCAGCATCATGCCCCAGGTGATCATGTCACTTGGCGGGTGGTTCATAGTGGGAACGTCCTTTTTCTTATTGTTCGTATGACCCTCAAGCACCTTTTGCACCGTAAGACCGGCGCCGGATGCCTTGCAGGAAAATACGCCAGCCATTCTTCGACTGTACATTCAGGATTTGAAAAGTTTTGTATCCCGAAAGGAAAAGGAATTTCGCAACCCGTCTCGCGGTCACTATGGAAGACCTGCCTTGCGCACCTGCGGATAAATCCCACGCAGGACCACGCAAAATGCAGGATGCACGATGGCCATTCATGCAATTTGCACGAAACCGAAAATCTTATAAATTTTTAACTTGTTGATTTATAACGTTTTTTAACGATACCCAGTACTGGCACAATCACTGCACCTATCACTCCACGCTGCAAAACATGAGCTAACGGAGCTGATAGACATGAGCCTGATCCAAGATAAATTTTCTTCTGTGTTCTCCAATTTCGACGTCACCACCCAGGCACGTCCTGATGGCGGCATCCTGCTGACCTTGCGCAACAGCGAAGGCAAGCAGATCAAACGTTCGATCTCTTATCAGCAGTTGCACACGGCCGACCAATTGACTTGGGTCATCAGCGCGATTCGCCGTGACCTGGCTGAACAAGCCAGCGACCTGCCGCAGATTTCGATGCTGCAAAGCCAGAACCGCTTTGCCCTGCCGACCTACCATTCGGCTTGACTGTAATGCAGGACCCGAACAGGTCGTGGTGCCGTTGCGCATCACGGCCTTTTTTTATTCGCACAAACCCTGCTTGAGCGCCTCGTTCACCGCCTGAACCCGGTTCGTCACCTGCAACTTTCCATAGATGTTACGCAGGTGAAACTTCACCGTGGCCTGGGAGATTGAACGAATCCTGCTGATTTCCCAGACCGTCTTGCCTTCAGTGGCCCAGCGCAGAACCTCCCGTTCCTTTGGGGTCAGGGGTTTACCGGACAACAACTTCTTCGCACGCGTGTTGCTGCTGTCAGCAGGTCGGTTGTCGCTTTCGGTGGACGGCTGTTCCAGTGGTTCTGGACCGTTCATGCAGGCCTCTCTCTTCTTCAGGTCTTATAACGCCCGTATTCGGATTGCTCCTATTGACAGGCCATTAACTGTTGAGAAAAGAGAGAGTTACACAAAGAGTGGAAGTATTAAGTAAGGCCGGCGAGAAACAGCTGTTGCTCACAAACCTATAAGCTTCTTCCCACAACAATTTCCAACTTGTATGGGTTGATCTTTAAAGCAGCCTCCTATCCGGGAAGCTGCTGTTGGCGAGCTTAGTCCTCGAGCCGAGGAAAATCCTGGGCGATCCCATCGCCGGTCAGGTTGACCGCCAGCCCTTCCAGGCTGTTGAACAGGCGGATCGTTACGAAGTGCGGGTTCTCACCCATATCAAACCAGTGTGCAATGCCGGCCGGCACCGAGATCAGGTCGTTTTTCTCGCAGAACACCGCGTACACATAGTCGTCGATGTGCAAGGTAAACAGGCCACGACCCGCGACGAAGAAGCGCACATGATCACGCGCCAAACGGTGTTCATGGAGGCGCTCGGCGCGCAGCTCGGCTTTCTGCGGGTGGTCGTTGCTGACGCTGACGACATCGACGTGGGTATAACCGCGCTCGGTCATCAGCTCGTCGATGGGCGCCTGGTAGGCCGCGACGATCTCAACCTCGCTGGCGCCCGCCTCAAGCCGGGTGGCGGCCTGCCAGCGGTCGAAACCCACGCCCAGCTCGGCCAGGGTCGAGGCGATATCGTCCGGGTGAGTCAGGACCTTGTTCGGGGTATCGGGGGTGGAGACGTGGTAAACCGCGAGATAGCTCATCAAACTCTTCCTCTGTCACGGGAGAGGCTCATGGCCTCTCCTCTTGCAATCGAATGCCAATGATTATGGCGGCGGCCAGGGCCGCGAGGCTGGCAATGCTGAAGGTCAGGGTCGGCCCCAGCAGGTTCCAGCTGTAACCTGAATAGAGTGCGCCCAATGCGCCGCCGGTACCGGCCAGTGCGGCATACAGTGCCTGGCCCTGGCCCTGCTGGCGAGCACCAAAGCTGCGCTGCACGAACTGGATGGCCGCCGCGTGAAAACTGCCGAAGGTCGCCGCGTGCATCACTTGCGCCAGCAGCAGTACCCAGAAGAACTCGGCGAACGAGCCCAGCAGCAACCAGCGCAGCGCCGCCAGCAGGAAGCTCGCCATCAGCACCCGGCGCACCGAAAAGCGCGTGAGGATCCGGCTCATGGCCAGGAACATCAACACCTCCGCCACCACGCCCAGCGCCCACAGCATGCCGATCACGCCCCGGCTGTAACCGAGGTGTTCGAGGTGCAAGGTGAGAAAGGTGTAGTACGGGCCGTGGCTCATTTGCATCAGCGCCACGCAGGCATAAAACGCCAGCACGCCGGGGCTGCGCAATTGCCGCAAAAAGCCGTCGCCCGCCAGACGGTTGCCCTGGGTCAACGGCTGCGCATTCGGCACCCAGAGACTGGCGCCGATGATGCCCGCCATGATCACCACGACCACCACCGGGTAGATGTCCAGGCTCAGCCAGTCGAACAGGCGGCCCATGATCACAACGGTGAGGATAAAACCGATGGAGCCCCACAGCCGCACCTGGCTGTAGCGTGAGGTCTGGCCCTGCAAATGCGCGAGGGTGATGACTTCAAACTGCGGCAGCACCGCGTGCCAGAAGAACGCGTGCAACGCCATCACCAGCGCCAGCCAGGCGTAGGTCTTGCTGACAAAGATCAGTGAGAAGCTCACCAGAGTACACACCGCGCCAAAACGCACGATGGCCAGGCGCCGGCCGGTGTAGTCCCCCAGCCAGCCCCACAGGTTGGGGGCCACGCAGCGCATCAGCATGGGGATGGCCACCAGCTCGCCAATACGCGCGCTGGAGAACCCCAGGTGATCGAAGTACAGCGCCAGGAACGGCGCTGTCGCCCCCAGCAGGGCGAAATAGAACAGGTAGAAGCTGGAGAGTCGCCAGTACGGGAGTGCTTCCGTCAGCATAAGTGGCGGGTGGCGAGCGAGCGTGCTCGCGCTGGGTCGCGAAGCGGCCCCACTAGAAGCGCCGCATTTCTCCAGGTAATGCCGGGTTGCAGGCTTTGGGGCCGCATCGCAGCCCGGCGCGAGCACGCTCGCTCGCCACACACCGTCACAGCTGGCCCAATACCGGCGTACTGACCTTTACCTCGGCGTTCTGCCCGCGATGGCGCAGCAGGTGGTCCATCAGCACGATGGCCATCATTGCCTCGGCAATCGGCGTGGCACGGATGCCGACACATGGGTCGTGACGGCCCTTGGTGATCACGTCCACCGGGTTGCCGTTCACATCAATCGAACGGCCCGGGGTGGTGATGCTGGAGGTTGGCTTGAGCGCCAGGTGCGCAACAATCGGCTGGCCCGAAGAGATGCCCCCCAGAATGCCGCCGGCGTTGTTGCTGAGGAAGCCTTCCGGGGTCAGCTCGTCACGGTGCTCGGTGCCACGCTGGGCCACGCAGGCGAAACCGGCGCCGATTTCCACGCCCTTGACCGCGTTGATGCTCATCAGCGCGTGGGCCAGTTCGGCGTCCAGGCGGTCGAAGATCGGCTCGCCCAGGCCCGGCATCACGCCTTCGGCAACCACGGTGATCTTGGCGCCGACGGAGTCCTGGTCGCGGCGCAACTGGTCCATATAGGCTTCCAGTTCCGGCACCTTGTCCGGGTCGGGGCAGAAGAAGGCGTTGTCTTCGACGCTGTCCCAGGTCTTGAACGGGATTTCGATCGGGCCGAGCTGGCTCATGTAGCCGCGAATCACGATGCCCTGGGCCGCCAGGTATTTCTTGGCAATCGCACCGGCCGCCACGCGCATCGCGGTTTCCCGCGCCGAACTGCGGCCACCGCCACGGTAGTCGCGTTCGCCGTACTTGTGGTGGTAGGTGTAGTCGGCGTGGGCCGGGCGGAACAGGTCCTTGATCGCCGAGTAGTCCTTGGACTTCTGGTCGGTGTTGCGAATCAGCAGGCCAATGGCGCACCCGGTGGTGCGGCCTTCGAACACGCCGGAAAGGATTTCGACTTCGTCGGCTTCCTGGCGCTGGGTGGTGTGGCGGCTGGTGCCGGGCTTGCGGCGGTCGAGGTCACGCTGCAGGTCTTCCAGGGACAACTCAAGGCCCGGAGGGCAGCCGTCGACAATGGCGACCAACGCCGGGCCATGGCTTTCGCCCGCGGTGGTAACAGTGAACAGCTTGCCGTAGGTATTGCCGGACATGCAGGGCGCTCCGTGAAATCAGTTGAATCAAGTCAACCGTAATAACTTAAGGCGGCCAGTATACGCAGGCTAACCGACTAGATCATCATCGAAACCTTACCGGTAGACATTGGTCCAACCGGCACCTTCCTCATGATGGCGCGATGATGCTGCGAGTTCTGCTTTTGACCCTTACCCTGTTTTCCAGCCTTGGCTTCGCCGCCTCCCCTGTCGTGCTGCAACGGCCCATCAGCCTGGACACCGGCAGCGGCGAGTTGTTTGGCTCGCTGTTGTTGCCCAAATCCGACAAGCCAGTGCCGGTGGTGCTGATCATTCCCGGCTCCGGCCCCACCGACCGCAACGGCAACAGCGCCGATGGCGCGCGCAATGACAGCCTCAAGCGCCTGGCCTGGGTGCTGGCCCGGCACAACATCGCCAGTGTGCGCTACGACAAACGCGGCGTGGCCGCCAGCCTTGCCGCCACCCCCGATGAACGCAACCTGACCCTGGACGCCTACGTGTCCGACGCCGTGGCCTGGGGCAAGCTGCTCAAGGCGGACCCGCGCATGGGGCCGTTGATTGTGCTGGGCCACAGTGAAGGTGCGCTGGTGGCTGCCCTCGCCGCCCCACAGCTCAACCCGGCCGGGGTGATTTCCCTGTCCGGCAGCGCCCGCCCGGTGGACCAGGTGATCCGCCAGCAACTGGCCGATCACATGCCGCCTGCGCTGTTGCTGCGCAGCAACCAGATTCTCGACCACCTCAAGGCCGGCCAGGTGGATGCCGATGTGCCCACGCCGCTTGAGGGCATTTTCCGGCCCAGCGTGCAGCCTTACCTGATCAGCCTGTTCCGCGCCGATCCGGCGGCGGCCTTTGCCAAACTGAAGATGCCGGCCCTGATCATCCAGGGCACCAATGACCTGCAGGTCGGCGTGGCCGATGCGCAACAACTGCAGAAGGCCAAGCCGGACGCCGAGTTGACGGTGATCGAGGGCATGAACCACGTGATGCGGATCGTGCCCAATGACGTGAAGCAGCAATTGGAATCCTATAACGACCCACAGTTGCCGCTGGCTGCCGAACTGGGCACCCGCCTGGTTCGCTTTATCGACGGACTTCGCGCCAGTTAAGCGAGTATTCCCCTCCAGTCCTGAGTAAAACGGCCGATAAGCCATGGGTCGACAGCAAAAAGCCTGTCGGCCCGCAGAGCTTGGACAGGATCGCGCCGAATGACGAACACCGAAGCAACACCCGAATCTACCGCCGAGAGCACGGCTGAAACCGAGGCCGCCGCATCGGCCGCGTTACCGTGGGCGGAGGTACAGGCCGAACATTTCAAGATGCTGCGCCTGGCCCCTTTGGCCACCGACCGCGCCACCGGCGTGCGGCCCCTGCGCTTCGTGCAATTTGGCTGGGCCGAACGCAATAACAAGGACCACAGCCTGCTGCGCATGGTCATTCAGTTGCCTGGCCAGCGGGTACGCCGGGAACAGAATCACCTGGATATCTGGGTCGATCACGCCACCCACCGGGTGCATTTTGGTCCGGGCAACAGCCTGGAGATCGAACCGGCGAACCGCGGCATCGGCCGTTTCCTGGTGGCCCAGGGCGCTGCCTGGGCGAAAAAGAAGTGGTCGCACTATCGCGTCGACGGCGTTGACCTGGCCAACAAGGATGCGCTCAACGAAGCGACACGCCTGCGGCGTGATCACTTCCTGCGCATCCAGGGTTTTGATGTGGCCTATGCCGATGTCCAGCATTTGAAGGGCAACGTGCAGCCGGGCAAGGTCAGCGATGTGCTGGACAGCTGGAACACCGAAAAGCTGCAGTTCGTGGAAATTCTGGAAGCAGCGCAGATGCTGCAACAGGCCGAGCAGAACCTGGCCGAGCAGGAAGTGAAACTGCGCAAGGAAGAGGAAAAGGTCACCAAGTTCAAGCGCGAAGACAGCGGGCTGCGCTTCACGATTACGTGCCTGGTGGCGTTTACCGTGTTTCAGGCGGGGTTGTTGATCTGGATTGCAACACATCGGTAATCCTTCTGCATAAACCGGATACAAATGTGGGAGCTGGCTTGCCTGCGATAGCGGTGTATCAGCCAGCATCCCCGGCAATGACACTCCGCTATCGCAGGCAAGCCAGCTCCCACACTGACCGTATTCCTGCCGTTAGATCAGACCCTGGCGGCAAACACCGCCTGATGCGCCCGGCACTGCTCAGCCGTCAACATGAACACGCCATGCCCACCACGCTGGAACTCCAGCCAGGCAAAGTCCACTTCCGGGTACAGCGCCTCGACGTGAACCTGGCTGTTGCCCACCTCGACAATCAACAAGCCCTTCTCGGTCAAGTGATCCGCCGCCTCGGCCAGCATCCGCCGAACCAGGTTCAAACCATCATCGCCACACGCCAGGCCCAGTTCCGGCTCGTGCTGGTATTCATCCGGCATGTCGGCAAAGTCTTCGGCGTCGACATACGGCGGGTTGGACACGATCAGGTCAAACCGCTGCCCCGGCAAACCGTCAAAGCCATCGCCCTGAACGGTATACACACGCTCATCGACGCCATGGCGCTCGATGTTCTGGTTGGCCACTTCCAGCGCTTCAAAGGACAGGTCGCCCAATACCACTTCGGCGTCCTGGAATTCGTAGGCGCACGCAATACCAATGCAGCCGGACCCGGTGCACAGGTCCAGAATGCGTGCCGGCGGCGTGCCCAGCCACGGTTCGAAGCGGTTTTCGATCAGCTCGCCAATCGGTGAACGTGGAATCAATACGCGCTCATCGACGATAAAGGACATGCCGCAGAACCAGGCTTCCTTCAACAGGTAGGCGGTAGGCACGCGCTCATGGATACGGCGGTACAGCAACCGCTGCACATGGGAGATTTCCTCTTCTTCCAGGTTGCAATCCAGGTAGCTGTCGGCAATTTCCCACGGCAGGTGCAAGGCGCCGAGCACCAGTTGCCGGGCTTCATCCCAGGCGTTGTCGGTGCCATGGCCGAAAAACAGGTCTTCCCCATGGAAACGGCTGACGGCCCATCGGATGTGGTCGCGCAAGGTGCGCAGGCGGGAAGTGATCACGGGGGCAAGCTCCTGGAAAAAACGACCGGCGATTCTAACAGTCTTAAGCTGTACCGACGATGTACGAAAAACCCTTTGCCGCACGTCGGATTTCATCTTAATCGTGCTTTTTGCTTAAACGTAGTGCCCTATTGACATCGCTACACGCCAACAACGGCGTACCTTACGATGGTAGCGATTCACAGAAGCGCTCAGCCAGAGGACAATGTCACAAAAGCCCCACTCACAGGAGCCCCAGAATGTCCGTTCCAAAGACGATGTTTCAACTCAGCGGTCGTGGTTACGCAGCGGCGAACCTGAACCATGCGACCCTCGTGATCATCGACGCCCAGAAGGAATACCTCAGTGGCCCCCTCGCCCTTTCGGGCATGGATTCTGCTGTCGATAACATCAAGCAACTGGCGGCTGCCGCGCGCAACGCCGGGCGCCCGATCGTGCATGTGCGCCACCTGGGCACGGTCGGCGGGCTGTTTGATCCCCAGGGCGAGCGCGGTGAATTCATTCCCGGCCTCGAACCCCAGGCCGACGAAACCATCATCGGCAAGCTGCTGCCCAGTGCCTTTCACGGCACCGGCCTTGAGAAGCACCTGCAGGACCTCGGCTCCCTGGACCTGATTGTCTGCGGCTTCATGAGCCATTCCAGCGTCAGCACCACCGTGCGCGCGGCGAAGAACCTGGGCTTTCGTTGCACCCTGGTGGAAGACGCCTGCGCCACCCGCGACTTGCCTTACAAAGGCGGCATCCTCAGCGCCGACCACGTGCAGCAGACCGAAATGGCCATCATGGCTGACAACTTCGCCACCCTCGCCTTGACCAAAGATCTGATCTGATCGACCTTCGATGAGCGGGTAACCGCCCGCTCATCCGCAAAAGCCTGTCATTTGCAGCAATTGCCTCTGTACCCGGAACAACCTGTGTATCTTCCGGTCGAAGGGCCGATACCCTGGAGGAAAGGTCGGAATGAAGATATCCGATGGTTTTGACGCTCGTCGCTTGCGCCCCAAGGGCCCGAGCAACTGGCGTCTGCGCATCGGCGCCGGCTTTGCCGCGCTGTTTGCGATCGTGGGCGCGCTGCTGGCAATCGCCGGCGCCGCTGGTTTGTTGGGACACTCACCGGCACTGGGCGAGCTGAATGCCAGCCCTGGCGGTTCTGCAATACTGTTGGTGATCGGCCTGCTGGTACTGTGGTTCGGCGTATGGCTGTGGCGCCGTTTGCGTCGGCGCATGCGCCAGCCCCTGTCATTGAACATCGCGTCGCACCTGATGAAAAAGCACGACTGATGGCATCCAGATAGCGTTTGTTGCGCATCAAGCCGCCGCGATTAGGTAAACTGCCCGCCCTTCGCGGAGGCTGACATGCAAGACGACGACTTTTCCCTATTCAAGAACGAGCTGCGCGGCGTCAAGCCGATCAAGCACGATCGCGCCGAGACCGGCAAACCCAAGACCGACCGCGCCCAGATCGCCAAGCTACGCCAGGCGGCGACCGTGCGTACCGACGCCACCACGGTGGACGGCCTGTCGGATCAATTCGTTATCGATGTAGGCCCCGAAGACGAATTGATGTGGGCCCGCGACGGCGTGCAGGAAAGCCAGATGCGCAAGCTCAAGGTCGGCCAGATCCCGTTCGAGGGCAGCCTGGACCTGCACGGCATGACCGTCGAAAAAGCCCGCGAAACCCTCTGGGCGTTCCTCGCCGAAGCCACCAAATTCGAAATCCGCTGCGTGCGCGTCACCCACGGCAAGGCTGTGCGCCTGGACGGCAAGCGGCCGATGATCAAAAGCCACGTCAACACCTGGCTGCGCCAGCATTCCCAGGTGCTCGGCTTCACCTCGTGCCAACCGCGCCACGGCGGTGCCGGCGCGGTGTATGTGATGCTCAAGCGCACCATGATGGAAGGCCGCGACGAGTAACAAGTGCCATCGTCAGGCTTGCAGCGATGTGTCGGCCGCCGTACCCTTGCCCTTTGCGAAAATCCCACTAGGTAGTTTCATGTCCCTGGAACAGAATTACACCGCGATCCTCGGCCAGCTCGGCGAGGACGTCTCCCGCGAGGGCCTGCTCGACACGCCAAAACGTGCCGCCAAGGCCATGCAGTACCTTTGCCGCGGCTATGAACAGACCCTCGAAGAAGTCACCAACGGTGCCTTGTTCAGCTCGGACAACAGCGAAATGGTGCTGGTCAAGGACATCGAGTTGTACTCGCTGTGCGAACACCACCTGCTGCCGTTTATCGGCAAGGCTCACGTCGCGTATATCCCGAGCGGCAAAGTGCTGGGCCTGTCGAAGGTCGCGCGTATCGTCGATATGTATGCCCGTCGCCTGCAGATCCAGGAAAACCTCAGCCGCCAGATCGCTGATGCGGTCCAGCAGGTGACCGGCGCCCTGGGCGTTGCGGTGGTGATCGAGGCCAAGCACATGTGCATGATGATGCGCGGTGTGGAGAAGCAGAATTCGTCGATGATCACCTCGGTGATGCTGGGTGAGTTCCGCGAAAACGCGGCCACCCGCAGCGAGTTTCTCAGCCTGATCAAGTAACACGCAGCACCTGGAAAAACCGGCGTTCATCGCCGGTTTTTTTTCGCCTGTGAAAAATCAGGTAAGCTGCGGCCCCTTAAGTCTAGGGCAAGAGGTTTATAACCGTGTTCGTTAAAGCGCTTCGAGTCGGCCTCGGCCAGATCATCATCTTCGGCGACTTCATCACCCGCCCGCGCAAGCAACAACGCCCGGCGAGCGCTCAAGCCCTGGTCGACCAGTCGGCCAAGGACCTGACGCTGTATCAGTTCCACGCCTGCCCGTTCTGCGTGAAGACCCGCCGCACCCTGCGCCGCCTGAACGTGCCGGTGGCGTTGAAGGACGCGAAGAACAACGAGCAGGACCGCCAGACCCTGCTGGAGCAAGGCGGCAAGATCAAGGTGCCGTGCCTGCGCATTGAAGAGAACGGCCAGACCACCTGGATGTACGACTCCAAGGTGATCATCGATTACCTCGACAAGCGGTTTGCGGCGGTCTGAAACCCGCCCTGCCCTTTGTAGGAGCTGGCTTGCCAGCGATGAGGCCGGCGGGTTCTCCGCCCATCTTCAAGCCGCTATCGCCGGCAAGCCGGCTCCTACAGGTTGATGTGCAGGTCCAGCAATGCGGAGCCCAGGCACTTGCCATGGGCGTCCAGCGCCAGCGACCGCGTCACCCCGCCCCGCAGGATCCCCGGCAACACGAAGTTCAGTGCCTGCACGTTGGGCAACTCGTACCGCCGCACCGGTGCCGCCCCCGCCTCCAGCAACGGCGCAAAAAACGCCGCCACCGCCTCCGCCGTCAGGTGTTCGCAGAGCAGCGGATAGTCCTCGGCCCGATACGCAATGATCGAGATGTTCGAGGTGTCGCCCTTGTCTCCCGTACGGGAGTGGGCCAGGGTGTGCAGCTTCATGATTCGATCCTCGGATTGACCGCGTGCCGGGGCAACAGCAATGACGCCACTGCCACCACCTGGCGCAGGCCCTTGCTGGCACCACCGCCACCGGACGGGCCGTTGGTGTAGAGGGTTTCCACTTCATTGCCGACGCGCACCGCCTCGCTGCGTTCTTCGCAACGGGCGGCGATGCGCAAGCGCACTTCCCACGGTTCAACAGTGCTGCGCGGGCCGTGCAGGGAGTCGATGCCGATCAATTCGGCGCGCACGTCCTGCATGCGTACGCCGGTCAATTCCAGGCGCTTGAGGACCACATCACGCGCCAGTTGCGCACGGGCAACCGCCCCCGGGCCGCCGTAGGAAATCTGCCCTTCGCCGATCCAGCCGTCCAGATACCCGACGCTGACTTTCAACTGTTCAGGCCGTGGCCGCCCGTTTGCGCCGTGGGCCCGCACCCGGTCCACGGCCTCCTCGGTAAACGACACGCTGGAGAAGTCCGCGCACACGTCCGGCGTCAGGTACGCCGCCGGGTCGTGCACTTCGTAGATCAGTTGTTCGGTGCAGGTGGCACGGCTGACCCGCCCGCCGGACCCGGCGACCTTGGTGATCAAGGCCTCGCCATCTGCGTCAATCTCGGCCAACGGAAAGCCCAGCCGCGCCAGGTCGTCCACATCCTTGAAGCCCGGGTCGGCAAAGTAGCCGCCACTGACCTGCCCCGCACATTCCAGCAAATGCCCCACCAGCGTGCCGCGCCCCAGGCGCTGCCAATCATCGGCGGCCCAACCGAATTCAACCATCTGTGGCGCCAGGAACAACGACGGGTCTGCTACCCGGCCGGTGATCACCACGTCGGCATCGGCGCGCAAGGCCTCGATAATGCCCTCGGCACCCAGGTAGGCATTCGCGGAAATCAGCCGGTCGCCCAATGAGCCCAGGGTCTGGCCGTTGTCGAGCAACTGCTCCGGCTCGCGGCGCAACACCTCAAGCACGTCATCCCCCACCACCGCCAGCACCTTGAGGTTAAGCCCCAATTCGCTGGCAATCCGCCGCACTTCAACCGCCGCCGCCACCGGATTGGCCGCGCCCATATTGGTGATCACCCGCAGGCGCCGGCGGCCGTCGGGCTGGCCGACAAAGGGCAGCACGCGGCGCATGCGCTCACTCAATAACGGGTCGTAACCGCCTTGTGGGTCGCTGATGCGTGCCTGTTGCGCCAGGGCGATGGTGCGTTCAGCCAGGCATTCGAAGACCAGGTAATCCAGGTCGCCCCGCTCGGCCAATTCCACCGCAGGTTCGACACGGTCACCGGAGTAGCCGGCGCCGGAACCGATGCGCAAGGTTTTCATTTCAAATCACTCCCAGGAGCAAAGCCGTCAGGGTCATCAACACTGACGCGGCAAACAGAAAGGGGATGGTGAAGCGCTGGTGATCGGCCAATTCGATCTTGCACAGGCCCACCAGCAGGAAGGTCGCGGGCGTCAGCGGGCTGACCGGGAAGCCGGTGGTGTGCACGCCCAGCAGCGAGGCCTGGGCCACTTGCAACGGGTCGACGCCCAGCGCCTTGCCGACTTCGGCAATCACCGGCATCACGCCGAAGTAGTAGGAATCGGGATCAAACAGCATGCTCAACGGCATCGACAGGAAGCCCACCACCGCCGGGATCAGCTTGCCGTGGCCCGCCGGAATCTGCGCCACCGCCACTTCGGCGATGGCCTTGAGCATGCCGGTGCCTTGCATGATGCCGGTGAACACCCCGGCGGCGAGCAGGATGCTGGCCATGGTCAGGGCCGTTTTGGCGTGGGCGTCGATCCGCGCACGCTGGGCGTCGACATTCGGGTAGTTGAGGCACAGCGCAACCACGGTGCCGAGCATGAACATCACCACCGGGTCGACCCAACCGGCGATCATCACCACCATCACCAGCACCGTCAGGATCAGGTTGACCCAGAACAACCGCGGGCGACGCAGGGCGATGTCATCGTCGCTGAGCACCCGTTGCGGCACCGCGTCCACACTGGAGCCGGCGCCCAGGCCCAGGCGTTTTTCTTCACGGCGGCCCAGCCACCAGGCGCAGGCGAACACAAAGACCAGGCCGACGATCTGCACCGGGATCAGCGGCTGGAACAGGTCCGCCACCGGCACATGCAACGCCGCCGAGGAGCGCAGCACCGGGCCGGTCCACGGCAGGAAGTTGACCCCGGCCGCCATCGCCGCCACACAGGCCAGGATGCGCTTATCAATGCCCAGCCGCGTATACAGCGGCAGCATCGCCGGTATCGTCACCAAAAAGGTCACCGCGCCGGAGCCGTCCAGGTGCACCAGCAGCGCCAGCGTCGCCGTACCGACGACAATTCGTGTAGGACGCGTCCCTACCGTGCGCAGGATTCGATCAATGATGGGGTCAAGCATGCCAGCATCGGTCATGATCCCGAAAAACAGGATCGCGAACACAAACATGCCCACCACGGGGGCGACGTTCTTGATGCCGGTGATGATGAAGGCGCTGGTTTGCAGGCCGAACCCGCCGAGCAGCGCGGCGATGATCGGCAAGGCGATCAGCGCCACCAGTGGCGAGAGGCGCTTGCTCATGACGGCAGTGAGCAGGCACAGGATGGTGATGACACCCAGAGTAGCGAGCATGGGGTAGCTCCAGAACGGCGTTTTCGGCCGGTTATTGTTTTCCCTGGAGTATTGGAATCGCGTTAGGCTTTGTAAATTGGAATATTCGTCACTCAATATTCGTAAAAACAAAACGCTCGAGCAAAATAAAAATGAAAAATTCGATCCAGCATATCCAGGCGTTTCTCGCCGTTGCCCGCACGGGCAGCTTTACCAAGGCCGCCAACGAACTGCATCTGTCGCCCTCAGCGCTGACTGTGCAGGTGCAGCAACTGGAAGAATGGCTGGGCGTTGCCCTGCTCGACCGCAGCCCGCGCCACGTCAGCATCACCGCTGCCGGCCTGGATGCCCGTGGGCCGATGGAGAAGTTGTTGCTGGACCTGGACAACATCGTCACCGGCTCCCGCGACCTGGCGGCGCTACGTCGCGGTGTGGTCACCATCGCCGCCCTGCCCTCCGTGTGCGCCGGTGCCTTGCCACCGGCCCTGCGGCTGTTCCGCGAGCGTTTCGCCGGGATCGAGGTGCGGCTGCATGACCTGGTGGCCCATCGGATTCATGCGCAAGTGCGTTCGGGTGAGGTGGATTTCGGCATTGGTGTACGAGCGCGGCTGAGTCACGGATTGGCGTTTGTACCGGTGCTGAATGACCGGCTGTGTGCGTTTGTGCCGCTGGATCACGCCCTGGCGCGCCACGGCCGGTTGACCCTGACCCAACTGGCCGATCAGCCGATCATCCTCACCGGGCGCGACAGCAGCGTGCGCGAACAGGTAGACGCGTTGTTCGATGAACGACAGGTGACGATGCAAGCGGGGATGGAGGCCAATTACATGTCGACGGTATTGGCGCTGGTACGGCAGGGATTGGGGATCAGCATCCTGCCGGAGTCGGCAGCGGACAGCCTGGAGGGGTTGAAGCGGATTACGATTGATCATCCCGGCGTGAACCGGGAGATCGGGTTGATCAGCCGCAGTGGGCAGCCGTTGAGCCCGGCGGCGCAGCGCTGCTTTGAGTTGCTCAATGGAGAATTGCGCGCTTTGTAGGAGCCCGGCTTGTCGGCGATGGCCTCGTTGAGGGCGCTATCGCCGGCAAGCCGGGCTCCTACAGGGTTTCGGTGATCAGTCCAGCATTGCCACATGCTTCGGATGGCTGGCAACGCGTTTCAGCCACGCCTGCACGCCCGGATAAGCGCCCAGGTCAAAACCACCTTCATCCGCCACATGGGTGTAGGCATACAACGCCACATCGGCAATCGAGAACTGGTCGCCCACCAGGTACGGCGTCAGCTGCAACTGGCGCTCCATCACCTTCAGGGCCTTGTAACCGCCCTTGTGCAGCTTCTTGTACTCCTCCAGCCGATCTTCCGGCAGCCCCAGGTAAAACTGGATAAACCGCGCCACCGCGATGTACGGCTCATGGCTGTACTGCTCGAAAAACTGCCACTGCAGCACTTGGGTACGCAGGCGCGGTTCGGTCGGCAGGAACTCGCTGCCGTCGGCCAGGAAGTTGAGGATCGCGTTGGATTCCCACAGGCAGGTACCGTCTTCAAGCTCCAGCACCGGGATCTTGCCGTTGGGGTTCTTGGCCAGGAACTCGGCGGTCTGGGTGTCGCCTTTCAGAATGTCGACATTGATCCACTCATAGTCGATGCCCAGCAGGCTGAGCATGAGTTTGACCTTGTAGCAGTTGCCCGATTTGTAATCGCCGTAGACCTTGTACATGGAGGCTCCCCTTATGCCGCTTGCGCGTGCTGTGCTTGACGGACCACCGCAGCGAGACGCTTGAGACCTTCGTCCAAACGCGCCGGGTCGATATGGCTGAAATTGAGCCGCAAGTGACCGTGATGGTTATCCGGCTCGGAAAAGAACGGTTCACCGGGCATGAACGCGATGTCCTGGTCGAGCGCAGGTGCCAACAAGGTGCGGGTGTCGAGCGGTTGTTTCAAGGTCAGCCAGAAGAATAATCCGCCCTGGGGTATTTGCCAGTCCGCCAGGTCGCTGAAATGTCGCTCCAGTGCAGCCTGGAACGCATCGCGGCGGCCTCGGTAGAAGCTGCGCAGTTCCACCAGGTGGTGCTGGTATTTCTCGGTGCCGATCCATTGCATTGCCTGCCACTGGCCAACCCGGTTGGTGTGCAGGTCGGCCGACTGCTTGAGCTTGAGCAGGTGCGGGAACAGGTCGGGGCTGGCGATCAGGTAACCGACCCGCAGGCCCGGCAACAGTGTCTTGGACACGGTACCGGTGTAGATCCAGCTGGCCTTTTTCAGGCGGCTGACGATGGGTTGCGCGCTGCCGCCATCGAAGGTCAGTTCGCGGTAGGGTTCGTCTTCGATCAGGGTCACGCCGAACTCGTCCAGCAGCGCGGCGACGGCCTCGCGCTTGGCCTCGCTGTAGCGCACGGCTGACGGGTTCTGGAACGTCGGGATCAGGTAGACGAAGGATGGACGATGCTGCTCAAGGCTGTTGCGCAGCGCCTTCAGGTCCGGACCGTCCGCTTCAAGCTGCACCGTCAGGCAATCGGCGCCGAACAGCTGGAATATCTGCAACGCCGCGAGATAGGTCGGGCCTTCCAGCAGGATCCTGGTGCCCCTGTCGATATACAGCTTGGCCGCCAGATCCAGGGTTTGCTGGGAACCGCTGACCACCATGACCTGGCTGGCCTGGCACGCAATGCCCAGCACCCGCGCCTCGGCGGCCAGCAGTTCACGCAGCTGCGGCTCGCCTTCGCTCATGCCGTACTGGCCAATATTCAGCGGCATGCCTTCCCATTCCAGCTTGGGCAGCATCACTTCGGCGGGCAGGCCACCGGCGAAGGACATCACCTGTGGCTTTTGCGCCGCCGCGAGGATTTCACGGATCAGGGAGCTTTTAAGACGCGAAACACGTTCTGAGAAGGCCATAGGGTCACCGGTAGCAAAACCTGAGGAAAATACGTCAAACTGCTTGACCGAAATTACGACGACTTGGGCAGATACGTCAATATGCTTGACCTTAAAAACCAGACCAGCCAGCAAACCGCCATGGAAGCGTTTTTCTTCGGCTATCAGGCGTTCACCGCCAAGGCCGACGAAATGCTTGAGCGCCGCGGCTTGAGCCGGGTGCATCAACGCATCGTGTTTTTTATCGCGCGCTACCCGGCCTTGAGCGTCAAGGAACTGCTGGAGCTGCTCGGTGTGAGCAAGCAGGCGTTGAACATGCCATTGCGCCAACTGCAGGAAATGCACCTGGTGGACAGCGTGGCGTCCGAGACCGACAAGCGTAAGCGTTTGCTGGAGTTGACCGAGGAAGGGCTACGTTTCGAACAGTCCTTGCGACGGGAGCAGGTCAAGCTGCTGCAACGGGCGTTTGCCGAGGCCGGCGAGACCGCCGTGGAGGGCTGGCTGGCGGTGAACAAGGCGCTGAGTGGCCAATCCTGAATTGCCTTTCATCCTTTTCGCACACAAAATAGAAAACATTATTTGCTTTATTTGTATACAAAAGCATAATTCGCTTCGTGCGAGTTCCTGACCTATCGGTCAACAAAACCCGCTGGTACCTCAAAGCGCTGCTGCCCACTCATGTGTCCGGCGCTGGAAATAACAATAAAACTCTTGAGGAGTACTTGCTGTGGAAAGCCGCAAATCCGAAGCCCCTACGCTCGACCTTTCGCCACCCCACAACGGTTGGCTGGAACGCCTGTTCAAACTCCGCTTGCATGGCACCACAGTGAAGACCGAGCTGATCGCCGGCCTCACGACCTTTATCACCATGGCGTACATCATCTTCGTCAACCCCAACATCATGGCCGACGCCGGCATCGATCATGGCGCGGCATTTGTCGCCACCTGCATCGCTGCGGCGCTGGGCTGCCTGCTGATGGGCCTGTACGCCAACTGGCCAGTAGGACTGGCGCCGGGCATGGGCCTGAACGCGTTTTTTACCTACACCGTGGTCGGCACCATGGGCTACAACTGGGAGACCGCACTGGGTGCGGTGTTTATCTCCGGTGTGTTGTTCATGATCCTGACGCTCTCACGCATCCGCGAGTGGCTGCTCAACAGCATTCCGGTGAGCCTGCGCCACGCCATGGGCGCGGGTGTGGGGCTGTTTCTCGGGGTGATCGGCCTGAAAACCGCCGGCATCATCGTGCAAAGCCCGGCCACCCTGATCAAGCTCGGTTCCCTGCATGAGCCTGCCCCGCTGCTGGCGGCCGTCTGCTTTCTGTTGATCGCGATCCTCAGCTACCACCGGGTATTCGGCGCAATCCTGATCAGCATCATCGCCGTGACCCTCGCCGGTTGGGGCCTGGGCCTGGTGGAATACCACGGCATCCTGGCCACCCCGCCAAGCCTGGCACCGACCTGGATGGCGATGGACGTGATGGGCGTGTTTAACGTCAGCATGATCAGCGTGGTGTTCGCCTTCCTGTTTGTGCACATGTTCGACACCGCCGGCACCTTGATGGGCGTGGCCCAGCGTGCAGGCCTGGTGAATGCCGACGGCAAGATCGAAAACCTCTCCCGCGCCCTGAAAGCCGACAGTGCTTCCAGCGTGTTCGGCGCCATGGTTGGCGTGCCGCCGGTCACCAGCTACGTGGAAAGCGCCGCCGGTGTGGCCGCCGGTGGCCGTACCGGGCTGACCGCCGTCACCGTGGGCGTGCTGTTTATCGCCGCGATGTTTTTCGCACCGCTGGCTGGCATGATTCCCGCTTATGCCACCGCCGGTGCGTTGATCTATGTAGCGATGCTGATGATGAGTGGCATGGCCCATATCAACTGGGATGACGCCACCGACAGCATTCCGGCGATCGTCACCGCGATCATGATGCCCCTGACCTTCTCGGTCGCCGACGGTATCGCCCTGGGTTTTATCACCTACGTGGCGCTGAAGGCCGGCACCGGTAAACACAAGGAAATTTCCATCAGCCTGTGGGTGCTTTGCGCGATCTTTATTGCCAAGTTCGCATTCCTGTAGGCCAACCCGCTTCACCCCGCCTCACCCCGTCGGGTGGGGCTTTTGTACGAATGGAGGAATGCAATGAGTCTGGAAACCTGGCTGCTGTTCAGCGGCGCTGCGCTGGTGGTGATCCTGATCCCCGGCCCCCTGTCCTTGCTGATGATCAGCAACAGCCTGAACTACGGCCTGCGCCGTTCGTACCCGGCGTTTCTCGGCGGGGTGATTGCCTCGATCTGCCTGTTGAGCGCCTCGGCGCTGGGCCTGGGTGCGTTGTTGCTGGCCTCGGAACAGCTGTTCAGCGCCCTGAAGATCGTCGGTGCGGTGTACCTGTTTTACCTCGCCTGGCAGAGCTGGCAGCAATCCCGGCAACCGTCCCACGGCGCCGACGTGCCGCCAGTGGCCGCCACCCCGCGTTTTCGCGCGCTGTTTGGCCGGGCCTTTGTGCTGGGCGCGAGCAACCCGAAAGACATTCTGTTTTTCGCCGCCTTCCTGCCGCAGTTTCTCAGCGCCCAGCAGGCCTTTCTTCCACAGCTGCTGATCATGATCGCCACCTGGACCGTGCTCGACCTGCTGTGCAAGCTGGCCTACGGCCTCGGCGCCCATGGTGCCGCGCGCTACCTGCGCAGCGGCAAGGGCCAGAGCTGGTTCAACCGGATCAGCGCCGGGCTGTTTTCCGGGGCCGGAGCGGCGTCATTGTTGAGCCGCTAAAGGTCCATCACTTTGACGAAGTACACCGTGACGCTGTTGGAGCGGGCGTCGTGATGTATGCCCGCGACGACTCTGACCAGACGCCCCTCCTTCAGCGACCGGAGGACCGACTGGTGCGCTTGCGCCCGCCCCAGGACCGTCGACCGGGCGTTGCTGCGCAACCAGGCGTCAGACAGTTGCACCAGGCCTCCCGACCCCAGGGCAACGCTCGGAGTTTCGGTCCAGCGCGTCAGCACGTAATACAGGTTGGTCGACTTCGGATGGGTGCAGACAAAGTTGACCAGGCTGGCCGGGCTGCCCTTGCGCAGCGTCTGCAGCACAAACCCCTGCCGCTCCAGCACTGACCGGACAGCGGCTTGCGCCGCCAGGGGCCGGGCGCGGTCCAGTGCCCTCGCCGTGTGGGCCAGCAACCTCGGATCAAGGGCGGTCGGCAACTGGAAATCCACACGCTCCAGGCCCGGCGCTTGCCCTGCTTGCCCAATATTGATACTGACCTGGCGCCTTCTTGAAACAGGCCTGAGCATGCGTAACAAATCGTCCGTTTGCCCGGTCAATGCGGGCGCTGGTGGCAGCCAATCGTCCAGCGTCGCGCGGATATTGAGGATCCGGGTTGCGGTCATCGAACGACCGGAATCCGCCAGCTCCATCAGGCGTTCCGCCACAAAGCGCTGGCTGGCCGGGGTCAGACCGGGGAATGCCGTGCCCACCGACATTGACAAGGGATGGCTGAACAACGGTTCACGAGGGACCCACGCCTGACCCGCGCTCCACGTGGCCGGTATGGGTTGCTCGCTTACCACACCGGGTATCAGCCAACGGGCCAGCTCATCCCGGGCGGGTGCGTAGGGTAACTCGGGGGCTCTTAAAAAAATGACGCCGTCCGGTACGGTCGAACCATTGGGCAGCAGTTCGTAGTAATGGCTACCCAGTTTTACCGCGTCAACGCCTGGCACACCCTGAACCCGATACAAGCGGCGTGACGCCGAAATCTCCACCACCGCCTGCTCGTTGAGCGGGCGGCCCCAGGGATGCCAATGGGTGGAGACCAACAAGGGTTGCCGCTCCACCCGTTCGAAATGCGAAGCCGGGGGTGCCAACCACTCTGTGCCGCCCCTTGGTGCTTCCCATGGACGCCGTATGCCGGAGCTTGGACCTGCCCGAGGTGTGGGTGGCGCATCGGCGCCCAGCAACCACTCGCCAGGCTCCTCAATGGACAGCAACAGTTCGTTCTGGCCGCTGTCACTGGCGCTTTTCAAGCGCAACGCCGGCTCGTTCCGGCGTCGATACACCGGATAGGCATGGCTGTCCTCGACGACAAACTGTTGGCCGCCCTTCACATGGCTGCCTTGGTTGATCGGCCCGTGCAAAGCCACAGAGCCCTCCAGCGTCAGGTCCTTGCGGTAGCCCTCAAACCCCTTGAAGCCTCGAGCTACCGGCGGTAATCCGGAACTGACACCATGGCGCCGTGGCTGGCGGCGGATCACGTTCAGGGCCGACAACATCGACACTCGCCTGACCGGCAAACCGGGTTTGGGAGCGCCTTTGGCCAGCGGGAATGCCGTCAGCGCGACGTCAGCGATCAAGATCAACGTGGCAAAGCCGGTAGCAACCCCGTCCCGGGCGTCACCGCTGTGGTGAAAACGCCGGGCGGCCAGCAGCACCTCGTAGAGATTCATCCCGACACTCACCCCGGGGATGAACGACAACAGCCCGCGCACCCGCGCCGCCGATTGCTCGCCCAGGCGCAGTTGCCGATAACTGACAAGGTCCCTGGCGGAGTTGGCGACCGCCTGTACGTCGCGCTGCATCGCCAATACCCGGGCGTGCGTGAGCATGCGCAGCAGGTCGCAGCCGGTGGTCGGGGTAATGCCCAGCCACTGCTTCGGGGCTTGTTCGATCTGTTCGTGGATCTCTTTTTCAATCTCCGCCACTGCCGCCGCAGGCTGGGCACGCCGCACCCCAAACCAACCCCGGACGGCTTGCACCACACCCCACAGGGAGGCAAAGGAAAAGGGCCAGATGGCGCCCCACCTCGACAGGGCATGATAGGTGCGATCAGGCGTGCCACGGGTTGGCCGAACCGCCACCGGGTAGCTTTCCAGGGCTTGCGCCTCCCAGCCGGGAGCGATGGATTGAGCCAGCACGTCAAGGTTTCCAGGGCTCAGCGCCGCAGTGATTAATGCTTGCCGCGCCGCCGCCACACTGTCGTGCTCGGTCAACGGCGGATAGCCCTTCACCGCCGGCCAGTAGAGCAGCGTCTTGCCCAGCGCCCGGTCATCGATCACCAACACCCCGGCGACATGCCGTGGCTGTTCAAGGGTGAGTGCCGCCAGATGCACACAGCACACTTGCAGGTGATGACCATTTTTCTTCAAATCCCCGGGCGTCCTGGCGGCCAGGGCTGTGGCGAACCCACTCAACGCCCCCTCGCTCAGCCCTTGCTGCCGGGCGCTGAAATGATCCCGCCGCGCACGCTGCAACCACGGCCGCTCCAGCAGCGCGGTCGACAACCTGGCCGGCGCCCCGCTGGCATCCGGATAGAACGCATGCGCAATCAAAAGCTCATACTGGCCCGCCAGGTCGAGGCCGGCGATCAGACGGGTCAAGCCCTCGGCTGGCAGATGCTGCGCCCACAGAGGTTCGAGGTAGCGGCTGTGGCGCAGTCGCTCGCGCGTCCAGGGCGCGTCGGTGTCTAGGTTGTGCAAGGCCAATTGCAACAGGCTGTAGGTATGCCGCTCCTGGCTGACCACCGTCCGGCCCCCGGAATCCCCGGCCGGACGCTGGGGATGAGATTCCCAATGAGTGCTGACATCGTCGGGCATGTCCAGGAACGGCGTGTCGATATCCAGCGGTGCAGTTATCCCCTCGCGCTTTAATGCCTCGACCAAGGTCTTGCGGGCGAATGCCTCAAGGCTCGGCAGCACTTGCCCCAGTTCCTGCTCAAGAGCACCGGCGCTGGCCAGGTAATGCGTGTGCAACCGCTGATAGCGCTTGCGCAACGGGCGCGAAGCACTTGTCAGCCAGGCCGGCAATGTTTTGGCCTGGGCCACCGCCAGGCGCAACACGCTGATATTGGCCAACGCCCGGGTACGCGCGGTGCCGAGGGGCAGATGCAGGCTGTCAGCCAGCTCGCGGGCGAGCAACGTGCGTGTCAGCGCCACGTCAGTAACTTCGCTGAACGGCCGCCCGCCCTGGCCTACCCAACGGTCGGTCTGCGCGGAGTGCTCGATCTGCTCCTTGAACGGATCGGAGAGCACGTTGCCTTCCATCACCTCGTAATAGACGAGTGTCGGCTCGTCAGCGGCCATCGCGTGGATCACCTCGCGGGCTTCCCGGCGTTGATCCTGCGGAATGCAGTGCCAGAGCACCGAACCGTCCGGGCTCTTGAGGCTCGCATCGAGGCTGGCGGATAACTCATCCAGCGAGCCGAACGCCTGAAAGCCGCCGTACTTTCCCGGCACCTGGAGCACCACAGGCTGCAAGCGATCAGCGTGGCTGACGGCTTCCCGGGTGGTGACGACCAGCACCCCGACCAATCGAAAGAGCGTCTGCCGCCCGCGCCCGACGGACAGTTGCAGAACGCGGGTGGTGCTGGCCGCCCGGTCGCTGGCCCGTGGCACGGTGTACACCTCGGTCAACAACGTGCGCTCGACCTCATCCAGCAAGCCCAGGCGATAATAAAGGTGCGCGTCTTTAATCAACGCTGAACGCTGAGCATTCAGCCGTTTTACGCCGCGACTGGCGGTCGAACCGGGCACTTTTTCCAGCCAGAACGCCCTGTCGCCCAGGCGATGTTCGTGGCCGTCCAGCATCCCGTGCAGCTTCTCTACGTGTTCAAGCCATTGCGTCTGCAAGGTCTCAACGTCGCTGTAAGGCCGGTAGTCCTGGCTCAGGTCCGCCGGGTTCAGCAGCGCCAACAGCCCTTGCTCGTGACGCCGCACCAACGCCTCGGCGGTTCCCCTGGCCAGGCCCGGTGCCAGTGCTGCACAGCTGACTTCCGGCGCCCGGCGCTGGCGGTCCCACTCCAGCAGTTGCTCCACGGCCACGCGCAACCCTTCGTCGGCAGGCGACCGGCGCCGGGCCTGTTCAACCCGACGCAATCGCTGGGAGGCGCTCCACGCAGCGCTTTCCCTGTCCACACTCACCCTGGACGCATGTCGCGCCAGCAGGCAGTCCCGTTCGTTGTCCCGCTGGAGGTACACCTGCGCCAACGCGCTATGCCTGAGTGCATCCCCCGCCAGCGTCGGCCCACGGTATACGCCGAAATCCTTCGCCAACCCGTGCCGGCGCCGCAGGGGCAACTGTTGCCAGAACACGTCCCGGTGTACGCCGTTGATCAGGGCGGGCAACTTGACCTGCATCTGT
Source organism: Pseudomonas sp. TH32 (assembly GCF_016650855.1). Lineage (NCBI taxonomy): Bacteria > Pseudomonadati > Pseudomonadota > Gammaproteobacteria > Pseudomonadales > Pseudomonadaceae > Pseudomonas > Pseudomonas sp. TH32. The sequence continues at coordinate 552,203 of NZ_JAEKFA010000002.1, read as the reverse complement.
GCCAGGCTGGCGAACTCATGAAACCCCTGGCCAAGCCCTGGCAGGTAAACCACCTGCCGTTTGTCCAGGGCGTCTCCCGAGCGGTAGATATGCAGCGCGCCGGCCAAGGGCACCCCGCTTCCTGCATCCGACGGCCACAGCACCGGGCTGACCTGCAAGCGCTCCCACGCACCGCCAGCCTGGGTACGGACCTGTGGGGTGGGTGCATCGAGAATGCCCAGCGCCATGGCAAACCCATGATCCGACAAGTCGTACAGCGTGTGGGCGAGGTACGCGCTTTCAGCGAAGGCCTCGAGGTGCACTTGCACCCAGCGCTCTTCCCGGGATAGCGCGCTGCCAAATGCCAACCCTTGCCAATAACCGGACACCGCCGCCCGGACTTGCCCGGGCAAATCCAGGGCATTGACCTTGTGCAACGCTTCACTGGCGCTGAACGGCAAAGTAGCCACGGCGTCACCTTGCATATTCAGTGTGGTGTAACGATTGATGTTGATCGGGAACTGCGGGTTATCCAGCAGGCCCAGAGCCCGGTCGGTGAGGCTATCCACTGCCAGCGGCCCGCCCGGCGTCACCGGCTCGCTGAACAACAGGCGGTCGGGGTCGAGGTCGAACGCTTCACGCAGCACCTTGCGCACCAGGCGATGGATACTCGGCGCCTGCTCCAGCAACCGCCGCAACAGTCTCTCGGCCTCGCGGCAGCGCGCCTGGGCACCCTGCAATTGGTTGATGAACCGGCTGGGCCTGGGGCTTGATTCGACTCGCCGGGTCAGACGCAGACGAAGGCGCGTCAGCTCGTCCAGGGAGTCATCGGGGTCAGGTTGGGGAGAATCGGGCTCGGTAGTCATGTCGCCATCGGTTCCAGATGAAAAACCGAGGGTAAGCAGCGCCTTGCTCCAAGGGGCCTTACATAGTTAGGCCGACCGCCAGGCAAAAAAAAGCCCGCAGTGTGAGCGGGCGAAAAACCAACGAAGAGCTTTGGGGGTGTGAAGCGCGGTAACGACTCAGCTACCGCGATAGGTGGAGTAGCTGTAAGGCGAAATCAGCAACGGCACGTGGTAATGATCCTGCTCGGCACTGATACCGAAGCGCAGCACCACCACGTCGAGAAACGCAGGCTCGGGCAGTTGCACACCGCGAGCGCGGTAGTAATCACCGGCGCTGAATTGCAACTGATAGACACCGCTGCGGTAGTCATCGCCTTGCAGCAGAGGTGCATCGCAACGGCCGTCGTTGTTGGTCAAGGTGCTGGCCACCAGTTCAAGCTGTGTGCCCTCGACACGGTACAACTCAACCTTGATCGCGCTGCCGGGGCAGCCATGCGCGGCGTCCAATACGTGTGTGGTCAAACGTCCCATAGCGACTGCGCGCCTCCCGAAGTCAGTAAAGTGAAAGACCGCACCTTTTCAGGGCACTGAAAAAGCCGGCGATGACTGATTAAGACACTTTTCAAAAAAATTGTACACAATAAAAATCACAAACTTATGCACCACCCCGTCATCGCGGGTGCATGAGCCGATTGATGAGCAGTCCTTGCTTTTAAACGACCTTTTATCCATTAGCTGACCAGTCAGGCAGGTTTCTTGCAATGCTACTCTGCGAAGACCCTGCGGAAAAAATGCAGAAATACAGGCTTACAAAGTGCGCACCAAGTTGTATACAATCAGTCATCGTCGTGACGCCACCCAGTCTTTCCGCTGCCCGGCCGCCACACACACCGCTACCACGAACAAGAAGGAAGACTGCAGTGAGCGCTGACTACCCACGCGACCTGATCGGTTACGGCAGTAACCCTCCTCACCCACACTGGCCCGGCAAGGCCCGTATCGCCCTGTCGTTCGTACTCAACTACGAAGAAGGCGGCGAGCGCAACATCCTGCATGGCGACAAAGAGTCCGAAGCCTTCCTCTCGGAAATGGTGTCGGCGCAGCCCCTGCAAGGCGAGCGCAACATGAGCATGGAGTCGCTGTACGAATACGGCAGCCGTGCCGGCGTGTGGCGCATCCTCAAGCTGTTCAAGGAATTCGACATCCCGCTGACCATCTTCGCCGTAGCCATGGCCGCCCAGCGCCATCCGGACGTGATCCGCGCGATGGTCGCCGCCGGCCACGAGATCTGCAGCCACGGCTACCGCTGGATCGACTACCAATACATGGACGAGGCCCAGGAACGCGAGCACATGCTCGAAGCGATCCGCATCCTCACCGAACTCACCGGCGAACGCCCGCTGGGCTGGTACACCGGGCGCACCGGCCCCAACACCCGCCGGCTGGTGATGGAGGAAGGTGGCTTCCTCTACGACTGCGACACCTACGACGACGACCTGCCCTACTGGGAACCCAACAACCCGACCGGCAAGCCGCACCTGGTGATCCCCTATACCCTGGACACCAACGACATGCGCTTCACCCAGGTCCAGGGTTTCAACAAGGGCGACGACTTTTTCGAATACCTCAAAGACGCGTTCGACGTGCTGTACGCCGAAGGCGCGGACGCACCGAAAATGCTCTCCATCGGTTTGCACTGCCGCCTGATCGGCCGGCCGGCGCGCCTGGCCGCCCTCAAGCGCTTTATCGAATACGCCAAGGGGCATGATCAGGTGTGGTTCACCCGCCGCGTCGACATCGCCCGTCACTGGCATGACGTACACCCTTTCCAGGGAGCCGCCAAATGACTGCGTTCCAGACCTTGAAACCGTCGACCCTGAGCCGCGACGCATTCGTCACAGCTTTCGCCGACATCTACGAACATTCGCCATGGGTGGCCGAAAAGGCCTTCGACCTGGGCCAGGATTCTTCAATCGACGAGATCGAAACCCTGCACCAGCGCATGAGCGACATCCTGTTGAGCGCCGATCACACCAGTCAACTGGCCCTGATCAACGCTCACCCGGACCTGGCGGGCAAAGCTGCCGTCCAGGGCCAGCTTACCGCAGCCAGCACTGAAGAACAGTCTGGCGCGGGTATTCACCAATGCTCGAGCGACGAGTTTTCGCGCTTCACCGAGCTGAACGATGCCTACAAGGCGAAGTTCAAGTTTCCCTTCATCATGGCGGTAAAAGGCAGCAACCGGCATCAGATCCTGGCCGCGTTTGAAACGCGCATTCACAACTCGGTGGAAGCCGAGTTCAAATGCGCACTGGCCGAGATCAACAAGATCGCGTTGTTCCGATTACTGACTCTTTAAGCAGACCTGGCCCGAGCGGTTCATGAACGCCCAGGGCCTGGCGAGCATCCCAAGCCACTTACTTTAAGGCAGACAAGAAGAATGAAAGCTTACGCCGTACCTTTCGAGAAGTTCGTCAACCTGGCCGACGCCCGCCTGGGCACCAAGATCATCTCTGTGACCGATGACTGGTTCGCCGACGCCAACCGCCTGTTCCAGCCGACCCCGGCCGTGTGGAAGGAGGGCGTTTTCGATGACAACGGCAAGTGGATGGACGGCTGGGAGTCGCGCCGCAAGCGCTTCGAAGGCTACGACAGCGCGGTAATCCGCCTGGGCGTACCGGGCTCGATCAAGGGCGTGGACATCGACACTTCATTCTTCACCGGCAACTTCCCGCCATCGGCGTCCCTGGAAGCCTGCTTCCTGGCGTCCGGCGAGCCGGATGACAACACCCAGTGGGTTGAAGTGCTGTCGGCCGTGGAGCTGCAAGGCAACAGCCATCACTTCCACGAGATCAACAACGACCAGGCCTTCAGCCACCTGCGCTTCAACATCTACCCGGACGGTGGCGTGGCCCGCCTGCGCGTGTACGGCATTCCGTTCCGCGACTGGTCGGCCGTGGGCGACAACGAACAGGTTGACCTGGCTGCGGCCCTGAACGGTGGCCGTGCACTGGCCTGCTCCGATGAACACTTCGGGCGCATGAGCAACATCCTCAACCCGGGCCGTGGCATCAACATGGGCGATGGCTGGGAAACTGCACGTCGTCGTACGCCGGGCAATGACTGGGTGATCGTCGCACTGGGCCACCCGGGCGAGATCGAGAAGATCGTGGTCGACACCCTGCACTTCAAGGGCAACTACCCGGACACCTGCTCGATCCAGGGCGCCTTCGTGAAGGGCGGCACCGACAGCCAGATCGAAACCCAATCGCTGTTCTGGCGCGAACTGCTGCCGGCGCAGAAACTGGAAATGCACGCTGAACACACGTTTGCCGAGCAGATCAAGGCGCTGGGTCCGATCACCCACATTCGTCTGAACGTGTTCCCGGATGGTGGTGTGAGCCGCCTGCGTGTACTGGGCAAGGTTTCGAAGTAAACGGTGAACTTCTGTGGTGAGCGGGCTTGCCCCGCGCTGGGCTGCGAAGCGGCCCAAAAGGTCCGAACGCGGTGCCTGTTTTCAGGGCCGCTTCGCGCCCCAGCGCGGGGCAAGCCCGCTCACCACACAAGCCCCCTCACCACAAACAGTAATGCCAACAACACAGAATCCGGATAAGAAGACAGCCATGCGCACACTGATGATCGAACCCCTGACCAAAGAAGCCTTCGCCCCTTTCGGAGACGTTATCGAAACCGATGGCAGCGATCACTTCATGATCAACAACGGGTCGACCATGCGCTTTCATAAACTGGCGACGGTGCAAACCGCCACGCCAGAAGACAACGCGATCATCAGCATCTTCCGCGCCGACGCGCAGGACATGCCGCTGACCGTGTGCATGCTGGAACGACACCCGCTGGGCAGCCAGGCTTTCATTCCGCTGCTCGGCAACCCCTTTCTGATCGTGGTCGCGCCCGTTGGCGATGAACCTGTATCGGGCTTGGTCCGCGCCTTCGTTACCAACGGCAGGCAGGGCATTAATTACCATCGCGGCGTCTGGCACCACCCGGTGCTGACGATCGAAAAGCGGGATGACTTCCTGGTGGTTGATCGCAGTGGCACAGGCAATAACTGCGATGAGCATTTTTCAAAGAGGATGAGCGGTTGATCCTCGCCCCCCACCAATAAGAGAAGGTCTGATCACTCGACGACAGAGTGACAGGCGAGAGGTAAAGACTGTGGAAGCACATTTGATGGAATGGCTGAACCTGAGCGTGCGCTGGGTTCACATGATCACTGGCGTCGCCTGGATCGGCGCTTCGTTCTACTTCGTCTGGCTGGAAAACAACCTCAATCGCGTCAACCCCAAGGACGGCCTCGCCGGCGACTTGTGGGCGATCCACGGTGGCGGTATCTACCACCTGGAAAAATACAAACTGGCCCCGCCGACCATGCCGGACAACCTGCACTGGTTCAAATGGGAAGCCTACTTCACCTGGATGTCCGGCATCGCGCTCCTGTGCGTGGTGTTCTACGCCAACCCGACCTTGTACCTGCTGGCCCCGGGCAGCAGCCTCAGCGGTCCGGAAGGTGTGTTGCTGGGCCTCGGCTCGCTGCTGGCCGGCTGGTTCATCTACTCCTTTCTCTGCGACTCGGCACTGGGCAAGCGCCCTGCCCTGCTCGGCCTGATCCTGTTCGTGCTGTTGATTGCCGCCGCTTACGGCTTCAGCAAAGTGTTCAGTGGCCGTGGTGCGTACCTGCATGTGGGCGCCGTGATCGGCACCATCATGGTGGGTAACGTGTTCCGCATCATCATGCCCGCCCAGCGTGCACTGGTGGCGGCCATCGCGGAAAACCGCACGCCCGACCCGGCACTGCCGGCCAAGGGCCTGCTGCGTTCGCGCCACAACAACTATTTCACCTTGCCGGTGCTGTTCATCATGATCAGCAACCACTTCCCGAGCACCTACGGCAGCCAATACAACTGGCTGATCCTGGCGGGTATCGCAGTGGCGGCCGTGTTGGTACGGCACTACTTCAACACCCGTCATAACAGCCAGAAATATGCCTGGACCCTGCCGGTGGGCGCGCTGGCAATGATTTGCCTGGCCTACGTGACCGGCCCAAAACCGGTGGCGACTGCACCGGAAGTGGCCAAGGCTCCCGCGGCGATCGAGTACCAGCCACTGCCAGAAACGGCATTGGGTGGCGGGCTTAAACCGGCTGCGCCAGCAGCACCTGCACCGGCTCCCGCCGAAGCGGCACCAGCCCAGGCGTCGATTGATTTTGACAAGGTCCACGGGGTGATTCAGGAGCGCTGTGCGGTGTGCCATTCGGCCAAGCCCACCAGCCCGCTGTTCAGCACCGCGCCCGCCGGGGTGATGTTTGATACACCCCAGCAGATCCAGCAAATGGCCCCGCGCATCCAGGCGCAGGCCGTGGCCAGCCAGATCATGCCGCTGGGCAATATCACCCAGATGACCCAGCAGGAACGGGACTTGATTGGCACCTGGATCACTCAGGGGGCGCGTACCAACTAACAGCCTGATGCAGATCCAAATGTGGGAGCGGGCTTGCTCGCGAAGGCGGTGGTTCAGTCACCTGAAGTGTTGAATGACACACCGCCTTCGCGAGCAAGCCCGCTCCCACACTAGAGCTGCGACGTGTTTTGAAGAATGAGTTCCACCCGGCAATTGAATGCCGAACAACACAACAATAAAAAGATTCGAGGTGTTGCATGTCCCAGTTGGAAACGCAGATTCCTGCCGCGCCCCCATGGTGCGGCTTCCCCTCTTGCAACTGATTCTGGTAGGCCTGCAACACGTCTTGCTGATGTACGGTGGCGCCGTCGCCGTGCCTTTGATCATCGGCCAGGCCGCGGGCCTGAGCCGTGAAGAAATCGCCTTCCTGATCAACGCCGACCTGCTGGTGGCAGGCATCGCAACCATGGTCCAGTCGTTCGGCATCGGCCCCGTCGGCATCCGCATGCCGGTGATGATGGGCGCCAGTTTCGCCGCAGTCGGCAGCATGGTCGCCATGGCGGGCATGCCCGGCATCGGCCTGCAGGGGATCTTCGGCGCGACCATCGCCGCCGGTTTTTTCGGCATGCTGATCGCGCCGTTCATGTCCAAGGTGGTGCGCTTCTTTCCGCCCCTGGTGACCGGCACCGTGATCACCGCCATCGGTCTTTCGCTGTTTCCCGTCGCGGTCAATTGGGCCGGCGGCGGTGCTGCGGCCTCCACGTTTGGCTCACCGATTTACCTGGCGATCGCCGCACTGGTGCTGGCCACCATTCTGCTGATCAACCGTTTCATGCGCGGTTTCTGGGTGAACATCTCGGTGCTGATCGGCATGGCCCTCGGCTACGGGTTGTGCGGGATGATCGGCATGGTCGACCTCAGCGGCCTCGCGCAGGCGCCGTGGGTGCAAGTGGTGACGCCGCTGCATTTCGGCATGCCCAAGTTCGAGTTGGCGCCGATTCTGTCGATGTGCCTGGTGGTGGTGATTATCTTCGTCGAGTCCACCGGGATGTTCCTTGCCCTGGGCAAGATCACCGGCCAGGACGTCACGCCAAAGATGCTGCGTCGCGGTTTGTTGTGTGACGCCGGCGCGTCGTTTTTTGCCGGGTTCTTCAACACCTTTACCCACTCCTCGTTCGCGCAGAACATCGGCCTGGTGCAGATGACCGGCGTGCGCTGCCGCTCGGTGACGATCATGGCCGGGGCGTTTCTGATTGTGCTGAGCCTGCTGCCCAAGGCCGCGTTTCTCGTGGCCTCGATTCCTCCCGCTGTACTGGGCGGCGCAGCGATTGCCATGTTCGGCATGGTGGCGGCCACCGGGATCAAGATCCTCCAGGAAGCCGACATCGCCGACCGCCGTAACCAGTTGCTGGTGGCGGTGAGTATTGGCATGGGTTTGATCCCGGTGGTGCGTCCCGAATTCTTCGCGCAACTGCCGCTGTGGATGAGCCCGATCACTCACAGCGGTATCGCCATGGCCACGATCAGTGCGCTGTCGCTGAACCTGTTATTCAACATTCTGGGTGGCGCCGAGCGCGCTGTTACCAGCGAACACGCACACCAACATTGATTCCTGCGTCCCAACAAAAACAATAACGATCAGGGAATACACCATGCACGCCATTCACCCGGGGCCGGCCAAACGCCGTGCCCCATTCTCGCCCCGCGCGCTCTGTAACAGCGCACTTGAGCACAGGCCTGGGAGTCAGTATTCTCGGCGCCCGCTCAAATCGACTCAAAAAAAAACAGCGAATGTAAAAGCTGACTGCAAGGCCAACTTATCCCGGCCCCAGGTCCGCAGCCAATGTGTGCAAAAACTCTCCGAATTCGACTGCGTCAATCGCAGCCGACGGGGATTTTTTGGCTTTTTAAACACCTTGGCGCAGCTCTTGCTAAAAGCATTAAAGCTGACCGAACAGACGATTTTTGCGGTAAGCCAAAAGACGCCACACCAGAGCGTCCGCTTAGAAAAAAAACCAGAAACCTTTACCTCGGGAGCAACCGAATGAAACGTACTGTGAACAGCCTGATGCTGGCAGGATCCCTGCTGGCCGGGGGCCAGGCCATGGCCGGTGATCTGCTGCAGTGGCAGAACAACAGCCTGACTTATCTGTGGGGCAAGAACTTCACTGTTAACCCGCAGATCCAGCAAACCGTGACCTTCGAACACGCCGACGCGTGGAAGTACGGTGACAACTTCTTCTTTCTCGACCGCATCTTTTACAACGGCAAGGAAGACGGCAACGTAGGCCCAAGTACTTACTACGGTGAGTTCAGCCCGCGCTTGTCGTTCGGCAAGATTTTCGACAAGGACTTGTCGTTCGGTCCGATCAAGGACGTGTTGCTGGCGTTCACTTACGAGTTCGGTGAAGGCGATAACGAATCGTACTTGCTGGGCCCGGGCTTCGACTTGGCAATCCCTGGTTTCGATTACTTCCAGTTGAACTTCTACCAACGCCAGACCGAAGGCAATCGCCCGGGTGATGGCGTGTGGCAGATCACACCGGTGTGGTCGTACACAATCCCGGTGGGCAACTCCAATGTGCTGATCGACGGCTTTATGGACTGGGTGGTGGACAACGACAAGAACGCCCGCGGCACTTACCACGCCAACCTGCACTTCAACCCGCAGATCAAATATGACCTGGGCAAGGCGCTGCATTGGGGCGAGAAGCAGTTGTATGTCGGTATCGAGTACGATTACTGGAAGAACAAATACGGGATCCAGGACAGCGGCGCGTTCGAGACCAATCAGGACACGGCGAGCCTGTTGGTGAAGTACCACTTCTGATGTTCCCCTGTAGGAGCCCGGCTTGCTGGCGATGGCGTTCTCAAGGGCGCTATCGCCGGCAAGCCGGGCTCCTACAGGTAATCAGCCAAGGCCCAGAAACCGCTTCAGCTCTTCGCGCTTGGCCAGCGCATCCCGCCGTCCCAATTCGATCAACTCGCTGCAATACCCCGCCTCGAACAGCAAGTAGCTGAGCACGCCCGCGCCACTGGTTTTGGTCGCCCCCGGCCCGCGCAGAAACAGGCGCAATGCCGCCGGCAATTCCTGGCGGTGACGTGCCGCAATTTCATCGATTGGCTGGCTTGGCGCGATCACCAACACTTCCACCGGCGCCAACCCTTGTATCGCCGCATTGGCAGGCAACACATGACTGAACTGGTTCAGGCGCTCGAGCAATTCGATGTCGCTTTCCAGGCTGTCGATGAACGTGCTGTTGAGCATGTGCCCGCCGATCTGCGCCAGGGTCGGCTCCTGACCCGTGAACGTGCGTGCCGGGTTCGACGGGGCGTTGCCGCGCGGGTTGCCACTGACGCCCACCACCAGCACACGGCTCGCCCCCAGGTGCAGCGCCGGGCTGATCGGCGCCGATTGCCGCACGGCACCGTCGCCAAAATATTCCTGATCGAGTTTCACCGGCGCAAACAGCAGCGGAATCGCCGAGCTGGCCAGCAGGTGTTCAACGGTCAATTGGGTGGGAATGCCGATGCGCCGATGCCGCAGCCACGCATCGATGGTGCCGCCGCCCTGATAGAAGGTGACCGCTTGCCCGGACTCGTAGCCAAACGCAGTGACGGCCACCGCATGCAGGTGCTTCTGGCGGATCGACTCGTTGATGCCTTCCAGGTGCAGTTTGTCCCGCAACAAGTCCCGCAGCGGCGAACTGTTGAGCAGTGCCACCGGCACCTGCGCTCCCAGCCCCAGCAGACTGTGGATAAGAAACCGGCTCGCCTGGCTGATCACCCCGGGCCAGTCGCTGCGCAGCACCAGGTGGCTGCGAAAGCCCTGCCAGAAGGCAGTCAGGCGCTGGATGGCGGCGGTAAAATCCATCGCGCCGCTGGCCAGGCTGACCGCATTGATCGCCCCGGCCGAGGTGCCGACAATCACCGGAAACGGATTGGCGGCCCCCGGCGGCAACAGTTCGGCAATCGCCGCCAATACCCCCACCTGATAGGCGGCCCGCGCCCCGCCTCCGGAAAGAATCAAACCTGTGACCGGTTCAGCTGGGCGCATTGCATCACTCCATGTTGCTTGGGGACTTCAGATCAACGACGGCGTTTCTCATACAGCTTAGGCTCACCCGGTGGCCGGCTCTTGAAGCGGCGGTGGGTCCACAGGTATTGCTCGGGACATTCGCGCACGGAGGCCTCAACCCACTGGTTGATGCGCAGGCAATCGATCTCGTCGGTTTCACCGGGGAAGTCGGTGAGCGGCGGATGGATCACCAGGCGATAACCACTGCCGTCGGCCAGGCGTTCCTGGGTGAACGGCACCACCAGCGCCTTGCCCAGGCGTGCAAACTTGCTGGTGGCGGTGACGGTGGCGGCCTGAATGCCGAACAACGGCACGAAGATACTTTGCTTGGCGCCGTAGTCCTGGTCCGGTGCGTACCAGATGGCGCGGCCAGCGCGCAGCAGCTTGAGCATGCCGCGCACGTCTTCGCGCTCTACGGCCAGGGAGTCGAGGTTGTGCCGCTCGCGGCCACGGCGCTGGACGAAATCGAACAGCGGGTTGCCGTGCTCGCGGTACATGCCGTCGATGGTGTGTTTCTGCCCGAGCAACGCGGCGCCGATTTCCAGGGTGGTGAAATGCAGGGCCATGAGGATCACGCCCTTGCCTTCCAACTGCGCCTGCTTGAGGTGCTCCAGCCCTTCGACATGGGCCAGGCGCGCCAGGCGCGGCTTGGACCACCACCAGCTCATGGCCATCTCGAAGAAGGCAATGCCGGTGGAGGCAAAGTTTTCCTTGAGCAAATGTTTACGCTCTTTGGCGGACTTTTCCGGGAAGCACAGTTCCAGGTTTCGCGCAGCGATGCGTCGACGTTCACCGGCTACCCGGTACATTCCCGCACCCAGGGCACGGCCAATCCCCAGTAAAACCCGGTATGGCAACTGCACAATCAGCCACAGCAAACCGAGTCCCAGCCATAACAGCCAAAAACGCGGGTGAAAAAATTCAGCTCGAAAACGCGGGCGATCCATTAATGATTCCGGCAAAGACAACGGCCGCGCATTCTACAACGGTTCGACCCGGCTTGCGGCTAGCGGATGTTCTCGTTATAAGTCTCGACACTTTTCGTGACAAGCCGCTTTGCCGACCATGAGCCAAACCGAACCGCTAGACCAAGATCCCGTGTTCCAGCTGAAAGGCAGCATGCTCGCCATTACCGTGCTGGAACTGGCCCGCAACGACCTTGATGCCCTGGACCGCCAGCTCGCCGCCAAGGTCGCCCTCGCGCCGAACTTCTTCAACAATGCGCCGCTGGTGCTGGCCCTGGACAAACTCCCGGCCGGCCAGGGCGCTGTCGACCTGCCCGGTCTGATGCGTGTGTGCCGTCAACATGGCCTGCGCACCCTGGCGATTCGTGCCAGCCGTATCGAAGACATTGCCGCGGCAATCGCCATTGAACTGCCAGTACTGCCGCCGTCCGGTGCACGGGAGCGTCCGCTCGACCCGTTGGTCGGCGAAGAGAAGAAAAAACCGGAAAAACCGCCGGAGCCGACGATCAAGCCTACAAAGATCATCACCTCTCCCGTACGGGGCGGGCAGCAGATTTACGCCCAGGGTGGCGACCTTGTCGTCATCGCCCCGGTCAGTCCGGGGGCGGAACTTCTCGCCGACGGAAACATCCATGTATACGGCCCCATGCGTGGTCGTGCACTGGCCGGCATAAAAGGTGACACAAAGGCCCGTATTTTTTGCCAGCAGTTGACCGCTGAGCTAGTGTCCATCGCAGGCCAGTACAAGGTTTCGGAAGATTTGCGCCGCGATCCGCTGTGGGGGCCGGGGTACAAGTCAGCCTGTCGGGCGATGTGTTGAACATCGTTCGTCTTTAACGGATACTGCCGCATTTTCCAAGCATCTCTAGACTCTGATAGCACAGCGAAAACGGCAAAACTTGTGTAGGAATAATTTAAAGGCGGGGTTTGCCCAGGCAAACCGTGCTTTCTCCTACAAGAGCTGCCCGCCTGCAGCGAGTTTCAAGAGATGTTTTTCAGGGGCTAAAAAGTCCTTTTTCCTTAGGGGTGAAACACCTTGGCCAAGATTCTCGTGGTTACATCCGGCAAGGGTGGTGTGGGTAAGACCACCACCAGCGCCGCTATCGGTACCGGCCTCGCTCTGCGCGGCCACAAGACAGTCATCGTCGACTTCGACGTCGGTTTGCGTAACCTCGACCTGATCATGGGCTGCGAACGCCGCGTGGTGTACGACTTCGTCAATGTCGTGAACGGCGAAGCCAACCTGCAACAGGCCCTCATCAAGGACAAGCGCCTTGAGAACCTGTACGTACTGGCCGCCAGCCAGACCCGCGACAAAGAAGCGCTGACCAAGGAAGGCGTGGGCAAGGTCCTCGCCGAACTGAAAGAAACCTTCGAATACGTGGTGTGCGATTCCCCGGCGGGTATCGAGACCGGTGCTCACCTGGCGATGTACTTCGCCGACGAAGCCATCGTCGTGACCAACCCTGAAGTGTCGTCGGTACGTGACTCGGACCGCATGCTCGGCCTGCTGGCCAGCAAGTCCCAGCGCGCCGAGAAAGGCGAAGAGCCGATCAAGGAACACCTGCTGCTGACCCGTTACAACCCTGAGCGCGTCAGCAAGGGCGAGATGCTCGGCGTTGAAGACGTCAAGGACATCCTGGCCGTGACCCTGCTGGGCGTGATCCCGGAATCCCAGGCTGTGCTGAAGGCTTCCAACCAGGGCGTGCCGGTGATTCTCGACGACCAGAGCGACGCCGGCCAGGCGTACAGCGATGCGGTTGATCGCTTGCTGGGCAAAACCGTGGAACATCGCTTCCTCGATGTAGCGAAGAAGGGATTCTTCGAGCGTATCTTTGGAGGCAACTAAACAATGAAATTTCTCGACTTCTTTCGCGCCAACAAAAAGCCAAGTACCGCGTCGGTAGCGAAAGAGCGTCTACAGATCATCGTGGCGCACGAACGCGGCCAACGCAGCACCCCGGATTACCTGCCAGCCTTGCAGAAGGAACTGGTTGAGGTGATCCGCAAGTACGTCAATATCGGCAACGATGACGTGCATGTCGCCCTGGAAAATGACGGCAGCTGCTCGATTCTGGAACTCAATATCACCCTGCCTGATCGTTGATCGAAAAGGCGGTCGCCACGGCGGCTCGGTTACCTGGCTCCCCACAAGGGGCCGGGTGAGCGAGCCGCCGTTGGCGTTTGTTACGAGGCTGTTTTAATGCCGTTGTCCAATGTCCATATCCTTCATCAGGACGCTGCTGTCCTGGTGGTGAACAAGCCAACCCTGCTGCTCTCGGTGCCCGGTCGCGCCGACGACAACAAGGACTGCCTGATCACCCGCCTGCAGGAAAACGGCTACCCCGAAGCCCGCATCGTCCACCGGCTGGACTGGGAAACGTCGGGCATCATCCTGCTGGCTCGCGACGCAGACACCCACCGTGAACTGTCCCGTCAGTTCCACGACCGGGAAACCGAAAAGGCCTACACCGCGCTGTGCTGGGGCCAACCGGAACTGGACAGCGGCAGCATCGACCTGCCATTGCGCTACGACCCGCCGACCAAGCCACGGCACGTGGTGGACCATGAGTTCGGCAAGAACGCGCTGACCTTCTGGAAAGTCCTGGAGCGCTGCGGCGACTGGTGCCGGGTTGAACTGACGCCGATCACCGGCCGTTCGCATCAACTGCGGGTGCACATGCTGTCCATCGGGCATCCGTTGCTGGGTGACGGTTTGTACGCCCATGAACAGGCACTGGCCGCCTGGCCACGCCTGTGCCTGCACGCCAGCATGTTGAGCTTCACCCATCCCCAGAGCGGCGAGCGTCTGCGCTTCGAGTGCCCGGCGCCGTTTTAAGCTGCAACCCCGATCAAAGGTGGGAGCTGGCTTGCCTGCGATAACGGTGTGTCAGCCCCATATTGGTGACTGGCAGACCGCTATCGCAGGCAAGCCAGCTCCCACATGGGTTTTGTGCCCGTATCAAGAAAACAGCTTCCCTCCAAATTCTGAGCCAATACGGTAAACTCGCGCCATTGCTGTCTGGAGCTACTTATGCGCGAAGAGTTGAACCAAGGCCTGATCGACTTCCTCAAGGCCTCCCCTACCCCGTTTCATGCCACCGCCGCCCTTGCACAGCGCCTGGAGGCGGCCGGTTTCCAGCGTCTTGACGAGCGCGAGACCTGGACCACCGAGGCCAACGGGCGTTATTACGTGACCCGCAACGACTCCTCGATCATCGCCTTCAAGCTCGGCCGCCACTCGCCCCTGCAAGGCGGCATCCGCCTGGTCGGCGCCCACACCGACAGCCCGTGCCTGCGGGTCAAGCCACAACCTGAACTGCAACGCCAGGGTTTCTGGCAACTGGGTGTGGAAGTGTACGGCGGTGCGCTGCTGGCACCGTGGTTCGACCGCGACCTGTCCCTGGCTGGCCGCGTGACTTTCCGCCGTGACGGCAAGGTCGAAAGCCAGTTGATCGACTTCAAGCTGCCCATCGCGATCATCCCCAACCTGGCCATTCACCTGAACCGTGAAGCCAACCAGGGTTGGGCGATCAATGCCCAGACCGAACTGCCGCCGATCCTCGCGCAGTTTGCCGGTGACGAGCGTGTGGACTTCCGCGCAGTGCTCACCGAGCAGTTGGCCCGTGAACACGGCCTGAACGCCGATGTGGTGCTCGACTATGAACTGAGCTTCTACGACACCCAGAGCGCGGCCGTGATCGGCCTCAATGGCGACTTTATCGCCGGTGCCCGCCTCGACAACCTGCTGTCGTGCTACGCCGGCCTGCAAGCCTTGCTCACCGC
Organism: Pseudomonas sp. TH32; assembly: GCF_016650855.1. Classification (NCBI taxonomy): domain Bacteria; kingdom Pseudomonadati; phylum Pseudomonadota; class Gammaproteobacteria; order Pseudomonadales; family Pseudomonadaceae; genus Pseudomonas; species Pseudomonas sp. TH32. Next base: position 537,132 of record NZ_JAEKFA010000002.1, on the reverse strand, counting down.
CGAAACCGACGAAACCTGCGTGCTGGTGTGCAACGACCACGAAGAAGTCGGCTCGTGCTCCGCCTGCGGTGCCGACGGCCCGATGCTGGAGCAGACCCTGCGTCGCCTGCTGCCGGAAGGTGATGAATTCGTACGCACCATCCAGAAGTCGCTGCTGGTTTCTGCGGACAACGCCCACGGCGTGCACCCCAACTACGCCGAGAAGCACGACGCCAACCACGGCCCGAAACTCAATGCCGGCCCGGTGATCAAGGTCAACAGCAACCAGCGCTACGCCACCAACAGCGAAACGGCCGGGTTCTTCCGCCACCTGTGCATGGCTGAAGAAGTGCCGGTGCAGAGCTTTGTGGTACGCAGCGACATGGGGTGCGGCTCGACCATCGGCCCGATCACCGCCAGTCACCTGGGCGTGCGCACCGTGGATATCGGTTTGCCGACGTTTGCCATGCACTCGATTCGCGAGCTGTGCGGCAGCCATGACCTGGCGCACCTGGTGAAGGTGTTGAGTGCGTTTTACGCGAGTCGTGATTTGCCGTAAACCTGAGGAAATCGAGCTTTTGTGGCGAGGGAGCTTGCTCCCTCGCCACAAGGGTAATGCGGTGACTAACTCAAGACTTCACTCAACGGAATGAAGTTGACCCGATCACCGATCTCCAGCGTCGTCCCTTCCCGCACTTCCACCAACCCCTCGGCCCAGGCCGCACTGCGCAGCACACCCGAGCTCTGGTTGCGGTAGATGATCGCCTTGCCCTGCTCCAGCCGACCGCGCAAGTACTCGCGACGGTTCCCCGGCTTGGCCCACACAAACCCCACCGGCACTTCAATGCGCAACGGCTGCACGTCCTGCACGCCCTGGCGGCGCAACAGGTAAGGCCGCGCCAGCAAGGCGAAGGTCACCAGCGTCGACGCCGGGTTGCCCGGCAAACCGATCACCGGCACGCCACGAAAATGCCCGAACGTCAGGGGCTTGCCAGGCTTGATTGCCAGCTTCCACAGCGCCAGTTCACCTTCTTCGCGCAGCGCAATCCCGAGGAAATCCGCCTCGCCCACCGACACACCGCCGGTGGACAGGATCAGGTCAACCGAGCCCAACGCCCCCAGGCGCTCGCGGGTTTGTTCCAGGTCATCCGGCAGGATCCCGGCGTCCACCACTTCGCAGCCCAGGCGCTCCAGCCAGCTGCACAACACCCGGCGATTGCTGTTGTAGATCTGCCCGGGGCCCAACGGCAGGCCCGGCTCGATCAACTCGTCGCCGGTGGACAGCACGGCCACACGGGCGCGACGGATCACCTCCAGGCGATCACGGCCCAGGGATGCGGCCAGCCCCAGTTCGATCGGCCCCAGGCGTGTGCCGGCGGGCAACACCAATTCGCCCACGGTGGTTTCCTGGCCTTGGGGACGGATGTTTTGATCCACCTGCAGCGACTCGGTAAAGCTCACGCGCTGATCGGGGTGGACCACGGCGTTTTCCTGCATCTCAACGCAGTCCGCCCCTTCCGGCACCGGGGCGCCGGTGAAGATCCGCGCACAGGTGCCGGCGGCCAGGGGCTGCGGTGCCGTGCCGGCGAAAATGCGCTGGCTGACCACCAGTGGCTCGCCGGTCCAGTCCGCCAGGCGCAGGGCGTACCCGTCCATGGCGCTGTTGGGCCACGGCGGCAAGTCCAGGGTAGAAACCAGCGCCTGCGCCAGCACCCGACCGTCACATTCGGCCAGCGGCAAGGTTTCCTGCTCGCGAATCGGCGCTGCCTCGGCCATCGCCAGCAGCTGTTCGAGGGCGTCTTCCACCGGCATCAACGCGCCGGTCTTGCCCGGCTTACCCACGGGATTCACAGGGCTCGGCCTGTTTCAGGTGCGGGACGAAGTTGCACGGGCGGTGACGGTTATCCAGCTGCTCGGCGAGTATCCCGTCCCAACCGGTGCGCACCGCGTTGGTGGAGCCCGGCAGGCAGCACACCAGGGTGCCATTGGCCAGGCCGGCCAGGGCACGGGACTGCACGGTGGAGGTGCCGATATCGGCCACGGAAATTTGCCGGAACAGCTCACCGAAACCATCTACCTGCTTGTCCAGCAAGCAGCTCACCGCTTCCGGGGTGCTGTCGCGGCCGGTGAAGCCGGTACCGCCGGTGATCAACACCACCTGCACCACGTCTTCGGCAATCCAGTGCGCCACTTGCGCACGGATTTTGTACAGATCATCTTTAAGCAGCACCCGCTCGGCCAGCAGGTGGCCGGCGGCGGTCAGGCGGTCGACGAAGACCTGGCCCGAGGTGTCGGTTTCCAGGGTGCGGGTGTCACTGACCGTCAATACAGCGATATTCAGGGGTACAAAGGGCGCATCAGCCTTGGCTTTCATGGCTCGGTCCGGTTGTCGAAGGAACAGCCCGATGTTATATCACAGCCCCCCATTTCACTGCCCGCAGGAGCCGTCATGCCAAGCCATTCTTTCCCACTGCCCTGCTCCGTGCTGTTGCTGGCCGGCGGCCGAGGCCAGCGCATGGGCGGCCTCGACAAGGGCTTGCTCGACTGGCACGGGCAGCCGCTGATTGCGCACCTGCATCGCCTGGTGCGGCCGTTGACCGACGACCTGATCATCTCCTGCAATCGCAACCAAGCGCAGTACGCGGCGTACGCCGATCAATTGGTCGGCGATGACAGCCCGGACTTCCCCGGCCCCCTTGCCGGTATCCGCGCAGGGCTGGCGGCGGCACGGCATGGGCATCTGCTGGTGTTGCCGTGCGACGTGCCGCAAATCGATGAGCAACTGCTCGCCGACCTGCTCGGCACGGCCCGGCAAAACCCGTTGCTGCCGGTGATGGTGCGCCATGGCGACTTCTGGGAGCCGTTGCTGTGTGTGATACCCACTCTGCTACATGAAACTTTCGAGCGTGCCTGGGCAGCCGGCGAGCGCAGCCCACGCCAGATCATGCAGGCGCTGGGGGCCAAGGCCCTGGATTGCCCTGCGGATGACCCTCGCCTGGCCAACTTCAACACACCTGAGTTGTTGCACCGCCCGCCCAGCGTGTCAGAATGAACGTCGAACAAGGAACTTTGCCGGCGTTGCACACGTCACAAGGTCAGTACTCAACAAAGCATTCTCTCGGAGACAAACTCATGACTCAACGGACCATCGCCGCTCTCATGCTTGCACTGGGCCTCGCTACCCTTGCTGGTTGCGCCTCGCCAACAGTGATCACCCTGAATGACGGTCGCGAAATCCAGGCCGTCGACACTCCTAAATTCGACAAGTCCACCGGCTTCTACGAATTCGAACAGCTGGATGGCAAGCGCACCCAGATCAACAAGGATCAGGTTCGCACCGTTAAAGACCTGTAAGTCTTAACGCCGGATACGAAAAAGCCCGCTTGATGCGGGCTTTTTCGTACCTGGGGTTTACCAGTCCAGGCTGATCCCGCTGCGAAAACTGCGCTCCTGGCCGGTCACCGGGTCGATAAAACGCACGCCCTGGGCCAGCAGCTTGAGCGGATTGGCGTAGTCGTCCTCGGCATCCTTGATGACGTCAGGGTAGAACGGATCATTGCAGATACTCGCGCCCAACGCCGTCATGTGCACCCGCAACTGGTGTTTCTTGCCGGTCACCGGAAACAGGCCATAACGCCACAAGTCACCCTGCTTTTCCCGCACCTCGACTGCGGTCTCGGTGTTGCTCGCACCCTCGCCTTCCTGCATGCGAAAGAACGGCTCGCCATCCACCAGCCGGCTTTTATGCACCAGCGGAAACGTCAGCCCGGGCAAGGCCGGGGCAATGGCTTCATAGAACTTGTCGATCTTGCGCGTGGGAAACAGCTGTTGATACGCCGAACGCGTCCGGGGATTGGCCGAAAACAACACCAGCCCCGCCGTATGCCGGTCGATGCGATGCAGCGGCACCAGGGCCGGGTTGTCCAAGCGGCGAATCAAGCGCCGCAACAGGGTTTGTTCGACGTACTCACCGGCGGGCGTTACCGGCAGAAAATGCGGCTTGTCGGCCACCACCAAGTGTTCATCGGCGTACAGGATGGTCTCCTGAACCGGGATCACTTTCTCGTTCGGCACTTCACGGAAATAGTAGATGCACAGGCCTTCGCGGTAGGCGAGGTCCTGATGGATGGGTGCCCCGTTGATGTCCAGCACCCGGCCCCGGGCGACGCGGTCCAGCCATTGTTCACGGCTGATGGCCGGGAAGTGCTCACACAGGCAATCCAGCACGGTCGCCCAGGCGCCTGGCGGCAGGTACAACGTGCTGGCTTGATGCTGGGCAGCGGAAAAAACGGACATGGGCAGGCTCAACGCGTCGAAATACAGGCGGGCATTATCCCGCATGCCGCTGGATCAGGCCCAGCACAGATTCAGGCCTTGACCAATTCCGCGCGCAACACCGGCGATGCACTGGCCGCCTCGGTGAATTCCTTGAGCCAGCGCAGCACATCCACCGCTTCCCAGCGGCCCGGATCGTAAAGCGCGTACAGCAAGCCCTGATAGCCCACCACATCCAGCTGCTTGTGATAACCGGCACGCTGGAACAGCGCCTCGATCTCGGCAAAGCAGGTATTGAAATGCACTTTGTTAAACGGCGTCTTGCCTTCCGTGACCAGGCCATCGAGGCGCAGCTCGTTCACCGCGTCGCGCACGACGTCGGCGGACATGCGATTGACGCTGCTTTTCAGTTGTTCAACATTCACCACGGGCGTTCCCTCTCATTCAATCGCTGTACAAACATACAGTAACCGAATAATCGGGAACTCGCCATCGCCGAGTGCTAGCCAAGAAAGTTCACCACCTGCGCTTCGTCGAACGGCCACTCCAGCTCGGCGCCCGTGTCCACCCGGCGCAGCACCGGAATCCGCAGGCCGTAGGCCTCGAACAAGGCTTCGGAATCGGCGATATCCACCAACTCCACCAACAGGCCGTGTTCGACCAACGGCATGATTTCGGCTTCGGCAAACTCACACAGGTGGCAGCCCAGGGTGCCGAACAACTGACATTCAGGAAGCATGGCAAAGGGTCCGGGAAGAATCAGGTGCCTATTCTAACAGTGTCCGGGTACCGCAAAACATGGCCCCCTCCTGACGCCCCTACAGCCAGATTTCCAGCTCTCGCTCGGCAAAGACCAGTGGCTGACCGTTCTCCAGCAACTGTCGTATGCCTGGCCCCAGCAGGTCTTGCGGCCCATCCAGAGGCGTCGCCGGGATGCGGTGAAAGCGCCGCTGATTAGCGCTGACACGCTCGAGGATCTGACGGTCCTGGCGCAGGATCACCCCGAACAACCGGCGCAACACCCAACGCTTGAGCAGCGCCGGCAATACTCCGCGTGTCGTGGCCACCCGGGCAAACAAGCGCAATTGGCCATCGCCACTCGGCGTCATCCACGCACTGACCAGCAAGTTAACGCCGCCGCGTGCATCGCGGTATTCGATCTCGGCCAGCCCCGGCAAACGAAAGCGTCCCATGCTGACGCCACGCTCGCCCTCGAACCAGTGTGAGATCAACCCTGACTGCTTGCCCTCTTCGCTATAGACCGCCTCCACGCCGTCTGCGAGGGCGCGCACCCGAACCCTGAGTTTTTGCCGCTGCCTGTCGTGTCGTATCCATCCGGCATGCACGAAATGCGTGTGAAACCCGTCGAGGAAATTTTCCGCAGCGTCCTGGAGTGAGCACTGCACCTGGTCGGTTATCCAGAATGTGTCGAGGTTCTGCTGCTGCGGGGCAGGCGCCACCGGCGGTGCTTGCGGACGCTCGGGCCCTGGACTGACCCAGACCAGCCCGTGGGCCTCGCAACTCTGCACACTATCCAGCAACGGCTTGTTGCACGTTGCCTGCTCGGTGCCCGGCACCCGCGTACAGCGCCCGTCGGCGGCAAATCGCCAACCGTGATAGGGGCATTCGATCTGCCCATCACGCACCTTGCCTGCGCTCAATGGCGCAAAGCGATGAGGGCAGCGATCAGGCAGGACGGCGGCGCGCCCGCCCTCATCCCGAAACAGCACCAGCGGCAGACCCAAAAGCTGGCATGCCAACGGCGCATTGCGCAGTTCGTGGCTCAGGGCTACCGGCCACCAGGCGTTTACCTGACTCATAGTTTGAACCTGCGCATCAGGGGCACACCGATGCCATGCAACAGTTGGCTCAGGACACGCCAAACCCACCTGCGGCCCCAGGATAAATGGGCGACATGGATCAGGCTGTATTCGATCTGCGGCTGGCCCCCGCGCAAGCGTTTGAACCCGGCAGCACCCGAACTGAAATTCAGCACCACACCGCGCTCAACCGCCTCTTGCAGGCACAACCGCGTGAGCTGGCGGTACAACCCGGCCCGCTGTGGCAAGCCCGTGTCGTACCCCACGATCGGCGTGCTGATCAGTGCCGCATTGGCAAACCAGCCCAGGGCACCGTCAATGCGCCCCTCACTGTTGCGTAACGCGCGCATCTCCAGCCAGCCTTCGCGCTGACCACGCTGCATCCACTGGGCGCTGTAGTGCGGGTTCAGCGTGCTGTACTTGTCCAGGTAAAGCAGGTTGTAAAGATGCTCGATGCGTTGGAAGTCGGCGTCGTCCAGCGCTGCGCCCGGCACCACTTCATAGGGGCTGCGGCGCAGCAACGTGGCGTCAAGCCGGGTGTTGTGGTGGTTGAGAAACTCGGCCTGTGCCCCCGCCCGGCCATCGAACAGATAGACCTGCCGAGTGGGAATACTCAGGTAGCCGAGGTTTTCCAGACGCTGGCGCAATGGCCGATTGCTGAAGTCATTCAGCGAGCGAAAACCAAACCCGTGATCGGGAAACGTTCGCTGCAGCAAGGCGGTGATCGCCGGCAACTCGTTGATGTCCCAATCGCCGGGGTAAAGGTTGGTGGACAGAAGCCAGTTGTTGACCTGCACCAGCTTGTCGATCCTGGCCCAGCGCAACATGTGCTGCACGCCCTGGGTCAGGACCTTCAGCGGCCAGGTCAGCCGGGGCCGCCCAAGGCGTTTGATCTCTTCGAGGGCGTAACCGCTGAAGGCGGTTTGAGGCGACACCACGTAGCAATTGCCATCCGGCTCAAGGCCCTCGGTGATACTGACGGGGAACTGCTGCGTCCCGGTGTCGAGCAGCGCCATGCGGGTGCTGACGTTGCCGATCAGCGCGCCGCCGGCGCAGGTGCGCACATAGCGCCGGGCAAGGCTATCGTCGGCGGGTGGGGGCTCATTGAGCAGTTGCTCTTCGAACAGTAACCTCATGGCAGGTACTCGCTCAACGGCTGGCCGTTCCACTCGATGTCTGCGGTGGACGCGGCCAGCAGCCCGCAGCGCCGGGAAGCCGCGCGGGCGATGATTTCCGCCAGGCTCAGGAGTTGGGCAGGCAGCGGCCAGAAGTCACCCTGGCGGGTAATCACATCCCGGGCATCGCTATAGTCACGCCAGAAGCCCGCGCTCAATACCCGCTGCGGCGCTGCCAGCAGAAGCATCGCCAGCGCAATCATCCGGGGCTCGCAGGTGGGTTCAAGCACGCCGCTGCCAGTCAGGCTGGCCACCAGTTGCTTGCGCTGATTGTCAAACAGGTGCACCCCACTGGTGGCTCGCGGGTTGCATTCCAGGACATGAAAATGTCCGCCCGACTCTTCGATAAAGTCGAAGCCGACCTGCCCGGTGTAGCCCGTTTCGCGACCGAATTGTTCGAGAAACTGGCGCACCGGCACTGGCATACAAGGCTCGAAATAAATCCCCGACCCACGCCCCACCCGATAGCGCGGGTGGTAGCAGCTGTGGGCGCGCAACTCACCGTCGATCAACACGCTGAAGCTGCAGTATTCCCGGCCCTCGATAAACCGCTGCGCCACCCACGGCGCCGCTTCACTGGGCTGTACCTTGACCAGTTGTCCGGCAGACGGACGAATCAACGTCTGGGAGGCAAAACGCGAGTAAGCCGGCTTGAACACCCACTGGCCTGCTTCATCCATCAATGCCTGCACCGCCGGGCGATCGGTCAACAGCCGGGTTTCAGGCGCCGCCAACGCCCACCCCTCAGTCATGGCGGCAAAGCGCCCCTTGTGATGCAAGCGATGCAGCAAGGCAAAATCGCTGGTCAATATCCGGCACAGCGGCGCCAGGCGTGCGAGACCGTGAGCCAGGTAAAACACTTCCTCGCAGGTGGGCAGTAGCAAATCGATGTGCTGCGCCTGGATCACTTGCGCCAGCGCCTCGATCCAGGCGGCGGGAGCCTGTCGAGGTTCCGGCAAGCGCACAAAGTGTTGCACCGAACAGCTGAAACGGCTCAGCGGCTGGCTCACGGAATCACCCACGCTGACCGTCCAGCCCGCCTCGTCAAAGGCCCGCGCCCACTCCAGGCACGCTGGGGCGCGCGCGCCAAGAATCAGTACATGCATGGCAAACCCTCGGGCATTTGCAGCAGTTTCAGACGACGGCGCTTGGCAAACGCTGGCGGCGGCTGCCACTGGCCAAAACTCAACGCCGGAGGTTGCAGCCCCTGCTGCTGGCAGAATGCGTGAATGCTTTGGATCAAGGCCTGGCACAGGTCGGCGTGGTCACCGCCAGCTTGCACGTTGATCTGCCAGTGCAGGCCTTGCTGGTGAATTTCATATTCCCGCAAGCACTCACCGTGCATCAGCAAGGCGCGCCGCAGCACATCCGGATAGAGCGCGCGCAATTGAACACCGCTCACGTCGGGCAGCCAAAGAATGTCATCCATACGGCCCTCGACCGCGGCAATCGCGCGTTCGACACGCCCGCACGCGCAAGGCGCCTGGGTCACCCGCAACACATCGTTGAGACGGTAACGCACGATCAACTGGGTGCGTCGGGAGAAGTCGGTGATAATCGGCTGAAAACGTGTGCGCGCGGCGTCCAGCCAATCCGCCTCGATGTGCAGGTGGCTTTCGTTCAGGTGCAAAGTACCCTGTTCGCAGGTGTAGCCAAGGAAGCCTTCGCTGGCCTGGTAAATCTGCCGGGGAGCCACGCCGAACGCCGCCTGCGCCGCTTCTGCATCCGCCGTTTCGAGGACTTCCGCCACCGACAGGATATGGCTCGGGCGGATGGACAGGCGCCCGGCCAGCGCGGCTTCGGCCAACCCGCGCAATACCGTGGCCGGCGCCACCAGTACGTCGGGTTGCTGAGTGTTGAGACGCGCCAGGCCGGCGTCGAGCCCAAGGGTCAGGTCGTGGAAGGCAAAGTCGATGCGTCGACTGGCCAGCGTTGTGTAGAGCCGGCTATTGGCCCGTAGAAAGAATGCGATGCGCAACGGCGCGCGCCATGGAAAAAGCAGGCGTGGCAGCAGATGACGCGGCAGCGTGCGCGCCAGCAGGATGCCGGCCCAACGTTGACGCTCAAGGCTGCTGACGAGGAATACACCTTGATTACCCGAGGTCCCGCTCGACAAGCCGACGGTGAGGTCACCCAGCGTCGGGCTGAAATCCCGGGACTCTTCAGCCCGGCGTGCCACTGGCAGCACCTGCGCCAGGCTCAAGCCACGGGTGTTGAACCCGGCGAAATCGCCCATCAGCGTGGTTTTGTCCATCAGCGGCAAAGCACTCAGGTCCGTCACCACCTGCCCCTTGAAACGGTGCGACTGAGGCAATACCTGTTGCAGGAAATATTTCAACTGCCGTGCCTGCCAGGCTTCCAGTTGTTCCCGGCGGGCAAACTGCAGCCGGTAGCGGCTGTGCAGGAAACTGGCTGCGCTGCGCAATGTGCCGATCAAGCGCTCATCGCTCATCGCCGAACGCCTCCCAGGCATGGGTGCAATGGGAAGGCAGCACCGCCACGGCCGGCTCGCGGCGAATCAACTCGCCCAAGCCGCTGTAGGTCTGGCGATACTGTTTGGCATCGTGGCTGGCAAACCATAAGGCCGGTGGCGCCGGCAACCGCCCGGCACGGCAGGCGGGGACCGACCAGCACGCGTCGGCCACCAGAAACACCGGTCGCCCCTGGGCATCGGGCATGAACAAACCCAACTGCCCTTCGCTATGCCCCGGCAGCGGAACGCCCAGCAGGCTGCCATCGCCGAGCAGATCCAGACCTTGGTGAAACGGTGTCATCCAGTCCGGCAGCGCGGCTTTTTTGCAGGTGTCGGCGAGGGTCATGCGCGCGGCGAAATCGTCGGGCAACAACGCCGGCAGATGACCGCCCAGGGTCGCTCGCCAGCGATGGCCCCGCAGGCTGTCGATGTGTTTGCGGTCGGCCTCCAATGCGATGAACTTGGCCTGGGGGAAGTCCCTGAGCCCGGCGATGTGGTCGCTGTGGAAGTGCGAAATGATCACCGTGCGTATGTCATCGGGACCGATACCGAATGCGCGCAATTGCGTGAGCAGCTGTTCTTTCACCGGCAGCTCGACCGGCACCGCGCTGCGATACAGGCGCTCGGGCAGTGCCTGGGTGGCGTTAAAAAAGTGCTCGGCGTAACCGGTGTCGTAGAGTATCCAGCCCGCGTCGGGATGGCGGATCAAACCGCACAAGGCCGGAAAACGCGTCGGCGCCCAGCGCCCGCCCCGATCGGCCAGGCATTCCAGGTGCTGGCACCAGCCGGCGCGCAACACACTCAGGCTGACAGTACGGCTCATGCTCCCACTCCTTGTTGGGCAAGCCACCACTGTGCGTGCTGGCGGATGCCTTCGTCCTGCGTCACGACCGGGCGGTAGCCCAGCTCGTTTCGAATGGCACTCAGGTCCAGGGTTTGGCTGAACGCCAGCACACCGGCGCCATAGCGTGTCAGCAACGGCTCGCCGCTGCCTCTCAGGTGTGCGCCGACTTCCAGCACCCGAGCCAGCGCGTCCATGAGTCGCCATGGCAAGCGCCGGGTGCGCAGATTCAGTTGAAACTGCTCGGCGACGCGTTGCAGTAAGTCAGCGACCGTCAACGGCGTGCCATTGCTGACGTTATAGGTGCACACCGCCCGTGGCAGCGGTTGGGTCAGGCTCAACTGCACCGCGTGTACCAGGTTGTCGACGCAGGTAAGGTCCAGTTGCGCCTGCCCCCCTCGCATCAGCGGAATCGGCCCGCGCTGCATCACCCGCAACAGACGTGGCATCAAGGTGGCGTCCCACGGGCCAAACACCGCGCGCGGGCGCAGGATCACTGCTTCGGCAAGCCCCGCCTCATTCACCCGTACTTCCGCCAATGCCTTGCTGCGCGCGTATTCGTTGACCGGGGGTGGCAGTGGTTCGTCTTCACGAATATCGAGACGATCACGGAACGCAAAATACAGACTGGGTGTGGACAAGTGCACCAGCCGCTTCACCTGGTTGACGCGGCAGGCATTCAGCACCTCGGCAGTGGAATCGAGATTGGCTCGGGCAAATGCTGGCACCGTGCCCCATGGCGAGGACAGCGCCGCGCAATGAACCACCGCCGCACACGCATGCGAGGCATCGAGCAACGTGCGGCAAGCCCCTGAGGTGCCGTGCTCCAGCGGCACCCAGGATGCCACGCCGGGGCTCTGGCGAATGACCTCGGCCGCAGCACGGGCATTGCGGCCGGTAAACTGCACCTCACACCCCTGGCCGGCGAGGCGCCAGACAATGTGCCGACCAATGAATCCGGTGCCACCGGTGACGAGAACTTTCATCAGTACTCCAGGACCATGCCGCCAAGGGATAAGCCCGCGCCGGTACCTATCAACATCAGGCGCTGGCCGCGTTGGATACGCTGGTCACGGATGGCGATATCCAGCGCGGTGGGCAGTGACGCCGCCACCTGATTGCCGTGCGAAGCGAAGATGTCGATGACCTGTTCCGGGGCAAATCCCAACCGCCGGGCCGCATGCTGCATCGCCTGCTGGCTGGCCTGGTGCGGGATGACCCAATCAATCTGCGACTTGGTCAAACCGGCCTGATCCAGCAGTTCTTCCACCAGCATGGGCAGGTGTTTGGCCGCCAGCCGAAACACACTTTTGCCCTGCATCGAAAAACTGGTCAGTGGTTCGAACGGGCCGTCGATGCGCCGCGGGTGATGACGCGAACCGCCGGCGGGGATCTGGCACAAATCTGCGCCTTCGGAATACGTCTTGAGGTTTGAGGCCAGGATTTTCGACCCGCCGTCGCTGACTGCCAGCACCACCGCCGCAGCACCGTCGCCGAAGATTGCGCAGACTTCCACCTGCTGCCAGTCCAGCCCGCAGGAAGCGATGTCCGAACACACCAGCAAGATGCGCTGGTAGCGCCCGGCCAGCAGCGGCCAGGACAGCGTATCCAGCGCGGCGATAAACCCCAGGCAACTTGCATTGATGTCCATGGCGGGAATGCCGGAAGACCCCAACCCCAATTCGCGGTGCAACAACGCGGCGTTACACGGCATGCCCTGGTCCATGGTGCCACTGGCACAGACCACCAGGTCGATCTGCTCCAGCGCCAGCCCCGCGGCCAGCAATGCCCGGTGTGCGGCAATGGCACCGAGGCTCGCGGCGTTCTCGCGACGGCTGGCCACGTGCCGATGGGTGACGCCGCTGACGCGAGCGACGCTGCCGGCTACCAGGCCGAGTTGAACATCCAGTTGCGCACTGGTGAGGATGTGCTCAGGCAGTGCATGCCCGGTCCCCAGGATTATTATTGGCCTGTGGGCAAGGGGCAAACGTTGAGAGGTTGGCATTCAAGTTCCGTTTGAAAGGGTGTCGCCTGGTTGTTGTTTGCCCATATTAGCAGCGGCAAGGCGCAACCCCCTAAACGCAAACCGCCCCTCAGTCCTGACTGACGGCGCCAATCTTGTGGATCGACAAATCGGCGCCGTAATATTCCTCTTCCTGACTCAGGCGCAGGCCGTAAGCGCGCTTGATCACGCCGTACACCAGGAAGCCGCCGACCAGCGCCACCACCACGCCCAGCGCGGTGCCGATCAACTGGCTGAACAGACTCACGCCGCCCAGACCACCGAGGGCGGTCTGGCCGAAGATCCCGCAGGCGATTCCGCCCCACACGCCGCACAGGCCATGCAGCGGCCACACGCCCAGCACATCATCGATCTTCCAGCGATCCTGGGCCGCGATGAAGCACCAGACAAACAAGCCCCCCGCCACCACGCCAGTCACCAGCGCGCCTACCGGGTGCATCAGGTCGGAACCGGCACAGATCGCCACCAAGCCGGCCAACGGGCCGTTATGCAAGAAGCCAGGGTCGTTGCGCCCGATCACCAACGCCGCGACCGTGCCGCCGACCATCGCCATCAACGAATTGACCGCCACCAGCCCGCTGACGCCGGACAGGGTTTGCGCGCTCATGACGTTAAAGCCAAACCAGCCGACGATAAGAATCCACGAGCCCAACGCGAGGAACGGGATGCTCGACGGCGCGAACGCCACCAGCCGCCCCTCCCGATAACGCCCTTGCCGTGGCCCCAGCAGCAACACCGCCGCCAGCGCCAGCCAGCCGCCCATGGCGTGCACCACGACGCTGCCGGCAAAGTCATGGAAGCTGGCGCCGAAGGTGGCCAGCAACCAGGCTTGCAGGCCGTAGTTGCCGTTCCACACCATGCCTTCGAAAAACGGGTAGATGAAGGCCACGATCAACGCGGTGGCACACAGTTGCGGAACAAAACGTGCACGCTCGGCAATACCCCCGGAAATGATCGCCGGGATCGCCGCAGCGAAGGTCAGCAGGAAGAAGAATTTCACCAGGCCATAGCCGTGGTCGGCGCTGATCACCGCCGCCGGTTGCATGAACGTCACGCCATAGGAGATCCAATAGCCTATAAAGAAATAGGCCAATGTGGAGATGGCGAAGTCACTGAGGATTTTCGACAGGGCATTGACCTGGTTCTTCTGGCGCACGGTGCCGACTTCCAGGAACGCAAAGCCGGCGTGCATGGCCAGGACCATGACCGCACCAATCAGAATAAACAGCGTGTTGGAACTGTGGACGAGGGTGTCCACCGCGCTTTGCAAATTTTCCATGGAGAATGGCAGGCCTGCACATGCAGGAAAAAGCACCAAAGCAGTTCATGACCTTCATGACGCGCACTACATTGGCACCGGCGGCCCGGCCCTCTATTGAGGCCGTGAACCGCTTTAGCGCAGCGTTCAGTGAGAAAGGCAGAATCCGACAGGGTTTTTCCGCGAGTTTTAGTTATTTAGGGTAAGGTTTTTCAGGGTTTGAGCCCCAACCGCCCGGATTCAGCGCAAGGCCCCTGGCCCGCGCACCAAGGCAAAGCAAAAGCTGTACCAGACAATTGCAGTGAACCTTCACCGACGCCGGTGACTCGAAACCAAAAGTAAACAGACCAGCCACTCACGGAGATAACCATGGCCAGAAATACGGCAAAGACTGCTCAAGAAATATTGATGGCGGATTTTCAAACCCTGGTCAGCGATACCGAGAAGCTGCTGGACGACACCGCGATCCTCGCGGGCGACCAGGCGGATGAGCTGCGCAGCAAGATTCACGAAAGCCTGCTCAAGGCCCGGGAAACCCTGCAACTGACCGAAGACTCCCTGCGCGAACGCGGCCAGGCGGCTGTTACGGCCACGGAAGACTATGTCCAGGCCAACCCTTGGCAGTCCGTCGGCATCGCGGCCGGTGTGGGCTTTTTGATCGGCCTGCTGGCTACAAGGCGCTAATTTATGTCTATCGGCGAATCCGGCTCGTCCACGGGCCCAAGTTCTACTTCACGGCGCCTGGGCGCGGCTGTCCTGGGTTTGCTGCACAGCCACGTCGAGCTGTTTGGCATCGAGCTGCAGGAGCAGAAAGCCCGCACCGTCAGCCTGCTGCTGTTTGCCGGCCTGGCGCTGGTGTTTGCCTTGCTGTTGCTGGTGGGCCTGTCGGCGCTGGTAATGATTCTGGTGTGGGACACCTACCGCCTGACCGGGATCATCAGCCTGTGTGTGTTCTACATATTGGCCGCAGCGTTCTGCGGGTTGCGCTTGAAGGCGGCGGTGTTCGATGAGTCCACGCCGTTCCACGCCACCCTCGAAGAGCTGGCCAACGACCGGGAGCGCCTGCTGCCATGAGCCTGACTGAATTGCCGCAAAACACTTCCCGGCGGGAGATGCGCAAAGCGTTGATCCGCCTGCGCATGGAAATGCACCGCCAGGAAATTCGTCACGAGTCCCAGCAACTGATGCTGCCGCTGCAAAAGGTCCGCAACATGGGCCAGAGCTGGCAGGACGGCTTTGGCATCAAGCACGCGCCGCTGTGGGGCGTGGGCGTGGTGACACTGCTGGGTTTTCTCACCGGCAAAGGCGCCAAGGGCGGCGGAATCGGCACCATGACCCGCCTGGTGCGGCTGGGTGCCGGTCTGATCCCGCTGATCAAACTGGCCATGCAAGGTGCTTCGCGCAAAAGTTGAGCCGCGCTGGCTGCATTCTTGCAAACAGATAAGGCCCGGCCCTCTCCATCGAGGGCCGGGCCTTTTTTCATTTCCGGTCTTTTAAGGAGGCCCCGTGATCGACGGGCAACCGCTCGCCTGCTTCCAGCCATTCATCGACACCGCCACCGGCCGCATCGCCGGCGTAGAAGCCCTGGGCCGCCTGCGCCAGGCGAACGGCCAACTGCGCTCGGTGGGTCCGCTGTTTGCCGACCCGCGCACGCCTTCAGTGGCCTTGCGCCGACTGGACCGGCAGATTCGTGACAACGCCCTGAGCCGCCTGCATGAAGCGCCGGAAGACTGGTTCCTCAGCCTGAATATTTCGCCACGCTGGATCACCCGCCTGCGCCCGGGGCAGGCCCTGCCGAGCCTCAAACAACTGCAGGTACACAACGTCGACCCGCGCCGCATCGTGTTCGAGATCACGGAACTGGGCGGCGATATCCTGCGCCTGGCCGAAGTGGTGGAGCGTTACCGCGAGGCCGGGGCGCGGATTGCCATTGATGACTTCGGCGCCGGCTATTCCCAACTGGACCGGGTGCTGGCCTTGCAGCCAGACATCCTCAAGCTCGACATGCGCCTGTTCCAGGCCGCTGCCCGGGGCGGCCCAAGTAGTGAGGTGGTACGCGCACTGGCGCAAATGGCGGAAAAAACCGGCTGCTGGATCATTGCCGAAGGCGTGGAAACCGAGGCACAGCTGAATTTCGCCCTGGAATGTGGTTCACGTTATGTCCAGGGTTACCTGTTTGCCCAGGCCCAGCTGGACTGGTTCGCCACCGACGCGTTCGTGCCGCGTTTCGCCCAACTGCGCACCGGGTATGTCCAACAGAAGCTGGCCGAGCGCGGCCGGATCATGCACCTGCGCCACCAACTGGCAGAACTGATGCAGATCCTGCAAACCTGGGCGCAGGCACAGGCGCCCCTGAGCCAGCTGCCGCAATTGCCGGCGTTTCCCTGGCTGCTGCGTTTTTACCAGTGTGATCGGCATGGCACGCAACTGACGCCCAATTTCGAATGGCACCAGGGCGCCTGGCAAGCCGACAGCCGCTACCTGGGCCACAACTGGTCATGGCGCCCGTACTTCTATCATCTGCTCGCCGAGGGCTGGGAGGAGCGGCGCTTGAGCCTGTCATCGACCTATCGCGATGCCACCACCAACCAGTACTGCCTGACGGCCGGACAATTCTTTGATAATGGTCAGCGCCTGCTGTTAATCGATATCGACGCCGTCGGCCTGTAGTTTTTCGCTTGCGCAGGCCTGGCTGAACCGGGAAGCTGGGCGACGTCATTCACCGCACGGAGAGTACCCGCCTTGGATTGGCCCACCCTGCTTACCCGCGAACGTCTTGGAAAACCCCTGCACAGCCCAGAAGAACTGGGCCGCAGCCCCTTTCACAAAGACCACGACCGCATCATCTTTTCCGGCGCGTTTCGCCGCCTGGGCCGCAAGACCCAAGTGCACCCGGTGACCAGCAACGATCACATCCACACCCGGCTGACCCACTCCCTGGAAGTCAGTTGCGTGGGCCGGTCCCTGGGCATGCGTGTGGGTGAGACGATCCGCAGCGCCCTGCCCGACTGGTGCGACCCGAGCGACCTGGGCATGGTGGTGCAATCGGCCTGCCTGGCCCATGACATCGGCAACCCACCCTTCGGCCACTCCGGTGAAGACGCGATCCGGCATTGGTTCCAACAGGCCTCAGGCCGTGGCTGGCTGGATGACATGAGCAGCGCCGAGCGCAATGACTTCCTCAATTTCGAAGGCAATGCCCAGGGTTTCCGGGTACTCACCCAACTGGAATACCACCAGTTCGATGGCGGCACCCGGCTCACCTACGCCACCTTGGGCACCTACCTGAAATACCCCTGGACTGCCCGGCACGCCGACTCCCTGGGCTACAAGAAGCACAAGTTCGGCTGCTACCAGAGCGAGTTGCCGATTCTCGAACAGATCGCCCAGAAACTCGGCTTGCCGCAATTGGAAGAGCAACGCTGGGCCCGCCACCCGCTGGTGTACCTGATGGAGGCCGCCGACGATATCTGCTACGCGCTGATCGACCTTGAAGACGGCCTGGAAATGGAGCTGCTGGAATACGCCGAGGTCGAGTCATTGCTACTGGACCTGGTGGGCGACGACTTGCCGCAAACCTATCGGCAACTCGGCCCGCAGGACTCCCGGCGGCGCAAGCTGGCGATTCTGCGAGGCAAGGCCATCGAGCACCTGACCAATGCCGCAGCCCGGGCATTCGTCGAACAACAGGACGCCTTGCTGGCCGGTACCCTGCCGGGAGACCTGGTGGAACACATGCACGGCCCGGCCAAGCGCTGCGTGCTGGATGCCAAGGACATGGCCCGCAAGAAAATCTTCCAGGACAAGCGCAAGACCCTGCATGAAATCGGCGCCTACACCACCCTGGAAATCCTCTTGAACGCCTTCTGCGGTGCGGCCCTGGAACAACATGGCGGGCGTACTCCGTCGTTCAAGAACCGGCGCATCCTCGACCTGCTGGGCAACAGTGCCCCCGACCCGTCGTGGTCATTACACGCCTCGTTCCTGCGCATGATCGACTTCATCGCCGGCATGACCGACAGCTACGCCAGTGAGATGGCCCGCGAAATGACCGGACGCTCCAGCCCGCAATGAAGCACAGCCCTGGCTTATGGCCAGGGCCACCTTTCAAAGAATCGCCCTACGCACGGAACAGAGCGGCCTGATCGAAGTTCTTCCCCGCCGCAATGAATAATCGCGCGCCCTGATCGCAGTCTTTCGAACTGTTCCTACGCCCGATAGCTGACGGGCCCATTAACTTCTTACTACACGCCCTGGCGGAGCGTCTTCAGGGCACTTGCCCCTTTCATGGAAAAAGCCATGCTCGAACAACTTCGTATCCTGTTGGTGGAGGATCACCCTTTTCAATTGCTGGCGACCCAATGTTTGTTACGAAACTATGGTTACCACGACCTTGCCCTCGCTGAAAATGCCGAACAGGCCATTCGACAGATGACACAAACCGAACTGCCATTCGATATTCTGCTGTGTGATCAATGCTTGCCAGACCTGCCCGGGCTGGAGTTGATTGAAATCGCCCACCGCAGAGGCTTTATAAGGTCCGCGATCTTGCTCAGCGGCCTCCCCGTGAATGAACTGGAAAACCTGAAGTCCCAGGCGTTCCAGCGTAACTTTCCGTTACTTGGCTACTTGCCGAAGCCGCTGAACCCTATTGGATTGAGCGAACTCATACGCCAGTTGCTCCTTCCCCGCTCAACAAAAAAGTAGGAAGTTAAACGCCCGGCCGACAGGGAAATCCCGCTTTATAAAACCGCCTACCCACTGCCACTTACTTTTAAACTTCAGCTACGCAAAACTCTTACGCCCAAACAACAAACACCCCGCGAAGCGTAATCCTTTGCTTTTTTTAATGTAGGAACATTCTTGTTTTACGTTTGTTCCACATCAAGTTCATCCTCCTTCATTGCCATGTGAGCTAATGTGCCGACTTTATTTGCGCTTGTATGGGATTTGATTATGAACTCAGTTTTTATTATCGACGACCACCCTGTTATCCGGCTTGCCATTCGAATGTTGTTAGAGCACGAGGGCTATAAAGTAGTTGGAGAAGCCGATAACGGATGTGATGCGATACAAATGGTCAAGGAGTGCCAGCCGGACCTCATCATCCTTGATATCGGGATTCCGAAACTCGACGGGCTGGAAGTACTGTGCCGGTTCAACGCAATGAGTACCTCGACCAAGACGCTGATCCTGACGGCCCAGACCCCCAAGCTCTTCGCCACTCGGTGCATGCGCTCCGGCGCCGATGGTTATGTCTGCAAGGAAGGCGACCTGAGTGAACTGCTCAGTGCCATCAGGGCAGTCTTGTCAGGTTACAACTACTTCCCGAGCCAGGCCCTTAATGGCAACAACAATGAAACAGATTGCAACGAAGAGCTTGAACTTTTCAAAGTGGTCAATGATCGCGAACTCATGGTATTACAACTTTTTGCCCAGGGCCGGACAAACAAGGAAATAGCCAAAGGCATGTTCCTTAGTAACAAAACCGTCAGCACGTACAAGAAAAGGCTCATGCAAAAACTAAAAGCCAAATCCTTGGTAGAACTTATCGAGATGGCAAAACGTAACGCGCTAGTGTGAGAAATCGGATGCCCAGGCGTATAAAGGACTATCTAATCATTTTGAGTATCGGGGTATGCCTCAGCACTTCCGTGCCTGCCGAACAACCGGTTCCCGAGCAATATGCACTGCTGGGGCGTGCGGGTGCCGTTCAACTCGACACCCCCTTGAACAAGACACAACGCCAGTGGCTGCAAAACAAGCGGGAATTGATACTGGGCACCTCCGGGCCCGACTACCCGCCCTTCGACATCACCTCCAGCGGGCGTGACTATGAAGGGCTGACTGCCGATTACGCCGGCCTGGTGGCCAAAACGCTGGCAATACCGCTGACGGTGTTGCGCTACTCCACCCGGGAAGCGGCGATCCAGGCGCTGGAAAACGGCGAGATCGACTTTCTCGGATCGTCCAACGGTTTTGAAGCGGCAAACCCGGACATCGTCCTGTCATTGCCCTACGCGGTGGACCAGCCGGTACTGGTCACCCGCGAAGGCGAAAACCGCAACCTGAGCGACGGCCTGGCAGGCCTGCGCCTGAGTCTTGTCTACCACTACCTGCCCATGGACGAAGTGCAGGCGCTGTATCCAAAAGCAACCATCCACGCCTACCCGTCCTATCAAAATGCCTTGAATGCAGTGGCATTTGACCAGGCTGACGTCTTCCTGGGCGACACCATTTCCACTCACTACATGATCAACAAGGGGTACCTGAGAAACATCCGCATGGCCAACTTCGGCAAGCACGAGGCACATGGCTTCAGCTTCGCCTTGCGCAAGGACCAGCCTATTCTCCTGAGCATCATCGATTCGGTGCTCGATGGCGTATCGACCTATGAACGCGACAGCATCGCCAAACGCTGGAGCGCAGGCAGCGACATCCTGCTGACCGACCGCAAGCTGCAACTGACCCTGCGCGAAGAACGCTGGCTCAAGGAAAACCCGGTGGTGAAGGTCGTCGTCAACGAAACCTTCGCCCCCCTTACATTCTTTGATACCGATGGCAACTTCCGGGGCGTCACCGCCGACCTGCTTGAGCTGATCCGGCTGCGAACCGGCCTGCGCTTCGAGATTCAACACGTGCGCGACGTCTCCAGCATGATCAATCTGGTCCACTCCGGCGCCGCCGACATCATCGGCGCCATCACACCGAGTACCGGGCGCGAGTCCCTGCTGACCTTCAGCCGACCCTATCTGGAAAACTCCTACGTTCTGCTGACACGCAAAGAGACGGGGGCGCCCTCCAGCCTTCAACAAATGGCTGGCAAGCGCCTGGCGATCACCCTGGGCAATCCGCTGGAAAAGTTCCTGCGCCAGGAATTTGCCCAGATCAACCTGGTGGAAGCCGGTGATACCTTCAAGGCATCCGAATTGTTGGTGCAGGGACAGGTAGAGGGTGCCGTGACCCCGTTGGTGATCGCCAACTACTTCCTCTCGTCACCGGTGTTCCAGGATAAATTGCAGATCAGTTCCAGCATCGGCACGTTGCCAGCCACGTTTGCCCTGGCAACGTCCCGTCACGCCATCGAGCTGAGTTCGATCCTCGACAAGGCGCTGCTCAGTATTGCGCCGGATGAGCTAACGACCATCAATAGCCGCTGGCGCGGCTACAACGCGGCATCCGATGGTTACTGGCGCAACTATCATCGCCTGATCGCCCAGATCATCATCGGCACCGGATTGCTGTTGTTGATTTCCCTGACGTGGAACGGCTATCTGCAGCGCCAGATCAAGCATCGGAAGCTGGCCGAGCGCGCCCTGAATGACCAGTTCGAATTCATGCGGGCACTGGTCAATGAAACGCCGCATCCGATCTACGTACGTGACCACAACGGTTTCCTGCAGACCTGCAACGACAGCTACCTGCAAACGTTCGACGTCAAGCGTGCAGACGTCATCGGCAAGAGCATCACCCAGATGGGCATGGCCCTTGAGACGGAAGCGGCTCAATACCATGCCGACTATCAACAGGTCGTGGCCGAAGGCAAACCGCTGATCCTTGATCGCACCCTGCATGTTCACGGAAAAAAACTCACGATCTATCACTGGATCCTTCCGTACCGCGACTCCATGGGCGAGGTGCAGGGCATCATCGGCGGCTGGATCGATATCAGTGAACGGCGCCAACTGTTCGATGAACTTCGCGCTGCCAAGGAACGCGCCGACGAGGCCAACCGCGCCAAGAGCACGTTCCTGGCGACCATGAGCCACGAAATCCGCACCCCCATGAATGCGGTGATTGGCATGCTGGAGTTGACACTCAAGCGTGCCGACCAGGGGCATCTGGATCGCCCCGCCATCGAGGTGGCCTACAACTCGGCCAAGGACCTGCTGGAGCTGATCGGCGACATTCTGGACATCGCACGCATCGAATCCGGTCGGCTGAGCCTGGCCCCGGAAAGGGTCAACCTGCGGGAGGTGATCGAGTCGGTGGTCCGCGTGTTCGATGGCCTGGCGCGCCAGAAAACCCTGAGCCTGGTGCTGGAGGTCTCCCCCGATGTCGACGGCACCGAGGTACTGATCGACCCCTTGCGGTTCAAGCAGGTGCTGTCGAACCTGGTGAGCAACGCGATCAAGTTCACTGAGCGCGGGCAGGTAAAGATCAAGGTGCACCTGAAGGAGACCGGGAAACCCCAACAGATCGAGATGAAACTGGTGGTGGAGGACACCGGCATCGGGATCAACCGCGAAGACCAACTACGCCTGTTCGAACCTTTTGCCCAAGCCGACAACTCCGGGCACCTGGCCAGGAGCGGCGCCGGCCTGGGCCTGGTGATCTGTCGCAGCCTGTGCGCGATGATGGGCGGCCAATTGAGCCTGAGCAGCGTGCCCATGGTGGGCACCCAGGTACACGTCAGCCTGACGATGACCAGCCTGCAGCCGGTCAAGGCCGTCGACAAACTGGAGCCTGCCGCGACCACGCCGGCACCGGTTCTCAATGTACTGGTGGTGGACGACCACCCGGCCAACCGCTTGCTCATGTGCCAGCAACTGGGCTTCCTCGGCCATCAGTTCACCGCCGCGCATCATGGGGCTGCCGGGTTCCAGGCGTGGCGCCAGGAACATTTCGACCTGGTCATTGCCGACTGCAATATGCCGATCATGAATGGCTACGAGTTGAGTCGGTCCATTCGCGAGTATGAGCAGCGCGAGCAAAAAGCACCGTGTGTGATACTCGGTTTTACTGCCAATGCCCAACCAGAGGAGAAACAACGCTGCTTCGACGCAGGCATGAATGATTGCCTGTTCAAACCCATCAGCCTCACTGCGCTGGAGCAGCATCTGGCGCAAGTCGAACCGCTCCCCACTCGCAACGTATTTACCCTTCAAAGCCTGGACGCGATGACAGGCGGTGACTCAGAGTTGAGCCGCCGGTTGCTTGAAGAATTGCTCAACAGCAGCCGGCATGATCGGGTCGACCTGATGGCCCTGCTGGCCCGGCAAGCCTCTGCCAACGACCTGATCGACCAGGCCCACAAAATCAAGGGTGCCGCCCGGATCATCCAGGCCAATACCCTGTCCGGGCAATGCGAAGCGTTGGAACTGGCCTGTGGCGAACGCGACAATCCACACGTGATCGAAGCAGGCATCAAGGCAATAGAGAAATCCATGCTTGAGCTGGAGCGGATGTTACAGATGCAACTGGACGTGCTGGACCGTCTGTAGGAACGAGCTTGCTCGCTCCTACAGGAGGGTCAGCCCATCAGCAATCGGTCAACCGCAGGAAAATCGCCGCCAACTGCTCGATGCCGGCCTGATCCTGCGGGGTAAACCGCGACAGCGATGGACTGTCCAGATCCAGTACGCCAATCAGGCGCCCTTCCTTGACCAGCGGAACCACCAGTTCGCTGTTCGAGGCGCTGTCACAAGCAATATGCCCAGGGAACGCGTGCACGTCTTCCACCCGCTGGGTTTGCCGCGACGCCGCAGCCGCGCCGCACACACCGCGGCCAAACGGAATGCGCACACAGGCAATCTGCCCCTGGAACGGCCCAAGCACCAACTCTTCATTGCGGTTGAGGTAGAAGCCCGCCCAGTTCAAATCGTCCAGCTGATTGAACAGGAACGCGGAAAACTGTGCCGCATTGGCAATGAAATCCCGCTCATCCGCCAGCAAGGATTCCAACTGCGCGTGGAGCATGGCGTAACCATCAAGGCCAGTGCCGGCCTGCTGCAAATCGATCATGGTTGACGCTCCAGTAATTTGAGGCCCACCCAATAGCGGGCGAACTGATAGGCACAACGCCCGTTGCGATTGCCACGCCCGGTTGCCCAGCGCACCGCGAGGATGTCCAGCGCTTCATCACGCTGCCACTGCAAACCGGCCTTGCTCGCCAACTCACCGATCCAGTGCTCGACCACATCCAGGAAGTGCTTCTGGTTGAACGGGTAAAACGACAGCCACAGGCCGAAACGGTCAGACAGGGCGATCTTGTCCTCCACCGCTTCGTTGGGATGCAGTTCACCGTCTATGTTCTTCCAGTTTTCATTATCACTCTGGTTTTCGGGCACCAGGTGACGACGGTTGGAGGTGGCGTACAACAGGACGTTTTCCGGTGCCTGTTCCAGGGAGCCGTCGAGTACGCTCTTGAGCACGCGGTAATCGCTCTCGCCGGCCTCGAAGGACAGGTCGTCGCAGAACAGCACAAAGCGTTGCGGCAATTTGATCAGTTGCTCAACCACCCGCGGCAAATCCGCCAGATGATCGCGTTCGATCTCGATCAAGCGCAATCCGGCCTTGGCATGCTGGGCCAGCAAGGCCCGCACCATGGACGATTTACCGGTGCCGCGCGAGCCCCAGAGCAACGCATGGTTGGCCGGCAAACCCTCGAGAAACTGCTGGGTGTTGCGGGCCAATTGTTCGCGCTGTTTGTCCACACCGATCAAGTCGGACAGGCGCATGTCCAGGCTGACCTCCAGCGGCAACAAAAAGCCGCTGCGGCCTTCGCGCTGCCAACGGGCAGCCAGGCAATGGTTCCAGTCAACGGCTTCGCGCGGGGCAGGCAAAAGGGGTTCCAGGCGAGCAAGCACCGCATCGGCACGCTCAAGAAAGGCATTCAATCGAGAATCCACGACTATTCCTCTGGCAAGTTCTTGTAAAAGATGGCGTATTGGCAACCCTGAGGCAGACCGTGCAGGGCTGCACCGAATAAAATCGATTCATGCCGGGCAAGTTTGAGCCTGTGGATGTTCAGCTATGCTTGCCGGGCGAAAGGAAACGTAAAGTGGTACAGCACCCGATGGATATCAAGTTCGCCCACCGCTTGTCTTATAAACAAGCCAGACTGACAGTGCTGGTCGGATTCGTCTTGGGAACCTTGCTCAGCCTGATACAGATTGGGATTGATTATGCCAGCGAAGACGCTTCCATCAACCGTGAAATACGTGCGCTGATTGAAATCAGCCATAACCCGGCTTCGCGCATCGCCTATAACATCGACGCCGAACTCGCTCAGGAACTGACCCTGGGCCTGCTGCACTCCCCTGCCATCACCCGTGCACAACTGATCGACAACAACGGGTTGGTTCTGGCCGATGTGCATCGCCCGCGCAAGGAAAGCACCTACCGCCCCATCAGCGACTTCCTGTTTGGCGCCAACCGCCAATTCGAAGACCGGCTGTACCTCACCCACATGCCCAATGACGCCCTCGGCGTGCTGCGGCTCGACGTCGACACCTACGCGTTCGGCAGCCGCTTCCTGCGCCGTGCCGAGATCACCCTGCTCAACGGGTTTGCCCGCAGCCTGATCCTCACCGGGATTTTGTTGGGGCTGTTCTACGTCATGCTGACCAAGCCGCTGGTGCGCATTATTCGCGAGCTGAGCTCCCGCAAGCATGAGCGCCTGGACTGCCCGCCGGGGCACGAACACGATGAAATCGGGGTGTTGGTCAACGTCGCCAACCAGCAGTTTGAAAACATGGAGACCGAAATCCAGCAACGTCGGCATGCCGAGAACCGCCTGACGGAATACCTCGGGCAACTGGAAGACATCGTTTCCGCGCGCACCACCGAACTCAAGGCCATCAATCACCGATTGACGTTGTCGAACGACGAGCTGGAAGCCGCGAAGATGACAGCCCTTGGCATGGCTCAGGCACGGGCGGCGTTCCTCGCCAACATGAGCCATGAAATCCGTACGCCACTCAACGGCCTGCTGGGGATGATCGCTCTCTCCCTCGACAGCCCGCTGAATGCCGAGCAACGCCAGCAACTGTCGATCGCCCATGACTCGGGCAAAGTGCTGGTGGAATTGCTCAACGATATCCTCGACCTGTCCAAGTTCGACGCCGGCCAACTGGAGCTGGAAAGCATCCCCTTCGACCTCGGCTCACTGGTGGAAGACACGGCCAACCTGCTCTCGCAAAACGCCGCGCCCAGTGTGGAGTTGACGTGCCTGATCGACCCGCAGTTTCCCGCCCAGGTGCTGGGCGACCCGACGCGGGTAAGGCAGATTGTCAGCAACCTGCTGTCCAACGCCCTGAAATTCACACGTTTTGGCCGAGTGGACGTGCGCCTCAGCGCCCAGGCCGGCCGGGTCAGGATCGAGGTCTGCGACACCGGTATCGGGATCGCCCAGGACGCCCAGGTCAAGATCTTCCAGCCGTTTACCCAAGCCGGTGCGGGCATCACGCGTCAATTCGGCGGCACCGGCCTGGGCCTGGCGCTGACCCACAATTTGTGCGAGGCCATGAACGGCCGCCTGAGCATCAGTTCCGAGGCAGGCTTTGGCAGCCAGTTCTGCGCCGACCTGCCATTGCCGACGCATTTACCGGCTGCGCGCCTGGCACCTTTGGCAGGGGAAGTGATCGCGATCACCAGCACCAGCAGCGGCCTGGCTGAACTGCTCGACAGCCTGCTGCCGAGTTGGGGGCTGGCGCCGCGATTCTATTCCATCGACGATGACTTGAGCGGGCAGAATCCCGACCTGCTGATCACCGACTGCCCCGAATGCCTGTTTCGCCTGCGCCCGGCGATCACCGCGCCGATCCTGTTGGTGACCGCCTACGGCAACTTCATGCCGAGTGAAGAAGTCGCAGCCCTGGCGCCTTTGCAGCAACAGGCCCGACCTCTCAGCCGCACGGCGCTGTACCAGATACTGCAACGCAACTTGCGCATCGATCCGGACCTGGTCCTTGACCTGATCCAGCTGGAAACCGGCCCCCTCGCTCACCGGGCGCGCATCCTGCTGGTGGAAGACAACCCGGTGAATCAACTGGTGGCCAAGGGCATGCTCGGCAAGCTCGGCTGCGAGGTGATCGTCGCCGCCCACGGTGGTGAAGCCCTCAAGCTGCTGGAAGAACACAGCTTCGACATGGTGCTGATGGACTGCAACATGCCGGTGATGGATGGCTATGAAGCCAGCCGGCAGATTCGCCGCAGCGGGCGCTGGCCGGACCTGCCGATTGTCGCCCTGACCGCCAACGCCATGTCCGAGGAACGCGAGCGCTGCCGGGCGGCAGGCATGAATGACTACCTGGCCAAGCCGTTTCGCCGGGAAGAACTCAAGGCCTTGCTCGACCTGTGGGTGCCGACTACGACAAGTCTCTGATCTGGCGCAGTAACTCATCCAGGCCGTCACGCAGGGCATCAGCCTGGTTCAGGTCAACTCCGCTGTCGCACAACAGCTGTGCCTTCAGCGGTTGCACCTGATCACGCAGGTGCCGGCCTTCATCCGTCAGGCTCAGGTGCACTTCGCGCTCATCCAGCGTACTGCGCTGACGCCGCACCAGGGCAAGCTGCTCCAGGCGCTTGAGCAGCGGCGTCAGCGTGCCGGAGTCCAGCAACAAGCGCTCGCCCAACGCCTTGACCGTCGGTTGTGGCAGGGCTGCCGCCTGCCATTCCCACAACACCAGCATCACCAGGTATTGCGGGTAGGTCAGGCCCAACCGGTCGAGCATCGGCTTGTAGGCCCGGGTGACTGCGCGGGAGGCGGCGTACAGCTTGAAGCACAGTTGGTCATCGAGGGCCAGGGACAGGTCGGTCATTTGAGCAGGGCTTCAATCTCTTGGGTCAGGTCCTGGGGCTTGGTGGTAGGCGCAAAGCGCTTGACCACCTGGCCGTCGCGGCCGATCAGAAACTTGGTGAAGTTCCACTTGATGCCCTTGGAGCCCAGCAAACCCGGGGCCTGCTTTTTAAGCTGGACGAACAACGGGTGCGCTTCGCTGCCGTTGACGTCGATCTTCTTGAACAGCGGGAAGCTGACACCAAAGTTCAGCTCGCAAAATTCCGAAATGGCGCCTTCGTTGCCCGGTTCCTGCTTGCCGAACTGGTTGCAGGGAAAGCCCAACACCACCAGGCCCTGGTCCTTGTAGTGCTGCCAGAGTTCCTCAAGGCCCTTGTATTGCGGGGTGAAGCCGCATTTGCTGGCGGTGTTGACCACCAGAATCGCCTTGCCGGCGAAATCGGCCAAGGTCTTTTGCTCACCCTTGATGGTGGTGCAAGGAATGCTCAGCAGGTTGTCGCTCATGGCAGTGCCTCGAAAGAAACAGGAAGAACCAAAAGATAGTAGGCAATTCAATTGTGTGCAATTGAATTATTCGGACTTATACCTGGATATAACGGCCGCTGCGGACGCAAAGGTCCGCAGCCGCCGCAGGGTCTAGCGTGGCACGAGGTCCAGGCACACCGAGTTGATGCAATACCGCAAGCCGGTCGGCGGCGGGCCATCCGGGAACACGTGGCCCAGGTGCGCATCGCACTTGGCACAGGTGACCTCGGTACGGATCATGCCGTGGCTGATGTCCCGAATCTCGACCATCGCCTGCTCGGCAATCGGCTCGTAGAAGCTGGGCCAGCCGCAGCCGGAATCAAACTTGGCCTTGGAATCGAACAGCGGCTCATTGCAGCAGATGCAGTGGTAAACGCCGTCGGTCTTGGTGCCGTTGTACTTGCCGCTGAACGGTCGCTCGGTACCTTTGAGACGGCACACGTTGTACTGCTCCGGGTCGAGCATGGCTTTCCATTCATCAACGGTTTTCTGCAACTTTTCCATCGGTACACCTCGGCAACTGAAAAAGCCTGATCTGTGTCTTTTCCATGGATCAGGCGGCACGTATGATTGCGCCTCTTCAAAGCGCCAGTCTGGCACCCGCGTTACCGGCATTCAAACGTATTTATGGGTCAGGCCAACGCAGGATTCTCAGCACGGTAGTCTTCACACCGTCTGGATCGTTCATTTTCAGGATCACATCGCCATGCAGGTCAGCAAATCGAACAAGCTCGCCAACGTCTGCTACGACATTCGCGGCCCAGTGCTCAAGCACGCCAAACGCCTGGAAGAGGAAGGCCATCGCATCCTCAAGCTGAACATTGGCAACCCGGCACCCTTTGGTTTCGAAGCGCCGGACGAAATCCTCCAGGACGTGATCCGCAACCTGCCGACCGCCCAGGGCTACAGCGACTCCAAAGGCCTGTTCAGCGCGCGCAAGGCGGTCATGCAGTACTACCAGCAAAAGCAGGTTGAAGGTGTCGGCATTGAAGACATCTACCTGGGCAACGGCGTGTCCGAACTGATCGTCATGTCCATGCAGGCCCTGCTCAACAATGGCGACGAAGTGCTGGTGCCGGCGCCCGACTACCCGCTGTGGACCGCCGCTGTAACCCTGGCCGGCGGCCATCCGGTGCATTACCTGTGTGACGAGGGCGCCGACTGGTTCCCGGACCTGGCCGACATCAAGGCCAAGATCACCCCGAACACCAAGGCCCTGGTGATCATCAACCCGAACAACCCCACCGGCGCGGTGTATTCCAAGGAAGTATTGCTGGGCATGCTCGAACTGGCCCGCCAGCACAACCTGGTGGTGTTCTCCGACGAGATCTACGACAAGATCCTGTACGACGACGCCGTGCACATCTGCACCGCCTCCCTGGCCCCGGACCTGTTGTGCCTGACCTTCAACGGCCTGTCGAAATCCTACCGGGTGGCGGGCTTCCGTTCCGGCTGGATCGCGATCTCCGGTCCCAAGCACAATGCCCAAAGCTACATCGAAGGCATCGACATGCTGGCCAACATGCGCCTGTGTGCCAACGTGCCGAGCCAGCACGCCATCCAGACCGCACTGGGCGGCTACCAGAGCATCAACGACCTGGTGCTGCCACAAGGCCGCCTGCTGGAGCAACGCAACCGTACCTGGGAACTGCTGAACGCGATTCCGGGTGTCAGCTGCGTCAAACCCATGGGCGCGCTGTACGCCTTCCCACGGATCGACCCGAAAGTGTGCCCGATCCTCAACGACGAGAAGTTCGTGCTCGACCTGTTGCTGTCGGAAAAGCTGCTGGTGGTCCAGGGCACGGCGTTCAACTGGCCGTGGCCGGATCACTTCCGGGTGGTCACCTTGCCGCGGGTGGATGACCTGGAGATGGCCATCGGTCGTATCGGCCATTTCCTGAAGTCCTATCGCCAGTAACGAACATTGCGCCGTACGGCCCACTCGCGGTCGTACGGCGATTATCTGGCAACACTTCTCTGCCCTGTGCGGGCCCCTTCACCTTTTACACTTACCGGTTCGCCCCTTGTTCCGGCATCACCCTATAATTACAGGGCCGCAAGGCAATGGAGCGGAACGCCCGGGCCACCCATGGCTTCGGAAATTCCCTTCAAGGCTCTACATTCAGGCTGTAGGACACAGTTTGAAATAGTCCCTCGGTTGAATAGCCCCATGCCGCACCTTATATACCCCGCAGTACGCGACATATTAAGCATGAGGAGAATTCTACAACCATGATGCGCATTCTGCTGTTCTTGGCCACTAACCTGGCGGTCGTGCTGATTGCCAGCATCACGCTGAGCCTTTTCGGCTTCAATGGGATCATGGCGGCCAACGGGGTTGATCTGAACCTCAATCAGCTGCTGATCTTCTGTGCGGTCTTTGGTTTCGCCGGTTCGATTTTCTCGCTGTTCATCTCCAAGTGGATGGCGAAGATGAGCACCAGCACCCAGATCATCACCCAGCCACGTACCCGGCATGAGCAATGGCTGCTGCAAACCGTCGAGCAACTGTCCCGCGAAGCCGGGATCAAGATGCCCGAAGTCGGGATCTTCCCGGCCTATGAAGCCAACGCCTTTGCCACCGGCTGGAACAAGAACGACGCGTTGGTAGCCGTCAGCCAGGGCTTGCTGGAGCGGTTCTCGCCTGACGAGATCAAGGCGGTGCTGGCCCACGAGATCGGCCACGTCGCCAACGGTGACATGGTCACCCTGGCACTGGTGCAGGGCGTGGTGAACACCTTCGTGATGTTCTTCGCGCGGATCATCGGCAACTTTGTCGACAAGGTGATCTTCAAGAACGAACAGGGCCAAGGCATGGCCTACTACGTGGCGACCATCTTCGCCGAACTGGTGCTGGGCTTCCTCGCCAGCTCGATAGTGATGTGGTTCTCGCGCAAACGGGAGTTCCGCGCAGACGAAGCCGGTGCACGCCTGGCCGGTACCGGCGCCATGATCAGCGCCCTGCAACACCTGCGCTCCGAACAGGGCTTGCCGGTGCACATGCCGAACACCCTGACGGCCTTTGGCATCAACGGTGGCATCAAACAGGGCATGGCTCGCCTGTTCATGAGCCACCCACCGCTGGAAGAGCGGATTGACGCACTGCGTCGTCGCGGCTGACAACGACAAGAAGAAGGGGCGATTCAATCGCCCCTTTTTTGTGGGCGCGATTCAGCCCTTGGCCAACCGATAAACCCGCTCGTCCAGGCGTGTGACACCCTCCTGAACAAACTTCCAGCTGTCGTCCAGAATGTCCTGCTGCTCCATTACCTCCAGGCTCCACTGCGCGCCGAGCAGCAACTTCACTTCCTCGTGGCTCACCGCAAATGGCGGGCCGGCCTTTTGCGTCTGTTCATAGTCGAGGGTGATCAACAGGCCGCGACTGCCTCCCGCCATGATCCCGTTCAAATGCGCGGCATACTGCTCCCGCATCAGCGGTGGCAAGGCAATCAACGCCGCACGATCGTAAAGCGCTGTGCAATCAACCACGGCCCCGGCATCCAGCGCGAAGAAATCCCCGCACCACAGTTCGATAGAGCCCGCCTGGAAGACCTTGAAAGCGCCCCGCTGGCTAACCTGCGGCGTCAGCTCCTGCTCGCGGAAGAACTCTTCAACGGCCTTTTCCGACAGCTCAACCCCCACCACCCGATGCCCGATACTCGCCAGCCACACCAGGTCCAGGCTCTTGCCGCACAACGGCACCAGCACCTGCGCCCCGCTCGCCAAGCCCAGATCGGGCCAGTGGCGCAGCAGGTAAGGATTCACCTCGGGCAGATGGAAACCCGTCTGATTGCGCGCCCAACGCTCATGCCAAAATCCAGGTTCCATGATTCACCCTAAAACTTGATCAAATAGCGCTAAAACTTATATTAGATTTAGATCAATGATCTGATTGAAGATGGTCCCATCTTAACCCTCAGGACCCTACTCATGCTCCCCAGCCTGTTTATCTCCCACGGTTCGCCCATGCTTGCCCTGCAACCCGGTGCCAGCGGCCCGGCCCTCAAGCGCCTGGCCGCCGAGCTGCCACGACCCAAGGCCATTGTGGTGGTCTCGGCACACTGGGAAAGCCAGGGTTTGCTCGTGACAGGCAGCGCGGCCCCCGAGACCTGGCACGACTTCGGCGGCTTCCCCCGGGAATTGTTTGCCGTCCAGTACCCGGCCCCCGGTGACCCGCAGTTGGCCACCCAAATCGTGCAATTGCTCAAGGCTGATGGCCTGGAGGCGCGCCTTGATGACCAGCGCCCCTTCGACCACGGCACCTGGGTACCCCTGTCGCTGATGTACCCGGCTGCCGATATCCCGGTGGTGCAGGTGTCGCTGCCAAGCCGCATGGGCCCTGCCCTGCAAACCCGCGTCGGGCACGCACTGGCGAGCCTGCGGGAACAAGGCGTGCTGCTGATCGGCTCCGGCAGCATCACCCATAACCTTGGCGAACTGGACTGGCACGCCGGACCGGAAAGCATCGAGCCCTGGGCGCGGGATTTTCGCGACTGGATGGTCAGCAAGCTGGCCGCCAACGATGAAGCCGCGTTGCACGACTATCGCCGCCAGGCCCCCCATGCCGTGCGTAGTCATCCCAGCGACGAGCATCTGCTGCCGCTGTATTTCGCCCGAGGCGCCGGCGGAGAATTCAGCACCGCCCACCAAGGCTTCACCCTGGGCGCGCTGGGCATGGATATCTATCGTTTCGCTTGATTGCAGGCAAAAAAAATCCCCGAACCAGTCGGGGATTTTTTATGTTCGATCAATCAGCCCAAGGGCGGATCAATCTTCGCGGTAGCGACGCAGCTTCAACTGCTTGCCGGCAACGCGAGTGTCCTTCAGCTTGGTCAGGAGTTTCTCCAGACCATCTTCCGGCAGCTCCACCAGGGAGAAGCTGTCACGCACCTGGATGCGACCGATCGCTTCACGTGCCAGGCCACCCTCATTGAGGATAGCGCCCAGCAGGTTCTTGGCGGCGATGCCATCACGCGCGCCCAGCGCGGTACGGCAGCGAGCACGGCCTTCAGCCAATGGAACCGGAGCACGACGCTCACGATCACCACGGTCCGGACGGTCACCGGTACGCTCTGGACGATCACCGCGCGGGGCGTTGTTCGGTACCAGTGGGCGTTCTTTCTCGATGGCAGCCAGGGTCAGGGCCTGACCGTTGGTAGCCTTGCGCAGCAGGGCTGCAGCCAGGGCACGCGGGGTGCAACCGATATCGGCAGTCAGGCGGTCCAGCAGGTCGCCGTGGGTCGATTCAGCGTCAGCCACCAGCGGCGACAGGCTGTTGGTCAGTTTCTTGATGCGGGCATCGAGAACGGCCTGGGCATCCGGCAGGCGGACTTCGGCAACTTTCTGACCGGTTACACGCTCGATCACTTGCAGCATGCGGCGCTCACGTGGAGTCACCAACAGCAGTGCACGACCTTCGCGACCCGCACGGCCGGTACGGCCGATACGGTGAACGTAGGACTCCGGATCATAAGGCATGTCAACGTTGAACACGTGGGTGATACGTGGAACGTCGAGGCCACGGGCAGCAACGTCGGTCGCCACAACGATGTCCAGACGGCCATCCTTGAGGGAGTCGATTACACGCTCACGCTGGTTCTGGGCAATGTCACCGTTCAGCGCAGCGGCTTTGTAGCCTTTGGCTTCCAGGGCGCTGGCCAGGTCCAGGGTCGCTTGCTTGGTGCGCACGAACATGATCAGGGCGTCGAAGTCTTCGACTTCCAGCAGGCTCAATACAGCCGAGGTCTTCTGGTCAGCGTGAACCAACAGGTGAGCCTGTTCGATCGCGGTAACGGTCTGAGTCTTGGTCTGGATCTTCACGTGTTGCGGATCGCGCAGGTGGCGTTCGGCAATGGCACGGATCGACTGTGGCAGGGTAGCCGAGAACAGTACGGTCTGACGGGTCGCTGGCAGCGCCTTGAAGATGACTTCCAGGTCGTCCATGAAGCCCAGCTTGAGCATTTCGTCAGCTTCGTCCAGAACCAGGTGGTTCACGGTCGACAGCACTTTTTCGTCGCGACGCAGGTGGTCGCACAGACGGCCCGGAGTGGCGACAACGATCTGTGCGCCGTTACGGATTGCTTTCAGTTGTGGGCCCATAGGCGCGCCGCCGTAAACGGCCACAACGGTAACGCCCGGCATTTGCTTGGCGTAGGTTTCGAAAGCGGTTGCTACTTGCAGCGCCAACTCACGGGTTGGCGCCAGGATCAGGGCTTGCGGCTCGCGCTTGGCAGGATCGATGCAGTGCAGGATTGGCAGGGCGAACGCGGCGGTTTTACCGGTACCGGTTTGCGCTTGGCCAATCATGTCTTGGCCGGCCATGATGATCGGGATCGATTGCTGCTGAATAGCCGAAGGTTCTTCGTAGCCAGTCGCGATGACGGCAGCAAGAATATTCGGGTTAAGATTAAAAGCGGCGAAGCCGCCGGTTTCCTGGGTCATGGGTCTGCCTCTAAGTGCATCCGCAAAGACCCATGCTCCAAAGCTGCGCATGCCGTGTTGAGACTCAAGAGTCGCCCTGGCTGCTTTGTCGGCGGGGATTTGCGAAAACGAATGAATGAAAAAGATTCGTCAAGGAAGAGTCCGCTGTGCGGACGTGCAGCCGAAGCTGACTTCGGGGAATTGCGCTACCTAAACGCGGCCCGGTTAAAGGCCGGCGCGCACTATACCGGAAATCGCTGAAAAAGGGAGCTTTTTTTATCGGAAAACCCAGGTGAACGGCTCTGCATCAAAGGCTTTGCGCATCCGGGCGCCAGGGTCTATTTTTCAAAGGCCCGGCCCTGTTGGTCATGACGCTTAAACGGTTCACCCTGAACAGCGGGCCCTTTGGTCCGAAACCTCCCTTTGCGCCCGAGGGCACACGCCATGAACCCAGCCACCAGCAGCCGCGTCAGCCGTGAACAGCAGGGCCATATCCTGTTACTGGGCCTGGATCGCGTGGCCAAGCGCAATGCGTTCGACCTGGAATTGCTCAATGAGTTGAGCCTGGCGTATGGCGAATTTGATCGCAATGAGGAAGCGCGGGTGGCCATTGTCTTTGGGCATGGCGATCACTTTACCGCCGGGTTGGACCTGGCCAATGTGGGCCCGACCATGGCACAAGGCTGGCAGCCGCCGTTGGGTGGCTGTGATCCGTGGGGTGTTTTCGCGGGGCCCCGGGTGAGCAAGCCGGTGATTGTCGCGGCTCAGGGTTATTGCCTGACCATCGGGATCGAGCTGATGCTGGCGGCGGATATCAACCTGTGCGCCAGCAACACTCGCTTTGCGCAGATGGAGGTGCAGCGTGGGATCTTTCCTTTTGGGGGCGCGACGTTGCGGTTTCATCAGATTGCCGGGTGGGGGAACGCCATGCGCTGGTTGCTCACGGGGGATGAATTTGATGCCCATGAGGCGCTGCGGTTGGGGTTGGTGCAGGAGGTGATGGCCAGCGAGGATTTGCTGCCCCGGGCGGTGGCGCTGGCAAACCGCATTGCACAGCAGGCGCCGCTGGGGGTGCAGGCGACGCTGATGTCGGCGCGACAGGCCAGGATTGAGGGGAGACCGCGGCGGCGGCCGGGTTGCCGGTGTTGGTGGAGAAACTGTTGAACAGTGAGGATGCCAAGGAGGGCGTACGGGCGATGGTCGAGAAGCGGCCCGGGGTGTTTAAAGGCTGTTGATCGGGGCTTGGGGCGGGGTACATATCCGTTTTTTTGGTTATGGCTTCTATTGGTTCCGCTCTTACAGCGGGTCACTTTTGGAAAAGAGCCCCAAAAGTAACCAAAAGGGCTCTTGCCCCACCACTCGGCACCTCGCTAATGCTCGGTGTGCCCTCACTCCGGTACTACTGCGCGGGCCGCCGCGACGGGGCGTCCCTGCCCCGTCGCGGCTAAACCGGCGTCCTGCCGGTTTACCCGCTCCGTACTACCTGCGTTCGGCCAGCGTGGTTTAACGGGGCGCCTAAGATCAAGATCAAAAGCAGATCAAGAGCACAGCGGCCTACAGGCCGGCTTGAGTGGTGTGAAGCAAAGGCAAAATCAAAATCTAAAGCGGGCACGATCCCCTGTAGGAGCTGGCTTGCCGGCGATGGTCGTTAACGATGACGTTGGCGTCCTGAATAAACGCGGCGTTCTCAGGTTTTTCGCCGGCAAGCCGGCTCCTACAGAAAAGCAGCTCTGTTTTCGCTTTGGCTTTTGCTGTGGCTTCTACCACTCAAGCCGGCCTGTAGGCCGCTGTGCTGTAGATTTTGATCTTGATCTGGCTCTGACTGCCCCAATAAGCCCGAGGCCGAACGCAGGGATTGAGGAGCGGGTAAACCGGCAGGACGCCGGTTTAGCCGCGACGGGGCAGGGACGCCCCGTCGCGGCGGCCCGCGGAGCAATGCCGGAGTGAGGGAACACCGAGCCTTAGCGAGGTGCCGACAGGCGGGGCAGAGCGTTTTGGTTACTTTGCCGCTTTTGCAAAGTGACCCGCTGTAAGAGCGGAACCATAAGCCGCCGTTACCCAAATAACGGATATGTACACCCCCAAAAACCTACGTAGCCGGCCGAATCGCCTTAATCAGCGATTGCAGCGAATACCCCAACCGCGGCGCCAAGACCTCCGCCCGAGCCGACAACGCAGCCACATCAAGCCCCTGATCCAGATCCGCCGGCACCAGCAGAATCACATTCCCCTCCTTCACCGGCAGCTCCCAATAATGCCGGTGATACAACCCACGCAACAACGCCGCCCCCAACGGCTTGCCATCATCGGTAGCCCACTGATTAATCACCAGCCACCCACCAGGATTGAGCTTCTTCTGGCAGTTCTCCAGAAACGTCCAGGCCAGATGCCCCACCCCAGGACCAACATCCGTATACAGATCGACAAAAATCAGGTCCGCCGACTCCGCAGTGGGCAGTAACTCCAGGGCATCCCCGACGCGGATGTACAACCGCGGATCATCATCCAACCCCAAGAACTCGATGGCCAGGCGCGGCACATCCGGCCGCAACTCGATGGCTTCAACATCGTCCAGAGGCAGAAACTTCAGGCACGCCTGGGTCAACGTCCCCGCCCCCAACCCAAGGAACAACGCACTCTCCGGCCGCTCATGGCACAACGCCCCAATCAACATCGCGCGGGTGTAGTCGTATTCCAGCCAACTCGGGTCGGCAGTAAACACGCAGCTCTGCTCGATGGCATCGCCAAACTCGAGAAAGCGGTAATCGGCCACTTCCAGCACGCGGATCATGCCGAAGTCATCATGGACCTCGGCCAGCAGGCGCTCGACGCGCTCCTCAGACATTGCAACTCCTAACGGCGTGCCAACGGGAAAGCCGGGATTGTGGGCGAACCGGCGGCAGCAGGTCACGTACTAATTGCTGATAACATGGCAGCCCCGATCGCAAATCACTCGAGTTCATGATGAGCCAACCCTGGAGCCCCGACAGCTGGCGCGCCCTGCCGATCCAGCAACAACCCCAGTACCCTGACGCTGCACACTTGTCGCAGGTCGAGCAAAACCTGGCGAGCTATCCGCCGCTGGTGTTTGCCGGCGAGGCCCGTGAGTTGCGCCGTCAGTTTGCCGAGGTGACCCAGGGTCGCGCGTTCCTGTTGCAAGGCGGCGATTGCGCCGAGAGTTTTGCCGAGTTCTCGGCGGCAAAAATTCGCGACACCTTCAAGGTGCTGCTGCAGATGGCGATTGTGATGACCTTCGCCGCCGGCTGCCCGGTGGTCAAGGTCGGGCGCATGGCCGGCCAGTTCGCCAAGCCGCGCTCTTCCAACGATGAAACCATCGACGGCGTCACCCTGCCCGCTTACCGCGGCGATATCGTCAACGGTATCGGCTTCGACGAAAAAAGCCGCGTGCCGGATCCGGACCGCCTGCTGCAGTCCTATCACCAGTCCACCGCCACCCTGAACCTGCTGCGGGCGTTTGCCCAGGGCGGTTTTGCCGACCTGCATCAGGTGCACAAGTGGAGCCTGGACTTCATAGCCAACTCGGCCCTGGCCGAGAAGTACAGCCAACTGGCCGACCGTATCGACGAAACCCTGGCCTTCATGCGCGCCTGCGGCATGGACAGCTCGCCGCAACTGCGCGAGACCAGTTTCTTCACCGCCCACGAGGCGCTGCTGCTCAACTACGAACAAGCCTTCGTGCGCCGCGACAGCCTGACCAACGACTACTACGACTGCTCGGCACACATGCTGTGGATCGGTGATCGCACCCGTCAACTGGACGGTGCCCACGTCGAATTCCTGCGCGGGGTGAACAACCCGATCGGGGTCAAGGTCGGCCCGAGCATGAACCCCGACGACCTGATCCGCCTGATCGACATCCTCAACCCGGACAACGATCCGGGCCGCCTGAACCTGATTGCGCGCATGGGCGCGAACAAGGTCGGCGACCACCTGCCGAACCTGATCCGCGCGGTACAGCGCGAAGGCAAGCAGGTGCTGTGGAGCTCCGACCCGATGCACGGCAACACCATCAAGGCCAGCAGCGGCTACAAGACCCGGGACTTCGCGCAGATCCTCAGCGAGGTGAAGGAATTCTTCCAGGTGCATGAAGCCGAAGGCACTTACGCCGGCGGGATTCATATCGAAATGACCGGGCAGAATGTCACCGAATGCATCGGCGGCGCGCGGCCGATCACCGAGGACGGGCTGTCGGACCGCTACCACACCCACTGCGACCCACGGATGAACGCCGATCAGTCGCTGGAACTGGCATTCCTGATTGCCGAGACGCTAAAACAGGTCAAGCGCTAAGAGCGCCACGCGCAACCGCGCCGCACTGGCCCGCTGGCAATTGAGCTGTATCTGCTCAAGCCCGAGCCAGCCGGCCATCTGCCGCAGATTCAGGGCCAGCGCCTGCATGCCCTCCTCGTCCAGCCCCAGCTCTTCCTCGTGAACGGCATGCACCGCCAGGCGCCCTGCCGCCCGCTCCGCGCGTAAATCCACCCGCGCCGCGATCCGCTCATTGTGCAGGAACGGCAACACGTAATAGCCGTACACCCGTTTGTCCTGGGGCGTGTAGATCTCCAGCCGATAGCGGAAATCGAACAAACGCTCGGTACGGCTACGCTCCCAGATCAGCGAATCAAAAGGCGATAACAGCGCACTGGCAGGCACCTTGCGCGGGACTTTTGGCTCGGGCAGGCAATAGGCCGGCTGTTTCCAGCCCTGGACCTGGCACGTGACCAATTGCCCGTCCTCGACCAACTCCGCCAGGCGTCCACGGCTGTCGCCCGGGTCCAGGCGGAAGTAGTCGCGCAGGTCTTTTTCAGTACCCACCCCCAACGCCGTGGCGCTGTGCAGCAGCAAGCCGCGCTGGGCCTCGGCCTCGCTCAAGGGGGCTTGCTGGAGGATGTCGGCCGGGATCACACGCTCCGGCAAGTCATACAACCGCTCAAACCCCCGGCGTCCGGCGACGGTCACCAAGCCTGCTGCGAACAACCATTCCAGGGCATGTTTTTCATCGCTCCAGTCCCACCAGGGACCGGCGCGCTCCTCGCGGGTCGACAAACTGCCCGCCCCCAAGGCGCCCTGCTGTTCGACGATGCCCAGCACCCGGGTGATGGTGGCCTGTTGCTCGCGACCAAAGCGTGCCATCTGCTGATAGATGCCCTGCCCCTGAGCCGCCCGTTCCATGCGCCAGCGCATCAACGGGTACAGCGCCATCGGCAGCAACGAGGCCTCGTGGCCCCAATACTCGAACAGCGAACGGCGCCGACCCGAGCTCCACGCGGCCTGTTCAAGAATCAAGGGAGAGTAGTTACCCAAACGGGAAAACAGCGGCAGGTAGTGCGAGCGCACCACCGCGTTTACCGAATCAATCTGCAACACGCCCAAACGCTCAACCAGGCGATTGACCTGCGCGGCCTTGATCAGCGCCGGCGGCTGGCGCCCGGAAAAGCCTTGGGCGGCCAGCGCCAGGCGTCGCGCCTGCTTGAGGGAAAAGGACAGTTCTGCGGGCATGTGCATCTCCTTGTGTGCTCGCGAACCACCCTACTGCATCCCGAGTCATTTTCGCAGCGGGTCTTCCCAAAAATGCCGGCGGCTTTCCTGCTCGACATCGCCACGGTTGAGCCCGATATCCTTGAGCGCCTCATCGCTCATGCCCATCAACAACTGGCGCTCACGGTGCACCGCCAACCACCGGGAACCCAGCTGGAACAGCCCGGAAAGCGGCCGTTTCGCCATCAGCACAAAACCTCTTTGACCTTTCATCATCTCGCCCTCCAGTGGGGATGACTGAAGTCTGTGCCTGGCGCTATGATCAATCCAACGAATGTTTCTTATGCAATACATCTCGGAGATTGATCGATTGTCCAGCTACCCGAGTATCGACACCGAAGTGCTGCGCACCTTCGTCGCCATCGCCGATCAGGGTGGTTTCACCCGCGCCGGCGAGCAGGTCAACCGCACCCAGTCGGCGGTGAGCATGCAGATGAAGCGCCTGGAAGAAGATGTGTTGCAGCGCAAGCTGTTCGAGCGCGATGGCCGACAGGTGCGGTTGACGCCCGAGGGCCAGGTGCTATTGGGCTATGCCCGCAGGATTTTGAAGCTGCACAGCGAGGTGTTCAACACCTTGCGCGAGCCGCACATGGTCGGGCTGGTGCGCATCGGCACGCCAGACGACTACGTGATGCGCTACCTGCCGGGGATTCTCAAGCGCTTTTCCAAGGCTTACCCATTGATCCAGATTGAAATGCACTGTGAATCGTCACTGGTCCTGATGCAGCGCCGGGATCTCGACCTGACCGTTATCAGCCGCGAACCGGGAAATGAAATCGGCGAACTGCTGCGCCATGAACGCATGGTCTGGGTGGCGGCGCCCTGCTTTTGCATGGACGAGCACAGCGCCGTCCCCTTGGCCATTTCCGGCCTCGACAGCTTTTGCACACAGTGGGCACGCGCCGCGCTGGACGCCCAAGGGCAGGAGTACCGGCTGGCGTATCACAGCTCCAACGGGGCCGCGATCCTCGCCGTGGTAGGCGCCGGCCTGGCAGTCACGATCAACATGGAGAGTCTGGTGACCGAGGACCTGCGCATATTGGGCGCAGCGGATGGTTTCCCGGCGCTGCCGTCGGTCAATCTGCGGCTGTTGCGCAACCCACGCACCACCTCGCCGATTACCGAATGCCTCGCCGAGTACATCATTGAAGGCTTCAAACTTTAAAGGTCAGCATCACCGCACACACCGCCAGGAAACCGCAGAACAGCCCGCGCAACAGGCGCTCCGGCATGGCGTGGGCGACCTTCACCCCCCAACTGATGCTGAGCAGGCCGCCGACGGCCAGGGGCACGCCGATCAGCCAGTCCACTTCATGGTGCCAGGCGTAGGTCACCAGGGTCACGCTGGTACTCGGCAAAGCCAGCGCCAGCGACAGCCCTTGGGCCACCACCTGGCTGGTCCCGAAAATGCTGGTCAGCACCGGCGTGGCCACCACCGCGCCGCCGACCCCGAACAAACCGCCCATGGACCCGGACGCCGCACCCAGCACTCCCAGCCATGGCCAGGAATAACGCATCTGCGCTGAAGGCGGCGCGTTATGGGTAAACATTCTGAGCAGGTTGTAGGACGCCAACACCAACAGGAACGCGATAAACCCCACCCGCATCACTCCCGCGTCAATGCCCACCGCCCAGATCGAACCCAGCCAGGCAAAGGAGAAGCCCATCACGCCCAGCGGCAAGGCATGGCGCAGTTCAATCCGGTTGCGCTGGTGATAGCGCCACAAGGCAAGCATCACATTCGGCACCACCATCACCAGGGCCGTACCTTGGGCGATCTGTTGGTCCAGGCCGCAAAACACGCCCAACACGGGAATCGCAATCAACCCACCGCCAATCCCGAATAAGCCGCCGACGGTGCCCAACGCCACACCCATGACCAAATACAACGCTAAATCTGCCACCACTTCGCTCCCGCCGATCCCAGGCCTTGCATGCTACGCAGTCCGCTCTGGCGCGGAAACGCACAGCAACGCACAATGGCTGTGCCAACTTCGCACAAGCAGCCGCTGATGAACCCCAATACCCTGACCGATCAACTGAGCCTGTTTCTCGATGTGCTGGAAGCCGGCAGCTTTTCTGCCGCCGCCCGCCGTCATCCGCTCACGCCTTCGGCCGTGGCGCGGCGCATCGACAGCCTTGAAGCCTCGGTGGGCAGCCGGCTGTTTCAGCGCAGCACTCATGCTGTGGTGCCGACGCCCGCCGGCCTGGCGTTCGCCGAGCGCGCCCGGCGGATTGTCAGCGAGCTGCAACTGGCGCGGGCCGAAGCAGTGTCGCTGAGCCATGCACCTGAAGGGCTGATCCGCGTGGACGCACCGGCCGCCTTCGGCAGGCGGCACCTGGCGCCGGCCATCGCCGACTTTCTTAACGTGTACCCGGGCCTCGACGTGCACCTGCACCTGATCGACAGCTTTGTCGACATGCAGGGCGAGCATTTGGGCAAGGTCGACCTGGTGCTGCGGGCCGGGCATATCGTCGACACCCGGCTGATCGCCACGCCCCTGGCCAGCATCGTGCGCATCGCCTGCGCCAGCCCCGGCTACCTGAAGAGCCGTGGCACACCGACCCATCCCAGCCAGTTGAACGAACACGATGGCCTGGACTGGGAAGGCCTGGCCCCCATGTTCGCCTGGCGCTTTGAACTGGATGGGCGCAAGGCCACCTACCGCCCGCAGCGCATCCGCATGAGCGCCAACAACGCCGAAGCCCTGCTGTCGGGCGCCTTGGCCGGGCTGGGTGTCGCGCACCTGCCCACCTGGCTCGCCAGTGAATACCTGGTGCGCGGCGAACTGGTACCGCTGTTCTGCGAGAACGGCTTGCCGTCACCTGAAACCGCCGGCATCTATGCCCTGCGCCTGGAGCAACAGGCCAACGCCCGCAGCCGCTTATTGCTGGAATACCTTAAGGCACGCTTCAGCCCGGTGCCGCCGTGGGATCTGGCGCTGCAAAGCGGCTTGGGCTGACCGGCCGGACAGAATTGTCTGGCGCGTTAAAGGTTTGCCCGCTAGATTCAAAACCAGACACGTTTTAAGGCCCTGCCATGACCAAGCCCCTCGATACCTGCGAATCCTTGCTGCTCGACAACCAACTGTGTTTTGCCCTGCATTCCACCTCGTTGCTGATGACCAAGGTCTACAAACCGCTGCTGCAAGCCCTCGGCCTGACCTACCCGCAATACCTGGCCATGATGGTGCTGTGGGAAGAAGATGGCCTGACCGTCGGGGAAATCAGCAACCGCCTGCTGACGGACCCCGGCTCCCTGACGCCGCTGCTCAAGCGCCTGGAAGCCGAAGGCCTGCTCAGCCGCACCCGCAGCCGCGAAGACGAGCGCGTGGTGGTGGTTGAATTGACCGAGACCGGGCGCGCCCTGCGGGACAAGGCCATGGATATCCCACAGTGCATTCTGGGTGCCAGCGGGCTGGACATCGAACAACTGCGCAAGCTGCAGGGGGACTTACTGGCGCTGCGCGGGAATTTGCAGCGTAGCGTTTAACCCAGGAACCGCGTGCTAGAGCCACCCAGCCCTCACACGCGGATTTTTTTGTAAATTTATCTTGCGCACTAATTATTAGCGCGATACATTCATCTCGCCACTTACTTAGCGCGCAAACAATTAGCGCAAATACTGACGAGGAAATCACCATGCAAACTCTCTACACCGCAGTAGCCACCGCCACCGGCGGCCGTGATGGCCGTGCTGTTTCCAGCGACAACATCCTTGACGTAAAACTCTCCACGCCAAAAGAGCTGGGCGGCGCAGGCGGCCAGGCCACCAACCCGGAACAACTGTTCGCTGCCGGCTACTCCGCCTGCTTTATCGGTGCCCTGAAATTCGTCGCCAGCCAGACCAAACGCAAA
Organism: Pseudomonas sp. TH32; assembly: GCF_016650855.1. Taxonomy (NCBI): domain Bacteria; kingdom Pseudomonadati; phylum Pseudomonadota; class Gammaproteobacteria; order Pseudomonadales; family Pseudomonadaceae; genus Pseudomonas; species Pseudomonas sp. TH32. The sequence continues at coordinate 493,404 of NZ_JAEKFA010000002.1, read as the reverse complement.
ATCCCGGATGACGCTTCGATCACTGCCCACGTCGGCATCGGTCAGATCCCCGGCGGTTTCGGCCTGGACATCGACCTGCACATCAGCCTGCCCGGCCTGGCCCAGGACGATGCGCAAAGCCTGGTCGACGCTGCCCACCAGGTCTGCCCTTACTCCAACGCCACTCGTGGCAACGTCGATGTACGCCTGCATGTAACCGTCTAACCCACGCGTTTTTTGGAGAAGAACATGAACACATTTGGCAAAGTACTCACCGGCACCCTGCTCGCCTTCTCGATCACCAACGCCTTTGCGGCCAGCGGTGACGTGGAGCACAACACCCAGGCGTTTCTGGATGCATTGAACGCCGGCACCGGCAAACCGATGGAGCAACTGACGCCCAAGGAAGCGCGGGCGGTGCTGACCGGCGCGCAATCGGGAGTGAAGCTCACGCTGCCCAAGGCCGACGTCAGCCAGAAGACCATTCAGGTCGATGGCCAGCCGCTGAGCCTGACCATCGTGCGTCCGGCCGGGGTCAAGGGCACATTGCCCGTGTTCATGTTCTTCCACGGCGGCGGCTGGGTCCTCGGGGATTTCCCGACCCACGAGCGGCTGGTGCGTGACCTGGTGGTGGGTTCGGGAGCGGCGGCGGTGTTCGTCAATTACACGCCATCACCTGAAGCGCATTACCCGGTGGCGATCAACCAGGCGTACGGGGCAACCAAGTGGGTAGCCGAACATGGCAGCGAGATCAACGTTGATGGCAAACGCCTGGCCGTCGCCGGCAACAGCGTCGGCGGCAACATGGCAGCCGTGGTCAGCCTGATGGCCAAGGACAAGGGCACTCCGGCGATCAAGTTCCAACTGCTGTTGTGGCCGGTGACCGACGCCAACTTCGACACCGGGTCCTACAACCAGTTTGCCGAAGGCCACTTCCTGACCCGAAACATGATGAAGTGGTTCTGGGACAACTACACCACCGATGCCAACCAGCGCGCCGAGATCTATGCGTCGCCCCTGCGGGCAACTGCCGCACAGCTCAAGGGTTTGCCTCCGGCACTGATTCAGACCGCAGGCTCCGACGTACTGCGTGACGAAGGCGAAGCCTATGCCCGCAAGCTGGATGAAGCCGGTGTACCGGTGACCGCCGTGCGCTACAACGGCATGATCCATGACTACGGTTTGCTGAACGTCGTCAGCCAGGTACCGGAAGTCCGTTCGGCGCTGCTGCAAGCGTCCGAGGAACTGAAGCAACACTTGAAGTAAAAAACGGCACCCACAAAAAAGCCCGACTCATGGTCGGGCTTTTTCTGTCGTACCGGTGGCGCAAGAATTACTTCTTGGCGCGACCTTTGTACGAACCACCTTCACGGGTGTCGATCTCGATCAGGTCGTCGATTTCGATGAAATCGGCCACTTGCAGTTCGGTACCGTTAGCCAGCTTGGCAGGCTTCATCACTTTGCCCGAAGTGTCGCCACGAGCGGAACCTTCGGTGTAGGCAACCTTACGCACGATGGTGGTCGGCAGCTCTACGGAAACCAGACGGTCTTCGAAGAAGATAGCTTCGCAGACGTCTTCCATGCCTTCTTCCACGAACGGCAGAACGGCTTCGATGTCTTCAGCGTTCAGCTCGTACATGGTGTAGTCGGTGGTGTCCATGAACGTGTAGGTGTCGCCGCTGATGAAGGACAGGGTCGCTTCTTTGCGGTCGAGGATCACGTCGTCCAGTTTGTCATCGGCGCTGTAGACGATCTCGGTCTTGTAACCGGTCAGCAGGTTCTTCAGCTTGGTCTTCATGATTGCGCTGTTACGACCAGACTTGGTGAACTCAGCTTTCTGAACCAGCCAAGGGTCGTTTTCGAGACGGATCACTGTACCGGGTTTCAGTTCTTTACCAGTTTTCATTGCGAATATCCGAAATTTGGATGGGATTTACAAAAATCAAGGTCGCGTATCATATCCAATTTACATAAAACTGTACCAGCGCCGTCGCAAGATCGGTCCGCGAGCCTTGATCCAGAGCCCATCTTTCGGCGTTCGCGGTCACTTCCGGCCAGTGTTCGAGGAGCATTTTCCAGCTTTGTGCCATATCGCCATCAGCGTTCCAGGCCTGCCAAAGAGTGATCAACACGACTTTCGCGGCCGGCGACAGGCCCTCGGTGTACAGCTCAAGGAAGGCCTCCAGCTTGTCCAGGTGAATGTCTTCGTCCTGGCGGTAGATGTGCCACAGCAGGGGTCGACCGGCCCATTGCGCCCGCACAAAGGAGTCTTCGCCGCGCACGGCGTTGAAGTCGCAGCACCAGAGCAATCGGTCGTATTGCTCCTGGCGTACGAACGGCAGCACCTGCAGCGTCAAGGCATCGCGCCGGTGCACGTCGCCCACGCTCAGCGACTCGACGCCCAGCCAGCGCTGCACATCACCCAGGATCCGCCCTTCCGGCACCAACAGATGAGTGGCGCGCCCATCGGCGGCCAGCACGTCGAGCCAACTGGCCAGCCCGGCGTTTTCGTAGGCAAACAACGACATGATCCGCGCGCCCGTGGTCGGGAAAACCCCAAGCGCCTGCAGAAACTGCTGCCGGGCGGCGGCGTCTTGCTGGAAGGCATCGCGCTGTTCCAGCAGCCCGGCTTCGCGCAGCAAACCGCCGGTACCGGGACGGAATCCGGGAAAGAAGAAGTACTTTTGCACGCCCTTGAATTTCACCGAGGGCAGCCCGTGGCAGCCAACTACCCAGTCTTCGGCGCTCAGGTAATCCAGGTTCATCCACAACGGCGTACGTTCGCGTGCGGCCATCGCTTCCATGTAGTCAGGCGGCAATTGGCAGGCGAATGCGGCGATCACCACGTCTGCCGCGTCGGTTGCCGGCCAGTCGCAAGGCCAGTGGCGCACGTCGACGCCCTCCTGCCATTGCTGGTGCACCTGCACATCAATCTCGGGGCACATGCGTTCGAACGCCCGCAGGTCATCGACCCACAGGCACACCGCACAACCGTGTTCCGCCACCAGTTGCCGGGCCAGGCGCCAGGTCACGCCAATGTCGCCGTAGTTGTCGACGACGCTGCAAAAAATATCCCAGCGGGCTTTCATTCCGGGCTCCAACATTCAAAGGCTCGATTGTCCGCATAAAAGCCTCGATTGCGAAGGGTTGATCACGATTATTCTGCACGCGGCTGTGGGACAATCGGCGCCATGCCGCACGTGCCCGCCAGGAGGCCACCATGTCTGATCGTTCGTTCTCGCTGTTCAAGCTCAGTATCGCCGTGGCCTTCGGCCTGTGGCTGGGTTTTATCGCCATCGTGCTGAGCGTGTGGCTGGGGTCCCGCTATTTGCCTGAGCAAACCGTGGCACCGGTGGCCCGGGTGGTGCAGCAGTTGGGCAAACCGGAGGTGGTCGCACCGGAGCCGCCGAACCGTATGTTCGAGCAGTACCAGGAGAACCTGCGCAAGCAGGAGCAACAGCAGACCCTGGACCAGGCCCGCAATAACCCACGCAACCTGTCCAACCCCAAATGCCAGTTCTGGCTGCAACAGGACCAGAACGCCCCCAACGACAAGAGCCGGGCCAACGTCCTGCAATTTTGCGATTGATCACGAAAGCCGCCCATGAATAAGCACGCCGTTCACCAATTGGTCCTGGACAAGCTCGCGGTCGATCTCGATATCGCCCTGCGCGCTGCGCAAACCGCCTACGAAACCGCAACCCACGAAGAAAACATCGCCGAGAACAAGTACGACACCCTGGGGCTGGAGGCGTCCTACCTGGCCGCCGGCCAGGCCCGGCGCGTCGAAGAGATCAAGCAGGCGCTGACGCTCTGCCAGAACATGCAGTTGCGCGCCTACGATGACCAACGCGGGATCGAGGTGGGCGCATTGCTGGGGCTGGTGGATGAAAACGATCGCCAGCAGTGGCTATTCCTGGCACCGGACGGCGCAGGGTTGAAAGTCGATGTGGTGGGGCAACCGGTGACCGTCATCACCCCACGCTCGCCCCTGGGCAAAAGCCTGTTGGGCAAGTTCGAAGGGGATGAGGTGGAGATTCTGGTGGGAGGCGCTCGGCAACAGTTTGCTGTTACCGAGGTGAAATAAGCCGATCAGTGAACCGGCAGTTCGACGCCGTCGAACAGCTCTTCCAGTTCCTGCTTGTTGTGGCACTGGATGGCCTTGGCCATGACCTCGCGCGTCAGGTGCGGGGCGAACTTCTCGATGAAGTCGCACATGAAGCCGCGCAGGAAGGTGCCACGACGGAAGCCGATCTTGGTCACGCTGGATTCGAACAGTTCGCTGGCATCGAGCACCACCAGGTCGCTGTCGAGCTTGGTGTCGACCGCCATCTTGGCGACGATGCCGACGCCCAGGCCCAGGCGCACGTAAGTCTTGATCACGTCGGCGTCGGCGGCGGTGAACACCACTTTCGGCGTCAGGCCGCGGTGGCTGAAGGCTTCGTCGAGTTTCGAACGGCCGGTGAAACCGAATACGTACGTCACGATCGGGTATTCAGCCAGGGCTTCCAGGGTCAGCTTCGGCAGCTTGGCCAGCGGGTGACCTTGAGGGACCACAACGCAGCGGTTCCAGCGGTAGCACGGCATCATCACCAGGTCGCCGAACAACTCCAGGGCTTCGGTGGCGATGGCGAAATCGACGGTGCCGTCTGCGGCCATCTCGGCGATCTGCATCGGCGAACCCTGGTGCATGTGCAAGGCCACGTCCGGGTACTGCTTGATGAAGCTGCTGATCACCGGTGGCAGCGCGTAACGTGCCTGGGTGTGGGTGGTGGCGATCGACAGGGTGCCCTTCTTCTCGTTGGAGAATTCCTGGGCGATCTGCTTGATGCTTTCGACCTTGCGCAGGATCTCGCCAGCGGTGGTGATGATGCGCTCACCGGCCGGGGTGACACGGGTCAGGTGCTTGCCGCTGCGCGCGAACACTTCAACGCCCAGCTCGTCTTCGAGCAGGCGGATCTGCTTGCTGATACCGGGTTGCGAGGTGTAAAGGCTTTGAGCAGTAGCGGAAACGTTGAGGTCGTGGTGCGCCACTTCCCAGATGTAGCGCAGTTGTTGAAGCTTCATATGTGTCCCTCAAAGCGGATAGACGCCACGGGTATCAGCGACGGTATATAACTATATTAAAGGTTAGACGGATAAATCTAGAACTTTTTATCGTTTTCTACCAATCACACGTCATCACTGCGTCGACGCTGCAACAGCGGCACCAGGTACACCGGCACCTGAGACAGCTGCAACACCCGTGCGGCGGTTCTCCCCAGGGGCGTCGCCACCCCGACCGCCTGGCTGTGACTACCTACGATCAACAAATCCACGGAGAGTTTCTGCGACTGGTCGAGAATCACTTCGCAGGGATCGCCCTGGATCACTCGCACCGAACGGATCAACTTGAGGTCCTGCTCCCCTTCCCCCAGCTCCTCGCGAAAACTGTCGAGCACCCGTTGTTCGATGGTTGCCATCACGGTGGTCAGCCCCTGGCTTTGCCATTCACTCAAGGCCCGCTCATCAAGGTAGCTCTGCAACACCGATTCGGCGAACAGCCCGATGGGCTCGACCACATGAATCACATACAGATCAGCCTTGAACGTTCGTGCCAGCGCCAGGGCATGTTGCATCACATAAGGCGCGTACAGACCAAGGTCCGTGGCGTACAACATCGAACGAATCATAGAACCTCCTGGACAGCCAGGATGGCGGAGATTGATTCAGCTTAGCAGCGCCTTTGGCAGTGCTCAGCCCTCGGTCTGAATTTTCAACTCGTTACTGATCCCATGGGGGACGTGCCCGGTGGCCACGAACTCCCTGGCCTTCTCGCAATGCCCTTCCTGGTCATCGAAAAACACATCGGCGGCAAAGGCTTCGAGGAACGCCGACTTTTCCAGGCCACCGAGAAACAGCGACTCGTCGAGACGGATATCCCATTCGCGCAGCGTGCGAATCACCCGCTCATGGGAAGGCGCCGAACGGGCGGTCACCAGCGCGGTACGGATCGGGCAGGACTCGTCGGGGAACTCACGCTGCAACAAATTGAGCGCCGCCAGGAAACCCTTGAACGGACCGCCGCGCAACGGCTCGCGTGCCGACTCCCGCTCGCTGGCCTGGAAGGCTTCCAGGCCTCCCGATTGGTAGATGCGCTCGGACTCGTCGGAAAACAGCACCGCGTCGCCGTCGAAAGCGATCCGCAATTCGGCGCTGGAAGCCCGCCCTGCGCCGCCCGACAAAATGGTCGCGGCGGCAAACCCGGCATCCAGGGCGCTGCGCACATCTTCGGCATGGGTGGACAGAAACAGGTGGCAGCCAAACGCGGCCAGATAAGGATAAGGACTGCGCCCTCCGACGAACGCCGCGCGGGAGATGTCCAGGCCGTAATGCTGGATCGAATTGAACACGCGCAAGCCGGTGTCGGCACTGTTGCGCGACACCAGCACCACCTCGACCCGGGCACGGCCGAGGCTGGCGTTGAGGCTCAGGAGTTTCTTCACCAGTGGGAAGGCGTCACCGGGCTCGAGGGTTTCTTCCTCGTGGTCGATCTGGTACTTGCGATAGGCCTCGACGCCTTGTGCCAGGTAAACCCTGTGGCTTTCGCTCAGGTCGAACAGGGCCCGCGAGGAAATCGCCAGCACCAGTTTGTCGCCCAATCCCTTTGCCATGTGTGTTCCCCCGAATCAGCGGTTATGCCGATCAATAAAACTCAAGGCCTGGTACAGCGCCTGCATGCGTGGCAACTCACAACCCGCCGCCTTTGCGGCAGCCAAGGGGCGTGCGTAGATCGCCGCCAGCTCCAGCGGGCGCTTGTGCACGTAATCGTGATACATGCTGGGCAGGTAGTCATCCATGCTCTCGGTCATGGTGAACATCTGCCCGGCATAACTGGCGGGGATTTCATGCCCGCACGCGTGGGCCCCCTGCACCACTTCGGCCATCAGCGCCTGGATCAGTTCGCGGCTGGATTCATCCGCCATCATCGCCGTGGTGCCGGTGCCAAACAATACCGAGAGACCGTTGTACGGCACGTTCCACACCAGTTTGTGCCAGCGTGCCTGATGCACGTTGGCCATGGCCTGGGAATCGATGCCGGCCTGGTGAAACAGTGCAGCGCCTGCTTCGACAATCGCCTGCCGGTCGGCTTCATCGTTTGCAGCTGGGCCACTGTGGTAACCCAGGTTGACCCGGCCCAGTGCCTGGTGCTCGACAATTCCCGGCCCGGAGCGATGCACGCCGATGTAGCACAGGCCACCCAGCAAGTGCAGCGACGGCGGCAGGTGTTCGCGCAGGCTGTCCTCTACGTCGAGGCCATTTTGCAGGAGGATGACTTTGGCGTCCGGGGCGGCGATCTGCGCGATGGTCGGGGCCAGTTCGACATTGCCCGTCGATTTGGTGCCCACCAGCAGCCAGTCGCATGGCGGCATATCTGCGGCGCGGGCATAGGCCTGCACCGGGTGAAGGTGCACCGTTCCGTGGATCGTGCTGTTAAGTTGCAGGCCGCGCTCGCTGACCGCCGCGTACTCGCTGCGCAACAGGAAATGCACATCGAAGCCGGCACGCGCGAGCATCAGGCCGTAGAAGCCACCAATGGCCCCGGTGCCGATAATCCCGATCCGTGGCGACTGCTTTGTTACGTCAATCATGGCAACTCCTCTGGAATTCGTTTGAGCGCCTGCTGCACACCCTGAGTCAGGTCGCCGGCGGTCAGACGCGTCAGTGACGCTAATATTCCATGGAATTTGCCGTCACACACCACAAACAACGCCGGCAGATGAAAGATCTCGTAGCGCTCCACCGCGCCACCATTGTGACCTGCATCCACCCAGCAGACCCGGTCCACCGGCAAGTCCCAACCTGGCAGTTGCTGGTGCAGGAAGCGGCAGCGCGAGCATCCGTCACCGGTAAACACCAGCAGCGAGGTGCCCGGAAGCCCCAACAATTGCTGGTCGATATCCAGATCGGTAAGGTGCAGTTCTTTCACTATACTGCTGCCACCGCCGTCAACTGGACGGTGCTCGGAGTCCGTGTGCATGGGTCGTTTCTTTCCTCACCCTGATGATGTCGCTGTCGAATTAACCCAACGTCCCATTTCCGGCATTTCCCGCCAACGGCTGCACACTATCGGCCTGGGCGGCGTCGCTTGCAATTACCCCCGCGCCTGGCGCCAGGGCACGGCCATCGAGATGCACATCCCTTCACTGGGCCTGACGGCCCGCTATCCGGGCTACGTAGCCTGGTGCCGCAAGGCTGAAAACGGCTACCGCGTCGGCATTGCCTTTACCGATGAGCAGGCCTTGTTCGGTGCACGGATGGGCGAGCAAGTGTGCCAGATTGAACGTTACTGCCGGCTCAACGAAGGCGCCATGCCGACACCCCGGCAGAGCGAAGCCCTGGCCCGCGAATGGGTCACACGCCATGCCAGCGAGTTCTCCCATGAAGCTTTTGTGCAGCCAGCACTGGATTAAAGCGGCCTTTGCCCATTGTCTCCCAGGCTTGTAACGCGCTAAGGTTCCGCTCCCCGCTGCACTTAAATCATGCTGTGCTCCGCCGCACGGGGATCGCTGGCGGCCGGCACCCGTGACCCTGACGAGTAACACGATGGCTGATTTACCGATCAACGACCTTAACGTCGAATCCAACGAGACCCTGATCACGCCCGATCAGCTCAAGCGCGAAATCCCCCTGAGCGACGCTGCCCTGCAGACCGTCACCAAGGGCCGCGAAGTCATCCGTGAGATTCTCGACGGCACCGACCACCGCCTGTTCGTGGTCATCGGGCCGTGCTCGATCCATGACCTCAAGGCTGCCCACGAATACGCCGAGCGCCTGAAAGTGCTGGCGGCGGAAGTGTCCGACACCTTGTATCTGGTGATGCGCGTCTATTTCGAGAAACCGCGTACCACTGTCGGCTGGAAAGGTTTGATCAACGACCCGTACCTGGACGACTCGTTCAAGATCCAGGATGGCCTGCACATCGGTCGTCAATTGCTGCTGGACCTGGCGGAAATGGGCCTGCCGACGGCAACCGAAGCCCTGGACCCGATTTCCCCGCAGTACCTGCAAGACCTGATCAGCTGGTCGGCGATTGGTGCGCGCACCACTGAATCCCAGACCCACCGGGAAATGGCTTCCGGCCTGTCCTCGGCGGTCGGGTTCAAGAACGGCACCGATGGCGGCCTGACCGTGGCGATCAATGCCCTGCAGTCGGTCTCCAGCCCGCACCGTTTCCTGGGCATCAACCAGGAAGGTGGCGTGTCCATCGTGACCACCAAGGGCAATGCCTACGGTCACGTGGTGCTGCGTGGCGGCAACGGCAAGCCCAACTATGACTCGGTCAGCGTGGCCCTGTGCGAGCAGGCGCTGAACAAGGCGAAGATCAAGCCGAACATCATGGTCGATTGCAGCCACGCCAACTCCAACAAAGACCCGGCCCTGCAGCCGCTGGTGATGGAGAACGTGGCCAACCAGATTCTGGAAGGCAACCAGTCGATCATCGGCCTGATGGTCGAGAGCCACCTGAACTGGGGCTGCCAGGCGATTCCAAAGGACCTGGCCGACCTGCAATACGGTGTCTCGATCACCGATGCCTGCATCGACTGGTCTGCTACCGAGACCACCTTGCGCAGCATGCATGCCAAGCTCAAGGACGTCTTGCCCAAGCGCCAACGCGGCTGAGCAAAGACTGCGGACACAAAAACGCCGGGCTTAGCCCGGCGTTTTTTTTGATCGTTCCCTCGCTCTGCGCGGGAATGCCGCCTGGGACGCTCCGCGCCCCGCCTTACGCTACTCAGAGCTTCGCGGCATGGCGCTGGTGGCGCTCCATGTAGCGCTCCACGTAGGAGCAGGACGGGATTACCGTATAACCTGCCTCTTCGGCAAACTTCAACGCTTCCTCGGTGAGCGCGGCAGCAATGCCACGTCCTCGCAGCGCGTTGGGCACGAAGGTGCGATAGATATCCAGGGTCTGTTTCCCAAGGTCCATATAGGTCAGATAGGCACGATGACCGTCCACATTGGTCTCGAACTGATGACCAGCCTGGTCATGGTGGATGGACAACGCCTCGCTCATCACTACTCCTCGCGGGTCTTGGTTTCTGACCCCTACCTTACCGATGTTTTTCCGGCGAAGGAACATCTACGCCACCCGGTGCCGGTTTCGACAACGAGAAAAGCCGCCAGTGCCTTGCACTAGCGCTCACAACCAGCCCACGGAAATAGTAGGCACCAATCGCGTAATTGCTCAAGGCGCACTCGTCATCCTTCTGCGCTGGCGGACATAGAAAGGGCGATCGAGCATCCTTAGGTCGATGGCCTGAACATTGCCGGCAGTTGAAGCTTGAGACGAACACCCGCTCTTAAAGTCACCTCTACATGCACAAAAGATACCGAGGGGCGAAAAGACAATCTGAACAATAGTGTCGGGGACGATATATAAAATGACTTATGTTTACATGGCTTAACACATGCCAGCCGGCCCTTTCAGGCTGGATCCAATCCCCAGCAGAGTGCAAAAATCTGGATAATTTTTATACAGACTCTCAAAAGATTAGCCAAAATAGATTGGCCGCGAGAATTTTTTTTGCTTCTTGCGCTACGTCAGTTTACTTACTACAAGTAATGGGTAGTATGTACGCCGGCTATTAGCTCACTCTGAGAAAGTAGCCATTTAATAGAAAGTCCTTGAAGGGGAACACGATGAACAACGTTCTGAAATTCTCTGCTCTGGCTCTGGCCGCAGTTCTGGCTACCGGTTGCAGCAGCGTCTCCAAAGAAACCGAAGCTCGTCTGACTGCAACTGAAGACGCAGCAGCTCGCTCCCAGGCTCGTGCAGACGAAGCCTACCGTAAAGCTGATGAAGCTCTGGCTGCTGCTCAAAAAGCACAACAGACTGCTGACGAAGCTAACGAGCGCGCTCTGCGCATGCTTGAAAAAGCAAGCCGCAAGTAATAATCCTTCGGGGTTGTTATCAAGCCGATCCATTCTTGGATCGGCTTTTTTTTGCCTGGAATTTGGCTGACGTCCGGGCAATAAAAAACCCGCTACCGCGCAAGGCGATAACGGGTTATGGCGCCTGCAGACTTATTGCTGCAGATCGACCGGCGTGCTCGACACCATCGGTGCCCCGCCCGGCACACCGATTTCAGTCGGCAAACCGTCTTCGGCGGCAACAACATCACGCACCTGTATCCCAGTTGACCCGCAGGTTGCTGGACAGGTCTTCACGCTTGAGCAAGGCGTTGATCACCGCAGTGTGCTTGTCGACCACCGATGGAGTGCCGTCGTCGTTCAGCGGTGTATGGGCTTCCAGATACACCTTGCCACCGGCTGCGCCGAACTTGTACGCATCGTTGATGATCCGCACCGACGTGCCCACCGGCACCATGCTGGCCATTTCCAGCACGTTGTTGTTGAACATGCGGAAGCAGCCGTGGCTGGTGCGGGTGCCAATGCCGAACTTCATGTTGGAGCCGTGGATCAGGTAGCCCGGTGTGCCCAGGGTGAACTTGAACGGCCCCAGCGGGTTGTCCGGGCCGGCCGGCACCACGTTGGGCAACGGGTCGCCATTGGCGGCGTGCTCGGCCTTGATCGAGGCGGGCGGGGTCCAGGTCGGGTTCGGGATCTTGCCCGTGATGGTGGTGTGGGCCACCGGCGAGCCCCAGCCCTCACGGCCAATCCCCAACGGGAACGTGTACACCACGTTCTGGCCCTTGGGGTAGTAGTAGAGCCGGTATTCCGCCAGGTTGATCACGATGCCCTCACGCGGGCCCGGCGGCAGGATGAAGCGCGTCGGCAGCACAATCTCGGTACCCGCCCCCGGCAACCAGGCATCGACGCCCGGGTTGGCCGCGACCATCTCCGAATAACCCAGGTCGTAGGTCGTGCCCAGGTCGGCGAAGGTATCTTCGTACTTGGCCTTGATCACCTGGACCTGGCCAACGATATCTTCACCCGGTGGCGGCAAAGGCAACTGCAAGGCTGCAGCGGAACCGGCCGCGCAGAGCGCAGCAAGAGACAGGCAGCAGGTGACGACGGAGAGGCGCGACAACATCCGGGAATTCCTTCGCAGATCGACGGGTAGTAAAAAATGGATTGTACACGGCTGCCCGGCGGGCACCCATATTCAAAGTTCGAAGCGCAGCTCTGGCCAGATCGGCGGTGTGCCGCGCTTTTGCGACTCCAGGATCGCCCGGCACAAGGGGCACAAACGCTGATCCTGGAAGATCGAGCGATCCACCGACGACCAGCGTGGCTGAGCGGGCAATAACGTACCGCAGAGGGTACGGTCGATGGACCCGCCCAACTCCAATTGCCGCGTCACCAGATGCACCCGGACTTCCTGGCAGGCGAACAGATCCAGCTGCTCGTCAGGCTCGATCAGTTGGTAGGCAAACAGGGACCAGGCAGGACGCGACATCGGGGGCTCCAAATCGGGGGGGCGCCACCTTAGCCGAAAGACCGCTGCTAGAAAAGCGTCATAGCAGTGGTTTTAGCGTTGGCCAGACATTTTCCAGCAACTTGCCCTGCGCGCCAACTGCCGGGTGCAGTTGGTCAGCCTGCATCAGCTCTGGATGGCCGCCGATACCTTCCAGGAAAAACGGCACCAGCGGGACGTTTTTTTCCTTGGCCAGGGCCCCGTAAACCTCGGCAAACGCGGTGGTGTATTTAGGGCCGTAGTTGGGCGGCAACTGCATGCCCAACAACAGCACCTTGGCACCACTGGCCCTGGACTCGTCGATCATCGACGCAAGATTTTGTTTCAATTGCGCAGGTGGCTGCCCACGCAAGCCATCATTGCCCCCCAGCTCAATGATCACCAGGTCCGGCTTATGCTCTGCAAGCGCCGCCGGCAGCCGCGCCAGACCTCCGGCACTGGTGTCGCCGCTGATGGAGGCGTTGACCACTTTATCGTCGAAACCTTCGCTCTTGAGCCGTTGTCCCAACAACGCTACCCACCCTTTGCTGGTATCCAGCCCGAAACCGGCACTGATACTATCGCCAACGATCAGGACTGTACCCGCCGCTGCGTTCTGGGCCATGCACATCAAGGCCAGGCCAGCACTCAAAAACCACATTCGCATTGGATTCTCCATGGGCGCAAGCATTCTCACCGCGCGAAACCTTAGCAAAGTGGTTCCCAGCGCGGAAGGTGAACTGACTATCCTGCACGAACTGAGCCTGGAACTGAACAAGGGCGATAGCCTGGCTATCGTCGGCGCCTCCGGCTCCGGCAAATCCACCCTCCTCGGCCTGTTGGCCGGCCTCGACCTGCCCAGCAGCGGCGAAGTCACCCTCGCCGGGCAAGCCCTGAGTACCCTCGACGAAGATCAACGTGCGCGCATCCGTGCCGAGCACGTAGGGTTTGTGTTCCAGTCCTTCCAGTTGCTCGACAGCCTCAATGCGTTGGAAAACGTGATGCTGCCGCTGGAGCTGGACGGCCGCAAGGACGCCCGCGAACGCGCCAGACACCTGCTCGAGCGCGTCGGCCTGGGCCAGCGCCTGACCCATTCGCCGCGCCAGCTCTCGGGCGGCGAGCAGCAACGGGTGGCGATTGCCCGGGCGTTTGCCGCCGAACCGGACGTGCTGTTTGCCGATGAACCCACCGGCAACCTCGACAGCCACACCGGCGAGCGCATCAGCGACCTGCTGTTCGAACTCAACAAAGAGAGCGGCACGACCCTGGTGCTGGTGACCCATGACGAGCGCCTGGCCCACCGCTGCCGCCGCCTGATCCGTCTTGAAGCCGGCCTGATGGTCGCGCCCCTGGAGCCTTGATGGCACGTTTGCCGCTGTTACGCCTGTTCAGCCTTGCCCTTCGCCAGCTGCTGCGCGATGCCCGCGCCGGCGAACTGCGCGTGCTGTTCTTCGCCCTGCTGGTGGCTGTCGCCGCCAGCACCGCCATCGGTTACTTCGGGGCTCGCCTGAACGGCGCCATGATGTTGCGCGCCACGGAGTTCCTGGCGGCCGACCTGGTGCTGGAAGGCAGTTCACCCGCCCGTACCGAGCAAATCCAGAGCGGCACCGAACTGGGCCTGCAGCACGCCCGGGTCGTGGAGTTCTCCAGCGTGATTGCCACCGATAACGGCATCCAGCTGTCCAGCATCAAGGCGGTCAACGAGGAGTATCCGTTGCGCGGCGAGCTGAAGAGCGCCGCCGAGCCCTTCGGAGAGGAAACTCCCGGGGGTGGCCCCAAGCCCGGTGAAGCCTGGGTGGAAGCACGGCTGCTGACGGCACTGAACCTGAAAATCGGCGACAGCATCGACGTCGGCATGAAGACCCTGCGCCTGGCCCGCGTGCTGACCTACGAGCCGGACCGAGCCGGCAACTTCTATAGCCTGACGCCCAGGGTGATGATCAACCTGGCCGACCTCGATGCCACCGGCGTGGTGCAGCCCGGCAGCCGCGTCAGTTATCGCGACCTCTGGCGCGCGCCCCAGGGCGGCACTGTGCTGCAAACCTATCGCGACCTGGTCAAGCCCGGCCTGGCGGCCAACCAGCGACTGCAGGATGCGCGCGACGGTAACCAGCAGATCGGTGGCGCCCTGGGCAAAGCCGAGCGTTACTTGAACATGGCCAGCCTGGTGGCGGTGCTGCTCTCCGGCGTGGCGGTAGCGCTCTCGGCGAACCGCTTCGCCAGCCGGCGCTTTGATGCCAGTGCCTTGCTGCGCTGCCTCGGTTTATCGCGGCGCGAGACCATGCTGCTGTTCAGCCTGCAACTGACCGTACTGGGGCTGCTGGCCAGCCTGACCGGCGCCCTGCTCGGCTGGCTGGCGCAGTTGGGCCTGTTTGCGCTGTTGCATGACCTGTTGCCAGCGGACGTTCCGCCCGGTGGGTTGCTGCCAGCCATCGCCGGGATCGGCACCGGGCTGGTGGCCCTCGCCGGTTTCGCCCTGCCGCCACTCGCCGCGCTGGGACGCGTGCCACCGTTGCGGGTACTGCGGCGCGACCTGCTGCCCATCCCTTCCAGCACGTGGATGGTTTACGGCGCCGCGTTGTTCGCCCTGGGCCTGATCATGTGGCGCCTGAGTCTCGACCTGGTGCTGACGTTCGCCCTGCTGGGTGGCGGAGTGATTGCCGCGCTGGTTCTCGGCGGCCTGCTCCTGCTGCTGTTGCAGAGCCTGCGACGCCTGCTGGCCCGGGCCTCCCTGCCCTGGCGCCTGGGGCTCGGCCAGTTGCTGCGTCATCCACTGGCCGCGGCGGGCCAGTCCCTGGCGTTCGGGCTGATCCTGTTGTCCATGGGCTTGATTGCATTGTTGCGTGGCGAATTGCTCGACACCTGGCAAAACCAGTTGCCCAAGGACGCGCCCAACTATTTCGCCCTGAACATCCTGCCCGCCGACAAAGACACCTTCGGCGCACGCCTGCTGGAACTGCAGGCGCAGTCTGCCCCGTTGTATCCGGTGGTGCCGGGGCGACTGATCAGCATCAATGGCGCGCCGGTGCAGGAGATCGTCAGCAAGGACTCGAGCGGCGACCGTGCGGTACAGCGGGACTTGAGCCTGACCTGGGCCGCCGACCTGCCACCTGGCAACACGCTGACGGCGGGCTCCTGGTGGACAGCGCAGCCGACCGACGAAATCCCCGGCGTCTCGGTGGAGGCGAAGGTCGCTGATAGCCTGAAACTCAAGCTCAACGATCATCTGGTGTTCACCGTCGGCGGGGAAAACCGTGAAGCCCGGGTCACCAGCCTGCGGGAAATCAACTGGGACAACTTCCAGCCCAACTTCTTCATGATCTTCCAGCCCGGCACCTTGAAGGACCTGCCGGCCACCTACCTCACCAGCTTCTACCTGGCGCCCGGCCACGACCAGCAGATCGTCGACCTGTCCCGGGCCTTCCCGGCAGTGACCATCCTGCAAGTGGAGGCACTGCTCGAACAACTGCGCAGCATTCTGGCCCAGGTCACCCTGGCGGTAGAGTACGTGCTGTTGTTCGTGCTGGCAGCGGGGATGGCGGTCTTGTTCTCCGGGCTCCAGGCAACCCTCGATGAGCGGATTCGCCAAGGTGCCCTGCTACGGGCGCTGGGGGCGGAACGCAAGTTGCTGGTCAAGGCCCGGCGTATCGAGTTTGGCCTGCTGGGTGCGGTCAGCGGCCTGCTGGCGGCGCTGGGCACGGAACTGGTGACGCTGGTGCTGTATCGCTATGCGTTCGACCTGGCCTGGCACCCGCACCCATTGCTGTTGCTGCTGCCGGTGATCGGCGCGGTGCTGATCGGCGGGGCCGGCGTATTCGGCACCCGCCGCGCGCTGAATGCCAGCCCGTTGACGGTGCTGCGCGAGGGCTGAAAACGCAGATGGCCCGCGCTCTTCAACGCGCGCGGGCCATCCGGTGTTACTTCACATATTCGATAGCGGTGATCCACCAGCACACTCCGCCGGTTGGGGTCTGCACCAGCGCCTCGTCATCCACTTCCTTGCGCAGCAGTGCGCGAGCCATGGGTGAGTCGATGGAGATGTAGTCCATACGCTCATAAATCTCATCGTAACCCACGATGCGAAAACGCTTGGTCTCGCCCTGTTCGTTTTCAATCTCCACCCAGGCGCCGAAAAACACCTTGCCTTCCTGCTCGGGCATGTACTCAACCACGCGCATGTCTTCCAGGCGCTTGCGCAAATAGCGCACCCTGCGGTCAATTTCCCGCAGCAGCTTCTTGTTGTACTGGTAGTCGGCGTTTTCGCTCCGGTCCCCCAGGGAAGCGGCCCACGTCACTTTACGGGTGGTGTCAGGACGCTTTTCTCGCCACAGGTAATCAAGCTCCTTTTTCAGGGCTTCATGACCTTCTTTGGTAATCAGCTTGGTGCTCAAAAGCTCTACATCCCCTGGAAGTTTCCATTTTTCAGACCCGCTGCCGCATCAGGTGCAACGCATTCAACGCCCAATGCCGGCTGTGGGGGTTGATGATAAATGAACACAGGAAAGTAGCCAGACCCGCCGACGCATTCCGGTGCCGGGACCGGCACAGTGTCAGTCTGCATCCGACTGAAGCAGGCGGCTTTCAGGCTGGCTGCGTCCAGTCTCATTCAGCCACGCAAGAGACTCATCCAGGGTTTGCAGTGCAACCCTCAGGTTGTCCCGCAGGACAGGCAACTGAAACAGTGCGGCCGCCAGCTGCTGCTCCTTGTGACAAACGTCCAGGTCACGGTTGTGCAACTGGGTTTCCTGGCTCTCCAGATAGCGCATACGCTCGTCGATTCGACGCTGCTCCGCCCGGTTTAACGCCGAGCCGTCAGCCAGTTCTTCCTCACGAGTGGCCAGCGTGCGCGCCAACAACTCCAGGGACGCTTCTTTTTCGGCAACCCTCTCGGCACTCCGTTGGCTCCCCTGCTCGATGTCTGCCTTTTCCTGACGCAGTTCCAGGCGTAACTGCTCAAGCGCTTCCTCCTGCCTGAGCACGGTGAGCTTTTGCTGCGTCAACTCCTGCGCCACTCGGGCAAGATTGGCCAGCGTATCGTCCACTTCAAACAACGAAGCCGACTCTGGCCGGGCAGGTTCAGGTTGGCGGGCTGCCAGCGCCTGCGGTGGAGCGGCGACCACAGGTACCTCGGCAAGTGCTGGCGGTGGCAACTCAACGAGTGGCTCGGCTATTTCAAACACCTCCATGGTTGCCTGGGGCGCCGGTTCGGACACGGGTGGCGCAGGCTCCGAGTGTTCCGCCGCCCTTGGAGGAGAAACCATCCTTGAGGAGAAACGAATCGACGGCACGATCAATGAACTGCTTTCGATGGCGGGCAAACCGGGCGCCGAAGTGCCCAGGGTGATCACCTTCATCACCAGGGATTTCTTGATCGTCAGCGAGTGATGATCTTCGGGCCTGGCGGGGGCAGCTTGCAACCTTTCAGATCGACGAAATGATAGGGAATCGGCGTCTCGCCGGTGCTCGCGGACTTTGCCCCGGGTGCAGCGGCAAGCGTCAGAATTTGCTTGAAGACTTGGGTCGCTGTTTGCAGATCCTCCTTGGAATCTATCGCCCCCAGAAAGTACCGTTCGGACTTTTTACGCAAAGCCGCAATATACACCCGTGAACTACCGGGCTCCGTCTCTTCATCCAGACTATAGGCAAGGAAGTTCGAAGCAATCTGAGCCACTGCAAAACCACACAGCAGGGCACCGTTGACCGGCGCATCATGCCCGGACTGTTCAAGAACAAGGGTACGTAGTAGCAGCATGATGATCAGGCTCCATTAAACACTGGCGGACTTCGAATACGCGCCAAATAAAAGACGACAGTAATTGAAGCATTAAAAACATAACAATTGTTTCAGCGAGCTATCGCTTGGCACGTAGGACTTATCTTATTCAGGCGTTTCAGCGTTTCCAACACAGCCCATTGAACGTACCATTTTTTAACAGTACGACACTGGACCGCGCCAATCATAAAGTTTTCAAGTTTTGACTTTTCGAACATCCACAACCTGCTGCTCAAGCAGGTTAATCGGGGCATCGATCTAATCGCGCCTTGCCATATCCTTTCAGTAGAAAAGCATAATGATCGAGATAACGAGCCTGACAAAAAAGATGGGCGCAAAAAGCATCATTCATAATATTTCGTTCAACGCCCAACCCCAGGAATGCCTGGGACTATTTGGAAGTGATGGCGCGGGAAAAACAACCATCATCAAAATGATTTCAGGCTCGATCGCCCCCTCTTCAGGCCATATAAAAATATTTGGTAATGATATAGCCCACAACCCACTCCAGGCGAAGAAGATGACGGGCTACCAGCCAGAATCATTACTGAGCCACAACGCAATGAGCGTGAAAGGTTTTCTTGAGTTTATCGCTGGAGTACGCGGATTCCATGGCGCGCAAAAGCGCAAAATGATTGACCGGGCGGTCGCACGGCTGGAGCTTTGGCGGATACTCAAATGCCCGATCGAAACCCTCCCGCCAGGCTTGAAACGCAAGGTCGCCATCGCCCAGGCAATCTTGCATGACCCCAGCCTGCTGTTACTCGATGAGCCAACGGAAGGCCTGAGCGCCGACCAAAAACACAAAGTCAGACTGCTCATCAAGTCGTTGAACGACGAAATGACGATCATTGTCGCGTCCCGGACTCCTGAAGAGCTGACCCGCATCTGTAACAGGGCATTGGTAATCGCCGACGGTCGCCTGGTGGCAGACACCTCCTTGCCCGAACTGCAGCGCAGTTCCCGTCATCACCAGGCGGTCACCCTTGCCGCAGACATGCCGCTGGACCTGCTCGCCCTGGCGGTATTACCCGGGGTCGCCGGCATCGAGCAAGACCGCGAGACCCCCGGCACAGTGACCGTGCTCGCCATACCGGGGCAAACCATTTACCCCCACATCAACGCACTGATCACCCACCGCCGCTGGAAAATCAACGCCCTGAACCTGGAGCCCGGGCGTTTGGACGACGTGGTCCACCATATGAGCCAGGAGGCATCGAATTGAAACGTCTACCGGTCATATTCAAGCGCCAACTTGCCAGTTACTTCTCAGCCCCCGTCACTTATCTGAGCACGGCAGCGTTCGTGACAGCCGCCACTGCATTTGGCTTCCATACAAGCCAGCTATTGGAGCAAAGCAGTGTCGACCTGCACGGTTTTTTCCAACTGCACCCCTGGCTTTATTTACTGTTGACTCCTGTGCTTGCCACCCAACTTTGGGCGGACGAGCACAATACGGGGCCCATGGACTTTCTAAAGAGTCTGCCGGTCACTGGCTTCGAAATGGTTGCCGGTAAATTTCTGGCAGCCTGGGTTGTTTCCGGTGTTGCCTTGATGCTGACTTTCCCCTTGGTTATCACCGTCAACTACTTGGGAAATCCGGACAATACCGTTATCGCCTCCCACTACCTGGCAAGTTGGCTATTAGCCGGAAGTTATCTGTCGGTGGGCTGTTTTATTTGCACACTGACCCATCACCGGGCAGTTATATTTACAGTAACCCTGTGCTTGCTGCTGGCCGCCAGCGGGTTGTCATCGATTCTTGATGCCATTGAACACCAAGCCCCCATCTGGCTTGTTGACCGGATTATCTCCCTGAGCCCATCGACGCGTTTTGATGCCATTGACCAGGGTGTTCTGGCTCTTCAGGACAGTTTGTACTTTATCAGCATGATCGTAACCTTTCTCGCTGCAACGATCATCGCCCTGAATGTCAGAAACGGTTGAGAAGGACAAATGACGATGAGAACGCCAGTAAGCGCCAGCCTCACAATTCTCACCCTATTTTTACTCTTTCTTGCATTTAACCTGGTGTGGGCACATAAGCTTCCGAATATACGGCTGGATTTTTCAGAACAAAAAATTCATACACTCTCCTCACCAGTACAGGCACTACTCACCTCACTGGAACAGCCAGTTGACCTGTACTTTTTCAACTCCAGCAAACATCCGCAAAGAATCAACCCGCTGGAAAGTTACAGCAAACGTGTGGAGTTACTGCTCAGGGAGTATGAAAAAATCGCAAAGGGCAACATCAACCTTCACCTTATCGACCCCACCCCTTTTTCAGAGGATGAGTACAAGGCCAGGTTACTGGGACTTGACGACCAACAAGGGTTCTTCGGCCTCGTCGCAAGCAGCGCCGGTAATGGGCCACACAGCATCGAGTCATTCAGCCCGGACCGGGAATCACTGCTGGAATATGAAATCAGCCATCTGATTCATAAGGCGATTCACCCCGAGCACCCCGTCATAGGCCTGATATCCCGGCTGCCAATGGAGGGTGAGCGGGACGAGCGCAACGGCGTGAATACGCCTGCCTGGCAGCTGCTTCAAGAGATGCGCCGCCAATTCAGGCTCGTCACGCTGGAGCCAGGTATCGAGAAGATTCCCGAACACGTCAAAACCTTGATGGTGGTTCACCCCGGCAAACTGCCTGATCAAACCTTGTACGCAATCGATCAGTTTGTGCTGGGCGCAGGCAAATTGATGATGTTTATCGACCCGCTTACCGGCCTGGACGCCAGCCTCACAAGCCCGGAAAACCCCAGGCTGGAAGCGTTGCTGAGCGCTTGGGGCATCCAGATGTCGACGAACAAGGTACTCGCCGATCGCAACTATGCCACCTCAGTGATCATGACCACCGGGCAGTCAGCGGTGCGCCACCCCGCTGCGCTGACCCTGCCCCGCCAGGCGATGGCACAGGACGACATCAGCACCTGGAAACTGCGCAGCGTGAATGTCTTGAGCAGTGGCGCGCTGGCTCCCGCCAAAAAAAGCCGCATGACCTTTACTCCACTGCTCCAAAGCTCCGGGCAAGCGGCGCTGTTTGATGCCGAGCGCTTCGCCCTGCCTGCACCATTTGACTCGCTGACCAGGGAGGCAACCGCGCGCGGCCAGCAACAGGTGATTGCCGCCCGCGTCGAGGGGCCTGCCTATTCCGCCTTTCCTGAGGGGATCAACGGGCGTGACGCCAGCGTGCAGAAGTCTGCGTACATCCACGTCGTGGTGGTCGCCGACACCGACCTGCTCAGCGACCGAGTGGCAGGAATGGGCCCAGGCAACCGCACGATGAGCGGAGCGTCGTCCGATAACGCGATGTTTGTCTTGAACACCCTGGATAACCTGGCGGCGCCCGATGCCCTGATGAACGTTCGCCCCCGCGCAGGCGGCGGTCGATCATTACAAGTGCTGCAGGCAATGCGCGAAGACGCTGCACAGGCCTACCGGGAAAAATCCGCCGAACTGGTGCAACGCCTGGAACGAACGGAAAAGGAATGGCAATTACTGAACCCCCGCACCCTTTCGCCAGGAGTCCAGGCGATCACCTCCAACGTACTGCTGCAGGCACTCAACAAGGAACGCTTGCGAGTGCCCATGGAAATTCACGCGCTGAAGGTTCAGGCATACACACAGGTTCATGCCCTGGAGCGCAAGATTAAGTTGCTCAATATCCTGCCCGTACCGCTGATACTGTGCCTGATTGCGTGGGGTATGTTCCTGGTTCGTCGCCGTCGCCAGCACCTGCCTTCAGCGGCGTTTTACTGAGGGTTCAACGCCGGGCGATCAGCCCTTGCCGGGCAATACGGGTCAGCTGGCGTATCACTTCGCCCGCATCACTCGCACTCGGCGCTTGAATCACGGCCAGGTCAAAGCTGTTGGATGCAAAGCGCGCGAGGGAGTCGCCGTCTTCGACAAACTGGATCAGAAACGCCGAAGGCCGCCCCGTGCGGCGAGGCCAGCCGTCCAGATAGCGCAGCAGCGTCGGCTGGTGCTTGCCGCCAAGAAGGATTTTCGGATTGCGTTGGGTAAGGTCCGCGGTGATCGGGGCCAGGCGTATGAGGGGGCGTAGTGCATTCATCGTGTCGTGTCTCTGCCTCAAAAGTCTGCGGGCAGGTGAGAGGCAACACCGAACCAGCGCTTTAGCGGAATTTCGAAACCGGCCCATGGGCTCTGGCTTCTGTCGGGACTGTGATCAGTCACCGGTGGCGCCCCGCAATTAGCTGTTTAAATCGGCGCATGGGCAACATCCTAGAGAAGCCGCTAGGGCGGTGTCAAGAATCCCTGGCAACGAAAAGGCCCGCACGGGGCGGGCCTTTAAAGGGAATTTCGCGGGATCAGTGAGTGATGGCGCGGTCGGCAGACAGTTTGCCTGCACCTTCCAGCAACACCGCCAGCGTACCACCCAGCAGCGCCAGGGCGAACTCATAACCGTTGTTGGCCATGAACAAACCGTTATGGATATGCACCGAGAAAATCGCCACCAGGGAAATGATCGTCAGGCCCAACGCCGCAGGCCGTGCCAGCAAACCGATGATCAGCGCCAGCCCGGCGAAAAACTCGGTACCGCCGGACAACACGGCCATCAAGGTACCCGGCGCCAGGCCGATACTTTCCATCCATTGGGCCGTGCCCGCCAGGCCGCCACCGCCAAACCAGCCAAAGAGTTTCTGCGAACCGTGAGCGGCGAAGATGATTCCGACAAAAATTCGCAGAACGGTCAGGCCGTAGCCGGCACGGGTGGAGAGGATGCGGGTGATCAATGGGCTCATGCTGATAATCCTTTTCAATGCAGGGGTTGGTTGGCCGCTATATTAATCAGTTTAAACAATGATAAAAGCCGATAAATTGCCTAATTAACATCGAAAAAATAGATCACTTACGCGAGGCAATTTTCGCTGCCGGTGGCTCAAGGGACTCGCGCTCCCGATCAAACGCCAGGTAATACTTGTTCACGCTATTAACATAGCTGACGCCGCCCATTCCCACTTGCTCCATGGCAATGCGCTCGACCTGAAAAAACCATTGATTCGGGTTGAGACCCCGGCGCCGGGCTTCGGCGCGCATTCCCTGAACCCGCTCGGGGCCCATGTTGTAGGCCGCCAGGACGAAGGCCATGCGCTCGCGCTCATTGAGTTTGGGGCTTGAGAAAAACTTGCGCCGGATCATCGCCAGGTACCGCGCGCCCGCTTGCACGTTGCTGTCCAGGTTCTCGATGTTATTGACCCCGACCCGTTGCGCCGCCGACGGGGTGATCTGCATCAGGCCGGTGGGGCCGCCACTGCTGCGAGCGCCGGGGTCGAGGGCCGACTCCTTGAAGGCCAACGCGGCCAGGTTCAGCCAGTCCATGCCTTGCTCCCGGGCATGCTTTTGCAGCACCGGGCGCAGTTTTTCCAGGCGCTGGCGGTCGGCCCGGGCCAGTGGATAACGTACTTGATAGAGACGGCGGTAGATGCGCTGGAAGGCCACATCCTGGTCGGACGGGGTGCGGTAGGTCTTGAGGAAACGGTCGATACTGGCCCGCAGCATCGAGGCATCCTGGCGTACGAACCAATACTCTTCGCCCGGCTCGCTGATGGTTACTTGCCGGTCAAAACGCAGCTTGGGCAGGATCTTCGCCCAGCGCTCGGCAATCGGTCGCTCGACGATGGTCAGGTGGAAAATCCCGGCCTGGACCATCTCCAGCACGTCCTCCACCGCCAGGCTGGGGTCTACCCACTCCACCTTCACCGGCGGCAACTTGTGCAGCGCCAGTTTCTGGTTGACCTGATTGATCGCATCCGACGCGGCGCTGCCGGTGGTCAGCGCCAGCGTGCGCCCGGACAGTTGCTCCAGTTTGGTAAACCGTCGCTCGCCCTTGAGCCCCACCAGCCACAACGGCACGTCGCTCGCAATCGGGTCGCTGGTGGCAATCTTGTGCGCCGCCTTCACATCGAGCAATTCGCCGGGCGCTACCAGGTCGCCCTCGCCGCGGGCCAACGCGCCGATCAACTGATCCTTGGCCTTGGGAATAATCTTGAGGTTGATTTCCTCTCCGTCACGGGCGTGACCGTTGAGGTACTGCTCGAAAGCGCGCAGGCGATGGTATTCAACACCGATGGCCTGGCCCTGGACTTCGCCGGAACTGTTGCGACTCTGGTTGACCAACACCCGCAGGGTGCGGCTGCTGCGGATTTCCGCGAGGTCGCGGACCTTGCCGGGTTTGGTCACTTCCAGCGGCCCGTCCAGACGCGCAACCGCCGCCATGGGCAGCAGTAACGTCAGGCACAACACAAGCAACGCCGAGGGTCGGATCATCCGCTCTCCGGAAGAAAGAATACTGCCCATTGCTTCGCGAAAAACGAGGCGTTGGGGGACAGAAACAGAGCGCCATGAGCGCAGGCTTTGGGCACAAGGGTTGCACGGCAGATGGCGACAAACCAAACACGGTGTTACTTGCGACTTTCAAAGACAGCTTTAACTCGTTGTAGTTCTTGGCTTTTCTTATAAATCTACAGCTCTGATATGCTTTCCGACCGCAGGCGGAGGTAGCACCATGCAACTCATTGATATCGGCGTCAACCTGACCAACCCAAGTTTCGACGAAAAGCACCAGGCCGTTCTCGAACGTGCCTACGCCGCCGGGGTGAGCCAATTGGTGCTCACCGGTACCAGTGTCGACGGCAGCGAACAGGCCCTGGAGCTGTGCCAGCAGTTGGACGAAAGCGGGCAACGCCTGTTCGCCACTGCCGGTATCCACCCCCACTCCGCCAGTGACTGGAATGCCGAAAGCGCCAGGCGCCTGCGCGGTTTGCTCAAGGAAAGCCGTGTTCGTGCGGTGGGTGAATGCGGGCTGGACTTCAACCGGGACTTCTCGCCGCGCCCCCAGCAGGAAAAAGTCCTCGAAGAGCATCTGGCCCTGGCCGTGGAGCTGAAACTCCCGGTATTCCTCCACGAGCGCGACGCCAACCAGCGCCTGCTGGAAATCCTGCGGGACTATCGCGATCACCTGTCCGCCGCCGTGGTGCACTGCTTCACCGGCGAGCAGCGCGCATTGTTCAGCTACCTCGACCTGGACCTGCATATCGGCATCACCGGCTGGATCTGCGACGAGCGTCGCGGGACGCACCTGCATCCGCTGGTCAGGGAAATTCCCCGGGGCCGTCTGATGCTGGAAAGCGACGCGCCCTACCTGCTGCCACGAACCCTGCGGCCCAAACCGAAAAACGGTCGCAACGAGCCGGCCTATTTGCCGGAGGTCCTGCGGGAAGTGGCCTTGCACCGCGAAGAGACCGTGGAAGACCTCGCGCAACACACTACCGCTTGCGCCCGCGCGTTTTTTGGATTGCCTGTGCCGGATTGACGCGGCGCATTGACCCATATCAAAACCTGTTGACTCGATAGCGGCACAATAATGGCACCTTGCCAATGCTGTTTCCGCTATCAGAGAAAACCTTCCATGGGTGCCTGGCTTAGCAACATCTCACTGAAGTACAAATTCTGGGCCGTCAACGCGGTCGCGTTCATCACCACCCTGTTGCTGGTGTTGTACGCCGTGCAGCTCGAACAGCAGGCCCGCAGCCACGCCTCCCAGGCGTCGGCGCAAGCCCAGGCGCACTTGCTCGGTGCCTGGCCTGCCGGCCAGCCACTGCCCAAGGGCGAGCACTGGCTGACATTTGCCAAGGGCAAACTCCCACAGCTGGGCGACCAGGATCTGTCAGCCCTCGACTCGGCCAACGGCTGGGTGGATATCAACCCCATGCCACTGTTCGGCGAAAACCCGCTGATGGGCGCCGAGGTGATCGCCCGCGCCGACGGCCAACACGTCGCCGTGCTGGCCTACGCCCCCAGCCTGAGCCAGGTGTTCGAAGAACGTTTCGCCAACTACGCGGTGGCGGTCATGATCCTGATGCTGGCGATGCTTGGCGCCTCACAGTTGCTGATCCGTTTTCTGCTGAGCCAGCTCAACACCTTGAAAGACGTGATGCTGCACGTCGAGAAAACCGGCGACCTCTCGGCCCGCGTGCCCCTGGCCTGCAAGGACGAGGTCGGGCAGATGGCCAGTGCCTTTAACGCGATGCAGGCGGGTTATCAACGGGTGGTCAACACCGTCGCGCGCACCGCCAAGCAACTGGACGACGGCGCCGCACGCCTGGCCAGCAGCATGAACGAGGTGCAGCACGGCATGCTCGGCCAGCAAAGCGAAACCGACCAGGCCGCCACCGCAATCAACGAGATGACCGCCACCGTCTACCACATCGCCCAGCACGCCGGCGCTACCCGCGACCTGTCCCAGACGGCCGACACCCTCGCCGGCAGCGGCCAGGAAGTGGTCAGCCGGGTACAGCGCTCGATTGCCGGGCTGTCCACCGGCGTGCAGCAGACCGCTGAAATGATCCAGAAACTGGCCGAGGACAGCCAGAAAATCAACGGGGTGGTCGGGGTGATTCACAGCATCGCCGAGCAGACCAACCTGCTGGCCCTGAACGCCGCCATCGAAGCCGCCCGCGCCGGCGAAATGGGCCGGGGCTTTGCCGTGGTCGCTGATGAGGTGCGCAACCTGGCCAAGCGCGTGCAAAGCTCCACCGATGAAATCACGCGCATGGTTTCGGCCCTGCAAGCCGGCACCCGGGACGCGGTGGACTTCATGCAGGAAAGCTCGTTCAAGGCCGACGACTGTGTGCAACAGGCTCAGGAAGCCGGGATTGCCCTCGCCGAAATCACCGGCGCCGTGGCGCAAATGCGCGAGAGCAACACGCAGATTGCCGTCGCCGCCGAACAACAAAGCCATGTGGCCGAGGAAATGAATCGGGCAGTGGTGAGCATTCGAGACGTCACCGAGAACACCGTGCAACAGACTGTGGACTCGGCGACCACCAGCAATGAGCTGGCAACCCTGGCCGGGGAGCTGAGCAAGGCCATCGGCCAGTTGAAGCTGTAAACCTTAAAGGGACGGCTATGGCCCCCATAGCCATCCTTGATTCGCCGCCCCACCCTGCCCGGCCTACACTCTGTTCAAGATGTTTCAACGGACAGAGGAATCACGATCATGGGCAAACGTCATCCAAATCTCCCCGCCTGGCAATGGCGCACCCACCCGCAAAATCATCAGCATGGGACCAATCAAGTGTTGCAACTGCTGGCGCTGCCCCTGCTGGTGATCGGCTTCCTGTTGATGGTGTCCGGGGTGTTCAGCGAGAACCCGGCAAGTGTGGCTATTGGCGTTGTCGGCATTGTGGCGGCACTGGCATTGCAGCACCACGGTCGTCGCCTGGAGGCCCGCGCCAGCGACGCCTCCCATGACCAACACCTGCTGGTCTGAAGCCTCAGGCGAACACCACCACCGACTGACGGCTGATAGCAATCAACTGGCCGTCGGGGCTCCACAGCTGCGCAGCGGCATGCCCGTAGCCGTCGCGGGCATGTTCGATATGGACCAGGTACTGGCACCAGTCCAGGGTGCTGAGGGTCTGCAGCGGCTGCACGAATTCGATGGTCCAGGTCAGGGTGCTGCCCGCAGCCGGTTGGGTCAGGTGCGGTAACACCGACGGGGGCCACGCATCCACCAGCGCCAGGATATGCGCTTCGGTCAGCGGCTCCTCCTTCACATCGCCACGCAAGCGCACCCAGCCGCCCATCTCACGGGATTTATTGCCGGTGAACGGCAGGCCGCCCACACTCCAGCGCATCGCCAGGTGCCGCATGAACTCCGGTGTCACCCCTTTGATGTAAGGCAACTCCTGGCACTCATCCCAGTGTTTGAAGGTGGGCGCCGGGTCGGCTTCAACATCGATCTGCGATGGCCGCGAGGCGCCAAAACTGGCCTGCACCAGGGTCATCACTTCACCGTTCTGCACCACACGCCCCAGCAGTTGGCTGACAGCCTTGCCTTCGCGCAGCACTTCGACTTCGTAGCTTGCCGAAACATCCGGCGCCACCGGGCCGACAAAGGTAATCGCCAGCGAACGCAACGGGCGATCTGCCGGAACCTGTGCACGCAGGGCTTCGTATTGCAACGCCACCACCAGGCCGCCAAAGGTGGCACGACCCTGGGCCCATTCGGCAGGGATCGAAACGTTCAGGGGATGGTTGCGGGCAGCGTCGAGCAAATCACTAAAGCGCATGGCGATCTCAACTTGAAAAAAGGATTGAGGGATCTTAACCACCCGGCCTGCGCCGTACAGCACCTATTCCAGCCAAAAAGCCGGACAGATAGGCCGCGGACTCAAGCGAAGCAGTCAGCGCTCAGCTTATCCAGCACACGATCCGCCTGCCCTTCGGCCTTGGCCATGGTGCGGTGCCAGCCGGGCACGCACGGCTGCAAATCGGGCTCGTGCCCGGCTTGCGCCAGCCATTGCCAGCAATCGTGCCAATCGCCGAGGGCGCCTTGAGCGGCCTTGAGACGGGACACGGCTTTGGGGGCAGCTTGTCCAGCTCGGGATAAGCCTCGGCCGCATAACGCACGCGCTTGATCAACAGGCGCAGGCGATGACGGTCATGGTTCGGGTCGTGGAGTGCCTCGCCGAGCCGTTTCCATTGCTTGGCCAGGCGTTTTTCAATGCGCGCGCGCAGGCCCTTGAGCAGCTTCTGCCGTTGGGAGGCGCGGATAAAGCGGGGGAATGCCTCGAGGATCAACAGCAGTTGCGCCAGCTCCGGCCCTTGTGCGACCGAGCGGTAGGTGGCCGCCTGCTGCCGGGTGCGCCGGTCAGCCGCTTCGTGATAGCCGTGCTGATGGAGGTATGCGGCCAGCACTTCACGGTCGCGAAAGGGTGTAGTCCGTTGGCCGACGGCGCTGGCGGCCTGTTCGAGTTGCTCGACACCGGGCAACCCGCGCAATGGCCGCAACAGGCTGCGCAAGCGCCGCACGGTGGTGCGCAGGTCATGCAGGGCCTCGTCGTCCGTGACGGCGGCGAGGCGCGCCTGGCAGTTCAGCAACCCTACTTCCAGGCCAATGACCTGAGCGACCAACTGATCTACCAACCCTGCCATGCGCTTCCCCTGTTAACTGACTAGCGTGGCGCCTGGCAATACAAACGCCACGTACAACCCTAACGATTACCGCTCCCTGACACCCTGACCGGGATCAACGCCCTGCACGAGACTCACGAATATAGAAGCGGGCTTTTTCGGCCTTGTTCGAGCAGCCTTCGAAGGCTTCGAACTGCTGCTGGGTCTTGGCGCCAGTCAGCAATGAAAGGGCCTTGGAATAACTCACGGTGCCGGCAAAGCCTTCGGCCTTGGCCAGGTCCAGTTCGTGCCACGCAGCGTCCAGTTGCGTGCCGCAGCTGTCGCGATAAGCAGTTTTCCCGGCACAACCGGCCAGGGCCAACACGATCACAGGCACACACATCCAGGCTTTCATCAAATGACACCTCAAGAAAAGAAAAAACAGTCACAGGTGTAGACGTTGCCTACACCGAAAAGTGCCTTATCCGACTGCCTGAATCCGCAGTGCCGATTGCCAGAGCATACCCGAGCAGAGTAGCCCGATCGCGAAAATAATCGGTTGCAGCACTGATGATTGAAGCGCGCCCCTTGATGGGTGCATTGTGGTCACCTGTTTTGCAAAGGATCAGGTCATGAAGAAACGTGTTGCATTGGTGCTGGGCTCCGGCGGCGCCCGGGGCTACGCCCATATCGGCGTGATCGAGGAAATTGAAAAGCGCGGCTACGACATCGCCTGCATCGCGGGCTGCTCCATGGGGGCAGTGGTCGGCGGAATCTATGCCGCGGGCAAGCTGGACGAGTATCGAAACTGGATCGAAAGCCTCGATTACCTGGACGTGCTGCGCCTGGTCGACGTGAGTTTTCGCCTGGGGGCGATCCGTGGCGAAAAGGTCTTTGGGCAGATCCGCAAGATCGTCGGCGAGATCAATATCGAAGACCTGCGCATTCCCTACACCGCCGTGGCGACCGACCTGACCAACCAGCAGGAAATCTGGTTCCAGGAAGGCTGCCTGCACCAGGCCATGCGCGCCTCGGCAGCGATTCCCAGCCTGTTTACCCCGGTGATGCAGGGCAACCGCATGCTGGTGGACGGCGGCCTCTTGAACCCTTTGCCGATCGTGCCGGTGGTGTCGAGCCACTGCGACCTGATCATTGCGGTCAACCTCAACTCCACCAACCAGAAGCACTACACGCTGCCGGTGATCCAGCGCCCGCCGGCGTTCAGGAGCCGCTTCGACAACCTGGTGCGCTCACTGGGTTCGCACTTGCCGTTTCGCCGCAAGCAGGCCGAGCAGTTGTTAATGCTGGAGCAAGAAGCGCTGTTGGCCCAGGCTGCCGATATCAACCCGTGGCTGGAGTCTGCCGAACCCGAGGCGCAGCAGCCGGCGGCCGCACCGGAAAAGGCCGGCGCGCCGAAGTCGGCGACCGGTTCGTTCATCATCGATAACGTGGGGCCGGCGTCGCTGCTGGATTTGATCAACCAGAGTTTTGAGGTGATGCAGACGTCGCTGGCACAGTACAAGATTGCCGGGTACCCGCCGGATATCCTGATCAACGTGCCGAAGCGGGTTTGTCGGTTTTTCGAGTTTTACAAGGCACCGGAGTTGATCGCACTGGGGCGGGAGATTGCCAGCGATACACTGGACCGGTATGAGAGTGAGCAACACTGACGCTTTATGAGCAGTGCTTTTGTGGCGAGGGAGCTTGCTCCCTCGCCACAGGTTGAGCTAACGCTTCAGGCTTCGGTGTTCAATAGCCGATACCCAACGCCGGCCTCAGTCACGATAAACCGTGGCTGAGTCGGATCATCTGCCAGCTTCTGGCGCAGGTGCCCCACCACAATCCGCAGGTAATGGCTGTCCTCGGTATGGGTCGGGCCCCAGATATCCTTGAGCAGTTGCTGCTGGGTAATCACCCGCCCGGGATGCCGCGCCAGCTGCGCGAGCACCGCGTATTCCTTGCGGGTCAGCGCCACTTCGACACCGTCCAGCAGCACCCGGCGATAAGCCAGGTCTACCGTCAACGGGCCAAAGCGCAACGCCGCTTCCTGGGCCTCCCCCGCCGGCGCCTGGCGCAGCAACGCGCGCACCCGCGCGAGAAACTCCTGGATGCCAAACGGCTTGGTCACATAGTCATTGGCGCCGTTGTCCAGCGCCTCGACTTTTTGCACTTCACTGGCACGCACCGACAACACCAGCACCGGTACCGCGGACCACTCACGAAACTCACGCAGCACCTGCTGGCCGTCCATGTCCGGCAGGCCGAGGTCGAGCACCAGCAGGTCCGGTTTACTCAAGGCGGCCTGGGCCAGGCCTTCGTTGCCGGTGCCGGCCTCGATCACTTTGTAGCCCTGGGAGGCCAGGCTGATACGCAAGAATTTGCGGATCTGCGGTTCGTCGTCAATGACCAAAATCGTCGCAGTCTGGCTCATGGTGTCCAATCAAAATCCGTGAAGAAAAGAGGGTAGCTCAAGGTTCGCTTTCCAGGCCAGGCTGGGCCTGCAATGGCAAGAATAAAGTGATGCAGGTGCCGCGGCCTTCAATGCCGTCGGCCACGCTGATATGCCCGCCGTGGGCACCGACCATGCCCTGGCAGATCGCCAGACCGAGCCCGGTGCCCTGCCCGCCACGATCACCTCTGGCGGCGGTGTAGAACATGTCGAAAATCTTCGCACGCTCCTCCTCGGGAATGCCCGGGCCTTCATCGGCGACGGCAAAAAACAATTGGTTTTCCAGCACGCCCGCACTGAGTTTCAGACGGCCTTGGGGCGGCGAGAAGCGTGCGGCGTTTTCCAATACGTTGACCAGCGCCTGCTCGATCAAGGCCGCATGCACGTAGAGCAGTGGCAGCTCGGGCGGTACGTCGGTGGTCACTTGCAGCGGCGCCAATACCGCGCGCAAGCGGCCCAGGGAACTGCCGACGATATCGCCGGGGGAAACCCAATCCCGCGCCAGCTTCAGGGCGCCGTGGCCCAGGCGGGTCATGTCCAGCAGGTTCTGGATGTAGCGGTCGAGGCGCTCGGCTTCATCGCGGGTGCCTTCCAGCAACTCCCGGCGATCCTCCAGGGGAATCGCCTCACCGAGGGCCAGCAGGCTGTCGATGCTGCCGCGCATAGAGGTCAGCGGCGTGCGTAAATCATGGGACACCGAGGCCAGCAAGGCACTGCGCAATTGCTCGGTTTCGCCATGCAGGCGCGCCGCTTCCAGTTCCTGGCCGAGTTGCGCACGGGCCAGGGCCTGGGCCAATGGCTGGCTCAAGGCGGTGAGCAGGCGACGGCGTTGGCCGCTCAATTCGAGACCGGCTTTCGGGCTGACACCCAGCAGACCCAACGGCCCCTCCTCGCTGGACAACGGCCACCACCACCAGCGACCAAACGGCAAGGTGCCGGTGCCCATGCCTGCCGGCTGATCATGTTGCCAGGCCCAATCGGCGGCAGCGCGCTCGGCTTCGGTGAAGGTGATCGGGCCGCCGGTCTCGACCTTCCAGTCGCCCTGGCCGTCGCGGTTAAGCAGGCACAATTGCAGGTCGCTCCAGCCTTCCAGATGGTGCGCGGCGGCACTGATCACCGCCTGGCGATCGGTGGCGGCGGTGAGCTTGCGGGACAGGTCGAGCAGCTCGGTGGTTTCTTCCTGGGTATCGCGCAACGCCTGCAACTGCCGACGCTGGCGCGCGGCGAGGTTGCCGGTGAGCGCCGCCATCAGCAGGAAGAACAACAGCGTCAGCACGTCCTCTTCACGCTGGATCGCGAAAGAGAAATTCGGCGGGATAAACAGGAAGTCGTAGCTCAGGAAGGACAACGCCGCACACGCCAGCGCCGGGCCCAGGCTGCTGCGCACCGCCACCAGGAGCACGGCGGCCAGGAACACCAGCGAGATGTTCGGCAACGGCAGCACACTGGCGACACCCCAGGCGACGGCCGCCGCGATCACGGTCGCTACCACCGCCAGCGCATAGTCAAACCACACCAGCCCACGCACATCCGGCAGGCGTGGCGTGGCCGGGATTTCGTCGCTGTCGAGGACGTTGATTTCCAGGCCCCGGGCATTACGCAGCAGGCGCGCGGCCAAGCCGCCGCCAAACAGATTACGCCGCCAGCGCGGCCGCGATTGCCCCACCAGAATCAAGCTGGCCCGCCGTTCGGCCGCATGCTGGATCAGCGTCTTCGCCACCTCCCCCGCCCGCAGCAACACCACTTCACCGCCAAGGCGCTCGGCCAGTTGCTGGGCGTTTTGCAGGCGCAGGCGCGACTGCTCGTCACGCACCCGGCCGTTATCCACGTGCACCAGGCTCCACGGCAAATGCCGACGCTGGGCCACGCGGCTGGCGTGGCGCACCAGGCGTTCGGCCTGGGCATCGCCGTCCACGCCCACCAGCAGCCGGCCGCGCACGGCGGGCGCGGCCTGGCCCAGTTGGCGGTAACCCTGGGCCAGGTCGTCGTCGACGTGGGCCGCAGCGGTTTGCATCGCCAGCTCGCGCAGGGCCATGAGGTTGGTCTGGGTGAAGAAGGCGTCGATGGCGGCGCGGGCCTGTTCCGGCACGTAGACCTTGCCGTCGCGCAAACGCTCCAGCAGTTCGCGGGATGGCAGGTCGATCAACAGCAGCTCGTCGGCTTCCTGCAGGACCCAGTCGGGCAAGGTCTCGCGCACTTGCACGCCGGTGATACCGCGTACCTGGTCGTTGAGGCTTTCCAGGTGCTGGACGTTGACCGTGGTGAATACGTTGATGCCGGCAGAGAGCAATTCCTGGATGTCTTGCCAGCGTTTTTCGTGACGGCTGCCCGGGGCGTTGCTGTGGGCCAGCTCGTCCACCAGCACCAGTTTGGGCTTGGCGGCGAGCAGGCCATCGAGGTCCATTTCCTCCAGCATCACGCCGCGGTATTCGGAGCGCAGCAGCGGCTGTTGCGGCAGGCCGCTGAGCAAGGCTTCGGTCTCGGCGCGGCCGTGGGTTTCCACTACGCCGGCGATCAGTCGCACGCCCTGGCGCATCTGAGTGTGGGCCGCCTGGAGCATGGCGTAGGTCTTGCCCACGCCGGGAGCGGCGCCGAGGAAGACTTTGAGCCGGCCGCGGCCGTCCCGTGGCAGTTCGGCTAACAGGGCATCGGCGCGGCCGGAGTCGCTCATGCGGGCAGTCTTCCTTCAGGTGTTGATGTGGATTTCTTAAGTCAGCCTTCGCGAGCAAGCCCGCTCCCACTTTCGACCGCATTCCAAAGATGAAACTCAGTCAACTGTGGGAGCGGGCTTGCCCGCGATTGGCGGCGCCACTGCTTACAACTTTTCCAAGGCCATGTTCAGCGCCAAAACGTTCACCACCGGTGGCCCCACCAGCGGGCTTTCGATGTGCTCGTCCATCAGGCGCTCCAGGGTCGCCACCGGCAGATTACGCGCGGCGGCTACCCGGGCCAGTTGATAGGCAATCGCCTGTGGTGGCAAGTGTGGATCAAGACCGCTGCCGGAGGTAGTCAGCATTGCCATGGGCACCGGCCCCTGGCCTGGCACCAGCAGCTTGTTGGCGTCGTCGAATACCCGGGTAGCCAGCGCCGGGTTGCTTGGGCCGAGGTTGCTGGCACTGCTGGAAACGGTAGCAAACGCCCCCGCAGATGGCCGTGGGTGGAACCAGCCGTCACCGGTGAAATCCTGGGCAATCAGGCTCGAACCACGCACCTTGCCGCTGGCATCGTGTACCAGGCTGCCGTTGGCCTGGTCGGGGAACGCGACTTGCGCCACACCGGTGACAACCAGGGGATAGGCCACGCCGGTGATCAGCGACATCAACACCAGCAGGCTCAGGGCCGGGCGGATCATGTTGGACATTTCAAACTCCTCAATTCGGTCATTGCAACCTGCAGGCGCCGGTGTGCCGGCACCTGCAGGCATCGGGTCAAACCAGGTGCAGCGCGGTCAGCAGCATGTCGATCGCCTTGATGCCCACGAACGGCACCACAATCCCGCCCAGGCCGTAGATCAGCAGGTTGCGACGCAGCAACGCCGCCGCACTCGCCGCCTGCACACGCACACCGCGCAGTGCCAGCGGGATCAGCACCACGATGATCAGGGCGTTGAACACGATGGCCGAGAGGATCGCGCTCTGCGGGCTTTGCAGGTGCATCACGTTGAGCACACCCAGTTGCGGGTAGATCGAGGCGAACAGCGCCGGCAGGATCGCGAAGTACTTGGCCACGTCGTTGGCGATGGAAAAGGTGGTCAGCGCGCCTCGGGTCACCAGCAATTCCTTGCCGATCTGCACCACGTCCAGCAGCTTGGTCGGGTCGCTGTCGAGGTCAACCATGTTGGCGGCTTCGCGGGCGGCCTGGGTGCCGTCGTTCATTGCCATGCCGACGTCCGCCTGGGCCAGCGCCGGGGCGTCGTTGGCACCGTCGCCGCACATCGCAACCAGGCGACCGTCGTTTTGCTCGTGACGAATGCGGGCCAGCTTTTTCTCCGGAGTGGCTTCGGCCAGCACGTCATCCACGCCGGCTTCAGCAGCGATCGCAGCAGCGGTCAGCGGGTTGTCGCCGGTCACCATCACGGTGCGGATCCCCAGCTTGCGCAGCTCGGCGAAACGCTCGCGAATACCGGGCTTGACCACGTCCTTAAGGTGAATCGCGCCAAGCAATTTGCCGTCGGCACACACCAGCAACGGGGTACCGCCGCTCTGGGCGATCTTGTCGATTTCCCGGGACAGTGCAGGTTGCAGGTCGCGGCGTTGCAGGCCAATGAAGGCCAGCAGCGAATCCACCGCGCCTTTGCGGAACACGCGGCCCTGGTAGTCGACGCCGGACAGGCGGGTTTCCGCGCTGAATGGCACGGAGGTCAACTCATCCGTCGACGGCTCGGCTTGCGGGTGCAAGCCGCGCAGGTATTCGACGATGGACTTGCCTTCGGCCGTGTCGTCCGCCAGGGACGCCAGCAGCGCGCCTTCGGCCAACTCCTTGCCGCTGACACCGGGCGCGGCGATCACGTTGGTGCAACGACGGTTACCGAAGGTGATGGTGCCGGTCTTGTCCAGCAACAGCACGTGCACGTCCCCCGCTGCTTCCACCGCGCGTCCGGATTTGGCGATCACGTTGAGGCGCACCAGGCGGTCCATACCGGCGATACCGATGGCCGACAACAGGCCGCCGATGGTGGTCGGAATCAGGGTGACCAGCAGCGCTACCAGAAACACCAGCGGCAGGTTGCCATTGGCGAAGTGGGCGAATGGCTGCAGGGTCACGACCACCAGCAGGAAGATCAGCGTCAGGCCGATCAGCAGGATGTCCAGCGCGATTTCATTGGGGGTTTTCTGGCGCTTGGCGCCTTCCACCAGGGCGATCATGCGGTCCAGGGTCGACTCGCCCGGGTTGGCGGTGATGCGGATCATCAACCAGTCCGAGACCAGGCGGGTGTTGCCGGTGACGGCCGAGCGGTCGCCGCCGGACTCACGGATCACCGGGGCGGACTCACCAGTGATTGCCGCTTCGTTGACCGCGGCAATACCTTCGATGACTTCGCCATCGCCCGGGATCATTTCCCCGGCGGCCACACGCACCACATCACCTTTGCGCAGGCTGGTGGCCGGCACGACCTTGAAGCTGCCATCGGCTTCCTTGCGGCGCGCGCTGAGGCCCTCGCTGCCGGCCTTGAGGCTGTCGGCGCGGGCCTTGCCGCGACCTTCAGCCAGGGCTTCGGCGAAGTTCGCGAACAGCACGGTGAACCACAGCCACACCGCGATTTGCACCGCGACGTAGGTCGGTACGGCCACCTCCGGCACGAAGCACAGGATCGTGGTGAGGATCGCAGTCAGCTCCACCACCAGCATCACCGGCGAGCGTTGCAGTTGGCGCGGGTCCAGCTTGACGAAGGCCTGGACCAGCGCCGGGCGCCACAGGGCCGAGATTGCGGTCTTGGCCGGCTCCTGGGTCTTCACGGGAGCCGCGTTTTTTGCAGGCAAGTTCATTTTCATATCCCCTAGGCTCTTCATTTAAAAAGCAGCCATGCTCAAATGTTCAGCGATAGGCCCAAGTGCCAGCGTCGGCAGGAAGGTCAGGCCGCCCACCAGCAAAATGGTCACGGTCAACAGGGTCACGAACAGCGGGCCGTGGGTCGGGAAGCTGTTCTGGCCAATCGGTGCGGTCTTCTTCATCGCCAGGCTGCCGGCCAACGCCAGAACCGGGAGGATGTAGCCGAAGCGGCCCAGCAACATCGACAGGCTCAACATCAGGTTGTGGAACGCAGTGTTGGCACTGAAGCCGCCGAACGCCGAACCGTTGTTGGCACTGGCCGAGGTGTAGGCGTACAGCAACTGGCTGAAACCGTGGGGGCCTGGGTTACTGATGGCACCGGCCGGGCCAGGCAGGCTGGCGGCGATGGCGCCCAGTACGAGGGTACCCACCGGCATCACCAGCAAGGTCACCACCAGCAATTGCACTTCCCGGGCCTGGAGTTTCTTGCCGAGGTATTCCGGCGTGCGGCCAATCATCAGGCCGGCAAGGAACACCGCGATCAACACGTTGAGCAACATGCCGTACATGCCGGCACCGACGCCGCCGAAGATCACTTCGCCGACCATCATGTTGACCAGCGACACCATGCCGCTCAGCGGGTTGAGGCTGTCTTGCATACCGTTGACCGAACCGTTGGACGCGGCGGTGGTAGCCACCGACCACAACACAGTGCCGGTAGTGCCGAAGCGCGCTTCTTTACCTTCCTGCGGCGCGGCCTGTTCCACCGCCGGGTTGTTCAGCGCCGGGTTGGGTTGGTACTCCGCCCACATCGCGGTTGCACCGCCGATGATGAACAAGGCCAGCATGCAACCGAGGATCGCCCGGCTCTGACGCAGGTCTTTCACGTAGTGGCCAAAGGTGAACACCAGCGCTACCGGAATCAGGATGATCGCACCCAGCTCAAACAGGTTGGCCCAGGCAGTCGGGTCCTCGAACGGATGCGCCGAGTTGACGCCGAAGAAGCCCCCGCCGTTGGTGCCCAATTGCTTGATCGCAATCTGGCTGGCGGCCGGGCCCAGTGGAATCACCTGGTCAACGCCTTGCATGGTCACGGCGTTAACGTAGTGAGCGAAGGTTTGTGGCACGCCCTGCCACACCAGGAACAACGCAAACACCAGGCACAACGGCAACAGGCCGTAGAGGGTGGCGCGGGTCATGTCGACCCAGAAGTTGCCCAGGGTCTTGGTGGATTTGCGACCGATCCCACGGCACAACGCGACCAGTACGGCGAGGCCGGTGGCGGCACTGACGAAGTTCTGCACGGTGAGGCCGACCATCTGACTGAGGTAGCTCAGGGACGCTTCACCGCTGTAGTTCTGCCAGTTGGTGTTGGTCATGAAACTGATCGCGGTGTTGAACGCCAGGGTCCATTCCTGACCCGGTAATTTCTGCGGGTTCAGCGGCAGATATTCCTGGAACACCAGGATGCCGAACAGCAGCACAAAACCGGCAAGGTTGAACGCAAGCAACGCCAGCGCGTATTTCTGCCAGCTTTGCTCCTGGTCTGCATCGACACCCGAAAGGCGATAGCAAACACGCTCAACCGGGCCGAACACCGGCGTGAGCCAGGTTCGCTGCCCTTCCATTACCTTGTAGTAGAACCGCCCCAGGGCCGGTGCCGGAATCAGCACCAAGGCAAAGAAGGCGATGATCAGCCAATAGTCATAACTGTGCATAGCCTGCTCCTAGTTCCGATCCGCGCGTAGCAGCGCAACCAGCAGATAAATGAACAGCGCCACAGCCAACAGCAGTGACACCCCGTCCAGAACGCTCATGGAAGTTTCTCCGTCGTGCGGCGACTGCCGCGTGTAGGAGGATTGTCCGCAGGAGTGGCGTAAAGGAACGAGAGCGACGGTATGGGTGGGGCGTAAAGACGGCGTAAAGAGTGGGTTTATGCGGGGTTTACAGGGGGATTTGTGAGCGTTTCCTGTAGGCCGCGCCCTTATCTGGTGCAGGCCCGGAACCCATTCAAACGCCAAACCGTTCCCTCGGCGACAGTTCGGCGCCTTTACGACACGGCACAGGTGAATGGCATGCCCGCTGCAATGCCCTGAAACATTCCAAACCGTTCAGGGAGAGCTACACGATGAACACACAACTCAAACCCACCTTGGGCACCCTGCATTTGTGGGGCATCGCCGTCGGGCTGGTGATTTCCGGCGAGTATTTCGGCTGGAGCTACGGCTGGGGCGTCGCGGGAACGCTAGGCTTCCTGGTGACCTCTTTGATGGTCGCCGCCATGTACACCTGCTTTATATTCAGTTTCACCGAACTGACCACCGCCATTCCTCACGCTGGCGGTCCGTTCGCCTACAGCCGCCGGGCATTTGGTGAGAAAGGTGGCCTGATCGCCGGGCTGGCAACGCTGATTGAGTTCGTCTTCGCCCCACCGGCCATCGCCCTCGCAATCGGTGCGTATTTGAACGTGCAGTTCCCGGCGCTGGATCCGAAACACGCCGCCGTCGGCGCCTACATCGTGTTCATGGGCCTGAATATTCTCGGCGTGAAGCTGGCGGCGACTTTCGAACTGGTGGTGTGTGTGCTCGCCGTGGCCGAACTGCTGGTGTTCATGGGTGTGGTCGCCCCCGCCTTCAGCTTCAGCAACTTCGCCCTCAACGGCTGGGCCGGCTCCGACACCTTCGGCGCACCGGCGATCGCCGGCATGTTTGCGGCCATTCCATTTGCCATCTGGTTCTTCCTCGCCATCGAAGGTGCCGCCATGGCGGCCGAAGAAGCGAAAGATCCCAAGCGCACCATTCCAAAGGCCTACATCAGCGGCATCCTCACCCTGGTGATTCTGGCCATGGGCGTGATGTTCTTTGCCGGCGGCGTCGGTGACTGGCGCACCCTGTCGAACATCAACGACCCGCTGCCCCAGGCGATGAAAACCGTGGTCGGCGACAGCTCGGGCTGGCTGCACATGCTGGTGTGGATCGGCCTGTTCGGCCTGGTGGCCAGCTTCCACGGGATCATCCTGGGCTACTCCCGCCAGTTCTTTGCCCTGGCGCGCGCAGGCTACCTGCCCTCTTTCCTGGCCAAACTGTCGCGCTTCCAGACGCCGCACCGGGCAATCATCGCCGGAGGCATCGTCGGCATCGCCGCCATCTACAGCGACGGGCTGATCAACCTGGGTGGCATGACCCTGACTGCGGCCATGATCACCATGGCGGTGTTCGGTGCGATCGTCATGTACATCATGAGCATGCTCAGCCTGTTCAAACTGCGCAAAACCGAGCCGCTGCTGGAACGTACCTTCCGCGCACCGGGCTATCCGATCGTGCCGGGGATTGCCCTGGTGCTGGCGGTGGTATGCCTGGTGGCAATGGCGTGGTTCAACGCGTTGATCGGGCTGATCTTCCTGGGCTTCATGGTGGTGGGTTTTGTGTACTTCCAACTGACCGCACAAGACCGCGCCGATGCGCCGGCAGATGCGATGTTGACTGGGCTCTGAGACCTTGCGCAGGAACGGGCCTACAATGAACTACTAAGAAAGCCCGTTACTCAAAGCAGCAACTACCGTGGGAAATTTTTCCACGGTTTGCTGCCTCAAGGAGAACCCTATGCCGTGGTATGCCTGGTTGATTTTAGTGGTCGCGATCGGCTCGATCGTCGGTGGTTTGTTGATGCTGCGAGACAGCGCCAACAAGGTTGAACTGACCGAGGAACAACGCCAACGCGTGGCCGAACGTAACGCCCAAGCGGACGCCAAGGACGCACAGGATCGCTGATCCTGAAGCGGCTCCACCCTGGAGCCGCACAATTTTGTAAACACCCGCCTATGCCCAGGCAAGCTTGGTTAATATGGCCTGATGTTTCGGAGGCCGCCCCATGC
Source organism: Pseudomonas sp. TH32 (assembly GCF_016650855.1). Taxonomy (NCBI): domain Bacteria; kingdom Pseudomonadati; phylum Pseudomonadota; class Gammaproteobacteria; order Pseudomonadales; family Pseudomonadaceae; genus Pseudomonas; species Pseudomonas sp. TH32. Next base: position 452,513 of record NZ_JAEKFA010000002.1, on the reverse strand, counting down.
GCTATTCACAAGACCACAAAGCTCAAACCCACCAGCGCATCATCAAGGAAGCCTCTGTCCGCTTTCGCCGCGACGGCATCGGTGCGACCGGTTTGCAGCCGCTGATGAAAGCGCTGAACCTGACCCATGGCGGGTTTTACGCTCACTTCAAGTCCAAGGACGAGTTGGTGGAAAAGGCCTTACAAGAGGCCGCCGCGCAATTGGATGAACACTGTGAACAACTGTTCAGCCAGGAACGGCCATTGCACGCGTTTATTGACAGCTACCTGTCGGAATGGCACCAGACCTCCCCGCATGAAGGATGCCCGCTGACGACAATGTCGTCGGAAATGGGCTTGCGCGGGCAGCACAGCCCCACGACGGATGAGGTGCTCAATGCTCGACTCAAGCAGGTTGAAGCGGCACTTGGCAGCCCGAATGCCGGGGAACAGAGCCTGGTGCTGATGTCGACGCTGGTGGGGGCGTTGGTATTGGCGAGAAGTGTGGAGAATGCCGAGCTGGCGACACGGATACTCGATGTGGTTCGGGGAAGCTTGAAAGCAGAACTTGCTGAACAGAAGAAAGCCGGTCGATGACCGGCCTCCTCGCCTGCTTTCAGATCCTCAATTCACCTCAAGCCGGTCGCGGTTCTTTTCCAGAAGCGCCTTGCCGATGCCCTTTACTTCCAGTAACTCATCTATCGCAGTGAAGGGGCCGTTGGTTTCGCGGTAGGCGATGATGGCCTTGGCTTTGGCGGCGCCGATGCCGAAGAGGTCTCGACGCAGGGTTTCGGCGTCTGCGGAGTTGAGGCTGACCTTGGTGGCTTGGTCGACCTTGGTCAGTTGGGTGGTGATGGGGGTTGGGGTTTCGGGTTGCCGGGAGGGTGCTGCAGTGATGGCTAGCGAAATGCTGGTGAAAAAAGCAAAAACGAGGGCTGAGACATAAGCTTTACGCATTGGTGACGCTCCATGACATCGATAAGAGAAAAGCAGCTTTCCGAAGCTGCTTTTCAAACTTAGGCGATGTCCGGGGAGAGTCAAAAACGGGTGAGTTACAGGGTGTAAGTTCAGGGTTCCAGGCGGCGCTGCTGGTAGATCCAGTCGACGATTTCACCGTCCGGGGCGTAACCACTGACGGTGTCACGTAGAAGCTGGCGAACCCGTGTGTAATCGTCCTGGTCGACAGCAGCGAGCAACTCAGTGAGCTTGCCTTTGAGAACGTCCCAGGAAAGATAGTCCTCGTTGGCGCTCATGATCATTGGGTGCTGGGTAGCGACCACGTTGTCACCGATCAGCAGCTCTTCGTACAGTTTTTCACCAGGACGAAGGCCGGTGAACTCGATGGCTATGTCACCGTGGGGATTTTTGTCCGAGCGCACGCTTAGCCCGGACAGGTGAATCATTTTTTCTGCCAATTCGGCAATCCTGACGGGTTCTCCCATATCAAGAACAAAAACATCCCCCCCACATCCCATGGAGCCAGCCTGAACGACCAGTTGCGCAGCCTCAGGAATAGTCATGAAGTAGCGGGTGATTTTCGGGTGGGTCACGGTCAATGGACCGCCTGACTTAATCTGCTTGTGAAATAGCGGAATCACCGAACCCGAGGAACCGAGTACATTGCCAAAACGTACCATGGTGAAACGCGTTTTATTGACCCTTGAAATATTGGAGTTATCTCCAAAAAACACAGGGGCCAATTCGCGGCTCAATGCCTGGAGGGACATTTCAGCAAGACGCTTGGTGCTACCCATGACATTTGTCGGCCGCACCGCCTTGTCAGTGGAGATCAACACAAAGTTAGCCACTCCTGCCTGTAGGGCAGCCTGGGCAGTGTTCAATGTGCCTATCACATTATTTAGCACACCCTCAGCGATATTATGCTCAACCATAGGAACATGTTTGTAGGCAGCAGCATGATAAACAGTCTCGACGTGCCAGGTTCTTAATACGTCGGCTATTTTTTCCTGATGACGCACAGATCCCAAAATAGGCAAAAGACGAACAGATAGCGCCTCCCTGGCAACTCGATGCTCAAGTTCAGAGAGAATATTATAAAGGTTAAACTCGCTGTGCTCGAACAGAATCAGGCAAGTCGGACGCAACTCCAAAATTTGACGGCACAGTTCAGAACCAATAGAACCTCCGGCACCGGTGACCAGAACGGCCTTGCCCGTAATGCAGCGCTCTAAAAGCTCTTCCTGGGCTGGCACGGGATCTCGACCGAGTAAATCCGCGATATCAACTTCCTGGATATCATCGACTTTGACCCGTCCACTGGCCAAATCCATAAAACCCGGAACGCTTCGAACATGCAACGGATAGCCTTCCAGGAAACCCAGAATCTCCCTACGTCGACCTCTGGAAGAGGACGGCACAGCCAGCAGGACTTCCTGTGCGCCCGTGACGTCTATCATCTTTTGAATATGCCTGGAGTTATAAACCTGAAGCCCGGAAATGACCCGATTGGTTATAGTCTCATCGTCATCTATAAACGCAACCGGACGCATACTTCTTCCAATCCGCAACGCGGCAACCAATTGATTACCGGCGGCTCCAGCACCATATATCGCAACGCGCGGGAGTCCGTCGTCGCGGTTGGTAAAGGGAACATATTGAGCGGCAGAAGACCAATCACCCAGAAAAAACTGGCGCATGGCTAAACGCACGCCACCCACCATAATCAAACTCAACCACCAATAATTGAAGATAATAGATCTAGGAACGATAGTCTGATGATTGCTGTACCAATAAACAACAACACCCAATATCAGGGACGATAGACTGACTACCTTGATAATGGTGATAAGTGCGTCATTCCCAAAATATCGCATCACCGCCCGATAGAGCCCGAACCTGATAAAGAGGGGTATCGCCACAACGGGAGCACTTACGAATAACCAAAGGTGTTGAACCAATGGATTGACCATATCATCAATGCCCAAGCGCACGATAAAAGCCATCCATAACGCACACCAGATAAGCACCACATCAACGGTGACCTGGATTAACCTTTTTTGCCTGCGCGGGAGGCCTAGCAAAAATCCCCTGACCTGATCCATAGCTCCCTCAGAAATTCATATATTTTTAACCACAATCCTACAAATAATTCTATCAGGATCACTCCGCTTTAGCTTCCGCTTCACCTGCGCGAAAACGCACTACCAGAGCGATCAAGGGAAGATAGGCAATAATCAACGCAGTGGCTCCGCTCACAAGCGAATAGGCGACACAGGCCGCCAGGGGTAAAAGCCAAAAAACGTTGATTAGACACACCGTCACGGTTACCGGAACGTGCCTGCCAAAATGGCGCGATGCATATTGGTACGCATGGCTGCGATGCGCCTCATAGACAAGGGCGCCACGCAGCAGACGGCGCAACAAAGTGACCGTAGCGTCAACAACAAACACGCCCAGCAGGATGAGCCAGCACCACAGCAAGTCAGCAGATGCCCAGGCTGCCTGAAGGGAGAGCCCTCCCAGCAGAATGCCTATAAAACCACTGCCCGCATCCCCCATGAAAATTTTCGCCGAAGGGAAATTCCAGCACAAGAAACCCGCTGTCGCGCAAGCGAACAATACGTTTACCGGAATCAAGGTGGCATGTCCGGCGATCAAATAAATCACGCACATCCCTAAACAGACACTGATGGCCTCGACACCCGCCAAACCATCAATTCCGTCCATGAAGTTGTAGAGATTGAGCATCCAGACCAGATAAAGCAGCGCACCTACATAACCCACGTAGCCCAAGTCCACCTGCCACCCGAAAAACGCAATTACCGGTAGCCCGCCCGTCCACCAAAGAACGATAGCCGCAGCGATGAAATGCCCCAGTAAACGCCAGCGCGCGGCTATATGACCATGGTCATCCATAAAGCCGATAACGGCGACTATCCCACCTGAGACAAATAATGAAATGAATGCAGGGAAATCAATTTCACCCACAAGATAAAGGCTGATCAAGGAGAGCATGACGGTGACCACGACGGCCACCCCGCCGCCCCGAGGCGTTGGAACAGAATGGGAACTGCGTGCATTCGGAACGTCGATCAAGCTGCGGGACAATGCGTATTTGCGCAACATGCCCGTTAGCAGAAACGACGTCAAAAACACCAACAAAACGGCCAAATAATTCATCTCGCGTTATTCCCCAAGTAGTGTTCTGCGGTCAACTTAAGACCTTCATCGACCTTCATTCGGGGACTCCAACCCAAGAGCGTACGATTTTTTTCAATGTCGACTTGCAAGCTACCGCATAGACGTTGAGACAATGACTTTCTGTTCAGTACCGTCGCGGCAGCGACAAGCAATGCGCTCGGCACTGGTAATAACCGTGCACGACAACCCAATGCACGAGCCATTTTATTCAGCAACTGCGTAGTGGATACATCCTCTCCGTCGCTCACCAAAAACGTTTGATTGGCTGCAGCGGGATGCTCAAGGCAAACACGTATCAAATCCGTAAGGTTATACAGAGATACGAGACTTCTCTTATTGTTGATTGCTCCGAAGGGCAGGATCGCCCCCTTCTTCAACCACGTCATCATCTTGAGGAAGTTAGCTTTGACGCCTGGCCCATATACGAGAACCGGACGAATAATGACCACCTCCATCCCTGTTTCGGTTGCGATACGCTTAAGGCCCTCCTCCGCCTCCATTTTAGAAAGTCCATAGGGGTCTTCGGGGCCAGGAACGTCGTCTGCACGGTAGGGCTTGTCCCGCTGCGTAGACTCGCCATTTACCTTGATTGAGCTGATGAAAATGAAGCGTTTCACACCGCTCTGCGCTGCCTGCGTCGCAAGATTATGTGTTGCCGCCACGTTCGTAATCCTGAACTCTGCCATTGGATCGGTGGCACGTTCATCCATGACGTGCACTCGGGCGGCACAATGAACAACGACATCCACCCCTTCCAAGGCATCCCTGAAATCTGTGTCCGGCTTCAGAGCGCCACACACAAACGTTTCGCAATCGTCCAAAGGACGATCGGGCAAAGATCTGTAAATGGCCCTGGCCGTATACTTTTTATCAACGGCAAGTAACTTGAGCAGCGCACCACCTACAAAACCGCTTGCGCCAGTTACTGCAATACAAGAAGCCTGCTCAAACCCATCAGCGCTCATTCAACAGCCTTTTATAATCGTTCAACAGCAATGTGGCGCACTTGACCGAATCAAAATCAGCACGTGCCCTCGCGGTGGCGCACTCAGCCATGCGTAGGCGCGCCTGATCATCAATTAATAAACTTACCAACGCACTTCCGAGGGCTTGCGAGTTTCTTGGAGGGACCAGCAAGCCGGTGACGCCATCTACAACCGCGTCAGAAAGACCATAAATATCAGTCCCTACAGTTGGCAGCCCCATTGCGGCCGCTTCGATGACTACTGTGCCAAATCCTTCACGATAACTGGGCAGGCAAAGCAAGTCCGCGATAGCCATATATTTCTCGGGCTCATCCGAAAAGCCCACACTGTGTATACGGCTCGCTACTGTGCTATCACCGACAGATTCCACAATCGCCTGGCCGTTGTCCTCAAAGGGCCCCACCAGTACCAAGTGAAAAACCTCATTACTTGACGCGATCCTCTGGAACGCATCGACCAACTCCTGGATGCCTTTGTCCTGGGTGATTCGCCCCACAAACAGTATGACCTTATCACCATCCGAAATACTTAACTGGCTTCTCAACGAAGCGAGATCGTCTGCGGAATACCTGGCTCTGTCAAAGCGCTTGAGATCCACACCGGCCAGTGATCCACATCCAAGAACGGTCAAACTTTCCGGCTTTACAATTTTGCTTGCAACAAGAAACCGCCTCTGACTATCACTGTCGGTATAGCAATGCGTATTCAAAGCGCCAATCAGTTTATCGCAGCACTTCAACGTAAAACTTTTAATACCAGACATCGTTACCCAAGGCTGGCCAGTAAACGTATGAATTCGAACTGGCGTGCCTGCCAGGAAAGCGGCAATTGAACACAGCAGGCCCGCTTTGGGTGTGGTTGAATGAACGATATCAAACTTCCCAGACTTGAACGCCCAAAACAGCTTCACCAAGCTGACTAGATCTTTTAGCAGACTGATGTTTCTTGAAATATTTATCGGCTTAAACGCCACATTTCGCAACGTGCCCATTTTCCCTGAAAATTCGTCGTCACTCGCGACCACTGTAATTTCTGCGCCAAGCGCCTGAAGCGTTTGAATCTGAGAGCTCAATTGTGTAATCACGAAAAATGGCACCGTCGAAACACGTGCCACCTTCAATATCCTGTCAGCCAACTCTCACCCCACGGCCCGTTTCGAGATTTGTATATTTTGCCACACATGAGGCGTTTTCTGTTCAACCAATCCGTTCACGAACCGGGCGGCGAGGCGACTTGGCGCAAGCCCTGCCTAGCGCGGGAAATGATACTCGGGTGCGTGACTACCATGGCGTTCTTTCGGCAGATGTGAGCACTGCACGTGGCATGTCGCGCCACGCAGCATCCGAACGAAGCCCACACAAGGACGATGCTGAGCACCAGGCACTCATCTATGCGTGGGCGTCCACAGGGAGAGGCCCATAGGCCTCTACCAAGGATGGCTGCGGACCTTGATGAATCTAGACATCTGTGGACGTCAAATTGGTTTCAGCGAATTCCGTACCGAGCCTGGTGCGCCTCTACAGCCGACGTCAAAGATTTTCGATTCACTCCGCCGGGATGTACTCTACCGCCGAAACGATTGTGGAGTAACAGAACAAGCACCAAAGAGCGAGTTGCGCCTTATCGTTAGTAATTGAAGCTGGGATCCTCAGGGGCCCGGTAGCCAACTAATCCTTTTCTACGCCCAAATTTTAATGCTCGATTGAATTTGCTTGCGGAGATAAAGAAATTACGCGGCAACCACCGATACGCGCCCGAAGGCCCCAACGCACGGCCCTCGAAGCAAACCTTCCGCTGCGGCCGTGACACACCTCTACGATCAACTTGCGAACAGAGAAGAAATCGCTCGCATCTGTTCATACGCCGGCTCCCAGCCTTGGAAGGCTGCACCCAACCCATGGCGCTCGAGGCAATGGTAAACAGGCCGGTAGTTGTGAACAATCAGTACCGGCATTCACTTTCCGATTGCAGAGCACAAACAACCCGCTTACCCTGTCGCGCAAATTGGCTCGCTCGAAGTGACTGAGCAAGCGTATGAGCCTGTAATTTTCCTACCTTATTTTCCCGGCCAAACAGGCGAAGAAGTTGATCGCGTTATTGAGGCTGTCACTACTTACTTCTCCAAGGAGAAATAACTTTGCTGACATTGGTCATTCCCGTTTATCGCAACGAAAGCAACTTGCCAGATTTGCTCTCTGCCCTAGATGACTTGAACACCCAACTCGAAAAAAATATAGAGTTCGTGTTCGTTGTAGATGGCAGCCCGGATCGCTGTTACGAGATTCTTCGGGAACGTCTGCCATCGCAGCCTTTCCGGTCAAAGCTCATTTTGCTCTCGAGAAATTTTGGCTCGTTCATGGCAATTCGCACCGGATTGCAAAATGGCAGCGGCGATCGATTTGCAGTAATGGCCGCAGACTTACAGGAACCGCCGGAACTGGTACTCGAAATGAACCGGGTGCTTTTACAGCAAGACACTGACGTTGTCGTCGGAGTTCGAGAGGGCCGGCAAGATCCATGGGCCAGCCGCATGGCATCCAAGATTTTTGGGGCCTCTACCGTCGTTATGTCATTCCAGAAATTCCTCCGGGCGGCGTTGATATGTTCGCCTGTAACCGGGCATTCCGGGATACGCTACTGACACTGGATGAGCGACATAGCTCTCTGATTGCTCAGATCTTCTGGCTTGGGTATCGCAGAGAAGTCGTCACCTACTCTCGCCAGGAGAGAGTCCACGGCAAGTCAGCATGGACCCTTCGCAGGAAAGTCAATTACCTGATGGACAGTGTGTTCTCCTTCACGGATCTGCCCATCAGGCTGCTTACCCGGGTCGGTGCTTTCGGCTCGGTCATTGCGGCCGTTTTTGCCGTCATCACTCTCGTTGCGAAGTTGCACGGCATGATTCAAGTACCGGGCTACGCGATGATTATGCTAACCATCACCTTCCTGGGCTGCCTGAATCTCCTGGGACTCGGTATCGTTGGCTCCTACGCATGGCGTACTTACGAAAATACAAAAAATCGGCCGTTAGCGATCCCAATGCGAATTGAAGGTTATGGAGGTATTAATGAGCAACACTAAGAACTTTTTCGTACACAGCCACGCGCTTTGTGAGTCTGAGAATATCGGTAAAGGCTCACGCATCTGGGCCTTCGCACACGTCCTTCCAGGCGCCAGCTTGGGCAGCGAATGCAATGTATGCGACAACGTTTTCATCGAAAATGATGTGATTATTGGTGATCGGGTAACGTTGAAGTGTGGTGTGCAAGTCTGGGACGGCATCACGATTGAGGACGATGTTTTTATCGGGCCGAATGCAACCTTCACAAATGACCTTTTTCCACGTAGCAAGGTTTACCCACAAACGTTTGCTCGTACGATCATTCGAACGGGTGCATCGCTTGGTGCCAACTGCACCATTTTGCCAGGCCTGACCATCGGGACTAACGCCATGGTAGGTGCAGGCGCAGTCGTGACAAGGTCTATTCCGCCCAATGCAATCGTTGTCGGTAACCCTGCGAAAATTATAGGTTATGTAGACGCAAAACCGGTTAATACAACGCAGGATGTTTCCGCGCATACGGACGCGACGCCACATACAGCTGAAACCTCTGTCAGAGGTGTAACATTACACACGATGACGGAAGTCGCTGATATTCGCGGCAGCCTTTCTGTTGGGGAATTTGAACGCACAGTACCTTTCAAGTCAGAACGTTACTTCTTGGTCTATGATGTTCCCACCGCAGAAACGCGGGGTGAGCACGCTCATCGCGTTTGTCACCAGTTCCTGGTCGCCGTAAAGGGCTCAATCCATGTAGTTGCCGACGACGGTCGAAACCGAGAGGAGTTCGTGCTGGACAAGCCAAACAAGGGGATTTATCTGCCGCCTATGACGTGGGGTATCCAATACCGTTATTCCCATGATGCTGTACTCATGGTATTTGCTTCGCACTACTATGACTCAGCTGATTACATTCGAAACTACGATGAATTTAAGGCGTTAATCTCAGACGCTGGATGACTCAGATGATCAAGCACGCCGCCACTAAACTTTTCAAGAAAGACTTCTCGAGATTCCTGTTGTCCGGCGGTTTCAATACCATCGTGACATACGGAGTCTATTTGTTGCTATTGAATTACTTTTCTTACAATACAAGTTATACAATGGCTTATATTGGCGGAATAATGCTTGCTTACGCACTGAATCGCTTTTTTGTCTTTGGAAGTCATAGGGGTATCAAATCCATAGTGTTACTCCCCTTGGTTTATCTAGCCCAATATCTCGTCAGCCTGATAGTTCTTTGGGTATGGGTCGAAAAGCTGCACCTTGATGAGCGTGCTGCTCCCTTGCTGGCGATTGCTATTACAGTGCCGATGACCTTTATACTTACTAAGTTTTTGTTTTCAGAACACCGCGCACGCAGGGATCCAGGCTAGTCAATCGTAGATAGCTGGTATTAACGCTCTTGGGCCGTCGCCCACAAAAAAGCCTGCGAGAGCAGGCTTTTTTGTGCTGGTTTAAAATTAGCTTTGTGACTTACCCACTATCTTATCTTTGGATACTCCCAAACCAAGATAAACAGCCGCCACCCCAACCAGTGCTATCAGGCCGAACTTATATACATCAACGGACATCCAAGGCCCTTGCCGCCCAAAATAGTATTGCCATTCAGAACTCTGAAATCCCAATTCATTTTGTACTGCAGTTGCAATGTTGGCTTGAATGCCGAACATGGTAAACAGTGACGCAATTGATGCCAGGACCAGGAACACTTGCTGGCGCCTGGTGTTTTCAGTCAACGCGTAAATAACTACGCATGCCGGAAGAACCCCGATCCACTGACGGCTTTCTGATCCAAAACACAGGAATGGAAGAAAAGAGATGACAATAAAAAGCAAACCGACCGGCATATTCGTGTCCCCACGGAAGCACCAGCGTATGCACTGAGCAGCGACAAGTGGAACAACGAGACCAAAATACAGGAAATGTGAAACCCACGGTTTAAAAGGGGCACCAACAGCCTGCAACATCAAATTCTTTATTAAGGGAGGACCTTTAAATCCTGCCGAAAAATTGATGACCAGCTTCATTGCCAGATAACTAGCAGCTATGGTACAGATACAAAGCACAAGACCGCGTATGCTAAGTGACCGATGAAGTTTAGGGCTGCATAAAAAGCTTGCGCCAGCCCAAGCAAGGATGACGATAGTCAACGCCTGAATCGCAATCGAAAAAGGAACGAGAGATGCAATACCAGTACTTCCTCCACTGGCCATGTAGGTTGCCACTTTTACGATTGTGATTTTCCTCATCCAATAGCAGTAGAGCAGCAACCCAATCACGGAAAAAAAAGCGAAAAGCCTGATTTTAAATCGATCTTTAATGTCGATTTCTTGGATTTTTTTGTCTCGCTCATAAGGAAAAGCAATCAACCCCAGCGGTACTAAAAACAGCCCAGGGAACAGCCATACAAACCAACCACACAACATGTAAAGACACACACTTTTTTGCTTAACCCAACACCACATGGCCATACAGCAAAGAGGGAGTGCCAAGTTATCACTGAGTACCGGATAGAAAACAGGCATCACTAAACCGGCCCAACTGAACATTAACAGTGCCACTGAAAAGCCAGCCTTGCGAGAATCTACACCAAGCGCTCTCAAGCAACTAAAGAGACTTCCAACACCCACTGCCATCATACCGATATTAAATACCAGCTGAACAAGCACCAACGTTGCTGTCCCTGCTCCACCCCAAACGAATGGAATCAGTTGGAGAAAACCTGAAAGTCTTACTGAGCGATAGGGATCACCCACTATAGGCTCGCCAGCTGCTAGTAACTTTACATAACCCAGATAATCATTTCCATCCCAGCCTGATCCGTTATTCAGGGGTATAAAACCAATCCATATGTATGCAAGAAGCATCAACATAAAGACTGCTATAGCGACATGCCTTCCCGATAGGGTATCAGCGTCACGTGCAAAAATTTTCAAAACTAATCCTTCCTTCTTCACGATAGGTTCAGCCACCCGAGCTTAATTAAGCTTATGTGGTAGCCGCGATCCAGTGCGACCTGAAACTTAGCGGCATCACCATCTAAATAGTAGATGCAATATTCCTTGATAAAATCTTGGTTCCGAGTAGCTATGGAAATTAACCAAAAGCTTGCGAAGTAGGTGTATCGCTTCCGTCTTTCGGACTGATGCAAGATTTCTGAATCGAACACAACTCAAAACGCACTGCACTCGGTCATATAGAGGATGATCCCGATGCTGCTCAGCAACCATCAGTAGGCCATTATGCACAAGATCAAGTTGCTTCATCGTGTTACCTGGGTGCATGCGATATTTTGCCAGTACGAGAGGAAGGACCTCTACAAACTTATTATTCCCCTTAGTCAATCGCGTCCACATATCCCAGTCTTCTATCTTCACATCCGGGTTGTAACCACCCGCATCCAAAATGGCTTGCAGCACCACCATGCTCGCGGGCGCAGGCAATTCAGCCCTGAGTAGAAACACCTCATCAAACTGGTACTTCCCCCCCCTTTTTCGAACCCCTCTTTCAACGCCATCATCGTCAATAAGCGACACCGAGCCAAATGACGCTACACAATCGGGATTCCCCAGCATGTGCTCTACTAATACAGCAGTCTTATCTGGATAAAGAATATCATCAGACGCCAGCGCGGAAAAATAAGTACCCGAAGCCCACTGAAGTGCATCATTTAAAGTTGCTGACAATCCTTTATTTGGCCGCGACACAAACTTAAAACGAGTGAATCGTGCCTCACATTGCTCTAGAAATCTGCTCACGACTTCAGCCGATCCATCTGTCGAACCGTCGTCTATAATGATCAGTTCTATATTTTTATACGTTTGCGCAACAATGCTCTTTATGCTCGCCTCAACAAAGCCCTCATGATTATATACGGGCACACACATAGTGACTAATGGACCGGGCGGGCAATCTTTACTATCCAAAACTCATCCCCTGTCAGGAAAACGCCGAAAAACAGCAGACCGACCTATAAAAATATTACCAAACCAGTAACGCAACACACAACCCAACCAAAACATCTAAAATATGCTCATGGACACAGACATCAATTATGTATACATACTTTCAGACGCATCACTCATGCAAGAATCCCTTTTTTCTTCAGAATTACAAACATGGAAAACAGGTATAAACCGTAGGCGATTGCATGCGCAACTACAGCACTTGTTAGACCAAGAGCAGAAAGCGATATCACCAACACATAAAATATCAGGGCAAATGAAATCTCTGAAACTATGAAAATCTTCCAGTATGCCTTCGCGGCCAACACGTAACCTAAAATCCAACTGGCAATTTTCAAGACATCACCAACGATCTGCCAACCGAATAACTCGCGCATCGGCAAAAAATCAGATGTAAAAAGCACTGAAATAATAAAGTCACGTAGCGCGTACATGATCACACCACATACCACGGCCACCGGAAAAATGATCTTGTAGACTTGCAATATCTCCGACCTTACGGATTTTGCGTCCTTTAACTCTGACAACCTTGGCAAATAGTAGACACTTAACGTCGTTGTTACCAACATAAGGTTGGCCGTACTTAAACGCCACATAGCCTCCCAGTACCCCGCCGCCTCCCACCCAAAGGTTGCCCCCAAATGATTTCGCACAAGGATATGGCTCAACGGCATACACAACGCTGACGAAAGCGCCATAAGTGTAAACTTAGATAAATTGACAGCCGTACCTCTGTCTAACTTACCAACAACATAGGACAGTTTGAACCAGTGAGTCTTAAAGCATATGAACAATGTTATGAAAAAGCTAAGCGATTGGTAGACAGCTAAGGCAACCAATGCTCCAAGCAAGCCATAGGACATTGACATCACTGTTGTGACTAAAATCGCGAACAGGCTACCCGCAATACTCGCTAATACGTATTTCCCTATCTCTTTTTTCCCATTCAATATCGCCAACATAAGAGTATTGAATGTAAAAAACACCAATGTCGCGCCGAACCAGATAAAGACACTGCTAAAATTTTCATCCTTCAAAAACAATGTCGCCAACGCCTTACTAAAAACAACAATCAAAATCGAAAAAAACAGTGATCCTGATAGAGCTATTGTTCCTGCCGTTCGCCAGACTCGATGCTGCGCAGCCACATCATCCTTAAACTCAGCTGTGTATTTGGTAACCCCTGTATTGACAGCACCACTGGCAAAGGTAGTGATCATCTGGACTGCATTTTGAAACTGGCCAATAGCGGCGTATCCACCCGGACCGACATAAACAGCGAGGACCTTATTGATACCCAATAGCGTAAGCATTTTTATGAATACAGCAATTGCATTCAACAGGCTCGTCCGTATAAAAGTCATGCCCGATCAGCCATTCCCTGAAAAACTATTACAAGCATCAACAACGCGCCGTGCATCATCCAAACTCAAGGAAGGCCCCATTGGAAGACTCAACACGCGACGGTGCATTTGCTCTGAAACGGGAAAAGAATGTTCGCGCCACTCGGAATACGCGGGTTGCTGATGCGGGGGAATGGGATAGTGAATAAGTGTTTGTACACCGCACGCGGTCAGGTGGTCCTTGAGCGCTTCGCGCTGATCGCAACTGACGACGAAAAGATGCCAAACGTGACTTTCAGACTCGCAGCCACCCCCGGTCACTGCGGTAGGCAGCTTAATATTTGGGTTTTTAATACCCTCCAAATAAAGCGCGGCAATTTCTCGCCTATGCTCGGTTTGCACATCCAAATATTTAAGCTTGACACTCAACATCGCAGCTTGAATCTCATCCAGCCGACTATTAACACCTTGATACAGGTTTTTATATTTCTCTTGAGAGCCGTAGTTGCGTAACGCCCTAAGCGTATCGGCCAGTTCTAAATCATCAGTAGTGATTGCACCAGCGTCCCCTAGAGCCCCCAGGTTCTTCCCAGGGTAAAAACTAAATCCTGACGCATCACCCCAACTGCCGGCTTTTCTACCACCAATACTTGCACCGTGCGATTGTGCGGAATCTTCTAAAACAAGCAAATCATGCTCAGCCGCCACTTTCAGCAACGCTGGCATATCAGCAAGCTGGCCATATAAATGGACCGGTAAGATCACACGTGTTCTTGGAGTAATCGCTTTTCTGACATTGGATGGACACAAGTTAAACGTATCCGCATCTGGCTCAACTAAAATGGGAGTTAGACGATTTTCTGTAATGGCCAGTATGCTTGCAATGTAGGTATTGGACGGAACGATGACTTCATCACCCTCCTGGATTTTGCCCATGACTTTCCAGGCACGCAATGTCAAGATCAATGCATCGAGGCCATTCGCGACGCCAACACAATACTGAGAACCACAAAACTCAGCATATTCCGCCTCAAATTTTGCCAGTTCACGACCACCAATGTACCAGCCCGAATCAATTACTCGTGCGCAGGCTGCTACCAACTCATCCCGGAACGCAGCATTAACCGATTTCAAATCCAAAAAATCTATCATTTTTCCATGTACCCAATTATTTACGGAGTTGCTTAACACTACTGCGCACTCGGGAATATCCTTGGTCGCAGTCGTATCAACGCCAACCATTGCGCAATGCCCTTTCACTGCCCCGGGCATCATCGGAACGGTGGCATTTGGACGAACAAACCCGTCATCCACGATTGCTCCATCCATTGCCTGGGAACACCCCCGGATTTCACCGTGGCATTGTTCCCGACAACAACCTCACTTTCAATCAATGCGTGCGCACAAGTTGCACCCATTTTCGATCGCTGCGCCTTTCAGCACGGTGCAAATTTGCCAGACTGTGGTGGCGAATCCCTTGAACCCGCCCTCACATCAGCACGTGGGATGCGACTACCCAGAACACTGAAGCGTGCTTAACCGCAGAAATGCGCAGACGGGGGATGGGTATAGGCACAAAAGCGGACCGTGCACTTGAGGAAAGTACACGATGAATCCACTGCCTAACCTGTTCTGAATGATATAGCGGCGTTAACGCTGAAGAGGCGTACTCGACCGCTCACGACGCGTTGCGTACCTGACTAGCGCGCCGAATATCGGCCCGATCAGCATACCGACGATTAATGCCAAGGTAATAAACACTGCGGCAGGCCACTGTGCACTACTCCAGCCAAAAAATGACAGGGTAACGGCTTGTTGGTTTTCCAACACAAACGCTAAAATCGCCAAAACGACGACAAAAATAGCTAATATCAGTATAAATCGCTTAACCCCGCGCATAATCCTCTCCTACCTAAAAAGACTCAGACGCCGTCTTCCTCATCTTCATTGACTCGATCTCGCAATTCCTTCCCCGGCTTGAAGTGAGGTACGAACTTTCCGTCAAGACTGACGGATTGCCCGGTCTTAGGATTGCGACCTACACGCGGCGCCCGATAATGCAGCGAGAAACTACCAAAGCCACGAATTTCAATCCGGTCCCCGGTAGCCAGGCACTGGGACATTTGTTCAAGCATAGTCTTGATAGCAAGCTCCACATCCTTGGATGAGAGGAGCCCTTGATGGGTGACAATTCGTTCGATCAACTCCGACTTCGTCATATTTTTCCCTTCTTTTTCAAGCAGCTAGGAAAAGCGCTTCGAAGGTTTTAGCATGACCGGAGGAATTTGAACAGCCCAAGTATTGACTTATATTCAAAGAGTTGGGGCGTAACTCTCAGAGCCACGGCTTTAGAGCCCGCCACCCCTCGCTTCGCCTAGCGGCACAGAAGCCACTCAAGAGTGATAACTGGCTGATGGAGCCTATGAGCGCGAACGCGCTACCAGCAAGACCACAGCGCCCCAGCCGCGGAACACCGGGACGAAGTTCGCATAACACCAAATCCAAGGCACAAAAAAGGGCGACCGAAGTCGCCCTTTTTCTATGGTCTGACAGAACTTAGTTCTGCTTTTCCATTTGTGCACGCAGCAGGTCGCCCAGAGTGGTAGGACCAGCAGAAGGCTCAGAGGTAGCTGGCTTGTCGCGCAGGCTCTGGATTGCTTCTTTCTCTTCAGCGTCGTCTTTCGACTTGATGGAGAGCTGGATTACGCGGCTCTTGCGGTCAACGCTGATGATCTTGGCTTCTACTTCTTCGCCTTCTTTCAGAACGTTGCGCGCGTCTTCAACGCGGTCACGGCTGATTTCGGAGGCTTTCAGAGTCGCTTCGATATCGTCGGCCAGAGTGATGATGGCGCCTTTGGCGTCAACTTCTTTCACGATGCCTTTAACGATTGCGCCTTTGTCGTTCTCTTGAACGTACTCGGAGAACGGATCGCTTTCCAGTTGCTTGATACCCAGGGAGATACGCTCGCGCTCTGGGTCAACCGACAGGATAACGGTGTCCAGCTCGTCGCCCTTCTTGAAACGACGAACAGCTTCTTCGCCAACTTCGTTCCAGGAGATGTCGGACAGGTGAACCAGGCCGTCGATGCCGCCGTCCAGACCAATGAAGATACCGAAATCGGTGATCGACTTGATGGTGCCGGAGATTTTATCGCCCTTGTTGAACTGGCCAGAGAAATCTTCCCATGGGTTAGATTTGCACTGCTTGATGCCGAGGGAGATGCGACGACGCTCTTCGTCGATGTCCAGAACCATAACTTCCACTTCGTCGCCGACTTGTACGACTTTCGAAGGGTGGATGTTCTTGTTGGTCCAGTCCATTTCGGAAACGTGTACCAGGCCTTCCACGCCTTCTTCCAGCTCTGCGAAGCAGCCGTAGTCGGTCAGGTTGGTAACACGCGCGGTTACGCGAGTGCTTTCTGGGTAACGAGCCTTGATAGCGACCCATGGATCTTCGCCCAGCTGTTTCAAGCCCAGGGAGACACGGTTGCGCTCACGATCGTACTTCAGAACCTTGACATCGATCTCGTCGCCAACGTTGACGATTTCCGATGGATGCTTGATACGCTTCCAAGCCATGTCGGTAATGTGCAGCAGGCCATCGACGCCACCCAGATCGACGAATGCGCCGTAATCGGTGAGGTTCTTGACGATACCTTTGACTTGTTGGCCTTCCTGCAGGGATTCCAGCAGAGCTTCACGCTCGGCGGAGTTTTCTGCTTCCAGGACGCTGCGACGGGAAACGACAACGTTGTTGCGTTTCTGGTCGAGTTTGATGACCTTGAATTCGAGTTCTTTGCCTTCCAGGTGCGTGGTGTCGCGCACAGGACGAACGTCGACCAAAGAACCTGGCAGGAACGCACGGATGCCGTTAACGTCGACAGTGAAGCCGCCTTTAACCTTACCGTTGATAACGCCCTTGACCACTTCTTCAGCTGCGAAGGCTGCTTCGAGAACAATCCAGCATTCAGCGCGCTTGGCTTTTTCACGGGACAGCTTGGTTTCACCGAAACCGTCTTCAACCGAGTCCAGAGCAACGTGAACTTCGTCACCGACATTGATAGTCAGGTCACCAGCATCGTTGTAGAACTGTTCCAGCGGGATCAGAGCTTCAGACTTCAGACCAGCGTGAACGGTTACCCAGCGAGCTTGGTAATCGATATCAACGATAACACCGGTGATGATGGAGCCTGCCTGAAGGTTCAGGGTTTTTAGGCTTTCTTCAAAGAGTTCCGCAAAGCTTTCGCTCATTTTAATTCCTGTTGATAAGGGCGAAGAATACGCCCATCTCCACACCCCAGACGGTGTGGGTCAGTTTCAATTAAAAGAAGCACCACAGGACTATGACTGGTCCCCTGCGGCCTTCTTGGTCACCCGGCGATATCGCGAATGGCGATTTCACTCAAGATGCGTTCCAGCACCTGCTCGATGGACAACTCCGTGGAATCCAGCTGTATGGCGTCAGCCGCCGGCTTGAGCGGGGCTACCGCACGCTGGGTGTCACGCTCATCGCGTGCACGGATCTCATCTAGCAGACTCGACAGACTAACACCATCGACTTTGCCCTTCAACTGCAAGTAACGGCGACGGGCCCGCTCCTCGGCGCTGGCGGTCAGGAAAATCTTCAGCGGTGCCTCGGGAAAAACCACCGTGCCCATGTCGCGGCCGTCAGCCACCAGGCCCGGCGGCTCCTGAAAAGCTCGCTGGCGCTGCAGCAAAGCGTCGCGCACAGCCGGCAAGGCGGCAACTTGGGACGCCCAGGAACCGACCTGTTCGTTTCGCAGATCATCCGTCACATCGTCCCCTTCCAGGATGATGCGCTGGGGATGACCTTCCGTCGCCCCGACGAACTGCACATCAAGATGGGCAGCCAGCAGCTTCAGTGATTCTTCGTTGGTCAGGTCGACGCCATGGTTGCGCGCAGCAAAAGCCAGCAAGCGGTACAGCGCGCCGGAATCCAGCAGGCACCAGCCCAGGCGCTTGGCCAGGATGCCGGCGATCGTGCCTTTGCCCGAGCCACTTGGCCCGTCGATGGTAATCACCGGTGCTTTGATATTCACAATTGAGCCTCTTGGGCAACACGGATGCCGACTTGGGCACACAGTGTAAGAAAATTCGGAAAAGACGTAGCCACGTTGGCACAGTCATGGATACGAATCGGCGCAGCCGCTCGCAGGGAGGCCACGCTGAAGGCCATGGCAATCCGGTGATCGCCATGGGCATGGACTTCACCACCACCGATTACGCCGCCTTCAATGATAATCCCATCAGGTGTCGGTTCACACTTTACGCCCAACGCCAGCAGCCCATCGGCCATCACCTGGATCCGATCGGACTCCTTGACCCGCAGCTCCTCTGCACCACGCAATACCGTCCGGCCTTGCGCGCACGCCGCCGCCACGAACAACACCGGGAATTCATCGATAGCCAGCGGAACCAGGGCTTCGGGAATCTCGATACCCCTCAACGGCGCCGCGCGAACACGCAGATCGGCAACCGGCTCGCCACCCACTTCCCGCTGGTTTTCCAGGGTGATATCCGCGCCCATCAGCCGCAGGATATCGATCACCCCGGTACGAGTCGGATTGATCCCCACATGCTCAAGCAACAGCTCAGAGCCTTCGGCAATCGAAGCCGCCACCAGGAAAAACGCCGATGAGGAAATATCCCCCGGCACTTCTATATGCGTCGCGGTAAGCGAGTGACCGGACTCGACCGACGCCGTTGCCCCCGCCACCTCCACCGGATAACCAAAACCACGCAACATCCGCTCGGTATGGTCACGGGTCGGCGCGGGCTCGGTAATCGAGGTTTTACCCTCGGCATACAACCCGGCCAGCAGCAGGCAGGATTTAACCTGGGCGCTGGCCATCGGCAATGCGTACGTCAGCCCTTTCAGTGTCTGGCCACCACGAATCGTCAGTGGCGGACGCCCTTCCGGCCCGGTCTCGATTACCGCGCCCATTTCACGCAATGGCTTGGCCACACGATTCATTGGGCGCTTGGACAACGAGGCATCGCCCGTCAATACGCTGTCAAAGCTTTGCGCCGCCAGCAAACCGGACAACAGCCGCATGGAGGTGCCGGAATTACCCAGATAAATCGGACCTGGCGCCGGCTTCAAGCCATGCAGGCCAACCCCGTGAATGGTGACGCGCCCGTGGTGCGGGCCTTCAATCACCACGCCCATGTCGCGAAACGCCTGCAGGGTCGCCAGGGCATCCTCACCTTCCAGGAAACCTTCTACCTCGGTGACGCCATCCGCCAGCGACCCAAGCATGATCGAGCGATGAGAGATCGATTTATCCCCAGGCACCCGAATCCGCCCGCTCAAGCGGCCACCCGGGCTGGCGAGAAACACCAGGTCATCCGCGTTTACAGCAGCATCCATATAAGCCCGACGCGCCAGAATCTTGCTGAAATGCTCCCGCGCCACCCGCGCACGGGTGAACACCCCCAACAACTGATGCCCGTCGCCCGCATCGACCGCGTCGCGCAAGGCGTCGAGGTCACTGCGGAACGTATCCAGGGTGCGCAACACTGCATCGCGGTTGGCGAGGAAGATGTCGTGCCACATCACCGGGTCGCTGCCGGCGATCCGGGTAAAGTCACGGAAACCACCGGCGGCGTAACGGAAAATCTCGAGGTTCTCGTTGCGCTTGGCCAGCGAGTCCACCAGGCCAAACGCCAGCAAATGCGGCAAATGACTGGTCGCCGCCAACACTTCATCGTGGCGCTCGACCTGCATGTGCTCGACGTCCGCCCCCAGCTCGCGCCAGAGCCGATCCACCACGGCCAATGCCGCAGGATCGGTTTCATCCAGTGGCGTCAGAATCACTTTATGGCGGCGGAACAGTTGCGCATTGGAGGCTTCCACCCCGCTCTGCTCGGACCCGGCAATCGGGTGCCCGGGCACAAAGCGCGCAGGCATGCCACCAAAGGCCTGCCGGGCGGCACGCACGACATTGCCCTTGGCACTGCCGACGTCGGTCAGGATCGCCCGGCCCAGGTCCATGCCGGCCAACAGCGCCAGCAACTTCTCCATGGCCAGGATCGGCACCGCCAACTGAATGACATCCGCGCCCTGGCAGGCAATCGCCAGGTCCGCCTCGCAGCGATCCACCACCCCCAACTCAACCGCCAACTTGCGCGATTGCGGGTCCAGGTCCACACCGACCACTTCGCCACACAGGCCGCTTTCCCGCAGGCCCTTGGCGAAGGAGCCGCCGATCAATCCCAGACCGACCACCACCAGGCGACCGATCATAGGCACAGCAGGTTGCAATGCAGTGACATCAACCACGAGCCAGAACCTTGGCCAGTGCCTCAAGGAAGCGGCTGTTTTCAGCAGGCAAACCGATGGTGATGCGCAGGTGGTTCGGCATGCCGTAGTTGGCAACCGGACGTACGATCACGCCTTCGCGCAGCAGGCCCTGGAACACCGGCGCCGCAACTTGGCCGAGATCGACACAAATGAAGTTGCCCTTGGACGGAATCCAGCCCAGACCCAACTCACGGAAGCCTTCCTGCAATTGCAGCATGCCGCTTTCGTTGAGGCGACGACCTTCTTCCAGGTACTCGGCGTCCTGCACCGCAGCGCAGGCCGCCGCCAGTGCGAGGCTGTTGACGTTGAAGGGCTGGCGAACACGGTTCAGCACATCGGCCACCACGGCGGTGGACAGGCCGTAACCGACCCGCAGCGATGCCAGGCCATAAGCCTTGGAGAACGTGCGCGAGACCAGCAGGTTCGGATAGGCCGCGAGGAAGTCCAGGCCGTCCGGCAGGTCGCTGCCTTCGGCGTACTCGATGTAAGCCTCGTCCAGCACCACCAGCACGTGCTCCGGAACGTCTTGCAGGAAATTGTCCAGCACCTCGGCGCTGAACCAGGTACCGGTCGGGTTATTCGGGTTGGCGATAAACACGACACGGGTCTTGTCATCGATGGCCGCCAGCATGGCCGGCAGGTCATGGCCCCAATCCCTGGCAGGAATGACGCGAGCTTCAGCCCCTACCGCCTGAGTGACAATCGGATAGACCGCAAACGCGTGCTCACTGAACACCGCATTCAGGCCCGGCGCCAGATAGGCACGGCCGACCAGCTCCAGAATGTCGTTGGAACCGTTACCCAGGGTCACCTGGTTCAGCTCAACCCGGCACTTTTCCGCCAACAGGGACTTGAGCGCAAAGCCATTGCCATCGGGGTAACGGGTCAGCTCAGCCAGCGCATCACGAATCGCGGCCAGTACCTTGGGGCTTGGGCCCAACGGGTTTTCGTTACTGGCCAGCTTTACGATCTTCGATGGATCCAGATTCAACTCACGCGCCAACTCGTCCACAGGCTTGCCCGGAACGTAAGGCGACAGTTGTTGCACGCCCGGCTGTGCCAGGGCGAGGAAGTTGCCACTCATGTTAAAGCCTCACAAAACCGCTTTCGGGTAAGAGCCCAGCACCTTGAGTGCTACGGCTTCCTGACTGATTTTCTCGAGCACACCCTTGACCAGTGGGTCGCGATGATGGCCGACGAAGTCGATAAAGAACACATAAGTCCATTTACCGCTGCGCGAAGGACGAGTCTCGATTCGCGTCAGGTCAATCCCGTTATCGTGGAACGGCACCAGCAGCTCATGCAGCGCGCCGGGCTTGTTGCTCATGGAGACGATGATCGAGGTCTTGTCGTCGCCGGTGGGCGGCACTTCCTGGCTGCCGATCATCAGGAAGCGCGTGGAGTTATCCGGGCGGTCCTCGATTTTCTCGGCCAGGCGCGTCAGGCCGTATAGGCCAGCGGCCATGTCACCGGCAATTGCCGCCGAATTCCACTCGCCCTTGACCCGCTTCGCCGCTTCGGCGTTGCTGGACACCGCCACACGCTCCACGTTCGGATAGTGCGCGTCCAGCCACTTGCGGCACTGGGCCAGGGACTGGGCGTGGGAGTAGATGCGGCTGATGCTGTCGGTCTTGGTGTTTTCGCCCACCAGCAAGTGGTGGTGGATACGCAGCTCAACTTCGCCGCAGATCACCATGTCGTGCTCAAGGAAGCTGTCGAGCGTGTGGTTGACGGCGCCTTCGGTGGAGTTTTCCACCGGCACCACGCCAAAATTCACCGCCCCGGCGGCCACTTCACGGAACACTTCGTCGATCGCGGCCATCGGCTTGCTGATCACGGCGTGACCGAAGTGCTTCATGGCTGCAGCTTGAGTGAAGGTGCCTTCCGGGCCGAGGTAAGCCACTTTCAGCGGCTGCTCCAGTGCCAGGCACGAAGACATGATTTCACGGAACAACCGCGCCATCTCTTCGTTGCCCAGCGGGCCCTTGTTGCGTTCCATCACGCGCTTGAGCACCTGGGCTTCACGCTCCGGACGGTAAAAAACCGGCACTTCGCCTTCAGCCAGGGACGCCATTTTCACCCGTGCAACTTCCTGGGCGCACCGCGCGCGCTCACTGATCAGCTCCAGGACTTTCTCGTCCAGGCTGTCAATGCGTACGCGCAGGGCCTTGAGTTCTTGCTCAGACATTAGCCGTGTTCCTTTTCGAACTCTGCCATGTAGGCCACCAACGCCCTGACGGCGTGGATATCGACAGCGTTATAGATGGAGGCGCGCATGCCACCTACCGAACGGTGGCCCTTGAGGTTCAACAGGCCGCGCTCATCGGCGCCGGCCAGGAATGGCTTGTCCAGACGGTCGTCCGCCAGGCGGAACGGCACGTTCATCCACGAACGATCGGTCAGGTTGATCGGGTTGCTGTACAGGCCGCTGGCGTCGATGAAGTCGTACAGGGTACGTTTCTTCTCTTCGTTGAGCTTGCCCATGGCAGCCACACCGCCCTGCTCTTTCAGCCATTCGAATACCAGGCCCGACAGGTACCAGGCGAAAGCCGGCGGGGTGTTGTACATCGAGCCGTTATCGGCCGCGACCTTGTAGTTAAGCATGGTCGGGCACAGCGAACGCGCACGACCCAGCAGGTCTTCGCGGATGATGTTGACCAGGATGCCGCTCGGGCCGATGTTCTTCTGCGCGCCGGCGTAGATCATGCCGTACCTGGACACATCGATCGGCCGCGAGAGGATGTCCGAGGACATGTCGCACACCAGCGGAACATCACCTACCTCGGGAACCCAGTCGAACTCCAGGCCGCCAATGGTTTCGTTCGCCACATAGTGAACGTAGGCGGCGTCTTTCGAGAGCTTCCACTCGTTCTGACCAGGAATGGCGAAGTAGTCGTAAGGCTTGGCAGTGCCCGCCACATTGACGTGGCCGTAACGGGAGGCCTCTTCAATCGCCTTCTGGCCCCAGATACCGGTGTCGATATAGTCGGCCGTGCCGTCTTCCGGCAGCAGGTTAAGCGGGATCTGGGCGAACTGCTGGCTTGCGCCGCCTTGCAGGAACAACACTTTGTAGTCAGACGGGATGTCCAGCAAGTCGCGCATATCCTGCTCGGCCTTGGTGGCAATGGACACGAACTCATCGCTGCGATGGCTCATTTCCATCACGGAGAGGCCTTTTCCATGCCAGTCGAGGAGTTCACCCTGCGCGCGCTGCAGGACTGCTTCAGGAAGCGCCGCGGGACCGGCACAGAAGTTATAGGCTCTCTTGCTCACATCCAATCTCTCTGATCTGGTGGGACTGCAATCAACATCCCGCAACGCGGAACCCTGTAGGAGCTGGCTTGCCAGCGATGCAAACGACTCGGCGCTTCACTTGAACCGAGTTGATGCCATCGCCGGCAAGCCGGCTCCTACAAGAGCGGCGCGGCGTCGTATTTCAAAAGGGACAAACAACAAGGGGGCGAATCTTCATCCGCCCCCTGTGTGTCCGCTTATTCCTGCGGTTCTTCTTCGTCTGCGGCAGCGTCGAGTGTTGGCTCGTCGACGTTGTCATCGCCACCGGCGATCACGTCACCCTCAAGCTCTTCACCTTCCAGCTCCTCACCCTCGACTTCCGATGGCTCCTGGACACGCTCCAGGCCTACCAAGGTTTCGTCGCTGGCCAGCTTGATCAAGGTCACGCCCTGGGTGTTACGCCCCAGGCTCGACACTTCATCAACCCGGGTACGCACCAGGGTGCCCTGGTCGGAAATCAGCATGATTTCCTCGCCATCCAGCACCTGGACCGCGCCGACCAGACGGCCGTTGCGATCGTTGCTGACCATGGCGATAACGCCCTGGCCGCCACGCTTGTACTCAGGGAACTCGCTGATGGCCGTACGCTTGCCGTAACCACGAGCCGAAGCAGTGAGAATCTCGCTGCCTTCTTCCGGGATCAGCATCGAAATCAGCTTCTGCCCTTCCGGCAGACGCATGCCGCGCACACCGCGGGCGGTACGGCCCATGGCGCGAACGTCGGATTCCTTGAAGCGCGTGACCTTGCCGCCGTCGGAGAACAGCATGACTTCACGCTCGCCGTCGGTGATGGCCGCGCTGATCAATACGTCGCCTTCGTCCAGTTCGAGGGCGATCAGGCCCACGCTGCGTTGACGGCTGAAGGATTCCAGCGGGGTCTTCTTCACGGTGCCCTTGGCGGTGGCCATGAAGATGAAGTGACCTTCGGTGTATTCGTCTACTGGCAGCATGGTGGTGATGTATTCATCACTGTCCAGCGGCAGCAGGTTGACCAACGGACGACCACGGGCAGCGCGGGACGCTTCCGGGATTTCGTAGGTTTTCAGCCAGTACACCTTGCCTTTGCTGGAGAACAGCAGCAGCGTGGTGTGGCTGTTGGCAACCAGCAGGTGAGCGATGTAGTCCTCATCCTTGACGCCGGTAGCCGACTTGCCTTTACCACCACGACGCTGGGCCTGGTACGCAGCCAAAGGCTGGGTCTTGGCATAGCCACCGTGGGAGATGGTCACGACGCGATCTTCTTCCGGGATCATGTCACCCAGGGTCAGGTCGAGACGGGCATCGAGAATCTCGGTGCGGCGCACGTCGCCGTATTCGGCGCGGATCACTTCCAGCTCTTCGCGGATCACTTCCATCAGGCGCACGGCGCTGTTGAGGATGCGGATCAGCTCGCCGATCTGGTTGAGAATCTCCTGGTACTCGGCCAGCAGCTTCTCGTGCTCCAGGCCGGTCAGGCGGTGCAGACGCAGTTCCAGGATGGCCTGGGCCTGTTCCGGGGACAGGAAGTACTTGCCGTCGCGCAGGCCGTATTGTGGGTCCAGGGTCTCCGGACGGCACGAATCGGCACCGGCACGTTCAACCATCGCCACTACGGCACTGGATTCCCACGGCATCTTGATCAGGGCTTCCTTGGCTTCCGACGGCGTCGGCGAGGCCTTGATCAGGGCGATGACCGGGTCGATGTTCGACAGCGCAACCGCCTGGCCTTCCAGGATATGGCCGCGTTCACGGGCCTTGCGCAGTTCGAACACTGTACGGCGGGTGACCACTTCGCGGCGGTGACGCACGAAGGCTTCCAGCAGATCCTTGAGGTTCAGGATGCGCGGGCGGCCGTCGATCAGCGCTACCACGTTGATACCAAACACGCTTTGCAGCTGGGTCTGGGCGTAGAGGTTGTTGAGGATCACCTCAGGCACTTCGCCACGACGCAGCTCGATCACTACGCGCATACCGTCTTTGTCAGATTCGTCGCGCAGCTCGGTGATGCCTTCCAGCTTCTTCTCTTTAACCAGCTCGGCGATCTTCTCGATCAAACGCGCCTTGTTCAACTGGTAAGGAAGCTCGGTGATGACGATCTGCTGGCGGCCACCGACCTTGTCGATGTCTTCGATGATCGAGCGGGCGCGCATGTAAATGCGGCCACGGCCGGTGCGGTAGGCTTCGATGATACCGGCGCGACCGTTGATGATCGCGGCAGTCGGGAAGTCTGGCCCCGGGATGTATTGCATCAGCTCATCGACGGTCAGCTCGGGGTTGTCGATGAGGGCCAGGCAACCGTCGATGACTTCACCGAGGTTGTGTGGCGGGATGTTGGTGGCCATGCCCACGGCGATACCGCTGGAGCCGTTGACCAGCAGGTTGGGAATACGGGTCGGCATGACCGCCGGGATCATTTCGGTGCCGTCGTAGTTCGGCACCCAGTCCACGGTTTCTTTGTGCAGGTCAGCCAGCAGCTCGTGCGCCAGCTTGGTCATGCGCACTTCGGTGTATCGCATGGCCGCAGCGTTGTCGCCGTCGACCGAACCGAAGTTGCCCTGGCCGTCTACCAGCAGGTAGCGCAGGGAAAACGGCTGGGCCATCCGAACGATGGTGTCGTACACCGCAGTGTCGCCGTGAGGGTGATACTTACCGATCACGTCACCGACAACACGGGCAGATTTCTTGTACGGCTTGTTCCAGTCGTTACCCAGCTCGCTCATCGCGAACAGCACACGCCTGTGCACGGGCTTCAAGCCATCGCGCGCATCAGGCAGTGCCCGACCGACAATTACGCTCATCGCGTAGTCGAGGTAGGACTGTTTCAGCTCGTCTTCGATATTGACCGGGAGGATTTCTTTGGCCAGTTCGCCCATGAGAAGCCTGATTCCTTTTTCGGGTGAAACCTCGTCACATCCATATGGGACGAACGAAGCTCGCCGCTGCTGGCATGGTGCCTGGCAACGACTTACGACAAATCAACGAGTTATGACACGGATCTGCGCATTAAAGGTTACCCCTTGAGGTGACCCTGGAAACCGCCGGATGTTATCACAATCGCCGCCACGCACCTATCCCCCTGATGCGCATGGAGCATAGTAAGTTGACGGATGACAGGCTTGACGGCGACGAGAGGGCCTTAGAGCTGGATCCAAGGCGTTTTTTGCGGGCAAATTGCCTTAATGCAGGCGTTTACGACACATCAGTTGCGCCAGCTTCGCCGTGTCGGGGCGTTCGACGATGCCTTTTTCGGTGACAATCACATCAATCAGGTCCGCCGGCGTTACGTCAAACACCGGGTTGAAGGCATCTACATCAGCCGCCACACGGGTGCCGCCGACTTCCAGCAACTCCCGGGCATCGCGCTCTTCAAGCGGTACGTCATCGCCGCTGGCCGCCATCATGTCGATGGTGGAACTGGGCGCCACCACCATGAAGCGCACGCCGTGATGCATGGCGCACACCGCCAATTGATAGGTGCCGATCTTGCTGACCACGTCACCGTTGGCGGCAATGCAATCGGCGCCGACGATCACCCAGGTCACGCCCTTGGTCTTGAGAATGTGCGCGCCGGCCGAATCGGCATTCACCGTGACCGGGATTCCCTCATTGGCCAGCTCCCAGGCCGTCAACCGCGAGCCTTGCAACCAGGGCCGGGTTTCGTTGGCATAGACCCGCTCCACCATCCCTTCCAGGAACGCCCCGCGAATCACCCCGAGAGCGGTGCCCACGCCGCCCGTGGCCAGCGCCCCGGCATTGCCATGGGTCAGGATCGCCTGGACGTTGCCCTGATGCTTGCGGATCAGCTCCACGCCCAACTGCGCCATGGTGAGGTTGGCTTCACGATCACTTTGGTGAATCGCCACCGCCTCGGCCTCCAGCACCGCCAGCGGATCGGCGTGTTTCTTAAGGCGATCGAGGCAATCGCGCATGCGCTTCATGGCCCAGAAAAGATTCGACGCGGTCGGACGGGTATCCGCCAGCAGCGCGTAGTCCTCTTCCCAGGCAGCCTGCCAGTCGTCGCCCTCGGCGATGTGAGCACGCGCGGCCAGCACCAGGCCATACGCCGCACTGATACCAATGGCCGGCGCACCGCGCACCACCATCAAGCGAATGGCCTCGGCCACCTCGGCGGCACTGGTACAGGCCACCCAGGTTTGCGCGGACGGCAAAATACGCTGATCGAGCAGGTACAGTGCGCCATCACGCCACTCGATGGCCTTCACTTTCTCCGCAGCCAACAGTCGATCGCGCATCCCTCACCCCGCACTCATGAACAAAAGCCGCCGATTATAGCGATCCGCCAGCCAGGACGCTCGGGTATACTTCGCCGTTCTTTATAGATGCCAGGGAAACCGCCCTCGATGACACCGACTGCCGCCCCGCTCGACTTATTGCTGCTGCCCACCTGGCTGGTACCTGTCGAGCCTGCCGGCGTAGTGCTCAAGGAGCACGGCCTGGGCATTCGCGACGGGCGCATTGCGTTTATCGGCCCACGCGCGGCGGCCTTGAAGCTCAAGGCTACCGAGGTGCGTGAACTGCCGGGCATGCTGCTCAGCCCCGGCCTGATCAACGCCCACGGCCACGCGGCGATGACGCTGTTTCGCGGCCTGGCCGACGACCTGCCGCTGATGACCTGGCTGGAAAACCACATCTGGCCCGCCGAGGCCAAGTGGGTCGATGAAGCCTTCGTGCGCGATGGCACTGACCTGGCGATCGCCGAGCAGATAAAGGGCGGTATCACGTGCTTCTCGGACATGTACTTCTTCCCGAAAGTCGCCAGCGAACGCGTGCACAACGCCGGTATTCGTGCGCAAATCGCCATTCCGATCCTTGATTTCCCGATTCCTGGTGCCAGTGATGCCGATGAGGCCATTCGCCAGGGCGTCGAGCTGTTCGGCGACCTGAAGCACCACCCGCGGATCAAAATCACCTTCGGCCCCCACGCGCCGTACACCGTCTGCGATGAAAACCTGGAAAAAATCCGGGTGATCGCCGAGGAGCTGGACGCGTCGATCCATATGCACGTGCATGAAACCGCTTTCGAAGTGCAGCAGTCCGTTGAGCAGCGCGGCGAACGCCCGCTGGCACGGCTCGGTCGCCTGGGCTTGCTGGGGCCGCGCTTCCAGGCCGTTCACATGACCCAAATCAGCGATGACGACCTGGCTTTGCTGGTAGAAAGTAACACCAGCGTGATCCACTGCCCGGAATCCAACCTGAAACTGGCCAGTGGCTTCTGCCCGGTGGAGCGCCTGTGGCAAGCCGGCGTCAATGTGGCAGTAGGCACCGACGGCGCCGCCAGTAACAATGACCTCGACCTGCTGGGCGAAACCCGCACCGCCGCGTTGCTGGCCAAGGCCGTCGCCGGCTCGGCCACTGCCCTGGATGCCCACCGCGCGTTGCGCATGGCCACCCTCAACGGCGCCCGGGCCATGGGCCAGGAAAGTGAAATCGGCTCGCTGGAAGTGGGCAAGGCCGCCGACATCGTGGCCTTCGACTTGTCGGGCCTGGCGCAACAACCGATCTACGATCCGGTCTCACAGCTTATATATGCCACCGGACGCGATTGTGTGAAACACCTTTGGGTCGGCGGCAAGCAATTGCTCGACGACCGGCAACTGACCCGCCTGGATGAAGAACAGTTGTGCGCCACGGCCATCGCCTGGGGCCAACGCATCAGCGGACACAGCGAATAACGTCCGCCCTGGCAACGAACGCCAGGACCGGCAAAACGTTTTATCAGATTTAGAGGATTCCCCATGAGCAACGTCGACCACGCTGAAATCGCCAAATTCGAAGCCTTGGCCCATCGCTGGTGGGACCGCGAAAGCGAGTTCAAACCCCTGCACGACATCAACCCGCTGCGGGTCAACTGGATTGACGAGCGCGTCAACCTGGCCGGCAAGAAGGTACTGGACGTGGGTTGCGGCGGCGGCATTCTCAGCGAATCCATGGCCCAACGCGGCGCCACCGTGATGGGTATCGACATGGGCGAAGCGCCACTGGCCGTCGCCCAGTTGCACCAGTTGGAGTCGGGCGTGAACGTCGAATACCGGCAGATCACCGCCGAAGAGCTGGCCAAAGAGATGCCCGGGCAGTTCGACGTGGTCACCTGCCTGGAAATGCTCGAGCACGTGCCAGACCCGTCCTCGGTGATTCGCGCGTGCTTCAGCATGGTCAAGCCCGGCGGCCAGGTGTTCTTCTCCACCATCAACCGCAACCCGAAGGCGTACCTGTTCGCGATCATCGGTGCCGAATACATCATGAAGTTGCTGCCCCGCGGCACCCATGACTTCAAGAAATTCATCCGCCCTTCCGAGCTGGGCGCCTGGAGCCGCCAGGCCGGGCTGACCGTCAAGGACATCATCGGCTTGACCTACAACCCGCTGACCAAGCACTACAAGCTGGCCAGCGACGTTGACGTCAACTACATGATCCAGACCCTGCGCGAGGAGTAAGCCTGTGAAGTTGCAAGCGGTTCTTTTCGACATGGACGGTACCCTGCTGGACACCGCGCCGGACTTTATCGCCATCTGCCAGGCCATGCGGGCCGACCGCGGCCTGGCGCCGATGAACGACCAGCACATCCGCGATGAAATCTCCGGCGGCGCCCGGGCTATGGTCGCCGTGACCTTTTCCATGGACCCTGAATCCCCAGGCTTTGAAGAGCTGCGCCAGGAATTCCTGGAGCGCTACCTCAAGGGCTGCGCGATTCACAGCAAGCTGTTCGAGGGCATGGAAGAGCTGCTGGCCGATATCGAGAAATCCAGGCTGATCTGGGGCGTGGTCACCAACAAGCCGCTGCGCTTTGCCGAACCGATCATGCAGCAACTGGGCCTGGCGGAACGCTCGGCGCTGTTGATCTGCCCGGACCACGTGAAGAACAGCAAGCCAGACCCGGAGCCGCTGATCCTGGCGTGCAAGATGCTCAACCTGGACCCGGCCAGCGTGCTGTTCGTGGGTGATGACCTGCGGGATATCGAGTCGGGCCGCGACGCCGGTACCCGAACCGCCGCGGTCACCTACGGCTATATCCACCCGGACGACAACCCGCGCAACTGGGGTGCCGACGTGGTGGTGGATCACCCGCTGGAATTGCGCAAAGTGCTGGATAGCGCGCTGTGCAGCTGCTGATCGGGAATGCTTGAGGTTGATGCGCCTTTGTGGCGAGGGAGCTTGCTCCCGTTCGACTGCGCAGCAGTCGCAAACAGATGGGCTGCTTCGCACCCAACGGGAGCAAGCTCCCTCGCCACAGAAGCCTTAGCCGCAATGAATCACATGGATTTTCTGTGAACTTTGTCGAGGTTGTTTATGTTTGATTACTCCGCACGTCCAGAACTGCTCAAGGGCCGGGTCATCCTGGTCACCGGCGCCGGTCGCGGGATTGGCGCGGCGGCGGCAAAAACCTATGCCGCCCATGGCGCCACCGTGCTGTTGCTGGGCAAGACCGAAGCCAACCTGGCGCAGGTCTATGACGAAATCGAAGCGGCCGGCCATCCACAACCCGTGGTGATTCCGTTCAACCTGGAGACCGCCCTGCCCCATCAATACGATGAGCTGGCAGCGATGATCGAAAAGGAATTCGGCCACCTCGACGGCCTGCTGCACAACGCCTCGATCATCGGCCCGCGCACGCCCATCGAGCAGTTGTCGGGTGAGAATTTCATGCGGGTGATGCACGTGAACGTCAACGCGATGTTCATGCTGACCAGCACGTTGTTGCCGCTGCTCAAGCTGTCCCAGGATGCATCGGTGGTGTTCACCTCCAGCAGCGTGGGCCGCAAGGGCCGCGCTTATTGGGGCGCGTACGGGGTGTCGAAGTTTGCCACCGAAGGCCTGATGCAAACCCTGGCGGACGAGCTGGATAACGTCGCACCGGTGCGCGCCAACAGCATCAACCCGGGCGCCACCCGCACCAGCATGCGGGCGCAGGCGTATCCAGGGGAGAACCCGACCGATAACCCGACACCGGAAGAAATCATGCCGGTGTACCTTTACCTGATGGGTCCGGACAGTACCGGCATCAATGGCCAGGCGTTTGACGCGCAATAACAGACACTGGCTGGCTTTCGTGGTGAGCGGGCTTGCCCCGCGCCGGGCTGCGAAGCAGCCCCATTAAAGACACCGCATGCTTTCAGATAAATGAGATGACCGGCTTCAGGGCTGCTTCGCAGCCCAGCGCGGGGCAAGCCCGCTCACCACAAAAGGGCTGGCCCCACATTGGGTTTACAACGCTTAGTTCTTCACCACTTCCTCAAGCGTGAAGCGCCCCAACGGGTTTTGCAGGAAGTTGCTGACGTTCTTGCGTGAGATGTTGATGTACGGGCTGTAGTACAAGTCGATCCAGTTCACATCCTGTTTCGCCATTTTCTGCAGCTCGATGTACATCTGCTCACGCTTCACCGGGTCGGCTTCGATCCGCGCGGCCGCCACCAGGTCCTTGACCTTGTCGTTCTTGTAGCGGGTCATGTAGTTCTGGTTGGTGTCGTGGCCCAACACGAAGGTGGTCTTCTGGTCCGGGTCGAGGATGTCGTTGGTCCAGTACATCACCGAGATGTCGTAATCGCCGTCCACCAGCATCTGCCAGCTTTGGGTCGGGTCGACCTTTTGCAGGTTGGCCGTCACGCCGACCTTGGCCAACTGATCCTTGATCATCACCGCAATCTGCTCGTCGGCTTCGTTGCCGGCGTTGACCACGTAGTTCAGCTTCAAATCCTGGGCACCGGCAGCAGCCAGCAGCTTCTTGGCTTCGGTCGGGTCGTACGGGCGTTGCAGGTTGTTGGCGTAGTGGTACAGCGAACCTTTCGGAATGTAGGAATAGGCCACGGTGCCTTGACCGAAGGTGGCGGTTTTCACCAGCGACTGTTTATCGATGGCCATGTCCAGCGCCTGACGCACTTCTGGCTTGGCCAGCAGGCGGTGGGCATGGTTGATCAACAGGTGATCTTCACGGGTCGACGGGTCGGAGTGGACCACCACGTTCTTGTCTTTTTTCAGCTCTTCCACCCGGGAGAACGGGACGAAGATCGCTGTGTCCAGCTCGTTGTTCTGCACCATGCGCATGCGCGTATTGTCATCGGTGACCGACACCCATTCCACGCCATCCAGGCTCACCTTGCCGGCCTGCCAGAAGTTCGGGTTCTTCTTCAGAATCACCCGATCACCCTTGCGCCACTCGCCCACGGTAAACGCGCCAGAGGTCACCGGGTTTTCCGAGTAGGCGTCCTCGCCCATGGTGGTCATGGCCTTTTCCGACAGGATCGATACCGTCGGTGAAGCGAGTTGCGAGAGGAAGGCCACCGCCGGGGTTTTCAGCGTTACCACCAGGGTTTGCGGGTCACTGGCCTTGGCCGTGTTGATCAGGCTGAACGGGTCGCTCCACAGCGAGGCCTTGTTGTCGCGGATGCGCAACAGGCTGAATGCGGCGTCGTCAGCGGTGATCGGCGAACCGTCCGAGAACTTTGCGGCACGCAGCTTGAAGGTATACGTCAGGCCGTCCTTGGAAATGTCCCAGCTTTCTGCCAGCCCCGGTTCCATCTTGGTGCCCAGGTTATCCACGCGCACCAGGGTGTCGTAGACGTTGGCGAACACCCAGGTGTCGCGGTTCTGCGCACTTTTGATCGGGTCAAAGGTGGTGCTGTCTTCGCGGCAGCCGATGGTGAGTACACCCGCCGCATGGGCGATACCGGCGGTCAGCGACCAGGCGGTGAGCGTGGCGGCGGCGAGCAACTTCAAGTGACGGGATTGCATGTCATAACTCCTTGTCTATAACGGCGGTTGTTCACGAGTGGCAGATAGGGTCAAAGGCTCTTCAAGCACGCAACTGTACCGATGCGTTTGCACAAAGTGAGTCGGCGGCAATACCTCGGCACACACGGCGCGTGCATGCCGGCAACGCGGGTGAAAGGCGCAGCCATCGGGCAGTTTCAGCGGGCTCGGTGGCTCGCCTGGCAACGGTTCGCTGGGCAGCGGGCGGTACGGATCAATCTCCGGAATCGCCTGGATCAGGGCCGCCGTGTACGGATGACGCGGCGTGGTGAACACCGCTTCCACCGGGCCTTCCTCGACGATTTTCCCCAGGTACATCACCGCCACCCGGTCGCACAGGCGGCGGACGATGGCCAGGTCGTGGGCGATAAACAGAATCGCCAGGTTCATGCGCTGTTGCAGTTCCAGCAGCAGGTTGATGATCTGACCCTGGATCGACACATCCAGGGCGGCCACGCATTCGTCGGCGATGATCAGCCGCGGCTCCACCGCCAGCGCCCGCGCAATGCCGACGCGCTGGCATTGCCCACCACTCAGGGAGCCGGGCTTGCGGCTGGCAAGTTCGGGGCGCAGGCCTACCAGGTCGAGTAATTCATTGACCCGGCGCGGGATATTGTCTGGCGGCACCTTGCGCTGCACACGCAGGACTTCAGCGATGGTCTCGCCGACCGTCAGGCGCGGGTTCAGGGCCGCGTAGGGATCCTGGAAGATCATCGCCGTCTCGTGCCGCAGACGCGCGATGTCGACCGGCCCGGCGTGAGCCATGTCGATACCGTCAAACACCACCTGCCCGGCGCTGATGGGGTTGAGGCGCAGGATCGCCCGGCCCAACGTGCTTTTGCCGCTGCCGGACTCGCCCACCAAACCGAGGGTTTCGCCGGCGGCCAGGGTCA
Organism: Pseudomonas sp. TH32; assembly: GCF_016650855.1. Classification (NCBI taxonomy): domain Bacteria; kingdom Pseudomonadati; phylum Pseudomonadota; class Gammaproteobacteria; order Pseudomonadales; family Pseudomonadaceae; genus Pseudomonas; species Pseudomonas sp. TH32. The sequence continues at coordinate 417,761 of NZ_JAEKFA010000002.1, read as the reverse complement.
GCGAAACACCATTGACTGCCCTCACCCACTGTTTATTCAGGCCCAGCAGGCCGCTGCCAGCGGCGGCAAACCGCACCTCAAGGTCATTCACCTGCAACAGCGTCATGGGCGAACTCCCAGGGGATAGTGGCAGGCAACTCGTGCGCCTTCCGGCAGCAGCTCGGTGCACAAGCTGCCGACCTGCGGGCAACGCGGGTTGAACCGGCAGCCCTTGGGCAATGCATCAAGCAACGGAGGCTGCCCGGCGATAGTGCGCAACAAGGCATGGCCGCTGCTGGTGGCGGGCTGGCACTCGATCAGGCCGGCGGTGTAAGGGTGTTGCGGGTGCGCCAACAGCTCGTATTTGCTGCCGTGCTCACACAGGCGACCGGCGTACATCACGGCGATGGAATCACAGGTTTGCGCCACCACGCCCAGGTCGTGGGTGATCATGATGATCGACAAGCCGCGCTGGTCCCGCAGGTCCAGCAGCAGGCGAAGGATCTGCGCCTGCACGGTGACGTCGAGGGCGGTGGTCGGCTCGTCGGCGATCAGCACGCTGGGATTGCAGCCCAGGGCCACGGCGATCATTGCCCGCTGGCGCATGCCGCCGGAAAACTCGTGAGGGTAATTGTCGATACGTGCTTGAGGATCGGGAATCCCGACCTGGCGCAGCACCTCGATGGCTTGCAAGCGTGCGTCCTTTTTCGAAGCACCCTGATGCAGGCGGATACCTTCGGCGATCTGCTCGCCGATGCGCATCAGCGGGTCGAGGTGACTGCTGGGGTTCTGGAAAATCATTCCCAGTTTTCCGCCGCGTACTGCGCGCATGCCGGCATCATTCAGTGCGAGCAAATCCTGGCCGGCGAGGCGCACCGAGCCGCCCTGCACCCGCAGGCTGGGGGACGGCAGCAAACGCATCAACCCGCGACAGGCCATGGTCTTGCCCGAACCGCTTTCGCCCACCAGGCCGAGGATTTCACCTTCGCGCAGGTCGAAGGACACCCGGTCCACCAACGTCACGTCGCGCCCGGTGTTATTGGCGATTACGCTCAGGTCGCGCACTTGTAGAAGACTCATGAGCGGTCCCCCAACACTTGCGCCACACCATCGGCCAGCAGGCTGAAGCCCATGGCCAATGTCACGATGGCCAGGCCCGGGAAAGTGCAAATCCACCAGGCGGTGGTGATAAACGCCTGGCCTTCGGCAACCATGGTGCCCCACTCGGCCGTCGGTGGTTGCACGCCCAAACCGAGGTAGCTGACCGCCGCACCGTTGAGCAGCACCAGCACCGCGTCAGACATCGAGAACACAATCGAGCCGAACATCGCGTTAGGCAACAAATGCCGGAACAGAATGCGCCCATGACCAAAACCCAGGCTCTTGGCGGCCAGGGCGAAGTCGCTTTCCTTGAGCACCAGGATCTGTGAGCGAATCAGCCGCGCGTAAGACACCCAGCCCACCAGCGCCATGGCGATATAAAAGCTCTTCAACCCCGGACCGAGGATCGCCATGATCGCCAGCATCAGCACCAGGAAGGGAAACGCGAGGATCACGTCGATCACCCGCATGCAGAAACTGTCGAACCGCCCGCCGATATAACCGGACACCGCGCCGACAAAGGTGCCGATCAGGAATGGAAAGATCACCCCGACCACCGCCAGTTGCAGGTCGATTCGCGCGCCCCAGATCACCCTCGAAAGAATGTCTCGACCGTAGTTATCTGTACCAAAGGGATGGGCCAGGCTGGGGCCCAGCAAACTGATGTCGGTGTTTTGCGCAATCGGATCGAAGGGTGCGATCCACGGTGCGAAAACGGCCAGCGCCAGCCACGCCAACAGAATCAACAGGCCCCAGGCCGCAGTCAGGCGGCCATTGCGAAAACCAAAGCGCAGGCGCAAGCGCCACGGGGCAATCAACGGGCGGCTGCTCATTGCATTTTCACTCGAGGGTCGAGCGCGACCGTCACCACGTCGGCGACAAAGTTGACCAGCACGGTCGCGCAGGCCAGCACCATCGCTACGCCCTGCACCACCATGTAGTCGCGGGTGAAGATCCCGCGCACCAGCAACTGGCCAATGCCGGGAATCGCGAACAGGCTTTCGATCACCACCGTGCCGCTGATCAACCAGCCGATGTTCACGGCCAGCAGGTTGACCGCCGGCACCAGGGAATTGGGCAGTACATGGCGACGAAACACCGCCGCCTCCGACAACCCTCGCGCCCGGGCGGCGGTGACGTGGTCGGCCTGCAGCTCCATCAACATGCTCGCCCGCAGGTTGCGCACCAGCACCGCCGACAACGCCAGGGCGATGGTCAGGCACGGCAGCACCATGTGGTGCGCCTTGTCCAGCCAGGTACGCCCATAACCGGAGACCGGGAACAATCCCCATTGCACGCTGAGCAACAGGATCAGCATCAAGCCCAGCCAGAACGCCGGCATGCCCAGGCCGACCGTGGTGAACAGCCGGATCAGGTTATCCGCCCAACCGCCTTTATTCCGTGCGGCCACGGTGGCCAGCGGCACGGCGATCAACAGCGCCAGCAGCACACTGCCGAGCACCAGGAACAGGGTCGGCTCGATGCGGGTGACGATCAGTTTCAGCGCGTCGACCTTGTACAGCAGCGACTGGCCAAGGTCGCCCTTGAGCAGGTTTTTCAGGAAGTAGAAATATTGCAGCCACAAGGGCTGGTCGAGGCCGTACTGGGCGCGAATCTTCAGCAAGGCGTCCGGCGTGCTGCGTGACCCCAGCAGGGCCCGCGCCGGGTCGCCGGGAATCGAGCGCACCAGCACAAAGGTGATCAGGCTGATGCCAAACAGCACCGGCAGCAATTGCAGCGGCCGGGACAGCACAAAACGGTAACGCGCCAGGTTCATCCGTCAGCCTCGGTGACGAGCAAGAAAGTCCAGCAGCACCGGGAAGTAAGCCTGGGGCTCTTCGTAAAACGGCATATGGCTGCTGTTGGGGAACACGTGCAGCTCGGCGTGCCTGGCCGCGCTTTTCATGCGCATGGCGCAGGCCGGGGTCAGCTCGTCGTGCTGGCCGGTGGTGATCAGTATCGGCATCTTGAATTCGGCCATCTCGGGGATGCGGTTCCAGTCCTTGAGGTTGCCGATGTAGAGGAATTCGTTGGGGCCCTGCATGGTTTCGTAGGGGCCCATGTTCCAGTCGCCAAGGGAGCGCTGGACCGGCGCCGGCCACTCGTCCAGCCGGCAGACGTGGCGGTAGTTGAGCAAGGTGATGGCAGCCTGGTACTGCGGGTGGTCAAGGGTGCCCATGGCTTCATGGCGTTGCATCATGGCCACGGTTTCGCTGCCCAGGGCTCCGCGCAAGCGTTCCAGTTCCAGAGACAGGTGCGGAATGTCGCCGACGGTGTTTTCCAGGATCAGGCTTTTCAGCGCGTCGGGGTAGTGAATGGCGTACTCGATGCCCAGCCATCCGCCCCAGGAATGCCCCAGCAAGTGAACGCGGCCCAGGCCGAGGGCCTGGCGCACGGTTTCAACTTCTTCGACATAACGGCCGATTTCCCACAGCGAAACATCGGTCGGTCTGGCTGAAGCGCCTGTGCCAAGCTGGTCGAATGCAATCACTCGCAGGCCGTTGTCCTTGAGCCAGCCATGAGCGTCGCGCAAGTAGTCGCAAGGCAGCCCCGGGCCGCCATTGAGACACAGCAACACCTCATCGCCTTCGCCAAAGCCATAGGCCACGAGGTTGTGGCCGTCGACTTGCACGTTGTACTGCTGGTCGGGGGCAATTTCACGCCACATGCATACATTCCTTGTTGTGTGTCGGCCCTGGGAATAGTGGCCGTTTAAAGGCCAACACTACCGAGGATGCCGCGCGTCCATAACCTGGTAATTCTTATAGGTTTGGTCTGGCAGTCCTTCGCCGGGGCGTGGCATTCTACTTGCAGCAAGACGAGATTCAAACGAATTCGGGAGCAGAACGGATGCTGGCCAGGCTAACCGCATTTAATGACCGTCTCATCCCCGGCAGGAGCCTGGATGAACAGATGGACAACACCCTCGTATTGGCCCAGAACCTGGGTTTTGATGCGCTGGTCTACGACTACACCCCCGTGCCCATTGACCATAATGGTGCACTGATCACCCCTTCTGTGCTGCAACTGCGCAATACGCCGCCCGACTGGTACAGCTTGTGGTGCAGCGCCGGCTTTTATCAGATCGATCCGGTGCAGCATCTGGCACTGTCGACGGTTTCACCGTTTGTCTGGTCCTACGAAGCCAAGGCCGACACTGCACTGCAAAAGATCATCGACCCGTGCCACGCCCCCGTATCCAGCTACCTGCACGACCGGCAGATGACCTGCGGCGTCAGCGTGCCGATCCACCTGCCCCGTGGCGGCTTCGCCTCACTGACCGGCCTGCGCACCGGCAAGGCCAGTACCGTGTTGCAGGATGCCCGCCAGACCCTGTCGGAATTCAGCCTGATTACCCATGCCTTGCAGGAAGCGGCCTACCCGCTATTCAGCAAGGAGCTGCGTTCATACCCGCATATCCGCCTGACCAAGCGTGAACGCGAATGCCTGAAATGGGCCGCCGACGGCCTGACCGCCGCCGAAATCGCCACGCAACTGAGCCGTTCGCTGGCCGTCGTCACCCTGCACCTGGCTTCGGCCATGCACAAGCTCGGGGCCAAGAACCGGGTGCAAGCGGTGGTACGGGCCACCCACTACCGGTTGCTGGAAGATTGATCCGAAGGAAAAACCTAGCTGTTTTGCTAGTTACTTAAACTTTCTGTGCCGACTATCGTGTACCTGATCACTTTTTCTCAGGGCAGGGCACGAAATGGAATTCATCGAAACAATCCTCGAAGGCTATGCGGCCTTTCGCGACTACCAAACCTGGTATCGAATCACCGGCGACCTGGACAGCGGCCTCACGCCGCTGGTCATCCTGCATGGTGGCCCGGGTTGTACCCATGATTATGTCGACGCCTACAAGGACGTGGCTGCCAGCGGCCACGCGGTCATTCACTACGACCAACTGGGCAACGGCCGCTCCACCCACCTGCCTGACAAAGACCCTTCGTTCTGGACCGTGAGTTTGTTCCTGGAAGAACTGGACAACCTGCTGGACCACCTGCAAATCAGCAACAACTACGCGATCCTGGGGCAATCCTGGGGTGGCATGCTCGGCAGCGAACACGCCATCCTGCAACCCAAGGGCCTGCGTGCGTTCATCCCGGCCAACTCGCCGACCTGCATGCGTACCTGGGTCAGCGAAGCCAACCGCCTGCGCAAATTATTGCCTGAAGGCGTACACGAGACCCTGCTCAAGCACGAACAGGCCGGTACCTACCACGACCCTGAATACCTCGCGGCTTCGCGGATTTTCTATGACCAGCATGTGTGCCGGGTCAATCCATGGCCGGAAGAAGTCGCCCGCACGTTCGCCCAGGTGGACGCCGACCCGACGGTGTATCACGCCATGAGCGGCCCGACGGAATTCCATGTGATTGGCAGTTTGAAAGACTGGAACGTGATTGGCCGGCTGTCGAAGGTCAATGTGCCGACCCTGGTGATTTCCGGTCGCCATGACGAGGCCACGCCGTTGGTGGTCAAGCCGTTCCTGGATGAGATCGCCGATGTGCGCTGGGCGTTGTTTGAAGACTCCAGCCACATGCCGCATGTTGAAGAGCGGCAGGCGTGCATGGGGACGGTGGTGCAGTTTTTGGATGAGGCGTGCGCGGTGCCCCACAGAAAAGTCAGCTGATAACACCGTGTATGTGGCGAGGGAGCTTGCTCCCGCTCGACTGCGAAGCAGTCGCAAAAGCTGGGGCCGCTTCGCAGCCCAACGGGAGCAAGCTCCCTCGCCACAATGATTGGCTGTTACACCTCGCTCGTCTGCGCCCTGCCGTGCACCGCCGCTTTCTTCGGCACTTCCTCCAGCAACGGAATCTCCTTGCCCTCGGCATCAAACAGCTTGCCGCCGCTGAAGTAATCCCCGTCCCGCAACGCCGCCACATCCTGGAAGCACAGGCTGCGCTCAGTCCCGGCGACAAACACCGACTGCTGGTCCGAATTGCCGGCAGTGAAGTGGTTGAACGCCAGGTTCAACAGGATCGCCATGATCGCCGACGAGCTGATGCCCGAATGGAAAATGGTCGCGAACCAGCTGGGGAAGTGATCATAGAAGCTCGGTGCCGCAATCGGGATCATGCCAAAACCGATGGAAGTGGCGACGATGATCAGGTTCATGTTGTTGCGGTAATCGACCTTGGACAGGGTGCGAATCCCACTGGCGGCCACGGTGCCGAACAGCACAATCCCGGCCCCGCCCAGCACCGAAGTCGGCACCGCCGCAATCACCCGCCCCATGAACGGCAGCAGCCCGAGGATCACCAGGAATAGCCCGCCGGTGGCGACCACGTAGCGACTCTTGACCCCGGTCACCGCCACCAGCCCGACGTTCTGGGCGAACGCACTTTGGGTGAATGAACCGAAGATCGGCGCAAACATGCTCGACAGCATATCGGCACGCAGGCCATTACCCAGGCGTTTGGAGTCGACCTTGGTGTCGATGATTTCGCCCACTGCGAGAATGTCCGCCGAGGTTTCCACCAGTGTCACCATCACCACGATGCACATGGAAATGATCGCCGCGAGGTGGAAGGTTGGCATGCCGAAATGGAAGGGTGTGGGAAAGCCGAACATCGGGCCCTGGGTCACGCTGGAGAAGTCCGCCATGCCGAGGAACACCGCGATGACCGTGCCGATCACCATCGCCAGCAGAATCGACAGCCGGGAGATGGTCGCGCTGCCGATTTTGCTCAGCAACAACACCAGCACCAGGGTCAGCGCCGCCAGGCCGATGTTGGGCATGCTGCCGAAATCGGCGGCGCGGCTGTTGCCGCCCATGGCCCAGCGGGCGGCGACGGGCATCAGGGTCAGGCCGATGGTGGTGATCACGATGCCGGTCACCAGCGGCGGGAAGAATTTGGTTATTCGCGAGAACACCGGGGTGATCAACAACCCGATCAACGACGCGGCCATCACCGCCCCGAGAATCGCCGGGATGCCGCCCGCGCCGTCGCTGCCGACAATCGCCACCATGGTCGCCACCCCGGCAAAGGACACCCCTTGCACCAGCGGCAACTGGCAGCCGAAGAACGGCAACCCGAGTGTTTGCAGCAGTGTGGCCAGGCCACCGGCAAACAGCGAAGCGGCGATCAGCAGGCCGATATCGGCCGGCGACAACCCGGCCGCCTGGCCGACGATCAACGGTACGGCCACGATGCCGCCGTACATGGTGAGTACATGCTGCAGGCCGTAAGCCATGTTGGCCGCGACGCCGAGATTCTCGTCTTCTGGCCGCTGCGGTGACGCCTTCGGGATAGTCATGGTGAGGGGTTCTCTGTTTTTGTTGTGCACTCACTGTATGCAATAGAAAGATTGGATGTCCATAGAGTTGTATACAATCATTTTCACAAAACCATCACCAACGGCGTTACAAAAATCCATTCAGCCGCCCTGCCCCGTGGCTCGAAGCGCTGCGCACAAGGACTCGAAAAAAATGCTCAACCGCAAGCTGCGCATTCACGCCCCGGCGATTTACTACTTCGACATGGTTCGCCGCTGCCACTCGATCCGCGAAGCCGCGCGGCGCCTGAACGTGGCGTCGTCAGCGGTGAACCGGCAGATCCTCAAGCTGGAAGACGAAGTAGGCGCAGCGCTGTTCGAACGGCTGCCCGGCGGGCTGCGCCTGACCGCAGCCGGCGAGATCCTCACGCGCCACGTGAGTTTTGTGCTGCAGGATGTGGAACGCGTGCGGGGCGAGCTGGAGGGTTTGAACGAGGTACAGACCGGCCACGTGGAAATCGCCACGGTGGAAGGCGCCACCGTGGAACTGCTGCCCGCCGCCCTCAAGCGCATGCGGGAGCGCTATCCGAAAGTGACCATTGGCGTCACGGTGCAAGGTTCACAGTCGATTCCCGGCGCGGTGGTCAATGGCCAGGCTGATCTGGGGCTGGCGTTTGCATTACCGCGCAGCAGCGAAACCATTCAGGTGTGTGTCGGCCATTTCCGTCTTGGTGCGTTGATGGCCCCTGGGCATCCACTGGCTGGCGAGGTCAGCGTGAGTTACGCCGTCTGCTGCGAGCACGGGGTGATCCAGGCCAAGAGCGAGCTGTCGGTTCATCACCTGATCGCACCGCTGCACAAGCGTTCGGCGGCAACGAACAAGCCGCTGCTGCACAGTAACTCCATGGAACTGGCCCGGCAGTTGGCCCGCCAGCAATTGGGCATCGCGTTCCAGACGCGCATCGGCGTGGAAGTTGATTTGGCCCGGGGCGAACTCCTGCACATCCCGCTGAGCGACCAGGGCGGGATCTTCAGCGACCTGGGCTTGTACGCCCGCAAAGACCGGGACTTGCCGATCGCGGTGCAAGCCATGGCCCATCTGCTCAGTGAAGAAATCAGCCTGCGCGAACATCAGGAAACGCCCTGGATGCCGCGTATTTCCTGACTCTCAGGCCAGCTTCAGTGCTGCCGTTTCGGCATCGGCCCAGGCGAGATTCTGTTCTTTGGAACCCACAACGGATGTGCGGATACTGCGCCCGGCGACCCTTGCACGGTTGCCATGAGCCAAAACGCCAAAGGAATTAAAACAATGAAAAAGGCACTGCACGGCGCAACCGTATTGCTCACACTGTTCGGCGGCGGGGAGGCTGTCGCGCTTGAATGGATGAACAACAGCCTGGGATTTCGCTACGGCCAGCACTTCACCAATCCGAACAATCCGGATGAATTCAGCAAGCGCATTTACAGCTTCACCCACGCCAGCGGTTACCGGTACGGCAGCAATTACCTGAACCTCGACGTGTTCCTGTCCGACAGCCGCGACCCGCGCAAGGGCACCGACCACGGCGGCAGCGAAGTGTATGCCGTGTACCGGCACCAGTTGTACGCCTCACGGGTGTTTGATGTGCCGCTGGGCACCGGGGTGATCAAGGATTACGCGCTGACCTTCGGCTTTGATGCCAACCGCAACAACAACCTGGCGTCGGCGAAAAAGCGCGCGCTGGTGATTGGCCCGACCTTGAAGTTCAACACCGTCGGCGTGCTGGACCTGAGCTTGATGTACTACAAGGAAAGGAACCATTCCGGTATCCCCGGCGCGAAAGAACCCGACCACACCTTCGACGATACCTACATGCTCAACCTGACCTGGATGCGACCTTTCGAGATCGGCAACCATGGGGCGAAGTTTCAGGGGTTTATCAATCACGTCGGGGAAAAGGGCGAAGACTTCCATGGCCGCGACACCGCGCCGGAAACCCTGATGCGCACCGCGCTGATGGTGGCGGTGCGCCCGGGTAAAAGCGTCAAGCCCAACCTGTACCTGGGCGTCGGGTATGAGTATTGGCATAACAAGTTCGGCGTGGACGGCGGCCGGGGCAGTCGCACCTCCACGCCGACGGTGAACCTGGAAGTGACGTTTTAAGGCGCACTCACCAGGTCGGCATCGGCATCATCAACCTTCGGCCGCGCCAGCCAGTAACCCAACACGGCCAATGGCGCGGTGGCCAGCATCACAATCGCGGTGATCAACAGCGGTTGATCAATCATCGACGACACGATCAGGCTCGCGAGGAAACACAGGCCCAACTGCAACGTGTTCTGCAAGGCGGCCGCCTTGCCGGAATTTTCTGCAAATGGCATCAGCGCATTCGCCACCACGATCGGGTAGCTGGCGCCGTTGACCAGCGCCATCAGGCAGAACGGAATCAGCAAGGTGCTGAGCGTCGGCACAGTCAAGGTGGCCACCAGGTACAGCGCGCCCATGCTGATGCAGTACGCCAGCAGCAACCACGGCAACAAGGTCTTGCCCTGGAAGCGCTGCAACGCACTGCGGCAACTGTAGCCACCGATCAAAAACGACAGCGTGGGCAATACGTAGCTCAAGCCGATGTCATTGGGGCTGTAGCCCATGCCGCCGAGGATGAACGGCGAGGCGGTGAGCCAGGCGAAGAAACTGGCGGAGCACGCGGCGAAGATCATCACGTTGCCGGTGAATACCCGCGACTTGAGCAACTGCCCATAACCCAGCCGGGAAGGTTCGCCATCGGTTGTCAGGCGTTTCGGCAATGGTTTGAGAAACAGTGTCGGTAACAGCAGTAGCAGCGATACCACCAACAGCACGCCGAAGATCGCCTGCCAGCCCCAGTGATTCAGCATCAACGCCCCCAGCAGCGGCGCCAGGGCCGGTGACAGAGACATCAGCGGCATGATGCCGGCGAATACCCGATGGGCCTTGTCCGCCGGGTAGCGATCAATCACCAGCGCTTGCCAACTGACGGCGGCGGAACACACGCCAATCGCCTGCACAAAGCGCAGGGCCAACAACTGCGGTGCAGTCTCGACCCAGAACATGCCCAGGCAACCGAGCACAAACAGGGAAAGGCCGCTGAGCAACACCGGTTTGCGTCCCAGCCGGTCGGACAGCGGCCCCCACAACAACTGCCCGACGGCAAAGCCCGCGAGGAAGATGCTCAGGCTCGCGCCCACCGCGCCGGGGGAAATCTGCAGTTGCTCGCCCATGGCGCCAAACGCCGGCAAGTACATATCCATGGCCAGATAGCCGAGCATGCTCAACCCCGCCAGGTACCAGGTGAATCCAAAAGAGTTTTTCATTGAAGCCTTGTATAACCTGCCATCAAACTATTTGCTGACTGGCGCCTATTATGAAGCTGGATGCTTCCCTGTGAAGCGATAATAATTGGACTCTCTTATCAATATTTTTGAAGGCAGCCTGCATGTGGTCTGAATATTCCCTGGATGTCGTGGATGCGGTGGCCCGCCACGGCAGCTTCAGCGCCGCCGCCCAGGAACTGCACCGGGTGCCGTCGGCCATCAGCTACACGGTGCGGCAAATCGAAGAATGGCTGGCGGTGCCGCTGTTTGTCCGACGTCATCGGGACGTGGAGCTGACGCCCGCCGGTAAATTGTTCGTCGACGAAGCCCGCGGCGTGATGAAAAAAATGCTTGGCACCCGAAGGCTGTGCCAGCAAGTGGCCAATGGCTGGAGCGGCCAGCTGAAAGTCGCGGTGGATTCCATCGTCAAACAGCAGCGCTGCCGGCAACTGGTGCTGGATTTCTATCGCCAGTTCCCGGAGGTGGAATTGCTGCTGGACTACGAGGTGTACAACGGCGTGTGGGATGCCCTGGCCGATGACCGCACCGACATCGTGATCGGCGCCACCAGCGCGGTGCCGGTGGCCAGCCAGTTCACCTTTCGCGACATGGGCCTGTTGAACTGGCTGTGCGTGGTCAGCAGCCGGCATCCGTTGGCGGCGGCAGAAGGCTTGCTCAGCGATGACCAATTGCGGCCCTTCGCCTCCCTGTGCATGACCGATACTTCACGCAACCTGCCCAAGCGCGACACCTGGACCCTGGACAACCAGCGCCGCCTGGTGGTGCCGCACTGGGCGTCGGCGATTGATTGCCTGCGGGACGGCCTGTGCGTCGGCATGGCGCCGGCGCACCTGGTGCAACCGTGGATCGAGCGCGGCGAGCTGAGCGCCCTGCAACTGTCCCGGCCCTTCCCAGCCAGCCCGTCGTGCGTGGCGTGGGCGCAGAACAAACTGTCGCCGGCCATGGCCTGGTTGCTCGACTATCTGGGGGACACCGAAACCCTGAATCAGGAGTGGTTGAACGGGGTGCAGGTGGGCTCCGGCTACCCCGTTTGATCAATCCAATAACCGGGAAAGCGCCCGCACGATCATTTCCACTTCCTTGCCGTCAATGGTCAACGGCGGCAGCAGGCGAATGATCTTGCCCCGTGTCACGTTGATCAGCAGGCCATGCTCGTGCGCCGCGCGTTGCGCCAGGTCGCGCTGAGGTGTCGCCAGTTCGATACCGATCATCAGCCCCTGCCCGCGAATCGCCAGCACCTGGGGATGTTCGCTCAATTCCACCCGCAGGCGCGCCAGCAACCGCTCGCCCTGTTGCGCCGCATTGTCGAGCAGGCCTTGCTCTTCGATGATCTCCAACACCGTACAACCCACCCGACAGGCCAGCGGGTTGCCGCCGAAGGTGCTGCCGTGGCTGCCGGGGGTAAACAGTTGCGCCACGGCGGCCCGGGCCAGGCACGCGCCAATCGGCACGCCGTTGCCCAGGCCTTTGGCCAGTGTCATCACGTCGGGCACGATGCCTTCATGCTGGAAGGCAAACCAGCGACCGGTGCGGCCGATTCCGGTCTGGATCTCATCAAGCATCAACAACCAGCCTTGCCGGGTGCAGTGCTCGCGCAAGGTTTTCAGATAGCCCGGCGGCGCGACTTGCACGCCGCTTTCACCCTGGATCGGCTCCAGCAGCACCGCGACAATCCGCGGGCCGAATGCCTCAGTCACTGCCTCCAGCGCCTTCAAGTCGCCGAAGCCGACCTTGATAAAGTCCCCCGGCAGCTTTTGAAACCCCAGCCGCACCGAAGGCCCGTCGCTGGCGGACAGGGTGCCCAGGGTGCGCCCGTGAAAGGCGTTCTCCATCACCACCACTAGCGGCTGTTCGATGCCCTTTTTCCAGCCATGCAGCCGGGCCAGCTTCAACGCCGTCTCGTTGGCTTCGGCACCGGAGTTATTAAAGAAGGCCTGGTCCAGCCCGGAAAGCCGGGTGAGCCGCAGGGCCAGACGCTGTTGCCAGTCGATGCTGTAGAGGTTGGAGGTGTGCAGCAGCAAACCCGCCTGCTCACTGATGGCCGTCACCAACCGTGGGTGGGAATGGCCGACGTTGGTCACCGCCACACCCGCCACGGCATCCAGGTATTCGCGGCCCTGCTGGTCCCACAGGCGCGTGCCAAGGCCACGGGTAAAGCTCAGGGGCGACGGTTGATAAGTGCTCATCAGGCAGGCGGCGGTCATGGCGTCAGGCTCCAGTGCATCGTGGTGATGGCACCAGTATCGTTAGCCACCCGAGCTGGATAAACTGCACAACACTGTGATCACTTTAAATCAGGGCTTTACAATGGATCTGTTCCAGGCGATGACGGTGTACGTGAAAGTGGTGGAAGCTGGCAGCATGACGGCGGCGGCGCAGGCGTGCGGCATGTCCACCACCATGGTCGGCAATCACCTGCGCGCGCTGGAGCAACGCCTGGGGGTCAGCCTGCTCAAGCGCACCACGCGCAAGCAAAGCCTGACCGAGTTTGGCGGGATTTATTACCAGCGTTGCCTGGAGGTGCTGGGCCTGGTGGCCGACTCCGAGCAGATGGCCGAGCAAGCCAACAGCGACGTGCCCAAGGGCCTGCTGCGGATCACCGCACCGCCGGCCTTTGGCACCGAACGCCTGGCCCCGGCGCTCAGTGAATTTTCCCGGCGTTACCCACAGATCAAGCTCTACGTGGTGCTGAGCAATCAGCGGATGGACATGGTCGACAGCGGCTTCGACGTGGCCATCCGCCTCGGCGAACTGGACGCGCCAAGCCTGATTGCCCGACCGATGCAGGATTACACCATCACCCTCTGCGCCTCTGCGGCGTACCTGGCGCGCCGTGGCACGCCTCAATGTCCCGATGATCTACAGCAGCATGACTGCCTGGCGTTCGCTTACCCGGCGACCGACGATTGGCGCAACGCCGACAAGTTGTGGCGAATGCGCGGCGCCGAGGGCGAGGTGGAAATTCCCGTTTCCGGCTCGTTGACCATCAACAGTTCGCAGGCCTTGCGCCAGGCGGCGCTGGAAGGCATGGGCATCGTGATGCTGCCTGACGCACTGGTCGAGCCCGACCTGCGGGCCGGGAAACTGGTGGCATTGCTGACGTCCTACCAACTGCCCAGCCGCCCCATGCATTTGCTCTACGCCCAGGACCGCTATCGCCTGCCCAAACTCCGGGCGTTTGTGGATTTCGTCATGGAGAAGTGGGCGCGCTAGAGGTTCACCCCCAGCTCAATCAAGCCCTGGCGTGTCTGCCCCGCAGACACGTGATGAATCCCCTGCCAACCCAGGGCAATGGCTGCCTCGGTATTACCGGCCACATCATCAATAAACACCACCTCAGCCGGTTTGATATCCGGCAGATGGGCGCGCACCTGCGCCAGGCTGGCGTGGTAGATCGCGGGATCGGGCTTGATCAGCTTGATTTCGCCGGACACGACGATGTCGCGAAAATACTGCAGGAAGGGATAGTGGGCGCGGGCATAGGGAAAGGTCTCGGCGGACCAGTTGGTCAGGCCGAACAGCGGCATTTTTGCTTCATGCAACGCTTCCAGAATCGCCACGCCCTCAGGCAATGAGCCACGCAACATCTCGTGCCAGCGGTCGTAGTACGCCTGGATCAAGGGCTCGTGCTGCGGGTGTTCGGCAATCAGCGTACGGGTCGCCTCGACCAGGCTGCGGCCGGCGTCCTGTTCGGTGTTCCAGGCCTGGGTGCAGACCGTGTCCAGGAACCGCTGGCGTTCCTGGTCGTCGGCAATCAACTGGCGGTAAAGATGGTGCGGGTTCCAGTCGAACAGAACACCGCCGAAATCAAAAACGACTGCACGAATCGTCATGAAGATCCTCCGTTAGTGGGCGTGATAACTGCCGCAGTCTGGCATGACGCGCATAAAAAAGCGGCCCCTGGAGGCCGCTTCTTCGTTACCCGAACCGCTTAGGCCTGAATCAGGCCCTGGATCTTCACGGTTGGATTGACGTCCGCGTCGTAGTCCACGCCGTCGATCTCGAAACCGAACAGGCGCAGGAACTCCGCCTTGTAGCCGGCAAAATCGCTGATCTCATTGACGTTGTCGTCAGAGACCTGATTCCACAGCGCGGCTACGGCGTCCTGAACCTTCGGCTCAAGTTCCGCGAGGTCGGCGCGCAGGCGGCCGTCGGCGTCGAGCTTGGGCTCTTTGCCATACAGGCTGTCCTTGAACAGGCCGTAGACCTGCTCGATGCAACCTTCGTGGGTGCCCTGCTCTTTCATCACTTTAAACAGCAGCGACAGGTACAGCGGCATGATCGGGATCGCCGAGCTGGCCTGGGTCACCACGGCCTTGAGCACCGACACACGGGCGTCGCCCTTCAGTGCAGCGAGGTTTTCGCGCAGGGTCAGGACTTTCTTGTCCAGGTCCTTCTTGGCCTCGCCGATGGAACCGTTCCAGTAGATGTCCTGGGTCAGCTTCTCGCCAAGGTAGGTGAACGCAGTGGTCTTGGCGCCTTCGGCCAATACGTCGGCGTCACGCAGGGCGTCGATCCACAGCTGCCAGTCTTCGCCGCCCATGACTTTCACGGTGCCGTCGATTTCTTCCTGGGTGGCCGGCTCAAGGGTGGTGTCGACCACGACGCCCTTGTCGGTGTTGATACCGCGCAGGGTCACGGCCTTGCCGATCGGCTTCAGGGTGGAGTTGTGCACCACGCCTTGCGGGTCGGTACGGCGTGGCGCGGCCAGGCTGTAGACCACCAGGTCGATCTTGCCCAGGTCTTTCTTGATGGTTTCGATGGTCAGGCGCTTGATCTCGTCGGAGAACGCATCGCCGTTGATGCTCTTGGCGTACAGGCCTTTTTCCAGTGCAAACTTCTCGAAGGCGGCGCTGTTGTACCAGCCGGCAGAGCTCAGCTTGCCTTCTTCGCCTTCTTTCTCAAAAAACACGCCCAGGGTGTCGGCGCCGCAGCCGAAGGCGGCGCTGATGCGCGCGGCCAGACCGTAGCCGGTGGAAGCCCCGAGGACCAGCACCTTTTTCGGGCCGCCTTCAATGGCACCGTGTTCGGTCACGTAGTCGATCTGCTCTTTGACGTTCGCTTCACAGCCAACCGGGTGAGCGGTCACACAGATAAAGCCACGAACCCGCGGTTTGATGATCATAAAATTTCTGCCTCTTCCAAGGTGCCGAAGGCCAATGGTGGCCATTACAGCGTCAATCGTACGGTTCATAGACGTCCGGAAAACCGAAGCGTCACGATAGTCGCAAATCTTCTGTTCACAAAATGCTATCCGCAACACTGCTGATCCGGCTATTAGCCGAGGTGTTTTAAAGGGACAACGGTAAAAAACTGTGCAGTGACTTCACAAATTTCCAGCATTTAAAACGCCACCTCAGCGCGATAACACCCTATCATGACCATATTATTTCGATATGTTTCAGCTCGGGCATGATGCCCTACGGGTTGACTGACTCCTTTGCCTGGCCTGCCAGTCGATCGCGGACGGTTTTGAAGCAATCGAAAACCGTCCGATGGAGCCCAGTTTCATGAGTAAGAGTGTCATCCGCAAACGCCTGGCGTCCGCCGCCTGGGTCCTTGGCGTATTGCTGTTCATCTATTGCTTCCCGAAAACCACCCTGGTGTTTCTGCTGCTGGTAGTGTTCTGCGGGCTGTATGACTTCCTGCGTAATGGCCTGTACGACGGCCCGACCATCAAGAAGTATTTCATCGGCAATGGCCGTAATACCTGGCTGCTGGCCCCCTTCAACACGCTGTTTGACCTGTTGAGCCAGCGCAATCGCCACGTGTACAAGATGAACGACTTGCCTGCGGCCTGGCGCGAAGACCTGCAAAAGGTGATCGACGACGCCATGGCCAACAAGGACGAAATCATCCAGTACCTGGATGAGCGCATGGCCGAGAAGAAGCGCGGCATGCTGTTCTTCCAGTGGTACGGTCGCCCGATCGAAACCACCCTGGATATCCCGCAACTGCGGGAAAAACTGCCCTATGTGAAAACCATCGGCGTGTCGGTATTCAATGAAAACCGCTCCACCTCGTTTCACTTCGGCCCGCTGCGCATGATGTTCCGGGTGCTCTACAACATGGCGCCGGCGCCGCACCACGACGGTGTCTACATTCAGGTCGGCAAGCACAAGCACTACTGGCACGATGACCCGCTGTTTATCTTCGATGACACGCTGATGCACGCCTCCTTCAACAAGAACGACGCCAAGCGCTACTGCCTGTTCATCGATATCGTGCGGCCAACCCTGGTGCCGTCCGTGCTGAACGGCCTGATCGCCGGCTTTGCCGCAGCGGTCTTTACCTTGCGGCGGTTTTTCTACAAAAACTGGAAGCTGATTCAGTAACTTCTGCGGCATGATGGTGCGCGACGGTGTTTGCGCTCGGCTCCAGTGCCGGGGAAAATGCCAGTCCAATGCGACCGAAAACGGCGCGCACTATCCTCAAGCCACTGGCCTTCCATGGTCCGGTGGCTGTGCTTTCAGGGAATCAGAATGCCCCAAAGACAAGTCATCAATGCCTCCGTAAGCCCTAAAGGCAGCCTTGAAACGCTGTCGCAACGTGAAGTCCAGCAACTGAGCGAAGCCGGTACCGGCAGCATCTACACCCTCTTCCGTCAATGCGCCCTGGCCATCCTCAACACCGGCGCGCATATCGACAACGCCAAGACCATCCTCGACGCCTACAAAGATTTCGAAGTACGCATCCACCAGCAGGACCGCGGCGTGCGCCTCGAACTGCTGAATGCCCCGGCCGACGCCTTCGTCGATGGCGAAATGATCGCCAGCACCCGGGAAATGCTGTTCAGCGCCCTGCGCGACATCGTCTACACCGAAAACGAACTGGACAGCCAGCGCATCGACCTGAGCAGCTCCCAGGGCATCACCGACTACGTGTTCCACCTGCTGCGCAACGCCCGCACCCTGCGCCCGGGCGTGGAGCCGAAGATCGTGGTGTGCTGGGGCGGGCACTCGATCAATACCGAAGAATACAAATACACCAAGAAAGTCGGCCACGAACTGGGCCTGCGCAGCCTCGACGTGTGCACCGGCTGCGGCCCCGGCGTGATGAAAGGCCCGATGAAGGGCGCGACCATTTCCCACGCCAAGCAACGCATTACCGGCGGGCGCTACCTGGGCCTGACCGAGCCGGGGATCATCGCCGCCGAGGCACCGAACCCGATCGTCAATGAGCTGGTGATTTTGCCGGACATCGAAAAACGCCTCGAAGCCTTTGTGCGTGTCGGCCACGGCATCATCATCTTCCCGGGCGGCGCTGGCACGGCTGAAGAGTTCCTGTACCTGCTGGGCATCCTGATGCACCCGGACAACCGCGACGTACCGTTCCCGGTGATCCTCACCGGGCCGAAACACGCCGCGCCGTACCTGCAACAGCTGCACGCGTTTGTCGGCGCCACCCTCGGCGAAGCGGCTCAAGCCCACTACCAGATCATCATCGACGACCCGGCTGAAGTGGCACGGCAGATGACCGTCGGCTTGAAAGCGGTCAAACAGTTCCGCCGCGAGCGCAACGACGCGTTCCACTTCAACTGGCTGCTGAAGATCGACGAAGGCTTCCAGCGTCCGTTCGACCCGACCCACGCCAACATGGCCAGCCTGCAACTGAGCCACGCCCTGCCACCCCATGAACTGGCGGCCAACCTGCGCCGGGCGTTCTCCGGGATCGTGGCGGGCAACGTCAAGGACAAGGGCATCCGCCTGATCGAGCAAAACGGGCCGTATGAGATTCATGGCGACCCGGCGATCATGAAACCGCTGGATGAGTTGCTGAAAGCGTTTGTGGAGCAGCACCGGATGAAACTGCCGGGCGGCGCTGCCTACGTGCCGTGCTACCGCGTGGTGCAGTGAGTCAGCGCTGAACCGCGACGCACTTGATCTCCAGCAGCAAGCCTGGATTGGCCAGTTCTGATACGCCAATGACCGTCCAGGCGCACAACCCTCGGGGGAACAGGCGGTTTTTCACCTCACGGAAAACCGCCATGTGCTCGCTCAGGTTCACGTGGTAAGTGGTCATGTCGACCACGTCTTCGAAGGTACATCCACCCTCCTCCAATACCAGCCGCAGGCTCTCCCAGGCGGCGATGAATTGCGCCTCGGGGTCGGTGATGACTTCCAGGTTTTCCGTGCGGCCGACCTGGCCTGCGCAGTACAACGTCTTGCCGACTTTTACGGCCGGCACGTAGCCGGCGCGCTCGACGATGGGCTGCATGGAGGTGGGGATGATGAGGTGGCGGTCGGTCATATGTTGTATCTCTTTGAGCATCAGTATTCGATGCCGGGAAGAACGCGGTTGGGCTATCTTTTTACCGCCTAGCGCCACTCAGCGCATCCAAAAATTTGCCCAAGGGACCTGACTCATGAACAACAAACCTGAGCCTCAACTAACAACAGTCAGCGTTCAAGCGCTGAAAGGTCTGATTCGTTGCCCCGACAAACCGATCAGCATTGATCAGATGACACAAGCCTGCGCCAAGCAGGCATCAAAATCCTCCTGGCTGGCTGGAACTCTCTTTCACGGTTCGCGTAACCTTTGG
The DNA here is from genome assembly GCF_016650855.1 of Pseudomonas sp. TH32. Taxonomy (NCBI): domain Bacteria; kingdom Pseudomonadati; phylum Pseudomonadota; class Gammaproteobacteria; order Pseudomonadales; family Pseudomonadaceae; genus Pseudomonas; species Pseudomonas sp. TH32. The sequence continues at coordinate 398,563 of NZ_JAEKFA010000002.1, read as the reverse complement.
CCTATCCACGTCATAGGCATGACTACTGACCCAAATCTGGAAGAACCAAAATGCGCGAACTTCCGCTACTTTTCCTGACGCTGATGCCCTCCCTCGCCCTTGCCGAAGCCATCACCTGGCCCGACCTGCCCTCCACCTGCTTCGTCAGCGGCCGCTCCGCCACCAGCCAGGATGTGGATACCGGTTGTGCGGCGTTTCTGATCAATGTGAAAGGCCAGGCGGCAGGCACGCCGATCAAGCTGGATATCCCGCAATACGCGATGCATGTCGACGAAGGCACAGGCAAGGAAACACCGGTGATCCTCATCCAGGCGGAAGAGAACGGCGATGTAAAAGCGGTCGGTTACAAGGAGCTGGGCACCGGCCAGTTGGGCGCGGCGCTGCTCAGGGAAGTTCGGCTTCTGGGTACGAAGAAGCCGATTTAAGCCACGCAAATACGGTCAGCGAACCCAACCACCGCCCTGCCAGTGATAGCCATCACTGCGCTGTACCCAATGCGGATGCACGTAGCGATAGCCTGGACGCTCCGGCTCCCAGTGACCATGCACCGCCACATAACGCCCGCCTTCCCAACGCCAGTAACCGCGCGACCACAGGTAGCCTGGCCGCCCTTCAGGCTCGACCTCGATGACCTGCACCGGTGGCGGTTGCGGCGCCACGACTTCTACATATTCACGCTGCACCGGTCGTCGATCATGCACGACCCGCTCCTCTACACACCCGGAAGCCGCGACGACCAGGGCCGCCAATGCCGCATAACGTAACAACATACAGAATCCTCGGGCGTCACCGCCCAGCGTTTACACCAGTAAAAAATGCCCCCTTGTTCCAGCCGCGCTCCTGCTTGGCTATAAGACTTTTTAACAGGTGCCAACTGTCAGGTTGCTGAACCCGCGGGCAGACGGCAGGTAAAGAAAAACTGACCTTTTCAAGAAGTACACGCTGCGGCCGGTTGTTTCAGACGCACCAGAATCAGCCCTGCCACCACCACGGCGATCCCTATATACGTGGATGCATAAATCACGTCGCCAAACATCAGCGCGGCCCATACCAATGTCACGGGTGGCTCCAGGTACACCAGCGCCGCCACGTGGGTGGCCGTCATCACCCGCAACAACATCCACAGGCTCAGGTAAGCCAGGAAGGTAGAAAACACCGTCAGCCAAATGATGGAGATCAACACGTCGGGAGCCCGGGGAATGCTCAGCGTGTCGGTGTATAACACTGCGGCGGCAAAGCCGATCAAGGTCAATAAAGACTGGATAAACAACGCCAGGGCAAGGTCGCCGGACTGGGCCTGGGCAGACCGTCGTTCATACAGCGTGGCCAATGTCAGCCCCAGTGCCGACACCAGGGGCAATAAGTACATGATCCACCCGACGTCGGCCCCGCTGTTGCGGTATTGCCCCGAGATCACAATCGATACGCCGGCAAAACCGATCATCAACCCCAGCCACTGCCAACCGCCACTGCGCTCGTTCACGCTGCCCGATGACAAAGCCGCCGTCATCAACGGTTGCAAGGCCGCGATGATCGCCGCAATCCCCGGCGGCAATCCGTTCTGGATCGCCACATAGACACAGGTCAAATAGAGAAACTGCGAGAGAAAACCGACCACCGCGTGATGGCGGATCCGGGCCCGGGAAACCTTCAGCAGCCGCACGTTCAAAAACAGCGCCAGGCACACAGACACCAGCAAAAAACGCCAGAACAGCACGTTGAACACCCCATCACTCCGGGCCGCCAATTTCGCGCCGATAAAGCCCGAACTCCACGACAGCACGAAGACTGTCTGTAACAGCAGCAGCCCTAAGGTCGATCGCTTCATTGAGCCTCCGGTTCGCGTGATTGACCGAAAGGCTAAGTGCTGCGCATGATTCTGTATATTTGAATAAGCCGCACTACTAATCCATAAAAGTGGAATTATGAGCAAGCAACTGAACATCGACCTGTTGCGCACCTTCCACGCGGTGGCCCGCTTCCAGCGATTCAACGAAGCCGCCAACCACGTACACCGCAGTGCCTCGACCGTGACCACCCAGATTCAAAAACTCGAAGACCAGGTCGGCCAACGCCTGTTCAACCGCAGCAACCAAGGGGTTGAGCTGACCATGTACGGCAGGAAACTCCTGGGTGAAACCACCGAATTCCTCAAGAGCCATGACCGCTTGCTGGCATCCCTCACACCGCAACGCATGCAGGGCAAAATCCGCCTGGGCCTGCCTGACTCGTACGCGCCGGATTTCATGCAGGACTTCCTGCCCCGCCTGGTCGCCGACAACCCACTGCTGGAATTGGAGGTGGAAGCACGCTCCAGCGGCGAACTGTTCACCTTGTTCAGCAGCCAGCAGCTGGATCTGGCCCTGATTGTCAGCGCCCAGCCGTTGGAACAAGGCGAGCGCCTGGGAGAGATCCAGCCGTTGTGGGTCGCCGCCGAACACTTCAGCTATCCATCGCAGGCGCCGTTGCCGATTGCCGTGCAACTGACCGGCTGCCCTTATCGTGCCGCGGCGATTCGGGCGCTGAAGGAGCACGGCACTTACTATCGCGTGCTGTTGGAAAGCGCCAGCTCACCCGCCGTTGAAGCGTGCATCCGCAGTGGCATGGCGGTGGGGTTGGTAGAAGAAAGCCGGATGGGCAAGGGATTGACGCGGGAGATTGCGGGGGTTGAATTGCCCCCTTTGCCGGTGCATCACCTGTACCTGCTTTGCGACAGCAGCAACCTGTTGGCGCTGCATGTGTATGAGCAGGTCAAAACCGGCTTCAGCGTCTAGGCCGGGCCGAAACGCAGCAGTACCGCATCGATGAATTGCCGCAGCTTGGCGGTGCGCTGGCGGTTCGCGGTGTAAAGCAAATGCATCTGTCGGCTTGGCGCTTCAAATTCCGGCAGCACGCGCACCAGTTCGCCGCGTTTCAGGGCCGAGCGTAAAAAATCCTCAGGCCCCAGCACAATGCCAAAACCATCCAGCGCCGCAGTCATCAAGGCCCGACTCTCATTCACGTGCAGGCGACTGGTGACCTGCGCCTTGTGCAAGACGGCGCCCTGGTAGAACGACCATTCGCGATCGACCGGGCGCGACCAGTAGGCGTATCCCAGGCATTCGTGGTGTTCAAGGTCTGCAGGAATCAGCGGCGTGCCGCGCTCGGCCAGGTATTTTGGTGCCGCGCAGACCACCAGGCGGTAGGGCTGCAGCGGCCGGCCGGTGAGGCTGCTGTTCGCCAGAGGGCCGATGCGGAACGCCACTTCGTAGCCCTCCTCCACCAGGTCGACAAACCGGTCGGTCAGGTGCAGGTCGATTTCCACCTCGGGGTTGTCCCGTAAAAACCCGGTCACCAATGGCATCAGGCTGTAGGAGCCAAAGGTCACCGGGGCGCTGATCTTGAGCGTGCCCCGCGGCGTGTCATGCATGATCTGGGCGAGGGAGTCCGCCGCCTCAGCCTCTGTGAGGATGTGTTTGCAGCGCTCGTAGTACGCGCTTCCCAGCTCCGTCAGGCTTTGCCGACGGGTGGTGCGGTTGAGCAAGCGGGCACCCAGCCGCTGCTCCAGGGCCGTCACATGCTTGGCCACCATCTGCGGCGACATGCTCAAGCGCTCCGCCGCACGGGCGTAAGAACCCAGCTCGGCAGCCATCACAAAGGCACTCATGCTTGAAAGGCGGTCCATCATTCACCACTCCCAGTAACAACACCAAGCCCAGAACGGCCATTTATCCTCATCCAGTAGCCAATCATCATAACCACTCTCTCAATTCAGGAGCACCGACATGAACATTGGCATCATCGGAGCAGGCTTTATCGGACGTGCCGTTGCGCAATTGGCATTGGCAGCCGGCCATGAAGTGATGTTGAGCAACTCCCGTGGCCCCCAGACGATGAGCAGCGTGGTGAGCGGCATTCGTGGCGTTCAAGTGGGCACGGCGCAGGAAGCGGCTGAATTTGGCGAACTGGTGCTGCTGGCCATTCCGTTCGAGCATTACCCCAGCGTGCCGGCGCAGTGGCTGGAAGGCAAAATCGTGATGGATGCCAACAACTACTACCCGGATCGCGATGGGCGCATTCCTGTGCTCGACCGTTTTGAAACCACCACCAGCCGGCTGGTGGCCGAGCACCTGTCGCAGTCGACAGTGGTGAAGGCGTTCAACGCCATCCGTGCGCCTGAGTTGACCCAGGATGCCCGCAGCCGCGGCGCACCCGACCGGCGTGCGCTCCCGGTGGCGGCGGATGATCCGGTCGCCAAGGCGCACGTGATTGCCTTGCTGGACGAGTTTGGCTTCGACGCGGTGGACGCCGGCGGGCTGGATGAAAGCTGGCGGTTTGAACGCGCCAAGCCTGCGTACTGTGTTGCGCTGGATAAAGAGGGACTGAAAGCGGCCTTGGCGGCAGCAGAACGGGAGGTCGAGTTGCCGCCCGTGGCACCGCCCAAACGCTAAATCCTGGAAAAAGGCCGCCGGCCGTTCTCGGTTCGGCGGGCCTCCACGCACTCCTGGCCCCGCAAATACGACCTATAGTCACACGACGAGCAATTTCGAAGGGTTGCTGCAAAATGCCATCTCGTCGCGTCCCCCTTTACGTGCATATTTCCTACCTGTTCGTCGGGTTGCTGCTGATCTTTGCACTGATCAACCTCAGCTATCAATTCCTCCAGACCAAGCGGTTCATGGCCGATGAAGCGCGCTCGCGCTTTGAGATCGCCGGGCAACTCACCCTCAAAGAGCTGCAAAGCCTGTATGGGCCCGCCGAACTCACCGTTGGCCTGCTGTCACAGCAACGGCTGATGAGCGCCACCACACTGGATGCACGCCTCGACAGCCTCCCGTTTCTGGTGACGATGCTGAAGGCGCAGCCGGCGGTCCGGGGTGTTTACATGGGGTATGGCAATGGCGACTTTTTCATGTTGTTCCGCGGGAATGAAAACCCGACACAGGACCCCACGCTTGCGCCGCCACCGGGTACCGCCTGGACCCTGCAGAACATACAGGCACAGGGTGGCAGACCCGTCGGCGAGTACCTTTATCTGAATGCCAACCTGTCCGTCATGGAGCGCCGGCCCGACCCCACCAATCAGTTCGATCCCCGTACACGCAGCTGGTACACAGGCGCGAAATCCGCAGGAACCTTATTTGTCACACCACCCTACCCGTTTTTTGGAACCGAGGAGGTGGGCGTCAGTTTTGCTCAGCCTACGCAAAATGGTGCCGGGGTGGCTGGCATCGATATCAGCCTGCACTCGATCGACCAACTGTTGCTGTCGACCAAAATAACCCCGGGTTCACACCTGACCGTACTCAATACAAAAAACGAGGTGATCAGTTCTGAAAAAGGCTCGCGGCTGATCGCCACCGGGAAGGGTGAAAATCGCCTGGCGCATCTTGATGAACTGAGCCTGCCAGTGACTCGACAATTTGTGGCAGCAGCCACCGCACAGCACAACGACCAATTGAGCCTCAGTACTGCCGATGGCGAATGGCAAGGCATGCGTGTTGAACTGCCGTTGGCGGGTACGCAAAACCTTTCGTTATGGATGACCACGCCGTATCGGGAGCTGATGGCCAGTGCCATAGCCACCCGCAATCACGGCTTGTTCATCTCCCTGGCGTTTCTGGCCGTGAGCATCCTTGTGGCCCTGGCAATGTCCCGGGCGGCATCCCGGCCGTTGGCGGCGTTGACCCGCCAAGCCACACAGATAGAACAATTCAACTTCGAGGCCTCCGCCCCGGTTAAATCGAACATCGCCGAAGTCATCGACCTGGCGCACGCCATGGACAGTATGAAATCCACCATTCAGCACTTTCTGGAGCTCTCGAGAGTGCTGTCCAGCGAGACTAACTTCCAGAACCTGCTGGCGCGTTTGTTGATGGAAATGCAAGGGACCACCGGGGCTAAAGGCGGCCTGATCTATCTGGCTGATGCCAATGCCAGCCACTTGAAAGTGGCGCGAGTGCGTTGGGGCAATGAGTTACAGGAAACAGCCGGGGATAAGCCGATTGAACTGGCCGATAACCCGAGCCACCCGCTGGTACGGGCGCTCAATACGCCACAGGCCAAGCCTGAGCGGTTAAGCCGGGAACAACTGCAGACTCACTTTGGTTTTCTGGGGGATATCCAGACGTCACTGACGCTTTGGGCTTTACCGCTGAAGGACCGGAGTGGCCTGTTACTGGGCGCCCTCGTGTTGCTGGTAGACGAGAACGAACGCCGACTGACGCCCTCGCTCATGGCCTTCGTCGAAGCACTGTCGAGCACCGCCGCCATCGCCCTTAACACCCAACACCTGATCGACGAGCAGAAGACTTTACTGGAGTCGTTTATCCAACTGATTGCCGGCGCGATCGATGCCAAGAGTCCCTACACCGGCGGCCACTGCCAGCGCGTACCCGAGCTGACCAAGATGCTTGCGCACGCGGCCTGCAATGAAAAAGACGGGCCACTCAAGGATTTCGCACTCAATGAAGAGCAATGGGAGGCGTTGCATATCGCGGCGTGGCTGCACGACTGCGGCAAAGTCACCACGCCCGAATACGTGGTGGATAAAGCCACCAAACTTGAAACGCTGTACGACCGCATCCATGAAGTGCGGATGCGCTTCGAGGTGCTCAAGCGCGACGCCGAACTCGATTACTGGAAGGGTATCGCTGCCGGCGGCCCTACCGAAACACTGCACACCGAACTGACTGAAAAACTCGCGCAACTGGATGACGATTTCGCCTTTGTTGCCCAATCCAATATCGGCGGAGAGTTCATGGCGCCGGACCGCGTCGAACGCATGCAGAAACTGGCCACCTGCACGTGGCGGCGGACACTGTCGGATCGTATCGGCATTTCCAACGATGAAACTGCCCGCAAACAACGCTCGGCCGAGGCAGCGCTTCCGGTGATGGAGCCCTTGCTGGCCGATCGTCCCGACCACCTGTTCCCGCGCAGCAGCCGCGACACCCTGGGTGACGACAATCCCTACGGCTTCAAGGTCAAGGTCCCGGAACACCTCTACAACCGCGGGGAGCTTTACAACCTGTGTATCGGCCGCGGCACCCTGACCGAAGAAGAGCGCTACAAGATCAACGAACACATCATCCAGACCATCAGCATGCTGGAAAAACTGCCGTTCCCGCGCCACCTCCAGGACGTCCCGGAAATAGCCGGCGGCCATCATGAAAAAATGGACGGCAACGGCTACCCGAAACGCCTCACCCGCGAGCAAATGAGCTGGCCGGCACGCATGATGGGGATCGCGGACATCTTCGAGGCATTGACCGCCGCCGACCGTCCCTACAAAAAGGGCAAGACGTTATCCGAGGCGATCAAGATCATGGTGGGCATGAAAAAAGACCAGCACATCGACCCGGAGATTTTCGACCTGTTCCTGCGCTCGGGCATCTACCTTGAGTACGCCAGGCGTTACTTGCCCGACGAGTTGATTGATGCCGTGGATATCCAGCCCTACCTGGACGTGAACCGGACTGAAGACGCTTGATCCGCAGCCAACAAAAAGCCCGCTGACCGTTACCGGTTCAGCGGGCTTTTCACATCGGCGGGGTCCTGAGTCAGGACCTCACCCACGTCTTACAGTGCGAGGTCAGAAGCGGGCTTGCTTGGCTCAGCCGCAGGCTTGGCAGCCTCGGTGGCTTTAGGCGCAGTCAGCTGCGGAATCGCTGGTGGAGGCGTCAGCTGCAGAATGTTGGCGGTGTAGGCCCATTCTTTAGCCACAGCTTCAGGGCTGTCGTTCAGCTTGGTGCCGTAGCTCGGCACGATCTGGTGCAGCTTTTCCTGCCAGGCCGGGGACGCAACCTGTTCCTTGAACACTTTCTGCAGCACGGTCAGCATGATCGGAGCCGCGGTGGACGCGCCTGGCGATGCACCCAACAGGCCTGCAATGGTGTTGTCGGCGGAGCTGACCACTTCGGTACCAAGTTTCAGGACGCCGCCCTGCTCTTCGTCACGCTTGATGATCTGCACGCGCTGACCGGCTTGCCACAGGCGCCAGTCTTCTTTCTTGGCGTTCGGGAAGTACTCTTGCAGCGCCTTGAAGCGGTCGTCATCCGACAGCATCAGTTGGCCGGCGAGGTACTCGACCAGTGGGTATTCGCGGATACCGACTTTGGTCATTGGCCAGATGTTGTGGGTGGTGGTGCTGGTCAGCAGGTCCAGGTACGAGCCTTCTTTCAGGAACTTGGTCGAGAAGGTGGCGAATGGGCCAAACAGAATCACGCGCTTGCCATCCAGCACGCGGGTGTCCAGGTGCGGAACCGACATCGGCGGTGCGCCAACGGAAGCTTTACCGTAGGCCTTGGCCAGGTGCTGCTCGGCAATCGTTGGGTTATCGGTCACCAGGAACGAACCGCCCACAGGGAAACCGGCGTATTCCTTGGCTTCAGGAATGCCCGACTTCTGCAGCAGGTGCAGTGCACCGCCGCCGGCGCCGATGAACACGAACTTGGCGTCGGTTTCAGTCTTGGTGCCGTCTTTCAGGTTTTTGTAGCTGACACGCCAGGTGCCATCGGCGTTCTTGGTGATGTCCTGCACTTCGCTCGACAGTTTCAGGTCGAACTTCGGCGTAGTTTGCAGGTGAGCGACGAACTGGCGGGTGATCTCGCCGAAGTTCACGTCGGTACCGATCGGGGTCCAGGTGGCCGCGATTTTCTGGTTCGGGTCACGCCCTTCCATCATCAGCGGGACCCATTTCTTGATCTGCACCGGGTCTTCGGAGTATTGCATGCCGGCGAACAGCGGGCTCGCCTGCAGCGCTTCATAACGCTTCTTCAGGAACTTGATGTTGTCATCGCCCCACACAAAGCTCATGTGCGGTGTGGAGTTGATGAACGAACGCGGGTTCTTCAGGACGCCCTGCTGAACCTGCCAGGACCAGAACTGACGGGAGATCTGGAACGCTTCGTTGATCTCGACCGCTTTCGGGATTTCAACGTTGCCGTTCTTGTCTTCCGGGGTGTAGTTCAGCTCAGCCAGGGCCGAGTGACCGGTACCGGCATTGTTCCAGCCGTTGGAGCTTTCTTCGGCCACGCCATCCAGGCGCTCGACCATCTCCATCGACCAGTCCGGTTGCAGCTCGTTGAGCCACACACCCAGGGTCGCACTCATGATGCCGCCGCCGATCAGCAGCACATCGACTTTCTTTGCCTCTTCCGCGTGAACGGAGGTGATCCCCATCGACAAAGCCAGCCCCAGCAGGGCAGTGTTTACTTTTTTAAACATCAGTAGCACCTATGATAGAACGCCATCCGCCCCACTGCCCCTGATCATGGGCAACCCTCAATCACGCTGCGCCAGGCAACGCACCGCGGGGTTTGCACATTCATTCGGGGACCGCAGGGTGGGCACACAAGGCCGACGTATCGACCTCACTTTTATGTCCCTTCTGCGCTGACTTCTTATCATTATTGGCTTCAGCTACCTGGGCGACAGCCAACCGCCGGGACGTATACGGGTGTACGCACCGGAGAAAGACTAGACCAAGACGGCGCGCAGAATATCACGGCAAACGGCCGGTATGCGCTGTTTGGCCAATTGACAGCTCTAAATCGCGGGTTTTAACGCGGCAGTGTCAAGCCTGACGGGCGCGACGTGGCGTCACAGGCCGTTTGATGAAACTGAACTCTGCGGCAAAAGGCTGTTCTAGACACCTTCGCCGCTGCTTGCGTAGCATCGGCGACGGTCCTTCGTGCACTTCATCCAAACAGAGTTACCCATGACTATCCAGCAAACACCCGGGCACGTGCTGCCCGCGCGCAGCGCCGCCAAAATGGAAGCTGCCATGGCCGTGGGCGCCTTCGCGATCGGCACCGGCGAATTCGCCATCATGGGCCTGATGCCCGACATCGCCCACAATTTGAACTTGAGTGAACCCCAGGTCGGCCACGCCATCAGCGCCTACGCGTTGGGCGTGATGGTCGGCGCCCCGCTGCTGGCCATCCTCGGCGCCAAACTGCTGCGCAAACACATGCTGCTGTTGCTGATGGGCCTATATGCCCTGGGCAACCTCGCCACCGCCTTCACCCCGACTTTCGGTTCGCTGGTGGCCTTCCGCTTCATCAGCGGGCTGCCCCATGGCGCCTACTTCGGTATTGCCGCCGTGGTCGCCTCCAGCATGGTGCCCAACGACAAACGCGCCGGCGCCGTGGCCCGCGTGATGATGGGCCTGACCCTGGCCATGCTGCTCGGCAACCCCATCGCCACCTTCCTCGGCCAACACCTGGGCTGGCGCTCGGCGTTCGCGCTGGTCAGCGCCATCGCCGTGTGCACCATCGCGCTGGTCTGGCAATTCGTACCGGATCGCCACGACGAACCCCGCAGCGACCCGCGAAAAGAACTGCGCGCTTTCACCAAACCCCAGGTGTGGATGGCGCTGTCGATTGGCGCTATTGGTTTTGCCGGGATGTTCTGCGTGTTCAGCTACCTGGCGCCGACCATGCTCGAAGTGACCAAAGTCTCGCCACAGTGGATTCCATTCGGTCTGGCCGCGTTTGGCGTAGGCGGCATCATCGGCAACATCGCCGGCGGCAAGCTGTTTGATCGCCTGCAATTTCGCGCCGTGGGCTGGATTATGGTGTGGTCGATGGCCGTGCTGATTTTCTTCACCTTCGCCGCCAGCTCGCTGTGGAGCGTCCTGCTGGGCATCGGCCTGGTCGGGACCATGATCGCCATGGCCGCGCCGCTGCAAATCCGCTTGATGGACATTGCTCATGAAGCGCCGAGCCTGGCGGCGGCGTCCAACCACGCGGCGTTCAACCTGGCGAATGCGCTAGGCCCGTGGTTGGGTGGGATGGCGATTACAGCGGGGTATGGGTGGACAAGCACGGGCTATATTGGCGCGGCTACGGCGCTGGTTGGGTTGGGTATTTACCTGATCGCACGGCGTATGAAGGGCGGGCACTAAACCCGAGGAATAAACACCGGGCTGCAAGCGTTATGTTATGGATAGGCCGCTGGTTGACCGACAACCCGGCCCCTTCCATCACTTATAAAAACAAGGGCCCCCATGGACATCACACTCCCCCTTATCAGCATCCTCGGCGCTATCGCCGTAGGCGCCGCCAGCCCTGGCCTCAGCTTCGTCTTCGTCACCCGTACGGCCATCGCCCTCTCCCGCCGTGATGCACTCGCGGCGGCGATGGGTATGGGCGTGGGTGGCGTGGTGTATGGCGGGCTTGGCCTGCTCGGCCTGCAAACCCTGTTGGCCCAGGCGCAATGGTTGTACGTGATTCTGAAGATACTGGGCGGCGCCTACCTTGTGTGGATCGCCGTGCAGCTATGGCGCTCGGCGAAAAGCCCGATTGTTGTGCCGACCACCGCGGATGGGCGACCGCAGAGCGTGCGCAAATCGTTCTCCCTCGCAGCGGTTACCCAATTGAGCAATCCGAAAGCGGCGATTGTGTATGGGAGTATTTTTGCAGCGTTTTTGCCCGCTGATCCGCCAGCCTGGACATTTGCCGTGTTGCTGCCGGCGATCTTCGCCATCGAAGCAGGTTGGTACACCGTGGTTGCGCTGGCCTTCTCATCCGAGCGCCCGCGCGCGCTGTACCTGCGGTCCAAGCATTGGTTTGACCGCACGGCTGGCGTGGTCATGGGCACACTGGGGCTACGGCTGATCCTTGGCTCGGGCCACGTTCAGGTCTGATACTGTTCCGATGCATCCCCCGCCCCAGTGGCGAGGGAGCTTGCTCCCGTCGGGCTGCGCAGCAGCCCAACGCTCCATCAGTCGTCGTGCATCAACCCCGAACCATACTCCCCATAACTACTGCCAAGCCCATTGCCCCCAAAACTCATCTTGGCGGCTTTGCCCGGGGTGTGGTCACCAAACGCCTGGCATCCCCCAGAAAAACAAGGGTCACTGCTCACCCCTGAAGAACCCGACGAACACGCGCTCAACAGCAACGCGCCGGCGATCATCACAACTTTGACGAGGTTCGCGATCATTTTTTCAGTTCCCTGTGGGCTGGAGGCGCGGGGGTCCTCTCTTAGCGAGGATCGTAAACCTCAAAGGCGTTGGGAATGATGAAACTTTTCAGGGGGACAGCGCTGGTTCAGGCTGCCTCCGTTTAACCGATCCCCCATTCACAATTGATCAAGATGCTCATGAATATGCCGGACAAGCTCCACAGCTGCAGCACTCGCCGTCCCTTTTGATCTCAGCAGCGAAATCGCAAACGGCGGCAACTCCGGCAACTGCGCCTGCGCAGGCAGAACTTCCAAACCGGGGGCACTGCCGACTTCAGCCAGGCCGACACCGCCAGATCGCCGCCGACCATCGCGCGTGTTGTCTCAAGATTGCCGTTATCAAAGACCATCTTCCATTGTCGATCCTGGCCTTGCAGGGCCGTGATCACTGACTCACGAAAGGCACACGTCTCGGCGACCAGCGAGATCGCCAACGGCGTATTCAGGAAAGCCGTCCCCCCTTGGCGCCAACCCATACCAAACGATCGATCGACAGGCATTCACCGCTGGCACCACCGGCCGCTTCTTCGATAATGGCCAAGTCCAATGAGCCTTTGCTGACCTCGGCTTTCAGCTCCAGCGACGAGCCACAGGTGAGTGACAAATCCACCTGCCCATTCGCCTCGACAAACGCCTTGAGTATCGGCGCAATCCACTCGCCCGCAAGATCGTAAGGTACGCCCAGGCGCACCCGCCCCTCGAGCGCGCTGCCCTTCACGTCTGCCCAAATTTGCTGATTCAACGCGAGCATTTGCTGGGCCTTGGTAAACAAGCGCTCACCGAGAGGCGCCAGGCGAATGCCACGACGGTCACGTACGAACAACGTCCCGCCCAGCACTTCCTCCAATCGCCTAATCTGTTGGCTGACCGCTCCCTGGCTCACATGCAGATGCTGAGCAGCCACCGTCATGCTGCGTTGCTCAGCGACGACGACGAAGCTGCGCAGGAGTATCAGGTCGAGTGTCTGCATGGCATTAGCAACCCTAATTTATAGCATTATAAACATTAGCTTTAATGCTACCGGGCAACAGGCTATTAAGTCGAGACCACTTAAGGAAACTCGTCATGTTCGGATCAATCCTCCCGCTTCTGCTCTTCGTTATGGTCGCCACCTTCAGCCCCGGCGGCGCGACCACCTTGGCAACGGCATCCGGCGCAAACTTCGGTTGGGTGCGCTCACTTCCATTACTGGCGGGCATCTCGTTCGGCTTGGCGCTCATGGCCGTCGCGGCGGCTGGCGGTCTGGGCAGCCTGATCCTGGCGGCGCCATCGCTGCAACTGGGAATGAAACTGGTGGGCTCTGCTTATCTGTTGTGGCTCGCCTGGCAAATCGCAAAACGAGGAAAACCGGGCAGCGCAGCGATCAGCGAAAGGCCAGCGAGTTTCCTTACCGGCATCTGGATGCTCCTGCAAAACCCCAAAGGCTGGGCGATGACGCTCAGCGCTGCTGCCTCATTCGCTTCACTGACACCAGGGCCTGCGTCACTGGCGCTGCTGCTGAGCCTGGTGTTTGGCGTGTCCTGCATGTGCTCGCTGGCGCTGTGGTGTGGTGCCGGCCTGGCGCTGTCACGGCAGTTGAAGAGTGAACGGCAATGGCGTGTTTTAAACATGATGCTGGGGGCGTTGCTGGTCGTGTCCATTGTGCCGATCTGGCTTTAGCGTGCTCCCCAGGGGAGAGCCCTACAGCCTTATACAAGCCCGTTCCTGATAAACTCTTCCCTCAGCCCCATCCATTCAGATTTTCCAATGTCCCTAACTACCGCGTCACCCCAATCCTTCTCCCGCCGGTTCAGCGTTGCGCCGATGATGGATTGGACGGACAGACACTGCCGCTTCTTCCTGCGCCTACTGTCCAAAAACGCCCTCCTCTACACCGAGATGGTGACCACCGGCGCAATCCTCCACGGCGACCACGAACGCTTCCTGCGCCACAACGAGGCCGAGCATCCGCTTGCGTTGCAGTTGGGCGGTAGCGTTCCTGCCGACCTGGCCGCCTGCGCCCGTATGGCCCAGGACGCCGGTTACGACGAGGTGAACCTCAATGTCGGCTGCCCCAGCGACCGGGTGCAAAACAACATGATCGGCGCGATCCTGATGGCACACCCTGCGTTGGTGGCGGATTGCGTAAAGGCCATGCAGGACGCGGTGTCGATCCCGGTAACGGTAAAGCACCGCATCGGTATCAATGGCCGGGACAGTTACGCTGAGCTGTGCGATTTCGTCGGCCAGGTGAAAAACGCAGGCTGCACCAGTTTCACCGTGCATGCGCGAATCGCCATCCTGGAAGGTCTGTCACCGAAGGAGAATCGGGACATTCCGCCATTGCGCTACGACGTGGCGGCGCAGTTGAAGCAGGATTTCCCGGAGCTTGAGATCATTCTCAACGGCGGGATCAAGACGCTGGAGCAGTGCCAGGAGCATTTGCAGACGTTCGACGGCGTGATGCTGGGCCGTGAGGCTTATCACAATCCGTATTTGCTGGCCGAGGTGGATCAACAGCTGTTTGGCAGCACTGCGCCGGTGATCACGCGCGCCGAGGCGTTGGCGCAGTTACGCCCTTATATAGCCGAGCACCTGGCGACAGGCGGATCAATGCACCACATCACCCGCCATGTTCTGGGGCTGGGGACGGGTTTTCCGGGGGCGCGCAAGTTTCGGCAGTTGTTGTCGGTGGATATTCATAAGGCCACTGATCCACTGGCGTTGCTGGATAAGGCGGGGGAGTTGTTGGAGGGGCGGTGAGTTGGGTGTCAGTGGGTTTATCTGGCGGCTGACACGACGCTTTCGCGAGCAAGCCCGCTCCCACATTTTGGGTGGGGGTGTGTCAGGAGGACTGGGGCCTCATCGCAGGCAAGCCAGCTCCCACAGTTTAGCGGGGTGGTCATCGGGCAGTCGGGTTGAACCTGCCGGCTGTTTTGGCCTCCTATTCAGCAGTGGCCGGTGATTCAAACGGCTGTTTTCAGGTTGTTGCCCTCGCAAACGATCGAATGCATTTGCGCCCTTGAGCGGCTGTCAGCGCTCGGGTAATGTCATCAGACCCACAGGACAGAGCACGCCCATGACTTCCAAGCTGGAACAACTCAAGCAATTCACCACTGTAGTAGCCGATACCGGCGATTTTTCTACCCTCGCCAAGCTCAAGCCGCAAGACGCCACTACCAACCCTTCCCTGCTGCTCAAGGCCGCGTCGATCCCAGGCTACGCCAAGCTGCTGGACGAGGCTGTTGCCGACTGCAACGGTGACGTAGGCCTGGCCAGCGACCGTTTCGCGGTCGCCGTCGGCCAGGAAATCCTCAAAGTGGTGCCCGGCCGCATTTCCACTGAGGTGGATGCCCGCCTGTCGTTCGACACCGACGCCGTACTCAAGCGCGCGCACCGTCTGATCGACCTGTACGACAAGGCCGGCATTGGCCGCGACCGTGTGCTGATCAAGATCGCTTCCACCTGGGAAGGCATCCGCGCTGCCGAGCAACTGGAAAAGGAAGGCATCCAGACCAACCTGACCCTGCTGTTCTCCTTCGCCCAGGCCGTGGCTTGCGCTGAAGCCGGCGTGTTCCTGATTTCGCCGTTCGTGGGCCGTATCTACGACTGGTACAAGAAGGCCAACGGCAACGACTACACCGGTTCCGATGATCCGGGCGTGCAGTCGGTGACGCGCATCTACAACTACTACAAGGCCAATGGCTACAAGACCGTGGTGATGGGTGCGAGCTTCCGTAACCTGAGCCAGATCGAAGAGCTCGCCGGTTGCGACCGCCTGACCATCAGCCCGGACTTGCTGGAAAAACTGGCCGCCGACGACGGCAAGCTGGAGCGCAAGCTGGCGCCAGGCCACGCGGGCGAAGCGCGTGTGCACTTGACCGAAGCGCAGTTCCGTTGGGAATCCAACGAAGATGCGATGGCCACCGAGAAACTGGCCGAGGGCATTCGTCAGTTCGCCCGCGACCAGGAAAAACTCGAAGCGCTGTTGACCGCCAAGCTCTAAAAACGGGCGACGGCAAAAAGGGCGGTACCCTCGCGGGTACCGCCCTTTTTCGTGCCTGGCTCTTTTTTAAAAGAGGCAGCTATAAACTCAATGCCGTTCCAGCGCATTCACCAGGCCGTGGAACGCCTCGCGGTTGGAGTCGTTCAAGCCCATCAGGATCTTGTGGGCCTCCAGCACCTTGACCCGTACCACTTCCTCGGACTGGTCCTGGGACGGCAGGTCGGTCAGGCATTCCGGGCACGGGATCGGGCGGTCAACGATGTTGAACACCTGATCGAAGCCCATGGACTGCAACAGACGGGTGATGTCTTCGTGGGTGGTGACGACGGTCGGCAGCAGTCCGACCTTCTGCCGAGACAGAATGGACAACTTGGCCAACAGCCCAAGGGTGGTGCTATCGATGCTGCGGGTTTCGGTCAGATCGATCACGATCGCCGAGAAATTCAAGGCTGTGAAAATCCGCTCAATCGTCGCATCCAGCGCCGAACACAAGGTCAGGCGCACTTCACCGACAAACTTCAGGACAAAAGTCCCGTCTTGCTCGGCGAACTGGATTCTTCCGGTACTCATCAAAGATTCCTGCTCAACACCAATAGGGCGATATCATCCGGCATCTCCCCTAGCGTGGCCAATCCAAAAACCTGCCGCAGGCCATCCAGGCTGCCGCCCGCCGACCTGACCCGTTGGGGTAAGGCGGCTTCTTTCTCTTTGAGTGTAGGCTCTGGCAAAAGGTCCAGGATACCGTCAGACATCAGCGTCAGGCTGAACGTCGGCGGCAGTTCCAGGATGTGGTCTTCGTAGGTGGCTTCATTGAACAAGCCCACTGGCAAACCACGCCCTTCCAGGTAGCGCACACTGTCTGGAGTGTATAAAACCGGCAATGGCAGGTGACCGCCAATGCTGTAGGTCAAAAGACCCGTTTCTTCATCAATCACGCCGCCGACCATCGTCACGTGCTTGCCCAGCTTGCAGCTGATCAGGCCCCGGTTGATGTGGCCCAGCACTTGCGAAGGGGTGAACTCCGGCAAGGTGCCACTGCGCTTGGATTCGAACAACAGCCGTGTGGTCATGAATTTCAACAACACGGTCACGAATGCCGAGGAGGCGCCGTGGCCGGAAACGTCGGCCAGGTAGAACGCGACACGCCGCTCGTCAACGCGGAAGTAGTCGACAAAATCACCCGACAGGTACAACGACGGGATGATCTGGTGGGCAAACTTGAATTCGTCGATGCTCCACGGGCTCACCGGCAACATGTTCATCTGCACCTGGCGACCGGCGTTCTGGTCTTCCTGGAGCAGGTTCAGGCTGGCTTCGAGTTCGCGGTTGGCGGTTTCGAGCTTTTCACGGTAACGCTGGTTTTCCAGCAGCAACCGTGCACGATCCAGGGCGCGGCGCACCGAGTGCTCCAGCACGGCCAGGTCTTCCAGGGGCTTGATCAGGTAGTCGGCGGCGCCCAGGCGCAACGCCTCGACGGCATCGTTCATCACGCCGGCACCGGACACGACGATCACCGGCGTCTGCGGGGCAATGTCGGTCACCTGGCGGATCAGCTCAAGACCGCCGACCTGAGGCATGCGCAGGTCGCAGATAACCAGGTCGGGCTTGTCGCGCTCGAACACCTGGAGACCCTGGAGGCCGTTGCTGGCCTGCAGGACGCTGAAGCCACTGTCTTCCAAATAGGCCGCGAGACTCGCGCGCACTACTTCGTCGTCATCGATTATCAGCAGCGTGGCACTGGTTTTTTGCATGTGGGCAAACGGCGCCAGAATTAGGTTGGCGTAGGCAGCTCGACAATGGCCGGGCTTACTACTGGATTCGCTTTCTAGCCTCTCTGTCCTACAAAGTGCCGGGATATTGCCCATGCACAAAGGTAAAGCAGAGGTGCCCTTCTAAGGCGCAGACGGTACTCCCATCCGCCAGGGGTTTCAAGCTCATGCCGATGGTCGCCGGGCGTCTTTACATCGCAAATCACCGGTAGTTATAAGAACGTATAAAACCGCGACTTAAAGTAAGGACGTAACCCACGGATAAACCTCGAATCCCGCCCACGAAAAAGGCGACCCGAGGGCCGCCTTTTTCATTTAAGCCCGAGGCTTAAAAGTCGTCTACAACCTTGCCATCCTTGACCTTGAACTCGCGATTCTGCAAGTAGGCGTTGCGGATAAAGGTGTATTTGTCGCCGCTGATCAGCTTCTCGGAGGACAGCAGGCTGGCACGGGTGTCGACGATATTCAGGCCGAAGGTGCTGTTGCGCCAGCCGATATCGTTCATGTAGCGGTAGGGCTGGGTGTAGCTGTCCACGTACTTGGACGGCGCATCACGCAGGGTGCTTGGGCCCAGCAGCGGCAGCATCACGTAAGGACCGCTGCCAACGCCCCAGTGGCCGAGGGTCTGGCCGAAATCTTCGTCATTGCGTTGCAGCCCCATTTTGGTGCCGACATCAATGAAGCCCAGCACGCCGAACGTGGTGTTCACCAGCAAGCGGGCAGTGTCGACACCGGCAGCGTGCGGCTTGAGTTGCAACACGTCGTTGGCAAAGTTGCCGACGTCGCCGATGTTGCGGAAGAAGTTGTGGACGCCGTCCTGCACAAATTGCGGGGTCACGAACTGATAGCCTTGAGCCAACGGCTTGAGGGCGTAGGTGTCAACGGTGTCGTTGAAGGTGAAGATCGGGCGGTTGACGCTTTCCCATGGATCATCTTCCGAGGCCGCCTGGGCCGCGAAAGGAACCAGCAATACGCTGGCACATACGGATAGCTGAGCTAGACATTGGCTCCAGCGCATAGCTTGAACTCCTTGAATGGTCTGTCATGGGCGCTATGCCCTGAATGTGGCCGTCAGTATATGACGGAAGTGTCAGATTAGGCAGCCTTGCAGAAATGTCATTCCGGTAAATGCACAAAATTCCTACAAATAGAACCGATGTAACCTGCTTGTCATCGGCGTCCGCTAGCGTGACTGCTATTTCAGGGACGTCGAAATGCCCCACGCCGAAGTTGTTGTTGCCAGCGCCCCGTCCTTGACGGCCGTACTGTTCGGGCTGAGTGGCTGCCTAGTGGACTTTGGTTCCCAGGCCCGTGCCGACTCCGCCCCCTCAACCGACACACACGCCACTGTCGGCGCGCTGAAGATCCTGCGCAGCCTCGAAGAACAGCGCGTCCCGTGCGCGTGGCTGGACGAACTACCCGTGGCGGTTTCCACGCCCCTGGCCGCCGGGCTGCCCCGCTGGGTCAAGGCCACCCAGCCCTCCTCCACCCGCTGGCCCGCACCCCATGCGTGCTGGCAGGCATTGATGGAACTGAATATCGAACGCCTGGAGGGCTGCGTCCTGGTCAGTGGCGAGCCGCGCCTGCTGCAATCAGGGCTCAACGCCGGGCTGTGGACCATCGGCCTGGCTTCCTGCGGCTCGCTGTGCGGGCTTTCCCCGGCGCACTGGCAGGCACTCACCGAGAAGGAACGCGAACAGAAGCGCGCCAAGGCCACTGTCGCGCTCTATGGCCTGGGCGTGCATTCGGTAATTGACCACCTCGGCGAACTGCCCACCTGCCTGGCAGACATCAGCCTGCGCCAGCTCAAGGGCGAGAAGCCCTGATCGAGATCATGCACAGTCGGCGCCAGTGGATTAATCTACAGGTCAGCCCGTAGACCTTTCACGGCGTGCCGCGGTCTATGCCAGTGCCTATCGATAAAAGGAAGAACGCCATGCCTGCCCGCGAACAACTGCAAGAACAGGTCAAAATTTTGCGCGAGCAATTGGATCAGAATCCAGAAATGCCACTCGAAAAGCGCGAAGAGCTGCAAACACTGATTGCCGAACTGGAAGTTCAGGAGCCGTTGGAAGGCGCCATTCAGGATCCGAGTATCGCCGACGGTGTGAACCTGGCGGTGGAACGCTTTGAGCTGGACCACCCGGGGATTGCCGGGACCTTGCGCAATATTGTGGTGACCCTGGGTAACATCGGGATCTAATAGCCCGACACCTATCAAATGTGGGAGCGGGCTTGCTCGCGAATGCGGTCCGTCAGCTGATACATAGGCTGGCAGATACACCGCTTTCGCGAGCAAGCCCGCTCCCACATTTATTTTGGGTGAAGGCTACTGACGCGCCAGACGCACGTTCTGGAACTGCACAGCTTCCGTACTGCGGTACGGGTTGATATCCAGCCCGCCCCGACGCACATACCGCGCATACACCGTCAATTTCTCCGGCTTGAGCAGACGTTGCAGGTCGAGAAAGATCCGCTCCACGCATTGTTCATGGAAGTCCGAGTGCTGGCGGAAGCTCACCAGGTACTCCAGCAGACTGGCATGATCCAGTGCCGCACCGCGGTACTCCACCGCCACACTGCCCCAGTCGGGCTGGCTGGTCACCGGGCAGTTGGACTTGAGCAGATGGCTGTGGACGCTCTCCTCCACCACACGCGAATCGTCGCAACGCAGCAATTCCGGACGCGGGTGCTCGTAGTTGCTGACGGTAATGTCCAGGTCATCAATGCACACACCCGGCAACGCAACCACGCCTTCGGCTTCAACCTCGCCCAGGCTGCGGATGCGCACGCCAACAGGCTTGCCGGCGGCGGCACTCAGGTCGGAGCGCAAGGTCGCCTCAAGGCTCTGCACATCGGCAAACGCGGTCTGGTTCAGCGAGTTGAGGTACAGCTTGAACGACTTCGACTCGATGATGTTCGGCGAGTCGGCCGGAATGCTGAATTCACCGATGGCCACCACCGGCTTGCCGGATGGCAGCAGCCAGGACAGTTCGAAGCAGTTCCAGAAATCCACGCCTGTGTACGGCAGGGTCTCGGCGCTCAGGCCCAGCTCGGCCCACTTGGCGGCGCGAGGGATCGGGAACAGCAACGAAGGGGTGTAAGTGGAGATGTATTCACTGGACTTGCCCAGCGGCGAATGTTCGGCTGCGGGATGCATGGCGGAAACCTGGCTAAATAAACGCGGCCATTCTACCCGCCTTTGCACCCCAGTTGCTTACTGGCTGACCGTCAGCTTGCCCACCATGCCCGCCTGGTAGTGGCCGGGGATGTTACAGGCGAACTCCAGGCCGGTAGCCTTGGCAAAGGTCCAGGTCAATTCAGCGGTCTTGCCCGGCTCTACCAGCACGCCGTTGGGGTCGTCGTGTTTCATGCCGCCCATGTCGCCATGGCCCATGGCACTGTGGTCCATTTTGCCCATGCCTGTGGCCGTCAGCATGCCGCTGGCCTGCATTTGGAGCATTTCTTTCTGATGGGCCGCGTGCATGGCGGCGTCGCCAAGGTTGAACTCATGCAGCAACTGGCCCTTGTTGACCAGCACAAAGCGCACGGTCTCACCGGCTTTTACATCGATGGCCTTGGGCGAAAAGGAAATGTCCTGCAGCACCACTTCCACAGTACGCGTGGCCTTGGCCGCCGGTGCAGCCTCACCGAAGGCGAAGGTTTCAGCCGGGGATGCCAGCACTGGAAAACTCAGCGCCATCAAGCAACCAGCCAACAGCCAGGATTTACGCAAAAACATGCTCACACTCCAAGGGTTCGGAATCAGTCTGTGGGACACTTTACGAACGCACGGCTGCCAGCCACCTGACTGTCAGATTACAACTTTGTCAGCTTGAGCCTACCGCCGGGTGTGCGCTGTATAAAGTCTGTGTTTACGTAACGCCATGAGCCGCCCATGAAACTGCTGATCGTCGAAGACCAACCGAAAACCGGCCACTACCTGCGCCAGGGCCTGGCCGAGGCCGGGTTCAACACCGAACTGGTGGCCGATGGCACCAGCGGTCAGCACCTTGCGCTGACCGGCGACTACGACCTGCTGATCCTCGATGTGATGCTGCCGGGCCGCGATGGCTGGCAAATTCTTCAGGCCGTGCGCGTGGCCGGGCTGGACATGCCGGTGCTGTTCCTCACCGCGCGAGACGCCGTGGAAGACCGGGTGCACGGCCTGGAACTGGGCGCCGACGACTATCTGGTCAAGCCCTTCGCGTTTTCCGAATTGCTGGCCCGGGTGCGCAGCCTGCTGCGCCGTGGCAGCAGCACACCCCAGGAAACCAGCCTGCAACTGGCCGACCTGCGCCTGGACCTCATCCGCCGCCGGGTAGAGCGCGACGGCCAGCGCCTCGACCTCACGGCCAAGGAGTTTTCGCTGCTGGAACTGCTGCTGCGCCGCCAGGGCGAAGTGTTGCCCAAGTCGCTGATTGCCTCCCAGGTGTGGGACATGAACTTCGACAGCGACACCAACATCATCGAGGTCGCGATCCGCCGCTTGCGCTTGAAAGTCGACGATAACTTTCCCAACAAGTTGATCCACACGGTGCGCGGCATGGGCTACGTGCTTGAGGAGCGGTTCAGTTGATGAAACGGATTTCCCTGGCCAGCCGCCTGGCGCTGCTGTTTGCCGGCTGTACCGCCGTGGTTTCATTGCTGGCCGGCGTGCTGTTCAACCATGCCAGCGAGGCGCACTTTATCGAGCTGGACCAACAGTTGCTCGACGGCAAGCTGCTGGCACTGCGCAGTACGCTAAAGGGTGCCGACACGCCCGCCTTGTTTGCGCGGCAAGAACCAAAGCTGCGGGAAGAACTCAATCGTCAGCCCGATCTCGCGCTACGCATTACTGCAGGCGATCAGCGCTGGTTCGACAGCGCACCGGGCGTCACCCTGCCCCGAACACCTGGCCTGCACAGTGTGCAGAACGCCGGAACCCAGTACCGCGTCTACAACGCGCCGCTCGTTCCCGGGAACGCGGACGCCCCCCAACTGACGCTGATGCTCGACATCACCCACCACCAACACTTCCTGCAACGCATGCAGCATCTGATCTGGTTGACCGTCGGCCTATCCGCCCTGGCCACCGCCCTGCTTGGTGCCTGGGCCGCCCGCAGCGGGTTGCGACCACTGAGGCGCATGAGCGAAGTCGCCGGCAACGTGTCCGCCCATTCCCTGACCCAGCGCCTGCCCCAGGGCCAAATGCCCGCCGAGCTGGCAGAGCTGGCCCAATCCTTCAACGCGATGCTCGGTCGCCTGGACGATGCCTTCCAGCGCCTCTCGGCGTTTTCTGCCGACATCGCCCATGAATTGCGCACGCCGCTGTCGAATCTGCTGACACAGACCCAGGTCATCCTCACGCAGCCACGGGCGCTGGAGGACTACCGCGAAGCCCTGCACAGCAATCTGGAAGAACTGCAATGGATGGCGCAGTTGGTCAATGACATGTTGTACCTGGCCAAGGCGGACCATGGGCTGCTGGTGCCCAAGCGTGAAACCCTGGCGCTGGCGGACGAAGCGGATGCCTTGCTGGAGTTTTTGCGCCGTTGGCGGAAGACGTCCAGGTGAGGCTGGTTCAGGAAGGCGGCGCCAATACCTCAGGTGACCGCAGCATGTTGCGCCGTGCGATTTCCAATCTGCTGGATAACGCATTGCGCTTCACCCCGCCGGGTGGCGAAGTCAGCGTGCGGATTGTCGAGGGTGTGCAAGGCGTGAGATTGAGCGTGGAAAACACCGGGGAAGGCATTCCAGAGGCGTTGTTGCCAAGGTTGTTTGACCGGTTTTACCGGGCAGATCCGGCGCGGCATGAAGGGAGTAGCGAGCATGCGGGGCTGGGGCTGGCGATTACCCAGTCGATTGTTCGGGCCCATGGCGGGCGGATTTCCTGTGAGTCGGCGGCGGGTTGGACGCGGTTTGTGATTGAGTTGCCGCAGGGGCATTGATGCAAGCTGTTCCGACCCTTTCGCGAGCAAGCCCGCTCCCACATTTCGATCGCATTCGTCCTGAATGCACTCGGTCAAAATGTGGGAGCGGGCTTGCTCGCGAAGGCGGCCTTAAGAACTACGAATACCTGAGGGCATGCGCCGGCTCGATCTTCGCCGCCCGATACGCCGGATAGATCGTCGCCAAAAAGCTCAACACAAACCCTGCCGAGCAAATCAGCAACACATCCCCGCCCTGCAATTCCGAAGGCAGGTTGCTGACGAAATACACGTCCGAACTGAAGATATGCTGCCCGGTCACCCGCTCCAGCCACCCCACCAGTTCACTGACGTTCAGCGCCGCGATCACGCCGAGGATGCCGCCTATCAACGTGCCGACTATGCCGATCACCGTGCCCTGCACCATGAAAATCGCCATGATCTGCCGCGGCGTGGCGCCGATGGTGCGCAGGATCGCAATGTCCGCGCCCTTGTCGTTCACCACCATGATCAAGGTCGCGATGATGTTGAACGCCGCCACGGCAACGATCATCAGCAACAGCAGGCCGATCATGGTTTTTTCCATCTTCATCGCGCTGAACAGGCTGCCCTGGGTGTGAGTCCAGTCGTCCGCCTTGTAATCGGCGCCAAGGCTGGCGGCGATGTCCGCCGACACCTTGGGCGCCGCGTACAGGTCTTTCACCGCCAGGCGCACGCTTTGCACCTGGTTCGGCTCCCAATGCTGAATTTCTGCGGCGTCGGCCATGTGGATCAGGGCCATGGAGCCGTCCAGCTCAGCCCCCACCTTGAACACACCCACCACATTCAAGCGCTGCATGCGTGGGGTGATGCCACCGGGGGCGCTGCTGATTTCCGGCACGATCAGGGTCAGCTTGTCGCCCACATTCAAGCGAAAACGCCGGGCCGTGATCTCGCCAATCACCACACCGAACTCGCCCGGTTTCAGGTCTTCCAGATGACCCTGGACAATATGTTGGGCCACGATCGACACCTTGCCTTCCTGGGCCGGATCAACGCCGCTGATCTCGATCGGCTGCATCGCGCCCTTGTAGGAAAGCATGCCGTCCATCTGTGTGAACGGTACCGCAGCGGTGACTTCCGGATTCTTCATCGCCGCATCTGCCACCGGCTGCCAGTCGCTGATGGGCTTCACGCCAACGATGGTCGCGTGGGGCACCATGCCGAGGATGCGTGAGCTCATTTCCCGCTGGAAACCGTTCATCACCGACAACACCACGATCATCGCCAGCACGCCCAGGGCGAGGCCGATCATCGAGGTCATCGAGATAAACGAAACAAAACGGTTGCGGCGCTTGGCGCGGGTATAGCGCGTGCCGATGAAAATCGATAACGGTCTGAACATTCGCGGGCACCGTTGAAAAAATAGAAAACCCGGCGTCACGCGCCGGGCTTGAAACAGGTCAGATGGCGACCAGATGACCTTCCTGCAGGTGCAGCACGCGGTCCATCTGGCGGGCCATGCTCATGTCATGGGTCACCACCAGGAACGCGGTGCGCATCTGGGTGCTCAGCTCCAGCATCAAGTCCTTGATGCCCTGGGCGGTGTGGGAGTCGAGGTTGCCGGTAGGCTCGTCGAGCATCACCAGGCCCGGGTTGTTGACCAGAGCGCGGGCAATCGCCACACGCTGGCGCTCGCCGCCGGACAATTCAGCCGGTTTGTGCTCCAGGCGATGGCCCAGGCCGACCCGTTCCAGCAACGCCTTGGCACGCTGGCGTGCTTCCGGGATCGCGGTCTTGCCGATCAACAGCGGCATGCAGACGTTTTCCAGAGCAGTGAACTCAGGCAGCAAGTGGTGGAACTGATACACAAAACCCAGCGAGCGGTTACGCAACTGGCCACGGGCCTTCTCGCCCAGGGCCGACAGTTCTTCGCCGGCCAGCCAGACGCTGCCCTGGGACGGCGTATCAAGGCCGCCCAACAGGTTGAGCAAGGTACTTTTACCGGAACCGGAACTGCCGACGATCGCCACGCGCTCGCCCGGGTGCAGTTCCAGCTGCAGGTTGGACAGCACCACCACGGATTCCGGGCCTTCCTCGTAGGATTTGCCCAGGTTGCGGCAGCTCAGGATTGCTTTTTCACTCATGCCCGATTCACTCATAACGTAAAGCCTGCGCCGGCTGGGTACGTGCCGCGCGCCAGGCTGGATACAGGGTGGCAAGGAAACTCAGGACCAACGCGCAAGCCCCGACCATCAACACGTCCTGGCTCTGCACCTGGGACGGCAAGTAGTCGATGAAGTAGACGTCGGAGTTCAGGAATTTGTGGCCGATCAACACTTCCAGCCCGGCGATGGCGGCGCTGACGTTCAGCGCGGCGAGAACCCCCACCACGGTGCCGATCAAGGTACCGACGACGCCGATCACCGTGCCCTGCACCATGAAGATCGCCATGATCTGCCCCGGCGTGGCGCCGAGGGTGCGCAGGATGGCGATATCGCCCTTCTTGTCGTTCACCACCATCACCAGCGTGGAGATGATGTTGAAGGCGGCCACGGCGACGATCAGCAGCAACAGCAGGCCGATCATGGCTTTTTCCATGCGGATGGCCTGGTACAGGTTGCCGTGGGTCCGGGTCCAGTCGCGGGCGTAGTACTGGTTCTCACCCAGGTGCTGGGCAATTTCCCACGAGGTACGCGGCGCGTCGAACAGGTCGTTGAACTTGAGGCGCAGGCCCTGGACCTGGTCCGGCTTCCAGCGATGCAGGCGGGCCAGGTCGGTCAGGTTGGTCAACCCCAGGTAGCCGTCGATCTCACCGGCGCCGACATGAAAGATGCCGACCACGGTAAAACGCTTCATGCGCGGGAACATGCCGGCCGGGGTCACGGTGACTTCCGGTGCGACGAAGGTCAGCTTGTCGCCGATGCCCACGCCGAGCTTGGCCGCAGCCTTGTCGCCGATAGCAATGCCAAAGCTGCCGGGCGACAAGTCGTCCAGTTTGCCCTGTTGCATGAAGTTATCGATGATCGAGACGTTGCGTTCCTGCGCCGGATCGATGGCATTGAGCAGGACTTTCTGCACCTTGCCGTCGTTGGTCAACAGGCCCTGCATCTGGGTGAAAGGCGCAACCGCCAGCACTTTGGGGTTCTGCTTGACCTTGGCGGCCAGGCTTTGCCAGTCGCTGATGGGCTCACCCGACTCGATGGTCGCGTGGGGCACCATGCCCAGCACGCGCGTGCGCATCTCATGATCGAAGCCGTTCATCACCGACAGCACCACGATCATCACGACAACGCCAAGGGCGAGCCCGATAATCGAGGTCAAGGAAATGAACGACACAAAATGATTGCGACGTTTTGCACGGGTATAACGCGTGCCAATAAATACGAAGAGAGGTCTGAACATGTCGGGGCTTGTTCGGAGGAAAAGAAGACGTCCTTGTGGCGGGGTCAGGTAAGCAGCTTTACACTCAGACCATCACCGCTGCCTTGGGTTCGCCATGTCGACATTAGATGAAGAAGATCGCCGCGAATACTACCGTATCGAGGACATGATCGCACTGGAAATTACCCCGCTGTCGGGCCCGGAAGCGCTGAGCAAGGAAGTGTTGCTGGATGATTCCCCGCTGTTCAATCTGCTCAGCGAATTGCACCTGAGTGAATTCGAATCCCAGCACCTGCTGCGCCAGATCGGCGAGCGGGACCGCACCCTCGCCGCCTTCCTCAAAGTGCAGAACAAACGCATCGACCTGCTTAGCCAGATCATGGCGCAAAGCCTGCTGGGCGAGATCGGCACCCCGCAGCCCGTGGTCATCTCCGAAGGCGGCATCGAGTTCCTGAACCCTACGGCAATCCAGCCCGACAGCCACCTGGCGGTCAAGCTGGTGTTGATGCCACAAGCCCTCGGCCTGCTGCTGCGGGCCAAGGTCACCCATTGCGATGCCAAGACCGGCGGCTTTGAAGTCGGCACTGAATTCGAAGCCATGACCGATGCCCAACGCCAGTTGCTGGCGCGCTATATCCTGCAGAAACAGGCTCAGGAACGGCGCCTGGCACGGGAAAAAAGCGAAGAGTCCGACACCTGAATACGAACACTGAATGGCGCGTCGCGCCATCCATCCAGCCAGGAACCCTGGCGTAAAGGAGCAACTGTGACCCTGATTTATGGCCACCGCGGTGCCAAAGGCGAAGCACCGGAAAACACCCTGACCAGCTTCCAGGAATGCCTCAAGCACGGCGTGCGCCGTTGCGAACTGGATTTGCACCTGTCCATGGACGGCGAGTTGATGGTCATTCACGACCCGACCCTCAAGCGCACCACCGACCGGCGCGGCAAGGTCGTCGAGTATTCGGCCGCCGACCTGGTGAAGATGGACGCACGCAAAGGCGGCCCGGGCTGGGTCAACCCCTGCCCGATCCCACGCCTGGAAGAGCTGTTCGAACAGTGCGACTTCGATCACTGGCAACTGGAAGTCAAAAGCGCATCGCGCACCCGTGCGGCAACCACCGTACTGGCCATCCGTGAAATGGCTCAGCGTTTCGGGCTGATGGACAAGGTCACCGTGACCTCAAGCTCGCGGGAAGTATTGAAAGCCGCGCTGGACCTCACTCCGGACCTGTCCCGTGGGCTGGTAGCCGAATACGCCTGGCTCGACCCGTTGAAGGTGGCGGCCAACTATGGCTGTGAGATTCTGGCGTTGAACTGGACGTTGTGCACCCCTGAACGTCTGGAAAAAGCCCAGCGCCAGGGTTTGCACGTGTCCGTGTGGACAGTCAACGAACCCGCGCTGATGCGCAGGCTCGCCGACTTCGGCGTAGATAGCCTGATTACAGACTTTCCCGGTTTGGCCACTGCCACCCTCGGGAATTACTGAAATCGGTCTCCCCGGCCGGCTCAGGCCACCGGCCGGAGCCGCTCAAAAAGCCGGTTGAGGCCGTCGTAGGCCGCTACCCGATAGGCTTCAGCCATGGTCGGGTAGTTGAAGGTGGTGTTGACGAAATACTTGAGGGTATTCAGCTCACCCGGCTGGTTCATGATCGCCTGGCCGATGTGCACGATCTCCGACGCCTGGTAACCGAAGCAATGCACGCCGAGGACTTCCAGGGTTTCACGGTGGAACAGGATCTTCAGCATGCCTTGCGGCTCACCGGCGATCTGCGCACGCGCCATGCTCTTGAAGAACGCCTTGCCGACTTCGTAAGGCACCTTGGCCTTGGTCAGTTCGTGCTCGTTCTTGCCGATCGAACTGATCTCGGGAATGGTGTAGATCCCGGTCGGCACGTCGTTGACGTAGCGCCAGCTGCCGTTGTCGACAATGCTGCCGGCCGCCGAGCGGCCCTGGTCGTGGGCGGCACTGGCCAGGCTCGGCCAACCGATCACGTCACCGGCACCGTAGATGTTGGTCACGCAGGTACGGTAGTTCTCGTCCACTTCGATCTGGCCACGGCTATTCACCTTGACCCCGATGTTTTCCATGCCCAGCTTGTCGGTGTTGCCGGTACGGCCGTTGCACCAGAGCAAGGCGTCGGCCTTGATTTTCTTGCCGGACTTGAGGTGCAGGATCACACCGTTGTCCAGGCCTTCGACCCGCTCGTACTCTTCGTTGTGGCGCACAGTGATGTTGTTGTTGCTGAAGTGGTAACTCAACGCCTGGGAAATTTCCGAGTCGAGGAAGCTCAGCAACTGGTCGCGGTTATCCACCAGCTCAACCAATACACCCAGGCCGCTGAAGATCGAGGCGTATTCACAGCCGATCACGCCGGCGCCGTAGATGATCAGTTTGCGCGGGGTGTGGCCCAGGCTGAGGATGGTGTCGCTATCGTAGATACGCGGGTGGTGGAAATCGATATCCGCCGGGCGATACGGACGCGAGCCGGTAGCGATGATGATGTGCTTGGCCACCAGTTTCTCGACCACGCCGTTGGCGCAGACCACTTCGACGGTTTGCTCGTCGGCGAAGCTGCCGGTGCCGAAGAACAGGTCGACGCGGTTACGGGCATAGAAGCCGGTACGCGAGGCAACCTGTTTGGAAATGACTTTTTCAGCGCTCTTGAGCACGTCCGGGAACGAGAACCAGCGCGGCTCACCAATGGCCCGGAACATCGGGTTGGTGTTGAACTGCATGATCTGGCGCACCGAGTGACGCAAGGCCTTGGACGGGATGGTACCCAGGTGGGTGCAGTTACCGCCGACCTGGCGACGGCTATCGACCATCGCCACCTTGCGCCCTGCTTTGGCGGCATTCATCGCCGCACCTTCTCCAGCAGGGCCGGAACCCAGTACTACCACGTCGTAGTTGTAGACAGCCATGCGTACTCCTCAGAACAGGCCATGGCGCACGGTTGGGCGCCTGGCTAAATCATGCCGCGGCCAGCGGTCATGAAGGATCAAATAGGCTCAGTGTGTGAGCCGGGGCACAGTCTATAGAAGGCTTAACGCCGCGCACATTAACCCTTGGTCGCGTCGTAGGCCAGTTTTGCCTTTACTACACGGCGTTCGTTACGGCTTCACTGCCGTCAGTTGCTCGAATGCCTTGTTGCTCCGTGTGACGAAACCAGCGCCCTCACGCATCACAAAAAACGCGGCGACCTGGTGTTTTTCGGCGTATTCCCAACCCTGTTCGGGTCCGAGGATCAGCAGCAGCGTCGATAATCCATCGGCCATCAATGCCGAAGGGTGCAACACCGTCACCGATGCCAGTTGATGGGTGATCGGCGCGCCGGTCCGGGCGTCCAGGGTGTGGGAATAACGCCGACCATCCTGCTGGAAATAATTGCGATAGTCACCCGATGTCGATACACCAACGCCATCCACGGCGATGATTTTTTCGGCCACCTGCTGATCGTCGCGCGGTTCTTCCAGGGCGATGCGCCAGGGCGAGCCGTCGGGCTTGACGCCAGCGGCCTTGAGTTCGCCGGTGGCTTCGGCGAGGTAGCGATGAATGCCAAGCTGGGTGAGTTGCGCGGCAATACGGTCGACCGCGTAACCGGCGGCGATGCTGTTGAAGTCGACTTCGACGGCAGCGTCCTTGCACAGCTGGTTACCGTCGATATGCAAATACTGATGGCCGACGCGCTGGCGGACCTGCTCAAGGGCTCTCGCGTCCGGGACTTTTATCTCACGGGCCTGCGGGCCGAAGCCCCACAGGTTCATCAGCGGTTCGACCGTCAGGTCAAAAGCGCCGCCACTGGCCTGGGACAACTGCTCGCCGGTACGCACCAGGTGCAGGATGGGCGCCGGCATCGGCTGGCAACTGCGGGCCGGCAGGTCGTTGAAACGTTCGATGTCAGAGTCGCTGCGGTAGGTCGACATCTGCCGGTCGACCTCGGCCAGAATGCCCTCCACCAAACGCTGGACCTCGGCGGGGCCGGGCACGCCAGGCGCACGCACATACTGGATCGAATAGGTGCTGCCCATGGTCGGGCCACCGAAGCGCTCCAGCGAATCGCCGCCACATCCGGCCAGCGCTGCAAGTCCGCATAAAACCAAGATGTGCCGCACGCAGCCCATAAAACCTTTCGCTGTCGAAAATTGAATTAACCTGTAGGCAAGCACCTTTTCAGGACGGGGCATTATGCGGCATGTCGTTATCTGTTTATTGCTGATGTTTTCGGTGCCGGTGCTGGCGAATGAGGCGGATCGGCTCAAACAAGCCGGTTTTCCCGCGCAATCTCATCAGTTGCTGCTGAAAAACCAGGCTGTCCTGACCTACCTGTGGGCAGACGTATATGCGGCGGCGCTGTTCGCCCAGGCAGACCTGAGCGCGAAACAGGCCCTGGATCAGCAAAAAGACCTGCGCCTGGAGCTGTATTACTTTCGCGACATCGACCGCAACGATGTGATCAAGGCCGCCACCGCCACCCTTGAACGCCAGCAAACACCCGCAGCCCTCGCCCGCCTGAAGCCTGAACTGGATCAACTGCACAAAAGTTTTCGCGATATCCGCAGTGGTGACCGTTATGCGCTGGATTTTCGGCCTCAGCGCGGCCTGAGCCTGGAAATCAACGGCACAGTGGTGTTCAGCAGTCGCAATGACGAGCTGGCCAAGGCGTATCTCGGCATCTGGCTGGCACCGAAAGGCCTGTCCGACAGCCTGCGCAATACCCTCCTGAATTAATCCCCGCACCCTGCGGCAATTCGCCAGCTTGCTATCGGTTTTTTGTTGCCTGTGGTGGCTTATACACATATGGTTACAAAACTGTTCAGCGCCAGCTTCGTGCCGAGGCTTTAACAGCAGGGACGGTTGCGACCAGGGATTACTAATAAGATAGCCAAAATGAGTGCATGACATGTCCACTACAACGGGCAAGGGCAAGGCGATCTTTCGCGTTGTCAGCGGTAACTTCCTCGAGATGTTCGACTTCATGGTCTACGGCTTCTACGCCACGGCCATTGCCAAGACTTTTTTCCCCACCGACAGCGCTTTTGCCTCCCTGATGCTGTCCCTGGCGACCTTTGGCGCCGGGTTCCTGATGCGTCCTTTGGGCGCGATTTTCCTCGGTGCCTACATCGACCGTCACGGCCGTAAAAAGGGCCTGGTGATCACCCTGGCGCTGATGGCTGCCGGCACCATCCTGATTGCCTGCGTTCCCGGGTATGCCACCCTGGGCGTCGCGGCACCGTTGCTGGTGCTGTTTGGCCGCTTGCTGCAAGGCTTCTCCGCCGGCGTGGAATTGGGCGGCGTGTCGGTGTACCTGGCGGAAATCGCCACCCCGGGCCGCAAAGGCTTCTTCGTCAGCTGGCAGTCCGCCAGCCAGCAAGCTGCGGTGGTATTCGCAGGATTGCTGGGTGTGGGCCTGAACCACTGGCTCAGCCCGGAAGAAATGGGTGACTGGGGCTGGCGCGTGCCGTTCCTGATCGGCTGCCTGATCGTGCCGGTGATCTTCGTGATTCGTCGCTCCCTGGAAGAAACCCCTGAATTCCAGGCGCGCAAACATCGCCCTACGCTGCAGGAAATCGTGCGCTCCATCGGTCAGAACTTCGGCATCGTGATCGCCGGCATGGCGCTGGTGGTGATGACCACTGTGTCGTTCTACTTGATCACCGCCTACACCCCGACTTTCGGCAAGGCCGAACTGCACCTGTCGGACTTCGACGCGTTGCTGGTAACCGTATGCGTGGGCATCTCCAACTTCATCTGGCTGCCGGTGATGGGCGCAGTGTCCGATAAGATCGGCCGTAAACCCCTGCTGCTGGGGGCGACGATTCTGGCAATCCTCACGGCTTATCCGGCGCTGTCCTGGCTGGTGGCCAACCCGAGTTTCAGCCATCTGTTGATCGTGTTGCTCTGGCTGTCGTTCCTGTACGGCTCGTACAACGGTGCGATGGTGGTGGCGCTGACCGAAATCATGCCGGTAGAAGTGCGTACCACCGGTTTCTCCCTGGCCTACAGCCTGGCGACGGCGACCTTTGGTGGCTTTACTCCGGCGGCCTGTACCTACCTGATCCACGTGCTGGACAACAAGGCGGCGCCGGGGATATGGCTTAGCGGTGCGGCGGTGTTGGGCCTGATTGCCACGTTGATTTTGTTTAAAGGCAACCGTCATGAGCTGCGGACTGCGCAGGCTTCGATAGTCGGCGGCGCTTGATGGATCGCTATCGCAGGCAAGCCAGCTCCCACATTTGAGTGGATTCACACATCAACATGTGGGAGCTGGCTTGCCTGCGATGAGGCCGGTACAAACAACATAAAACCCGCAGGCATAAAAAAGCCCCGAACCAGTCGGGGCTTTTTTCATTTACCGCTGATGCTTAGCGCGGAAATGCTGGCGGGTTAACCCCGGCCATGTCTTCCATCACACGAACCACCTGGCAGCTGTAACCGAATTCGTTGTCGTACCAGACGTACAGAACAACGCGGTTATCCTGGGTGATGGTCGCTTCAGCGTCCACCACACCGGCGTGGCGCGAGCCAACGAAGTCGGTGGAAACCACTTCCTGGGAATTGACGAAGTCGATTTGCTTGTGCAGATCGGAGTGCAGCGCCATGTAGCGCAGGTACTCGTTCATCTCTTCACGGGTGGCGGCTTTCTCAAGGTTCAGGTTGAGAATGGCCATCGACACGTTCGGCGTCGGAACACGGATCGCGTTACCGGTCAGCTTGCCGGCCAGCTCAGGCAGGGCCTTGGCAGCAGCGGTGGCAGCACCGGTCTCGGTGATGACCATGTTCAGCGCGGCGCTACGGCCACGGCGATCGCCTTTGTGGAAGTTGTCGATCAGGTTCTGGTCGTTGGTGTACGAGTGAACCGTTTCAACGTGACCGTTAACGATGCCGAACTTGTCATTTACAGCTTTCAGCACCGGCACGATGGCGTTGGTGGTGCAGGAAGCGGCAGACACGATCTTGTCGTCAGCGGTGATTTCACCGTGGTTGATGCCGTGCACGATGTTCTTCAGCTTGCCCTTGCCAGGCGCAGTCAGGACAACGCGGTCGATACCCGGGCAAGCCAGGTGCTGGCCCAGGCCCTCGGCGTCACGCCACACACCGGTGTTGTCCACCAGCAGTGCGTCCTTGATGCCGTACTGGGTGTAGTCCACTTCAGCCGGGTTCTTCGCGTAGATCACCTGGATCAGGTTACCGTTGGCGGTGATGGTGTTGTTTTCTTCGTCGATGACGATGGTGCCGTTGAACGGACCGTGTACCGAGTCGCGGCGCAGCAGGCTGGCGCGTTTGGTCAGGTCGTTCTCGGCGCCCTTACGCACCACGATGGCACGCAGGCGCAGGCCGTCGCCACCACCGGTTTTTTCGATCAGGATGCGCGCCAGCAGGCGGCCGATACGACCGAAGCCGTAAAGCACAACGTCGGT
Organism: Pseudomonas sp. TH32; assembly: GCF_016650855.1. Lineage (NCBI taxonomy): Bacteria > Pseudomonadati > Pseudomonadota > Gammaproteobacteria > Pseudomonadales > Pseudomonadaceae > Pseudomonas > Pseudomonas sp. TH32. The sequence goes on along the minus strand of NZ_JAEKFA010000002.1, from coordinate 364,166 downwards.
GCCTTTGCGGGCTGCAGCGTTTTGCTGGCCAACCACATCGGCCATTTCTTCACGCACGAACTGCTCGGCGGTACGGCCAGCGCCTTCCTTGCGGAATTTGTAGGCCAGCTTGCCCAGGTCTACCGAGGCCGCGCCGAGCTTGAGCTCGCTCATGGCTTTAAGCAGAGGGAATGTTTCGTGGACGGAGAGTTCGCTGTCGTCGGCGGAACGATGGCGAGCAAAGCGATGAGCCTTGAGAATCGCGATGACTGATTGGTTGATCAGGCTGCGGCCATAGATCGAGCTCACCACGTTGTTATTGCGGTAGAGCTGACCGATAAGCGGAATCATCGCTTCAGCGAGTGCTTCACGGTCGATCCATTCACCAAGACACTGGTCGGGCTTCTGAGTCACGGGAACCTTCCACATGTAGGGGCAGAAAAAAGGGGCTACATTATGCCGCCCGACCGCCCTCGGAGCAATGCGCGGCCAGCAACAAAACCCCTTGCAAAAAAATAACGCCCCGCTGGAGCCCAGTAAACACGTGGCCTTCAGAGCACCCCCTTGTGGACCAATGTGACAAAGTGTCCGTAACCCTCCGAAACATACGCCGATTTCGGCACTACATAATGAGTCAAAAGACGCCTTTGTTTGTCTTAGCCACTACATTTCCTACAAACCGTAATAGGCTCAGTCAGCAACTGACAGGCGGCACTCCGGGCCGTTACAATTACCGACTTTGTCGCAACGCTTGGAGCTCAACCTTCCGTGCCCGTTCTGCGTCTACCGCTTCTCCCTGCTGCGGCAGGTAAACAGCACTGGGGCAATCTGCCCGGTGCCGCCCTGAGCCTGGCCATCGCCGAGGCTGCCAGCGCTGCCAAGCGCTTTACCCTGCTGCTCACCGCCGACAGCCAAAGTGCCGAGCGGCTGGAACAGGAGCTGAGTTTCTTCGCCCCCGATTTGCCGGTGCTGCATTTCCCGGACTGGGAAACCCTGCCCTACGATCTGTTCTCGCCGCACCAGGACATCATTTCCCAGCGCATCGCCAGCCTGTACCGCTTGCCGGAACTGGCCCACGGCGTGCTGGTGGTGCCGATCACCACGGCCTTGCACCGCCTGGCACCGACCAAGTTCCTGCTGGGCAGCAGCCTGGTGCTGGATATCGGCCAGAAGCTCGACGTGGAGCAAATGCGCACCCGGCTTGAAGCCAGCGGCTATCGCTGCGTCGACACGGTGTACGAGCACGGCGAGTTCGCGGTACGTGGCGCGTTGATCGACCTGTTCCCGATGGGCAGCAAACTGCCGTACCGGATCGACCTGTTCGACGATGAAATCGAAACCCTGCGCACCTTCGACCCTGAGAATCAGCGCTCCATCGACAAGGTGGAATCGGTCAAGCTGCTGCCGGCCCGGGAATTCCCGCTGCAAAAAGATGCGGTCACGCGCTTCAAGGCACGTTTCCGCGAACGCTTTGACGTGGACTTCCGCCGCTGCCCGATCTTCCAGGACTTGAGCAGCGGGATTACCCCCGCCGGTATCGAGTACTACCTGCCGTTGTTCTTCGACGAAACCTCCACCCTCTTCGATTACCTGCCCCAGGACACCCAGGTGTTCTCGCTGCCGGGCATCGAACAAGCGGCAGAGAATTTCTGGAATGACGTGCGCAACCGTTATGAAGAGCGCCGCGTCGACCCGTCCCGTCCTTTATTGCCACCGGCCGAACTGTTCCTGCCGGTGGAAGACTGCTTCGCCCGCCTGAAAAACTGGCCGCGAGTGGTTGCCAGCCAACAGGACGTGGATGCAGGAGCCGGCCGCGAGCGCTTCCCGGCGCAAGCGCTGCCGAACCTGGCGATTGAAGCCAAGGCCAACCAGCCGCTGGAAGCACTGTCGAATTTCCTCGGTGATTTCCCTGGCCGTGTGCTGTTTACCGCCGAATCCGCCGGGCGCCGCGAGGTGCTGCTGGAGTTGCTGGAACGTCTGAAGCTGCGACCGAAAACCGTCGACAGCTGGCCAGACTTTGTCGCGAGCAAGGATCGCCTGGCGATCACCATCGCGCCGCTGGACGAAGGCCTGCTGCTGGACGACCCGGCCCTGGCATTGATTGCCGAAAGCCCGCTGTTCGGTCAGCGCGTGATGCAGCGTCGCCGCCGCGAAAAACGTGCCGATGCCAACAACGACGCGGTAATCAAGAACCTCACCGAGCTGCGCGAAGGCGCGCCGGTGGTGCATATCGACCACGGCGTGGGCCGTTACCTGGGCCTGCAAACTCTTGAGATCGATAACCAGGTCGCTGAATTCCTCACCATGGAATACGCCGAGGGCGCCAAGCTCTACGTGCCCGTGGCCAACCTGCACCTGATCGCCCGCTACACCGGCAGCGACGACGCCCTCGCGCCGTTGCACCGCCTGGGCTCCGAGACCTGGCAGAAAGCCAAGCGCAAGGCCGCCGAGCAAGTGCGCGACGTGGCCGCTGAATTGCTCGACATTTATGCCCGCCGCGCCGCCCGCGAAGGTTATGCGTTTGCCGACCCAAAGGCCGACTACGCGACCTTCAGCGCCGGCTTTGCCTTCGAAGAAACCCCGGACCAGCAAACCACCATCGACGCCGTGCGCGCCGACATGCTCGCGCCCAAGCCAATGGACCGCCTGGTGTGCGGCGACGTGGGCTTCGGCAAGACTGAAGTCGCCATGCGCGCAGCCTTTATTGCGGTGCACGGCGGCCGCCAGGTGGCAATCCTCGTACCGACCACCCTGCTCGCCCAACAGCACTACAACAGCTTCCGCGACCGCTTTGCCGACTGGCCGGTGACCGTGGAAGTGATGAGCCGCTTCAAGTCGGCCAAGGAAGTGAACGCGGCGATTGCCGACCTGGCAGAAGGCAAGATCGACATCGTGATCGGCACCCACAAGCTGCTGTCGGACGATGTGAAGATCAAGAACCTTGGCCTGGTGATCATCGACGAAGAACACCGCTTCGGTGTCCGGCAGAAGGAACAGCTCAAGGCCCTGCGCAGTGAAGTCGACATCCTGACCCTCACCGCCACGCCGATTCCGCGCACGCTGAACATGGCGGTGTCGGGCATGCGCGACCTGTCGATCATCGCCACGCCACCGGCGCGCCGGTTGTCGGTGCGCACCTTCGTGATGGAGCAGAACAAAAGCACGGTCAAGGAAGCCCTGCTGCGTGAGTTGCTGCGCGGCGGCCAGGTTTACTACCTGCACAACGATGTAAAAACCATCGAGAAATGCGCCGCCGACCTGGCCGAACTGGTGCCGGAAGCCCGGATCGCCATCGGCCACGGGCAGATGCGCGAGCGCGAACTCGAACAGGTGATGAGCGACTTCTACCACAAGCGCTTCAACGTGCTGATCGCCTCGACCATCATCGAGACCGGCATCGACGTGCCGAGCGCCAACACCATCATCATCGAGCGGGCCGACAAGTTCGGCCTGGCGCAGTTGCACCAGTTGCGCGGCCGGGTCGGGCGCAGTCACCACCAGGCGTACGCCTATTTGCTGACGCCGCCGCGCCAGCAGATCACGTCCGACGCCGAGAAGCGCCTGGAAGCCATCGCCAATACCCAGGACCTTGGCGCCGGCTTTGTGCTGGCCACCAACGACCTGGAAATCCGTGGCGCCGGCGAACTGCTGGGCGACGGCCAGAGCGGGCAGATCCAGGCCGTGGGGTTCACCCTGTATATGGAGATGCTCGAGCGCGCGGTGAAAGCCATCCGCAAGGGCGAACAACCAAACCTCGACCAACCGCTGGGTGGCGGCCCGGAAATCAACCTGCGTTTGCCCGCGCTGATTCCCGAAGACTACCTGCCAGACGTGCACGCGCGGCTGATCCTGTACAAACGCATCGCCTCGGCCACTGACGAAGACGGCCTCAAGGACCTGCAAGTGGAGATGATCGACCGCTTCGGCCTGTTGCCGGAACCGACCAAGAACCTGGTGCGTCTGACCCTGCTCAAATTGCAGGCCGAGCAACTGGGTATCAAGAAGGTCGACGCCGGGCCGCAAGGCGGGCGTATCGAGTTCGAAGCGCAAACGCCGGTGGACCCGCTGGTGCTGATCAAGCTGATTCAGGGCCAGCCCAATCGCTACAAGTTCGAAGGGGCTACGCTGTTCAAATTCATGGTGCCGATGGAACGCGCCGAAGAACGCTTTAATACACTGGAGGCGCTGTTTGAGCGCCTCATCCCGAAATCTGCTTGAAGGACGCCCCAATGCGCCTGTTCCGCATTTTGAGCTTGTTGTTGGTGGTCGTTGCTCCTTCGGCGTTTGCCGACAGCCCGTACCTGGTGGAGATGATCCTGGTGCGCCAGAACGCCGAGCCGGTGATCAATAGCCGCGCGGCGCCGGAAAACTGGGACGCCGGCGCGCCACGCCTGCCGGCCGACAAAATGAGCCCGCCGCGGCTGGGCAACATCGTCGACAAACTCAGCGCCGACAGTAATTACACTGTGCTACTGCACCGCGCCTGGGACCAGAACCTCGGTGACCAACCCGTGAAACTGGCCATCAGCGACGGTCAGGAACAGTTCGGCCAGTTTCCCATCGAGGGCACACTGAGCCTGCAATTGGGGCGCTTTACCGATATCGACGCAGATTTCTGGATCAACCAGTTCGACGCCAACGGCAGCGTCATCGCCAGCGAGCACCTCAGCCAGCAAGACGTGCGCACCAAGAATAACCAGCTCAACTACCTGGACGGCGGCCACCTCGCCCTGCTGATCAAGATCACTTCGCTGACCGCCAAACCGCCCAGCGCTCCACCGCCCGACGTCCAGGACTGATCCAGCACCATGCCCCTGACGTCGTCGTTGACCAAACCCCTGGCCCCTTCGTGGGCCAATCGCTTTAAAGAGCAAAGCCTTGAGCGCGGCCGGCGCTACGCCCTGGAAAACCGTGTGCGCATCGTCGAGTCCGGCGACAGCACCATCATTGCCAGCTGTGAAGGCTCGGGCGGCAATGTCTATCGCCAGACCATCTCCCTGCGCGAATCCGCCAAAGGCACGCTGATCCTGGTAGACAGCCGTTGCACCTGCCCCGTGCACACCAACTGCAAACACATCGCCGCGGTGCTGCTCAAGGTCCAGGAAACCCTGGCCTACCCGGCGGCGGCCCAGGATGCCGAGTTGCTGGAGAAGCTCCAGGCGGTGCTGGATAACCGCGTGGTGCTGCCGCAAGTGGTGATGGAGGACGTACAGCCGGTGCCACGCTTGTGGCTGGCCAGTATCGAGTTCAGCGCCTTCGAACCGCGCAACGGCAAGATGCAGCGTTACATCCAGCATCGCGCGGCATTGTCCTTCAACTATCTGGGCAACTACGTCAGCGGCCAGAAAAACGCCGACATCATCGTGCGCCAGGAACAGCAGAGCCTGCGGATCAAGCGCCACCCCGAGGTGGAGCAGCAGTTTCGCGAACAGCTGCGCCTGCTGGGCTTCAAGATCGCCACACGCCAGAGCAAGGCCCTGCCGGAAAGTGCCGGCGAACTGTTCGAAATGGTCAATGACAGCGCCTGGCTGAACTTCACCCTGAACGCGTCACCGACCCTGCGTGCCCAGGGCTGGGAATTGCAGATCGATGAGGATTTCGGTTTCGACCTGAGCGCCGTCGACGACTGGTACGCCAGCGTCGACGAAATGCCGGAGCGCGACTGGTTCGACCTGGAGCTGGGGATCATCGTCAACGGCGAACGCCTGAGTTTGCTGCCGATCCTGCTGAACCTGATGCGCTCCCACACCGAGATCCTCAACCCGGAAAAACTCGCCCGGCGCCGTGATGACGAACTGATTCTGGTGAACATCCCCGGCCTGCCCAATGGCCACGGCCCGCTGCAAGTGGCGCTGCCTTATGGCCGGCTGAAACCGGTGCTGGCAACCCTTGGCGAGTTCTACCTGCAAGAACCCGGCACAACCGCGCTGCGCCTGGCCAAGGCAGACGCCATTCGCCTGAACCCGCTGGAAGACCTGCCGCTGCAATGGGAAGGCGGCGAAAAGATCCGCAACTTCGCCCAGCGCCTGCGGGACATCAAGGATTTCAGCTGCGAAGCGCCCGAAGGGCTGAATGCGACGTTGCGCCCTTACCAGCTGGAAGGTTTGAGCTGGATGCAGTCGCTGCGCCAGCTCGACGTCGGCGGGATTCTTGCGGATGACATGGGCCTGGGCAAAACCCTGCAAACCCTGGCGCATATTCTCAGCGAGAAAATCGCCGGACGCCTGGACCGGCCGTGCATGGTGGTGATGCCCACCAGCCTGATCCCGAACTGGCTCGACGAAGCCGCGCACTTCACGCCGCAGCTCAAAGTATTGGCGCTGTATGGCGCCGGGCGTAAGAAACATTTCCCGCAGTTGCAGGACTACGACCTGCTGCTGACCACCTACGCCCTGCTGCCCAAGGACATCGAGCAACTGGCCGCCCTGCCCTTGCACGTGCTGATCCTGGACGAAGCGCAGTACATCAAGAACCCCAACAGCAAGGCCGCCCAGGCGGCCCGTGAACTGAATGCCCGCCAGCGCCTGTGCCTTTCAGGTACGCCGCTGGAAAACCACCTGGGCGAGCTGTGGTCGCTGTTCCACTTCCTGCTGCCGGGTTGGCTGGGGGATGTAAAAAGCTTCAACCGCGATTACCGCGTGCCGATTGAAAAGCGCGGCAGCGACGTGCGATTGCAGCACCTCAATGGTCGGATCAAACCGTTCCTGCTGCGCCGTACCAAGGAGCAGGTGGCGACCGAACTGCCGCCCAAGACCGAGATCATCCACTGGGTCGACCTCAACGAAGCCCAGCGCGACGTATACGAAACCATGCGCTTGGCGATGGACAAGAAAGTCCGCGACGAGATCACCCGCAAAGGCGTGGCCCGCAGCCAGATCATCATCCTGGAAGCGCTGCTCAAGTTGCGGCAGGTGTGCTGTGATCTACGCCTGGTCAATGATGCAACCCTGCCGGCAAAGGGCAGCAGCTCGGGCAAGCTCGACAGCTTGATGGAGATGCTCGAAGAGTTGTTTGCCGAAGGGCGCAGGATCCTGCTGTTTTCCCAGTTCACCTCGATGCTGAGCCTGATCGAAGCCGAGCTGAAGAAGCGTGGCGTGGCCTACGCGCTGCTGACCGGGCAAACCCGGGATCGGCGCACGCCGGTGAAAGACTTCCAGAGCGGCAAGCTGCAGATCTTTCTGATCAGCCTGAAAGCAGGCGGCGTGGGGCTTAACCTGACGGAAGCGGACACGGTGATTCACTACGACCCGTGGTGGAACCCGGCGACGGAAAACCAGGCGACCGACCGCGCGTATCGCATCGGCCAGGAGAAGCCGGTGTTCGTCTACAAGATGATTGCCCGGGGCACGGTGGAAGAGAAAATCCAGCATTTGCAGAAGGAAAAGTCTGATCTGGCGGCGGGCGTTCTGGATGGGCGGACGACGGGGGATTGGAAGCTGGGGAATGAGGACATCGAGGCGTTGTTTGCGCCGTTGCCTCACAAGCAAGAGAAGCGCTGACTTTAAGACCGCTATCGCGGGCAAGCCCGCTCCCACATTTGGAATGCATTTCCCTGTGGGAGCTGGCTTGCCTGCGATGGACGCGACACGGTCTTAATCAATCAATTGAGCATCCCGCAGCGCACTCAATGCCGCCAGCCAACGCGGATCCTGCTTGTACTCGGTCGACGCCACCGCCTGCCCACGCATCCGCGCGATACGCGCCGACGGCGTGACTTTCATGCGCTGGGCAGCACTCAGGGCCAACTCGGCGGCGGCGCGGTCATTGCACACCAGACCCATGTCGCAGCCGGCCGTCAGCGCGGCTTCGATACGGCTGGCGGCATCACCGACCACATGCGCACCGGCCATGGACAGGTCGTCACTGAAGATCACCCCGTCGAACTGCAACTCGCCGCGCAAGATGTCCTGCAACCAGCGCCGGGAGAAACCGGCAGGTTGCGCATCCACCTGTGGATAAATCACATGGGCCGGCATAACGGCCGCCAGTTGCTTGCTCAGCCGTGCGAAAGGCACCAGGTCATTGGCGCGAATCTGTTCCAGGCTGCGTTCATCATTGGGAATCGCGACGTGGGAATCGGCTTCAGCCCAGCCGTGGCCGGGAAAGTGCTTCCCGGTGGCCGCCATGCCGGCGCTGTTCATACCTCGGATAAAGGCACCCGCCAACACGGCGGCGCGCTCCGGGTCGCCTTCGAAGGCGCGCGTGCCCACGACGGCGCTGCGCTGGTAATCGAGGTCCAGCACCGGGGCGAAACTCAGGTCCAGGCCAACCGCCAGCACCTCTGTCGCCATGATCCAGCCACACTGCTCGGCCAACTGTTCAGCATTCGGATTGTCAGCCAGGGCGCGCATCGCCGGCAGCCGCACAAACCCCTGGCGCAAACGCTGCACCCGGCCGCCTTCCTGGTCGACCGCCAGCAGCAGGTCCGGGCGCACCGCACGAATCGCGGCACTCAACTCACGCACCTGGCGCGGGTGCTCGATATTGCGCGCAAAAATGATCAGGCCGCCCACCTCGGGCTGACGCAACAAGTGACGATCTTCAGCCGTCAGCCAGGTACCGGCGACATCCACCATCAAAGAGCCTTGCAGGGCTTGAGTCATAAAGCTTCCTTAAATAACGCACGCAGCCCGGAGCCCTCGCGAGATCGCATCGCCAGGATTAAATCTGGAGACGGACGCTCAGCGAGCGCAACGGGCTGTGGATAAATAGCTGAAATCGGCATGGGCGGCTAGCTTAGCGGATGCAAGCGGCCGCGCACACCCGAAAGGGGTTAAACCTTGGCCGGCGCCGGCACCGACTTGCTGCGCGGGCGCAACTGGGCGGCGGCCATGGCCTGGTCGGTGACACCGGTTTCGGCCCGCATGCCGGCGGCGAGAAACGGCACCATCAGGCGCATCACCTGCTCAATGGAGGTGTTGACGCCAAAGTCGGTCTCGGCAATCGCGCGCAGGGCCTTGATCCCGGACATGCTGAACGCGGCAGCGCCGAGCATGAAGTGCACGCGCCAGAACAGCTCGATTGGCGGGATACGCGGTGCGGCCTCATTGACCAGCAACATATAGCGGCGAAACACCTTGCCGTACATGTCTTCCAGGTAACGACGCAGGTGGCCCTGACTCTGGCTGAACGCGAGGCCCAGCAGGCGCATGAAGATCGACAGGTCATTGCCGCTGCGAGGCTGGACCACAAGGGCCTGCTCGACGAGGATTTCCAGCAGGTCTTCCAGGCTTGGCTTGTTTTCAGGCTTGGCCTGGCGACGCTCCAGCTCACGGTCGAGGCTGATGCAGAAAGGCCCCAGGAACCGTGAGAACACAGCCTGGATCAGCGCTTTCTTGGAGCCGAAATGATAATTCACTGCCGCCAGGTTGACCCCGGCCTTGCTGGTAATCAGCCGCAATGAGGTTTCAGCAAATCCTTTTTCCGCGAACAACTGCTCGGCAGCATCGAGAATGCGTTCAACGGTTTCCGACTGGGCCATGGCTACTCCGCCTGACAAACACTTGTTTGAAACATACGTTTCAAGCTATGTCTTGTCAAGCCTGCAGGTCCGTTTGCGGCTGGCCGGTCAGCTATTTCATGGCCATTTAATCACATTCGCCAAGGTCTGTAGGCAGCGCTGTCTTCCGCGTGTAGGACAGGTGACTAACGACCGTCCAGCGGAGTGACTGAAAACGGTGATTGCCAAGCGCAGTCCACTGTATATAATCCCAGTCACTGTATAAAAAGACAGAGCGATCAACATGCTAAAACTGACGCCACGCCAAGCTGAGATTCTGGCTTTTATCAAGCGCTGCCTCGATGACAACGGCTACCCGCCGACCCGGGCGGAAATTGCGCTGGAACTAGGATTCAAGTCGCCCAACGCTGCTGAAGAACACCTCAAGGCCCTCGCCCGCAAAGGCGCGATCGAGATGACCCCGGGTGCTTCACGCGGCATTCGTATCCCTGGCTTCGAAGCCAAGGCCGACGAGTCGACACTGCCGATCATCGGCCGGGTCGCAGCCGGTGCGCCGATCCTGGCGCAGCAGCACGTCGAGGAATCCTGCAACATCAACCCGACCTTCTTCCATCCCCGTGCCGACTATCTGCTGCGGGTCCATGGCATGAGCATGAAGGACGTGGGCATTTTCGACGGCGACCTGTTGGCCGTCCACACCACACGTGAAGCCCGCAATGGCCAGATCGTCGTCGCCCGTATTGGCGATGAAGTGACGGTCAAACGCTTCAAGCGCGAAGGCAGCAAGGTCTGGCTACTGGCCGAGAACCCTGAGTTCGCGCCGATTGAAGTGAACCTGAAGGATCAGGACCTGGTGATTGAAGGCTTGAGCGTCGGCGTAATTCGCCGCTAACGGAGGCATCATGCAGTTCCTACAGACCCCACAACACACTCAGCTGTCGCTGTTTGAGGCCTTTATGGCCCAGCCCCTTGCGCCCATCCTCAAGGAAACGGTCGAAGCGCCCTGGAGCGCCGAACCCGAGGCGTTCAGTGAACTGTCGTTGCGCGGTGCTGCCGGGAGCTGCCTCAGCCTGCTGGCGCCGATTCTTCGCGAACTGAGCGAGGAGCAGGATGCACGCTGGCTGACGCTGATTGCCCCGCCCTCCAGCCTGACCCAGGCCTGGCTGCGGGACGCCGGCCTGAATCGCGAGCGTATCCTGTTGCTGCAACCCCGCGGTGCTCAGAGCGCCCAGCAACTGACCTGCGAAGCCTTGCGCCTGGGCCGTAGTCATACGGTGGTCAGTTGGTTGAACCCGCTGACTACAGCGGCCAGGCAACAACTGGTCAGCGCCGCACGCACGGGCGATGCGCAGAGCTTGAATATTCGGTTGGGATAAAACGATGTGCCGCTACTATGTGCCACTGGCCAGCCCTGTGGAGGGGCTTGTGGCAGGGATTATTGTGGTGAGCGGGCTTGCCCCGCGCAGGGCTGCGAAGCGGCCCCAAAACAGGCACTGTGGAATACCTGATACATCGCGTTCATTCTATTGAGGGCCGCTTCGCAGCCCAGCGCGGGGCAAGCCCGCTCACCACAATAGGTCCACTCAACACAATCAGTGAAGAATTCGCGGACCGTCTTCCTTCTCAGGCTCGCCTTCAGCCAAGCGCCCCGCCATCTGCACGCCTACGCTCAACATGGCTTTTGCCACTTCCACGTGCTGGCCTTGCAGGAACGCTTTTGCGTCCTCGGAAAAATCCAAAATCACCAGAGAACCCTCGTCCTCAGCCCGGCGCAGCTCGATTCGGCCGTCGGGCAGTTCAACAATTTCCAGAAAGGACGTTGGCATAAAAATCTGTTCTCCACGAAAGGCCGGCATTATATCAGTGTTGTGACGAGCGGGCTTGCCGACGTTGGGCGGCGCAGCAGCTCCCCGACAGCTGACACTACCGACCTTGAAAAAACTCGGGGCCGCTTCTCAGCCCAACGGGAGCAAGCTCCCTCGCCACAAAAGCCTGGGCCCTCAGCACTCGTTCAACCCATCCCGAAACCGAATGGCCAGCTTCTTCAGCTCCTGCCGCCAGCTTTCCAGCTCTTCCCGACTCAACGGCTCAGGCCCCTCTTCGTCCAGGCTCACGGCCACGATCAGCGGCTGGGTCACGTCGCCTTTGGGCGTGTGTTTCACCCGTGGCGGCTGGAACATCTCAGCGTGGGCCACCAGCAAACGCGCCAGCCAGCTGTCCGGGCTCTGGGCCATCTCCACCAGCTCGGCCAACTCCGGGATGGCCATGGCCTCCAGCACCTCACGGCTGATGATCATCTCTGCACGCGGCGAACCGGCCTGAGGCAAGCGATAGAACCCGGCAATCTCATGACACAGGCCGAGCAAGGCGCCGTACAGGTGGAACAGCGCGGCTTCACGCCCGGCCTGTACCAGCGCGATAGCGTTCATCTCCTTTCCTTCCTCGGCACGGCCAAGGGCTTCCAGGGACAAACCCGCGAAGTAAATTTTCTGGTTGGTACGGGTATAGAGTTCGTTGGCCATGAAGGCAGTCTCCACAACGAATAAGGCGTGATGCTGGCTGAACAGTGTCACGGATCAACCAAGTCCACTGCAAGCGCAAAAAAGGCCGCCCATACAGGCGGCCTTTGTTGATGCGGCTGATCGAATCAGGCGCCCTGGCGCTTGTCCTCGACCTTCCACTTGCCACCGTCATAGAACGCTTTCCAGCCGGTAGGCTTGCCTTCAACCTCGGTCTGCACGTACTGCTCCTTGGTCTTGCGGCTGTAGCGGATCACGGCCGGGCGACCGTCCGGGTCCTTCTTCGGCGCTTCGCAGAGGAAGTGGTACTTCGGATCGATCTCGTCCTTGTGGGGCACAATCTCGAGCACCAGCGGGGCACGAGTCTCGCGGTTTTTCGGGAACTGGCTGGCAGCCAGGAACAGGCCCGAAGCGCCATCACGCAGGATGTAGGTGTCGTTGACCTTCTCGCACTTGAGTTCAGGCATCTTCACCGGGTCCATCTTCGGCGGCGCCGCGTCACCGCTTTTCAGCAGTTTGCGGGTGTTCTTGCAGGTCGGGTTGGTGCAACCGAAGAACTTGCCGAAACGGCCGGTCTTGAGCTGCATCTCGCTGCCACACTTGTCGCACTCCAGGCTCGGACCTTCGTAGCCCTTGATGCGGTAAGTGCCCTCTTCGATCTCGTAGCCGTTGCAATCCGGGTTGTTACCGCAGATGTGCAACTTGTGCTTCTCGTCGAGCAGGTAGGCATCCATCGCCGTGCTGCAGATCGGGCAACGGTGCTTGCCACGCAATACCAGCGACTCGGATTCACCCTCGTCATCGGCAGCGATTTCATCGCCCGGCACCAGGTTGACGGTAGCCTTGCAGCGCTCTTTCGGCGGCAGGCTGTAACCCGAGCAACCCAGGAACACGCCGGTGGACGCGGTACGGATCTGCATCGGGCGGCCGCAAGTGAGGCACGGAATGTCCGTCATCACTGGCTGGTTGGCCCGCATGCCGTTCTCGGCGCTTTCAGCTACTTCAAGCTTCTTCTTGAAGTCGCCGTAGAACTCGTCGAGCACGTTTTTCCAGTCGCGCTCACCTTGGGCCACGTCATCGAGGTTCTCTTCCATGCCGGCGGTGAAGCCGTAGTCCATCAGGTTGGAGAAGCTCTCGGACAGGCGCTCGGTGACGATGTCGCCCATCTTTTCCGAGTAGAAACGACGGTTGTGCAGCGCAACGTAGCCACGGTCCTGGATGGTGGAAATGATCGCCGCGTAGGTCGAAGGACGACCGATACCGCGTTTTTCCATTTCCTTGACCAGGCTGGCTTCCGAATAACGCGCCGGCGGCTTGGTGAAGTGCTGGGACGGGTCGAGCTTGATCAGCTTCAACACATCACCCTGGGCCATGTCTGGCAGCACGTCGTCGTCGCCCGGCTTGGCGATTTGCGGCATCACGCGGGTGTAACCGTCGAACTTGAGGATACGGCCCTTGGCGCGCAACTCGAAGTCACCAGCCCCCACGCTGACGGTGGTGGACAGGTATTGGGCCGGCAGCATCTGGCAAGCCAGGAACTGGCGCCAGATCAGCTCGTAGAGGCGCTCAGCGTCGCGCTCCATGCCGCTCAGCTTGCTTGGCTCGGTGTTGGCATCAGACGGACGAATCGCTTCGTGAGCCTCTTGTGCGCCTTCCTTGCTGCTGTAGACGTTCGGCTTCTCCGGCAGGTACTTCTTGCCGAACTCGCTTTCAATATAAGTGCGCGCCATCGCCACCGCGTCTTGCGACAGGTTGGTGGAGTCGGTACGCATATACGTGATGTAGCCCGCTTCATACAGACGCTGGGCCATCATCATGGTCTTCTTCACGCCAAAGCCCAGGCGGTTGCTCGCGGCCTGCTGCAGGGTGGAAGTGATGAACGGCGCAGACGGCTTGCTGCTGGTCGGCTTGTCTTCACGCTTGACGATGCTGTAGCTGGAAGCCTTGAGCTTCTCCAGCGCGGCCATGGCCTGGGCTTCGTTGAGCGGCTTGAAGGCCTCGCCTTTCTCGCGGGCCACTTCGAAGCGCACGTTGTTGCCCTTGGCAGTACCCAGGTCAGCGTGCACTTCCCAGTATTCTTCAGGGTTGAACGCACGAATCTCGCGCTCACGCTCCACTACCAGTTTCACCGCAACCGATTGCACACGGCCGGCGGACAGGCCACGGGCGATCTTCGCCCACAACAGCGGCGAGACCATGTAACCGACCACGCGGTCGAGGAAGCGACGGGCCTGTTGGGCATTGACGCGGTCAATGTCCAGTTCGCCCGGCTTGGAGAAGGCTTCCTGGATCGCCTTCTTGGTAATTTCGTTGAACACCACGCGCTTGTAGCGGCTGTCGTCACCACCGATGGCTTCCCGCAGGTGCCAGGCAATAGCCTCCCCTTCGCGGTCCAAGTCGGTTGCGAGATAGATGGTGTCAGCATCTTTGGCGAGCCGGCGCAGCTCTTCGATGACCTTTTCCTTGCCCGGGAGGATCTCGTACTTGGCTTTCCAGCCATGATCGGGATCGACACCCATGCGCGAGACCAGCTGCTTGCGCGCTTTCTCTTTAGGCGTGAGCACCGGACCTTCGCCCGCAGCCGCCTTGCCGCGCTTGGCGGCAGGCTCCTTGCTGGCGCTAGCCGAACCGCTGGTGGGCAGGTCTCGGATATGGCCGATACTCGACTTCACCACGTACTCGTTACCCAAGTACTTGTTGATGGTCTTGGCCTTAGCCGGGGATTCCACAATGACCAGCGATTTGCCCATGGATCGGAAAATTCCTGAATTCGAGAAGTGAAAGGCGGTTGGCGCCTGACGCGGCAACGCTATATATAGTGGCAACAAGGTGAGGTCAAGCGCAGCATTCTGCGCGGCCTGCCTTTATTGCGCGGAAAAAAGGCTGGGTTCGACCTGGATCAAAGCAAAGCGCGGGACCTGTTCGCCGTCAACTTCGACGGTCTCCAGGAACATGCTCAAGGGACGCACCCAAAAGCCGTAATCGCCATACAGTGCTTGGTAAAACACCACTTCCTCTTCGGTCTCGGAATGCCGCGCCACATTAAAAACGCGGTACTGGGGACCTTTATAATGCTGGTAGAGCCCTGGTTCGACTTTCATGCTCTGGCCCTCTTACAAAATTTGTTAAAAAAAATATAAAAAATTCCAAAAACAAAAACCGGGGCACTGGGCCCCGGCTTCCGTCAGCGAAACGTTTAGATACGTTCGAAGACGGTGGAGATGCCTTGGCCGAGACCAATGCACATGGTTGCAACCCCAAGGTTGCCGCCATTTTGCTTCATCACGTTAAGCAACGTGCCGGAGATACGCGCACCGGAGCACCCAAACGGGTGACCCAAGGCAATCGCGCCGCCGTGCAGGTTAACCTTCTCGTTCATCTTGTCGAGCACTTTCAAATCTTTCAGCACTGGCAGAGCCTGTGCGGCGAAAGCTTCGTTGAGCTCGAAGAAGTCGATGTCGGAGATGGTCAGGCCTGCGCGCTTCAATGCTTTTTGTGTGGCCGGTACTGGACCATAGCCCATGATTGCCGGGTCCACACCTGCGACTGCCATCGAACGGATCACCGCCATCGGCTGGATGCCCAGGTCCTGGGCACGCTGGGCCGACATCACGATCATGCACGAAGCACCGTCGGTGATCTGCGACGACGTACCGGCTGTCACGGTGCCGCCCTTTGGATTGAAGGCAGGCTTCAAGGCCGCCAGGCTTTCCAGGGTGGTGTCCGGACGAATGGTTTCGTCGTAGTCGAACAGTTTCAGGAAACCGTTCTCGTCGTAGCCGTTCATCGGGATGATTTCATCCTTGAACTTGCCTTCCAGGGTCGCCTTGTGGGCGAGCTGGTGGGAGCGCAGGCCGAATGCATCCTGGGCTTCGCGGGTAATGCCGTGCATTTTGCCGAGCATTTCTGCGGTCAGGCCCATCATGCCCGAGGCTTTCGCCGCGTACAGGGACATGTGCGGGTTCGGGTCGACACCGTGCATCATGCTGACGTGGCCCATGTGCTCCACGCCGCCGACCACGAACACATCACCGTTACCGGTCATGATCGCTTGGGCAGCGGTGTGCAGCGCGCTCATGGACGAGCCACACAGGCGGCTGACGGTCTGGCCGGCAGCGGTGTGAGGGATCTGCGTCATCAGGGAAGCCATGCGGGCGATGTTCCAGCCCTGCTCCAGGGTCTGGTTGACGCAGCCCCAGATCACGTCTTCGACTTCGTTAGGGTCGACTTTGACGTTGCGCTCCAGCAATTTGCTGATCAGGTGCGCCGACATGTCTTCGGCGCGGGTGTTGCGGTGCATGCCGCCCTTGGAGCGGCCCATCGGAGTACGACCGAAGTCGACAATCACGACGTCTCTTGGATTCAAGCTCATAAATATTCTCGCTCTAGTCGTCTGGGCACTTAACCGAAGAAGCTCTGGCCGTTCTTGGCCATCTCGCGCAGCTTCGCAGTCGGGTGGTACAGCGGGCCCAGATCAGCGTATTGATCAGCCAGGGCAACGAACTCGGCCACACCGATGGAATCGATGTAACGCAGCGCACCACCACGGAATGGAGGGAAACCAATACCGTACACCAGGCCCATGTCGGCCTCGGCGGCGGTTTCAACGATGCCGTCTTCCAGGCAACGCACGGTCTCCAGGCACAGGGCGATCATCATCCAGTTGACGATGTCCTCGTCGGACACCTCACGCTGTTCGTAGATGACCGGTGCGAGTACTTCGTGAACCGACGGGTCGGCCACTTTCTTCTGCTTGCCCTTCTTGTCGGCCTCGTAGGCGTAGAAGCCCTTGCCGTTCTTCTGGCCCAGGCGCTTGGCTTCGTAGAGAGCGTCGATCGCCGAACGGCGGTCGTCTTTCATACGGTCCGGGAAGCCTTCAGCCATGACGTCACGACCGTGGTGGCCAGTGTCGATGCCGACCACGTCCATCAGGTATGCCGGGCCCATTGGCCAGCCGAATTTTTCCATGACCTTGTCGATGCGCACGAAGTCCACACCGGCGCTGACCAGCTTGGCGAAACCGCCGAAGTACGGGAACAGCACGCGGTTGACCAGGAAGCCCGGGCAGTCGTTAACGACGATCGGGTTCTTGCCCATTTTCTTGGCGTAGGCAACGGTGGTGGCAACCGCCAGCTCGCTGGACTTCTCGCCACGGATCACTTCCACCAGCGGCATCATGTGCACCGGGTTGAAGAAGTGCATGCCGACGAAGTTTTCCGGACGCTTGAGGGCCTTGGCCAGCAAGGTGATGGAAATGGTCGAGGTGTTGGACGCCAGGATGGTGTCTTCTTTAACCTGGGCTTCAACTTCAGCCAGTACCGCCTGCTTGACCTTCGGGTTCTCGACAACCGCTTCGACCACCAGGTCGACGTGGCCGAAATCACCGTAGGACAGCGTAGGACGAATGCCGTTAAGCACTTCAGCCATTTTCGCTGCGGTCATGCGGCCTTTATCAACGCGGCCCACCAGCAGTTTTGCGGCTTCTGCCAGACCCTGCTCGATGCCGTGTTCGTTGATGTCCTTCATCAGGATCGGCGTGCCTTTGGACGCCGACTGATAGGCGATACCGCCGCCCATGATACCGGCGCCGAGTACGGCAGCCTGTTTCACGTCGCGGGCGATTTCGTCGTAGGCCTTGGCCTTTTTCTTCAGTTCCTGATCGTTCAGGAACAGACCGATCAAGCTCTGCGCAGCAGAGGTCTTGGCCAGTTTGACGAAGCCGGCAGCTTCGATTTCCAGGGCTTTGTCGCGACCGAAGTTCGCGGCCTTCTGGATGGTCTTGATCGCTTCAACCGGCGCCGGGTAGTTCGGGCCGGCCTGGCCTGCCACGAAACCTTTGGCGGTTTCGAACGACATCATTTGTTCGATGGCGTTGAGCTTGAGTTTTTCCAGCTTTGGCTGACGCTTGGCCTTGTAGTCGAATTCGCCGCTGATGGCGCCTTTGATCAGGTTCAGTGCGGCTTCTGCCAGCTTGTCGGGAGCAACCACGGCATCCACGGCGCCGACTTTCAGCGCGTCTTCAGCACGGTTTTCCTTGCCGGCGGCAATCCACTCGATGGCGTTGTCGGCACCGATGATGCGCGGCAGGCGCACGGTACCGCCGAAGCCCGGGTAGATGCCCAGCTTGACTTCCGGCAGGCCGATTTTGGCGGTGGCCGACATCACGCGGAAGTCGGCAGCCAGGCACATTTCCAGACCGCCGCCCAGGGCGATGCCATTGATCGCGGCAACGGTCGGCACGTTGAGGTCTTCGAAATCGCTGAAAATCTTGTTGGCTTCGAGGTTGCCAGCCACAAGCTCGGCATCGGGCAGCTTGAAGTTGTCGACGAATTCGGTGATGTCAGCGCCGACGATGAACACGTCCTTGCCGCTGGAGACGATCACGCCCTTGACCGACGCATCTGCTTTGATGGTGTCTACGGCCTGACGCAATTCATTCAGGGTTAGACGGTTGAACTTGTTGACGGACTCACCCTTGAGGTCGAATTTCAATTCGACGATGCCACTTTCAAGAGCCTTAACCGTGATGGCTTTACCTTCGTAAATCATCAACTGATCTCCACGATATGGAAGCTGAACAGTACACGTCGGACGCAGGATTCAGCGTAGGCACTGACGTTACCGTCGATGCTAACGCCAATTTGCCAGGCACACCCGCCAACGCGATAGTCGGGATTCTGTACGAACGGTCTGAAAGACAAACGCTCAATTCATACGCCCGTTTGATTTGGGTACGTCACCTTCAGCCAAATCCGAAGAATTGTCAATCGCTCGAAAGGCCTGCAAAAACGCGACTTTTCAGTCATTTCAGAACCCGGGGCAGCCGGCATCGCCCCGCCAATGTTTAATCATTCGCGAAATCAATAATAAGAAATTTGATTTAAAGGGCTGTACAGAACCGAATATGCGGCTAGGCTAGCGGCACGTTAAACAAATTACCGGCCTGCCTGGCCAACTCCAGCCCGATGATGCTTTCGGGCTTTTTAATGCCCGCAGCAAACTCAGGCCAGCGCCTTGAGCACCGCATCAATGTCCTGCAACACGCTCAACTCGCCCTTCTCGCCCCAGTACAGGGTGATCATTTGCTTGTCGGCTTCGACTTTGTAGACGTTCGCCGGCAGCGTCGCAAAATGTGGCAACAACTTTTCATCGACGCAGATTTCCTGCCACTGATTGACCCAAACCCCCGGCTCCAACTGCCAATAACTCCAGGTGACCCGTTTGGTGCCGCGCCGTGGCCGGTGATATTGCGCACACGGGCTTGGCGGCTCGTACTTAAGCCAGTGCGGCCAGTCCTGGGGTGTCAGTTGCATGGCCAAACCGATGCGCCGCGCCTCCATGCGCAGGGCCATGCGCCCGCTCGAATGGCGCGAAGGACGCAACCACGCCAGAGGGCTTAAAACCAGCGCAAGGATTGACACCACTATCCAGACCGTCATATGTGTACTCCCGAATTTCTTGAT
The DNA here is from genome assembly GCF_016650855.1 of Pseudomonas sp. TH32. Taxonomy (NCBI): domain Bacteria; kingdom Pseudomonadati; phylum Pseudomonadota; class Gammaproteobacteria; order Pseudomonadales; family Pseudomonadaceae; genus Pseudomonas; species Pseudomonas sp. TH32. Next base: position 344,745 of record NZ_JAEKFA010000002.1, on the reverse strand, counting down.
GAGCGGATTTGACCTGACGCAACCCCATCCGCTTGAAACCAGCCATACTGAACTTATCGCTTTCCTTTGGAGGAACTCCTCATGCCCTACGAACATATTCTGGTCGCCGTGGACCTGACCGAAGAATGCGACCCCGTGATCAAGCGGGCCGTAGGCCTTGCAGGCGACTCAGTGAAACTGTCCCTGGTGCATATCGTCGAACCGATGGCCATGGCCTTTGGCGGTGATGTGCCGATGGACCTGTCCCAACTGCAACAGCAGCAGTTCGATCAGGCCAAGGAACGCCTTGAGCGACTTATCAACAAGTACCCCGCCCTGAAAAAAGACCAGAGCCACCTGACCTACGGCCAGCCGCGCCAGGAAATCCACCACCTGGCCAAGGAGCAAGGTTGCGACCTGATCGTGGTCGGCAGCCATGGCCGCCACGGCCTGGCGCTGCTGCTGGGCTCCACCGCCAATGACGTGCTGCACGGCGCTCCTTGCGATGTGCTGGCAGTGAAACTGGTCAAAGAACCGAAGTAAACCGATATGAAAAGCCCGGCGCTCACATCCGTGAGGCCGGGCTTTTTTATTGCTGCGGTGTCACTCAGGCATCCAGCTCGGCCCAGCGCTCAACCAGTGCTTCCAGCTCACTGTTCAACTGCTCAAGGGAGGCAATCACCTTGGCGGTTTCTGCAGCAGGACGCAGATAGAAACCCGCGTCAGCCATTTCAGCTTCAACGGCCACGATCTGCTGTTCCTTGGCGTCGATATCACCCGGCAGTGCTTCCAGCTCACGCTGCAGCTTGTAGCTGAGTTTCTTCTTCGCAGCAGGCGCTTCCTGGGCTGGCGCCGGAGCGGCCGCCACCGGGGCAACCACGGCTGAAGTCAGGTCAGCCTTGCCGGATTTGCTCTCGGTCACGCCCAGCAGGCGCGGCGAGCCGCCCTGACGCAACCAGTCCTGGTAACCACCGACGTATTCGCGAACCTTGCCTTCGCCTTCGAAGACCAGGGTGCTGGTGACCACGTTGTCGAGGAATGCCCGGTCGTGGCTGACCATCAACACGGTGCCGTTGAAGGTCAGCAAGACCTCTTCCAGCAGCTCCAGCGTTTCAACGTCGAGGTCGTTGGTCGGTTCGTCGAGCACCAGCAGGTTGGCCGGTTTGCTGAACAGCTTGGCCAGCAGCAGGCGCGCACGCTCACCACCGGACAAGGCCTTGACCGGCGTACGCGCACGTTGCGGGCTGAACAGGAAGTCGCCCAGGTAGCTCAGCACGTGGCGGCTCTGGCCGTCGATGTCGATAAAGTCGCGACCTTCGGCGACGTTGTCGATCACGGTTTTTTCCAGGTCCAACTGGTGGCGCAACTGGTCGAAGTAAGCCACGTCGATGCGCGTGCCCTCTTCCACTTTACCGCTGGTAGGTTGCAGGCCGTTGAGCATCAGCTTGAGCAGGGTGGTCTTGCCGGTGCCGTTGGCGCCCAGCAGGCCGATACGGTCGCCGCGCTGCAGGACCATCGAGAAGTCCTTGATCAGGAACGGGCCGTCCGGGTGATGGAAGCTGACGTTTTCCAGCACCATCACCTGCTTGCCCGACTTGTCGGCGGTATCCAGCTGGATATTGGCCTTGCCGGTGCGTTCGCGACGCTCGCTGCGCTCAACGCGCAGGGCTTTCAGGGCGCGTACGCGGCCTTCGTTACGGGTGCGGCGAGCCTTGATGCCCTGGCGGATCCAGACTTCTTCCTGGGCCAGCTTCTTGTCAAACAATGCGTTGGCGGTTTCTTCGGCGGACAGTGCAGCTTCCTTGTGCACCAGGAAGCTGGCGTAGTCGCCGTTCCAGTCGATCAGGCCACCACGGTCCAGTTCGAGGATGCGGGTTGCCAGGTTCTGCAGGAAGGAACGGTCGTGCGTGATGAACAGCACGGCGCCCTGGAAATCCTTGAGGGCTTCTTCCAGCCAGGCGATTGCGCCGATGTCCAGGTGGTTGGTCGGCTCGTCGAGCAGCAGCAGGTCCGGCTCGGACACCAGGGCCTGGGCCAGCAGGACACGACGACGCCAGCCGCCGGACAATTCGGCGAGGGTCTTGTCGGCCGGCAGTTGCAGGCGGCTCAGGGTGCTGTCGACCAGTTGCTGCAAGCGCCAGCCGTCACGGGCCTCGAGGTCTTGCTGGACGTGCATCAGCTTGTCCAGGTCGGCTTCGGTGACACAGTTCTGCGCCAAGTGATGGTATTCGGCGAGCAGTGCGCCCACGCCGTCGAGGCCTTCGGCAACCACGTCGAACACTGTCCGTCCGTCGGCCACCGGCAATTCTTGCGGCAATTCGCCAATCTTGAGGCCCGGGGCGCGCCAGACAGAGCCGTCATCGGGCTTCTGGTCGCCTTTTACCAGCTTCATCATGCTGGACTTGCCGGTGCCATTGCGGCCGATGATGCACACCCGCTCACCACGGGCGATCTGCCAGGACACCTTGTCCAACAACGGCATAGCGCCGAAAGCAAGGGACACATCGCTGAATTTGAGCAGGGTCATACGCTTCTCCAAAAACTGGGCGCGCATTCTACCTGACTTAGGGCGCGAGGCGGCCGGCATTTTCGCCGCTGACATGTTCTGTTGGACATTTGAGATGAACTTGAACGAAGCGACCGGCAAAGCTTTCACCGGTCGCGACCAAAAGGCTAAGCTAGGGGCAATCAGTGTCGGCGACGTCGGCACTAGTCCAGATTCCTCTGCACGGACGTCTCATGCGCAGTCGCCTTTTCAGCTTTTTATCTTGTCTGCTTCTTTCTGCCACCGCCGTTCAATCCGCCCAGGCCGTGGACCTCACCACCCAACGTCAATATTACGATGAAGCCAAACGAGCCCTCGCCAAAGGCGACAGCGGCCCGTATTTCCAATACAGCCAGGCCCTGGCCGACTACCCGTTGACGCCGTACCTGGCCTACGACGAACTGACCGCACGCCTGAAAACCGCCAGCAATGAGGAAATCGAACAATTCCTCGCCAAGAACGGCGACCTGCCACAGGCCAACTGGATGAAACTGCGTTGGTTGCGCTGGCTGGCCGACCGTGGCGACTGGCAAACCTTTGAAAAGTACTACGACCCAAAACTTAATTTCGTCGAATTGGACTGCCTCCATGGCCAATTCCAGCTGACCCATAACCAAAAAGCCGAAGGCTACAAAACCACCGAGAAGCTGTGGCTGACCGGTAAATCCCAGCCTGCCGCCTGTGATGCAACGTTCGGCCAGTGGGCCGCTGACGGCCAACTGACCGAACAGAAAATCTGGGACCGCGCCAAACTCGCCGCCGAAGCCCGCAATTACCCGCTGGCCAACAGCCTGGTAAAAACCTTGCCGACCCTCGGCGCCCAAGGCCGCCTGATGGTGGACGTGGCACAGAAGCCCGACATGCTCAGCGACCCGTCGCGCTTCCTGCCGGCCAACGAAGCCATGTCCGACGCCGTCGGCCTGGGGCTCCGCCGCCTGGCGCGCCAGGACCCGGACAAGGCCATGGCCCTGCTCGACGGTTATGCCAGCAGCATGCACTTCTCTCGTGACGAAAAAGTGTCGATCGCCCGGGAAATCGGCCTGACCCTGGCGCGCCGCTACGACCCGCGCGCCCTCGACGTGATGACCAAATACGATCCGGAACTGCGGGACAACACCGTTTCCGAATGGCGCCTGCGCCTGCTGCTGCGCCTGGCCCGCTGGGAAGACGCCTACCAGTTGACCCGTAAACTGCCTCAGGACCTGGCCACCACCAACCGCTGGCGCTACTGGCAGGCCCGCAGCCTGGAACTGGCAGAGCCGAAGAACCCGCAAGCCCTGGTGCTGTACAAGGGCCTGGCCAAGGAGCGTGACTTCTACGGTTTCCTGGCGGCGGATCGTTCCCAGTCCCCGTACCAACTGAACAACAAGCCGCTGATGATGAGCCAGGCACTGATGAACAAGGTGCGTAATACACCGGGCGTACGTCGCGCCCTGGAGTTCTACGCCCGTGGCCAGATCGTCGATGGCCGTCGCGAGTGGTACCACGTCAGCCGGCACTTCAACCGTGACGAAATGGTCGCCCAGGCCAAGCTGGCCTATGACATGAAGTGGTACTTCCCGGCGATCCGCACCATCAGCCAGGCGCAATACTGGGACGACCTGGACATCCGCTTCCCGATGGCCCACCGCGACACTCTGGTGCGTGAAGCCAAGATCCGCGGTGTGCATTCGAGCTGGGTGTTTGCGATCACCCGCCAGGAAAGCGCCTTCATGGACGACGCCCGCTCCGGCGTTGGCGCCACCGGCCTGATGCAACTGATGCCCGGCACCGCCAAGGAGACTGCGCGCAAGTTCAGCATTCCTCTGGCCTCGCAACAGCAGGTGCTCGACCCCGACAAGAACATCCAGCTCGGTGCCGCCTACCTGAGCCAGGTCCACGCTCAGTTCAACGGTAACCGCGTGCTCGCTACCGCCGCCTACAACGCCGGCCCCGGCCGTGTGCGCCAATGGCTGCGCGGTGCCGACCACCTGAGCTTCGACGTGTGGGTGGAGAGCATTCCGTTCGACGAAACCCGCCAGTATGTGCAGAACGTGCTGTCGTATTCGGTGATCTACGGGCAAAAGCTCAATGCGCCACAGCCGCTGGTGGATTGGCATGAGCGGTATTTTGATGATCAGTAAGTAACGCCCCCCATAAAAAAGCCCGCATATGCGGGCTTTTTTATGGGGGGTTATTTAGTGGACGCTGGACTCACCATCACTGAACTGCAACGCCGCCAATCGCGCATACAGCGGGTTATTGGCGATCAACTGCTGATGCGTACCCACCGCCACCAGCTTGCCTTGATCCATCACGGCAATCCGGTCAGCGTTCTTCACCGTGGCCAGCCGATGGGCAATCACCAGCGTGGTGCGCCCTTCCATCAACTGCGGCAGCGCTTGCTGGATCAAGTGTTCGCTCTGGGCATCCAGGGCGCTGGTGGCTTCGTCCAGCAACAGGATCGGCGCATCCACCAGCAACGCCCGGGCGATGGCCAGGCGTTGCCGCTGGCCGCCGGAGAGCCCCAGGCCACCATCGCCCAGGTGGGTCTGGTAGCCGTCGGGCATTTGCAGGATGAAATCGTGGGCGTGAGCGATGCGCGCCGCCTCTTCGACCTGGGCGGAGGTGGCCGACGGGTTGCCGTAGCGGATGTTTTCTTCAACGGTGCCGAAAAACAGCGCCGGGCTCTGGGACACCAGGGCGAAGCAGCGGCGCAGGTCCGGCGGGTCAAGCTCGGTGAGCGGTTGCCCTTCCAGCAGGATGCGACCTTGCTGTGGGTCATAGAAACGCAGCAACAGGTCGAAGAGGGTTGATTTGCCCGCGCCGGAGGGGCCGACCAGGGCCAGTGTTTCGCCGGCATTGATGTTCAAGCTCAAGCCGTCGATGGCAAAACGATCCGGGCGCGAAGGATAGGAGAAGCGCAGGTCCTGGATGTCCAGGCGGCCGCTGACACGCTCCGGCAGCTTGATCACGCCGGCCTCGGGTGCCTTGATCTCATTGCTCGACTGCAACAACTCGCCAATTCGCTCGGCCGCACCAGCCGCGCGCTGCAACTCGCCCAGCACTTCGCTCAACGTGCCGACGGCGCTGCCGACGATCAGGCTGTAGAACACGAACGCCGCCAGTTCACCACTGGAAATACGCCCGTCAATTACGTCCATGCCTCCCACCCAGAGCATCACGCCCACGGCGCCCAGCACCAGCATGATCACCAGGGTAATCAGCCACGAGCGCTGCAGGATACGCTTGCGGGCGGTGGTGAACGCCTCTTCCACCGTCACCGCGAAGCGCTGCTCGTCCTGCACCTGGTGGTTATAGGCTTGTACGGTCTTGATCTGACCCAGAGTCTCGGACACATAGCTGCCCACGTCGGCAATACGATCCTGGCTCAGGCGCGACAAGCTCCGCACCCGGCGGCCGAAGATCAAAATCGGCGCCAGCACCAGGGGCAAGGCTACGACGACAATGCTGGTGAGCTTGGGGTTGGTGATGAACAGCAGCACGATCCCGCCGATCACCATCAGGCCGTTACGCAGAAACAGCGACAGCGAGGAGCCGATGACTGATTGCAACAAGGTGCTGTCGGTGGTCAGGCGGGACTGGATTTCCGAGCTGCGGTTGTTTTCGTAGAAGCCCGGATGCAGGTAAATCAAGTGGTTGAACACCTGCCGCCGGATGTCCGCCACCACCCGCTCGCCGATCCACGACACCAGGTAAAACCGCGTAAACGTACCCGCGGCCAGGCCCAGCACCAACATCATGAACAGGCCGATGGACTGATTGAGCAAGTGCGGCGACCGGGTCATGAACCCCTGGTCCACCAGCAGACGGATGCCTTGCCCCATGGACAAGGTGATGCCGGCGGTGACGATCAACGCCAACAAAGCCCCCAGGGCCTGCCAGCGGTAGGGGGCGATGAAGCGGCTGGCGAGGCGAATCGCGCGGCGGTGGCGGGCTGAGAACATGAAGGGTTTCACCTGAGGTGTTGGGGACGGGAACCTGCATAGCTACATGGGGGGAACTTGAGCGAATCACAATGAGTCAGGTTAATTATGCTTACCGAACCTAGCCCCTAGAGGCTATCGGTCTAAGGCCCGGCTGGAAATTCGTATCGGTTTCTGCTGGACTGGGCATTCGATCCGCTGGCCGTGTATGGAGTTGTAACAACGTGGTCACGCGGGGGTTTTAGAGTAGGTACACAACCTGATGAGGAGACGGGCCATGTCCTTGCAAAACAGCAGCGATGCCAAGATTGAAGTGATCCGCCAACCGCAGCAGTTGCCTTGCTCGTACATCGACGCTCAAGGCCGCGAAGTGCAAATCACCGAAGAGATGATCCAGAGCGCATGCGCCGAACTGGAGCAAAAATTGGTCAAGCCTGCCAAGCGAGGCTGATTCGCCCACGCTCTTTTAAACCCGGCCTTGAGGGCCGGGTTTTTTATGCCCTCAGATTGCCTGTGCGCCCAACGCCGAGACAATGTTCGACAGGGCTGCAGACTCGCCGCTGACCCGTACCTTCAGACCATCAATCTCACGCCGCGGCGGGTAGTGCTTGCGCAGTTGGTCAAACGCCTTGCGCTGTTCGTCCACGGTGCCTACCAGGCTGCGGCGGAAGTCCGCGTCATCACGTCGCGGGTCGTACACGCCACGGCACAGGGCCGCCAGCGCCCAGGCCGGGTCGGTATTGGCGTTGAGGCTGACCTCGGCCAGCCAGGGCTCCGGCAACAAGTCGCTGAGTTGAATGGTTGGCTTCTGGCCCAGATACCGGCACAGCGCCTGGTAGATCTGCGCCGTGCCACGCTGCCGGCCGTCCAGGCTGTAGCCGGCGATATGCGGGGTGGCCAGCACACACAAGTCAGCCAGGTCGACATCCACCTGGGGCTCGCCTTCCCACACATCCAGCACCGCCTGCAGGTCTTCACGTTCCAGCAGCACGTCCTTGAGGGCTGCGTTGTCCACCACCGGGCCACGGCTGGCGTTGATCAGCCAGGCGCCGGGCTTGAGCTGATTGAGACGCTCGCGGTCAAACAGGTGCCAGGTCGAACCGTTGCCGGATTTGTTCAGCGGCGTGTGCAGGCTGATCACATCGCACTGCTCGACAATCTGCTCCAGACTGACGTAATCGCCGTCCTCGGCGATCTGCCGGGGCGGGTCGCACACCAGCACGTTCCAGCCCAAAGCCTTGAGCACCTTGACCAGGCGCCCGCCAACTTCACCGGCACCCACCACGCCGTAGGTACGCTGGGCCAGGTCGGCGCCTTCGATCTCGGCCAGGGTCAGCAGGCTGCCCAGCACATAGTCGACCACGCCACGGGCGTTGCAACCCGGGGCACTGGACCACTGGATACCGGCGCGCTGGAAGTAATCGAGGTCGAGGTGGTCGGTGCCGATGGTGCAGGTACCGACAAACCGCACCGGCGTGCCTTCGAGCAACGCCCGGTTGACGTTGGTCACCGAACGCACCAGCAGCACATCGGCCTGCTCAAGGGTTGCGCGGTCGATGGACCGGCCCGGGACCCGGCGAATCTCGCCAAATCCTTCGAAGAATGCATCGAGCAGCGGGATATTTTCGTCGGCAACAATCAGCATGGCAGGCTCCTTTCGCGGATCAGCAGTGTACAGCGGTTTTCCTTGTGGCGAGGGAGCTTGCTCCCGCTGGAGTGCGGAGCGCTCCCAAATGAAGCAACGTGTTTTTTCAGGTACACATCGGTTGCCCGTCCTGGGGCTGCTGCGCAGCCCAGCGGGAGCAAGCTCCCTCGCCACAAAAAGCAATCTTTGCGCGCAGAAGTGCTTACAAATCCACAACACAGGTTTTTTCCTGACCAACACGTCAGGGCGTAGAATGCGCCGTCCTGCGCTCCGCCTCTCTGGACATCCGTACGTGAACACTGCCGCAACCACCACCGCCCTCTCCCGCCCAGCCCGCGTCAGCCTTGAGGTGCGTAACCTGCTGGCGCTGGCCCTGCCGATCATGATCGGGCAACTGGCGACCACCGCCATGGGTTTTGTCGATGCGGTGATGGCCGGGCGTGTCAGCGCCCGGGACCTGGCGGCGGTCGCCCTGGGCAACTCCATCTGGATCCCGGTATACCTGCTGATGACCGGCACCCTGCTGGCCACCACGCCGAAGGTCGCGCAACGTTTTGGCGCCGGCACTCACGGTGAGATCGGCCCGCTGGTGCGCCAGTCGATGTGGCTGGCACTGGTGGTGGGGATTACCGCGCTGCTGTTGCTGATCAGCGCCGAACCGATCCTGCACCTGATGAAGGTCGATCCGGAGCTGATCAAGCCGTGCATGGGCTACCTGCACGGCATCGCCTCGGGCATGCCGGCGATTGCGCTGTATTACGTGCTGCGCTGCTTCAGCGACGGCCTGGGCCGCACCCGGCCGAGCATGGTCATGGGCCTGTGCGGGCTGGCGCTGAATATTCCGCTGAACTATGTGTTTATCTACGGCCACTTCGGCGTGCCGGCCATGGGCGGCATCGGGTGTGGCTGGGCCACGGCGATCGTGATGTGGGTGATGATGTTCGGCCTCGCCGCCTGGACCCGTTGGGCGCCGGTCTATCAGAGCAGTGAGCTGTTCAAGCGCTTTGACTGGCCGCAGTGGTCGGTGATCAAGCGCGTATTGAGCATTGGCTTGCCGATCGGGATTGCGGTGTTTGCCGAGTCGAGCATCTTCGCGGTGATCGCGCTGCTGATCGGCAGCCTCGGCGCCACAGTGGTGGCCGGGCACCAGATCGCGCTGAATTTCAGCTCGCTGGTGTTCATGATCCCCTACTCGTTGAGCATGGCGGTCACCGTGCGCGTGGGCCAGGCCCTGGGCCGTGGCGAACCCCGTGAAGCGCGCTTCGCTGCCGGTGTGGGGATGGGCACGGCGCTGGTTTACGCCTGCCTGTCCTGCAGCCTGATGCTGCTGTTTCGCGAACAGATCGCCACCATTTACACCCAGGACCCGCTGGTGATCCAGGTGGCGGCGATGCTGATTGTGTTTGCGGCGCTGTTTCAGTTCTCGGACGCGATTCAGGTCACGGCCGCCGGTGCGCTGCGCGGTTATCAGGACACGCGGGTGACCATGGTGCTGACGCTGTTTGCGTATTGGGGCGTGGGCTTGCCGGTGGGCTACGCGCTGGGGCTGACCGACTGGCTGGGCCAGGCCCGCGGCCCGAGTGGCTTGTGGCAGGGCCTGATCGTGGGCCTGAGCTGTGCGGCGGCGATGCTGGTGATCCGCCTGGTGCGCAGTGCACGCAAGCGGATTCGCAGGGTTTAAGCGGACTTCTTGCGGATCCAGTACAGGTAAGTACCGGCTTGTTCCTGCTGGTCCACCAGTTCATGGTCAAGAAATACGCAGAACTTGGGGATGTCGCGGCGGGTCGACGGATCGGTCGCGATGACCTTGAGCAAGCCACCGGGCGCCAGGTCGCGGATGTGCTGGTGCAACATCATCACCGGTTCAGGGCAGTTGAGGCCGGTGGCGTCGAGAACGGCATCGACGGGTAAATCAGGGGTCAGGCTCATGGTTTACTCCTAAACAGGCCGGCATTTTAACGGTAACGCGGGGCGCCAGGTAGTCAGCGGCGCCCTCAAGGTTTTCGCGAGCTAGCTCGCTCCTACAGGGGGCGGTTTACCGGGCCTTCGGCTTCTTCACATCCAGCCGACGCAAATGGCAGGTCACTTCTTCACGGTCGTGGTACAGCTGCTTGCAACCGATCTCCACCCGAATGCCCCGCTCCTTGAAGCCTTCCGCGATCCGGTCGAGCAGGCGCCTCACCTCCGCATAGCGCTGCTTCATCGGCAACTTCAGGTTGACCACTGCCTCGCGGCAATGTCCCTCGCCAATCCAGGTTTCCAGCAAGGCCGCGTTGCGCGCCGGTTTCTCGACGATGTCGCAGACCATCCAGTCCACCGGCTGCTTGGGCGTGTAGATGAAGCCATCGGCCATCAAGTGCTGCACCAGCCCGGTGTCCATCAGGCTCTCGGCCATCGGGCCGTTGTCGATGGCGGTCACCAGCATGCCACGGTTGACCAGTTGCCAGGTCCAGCCGCCCGGCGCTGCGCCGAGGTCGACGCCGGTCATGTCGCTGTGCAGGCGCTCGTCCCACTGATCACGGGGGATAAAGTGGTGCCAGGCCTCTTCCAGCTTCAAGGTCGAGCGGCTTGGCGCGTCCCGGGGGAATTTCAGGCGGGGAATGCCCATCGGCCACATCGCCGAGTTGTTCGACTCGGCCAGGCCCATGAACACTTCGCGACCGCTCTTGAAGGTCAGCAACAGGCGCGGCTTGGCGGCGTCTTCCACCAGCTTGCCGGCAGCCATCAGCGCCTTGCGCAGGTGCCCTTCGAACTTCTTGCAGAAGTTCGACAGCTCCTTGCCATCGTTGGTGTCGACCATTTCCAGCCACAGGCTGCCACACACCGGGAAATCCCGCAGGTGCGCCAGGATGACGCTGATGCGGTCGGTTTCCGGCAAATCGATGAACACCCCACGCGCCCACTGCCTTGGAAAGATCAGCTCGGCAAAGCGTTGGCCGCGCATCAGGCGCTGGGCGCCGTCTTCTTCGGTGCACACAAATTCGGCGCAGGCGCTGCCGGTCTTGGCCTTGGCGTAGCCCGAAACGTTCAGGCGCGCGGCGTGTTCCGCGATCTCGGAACAGACTTCGCCTTCAAAACCCGGGCGGCAGTGCATAAAAAGGGTGTTCATCAACTCTCCTGGATCACGGGCTTGCTATAGCGCAATGCCTGTCATGAAAACGCGCGCATGATAGCCGAGTTCGGAACCTTGGACTTATTGATAGAGTCCAGTAATTAGCCAGCTACTTAAAACAGGGCTAATTTGTAAGCTCTGTTCGTCCCGTCAGGTCCGTAGCCGTGCGGACCATAAGGAGTCATGTAATGTCATCCCTTGATAGCCTGAGAACCCTTAAAACCCTACAGATCGACGACAAGACCTATCACTACTTCAGTCTGCCCGAAGCCGCCAAGAGCCTGGGTGACCTGGACAAACTGCCCATGTCCCTCAAGGTGCTGCTGGAAAACCTGCTGCGCTGGGAAGACGAAAAAACCGTCACCGGCGCCGACCTCAAGGCCATTGCCGCCTGGCTCAAGGAGCGCCGCTCCGACCGCGAGATCCAATACCGCCCGGCCCGGGTGCTGATGCAAGACTTTACCGGCGTTCCCGCCGTGGTCGACCTCGCCGCCATGCGCGCCGCGGTGGCCAAGGCCGGCGGTGACCCGCAGCGCATCAACCCGCTGTCACCGGTAGACCTGGTGATCGACCACTCAGTGATGGTCGACAAATTCGCCACCACCGGCGCCTTCCAGGAAAACGTCGACATCGAAATGCAGCGCAACGGCGAACGCTACGCCTTCCTGCGTTGGGGCCAGAGCGCCTTCGACAACTTCAGCGTGGTACCGCCAGGCACCGGCATCTGTCACCAGGTCAACCTGGAATACCTCGGCCGCACCGTGTGGACCAAGGATGAAGACGGCCGCACCTATGCCTTCCCCGACACCCTTGTAGGCACCGACTCCCATACCACCATGATCAACGGCCTCGGCGTATTGGGCTGGGGCGTGGGCGGGATTGAAGCGGAAGCCGCGATGCTCGGCCAGCCAGTGTCGATGCTGATCCCGGAAGTGATCGGCTTCAAGCTCACCGGCAAGCTGAAAGAAGGCATCACCGCCACCGACCTGGTGCTGACCGTCACCCAGATGCTGCGTAAAAAAGGCGTGGTCGGTAAATTCGTCGAGTTCTATGGTGATGGCCTGGCTGACCTGCCCCTGGCCGACCGTGCCACCATCGCCAACATGGCCCCGGAATACGGCGCCACCTGCGGCTTCTTCCCGGTGGATGAGGTGACCCTGGACTACCTGCGCCTGTCGGGCCGTCCTGCAGAAACTGTCAAACTGGTAGAGGCGTACACCAAAGCCCAAGGCCTGTGGCGCAAAGCTGGCCAGGAACCGATCTTCACCGACAGCCTGGCCCTGGACATGGGCAGCGTCGAAGCCAGCCTGGCCGGGCCTAAACGCCCGCAGGACCGCGTCTCGCTGCCGAACGTCGGCCAGGCCTTCAGCGACTTCCTCGACCTGCAATTCAAACCGACCAACAAAGAAGAAGGCCGCCTGGAAAGTGAAGGCGGTGGCGGTGTGGCTGTCGGCAATGCCGACCTGATCGGTGAAGCCGATTACGACTTCGAAGGCCAGACCTATCGCCTGAAAAACGGCGCGGTGGTGATCGCGGCGATCACCTCCTGCACCAACACCTCCAACCCGAGCGTGATGATGGCCGCCGGCCTGGTGGCGAAAAAGGCCGTGGAAAAAGGCCTCAAGAGCAAGCCGTGGGTGAAAACCTCCCTGGCGCCCGGCTCGAAAGTGGTCACCGATTACTATAAAGCGGCGGGCTTGACCCAGTACCTCGACAAGCTGGGCTTCGACCTGGTGGGTTATGGCTGCACCACCTGCATCGGCAACTCCGGGCCGCTGCCCGAGCCGATCGAGAAAGCCATCCAGAAAGCCGACCTGGCCGTGGCCTCGGTACTCTCGGGCAACCGTAACTTCGAAGGCCGGGTGCACCCACTGGTGAAAACCAACTGGCTGGCCTCCCCGCCCCTCGTCGTGGCCTACGCCCTGGCCGGCACCGTGCGCATGGACATCAGCAGCGAACCCCTGGGCACCGGCTCCGACGGAAAACCGGTGTACCTGCGGGACATCTGGCCCAGCAGCAAGGAAATTGCCGACGCCGTCGCGCAAGTCAGCACCCAGATGTTCCACAAGGAATACGCCGAAGTGTTTGCCGGCGACGAACAGTGGCAAGCCATTGAAGTGCCACAGGCCGCTACCTACGTCTGGCAAAAGGATTCGACCTACATCCAGCATCCACCGTTCTTCGACGACATTGGCGGGCCACTGCCGGTGATCGAAGACGTCAAAGGCGCCAACGTGCTGGCACTGCTGGGAGACTCGGTGACCACCGACCACATCTCCCCCGCCGGTAACATCAAGACCGACAGCCCGGCCGGCAAATACCTGCGCGAGCAGGGCGTCGAGCCACGGGACTTCAACTCTTACGGTTCGCGTCGCGGCAACCACGAAGTGATGATGCGCGGCACCTTCGCCAACATCCGCATCCGCAACGAAATGCTCGGTGGTGAAGAAGGCGGCAACACGATCTACATCCCTACCGGCGAGAAAATGCCGATCTACGACGCTGCCATGAAATACCAGGCGTCGGGCACCCCTCTGGTGGTGATCGCCGGCCAGGAATACGGCACCGGCTCAAGCCGCGACTGGGCCGCCAAGGGCACCAACCTGCTGGGGGTCAAGGCGGTGATCGCCGAGAGCTTCGAGCGGATTCACCGCTCCAACCTGGTGGGCATGGGCGTATTGCCACTGCAGTTCAAGCTGGACCAGAATCGCAAGGCCCTCAAGCTGACCGGCAAAGAGAAGATCGACATCCTGGGCCTGACCCATGCCGAGATCGAACCGCGCATGAACCTGACACTGGTGATCACCCGGGAAGACGGCAGCAGCGAGAAAGTCGAGGTGCTGTGCCGCATCGACACCCTGAATGAAGTCGAGTACTTCAAGGCGGGCGGGATCCTGCACTACGTGTTGCGGCAGTTGATTGCCTCGTAACTGACACCCGCGACACAAAACACCGCCTACAAAGGCGGTGTTTTCATTTTTGCGGCGCAAGACGGTCGTTATACTGCCGGCCTCAGATTTTGATAGTCACAAGGATTTCCCATGCTCGCGATGCCATGGCTGTACCTGGCGCTTCTTTCCATCGGCTATGTACTTGCCTTGAGCTACGGGCAACTGGGTTTGATGGCGGGGTTGTCCGTCGCTATGTTGCTGTTGGCCGGGTTTGCCGTACGCCAACAGCGAAACCCTTGGGTGCGCTATCTCGGCCACGGCCTGTTTATCGTGCTGGCGTTGGGGTTGGCAATGCATTGGTTGCCGGGGTTTTACAACGGCCGCGGAATCGCGCCACAGCGCTTTACTGATGATGCCGTACCGTTCTCGATGTATTTGAACCAGGACAAGCCGCTGATTGGCTTCTGGCTGCTGCTGGCCTGCCCGTGGATTGTTGCGCGGCGCTCGTTGCGCCTGTCGATCTATGCCACCGCCCTGGCGTTGACCTTGACGGCGATTGCCGCACTTGGCGGCGCGGTGTTGCTGGGGATTATCAGTTGGGCGCCGAAATGGCCGGAGCAGGCCTGGTTGTGGGTGTTGAATAATTTGTTGCTGGTGACGCTGGTGGAGGAAGCGTTGTTTCGGGGGTATATCCAGGGTGGGTTGAGCCAGCGGTTCAGGCAGTTGCCATATGGGGAGAATTTGGCGCTGTTGTTGGCGGCGTTACTGTTCGGGCTGGTGCACTTGGGTGCGGGTTGGCAGTGGACGTTGCTGGCGACTATTGCTGGCGTCGGCTATGGGCTGGCGTATCGGTTTGGCGGGTTGGGGGCGGCGGTTGTTACGCATTTTGGGCTGAATTTGCTGCATTTTGCGTTGTTTACTTATCCGATGTTAGGGTAAAGATCCCCCTCGGGGATCCCGAACTCCTGAAAGCGAAGAACAACGCCCAGAAGGAGGCGCCAATTGTTTGTGCAGGCCGACAAATCAATGACCACTCTGTAATACCTGTATTCGCCCCAAACCGCGTCAGTGTAAGAATGTCTGCTAATTCAGAAACGCTGGTTAGTGAACGACCTATCCGATCTGCGTTAGCCATGATTGTCAACATATGCGATTTGTCGGTAACGCTGGGCAGGCAAGCAGCGTCAACCACATGTACGCAGGGAGCTCCTTCCACTTCACCGATGATATAAGTCTGCCCGATTCTTCGCTTGGCGGTCTCGACCAAGCTATATATCTGCACACTGCCGGTGACACCTTTCGGCCTATCACTGAACAGCCAAGCCTTGCGACGCGCGCATGATTACAAGCGTAATGGCGCCTTCAGTTTGTATGCCCCTTTTGATATTGTGGCGGGCGAGACCATAGGGCAGATAGCCAGCGCCACCGTGTTAAAGAGTTTCTGGCGTTTTTGCAACAGATCGACCACGCTAAATCCGCAGCGCTCGACCTGCTTGTCATCCTGGGAAACAACTCGACTCACAAAACGCCGCCCATCAAGCATTGATTCGAGAACCAACCGCGTTTCAAGCTGCACTTCACACCAACCAGTGGTTCGTGGGTGAGCGCCGTGGAAGGCTGGCTCGCGCAGCTGGAAAGACGCCACTGTATCGTATTCGTCAATTTTTTGAGGCTCATGATAATCGTTCGGCCAAGCCCTTACGATGGAACAAAACGGCTGGATCAGCCATCCGTTGCTGTAAGCAAAGCTGTGGGCCATAAAGAACAGGTTGTTGCATTGATTGTTCGGGACACTGGAGACAGCAGAGCTGATAGCGGATGACACCATCACATTTGACCATTCGCATCCCCGCCCTTCCGCCACCTGTGAGATCCGCAATACGGCAAGACTTGCCTATTCTTGCTGGCATTCAGCTCTTCCTTAGCTTTATTGGTTACGATGCGTCTGCGATACTCTGATTACTGCCCCCCAAAAAACAGGGCGTTGAAAAAGGGGGGGCTCATGTGCGTTGGTTTACCGACTTATTAAGGAACCAAAGCGCCAAGGACCTTCGGTGGTAGCACTACTGTCAAGCGGATATGCACCCGCAGGAATTTAATGCAACGACATCTAATTCAGTTCACTCGCTACCTGCTCGTCGGGGGGCTAACTTACGGCGCGGATCTTAGCGTGTTCCTTCTGCTGTTTAATGTTTTTGAAATGGATTTGCTCATTGCAAATATGATCAGCAAGGTTTTAGCCGGCGTTTTTTCGTTCGCAGCACACAGGGCCTTCACTTTTGGCGTGACCGACGCAAAGGGGCGGGCACAGCAAGCGGTGCGTTACTTCACTCTCTTGGCACTGAATATTCCACTTTCAGCATTGATTCTGTCTGCCATACTGTGGATCACATCAATGGAGGTCGTCGCCAAGATCCTTGCCGACATACTCCTTATCTTCATCAGTTATGCACAATCGAAACTTATAGTTTTCAAAAGGAGCGAGACTTCTCATGAATGAATTATTGGATGATGGCATTTATATTGTAACGCGTAACAGCTATAGCAATGCATTCATTGCGCAATGGATTCGCTTATTCCAGAGATGTTTCGGAGGCACCGAGGAAAATGCGACCCGGGTCTTTCAAAAGTACTTGCTCAATGACTCAAGAATTTGTTACACCGTCAAAGACGGCACCATGGTTGCCGCGTATTGCGGATTAAAATTAAGCCATGAAGACTCCGCTATTTTCCTTTCTACTGATACCATGTCCGATGGAACCCAAAAAGGATCATCGGTGATTCTTGGAAAACGGCTGTATAAGTCCTTTCTTGAGGAAGATATATATGTGGTTTGTGGCTACCCTAATAAAAACATTAGAAGAATACGTGAAAAAGGACTGGGTTGGACCCTTGATGGAAATTTGTACCTGTATGTAGGCGTACCATTTCTTTGGCGCTTTTTTAGAAAGCCGATCCACCAAAATGGTTTATGGAAATTGGTAAGGCCAACAGGTGGATGGTTCACTAGAAAAAAACCACTTCTGGTCAACCTACTCGGCAGTGATGGGTTGTACTCTTCCAACTCCGGGCTTGCCATCACCTTGTCCGCTTACCGACCTGGCATATTTTTTATCAAGGTGCCAAATTTCCTTTTCGAGCCGAGAAGCTTTGGCTACAAATGCCTTACCGAACAGACGGAAAAAATAATGCATTTCTGGAAAAAATCAAGCTTCTCAATATCGATACAATTGATATACCTTGATTTCGGAGTACGGACGTGAAACCAAGTTCTATATTTCTGATGGCCCATCAAGATGACGAATTCGGGGTATTCCATCAAATCGAGCGAGAGCTAGATGCTGGCCGCTGGGTCCGCTGCATATACGCCACGGATGGGGCTGCCACCGCTGATTCTGACTGTCGAGACCATGAGTCGCGAGAAGTGCTTCGGAAGTTAGGTGTTGCAATGACAGACATCATTTTTGTCGGCCGACAACTGTCAATTGGTGATGGGCAACTGCATCAGCATGTTGGCATATTTACCGAATGGCTTGATTGTTTTATTAATGACCACTCAACTCTTCAGGCCTGTTTTGTGCCCGCCTGGGAAGGCGGGCACCCTGATCATGACTTGCTGCATGCTATTGCCGTGGAGTTACTGGGGGCACGAGCAACTTCGGTCACCGTCCGGCAGTATTCACTTTACAATGCTCGAAATTGCATTGGTCCACTTTTTCGCGTGTTGTCACCACTTCCAGAGAATGGCCCCGTTGAGCGACAGCCTATTGCTTTGCGAAATCGTTTTCGGTACATAAGGTTTTGTCTGTCCTATCCGTCCCAATGGCGAACGTGGTTGGGTTTATTCCCATTCGTAGGCGGTCATTATTTACGCCATGGCGTCCAACAGCTACAAGCTGTCAATAGACAGCGACTGGAACAGCCTCCTCATAAACAACCTCTTTATTACGAACGGCGCGGCTTTCTCGATTGGCCTACGATGCGAAATGCTATTGATGAGCTGCATCAAAAACTATCACACTTGAATTCACCATGAGCGTTCCGTAAACCCCACATTCAAAGCCAGCAGTTGATCCCCGATACTGTACTCCGGTTTTTCTCTTGAGCCAGCACGCTATGATGCGACCTGATGCTAAACGAAAAATTTACCTCTACCCTAAGTAGAAGCTGGTTGTTATCGATCGACTACAACCCGGTAAAGCGAGCAATATAGCTGTTCATGATCGGACGGAAGGCTTGGCCTTTCAGCGATACACACAAAGGCGCCATCGCCGGGGTGCAGGTCGAGACCGCCAAGGTTAACAGCCGGGAGCCCAGTACGTTGCGGTGTCACGTACTGGAGCGGTTGCCGCCGCAGTACATGACTGAATACGAGCCGTTGTTTCCCTAGAACTGCTCACCGGAAATATCAAGATAAACAGGAGTGCACCTAGTATTAGGTGTGTTTGATGGATCGTATACCTTAAAAAATATTACTCATTATCTCTTTTAAACTTGGACCTTAATTTGGACAGGTGAAATGGCCTCCTAGGCACAGACGCGATATCCTGTCCAAGAAAAGCAAGAATTAGCTGAATACCCAAAATAACAGGCAGCGCTGCGAGCATCACTGTACCAGCCGGCGTTGGAAGGCCCGAATATATAGAGTTTACCCAATGGCTAGCGCCAAAAATCAAGCCGCACACCAACATGAACAAGCCGACAGGAAGTTCAATAGATGCCAGCGACATATCCCTCAGATAGTAATTATAAAATATTCGCTTACTAAAATTCCGAACATGCTTAAAAAAAAACTCACCCACCACTTGGGATATTTTAAGGTTACTAACCTCATCACCATATTTTGCATGCATTGGAATATCGACTACGACCGCTCGCAGCGTGTTCAACCTAAACAACATATCCGTTTCAAAAAAATAACGACGACTGATCTTAGTAAACGGCAAATGCCTGGCAACCTCGCCATGTATCGCAGTATAACCGTTAGTCGGGTCAAACAGATCCCAATAGCCAGAAGAAAATTTCGTCATAAAAGAAAGTATGGCATTGCCAAATAGACGAACTTTTGGCATTGCGCGAATTTCCTCCAAATCAAAGAACCGATTCCCCTTCGTATAATCTGCCTCTCCATTAAGTATTGGATTCACGAAACTCATAATCAGTGCCGGATCCATTTGACCATCCCCGTCGATTTTGACGATCACGTCCATATCATCTTCAATCGCGGCCTTATAACCAGTCATTACCGCGCCACCAACACCCTGATTTTCAGGATTGCGCAACACTGTCACCCGAGGATCGGCACAGTTCTTTTCGACGTGCGCGCCAGAGCCGTCTGGACAACAGTCGTCAATGACGTAGATTCGTTCGACTTCCGGGCCGATTGCTGAAATCACACCCAAAACATGGGGAGTTACTCGATAGGAGGGAATCAATACTGCTATTTTAGTACGCGGCTCCGTGCCGGTACCGTTCCCGATTTCTAGCCTAATTTTATTCTGATGGTCAATGGTCATATTTAAATCTGCCCGTTCTTCTCAGTCTGCCAATAAGTGCTCACGATTTAGACATTTCGCCGCAATTCTTTTCAGTTACGCTAATACTCTTATTCGTCTACAATCATTCCCCACATAGAAGTCTTATCACAAATTACTTAATTTTGCTTAGCCCCCAACTCATATAATAGAGGACTCAGCCCTTTAGACGCCTCCTTGGCGACTTATCAGATCAGAGTAAAGCTTTACATAAGCCGCCCCCATCGAGTGCGAAGTAAACACATTCAAATAACGCTCTCTGGCAGCCTTTCCATAGCGCGCCGCCAACTCTTCAGACTCCCACAACAGACCCATTGCAGCACGCATCGCCAAGGCATTCTGCGGCGGAACGACTAATCCCGAAACCTCATGCTGATTGATGAAGCTGGTTCCAGTGCCGATTTCACTACAAACCATGGGTTTTCCAAACATCGCGGCCTCAAGCAGGCTTATCCCAAACGCTTCTGAGCGTAAGTGCGAGGGAAAAACAACGGCATAACATGCCTCAAACAGATTTACTTTTTCTTGCTCACTGACCTGTCCAATAAAATGCACATTATGTAATTCACGTTCAGCCGCCACCTGCATCAATTCTTGCTCGAGCGGCCCCGCCCCCACAATCAACAGCGGCCAGCCCGTACCCTCTATCGCCTGCAGCAAGAACTCCAACCCCTTGTAATAGCGCAGAACTCCAACGAATAGAAAGAATCGACCATAGTGCTTACGTAACTCGTCAACCCTGTTATTATCAGCACTTGGATACATCGACTGCTCCAACCCAATAGGAATAGAGGTTGATTTGTCACGATAGCGAGCGAGCACTGGCGAGCTTTCAAGATAATTAGGGCTTGTGGCGACGATTACTTCCACGCTGTTCAGAAATGCACTCTGTAGAGGGCTGTAGAGGCATTTAAGCAATCTTTGGCGAACAATATCAGAGTGATACGTAACTACCGTCGGCTTTTTGCAGCGGCTAAAAAAATGAACTAAATCCATGAAAGGCCATGGAAAGTGGTAATGAATAACATCTACCGTGTTTACGAGCTGCGAAAAAATTCTGAACGCTGAAACAGAGAACCCTGTTGATGCCAAATTGAAAGTTTCTTTGGCATGGATCAACTGATAATCTGCCTCTTGAATCAATGAAGTACCCTCTGAAGCCAATGAAAGCACGACATTTTCACACCCTTGATTAGTAGTGGCATGGGTCAAATGCCTGATAAACATTTCAACGCCCCCGTGTTGTTCGGCAGCAAAGGTTTTGTAAAAATGTAATACTTTCAAATAGCACCTATCTAACAAAAATAAAACTCAGTAAGAAAATCGCACATCTATTTCTACACTGGTGCGAGTTGTGCCGCTTGACCAGAAATATATCGCTGTCCATCTTCTGCTATTATCTCAAAGAGGTACAGCATAAGAAAATCTTCTTAAAAACCCATCGCGACGCCCCATCAATTTCGACCCACTGCATTGATGTAAACCTTAAGGGTTTCCTGGGCGCAGCGCGCCCACGAAAAGCGCCGAGCTTGCACTATTCCTGAATGGGCAATACGAATACGCTGCCTTGCATCCTCAACCAATTCCAAAATTGCCAAGGCCAAAGCATCTGCATCGCCTACCTCAAAAAGCTTGCACGCACCTTCAGCAAATTCGGCCATTGATGTGCCGGCACCACATATGACAGGGACACCACTAGCCATGGCCTCAAGCACCGGTAAGCCAAACCCTTCGTAGACAGAGGGATAAACAAAAGTAGCAGCCCCAGCGTAAATGAACGGCAGGTCTTGGTAACTCACAAATTGCAGGTACTTCACCTCCCCCTTTGCCCGTAATGCCTCGATCCGACTCATCAGCTCAGCATTACGCCAACCAGGCGCCCCAGCGATCACCAACGGCCATGATCGGCGGATCGCCGGTGTTAGACGCTGCCAGGCATCCAGCAGTACGGAAATCCCCTTCCGGGGCTCGATGGTTCCGACGAATGTCAAGTAACTGCCATGAACCAATCCATACTTTGCCAACACGGCCTGGGTGCTCTCTACGGAGCGCGGGAGAAATCGAGCGTCCGCCCCCAAATAGATGGCCTTGACTCTATCCCTTGCTACACCGAACTGTTCAATCAGTTCAGTACGTACAACCTCTGAGTCAGTGATTACAAAGTTCGCTCGATCCAAGGTTCGAGGCAATTGACGACTCAACCAAGCGACCCGTTCCGCCGGGTGAAACTCGGGGTGCCGCACGAACGAAAGATCATGCACCGTGGTCACGCTAGGTCCGTCATGGGACTTGAGGATGAAATTTGGCTCGTGATACACGAAGTCCTTTCGTCCTGGGCTCCCTTGCTTAAAACGTACATTCGAAAAAGCTGATTTCAGGCTGTACGCGAGCGGCATAGCCCGTACAGTCTTGCGTAATTGCTCCCGCCATTGACCGCCCGCACGATGATATGAGGATGGCACCATGTGACGGTCCACTCCTGCGAGAACATCCCCCACCGGAAAAAATCTATTCCCGTCAAAACAATCAACTGCCTCAACATCCGAGATTGCCTGAAACTCACGCAACAGGTTGAGCGTGTAATTGCCAATACCGGTCAATGGGGGACGTAACGACTCGGTTCCCATCAACACCTTCACTGTTTGGCTACCACGCGCACGCGCCAGTCTGCCAACAATGAAGCCAGCGTTTCTTTCAACGGAATCTTCGGCTGCCAGTTCAGGACATCACGGATACGATCACAATTGCCCACAGCAAACGGTATGTCGGAAGGTCGCAGGCGTTGCGGATCGAGTTCAACGGTAATACTGGCACTGCTCTGGCTAATCAGCTCATCAAGAATGCTGCGAATCTTGCGTGCATTACCGGAAGCGATATTAAAAAGCCGTGGATGGTCTTGTGTCTCGCTCAACGCCAATAATTGCAAGTAGGCTGCACACACATCGCGTACGTCGAGGAAATCCCGGCACGCTTCAAGATTGCCCACTTGCATGATCGGCGCCTGCTTTCCGCTCTCGATCAACGCGATTTGCCTGGCAAAAGACGCTGTGACGAAATCGGGAGATTGACCGAGCCCGATGTGGTTGAACGGGCGAGCGATTACGCCACGGATGCCTTGCTTGAAATACTGCTCAAACGCCAATTCCGCAGCCAATTTACTCGCCGCATAGGGATTCATAGGCAAACAAGGGCTGTCTTCATCCAGCGCAACACCCGCCTTGAAGGCTTCACCGTAGACTTCCGAAGAACTGGCGAATACAACGAAAGCATCAGGTGCTTGCTGTTTGATTGCTTCCAGCAGATTCAAACTGCCCAGGACGTTGGTATTCCACGTCAGCAAAGGGTCGCGAAAGCTGGTCGGCACATGTGAAATAGCTGCCAGATGAACGATGTGGCTTGGCTTGATGCGCCCGAGGGTCTCGGCGCACGCGTCAGCATCCCGAATATCCAACAGAACCTGTTCCACGCCTGTACGCGGTGACAGATTGGGGGACGTGCAAGCACAGCTCACCCGATAACCAGCCGCAAGTAATTGTTCCTGCAGCACCTTACCGACAAAGCCATTGGCTCCGGTCAATAGAACATGTTTCACGGCTATTCACCTTTGGCCTGAACAACATGAGTAGGACGAGCGGGCCGATAAACTGGCCCGCCCGCTCGGGGCGCCAAAAAGCGCCCTGTCGGCCTTAGAACGAAAAGCCTTTTTCATTGCGGCGCAAGTCCGCCTCAACCATCATCCGGCACAGCTCTTCCAGATTGGTTTTAGGCTCCCAGCCCAGCACTTTCTTGGCTTTTGCAGGATCGCCAATCAACAGCTCCACTTCGGCTGGGCGGTAGAACTTCGGATTGACCTGCACAACGGTCTTGCCGCTGGCTGCATCGATCGCGTGCTCCTGGTCGCCCTGGCCTTTCCAGTCGAGGTTGATATCTACTGCCTTGAATGCAAGCGATACGAAGTCGCGTACGGTTTCAGTACGGTTGGTAGCCAGCACGAAGGTATCCGGCTCATCGGCCTGCAGCATGCGCCACATACCTTCAACGTACTCCTTGGCAAAACCCCAATCGCGCTTGGCATCCATGTTGCCCAGCTCCAGGACGTCCAGCTTGCCCTGGGTAATCTTGGCCACCGAGTCGGTAATCTTGCGGGTCACAAACTCACGGCCACGCAGCGGGGACTCATGATTGAACAGGATGCCGCTCGCACCGAAGATACCGTAAGACTCGCGGTAGTTTATGGTCATCCAGTGTGCATACAGTTTGGCCACACCATACGGGCTGCGCGGGTAGAAAGAGGTCGTTTCGATCTGGGGGATCGCTTGTACCTTGCCAAACATTTCTGAGGTAGATGCCTGGTAGAAACGGACCTTCGGGTTAACGATACGGATCGCTTCCAACAGGTTGACTGCGCCCAGGCCGGTGATCTCAGCGGTGGTCACCGGCTGATCGAAGGACACACCGACAAAGCTCTGCGCGGCCAGGTTGTAGACCTCAGTCGCCTCAGTGGTTTGCAGCAAGCGAATACTGGAGGACAGGTCGGTCAGGTCATATTCGACCAAGTGCAGGTTAGGGTGCTGGGTGACACCCAACTCATCCATACGCCAGAAATTGACCGAGCTGGTTCGGCGATAGGTGCCATAGACCACGTAGCCTTTTTCCAGCAACAGCTGAGCAAGGTAGGCACCGTCTTGGCCGGTGATGCCGGTAATAATTGCTTTTTTCATGAGTCGCTCCGTTAACATCAATTTGCCTCAACCCGCAGTTTAACAAGCCCGATTCCGAGCATACGCCCATCAGTACTAGCCCCCATTTCCATTGGACTTACGGGATCTGGAACATCTATAAAGACTGAGCGGGAATAACCATCGTTCCGCAGATATATCACTTTCTCTTCAATTGCCGCACCCAAGGAGAACTCCGCCTTCTCAGCACCCAAATTAAGAGTTATGACCTTTCCAACATTGGGCCCAAAGGCCCGACCAACAATTGTGACTTTAAGGTGTTCAGGTAATGGTTCCAGAAATTTTAAACTAATTGTTTTGGTATCCGACCAACGCCCCCACGGCTCAGCCCAAGAAAGTCCACCAACAGACTCTAATATTCCTGGCCAAGAGTCACGAGCAAAATCGACCTCCATGTTCCTGCCGACCCTAACGAGTTGAAAACCATTCATTTCAACACGAAATTCACCTGCCTTTCTTTCTGGCAGCAAGCGGTCACCTATCGCCAAAACCCACTGGGTATCCTCAGGAGTAGTAGAGAAATTATATAGCTGGCCTTCAGGCAGCGCCTCAAACTTAGCACCAGCACTGTCAATATGAAATAAAGCACGATATAAACCCGCAACATCCTTACCGACCACTAGAGTATGCGGCAACTCTTGAGACGGCAAATACTGCCTGGCAAAAATACCGGCCGTATCAAAAACAGTTGGTTTTATAGCAGCGTACATTTCCTTATTTAGGTAAAACGAAGAGAACGCCATTGAAAGAGGAACATAGCAGTACAAAAACACAACTATGGACTTTTTCGAACCCACCACCCACAAAGTAATCAAGCCGAAAGAAACCAAACAAAATGCAAAAAACACATTCACATTAGATGTAATACCTCGAAGGCTTGGACTATCAACAAATCCGGGGCTATAGCCATCCAATCCATTATAAACGACATATAAAGCAGAAGCAGAGATAGTGAGCCCACACACTATATCTATCCATCTACGCTCACTTACTTCGACATTTTTAATCTGAGCAGCCGCTACTATCAAAAACATAGGGAATAAAAAATCATAGTACCGCATGTGCAGTCTACCAATAGTCTCGTATCCACCGCCACCAGCCACAGACGCGGTGAATAGCGCTACAACAGCAACTAGCACCAATAGACTAAAAATCAAAAAAAATGAAATTTTTTGTCTCGGACACAACTCACCCTTTGACAAAAATGATTTACCTAGCGTCGTAAGCGCAATGGCGAGAGGAAGACCAAACAATACGCTCAACGACAAAATATGCCCGATGGCACTATAGACACCCAAGCGAGCAAGGCTTATATATTTTTGCAGTCCGCCAGACGCTTTGCTAGCTTCAGAGGAGTAAAAAGCACCAAAAACAGAAAAACCACTCTGCCCTGCGATAAGGTAGCCCAGTAAGACTCTGACCAAAAAAACCGCCAACACAAAAACAAGAACCCTTGCAACTACACTTCTAGAATAAATACCAAGGATTTTGTACCCTGAGTATGAAATATATAAAACAACTACGGGAACAAAAAAAAATGCGTGCGGCTTAACAACACTGCACACTCCGAGAATTGCACCACTTGCCGACCACGAAGCTAAACCAGAGCGAAGATCCAGCCTCAAAGTAAACCAACAAAACACCCAAAAGAAAAAAAAGTAAAGCGAATCAGGCATATAGTACGCAGTGTAAGAATTCAAAGGTCCTAAAATACATACAAGCGCTATAAAAAACGAAACTGCTCTCGCAACAACCAATCTTGACACTAAATAAATAAACGGAAATGAGCAGACAAAAAAGGCGACATTAAAGACCCTTGAACACTGCAAAAAACCATCCCCACAGTAACTAGTAGCACTGTATATAAGAAAATACAGATAATTAGGTAGAAACCCCTGAGAAAACGGTAACAATCTGGAGTACTTACTGTAGTTATACTCATCCGACATGACTAGGGGATAGAGACCAATACTTTTAAATAGAATATATAAAAAAGAAACAAAGACAACTACCACGGCTAAAATAAGACCCTTGGCAACTCTCGATTCAGAC
Organism: Pseudomonas sp. TH32; assembly: GCF_016650855.1. NCBI lineage: Bacteria > Pseudomonadati > Pseudomonadota > Gammaproteobacteria > Pseudomonadales > Pseudomonadaceae > Pseudomonas > Pseudomonas sp. TH32. The sequence continues at coordinate 318,322 of NZ_JAEKFA010000002.1, read as the reverse complement.
CTGGAAACCTCACTCATTTACCCACCCCATGACGCGCGCACCCCGAAAAATTAAAAACACCCCCCTGACTCCCACAGTGAACCCATCGCAGCCTAGAGCAAGAAACGTCTACCCTAAGCCTAAATAAGCTGCTCTGATAGGGCGTCAAGAGTGGCAGCTAAAAACTGCCTTCTCTGACGCTAGTTCCCTTCTATTTAGATAAAAACACCCCCGCAATATTTCTCCAGGAGTTCTCATTTGCGTATTGTAAAGAAGCCTCCACCAAAGACGCATAACGTTCGGGGTCTGCCAATACATTCAAAATACCTTGAGATATTTGCTCAACCTCTGGTGGAACTGTTAATGCAACGCTCCTTACCTCATCGAAAATCTCAGCTGTTGAAACGATCAATGGCAGCCCCACGCACATACAATCTGCAGCAGTAGCACTTCCACCTTCGTTACTTTGTTCATAAGGCAAGACAGCAAGATCTGCCTTAGCCAACTCTCCCAAAACCAAGTCTTTGTCAAGAAAGCGCGTATCTAATCTGACAGCACCTTGGATACCAAGTCGAGTTAGCTCCATCTCGCAGTCCTTGAGTTCTTGCTTAGAGTCTTCACTGGAGTATAAGGCGCATTGAACAATCAATTGCGCACCAGGAAACTTCGTTAGCACTTCGGGCATAGCACGAATCAGGGAAACGACACCTTTGTGTTTGCGCAAGAAACCAGTAGTGATAATGATCGGTGGTTTAGCGATCCAATCTCTATGGACAATGGTCTTGGGTGGAAGGCCTTCTTTAAACTCCATCGCCAAGGGCACCTTTTCAAGGACGACACCTAGCTCCTTAGCCTGAAAGACCTCCGTTGTCCGGTGCGAAAACAACGTGACACCCAAATTATTGAGCTTACGCATTGCAGAGGTGCTGCCTTCAACGAAATTATGCACGACCACCGAGACCGTAATTCCATGACCCAATACCGACTCCACAAAGGAACTCAACACTTCAGCAGGATAATAGCCTGGGTGATATTGAATAACTAAGTGAGTAACCTCCCACCCTAGTAAACTCTGGAGCGTGCTGATCTCGATACGACTGCTATTCCATGTTACGTTATCAAAAAACCAAACTATCTTGGCAGGCACGCTAATACCTGAAAGATCAGGTTGTTCATTTGCAGCCTGCGCGCATAAAATGAAATTGGAAATACCACTATCCTGATAAACACTTATTAACTTTCTAGTGTACTCACCAATTCCGCACTTAAGGCCAACGGTGCTTAGATGTGCAACTCTGAGCTTCGCTTTTTTATCTGCACCTGACAGCAATGCGGATCCCCGCCTGCGCAAGTTTGCATTGCGGACAATACAACCCAATGCAGGAGAAATACTTTCCCAAGAGAAACACTTCTCTACAGTACGCCGATTACTCTGGCCACCCGAGATCAGCGAATCACGATCATTAAATATGTTTCCTACCAAGAGACTCACACCGTCCCGATCAGCAAGGTAAATTCCGTCGGTGCTTTTAGAGACAATCCCCCTCGCGCCAATGTGAGTTGAGATGATAGGAAGACCGGCCGACATAAAATCGAACATTTTAATATTAGTGCCAGACCCAGAAAACATTGGGTTAATCGCGAAGTCACTTGCATGCAGCCAACGGACCTTATCTTCCTCTTCAAGAAACCCAATCCGACGAACGTTCTTGGGCAACTTTTCAGGCAACTGGCTGCATACGCCTCCACCAATTGCAAAAATACAATTCGGGTGCTCCTTCGCCAGTTCCTCGACTATAAACAGTCCTGCCTCAACATTCGGCGCATAGTTACTACCTATAAAGAAAGCTACGCGATCACTGTGAACAAAACCTAAAATCTTTCGCGCTGCGCTCTTCTCTTCATGTGTTGGAGGCCGAATTACATCGCTGAAAACACCATTTGGGACAAGTTTTAGTTTGCTTTTGCTCCAGCCGAAGCGATCAAAGAAACCGTCTATGTCCTCTTGCGAACATGCAAGGACAATATCGGCCCGGTCCCCTACGAGCTGTTCCGAACGAACAACTTCGTCCAGTACGCTTTGCTCAAATGGGTTATTCAAGTTCAACAGCTGCGAACGCAGCTCTGACTCAACATTCTGCGAGTCATAAACTACGGTCTTCCCTCTCAAGAAATTGTCACCCACCAATGGAGCAACCCATGGGTGCGAGAACACCACAACCTCTGCCCATTCAACCGCATCAAAAACCTCCTTTAGATAGTCCGGAGATAAGTGCGCTTGCTGGGAAAACAACATGTCGATTACCGTCTTCCCCCGCTTGGCGTGCGGCTTGTTCAGCGGCAGCATGATGCTCAGCACTTAGAGGGACATCAATCTCTTCAAACATGGGAGCGATCGTATGGCGTCGATATTTTTCACCCGGCCAATCGTAGGACCCCACATACCTGACATTAAGGTCTTTTCCAAGCGCATGATAGAGCCCAAGCAAACGAAGCCTGCCGCCACCGACAGCGGGAATGATCGGCTGCATATCAAGTACTGCAACCTTGAGTGGTGGTTTAAGATGACCTACAGGAATTCTAATCTCGGGAAAGCCAGCTTGCAGTAAGCGACTGGAAACCCCCGCCCAATTAATAGCGGACACGCGTTCTTTTCCCGCATTACCCATTCGAGTAGCAAGCGGACGATCAAGCCAAAGCCGTTCGAAAGCTTGGCACACCGTCTCCGGCTGCGGCAGACAAACCAATCCCGAAACTCCATGTTCGACAATAGCCTGAGGCTCGCCGGAATCGGCGCATGTAATAACTGGTTTACCGGACGCAAACGCTTCAAGAGTGACGTATCCGTAGTCTTCTCGAATAGGTAGAAAGGGAACAGCCAACGCACCGGCATATAAGCATTTAAGCGTGCCATCATCCACTCTTCCCAGAAACTCAATTCTAGCATCCCCATCAGCGAGTTTACGCAAGTACAGCTCGGCGTCTCCCTCTCCCGAAATAACCAGTTTCATCGGTAACGATGAATACTTGATTGCCCTAATAGCCAAGTCAACTCGCTTCCACTCATGAAGACGACCAGGCATAAAGAAATAATCGCCGGAACCTGCATTGTAAAGCCCATCAATATCCATCGGAGGATGGAGCACCTCGGCATCACAGTCATTCCAATCAACTAAACGCTTGGATACTTCAGCCCCAATGGAAAATCGGTGCTTCACCTGGGAAAAGGCTTGGCCGTCTTCGTGATGAATCCAGCGCTGCTGCGCCTTTATCTCATCATTAGCATTAGGAAAAACATCGCAAAACATATCATAAAACACCCTAACCGTATGAACTAGATAAAGAATGTGATTAGGGTGTTTTACCGCGTAAGAAGGTGCCTTAGTAGATATCACCAAATCAAACGCGCTCAAGTCCAAAGCAGCAAAATCCTGATAACCTTGTTTAATGCCATCAAAAGTAGCTTCATCAACAGACAGGCAAATCAGTTCGACGACGCAGCCGTGAGCTTGTAGAGCTTTAACCAGTCCTGAATACAGACGTTCCGCACCACCTGCCACACCTGAACTCGAAATAGGCGCCAGAACAGCGATCCTCTTCTCAGAGTATTCATTCTCTGTAACTGGCGCATCCTCAAAATCCGCAGAAGGGTCCTTAGCCTGTACTAAGTCGCTCTGCAACGACTTCGTCCGAGAAGTGAGAAAACTAGAATTAGCCGTGGAAATCAGACTCCCTCGAATCAAACCTCGATGACTAGCAAAACGATGAAGGTGTCCGTAAATACGTGGGTAACGCTTCAGGAAAACGATAAGGGGTCTGCTCAACGCCGGTAAAGCTAGCAGAGACTGAATGAGCATTTCCGCCCCTTTACGCATAACGGTCCTGATTAGTCGCACCGGGAGCAACAACGTCCAGCGCAATGCCCGAGTTATCGCACGCATAGGCCAGGTAATACGCCACGAAGTGCTTTTATGAAGCGCAGTTACCAGCTTTTCATTAGCTGTTGCCTGAGCATACCAATAATGTGCATTTGCAAGCGCTTCATCTAATGTGTTCTGCATCTGCTGGTGTGCAGCCTCGATCTCCTTGCCTTTCTCCCTCCAACTTTGGGCGTCAGACAACGCAACAGCAAGACGTTGCCGTGCCTCCTGTAGCTGTCCATCCAGCTCGATCTCGCGCAACTTGTGAGTATTTAGCTCGTCAGCTAACCGTTGCCTATACTTCTCAACAGAATCTAACTGCCCTGTCAAAGCCTCAATTTGTAAACCCCAGTGTTTTGGATGGCTCTCCAAATATTCGATTTGCGCTAGGGCGCCAACAGCCTCGCTACGAACAACGTCGCGCTCTGCCTCCAATACACGGGCGCGCTCCTCGACACTCGCAATCTGCGCTTCCAGACTTAAACGAAGCCGCTGTTCGATCTCGAGCTGAAGCATCATCTTTTGATGACCTTTGCAGAGTTCCAGCAAATCATTGGTCGATTGCCTGGACTGCTCTCGCAATGAGTCATTCAAGTGCTCCGAGGCTTCCCGTCTTGCATCTGCCTGGGCTGCACGGCCAATGCTTTCACGCAGCGCCAACTCAGTCTCATGACTGCGCCGCTCTGCAGACTGAATACGCTGGCTCACCTCTTGAAGCTGTAAACGCAACTGCTCAGCAATCGCTTCACTGTGTATCGCCCGCCGTTCAAAATCCTTCATACTCCCCTGAACATCTAGAGTAAACTCGGCAACCCGTGTCACTTGGTCCCGAACTCTCTCAAGCTGTATATCCATATCGTGACTTTTCCCTAAAAATTGTCCACCTAAATCTCGTATGCAACCACTGTGCAGGTCTATCGCCTCTTCAATCGCTTGCATCCAAAGCTCTTCATTTTTTTCTGGCTCCCCGTTTGTTGGCTGTTCACCTAAAGCATTAAGGTGATCAAGCATCAGACGAAAACTCCATTTCGTTGCAGGTAAAGCCCATAAACCGGACGCCCAACTCCGAAAAGGTTGTGGTAAGTTAAAAGGCGTAATTGAAATCTGTCGAATAGGGGCTGGATCAGCAACGTGCCCCGTTGCCAACTCATGAACAAATACCATAAAGGCAAGATAGACATTATAAGGCCAAACGCAGTCCCTAATTTCTTGCGAAATAGCGCCATAATCAATTAAATACGCACCACCACACGCTGCAATCAGAATATTCCAAGATCTAACATCACTATGATAAAGACCGGAAGACTCCAGCTTTACTAATTGCTCTAAAACATCTTTAAGTATACGCTTACGATCCAGCAAAGAGTCGTCAAGTACGTTAAGCAGCAGTTCTCCTTGAAGACGCTGCATAACCACCCAGCCCTCCCGCTCAGTTTCAGAAATAACTATTGGTACGGCCACAGGGTAGCCAGGAGGCGCACTAGACAAAAACATCCTTTCACGAAGAAACTCGAGGCGATTGTGTTCTGTTCTTGGACCTACAAAATGGTACTGCTTGACTACTTCTTGGGGCCCAAAAAAGTATCTCCGGGTTCCTTCATGCGTGTTATTTGCTAGCGCGTGGGATTCGTTGCTCCATGTATCGAACACCCCAGCTTTGTCTTTGACGATCCAATAGTTATTGCTGGCAACATAAAGCGGACGCTCCACGCTTGTAAGATGCGTCTTACAACGAGCGGCCTCACGAACGAACGTTACAGCCTCAAGCAAAATTAAAGGATCTTCGGGCTGAGAGCCAGCCCAATATAAATCTCCCTCACGAAGTGCAACTTCCAGAATCAGCGCACCACACATAGCCGCAGCCTTCTGAAATAAACGCTTTACCTCATCAATTCCACGCTCATGAATCACATGGTGAAAAACGCTCAACCCGAGTACTAAGTCGTACTGCCCAGGCTGTAACTTATCAATTACGTCTTCAACACGCCCTATTTCAAAAGCCGCGTTAAATTCAGGATTTTCCTCTGCGAGCGCATCGCATAGAGCAATATTTTTATCAAGAAAATCGATCCCCCTAACCGACGCGCCACGAGAGGCGAGACTTAAGCTGAAATACCCCTGAGCACAACCCAAATCCAGAACTTTGAGAGGTCGACCGAGAAGCGCCTGTAACGCGTCATAAATAACTGCGATAACTTCGAGCCTATCCGCACAGGGACGCGAAGCATGATCTGAAAAATCAGAATGGCCAAATATGGGTTGGTATACCTCTGGCAAGTCCGCTACCAATTGCTCAATCATGCGCTACAACCTCGGCTTCCGAAGGGTCCTGATACTCGATATTGAAGGTGGCCTGCATATCCGATAGCCCCCAGAACTGGACGACCCTAATAATTTTCAACATAACCGCATCATAGCGTCGGTCTAATGGCAGCAAATCCCCCATCAACGGGTTGCCCGACGAAATACCAAATGAGACCAAATGATCTCCAGCGTTCAAATTCAACGGGAGTGAGAACCTGAACATTCTGATATCGCCGGCCCTCACCGAGATAGCAGATTGACCGCGACTTGAAACAAAGGAGTTCGTGCCATACAGGAAGACACCATCCAGCGTTTTTATCAAAAAGCCAGGCACGACACTTTCAAAATCGGCATCGAACCTGACCTTGAAGTAAAAATCACCATTTGAGTTACTCTCGATCCGTGAGGGGAAGCGCTCACCATCGACAATGACCAGATAATCCAGAATCGCAGCGCCACCGTGGCCCCACCGATATTCAGCGGGGTTGTAACCTGCGCGAGTGGCAAAAACATCGTTGGTGTCCAAGAAGTCTTCTGAAACAAGGCCCGGACTTGCGACTTCCGTTTCATGACCTGCACCTTTCTTCTTGCCAAAAAGCTCATCGAGATAGCGATTGGTAACCTCCCGGGAAGGGCCATCGAACTCAACACGACCGTTCTTGAGCAGAATGGCCCTTTCGCAATGCCGAACAATATCATCAGCACTATGGGACACCAGAATCAGGGTCATCCCCTCTTCCCGATATTGCTTGATTCGCTTGAAGCACTTGGCTTGAAAATAGCTATCGCCGACCGAAAGGGCCTCATCGACAATTAACAAATCAGGTCGAAACGCGGTGGACACCGCAAAAGCGACCCGCATTTGCATACCGCTGGAGTACGTTCGCACAGGCTCATCAAAGTACTCGCCGATCTCGGCGAAGGCCTCGATTTCCGGCATCGCCTCAGCGATCTGGGCAACGCTGAAGCCCATCAAGCCGGCAGAGTGAAAGACATTCTGGCGGCCAGTCAACTCAGGAGTGAAACCCATCCCCAACTCCAGGATGGCGGCAATGCGACCATTCACCTGCACGCTGCCTTCGCTGGGCTGCAGAGTGCCCGTAATCATTTTAAGCAACGTCGACTTGCCGGCACCATTTTGGCCCACAATCCCGATCGACTCGCCGGGACGGATCGAAAAACTTACATCTTTCATTACCCAATGTTCTTCACTGGGTTTTATCGGCAAGCCAAACCAGCGACCGATACGTTGAAACTCCGAGGCGTAGACTCTGTAGGCTTTGCCCAGATGACTGACACTTAACAGGTTCATAGCACATCCACCATTTCTGGCGCTGCACGCCTGAACATAATCAAGCCTAACAACATGAGTACAATCGCAATAACCGCCGGCACCAACAGCCCATCGAGATTCGGCGTTCGCGCATGCACCAACGCATCATGATAAGCAGTCACAATCGGGTACATCGGATTGAAACCCATCAGGCCCTTGAATTCCTCGGGGATGATATTGTCGGGATAAACAATCGGCGTAAACCAGAACCAGGCTTGCAGGACTATCGGTACGACCTGGCCGGTATCGCGAACAAATACATTCAACACCCCTAACACCAGGCCAATGCCCACTGCCAGCGCCGTAATAACAACAGTCAGCGGCACAATCCAGAGAATCTGCAAGCTGACAGACTGACCAAGCAGCGCAAAAACCACCAGCAACGCAACAAATAGCAACCCGTAATTAAGCAAACACGACCCCACCGCAATTACCGGCAAGGTAATTCGCGGAAAGCGCATTTTCTTCATCAAGTTACCCTGATCGATAAACAGCGTCAGGCACCGTCCGATGATTTCAGCGAACAAGCTCCACGCCAGAATGCCCGCCATCAGGTAGAGGGCATACGCATACTTATTATCAATGCCCGGCAACTTCGCAGCCAACACGTTGGACAGCACCAGGGCATAAATCGCAACTTGCGCCAGCGGGTTAATAATCATCCAAAGCCCACCCAGACGACTACGGGCGAAACGGGCTACGAATTCATTGCGAATAGACGACCAGACGAAGCCCCGATAATCCCAAAGACTTCTAAACAACCCCAACATCGCTGACTCCTGAAAAAAAGTCAGGCTGGTGCCTGACTTATTGCAACACCTACTGTCCCGCTCAATCCCTTCTTGCACAAGGAACCGAAGCGCAAGAAGCGGACCATCGATCAGTTTTGAGACAAGTCTCAGTTAGCGACCCTGCCATAGATATCTTCAAAACGAACAATGTCGTCTTCACCCAGGTAGTCACCGCTTTGTACTTCGATCAACACCAAGTCGATCACACCGGGATTTTCCAGGCGGTGGGTATGCCCTGCAGGAATAAACGTCGACTCGTTGGTATTCAGCAAGAACTCACGGTCATTATTCACCACGCGCGCCATCCCACTGACCACAATCCAGTGCTCACTGCGATGGTGATGCATCTGCAGCGACAACGAACCTTGAGGTTTGACCACAATGCGCTTGATCTTGAAGCGCGTCCCCTCTTCCAGGGTGGTGTAAGCCCCCCACGGACGCTGCACGGTGGTGTGATCAAGGTGGGAGCAATGGCCGTTTTTCTTCAACTGCGCAGTGATCACCTTGATGTCTTGCGCATGGTCCTTGTGGGCAACCAGCAAAGCATCCGGCGTATCGACAATGATCAGGTTTTCAACCCCGACCAACGCGGCCAGGCGACGCTGGCTGCGCACGTAGTTGTTGGTGGAGGCATGAAGGATGGCTTCGCCTTCGATACGGTTGCCTTGCTCGTCCGCTGGCGAGAGTTCACTCATGGCATTCCAGGAGCCAATGTCACTCCAGCCAATATCGCAAGGTATGGTCGCCACTTTGCTGGAGCGTTCCATCAGTGCGAAATCGATGGAAATGTCCGGGACTTTGGCAAAGCTTTCCGGCTCCAGATGCAGGCTGCGATGGCTGTTGCCTTGCATCACACCGGAGCCAGCGAGGCACAGATCTACGGCACTGGCGACGTCCGGTGCACAGAGCGCCATTTCTTCAATAAGCGTGCCCGCCCGGAAACAGAACATCCCGGAGTTCCAGTAATACTCACCGGACGCCAGGTAGTCTTTCGCGGTATCCAAATCTGGTTTTTCGACGAATCGCTTGACCTTGAAGCCCTTGCCTAATGACGCGCTGGTATCTTTTTGAATGTAGCCGTAGCCCGTTTCCGGGTATTCGGGCTTCACACCAAACGTCACCAACCAGCCGTCCCGGGCCAGCTGCGATGCGGACTCGACTGCGGCAGTGAACGCCGCCTGATTCTCGATCAGGTGGTCCGCCGGCAGCACCAGCATGATCGCGTCGGGGCCGTGAGTTCGGGCCACTTCCTGCGCCGCCAATGCAACGGCGGCAGCGGTGTTGCGGCCAAAAGGCTCGAGGACGAAACCCAGGTTGGTGAAATTCGGAGCCGTGGCGCCGTATTCATCCAGGGTTTTGAAATAGAGATCCCGGTTTGTGATCGTCAATACTTCAGTTACGTCATTTAACGCCAAGGCACGACTGTATGTTTTTCGAATCAAATTGCCACCATCGGGCAATTCGATAAACGGCTTGGGATGAGCAGTACGTGAAACAGGCCATAGACGGCTGCCAGAACCGCCACAAATAATGACTGGAACGAGTGTCACGCTGTACTCCTTTACTAAATATCACATCATTTATCAGGCCAAAAACTCACCAACACAAATGCCGCGGGCTCGAAGGAGCCGACATAGAGCCCTCCTGGCCCTAGACAAACCACACCGGGAAAATGCTGGACATGTATAAAAGTAAGTCACTTTTCTTACAGAAATACGCGTGCATTCTTCACTGGATGGTAATTTTTGTCTAGGAAAAGCCGGATCTATACCCGCGCAGCTACCCGCATTCAGATAGGTAAAAACTGGCCTGCCATTCACAACGGTTCACTTCTTGTGAACTCAGACATACAGCTTTACAAATCGTGCGATGGTTCTTTATGACTTTTCGCTCGCATTTCGCGCGGGCCGGGATGTTACGACGCACAAAAGGCTTGCACACTGTCGCCGGACATTTAGAGAAATTTCCTTCAACAATTCCGGAAACCTGCCGACAACCCATCAAAGCCTTGCGGATTGAAAACTCATGCGTAATAACCAACCCGTTACCCAGCGCGAACGTACCTTCCCCGCTCAGCAACGGTTGATCTCCACCACGGATGCCAAAGGCGTGATCACCTACTGCAACGACGCTTTCGTCGAGATCAGTGGGTTTTCCCATGACGAACTGCTGCGTGCTCCGCACAACCTGGTTCGTCATCCGGATGTTCCGGCGGCAGTGTTCGCACACATGTGGTCCACGCTCAAACAAGGCTTGCCATGGATGGGCATCGTCAAGAACCGCTGCAAGAGCGGTGATCACTATTGGGTCAACGCCTATGTGACACCGGTCTTCGACGGCAACCAGGTGATCGGCTACGAGTCGGTGCGGGTCAAGCCCACCGCCGAGCAGATCCGCCGTGCCGAAGCGCTTTACCAGCGCATCAACCAGGGCAAGCCGGCCATTCCGCGCCGCGACAAGTGGCTGCCGGTGTTGCAGGATTGGCTACCGTTTATCCTGGTCAGCCAGTTGAGCTTTCTGATTGGCGTCTGGCTCAATTCCCACTGGGGGTTTGCCCTGGCCGCCGCGCTCTCGGTGCCGCTCGGCCTGCTGGGCCTCAGCTGGCAACAGCGCGGACTCAAGCGTTTGCTGCGCCTGGCCGAGCAGACCACGTCCGACCCGTTGATCGCACAGATGTACACCGACAGCCGCGGCGCCCAGGCGCGCCTGGAGATGTCGATCCTCAGCCAGGAGGCGCGCCTGAAGACGTGTCTGACGCGCTTGCAGGACACCGCCGAGCACCTCAACGACCAGGCAGCGCAGTCCAACACCCTGGCGCACAACAGCTCCAGCGGTCTTGAGCGCCAGCGCGTGGAGACTGAACAGGTAGCCACGGCCGTCAACCAGATGGCCGCGACGACCCAGGAAGTCGCCAGCCATGTACAGCGCACCGCCGATGCCACCCAGGAAGCCAATCGCCTGACCGGGCGTGGCCGTGATATCGCCGGTGAAACCCGCGAGGCGATTCAGCGCCTGTCGGTTGCCGTCGGCGAAACCGGCGTGACCGTGACCCAACTGGCCAAGGACAGCGACGAGATCGGCGGCGTGGTGGATGTGATCAAGGGCATCGCCGACCAGACCAACCTGTTGGCACTGAACGCGGCCATCGAAGCAGCCCGAGCCGGTGAGATGGGCCGTGGCTTTGCGGTGGTGGCGGACGAAGTGCGGCAATTGGCCCAGCGTACCAGCGAGTCCACCGGACAGATTCATGCGCTGATCGCCAAGCTGCAGCAGACGGCCAATGCCGCCGTACAGACCATGGATGCCGGGCATCGCCAGGCGGAGGAAGGTGTGGCGCGGGTGATGGAAGCGGACCAGGCGCTGATTGGGATCAGTGAAGCGGTGGCGCACATTACCGACATGACGGCGCAGATTGCTGCAGCGACTGAAGAGCAAAGCTCGGTGGCTGAGGAGATCAGCCGCAACATCAGTACCATTGCGTTGCTGGCGGATCAGACATCGGAACAGGCGTTGAACTCGGCACAGTTGAGTGAAGAGCTGACCCATACGGCGAATACCCAGTATTCGCTGGTAGAGCGCTTTAACCGGTAATTGATTCAATTGTGGCGAGGGAGCTTGCTCCCGCTGGGCTGCGTAGCGGCCCCAAAACAGGAGCGCTGCGCACTCCAGCGGGAGCAAGCTCCCTCGCCACAGGTTTCACTCAAGCCCCGCGAGAAACCCGGCCACCTTCACCGCCGCAGCCTCCAGATGCTGCTCATGGCTAAACCCCGACGCCTTCAACGGCTTCAGATCATGATCCCCCGCCACCAGCCACATCACCTCGATACCCGGCGACAACACATACCCTTCCACCGCCGCCCGATTACCCAGTGCATCCCGCTCGCCCTGCACAATCAACGTCGGCGTCTTCAACCCGGCCAGATGCTCGGTCCGCGGCTTCTCCGGCTTGCCCACCGCATAGAACGGATAACCCAGGCACACCAGCGCATCTGCGCCCAATTCATCCGCCAATAGACTGGCCATCCGCCCGCCCATCGACTTGCCGCCAACCGCCAGTTTCCCAGCGACATGACGTCGCACCTCGGCATACACCTCGCGCCAGCATTCCAGCAATTTCGGGGCCGGATTGGGCGGACGTTTGCCGCCGTCCACACGACGCTGGGCCATGTAGGGAAATTCGAAGCGCAACACGTTCACGCCATGCCCGGCAAGGCGCGCAGCCATGTCGTTCATAAAGCCCGAGTCCATCGGCGCACCTGCACCGTGGGCCAGGATCAGCGTCACCGGCGCGCGCGCGATAGACCCTGTCGCGGCATCCCACAACCAGCCACGTTCCCGCACACACTGCGCCCATTGATCCCCGTCAATACTGGCCTTGTGCTCTTTGCCCATGCTTGCCTCGCTTTTTAGTCTGCCTATAACTCCAGCCCAAGTGCCGCATTTGCTTGGGTTGAACCGTGGATGGGGAACCATGAACACTACTTTAAGTACCGCCTATAACTACAAGGTGGTCCGCCAATTCGCCATTATGACGGTGGTGTGGGGCATCGTCGGCATGGGGCTCGGGGTTTTTCTCGCCGCCCAGTTGGTATGGCCCGAACTCAACTTCAATTTGCCCTGGACCAGTTTCGGCCGCTTGCGCCCGCTGCACACCAACGCGGTAATCTTCGCCTTTGGCGGTTGCGCGCTGTTTGCCAGCTCCTTCTACTCGGTACAACGCACCTGCCAAACGCAACTGTTTGCGCCAAAGATCGCCCAGTTCTGCTTCTGGGGCTGGCAGTTGGTCATTGTGCTGGCCGCGATCACTTTGCCGCTGGGCTACACCAGCTCCAAGGAATACGCCGAGCTGGAATGGCCGATCGATATCCTGATCACCATCGTCTGGGTGGCCTACGCCATCGTGTTCTTCGGCACGGTGATGAAGCGCAACACCAAGCACATCTACGTCGGTAACTGGTTCTTCGGTGCGTTCATCATCACTGTGGCCATCCTGCATATCGTCAACAACCTGGAAATCCCGGTCAGCCTGACCAAGTCCTACTCGCTGTACGGCGGTGCGACGGATGCCATGGTGCAGTGGTGGTACGGGCACAACGCGGTAGGCTTTTTCCTCACTGCGGGCTTCCTGGGGATGATGTACTACTTCGTGCCAAAACAGGCCGAGCGTCCGGTGTACTCCTATCGCCTGTCCATCGTTCACTTCTGGGCACTGATCACCCTGTACATCTGGGCAGGCCCGCACCACTTGCACTACACCGCGCTGCCGGACTGGGCACAGTCCCTGGGCATGGTGATGTCCCTGGTGCTGCTGGCACCGAGCTGGGGCGGGATGATCAACGGCATGATGACGCTCTCGGGCGCCTGGCATAAGTTGCGCAGCGACCCGATCCTGCGCTTCCTGGTGGTGTCCCTGGCGTTCTACGGCATGTCGACGTTTGAAGGGCCGATGATGGCCATCAAGACGGTCAACGCCCTCTCCCACTACACCGACTGGACCATCGGCCACGTACACGCCGGCGCCCTCGGCTGGGTGGCGATGATTTCCATCGGCGCGCTGTACCACATGATCCCGAAAATCTTCGGTCGCGAGCAGATGTACAGCCTCGGCCTGATCAACGCGCACTTCTGGCTGGCCACCATCGGCACCGTGCTCTACATCGCCTCGATGTGGGTCAACGGCATCGCCCAGGGCCTGATGTGGCGTGCGGTCAACGAAGACGGCACCTTGACCTACTCCTTCGTCGAAACCCTGGTGGCCAGCCACCCGGGCTTCATCGTGCGGCTGGTGGGCGGGGCAATCTTCCTCAGCGGCATGTTCCTGATGGCTTACAACACTTGGCGCACCGTGCGTTCGGCACAGCCTGCCGAAGTCGCCAACGCCGCGCAGATGGCCTGAGGAGTCGATGATGAAACACGAAACCATTGAAAAGAACGTCGGCCTGCTGATGCTGCTGATGGTGCTCGCCGTGAGCATCGGCGGCCTGACCCAGATCGTGCCGCTGTTCTTCCAGGACGTGACCAACAAGCCGGTGGAAGGCATGAAGCCCTACACCGCGCTGCAATTGGAAGGCCGTGACATCTACATCCGCGAAGGCTGCGTGCAGTGCCACTCGCAGATGATCCGCCCGTTCCGCGCCGAAACCGAGCGCTACGGCCACTACTCGGTCGCCGGTGAAAGCGTGTGGGATCACCCGTTCCTGTGGGGCTCCAAGCGCACCGGGCCAGACCTGGCCCGCGTCGGCGCGCGCTACTCGGACGACTGGCACCGCGCGCACTTGTACAACCCGCGCAACGTGGTGCCGGAATCGAAGATGCCGGCGTATCCATGGCTGGTCACCGCCCCGGTCGACAGCAGCCACACTGAGACCAAGCTCAAAGTGATGCGCACCCTGGGCGTGCCGTACACCGACGACGACATCGCCGGCGCCGTGGCCACACTCAAGGGCAAGACCGAGATGGACGCGCTGGTTTCCTACCTGCAAGTGCTCGGCACTGCCATCAAGAGCAAGAGGTGAGCCATGGGATTTGAATTCGATGCTGGAACCATCCGCGGCCTCGGCACGCTGGTCGTGGCCATCGCCTTCATCGGCCTGTCGCTGTGGGTGTTCAACTCGCGGCGCAACGCGGAGTTCGCAGAAGCCTGCCTGCTGCCGTTTGCCGATGAACCCCTACCGCCAACCCCCGACGCTCAAGAAGAGCCTGCAACAAGGAGCAACCGGCCATGACTACCTTCTGGAGTACATGGATCTGTGTACTGACCCTCGGCAGCCTGATCGGCCTGACCTGGCTGTTGATCGGCACCCGCAAGGGCGAGACCAAGGGCAGCGTGGACCAGACCATGGGCCACGCCTTCGATGGGATCGAGGAGTACGACAACCCGCTGCCGCAATGGTGGTTCATGCTGTTCGCCGGCACCCTGGTGTTTGCCGTCGGCTACCTGATCCTCTACCCGGGCCTGGGCAACTGGAAAGGCGTGTTGCCGGGCTATGAAGACGGCTGGACCCAGACCAAGGAATGGGACAAGGAAATGGCCAAGGCCGACGCCAAATTCGGACCGATCTTCGCCAAATTCGCGGCCATGCCGGTGGAAGAAGTCGCCAAGGACCCGCAGGCGCTGAAAATGGGCGGCCGCCTGTTTGCCTCCAACTGCGCGGTGTGCCATGGCTCGGACGCCAAGGGCGCCTACGGCTTCCCGAACCTGGCAGACAACATCTGGCGCTGGGGCGGTTCGGCGGATGCAATCAAGATGACCATCATGAATGGCCGTCACGCCGCGATGCCGGCCTGGGGTGAAGTACTGGGTGAAGACGGTGTGAAAAACGTCGCCGCCTATGTGCGCCACGAATTGGCGGGCCTGCCGTTGCCGGCCGACAGCACTGCGGATGTCGCCGCAGGCCAGGTCGCGTTCAGCACCACTTGCGTGGCGTGCCACGGCCCGCAAGGCCATGGCGTGGAAGCCATGGGCGCACCGAACCTGACGCAGCCAAGCGGCTTTATCTACGGCACCAGCCTGGCACAGTTGCAGCAAACCATTCGCCACGGCCGCCAGGGCCAGATGCCGGCGCAGGAAGTGCTGCAAGGCAATGACAAGGTGCACCTGCTGGCCGCCTACGTTTACAGCCTGTCCCACAATGCCGATGGCGCAACGCCTGACAGCCAACCCGAGTAATCCAGTACTACCCAAAAGCCGCGCCTGATTCAGGTGCGGCTTTTTTGCGACCCATTGTCGCACCCTTCCGATCGCTGACTTTCCCCTCCTGCCATTCGGGTCTACGCTTGTTTGCACAGTGGACCGGCATTGGCCGGTCGATGGCCGACTTGCACTCGATGGGTTGAAACATTTCTGCTCGATGACAGGCGCAAAGGCTGGTACTTACCGGCTGTCGTGCCACTGACCATTCGTCACCCGGGCCGCTTGTTTACACACACCTAGTTACAAGTACCTTCGACCCCTCTAAAATCCTGTCCAAGTCGTCAGCTTTTAACCCTGAATTTTGTCCTTACGCCAAACATGGAAAGGGCGCAGAATCTGGTTTGGAACGCATTGACGCAGGTCACCTTGCGTTGCAATGGAATCTTGCTTTCTCCATACTTGCGACCGATTTTTACCCTATAAAAAAACCTAAACCGTGGAACCTTAGAATGAGCACAGCAATCAGTCCGACTGCTTATAACTATAAGGTAGTCCGCCAGTTCGCCATCATGACGGTGGTCTGGGGGATCCTTGGCATGGGGCTCGGCGTTTTCATTGCCTCGCAACTGGTTTGGCCAGAGTTGAATTTTGGCCTGCCATGGACGACGTTTGGACGCCTGCGCCCGTTGCACACCAACCTGGTGATTTTCGCCTTCGGCGGATGTGCACTGTTTGCCACTTCTTACTACGTCGTGCAGCGAACCTGCCAAACGCGACTGATTTCCGATGCATTGGCTGCCTTTACCTTCTGGGGCTGGCAAGCGGTCATCGTTGGCGCGATCGTCACCCTGCCGCTGGGCTACACCACCACCAAGGAATACGCCGAGCTGGAATGGCCGATCGCCATTTTGCTGGCCATCGTCTGGGTGACCTACGCAGTGGTGTTCTTCGGCACCATCGTCAAGCGCAAGACCAAGCATATCTACGTCGGCAACTGGTTCTACGGGGCGTTTATCCTGGTAACGGCGATGCTGCACATCGTCAACCACGCGTCCTTGCCGGTGAGTTTCTTCAAGTCCTACTCGGCCTACGCCGGGGCGACCGACGCGATGATCCAGTGGTGGTACGGCCACAACGCCGTAGGCTTCTTCCTCACCACCGGCTTCCTGGGGATGATGTACTACTTCGTGCCGAAACAGGCCGAGCGTCCGATCTACTCCTATCGCCTGTCCATCGTGCACTTCTGGGCACTGATCACCCTGTACATCTGGGCAGGCCCGCACCACTTGCACTACACCGCACTGCCGGACTGGGCCCAGTCCCTGGGCATGGCGATGTCGATCATCCTGCTGGCCCCGAGCTGGGGCGGCATGATCAACGGCATGATGACCCTGTCGGGCGCCTGGCATAAATTGCGCACCGACCCGATCCTGCGGTTCCTCGTGGTCTCCCTGGCGTTCTACGGCATGTCGACCTTCGAAGGCCCGATGATGGCCATCAAGACCGTCAACTCGCTATCCCACTACACCGACTGGACCATCGGCCACGTACACGCCGGCGCCCTCGGCTGGGTAGCGATGATCTCCATCGGCGCGCTGTACCACATGATCCCGAAACTGTTCGGCCGTGCGCAGATGCACAGCGTCAGCCTGATCAACACGCACTTCTGGCTGGCCACCATCGGTACCGTGCTCTACATCGCCTCGATGTGGGTCAACGGCATCACCCAGGGCCTGATGTGGCGTGCAATCAACGATGACGGCACCCTCACCTACTCCTTCGTCGAAGGGCTGCAAGCCAGCCATCCGGGTTACATCGTGCGCGCCCTGGGCGGTGCGATCTTTGCCAGCGGCATGCTGTTCATGGCCTACAACGTGTGGCGCACCGTGCGTGCCTCCGACCCTGTAGAAGCCGAAGCCGCTACCAAGATCGCCGTTGTGGGAGCTCACTGATGAAGCATGAAGTAGTCGAGAAGAATATCGGCCTGCTGGCCTTCTTCATGGTCATCGCCGTGAGTATCGGCGGCCTGACCCAGATCGTTCCGCTGTTTTTCCAGGACGTGACCAACAAGCCGGTGGAAGGCATGAAGCCGCGCACCGCCCTTGAACTGGAAGGCCGCGACGTCTACATCGCCAACGGTTGTGTCGGCTGCCACTCGCAGATGATCCGTCCGTTCCGCGCCGAAACCGAACGCTATGGCCACTACTCGGTGGCGGGTGAAAGCGTGTGGGACCACCCGTTCCTGTGGGGTTCCAAGCGTACCGGCCCGGACCTGGCCCGTGTCGGCGGTCGTTACTCCGATGACTGGCAGCGTGCGCACTTGTACAACCCGCGCAACGTGGTGCCCGAGTCGAAAATGCCGGCGTACCCGTTCCTGGTCGAAAACAAACTCGACGGCAAGGACACCGCCAAGAAGATGGAAGTCTTGCGCACCCTGGGCGTGCCTTACACCGACGAAGACATCGCCGGCGCGGCCGCTGCCGTGAAGGGCAAGACCGAAATGGACGCACTGGTGGCCTACTTGCAAGGCCTTGGCACCATCATCAAAAGCAAACGGTGATCTGGATGGATATCGGGATGATTCGAGGCCTGGGCACCGTTGTCGTGATGGTGGCCTTTATCGGCCTGGCCTTGTGGGTGTTCAGCCCCAAGCGCAAGTCGGAGTTTGAAGACGCGACGTTGCTGCCCTTCGCGGATGATCCCGAAGCCATCAAGCACGTCGTAGAAGCGTCTAGGAGTAACAAAGAATGACTACGTTCTGGAGTCTGTACGTCACAGTCCTCAGTCTGGGTACCATTTTCGCCCTGACCTGGCTGCTGCTGTCGACCCGCAAGGGCCAGCGCGCCGAACAAACCGATGAAACCGTTGGCCACTCGTTCGACGGCATCGAGGAGTACGACAACCCGCTGCCCAAATGGTGGTTCATGCTGTTCGTCGGCACCATCATCTTCGCCCTCGGCTACCTGGCGCTGTACCCCGGCCTGGGCAACTGGAAAGGCCTGCTGCCGGGCTACGCCTACCTCGACAACGACAAGCAAACCCCGTTTGCCAACGGCCAGACCGGCTGGACCGGCGTGCACGAATGGGAAAAGGAAATGGCCAAGTCGGACGCCCGGTTCGGGCCGATCTTCGCCAAATTCGCAGCGATGCCGATCGAAGAAGTGGCCAAGGACCCGCAAGCCTTGAAGATGGGCGGCCGTTTGTTCGCCTCCAACTGCTCGGTGTGCCACGGTTCCGACGCCAAGGGCGCCTACGGCTTCCCCAACCTGACCGACGCCGACTGGCGCTGGGGCGGTGAGCCGGCGACCATCAAGGAAACCATCATGAAAGGCCGCCACGCGGTGATGCCGGCCTGGGCCGAAGTCATTGGCGAGCAAGGCGTGGCCGACGTGGCTGGTTTTGTGGTGACCAACCTCGACGGGCGCAAACTGCCGGAAGGCGCCAAGGCCGACGTGGCCAACGGTGCGAAACTGTTCGCCGCCAACTGCGTGGCCTGCCACGGTCCGCAGGGCAAGGGTACGCCAGCCATGGGCGCACCTGACCTGACGCATCCGGGCGCGTTCATCTACGGTTCGAGCTTCGCACAACTGCAGCAGACCATCCGTTATGGCCGTCAGGGCCAGATGCCTGCGCAGGAGCAGTTGCAGGGGAATGACAAGGTGCACTTGCTGGCGGCATACGTTTACAGCCTGTCCCATGGGGATAAGGCGGCTGAGGCCGAGTAAGGCAGAAAGGCAATAAAAAACGGCCCCGCCAGTGAAGATTGGCGAGGCCGTTTTTGATTTCAATCCAAAAAAATCCGGCGCTACCTAGCAACGTATCTACATTTGAGGTTGATCAAGAAAAACCGCAGTAGTAACGTATCTACATTCGTACCCCATGAGGAGGCTAGCCCCCATGACCATCACCACCATCTCCAGCCGTGAATTCAATCAAGACACAAGCGGTGCCAAAAAAGCCGCCCGCCAGGGCCCGGTTTTTATCACTGATCGGGGCAAGCCTGCCCATGTACTGCTAAGCATTGAGGACTACCAAAAACTGACAGGCCTCAATGCCGACATCGTTGACCTGTTGTTGATGCCTGAAGCGGCCGATATCGAGTTCGAAACCGAACGCGCCGTGATCATTCATCGACCCGTGGACTTTTCTTGATGTATCTACTCGACACCAATGTCATTTCTGAACTGCGCAAACCCCAGGCCGATGCAAACGTGGTCGCCTGGGCCAAAAGTGTCATCGCACCACGGATGTATATTTCAGCCATTACCTTGAAGGAGCTGGAAACAGGGGTCCTGCGAATGGAGCGGCGTGATCCTGCTCAGGGGAAGATTTTACGTACCTGGCTCAAGCGCCATGTGATGCCGGCATTTGATGCCAGAATCCTGCCGATTGATGCAGCAGTGGCGTTGCGCTGTGCCAGTTTGCATGTGCCAGACCAAGCCAACGAAAGTGACGCGCTAATCGCTGCAACCGCTCTGGTGCATGGACTGACCGTCGTCACACGCAACGTCAGCGATTTTCAATCCAGCGGTGTCGCGTTGATCAATCCATGGAACGAATGACCGGTAAGGCTGCAAAAACCGTCCATACTTCACAAGTCAATTGATCCAGATCACGTACACCATCAAATGATTTCCCCCAACGCGACCAAAGGTCGCACCCGTTGAAGGGGATCAGGGGCGTATCATTACGCCACTGCAACACCCCTATTTTGACCCCGGTTGGCACGTACTGGCCGAGGCAAATCTCCACCGCCGTGGGATGCAATGATGAGCAACCAGATACCGGTACAGAACGTTACCCCGCCTGCCAAAAATTCGAACAACACCGTCGACCTCTACGCGTCCAGGGAGAAAATCTACACCCGCGCCTTCACCGGTTTGTTCCGCAATTTGCGGATGCTCGGTGGCGCCGGTCTGTTCCTCCTGTACTTCGGTACCGTGTGGCTGAATTGGGGTGGCCATCAGGCCGTCTGGTGGAACCTGCCGGAGCGTAAGTTCTTCATTTTTGGCGCGACCTTCTGGCCCCAGGATTTCATCCTGCTGTCGGGCATCCTGATCGTGGCGGCGTTTGGCCTGTTCTTCATCACGGTGTACGCCGGCCGTGTCTGGTGTGGTTACACCTGCCCGCAAAGCGTGTGGACCTGGATTTTCATGTGGTGCGAAAAGGTCACCGAAGGCGACCGCAACCAACGCATCAAGCTGGACAAGGCGCCGATGAGCGCCAACAAGTTCCTGCGCAAGTTCAGCAAGCACAGCCTGTGGCTGATCATCGGTTTTGTCACCGGCATGACCTTCGTCGGCTACTTCTCGCCGATCCGTGAACTGGTGTTCGACTTCTTCACCGGCCAGGCCGATGGCTGGTCGTATTTCTGGGTCGGTTTCTTCACCCTCGCCACCTACGGCAACGCCGGCTGGCTGCGGGAGCAAGTGTGTATCTACATGTGCCCGTATGCGCGCTTCCAGAGCGTGATGTTCGACAAGGACACCCTGATCGTTTCCTACGATCCGCGCCGTGGCGAAGCCCGTGGCCCGCGCAAAAAAGGCATCGACTACAAGGCCGAAGGCCTGGGGGATTGCATCGATTGCACGATGTGCGTGCAGGTATGCCCCACCGGTATCGACATCCGTGACGGCCTGCAAATCGAATGCATCGGCTGCGCCGCCTGCATCGACGCCTGCGACAACATCATGGACAAGATGGAATACCCTCGCGGCCTGATCAGCTACACCACCGAGCACAACCTCTCGGGGCAGAAAACCCATAAGCTGCGCCCGCGCCTGATCGGTTACGCCCTGGTGCTGCTGGCGATGATCAGCCTGTTGGTGGCCGCGTTTTTCATGCGTTCGCTGGTGGGTTTCGATGTCAGCAAGGACCGCGTGCTGTACCGCGAAAACGCCGAAGGCCGGATCGAAAACGTCTACAGCCTGAAGATCATGAACAAGGACCAGCGCGACCACACCTACGTGCTCGACGCTGCTGGCCTGCCGGACCTCAAGCTGCAAGGCCGGCGCGAGATCAAGGTGGCTGCCGGGGAAATCTTCAGCATGCCGGTGGAGCTGTCGAGCGCACCCGAGCAACTGCCGTCGAGCACCAACGAGGTGAAATTCATCCTCAGGGACGCCGATGACCAAAGCGTTCACATTGAAGCCAAGAGCCGATTCATCGGCCCACAAGTTCGTTAATAGAGAGCACAACAATGCCCGCAGCTACAGCCGCAAGCCCCTGGTACAAGCACCTCTGGCCCTGGATCATCATTGGGATCCTGGCGTGCTCGGTAACGTTGACCTTGTCCATGGTGACCATCGCGGTGAACAACCCCGACAACCTGGTCAACGACAACTACTACGAGGCCGGCAAAGGCATCAATCGCTCCCTGGACCGCGAGTTGCTGGCCCAGACCCTGCAACTGCGCGCCAAGGTGCACCTGGACGAACTGACCGGCGAAGTCGAGTTGCACCTCACCGGCAACAGCGGGCCCGGCACCCTGGAACTCAACCTGATCTCGCCGACCCAGCCGGAGAAGGACCGCAAGATCATCCTGACCCGCAGCGACAGCGAACCCGGCCGCTACATTGGCCAGGTGACCGACAAGGTCGAAGGCCGCCGCTTCGTCGAATTGCTCGGCGTGGAAGGCGACCGGACCTGGCGCATGTTTGAAGAAGAACAGGTCAGCCATGACAAGGACTTGCTGCTGGGCGACGAGCCGCTGCAGGGTGCTGAAGACCTGAAAAAATAGCACCGTACCTGTTCGATCGTTCCCGCGCTCTGCGCGGGAATGCAGCCCGTGACGCTCCGCGTCACAAGAGCGGACGCGGAGCGTCCAGCGAGGCGTTCCCACGCAGAGCGTGGGAACGATCATCGGAACTGAGCCATGACCACCCCTACCCCTTGCTACCACTGCGCACTGCCCGTTCCGCCCGGCAGCCGGTTCACCGCCGTGATCCTCGGCGAGTCCCGCGAGCTGTGCTGCCCGGGCTGCCAGGCAGTGGCCGAGGCGATTGTCGCCGGTGGCCTGGAAAGCTACTACCAGCACCGCAGCGAAGCCTCGGCCAACCCCGAGGCGCTGCCGGTGCAACTGGTGGACGAACTGGCGCTGTATGACCGTGCGGATGTGCAAAAACCCTTCGTACGCCACGACGGTGATCTGTCGGAAGCCACCCTGTTGATGGAAGGCATCAGTTGCGCCGCCTGTGGCTGGCTGATCGAAAAACACCTGCGCAACCTGCCCGCCGTGGCCGAGGCGCGACTGAACCTGTCCAACCATCGCCTGCACGTGCGCTGGGCCGACGGGCAATTGCCGCTGAGCCAACTGCTCGGCGAGTTGCGCCACATCGGCTACGCCGCCCACCCGTATCAAGCCGACCGCGCCGCCGAACAGCTGGCCAGCGAAAACCGCCTGGCCTTGCGCCAATTGGGCGTGGCCGGGCTGCTGTGGTTCCAGGCAATGATGGCGACGATGGCCACCTGGCCGGAATTCAATATCGACCTGAGCCCGGAGCTGCATGTGATCCTGCGCTGGGTCGCGATGTTTCTCACCACACCGATCGTGTTCTACAGCTGCGCGCCGTTCTTCAAGGGCGCGATGCGCGACCTGCGTACCCGCCACCTGACCATGGATGTTTCGGTATCCCTGGCGATCGGCGGTGCGTACCTGGCCGGGATCTGGACCGCCATCACCGGCACCGGCGAGCTGTATTTCGATGCGGTCGGCATGTTTGCCCTGTTCCTGCTCGCCGGGCGTTACCTGGAGCGCCGCGCCCGGGAACGCACGGCGGCGGCCACCGCACAGTTGGTCAACCTGCTGCCGGCCTCGTGCCTGCGCATGAGTGCCGATGGCCAGAGTGAACGCATCCTGCTCAGCGAGCTCGCCTTGGGTGATCGGGTTCTGGTACACCCGGGCGCGGTACTGCCGGCGGACGGCATCATCCTCGACGGCCAGTCGAGCATCGACGAATCCCTGCTGACCGGCGAGTACCTGCCGCAACCACGACAGGTCGGCGATGCAGTCACCGCCGGCACGCTCAATGTGGAAGGCGCGCTGACCGTCGAAGTCCGCGCGTTGGGCCACGACACGCGCCTGTCGGCCATCGTGCGCCTGCTGGAACGGGCCCAGGCGGAAAAACCCCGGCTGGCGGAAATCGCCGACCGCGCCGCTCAATGGTTCCTGCTGTGCTCGTTGATCGCCGCCGCAGTCATCGGGCTGGTGTGGTGGGAGCTGGATTCATCGCGAGCCTTCTGGATTGTCCTGGCGATGCTGGTTGCAACCTGTCCTTGCGCCCTGTCCCTGGCCACGCCCACCGCCCTGACGGCGGCCACCGGCACCCTGCACAAACTCGGCTTGCTGCTGACCCGGGGCCACGTATTGGAAGGCCTGAACCAGATCGACACGGTGATCTTCGACAAGACCGGCACCCTCACCGAAGGCCGCCTGGCTTTGCGCGCGATTCGTCCGCTGGGCGTGCTGGGCAGCGACGAATGCCTGAGCCTTGCCGCCGCGCTGGAACAACGCTCCGAACACCCGATCGCCCGCGCATTCGGCCGTGCACCCCTGGCGGCAGATGAGGTGCTCAGCACACCGGGGCTGGGCCTGGAAGGGCGCGTCGGCGAACGCCAGTTGCGCATTGGCCAGCCGGGTTTTGTCTGTGAACTGAGTGGTTGTGCCCTCCCCGACTCGCCAAAGGACGCCGGCCAATGGCTGCTGCTGGGCGACACCCAAGGTGCCCTGGCCTGGTTTGTCCTGGATGACCGCCTGCGCAGTGACGCGCCCGCCTTGCTCGCGGCCTGCAAAGCCCGGGGCTGGCGCACGTTGCTGCTGTCGGGCGACAGCTCGCCGATGGTCGCCAGTGTCGCTGCGGAGCTGGGTATCGATGAAGCCCGCGGCGGCCTGCGCCCCGACGACAAGCTGCACATGCTGCAACAACTGCACAAGGAAGGTCGCAAGGTGCTGATGCTCGGCGATGGCGTCAACGACGTGCCGGTGCTGGCCGCTGCCGATATCAGCGTGGCCATGGGCTCGGCCACCGACCTGGCCAAGACCAGCGCCGACGCGGTGCTGCTGTCGAACCGCCTCGACGCCCTGGTACAAGCCTTTACCCTGGCCCGGCGCACCCGTCGGGTAATCATTGAAAACCTGCTGTGGGCCGGGCTGTACAATGGCCTGATGTTGCCGTTTGCCGCCCTTGGCTGGGTCACCCCGATCTGGGCGGCGATCGGCATGTCCCTCAGTTCGTTGACCGTGGTGCTCAACGCCCTGCGCCTGACTCGCATGCCGAGCACGCCAGCCGCGAGCCCCGCCCCCGTAACCCGTCCGCTGCCGGCTTGAGCCGCGCGGGCATGGAGTGCAGATGCCAGCTCTTTACGTGATGATCCCGGCGGCACTGTTGATCGTGGCCATCGCCATTTACATCTTCTTCTGGGCGGTGGACAGCGGCCAGTACGACGATTTGGACGGCCCGGCCCACAGCGTGCTGTTCGACGACCAGGACCCGAATCACCTGGCCGCCGTCGATGAAGCCAACGGCCCCGAGCAACCGCCCAAGCCCAAAGACCCGCCCCATGCTTGAACTGGCGCCCCTGCTGGTCTCGGCGGTGATCCTCGGCCTGCTGGGCGGCGGCCATTGCCTGGGCATGTGCGGCGGCCTGATGGGCGCGCTGACCCTGGCGATACCCAAGGAGCAACGCAGTCGGCGCTTTCGCCTGCTGCTGGCCTACAACCTGGGACGCATCCTCAGCTACGCCACCGCCGGCCTGTTGATCGGCCTGGCCGGCTGGGCGGTGGCCAACAGCCCGGCAGCGATGTTCATGCGCCTCCTCGCCGGGCTGCTGCTGATCTGCATGGGCTTGTACCTGGCCGGCTGGTGGAGCGGCCTGACCCGCATCGAAAGCCTCGGTCGCGGCCTGTGGCGCCATATCCAGCCGGTTGCCAACCGTTTGTTGCCGGTGTCCAGCCTGCCCCGGGCATTGCTGCTGGGCGCGCTCTGGGGCTGGCTGCCGTGCGGCCTGGTCTACAGCACCCTGCTGTGGGCGGCCAGCCAAGGCAATGCGCTGGACAGTGCAATGCTGATGCTCGCGTTTGGCCTTGGTACCTGGCCGGTGCTGCTGGCCACCGGCCTCGCAGCCGAGCGTGTCACTGCTCTGTTGCGCAAACGCAGCGTGCGCATGACCGGAGGCCTGCTGGTGATTGTGTTTGGCCTGTGGACACTGCCAGGCCCCCATCAGCACTGGCTAATGGGCCATTAAAAGGCCATGTGGCATAGCGCCGCTCCCCGTTGATGCAAATCAAGATGGCCCCTGCACCCAGCCCCTAGACTCGGCCCACTAGCCTATCCGGGGGAACGCCCGCATGCTCGACGCCATTCGTTGGGACACTGATCTGATTCACCGCTACGACCTGGCGGGGCCGCGCTACACCTCGTACCCCACCGCCGTACAATTCGACAGCCAGGTCGGCACCTTCGACCTGCTCCACGCCCTGCGCGACAGTCGCAAGGCCGCACGGCCCTTGTCGCTGTACGTGCATGTGCCGTTCTGCGCAAATATTTGCTACTACTGCGCCTGCAACAAGGTCATCACCAAGGACCGCGGGCGGGCCCAGGCCTACCTGCAGCGCCTGGAGCAGGAAATCCAGCTGGTGGCCTGTCACCTCGACCCGAAACAGCCGGTGGAGCAACTGCATTTTGGCGGCGGCACCCCGACCTTTCTCAGCCACGACGAACTGCGTCAGGTGATGGGCCGGCTGCGCCAGCACTTCAACCTGCTGGACGATGATTCCGGCGACTACGGGATTGAAATCGACCCACGGGAAGCCGACTGGGCGACCATGGGCCTGCTGCGCGAGCTGGGTTTCAACCGCGTCAGTATCGGCGTGCAGGACCTGGACCCCGAAGTGCAGCGGGCCGTGAACCGCCTGCAAAGCCTGGAAGAAACCCGGGCGGTGATCGACGCCGCGCGCACCCTGCAGTTTCGTTCGATCAACATCGACCTGATCTACGGCCTGCCCAAGCAGACACCGTTGAATTTCGCCCGCACGGTGCAGGAAGTCATCAGCCTGCAACCCGACCGGCTTTCGGTGTTCAACTATGCACACCTGCCAGAGCGTTTCATGCCCCAGCGGCGGATCAACACCGACGACCTGCCCTCCCCGGCCGAAAAGCTGCTGATGCTGCAAACCACCATCGAGCAGTTGACCCAGGCCGGCTACCGCTACATCGGCATGGACCACTTCGCCCTGCCGGACGACGAACTGGCCATCGCCCAGGAAGAAGGCACCCTGCAACGCAACTTCCAGGGCTACACCACCCACGGGCATTGCGACTTGATCGGGCTCGGGGTGTCGGCGATCAGCCAGATTGGCGACCTGTACTGCCAGAACAGCAGCGACCTGAATCACTACCAGAACGCCCTCGCCGGCGCGCAACTGGCCACCAGCCGTGGGTTGTTGTGCACCACGGATGACCGGCTGCGACGGGAAGTGATTCAGCAGTTGATCTGCAATTTCAGCCTGAATTTCGAGAAGATCGAACAGGCGTTCAACATCGATTTTCGCGGCTATTTCGACGAACTTTGGCTGCAGCTGGAAGCGATGACCGAGGACGGACTGATCGAAGTCGACCCACAGGGCATCCGCGTATTACCGGCGGGACGCCTGCTGGTGCGCTCGGTGTGCATGGTGTTCGATGCCTACCTGGAGCATCAGAACCGGCAACGATTTTCGCGGGTGATCTGAGGGTGTTACTTCGCCATCAGGCTCATTGCTTCCATCTGGGCCTGGGGCGTCTCGTCTTTCAAGACTTTGGCCAATTGCGTCTGGGCTGTCATCAAGCCGGCCTGGATGGTCGCCACGTCGCCCTGCAAGCCTGCCACCTTGGCCTGGCGTGCCTCCGGACTCAGGGAGGTGTTAGCCATGGCTGCGGAGAGCTCCGCCATCTTCTGCGCAAGCTGCTTTTTCAGCTCGCGGATCATTTTCAACAGTTGCTTGGCGCTGTCGCTCAGGCTGCTCTCGTCAATATCGCTGTTGGAGGACTTCTTCGCCGAGGCCATGCCCATCCCCGCACCGGAAATGGTGACCTTTACGCCTTCAGTGGCGCTGGGCTCCGCCGCCTTGGTTTCAGCAGCCGGCGCTTTGGCGGCCGCTTCTTTTTCCTTGGCTGCATCGGCAGCTTTCCAAATCGACACCGCTGCCGCGTTGATAATCGGGTTTTGGACCGTGCTGACTGACATGATCTGAGCTCCAGCTCATTTGAGAGACATCCATGTATCGGCGCCGATACATAAAGCTTTATACCGTTGCTGCTTTTTTGTACACGCTGGCCTGATCGCCCCCCAGTGCGTTACCCTTACGTCTTATGTGTGTTTTCCCACAAGGATTTAAGAAATGTCCGAGCCAGTTAAACTGCGCGCTCATAGCCAGGCTCATTGCAAGGATTGCAGCCTGGCCCCCCTCTGCCTGCCACTTTCGTTGAATTTGGAAGACATGGAAGCGCTGGACGAGATCGTCAAACGCGGTCGCCCACTGAAGAAAGGCGAGTTCCTGTTTCGCCAGGGCGACAAGTTTGATTCCGTTTATGCAGTACGTTCGGGTGCGTTGAAAACCTTCAGCCTGAGCGATGGCGGCGAAGAGCAGATCACCGGTTTCCACCTGCCCAGCGAGCTGGTCGGGTTGTCGGGCATGGACACCGAGATTCATCCGGTGTCGGCCCAGGCCCTTGAAACCACCTCGGTGTGTGAAATCCCGTTCGAGCGCCTGGATGAACTGGCCCTGCAGTTGCCACAACTGCGCCGCCAGTTGATGCGCGTGATGAGCCGGGAAATCCGCGACGACCAGCAGATGATGCTGCTGTTGTCGAAGAAAACTGCCGACGAGCGGATCGCCACGTTCCTGGTCAACCTCTCCGCGCGTTTCCGTGCCCGGGGTTTCTCGGCCAACCAGTTCCGCCTGAGCATGTCGCGCAACGAAATCGGCAATTACCTGGGCCTCGCGGTGGAAACCGTGTCCCGCGTATTCACCCGCTTCCAGCAGAACGAGTTGATTGCGGCCGAAGGCAAGGAAGTGCACATCCTTGACCCGATCCAGCTCTGCGCTTTGGCTGGCGGTTCGCTCGACGGTTGATCCAGACACCTGCGGCCGCGCCAATCGGCTGGGTCGCAGGTATACTTCGAGTCCGTTTTCCGCCCCAGGACTCCTCGACGATGGTCTTCGATTCGTTCGACATCAAATCCCTGATTCGCCCAGTCATCGACTTCCCCAAGCCTGGGGTGATCTTTCGCGACATCACGCCGCTGTTCCAGTCGCCCAAGGCCTTGCGCCTGGTGGCCGACACCTTCGTTCATCGCTACGTCGAGGCCGAGTTCACGCACATTGGTGCGATGGACGCCCGGGGCTTTTTGATCGGTTCGATCATTGCCTACCAGCTGAACAAACCGCTGATCCTGTTCCGCAAGCAAGGCAAACTGCCGGCTGACGTGCTGGCCGAGGGTTACCAGACCGAGTACGGCGAAGCTTTCCTGGAAGTGCACGCCGACAGTTTGTGCGAGGGTGATTCGGTGCTGATGTTCGATGACCTGATTGCCACCGGCGGCACGCTGATCGCAGCGGCCAACCTGGCACGGCGCATGGGCGCACGGATTTTCGAAGCGGCAGCGATCATTGACCTGCCGGAGCTCGGTGGGTCCCAGCGTCTGGAAGACATGGGCATTCCTACGTTCTGCCTGACGCAGTTTGCGCTGACGGACCGTTGATCCGGGTTACAAGCCCATCTGCTTGCTGATGATTTCGTTCATCACTTCCCGAGTCCCGCCACCGATGGACAGGATGCGGTTGTCGCGATACAGCCGCTCCACCAGGTTGCCGCGCATGTAACCCTGGCCGCCGAGGATCTGCACCGCGTCATAGGTCACGCGGTCGGCGGTATCGGTGGCGAGGTTCTTGGCCATGGAAATCTCCTTGATCACACTCTTGCCTGCGGCCATCTTGGCGGCCTGGCGGTAGGTGAATTCCCGGGAGACTTCCACCGCCGTGGCCATTTCCGCCAGGCGATGCTTGAGCACCTGGAACTTGCCGATAGGCTTACCAAACGCTTCGCGCCGGGCCGCCCACTCCAGGCTTTCCTCCAGGGCCATCTGCGCCGTCATGTTGGCCATCAAGGCCAGGGCCAGCCGTTCGCTCTGGAAGTTACCCATGATGCAGGCGAAACCCATGTTCTCGGCGCCAATCAGGTTGCCTACCGGTACGCGGCAATCGTCGAAGAACAGCTCGGCGGTGTCCGACGCCCACCAGCCCATTTTCTTCAGTGGCGTCCCGGTGGTGAAGCCAGGCGTGTCCTTTTCGATCAACAACAGGCTGATACCGCCAAACCCCGGCCCACCGGTGCGCACTGCCACGGTGTAGAAATCGGCGCGCTGGCCGCTGGTGATAAAGGTTTTGCTGCCGCTGACCCGGTAATGGTCGCCGTCGAGCACGGC
Source organism: Pseudomonas sp. TH32 (assembly GCF_016650855.1). NCBI lineage: Bacteria > Pseudomonadati > Pseudomonadota > Gammaproteobacteria > Pseudomonadales > Pseudomonadaceae > Pseudomonas > Pseudomonas sp. TH32. The sequence goes on along the minus strand of NZ_JAEKFA010000002.1, from coordinate 287,899 downwards.
GCGGGTTTGCAGGTTGGCGACATCGGAGCCGCCGCCGGGCTCGGTGACGGCCAGGGCGCAGATCTTCTCGCCGCACAAGACCTGCGGTGCGACACGATCACGTATTTCAGGCCGGGCCCATTTGACGATGGGTGGCAAGCCGATATCCAGCGAGCCCAACCCCGCTACCACGCCGCCGGAGCCACAGCGCATCAGCTCTTCGCTGGCCGCGACCTTGGCGAACAGGTCACCTTCGTGGCTGCCGCCCAGGGCTTCGGGGTAACCGATGCCGAGGATCCCCGCCGCGCCAGCCTTGAGGTACAGCTCCCGGGGGAAGCTCTCGGCTTCTTCCCACTGCTCGATGCCCGGCAACATCTCGCGCTCGACGAAACGTCGCACGCTGTCACGGACCAATTGGTGGCTGGGGTCGAAGTATTCCTGATAGGCAGACATCGGCAAGCTCCACGGGAAGGTGGAGCGAACTTACCAAGCGCTTGCTTGGTTATCAAGCAAGAAGAAAGACTCCTGAACACCACAAAACAAATGTGGTGTTTGTTACAGGGCGATCGGCTTACGCCCGGCAAACGAATGCGCCAGGGTACCACCATCCACCAGTTCCAACTCGCCACCCAGCGGTACGCCGTGGGCGATACGCGAAGTGATCAGGCCTTTGTTGGTCAGCAACTGCGCGATGTAATGGGCTGTCGCTTCGCCTTCCACCGTAGGGTTGGTGGCCAGGATCACCTCGACAAAGGTGCCCTGCTCCTCGATCCGCGTCACCAGTTGCGGAATACCAATGGCCTCCGGCCCCAGCCCGTCCAGTGGCGACAGATGGCCCTTGAGCACAAAGTAACGCCCGCGGTAACCGGTCTGCTCCACCGCGTACACGTCCATCGGCCCTTCGACCACGCACAGCAGCGTGTCGTCGCGGCGCGGGTCGGCACATTGCGGGCAGAGTTCTTCTTCGGTCAGGGTGCGGCACTGGCGGCAGTGGCCTACGCCTTCCATGGCCTGGCTCAAGGCCTGGGCCAGTCGGGACCCACCGCTGCGATCACGCTCCAGCAGTTGCAGCGCCATGCGCTGGGCGGTTTTCTGGCCCACGCCCGGCAAAGTACGCAGGGCGTCGATCAGTTGACGAATCAGGGGGCTGAAGCTCATGGGGAAAGGTCCGACAAAACAACGAGACGCGGTTTATACCCGCGCCCCAGATTAGCGTCAAATGCTCAATCTTGTGCGACGCGCACCACCAACTTGCCGAAGTTACGCCCCTCCAGCAAACCGATAAAGGCTTCAGGCGCCTGCTCCAGACCTTCCACCACGTCCTCGCGGAACTTGATCTTGCCGTCCCGCACCCACGGCGCCATGGCACTGAGGAACTCCGGCTGGCGGTCGCCGTAGTCATCAAACACGATAAAACCCTGGATCCGCACACGCTTGGTCAGCAACGTACGTTGCAGCGCGGGCAGCCGGTCAGGGCCGCTGGGGGCTTCGTGGGCGTTGTAGCCGGCGATCAGGCCGCACAACGGAATGCGCGCCTTGGCATTCAGCAGCGGCACCACCGCGTCGAACACCTTGCCGCCGACGTTTTCAAAGTAGATGTCGATGCCTTTGGGACAAGCCTGGGCCAGCTCTTCGGCAAAGTTGTCGCCCTTGTGATCGATGCACGCATCAAAGCCCAGCTCATCCACCACATAACGGCACTTGTCGGCGCCACCGGCCACGCCGACCACCCGCAGGCCCTTGATCTTCGCCACCTGGCCGACCACCGAGCCCACCGCACCGGAAGCCGCCGCCACCACCAGGGTTTCCCCGGACGTGGGTTGGCCGATGTCCGTGAGGCCCATGTAGGCGGTCATGCCGGGCATCCCCAGCACACCCAAGGCCATGGACGGACTGGCCAGGCCCTTGGGCACCGGGATCAGGTTGCGGCCATCGGAGATGCTGTGGCTCTGCCAGCCGGTGGAACCGACCACCAGGTCACCCACTTCGAACTTGGGATTGCGGGATTGCTCGATACGGCTGACAGCGCCACCGGTGATCACCTCGTCGATTTCTACGGGTGCGGCGTAGGACGGTGCATCACTCATGCGCCCGCGCATGTACGGGTCCAGAGACAGGTAAAGGGTTTTCAGCAGGACCTGGCCGTCGGCCAGTTCCGGCAGCGCGACGCGTTCCAGGCGAAAGTTTTCCGGCACCGGTGCGCCGTGAGGGCGTGAGACCAGCACGATGCGCTGGTTGAGGGTCAATGCTTCGGTCATCAGCGAGGCTCCTTCTATCGGTGATTGAATTCAACGGTATAGGGTGCAGACAGCATTCAAGGGTTACGCGTTCGATCAGCTTACCCCCAAAAAAAATGCCAGGCACGGGGCCTGGCATTTTCAGTCGCGGGCTTGCCGGTCAGAACGGCAGCTTCATCCCCGGTGGCAGTTGCATGCCAGCGGTCACACCGGACATTTTGTCCTGGCTGTTGGCTTCGATCTTGCGCACGGCGTCGTTGACGGCCGCGGCGAACAGCGCCTCAAGCATTTCCAGGTCATCTTCGCCAACACCCGGCAATACGCTTGGGTCGATGCTCACGCGCTTGATGTCGTGACGACCGGTCATCACGACGCTGACCATATCGCCACCGGCTTTACCGGTGACTTCGGCGTTGGCCAGTTCTTCCTGCATCTTGGCCATCTTTTCCTGCATCTGCTGCGCCTGCTTCATCAGGCCGGCCATGCCACCTTTCATCATGGGAATCACCTCAAAAGTACGTGGATCAATTATTGGCCCCGGCTTACGACGCTTGGGGAACCGGGGCTTCTACAGGTTCAATAGTATCGTGACGCACCACCGCGCCAAACTGCTCCATCATCTGCTGGATGAGCGGATCACCGTGGATCGACTCTTCAGCCTCGCGCTGGCGGTTGACCCGGCGACGGGAAGCGGCCTGGGCCGGGGTTTCCTGCTCGGGCTTGATCAGCTCGATGCTGATGGTCAGCGTGCGTCCGTGGAACTGGTTCAGGGCATCGTTGAGCCGACGCTGCTGGGTCGCGTTGAACAGGGCGCTGTGGGCCGGGTCCAGGTGCAGCAACCAATGGTCGCCATCCACGGCAATCAGCGTGCAGTTGGCGGCGATGCTGCCGGTCATGCCGGAAATCGGCAGTTTCGGGAACAGCTCCAGCCATTGCAACGCCAGGCCGGTGGCCGGCATCGCTGCCGGTTCGGGTTCGGGCTCCGGGGCGGGCTCGGCGGTATGTTCGCTGGCCAGGTCGTCCAGGTAGCTGTAGGCCGAGTCCATGTCCGGCTCGATGTAGTCTTCGTCCAGCGGCGGCTCGTCGTCGAGGTCGGTGCCCGGGGTAGCGGCGTCCACTTGAGCGACGGTCGGCTCCGGCACCGGGGCCGACACCCACTCGGGAGCGTCCGGCACCACGCTGTCCGGGGTTGGCGACGGCATCGGCGTCAGTTCGGGCTGCTCGGCGGCGGTTTCCAGTACCGGCTCGACGGCAGGCTGCAGCTCGACTTCGGCTTCTACCGGGTCGTTCCACGGCAAGTCGACTTCAGGCACAGGGGCCGGCTCAACCACCGGTTCAGGCACGACCACAGGCGCTACGGGCTCGGCAACCACCGGGGCCGGTGCCGGCGCAACCGGCGCAGGCGGCGAAACCACTGGCGCGACAACAGCCGGGCCAGCCACTGGTTTGGCGGAATCAACTGTGGCCTGGCTGATCCCCACTGGCTTTAGCGGCTGTCTCGGCGCATCCGCCGTGTCGACGGGCCTGAAGGCCAGCATCCGCAGCAGGACCATTTCGAAGCCGCCGCGCGGGTCGGGTGCCAACGGCAAGTCACGTCGGCCAATCAGGCCCATCTGGTAGTAGAACTGCACATCTTCGGCCGGCAGCGCCTGGGCCAGGGCCAGCACGCGGTCGCGGTCGCCATGGCCGTTGTCGACACCTTCAGGCAAGGCCTGGGCGATGGCGACTCGGTGCAGCACGTTGAGAATTTCCGAGAGCACGCCATTCCAGTCCGGGCCTTGCTCGGACAGATGGCGCACGGCTTCGAGCAACGCCTTGGCGTCGCCCTCGATCAGCGCGTGCAGCACATCGAACACCTGGCCGTGGTCCAGGGTGCCAAGCATCGCCCGCACATCGGCCGCCATGACCTTGCCTTCACCAAAGGCGATGGCCTGGTCGGTGAGGCTCATGGCGTCGCGCATCGAGCCGTCGGCGGCACGCCCCAACAGCCACAGGGCGTCGTCTTCGAACGGCACGTTCTCGACGCCCAGCACGTGGGTCAAATGCTCGACCACCCGCTCCGGGGTCATGTTTTTCAGGGAGAACTGCAGGCACCGCGACAAAATCGTTGCAGGAAGTTTCTGCGGGTCGGTGGTGGCCAGGATGAATTTGACGTAGGGCGGCGGCTCTTCCAGGGTTTTCAACAACGCGTTGAACGAGTGGCTGGAGAGCATGTGCACTTCGTCGATCAGGTAGACCTTGAAGCGGCCGCGGCTCGGTGCGTACTGCACGTTGTCGAGCAGCTCGCGGGTGTCTTCGACCTTGGTGCGGCTGGCGGCGTCGATCTCGATCAGGTCGACAAAGCGCCCTTCGTCGATTTCCCGGCACACCGAGCAGGTACCGCAGGGCGTCGAGGTAATGCCGGTTTCACAGTTCAGGCACTTGGCGATGATACGGGCAATGGTGGTCTTGCCCACACCGCGGGTACCGGTGAACAGGTAGGCGTGGTGCAGCCGCTGGCTGTCCAAGGCATTGATCAGAGCCTTGAGCACATGGGTCTGGCCGACCATTTCGCGGAACGAGCGCGGACGCCATTTACGTGCAAGAACCTGATAACTCATCGAAAACCGTCGCAACTGGGAAGCGGAAGCGGGTAATGCTAGCGGAGCAAGGGGGAAATTGCATCCGGCACGCTCGTCTAATCTGACTAAGCTGGTCTAACCAAGCCTTTAAATGGCTGAAGCCGGAGAGTTTATGCGCGCAGTCCTGGGCGCCTTGTGGATGATTGCAACGGTCAGCCTGGCGGCCCCCGCACCTCTGCGTTTCTCCATTTCCGACAGCTGGACCATGCCCATGGTGCAACTCGACCAGGGCCAGCCGACCCAGGGCATTTTGTATGACGTGATGTTGAGCCTGGCCACCCAGGTCGGGCGCCCCGCGAAATTCGTGGTGCTGCCCCGTGCGCGCATCGACACCGCCATGGAGCGCGGGGACGTTGATGTTCGCTGCTACGTAACGCCGGCGTGGCTGAACAACCTGTCGGGCGACTACACCTGGAGCCTCCCGCTGATGGTGCAACGCAATGTGCTGGTCGCCGCGCAGGTGCCACCGCTGTCAGTGCGCCTGGACAGTCTGGCGTCGCAACACATCGGCACGGTGCTTGGCTATAGCTACCCGACCCTGGAACCACGCTTCGCCAGGGGCCAGCTCAGCCGCGAGGACAGCCGCAGTGAGGAGCAGGTGTTGCAGAAGCTCGCGGCCGGGCGCTTCAACTATGCGGTGAGCAATGAATGGATCCTCGACCGCTTTAATCAGCAATTACCGCCCACACAGCGCCTGCACACAGTGGCCGTGATCGAAGAACAAAGCCTGGGTTGTTATGTGCGCAACGACCCGCAGGTGCCCGGGCAACAGATCCTGCGCACGTTGCTGCGGATGAAAATGTCCGGCGAGATTGATGAAATCATCCAGCTGTACACCGGGAACAGCGCCCCCGCCCCTTGAGGTCATCTGATTTACTCTGTGGCGAGGGAGCTTGCGCCCTCGCCACAGTAAACATCACTCGAGCTTTTGCCACTGCAGCGGCGGCGCAAACCCTTCAACCCAACCCGGCACCTCCACCGCCGGCATCGGCCGGGCGATGAAATAGCCCTGGGCCACTTCGCAACCCATGCGCATCAATAGCTGCCCGTGCTCCAGGGTCTCCAGGCCCTCGGCGATCACTTCGCGGCCAAACGCCCGGGCGAGGCCGATCACGGCCTTGGTCAGCGCCAGGTCGTCCTTGTCGTGCAGGATGTCGCGCACGAACGACTTGTCGATCTTGATGGTCTGGGTCGGCAGCCGCTTGAGGTAGCTGAGGGACGAATAGCCGGTGCCAAAATCATCCAGGGAAAACTGCACGCCCAGGGCCTGGCAGGCTTCCAGGTGCTGGGTGACGCGCTGGATATTGTCGATGGCCACCGACTCGGCGATCTCCAGGTCCAGCCGGTGCGGCTCCACCTGCGGATAGTGCGCAAGCAAGTCTTGCAGCCGCTCGACAAAATCCTCGCGCTGGAAATGCCGCGCCGCGATATTCACGCTCACCGACCACCAGTGCCCATGCACCTGCCACTGGTGCATCTGACGCAACACCTGGTCGATCACCCATTCGCCGATGTCGACAATCAGGTCGGTCTGCTCGATCAGCGGCAGGAAGTCCCCCGGCGTCACCAGGCCACGCTCGGGGTGCTGCCAGCGCAATAACGCTTCAAACCCCACCACCGTGCCGCAGCGCAAGTTGACCTTGGGCTGGTAGTGCAGGCACAACTGCCCCGCCGCCAGGGCCTGGCGAATCTGCTCCACCGTCTGGTGGCTGGCTTTGACCTCTTGCTCCAGGGACACATCAAACAACTGGTAACGGTTGCGCCCGCTCTGCTTGGCCACGTACATCGCCTGGTCGGCATGACGCAGCAAGGTGTCGGCGTCTTCGTCATCCAGGGGAAACAGCGTGACGCCGATGCTGGCGAACACGTTAAGCTCGGCACCCTGGATCGAGTACGGCTCGGAAATCGCCTTGAGGATGCGCAGCAAGGCACCGTTGAGCTCATCGATATCACGCACGTAACGCAGGATCAGCACAAACTCATCACCGGCGAGCCGCGCGACCACGTCCTCGCCGCGAATAATCTCCCGCAACCGCGTAGCCACCTCCACCAACAGCAAATCGCCGCAGGCATGCCCATACCCGTCGTTGACCGCCTTGAAGCCGTCCAGGTCGAGCATGCACAACGCCAGCGGGATGTCTTCGTTGCGGGAGAATTCGAGGGACTGGTTAAGCAACTCGGACAGGTAGGCACGGTTTGGCAAGCCGGTCAGCACATCGTGGCCGACCCGCCATTGCAGGGTGTGCAGCAGTTGACGCTTTTCGCTGACATCAAAGCGGATCGACACGTACTTCTGCACGCGCCCGGTCTGCTCATCGAGCAGCGGCACCATGGTGCTGTCGACCCAATACAATGTCCCATCCTTGGCCCGGTTGCAGATTTCCCCACGCCACACCCGGCCTTCGCTGATGGCCTGCCACATGCCCTGGAAAAACGCCGCAGGGTGCAGCCCGGAACTGAGGATCCGGTGGTTTTGGCCCAGCAACTCGTCACGCCCGTAGCCGGACATGCCGCAGAACTGGTCATTGACGTAAGTGATGCAGCCCGCCAGGTCAGTCTCGGAGAAAATGGCGGCTGCATCCACGGCCCTGCGGTATTTCTCGTCCATGAGTCAGGCTCACTGTGGCTAGCGGTTGAACCGCTCGACCAGGGCGCGCAACCCGGAAGAGATGCTTTCGAGTTCCCTGCCACGGGTGACTGCAGCGTTGGCATTGCCCGCTGTCTTTTGCACCGTGGCGGCGACGTTATTGATCTGGTGTGACACTTCCTCGGCGACGTGGGATTGTTCCTGTGAAGCAGCAGCCATTTGCTGACTCATGTCGGTAATACGTTCCACCGCGTGGCGAATGCCTTGCAGCGCCTGTTGCGCCTCAAGCACTTGCTGCACGCCCTGCTCGGCTTCGTGAATGCCCAGGCTTGCGATCTCGACCGCCTCATCGGCACCGGCCCGCAGGTTCTGGATAATGCCCTGGATCTGCTGGGTCGATTCCCGCGTCTTGCCCGCCAGTGCACGCACCTCGTCGGCCACCACCGCAAAGCCGCGGCCTTGCTCGCCGGCGCGGGCCGCTTCAATGGCCGCGTTGAGCGCCAGCAGGTTGGTCTGGTCGGCGATTGCCTGGATCATGCTCGCAGCCACCTGGATCTGCTGGGTCTGCCCGGCCAGGTTGCCTACGGCCTGGTTGATCTGGGTGACGGTGCCGGCCAGCAACTGGATCGCCTCACGGGAAGTACCGGCCACCTGGCTGCCCTGTTCGGCGAGGGTGTTGGCGGTGTGGGCTTCGCTGGCGGTTTGTTGCACGTGCACCGCCACTTCGGCGATGGACGCGGCCATCTCGGTCATGGCGGCGGCGGTCATGTCGGTCTCGGCACGCTGTTCCAGCAGCGCCGATTCGGTGGTACTCGACAGCACACTGGAGTGAGCGGCGGCTTCGGCCATCTGGTTGGCCAGGTCGCTGAGTCGGGTAAGCGCGGTTTTCAGCCGCGCCTCTTCGCTGATCAGGATCATTTCCAACTGCGCGGTCGGGCCCAGCGCATCGCTGTAGGTCATGGCGCTGATAGGGTCGGAAAAGGTATTGGGCGTGTTCTGCACAATCCGCTTGAGCTGCAGTCCCAAGCGTTGATGGCCCCAGATGCCGACACCGAGAAACAAACCGGCAGTCAACGCCTGGGCCCACACACCTGGAGCCCATTGGAAGGCGGCGAGGCTGGCCACGGCGGCGGCCAATGGCAAGGCCATGGCCCGGGCGATCGACGCCAGGCGCCGCACTGGCGCGACCGCCGCACCACCGGCCTGCAAACGTGCGTACAGCGCCTCTGCGCGCCGCACCTGTTCGCGGGTGGGCTTGACCCGCACCGACTCGTAGCCGGTCAGGCGCCCGTCTTCGAGAATCGGCGTCACATAGGCGCTGACCCAATAATAGTTGCCGTTCTTGCAGCGGTTCTTCACCACGCCCATCCAGCTCTGCCCGGCCTTGAGGTAGCTCCACATCAGCTGGAACACGGCGGGCGGCATGTCCGGGTGGCGCACCAGGTTGTGGGTGCTGCCGATCAGCTCGGCCTGGGTAAAGCCGCTCATAGCAGCAAACTCGGCGTTGCAGTAGGTAATGTGGCTGTTGACGTCAGTCGCGGAAATTAGCCGTTGCTGCTCCCCAAAAGTCTGTTCAACAGCAGTGACCGGCAAATTGAGACGCACGTTAAAGCTCCATGGACAGCATTCGATCGCTCTCTGGACCACCGGGTAGGCAGGACAGGTGGATTCGTATTTCCAGTCGGGCTGCGCCGTCGATCGGCTGGTTGGCCGCAAAGGTACGCAAACCCACGATTTTGCACAGCAATTCACCATCCATTCAGTGATGATCAACTAGGCTTTAATTCGGGTATCCGGCACGTGAGGCGCAATGATGCGTGGCACTGACGAGCGACATTTCGGTCCCTGCCAAGCGACCGTTTTAGGGGCACATTTATGAGAGTAAGGAGAAAGCAATGATTTCCTGTTTCATAAACCTGCCTTCTGAAACGAGACCACCAAATACTTGTCCTAGATGCCGATTCTACGAATTACATCACATTTTGCAAGAAAAGGTGATGGTACGTGCGGTTGTCTAATTTTAAGATTTATCGTTAAGTTCTTGATTCTAAATGGGAATTGAGCGATGCACATTTCAAGTTTGGGTCCGGCCATCAGACGTTACCGCAAGGTCGCAGGGCTTACTCAGGCTGAACTAGGTGAAAAAACCGGTTTTGACCCTAAAACCATCAGCCGCTTCGAAACCGGCACCTATACACCCAGCGTCGAGGCTCTGTTCTTGTTCGCAGAGGCGCTGGGAGTGAAGCTGAAAGTCTTTTTCGCAGACCTGGTCGACGAGGAGGAACAGCGCGCTTATCTGTTCGGTGTCATTCATAAAGCCACCCCGAAGGATCTGGGAAAGCTGATCGCAGCGGTAGACCAGGCCTTGTCCAAGCCTTAGAGCTCGTAACACAAGTGCACGCAATAAAAAGAGCAGACAGCGAGACTGTCTGCTCTTTGCTGGATGACTCCTGACATGAACTGACAGGACAGCCCCTTAGACTAGGGACTGAGCCGCGCCATTGCTGCGCCATTCCAGGGAGTCATCATGAATAGCATTGCCCATTACTTTTTGTTGTACGTCGACAGCCCGGCCACCAGTGCCAACCTCTATAGCCGCCTGCTGGACAAGCCGCCCGTGGAACTGGGGCCGACCTTTGCCCTGTTCATCCTCGACAACGGCGTAAAGCTCGGCCTGTGGTCGCGCCATACCGTGGAGCCCGCGGCCCAGGCCACGGTCGGCGGTGGCGAAGTGGGATTCTGCGTCGCGGATGTAGCAACGGTCGATGAACTGCACGCGCGCTGGGCGGACCTGGGGCTGAGCATCATCCAGTCACCGGTCGAGGCGGACTTCGGCTACACCTTTGTCGCCCAGGATCCCGACGGTCACCGGCTGCGGGTGTTCACCGTGAACCCGTAGCGGCTTGCGGCGCCAGCGCCCTTCCAGGCTGATGGCGCCGACACTGGCCAGCACGATCAGGCCACCCAGCACCACGCGCAGCGAAACCTGCTCGCCCAGCAGCGTGGCGGCCATCACCATCGCCACGGGCGGCACCAGGTACAACGCCACCGAAGCGCGGCTGACCTCGACATGCCGCAACACATAGGCCCACGCCAGGTAAGCCATGGCGCTGGGGAACACGCCGAGCAGCAACACCGCTAAATCGGCTTGCATGGATGCCTGCGACACCACCGCCGGCAACCCCGGCAAATAGACACACAGCAGCAAGGTGCCCGACCACACCGTGTAGCACACGGTGGTCAGCGGGCTGTAGCGCCGGGAATAGTGTTTCTGAAGGGTGAAGTAGAGGCTCCACGACAGCGCCGCCACCAGGATCATCAAGCCACGGGGGTCGATCTCGCCCAGACCATGCTCGCCCCAGATCACCACCAGCACCCCGCTCAACCCCAGCAGCACGCACCCCCAGCGCCAACCGGTGACGCGCTCCTTCAACCCGAAAAACGCCACCAGCACCGTAAACAGCGGAACCGACTGCGCCAGCACACTGGACGCGGCAGCCGTGACAAATTGCTGGCCGAAGTTGATGGTCAGGTGGTGCAGGAAAATCCCGAAGAATCCCAGCACCAACAGCCACGGCAAGTCCCGCAGGCGTGGCCGCTCGATCCTCATGACCAATGCCACGCCGGCCATCAATACCGAAGCAATCAAGAACCGCCCCAAGGCTAACTGGCCCGGGCTGTAGCTGTGCAAGGCCATATGCACACCAATCGGCGAATACGCCCAACAGAGGATGACGCTGGCAGTGACTAGCGTAAGCTTTACAGGTGACGGGGCATTCATGAACGGCGTCCAGCAGTGGGAATGCCGTCAGTCTTGGCCCCGCCAAGACGCAGGACAATTAACCGTTTCTGACTTCTGCAATCACTGGAACTGAGCGATGGAACTGGCCCAACTGAAAATGGTGAAAGCCGTGGCGCAAACCGGCAGCGTGGCCCAGGCCGCCCTGCAATTGCACTGCGTGCCGTCCAACATCACCACGCGCATCAAGCAGCTGGAAAGCGAGTTGGGCACCCCGCTGTTCATTCGTGCCGGGCGCGGGCTGGCGATCAGTGCGGCCGGCGAAGTGTTTCTCGACTACTGCGAACGCATCCTGGCGTTAGTGGAAGAGTCCAAGCGCGCCGTCGACAGCAACGCGATTCCCCGCGGCAAACTGCGCATCGGCGCGGTGGAGTCCAGCGCCAGTGGCCGGTTGCCGCCGTTGTTGGCCGAATACCATCGACGTTATCCACAGGTGGAGCTGGAACTGGTAACCGGCGCCTGGGCTCAGCTACTCGATGACCTGCAACACCACCGCATCGATGCCGCGCTGGTGGCCGCCGGCGGCAAACGCCCGAAGCTCGAACAAAGCGTGGTCTACAGCGAGCGCCTGGTGCTGATCACCAGCGCTTCCAGCGCACCAATCGAGGATGCCCGAGACCTGGCCGGCCGCACCTTGCTGGTCTGGCCGCCCGGCTGCCCGTACCGCGCCGCCCTGGAAAACTGGCTCAAGCCCCACGACATCAAGCCGGCCATCGCCAGCTATGCCAGTTGGGGCACGATCATTGGCTGCGTCAGCGCGGGGATTGGCGTGGCACTGGCGCCGGAAGGCATCCTGGCGCGCTACGAGCAGGCCAACCAATTGACGTCCTATCGTTTTGACGAATTGGCGGCGGTGGACAACCTGCTGTTCTGGCACAAGGACACCCAGCGCCACTTGGCGCGGGACGCCTTTGCCGGGCTGCTGCGGGAAACATTCGGCTAACCCGTTGCAACATGTTTCAGTTATCCTGCCGCGAAATTAATTCAAATTGTAAGGGACTACCATGAATTACTTCCGCCTAGTGTTGGCGGCGGCCGCTCTGAGCCTGCCTGTCGCACCCGCTTTTGCCGCCCCCAAGCCGGCGCCTGTTGAAGCCACCGCCCCCGCCGAAGCTCCCGAAACCGCCGAACACTTTCTGGCTTCTCTCAAGCAGAAGACCGGCACGGTCACCCTGCCCGGCGACATTGCGACCCTCAAGCTCAACGATGAGTTCTACTACCTCGACCCCGCAGACACCGAGCGCCTGTTGACCGATGGCTGGGGCAACCCACCGGGCTTCAAGACCCTGGGCATGATCGTGCCGAAAGCCGTCAGCCCCTTGTCGGAGCGCGGCTGGGGCGTGATCGTCAGCTACAAGGCCGACGGGCACATTTCGGACGAAGACGCCGCGAAAATCGACTACACCGAACTGCTCAAGCAAATGCAGGAAGAAGACGTCGAAGACAACAAGGCGCGCCAGAAACAGGGTTACGCCGGCCTGCACCTGCTGGGCTGGGCCGAGCCGCCGCACTATGACGACACCACCCACAAGATGTACTGGGCCCGCGAACTGAAGGCCGACGACGCCAAGCAGACCACCCTCAACTACAGCATCCGCGTGCTGGGCCGTGAAGGCGTGCTGGAACTCAACGCCGTCGCCGGGATGTCCGACCTGGCCACCATCAAGCAGGAACTGCCCAAGGTCCTGGCCTTTACCAACTTCACCGATGGCAACCTGTACACCGACTTCAACCCGAAGACCGACAAACTCGCGACCTACGGCCTCGCGGCACTGGTTGCCGGCGGGATCGCCGCCAAGGCCGGGCTGTTCGCCAAGATCGGCATCTTCCTGCTGGCGGCGAAGAAATTCCTGGTAGTCGGCGTCGTGGCGCTGTTCGCCGTCATCCGCAAACTGTTCAACCGCAACAAGGCCTGATTCGCCGGCGTAAAAAAGCCGCGGCGTGCCTGGCACACCGCGGCTCACAGAACGACTTCAGCTTTTCGCAGGGGCCAGCCTGGCGTATTGGTCCTGGCTGATCCAGCCTTTGGAAGAGCGGCCCTCGCCATTGATGTACTCCACCTGGGCCCAGCCATCCTTGAACGCCAGCACCGCGACCACATCGTCCTTGACCACGTAGGCACGATGATTGGCCTTGGCGTCCGGGGTTTTCTGCAGGAAGGCCTTGTCGGCCGAGACAGTGACCAGGCCAATCCACTTTTTGGCAGCCGTCTGGGTCAGGTCCAGGCCGGTGGCAATTTCGGGCATCAACACGCTGATACAGCCGGGGTGTTCGCGGCCCTTCTCCACGGTCAGCGTCACACCGTCCGAGGACGCAGCGACGGTTCCCGGATACGCCGCATCCAGCCACGTGGACACCGACGCCTTCGCGCCATCGACCTTGCCCTGCAAATAGAACGTGCACGTGCGGGTCACACCCTCGCCCATCTCCTCAGAATAAAAACCTTCCACCTGATGCTCAGGCGTAACGGCCAGCATCAGCCCTTCGTACTTGCCCGAGTGCAGCGTGGCGGCAAATGCAGGCGTTCCGACCACACACACGAAAGAGGCAACCCACAACCGGGACAGGCAATGTTTGAACGGCATACTATTTTTTCCCTTCAAGTGCTTCGTAGGCTTTTTTGATGCGTTGGTCATAGTCGCCATAATCCTTGCCGTTATAGTTCAGCGCCATGGCGGCGTAATCCTTGTTCTTCATGGCCTTGACCAGTGCCGGGCTCTGGCTGCAAAAACCGAGGAAGGCCTTTAGTTGATGCCCGGCATTAATCTTCATCGCCACCACGAATTCAAACACCGTTTTATAACCGCATGCCGTGAAGTTGGAGCCCATTATCTGAAACATGCCCCAGGAGGCCGACTTCAAGGCCGCTTCCTGATCCAGTGCAAAGGCGGTGGCCATGGTTTCCCAGGCCTTGGTCTGGTCCTTGTTATTGGCCTTCCACTGGGGCCCGGCCTTCTTCACGTAGGGGTACGACAACAGCGGGTGGGTCTGATCGTATTTCTGATGGGTGTACTTGCGAAAGTGGTGCCCTTCAAAGGCGATCACCGGCAACTTGGCCGGCCCAAAGCCGGAGCGCCCGCCTGACTCCACCGTGGCGAAGGCCTTGATGATATTGACGGATATGCCGTTACCCAACTGCGTGGCGGCGTTCTGGAAGTCCGTGTCCGTCAGCGTCGTCCCGCCGTCGCACGTGGCCTGGAGCATCATCTGCCGGTTGCGCCGCTCGGCCTCGATCATCGCCCGCATGCGGTCCAGGTAATTATTGACGGTCGCCTGGACCATGTCGGAACTGGTGTTGCCGAACACATTCAGGAAAGTCGGAATGCGCAGGGTCGGGTGCGACTTGACGGGCACCTTCACCGCCTCTTCGATCAGGCTATTGAAAGTGCGCCCGGTGGGGTCGATAACACCATCCGGGTGAGCGTACTTGAGGTAGCGGAACTGATACTGGCTGATGCACTGCACCAGTTGGCCGTCGCACTTGCCGTTTTCGGCCAGGGGAAAACCCAACTTGGGAATGATCAAGTTGAACAAGTACTGGACGCACTGAACGTCGGCGGGCAAGTTGCGGGCTTTGCCCGGCGCCCCGACGGAAGCGCTGATGAGAGTAGGCAACCCTTGCAGGCTTTTCATTACCGACATCCTTGTTAGTTGGGGTGAATGAGCCCTAAAGCGCCATCACTTTAATATCATCCATGTGCCGTCGACATATTTAGAAATATGTCGCTGGCGCAAACTAACAAGGCGAAATTGGGTTGTCCAGAGTGGATTCTTGAAGTTGTGAAAGGGCACTCACAGTGTTTTTTCGATAGCGATTGCTTTGCGGCGGGTGAGCGCTTTGCCAACGGACGAACAGCAGAAATCGCTTCGCACTTGACGATTGTCAGCGAAGGGTCTCATAAGCGTATTTTTTTGAATCAAGGAGGGGTGGCGTTATGGAGGCAACCCCACCAGCCACACCCCGGCACACAATGTTCCCGCTGTGGCTGCTGCCTTCCGGCTCTGATCAGGTTCACGGGTAATCGTTGCGGGGGGACCGATGGGGTCACCATAACGACGCTCGCCTCTCGGCAAGCGGGGCCATTGTACCGATCTCATCGGAAGTTACAACCGTTCGCGTGGGATTAAAAATATGAAGGGCTTCAAGCACTTGCCTATTGGGCCTGGAGCACCTCATCCGCCCTGCCGCCCTCTTGCTGGATCACCAGGTGAATGAAGTGCAGCTTGGCAATCACCGCCGGCGGCAGGACGAACGGATAGAAATCCGGCTGGCCCATGCTGCGGGACAGTTCGTTGAGCATGCCGGCCAGTTCGATCCAGGCATTGACGAATGACAGGAACGCCGCGCCGCCGGGATGTTCAGGGTCATACAGCGTGCTGACGGGAAACGGCTGGTAATCCAGGTCCATTTCGCGGGCGCTCATGCCGAAGCCCAGCGCAGTGTCGACGGCGTCCATCATGTGCAGGTAATGCGCCCAGGTTTCCGCCCAGTCTTCCCAGGGGTGCATGGTGGCGTAGGCGCTGACGCAGGTTTGCTGCCAGTCCGGGCGCGGGCCGTTCTGGTAGTGCTGTTCAAGGGCGTCGGCGTAGCTGGCGCGCTCGTCACCGAACAACGTGCGGAATGGCTCCAGCCAGTGGCTGTTGGCGATCAGGCGGTCCCAGTAGTAGTGGCCGACCTCATGGCGAAAATGCCCGAGCAAGGTGCGGTAAGGCTCGCGCATCTGCACACGGATTTTTTCGCGGTGGGCGTCGTCGGCTTCCTTGATGTCGAGGGTGATCAGGCCATTGGCGTGGCCGGTGGTGGGCGCGTTGCCTTCCAGGTCGATGCCGACGAAATCGAAGGCCAGGCCGGTGTCTTCATCGACGGTCTTGGGGATGACCTGCAAACCCAGGCTGATCAGTTGCGCGACCAGACGGCGCTTGGCGGTTTCGACCTTGCGCCAGCGCTCGGGGTTTTCAGGGATCGACAGGTCGGGGATGGTGCGGTTCAGGCTGCAGGCTACGCACAAGGCCTGGCCGCTGTCGGAAGGCACCAGCCAGTTGCAGGCAGCCGGGCTGTCGAGGTTGGCACAGCGGCGAAAGGCGCCAGCTTCAGGGTCGGCGTCCAGCAGCCACGTGTCGGCGTATGGGCCAGGCTGCAACGATGTCAGCCGACTCTGCTCCGGCTGGTAACCCAGCAGCGCCGAACAGGCCAGGCACTGGCTGTTGCGAAAGAACAGCGACTGCCCACAGCGGCACTGCCAGACCTTGCTGTTGCGCGAGGTCTCGGCCATGAACGGTGCGGCAATGCGCGAACTGAGTTGTTCGAAGAAGCGGTACATGGCGATCTCTCCCTGGGCTGCCCAAGACTAGATCATTTCCTTCCGATGATCGTTCCCACGATTTGTAGGAGCCGGCTTGCCGGCGATGGCGATCTTGAAAACGCCATCGCCGGCAAGCCGGCTCCTACAGGATGAGCGTCAGGCAACGGTTATGCCGTGCTGGGCGAGGAACGCGACGAACGCCTCTTCATCCAGCACTTTCAAACCCAACTCACTGGCCTTGGCCAGCTTCGAGCCGGCGCCCGGCCCGGCCACCACGCAATGGGTTTTCGCCGACACCGAGCCCGCCACCTTGGCGCCGAGGCTTTCGAGTTTTTCCTTGGCGACATCACGGCTCATCAGCTCCAGGGAGCCGGTGAGCACCCAGGTGTGACCGGCCTCGGGCAAGCCTTCGACGACCTTCTTCTCGCTCTGCCAGTGCATGCCGAAGTCCTTGAGCTGCTGCTCGATGGCCAGCGCACGATTAGCGTTTTCTTCGATGTCGAAGAAATCCCGTACGGCCTTGGCCTGCTTCTCCGGCAACGCCTGGCGCATGTCGAGCCAATCGGCCTTGATCACGCCTTCCAGGGAGCCAAACTTGTCTGCCAGCTTCTGCGCCGCACCCGGGCCTACGGACGGCACGTGCAGCTTGTCGAGCAAGCCACCCAGCGTGGTGCTGGCCGCGAATTCGGCGCTGAGCTCGCCCTGCTCCTGCAACTCCAGGCCGCACTCCTCCTTGGAGATCAAGGCCCCGATCACTTCCTGGTTATGGCTGTCTTCAAAGAAGCTGTGAATCTCGTGGGCCACTTCCAGGCCGACGTCCGGCAAGTACGTCAGCACTTCCGGCAAGGCCTGCTGCACGCGCTCCAGGGACGCCAGCGAGCGCGCCAGCACCTTGGCGGTCTCCTCGCCTACATCGGGAATGCCGAGGGCGTAGATAAACCGTGCGAGGGTTGGCGTCCTGCTGTTTTCAATGGCGGTGATCAGCTTCTTGCTGGAAACGTCGGCAAAGCCTTCCAGGTCGATGATCTGTTCGTACTTGAGCTTGTAGAGGTCTGCCGGCGAGCCGATCAGCTTCTCGTCCACCAGTTGCTCGATGGTCTTGTCGCCCAGGCCATCAATGTCCATGGCGCGGCGCGAAACGAAATGGATGATCGCCTGCTTGAGCTGCGCACCGCAGGCCAGGCGCCCGACGCAGCGATACACCGCGCCTTCGCTGACGGTCTCCTTGCCCTTGCTGCGCTTGACCAGTTGCGTGCGCTCCACGTGGGAACCGCACACCGGGCAGCTCTCGGGGATCTGCACCGCGCGGGCGTTTTCCGGGCGACGCTCGGTGACCACCGAGACCACCTGGGGGATCACATCACCGGCACGGCGGATGATCACGGTGTCGCCGATCATCAAGCCCAGGCGCGCCACTTCGTCCATGTTGTGCAGGGTTGCGTTGGACACAGTCACACCGGCGACCTTGACCGGTTTCAAGCGCGCCACCGGCGTTACCGCGCCGGTGCGGCCGACCTGGAATTCAACGTCCAGCAGTTCGGTCAGCTCCTCCATGGCCGGGAATTTGTGAGCGATTGCCCAGCGTGGTTCGCGGGCACGGAAGCCCAGTTCCCGTTGGTAGGCAATGCTGTTGACCTTGAACACCACACCGTCGATTTCATACGGCAAGGCATTCCGGCGCTCACCGATATCGCGGTAGTAGTCGAGGCAATCCTGAATCCCCTTGGCCAGCTTCAGCTCATGGCTGATGGGCATGCCCCACTGCTTCAGCTGTTGCAGATTGCCGATGTGGGTGTCGCTGATATCCGTGGTCACTCCGTAGCAGCAGAATTCCAGCGGACGGCTGGCGGTGATCTTCGAATCCAGCTGGCGCAGGCTGCCCGCCGCCGCATTGCGCGGGTTGGCGAAAGTCTTGCCGCCGACTTCCAGTTGCGTGGCGTTCAGCCGTTCGAAACCGGCCTTGGACATGAACACTTCGCCGCGCACTTCCAGGGTCGCTGGCCAGCCGCGGCCCTGCAGCTTGAGGGGAATATTGCGCACGGTGCGCACGTTGACGCTGATGTCTTCACCGGTGGTGCCATCGCCGCGCGTGGCGCCACGCACCAGTTCACCGTCCTGATACAGCAGGCTGACCGCCAGACCATCGAGCTTCGGCTCGCAGCTGTATTCCACTGCCGCGCCACCGCCAAACAGGTCGCCTGCCGGCAGGTCCAGGCCTTCGGTCACCCGGCGATCGAACTCCAGCATGGTGCTTTCATCGAAGGCGTTGCCCAGGCTGAGCATCGGGATTTCGTGACGCACCTGAGTGAATGCAGACAATGCCGCACTGCCGACCCGCTGCGTCGGTGAATCACGGGTGACCAGGTCCGGGTGCTCGGCTTCCAGGGCCTTGAGCTCGTGGAACAACCGGTCGTACTCGGCGTCCGGGATGCTCGGTTCGTCGAGGACGTGGTAACGGTAGTTGTGCTGATCCAGTTCAGCGCGCAGTTCGAGGATGCGGGTGTGGGCGGCGGTCATGGGTGTTCTCTCATAAAGCAAAAGAGCAGCCGAAGCTGCTCAATATGTTAGTGCATGGATTCTACAGGCAACGCTTAAGCTTGAACCTCAGCGCTTCTGTGTCAGGGCGCGACGCTCGAACTCGACGATGCGCTGACGGTAATGCTCGATGGTCTGGGCGGTCAGGACGCTGCGTTGATCGTCCTTGAGTTCGCCGTTGAGTTCCTGGGACAGCTTGCGGGCGGCGGCCACCATCACGTCGAACGCTTGTTTCGGGTGACGCGGGCCTGGCAGACCGAGGAAGAAACTCACCGCCGGGGTGCTGAAATGGTCGATGTCGTCCAGATCAAAGATGCCCGGCTTGACCGCGTTGGCCATGGAGAACAGGACTTCACCGTTGCCGGCCATGCTTTCGTGGCGGTGGAAAATATCCATCTCGCCAAAACGCAGGCCGCTTTCCAGAATATTCTGCAGCAAGGCCGGGCCCTTGAAGCCGGCGGCGTCACGGCAGATCACGCTGATCACCAGCACCTCTTCGGCAGCCGGTTGGTCCTTGACGGATTCTTTATGGGCGCTCTTGGTCGGTGCTTCATCCGGGAAGTCATCGTCACGGCTGCTGAAACTCGGGCCTTCGTCCAGGTCCAGGTTCAGGTCGCCCTGAGCGGGTTCGCTGGCCGCAGCACGCTTGCCGCGCTTGGGCTCGCGGGCTTCACGCACCGGTGCGCTCATCGACGGCAGGTCGTGCTCGTCCAGTTGCGGCTCTTTATGGTTATCCAGGACACGCGGTGGCCCCAGCAGCTCGGCGCTGCCGTCGTCGTCCGGCAAATTGGACAGGTTGCGGTCCAGGCGGAATTTCAACTTGCCCTTGCCGCCGCGCATCCGGCGCCAGCCATCAAAAAGAATACCGGCAATGACAATAATGCCGATGACGATCAGCCACTCGCGCAGACCGATTTCCATGTAATCCCGTGCCTCTAATAAAAAATGCTGAAAAATAAGGGGTTTAGCACCGTGCAAACCGCTTTAAAACGTGGCGCCAACTCTATGTTCTGAATGACGTTTTGCCCACGCATACGAAAATTTGACATTAAACTAGCACGACCAAAGATAACTTTACACCGTCTGTCAAAATGCCTTGAACAAATATGTCCATTTGCCACTTTTCCCAGACCGGTAAATCACCTTACGTCCTGCTGAAAATCCTCCTTCGAGTGCGACTCAGGATTCCACCAGCGCCATCGCCTCTTCGACATCCACCGCCACCAACCGCGAACAGCCCGGCTCGTGCATCGTCACGCCCATCAACTGATCGGCCATTTCCATGGCGATCTTGTTGTGGGTGATATAGATGAACTGCACCGTCTGGGACATCTCTTTAACCAGTCGGGCATACCGTCCAACGTTAGCGTCATCCAGCGGGGCGTCAACTTCGTCGAGCATGCAGAACGGCGCCGGGTTCAACTTGAAGATCGCAAATACCAGGGCCAATGCCGTCAGTGCCTTCTCGCCACCGGACAACAAATGGATGGTGCTGTTCTTCTTGCCCGGAGGCCGCGCCATGATCGTTACCCCTGTATCGAGTAGATCTTCGCCCGTCAGTTCCAAGTAAGCGCTGCCACCACCGAAAACTTTCGGGAATAACGCCTGTAAACCGCCATTAATCTGATCAAAGGTATCTTTGAAGCGATTACGGGTTTCCTTGTCGATCTTGCGGATCACGTTTTCCAGGGTGTCCAGGGCTTCGACAAGGTCGGCGTTCTGCGCATCCAGGTAACGTTTGCGTTCGGACTGCTGCTGGTACTCGTCGATGGCGGCGAGGTTGATTGCGCCGAGGCGTTGAATGCGCGCGGCAATCCGTTCAAGTTCTTCTTCGGCTTCTTTCTCGTTGGCCTCGGCGGTCAGCGTATTGAGCACGCCGTGCAGGTCGTAGCCGTCTTCCAGCAACTGGTCTTGCAGGGTTTTGCGGCGCACGGTCAGGGCCTGCCATTCCATGCGCTGTTGTTCGAGTTGGCCACGGATCAGTTGCGACTGCTGCTCGGCCTGGGTCCGGCGTTTTTCGGCGTCGCGCAGTTCGCGGTCGGCGTCTTCCAGGGCGATTTGTGCAGTCTTGAGTTCTTCGTCGACGGTCATGCGCTTGTCGAGCAACTCTTCGAGCTTCAGGCGCAGCTCTTCCAGCGGGGCTTCGCCCTCCTCCAGGTTGAGGCTCAGTTGCTCGCGCTTTTCGGTCAGGCGTTCGGACTGCATCTCGAGACGCTCAAGGGCCTGGCGCGTGGAGTCATGTTGCGCACGCAGGGAACCGAGGCGCACGGCCAATTGATGGGCGTGATCCTTGTGCTGGCGGGCTTCCTGGCGCACCCGGTCGAGGCGCTCGCGCAGGCTGTCGCGCTGGGCCAGCAGCAACTCGCGCTGCTCGGTGTCCAGGGCCATGCTGTCGAGGGCTTCCTGCAATTGCAGGCGCGCTTCGCCGACTTGTTCGTGTTCAAGGGCGCGTTGCTCGCCCATCTCCGCCACTTCTTCGTCGAGACGAGTACGGCGCAGGGTCAGTTGCTCGACCTTGGCCTTGCTCGCCGAGAGCTGGGCTTTCAATTCGCCTTGCTGGCGCGCTTCGTCCTGCAACAGGCGGCGCAAGTGTTCGCGGCCGGTCTCTTGCTGGCGCTGGGTGGCGCGCAGGGTTTGCAGCTGGTTTTCCAGGGACTCAAGCGTCGCTTCGCGCTCTTCGCGCTCGGCGGTCAGGTTGACGATTTCCTGGCCACGGGCCAGAACACCGCTTTCCGCTTCGCTGGCGCGACGCACCCGCAGGAAGTGCCGGCCAACCCAGAAGCCGTCGCGGCTGATCAGGCTTTGCCCCGCCGCCAATTGGCCGCGCTGGGCCAGGGCCTGCTCAAGGCTGTCCACCGGTTTGACCTGGCCCAGCCAGGGCGACAGATCAATCGCCGCCTCGACCTTGTCCAGCAGGCTGCCCGGCACACGGGTGCCGTCCGCCGCCGGGCTGAGCAAGCGCAGATCGCCCTGGGCAAACCCCGCCAGGTCGAAGCCGCCAAAATCATCCACCAGCACCGCTTGCAGGTCGGCGCCGAGCACGGTTTCCACCGCCAGCTCCCAACCGGCTTCAACCTTCAAGCCTTCGGCCAGGCGCGGGCGCTCGGCCAGGTGTTGATCGCGCAGCCATTCCGCCGTGCCGGTGCCCGGGTCGAGCGCCGCTTGCTGCAAGGCTTCCAGGGAGGCCAGCCGGCCGTTGAGCCGCTGCAAATCGCCCTGGGCCTGCTGCTGTGCCTGGGTCGCCTGCTGCAGTTGCTGACGCAATTGCTCCAGGCGCTCCACTTGTTGTTCTTCGCTGGCTTCCAGCTCTTCCAGCGTCATTTCGCTTTCGGCCAGCTTCTCGCTCAACTCCAGGATCGCCGCGTCTTCCGGGTCGGCGGCGAGCAGCACACGCTCTTCCACCAAACGCCGCTGACGCTCGGCCAGACGCTCCATGCTGGTTTCCAGTTGCTGGATGCGCGACTGCTGCACCTCAGCCTGGCGGCGGGGCTCGGCGGATTGCAGGTTGAAAGTGTCCCACTGCTCCTGCCAGCCGTGCATGGTGGTTTCGGATTCTTCAAGGGCTGCAGCGGCTTCTTCAGCGGCAGCGCTGGTGACTTCCTGCTCGGGGGTGAGCATGTCCAGCTCTTCCCCAAGGGTCAGCAGCAGGGTGCGGTCGTGGCCCAGGTGGGACTCGGTTTCCAGGCGTGCGCGTTCGGCTTCTTTGAGGTCATCCTGCAATTGGCGCAAACGTTGTTGACCGTGCTGGATGCTCTGCTCGACCCGGGCGATATCGCCGCCCACCGAATAGAAACGCCCCTGCACCAGATTGAAGCGCTCGGACAGGTCATGGTGACCGTCCCGCAGGCGCTCGATACTGGCGTCGGCATTGCGCTGTTCGGCCACCAGGGCCTCAAAGCTGATTTCCTGGGTGCCGATAATCGCTTCGCGCTGGCCCACTTGATCGTTCAATGCCTGCCAGCGCAGGGCCGACAGTTGCGCCTTGAGCTGGCGCTCTTCGCCCTTGTATTCCTGATACTTCTCTGCGGCCTGGGCCTGGCGGTGCAGGCGCTCCAACTGGCGCTCCAGCTCTTCACGCAGGTCGGTCAGGCGGGCGAGGTTTTCATGGGTACGGCGGATGCGGTTTTCAGTCTCGCGGCGACGCTCCTTGTACTTGGAGATACCGGCCGCTTCTTCGATAAAGTTACGCAGGTCTTCCGGCTTGGCTTCGATCAGCTTGGAGATCATGCCCTGCTCGATGATCGAGTAGCTGCGCGGGCCCAGGCCGGTGCCGAGGAAAATGTCGGTAATGTCCCGGCGGCGGCACTTGGTGCCGTTGAGGAAGTAGCTGTTCTGGCTGTCGCGGGTGACTTTACGACGGATGGAAATTTCCGCGTAGGCCGCGTACTCGCCCACCAGGGTACCGTCGGAGTTATCAAATACCAGTTCGATGCTGGCCTGGCTCACCGGCTTGCGGCTGGTGGAGCCATTGAAGATGACGTCGGTCATCGACTCGCCACGCAGGTTTTTCGCGGAGCTCTCGCCCATCACCCAGCGTACGGCGTCGATGATGTTCGACTTGCCGCAGCCATTGGGCCCCACCACTGCCGCCATGTTACTGGGGAAGTTCACCGTGGTCGGGTCGACGAAGGATTTGAACCCCGCCAGTTTGATGCACTTGAGCCGCACGCTTAGGCGTCCGCCAACGCAGCGATGACCAGCGAGCAGCTGCGCTCGCCGTAAGCCGAGAGCACCTGGCGAATCTGCGGCAGGTCACGGGCCAGCACGGCGGCGAGCAATTGCTCAAACAGCACCAGGTACTCGCTCATGGACGCCTTGCGTTGATCCAGCGCCAGGTAATAGGCGCGGTTCATCGCCGGCTGCAGGTTCTCGACGGTCTCCTGCAAATACGGATTGTTGGCGAACGGATAGGCGGCGCGCATCACGTTGAAGCTTTCTTCGACGAAGGCGCGGATGTCCTGGCGTTCGAAGCTGGCGATCAGGCGCTGCTGGATTTGCACGAACGGCGCCATGTCGGCCTGGGTCTGCCAGCCGGCGGCGACCGCGTTGCCCAGCAGGATGTACAGCTCGCCCATCAGCGTGCACAGGCTCTGCACCTTGTGGGCAGTCAGCTCGGTGACATGGGCGCCACGGCGCGGCAGGATCGCGATCAAGTGCCGGCGCTCAAGGATCAGCAAGGCTTCGCGCACGGAGCCACGGCTGACATTGAGCGCCAGTGTGACCTTCTGCTCCTGGATCCGCTCCCCAGGCTTGAGGTCGCCGCGAATGATACGTTCGGCGAGGTGGTGAGCGATTTGCTCGGCAAGACTATCCGGCGCCTTGAACGTCATGTTTTCCCTTCAAAATCGTCTATCGGTACAAGCGCGGCAGTGTAGCGCAAATGCCCGCTGATGGCGCTGGGCCCACAAACCAGAATTTGGCATGAAATAAGCAGCCGTTAAAGTCCAGAAGCCCCCAAAAACGGCGGTTCCAGAGAACTGGACCATAATTAAAGATGTTGAGATCGCATTTTCTTGACCTTTCGGTCAGAAAATCGTTGACCGAAAAGTCAGACATGACTAGATTCGGCGCAAAGCGGTTAACAACAATAATGAGTCTGCGAGGCCTTCCGTGATCCAGTTTTTACTAAACCAGGAGCTCCGTAGCGAGCACGCCCTGGACCCGAACCTGACCGTGCTCAACTATTTGCGTGAGCACCTGGGCAAATCCGGCACCAAGGAAGGCTGCGCCAGCGGCGACTGTGGCGCCTGCACCGTGGTGGTCGGCGAGTTGCACACCGACGATCAGGGCGCGGAGCAGATTCGCTATCGCAGCCTCAACTCGTGCCTGACCTTTGTCTCGTCCCTGCACGGCAAACAACTGATCAGCGTCGAAGACCTCAAGCACCAGGGCCAACTCCACAGCGTGCAACAAGCCATGGTGGAGTGCCACGGTTCGCAATGCGGCTTCTGCACCCCGGGCTTTGTGATGTCACTGTTCGCCCTGCAGAAGAACAGTGATGCACCCGACAGCCAGAAAGCCCATGAAGCCCTGGCCGGCAACCTCTGCCGCTGCACCGGCTATCGCCCGATTCTCGCGGCTGCCGAACAGGCCTGCTGCAACAAACCCCAAGACCAGTTCGACAGCCGCCAGGCCGAGACGATCGCCCGCCTGAAAGCCATCGCCCCGACGCAAACCGGTGAACTGAACAGCGGCGACAAACGTTGCCTGGTGCCGTTGACCGTCGCCGACCTGGCCGACCTTTACGACGCGTACCCACAAGCCCGGCTGTTGGCGGGCGGCACCGACCTGGCGCTGGAAGTCACCCAGTTCCACCGCATGCTGCCGGTGATGATCTACGTCGGCAATATCGAAGAAATGAAGCGCATCGAAAGCTTCGACGACCGCCTGGAGATCGGCGCGGCCACGTCGCTGTCCGATTGCTACACGGCCCTCAATAACGAATACCCGGACTTCGGCGAATTGCTCCACCGTTTCGCCTCGCTGCAGATCCGCAACCAGGGCACCCTGGGCGGCAATATCGGCAACGCCTCGCCCATCGGTGACTCGCCGCCGTTGCTGATCGCCCTCGGTGCGCAGATCGTGCTGTGCAAGGGCAACACCCGCCGCACCCTGGCCCTGGAAGACTACTTCATCGACTACCGTGTCACTGCGCGTCAGGACAGCGAATTCATCGAAAAAATCATCGTGCCCAAAGGTGTGCCGCTGTTCCGTGCCTACAAGGTGTCCAAGCGCCTGGACGATGACATTTCCGCAGTCTGCGCCGCCTTTAACCTGAAGATCGATAACGGCGTTATCAGCGACGCCCGGGTTGCGTTCGGTGGCATGGCCGCCACCCCGAAACGTGCGAAGAATTGCGAAGCGGTGCTGAGGGGTGCCACCTGGAATTCCGCCACCGTGGAAAAAGCCTGCGCTGCGCTGGCCGAAGATTTCACCCCGCTGTCGGACTTCCGTGCGAGCAAGGAATACCGCCTGCTCAGCGCACAGAACCTGCTGCGCAAATACTTCATCGAACTGCAAACGCCGCACATCGAGACTCGGGTGACCGCTTATGTCTAACCATCATGCCGTGGAAAAATCCCAGGCCGAACTCGCCGAACTGTTTGCCAAGGACCTGACCAGCGGAGTCGGTCGCAGCGTCAAGCACGACAGCGCCGCCAAGCACGTCTCGGGCGAGGCGCAGTACATCGATGACCGCCTGGAATTCCCCAGCCAGTTGCACCTGTATGCACGCATGTCGGACCGCGCCCACGCGAAGATCATCAGCATCGACACTGCGCCCTGCTACGCCTTCGACGGCGTGCGCATCGTCATCACCCACGAAGACGTTCCGGGCCTGAAAGACATCGGCCCGCTGATGCCCGGCGACCCGCTGCTGGCCATCGACACCGTGCAGTTTGTCGGCCAGGTGGTGCTGGCGGTTGCCGCCCGCGACCTGGAAACCGCGCGCAAAGCTGCCATGGCCGCCGTGATCGAATACGAAGACCTGGAGCCGGTGCTGGACGTGGTCGAGGCGTTTCGCAAAAAGCATTTCGTGCTGGACAGCCATACGCACCAACGGGGTGATTCCGCCGGCGCGCTGGCGACCGCAAAAATCGTATCCAGGGCACCCTGCACATCGGTGGCCAGGAACACTTCTACCTGGAAACCCAAATCTCCTCGGTGATGCCTACCGAAGACGGCGGCATGATCGTCTACTGCTCTACGCAAAACCCCACCGAAGTGCAGAAGTTGGTGGCTGAAGTACTCGACGTGTCCATGAACAAAATCGTCGTCGACATGCGCCGCATGGGCGGTGGTTTTGGCGGCAAGGAAACCCAGGCGGCCAGCCCGGCGTGCCTGTGC
The DNA here is from genome assembly GCF_016650855.1 of Pseudomonas sp. TH32. NCBI lineage: Bacteria > Pseudomonadati > Pseudomonadota > Gammaproteobacteria > Pseudomonadales > Pseudomonadaceae > Pseudomonas > Pseudomonas sp. TH32. Next base: position 260,993 of record NZ_JAEKFA010000002.1, on the reverse strand, counting down.
GCGGTGGTCGCACGCCTCACCGGCCAGCCGACCAAAATGCGCCTGCCGCGGGTCGAAGACATGCTGATGACCGGCAAGCGCCACCCGTTCTATATCGAGTACGACGTGGGCTTCGACGACACCGGCCGCCTGCACGGTATCAATCTGGACCTGGCGGGCAACTGTGGCTGCTCACCGGACCTGTCGAACTCGATTGTCGACCGTGCCATGTTCCACTCCGACAACTCGTATTACCTGGGCGATGCCACGGTCAACGGTCACCGCTGCAAGACCAACACCGCGTCCAATACGGCTTACCGTGGCTTCGGCGGGCCCCAGGGCATGGTCGCCATCGAGGAAGTGATGGACGCCATTGCGCGCCACCTTGCGCTCGATCCGCTGGCCGTGCGCAAAGCCAACTACTACGGCAAGACCGAGCGCAACGTCACCCACTACTACCAGACCGTCGAGCACAACATGCTCGAAGAGATGACCGCCGAACTCGAACACAGCAGCCAGTATGCCGAGCGCCGCGAAGCGATCCGTCGCTACAACGCCAACAGCCCGATCCTGAAAAAAGGCCTGGCGCTGACCCCGGTGAAATTCGGGATTTCGTTCACCGCCAGTTTCCTCAACCAGGCCGGTGCGCTGATCCACATCTACACCGATGGCAGCATCCACCTGAACCACGGCGGCACCGAGATGGGCCAGGGCTTGAACATCAAGGTCGCGCAAGTGGTGGCCGAGATATTCCAGGTGGAAATCGACCGCGTACAGATCACCGCCACCAACACCGACAAGGTGCCGAACACCTCGCCGACGGCCGCTTCCAGCGGTGCCGACTTGAACGGCAAGGCCGCGCAGAATGCCGCCGAAACCATCAAGCAACGCCTGGTGGAATTTGCCGCGCGCAAGTATGAAGTCAGCGAGGCCGACGTTGAGTTCCACAACGGGCATGTGCGGGTTCGCGATCATATCCTGACGTTTGAGGCGCTGATCCAGCAGGCGTATTTCGCCCAGGTGTCGCTGTCGAGCACCGGCTTCTACAAGACTCCGAAAATCTTCTACGACCGTAGCCAGGCACGCGGTCGGCCGTTCTACTACTTCGCGTTCGGCGCGGCCTGTTGCGAAGTGATCGTCGACACCCTGACCGGCGAATACAAAATGCTGCGCACCGACATCCTGCACGACGTGGGTGCCTCGCTGAACCCGGCCATCGACATCGGCCAGGTCGAAGGCGGCTTCATCCAGGGCATGGGCTGGCTGACCATGGAAGAGCTGGTCTGGAATAACAAGGGCAAGCTGATGACCAACGGCCCGGCCAGCTACAAGATCCCCGCCGTGGCCGACATGCCGCTGGACCTGCGGGTGAAGCTGGTGGAAAACCGCAAGAACCCGGAAGACACGGTGTTCCATTCCAAGGCCGTGGGTGAGCCGCCGTTCATGCTCGGCATCGCCTCGTGGTGTGCGATCAAGGATGCCGTGGCGAGCCTGGGTGACTATCGCCATCAGCCGAAGATTGATGCACCGGCGACTCCGGAGCGGGTGTTGTGGGGCTGTGAGCAGATGCGCCAACTGACCGCCGCAAAAGCTGTGGAAACCGAAACCGAGCTGGCTTCGCTCTAGACCGAGGCGCTGCCATCGCGGGCAAGCCCGGCTCCCACATTTTGATGTGTGAACCCGATCAAATGTGGGAGCTGGCTTGCCTGCGATAGCGGTCGAACTGACAACAGAGATGCTGAGGTAAACATGAACAACTGGATCAGCGCCCTCGCCGACCTGCAGAACCAGGGTGAACCCTGCGTGCTGGTGACCATCATCGAAGAGCTTGGCTCCACGCCACGCAATGCCGGCTCGAAGATGGTCATCAGTGCCGCCCACACGTTCGACACCATCGGTGGCGGGCACCTGGAATACAAGGCCATGCAGATCGCCCGGGACATGCTCGTACGCGGCCAGCAGAACACCCACCTGGAGCGCTTCAGCCTCGGCGCCAGCCTGGGCCAGTGCTGCGGCGGCGTGACGGTCTTGTTGTTCGAACCGATGGGCCAGGTGCAGGCGCAGATCGCGGTGTTCGGCGCCGGCCACGTGGGCCGCGCGCTGGTGCCGTTGCTGGCCAGCCTGCCGTGCCGGGTGCGCTGGATCGATTCCAGGGAACAGGAATTCCCGGAACACTTCCCTCAGGGCGTGCGTAAAATCGTCAGCGAAGAGCCGGTGGATGAAATCGACAACTTGCCTGTGGGCAGTTACTGCATCGTCATGACCCACAACCACGCCCTGGACCTGGAACTGACCGCCGCCCTGCTCAAGCGCAATGACTTCACCTACTTCGGCCTGATCGGTTCGAAGACCAAGCGCGTCAAGTTCGAACACCGCCTGCGGGATCGCGGTTTCGACACCGCGCAACTGCAACGCATGCATTGCCCGATGGGGCTGACTGAGGTCAAAGGCAAATTGCCTGTGGAAATCGCCATCTCCATCGCCGGCGAAATCATCGCCACCTACAACGCCAACTTCGGCCAGCACACTGCGAGCGCCGAACCCATTGCCAAACTGCTGCCGGTTTCACGCCGCAGCCAAGCGACTAACTGAGACGACCATGCCTTTGACACGAAAAGCCTACCGTGCCGCCATCTTGCACAGCATCGCCGACCCTGCCGAGGTAGGAATCGAAGCCTCCTACGAGTATTTCGAAGACGGCCTGCTGGTGATCGACAACGGCCAGATCAGCGCCCTGGGCCACGCCAGCGAATTACTCCCCAGCCTGCCCGCCGACATCGAGGTCACCCATTATCAGGACGCGCTGATCACCCCCGGCCTGATCGACACCCACATTCACCTGCCGCAAACCGGCATGGTCGGCGCCTATGGCGAGCAGTTGCTGGACTGGCTCAACACCTACACCTTCCCGTGTGAAAGCCAGTTCGCCGACAAGGCCCACGCCGAAGAAGTCGCGGGGATTTTCATCAAGGAACTGCTGCGCAACGGCACCACCACCGCGCTGGTATTCGGCAGCGTGCACCCGCAGTCCGTGAACTCGTTTTTTGAAGCCGCCGAGAAGCTCGACCTGCGGATGATCGCCGGCAAAGTGATGATGGACCGCAACGCGCCGGACTATCTGACCGACACCGCGGAATCCGGCTACGCAGAAAGCAAGGCACTGATCGAGCGCTGGCATGGCAAGGGCCGTTTGCACTACGCGGTGACGCCACGTTTCGCACCGACCAGTACGCCCGAACAACTGACCCTTGCCGGGCAGTTGCTGGGGGAATACCCGGACCTGTACATGCAGACCCACATCAGTGAAAACCTGCAGGAAGTGGAATGGGTGAAGGAACTGTTCCCGGAGCGCAGCGGCTACCTGGACGTGTACGACCATTACAAACTGCTGGGCGAGCGCTCGGTGTTCGCCCACGGCGTGCACCTGTGTGACGACGAATGCGCACGGCTGGCGGAAGCGGGTTCGGCAGTCGCGTTCTGCCCGACGTCGAACTTCTTCCTGGGCAGCGGGTTGTTCAACCTGCCGATGGCCGAGAAGCACAAGCTGAATGTCGGCCTGGGTACGGATGTCGGTGGCGGCACCAGCTTCTCGCTGCTGCAAACCCTGAACGAAGCGTACAAGGTGATGCAGTTGCAAGGCGCGCGGTTGAGCCCGTTCAAGTCGCTGTACCTGGCCACCTTGGGCGGTGCGCGGGCGCTGCGGCTGGAAGACAAGATCGGCACGCTGCAACCGGGCACTGACGCAGACTTTTTGGTGCTGGATTACAACGCCACGCCACTGCTCAGCTATCGCCTGAAGCAGGCCAATAACATCGCCGAGACGCTGTTTGTACTGATGACGCTGGGGGATGACCGGGCGGTGTTGCAGACGTATGCGGCGGGGCAGCTCGTGCATCAACGCTGATTCAGCAAACACCTCAAAACAAATGTGGGAGCTGGCTTGCCTGCGATGCAGACACCTCGGTGTATCAGTGATACCGAGGTGATGCTATCGCAGGCAAGCCAGCTCCCACATTTTTGATGGGGTTTACAGTTTTACAGACGAACGCCCCGGCTTCTTGGTCTGCAACAAATGCGAGAACACCGCATGCAGGTCATCCGACGCACTTTCCTCGTCGAGGTTGAGTTTGCTGTCGATGTGATCCATGTGGTGCATCATCAGGTTCACGGCCAGATCCGCATCCCGGGCTTCGATCGCGTCGATCAACTGGGTGTGCTCATCGTAGGAACAGTGCGAGCGGTTGCCGCTTTCGTACTGGGCGATGATCAACGAAGTCTGGGACACCAGGCTGCGCTGGAAGCTGATCAGGGGCGCGTTCTTCGCCGCTTCGGCCAGTTTCAGGTGGAACTCGCCGGAAAGCCGGATACCCGCGCCGCGATCGCCACGGGAAAAGCTGTCGCGCTCGTCGTTGACCATCTGCCGCAACTCGGCCAGTTGCTCGGCCGTGGCATGCTGCACCGCCAACTCAGTGATCGCACGCTCCACCAGGCGACGGGCGAGGAACACCTGGCGGGCTTCCTCGACACTCGGGCTGGCCACTACCGCGCCGCGATTGGGCCGCAGCAGTACCACGCCTTCATGGGCCAGGCGCGACAGCGCGCGGCGAATGATGGTGCGGCTCACGCCAAAGATTTCGCCCAGCGCTTCTTCACTCAATTTGGTACCGGGCGCCAGGCGTTGTTCGAGGATCGCCTCGAAGATATGCGCGTAGACGATATCGTCCTGGGTTCCACTGCGACCGGCCTTACCGGCTCGCGGTTGTTTCTTGAGGGGCTGCAACTGTTCGTTCATGGGCACTCGGGTCGGGAGAACGGCGGCGAATTGACGTTGACTGTAATACGGCACAGAGGGTCGCTGGCAAGTATCGCGTAAAATCAGCGCACATTGTACACAACCCAGTGCGCCAACACACTGTACGGCTGTTTGCGGCGCCGGCTGTATTGCAATGAATCGTTACGTTTGAGTTTAGGCTTGATTCTGCATTCGCTCCTACAAAAAGCCCCAGGCATAAGGAACACCGCCCCATGTCCGACGCCCCCCAAGCGCGATTACGTCCACTGGCCGACACTTCGCCTTCGGCCATCGTCGCCGGTTTCATTGCCATGATGACCGGCTACACCAGCTCCCTGGTGCTGATGTTTCAAGCCGGCCAAGCCGCCGGCCTGACCACGGCGCAGATTTCCTCGTGGATCTGGGCGATCTCCATCGGCATGGCGGTGTGCAGCATCGGCCTGTCCTTGCGCTACCGCGCGCCGATCACCATTGCCTGGTCGACCCCCGGCGCGGCGCTGTTGATCACCAGCCTGGGCGGCGTGAGTTACGGCGAAGCCATCGGCGCCTACATCACCTGTGCGGTGCTGGTGACGATCTGCGGGCTCACCGGCAGCTTCGAAAAACTCGTCAAGCGCATCCCGGCTTCCCTGGCGGCGGCCTTGCTGGCGGGGATTCTGTTCAAGATCGGCAGCGAGATTTTCGTCGCCGCGCAGCACCGTACCGGGCTGGTACTGGGGATGTTCTTCACTTACCTGGTCATCAAGCGTCTGTCGCCGCGTTATGCGGTGCTCGCCGCGCTGCTGATCGGCACCGCGTTGTCCGGGCTGATGGGGTTGCTGGACTTCAGCGGTTTCCACCTGGAAGTGGCGACGCCGGTGTGGACCACGCCGCACTTCTCCCTGGCAGCGACCATCAGCATCGGCATCCCGCTGTTCGTGGTGGCCATGACCTCGCAAAACATGCCGGGAGTCGCGGTGCTGCGGGCCGATGGCTATAACGTGCCCGCCTCGCCCCTGATCACCACTACCGGCCTGGCCTCGCTGGTGCTTGCGCCGTTTGGCTCCCATGGCATCAACCTCGCGGCCATCAGCGCGGCGATCTGCACCGGGCCCCACGCCCATGAAGACCGCAACAAGCGCTATACCGCTGCGGTCTGGTGCGGGATTTTCTACGGGATTGCCGGGGTGTTCGGCGCAACGCTGGCCGCGCTGTTCGCCGCCCTGCCCAAGGAACTGGTGCTGTCAATTGCGGCACTGGCGCTGTTTGGCTCGATCATCAATGGCCTGAGCATCGCCATGAATGAGCCGAAGGAGCGGGAAGCCGCGCTGATCACCTTTATGGTCACAGCGTCAGGGCTGACGTTGTTTTCCATCGGTTCGGCGTTCTGGGGGATTGTGGCGGGGGTGTTGACGCTGGTGATTCTGAACTGGCGCAAGGCCTGAGTTTTTAAGACCCGGAAACGAAAAAGCGACCCGGGCGGGTCGCTTTTTCATGACATCAGACTGCCGGATTGATCGGCTTTTCTGGATGCCAAGCGTCCAACAGGGCGCTGACTTCAACGCGGGTCAGCTCTGGACGAGCCTTCAGCCACGCTTCAACAGCGGCACGCTGCTCTTCGTTGACCGAACCACGGGTGGCTTTGCAAACCAGACCGAAGTCATCACCGCCGACGTAGTCCAGGCCGTTGCCGTCCATCGCTTCGGTCAGGAATGCTTCGAGGAAAGCGTCAACCGCTTCATCGTCCAAACCTTCTTTGAAGTCCAGGTTCAGTTCGAAACCCAGCTCTTGAAATTCATCAACGCACAGTTTTTTGCGCAGACGCCGGGAACGGTTAGTCGCCATTGGAACAATCCTCTTAAGTAATAACGGGCCGCACTTTAGCAGTTTAAGCCGGCCTTTGCCCGATTCTCTGGGACGGGCGGCAGAGTGCCCGTAAAAAAAACCGCGAATAGCAGCTATCGTTCAGCCACAAGTGCAACGGCCTTGGGGCATAATGCCGACACTTTCATGACCATTGAGGGATTTTTCGTACATACCCCTCGCCTTTTTACCCCTCAGCAGTAGGGTTTTAATTCTTATGATCAAATCTTTGCGTCCATTGTTGCTGGCCGGTTTTCTGCTCCCCCTGGCCTTTTCCGTTACCGCCGCCCCGATCAACACTTCCCTGCCGCCCAAGGTCCAGGAAGCCCTCCAGAAAGCCAAGTTGCAAAACAACGCCTTGTCCCTGGTGATGATTCCCCTCAATGGCCCGGGCACGCCTACCGTGTTCAATGCCGATGTATCGGTCAACCCGGCCTCGACCATGAAGCTGGTCACCACCTACGCGGCCCTGGAAATGCTCGGCCCCAACCATCAGTGGAAAACCGAGTTCTACACCGACGGCACCCTGAGCGGCGGCATCCTCAACGGCAACCTGTACCTCAAGGGCGGCGGCGACCCCAAGCTGAACATGGAAAAACTCTGGCTGCTGATGCGCGACCTGCGGGCCAATGGCGTGCAGCAAGTGACCGGCGACCTGGTACTGGACCGCGGCTTCTTCATCCCGCCGCAACTGCCGGAGTTCAATGACGACGGCAACGACGAGAACAAGCCGTTCCTGGTCAAGCCCGATGCCCTGATGGTCAACCTCAAGGCCCTGCGCTTCGTCACCCGTAATGACTCGGGCAAAGTGCTGGTCTCGGTGGAGCCGCCGATTGCGAGCATCCGCATCGACAACCAGGTCAAGGTTTCCAACGCCAAACAATGCACGGGCGATGTGCGCTACAGCCCGATGACCGCCGCCGATGGCAGCGTCACCGTGACCGTCAGCGGCCAGTTGGCGGATGGCTGCAGCTCGCAGACCTATCTGTCGTTGCTGGACCACGCCACCTACACCGCCGGTGCTGTTCGGGCGATCTGGAAGGAACTGGGCGGCAGCATCCAGGGCCGCGATATCCAGGCGCCGGTACCAAAGAACGCCAAAGTGCTGGCCCGGGCGTTCTCGCCGGACCTGGCAGAGATCATCCGCGACATCAACAAATACAGTAACAACACCATGGCCCAGCAGCTGTTCCTGAGCCTGGGCGCGCAGTTCCGCACCGATGCCGACGGCGATGACGCCAAGGCAGCCCAACGCGTGGTGCGCCAGTGGCTGGCGAAAAAAGGCATCACCGCGCCGCACCTCGTGATGGAGAACGGCTCCGGCCTGTCCCGTGCCGAACGGGTCAGCGCCCGTGAGATGGCGACCATGCTGCAAGCGGCGTGGAGAAGCCCGTACGCGGCGGAATACATCAGCTCGCTGCCGATTGCCGGCACCGACGGCACCATGCGCAAACGCCTGAAGACCACCGCCATGCGCGGTGAAGCCCACGTCAAGACCGGTACCCTGAACACCGTGCGGGCGATCGCCGGGTTCAGTCGCGACAACAATGGCAATACCTGGGCGGTGGTGGCGATTCTCAACGATCCTAAACCGTGGGGCGCGTCTTCGGTGCTGGACCAGGTGCTGCTGGACCTGTACCGCCAGCCGAAGCTGGCGACGGCTGCGCCGGTCCTCTAGCGCTTTCAATGCAGCTCAATGTGGTGAGGGGGCTTGTCCCCTCACCACAACGTTCAAGCCGGCAACCGTTCTGCCTCCACCCTATCCCTGCCCGCCTGCTTCGCCGCATACACCCCCGAATCCGCCCGCAGCAACAAGCCGTCAACGCCCTCCTCGACGCGCCAACTGGCCACCCCGAAGCTCGCCGTCACCGTCCCCACACCGTCCATCGGCGTGCTGCGCAACGCTTGCCACAACTCCAGGGCAACACCGTAGGCCTGGCTGCCATCGGTATTGGGGCACAACACTACAAACTCCTCGCCCCCCAGCCGGCAAAACACATCCGTGCGCCGCAACCGCTGGCTGATGCGCCGGCACAATTGCTTGAGCACCTCATCGCCCGCCGCGTGGCCGTGCTGGTCGTTGATGCGCTTGAAGTGGTCGATGTCGAGCATGATCACCGACAATGCCCCCGAGGCGCGCTTGACCCGGGTCATCTCGGCCTTCAATCGGTCCTGGAAATAACGCCGGTTGTGAATCCCCGTCAACGAATCGGTAATCGACAACGCCCGCAGCTCTTCCTCGACCCGCTTGAGGTCGGAAATGTCCGACACATAGCCATGCCATAACGTACCGCCGCCGGGCAATTCTTCCGGCGTCGCTTCGCCGCGAATCCAGCGCAGACCGCGCTGGGGCAGCAGCACCCGGTACTCTTCACGCCAATGGCTCAGTTGCAAGGTAGACAGCCGAATGGACTCGCGTACCCGTTCAACGTCCTGAGGATGAATCCGCTCGAACACCTTGCTCGCATCCTGCTGCAACAGCGCCGGCTCGATTTCGTAGATATCGCGAATGCCGTCGCTGGCATAAATGAAACGCGAGACATCGTTCGGCTCCAGAATGAACTGGAAAATGCCGCCGGGCACATGGGCACTGAGTTTCTTCAGCAACCGATCCCGCGCGGCCAGTGCCTCATAGGCGCGCTTCTGCTCGGTGACATCCAGGCAGATCGCCAGGTGCCCGACCCACAGGCCGTGCTCATCCAGCAACACAGTGGCGAGCATGTTCACCGTCAGTTGGCTGCCCCCCTTGCGCACCAGCGTCCACTCGCGGGCTTCGTGAACGGTATCGGCGCTGTCCACCAGCATCGCCTGGCCGGGCGGTATGCGCTTGCCCAGCGCTGCGCTCAACTGCACAGCGCGGGCTTCCAGCTCGGGCGCCAGGTGCAGGCTTTCGAGGGTCAGGTGGCCGAGTACCTCGTCCGCCTCAAAGCCCAGCATCTGCTCGGCGCCGGCGTTGAAAGTAGTGATCACGCCGCGCAGGTCAGTGGCAATGATCGCCACCTGGGTCGCCGCATTGAGCACGCTGCGCAACTGGCCATGTGTGCCCCGCAGCTCCTGTTCACGTTGACGCAACTGGGCCGTGCGCTGCTCCACCAGTTTCAAGGCGCGCTGGCGCTGACTGACCAACACATAGAGCAACGCACTGAGCAACAGGCTCAGCAGGCTGCCCATGACCAGGATACTGATCAACGAAGAATGATTGCCCTGCTGGAACACCTGGCTGGGGCGCAGGCTCAAGGCGTAGATGTGGTCACCCAGGGTCAGCCGGCGCGCGGCTACCAGGTCGCTGTCTGCCAGGGCATTGCTGGATTCGTACAGCACTCGTTTTTCTGCGTCGGAGGTGTCGACGATTTGTATCACCAGGTTGTCCCGGTCAGCCTTGGGCAAACCATCGGCCACCAGTTGGCGCATGCTGATCACCGCCATCACGTAGCCGTAAGGTTCGCTGACGGGCACTTGTGTCGTCGGTGCCCGGCTGACCGGCGCCACCAGCAGCACGCCCATGGCGTAGGCCGGCTCCACACCCACCAGTTGCATGGGCTGGGACACGGCCATTTTCCCTGACTGTTGCGCACGCTCCACCGCCGAGCGCCGCAATGGCTGGGCCAGCAGGTCAAACCCCAACGGCGAGCCAAGCAGGCTCTGGGTCTGGCTGTACAGCACCGGCACATACTCATCGCGCTGGCTGGCCGGGGTCAGTTCACCGGCCGTGTTCAATTCGCGAATGGAGAAACTCGCGCGGCGCTCAGCCGTCACCTCTTGCTCAAACGCACTGCGTTGGTCACGCAACACCCGGGGCGCCCAAGCATAGGCGCGGGTACGCAGCAGCAAAGGCTGCGCGAAACCGTCGAACTCTGCGCGGGAGACTGTATTGGAATTGACGAAGAACCGCCGCAGGCTGCCCAGGCGTTGCTCCTGGTCCTCGAAACGTTCCTGGAGGCGGCTGTAACGCTCGTTGACCAGCAACTGGAAACGCTGGCGCAACTGCTGCTGATAGAGATCGGAGGCGGTCCAGGCGACGATGACCGTCAGTGCGATTCCCGTCAGAAACACCACCACCGCCACCAGCCACGCCGACACCTGCTCACTGATAAAGCCTAGGATTTTCGGGCGGACGGCATGCAGCGGCATAGACAAGACTCGAAACGCCAGCGTGCAGGTGCGTCACTTTGGCCAGGCCTTAAGTTATAGCCACAGGACTGGCGTTTGACCAGCGCAAAAAAGCCGCAAGGCCGGAATAATCCGGGCTTGCGGCTTCAGGCAGGCAGCGATCAGCGAGCGGTGATTTTCCACGCCCGATGGATCTTGGCGTTGCGCGCAAAATCCGGGTCGATGGTCTTGTCACTGATCTCCTCGACGGCATACCGCTCGACGAGGTTGTCTTCCAGCTGGAACTTGCGGAAGTTGTTCGAGAAGTACAACACGCCGCCCGGCGCCAGGCGTGCCATGGCCAGGTCCAGCAACTGCACGTGGTCACGTTGCACGTCGAAGATGCCTTCCATGCGCTTGGAGTTGGAGAAGGTCGGCGGGTCGATGAAGATCATGTCGAACTCATCGCGGCTGGCTTCCAGCCAGGCCATGACATCACCCTGCTCCAGGCGGTTCTTGTCGGAGAAACCGTTGAGGGAGAAGTTGCGGCGGGCCCAGTCCAGGTACGTTTTCGACAGGTCGACGCTGGTGGTGCTGCGCGCGCCACCCTTGGCGGCGTGCACACTGGCAGTGGCGGTGTAGCAATACAGGTTGAGGAAGCGCTTGCCGGCCGCCTCTTTCTGGATGCGCATGCGCATTGGGCGATGGTCGAGGAACAGGCCGGTGTCCAGGTAATCGGTCAGGTTGACCAGCAACTTGACGCCGCCTTCACTGACTTCGGTGAACTTGCCCTGGGCGCTCTGGCGCTCGTACTGCTTGGTGCCGCTCTGGCGTTCGCGACGCTTGACCACCACACGGTTCTTGTCGATGCCCAGCGCCTGGGGAATGGCCGCCAGGGCATCGAACATGCGGGCCGAGGCTTTTTCCGGGTCGATGGACTTCGGCGCCACGTATTCCTGGACGTGAACCCAGTCGTGGTACAGATCGATGGCCATGGAGTATTCCGGCATGTCGGCATCGTACACACGGTAGCAATCGACGCCTTCGCGCTTGGCCCACTTGCCCAGCAGCTTCAGGTTCTTTTGCAGGCGGTTGGCAAACATCTGCCCGCCTTCGCTCAAGCGCGCCTGCTCGACCACAGGGGCCGGGGCGGGTTTGATCGGGTTACCGTTCTTGTTGTACTGACGCTCTTGCGGCTCGGTCGGCGCCTGATCGTAGGCGGCCTGCTCGCGTTCGGCCTGGCGCTGCTCCGGGGTGCGACGCTCGCCGGTGACGAACTGGTCCGGGGTGACCTTGATCAGCAACAACTTGCACGGCAAGGCGCCGTTCCAGAACGAATACTGTTTGTGGCTGCGGATGCCCATGCGCTTGCCCAGGTCCGGGGCACCGGTGAACACCGCCGCTTCCCAGCCCAGGCACGCCTGGCGCAGACGCTCGCCGAGGTTCTGGTAGAGGTACAACAGGCTGGCTTCATCACCCAGACGCTCGCCGTACGGCGGGTTGCAGATCACCAGGCCTTTCTGGTTCTGGTCCGGACGCGGCTCGAAGGTGCCGACTTCGCCCTGGTAGATCTTGATCCAGTGGCTGAGGCCTGCGCGTTCGATGTTGTTACGGGCCGGCTGGATCAGGCGAGGGTCCGCTTCGTAACCACGGATCCACAGCGGTGGCTTGGCCATGCCGATAGCGGCGCGTTCGCTGGCCTCTGTATGCAGTTTCTTCCACAGCGCCGGAACGTGGCCGAGCCAGGCGGTGAAGCCCCACAGCTCGCGGTTCAGGTTGGGCGCCATGTCGGCGGCGATCATCGCGCCTTCCACCAGGAAGGTACCGACGCCGCACATCGGGTCGCTCAGCGCGCCGCCTTCGGCAGCAATACGCGGCCAGCCGGAACGAATCAGGATCGCCGCCGCGAGGTTTTCTTTCAACGGCGCAGCGCCCTGCTGCAGGCGATAACCGCGCTGGTGCAGGCTGTGGCCGGACAGGTCGAGGGACAGGATCGCTTCGCCACGGTCCAGGCGCAGATGAATGCGCAGGTCCGGGTTGATCTTGTCGATGGACGGACGTTCGCCGGTCGGGGTGCGCAGCTTGTCGACAATCGCATCCTTGACCTTCAGCGCGCCGAAGTGGGTGTTGTCGATGCCCGAGCCATGGCCGCTGAATTCAACGGCCAGGGTGCCGTCGGCGAGCATGTGGTCTTCCCACTCGATGTCCAGCACGCCGTGGTAGAGGTCTTCGGCGTCCTTCATCGGGAAGCGCTTGAGCACCAGCAACACGCGGTTGGCCAGGCGCGACCAGAGGCACAGGCGGTAGGCGGTCTCCATGTCGGCCATGCCGCGCACGGCCGAGGTGTGCTCGCGGGCTTCCTCAAGGCCAAGCCCGACGGCTTCCTCGATCAGCAGGCCTTCGAGGCCCTTGGGGCAAGTGAGGAAGAGTTCAAAACGGTCCGACATGGGGCATTCCAGGCTTTTCAGCAATAAGTGAACGGGCGACGCATCGCGCGTTCGGTTTTCAATCAAGCGCTTTTCTTGAAGAGCGCTCGTGTGGCACGAATGTGCCGTTCCACCCCGGCTACAGGCCTTACGGGCCTTTATTGACGGGGCAGTTCATGTATTGGGTGCAACAAAAAGAAATATTCCGACCCTTCGTCGAATAATAACCGACTGCAACAGACGGGCATTCTCACCAAAGGATTAAACCCATCCTCTTTGAAGGGCACATCATAGCTGGGTTTGCCCAACAAAAGGGGCGAAAAGCCATCCCAGCTTATGGCTATAGCATCATTATCGTTACGTGCTTATGACAAAACGATCATTGAATCCATGTGACCTATTGGTTAGAACTCAACACAGGTTGGCGCCGTAACGACGCCGACACATTGGCTCGCCACGCCGGCAGCGAGCCCACCAACGGCAGAAAAACTCTGCCCGGCCTCGGACGAGGCCGAAGGATATCAAGACAGTCAACAAGTGAGGGAAACACCCTATGAGAAGACTTAAGCGTGATCCGTTGGAAAGAGCATTTTTACGCGGATATCAATATGGCGTTCATGGCAAATCCCGTGAGCTTTGCCCATTTACTCTACCGTCGGTACGCCAAGCCTGGATCAACGGCTGGCGAGAAGGACGCGGCGACAACTGGGACGGTATGACTGGCACTGCGGGAATCCACAGACTCAACGAACTTCACGCCGTCGGCTAATCAAGGGCATTTAATTCCGACACCACCACGAATACGCAACACCTTAACCATGCACGCCCTATCCGGGCGGCGGGCTTCGGCCCAGGGGCTCCTTCAAGGAGCCCTTTTTAATGGGCGGCGATTAACCTCTTGGCAGTGCGGCGATTGCATCCACAGACTGGCGAATCAACGCCGGGCCCTTGTAGATAAAGCCGGAATACAGCTGCACCAGGCTCGCACCTGCGGCGATTTTCTCGGCCGCGTGCTTGCCCTCGGTGATGCCACCCACCGCAATGATCGGCAAGCGCCCGCCCAGCTCGGCCGCCAGCACCTTGACGATGTGGGTGCTCTGGTCGCGTACCGGCGCACCGGACAAGCCGCCCGCCTCGTCACCAAAGGCCAGGCCTTCGACACCGACGCGGCTCAGGGTGGTGTTGGTGGCGATCACCGCATCCATGCCCGAGTCCACCAGGGCCTGGGCCACCAGCACGGTTTCTTCATCGCTCATGTCCGGGGCAATCTTGATCGCCAACGGCACGCGCTTGCCGTGGCGCACAGCCAGGTCTTCCTGGCGCTGGCGCAAGGCTTCGAGCAATTGCTTGAGGGAGTCGCCAAACTGCAGGCTGCGCAGGCCCGGGGTGTTCGGGGAGCTGACGTTGACCGTGACGTAGCTGGCGTGGGCGTAGACCTTGTCCAGGCAAATCAGGTAGTCATCCACGGCACGTTCTACCGGCGTGTCGAAGTTCTTGCCGATGTTGATCCCCAGGATGCCCTTGTACTTCGCCGCCTGGACCCGCGACAGCAAGTTGTCCACACCCAGGTTGTTGAAGCCCATGCGATTGATGATCGCCTCGGCTTCCGGCAGGCGGAAGATCCGCGGCTTGGGATTGCCCGGTTGCGGCCGAGGGGTCACCGTGCCGATTTCGACAAAGCCAAAACCCAACTGCGCAAAACCGTCGATGGCTGCACCGTTCTTGTCCAGGCCAGCCGCCAGGCCGACCGGGTTGGGGAAATCGAGCCCCATCACCGACACCGGCATTTTCGCCGGCGCCTTGCACACCAGCCCATTGAGCCCCAGGCGGCCACCGGCCCCGATCAAATCCAGGGACAGATCGTGGGAGGTTTCCGGAGAGAGTTTGAACAACAGCTGGCGGGCCAGGGTATACATGGGCGGGATTGACTCGGATGGCGGCGAAAGGTGGCGGCGATTATAGCCGGGGTGACGGGCTGCATGCGAGGCGTGCCGTCCAATCGTCAGTTGCGGTGCGCCATCAGTTGCTCGTAGCGAACCCAAATCTTTTGCGCATAGCGAAGACGCAGCTCTTCACGCCGGGGCCCGGGGCCGCCCCCCACATTGTAGGAACCGATCGCCGTCCAGTTGTAGCCGAACTGCTTGATAAACTCGGCCAGGATCGAGGCACCGACCTCCACCGATAAACAAGGCTCATCCAGCAAGCGTTGCTCGGTAATGCCTTCCTTGAGCAGGCGCGGCAGGTGAATGCTGTTGATCTGCATCAGCCCGATATCACGGGTGCCGTTGTTGTTGGCGTGGTTCATGGCCTCGGCGCGATAACCCGACTCTACCGCAGCGATGGCCTGCAGCAGCTCCGGCTCGATGCCATATCGGTTGGCGGCCTCTGCCCAGCAATACGCCCGGGCTTCATGGCCAAAGCAGACCGTGAGCAGCAACAGCCCCTTGCGCCAGACGCCTTTCATGCGTGGCCCCGACCGCAGGAGGAACAGACCTGGCTCGCCGCGTTGACCGAACAGGTCACTCGATACCCCTTGCCATACACCGTCTTGATCAGCCCCCTGCCCTCCTTCAAATACTTGCGCAGTGAACAGATGCAACGGGTCAGGGACTCCTCGGTGGCATCGTTATGGGGCCATGCCCGTTCCAGCAACTGGTCCTTGGTCACGAGCACACCGGCCGACGCCAACAACAGGCGCAACACATGCCCCTCCTTGGGCGGCAGTTGAATATCCGAGTCTTCGCCGGTCAGCCTGCCGTCGCTGTGCAATGTCCACCGATCAAAGACCATAGGCGCCGCCATTCCCCCCTCCATCACCCCTGCCATTCACACCTCTGCACCTGACTCCCCCATTTCCGACACGGGCCCTCCTGCAAGGTCGCGACTATAAAAAGCTCACCCGTCGTATAGGAGAGGCAAAGGCCCACAGGCACGGTATTTTTCAGACGGGCTATGTAAGACTTTTCCAGACCGCCAGTCCTGGGTGGACAATCAACGGTGTTATCCCTCGGATACGCGGGTAAATGCCCGCTTCACGCGCTCATGCTGGGAGGGTGTCAACGGCGGTGCCTGCCCCGGTCCGCCACCTGTGTGCGAAGCACCATCTACCGGTGCAACCTGGATGACAAACAGCCGCACGCTATTGGCCATAGGCCCGTAGTAGCGCCCGGCCAAGGCCGCGCCGGTTTCACGCTGAAAATCCCCCACCAGCAACCGCCGGCCCGGAGCCACACGCACCACGGTGCTGATCCCCATGCGTTCCACCGCCGCCGAGCGTTTGTCGCGACTGCCGGCCTTGCCCATCTGACGGCCATCTTCGAGGGTGAGCTGCATCTCGATTTCATTCTCCTCGGCGAAGCGCGGCAGCACACTGACCTGTGTGCCGTAGACCACCGGTTGCCACTCATCACTGTTCTCACCCGGCCGGGGCAGGTAGAACGTCTGGTTGTCGTTGAAAACCGCCGGCACATTCTCCTGGGTCAGAATCACCGGCAACGCCGTGACCTTCGCTCGCCGACGCTGCTCCAGTGCCGTGATCCGTTTCATGAACACATCGTCCTCGACGGGTGCCATTACGCGGGTTGCCGGAGGCTTGTCGGGCCCCTTGTGCAGGACATCGCCCACCTTCTTGAGCTCGTCGCGGTCCACGTCCACCAGCCACAATGAAACCTCAACCGCACGCTTCGGCACGTCCAGTTCCGCCACCAGGTTTTCGATAAAGCTCACTTGCGCAGGCTTGCCCTTGATCAACAAGCTGTTGGTGTCCGGGTACGCCAGCACCGAAATAGTCTTGTCGGCGAGTAATCCGGGTTGCCGTGGGGATGCGCTCTTCTGCTCGACGGCCAGCAGTTTTTCGATCATGGAAGCCATGCCCGGCACCGTGACGGTTTTGTCACCCATGTCGTACTCGCGGTCGGCAACGTGGGTGTTGAGCACCTGCACCACGCCAATCCGCTGCGGCCCCATGCGCAGCTCCGCACGCTGGCGGTCCATCAGCTGTGCCAGGCGCAACACTTGGTCGACGTAGTTCGGCGGCCCGGACACATAGAACACCCGCGCCGCACTCGCACGCAGCGGATAGCGCGCCTCGTCGAGCCCGGAGCGGCGCATGAACCCGCGCAACATATCGACCGAAATATGCCGCAGGGTTACCACCGAGCTTTTCGCCTCGTCGGCGTCATACAGGTAAAGCACCTGGCCGTCGCTGTACCAGATCAAACCGTGCTGCCGGGCAACTGACGCCAGAAGCGTTGGGGCCGAATCGAAATCGAACGTCCCGCTGATGCGCTTGCGGGCCGCCGCCTGACTGACCACGATCGGCTGCCCCAACGGCAAGGACAACGCGGTAAAAAACGTGTGCAGGTTCTCATCACGGGCCTCGTAAGGCTCACCGAGCACCCGGGGACTGCCCAGCACCAACAGCCAGAAAAACACAGTCGCAATACGATGGCGGTTGATGAACATGCCTGCAAAGCCCGGGATCAAGGAGCGGCCATACTGGGAGCCAGGCCGGTTTCAATCCTGACGGGAAGCTGACGGCCTGCCGGGCTTTCCCGGTGCGTGGCATGTGCCTTGCTTTGCCTTGCCTATCGCAGCCCGCGCCAACGGCGGAACGGGTTCAGGACAAAGACGTCGTTACCCCGGGCCTCCTCCGTGCGTGGCCCGACGGAGCGGCGTTTTTTTATGAAAGGTACATACAAATGAATGATCCCCTGGCTTGGGTCAACGGCAGTGATGCTCCGGAAAAGAGCAGCCTCAACCTGGGCTTCATGGCCCTGAGCGATTGCGCCTCAGTGGTAGTCGCCGCCACCCAGGGCTTCGCCCAGCCCTATGGCCTGACGCTGAACCTCAAACGCCAGTCGTCATGGGCCAGCCTGCGGGACAACCTGGTCAGCGGCGAACTGGACGCGGCCCACAGCCTGTATGGCCTGATCTACGCCGTGCACCTGGGCATCGGCGGCGTGGCGCCCACCGACATGGCGGTGCTGATGGGCCTGAACCAGAATGGCCAGAGCATCAACCTGTCCCGTGGCCTGCAACAGTTGGGGGTGACCAGTCCTGAGGCACTGGACCGTCACGTGCACCAAAGCCGAACAAAACTCACCTTCGCCCAGACCTTTCCCACAGGCACCCACGCCATGTGGTTGTATTACTGGCTGGCCAGCCAGGGGATCCATCCGTTGCAGGATGTCGACAGCGTGGTGGTGCCGCCGCCGCAAATGGTTGCTCACCTGCAGGCCGGACGCATCGACGGGTTTTGTGTGGGCGAGCCGTGGTGCGCCAGTGCGGTGAAGCAAAACCAGGGCTTCACCCTGGCCACCACCCAGGCGATCTGGCCGGATCACCCGGAAAAAGTCGTCGGCTGCACCCAGGCGTTTGTCGAGCAGTACCCCAATACCGCCCGGGTGCTGGTGATGGCTATCCTGCAGGCCAGCCGGTTTATCGAAGAAAGCACGGAAAACCGCCGCTCCACCGCGCAATTGCTGAGCGCCCCGCACTACCTCGACGCACCGCTCGACTGCATCGAACCGCGCTTGCTGGGCAACTATGACGACGGCCTCGGCAACCACTGGCAGGATCCCCATGCGCTGCGGTTTTATGGCGACGGCGCGGTCAATCTGCCCTACCTGTCGGATGGTATGTGGTTCATGACCCAATTCCGTCGCTGGGGCCTGCTGCGCGAAGACCCGGATTACCTCGGCGTCGCCCGGCGCGTGCAGCAACTGGATATCTATCGCCAGGCGGCCAGCGCCGTAGGTGTGCCGGCCGGTGGCGAGGCCATGCGCAGCAGCCAGTTGATCGACGGCAAGGTCTGGGACGGTTCGGACCCGGCCGGGTATGCCCGCAGCTTTCGCCTGCATGCCATGACAGATGTTGTCAGCCGCCAAGCCTTGCGCTGACAGGAGGACCTTATGTTGCGAATCCTGTTGATCAACGATACGCCGCGCAAGGTGGGGCGGCTCAAGGCCGCGTTGACCGAGGCCGGGTTTGAAGTAATCGATGAGTCGGGGCTGACGATCGACCTGCCGGCGCGGGTTGAAGCGGTGCGCCCGGATGTGATTTTGATCGATACCGAGTCGCCGGGGCGCGATGTGATGGAGCAGGTGGTGCTGGTGAGCCGGGATCAGCCGCGGCCGATTGTGATGTTTACCGACGAGCATGATCCGGGAGTGATGCGACAGGCGATCAAGGCTGGGGTCAGTGCCTATATTGTCGAGGGGATTCAGGCGCAACGGTTGCAGCCGATCCTGGATGTGGCGATGGCGCGGTTTGAGAGTGACCAGGCGATGCGCGCACAGTTGCAGGCCAGGGATCAGCAGTTGGCGGAGCGTAAGCGGATCGAAACGGCCAAGGGGCTGTTGATGAAAATGAAGGGATGTAATGAGGAAGAGGCCTACACGCTGATGCGGCGTCAGGCGATGAGTCGGCAGCAGAAGCTGATTCAGGTGGCGGAGCAGATTATTGCGATGAGTGAGTTGTTGGGGTGAGGGGTGTATATCCGTTATTTAGGTAACGGCCACTATTGGTTCCGCTCTTACAGCGGCTCACTTTTGAAAAGCGCAAAAGTAAGCAAAACGCTCTTGCCCCACCACTCGGCACCTCGCTCAGGCTCGGTGTGCCCTCACTCCGGCATTACTACGCGGGCCGCCGCGACGGGGCGTCCCTGCCCCGTCGCGGCTAAACCGGCGTCCTGCCGGTTTACCCGCTCCGTACTACCTGCGTTCGGCCAGCGTGGTTTAACGGGGCGCCTAAGATCAAGATCAAAAGCAAAAGCACAGCGGCCTACAGGCCGGCTTGAGTGTGGTGAAGCAACAGCAACGGCAACAGCAAAATCAGAAGCGGGCACGGTCCAAATGTGGGAGCGGGCTTGCTCGCGAATGCGGTGTGTCAGTCACCGAATGCATCAACTGGAAGACTGCATTCGCGAGCAAGCCCGCTCCCACATTTTTGACCGCGTGTGCTCTTGCTTTTGATCTTGATCTTAGGCGCCCCGTTAACCACGATGGCCGGAGTGCGGGCATGCCGAGCCTAAGCGAGGCACCGAGTGGTGGGGCAAAGACCTTTTGGTTACTTTTGGCTGGGCCGGCATTCCGGGCGTTTGCCAAAAGTGACCCGCTGTAAGAGCGGAACCCTAAGCCGCCGTTACCGCAGCAACGGATATGTACACCATCAAAAACAGCCCCCCATCCCTGTTGGCCCACCTCTTGCTAATCAATCCCCACAGGTAGCCAACGGCGGTTGCCCCATCCACGACAAAGACGTCGCACATCCGGTTTGCCCACGCGAACCCGGTGGCGGCGTTTTTTCGTTTTGGCCCCATAGCCCGGGGCCGGTGGGGCGGCCACAGCCGTTCCATCACCAGGCCTTCTCATAAGACCCCTTTACCGCTGAGGTGCGTGATGAAATCAAGCTTCTGGAAATCCGGTCATACCCCGACCCTGTTTGCCGCGTTCCTGTATTTCGACCTGAGCTTCATGGTCTGGTACCTGCTCGGCCCCCTGGCGGTGCAAATCGCCGCCGACCTGCACCTCACCACCCAACAACGCGGCCTGGTGGTGGCCACGCCCATTTTGGCCGGCGCCGTGCTGCGCTTCCTGATGGGCATGCTGGCCGACAAACTCTCGCCCAAGACCGCCGGCCTGATTGGTCAGGTGATTGTCATCTGCGCCCTTTTCGGCGCCTGGAAACTGGGGATCCACAGCTACGAACAAGCCCTGCTGCTGGGCATGTTCCTCGGCATGGCCGGCGCCTCGTTCGCCGTTGCCTTGCCCCTGGCGTCCCAGTGGTACCCCGCCGAGCACCAAGGCAAGGCCATGGGCATCGCCGGCGCCGGCAACTCCGGAACGGTGTTTGCGGCCTTGCTGGCACCGGTGCTCGCCGCCGCGTTTGGCTGGAGCAATGTGTTCGGCTTCGCGCTGATCCCGCTGGTCCTGACTCTGATCGTCTTCGCCTGGCTCGCCCGCAATGCCCCGCAACGGCCCAAGGCCAAATCCATGGCTGACTACTTCAAAGCCCTGGGCGACCGCGACAGCTGGTGGTTCATGTTCTTCTACAGCGTGACCTTCGGCGGCTTTATCGGCCTGGCCAGTGCGCTGCCCGGTTACTTCAACGACCAATACGGCCTGAGCCCGGTGACTGCCGGGTACTACACCGCCGCCTGTGTGTTTGGTGGCAGCCTGATGCGGCCGTTGGGCGGCGCGCTGGCTGACCGTTTTGGCGGGATTCGCACCCTGCTCGGCATGTACGGCGTGGCAGCGATCTGCATCGCGGCGGTGGGTTTCAACCTGCCAAGCTCCTACGCAGCACTGGCGCTTTTCGTGTGCACCATGCTCGGTTTGGGTGCCGGTAACGGTGCAGTCTTCCAGCTGGTGCCCCAGCGTTTTCACCGGGAGATCGGCGTCATGACCGGCCTGATCGGCATGGCCGGCGGTATCGGCGGTTTTGCCCTGGCGGCGGGCATGGGCGCGATCAAGCAAAGCACCGGCAGCTATCAGTTGGCCCTGTGGTTGTTCGCCAGCCTGGGCGTGCTGGCCTGGTTCGGCCTGTATGGCGTTAAACGTCGCTGGAGAACCACTTGGGGCTCGGCAGCGGTGACGGCTGCACGCGTCTGATGACCCTGCAACTGAGCTTCGCCCAGGCCAGCGCCACCGGCCCACGGCAGGAAAACCAGGACGCCGTGCGCCTGGTCACTCCCGCCCCTGAGTTGGCCGCCAGCAAAGGTTATCTGTGTGCCATCGCCGACGGCGTCAGCCAGTGTGCCGATGGCGGACTGGCCGCGCGCTCGACCTTGCAGGCCCTGGCCCTGGACTACTACGCCACGCCGCAAACCTGGGGCGTGGCCCAGGCGCTGGAGCGCTTGCTGGTGGCGCAGAATCGCTGGTTGCAGGCCAACGGCGGCGGCCTTCCACTGCTCACCACCCTCAGCGCCCTGGTGTTTCGCGGGCAGCGTTTCACCCTGGCCCATGTGGGTGATTGCCGGGTGTATCGCTGGCTCGATGGCGAGTTGCATCGCCTCAGCGAAGAGCATGTGTGGGAACAACCGGGCATGCAGCATGTGCTCAAGCGCGCCATGGGCCTGGATCAACACCTGGTGCTGGATTTCCTCGACGGCGAGTTGCGGGCGGGCGAATGTTTTCTGCTGCTCAGCGACGGCGTGTGGGCAACCCTGGGGGATCACGCCATTGGCGCGATCCTGCGGGAACAGTCAAATCTGGACCTGGCCGTGAACACCCTGGTCAGCGCCGCGCACCTGGCGGGCAGCCAGGACAATGCCAGCGCGGTGCTGGTGCGGGTCGACCAACTCGGCGCCGCCACCCTCGGGGATGCACTGGTGCAGTTGCAGCAATGGCCACTGCCGCCACCCCTCAAAATCGGGCAACACTTCGAAGGCTGGCAGGTGGAAGCGCTGCTGGGGCAAAGTCGTCAGTCCCTGCTCTATCGGGTACGCGACGCCCAGCAACAGGCCTGGTTGCTGAAGACCTTGCCGGTCAGCCATGACGACGACGTGTTCGCCGCCCAGGCCCTGCTGTCGGAGGAATGGTTCCTGCGCCGGGTCGCTGGCCGCGCGTTTCCTGAAGTCCATCCGGCCAGCGGCCGTCAGCATTTGTACTACGTGATGCGTGAATACGCCGGGCAAACCCTGGCCGAACTGTTCAAACACCAGGGCCCGTTACCCCTGGCACAGTGGCAATCCCTGGCCGAGCGCCTGTTGCGCGCGGTCGGGCTGCTGCACCGCAGGCAGATCCTGCACCGCGACATCAAGCCGGAAAACCTGCTGCTGGGTGACGATGGCGAATTGCGCGTGCTGGACTTCGGCCTGGCCTACTGCCCCGGGCTCTCCGAGGATCGCGCGCACCTGTTGCCAGGCACGCCGAGCTTTATCGCGCCGGAAGCCTTCAATGGCGAACGCCCTACGCCGCAGCAGGATCTGTATAGCGTCGGCGTGAGCTTGTATTACCTGCTGACCGGGCATTATCCCTACGGCGAAATCGAAGCATTCCAACGCCCCAGGTTCACCACGCCGGTCAGCGCCAGCCGTTACCGCCCCGACCTGCCCGACTGGTTGCAACAGAGCCTGGAACGCGCAGTCGCCGCCCAGCCTGAACAACGTTATGAAACCGCCGAGGAGTGGTTGCGGGTGCTGGAGCAGGCAGACCGACGCGAGTTGAGCATGCGGCCAAAACCGCTGCTGGAACGCGAACCGCTGAAGGTCTGGCAAACCTTGGCCGTGCTGTCGTTGCTGATCAATCTGGTGCTGTTGTACTGGCTGTTGCACCACTAAGAGGCGAAATTTCTCGATATTTGGACGCCAGGCTCAACAAATCAGGCCAAACCGCTACTTGGCACAACCACTGCATTAGCTTTCCCATCAACACACATATAGCCGCGCCTTCAACGTCGAAGGTCGAGCTTCCCGAGAGAACGGGACCAGGACAAAGGCGTCCTCGCTACTTGCGTAGCGGGGACGCCTTTTTTTGTTGCGCACGATTTGTCGAGCCACTGCGGAGAACGACATGAAGAAACTCAAACTGGTGATGATCGGCAACGGCATGGCCGGGGTTCGCACCCTTGAAGAATTGCTCAAGCTGAGCAGCGACCTGTACGACATCACCGTCTTCGGCGCTGAACCCCACACCAATTACAACCGCATCCTGCTGTCGCCGGTGCTGGCCGGTGAGCAGACCTTCGAAGAGATCGTGCTCAATGATTTGAGCTGGTACCTCGATAACAACATCAAGCTGCTGCTCAACCGCAAAGTGGTGCAGATCGACCGGGTCAAACGCAAAGTCATCGCCGAAGACGGCAGCGAGGCCGAATACGACCGCCTGCTGATCGCCACCGGCTCCACGCCGTTTATCCTGCCGATCCCCGGCAATACGTTGCAGGGTGTGATCGGCTACCGCGACATCGCCGACACCCAGGCCATGATCGACACCGCCAAGACCCACAAGCACGCCGTGGTGATCGGCGGCGGCCTGCTGGGCCTGGAGGCCGCCAACGGCCTGATGCTGCGCGGCATGCACGTGACCGTGGTGCATATCGGCGAGTGGCTGTTGGAGCGGCAACTGGACAAGACCAGCGGCCAACTGCTGCAAACCGAACTGGAGAGCCGTGGCCTGGTGTTCCGCCTGCAGGAACAAACCCAGGCGCTGCATGACGCTGGCAACGGTCGCGTCGGCTCGGTGCAATTCAAAAATGGCGACGTGATACCGGCGGACCTGGTGGTAATGGCCGCCGGTATCCGCCCCAACACCGAACTCGCGGAAAAATCCGGCATCCCGTGCAACCGTGGGATTCTGGTCAACGACACCCTGCAAACCTACGACCCGCGCATCTATGCCATCGGCGAATGCGCCAGCCATCGCGGTATCGCCTACGGCCTGGTGGCACCGCTGTTCGAGCAGGCCAAGGTCTGCGCCAATCACCTGGCCCAGCTGGGCTTCGCACGCTACCAGGGCTCGGTGACCTCGACCAAACTGAAAGTCACCGGCATCGACCTGTTCTCCGCCGGCGACTTCATGGGCGGCGAAGGCACCGAGACCATCACCCTTTCCGATCCGATTGGCGGCGTCTACAAGAAGCTGGTGATCAAGGACGACATCCTTGTCGGTGCCTGCCTGTACGGCGACACCGCTGACGGTGGCTGGTATTTCCGACAGATCCGTGAGAACCACGCCATTGGCGAGATCCGCGATCACCTGATGTTTGGCGAAAACGCCATCGGCGATGTAGGCCATCAGGGCCAGGACAAAGCCATGAGCATGGCCGACAGCGCCGAAGTCTGCGGCTGCAACGGCGTGTGCAAGGGCACCATCGTCAAGGCGATTCAAGAACACGGGCTGTTCAGCGTCGACGACGTGAAGAAGCACACCAAGGCCGCCAGTTCCTGCGGCTCCTGCGCCGGGTTGGTGGAACAGATCCTGATCAACACCGTAGGCGGCGCGGCAGACGTCAAACCAAAAAGCGAAAAAGCCATCTGCGGCTGCAGCGACCTCAACCACGGGCAGATTCGCCAGGCCATCCGCGACCAGCACCTGCTGACCATCGCCGGCACCATGAGCTACCTGAACTGGCGCACCCCGAACGGCTGTGCCACTTGCCGCCCGGCACTCAACTATTACCTGATTTCCACCTGGCCCGGCGAGGCAAAAGACGACCCGCAATCGCGCCTGATCAACGAACGGGCCCACGCCAATATTCAGAAAGACGGCACCTACTCGGTCGTCCCGAGGATGTGGGGCGGTGTGACCAATCCCTCGGAGCTGCGGCGCATCGCCGATGTGGCAGACAAGTACAACGTGCCGATGGTCAAGGTCACCGGCGGGCAGCGCATCGACTTGCTGGGCATCAAGAAGCAGGATTTGCCCGGTGTGTGGAAAGACCTCGATATGCCGTCCGGCCATGCCTACGGCAAATCCATCCGCACCGTGAAGACCTGCGTGGGCAGTGAGTTCTGCCGCTTTGGTACGCAAAACTCCACGCAACTGGGAATCGAACTGGAGCACGACCTGTTCAATATGTGGTCGCCCCACAAGGTCAAACTGGCGGTGTCCGGTTGCCCGCGCAACTGCTCGGAAGCCGGGATCAAGGACGTGGGAATTATCGGCGTCGACTCGGGCTGGGAGATGTACATCGGCGGTAACGGCGGGATCAAGACCGAGGTCGCCGAGTTCTTCGTCAAGTTGAAAACCGCCGAAGAAGTGCGCGAATACAACGGCGCTTTCCTACAGCTTTACCGGGAAGAAGCCTTCTACCTGGAGCGCACGGTGCACTACCTGCAACGGGTGGGCATGGAGCACATCAAGAAGGCCGTACTGGAAGACCCGGCGCGGCGCCAGGCACTCAATGAACGCCTGCAATTCTCCCTGTCGTTCGAACAGGACCCGTGGAAAGAACGCCTGGAACAGCCGTTGCTGAAAAAGGAATTCGACACCATCCCCGTCAAACTGCTGGAGGTGCCGGCATGAACTGGCTGGATATCTGCGCCCTCGAAGAAATCAACGCCCTGGGCTCGCGCATCATCACCGGCCCGAAAGGCGACATCGCGATTTTTCGTACCAGTGACGACGAAGTGTTCGCCCTCGACGACCGCTGTCCGCACAAGGGCGGGCCACTGTCCCAAGGGCTGATCTACGGCAAACGCGTGGCCTGCCCGCTGCATAACTGGCAGATCGACCTGGCGTCCGGTGAGGCCCAGGCACCGGACATTGGTTGCGCCCATCATCACCCGGCCCGCGTGGAAAACGGTCGGGTGATGTTGGCGCTGCGGGACGCCGGTTGATGAACCGCCAGACCACCGCTTCGACCTGCTGCTACTGCGGGGTCGGCTGCGGCGTGCTGATCGAACATGACGGCTCGCAGATCTTCGGCGTCAGCGGTGATCCGAGCCACCCGGCCAACTTCGGCAAGCTGTGCAGCAAGGGGTCGAGCTTGCACCTGACCGGCGACCTCGCGGCCCGCGCGTTGTACCCGGAACTGCGGCTGGGCAAAGGCCTGGCGCGCAGCCGCACCGATTGGGACACGGCCCTGGAACACGCGGCGAATGTGTTCGCCGAGACTATCGCTGAACACGGGCCGGACAGCGTGGCGTTCTATATCTCCGGGCAGTTGCTGACCGAGGACTACTACAGCTTCAACAAACTGGCGCGGGCGCTGGTGGGCACCAACAACATCGATAGCAACTCGCGGCTGTGCATGTCTTCAGCGGTGGTCGGCTACAAGCGCAGCCTGGGCGCCGATGCGCCGCCGTGCAGCTATGAGGACCTGGAGTCGAGCGACTGCGTGATGATCGTCGGCAGTAACATGGCCTACGCGCATCCGGTTTTGTTCCGACGCCTGGAAGAAGCAAAAGCCCGTCGGCCACAGATGAAAGTGCTGGTGATTGATCCCCGGCGCACCGACACCTGCGATTTGGCGGACCTGCATCTGGCGATTTTGCCGGGTACAGATGTCGCGTTGTTCCATGGGATCTTGCACTTGTTGCTGTGGGAAGACTGGATCGACCGCGACTTTATCCAGGCCCACACCGACGGCCTGGTCGAGCTCAAACGCCTGGTTCACGACTACACGCCACACATGGTCACGCAGCTGTGCGGCATCAGTGTCGAGCAACTGCGCCTGTGCGCGGAATGGGTCGGCACCTCGGCGAGTTTTCTGTCGTTGTGGTGCATGGGGCTTAACCAGTCCACGGCGGGCAGCGCGAAGAACAGCGCCTTGATTAACCTGCACCTGGCAACCGGCACCATTGGCCGCGCCGGCTGCGGCCCCTTCTCCCTGACCGGTCAGCCGAATGCCATGGGTGGGCGGGAAACCGGCAGTTTGTCGAATTTACTGCCCGGCCATCGCGAGGCGTCCAACCCGGAACATCGGGCAGAAGTGGCCGCGTATTGGGGTGTAGAGCAACTGCCTGCCAGCACCGGGCTGACCGCCATCGAGCTGTTTGAACAGATACAGGCCGGCAAGATCAAGGCCCTGTGGATTGCCTGCACCAACCCTGCCCAATCCCTGCCCGACCAGAACAGCGTGCGCCAGGCCCTGGAGGCGTGTCCGTTCGTGGTGCTGCAGGAAGCTTTTCGTACAACCGAGACGGCGCGTTTCGCCGACCTGTTGTTACCGGCGGCGAGCTGGGGCGAGAAAGAAGGCACGGTCACCAACTCCGAGCGGCGTATTTCCCACGTTCGACGGGCCATTACCCCACCCGGGGAAGCTCGGCCGGACTGGGCAATCACAGTGGATTTTGCCCAGCGCCTGGAGCGACGTCTTTGTCCCGGAAAACCGGGTCTTTTTGCCTTTGAGCAACCGGCGCAGATCTTTGATGAATTCAAACTGCTGACCCGTGGACGCGACCTGGACCTGTCGGGCATCAGTCACGCCCTGCTCGACCGGATCGGCCCGCAGCAATGGCCGTTCCCGGCCAGCGCAGTAAGCGGCACCCCGCGCCTGTATACCGGTGGAATATTTCCTACCGAGACAGGCCGCGCGCACTTTGTGGCCGACCCTTATCGCGCCGCCAAGGAGCAGCGTGACGCGCGCTTCCCGCTGACCCTGATCACCGGACGCCTGCGGGACCAATGGCATGGCATGAGCCGCACCGGCACCGCTGCGCAGCTGTTCGGGCATGTCAGTGAAGCGCTGCTCAGCCTGCACCCGGATGAACTGCGCCGGCATCGCTTGAAGGAAGGTGACCTGATCAGCCTGAAAAGCCGGCGCGGCAGCGTAATTGTGGCCGTCGACAGCGATGACAGCGTACGTCCCGGCCAGGCGTTTCTGCCAATGCACTGGGGCGATCGCTTTCTCAAAGGCGGCGTGAATGCCCTCACCCAGCCGGCGTTCGACCCGCTGTCCAAGCAGCCGGAACTCAAACACAGCGGCGTACGCCTGGAGGCGGTGCAACTGCCCTGGCATTTGTTTGCGCTGATTGAAGGCGATGTGCAGCGACACTTCGAAGCATTGCGCCCGCTGTGTGAGGGTTTTGCCTACGTCAGCCTGAGCCTGACTGGCCGGGAGCGGCCCGCGCTGCTGATTCGTGCAGCACATCACGAGGCGCCCGCCCTTGAACTGCTTAAGCAGATCGACCAATTGCTGGGCCTCAATGACGGCCCGGTCATGGCCTACGACGACCCGCGGCGCTCTATCGGCAAGCGAGTAAAAATCGAAAAAGGTCGCATCACTGCGATCCGCCTGGCCGGCGAAACCCTGGCTCGCCATTGGTTGCAAAGCCTGTGGCTGGAGGGTCGTACCGATGACCCATTACGACGCTGGCTGCTGGCGCCATTGAGTGCGCCACCCGGGGGCGGTTCGACCAGTCACAAGACGTTGTGCAACTGCAAGAACGTCAGCGAAAGCGCGGTCTGCGCCGGCATTGCCCGGGGCCTGGACCTGAATGGGCTGAAACAGGAACTGGGTTGCGGCACGCAATGCGGCTCCTGTGTGCCGGAAATAAAACGGCTGTTGGCGAGTGGCACGCAGCCAATCGCAATCACGGTGTGAGGAAAGCATATGAGCGCAAAAGTCTGGCTGGTGGGCGCAGGCCCCGGCGATCCGGAGCTGCTGACACTCAAGGCGGTGAGAGCCCTGCGGGAAGCCGATGTGGTGCTGATCGATGATCTGGTCAAACCGGCACTGCTGGAGCATTGCCCCGCTGCACGGCTGATCACCGTGGGTAAACGCGGCGGCTGCCGTTCCACACCCCAGGCATTTATCCACCGCCTGATGTTGCGCTATGCCCGCCAAGGCAAGTGCGTGGTGCGGCTCAAGGGTGGCGATCCGTGCATATTTGGTCGTGGCGGCGAAGAGGCGGCCTGGCTCAGGCAGCAAGGGGTGGAGGTTGAGTTGGTCAACGGCATTACGGCAGGGCTGGCCGGGGCTACTCACTGTGATATTCCACTCACGTTGCGCGGAGTCAGCCGTGGCGTCACGCTGGTCACGGCCCACACGCAAGACGACAGCAGCCTCAATTGGCGAGCACTGGCCGAGGGCGGCACGACGCTGGTGATCTATATGGGCGTGGCGAAGCTGGGAGAGATTCGACAGCAGTTACTGGAGGGTGGCATGAGCGATGACATGCCGGTGGCGATGATCGAAAACGCCTCGTTGCCACAGCAGCGTGAGTGCCGCAGCAGCCTTGCCCGGATGCAGGACGATGCGCACGAATTTGCGCTCAAGAGCCCGGCAATCCTGGTGATTGGCCGGGTTGTCCAGCCGGCACAGGCGGTTGAGGCCCTGGCCAGCGCGACTGCCTGAGGCAAATTACAGGCGAAAAAAAGCCCGGCCTAAGCCGGGCTTTTTTCTACAACTCAGTAATTACTGAGCTGCTTGTGCTTCTACCGAGGCTTCTACGCGACGGTTGATAGCACGGCCAGCTTCAGTTGCGTTGTCAGCAACTGGGCGGGATTTGCCATAACCAACCGAGCTTACACGGTTAGGAGCAATACCGTCTTTGACCAGGACTTGCTTAACAGCGTCAGCACGACGCTGGGACAGCTTCTGGTTGTAAGCGTCAGGACCGACGGAGTCAGTGTGACCTTCAACAACGGTGGTGGTTTGTGGGTACTGTTTCATGAAGTCAGCGAGGTTTTTCACGTCGCCGTAGCTGTTAGGCTTAACAACCGACTTGTCGAAGTCGAACTTCACGTCCAGCTCAACACGAACAACCTGAGCAACCGGAGCTTCTGGCTCTGGAACTGGCTCTGGAGCTGGTGCCGGGGTAGGAGCTGGAGCAGTTTTACCAGCGTTGCCGCCGAAGTTTACGCCCAGACCAACCAGTGCGGAGTAGTCCCACTTGCCGTTGTCCAGTGCGTAGTCAGCTTCAACACCAGCACGTGCGAACAGGTTGTCGGTGAAGTAGTACTTCACACCAGCGCCAGCGATAGCCAGGGTCGATTGATCGCGACCTTTGTGACCATCAGCTTCTACGTTGGTACGGCTCTGGTGGCCGAAACCGCCCTCTACGTATGGACGCAGGGAGTCGACACCAGCTTGACCGAAGTGGTACTGGGCAGTAACGCTGCCGGTATCACCCTTGATCTTCTGGCTACCGGTACCGTCGTTCGAACGGGTGTGGTTGGTAGTGTCGTAGTTCAGGTTGATCGACACGTCGTCGGTCAGGAAGTAACCGATGCTTGCGCCAGGATTGTAGCCGTCTTCGATATGCTTGACGCTATCGTTGAACTGCTTTTTGTAGAACAGCTGGCCTTCAACTGCGCCTTGACCTTGTGCCAGAGCGCCGAAGGAAGTAGCAGCAATAAGAGTACCAATGGCCAAGCCCAAGGTGTTTTTCAGTTTCATCCGTTAAATCCCCATCTGGTGATTGTAAAGCAGTCCCACATACCGGGGGACAACTCGGCGACAAGTCTAACAGAACTTGCCTACACGTAAGAGATATTTGCCACGCACTAAGTTTCAGTACTGCCCGCAAATTTCTCACGTAATTTATCAAGAGCACGTTTGTAACGCATTTTTGTAGCACTCAAACCCATATGCATGATGTCAGCGATTTCCTGAAATTCCAGCTCTGCGACAAATCGTAGCACCAGAATTTCCCGGTCAATCGGGTTCACATGCACCAACCAGCGATCGAGTCCGCCCTTTTCTTCCGGGGTTGGCGCCTTCTCTTCAGACGCTTCCTCAAGGGGGTCCAGACTCAAAGCGTCCATCAAGCGACGCTTTCGCCGTTCCTTCCGATACTGCGTGATGCACTCGTTGTACGTGATGCTATAAAGCCATGTCTTGAACTTCGATTTGCCCTCGAAGTTCTTCAGGCCGTATAGCACCTTGAGCATCACTTCCTGACAGACATCATCCGCATCTCTATCGTTCCCTAAATACCTTGAACAAACGTTGAACAGAGTGCGTTGATACCTGCGCATCAATTCTTCGTACGCGCGTGTTACGTGAAACAGCTCCGTGTGCGAGCGCGCGACCAACTCCTCATCAGAGAGCTCACGGGGGTCATAGCGCGTGGACAGCGTTTGGGCTTTATTCAAAACAAGTCGTGCCGACAGTCAGGTCAATGTCCGCCTCAGCCTGGATACCCAGGTTTGCGGCGGCGTACATTAGCAGGGTTTGCCGGGTTAGCGGCTAGTCACATGCTGTTCCAGCAGGATCCGATTCGAAAGCGACACCAGTTCGCCATCGTCGGTCAGCACTGTTGTCTTAACCGTGCCGATCTCCTCGATCTGCCCTTCGACCTCGCCCACACGCACTTGTTGCCCAACCTGATACAGCTCACGCACATAGATTCCCGCAAGAATCTGCCCGGCAATTTCCCGGCTTCCCAGTCCCATGGCCAGCGCAACGGCCAGACCAACGGTAATCAAAACAATCACAATCACATGGTTCAGCAGGTCAGTCTTGACCTCCAACTGGCTGATCGCGACCGAAATACTGATGATAATCACCAGGCCCTGAGCGATTCGCCCCAGGCCGCTGGCGTAATCCAGCCCTACCCCTTCAGCCGCGCCGCGCACCAGGCCATTGGCCAGTTGCGCCAGCAAAACCCCTACGAGCAGCACCAGCGCGCCACCGAATACCTTCGGCAAATACAGCGCCAGCATGTCGAGCGTAGCTGAAACTCGCTCAAGTCCAAGGGATTCAGCCGCAGAAACCAGAAAAATCAGCAAAACAAACCAATAAACGATCTTGCCGATCAATGTCGAGATCGGCACTTGCAGCCCGGCACGTCCCAGAATCTTGGTCAGGCCGGTACCGCCCATCAGTCGATCGAGACCCAGTTTAGCCAGCAATTTGGAGAGCAGGGTGTCGAGCAGCTTGGCCACGACAAAACCCAGCAATACCACCACCAGGGCACCAAACAGGTTGGGAATGAAATTCGCCACCTTGGTCCACAGCGCAGTCATTGCAGTTACCAGACTCTGGGTCCAGAGATCGAGTTCCATATTCATTCAGCCTTATCAGCAGTGCGAGCAAGAGGTTTACGACGGGAAACCGGTGAAACATGGGCCGAACCGTTGTTCAGGGCCATCATCAATGCCGGCAACCAGCGGCCGAGCAGACCGAACAGGTCCCCCGCCCCGACCTGGCGGTTGGCGGTTTTCAAAACGCGACCCAGGCAAGCATCGTCGTCCCGGTTGGACGGCGAAGCATTCAGCATGTCACGCAAAGACTGTTCGAACGGATCGTGCATAAAAACCTCTCGCAAGTGATTTAAAAGACGAGGGTAAAATTCTTCGGGTCACATGACCTCTTTCCACGTTCAGGTCACATTCAGGTCAGACCCAACGTAAACGTCGAAACAACCACCACTGCCCGACCGCCACCGAGACCATCATCAGGCAGGCAATCAGGAACCCGTAAGGGCTGGAAGAGAACGGAATTCCCCCACATTGATCCCCAGCAAACCGGTCAGGAAACTCATCGGCAGGAAGATCCCGGTGATGATCCCGAAGCGGTACATGGTGCGGTTCATGCGCAGGCTCAAACGCCGGTCTTCGGTCTCAAGCACAAGCCCCACGCGCTCCCGGGCCAATTCGAGCTCCTCCAGGTAACGGGTCAGGCTGTTGTTCAATTCGTTCCAGTAGTCAGCATCGTCGTCGCAGAACCAGGGCAGTTTGATCCGGGTCAACTGCGCGAAAATATCCCGCTGCGGCGACAGGAAACGTTTCAGCCCGGCGGCGCGCCGACGGATCTGCAAAACGCTGCCATGCTCCGGGGTATACCGTTCGTCGGCATCCAGTTTTTCTTCTTCGATATCGACGATTTCGGACAGATCACTGACCAGATCCTGGACCTTGTTGGTCAGGTACTGCGCCATATAAAGGACCAGTTCCGACGACGTTTTCGGCCCCTTGCCATCCGCCAACTGCACCAGCAGCTCATCCGTTGCACGTAACGGGCGCAAGCGCAGGGAAATCACCCGCGCCGCCGAGGCAAAGATACGCACCGAGACCATGTCTTCCGGTTCGGCGCCGGGGTTCAGGTTGACCCCGCGTAAAAACAGCAGCAGTTCGGCGTCCGGCAGCGGCAACAGGCGTGGGCGGGTGTTTTCCTCCAGCAGCAGGTCACACGCGAACTCGCTCAAGCCGCTGGATTTGCGCAACCAGGTCTGGGTCTGGGGATGGCTACGGTCCCAATGCAGCCACAGGCTTTCCTGAGGCTGCAGTTGCAGCTCATCAAGCTCTGTCCGGGCAATCGAACGCGCACCACCTTTACCGTCCAGCACCAGGGCGTGCACCAGCCCCCACTGCGCGTTTTCTTCCTCGAACATCCTCACCCCTGTCGGCTACTGCTATTTATTCAGGCATTTTCAGCGGGCTGGGAGAGACGATCACACCGTTATTGTCGGCGTACACGTACTCACCCGGGCGGAAGGTCACGCCAGCGAAGGTCACCGCCACGTTCAAATCGCCGATACCGCGCTTTTCTGTCTTCATCGGGTGGCTGGCCAGGGCCTGTACACCCAAATCGGTCTGGGCAATCACGTCCACATCGCGGATGCAGCCGTAGATCACCAGCCCTTCCCAGCCGTTTTTCGCGGCTTTCTCGGCAATCATGTCGCCCAGCAACGCACGGCGCAGGGAACCACCACCGTCGACCACCAGCACCTTGCCGGCGCCATTGAGTTCGGCTTGTTCCTTGACCAGGGAATTGTCTTCAAAGCACTTGATGGTCACGATCTCGCCACCAAAGGAGTCTCGGCCGCCGAAATTGCTGAACATCGGCTCAACCACCTGCACCAGCTCCGGGTAGGCGTCACACAGGTCGGGGGTAAGGTAATGGTTCATCGAGAAACTCCTGTAGGTGAAAGAAGGTGTCAAACATCCCACTGTTTACTTACATCTGGAAACGCTTTGCCATGAAGGTTCTTTAATCCGGGCCGAATAGTCAGGCCCATCCGACAGCAACGCAAGACCCACTGCGCGACTGAATATGACCAGAACCAACCAACGCGTCATATCTTAGCCGCTACGGCAAACAAGCGAAACGCCCCTGATAGAGCCTTGCGCTCAAACCGCAGCGAGTTCCTGCGACTGCGCCCCCGCCAAAGGTGTAAGCGGATCTTTCAGCCAACGCTTCACCAACGGCCACACTTCAGCCTGGGCAGCCTTGCTGACGAGCATCTCGACGTGCCCGAAATCCCCGCTGAACCCTTGCCGGCGCCCCAGGCACAGGTACTGGCGATGCTCGGAGCCGACTTGCTCGAAGAGTTTGCGACAGGCCCAGTCCGGGTCCTGGTGATCGCCGGCAGCGCTCACCGCCAATAGCGGTACGTCGACCGCTGCCAGGCCTTTCCACCAATCCTGCTTCCCTTCGCCAAAGCGGCCGAACAGGCCATTCCAGCGCATGGCTTCAATCAGCACACCTGCCGGTTCGTCTTCGGGGCCGCGTTTCAGTCGCGAGCCAGACAATTGGCCAAAGCGCTTCAAGAGCAGGCGACCGGTCCATTCCAACGGTGGAAGTTTCAACGGCCAATGGGTACGGCTGACCTGGCAGCCAAACAGCGCCACCGAGGCCACTGCCGGCGCGCCAAGGTGCTGCCCACCCAGGGCCGCAGCCAGGGTTGTGCCACCCAGGGAATGCCCGATCCAGTGGGGAACCTGCCCACTTTGCTCACGCACAAAGGCGGCAATGGCCGGCAAGTCGTAGCGAGCATAGTCGGCAACGCGGTTTTTGGCGTAGTCGTGGTTACGTCGGGACAGCCCGTGGCCGCGCATTTCCGGGATCCAGACGTCGAACCCCTCGCGCGCCAGGTAAGCGCCCAGGCCGATCCCCTTGGGCGAATACCAAAAGCGTCGGTTGGAGAAACTGCCATGCAACAAAACCACCGGCACGCCCCGGTTTTCCGGGACATCGGCCAGGCCCAGGCGGGTCACGGCCAGCTCGACGGTACCGTCAGGGCTGTTGCCGGGCTTGAGGCGATACACATCTTCACTCAGGTCGCCACGACGCTCAGCGCTGATCAAGGCGACAGGAAACAGGTTGCTGCTGCTTTGCATAATGCTCTTGCACAAAAAAGGGCGGCGTCCGGAAGGAGTTCCGCCCTGTACAGAATGAGAAATGCCGGCCAACCCTTACGATTGACCGGCACTTTTTGAGGTTGCGTCTTACGCCTGAGCTTGACCTTCAGCCAGGAAGAACCAGGTTTCCAGTACGGAATCGGGGTTCAGCGAGACGCTTTCGATGCCCTGTTCCATCAGCCATTTGGCCAGGTCGGGGTGATCGGAAGGGCCTTGGCCACAGATCCCGATGTACTTGCCAGCCTTGTTGCACGCCTGGATGGCGTTGGCCAGCAGCTTCTTGACCGCAGGGTTACGCTCGTCGAACAGGTGGGCGATGATCCCCGAGTCGCGGTCCAGGCCCAGGGTCAGTTGGGTCAGGTCGTTGGAGCCGATGGAGAAGCCGTCGAAGAACTCCAGGAACTCTTCAGCCAGGATGGCGTTGGACGGCAGCTCGCACATCATGATGACGCGCAGGCCGTTCTCGCCACGGGACAGGCCGTTTTCAGCCAGCAGGTCCACCACCTGGCTCGCCTCGCCCAGGGTGCGCACGAATGGCACCATGATTTCGACGTTGGTCAGGCCCATCTCGTTGCGCACGCGCTTGAGGGCGCGGCATTCCAGCTCGAAGCAGTCGCGGAAGGCTTCGCTGATGTAACGCGAGGCGCCCCGGAAGCCCAGCATCGGGTTTTCTTCTTCCGGCTCGTAGAGCTTGCCGCCGATCAGGTTCGCGTATTCGTTGGACTTGAAGTCCGACAGCCGCACGATGACCTTTTTCGGGTAGAACGCGGCCGCCAGGGTGCTGATGCCTTCCACCAGTTTCTCGACGTAGAAGCCCACCGGGTCGTTGTAGCCGGCGATGCGCTTGTCGACGCTTTCCTTGATGTCCGGCGGCAGGCCGTCGTAGTTCAACAGTGCCTTGGGGTGCACGCCGATCATGCGGTTGATGATGAACTCCAGGCGGGCCAGGCCCACACCGGCGTTCGGCAACTGCGCGAAGTCGAAGGCGCGGTCCGGGTTGCCGACGTTCATCATGATCTTGAACGGCAGGTCGGGCATGGCGTCGATGGAGTTTTGCTTGATGTCGAAGCCCAGTTCACCTTCGAAGATGAAGCCGGTGTCGCCTTCAGCGCAGGACACGGTCACGCCCTGGCCGTCTTTCAACAGTTGGGTGGCGTTGCCGCAACCCACCACGGCCGGGATCCCCAGTTCACGGGCGATGATCGCCGCGTGGCAGGTACGCCCGCCACGGTTGGTGACGATGGCGCTGGCGCGTTTCATCACCGGTTCCCAGTCCGGGTCGGTCATGTCGGAGACCAGCACGTCGCCTGGCTGGACCTTGTCCATCTCGGACACGTCCTTGATGATCCGCACCTTGCCGGCGCCGATGCGCTGGCCGATGGCACGGCCTTCCACCAGCACGGTGCCGGTTTCTTTCAACAGGTAGCGTTCCATGACGTTGGCCGAGGTGCGGCTCTTCACGGTTTCAGGGCGGGCCTGGACGATGTACAGCTTGCCGTCGTCACCGTCCTTGGCCCATTCGATGTCCATCGGGCACTTGTAGTGCTTTTCGATGATCATCGCTTGTTTGGCCAATTCGCTGACTTCGGCGTCGGTGAGGCAGAAACGCGCACGTTCGGCCTTGTCGACATCAACGGTTTTTACCGAGCGACCGGCCTTGGCCTCGTCGCCGTAGATCATCTTGATCGCCTTGCTGCCCAGGTTGCGGCGCAGGATGGCCGGGCGGCCAGCTTCAAGGGTGTGTTTGTGGACGTAGAATTCGTCCGGGTTCACCGCACCTTGTACGACGGTTTCGCCGAGGCCGTAGGCGCCGGTGATGAAGACCACGTCGCGAAAGCCCGACTCGGTGTCCAGGGTGAACATCACGCCGGCTGTGCCGGTTTCCGAACGCACCATGCGCTGCACACCGGCAGACAGGGCCACCAGCTTGTGGTCGAAACCCTGGTGTACACGGTAGGAAATGGCGCGGTCGTTGAACAGCGAGGCGAACACTTCCTTGGCCGCGCGGATCACGTTTTCCACGCCGCGGATGTTCAGGAAGGTTTCTTGCTGACCGGCAAAGGAGGCGTCTGGCAGGTCTTCGGCGGTGGCCGAGGAGCGCACGGCGACGGCCATGTCCGGGTTACCGGCCGACAGCGTGGCAAACGCGGTGCGGATCTCGGCGTTGAGCTTCTCGGGGAACTCGGCTTCCATGATCCATTGACGGATCTGGGCGCCGGTCTTGGCCAGGGCGTTGACGTCATCGACGTCCAGCGCATCGAGGGCGGCATGGATCTGATCGTTGAGGCCGCTCAACTCGAGGAAATCACGGTAAGCCTGGGCGGTGGTGGCAAAACCACCAGGAACCGATACACCGGCGCCCGCAAGATTACTGATCATCTCGCCCAGGGATGCGTTCTTGCCCCCTACGTGCTCTACATCATGGACGCCGAGCTTATCGAGGGAAACTACGTACTCTACCAAGGTGATCTCTCCACTTTCTGTGTTGGAAAAGCTCAGGACGCCGGCGGCTCAGTAGGAGCGGTTACCGGCGTTTGTGGCCTGGACCTGGAAAATAAGTGAGAATGCGGCCCACTGCGGGACGGCAAAATCGCGCCTATCATATCCAAGATTCGTCATCAGCTTAAGGCCCAAGGCTCAAATGAAACGATCTGCTTTCTTTATCTCCGACGGCACCGGCATCACAGCCGAAACCCTGGGTCAAAGCCTGTTGGCGCAGTTCGAAAACATTACTTTCAGCAAATTCACGCGACCCTATATCGATAGCGTGGATAAAGCGCGAGCCATGGTACAACAAATCAATCTGGCGGCCGAAAAAGACGGATTTCGTCCGATCATTTTCGACACCATCGTCAATCAGGACATTCGTGAGATCCTCGCGACCTCCAATGGTTTCATGATCGACATCTTCTCTACCTTCCTGGCGCCGCTGGAACAAGAGTTAAGTGAACATTCGTCATACTCTGTCGGAAAATCTCACTCCATTGGTCACAACTCCAACTATATGGAGCGGATCGAGGCGGTGAACTTCGCCCTCGACAACGACGACGGCGCCCGCACTCACTACTACGACAAGGCTGATCTGATCCTGGTGGGCGTGTCCCGCTGCGGCAAGACGCCGACCTGCCTTTATATGGCCATGCAATTCGGGATTCGCGCGGCCAACTACCCGCTGACCGAAGACGACATGGAGCACCTGACACTGCCTGCCGCCCTGCGCGCGCACCAGCACAAGCTGTTCGGGCTGACCATTGACCCGGACCGGCTGACGGCGATTCGTAATGAACGCAAGCCCAATAGCCGATACTCCAGCTATGCGCAGTGCGAATTTGAAGTGCGGGAAGTAGAAAATCTGTTCCGCCGGGAGAATATTGCGCACATCAATTCCACGCATTTTTCGGTGGAAGAGATTTCGGCGAAGATTCTGGTGGAGAAAGGGGTGGAGCGGCGGTTCAAGTAACCGGTTGTTCAGACACCACTGATCCCCTGTGGCGAGGGGCTTGTCCCCCGTTGGGCTGCGAAGCGGCCCCAGTAATGCCACCGCAGTCTCTCAGACAGAACGGCGTCGGCAGGTTTGGGGCTGCTGCGCCGCCCAACGGGGACAAGCCCCTCGCCACAAGGGTCTATCTTCACAAGTGGAATCTCCCCCCGCCCTGCCCCAGCGCCGTCGCCAGCGCATCAAACCCTGCCAGCAACAACTGATCATCCCCCGACGTGTTGCAGATGCTTGCCCGGATGAACTGCGGCACCGCCGTCTGGCCCACCGCAAACGCTTCGGCTGTGGCAATCAGGTAATTATTCTGCTTCAACTCCGCCTCGATTTCCGACGCGCGCCAAGGCTCCGGGACTTCGATCCAGAAGTGCGGGCTATTGAGATGGGTGCGATATTCCAGGCCGATCAGCAACCCTTCCACCAACGCCTTGCGTCGGCTGATTTCCTGAATCTGCTGGTGCAGCAGGTGCTCCGCCGTGCCGTTTTCAATCCATTGGGTGGCCAGTTCCAGGGTCACCGGCGTGGCCATCCAGCAGGTTGAGCGCAGCGCCGCGGAAATCCGGCTGACCAGCGCCGGTGGCGCATGCACGTACCCCACACGCAACCCCGCCGACACTGCCTTGCTCAGGCTGCTGATCAGAATCGTACGTTCCGGCGCGAAATGGCTCAGGGGCGGCGGACGATCTTCCACCAACACGCCGTGGGCCTCGTCCTCGAGAATCAGCAGATTGTGTTCACGGCAGACCTTGACCAGCGCCTCACGGCGCGCGACCGACAGCACCGCCGTCGTAGGATTCTGGATGGTCGGCGTGCAGTACAACGCTGAAACCCGGTGATTGCGGCACACCTCATCCAGCGCTCCCGGCAACAGCCCTTCTTCGTCCACTTCCAGGCCGATCAGGCGTATCCCCAGCATGCGCGCGGCGGTGATCAGCCCCGGGTAGGTCAACTGTTCGGTGACCACCGTGTCGCCGGCCCGCAACAGCGCCATCAATGCGCACAGCAGCCCGTGCTGGCCGCCGTTCACGCAAATCACCTGCTCGGGAATCGGATGGAAATCCCGCTGCACCAGCCACTGCGCGCCCGCCGCACGGTAGCGCGGCAACCCGGCGTCCGGGGTGTAGGCGCTGATGTCCTGCAAAAACTTGGCGTTGGTGGCCAGTGTCTGGAAGCTTTGGGCCAGGAACGTGGTCTCCTGCCCCGGGATATGCATGTTGCGGCTCATATCAAAATACTGCCGCGGCTCGTCGCTGAAGTTGCGAAAACCTTCATCCCGTTGTCGCTCCATCCCACGCTTGCGCACGAAGGTGCCGTCACCCACCCGCGCCACCACCAACCCCAGCCGTTCCAGCTCACCGTAGGCGCGGCTGATGGTGCCAATGGTCACCCCCAGATTGTCGGAAAGCACCCGATGAGGCGGCAGTTTTCTTCCCGGTTCAATCAAGCCTTCAAGAATGCCCCGCTCCATGACATCGGACAGGCGTTTGTACTTCACGCCCTGCCCGCTGGAGAGTCCTTCTCGCATAATTGACACCATGTCAATATTTGTTTTGACAGCCATCATTCGCCCTAATAGTGTGCTTTTACGGGTTCAATCACCGAATCAAGGCACTCAATATAGAGGTCAATTCGGTCTCATGGAAGCAATGTCACGATGCCAATGTCCGCCGTTCTCGAAAACGCTGAAAAAACAAAAACTCACAAGCAGTGGTTGGCTGGGCTGATTACCAGTGTGATGTTCCTGATCGTGTGCCTGAGCTGGGGCACCACCTGGCTGGGCATCAAGATCGCCGTGGAAAGCGTGCCGCCGCTGACCTCCGCCGGGCTGCGCTTTCTGATCGCCTTCCCGCTGTTCCTGTGTTTTGCCTGGGTGCGCCGCGAGCCGATCCTGTTTCCCCGGGAAAGCCGCTGGTTCTTCGTGTTCGTGACGCTGTCCTACTTCAGCGTTCCGTACTACCTGCTCAACTACGGCGAGATGCATGTCTCGTCCGGCCTCACCGCCTTGCTGTTCAGTTGCATGCCGGTGTTTATCCTGATTTTCTCTGCGCTGTTCCTGCGTGAACGCATCTACTTTTCCCAGGTGGTCGGTATCGCCATCGGTTTCGGCAGCCTATACATGATCATCAAGAGCCAGGGCCTGCACCTGGACCATGCCGAGTTCTTCGGGGTGCTGGCGATTCTGACCGCCGCGATCATGCATGCCCTGTGCTACGTGATTACCAAGAAACAAGGCAGCGCCATCAGCGTGATCACCTACAACACCCTGCCCATCGGCATCGCCGGGATGATGCTGTTTGTCGCCGGCCTGTGGTTTGAAACCCCGACCTTCGAAGACATCACCCTGCGCTCCTGGAGTGCGCTGTTCTACCTCGGACTGGTGGCCTCGGTGGGCGGTTTTATCGTGTATTTCATGCTGCTCAAGCGCCTGAGCCCGATCATTTTGTCCTTCGTGTTCATCATCTTCCCGGTGTTCGCGGTGATCATCGGTGCCTGGTACGAAGGCGTGCAGATTTCCAGGGACCTGATGATGTATTCGGCGATCCTGCTGGCCGGTTTTGCGATTACCAAGCTGCCCATCGAAAAGCTCCTGGCGAAGAAAAACTGAGATGAAGGTCCTGAGCCCAAGCGCCCTGGAGCAGATTTACGCCCACGCCGACCGCAGCTACCCCGAGGAATGCTGCGGTTTCGTTTTCGCCGATGGCAGCGTGTACCTGGGCAGCAATATCCAGAACGAACTGCACCGCAAGAACCCCGAGATGTATTCACGCAGCGCTGCCAACGGCTACACCTTTTCGGTGGCCGACACGCTGATGATGAACAAGGCGTTTCGCAGTGATAACCCGGTGGTGGTGATCTACCACTCCCACCCTGACGTCGGCGCGTATTTCAGCGACGAAGACCAGGACAAGGCCCTCTTCATGGGCGAGCCGATCTACCCCGTGAGCTACCTGGTGGTGGATGTTCGCCATGGCAAGACCCAAGGTTCCAAGCTGTTTGCCTGGGATGGCAAGCGCTTCGCCCAAAACCCCTTCAACGACCTGCAAACGGAGTTGTGCATGAACGCTGTCTCTTTCCCCGACATCCTGGTCCGCGTGGCCAAGCTGCCAGCATCGACCCTTGAGGGTGCCGGATCGACATTGCGCGAAGTCATTGAAAACCTGTGCACCGAGCACCCGCAGTTACGGGCGCACCTGCTCTACGAGAACAACCAGCTCAAGGAACACTTCCTGTTCACCGCCGAGGAAGAACTGATCGACGCCAACGACCCGTTGCCCGAGAAAGCGAAAATCGAAGTGCTGCTGGCCACGTCCGGCGGCATCGACGTCGACTCACTGAGCAACGAAGAAGTGCAGCGCTACGTGCGCCACATCACCCTGCCCGGCGTCGGTCGCGAAGGCCAACTGAACCTGAAGAAAGCCCGCGTGCTGATCATCGGCACCGGCGGCCTCGGTTCGCCCATCAGCCTGTACCTGGCGGCGGCCGGCATCGGCACCCTGGGGTTGGTGGATTTCGACGTGGTGGAAAGCAGCAACCTGCAACGCCAGATCGTCCACGGCAACAGTACCCTGGGCCTGCCCAAGGTCGAGTCCGCCAGGCGGCGCTTGCAGGACCTGAACAGCCACATCCAGATCAACACCTACGACACCGCCTTCAACACCGACAACGCCCTGGAACTGGTGGACGCCTATGACCTGGTGATCGACGGCACCGACAATTTCGAAACCCGCTACCTCGTCAACGATGCCTGCGTGCAACTGGGCAAACCGTTGGTGTACGGCGCCATCTACCGTTTCGACGGGCAGATCAGCGTGCTCAACTATAAAGGCGGGCCGTGCTACCGCTGCCTGTTTCCCCAGGCCCCGCCGGCGGAACTGGCCCCCAATTGCAGCGCCGGCGGCGTCATCGGCGTATTGCCCGGCTTGGTCGGGATGATCCAGGCCACCGAGGCGATCAAGCTGTTGATCGGCATTGGCGAACCGTTGTCGGGCCGGCTGATGCGTTTTGATGCACTGGCGATGAAATTCAGCGAGATCCGCTTCAAGCGCCGCGCCGACTGCCCTTGCTGCTCGGAACTGCGCCACAGCCAATCCGTCGCACCTGCCGTGTGTGCGGATGCCGTGCCGAGCCAGCCGTCGTTGGCCGAAGAGCGCTACATCAAGCCACGGGTGCTCAAGCAACTGCTCGAACAACACAGCAAGGCCGACGTGTTGCTGGACGTGCGCGATGCCAGCGAACTGGAAGTGTGCAAGTTGCCAGGCGTGGTGCACATCCCGCTGGCCGAACTCGACGGGCAACTCGCCACACTCAGCCGCGACAACACGCACTACCTGATCTGCTACGCCGGAACGCGCGCGGAACAAGCCGCCACTACCCTGCTGGCAGCCGGATTCGCCAACACCAAAGTACTGCAAGGTGGCATGAAACACTGGGTTCGCGACGTCGAACCCGACATGCCTTTGTACTGATCAGCGGCCATGGGTTCTTACTTGATGTTGCATAACTCGATACTCGACGCGATTGGCCAAACGCCCATCG
This sequence comes from Pseudomonas sp. TH32, assembly GCF_016650855.1. Taxonomy (NCBI): domain Bacteria; kingdom Pseudomonadati; phylum Pseudomonadota; class Gammaproteobacteria; order Pseudomonadales; family Pseudomonadaceae; genus Pseudomonas; species Pseudomonas sp. TH32. Next base: position 217,361 of record NZ_JAEKFA010000002.1, on the reverse strand, counting down.
TGCGCCTGGAACAGTTTTCCGAAGACCTCGGCATTGAGGTCTACGCGAAGCTGGAGTCCCTCAACCCCGGCGGCAGCCACAAGGCGCGCATCGCCCTGGGCATGATCCTCGACGCCGAGCGCCGGGGCATTCTGATCCGTGGCTCAGGGCAAACCATTATCGAGCCCAGCGGTGGCAACACCGGCATCGGCCTGGTGATGGCCGGCAACGTGCTGGGCTACAAAGTGGTGCTGGTGATCCCCGACAACTACAGCCCCGAGAAGCAGAAACTGCTGCGCCTCTATGGCGCCAGGGTGGTGCTGTCGGACAGCCGCCTGGGCAACAATTCCCACGGTGAAAAGTGCATGGAGCTGCAGCTGGAAAACCCCAGCTACGTGATGCTCAACCAGCAGCGCAACGGCGCCAATCCGCAAACCCACCGCGACACCACCGCCCGGGAAATCATCCGTGCCTTCGGCGAGCAGCGGGTGGACTACTTCGTCAGCGGCATCGGCACCGGCGGCCATATCACCGGCATCGGCGAAACCCTCAAGGCCACCTGGCCGGCGATCCGCGTGATGGGCGTGGAGCCGGAGGAGTGCGACCTGCTCAGCGACCGCCACGCACCCCACCATATCCAGGGCCTCTCCATCGGCCTGATCCCGAGCATTCTCAACGTCGCGATCATTGACGGGATGCTCAAGGTGTCGCGCCAGGAATGCATCGACATGATCAAACGCATCATGCGCACCGACGCCATCAGCCTCGGGTTGTCGTCGGCCGCCAACATGGTGGCCATCGCCAAGCTGGCGCCGGAGCTGCCTACCGACACCGTTGTGCTGACCATGGTCTACGACAGTGCCGACGGTTATTTGCCCTGTTTTGAATAACAACTATTGCGGGGGTGCCTCCATGGGGGGCTTTATCGACATGCAACAACTGCACGATGAGTTGCTCACCCACCTCATCACCACGCTGACGCCAACGCAGTTGAAGCAACTGGAAGAGCACCTTGGCACGCTGGTCCAGGCGGCGGCCCAGGCGGTGGCCGAAGACCTGATCGCCTATGCCTGGCGCGACCCGGCGTCCCGCGGGCGCGGGGAGCTGATCCTGGAGTCCTACGCCTCGTTCAAGGCGGTGCTGTACTACCGGCTGGCGCACCTGGTGTGGAATTTCCCGGACAAGAACAACGGCGTGTTTTGCGCCATCGCCCTGAAGCTGAGCAACCAGGGCAAGATTTTGTCCGGCGCCGAAATTCACCCCGCCGCGCGGATCGGCCGGCGCTTTGTGCTGGACCACGGCTACGGCACGGTCATCGGTGAAACCTGCGAGATCGGCAACGACTGCTACATCCTCTGCGGCGTAACCCTGGGCGCCCGGGGCATCGCCAACAACCCCGACGGCAAGCGCCACCCGCGCCTGGGCAACAACGTGGAAGTCGGTTCCGGCGCGCGGGTGCTCGGTTATGTGCTGATCGGCGACAACGTGTTTATCAGCCCTTCCTGCGTGATCACCCAGGACGTGCCGGCCGGCACCAAGGTCAAGGTGGTCAACCAGATCCAGTTGCAGAAAAACGACGAGTCGGACCACAGCAACTACCTCGGCGCGTTTGCCCTCGACGAGCGGCTGCACGTGGTCGGCGAGGTCAACGCCAGCCACAAGGTCACGGTGCTGGACGCCGACTTTCATCCCCTGCCCGGCCTGCTGCTGGAGCCGACGGTCAAGGAACGCCACCACCTGCAGTTCCGCCTGCGCCATATCGAGACAACGGCCTACCCGCCGCGCCTGCCACTGAACCTGAAAGTGACCGGGCCCGAATTTGAAATCACCCTGCTCTCTCCCCCTGGCTTGAGCGCGATGGTTCGTCGCCTGCTGCAAGCCAGCCCACTGATCGTCGGAGGTTGAACATGTCCGTGCACACCATGGAAACCCTCGCGCTGTTCGACAGCGCGCCTTACCAGAACGCTTTCAGTGCGCGGGTGATTGCCGTCAGTGAGCAAGGAATCGCGCTGGAACACACGCTGTTCTACCCCACCGGCGGCGGGCAGCCGGGGGACACCGGCCACTTCATCCTGCCCGATGGCAGCCGTGTCGACATCACCGGCACCGTGCGCGACCCGGTGCTGCGCTCGATCATCTGGCACCAGGTGGAACACTGCCCAGAACAGCTGGCGGCCGGGATGCAAGTGGACGCCAGCCTGGATTGGGAGCGCCGCTACCAGCACATGAAAATGCACACCTGCCTGCACCTGCTGTGTTCGATCATCGACGCGCCGGTGACCGGCTGCAGCATCGGCTTTGATAAGGGCCGCCTGGATTTCGACCTGCCGGAAATGACCCTCGACAAAGAGACCATCACCCGCGACCTCAATGCCTTGATCGAACAGGCCCACGCGGTGAAAACCCTGTCCATGCCGGCCTCGGAGTATTCCACCCTGCTGCAGATCACCCGCACCCAGGCGGTGGCACCACCGGTGATCCAGGGTTCGGTACGGGTGATCGAAATTGCCGGAATCGACATCCAGCCTTGTGGCGGCACCCATGTGACCAATACCGAGGAAATCGGCCGGGTGTTCTGCGAAAAGATCGAGAAGAAGAGCAAGCACAACCGCCGGGTGATCCTGCGGTTTGAATAGCGCTCGAGCGACGGCTGGGGCGCCAACGCCCTAGCTGCAGTTCGTACAGGAAACTGACAGCAAATTTATGTGCTTGTAACATTCAGAAACGTACAATCCCGCCTGCAACGCCTCGTTGCCCCTGACTCGCGAAACAGCGCCCTTCCTTCCCGGTGGGTCATTCGTGCAGCAGCTAAGCTCACTCCCATCACGCCCTGAACCTGAACGCTGCAGGAATGACTGCCTATGAAAAGAGTGCTCCGTCACTACATCCCTGCGTCCACATTGCGCTTGTTGCCCAACCGCTGGGACCTGGTCGCCCTGCCCCTGGTGATCGGCTTTTTATTGTTTTTCTCCATCACTGCCCGGGAAACCTGGGCGCCCATCGCCACCTTGCAAAGTGAAGTCATCTCCCTTGACCCGGCCAACCTGCCGGAATACGCGATGCGCACCACCATGCGCATGCTCGCGGCGATGGTGGCAGCACTGGTGTTCACCCTGCTGTACGGCACCCTGGCCGCCAAAAGCCGGCGCGCCGAGAAACTGCTGGTGCCGGTGCTCGACATCCTGCAATCAGTGCCGGTGCTGGGTTACATCTCGTTTACCGTGACATTCTTCCTGCTGCTGTTCCCCGGGCGCGTGCTCGGCGCGGAGTTCGCGGCCATCTTTGCGATTTTCACCAGCCAGGCCTGGAACATGACGTTCAGCTTCTACCAGTCGCTGCGCATGCTGCCCCATGACCTGGTAGAAGTGTCGACCAACCTGCGGCTGTCCGGCTGGCAGAAGTTCTGGAAGCTCGACGTGCCCTTCGCCATGCCGGGGCTGGTGTGGAACATGATGATGAGCATGTCCGGCGGCTGGTTTTTCGTGGTCGCTTCCGAGGCCATTACCGTCGGCGACAAGACCATCACCTTGCCGGGCGTGGGTTCGTACCTGGCCCTGGCGATTGCCCAGAAAGACCTGCACGCCGTGGGTTACGTGATCCTGGCGATGATCGTGGTCATCCTGATGTACGACCAGTTCCTGTTCCGCCCGTTGGTGGCCTGGGCCGACAAGTTCCGCATGGAAACCACCGCCTCCCAGGGCGCGGCGCCGCAATCCTGGCTGCTGAACCTGATCCAGCGCACGCGCATCGTCCAGCGCATCCTGCGCCCTGTCACCCGCGCCATCAGCCGCATCGGCAACAAGCGCTTCAGCCTGGCAGGCGGTGCACTCAAGGCGTTGCCGGCAGAGACACCAAAAGCCTCAAAAGTGATCGACTGGGTGTGGGGCACACTCATCGCGCTGCTGGCCGCTTATGCGCTGTATCACATTGTGCAGTACGTCGGCACCGAAGTGACCCTGGCCGAAGTCGGCCATGTGTTTGTGCTGGGCCTGATCACGCTGTTGCGGGTGGCTGGCCTGATCCTGATCGCCTCGCTGATCTGGGTGCCTCTGGGTGTGATGATCGGCTTGCGCCCGGCCCTTGCGGAAAAAATCCAGCCGCTCGCGCAGTTTCTCGCGGCCTTCCCGGCGAACCTGCTGTTCCCGGTGTTCGTGATCGTGATCCTGCACTACAACCTCGACCCGGATATCTGGCTGAGCCCGCTGATTGTGCTGGGTACCCAGTGGTACATCCTGTTCAACGTGATCGCCGGCGCCAGCGCGTTTCCCAACGATTTCAAGGAAGCCGCCGCCAACTTCCGCATTCGCGGCTGGCTGTGGTGGCGCAAGGTGATGCTGCCGGGGATTTTCCCGTACTACGTCACTGGCGCCATTACCGCCTCGGGCGGTGCCTGGAACGCCAGCATCGTGTCCGAGTACGTTTCCTGGGGCCAGGACAAGGTGGTCGCCCACGGGCTGGGCGCCTACATCGCACAGACCACCGCTGCCGGCGACTTCCCGAAAATCGCCCTGGGCGTGGTGGTGATGTCGATCTTCGTGGTGGCGTTCAACCGCGCGGTATGGCGGCCGATGTACGCCATGGCTGAAAACAAACTTCGTCTGAATTGATGGGATTCGCTGTGATGACTACCTATACCGAGCACACCGCCGACACCCCGGAAATCTACTCGTTGAAAAACGTGAACCGGGTGTTCGGCAAAGGTAAAGACGAGCTGCAAGTCCTCAGCGGCGTGGACTTGAGCCTGCACGAAGGCGAGATTGTCGGCATGCTCGGCCGCTCAGGCTCAGGCAAGTCGACCTTGCTGCGCATCATCGCAGGGCTGATCCAGCCGTCGTCAGGCGAAGTACGCTACAACGGCGCGCCACTCAACGGCCCGGCCGAAGGCGTGGCCATGGTGTTCCAGACCTTTGCGCTGTTCCCGTGGCTGACCGTGCTGGAAAACGTCGAGGCCGGGCTGCAAGCCTTGCAGGTCGAGCGCAAGGAAACCCGCAGGCGCGCCCTGGCCGCCATCGACTTGATCGGCCTGGACGGTTTTGAAAACGCCTACCCGCGGGAGCTGTCCGGCGGCATGCGCCAGCGTGTGGGTTTCGCCCGCGGGCTAGTGGTCAACCCGACGCTGCTGTTGATGGACGAACCGTTCTCGGCGCTGGACGTGCTCACCGCTGAAACCCTGCGCACCGACCTGCTGGACCTGTGGAGCGGCAAGCAGCTGCCGATCAAATCGATCCTGATCGTGACCCACAACATCGAAGAAGCCGTGCTGATGTGCGACCGCATCCTGGTGCTGTCGTCCAACCCTGGCCGGGTGGTAGCCGAGATCAAGGTGCCGTTTGCACACCCGCGCAACCGGCTGGACCCGACCTTCAGGCAAATGGTCGACGACATCTATGCCCTGATGACTGACCGCCGCAGCGCTGACGCGAGCAGGGGTTTACCCGAGCTGAAAATGGGCAGCCTGCTGCCGGAAGTGTCCACCAACCTGATGGCCGGCCTGATCGAAACCCTGGCCGCCGAACCCTACAACGGCCACGCCGGCCTGCCGACCGTGGCCGAACGGCGCTTGCTGGAGGTCGACGATCTGTTCCCGGTCGCGGAGATGCTTGAGCATTTGGGCTTTGCCGAACTCAAGGGTGCCGACATCACCCTCACCGACGCCGGCAAACTGTTCGCCGACTACGGCACCCAGGAGCGTAAAACCCTGTTCGCCGAACATTTGATCCGCCACGTGCCATTGGCCGCCCGCATTCACCAGGTGTTGCTGGAACGCAGCGGCCACCGCGCGCCACGGGTGCGTTTCGAGCAGGAACTGGAAGACTCGATGACAGAAGCCTTTGTGGAAAAAACCCTGGAAAGCGTGGTGGCGTGGGGACGGTATGCGGAGATTTTCTCCTATGACGACCATACCGAGACGTTCAGCCTGGATGACGTAGAAGGCAGCATGTAACGGCGCGATGTCGACCACTTTCCATTGAACAACACAGAACAAATGTGGGAGCTGGCTTGCCTGCGATGCAGACACCTCGGTCTTTCAGATACACCGAGGTGATGCTATCGCAGGCAAGCCAGCTCCCACATTGATTGGGTTTACACAGTGAGTGCCGTGGTGTTTCTCAGATCACGAACAGGTCCACAAACCGGTTCACGGGCGTTGCCTCAAGCCGTGCCTGATCCTTGCACAGGGCAAAGATCTCGGCACTGCGCTGTGCGGTAAACCGGGTCGCCAGGTTGGCCTTGAACTTGTCTTCCAGCAACGGAATGCCATCTACCCGACGGCGACGGTGGCCAATCGGGTATTCCACGGCCACCTGTTCGGTGCTGGAACCATCCTTGAAGAACACCTGCACTGCGTTGGCGATGGAGCGCTTGTCGGCCTCCAGGTATTCGCGGCTGTAGCGCGGTTCCTCGACGATGACCATCTTGTCCCGCAGCTCATCGATGATCGGATGGGCCGCGTGGAACTCATCCTCGTATTGCTCGGCCACCAGGTTGCCAAACGCCAGCGGCACGGCGGTCATGTACTGGAGGCAATGATCGCGGTCCGCCGCGTTGGCCAACTGCCCGACCTTGGAAATGATGCGAATCGCCGACTCGTGGGTGGTGATGACAATCCTGTCGATCTCATGCAGGCGGTGCTGCACTTGTGGGTGCAACGTGACCGCCGCCTCGCAGGCGGTTTGTGCGTGGAACTCGGCGGGGAAGCTGATCTTGAACAGGACGTTCTCCATCACATACGTGCCGTAAGGCTGCGAGAGGCTGAAGGCGCGCTTGTCCTCGGGCTTGAGCGCCAGGTCCTTGTTGGTGTGGCTGAACAGCACGTCATAAAAACCCCACTGCGGCGCGCTCAACACCCCGGGAATGCCCATCTCGCCGCGCATGGCGATGTCGGCCAGGCGCACCCCGCGACTCGACGCATCCCCGCCGCCCACGACTTGCGCGAACCGGCGTTCGGCGCATGGCGATACGTACGCAATGCCTGGCCGTCGACAAACGCCTGGGACAATGCCGACAGCAGTTGCTCACGATTGGCGCCCATCAGTTTGGCGGTGACGGCGGTGGAGGCGACTTTCACCAGCAGCACATGGTCGAGGCCGACACGGTTGAAGGAGTTTTCCAGGGCAATCACGCCCTGGATTTCGTGGGCCATGATCATCGCCTCCAGCACCGCCCGCACGGTCAGCGGAGCATCGCCATTGGCCACGCGTTTTTGCGAGAGGTGGTCGGCGACGGCGAGGATGCCGCCCAGGTTATCGGAAGGATGGCCCCACTCGGCGGCGAGCCAGGTGTCGTTGTAGTCGAGCCAGCGCACGATGCAGCCGATATCCCACGCGGCCTTGACCGGGTCCAGGCGGAACGAGGTGCCCGGCACCCGCGCACCGAATGGCACCACCGTGCCTTCAACGATCGGCCCCAGATGCTTGGTGCACTCCGGGAAACGCAGGGCCAGCAGGCCGCAACCGAGGGTGTCCATCAGGCAGTTGCGGGCGGTGTCGAGGGCGTCGCGGGATTCGATCCTGAAGCCCAGGACGTAGTCGGCGATGTCCTGCAGGACCTGGTCGTAGTCGGGGCGGTTGTTCTGGTCGACGTTGGCGCTCATGGCAGTACTCCAAAGTGGGTTAGGTGTGTTCCATCCTCAGGGTCAGGGTTGAAGTGTTATAAAAGGCAGGTCTTGGTGCCTGCCTGTGATCGGTTAGAAAGAGTCGCCGGGCACGCGCACGAAACCTTCCATCAATACCCGCGCACTGCGGCTCATGATGGCTTTTTTCACGACCCATTCACCGTCGACCTGGCTGGCCTCGGCGCCTACGCGCAACGTGCCGGACGGATGCCCGAACCGCACCGCATTGCGCTCCACACCGCCCGCCGCCAAATTCACCAGCGTGCCGGAAATCGCCGCCGCCGTGCCAATCGCCACCGCCGCCGTGCCCATCATCGCGTGGTGCAACTTGCCCATGGACAGCGCCCGTACCAGCAGGTCCACATCGCCGGCCTTGATCGCCTTGCCGCTGGACGCCACGTAGTCCGCAGGCCGTGCCACAAACGCCACCTTCGGCGTGTGCTGACGCTGGGCCGCTTCGTCCAGGTGCTTGATCAGGCCCATGCGCAGCGCACCGTGGGCACGGATGGTTTCAAACATCGCCAGGGCTTTGGGGTCGCTGTTGATAGCGCCCTGCAGCTCGGTGCCGGTGTAACCCAGGTCATGGGCATTGATAAAGATGGTGGGAATCCCGGCATTGATCAGCGTCGCCTTGAACGTGCCCACACCCGGCACTTCCAGGTCATCCACCAGGTTGCCGGTAGGGAACATGGAGCCACCGCCGCCCTCTACTTCCGCCGCCGGGTCCATGAATTCCAACTGCACTTCGGCGGCCGGGAAGGTCACGCCGTCCAGTTCGAAGTCGCCGGTTTCCTGCACGGCACCGTCGGTGATCGGCACGTGGGCGATGATGGTCTTGCCGATATTCGCCTGCCAGACCCGCACCACGGCCACGCCGTTGTGCGGAACGCGTGCGGCGTCCACCAGCCCCGCGCTGATGGCGAAGGAGCCCACCGCCGCCGACAGGTTGCCGCAGTTGCCGCTCCAGTCCACGAATGGCTTGTCGATGGACACCTGGCCAAACAGGTAGTCCACGTCGTGATCGGCGCGGGTGCTTTTGGCGAGGATTACGGTTTTGCTGGTGCTGGAGGTCGCACCGCCCATGCCGTCGATTTGCTTGTCATACGGGTCGGGACTGCCGATCACCCGCAGCAACAATGCATCCCGCGCAGCGCCGGGAACCTGGGCCGACTCGGGCAAATCCTTGAGGCTGAAAAACACCCCTTTACTGGTGCCGCCACGCATATAGGTGGCGGGAATCTTGATCTGCGGTACGTGTGCCATGGTGGTCCTCATGGGCCGGGGCGTTCACCCCGGCCACAGTTGTCAGGCGGTAACAGCCGATTCCAGGAAGTCCTGGGCAAAACGTTGCAACACGCCGCCCGCCTCGTAGATCGACACTTCTTCAGCCGTGTCCAGGCGGCAGGTCACCGGCACCTCGACACGCTCGCCATTCTTGCGGTTGATCAACAAGGTCAGCTGGGCACGCGGGGTGCGCTCGCCGATCACGTCGTAGGTTTCGGTACCGTCGATCTTCAAGGTCTTGCGGTCGGTGCCCGGCAGGAACTCCAGGGGCAACACGCCCATGCCCACCAGGTTGGTGCGGTGGATGCGCTCGAAGCCTTCGGCGGCGATCGCTTCCACACCGGCAAGGCGCACGCCCTTGGCCGCCCAGTCCCGGGACGAACCCTGGCCGTAGTCGGCACCGGCGATGATGATCAGCGGCTGCTTGCGCTCCATGTAGGTTTCGATGGCTTCCCACATGCGCGTGACCTTGCCTTCCGGCTCCAGGCGCGCCAGCGAACCCTGCTTGACCTTGCCGTCTTCAATGACCATTTCATTGAACAGTTTCGGGTTGGCGAAGGTGGCGCGCTGCGCGGTCAAATGGTCGCCCCTGTGAGTCGCGTAGGAGTTGAAGTCGACTTCCGGCAGGCCCATTTTTGCCAGGTATTCGCCAGCGGCACTGTCGAGCATGATCGCGTTGGACGGCGACAGGTGATCGGTGGTGATGTTGTCTGGCAGCACTGCCAGCGGGCGCATGCCCTTGAGCGGGCGCGCACCGGCCAGTGCGCCTTCCCAGTAAGGCGGGCGGCGGATGTAGGTGCTCTGCGGGCGCCAGTCGTACAGCGGCGTGACTTTGGGGCCGGTGTCTTCATGGATAGCGAACATCGGGATGTAGACCTGGCGGAACTGCTCCGGCTTGACCGAAGCCTTGACCACCGCGTCGATTTCTTCGTCGCTCGGCCAGATGTCCTTCAGGCGGATTTCCTGGCCGTTGGCGTCCAGGCCCAGCACGTCTTTTTCGATGTCGAAACGGATGGTGCCGGCAATCGCGTAAGCCACCACCAGCGGCGGCGAAGCGAGGAACGCCTGCTTGGCATACGGGTGGATACGGCCGTCGAAGTTGCGGTTACCCGAAAGCACGGCGGTGGCGTACAGGTCGCGGTCGATGATCTCTTGCTGGATCACCGGGTCGAGTGCGCCGGACATGCCGTTGCAGGTGGTGCAGGCAAACGCCACCACGCCAAAACCCAACTGCTCCAGCTCAGTGGTCAGCCCGGCTTCGTCGAGGTACATCGCCACGGTTTTCGAGCCCGGTGCCAGGGACGACTTGACCCACGGTTTGCGGGCCAGCCCGAGCTTGTTGGCGTTGCGCGCCAGCAACCCGGCGGCGATCACGTTGCGCGGGTTGCTGGTGTTGGTGCAGCTGGTGATAGCGGCGATGATCACCGCGCCGTCGGGCATTTGCCCCGGCACGTCATCCCACTGGCCAGAGATGCCCTTGGCCGCCAGGTCGCTGGTGGCAACACGGGCGTGTGGGTTGCTCGGGCCGGCCATGTTGCGCACCACCGAGGACAAATCGAAGCTCAGGCCACGCTCGTATTGCGCGCCCTTGAGGTCGTCTGCCCACAGGCCGGTGTGGCGAGCGTATTGCTCCACCAGCGTCACTTGCTCGTCTTCACGGCCGGTGAGTTTGAGGTAGGCGATGGTCTGTTGGTCGATGTAGAACATCGCGGCCGTGGCGCCGTATTCCGGGGCCATGTTGGAGATGGTGGCGCGGTCGCCGAGGGTCAGCGCGGAGGCGCCTTCACCGAAGAACTCCAGCCACGCACCCACGACCTTTTGCTTGCGCAGGAACTCGGTCAGCGCCAGCACCATGTCAGTGGCGGTGATGCCCGGTTGCAGCTTGCCCGTAAGCTCCACGCCAACGCTTTCCGGCAGGCGCATCCACGAGGCGCGGCCGAGCATCACGCTCTCCGCTTCAAGTCCGCCAACGCCGATAGCGATCACGCCCAGGGCGTCTACGTGCGGCGTGTGGCTGTCGGTGCCGACGCAGGTATCCGGGAAGGCCACGCCGTCGCGCACCTGGATCACCGGAGACATTTTCTCCAGGTTGATCTGGTGCATGATGCCGTTGCCCGGCGGGATCACGTCGACGTTCTTGAAGGCCTTTTTGGTCCACTCGATAAAGTGGAAACGGTCTTCGTTGCGACGGTCTTCGATGGCGCGGTTTTTTTCGAACGCGTCCGGGTCAAAACCACCGGCTTCGACGGCCAGGGAGTGGTCGACGATCAGTTGGGTCGGCACCACCGGGTTGACCTGGGCCGGGTCACCGCCTTGCAGGGCGATGGCATCGCGCAGGCCGGCGAGGTCCACCAGGGCGGTCTGGCCGAGAATGTCGTGGCACACCACGCGGGCCGGGAACCACGGGAAATCGAGGTCGCGCTTGCGCTCGATCAGTTGGCTCAGGGAAGCGTCGAGGGTCGCCGGGTCGCAGCGACGCACCAGGTTCTCGGCGAGTACGCGGGAGGTGTACGGCAACGTGGCGTAGGCGCCGGGGGTGATTGCATCGACCGCCGCACGGGCGTCGTAGAAATCGAGGCGGCTGCCGGGCAGCGGTTTGCGGTGTTCAGTGTTCATAGGCTGGGACTCGGTCACGGTAAGGTGTACAGCAAAAACCTGTGGCACTGGCCTGGATGAACACGGTCCCTGTGGGAGCCGGGCTTGCCCGCGATGCAGGCACCTCGGTGTGTCAGTTACACCGAGGTGATGCTATCGCAGGCAAGCCAGCTCCCACATTGAACCGGTTCCGATCCTTAAAACCGGCGCCTCAGATTCCCACCACTCAGCGACGTTCGATTGGCACGAACTTGCGCTGCTCAACGCCGATGTACTCGGCGCTCGGACGGATGATGCGGTTGTTGGCACGCTGCTCAAATACGTGAGCTGCCCATCCGGTCAGCCGCGAGCAGACGAAAATCGGGGTGAACAGCTTGGTCGGGATGCCCATGAAGTGGTACGCCGAGGCATGGTAGAAGTCGGCATTGGGGAACAGTTTCTTTTGCTCCCACATGGTCTTGTCGATGGCTTCGGAAACCGGGAACAACACGGTGTCGCCCACTTCGTCGGCGAGTTTTTTCGACCAGCCCTTGATCACTTCATTACGCGGGTCGCTGTCTTTATAGATCGCGTGGCCAAAGCCCATGATCTTGTCCTTGCGCGCCAGCATGCCGAGGGTGCCTTCCACCGCTTCCTGGGCGGACGAGAAACGCTCGATCATCTCCATCGCCGCTTCGTTGGCGCCGCCGTGCAGCGGGCCACGCAGGGAACCGATGGCGGCGGTGACGCAGGAATACAGGTCTGACAGGGTCGAGGCACACACCCGAGCAGTAAAGGTCGAGGCGTTGAACTCGTGCTCGGCGTAGAGGATCAGCGACACGTTCATCACTTTGACGTGCAAGTCGCTCGGCTTCTTGTCGTGCAGCAGGTGCAGGAAATGGCCGCCGATGGACGGCTCGTCGGTCACGCAGTTGATGCGCTGGCCGTCGTGGCTGAAGCGGTACCAGTAGCACATGATCGCCGGGAACGCCGCCAGCAGGCGGTCGGTCACGTCGCGCTGCACGCTGAAGTCTTTCTCCGGCTCGATATTGCCCAGGAACGAGCAACCGGTGCGCATCACGTCCATCGGGTGGGCGTCGGCGGGGATGCGTTCCAGTACTTCTTTCAGCGCCTGGGGCAGGTCGCGCAGCTTGCCGAGTTTGGCGGTGTAGGCGGCCAGTTCGGCCTGGGTCGGCAGCTCGCCGTACAGCAACAGGTAGGCGACTTCTTCAAACTGCGCGTCCGCAGCCAGTTCGCGCACGTCGTAGCCGCGATAGGTCAAGCCGGCACCGGCCTGGCCCACGGTGGACAGTGCGGTTTGCCCGGCAACCTGGCCACGCAGGCCAGCTCCACTCAGTACTTTTGCTTCGGCCATGGTTATCTCCAATCTTGTCGTTATTAGTGGGGCGCTCGCCTTACTTCTTGGCGGCGAACAGCGCGTCGAGCTTTTGCTCGAAGGTGTGGTAGTCGATGCGATCGTAAAGCTCCATGCGGGTTTGCATGGTGTCGATCACGTTCTGCTGGGTGCCGTCGCGACGGATCGCGGTGTAGACGTTCTCGGCGGCCTTGTTCATGGCGCGGAAGGCCGAGAGCGGGTACAGCACGATGGAAACATCCGCAGATTTCAACTGGTCGACGGTGTAGAGCGGCGTGGCACCAAACTCGGTGATGTTGGCCAGGATCGGCGCTTTCACGCGGGAGGCGAACAGCTTGTACATCTCCAGCTCCGTTATGGCTTCCGGGAACACCATGTCGGCACCGGCCTCGATGCAGGCGGCGGCGCGTTCCAGGGCGGATTCCAGGCCTTCGACGGCCAGCGCATCGGTACGGGCCATGATCACAAAGCTGTCATCGGTGCGCGCATCCACGGCGGCCTTGATGCGGTCGACCATTTCCTGTTGCGAGACGATTTCTTTATTCGGGCGATGGCCGCAACGCTTGGCGCCCACCTGGTCTTCGATATGGATCGCCGCCGCGCCGAACTTGATCATCGACTTGACGGTGCGCGCCACGTTGAACGCCGAGGAGCCGAAACCGGTGTCCACGTCCACCAGCAGCGGCAGGTCGCACACGTCGGTGATGCGGCGCACGTCGGTCAGCACGTCATCCAGGCCGGTAATCCCCAGGTCCGGCACGCCGAGGGAGCCTGCAGCCACCCCGCCACCCGACAGGTAGATCGCCTTGAAACCGGCACGCTTGGCCAGCAGCGCGTGGTTGGCGTTGATCGCGCCGACCACCTGCAAGGGATGCTCGCTGGCGACCGCGTCACGGAAACGCTGGCCGGGAGTAGTGTTGTTATTGGAACTCATGACTCACCTCGTGATTGGGGAGCGCCGTCCGGGAAGTGACGGGCAATGTTGCGTTTGGAAGCGCCGATATGCCGGCGCATCAACAACTCGGCCAGTTCACCGTCGCGATCGGCAATCGCGTCAAGAATGCGGTGATGCTCGGCAAAGGCCTGGCGTGGACGATTGGGGGTGGCGGAGAACTGGATGCGGTACATACGCACCAACTGGTACAGCTCGCCGCACAACATTTGGGTCAGGGTGCGGTTACCGGCGCCTTGAATTATCCGGTAATGAAAATCGAAGTCGCCTTCCTGCTGGTAGTAGCCGACACCGGCCTGGAACGCGGCATCGCGCTCATGGGTATGCAACACCTGGCGCAATTCTTCGATTTCAGCGTCGGTCATGCGCTCGGCCGCCAGGCGGCAGGCCATGCCTTCCAGGGACTCGCGGATTTCGTAGAGTTCGATCAGCTCTTCATGGCTCAAGGACACTACTCGCGCGCCCACATGGGGAATGCGCACCAGCAGGCGCTGGCCTTCCAGGCGGTGGATCGCCTCGCGCAGCGGGCCACGGCTGATGCCATAGGTGCGCGCCAGTTCCGGCTCGGAGATCTTGCTGCCCGGGGCGATTTCGCCCTTGACGATGGCGGCCTGGATACGCCGGAAGACGTTCTCGGACATGGTCTGGGAATCGTCTTGGGCCATCACTGGGGTTTCCAGTTGATCCAGCATATTGTCGACACCTTTAAAAGCAATGCCGCAAAAACTAGCCAATCAGCCCCTGATAGTCAAAGAATAAATACATATTGTCGACAATCGTCTAATAACCCACCTTGCACCCTATCGGGGCATGGCCGGCTGCCAGCGCTGGCGCAAGAAAACCTTCATGTTAGAATGCCGGCCACTTTTGCCTCACATCCCTGGATGAAAAGGCGCACGAGGGAGCTTGCGCAGCAATGCCAGTCGCCTTGAATTGAACATCGCACTGCACCGCGTCAGGATTTATGAGACTCAAGCCCTTCCCCCTTTTGCTTTTAATGCTTGTACCGGGCCTTGGCGTTGCTGCCGAGAAGACCGTGTATGGCCTCAATGAATACGCCAAGTTGGCAGGCATTGACCTGGAAGTGGCCGCCAAACTCGACACCGGCGCCAAGACTGCATCGTTGAGCGCCCGCGACATCAAGCGTTTCAAGCGCAACGGCGAATCCTGGGTGCGCTTTTACCTGGCGATCGACACCGCCCATTCCCACCCCATCGAGCGTCCCCTGGCCCGCGTGAGCAAGATCAAGCGCCGCGCCGGTGACTACGACCCCGATGAAGACAAGAACTACACCGCCCGTCCAGTGATTGCCCTGGACATCTGCATGGGCACCGCTTTACGCAGCATCGAAGTGAACTTGACTGACCGCAGCGCCTTCCAATACCCGCTGCTGATCGGCTCCGAAGCGCTGAAACGCTTTGATGCGCTGGTCGACCCCAGTCTTAAATACGCGGCGGGCAAACCTGCCTGCGCCACCGACGCTCATACCGCTGAGTAATTTGAATGCGCTCTCTTAATCTGCACCTGAAAATCCTGATCGCCGTGCTGGTGGTCCTGGGCATTTCGGTCACCGCCTATCAGATTTTCGTGCTGGGGATTCCCGTCACCGAGGACGCCACCGACGACCTGTGGAACATCGACGCCAAGGTCGAGTTCGTCGCCAGCGCCAAGGACCCGGTAAAAATCCAGATGTTCGTGCCGCCCCTGAGCCGCGACTTCGTCAGCCTGAATGAAAGCTTTATCTCGAATAACTACGGCGTGAGCGTCAACCGCCTCGACGGCAACCGCAAGGTCACCTGGTCGGCCCGCCGGGCCAAGGGCAACCAGACCCTCTACTACCGCCTGGTACTGACCAAGCGTTACAGCGGTGAAAAGGTCAAGGTCAAGGGCCCGACCTTCCGCGACAGCATCGCCGTCGAAGGCCCGGAAAAATCGCCGCCGAAGCCCTGCTGGCGCCGATCCGCCAGCACTCGGCCGACGTCGAGACCTTTATCAGCGAAGCCATCAAGCGCACCAACAACCTCAACGACGACAACGTGAAGCTGCTGCTGGCGGGCGACCCGTCGACGCCGCACAAGGCCAAGATCGTCGAGTTGCTGCTGTCCATTGCCCACGTGCCGGTGGAAAAGGTCCACACCATCCGCCTGGTGGCCGACCAGCCGCAAACCCCGGAGCTCTGGCTGCGCAGCTTCAACGGTAATGACTGGTTGTACTTCAACCCCGACACCGGCGAACAAGGCCTGCCGGCCGACCGCCTGCTGTGGTGGACCGGCGATGAAAACCTGATCACTGTCGATGGTGGCAAGAAAGCCATGGTGACCTTCAGCCTCAACAACAGCGAAATGAACGCGATTCGCCTGGCCAAGCTGACGGACGAAAACACCGACGCCAACTTCCTCGAATACTCCCTGTACGGCCTGCCACTGCAAACCCAGCAGACCTTCATGATCATGGTGATGATCCCGATTGGCGTGCTGGTGATCCTGATCCTGCGCAACCTGATCGGCCTGCAGACCCTCGGCACGTTTACTCCGGTACTGATTGCCCTGGCGTTCCGCGAGACACAGCTGGGCTTCGGGATTGTGCTGTTCACCATTATTACGGCGCTGGGGCTGTCGCTGCGGTCTTATCTGGAACACTTGAAACTGCAGATGCTGCCGAGGCTGTCGGTGGTGCTGACCTTCGTGGTGGTGCTGATTGCGGCCATCAGCCTGTTCAGCCACAAGCTGGGCCTGGAGCGCGGGCTGTCGGTGGCGCTGTTCCCGATGGTGATTCTGACCATGACCATCGAACGCCTGTCGATCACCTGGGAAGAGCGCGGTGGCGGCCATGCGATGAAAGTCGCGATCGGCACGCTGTTCGCGGCGTCCCTGGCCCACATCATCATGAGCGTGCCGGAGCTGATCTACTTCGTGTTCACCTTCCCGGCGATCCTGTTGATCCTGGTGGGTTTCATGCTGGCCATGGGTCGCTATCGCGGCTACCGCCTGACCGAACTGGTGCGCTTCAAGGCGTTCCTCAAGGCTGACTCGTAATGTTCGGCTTCTGGAAGACCTGGAAGGCCCTCGAAGCGCGGGGGATCATGGGCATCAACCGGCGTAACGCCGACTACGTGCTCAAGTACAACAAGCGCAGCCTGTACCCGATCGTGGATGACAAGATCATCACCAAGGAACGGGCCATGGCGGCCGGCATCCATGTGCCGGAGATGTACGGGATCATTTCCACCGAAAAGGAAATCGACAAGCTCGACGAGATCATCGGCGGGCGCAGCGACTTCGTGATCAAGCCGGCCCAGGGCGCCGGCGGTGACGGCATCCTGGTGATTGCCGACCGTTTTGAAGGGCGCTATCGCACGGTCTCCGGCAAGATCATCAGCCATGAAGAGATCGAACATCAGATTTCCAGCATCCTCACCGGCCTGTATTCCCTCGGCGGCCACCGTGACCGGGCGCTGATCGAATACCGGGTGGTGCCCGACCAGATCTTCAAAAGCATCAGCTACGAAGGCGTGCCGGACATCCGCATCATTGTGCTGATGGGCTACCCGGTGATGGCCATGCTGCGCTTGCCCACCCGGCAGTCCGGCGGCAAGGCCAACCTGCACCAGGGCGCGATTGGCGTGGGTGTCGACCTCGCCACCGGCCTGACCCTGCGTGGCACCTGGCTGAACAACATCATCACCAAGCACCCCGACACCACCAACGCGGTGGACGGTGTGCAACTGCCCAACTGGGACGGTTTCATGAAGCTCGCGGCCGGCTGCTATGAGCTGTGCGGCCTGGGCTATATCGGCGTGGACATGGTGCTGGACCAGGAAAAAGGCCCGTTGATCCTGGAGCTTAACGCCCGCCCGGGGCTGAATATCCAGATTGCCAACGACTGCGGCCTGACCTTGCGCACCCATGCGGTGGAGGCCCGACTGGAAGAGCTGAAGGCCGCCGGTGTAACGGAAACGCCGGAAGAGCGGGTGAAGTTTGTGCAGGAAATGTTTGGGCATATTCCTGCGGTCGAGGGCTGAATCCAGTGAGCTGTTCCGTACACCCGCTGCCCTACCGGGCCAACCCTGCCGAATACTTTGCAGCGATTCTCCATGCCCCCGGCGCAGTGCTGCTGGACAGCGGCCGACCAACTGCCGACCGTGGCCGGTATGACCTGCTGAGCGCCTGGCCGGAGGCAACCCTGACGGTGCAACCCGACGAAAGCGGCAGCGATTTCCTGCAACGCCTACGGGAAAACCTGACGTTGCTGGGTGAAGCCAGCATTCCTGCGCCCTATGAGCTGCCATTCGCCGGTGGCCTGATCGGTTACCTGAGCTACGACTTCGGTCGTCATCTTGAACACTTGCCGCACTTGGCCGTGGACGACCTGCACCTGCCGGACGCGCGCTTTGGCCTGTACCCCTGGGCCCTGATCAGCGATCACCAGGCGCAGACCAGCCAACTGGTGTTCCACCCCAAACTGGCGGACAGCGAGCGGCAACGCCTGATCAGCCTGTTCAGCCAGCCGGCCATGCACGCACCGGCAACCTTCAAGCTGCAAGGCCCAATGGCGCCGGACGTGACCGCCGAAACCTACAAGCAGGCCCTCGCCCGCATCCAGGACTACATCCAGGCCGGTGACTGCTACCAGGTCAACTTCGCCCAACGCTTCCGCGCACTGTGCAGTGGCGACCCGTGGGTGGCTTACTGCGCCCTGCGTGAAGCCTGCCCGACGCCGTTTTCCGGGTTTCAGAGCCTGCCGGATGATGGCGCGGTGTTGAGTTTGTCGCCGGAGCGCTTCGTCAAAATCAGCCAGCGCCAGGTAGAGACTCGCCCGATCAAGGGCACCCGGCCACGCGGTGCAACGCCTGCTGAAGATGCGGCCAACGCCGCCGAGCTGCTGGCCAGCCCCAAGGACCGAGCCGAGAACCTGATGATCGTCGACCTGCTGCGCAACGACCTGGGCCGCACCTGCCGTACCGGCTCGGTGAAGGTCCCGGAGTTGTTCAGCCT
Organism: Pseudomonas sp. TH32; assembly: GCF_016650855.1. Taxonomy (NCBI): domain Bacteria; kingdom Pseudomonadati; phylum Pseudomonadota; class Gammaproteobacteria; order Pseudomonadales; family Pseudomonadaceae; genus Pseudomonas; species Pseudomonas sp. TH32. The sequence continues at coordinate 198,588 of NZ_JAEKFA010000002.1, read as the reverse complement.
CGAGAGCTATCCGAATGTGCACCACCTGGTGAGCAGCGTGACCGGCGAACTGGCCGACGATAAAGACGCCCTCGACCTGATCGCCGGCAGCTTCCCCGGCGGGTCCATCACCGGCGCCCCGAAGATTCGCGCGATGCAGATCATCGACGAGCTGGAGCCGACCCGGCGTGGCTTGTACTGCGGGTCACTGGTGTACCTGGACGTGCGCGGTGAGATGGACAGTTCCATCGCCATTCGCAGCTTGCTGGTCAAGGATGGGCAGGTGTGCTGCTGGGGCGGCGGCGGGATCGTCGCGGACTCGCAATGGCAGGCGGAGTACCAGGAGTCGATGACCAAGGTGCGGGTGTTGTTGGAGACGCTGGAAGGCCTGTAGCGACTGGACAGGCCTCATCACAGGCAAGCCAGCCCCCACATTTGAATGGGTTCACACATCAAAATGTGGGAGCTGGCTTGCCTGCGATGAGGGTGTCAGCTGCGCCGCATGACTTACAGGCTCAACGTCCGATTCGACGCCTTGATGAACTCTTTCTTCAAGTCCTCAAACGTATGCACCGCCGGGAACTGCGGGAACTCGCGGATCACGTTCTCCGGCGCGTGGAACAGAATCCCGCGGTCTGCCTCACCCAGCATGGTGGTGTCGTTGTAGGAATCACCGGCGGCAATCACCCGGTAGTACAGGGTCTTGAAGGCCAGTACCGACTGACGTTTGGGATCTTTCTGACGCAGTTGGTAGCTCACCACCCGGTCGTTCTCGTCGGTGATCAAGCGATGGCACAGCAAGGTCGGGAAGCCCAGTTGACGCATCAACGGTTGGGAGAACTCATAGAACGTGTCCGACAGGATCACCACCTGGAAGCGCTCGCGCAGCCAGTTGACGAATTCAATGGCGCCGTCCAGGGGCTTGAGGGTGGCGATCACTTCCTGGATGTCCGACAGTTTCAGCCCGTGCTCATCAAGAATGCGCAGGCGCTGTTTCATCAGCACGTCGTAGTCGGGAATGTCCCGGGTCGTGGCCCGCAAGGATTCAATACCGGTTTTTTCGGCGAAGGCGATCCAGATTTCCGGGACCAGCACCCCTTCCAGGTCGAGACAGGCAATTTCCACAAGACACTCCCATTTAAAGTTATTGAGTTGAGCGAGCAAAAGGACTGCCGAACTCTAGCGACTCACGCTGGCCGCCGCAACGCAGGCGGGATTTTGTTACCATCGCCCCCCTATAGAGCGCTCAGCGCCATTGACCTGTAGGAACCGTCCTGATGAACCAAGCCTTCGACGTCGCTGAACTCGCCGCGACTTACGCCAACAAATCCGCCCAGGACATTCTCAAGCTGGCGTTCAGCCAGTTTGGCGACGACCTGTGGATCTCTTTCAGCGGTGCCGAGGACGTGGTGCTGGTAGACATGGCCTGGAAGCTGAACAAGAACGTCAAGGTGTTCAGCCTCGACACCGGCCGCCTGCACCCGGAGACCTACCGGTTCATCGAGCAGGTGCGTGAGTTCTACAAGATCGACATCGAGCTGATCTCGCCCGACCAGAGCAAGCTGGAACCCTTCGTCAAGGAAAAGGGCCTGTTCAGCTTCTACAAGGACGGCCATGGCGAGTGCTGCGGCGTGCGCAAGATCGAACCGCTGCGCCGCAAGCTGTCCGGCGTGAGCGCCTGGGCCACCGGCCAGCGCCGCGACCAGAGCCCAGGCACCCGCAGCCAGGTGGCCGCGCTGGAAATCGACAGCGCCTTCTCCACACCGGAACGCACCCTGTACAAGTTCAACCCGCTTGCGCAGATGACCAGCGAAGAGATCTGGGGTTACATCCGCATGCTGGAGTTGCCGTACAACAGCCTGCACGAGCGCGGTTTTATCAGCATCGGCTGTGAGCCCTGCACCCGCCCGGTACTGCCGAACCAGCACGAACGCGAAGGCCGTTGGTGGTGGGAAGAAGCAACCCAGAAGGAATGCGGGTTGCACGCGGGAAACATCATCAGCAAGGCGTAACGCCAGATCCAGAATCCTGTACACAGAAATGTCACCATCGGTGCCATTTTTGTGTGCACTTATAAAATCCTGCACCGAAAAGTTACACCCTTCTGCGCAGCACCTCCGCTTAAATCCCGTCCCGTCCCTGCACTACAAAATAAATAGCTGTTCAATCGGTCAATTTATATCGCTTTAAATTCAGCTGTTTATTTCCAATCACTCTAAAAACCAAATCCTCCGACATTTTCCCAGGCGAAAATCTGGCACGCATGTGGCTTAAGGCAAAACACACTTTGTATACAATTAATAAAAAAGATACATACACTTTGACCTCAGCCAACCGCCTGCTGATGTCCAGGAGCCTGCCGGAATGCGTACAAGTCTCTCCAATAACATCGCACTGGATCTGCCCTCCTCCACCCTGAACCCCGAGGCCGCGAGCCCCGGCCCGCTGGTACTCAGCCCGCGCCTGCACAACAAGGACCTTGCGCCTACCAAGGCCGAAGGCCGGCGCTGGGGCCGCTACAGCATCTTTGCCCTGTGGACCAACGATGTGCACAACATCGCCAACTATTCCTTCGCCATTGGCCTGTATGCGCTGGGCCTGGGCGGCTGGCAGATTCTGCTGTCCCTGGGAATCGGCGCGGCGCTGGTGTACTTCTTCATGAACCTGTCCGGCTATATGGGGCAGAAGACCGGCGTGCCGTTTCCGGTGATCAGCCGCATCAGTTTCGGCATCCATGGCGCGCAGATTCCGGCGCTGATTCGCGCGGTGATCGCGATCGCCTGGTTCGGGATTCAGACCTACCTCGCCTCGGTGGTTTTCCGCGTGCTGTTGACGGCAGTTCATCCAGGTTTTGCCGACTACGACCACAACTCGATCCTCGGCTTGTCGAGCCTCGGCTGGGCGTGTTTCGTGGCGATCTGGCTTGTGCAACTGGCCATCCTCGCCTATGGCATGGAGATGGTACGTCGCTATGAAGCGTTCGCCGGGCCGGTGATTTTGCTGACCGTGGCATCCCTGGCCGGCTGGATGTACTTCCAGGCGGGCGGCCAGATCGCCTGGTCGATCCGCGAGCCGCTGAGCGGTGGCGAAATGTGGCGCAATATCTTTGCCGGTGGCGCGCTGTGGCTGGCGATCTACGGCACGCTGATCCTGAATTTCTGCGACTTCGCCCGCTCTTCGCCCTGCCGCAAGACCATCAAGGTCGGCAACTTCTGGGGCCTGCCGGTGAATATCCTGGTGTTCGCCGCCATCACCGTGCTGCTGTGTGGCGGGCAGTTCCACCTCAATGGCCGGGTGATCGAGAGCCCCACGGAAATCATCGCGGCGATTCCAAACACCTTCTTCCTGGTGCTGGGTTGCCTGGCGTTCCTGATCGTGACCGTGGCGGTGAACATCATGGCCAACTTCGTCGCACCGGCCTTTGTGCTGAGCAACCTGGCGCCCAAGTACCTGAACTTCCGCCGCGCCGGGCTGATCAGCGCCACCGTGGCGGTGCTGATCCTGCCGTGGAACCTCTACAACAGCCCGTTGGTGATCGTGTATTTCCTCTCGGGCCTGGGCGCGCTGTTGGGGCCGTTGTACGGCGTGATCATGGTCGACTACTGGCTGATCCGCAAAAGCCAGGTGGATGTGCCGCAGCTGTATAGCGAAGACCCGAATGGCGCTTATTACTACAGCCGCGGCGTCAATCTGCGCGCGGTGGCTGCGTTTATTCCTGCGGCGGTGATCGCCATTCTCCTCGCGCTGCTGCCCGGTTTTGCCCACGTGTCGCCCTTCTCCTGGCTGATTGGCGCCGGTATTGCAGGGCTGCTGTACCTGCTGTTTGCCAAACGCCAGCCGTATTACGCCGATGTGAGCGGCGAAAGCATTGCAGTCGATAACGTCAGTCATTAAGTAAGGACATTCCATGCGCATCCTTGTGGTCAACGTCAACACCACCGAATCCATCACCGAGGCCATCGCCAAACAGGCGCGGGCGGTGGCGTCCCCGGGCACCGAGATCGTCGGGCTGACGCCGTTTTTTGGTGCCGAATCGGTGGAGGGCAACTTTGAAAGCTACCTGGCGGCCATTGCCGTGATGGACCGGGTGATGGCCTACGACCAGCCGTTCGACGCGGTGATCCAGGCCGGGTACGGCGAGCATGGCCGCGAAGGGTTGCAGGAGTTGCTCAATGTGCCGGTGGTGGACATCACCGAAGCGGCCGCCAGTACTGCGATGTTCCTCGGGCACGCCTATTCGGTGGTGACCACCCTGGACCGCACCGTGCCGCTGATCGAGGACCGGCTGAAGCTGGCGGGTTTGTATCAGCGTTGCGCGTCGGTGCGGGCCAGCGGCATGGCCGTGCTGGAACTGGAAGAAGACCCGTTGCGCACCATGGAAGCCATCGTGCGCCAGGCTGAATTGGCGATCAGCGAAGACAAGGCCGAAGTGATCTGCCTGGGCTGCGGCGGCATGGCCGGGCTGGATGAACAGATTCGCTACCGCACCAAGGTTCCGGTGGTGGACGGCGTGACGGCGGCAGTGACGATTGCCGAAGGATTGGTGCGGTTGGGCCTGTCGACCTCGAAGATCCGCACGTATGCGACGCCGAGGCCGAAGAAAGTGATCGGCTGGCCGGGGCGTTCCTAGATCGCACTGAACCGCTGCCCCAGCTCGCGCTCGACAAACTGCTCGAGGATGAAATCCACAAACGCCCGGGTCTTGCCGGGCAGCAGTTTGTGTTCGGCGTAGTACAGCGAGATGTTGCCGTCGTCGACGTACCAGTCGGGCAGTACCCGTACCAGTTGGCCGCTGTCCAGATACGGTACGGCCATCGGCATGCTGACCAGCGCAATCCCCAGGCCCTGGGCGCTGGCGCAGCAGGCGGCGCCGGAGTCACTCATGGTCATGCGCGGCTTGAGCACCAACGGGCGTTGTTCGCGCGTACGGTGGGTGAGTTGCCAGGAACGTATGCGCCCGGTTTGCGGTGAGCGGATCAGGATGCCGTTGCAGAGCGACAAGTCCTCGGGGGCGATCACCGGCTTGCGTGTGGCGAGGTATGCCGGCGAAGCCAGCAGGATCCGGTGCGCCGGTGCCAGCTTGCGCGCGACCACGCCTTGGGGCAGTTCAAAACCACCGCCGATCGCCGCATCGAAGCCTTGTCCGATCAGGTCCACCTGGCGGTTATCGAAATGCCAGTCGGGGTTGATGTCAGGAAAACGCCTTAGAAACTCCCCCAGCAACGGCACCACATAACGGTTGCCGAACACCGTGCCCATGCTCACTTTCAGCGTGCCCACCGGCCGGCCTTCGGCACTGGCCAGGTTGGCCACGGCGTTTTGAATGGTGGTGAGGCTGCCACTGACTTCCTCCAGGAACAGTTTGCCGGCTTCCGTCAGGGTCAGGCGCCGGGTGCTACGCTGGAACAGCCGTACACCGAGGCGCGCCTCCAGCTTGGCCACGCTTTTGCCCACGGCCGCCGGGGTCAGGCTCAGGTGCCGGGCGGCCTCGGCAAAGCTGCCGCCTTCGGCGCTGCGCACGAAGCATTCGATACTTCCAAAGCTTTCCATATCGCCCCACTCTAAACTTTTGGTTTACACAGACTATAGCAATCACGGTCTACCGGGCGCGCCGGGTGAGGTCGATACTCGGCTCCAACCTCAACACACCTTTTGGAGAACGACATGACCACACAAAACCTCAGCGGCAAAGTCGCCTTGATCCAGGGCGGTTCCCGCGGTATCGGCGCCGCCATCGTCAAGCGCCTGGCCGCCCAGGGCGCAGCCGTCGCCTTTACCTACGTCAGCTCGGCCGCCAAGGCCGAGGAATTGCAGAACAGCGTGATCAGCGAAGGCGGCAAAGCCCTGGCGATCCATGCCGACAGCGCCGACGCAGACGCCATCCGCAGCGCCGTCAACGCCACCGTCAAGGCATTCGGGCGCCTGGATATCCTGGTCAACAACGCAGGCGTGCTGGCCGTCGGCCCGCTGGAAGATTTCAAACTGGAAGACTTCGACCGCACCCTGGCGATCAACGTGCGCAGCGTGTTTGTGGCCACCCAGGAAGCCGCGCGCCACATGGGCGAAGGTGGCCGCATCATCAACATCGGCAGCACCAACGCCGAACGCATGCCATTTGCCGGTGGCGGCCCGTACGCCATGAGCAAATCCGCGCTGGTAGGCCTGACCAAAGGCCTTGCACGGGACCTTGGGCCACGTGGCATCACCATTAATAACGTGCAGCCAGGCCCGGTGGATACCGACATGAACCCGGCCAGTGGTGACTTCGCCGAGAGCCTGATCGGCTTAATGGCCGTCGGCCGTTATGGCCATGTGGAAGAGGTCGCCAGTTTCGTCGCTTACCTGGTGGGCCCTGAAGCCGGCTATATCACCGGCGCCAGCCTGACCATCGACGGCGGTTTCAGCGCGTAAGGCAAAGCTGCGACATCACACCACGCTCCGACCTTGGTCGACACTGACTAACGCCAAGCATCATGCGAGACTGTTCGCCCGGGCCGGGAATGCCCGGGCGTTCTTATGTCTGGAGTTCTCATGACGCTGTCCAGCGGGCTGATCGCCGCCGTTGCCCTGGCCTATATGGCCATTATGTTTGCCATCGCCTTCTACGGTGACCGTCGCCATGCGCCGTTGCCACCGCGCGTGCGTGCCTGGGTGTATAGCCTGTCGCTGGCGGTGTATTGCACCAGCTGGACCTTCTTTGGTGCCGTAGGCCAGGCGGCCGAACAGTTGTGGGCGTTCTTACCGATCTACCTCGGACCGGTGCTGCTGCTGGTGCTCGCGCCGTGGGTCCTGCAGAAGATGGTGCTGATCAGCAAGCAGGAAAACATCACCTCCATCGCCGACTTTATTGCCGCCCGCTATGGCAAATCCCAATCCCTCGCGGTGGTGGTGGCGCTGATCTGCCTGGTGGGCGTCCTGCCTTATATAGCCTTGCAGCTTAAAGGCATCGTGCTGGGGGTGAACCTGCTGATCGGTGCCAGCACCGATACCACCGGCACCCGCTCCCAGGACACGGCGCTGATCGTGTCGTTGGTATTGGCGTTGTTCACCATTGTGTTCGGTACCCGCAACCTGGACGCCACGGAACACCACCGGGGCATGGTGCTGGCGATTGCCTTTGAATCCCTGGTCAAGCTGTTCGCGTTTCTCGCCGTGGGTGCGTTTGTGACCTACGGCCTGTACGACGGTTTCGAAGACTTGTTCAGCCAGGCGATGCTCGCGCCACGGCTGGAGGAGTACTGGAAAGAAACCGTCAACTGGCCTTCGATGGTGGTGCAAACCGGCGTAGCCATGATGGCGATCATCTGCCTGCCCCGGCAGTTTCACGTCACCGTGGTCGAAAACATTGACCCTCAGGACCTGCGCCTGGCCAAGTGGGTGTTCCCGGCGTACCTGATCCTCGCCGCGCTGTTTGTGATCCCGATTGCCCTCGGCGGGAAGATGATGCTTCCGGGTTCGGTATTGCCGGATTCCTACGTGATCAGCCTGCCGCTGGCCGAAGCCCATCCGGCCCTCGCCGTGCTGGCATTTATCGGCGGTGCCTCGGCGGCCACGGGCATGGTGATCGTCGCAAGCATCGCGTTGTCGACCATGGTTTCCAACGACATGCTGTTGCCCTGGCTGCTGCGCCGCTCCAGCGCCGAACGGCCATTTGAGGTATTTCGTCACTGGATGTTGTCGGTGCGTCGGGTGAGCATTGTGATCATCCTGCTGCTGGCTTACGTCAGTTACCGGCTGCTGGGGTCCTCTGCCAGCCTTGCAACGATCGGGCAGATTGCCTTCGCCGCCGTGACCCAACTGGCACCGGCGATGCTGGGTGCGTTGTATTGGAAACAGGCCAACCGACGCGGGGTATTTGCCGGGTTGGCGGCGGGTACGTTCCTGTGGTTCTACACCTTGGTCCTACCGGTCACCGCGAAAAGTCTCGGCTGGTCGTTCAGCCTTTTCCCCGGCATGACGTGGTTGCATTCGCACCCGTTGGGTCTATCGGTGACTTCTCTGACGCTGGGCACCGTATTTTCCCTGGCGGGTAACTTCACGTTGTTCGTGTGGGTCTCCATGCTCTCGCGCACGCGGGTGTCGGAGCATTGGCAGGCCGGGCGTTTTATTGGCCAGGAAACCAGCCAACGGGCCAGCGCCCGCTCGATGCTCTCGGTGCAGATCAACGATTTGCTCAGCCTCGCGGCGCGGTTTGTCGGTGAAGAACGGGCTCACCAGAGTTTCGTGCGTTTCGCCTACCGCCAGGGCAAAGGCTTTAACCCCAACCAGAACGCCGACAACGACTGGATCGCCCACACCGAACGCCTGCTGGCCGGTGTGCTGGGGGCCTCATCGACCCGGGCGGTGGTGAAAGCCGCCATTGAAGGCCGGGAAATGCAGCTGGAGGACGTGGTACGCATCGCCGACGAAGCGTCGGAAGTGCTGCAGTTCAACCGGGCGCTGTTGCAAGGCGCCATCGAAAACATCACCCAGGGCATCAGCGTGGTGGACCAGTCCCTGCGGCTGGTGGCGTGGAACCGGCGCTACCTGGAGCTGTTCAATTACCCCGACGGTCTGATCAGCGTGGGCCGGCCGATTGCCGACATTATTCGCTACAACGCCGAGCGCGGGCTGTGCGGCCCGGGCGAGGCCGAAGTGCACGTGGCGCGCCGCCTGCACTGGATGCGCCAGGGTCGCGCGCACACGTCCGAGCGGCTGTTTCCCAATGGCCGGGTGATCGAACTGATCGGCAACCCGATGCCGGGCGGCGGGTTTGTCATGAGTTTCACCGACATCACCGCGTTCCGCGAAGCCGAGCAAGCACTCACCGAGGCCAATGAAGGGCTGGAGCAGCGGGTGACCGAGCGTACCCATGAACTGTCCCAACTGAACGTCGCGCTGACCGACGCCAAGGGTGTCGCCGAGACCGCCAGCCAGTCAAAAACCCGGTTCCTCGCGGCGGTCAGTCACGACTTGATGCAGCCGTTGAACGCCGCCAGGCTGTTCTCCGCCGCCCTCTCCCACCAGAACGACGGCATGTCGGCCGATGCCCGGCAGTTGGTGCAGCACCTCGACAGTTCGCTGCGTTCGGCGGAAGACCTGATCAGCGACCTGCTGGATATCTCGCGCCTGGAAAACGGCAAAATCAATCCGCAGCGCCAGCCCTTCGTGCTCAACGAACTGTTTGATACGTTGGGCGCCGAGTTCAAGGCGCTGGCCCAGGAGCAGGGTTTGCGCTTCCGGCTGCGGGGCAGTCGCTTGCGGGTGGACAGTGACATCAAGTTGCTGCGGCGGGTGTTGCAGAACTTCCTCACCAACGCGTTCCGCTATGCCGACGGGCCGGTGCTACTGGGTGTCAGGCGCCGTCGCGGAGAGTTGTGCCTGGAGGTGTGGGACCGTGGTCCCGGCATTCCCCAGGACAAGCAGAAAGTCATCTTCGAAGAATTCAAACGCCTGGACAGCCATCAGACCCGCGCGGAAAAGGGCCTGGGCCTGGGCCTGGCGATTGCCGACGGCTTGTGCCGCGTGCTCGGGCATCGCTTGAGTGTGCGCTCATGGCCCGGCAAGGGCAGTGTCTTCAGCGTCCGCGTGCCGTTGGCGCGTACCCAGGTCAGTGCACCCGCCAAGCCGGCGCTCGAAAGCGGCCAACCGCTGAGCGGCGCCCAGGTGCTGTGTGTGGACAACGAAGAAAGCATCCTGATCGGCATGCGCAGCTTGCTCACGCGCTGGGGCTGTGAAGTCTGGACTGCCCGCGACCAGGCGCAATGTGCCGCGCTGCTGGCGGAGGGCGTACGGCCGCAACTGGCCCTGGTGGATTACCACCTCGACCACGGCGAAACCGGCACCGAGCTGATGGGCTGGCTACGGGCGCAATTGGCAGAGCCGATTCCGGGTGTGGTGATCAGTGCCGATGGACGGCCAGAGATGGTGGCCCAGGTGCATGCGGCGGGACTGGATTACCTGGCCAAGCCGGTGAAGCCAGCGGCGTTGCGGGCGTTGTTGAGCCGGCACCTGCCGCTCTGACCCTGTGGGAGCTGGCTTGCCTGCGATGCAGGCGGCTCGGTCTCTGAAGTGAAACCGAGTTGCTACCCTCGCAGGCAAGCCAGCTCCCACAAAGGCCGGTGACTATTCCGGCAGCTGCGCCACGCCGTCTTCATCGGTCATCGCCCGCTCCAGCAGGTCAGCCGGCAGGCTTTTGCTGGCGCGGGCACCGAGCAGCTTCAATTGCTCGGTACGGCTGACCAGGTTTCCGCGCCCATCTGTCAGCTTGTTACGCGCCGCGCTGTAGGCTTTGTCCAACTGCTGCAGGCGGTTGCCCACCTCGTCCAGGTCCTGGATAAACAGCACGAACTTGTCGTACAGCCAACCGGCGCGCTCGGCGATTTCCCGGGCGTTCTGGCTTTGCCGTTCCTGTTTCCACAGGCTGTCGATGACCCGCAAGGTGGCCAGCAGCGTGGTCGGGCTGACGATCACGATATTGCGGTCGAACGCTTCCTGGAACAGGTTAGGCTCCGCTTGAAGCGCCGCCGAAAACGCGGCTTCGATGGGCACGAACAGCAGCACGAAATCCAGGCTGTGCAGACCTTCCAGGCGCTTGTAGTCCTTGCCGGCCAGGCCTTTGACGTGGTTACGCAACGACAGCACGTGTTGCTTCAGGGCGACCTGGCCGATCGCTTGATCGTCCTCGGCGACGTACTGCTGATAGGCAGTCAGGCTCACTTTGGAGTCCACCACCACCTGCTTGTCACCCGGCAGCATGATCAACACGTCGGGCTGGAAGCGCTCGCCGTCCGGGCCCTTGAGGCTGACCTGGGTCTGGTACTCGCGGCCCTTTTCCAGACCGGCGTGTTCCAGCACCCGCTCCAGAATCAATTCGCCCCAGTTGCCCTGGGTTTTCTGGCCCTTGAGGGCCCGCGTCAGGTTGGTGGCTTCATCGGACAGGCGCAGGTTCAGCTGCTGCAGGCGCTCCAGCTCCTTGGCCAGGGAGAACCGCTCGCGGGCTTCGCTCTGGTAGCTTTCTTCAACGCGCTTTTCGAACGACTGGATGCGTTCCTTGAGTGGGTCGAGCAATTGGCCGAGGCGTTGCTGGCTGGTCTCGGCGAAGCGCTGCTCGCGCTCGTCGAAGATCTTCCCGGCGAGCTCGGCGAACTGCGCGCGCAGTTCATCGCGGGAGCCTTGCAGGTCGTTGAGGCGTTGCTGGTGGCTTTCCTGCTGCTCGCGCAGTTCTGCGCGCAGGGACGCGGACAGGGCGTCCAGGCGGCGCAGTTCGGTTTCTTTGGCGGAACGGTCGAGGTTCCAGGCGTGGGCGGCATCGCGGGCGTTGTCGCGGTCGATCTGCAGCAGTTCGACTTCGCGGCGCACGGCCGCCAGGTCGGCCTGTTTGGCGGCGTTGGCCTGGCTCAGGTCGCTGATTTCGTCACGGCTGGCGTCCAGTTGCGCGGCAAGCCCTTCCTGGGCCAGCTGTGCGGTGGCCAGGCGCTCTTCGAGCAATTCCCAGCCGGCCATTCGGGCAGACAGTTTCCGCTGGATCTGCCAGCACAGGCCCAATAGCGGCAATCCAGCACCGGCGAGACCCAGCACAACACTGGTCCAGTCAAAAGCCATAGCGATTCCTGCCGTCACCCGAAAAGAAGAAGGTTAACCAAGCCTGCGCATCGAGGACAGCTCAGTCTTCGATCTGGCCCAATTCACGCTGGGCGATTCGGTCGCCGGCACGAGCGGCCTGGCGCAGCAGGTCGTGGCCGATGCGGCGGTCCCGGGCGTTGCCGCACTCGCGGCACATCAATTGGCCCAGACGGCTTTGCGCCACTACCACGCCAGCGCGGGCCGGTTGCTTGAGCAAATGCCCGGCGAAATGTTTGACGTTGGGGCTATGGCCCAGGCGCGGGCTGTCGAGCAACCACAAGGCGACTTTCAGGGAGAAACGCTTGGGTGCGGTAACAACCTGAGGGCTGTCGGTAACAGAAGGTGATACTGAGCGAAACTTCATAAAGCACTGTGGGACAGAACGGAAGGCGCGCCACTCTACTCTTTTTTTCACACAGGTAAAGCTGAAAAAAGCCTGCACGCCCGTTCTAGAGCAAGCGCTTGGGACAATCCACAGAAGCTGTGGATAACTCAGTGGACAACCGTTCTGTAACTCCCGCAAAGGCCCATGGAACGGGGTCCGCAGTCAAACTGACGATTTTTTCACCAATAAAAAAAAGCTCGATTTTTCATTGACTTAAATTTTAGTTGCAGGCACCCGGGGGCACTACAGGGCTTATGTCAGTGCGGTTACACAGGGCGCAACCAATGTGCACAACTACCCACCTTGCGGTTATATCCACCGAGTTTTTTGTCAGATCGGATGCTCAGAAATGTTACCGGCGCACCGAGGCCAGAAAAGTTTTTTGCCTACCACACTTTCTTTCCACGTTTCAATCCGTTACTATCCGCGGCGTTAGTACCAAGCTGAAAGTCAATTCTGGTCGAACAACTCCCTCACGGCACCGCCGACAAAAAGGGATCGACCACCTCGATGGTTTCCAGGTATCACTTGCGACGACACTGCCTTTGAACAATGCAAAGGGTGTCGCGAAGTACCCATACTCTGACCGAACCAGCCTGCAAATTGATCAGGATCTTCACCCGGGGCCCAGAACCTTTGCCCCTGTTGTGTTGCCTGCCCTCCTAAGTACCTACCTGCCAGCCCAAGCGCGCCAATTTAATAGCGCTTCAAACTGGCTGCTTTGTTCCAGTCGGGTTCTTCGCTTGATCAATGGTGATCAGCGTCACTGGAACGTTTTAACGTTGCACGGTTCTTAACCGTGTCATTTGTAGGAACACCAATAATATGTCCACTCAAATCCACACTCAGGATGCCATTCGCACCCTCACCAACGCTTTTGCACCAATGAACTGCCTGATCATGGCCGCTCGCAAAGGCTGCTTCAGCTTTACCCTGGTCAACGAACACGGCATCGCTCGTCACAGCGAACGCCTGTACCCCGATCAATACTCCAGCGCAGAACCGCTGCAGGCCGTGATCGATCGTACTCGCCAGGCACTGGTTGCCTGATCGACCCGGATCGCTGAAACACAAAAACCCCGGTTAAAACCCGGGGTTTTTTATTGCCTGAAATTCAGGCGCGCTAAGTTTAAATTGATATAAACGATATAACTAAATGATGAAAATATTTTAAAAACAGTCCTTTACGTCGTAAATATGACACTACACTTCAACTCAAGCGGCATGATCCGCTTCCGGCGAGCCTGAGATCCGATTCACTGCTGCCAAGCCCCCTCTCAGGTATCGCCGACCAATTTCATGGATTGAGGCTTTTATGGGCATCGCCGCCAGCGAATTGTGTCGTTATGTGATCCGGCCCACCCTGCTGTATCTGGGTCGCCATAACCCGACTGCCGAATCCCTACTGCTGGGCATCGCTGCCAGCCAGTCGGCACTCGGTTCAGCCCTGCACGACCGCCGCGGCCATGGCCTCTACAGCATTACCGAACCGCGCCACCGCGCCTTGTGGGACGACTACCTGGCGCTCGACCCCGAGCGCGCCAGCCTGGTTCGTGGCCTCGCCAGCCAGCACGCGTTCCTCAGCGGGCCGCAGCTGGAGCTGACGGTCAACCTGCGTTACGCCACCGCCATCGCCTGGCTGCTGGTGGAACAACACCACCCTGCCCTGCCGCCACCCGACGACGTTTTGGCCATGGCGCGTATCTGGAAAGAAATATTTCACCCCCAGGGCCGGCTTCGGGATTTCACCCAGGCCTGGCAAACCTGTGTTTCACCCATGAATCACGTCGCTTGTTAACCGGGCGATTTGCAAGATTCGGCTAAAAACGTTGATTTTGGTCGGATTGTCCTACAAAACCGCTCTATCTCCTATGTTTCAGCCTATAGCGCAAACATAAATTTATTGTTACTTTCCGCAGCGGTGATCACCACGGAGTTCTAATAATGAAAAAAGTAATGCTCAAGACGACACTTAGCCTCGCCGTTGCAATGGCCTCCTCCCACGTGTTCGCGAGCGGCTTCGCCCTCAACGAACAGGACGTTGCCGGGATGGGTACCGGTTTTGCGGGACGTTCTTCATCTGCCGATAACGCAAGCACCGTTTATGGTAACCCTGCCGGTATGGCTCGCCTCGAAGGCCAGCAAGTTACAGGTGGTGTTGCAGCGATCGATGCCTCCACCAATATCAAAGATGTCAGTGGCCGCTCCAGCGGCAGCAACAAAGGCGACATGGTGCCTTTCACTGCCGTTCCTTTCGGTTTCTACACCAATAAACTCAATGAGCAATGGGCTGTCGGTTTCGGCGTCTATGCACCATTTGGCCTGGTGACTGATTACGAAAATGGCTTCCAGGGCAAAGCATTCGGCAGTAAGAGCGAAGTGAAGGTCATCACCTTCCAGCCAACCGTCAGCTATGCCTTCAACGACAGGGTCTCCATTGGTTTTGGTCCGACTATCAACCGTATCTCCGGTACGCTTGAGTCCGACATCAACCTGCCAATCGCGGGTACCGGCTCCAACAACATCAAGATCAAGGGTGACGACACCGCGCTCGGCTTCAACGCCGGCCTGCTGGTACAAGCCACTGACACCACTCGTGTGGGCCTGACCTACCACTCGAAAGTGAAGTACAAGCTCGAAGGCCATACCGAAGTGACCAAAGGGACCAACGTTCCTGCCAGTCTCTTGAACAACGGCCGCTACGACGCCTCGCTGAAGATCGACACGCCTGAATCCTGGGACCTGTCCGTTACTCAAGACTTGAGCGACGCCTGGAAACTCTATGCGGGCGCAACCTGGACGCGCTGGAGCCGACTGAAAGACATCACCGTCAATAACGAAGGCGTCTCGGCCGCCGCGGGCAGCGGTGCCTTGGCTCCGCAAATTGTCGGCAGCATCAAGGAAGAGCAGAACTGGCACGATACCTGGGCCTACGCCCTGGGTACTTCGTACCGTGTGACCAAGCAGGTGGTACTGCGTACCGGCCTGACGTTCGACCAGTCGCCGACCAACAACACTGATCGCTCGCCGCGCATCCCTACCGGTGACCGGACGATCTTCAGCCTCGGCCTGGGCTACGACGTAATGCCGAACATGACCATCGACCTGGCTTACTCCTACCTCAAGGAAGAACCGGTCAAAGTTGCACGCTCTAACGCACTGGGCCAGTCCTACAACGCCAAGTACGAAAACAGCGCCAACGGTTTTGGCCTGGGTGTGACGTACAAGTTCTGATGTAAAGCGACATGAAAAAGCCCCGCTCTCTTGCAAAAGAGGCGGGGCTTTTTAGTCGGCGCTGATCAGGGCTTCGAAGCCAGCGCCTCTTCCACCGCCTTGATCAAATCGGGGCTATCCGGCTTGGTCAGGCTGGAGAAGTTGGCAATTACCTTGCCCTGGCGGTCCACCACGTACTTGTAGAAATTCCACTTCGGCGCGCTGCTCTGCTGCGCCAGGATCTTGAACAGATGCACCGCGTCCGGGCCCTTGACCTTCTGTGGCTCGGTCATGGTGAAGGTCACGCCGTAGTTCACATAGCAAACCTTGGCGGTTTCCTCGCCGGTCTTGGCTTCCTGCTTGAAGTCATCGGACGGCACACCAATCACTTCCAGGCCCTGGCCCTTGTAGCGCTGATACAAGGCTTCGAGCCCTTTGAACTGTGGCGCAAACCCGCAGAAGCTGGCGGTGTTGACGATCACCAGCGGCTTGCCGGCGAAGCGTTGGCACAGGTCGATGGATTCCTTGGCGCGCAGCTTGGGCAACTGGCCTTCAAGCAACTGCGGGCAATCGGCGGCCATGGCGACGCCGCCAAAAGCCACCATCAGAGCGGGTACTGCAAGCCAGCGCATGTGCATGTCACCTGTCCTTGAAAAGTCTCAGACACAGAACTTAACAGATCGCCATGCCCAACTGCATCAATGCCAGGCCGCCCTGTTGCCAGCCCCACCACGCCAACAGCAGCAAGACTCCTGCTCCTGCTGCGCCGAGCCAATGCCAGGTCGAATTCATGCCACCCCCATTTGCGCCTGCAAACGTGCCACCGGGCGCTCGCGCACCGGCCAGTTCAAGGCCGCTGCCACCAGGCTCAGGACGATTGCCACTTGCCAGATCAAATCGTAGCTACCGGTTCGATCATAGACCACTCCGCCCAGCCAGCCGCCGAGGAACGAGCCGAGTTGGTGGAACAGGAACACGATCCCACCGAGCATGGAAAGATTTCTGACCCCGAACAAGGTCGCGACCGTACCGTTGGTCAGCGGTACCGTGGACAGCCACAAGAAGCCCATCGCCATGCCAAACAGGTAGGCGCTGGTTTGCGTCACGGGCGCCCACAGGAAGATCACAATCACCACCGCCCGCAGCAGGTACAAACCGGTCAGCAAGCGCGGCTTGGACATGCGCCCGCCGAGCCAGCCGGCGGTATAGGTGCCGAAGATATTAAACAGCCCGATCAATGCCAGCACCGTGGTGCCCACGGAAGCCGGCAAGTGCTGGTCCACCAGGTACGACGGCAAGTGCACACCGATAAACACCACTTGGAAACCGCAGACAAAAAAACCGAACGCCAACAACCAGAACCCTGAATGGGAACAGGCCTCACGCAAGGCCTCGCGCAAAGTTTGTTGACCGGCCACCGCTGGCAGCGGGCGGTCCTTGAGCATGATCACCAACGGCACGATCAACGCCACCATCACTCCCAGCACCAGCAATGCGGCGGACCAGCCAAGCCAGCCGATCAAACCGAGGGTGCCCGGCAACATGGCGAACTGGCCGAACGAACCAGCGGCGCTGGCGATACCCATGGCCATGCTGCGTTTTTCCGGCGCCACGGCACGCCCCACCACCCCGAGGATCACCGAGAACGAGGTGCCCGACAGGCCAATGCCAATCAGCAAGCCGGCGCTCAGCGACAACGACCACGCCGAATCCGACAAGCCCATGAACACCAGGCCCAGCGCGTAAAGCACGCCACCGATCATCACCACCTTGGCGGCGCCGAAGCGGTCGGCCAGGGCGCCAGTAAACGGCTGCGCCAGGCCCCAGATGAGGTTTTGCAGGGCAATGGCAAAGGCAAAGGTTTCTCGGCCCCAGCCGAACTCGGCACTCATGGGCGCCAGGAACAGGCCAAAGCCATGCCGTACGCCGAGGGACAACGCCAGGATCAACGCACTCCCCACAAGAATCCAGCCGCTGGTGCGCCACATCGAGGTCATTTCTTATTCTCCGTTCGCGGGTATATACCCGCTTGTCATCGAACAAACCCGCGTCAAGCGAGTTCATCCAGCAAGGCCAACAGGGTTTCGCGCTTTTCGGCGCCCAACTGATCAATCAATTTCTGCTGCGCCGCTTCCCAGGCCGGCAATGCCGCGGCAAGCCGTTCGTTGCCCGCCTCGGTCAGCAACACCAGGCGGTTACGCAAGTCATCGCCCTCCACCAACTGCACCAGGCCTTCGCCCTCCAGCACCCGCAGGTTGCGCCCCAGCGTGCTGCGATCCAGGCCCATGGCATCGGCCAGGCTGGAAATGCTCGGTTGATCGAGGCGCTGCAGATTACACAGCAGAGAATACTGGGCAACGTTGATCCCGAAGCCATCGAGAGCGCCGTCGTAATGCCTGCTGACGCCACGAGCGGCGCGACGCAGGTTGGTGCATAAACATTGGGAGGCAAGCATGGAGCGTGTATATACCCGGGATTAATGAAATGCAAGAAACTGTTACAGCGCCAGACCGATCAACACCGCGACTTCCAGCAGTTCCAGCAGCGCGCCAGCGGTGTCGCCGGTGGTGCCGCCGAGGCGATTGACCATCAGTTGGCGCAAGCCGATAAAGCACAGGGCCGCCAGCAACACGGCAATCCCGCCACTGAAGCCGCCGATCAGGATACACGCCAGACCGCTGAGGATCAGCACCTGTTGGCCGACGATGCGTGGCAGATGATCCGCCAACGCCTGCCCCAACCCACCGGCACGTACGTACCGCGTGGTGAGAAACAGCGCCAGCATCGACGCGCGACCGATCAACGGTGCGAGGATCAGCGCGGCGCCGTTGTGTTTCTCGATCAATGCCACCAATGCGGTGAATTTGAGCAGCAACACCAGGCCCAGGGTGACCACCGCGATCGGCCCGCTGCGCGGGTCTTTCATGATGGTCAGGGTACGCTCGCGGTCGCCGAAGCCACCGAGCCAGGCGTCAGCGCTGTCGGCCAGGCCGTCCAGGTGCAGGCCGCCGCTGAGCAACACCCACGCGGTCAACAGCAGCGCGGCATGCAGCAGCAAGGGTGCGCCCATCAACACGGCGTTCACGCCCCACAGCAGTAGCCCGAACAAGAGCCCCACCACGGGATAAAACAGCAAAGACCGCCCCAGTTCCTGCGGTTGCGGCATGCCCGGCAAGCGAATCGGCAGGCTGCTGAGGAACTGCAAGGCGATCCAGAACGGCAGCATGTTTAGATTCCTTCCTTTAATACGCCATGCGCCTCGACCTGCAGGCTGAACAGGCCACCGTGGCCGACTTCGACATTCAACAACTGCTCACGCGGCAAACCGCGCGCCTGGGCGAGCAATAAACGCATGACCCCGCCGTGGCTGATCAGCAGCACGCGCTGGCCGTCATACGCTTGATACAAGCGGGCGACAGCGCCCAGTACTCGCGCGGAAAACTGCGACACCGGCTCGCCCTCGGGCGGTGTGAAGCGGTAGGGATCGGCCCAGAATAGCCCCAACGCGTCGGCGTCTGTCTCCATCAAGGCCGCAGCGCTCTGCCCTTCCCAGGCGCCGAAATGCAGCTCCTGCAAATCTTTTTCCAGCGTGACCGGCAGGTTAAGGCGCGCGCCCAGCTCCTCGGCAAATCGCGCACAACGTTGCAACGGCGAACTGACCAGACGGTCCCACGGGCCCTGCTCCACCACCGCCGCACGCATCTGTTCCCAGCCCCTGGCGGTGAGCGCGTCATCCAGGCTGCCGCGCAAGCCGCCGCCCAGTTCGGTTTCGCCGTGGCGCAGCAGGTCCAGGTGCAGGGTCATGCCGGGCGGTCCGCCACGGCTGCTTCGGCGAAGGTTGCCATCTGCCCGTGCAGCGCACAGGCCAGGCGCAGCAACGGCACGGCCAGCGCAGCGCCACTGCCTTCGCCCAGGCGCAGGCCGAGTTCCAGCAGCGGTTCGGCGTTGAGGCTTTGCAGCACATGACGATGGCCAGGCTCGGCACCGCGATGGCCGAACAGCAGCCATTCGCGACAGGCCGGGTTAAGGCGCGTGGCGACCAGTGCGGCAACCGTGCAGATAAAGCCGTCCACCAGCACCACCACGCCCTCTTGGGCACAGGCCAGGTAGGCGCCCACCAGCGCGGCAATTTCGAAGCCGCCGAGGTTGAACAGGGTTTTCAGTGCGTCATCACGGTCGCCAGCGTGCAGGGCCAGGGCGCGTTCGATGACGGCGACTTTGTGGCTGACACCCTGAGCGTTCAGGCCGGTGCCGGGTCCAGTGAGGTCACTGACCTGGCAGTCCAGCAGCGCGCAGGCCAGGGCGCTGGCGGCGGTGGTGTTGCCGATGCCCATTTCGCCGCCAATAAACAGCTGCGCGCCGCTCGCAATAGCGCGGTGCACGCTGTCGCGGCCGGCTTGCAGGGCCAGTCGGCCCTGGGCTTCAGTCATTGCCGGGCCATTGGCGAAGTTGGCGGTGCCGGCACCGATGTTGAGGTGGCGCACGCCGGGCAGGTTCAATGTGGGGGTGATGGTGCCGAGGTCGACCACTTCCAGTTTCGCGTCGAGTTGGCGCGCCAGCACGCTGATGGCGGCGCCGCCGGTGACGAAGTTGTGGAGCATCTGGCCGGTGACTTCCTGAGGGAAGGCGGAGACCCCTTCCTCGACGACGCCGTGGTCGCCGGCGAAGATAGCGATCCACAAGTGGTCGACGCTGGGTTTCACCTGGCCCTGAAGGCCGGCCAGTTGTACCGCGACGGCTTCCAGTTGGCCGAGGGAACCGGCGGGTTTGGTCAGTTGCTGCTGGCGGGCCAGGGCTTGCTCGTGAGCCAGCGGATCGATTGCTTTGCAGGGTTTGAGCCACCAGGTGTCGGTCATAACGCAGTACCTTTTAAAGTCAGGGGCAGGCCGGCGACGGTCAGGACAACGCGCTGACAACGCTCGGCCAAGGCTTGATGCAGCCAACCGGCTTCATCGACATAGCGGCGAGTCAATTCGCCCAGCGGCACGACACCCATTCCGGTCTCGTTGCTGACAAAAATGATTTCTCCTGGCAGGGAGGCCAGGGCTTGCAGCAGGGCTTCGCGCTCTTCCTTTAGACGGTCGGGGTCTTCGAGCATCAGCAGGTTGGTGAGCCATAGGGTCAGGCAGTCGACCAGCAGGCAATGGTTCGGGCTGGCGTTTTCCTTGAGCACGCGGGCCAGTTCGATGGGTTCCTCGATCAGGCCCCATTCGGCTGGGCGACGCTCGCGATGGTGGGCGACACGCGCACTCATTTCGCCGTCCAGGGGTTGGCTGGTGGCGATGTAGGTGACGCTCAGGCCGCTGTCGGTGGCGAGTTTTTCAGCCAGGCGGCTTTTGCCGGAGCGGGCGCCGCCGAGAATCATTTGGAGCATGGCTGGAGCCTCTGTTTTTGACGGTGTGTGTATCCGTTATTTTCGTAACGGCGGCTAGGGTTTCCGCCCTTACGGTGGGTCACTTTTGAAAAGAGCCGGAATGCCGGCGAAGGTCGTTAACGATGACGTGGGCATCCTGATTCAACGCGGCGTTCTCAGGTTTTTCGCCGGCAAGCCGGCTCCTACAGAAGAGCGGCGTTTGATCTTGATCTGCGGGCCCCGTCAACCACGATGGCCGCAAGCAGGCACGGTGGAGCCTAGGCGAGGCACCGAGTGGTGGGGCAAAGACCTTTTGGTTACTTTTGGCTGGGCCGGCATTCCGGGCGTTTGCCAAAAGTGACCCGCTGTAAGAGCGGAACCATAGGTCGCCGTTACCTAAACAACGGATATGTACACGGTCCAATACCAACAACTCAAACCCCACACAACGAACGCAGCAACCCAGTATCCAAATGCCGCTCTACCAGATCCGCCAACCGCTCAATATCCCGCTCCCGCAACCCGTGATAATCCACCTCTTGCACATCCTCCAACCCCGCCCACCGCAACAATGCACTGCATGCCGCCGGCGTCTCAAACAACCCATGCAAATAGGTCCCGAGAATCTGCCCATCCTCACTCTGCGCACCATCAGTGCGCCCATCGTCCAACTGCACCGCAGGTCTCAATAAACCGGCGCCACTGGTTACACCCGCGTGGATCTCATACCCACTCACCTCGGCCTCCTCCAGCAACAACCGCCCCCGCACATTGCGCAGCTGCTTCTCTTCTTCCAGCGTCGTACTGAACCCCAACAACCCAAGACCGGCGCTCGAACCGCAAGGCCCTTCCAACCCAAGCGGGTCATGCACCTGCTCGCCGAGCATCTGCAACCCACCACAAATCCCCAACACCTTCCCGCCATAACGCAGGTGCCGCGCCACGGCGGTGTCCCACCCATTGGCCCGCAAATACGCCAGATCACTGCGCACACTCTTCGAGCCCGGCAAAATAATCAGGTCCGCCGCCGGAATCGCCTGCCCCGGCCCGACAAACTGCAAATCCACCTGCGGGTGCAACCGCAACGGATCAAAATCCGTGTGATTGCTGATACGCGGCAACACCGGCACCACCACCTTGAGCACCTGCGCCGCCTTGTCGATCTGGCGCTGGTCGATACCGTCCTCCGCCTCCAGGTGCAAGTCCATCACGTACGGCAACACCCCCACCACCGGCTTGCCGGTACGCGCCTCCAGCCAATCCAGCCCCGGCTGCAACAGCGCAATGTCCCCGCGAAACCGGTTGATGATGAAGCCTTTGACCCGCGCCTGTTCGGTCGGCGACAGCAATTCCAGCGTGCCCACCAAATGCGCAAACACCCCGCCTCGATTGATGTCGGCGATCAGCAGCACCGGGCAGTCCACCGCTTCGGCAAAGCCCATATTGGCGATGTCATTCGCCCGCAGATTGATCTCTGCCGGCGAGCCCGCGCCCTCGACCATCACCACCGGATACGCCGCACTCAAACGCGCATGGGAGGCCAGCACTGCCTGCATCGCGATGGCTTTGTAATCGTGATAAGCCACGGCATTCATGGTGGTCACGGCGCGCCCATGGATAATCACCTGGGAGCCTGTGTCGCTGTTGGGCTTGAGCAGCACCGGGTTCATGTCGGTGTGGGGCGCCAGGTTGGCCGCCTGGGCCTGCACCGCCTGGGCGCGGCCGATCTCGCCACCTTCGGCAGTCACGGCACTGTTGAGGGCCATGTTCTGGGGTTTGAAGGGCACCACCGGGATGCCCTGGCGCACCAGCCAGCGGCAGAGTGCGGTCACCAGCGTGCTTTTGCCCGCGTCGGATGTGGTGCCCTGCACCATCAAAGTACTCATGAGGCGTCCTTGTAGGCGCTGAGCGCCTGTTCCAGCCGCAGCCAGTCGGCCTCGGTGTCCGGCAGGCCGAAACGCAGGCTGCTGTTGTCGACAAACAGGCGCAGCAGGATGCCGCGCTGGGCCATGAATTCATGCAGCTGCTCAGCCCGGTCGGTGATCATCCACTGGAACAGCGCGCAGCCGCCCTGAGGCCGCAAGTCGTGGCGCTCAAGCACGTCAAACAGACGCTGGCTGGCCGACTCGCAACGCAGCCGCTGTTGCACATGGCCGGCGGTATCGCGCAGGCACACTTGCCCCAGCACCCGCGTCGGCCCGCTGACGGCCCACGGCCCCACTTGCTCGGCGAGCAGTTTGAGCAGCTTGCGCTCGGCCAATACAAACCCCAGCCGTACCCCGGCCAGACCGAAGAATTTGCCGAACGAGCGCAGCACGATCAGGCCGACTTGATGAGCCTGGCTCGCCAGACTCAACTGCGGAGTGATGTCCATGAAGGCTTCATCCACCACCAGCCAGCCACCGCGCTGGGCCAGGCGTGCATGCCAGTCCAGCAAGCGTTGGGGCGACAGGCTCAGGCCGGTGGGGTTGTTGGGGTTGACCACCACCAGCACGTCGAGGCTGTCGAGGAAGAAGTCGACTTCCTGCTCCAGCACTTCGCGCACGATATAGCCGGCACGACGCCAGGCCTCCGCGTGCTCGGCGTAGCACGGCGACAACACGCCGACCTTGCCCGCCCGGCGCAGGCGCGGCAGTAACTGGATCGCGGCCTGGGAGCCAGCGACCGGCAGCACATGGGGCGCCCCATAATATTCGCAGGCGGCCTGTTCCAGGCCGTCATCGGTTTCTGGCAGGCGCGCCCAGGCCCGCAGCGGGATTTCCGGGATCGGGAACGGCCACGGCGCCAGGCCGCTGGACAGGTCCAGCCATTCGGCCTCGGGAATGCCGTATTGCATCGCCGCCTTGCGCAAGCGGCCACCGTGCTCAAGCATAAAATTCCGCCCCCACACACAGGATCAGCAACCACAGCCACACGCCGCGTTGCACCAGTTGCCAGCCGCGCTCGATGGAGTCTGCATCGGCGGGCGGGCCTTCGCCCAGTTGCGGGCGCTGGTGCAGTTCGCCGTGATAAATCGCCGCGCCGCCCAGCTCTACGCCGAGGGCGCCGGCACCCGCCGCCATCACCGGGCCGGCGTTGGGGCTGTCCCAGGTCGGGCCCTGGGTGCGCCAGCATTTGAGCGCCAGGCGGGTTTTGCCCAGCAGCGCGTAGGTCAACGCCACCAGGCGTGCCGGAATGTAGTTGAGCACGTCGTCGATCTTTGCTGCAGCCCAGCCGAAACGTTCAAAGCGTTCATTGCGATAGCCCCACATGGCATCCAGGGTGTTGCTCAGACGATAGAGCACCACGCCGGGCACGCCAGCAACCACAAACCAGAACAGTGCAGCGAATACCGCGTCGCTGCCGTTTTCCAGCACCGACTCGGTGGCCGCGCGGGCGACTTCGGTGTGGTCCAGTTCGCTGGTCTGGCGGCTGACCAGGTAGCTGACGCGCTGGCGCGCCTCGCCCAGGTCATCACTGCGCAGTGCCTGCGCCACTGGCAGCACGTGTTCGCCGAGGCTGCGCATGCCGAGCGCGCAATACAGCGCGAGGATTTCCAATACCCAACCGATGTAGGGCGCCCACGACAGGGCCGTGGCCAGCAGCGTCAGGGGCACCACCGCGATCACCCACGCCGTCACGCCATGGCTGCGCCAGCCACGGCCGCCGGAGTTGAAACGCTGCTCGATGCGCCCGGCAAAATTGCCGAACGCCACCAGCGGATGCCAGCGCCTGGGTTCGCCCAGCAGCGCATCCAGCGCCACGGCAGCGACACTCAGCAAGGCCACACTCATTGACTCACTCCCCAAACATTCTCATACAACATGTCGCTCAGTGGCCGTGGTTCGGTCCAGCCTTCGAGCTGCAACATCGGTGCCGGGTAGAACTCGGTCACCGGGCCCAGGCACAACACGGCCAGCGGTTTGGCGCCGGGCGGCAGGCCCAGCAGGTCGGCCAGGGCCTGGGGTTCGAACAGCGAGACCCAGCCCATGCCCAAACCTTCGACGCGGGCCGCCAGCCATAGATTCTGGATCGCACAGGACAACGACGCCATGTCCATTTCCGGCAAAGTGCGGCGCCCGAAGATATGCCGCTCGCGGTCGTCCATCAGGGCAGCCACCAGCACTTCGGCGCAGTCGTTGATGCCTTCGACCTTGAGCTTCATGAACTGGTCGGAACGCTCGCCGAGGGCTTCGGCGGTGCGTACGCGCTCCTCTTCCACCAGTTGCTGGATCTGCCCGCGCAGGTTGCGGTCACTGATGCGGATAAACCGCCAGGGCTGCATCAAGCCGACGCTCGGCGCCTGGTGCGCGGCTTGCAGCAGGCGATGGAGCAATTGCGGCGCAACGCTGCCGCCGCTGAAGTGACGCATGTCGCGGCGTTCGGCGATGGCGCGGTAAACGGCTTCGCGGTCGGCTTCGGGAAAGGCGTTGTCCGTCATGGCCTCTTCGCGAGCAAGCCCGCTCCCACATTGGATTGCGTTTCAACTCGGTCAAGTGTGGGAGCTGGCTTGCCTGCGATGGCGGTCTGATGGTCCGGCGCAAACAAGGCAGCCACCGCCACCGGGTTGGACGGGAAATAAAAGTGCACGTAGGACGCCGTCATCCGGCCCTGACGGTAAACCGCCTCGGCGCCGCGCCCGCCATTCGGGCTCAGGCCCCGGGCAATCGGCTGCCACTCGGTGCTGGTCAGCGAATGATGGTAGGTGTGGCCGCGCAACAGGCCTTCGGGCAGTTCGACGTTTTGCAGTGCCAACGCTGCCAGGCGTTTTTGCATGACGGCATCGCCCTGGAGCAAGCCGACCAGTTCAGCACGGGTACCGTCGACATCGGTGAGCGAATCCAGCAAATAGAGCATGCCGCCGCATTCGGCCAGCAGTGGCTTGCCGGCGGCGTGGTGGGCACGGATGGCGTCGAGCATCGCGGTATTTTCCGACAACGCCTGGTGATGCAATTCCGGGTAACCGCCGGGCAGGTACAGGCTGTCAGCTTTAGGCAATGCGCGGTCACGAATCGGCGAGAAGAAACGCAGCTCGGCGCCCATCGCCCGCAGCAGGTCGAGGCTGGCGCCGTAGGTAAAGGCAAACGCTTCGTCGCGCGCCACGGCAATACGCACGCCGGCCAGCAACGGTTGGGCCTCGATCACCTCGGGCGCGGCGAATTCCACCGGCGGTGGCAGCGCTACCTCGCAGCTGCTGCCCAGGGCCTGGGCGGCGGCATCGAGGCGCAGGTCGAGGTCGTTCAATTCGCTGGCCTGCACCAGGCCAAGGTGGCGACTGGGCAACTCGATGCCGGTTTCCCGGGACAGCGCGCCGTACCAGCGCAGGCCTTCGGTGAGGCTGCCTTCAAGCAATTGCGCATGGCGCAGGGTGCCGACGCGGTTGGCCAGCACGCCGGCGAACGGCAGGTCCGGCTGGTAGCGCGCCAGGCCCAACGCCAGGGCGCCGAAAGTCTGGGCCATGGCCGTACCGTCGATCACCGCCAGCACCGGCACGCCAAAGTGGCGCGCCAGGTCGGCACTGGACGGCGTGCCGTCGAACAGGCCCATCACGCCTTCGATCAGGATCAGGTCGGCTTCCCCCGCCGCTTCCCACAGCAACCGGCGACTTTCCTGCTCGCCCACCATCCACATGTCCAATTGGTAGACCGGCGCACCACTGGCGCGCTCGTGGATCATCGGGTCGAGAAAGTCCGGGCCGCATTTGAACACTCGCACCTTGCGCCCCAGGTTGCGGTGCAAGCGGGCGAGCGCGGCGGTGACGGTGGTTTTGCCCTGGCCAGACGCCGGTGCGGCGATCAGGACAGCAGGACAGTGACGGGGCTGATTCAAAGTTCGATGCCTTTCTGTGCCTTGATACCGGCCTGGAAGGCATGCTTGAGCATGCCCATTTCCGTCACGGTGTCGGCCATTTCGATCAATTCGGGTTTGGCACCACGGCCGGTTACCAGCACGTGTTGCATGGGCGGGCGGGCCTGCAGGTCGCTGAGCACCTGGTCCAGGTCGAGGTAGCCGTGCTTGAGGGCAATGTTCAGCTCATCCAGCACCACCAGGCCGATGGCCGGGTTTTGCAGCATTTCCCGGGAGACCGCCCAGGCGGCTTCGGCGGCAACGATGTCCCGCGCGCGGTCCTGGGTTTCCCAGGTAAAGCCTTCGCCCATCACGTGGAAGCGCACCTGCTCGGGGAAACGGCGGAAGAACAGTTCTTCGCCGGTGCTGTTGCGGCCCTTGATGAACTGCACCACGCCGCACTGCATGCCGTGGCCCATGGCCCGGGCCAGCATGCCAAAGGCCGAGCTGCTCTTGCCTTTGCCGTTGCCGGTGAGCACCAGCAGCAGCCCGCACTCGTTCGGTGAATTGGCAATGCGCTCGTCAATTACGGCTTTTTTGCGCAGCATGCGCGCCAGGTGGCGTTCGTCACGATCGGGGGATTCAGTCATGGCAGCTCTCCGTTGGGGCTGGACAAAAACGGCGGGCAGGAAAAAGACACATACAGACAGCCAAGCATCGCCCACCGTGATGCTGTTGGATGGATCAGGCCGGTCTCCGGGCTCATGAGTGACATGCAATGCCGAGGGTGCGCCTTCCCATATCGCGGGCGATACAGTGGCTTAAGGCACCGTCTTGACTCATTTACCGTTGCGGGGGCAGCGCCGGGATCGTGGCTGCACTGTAGAAAAGTACGCTCACTCACCGGCTTCCCTGTTTCACTCAGTCGGCGCGTACGCCACAGAGCACCTGAAACAAGCCGCGAAGGTTAGTGGGTTGGGGGTGGAGCGTCAATTAAAGCCGGACACGCGCGTGAACCATCGGGCCGGCGTGCACCTCTACCACTACAGGTATTAAGGAGAAAACCATGCACAAGACCCGACTTGCCCTACTGATCATGGTCGCCGGCACCCTCGCCGCCTGTGGTGAAAGCTCTACCCTGCAAGTGTCCGACGGCACCGGACCGTCGCCCAAGCTGCCGGAACCGAATAAAACCCTGATTCCCACGGTGAACATCGCGCCGGCGATCGGCTGGCCCGAAGGCACCCAGCCGACCCCGACGGCGGGCACTCAGGTCGCAGCGTTTGCCGAAGGCCTGGATCATCCGCGCTGGCTGTATGTGCTGCCCAATGGCGACGTGCTGGTGGCTGAAACCAATGCGCCACCCAAGCCGGATGATTCCAAGGGCATTCGTGGCTGGGTGATGGAGAAAGTCATGGGCCGCGCCGGCGCCGCCGTCCCCAGCCCGAACCGCATCACCCTGCTGCGGGACGCCGACCACGATGGCGTGGCCGAAACCCGCACGGTGTTCCTGGAGAACCTGAACTCGCCGTTCGGCATGACCCTGGTGGGCAACGACCTGTATGTCGCCGACTCGGACAAATTGCTGCGCTTCCCTTACCAGCCAGGCGAAACCTCGATCAAGGCAGCCGGCACCCCGGTGGTCGACTTGCCGGGTGGCAGCATTAACCACCACTGGACCAAGAACGTGGTCGCCAGCAAGGACGGCAGCAAGCTGTACGTGAGCGTGGGTTCGAACAGCAACGTCGGCGAAAACGGCCTGGAAGCGGAACAGGGGCGCGCCGCGATCTGGGAAGTGGACCGGGCCACCGGCCAGCACCGCATCTTCGCCTCCGGCCTGCGCAACCCCAACGGCATGGCCTGGGAACCACAAAGCGGAAAACTGTGGACGGCCGTCAACGAGCGCGATGAAATCGGCAGCGACCTGGTGCCGGACTACATCACCTCGGTCAAGGACGGGGCTTTTTACGGGTGGCCGTTCAGTTACTACGGGCAGCACGTGGATGTGCGGGTGACACCACAGAACCCGGACCTGGTGGCCAAGGCGATCGCACCGGACTACGCGGTAGGCCCGCACACGGCGTCCCTGGGGCTGACCTTTGCCGACGGCAACACGTTACCGGCGCAGTTCAGCAATGGCGCATTTATCGGCCAGCATGGTTCGTGGAACCGCAAGCCCCACAGTGGCTACAAGGTGATCTTCGTGCCGTTTGAGGCAGGCAAGCCCAAAGGCCAGCCGGTGGATGTGCTGACCGGGTTCCTCAACAGCGATGAGAAAGCCATGGGCCGTCCGGTCGGTGTGGTGATCGACAAACAAGGGGATTTGCTGGTGGCGGATGATGTGGGGAACAAGGTATGGCGGGTGTCGGCGGCTAAATAGCCCGCCCTGAAAAGCACTGTGGGAGCCTAGGCTCCCACAGTTGTTTTTGCTTATGGATTACGCGCGAGGTGCTCGGCCGGCAACACGCGCTTGGCACTCAGGTAGGCGTTCTGCCAATAGGCCTTGGAGAGCGTGTCCAGCTTCACCGTACCGCCGGTTTGCGGCGCGTGCACAAAGCGCCCTTCACCCACGTAGATCCCGGCATGGCTGACCTGCGAACCGCCACCGGTGGCGAAGAAGATCAGGTCACCGGTTTGCAGGTTGTTTTCGCTCACGTCCTGGGCGCGCATCACAATCAGCTCGCGCGTGGTGCGTGGCAGAGAGATGCCGGCCGCATCGCGGTAGACAAAACCGATCAGGCCACTGCAATCAAACCCCGAGTCCGGCGTGTTGCCGCCCCAGCGATAAGGCGTGCCCACCAGGCCCAGCGCACGAAAGAGCACGTCTTCGGCTGCCGGCGAGAAACTTTGGGTGGCGTAGGTGTTGAACACCGGCTTGGGCTTGACGGCCACGGGAGCAGGCGGAGGACGACTTGCGCAGGCGCTGAGCAGCGCGGCGCAAACGAGAAGAATTAGGCGGGCCGAGGTCGACATGGGCAGAACAATCCTGATCTGGATGCGGCTTTCGCTGCCGAACGTTGAAAAACAGAACGCGCAAGCAAAGCTCGCGCGATCGATTTACAACAATGTCCAGGGATTCTAGCGCTTACACGTCAAACTTCAAGTATCACTTTAACTTTACTTGCTGGCGGTAACGGTAGTCGGGGCCATCGCGAGGGCGCGCTTGGCTTCGATGAAGGTTTTGCTCCAGTAGCTGTCACCCAGGTTGTCGACTCGCACACCACCGCTGCGGCGGCTGCTGGAGTGGATAAACTGGTTGTCGCCCAAGTAGATACCGGCGTGACTGACACGACCACGGCCAGCCGTACTGAAGAAAAGCAGATCGCCGGGCTTGAGGTTGTTTCGTGCGACCAACGGTGCATCCACGTTGATCATTTCGCGGGTGGAGCGCGGCAGGTTCATGCCGGCTTCCTCACGGAACAGGTAGCCGATGAAACCGCTGCAGTCGAAACCGGCTTCAGAGGTACCGCCGAAACGGTAACGGGTACCGATCAGGGACATGCCGCGTTCGAGAATGCTGTCGGCCAGAACGGGAAGCTGGTAAGGCTTGGCGCCGGCGAAGTCGGCGAGTTCTTTTTCGGTAGCCTGCTCTTCTTTATAGAAAGCTTCCTGGTAAACAGTGGAAGACTGCGATGCTACGAACTTTGCCTGGGACTGTTGTGCTGGTTTTTGCTGCTCAGCCACGTTTTGAGTGTGGGTGGCGCAACCAAACAACAGGGTAACGAGTGCGAGAGGCACGAGGGGTGCGAAGCGATTTAGCATGGGCACGACCGTGGCTGATGTGTAAAGAAGACGAGACTATGCCCTCTATCACATCGATTTGCAAATTCAATCGTGATCTATGTGACTTCTTGTTTGGACTATGACATCTAAGCCCTTAACACCCTATGCAACCCATTTGCGTGGCCAAAACGGCCCAAACGCAGCTTTTCTGGCGCCTGGAATTTGCCGAAAGCCCCGACTTTGAAGGGTTGGCTACCAGCCGAGGGTTTCTTTAAGGAAGGGAATGGTGAGCTTGCGCTGAGCCTGTAATGAGGCTTGGTCGAGCTGTTCAAGCAAGTCGAACAGCGCGCTCATGCTGCGGGTGCCACGGGTGAGGATAAAATGCCCGACTTCGTCGGTCAGGTGCAACCCGCGACGGGAAGCACGCAGTTGCAGGGCACGCAATTTGTCTTCGTCGGACAACGGACGCATCTGGAAGATCAGCGCCAGGGTCAGCCGTGACTTCAAGTCCGCCAGCTTCACCGGCAACTCACGGGGCGAGGTCGATGCGGCAATCAACAGGCGTCGGCCGCTGTCACGCAAACGGTTGAACAGATGGAACAGCGCCTCTTCCCAATCCGCCCGCCCCGCGACCGCCTGCAAATCGTCCAGGCAGACCAGTTCGTATTGTTCAAGGTTGTCGAGGATCTCGATACCGCGGTCCAGCAGCTCCGCCAACGGCAGGTACACCGCCGGTTCACCCATCTGCTCGAAGCGCAGGCAAGCGGCCTGCAACAAGTGGGTACGCCCCACGCCATCCTTGCCCCAGAGGTAGATCAGGCTTTCGGTCCACCCGGCGTCGGCTTCGCAGAGCCGCTCGACATAGCCGAGTGCAGCGGCATTGGCGCCTGGGTAGTAATTGATAAAGGTGGCGTCGTCACGCAGACGCACACCTAGGGGCAGCTGAATCGGTTTCATGCTGACTGAACGGTTCCAATCGAACCGTTAGTGGCCTCTGTGTAAAGTTTGCAAAGTTTATACCCGTGACGCCGGGCGCACAATGCAGCAGACCACAAGCAAAATCAAAGGTTTGCGTTAACTTGTTGGATTTGGTGAAGATTGTTTGACGCACTGGCGAAACGCCAGTACCGATAAACGACAAACCCGGCCTTGAGCCGGGTTTGTGATGCTGCGGTTATAACTCCGGTTCGTCTGTTCCGGCGTACATGTCCGAGTCCTTGTACAAGTCGTGCACATGGCGCACCAGCACCATGATCACCGCCGCCACCGGCAGCGCCAGCAGAATGCCGGTAAAGCCGAACAACTCGCCGCCCGCCAGGATCGCAAAGATCACTGCCACCGGGTGCAGGCCGATCCGGTCGCCCACCAGCAACGGCGTCAGCACCATGCCTTCCAGGGCCTGGCCCACCATGAACACCGCGACAATTCCGAGCATCGGGTACAGGTCGCCGTGAAACTGGAACAGCCCGGCCACCAGCGCCGCGCCAATCCCGATCACGAAGCCCATGTACGGCACGATGGCCGCCAGGCCGGCGATCAGGCCGATCAACAGCCCCAATTCCAGGCCGATAGCCATCAGGCCCGCCGCATAGATGACCCCCAACGCCAGCATCACCAACAACTGGCCACGGACGAAGGCGCCGAGCACCTCATGACATTCCTCGGCCAGGGAGACCACGCGCTCTTCGCGGTCGCGCGGCAGCAGGCTGCGGATCTTGGCCATCATGATGTCCCAGTCCCGCAGCAGGTAGAACGCTACCACCGGGATCAGCACCAGGTTGGTCAGCCAGCCGATCAGCGCCAGGCTCGACGCCGTCGCCTGGCTCAGCACCACGCCGACGATGTCGGTGGTCTGGCCCATGTGCTCGCTGATGGCCGCCTTGACCTTGTCGAACTTCCAGAAACCGTCCGCCAGCCCCAGCTTGGCCTGCGCCCACGGCATGGCCGTGTGTTGCAGCCAGTCGAGCATCTGCGGCGCCAGTTCATAGAGCTTGAACAATTGCTTGGCCAGCATCGGCACCAGCACCAGCACCAATGCCGTGATGATCAACGTGAACAAGGCAAACACCGCCACCACGCCCCAGGTACGCGAGAGGCCGATCTTTTCCAGACGATCCACCACAGGATCGAACAGGTAAGCCAACAGCAACGCGACCAGGAACGGTGTCAGGATCGAATGCAGCAGGAACACAAAAACGCACAGCAGGACAATCCCGCCAAGCCACACCCAACGACGCGTATCCGCCATATACCACTCCGTCTGTTATTTGCTTCCTGCTTCTATATAAGGAGGAAGAACGCTTACCAATGAAAACGTAACTGCGGCGTCGGCTCGACCGGCGCCGGTTGTGCACCTTCCACCACCGGCTGCGGAGCCGGAGCTTCGCCTGCCGGGACTTCCTGCAACTTGGCCAGGCTCAACTGGCTGCGCAACTGCTCGGCACTGCCGTTCACCCGATACACGATGCGAGTGCCGTCCACACGCACCGGCTGGGCACCAAACGGCTCCAGCAGATGACCGAGGGCCGCGTAATGCTCCAGGTTCATGCCCTGCACTTCCAACAACTGATCACTGGTGGCAGCGCCGGCCTTGACCGCAAAGCGTGGCGCCAGGCGCTCGCTGACGGCCAGCAGCACGGCATCGGCCAACGCGGCGGTGTCAGCGCCGGTGGCAGTGCCCTGCTCGCTTTTATCGCCGAGCCACAGGCGCCATTTGGCCGACCATTGGCCACCGTCTTCACGGGCATGCACCGCCAGCAAGGCGTCGGCCCCGTAACGTTCTGAGGCGGCCCGCAATGGCGTGGCGTCAGGGCTTTCGAGATTTGGCGCGGTGGCGACGATTTGCTCGTCCAGGTCACCCAACGGCAGGCGCAACGGCAGACCACGGTGCTGGGCCGCACGGCGCAGTGGCTGGGCGACGGCCTGGCCATCGCCGACCAAACTGCTGCCTTCAACGGAATCGTTCAACCACCAACCGAGGATCGACGGCCGATTGCTGCCCCACAGCGCCAGGCCCGCGCCACGCAAGGCGCGATCGGTGCTGACCGGGTCGAAATCCACTTGCAGGCTTTCCGGAGGGCCGGCGTCGTAGCCGTACTGGCTGATGATCTGTTGCGGGTCCTTGCGAATCGCTGCCAGGGCCGGGCCATCGGCTGCCTTCGCGTCGCCGGTCAGGCGGATCACCAGGGTTTGCACGGCGCGCTGGGTGGCCTGGTCACGCTCCTGAGGAGACTGACTGCTGACCGGCTCAAGTACTTGATAGAGGCCATTGAGGGTTTCGGCATGACTCGCCAGGCTGACCAACGACAAACAGCCCACAAAAAAATATTTACTCAGACCCATGAAAGAAGATTCCCGAACGGCAAAATAAGCGGTTGGAACAGACCGCGTGAACAGTGTTGAGCAAGGCTGTGACCACAGCGACCGGCAAAACATTCACAAGGCCTCGGCAAGTTTTTGTACTGTCATAACGATAGCGAGTTAAAGGCTATACCTTAATACGGCCCGTGACCGACTCGATTAGCGATTTTTTTAACAGCTATTGCCCCTGCCCGTCGGCCCGAGGATGGCCGCTGCCCCTCAAGCCTGATAAAATCGCGCGCCTTCGCAGACCGTCAATGGCAGGCCATGCTGAAACTTCAGGTTTCGGTACACCCGCCGCATTCGGTCGTTACCCCTGAATCCCCCCTAAAGGCCTGGATCATGAGCAAGCAACCCTCCCTGAGCTACAAGGACGCCGGTGTAGACATCGACGCCGGTGAAGCATTGGTCGAACGCATCAAGAGCGTCGCCAAGCGCACTGCGCGCCCCGAAGTCATGGGCGGCCTGGGCGGTTTTGGCGCCCTCTGCGAAATCCCGGCCGGCTACAAGCAGCCTGTATTGGTCTCCGGCACCGACGGTGTGGGCACCAAGCTGCGCCTGGCACTGAACCTGAACAAGCACGACAGCATCGGCATCGACCTGGTTGCCATGTGCGTGAACGACCTGGTGGTGTGCGGCGCCGAGCCGCTGTTCTTCCTTGATTACTACGCCACCGGCAAGCTCAACGTCGAGACCGCGACCCAAGTGGTTACCGGCATCGGCGCCGGTTGCGAACTGTCCGGCTGCTCTCTGGTCGGCGGCGAAACCGCTGAAATGCCAGGCATGTACGAAGGCGAAGACTACGACCTGGCCGGCTTCTGCGTCGGTGTTGTAGAAAAATCCGAAATCATCGACGGCTCCAAAGTCGCAGCCGGTGACGCCCTGCTGGCTCTGCCATCCTCCGGCCCGCACTCCAACGGCTACTCGCTGATCCGCAAGATCATCGAAGTGTCCGGTGCCGACATCGAAACCATCCAGCTCGACGGCAAGCCTCTGACCGACCTGCTGATGGCCCCGACCCGCATCTACGTGAAGCCGTTGCTCAAGCTGATCAAGGACACCGGCGCCGTCAAGGCCATGGCCCACATCACCGGTGGCGGCCTGCTGGACAACATCCCGCGCGTGCTGCCTAAAGGCGCCCAGGCGATTGTCGACGTGGCCAGCTGGCAGCGCCCGGCAGTCTTCGACTGGCTGCAAGAGAAAGGCAACGTCAACGAAACCGAAATGCACCGCGTGCTGAACTGCGGCGTGGGCATGGTGATCTGCGTGGCTCAAGAGCACGTTGAAACCGCACTGAACGTACTGCGTGAAGCCGGCGAGCAGCCTTGGGTCATCGGCCAGATCGCCACCGCCCCTGAAGGCGCTGCCCAGGTTGAACTGAAGAACCTCAAGGCTCATTGATGTCCCAGACCTGTGATGTCGTGGTGCTGCTCTCCGGCACCGGCAGTAACTTGCAGGCCCTGATCGACAGCACGCGCACCGGCGACAGCCCGGTGCGCATCGCTGCGGTGATCTCCAACCGCAGCGACGCCTACGGCCTGCAACGCGCCAGGGACGCAGGTATCGACACCCGCTCCCTGGATCACAAGGCTTTCGAAGGCCGCGAGGCCTTCGACCGCGCCTTGATCGAACTGATCGACGCCTTCAATCCCAAACTCGTGGTACTGGCCGGCTTCATGCGCATTCTCAGCGCTGACTTCGTGCGCCACTACAACGGGCGCCTGCTGAATATCCACCCGTCCCTGCTGCCAAAATACAAAGGGTTACACACTCACCAGCGCGCCCTGGAGGCTGGCGACACCGAGCACGGCTGCAGCGTGCACTTTGTTACCGAGGAACTCGATGGCGGGCCTCTGGTCGTACAGGCAGTAGTTCCGGTAGAGTCTGCGGACTCTGCGCAGACGCTTGCGCAACGGGTTCACACCCAGGAACACAGGATTTACCCGCTGGCTGTTCGCTGGTTCGCTGAGGGGCGGTTGATTCTTGGCGACCACGGTGCATTATTGGACGGTCAGTTACTTGCGGCCAGCGGCCACTTGATTCGAACCTAGGAGACTTTATGCGTCGCGCCCTGCTCTTCGCTTTTGCGCTGTTCGCCTTGCCTGCCGTGCAAGCGGCAGACCTTCACCCTTTCTCCGCCAGCTACACCGCCGACTGGAAACAGTTGCCCATGAGTGGTTCGGCAGAACGCAGCCTGACCAAGAATGACAACGGCACCTGGACCTTGAATTTCAAGGCTTCCATGATGATCGCCAGCCTGACTGAAACCAGTGTGATCCGCTTCGACAAAGATGCCCTGCAGCCGGTGAGCTACACCTTCGAGCGCGGCGGCCTGGGCAAGACGAAGAAGATCAACCTCGACTTCGATCAGACGGCCAAGAAAGTCACCGGCTTTGAAAACAAGGACGCGGTCAACGTTGCCCTTCAAAGCGGCATGCTCGACAAGTCGACCTACCAGTTGGCGCTGCAGCGCGATGTTGCAGCCGGCAAGAAAAGCATGAGCTACAACGTCGTCGAAGGTACTGATGTCGATACCTACGACTTCCGCGTGATCGGCCCGGAAAAGGTCCAGACCAAAGCCGGCTCGATCGATGCGATCAAGGTCGAACGCGTACGTGACCCGACTCAAAGCAAGCGCATTACCCAAATGTGGTTTGCCAAGGACTGGGGCGGCATCCTGGTTGCCCTGCGCCAGGTCGAGACCGACGGCAAGGAATACAACATCATGCTGCAGGACGGTACCGTTGACGGCAAGGCTGTCAAAGGCAGCTGATCTGCCATGCAGTGAAAGAGCCTCGCGTATGCGGGGCTTTTTTTCGCCTGTCGCCTGACGCCAACATGAAACTTTTGTCATAAAACTCAGCGCCCTGCGACGCAATGTCGCGGTTTCCGTGGGCTCGCGGGATTACTCCAGTTTCTGTAAAGGTGTGTTGCAATTCCTGGTTATTTACTTAGCAAGCTAACAAATCATATAACAAAGGCCTGCGACGCCTTGCCGCAGATCAACCAGAGATTGGAGCAAGCAGATGACTGTAAAAGTAACTGAACGCGACGATGAACATATGTCCCACGAAGCAGTAGCCCACGGGATTCACATCTGGGATGTACACCAGCAAGACCTGCTGGTCGGCATGTTTCACGACGAGGCCGAAGCTCATAATTATAAAAACGAGCTCGAGACCCTTGAGATGAAACGCCAGGCGCAAAGCTCCTGAAACTCTGAAATCCGATAGACACCCAGCCCCACGCAGCTGGAGTGTCTATAAACACAAACCCCGCCTTTTGAGCGGGGTTTGTGTTTATAGGGAGTGGGGTTTGGGATTTTGGGGGCGCTTCGCGCCCCAGCGGGAGCAAGCTCCCTTGCCACAGTGTTGTTTCTAGAGCCTTACCACATCAGGTCATCAGGGATCTGGTAGGCGGCGTACGGATCATCCTCGTCCGGCACCTGGCTTTCGGTCAGCACGTTCATCTGCACGATACGCTCCGGCGCCCGCTCCTGGATCTTCAGAGCGGCTTCGCGCGGGATCACCTCGTAACCGCCACCGTGATGGACGATTGCCAGGGAGCCGTTGCTCAGCTTGTTACGCATCAGCGTGTTGACCGACAGGCGCTTGACCTTCTTGTCATCCACGAAGTTGTAGTAGTCCTCGGTGGTCAGCTTGGGCAGGCGCGAGGTTTCGATCAGTTGCTTGACCTGGGCAACACGGGCCTTGGCCTCGGCTTTTTCCTGCTGCTGGCGGTTCAGTTCCTGGTCACGCTTGACCTTCTCGGCGTGGGCTTCAATGGCCAGGCGCGCCTGGCTGTCGTCGGCCTCAGCCTGGCCTTTATGCACCAGACGCTGCTGTTTCTGTTTCTCTTTGCCGACCTGCTTGGCCTGCTTTTGGTTGACCAGGCCTGCTTTGAGCAACTGGTCGCGAAGGGAAATGCTCATGGTGCTTACTCACTTGGGCAACGGCTCAGCCGCAGCTGGACAGGTTCTTTTCCTGGCGTTTGGCTTCGCCCCACAGGGCGTCCAACTCTTCGAGGGTGCAATCTTCTATGGGACGGTGGGTCTCGCGCAATGCCTGTTCGATAAATCGGAAACGTCGTTCGAATTTTGCGTTGGCTAAACGCAAGGCGGCTTCCGGGTCGACTTCCAGATGACGGGCCAGGTTGACCGCCGCAAACAGCAGGTCACCCACCTCATCGGCGATGGCGGCCGGGTCGTTGTCAGCCATGGCTTCGAGCACTTCATCCAGCTCTTCGCGCACGTTGTCCACCACCGGCAACGCATCGGGCCAGTCGAAACCCACCTGCCCGGCGCGCTTTTGCAACTTCGCAGCACGGGAAAGCGCCGGCAAGGCCGTGGGCACGTCATCCAGCAGGGATAATTGCTGTGGCGCGTCGGACTTTTCCGCACGCTCCTCGGCTTTGATCTCTTCCCAGCGCAGCTTGACCTGCTCTTCGCTCAATGGCGGGATATCCAGCGGTGCATACAAGTCGCCGGTAGGAAAAACGTGGGGATGACGACGAATCAGCTTGCGGGTGATGCTGTCGATCACCCCGGCAAATTCGAAACGCCCTTCTTCCCGCGCCAGCTGGCTGTAATACACCACCTGGAACAACAGGTCGCCCAACTCACCCTGCAGGTGATCGAAATCCCCGCGCTCGATGGCGTCGGCGACTTCGTAGGCTTCTTCCAGGGTGTGGGGAACGATGGTGGCGTAGGTTTGCTTGATGTCCCACGGGCACCCGTATTGCGGGTCCCGCAGGCGGTTCATCAAATACAGCAGATCTTCAAGCGAATACATCGGGCTACTCATGGTGTCCGGTTGCGCCGGGTCTCAATGATGTTCGGCAACTGGGAAATACGCCCCAGCAACCGACCCAACGCGTCCAGCCCCGGAATCTCGATGGTCAGGGACATCAACGCCGTGTTGTCCTCTTTATTCGAGCGGGTGTTGACCGCCAGCACGTTGATCCGCTCGTTGAGCAGCACTTGCGATACGTCACGCAACAGCCCCGAACGGTCGTAGGCACGGATGACGATGTCTACCGGATAGGTCAACACCGGCACCGGGCCCCAACTGACCTGGATGATCCGCTCCGGCTCGCGCCCGCCCAGCTGCAACACCGAGGCACAGTCCTGGCGGTGAATGCTCACCCCGCGGCCCTGGGTGATGTAGCCGACGATGGCGTCGCCCGGCAATGGCTGGCAGCAACCGGCCATTTGCGTCATCAGGTTGCCGACACCCTGGATCTGGATATCGCCACGCTTGCCAGGCTTGTAGCCGGTGGCCTTGCGCGGGATCAGTTCCAGCTGCTCGCTGCCGCGCTCCGGCTCAACCAGTTGCTGGGCCAGATTAACCAACTGCGCCAGGCGCAGATCGCCGGCACCGAGGGCGGCGAACATGTCTTCGGCGATCTTCATGTTGGCCTTTTCGGCCAGCTTGTCGAAGTCCACCTGCGGCAGGCCAAGGCGCGCCAATTCGCGTTCGAGCAAGGTCTTGCCGGCGGCGACGTTCTGGTCGCGCGCCTGCAACTTGAACCAGTGGACGATCTTCGCCCGGGCCCGGGACGTGGTGATGTAGCCCAGGTTCGGGTTCAACCAGTCGCGGCTCGGCGTACCGTGCTTGCTGGTGATGATCTCGACCTGCTCACCGGTCTGCAGGCTGTAGTTGAGCGGTACGATGCGCCCGTTGATCTTCGCGCCACGGCAGTTGTGGCCGATCTCGGTGTGCACGCGGTAGGCAAAATCCAGCGGCGTGGCGCCCTTGGGCAAGTCGATCGCGTGGCCGTCAGGGGTGAAGATGTAGACCCGGTCGGGCTCGATATCCACCCGCAACTGATCGGCCAAACCGCCGATGTCGCCCAGCTCTTCATGCCATTCCAGCACCTGGCGCAACCAGGAGATTTTCTCCTCGTACTGGTTGGACCCGGCCTTGACGTCGGTGCCCTTGTAGCGCCAGTGGGCACATACGCCCAGCTCCGCTTCCTCGTGCATCGCGTGGGTGCGAATCTGTACTTCCAGCACCTTGCCCTCGGGGCCGATCACCGCCGTGTGCAACGAGCGGTAACCGTTTTCCTTGGGGTTGGCGATGTAGTCGTCGAATTCCTTGGGGATGTGCCGCCACAGCGTGTGGACAATACCCAGCGCGGTGTAGCAGTCGCGCATTTCCGGCACCAGCACGCGCACGGCGCGCACGTCGTAGATCTGGCTGAAGGCCAGGCCCTTGCGCTGCATTTTGCGCCAGATGGAATAGATGTGCTTGGCCCGGCCACTGATGTCGGCTTCGACCCCGGTGGCCTGCAATTCCGTGCGCAATTGGCTCATCACGTCAGCGATGAAGCGCTCACGGTCCAGCCGCCGCTCATGGAGCAGCGTGGCAATCTGTTTGTACTGATCGGGTTCGAGGTAACGGAAGGACAAGTCCTCCAGCTCCCACTTGATATGGCCGATGCCCAGGCGGTGGGCCAGCGGCGCGTAGATGTCGAACACCTCGCGGGCGACGCGGTTGCGCTTTTCGTCGTCGGCGGTTTTCACCGCACGAATCGCGCAGGTGCGCTCGGCCAGCTTGATCAGCGCGACGCGAACGTCGTCGACCATCGCCACCAGCATCTTGCGCAGGTTTTCCACCTGGCCCTGGGTGCCCAGCACCATGGACTGGCGCGGGCTGAGGCTGGCGCTGATGGCCGCCATGCGCAGCACGCCGTCGATCAGCTTGGCCACCACGGTGCCGAAACGCTGGCTGACGGTGGGCAGCTGAATATGCCCTTCGCGCACGCCGCGATACAGTACCGCCGCGATCAGTGAATCCTGATCGAGCTTGAGATCGGCGAGGATCTCGGCGATTTCCAACCCGGTGCGAAAGCTTGAAGTGCCTTCGGCCCACAGGTTCTTGGCCGCATTGTCTTGCTGCTCAGACTCACGAGCGAACTCGCAGGCTGCTTTCAAGGCTTCACGGTCCAGTGCCGGGTCGACACTGATGGCATGATCCAGCCATGCCTCGAGATTGATACTGCCGTCGGTGTTGATCGGCTGGTGTGCTCTCACCTGTACCATCTTGCTTACCTTCCCTACGACGCACCTTTTAGTGCGTCAAAATCATCGCTGACCTGCTTTACAAAAAAAGCTTATGCACGCTCCCTGGCAGGTCACAGGCCCAGGAGATGCAGGCCAGTCGGATTAAACGGGCATCCTAGCCCGCTTCAAATAACGCCATGGCCTCGACATGGGCCGTCTGGGGAAACATGTCGAGGATCCCGGCACGTTTTAGCCGGTAGCCTTGCTTGACCAACTCGACCGTGTCCCGCGCCAGCGTTGCCGGATTGCAGGACACATACACCAGGCGATCAGCCCCCAGAGTGGCGAGCTTGCGCACAACCTCCAGGGCACCATCGCGGGGTGGGTCCAAGAGTACCGCAGAAAAGCCCTCTTTGGCCCATTCCGCGTCGGTCAAAGGCTGGGACAAATCGGCCTGAAAAAACTGCGCATTATGCAAATTATTGCTGACGGCATTCTGTGCCGCCCGGTCCACCATGGCTTGCACACCTTCCACCGCCACCACTTCCCGCACCTGACGGGCCAGCGGCAAGGCAAAGTTGCCCAAGCCACAAAACAAATCCAGCACCCGCTCGTCGGGCTTTGGCGCCAGCCATTCCAGGGCCTGGGCAACCATCGCCTCGTTGACCCCGGCGTTGACCTGCACGAAGTCTCCCGGGCGGTACGCCAACTGCAAATCCCACTGTTCCAGACGATAGCCCAGGGCCTGGTCCGGTTCGAAGGGTTGCGGCTGGCCCTCGCCATGCAGCCACAGCTGGGCTTCATGGAAGGTACAAAATTCCTGCAGGATCGTCAGGTCTGCTTCGGACAAGGGCGCCATGTGCCGCAACAACACGGCAATCGACGACCCGCTGAACAATTCCACATGCCCCAACGCCTGAGGCTTGCTCAGACGCCGCAACATGTTCGGCAAACGCTGCATGATCGGTTGCAAGGCCTGTACCAGCACCGGGCAATCATCGATCCCGACGATGTCCTGGCTGGCCACGGCGCGAAAACCCACCTCGAGTTTCTTCGCCTTGGCATCCCAGCGCACGGCCACGCGGGCGCGACGGCGATAGCCGAATTCCGGCCCGCTCAACGGCACGGCCCACTCCTGGGGTTCGACACCTGCCACACGGGATAATTGCTCGGCGAGCATGCGCTGTTTCAGGGCGAGCTGTTCGTCATGGGGCAAGTGTTGCAGGCTGCAACCGCCACAGCGGCCGGCGTGCACACAGGGTGCCGGGCGGCGCAGTTCACTGGCGGTAAATACGCGCTCGGTGCGTGCCTCGACCACTTTGCCATGGGCGCCCAGCACCCGCGCTTCAACCTCTTCGCCGGCCAGGGCACCCACTACAAACCAGGTGCGGCCTTCAAAGAACACAATGCCGCGGCCGTCGTTGGCCAGGCGCTCGATGGTCAGGCGTTGCTTCTTGCCTACAGGAATCTGTGGGGCCCGGCTGCCGCCCGTGGGTTGGAAGCGCAGGCCTCTCTCGTGCTTGGCCATCAGTTGGGCGCGTCGAAAATGCCGGTCGACAAGTAACGGTCGCCACGGTCACAGATGATCGCGACGATCACTGCGTTTTCCAACTCCTGGGACAAGCGCAACATCCCGGCAACGGCGCCACCGGACGACACGCCACAGAAGATGCCTTCTTCACGGGCCAACCGGCGGGTGGTGTCTTCGGCTTCACGCTGGGCCATGTCGATGATGCGATCGACGCGGGCCGAGTTATAAATTTTCGGCAAGTACTCTTCGGGCCAACGACGGATCCCCGGGATCGCCGCGCCTTCCATCGGTTGCAGGCCGACGATCTGGATCTCGGGGTTCTGCTCCTTGAGGTAGCGCGAGTTGCCCATGATGGTGCCGGTGGTGCCCATCGAACTCACGAAGTGAGTAATGGTGCCCTGGGTCTGGCGCCAGATTTCCGGGCCGGTGGTGGTGTAGTGCGCCTCGGGGTTGTCGCCGTTGGCGAACTGGTCCAGCACCAGGCCACGGCCTTCGGCGGCCATGCGCTCGGCGAGGTCGCGGGCGCCTTCCATGCCTTCTTCCTGGGTGACCAGGATCAACTCGGCGCCATAGGCCGTCATCGCCGCCTTGCGCTCGGCGCTGCCGTTGTCGGGCATGATCAGAATCATCCTGTAGCCCTTGATGGCGGCGGCCATGGCCAGGGCAATCCCGGTGTTACCGGAGGTGGCTTCGATCAAGGTGTCGCCGGGCTTGATCTGCCCACGCAGCTCGGCGCGGGTGATCATCGACAGCGCCGGGCGGTCCTTGACCGAGCCGGCCGGGTTGTTCCCTTCGAGCTTGAGCAACAAGGTATTGCTGGTGTTGCCCGGCAGGCGCTGCAAGCGGACCAGCGGGGTGTTGCCGACGCAATCGGCGATGGTGGGGTACTGCAAGGTCATGGCGTATTCGCAATCCAGACTGCGGGGGCGACTATCATACCGGGAAAGACTGGCGGGCCATATCACGCAAAGTGTGGTGCTTATCGCTTAATGGAATAAGTCAGGCCGGGCCGTGGTTTCTCTGGAACACTTCGTCGCCCATCGCGGCAATTTGCCCTTCGATCAACGCCTCGAATGGTTTCAACAGCGGCTCAAATGAAGTGGGCGCTTCAAGCACCTGCAATGCCTGCACGATGGCTTCCACCGTCGACAAAGCCCCGGGCCCAGGCGCCTTGCGCAGTCGATACCGGGACATGGCACCTTCTGCCAGCGTCACCCGAGGCAACGCCGCCAACAAGGGATTGAGGTGCAGCAGCTTGCGCGCCTTGCGCCAGGTCCCGTCCGGCACTACCAGCAGCAACGGTTCGTCGGATGGCGTGTAGGCCTGCAGCGGTTGCGCATCCTCGGCGGGGAATAACAGCCGCGCCTGATAACCCGGTGGATTCAACAGCACCTGCAAATCCTCAAATACCTCTCCCACTATTAACTGCGCATTCACCAGTCCGAGGGCCGCCAAGCGCGCGGTGTTCAATGCATGATTGACCTCACTCGGATGCTGCAACAGCAACACGCGGGTGCGGCTCTCCAGGCTCGGGATCAGCGCGCACAGGCAGTGGGTGGTGGGCCGCAGGCAGCGGGAACATTGGGGTCTGGACATGGGTTTTCAGGCCTGGTTGAGCTGGGCTTTGAGTAAATCGCGGAAAGTCTGGATCAACGGCTCGCGGCTGCGGCCCCGACGCATGATCATCGAAAACGGCGCCTGGTAACCAAAGGTCGCCGGCAGCAGCACCCGCAAGTCGCCTTTGTCGGCCCAGGCCTGGGCGTAGTGTTCCGGCAAGTAGCCGATGTAGGCGCCGGACAGCACCAGGATCAACTGCGCTTCCATACTTTCTACCGTGGCGGCGCTGTGCTTGAAGCCGTGGCGCGCCAGTTCGGCCTGGCTCCAGTAGCCGCGGCCGACCATGCGCTGCTGGGTGATGACTTGTTCGGGGATACGCCGCTCGTTGAACAACGGGTGGCGGGTGCTGCAATACAGCCAGTGCTGTTCGCGGTAGAGAGGCATATAGATCAGCCCGCTCATCCGGTTGGAGAAGGCGCCGATGGCCAGGTCCAGGCGATTGTCCTGTACCCCAAGCTGCAATTCGTAGGGGCTCATCACCGACAGATGCAAATGCACCGCCGGGTGCTCCTGGCTGTAGGCGCCGATGACTTCGGCAAACGGCA
This sequence comes from Pseudomonas sp. TH32, assembly GCF_016650855.1. Taxonomy (NCBI): domain Bacteria; kingdom Pseudomonadati; phylum Pseudomonadota; class Gammaproteobacteria; order Pseudomonadales; family Pseudomonadaceae; genus Pseudomonas; species Pseudomonas sp. TH32. The sequence continues at coordinate 154,509 of NZ_JAEKFA010000002.1, read as the reverse complement.
GGGCCTTATCGCTGACGGTGGAGTCGAGCACGCCGAGCTTCAGGGTGCCGCGCAACTCACCTTTGAGTGCGGCGGCATATTGCTCGAAGCCTTCCAGCTCGCCCAACAGACGCAGGGTTTCCTGATGGAACAGCTCGCCCTTGCTGGTCAGGCTGAACCCACCCCGGCCGCGATGGCACAGCACCAGGCCCAACGCGGCTTCCAGCTGGCTCATGTAGGTGCTGATGGCCGAGGTCGACAGGTTGAGTTCGTGCTGGGCGTTGGCGAACCCCTGGTGCCGCACGACGCTGACGAAGATGCGCAGGAGTTTCAGGTCGGGCAAGGCGTTGGCCATAAGATCTCCAAGTAACACAAAACCTGTAGGAGCTGGCTTGCCAGCGATGGAATCCACTCGGTGCGCCTGTTACACCGAGGCGCCTGCATCGCTGGCAAGCCAGCTCCTACAGTTGCAGCCGAGTTTACCTCAGCCATTAGTTTAGAAAAATCTGAACTAAGTATTTGCCCCTGCCGATTCTTCCCCTCCCGTGCATTTCGCAGAATCGGCTTCTAATAAACAAAACGATGAGGCAATCCCGTGGACAAGATTTTCCACCAACCACTGGGCGGCAACGAAATGCCGCGCTTCGCCGGCATCGCCACCATGATGCGTCTTCCCCATTTGCAATCGGCCAAGGGCCTGGATGCCGCCTTCGTCGGCGTGCCCCTGGACATCGGCACCTCCCTGCGTGCCGGCACCCGTTTCGGGCCTCGGGAAATCCGCGCCGAATCGGTGATGATCCGCCCTTACAACATGGCCACCGGTGCTGCACCGTTTGACTCGCTGTCGGTTGCCGACATCGGCGACGTGGCGATCAACACCTTCAACCTGCTGGACGCCGTGCGCATCATCGAAGAAGCCTACGACGAGATCCTCGAACACAACGTAATCCCGATGACCCTGGGCGGTGACCACACCATCACCCTGCCGATCCTGCGGGCGATCCACAAGAAACACGGCAAGGTCGGGCTGGTGCACATCGATGCCCACGCTGACGTCAACGACCATATGTTCGGTGAGAAAATCGCCCACGGCACCACCTTCCGCCGCGCGGTGGAAGAAGGCCTGCTGGATTGCGACCGCGTTGTTCAAATCGGCCTGCGCGCCCAGGGCTATACCGCCGAAGACTTCAACTGGAGCCGCAAGCAGGGTTTCCGTGTGGTCCAGGCCGAAGAATGCTGGCACCACTCGCTGGCACCCTTGATGGCCGAAGTGCGCGAGAAAGTCGGCGGCGGCCCGGTGTACCTGAGCTTCGACATCGACGGCATCGATCCGGCCTGGGCACCTGGCACCGGCACCCCGGAAATCGGTGGCTTGACCACGATCCAGGCGATTGAAATCATCCGCGGCTGCCAAGGCCTGGATCTGATTGGTTGCGATCTGGTAGAAGTTTCGCCGCCGTACGACACCACCGGCAACACCTCGCTGCTGGGCGCCAACCTGCTGTACGAAATGCTCTGCGTACTGCCGGGCGTGGCGCACCGCTGATGAGCGACCAGGCCGAGGTATTAAAAGCCGCGGCCGACCTGGTGTCGGCCTTCGCCCGCAATGACCGCGAGGCTTACTTCGGTGCGTTCAGCGCCGACGCCAGCTTCGTGTTCTACACCCTCCCCCAGCCGCTGCTGAGTCGCGACGCCTACCAGGTGTTGTGGGATAGCTGGCGCCGGGACGAGGGATTTGAGGTGCTGTCCTGCACCTCAAGCAACGCATTCGTCAGCCTGCAAGGTGACGTCGCGGTATTTGTGCATGACGTGGCCACCGAGCTGCGCATGAACGGGGAGCAATTCTTTAGCCAGGAACGCGAGACCATTGTCTTCAAACGGCAAGGTGATCGCACACAACAAAAAGAAGGCCTGTGGCTGGCCTGTCACGAACATTTGTCCGCTATGCCGGAAGGGCTGCCGCCCCCTTAGCCAATGTGATCGGAGCTGATCATGAATAATAAAAACAACGAAAATAGTATTCGCAACATAGAAACCAACGGCGTCGAACAGATCCCGGACCACGAACGTACCGCCGGGCCGAAGGATTTGTTTCGCCTGATTTTCGGCGGTGCCAACACCTTCGCCACCGCCGTGCTGGGGAGCTTTCCGGTGCTGTTCGGCTTGTCGTTCCAGGCCGGCGTCTGGGCGATTGTGCTGGGCGTGCTGGTGGGGGCGGTGATCCTCGCGCCCATGGGCCTGTTCGGGCCGCTCAATGGCACCAATAACGCGGTGTCTTCCGGTGCGCATTTTGGTGTGCACGGGCGGATTGTCGGCTCGTTCCTGTCGCTGCTGACCGCGATCGCGTTCTTCTCACTCTCGGTGTGGAGTTCAGGCGATGCGCTGGTGGGCGGTGCGAAACGGCTGGTGGGCCTGCCGGAAACCGACCTGACCCTGGGCCTGGCCTACGGCGTGTTCGCCATTCTCGTGCTGACGGTATGCATTTACGGCTTTCGCTTCATGCTGTGGGTCAACCGTATCGCGGTGTGGGCGGCCAGCCTGCTGTTCCTGCTGGGCATCTTCGCCTTCGCGCCCGCTTTCGACAGCCACTTCGCCGGCACCGTCGCCCTCGGCCAGACCGGCTTCTGGGCCGCGTTTATCGGTGCGGCACTGGTGGCCATGAGCAACCCGATTTCCTTCGGCGCGTTCCTCGGCGACTGGTCGCGCTACATCCCGCGGGAAACCTCGAAGATACGGATCATGCTGGCGGTGGTGTTCGCGCAGATCGCAACCTTGATTCCGTTCCTGTTCGGCCTGGCCACCGCGACCATTGTGGCGATCAAGGCACCGGACTACATCGCCTCCAACAACTATGTCGGCGGCCTGCTGGCCGTGGCGCCGAGCTGGTTCTTCCTGCCGGTGTGCCTGATCGCGGTGATCGGCGGCATGTCCACTGGCACCACCTCGCTGTATGGCACCGGGCTGGACATGTCCAGCGTGTTCCCACGGCTGCTGTCGCGGGTCAAGGCGACGCTGCTGATCGGGGTGATGTCGATTGCCTTCATCTTTATCGGACGTTTCGCCGCCAACCTGGTGCAGAGCGTGTCGACCTTCGCCGTGCTGATCATCACCTGCACCACGCCGTGGATGGTGATGATGATCATCGGCCTGATCGTGCGCCGGGGTTACTACTGCCCGGACGACCTGCAAGTGTTCACCCGCGGTGAAACCGGCGGGCGCTACTGGTTCAGCCACGGCTGGAACTGGCGCGGCCTTGGGGCCTGGATCCCGAGTGCGCTGGTGGGCCTGTGCTTCGTCAACCTGCCGGGGCAGTTTGTCGGGCCGCTGGGCAACCTCGCCGATGGCATCGACATCAGTTTGCCGGTCACCCTGGGCCTGGCCTCGCTGGTGTACCTGACGCTGCTTCGGGTGTTCCCTGAACCGGCTGCCGTCTACGGGCCGAACGATCCTCGCAGCAAGAGCATGGATTCGCTCGCTAAATCAGCGCTGCAAACCGCCGCCTGATCGCCCATAAAAAAGATAATCGGAGACTCGCCGTCATGGCTTTAGATCTATTCGTCGTCCTCATCTACGCCGCCGGCATGCTGGTGCTCGGCTACTACGGCATGCGCCGGGCCAAGACTCATGAAGACTACCTGGTGGCCGGCCGCAACCTGGGCCCGACGCTGTACATGGGCACCATGGCGGCCACCGTGCTGGGCGGTGCGTCCACCGTCGGCACCGTGCGCCTGGGTTATGTGCATGGCATTTCCGGTTTCTGGCTGTGCGCCGCCCTGGGTGCGGGGATCATTGCGCTGAACCTGTTCCTGGCCAAGCCGCTGCTGAAACTGAAAATCTTCACCGTGACCCAGGTCCTGGAAAAGCGCTACAACCCCATGGCCCGCCAGGCCAGTGCGGTGATCATGCTGGCTTACGCGCTGATGATCGGCGTGACCTCGATCCTCGCCATCGGCACCGTACTGCAAGTGCTGTTCGGCCTGCCGTTCTGGATCTCGGTGCTGCTGGGCGGTGGCGTGGTGGTGGTGTACTCGACCATCGGCGGCATGTGGTCGCTGACCCTGACCGACATCGTGCAGTTCGTGATCAAGACCGTCGGCCTGATGTTTATCCTGCTGCCGATCTGCCTGTACCGCGTCGGCGGCTGGGATGAATTGGTGGCGAAGCTGCCCGCGTCGAATTTCAGCTTCACCGAAATTGGCTGGGACACCATCATCACCTACTTCATGATCTACTTTTTCGGCATCCTGATCGGCCAGGACATCTGGCAACGGGTGTTCACCGCCCGTGACGAAAAGGTCGCCAAGTACGCAGGCACTTTCGCCGGTTTCTACTGCATCCTCTACGGCCTGGCCTGTGCGCTGATCGGCATGGCCGCCCACGTACTGATCCCGGACCTGGACAACGTCAACAACGCGTTTGCTGCCATCGTCAAAGTCTCGCTGCCGGACGGTATCCGTGGCCTGGTGATTGCTGCTGCACTGGCCGCGATGATGTCCACCGCCAGCGCCGGCTTGCTTGCCGCGTCCACCGTATTGACCGAAGACCTGCTGCCGCGCCTGCGGGGCGGTAAACAGTCGAGCCTGAAGATCAACCGTCTGTTTACCCTGCTGACGGGGATTGCCGTACTGGGTATCGCACTGGTGGTAACCGATGTGATCAGCGCGCTGACCCTGGCTTACAACCTGCTGGTGGGCGGCATGCTGATCCCGCTGATCGGGGCGATTTTCTGGAAGCGCGCGACGACCTCCGGGGCGATTACGTCCATGACCCTGGGCTTTGTGACGGCGCTGGTGTTCATGATCAAGGACGGTTTGGACGCCAATACCCCGATCTATTACAGCCTGGGCGTGGGCCTGGTGAGTTTTGTGGTGGTGAGCTTGCTGTCCCGTCGTCCGGAGGCTGTTGCGGCTCGGGCGATCTGAACGAATAGTTGAAAGCAGCTTTCTTCAGCGGGTGCGACGTCGGATGTCGCACCCGTTTTTTTTCATTCCCACATTACCGAAACCGCCGGCGCCCTTGCCTGAATGACTTCCTGAACCAAAGAAGCCCATACCAATCCCTGGGTTGTACCCCCGGCATAAGTTGCCCCCGCGACAATTCGGTTGTACGCGGACCAATAAACGATTGAAAGTCCATCTGCGGTGCCGGGCCGGGCACATTCAATAACCTGCAAGTTGCCACTTTCGATCGCGCTGCGGTAGGACACTGGAAAGTGCCGAGCCACAGCCGTCAGGCAAGCCGCCAGTACCTCTTCCTTATGTTCCTGCATCGAATCGGGCGGAACCCGACCACCGGAGACAAGAATAAAGTCTCCGTCCAAGCGGCAATTCATGACGCCGATGGGCAGGTCGTACTGCAGCTTGAGTCCGCGCATTTCGACACCCTCATTCCCCACCGCACGCAGTTTGAAAAACCAGCCAACGATCGCGAACACCTCGGGTTCCTCTACCCCCATGGCCGTGACGACGAAGTGTTCTCTGCTCAGGTCAGCAATCTGGACCGGACTCAAATTCCGGGGCAGGAACTGCACCCCGGAGCGCTGCAAAAGCGCCACTAATTCATCCATTAGATGAGCAAACTCCAGATCGTAGCCCGATACCTCAATAGCCCGGCTGATCCCTGGAATTCCATAACTTGCCTGGAATTGCGGCTGGCTGATCTCTGCAAGCTCATTGCCCGGCTTGCCACTGGGCCACGGCCTGTTTTCGATATCGCACTGTTCGCGGATCGCGGCCTCTACGCCACTGGCGTCGTCCGCGTAGGCTCGTACAATCCGCGACCGCGCGAATGGTGCGAGGGACGGGTTGTCGGCGAGGAGCTTTTCAAACAACTCAATGCCTGCACGATTGCACTCAACGGCCAAATACTGATTTCCGGGCGTCAGATAACCATTGCGTAGCGGCTTTGCCGTCGTCTCCGTTGCTGACAGATGGCGCATGTTCACCCTGTTATGGCTGGCGCCGTCGCGCGCCTGCGTTCCTCCGTAAACGATGACTTGATAATTCGCCAGGCGGAACATCACGGCCTGGAGCAGGCCGTTGATACCCCTGCCGATGATCGACACGCGCGGTGAACCGGCATGTGCCTGCTGAGTGGGGATCATCAATGAATGTGCAAGTTTGCGCCTGACAAGGCTGCGCAAGGCCACCAGGCTCAGTTGAACAGAGACGGCATAGTCAAGGTCGCCATGGCAGGCTTCGGTGGTTGCCGCCTGTGTCGTAAGCGTTGCCGGTTTGCACCAGGCGTAGACACTACAGCCGAGTGCTTCTGTACGCCTGCGAAACGCGTCCAGTGTCCTGGGACCGTAGTCCAATACCAGCTGGATACCTTCTGCCGTAGCCAGGGCCTGCAAAGCATCATCGCTGAAGACATCCGGCTTGGCGACACAGACCAGGCGAGCTTGCCTGTGCATACATTGAATAAGGGCCCGATCAATACGATGAGTAGATTCATCATTCAGGGACAAGCATAAGGCGACTGCATCGGCACCCTTCAACGCTTCGAACCAGTCCACGACAAATGACACTTTAGTGTCGGAAAAGACTTTGCCGATAGCGTCCGATACTTGACCGGGCCGAACCAACACCTTAATCCGAACAGTCGGATTTCGATCAAGTAATAACTTGACGAGTTCTTTTCCAACATTGCCGTATCCCAGCACACAAATATCATCGGGGAGAGAGCCATCGGCCAGGGTCAGCCAATGTGCAATATAAGCGGCAACATGCGGCGAGTTGACCCCCGGCGTATTGATCACTTGAATGTTGTTAGAGGCGCACAGATCCAATCGAATCTTATCCAGGCTCGTCCCTCTGCGGACCAGACAGAGGTTTCCAAATGGGTGGGATACACGCCATTGGTCAATGACATCTGCATCAATAGGCTGGTCACCGACTATGATCGTTGATGGACGCAACAGTCCGATCTGCATAAGCAGCGCTTGCTTGGTTAATGTCGGCGGGAAAAACACTACATTGCTGGGCGCGTCAGCCTTCCAGCCTCTGGACGCAGGGGCGATATGTAAAATATTTTCGGTGATGGCGATGAGTGACGCAGCGACTGGCGGGGCGGAAGAAAGCATCATAGCTTTATCTCCAACAATTCTGACGTGCTCAAGGGGAGTTCAATAAAGTTGGGGTTCTGGAAATGCAAACGATACAAATCTTTTCCTAACGGAACTCAACCTACGCTTATCTTCAGAATTGAATAAGCCAGATACTTCTGACAAACAAGTAGTCTACTTCCGACACTAGAACGCCAAAGCATGACTGACGTGCACAGATTCGGACTACTCAGGTATTTCCGCGAAATGATCAAATAGCTTTTTCGAAAACTTTCCTGACATCAGCCTTTTTTTGCAAGTGCACAAAACAAATATGGGAGCGGGCTTGCTCGCGAATACGCTGCGTCAGTCAGTGCAAAGTTCACTGATACACCGTATTCGCGAGCAAGCCCGCTCCCACATAAATTTATACCGCTTCAGACCACGCCCAAACACCGGGGGTTTGGGCGCTTTCAGGACTTACCTGCGACGCGGCCGACGCTGCTCGTCATCGGTGCGAATTGGCACCGGTTGCAGCGGTGGCTCGATCAAGCCGAGTGCGACGCCGAGGTCGTGCAGCCAGTTTTGCAGTTTCTCTTTCATGGTGCCCCCTTGGGGTAATGCCGAGCGGCTGGAATTCTGTGGCCGCTTCCTACAGATAGTAGTCTTAAGTCCTACGGATTGCTTGAACGAAACCACAACGAACTATTACTGAATTGATCAAAATCCTGACGGATCGTTCAAGCAATCGCTCGGGTTAAGGGTTCCAGTGCCACCTTGCCCTCTTGCTGCAGGTCAATCCACGCATTGAGGTTAGCGCCGAGCATGCCCTTGCGCCACATCAACCAGGTGGTGGCGCTGGCAAAAGGCTCGGCCAGCGGATGAATGGACACACTGTCCTTGCCCGGCAGGCTGTCGAGCATCGATTCAGACATCAACGCCACCCCGGAACCGGCGATCACACAAGCCAGCATGCCCTGGTAGGACTCAATCTCGATGGCTCGGCCCATCGCCACACGGTCGTGGGAAAACCACGCTTCCAGCCGCGCCCGGTAGGAACAACTGCGTCGGAACGTGAACACCGAGCGGCCGGCAACATCCTGCGGACCACGCACGGGCGGGTGGTCCGCTTCGCAAATCAGCAGCAGGCGCTCTTCGCATAGCGGCACGCCATCCAGGGTGGCCAGGGTCAACGGCCCGTCCACCAGCGCGGCGTCGAGGCGCCCGGTAATCAAGCCTTCCAGCAACTCACCGCTGGGGGCCGATTGCACCTGCAGGTTCACCATCGGATACGCCTTGTGGTAGCGCGCCAACAGCTTGGGCAAGTGAATCGCCGCCGTGCTGTACATGCTGCCGAGCACAAAGTCACCGGCCGGTTGCCCGCCTTGCACCGCGCCATGGGCTTCGTCATGCAGGGCCAGCAGGCGTGCGCTGTAGTCCAACAACACTTTGCCTGCGGGAGAAAGCTGCAAGCGCTGGCGCTCGCGCACGAACAGTTCGACGCCCAGCTGTTCTTCCATCTGTTTAAGCCGGGTCGACAAGTTGGACGGCACCCGGTGCAAACGCTCGGCAGCACGGGTGATGGAGCCCTCCTCGGCCACCGCCTGGAAAATACGCAATTGACTAAACTCCATCACCATTCTCCAAAACTGAACAAGTTACTCACTATTATTCATTTTTAAAGAAAGTCAATCCACTTTAGCCTGAGGGTCACTTGCTGCCCCCAGGAAAAACCACCATGTCACCGCTGATCCGCTTACTCGCCAGTTTTATCGCCTTGATGATGGCCATGGGCATTGGCCGCTTCGCGCTTACCCCGCAAATGCCGCATTTGCTCAGTGAGGGTCAGATCGACTTGACCGGCGCCGGCCTGATTGCGGCAGCCAACTACCTGGGTTACTTCGTCGGCGCGGTGGACTCGATATTTGCCCGTAGCCATCACCATGTACGCGGGCGCCTGTACGGCGGGCTGTGGTTATGTGTGCTGCTGACCCTGGCGTCGTACTGGGCCCATGGGTTCTGGCCGCATTTGTTGTTGCGCTTTGGTACCGGTGTGGCAAGCGCCTGGGCCTTGGTGATGATCACCAGCCTGAGCCAGCCACTGGCCATTGCGGCCGGGCGCCCACGCCTGGGTGCACTGGTATTTGCCGGGCCGGGGCTGGGAATTCTGTTGACCGGGTTACTGGCGCTGGGCTCCAACCTGCTGGGGCAAGACTCTGCAACCTTGTGGCTGGTGTATGGCGCAGTCGCGCTGGTGATGCTGCTGGCCATCCTGCCGTTCCTGCCCAAGCCTTCCGCCGCCAGCTCGCCCGTTGCCAGCCACACCGACGTGGTGAGCAACGGCAGCATCACCCACCTGTGCTGGATCTACGTGTTGTACGGTCTCGGCTACATCATCCCGGCGACATTCCTGTCACAGATGGCCAGCGCGCAATTCAACGGCGCATGGCAAGCGGACCTGTTCTGGCCCTGCTTTGGCTTGGCCGCCGCGATTGGCGTGGTGGTCGCGAGCCTGCGCCGCAAGGACCCGGACACCACCCGCCGCTGGCTGATGACAACCCTTTGGCTGCAAGCGGCCGGGGTGTTCGCCTGCCTGCTGGGCAACGGTTGGGGCCTGGGGCTGGGGGTGTTGCTGTGCGGCGGGCCATTCCTGGCGTGCATGCAGTTGGTGATGGCCCGCTTGCGTGAGGTCGCCCCCATGGCTACCAGCGCAGCACCGGGTTGCTGACCGCCAGCTTTGCGATCGGCCAATTGAGCGGGCCGTTGCTGGCGTCGGTGAGCAGCCACCTCAGCGGTGGCCTGCAACCGGCGCTGGTGGTCGCTGGCGCCGGTTTGGTAGTGGCAGGATCGGTGCTGGTCAGCCGGCAACCATCGGCGCAGGTGCGCGAACCTGTTCACGCCGCGCCAGCACCAGGAAAAACAGCCCACCCAGGAAGCAGCCGGTAAACCAGGCGAAGTTGGCCATGCCCTGCAAGGCCGGAGTGAAGGTGATCGCGACGCCCACCAGCGTCGCGGGCACCAGCGCCTTGACCGCCGTCCAGTTCACGCCGCCATCAAAGTAGTAGCGCCCGCTCGGGCTGTCGTCGAACAGCGCGTCGACGTCGATCTTCTGCTTCTTCACCAGGTAGTAATCCACCAACAGAATCCCGAACAACGGCCCGATAAACGCCGCGAGGATGTCGAGGGTGTAGTGGATCATCAACGGGTTGTTGAACAGGTTCCACGGGGTGATAAAGATCGAGGCCACCGCCGCAATCATCCCGCCGGCGCGCCAACTGATTTTGCTCGGAGCCACGTTGGCAAAGTCAAAGGCCGGCGAGACAAAGTTGGCGACGATGTTGATGCCGATGGTCGCGGTGACAAAGGCGAACGCCCCCAGCAGTACGGCCATATCGTTGTCGATGCGCGAGACCGTGGCGATCGGGTCGTGGAGCATTTCGCCGAACACCGGCAAGGTGCCCGAAACAATCACCACGGTGACCAGGGAGAACGCCAGGAAATTTACCGGCAAGCCCCAGAAATTTCCGCGACGCACGTCCTTCATCGTCCGGCAGTAACGACTGAAATCACCGAAGTTCAGGGTCGGACCGGAAAAGTACGACACCACCAATGCCGTCGCCACGATGATTTGGCCAAAGGCTTGCCAGCCAGACAGGGACTTTTCCGCCAGGGTGAAGCTGATATTGGCCCAGCCCGCCTTCCACACGATCCAGCCTGCCAGCGCAAACATCACCGCATAGACAATGGGCCCCGCCCAGTCGATAAAACGACGGATGGACTCCATGCCGGCCCAGAAGACCAGCGCCTGGAGCGTCCACAGACTGAGGAAACCGAACCAGCCCAGGTACGACAGGCCGGCAAAATGTGGCTCTGCGTATACCGCCATCTGTGGGAAAAACCGCAGCACGACGATAATCAATGCGCTGGATGCCAGGTAGGTCTGAATCCCGTACCAGGCCACCGCGATCAAACCGCGAATCACCGCAGGAATATTCGCTCCGAACACCCCAAAGGCCAACCGGCAGATCACCGGGTACGGCACTGCCGCCTGCTGGCTCGGCTTGGCCACCAGATTGGCGATCAATTGCACAATGCAAATCCCGGCGAGCAAGGCGATCAACACCTGCCAACTGGCCAGCCCCAGCGCAAACAGGCTGGCGGCGAACACGTAACCGCCAACGCTGTGCACGTCGCTCATCCAGAAGGCGAAGATGTTGTACCAGTTCCATTTTTGCGGCAGCGGCCCCAGGTCCTGGTTGTACAGGCGCGGGCTGTAGCCTTTGGGCAATTGTTCGGTCATCGCAGGGCTCCTCGTAAATACCGGCCTGCCACCCGCGACGGGAGTGCGTACGGGAGGCGGCATGGTTTGTATACGAGTTGATGAGCAGAATGCGTGCCAAAGAAATAAAACTCGGCACAATCCCTCTGCGGCGTGGGTCTTCAGAGAATTATGCACAGGCACAAAGATGACTAAACGGTGCAGGTTCGCTCAGGGATGGTGCAGATCAATCCTGTACACAATCAATTGTGCACCCTGCGTGCACATTGGTAGCCCACGGTGCAGCAAACCGCGCTGAGGAAAGTGCCCCACGCAATATCCATCACGGCCAACCCGGCGGACCAACCCTGCAAGGTTGCCCAATTGCTCAGGTCATAGGTGCCGTAGGCCACCAGGCCCAGCAATGCGCCAAGCCGAACGGCACGTTGCCAGCCGCCGCTCGTTACAGCGGGAAGGACGACAAACACCACACAACCGAATACATAGAGGAGATAGAACGCCACCGCGGGGAACAGGCGCGGCTGATCGAGCATCAGCGGGCCCAGCAGGGCTTTGTAGGTCGGCCCCATGAAAACGCCAAGCCACAGGCCGTCGAGGACCAGGAAGGCGAGCAAGGTGCCGAGGTAGGCGAAGAGGGTTTTTCTGGACATTCATAGGATCCTTGCAGGAGCTGGCTTGCCGGCGATGGCGTCAGAAGAATCACCGTAAGGCTCACGGGCCTTATCGCCGGCAAGCCGGCTCCTACAGGAGAGCAAACCGCGATCAGCTTAGTTCAATACGATCCGCGTGGATCACGATGTGACCCTGCTTGTAGAGGGCACCGATGGCCTTCTTGAAGTTGCCTTTGCTGACACCGAACAAACTGCTGATCACCGCCGGGTCGCTTTTATCGCTGACGGGCAAGGTGCCGTTGTTCTCGCGCAACTTGGCGAGGATCTTCGAGTTCAGGCTGGACGCAGCTTCTTCACCTACCGGCTGCAGGCTCAGGCTGATATTGCCGTCGGCGCGGATTTCCTTGATGAAGCCTTTCTCTTCCTTGCCCGGGCGCAGGAACTTGAACACTTCGTTCTTGTGGATCAGGCCCCAGTGCTTGTTGTTGATGATGGCCTTGAAGCCCATGTCGGTGGCTTCAGCCACCAGCAAGTCAACTTCCTGGCCTACCTTGTAGTTGGCCGGGGTCTTGTCCAGGTAACGGTCAAGGCGCGCGGTGGCGGTGATGCGCTTGGTGTGCTTGTCGAGGTAGACGTGCACCACGCAATATTCACCGGCGGTCAGTTGGCGCTTTTCTTCGGAGTAAGGCAGCAGCAAATCCTTGGGCAGGCCCCAATCCAGGAAGACACCAATGCTGTTGACTTCAACCACTTTCAGACTGGCAAATTCACCCACCTGTACTTTTGGTTTTTCGGTGGTCGCGATAAGTTTGTCATCGCTGTCCAGATAAATAAAAACGTTGAGCCAGTCTTCATCTTCACTGGGAATATCTTTGGGAATATAACGATTGGGCAAGAGGATTTCGCCCTCTTGATCACCATCCAGGTACAAACCAAAGTTAGTGTGTTTAACCACTTGCAAGCTGTTGTAGCGCCCGACTAAAGCCATTTCCAATACCCTCATTGCGTGGGCGGCATTCTACCCGAGTTGACGGCGGCGGTCCCGTGTACCGGCGCACAGGCCTGAAAAATCATGGGTTTGCCGCGGACCGCCCCGCTCGTCAGATGATCAGCCTGATTTATGCAAGCACCCAAGCCATATTTCTCCCATGGGTTTCTAATTAAAACAGCGAGTTAGGTGAGTATTTCACTGATTAATTTCAGGCCATTCATAAAGCCGCCGTATATTCCAGGGGATATTTGCCAAGCAATTGTCAAGCATTTCATGTACGATGCATGGCCAAGTTAATTTTCTACAGGTTAGTGGCCGCCATGCGCGTAAAAGCATCCAACAGCAAAGCAAAGCCAGCTCCCGCCGTTGAAACCAGCGAATCGATCAACAGCCAAATTGCTGCATTCCTCAAGCAGGGCGGCGAAATCCAGCAGATTGCCAAAGGCGTAAGCGGCCAGACTTTCGGCCCGTCCAAGCAGATCACCCTGGGTAAAAAGTAATACGTGCGCATTACACCTGGTCCCTATGCGCTTTGCCTTTCAAGGCGCTAGGACTAGAGCCCGCAACACCCTCTGATACTCCCCCTTTTGCACCAATCGACGAACGGGCTTCATCCGTGAACCATCGCCGGTATGCTTGCACACGTCTAGATCGGGCATTTGCCTGATATTTCCCGTTACTGCTCCTCGCTTTTCACGGAGTGAAGCATGCTCAAATCCTGCATTTTCCTGGCCGGTGCCCTGTTGGCCAGCCCCCTTGCCGAAGCGCAGGTTTTCCAGCGTGAACTGGGTGACTTCGACCTGAAATTGGGCACCACGCCCAGTCGCAGCATGGCCCAAGGCCTGGTCAAACCCACTTCGCCCGGCAGCGACTCGTTCCACGGCGGCCTCGACCTGAGTCACGGCAGCGGCCTGTACCTCGGCCAATTCTCACCGAGCATGGGCATCTCCCCTACCAGCAACCTGGAAGTTGACTCCTACCTGGGCTTCAAGCGTCCCTTTGACCAGACCCTGGGTTATGAACTGGGGATGATTCACTACAGCTACCCCAAGCTGAGCCCACTCGACAGCCAGGAGTTCTACGGCGGCCTGACCTTGCTGGGCAATCGCTTCGGCGCCTCCTTCAGCAACGACCCGGACCGGCAAGACAGCACCCTGTTCGCCGACCTGGGCGGCACCAAGCCCTTCGGCATTGGCGTCAGCATGAAGTACACCACCCACCAGTTGGGCACCCCGGTCTCGGTCGCCGATGGCAGCTCCATCCGCAGCTTCAGCGATTGGTCGGTGCAATTCTCCCGACCGTGGATGGGCGTCGACCTGAACCTGATCTACAGCGACTCGAGCCTCAGCGGCGGCGATTGCTCGGCTTACTCCGGACACAACTCGCAATGCGACGGCCTATTGACCTTAAAAGCCGAGCGGGCGTTTTATTGATGGGCTGAACTGTCGCGGCACTGGCGGGTTCAGATGCAATAACCTCGTCTGCGCAAGGACTCGCTCATGCTGCGTCGCTTAAAACTTCTGGTGATGTTGCTGACCCTCAGCCTGGTGCTTGCCGGCTGCAACCGGGTGGGCCTGGCCTATCGCAACCTGGATGTGATCATCCCCTGGACCCTCAGCGACTACCTGGACATGAACGCCGGGCAAAAGAGCTGGTTCAACGACAAACTCAAGGAACACCTGGCCTGGCATTGCACCACACAACTGCCGGGCTACCTGGATTGGCTCGACCGCCTGCAACAGATGGTCGACAACGACCAGGTGACTGACGCCGCCCTGCAAACCCGTACGGCCGAGGCCAAGCAAGCGATTGCCGAGAGCGCCCGTACAATCACGCCGTCCGCGGTCGAATTATTGCAGGGGCTCGATGACCAGCAAGTACAAGACATGGAGCAAGCATTCGCCAAAGACCTGCGCAAGCGTCAGGACGAGTACCTGAAACCGTCCCTCGAACAGCAGATCAAGGAACGCGCGGAGCGCATGAACAAGCGACTGGATGCATGGCTGGGGCCGTTAAGCGCCAGCCAGCAGAATCGCGTCACCGCCTGGTCGATCGCCCTCGGCGAGCAGAACCGGCAATGGATTGGTAACCGTGCCCACTGGCAGGCGCTGTTTATCGCAGCGGTCAAGGACCGCCACAGCAGCGACTTCCCGAGCAAGATCGAGCAACTACTGGTGGACCGCGAAAGCCTGTGGACGCCGGAGTATCGCCAGGCCTACGCCCAGACCGAAACCGCCGCCCGCAGCCTGATCGTCGACCTGATGGCGGAAAGCACCGTGCAGCAGCGCCAGAAGCTGACGCAGAAGATCGACAAGGTGCGCAGCGACTTCAAGGCCCTTAAATGCCTGAAGGCTGGCACCCCATAGTCATCAGGCAATCTGTGCTTTCGAAGCCACTTCATCGAACGTCGCCGGATCCAGCGCATCCGCCTGCTCGTCCAGCACCTCACGCGGGTGATTATTGCCAGGGATGCAGCTGTCGATCAGGCTCAGCAGCTGTGAGCCGCGCAGGGTCAATTTGAAATTTTCACCATTGCCGCACTCTTCCTCTGACCGCGACTCAATAAAGCCGCGCGTGAACAACAATCCCTCGTAATCCGCTGCGGTCTTTTTAAACTCATCGAGATTACCGATGGGCTCACCAGCGGCAGCCCTTTTGGCGGCTTCTTCCTCGGCATATTTGCGCGGGGCGAAGCTGGCTCCACCGTTCTGCACCTCATGCAGCAGTCGTTCGATCAAATCCCAATCGTAAGTCGTCATCCTGATTCCTCCTGAAGGCACACGAATATAGGCCCTTCCAAGGTGTGACATGCCGGACCCGTTGCCGTTCAGCCTAGCGGACAGGCGCGATTTCGCTGAACTTTTAAGCGTTCGGAGCCCTCAACCGGACATCATCGCCAAGGAGGTCCGAACCATGAAAACCCTGCTGAATATAGCCGTCGCTGCCACGCTGCTCGCCGCCCTGCCCGCCTGGGCCTGCACGCTTGAAGAAGCCACCGCCAAACGTGAGCAACTGGCCAAGGAGGTGACCAAGCTCACCCAACAGAACCCGGAGAAGGCCAAGGAGATCAACGAGGAATTGCAGAACATGAAGCTGGAAACCGCCAGCGCAGACCTGCCCGACAAGTGCCAACTGATCGACCAGCGCCTCAAGGAAATGGACGAGGCGGCCGCCAAAGCCAAAAACTGAGGCGAAAAAAACCGGACACTGTCCGGTTTTTTTGTGGCGCAAACCTTACTCGGCAGCAGGCGCTTCCGGCTTGCGGCGCTTGAGCGGGGCCATGCCATCCTTGCTGACCAACGACAGGTTGTCGGTCTTTGGACGGTTGGCAATCTTGCGCTTGGTCGGCGACTTGGCGCCGGCTTTCTTCTTCTCGCCCTTGGCGTCGACCTTTTTCTTCTTCACGCCAACAGCTTTACCCGAGGCCTTGACCTTCTTCGGCCCGCCGTAGGTGCCTTTGACTTCCTTGATGGTGCGGCGCTCGAACGACTGCTTCAAGTAGCGCTCGATGCTCGACATCAGGTTCCAGTCGCCATGGCAGATCAGCGAGATCGCCAGGCCATCGTTGCCGGCACGCCCGGTACGACCGATACGGTGCACGTATTCGTCGCCGCTGCGAGGCATGTCGAAGTTGATCACCATGTCCAGGCCATCCACGTCCAGGCCACGGGCAGCAACGTCGGTGGCGACCAGGATCTTCACGCCACCTTGCTTGAGGCGGTCAATGGCCAGCTTGCGGTCCTTCTGGTCTTTCTCACCGTGCAGGACGAACGCCTTGTACTCCTGAGCCACCAGGCGACCGTAGATGCGGTCGGCCATGGCGCGGGTGTTGGTGAACACGATGGCCTTCTGATAGGTCTCGTTGGCCAGCAACCAGTTGAGGATCTGCTCTTTGTGCACATTGTGGTCAGCGGTGATGATCTGCTGACGGGTGGTCGAGTTCAGGTCGCTGACGTTGTTGACCTGCAGGTGCTCAGGGTTGTTCAGGACCTTGGCGACCATGTCGCGCAGGGTCGAACCGCCGGTGGTGGCCGAGAACAGCATGGTCTGCTGGCGGTTTACACACTCTTGCACCAGGCGCTGCACGTCGTCGGCAAAGCCCATGTCGAGCATGCGGTCGGCTTCGTCGAGCACCAGCACTTCAACTTCCTTGAGGTCCAGGTTACCGGCGTTCAGTTGCTCGATCATCCGGCCCGGGGTACCGATCAGGATGTCCGGCACCTTGCGCAGCATGGCGGCCTGGACCTTGAAGTCTTCGCCGCCGGTGATCAGGCCGGACTTGATGAAGGTGAACTGCGAGAAGCGCTCCACTTCCTTCAAGGTCTGCTGGGCCAGCTCGCGGGTCGGCAGCAGGATCAGGGTCTTGATGCTGACACGGACTTTCGCCGGGCCGATCAGACGGTTGAGAATCGGCAGGACGAAAGCGGCGGTTTTGCCACTCCCGGTTTGAGCCGTCACCCGCAGGTCACGCCCTTCGAGCGCGAGCGGGATGGCCGCTGCTTGCACAGGCGTTGGCTCGACAAATTTAAGCTCGGCCACGGCTTTGAGCAGGCGTTCGTGCAGGGCGAATTGGGAAAACACGGGTGCTACCTCGAAGAAATACAAAAAAACAGCTGCATAGGGTAACGGTTTCGGGCGCCAAGGCCGAGTTTCTTTACGCGAACTGCGTTAATCAGGCGCTTTTTTGTCAGGGGATTTGTCTACAAGGACAACTTTGACGCACTTAAATGCTCTAATCGCCCCGTCACGTCTTACAGAAGAATCGCGTTTACCCATGGATATCAAACAGCTCTGGCTCAACGTCCAAGACCTCTGGGGCACCCTCGACGAGCACCCGTTGCTGCATTCCAGCCTGGCGCTGATGGTGCTGCTGGTGGTCGCCCTGTTGCTCGGACGAGTGGCTCGGTACCTCATCCTTCACGCCGTCAAGCTGCTGGGCCGGCAACCCGCGCTGCACTGGCTCAACGACCTGCGGCACAACAAAGTCTTCCACCGCCTGGCCCAGATGACCCCCTCGCTGGTGATCCAGTTCGGCCTGTACCTGGTGCCGGACCTGAGCAAGACCGCCACGCTGTTCATCGGCAACGTCGCCCTGGCATTCACCATCCTGTTCATGGTGCTGGCGATAAGCGCGCTGCTCAACGCCTTGCTGGATATCTACG
Source organism: Pseudomonas sp. TH32 (assembly GCF_016650855.1). NCBI lineage: Bacteria > Pseudomonadati > Pseudomonadota > Gammaproteobacteria > Pseudomonadales > Pseudomonadaceae > Pseudomonas > Pseudomonas sp. TH32. The sequence goes on along the minus strand of NZ_JAEKFA010000002.1, from coordinate 136,445 downwards.
CCCGCACCGAACACGCCCGCACTCGCTCGATCAAGGGTTACGTGCAATTGGCGAAAATGGTGTTGTTCGTGTTTGGCGCAATCATCATCGTCGCCACGCTGATCGACCGCTCGCCGCTGCTGCTGCTTTCCGGTTTGGGTGCGATGTCGGCTGTGATCCTGTTGGTCTACAAGGACACCTTGCTGTCGTTCGTCGCCAGCGTGCAGTTGACCAGCAACGACATGCTGCGGGTCGGCGACTGGATCGAAATGCCCCAGGTGGGCGCCGACGGTGACGTGGTGGACATCACCCTGCATACCGTGAAGGTGCAGAATTTCGACAAGACCATCGTCTCGATTCCCACCTGGCGCCTGATGTCCGAGTCGTTCAAGAACTGGCGCGGCATGCAGGCCTCCGGTGGCAGGCGGATCAAGCGCAGCCTGTACATCGACGCCAGCGGCGTACGTTTCATCCGCGACGACGAAGAGCTGAAACTCTCCCAGGTGCACCTGCTGACCGACTACATGAGCCGCAAGAAAGCCGAACTCAAGGCCTGGAACGAAGCCCAGGGCAATGTCGCCGCGATGTCCGCCAACCGCCGGCGCATGACCAATATCGGCACCTTCCGCGCATATGCGCTGGCCTATCTGAAAAGCCACCCGGAGATCCAGCCGAATATGACCTGCATGGTGCGGCAGATGCAGACCACGGCCCAGGGCATTCCGCTGGAGATCTACTGCTTCACCCGCACCACTGCGTGGGCCGATTACGAGCGCATCCAGGGCGATATCTTCGATTACCTGCTGGCAGTGCTGCCGGAATTTGGCTTGAGCCTGTACCAACAGCCGAGCGGCGGTGACTTGCGGGCGGGGATGTTGCCGGCGGTGTTGGGGGCCAGTCACCTGCCGCCGGCAGAAAAGGCAGTGATGTAACAACAAAAAACGGCACAACCTGAGTTGTGCCGTTTTTTGTTGAGGTCAGCTTTATTTGAGCTGACGCTGCGGAGCACCGTGCACCATGGTGTAGGCGTAATCCACGCCCATGCCGTAAGCACCGCTGTGTTCCAGCACCAGGCCCATCACCGCGTCGTAGGTTTCCTTGTGAGCCCAGTCACGCTGGTACTCCAGCAGCACTTGCTGCCAGGTGACCGGTACCGCGCCGGCCTGGATCATTCGCTGCACTGACATGTCGTGCGCTTCTTTGCTGGTGCCGCCCGACGCATCGGTGACGATGTACACCTCATACCCTTCAGCCAGGGCTTCCAGGGCCGGGAAGTTCAGGCAAACCTCGGTCCACAGGGCCGCCATGATCAGCTTCTTGCGCCCAGTGGCTTTCACCGCTGCCACCAGCGCCTTGTCTTCCCAGGAATTCATCGAGGTGCGCTCGATCGGCTGCTGGTCCGGGAATACGTTCAGCAGTTCCGGCCAGATATAGCCGCTGAAGCTCTTGGTCTCAACCGAGGTCAGGATGGTCGGCACGTTGAAGATCCTGGCCGCCTTGGCCAGTGCCACGGTGTTGTTCTTCAGGGTCTGGCGATCGATCGACTGCACACCAAATGCCATTTGCGGCTGGTGGTCGATCAGGATCAGGGTGGAGTTGGTTGGGTTGAGCAATTCGCGAATAGACATGGTGACTTCCTTTTAATGTTTTCGATTCGGTAAGGGGTGCGTTCAGCGCCGCTGAGAAGCTTTGCTGGCGGCTTGGAAGTAACTTTACGGGCTGGATAAAATCGAGACAATTACCTAAAATCGAGAATCATTGATTCCAAAAAAGGGACAGTCATGGATCGTATCGAATGCATGCGGGCGTTTGTCGTCACGGTCGGCGAGAACGGCTTTGCGGCCGCCGCGCGAGCCATGGACGTACCGCGCTCAAAAGTCAGTAAGCAGATTCAGGCACTGGAAGAGGCCATTGGCGTGCAATTGCTTCAGCGCACCACTCGCAGCCTGCATTTGACGGAGGCCGGGGCCGAGTATTTCGACGCGGCACGGGAAGTATTGGCTGCCCTGGACGAGGCTGAGCAGCGGGCCCGGGACGGCATCGGTGAGTTACGCGGAGTGTTGCGGGTCAATGCGCCGATGTCGTTCGGGCTGCATCGCCTGGGCAGGTTGATTCCGCTGTTCCATGAACAGCATCCCCATATCGAGTTGCAACTGGTGCTCAGCGACCAGCAGGTGGACCCGGTGCGCGGCGGTTTTGACGTGACCCTACGCATCGCCAGCATGCCCGACTCGACGATGATCGCCCGCCAGCTGGCGCCTGCGCCACGGATCATGGTGGCCGCGCCGGCCTACCTGGCACGCGCGGGCACACCGCAAACCCCGCAAGACCTGCGCCAGCACCAATGCCTCAACTATGGGTATCTGCAGAGCGGCGTCAGCCTGCAACTGAGCAAGGGCCAGGAAACCCAGCGGGTGAATGTCACCGGCCCGTTGCACGCCAACAATGGCGACCTGCTGGCCCAGGCGGCAGAAGCCGGAATGGGCATCGCCCTGTTACCGGACTTTATCGTCGAAGACGCCCTGAACACCGGGCGCCTGGTGCCGGTGCTGTGCGACTGGCAGGCACCGGCAATCACCATCAATGCGGTTTATTCGTCAGCACGACGCGTGCCGCAAAAAACCCGGGCGTTCATTGATTTTTTGGTGACGCAATTGGCGCCGAAGACCGCAGGCCCAGCCGACTGATCCACACCGCCGCCAGAATCACCAAACCACCCAGCAGCAACCTGCCCAACGGCTCGTGTTGATTCCAGATCAGCAGGTTGAGCAATAACCCTACCGGCACATGCAGGTTGTTCATCACCGCCAGCGTGCCGCCGTTGACCAGGCACGCGCCCTTGTTCCACCAGTACATACCCAGTGCCGTGCTGACCAGCCCCAGGAATACCAGCACACCCCATTGCAACGGCGCTTCCGGCAGGAAGTTGGCCTTGCCGAACATCAGAAACGCCGGCAACGCCACCGCCAAGGCACCGAGGTAGAAGTACCCGAACCGCCGGTAATGCGGCAGATCGCTCGGATGGCGGGCCACCAGATGCTTATAAAGCACCTGCCCCGCGGCGTAGGTGAAGTTGGCCAGTTGCAGCAGCAGGAAGCCCATGAAGAAGTTCGGGGTGATCTGGTCAAAGCGAATCACCGCCGCTCCTGTCACCGCCACCAACGCAGCCACTAGCGCCCACGGATTGAATCGGCGGTTCAAGGCGTCTTCGATCAAGGTCACGTGCAACGGCGTCAGGATGGTGAACAGCAGCACCTCCGGCACCGTCAGCACGCGGAAGCTCAGGTACAGGCACACGTAGGTCACGCCAAACTGCAACGCGCCAATCACCAGCATGCCGCGCATGAACGCCGGTTCCACCGAGCGCCAGCGGGTCAGCGGGATAAACACCAGCCCGGCCAGCAGCACACGCACCAGCACCGCGAAATAACTGTCGACGTGACCGGCCAGGTATTCGCCGATCAAGCTGAAGGAAAACGCCTGGATCAGCGTCACAACAAGTAGATAGCCCATGCTCGCCTCATTTTGAATGGGCGCGACATTAGCGGTTTTCGGCCCTTTACGAAACTCAAGGCAAAAAAAACCCGACCTCGCTAAAAGCGTCAGTCGGGCGGGAGCACTCAGGAGCAAAAAGTGCAAAGGGAGGTTCGATACGCGTACTTGAAGGGTTGCGTGGAGCCATCTAAACAGCGGGCGATTATCTGACGATTAACATCTCACGCCACTTGGGCCAGCAACGCCTTGGCCTGGTTCAAGCCCTTTTCCTGGAAATCACCGCCCAGGTTCACCCCTTCGGCATGGATGAACGTGACGTCGTGAATGCCAATAAAGCCCATGACCTGACGCAGGTACGGTTCCTGGTGGTCGGTGCTGCCACCGGCGTGAATGCCACCGCGGGCAGTCAGCACAAAGGCGCGCTTGTCCGTCAGCAGGCCCTGTGGACCGGTGGCGGTGTACTTGAAGGTCACACCGGCACGCAGCACATGGTCAAGCCAGGCTTTCAGGGTGCTGGGAATCGCGAAGTTGTACATCGGCGCGGCCATGACCAGTACATCGGCGGCCAGCAGTTCGTCGGTCAATTCGTTGGAACGGTCCAGGGAAGCCTGTTCGATGGCGGTGCGCTGCTCGGCAGGTTTCATCCAGCCGCCCAGCAGGTTGGCGTCCAGGTGAGGCACCGGGTTGACGGCCAGGTCACGCACGGTGATCTGGTCAGCCGGGTGGGCGACCTTCCATTGGCTGATGAATTGTTGGGTCAGGTGGCGGGAGATTGAGTCCTGCTGACGGGCGCTGCTTTCGATGATCAGAACACGGGCCATGATTATGTTAGCTCCATCTGTAAATGCTGTAAGGCGATGGAGTGAAGGTTAATCAGGGCTCGTTCGATTAAAAAGCGTAAAAAACTGCTATAACCCATCTATAAATTTGTTTATAAGCGGAGTATTGCTGTACGCAAAGCTCCGCTTTTGCCTTATTTCGGTGCGCAGGTCAGCTGGATACGCATCTTGATAATGGCCCGGCTGAAATTGACCGTGGTGTTGGTGGTTTTCCCCGCTGCGACCGTGACCTTGCGAGTACGCGGGGCTTCCGGGCCGTTGGTAAAGCGGACCTTGCACTCCGCGTCGTTGGCGCCGTAGTTGGTGAGTTGGATCGAACTGATATTGCTGTCGACGTCCGACGCGCTGTAATCGATCTTCACACCCTGAATGTCTTTCGTCACATCGGTGCTGAATGCAAACGCACTCAACGGCAGCAGCGCCAGCAGCACACAACAGAATTTTCTCATTCGGCAGTCTCCAATAAGGACCGCCAGCTTAGGACAAGAGGAGCTCATCTTGAAAGCGCCCCGCGTTACCCTCGATCAATGGCGTACCTTGCAAGCCGTGGTCGACCATGGCGGCTTCGCCCAGGCCGCCGAAGCATTGCACCGTTCGCAGTCCTCGGTGAGTTACACCGTGGCCCGCATGCAGGATCAGCTCGGCGTACCGCTGCTGCGCATCGACGGGCGCAAGGCGGTGCTCACCGAAGCCGGCGAAGTGCTGCTGCGCCGCTCCCGGCAACTGGTGAAAAACGCCAGCCAACTGGAAGACCTGGCCCACCATATGGAACAGGGTTGGGAAGCCGAGGTGCGGCTGGTGGTCGATGCCGCTTACCCCAACGCCCGCCTGGTGCGCGCCCTCACCGCCTTCATGCCGCAAAGCCGTGGTTGCCGGGTGCGCCTGCGTGAAGAGGTGCTGTCCGGCGTGGAGGAGTTGCTGATGGACGGCATGGCCGACCTCGCCATCAGCGGCTTCATCATTCCGGGCTACCTGGGCACGGAAATGAGCGACGTCGAATTTGTCGCCGTGGCCCATCCCGATCATCCGTTGCATCGCCTGCACCGTGAACTGAGCTTCCAGGACCTGGAAAGCCATATGCAGGTGGTGATCCGCGACTCCGGCCGCCAGCAACCACGGGACGTCGGCTGGCTCGGTGCCGAACAGCGCTGGACCGTCGGCAGCCTGCCCACCGCCGCCACCTTCGTCAGCAGCGGCCTGGGCTTTGCCTGGTTGCCCCGGCACCTGATCGAACGCGAACTCAAGGAAGGCCTGCTCAAGCTGCTCCCCCTGGAACGGGGGGGCAGCCGCAACCCGACCTTCTATCTTTACTCGAACAAGGACAAACCCCTCGGCCCGGCCACGCAGATTCTCGTCGAGTTGCTACGCACCTTCGACACTGCCCCACTGGACGCGCCTTTCGCCGCACCGCAACAAGCCTGAACAAGGAGTTTCCATGGCTTATTTCGAACATGAAGGTTGCTCCCTGCATTACGAGGAATATGGCCATGGCGCGCCGCTGATCCTGATCCACGGCCTGGGCTCCAGTTGTGTGGATTGGGAACTGCAAGTGCCGGTACTGTCGCAACACTACCGGCTGGTGGTGATCGACGTACGCGGCCACGGCCGCTCCGACAAGCCCCGGGAACGCTACAGCATCCCAGGCTTTACCGCCGACCTGGTGGCCTTGATCGAACACCTGCAACTGCCGCCGGCCCACGTGGTGGGCCTGTCCATGGGGGGCATGATTGCCTTCCAGTTGGCGGTGGATGAGCCGCAGATGCTCAAGAGCCTGTGCATCGTCAACAGCGCGCCCCAGGTCAAGGTCCGCACAGCCGGCGATTACTGGCAGTGGGCCAGGCGCTGGAGCCTGGCGCGTATCCTCAGCCTGAACACCATCGGCAAAGCCCTGGGCAGCCTGCTGTTTCCCAAGCCCGAACAGGCCGAACTGCGGCGCAAGATGACCGAACGCTGGGCAAAAAACGACAAACGTGCTTACCTCGCCAGCTTCGACGCCATTGTTGGCTGGGGCGTACAGGAACAACTGTCGAAAATTGCCTGTCCAACCCTGGTCATCAGCGCCGACCACGACTACACCCCCGTGGCGCAGAAAGAAATCTATGTAAAACTGCTGCCCGATGCGCGACTGGTGGTGATCGAGAATTCCCGCCATGCCACGCCGCTGGACCAACCCGAACACTTCAATAACACCCTGCTCGATTTTCTCAAGACAGTCGAAACCACAACCCAGGATCACTGACCCATGCTGAAAAAAATCGCCTTCTTTGCCGGTTCCGTACTGTTCGCTGCCAACCTGATGGCGGCCGAGCCCGCCAAGGCACCTCACGTATTGATCACCACCACCAATGGCGACATCGAAATCGAGCTGGACCCGGTCAAGGCCCCGATCAGCACCAAGAACTTCCTGGCCTATGTCGACAAGGGCTTCTACACCAACACCATTTTTCACCGGGTGATCCCGGGGTTCATGGTGCAGGGCGGAGGTTTTACCCAGCAAATGTCGCAAAAGCCGACCGAAGCACCGATCAAGAACGAAGCCAGCAACGGCCTGCATAACGTGCGCGGCACCCTGTCGATGGCGCGTACCAACGACCCGAACTCCGCCACCAGTCAATTCTTCATCAACGTTGCAGACAATGCCTTCCTCGACCCGGGCCGTGATGCCGGTTACGCGGTGTTCGCCAAAGTGGTCAAGGGCATGGATGTGGTCGACATCATCGTCAACTCGCAAACCACCACCAAACAAGGCATGCAGAACGTGCCAATCGATCCTGTCCTGATCAAGTCGGCCAAGCGCATCGACTGAAGGCTACAGGGAGTTTCGCGCGGTGCCCGCCAGGCACCGCGCGCATTTGAACAGGAGAGCCCGCCGCGCGGGCGTCAGACCTAATGCTCTATCGTCGTTTTGAACAACTGATCGACATCTTCCGCGACGCTCCCAGCGCGGCCCCTCCCGATAAAGTCCTGCCCTTCTACGTCTATTACCTGCGCCAGGTATGGCCGTGCTTTGCCGCCTTGCTGGTGGTGGGCCTGATCGGCGCGCTGATCGAAGTGGCGCTGTTCAGCTACCTGAGCCGCATCATCGATTTGGCCCAGGGCACGCCGCCCGCCAACTTCTTCCAGATTCACGCCAATGAGCTGATCTGGATGGCCGTGGTCGCCCTGCTGCTGCGCCCGATCTTCGGCGCCCTGCATGACCTGCTGGTGCACCAGACCATCAGCCCGGGCATGACCAGCCTGATCCGCTGGCAGAACCACAGCTATGTGCTCAAGCAGAGCCTGAACTTCTTCCAGAACGACTTCGCCGGGCGCATTGCCCAGCGCATCATGCAAACCGGCAACTCCCTGCGCGACTCCGCGGTGGCCGCCGTGGATGCGATCTGGCACGTGGCGATCTACGCCATCAGCGCCCTGGTGCTGTTCGCCGAAGCCGACTGGCGCCTGATGATCCCGCTGATCACTTGGATCATCGCCTACAGCCTGGCCCTGCGGTACTTCGTGCCACGGGTCAAGGACCGCTCGGTCATCTCATCCGAGGCCCGCTCCAAACTGATGGGGCGAATTGTCGACGGCTACACCAACATCACCACCTTGAAGCTGTTCGCTCACACGAATTTCGAGCAGAACTACGCCAGGGAAGCGATCGTCGAGCAGACCGAGAAAACCCAACTGGCCAGTCGTGTCGTGACCAGCATGGACATCGTGATCACCACCATGAACGGCCTGCTGATTGTCACCACCACCGGCCTTGCCCTGTGGCTGTGGACCCAATCCCTGATTTCGGTGGGCGCCATCGCCCTGGCCACTGGCCTGGTGATTCGTATCGTCAATATGTCCGGCTGGATCATGTGGGTGGTCAACGGCATTTTCGAAAACATCGGCATGGTGCAGGACGGCCTGAAAACCATCGCCCAACCGCTGGCAGTGACCGACCGGGAAAATGCCCCGCGCCTGGAAGTGCCCCATGGCGAGGTGCGTTTCGATCAGGTGGACTTCCACTACGGCAAGAAGAGCGGAATCATCAGCGGCCTGAACCTGGACATTAAACCGGGTGAAAAAATCGGCCTGATCGGGCCGTCCGGCGCGGGTAAATCCACCCTGGTCAATCTGCTGCTGCGCCTGTACGACCTGCAAGGCGGACGCATCCTGATCGACGGCCAGAACATCGCCGAAGTCGCCCAGGAAACCCTGCGCGAACAGATCGGCATGATCACCCAGGACACTTCGTTGCTGCACCGCTCGATCCGCGACAACCTGTTGTACGGCAAACCGGACGCCACCGATGAAGAGCTCTGGGCCGCCGTGCAGAAGGCCCGCGCCGACGAGTTCATCCCGCTGCTGTCGGACGCCGAGGGCCGCACCGGCCTGGACGCGCACGTCGGCGAGCGCGGGGTCAAACTCTCCGGCGGGCAGCGCCAGCGCATCGCTATTGCGCGGGTACTGCTCAAGGACGCGCCCATCCTAATCATGGACGAAGCCACCTCGGCGCTGGACTCGGAAGTGGAAGCGGCGATCCAGGAAAGCCTGGAAACCCTGATGCAGGGCAAGACCGTGATTGCCATCGCGCACCGGCTTTCTACCATTGCCAGAATGGACAGGCTGGTGGTGCTGGAAAAAGGCCAGATTGCCGAAAGCGGCAGCCATGCCCAATTACTCGAACACGGCGGCCTGTATGCGCGACTCTGGCAACACCAGACCGGCGGCTTCGTCGGAATAGACTGATTCCGTTGGTTAACTGCACCCTCAATTCCGAACAATTCTGACAGTTTTCTCCATCTCACTGGTCTTGCGACACAATCCTGCTGTACTGCAATCAGGCCCCAGGAGGGCCCTGATTTAAGGCAGCAGGGATGCACCACAGACCCGTTAATCAGATAGAGAAATCTACTAAGGATGTGTTCATGTCACTGTTCAAACGTTCCGTTACGGAAGGACTGGGTACGTTTTGGCTGGTGTTGGGCGGCTGCGGGAGTGCGGTGTTGGCCGCAGCGTTCCCCAACGTCGGAATCGGTCTGCTCGGTGTGGCCCTGGCGTTCGGGCTCACGGTGCTGACCATGGCATTTGCCATCGGGCATATCAGCGGCTGTCACCTGAACCCGGCCGTTTCGGTGGGGCTGGTCGTGGGCGGAAGGTTTCCGGCCAGGGAGTTACCCGCCTACATCGTGTCCCAGGTGATCGGCGGCACCATCGCCGCCGCACTGCTGTACTTCATTGCCAGCGGCAAGCCAGGGTTCGAACTGGCCTCTGGCCTCGCCAGCAATGGCTATGGCGAGCATTCGCCCGGTGGTTATTCAATGGCGGCAGGGTTTGTGTGTGAGCTGGTGATGACCGCGATGTTCGTGCTGATTATCCTCGGCGCCACCGACCGCCGCGCTCCGGCAGGCCTGGCGCCGATCGCCATCGGCCTGGCACTGACGCTGATCCACCTGATCTCGATCCCGGTCACCAACACCTCGGTCAACCCGGCCCGCAGTACCGGCCCGGCGCTGATTGTCGGCGGTTGGGCGCTCCAGCAGCTGTGGCTGTTCTGGCTGGCGCCGATCCTCGGTGCGGTAATCGGCGGTGTCACTTATCGATGGCTGGGCAAGGAAGAAACCGCCTGAGCCCAACGGGTTCAGCCCTGCCGATAAGGCAGGGCTGTTCTCGCTTCTTCAGCGTACGCCAGGATTCCCACGCTTTCGCGCTCGAGGAAATCCGCTACCGCCGTCTTCAATCCCGGATGGCGCAAGTAATGCCAGGAGCGGGTAATCACCGGCTCAAACCCGCGAATCAACTTGTGCTCGCCCTGGGCACCGGCATCGAACCGCTGCAAACCGTGGGCAATCGCGTAGTCCATGCCTTGATAGAAACACGTCTCGAAATGCAGCCGGTCGAACTCCGCCAGGCAGCCCCAGTAACGACCATAAAAGCTGTCGCCGCCGATCAGGCTGAACGCCATGGCCACCGGCCGTGAGCCTTGCTTGGCCAGCACCACGCGAATCGCCTCGGGCATGCGCTCGGCCAGCAGGCTGAAAAACGCCCGGGTCAGGTAGGGCGATTGTCGACGCACAGCGTAGGTATTGGCGTAACAGGCGTAGACGAAATCCCACTGCGCTTCGCTCAGTTCATGGCCTTGCAACCACTCGAACTCAATCCCCTGCCCCGCCACCTGTTCGCGCTCCTTGCGCATCTGTTTGCGCTTGCGCGAACTCAAGGCATCGAGAAAGTCCTGGAAGTCGCGGTAACCGCGATTCTGCCAATGAAACTGGCAGCCCAGGCGTTGCAACCAACCCGGCTGTTGGGCCAGTGCGGTGTCTGCCAGCGTATCGGTAAAGTTGATATGAGCGCTGGAAAGACCTTCGATCTCCAGATAACCCGGCAGGCTCTTGAGCAATTCGAAGCCGTCCTCAGCGCGAGCAGCCAGCAAGCGCGGGCCGCTGACCGGGCTGAAGGGCACTGCCGTGAGCAATTTCGGGTAGTAGTCGATACCGGCACGCTCACAGGCGTCGGCCCAACCGTGGTCGAACACGTATTCGCCGTAAGAATGCCATTTGCGGTAGCTGGGCAACGCGGCAATCAGCCGGCCACCTTCGTAGTGCAGCAAATGCTCCGGCTGCCAGCCGGAGTGCGGGCCGATGCTGGCACTGTCTTCCAGGGCGCTGAGGAACGCATGGCGCAGAAACGGCTGATCTACGGGGACCAGCGCATTCCATTCATCGGGCGCAATCTCGGACAGGCTATTCAAACGTTGTAACGGCATCCCATTCCCCGACGGTGACCACAGGCAGACGTGGCGAGTATCGCAGTTCCGGTGGGCATTTGGGGTTATCCGCCCCATAAAAAAAGCCCCGCCAAGCGGCGGGGCAAACCAAATGAGGAGCGCTTTAACGGATGAAGAAAAAGCGCATTGGAGCGGTGTTACAGGTTGCTTAGAACACGTATTGCACGCGGGCTACGATGGCGTCGCCGCTGTCGTCGCCATTGGCGTTCTGGATCTTGTCAGTGCTGACCTTGAGGTAGTTGGCAGAGATCTTCACCGCTTCGTTGGCGTACCAGTTGACGCCGATGGTGTTCAGGCTGGCCTTGGCGTCGCCCACTTCACGGGTCGCGCTGTTACGCACAACGTTTTTGTCATCAACGCTGATGTTGTCGTAGCGGTAGAACACTTCCCACGCACCGAACTGCTTGTTCTCCGGCTTGATGGTGTCGAACTTGGCGCCGTCGAGTTTGTAGACGCGGGACTCGCCGGTCAGGGTGTAGGCGACCTGGCCGTAGAAGCCCGTGGCCTTCACGTCCTGATAAGCGCTGCTGTCGGCCTTCATCTTGCGGTTCAGGTATTCGGCCTGCAGGGACAATGGGCCGCGAGCGAAGGCAAACTCACCGCCGAACACCGTGTCGGTGTCGTAGGCGTCATTCGCGGTCAGGTTGCCGGAATCCAGCCCCACGCCACCGCCGAAGGTCGCACGGTTACCGTTGGCGCCGGCATCGTTGCCGCCGTTGGTGGCAACACCGCGAGCGTCCAGGCGAGGACGGATTCGCGAGTCGAACGAGGTGTCCTTCAGGTCACGCACCGCCACGTCCACACCCAGGTGCAAGACGTTGCCGCTGTCGTGCATCGGCGCAAACACGGCTCGGCCGTTGAACTGCTTCACGCCTTTGCCGTTCTTGTCGTTGATGTCTTTGGACGAAACGCTGGAGGACAGGTAGGCCATGTCGGCGACCACGGCGCTGACTTGCAGGCCCATGCCGTTTTCGTGGGAGTTGACCCAATCGGCGACTTCATAACCCAGGTTACGCTCGATGGCGGTGACCCACTTGGAGCTGGTGGCTTTTTCCAGGCCGAAGTCCTGGTCGAAGCGACCGGCGCGAATCACCACCGGCTTGAAGCCTACGTACGAGAAGGACGCTTCGTCGAAGTAGCCATCATCGGCGTTGCCGGAGTTGTGGGAGAAGTCGTAGTTGATCTGGTATTTCCAGTCCTTGTACACCGTGCCGCCCAATTCGAGGTAGGCGCGTCGGAAATACGTGGCGTCGGCCGAGTTGCCGTTTTTGGTGTAAAAGCCATCAAACGTGCCGTAATCGGCCTGCAAACGACCACCCAGCTTGAAGCTGAAATTCTGGTCGGTGGTTGCAACCTCAAGGCCGCCCTTGGTTTTGACAACGATATCGGCGCCGTCAGTTGTGACAGTACCAGCGAAAGCCTGGGCGGTGACAGCCAGGGCCAGGGCGCTGGCCGCGAAACCGGCGAAGTGCTTACGGATCATCGAAGAATTCCCCTAATTGATGGTCTTGTGCATTGGCAAAACACGCGGTTTAGAGCCGCTCGTGTTGGGGGGCGATCTTGGCGAGGGGATATTTCAGCCGGGTTGCTGGAACATAAAGATTTTGTTACTCAGGAACTTTTTAATAGCCATTCGAAATAAGCCAAAGCCCACGCAAATCAAGGCTCCAGCGCTTTAAAGTGGTAAAAATGGCAGATGTTGCAAAATGTAAAAACAGCCGAGAAAAGTGAAATATTTTTCATCTTGGTTATTTTTTGAGCAAAAAAAAACCCGCATCGTTTATCGATGCGGGCTTCGCTTTTGTGTGAAAAGTGACGGGTACTACTGGTCGCGGGAGCGCTCGGCGGCCAGGCGTTCGGCCAACGCGTCGACATCAGCGATTGGCGGCTCGGGCAGGATCTTCAGCGTCGCCTGCATCAAGCGCATCTGCCGGATAAACCGCCGGCAGTTGGGGCAGAACATCAGGTGATGGCGCACCAACAGGCGCTCGCGAAAGGTCAATTGCCCATCGAGATAGTCACTGGAGCGCGCCACTTGTTCCTTACAGGTCAACATTCGCCGGTTTCCTCAAAATGCTCCACCGTGGCGAAGACTTTAAGCCGTGCCCGATGCAGCAGCACACGAACATTGGAGAGCGATAGTGTCAGAAGATTACAAATCTCTTCCAATTCCAGGCCCTGACGTTCCCGCAGCAGCAATACGCTGCTCTGCAACTCGGAAAGACTCGCCAGCGTGTGCTCCAGGCATTCGCGCAGTTCGTCCTCGGTGAGCAACGCTTCAGGCGTGTCCTGGTGCCAGGCAAACGGTGCGACGGCCCAGTGGCCATCATCGGGCACAAAGCGATCATCACCGATGGTGCCGTGGGGCGACGGCAAGTCATCGAGCAGCACTTCCCGGCGATTTTGCTTGTAGCGGCCCTTTGCCGAGTTGGCCGTGATGGTCAGCAGCCAGGTCTTGAGGCTGGAGCGCCCCTCGAACTTCGCCAGGTTACGTACCACCGAGAGCCAGGCGTCCTGCACCACCTCATCGGCATGACGCTGGCCGACGATGGCATAGGCCACGGCGCGCATGGCGCTCTGGTAGGTGGTGACCATTTCCTTGTAGGCCCGCTGCTCGCCCTTGAGCAATCGTTCAAGCAGGTGCGCGTCGTCCGCTGCTGCCATTCAAGACCTCGATTTCAAAACATGATCAGCGTTTGCGCAGGATCACGCTACCAATCGAATAACCCGCGCCAAACGAGCTGAGCACCGCCACGGCGCCCTTGGGCAGGTCGTCCTGGTAGGTGTGAAACGCAATCACCGAGCCCGCCGAGCTGGTGTTGGCGTAAGTATCGAGGATCACCGGCGCTTCTTCCACCGAAGCCTCGCGGCCCAGCAGTTTCTTGACGATCAGGTGGTTCATGCTGAGGTTGGCCTGATGCAGCCAGAAGCGCTTCACATCCCCCACATTCAGCTGGTTTTCCGTCAGGTGCTTGCCAATCAACTCGGCGACCATCGGGCAGACATCACGGAAGACTTTGCGGCCTTCCTGCACGAACAGCTTGTCTGGGGCACCGATGCCCTCTTCCGCCGCGCGGTTGAGGAAGCCGAAATTATTGCGGATGTTGTTGGAGAACTTGGTCAGCAGCTTGGTGCTCACCACGTCGAACTGATGCTCGGACGTGGCGAGGTCAGCGCGCTCCAGAATCACAGCGGTGGCCGCGTCGCCAAAGATGAAGTGGCTGTCACGGTCGCGGAAGTTCAGGTGGCCGGTGCAGATCTCCGGGTTGACCATCAGGATCGCCCGGGCCTGGCCCAACTGGATGCTGTTGGCAGCGTTCTGGATGCCGAAAGTCGCCGACGAGCAGGCCACGTTCATGTCAAAGCCAAAACCCTGGATGCCCAGCGCTTCCTGGACTTCGATGGCAATCGCCGGGTACGCCCGCTGCAGGTTGGAACAGGCGACGATCACGCCATCGATGTCGGCGGCCGTCCTGCCGGCGCGCTGCAAGGCTTGCTCGGCAGCACTGACGGCCATCTGGCAGAGAATCGACCACTCGTCGTTGGAGCGCTCGGGCAGGCGGGGCGCCATGCGCTGCGGGTCGAGAATGCCGGCCTTGTCCATGACAAAGCGGCTCTTGATGCCCGAGGCCTTTTCGATAAAGGCGGCGCTGGATTCGGTCAGGGCCTGCACGTCACCCCGTTCGATGGCGGCGGCGTTATCCAGGTTGAACTGTTGCACGTAAGCATTGAAAGACTGCACCAGCTCTTCGTTGGAGATGCTGTTGGCCGGGGTGTACAGGCCTGTGCCGCTGATGACGACGTTATGCACGGTCGTTCCTCTAAATCTGTTCAGGCAGAAGGGTATTGGTACCGTCGTACCAAACCGTAAGTAGTTTTATGCCGCCCAGCGGCCTTCAAACTGGAAACGCTTTATTCCATCGCGCCACGGCTGCACCAGCCCAACTCGACGATCCCGGCATTTATAACCGCGAAGTTTGCCATAAAGCCCGGGATTTGGCGCCATTTGCTCGACAGGCGCCTGTCCCGGGGATTGTGGTCACGCTTCGACCAGGCTCCATTGCTTGCTCAAACGCTTGTCGGAAATCGGCACCTTGGTACCCAATTGCTGGGCAAACAACGACACCCGATATTCCTCCAACCACCAGCGATACAGCTCCAGTTGAGGGTCGCGCTTGCCTTCCTGGGCGTGTTTGTTCAGGCGGTTCTGATACTGGCTCCACAGGCCGCCCAGTTCGGTACTCCAGACCCGGTCCTTCTGCACCTGGCTCGGCAATTTCTCCAGGCGCAGCTCGATGGCCTTGAGGAAACGCGGCAGCTCCTTGAACCACTGAGCCGGGGTTTCCCGCACAAAACCGGGATACACCAGGTTGCTCAGTTGCTGCTTGATGTCATTGAGAGCCACGGCCTGGGCCAGGTCAATCTTGCCTTTGAAGCGTTTTTGCAAGCCATGCCACAGTTTCAGGATCTCGAGGGTCAAGCGCGCCTGACGCTCGGCATGCTCGGTCCAACTGCCGCGCTTGCGCTCGGCCAGGGCCGCCAGGCCGGCGCCGTCACGCGGCAGGCTGGCTTCGCCTTCCAGCACGCAGCTGTCGAGGCTGGCCAACAGGATGTCTTCCACCAGGGCTTCAATACGCCCCAGCTCGCGGTACATCAGCCCCAGTTCGGTCAGGCCGGGCAACTTGCCCCGCAGGAATTTCGCCGGTTCGGCCAATTGCTGCAACAACAGGCGCTGCAAGGCCCGGCGGTGCTGGAACTCGGCCTCGGCGGCAGTGGAGAAACGCCCCTCTTTCACCGTGCCATTTTCTTCCACCAATGCCGGATAAACCGTCATCGACAGCCCGGCGATGTTTTGCTGGGTTTTCTCGGCCACCGCCGCGAACACCTTGGCCTCTACCGGCTGCTGGCTTTTTGCGGTCTGCGGCACGGCCAACGCGGCCTGGCTGGCTTCGGCGAAACGGGCGGTCAGCTCGGCCAGGTCGCGGCCTTCGCCAAGGAACTTGCCCTGGCCGTCGACCACTTCCAGGTTCATCTTCAGGTGGCTTTCCACCTGCTGCGCGGCCTCGGCCCAGGCTTCATCGCTGACCCGTGCCCCGGTCATGCGCAACAATTCACGCCCCAATGCCTGGGGCAACGAACCTTGGCCGAACTCGATACGCTGCAGCGCCGCCTTGACGAAGTCCGGCACCGGCACGAAGTTCTTGCGCAGGGCCTTGGGCAAGTTGCGCACCAGGGCAATGCACTTGGCCTCGATCACACCCGGCACCAGCCACTCCAGGCGCTCGGGCGGCAGCGCCGGCAACAGCGGTGCCGGCACGCGCAGGGTCACGCCGTCCCGGGGGTGGTTGGGCTCGAAGTGGTAACTCAAGGCCAGTGCCAGGTCGCCCAGGTGCAAGGTGTCGGGGTAATGGGCGGCGGTGACTTCACTGGCCTCCCGGGCCAGCACGTCTTCTTCGCGCATGATCAACAGTTGCGGGTCTTTCTGGCTGTTGACCTTGTACCAACTGTCGAAGGTCGCCGTCTGGTGGATCTCGGCGGGCAGGCGCGCATCGTAGAAGGCGTACAGGGTTTCTTCGTCCGCCAGGATGTCGCGGCGGCGGGCCTTGGCTTCCAGCTCATCGAGCTGCTCCAGCAGTTGCTGGTTGGCCGTCAGGCACCGGGCCCGGGACTGAATTTCGCCCCGCACCAGGCCTTCACGGATAAACAGCTCGCGGGACGTCACCGGGTCAATCGGCCCGTAATGCACTGGCCGGCGACCGACGATGATCAACCCGAACAGGGTGATCTGCTCAAACGCCACCACCTGGCCGCGCTTCTTCTCCCAATGGGGTTCGAAGTGGTTTTTCTTGATCAGGTGCCCGGCCAACGGCTCGATCCAGTCGGCGTCGATCTTGGCCACCATCCGCGCATACAGCTTGGTGGTTTCCACCAGTTCAGCGGTCATCAGCCATTGCGGGCGCTTCTTGCCGATGCCCGACGAAGGGTGAATCCAGAAACGCCGCTGACGCGCGCCGAGGTAATCGCCCTCTTCGGTTTTCTGGCCAATCTGGCTGAGCAGGCCGGACAACACCGCCTTGTGCAGTTTCGGGAAGTCCGCCGGTTCTTTGTTGACGGTCAGCTGCATGTCGCGGCAGATCAGGCTCAACTGGCGGTGGGAATCACGCCACTCCCGCAGGCGCAGGTAATTCAGGAAATTCTTGCGACACCAGTTGCGCAGCGGGCTGGCGGTCAATGCCTGGCGCTGTTCTTCAAAACCGCGCCACAGGTTGACCAGCCCGGCGAAGTCCGAATCCGCGTCCTTCCATTGTGCGTGGGCCTGGTCGGCGGCTTGCTGGCGTTCTGGCGGGCGCTCGCGCGGGTCCTGGATCGACATGGCGCTGGCGACGATCAGTACTTCCTGCAAGCTGCCAAGCTTGGCGGCCTCCAGCAGCATGCGGCCCATGCGCGGGTCCACCGGCAAGCGTGCCAACTGGCGGCCCAGCGGCGTCAGTTGGCTGTTGCGATCGACTGCCGACAATTCTTGCAGCAGGTTGAAACCGTCGCTGATCGCCTTGCCATCCGGCGGCTCGATAAACGGGAAGTCGGTGATTTCCCCCAGACGCAGGTGCAGCATCTGCAGGATCACGGCCGCGAGGTTGGTGCGAAGAATCTCGGGGTCGGTAAATTCCGGGCGCCCGATAAAGTCTTCTTCGCTGAACAGGCGCACGCAAATCCCCGGCTCGACGCGCCCGCACCGGCCTTTACGCTGGTTGGCGCTGGCCTGGGAAATCGCCTCGATCGGCAAACGCTGGACCTTGGCCCGATAGCTGTAGCGGCTGATCCGCGCGGTGCCGCTGTCGATCACATAACGAATGCCCGGCACGGTCAGCGAGGTTTCCGCGACGTTGGTCGCCAGCACCACACGACGGCCCGGGTGCGACTGGAAAATCCGCTGCTGCTCGGCCGGTGACAGGCGCGCATACAGCGGCAGGATTTCAGTGTGCTTGAGCTGGGCCTTGCGCAGCATGTCGGCCGCATCGCGAATCTCGCGCTCGCCGGGCAGGAACACCAGCACATCGCCGGGGCTCTTGCGCTCGCTGCGCTCGAAGGCGGCGATTTCATCGAGGGTGGCGAGAATCGCCTGGTCGACGGTCAGGTCATCCTCGACGCGGTTGCCCTCCTCGTCCTGCTCCAGGGTCAGCGGGCGGTACCAGGTTTCCACCGGGAACGTGCGGCCCGACACCTCGACGATCGGCGCATCGTCGAAGTGCTTGGAAAAGCGCTCCAGGTCGATGGTGGCCGAGGTGATGATGACCTTGAGGTCCGGGCGACGCGGCAGCAGGGTTTTCAGGTAGCCCAGCAGGAAGTCGATGTTCAGGCTGCGTTCGTGGGCTTCGTCGACGATGATCGTGTCGTAGCGTTCGAGGTAGCGGTCGTTCTGGGTTTCGGCCAGCAGGATGCCGTCGGTCATCAGCTTGATCAGGGTGTTGGAATCGCTCTGGTCCTCAAACCGCACCTGATAGCCCACCAGCGCTCCCAGCGGTGTCGCCAATTCTTCCGCGACCCGGCTGGCCACGCTGCGTGCCGCAATCCGCCGTGGCTGGGTGTGGCCGATCAAGCCGTATTGGCCACGGCCGATTTCCAGGCAGATTTTCGGCAACTGCGTGGTTTTACCCGAACCGGTCTCACCGGCAATGATCAACACCTGATGCTTGAGCAGCGCCTCTTTGATCTCGTCGCGCTTGGCAGCGATCGGCAGGCTGTCGTCGTAGCGAATCACCGGCAGGCTGGCGCGCCGCGCCGTCACCTGGGCGCAGGAGGCCTGCATCCGCGTCACCCACTGCGCAAGTTTTTCCTCATCGGGTTTCTTGCGCAGCTCAAGCAGCTGCCGCCGCAAGCGGTGGCGGTCGGCGAGCATGGCGTGATCGAGGTTTTTCAGCAGTTGGTCGATAGCGGGCGCTTGGTCAGTCATCAGGTACGCAAAGGTCGTCTATTTATGCAGGGGGCGGATTGTCGCAGAAAAGCGCCGCCACGCGCTCCCTCATTCGTTGTCCAGGCCCTTGCGCCGGTAGGGAAACACATCAATCACCTTGCCGGCGCGAATCGCCTCTTGCAGGCCTTTCCAATAGTCGGCGTTGTACAACTCGCCATGCAGTTCATCGAATAGCCTGCGCTGGCCGGAATCGGCAAACAGGAACGGCGGGAATTCCTCCGGGAACACATCCAGTGGGCCGATGGAATACCAAGGCTCGGAAGCCATTTCATCTTCCGGCGTACGTGGCGCCGGGATATGACGGAAGTTGGCCTCGGTCAGGTAGCAGATTTCGTCGTAGTCGTAGAACACCACGCGACCGTGACGGGTGACGCCAAAATTCTTCAGCAGCATGTCGCCCGGGAAAATATTCGCCGCGGCCAGTTGTTTAATCGCCAGGCCGTAGTCTTCCAGGGCTTCGCGCACCTGGGCTTCGTTGGCGTTTTCCAGGTAGAGGTTGAGCGGGGTCATGCGCCGTTCGGTCCAGCAGTGGCGAATCAGCACCGTGTCGCCCTCCACTTCGACGGTACCGGCGGCGACTTCAAGCAACTCGGCCAGGCACTCGGGCTCGAACTTGCTCAACGGAAAACGGAAGTCGGCGAACTCCTGGGTGTCGGCCATGCGCCCGACCCGGTCGACACTTTTCACCAGCCGGTACTTCTCGATCACGGTGGCGCGGTTGACGTTTTTCGAGGGCGAAAACCGGTCCTTGATGATCTTGAACACGGTGTTGAAGCCCGGCAGGGTAAACACGCTCATGACCATGCCGCGCACGCCCGGGGCCATGATGAACTGGTCATCGGTGGTGGCGAGGTGGTTGATCAGCGCCCGGTAGAACTCGGATTTGCCGTGTTTGTAGAAGCCGATGGAGGTGTACAACTCGGCGATGTGCTTGCCCGGCAGGATGCGCTTGAGGAAGCCGATAAACTCGGCCGGAACCGGCACGTCCACCATGAAATAGGAACGGGTGAACGAGAAGATGATCGACACATCCGCCTCGTCGGTGATCAGCGCGTCGATCTGGATGCCCCGTCCTTCCCGGTGCAACAGCGGGATGACCAGCGGCCATTGCTCATCGCGGGTGTAGATACGCCCTACGAGGTACGCGCCTTTGTTGCGGTACAGCACCGAGGAAAACAGTTCGACGTTGAGGTCCGGGTCCTTGCAGACCCAGTCCGGCAGGTTTTCGCGCAATTGCGCTTCCAGCCGGCGCAGGTCGGCGGGCAAGTCGGCGTAGGGTTCACTGAAGCGATAGTCGGCAAAAACCTGCTCCAGCATGCCCGCCAGTTTGCCGGCCGGCTTATAGGTGCGGGTTTGCGCCGCCCGGGCACGGCGCAGGCTGGGCCGGGTGGTGTGGATAAACATGCAGCCATCGCTGATCAGGTCATGGCTGAACAGGCCGCAAAACGTCGAGTTGTACCAGGTCTCGGACAGCTCATCGTCAAACCGCAGGTCGATCAGGCTGATGTAGGCGCTTTTCACCAGCGGCCACACTGAAATGTCGAGCAATACGGCCTCATCGAAGGCCGCCCGCAGCCGCGCCGTGACCTCACTGACCTTGTCTTCATACAGGTTGATGCGCGCAGCCGAAGCCGTCTGCCCTTGCTGCCACTGCGCCTTTTCGAAGCGCTCCCGGGCGCCATCGGTGATCTGGCGGAAGTGCTCGCGGTAGTCGTCGAAGCCGTCGAGGATCATCTGCGCAATGTCGAGCGCTGGCGTTTGCTGCGGCATTTGGGAAACCTCTGCGGGCATTTGGAATGAGCTGAGCTTAGCCAGTGTGCAGGAACAGGAGAAGGGTCATTTTTCGTTCACCCTTGTACAGCTTTGTTCACTTTGTACATTTATTTTCAATTTTAATAGTTCGACCATTCGGTCAATAAAAACACCTGCAAGTCATCTCCGCCTCATTCAGCGCTCGAGCTGAAGTCCTTTAACCACGGGCCTGACCCGGGTTTCCTCGGGAAAATCCGAGTCTTTGCTCTACCGCAACGGGCCTCTCCCCTTCTCTGCGCATTGGATCCAACGTAAGGGAAACCCTGATTACAAGAGTGATGGCTCTTTGCTATATAGCGCGCCCTTTCCCACCCTAACAAGGTCAGAAGACCGATCCGGGAACAGGTTCTAATCGCCCAAGGAGCATTGAGATGTCATTGAGGAATATGCGGATCGGTCTGCGTGCCAGTCTGAGTTTTGGGGTTTTGGCCAGTCTTTTGATTGTGGTCGGCCTGTTTGGCCTGGGCCAGATGGCCAAGCTGCGGGAAAGCGCGCTGATCATCGAAGAATCGTGGATGCCGAGTATTGAGAACATTCACGACAGCGCCGCCTATGTCGCCAGCATCCGCCTGGAAGCGTTGCGCTTGCTGACCACCGACGAGTCCAGAGTGCGGGACAACAGCAAAAACCTGATCACCCGCCAGCGCGCTGACCTTGAAGAATTGCTTAACCGCCACGAAGCCCTGCTGAGCAACGAGCAAGAACGCGACATGCTCAAGCAGTTGAAAGCCAACGTTGCGAGCTACATGACGATCGTCGCCCAGATGATTCAAATGGTCGACCAGGACCAACAGCAAAACGCCATGGACCTGCTCAACAGCCGCCTGGCACCTCAGGGCACGGTCCTCAATAAAAGCCTGGAAGACATGATCACCTTCAACCAGAAAGGTGTGGAGGACGCAGCAGAATCAGCGGCCCAGATGTACACCAGCGCCCAATGGGTAGTCGGCACCATTATCCTCACCGCCCTGCTGGCCACCTTGTTGCTGGCCTGGCTGCTGACCCGCAGCATCACCACGCCCATTGGCCAGGCACTGACGGTGGCCCGCACCATCGCGTCCGGAGACCTGAGCCGGCCGATCATCGTGGAAGGCAAGGATGAAGCGGCCCAGTTACTCACCGCCCTGGCCACCATGCAGACCCACCTGCAGGACACCATCCGGGGCATCAGCGAATCCTCGCAGCAGTTGGCATCGGCGGCAGAAGAGATGAGCTCGGTGATGGAGCAGAGCACCCGTGGCCTGCAGGCGCAGAACGATGAGATCGAACAGGCGGCCACCGCCGTGACGCAGATGAGCGCGGCGGTCGATGAAGTGGCGGGCAATGCGGTGTCCAGCGCCGAAGCCTCCAAGGCCTCCGACGAAGACAGCAAGCACGGCCACTACCAGATCAGCGAAACCATCAGCTCGATCCAGAACCTGGTGGACGAAGTGCTCGGCGCCTCGACCAAGGCCGAAGGCCTCGCGGTGCAAGCCCAGGACATCAGCAAGGTGCTGGAAGTGATTCGCGGGATTGCCGGGCAGACCAACCTGCTGGCGCTCAATGCCGCCATTGAGGCAGCCCGCGCAGGCGAGGCCGGTCGCGGTTTTGCCGTGGTGGCGGACGAAGTGCGCTCCCTGGCACAACGCACCCAGGACTCCACCGAAGAAATCGAGCAGATGATCAACGGTATCCAACAAGGCACCCAGGACACCGTCGGCGCCTTGAACAGCAGCGCCGAACACGCCGGCCAGACCTTGCAGCGGGCCAACAGCGCCGGCAGCGCACTGGAGAAAATCACCGCGGCGATCTCGCAGATCAGCCAGCGCAACCTGGTGATCGCCAGCGCCGCCGAGCAACAGGCCCTGGTGGCCCGTGAAGTGGACCGCAGCCTGGTGAACATTCGGGACCTGTCGACGCAAACTGCCGCCGGTGCCACCCAGACCTCGGCGGCCAGCCAGGAACTGTCGCGCTTGGCGGTGGACCTCAATGGTTTGGTGACCCGTTTCGTCCTGTAAAAACATGTATTAGCGATTGTGTCAGGCAGGTCGGTGGGCAACACTGCCGCCCTTATCAAACAGGAGTTTTCCCGTGAGACCTGTCGACACCCTGCACCTGTTGGTGCTGGCCGCTATCTGGGGCGCAAGCTTTCTGTTCATGCGGATTATCGCGCCGGAAATCGGCACCCTTCCTACGGCTTTTTTCCGGGTGTCGATTGCCGCCACCGGGCTGCTGGTGATCCTCGCCATGATGCGGGTGAGCTGGGATTTCCAGGGCAAGTTCAAGACGGTTCTGTTGCTGGGCGTGATCAATTCGGGCATTCCCGCCACCATGTATTCGGTGGCAGCCCAGGTGCTGCCGGCGGGTTACTCGGCGATCTTCAATGCCACGACGCCGTTGATGGGCGTGCTGATTGGCGGGCTGTTTTTCAGTGAGCGCCTCACACCGTCGAAAATCGCCGGGGTGTGCCTGGGTTTGTTCGGCGTTGGCATCCTGACCCGCGCAGGGCCGGTGGCGTTCGACATGGAGTTGCTGATGGGCGCGCTGGCGTGCCTGCTGGCGACCACCTGTTATGGCTTTGCCGGCTTTTTGGCACGGCGCTGGCTCGATCAACGGGGTGGCCTGGACAGTCGCCTGGCCGCCTTGGGCAGCATGCTCGGGGCCACGCTGTTTCTGCTGCCGCTGTTTGCCTGGAGTGCCATCAGCCATCCACCGGTCAGTTGGGGCGGTTGGCCTGTGTGGTTGTCGCTGCTGGGGCTGGGGCTGGTGTGCACAGCGTTTGCCTACATCCTGTACTTCCGTTTGCTGACGTCCATTGGCCCGGTGAAGTCGATGACCGTGACCTTCATGATTCCGCCGTTCGGCGTGTTGTGGGGCGCGTTGCTGCTGGATGAGCCGTTGTCGATGGCACATCTGTATGGCGGGTTGTTGATTGCGGGGGCGTTGTGGCTGGTGCTTCGGCCAGGGAAATTGGCCAGGAAGCTGTAGGAGCTTTTCGGCTCCTACAGCGTGGGTAGGTCAGCCCTTACGAAACACAAAAGCCAACCCGACAATGATCAACCCCATCCCCAGCAGGCTCAGCATTGCCAGCCGGTTGCCGAAGATCAGGTAGTCCATCACCGCCGTCACCGCGGGCACCAGGTAGAACAGGCTGGTGACATTCACCAGATTGCCCCGG
Organism: Pseudomonas sp. TH32; assembly: GCF_016650855.1. Lineage (NCBI taxonomy): Bacteria > Pseudomonadati > Pseudomonadota > Gammaproteobacteria > Pseudomonadales > Pseudomonadaceae > Pseudomonas > Pseudomonas sp. TH32. The sequence continues at coordinate 112,431 of NZ_JAEKFA010000002.1, read as the reverse complement.
GCGATCAGCCGGTACAGCAACAGCGTCGCCAGCAGTGACACCACCAGCCCCATCCACAGCACCGGTACGAAAAAGCCAGTGCTGTGTTCAAAGTGAAACGGCTGGAACGGCACAAACACCGAGCACAACACCAGGCCCGCCAGGTACTGCACCGGCAGTGTGCCCAACGGGTTATCGGTGATGCGCTTCTGCATGATCGAGCCGAAGGTCATGCTGGCCAGGGCCAGCAGGCCGAAGAGCATGCCCGCCAGGGACATACCGGACATACCGATGCCCTGATACACCACCATGATCAACCCCGCCAACCCCAGCGCCAGGCCGAACATCCGGCTCCAGGAGCGCTGACGCTCCATCAGCACCACGGTCAGGATCGGTTGCACGCCCATGATGGTCGCCATCATGCCCGGCGTCACTTTGAGGTCCAGGGCCAGCAGATAGAAAATCTGGTAAGCCCCCAACAGCACCAGGCCGGTGGCTGCCGCGTAGAGCATCGGCTTGCCGGGGCGCGGCAACTTCAACTTGAGGACCGGTACCAGAATCACCAACCCCGCCAGGGCGATTGCAAAACGGATCAGCAGAAACGCAAAGGGAGACGCGTGGGCCAGGCCCCATTTGGAGAAAATCGCCCCGCTGCTCCACAGCAAGACAAACAGGCTCGTCGAGGCCGCCGCGGCCACGGATTGTTTCGAAAGAACAGACATGGATACCACCTGTGATCAGGCAAAAAGCCAACTCAGCAAACGCTGAAATTCAGTAGGTTTTTTCAGGCGGGCACAGGGGAACAGCAATCAGCTGATCAGCCCGAAATGCCAACACCCGGCGGTGATACGACTGCGTACACCGGCGTGCTACTGACAGGTGGGGGGTAGTGACTGATCTGCGCAGGCTGCTGGCTCCCGCACGGCACGACCGCAGCGTTGACCGCTGAATCGACTACCGCTATGCGCAAGGAAGCTGGCATGTGCTGATCTTTTTTGAAGGGATGAATACGGTGTCTGAAAACACCGGTGGTCGACTATAACCAGCCGGGGACATGCTTTGCAATGACTTCGCCAAAAGGCCAGTAAGGACAGCTTGAGTCAACACCACTAGCCTTGGAAAAAACCAATCCGCTCCGGATCAGGGGGGCTTTCAACTCATGATGACCCATGCCAAAAAAACGCGACACTCTGCGATATCAGCTATACCGCTCCACGGCGCTGCACCTTGCGAAAGCCTCTACCCGGCAGTGGTACGAAGCCCTGAAACATAGCAGTAGAGAAGGCATAGCATCGCAAACATGCTCAATTAATGATCAATAGTGGAGGCTAATATGGGAGCAGTTTCTAAAAACTCCGTCACCCAGAAAGCGTCATCGAAGGTAATAAAAGAGCTCAGGGCCCCAACACTTACAGCTAACCAACGGCGTTTTCTCAGTGCAGCCCTGACAGTCAGCGTTGAAGAACCCAGCCTTTTGGCTGGGAGCCCAGACAAATCAGAAGCATAAAAAAACCGCTCATCCGAGCGGTTTTTTTGCCTGCAACAACCTTAACCAAACAACCAATACCCCAACGCCGTCAGCACCACCACCGCCAGTACCGGCCGCAGGATGCGATAAGCCTTCGGATGCTTGCGCTTCCACTGCTTGACCACACCACTGAAGCCGTCACTGAAGCGCTTGCTCCAGGCATACGCCTGGTTGATCCCGCCAACGCGTTCATCATCCAGGTTCTGTGGCGCGGTAGCGCGGCCCAGTTGGGCGCTGACCCAACGGTTGATGCGGGTCATCAGGCGGCTGCTCAGCGGGCGTTCGATGTCGCAGAACAGGATCACCCGGGTGTGCTCGGTCTCGTTCTTCACCCAGTGCACGTAGGTTTCGTCGAACATCACGTCTTCACCGTCACGCCAGGCGTATACCTGGCCGTCGACGAAGATGCGGCAGTCGTCGGAGTTGGGCGTGGACAGCCCCAGGTGATAACGCAGGGAACCGGCAAACGGATCGCGATGCGGGTTGAGGTGGCTGCCACCGGGCAACAGCGCAAACATCGCGCCCTTGACGTTGGGAATGCTGCTGACCAGGGCCACGGTTTTCGGGCACAGCAGTTCAGCCGATGGCAACGGTTTGTCGTACCACTTGAGGTAGAAACGCTTCCAGCCCTTCTTGAAGAACGAGCCAAAACCGGCGTCGTTGTTCTTCTCGGCCGCGCGGATGTAGCCCTCGTCGAACAGGTGCATGGCCTCTTCGCGAATCACTTCCCAGTTGTCCTTGAGCACGTCCAGCTCCGGGAACTTGCTGCGGTCCAGGTACGGCTTGGACGGCACGGCAGAGAAGAGGTACATCAAGGCGTTGTACGGAGCGAACAGCGCCGAATGGTTGACGAACTGACGCAACATCGGCAAACGGGCCTTACCACGCAAATGCACATACAGCGTGCTGCCGATAAACAGCAGCAACACCGACAGTTTGGCGGCCAAAGAAAAGGTCATGCAGCAACTCCTGGAAATAGGCGTCTGGCGATTAGCCTCCCGGCATGGGGAAACCAGACGTAGCAGCCGGCCATGATAAACACTCCGGGCCTCGGGAAAAACCCGCGCACTCCAACAATCAGCATCTAGCGGTGCGCGATAACGGGCCAATTATGCATAAGGGCCACGCCATCGCGCTGATTTGAATCAAGCCTGGTTTTCCTGATCGGTGAACAAATCGGCGAACAACATGCTCGACAGGTAGCGTTCGCCGGAGTCCGGCAGCACCACGACGATGGTCTTGCCCTGCATTTCCGGCTTCTCCGCCAGGCGCACCGCCACGGCCATCGCCGCGCCGCAGGAGATACCGCACAGAATCCCCTCCTCCTGCATCAAGCGCAACGCCATGGCCTTGGACTCTTCGTCGCTGACCAGTTCGACCCGGTCGACCATCGACAGGTCGAGGTTCTTCGGCACAAAACCGGCGCCGATGCCCTGGATCTTGTGGGGGCTGGGCTTGATCTCTTCACCGGCCAGCGCTTGGGTAATCACCGGCGAGCTGATGGGTTCCACCGCCACCGACAGGATCGGCTTGCCCTGGATGTTCTTGATGTAGCGCGACACCCCGGTGATGGTGCCGCCGGTGCCTACGCCTGCCACCAGCACGTCCACGGCGCCATCAGTGTCATTCCAGATTTCCGGACCGGTGGTTTTCTCGTGGATCGCCGGGTTGGCCGGGTTTTCGAACTGGGCCGGCATAAAGTACTTGGCCGGGTCGCTGGCGAGGATTTCGCCGGCTTTTTCGATCGCGCCCTTCATGCCCTTGGCCGGCTCGGTCAGCACCAGTTCGGCGCCGAGGGCCTTGAGCACCTTGCGGCGCTCGATGCTCATGGAAGCGGGCATGGTCAGCAACAGCTTGTAACCACGGGCGGCGGCGACAAACGCCAGGCCGATACCGGTGTTGCCGGAAGTCGGTTCGACAATGGTCATGCCGGGCTTGAGTTTGCCGCTGCCTTCGGCGTCCCAGATCATGTTTGCGCCAATCCGGCACTTCACCGAATACCCCGGGTTACGCCCTTCGATCTTGGCCAGGATGGTCACGCCACGCGGGGCGATGCGGTTGATCTGAACCAGGGGCGTGTTACCGATGGAGTGCGCGTTGTCTGCAAAAATGCGGCTCATGACGGGTCCTTAAGGCAATTTCAGGAAGGCCCCAAGGGTATGCCTCGTGTTGCGAGGCGTCCAGTCAAGCGAACGTCCGGCGGCGCCAGCAGTCAATCGCCTACACGGATGGAGAAATTTCCTATGAAACGTCGCTACAGTTGGCCGCTCTGGACCCTCGTCGGGATCGTGGTACTGCTGGTCGTCCTGGATATCGCCCTGCCCTATCTGGTGCGCAATTACCTGAATGACAAACTCGCCGACATGGGCGACTACCGCGGCCAGGTCACCGATGTCGACCTCGCGTTGTGGCGCGGCGCCTATCGAATCAATGGTTTGCAGATCGTCAAGGTCGACGGCAAGGTGCCGGTACCGTTCGTCAAGGCGCCGGTGATCGACCTGTCGGTCAGCTGGCATTCGCTGTGGTACGACCATGCAGTCGTGGCCGAGGCACAGTTCATCAAGCCGGAGCTGAACTTCGTCGACGGTGGCACCAACAAACAGGCGTCCCAGACCGGTCAGGGCACCGACTGGCGGGCACAGCTGGGCAAACTGTTGCCGATCACCCTCAACGAGGTGCGCATCGATGACGGAAAGATCGCCTTCCATAACTTCAGCTCGAAACCACCGGTCAATCTGTACGCTACCCATGTCAATGCCAGCTTCTATAACCTGACCAACGTGGTGGACGTCAAAGGCCAGCGCGACGCACGCTTCGACGGCAAGGCGCTGTTCCTGGGCCAGGCACCGCTGGAAGCCAGCGCCACGTTCGACCCCTTGAGCAATTTCGAAAACTTCGAATTCCGCTTCCGGGCCCGGGATATCGAGCTCAAGCGCATGAATGACTTCGCCTCGGCCTACGGCAAGTTCGACTTCAATGCGGGCACCGGCGACCTGGTGGTCGAGGCGCAGGCCGAAAAGGGCCAACTGACGGGCTACATCAAGCCGCTGCTGCGCAATGTCGAAGTGTTCAACTGGCAACAGGACGTAGAGAACAAGGACAAGGGCATCTTCCGTTCAATCTGGGAGGCGGTGGTTGGCGCCAGCGAGACCGTGCTGAAAAACCAGAACAAAAACCAGTTTGCCACCCGCGTAGAGCTGAGCGGCAACGTTCACCAGCAAGATATCAGCGCGTTCCAGGCGTTTTTGCAGATTTTGCGCAATGGTTTTGTCCAGGCCTTCAACGCCCGCTATGAGCAGCCCAAGCCTTCGGCAAATTGATGTCAGACGTGACTGCCCATTCAGAGACTGAATAGCCCGTCTGCGTTCACAGTCGCCGGGGCTGCGCGGTATAGTCGGGCAAAGCTGATTACTCGCCCGCTTCGGTCCCGGACCGTTCGGCGTCACGTTCGAGGATTGATAGATGAAGTTCGAAGGCACCCAGGCCTACGTTGCCACCGATGACCTGAAACTGGCCGTCAACGCCGCCATCACGCTGGAGCGGCCGCTGCTGGTCAAGGGCGAACCGGGCACCGGCAAGACCATGCTCGCCGAGCAACTGGCCGAATCCTTTGGCGCCAAGCTGATCACCTGGCACATCAAGTCCACCACCAAGGCCCACCAAGGCCTCTACGAGTACGACGCGGTGAGCCGCCTGCGGGACTCGCAACTGGGCGTGGACAAGGTGCATGACGTTCGCAACTACCTGAAAAAGGGCAAGCTCTGGGAGGCTTTCGAGTCCGAGGAGCGGGTGATTCTGCTGATCGACGAAATCGACAAGGCCGACATCGAATTCCCCAACGACCTGCTGCAAGAACTCGACAAGATGGAGTTCTACGTCTACGAAATCGACGAGACCATCAAGGCCAAGAAGCGCCCGATCATCATCATTACCTCCAACAACGAAAAAGAGCTGCCGGACGCTTTCCTGCGCCGCTGCTTCTTCCACTACATCGCCTTCCCGGACCGCACCACCCTGCAAAAAATCGTCGACGTGCACTACCCGGACATCAAGAAAGACCTGGTCAGCGAAGCGCTGGACGTGTTCTTCGACGTGCGCAAGGTACCGGGCCTGAAGAAAAAACCGTCCACCTCCGAACTGGTGGACTGGCTCAAACTGCTGATGGCCGACAACATCGGCGAAGCGGTGCTGCGCGAGCGCGACCCCACCAAGGCCATCCCGCCCCTGGCAGGTGCCCTGGTGAAAAACGAGCAAGACGTGCAGTTGCTGGAACGCCTGGCGTTCATGAGCCGTCGCGGTAACCGATAAGGGCGATCGCCATGCTGCTCAACCTGTTCAATGAAATGCGTGCAGCCAAGGTGCCCGTCTCGGTGCGCGAGCTGCTGGACCTGATCAACGCGCTGAAACAGCGCGTGACCTTCGCCGACATGGACGAGTTCTACTACTTGGCCCGGGCGATCCTGGTGAAGGACGAACGGCATTTCGACAAATTCGACCGGGCCTTCGGCGCCTACTTCAATGGCCTGGAAAAACTCGACAATCACCTGCAGGCGCTGATCCCCGAAGACTGGCTGCGCAAGGAGTTCGAACGCTCGCTGACCGACGAGGAACGCGCGCAAATCCAGTCCCTTGGCGGGCTGGACAAGCTGATTGAAGAATTCAAGAAACGCCTGGAAGAACAGAAGGAACGCCACGCCGGCGGCAACAAGTGGATCGGCACCGGCGGCACCAGCCCGTTCGGCTCCGGCGGCTTCAACCCCGAAGGCATTCGCGTGGGTGATGCCGGCAAGCGCCAGGGCAAGGCGGTCAAGGTCTGGGACCAGCGTGAGTACAAGAACCTCGATGACTCGGTGGAGCTGGGCACGCGCAACATCAAGATCGCCCTGCGCCGCCTGCGCAAGTTCGCGCGCCAGGGTGCGGCGGAAGAGCTCGACATCGACGGCACCATCGACCATACGGCGCGCGATGCCGGGTTGCTGAATATCCAGATGCGCCCGGAGCGGCGCAACACCATCAAGCTGCTGTTGCTGTTCGACATCGGCGGCTCGATGGATGCCCATGTGAAGACCTGCGAAGAGCTGTTCTCCGCGTGCAAGACCGAGTTCAAGCACCTGAGTACTTCTACTTCCACAACTTCATTTATGAATCGGTGTGGAAGAACAACATGCGCCGGGGTTCGGAACGTACCTCGACCCAGGACTTGCTGCACAAGTACGGCGCCGACTACAAAGTGATCTTTATCGGCGATGCGGCCATGGCGCCGTATGAAATCACCCAGGCCGGCGGCAGCGTCGAGCACTGGAACGAAGAACCCGGGTACGTGTGGATGCAGCGGTTCATGGAGAAGTACAAGAAGCTGATCTGGATTAATCCGTATCCAAAAGATACCTGGGGCTATACCGCGTCCACCGGGATTGTCCGGGACTTGATCGAGGACCAGATGTTTCCGTTGACGTTGCGGGGGCTTGAGGAAGGGATGCGCTTTCTTTCCAAATAGGCGGAGCACTCACTGACGCCATCGCAGGCAAGCCAGCTCCCACAGGGAAATGCATTCCAAATTGTGGGAGCTGGCTTGCCTGCGATGCTTTTAGCGGTCCATAAAGCGGCGCAAATACTCCACCTGCTGCCGATGTGCCGTCTCCTGCACCACCGGCGCCAACCGCACTTTCTCCCCGGGCAAACACTGCGCCAGCCGCGCCAACGCCAATGGCGTCAACGCGCCCAATCGTGGGTAGCCGCCAATGGTCTGCCGATCATTGAGCAACACGATCGGCTGCCCGTCCGGCGGCACCTGGATCGCGCCCAGCGGTATGCCTTCCGAGATCAGCGACGGCCCTGGTACTGCAACGGCGTGCCCAGCAAGCGCATGCCCATGCGATCGGCGCGGCTGTCGAGGGTCCACTCGCTGTTGAACACATCAAACAGACTCTGCCCGCCAAACTGGCCAATCTGTGCCCCGAGGATCACCTCCAGTGGCGCCTTCGCGTCCAGTTTCGGCAACTGCCCGGCGGACAACTCCCGCATTGCACCGCCCGTGCCTGAATACGTCAGCTGCGCACCTTCCGCCAGCGCCCGGCCAAAACCATCCAGCCCGCCCAGTTCCTCACGCCCCACCGTGGCGCAACTGCCCAGCACCTGCGGCGCATCAAACCCGCCCGGCGCGGCCAGGTAAGCCCGCGCACCACTGAAGGGTTGGGTAAAACGCAAACGCTGGCCTTTTTGCAGAATAAAGCTGCGCCCCGGGCTGATGGCGCGCTCATCGACATAAGCGCCCAGGTCCGCCCCGGCCAGCGCCAGCAGGCAATAGCCCTCGGCCTGTACCGTAAAGCCGCCCAGGGTGATTTCCACCACCGGCGCGTCCAGGGCATTGCCCAGCAACCAATTGGCCCACGACATTGATACCCAATCCAGCGCACCGCCCTGGGTTACGCCCAAATGCCTTACGCCAAAGCGTCCGGCGTCCTGCAACAGGCACAGCGGTGTGCTGGCCTCGATCATCAAGCGGCTCATGCCTGCGCCTCCAACGGCGTGTCATCGCCACCCAGGTGGATGAATTCGCTGTGGCTGACGGCTTCGTACCGCACGGTGTCCCCCGGCTGCATCAGGCTGTAGCCGTCGCGCTCGCGGTCAAACAGCTTGGCCGGCGTGCGGCCGATCAGGTTCCAGCCGCCCGGCGATACCACCGGATAGGCCGCCGTCTGCCGCTCGGCGATCCCCACGCTGCCGGCCGCTACTCGCTTGCGTGGCGTGTTGAGGCGTGGCGTGGCGAGCTGTTCATCCACCAGCCCCATAAAGGCAAACCCCGGGGCGAAGCCCAAGGCGAACACCTGGTACTCGTGCTGGCTGTGGCGACGAATCACCTCCTCCACCGCCAGGCCACTGCGCTGCGCGAGCAACGTCAGCTCGGGGCCGACACTCAGGTCATACCAAACCGGCAACACATGGCATTGCCCGCTGCCCTTGGGCTCTGGCTGCAATTCCTCAAGCGCCTGATCGATCAACGCCCGGGCCTGGCCCGGGTCCAGCGCCAACAGGTCGTAGTGCACCATCAGGGTCGTGTAGGACGGCACCAGGTCCACCAGCGCAGGGCCAAACCCTTCCCTCAGCCGCCGTGTGGCGGCGAGCATCCAGGGCATGTTGTCTTCGGCGATCACATCAAACAGGCGCACCATCAGGCAGTCGATGGCCACTACTTCAATCCGTGACTTCATGCTGGGTTCAACGCCGCGCGGATGCGCTGCACGGCGGCCACCGAGCTGGCGTTATCGCCATGCACACACAAGGTATTGGCCTGCAGATGTAACGGGCTGCCGTCGCTGGCGACCAGGTGCTCACCGCGAGCGATGATCAGGGCTTGCTGGATGATCTTTTCCGGATCGTGGTGCACCGCGCCCGGCAACTGGCGGGAGACCAGATGGCCGGCGCTGTCGTAGGCCCGGTCAGCGAACGCTTCGAACCACAGGGTCACGCCATATTCGTCACCCAGGGCCTGGGCGGAGCTGTTGTCGCGCGTGGCCATCAGCATCAAGGGCAGGCTGGCATCGTAGGCCGCCACGGCCTGGATCACTGCGCGCAATTGGGCCGGCTTGGCCATCATGTCGTTGTACATCGCGCCATGGGGTTTGACGTAGCTGACACGCCCGCCCTGGGCCCGGCAAATGCCGTCGAGGGCACCGATCTGGTAGTGCAACAGGTCCTGGATTTCCTGCGGGGTGTAGGCCATCGAGCGGCGGCCGAAACCCTGCAAATCCTGGTACGCCGGGTGCGCACCCACCTGCACGCCATGCTGGAAGGCCAGGCTGACGGTCTTGCGCATGATGCTCGGGTCGCCGGCGTGGAAGCCGCAGGCAACGTTGGCGCAATCAATGAACGGCATGACCTCGGCGTCCAGACCCAAGGTCCAGTTGCCAAAGCTTTCGCCGATGTCGCAGTTCAATAGCAGGCGGCTCACGGTGAGGGCTCCTGTAGTCTTTATATTTTTCTAGTGTGGGACCTTTCTTCAAGATCCCGCAACGTTCAGGTTACTGTGCTTCAAGCTGCTTGCCACGGGTTTCCGGCAGGCTCAGCGCCGCCAGGATCACCACGCCGTAGGACACCGCCGCAAACCCGCCAATGCCCATGCTCAGGGGCACCTTCTGGCTCAACAGGCCAATCAGCAGTGGGAAGAACGCCGCGAGTGCCCGGCCGATGTTGTAGCAAAAACCCTGGCCAGAACCACGAATCCGTGTGGGAAACAGCTCGGTGAGAAACGCGCCCATGCCGCTGAAAATTCCGGAGGCAAAGAAGCCCAGGGGGAAACCCAGCCACAGCATGACCTGGTTGCTGACCTGCAATTGGGTGTAGAGCACGACGATGATGAAGGAGCCCACGGCGAACAAAATAAAGTTCTTTTTGCGCCCGAGCAGGTCCGTCATGTAGGCACTGATCACATAACCCACGTAGGAACCCACGATCACCATGGCCAGATAACCGCCGGTACCGAGGACACTTAAGCCCCGTTCGTTCTTCAGAAAGGTCGGCAGCCACGACGTGATGGCGTAATACCCGCCCAGCGCGCCGGTGGTCAGCAGCGAAGCGCGAAGCGTGGTGCTGAGCATGCCGGGGGCGAAAATCTCGTAGAACTTCGCCGGGTTGCTCGGTGCTTCCTTCGCTTTGGCCTGGCGATAAATCTCCGGGTCCTTGACCAGGCGCCGCACAAAAATCACGAAGATCGCCGGCAGCAGGCCCAACATGAACAGCGCGCGCCAGGCGTCTTCCGGGGGCAACCAGGAGTACAACAGTGCATAAAGAATCGCCGTGATGCCCCAGCCCAGTGCCCAGCCGGACTGCACCATGCCCACCGCCTTGCCGCGGTCCTTGGCGCGAATCACCTCGCCCATCAGCACGGCGCCGGCGGTCCATTCGCCGCCAAAACCAAAGCCCATCAAGGTACGCGCCACCAGCAACTGCTCGTAGCTTTGCGCCAGGCCACACAGGAAGGTGAACACCGCAAACCACAGCACCGTCAGTTGCAGGGTGAGCACCCGGCCAATGCGGTCCGACAGGATGCCGGCAATCCAGCCGCCCAGCGCCGAGGCGATCAGGGTGCTGGTGTGGATCAGGCCTGCCTGGCCGGTGGTAATGCCCCACATCGCAATCAGTGTCGGGACCACAAAGCTGAGCATTTGGGTGTCCATGCCGTCCAGGCCGTAACCGATCTTGCAGCTCCAGAACGTACGGCGCTCCTGCTGGTTGATATTGCGGTACCAGTCAAACGGTCCGGCGCGGCGTTCGGGCTTGGCCACCTCCAGGGTATCGGGCGCACTCATGGCGGATCTCCACGTGAATATTATTGGTATTGTTCTGGGCCCCTACGACGCTTATCGTGAGACGAGCCGATTTTTGGCGTGCGACCCCTGCTGCGTCCAACTAATAAAAACCGCCCCAATGCATAAGAAAAAGTTGATCCCATGAATTTGAAGTTCCTTGAAACCTTCGTCTGGGTGGCCAAGCTCAAGAGCTTTCGCCTCACCGCCGAAAAGCTCTTCACCACCCAGGCGTCGATTTCCAGCCGCATCGCGGTGCTGGAAAGTGAACTGGGGGTGAAGCTGTTCCTGCGCGATTCCCGCGGCGTGAGCCTGACCCCGGAAGGGGTGAAGGTGCTGGATTACGCCGAGCAGATGATGGCCACCATGCAAGGGCTGAAGCAGTCCCTGGAAACCACCAGCAGCCAGGTTGGACGGATCCGCATCGGGGTGATGGACACGGTGATCCACACCTGGCTCAGCCCGCTGGTGGCCGAGTTGATGGAGCGCTTTCCGCGGGTGGAGATCGAACTGGTGGCCGACACCTCGTTCAACCTCATCGATCAACTGCAAAAAGGCTTTCTGGACCTGATCCTGCAAACCGACCTGCTGCGCCAGGAAACCCTGCGCAGCCTGGAACTGGCCAGCCACCCCATGGGCTGGATCGTCGCCAGCGACTCGATCCACAACCGCAACTACGCCTCCCTCGCCGAACTGGCCCAGGAACGCATCATCACCTACTCGAAAAACTCCTGCCCGCACCAGGACGTGCTCAGCCTGATGCAAGCCAACGGCGTGGCTGCGCCCAGGATGAACTGCGTGAATTCGGTGTCGGCGATTACCCGTTTGCTGCGCGACGGGTTCGGGATTGGCGCGTTGCCGCCGGTGCTGGTCAGGGAAGAGTTGGCGCGGGGCGAAATGACCCTGCTGGCCATGGCACAACGCCCGCCGAACCTGCAGGTGGTGGTGTCGTGGCGGGTCGGGGTGGAGTTGGTGGAGGAAATCGTGGCGCTGTGCCAGATCGTGGTGGGGCGGTATGCGCAGAAGGTCGGCGAGGGTTTGATGGTGCTGAGCAAACCCTCGGCCGGACCGTAACCGGTCCTACAACCCTTTCAGGTCCCGCTCTTCAATCGGCCGGCTCTGGCGCAGGCGCTTGCCGCCCAACACCACCCAGTCGATCAGGCGGAACAGGCATTCGATGCCAAACGACAACAGCATCGCGCCACCCAGGCCCCAGCCCATGGCTTCCGGGGTCAGCAGCAGCATGTAGCTGTAGCCGTTCCAGGTTTCCTGGCGAATCGCCGGGTCGGCGGCCACGGCCACTTGCAGCGCGCGGATGTACCACGGGCCTTGCATCGCCTGGAATTGCTTATCCAGCGCTACCTGACGGTCGAGCAAGGTCCCCAGGCTGTTGGCATCGCTGCGAAACACCGGGTCGTCGCTGGCACGGTAATGAGCCACCAGCGCCTGCAAGTCACCGTTGAAGAACTGCTGCGCCGTGGCATCGAAGCCGCGCAGGCCGGTCTGGGCCTCGATCAAATGGGCTTCGACGCGCTTGGCGTAGTCGCTGATAAACCCCGGCACCTGCACACCCACCAGCAGGCCCACGGCAAACAGCACCAGTCGCAAATAGCTGAGCAACATATTCGGCGTCCTTACTCGGTTGTACCTTGGGAGACGCATTCACCGCGTCGCCACAGGCTCCACTGGCCCGGTTCGTAGCGGGTCCAGGTCTCGTTTTCGGTCAGGGGTTCGGTGGCGATCACCGTGACCACGTCGTTTGGCGTGGTTTCGGCCTGAAAATCGACGATCACGTCGACATCTTTCAACCGCGCAGGGCCAAACGGCGCACGCCGGGTGATCTGTGCCAGTTTGGTGGAGCAATAGCAGAACAGCCAGTCACCGTCGCTCAGCAGGCAGTTGAACACGCCCTTGCTGCGGTATTCGCTGCAGGCGGCAATCAGGTCGGGCAGCACCTGTTCGATGTCCACCGGCTCCGGGAAGGCTTCACGGACGCGGTTGAGCAAATCGCAGAATGCCGCTTCGCTATCGGTATCGCCCACCGGGCGGTAGAACGTGGCGCGGGGATTGAAGTCCGCCAGTTGGCCGTTATGGGCGAAACACCAGTTGCGGCCCCACAGTTCACGCACAAACGGGTGGGTATTGGACAGGCACACCTTGCCGACATTGGCCTGGCGGATATGGCCAATCACCACTTCGCTCTTGATGGGATAACGCTGCACCAGCAGCGCGACTTCCGATTCGCTGCTGGCCGCCGGGTCCTGGAACAACCGCAGGCCGCGGCCCTCGTAGAAGGCGATGCCCCAACCGTCGCGGTGGGGGCCGGTACGTCCACCGCGCTGCATCAGCCCGGTAAAGCTGAAGACGATATCGGTCGGTACGTTGGCACTCATGCCCAATAATTCACACATGCCAGGCTTCTCGATACAGGGCGTACAACGTTAAAGACGCGGTTCGACCCGCATACCGCTGACAGGGGCAGGACGACCGTAGCGCTCATCGGCGAACGGTTCGTCGTCATCCGGCTCGGCGGCAGCGGCTGCCGCAGCGGCGGCCTTCTGCTCACGGCGGGTCCTGGCGGCACGTTCGATGGGCCAGCGAATCAGCACAAATACCAGGTACACGCCGAACGCGATCATGGAATACATGAACAGATCGGAGATCGCCCGCCAGGCGTTGTTGCCGACCTTCAGCACCAGGTCCAGGGCGGTAATGGCCACGGCCGGGGCGAACTGGGTCTTCACCGGGTCGACAATGGTCGGGCTGAACAGCAGCACCGCCATCAGCAACCGCAGCGGCTCGCGCAGCCAGCGCCACATCCAGCGGGTCATGGCAAACCACACCAACAGGCAACCCAGGGCTGCGAAGGCGTAGAGGCCCCAAGCGATCAGATAGTCGTTCTCGGTCATGGTGTCCATGGCAAGGTAGGCAAACAGGCCGCTATGATAACGGCTTTTCAGTGCCGAGGCTGCAATGCCGTCGGCCAACCGCCAGACAGAGAGTGATCCATGCCCCCAGCGACCCACATCACTGCCGCCCCGATCGCCCGCAAGGCCCCAGGCACCGACCCGTACGCCTGGCTGCAAGAGCGCGACAGCGCCGAGGTGCTCGATTACCTCAAGGCGGAAAATGCCTGGCAAGAAGCAGAATTGTCCGACCAGCAGGCCCTGCGCGAAACCCTGTTCGACGAGATCAAGGGCCGCATCCTCGAAACCGACCTGTCCCTGCCCTCGCCCTGGGGCCCGTACCTGTATTACACCCGCACCACCGCCGGCGACGAGTACGCCCGCCACTACCGGTGCCCGCGCCCGGCAGATGACAGCCAACAGGTCGACGAAAGTGCAGAAGAGTTGCTGCTGGACCCGAACGCATTGGCCAACGGCGGCTTTTTCTCCCTCGGCGCGTTCAGCATCAGCCCGGACCACCAGCGCCTGGCCTACAGCCTGGACACCAGCGGCGAAGAGATCTACACCCTCTACGTGAAGGAATTGTCCACCGGCAAGGTCAGCGAACTCGAGTTTGAAGACTGCGACGGCAGCATGACCTGGGCCAACGACAGCCTGACCCTGTTCTTCAGCGAACTGGACGACACCCACCGCCCGCACAAACTGTATCGCTATCGCCTGGACGGCACTGCCGCCGAGGAAGTGTTCCACGAGCCTGACGGCCGTTTCTTCCTGCACTGCTATCGCTCAAGCTCCGAGCGCCAGTTGCTGCTGGCCCTGGGCAGCAAGACCACCAGCGAAATCTGGGCCCTGGATGCCGATCGGCCGCAGCAGGCGTTTACCTGCATGGCGCCACGGGTCGAAGGCCATGAATACGACGTCGACCACGGCAAGCTGGACGACCAGTGGACCTGGTTTATCCGCAGCAACCGCGACGGCATCAACTTCGCCCTGTTCCAGGCCGCCGACACTGGAAGCGTGCCGACCCAGGACGACTGGCAGAACCTGATCCCCCACGACGACGCGGTGATGCTCGATGGCGTGAGCCTTAATGCCCGGGCGATGACCCTGAGCCTGCGCATCGGCGGCCTGCCGATCATCGAAGTTCACCCCCAAGGCCAGGCCGCCTATCGGGTGGAACTGCCGGACGCGGCCTACAGCCTCTACGTGCAAAACAGCCTGGAATTTGTCAGCGACAAGATCCGCCTGCGCTATGAAGCGCTGAACCGCCCGGCGCAGGTCCGTCAGCTGGAGCTGGCCAGCGGCGCGCAACAGGTGCTCAAGGAAACCCCGGTGCTGGGCGTGTTCAACGCCGACGACTACGTCAGCCAGCGGCTGTGGGCGACGTCGGCCGATGGCACCCAGGTGCCCATCAGCCTTGTAGTGCGGCGCGACCAGTTGGGCAAGCCGACGCCGTTGTACCTGTATGGCTACGGCGCTTACGGCCACAGCCTCGACCCGTGGTTCTCCCATGCGCGCCTGAGCCTGCTGGACCGCGGCGTGGCCTTTGCCATCGCGCATGTACGTGGCGGCGGCGAGCTGGGCGAAGCCTGGTACCGCGCCGGCAAGCAGGAGCACAAGCAAAACACCTTCAGCGACTTTATCGCCTGTGCCGAACACCTGATCGCCCAGGGCCTGACCACCTCCAAGCAACTGGCCATCAGCGGTGGCAGCGCCGGCGGCCTGTTGATCGGCGCGGTGCTCAATCAGCGCCCGGAGCTGTTCCAGGCGGCGATTGCCGAAGTGCCGTTCGTCGATGTGCTCAACACCATGCTCGACCCGGAACTGCCGCTGACCATCACCGAGTACGACGAATGGGGCAACCCTGAGGAGCCCGAGGTGTATGCGCGAATCAAGGCCTACGCGCCGTACGAAAACGTCAGCGCCCAGGCCTACCCGGCCACACTGGTGATCGCCGGCTACAACGACAGCCGCGTGCAATATTGGGAAGCCGCCAAGTGGGTAGCCAGGCTGCGGGACACCAAGACCGACGATAACCTGCTGCTGCTCAAGACCGAGCTGGGCGCTGGCCATGGCGGCATGAGTGGTCGTTACCAGGGATTACGTGACGTAGCACTCGAATATGGATTTGTTTTCAAGGCGCTGGGGCTGATTTAAGGAACTCCGCTCGGCGGGCGGGTCTGAACACCTGACCGCCGGGCGCGCGCCCTGCACGATTTATGGACAAAGACTGTAAGCCTCATGCCAGAACCGACCTTACTCAATAACGAAATCCGCGACATGCTGATGGACTGCGGGCTCTTCGACCCGCTGCTACCGGAAGACTTCCATGTGGCGGCGGGCTATTTCAACATCAGCAGCATCGCCCGGGACGAGGTGATTTTCCTCGAGGGCGACGCCGGCACCTTCATGTGCATCATCCACTCAGGCCAGGTGGCCGTGCAGAAAACCAACCATGAAGGCCAGCGGCTGACCATCGCCACCTTGCGCAGCGGGCGGGCCTTTGGCGAGATGGCGGTGCTGGATGGCGAGCGCCGTTCCGCCAGCTGTGTGGCGGCCAGCGATTGCGTGCTGTTGAACCTGGGCAAGGATTCCCTGGAAAAAATGCTCAACGATGCACCGAAAATCGCGGCCAAGATCATTCGTGCGATTGCGATCGCCCTGTCCAAGCGCCTGCGCATGGCGGATGGGCAATTGCTGTCCCAGCAGTTTTAACCGCCCGGGGTCTTGGGCTTGATGTCGTTTTGCTGCAAGCCGGGGATCGTCTGGTCCTTCGGCGGCGTCGGCAACACGATCGGTGCCAGCATCGGTTCCCCACCGCCGGAAACCTTTGGCGTCGCCGGCGGCGTGACTTGCGGATAAGGTGTGGGCGTTGCAGTACCCGGCGAACCCGCAGTGGGCGCGGGGGTGATCGGCACGGTTTGCGACTCCTGGGCCCCGGCCGCACCGCTAAGGGTGAGCGCGCCCCATACAATGACCGTTAGAATGCTGCACTTCATCGATGGCTCCATGGCCTGACCGTAAAGTCGTAAGGCTACTCCCAACCGCGCAAGAATGCCCTTCCCAATGAGATTTCCATGAAACGTTTCGTTCTGCTGGACACCACTCCGATCCCCGACAACGGCGGTGCCTTGTGCCTGTTCGAATACGGTGAGGATTTTGTCATCAAGATTCAGGGCGGTGACGGTGGCCAGTTGATGAACACGCGCATGCACGGCTCCGAGGATGCACTGGCGGAGATTCCGTGCCGCAAGGTCGCCGGACGGCCCGGTTCCCGGGTGTTGATTGGCGGCCTGGGCATGGGCTTTACGCTGGCGGCGGCGCTCAAGCACTTGGGCAAGACCGCCGAAGTGGTGGTCGCCGAACTGGTGCCCGGCGTGGTGGAGTGGAATCGCGGCCCGCTGGGTGAAAAGTCCGGCCGCCCGCTGCTGGACCCGCGCACCGTGATCCGCCTGGAAGACGTGGCCAAGGTGCTGCAGGCCGAGCCCCAGGGCTTTGACGCGATCATGCTGGACGTCGACAACGGCCCCGAAGGCCTGACGCAAAAAGCCAACAGTTGGCTGTATTCCGCCGGTGGCCTCAGCGCCTGCGCCAAGGCCCTGCGGCCCAAGGGCGTGCTGGCGGTGTGGTCGGCCAGCGCCGACAAGCAGTTCAGCGACAAACTGCGCAAGGCCGGCTTCAAGGCCGAAGAAGTGCAGGTGTTTGCCCATGGAAACAAAGGCACCCGGCATACCATCTGGATCGCCGAGAAGCTCAAGGGCTGAAGCAGCCGACTGAACAGAGGCGGCACAAGGCCGCCCTTAACGGTTCGTCACTTACTTCTGCTGTCGATAACGTAGGGCACTTTCTTCTTGAACGTATCGTTCAGTTCCTTGCGGTTAAGTGACGTAAAGCCGCCCAACTGCTGAGCGCTGAAGCCGCTGCCCCCACCGGCGCATCGGGCGCCAGGCTGACCATGCGTTTGGCCAGCGCCTCGATAGCGTCCTCATACCCGCCTTGCTTGTTCAGGTTGAACGCGCCGAGGTCAATCTGCGTGCGCAGCCAGCCGCCCCAATAGAATTCCAGGAACTCCGGCACCACCGCGCCGGAGTTCGGCTTGCCGTAGGAAGCCTTGCGTGAGAAGTACACCAGGCTGCGGAACCTATCGTCGCCGAGGTCCTTGAAACCCAGGTGTGCCGGTATCTGCTCAGGGCTGATGGTTTTTCCCTGGCCGTCCTTGAGCCAGACCTTGCGCGCCTGCTCCATCCGTTTCCAGAACGTCGCCTGGTCCGGGCTGTCGCTGAAGTTATCGGTGACCCGCACCCACATTTTCAGCGTGGCACCCGCACCGGGCTGTTCCCACAAGGTACTGAAGCTGTGATGGCCGTCAGTGAGGTACAGCTGGCCTGCGGGGCCGACCACCACGGTTTTCATGTCTGCCGGGTGAGTGCCCACCGGGTCCTTGCAGGTGAAACTGTCGGGCTTATGCAAATCGGCGCCTTTGGGCACTGTGTCTGCTCCGCCCTGGCCGTTGGTCTCACAGTATTCGTCGAACACCTTCTTGGGAGACTCGGCAAACACCCCCAGCTTGTAGTGGATCTGGTCAAAACCGATGACCGCCTGGGCCGGATGGAGTTGCTCCAGCGCCACCTCGATCACCTGGCCGGGCTGGGGCGTGGAAAGCGCCTGGACGTGAACGCTGACGGCGCATAACAGCAATGCCCACCACCATGAATGCATCCGCATGAGTACCGCTCCTTTGAATTCAGTTCGCCGATACTACAAACATTCCCTGGCACCTGCGTGTACTGCGGCGGAAAAAGCCGGAGGTTTATTACCCCGCAAGCAGCTAGAATCAACGCTATCCGTGATCCACTAAAAGACAGGAGCCATGATGAGCTCGACCAACCCGCCCTCCCACACCGCCAAGCTGGACCGTATCCTTGCCGATGCCCAGCGCGACCGGGAAATGGGCTATCGCGACAAAGCCCTGAAGATGTACCCCCATGTGTGCGGCCGCTGCGCCCGTGAATTCGCCGGCAAGCGCCTGAGCGAACTGACCGTGCACCATCGCAACCATAATCATGACGACAACCCCCAGGACGGCTCCAACTGGGAGTTGCTGTGCCTGTATTGCCACGACAACGAACACTCGCGGTATACCGACCAGCAGTATTTCGGCGAAGGCTCCACCAGCAGCCCGACGATTGCCAAGGCGACGCACAACCCGTTTGCGGCACTGGCCGGGTTGATGAAGAAAGACGACTGAAGCGATGTGATGGGCGACTTGCTGTGGAAGGAGGCTGGTGTGGGAGGAGGCTTGCTGTGGCGAGGGAGCTTGCTCCCGCTGGGCTGCGTAGCGGCCCCACGTTTTTTGGGAGCGCTTCGCACTCCAGCGGGAGCAAGCTCCCTCGCCACAGTGTTGCACCCCATGCCGTTCAAACCGACCGCCTTTCGAGCAATCCCCGTATAATCGCCGTTTTTCTCGAAGGCACCCTCTCCCGTGGGCAATAAACGCTACAGCTGCATCGGTCTGTATAACCCCAAATCCCCCGAAAACGTCGGTTCGGTGATGCGCGCCGCCGGCTGCTACGGCGTGGCCTCGGTGTTCTACACCGGCAAGCGTTACGAGCGGGCCCGGGACTTTATTACCGATACCAAGAAGGTCCACCACGACATTCCACTGATCGGCATCGACGACCTGAAAAAGATCCTGCCCCTGGGCTGCATCCCGGTCGCCGTCGAGCTGGTGGAAGGCGCCCGCCCTCTCCCCGAGTACACCCACCCGGACCGCGCGCTGTATATCTTCGGGCCGGAAGACGGCTCCCTGGACAAAGAGATTCGCGACTGGTGTGAAGACGTGATCTACATCCCGACCACCGGTTGCATGAACCTCGCCGCCACCGTCAACGTGGTGCTTTACGACCGCCTGGCCAAGGGCAACAACACCCGTTCGGGTCCCAAGTACTGATTTTTTGGGAACGTCCGCGGCCTGTGTGCAGTCAGTTGCATATCAATAAGCCCTTGTTGGAGACAGATCATGAGCGACAGCAAAACCCTGCGACCCGTTATCCGGTCTACACCGTTGGAGCGCCAACCCACACAAAACGTCCAGGGCTGGGAACGCATCGGCTCCCTGGCGGGTGGCGTGGTGATGATGGGCAAAGGCCTGCGCCGTGGCGGCTTTTTCGGTTTGATTCAGATGGCGATTGGTGGCGTTGCATTGGCGCGCGGCATCAGCGGGCACAGCTCGGCGAAAGAGTTGCTGGAGCGCAGTCGCCAGGAAATGAACACCGTGCGCACGAAGATTGAACGCGCCGGTGAGGAACTGAAAAACCTCAAGACCAAGGCTGAAGTGGCGGCTGAGAAAGCCAGTAAAACCACTGGCTGAACCCGATCCCGATCCTGTAGGAGCCCGGCTTGCCGGCGATGGCGTCCTCAAGGACCTCATCGCCGGCAAGCCGGGCTCCTACAGGGATCAGTGCAGCAGCTTGCTGTCGAGCACCACCGACGACTCGCCGATAATGCTCTCCCCCAGCTGCACAAACTCCTTTGTGCTGATGCTGTTCAAGCGCATCACCGCCTGGGTCAAATCATCCAGCGAACGCTTGTTGTGGGTTTTCACACGAATCTCGCGGTCCAGTTCCTGCAATAACACCACCGCTCGCGCCACCGTCGCGCTGTTGGCGTGCTCGACCCGCAGGCTCGTCACGTCCTTGCCGTCCTTGGTCAGACGGGCCTGTATCGCGGCGTAACGGTCGTCACTGATACCGCCAGCGCGGCGCATCAGTTCAATGGCGTAATACTGCGCCAAGCCTTCGCTGATCCAGTCGCTGCCCTCATGGTCATTGAACCGGCCGATGGCCTGCACCACTTCACGGATCAACGGGCTGCTCCCGTTTTCGCTGACCAGCGGTGTGCGGCTGTTGAGGTAGATGGAATCGCGCGCCGCGAATGCGCCGCGCCGCATGGGATCGCTGGCGCCCACCACCAGCAGTTTTGCCGGATGCCTCGGGAACGCTGCTTGCACCTGAGGCCAGACAAACGTCAGCAAGGTCAGCACATCCATGCGGTGCATGCCCTGCCCTTTGGGCGAAGCCACAGTGATTTCGGTTTCGCCCAAGCGCATCCTGCGGCTGCCCAGATTGCCGGCGAGCATCCAGCCGGTGGGCCGGTCAAACAGGCGGGAAACGTTGTCGATGCGGAATTTGTTCTTGCCGATGCGCGGCCATGACGTCTCGACGCTTTTCCAGCCGGCAGGCAGTTCAAACACCAGGCGCGACACCAGTTCAATGCCGTCCTGTTGATCCAGGCGTGCAGTGGGCACCAGGTCTTCACCCCGAAACAGCGCCCAGCTCGGCGTCATGCGTGCTTCGTAAATCCCCTTCTTGCGCGCATGGGTCAGGCGGACACGGTAGGTCAGGCTGGCCTTGTCGGCGCTGGGCTGCCACAGGCCTCGGCTGTCACCCGGCGTATTGCCCGGCAGCACTTGCCACTGGCCATCGGCCTTGAAGTCGCTGTAGTCGCCGTCGCGGCCCAGGTCGAAGTTGAGGCTGCGCACCGCCGAGCCCTGGGACAGGCTCAGACGTACTTCAGCCTGATCACTTTGGGGCAGCAGCTTGACGTGATAGTCCAGGTCAACTTTCTTCGCCGCCCACGCCGACGCGCTCAATGCCAACAACAGCAGGCTTGCGGCCAGCCTGGCTCCAACCGTCATACACACTCCTTTTCAACCGGCGCGAAAAATCAGGTAATCCTCCCAGTCATCCTCGGGCACGCTGCCTTCGCTGAGCATGCGCCCGGACTGGGAAATGCGTTCCTGGTGCACGGCGTCGCGGTCACCGCAGACCAGATGGTGCCAGAGCGGCAAGTCCTTGCGCTCGCTGACCAGCCGGTAACCGCAGGTGGGCGGCAGCCATTTGAACTGGTCGGCCTGGCCCGGGGTGAGCTGGATGCAATCGGGCACCGAGTCGCGACGGTTGGGGTAATCGGTGCACTGGCAGGTTTTCAGGTCCAGCAGTTTGCAGGCAATGCGCGTGTAATAGACGCTGTTGTCGTCTTCATCCTCGAGCTTTTGCAGGCAGCACAGGCCGCAGCCGTCGCACAACGACTCCCACTCATCCTGGTCGAGTTGTTCGAGGGTTTTGCGGATCCAGAAAGGTTCGACTTTGGCGGCCATGGCTCTACATCGGTATCGGTATGTTAAAAGGCCGCCAGTCTAGTGCCCATGGCCCCCGGGGCCAAGCGCTTACGACTGCCGGTAGAACAAGACTTGTCAGCCCGTCGGCGGCGAAGTAGTTTTGAACCCCGGTTTTTCATCAGGATCAGCCCAATGAGCAGCAACCCACGCGTCGCCGACTACCCGATCCACCCGCAATTCACCGACCGCTGGTCGCCGCGCGCCTTTACCGGCGAAAGCATCCCGGTAGACACCCTGCTGAGCTTCTTCGAAGCCGCCCGCTGGTCACCCTCGGCCTACAACTCGCAGCCGTGGCGCTTCCTCTACGCGCGCCGTGACACACCAAACTGGGAACGTTTCCTGGGCCTGCTGAACGAATTCAACCGTGGCTGGGCGCAGCATGCGTCGGCCCTGGTGATCGTGGCGTCGAAGACCGACTTCCAGGTACCCGGCGCCGCCGAGGAAACCCCGGCCCTGTGGCACACCTTTGACACCGGCTCCGCCTGGGGCCACCTGGCGCTGCAAGCCAGCCTCAGCGGCTGGCACACCCACGGCATGGCCGGTTTCGACCAGGAGCTGACCCGCAAGGAACTCAAGGTGCCAGAGGGCTATGCCCTGCACGCGGCCGTGGCGATTGGCAAACTGGGCGACAAATCGACCCTGGCCGATTACCTGCAAGCCCGGGAAACCCCAAGCCCGCGCAAGCCGTTGAGCGAGCTGGTATCGGAAGGCGATTTCAACGTGTAAGACCTCACCAGGAGCGAGCGCGCTCGCTCCTGATGTTAATACCCGCGCTCGAAACTCACTTCCCCGCGCAATGCTTCCTGCGCCTGATACGCGCGCAAATTCTCGACAAACAACTGCACCATCATCCCCGGTGAGGTCGGCGCGGAACTGTGCCCGGTCAACAGCAAGCCCCAGGCGGTCCAGAACGGATGACGCTGTGGCAATGGCTCCTGACGGCACACGTCGATCACCGCACCCGCCAGATGCCCTTCCTTCAAGGCCTCCACCAGGTCCGCATCGACCACCGCCACACCGCGCCCGACGTTGATAAACAACCCGGTCGGCTTGAACTGCTTGAACAGCGCGGCATCGTACAAATCATGGGTGTTCGGGGTGTTGGGCAGCAGGTTGACCACGTAGTCCACCTCGCCTACCAGCCGTGGCAGCTCTTCAAGCGCGGCGACTTCGATAAAAGGCGCCTGCTCACGGGCTTCGCTGGCGATGCCGTACAACTCCACGCCAAACGGCAACAGGAACTGCGCAACGCTGCGGCCGATATCGCCGGTGCCGACGATCAGCACCTTGCGCCCCGCCAGGCTCTGGCCCATGCGGTTGTCCCATTTGCGCTCGACCTGGCTGACCAGCCGCGCCAGCACTTCACGCTCGTGGCCGAGCATGTAGGTGAGCACGTATTCGGCCATCACCTGGCCAAAAATGCCCACGGCGCGGGTCAGGCGGTAATCCCGCGGCAGGCCCTCAGCCAACAGTGGGGTGATGCCCGCCCAGGTCGATTGCAACCATTGAGGCTGATGGCCCTGGCGCAGCAAGGTCGCCAACAGATCCGGCTGGCCCAGCCACACCGGGCAATCCGCCGCCAGACGCGACAGTTCAGCGGAATCGCCGCTGGTCATGACCTCAAGGTCCGGCGCCGCTTCGCGCAGCAGCCGGGCGTACAGCGGGTGATCGTGTTCAGCAATCAGAACGCGCATGGTTCAAACCTTTCAAAAACACTGCAGGCGGCCGCCGGTCCAGTTCACTGTCCGTTGCTGCCACCGCCAAAAATTGAATTCCATTGATGAATGTGCCCCGGACGGGGCACTGACCGATCACATCGGGTCATTACGTCGCAGCAGCTCTTCGGGCAAGTGTTCGATGTACTCGTCCTCGGCCGGCGGCATTTGCAGGTGGTAGCCCTGCTTTTCGAGGTTTTCCAGGACCACGGTGATGTCCTCGCGGGACAGCTTGCGCTCCGGGCTCAGCACCAGGTCAAAGGCGTGGTGCGGCTTGCCGAAGGCGGCCAGCAGACTTTCCGGCACGCGCTCCAGTGCATCGCTTTTCAGCACGTAGAGGTACATCTCGTTTCGTTTGAGGCTGCGATAGATGGAGCAAATACGTTTCAAGGCTGTTCTCCGGCAGTGGCCAGGCTGTCCAGCAGCGCCTGGCCCATCAATTCGCGGCGCCAGCCACGCAGCGAATCTGGCAATTGGTAAGGCCCCTCGGGGTAGCCACTCTTGACCAGGGCTTCGAGGGTTTTCTTGCGCAGCATCAGTTCCGGCGCCATGTCCAGGCGTTCAGCCTCGGCCTGGCCCAGGGCGCGCAGTTGCTTGATCAGCGTGGCGGCGTCCACCGGCAACGGCTCGGCAACCGCTGGCGGCCATTGGTCCATTGGTACGCTGCCGGCACGCTTGATCAGGCCCAGCAGGAACTCGCCGTCCTGGCGCACGGTGCGCGGGTGCATGTCTTCGATCTTGCCCAGCGCGGCGAGGTTATCCGGCTGGGATTTGGCCAGGGGCCATAACGAGTGTTCACGAATGATACGGTTGCGCGGCAGGTCACGGGCACGGGCTTGCTGCTCGCGCCAGGCGCACAGTTCGCGCAACACGGCGAGCTGGGCACGGGACAGTTTCCAGGCCAGCTTGGCGTCGCGGTAGACCTCGTACGGGTCGACTTCGCGGCGCAGGTTGGCCACCAGCTCGGCGCCGTCTTCCAGGACCCAGGCGTACTTGTCGTCGGAAAGTTTCGGGCGCAGGCGTGTGTAGACTTCCGCCAAGTGCACCGCGTCTTCGGCGGCGTAGCTGATTTGCGTCTCGGACAATGGCCGCTGCAGCCAGTCCGAGCGGGTTTCGCCCTTGGGCAACTCGATATCGAGGACGGCTTGCACCAAACGCGAATAGCCCATGGAGAAACCGAGGTTCAGGTACGCAGCCGCCAGTTGGGTGTCGAACAGTGGCACCGGCAGGCTGCCGGTCAGGCGCAGCAACACTTCCAGGTCTTCGCTGCAGGCGTGTACCACCTTGATCACCGCCGGGTTTTCCAGCAAGGCGGCCAAGGGTTGCCAGTTGTCGATGGTCAGGGGATCGATCAGGTAAGCGCGAACGCCATCACCAATCTGGATCAGCCCGGCAATGGGATAAAAAGTGTCGACCCGCATGAATTCGGTGTCGAGGGCGACGAATGGCAACTGCTGCCATTCGGCGCAGTGCTGGCCGAGGCTATCGTTGTCGCAGATCCAGTGAATATCGATGGCCACACGGCTCTCCCTTGAAGAATGGCGCGCAGTATATATCGCGAAAGGGAGTTGCGAGCATTCGCAGCACAGCATCCGCCATGAAAACTCCTATAGGATCTGAAGAATAGTCCGACGGGCGGGACTTATCCTCTCTTACGCAGGACGTAAACCCGCCACATGGCCGAGCCGGGCATGAATTCCTGTTGGTTGAGGACCTTGAAACCGGCCTGGCGAAACTCCGCTTCCACCTGCGTCCGGTGGCTGGCAACCGCCGCCAGGGCGGGCTGCATCGCCCGATAACCGCTGTCGCTGTTGACCGAGACAATCACCGTGTCGCGGCTCACCCGATGAAATTCACCGAGCAGGGCCAGGCGCCCTTCTGCCGTCGGCACATGGCGAAACAACTCCAGGCAGAAAATGCAGTCCACCGCGTTGGCCGACAGGCCGATGGAAAAGGCCGAGCCCTGGAAGGT
Organism: Pseudomonas sp. TH32; assembly: GCF_016650855.1. Lineage (NCBI taxonomy): Bacteria > Pseudomonadati > Pseudomonadota > Gammaproteobacteria > Pseudomonadales > Pseudomonadaceae > Pseudomonas > Pseudomonas sp. TH32. The sequence goes on along the minus strand of NZ_JAEKFA010000002.1, from coordinate 86,847 downwards.
CTTGATCCGCTTGAGCAAGCCCGGCGCATGGTGGGTACGGGCGTGGTCGAGCATGTCCTGGGAGTTGTCCGACGCGAGGATCACCCGGTTGCTGTGCTCGGCCAGCACCGGCCAGAAGCGCCCCGAGCCGCAGGCCAGGTCGAGGATCAGCCCCGGTTCGCCGGCGATTTTCAGCGCACGGCGTACCAGTCGCTCATCGCGCCACAGCGCCAGGCGCCGCAGCAACTTGGGCGGGCGCGTGTCAGCGCAGACCCGGGCATGCTCCTGGCCTGCACGTTCGGCAAATTCAATCTCGATGGAAGACGGCAGTTGCGACGGCATCACACGACTCTGTTAATGGATCAGACATCCGCAGCTTAACCACCGTCTCGTGAAAAAAGGTCGAAGGATTGTTTACCGCGCATGCAGGGCCAGTATCCGGCGCCCAGCCTGTCTGTTAACTGTCTGTGATCAAGGCTTCATCTTCAGGCCGGGTGCAAATACCAGCGCCAGTCCTGCTCCCCCACTTCGCCCATGAACTGGCGATACTCGGCCCGCTTGACCGCCAGGTACACACCGAGAAATTCACCACCAAAGGCTTCCCGGGCCCAGGACGAGCCTTCGAGGGCGCGCAAGGTAGTCAACCAATCGGTGGGCAGTAATTCCTTGGCCTGGGCGTAACCGTTGCCCTCCACCGGCGCGCCGGGATCGCGCTGTTCGCGGATGCCCCGGTGAATACCCGCCAGGATCGCCGCCGCCGCAAGGTAAGGGTTGGCGTCGGCGCCGCAGATTCGGTGTTCGATATGCCGGGAAAACGCCGGCCCGCCCGGTACGCGCAGGGTCACCGTGCGGTTGTCCACGCCCCAGGTGGCGGCCAGCGGCGCGTAGCTGTTGGTCTGGAAGCGTCGGTAGGAGTTGGCGTTCGGGCAGAACATCAGCAACGAGTCGAGCAAGGTGCTGAGCATGCCCCCCACCGCCTGGCGCAACAGCGGCGTGCCGTCGGGTGCTTCGCTGGCAAACAGGTTATTGCCGTCGCGGTCTGCGAGGCTGACGTGCATGTGCATGCCGGTGCCGGCCAGGTCATCGAACGGCTTGGCCATGAAACACGCGGTCATCCCGTGCTTGTGGGCCACGCCCTTGACCAGGCGCTTGTAACGTACCGCTTCGTCCATGGCTTGCAGGGCGTCGCTGCGGTGCTCCAGGGTGATTTCCACCTGGCCCGGGGCGTATTCGGAAATCGCCGTGCGCGCCGGAATGCCCTGGAGTTTGCAGGCGCTGTAGAGGTCGGCAAGGAACGGTTCGATCTGCTCCAGTTCCCGCAGGCCGTAGACCTGGGTCGAGCGTGGGCGCCCCCCATCGACATCCCGCGCCGGTTGCGGACGGCCGTTGCTGTCGGGTTTCTGGTCGAGCAAATAAAACTCCAGCTCCGCCGCCATCACCGGGTAATAGCCGTCGGCCTTGAGGTCCTCGATCACCTTGGCCAGCAAGTGCCGCGGGTCGGCCACGGTGGCGGGCATGCCTTCGGTGGGGTGCATGCTGACCTGCACCGCCGCCGTCGGGATCAGGCGCCACGGCATGCGCTGCAAACTGCCGCTGACCGGGTAGGCGCGGCAGTCGATATCGCCCACTTCCCAGACCAGCCCGGAGTTCTCCACGTCGTCGCCATTGATGGTCAGGCCCAGGATCGTACTCGGCAGCGGCCGGCCACTTTCATAGACCGCCAGCAGCTCATCGCGGTGCAGCAACTTGCCCCGGGGCACTCCGTTGTTGTCGAGGATGAACAGCTCGAACATCTCGATATCCGGGTTCTGGTCCAGAAAGGATTGGGCTTCGTGCAGGGTGGCAAAGGGCGTGCTCATGGGCATTCTCATACGTTCGCGTCAGGCAGGCGCGCGGGCGCTGCCGGGCAGATGCGTGGGGCATCCGGTTGGGCAAATCAACGGGTGAGAAAGGCGTCCGGTGGGCGCGCGTGACGGCAGTGCCAGAGTGCCCAGAAGGCGAGTTCGGAAGGGAGTGCATCAGCGGTGATTCGACGACGGTCCGGACGGCTGGACGCGGTGGCGCCTGGCGATGTCTCAGGGTGTGTGTCGGGGGAACCGTCCATGCGGAAGTCACAGTAAAGAGATGCCGAACAGCCTCACACGCGAGGTTAAGCCGTTAAATCCAGTCTTGACGGAGTTTGGTTGTGCCGTGGCTAAACATTTGCAAATAATGGCGGCCCTGCTCATGCCCAAGGACCCGACCGCATGAAAGCTTTGCTGACCCTTTCCCTGCTGGCCGGCCTGTCCGCCCAGGCCCTGGCTGACAGCCCCGCATCGCGCCTGGATGAAGTGCTCCAGCGCGGTGAAATGACCGTCTGCACCACCGGTGACTACAAGCCCTACAGCTATTTGCGCCCGGACGGCAGCTACGAAGGCATCGACATCGCCATGGCCCAGTCGCTGGCCAAAAGCCTTGGCGTGCAAGTGAAATGGGTGCCCACCACCTGGAAAACCCTGATGCCGGACTTCCTGGCCCAGCGCTGTGATATTGCCCTCGGCGGTATTTCGGTGTCGCTGGAGCGGCAGAAGAAGGCATTTTTCAGCCAGCCCCTGGGCGTCGACGGCAAGATCCCGCTGGTGCGTTGCGCCGATGTGCAGCGCTATCAGACCGTGGAGCAAATCAATCAGCCGCAGGTGCGGGTGATCGAGCCTTCAGGCGGTACCAACGAAGTATTTGCGCGGGCGCATCTGGGCAAGGCGCAACTGACACTGTTCCCGGACAACGTGACGATTTTTGAAGAGCTGTTGGCCAACAAGGCCGACGTGATGATCACCGACGCCAGCGAGGCCCGGTATCAGCAAAAGCTCAAGCCGGGGCTGTGTGCGGTAAACCCCGAGCGCTACATGCAGTACAGCGAGAAGGCGTTCTTGCTGCCTCGGGATGATGTGGCGTGGAAGAGCTACGTGGACCAGTGGCTGCACTTGAGTACGGTGACGGGCGTGTATGACGGCATCATCAACCAGTGGCTGGCTGCGCCCTGACCAGTTCGACAAACGCCCGGCACGCCGCGCTGCGATAGCCTCCCTTGCGACTGAGCAGCGCCGCCGTGCGTTGCGGCAACGCCGGGCTTAACGGCACCGCCTGCAAGCCCGCCTGCACCTGGGCAATCGCGCTGGGCAGGATGGTCGCCAACTGAGTGCTCCGTACGATTTCAATAATCGCACTGATGGAATTGGCCTCCATGGCGATCAGGGGTTTTACCGCCTGGCTACGAAAATACTCATCGATATAGCGGCGCGTGGCGAACCCTGAGTTCAGCAGCACCCACGGCTGCTGAAGCCACTGCTGGCGGTTCAACTCCGGATGGCCGGCACTCACCACCACGCTCAACGCCTCGACAAACACCCCTTCACACTCGATATCCGGCAAATGCTCGCCGGTAAAACCAATGCCGATATCCAGCAAGTCTTCCGTGAGCGCCGCCTCCATGCGGTCTTGCGTCAGTTCCTCGACGCTGACCGTTATCCCCGGGTACAGACGGTTGAACCGCGCCAGCAACGGCCCGATCAGGTACGCGGTAAACGTCGGCGTCATCGCCAGGCGCAGGCTGCCGCGGCTCAGGTCCTGCACGTCGTGCATGGCCCGGGTGCCGGCCTGCAGATCCTGCAAGGCCAGGCGCGCAAAACGCACATAGGCCTCGCCCGCATCGGTCAGGCTGACGCTCCGGCCGGAGCGATCCAGCAGTGGCGCGCCAAGAGTGTCTTCCAGTTGCCTGATCTGCTGCGACAAGGTCGGCTGCGACACATGCAGCGCCTCCGCCGCCCGGGTGAAATTTCGGTGCTCGGCAACGGCCAACAGGTAGCGGATATGACGCAGCAACATGAAGGGCGCTCCAACTATAGGCATGACTTATAGAAACCATAATAAGCCGGTCTTGGACGCTATAGCTGAAAACTTCCATCCTTGCCCCATCAGCGACGCAAGGAGAACCACCATGCAAGACCTCATCGACGGTTTCCGCAAGTTCCAGGGTGAAGCCTTCACCCAACGCAGCGACCTGTTCAAACACTTGGCCACCACGCAAAACCCCGGCACGCTGTTTGTGTCCTGTTCCGACAGCCGTGTAGTCCCGGAACTGCTGACCCAGCAGGAACCCGGCGACCTGTTTGTGATCCGTAATGCCGGCAACATCGTGCCGTCCTACGGGCCAGAGCCCGGCGGTGTGTCGGCCACCGTCGAATACGCGGTAGCCGTTCTCGGCGTCAGCGACATCGTGATCTGTGGCCACTCCGACTGCGGCGCCATGACCGCCATTTCCACCTGCAAATGCCTGGACCACTTGCCGGCCGTCGCCAACTGGCTGCGCCATGCCGAGTCGGCCAAGGTAATCAACGCCGCCCGTACCCACGCCTCAGACGCCGACCGGCTCAACTCGCTGGTACGGGAAAACGTGGTCGCCCAACTGGCTAATCTCAAGACTCACCCTTCCGTGGCCCTGGCCCTGGAACAAGGTCGGCTGAGCCTGCACGGCTGGGTCTACGACATCGAAAGCGGCGGCATCGACGCCCTGGATGGCCGCAGCGGGCGCTTTGTGTCCTTGCTGGATAACCCGAGCACCCGCGCCCACGCGGCCTGAACCCTATTCAAACCCAAGAGGACATCACCATGCTGCAATCCCAATTCGCCCAATCCCCACGCCTGGCCCTGGCCGACACCGTTATCGACATCAAGGCGCGCAAGAACCTGTCGTGGCAGGACCTCACCGACGGCACCGGCCTGAGCCTGGCGTTCGTCACCGCCGCCCTGCTCGGCCAGCACCCGTTGCCCAAGGACGCTGCCGATGTGGTGTGCGACAAACTCGGCCTCGACGAGGACGCCAGCCGCCTGCTGCAAACGGTGCCCCTGCGCGGCAGCTTCCCCGGCGGCGTGCCGACGGACCCGACCATGTACCGTTTCTATGAAATGCTGCAGGTCTACGGTTCGACCCTCAAGGCCCTGGTACACGAGCAGTTCGGCGACGGCATCATCAGCGCGATCAACTTCAAGCTGGACATCAAGAAAGTCGAAGACCCGGACGGCGGTTCCCGCGCGGTGATCACCCTGGACGGTAAATACCTGCCGACCAAACCGTTCTGATAAGTCGGCAAACCGTCTACGCTCTTGGCACACCAACAAGAACGAGGGACGGGTAATGAAGGCAATCCTCCGAGCCACCTGGCTGCTGCTGCTGTGCGTTGGCCAAGTGCACGCCGCCACCGCTGAGGATGCGGACGCCCAAGCCGCCAAGGCCCTGCTGGAAAAGGCCTTGGCGTATTACCAGACGAATGGCGACAAAGCCTTTGCGGCGTTCAGCCGCCTGGGTGAATTCGTCGACCAGGACCGCTATGTGTTCGTGGTCGACACCAAGGGCGTGCTGCTGGCGAGTGGCGGGCCCTCTTCTGCGTTGATCGGGCGCAACGTTTCCGAGGTGCTTGGGCCGGATCTGAACAAGTCATTCAAGGATGCGTTGGCGGTACCGGAAGGCAGTGGCATCCAGCAGGCCGATTACCGGTGGCAGAACTGGAATGACGGCAAGGTCGAGCGCAAGCATGTGTATTACCAGCGCGTTGGGCAGCGGATTCTGGCCGTGGGTTATTACTTGCCACGGGCTACGCCGGAGCACGCGAAGTCTTTGCGGGACAAGGCCGTCAAGGCGCTGGAGAAGGATCAGGCCGGGACGCTCAAAGCCATCAACGCCATGCAGGGTGGTTTTCTGCAGGACGATTTGTATGTGTTTGTGGTTGACCTGGATACCCACCGCTATGTGGCCCATGGCACGAACCCGCGGCTGGTCAACACCGACTTCAGCAAGATCAAGGACCCCGACGGCAAGCCGGTGGGTGAGCCGATATTGGCGGTGATGGCTGAGCAGGGTCAGGGGGAATACGAGTACCGCTGGAAAAATCCGGTGACCGGGAAGGTCGAGAACAAGCATGCGTATTTGCGCAAGGCCGGGCATTTTATGGTCGCTGTGGGGTATTACAGCCCGTGAGGCCATCACCTGCTCAAAAGCTGGAATGCAATCACAATGTGGGAGCTGGCTTGCCTGCTCCCACATTTGATCTTCATTGTTCCAACTATTTGGCCTTGTCTTCCCGCCCCCGCAGCACGCGATCAGGCATGGCAATCGCCGCCGCCAACCCCAGCAACGACACCCCTGCACTGACCATCAGCAAATGCCTGAAGGTAATCAGCAGCTCCCCCCGCAAGGCATCCTGCGCCGGCCCCGGCGCCGCATTCAAACCGTCCAGCAACACATTGCCGGAACTGCCTTCCGCCACCAGTGCCCCACTGGCCAGGTGCGCAAAACTGGAGTCCTGCAACAACGCCAGCAGCAAGGCCGACATGCACGCCACCCCGACCGCCCCACCCAGGGAACGGAACAGGTTCGTGGTGCTGGTCGCCACGCCGATGTCCCGCTGCTCCACCGAGTTCTGCGTACCCACCAGGGAGGTCGGAAACTGCATCCCGGCGGCAATCCCGCAGAGCAACATGAACAGGCTGGTCACCGCCACGGCCTGGGGTGCACTGAGGGCCATGCCAAGGATCGCGATCGGGCTCAGCAAGGCGCCAATCAGGATCATCGGTTTATAGCGGCCCGTCACCGAGGTCATGCGCCCGGCAAAATACGCGCCCATCGGCAAGCCCATCGCCAGCGGCAGCAAGTGCAACGCGGCGCTGTCGGCACCGGAACCGGTGACGGTCTGGTAACGCAGCGGCATCAATACCGTGAGGGAAATCGCCTGGAAGCTGGTAAAGAAAATCGTGCACCAGCACAGCACCGCGCTGCGGTTGGCGAACAGGTGCATCGGCAACAACGGCTCCCGCGCCCGGCGCTCGTGCCACACAAACACCGTCAACGCCACCAGCGCGCAGGCCAACAGCCCCAGCACTTCATCGTCACGCCAGTGATGGCCCTGGCCGATTTCGGTGATGCCCAGCAACAACGCGGTCAAGCCGACGATCATCAGCACGGTGCCGAGGTAGTCGATGACCGGCTTGCGCTGCGGCACCGGCAGCCCCACCAGCGTTCGATGGGCCACCCACCAGGCGCCGGCGCCCAAGGGCAGGTTGATCAGGAACACCCAGCGCCACGACAGGTACTCGGTCATGTAGCCACCCAACACCGGCCCGGCCACGCTGGCCACCGCGTACATGCTGCTGAAATAGCCCTGGTAACGCCCGCGCTCACGGGGAGGAATGATGTCGCCGATAATCGCCTGACTGACCGAAATCATCCCGCCGGCACCGATGCCCTGGAGGATCCGCGCCAGCACCAGTTGCTCCATGCTCTGGGCCATGCCGCAGAACAGCGATGCAACGGTAAACAAGCCCATGCCGATCAGCATCATTGGCCGGCGCCCGTACAGGTCGCCGAGTTTGCCGTAGATCGGCACCGCCACGGTCATGGCCACCATGTAGCCGGAGATCACCCAGGCCAGCAGGTTGACGTCGTGGAACTGGGCGGAAATGGCCGGCATGGACACGGCGACGATGGTCTGGTCCAACGCCCCGAGGAAGATCGCCATCATCAAGGCGACGAGAACACTGCGAACGGCGGGTGTGGCGGGCTGATTGAGGTTGGTCACGGCAGAACCTGCGAGCAAGGGCCCACGGGAAAAGGAGGCCCGCGGGAATGCTCGTCAGTGTACTAGATAGCTGGCTACTCGATAGCCTCGTAAGGAAGTCCGACGTAATTTTCTGCAATGGTTTTACGTCCGGCCTCGGAGTCGACGAAATATTCCAGCTCGCTCTGGGCGATGTGCTGGCTGAAGCCATCTGCCTCCGGGAATTGGTGCAGCATCGAGGTCATCCACCAGGAAAACCGCTCGGCCTTCCAGATCCGCCGCAGGCAAATCTGCGAGTATTTCTCCAGCAACTCCACCCGGCCCTCGCGGTACACCTTGAGCAGGATATTGAACAAGGTGCTGACGTCGCTGGCCGCCAGGTTCAAACCCTTGGCGCCGGTGGGCGGCACGATGTGGGCGGCGTCGCCGAGCAGGAACAGCCGGCCGTACTGCATCGGTTCCACCACGAAACTGCGCAACGGGGCGATGCTCTTTTCGATGGACGGGCCGGTCACCAGTTGCGCGCCCAGTGACGCGGGCAAGCGGGTTTTCAGTTCGTCCCAGAAGCGTTCATCGGACCAGTCTTCAACCGCTTCATCCGCCGGCACTTGCAGGTAATAACGGCTTCGGGTCGGAGAACGCATGCTGCACAGGGCAAAGCCGCGCGCGTGCTTGGCGTACACGAGTTCATCGTGGATCGGCGGGGTGTCGGCCAGAATGCCCAGCCAGCCAAACGGATACACCCGTTCAAAGACCTGCAATGCCTCGGCGGGAATCGACTGGCGCGCTACACCGTGGAAACCGTCGCAGCCGGCGATGTAGTCGCAGTCCAGCCGATACTGCTCGCCTTCGTGCTCGAAACTCAGCCAGGGCTCTGCACTTTTCAGATCATGGGGCTGCACATTGCGGGCTCCGTAAAAAGTGACAGCACCGCTGGCCTGGCGCGCGGCCATCAGGTCGCGGGTGACTTCGGTCTGGCCGTAGATCATCACCGTCTTGCCGCCGGTCAGCGTCTTCAGGTCGATGTGGGTCAATTGCCCGTTCAGCGCCAGTTCAAAGCCCTCATGCACCAGGCCTTCGGCATCCATCCGCGCACTGACCCCGGCCTGGCGCAACAGGTCGACCATGCCTTGTTCCAGCACCCCGGCACGGATGCGCCCTTGCACGTAATCCGGCGTCTGGCGCTCAAGAATCAGGGTTTCAATCCCGGCCTCGTGCAACAGTTGGCCGAGCAGCAGTCCCGAGGGACCGGCGCCAATAATGGCGACTTGGGTTTTCAGCGTTTTCATTATTTTTATGGCCCGCAAGCTTCACCCGAACGTATTCGGTGAAAGAGTTGTCATTGAAGGTGTTGCTGGCATTTTTCACTTGAGTGCCCGGCATAAGAAGGTGAAAACTGAGCCCAAAGCTGCGCTTTTCGCCAATTGGGGCGATTACCGCACAACTCTCCCGAAGTATCGGATGAAGCCATGACCAAAACTGCCAGTGCCGCGATTCCAGTGTTCAAACTCTACGGTGAGAGCCAGCAATGGCCGACCCCTGATTTGCTGCACTGTGAAACCATCTCCCGGCGCAGCCGTGAGTACCAGTGGGAAATCCAGCCCCACCGGCACGCGGACCTGTGCCAGTTGCTGTACGTGCACAAGGGCCAGGCGCAACTGGAGATCGAAGGCCAGCGCAGCACGCTGAGCGAATCGACGCTGCAGGTGCTGCCGCCGTTATGCGTGCATGGTTTTCGCTTTTCCGAAGACGTCGAAGGGTTCGTGGTCACCCTGGCCGCGCCGCTGATGGCGCATCTGCAGGGGCAACTGGGCTCGGCACTGGACGGCCTGAACGCACTGGGCAGCTACCCGGCCGGCAACGACAGTGACTACCTCAACAGTTTGTTCGCCCGGTTGCAGGATGAGTACGCCAGCGATCAACCGGCGCGGGACATGATGATGCACGCGCTGGTCAGCGTGCTGCTGGTGTGGATCAGCCGCCAGGCCATCCAGCGCCGTCATCCACGGGCACCGCGAGGCCGCGAATACTTCCGCCGGTTCACCCAACTGGTGGAGCAGCATTACCGCGAACACCCGAAAATCGAAGACCTGGCCCACAAGCTCGGGATCTCGGTTTCACACCTGAACGGTACGTGTCGGGAACTGGGCGGCCAGCCCGCGTTGCAGATCATGCACGACCGCCAATTGCTGGAAGCCAAGCGCCTGCTGACTTACACCAGCATGACTATCAATGAGATGTCGGACGTGTTGGGCTTTTCCGACCCGACCAACTTCTCACGGCTGTTTCGCCGGCGCGTCGGGTTCTCCCCGAAGGCGTTTCGGGAGCAGTTGAAAGCCGACCAGGACGCTAGCGCAGCGAGCTGAAGGCGGCCATGTGGCCAACGCATTGCCCGTGATTGCAGCTGGAAGCGAAGCCCGGCTGCATGCGGGTCTGTTCGACGCGGTAGGCGGCAGTGCCGTAAAGCGCTGTGGCGGCGGCGCACAGGGTGAAAATCATCAGGTACTTTCTTGTTTTGATCGACATGATGCTGACCTCTGATCGGATCAAGAAGGTGCTTGTATAAGCATAGTTCAGAAGCATGGCTCAGATGCAGCAAGTCGCTTATCCGGCGACATTCAACCTGTTTATGTCGGCTCAGAGACCGATGTCCCACTCAGGTTCCTCCGGAAACCTCAGCACCAGGAAATCCAGCAGGCTGCGCAACGCCGACGGCATGTGCTTGCGCGAGGCGTACACCGCGTAGATGTTCATTTGCTGCGGCTCCGCCTCGGGCAGCAGGCGGATCAACTCGCCACTGCGGATGTAGTCGCCCGCCTGATAGCTCGGCAGCCGCGACACCCCTGCCCCCGCCAGCGTGACCCGCAATAAAGTGCTGGCCTCGTTGGCGCTGATATTGCCCTGCACCGGCACCGACACCGGCTCGCCGTTTTCCACGAAGTGCCACAGGCTTTTGCCGAAGTAGGAATGGGTCAGGCAGTTGTGCCGGGCCAGGTCCTGCACACGCCGGGGCTGCGGATGCTCCAGCAGATAAGCGGGCGACGCGCAGATCACCGAGCGGCACAGCGTGAGCCGGCGGGCGATGAGGTTGGGGTCCAGTTCAAAGCTGGTGCGGATCGCCAGGTCGATGCGCTCATCCACCAGGTTCACCGTGCGATCCAGCATCTGCATGTCGATGCTGACCAGCGGGTAGTGCCTGACGTATTCGGCGATGGCATCGGCCAACTGCGCCTGGCCGAACGAGGTGCTGACGCTCAGGCGCAACAGGCCCCGGGGCGCTTCGTCCGGCTCGCTGACGGCGGCCTGCATGTCGCTGCACAACTCCAGCATCTGCCGGCAACGGGGCAAGGTTTCGCTGCCGGCGGCGGTCAGGCTGAGCTTGCGGGTGGTGCGGTGCATCAGGCGCGCGCCGACCCAGTCTTCCAGCTCCGCCAGGTAGCGCGACACCACCGGCCGCGACAGGTCCAGATGGTCGGCCGCCGCCGATTGGCTGCCCAGGTCCACCACGGCCACAAACACCCGCATTGCTTGAAGACGATCCATGATTTGCCCGCTTTTAGAAACAAACTATGTCCAAGCATCGCATTTTTTGTAGCGTTTGGTGCAACTAAGCTCTGTCCACACCTCACCGATGACTGGAGCTGCACATGTTTGGATTCTCCCCGCTCAAGCGCGTGGCCCTGGCCGCTGCCACCCTGGCCTTCGCCGCTCACGCCGCGGCTGCCGACCTGACCCTGGACGCCTACAACCCGGGCGAAACCGCGATGATGCCGGTCACTTCGGTACTGGTCAGCGGCGACAAAGACGCGATCCTCGTGGATGCCCAATTCGGCAAAACCCAGGCCGAGCAACTGGTGCAAAAAATCCGCGCCAGCGGCAAGCGCCTGACCACCATCTACATCAGCCACGGCGACCCGGACTACTACTTCGGCCTCGACACCCTGGCGGCCGCGTTTCCCCAGGCCAACATCGTCGCGCCGCAGCCGGTGGTGGACCATATCAAGGCCACCGTTGAACACAAACTGGCGTTCTGGGGCCCGAAACTGGGGGCCGACAAACCTGCCAAAGCCGTCATCCCCCAGGTACTCAAGGGCCACAGCCTGACCCTCGAAGGCAAGCAGCTGGAAGTGATTGGCCTTGATGGCCCGCAACCGGACCGCACCTTTGTGTGGATTCCGTCGATCAAGGCGGTCGTCGGTGGCGTGGTCGTCTCGGAAAACATTCATGTGTGGATGGCCGATACCCAAACCGCGAAATCCCACACCGACTGGCTGGCGACCCTGCAACGTATCCAGGATCTGAAACCGCGCACCGTGATTCCGGGTCACTACCTGGGCACACCGTCGCTGAAATCCGTGGCGTTCACCGCCGACTACATCAAGGCCTTTGACGAAGAAACCGCCAAGGCCAAGGACTCTGCCGCACTGATCAGCGCAATGAAAAAACGTTACCCGAACCTGGGCGACGAAAGCACCCTGGAACTGGGCGCCAAAGTCGCCAAGGGCGAAATGCAGTGGTGAGTTGATTCAACCCTTAACCGTACTGGAGAACGTCATGAGCAAGATCGCAATCATTGGTGCCACCGGTCGTGCCGGTAGCCAGCTGCTGGAAGAAGCCTTGCGTCGCGGGCATACCGTGACCGCCATCGCGCGCAATACCGACAAGATCGGCGTGCGCCCTGGCGTCACTGCCAGGCAAGTGGACGCGCTGGATGCCGAGGCGCTGGAACAGGCCATCCGTGGCAACGACGTGGTGATCAGCGCGGCACACTTCGCCAGCCTGCCGGCAGAAGCGGTGATCAACCCGGTGAAAAAAGCCGGCGTGAAACGCCTGCTGGTGGTCGGCGGTGCCGGCTCGCTGCTGCTGTCGGGCGGCAGCCGGGTGATCGACAGCCCTGGTTTCCCCGAGGAATACAAAACCGAAGCCAGCGCCGGCAGTGTGTTCCTCGACACCTTGCGTCAGGAAAAAGACCTGGACTGGACTTTCCTGTCGCCCTCGGCGGAGTTCACCGAGACCGCGCGCACCGGCAAATTCCGCCTGGGCCAGGATGAGTTGCTGGTGAGCAATGAAGGCCGCAGCTGGATCAGCTTTGCCGACTTTGCGATTGCGCTGATTGATGAGGTGGAAACGCCGAAGCATTCGCGCCAGCGGTTTACCGTCGGTTATTAAGCGCGTGCCTGGCTCACCAGCCAGTCCATAAGCTGCTCCAACCCCGCCGAGGGCTCCGTCCCCGGCGGGTACACCAGGTAATACCCCATCCCCGTCGGCACCCGCAGTTCAAACGGCGTCGCCAACCGGCCGGCCTTGAGGTCCTCGCCAATCAGCGCGCTGTCGCCGATTGCCACGCCGGAACCCTGGGACGCCACCGTCATCGCCAGGTCCAGCGTTTCAAAATGATGCCCCTGGGCCAGATTGCTCAAACGCGTATCCGCCGCCTTCAGCCACAACGCCCAATCCCGTTCATCCCGCGTGGGGTGCAGCAGCACCTGTTGCTGCAAGTCTGCCGGCGTGTGCAAACCACCGAGCAAGGCCGGCGCGCATACCGGTGTCAGACGCTCATCAAACAGGTGCCGGGCCTGGGTCGACTGCTCGGCAATCGGCGCGTAGATCACCGCCGCATCGAACTGCTCCCGGCGAAAGTCCACGGTGTAGGCCACGGTGGTGGTCAGTTCAACCGGCACGTCCGGGCGTTCCTGCTGCCACTGCATCAGGCGCGGCAACAGCCAGCGCATCACGCAGGTGGAGGCCTTGAGCTGCAGGGTTTCGCGGCGAGTGCCGATCTGTTCCACCGCCTCGCCAATCAGGCCGAACACCTGCTGCGCCCGCAACGACCACTCACGGCCCTCTTCCGTCAGGCTCAAGCCCCGGGCCTGGCGCTGGAACAGCGCATAACCCAGATGGCTTTCCAGCCCGGCAATCTGCCGGCTCACCGCGCCCTGAGTGATGTGCAATTGCTCGGCGGCACGGGTGAAGTTGCAGCACTGGGCCGTGACCCAAAAGGTGTGCAAGGCCGGCAACGGTGGAAGGCGTTTCATAGGGGCGCAGCCATGACGTGAGGACATGGCTAGTATGACTTTTTATCGATTGTTGCCGCTACGGGCCAGCCGTTCCAATACGGGCCTTTATCAACAATAAGAGCGACGACAATGGCGACCTGCGGCGAAGTATTGGTCAACCTGCTGGAAGGCTACGGTGTAGACCAGGTGTTTGGCATCCCCGGCGTGCACACCGTGGAACTCTATCGGGGCCTGGCGCGCTCCAGCATCCGCCACGTCACCCCGCGCCACGAACAGGGCGCCGGCTTCATGGCCGATGGTTATGCACGCACCAGCGGCAAGCCCGGGGTGTGCTTCATCATCACCGGCCCCGGCATGACCAATATCACCACCGCCATGGGCCAGGCCTACGCCGACTCGATCCCGATGCTGGTGATTTCCAGCGTGCAGTCCCGCAGCCAGTTGGGCGGCGGACGCGGCAAGCTGCACGAGCTGCCGAACCAGGGCGCGATGATCGCGGGCGTGGCGGCGTTCTCCCATACCTTGATGTCGGCGGCCGAATTGCCCGGTGTATTGGCCCGGGCGTTTGCCCTGTTCCAGGCCGGGCGACCGCGCCCGGTGCATATCGAAATCCCGCTGGATGTGCTGGTGGAAAACGCCGACGCGTTGCTCGGCAGCGAGCCGGTCAGCGTTTCCCGCGCGGGCGCGGCGCCGTCGGCGGTCAAGCAAATGAGCCAGTTGCTGGCGGCCGCCAAACGCCCGCTGATTCTGGCCGGTGGCGGCGCCATCGACGCCGCGCCCGAGCTGACGCAATTGGCCGAGACCCTCGGTGCGCCGGTGGCGCTGACCATCAACGCCAAGGGCATGCTGGCGTCCCACCACCCGCTGCTGATCGGCTCGACCCAAACCCTGGTCGCCACCCGTGCGCTGGTGGCCGAGGCCGACGTGGTACTGGCGATCGGCACCGAGCTGGCAGAGACCGACTACGACGTGACCTTCGCCGGCGGCTTCGACATTCCCGGCGCCCTGCTGCGCATCGACATCGATTCCGACCAGACCGTACGCAATTACCCACCGCACGTGGCACTGGTGGCTGACGCGCAAATCGCTGCCCAAGCGTTGCTCGCCGAACTGCACGACACGCCCTTGGCCGCCCGCGACAACCACTGGGGCGCCCACCGCGTTGCCCGCCTGTGGAGCGAACTGGAACCCACCTGGGACGCCGCGACCCGCGCGCAAACCCTGTTCCTCAACACCGTGCTGGATGAACTGCCCGACGCCGTACTGGTGGGCGACTCCACCCAACCGGTGTACACCGGCAACCTGACCCTGAACCTCGACCAGCCACGCCGCTGGTTCAACTCCTCCACCGGCTACGGCACCCTCGGCTACGCCCTGCCGGCGGCCATCGGTGCATGGCTGGGGCGCGGCGACGGTGCGCCGGTGGTGTGCCTGATCGGCGACGGCGGGCTGCAATTCACCCTGCCGGAACTGGCCAGCGCCGTGGAGGCGCGCACCCCGGTGATCGTGCTGCTGTGGAATAACCAGGGTTATGAAGAGATCAAGAAATACATGGTCAACCGCGCCATCGAGCCGGTGGGCGTCGACATCTACACCCCGGATTTTATCGGCGTGGCCCAGGCCCTCGGCGCGGCTGCCCAGCGCATCCAGGGTGTTGAAGAACTGCGCAGCGCATTGCGTGCCGCCACGGATCGCCAGGGCCCGACGCTGATTGAAATCGACCAGGGGCTTTGGATGAAGGAGGTGGCGGTATGAGCGCGGCAGTGAACGGGCTGTATATCAATGGCGTGTGGCGTGCGGGCCATGACGTGCTGGACGTGATCAACCCGGCCACCGAGGCCACCTTGGCTCACGTCAGCGTGGGTGACGCTGGCGCAGTGACGGAGGCCGTGAGTGCCGCCAGCGCGGCCTTCCCGGACTGGTCCAAAAGCACCGGCCGCGATCGCGCCGCACTGCTGCGCAAAATCGCCGAGGGCGTCAGCGCCCAACGCGAACACCTGATGCAGCTGCAATCGAGCAACAACGGCAAGCCGCTGTTCGAGGCGGGCATTGATGTGGACGACGTGATCGCCACCTTCACCTACTACGCCGGTTTGGCCGACGACATGGACGCCAGCCAGGATCGTCCGGTGGCACTGCCCACTGAGGATTTCAGCGCCCGCGTTCGCCGTGAACCCTGCGGCGTGGTGGGCCTGATCGTGCCGTGGAATTTCCCGATGGTGACCACCGCCTGGAAACTCGCCCCGGCGCTGGCTGCCGGTTGCTGCGTGGTGCTCAAGCCTTCGGAGGTGACGCCGCTGGCCGAGCTGGAACTGGCCAGGATCATCGCCTCGGTGGGTTTGCCTGCCGGGGTCTTCAACGTGGTCTGCGGCACAGGCCTGGCGGTGGGCGCCCCGTTGGCGGCGGACCCGCGGGTCGCGAAAATCTCGTTCACCGGCAGCAATGCCGTGGGCGTGCAGGTGATGCAGCGCGCTGCCGAAACGGTCAAGGGCGTGAGCCTGGAACTGGGCGGCAAATCGTCGTTGCTGGTGCTGGCCGGTGCCGACCTCGACCTGGCGGTGGAACTGGCCTGCGGCGGTGGTTTCTTCAACGCCGGGCAGATGTGTTCCGCTACCAGCCGCGTGTTGGTGGCGGATGAATTGGCGGATGAGTTTCTGATTCGCTTGCAGGCCAGGGCCGAGGGTATTCGCGTGGCAGACCCGTTTGCCGAAGACGTGGAAATGGGCGCACTGGTCAACCGCGCGCAGTACCAGCGGGTGCTGGGGCATATCGAACGGGGCGTGCAAGCGGGCGCGAAGTTGCTGTGTGGCGGCGGGCGTCCGGCGGATTTGCCTCAGGGTTACTTCATCCGCCCGACGGTGTTTACCGAAGTGCCGCTGGACAGCGCGTTGTGGAACGAAGAAATCTTCGGCCCGGTGCTGTGCGTACGCAGCGTTGCCAGTGAAGCCAAAGCAGTGGCATTGGCCAATGACAGCGAGTTCGGCCTGGTGGCCAGTGTGTTGAGCCGCGGCCTGGAAGCGGCCGAACGGGTGGCGAATGCCTTGCAGGTGGGCCTGGTGTGGATCAACGCGCCGCAGGTGATCTTCCCGCAAACGGCGTGGGGTGGTTACAAGCAGAGCAGCATCGGCCGGGAACTGGGACCGTGGGGGTTGCAGGCGTTTCAGGAGATCAAGCATGTGATTCGGGCGATCTGAAACCACCCGACAACATTGTGGCAAGGGAGCTTTTGTGGCGAGGGGGCTTGTCCCCGTTGGGCTGCGAAGCGGCCCCAAAAAAGCGGGAGCGCTTCGCACTCCAACGGGGGACAAGCCCCCTCGCCACAACCAGCGCTCCTCACCACAAGACTCCTTGGCACAAAAGCCCGCACGCATTTTTTCAATAGTCCCAACGACTTTCTCATTTGCCCGCCTCCCCCACGCCCGGCCTAATACTGCGCTTATCAGTTCAAGGCCTGCCCATGGAAAACGTCCGCGCAAAACCCGCCACCGCCGTTTGGCTGATGATCAGTGTGGTGCTGGTCGCCCTCAACCTGCGCCCGTCGATGGCCGCCGTCGGTCCATTGCTGTCCTCGATTCGCGGGGACGTGGCCCTGAGTTTCAGCACCGCCTCCCTACTGACCATGCTGCCAGTCATGGCCATGGGCCTGGCGATGTTTTTCGGCATGGGCGTGGCCAAGCGCTTCGGCGAGCATCGCAGTATTGTGCTGTCGCTGGTGGTGATCGGCCTGGCCACGGTGTCACGGCTGTTTCTCGATTCGGCGGTTGAGCTGATCCTCAGCGCCATCGCCGCCGGCCTAGGGATCGCGATGATCCAGGCGCTGATGCCCGCGCTGATCAAATCCCGCTTCAGCGATAACGTTTCACTGTTTATGGGCCTGTACGTCACCGCGATCATGGGCGGTGCAGCCCTGGCCGCTTCGTTCTCGCCGTTTATCCAGGTGCGCACCGGCAGTTGGCGCATCGGCCTGGCAATCTGGGCGGTGCTGGCGGTATTGGCGCTGGTGTTCTGGTACGCCCAACGCTCGGTGTTGCCGCCGCTGCCCCAAGCCGGCGCGGGCCCGCAGGCGTCATTTTTCGGCAATCGCCGGGCCTGGTTGCTGGCGATCTTTTTCGGCCTCGGCACCGCGTCCTACACCTGCGTGCTGGCCTGGCTGGCGCCGTACTACGTGGAACTGGGCTGGAGTGAACAGAATGCCGGCCTGTTGCTGGGCTTTTTGACCGCCATGGAAGTGGTCTCCGGCCTGGTCACCCCGGCCATCGCCAACCGCCGCCAGGACAAGCGCGGTGTGGTCGCGGTGTTGCTGGTGCTGATCATCGCCGGCTTCTGCGGCCTGATCCTCAGCCCGCAACACCTGAGCCTGCTGTGGCCCTGCCTGCTGGGCCTGGGCATTGGCGGGTTGTTTCCGATGAGCCTGATCCTGTCCCTGGACCATCTGGACAACCCGCGCCGCGCCGGCGGCCTGACCGCCTTTGTGCAGGGCATCGGTTACCTGATCGCCGGTTTGTCGCCGCTGATCGCCGGGATGATCCGCGACCAACTGGGCAGCTTCGAATGGGCCTGGTGGTCACTGACGGCCGTGGTGGTGGTGATGCTGCTGATCGTGCTGCGCTTCGACCCCCGGCATTACACGCGGCATATTCGCTGAGGTCGTGTTGTAAACATTATTTGTCCCACCTCAAACATAGAAAGGTCCGACAGCGCTTTCTATTGGCACGAACGTTCCGTTAACATTTTGTATTGTCTTGTACCGAACTCGGTACAAACGATTTGCGGACGGAACGGATGCTAAACAGCAACTTGCTTAGAAAGCTCGATATGCAGGACCTGATGGTGTTTATCGCTGTTTATGACCAAAGCAGCGTCACCGAGGTCTCCGAAACCCTGTTCGTCAGCCAGTCCACCGTCAGCTACAGCCTCAAGAAGCTGCGCACCAGCTTCGAAGATGAGCTGTTTATCAACACCCGGGCGGGCATGCGTCCTACGTACAAAGCCACCACCATGTACGACCATGTGCAGAAAATCCTCGAAAGCATCAACCTCTGCCACGCCGGCAGCCACGCCTTCGACCCCACCCGGAAGGCCGTGACCTTCAATGTCTGCGCCCCGGAATACTTCGAACAGTTGGTCCTGCCGCGCCTGCTGAAAACCTTCGACCTCGCCGACCTCCCGGTGATCGTCAATGTGCAGAAGCTGGAAACCGAGATCCCGGCCGACGCCTTGCGCGACGGTCGCCTGGACCTGGTGATCTGCTTCGGCCCGCACTTTCATCGCGAGCACAAAGACATCAAGACCCAGATGCTGCTGGAGGACGACCTGGTGTGCGTCTTCGACAAACACTCAGCGCCCCGGGAACCGGCGTTCAGCCTGCAATCCTTCGTCGCCCGGCGTCACGTATTCCCCACGCCGTGGAGCTCCGACACCAACATGATCGACGGCTGGCTGGCGCGCCAGTCCCAAAAGCGCCAGGTGATCGCCCGGGCCAACAGCTACAGCGCGGCGCTGAAGATGATCACCGGCACCGACTTTATCGTCACCCTGCCCCGTCGGGTGCACAAGCAACTGGCGGACAACCGCGTGTTCGGCCATTGCGAAGCACCGAACGGTTTGCCGGGGTTTACCCTGGACATGCAGTGGAATGAACACAGCGAGCAGGACAGCGCCAACACGTGGTTCAGGGAGCAGGTGGTGAAGGTGTGTGCGGATCAGGGGTTGCTGTAACCCCTGCCCATCAGCCGATGGTGACTTTGCTGTAGGACTCGCGGTCCATGTCTACCAGCAAAACACTGAGTTGAACCTGCAAATCCGCAGGCCAATCGCCCAAATCCTGCAACGCCGCCAACAGGCTTTCCGACAATTGCTTCTTGACCTGCGGCGATCGCCCGCTGAGCAGCGACAGCTTCACGGCGATAAACGCACGCGGGCTCAAGGACGTGCCGACCTGGAACGTCTCCACCTTGACCGCGCGACTCTTGATATCAAACTCGGAACCGAACTGCCCGGACGCCATCAGCACGTTGTTGAGCCGCAACAGGGTTTTCTCAACCGCCAGCTCGGTCAGGTTGGCGGTGTATTCCAGATGCAGATGCGGCATGAAAAGCTCCGAGTTGTTATAGGAAAAGAGTCATACATATAGCACGGTGCCGGGCGAAATCAGACCGCTTTCAATGTGAAACTTCGGTCAGGCCGCGCAACGAGCGATTTTCCCAAATCGCCACCACCACCAACACGGCTGACGTCAGCGCTCCCAGCACCAGCGCCGAAAACACCTGCTGCAATCCCAGCGGCAACAACACCAGCAACAGCAGCAACCCACCCAGGTGCGAAAACGGCGGCAAGGGCCGGTCGCTCATCACCCATTTGAACAACGCACTGCCCAGCAGGAACAACCACGGGCCGGCAATGATCGCCACCACGCCGGCCTGGCTGGCGTGCCCCGGGTGCACCAGCACCAGTTCATCGGCCACTGCACTGACAATGATCCCGGCCACGATCAACACGTGCAGGTAGGTGTAGGCAATCCGCGCCTGACGTCCCGGGTCGGCGGAGCTGGCAATGCGGTGGTGGGCGCGCTCGGCGCCGCTGTCGAAATAGATCCACCACAGGGCGATGCTGCCCACCACCGCCACCAGGAACGCCGCCAGCCCATCCATGCTCCAGGGCAGTTCGGCAAAGGTAGCGCCAGTCACCAGCAACGACTCGCCCAGGGCGATGATCACAAACAGGCCGCAGCGTTCGGCCATGTGGTTGCCTTCCACATTCCAGTCCGAAAGTGTCGAGGGCCCAAGCCCCGGTACCCAGAAATACACCGACGGGGAAATCAGCTCGATCAACAGCGCCAGGGCCCAGAAGGCCAAACGCTGCTCGCCCTCAAGCAGCGCGCCGGTGATCCAGAACACCCCGGAAAACAGCATCCACGCCAGGATGCGCTGGAAGTTTCGGGTCATGTTCAGCGACTCGCCGCGCACCGCCCACAAGGCAAACAGCGTGCGCCCCACTTGCATGAACACATAGGCGACCGCGAACAGCAGGCCGCGATCGGTAAACGCCTTGGGGATCGAAGACGACAGCAGCAAGCCCGCCACCATCAAGCCGAACAGGCCGATGCGGATCGGGATTTTTTCCGGGTCCAGCCAGTTGGTGACCCACGAGGTGAAGATCCACACCCACCACACCGCCACCATCATCAGCGCCACCTGCACCGCACCGCCGATGGACAAGTGCGCGAGCAGCGAATGGGACAATTGGGTCACGGCAAACACGAACACCAGGTCGAAAAACAGCTCGACCATACCAACCTTGCCGCTGTCATGACTGCCGCGCCCACGCAGCAAGGAACGGGATGGGGTCATGGGTGGATCTCCCTGAAGGTGTTATCTCAAGATTTTGGCGCTACCACCGCCAGCATGTCCCGCTCGCTCATGAACGCCTCCAGCCGCGAGCGCATCCAGCGTTCCGCCGGGTCGGTGTCGACGTGGCTGAGCCAGACCATGGACAAATCCAGGGTCGGGGTTTCGAACGGAAACGGTTCACAGAACAGATTTCCCCCGGCGGCCATGGCCTGGGCAGTGTAGTCCGGCAGGCTGGCGATCATGTCGGTGCCGGCGAGCAACGCCGGCAGCGCGCTGTATTGCGGCACCGAGAGCACCACGTGACGCTTGCGACCGATTTCCGCCAGCCATTCATCCGCAAACCCGGACACGTTGGCCGTGTGGGACACCAGCACATGGGGCCGTGCGCAATATTCGTCGAGGGTCAGGGGTTTGTCCGAGGCGTCTGCCCGCAACAGGCAGGGGCGGATATGCCGCAATAACTTGCGCTTGGCATTCGCCGGCAGGCCACGGGTCTGGGTGATGCCGACGGTGATATCGCCGGAGGCCAGCAGGTCCGGGATACGCCAGTAGTCCACGTGCTGCACCACGAACACCACCATCGGCGCTTCCTGGCGCAAAGCCCGCAGCAATGGCGGCAGCAGGCCGAACTCGACGTCATCGGACAGGCCGATGCGGAAGGTCATGGTGCTGATGGACGGGTCGAAATCGTGGGTCAGGCTCAGGGCCGACGACAATGAATCGAGGGCCGGCGACAGGTGCTTGATGATCTCTTCGGCCCGCGCGGTCGGTTCCATGCGATGGCCGACGCGGATGAACAGCGGGTCATTGAACAACGTGCGCAGGCGGTTTAGGGCCGAACTGATCGTGGGTTGGCCGAGAAACAGCTTCTCGGCCACCCGGGTCACATTGCGTTCGAGCATCAAGGTTTCAAAGACGACCATCAGGTTGATGTCGGCCTTGCGTAATTCATTGCGATTCATCGGCGCTCGCCCCACTGCCCTGGATAGGGGGCAGTTTAGAAACACCCGGGGCCCTGCGTCTATGCGCACACTGTTCAACGCGGGCCTTTGAGACTATAAAACAGCTTCCGAGGCTTTCGAGAACACCATCGTGCTGGTCATTTCTGTCTTGAGCGTCCTGGTCGCCGGGATTTTGCTCTGGGCCATCAAATTCGTCGCTCATCCCACCGCCAGGACACTGTTGCGGGTATTTGTCGGTTTATGCCTGGCGGCAGTCGTGGCTTATCTGGTGCTGGCTTCGGGGTTTCCCACTTCATTGCTGGTGTGATCGGGCTCCTGCCCCTGGCGCAAACGCAAGGCGGCCAACGCGGCCACCACCAGCACCACCGCAATTACTTTCAAGCCGTTCGTGGCATTGCCGGTGCTCATCTCGATCGCGCCCATCACCGACGGCCCGACAAACCCGCCGAGCAACCCGCAGGCATTGACGAAGCCCAGCCCGCCCGCCAGCGCCACGCCCTTGAGGCGTGAAGCGGGGTACAGAAAGATGATCGACTGCACCACAAAGAACATCACCGCCGACACACAGAAGCCCAACAGGCTGAACACCGGCCCCGACACCGAGGCAATGCCCAACCCCGCCGCCATGGTCAGCAAACCAGTGATCAACAGCCGCCGGGCACGGGTGGGCGTGGTCGCAAAACGCGGCAGCAGCACGGCGCCTGCCGCTGCGGCAATCCACGGCAATGAGGTCAGCAGGCCGACGCTCATGGTGCTCAGTTCGCCATATTTGCTGATGATGCTCGGCAGGAAAAAGATCACGGTGTAGATGGTGATCTGATGGCAAAAATACACAAAGATCGCCAGCAGGATTTGCGGCGTCAGCCAGTTTTTCAGGGAATGCCCGCCCTCGCCTGCGCCCTCTTCGGTCTCCATCGCGATGCGCTGTTCAATCCCGCGCGCCTCTTCGGCCGAGAGCCAGGGTGCCTTGCTCGGACGGTCCGGCAACTTGCACCACACCACCCAGGCAAACGCGACCGCCGGCAAGCCTTCGAGCAGGAACATCCACTGCCAGCCGTGCCAGCCGAGGATCCCGTCCATGCGCATCAACGCAGCGCCCACCGGGCCGCCGATGATGTTGGCAAAACACACGCCGAGCAGAAAATACCCGGTGGCCCGCGCCCGTTGCTCGCGGTTGAACCAGTAGGTGAGGTACAGCATCACCCCGGGAAACAGGCCGGCTTCGGCAATGCCCAGCAGCAGGCGCAGGACATAGAACGAGGTCTCGCCCTGGACGAACGCCATGGCCGCCGAAATCAGGCCCCAGGTCACCATGATCCGGGCGATCCAGAACCGCGCGCCGACCTTGTGCATGATCAGGTTGCTGGGGATTTCCGACAGCGCATAGGTCAGGAAAAACAACCCGGCGCCCAGGCCGTACGCGGCGGCGGAAATTCCCAGGTCCACGTCCAGGTGATGCTTGGCCAGGGCAATGTTGGTGCGGTCCAGAAAGCTCAGCACGTAGGCGATGATCAGCAAGGGCATCAGCTTGACGAACATCAGTTTGTTCAACTCCCGTGGCTCACGGGCAGGGTTGGCAGTCTTCATCGGGCAAGTCCTCTTGGCGCCCCGCCAGCACCCTGGCTGGGGGACGCATCGGTGTTGTTCTAGGGTTCGAGTTGCACAACCAGCGCCGGCGGGCGGTGGGAAAACAGTTGCAGCAGCGCCCCGCCCAGGGCACAGCCGGCCATCACGAAGAAGCACACCGTGTAGCCGTGCAAGGTGGTCCAGCCGCCGCCCATGGCAATCAGGCTGCCCATCAGCACCGGCGCCAGGCCGCCGCCGATGAACATCGCGGTGGTGATGATGCCGTTGGCGGTGGAGGTCGCCGACGGCTCGGCCGAGTCGCAGGCCACCGCGTAGTAGATCGGCCACACCGCGTTGGCCACCAGGCCGAACAGCAGTTGCACGACGATGATCAGGGTCAGGGTGTTGGCGAAGTAGAACGCCCCGACACTGGCGGCCATCCACACCCCGCAGATGATCAGGGTGACGCGCCGGCCAATGATGTCCGACAGCGACGGCCACACCAGTTGCCCGAGAATCCCGGTCAGGGTGAACACCACGCTCATGCCCGCCGACTCCGCCAGGGACAGCCCGGCGATGTTGTACAGGTACGCCGGCAGCACGATGTTGACACCCATGTACACCACCTGGGTCAGCATCGTATTACCCGCCGTGAGGGCGATATTGCGGTTGCGCAAGGTAGCGATAAAGGTGCGCCAGGCGTGGCCTTTTACCTGGCTGGCCGGTGCGTTGTCCGGTGGGGTCATGCCCTTGGCGGCGATGTCGACGTAGAGCGCGGTGATACGTTCGGCGGTGGAATACCGCGCCCAGAAAATCATCAGCGGCAAGGCCACGACAAACGCGAAGAAGAACACGTAGCGCCAGTTGTCTTCACCAAAAGTGCTGATGACAAAACTGGCGACGATGCCACTGAGCATGGCGCCAATCGGGTAACCCGTATGGTGCGCGCCCAGGGCAAAACCACGGCGCTCCACCGGCCACCATTCGGCGGTGTTGCTCACGCCCACCGGCTCACCCCAGCCTGCACCGAGGTTGACGCCCACCCGCAGCGCAATAAAGGTCGCGAGGTTGCCGCTCAGGGCCTTGAACCCGGAGAGAAACGAAATCGCGGTGTAACCCAGCACCAGCGGCACCTGGAACCGCGCACGTTTCCAGCCTCCGCCGTAGCGGTCGCTCCACATGGAGCCAGGAATATCCAGCAAGGCCAGGGCGAGCATGATCACCGTGGCCATGGTGCCCCACTGATCAGCCGACAAATCGAAATGCTTGGAGATGGTCGGCCCCAGGCGCAGCACGATCTCACGGTCGTAGGCGTTGAGGATCCAGATCATCCAGCACACCAGCAACGACACCCAGGAGTGCCGGTGAATGCTGCGCAGCGAGGCTTTTTTTAAGGTTGCCATGGGTTTCTCCAGGCGCGCGAGGGCGCGCACTGACACAAGGTTGCGGAAGGAATATGCCTTGTTGAAAAAACGCGCTAGCTGGCGAACCGTCGCTCGGCTATTCCTTGCACGCCCAGCCCGGTGATCGCAAAAAGCGCCCCG
Source organism: Pseudomonas sp. TH32 (assembly GCF_016650855.1). NCBI lineage: Bacteria > Pseudomonadati > Pseudomonadota > Gammaproteobacteria > Pseudomonadales > Pseudomonadaceae > Pseudomonas > Pseudomonas sp. TH32. The sequence continues at coordinate 61,841 of NZ_JAEKFA010000002.1, read as the reverse complement.
CGCTGCTGACCGTCGGCCGGGAAACGCGGCAACGGCGGCTTGGCCATGGAGGTCACGAACAGGGTGTCCAGGTTCGGCCCGCCGAAAGTCAGGCTGGTGACTTTTTTCACCGGCATCTGGATAATCCGGTCGACCTGGCCATCCGGTGTGTAGCGCACCAGTTTTCCGGCGTAGACCAGCGCCTGCCACAGGCAGCCTTCGGCATCCACGGTGCAGCCGTCGGCGGCGCCACCGCCGGAGGTGTCGACCTTGGCAAACGTGCGTCGATGACTCACGGCGCCGGTCGCCAGGTCGTAGTCATAGGCCCAGATCTCGCCGGACCAGGTGTCGCAAAAATAGAATGTGTCGCCCGACGGGCTCCAGCACGGGCCGTTGGACACGATGATGCCTTCGTCCAGGGTGTGCAGGCTCAGGTCTGCGTCCAGGCGGTAGAGTTTGGCGCTGGCGCTGTCTTCCCGGGTGTCCATGGAGCCGAAGACAAAGCGCCCCTGGCGGTCGACCTTGCCGTCGTTGAGGCGGTTGTTGGGCAGCGCGGGTTCCGGGTCGATCACCAGCGCCAGTTCGCCGCTGCCGAGGTCGAGGATGTGCACGCCGTTTTGCAGCGCGACGATGGCCTCATCGCCGCTATGGCGCAGGGCCATGGAGCCGATCTTCTGGCCCACGTCCCAGGCACGCAGCTCGCGACCGTCATCGGTGCAGCGCAGGATCCGGCCGTCGGCGCTGTCGATCCAGTACAACCGTTGTTGCAGGGCGTCCCACACCGGGCCTTCGCCCAGGGTGGTCTTCACGTCGACAAGCACTTCGATACGCATGGTGTTATCCCCTTTTTTGTTGTTGTGCGGGATGGGCATGGCCGCGCCGTGACGCGGCCGGTTTAGCACTTAGAAGTTGACCTGGTCGCGCCCCTTCAGCCCGAGGATTTCTCGCGCTTCATCCGGCGTGGCAACCCGGTGCCCGAGGGCTTCGATCACCGTGCGAATGCGCCGTACCTGGTCGGCGTTGGACGCGGCCAGTTTGCCCGGGCCATCCCACAGCGAATCCTCCAGGCCGACCCGGGCGTTGCTGCCCATGGACAGCCCCATGGTTGCCAACGGAATTTGCCCACGGCCGGCGCCGAGGATTGACCACACGTAGTCGTCGCCAAACAGCCGATCGGCCGTGCGACGCATGTGCGCCAGGTCTTCCGGGTGGCCGCCGATGCCGCCGCGCAAACCGAAAACCGACTGGATAAACAGCGGCGGCTTGAGCAGGCCGCGTTCCAGGAAATGAGCGGCGGTGTACAGGTGCCCGATGTCGTAGCACTCGATTTCGAAACGGGTGCGGTTCTCGGCGCAGGAATTGAGGATGTGGGTAATGTCGCGGAAGGTGTTGCGAAAGATCCGGTCGTCGCTTTCTTCCAGGTACGGACGCTCCCAGTCGTGCTTGAACTCGGTGAAGCGGTTGAGCATTTCGTACAGGCCGAAGTTCATCGAACCCATGTTCAACGAGGCCAGTTCCGGCTTGAACTGCATCACCGGTTGCAGGCGCTCTTCAACGCCCATGGTCGGTGCGCCGCCGGTGGTGATATTGATCACCACGTCGCTGGCGGCTTTGATTTGCGGCAGGAATTCGGCGAACAGCGCGGGGTCCTGGCTGGGACGGCCATCGATGGGATCGCGGGCATGCAGGTGAACAATCGCGGCGCCGGCTTCGGCAGCACCGATGGCAGCGTCGGCAATTTCCTGCGCGGTGATCGGCAAATGCGGCGACATCGACGGCGTATGGATGGCACCGGTGACGGCGCAGGTGATGATGACAGGACGATTTTTGGACATGACGATTCTCCGACTTTTATTCTTATGAAAAAAATCCCGGGTGCTGCGTGTGTGTTCTTCCTTGGCTAACGCTGGCGCGGCCTACAGGTACTCGACGTTGCCATCGACACTGATCGCCTGGCCGGTGACATTGCGGGCGGCGGGCGAGCAGAGAAACAAGGCCATGGCCGCGACGTCTTCGGCGGTGACCATGCGCTTGAGGGAGATCTTGTTGAGGTATTCCTGGCGCATCTCGGCTTCGGGCACGCCGACCTGTTCGGCACGGGCGCGAATCACGCCGTCCATGCGCGGGCCTTCGACGATGCCGGGCAGCAAGGCGTTGACGCGGATGTCGCTTTCGCCCAGCTCCGAAGCCAGGGATTTCATCAAGCCGACGATGGCCCATTTGGTCGCGGCATACGGCGTGCGCCAGGCGTAGCCGAGACGCCCGGCGACCGAGGCGATATGCAGCAGATGGCCGTGGGACGATTCCTTGAGCATCGGCACCGCGTGATGGGCAAAGCGGTATTGCGCCGTCAGGTTGATGTTGATCGTGGCTTGCCACTCGGCATCGCTGATGGCATCGATACCGCCGGTGGGCCCGGCAATCCCGGCGTTGTTGACCAGCACATCCAGCCCGCCGAACTGCTCGCGCTGCACCTGGAACACCGCCTTGATCTGCGCGGCATCACTCACGTCGGCACGGGTGGCCACGCTGCCCGGGTACTTGTCGCGAAACGCCGCCAGGGCCGGTTCGCTGACATCACACACATGCACCTTGGCGCCCGCCTCCAGATAAGCCGCGGCCAACACTTCACCGATGCCGGCAGCCCCGCCGGAAATCAACACACGTAACCCAGGATAGGGCTGCAGCCGTTGTAGGACACTCATGCACGTTTACCTCCTGAAACAGACGACCGCGAGCGGTCGTTCTTGACGAGCAGGCGCGCCAGGGAATCGGCGGCCTGCATGATGTCATCGGTCACGGCAGCGCGGGCGCCGGCGCCATCGCGGGCGGCCAGGGCTTCGACGATGCGCGTGTGCGCCTCCATCGAGCGCTGCAAGTGAGCTTTATCGGGAGCGACCAGGGCAAAACACGGGCCCATGTGCAGCCAGAAGTTTTCCACGGCAGCCATGGTCAACTCGGCCTGGGCGACGGCATAGATCCGACGGTGAAAGGCGAAGTTGGTCCACAGGTAGCGGGAAACGTCGACTTCGTCGGCGGCTTGTTGCATCTGTTGGCAGAGGTCGGAGATTTCGTCGAGGTCGGCTTTTTCCAGGAGCAGCACGGCCTTTTCCGCCAGCAAACCTTCCAGGGCGACCCGCGCATCGCGAATCTCGCGCAGGCGTTCGACCGTCATCATGCGTACCCGCAGACGGGAAGTTTCGGTGACTTCAAAGGCGTTTTCGGCGCTCAGGCGCTGGAGGGCTTCGCGCACCGGCATGGGGCTGGAGCCGAGGGCTTCGGCAAGGCCGCGGATGGTGAGTTTCTGGCCGGGCTGGAAACGACCACTCATCAGGGCTTCGCGGATCTGGCGATAAACCTGGTCTTGCAAGGTATCGCGGGACACCTGGCGCAAGGTGGGAAGGAGAAGCGGGCCATCTGTCATGAGTCAAAACCTGTGTTGTCGTTCTTATGGCCCCAATATGTGATCACAAATCAAATATGTCAAATAGTTTCCCGTTGACCGTCCGTGCGACGCTGACTTTAATGACCCCTCTCTCAAGCAAGGACCGCTGAACCATGAAATTTGCCTACACCATCGTCTACGTCCCGGACGTGTCCGCATCCCTGCAATTCTTCGAAAAAGCCTTCGGCTTCAGTCGCCGTTTCCTGCATGAATCGGGCACGTATGGTGAACTGGATACGGGCGGTACCACCCTCTCCTTCGCGGCGCATGAGTTGGGTGAGATGAACTTCAAGGGCGGGCACGTAGAGGCGCATGCTTCACGGCAGCCGCTGGGGATGGAGCTGGGGTTTGTGACTGAAGATGTGCCAAAGGCCCATGCCAGAGCGCTGGCGGAGGGGGCGACAGAACTGGCAGCGCCGAGCACCAAGCCCTGGGGACAGGTGGTGGCATATGTGCGGTGCCCGGATGGCACGCTGGTGGAGTTGTGTACGCCGATTCAGTGAATCGTACTGTGGCGAGGGAGCTTGCTCCCTCGCCACAGTGAAATGCACGCCTCAAGGCCTGAGCGGGCGCTCCTGATCGCGCTCCGACAGCTCCGTGCCATCGTCCGGATGCTTCCAGGTCTGCGGTTTTTCTTCCTCGCGAAGCTTCCTGGCCCGCTCCAGCTCCAACTCCTCGCGCTGCTTCTGCTCGTTACTCATACCCACCTCCCATCCGTAAGATTTGGACACACTGGGGAAGCATAGATGAGGGAGCGGTTTTGTGTGAGCCCGCCGATTGATAACCGCAGCGCATCAATGCATGTAAACAACTCACTTATCATTTCTAAATGTGTCAGCCACTATCCGCGGTCTTAAGCGAAACAAGCACTTTAAAAAGAACGCTGGAGACACAAAAAAATGCAAAACCCTTCACGGCCTGACTCTGCCCGCTCCAAAGTCGGCGCGGTCTTTCGCGTCACCTCCGGCAACTTTCTCGAACAGTTCGACTTCTTTCTGTTCGGCTTCTATGCCACCTATATCGCTGCCGCCTTCTTCCCTGCTGCCAATGAATTTGCGTCATTAATGATGACCTTCGCCGTGTTCGGCGCGGGCTTTCTGATGCGTCCACTGGGGGCCATCATCCTCGGTGCGTACATCGATGATGTGGGCCGTCGCAAAGGCTTGATCGTGACCCTGGCGATCATGGCCAGTGGCACCCTGCTGATCGTGCTGGTGCCGGGCTATCACACCATTGGTTTGTGGGCACCGCTGCTGGTGCTGATGGGCCGTCTGTTGCAAGGCTTCTCGGCCGGCGCAGAACTGGGCGGCGTGTCGGTGTACCTGGCCGAAATGGCCACCCCGGGCCGCAAGGGTTTCTACACCAGCTGGCAATCGGGCAGCCAGCAGATCTCCATCGTGGTCGCTGCCGCCCTGGGTTATGGCCTGAACCAATGGATGGAACCGGCCGTGGTTGCCGATTGGGGCTGGCGCATTCCGTTCGCCATCGGCTGCGTGATCATCCCGTTCATCTTCGTGCTGCGTCGTAACCTGCAGGAAACCGAAGAGTTCGCCAACCGCAAGCACCGCCCAACCATGCGCGAAGTGCTGGCCACGCTGGTGAAGAATTGGACCATCGTGATCGGCGGCATGATGATGGTGGCAATGACCACCACCGCGTTCTACCTGATCACCGTCTACGCGCCGACCTTCGGCAAAACCGTGCTCAACCTGACCACTTCCGACGCCCTGCTGGTGACCTTGCTGGTGGCCGTGTCGAACTTCATCTGGCTGCCCATCGGTGGCACCCTGAGTGACCGTTTTGGCCGCAAGCCCGTGCTGATCGCCATGACCACCCTGACCGTGCTTACCGCCTACCCGGCACTGTCCTACGTCGTAAATGCACCAAGCTTCGCCCACATGCTCGAAACCCTGCTGTGGTTCTCCTTCCTCTACGGCATGTACAACGGCGCAATGATCCCGGCCCTGACCGAAATCATGCCGGTGGAAGTGCGCGTGGCGGGCTTCTCCCTGGCCTACAGCCTGGCGACCGCGATCTTCGGTGGGTTTACCCCGGCGATTTCCACCTGGTTTATCCACGAGACGGGCGACAAGGCTTCGCCCGCCTACTGGCTGATGTTTGCCGCGCTGTGCGCCCTGTGCGCAACGTTCGCGCTGTATCGCCGTGCCAGTGCCCGCCTGCAAGTCGCCTGAGGAGCCACGCCGATGAAATCCCTGTTGAAAACACTGGTGGCACTGGCGATCGGTTCCGTGGCGATGGTTGCCCACGCTGAAGCGCTGAAAGTCATGACCTCAGGCGGCTTCACCGCTGCCTACAAGGTGCTGGGTGCGCAATACGCGACACAGAGCGGCGACACCCTCGACACCATCCTCGGCCCGTCGATGGGCAAGGCGCCGGAAGCGATTCCCAACCGCCTGGCCCGTGGCGAACACGCCGACGTGGTGATCATGGTCGGCTACGCCCTGGATGAGCTGATCAAGCAAGGCAAGGTCGACAAGGCGTCCCGCGTTGAGCTGGCGGATTCGCGCATCGGCCTGGTGGTCAAGGAAGGCGCTGCCAAGCCCTCGATTGCCACCGATGCCGAACTGAAGGCCGTACTGACCAACGCCAAATCCGTGGCGTATTCGGACAGCGCCAGCGGCGTCTACGTCGAAAAGGAACTGTTCAAGAAACTCGGCATGCCGTCCAAGGGCACCATGATCGAACGCATCCCGGTGGCCTCCCAGGTGGCCAAGGGTGACTACGAGGTGGGCTTGCAGCAGGTGTCCGAACTGTTGCCGATTCCGGGCGTGACCTATGTCGGAAAAATCCCTGAAGACGTGCAGTCCGTCACCCGGTTTGCCGCAGGCATTCCGGTGAATGCCGAACACCCGGCGCAGGCGAAAAAGCTCCTGCAATTCCTCGCCTCGCCCCAGGCGCAACCGGTGGTGCAATCCACCGGCCTGGACTCGGTGTCACACTGACCGAAACGGCATCTCCCGCGTCAACCGCTCCAGTTCCAGTGCCGCCGGCGTCAACGTACGCCCGCGGCGCTTGATCAACCCCACATTACGCACCACCTCCGGCTCCACCAGCGGCACACTCATCAGAATCGGGTGCTTGCCTGCCGGCATCGCAATCGACGGCACCATCGCCACCCCCAACCCCGCCTCCACCAGCCCGATCATCGTGGTCACGTGATGGGTTTCGCAGATGCTTTGCTTCTTCACCCGCACACCGCGCAGGGCCTGGTCCAGCAGGAAGCGATTGCCTGAGGTCTTGTCCACGGTGATGTAGTCGTGCTCGTACGCCTCGGCCCACGTCACACTGGCCCGGTCCGCCAATGGATGTTCCCGGCGACAGGCCAGCACATACCGCTCTTGCAGCAACAGCTCGAACTCCACCCCGTCGGCCAGGCTGCCGCTGAAACTCACGCCGAAATCTGCCTCGCCACTTTCCACCGCCGCACACACCTCGCCCGCACTCGCGTCCAACACCCGCAGGCGAATCTTCGGATAGAGCTTGTGGAATTCGGAGATCACATGGGGCATGAAGTAGTACGCGGTGGACGGCACACAGGCGATGGTGACGTTGCCCATGCGGGTTGAGGCCACGTTGCTGATGCCCATCAGGGCGATGTCCAGGTCATCGAGCATGCGCTCGACTTGGGGCAGGAACGCGCGACCGACCATGGTCAGACTGACCCGGCGCGTAGTGCGTTCGAAGAGTTTGACGTCAAGGGCGGATTCGAGCTTCTCGATGCGCCGGCTGAGGGCCGGTTGGGAGATACGGATGGCTTCGGCCGCCGCACGGAAACTGCCCTTGTCTACGACGGCACGGAAGGCTTGGAGGTCGTTGAGGTCGAAGTTGATGATCACGAGGGCAGCCATTGGTTGATCAGATGTGGCGGGCATTATCGTATGGGGGCTGGCGGGATGCTATTGGCGCGATCCACCTACTCGGGATCAGCCAATAGCCCTGCAGAAAATATGCGGTCATACATATCAGACGGGAATTAGCGCTGGTGAGAAACGGAGGCCCTGAAAAGCGTCAATACTGACAACCTCAAATTTCGTTCTTACTCCTTAGGCCCGTTATGGAAAAGTCTTTGACGATGGATTACCCCACCAATATCTGCACGAAACAGGCGGCACGCTGCTTAGTCCAGGAGATACCAACGGCTCACACTGGTCAGTTATCGCTTGCAACACGCCCATCGTTGGGTAGGATTAAATCCTACCCAGCAAAAGCGGACGCCACCATGCGCTCAACCCAGCAAATGAGCATCACCTTGCCGATTGAGATGGCCGCACTCGTCAAAGCCAAAGTGAGCACCGGCGAATACGCCAGTGAAAGTGAAGTCATACGCGATGGGCTACGCGCCCTGCTGGCACGTGATCGCGCAATGGAGGACTGGCTTCGGGATCAGGTGATTCCGGCAGCCGCCGCTCTCAAAGCGGATCCCGGTAGCGCGTTGTCTGCCGCCCAGGTCCGCGAACAGATGGCAGCAAAACGCAAACAGAAAGGCACTCGCAAGCCGTGAGCTACACAGTAGCTTTTTCACCCAAGGCAGTAGCGCAACTCGAAGAACTTGAAGACTACATCACCCAGGCCGGCTCACCCATCGTCGCTGCGCGCTATGTAGATGCCATCATCACTTATTGCGAAAACCTGTCCCTTTTTCCCCAGCGTGGGACCAGCCGTGAGGATTTGTTACCCACTCTGCGTACAACTCACTATCGGCACGCCACGATCATCGCTTTTACAGTGGATGCCGACACGGAAACGGTATCGATTCTAGGGGTGTTTTACGGAGGGCAAGACTATGCGGCCCTCTTGCAGGATAACGATTAACTTCAGCTCCACTCTTTTCCATTCCCCCATACCTACCGGCAGCGCAATCAATGGATCAAACAATAAAAAGGACTTCAAGCCCGGCCTCTCTCTATCGCACGCTTCGACCAGGGTTGTGGCTACTGGGTTCGCTCTGCTTTGCCGCTTTGGGCTTCTTCGCCTGGCAAAGTTTCTACCCGGTCAGCGCTGCCGATGACTGGAGTGTTCAAGTAGTCCACCGCGACGTGGAAAAGGCCGCATCACTGATGCCGATGCCCGACGGCTCACTGATGGTCAGCCAGGAGTTGAGCGACGGCCTTGGCAGTATCGTGCGCATTCTGCCGGACGGAAAACGCGAGCTGGTGGTGGGCAATCTATCCAAGCCCGATGGCATGGTTGCCACTCAGGGCGGTTGGGTGTTCAGCCAGGAAGTGGATGGAGCACCGGTCAGCTTTCTCAAGGACGGCGTGGTCACCGAGCTGTTCAAGGGAGAAAGCGTGCAAGGGCTGTGGGACGACGGCGAGTATCTCTACGCCATCGAAGACCGCAAGGTCGGGGCCCGGATCCTGCGCTATCACTGGAGCGACAAGACATTGAGCGTCGTGCGTGACCAACTCAGCGAAGGCGAGTCGATCGTTCGCTGCACGGATGGGCGCATGCTCTACACGGAAAAGAAGAAAGGCGTGGTGCGGGAACTGACCGACGACGGCAGCGATCCGGTGGTACTGAGCCAGCTGAACAAACCCACCTTCCTGATGTGCGATGAGCGCGGGTTATGGATCAACGAGGATTCAACACACCGCGCGCGTTTACTGTTGATCGACAAGCAAGGGCGCCAGCAGACGATTCTGTCTTTCCTGAAGGCCCCGCAGTCGATTGTGCGTACGACGAAGGGAACCTACCTGGTGGCCGAAGGTGGCCGTAACCGTGTCCTGGAATTGGTGCCGTCCCTGGCACGGGTAAACCCCGTTACAGCTGAAACCGCGCCACCGCCTCATTGAGCGACACGGCCAAACGCGCCAGCTCATGGCTCGACCCGTTGATCTGCCCCGCTCCGGAGGACGATTGCGCGGACAGGTCACGAATATTGACGATATTACGGTCGACCTCTTTGGCCACTTGGGCCTGCTCCTCGGCAGCACTGGCGATGACCAGGTTGCGCTGGTGAATCTGGTCGATGGAGTCGGTGATCTGGCTCAATGCGCCACCGGCCCCTTCGGCCAGGATCAAGGTTTCACTGGCGCGCTGGGTGCTCGACTGCATCGACGTCAATGCCTCGCTGGAACCCGTGCGCATCGCGCTGACCATCTGGTCGATCTCCAGGGTCGATTGCTGCGTACGATGGGCCAGCGCACGCACTTCGTCGGCCACCACCGCAAAGCCACGCCCGGACTCACCGGCACGCGCGGCCTCGATGGCGGCGTTCAGGGCCAGCAAGTTGGTCTGTTCGGCGATGGAGCGAATCACGTCCAGCACCTTGCCGATATCCCGCGATTGATCGGCGAGGTTTTGCACCAGGCTTGAGGTTTCACCGATGTTGGTACTCAGCGCCTGAATCGCGCTGACCGTTTCGCCGACGCGCTGCTGGCCGTCGCGGGCCGTTTCATTGGAGAGCCGGGTGGACTCGGAAGTGGAGACAGCATTACGCGCCACCTCATCGGCCGCCGAGGTCATCTCGTTGACTGCGGTGGCGGCTTGCTCGATTTCCGCGGTCTGCTTTTGCAGGCTGCGGCTGCTCTGGTCGGTAATGCCGTTGAGGTCGGTGGCCGATGCCGCCATCTGCCCCGCCGACTGGCGAATCAGTTGCAGGGTACTGCGCAGGCTGCCTTGCATGGTCTGGAGTGCCACGAGCAGGCGCGTCACTTCGTCGTCGCCGGTGACTTCAACGGTCTGGGTCAGGTCGCCTTGGGCGACGTTTTCTGCGGCGCGCACCGCGTGGCTCAGCGGGCCGACAATGCTGCGCGTCAGCAACCAGGCCAGGGCCACGGTGCTCAACGCCGCCAGCAGCACGAAACCGAAGACCATCGTGCGCGAGCGGCTGTACTGAGACTCGGCCGTCTGACCCTGCAGGTTTATCTGGGCGTTGTAGTAGTCGGCCAGGGCATTGAGCTGATTGCCGGAACCGTCGACCACGGTTTTCATGTCCACCAGCAGCAACTTGTTCAGCTCGGCGGTCTGTTGCTTGTCAGCGAGGATGAACGACTGCGTGAGACCTTGCTGATACTGACGCAGGGAAACCTGGAACTGATCGTAGAGATTGCGTACCTCAGGGGTATCAATCACCGCATTGAGGTCAGCCAGCTTCTTTACCAGGTCCTGGCTACGGGTGTCCATCTGGCTGCGGTATTGCGCGATGCTCGCCGGATTGGGATCAAGGGCCATGCGCAGGGAAATGGTGCGGATGCGCAGCATGATTTCGCGAATATCCGAGACCAGGCGCATTTTCGGCACCAGGCCGCTTTCAACCTGCACGGCGCTTTCGCGGATGCTCGCCATGTTCGAGAGCGCAAAGAACCCCAGTAACGCCACGAGCAAGGCAATCAAGGCAAAACCGAGACCCGCACGGCGGGCGATGGACAGATTGCGGAGCGACATGGCGATAGTTCTCATTATTGGCATACGACATCGTATGACAGAGTTTCGGCCAGTCAGGACGGGACTTGAGGGGGGGCGACCAGAAGTTAACAGATAAAAATTATCGACCTAAAAGGCCCACCGGGCGGACGCGCCTTGAATGTATTTCCAAGGCAGTCCGGGACCCTTTATTCAGCAGGTTATTTCGACCATGCCCGCGCACTTTCAAAAAACGCCTGCGCATTACTGTCCAGTGTTTCCAGGTGATACCCGCCCTCCTGCACGATCACACACGGCAGCCCCAACCCACGAATACACTCACCCAGCCGCGCAAATCCTTCCCGCGTCACCGCCACTTTGCTTTGCGGGTCCAGTTTGTAGATATCGAACCCCAGCGACAACACCAGCACGTCCGCCGAGAACTCCTTCACCGCCTTCAACGCCAGCTCCAGCTTGTCAAAGAACACCGCCTCGCTGGCACCATGCGCCATCGGCAGGTTGAGGTTAAAGCCTTCACCCGCATCAGTGCCGCGTTCTTCGGCAAAGCCTGCGACGCCGGGATAGAAATTGGTCGGGTCGCCGTGAATTGACACGTACAGCACGTCATCACGGTCGTAGAAAATCTCCTGGATGCCCTGCCCGTGGTGCATGTCGGTATCGAGCACGGCGACGCGCTCGAATCCATCGCGCAACGCCTGCGCCGCAACCGCCGCGTTGTTGATGTAGCAGAACCCACCGGCCGCGTCGAAGCGGGCGTGATGACCCGGCGGGCGGCACAGCGCATAGGCTGCCGGCGCGCCGCCGAGGATGTCTTTAGCCGCAGCCATCGCGCTTTGGGCCGACCAGTAGGCCGAGCGCCAGGTGAGTTCGCCAATCGGGCAACTGCCGTCGGCGAGGTAGCGCGCCGCCTGGGCGAGAATGCCGCGCAGGGCGTTGGGTTCACGCACGAAGATGTTGGACATGACTTCGTCGCCCCAGTCTTCGGGGATCTCCTTCCAGCGCTGGTGGGCTTCCTGGAGGAAGGTCAGATAGGCGGCACCGTGCACGGCCAGCAGTGGATCGAGGCCGTGGTCGTGCGGTTGGTGGATGTCGAAGCCCAGGGTTTGTGCGGCCAGCAGCAGGTTGCGGGCGCGCTCGGGGACTTCCTGCGGGGTGCGCATCTGGCCGCGGGAGTAGTAACTGCGGGGATGGTGCAGGAGTTGTTCGGGATGGAAAAAAGTACGCATGGAATTTCTCCTTACTGAGCCTGGCCGGCGCGTTTCAACACGGCATTGAGCAGTACATCAGTGCCCTGGCGAACATCCTCGGGCAGCACGTCTTCCGCTTCGTTATGACTCAAGCCACCCACGCACGGGATGAACACCATCGCCGTCGGGCAGAAGCGCGCCAGGTGGATGGCGTCGTGGCCGGCGCCGCTGACGATGGATTGCTGGGCATAACCCAACGCATCCACCGCCGACTGCACGCACGCCACACACTCGGCATCAAACGGCGTCGCCGGGCTGATCCAGTGCGGGCTGACGGTGACGCTCAGGCCTCGCTGGGCGGCGATGTCCTGCAAGCGGGTACGCACGTGTTGCTCCATGGCGTCGATGTCGGCGTCACGGTGGTGGCGCAGGTCGACAGTGAAATTCAGCAGGCCGGGAATGGTGTTGCGCGATGATTTGGCGATGCTCAATTCACCCACCGTCGTCAGCCCTTCCGGCGCAAAATCGACCGCCAGGGTTTCCAGTGACTGGATCATCTGTGCGGCGCCGTACAGGGCGTCTTTGCGCAGCGGCATGGGCGTGGTCCCGGCATGGGCGGCCATGCCTTCCACACGCACATCGAGCCAGCGGATCGCCTGGCCGCCGGTGACCACGCCAATGCTCTTGGCGTTGTCTTCCAGAATAGGACCTTGCTCGATGTGCGCTTCAAAATACGCATCCACCGCACCGCCCAACGGGCGTTCGCCGTGATAGCCGGTGCTGCGCAACGCCTGCGCCACGCTGACACCGTCCACATCCCGGGTGGCCAGCGCCTTATCCAACGCCAAGGTGCCGGTGAACACCGCCGAGCCGAGCATGGCCGGGGTAAAACGGGCGCCCTCCTCGTTGGTCCACACCGCGATTTCCAGCGGCTTGCGGGTCTGGATGCCGTGGTCGTCGAGGCTGCGGATCACTTCCAGTCCGGCCAACACACCATAGACGCCATCGAAGCGCCCGCCTTTGGGCTGGGTGTCGAGGTGGCTGCCCATCATCACCGGCGCAGCGCCGGTGTCGGTTCCCTCCCGGCGGGCGAACAGGTTGCCGATGGCATCGACGCTCAAGGTCAGCCCGGCATCTTCACACCAGCGGCTGAACAGCGCGCGGCCTGCCTGGTCTTCGGCGCTCAACGCCAGGCGGCAACTGCCACCGCGCGCCGTGGCGCCGATCTCGGCCATGGCCATCAGGCTGGCCCACAGGCGCTCGCCGTTAATCTTCAACATACACATTCTCCAATCAAACTCATCAAGCCATTTCAAGACGGTGCGCGGTGGCGTGGCGGCGGGACAACGCGAGTACGCACACCAGCGAAATCGCAGCAATCGCGCTGTAGAACACAGCCATCGGCCACCACTGGCCCTGGTATTCATGGGCCAGCCACGTGCCGATCAACGGCGTGAGGCCACCGGCCAGCGCGCCACACACTTGGTAGGCCAGGGAGATGGCGGTATAGCGCACGCGGGTTTCGAACAGGCCGCTGACGAAGCCGGCGATCACCGCATAAAACGAGGCCATGCACACCACAGCCAGGGCGATACCGAGGATGATCAACGGCGCCTGGCCGCTGCTGACCAGCACGAACATCGGGTATGGCGACGCCATTGCCAGCAGCGTCATGGCACACAGAAAGCGCGTCGCACCGACCTTCTCCGCCACCCAGGCCGCCAGCGGCTGAACACAGAACTGGATGATGGCCACCACAAACAGGCACTCCAGAATCAACGAGCGCGGCAGGTTAAGTTGCTGGGTGCTGTAGGCAATCATGAAGGTGTTGGTGAAATACACGCCGGCAATGCCCAGCGTGTTAGCGCCGATGCACAGCAACAATGGACGCCAGGAAGTCCTCAGCACCTCGATCACCGGGGCCTGATCCTGGGTGATGGCCCGGGCTTTTTCCGCCCTGGCTTTGTCTTCCAGGAACTCGGGGGATTCGTTGACACCCAGGCGGATCGCCAACCCGACGATCAACAACAGCGCGCTGGCCAGGAAAGGCACGCGCCAGCCCCAACTGAGCAGGTCGGCTTCCGGCAAACGGGTCACGGCACTGAACGCCAGCAACGACAGAATCAAACCCGCCGGGCTGCCCAACTGCGCAAAGGAGGCAAAGAAGTTGCGACGACCTTTGGGCGCATGTTCGCCGGCCATCAGCACTGCCCCACCCCACTCGCCACCCACGGCAATGCCCTGCACCACCCGCAGCAGCACCAGCAAAACCGGTGCCGCGACGCCGATCTGCGCGTAGGTCGGCAACAGCCCGATGCACACCGTCACCACGCCCATCATCACCAGGGTAATCACCAGGGATTTCTTGCGACCGATACGGTCACCGATATGCCCAAACACAATGCCGCCCAACGGCCGGGCGAAGAAGCCCACGGCAAAGGTGCCGAAGGCGGCCATGGTGCTGAACAGCTTGTCGTCGGAAGGGAAAAACAGCTGGCCAAACACCAGCGCAGCGGCGGTGGCGTAGATGTAAAAGTCGTACCACTCGATCATGGTGCCGATGAAGGCGGCGGCCGCGGCACGGCGAGGCTGCGGCGAAGCGGATGGCTTCATGGGGTTGGCTCCTTTGGTTATTTTTTTGGCAGGAGAAAGGTCTGGCGCATGCGCTCTGATGGCGCTAAGTGAGGGTGATTTTTCGTCTCGGCGCTATGATTAGTCAATTTTCTATTTATTATTCCAATTATAAATCCTGCTTATTATCGAGCTGTTGCCATGTCTGAAAACCGCCGAGATGTTCACCCGCTGCTCAATGACCGCCTGGACTGGAACCTGCTGCGCACCTTCCGGGTGATCGGCCAGGAATTGAGCATCAGCCGCGCCGCCGCACGCCTGCACCTGACCCAACCGGCCATCAGCCAGGCGCTCAAGCGCCTGGAAGAACAGCTCGACTGCCAGCTGATTGCCCGTCGCGGCCCACGCTTTGTGCTGACCGAGGCCGGCGAGCAGATATTCGCGATTGCCGGCGAGATGTACGGCCAGGTCTCGCAGATGAGCAACGCCCTGCAAAAACCCGGCGACGAGATGCTCGGCAAGGTGCGGTTGCTGATGATCAGTCGGATCAATTCCGACACCTTTGATGACTTTCTCGCCGACTTCCACCGCCAGCATCCCAGGGTCGACCTGGACGTGGAGGTGATGCGCAGCTCTGACATCGTTGCCGCCCTGCTGGAGAAAACCGCAACCCTTGGCCTGAGCCTCAATCGCCGGCCACAACCCCGCCTCGAGCAGCACCTGTTTCTACGCCAGCGGTATGCATTCTTTTGCGGGCGGCATCACCCGTTGTTCGGCCGCACCGGCTTGGCGGAAGGCGATTTGCAGTCGGAAAATTTCGTGAGTTTTACCAGCGACCAGATCGGCGGGATGCTCTCGCCGTTGACGATTTTCCGCGACCAGCAGGGCTTCAGCGGGCGCATCGTGGCGTCGTCCTCCAGCCTGGAAGAAGTACGGCGGTTGGTGATCGCCGGATTTGGCCTGGGCTGCCTGCCGATTCATGTGGTGGCCGAGGACGTGAAGAACGGGTTGCTATGGCGTTTGCCGCCGGACGAGGGAATTACCGACGTGGATATCCACCTGCTGTGGAACCGCGAGCAGAAGATGAGCCGGGCAGAGACGGTGTTTATCGAGAGCCTCTCGGCGCGACTCGCCGCGGAATAAATGGCGTAATTTGCAAGTCGCTTGGCGCCCTCTTGCTAGTGTATGAAAACGGCCCGTCCACCATCATTCGTTCACAGGTTGCTCCCGTTGTCTCAAACGAAGAGGTGTTCGAATGTCCAAAATCTGGTTTATCACCGGCAGTTCCCGTGGCCTTGGCCGCTCGATTACTGTGGCCGCACTGCGCGCCGGTGATCGTGTAGTCGCCACCGCGCGCAATCCCAAGCAGTTGGATGACCTGGTGGCCGAATATGGTGATGCGGTTTATCCCGTCGCGCTGGATGTCACCCACAACCAGCAGGTGCTGGAAGCGGTAGACGCTGCGGTGAAACATTTTGGCCGCCTGGATGTGGTGGTCAATAACGCTGGCTACGGTGATCTGGCTTCGGTGGAAGACGTAACCCTGGAGGATTTTTCGGCGCAGATCGACACCAATTTCTACGGTGTGGTGCACGTCAGCAAGGCGGTGGTGCCGGTGCTGCGCGCCCAGGGCAATGGGCATATCTTTCAGGTGTCGTCGCTGGGTGGACGTATCGGCATGGCAGGCCTGGCCGCATACCAAAGCGCAAAATGGGCCGTCGGTGGTTTTTCCACGGTGCTGGCACAGGAAGTCACGCCACTGGGCATCCAGGTAACCGTGCTGGAGCCGGGCGGCATGCGCACGGACTGGTCGGGCAGCTCCATGACGATTCCCGCCATCAGTGAGCCCTACCAGCAAACCGTCGGTGCCCTGGTGGAATTGCTCAACTCACCCGGCATCCTGCCGACCGGCCCGGACCGGGTTGCCGAAATCGTGCTGGAGCTGGCACTGAACAAAGACGCCCCGCTACGCTTGTTGATCGGCAGCGATGCCGTGCAATACGCGGCCCGGGCAGCGGCAGACTTGGCCGAGTCGGATAAAAAGTGGCATGACCTCAGTGTGTCGGCCTCGGATTAATCTCACGATTTGAAAGAAGGTACTGCATGCCTGACGCGACACAACCCCGTTTCAACATACCGGACGTGTTTTGGCTGGCCCTGAAAAGCGTCGGGCTGGAGCCATCGGTGGTGTTGCGTCAGGCGCGCTTGCCCATGACCCTGCATATCCGCGAGCGGCGCGACCGGCGGCAGGTGACGACGCTGGAGTTCTTTCGCCTGTGGGAGGCGGTGCGGGCGCTCAACCCTGATCCGGCTGTCGGAATCCTGCTGATGACCCGCCTTGAGGTCACCACACTTCCACCGTCCAGCTTTGCCGCCTTTATCGCCCGGGATTATCGGGATGGCCTGCACCGCCTCGCCCGCTTCAAGCAACTGTGCACGCCTGAGCGCCTGCTGGTTTGCGAGAATGGCCGCAGGTGCACGGTGACCATCGAATGGCTGCACACGCCTGAGCCGCCACCGCCGCTGTTGGTGGACGCGGCGTTTGCCACGTTTGTGGAGTTGGGCCGGCGGGGTTCACGGGCGCAGATCACTCCTCTGAACGTTGAACTGGCTCGCCCGGACGACGGCAGCACCGTACTGGCGGAGTTTTTCGGCTGCCCCGTGCGCTTTGGTGCCGAGCGCAATGCGCTGGTGCTGGATGGCGCGGATCTGGATCGCCCCTTTCCTGGATACAATCCGCAAATGCTGGACATGCTGAACCCGGGCCTGGTGGCGGCGCTGGCCGAAGCATCAGCACCGGCCAGCATCTGCCATCAAGTCAAAATCACCCTCAAGCGCATTCTGGCCAGTGGCCGCCCCGAGATGATCGAAGTCGCGCGGGAATTGGGCATGAGCGAACGCACATTGCAGCGGCGCATTACCGAAGCCGGCAGCAGTTTTCGGCAACTGATGCTGGAGACCCGCCAGGAAGTGGTGCGCCATTTGCTCACCGAGCCGTCTATCGAAATAGACGAGATCGCCTGCCTGGTCGGCTATGAAGACACCAACTCGTTTTATCGGGCGTTTCGCTCCTGGGAAGGGACGACGCCGGCTCGGTGGCGCGCGCTGCAAGCCCCTACGTGTTGATAAACGCCGGTTGCTTGCACAGGGTCAGGTTGTTGAGGTGCTCGTTGATGTCGAGCTTTGACGAGCCAATATCGAATTGGTAGTAGACCTTCCACGACATCGCCGCCCGGTTGCCCGTGGTGCAGAACTTCATCAGCTTGGCCTTGCAGGTGGCCTCGTAGAACGTGCCCGCCAGCATGCGCGCCGGGCTGGCGCCGGGGTCCTTCGACTGGCAGGGACAGTGGGACAGGAATACCTCGGCTTTGGCCGGCGGCCGGCCGCGCAGGCTGACGAAGTTTTGCACGCATTCGTCGAAATGCTCGATCAACAACTCTTCTGCGTGGCGGCTTTCGACGTCTACGCCGCGCTGCGCCACCAAGGCCTGGGCGACCGGCAACATCGACCGATACGAATCCTGGTGCTCAGCCGTGGTCAGCGTCCTGTTTAATAGCTGCGCATGCAGTTTCAATTTGTTGCCCACGGCACTGTTGGCGACTTGCTCGCGCGATTGCCGGCTGATGAACACGTAGTACCGCGCGCCCTCCAGGCTCAGTACCAAGCCAATCGCACCTGGGCGCTCACGAAGCGGAAGCGCTTCTTTGAGTGTGTCTCGGTAAACCAGCATGGGCCTCTCCCTCACCAATCGATAAACCCGAATCAACAGGACGCCAGATTCGGACAGGTACATTGGTGAACAGTCAGGGGGCCGGGTTTATTCCATACCGGTGACTATACGGCCAGGGTCTTTTCAGCACTGCGCGCCATGATCTGCAAATCTTCAAACGGGTTTCTGCCAATCAACATGAACGCATGGGTTGGGCTGGACCAAAACACCACGTTCATGCCACGGCGCTGCTCAGTGGCCATGGGTGCGGCGCCCTTTTTCGCCGCCGTGATGCACAGCGCCAAAGGACCGTGGCGCGGGTCGAGGTAGGTCAATTGGCCGATCAATACACCGTCATAATCGAGGATTTGTGCGCGCCTGAACTCGGCGCCCGGCAGGCTGATTGCCTCAGGGCTCAGCGGCAGGCCGAGTTGGCGCCCTACCGAATTCAGTTGAGCGAGATGGGAGTCAGGGTCGGCGCTGAGGTTCTCCAGGGTCCGGGGCGTATACAGCGCCATGTATTCGGCGACCGAGGTGCGCCATCCCGAACTAGGCTCAGGCCGGGGCCACGCCATGAACAGTCGATCAGCGACCACACCGGCCACCGCAAAGCTTGCCGCTACCGCGAGAAACCTGCGTCGACTCAGGGCCGGTGTGTGTGCCGGCGGCAAGGCGTCGAGCATCGCCTGCAAACGCTCGGCAGGGGCTTGGTCGAGAACCGAATCGAACGCTGACTTGAACGACAACTGCCCGCGCTTGAGCTGCTCGACGCGGGCCGTCACGGCGGGATCGATCCCCAGCAGGTTATCGATAAGCTGGCACCGCTCGGGGTCCAGCTCACCGTCGAGATAAGCCACCAGCAGTTCATCCGACGGTAGGGTCTGTTGAGTCATCGTCGTTCTCCGCTCGATTTATCCAGCAGGCCGCTTGAGTGCGCCGTTTCAGCCAGCCTCAAGCGCGCAGCAGCCAGCCGGCTCATCACCGTTCCCACCGGGATGTGCAGGACCTCGGCAATTTCCTTGTATGAAAGCCCTTCGACGTAGGCCAGGAACACCGTCTCCCGCTGGGCTTCGGGTAGCGCATTGACGCGTTTGATGACCTGCGCGGCCAGCACCTGGTCCTGAGCCTGGGTTTCGCCGTCGAACGACAACTCCTCCTCCGCGTCGACAAATCCCTGGCCCTGTCGTACCCGCTGCGAGCGCAGTTCGTTAAGCCAGATCGAATGCATGATCGTCAGCAGCCAGCGGTCGAGCCGCGTGCCGGCCACAAACTGGCCCGCACGCTCCAACGCACGCACGCAGGTGGCCTGCACCAGGTCATCCGCCACATGCTTTTGTCGCGACAGCACCAAGCCGTATCGCCATAAACGCGGCAACAGCAGGCTCAACTCACGGCGCAACTCAGCGTCTTGGGTGATGGCGGTCTCCTGTCGTTTCGCTCACGCGTCAAGCCTGAGGTGCGGCGGCGATAGCTTCGGCCAGGTCTTCGTACTCTTCGCAAGTGGTGCTGCACAAGGCTTTGATTTTCACCAGTTGCTCCTGGGCCAGGTCTACACGGCCCTTGATCACATAGGCCTCGCCGAGGTATTCGCGCACCTGGGCGTAGTTGGGGTCCAGTGCCACGGATTTAAGGTAGTAGCTGATACCTTCATCGGTGCGACCCAACTTGCGGGTGGCGTAGCCGCGATAGTTCAGGGCCTTGGCCGTGTTCGGGTTGTGCAGGGTGTCGAGCAGTGACAGGGCTTCTTCGTAGCGCCCGTCCTTGGCCAGGCGATAGGCGTAATCGGTGCGATCGGCGTCCGAGGTGGCCTTGCTTGTCTGCAATACGCACTTGCCGGTCTTGGTATCCCAGACCTGGCCTTTGGGGCAGTTGGGCTTGGGCGGCGCCGATTCGTCACCGGAAGCGTGGGCCTGGCCGGCCAGTAGCGCGGCGGCCATACAGGCTCCGAAGAACAAGGCAGTGCGATAATCAACGGCGTGTTCGTGGCGACTCTTCATGGCGTTCATGCTCCGTAACAATAGGGAAAGTACCGCAGCAAACTCAGTGTTGAAGATCGCCCCGAGGGCCGGGCAGCATGCGGCGCAAGGTGCTGTCGCGCTGGATGTAGTGATGCCACAGCGCGGCACAGGCATGCAGCCCCGCGAGCACGATGATCGCCCAGGCGACGTTGTTGTGCAGGCCACCCAGGGTGCCCCGCAATTCGTGATCGATCACAAACGGCGCAGGCACCGGGAACAGTCCAAAAAAGTTGAAGGGCTCGCCCTGGGCCCAGCGGAACAGGAAGCCGAGGATGACCTGCGTGAGTAATAGCAGGTATAGACAGCCGTGGGCGATTTTGGCGGCCACGTTCAGCGCCGGGTGCGTGTCGGCCTTTGGATGATTGCCGCCGAACAGGCGCCAGAGGATACGTGCAGCAATCAGCACCGCCATTGCGATACCCAGGGAGATATGCACGGATTGCAGGCCTTTGCGCAGTGGCGTGCCTTTTTCTAGGTTTTCCCAGATGTGGGCGCTGGCGAACATGAAGATCACCAGGGCAGCGGTCAGCCAGTGGAAGGTGCGGGTCAGGCGGTCGTAGCGGTCGGTTGGGATGTTCATGGGCGTTTCCTGGGTGGTCTGTGGGGTGAACACCGCAGTGGGGGGAGTTATTCGGTCGTGAGTGAAAGTTTATGTGAGCGCGACGGAATACAACGCTTCTTGGGCTGGGAGGAAAACACCCAGAAACCAAATCACTCGCCTGCCACTTCGCGTTTTATGGGACTTACGGCTTATCTGAACATCACCCATCGGATGAAACGCACTTGAACAAGTCCCATGCTGGGACTAGGATCTTTAATGAGAATTGTCGCTGTCAGCCAACTAAAGACCTTTTGGCAAAAACGCCCGGATGCAGAGCAATCATTCCTCGCCTGGATTGATGAGGTCAAAAAATCAGACTGGAAGACCCCGGCTGATATCAAGGCTCAGTTTCGTCACGCCAGTGTTCTAAAAAGCCGCAGGGTCGTGTTCAACATCAGAGGTAACGACTATCGGCTCGTGGCTGCCGTGGCTTATCGCTACGGCGCCCTCTATATCAAATTCGTCGGTACGCATAAGCAGTACGACGTCATTGATGCCGATACCGTTGAAATGGAGTAAGCCATGAATATTCGCCCTATCCACACCGAGCAAGACTACCGGGACGCGCTGAAGGCTGTATCGCCCTTGTTCGACAATGAGCCTGAACCCGGGACACCTGAAGGCGACTATCTTGATGTGATGATTACGCTAATTGAAGTCTACGAAGCGAAGCACTTCCCGGTGGATTTGCCCAACCCGGTGGATGCCATCCGTTTCAGAATGGAGCAGTCGGGGCTATCGGCAGCTGACCTGGTACCTGCTATTGGCCGACAGAATCGGGTTTATGAGGTACTGAACGGAAAGCGGGCTCTTACGCTGCCGATGATTTGGAAGTTGCATGAGATGTTTGGGATTCCGGCAGAAAGCCTGATAAAGCCAGTAAAGATTGCTTGAGATCAGAAACGAAAAAGCCCCGTAGTTTATTCAACTACGGGGCTTTTTCTATGTAATGGCGGAGAGATAGTCCGCCAAATCAAAATCCACCAACAACCGATAAAACTCTACCGCCCTTTATTTTTAAGGGGCTACAAGCCTATCATCGTCTCAAGACATCTACCATCATTCGTCACCTTCCTAGCCTTTGTGGGGGAACAAATGGGGGAACAAACCAGATAAAGGATATTCCCATGGGAAAGCTGACCGCTAAGCAAATTGAAAATCTGACAACCCCAGGCACCTACGAGGACGGAGATGGCCTACGTCTCCTGATCAAGCCCAATGGGAAGAAGTATTGGGTACTGCGCTTCCAGCTCTCCGGCAAGCGGAGGGAGATGGGGTTAGGCACCTATCCTGCAATCGGCCTTAAGGAAGCTCGGCAAAACAGTAGCGATAAGCGTCGTTTACTGCGCGATGGTATTGACCCCTTACAGGCTCGTGACGATGAACGAGCGGCACAGGTGACCGCTGAGCTGCAACGTAAAAATAAAGCCATCACGTTCCGGGACGTTTCAGCCGATTACATAGAAGCTCACCGTGCTGGATGGAAAAACGTCAAACACGCCCAGCAATGGACGAACACCCTGGCTACTTACGCCGCGCCCGTCATCGGCGAACTCGCCACCAACCAGATCACCACCGAGCACGTCCTCGATATTCTAAAACCCATCTGGAGCAGCAAAGCCGAAACAGCTAGCCGGGTTCGTAACAGGATCGAACTAGTCCTTGATGCCGCCAAAGCACGTGGACTGCGAGTCGGTGAAAATCCAGCACGCTGGCGTGGACACCTAGACAAGCTGTTACCACCGAGCTCCAAGGCTAAACGCACCCAAAACCACCCGGCATTGCCTTACTCGGAGTTGGCTCGTTTCATACCGGCACTCGAAAGTGTCGAAGGTCAATCCGCCTACGCACTCAAAATGACGATCCTCACTGCGTGCCGAACCAGCGAGGTTCTTGAAGCCGACTGGAGTGAGGTTGATTTGAAAACCAAGCTATGGACGATTCCAGCGGTGCGAATGAAAGCGGGGAGAATTCATACCGTGCCGTTATCGGATGCGCTCATCGCACTGCTCGAAACTCTCCCACGAATCAAAGGTAGTTCGTTGCTGTTTCCAGGAGCTCGTAAAGGTCGCCCCATTAGTAATATGGCCATGTTAATGACTTTGCGTCGCATGGACCAAAAGGACCAGGAAGATGGTGGTAAGGGCTGGCGCGATAGCAATGACAAAGTCATTACTGCTCACGGGTTTCGCAGCACATTCAGGGACTGGGCTGCTGAATGTACACCCCATGCACGCGAAGTCTGCGAGATGGCTTTGGCTCACGTTGTCGCCAACGGCGCCGAGGCCGCCTACTGGCGCAGTGACTTGCTAGAAAAGCGCCGTGTACTGATGGCTGACTGGGCCGACTTTGTGACACGTAATGTAAAGGGGTCTGCCATTCTTTAGTAAACATGGCGCTGAAGCGAATGGTTCTCGAAAGGCGCCTCGTGAGTCATGGAATGCGCTCAATGGCGAGCACCATCCTCAACGAGCAGGGCTGGGATCCTGAATTGATAGAAGTCGCACTTGCCCACGTCGATAAAGACGAGGTACGCAGCGCCTACAACCGAGCGGACTACATCGAACGCAGACGCCCAATGATGACCTGGTGGAGCGATCACATTCAGGAAGCTGCTACCGGTAACCTTTCTGTGTCAGCTATCAGAGAAAAACGAGATTAAAAAGTCGCTTCGATACGCTGAACCAAAGGCAGCTACCGGCCGATCCAGTTGAAAAAGTCGGCTTGCCCAAAACGCTCGGATATCGATGCATGAAAACACCTCTTTTGCACGCAGCTAGAGAACATCACCAGGCTTCCGGACAAAGTCCATGCATGGCTCTGCAGGGCAAGGGGAGAGTTGCCATACCGCGTACGCCCCTCCCAGCCCGCTTCTACAGCGGAAGTTCCACGCGTCCGGTTTATGCGGTTTCTTCATCCTCACCCCGACCCCCACGAGCCCTCGTGCCGTTTCCGCCGCAAGTTCCACAGTGGTACATAGCGGTAGTGCCTGGGGGCGGATGCCGTTCAGGCAGCTGTCCAGTGAGTTGTCACTTCGGCAGACATAGAGAGAACCAGGGAGGTCGGGGTAGACTAGTAGGTCGTCCCACGACATGTTGGATCCGTCCCTCGTAAAATCGCTTGGCGACGCTTGTACAGCCGTCACGATCCAGCCTGAGGTCAGCCTGTCGATTGGTACTTCCCTCATCCAGATGGTCGCCGCGGTCGCGCTGCCGCACCCCGCAGCGCCCATGAGTAGCCCCGCGATCATGTTGCGTAATTGCAGTGTTCGTCCCTATGCGGTCGTATGACGGCCCGCAGGGTTTGTGAGCCGCATGTTCTCGGAGTATTTTGGTTCTTTCCGCATCCGCGAGTCGTGCACGGACGGACCTGGTGGCCAGCCCGGCGCAGACGAGAGAAGGATGGATCATCCCAACATCTGCATTACCCAGATGTTCCACCGTGTCAAATACGCTTGCACCCGCGCGTCGGCTTCTGTCGCTAACAGTCCCCTCCGTCGGGCTTGCTCATAGAGCCGCAACCGTTGTGTAAGATGGTTTTCTAACGCACGAGGCGCAATGGAGGTCCCCGCGGGGGTGAACCATACGCCCAGCCAGTCAAATCCATGCTCTATCCTCCCCAGTTGGGTTTTGTCCGGATGCGTTTCAAAGCCGCCCAGGTTAAAAAACTCATGCAGCTGTTTTACACAACGTCGCAGTTGCCAACGCGTGCGGGTTAGCAGCACAAAATCGTCCATATACCGCGCATAAAAGATGCCCTCCACGGCAGCAAAATGGTCATCCACGTGGTACAGCAGCGCAGCCCCCATGAGCGGACTGAGCGCACAACCCCGACATATCCCTTTGTCGGGCGTAAAAATATCCCCGCCGTCCTCGACGCTGTAATCCAGGTACTGCTCGACAAGGTCGGTAAGCACTGCCTCATCAAGGTGCTGGCGTACAAGACTCAGCAATTGCTCCTTGCGGATATGGCGGTAATAACCGCGAATATCCGTGCGATAGACGAATGGAAAGTCCCCGGAGGCTAGTGCCCGCCTAACTTCACTCACCGACTGCCTTCCCCCGCCCCGCCCTTTGATATGGGCGCAGCGTTCATGCGTCGGCAGCCGATTTTCCACCTGCAGTGCAACCCATTTCAGCACCAGGGCGTCTTGTGCGCACCACTGTACCCAGCTGCGGTCATGGTCCCGATGTACCTGCATAGGTTGGAGGCGATAATTACCGCCACACACCTGCCGATACAACGCCTCACCTTGTTGTGGCCCATGGAAACGCAGGTGCCACACATCCGCGTTTGGAGGTGCATGTCGGCGTCGTTTGCCCACCCAGGCATACGCCGCCAACCAGTCACTTTCAGCCTTATTCATATTCCAGGCTAAAGGTGGCGATAGCACTGAAAGGTCCGCGCTCAATGCTCTTGTTGGCTATCGCCTGCGGTTCGCCCTGCACAAAGGCCAGCATCGTCAGGGTGTTGCTGCCGTTGACCAACCGGAAGCCTTCACCGGGCTTATTCAGCGGTAGTTTCTGGCCAGCGAGGGTTTCCATTCCGATAGCAATACCGTTGGCCTGGCTGCCACCCGCAACCGCCAGCAACCCGTTCAGATTTGGGTTTTCAATACCGCTGAAAGCCACCTTCACGGTTTTGCCCAGACTCGCGTCGCATTCAGTCAGGCGAATTTCAAACGTCTGGCCGTGAGTGCGCTGGTTGGTATACAGGTACTTGTCTGTCACCGTGCCAAAGTCCAATGTCACGCTCTCGCTCCCAGGCGCAATCAAACAAGGCTCTGCCACCAAGGCACCGTGTAGCCGAACATTCTCGGCCTGCACCGTCTGGTTAAGCATCAACACCAGCGGCAGTGCATAGAGATGCCTCTTGCTCCGGCTCATTGGTACACCGCCCGCAGGGTCGCAGTGGCCTCAAATGGTCCTTCTATCAAGACTGCGCCCACCCGTTTGACTGGTACGGCGTATAGCTTCGGCGGACTGG
Organism: Pseudomonas sp. TH32; assembly: GCF_016650855.1. Taxonomy (NCBI): domain Bacteria; kingdom Pseudomonadati; phylum Pseudomonadota; class Gammaproteobacteria; order Pseudomonadales; family Pseudomonadaceae; genus Pseudomonas; species Pseudomonas sp. TH32. The sequence goes on along the minus strand of NZ_JAEKFA010000002.1, from coordinate 35,959 downwards.
TCTGACTTATGGGGATCGGCTTGTTCAATTCAAAAGGAACGCCGTTTTGCTGGATCTGGATCGCCAAATCAGTCACGTTGCTGCTCACTGCCGCGGCATCGTAATCCACCGGGGTACCAATGATTTCCAGTGTCATGTCGCTAGCATTGGAACTCGGATCGCAGGTGATTTGGTAATTCATCACTTGCATGTAGTTCACGCCATCCACTTTTTTCACACCTACCCTAGTACCAAAATTCACATCTACGTTGGCGCCTTGGTTGATAGTGCACGGTGGTGACTCAATCAAGGTGCCGCGCAGCCTCACGTTATCGGTCTCCCAGTCGGCCGCGCTCAAGATGCCACTGACCAGAAACAGCAAGATGCCTGCATAAAGTTTCGTGACGTTAAACCTGCTCACCGGTACTCCACCCTCATGGTCGCCACCGCAGAGAAGACACCGCCACTAAGAGTGGCGTCGGTACGTTTGACCGGCACTGCGTAAAGTTGCGGCAAGTTCGGGTAGGTGAAATCCTTGGAGCTGTTGATAGGTAGCCGAGTCCCACCATTCAGTATTGCAATGCCAAAATTGCTGATATTGGTCACCAACACACCGCTGTCAAACGCCGCACCCGTGCCTTCTATCCGGATGCTCATCGCACTGGGGGCGCCCACCGGGCATTGCACTGTGTAGGGAACTTGCATTTTCTTATAGGTGCCGTCCACCAGGGTGGTCTGCACGTCGCTTCCGAAGTCAACGACAATAATGGTGTTGCTACTCACCTTGCACGGTATTGACTCAACCAGAGTGCCGCGGAATCTTAGGTTATCTGTTTCCCAGTCTGCCGCGCTCAAGATGCCACTCACCAGAAACAGCAGCATGCCCATATAAAATTTCATCACGTTATACCTGTTCACTGGTACTCCACCCTCATGGTCGCCACCGCAGAGAAGACACCGCCACTAAGAGTGGCGCCGGTACGTTTGACCGGCACTGCGTAAAGTTGCGGCAAGTTCGGGTAGGTGAAATCCTTGGAGCTGTTGATAGGTAGCCGAGTCCCACCATTCAGTATTGCAATACCAAAATTGCTGATATTGGTCCCCAACACGTTGCGATCAAACGCCGCCCCCGTACCGTCTATCCGGATATTCATCGTTCTGGGGGCTCCCGCCGGGCACTGCAGTGTGTAAGGCACTTGCATTATTTTGTAGCTACCGTCCACCAGGGTCGTCTGCACGTCGCTGCCGAAGTCAACTACCACAATGCTATTGTTGTTGACCGTGCACGGCGGCGCCGTGAGGATCACCGTCACATTGATGGTACTGGATGAGGACGCCATGACCGGCTGAACGTTAGCTCCCAGCGCGACCAAAACAACGCATAAGGCACGGCGCATATACCGGTGTGAAGTTTCGATGGCCACGCTGCTCACGTTACGCATAGTTAGTTCGCAAGCTCAATTGAGCTGAACACGCCTGCGCCAATCGGTTGCTAACAATGTCTCCCAGCCGCACAGCCCAATGTGTAGAGGGCATTTCCAGCCGAAAAGCACTTCCTGTGAACGCGCCACGCACACGCAACACGCCATTAACACTTTCCACATTGGCGTTATCCTTAGCCGGGGCAACCGGCTGTAGCGGTGTCACTCGCACTGCCGCCGGCTTTATCCACAGGGATTGCCACTCGTGGGGAGACAGAGCTGTATTGGCTTTTTTTCGCTGTTGCATGTTTAGCTCCTTCATTGCGTCATGACACCCATACACCGGTCATCAATTCGGCTTGACGGGCTTGGCCTTGCAGTCGTCACCGATGCAGGTGAACTGCAGCTGCGGGCGACCTCCGTAGTCATTGACATAGGTCAGTACCGGCGTCGGGCCCAGCACGGAAACGCTCAGGTTCAGCGTGTCGTTACCCTGTGGCGCCACCATGATCGGTTCAAACCCCTCGGCGCCGGTGCTGCCGGGTTTGCTGCCAGCGTCGACTATCGTCACGTAATACGGCGTCGGGTTATTCACCTGGTATTTGTCACCCTGCTTCTTCAGCGTCAGTTGTTCCTGCCAGGGCACCATCCCCATGGTTGCGCCCAGGGCTTTTGGCCGATAAAACAGCTTGATGCGCGTCTGCAGTGCCAACTGCAACGTGTTGGGTTTTTCGCTCTTTGGCGGAATTTCACGCAGGTTGAAATAGAACAGCGTCTCGCGGTCCTGCACTAACAGATTGGCGGCAGGCACGGCCTGTACCTTGATCTGGCTTTTGGCCCCAGGCTCCAGGCGCTGCAGGGGCGGAAGTGCGGTCAAAGGGCTGGTGATCTTATTGCCCTGCTCATCCTCCACCCAGCCTTGCGCCAAGTAAGGAAGAGTTTTGTTTTCATTGCTGATACTGAGACTGATGGACTTTTCTCCACCGTTAAATACCGCCCGGGTCCGATCCAGCGACACGGCAGCTTGCACTTGTTGCAGGCCCAGCATGCTCAACAGCAGGCCGCCAACCACGCTGGAGAGAGGATTACTCTGTATATTCATCTTTAGTTACTCACCGTTGGTGTCACTGTAAAAAATTAAAAAGACAGTCCTCCGAAAAGAACGCCATGCTAGCCTGCCGCACGTGCAGCAGGTGTCTTGGCAGTACTGAGTCAACTCAGCGTTTTTTTGGCGAATCGCTGGAAGATATCCGTGTGCAAGGCAACACCAGTTCTGCCATGTCGCCCGCGGAAATCTGCGCCGGCATCTGCAGCGCACACTGCGCTTGACCATTCCAATACACGCTCATTTCCCCACCGGGTTGAATGCCGCTGAGGTAGACGCTGCCATCGTCGCTCACGAGGCCCACTTTCTGGCCCTTGGAGTTTTTCACCGTGGCACCAAAAGGTGCGGTTGAACCATCGCTCAGCTGGATGATCACCATCGCTTTCTCACCGGCCACGACCTCAAACCGGCGATAGCCAATAGCCCCTTCAGTCAGAGTCGCTTGTGTCACCGAGCGCGCCACTTCGGCGTTTTCCGGCAATTTGTTAAGATCAATGCTGACCTGATTGCGGTGATAACTGTTGACGTCGGTGACCACGGCTTTACCAAATCGGTTAGTGCGAACGGAGGCGCCATACCCCGAGATCGGAATGTCCGCGACGCCATCGGTATCGACCAGGATTCGAGTACCACCAATCATGTTCGAGCGGTGCATCGCTGCCCCCTTCATGGTGGCGGTTGCCCCGCCCTGCAGCGACATACCGACCGACGCATAACGACCCTCCTGATAGCTGGTATTGGCATTCACCCGGGCCAGGGTACCGTCATGGCTGTAGAAGCCACTGGCGGTGGACCCGTTGCTGTTTTTGCCGCCATTGAGCTGATAACTGTCCCCATTTTCGAGACGATCGTAGTAGCCCACCTGATGACTGTTTGCATCACGATCGTAGCTGCCGCTGTAGCTGATAGAACTGTTACCTCCACCCAGTGGCATTGAGAGCGAGAGGTACATACCGTCATCATTGGAACCGTTGTACTTATTACGGTACGCCGTCATCGACAGGCTTAGTGCTCTGAACTGACCGACGCTGAAGTTTTTGGACAAGGTAAAGGTATATCGGTCGCTGGCCTTGGTATTCCAATAAGTCTGGTGGTCGTAGTTGAGATAAGTACTCAACCCACTGTCGCTGAAGTTCTGTCTGAAACTGACGCTGTATAACTCTTTGCTGTTTTCATTACGTGTGCCGTATTTACAGGCATTCAGATAATCGGTCATGGACATGTAGTCTTTCTCCGAGAAGCGATACCCGGCAAAGGTCACTTGGCTGTCATACTTGTCAAAGTTTTTCGAATAGCGCAGCCGATAAGAGGCACCGCTCAGTGTGTCTTGTTCCGTTTGAGGCAGTCGGGCCCGCGACTGGGTAACGTCAAACGACAATGCTCCATATGTCATCAAGTCACGTCCCAAGCCTAAGGCCAGGGCTTTGTAATCACCGCCGTCTACACCTCCTCCGTAAAGCGACCAACCATTACTCACCCCCACGAAGCCTCTCCGGCGATAAACATCTGGCCTTCGGTGCTATGGCTGAAGTCTGAGGGTCGACCGCTGCTGACTTTGTAACGCACGGCGCCTGGCCTGGTCAGGTAGGGAACGCTGGCGGTTTCAACAGTGAAAGACTGCACGCTGCCATCTTGCTCCTCTACCCGCACATCCAATTGCCCAGAAACGGCATCATTAATGTCTTGAATGCGGAACGGCCCCGAGGCAACCTGGGTTTCATATAACACCCGGCCCTGCTGGCTGATCACTACTTTGGCGTTGGTACGCGCAACGCCTGCAACTTCCGGGGCATAACCACGCAGGTTAGGCGGCAACATGCTGTCATCGGTGATCAGGCTGGCGCCGGTAAAGCGAAAGCTGTCAAAAATATCGGAATACAGGAAGTTCTCACCCAGTGAAAACTGCGCCCCAAGGGCTGGAATAGCCTTGTATGCGTAGTAACGGCTCCAATCCCAACTATTGCCCGAGCCCTGGCCATTGCTGCGATGATCCAGCCGCGTTTGCCAGTCGGCACGCAACCGCCAGGCGCCCATGTTGGCCCCCACCGTGCCGTTGCCGCTCAGGGTGCTGGAGGTGCCACCACCATGCTCCTCGCGCTGGCTTTGGCCGTTCATGTAGTAGTCGACGAACAGGCCAGGGATACCTTCGTCCCAACGCGACGGCGGATCCCAGCTGTCTATGGCATATTCCAAATAGGCCTGCGGTACGCTCACCGTCAGGATGGAAGTTCCTAGTTCAGCACTCGCTACCGCACCTGGCAGACTGTCCAGCAAAAGGCATTGCCCCTGATGCCACCATGTGAGTTTTTTGCTGATATCCGGCTTCAAACCGAACTTATCGACCAGCGTCGAACTGAGGCACGCGACACTGTCTTTGGCATCCTGTTCTGAGGGATAAAACACCACAGACTGCTCTGGCTGCTCCTGCCTGTTAATACGCACAAGCATCGTGTAATTACCCGGCATAATATACGCGCCACGGGAAAACTGGCTCAAATCAATATTCTCGCGATCTTTAACATCTAGAACATCAGTATTGAACTGTACTTCTTCCGCACTGACATAGAACCCGACACCGCCAAATGCGCAGATTAGAAAAGTACCAAGTACGCGCGAGCGGAAAGGTAAAAGCGTCCAGCTTGGCGCCCTCATACTTCATTTATCCAATTAAATTCTTGTTCGCGCCGCACACACGCCAACTACTTTCGAATCATAGTTGTGCCCGGCCACACACCACCGCAGACCCATAGGTCCTAAACAAATACAAAATAGCCAGACTACCGACGGATTCCCCGCAAGTACCAGACTACGGAAACATTCAAGCGTCACTTACATTGACCAAGCTTCTAATTGGGAAAAGCTGCCCGAAGCTGTAACAATCTGGCCACTGCGCGCCAAATGCAGTACATAAATGCTGAAAAACTCGATTTCTGCCAAACTATCAAATATCACCTTGAAGATGAGACTTATAAACTTAATATCCAAGGGCAAAACTTTAATTCAAGGAAAATATACATAACACAAAGAACCACCGCATGCCTTCGCGCATCGAAGATGCAGTTAATCAGCTAACAGATTGCAGATATCGGACTATCTCGTAACATCGGCTAAACAATAGAAGATCGCCATCTACCATACGACTAACCCTAAACAGACAAAAATGCATGTGGCAATACTACCCACATGCATAACCAATCTATATCGAGATCAAATCAGTTGTAGGACAGCATGAAGTTAGCCACGCTGCTGAATTCACCCGGAATGATGGAGGCCGCAGCACCACCGTTACCTTTGAGATAAGCACTGAACGCCAGAGTGGCGTTAGTAGCACCTATGCTAACCAGTTGGCCGGTGGATGCGGTACCCAGAACAACCTGCGCACCGTTACCGTCAGTAATTGCAATGCCTGCACCGCTAGCATCGCCGGTGATACCCAGCAACCCGCCTGTACCGGCCGGACCATCGAACGTTGTCTTGACAGTTTTAGCGGTCGTCAGGCTGCACTTTTCCAGGCGAATTTCAAAAGGCTTCGGCTCGGAGTTACCGCTGTTAGCCAGCGTCGTGTTAGATACCGAACCCAACCCAACCGTTTGATCGACAGAGTTCGGATCAATAGAGCAAGGAGCGTCAATAATAGCGCCGGTAAACGTAATTTTACCGTGACCCTGATCTATGGCTGGAGCCGGATCTTCACCTTCAGCCTGCACGCCACAGGCAACACCCAACATTAACGCTGTCACGATCGCCAGTTTGTTGAATTTCATTTTACATTCCTAAATTAGTGTTTTGTCCTATCAGGAGCCCAGTGGAGCTCTCGAAGCTCAGATGTCGCGAAACCATCAAGCCAGGGCCAGAATATTCGTTAGGAATGTAGAAGTACGTAGGACGTTACCGAAGACCGACTAGGAAATGTCCTACATAATTTCAGATACCGATCAGACGGTCAGCGAGTTGCGCTTGGCGAATTCAGCCAGGTCCACCAACGAAGCGACGCCGATCTTTTGTAATAGACGGGTCTTATAGGTGCTGATGGTCTTATTGCTAAGGAATAACTTTTCGCTAATCTGCTTATTCGAAAAGCCCTGAGCCAAGTACTGCAATACCGTCAACTCTCGGTCGGTCAGCGATTGGATCTGCTTAAGTTCAGTCAACTGATCGGCTGAAGTTACACTGTCAGAGGCCAGCGAAGGGAAGAAGGTATAGCCAGCGTCCACAGCCTTGACCGCAGCGATCAAGTTGTCGAGCCCCTCTTCCTTGTTGACAAAACCACGGGCACCGAGCTGGATACAGCGTCGGCAGACGGCGTCGGCTGGCTGCGAAGTCAGCATGAGTATCTCACTACGCACGTTCAGGGCCTTGATGCGGGTGATGACGCTGAAGCCATCAAGCTTGGGAATGCCAATGTCGAGAATCACAACCTGTGGGGTTAACTCACGCACTAGCTGAACAGCTTCGAGTCCATTATCTGCCTCGCCGACCACGCGCATACCGTGCTTTTCCAGCAGTATCTTGACCGATAGCCGAATCACCGGGTGATCGTCAACTATGAGAACACTATGCATCGTATTTTTGCCTCTTGAGCGCGGCGGTGCGCAGCAGTTCAACTTAAGGATAGCTAAGGCTAACACCATTAGCTGAACCGGTCCTACTGTAGGACCTTCGGCTGATTGCCTTCGGAAATTTCCTAGAAAAGATAGGAAACCTCTCATTTAGACTCCAGTCGCACACTCACACACTGCCTCCTCCCCTTTTTGTGTAGATGCGCAATGCAAAACTTGACTGTGATGGTGTTGGAGGATGAACCATTCCAACGCTTGGTCACCGTGACCGCGTTGGAGAAAATACTGTCGGGCCCTATTCTGCAAGCTGCTGGTGGCGACGAAGCAATTGCTGCCCTCGAAACCTGCAACCACATAGATATCGTTCTCTGCGACCTTAAAATGGCAGGTACTGACGGGCTGGCCTTCCTGCGCCATGCCAGCAGCAGTGGAAAAGTCCGTGCAGTGGCGCTGTGCAGCGAGCTGGATCCAGTCCTACGGCATGCCACTGCATCGATGATTCACTGCCTAGGCCTCACCTATCTCGGCGATTTGGGGAAACCATTCAACAAGGAGGGTTTCAACGAATTGATCACGCGCTACCAGGCGCACTGTAATGCCACGCCCAGGTTATTACCTCCGTCCGAACTGCCAACTCTAGACGACGTGCTGCTAGGTTTGGACAACGGTGAGTTCGAGGCTTATTACCAACCCAAAGTCACCCTTCAAGGGCAAGCGTTGGTAGGAGCGGAAGTGCTCGCGCGTTGGGCACATCCGCAGCTCGGGGTGTTAACACCTGCGCACTTTTTACCGGTGATGGAACAGCATCACCTGATCGACAGGATGTTCTGGCATCTGTTCGAGCAGGGTTTGGCGTTGCATCAGCGACTGGCGGAGCTAAGGCTGGAGTCCCACTTAGCGTTTAACCTACATCCGATGCAATTAGCCAATCGTGCTTTGACTCATCGTATATCGATGCTCCTCAGAGAGGCGCGGGTGTCACCGTCTAGTGTAATGTTCGAGATCACCGAATCTGGTCTGCTCAATGCACCGGCCAATAGTCTGGAGAACCTCGTACGCTTGCGCATTCTCGGATGTGGTCTTGCCATGGATGATTTTGGAGCAGGCTACTCATCGCTAGATAGGCTCAGCGAACTGCCGTTCAGCGAGATCAAACTTGACCGGGCATTTGTACACAAGATGCAAAGCCAACCCAGGAGCGCAGCAATTATCAGCTGTTCGGTGGCCCTCGCGCGCTCTCTGAACATCGAATTGGTCATCGAAGGTGTAGAGACACTCGAGCAGCAGGCTCGACTGATTGATCTGGGCTGCACCGTAGCCCAAGGCTTTCTATTTGCCCGACCTATGCCGGAAAGTCACTTCATAAACTACTGCATGGACCGAAATACTCGCCGGGCCGATACATCATCTGATGACTGAACGAAGGCAATAGTGTTGAACTAAAAGCGCGCTATCCAAATCGCTGACGGCTACTATCGTTACGTCACGCCCCCCAACTACAATCCGGTAAGGGTAGGCTTCCACCCCCTGGGCACTTTCGGTCTGATCCCCTATGTACCTACGCTCTCTCTGGCTAATCCTGTGCCCACTCCTGACAACCACTCCTGCGGTGTCTGCACAGATGCCTTTGCCTTATCAGGCGCTTGCCAGCGAGTTACATGTTGACCACCACGAAATGGAAGCTTCGCCTGAAGATTGGCTCTGGCTGCGACATAAAAGTGAGCTGAAGGTCGGTGTATCCCCCAGCGAATCGGCACCGTTCTCGATCAAGACTGCTGAGAATCAGTACGAGGGTATCAGTGCTGATACAACGGCACTTGTTTCGCAATTATTGGGAGTGCAGTTGAAGCTCGTACCATTTGCCAATGACGAGGACGCCGAACAAGCGCTGATAGCAGGCAGTATAGATTTGATCAGCAGTACTCATAGCCAAACATCGCGCCAGGATCTGATTTTCAGTACTCCTTACACCCAGGATCGGCTTGCCGTATTCAAACGTCGTTCGGAGTCGCGGCATCCGCCCGCCAATTTGGCCGGTTTGAGCGTGGCGGTCACCCGCGAGTACGTTGACGAATTACAACAGCTATATCCTCGGGCTGATTTCAAGGTCTACTCCAACCATGACAAGGCGATTGCCGCTGCCGCCTTTGGGCAGGCAGATGTTTATCTCGACGATCTGTATAGCGCCTATTACCAAATGAATCGTTCGTTCTACGGTTACTTGAGCTTTGAGCGATTCAGCGAGCTATCCATCGGTGGTTACCGCTATGCCTTTCGTGGCGACAACACGCGCCTGCAAGGCCTAGTTAACAGGGCCATCGTCGTCATCGGCAAGGATCAACTGAGGCACTTGGCCATGCGCTGGGTTGGTAACAGCTTCATTCCCAGGGAAGATCCCATCAACCTCACGTTGCAAGAGTCCCGCTGGATTGAGCGCCATCCGGTGGTCCGACTGGTGGTCAATGACGACTTGGCGCCAAGTGCGTACTTCGATTCCAATGGGGTATTTATCGGGGGTGTAGCCGATCTTCTTGAAGTGATAACACTCAGTACCGGTCTACATTTTCAGGTGAAATCTTATAGCGGTGGTTTCTCACAAATCATCAATGCGCTGCAAAATGGCGAATCCGATTTGACACTGATGACCGCCAGCCCTGAACGTGAAGAGTTCCTGCGCTTTTCCCGACCGCTCTTCGTCGATCCCTTTGTGTTGCTCACCAACATTCAAAACAAAGACAAGTTAGTAGACCTGGCGGATAAACGTGTGGCGATTGCCACCGGCCACGTCGCTATAAAGAGACTGCACGAACTCTACCCCAAAGCGATACTGATCGAAGCGGGTAGCACAGTGAACTCAATGAATCTTCTCTATGAGGGACAGGTTGATGCCGCGGTCACAGCGCTACCCGCAGCACGCTACTACATCGAGAGGTTGTTTCGCGACAAGCTGGTTGTCAGTCAAGCGCTTGATCTCGAACCTGGCACGATTAACTTTGCCTACCAACGAAGTGACGCGGAACTGCAATCCATAATAGAGAAGGTATTGCAGAGCATGGCGCCGGATGAGCTCAACGCTCTTTACAACCGCTGGCGCTCCCCACCGGGCATGAGTGGACAGACTTGGATCAATTACGAACGGGTGATCCGTCAAGTTGTATTAGCCGCAGTGGTGTTGCTGCTGCTCGCGTTGGTCTGGGTGATTTACCTACGTCGCCAGGTCAAAGCAAGGGCCAAAGCCGAGCAGATGCTCAACGACCAACTACGGTTTGTCGAGACCTTGACTGACTGTATGCCTCCACCCCTTTACGTGTGTGATTCCAATGGACGCATGGTGTCGTGCAACCGCAGCTTCCTCAAGAGTGTTGGCTTAAGCACCGAACAGGTGCTGAACAAGACACCCGATCAGCTACCTAGGGAAAACTTTGAGAGCGCGCCTGAATTTCACCACGATTTCTTGCATGCCATACGTTACAGCCAGACGATCGAGTCGGTACATGCCATTCAGCTACAAGGAAGAGCGGTATGGATTAGCCACTGGGTGCAACCGTTCCAAAACTCACAGGGCATCACCAAGGGCGTTATCTGCGGCTGGCTGGATATCACCGAACATCGACAACTGGTACAGCAGTTACAAGAAGCAAAGAGCCATGCGGACGACGCCAGCAGGGCCAAGAGTAGTTTCCTGGCGACGATGAGCCATGAGATTCGTACGCCAATGAACGCCGTAATCGGTATTCTGGAGCTAGCGCTCAAGCGCGCCGATAGCGCACCCATCGATCGCACCAGTATCGAAGTTGCTCATACCTCAGCAAAAAGTCTGCTGGAACTAATCGGCGATATTCTCGATATCGCGCGAATCGAATCCGGCCGTTTGAGCCTCTCGCCAAAACGCACCAACCTGAGAGAGTTGGTTGAATCGGTCGCACGGGTGTTTGAAGGGCTGGCCCGGCAGAAACGCCTGAACTTAGTACTGGAGATCGACTCGAGCATCAATTGCGACGTACTGGTTGATGCAATGCGTTTTAAGCAAATCCTCTCCAATCTTGTCAGCAACGCGATCAAGTTTACCGAAGAGGGTACGGTAGAGGTCAGCATTACAGGTGTCTTGATCGATGGCAGCGTACTCAACGTAAGCCTTAGTGTCGAAGACACAGGTGTTGGCATAAGTCCGCTCGATCAGCAGCGGCTGTTTCGCCCCTTTGCCCAAGTGCACCGCAATGTGCAGCAAACCGAAGGTACTGGCTTGGGCCTGGTAATCTGTCGCTCACTCTGCGAGATGATGGGTGGCCGGTTAAGTATGAGTAGCGCGCTAGGCCGCGGCACGAAAATCGACGTTGAGTTGCGCTTACAAGTTCTTGAGCGCGTCAGCATCTCGCCGGTGCTAGCGACACCTGCGCGCAAACAACGTTATCGCCTGCAGGTACTGGTGGTGGATGACCATCAGGTCAATCGACAAGTTTTGTATCAGCAGTTAGCATTTCTCGGCCACGATGTCAGCGAGGCAGAAAATGGCCGGGAAGGCTTCGAACGCTGGCGCGAACAACCCTTTGATATTGTCATCACTGACTGCCATATGCCGATCATGAGCGGTGTCGAACTGACCCGGGCAATTCGGCGAGCAGAACTGGAAAGCGAACAGGAATCTACGGTGATCATCGGCCTCACCGCCGATGCACAGCCGGAGGAGTTAGAGCTGTGCATTCTCGCGGGCATGAACGATTGCTTGATCAAACCAATCGGTATTGATGATCTGGACGCGCGCTTGTTGGAGCACTATTTGACTGATGAAGTCGACCAGCCTGAAACGAAGCAACTGATATCCATACCTGATTCGTTCAAACTGGTAGATCTTGCGCCGCTGGAGCTTTTAATCAGCAACGAGCCGATCAAGTTTCAACAGATCCTTGATGAACTGATTAAAAGCAATCGAAAGGACTGTCAGACGATGCAGGAATTACTGCAAAACGGTGAGATAGACAACCTTGTAGAGCTGGCCCACCGGGTCAAAGGCGCCGCGCGAGTAGTAAAGGGCGAGCAACTGGTGGAGTGCTGCAGGAGACTAGAAGCTGCATGCCAGGACTCAAAGGTTGAGTCGGGACAGCTCCAGCAGCTAGTTGGGCAGGTCGAGGCGGCCATTGCTGCACTAGAGCATGCGTTACTGAGTCCTCGGTTACAATAATCTGTAATAAATCTAGAGGTTACTCGACATGTATTCCTATTCGTGTAGCACTTGATTTAAAGGCTGCAGTACCCAAAATCCAGCACTCCTCCAGAGAGCGTGGATAGTTTTCGGCGAGCCAAACCATCGGTACATAAACATGATTATCTCGAATACGGATAGATATATTATCCCTTAGGGTGGAAGTCGAAACGACTTTTTCAATGCCGCCAATAGCTGCCGGAACAAAAACACTTCCGTCTGTCGAGATGCCCACAGTACGCTTCCACTCAGGTAGTTTTTTTATCTTTCCAGAGTTAACAACTAACCACCGCATTTAGCACACCACTTGACTCGCCATAGTTTTATTATGGTCTCTCGCTATTTTATCTAAGACAATAGGAATTTTCCCAAAGACTTATAGACTCTTCCTACATGGCTACTGCGTCGGCTTGCGAAGATGCCCCTTACGTATGCAATGAGCGCCCCTAGGTTTCATTCGCAAATGCTGCGTATTCTCCTCCTTAGCCAGGTAGTGCTTTGCTTTTTGCGCCTGGCTATGAATGTGAACATCGTACTGATAGATCCCATGAGTAAGCGACTGTCAGTGGGAGATTTTTCGAAGGTTTATGTGATCAATTGGATAAAGTCCGGTGCCACTGATTTCAAACAACGGTTCAGGCGCCGAACGCCTGTTCCAACTCGGTTTGCAACCATTAGATAAACCACTCCACCTCAGCCGACAGTTCAACGGTTGGCGTGCCAATGCTGGAGCTTGGTGGAAGACCAGTTGACAGAGATCATCACGTCTTCAGGCCAGCGCGTGGCCTCTTTGCACTCCGTATGCAATACCCAATGACTCAAGGGCAGGATCAGCGCGGTTTCCTCGGCAATGGGGATAAAAACGTCCGGCCCCAATAACCCGCGTTGCGGATGTTCCCAGCGCACCACCGTGGTCATCTACGCGAATAAAGTCGCGTCTGAATAAACTTTTTAAAAGAAGAAAAAGTATCGTGAAAATATGCGTTTTACGTTTGTTGGGCTTTATTCGAGCTGTCGTAATCAGGTTTGTCGGCCGCTGCCCCATATGACCGACTGCTGAGTAGGGGTTCACAAGAAAAATAATAGTTGCTGTCGCCCAGAGCGCAGAGTGAGGAGCACCATGAGAATAATCGCAGCGACATTTTTGGTTTCAGCAGGTCTGTCCGTAACCCTGGCATGCCACGCCGCAGAAACCATCACCATCGCCACCGTCAATAACGGTGACATGATCCGCATGCAGCGGCTCTCGAAAATCTTCGAGGCGCAGCATCCCGAGGTAAAACTCAACTGGGTGGTGCTAGAAGAGAACGTCTTGCGCCAGCGCCTGACCACTGATATTTCCACCCAAAGTGGTCAGTTCGATGTGTTGACCATTGGCACCTATGAAACACCACTCTGGGGCGGTAAAGGTTGGCTGGAACCTATGAAAGACCTCCCTGCCAGTTACGACGTCGAAGACATATTTCCCGCTATCCGTCCGGCCAAGTCATCTAACAGACTCTGCAAAACCAAAACATGGTACCCAGTCAAATGGTCATCAGCCAATCAGATGAGAAATCGTCGAGGGCAGTTAAGTTGTTGGATTAACTCGAAGCTGGTGAGGGTTCTTGCTTCGGCTTGGTCTTGCCGAGAACGAACCACACAGCTAAACAGATAAGCCCACCGCCGTACAAATGTGCGGCCGAAAGACGCTCACCAAGGAACATCACACCCCAGACGAGACCCCGGTACAAATGCTGACACCTGGCGCGAAGAAAACTCATCGCGCTTGTGTCTGGGCCTATGCCACCAGCCAGTTCTCCGATCTGGCTGCGGTCGTTTATGACTTCAGTCCGAGCAGGGCTGGCGAACATGCCCGAGCCTTCCTTGGCCACTGAAACGGCAAGCTAGTCTGCGACGACGTCGCTGGCTACAAGGCAGGCTTTGAACTGGGTGTCACGGAGATCGGCTGCATGGCCCATGCACGCCGCAAGTTCTTCGACTTACACGCGTCCAACAAAAGCCAGATCGCCGAAAAAGCGCTGCACTACATCGCGCCCTTGTACGAAGTTGAACGAGAAGTTCGCGAACTGGAACCGGGTGTCCGACAGCGCATACGGCAGGAAAAAGCAGCCCCGATTATCGACGCACTCCATACCTGGATGATCGCCCGGAGGCAGCTTGTGTATGAGGGATCGGCCATCGCCAAGGCGTTGGATTACAGCCTCAAACGCTGGATTGCGCGGACGCGGTATAGCGGAGTGAGGAAGGTTGTCGTATGCGGTTTATAGCACACGCGTACGACGCGATCATTCAATTTCGGTTGTCAGCACTGTAGAGCCTGTATACACACCGGCGGAGGTCGGAGATTTAACCATTGTTGCAGATATTGGGACTCGGGCGTCGTTAGCGACGGTAAAATTAGCTGTCGCCCCGCCCCCGGGTAGTGTAACGCGCGCAGTACCTAGCGTCCCGATCGCGATATCTCCCCCGTTTTGGAGTCGCAGTTTCACGGCGGCGGGCCCGGTGCATCGTACGGTGGTTTCGGAGGACGCAGAGATACCACTTTCCCCCACCACGCCGGTCAGTGTGAGCGACACGGTGTCGCTGGCACACGTGATCGGAGGTCGCTGTTCGGTCACGATCGCCGGTCCCTCCCATCTGTACCCATTGGCGAAATTCTTACTACCGCGGCACCCCACCCCTGCGGTGACGGTGGTACCGGCTGGGGGTGGGGCGGTGGTTCGTATGGTGACCCGTCCGATGGCGTCCTGCACATACTGGATGACGTCCTGTGGATTACAGTATGCGGGGGTGGGTGGGATGTACCCGACGCACGGGGCGGGATACGCCGACGAGCAGCGGCGGGTCATGGGGTCATAAATATCGAACGATAATTGCGCGTACACCCCCGGACCAGGAAGCGGCATTTTCTGGATCTCCGCGAGGGAGATCGACGCTTCAACGAGACGATAGTCAGTGGTCCCGTTGGGGGCGGTTGTTGATTCGAACCGCATCATCCCCGCGGCAGCGACGGCCGGGATGACTAGGGGCAGGGCGAGGGCGATCGGTAGCAAGAAGTCGTTTCGTAGTTTCATTCAGGCGCGGTCTCGTAGTGGATCTGGACGGGGGGGGACACTAGGCGGGGGAGACCCCGGGCGGCCGTGCGGAGCCGTTCCGATGGCATCAATGGGTTACCCCAGCATTTACTCTGCTCGTACTTTTCACCGTGCCTCATACGTCTGCACCTGCACCGCGGTTTCTATCAATGACAACCCTAGGCGCCTGGTTTGCTCGTAAAGCCGCAGTCGTTGTGCACGGTGTGTTCTAACTCGCTATGAGCTGGGAGGAGCTTAGGAGTCAAGAACGTAAAAACGTATCGGACGCGCCTGATGGATGGCTAGGAAACTTCCTACGTCTTCCATGTCATGGCATATAATAAAATGGCAAATCACATTTAGTGAGCTCAGCCACCTAATGATTGCAGGTCAGGTACCATGAGGACGGCCAAGACCGACTTTATGAATTCACGCTTCTCGACACCGGTGTATTCAGCGTCCGCATACGCTTAACTCGC
This sequence comes from Pseudomonas sp. TH32, assembly GCF_016650855.1. Classification (NCBI taxonomy): domain Bacteria; kingdom Pseudomonadati; phylum Pseudomonadota; class Gammaproteobacteria; order Pseudomonadales; family Pseudomonadaceae; genus Pseudomonas; species Pseudomonas sp. TH32. The sequence goes on along the minus strand of NZ_JAEKFA010000002.1, from coordinate 20,139 downwards.
CCATGCCAGCCCCGGATAATCTGCAGGGGACCCTAAGGCATAATTCGGTAAGGGTGCCCTCCCTTCTGCTGGGTCCAAGGTCTGCTTGCCTATCCTTGGAGCTGTAACTCACGATCAGAAAACGAAAGATGTGTTCACCGCCCGCTACCCGTGTATGAGAATGCAGATCTCTTTTTTCTTGTCCCAGGCAAGGAACCCGAACGCTAAGCCAAAAGAGTTTACGACTCAGCTCCATAATTTTTTGACCTGGATGGCTTCAGAAACCGGTTAGGGGCGCTTTGGGTCGATTTCTGCCTGTCACGACCGACGGAAATTGGCCAAAAGCGGACGACCAACTCGGTTCTGGTTTCGCGCAGCTTGCCTCCTCCGCAAGTGCAAGCTGGCTGACCTCTCTGCCTCTTGGATACGCCTGGTATGTCAAGTCGGCTGCGGGCCACGCCCCCGATGCGCATTGACTCGGCTATAGACTGCGCTGAGTCGTCTTCTTCCGTACCGATCAAATCATTCATCAGAAACACCTATTCGATTCGAAAAAATCTGAACCACACATAACAGTAATGACATCACCACCATGGAGCTTCAAACCATGTCATTGCAGTGCCCTCGCTGTCACTCACCCAAAAGTCGCGTCCTTCCACCAAGCCATGAAAATTGCAGCTGCCCTCGGTACGGTCGGCGGCGCAGCACGTGGCGTCAGTGCAGCATTAGCCGGCGGCCAGGCGGGTGCCACCGTTGGCGCTATTGCCGGCCCGCTCGGCGTCACTCTCGGAGCCGTTTCTGGGGCGATCCTCGGCGGCCTTGTTGGCGGCGCTGGCGGCTGTGCATTAGGCGCTCAACTCGGCGACAAGCTTGACCGCCACGTACTCGCCCACAACCTCTGCCTGATCTGCGGGCATCGCTTCAACCTCCCTGCTTAATCCGTCTTCTACTCCTTTCTTTCTATTACGTCCGGACATTGCCACGCGATGCGTGGCGTTTATGCCGAGCTGTACCCCAAGGAACATTAATCATGGCTCATCAAATCGAACAAATGGCTTACGTTGGCGCAACCCCGTGGCACGGCCTCGGCAGTCAGCTGACTCAAAAACAACCTATCGAGATCTGGCAGCGTGAAGCCGGTATGGACTGGCAGATCCAGGAAAGCCCCGTCCACTTCAAAGCCGACGCTATTGGCCATATGGGCAGTATTCACTCATTCCCAGAGCAAAAGGTACTGTACCGTTCCGACACCAAGGCTCCGCTGTCCGTGGTATCCAACCGCTACCAAATTGTCCAGCCGCGTGAGGTTATGGAGTTTTACCGTGACCTGACTGAAGTGTCCGGCTATGAGCTGGAAACGGCAGGTGTTCTGAAGGGAGGGCGTAAGTTCTGGGCATTAGCGCGAACTGGGCAAAACGCCACTTTGAAGGGCAACGATCAGGTTAATGGCTACTTGTTGCTGGCGACCTCGTGTGACGGCACCCTCGCGACAACAGCCACGCCGACCACCGTTCGCGTGGTTTGCAACAACACGTTGAGCATTGCCTTGAATTGTATCCCCCATGCAATCAAGGTCCCACATAACACGCGATTCAATCCGCAGACTGTGAAAAAGCAACTCGGTATTGCCGTCTCGCAATGGGACGAATTCATGTACCGGATGCGCGTGCTCTCCGAACGCAAAGTTCAGTGGCCTGAGGCGATGAGCTTTTTTATGGAGGTGCTATGTGAGACCTACGCCCAAGATCCCATTCCCGACGTACTACCCAACAAACGAGCGCTGGAGAAGGTGCAAAGCCTATACGAAGGCAAAGGGCGTGGATCAGGCATGGAGTCCACTCGCGGCACCGCATGGGGCCTGCTAAACGCAGTAACTGAGTATGTCGATCACGAGCGTCGTGCCAGGAGTTCAGAATACCGGATGGACTCAGCTTGGTTCGGGCAGGGAGCGCAAATCAAGCAACGCGCACTCGACTCGGCTCTTCGACTAGTTGCATAAAATTGTTTTCGACCAACATGCCTGAGCGATCACCGCTCAGGCATTTTTCCGCCTGAAGGAAAATACGATGAATTTCATACGCTTTGTCGGTCTGCTTTTCATGTTTTTCGGCATTCTGGCCAGCTGCCTGTTGGCAGTAGCGCTTGCTGTTCTCATGGCTCGCTCCTGGCCAATCCTGATTGCAGTGCTGCTAGCAGCCTTGCTATTCGAGTTGATCACGACAGAAGCCGGGGTCGAAGTATCTTTGAACCCATGCTGAAGGTAGACCAAAGGCGCATTGCTGAGTTGCTATTGAGATTCCAGCAGCAGGTCCAGGTGTTGCATAAGCTGCACGCGCTCGTCTGCACCCAGCTTACTAAACTTGATAAGCAGCTCAGCTTCGTCATCTTCGACCGCGTAAAAATACGCCGCAGGAACACTGAGCACCTCGCTCAGACGCTCGACCAAATCCGGTGCAGGAACACGCTTCCCCAACTCGTACCGGTTCATACGGGTGCTTGCAGACATCTCGTCTAAGCCGGCATCCAGTCCTAGTCGTTCTTGCGACAACCCCGCCCGAATACGCGCCTGCTTTATCCGCTTTGCCAGTACTGACATGCACACACCCAATTTCCAAAGGGGCATCGTGCATGCGCAGCTTTTTCCAAATACTACCGTTTTGGTAGTATTCGAATATCATACGAACTCAATCCAACCATCGACAAAACCGAGCACTCAGATGAAAGTCAAAATCTCGCTGATCAATGCAATGCTTTTTGCCGCTTTACAGGCAGGTGTGTCCCTGACAGCTGCCGCAGACCCGAACGTACGTGTATGCGATACGACCCCCACTCCAATGCCTATCCTTGCGATCAAACACATCGACTGCTCTATCCCCAACTCTCCGTCTTCAGTAAATAGGGCCTACGTCGATCAGAACGGCAACAAAACTTTGCAGCGTGTTGATGGAAGGCGAATCGTCAACTGCGACAGCGCAGGGACCTGCGCGCACCGTGGTGAATTCATGGGCAATGCTCCTGAAGGGATCTACGGGATCACAACCGGATGGTATCTGGGCACAGATACGTCGGGGGCCGTTGTGGCTTACAAGGAAGGTACAGGTCCAGGCTACGGAGGAAAGCGTTACGAACGACAGGCAACGAAAAGCCCATCATCAAGCCCGATAGACGTAAGCAAACTTGAAGTTGTGTGCATGGCAACGGCGGTTTTCAACTGTTCGATCAATGGGCAAGACATCGAAGATGAGGATTTACCTAAATATCTTCCGTTGGTGGATAAAAAGGATGTAAAGAAACAAGGCGGAAACTGCGACTCAGTACCACTTTGCTACGACAAGAACATGATGCTCTTGGGTCTAAATAAAGACTTGTTTTAAACCTTATAAACTTCACTAGCAATTGGAAATAAAATGGACATCAGTGTTTATTCAGCCAGCGAAATCTCTAACAAAGAAATTTCCTCAATGATCGCAGAAAAAAAGTCTTTTAAAATAAAAGAAATCGAATCTGATTTTTTTGGTGACACGGTGGAAACCATAGAAAAGCTAATTGAGTTACAAGGATACACATGTCGAGTGTATACCGCAGGACGCATAGCAGCCCTTGGAGTCGGTGCAATTACTATCGTTGGTGGGGTAGCAGCCGGACTTACAATTGCAGCTCACAACATCGCAACCTATAACCCTGACTATGAAATAGCTAAATTTTATCCGACAACGCTAGCCATTACCTACAAGAAGTAGAAACTTCTACCCAGCATAAATCAACCTTACGCCTTCCTTAGCAAAGCTGAGAAAGGCATAATGATCAAAAGTTTTCTTTTTGGGTAGCAGCTAAACCTTTCCCCCACTCGTGCTTCTCCTGATTCACTTTAAATAAACGAGAGGTATTTATTAGTCGATATTATATCGACAGCATCTCGCATAGCTCTCTCCCTCATAACTATTAAAGAAAAGAGGTACCAGCCGTATGCCGTGTAATTTAGGGCATCTGGGAGGAGTCGACCACACTGACCTTTAGCCACAACATCAGTCCCTAAAGCTTTTGCATTTCAGCATGCCCAATAGCGGCCCTTCAATTTCCGAATCGCTCCGAATTATCCAGGCTTAAAGGCTATGCGTCGATACGCCAAGACAGGCCGCGTCATCAGCGACAGAGAGTTTCTTTTCGTTCACTTGATTGACAAATTGTATTTCGAACTCTTCGAGACAACGCTGGTTGCTCGTGGCACCTCCTAATTGGCCTCAGTTTAAGGCAAAGAGGTGTCTACGAAACCCGGGGCGATTCATCTAGAGCAGGGCCAACTCATAGGCATGGCATTCAACCTGTCCCTTGGGCATTGATGAGCGAAACACTTGTCGAGCGCTTGGAGACTCGGTTGCGCCAGCACCCTCTGCCACTTTCATCACTAACCATCGAAATCACCGAGGACGGTCCTAGCGGTGCTTGCGCTAGCAGCGTTGAAAAGCTTAATCGCCTGCGCCTATTGGGCATACGCCTATCGATTGATGACTTCGGCACGGGCTGTTCGTCACTTTTACGACTATGCCAGGTACCGTTTAGTGAAATAAAACTGGCGAAAGAGTTCATCCAATTTATCGACGGCCCCGGCCACTGCCGTGCAGTCATTCGCAATACACTGGTTCTGGCCGGCAATTTGGGCATGCAACTGGTGGTGGAAGGTATCGAAACCGCAGCTCAGCAGGATCATTTGTATGAGATGGGGGTGCAGATTGGTCAGGGCTTTTTGTATGCTAAACCGATGGCGATCGATGTATTTGAAAGGTGGATACAAGAACCGATGACAGAAGCCTGTTTCCAATAACGGTTTTCATTAGGCACCGACTTCTCCGTTTCGCTCCTGCGCAACAGGACAGGTCTCGACCTTTGCCATCAGGTGGGTGAGGGTTTCGAAGTCCGGCAATGGCAAAGCGCTGATCAGCACCTTGTCTTGACGGCATACCAGAAGCGAGGGTACGCCCCGTTGCTGATCATCGTAAATCAATGCATAACGAATATGCGGGTTGTCCATGCAGAAAGAAAACAGATCAAATTTCACCCCCTTCACCAATGAGGCGTTGATAATCAACAGGTCCAGAGGCTCGCGGTCGTACTCCACCGCACTAAATACCTGCACCAGTTGATGCAAGGGCGCAATTCGGTAATAACCCAAATGGTTCAGGTCCCGTTCAATCCTCAACCGGTAAAAGTGTTGTTCATCTGCGATCAGAATTCGTAGCGCTTTATTCGGCCTTATTCGCATCCTCGCGATCACTCTCAAGTTTTCCATCACTGATAAATAATCGTAAACGTCGCCGACGCATTGGCCGGCCCCGGCGTGACCTTGGCCTGTGTTTGCAAATAGCGGGCACGCAGCCGGATTGAATAGCTGCCCTCAGTCGTTCGCAGGGTCAGGCCACTGTTTTGATTGGTAGACAAAGGCAAGCCGCTGCCGTTAGGCGTCCCGACCTGCACACCTACGCCGGTGGCGGCGGGTGAACTGCCGGCAGTCGTAGGGTCCAGGCTTAGCACACCAGTACCGGCGTTGATCGCCGTCCTTGCCGGGTCAACGCGGTATTGCAGGGTGTTGTTGACCAGGGTGCCACTGGTGCCCGTACCGGAGGGTGAATTACCGCTCTGGGAGCTCCAGCCTGGTCCTGTGGTGCTAAAGGTTCCTGTAAACGCCGGGCAATCATTCAATTGAATGGCAAAATCAACCCAGCCGCTGGCCGTGTTTATTCCGGTAAATGTCTTGGTCTGATGCGTGCCCATAGGGACTGTCACATCCGGCGTACTGCAGGTGCGCGAGACAATCTGGATACTGCCGGAGATGCCCATCTTGAACCCCAACATTCTGACATCGCCAAAATTGCCAAACAGGCTCACGGTCGGCAACGTGCTGCCCATTAACACTCCCGGTGAAATATCGCCTATCTTGATGAGGATCAATTCATAATTGGATGGACCATCAAAAGGAACCAGGCACCTCCAGCCCGCCGAACACGTGGTCCATGATGGGCTACTTTGCCTTGGTAGCGGGCCGCCCGTGCTGTTAAAGGCGACCCCGAGCCCCGGAATCCTGGTTCTGTAGACTTTGTTGGCGTAGGTTCCGCTGGACCAACTGGCCAGTGAATTGTTCTCAAGAGTCATCTCCATCCATTGTTGAAACGGGGCATACAGGCACTCTAGCTTCACTGCCTGGCCCGCCGCCATGCTGAACTTCTGTCGATACACCTCAGTGCCCACCGGCACATCGCGCCCAACGCTGATGGAGGATATCTGCAACGGCATGTCGCCCACCGCCGGCTGAATACCGTTCATGTAGGTACAGGTGACTGCCATGGCCGTGTTGGCAGCGGCCCACAGCGCCATGACGGCCAATCCCGATTTGATCAAAGCCCTGATGCTCATAACGGTACCTTTTGCGTAGTGTTGGGCCGCACGCTGTTCGCGACTTGTTTGCCTGCCGCACACACGGCGTCCAGCTGTTGCAACTGCTGCCCCTCACCTGGGCCCGGCGGAATGGCCAACGCGCACTGCTGATGGGCTTTGCTGCCCCAGTTGATCAGCAATTGACGGGTGTCCGGCTTGATCCGCGCATAGAGCTGGCCACCCTGCCCGACCATGCCCACCGTGGCGCCTTCGCCATCCGTTACGCCGGCGCCGAACGGCAAGCTGCTGCCATCGTCCAAGCGCACATTGAGCAGCACCGCACGGCCTTGGTTGGTGGTGTATTTAAGGTGCACCACGGCACCGGCACGTGGTGCGACTTGCTGGCTGGTTTCGCTGAATTCGACGTCCAGGGAGCTGCCGGCCGGGTCAATGGCCACTTCATTCAACTCATATGGGCGCAAGTACGGCACCACGGCATTGCCACTCCCGTCGAGCCTTAGGCCTGGGTAACCGGAAACTTTGGCGCCCTGCGCACCGGGCGCACTGATCACGGCCATGGTTTCGCCGCGATAAGGCGACAACGTCACACCTTCGGAGTGAGCCACCACCGTGCCGCTGGCGCCCAGGGACGTGCTGGTATACCCATCGCCATAGCCCAATGCGGCATTGAGCATGGCCCGGGCGCCGGTGTACTGCCCGTTGAACGCAGCGCTCTTGCTGCTACTGCCGCCATCGTGCCCGAAGGTAGCGCCGTAGCCATACTGGCGGTCTTCGCCGGCAGTACCACTGATACCGGCCTGCTCGCTGTAGTTGCCGCGGGTGTCACGGCCAACCTGGGCGGTCATCTGCGGGCCATAACCTGAGCCGCCGAATTCCAGGGGCATGCTCATGGTCAGCAGAAAACTGTTCTCCATGTCGCCCATGCCCACACGGCTGCGGTTGGCATTCACACTGAAACTCACGCGGTTGAATTGCTTGCTATAGCTGAACTGGTATTGCACGTCGCTGCCCGGCTGGTTCCAGTAGTTCTGGGCATAGCCGCTGATAGTCACTTGGCCCCAAGGCCCGAGCGTCTGGTCGGCGGTGATGGACAGGCGGCTACGCGGGCGCCCAAATAAGCGGGTATCCCAGCCATTTTTCTCGGCATCCAGCAGTTGCACTGCATTACTGAAATCCAGGTAGTCACCGGTAGAAAACCGATAAGCCGCCACCGAAAAGTTACTGCCGGTGCTGAGTACGTTCTTGCTGTAGGACACGCGCATGCTCTGCCCTTTGGCGGTACCGCCAGCCAGCTCGGTCTGAGCATGAGTCACGTCGACCGCCATGGCACCGATGGGCGTACCGAACGCCACGCCCGTGAGTAACGCCGTGTAGTGGTCGCTCGATTGCATACCACCAAACCCGGTGAACGTGTTGTTCAGGCCGTATTGCAAAGTACCTTGCAGCAGGCGTACCTGTTGGTCGACATAGTTGTTGCGGGTTTCACCGGCGGTAAGGCTGAAACGCGCGGTTCCTGGGCGCAGCAACTGGCTGACCGAGGCATAGGGCACGATAAAGTTCTGTTCCGTGCCGTCTGCCTCGGCAACGCTCACATTGAGGTCGCCGCCGTAGCCGGTGGAGTACAGGTCGTCGATCACAAAGGCACCGGGCGCTACAGTGGTTTCCAGCAATACGTTGCCGGCCTGGCGGATGGTGACCCGCGCGTTGGTGCGCGCAATGCCACGGATAACCGGGGCATAACCGCGCATGGAGTCGGGCAGCATGCGGTCGTCGCTGGCCAACTGCACGCCGCGAAAGGACAATGTGTCGAAGATCTCGCCGCTGGTGTTGGACTCCCCGCCGTGAACTGGCTTTTCAGCGCAGTGATATCGCGCTGTACGTAAGTGTCCAGGGCTTGGTATTTGTTGCCCTGGCGCGACTGCCAGCTCATCGACGCGTTGTGGCGCAGGCGCCAGTCACCCAGATTGAGGCCGGCGTTGAGGCCCATGAAAGCCGAGTCATAGTTACCGGAGCGGGTGCGGTTCCGATTAGCGTTAAAGTTGTAACTGAGCATGCCTGCCGTAACCCCGCGGTCCCACAGTTCAGGGCTGACATAGCCCCGGGAATTACGCTTCAAGGCCGCTTGGGGAATGCTGAGGTCGAGCGCCTGGTTCTCGGGCGAAAAGTTCGCGCTGGCGCCTTGGATCAAACTGCCCAATGCCACGCAGCCCTGACTACCGAGCGCCTGACTGGCCTCGGGTGGCAACTTGGACATTTCCACGCCCTGGCGCTCAAGCAACCCATGATCCATGCACACCACCGGCTTGCTGCCGTCGGGCTGGGCCTCAATGCGGATGTCCTGGCGGCTGTTCAACTGGCCATTGAGCAAAACGTCGGCGCGGTACTGTCCTGGCGTCACCGGGTTACCGGCCTGGTATTTACCGAGGTCAAGATTGCGTGAATCCTCAGGCAAAAACGCGTCGTTGAATTGCACCTCTTGCGCCAACGCGCCTTGCACCCCCAATGCACCAGGAGTAACGGCCAATACCCTGAGTATCAAGGTCGTAAGCGGATTCAAGGCAAAGCGAGGCTGCGCCCTCAGGGCAAGCCTGGAGCTGGAAGAGGTTGGCATAATTGACTCGCGGGTAAAAACGTCAGGGATTGATCAGGGCTTGAGTGCTTTCCGAGTCGGGATCAGCGCGCCGTAATCATTGATGGCACTGAACTCCACTTGGGCATCGGCGGCAGGTCGAGTCTTGAGGGTTGGCAGCGGGAACTGCCGGGTTTCGCCCGGGGCAACCATCCCATCCTCACTGCGAGCGCGCGTAGCACCTTGCACCAGGTCCAATTCGACCATCGACACGTAGAACGCCGACGGGTTGAACGCTTGCAACGCCAGGCCCACGCCATCAGGGGTCGACACCACTTGCCATTGCACCTGTTCAATCGCTTCAGTGGCGGTTCCAGGCAACCCGGTGGGGCGGTAGAACAGCTTGATACGCGAGCGGAATGCCATTTGCAGGGTGTTGAGGTCTGCGCCGGCTTCGGGCTTTGGCGGAATCTCCAACACGTTGAGCCAGAATATTGATTCTTTGCCTGGGGCAAGTGCAGCGCCCGTGAACATTACCCGCAGGCTTTGGCCTTTGGCCGGGTCGATACGCGCCACCGGTGGCGAAAGCAGAAACGGCGCCTTGGAACTGGTGGGGGTGGAGGTCACACTGCCGGTGTCGATCCACGCCTGCATCAGCGCAGGTTGCGTGCCGTTGTTGTTGAGTTTTACGGTGACTTCCTTCTGGCCTGCCGGGTAGATCACCCGAGTGCCGGTGATCACCACACCTGCATTGGCCTGAAAACTTGCCAGCACCATGAGGCTTGCCAGCAGTAACTGTTTGAATGGAAGTTTGTAATACATGACGTTGTCCCATCGCTGCCAGAAAACACGCCCTTCACATACCAATCAGGGCGTGTGCTCATTGCGCGCGGCTTACTGATAGTTGATAGAGTACGTAACGTTACTGATAACAGTACCTGGCGTAGTTGCTGCCTGTGCGTAGTACTGAACGGAGTACGGCAGGTCTGCACTTAGGGTGGTCGAATTGATGCTGATACGGCTGGTAGAAGCAACTTGCCCGGTATCGCCGGCCTTGATCGGTTTGCCATTAGAGGCGTCAACTAGTTGCAGTTGAGCCTTGGTGGCAGTGCCGCTCAAGTTCTTCAAATTGCCGCTGGCCGGGTCAACTGAAGCGCCGGCTTCAAAGAACGCAGAAGCGGTTTTCAGTGCAGCAGAGCACTTGCTCAGTTGAATGCTGAAACCGGTCTGGCCTGCCACTTGGCCGAGCGAGGCAAGCGAAGCGGTGGAGATCGTCGGCAACGTAACAGTGCTGCCCGCGGAGCCGGCAGCACCATTGACCGCAACCTGGCAGGTTTCAGCTTTCAGTTCGCCGTTGAAATTGATGGTGCCGTCCGACGCCATGGCGGCGGAGGTGGCGGTGGCTGCGACCAGTACAGCGAGGGCGCGGGCTTTGTAATCCATGAGGTAACTCCGAAAGAGCAAGGGTCTAAGTAAGTATTGGAGTTTCCTTTTGCAGGATAACTCCCTGTGCTGTTGCGGGGTTAAGTTTAAGGCGCCGACTGAGCCATCCAAATAGGACTGCTCCGAAAAAAACAACTAGCCAGCGTAGATTTCCAACAATTAACTATTCGCGCCCCACGCCTAAAAAACCACAAGTATCGGTTATTGTTTTTATTGATCACGCCGACACTTCGTCAATAGGAGCACTCCTAAAAAACTTGTGCCACCAGAGAGCAATTTGCAGCAAAACTCAAGAACTTAGTCCCACCCACTGTTCAACCAAACAACTGAGATGGCCCGCAATAACCACAGTGGGCCAGCGCCCTTCAGCCTGTAGCTCAGGCTCGAGCATTTTGGCTGTGGCCGCGAGATCCGCCCAACCCACCGCTAACGCAACCGCATGCAGGCGCCGCACGGCCTGCAGCGCCAGGCTGCGATCACGCAGGGCCACCGCCTCAAGCAAACTACTCAGGTGCTTGCGCAACGTCTCAGGCCCTGGGGCATTGGGTGACTGATCGGGCTGCGCCAAGATGACTTCGCACCACAGCTCAATGGTTTGTTGCAATGGCGCCTGGTGAATAGGCTTGCTCAGTGCACCATCCATACCGGCATCAAAGCAACGTGCGAGATGTTCATTGCCAGCAAACTGCGAGACCCCGATGATCGGGCAATACGTCCGCTGCTGTTGGCGCTCAAGTTCACGAAACTCGCCGGCCAGGTTATATCCATCGGCCTCTGGCAGATCACAGTCCATCAACACCAGATCAACTTCGTGTGCGCTGAAGAGGCTCAAGCCTTGGGTAATATCAGCCGCTGACAACGGCTCACAACCCAAGTCATGCAGTTGCACCTCCACTACGTGTTGATCGACTTTCGTGCCCCCACTACCAAAACCCGCAACCCCACAGATTCGGGCGCTATCGCTAGCGCCGGCGAATCGAGCGGTTCAGCCCATTCGATGGGCAACATCACCCCGACTTGGGTCCCTTTGCCCAGCGTGCTACTGAGCGTGAGCTCGCCCTGCATCAACTTCACCAACCGCCGACAGACCACCAACCCGAGCCCAGTGCCGCCCTTGCGCTTGTAAGCGTCCTTGTCCCGGACATAGGGCCGAAACAATGAACCTTGCGCCTGTTCAGACAAGCCGATGCTGCTGTCAACTACCCGAATCATCAGTTGCCGATCCCCCTCAAGCACTTGAAGCTGAACCTCTACCCGACCGACGTCGGTGAACTTGATGGCATTGAAGATCAGGTTGCGCAAAATCTGGGCCACGCGCAGCTCATCGAGTAACAAAGGGGCGACAGGTCGCTCACTCGTCACTGTCAGTTCAAGACCTTTTTCCTCGGCATACGGACGCTGGCTGTCCACCACGCGCCGGGCCAGTACACCGAGGTCCACGGCTTCCACGTTGAGCTTTAATTGCCCGGCCTCCATCTTGGAGATATCCAGCACATCGTCCACTAACCGCAACAAGGCGTTAGCGCCATTGTTAGCGAGATACGCGAAGTGGCGTTGATGTTCATCGAGCGCGGTATGCTCCAACAATTCGACAGCGGCCAGTACCGCGTTCATGGGCGAGCGAATTTCATGGCTCATCACCGCCAGGAACATCGCCTTCTCTCGCTCGTTATGGGTGGCGCGTCGACGCTGCACGCGACTTTGCCAAACGAGTGTGACGAGTATCAGCACAACGCCCAGCAGCAACCACAACTCACTTTCGTAATGATCGGTGATGGCCTCGATGGTCGGTATATCCAAGTTCATGTCTGCGAACCAGGCATCGTAGATCGCCTTGCGCTCATCCCCGGTGATGGAGGCCAGCGCCTTGTCCAGAATCGACAACAGGATCACATCGTCATCGCGTACCGCCATGCTCACCCCGGTATGCTGCTGGGGCACCACTCCGGAAACCTGCAACACGCCGTGGTACTGGCGAGACAGGTACGGAATCAGTAACCATTCTGAAGCAATGGCTGCATCTGCCTTGCCGTCCTTGACCATTGCCATCATGTCTACTGCGTTCTGGGCCGAAATGATCGTGATACCAGGCACCTTTTCCTTCAAAAATGCCGAATAGCCTTCACGTCCCAACATCACCAGCCGCTTGCCGGCGAGTTGCTCAAGATCGGCAAAAGGTTCACCGTCAAAACGACTGACAAGGATGGTCGAACTGGTGTTGTAAGGCTGGGTATAGAGGATCCCGCGATCCTCAGCGGGGTCATCGGAGCGACGCCGAGTAGGCAAGATATCGACCTCACCGCTGATCAGCATGTCTTTGCGGGCACTGCGTGTAGTGGTCGGCACAGACGTGAAATGCAACCCCGTACGGCGTGTGATCAATCCCAGGTACTTGGCCGACAGCCCTCGCAGCTCGCCACCGCTGATGTACTCGAAGGGCAACAGATTTTCGAACACACCTACGCGCAAGACCGGGTTAGCCGCAACCCAGTCGAGTTCCTGTTGCGTCAAAGTCAGTGGCGGCGGGTTCGCCTGTGCACCCACCAGGCCAGCGCAGCCCACCAGGACCAGTACCAGTAAAAGACGCCACATCATAGTTGCATCCGATGTGCCCGGATTGCCGGCAGCGCATCGAGCTGCGTATCGCCGTCCAAATCATTCCATTGCTGGAGCAATGCTCGCAGGGCTTGCGTGTAAAACGGGTTATCCCACTCCGCCTGCGTGCGCAGCAGGTTCTCCACATGCTCCGTCGCCCGGCCCATTGCTGGCCACTCCATGATCAGCGCTGCACCGTGCAAGCGATGAGCCACGTGCAGGGCGGACGGGCGATCACACAGGGCTATCGCCTTGATCAGGTTCCCCAGGTCAGCGGCCACTTCCCGGTTGATCCCGGCCTGGTCGAGCACGGGAGCCATCAAACTCACCGCGGGATCTGCCAGTGTGACGTCGCACCAACGCTCAATGACCTCGCGCAATTGGCCCAGGCCAATGGGCTTGCTCAATGCGGCGTCCATCCCGGCTTCCAGACAACGCTGAAGGTGCTGCCCACCGGTCAAGGCAGAGATAGCGATGATCGGGCAACGCGTGCGGCCCAGTTGCTGCTCGAATGCGCGCAACCTACGGGCTAGGCCATAACCATCCTCGTCCGGTAGATCGCAGTCCACCAGGATCAAGTCGTACGCGGCTTGCGCAAACAGGGCGCGGGCTTGGGCAGCATCGGCGGCCACCACGGGCCGACCACCGTAGCTGCTGATTTGTGCACGCAACACCTCTTGATTTGCCAGGGTGTCCTCCACCACCAGGATCTGCAATCCGCTGGAGGCCGGCAGCGCTGACGTGGCTTCTACTTGTGGCAGTTCAACAGGTGACGGTGCGGCCGCTACGGGCAAGCAGATAGTGATTGTGGTGCCTGCACCCAGCTCGCTCCTGAGTGTCAACGTGCCGCTCATCAAGTTGACCAATTGCTGGCAAATCACCAATCCTAATCCGGTTCCCCCTGAACGTTTGTATGACTGGCTGTCTTGTGCATACGCCCGGAACAGCGACGCCTGCACTGCGGCTGAAATCCCGATCCCGGTGTCACGCACCTCAATCTGCAATTGCCCGGCGTGGTCGGTAAGCCCCACCACCCGCACGTCGATATCGATACCGCCTGCATCGGTGAACTTGATGGCATTGGAAAGCAGATTATGAAAAATCTGCGTCAGGCGGGTGCTGTCGAGCAGCACCAAGGGTAACTGCGCTTGGATGTGGGAATTCAGCACCAGATGTTTTTCTCTGGCGCGCAAGCGGTGTAGGCCGACGACGCCTTGCACCAACGCCGTCACATCGGTCGATTCAACTGTCAGCTGTATGGGCTTCACCGTCGACCTCGACGTCTCCAAAATGTCATCCAGTAAACGCACCAACGTGTTGGCGCCACTGTTCGCCAAATGAGCAAAATGACGTTGTTGCAGGTTGAGCTGGGTGTGCCCCAGCAGCTCCAACGCCGCCAGCACGGCATTCATGGGGAGCGTATTTCATGGTTCATGACCGCCAGGAATCTCGATTTTTCCTGCTCATTGCGTAGCGCGCGGCGCCGCAACCGATGACTGCGGTAGACCAGCGCGCACAGGCCGGCCAACGCCAGTGCACCAATCGTGAGGACATGCATGTAGTGGTTGGCGATACTCAACAGGGACGGAGCGTCTACATCCAGGTCGTGATACCAGTTCTCATAGATGGCATTGCGTTGATCCGCCGTAATGGACCCGAGAACTTTTTCAAGTATGGAACGCAGCATGACCTGGTCTGCGCGGACCGCCATGCTCACCTCCAGCACCTGGTGCCCAACCACACCCGACGTTTCCAGAACGCCCTGGAACTGTCGATACAGATAGGGCATCAGAAAGGTTTCTGAGGCGACCACCGCATCGGCCCTGCCCTCCTTGACCATGGTCAACATCTCCATGGCCGATGTGCTTCTGATGAGATGGGCCTTGGTCGCCTTTCCCCGGAATATCTCCTCGTAGTGCTCCACATCGGGAATCATCACGGTTTTGCCCTGCAGCTGTTCCAGGTCAAAAATCCCGGGACTGTCGACACGCGTGACAATAATGGGCGAGGTGGTGTGGTAGACCAACGCGACCAGCCCCTGAGTCGCGGGCTCGGACCTGAAGTGCAGGTAAGAGGACAGCAGATCCACCTGGCCTTCCAGTAGCATCTCTTCACGCGCGGCCAGGGTCTTGCCAGGTACATAAGTGAATTGAAGGCCCGTAGCGGCCGTCACAAACTGCAAGTACTGCATTGATCGACCGCGCAGTCCCCCGTCGCTCATGTACTCGAAGGGAATCAGGCTCTCCACCACCCCAACACGAAGTACCGGGTGTAGGGTTATCCAGTGCAATTGCTCTTCGCTCAGCTCAACAGAACCAGCCCAGATAAGCGGCGACCCCAGCATCAACAACACGAGAAGCCCAACACTCCACAACCTGGCTTTCATGACGTGCCGATGATCCTATTAAGCTTGAACAGTTCGTTGTTCGACGTCACGCCCAATTTGCGAAACGCTGAGGTTTTCTGGGTGCTGATGGTCTTGATACTGCGATTGAATTTCTCGGCAATTTCACTCACGGTCATACCCGCGAGATAACAGCGAATGACTTCCTGTTCTCGACTGGTCAGCTCCGCCTGGAATAACGCATCCTGCGCATTGCCCTGGCCTTCGCGGGTATCGCTGGTGACCGTTTCCGCCAAGCGGTAGGTCATGTCGGTGCTTAGGTACGCCGCACCCGCGGCGACCTTGCGAATGGCCTTGACCAGTTGGTCCATGTCTTCACCCTTGCCGACAAAACCACGGGCGCCGACCCGCATGGCCAGGCTAACTGTCGCCGGGTCGTGATGCGTGGACAAGACGAGGATATGACAGAGGGGAAACTTGACCCGCAAGGCCCGAATCAGTGATACCCCGTCCAGTTCGTCGGGATTCAGGGAGAAGTCCAGCAAGAGTAAATCCGCAGGAGACGTGGCGAGACCCGCGATAAGGTCACGGCTGCGTGCGTAAACGCCAACCACTTCAAAGTTCGCCTCACACGCCAGGGTGTTGGCGAGTCCATGCCGTACAACCGCGTGATCATCCAACAACGCAATGCGTACAGGTTTCATCGTGATCGACCCCACTCTGCGGACCGCACACAGTGCGATCGGAACACAGGAATAGCCTACCGATACAACGTTCAGCCCGTAGTTGAGTATATCCAGTGATCGGTAAATCACATCCCACTCGTGCTTTTTTCCGAGCAGTGCGTAGTTGAATCAAATACCCTCAATAATGTGCTTGATTCTGAATAACTCATTGTTCGATACCACACCCAATTTGCGAAATGCCGCGGCTTTTTGTGAGCTGATAGTCTTGATGCTACGACTAAATTTTTCGGCGATTTCCGTAATGGTCATGCCCGCCAGGTAACAACGGATCACGTCCTGCTCACGTGCTGAAAGGCTCACAAAACGCAAAGCTTCATCCCGGTTACTTTCTTCACCGTGACTATTCACGGCCGTGGCTTCCGCTACCCGATAAGCCATGTCGGGACTCAGGTAGACCTCGCCCGATGCCACCAACCGGACAGCGCTGATCAACTGATTGATGTCTTCACTCTTACCCAGAAAGCCGCGCGCGCCGACACGCAAGGCGAGAATCACAGTCGCAGCGTCGTGGTGGGTGGAAAATATCAGGAGGCGGCACTGCGGGTGCTTTACCCTCAATGCACGAATCAACAAGATGCCGTCTAACTCACTCGGCCCGAGCACAAAATCCAGCAACAATACCTCCGCCGGCGCCACCGCAAGCCCAGCCATGGCGTCACGGCTGCGGGCATAGACACCGACCACTTCAAAATCAGGTTCCTGCTGCAATCGATTGACCAACCCATGTCGTACGATTGCATGATCATCCAGCAAAGCAATTTTCAAGCGTTTCATAAATCAGAAGGCACTCTTTATAACGAGCAAAAGGATGAGATATACAGTGCCCTCATCTTTAGTAAGTTCTCGTCATCTCAGACGAACCTATAAAATCAATGACATCCGTGCTATTGACCAATCGCACATAACTACACAAGCGAACGAAAAGAGCGGCAAATAACCCAGAAAGCCAGAGGCCATAAAAGCTAATGTGATCGCGCCAGAATAAACATCAGAAAACTCTTAAAAGCGGTCAGTGCTATAGATTATTTTCCCGTTGAATAACGAAACTCAAGAAAGCATCAATTTCCATCGGGCGTGCCAACGCGTAACCCTGCCCTACCCGGCAACCCAATCGGTACAACAGCGGAATAGTCGACTCATCCTCGATCCCTTCTGCCACCAAATTCAAACTGAGCAGGCGTGCCCAGTTGACGATTCCGGCGATGACTTTACGTGACGACGAATGCAGCTCCACACCACGGACGAACGACCCATCAATTTTCATCTCATCAAACGACAGGTTCGCCAACAGGTTCAACGTAGCGGCACCCGTACCAAAATCATCCATCGACACTTGGAAGCCCTTGGCTCGAATAGCCGTCAACGAGGCCGATAAGTAGAGTTCGTCGGGCTCGGGTACATCCTCGGTGAGTTCAATTTTGAGCAGTCGACTCGGCAGGTCAGCCTGACGCATACGTGCCGCCAGCCGGTCAGAAAAGTTAGGCGTACAAATGGTCTTTGCCGACGCATTCACCGCAATGGGAATCTCGATATTTTCGCGTTTTAGCGCAAGCATGACCTTGATCGTCCACATCTCCACCAGGCTGAAAAGCAGCAAGTCCAGGCCCAACCTGTTGACCAATGGCATCAATACAGAAGGCGGTATTTCCCCAAAACGTGGGTGCTTCCAACGCACCAGCGCCTCAGCCCCCACAACGCGTCGGCTCCGCAACTCAAATTGCGGCTGGAACACAAAGCGCAGGCCCTCCCCCGTCGTCAGCGCATTGATCACCTCATCTTCGGCCAACGAATCGAACGTATTCATTCGCAACGTGGCGTCCGGTTGCGCACGCGTCAGTACCGCCGCTCGCAAGGCGTCGCCCAGGGCCAGGGTGGCACCTTCGCGCAGGATTTCCACCGAAATGCCTGCCGTCCGTGCCAATCGGGCATGGGACTCCAAAGCACTGACGGCAACCCCACCCATGTACTTGATCCAGAGCGGACTGGTCGGCGTTTTGTGGCACAGCGAGTGCCCCCCTTCAACGACACTGGAGGGTGCATCCAAGGCAGCCTCCCCGGTCCAGAAGATACTGGGGAACTGGGTCAGTGTGCCCACCTCATGCATCCCCCTGAGGAGGCTCGGCAACATCAGCCCGTCGCCACACTCAGGACGGAGCTCACAGACAATAACGTCGACTGGATATTCGCCCAACCAGGCCTCAACGCCACTCAAGGATTCGAGGTTGACGATTGGAGTCACCCCCATTCCACTCAAGGCAGAAGCCAGCCGGTGTGCACATACAGCATCGGACGCCAACGTGATGACACGTAATGCGCTGAACTCGCTGGGCACGGCGGCATTCAAGATCATGATAAAAATTTCCTGAGACTGTTTCAGGAAAAAGCTTATCAGCGCAAAAAAGAAGCAAATAGGACTGGGACTAAAAGTACACCCGCGCAGCTCAGGACAACTGATGCCCCACCCAAGCGGGTGTTGGGTTTCCCACATAAAAGCGTCGTTCTAACACGCTGTCAGAAATAGGTAGCTACCGGTAATCCGTAGAGTGTTGAACCGGGCTTTGATTTTCCTCCCTGCATCTCCTTTCTCATCAGCTGACCTACTCGCCTACATCAGCGACAGACAGTTTCATTTCCGGGCACTTAATTGACCGCTTGGCTTTTTGAATCTTCGGGGCAGCGTAGGTTGCTCATGGCGCCTCCTGATTCGCCTCAGTTAAGGCATGGAGGTGTCTACGGAATGAGGGGCGATTCACCCTCTACTGCAACCGAACCCATGCTGACTGCTTCCGTAGACCTTGGTAGCCGATTTGCAGAGGTAGCTAGCCCTTCTGAAAAGCGAACCAAGCTCATCGTCACCAAATCCCTTCGCAGATTTTCCTCTGGCTACTCGGTAGGTCGCGTTATCTGGAATTTCTACCAGTCCTACAACTAGATCGGCTGGGATCCCCAGCGCGCTCGCCCACGCCTCGTTCAAGCGACTGAACATGTTGGTTCGGTCTGAGGCGATTTTGCCTACGGTGTAAAAGGCGTCTCGGTTTAGCAAAATCAGCAGATGGTAGTGCGGCCTTCCACGCCACCCTTGCTCTCGTGCCCACACATACCGAACTTTGCAGCTATGAGCGTGCTGGTACCGCCGTGAAGCCATTTCGCGGTTATGCTTCACCTTTGATTTGAATGAGGCAAAAAACCTACTAATGACCTCGTTGGAATCTATGTAATCGTCCAGTTCAATGTCACAGGGAAGCCGTAGGTCCACCCTGAATGCGAGCACCCTTGAGTATTGGTCAAAGGTCAAATCCATGGTTCGCTTTAAATCAGCCAGGTACTCGCGGATGAATGGGCCTTTCTCCACCATCACTGGCAGCCCTTCGAAGGTGTCGTCGTAGTGGAAGTGAAGATTTCGGTTATCGGGGTGACGAAGCATGATTACTACTCTTGGAGTGGAGGTCATAACCTCTGCACCCTGAGTAGTTTTTAACCCTGCCTCCTTCCTGCCCCAGATGCATTCGCCTTCAGGGTGTGCCCCTTCTGTACAGGTCTATAAAGCATATTACCCGCACCGAGAAAGTGACCTCCGAAAGGTGCGAAGGCACATCACTGAAATCCCAATGAGACGTTGATTTTTTGATAATCCCTGCACTCTGGAAAAAAAGCATCTCCCATGCATGGGCCTCCTCACACTGTCGCGAATCACGCTATCAGCAATAGTGATCAACTCAACTTCGACGTAGTCCATGACTCACTGAAGCGACCGCAATGACCCGCACACCCTCCGGCATAAGCGCCATGGTCGGAGATGATCCGACCATGGCGCTTATGCCGGTTAGTCAACACCCTTCACGCAACAAATTATTCGGCCGTGTCGCGCTCTTCGATCCGAGCCAAAATCCACTCGTGTACCTCCTCCTCCACCCAACCAACACTGCGCTCTCCCAGTGAGACCGGCTTGGGGAAGGCTCCTTCGGCGATGTACTTATAGATGGTAGAGCGACCCAGACCGGTTGAGTCGATGACGTCTTTCAGGCGAATGATCCTCATGAACGGGGCTCCTCTGTTCGTTCAGAGGATTGGCA